>NZ_WWCM01000099.1 GCF_009857915.1 Duganella qianjiadongensis
GCTAATCCCCCTGAGATTTACTACAAGGCAGAAACTGGTAGGGCTGGTTGGACTCGAACCAACGACCCCCGCGTTATCAACACGGTGCTCTAACCAGCTGAGCTACAGCCCCAAATGCTGTTCTTCTCTTATTTACAGTCGATAAGTGTGAACGCTTGATGGCGAGTTATTTCTAACTCAGTGCCACTCTAGAAAGGAGGTGATCCAGCCGCACCTTCCGATACGGCTACCTTGTTACGACTTCACCCCAGTCACGAAT
>NZ_WWCM01000100.1 GCF_009857915.1 Duganella qianjiadongensis
CTTGCGTAGCAACTAATGACAAGGGTTGCGCTCGTTGCGGGACTTAACCCAACATCTCACGACACGAGCTGACGACAGCCATGCAGCACCTGTGTGCAGGTTCTCTTTCGAGCACTCCCAAATCTCTTCAGGATTCCTGCCATGTCAAGGGTAGGTAAGGTTTTTCGCGTTGCATCGAATTAATCCACATCATCCACCGCTTGTGCGGGTCCCCGTCAATTCCTTTGAGTTTTAATCTTGCGACCGTACTCCCCAGG
>NZ_WWCM01000101.1 GCF_009857915.1 Duganella qianjiadongensis
TCTTACAAAACCGCCTGCGCACGCTTTACGCCCAGTAATTCCGATTAACGCTTGCACCCTACGTATTACCGCGGCTGCTGGCACGTAGTTAGCCGGTGCTTATTCTTCAGGTACCGTCATTAGCAAAAGATATTAGCCTTCACCGTTTCTTCCCTGACAAAAGAGCTTTACAACCCGAAGGCCTTCTTCACTCACGCGGCATTGCTGGATCAGGGTTGCCCCCATTGTCCAAAATTCCCCACTGCTGCCTCCCGT
>NZ_WWCM01000102.1 GCF_009857915.1 Duganella qianjiadongensis
TGGGAAGCAGGTTAATATTCCTGCACCGTCGTATGATGCGATGGGGGGACGGATCGCGGAAGGTTGTCTGACTGTTGGAATAGTCAGTTTCTGATTCATAGAAGGTGCTTAGGCAAATCCGGGCACGAAATTCAAGGGATTGGGACGAGCGAACTTGTTCGCGAAGCAATCGGAAGTGGTTCCAAGAAAAGCCTCTAAGCTTCAGTCATACGAGACCGTACCGCAAACCGACACAGGTGGGCGAGATGAGTATTC
>NZ_WWCM01000103.1 GCF_009857915.1 Duganella qianjiadongensis
GTCCAGACTCCTACGGGAGGCAGCAGTGGGGAATTTTGGACAATGGGGGCAACCCTGATCCAGCAATGCCGCGTGAGTGAAGAAGGCCTTCGGGTTGTAAAGCTCTTTTGTCAGGGAAGAAACGGTGGAGGCTAATATCCTTTGCTAATGACGGTACCTGAAGAATAAGCACCGGCTAACTACGTGCCAGCAGCCGCGGTAATACGTAGGGTGCAAGCGTTAATCGGAATTACTGGGCGTAAAGCGTGCGCAGGC
>NZ_WWCM01000104.1 GCF_009857915.1 Duganella qianjiadongensis
CCAGCCCTACCAGTTTCTGCCTTGTAGTAAATCTCAGGGGGATTAGCTCAGCTGGGAGAGCACCTGCTTTGCAAGCAGGGGGTCGTCGGTTCGATCCCGTCATCCTCCACCAAGAGTTCAAATGTAAAGGTTGTCCTTTAGATTTGATCTTTTAGAGATCAAGTGCTGTATGTTCTTTAACAATCTGGAAGAAGTAAGTAAATTTTTATTGATCGTTTTACGGTAAAACGTAAGACGATGGGTAATGATTGTATG
>NZ_WWCM01000105.1 GCF_009857915.1 Duganella qianjiadongensis
CATACAATCATTACCCATCGTCTTACGTTTTACCGTAAAACGATCAATAAAAATTTACTTACTTCTTCCAGATTGTTAAAGAACATACAGCACTTGATCTCTAAAAGATCAAATCTAAAGGACAACCCTTACATTTGAACTCTTGGTGGAGGATGACGGGATCGAACCGACGACCCCCTGCTTGCAAAGCAGGTGCTCTCCCAGCTGAGCTAATCCCCCTGAGATTTACTACAAGGCAGAAACTGGTAGGGCTGG
>NZ_WWCM01000106.1 GCF_009857915.1 Duganella qianjiadongensis
TGGACGGCGCAATCCTGGTTTGCTCCGCAGCTGACGGCCCTATGCCACAGACCCGCGAGCACATCCTGCTGGCCCGTCAGGTTGGCGTTCCATACATCATCGTGTTCCTGAACAAGTGCGATCTGGTTGACGACGCAGAACTGCTGGAACTGGTTGAAATGGAAGTGCGCGAGCTGCTGTCGAAGTACGACTTCCCAGGCGACGACCTGCCTATCGTTAAAGGTTCGGCACGTATGGCGCTGGACGGCGATACCG
>NZ_WWCM01000107.1 GCF_009857915.1 Duganella qianjiadongensis
TCAGCTTAACGGTGATCGACACGTTGTCGCCTGGCATAACCATTTCTTTATCGGCTGGCAGCTCGATCGAACCGGTTACGTCGGTGGTACGGAAGTAGAACTGTGGACGATAGTTGTTGAAGAACGGGGTGTGACGGCCGCCTTCATCTTTCGACAGAACGTAGATCTCGCCGGTGAAGTGGTTGTGTGGCTTGATCGAGCCTGGTTTTGCCAGAACTTGACCACGTTCCACGTCTTCACGCTTGGTGCCGCGCA
>NZ_WWCM01000108.1 GCF_009857915.1 Duganella qianjiadongensis
CTCTGCCAGCAACTGGACCTATTCTCAGATGCGGTCGTTGCGATTGACGGCAGTAAATTCAAGGCTGTCAACAGCAGCGATCGCAACTTCACCAATGCCAAGCTAAAGCGCAGGATGGAAGAGATTGAGGCCAACATCAGCCGCTATCTGGTAGAACTCGACACGGCTGACAGGCACGAACCAGCGGCGGCAGAAGCACGCAGTACCCGTCTCAACGACAAAATTGCGGCGCTGAAGGAGCAGATGGCTACGCTC
>NZ_WWCM01000010.1 GCF_009857915.1 Duganella qianjiadongensis
CGGTATCGCCGTCCAGCGCCATACGTGCCGAACCTTTAACGATAGGCAGGTCGTCGCCTGGGAAGTCGTACTTCGACAGCAGCTCGCGCACTTCCATTTCAACCAGTTCCAGCAGTTCTGCGTCGTCCACCAGATCGCACTTGTTCAGGAACACGATGATGTATGGAACGCCAACCTGACGGGCCAGCAGGATGTGCTCGCGGGTCTGTGGCATAGGGCCGTCAGCTGCGGAGCAAACCAGGATTGCGCCGTCCATCTGGGCAGCACCGGTAATCATGTTTTTGATGTAGTCGGCGTGGCCTGGGCAGTCAACGTGAGCGTAGTGACGGCCAGCGGTTTCGTATTCAACGTGTGCGGTGTTGATGGTAATACCACGTGCTTTCTCTTCTGGAGCAGCATCGATCTGGTCGTATGCTTTAGCTTCGCCGCCGAATTTTTTCGACAGAACAGTAGCGATTGCAGCGGTCAGGGTGGTCTTGCCGTGGTCAACGTGGCCGATGGTGCCGACGTTAACGTGCGGCTTGGTCCGCTCGAATTTCTCTTTTGCCATTTTAGACTCCTAACGATTTGGTGTGATTACCTGGGCTGACGCCCGACTGTCTTGATAATACTGGGTAGTTTCTGCGACGCCAGCTTTCGGCGCCTTGATCGCTGCAAGTGCAACGACCGGACCTGCGGGATACTGCGAATTCTGGTGCCCTTGACGTGGATTGAACACGTGGCCTCTCCCTTACCAAGGGAGTGCTCTACCACTGAGCTACAAGGGCTTATGGGATACTGCTGCGATGCCTGCGCATCAGACTGCAAACCAACTGGAGCGGGTGAAGGGAATCGAACCCTCGTCGTAAGCTTGGAAGGCTTCTGCTCTACCATTGAGCTACACCCGCGAGGATTTCAATTCAACTTCTTTACTGCATCACTCAGTTTTTTTGCAAAAACTTGGTGGAGGGGGCTGGATTCGAACCAGCGTACTCGAAAGAACAGATTTACAGTCTGTCGCCTTTAACCACTCGGCCACCCCTCCGCAATGAGCCGCAGAGTATGAAGCAACTACTTTGACTTGTCAACCCTGTTTTGCGTTCGTTTTTCAACGTTAGCGCACTGTTGCGATCAACTGTCTGCTTCGGGGCGAAATTGTAAACGACGCTTATGCAAAAGTGCAAGTGTTGTTTTTGCGATGAACAATTTACTATACAATCTTTCATCTACCCGAGCCCCGGAGCCCCGCAGTTGAAGCCGCGTCTTAGCCACTGGTACAGCCTGATACTGGCCAATCTGGTCCTGTGGGCCAGCTACTTCATTGTTGGCCGGCTGGGCCTGCTACTGGCGCTGCCGCCCAGCTATGCTGCGCCTATCTTCCTGCCGGCCGGTATTGCGCTGGCCGCGGTGGTGGTGGGCGGCATGCGCTTGCTGCCGGCCGTCTGGCTAGGTTCGCTCAGCATCAATCTGGTGTATCCCGCGCTATCGCCCGAGGGCATCAGCGCCAGCGCCTTCCATGGCGCCAGCGCTGCAGCACTGGGGGCGCTGCTACAGGCCTGGGCAGGCAGCAGCCTGTTCCGCCGCTACATCGATCCCGCCGTCGCCTCCGGCCGCGACGTCGTGCGCTTTATTCTGCTGGCCGGCGGCATTACCCTGATCAGCAGCACCATCTCCATCGGCGGCATGGCCATGGTGGGCGTGGCGCAGCCCCAGACCGTGCTGGCCGACTGGCTGGCCTGGTGGATGGGCGATACCATCGGCATCCTGCTGGCGGCGCCGCTGTGCTGGATACTGATCGGCCGCCCGCGCACGCTGTGGTCGCGCCGCCGCCTGCTCGTAGGCCTGCCCCTGCTGCTGTCGACGGCCGCCTTCATTGCCATCTATCTGCAGGCGGATCGCTGGGAGAACATCCAGCAGCTGCAGACGTTCCGCCTGAAAGCCCAGCAGACGGGCGATCTGCTGCAGGAACAGTTCAGCGAGCACGAGCGCTTTATCTACGCCATCGGCAAAGCCCTTAGCGATCCCCAGCGCATCCTCAACAACGAGCATTTCGCCACTCTAGCGCACGGCTATCTGGACCAGCGCCCCGAGCTGCTGTCGATGGCCTGGCTGACGCCGATCAAGCACAGCCAGCGCGCCAGTTTCGAAGCGTGGGCCAGAAGCCACATTGCCCCCGATTTCGAGATCCGCCAGCGCAACGCGCAAGGCCGGCTGGTTCGCGCCGATCAGGCCGAACGCTATGTGGCTTCGACCTATATCGAACCGGTCGAGCGGCGCGCCTATCTGGGCTACGACCTGCTGACCGAACCGCTGCGCCGTGCCGCCATGGAACGCGCGCTCAGCTCGGGTCAGCCTACCGCCAGCGCACCACTGGCCATCCTGCCCGGCAGCACGGCGCCGGGCATGCTGCTGCTGCAGACGGCCTATCCCAACAAGGACTATCACCAGCCGGTCGGCGCGCTGCTGATCGCCATGCAGTATCGGGCCTTGCTCGAGCAGGCCCTCAAGCGCGCCGAATTCCCCCACTTCCTGCTGCGCTTCGAAGACAGCGATGACGAAGGGCCGCGCCACATGATTCACGACACCCTGCAGCGTCCGGCGCATGCTGGCGACTTCCAGCGCCAGCTGCACTTCGGCGGCCGCATCTACCAGCTCACGCTGGCGCCTACCCCGGCCTATCTGCTGCAGCAGCGCGGCTGGCAGAGCTGGACCGTGCTCACCTGCGGCCTGCTGCTGTCCGGTCTGCTGGGCACGCTGATGCTGCTGATCAGCGGCGAACGGGCCCGCATCCAGGCCCAGGTAACGGATAGCACGGCGCGCCTGCGCGAACGCGAAGCACGCCTGCAGGCCATCCTCAACAAGGCGGCCGACGCCATCCTCACCATCGATAGCGAAGGTGTGCTGATGTCGGCCAATGCGGCGGCGGGCCGCCTGTTCGGCTACAACGCCAGCCACATGACGGCCCTGCCCCTGTGCCAGCTGATTCCCATCGGCGTGGGCGACGCGGCCGGCCTCGATGCGCCGGGCATGCTGCGCATGATCGCCTGCGGCGTCACCCACGAATACGAACTGAAAGGCTGGCGCAGCGACGGCAGCGAGTTCCCGCTGGCGATGTCGGTGAGCGAAGTGGAACTGCCGGACGAGCACCTGTTCGTCACCATCCTGCACGACCTGACGGAGCAGCAGATGGCGCAGGAACGCATCCACCATCTGGCGCACCACGATACCCTCACCGGCCTGTCCAACCGGCTCTCGCTCAATCTGCGCCTCGACCAGCTGCTGGCGCAGACGCGCCGCACCAATGGCCGCTGCGCGCTGCTGTTCATCGACCTCGACCACTTCAAGAAAATCAACGATACCCACGGCCATCAGGTGGGCGATCTGCTGCTGGTGGCGGTAGCCCAGCGTCTGAAGGACCTGCTGCGCGATGTCGACACCATTGCCCGGCTGGGCGGCGATGAATTCATCGTCGTCACCTCCGGCGATGTCACGCCGGCAGCGACTTCGACTATCGCCGTGCGCATCGTCGAGGCACTCAACGCGCCCTACCAGCTGCACGGCGTTTCCGTGCACAGCGGCGCCAGCGTGGGGGTGGCCATGTTCCCCGACGATGGCAACGACGCCAGCACCCTGCTGCGCCACGCCGATACGGCCATGTATGCGGCCAAGAGCCGCGGACGCGGCAACTTCCAGTTCTTCTCGGCCGAAATGAACCGCGCCACCCACGAGCGCCTGATGCTGGAAAACCGCCTCTGGCTGGCGCTGGAGCAGAACGAATTCGAGCTGTATCTGCAGCCGCAGGTGGATCTGGCCAGCCAGCGCATCATTGGCGCCGAAGCGCTGCTGCGCTGGCACCATCCGGAGCTGGGTCTGGTACGGCCGGACCGCTTTATCCCGATTGCGGAAGAGTCCAATCTGATCGTCAGCCTGGGCGAGTGGGTGCTGCAGCGCGCCTTTGACCTGCTGGCCCACTGGCGCGGCACGCCATTGGCGCATCTGCGGCTGGCTGTGAATCTGTCGGCGCGCCAGTGTCACAGCCCGGCCCTGCTGCCCTATCTGGACAGCCTGCTGGCCAGCAGCGGCATCGATCCGACCCGGCTGGAGCTGGAAATTACCGAATCGGCCGCCATGCAGGACCCGGAACGCAGCCGCGCCCTGCTGGTGGAACTGCGCTCGCGCGGCATCCGCGTGGCCATCGACGATTTCGGTACCGGCTATTCTTCGCTCAGCTATCTGAAAATGTTCGAGATCGACCGCATCAAGATCGACCGCAGCTTCGTCAAAGATATCGAAACCGATCCCGATGATGCCGTGATCGTCGCCGCCACCATCGGGCTGGCCCATGCGCTGGGGCTGGCAGTGGTGGGCGAAGGTGTAGAAACTGCGGCCCAGCGCGACTTCCTGCGCGCCAAACACTGCGATGAAGGCCAGGGCTATCTGTGGTCGCAAGCGGTGCCGCTGACGCAGTTCGAAGCCCTGCTGCAGACCAGCTACAGCGACGCCGCCTGATAGTACCGGCAGCGCGGCGCTGCCGCTGCAGGTCTATGCGCGGGTCTAGAACGATGCTTCAAAAACAATAGCAAATAGGCCTAACACCTTGTTTTTCTTGCTACATTGGCTCAGAATGACTTATTGGCAAAAATTACAAGTTACCACTTAGGCCTCACCGTCAGCGCTAGCGTCACGTGCTCGCTACTTGTGCAGTGTCGCGTAAATTGCCCCACCAAGTATTTGCTGCGTTGTGCTGCTGATGAATTTTTACTCTCCGGTCTGGACGCCGAACCAGTACTGTCCCACTCAGTCCGCTAGCAAAGCACCCTGCCGCGCATCCGGAGCACAGCCATGATCAGGCTGTGCCTGAACAGCGCATGCGCGCGCCAGTTGTTTAGCCGGCTACCCTACTGCCCGTATTGCGGCACTATCCAGCAAACGACCACTGCAGCGCGCAGCGACGCCGTTGCTCCGCCCGCCGGCGGGGTCGACACGCCCGCTGCCGCTAGTACGGAACTGGCCAGCAGCGGCACCCGTCCGGTGCCACGCCCCGGCCAGAGCACAGCGGCCCAGTTGGCGCCGCCACTAGCGCCGCAGACACCGATAGAGCAGCCCGCGCGCGCAGGCGCGCGGCCGTTAGCTGCACCGGCGCGCTGGCTGGCTGCTGCGCTGGTGCTGCTGGCAGCCGCCATCTATCTGGCCGCACCGGCCTGGCCCGAAACCGGCTACGTCGCCGTTGCCTGCGACGCGCCCGCAGCCTCGGAGCTGACGATTCTGCTGGACCTGCCGGCGCCGCTGGAGCCCTCCACCCGAGCGGAAGTATTGGTCAGACTTAGCCGGGCACTCGATGCCGAACAGAGCGGGGTACGGCGCATCAGCGTCTTCAGCACTCGCGCGCGGCACGGCGATGTGGCAACGCCCGTGGTTTCCGCCTGCGCCGCACCCACCATGCTGGGATCGCTGCTGGGCGCGCGCGGTCTGGCCCCGCAACTCAAAGCCCAGCTACTCGGCAAGATCGAAAGCCAGCTCGCCGTGCAGGACAGCGCCGCCGCACTGACGCAAGTGGTGGCCGACCTGTCGGTCAGCCAGTATCTGCGCGCGCCGCAGAATACTTTGCTGGTGTTTTCCGATCTGATCGACAAATCGGCCCGCTTCAATCTGTTCAGCTGCGACAACAGCCAGGATGTCATACACCACTACCGCGCCAGCCACGCCGGCGCGGTAGAACGTCCGGCTTTCAGGAACACCGCCGTCGATCTGAACGCCGTCCCCGATCCCGGCATCAGCCCGGCCACGGCACGCTGCCGCAAAGCCTTCTGGCAGTGGTACTTCAGCGATGCGGAAGGCCCGGGCGCCCAGCTGGCGATGAATTTTCTGCCCGGCCGGCTGAAGAAAAAAAATTAACTCTAAAGGGAATCATGAATCACCAAGACTTTGTAAAGATGCGCAACCTGATGCTGGTGTCAGTGGCTATCCTGTGCATCACCACCTATTTTCATTGGCCTGCCCTGCTCGCCATCCCGTTTGCGATCGGCCCACTCAGCTACTATCACCTGAAGATCCTATTACCGCGCGCCCATGAAGGCCTGTCCGCCACCACCATCGACAGCGTCTATTATTTCGGCTTTCTCGTCACGGTGGCCGCGCTGTGCGTGAGCGCCATCATGGTCGGCACGCGCGGCGCCGGCCAGAGCATGAGCACGGTCATCATGAATTTCGGCGCAGGCCTGATTGCCACCGCCTATGCCGTGATCGCCCGTATGCATTTGCAGAGCCGCGCCAGCCATGCTTCCGACCTCAGCATGGAAGCGGCCATGGAAAAATACGTCGCCAAGTCCACCGATCTGGTCAGACAGGTACAGATCGCTTCGGAACACCTGAGCAGCTTCTCGCGCGAAATCGTCAGCAAAACCGTCGAAGCGGGTGAACTGACACGGATCGCGGCGAGCGAGAAAATGCTCGACGTTGCCGAAGAATTCTCCGACCAGATCACCGAAGCGCTGGAAGACGCCCGCCAGGGCGTGCAGGAATTCCGCGCCGTGCTCAACAGCACTGCCTTTGCCGACGAGCGCGCGCGATACGTCGATAGCCTGAAGGAAACCGTGCTCGCTTCCAGTGCACTCAACACGGTACTGGCGGACCTGCTGGCGCAGCGGCGCGAGGAAATCAGCCTTGCCCAGCAAAATGTCAGCCACACGGGCGAACTGGCAGAACGGCTCGATGCGCTGTCGGCCCGCGTGCACGCGCTAGGTTCGGCGGACGGCGCGATGGCACAATCGGCAGCGGCGCTGCAGCACACCACGGCCATGGTAAGCCGGGCCAGCCAGGAAATTGCCGACACCGTCGATGCACTGGCGCAGACGCTGGCCCATGCGGAAGATAGCCAGGCCGCGCTGAAATCCATCGGCACCCTGAGCAAGCGCGCAGCCTATCACATCGAAACGCTGAGCCAGTCGTCCAAACAGGCGGCCGATGCGGCGCAGCACATGAGCGAACTGTCGGAATCGGCCAAGGTGCTGGTACGGCGGGTACGCAGCCTCGATGGCGTGGTCGAGAACCTGTCCGACAGCACCGCTACGCTGGCCAGTAACTTTGACCGGGCCGATACCGCCAGCAGCAGCCTGGACCAGCGACTGGCCCACTTCCCCACTCAGGCCGAGGCGATTGCCGCCTTCGGCACGCGGGTCGAGAAATCGCTGGACGCCATCGCCCGCAAAGCCGAACTGCATCCGCCAGACGCCGGCTATGCGCCGAAGGAAGTAGCGCCCCAAGCATGAAAAAGAATAATGACGTCTACTTCATTACGCTGATCGATCTGCTGGTGCAGGTGGTGTTCCTCGGCCTGCTGCTGTACGTGGTGGACAAGGCCGACGAGGAAGCTCCGGCCGCCACCGTGGAAGTCGAGCGCAGCACCATGGAGCGCCTGCTGGCTAGCGCCGGCGTTTCCAATCTGACCGAACTGACGGACGAATTAAGCAAACTGGCGCCGGTCAAGGAACTTAAAGGCACGGCCGACTTTATCCAGAAAGCCGGCGGTCCGGACGCGGCCAAACAGATTATCGAGGTGGTCAAGCAGGCCGGGGCTGGCAAACAGCTGGCGCCTTATCTGCGCGACGCCAGAGAAGCCAAGGAGATGATAGACAAGGCGGGCGGCAAGGAAAAAGTCGCGGCCATCATCAAGAAGGCGGAAGAAGGCAGCGGCAAGCCGCCCTGTCTGTTCAGCGAGGAAAATGGCAAAAAAATCGTCAAGCCGCTGGCCAGCATAGACGCAGACAATGCCGAACTGGTGTTCGAAGCCACCACGCCGGAGCTGGAAAAAGTGCTGGCGCAGATGAACACCTCCTATGGGGCGATCCGCAAGCTATCGTTTGCGGAATTCTCGGCAGCTTTCGCGCCCCTCAGCCGTATCAAGCCGGAATGCCGCTACACCCTGCGCTTTGTCGAGCGGACCAATTTTGTCCACGCGCGCGATGCTGCCAGCAAGGTGTTCTACCTCAATATCGTCAAGGCAAAAGCGCAGAACACCACGCCGGAGGCAAGCAACTAGCCACCCGCGGCTAGCCGCACGGACGTGCGGCTTAATCCGGCGTCCGGCCGATATCGGGATTGCGCTCGATCAGGTCGAGCAGGGCCGCCACCACTTCCGGATCGAACTGCTTGCCGGCGCGCTCGGTGATGTAGCTCATCACCTGCGTGTGCGGCCACGGCTCCTTGTAGGGACGCTCATGCAGCAGCGAATCGAACACATCGACCACCGCTACGATACGGGCGGAAATAGGTATCTCCTGACCCTTGAGCTGGTTGGGGTAGCCGTTGCCGTCAAAGTGCTCGTGGTGGCCGCCTGCAATTTCGGCGCCATACGTCAGATAGCTGACGCCATCGACCATCCCCGCTGCCCGCTCCAGTATCGACTTGCCGACCGCCGCATGGGTCTGCATCTGGCTGCGTTCATCGGGCGTATGCAGACCCGGCTTGAGCAGGATATGGTCGGGCGTGGCCACCTTGCCCACATCGTGCAGTATGCTGGCCAGTCCTATCATGTCGAGCAGCTGCGGGGTGAGCTGGTCGGCATACACGCCGCGCTCGTGCATGCGCTGCGCCAGCGCCGACGACAGGTTCTGCACGCGCCGCACATGGCCGCCCGTGCCGCTGTCGCGGAACTCGGCCAGATCGGCCAGCGCCACCACGGTGGCTTCCTGCGCCTTGCGCAGCTGGCCGAACATATACAGATTGTCGAATGCGGCCGCAATGCGCTGGCAGAACACTTCCAGCAGATCGCGCTGGATCTGCGCCAGCGGCCACGGCGGCGTGACGGAAATCGCCACTTCGCGGTTTTCCTGCGTATGGATGAACAGCACATTGGCCGGATGGTCGAACTGGCTCTTCTTTTCCGCAAACGCTTTGGCGATGGTGGGCCACAGCGGGTGCTCGTGCGGCATCAGTTCGTGCTCGCTGAGCGTGGTGTAATTGCCGGTGGCGGCTACCACGGTGGTACGGCCCAGATCGCCCTGCATCAGACACAGCACGCCATCGGCACCCACATCAAGAATCGCGCTGACCTGATTGAGCACGCCGGAAGCGAATTCGCGCAGCGAATGGATCTGGTACAGATTGGTGGCGCCGGCCAGTATCTTGCCCAGCCCGATGCGGCTGCGCTCGAGCATGTTCAGGCTTTCGTAGGCGCGCAAGGCCGAGATCACGGTGGTAAACAGCTTCTGCGTGGTCAGTTCGGTCTTGGCCTTGTAGTCGTTGATATCGTATTCGATGATCACGCGCTGCTCCGGCGCCTGGCCGGGCTGGCCCGTGCGCAGCACCACCCGCACGATGCCGTTATGCAGTTCTTCGCGGATGCGGCGCGCCAGCAGCAGGCCGGCGTCATCGGTTTCCATCACCACATCCAGCAGCACCAGCGCGATATCGGGCGTGGTGCGCAGAAATTCATAGGCTTCCTTGCCGCTGTAGGCCGAGTACAGTTCCAGCTCGCGCCCCTTGAACGAGACATTGCGCAGCGCCAGCCGGGTCACGGCATGGACATCGACATCGTCGTCGACGATCAGCACACGCCACAGCCGCTGTTCTGGCGATTCCTGTCCGGTGGCGGGCGCATCGTCCTCATCCTCCTGAATCAGCCAGTTGTCGTCTGCGTTGGAATCGGTCATACACATCTCCAGAGGTGCGTTGTCGTTCTAGCATAAACAGATTCCCCCCCCATGACAACCTTTTTGCAAGGGCGGGCGGACTCTGTTACGCTGCCTGTCTGGATGGCCGCAAGCGCATTGCGGCGCACAACCGATCAAGGAACCCATCATGCAAGAATCAGCAAGCGATATCACGGGCCGCGAATTCCTCGCCTTCACGCTAGGCGCCGAAGAATATGGCATCGATATCCTCAAAGTGCAGGAAATCCGCGGCTATGAAACCGTGACGCGGATCGCCAACGCCCCTGCCTTCATCAAAGGCGTGATCAATCTGCGCGGCATCATCATTCCGGTGGTGGACATGCGCATCAAGTTCAATCTGGGCGAGCCCGTGTATGACCAGTTCACCGTGGTCATCATCCTCAACATCGGCGGACGGGTAGTCGGCATGGTGGTGGACTCCGTCTCGGACGTCACCACGCTGATGCCGGAACAGCTGAAGCCGGCGCCGGACATGGGCACCGCCTTCAGTCACGAGTACATGATCGGTCTGGGCACCATCGACGAGCGCATGCTGATTCTGGTCGATATCGACCGGCTGATGGCCAGCGAAGAGATGGGTCTGTCCGACGTCGAAGCTTAGGCCGGATCGGGCCGGCCTGGGCCGGACTAGTTGCTGACCGGCGGCGTCAGTGCCGCCGGGGTCGCTGCAGCCGTACGGCTAGGATGGTCGCAACCGCTGCGGTTAGCGCCCTGATCGAGATTCTGGTAACGCACTTCGTACTTGCCGTTCGCCAGCTTATCCACTACCAGTTTGTCATGCGCCTGCACATAGGCGTAGCGCACATTCGAATGGCGCTCGGTATCGTAAATCTTGATGAACACGGCCGATGCATTGGCGCCGTTATCGAGCAGCAGCTGCATGTCGTCACCCTTGTTCGCTACCGGGAAACCGGACATATAGCCCGACTGGTCCGGCCACGGCTCGCCGTTGGGCGCCAGCAGCGTCTGCTGCTCCACCTCGCACTCGGGCGCAGCATTCGGCAACAGCACCTGCGACAGCGCCTGTACCTTGATGGGCGCCTGCTTGCTGTTATTGGCTTCCGGATAATTGGCCTGTGCTGCGGCCCAGGCTTCGCGCATTTCCGCTTTGGGATCGGGCGCCGGCGGGCGGGCCGCTGCCCGCGCTGCACGGTCCGGACTTTCCGACTTGTTACCCCAGGCGGCAGCCAGTGCGCTCGACAGCAGATGCGGTTCGTTGACCATGGTGACCCCGGCCACCCAGCCCAGCACCAGACAGGCAGCCATGCCGCCCCACCAGCGCCAGGCGCTGCGCCGGAACGGCCGCGGCGAGTCGTCTACCGGCTCCGGGCTCCAGGCCCGCTCCGGCGCCTCGTGGCGCGACTTGTCGCCGCTGCGCTGGTCCTCGTTGCGGGTGCTTTCCAGCCATTCGATTTCCCACTCTTCGGCCGCAATCCACTCGTCATGTTCCTTGCGCCGCTGCGGGTCGGACAAAGTATTGTAGGCACCGTTCAGTATGGCCATGATGCGCGCAGCCTTCTCATCACCCGGATTCTTATCAGGGTGGTATTTCTGACTGAGTGCCTTGTAGGCAGCACGTATGACCTCCTGCGGTGCCATACGGGACACCTTCAGGTTGTCATAGTGAGTGTGTATCTTTGCCATCGTTCCAATTATTGTCCGGCGAGCGCGCGTCCTTCATGATAGCCGATCTGGCGTGGTGCAACGCAATGATCTGGCATGGAAAGGGCTTGCTATTCTAGCCACTGTGCTTTTCTGTCTACAGGCGGTGGCTGCGGTCCTGCGCCAGCAGCGTCTCGGGCAGGCTCACGCCATGGCCGATCAGCAGTACCTTGAACAGTTCTCCCATTTCGGCCGGCGACAGCAGCTTCTGCAGCGCCCGCGCCTGCGGCAGATAGCGCAGGCTGTCGGCAGGGTCGGTACGCAACAGTAGTTCGCTGGCGCCTGCCGCGATCAGGAAGCCCGCTTGATTCAGATAGCCCAGCACTTCCGCGCCGGCGTCCTGCGCTGCCAGCGCCATGGCGGTGAAATCCACGTGGGCGGTAATGTCCTGCAGGCCCGGATAATAGAACGGGTCGGGATGGGCATGGTGGCGGTAGTGGCACATCAGGGTGCCGGTGGCGCGCTGGAAAAAATAGTATTCATGGCCGGGGAAGCCGTAATCGAACAGCATCGCCGCGCCGCCCCGTCCGCGCGTCAGCATCTGGCTCAGCGTGGCCATGAAAGCACAGGCCACGCTGTGCACTTCCGTCACATAGCCCACCGGCAGGCTGTCATGCTCGGGGATCTGGCGTGCTATCTGGGCCAGCACGGCGGCGCTGGCCGGCACGGGCAGATAGTCGAAGCGGCCATCCCTGACGGTGACCTTGAGTTCCTGCCAGCCTTCCGGATGGCGGATCACCAGCTCGACCGGCATGGCATCGAGCACCTCGTTGCCCAGTACCACCCCGGTGAACGATTCCGGCAGGGCATCGAGCCACTCCACCTGGGGAAAATCGCGCAGCTTGTCCTGCTGGCGGCCGCGCAGCTCGCCGGACAGCTCGACGATCACGTAGCGCTCGATACGGATGCCCAGCAAAGCCATCTCGCTCAGCACGTCGAAGGCCAGCTGGCCCGTGCCGGCGCCGAATTCGAGGATGTGCGGCGCAGTTTGGGCGATAATAGCGGCTGCCGCATGCGCCAGCGCCGCACCGAACAGAGGCGTGAGCTCGGGCGCGGTTGTAAAATCACCATCTTTTCCCAGCTTGGCCGAGCCGCCGCTGTAATACCCCAGAGCGGGGGCGTACAGCGCCAGCTCCATATAGCGGGAGAAGGAAATAGCACCATCGTGGGCCGCAATCTCGGCGGCGATCTGCTGCTGCAGGGCGTGGGACGCGGCCAGCGCGTCACTGGTAGGGACAGGTAAGGACATAGGCGGCATTGTAACGAATCGGCAGGCCGCGCCGCCATTTTAAGCGACAAAATTAAGCGACAAAACAGCTATGGATCATCCACAACACAGCGCTGCACCAGCCACCGCCGCTGCCCCCGCACCGGTGGCCATGGTCACGGGAGCGGGCCGCCGCATAGGCCGCGTGATCGCTCTGACGCTAGCCCGCGCGGGCTGGGATATCGCCGTGCACTACCGTAGCTCGGCCGGCGAAGCGCACCAGCTGGTCGGGGAAATCAGCGCGCTGGGCCGGCGTGCTGTGGCGCTGCAGGCCGACCTGGCCGACGAAGCGGCCGTGCGCGCACTGGTACCGGCCTGCGTAGCCGCACTGGGCAGCCTGCGCTGCGTGGTGAATAACGCCTCGCTGTTCGAATATGACAGCGCGGCCGATTTCTCCATCCGCATGCTGGACGCCCACATGCATGCCAATCTGGCTGCGCCGGTACTGCTGGCGCAGGCCCTGCACGCTGCCACCCCGGCTGGCCAGCAAGCCGTGGTCATCAACCTGCTGGATCAGAAACTGTACAATCTCAATCCGGATTTCCTGTCCTACACCCTGTCCAAGGCAGCGCTGCACACGGCCACCACCATGCTGGCCCAGCAGCTGGCGCCCAAAGTACGGGTGGTGGGTGTGGCGCCCGGCATCACCATGGTCTCGGGCGAGCAGACCGAGGCCGGTTTTGCCAGCGCCCACCAGCAAACCCCGCTGGGCCGTTCCAGCACGCCGGAAGATATCGCCGAAAGCGTGGTCTACGCTGCTTCGGCCCGTGCCCTGACCGGCACTACCCTGCTGGTCGACGGTGGCCAGCACCTGATGCCCCTGCCGCGCGATGTGATGTTTCTGGCGCAGTAAGCACCGAATAATTTAAACGAAAGAAGGTAATTCCATGCTGTCCGCCCTGTACCACCCGCAACTGAGCGATTGCCGTCGCCTATTCCTGCGCAACTATGAAGTGCTGATCAATATCGGCGTGTACGAATTCGAGAAAAAGGGCGAGCAGCGCTTGATGATCAATGTCGATCTGTACATCCCGCTGGCCGTCTCCACCCCGACCCACGACCAGCTCGATGAAGTGGTGGATTATGACTTCATCCGCGACACCATCGCCAAGCTGATGGCACGCGGCCACATCCAGCTACAGGAAAGCCTGTGCGACGACATCGTGCGCGCGATGCTGGCCCACCCGCATGTACGCGCAGCGCGCGTCTCGACCATGAAGCCGGATGTGTATCCCGACTGCGAAGGCGTGGGGGTGGAAGTCTTCAGCATCAAGGAGGGCGTATGAGCGTCGCCAGCCCCGCCGCGCAAACGGCCGCCAGCGGCAAGGCGGCGGAAAAGATCGCGCTGGAGAACAACAAGCTGCACAAGCGCCTGTGCCGTCTGGTCGGCCAGGCCATCGGCGACTTCAACATGATCGAGGATGGCGACAAGGTGATGGTCTGCCTGTCCGGCGGCAAGGACAGCTACGCCCTGCTCGATATTCTGCTGACCCTGCGCGAACGCGCGCCCATCCACTTCGACGTGGTGGCAGTCAATCTGGACCAGAAGCAGCCGGGCTTCCCGGAAGATGTGCTGCCGACCTATCTGACCGGTCTGGGCATCCCCTTCCATATCGAAAATCAGGATACCTACAGCATCGTCAAGCGGCTGATCCCGGAAGGCAAAACCACCTGCTCGCTGTGCTCGCGCCTGCGCCGCGGCATCCTGTATCGCGTGGCCGATGAACTGGGCTGCAACAAGATCGCGCTGGGCCACCACCGCGACGACATCCTCGAAACCTTCTTCCTGAATATGTTCTTCGGCGGGAAGCTCAAAGGCATGCCGGCCAAGCTGGTGTCCGATGACGGCAAGCACATGGTGATCCGCCCCATGGCCTACGTGAAGGAAGAAGATACCGAACGCTATGCGGAAGTGAAGAACTTCCCCATCATTCCCTGCAATCTGTGCGGCTCGCAGGAAAACCTGCAGCGCAAGCACATCAAGGGCATGCTGCGCGAGTGGGAGAAAAAGCATCCGGGCCGGGTGGAAAACATCTACTCTTCGCTGTCGACGGTGGTGCCTTCGCACCTGATGGACCGCGAGCTGTTCAGCTTCACCGATCTGCAGATCGACGGTGTGGCCAATCCGCTCGGCGATATCGCTTTTGACGAAGACCCGTGCTCGACGCCCGCCACGGTGCCGGGCATCATACCCCTGCAGCGCGACCTGTAAGCGCTTCCTGCTCCCCCTGCATGAGCATGGTGGCGCTGCAGCTGGCGCCACCACCATGACTCAGGGATAAGGAATAAGATGACTCTCAAAATACAGAGCGATGCCTTGCAGGCATCCGTGCAGGCCAATTTTTCCGCCAGCCGCCAGAGCGGCGCTACCGGCTTTCAGGCTGCGCTGGAAAAAGCCAAGAAGCCCAGCGCCGCGCAGGAGCTGGACGACTACATGCGCAAGTCGCCCGCCGAACGCATGGTGGACATCATCCTGAAAAGCATGGGACTGACGCGCGAAGATCTGGCCAGCAAGTCGCCCGAGGAACAGACGTCTATCATGCAGAAGGTCAACCAGATCCTCAAGCAGAAGATGGAAGAAGCCGCTGCCAAACAAGGCAGCGGCAATACGCTACTGTAATCAGAACGTATCAGTAAGTCTGTGCCGTGCGCAGCACGGGATACAGATTGAAGCGCTCGTCCCACGAAGGATGGCGGCGGGCGAAGAACTCCAGCCGCTTGGCCGGGCTCTGGTTAAACTCCGCATCGCTGTCGCGCTTCTTCTGGAATTCCTCGCGCAGGGCAGGATCGGCTTCCAGCTGTTCGCGCGCCACCTGCTCGGCCACATACTCCTCCATGTATTCCTTGCGCTCGAAGGCGTTATTGAATTCGCCCCAGGCCAGCAGGGAATCGGCGCCGCGCGGTTCCAGCATGGTCATTACCAGCCGCGCCTTGGGCTGGGCGATCGGCACGAACAGCGAACCCTTGAGCAGACTGCGGCGCTCGCGTGCCCAGTCGCCTTCCACCGTCAGGCCCTGATGGCCTTCGAACGACTGATTGGCAAACGTGGCCTTGGTGGCGCGGAAGGTTTCCACTTCGGCCGCCATCTGGTCGGCGCCCAGCACCTTGTACTGTATGCCGTGTACCTTCAGCCGTGCCGCCACGCGCGCTGCTTCGGCCTGCGGTACCAGATAACCGCCTTTGGGTGCAGCCACGCGCAGGTCCGGCACCACTTCGTCGCGCAGCGGCACGCTCCAGATCTGCGGCTTGCTTTCGTCGTACACCGTCATGGTGCCGCCCGAAACTTCCGAATAGCCGCGGGTATAGGCATAGCCGGGGAATTCGATCGTCTTGCTGTTGAAGGTGGTGCGATAGCTGAGCGGGAACTCGGCGCCGCCCAGCGTCATGGCGCGCTGGTCGGCCTGCTGCACCAGCTTCTGCCAGTCCTTGCCATGCTGGGCCACCTGCGACAGCAGCGAAACGATGGTGTTGCGGGTGATGCGCACGCGGGTCGGGTAGTCTTTCCACGAATGGGTTTCCACCAGCATGGCAAAGCGGTTACGCATAGGGAAATAGCCGGTGGAGAAGCGTGGCGTCGACATCGAATCGACGAAGCCCGACATCGGATCATCTTCCTTGGCAAACGAGATGTAGTAGGGCTTGGGGTCGGAACCCAGCTGCTTCAGATCGGCCATCACGGCCGTCTGCAAGGCCAGACCGGCGCGCTTCAGATCTTCATCGCCGCCATGCACCGGCTCCACCTGTATCGAAACATCAGGCTGGAACTTGGCGCCATCGGTCACGTGCAAATCGATATAGGCCAGCGGATCCCAGGCGTTCACCAGCGCCAGCATAGCCTGCATTTCCGGCGCATCGGCTTTGACGTAATCGCGGTTCAGGTTGTAGTTCTGCGCCGTGGTGCGCCAGCCCATTTCCACCGGACCGCGCTGGTTAGGCCGGTTCCATTTGCCGAAACGTTCATGCCCATCGACGTTAAACACCGGTACGAACAGCAGCACCTGCTTGTCCAGCGCGCCTGCAGCAGCCTTGTTCTCCAGCGCTTCGCGCAGGGCCAGGAAACCGGCGTCCTTGCCATCGATTTCACCCGCATGGATACCGCCCTGCACCAGCATCACCGGCAGGCCGCGTTTCTTGGCCTGCTCCGGCGTCAGCGCGCCGCTGCGCGAGACGGCCAGCGCCAGCATGGGGCGGCCTTCCGGCGTGCGGCCGAATTCGAAGCAGCGCACCGCTTGCGGATAGGCTTTCTGGAAGCGCGCGCACAGCTCCACCACTTCATCGTAGCGGCCCGTGTGCTGGAAGCCGGAGCGCTCGGAAATAGTGGTGAGTGCAGCGCCACTGGCAGGTGCAGCAGCATAGGCGGCGCCCAGCGGGGCGGCGGCAAGGGCAAAGGAAAGGGACAGCAACAGGGCAGAACGTCGCATCGGCATGGCTCCGGTTAGATGCCGGTGCGCTCGATGGCACCGGTCAGATGGAAAATTATAATCGGCTTTGCGCCACCTTACCGCAGGCTCAGCGCCGCTCGGGCAGAATGGCGATTTCTTTCAGTGGCGAACGCACCTGTACCACCGCCGCCGCTGCACTGCCGCTGCTGCCTGCGTCAGTACCTGCCTGCGCTGGCACTCCGCTACGCCCGCCCATCCGCGCCGCACTCGCGCAGGAAGCTCCGGCGTTCAGACGCAGGGCAGTGGCCAGCAGTCCCTCGGCCGGATCGCCAAGCGCGTGGCTCATGTCGTCATCCACCTTGCAGTCAGGCGCAAAGCCCTCGTCGAAATCGCCCCAGCCCTTCTGGTTGGTGCCCTGATACTGCACCATGAAATAGGTGGTGCCGCAGTTGGCCATGGGGATAAAGGCATACGGCTTGCCGCAGGTCTGCCCGCCCACCAGCCGCACCTCGATATCGATGCCGCGCAGGCCGTTGATCAGCGCCTCGCTGGCGGAACAGGTTCCCGGACCGGTCAGCAGCGTCACGCGCTTCAGGTCCAGATGCGGCAGCACGGTACCGAACGGCAGTGGCTGGGAGGCTCCAAGGCCGACGGCACGGTCAATAAAGCTGGTAGGGCGGCCGGGATTGAGGCGGCCATTGGTTGCATAAGCCATAAACACCTTGCCGCTACTGGCGCCCGGTCCGGCGATCATATAGGCCAGCTGGCTGGCGATGGTGACCTGCCCGCCGCCGTTGTAGCGCATATCGAGCACCAGTTCCTTCACGCCGGCATCGCGGAATCGCGTCATGGCCTCGTACAGCTGCCGCTCGGCCGGTGCATTATGGCTGGTGAAATTCAGATAGCCGGTCTTGCCCGCCGCAGTATCGAGCAGCTGTGCCGACTGCACGGAGAGCGCGTTGACCGAACCGGCAAGCAACGCAGTGTCGAACAATCGGCCATCGCGCCACCACGTAAAGGTATGCGGCTGATTCGCGCTGGCCGGCGCAAGGGCCGCATTGAAGCGCGCTACGGCTGCCGTATCGCCGCGATAGATGAAGTCTTCGCCATCGATCATGATCAGCTGGTCGCCACGCTGCAAACCGGCTCTGGCGGCAGGCGAACCGGCATCGACCATGGCTATGCGCCACTGGCGCGGCACCTGATTGGCACCGGCATTCCAGCTGATGCCATAACCGAGCTCCACGCCCGCGGACAAGGCTTCCCAGACCTCGTTCGGATAGCTGTAATGGAAGCGGTCCTTGGGGTGCCCGCTGGCGAGCAGCTTGGGCGTTTTGAGCGCATTGAAATAGGCCACTACCGTGGGATAGTCGCTGGCCTTGATGGCAGGGACCTCGCTGCTCCACAGATAGGTCTCCTGCGTAATCGCGCGGATAAAACCTTTTTCGTCAGCCTGGCTGCCGGGCTGGTTCTGCACCGGCCCCGCATGCATGACTTCACAACGGTTCCACAATTCCAGCGACGTGCCGGCGCTAGCATCGGCATAGCTTACGGGAACAGGATCAGGCGGTACCGGATCGGGTACAGGCGGCACCACGGCGGGTGTGGAAGAACCGCCGCAGGCCGTCAGCATGACGGCCAGTGCAGCGCAGGACAGCGGGAGTAAGGGAAATTTCATCGACAGGAATTATAGACAAACTGTCCGCCATTCCTGCCGATGTTTATGATTGCTTACAAATTTATAACAATCAGGCTGCGTGTGGCGCCGCTTGCTGGTCCGCTTTGGCGAAATCGGCCAGCAATGCAGCCTCCTTGCGCTTGGCGGCAGCAAAATGACGCTCCTTGACGTGGCCATAACCACGGATATCTTCCGGAATGCTGGCAATCGCTACTGCCTGTGCCAGATTTTCCGCCGTCAGCTTGGGCAGCAGGCCTGCCACCGTCTGGCGGTAGTCCGTGATCAGCTGGCGCTCCATGCGGCGCTCTGCCGTGTAGCCGAAGATGTCGAGCGCGGTACCGCGCAGGCCCTTGAAGCGCGCCATAACGGCAAACGCTTTCATCATCCACGGACCGTATTCCTGCTTGAGCAGACGGCCTTGCGTGTCGTGCTTGGCAAACAGCGGCGGCGCCAGATGGAATTTCAGCTTGATATCGCCATCGAACATGCCGGCGATCTTCTGCTGGAACGCGCCATCGCTGTACAGACGGGCTACTTCATACTCGTCCTTATAGGCCATCAGCTTGTAGTAGTAGCGTGCCACCGCTTCGGTCAGACGGGTAGTCTTGCCCAGCCTGGCCTCCTCGGCACGCACCTCATCGACAAACGATTTATACTGTTTAGCATAATTCGCATCCTGATAGGCGGTCAGCAGTTCCACCCGCTTGCTGATGATGTCGTCCAGCGTCTGGATGCGCTTGAACTCGATCACCTTGGCAGGCGTGGTCATGCGGGTGACGGCCGCCAGATCCTGTGCTGCCGTGCGGCCCCAGTTGAAGGCGGCCTTGTTAAAGCCGACCGACACGCCATTGAGTTCGATCGCTTTGAGCAGCGAGGCTTCGCTCAGCGGCACATGGCCTTTCTGGAAAGCGTAGCCCAGCATGAACATATTGGTGGCAATCGAATCGCCCATCAGGGCAGTAGCGATCTGGCCCGCATCGACGAAGTCCACCTGATTGCTGCCGCAGGCACGGGTGATTTCATTGCGCGACGGTTCGTCAGGGAACTGCCAGTTAGGGTTCTTGACGAAGGCGGCAGTGGAAGAACCGGTCGAGTTGATCATGGCGTGGGTACGCCCTTCGCCCATGCGCGAGAGCGCATCGCGCGAAGCCGTCACGATCAGATCGCAGCCGATCACCAGATCGGCACTGCCGGTACCCACGCGGGTGGAATGCAGATCGCTCTGCTGATCGGCCAGACGCACGTGCGACATCACCGGACCGCCCTTCTGGGCCAGACCGCTCATGTCGAGCACAATGGCGCCCTTGCCTTCGACGTGGGCGGCCACGGCCAGTATCTGCCCCACCGTCACCACGCCCGTACCGCCGATACCGGTGATCAGGATGCCGTATGGCTGGGCCGTCGATGGCAGTACGGGATCCGGCAGCGCCGCTTGCGGGGCTTCGCCCGTGGCGGCCTTCTTCGGTTTCTTCAGCGCGCCGCCTTCCACCGTCACAAAGCTCGGGCAGAAACCGGTGACGCAGGAGAAGTCCTTGTTGCAGGAGGACTGGTTGATCTGGCGCTTGCGCCCCAGTTCCGTTTCCAGCGGCTCCACCGACAGGCAGTTCGACTGCACCGAGCAGTCACCGCAGCCTTCGCACACGGCTTCGTTGATCACGGCGCGTTTGGCCGGATCAGGGTATTCGTTGCGTTTGCGGCGGCGGCGCTTCTCCGAGGCGCAGGTCTGGTCGTAAATCATGGCCGACACACCGGGCTGGTCACGCAACTCGCGCTGCACGTCCATCAGTTCCGAGCGGTGGCGCACCGTTACACCGGGCGCCCAGTTGTAATCGGACGGATATTTTTCCGGCTCGTCGGTCACCACGATAATCGGGCTCACGCCTTCGGCCGCAATCTGGCGCGAGATCATGCCGGGATCGAGCGGACCGTCGAAGTTCTGTCCGCCCGTCATGGCAACAGCGTCATTGAACAGTATCTTGTAGGTGATATTGACCTTGGCCGCCACGGCAGCGCGGATTGCCAGTATGCCGGAGTGGAAGTAGGTGCCGTCACCGAGATTGGTGAACACATGCTTTTCGTTGGTGAACGGCGCCTGTCCCACCCATGTGACGCCTTCCGCCCCCATGTGGGTGAAGGTGGAAGTTTCGCGGTCCATCCACAGCACCATGTAATGGCAGCCGATACCTGCCAGCGCACGCGAGCCTTCCGGTACTTTGGTGGACGAGTTGTGCGGGCAGCCCGAGCAGAAGTAAGGCGTGCGGTCGGTTTCCGGATTCGATTTCAGTGGCAGCGATTTTAGCGCCAGCTCTTTGGCTTCGAGGAAGGCCACGCGCTCGCGCACGCGATCGGCCACCGGATGGCCGTCGCAGTAGTGGGCGATACGCGACGCGATGGCGCGGGCGATCTGGGCCGGATTGAGTTCGTAGGTAGCGGGCAGCAGCCAGTCGCCGTGGCCGGTCTTGCTGTTCTTGCTCCACTCGCCGGTATCGTCGAACTTGCCCACCACGCGCGGGCGCTTACCGTCCGGCAGGTTGTACAGCTCTTCCTTCAGCGCGTATTCGAGGATCTGGCGCTTCTCTTCCACCACCAGTATCTCGTCCAGACCTTCGGCAAACTCCTGCACGCCTTCCGCTTCCAGTGGCCAGGTCATGCCTATCTTGTACAGGCGGATGCCGATATCGGCCGCAGCCTGCTCGTCGATGCCCAGATCGGCCAGCGCCTGACGGGTATCGAGATAGGACTTGCCGGCCGTGATAATGCCGATCTTCGGCTTCGGGCTATCCCAGATGATCTTGTTGAGTTTATTGGCGCGGCAATAGGCCAGCGCGGCGTACCACTTGTAGCTGTTCATCCGTACTTCCATATCGAGTACGGTGTCGGGCCAGCGGATATTCAGGCCGCCTTCGGGCAGTTCGAAATCTTGCGGGATTCTGATCTGCACGCGATCCGGATCGAAATCGATCACGGCGCCCGATTCGATGATGTCGGTCACGCACTTCATCGATACCCACAGGCCCGTATAGCGGCTCATGGCCCAGGCGTGCAGGCCGTAGTCGATGTATTCCTGTACCGAGGATGGATACAGCACAGGGATGCCGCAGGCATTGAGGATGTGGTCGGACTGGTGCGCCGTCGAGGACGACTTGGCCGCATGGTCATCGCCGGCCAGCACCAGCACGCCGCCATGTTTGGCCGAACCGGCATTGTTGGCATGTTTGAACACGTCGCCGCAGCGGTCCACGCCGGGGCCTTTGCCGTACCACATGGAGAACACGCCATCGTATTTGGCGTCTTCAAACAGATTGGTCTGCTGCGTACCCCAGACAGCGGTAGCGGCCAGATCTTCATTCATCCCGGGATGGAATTTCACGTGGTGCGCATCCAGATACTTCTTGGCTTTCACCGCCGTCATATCCACACTGGTAACAGGGGAACCACGGTAGCCGGTGATGTAGCCGGCCGTATTTAGGCCAGCTTTCAGATCGCGTTCGCGCTGCATCATGGGCAGGCGGATCAGCGCCTGCGTCCCCGTCATAAAGGCACGGCCGCGCTCCAGCGTCCACTTATCGTCGAGGGAAATTTCGTGGTCCGAGTGCGAGCCCGGCTCCAGTTGCGAGCCCTTGTGAGGTGCGTTCATATTGTCTCCATTATTGTTTTGGCCATGCACTGCAGGGCCGTTTTCGGCCCGTTGGTGCGCGTCGGGGGTACTCTTGTGAAGCTCTCCCGGCGGTTATGTGTGTGGTTAGTTTTAGGGTACCACAGGCCGCTGTCCCGTTCTGTGCGGGACTAGCGGCTTTTCACCCTTGTTTAAGCGGCAGCCGGGTCTTTCAGCACGCCACGACGGATCTGATCAAGCTCGATCGATTCGAACAGGGCGCGGAAATTACCTTCGCCAAAACCTTCGTCGCCTTTACGCTGGATGATCTCGAAGAAGATCGGTCCGATCACGTTCTGGCTAAAGATCTGCAGCAGCAGTTCGCGCGAATTTTCGCTGCTGCGGCCGTCGACCAGTATGCGCAGGCGGCGCAGTTCGTCCAGATTCTCGCCATGCCCCGGCAGGCGGCGATTCACCAGATCGTAGTAAGTCTCGATGGTGTCCTGGAAGATGATGCCGGCGTCTTTCAGCGACTGCACCGTCTTGTAGATGTCATCGGTACCGAGCGCGATGTGCTGGATGCCTTCGCCGTGGTATTCGTCGAGGTACTCGGCGATCTGGGATTTGTCATCCGACGATTCGTTGATCGGAATGCGGATTTTGCCGCAAGGCGAAGTCATGGCTTTCGACTTCAGGCCGGTCAGCTTGCCTTCGATGTCGAAGTAGCGCACTTCGCGGAAATTGAACATCTTCTCGTAGAAGTCGGCCCATTCTTTCATGCGGCCACGATAGACGTTGTTGGTCAGGTGGTCGATATAGGTCAGGCCATGGCCGACCGGATTGGCCACCGTGCCCGGTATGGCCACGAAGTCCACATCATAGATGCTGATATCGCCGATGGCACCTTCGGTGCCGCCGTTCTTGCCGCGCCAGCGGTCTACCAGATACACCAGCGAATCACCCACGCCCTTGATCGCCGGGATGTTCAGTTCCATCGGACCGGTCTTGTTATCGAAGCCCCAGGCGCCCTGCTCCAGTGCGCGCTGATAGGCAAAGGCGGCATCCTTGACGCGCAGCGCGATGGCGCAGACGGACGGGCCGTGGGTGCGGGCGAAACGCTGGGCGAAGGAATCCTGCTCGGCGTTGATGAGGAAATTGATATCGCCCTGACGATACAGGGTCACGTTTTTGTGACGGTGGCGCGCGATCGCGGTGAAGCCCATGCTCTCGAACAGCTTGCCCAGCGCGACCGGATCAGGTGCGGCGTACTCGACGAACTCGAAGCCATCCGTGCCCATCGGGTTATCCCAGGGGGTAAATTGCATGCTAGTCTCCTTGTTTGAATGAGGCACAGTATAGTGGCCTTCCCACGGCATTAAATTGCAAACAATTCCCCAAGTTCGCACTTATGCGCAATAATATTGCATGCATTTCCGAATTAAGAGGGTTTTATGACCAAAATTACGCTAGACAAAACTGACCGCAAAATTTTGGGTATCTTGCAGGCCGATGGCCGCCTGTCGAATCAGGACGTGGCCGAGCTGGTGGCGCTGTCGCCCTCGCCCTGCCTGCGCCGCATCAAGCGGCTGGAAGAAGCGGGCGTGATCCGCCAGTACGTGGCCCTGCTCGACCCGGACAAGATAGGCCTCGGCCTGCTGGCCTACGTCAACGTGCGGCTGGAAAAGCACAGCGAGGCCGGTGCGCACAGCAATGCCCGCGCGCTGGGAGCGCAGAATGCTCCCGCTTCGCCCCGTGCCGACTTCGCCGTTTCGGTGGAACAGTGGCCGGAAGTGGTGGCCTGCTACGCCATGACGGGCGAAATGGACTATCTATTGCGCGTCCACGTGGAAGATATGGACCACTTCTCGCGCTTCATGATGGCCACCCTGCTGCGTCATCCGGCCGTGCTGGACGTAAAATCCAGCTTTGCCCTGCAGCGCATCAAGGACACCACGGCGCTGCCGCTGGTGTAAATACTCAGGGTTTGCGCCCCAGCAGGCGGTCCAGCCATTTGAGGGCAAAGCGCTTGTTGGCTTTCAGGGTGTAGTCGAGGGTGGCGAACTGCTCGTCCAGGGCTTCCTGCAGCACGCTGGCCGGATTGGCCGGCAGCAGTTTCAGATAGGCGTCGGCTTCGCCGTAATCGCGGTGGATTTCCATGCCGGCCTTGCGGGCGATGTGCATCATCGTCTTGTTCGACGACAGGCAGTGCATATATAAGGTATCGACATCGTCGTTGCGGCAGTGGATGGCGGCGCGCTCGAACAGCTTGGAACCGACGCCCTTGCCCCGTGCCGAACGGCTGACCGAGACGCCGAATTCGGCCACCCTCTCCTTTTCCGTGACACCGCTCTGCGTTTCCGCACGCGGAGCAAACGCCAGATGCCCGACCGCCACCAGCTGGAACACGCGGTTATACACCCCGAACACCATGTCGCGGCCGAAGTCGATGCGGTTGACATAGTTTGCTACCTGTTCGTCCGGCAGCATGCTGCCAAAACGCAGCAGCCGGTCGCTCGCTTCCAGCCCGAGGAAGTGCTTGAGCATGCGGCGCCGGTCGCGCTCTTGCAGCGCCTTGACCAGCACCGTAGGCCGGCGCTTGCCAGCTTTCCAGCGGCGCAGCGGGTTCTGAAACAGATCAGGCGAGTCCATAGATCCTAGCGTGGTTTGTGCAGTGCAACATCCAGCTCATTGTACCCTGTTTTCAGGGCGCCGCTACGGACGCATCGTCCACGCCAGCCGACGGCAGCGCCGCCGCTACTGCGTGCACGCGGGCCTGATGCACGCGCTGCGGAATCTGCGCCGGCTGCTCGCCGCAAGCGCGGGCAATTGCCCCCGCATCGACCGCGCGGGCAGCGGCCAGCGCCTGCTCCAGATGGGCGCGCTGCGGGAACGGCGTGTCGCGGTAGCTGGTCTGCGCACCGATACGGCCGCGCGCATCGCATTCGGTAGCGGCCAGCATCTGGAGAAAGCGGGCCGGTTTGCGGAAAGCGTCGCAACGCTCGAGCAGCTTCACCATGGTGTTGGCACGCAGTTGCAGCGCCCGCCCCACATTGCCATGCTCGCGCGCGGTCATCACGGCCAGATCGCGGCATTCGGTCGGCACGCGCAGGCGCTGGCACACCGCCTCCACCAGCGGCACGCCCAGTTCTTCATGGCCATGGTGGGCCGGCCAGTTGGCCGCCGGCGTCACACCCTTGCCCAGATCGTGCAGCAGACAGGCTACCCGCACCGGCAGCTCCATGCCCAGTTGCGCTGCGCAGTCCAGCACCTGCAATACATGGGTACCCGTATCGATTTCGGGATGCCATTTTTCCGGCTGCGGCACGCCCCACAGCGCATCGAGCTCCGGCACGATGCGCGCCAGCGCGCCACAGGCGCGCAGCACTTCCAGCATGCGCGATGGCCGCGCTTCCATCAGACCGCGCGACAGTTCCTGCCACACCCGTTCCGGCACCAGCGCATCGACTTCGCCTTTGGCCACCATCTGCTGCATCAGCGCCATGGTTTCCGGCGCAATGCTGAAATCGGCAAAACGCGCAGCAAAACGGGCCACGCGCAGGATGCGCACCGGGTCTTCTTCAAACGCCGGCGAGACGTGGCGGAAGATGCGCTGCTCCAGATCGCGCACGCCGCCGTAAGGATCGGTCAGCGTGCCATCTTCGGCGCAGGCAATCGCATTGATGGTGAGGTCGCGCCGGATCAGGTCCTGCTCCAGCGTCACCTCGGGCGATGTGTGGAAGACAAAGCCCCTGTAGCCGGGCGCGGTTTTGCGCTCGGTGCGGGCCAGTGCATATTCTTCCTGGGTTTTCGGATGCAGGAAGACGGGGAAGTCTTTGCCGACGGGGCGGAAGCCCAGTGCCAGCATGTCTTCCGGCGTGGCGCCGACTACCACGTGATCGTGATCCTGCACGGCCAGTCCCAGCAGGCGATCGCGCACGGCGCCACCGACAACATAGATCTGCATACGCTTAGTCCGGCATGTCGGCGTCGTGCTTGGCCGCGCGCTCGGTTTCGGCCAGCGCTTCGCTGATCCAGCGTGCTACCGCCGGATGGCCAATCACGCGCTGGCAATACGCTTCCAGCGCCGGCGCCAGCGCCACGCCGTAGGTGCGGAAGCGCATCACTACCGGCGCATAGAAAGCATCGGCAAGCGAGAATTCGCCAAACAGGAACTGGTGGTGACCGAAGCGCGACAGACACTCTTCCCAGATTTCGCAAATGCGGCCGATGTCGGCCTGCGAACCGTTGGTGCGGCCCTTGCCCGGATAGCTGGCGCGGATATTCATCGCCATGGCGTTCCGCAGGTCGCTGAAACCGGCATGCATTTCGGCGCAGATGGAGCGCGCCATGGCGCGCGCCGCCACATCCTGCGGCCACAGATGCAGTTCGGGGAACTGCTCGGCCAGATATTCGCAGATAGCCAGACTATCCCAGATCGTCATCTCGCCCGCCAGCAGCACCGGCACGCGGCCGCTGGCCGTGTATTCGCAGATGCGGTTGGCCGTGTTGGGCTGGTCCAGCAGCACGCGCACTTCCTGGAACGGTATGCCGAAGGCGGTCATGGCCACCCAGGGCCGCATCGACCACGACGAGTAGTTCTTGTTACCGATAACCAGCGTCAGGCCGGGGGCACGCGCGGCGGCCAGTGTCTGGGTCAGGCTGGGATCGAGTTTGGTAGTCTGCATGGCGGTTCCGTATGAGTGGTGCTTCAGCGTGCGCCGAAGCTGCTTTCCTGCTGTTCCTGTTCACTATAGCCTTTGGGCGCGACATTCCCCAGCCGCAGCTTGAGCGACTGTGGCCGGCCTTCGAACAGGGCGGCGTAATAGGCGGTATTCGACATCACGTTTTTGACATATACGCGGGTCTCGAAGAAGGGTATCGATTCGATGAACACGGCGCCTTCCATCGGTTTATCGAGTGTGCTGCGCCAGCTGCGCAGGCGGCCCGGCCCGGCGTTGTAAGCTGCCGTAGCCAGCACCTGCGAGCCGTCCATATTCCCCAGCACCATGTTCATGTAATTGGCGCCGAGCAGAATATTGGTGCGCACGTCGCTCAGCATTTCCTGCGCAAAGTCGGTCAGGCCGATTTTCTTGGCCACCCAGCGCCCGGTCGACGGCATCACCTGCATCAGACCGGAGGCGCCCACGTGCGATTGCGCGTCCATGATAAAGCGCGATTCCTGCCGGATCAGGCCATACACCCATGCCTTGTCCAGCCCCAGCGTCTGGGTGGTGGGATGCATGATGTCGTTATGCGGCGCCGGGAAGCGCTGGGTGTAATCCACCTGCAAACGGGTGCGGTCCGAGGTATTGACCATGCGGTCGAGGATGTTGTTCTGGCGGGCGAATTCGGCCGCTGCCAGATGTTCGCGCTCGCTCAGCCCACGCAGGCCCCAGTTCCATTCGCGCGTGCCTTCGAAGCGCAGCCGCATGGAGAAGAACTTGAGCGCGCGCTGGAAGTTCGGATTGCCGGCAAACGGCGCCACCTCGGCCTGGCTGATGGGCTGGCCAGGCAAGGGAATGGTGACCAGTTTGCCCAGTTCTTCCCCGGCCAGCTGGCCATAGAAGTTCGGCTGATCGGCAATACTGCGCAATAGCTGGGCCGCTTCGCCATTCGGCTGGGTGCTGCCGCTTTCCGCCATCTGGGCGCGTGCCAGCCAGTACACCCAGGCCGCTTCGCCGCGCAGCGAAGCCGGCATGGCGCGTATGGTCTGGCGCACGGTTTTCCAGTCGCCTTTGCGCAGGGCGATGCGGGTTTTCCACTGCAGCTGGTCGATAGACAGCGCCGCACCCTGCGACTTGTGCCAGTAGTCGCCCGTTTCCGGCGCCAGCGTGTAGGACGATTGCAGCGCAATCGCGGCCCACGCTTCCTGCTGTTCCTGCGCGCTCAGTTTCGACGCAGCGCGCTGCAGCGCGAGGGTGGCCAGTTTGACGCTGGTTTTGGCCATGCGGCCCAGCGCGACGATGAAAATTTCATGTTCGGTGCGACCGCTGCCGACGCCCTTGGTCAGCGCAATGGCCGGCAGGTCCACTGCCTGCACGGCGCGCTTCTCGTTGCCGTTCAGCAGAGCGACGATGCGGCGTGCCTGCCCGGTGGCGTTATATTCGCCGGACAGGCGCAGCTGCGCATACAGGTCGTCGATATTGAACTGGCCGGCCGCATACAGGGTGGCGATCAGACCGGCGCAGGGTTCGCCGTAGCCGTTCGGCGCGGTCAGCACCTCGCGCGCATCGCTGGCCACTTTATGGCCTTTGAGCGCGCGCGATTGCAGCGCATAGCACTTCACCTGCACGTCGTCGTTCAGCACGAACAGCGGCAGCTGTTCGTCGAAGCTGGCCCAGTCGCGTTTGCGGCCCAGTTCCAGCAGCCAGTCGTTACGCAGCCGGTCAACAATCGCCTGGCCCTCGTAACGCTTCATAAAATCGCGGATTTCGGCGCTGCTGGCATCTTTCAGACGCGGTTTCAGCCGATAATAATCAACGTAGGAAGGAATGGAATAACTGGCCAGACGGTTGGCATAGAAATCGGCCTTGGCGGCATCATCCTGCCGCACCGCGTCGCGCAGCAGCAGGAAGGCATCATCGGCGCGACGGCCGTCGTCGCCGATGTCTTCGGCGTGGGCCGTCAGGGTCAGCGCCAGCAAGGCTGCGCTGGCGATCCATTTCAATGCGTAACTCAATGTACAACTCTCTAAAGTCTGAAAAACCGAAGCGATGACCAGCGACCCTAGAATACCATGCGCCACGACGGAACCACTAGCCCTGCCGGCCGGGCAGAAGGCGCTATTGCGCAAGCAGTTGCGCCTGCGCCGCCGCGCCGTCGCTGCGGCCAGCAAAGCGCAATGGGATCAGGCCATAGGCGAGCGCCTGCTCGCATGGTGGCAAGCGATGCAGCCTGCCTCGCTGGGAGTGTACTGGCCGCTCAAGGATGAGCCTGATCTGCACGCCGCCTATGCCGCGCTGGCCGCGCGCGGTGCGCGCCTGCTGCTGCCGGTGGTGCTGGAAAAAGATGCGCCGCTGGCCTTTGCACAATGGGAGATCGGCGAAGCCATGGTGCAGGATGCAATGGGGGTGGCCGTGCCGCAGGACTTGCGCCTGCAAGCCGATTATCCGGCGGCCTTGCTGGTGCCCTGTCTGGGCTTTAATGAAGGGAACTACCGTATGGGTTACGGTGGCGGCTATTACGACCGCACGCTGGCCCGCACGCCCCGGCCGCAGACACTGGGTATCGCTTACCAGTGCCTGCGGGCCGAGTTTGCGGCGGACAGCCATGATGTGGCGCTCGACCACATCATCACCGAATAAAGCGCCGCTACCTGCTTATTTGACGAGGCGCTGCCACAGCGCCGTGGTGGCCGCTGCCTGATTCATGCTGTAGAAGTGCAGTCCCGGTGCGCCACCGGCCAGCAGGCGTTCGCACAGTGCACTCACCACGTCCAGCCCGAAAGCCTTGATGGAGGCGCTATCGTCGCCGAAGCTGGCCAGTTTCAACCGTACCCAGCGCGGAATCTCGGCGCCGCACATGTCCGAGAAGCGCATCAGCTGGGTGTAGTTGGTGATCGGCATGATGCCGGCCACAACAGGCACATCGATGCCCAGTTTCTGGGTCTGCTCGACGAACTGGAAGTAGGCGTCGGCATTGTAGAAATACTGGGTGATGGCGGAATTGGCGCCGGCTTTCACCTTGCGCTCGAAGGCCAGCAGGTCATCCTGCGGCGAACGGGCTTGCGGGTGCACTTCCGGATAGGCCGCCACTTCGATGTGGAACCAGTCGCCCGTTTCGGCACGGATGAATTCCACCAGCTCGTTGGCGTAGCGGAATTCACCGGCGGCACCGTAACCGCTGGGCAGGTCGCCGCGCAGCGCCACCAGCCTGCGAATATTGTGCGACTTGTACTCGTCCAGAATCTGGCGGATCGATGCGCGCGTACCACCCACGCAGGACAGGTGGGGCGCAGCGTCTTCGCCGGCAGCCAGAATTTCCACTACGGTATCAAGCGTACCGCGCTGGGTAGTACCGCCCGCACCAAAGGTTACCGAGAAATACTTGGGATGCAGCTCGGACAGCTTGGCGCGCGTGACGCGCAGCTTTTCCGCCCCTTCCGCCGTCTTGGGCGGAAAGAATTCAATACTGAAATTATGATTAGCCATCGGAGTTCTTCAAAATAAGAGTCGTAAGAGCCCAGGAAATCACGCTATACAGCAAAGCACCGCCTATGGCCGACAGGAAGCTGTCGACATGGAAGCCGTCTACCCACTGGGCGACCAGCCAGAACATGAAACCATTGATGATGAAGATGAACAGGCCCAGCGACACCAGCGTCACAGGCAAGGTCAGCAGCAGCAAGACGGGGCGGATCAGCGTATTCACCAGACCCAGAACCAAAGCCGCGACGAGGGCTGCACCGAGGCTTGTGACCTCGACGGAATGCATCAGGTAGGGAATTGCCAGCAAGGCAATTGCATTGATTAACCAGGTAAGGACCAAACGCATAATAGAGACTCGCTGCAAGTGGGAACGCTGTGGACTGGCCCGCCATTGCTGGCGGACTGCACCACAGCGCCGGCCGGAGCCGAATGACGGATTAAGGCGGATTAATAACGGTAGTGCTCAGGCTTGTACGGACCTTCCTGCGACACGCCGATGTAGGCAGCCTGTTCAGGGGTCAGCACGGTCAGCTGGGCATTAAGTTTTTTCAGCTGCAGACGCGCCACTTTTTCGTCCAGATGCTTAGGCAGCACGTACACGCCGACCGGATATTTGTCGGTGTTGGCGTACAGCTCGATCTGGGCGATGGTCTGGTTGGCGAACGAGGACGACATCACGTACGAAGGGTGGCCGGTACCGCAACCCAGATTCACCAGACGGCCTTCGGCCAGCAGGATGATGCGCTTGCCCGACGGGAAGATCACGTGATCGACTTGCGGCTTGATGTTTTCCCAGGTGTACTTCTTCAGCGCAGCAACATCGATCTCGTTGTCGAAGTGGCCGATGTTGCAGACGATGGCCTGATCCTTCATCTTCAGCATGTGCTGTTCGGTCAGGATGTGGTAGTTGCCGGTGCAGGTGACGAAGATGTCGCCGTGTTCGGCAGCGTAGTCCATGGTCACCACGCGGTAGCCTTCCATCGCCGCCTGCAAGGCGCAGATCGGATCGATCTCGGTCACCCATACCTGCGCCGACAGGGCGCGCATGGCTTGCGCCGAACCTTTGCCCACGTCACCGTAACCGGCGATCACGGCGATCTTGCCGGCCACCATCACGTCGGTGGCGCGCTTGATGCCGTCGACCAGCGATTCGCGGCAGCCGTACAGGTTGTCGAACTTGGATTTGGTGACGGAATCGTTGACGTTAATCGCAGGGAAGTGCAGCTTGCCTTCCTTGTGCATCTGGTACAGGCGGTGCACGCCGGTGGTGGTTTCTTCGGTCACGCCCAGAATGTGCGGCAGACGCTTGGAGTACCACTGCGGATCTTTGGCCAGATGGGCCTTGATGGCGTTGAACAGGCAGATTTCTTCTTCCGAACCGGGGTTGGCCAGCACGGAGATATCGGTTTCGGCACGGGCGCCCAGATGCAGCAGCAGGGTAGCGTCGCCGCCGTCATCCAGTATCATGTTCGAGTACACGGCATTGCCGGCAGCGTCGGCTGGCCACTCGAAGATGCGATGGGTGTAGTCCCAGTATTCATCCAGCGTTTCGCCCTTGATGGCGAACACGGGGGTGCCGTTGGCAGCGATGGCAGCGGCAGCGTGATCCTGGGTCGAGTAGATATTGCACGACGCCCAGCGCACTTGTGCGCCCAGCGCTTCCAGCGTCTGGATCAGCACGGCGGTCTGGATGGTCATGTGCAGCGAACCGGTGATGCGCGCGCCCTTCAAAGGCTGGCTGGCGGCGTATTCCTCGCGGATCGCCATCAGGCCCGGCATTTCGGTTTCTGCAATCTTGATTTCTTTATTACCCCAGCCTGCCAGCGAGATGTCGGCAACCAGGTAGTCGTGGGAAGATTTGAGTACGGCGTTCATCACGCCCTCCTTTCATGTGTTGAAAAAAGTAACGTGAGCGCGGTTTGGGACTCCGAGCCTGGCGCATCAAAGTTTTGATGCGTCGCAACGCTCCTCGGAGCAGGGATTTTACCATCAAATGCAGCAAAAATCAGCAGCGATGCAGCGCTCGCACGTACGAACTGCAGCGTTTCACTGCGGCGGCATAGGTCAAAGTGGGAACTTTCGCACATTTGCGCGATCTTAAATTTCACGCTAATCACTCTGCTACCGTCACTAATAAGGACGGCGCCAAACACCATCATGCCACTGAGCCCACATACCAAAGCTTGTTTACGCGCCTTTTATGAAGGTGTATGGGAAGGTCTGGCTGCTCCCTACTATCTGGCGGTAGGCATGCCGGATCACAGCAAGCAACACGCCCGACCACAAATCAAACTGGCGCCGCCTGATTACGCGGTACTCGCGCGCGACTGGCAACGCATCGGACTGGATCTGCATAAAGTGATCAGCGATTATGAAGCGACACTCCAGCAAAAAACCGGCTCCGCAGCGCCAGTTAACCCAGCGGCAACAAAACGCGATAAGCCAGCTTGACGCTCTGGCACACGCCCGCCCTCACTACTGGATGGAGTATATGACCATGCTGCAGGCAACCATTCCACCTCCTCATCTGCTAGAGCATTACGAACGGCTGGTTCCGGGAACAGCTGCCCGTTTGATCGAGCTAGCGCAGAATGAGGCCGTGCACCGCCACGAGATCGAGGATCTGGCAGCACGTGCCCACATCGAAACCCCCCGTCGCGAACAGGCCATGGCGGAACTATCGGCCAGAAACCTGAACCAGAGTTATCAGGGCGGACGCATGGCAGGCATGCTGATCGCACTGATTTCTATCGCGGCCTGCTGTTTTCTAGCACTACAGAATCAGACCGCGGTAGCGATCGCTTTAACCGCCGTGCCTTCTGCGGCTGTGATACGCGCATTTCTGGGGCGGAAACGGCCGCGCGACGACTGAGCAAAGAAAAACGCCCCGCTGGCGCAGGGCGAGCAGGGCGTTGTTTGGGCAGGCGGCGGGACGCCGCGCTGCGCAGGATTACTTCAGGCCGGCGGCATCACGCAGGATGGCAGCCTTGTCGGTGCGCTCCCAGGTGAACTCCGGCTCTTCGCGGCCGAAGTGGCCATAGGCAGCCGTCTTGGCGTAGATAGGACGCAGCAGGTCCAGCATCTGCACGATGCCTTTCGGACGCAGGTCGAAGTGGGCCATCACCAGTTCGGCGATTTTCTCGTCCGGAATCACGCCCGTACCTTCGGTGTAGACGGTGATGTTGATCGGACGGGCCACGCCGATGGCGTAGCTGACCTGCACCTGGCACTGGCGCGCCAGACCGGCAGCGACCACGTTTTTCGCCACGTAACGGGCCGCATAGGCAGCCGAACGGTCCACTTTCGACGGATCTTTGCCGGAGAAAGCACCGCCGCCGTGCGGGCTGGCGCCACCGTAGGTATCGACGATGATCTTGCGGCCGGTCAGGCCGCAGTCGCCTTGCGGGCCACCGATCACGAAACGGCCGGTCGGGTTGACCAGATAGCGGGTGTTGGTCAGCCATTCGCGCGGCAGCACCGGCTTGATGATCTCTTCGATCACCGCTTCTTCGATCTGCTTGTGTTCCATTTCCGGCGCGTGCTGGGTCGACAGCACGACGGTGTCGACTGCTACCGGACGGCCATTGACGTAGCGCAGGGTGACCTGCGATTTGGCATCGGGGCGCAGCCATGGCAGACGGCCATCTTTACGCAGCTGCGACTGGCGCTCGACCAGACGGTGCGAGTAATGGATGGCGGCAGGCATCAGCTCGGCCGTTTCATCGCAAGCGTAGCCGAACATCAGGCCCTGATCGCCCGCGCCTTGATCGAGATCAATGCCCGCACCTTCATCCACGCCTTGCGCGATGTCCGGCGACTGCTTGTCGTAGGCCACCAGCACGGCGCAGCCCTTGTAGTCGATACCGTAATCGGTGTTGTCGTAACCGATACGTTTGATGGTTTCGCGCGCAACTTGAATATAATCAACATTGGCGTGGGTGGTGATTTCACCGGCCAGTACGACCAGACCGGTATTGCACAGAGTTTCTGCAGCAACACGGGCTTTCGGGTCCTGGGTCAGAATCGCGTCCAGAATCGCATCGGAAATCTGGTCTGCAACTTTGTCGGGGTGGCCTTCCGAGACGGATTCGGAAGTGAAAAGATAATCATTAGACATCGCAAGCTCCTGAAGATTGGTGAAGAATAACGGTCGCTTACCAATACGGCTTGCGACGCTTTAGCGATATTTATATTCCGCTTCGCAAGTTGTCTGTTAACTCAGCGGTTACTGCTAACGTGGTATTTTACGCTTCTTTGAAAATTTTGGCACAGCAACACTTGCCCGCAGCACCGTAACCTAGATGAATTTCTCATGTTAGTTCCCATTTTCCGCTTATTTTCCATCTTGCCTTTGCCAATTTTGCATGCTCTGGGCAGTGTGCTGGGCTGGCTGGTTTACCTGAGCTCGGCCTCCTACCGGCGCCGCATGCGCGACAATCTGCGTCAGGCCGGCTACGGCCAGCACCTGCACGCCGCCATCGCCGAAGCGGGCAAATCCATCGTCGAACTGCCCTTCATCTGGTGCGCCCAACCCGAACGCGTTTCGCGCCATGCCAGCGATGAAGGCTGGTCGCTGGTGCAGACGGAACTTGATGCAGGTCGCGGCATTGTATTTTTAACACCGCATCTGGGCTGCTTCGAAATCGTCGCCCAGGAAATTGCGCTGCGCACAGAACTGATGGTGATGTACCGCCCGCCGAAAAAAGCCGCGCTCAAGCCACTGATCGAAGGTGCCCGCGCGCGCGACAACCTGCTGCTGGCACCGGCCAATATGTCGGGCGTGCGCATGCTGGCCAAAACCCTGAAAAAAGGCAAACCTATCGGCCTGCTGCCCGATCAGGTGCCGCAGGAAGGCGAAGGCGTGTGGGCCACTTTCTTCGGCCGTCAGGCTTACACCATGACGCTGCCGGCCAAACTGGCGCAGATGGGCGACGCCACCATCATCGTCACCTACGCCGAACGTCTGCCGGGCGGACGCGGCTATGTGATCCGCTTCGTCCCGTTCGAAGGCACGCTGGCCGGCAGCGCCGCCGAACAGGCCCAGAGCATCAACCACGCGATGGAGCGCCTGATCGCCCGCTGCCCTGCGCAATATTTCTGGAGCTACAACCGCTACAAAGTGCCTGCCGGCATAGACGCTCCGGCAGAAGGAGCCCAGGCATGAAGCTGCTACTCGGTTTTATGTGGCTGCTGCACTGGCTGCCTCTGCCCGTGCTGGGCCGCTTCGGTAAGCTGATCGGCAGCCTGCTGTTCGTTCTGCTGCCTTCGCGCCGCCACATCACCCTGACCAATCTGCGCCTGTGCATGCCGGAACTGACGGAAGCCGAGCGCGTGGTGCTGGCACGCCAGCACTTTCAGGCCTATTCGCGCAGCGTGTGGGAACGCGGCATCCTGTGGTGGGCTTCGGAAGCGCGCCTGCGCCGCCTGATCCAGCTCGATCCGTCCAGCGTGCCGGTGGAACAGATGACTGCCCAGCCTACTATCCTGTTATGCCCGCACTTTGTCTGCCTCGACGTAGCCGGCGCCGCCGTAGCGATGGAAACCAGCGCCTCGTCGATGTATGTACAACAGAAGAATCTGGCGTTCGACCGCGTGCTGCGCGCAGGACGCTCGCGCTTCAAACCCGTCAAGCTGTTCACCCGTCAGGATGGCATCAAGCCCATCATGCGCGCGCTGCGCGACAAGCTGCCCTACTTCATGCTGCCCGATATGGACTTCGGCGAAAAAGATGCCGAGTTCGTGCCCTTCTTCGGCATCGAAGCGGCCACGCTGACCGCCACGGCACGGATTGCCGCCACCACCGGCGCGCAGGTAATGCCGGTGATCGCCACCTTCCTGCCCAATTTCCAGGGCTGGCGTGTGAAATTCTATCCGGTGTGGGACAATTACCCCGGCACCGACATGGTCGCCGCAACGCGCCGCATGAATGCCTTTATCGAGGACCGTGTGCGGGAAGCGCCAGCCGAATATTTCTGGACGCACAAACGCTTCAAGACCCGTCCGCATGGCGAACCGTCGCTGTACCAGCGCGCGCCTCAACCGTAATCAGATAATTGCGATGAAACTCAAATTCACCAAAATGCACGGCGCCGGCAATGACTTCGTGGTCATCGACGGCATTAATCAGGATATCCAGTTCACGCCGGAGCAGTGGAAGCTGCTGGGCGACCGCCGCTTCGGCGTAGGCGCCGACCAGATGCTGCTGGTGGAAAAACCGACCGAAGCGGGCTGCGACTTCCGCTACCGGATTTTTAATGCCGATGGCGGCGAAGTGGAACAGTGCGGCAATGGTTCCCGTGCCTTCGTGAAATTCGTGGCAGAGAAAGGCCTGACCAGCCAGCGCAGCATCACGGTGCAGACCAAGGCCGGCATCATCGCCCCGCGCCTCGAAGCGGATGGCAGCATTACCGTGGATATGGGCGCGCCCGTGCTGGAACCGGCACGCGTACCCTTCGATGCAGAAAACCTGCAGGGCCAGCCACAGGGCAGCGATCTGCTGTGGCCGCTGATGCTGGAGCTGGGCGGCGCGCGCGAGGAAGTGCTGATCTCGGTGGTATCGATGGGCAACCCGCACGCCGTGCAGGTGGTGGACGATGTCGATACCGCGCCCGTCGAACTGAGCGGCCCCCTGATCGAGCGCCATGCGCGCTTCCCTAACCGCGTCAACGCCGGCTTCATGCAGATCGTCGACCGTCAGCACATCCGCCTGCGCGTGTTCGAACGGGGCGTGGGTGAAACCCTGGCCTGCGGTACGGGAGCCTGCGCGGCAGCCGTGGCCGGTATCCGCCGCGGCCTGCTCGACAGTCCGGTGCGGGTCGATGCCCGCGGCGGCCAGCTGTCTATCAGCTGGGCCGGTCCGGGTCAGCCGGTATTGCTTACCGGCCCTGCCGTCACAGTATTCGAGGGCGAAATCGAGATCTGAACGCCGCAAAAACAGCCAGGCCCCGTTCCAGCCGGGCCTGCTTGCATGATGGGCGCCGAATTGCTGCGTCTCAGGCGGCCAGCAGATCATCCACATGGGCTGCCACCGGCGCCCAGGTTTTCAGACGGTACAGGCGCTGGCGGTAGTTGCCCTCTATCCCGTCGGCACTGTTATCGTAGGGTTCGAACAGACGCACCAGCCGGTCCAGTGCCTGCCGTTCGCGGGCCGTACGCAGCAGCACCAGCCGGCGCTTGCTGCGGCCATAGCTGGCACGGATATCGATGACCAGACAGTGGCCCTGATCGGCCGCCGGTATATCGAGCAGCAATGCTTCCGGCCGGCTCAGGCCGAACAGACAGGCCAGTTCCAGCCGCGCCGTCAGCAGCGGCTGGGATTCGAGCGACTCGCGGCTCAGGCTGCCGAGTACGGTTTCCGCCCATGCGGCCGGTTTCGCCACTGCCGCCACCCGCGCCAGCGCCGCTTCCGCTTCGCGGCAGCCCTGTGCCACGGCCTTCTGCAGCCAGTAAGCTGCGCGCACATCGCTCTGTTCGTCGGTACGGCGGTTACGCCAGGCATACATGCCACATTCGAGCTGCGCGCCGCTATGGCCCATTTCGGCCGCGCGCTCCAGATAGCGCTGGGCTTCCGCCACGCAGCGCTGGGAAAATTCCGGTTTAAGATAAATGCGCGACAGGGCAAACCATGCTTCGGCCAGCCCCTGCTCGCCCGCCAGCGTGAGCCAGCGGATGGCGCGCTTGAAATTGGCAGCGGCGATGCCGTGAGTCTGGCGCCGGCCTGCGCCATCCATGCGGGCAAACCACAGCCCCAGCGCCAGCTGGGCCTGACGGTCGCCGCCATAGGCCGCCAGTTCGCGGTACTGCAACAGCTCCGCCTGCGCTTCGTCGCGCTCGTCGGCGCGCGCTTCGAGCAGTTCGGCGCAGCGCGACAGCAGAGTCAGCTGTACCGGCAATACGGCCCACTCGACATTGCGCGCCGCTTCCGCATCGATGGGCGCGCCGATCAGCAACTGGCGCGACAGCGGCAAGGCACGCTCCAGATAGGCGGCCGGATCGCTATTCCATGCCTGCTCCAGCACGGCGTACTGGGCCGCAGCCAGGCCATTATCGGCCGCACGGGCCAGCCATTGCTGGCCGCTGGCGCCCTCCTGCGCGACGGCAGGCTGGTTGTCCAGCAAGTCGGGACTACTGGCGGCCACCGTTGCCGCCGGCTGCTGCGCCAGCAGCCACTGCGCTTCGGCGCAGCCGCTGCGGGCCGATACTTCGAGCAATTGCAGGGCCTTGCCCTGCAGCGCCTGCACTGCCGGCACGCTGCCGCCATTGAGCACCAGCTGGGCCAGCACCAGCCCGGCCTGCTCTATCCCGGCTTCATAGGCCCGCTCGTACCAGACCAGCACTGCCGGCATTTTGTGCTGTGCCTGCTCGTACGGAATGTAACTACCAATCAACATCCAGGCTTCATCCTGCTGCTGGCCTGCGGCGCGATCCAGCCAGTGCAGTGCGGTAGGCAGGCTGCGCGGCAGACTGGCGCCGCCAAACAGATAAAGCTTGCCAAGTGCCAGCTGGCACGCTGCGTCTCCCCCGCGCGCGCCACGGATGATCCCTAATTCTTCTCGATTAGCCATCGTCTCTCTATTACTCCGATTCATAGAAGCGGAAGGTGCTCGCCACCCTGTCTGCACAGGTGCATGGCTACCATTGGTAACGGAGAGTGTAGCGTGCCATTGGCGCCACACAGAAAAGAATATGCTGAACATTTTGATATCACGCAAAGATCCAACGCTGTGGAACGCGGTACGCTAGAGGCAAAGTGATGCCTGTGTGAAAGGAATTGATGTCTAAAACCGGGCAGGCCGGCAGCACGGGAGGCGTTTCATTAATACAACAGGAAGCTCAGTTTGACGGGCTTTCGACCAAAATTAAGCGTCCTAATCGACCATTTCAACGATTTTAAAGCGGTAGCAGATTAAGGTTTCAGCATCCGCGGGGCTCGCAGTAGCTCCGTTCAGCTTCAGAAGTATTGACGTTCACTCTTAAAGGAATAGCTAAAATGAAAAAATCTTTAGTGGCTCTGGCGCTCATGGGCGCATTTACGGGCGCAGCCTATGCCCAATCGTCCGTGACCGTCTACGGCACTCTGGATGCAGGTATTTCCAAACTGACCGGCGGCCCTACCTCGGTCGGCAAGCGCGATAACAACAAGCTGGGCTTCAAAGGCGTAGAAGATCTGGGCAGCGGCCTGAGCGCACTGTTCCAGCTGGAAATCCGCTACGAGCCAGACACCGGCACCATCGAAAACACCTCGGGCGCCAACAGCCGTCCGCTGTTCCAGGGCCAGAGCCGCGTCGGCCTGCAAGGCGACTTCGGTACCGTACGTCTGGGCCGTGGTCTGACCGCCTTCCAGGAAACCAGTACCCTGTTCGAACCATGGAGCGGCATGCCTGCCGTGGCCGGTTACCAGACCGACCTGCAAGTAGCCGGCTACACCAGCGATCCGATGAGCGCGACCGGCAACTCGAAAAACCGCTTCTCCAACTCGGTGTTCTATAACAGCCCGGTAGTGGGCGGCATCTTCCAGGTCAACGTCACCGTACAGGCCAAGGAAGCCAATCAGAACCCAGTGATCATCGGCAAAGGTACCGCTGCCAACCCGCAGTTCCCGGCTAACTCGGCGCCAACCACCACCCCTTACTCGCTGAGCGCAACGGCCATCAATGGCCCGCTGGGCGTGTATGGCGCGTATGAAAAGAATGCTATCCAGACCAAAATCTGGTCGCTGGGTGCCTACTTCAAACCTGCACCTGAGCTGAAACTGATGGCTTCCTACCAGTCGCAAGACCAGTCGGAAAACGTCACCATCAATCCTAAGACCAAAGCCTGGCTGGTCGGCGCCAACTACACCGTGGGTGCAGGTCTGGTCCGCGCTGGTTACGGCCAGAAAGATCCGGACAACGTCCTGAACAGTGCAGCCATCGCCAAAACCAAGCAGGTTTCGATCGGCTACGACTACAACCTGTCGCCACGCACCTATCTGTACGTCGATGCCTCGAACAAGAAGGCAGTTACCACTGCTAACTTCTACAGCCTCGGTATCCACCACAACTTCTAAGCCTATGACCGGCCCGCAATGGCCGGTTGCGAGCGGAAGTGCGCACGGACATGGGTGACCATGTCCGTTTTTTTCGTTTAGAATGAAGCTCGATCTTTCATTTCGTAAATAAAGCACCACCATGACTGCCCCACTGGATTCCAACCTCGTCGCCCAGTACCTGAGCGACAATCCGACATTTTTCGAAGAGCACGCCGACCTGCTGGCCGAAATCAAGCTCTCCAGCCCCGTCACTGGCCGCGCGGTCTCGCTGCAGGAGCGCCAGATGGAAGTCATGCGCGACAAATACAAGACGCTGGAATTGCGCATGGGCAACCTCATGCGTCTGGCCTCGGAAAATGAAGCGATCGCCAACAAGTTCCACCGCTGGACCAGAACGCTGCTGGAATCGGAAGATGTGGGTTCCATACCACACGCCGTCACCAGCGGCCTGAAAAACAGTTTTGATGTGCCGCAGGTGACTTTGCGCATCTGGGGCGCCGAAGCCGAGTATCAGGACGAGTGGTTTGTGCGCGGCGTTTCCGACGATGCCCGCATCTTCGCCAATAGCCTGCAGGCGCCGTATTGCGGCACCAACAAGGATTTCGAAGCGGTGCGCTGGCTCGATGATCCGACCGGCATCACCTCGACCGTGATCATTCCGCTGCGCAAGCCCGGCAACAAGGATGCCTTCGGCCTGCTGATTCTCGGCTCGGAAGATCCGGCCCGCTTCACCTCGCTGATGGCCACCGACTTCCTGGTCCACATCGGCGAAACCAGCAGCACGGCACTGGCCTGGCTGCTGGCCTGAGCAAGCTGTCATGCACGACTATCCAGACCCCCGGCTGGGCTGGATAGACGGCTATCTGGCCCAGCTCACCAGCCAGCGCCAGCTCTCGCCCCACACGGTCAGTGCCTACGCGCGCGATCTGCGCGAACTGGCCAGCCTCACGCCGGGCCAGGACTGGCCCGCCATCCAGACCCAGCACATCCGCCGCCTGGCCGCCAGCCTGCACGCGCGCGGCCTCGATCCCCGCTCGATTGCCCGCAAGCTGTCGAGCTGGCGCGGCTTTTACGACTGGCTGGGCGAGCAGCTAGCGCTGGCCAGCAATCCCGTTCAGGGCGTACGGGCGCCGAAACAGGCCAGAACCCTGCCCCGTGCCCTGTCCGTCGACGATGCGATCGCACTGGTGGCACCGGCCGAACTGCATGCCGGCCACAGCCCGCCTGCGGCCGAGCTGTGCAATCAGGCCATGTTCGAATTACTGTATTCGAGCGGCTTGCGGGTCGCCGAACTGACGGCGCTCGACCTGCAGGCCAGCCCGGCTGCCAAAGGCTGGCTATTGCCCGATAGCGGAGAAGTCATCGTCACCGGCAAAGGCAACAAGCAGCGCGTGGTCCCCGTCGGCAAAGCGGCGCTAGCAGCCCTGCATGCCTGGCTGGCCGTACGCCCCGCACCTGGCGATGGCAGCAATGCCCTGTTCCTCAGCACGCGGGGCAGCCGCATCAGCCCACGCGTGCTCCAGCAGCGCCTGCAAGCCCACGCGCTGGCACGCGGCATGCCGGTCCACGTGCACCCGCACATGTTGCGCCACTCGTTTGCTTCCCATGTGCTGCAATCGTCGGGCGATCTGCGCGCCGTGCAGGAAATGCTGGGCCATACCAGCATCAGCTCGACGCAGGTCTATACGGCGCTCGACTTCCAGCATCTGGCTGCCGTGTACGATCAGGCCCACCCGCGCGCCAAGGTAAAATAAGCTGCGGCACGGAAAGCTATGCGCAGCCACCCTGCGCTGGCTCAATCGTGCAGTTTGCGCGCCGGCGCGGAATTCCGGCATAATCAGGCGCTTGCATTTTCGCATTTCACCCCCATCTAATTTCCCCCTAGACCAGAACTGGTACGCACCATGGCACTGATACCCACCACCATCCTCACCGGCTTTCTCGGCGCCGGCAAAACCACCCTGCTCAACCGCATCCTGCAGGAGCAGCATGGCATGCGCATCGCCGTGATCGAAAACGAGTTTGGTCAGGAAAATATCGACAACGAGATTCTGGTGCAGGACAGCAGCGAGCAGATCATCGAAATGAACAACGGCTGCATCTGCTGTACCGTGCGCGGCGACCTGATCGTGGCCCTCAGCAAGCTGGCCCAGCAGCGCGAAGCGGGCACCCTGCAATTCGACCGCGTGGTGATCGAAACCACCGGCCTGGCCAATCCCGGCCCGGTGGCGCAGACTTTCTTCGTGGACGAGGAAGTGGGCACTTACTACATGCTCGATGCCGTGGTCACCGTGGTGGATGCGCGCCATGCCATGGACCAGCTGGACCAGCATGAAGAAGCCCAGCGCCAGATCGGTTTTGCCGACAAGCTGCTGCTCTCCAAGACCGATCTGGTGACGCCGCAACAGCTGGCGGCGCTGACGGAACGCCTGAAGCGCATCAATCCGCGCGCGCCCATCAGCACCAGCGACTTCGGCCGCGCCCCGCTGACGGAAGTGCTGGATCTGAAAGGTTTCATGCTCAACGACAAGCTGGAACTCGATCCCGACTTCCTGCGCACCGAGCAGACCCATGAAGAAGGCCATGTGCACGACGAGCACTGCGGCCACCATCATCACGAGCACGAGCACTGTGATCACCCTGAGCACGGCCATAATCACCACCATGCCCACCACAGCGACGATATCGCCGCGTTCGTGTTCAAAAGCAACCGTCCGTTCGACCCCGCCAAGCTCGACGATTTCCTCGGCGGACTGGTGAATGCCTATGGCCCCCGTATGCTGCGCTACAAGGGCGTGCTGTGGATGCGCGAAGCTGACCGCAAGGTGGTATTCCAGGGCGTGCATCAAATCATGGGCAGCGACCTCGGTGCCAAATGGGGAGAAAACGACGTTCGTGGCAGCAAAATGGTATTTATCGGCAAAAATCTGCCGAAAGACATCTTTATTAGCGGTTTAGAACAATGTCTGGTATAAACTATCGGGGTTTTGTGGGGATGGCTAAAAAGCCACAAAATTCGGGCTGATTAAATGTAAACTCTGTCGTATCGAAGGTAAGCGAAGTTATGACCAAAACTAATAAATCGACCCCCGCCGCCGAAGCCGAACGCATCCTGACCGAAGAAGAAATTCTGGCCATGGATGAAAAGGATTATATGAATCCGGCACAAATGGCCTTTTTCAAAGCCAAGCTGCAAGCGCTGGAAAAAGAGCTGCTGAAGAACGCTGGCGAAACCACCGAACACCTGCGCGAAACCGTGCTGGTGCCGGATCCGGCCGACCGCGCAACCATCGAAGAAGAGCATGCGCTGGAACTGCGTACGCGCGACCGCGAACGCAAACTGCTGAAAAAAGTCCAGCAATCCATCGTCGCCATTGATGGCGGCGACTACGGCTGGTGCGAAGAAACGGGCGAACCGATCGGCATTCCGCGCCTGATCGCCCGTCCGACGGCCACGCTGTCGCTGGAAGCCCAGCAGCGCCGCGAACTGAAACAGAAGCTGTACGGCGACTAAGCCGGCACCGCCCTGAAAAAGCACGCAGCCGCGTGCTTTTTTTTACTTTGCGTCACGAGGATAAGCGTGGGACTGTTCTCCCGTTTCGGCAAAACCGGCACTGCCCCTGTTGCGGGCACGGGCCCTGCTGCGCCCCTGACAGCGGAACAGCAGCGCGAACTGGCCATGGCAACGGCGCGCAAAATAGACGAAATCGAGGCCGCCATGGCGGCTGACATCTTCCCGCCTGCCGCGCAGCAAAGCCAGCCGGCCACGCCCGAGGAAGAACTGCCGCATGCTGCCGCCGCCCCGGAAACGGCGGTGCTGGCCGACGAAATTGCCATCCTGTACTCGCAAGGCCAGTACCAGCTGGCCGCCCAGCTATTGCGCGACCATCTGGCGCAGGCTGCCGAACCCGGCCTGTGGTGGCTGCTGTTCGATCTGTACCAGCTGCTGGACCAGCGCGACGCATTCGATGCCCTCTCGCTCGTCTATGCACAGCGCTTCGAAACCTCGCCGCCGGACTGGAGCGCCAGCGCGCCCGCCACCCCGCCGGCAGCTCGCCTGACGCTGGAGCCACGGCAGATCGCCGGCGAAACAGCGCAAGCTACCCTGCTTGCCACCCTGCAGGCCAGTCCCGAGCATCTGCGGCTGAGCGGCGCCGAGGCGCTGGCCGCCACTCTGCGCGGCCAGCTGGCTAGCGATCCGGCCAGCAGGTCGGCGACGCCATGGCTATTATTGCTGGAACTGCTGCAAAGACTGGATAGGGAAACCGAATTCGAACTGATCGCGCTCGAATACTGCGCGGCTTTCGAAGTATCGCCGCCCGCGTTCCGGCCTCGGCCCGTGGCACCTGCCCAGCCGCGCAGCGTTCAGGCACGGCCGGCGGCGGGCGACGCCTTCGAACTGCCGCTCGCCATGCATGCGCCGCTGGGGGCATTGCAAAGCCGCATCATTGCCTACGCTGCACAGCAGCCGCGCCTGATTTTCGATGGCAGCCGTCTGCGCCAGCTCGACTACCTGTGCGCCCAGCAACTGCTTGCCTGCCTCGGCAATTTGCCCGTCAGCAGCATCGAATTCCGCCACGTCAGCCATCTGGTGGCCGCCCTGCTCAGGCTGCAGGGTTACTCCCGGCTGGCGCGCATCGTGCCGCGCCACAACTGAAACTTGCAATTCGCGCTGGCTGCCCCATATTGGACATCACGGCAGTTCGCAATTACTCTGAGGTCACTATGGAACAATTTCACGGCACCACCATCCTGTGCGTGCGACGGGGCGCAGAAGTCGCGCTGGGCGGCGATGGTCAGGTAACGCTGGGCAACATCGTCATGAAGGGCACGGCCCGCAAAGTCCGCAAAGTCTACGGCGGCAAAGTGCTGGTGGGCTTCGCCGGCGGCACCGCCGACGCCTTCACCCTGCTGGACCGCTTCGAAGGCAAGCTGGACAAGCATCAGGGCAATCTGCTGCGCGCTTCCGTGGAACTGGCCAAGGACTGGCGTACCGACCGCGTGCTGCGCCGGCTGGAAGCCATGCTGCTGGTGGCCGACGCCAGCTCGACGCTGGTGATTACCGGCAACGGCGACGTGCTGGAACCGGAAGGCGGCGTAGGCGCCATCGGCTCGGGCGGCACCTATGCCCAGTCGGCCGCCAAGGCACTGGTGGAAAACACCGAGCTGACCCCGGCCGAGATCGTCAAGAAGTCGCTCACCATCGCCGGTGAACTGTGCATCTACACCAATCTGAACCACATTATCGAAACACTGGATCCAGCATGAACATGACTCCGCAAGAAATCGTCGGCGAACTCGACAAGCATGTAGTCGGTCAGGCCAAGGCCAAGAAGGCGGTGGCTATCGCCTTGCGCAACCGCTGGCGCCGGCAGCAGGTGGCCGAACCCCTGCGCCATGAAATCACCCCGAAAAACATCCTCATGATAGGCCCCACCGGGGTAGGTAAAACGGAGATCGCGCGCCGTCTGGCCAAGCTGGCCGATGCGCCCTTCATCAAGATCGAAGCCACCAAGTTCACCGAAGTAGGCTATGTGGGACGCGATGTGGATACCATCATCCGCGACCTGATCGATATCGGCATCAAGCAGACCCGCTCGGCGGAAATGGCCAAGGTGCGCGCCCGCGCCGAAGACGCGGCGGAAGACCGCGTGCTCGACATCCTGCTGCCGCCGGCGCGCGACTTCGGCTTCAACGCCGCCAGCGAAGCGCCGAAAGAAGGTGACAGCACGCGCCAGACCTTCCGCAAGCGTCTGCGTCAGGGCGAGCTCGATGACAAGGAAATCGAAATCGAGCTGGCCGAAGCGGGCCCGCAGATGGAAATCATGGCGCCACCGGGCATGGAAGAAATGACGGAGCAGATCAAGAGCATGTTCTCCGGCATGGGCAATGCACGCAAAAAAGCCCGCAAGATCAAAATCCGCGACGCCATGAAAGTGCTGGTCGACGAGGAAGCGGCCAAGCTGGTGAACGAAGAGGAAATGAAGCAGAAGGCGATCCAGAACGTCGAGCAGAACGGCATCGTGTTCCTCGACGAAATCGACAAGATCGCTTCGCGCTCGGAAGTGGGCGGTGCCGACGTGTCGCGCGCCGGCGTGCAGCGCGACCTGCTGCCGCTGGTGGAAGGCACGACCGTCAACACCAAGTACGGCATGATACGCACCGACCACATACTGTTCATCGCATCCGGCGCCTTCCACCTGGCCAAACCGTCCGACCTGATTCCCGAACTGCAGGGCCGCTTCCCTATCCGCGTGGAGCTGGAATCGCTCTCCATCGCCGATTTCGAGCGCATCCTGACCAGCACCGACGCCTGCCTGACGCGCCAGTACGCAGCCTTGCTGGCCACCGAAGACGTCACGGTGGAATTCGCGCCGGACGGCATTACCCGTCTGGCCGAAATCGCCCACTCGGTCAACGAACGCACGGAAAACATCGGTGCGCGCCGGCTCTACACGGTGATGGAAAAGCTGCTGGAAGAGCTGTCCTTCAGCGCCAGCGAACTCAGTGGCAGCGGCAGCACCATCAGCATCGATGCGGCCTATGTCAATGCCCGCCTCGACGCATTGGCCGTCAACGAAGACCTGTCGCGCTACGTGCTGTAAGCGAGGGGGCGGAGATGGCCAACAAGGCACTGGCAACACGGCAGAAAATGCGCATCCGGGTGGAGCCATCGCAGCAGCCGCCGCGCAACCCTGTGGCCGTGGCAGCCAAAGCCCGTACCGGCGGTGCCGGCCCCCACGCCAAACCGCATGCCAACGAAAGGCAGGCCGCCAAACGCCTGCTGGCCAGGCTCACGCAGAAACTCGATCCCGATCCGGACGCGTGACAGTCTGGTGCTGGCGGGAAAGGCAAAGTCCTTCCCCGCTAGACTGTCCGCCGGCGTGATACGATACCTTTTGTTCTTTTCACAAGGGTCGCCATGAGCTCACCGGAAATCATCCTGCAAGTGCTGCGCAGCCATCTGCGCGCGGCCGATGTCACCTACAAGATGCTGGCCGAGCGTATCGACATGAGCGAATCGAGCGTCAAACGCATGTTCGGTCAGGCCGACATGCCTTTATCGCGGCTGGCCCAGATCTGCAAGGCGGCCGGCGTGGCCATGGAGGACGTGCTGCGCGCCGCCGCCGACGCCACCCCGCAGGCCGACACCCTCACGCTGACGCAGGAAAAATCGCTGCTGGCCCAGCCCCATCTGCTGCTGATGGCGATCTGCTGCCTGGGCCACTGGACGCTGGAACAGGTACTGGAAACCTACAAGCTGACGGAACCCGAATGCATCTTGCTGCTGGCGGAACTGGACCGCCTGGGCCTGATCGAACTCAAACCGCTGAACCGCTACCGCCTGCGCGTCTCGAATGCCTTCCGCTGGCTGCCGGACGGCCCCGTGCAGCAGTTCTTCCGCGCCCATGTGGTCGACGATTATTTCGCCGGCAGCTTTAACGGTGCCGGCGAAACCCTGCTCTGCCTGCCCGCACGCCTGTCGCTGCCCAGCGCACAGGAGCTAGTGGGGCGCATCCAGCAGCTGGCCGGCGAACTGGCGCGCCTGCACCAGAACGACCGCCGGCTGGCAGCGCCCGAGCGCGACGGCTTTACCCTGCTGGTCGGCTTCCGTTCATGGGAATTCTCCGCCTTCACGGCGCTGCGCCGCAGCGCCGCCACGGCTGCCGCAGTGGCCGTTACCAGATAGGGCCGAGGAACAGATAGCCGCTGCTGTTGCCGCCTTTGGTGGTGCCGGCGCCGAAATACAGCGGGCCGAAACGGGTATCCACCGCCACGAAAGCGCTGGCCGCCTGATGCAGCGCGCCCCAGCGCAAGGGATTCTCGGGGCTATAGGCGCCGCCCGCTTCGAGCGAGAAGCCCAGCCGCACATCGCCGCCCAGCGCAGCCGGCATGGCGCCCACACTGCGCGCCATCACCATCCGCCCCAGCACGGTACGGCTGCCGACCACCGAACCGGGCGTCGATCCCGACAGGCGCAGGAAGCCGCCCAGCGTATTGGCATTGACGTTACCGAGACTGCGCGACCATTCGCCATACAGGTGGCCGGCCCAGCGCTCAAGGTGGAAAGCCTGCAGCCCCTGCACCGACTGGCGCGCCATGACCGGGCCGTCATCCTTCGAATGCATCAGACGCTGCCAGTCCAGCGTGAACAGCGTGCCGCGGGTAGGGAAAGCTACCGTATCGAGGCTATCGACATTGAACGACAGGTCCTGCACCGTGCGCACTTCGCTCTGCTCCGTATGGTCTTCCGGTATGGTCTGGTGCAGTACCTGCTTGACGCGGCCCACCGAATAGCGCAGATCGCCCCAGCGCCCCAGCTGCCGTCCCAGTGCCAGACTGGCCGCGCCGGACTTGACGCCATAACGGGCCTGACGGAAACCGCTGTTATCGAATACCTCGCCGCCGGTCGAGCTGTAGCTCAGCTCCGGTGCGATATACCATGGCGATCCCACGCCCAGCGGCTGCCAGAACTGGGTGCCCAGCGCACGCTCCGTGCCCACCCGCGCAATGGTGCGCAGCTCGCCCCCCCAGTCGTTCAGCGAGGTCAGTACATGCATGCCTTTGAGCTCGAAAGCATTGTTGTCGGCAAAGTCGCTGGTCAGCTCCAGCCCCACGCGCAGGCGACTGTGGGTCCAGTCAGCCTCGGTAGGTTTGATCAGCACCGTGCGGCCATCGCGGTCATCGCGGATTTCCGTTTCCACCCGGGCCAGATCGCCGCGCCCGAACAGGTGGTTGGCAGCCTGCTGCGCCTGTTCGCTGGTCACTGGGGTGCCCACTTTCAGGCCGGACTGCACCAGCAATTCCTGCGGGTTGATGCGGCCACTGGGCGCCACTTCCACCTTGCTCAGCATGACCGGATGATCGATGCCGACCGGCGCCGACAGGCGCTTGACTTCATACGCGGCATACTGCGCTTCCGGCAGCGCCAGTTGCAGCAGACGCGCACTCATGGCGCGCACTGCCGCTTCGCCAGCCTTCATGGCCCGCTCATGGCGGGCAAAGTCGAGGAAACCTATGCCGCCCAGATCGGGCTGCAGCAGCACGTCGCCGGAGCGCAGCTCCTTGAGCGAGCGCTGCACATTCTGTTCGGTCAGTATCTGCAGCATCTGCTGCGCCACACTGACTGCGCTGACCAGTTCCTTCTCCTGCGCCAGCGGCGTGCCTACATTGACGGCGATGATGATGTCGGCGCCCATTTCGCGCGCCACATCCACCGGCAGATTGCGTACCAGCCCGCCATCGACCAGCAGGCGCTGATTCACCCGCACCGGCGCAAACACGCCCGGCACAGCCAGCGAGGCGCGCATGGCCAGAAACAGCGGGGTGTCACTCAGCTCCACCAGATCGCCCGTGACCAGATCGGAAGCAACGGAGCGGAACGGCAGCTGCAGCAGATTCACCGGCTTGTCGCGTGCGCCATGCGGCAGCACGCGCGTCAGCGCCAGTTCCAGCGCTTCATTGCCGGCCGCCGCAGGCGGCAGGGAGACGCCATCCATACGCGCACCGAACTCGATGCGCGATGGCAGCAGCAGGTCTTCCTCGCGGCGCCGGTACACCAGCTCATCGCGCGGCGGACGGTCCGCCACCACGGCATTCCAGTCGGTGCGCCGCACCAGCTGCTCCATCTGATCGAGCGAGCTACCGGCCGCATAGGCGCCACCCACCACGCTGCCCATGCTGGTACCGACCACGATATCGACCGGCACGCGCAGCTCCTGCAGGGCGCGCAGCACGCCGATGTGGGCAAAGCCGCGCGCGCCGCCGCCGGACAGCACCAGCGCCACTTTCGGGCGCGGCTTGAGCGCGGCATCGGGCGCCACCGAACTGGCGGCAGGAGCGCTGTCCTGCGCCTGCGCCGGCTGGAGCAGGCTGGAAAGCAAAAGGCCGCAGCAGAAGGCGGCGGCCAGAGTACGGGAGATCAGCATAGGAGGCCTATTGCAGTCGGTCGAAGCCGGGGACCGGGGCTATCGGAGCGGGTGTGCTGGCAGCATGCGGTGCGCCTGCAGGAGCAGCCGGCTGGCTGGCTGGCGGCGCAGGCGGTGCGGACTGGGGCGCAGGCTGGGGGACGGGCATGGCACTGCCAGCGCCCTGCAGCAGTGCGGGTGCCGGCGCGCTGCCGCTCCCCGCATCACTGGCCAGTTCGATGCGTTTGAGTGCACCGCCTTCGGACAGCACCACGTATTTCGCCTGCACTTCCTTGATGGTGACGCCGGGCGCTACTTCGCGGCCCTGGCCGTAAGCCATCGCCGGCTGACCATCCACCGAGATGATGGCGGCACTGTCGCTGCCGTGCGCAGCCACCACGCCCTTGAGCTGGTAGTTGCTGGCGGCAGCGACCGTGATCTGGCCGCCGAACAGTCCTTTGGCGGCATCGAGATTCAACGGCATGGCCAGCTGCTGCGGCGGCGGCGCCAGCGGGCGCTGGGCCGGCTTGAACAGCTGCAGCGCCCAGTAGGCCAGCGATGCCGACAGCAGCACCACGGCGAGAACAGTCAGAATGAGGGGCAAACGCTTCATGGTCTAGAATTTTCCGGTTTAGCGAACCAGCTGGTTAATTTCGATAATCGGCATCAGCACTGCCAGTACGATCAGCAGCACCACCACGCCCATGGCCAGTATCAGGGCCGGCTCCAGCAGGCCGGCGATGGTCAGCGTGCGGCGTTCCAGATCGGATTCCTGTGCCGCGGCAGCGCGGTTGAGCATGGCGGGCAGCTCGCCGGTAATTTCCCCGGCCCGTATCATGTGGATCAGCATGGGCGGGAAGTGCTTCTGCGCCGACAGTGCGCGCGCCAGACTGACGCCTTCGCGCACCGCATCGCTGGCCTGCTCCACCAGCTCGCGCATGGCCACGTTGGACAGCGTGTCGCGGCTGGTTTCCAGCGCGCGCAGTATCGGCACGCCGGAGCCGGTGGTAATCGCCAGCGTGCTGGCAAAGCGCGAGGTATTCAGGCTGCGCTCGAATTTGCCGTACAGCGGTGCCGTCAGCAGCCAGGTATGCCAGCGCCGCTTGAGGTCGGGATTCTGCAGCGCGCGGCGCCAGCCGAACCACAGCCCCACCAGCAATAGCGCCACCGCGATGCCGTAATGGCGGACGAAATCGGACACCGCCAGCATCACGATGGTCAGCACCGGCAGCTTCTGCTTGGTGTTGGCGAATACCGAGACTATCTGCGGCACCACATAGGTCAGCAGGAAAATCACGATGGCAAACGCCACCACCGTGACAATGGCCGGATAAGTAAAAGCCAGCCGCACTTTCTGGATCAGCGCATTGCGCCGCTCGATGTAGTCGGCCAGCCGCGACAGCACGCGCGAGAGCTGGCCTATCTGTTCGCCCGAGGCCACCAGCGCGCGATAGATTTCGGCAAAATCACGCGGATGGCGCGACAGCGCGTCCGACAGCGCCGCACCACCTATCACTTCCGAGCGGATCGAGGCGATCAGGTCGCGCACGTAGTTACGCTCGGCCTGTTCCAGCAGCGCCGTAAAGGCCTGCTCCAGCGGCAGCCCTGCTTCCAGCAGGCTGGCCAGCTGGCGCGTGAACAGCGCCAGTTCGTTGGCCGACAGGCGTTCGCCGAAAGCGTGGCTGCGGGCCGCGCCGCTGGCATCGACCTGCGCCGCAATCAGATCGACCTTGAGCGGCACCAGTCCCTGCGCACGCAGCTCGGCACGGGCCGAGCGGGCGCTATCGGAATTCAGGACGCCTTTTTTGCTGGCGCCGCCGGCATCGACGGCTTCATAACGGAATGCAGGCATAGTCGCTCGTCAGTCCTTGGTCACACGCAGCAGTTCGGCGCGCGTGGTCACGCCCTGTTCCAGCCAGCGCTCGCCATCCTCGCGCATGGTCTGCATGCCGCCGGCGACAGCGCTGCTACGCACCTCCGCTTCCGAGGCACGGTTATGGATCTGGGCACGGATCTGCTCCGTGGTCTGCAGCAGTTCATAGATACCCACCCGGCCCTGATAGCCGGTGTGACCGCAGTGTTCGCAGCCCACCGCATGCCATGTGCCGTTGTCGTGGCGCTTGCAGCTGCCGCACAGCTTGCGCACCAGCCGCTGTGCCAGTACGCCCAGCAGCGAGGACGACAGCAGGAAGGGTTCTATGCCCATGTCCAGCAACCGGGTAACGGCAGCGGCAGCATCGTTGGTGTGCAGCGTGGCCAGCACCAGATGGCCGGTGAGCGAAGCCTGCACGGCAATCTGCGCCGTTTCCAGATCGCGGATCTCGCCTATCATGATCACGTCCGGGTCCTGCCGCAGGATGGCGCGCAGCGCCTTGGCAAACGTCATGTCGATACGCGGATTGACCTGGGTCTGGCCTACGCCATTGAGGTCGTACTCGATCGGGTCTTCCACCGTCATGATGTTGGTGCTGGTGGCATTCAGCATCGACAGCGCCGCATACAGCGTGGTGGTCTTGCCGGAGCCGGTAGGGCCCGTCACCAGCACGATGCCGTGCGGCTGCTTGATCAGTGCATCGAAATCACCGAGCATGTCGCGCCCCATGCCCAGATGCTGCAGATCGAGCCGGCCCGCTTCCTTGTCCAGCAGACGCAGCACGGCTCGTTCGCCGTGGCCGGTAGGCAGCGTGGACACCCGTACGTCGACCGGCTTGCCGCCTATACGCAGGGTGATACGGCCGTCCTGCGGCAGACGTTTTTCGGCAATGTCTAACTGCGCCATGATCTTGATACGCGAGATCAGCGAGCCATGGATGGCCTTGCGGGGCCGCACGATATCGCGCAGCGCGCCATCGACGCGGAAGCGTACCACCGAAGTCTGCTCGAACGGCTCGATGTGGATATCCGAAGCGCTATCGCGCAGCGCCTGCGTCAGCAGCGCATTGATCATGCGGATCACCGGCGCATCGTCGGACGATTCCAGCAGGTCTTCGATGGCCGGCACGTCCTGCAGCAAACGGGTCAGATCGAGGTCGGCATCGAATTCTTCCGCCACCATCGAAGCATTGCCGCCCGAGCTGGCATAGGCCGCAGCGATGGCGGCGTCCAGATCGGCGCGCGCCAGACTGGTAATCTGGATGCGGCCGAAACGGCGCGATACTTCGGCTATCGCCGCCGGTGCCGTGGCCGCGCACACGCGCACCTCCACCGTGCCTTCGGCGGTGTCGCTGGGCTGGGCCAGCAGCAGGAAATCGCGCGCAAACGCGAAAGGAAGGAGGTTGCTCATATCACTGCTGCTTGCCGGTTTCGCCTGCGCCCGGCGCACGGATCGGGAACGGTGCTGGCGGCACAGGACGTGCTACGGCGCCACTACCTACCGGCACGCCATCCTGCAGTTGCGGCAGCAGGGGCTGGCCCAGATCCTTGACCAGTATGCTGTCGGCCGGCTTGACGGCTTCCTGCGCGGCGCGCATGTAATCGTAGCGGTCGGTGGCCAGAGAAGTGCTCTGTTCCTTGTTGCGGATCACCACCGGACGCAGGAACACCATCAGATTGGTTTTCTTGCGCGTGCGGGTCTGGTATTTGAACAGATTGCCCAGCACGGGAATGTCCCCGAGGCCGCGCACCTTGTCCGTGCCATCGCCCTCGGTGTCTTCGATCAGGCCACCGAGCACGATGATCTGGCCATCGTCGGCAATCACATTATTCTCGATCACCCGCTTGTTGAGCGTAATGCCGGCCGATGCCGTCAGGGTCGACTTATCGACGCTGGAAGTCTCGTGATAGATCGCCATCTTGATGGTGCCGCCTTCGGATATCTGCGGACGCACTTTCAGTGTCAGCCCCACTTCGCGCCGGTCTATGGTCTGGAACGGATTGCTGGCCGTGCCGGACGTGGTGGTGAACTGGCCACTCAGTATCGGCACGTTCTGGCCTACCTGTATCGAAGCGAGTTCGTTATCGAGCGTGATCATGTTCGGCGTCGACAGAATGTTGGCATTGCCGTCCGATTCCAGCGAGTGGGCCAGTGCGCCCAGACCCAGCCCGCCCGCCACCTGCTTGAACACGCCGATGGACAAGCCATTGCCCGGCATGGTGGCGCTGGTCGAGGTGGTGCTGGTGGTCTTGCCAAGCAGCGAATTGGCCAGCGTGGCGATATTGTTATTGGTGCCGCCCGTCGAATACGACTGCAGGCCGCCTACGCGGTAGGTGCTGTTCTCGTTGCCGGTTGCGCCCACCCACTGCACGCCGAATTCGGAAGCTTTATCGGACGAGACTTCGACAATCAGCGATTCGATATACACCTGCGCGCGGCGCACGTCGAGCTGGTCGATCACGGCGCGCAGATTGCGGTACACCGATTCGGGCGCGGTGATAATCAGCGTGTTGGTGGTGGAATCCGCCTGGATGAAGCCCGCCGTACCGCCGCCGGCCTGTTGCTGCTGCGTGCTGTTGGTCAGTAGCGGGTTGCTCGGTCCGGTCGAGGTGCTGCCACTGCTGCCGCTGCTCTGGCCACTCATATTGTTCTGGTTCTGGCCCGACTGGCCGCTGCTAGGCACGCCGGTGGCCGTGGCCGCCGAAGTATCGCCCGACATCACCGAACGCAGCGTCTGCGCCAGCTTGGCCGCTTCGGCATTTTTCAGGTACACCACGTGCACATTGCCCAGTTCCGCCGTAGGCTGATCGAGCTTGGCGATCAGCGATTTGGCCAGATTGGCGCGTGCCGCCGACGGCGCGCGCAGCACCAGCGAATTGGTGCGCGGGTCGGCCAGCACACTGGTCTTGCCTGCATCACCGGCACCGGCGCCGCCTTCGAGCAGCTTGTTGACCATGGTGGCCAGATCGCTGGCAATCGCATAACGCACCGGAATCACATCGAGATCGGCCACTGCCGGCACATCGAGCGCCGCCACGATCTTGGCCAGACGCTTGACGTTGTCGGCATAGTCGGTCACCACCACCGAGTTGTTGCCGGGGTTGGCGTTGATCGTATTATTGGGCGAAATCAGCGGGCGCAGCACCGTCACTACGTTGGCCGCCGATTCGTAATTGAGCTGGAAAATCTGGCTCACTACCTGATCGCCCTTGGCCCCCGCCTGACCGGCGCCCACCTGGGTCGGACCTGCCTGCAGCTTGGCATCGGCTTCCGGCACCACCTTGGCGTAGCCGTCGCCGCTGACCACGGCAAAACCCTGCAGGCGCAAGGCCGAGGTGAGCAGATTGAAGGCCTGTGCCTTGCTGATGGATTTTTCCGACACCAGCGTCAGCGTGCCTTTGACGCGCGGATCGATCACGAAGGTGATGTTGGTGTAGTGCCCCACCGCCTTGATGACAGATTCGATATCGGCGCCGACAAAGTTCAGAGCCGCTTCTTCCGCCGCCTGCGCGCTGAATGGCAGCAGCATGACGGCTGTGGGCAGGGTGCCGAGCGCGCAGCACAGCATCGCACCGGCGCTCAGGCGACGCAGCGCAGGAAGGTGGGTTCGTTGCAGGGACGGTGTTTTCATTGTCTGAACTTTTTCTGAACTTAGTGGAACTCTAAAGCGATGATGTTGCGCTCACTATTCGGCTTGCGCTGGCCCAGCAGATTAAGCAGGTTAGCCAGTGCGTCTTCACTTCCTCGTGCTGCTTCGGCCTGTCCGGAAAACTGCAGCCGGCCATGATCGAGACTGCCTTTGCCGCTTAACAGCAAAGGCCCGCTGGTCGATGCCAGCGTCAGCGCCGCCGACTGGCCCTGCCAGTCCAGCGCCAGCTGGTAACTGCCCAGCGGCCGTACCGACGACAGGCGCGACGCCATCTCTGTCATCTCCAGCGTGGTGCGCCCCTGGACTGCCAGCTGGCGCTCCGCCAGTGCCAGTTCCAGCGTACTCCACGACAGCCGCATTACGCCGCTGGGCGCAATGGTATTCAGCGGCGCGCCCAGACCGGCCAGACCCGTGGCCGGCAGCAGCAGGGCCGAAGGGCTCAGCTGCCAGTGCGTCCAGCCGCCCTTGATGGTGAGCGGCTGCGCCAGCGATACGCTGTTCGCCAGCTGCATATCCACCATGCCCAGCAGGGCCAGCGGCGAAATCGTCCAGCTAAAGCGCCCCGGCAGCAATGGCGTCACCGCACTGTTATTACCCGGCGCACCACCGATAAATGCCGAACCGCGCCACAGCGTACCTTGCGCGTCTCCCAGCGTCAAACGGCCGCCGCTCTGCTGCTCCACCAGCGCCCCCAGCCAGGTCGCCGGCAGGAAGATGGCGAGCGTCAGCAACGCACTCAGCGCCACGGTCAGCAACCATAACATGCTACGTTTCATCAAGCTGCTTTCCCGCCTAGCGGCCAGCGCTGCTCTGGCGCAGCGTCAGCGTTGCATTCACCATGCCGGCGCTATCCTGCGCGCTGATGCTGGCGTCCTGCACCTGTATCTTGCTTTCCACCCGCACGGCATCTAGCCACACCACCAGCGCGGCAAACGGCACACCGTTCAGCTGCACTTTGGCATATTCGCCGGTGACCGACAGCGACTGGGCGCTCAGTCCGCGCGTGGTCAGGCTGCTAGCGAGCGTATCGCGCGACATCGGCGACGGGGCTATGCTGTTCTGACTGCGCAGCGCCACTGCCTGTGCACCCAGCGCCTGCAATTCGGCGGCCTGCTGGCGTAGTTCCGGCAGCGATTTGCGCAGCTTGTCGCGTCCTTCCAGCGCCGGTCCCACCAGCACCGAATAGAACAGGACCGCCCCCAGCACCAGCCCTCCCACGCGCAGGAAAGTACGTTCCTGTTCCGTGCGCGCACTCCAGAAAGCCGCTGCGCGGGCACGATAGTCATTCATCATCTGCGTCATCGCGCTCATGGTTTTCCTCCTGCTGCGCCACGCAGTACGCGCACCTGCCAGTTACCGGCCGAGCTTTCGGCCAGATCGAGCTGACGCGCCGCCAGTGCAGCGCGCAGTTGCGCCAGTGCGGCGCCATCGACCATATTCGGCTTCACCTTGAGCAATAGCGCACGCTCGCGGTATTCCAGCGTAGCGATAATATCTTTACGGGGCAGCACGGCCAGCGCCTCGCCCAGTGCCGCACTGATGGCGGTAAATTCATCGGCACCAGCTTCGCCGCCATCGGCCTTGGCCAGCGCGACATTCTTGCGCATCTGCTCAAGCGGATAGATGGCCGGCTCGTTCGGATAGGCCGCCTTGAAAGTCTGCAGCATGCTCAGTCGCACAGCCTCGGCATCGCGACGCAGGCCCAGCCACTCCACATTCAGGCCGATGACATTCACCAGGATGGCCAGCGCACCGATGCGCAGCGGCCAGCGCCAGCGCTGCCACTGGCGGCCGGCATTGCCGGTGGTGCCCAGCGCCGGCGCCAGATCCAGCGCTCCCGACCCCACCCGTGCTGCAGCAATCCAGTGTACCCACTGGTCTTCCAGCACGGTGATGCCATGCACGCTATCGGCACCGGACTGCAAAGCGGCGAACTCAGTCTGCAGGCTGGACGGCAGATACAGCGTTACCGGGTCACTCCCAGCCAGTGCGCGCAAAGTCTGCAGCGCCGCTTGCGGCTGCGCTGGCAGCGTCATGCCGAAACCGGCGGACTGCGCGGCCCTCACAGCCAGCTCGTAGCCGGCGTCGCTCACGCCCAGCGCAGCGGTCACCGTACCAGGCTGGTAAGGCAGGCATAGCTGCGCAGGCAGCAGGGAAATACTGTGCGCGCCTTGCGCCAGCAGGGCCTGCGCCAGACGCTCGAGCCACGCGCGCTGCGCTACGGCGATGGTACGCACGCCCTGCGCATCGGCAGGACCGGCGGCCAGCACGCAGTCGGCCGGATCGCCCAGCACCTGTTCTTCCACCAGACCGGGCAGAGCTTCTTTCAGACGTGCGGGCGACAGCGGCGGCGCCGTCACCTGCAACAGCGTGACATCGGCTGCTGCCAGCAGCAGCACCACGCGCCGCGCGGAACCCACCAGATCAGCCAGACTGCCCAGCGCAGCGGTGCCCTGCTGCAGCAGATTGCCGGCGTCGCCTACCAGCGCATAGGCGCAGCTCTGGGCCGCGCCATTATCAATACTGGCTTTGGCCGGATAGCGGATAAAAAGTGTACTCAAAGGGTCTCGCTTTCGTTCTTGCCTGTTCTAGTTTTCCCGTATCCACTTAACCTCGGTGGCGCCCACTGAACTGCGCTTGAGCAGCGACACCGTGTCGAGCGTGGCGCGATCAAGCTTTACCTTGCTTAGCGCCAGAAAGTAATTACTTTTTACATCCACCGGAATACTCGGTTTCAACGCGCCGTTCTGGAATTGCTGCAGCTGATCCTCGAAATTCGATGCATTTTTGAATGGCGTACGGCGGCGCACATTCACCAGCGCTGCTGCATCGGCCAGCGATAGCCGGTCTACCGCAGCGGCCAGCACTTCCGCTGGCGCAGTGTTCGCATTGAGCGCCGTCCGCTCCGGCAGCACGATCACCAGATCACGCAAGCGCTCGATGGCCGCCGGCGTAAACCCGCTAATGGCCAGCAAATCCTCCACCCGCAACAGGCCTAGCGGCTGCGGACCGCTAGCCTGCTGGCTGTTCTGCAGCGGATTGGCCGTTCCGCCCGGCGGCAGATTCGGCGGCGTAAAGGAAGCAGCGCTGGCCGCTGCAGCGGCACCCGCACCAGCTGCCGGCAATGCCTGCGCATTCACTACCGTATTCGCCACCGCCTGCGCCAGCGTCGCATCAAGCTGCACATTGCGCAACAGGCGCTGCAACGCAGCCACCTGCGCCGGATCGGCCGCACGCTGCCCTGCCGCCGCCAGATTAGTCAGATTGTAGCGCGACTGCGCATCCATCATGCGGCCAGACAGCGTGGCATTGAAATTTTCTGCCTGCGCCCGTTCACGTTCAATGTAGTCATCCAGCCGGGTTTCTTCCAGCGGCGTGGCCCACACCCCGTTCAGATGGGTTACGCCACCCGAATCGAAAAAGTCCTGAAACAGTACCAGCCGGCTCAGATCGAGCGCACCGCGCACGATCCAGCGCGTTTGTAATTGCAGGCGCTGGTTTTCCATCGAGCGCACCTGCACCTGTTGCTGCCAGAACAGGCTGGCCACAATGGTCACGGCCAGTGTGGTCAGCAGCAGCGCCGTCACCACCGCGACCCCCTGTTCGCGGCGCATCAGGTCCATCATAAGGCCCCCAGCAGAAACGACTTCACCAGCGGCTGCGCGGCGTCGGTCAAGCTCAGCGTCACTTCCATGCCGGTCGGCAGATTCGCCGCAGTCACTGCACCAGCAGTGGAAATACCGGCAGCAGCAACCCAGCCCGTGCCTATCCAGTAACGTACGCTCAGGCCCTGCACGCCGCTCTGCAGCGATACGCTGCCCTGCTGATCCTGATCGCTATCGCTGATAGCAGCCTGCCACAGCGCGTCAAGCTGCTGCAGGTCGCGCGTGGCGGCCGACTCGCGCCGCATTAGTTCACCATTGCGCAAACGGTAGGACACCACCTGCAGGCGGGTTGGCTGCATATCGTTCAATACCAGCCGCACCAGCGTCAGCCCCTGATTTTCCGCCTGCAGATAGGCCCGCCCCTGCAGCAGCGTAGCCGGCGCCAGATTGGCGGCATCGCTCTGCATCTGGGCAAACGCCAGCTGCATGCCGCGCGTCTGGCTCATCTGGCCGGTCAGCACGCTACGCGAACGGATGATGCCATCGAGCCCGCGCCAGCCCAGCACGGCGACGATGGCCAGTATCGAGATCGCCACCAGCAGTTCGATCAGGGTGAAGCCGCGCACTGCAGCGGCATGCTGGCGGTTCAGATCGGCGGCCATCATTGGTTCAGCACCAGTTGCACCAGCTTGACGATGCGCCGATCCGGCGCCGCCTGATCGTACACGCTCACTTCCACACGGCGGAAGCGGGGGTTCGGGCTAGGGATGACTTCTTCCTCGCACATCAGCTTCAGGTCGCCCTGCGGACATTCGTAGGTCTGCTTGCCCACGGCAGGGAACTGTTTGGTCAGGCGCATCTGCACCATGCGGTTCTCGGCCGACCAGGTGGCCATCATCGAACTGCGCAGGCCATTGCTATTGGCCGTCAGACTGCCCACCGCACGCAGCGAGGCGCCCAGCGCCGTGCCGACGATGACCAGTGCCACCAGCACTTCCAGCAGGGTGAATCCGTTTTGTGCGGTTTTGCCCATGCTAGTCCACCGTAAAGTGGCCGACGCCGTCGGCATGGATGGCAACGCTGGTTTCGCCGCTGCGCAGCGACAGCACGAAAGGCTTGTCGACCGGCTCGCGGCCGAAGACGATGCGCAGACCGGGATTGACGTCACTGGGCGGCGGATCGAGCAGCAGCGTCAGCGGCGAGTTCTTGAAACTGCGCTCGCGCAGCATGTCGTCCTGCTGCGGCAGGTCCCACTGCTTGTCATTGCGGATCATGAAACGGTAGCCCTCGGTATCGGCTTCGAAAGCGATCTGGCGGTTGCGCACGATAGCTTCATCACGCGCTACCTGCAGCAGCAGCGCGATCCGCTGGGCATCTTCGCGCATGCCCTGCTCCTTGCCCGGCAAGGCGTTCAGACTCACCAGCCCCAGCGTGATGCCCAGTATGACCATCACCACCAGCAGCTCGATGAGCGTAAAACCGCGTGCCGGGGCGGTCTGCATGATCAGGCTTGCCGATCTACCTAGTTATCCCACGAACCGATGTCGGCATCGTCGCCAGTGCCACCGGGTGCGCCATCGGCGCCGTAGGAGAACACGTCCACCTCGCCGTGTATGCCGGGCGAGAGGAACTGATACGGATTACCCCATGGGTCTTTCGGCATCTTTTCCAGATAGCCGCCGGTCTTCCAGCCGTTGGCCGCAGGGCCATTGGTCGGTTTGGTCAGCAATGCCTGCAGGCCCTGCTCGGTGGTGGGATAGCGCTGGTTATCGAGCTTGTAGAGCTTGAGCGCCTGCATCACGGTGGCGATGTCGACTTTGGCCGCTGCAATCTTGGATTCACCCGTACGGCTTAGCAGCTTGGGCACCACCAGCGCCGCCAGCACACCCATGATGACCACGACCACCATGATTTCGATCAGCGTAAAGCCGCGTACGACACGACGTGGAATGGAAAATTTTTTCATAATCAGAAGGCGGGCAGTTAAGTGCGAAAAGTGAGTGCGAAAGTATAAGGTGGAATCATGACAGGCTGACGAAATACCGGCAATTTTTGCGTCGCCTGCCTTAGCCAGCACTTAAACGGGCAGTATCCCTGCCCGTTCTTTACGCTGTTTTACCTGCTAGTCGTGTTTGCGGCTAGTGGATTCGATACGGTGCATGGCGCCGTCATTGGCGCCGCCTTCGGCTGCGGCCATCGGCGTAGACACCACTTTGGGCGTGGCGCCGACAAACGGCGCGATACCCAGTTCCGCATCGATTTCGCGCGGCGATACCAGATAGCCGCGGGTAATCACGGCCGCCACTTTACGCAGGTCGGCGATATCCCTGGTCGGATCGCCATCCACCAGCACCAGGTCGGCCAGCTTGCCCGGCGTGATGCTGCCACGCTCATGGCTGGTGCGGGTGTAGCGCGCGCCATTGCGGGTGGCTACCTGCAGCGCCTGCGCAGGGGTCAGTCCGGCTTTCACCAACTGGCTCAGTTCGGAATGCAGGGTAAAGCCGGCAATATCGTCCGTGCCAGCCACGATAGGCACACCGGCACGGTACATGATGCCGACGAATTCGATCATCTTGGCGTAGGACTTCTGATAGCGCTTCCACACCGTGTCATTCTCGATCTTCATGCCGCCCACGGAGAAACCGCGCGCCACATCGGGCGGCATATTGGCCGCAAAGCCCCGATACGGCTCGTTCATATCGCCATCACGCTGTTGCAGGAAGGCGAAGGCCGTCAGGGTAGGATCGATGGAAATCTGCTTCTTCACCAGCCCTGCCACGAAATCCTTGTACGGCTTGCTGTTGAAGTCCATATCGGCCACTTTTTCGGCCGGCAGGATGAAGCGGTTCAGGTTACGGGTTTCCGTGTCCGGCTTGACGAGGAAGTTCAGCAGCACCTGATTGATGTGCTGGATTTCGTCGTAGCCGGCATCGAGCGCTTCCTGCGCGCGCAGACCAGCCGGAATGTGGCCGGAAACGCGCATGCCGCGGCTGTGCGCATAGGCCACCGTGTCTTTCAGGATGGCTTTAGGGAAGGAGTTATAGATTTTCAGCTGCGGATAGCCATGCTGGGCATACCAGTCCACTGCCTTCTTGGCCTCGGCCAGATCCTTGATGACAAAGCCGTTATTGGCGCTGAACGGGCTCTCGCCTTCGAGGAAACCGGCCGGCACCACTTGCGGCGCCAGCAGCTTGCCCGCCGCCGTTTCATCGAGCATGGCTTGCAGCTGGGCGTTATCGTTGCCCATGTCGCGCACGCTGGTCACGCCCGTAGACAGGTTCAGCGCACCGGACCAGCGATCCACGTGGCCGTGCATATCGAACAGGCCGGGCAGTACGATGCGCCCTTCCGCATCGATGGTGTTGGCCACGCCCTGTGCTGGCGAACCGGCAGGCAGCACGGCGGTAATCCGGCCACGCAGCAGATAGATATCGGACGGCGCGCCGACCACGGCTTTTTCGCTATCGAACACGCGCGCATTGCGCACCACGGTCAGGCCCTTGAGCGGATGCTGCAGCTTGGCGGCCAGATCTTCCAGCATCCTGTTCTCGGCCTGCTTCTGGCGTGCTGCCAGTTGCGGCGCGACGCTCTGCCAGCCTTCTTCCAGTATGCTGGCAAAACCGGGAATGATGACGCCGAACAGGCGCGGCGTGCTGCCCGTAGTGGCCCAGTAGAACGCCGGCGACAGGCCCACGCCCGTCTGCGCTACCAGCTGCACGGTCTGTTTAGCGCCGCTAGCGCTGCTCACTTCCAGCGTATCGAGCACGGTCTGGGTCAGGGTACCGGATGGCAGCAGCGCCATTTTGTGATCGGGTGCTGCTGCCAGCACGCCGATGTAGGCCGACACCACTTCGAATGAACTATTCAGCGGCAGGTAGGCCGCGACGCCTTTGACGGTTTTCTGGCCCTGCTCGGAGGTAGACTTCCACTCGGCCTGATCGCCCTTGCGCTCGAAGCGCTCGTTGACCACCGCGCCGAAGGTGGAATTGCCCTGCACGCTGTAGCTGGTCATGCTGCCGTCGGCCGTCATGCGGAACTGTTCGGTCAGGTCCGGGCCACGGCCATTGTTTTTGAATTCGAAGCGTACTTTGGTGCTGCCGTCGTCGAGGTGCTCGGTGACCTGCGCGCCGATCTGCTTGGCGTTTTCGGAGATGATCAGATACCTGGTAGTGCTGGCAGCATGAGCGCTGAATGCGGCGGCCAATGCCAGCGGCATGATGGCAAGTCGTTTGAGCAGCAAGATAGTCCCCTTCACAGGTTGATTAGTTGAGAGTGCAGCCTCTGCAGACCGGACAGTCGCCGTTGCGCGCCACGCTGATACTGGTCCACTCCATATACAAGCCGTCGAGCATCAGCAGCCGGCCGGCCAGTGACGTTCCGACGTCCATCAGCAGCTTGAGTGCTTCGGCCGCCTGCATGGCGCCCACCACACCCACCAGAGGCGCAAACACGCCCATGGTCGAACAGGCTACATCTTCGAATTTCTGATCCTGCGGGAACAGGCAGGAATAGCAGGGCTGGGTGCCGCTGCGCGGATCGAATACGCTGATCTGGCCATCGAAGCGGATCACGGCGCCCGATACCAGCGGCTTGCACAGCGCCACACAGGCACGGTTGACGGCGTGGCGGGTGGCGAAGTTGTCGCTGCAGTCGAGCACCACATCGGCTTCGGCCACCAGCGCCTGCAGGCGCGCTTCATCGGCGCGCTCGTTGAGCGCAATCACGCTGATTTCAGGATTGATCTGGCCCAGCGTCTGGCGCGCCGATTCGGCCTTGGGCTGCCCTACCCGCTCGGTAGTGTGGGCGATCTGGCGCTGCAGATTGGTCAGGTCTACTGTGTCGTTATCGACCAGCGTAATCTGCCCCACGCCGGCCGAGGCCAGATACATGGCAGCCGGCGAACCGAGGCCACCGGCACCGATCACCAGCGCACGCGCAGCCAGCAGCTTCTGCTGGCCTTCGATACCGATCTGGTCGAGCAGTATATGGCGCGAGTAGCGCAGCAGCTGCTGATCGTTCATGGCCGTGGCGACGGGGCGGACTTGGCAGCCGATGCGGCCGACGCGGCGGCCGAAGCTGCTGCAGCAGCAGTAGCCGGTCCATCGGCCTTGGACAGCTGTACCGACAGGCCCTTGAAGTGGCGCAGCGCCTGCTGCAGCTGGAAGTCATCCTTGGAACCGAATTCCACCGGCTTGGCCTTCTTCGCCAGCGCCGCCGCACGCAGTTCTTCTTCCAGCTCGTCGCGCTGCGGCCCTTGGGACTGGGCGGCAGCCGGATCGCTATCGTTATTCAGGTGCTTCTGCAGATCGGCTTCGCGCACGCGCAGGCCCTTCATCGCGTCGCCTTCGGCACTTTCATCTACCAGCAGATCCGGTACGATGCCGCGCGCCTGGATCGAACGGTTGAGCGGCGTGTAATAGCGCGCCGTGGTCAGCTTGACGGCCGTATCGGCGGTAAGCTGGCGCAGCGTCTGCACCGAACCTTTACCGAAAGTCTGCGAACCCATGATGATGGCGCGCTTGTAGTCCTGCAGCGCACCGGCCACGATTTCCGACGCCGACGCCGAACCGGCGTTCACCAGCACCACCATCGGCACGTCTTTCAGGGCGGCCGGCAGTTTGGCTAGCGGGTCGTTCTTGCCGCGCACGACATAGTACTCGGGGCGGGCATAGAAAGTCTGCTTGGAGTCGGCCAGCTGGCCATTGGTGGACACCACCACGGCATCCTTAGGCAGGAAGGCAGCCGAAACGCCGATCGCACCGGGCACCACGCCACCGGGATCATTGCGCAGATCGAGCACCAGCCCTTTCAGATGCGGGTCCTGCGCATACAGCGCAGCGAGCTTTTTGGCCATATCGTCCACGGTCGGCTCCTGGAACTGCGAAATGCGCAGCCATGCATAACCGGGTTCTATCATTTTGGCTTTGACGCTCTGCACGCGGATTTCCTCGCGCATGATGGTCAGCACCAGCGGTTTGTCTTCATCCTTGCGGCTGATGGTCACCACCACCTTGGTACGCGGCTCGCCGCGCATTTTCTTCACACTTTCATCGAGCGACATGCCTTTGATGGGCGTGCTATCGATGCGGGTAATCAGGTCGCCAGCCTTGATGCCGGCCTTGAAAGCAGGCGTATCCTCGATCGGCGACACCACCTTCAGATAGCCGTCTTCCATGCCCACTTCGATGCCGATGCCGACAAACTTGCCCTCGACGGTTTCGCGCATTTCCGCAAAAGCCTTCTTATCGAGATAGACCGAATGGGGATCGAGCGACGCCACCATGCCGGAAATAGCTTCCGTCAGCAGCTTCTTGTCATCAACCGGCTCCACATAATCGCTCTTGATCAGACCAAAAACGTCGGATAGCTGGCGCAGTTCTTCCAGCGGCAACGGCGAGCCGCTGGCTTTCTGCGCTATCGCGGGATATTGCAGGGAGATGGCCACACCAGCCACCATTCCCAATCCTACCAGGACCATGCTTTTGACTTTGTTGCCCATTTTTCCCGCAAACCTTAAAACTTGATCCAGCCAGCCGGATCGAATGCCGCGCCCTGATGGCGTAGCTCGAAGTATAGACCCGATTCTTCCTGCCCGCCGCTGTTACCGGCCGTGGCGATCTGATCGCCGGGTTTAACGATGTCGCCTATGCGCTTGAGCAGCGTCTCGTTGTTACCGTAAATGCTCATGTACTGGCCACCGTGATCGACGATGATCAGGTTACCGAAGCCGCGCAGCCAGTCGGAAAACACCACCCGCCCGGCCGCAATGGCCTGAATGCCGGCGCCTTCGCTGGCGCGGATGAATACGCCCTTCCAGCTCGGGCCATCGCCACGCTTGCTGCCGAACTTCGCCGCCAGCTTGCCCGTCACGGGTGGCCGCAGCTGCCCTTTCAGGCTGGCGAAAGCGCCTGCCGGTGCGGCCGGCGCCAGCGCAATATCGGCCGGTTTGGCAGCTTCTTCGTCACGCGGCACAGATTTCGGTACTTCCACCGGCTTTTGCACCGCCACTTTCGCTTCCTCGGCCGGCTTCACGCTGCCTGCCTTGCCGCCATTGGCGCGTGCCAGCCGCTGGCGCTCGGCCTCGGCCGCCGCTGCTCTGGCCTGCGCACGCGCTTCCGCTTCGGCTTTCGCGCGGGCTTCGGCCCGTGCCGCCGCTAATTGTTCCTGACGTTTTTTCTCGGCCGCTGCGGCGATGGCCTGTTCCTGTATCAGCTTGTTGAGCTTATCGACCAGCCCACCCAGACGCTGTTCGTCGCGTTCCAGATTGCCCGCTTCCTTGCGCTGGGCCACCAGCTTCTTCGACAGATTGGCCAGCAGCGTGGCGCGCCGGCCCTTTTCCTGTTCCAGTTTCTGCTTCTGCTGTTTCTGCTCTTCGGCGATTTCCTGCAGCTCTTCCTTGGCGTTCTCCGCGTCGGCCTGATTGGTTTCCACCGCTTTCAGGTTGGCGCGCAGGGACTCCAGCAAGCGCGCCTGCGCCTGCGATACATAAGCCATCATCTGCAGATCGCGGTTGATGCGGTTGGGGTTATCGCCCGAGAGCAGCAGCTTGATGCGGTCTTCATTGCCCGCTACGTACTGCTCGCGCAGCAGCCTGGCCAGCTGCTGCTTCTGCTGTCCCACTACCTGCGCCAGCCGCTCGTGCTCGGCCGCCAGCTGCTGCAGGCGCAGGTTGGTGGCATCCTGCTCCTGCCCCAGCTCGCGCAGCGAACGGTTGGCATCGGAAATCGCCTGCTCCGATTCGGCCAGCGTATCGGCCGCATCATCCTTGGCGCTTTCGGTCTTGCTGATGTCCTTCTTGAGCGCGCTGAGCTTCTGCTGCAAGCCGGCGCGCTCGGCCTCGGCCGCCGCTTTCTGCTTGCTGCGTTCGGTGGTCTTGCCGAAGGTGGCCGCCTGCGTGCCCTGCAGCGGCAGGGACAGCAGCAATGACACTAGCAAGGACGCCAGCAGCGGCACAGCGGCGCGCTGCAGGGCGGCGCGCCCGCGTGGGAGAGCAATCTGAGACAAATTACTTGGCCTTACCCTGGTTGGCGACGGCTGCCTGGGCGGCAGCGATGGCATCGGCATCACCGAGGTAGTAGTGACGGAGTGGCTTGAGGTTTTCGTCCAGTTCGTACACCAGCGGCTGGCCGTTAGGGATGTTCAGGCCGACGATGTCGTTGTCGCTGATACCGTCCAGCATCTTGATCAGGGCGCGCAGGCTGTTGCCGTGGGCCGAGATGATGATTTTTTTGCCAGCACGGATAGCCGGAGCGATTTCTTCTTCCCACACGGGCATGACACGGGCCACGGTGTCTTTCAGGCATTCGGTCAGCGGAATCTGTTCCTTGGACAGACCAGCGTAGCGCGGGTCGTTGAACGAGGTGCGGTCGTCGCCCGCTTCCAGCGCTGGCGGCGGGGTGTCGTAGCTGCGGCGCCATACCAGCACCTGATCGTCGCCGTACTTGGCGGCCGTTTCGGCCTTGTCCAGCCCCTGCAGGGCGCCATAGTGACGCTCGTTCAGACGCCAGTCGTTTTTCACTGGCAGATACATCATATCCATCTCGTCCATGGCCAGCCACAGGGTGCGGATGGCGCGCTTGAGTACCGAGGTGTAGGCCAGATCGAAGCTGTAACCGGCGTCTTTCAGGACCTTGCCGGCGGCTCTGGCTTCGCTCACGCCTTTCTCGGTCAGATCAACATCGGTCCAGCCGGTGAAACGGTTCGAGAGGTTCCAGGTGGACTCGCCATGGCGCATGAATACGATTTTATACATGTGAACTATCTTCAAAAAAGTGTGAACGGGACGGAAAACCGGTGCAGCAAGAACTCTTCCAGCTTCTATTTTATAATGCGCGGATTAAGTTAAACCATTGGATCCCTGTGAAATTCTTCATTGATAATATTTTCGTCATCGGCATCGTGGCTCTTTCGGGCGGTGCTCTGCTCTGGCCGGTACTTACCCAGCGCGGCAAACGCGCCACGGCACACGAAGTCACGGTCTTGATAAATGGCGGCAAAGCCACCATTGTTGATGTACGCGACGCAACGGAATTTGCCTCTGGTCACTTAGCCAACGCTAAAAACATTCCGCTGGCCGATCTGGACAGCCGTATCGGCGAACTGGATAAAGCTAAGAGCAAATGCGTCATTCTGGTCTGCCAGAGCGGTGCCCGCTCCGGCGCCGCCGCAGGCAAACTGCTGAAAGCCGGCTTCACCGACGTCGTCAATCTGGACGGTGGCGTTGCTGCATGGCAAAAAGCCAACCTGCCGCTGGTGAAATAAAGGAAGGAATTACCATGACTGCCCGAGTAATCATGTACACCACTGCCGTATGCCCTTACTGCGTACGCGCCGAGCGCCTGCTGGAATCCAAGGGCGTGACCACGCTGGAAAAAATCCGTGTCGATCTGGATCCGGAACAGCGCATGGCCATGATGGAAAAGACCGGCCGCCGCACCGTGCCACAGATTTACATCGGTGACACCCATGTGGGCGGTTTCGATGACCTGTATGCGCTTGATCAAGCGGGTGGCCTGATCCCCTTGTTAAATGGCTAAACGCCACCAAATACAACGTCGGCATGGTTGAAATGCTTTGAAATCATAATGATTTTGATACAATTGCCCTCGCGTTTGGATGGCAATACAACCAAGCAAACATTCTCTGAGCGGCGCAAGCCGCTCGATTTCACTACAACGAAAGCGTTCCATGTCTGACGAAACTCAACAACCAGTTTTCCAAATCCAACGCGTCTACCTGAAGGACCTGTCGCTGGAACAACCAAATTCCCCAGCGATCTTCCTGGAACAAGAAGCTCCTAGCATCGAAGTCGCTCTGGACGTTGGCGCGTCGCCACTGGCCGAAGGCATCTTCGAGTCGACCGTCACCATCACCGTGACCGCTAAAGTCAAAGACAAGGTCGCTTTCCTGGTAGAAGGCAAACAAGCCGGTATCTTCGAAGCACGCAACATTCCTGCTGAACAGCTCGATCCGCTGCTGGGCATCGGTTGCCCTAACATCGTCTACCCTTACCTGCGTGCCAACATCGCTGACGTGATCACCCGTGCCGGTTTCCCTCCAGTACATCTGGCTGAAATCAACTTCGAAGTGTTCTACCAGCAACGTCTGCAAGCAATGGCCGAAGCCGCTGCTGCTGCACCAGCTGCCGCCGCTGACGGCGCTACCACCCACTAAGCAAGCGCTTAGCTGGCTGGTTCCTGCTGCCGGACGCCCGTCCGGCAGCAGCAATACCCCCAGGTGAGCAGCTGCGCTCCCGTACCTTGCTAGGCATCCCATGAGCTTTCCCCGTTTCCTGATCAGTCTGTCCCTGTTGCTGGCCGCGTCCAGTAGCCATGCGTTCGACTTCAAAACCGTGGGTGCCGCCCCTGTGATCCTGTATGACGCCCCTTCCACCAAAGGCGGCAAGCTGTACGTCGTGCCCCGTGGTGCACCGCTGGAAGTGGTGCTGGCCTATGGCGACTGGCTCAAAGTACGCGATGCGGCAGGCGCGCTGGCCTGGACCGAAGCCAAAGGCCTGAGCGCCAAACACAATGTCATCGTGCGCGCGGCCAATGTGAAAGTACGCGCCACGGCGGACGACAATGCCAGCCCCGCCTTCATAGCCGATAAGGATGTGCTGCTCGAAGTCATGGAACCGGCCGCCAACGGCTGGATCAAGGTGCGTCATCGCGACGGCCTGAGCGGTTACGTCAAAAGTAGCGAAGTCTGGGGCATATAATGTTGCCACGGCGTGCGTGCGCCGTCTGGCCAACGAGGTGTCATGCAAGAATCAACTAAACAAACGGCGGCTGTCCGTCAGGTAACCGTGCTGGGCGCTGGCGCCTGGGGCACGGCTGTTGCTATGGCGTTGGCCCAGCGTCACGACGTCATGCTGTGGGGCCGCAACGGCGCCGCCATGGCCGCCATGGCCGAGGCACGCGTCAATCAGGATTATCTGCCCGACCAGCCGTTTCCGGCTGGTCTCAAAATCAGCAGCGATTTCGCTACTGCGCTGGCCCACGTTGCCCGCCCCGACAGTCTGCTGATCGCCGCCTGCCCGGTGGCCGGCCTGCGCCCTTTGCTGGCGCAGCTCAAGGCTTACCCGATACCGAATGTGGTGTGGCTGTGCAAGGGCTTCGAATACGACACCGGCCTGCTGCCGCACCAGATCGTGCGTGAAGTGCTGGGTGATAGCGTGGCCGGTGGCGCCCTGTCAGGTCCATCGTTTGCGCAGGAAGTGGCACGCGGCCTGCCCTGTGCCCTGACCATCGCCTCAACCGACGCTGCGCTGCGCGAGCGCGTGGTGGCCACCGTGCATGGCGGCAATCTGCGGGTCTATTCGAGTACCGATCTGGTGGGCGTCGAGGTGGGTGGCGCCGTGAAAAATGTGCTGGCCATCGCCACCGGCGTGGCCGACGGGCTGGGGCTGGGCCTGAATGCCCGTGCCGCCCTGATTACGCGCGGACTGGCGGAAATTACCCGTCTGGGCGCGACGCTGGGCGGACAGACGGAAACCTTTATGGGCCTGACCGGCATGGGCGACCTGATCCTCACCTGCACGGGCGATCTGTCGCGCAACCGCCGCGTCGGCCTCGGTCTGGCGCAAGGCAAGGCGCTCGAACAGATCGTGCAGGAACTCGGTCATGTGGCCGAAGGCGTGCCCTGCGCCAAGGCTGTGCGCGAACTGGCAGGCAAGCTGGGCGTGGAGATGCCGATCACCAACGCCGTGGCTGGCGTGCTGTTCGATGGCGACCAGCCGCCAGCGATGGTGGCACGCCTGCTAGCCCGTGACCCGCGCGACGAAGCGGTGCAACGCTAGGCAGGCGGCAGTCCAGCCTCGCTGAGCGCTGGCCTGTTGCTGACGCGCCCGCCTTTATTCCGCGCTGACTTCCTCTTGCGCCGTGCGCATCCACTGCACCAGCGGAAACGCATCCTTCAGGCCGCTCACTAGCGTGGGCACCAGCAGTTCCGGCTGGTTCAGCGGCAGATCGATTTCGGTCCACACGAAAAAGCTTTTCAGCTTGATGTACTCGATATGCTCGTGCGCGGGATCGAAACCTTTAGGCGGGCGCTGCAGCTTGCCTTCGTTCTGGATATCGCCGAAAGTCGCGCGCAACTTCTTGTTTTTCAACACTTTGGTGAAACCGGCCGCATCCTCCACCATCAGCTGGCGCAGCGCTTTCAGGCGGGGTGGCGGCGGCATGTATTCACCGGCGCCGAACAGCAGACGGCCTGCCGCATCGATCTGCATGTAGTAGGTAGGACCACCGGCCTTGCTGGGACGGCGCATGTCGTTCGGCGCTACCGCCGCAGAAAAGCGGGTCTTGTACGGGCTCTTGTCATGGGCAAAGCGCACGTCGCGGTTGATGCGGAACATGGCTTTCTTGGGATCGCAGAACTTCACGGCCGGATCGAATTTGCCCAGCTCGGCAATCATCTCCGTGACCACTTGCAGGAATTCGGCCCGCAGAATGTCGTAGCGAGGCTTGTTCATGATGAACCATGGCCGGTTGTTGTTCTCGGTCAGTTCGGACAGAAAATGTTTGAGATCGCGTAAATGCATGGGCTTCCTTATCGCTTGCTGCTGGGACGCTTGCCTACCTGTACGGTCAGCGTGCTTTCCTGATTCTTGCGTAAAATTTTGAGGCTGGCTTTTTCACCCGGCACCAGCTGGGCGATCACATTCAGCATCTGGTTGGTATCGACGATGGCCTGCTCGTTCACCGTCAGCAGAATATCGCCGGGCTTCACGCCGCCGTGATCGGCCGGACCGTTTTTCACCACGCCGGCAATGATGGCGCCGCTCTGGCGTTTGAGGCCGAAGCTGCTGGCCAGTTCCGGCGTAATTTCCTGCGTCTCCACGCCCAGCCAGCCGCGCACCACCTGCCCGTTCTTGATAATGGCTTCCATCACGGATTTGGCAGTGGAAACAGGAATGGCAAAGCCTATGCCTATCGAGCCGCCCGTCTGCGAATAGATGGCCGAATTAATTCCCAGCAGATTGCCGTTGGTATCGATCAGGGCGCCGCCGGAATTGCCGAAATTGATGGCCGCATCCGTCTGGATGAAATTCTCGAAGTGATTGATGTGCAGATTGTTGCGGCCCAGCGCGGAGATGATGCCCATGGTGACCGTCTGGCCCACACCGAACGGGTTGCCGATGGCCAGCACCACATCGCCCACCTGCGCCTGATCGACCTGCCCCAGCACCATCACCGGCAGCTTTTCCAGACTGATCTTGATGACCGCCAGATCCGTCTCGGGATCGGTGCCCACCACCTTGGCGGCAGCCTTGCGGCCATCGGCCAGCACCACCTCGATTTCGTCGGCCGCTTCCACCACGTGGTTATTGGTCAGGATATAGCCTTCGGCCGAAACGATCACGCCCGAGCCCAGACTCGATTCTTCCTCATCGGCATCGCTGTCATGGTCGCGCTCGCCGAAGAATTTCTTGAAGAAGGGATCACGCAGCAGCGGATGCTTGCCGCGCTTGGGTTTCTTGCTGGTGATGATGTTGACCACGGCCGGCATGGCGCGTGCTGCCGCCGCACGGTAGGAACCGGCAGCAGGTACCGGCGCCCTGGCGGGACGGGCTTCCAGCATCACGGCCGGATGCTCGGCATCGCCCATCTGCTGGGCGCGCGCAGGCGGGCGCCGCTCCGGTCCTACGGCGGTGTACACCATATACAGTGCCAGTAACACGGTCACCGTTTGAGCAAACAATAACCAGAGTCGTCGCATCGCCGTAGGCCTTGCCGTCGCAGGGACGGCAGCTGGTTATTTTTTCAGGGAGTCGCGGATTTCGCGCAGCAGGGCGATGTCTTCCGGTACCGGTGCTGGCGCCGCTTCGGCTGCCGCCTCGGCCTGCTTATTGCTGAGATTGCGCGCCTTGTTCATCAGACGCACCATCTGGAAGATCACGAAAGCCAGAATGATGAAGTTGAGCAGGATGGTAGCGAAGTTACCGTAGGCGAACACGGCACCCAGTTTCTTGGCCTCTACCAGACTCAGATTCGAGGCCTGACCGTTGAGGCCGATGTAGTAGTTGGCAAAGTCCAGGCCGCCGAACAGTTTGCCTATGGGTGGCATGATGATATCGGCGACCAGCGAGTCCACGATCTTGCCGAAAGCGCCGCCGATGATCACACCGACGGCCAGATCGACCACGTTGCCCTTCATCGCGAATTCTTTAAATTCCTGCATCATTGCCATAGTCTTTTTCCCCGCTGTGTGGTCAATTGTGAACAAAACCGCGCTTGGATCATACTATTTTTTCAATCAGATTCAAAACACCGCTATCAGATGCGCATTTTGGTGCGGTTTTAGGCTATAAATTTGTCTTGCATCAATATCTACCGTTTGTGCGCCCCTAAGTAGGGCATCACCCTGCAGAATTCAAGCGCACAACGGCGCACTCTGCAGCAACATGCGGGGCCCGAGGAGGATTTTTTCTTTAGTTCGAAAACTGCTTACCCTATAATTTAAGGTTGCAAGAAGCTCCGTAGACGGGGTTTTCGCTTCCGATTTTGGTGTATGCGGTATCGGATTTTGTTCGCACTTTGACTGATTGGGGTTTGTATGAGTAACGAAAAGCAGGTCGATTCCGGCCGACGCGGATTGCTCGTCGCTACTGGCGCGGCGGGTGGTGTAGTGGGGCTGGCAACCGCTGGCGCGTTGGTAAGTACGTTCCAGCCGTCCGAGCGCGCCAAGGCCGCCGGCGCACCGGTAGAAGTGGATATTGGCAGCCTCAATCCGGGCGAAATGAAAACCGTGGAATGGCGCGGTAAGCCCGTCTGGATCATCAAACGTACGCCGGAGATGATCGCCTCGCTGAAAAACACCGACGGCAAAGTTGCCGACGCTGAATCGAAACGTAATCCGGACGAATTCACCCCGGAATATGCGCGTAACGAACACCGCTCGCGCAAGCCGGAAATTCTGGTGGCCGTCGGTATCTGCACCCACCTGGGCTGCTCGCCTTCGTCGAAATTCACCCCCGGCCCGCAGCCATCGCTGCCGGACGACTGGGAAGGCGGCTTCCTCTGCCCATGCCACGGCTCGACCTTCGACATGGCAGGCCGCGTGTTCAAGAACAAACCGGCACCGGACAATCTGCAAGTTCCGCGTCACATGTTCCTGAGCGACACCAAGCTGGTGATCGGTAAAGACGAGAAAGGCGAGGCATAAATCATGGCGGCTTTCAAAGAGACCAAATTCCCGGCCGACGCGCCGGCGGCACAAAAAGCGCTGGGCTGGGTCGATGACCGCTTCCCGCTGAGCAAACTGTGGAACGACCAGTGGGGCAAATACTACGCTCCCAAGAACTTCAACTTCTGGTACATCTTCGGCTCGCTGGCCATGCTGGTGTTGGTGCTGCAGATCGTCACCGGTATCTTCCTGACCATGCACTACAAACCGGACGCGCTGCTGGCCTTCGCTTCGGTGGAATACATCATGCGCGAAGTGCCGTGGGGCTGGCTGGTGCGCTATATGCACTCGACCGGCGCTTCGTCGTTCTTCATCATCGTCTACCTGCACATGACGCGCGGCCTGCTGTACGGCTCCTACCGCAAGCCACGTGAACTGATCTGGCTGTTCGGTTTCGCCATCTTCCTGTGTCTGATGGCCGAAGCCTTCTTCGGTTACCTGCTGCCATGGGGCCAGATGTCGTACTGGGGCGCCCAGGTGATCGTCAACCTGTTCGGTGCGATTCCGCTGATCGGCCCTGACCTGTCGCTGTGGATCCGTGGTGACTACGTGGTGTCCGACGCGACCCTGAACCGCTTCTTCGCCTTCCACGTGATCGCGATTCCGCTGGTTCTGCTGGGTCTGGTTGCAGCCCACCTGATCGCGCTGCACGAAGTGGGTTCGAGCAACCCTGACGGTATCGAAGTGAAAGAAAACCTGGGCGCCGATGGCCACCCAGTCGATTCGATTCCTTCCCACCCTTACTACACCGTGCACGATCTGTTCGGCGTATCGATCTTCCTGACCATCTTCAGCGCCGTGGTGTTCTTCGCGCCGGAAATGGGCGGTTATTTCCTGGAATACAACAATTTCCTGCCCGGCGATTCGCTGAAAACCCCGCTGCACATTGCGCCGACCTGGTACTTCACGGCGTTCTACTCGGTGCTGCGTGCGACTACCGCGGACTTCATGTGGGTACTGATGTTCTTCGTGGCTGGCTATGTCAGCTTCGTCTGGCTGAAGTCGAATCTGGCCCGCACCACCAAGACTGCGATTGCCGCAATTGCACTGGTGGCCGTGGTTGGTATGCTGCCACAGGTACTCGATGCGAAATTCTGGGGCGTGGTGTTCTTCGGTGGTTCGGTGGTGATTCTGGCCTTCCTGCCTTGGCTGGATAAATCGCCGGTCAAATCGATCCGCTACCGTCCAAGCTGGCACAAATATGTGTACGCCGTGTTCTTCCTGAGCTTCCTGACGCTGGGCTACCTCGGTACCCTGCCGCCAACGGAAGGCCGTACGATTATTTCGCAAGTCTGCACGCTGCTCTACTTTAGCTTCTTCCTGTTCATGCCGTGGTGGAGCGCCATGGGCACGTTCAAGAAGGTGCCGGACCGTGTGGTTTATCACGCGCACTGATCGACTTGGCTAAAGTACACAAAGGACATTACATGAATTTCCCTAAAAAACTGCTCGCCATGCTGGCTCTGGTGCCGGCACTGGCACTGGCCAACGAAGGCGGCGTCGCTCTCGACAAGGCCCCGGACCGTTCCAACAACATGGCTGCCCTGCAGAATGGCGCGAAACTGTTCGTCAATTACTGCCTGAACTGCCATAATGCGTCCTCGATGCGTTACAACCGTCTGAAAGATCTGGGCCTGACGGAAGACCAGATCAAGGCTAACCTGTTGTTTACCGGTGAAAAAGTGGGCGAAATGATGACCACCACCATGCAGCCGAAAGATGCCAAAGCATGGTTCGGCGTGGTACCACCGGATCTGTCGGTCATCGCCCGCGCCAAGGCATCGAATGCCGGCAGCGGTGCCGACTACCTGTACACCTACCTGCGTACGTTCTACAAGGATGACACCCGCCCGACCGGCTGGAACAACCTGGTACTGAACAATGCAGCGATGCCGCATATCCTGTGGGAACTGCAAGGTGAACAAAAGGTTAAAATGAAGGAAGTGCCGGATCCGCACGAAGCCGGTAAAATGACGCACCAGTTCGATGGCTTCGAACAAATTACTCCAGGGAAACTGAGCAAGATCGATTATGACAATGCCGTCGGCGATCTGGTCGGTTACATGGAGTGGATGGCCGAACCGGCTGCCGCCACCCGTAAAAAACTTGGTGTGGTAGTGGTCATGTTCATGGCCTTGTTCGCCTTCCTGGCATGGCGCTTGAACGCGTCCTTCTGGAAAGAAGTGAAGTAAACCAAATCGAGAGCGCCGGTTCGCCGGCGCTTGTTTTTGCGATGCCCGCACTGGCGGGCGATCGATTCAGGATGAGCCGTTCGCGGCGTCATCCTTTTTGTTTCTAAGGAACTATAAAAAATGATGGTTCTCTACTCGGGTACGACCTGCCCATTTTCGCAACGCTGCCGTCTGGTCCTGTTTGAAAAAGGCATGGACTTCGAAGTGCGCGACGTTGACCTGTTCAACAAGCCGGAAGACATTTCGACCATGAATCCTTATGGTCAGGTGCCGATTCTGGTGGAACGTGAACTGATCCTGTACGAATCGAACATCATCAACGAGTACATCGACGAGCGCTTCCCGCACCCGCAACTGATGCCGGCCGACCCGCTGATGCGCGCCCGTGCCCGTCTGATGCTGTTCAACTTCGAAAAAGAACTGTTCGTCCACGTGCACACGCTGGAAAGCGAGCGCGCCAAGGGCAACGACAAGAGCCACGACAAGGCCCGCGCCGAAATCCGCGACCGCCTGACCACGCTGGCACCGCTGTTCCTGAAGAACAAGTACATGCTGGGCGACGAGTTCTCCATGCTGGACGTCGCCGTCGCGCCGCTGCTGTGGCGCCTCGACCACTACGGCATCGAACTGTCGAAGACGGCAGCACCGCTGATGAAATACGCCGAGCGCATCTTCTCGCGCCCAGCCTATATCGAAGCGCTGACCCCGTCGGAAAAGGTAATGCGCCGCTAAGCGCAGTACTGCTGTTCTTGAAGTCTATCGGCGCGTTTGCCAGCCAGTTCTGGCGGCGCGCCGGGTTTTATCGCAGTCTGGAAAGCCATGTCTGAAATTTCTACCAAGCCCTATATGCTGCGCGCCATTTACGAATGGTGTACCGATAGCGGCTATACGCCGTATCTGGCCGTCAAGGTCGACCGTGCCGCCACAGTGCCGATGGAATACGTGAAAAACGGCGAAATCGTACTCAACATCAGCTTCGGCGCCACTTCGGGCCTGAAGATGGACAACGATGCGATCCGCTTCCACGCCCGCTTCGGCGGCGTATCGCGCGAGATTTTCGTGCCGGTCAATAATGTGATCGCTATCTACGCCAGCGAAAATGGTCAGGGCATGGCCTTCGAGCCTATGCTGGGCATGGACGAGGCCGAGCCGGAGGAGGAAGAAGAGAGCGCACCGACGCTGTCGCTGGCCCCTGCGGCCAGCCCTGCGCCGGCCACGGAAAGCGAGCCGAACGGCACGCCGGACGATGACGGCACACCGCCCAAAAAGGGCGGCCGCCCCACCCTTACGCGTATTAAATAGCGTATAATTCGCCCCGTACAAGTTTCGCCGACTTAGCTCATTTGGTAGAGCAGTTGATTTGTAATCATCAGGTGGCCAGTTCGAAACCGGCAGTCGGCACCAGAATTAATTACTAAAACCAAGGGGTTACATGCTTTGCGTGTGACCCCTTTGTTCTTTTCCGTCTCTCCTACATGAGCCATGTAGGCACTGTGTAGGCAATTTCTAAAAAGATAAGGGATATGCTGGCAAGTCGCTCATTCTCAACAACAAGCGTTTTCGTGCTTCGGATTGAGGACGTCGAGACATTTGTCCAATTCTTGGTGCAAGACCTGCCGCGCATGAAGTTCTCAATCAAATGCTCCGATACGATTACTCGTTACTTTGATAACTTTGGTGAGCTGAAGGCTTATACCAATCCTGAACGAGCAGCGATTCAGCAACTGAGGATTAGGGCAGTAGATGACACTGGAGAACAGACAGCAGTCTTTATGTTCAATTCAGATACTCATTCGAATGTCACGCTGAGCCTTGACGGTGAGGTAGACCTTGTAACTAAGCTAAATCAGTATTGGGAAGATTTTGTCGCCGGACGGCGCCCATGGTACTCCTGGATTTGCACAGCTTCTTGGGGGATGATTGTTTACGGTGGCTGGCTTTTACTCGCAATTATTGCCATATTGATCATGCTCGCTAAGACAAAGGCTCCTATCAAGTGGGAGTGGCCCAAAGAGGGAATGCCCTTAGAGGGCTGGGGGAAGAGTTTCATTCTCGGCTCCATCCCGGCCTTGATAGTGGTCGCTATTGAGAGGGTGAAGAAAACTTATTTTCCAACCGGCACATTCGCTATTGGTGATGGGGTGAATCGCCATGCGAATCAAGAAACGGTGCGCACAGTGATTATTGCGGGATTTGTGATTTCCATCATCACAACAGTTGTCCTTTCCTGGTTTATTTGACTACCCCTAAGACATTGGCGCGTGATATTGCATACTGCCGCGCAAGTGCGCTCACGCTCTCACCGACTGCGTACTTAGCCATGATTTCCATCCGCTGCTCGGCCGTGGTCTTCGATGGCCGGCCCCGCGACTTGCCTTCGCTCTTGGCGCGCGCCAGCCTAGCTTGAGTACGCTCCACCAACAGTCGGCATCTCCAACGATCCGCTTACTCGCATCAGAAATCTTCCGCAATTGCATTTGCAGGTGGTGGAAGTGTTCGACTTGGATCGCTGCATGGCCGTGCACGTTCAACGACGACGGGACGCTAGAAACCTTGAGCATTCAGTATTGCTGCATCACGCAACATGCCGGGTCGATGCGCCCAGCGGTGCTGTGGTCTACCGTGATGGAACTCCAATGTGCATTGCTCCGATTCGCTGGTCGGCAGGGGGAGCAAATGAATGGCTCCATGCGAGCGCATACAATAGCGTCTTGGGACTCCTGATGTTATGTGATCGACAGTCTCCATGATCGCCGATTTCGATCGACGAATGGGTAAAAGCGTTAGAGGAAGGTCCTGAGCAATGAGCATATCGATTGCCGAGTGAGCGCAGCACGTGGCACGCATGCGAGCCAACTTCGCGCCGGAAGGGCTACTTGCCGACGCCACCGAACTTTCCTTGCCTTGCAAGTGGCTTACCTTTCAGGCGGGGCCACGCTCAGCGACTTACTTGCTTACGCGCGAGCCTTCGCATTGGTGTGTGTCTCCGATCAAATACCGCGGGGTGATCACAAGTCGGGTTCGATCTAGAGCGAGGCTTCCCCGGTCGCCCTAAGCGATGCTCATCGTTCCTGAAGACCGCCTTGGTGCGTGCATGCCGAGCGAAGGGCAATTTGAGGCCCGCGAGGGCTGGAGCGAAGCGGAACCCTTCTTGCATCACGGCGGCATGTAGGGGCGTTTTGGCCGGTCATCTCGGCCAGCGACGATGCCAGTCGTCCGAGAACAGCGGCATATTCGTATTGATGGGACAATGCGTTGACATTTCGTGAACATCGCAGATACTGTGTGCAGATACAGTTATTTTGCTTTTAAATTATTGTTTGACAACAAATACACAAAATAATCACGCAATCCGCAACTCAAGATTTCCCGAATTTCCTACCTGTAGTATGGTGACGCCATGGAAACACCTAACGCACTCGAATTCAGTATAGATATTTTCAAGCCGGAGACCATTCCGATGTCCCGGCTTGCCGAATATATGGGCGAGTTGGCCGCCCTGTATGGCAGCGAGTTGTCTGTGCATTTCAAAGAGATTCGCACAGGAAGTGCGATCTTGAAAGCCGTCGTGGAAGAATCGGCGACAGAAGCGGTTGAGTCACGTTTACGACTTGTGCACGATGTCGCCGCGCCAGACGACCTGAAAAAAGCATATCAAAATCTCAATGGCATGCTTAGATCTGATAAGGCTGTCGGTGAAATCAAGCACCCACAGGGGGCCGTGATTCTAGCGTTTCCAGGTAGAGACACGCCTGTTCAAAAAACCTATCGAGTGAAGGAGGTAGGTGTTCTTGACGGGGTAGTAATTCGTATCGGCGGCAAGGATAACACTGTGCCTGTATGGCTCAAGGACTTGGATGGAACCATCCATAAGTGCGAGGCAAATAGCGAAATGGCTCGCGAACTTATCAAAAAATACCTTTCAAGTCCTATTCGTGTCACCGGCCAAGGAGATTGGCTACGCGGTGAAGATGGCGCTTGGGCGCTGGAGAAGTTCAAGATCAGCGGGTGGGAGTCCTTGGACGAGAAGCCGATAGCCGACATAGTCAACGCCGCCCGGAATACAAAGGGCAATGGCTGGAACGAACTGGATGATCCCATCAAAGAACACCTTCATATACGAGGATCAGATTGATGGTGCTCTTTGACGCAGGAATACTCATCAAACTTCTTGATGCCAGAACCCCGGATGGTCAACGGGCGAAGCTCGACTATTTGATATCCACGTTGCAAAAGTCGAAGACCAAAATTCTCATTCCTACCCCTGCATTGTCAGAATTTTATGTCAAGGCAGACCCGGATGTTGTTGCCAATTTCAAAGGCAAGTCTGCATTTATTATTGCGTCTTTCGACGAGAAAGCGGCACTCGAATGTTCTATTAGCGTTGCAGACGCCATCCGCTCACGTGACAAGAAAGCAGCTCAGCCGGATGCCCCGTGGCAGAAAATTAAGTTCGATCATCAGATTGTAGCGATCGCAAAATGCCATGGAGCGACTACGATATACTCTGAAGATTCGGGTCTTAGAAAGTTTGCTGAGCTGCTTGGACTCAAGGCTTTGTCAACGGATGATTTGCCAGAAGATCCAGCATTCAAGCAGCAAAAGCTCGATCTGTGACGGCACATTAGTGTCAACGAAACGTCAACGCTACTGTTAGATCAGCAAGGCAGCACTGTTAGGTCAAGTGGCGTATGTGCCTGATTTCGTTGTGTAATGTTAGCTAGTGTTACTGACGAGAAGGAATTTGTAATCATCAGGTGGCCAGTTCGAAACCGGCAGTCGGCACCAGAAATATCAAGCACTTAGCCCAGCCCTCACCGGCTGGGCTTTTTGCTTTCTAGAGCCGTGTAGGCATAGTGTAGTTTTTTCTCAGGCGCTCAATCTCGAATTCCACCATCTACGGCGGCCATCTTTTCTCAGCACGCATGCGCAGCATGTATGTGACGAGGAACCGCCTGCATCCAGCTTAAGATAACGCAAGTCGTATTGCATTTTTTTAAAGTATCTCAGCGTCCTGACGTAAAACAGACACGAGCTCTATTTTGCTAAATCCACCAACTTGGTAAAAATATATGCCTCACCGGAATCACCTACAGGCTGCTATCCCATGTCTACCGTCAACGCTCTCGCTTCCCTCGCCGCCACGCCAACCCCAGCAACGGCAAGCACCAACCGCAGTGCGGCTGCCAGTGCAGCTCTCAGCACTCGTACGGCAAGCTCCACAGTAGTAAATCTGGGTGAACAGGGCGAAACCAGCACCAAAGCACTGGCTTGGGAAAACCGCACGCACAGCACTTCGGCCACGCTCATGGCCCGCAACATGAACAACGACGAGCTTTCCACCCGCCTGAGCGGCCTCGGTAGCGAACTGCTCAAACAGGTTGCCTATGACGGCGCCGACTTTTCCCAGTCGGTGCAGCAGCTGCCGGCAAGCGCAACGTCCGACACCTATGCCTTGCAGGTATCGCCGGCGAAAATATCGCAGCATGGCATGGGCGATAATCAGATCAGCCTGAACATCATGACTGCCAGCGGCATCAAAGTCGAATTGAAGCTCGATGCCAGCGATAACGGCATCGCCGTCGAAGCGCACAGCAGTGGCAAGCTCAATGACGCGGAACGCAAAGCGCTGGGAAAATTATCCGAAGCGTTCCAGAAATCCATCGACGGCCTGAGCGAAAATCCGCCCCGCATCGATCTTGCCGGACTCACCCAGTTCGACAGTCATGCGCTCGCTGCGGTGGATCTGAAAGGCCAGATCAAAATCGATGCCAAGGATACCCAGCGACTGGAATTTCATGCCGACAGCATGGGGCGCACGCTGAGTTTTAACGGCCCGGCAGGCACGGCCAGCATCGCCGTTGACCTGAGCAAGCCGGCCAGCTGGGGCAGCAAGGCGCAGCAGGCGGCCGCGCTCGACCATTATCTGCAGCAGATCGATCAGGCTGCAACGCGCGGTCTGGGCCGTGGCGCCATTATCGGCATGTTCAAACAAGGCTTCAGCGCCCTCAATAGCGATTACGGCAGCGGCCCTGTGGCACCGCAAGGCATCGCCCTGAATCAGCAGGACCATGCACTGACCACAGGGCTGGCAGACTTCAACGCATCCTTTGCACAAACCGAAGAATTCCCCAATCCCGCCCGCAGCACGGAGAAGGATAGCTTTGCCTACGAGCTGGCCCAGAAGACCAGCATCGGCGGCGGCTCGCAACTGGACCGCAGCATCTCGCAGCAGCAAAGCTCGCACCTCAAGGCACGCTACCACGCCCCCATCAGGGCTGACGCCAAGCTAGCACTGGATCTATCGCCCAATTCGCAGAACTATCACTACGTGACGATAGACGACGCCGCTTCCAGTCAAACCGAAATCGCCTATCACAAAGGCGTGCTGGCCAAAGCCACACTCGATATGCAGGCCAGCCAGTCGACACGCACTCTGCGCTACTCGCTGGGCAAGCTGCAGGACGACCATACCACGCCTGCCGGCAAGCGCAGTTCGCGCGATTTGCTGACGACACTGGAACCGGAGCGCACAGGCCACGATCCGCTGTCCGAGACCGAACAAGCGCAAATGCTGGCGAAGCTGCATCCGCAGATACTGCTGCAGCAGAATCCCGACGCACTTTCTGCCAGCCCACTCCCGTAGTGCCTGCGCACTGATAGCTAACCCGGTGGAGGGCGCGCGTGGTCGCCTTGCTGGTAGCGCAAGGCGCTACCGCACAAGTATCCCGGACCCGGTGAGAATGTACGTATTTCACGCCAGTCTAATCTGATAGGCTTGCTTCCTTTCGGACTTGCCAAGGCGCCCAGTCTGCGCCCAAGCCTTCATCACGGACTCAGTAGGAGCTTACCCATGCATTTCATCAAAGGCGTGCTGATCACGCTGCTCGTCACCACCTTATCCGGCTGCGCCTTCTGGGGCTCCGGCCAGCGCGTGCAGCAGAACGGCAGCGTGGTCGATTACCTCTACCCCAACGCCAAACAGCCCACGGCCATGGTGCCCGGCATGACCCAGCTGCGTCCGCCGGTGCGCGTGGGGATAGCCTTCGTGCCTGGCGGTGGCTGGGGCAATGGCCCGTCCGAACAGCAGAAGATGAAACTGCTGGAACGCGTCAAAGCTTCGTTCTCCCAGCACGCCTACATCGGCAGCATCGAAATCATCCCGTCTGCCTACATGCAGGCACGCGGCGGCTTCGATAATCTGGATCAGGTAGCGCGCATGTTCAACGTGGAAGTGGTCGCGCTGCTGTCCTACGATCAGGTGCAGTTCAACGACACCAACCGCTTGTCGCTGCTGTACTGGACCATCGTCGGCGCCTACGTCATCAACGGCAACCAGTACGATATCCAGACCATGCTCGATGCCTCCGTGTTCGATGTGAAGAGCCGCAAGCTGCTGTTCCGCGCCCCCGGCACCAGCCGCATAGCCGGCAACGCCACCATGGCCGGCTTCAGCGAGAAATCGCGCGCCGCCCAGACCGAAGGCTACAACCAAGCCGTCGATCAGCTGATCCCCAATCTGCAGGGGCAGCTCGACAACTTCCGCGAGCATCTCAAATCCGACAGCTCGATCCAGATCACAAACAAGGACGGCTATCGCGGCGGCGGCGCTGCCGACTGGAGCTGGCTGGCACTGGCTGCCATACTGGCCGCGCTAGTGTATGGCCAGCGCCGCCGCACGCGCTAACTGGCCCGGCGTCAGCATCACACTGACACTGGCCGCATGCGCGCTGCAGCTGGCGCCGGCGGAGTTAGCCGCTGTGCTCGCCTACGACCGCACAGCGCTGCTCGGCGGCCAGTGGTGGCGGCTATGGAGCTGTCATCTGGTGCATTATTCTGCAGCCCATGCATTATCCGATGGCACCGTCGTACTGCTCTGCGGCTGGCTGCTGGAACCCACGCTTGGACGCCGCCGCCTGTGCCTCACGCTGGGCTGGAGTAGTGCCCTGATTGCCCTGCTGCTGTTGCTATGGGTGCCGGCACTGAGCGAATATCGCGGCCTTTCCGCGCTCGCTGTCATGCTGATGAGCATGACCCTGATCACCCTGTGGCGCCAACGGCGCCTGCCGCGCCCATGGCTGGCACTGCTGGCGAGCCTGTTGCTGCTCAAAACGGGCGCCGAAGCACTCGGCATGATGCCTGCCTCGCAGGCTCTCCCTGCAGACATACAGCTAGTGTGGCAAGCCCATGTGCTAGGCATGGTATGCGGCGTGCTCAACACCCTACCTGCCCGCTAAGCCTCGGACTCAACCCCGGCTAAGCGCAAAAGTCGCAAAAATTTTCGCTGAAACGATTAAAATCGCTTGCTATTAAATAGCGCACTATATATTATCTCTCCATTCCGGCAACTCGCCCGTCACTTCCCCAGGCAGCGCCGGATTTTTTTGAGTAAATAATATAGTGCACTATTTAATAGCGCACTACCAAACCTGACTAAAGGACCTCTACCATGCAACGCAGCTCGAAAATTATCGCCGCTCTGGCCCTCGCCTTCAGTGCTCACGCCGGTATTGCCAACGCGGCGCCCGGCGTAGAACAGCACACCCAGTCCTTCCTCGACGCACTGGCCAAAGGCGGTGGCCAGCCACTGGAAACCCTGAGCCCAGCCGTAGCCCGTCAGGTGCTGGCGGGTGCACAAGCCGGCGCCGCCCTGCCTGCCGCTGATGTCAGTGAAAAAACCATCAGCGTCGATGGCAAGGCCGTCAGATTGCATATCGTCCGTCCCCACGGCGTCCAGGGTGTGTTACCCGTATTCATGTTTGTGCACGGTGGCGGCTGGATACTGGGCGACTTCCCCACCCATGAACGCCTGGTACGTGATCTGGTCGCCGAATCGGGTGCCGTCGCCGTCTTCGTCGACTACACGCCATCACCGGAGGCACGCTATCCGGTGGCTATCAATGAAATTTACGGTGCCACCCAATGGGTGGCCGCACACGGCGCCGAAATCAATGTCGATGGCAAGCGTCTGGCCGTGGTCGGTAACAGTGTGGGCGGCAATATGGCAGCAGTCACCGCGCTAATGGCCAAAGATCTGGGCGGCCCGCAGATCAGAGCACAAGTGCTGTTCTGGCCCGTTACTAACGCCAGCTTCGAAAATGCGTCGTATGACGAATTCGAACAGGGCTATTTCCTGACCCGGCCGATGATGAAATGGTTCTGGGATGCCTACACCAGCGATGCCGCGCAGCGTAAAGAGATCTATGCCGCACCGCTGCTGGCCACACCAGCCCAGTTAAAAGGTCTGCCGCCAGCGCTGGTGATCACGGCGGAAAAGGATGTGCTGCGTGACGAAGGCGAAGCCTATGCACGCAAACTCGATGCAGCCGGTGTGCCCGTCGTTGCTACCCGCTACAACGGCATGATTCACGACTTCGGCCTGCTCAATGTACTGGCCAACGTTCCGGCCACGCGCAGCGCCCTGCATCAGGCGGCTGAGGAGCTGAAAGCCAGACTGAAATAAATGCCATCGCGCTGCGCCGTCCCGGGTAGCCACACTAGGGTTAGCCATCCACCCGCCAATGCGCACGCTTGGTACGCAGCGTGTGCAGCTTGCGATATTCGCCGGGACTCAGGCCCATGGCCCGGCGAAACAGCTTGCTGAAAGTGCTGGCATTGGCATAGCCGCAGGCATGTGCAATGGTCTGCAGGCTGTTGATGCTAATTTCCAGCATCACCTTGGCCCGCTGTATGCGCAGATCATGCAGAAACTCCAGTGGCGTCATGCCCAGCACGCTCTGGAAATGTCGCAGCAGAGTACGCTCGCTGGCCGAAGCAATGGCCGCCAGTTGCGGCAAATCGTAGGGCTGCTCCACATGCATCTCCAGCCACTGTTTGGCACGGAATACGGGACTATCCGCCGTGCGCGACAGCCATTGCTGGCTTAGCTGCTGGCTATGCATTTGCTGGCGCTCGGGCTGGAACAGCAACAGGCGCGCGCAGCTTTGCGCCACTTCTTCGTCGTAGCAGTCATGCAGCACGCGGATCAGCATTTCGCTCTGGGCCGTCGGCACCACGCAGCTATACAGCCGGCCATTCACGCTGATCGCCTCGCTGGCCGAAAAGTCCGCCTGCGGCACCACGCGCATGAAGAAGGATTTGAAGGCCCAGTGCGCATCGAGTCTGGCCTGCTGCAGCAAACCCGTTTCGGCGGCAAAGATCAGCCCCGTGGCGCACACGGCCAGTGCCCCGCCCTGCTGCACATGGGCCGCGATACGTGCCAGCACATCGGGATATTTCTGCGCCAGCGCCGGCAGCTCCAGCGCGTTGGCCGCATACACGGCCGGCACCACCAGCAGCGTGCGCTGCGGCAACGGTGTTTGCATGGGAGGCTCGCTCGACAGTTGCGCCAGCGCCGCAGGGGTCAGCATGGCCGGACTGGCATGCGGCACCCACAGCGACCACGTCAGCGAGGGCGCAGCGTGGCTATTACGCAACTTCAGCACCAGCGCCGCCAGCTGCAGCACGTCGATAGCGCTAAACACGGTACCGGGCATGGCCTCGGGTAAAGACAGCACTTCGACGTGCAAAACAGGGCTAGCAGTGGCGGAATCAGTCATCATTATGGCGATATTGCACCTATTTTAATCAGATGGCAAATCCTAGAATCGGCCTCAGCAGGCAAGTGCCGGCATGATAAAGAACTGATTAACGGGAGAATGAACTTGAAACAGCAAGGAGTACCCATTGGTTTGTGTAGCAGCGCAGTCAGCCTGGCACTGGCCAGCATGGCAGCACCGGCCGCGTTTGCTCAGGATGCACAGGTAGTGGTGGTGACGGCGCAGAGCCGCAGCCAGCAGATCCAGAACGTGCCGATATCCGTCCAGACCATGTCCGGCGCGGCCTTGAAAGATCAGGGCGCGGCCAGTCTGGCCGATATCGACGCCTTCGTGCCCGGCCTCGCCATCGACACTTCGCAATCTACCCGCCCTTCCGTGTTCCTGCGCGGCGTGGGCACGGAGGATTTCGGCATCGGTACCGATTCGCCTGTGGGCATCTACACCGACGGCGTGTACACGGGCAAAACGGGCGGCTCCATGCTCAACTTCAATGACGTGAAACGCATCGAAGTACTGAAAGGCCCGCAAGGCACGCTGTTTGGCCGCAACGCCGCAGCGGGCGCCATTTCCATTGTCACCAACGAACCCGTCAACCGCAACGAAGCGAGCGCACTGGTGAGACTGGGCAGCTACGGCAGCCAGCATGTGGAAGCGCTGGTCAACACGCCGCTCAGCGATGCCGTCGCGCTGCGGGTGTCCGCCATCAGCCAGCAGGACCGTGGCTGGGCCTCCAACCAGTGGAACGGCAGCCACATGGGCGACTCCGGCGACCGTGGCCTGCGCGCTGCCGTGCGCTGGCAGGGCAATGGCAGCAGCGCCATCCTCGGCTTCGAACATGAAGTGATGCGCGAAGCAGGGCCGCCGGTGTTCTCCGTCACCGGCGGCAAGATCAACTTCGGCGCACCGGCCACCTGGACCGATCCGCTCAAGCAGCCGCTAATCAACGACGCCACGCCGAATATGCAGTCGCGCACCTTCGACGGCGTCAACCTGCGCATCGAGCACCCGCTGTCGTTTGCCACCCTGAGCAGCACCACCGCCTACCGCCACTTCAACTCGCAGAACTGGCAGGACAACGATGCCGGCGCCAATCCGGCCGCCTACCTCGCCACCGGCAATGTGGAAAGCAACGCGACCTGGCAACAGGAATTCAAGCTCAGTGGCCAGAGCGGCGCACTGGACTGGGTGAGCGGCATCAGCGCCTTCCGCGAACGCGCCACCGAAACGGAAAGCGTGGACGCCACCACTACCTCGCTCGACACCATCATCAAAGCTGCTTCCGGGCTGGCGCCGTATGCCACGCTGACCCAGCTGGCGCAAGGCGTGGGCAAAGCCACCGGCAACAGCACGCTGCAAAGCTTGAGCATGATGGGCCAGCCATGGCGCGAAGCCGTGATCGACCGCGGTGACTACCGCGCCTACGCCATCTACGGCGACGTCATCTGGCATGCCACGGCCAGCACCAACCTCACGCTGGGTGGCCGCTACACGCATGACCAGAAGTCCTTTAGCTGGTACAACCCGGTACGCACCGCTAACGCACTCGATGCGCAGCTGGCAGCGCTGAAGCAGCTCAACTTCTTCAACACGCTGGTAGCGCTCAAACAGCTGACGGCGCAGCAGGCCGCGTTACTGCAGAAGGTCGCAGCCAGCAATGTGGAATTCAACAATCCCGGCTCGACCAGCGCCCCCTTCGCCTCTTCGCGCAGCTGGAACAACTTCAGCCCGCGTGTGGTGCTGGACCAGCACCTCAACGCCGATACCATGGTCTTCGCTTCGTGGAGCAAAGGCTATCAGGCGGGCGGCTTTGACGCAGTGGGCGTGAACGGCCACTACGACGAAGAACTGGTGACCAATCTGGAGCTGGGCATCAAGGGACAGCTGAAAGCCATCGGCCTGACTTACGGCGCCTCGGTATTCCGCTACAAATACAGCAACCTGCAAAGCCTGACGCTGGTCCCGGCCAGCGCCACCACCGGCATTCCGAGCTACCAGATCGTCAATAGCGACCAGAAGGCTACCGGCCTCGATCTGGAAGCGCAGTGGAAGCTAGACCGCATCTGGCGCCTCACCGGTTCGCTCGAATACCTCGACCAGAGCTACGACCATTACGTAGCGCCCACCGGCGTCACGCTCGATGGCCAGCCAGCCGGCGCGCCCTTCCTCAGCGCAGCCGCTGGCATTGCAGCACGCTGGCCTGTGCTGAGCGGTAAAGCGGATTTCAGCCTGCAGTACGGCTACATGGGCAACAAGCGCTGCAACGACGACACCCGCAAACAGGGCACCTGCCTGTTCAGCAACGACGTGGGTGCGGGCAAGGCGCGTGAAAAAGTCGATCTGCGGCTGGGCTGGACGGCAGCCTCGGGCCACTGGGGCGTGGGCCTGATTGCCAACAACCTCACTAACAAGCAATATGTCTCCATTAGCACTCTGGGCTCGGCAACGGGCTCACCGTATGCCTACGTGAGCAAGCCGCGCGTGGTGGCGCTGGAACTGCATGGTGATCTGTAATCTACAGGAGAAATAACAATGCAAAAACAGGCAATACTGGGCAAGGCTGGCAAGCTGCTGGCCGCAGGCGTACTGCTGCTAGGCGGCAGCCTGCTGGTCAACACGCTGCGCCTGCCATCGCTGCCGGCCAGCGATGGCAAGGCTGCCGCCACACCGGCCGATCTGAGCGCAGCGGTGGCGCGACTGGCCGCCGCCATCCGCCTGCCTACCGTATCGCACGGTCCGGAGGCAACGGCCACACCTAACCCCTTCCCCGCCTTCCATCAGCTACTGGCCACCAGCTTCCCGCTCACGCACGCGCGCCTAAAGCGCGAAGTGATCAGCGAGTCCAGCCTGCTCTACACCTGGCAGGGCAGCGACGCCAGCCTGCCGCCGCTGCTGCTGACGGCGCACATGGATACGGTGCCGGTGGAACCGGGCACGGAAGGCAAGTGGCAGCATGCGCCGTTCAGCGGCGACATCGCTGACGGCTATGTCTGGGGCCGCGGCACCATGGACATGAAGCACGCCGTGATGGCCACGCTGGAAGGCGTGGAGCATATGCTGGCGCAAGGCTACCAGCCGCGCCGCACCATCCTGATCGCCTTCGGCCACGACGAGGAAATCGGCGGCGTGCAGGGCGCGGCCAAAATCGCCGAACTGCTGGAACAGCGCCACATCAAACCGTGGTTCTCGCTCGATGAAGGGCTGGTCATCATCGATGGTTTCATCGCCGGGGCCCAGCGCCCCATCGCACAGATCGGGCTGGCCGAGAAAGGCATGCTCAGTCTGGCCCTGACGGCCAAAGCCGACGGCGGCCACTCGTCCATGCCGCCAGCACTGACGGCCGTGGGCCGGGTTAGCCGTGCCGTGGCACGGCTGGAACAGCAGCCGCTGCCCGCCACGCTGGCCGGTCCCGGTGGCGCCGGCATACGCGCCATGGCGCCGGCGCTGCCGCTGGCCAGCCGCGTGGTGATCGCCAACAGCTGGCTGCTGGAACCGCTGCTGCTGCGCCAGCTGGAAGGCGCTCCCGCCACCAATGCGCTGATCCGCACCACCACGGCACCCACCATGATCAGCGGCGGCGTGAAGGAAAACGTGCTGCCTGCCGAAGCACGGGCCATCGTCAACTTCCGGCTGGCGCCCGGCGATACACCGGACAGTGTGCTGGCCCATGTGCGCAAGGCCATCGATGATCCGGCTATAGCCATCGCCAGCTATGATGGCGCCGGCGTGCCCGCCAGCGCCGTGGCAGACCAGACATCGCCGGGCTTCCGCCTGATAGCCGAAGCAGCGCGCAAGGTAGACCCGGCCGCGCTGGTGACGCCGGGGCTGGTGGTAGGGGCCACGGACAGCCGTTATTACGGCCGCCTCAGCGGAGCGGCCTTCCGCTTCCTGCCGGTGCACTTCACGCCACAGGATGTGCCGCGCGTGCACGGCACGGATGAACGCATCAGCATTGCCGATTACGGCGGCATGATTAACTTCTATATCGAGCTGATCCGCAGCAGTACCGGCACGCCATAAGCTTAGCTTTTAAACGGTAAGCTGTGCTGTCTCGACACTACAGCTGGCGCGGCGCGCCGCAGATTCTGCAGCGCGCTGCAATGCGCTCCTCACGCAAACTGACGCGGTGGCCGTTCATGACGCATGCGCCGTACCAGCCGCAAAGGCAGCGGCAGGCCGCGCGTCACCGACCAGCCGGTCAATCCGGTCAGACCATCGCTCACCTGCGCCTGCAAGCGGCGCGTGGTGAGCACAGCGTGCTGTTCGAGCCAGCGGCACAGCGCGGAATGATAGCCCTGCTGACGCGCAATCTCGGCCACCACGCTAAGGAAGGCGGCGATGATCTGGCGCTCCTGCACTCCGCTGCGCAGCAGACCCACCAGCATCTGGCTCAGAGAGACCGACAGACTGTCCGACCACGCTGCCAATTCAGCCGGAATGATGTGATCGAGCTGCCGTGCTTCCCAGCGCTGTGCCAGTAGCCCGATGAACCTCTGCAGCGATTCCTGCTCGGCCTGTCGCACCAGAGCACCGTCACCCGACTCATTAACATCCTCACGCAGGAATGCCGGTATATCGTACTGCTCCATCCCGTTCATTTCACTTGCCGCAAACATGGGGGCCGCTGCCATACGGAACACCGCCGGCGCCCGCAGCGCCACCTTCGCCGTACCGCCCCAGCCAGCCGGCAGCATCTGCGACACGCGGCTCAGCGCTGCAGCTTCGCTGGCCTGATCCGTAGCGCTGCGCTCATGCACCAGCAACATGCGTGTGACATCGGTCAGCAAACGATAATCGAGAGCAGTCTGCAACTGCTGCTGCGCCGTCAGCCCGGGCAGCCGCATGGCAGCCGCCACACGTGCCAGCGTGTCGCCGGCCAGCTGCGGCATCTGTGCGCCCAGCATCAGCGTCAGCTCGCCGGGCTGGCCCGCACGCTGCCAGTGCAGACGGACTTGCCCGGGCAAGCCGTCAGTAAAACCGGCCAGCGCGTGCGTCGTCTCTTCCGCGAACAGACGCTGGCGCGGCGCCACCTGCCAGCAGCTCGGCATCTGCCAATCCAGCGCCAGGTCCTGCACGGGCGGCTGACGCATGCGGCGGAAGGTACGCAGTATCGCTTCCTGTATAGCGCCCTGCAGACTGACGAATTCGCAGGCACCGGCGGTTTCGTCGGCCAGCCGCTGCAGCATGCAGCCTGCCGGTGCCATGCCTATGGCCACCACAAATATCCGCTGGCCAGCGCGCCGCGCCTGTTCCAGCAGCGATTCGGCATCCGAGATCTGCCCGTCCGTCAGCAGCAGAATATCGGCCTCTCCGGCCAGCGCATAGGTCTCGCCCAGAGCCAGTTCCAGTTCCGTGCCGCCCAGATCGGCATCCAGCGCGGCCACCCAGTGCCGCCCCTCGTTACGCAGATCCGCATCGACCGGCCGTATGCCACGATGCAGGTGATGCACTGTGCAGCCGAAGCGGCTCAGGTTCAGACTGTCCTGCGGCTGCAATTCGTCCAGTATCTCCCGCAGCGCCATGCGGGTAGCTGCGATGCTATCGCCAGCCATCGAACCGGAACAATCCACCAGCACCTTCATGGCTAATGGCCGGGCCACCACTGCGCCGGCGGCTGCGGCACACAGGCTGGCCAGCACCACCTGAGCGCCGCTGACATCATCCTTGCCGCTCACGGCCAGCGACTGGCCCTGCAGTCCGTCCACCAGAACTACCAGATCGCGGTCCATGCGCGCACTCTTATCGAGATCGACCCGCACCGCCCCCTCTGCCATGCGCACCTTCAGCGCATGGCTGGGCGAACTGATGGCGCCCGCCTGCAATGCGCCTAGCAATTGCAGCTGCAGCGTGCACGGATATTCGGCCAGCATATCGGTGACGGGATACTGATGCGGCAGCTGCCCGGCGCGGGCCGGATTGCCATAGCGCGGGGCGATCACGGTAGGGATGGCGATACGTATCTGGCCCTGTGCAAAGGCCAGCAGCTGCGCGTAGCGGTAGCGCACCACGCAGCTCGCGCCGGCCTGCAGATTACCGATATTGATCGTGCTGTAGCCTTCACCGCCGGCCTGCACCATCACTGGCAGATCGCCCTGCTCGAGCGCCTCTTCGTAGCGCCGCTCGCCCTCTGGCGCCGCCAGTACGGTAGCGCACAGCTGCCGTTCGCCCAGCGTACAGACCATGTCCAGCAGCACCGCACCAACGGGTAGCGGGAAGGTGTACACCACTTCCACATCGCCTGTGGACACGTTATGGAAATGCTGCTCCACGCTCAGCTCCAGCATGAGCCCACTGACCGTACCACGCATATCTACCTGTTTGAGCACAGGCACGGGGCCGGAGCGCACCTGCATGCCCACTACGCTTTTCTCCTCGACCACCATGTTCATCCCCTTTTACTGTTGATCCGCTACTGCCTGCACGCGGGCATAGGCATCCAGCACCGCCGCGTAGAACTGGCGCAGCTGTTCCGGCGACAGGCCGGCGCGTGCCGCCTCTACATGCAGCTCCACGCCATCGGCTAGCACCATGTGACTCCAGACCTCTATGCTGCCGGGCGGCCGCTGCCGCTGCGGCATGGCCGTATGCGCACCCGCCAGCAGTTCGCGTATGCGCTCCAGCGCTACGCCCTCCTGCACCCAGCGGCGAATCTGCAGCAGCTGTTCGAGGTGACGTGCACCATAACGGGCTGCGCGGGTTTCACCTTCCGGCCGGTCCACCAGCCCAAGCTGCACGTAATAGCGCACGGTACGCTTATTGAGGTCGGTGAGCCCACACAACTCGTCAAGAGTAAATTCCCGGTCTGGTTCCATTGCTAATTTCCTGGTTGTCCGCCGCATTCATTTTTAAACAGTAAATTAATACACCATAACTGTCAATAAATACTTGAGCGCCAGAATGTGCCAAATTCCATGTTATTTCCAAAAAGAAATTTGTGATTTTTGATATTTCACTCCTTCATCTTTCAATGCACAATTGAGATTTCCGCATGGAAACACTTACTTAGGCTTTGCTAGTATGACCATGAACGCCCAGGCCCTATTACCCACCGCTATCCTGCTGCACGCCCGCTGCTGGGGCGCTGCCCTGCTCTCGCTGCTCTGTCTGCATAGCTACGGGGCTGACACGCCCATGGTGGTCAGGGTAGAAGCTGCCTCGGCCCGCGACAATCCGGTCGTCGCCTACCGTATCGAGCTGGCGCAGAAGGCCCTGAACGCCAGCGGCAAGCGCTACACGATAGAAAGCTGTCACTTCCCCGCCGCCCAGACTTCCGATGCCCGCGCGCGCGACAGCGTACGCAACCAGCACTATTGCGACGTGATCGCAACCTCGGCAGGCGGCAAAGCCAGCCGCGAACTGTCGGTGGTGCCGGTGCCCCTCTATCTAGGGGGTGGCGGCTACCGCGTCTTCATGGCCAACCAGCACGGCCACGACCGGGCTGCCAAAGTGCGCAGTCTGGCGGACTTGCGCAAGCTCAGCATCGGCAGCGGTCCGGACTGGATAGACAGCAACATCATGCTCGATAGCGGCCTGAATCTGGTGCAGGCCGAATACATCCATCTGTTCAGCATGCTGGCCGTGAAACGCTTCGATCTGCTGACCCGTGCCATCTACGAAGTCACCGGCGAATTCCGCAATATCGGGCTGGAAGATGGCATCGTGCTGGAGCCACGCCTGATGCTGCACTACCCGAACGACCTGTTCTTCTATGTGGCGCCAGAGCGCAAAGACTTGCAGGAAGACTTGTACAAGGGCATGAAAATTCTCTATTGCAATGGAGAACTGCAGCGCCACATCAGCGAGCACTATTCCACCCGCGCCATGCGTACGCTGGTGCGGCCCGAGCGCCGTCTGGTGTTCGAATTGCCCAACAAATACCTGAGCCGCAGCGAAACCTGGGCCCTGCAAACCTTTACCAGCGCACCGCCCACGCAGCCGCTACGCAAGGGCGCAGGCGGCAAAGCGGAATCCTTTGCGCCCTATAATCCGCAAGCCTGCAACGCCCCCTAGCAGCAGGCGCTAACACCGGCCATCCGCACGGACGGCCGCCCTACTCTCCCCGTCCTGCGCGCAGCTTCACGCCGTTTTTGCGCATTCTGCTCCCTGTTTTTTGCAGTTCGTCACATGCCGATGGAAGCGCGTCATGCGCTTGTCTATAGTTCACTCATCGCAAGACAAAACGTTGTTCAACCCACCACCAAGGAGCTAGAAATGAACATCGCAAAAAACATGGAAGCCATCTTCCTCGCCGCACTGGTTATCGCTGGCGCTACCTCGTTCGCAACCGCTGCTGTGCCTGAACATGTAATCACCGCCAAGGCCGACAGCGCCGCCGTGCAAGTGGTACACGTATCGGCCAAACGCCTGACCGCAGCTGAAAAAGCTGCCCTGTAATCGACCCTCGTCACGACGGAGCATACGATGAAAAAAATTCTGCAGGCCGCCATGCTGGCCACTCTGATGACCGGCGGCGCACAACTGGCGCAAGCGGCTGATGTCAGCAGCGAGAGCCGCAGCGTCGATGCGCGTACCGTCAACGTTGATCTCGATGGGGTGATCAACCTGAAACTCAAACAAGGACCAGTCGCGTCGCTGACTCTGTACGGAGAGGCTGACGCGCTGAAAAAAGTGACGGTGGAGCAAAGCGGTGACACGCTGCGCATCGGCACAGTAAAACAGCGCACGATTAACTTTGGCAATCGCCAGGAACTGCGCGCCGAGCTGACCCTGCCGAATCTGCGTCAGCTCACTTCCGGCGGCGTGGGTGCCGCCGAAGTCAAAGGCTTTAGCGGCGATAACCTGCGGCTGGCACTGGAAGGCGCAGGCGCTGTCAACGTCAGCTCGCAGTACCGCAACGTCAACGTGCGGCTCGGCGGCGTCGGCAGCATGACGGTCAATGCAGGCACCAGCGACAACGTCGATCTGGATCTGCATGGTGCAGGGCATATCGAAATGAGCGGCCAGACCAGACAGCTACACGTCAATCTGGGCGGCGTAGGCGGGCTCGATGCGCAGAAGCTGCGCGCCGACGCGGTCGACGTGAATCTGACAGGACTGGGCAGCGCATCGGTCTACGCCAAGAATAGCGCGGCGATGAAGCTGACGGGTCTGGGTTCGGCCACCGTGTACGGCAATCCCGCCACGCGTAGCGCCAGCACCAAAGGAATGGGCAGCATCAGCTGGCAATGACCAACTAGCATAGACAGCTGGCAGCAAGGAATGCGGTAGTCCGCAGCAGTAAACACATGGGTGTGTTTTTCACCGTCCGCCTGGTTTCCCCCTAGCGGACGGTTTTTTTATTTGCCCAGCATGGCGGGCAGCATGTGATATACCTGTATGACGGCAGGCCCTATCAGGACCAGCATCAGCGTAGGAAAAATGCAGAAGATCAGCGGGAACAGCAGCTTGAGGGCGATCTTCGCGGCCGCTTCCTCCGCCACCACACTGCGCTTGGCACGCAGATTCTCCGCATGCACGCGCAAGGATTCGCCCATGCTAGTGCCGAAACGTTCCGACTGGATCAGCATCGCCACCAGCGTATCCACATCTTCCACCCCGCTGCGCAAAGCCAGATTGCGCAAGGCTTTCTCCTTGCTGAAACCGGCACGCAGTTCCATCAGCACCAGCTGGAGTTCCTGCGCCAGCGCGGCACTCTTGATGTGGATTTCGCCTGCCACCTTGGCCAGCGCGCGTTCCAGACTCAGACCCGCTTCGACGCAGACTGTCAGCAGATCCAGCGCATCGGGAAAATTCTCGAAGATGTCGCGGCAGCGGTAGGCCACACGCCGCGCCAGCAGCAGATTCGGCAGGTAGTAGCCGAGTGCGGCGCCCGCCAGCAGCAGCGGGAACAGGCCACGCGTCAGGTTCAGTTGCCATAGCGTGCCAGCCAGCAGCGCAAACAGGGCGGGCAACAGCAAGGCCAGCGCCGTTTTGGTAGCAAAGTACAGCGTAGGTGCCGAGGCGCCGCGCCAGCCGGCGTTCATGAAACGGGTGCGCAGCGGCGAACGCTCCCAGCCTTCATCGGGCAGCGACAGGCGCGAGAGCGGCTGCGCCACCTGCGCCACTCGCTCCACCCACGCCGTTTCGCTCGGCTGCAGCGGCGCCTGCGACGCCAGCATGCCTAGCCGCTCGCGCAGCGAGGCCGAAGAAAGCAGCAGCAATGCCAGCAGGGCCACGCCCACCACCACCACGAACACAATCAGCAGAAACGCTATCTGGCCCGGTTCCATGCAGCCTCCTACACGTGTATGCGGATCAGCTTGCGCATCCACACCACGCCAACTGCGGCCATGCCCAGCGCATACCACATCAGGCGTATGCCGACAGGGTCGGTCCACAGCACGCGGATGTAGGCGGGATTGGTGAGCACCATCAGCATCAGCACGCCCAGCGGCAGCAGACCCAGTATCCATGCCGACATGCGCCCCTCGGCCGACATCACCCGCACCTGTGCCAGCAGGCGCAGGCGGGCGCGGATCAGGCGGCTGATATTGCCCAGCACCTCCGCCAGATTGCCGCCCGATTCGCGCTGTATCAGCACGGCGATGACCAGATAGCGCAAATCCGTCAGCGGCACACGTACCGCCATATTGTGCAAGGCCTCGTTCATCGGCACGCCGTAGTTGATTTCCTCGTAGGTGAATTTGAACTCGCCAGCGATAGGTTCCGGCATTTCCTCCCCCACCATCTGCATCACATTGGCAAACGAATGGCCGGCGCACAGGGCGCGGGCGAAAAAATCCGCGGCTTCCGGCAGCTGCTGTTCCAGTCTGATCAGACGGGCCTGACGCCGGCGCCAGATCAGCAGCAGCGGCAAGCAGGGCAACACCAGCAAGGCGACAACCTGCAGCAGCCATGGCAAGTGCAGCAGCGGGAGCAGGCCAAGCGCAGCAAGCAGCAGAGCCAGCATACTGCCCAGCACCTGCGCTACCGACCATGTCGCGCCAGCCTGCTGCAGCAGACGGTCAAGCAGGGCCAGGCTGCTGTAGCGGCGCAGCTGATGCTCCAGCCGTGCATGACGGCTGTAGCTGCGCTGCTTGAGTATGTCGATCCGCTCGCCCTGACGCTCGCTCTGCGCCGCCATCAGGCGCAAGCGCTTGGCGATGCGGCGCGCTGCACTGCCGTGAGCGGCCGACCACCAGATCCACAGCGCTTCCAGCAGCAGGATCAGGGCGGCGAACAACAGGACAAAAAAACCGGCCAGCCAGGGGTTCATGGCGCTACTCGAAAATGCGGTCGGGATCGAATACGCTATCGGCCACCGCCGCGCCGAACATGCGCAGCCGCTCCGTAAAGCGGGGCCGCACGCCAGTGGCGGAGAAACGTCCCTGCACTTTGCCTTCCGCCGTTACCCCGCGCTGCTCGTAGCGGAAGATCTCGTGCATGGCGATCACATCGCCCTCCATGCCGGTGATCTCCTGCAGGCTGACCAGCTTGCGCGTGCCATCCGTCAGGCGCGATACCTGCATCACCACCGTGATCGCGGAGCAGATCTGCTGGCGGATCGCGCGCGGCGTCAGGTTCAGCCCCGTCATGCCCACCATATTCTCCAGCCGCGCCAGCGCGTCGCGCGGGGTGTTGGAGTGGATGGTGGCGAGCGATCCTTCGTGCCCCGTATTCATGGCCTGCAGCATATCGAGCGCTTCCGGCCCGCGCACTTCGCCCAGGATGATGCGGTCCGGCCGCATCCGCAGGGCATTGCGCACCAGCGAGCGCTGATTGACTTCGCCCTTGCCTTCGATATTCGGCGGACGCGTCTCCAGCCTCACCACGTGAGGCTGGCGCATCTGCAGTTCCGCTGCATCTTCTATCGTCACGATGCGCTCTGCTGCCGGAATAAAGCCGGACAGCACGTTGAGCATGGTGGTCTTGCCGCTACCCGTGCCGCCGGAAATCAGGATGTTCACTTTGGCCTGCCCCAGCGCCTGCAGCACTTCCATCATCGGTGGCGTGAGGCTGCGGTAATCGAGCATGTTCTGCACCGTCAGCGGCTGGACGGCAAAGCGCCGGATCGACAGTATCGGCCCGTCGATCGCCAGCGGCGGAATGATGGCGTTCACGCGCGAACCATCGGGCAGCCGCGCATCCACCATGGGGCTCGATTCGTCCACCCGCCGCCCTACCCGCGAAACGATTTTTTCGATGATCTTCATCAGGTGGGCGTTATCGTTGAAGCTCACCTCGGTCAGCTCCAGCCGGCCGGCGCGCTCCACATACACCTTGCTACAGGTGTTGACCAGTATGTCCGACACGCCGGGATCGGCCAGCAAGGGTTCCAGCGGCCCAAAGCCCAGCATCTCGTGCTGGATGTCGAGCACCAGACTATGGCGCTCATGCTGGTTCAACACGATGCGTTCGTCCTCGATGATGCGCTGGACCAGCAGCGCCAGCTCGTGCTTGAACTGCTCGGGCGTCAGCCGCTTGAGCCGCTCCAGATCGATGCGGTCCAGTATGGTCTGGTGCATACTCTTCTTCAGTTCCTGATACGCTGCCGCGGCCAGTGCCGGCGCATCCGCTGCCGGCAAGCGTGCGTCGTCGGTCAGGCTCAGGCGTTCGCGCAAGCTCATGCTTCCTCCGTGATGGTGACAAATCAATGGCTGGTGGATGTTTATTCCGCTTCGTGGCGGCCAAACAGACGGTCAAACAGGCCTTTGCTTTCCGGCGCGCGGCGGGCGGTCACCAGCTCGACCAGTTCGCCCAGACTGCGCGCCACGGTGCTGCTGCGCGAAAGCTGCAGTACCGGTATGCCCTGATTGACCGAATCGGTCGCGGACAGATAGTCATTGGGCACCGTGTGCATGACGTCGGCGCCCAGCGCCTGCTCCAGATCGGCCAGACGCAGCTTGCCGCCCTTCTCGTAACGGTTGACGATCAGCCGTATGCGGTCGGCGGCATAGCCCAGCGAACGGAAAATATCGAGCAGACGGCGGCCATCGCGGATATCGGGCAGCGCCAGCTGCAGCACCGGATGGATGGCGTCAGCCTGATCCAGCGCGCGCAGCGATATCGCATCGATCTGGCGTCCCACGTCAAGCACGATGTAGTCGTAATGCTGGCGTGCCACGCGCAGGATGGTATCCATATGTTCGGGCTTCATATCCACCGCGTGCTGGGGATCGTCGGCGGCGGCCAGCACGCCGAAGTTGGAGGCCACATGCACCAGACAGGATTCCAGAAACGCACCGTCCATGCGGCTGATCTGGGCGCAGATATCGGACAGCGTCATGGCCGGCTTCTGGTCCGAGACATACAGTGTGGCATCGCCGAACTGGCCGTGCAGGTCGATCAGCAGGACCTTCTTGTCCGCCAGAGCAGCCAGCGCGTAGGCAAAATTGGTCGATAAAAAAGTCGCCCCGCTACCGCCCTTGCAGGAAATGAAGGCCAGTACTTTGCCGTTGCGCAGCTGGCCGCGCCCCGCTGCCAGCTCGATGCGTCCTAGCGCTTCGTGAAACGCGCTATGCACCAGCGGCAGCTGCAGCACTTCGCGGATACCGGCGCGCATGGCACGGATCAGCAGTTCCTGCGGCGGCTCGCGCGTGAGCAGCAGAAAACTGGTCGCCGGATACAGCTTGCACAGACGCTCGATCAGCTCTGCTTCGCCCGCTGTCACCTCGCTGGCATCGACGATGGCCAGCTCCGGCAGCTCGTCCAGCGGCCGCTCCACCGCTTCACGCAGGCCGGTCCGGGTTGCCACCAGTTGCAGGCCCGGCATGCGCGCCGCTCCTTGCGCGGCAATTTCTGCATGCAGCAGACTATCTGCGCTGACCATCAGTGCTTTCATCGCCATTCCTCACTTAGTGCTTGCGCTCTGTCCTGCGTCGGATCGGGCCGTGTCGCCCGCTGCCTGCTGATAGTGCTGATAGGCTGCCCTGGCCTTGTGCCCATCCATGCCCGCTACGTCAGCATTATTCACAGGCCCCGTCTGCAGCACCTGCGATGCCAGCGTTGCGCGCGCACGCATGCCGAAGTGCCGATCCCATTCCGGTGTGCTGGACGCCGGCAGCACGCTACAGCCACAAGTCAGGACCGCCAGTAAAGGCACAGCGAAAGACAGAGTACGTGTGTACATGACAGGGATCCATTCAGCGGGTTGGTCCGGCGGGCGCCGTTACAGGTGCTGGTTCTTGCGCCGCCTCTTGCGCCGGCTCTTGCCCCACTTCCAGCTTGCCCTGCAGGTAGCGGCGTGCACGGTCCGCAGCTTGCAGGCCGTCCGTAGGCAGGGCATAGCTGGCCGGCAGCGGTTTTACCAGATGCGGCGTCACTACAAATAGCAGTTCGGTGCGGTCCTGCTGAAAGTCGGTACTGCGGAACAGCGCCCCCAGTACCGGCAGTTCGCCCAGTAGCGGCAAGCCGCGCACGCCGCTGCTCTGGCTATCGCGTATCAGGCCACCTATGGCAAAGCTCTGGCCATCATAGAGTTCTACCGTAGTAGCAGCGCGGCGCGTGGTAATCAGCGGCAGCAGCGCATTGCCGCTGATGCCATTGGCCGATATGCCTATGCCATCACGCGAAAGCTCCGACACTTCCGGTGCCACGCGCAGATTGATGCGCCCGCCGGACAGCACAGTGGGAGTAAAGCGCAGGCCCACACCGAATTCCTTCTCTTCCAGCGTCACCTTGTTATTGTCCTGCCCCACGGGGATGTAGATTTTTCCGCCTGCGAGAAAGCTGCCTTCCTGCCCGCTCAGCGCCATCACTGTCGGCTCGGCCAGTATGCGCACCAGACCATCCTGCTTTTCCGCTGCCAGCGTCACATGGTCACCCGCCGCACTGCCGATACGCAGCAAACTGCGCAATGTCCCGCTCACAAAACTGGAGCTCAGGGCCGAGCTCCAGCTGCCGCCACCAAACGATAGCGTGCTGCCTGCCTCCAGCTTGTCCAGCAGCGACTTGGAAACCTCGGCGATTTTCACTTCCAGCATGACCTGCTGCGGTGCGCGCACCGCCAGCAGATTGATGATGGCTGCGCCTGACGCTGCCTGGCCTGCGGCTGACGGTGACGCCGATGCAGCCGCCCTGCTGCCATCCGCTGCGGGCGGCTGACGCCGCACGAAAGCAGTCGCCACTTCCAGCACGCGCTCCACGCTGGGCGCATCGTCCACCGTACCGCTCAGCACCAGCGTATCGCCTGCCGCACTGACCCGCACATCCTTCTGCTCCGGCAGCAGCGTGGCCAGCGCATTCTGCACGGCTCCGGCATCGCGCCCCACCACCACCTCGATCAGCGCGCACATGCCGCTGGGGCCCTGCACTATCATATTGCTGCTGCCTATCTCCATGCCCAGCAGGTACAGCGCATCGGGCGCCACCAGCATTGCCCGCAGCACGGACGGATTACCGACGCTGCGCGCTTCCACCGCTTCCGGCATCTGCATCAGCTTGGCCTTGCCTAGCGCCAGATTCAGGCTGACCGGTGCGGCCGTCTGGCCATTGCAGCGCAAGCGCGGACTGGCCTTGGCCGCCGCACAGGCCCGCCCTGCGCTGGTAGCCATCACCAGCAAGGCAATACAAGCGAGCATTTTCATGACGTCCTCACAGACATTCCTCCACCCGCTCGGTCCCCTCGATCACGCCTATGCAATGGCGCGCGCGCGCGCCAGCCTGTACCGGCGCACGGGCAGGTCTGGGCGCTTCGACCGGCACAGGCGGCGCTTCGATGTGCAGCAGAGTATTGCGGGTCGCTCCCGTGGTCACGCCCGGCAATGGATCGATCTGGTTACGCAGCACCAGCGACAGCGTCCCCACGCTGCGCGCCAGATCGATGCTCTCGGCCTGCGCCGGCGTCACTTCCAGCGTCACTGCATTGACTACTTTGGGCCGGGTTTCATCGCGCCCCACTTCCTGCGCCACCGCCAGCACCAGTATGCGTTCCAGCACGATGCGCGAGATGGCATGCTCGCCACCGCCGGGCGAAGCCTGCACGTTGACCAGTATGTCGACGAAATTGCCCGGCAAGGCAAAGCCGGCCACCCCCACCACATCATTGACGCGCACCGTGATGGCCCGCTTGCCTTCGGCGATCAGCGCCGACAGGCCACCTAGCGTGCCGGCTGGCGCCAGCTTGGCTTCGCTCAGCGGTTCGTCGCGCAGCACACTGCTGCGCAAAACCCGTCCCACCAGCCGCGCGCTGTCATGTACGGCACCGCGCGGCATGCTCTCCGCCGGCCAGTCCAGCGCCTTCAGCATTTCCGGCGTCAGGCGCTGGCCCAGACTGATATCGCTGGCCGCCACGATGATGCGCTTCGCCGCCGCCGGCGCGGGCCGCAGCAGCCAGCGCGCCGCCAGCGCCACTGCGGCCAGCCCTAACAGCAGGGCCAGCGCCAGCATGATCAATGCGCGGCGCTGGTTCATATGCGGCGCTGTCCATCGTGCTGCGGCTGCATGGCTGTAGCACCATCGGTTCCCGCCGCGAACATGCTGGTCCAGGCCTGATCGAGCGTGGCCACTGTTGCCCGCGCCGGCTCGCCCATGAATCCGGCAAAGTCGCGGATACGGCCGACAATTTCTGCGGGATAGCAGGCCAGCAAGGGCAGGCCGCTGCCGCCATGCAGCTGCTCGATCAGGTAGCGCATGGCTGCATCGTCGAACACCACGCCGCTACTTACGCAGCGGTGGCGGAACAGCGTGCGGTAGCTGGCTGCATCGAGTGCGTCGATGCCGATCTTGTAGCTGATGCGGCGCAGTGCCGCAGCATCGAACAGGCTATCCGGCTGCATGCTGGTGACAAACACCAGCTGCAGGCGGCAAACCACACTGACGGCACTGGCCACGCCCACCGTGACGCTGCTGCGCCCCAGCTCCTGCGCCAGCGTCAGACGGTTCAGCAGATCGGCGGCCGGCATGCGCTGGCGGCCCAGATCATCGACGATCAGCAAACCATTGTTGGCCTGCAGCTGTGGCGGTGCGCGGTAGCAGCCGGCCTGCACATCGGATTGCAGCTCCAGCTGCGCGCTGCTCAGCTCTGCATCGAGCGCCACCACCGGACGCTGGCACAATATCCAGCGCGGGTCACAGCTGCGCCGCTCGCCAAGCTGGCGTAGCTGATACGGCTGGGGCGCCCGGTGCAGCATGGCGTCATATACCTGCACGATATCGCTGCCGATCAGCAGCGCGTGGGGCACGGCCACGATGCCCTGCAACAGGCTGCCGAGGCGGCGTGCCAGTGTCGATTTGCCGCTGCCGGAAGGCCCGTGCAGCAGTAGCGTACGCCCCGCATACAGGGCAGCTCCCAGCATGCGCTGCTGGGCGGCAGCAAGAAACACATCACCGAGTTCACCGGCCAGATCCTCGGCAGTCAGCGCCAGCATCTGTCCGGCCTGACGCTCCACCAGTGCAGCGTAGGCGGCCAGCGTTACGGGCGCCGGCCCCGTGTAGGCGCAGCGCTCCAGCCACGAGGTGGCGCGCTGGCGTCCTGTCGCCGTCAGCTGGTACTGCACATCGAGATCGGAATCGCCGCGCCAGGCTACTTCCAGCACGTGTTCGGCGACCAGCAGCTCCAGCACTTCGCGCAATACGTTGAGCGACAGATGCAGCCGGGAGGTCAGCGCTGACAGCGGAGTCTTACCGGACAGCAGTATTGCCTTGGCGATCAGCTCGGCAATCAGCGGTACCGGCAGGCCCGTTTCGCGCACGGAACGGGGCACTGGCGGCCATAGCTCGGCCTGCGCAGCAGCGGGCCCGGTTTCAGTCGCAGCAGACGTCGCCAGCGCAGTCATGGTGCACTCCCCTTGTGATCAGGAAACTTAGTCTAGCGAGCCCTGCTCCGCAGACATTGACGCGGAACAAGCCCGAACGCCTAGCGCGATGCCAGCAGCACCGTGGTGACGGTGGCCAGCGCAATGGCCAGGCCATACGGTATGCCGCCCGCGCTGGCGCTAGCCGGCAGCGGCACGGCCTGCATGGGCAGCCCCAGACAGCGCCACCACAGCGGTGCACACAGCGTGCGCAGATTGCGCCAGGCCTGACGCCACCGGCCCGAACACAGCAGCATCACCAGCGCCAGCAAGCCGCCAAACAGGGTGGCCAGCGCCGCCACCTGCACGGCAGCCAGCGGTCCCAGAAACGCCCCCACCATGGCCAGCAGCTTTACATCGCCGGCGGCCATGCCGCGCAGCAGATACAGAGGAAGAAAAAGAAAAAGGCCGGTGACAGCACCGGCCAGCCACTGATGCGTGAGCGCGCCCTGCGGTCCGGCCAGACTGTGCAGGATCAGCGCCAGCAGCAGGCCACTCAGTATCAGTACATTGGGAATTTTGCGCAGCGTCAAATCCGTCAGCGCCGCTTGCGCCACCAGACAGACCAGTATCATTTCTATGGCAGTGAGCATGATCAATTCTCCTTCGCTGACTCTCCGGCGCGGCTGCCGCCGGAGAGTGCCCTGCACGATGACGGTGTGGTCCGCTTCAGGTATGGATGCGGCTGGCCATATCGGTGAAGGCGGCGTTCAGGGCCGGCGTCAGCACCCCGAACGCGGCCACCACCGCGCCTACCATGACGGCGGCGATCAGACCGTATTCGATGGCGGTAATGCCGTCATCATCGTGGGCAAAAGCTGTTACTGCCTTATGTGCTGCTTGGATCAGTGCGTGCATGATGTGCTCCCGTGTAGTGTCAACGAAATACCCTGTTGCAGCAGGCCCGCGGTGCGGTGTTTCCCGTTTGCTGCAGCATTGGAGTCACTATACAAAAGCTGCCGCACGGCAAGTTGACGTGACGCAAGTTTTCCACATGGAATCATTTGTCAGGACTGATGAAATATATTCAGCTATGCCCCCGAACAGTGCTGGCTTATGTCAAACTGCACCCTAGCCTGCATGGTTATGCTGCTGAGCAGTAGAGTTGTCGGAAAAAAGTTGCACTCGTCTGTAAGAGAAGTTTTTTTTCACACACATGAATTGCTTTGATTACAAAAAGCTATTATCCTGCCTAGCTGTTCTTTGGAAAGGCTCCCCGTTGCTGCTTCACTGTGCGCCTGACTATCAAAGATATGGACTTGATAGGCGCGAAGCTAGCCTGGCTCAACACAAGGTTGTGTGATTACTCTCCAAAGAAGAAGATGGATTCCCTACTGAAACACATGGTGGACATGACTGGCCACCGCGATCACACGATGCTGGACATCTCGGTGATCTCGGCGGTTCAGGAACTGGCGAACGCCAGCCAGACCCGCGTGCTATCGCTGGTCACCATCCGTGGCAAAACTTTTGTGCGTCCCCGCGCCCGCATCCGCGCCGGCGAAGTGGCGCACATGGTCGAGAACAACGATCCGCACCATCCGGGCGAGCCGCTGCTGAACATCGAGCCGCTGGCCAACTGCATCAGCAAACACGAATCGAGCGCCGACATCGTCAACGAGGTGGGCGGGCACACGCTGTGGCTGCCGATCTGGATGGGCGACAAATGCGATACCTGTCTGGAAATCATCAACCCGACGCCCTACACCCCCGATACCATCCACGTTATCGGCGGCATCGTCAGCGTCTACCGCAATTTCCAGAATCTGCTCGATTACAGCGAGCGCGATTCGCTCACCGGCCTGCTCAACCGCAAGACTTTTGACGATCAGCTAGCCAAGATGCTGGCCGCCAGCACGGACAGCCATTCCGTCTCCCTGCTCGGCGAGCCGGAACGGCGCAGCCCGCGCGATCAGGAAAAACAGTGGCTGGCCGTGGTCGATGTCGACCATTTCAAACTGGTCAACGACCGCTTCGGCCACCTGTACGGCGACGAAGTGCTGATTCTGATCGCCAACCTGCTGACCTCTTCGTTCCGCAGCCAGGACCGCGTGTTCCGCTTCGGCGGCGAAGAATTCGTCGTGCTGCTGCGTTCCACCACGCTGGAAAACGCCAAGAAAATCATCGAACGCTTCCGCATGAGCGTGGCCGCGCATGATTTCCCGCAAGTGGGCAAGGTTACCGTCAGCGTCGGTTTCGTCAGCATCAGCGCGCTGGACGCGCCGGTGATGATCCTCGGCCATGCCGATCAGGCGCTGTATTACGCCAAGAGCCATGGCCGCAACATGGCCTGCCACTACGACGAGCTGGTGCAGGAAGGCCTGCTGCAGACCGTGGCTTCCAACGATACGGCGGAATTCTTCTAAAAAAACAGCCTCGGACGAGGCTGTTTTGTCATGGGCCGGCAGCGTGGCGCGCTAGCTCAGGCTGAGGAAACGCATAGGATCGACATTCCACTTGCTTGGTGATTCATGGCCGACGATCTTGTCGCCGCCGCCAAAACCCAGTCCGCGCGACAGATCCACCATTTCCGGTTTGATGTACAGGTTCTGCTTGGTATTGAAGAATACATTGACCTTGGGCGCCAGCAGATTGGTTTCATGCGGCTCGACCACCACGCCCAGACGGCCCGATTCCAGCATGACCATGGTACCGACGGGGTAGATGCCCACGCAGCGCATGAATTCCTGCGCATACTGGGGATTGAAGTGGAACTTGCTCCACTCGTAAATCTTGCGCAGCGCCGCTGCTGCCGACATGCCCTTGTGATAGCAGCGGTCGGCCGTAATGGCATCGTACACATCGACAATGGCGGCCATCTGGGCCAGTTCGCTGATGCCGTCACCGCCCAGTTTGTCCGGATAGCCGCTGCCGTCGCGCCGCTCATGGTGGTGCAGCGTGATATCGAGCGGTATCGGCCCCACTTCGGGCGACTTCAGCAGGATGTCGTAGCCGTCTTTCGGGTGGCGCTTGATGATGGCAAATTCTTCGTCCGTCAGCGGGCCCGGCTTGTTGAGAATCTTGTCCGGCACCAGCGCCTTGCCGGTATCGTGCAGCAGGCCGCCCAGACCGGCCTGATGGGTGCGCTCCGCTTCGAAATTGCGCGAGCGGCAGAACGCCACCAGCAAGGTACACACACTGACCGAATGCAGGAAGGTGTAATCGTCTTTATTCTTAATCCGCAGCAAACCCACCAGCGCACCGGGATTGCGCAGGATGGATTCGGTGATATTCTCCACCACCGGCGACACCTGATCGAGTTCCACGGCCTTGCCCAGCCGTGCATCCTGCATCACCGTGCGCACCAGCGTGGAGGCCTGATGACGGATCTGCACGGCACGCTTCATTTCTTCACCCAGCGAAACGCGGGTGACGATGGGCGATTTGGCGGCAATTTCGACAATTTCCCGCTCCGTGGCGGCCTGGGCTTCGGCCAGCGTGGGCGCATCCTGCACATCCAGTCCCTTGTCGTTGTCAATGACAACGTCGTGGATACCGGCGCTGATAATCTTGCGAATTTCGTCTTCGCTGGTGAGCAAAAAGCGGTTGCGCACAAAAGGATGGGTCATCCAGTCGCAACTCAGGTCATGGATGTACATGCCCACTTTAAGCTGAGAGGAGTCGACTTTCTTTAACATGCGGAACCTACTGAGAGTGGGGCTTGGACTGCCGGAAGGGACGATTTGAGTATATCAAATAGTTGCCTGTCGGGACTAAATTTCCGGATGCTATCATCTGTTTGTACCCTGGGAGACACTATTATTATGGAACTTCGTCAGCTTCGTTATTTTGTTGCTATTGTTGACCACGGCTCGTTGTCCAAGGCAGCCGTGGTTTTGCATATTGCGCAACCGGCGCTGACCCAGCAGCTGCGGCAACTCGAAGACGAGCTCGGCGTACAGCTGCTGCACCGCAGCGCGCAAGGCGTGCTGAGTACCGATGCGGGCAAGATTTTCTACGAGCATGCACAGGCCATCCTCAAGCAGGTGGCCGATGCCCGCTCCGCCGTCACCCAGTGCAGCGAACGCCCGGGCGGCGTAGTCACGCTGGGGCTGCCGCACAGTATTTCCGGTGCCCTGGCCCTGCCCCTGCTGACGGCAGCGCGGGCCCAGTATCCCGAAATCACTCTGCAACTGACGGAAGAAATTACCGGCAATCTGAGCGAGCAGCTCAAGTCCGGCCGCATCAATCTGGCCGTGCTGTTCGATGACGGCCAGCTGGGCGGCTTTGCCAGCACGGCGCTGGTGGAGGAGGAACTGCGCTTTATCTCGGCCAGCTCGCCCTCAGAAACTGCCGAACATGACGAAAGTGAGCAGTCACTAACACTCGCCGAAGCCGTGCAGCACACCCTGATACTGCCCAGCCCCTTGCAGGGCGTACGGCCCCGTATCGACAGCGTGGCCCGTCAGGCCGGTCTCAGCCTGCCGCATGTCATCGAGATCAATTCCATCGCCATCCTCAAGTCCGCCATACTGGCCCATCTGGGTGCCACCATCCTCCCTGCCGCGCCTGTACTGGACGAACTGAAACGGGGCAGCATGCGTTCGCGCCGGATCGAACAGCCGACCATTGCGCGCACCGTGGTGCTATGCGCCTCGCGCAATATTCCCCTGACCAATGCCGCGGAAGCCATACGCAAGCTGGTGCAGCAGGTCAGCCAGCAACTGTGCGCCGAACAGCGCTGGCCCGGCGCGCGCGTGCTGGCATAAACCTGTCCAGAACAACGACCACCCCTCCCCATAAGTTTTACTTATACCACCATAGTCGAACGGTATTTCCGTATACGTCAAGTAGCGCCCATACTCCGCGCACAGTGGATAAGTGGGGCATGCTGCATCTCTGCCGTCTTGACCTACACTGATCCCAGCGCCGCTAACCATGCGGCTCATGGCCTGTTCCCGGCGTGCTTACCCGGCACCACCCAGAACAGGCGCGATTCTGATACCAAACCGGAGACACGCCATGCCCGCTACCACGGCAAACGGCCCAGCAACGTCGCACGACGGCGCCGCCAGCACCCCTAGCCCTTCCTCGCCTACACGCCTCAGCACCGTCAGCCTCGACGACAAATACACGGCCACCAGCGGCGATATTTTCCTGTCCGGCATACAGGCGCTGGTGCGCCTGCCGATGATGCAGCGTCTGCGCGATCAGGCCGCCGGCCTGAACACGGCCGGCTTCATTTCCGGCTACCGCGGTTCGCCGCTCGGTGGTCTGGACGAGAATCTGTGGAAAGCTAAAGGCCATCTGGAAGCCCACCACGTGCAGTTCGTGCCGGGCGTGAACGAGGATCTGGCCGCCACGGCCGTGTGGGGTTCGCAGCAGGTCGACCTGATCGGCGAAGCCAAATACGACGGCGTGTTCGCCATGTGGTACGGCAAAGGCCCCGGCGTGGACCGCTGCGGCGACGTCTTCAAGCACATGAACCATGCCGGCACCTCGGCCAAGGGCGGCGTGCTGCTGGTGGCCGGCGACGACCACGGCGCCTATTCGTCCACCCTGCCGCATCAGTCCGACCACCTGTTCTCGGCGTCCATGATTCCTGTGCTGTACCCGTGCAATGTGCAGGAATATCTGGATCTGGGCATCCACGGCTGGGCCATGTCGCGCTTCTCCGGCTGTACCGTGGCCTTCAAGGCGCTGGCCGATACGGTGGAATCGTCGGCCTCGGTGGATGCCAATCCGTTCCGCGTCGACGTGAAAATCCCGCAGGACTTCGTCATGCCCGAAGGTGGCCTGAACGCCCGCCTGTCCAGCATTCCGCTCGGTCAGCAGGCGCGCAATCAGGAAGCCCTGATGCAGGACTATAAAATCTACGCGGCGCTGGCCTATGCGCGCGAGAACAAGCTCAATCACACCACCATCACCAGCCCCAATGCCAAGCTGGGCATCATCGCCTCCGGCAAATCCTATCTGGACGTGCTGGAAGCGCTGGAAGAACTGGGCATCGACGAAAAACTGGCGGCCGAACTGGGCCTGCGCCTGTTTAAAGTCGCCATGCCATGGCCGCTGGAACCGGACAGCGTGCGCGAATTCGCCCAGGGTCTGGACGAGATACTGGTGGTGGAAGAAAAACGCCAGATCGTCGAATACCAGCTCAAGGAACAGCTGTACAACTGGCGCGACGACGTGCGCCCGCGCGTGATCGGCAAGTTCGATGAAAAAGGCGAATGGGTCGCCCCGCGCGGCGAATGGCTGCTCACTTCCAAGGCCGATTTCTCCGTCTCGCAAGTAGCGCGCGTGATCGCCAGCCGCGTCTCGCGCCTGATCAGCGATCCCGTCACCTGCGACCACATCAAAGCCCGTCTGAGCTTCCTCGATGCCAAGGATGCGGTGCTGAAGAAGGCCATCAACACGCCATTCCGTCCCGCCTTCTACTGCTCCGGCTGTCCGCACAATACTTCGACCAAAGTACCGGAAGGCAGTCTGGCGCTGGCCGGTATCGGCTGCCACGTCATGGCTACCTCGATCTACCCCGAGTTCAACAAGCTCACCACCCACATGGGCGGCGAAGGCGCACCGTGGATAGGTCAGGCCGCGTTCTCCAAGATTCCCCACGTGTTCCAGAATCTCGGTGACGGCACCTACTTCCACTCCGGCTATCTGGCCATCCGCGCAGCCGTGGCGGCCAGGGTCAACATCACCTACAAGATACTGTACAACGACGCCGTCGCCATGACGGGCGGCCAGCCGGTCGACGGCACCACCTCGGTGCCGATGATCGCCCAGCAGATGGCCGCCGAAGGGGTGAAGCGCATTGCACTGGTGACGGAAGACCTGAGCCGCTACACCGACCGCAGCGCCCTGCCGACCATCGTCAGCCTGCACGACCGCAAGGATATGGATGCCGTGCAGCGCGAGCTGCGCGAAGTGGGCGGCACCTCGGTGCTGATCTACGACCAGACCTGCGCGGCCGAAAAACGCCGGCGCCGCAAGAAAGGCGAATTCCCCGACCCGGCCAAACGCATGGTCATCAACGAAGCCGTGTGCGAGGGCTGCGGCGATTGCGGCATCCAGTCCAATTGCGTCTCGATACTGCCGAAAGAAACGGAATTCGGCCGCAAGCGCACCATCGACCAGTCGTCCTGCAACAAGGACTACTCGTGCGTGCAAGGCTTCTGCCCCAGCTTCGTCACGGTGGAAGGGGGCAGCCTGAAAAAATCCAGGGCCGGCGTCAGCAAGGACAATAGCGACGACGGCTTCGGCGCCCTGCCGGAACCGGCCCTGCCCAACTGCGACCAGCCCTACAACATTCTGATCAACGGTATCGGCGGCACGGGCGTGATCACCGTCGGCGCGCTGATGGGCATGGCCGCCCACCTCGAAGGCAAAGGCGCTTCCGTGCTCGACATGACGGGTATGTCGCAGAAAAACGGCTCCGTCACTTCGCACGTGAAGATCGCCCGCAGCCCGGCCCACCTGCGCGCCCAGCGCATCGCTACGGGCGAAGCGGATGTGATCCTCGGCTGCGACATGCTGACCGCCGGTGCGGCAGACGCCGTCTCGAAAATGCGTCCGGGCCGCACGCTGGCCGTGGTCAATCTGCACCAGCAGCCACCGGGCACCTTCGCCCAGAAGCCGGACTGGCAGTATCCGGTGGAAGAGGTGCGGGCCCTGATCGAAGAATCGGTCGGTGCCGGCGCTGCCGACTTCATCGACGCCACCAGGCTGGCCACCGCGCTGATGGGCGATTCCATCGCCGCCAACCTGTTCATGCTCGGTTACGCCTGGCAGAAAGGCCGCATCCCGCTCAATGAAGCCTCGCTGCTGCGCGCCATCGAACTCAATGGCGTGGGCATCGCTTCCAACAAGAAGAGCTTCCTGTGGGGCCGCCGTGCCGCCGTCGATCTGGCCAAGGTACAGCGCGTCGTGGCACCGGCCCAGCCAGTGCTGATGCAGCTGCCGCAGAATCTCGATACCATCGTCAGCAAGCGCGTGGACTTCCTCACCGCCTACCAGAACGCTGCCTACGCCGCCACCTATCAGCAACTGGTGGAACAGGTGCGCGCACGCGAAAGCGCTCTGGGTCTGGGCAGCAAGCTGTCCACCGCCGTCGCCAAGTACGCCTTCAAGCTGATGGCCTACAAGGATGAATACGAAGTGGCGCGCCTGTACACCGATGGCCGCTTTGTCGAACAGCTGCAGCAGCAGTTCGAAGGCAGCTTCTCGCTCAAGTTCAATCTGGCGCCGCCGCTGTTCGCCAGAAAGGACGCCAAGGGCCATCTGGTCAAAGCGGAATTCGGTTCGTGGATGTGGCAGGCCATGAAGCTGATGGCCAAGCTGAAAGGCTTGCGCGGCAGCGCCTTCGACCTGTTCGGCCACACCGCCGAGCGCAAGATGGAACGTGCGCTGATCGTGGAATACCGCGAGCTGGTGCAGCAACTGCTAGGCGCGCTGTCGCCGGAAAACCACGCGCAAGCCGTGGAACTGGCCAGCCTGCCGGAAAAAGTACGCGGTTTCGGCCACGTCAAAGAGCAGGCTGTGGCCACTTTCCGTAGCGAAAAAGCCCGCCTGCTGGGCCAGCTCGGCCTGCAACGCGCCGCCTAACAGGCTACAACGGCACGCAATCTGCACGCAAAATGCAGCTTAGTGTCTGAATAACACCTTAGGCGGGCCGGATGGCACCATCCGGCCCGCACTTTCTGCGTCAGGATCACGGCGATTGACGTTTACGTAAAGGGAAACGTAAACGGCATATAATGGCCGAACGACGCAGATCGCCACCAGCATTCAAGGGACATCATGACTGACCTCTCCACACCGAATATGGCTGCCGTACCAGACCAGCCACGCCTGCATAACAAAATCCGCTTTGTCACGGCGGCCTCGCTGTTCGATGGCCACGACGCTTCCATCAACATCATGCGCCGCATCCTGCAATCGAATGGCGTGGAAGTGGTCCACCTCGGTCACAACCGTTCGGTCGACGAAGTCGTTACCGCAGCGCTGGCCGAAGACGTGCAGGGCATCGCCATCTCCAGCTATCAGGGCGGCCACGTCGAATACTTCAAATACATGATCGACCTGCTGCGCCAGCGCGGCGGCGCCCACATCAAGGTGTTCGGCGGCGGCGGCGGCGTGATCGTGCCCGATGAAATCGCCGACCTGCATGCCTATGGCGTGAGCAAAATCTTCAGCCCAGAAGATGGCCAGCATATGGGCCTGGTGGGCATGATCCAGTGGATGGTGCAGCAGTGCGACATCGACCTGTCCGACTATTCGCCCACCACGCTGGAAGCGCTGCGCGCGGGCAGCATCGAAAGCCGCCACCGTCCGCTCGCGCAGCTGATTACCGCGCTGGAAAACGACAAGGCCGCACCGGCCCTGCGCGCCGAACTGCTGGCCGCGGCGGAAAATCTGGCGGTGCCCACGCTGGGTATCACCGGCACGGGCGGCGCCGGTAAATCCTCGCTGACGGATGAACTGATACGCCGCATCCGCCTCGATCAGGGCGATGCGCTGAATATCGCGGTGATCTCGATCGACCCCTCGCGCCGCAAATCGGGCGGCGCCCTGCTGGGCGACCGTATCCGCATGAACGCCATCAATCCGTGGGGCGGTCAGGCGCGCGTGTTCATGCGCTCGCTGGCCACCCGTGAAGCGGGTTCGGAAATCTCGCAGGCGCTGCCGGACGTGATCGCTGCCTGCAAGGTAGCCGGCTTCGATCTGGTCATCGTCGAAACTTCGGGCATCGGCCAGGGCGACGCCGCCATCGTGCAGCACGTGGATGTCTCGATGTATGTGATGACGCCGGAATTCGGCGCTGCCTCGCAGCTGGAAAAAATCGACATGCTCGATTTCGCCGACTTCATCGCCATCAACAAGTTCGACCGCAAAGGCGCGCAGGACGCGCTGCGTGACGTGGCCAAACAGTACCAGCGCAACCGCGAACTGTGGAACAAGCGTCCGGAAGAAATGCCCGTATTCGGCACCCAGGCGTCGCGTTTCAACGACGATGGCGTGACGGCACTGTATCAGGGCCTGCTGCCCAAGCTGGCCGAATTCGGCCTGCAGGCCAAAGCGGGCAAGCTGGCGCCTGTCGCTGTGCGCTACTCGAGCGGCAAAAACGTCATTGTGCCGCCAGCGCGGGCGCGCTATCTGGCCGAAATCGCCGACACCGTGCGCGGCTACCACCGCAACACCCGCAAACAGGTGACGCTGGCACGCGAGCGCCAGCAGCTGAGCGAAGCCAAGCGCATGCTGGCCGCCGCCCACAAGCACGCCGACTTCGATGAGCTGATCGCGGAACGCGACAGCAACATGGATGCCGGCGCCAAAAAGCTGCTGGCACAGTGGCCCGATCTGCAGGCCGCCTACGCGGGCGACGACTACGTGGTGAAAATCCGCGACAAGGAAATCCGCACCCGCTTGATCCACCACACCCTGTCCGGCAACAAGATCCGCAAGGTGGCGCTGCCGCGCTATGAAGACCACGGTGAAATCCTGCGCTTCCTGATGGCGGAAAACGTGCCGGGCTCCTTCCCCTTCACGGCCGGCGTGTTTGCCTTCAAGCGCGAAGGCGAAGACCCGACCCGCATGTTCGCCGGCGAGGGCGATGCCTTCCGTACCAACCGCCGCTTCAAGCTGGTTTCCACCGGCATGGATGCCAAGCGCCTGTCCACCGCTTTCGACTCGGTCACCCTGTACGGCGCCGATCCGGCCCTGCGTCCCGACATCTACGGCAAGGTCGGCAACTCGGGCGTGTCGATCGCCACGCTGGACGACATGAAAGTGCTGTACGACGGCTTCAATCTGTGCAGCCCCAGCACCTCCGTGTCGATGACCATCAACGGCCCGGCGCCCACCATACTGGCGATGTTCATGAACACCGCCATCGACCAGCAGGTGGACAAGTTCAAGGCCGAGAATCAGCGCGATCCTAGCGCCGACGAAGCGGCCAAGATCAAGGCATGGGTGCTGCAGAACGTGCGCGGCACGGTGCAGGCCGACATCCTCAAGGAAGATCAGGGCCAGAACACCTGCATCTTCTCCACCGAGTTCTCGCTCAAGGTCATGGGCGACATCCAGGAATACTTCGTCCACCATCAGGTGCGCAATTTCTACTCGGTGTCGATCTCGGGCTATCACATCGCCGAAGCCGGTGCGAACCCGATCTCGCAGCTGGCTTTCACGCTGTCCAACGGCTTCACCTTTGTCGAAGCCTATCTGGCGCGCGGCATGCACATCGACGATTTCGCGCCGAATCTGTCGTTCTTCTTCTCCAACGGCATGGACCCCGAGTACACGGTGCTAGGCCGGGTAGCACGCCGCCTGTGGGCCGTGGCCATGCGCGACAAATACGGCGCCAACGACCGTTCGCAGAAGCTCAAGTACCACATCCAGACCTCGGGCCGTTCGCTGCACGCGCAGGAAATCGACTTCAACGATATCCGCACCACCTTGCAGGCGCTGATCGCCATCTACGACAACTGCAACTCGCTGCACACCAACGCCTACGATGAAGCCATCACCACGCCGACCGACGAATCGGTACGCCGCGCGCTGGCGATCCAGCTGATCATCAACCGCGAATGGGGTCTGGCCAAGAACGAAAACCCGAATCAGGGTTCCTTCATACTGGAAGAGCTGACCGATCTGGTGGAAGAAGCCGTGCTGCAGGAATTCGAGCGCATCGCCGAACGGGGCGGCGTGCTCGGTGCCATGGAGACGGGCTACCAGCGCGGCAAGATCCAGGAAGAGTCCATGCTGTACGAGCACCAGAAGCATGATGGCACGCTGCCTATCATCGGCGTCAACACCTTCCGCAATCCGAAAGCCGGTAGCGAAGCGCCGCAGACCATCGAGCTGGCCCGCTCCACCGACGACGAGAAGCAATCGCAGCTCACCCGTCTGGAGGACTTCCATGCCCGTAACGCTGGCGCCGCGCCGCAGGCACTGGCAGCACTGCAGCAGGCCGCCATCGACAACGCCAATGTGTTCGACAAGCTGATGGACGCCGTGCGCGTCTGCTCGCTGGGCCAGATCACCACGGCGCTGTTCGAAGTGGGTGGCCAGTACCGCCGCAATATGTAATCGGTCTCACTGGCCAGTGCCCTGTGCGGGGGCTGGCCAGCCCCGCCACCAGCGCTGCCAAGCACCGCTTCTTGCGTTTTTCAGGATTCTGTCCTACTCTTGAATGGATCGTATAGCACGCGATTCTGCGTCTTTGCGCCTAGAAATATTGCCTAGAGGTTAATCGTGCCTTCCGTCTCATCCGTCAACGCGCTGCAAGCTTCGATTGCACTAGCCGAAAGGCAGGTGCAGCAGGATCAGGTGCGGGTGAATCAGGATGCCAGCCGGCTCGAACAGAGCCGCCAGCAACTGTCGGACGACAAACAGACGCTCGATGATACGCGGCGCCAGAGCACTCAGGCCAGCAACGCCGCGCCGCCCAAAGCCGCTGCCGTGCCCAATCTGACCCAGGCCATAGAAAAGCCCAGCCGGGCCGAACAGGTACTGCCGGCCGAACTCAGTGCCCAGCCCAGAACGCAGATCAATGCCCAGGGCCAGACCATCGGCAAACTGATCAACGTCACCGCCTGAGCAGCCGTTACGCCTGTCCTAGACGGGACTGGCGCGGGTTTCGCTGGCCAGCGTGGCGGCCGGTACGCTGCTGCCCTGCCCTTCCTGCTGTTTGACCGCCTCCCACCATGCTTCGCCGCGCGCCGGCTGTGCAATATCAAGCCGTGCGCCTATGGCCGGTGTCGCCAGCGCCACACCGTGCAGCGCGGCCAGCTCGCTGATGCGGTCAAACGGGTCATGCCATGCATGCAGGGCCAGATCGAACGTGCCGTTATGAATCGGCAGCATCACCTTGCCGCGCAAATCGAGATGGGCCTGCAGCGATTCGGCCGGCTGCATGTGCACATCGGGCCACTGCGGATCGTAGGCGCCCGTTTCCACCATGGTCAGGTCGAACGGACCGTATTTCTGGCCGATTTCCTTGAAGCCGGAAAAATAGCCGCTATCGCCGCTGAAGAAGATCCGCAGCTCGCGCTGTTCGATCACGAACGAGGCCCACAGCGTGCGGTTGCGGTCATTCAGGCCGCGGCCGGAAAAATGCTGGGCCGGTGTAGCCACCAGCTTTACATCATCCACGTGCGTGGCTTCCCACCAGCCCAGCTGGCGTATTTTGGCCGGCGCAATGCCCCAGTCGATCAGGCGGTCGCCTACCCCTAGCGGGGTAATGAAATGCTCGACCTTGGGCGCCAGCTGCAATATGGCAGCATGGTCCAGATGGTCGTAATGGTCGTGCGACAGGATCACCCCCTTGATGGGGGGCAGCTCGTCTATGCTCAGGGGCGGCGCATGGAAGCGCTGCGGCCCCATCCACTGAAACGGCGAAGCGCGCTGGGAAAACACGGGGTCGGTCAGCCAGAAGCTGCCGTCGAGCTTGAGCAGCATGGTGGAGTGGCCGAGGCGGAACAGGCTGCGATCCGGAGCAGCCAGCAATTGCTGCTGCGTGATCGCGTGAACGGGTATGGGCTGGCGCGGCACGGTGTTGCGCGGCTTATCGAACAGAAAGCGCAGCATCAGGCCCAGCGTCTTTTTCAGCCCCATTTTGTGCATGGCCACGGGATTGCGGAAGCGGCCCTGATGGCGGCGCGGCTGGCTGGCAGCGGCCCAGCTATCGAAACTGTGGGCAGTATCTTCGGCAATAACAGATGGATGATTCATGTTCGGCAACCCCGGGCTAGGCCACAACAGTGTGGCGACCCCTGTGTAGACGGGGCTGCCGGGGCGATATTGCATGGCGCAGAAAAAATTTCTGCGCCCTTACCACTAGCCGAAGCTGACCGCGTACACGGGCGGCAGATGGGCCGCTATGGTCTGCCACTGGCCGCCGCCGTCTTCCGATACCCAGACCCCGCCCGTCGTCGAACCCATCAGCAGCACGCGGCCATCGGCGCTCACATCGAGGCCGTGGCGGTACACCAGATCGTAGCAATGCTGCTGCGGCAGGCCGCCGCGCCACGCCGTGAAGCTGTGGCCGCCGTCGCTGGTGCGGGTCACGGCCAGCGCCGCCTGCGGCGGAATGCGCTGGCTATCGGCGCTGGCCGGCACAAACCACGCCGTTTCGCCATCCTGCGGGTGCACCGCCGTCACAAAACCGAAATTCGACACCTGCTGCGGCTGGATTTCCTGCCAGTGCGCACCGTTATCCACCGAGCGCCAGATGCCGTTATGGTGCTGGCACCACAGCTTGTCCGGCTCGGCAGCGCAGCGCACGATGCGGTGCGGGTCCTGCACCGCCTGCACGCCAGCCAGTTCCGGCGGCATATAGGTGGCGCGCATGCCTTCGGCGCGCATCTGCCAGCTGGCGCCGCCATCGGTGGTCAGCCAGGCGCCGCCGCAGGATATACCCACCAGTACCGCATTGCTGTCGCGCGGATCGACGCAGATGCTGTGTATGCCCGGCACATCATAGCCGCCGCCCATCCACTGGGCCCGCTCCGGCACCTGCCACAGGGCTTCCACCAGTTGCCAGCTATCGCCATAATCCTCCGAGCGGAACAGGCCGCCCGGCAAGGTGCCGGCCCACAGCACGCCGGGCTGGTCCGGCCCGCCGGCGGCCAGCGACCAGATCTGCAAGACCTTCCATTCCACCGGATCGGCCGAGTCGGCCGGTTTGACAGGAAACGCCGGTACCGCGACTTCGCTCCATTGATCGCTGCCAGCCTTGCGCCGGTGCAGCTTGGGACCGAAATGGCCCAGATGCAGGGCGGCATACAATGTGCCATCGCGCCGGTCGGCCAGCAGCATGGACACGGGATCGCCAAGGAAATGCTGCGCACCCAGATGCCATGCTTGGTCCGTGCGATACAGCTCGAATAAACCTTTGCGGGTCGCCAGATAGGCGCGATCGGACATATCAGCCTCCTGATAGGGCTTGCAGAATATACACCTGGGAATCGGGCTGCAGCGCATCGTCGAGCTGCTCGCGCTCGCGCGTACGCCGGCCGTCGATGAAAATCACCACATTCGCCCGCAGATGACCCTGCTCGTCGAGCACATAGCTGCGCAGGCGCGGCTGGCCGGCAAACGCCTGATCCAGCGCGGCGCGCAGATTGCCCGCTTGCGTGGCGAGCTGCGGCACCGGCAGAAAGCGCGCCAGCTGCTGGGTAAAGATGAGTTGCGCCATGAGACGGGTTTCCCTGTTGCGAACACGGATAGGGGATTCTATGCCGATTCCATTACAATGAAAACGCCTTATGCACGGGAGCACGACATGTCGATTACCCCGCAGGAACTGCAACAGCTGATGGCGGAGGTGGAGCGCGAAGACCCCATCGATTTCGCCGATCTGCCTTTCGCCGAAGACGATCTGCGCGCGCTGATCTCCAGCCATCTATGCGACATGGCCGATGCCATGGAAAATTTCAGCGAGGCGGACAAGCAGCTCACCCTGCTGGCCGTGGCCGCCAAACTGGTGCTGGAGAATATGGTGCTCAACATCCAGCTGCTGCGCCGTCACGGCCTGCCGATGACGGAATCGGCCGAGGCTCTGCTGAGCCGCCTGCGCAGAAATCCGGACGACACCATCTGAAACAAAAAATTACCTTTATTGCATATATTATTTGCAATAATATGCTCCCACACATCTTGCGGAGCGCCGTAGCATGGCCAATATCAATATCAGCCTAGGCAGCAGCATCATCGCCTCGAATTTCAGCAGCGCCAACAGCAGCGAGGAAGTCAGTCTGGCCCCGCTGGTCGACACGTTCTTGCAGGCCAACTATGGCTTTGACAGCAGCCATTACTACTACACCAGCCGCAGCTCCACCGGCAACGCCATGCGCCTCGGCTATGCCGACGGCGCCTATAGCCAGTTCAGCGGCATCACCCTGGCCCATCCGGACGCCAGCGTGGGCGATGCCAGCGCCACCATGCTGGAACGGGTCATGCCCGGCTACGTCAGCCTGACCGTAGCGGGCACCCTCAACTACCACTACGACGCCAGCCAGGGTTCGTTCTACAGCACCACCAGCACCGTCACCGACACCTCTCTGCGCACCCTGCTGCCGGCCAGCAGCCCGCTGTATGACCCCAGCAGCGGCAACTCCACGGTGGGCATGCATGGCCGCGTCAATTTCGCCCAGTCCGATGATTTCAGCGGCACGCTCAGCAGCATCACCCTGAGCTCGGAAAAAACCCTGACACTGGCCACCATCAGCGGCGACTTTGCCGTGCAGGGCAATGCCATGATGATAGGACACGAACTGAGCTCCACCCAGCTCAATGGCCGTCTCGACAGCATCAACATCAGCTATCGCGATGGCAGTTCCTTCAGCGCCAGCAATCTGGGCATGACGGTCACGGGACAGACCCTGATCGATGAATCCATGCTGGCCAATCCGGCCAACTTCGGCGGCGACGATCAGGTCAATGTCACGCTGGCCACCCGGCTGGGCCAGCCCCTGCAACTGGCCACGGGCGCCGGCAAGGACCGCATCGTGCTCAGAGGCGGCGCCGATTCCGTGCTGGTCGATGCAGGCAGCGGCAACGACACGATTACCCTGCTCGATGACAATCACCGCGTCGATGGCGGCAGCGGCAGCGATACGGTGGTGCTGGCCGGCCCGCGCGACAGCTGGCAGATCAGCCAGAGCGGCAACACCCTGACGGTGCAATCGAAGGCCATCGCCGGTGGCAGCGACACACTGCTCAACGTGGAACGGCTGCTGTTCGATGATAGGGCGCTGGCCTTCGATGTGGCCGGCAATGGCGGACAGGTCTACCGCCTGTATCAGGCCGCGTTCAACCGCACCCCCGACAGCGGCGGACTGGGCTTCTGGATGCACCAGATGGATGAAGGCATGTCGCTCGATACCATCGCCAGCTATTTCACCAGCAGCGCGGAATTCCAGGCCATGTATGGCAGCAATCTGAGCAATGCCGCGCTGGTGGACAAACTCTACCAGAACGTGCTGCACCGCGCCGGTGATGCCGGCGGCATCAAGTTCTGGAATAACTATCTGGACAATCTGGGCGGCACCCAGGCCAAGACGCTGGCCTATTTCGGCGAAAGCGCAGAAAACCAGCAGGCGCTGGCCAGCATCATAGGTAATGGCTTCAGCTACACGCCTTACGGCTGAAGCCTGGCGGCGGGAATCTCCAGCGTGAGGTCGGTTTCCGCCTCGGCCACGCAAGGCAGGATATAGCCGTCGCGCTTTTCCTCCTTGCTCAGGCCCGGCCACTCGACGTGATAACGCACCTTGCCGCGCGTGCTCTTGCACATGCAGGTACGGCAGGCGCCGGTGCGGCAGGAACTGGGCAGTATCACGCCTGACCATTCCGCCGCCTCCAGTATCGTCTCGCCGGCCCGTGCCTCGAATACCCAGTTCTGCCCCGCCAGCGTTACCTGTACCGACCTGCTCATGCTGCTACTCCGCGCTATCGTTGAAACCGCATGATAGCGCGTTCACGGACGGCTCAGGCCAGCAGTTTGACTTTGCGCTGTTCCACCGCAGCCGAGCGGACCCGGTGTTCCTCCGCTGCCGTCTGGGTGGCCACTGCCACCGAAGTGCGCGCGCCATGGCCGGAGTTGAGCTTGAACACGGCGATGGCCTGCGAGACGCAGCGCGTCTGCAAGGCCAGATTGCCGGCCGCTGCCGCCGCTTCTTCCACCAGTGCGGCGTTGCGCTGGGTGATATCGTCGATCTGGATCACGGCCAGATTGACCTGACCGATGCCGTCGCTCTGCTCCTGCGTCGCGTTGGAAATTTCATCCATCACCTGCGTGACGCGGCTGACGGCGGCAATCACTTCGTTCATGGTGACCCCGGCGCTATTGGTCAGCTGGGCGCCGGTCTGGACTTTCTCGATCGACGCGTTGATCAGTTCCTTGATCTCCTTGGCCGCCGCCGCCGAGCGCTGCGCCAGTGCGCGCACTTCGCTCGCCACCACGGCAAAGCCGCGTCCTTCCTCACCGGCACGGGCTGCTTCCACGGCCGCATTCAGGGCCAGAATATTCGTCTGGAAGGCAATGCCGTCTATCATGCCGATGATATCGAGGATCTTGCTCGACGAAGCATTGATGGCATCCATGGTGGCCACCACCTGCGCCACGATATCGCCGCCCTGCGCCGCCACCTCGGCGGCCTTTTCGGCCAGCTGGTTGGCGCTAGCCACATTGCTGGCACTCTGCTGCACGGTGGAGGTGAGCTGCTCCATGCTGGCTGCGGTTTCCTGCAGGCTGGAAGCTTGCGACTCGGTGCGTCCCGACAGATCCATATTGCCATCGGCGATTTCATCGGTGGCCATGGAAATCTGGTCGAAATTGGCGCGCACGTCACCGATAATGCTGCGCAAATTCACATTGGTCTGGCGCAGTGCCGCCAGCAGCTGCGCCATCTCGTCTTCGCCCTGCACCTTGATGATGGACGTCAGATCGCCGCCGGCCATCATGCGGGCCGCATGGGTCGCCCGCTTGAGCGGCATGGCCACCTTGAAGTACAGGCTGCGTCCCAGCCACAGCATGCCCAGCGCTGCCGCCAGTGCCAGCGAACCGAGCCAGTGCTGCATGCCGGCCAGCGCGCTGCCATCGGCCGCGAACAGCAGGCCGGTCAGCAGCAGCATGGCGCCCGCCAGCAATGTGGTGGCACTGATCAGCTGTTTATCGAGCGACATGCGCACGGCCTCGCGGGCGCGCGTCCACCAGAAGCTGCGGATGGCACGGCCATGCACGATGCGCAACTTGCGCGGGTTGCCTTCGCGAATTTCGCGGTACAGTTTTTCCGCCGCCACGATCTGGTCGCGCTCCGGCTTGGTACGTACCGACAGATAGCCGACCGGCTTGCCGCCTTCGATCACCGGTGTGACGTTGGCCAGCACCCAGTAGAAATCGCCGTTCTTGCGGCGGTTCTTGACCATGCCGGTCCACGGCGTGCCGCTCTGTATGGTCTGCCACATATCGGCAAACGCTTCGGGCGGCATGTCGGGGTGACGCAAAATGTTTTGCGGCGCGCCCAGTAATTCCTGCTCGGTGTAACCACTGACATGGATGAAGTACTGATTGGCGTAGTTGATATTGCCCCGCAAATCAGTGCTGGAGACGATAGTCTTGCCATCCTCCATCACATACTCGTGCTGCGTAACTGGATGATTGAGCCGCATCGCTACTTCCTTTCCGGAGAAAACAGAAGAACCACGCAAACCAGATTACTGGAACTACAGCTACAGGATAATCACCAATTGTTTCAGTTCGAGTTAAGTGAAAAAATATACCGATCGTTATTATTCTAAACAACAATGTTTCTGTGCTTGCGGCGCAACAAATTCATTCAGGTTTGAAGTTTTGCCCCAAAGAAACAGGCTTATTGAGCAGAATTGTCTGCGGATTACGGCAAATAATCATCAGCACCACGATGGTGGCCAGATACGGCAGCATGGAGAGGAATTCGGCCGGTATGGCCAGCCCCATGCCCTGGCCGTGGAACTGCAGCACGGTCACGCCACCGAACAGGTAGGCGCCCAGCACCACGCCGCGCGGCTTCCACGTGGCGAACACCACCTGCGCCAGCGCAATCCAGCCGCGCCCGGCCGTCATGCCTTCCACCCACATCGGCGTCAGTGCCAGCGACAGATAGGCGCCGCCCAGTCCGGCCAGCGCACCGCCGAACAGCACGGTGCCGTAGCGCAGCCCGATCACGGGATAGCCGATCGCGTGCGCCGCCTGCGGCGCTTCGCCGACCGCGCGGATCAGCAGACCCAGCCGGGTACGCGCCAGCAGATAGGCCACCAGCAGCGCCAGTGCCAGCGAGGCGTACACCATGCCATCAAAGCGGAATAACAGCGGACCCACAAACGGCAGCTGCGACAGCAGGGGAAACTCCAGATGCGGCATGGGCGCCACCGTCTGCCCCACCAGCCCGCGCCCCATATAGGCCGACAGGCCGATGCCGAACAGCGTCAGCGCCAGCCCCGTCGCCACCTGATTGGTCTGCAGCGTCAGCACCAGAAAACCGAAGATCAGCGCCATCGCCATACCGGCCAGCATAGCCGCCAGCAGGCCCAGACTCATCTGGCCCGTGCTCAGGGTGACGCCGAAGCCCACCACGGCACCCACCAGCATCATGCCTTCCATGCCCAGATTGAGCACGCCGGAACGCTCGGTCACCAGTTCGCCCATGGAAGCCACCACCAGCGGCGTAGCGGCACCGGCCGTGCTGGCAAGGAAAGCAATTAACAGTTCGGTAGTCATCAGGCTTGCTCTCCGGAGGTAACAGGCAGGCGGCGCATGCGCGGCTTGAAGCGGTAGTGAATAAACAGGTCGGCGGCCAGCAGGTAGAACAGCAGCAGGCCCTGGAACATGCCGGTAATGGCGGACGGCACCTGCAGCTCGATCTGCGCCGTTTCGCCGCCGATGTAGAGCAGCGACATCAGCAGGGCCGACAGCACCACACCGAGCGGATGCAAGCGCCCCACATAGGCCACGATGATGGCGGCAAAGCCGTAGCCGGCCGAGACGGATGGCTGCATCTGGCCCAGCGGGCCGGCCACTTCGCCCACGCCGGCTATGCCGGACAGGGCGCCGCTAACCATAAAGGCCAGCCAGACATTGCGCGGCTCGCTAAAGCCCGCATACAGCGCGGCGGCCGGCGCCATGCCGCTGACCTGCATGCGGTAGCCGGCAAAGCTGTGCTTGCAGAAGAACCATGCACCCAGCGCCGCCAGCAGCGACAGGATGAACGCGGCGTTGACACGCAAGCCTTCCACCAGCAGCGGCAAGGTGGCCGCGTCGCTGAACATTTTCGACTGGGGGAAATTGAAACCGGCCGGATCGCGCATGGGGCCGTGCACCAGATAGCTGAGCAAGTGATAGGACACATACACCAGCATCAGGCTGACCAGAATTTCGTTGGTATTGAAGCGGGTGCGCAGCAGGGCGGGAATGGCAGCCCACAGCATGCCGCCCAGGGCACCGGCCAGCAGCATCAGCGGCAGTACCCACCAGGCCTGCACTTCGTCGAAATACAGCGCCACGGCGCCGGCTGCAATGGCCCCCACGGTCAGCTGGCCATCGGCGCCGATGTTGTTGACGTTGGCACGGAAGCCCAGCGCCAGCCCCACGCCGCACAGGATCAGCGGGGTAGCCTTGAGCAGCAGCTCGCCCACGCCATACAGCGTGGTCCACGGTTTGATGAAGTACACATAGAAGGCATACAGCGGTTGCTGCCCCATCAGGAAGAACAGCACGGAGCCGCTCAGCAGCATGGCCACGGCGGCCAGCAGGGGCGACGCCAGCATCATGCGGCGCGAAGGTTCGGGTCGGCGTTCAAGCCTGGACATGGTGGGCTACTCCTTGCTGGGAACTGAAATCGCCGCTCATCCAAACGCCGATCTGGTTGATACTGGTGGCAGCAGCTGGCACTGCTGCGGAAAGACGGCCATCGGCCAGCACGGCAATGCGGTCGCTCAGCATGAACAGTTCGTCCAGCTCTTCCGACAGCACCAGCACGGCCACGCCCTGATCGCGCATATCGATGATGGCCTGGCGGATCAGCATGGCCGCGCCGATGTCCACCCCCCAGGTGGGCTGGGCAAACACCATCATCTTCGGCGCCAGCGCAATCTCGCGGCCGACGATGAACTTCTGCAGATTGCCGCCCGACAGACTGGTCGCCGCCGACAGCTCGTCGCCGCATTTGACTTTGAAGCGCTCGATGACCTTGCGCGCAAAAGCGCGCACCACGCCGCGCTGGATCACGCCATGGCGCACCATGCCGGTCTGCGCAGCGGGCAGATAGCCGGTCAGCAAAGCGTTATCGGCCAGCGACATATCGGGCGCGGCGCCGCGTCCCAGCCGCTCTTCCGGCACGAAGCCCAGGCCCAGCTGGCGGCGCCGGGCCGCATCGAGGGCGCCCACATCGCTGCCGCTGAAACGGATCGTGCCTTCATCGACGGCCAGCAGGCGTTCGCCCGAAATCACTCGGAGCAGCTCCTGCTGGCCATTGCCGGAAATACCGGCAATGCCGACGATCTCGCCGCTGCGCAGTTTCAGGCTGATGTCTTTCAGGTGAGTGCCGAAAGGATCGGCACTGCGTACATTCAGATATTCGAGCGTCAGCAGTTCCTCGCCCGGTTCGCGCGGCTGGTGCACGCACACCGGCAGCTCGCGGCCTATCATCAGTTCCGCCAGCGACTTGGCGCTTTCCTGTTTGGGATAGGCGGTGCCGGACACGCGCCCCCCGCGCAGCACGGTGGCCTTGTCGCACAGCGCCTGGATTTCATCGAGCTTGTGGCTGATGTACAGTATGCTCACCCCCTGCGCGGCCAGCTGGCGCAGCGAATCGAACAAGCTCAGTACCGCGTCGGGCGTGAGCACCGACGTCGGTTCATCCATGATCAGCAGGCGCGGCGACTGCAGCAGGCAGCGCACGATTTCCACCCGCTGGCGCTCGCCCACCGACATGCTGTGCACCAGCCGCATCGGATCGAGCGGCAGACCATACTGTTCGGCCACGGCGCGGATGCGCGGCGCCAGTTCAGCCGGGGTGACTTGATCGTCCAGCGCCAGCGCAATGTTCTCGGCCACTGTCAACGTTTCAAATAAGGCAAAATGCTGGAACACCATGCCTATGCCCAGTTTGCGCGCGGCCTGCGGCGAACTGATGTCTACCTGGCGGCCTTCCCACATGATCTGGCCTTCGTCGGGCCGCGTCACGCCGTAAATGATCTTCATCAAGGTGCTCTTGCCGGCGCCGTTTTCGCCCAGCACGGCATGTATCTCGCCCGGCATGACGCTCAGGTTGACGCCGGCATTGGCCACCACCGACGGGTAAATCTTGGAGATGCCTAGCAATTGCAGGCGCGGCTCGGTCATCGGCACGTCCTCTTTCGTATACAAAATGAATATCCTTTCAGAGGCAAGTAATGTGCCACAGCTAGCACAGTGCCGCCCCCTTTAATCACCGCCAGTGTGCACCAAATCTGACACTTCGCCTCACCATCAGCGTGCAGCACGCCCGAAATGGGGACAAAACCCGACCCTTTCGTACACAATAGCGGCTACCCGAGCACGCCCACGTGTACACAATCCGCCTAGCATGGTTCCTGCTTTATCCAGCGTGAGCACACTCTCACGGAGAATTTCACAATGCCATCCACTGGTTCTGCAGACCGCGCCAAACGCGGCACCACGGCCGTTGACCTGCGCATCTATCGCGCCGTGATCCATGCCGTCATGAGCCACCGCCTGCCGCCCGGCACCCATCTGGGCGAAGCCGATTTCTGCGAACTGTATCAGGTCAGCCGCACCACCGTGCGCAAGGCGCTGCTGCGACTGGCGCACGAGCACATTATCGAACTGCGGCCCAACCGCGGCGCCGTGGTCGCGTCGCCCACGCCGCAGGAAGCACGCGACATTTTCGCCGCCCGCCGCGCCATCGAACGCGAGATCATACCCCTAGTGATACGCAATGCCACCAATGCGTCTATCCGCCAGATCCGCAGTGCGCTGGCCGCGGAGGATCAGGCGCGCCGCAGCGGCGACCGCGCCGCGTGGATACGGCTGGGCGGCGAGTTCCATCTGCTGCTGGCCCGGCTGGCCGGCAATCAGGTACTGCAGCGCTACATGGCGGAGCTGGTGTCGCGCTGTTCGCTGATTATCGCGCTCTACGAGCCGCCCGGCGCCAGCATGTGCGAGAACGACGAACACGATGATCTGGCCAGCCTGATCGAACAGGGCAAGGTACAGCAGGCCACCGAGCTGATCGAACATCACCTGCTGGCCATCGAAGCGCGCCTGCGGCTGGGCACACAGGAGAAAAAAATCCGTCTGGCCGATGCGCTGGCCGGCTGCTAGCAGCACCTGACATGCAAGCTGCAATTGATCTGCACGCATGGACTTATAGCGGATGGCGTACTACTTGCTTTAGAACAGATTAAGAGAATCCAGCCATACCGTATAAATTGTTTTAACTTTAATTGACCTTGAATGGAGTAACACGATGTCGCAATTTGCCCGCCGTACCGCCCTCGCACTTCTCGTTTGCAGCACCTGCGCCGCCCAGGCGGCTGACTGGAGCGACACATCGCTCAGCTACCGTTATGGCACCCAGTTCGCCGAGCCGTTCAACAATCAGGACATCAGCAAGAACATCTTCAACCTGAGCAGCGTCTCCGGTTACAAATACGGCAAGAACTTCTTCAGCGTCGATTTCCTGCTGTCGTCGGAAGCCGATCCCTCGTCCGCCGGTGCCAAGGATGGCGCGCACGAAGCCTATGCCGTGTACCGCCACACGCTGGATCTGGGCAAGATCAGCGGCAGCAATCTGGCCTTCGGCCCCGTGCGCGGCGTGGGCGCCACGGCCGGTTTTGACTACAACACCAAAACCGATGCCGGCTACAACTCGAAAAAACGCATGCTGGTGGCGGGCCCTACCCTGATGCTGGACGTGCCGGGCTTCCTCGATGTCAGCCTGCTGGCTCTGCGCGAAAGCAATGCGCCTTACAACACCTTCAGCCACGTGCAGACCCCGCGCTACACCTACAAAACCCACGCCATGCTGACCGCAGCATGGGGCATTCCGTTCGAAGTGGCCGGTGTACCGCTGGCGTTCGAAGGCTATGCCAACTTCATCGGCACCAAGGGCAAGAACGAATTCGGCGGCGACACGGCGCGCGAAACCAATATCGACATGCAGGTCATGTACGACATGAGCGCCGCCGTCGGCGCACCGAAGAACACCTTCAAGGTCGGTGTCGAGTACCAGTACTGGAAAAACAAGTTCGGCAATCCGGACACCAACAACCCCGGCGCAACGGCCAAAACCCCGATGGTGCGTGCCGAGTACCATTTCTAATGGCAGCCTGAATTCCCACCGCTACTTTTAAAAGGAAATCGAATAATGAAACGTCGCACTCTGCTCGCCCTGACCGCCTGCGCTGCCGCTATCGGCCTGTCTGCTTCCGCCTTTGCTGCCGAACCGCTGAAAATCGGCTTCGTGTATGTCGGCCCGGTGGGCGACGCCGGCTGGACCTATGCCCACGATCAGGGCCGTCTGGCCATGGAAAAGGAACTGGGCGCCAAAGTCAAAACCACTTTCGTGGAAAGCGTGCCGGAAGGCGCCGATGCGGAACGGGTGATCCGCAAGCTGGTCGCCGAAGGCAACAAGCTGATTTTCACCACCTCGTTCGGCTATATGAACCCGACCGAGAAGGTGGCCAAATCGGCACCGGGCGTGGTGTTCCTGCATGCCACCGGCTTCAAGACGGGCAAAAACATGGGCACCTATGAAACCCGGCTGTACGAAGGCGCTTATCTGAACGGCGTGATCGCCGGCAAAATGAGCAAGACCAAGACGCTGGGCTTCATCGCCTCCTTCCCTGTGCCTGAAGTGATCCGCAACATCAACGCCTTCACGCTGGGCGCGCAAAGCGTCAATCCGGCCATCAAAACCAAGGTGATCTGGGTCAATTCGTGGTACGACCCGGCGAAAGAACGCCAGGCGGCCGAAACCCTGGTGGCCCAGGGCGCTGACGTGATGGCGCAGAACACCGACTCGCCGGCCACCCTGCAAGTGGCGCAGGAAAAAGGCGTGTACGCCTTCGGCTGGGACTCGGACATGTCCAAGTTCGCGCCTAAAGCCCACCTGACGGCGGCCACCAATTACTGGGGCGGCTACTACACCGAAGCAGCCAAGGCCGTGCTGGCAGGTACCTGGAAACCTACTGAGGTACACGGCGGCATGAAAGAAGGCATGGTCAAGATGTCGGGTCTGAATGCCGTGGTGCCGGCCGATGCCGCCAAGCTGTTCGAAGAGAAGAAAGCGGCACTGACGGCCGGTACGCTGAGCCCGTTCACCGGCCCGATCAAGGACCAGTCGGGCGCCGTGCGCTACCCGGCCGGCGCCGTGGTGCCGCTGAAAGACTTGCTGACCATGAACTTCTACGTGCAAGGCGTAGAAGGCTCGATACCGAAGTAAAAGCGGTCCAGGGTTGCCGTAATAAATGGCTAAATTGGCCAGGCAACCCTGCAAATACAGCAATTCTGCCGAAATGGCAGGATTTCAGCAATTCGATGCGGCAGAGCAACACTGCCGCATCGCAACACCGTCTTTCGTTGCTTAATTCCCCTGATCGTTGCAAAGTAGTGCCATTAGCCAAGCGCCGGGCTGACTAAGCGGCGTTCTAGGGGAACCTCATGCAAGCGCTTTTCCACGCCGCCGTAGCTGCCGCACTGGTCTGCGTCACCAGCCTGTCTCTGGCCCAGCCTGTGGCGCCGGCCAGCAATCCTGTCAGCCTGAGCGAAGTGCTGCCGTACAAGGGCAGTCCGGATAAAGCCCTGCTGCACTACCGCGCCATGCAGCGCCTGAAAAAACGCTTCGATGAGGCCGATACCGACGGCAGCGGCAGCCTGAGCCGCGAAGAAGCCAGCAAAGCGGGCCTCAGTTTCGTCAACCGCAATTTCGAGCATATCGACACCCGTCAGCGCGGCGATATCACTTTCGATGACCTGAAAGCCTACGTCATGCAGCGGCGCGAAGAAGCGCGCTCGCGCTAGGCCGCGTACACCCGCAGCAGCAGCGCAGCGGGCAACCCCAGATACAGCAGCAGGGCGCCGCCCCGCTCCAGCCAGTAGCGCGCCGAAGCGGCCTGATCAGGCCGGGCGGCAGCCACCAGCAGGGCCGCCACTTCGATCGCCAGCCGCAGCGTGGCCGCGCACAGCAGCACGCCGCAGGCCCAGGCGCCCCACCACAAAGCCAGCCCCTGCAGGTAGGCCGCCAGTCCCAGACTGTCGTACTCGCCCAGCGCACTGCCAAACACGATATTCTGGTGCAGGATAAAGGCCGGCACGGCCAGCGCCAGCGCCAGCGGCAGCAGCACCAGCTTGCAGCAAGGCCGGTCCCAGATCCGCCGGCGCAGCCGCAGGCGGGCCCGGTAGCAGCGTCCGAGCAGGCCGCCACCATGAGCCGGTACGGCAACGCAAAGCCGGCCCGGATACGCCCGGAGCACGCACCACGCAGCAGCCTGAGGCAACAGATAGCCTGCCGCCAGAAAGCGCAGCTGGGCCAGGGTATTGCTGCGCAAAGGGGGATCGCGCCACAAGGCCAGCCCCAGCGCCAGCACGCTGGCCCCCGCAACGGCGCGTAGCAGCACCACGGCCAGTCTGGCAGCCGGCGGCAAGGGGGGCAGCCCTAGCTGCAGCGGTAGCGCCGGTGCGGCCACCGGTGTGGCCGCCAGCCCGGTCGCGGTGAGCAGGCCGCGCTCTGCCACGCGCAGCCACGTCATCACCACCAGCGCCAGCAGCACGATGCAGGCCGCCGGTCCCACCCAGTTACCCCAGCGCACCAGCGGGGTCACTGCCATCCCGCCCGGCACTACGTCGGCCACCACCAGCGTCGCCGTCCCCATGCTGCTGGCGGCCAGCATGGCCCCCCCCGCATCGAAGGCGGCGCTGTAGCCATTGGTCGTCACGCGCACCTGCGGCAAACCCGTTTCTATGCTGCGAAATGCGGCTACCGTCTGATGCAGGCGTGCACCCTCAGGATAGGCCGTGAACCATGCATCGTTGGACATGCTCACGATGAGCTGCGCCCCCAGCCGCGCGCCCTCCAGCGCCAGCGTCGTATCGACATCGTCAAGACAGATCAGCGGCTGGAATACGATCTCGCGGCCATCGCCTAGCTTGAGGGGAAACACCCGCGCGCCATTGCCCGCCTGCCAGCTGCCAGTCCAGGGCAGCCAGCGTCGTACGAGCGCGCCATCGAGCCAGGCGGGCACGTATTCCGTCAGCGGGAACAAACGCGTCTTGCGGTAGTAGCCTTGTACGCCAGTATCGGGCTGCAGCAGTGCCGCCGCGTTGTATTCACCAGCACTGTCGCGATCATAGGTTCCCAGCAGCAGCGGCACGCCCAGGTCCGCCACCGCCGCCAGAATTTCCTCGTCCAGCGCGGCGCCCGCACTACTCTTGGGATGCCCCAGCGTGGTCGGATAGATGGTTTCCGACCAGACCAGTGCCTGCGCATGGTGCTGCTGCACAGCCGCACGGCTCATGACGAAATGGGTGTCGAGCACCTGACGCACCACGGCGGCCGTACCCTGCTGCCGGCGCAAGCCTTCATAGTCCGTGATATTGGCCTGCACCAGCGCCAGCCGCACCGGCTTTGCTGTCGCGGCAGGCGCCGCCGGCCCGGCCAGCGCGCCGTAAGCGGCCAGCAGCAGCGGCCCCGTAACGGCCAGCAGCAAGGGTGCTACCTGCGCCCGCCAGCGCTGGTGGCGGGCGCGCAGCACGGCGGCCCAGCCCTCATTGGCCAGCAACAGCAGCAAGGTCAGGCCAGCCGCACCACCGACAGCCGCGCCCTGACGCAGCAGCGGCGAGGGATACAGGCCATAACCGGGCGTATCGTCCAGCAGCCTGGGCAACAGCCATTCCGTGGCCACCCACGCGGCGGGCGCCACCAGCGCAGCGGCCGTGGCGCCAGCCCGCCGCATCACCACGTGGCGGGCCAGCGCAAAGACCAGAAACTGGGGCTGGAACAGCGGGGCGGCCAGCATCAGACACGCTAGCCCGCCAGCCTCGCCCATGCCCGTGTACTGTCCCAGCGCATAACCGAGCCAGGCAAATACGGCGACCGTGTAGGCCAGTGCCATCAGGCAGGCATAGCCGAGCACCGTGCTCCAGTGGCGGCACTGCTGCAGGGCCAGCAACCATGGCACCAGCATGCAGAATCCCAGCGGCCAGCCCGCGCCGCCACGTGCATAGCAGCCTGCCAGAACAGCGCTGGCCAGCAGCGCTAGGCTAGCCAAGGTCACCGTGCGCAGCGACGGCATGCTCATTTATCTCCGGCCGATGGCGGCGGTATGCTGATCTGCCGTAGCGGCAGGCCCGCTGGCGCCAGTTCCGGCGGCACTACCCCGTCCTCCGGCATGGCTATGGGCCGTTGCTGTTCGTCATAGAGTTGCCAGCCAGGCACAAACATCAGCAGCGCTTCGATACGCTGCCCATCGTCAGTTGCCTGATAGTGGCGCATATAACCGGGGGGCAGCTCGAAATCTTCCGGCACGGCCAGCCCTCTGAGGGGCGGGCGCGTGCCCGGCGGCTGGAACGCGCCCAGCCCCGAGTACACGCCGCGTTCATGCAGCCCGGCGATGACCTCGGCCATGGTAGGTGTCTGGCCACGCATGACGTAACTCTTCAGATCGCGCGTGGGGTCGGCGTCACCCTCAAGCGGCGCTGGCCGCATCTGCGCCGCTGGCCTTGCTGGCGCCGATGCCGCCAGCCGTAAGGATGGCTGCACGGCAGACCGGACTGGCGAATGGACAGCGGGCAGCGCAACGCTGGCTGCTGCTCCGGCGCCGGGCTGGCGGTCCCACAGTACCAGCAGCACGCTGCCCGCCACCAGCGCGCCTGCCAGTAACAGATAGACCAGACGCGCCCGGCCAGCCATCATGGCGTTCCCGGATGAAAGGCCGAGCCGGCCCAGCCCATGCGTTCGTGACCATACTGGTTCCACACGGGATTCTTGCCGTAGACCACGGTGTAGTAGCGCGGTGCACCGGCGCCACTGGTACTGCCAAACAGGCCGGCATTGACGGTATCACCCGTGTAGGTGGGATGGGTATCATCGGACTGGATATAGTCGTAGCTGCTGCTGGGCGTGGCGAAGTGGCGATTGGCATCGCGCAAGGTGGAACGCAAGGTGCGGGTGATCCGAGTGACGTAGCTGGCTTCGCTTTCACCGGGCACATAACGCAGTGCTTCGGCATCGATCCGGCCATCGCCGTTGCTGTCGTAGTCCGCCCCCATATACTGGGCGAAATTGTCGACGCAGACAAAACCTTTGCGGCGCGCCAGATCACACATGGCAAAATTGATCCGTGCCAGCGAAGGCAGGAATTTGTCCTGCATGTTGACGGGCCTGCCCGTTGCCGGATCTTTACAGGAACTCATCACGTTATCGGCTGCATAGCCCGGATAGTGCAGATTCGCGACCAGCTTGAGCTTGACGCCGCTGTAGGCATAGGCGTTGATGTAATCCATGGCAGCGCCCACATAGGTACGGCAAGCGTTTTCGGCCACCATCAGGCCGCTATCGTCGCAACTGCCGCTCTGCCGCTTGAAACTGGCGCGCGCCTGCAAGCCGTCATTACCGCACATCTCGAAGGCCACCACCCGCGTGTTACTGGCTTGCATATAAGCGCGCTCGGCCACGATCTTGTTCTTGAACACATCCTCCGCCAGCGCGCCCGACTTGGTACGGCGCACACTTTCGATTCTGGCATTCCATAAGGCCGACAGATATTCGGCCTCCACCGTAGGAGCCGAATATTTGGCCGCGCTGAGGGTGGAGCCATGGTAGCCGGCAAAGATGGAATCACCATAGGCCACCAGCCGGTACAGCGTGGCCGTACCGGGCCGGTCTATGGTCCAGGAAACATTCTGATTGAGTGTGCTCGCCAGCACAGGCTCGCCGGCGGCGAACAAGGCAAGGACAGCGCCGAAACAGGACGAGGTACTACGCAAGCGCAAGCTGGGCATAACGTGTCTCCTATCTGCTGGGGTAATCGAGGCCGTCCTGCCCGACGCCTGAGGCAGCGGGCCAGAGTGCCTCCCTGAGGGTAAAGTGGCGCACTCATCATAAGTCCGGCAACCCAGCCAGATGAAGAGGCCAAGGTTTGATGCGCATCAACATATCGTTTGATTTTTCAGGCCAGGCACACCGGACTGTGAGAAAAAATATTCTAGACGACTGGTCTAATTGTGTTATAGTAGCGTCCATGAAAGCCGAATACACCGACGTCCGCCAGCACATACTCGATCAGGGCAAAGCCATCATCACGCGCAAAGGTTTTGCCGGGGTGGGCCTGAACGAGATCCTAACGGCGGCGGATGTGCCGAAAGGCTCGTTCTATCACTACTTCAAGTCCAAAGAATTGTTCGGCGAGGCCATGCTGGCCGATTACGTGCAGCAGTACCGCATCGAAATGGATAGCCTGCTGGATCAGACCGGCAAAACCGCTGCGCAGGCGCTGATGGACTACTGGGCCAGCTGGATGGTCGAAACCAGCGACCAGTGCGACGGCTGCCGCTGTCTGGTGGTCAAACTGAGCAGCGAAGTGGCCGATATGTCCGAACCCATGCGCACTGCCCTGCGCGATGGCACCAGCCGCATCATCGAACGGCTGGCCCGCACCATACAACAGGGCGTGGCCGACGGTTCACTGGCCAGCGTCGCCGACCCGGCCCGTATGGCGCAGACGCTATACCAGCTGTGGCTGGGCGCCGCCCTGCTCACCAAGCTGCGGCGCGAGCCCAGCGCCCTGCAGTCGGCTTGGCTCAGCACACTGGAATTACTGCAGTTAGCACCCGCAACCGCCTGAATAGGGCAACAGAAAAACCTGACGCGAGTCTGCACAGTGCTCGCGTTTTTTTGAAACACAAACTAGACGACTGGTCTAATATAAAGGAAGCAGGCATGAAGAACTTCGAATTCCATAATCCCACCCGCATCGTATTCGGCACCGGCACCGTCAGCCGCATCAACCAGCTGGTACCTGAGACTGCCCGCGTGCTGATACTGTACGGCGGCGCCAGCGCGGAAAAAACCGGCACGCTGGCCGAGGTGCGCAAGGCACTGGGCCAGCGCAGCGTGCACGAATTTGGCGGCATCGAACCGAATCCCAGCTACGAAACCCTGATGCGCGCCGTCCGGCTGGTGCAGGCCGAAAAGCTGGACTTCCTGCTGGCCGTGGGCGGCGGCTCCGTCATCGACGGCAGCAAGTTCGTCGCCGCTGCCGCGCTATATCAGGGCGAACCATGGGAAATCGCCGAACAGGGTGGCAGTAATATTCGTCAGGCCCTGCCGATAGGCACGGTACTGACTCTGCCGGCCACCGGCTCGGAAATGAATAACGGCGCCGTGGTTACGCGTAAAGCCACTCAGGCCAAGCTGCCGTTCCGCCATCCGCTGCTGTTCCCGCAGTTCTCCGTGCTGGACCCTAGCAAGACCTTCACCCTGCCGGCCAAACAGGTGGCCAATGGTCTGGTCGATGCCTACGTTCACACCATCGAGCAGTACCTGACCTATCCGGTGCAGGCCAGCGTGCAGGACCGCTATGCCGAAGGCTTGCTGCAAACCCTGATCGAGATCGCGCCGCAAGCCATCGCCGCACCGGACGATTACGCCACCCGCGCCAATCTGATGTGGACCGCCACCCAGGCGCTGAACGGTCTGATCGGCGCCGGTGTGCCGCAGGACTGGGCCACCCACATGATAGGCCACGAGCTGACGGCGCTGTACGACATCGACCACGCCCGCACCCTGGCCCTGGTACTGCCCGCCCTGCTGGACGTACAGCGCGACGCCAAACGCGCCAAGCTGCTGCAATACGCGGCACGTGTGTGGAACATCCGCACGGGCAGCGAAGACGAGCGCATCACGGCCGCTATCGCACAGACCCGCAGCTTCTTCGAAGAACTGGGCATCCCTACCCGTCTCTCGGCCTACGGGCTAGGTGAGGACGCAGTAGAAGCCGTGCTGCAGCAGCTGCAGGCGCACGGCATGACGGCACTGGGCGAACACCGCGATATCGACCTCGCGCGCAGCCGCCGCATTCTGCAAGCAGCCCTGTAAGCAGCAGGCCGTTCTCACCCTACACACTCAACGCAAAGGAAACGACATGAACATTCTGATGGTACTGACTTCGCACGACCAGCTGGGCAACACCGGCAAGAAAACCGGCTTCTGGCTGGAAGAATTTGCCGCCCCCTATTACGTACTGAAAGCGGCTGGCGCCAGCATCACGCTGGCCTCGCCGCTGGGCGGCCAGCCGCCGCTGGACCCGAAAAGCGACGCACCGGAAGCGCAGACGGAAGCCACCCGTCGCTTCAAGGCCGACCCGCAGGCGCAAGCACTGCTGGCCAATACGGCCAGACTGGCCGATATGCAGTCGGGTGATTTCGATGCCGTGTTCTATCCGGGCGGCCACGGCCCGCTGTGGGATCTGGCCGAAGATCGTGCTTCGATCCGCCTGATCGAAACCATGCTGGCGGCAGGCAAGCCGGTCGGCGCGGTCTGCCACGCACCGGGCGTGCTGCGTCACGTGCAAGCCGCCGACGGCACGCCGCTGGTGCGCGGCAAGCAGGTAACGGGCTTCACCAACACGGAAGAAGAAGCGGTGGGCCTGAGCAATGTGGTGCCCTTCCTCGTCGAAGACATGCTCAAGCAGCATGGTGCCCAGTATTCCAGCATCGCCGACTGGCAATCGTATGTGGTCACCGACAGCCTGCTGGTGACGGGCCAGAATCCCGCCTCGTCGGAAGCTGCAGCAGCAGCGCTGCTCAAGCTGCTGGCCTGAACAGAGCCGGCTTCAGCAGCCATGCCGAATTAGGGTCATAATTCGTTTTCACGGCCAGCGCCATGCTGGCCGGCAGCGGCCCTGCGCCCTGCTTTTTACAACGATACTGACCCTATGTCCCAGAACAGCACTCCGGCAGCCAAGCATCAGGCCTTTGAAGCTCTGAAAATCCCCAGCTTTCCCATCTTTGTCGCCACCTTCGTCCTGACCATGATGGCTGATAACGTCGAACACGTTATCAGCTACTGGGTAGCATTCGAAAAGTTCAAATCGCCCACGCTCGGTGGCTTTGCCGTGATCTCGCACTGGCTGCCCTATCTGCTGTTCTCGGTCGGCGTGGGTGCCCTGAACGACCGCTTCGACTCGCGCCGCCTGATACAGATAGGCGGCGCCCTGTTTGCGCTGGTCTCGCTGGGCTGGGGCTACTTCTTCATTACCGATACCCTGACCATTCCCGCAGCCATGATCCTGCTGGTGCTGCATGGACTGGCAGGCGTGTTCTGGATGACGTCCAGTCAGGTGCTGCTGTACGACATCGTCGGCGTCGACAAGCTGGCCAGCGCCGTGCGGCTCAATTCCACGGCGCGCTATTTCGGCGTGCTGGTCGGGCCGGGCGTCGGCAGCCTGATCATGTCCACGCTGGGGCCGTCCAGCGGCATACTGCTCAATGCCGCGCTCTACCTGCCGCTGCTGATCTGGCTGATGAAGGCGCCCGCGCCGCACCGGGGCAAGCGTCTGGAGCAATCGGCGGCGCGCCGCGTCAACGGGCTGGCCGATATCTGGCAGACCATCGTCGCGGTGAAAAAGATACCCACGCTGGGCGTCATGATATTGCTATCGGGCGCGGCCTCCTTCTTTGTCGGCAATAGCTATCAGGCGCAGATGCCGGGCTTTGCCAGCGCGCTGGGCGGCATCTCGCCGGGCGTGGCCTATTCCATGCTGCTGGCCGCCGATGCGGCCGGGGCGCTATTCGCCGGCATTACGCTGGAAGCGGGTTGGCGCTTCACCCGCGTCACACCGACGGCCGCGATGGGCTTTGCCATGGCGTGGGCCGTCGCGCTGGGCAGCTTTGCCATGACGCACAACTATGTGGTGGCGCTGGTCTGTCTGTTTGCGGCGGGCTTCTGCGAACTGTCATTCAGCAGCATGAACCAGACCATCGTGCAGATGAAAGCGCCGGACGCGATACGCGGCAAGGTCCTCGGTCTATTCGGCATGTCCTCCTCCGGCCTGCGCCTGTTCAGCGGCATTTTTGTCGGCCTGATCGGCAGCAAGGTCGGCATCCACTGGTCGATGCTGGGCGCCACCGTGGTATTCGTCGGCGTGACGCTGGGGCTGCTCTACCTGAATCGGGCAAGCAAGTCCTGAGCAAACTCGCCTCTCAAACCGGCCGCCACAGCGATAAAATTTTTGACACAAGTCAAAATATTGGCGGCCGAAATTGACGCTGCGGCCGGAATCTGGCTGGATGGCAAAATAATTCATTAATGATCTATCGTATGCTGCAGGGCAGCACCCCGTTTAGCGGCCTAGGTAAAGTCCTGCGGCGGTAAAACGGCTTATCTGCCACCACGCGACAAGCTGATACGATCAGCACGATATTCTGCTAAGTCTTTGAAATAACGGAGATTATATGGTGCGGCTGGCGGGGATCGAACCCACGACCCTTGGCTTCGGAGGCCAATACTCTATCCACTGAGCTACAGCCGCGCTGGAGGGGATTTCTGAAGTGAGCCGTAGGATACCGTTTTATTCGTTCTGCGTCCATGGAAAGTGTCGTTTTGCGTGCGTACTCGTTTCCTTGAGGGCATTTTTGAGTCTATAATCGCCGATCAAGTAGAGCCTTTGCTCGGCTGTAGGTTGATCTTTTCACCCCCATCCGACTCTCAAATCAGTCTGTTAAGGAAATCATGAGCGACGCACATAACGAACACGAATCCGCCATCAAAACGCCTAAGCAGCTGATCGCTGCTGTTATCGGCTTCTTCGCCGTAGTCATCATCGGTATCGTCCTGCTGGTCCAGTATGTCACCACCGACAAGCTGACCGGCCGTGGTTCGAGCAGCCAGGAACCGGATGCAGTCGCTGCCCGTCTGGCACCGGTAGCCGACAATGGTTTCACGCTGAAAGATGCCAGCGGTCCTAAAGTGCTGCAAACGGGCGAAGCCATCTACAACTCCACTTGCGCAGCCTGCCACGGCAGCGGTGCTGCCGGTTCGCCTAAATTCGGCGACGCTGGCGCATGGGGCGCACGTATTGCTCAAGGTTTCGAAACGCTGGTCAAGCACGCTAACGAAGGTCTGCGCGCCATGCCAGCCAAAGGCGGCAATCCTGAGCTGGCCGATGTGGAAATCGCCCGCGCTGTCGCCTACATGGGCAACGCTGCCGGCGCCAAGTTCAAGGAACCGGAAGCTCCGGCAGCTGCCGAAGCCAAATAAGTACTCAACATGCGCAATACGCGCACATGAAAAAACCGGCCAGATGGCCGGTTTTTTTTGTCCCGTGCCCAGGCGGAGCGCTCAGCTGCAAAGACCCGGCATTTTGCGCTCGGCAAAATAGCGATAGGTAAAGGTACGCATCGGGTACTTGCTCAGGGCGATCTCGAACGCGGGCGGCTGCACATCGAAACGCTCGGGCAGCTTTTCCTTCACGCGCAGACGCACCCGCCAGATGGTTTCGTCGCCGGTCGCGCCGGCCACCAGCATATCGGGCACCTTGGGGATCACATCAACAATCTCGGCGCGCGAGTTGGTGGCGCGCTGATAGAAGCTCACCAGCTCGGCCTTGGCCAGCACCGGACCATGGGGTGCCGTCACCAGATATTCGCGGCTCAGGAACAGGGCGCGCTGGCCGCGCGGCACCAGATACACAAAGGTGAATTCGGTGCTGCCATCGGTCTGCACCTGCGGCGGTGACGTCGAAACGCTGATGCCGCGCGGCAGGTTGTAGCGCGAGCCTTCCTGCCAGTCGCGGCATTCCGCAGTTTTCGCCATATACAGGTCCACCGGCGTAAAACTATCGCCACAACCCGTCAACAACAGGGGCAGCACAACAGACATAACGGGCATAACATGGCGCAGACGCATGGTTCGGCAACTTCCTTGAATGTGAAGCCGCTAGTGTACCCCACAACAAAAAAGGGCCGCATTGCTGCGGCCCTTAGGTCTGGCTAATCAGGCGTATGCCTGCTTACCACATGATGACGCGGTCTTTCGGTGCCAGATACATCTGGTCGCCCGGTTTCACGCCGAAGGCCTCGTAGAAGCCCGGCTGGTTGCGCATGGTACCGTTGGCACGGAATTTACCGGGCGAGTGCGGATCGGTCTTGATCTGCACGATCTGCTGGGCTTCACGCATCTTGCTGCGCCATACCTGGGCAAAGCCCATGTAGAAGCGCTGGTCACCCGTCAGGCCATCGATTACCGGCGCTTTCTTGCCTTTCAGCGACAGCTTGTAGGCTTTGTAGGCTATCGCTACGCCGCTATTGTCGGCAATATTTTCACCCAGGGTCAGCTCGCCGTTGACGTTGTAGCCGGGCAGCGGGCTGAACTGGCTGTACTGCTCCACCAGCATCTTGGTCTTGGCAGCGAAGTTCTTGTGATCGGCTTCCGTCCACCAGTCACGCAGATTGCCGTCGCCGTCGTACTGCGCGCCCTGATCGTCGAAGCCGTGGCTGATTTCGTGGCCGATCACGCCGCCGATGGCGCCGTAGTTGACGGCATCATCGGCATCCGCATTGAAGAACGGTGCCTGCAGTATCGAAGCAGGAAACACGATTTCGTTCATTTCCGGATTGTAGTAGGCGTTCACGGTCTGCGGCGTCATGCCCCACTCGTCGCGGTCGATCGGTTTGCCCAGCTTGTTCAGTTCCTTGTTGTATTCGAACTGGTGCGAACGCATCACGTTACCGACCAGATCATCCTTGGCAATCACCAGCTTGGAGTAATCGCGCCAGTGGTTAGGGTAGCCGATCTTGGTGGTGAACTTGGCCAGCTTGGCTTGCGCCTGCTTCTTGGTGGTCGGACTCATCCAGTCCAGCTTGTCGATGCTGGTTTTGTAGGCCGCCAGCAGGTTTTTCACCAGCGCTTCCATGCGGGCTTTACGCTCGGCCGGGAAGTATTTCTCGACATACAGCTTGCCGACGGATTCGCCCAGCGCGCCTTCCGTGGTCGATACGCCGCGCTTCCAGCGTGGACGCATTTCGGTGACGCCGCTCAGCACCGTGCCGTAGAAGGCAAAGTTCTCATCAACAAAAGCTTTGCTCAGGTAAGGCGCGTTGGCGCGCAGCAGATGCCACTGGAAGTAAGCTTTCAGGGTATCGACCGGCGTGGACGCTACCAGCGCAGTCATGGATTTCAGGTAGCTAGGCTGGCCCACGATCACATAGTTCACTTTACCGGCAATACCGGCTGCCTTCAGGTAGGCATTCCAGTCATAGCCCGGTGCCACTTCGCCCAGCTTGGCGATATCGACCTTGTTATAGGCTTTGACCGGATCGCGCAGCTCGACCTTGGTCCATTGCAGCTTGGCCAGTTCGGTTTCGAACGCCACGATCTGCTTGGCGGTAGCGGCGCTGTTAGCGTCGCCTGCCAGCGCCAGCATCTTGGCAATGTGCTGTTCGTACTTGGCCAGTGCGTCCGCCAGCTTGGCGTCGTCCGCTTTCAGGTAGTAGTCGCGGTCGGGCAGACCGAGGCCATCCTGAGCCAGATCGACCACGTATTTGGTGGAATCCTTGTTGTCCTGATGGATGCCGAAGCCGAACGGCGCCGACACGCCGATTTCACCCATGTGGGCGATCAGCGCGGGCAGCTGGCTCTTGTCCGAGAACGCAGCAATCTTGTCCATCTCGCCTTTCAGCGGGCTCAGACCCAGCTGCTCCAGACGGGCTTCATCCATGAAGCTGGCGTACAGATCGCCGATGCGCTGGGCATCGGCACCGGCCGACGGGTTGGCGGCAGCGTTTTCGATGATGGCGCGCAGTTGCGGCTGAATGTCATCGCGCAGTTTGGCGAAGCTGCCCCAGCTCGATTTATCGGCGGGAATTTCAGTGGTGGCCAGCCATTTGCCGTTCAGGTGGGCAAACATATCGTCCTGCACGCGCACGGCAGGGTCGATGTACTCGACGGCGATACCAGAAGTCAGGGTTTTTGGAGCAACTTTGGCGCTGGCCGGTGCAACACTTTTGGCGTTGTCGGCTGCACCTGCGAGACCCGCGATCAGGCTCAGGGTCAGGGCACTTACGAGATGACGTTTCACGTTTTATCCTTGTTGATAGGGGAACAAACAGGCCGATACACGATGATAGGCCGGACCAACTTTATAGCACACGGCCCACCAGCGGATAAAGGCTTACCACATATTGACGCGTTCTTTCGGCGCCAGATACATCTTATCGCCCGGTTTTACCCCAAAAGCGTTGTAAAAACCGGCTTGATTACGCAGCGTGCCATTGGCGCGGAAACGGTCCGGCGCATGCGGATCGGCTTTCAGATACACGATCTGCTGGGCTTCCCGGGTCTTGCTGCGCCATACCTGGGCAAAGCCCATGTAGAAGCGCTGGTCGCCCGTCAGGCCATCGATCACTGGAGCAGGCTGGCCTTGCAGTGACAATTGGTAAGCCTTGTAGGCAATGGCTGCACCGGAATTGTCGGCAATGTTTTCGCCCAGCGTCAGTTCGCCATTGACGCGGTAGCCGGGCAGCGGGCTGAAGGCACTGTACTGTTTCACCAGCATCTTGCTGCGGGCAGCAAAGTTCTTGTGGTCGGCCGCCGTCCACCAGTCGCGCAGATTGCCGTCGCCATCGTACTGGGCGCCCTGATCGTCGAAGCCATGGCTGATTTCATGGCCGATCACGGCGCCGATGGCGCCATAGTTGACCGCATCATCTGCCTCCGCATTGAAGAACGGCGGCTGCAGGATCACGGCCGGGAACACGATTTCGTTCAGCTCGGGGTTGTAATAGGCATTCACCGTCTGCGGCGTCATGCCCCACTCGGCACGGTCGATAGGCTTGCCCAGCTTGCTGACTTCCTTGGCGTATTCGAAGGCATGCGAGCGCTGCACATTGCCCACCAGATCATCGGCCTTGACCGTCAGCGCCGAGTAGTCGCGCCATTTGTCGGGATAGCCTATCTTCACCATGAACTTGGCCAGCTTGTCCTGCGCCTGCTGCTTGGTGGCGGGCCCCATCCAGTCCAGCGTATTGATGCTCTGCCTGAACGCCGCCAGCAGGTTCTGCACCAGCGCTTCCATGCGCGCCTTGCGCTCGGCCGGGAAGTACTGTTCCACATACAGCTTGCCCAGACTTTCGCCCAGTGCGCCATCGGTAGCATTCACGGCACGCTTCCAGCGCGGCTGCTGTTCCTTCACATCGCTCAGCACCGTGCCATAGAAAGCAAAGTTCTCGCGCGCAAACGGCTGCGCCAGATAGGCCGCATGGGCGTGGATCACCTGCCAGCGGAAATACGCCTGCCACGTGGCCAGCGGGGTGCTCTGCAGCAGCCCGTTCACGCCCTTGATGAAGCTGGGCTGGCTCACGATCACGTAATCGACTTTGCCGCCTATGCCCGTATCGGCCAGCCACGTGGTCCAGTCGAAAGCGGGCGCCAGCTTGTTCAGCTGGGCCAGCGGCACCTTGTTGTAGGCTTTGACCGGATCGCGCAACGCGACCTTATCCCACTGCAATTTTGCCAGCGCCGTCTCCAGCGCAACGATGGTGCGCGCTTCGGCATCAGGCTGGGTGCTGCCCGCCAGCGCCAGCATGCGGCTCACGTGCTGCTGGTATTTGGCCAGCGTGTCGGCCATCTTGCGGTCAGATTTTTTCAGATAGTAATCGCGGTCCGGCAGGCTCAGGCCGTCCTGCGCGATATCGGCCACGTAGCGGGTGGAATCCTTGTTATCCTGATGGATCAGGAAACCGAACGGCGCAGTCACGCCCAGCCGGTGGTAGTGGGCAAACAGGGCAGGCAGCTGGGCCTTGTCGCGCAGGGTGGCCACCCGGTCCAGTTCGGGCTGCAGCGGTGCCAGCCCCAGTTGTTCGAGACGGGCTTCATCCATATAGCTGGCGTAGAAATCGCCGATGCGCTGGGCGTCGCTACCGGCCTGCTTGCTGCTGTCACTGGCGGCCGCTTCGATCAGGGCGCGCAGCTGCGGCTTGGTGTCGTCATCGAGCTTTTCGAACGAGCCCCAGCTAGCCTTATCGGCAGGAATCTCTGTCTGCTCCAGCCAGCGGCCATTCACATGATGAAAGAAATCATCCTGCGCCCGCACACCGGTATCGGCGGCGGCACGGTCGACGCCGGACAGTTTAGGCTGGGCCTGTACACCGGCCGCGGCCAGCAAGCCCAGCATCAAGGCACTCAACAGATAGGTTTTCAAAGCGGACTCCCGTGACGGACGGTAAAAAAAATTGATAATAACAAAGATAGAACAATAACAAAAAGGCCACGGTATGTGCACATACCATGGCCTTTTTATTAAGTGGAAACGATTACCAGATATTCACCCGCTGTTCCGGCGCAACATACATCTGGTCGCCCGGCTGCACGCCAAACGCCTCGTAGAAGCCCGCCTGATTGACCAGCGTGCCATTGGCGCGGAACTGGCCCGGCGAATGCGGATCGGTCTTGATCAGCACGATCTGCTGCTTGTCGCGCACCTTGGCGCGCCAGACCTGGGCAAAGCCCATGTAGAAGCGCTGGTCGCCCGTCAGACCGTCGATCACCGGTGCCGGTTTGCCGCCCAGCGACAGCTTATAGGCCTTGTAGGCGATGGCCAGACCGGAGTTATCGGCAATGTTCTCGCCCAGCGTCAGCGCGCCGTTGACGTTATAGCCTTTGACGGGGCTGTAGGCGTCGTACTGCTTGACCAGCGCATCGGTCTTGAGCTTGAAGTTGGCGCGGTCCTGCTTGCTCCACCAGTCGCGCAGATTGCCGTCGCCATCGGACTGGCTGCCCTTGTCGTCGAAGCCGTGGCTGATTTCGTGGCCGATCACGGCACCGATGGCGCCGTAGTTGACCGCATCATCGGCACGCGCATCGAAGAACGGCGGCTGCAGAATCGCGGCCGGGAACACGATCTCGTTTTTCGACGGGTTGTAATAGGCGTTCACCGTCTGCGGCGTCATGCCCCACTCTTCGCGATCGACCGGCTTGCCCAGCTTTTCCACCATGCGCTGGTAGGAGAAGCTGGAGGCGCGCATGGCGTTGCCGATCAGGTCATTCTGCTTGATCGCCAGCGCGCTGTAATCGCGCCATTTGTTCGGATAGCCGATTTTCGGCGTGAACTTGGCCAGCTTGGCCTGCGCTTCCGTCTTGGTTTCCGGGCTCATCCAGTCCAGCGCATCGATGCTGGTCTTGTAGGAGGCCAGCAGATTCTGCACCAGCACTTCCATGCGGGCCTTGCGCTCGGGCGGGAAGTGCTGCGCCACATACAGCTTGCCCAGCACTTCGCCCAGACTGTTTTCCACCAGACCGACGGCCGATTTCCAGCGCGGCGGCTTCACGGCCACGCCGGTCAGCACGGTGCTGAAGAAGGCGAAATGGGCATCGGCGAAATCATGCGACAGATATGGCGATGCGCGGCGCAGCAAACTCCATTCGAAATACGCCTTCCACGTGGCCAGATCGGTTTTCTCCAGCACGCCATTGAGCGCCGTCAGGTAGCCGGGCTGGTTGACGATCACGTAATCGGTCTTGCCGGCCACGCCCGAAGCTGCCAGCGCACCCTGCCAGTCGTAGCCGGGCGACAGCGCCGCCAGTTCCTGCAGGCCCATCTTGTTGTAGCGCTTGACGGGGTCGCGGTTCTCGACCTTGGTCCACTGCACTTCGGCCAGCGCCGTTTCCAGCGCCACGATGGCCTTGGCACTGGCTTCCGGCTCGGCATGGCCGGCCAGTTTGAGGATGTGGGCAATGTGAGCCTGATACTTGGCCAGCACGCTGGCCATTTCGGCGTCGTCTTTTTTCAGATAGTAGTCGCGGTCGGGCAGACCCAGACCGCTCTGCGCGATGCCCACCGCGTACACGGTGGAAGCACGCGCATCCTGACTCACGTAGATGCCGTAAGGTGCGCTGGCGCCGATTTCGTTCAGGTGGGCGATCAGGCGGGGGAAGGCTTTCTTGTCCTTGATGCCGCGGATGTGATTGAGTTCGCCCGCCAGCGGTTTGACGCCCAGCGCATCGAGCTGCTTCTCGTCCATGAAGCTGGCATACAGGTCGCCAATCTTCTGCGCATCGCTACCGGCCTTGCGCTTCTTGTCGGCTTCGGCAGCTTCGATGATGCTGCGCAGCTGCGGCAGCACATCGTCGCGCAGCTTGGCGAAGGTGCCCCAGCTGGATTTGTCTGCGGGGATCTCGGTGGTCTTCAGCCACGTGCCGTTGAGGTACTGGAAGAAGTCGTCCTGTGCGCGCACGCTGCGGTCGATGAACTGGGTATCAATGCCGGAAATCGGCGTCGTATCGTGGGCGCTGGCAAAAGCAGCCATCAGGCTCAGCGCCAGCGTGCTCAGTACAAAACGTGTTTTCAATGGAGGTCTCCGTTAGAACTTCAGTTCATATTTAACGCTCCAGACCACATAGGTCTGGTTGCTGGTGTAGGCCGCTTGTGACAGCCCGTTGGTATTGACGATGTTACTACCGAGTGCGCTTTCCGCCATCAGATTGTTGGCCGAAATACGCAGCTGCTGCAAACTGTCGATCTTCCACAGCCCGTACACATCGAAGGAACGCTTGCGGCTGCTGCCGATTTCCTGCGTCAGGCTGCTCTGCACCAGCGTCGGTGCCGTCCAGTTCATATTCGCGCCCAGCGTCAGCGGCAGCGCCTTGAGACGGTAGTCCATGCCCAGATTGGCGGTCTGTTTAGGCTGCGCATCGAGATGGTTGTTCGGGCCCGGAATATCGTCCACGCTGGACCAGAAGCGGCTGTAGTTGGAGCGGAAATCGATGGCCGGGCCCTGCGCCAGCAGTTCCTGCAGCTGGAACTTGGCTTCCAGCTCGATGCCCTTGGTGCGCGCATGGCCGATGTTCTGCGGCGTCGACACCCAGCGCGGTCCCGTGGCCGTGTTCACCAGCGTGACTTCGCGCCGGATCAGATCATCGATATTGCGGATGAAGCCCGTCGCGCTAATGATGCCGCTGCGACCGACATAATGTTCGTAGGCCAGATCCAGCCCCGTCGCCAGTTCCGGTTTCAGATAAGGATTGCCGGTGCGGTCAGGACGGGTGGCGCTGTTCAGGCGCGAAATCGACGGCAGCGCAATCAGATCCGAAACATTGGCCGCCTTGTAGCTCTTGGTCAGGCTGGCGCGCAGCTGGTCTTTCTCGCTGCCGGGAATGCGGTACACGGCATGCAGCAGCGGGCTCAATACGCTGCTGGTGTTGTCGATAGCGCCGCCAGCACGGCTGCTGGTGGTGCGTATGCCTTCCCAGCGCAGGCCGCCGTAGCCCGACCATTGCGGCGAGATATCCCATTCATCCTGGGCATACAGGGCCAGACGGCGGCTGTCGGCGGTCAGGTTATCGCCCGACTCGGCAAACTGCGGCACGCCGTTCTGGTCTACCGACACCTTGGTTTCCACCCGGTGGCCCAGTTCCACATCCCAGCCTGCGGCCAGACCGTGGCTGCGGCCCAGCGGTGCCGTGTACTTGCCGCCGCTGTTGAAGCTATGCTCGCGCACCGAAGCAGTATCGGTAAAGCTGTCCTGCAGCTTGCCCGCAGCATCGTACTGGGCGCGCTGGGTGTCGTTGTCGCTGCGGCCATTGCCGAAGCCGAATTTCACGTCCAGCTTGGCCGCGCCATCGAGCTTGTGGATCCAGTTGCCGAAGCCGCGCATGAAAGTACCCGAGTAATGGGTTTTGCTCAGCGCCGTGACATATTCGGGCGGCTGCTGCAGGTCTGGCGGCACCAGCCCGGTATTCTGGCCCAGATCGCTGCGGGCATCGCCGTGGCTGCGGAAGCTCATGATGAAAGGCTGGAAGTTCAGCGTATCGCCGCCGCCGAATTTGTACGACAGGCGGGGCGTGAAATGCACGCCATAGGCAGTGCGGCGGCTCTGCTCGAGCACATTCTGGTCCTTGAGCACCACGCCATCGGCGCGGGTGTCGCGGTTGTAGGTCAGGCTGTTATCGTGCGGCAGATTCTCGAACAGCGAGCCCGACAGCAAATAGGTGAGCTGGCCGATTTTACCGGGGGCAGTCAGCGAAATATTCGGCGCGTGGCGGCCCTGCTCGATGGTATCGGTCAGCTTGAGCTGCTTGTCGCGCTGCTGGTAGCCGTCGCGCAGCACAATGTTGATGGTGCCGGCGATCGCCTGCGCGCTATGCTCGGCCACGGGGCCGCGCATGATTTCGACGCGCTCGACCTGATCGGGCGACAGCGATTCCATGGAAAAACCGGCCGGCGGACGTTCGCCATTGAGCAGCACCTGCGTATAACCGTTGCCCATACCGCGCATGCGCACATCGCCGCCACGGCCGGGACGGCCGCCCAGCGTCACGCCGGGCAGGCGTTTCAGTACGTCACCCAGATTGCTGTCGCCATTGCGGTCCAGCTCTTCGCGGCTGAAAATCTGCTTGCCGGCGACGGAATTGCGGCGCTCGTCGATGTCGCTGGCCCGCCCGCCCGTCACATTGACCTGCTGTACCGGCTTGCCGTCAGGGCCCAGCGGCGGCTTGCTGGCGGAGCCGCCCAGTTCGTTTTGCGCGATCGCATTGGACGCGCCCAGCAGTGCCATACAGGCGTAAGGAATCAGTTTGCTCATAGGGCCGCTATTTTACTGGCAGCCCTAGGGACAAACTCGCGCAAGCGCAGAATGTTACTTTACGATACACAGCCGCCGAATCTAGCCACTTCGGACCTGATGAGCGCCATGTTCTGGCAGATTTTTAGCCGCCACCACCGGGCATAGGCAGGTTCAGGCTGCTACCACCGGGGCCATTGATACTGGCACCGCCACCGCCGCGCCGGCCGCCGCCATGGCGTCCTTCGCCGCCCTCTTCGCGGCGCGCGCCGCCAGCAGCCGGTCCGGCCCGTTCGGGCACACGCTGCAACTGTTCGGCCACCAGCTGCACCACGGTCTGGCGCTGGCTTTCACTGAGGGCATCATTCACCGTCAGCCACCATTCGCGCAGCAGCTTTTCCTCGCTGGCGGCAGCGGCCGCCTCCGTTTCCACCGCCTTCGCCAGCTCACGCAACTCCACATTGCTGCCTTTCAGGCCTTCCTGCAGGGCAGCCTGCATCTGTTCGCGGCGGGTCTGGCGCTCGCGCAGCAGATTACGCGTTTTGGTCTCGGTCTGCTGCCACAGGATCTGCTGGTTGCTGTTCAGGTTCAGCGCCTTCTTCAGCTCCGCCGCCATGGGCAGATAATCCTCGGCCCGCATTTCCATGGCCGGCAAAGCCCAGGCCGGCGCCAGTGCGGCACCTAGGGCCAGCGCCGCCACGCTGCGGCGCCAGCCCGTCATCAATCTTGCTTGCATACAAACTCCATCGGTAAGGGGGCAAAAAAAAGCCTGCGCTTGGGGCGCAGGCGAAAAACCACTTCAGGGTAGAGAGAAATACGAGTTCAGTGTAGGCCGCGTTTTCCCCCGCAGGAAGAGCTTCTTACAATTGCTTACCGACCTTTACGCCATCTATACATGCCGCAGGAAGTTGCAAATTATTCAGTCGGGCCAGCCCCTGCTGGGGCGCCGCGCTTGTCAAGCAGCGCCGTGGTAAATCTGCGTAAAGGTATAAATCATTTCGTGACGGCTAGAACGCTTTCCGGAAATCAGGTTTATACTGAATCGAGCACGTTGCCGCGAAAACTCAAGGGCGGCCACGGCGATCTGCAACATTAGATAGGTGGCAATATGGGCAAGAAACTCAAGAATACCGGCCTGATCGGCCTCGGTGTGGTGGCCGGCATTGCCGTGTCGCTGCAATTTTCTGCCATGGCGCAGAAGCCGGTGGAACAGCCGCTGCCGCTGGAGGAATTGCGCCAGCTGGCCGATGTGTATGGCCTGATCAAATCCGATTATGTGGAAAAAGTCGACGACAAGAAGCTGCTGACGGAGGCCATCTCCGGCATGGTGGCTTCGCTCGATCCCCATTCCGCCTACCTCGATAAACGCGCCTACGCCGAGCTGCGCGAAGGCTCGCAAGGCAAGTTCGTCGGCCTCGGCATCGAGATCGGCGAGAGCGAAGACGGCTATATCAAAATCGTCGCCCCGATCGAAGACTCGCCGGCATGGCGGGCCGGCATCAAGCCCGGCGACCTGATCAGCCGGCTCGACAACACCCCCGTCAAAGGCATGAGTCTGGAGGACTCGGTCAAGAAAATGCGCGGCGAGCCCCATAGCAAAGTCAGCCTGACCGTGCTGCGCAAGGGCGAGCCGGAGCCGCTGCTGTTCCAGCTCACCCGCGAAGAAATCCAGCAGAAGAGCGTCAAGGGCAAAATCGTCGAACCCGGCTATGCATGGCTGCGCATCGCCCAGTTCCAGGACCCGACGGTGGACGATCTGGCTGCCAAGATCAGCGAACTGTACCAGCAGGATCCCAAGCTGAAAGGGCTGGTGCTCGATCTGCGCAACGACCCGGGCGGCGTGCTGCAGGGCGCCATCGGCGTGGCAGCCGCCTTCCTGCCGAAAGATGCGGCCATCGTTTCCACCAATGGCCAGCTGTCCGATTCCAAGCAGATTTTCTATGGCCGGCCCGAATACTATGCCGTGCATAACGAAAGCGATGCACTGGCCAGGCTGCCGGCGGCGATCAAGCAGATTCCGCTGGCCGTGCTGGTCAACAGCGGTTCTGCCTCGGCCTCGGAAATCGTCGCCGGTGCCCTGCAGGATTACAAACGGGCCCAGATCATCGGCAGCCAGACCTTCGGCAAGGGCTCGGTGCAGACCATACGCCAGCTCACGGCCGACACCGCCGTCAAGCTGACCACGGCGCGCTACTACACGCCGAATGGCCGCTCGATCCAGGCCAAGGGCATAGTCCCCGATCTGGCAGTGGATGAATACGCCGATGGCGACGGCCTGAACGCACTGCGCCCGCGCGAAGCCGATCTGGACAAGCATCTGGTCAATGAGCGCGATCAAGAAGGCGTGCACGCCCGCCACGAAGAGCCGGAAGAACAGCTGCGGCTGGTAGCGCAGGAGAAAAAACGCAAGCCGCTCGAATACGGCAGCAGCGACGACTTCCAGCTGCAGCAGGCACTCAACCACCTCAAGGGCTTGCCCGTGCAAATAGCCAAAGCGGAAACCAAACTGGTGCAGGCAGCCCTGCCAGCCAGCGGCAATGCCGGCGGCAAATAGAGCCCTGATTACAACGGCATAGACAGCGGCGCCTGCGGGGCGCCGCTTTTAATTTCGCCTAACTTGCAGCCATTGTGTAGAATTTGCGTCATTAATGGCGCAAGCCATTGCCTAATTTGAAAGTTTAACTATGAAACAAGCCGTTATCAGCGGTACCGGTCTTTACACCCCAGCCCAGTCCATCACGAACGAAGAGCTGGTGCAATGTTTTAATGCCTACGCCGAGCAGTTCAATGCCGAGCATGCCGCTGCCATTGCCGACGGCAGCGTGACGGCGCTGGAAATGTCCAGCGTGGCCTTCATCGAAAAAGCTTCCGGCATCAAGGCCCGCTACGTGATGGAAAAAAGCGGCATCCTCGATCCGCAGCGCATGGTCTCGCGCATCGCCGAACGAGGCGACGACGAGCTGTCGCTGCAGGCAGAAATCTGCGTGGCCGCGGCCCGTCAGGCGCTAGACCGCGCCGGCCGTACTCCGGCCGATATCGACATGGTGCTGGTGGCCTGCTCGAATATGCAGCGCGCCTATCCGGCCATGGCAGTCGAAGTACAGGGCGCCCTCGGCATCGAAGGCTATGGCTTCGACATGAACGTGGCCTGCTCCTCGGCCACCTTCGGCATCCAGCAGGCCGTGGCGGCCGTACAGAGCGGCCAGGCCCGCGCCGTGCTGGTCCTGAATCCGGAAATCACCAGCGGCCACCTGAACTGGCGCGACCGCGACAGCCACTTCATCTTCGGCGATGCCTGCACCGCCATCGTGATCGAAGCGGCCGACACGGCGACCAGCGCGCAGCGCTGGGAAATCGTCGAGAGCAAGCTGAAAACCAGCTTCTCCAACAACATCCGCAACAACTTCGGCTTCCTCAACCGCTTCGACGAAACGGGCGTGGGCCAGCCGGACAAACTGTTCCGCCAGCAGGGCCGCAAAGTGTTCAAGGATGTCTGCCCGATGGCGGCCGAAATGATCAAGGACACCATCGCCAGCGCCGGTCTGGAAGTGCCGCAGGTCAGCCGCTACTGGCTGCATCAGGCCAACCTGAACATGAACCTGCTGATCAGCCGCATGGTGCTGGGCCGCGACGCCGAGCCGGGCGAAGCGCCGGTGATTCTGGACACCTACGCCAACACCTCGTCGGCCGGTTCCGTGATCGCTTTCCACAAGCACTCGGACGATATGCAGCCGGGCCAGCTGGGCGTGATCTGCTCGTTCGGCGCCGGTTATTCGATCGGCTGCGTGGTGGTCAAACGCCTCTGATTCCGCACCGTCAGAACTGGCAGGCGGCAGATGGCACGATCTGCAGTGCCCTGAAATAACATGGGGAGCAGGCCATGAAATTTCTCCATCTCGATGCCAGCGCCGCCGAGCCACTCTACCGGCAGATCTACACGCGCCTGCGCAATGCCATCACCGATGGCCTGCTGCAGGCGGGCGACCGGATTCCCGCTGCGCGGGCACTGGCGCTGGAACTGGGACTGGCACGGGGCACGGTGGAATCGGCTTATGCGCTACTCGCCGCGGAAGGCTATGTCGAAGCCAGAGGCCAGGCCGGCACCATCGTCACTAGCGCGCTCGCCCGCCGCGCTCCGCTGGCAGCGCCTCAGCACCCGCTGCCCGCACCCGACAATCTGGGCCACGCCGCCAGTTCCACCCGCCCTTTCCAGATGGGCATACCGGCGCTGGACGCGTTCCCGCGCAAGGTCTGGGCACGGCTGGCCGCGCGCGCCGTGCGCGCCACCGGTCCGGAGGAGATGATCTATCCGCCCTGGGCCGGCCTGCCCGAACTGCGCATTGCCATTGCGGCCTATTTGCAGCTGTCGCGCGGCATAGCCTGCACGCCCTCGCAGGTATTCGTCACCAGCGGCTACCGCAACAGCATGGAGCTGGTGACGCGCGCCCTGCTCCAGCCGGACGATCAGGTATGGGTGGAAGATCCCGGCTATCCCCCTACGGCCGGACTGCTGCGTGCCGCCCGCCTGCAGCCCGTTCCGGTAGCGGTCGATGGCGAAGGCCTGATGGTGGCGCACGGCATCGCCAGCGCGCCGCAGGCGCGCGCCGCCATCGTCACGCCGGCGCATCAGAGCCCGCTTTGCGTCTCGCTCTCGCTGCCGCGCCGTCTGGCCCTGCTGGACTGGGCCGCGCAAGCCGATGCCTGGGTGGTGGAAGACGATTACGATGGCGAATACCGCTATCAGGGCCGGCCCCTGCCAGCGCTGCAGAGTCTGGACCGCAATGGCCGCGTGCTGTACTCGGGCACTTTCAGCAAGGTACTGTTCCCGGCCATACGGCTGGCCTATCTGGTGGTGCCGCCGGCGCAGGTGGCGCGCTTCGAACAGGTCTGCTCTACCTTTGCGGCCAGCGGCCCCACGCTGATGCAGAAAATCGTCGCCGACTTCATGAACGAGGGCCATTTCGCCCGCCACATCCAACGCATGCGCCGCCTGTACGGCGAACGCCGCCAGCTCACCGCCAGCGCGCTCTCCGCCGTGCTCGGCAAGCACATGCTGGTCGATCCCCAGCCGGGCGGCATGCATCTGGTGCTGCGCATGAAAGGGCGGCATAGCGACCGCGCGCTGGCCGCACGCATGCGCGAGCATGGCATGGCGGCACACGCACTGTCCGAACGCGGCATGCTGCCCCACCCTGCCTCGGCGCTGCTGCTGGCGTTCACCAACATCGATACGCCGGCCCGCGCGCGCGCACTGGGCCAGCGCATACTCAGACTGATGGCCTAGAGCGAATCACACTTCTTGGCTCTACTGCACTAGGCCATAAAACCGCACAATGATTCCATCGTAACCACCCCGGAAAAGGAATCATCATGAGCAAACGGCTGGATATCTTCAAACTGGCAGCGCCCCCCTATCAGCACCTGATCGCCATCAAGGACTACGTCTCGGCAGCCCTGCCGGCCGAGCTGCTGGAGCTGGTCTATCTGCGCGTCTCGCAGATCAATCACTGCGCCTTCTGCATCGATATGCACACGCGCGACCTGCTGAAACTGGAGGTGAGCATGGAAAAAATCTCCCTGCTGCCGGTCTGGGACGAAGCTGCGCCCCTGTTCAGCGCCGAGGAACGCGCCGCGCTGGCATGGGCCGAAAGCGTCACCCGCGTCGAGCACACCCGGGTACCTGATGCCGAGTATGCGCATGCACTGAGCGTGCTGGGCGAGCAGACGCTGGCCGATCTCACCGTTGCCGTAACATTGATGAATGCCTTCAACCGCTTCAGCGTCAGCATGCGCCGTCCGCCAGCTGCACTAGCCGCACTGGCCTGAACCGGCCCGCTCGCGCCCTCCCCGCGCTCCGTAGCGGCGGCGCAGCCAGGCCGGACACGGCTCCGTTCAGCTTATGCTACGCTGAGGCTTTCATCCAGCCTGTAGCCTAGGGAGTCGCGCACGCATGCATCACAATCTCAGCCTGATCACCACCATCGCCGCCGCACTAGGAACCGGGCTGCTGTTCGGCTATATCGCCACCCGTTTAAAACTGCCGGCACTGGTGGGCTATCTGGCGGCCGGCATCATCATCGGCCCGGCCACACCGGGCTTCGTGGCCGATACGGCGCTGGCCGGCCAGCTGGCCGAAATCGGCGTGATGCTGATGATGTTCGGCGTGGGCCTGCACTTCTCGCTGGACGATCTCTGGGCGGTGCGCAAGATCGCCCTGCCCGGCGCCATCCTGCAGATCGTGTTCGCCACGGCGCTGGGCATGGGACTGGCCCTGTACTGGGGCTGGAGCGTAGGCGGCGGGCTGGTATTCGGGCTGGCCCTGTCGGTGGCCAGCACGGTGGTGCTGCTACGGGCGCTGGAAGAACGCAGCATCCTCGATAGCCTGAACGGCCGCATTGCCGTCGGCTGGCTGGTGGTAGAAGATCTGGTGACGGTACTGGTGCTGGTGCTGCTGCCGGCGCTGGCCGGTCCGCTCGGTGGTGCGCTGCCCGATGCCGCCCAGCATGGCGACCATGCCAGCCTGTGGACCACGCTGGCCATCACGCTAGGCCAGGTGGCCGCCTTCATCGCCCTGATGCTGATAGTGGGGCGCAAATTGTTCCCGTGGATACTCTGGCAGGTGGCGCGCACCGGCTCGCGCGAACTGTTCACCCTGTGCGTGATTGCGGCCGCCGTCGGCATCGCCTACGGTTCCACCCACTATTTCGGCGTGTCGTTCGCGCTGGGCGCCTTCTTCGCCGGCATGGTGCTGCGCGAATCGGCACTGGCCCACCGCGCGGCGGAAGAATCGCTGCCGCTGCGCGACGCCTTTGCCGTGCTGTTCTTCGTCTCGGTGGGCATGCTGTTCGAGCCGGCCATCATCATCGAACAGCCTTTGAAACTGCTGGCCGTAGTGTTCATCATCGTGTTCGGCAAATCCATCGTGGCCTTCCTGCTGGTGCTGCTGCTGCGCTACCCGGCCAAGAGTGCGCTGTTGATTTCCGCCAGTCTGGCGCAGATCGGCGAATTCTCCTTCATCCTCGCAGCACTGGGGCTGTCGCTGGGGCTGATGCCGGCCGAAGGCCAGAGCCTGATACTGGCAGGCGCCATCATCTCGATAGCCCTCAACCCGCTGGTGTTCCATACTCTGACGCCACTGGAACGCCTGCTGGGCCTGAACAGCAAGCTGGCCGCGCGCTTCGAGCGCACCACCGATCCGCTGGCCATGCTGCCCATGTCGGTACCGCAGGAACAGCTGTCCGGCCACGTGGTGCTGGTCGGCTATGGCCGCGTGGGGCGGCGCATTGCCGATGCGCTGGAAGCGCAGGGCATTGCACTGGTGGTGGCAGAACACAACCGCGAACTGGTCGACACGCTGCGTCAGCGCGGCATCCATGCGGTGGCCGGCAATGGCGGCGAAACTTCCGTGCTGATACAGGCGCACATTGCGCGTGCCGCCATGCTGGTGATCGCCACGCCGGACACTTTCGAAGTGCGCGCCATGATAGAAACGGCACGCACCCTGAATCCGCACATCCAGACCGTGGTGCGCACCCACAGCGACAGCGAAGCAGAGCTGCTGCGCAGCGAACGGGCAGGGGAAATCTTCATGGGCGAGCAGGAACTGGCCAAAGGCATGAGCGCCCATGTGCTGGCGCAGTTCGCCCAGAAACAGCAACGGCCGCACTGAACCAGCTGCGGCCGCGCGGACTTAGGTGCAGGTTTAGAAGCGCGTTGCCAGCTCGGCGCCTTCGCGTATGGCGCGCTTGGCGTCGAGTTCCGCCGCCAGCGCCGCGCCACCGATCTTGTGGAAGCGCGGCCAGCCCGGATGGCCCTTGATTTCCTCTTCGCTCGGCATCAGCTCGTTCAGGCTATCCTGACCGGCGCACACCACCACGTTATCCACCGACAGCAGGCGCTGTTCGCCGCCCACGGTGATGTGCAGGCCCTGATCGTCGATGCGGTCATACTGCACGCCGGACAGCATCACCACGCCGTTACGCGCCAGCACGGCACGGTGCACCCAACCCGAGGTCTTGCCCAGCCCTGCACCCGGCTTGGAAGTCTTACGCTGCAGCAGATACAGCTGGCGCACCGGCTCCGGCTGCTCGGCCGGGGTCAGGCCACCGGCGGTATTGCCCTGCAAGTCCACGCCCCATTCGCGCGCCCACACATCGAGCGCCAGCGGCAGCGGATGGCGGCTGTCATGCAGCAGGTACTCGCCCATATCGAAGCCTATGCCGCCCGCGCCGATAATCGCCACCCGTTTGCCTACCGGCGCCTTGTTCTGCAGTACATCCACATACGACAGCACTTTCGCATGGTCTATGCCCTGTATCGGCGGACGGCGCACCTTGATGCCGGTGGCCACCACCACTTCGTCGTAGCCATCCTGGATCAGCTGCTCGCGGCTGACGCGCACGCCGAGGCGCAGCTTGACGCCGGTGATTTCCAGCTTGCGCTCGAAGTAGCGTATGGTTTCGCGGAACTCTTCCTTGCCCGGCACCTGCATGGCGATGCGGAACTGGCCGCCGATCTGTTCATTGCCGTCGAACAGCGTGACGTCGTGGCCGCATTCGGCCGCCACCGTCGCCGCCGACAGACCGGCAGGACCGGCGCCCACTACCGCCACGCGGCGCTTCTTCTGCGCCGGAGCGTACACCAGTTCCGTTTCGTGGCAGGCACGCGGATTGACCAGACAGCTGGCGCGCTTGTTGGAGAAAGTGTGATCGAGGCAGGCCTGATTACAGCCGATACAGGTATTGATTTCGTCGGCGCGGCCTTGTGCCGCCTTGTTGACGAAGTCCGCATCGGCGAGGAAGGGACGGGCCATGGATATCATGTCGGCATCGCCGCGGCGCAGAATATCTTCCGCTTCGTTCGGCATATTGATGCGGTTGGATGCCACCACCGGTATGCTCACCTCGCGCCGCAGCCGGCCGGCCAGACCGGCAAACGCGCCACGCGGCACCGAGGTCACGATGGTCGGCACGCGCGCTTCGTGCCAGCCATAACCCGAATTCAGGATGGTGACGCCGGCATGCTGCAGCGCCTTGGCCACTGCCACCACGTCTTCCCAGGTATTGCCGCCTTCGACCAGATCGAGCAGCGAATGGCGGTACATGATGATGAAGTTTTGGCCCACCTCGGCGCGGATGCGCTTGACGATTTCCACCGACAGGCGCATGCGGTTCTCGATGCTGCCGCCCCAGCGGTCGGTACGCAGATTGGTGCGCGCGCACAGGAACTGGTTGAGCAGATAGCCTTCGCTGCCCATCACTTCCACGCCGTCGTAACCGGCATCGCGCGCCAGCCTGGCGCAGCGCGCATAGTCACGGATAGTCGCTTCGATGCCCGCCTCGGTCAGCGCGCGCGGCTTGAACGGCGAAATCGGCGACTTTTTCTCCGAGGCCGATACCACCAGCGGCTGATAGCCGTAGCGGCCCGCGTGCAGTATCTGCATCAGGATCTTGCCGCCTTCTTCATGCACGGCCCTGGTGACGCGGCGGTGATTGAGCACATCGCCCTTGAAATTGAGCGTGCCGCCGAACGGCAGCAGCCAGCCGGACCGGTTAGGCGAGATACCGCCCGTAACGATCAGTCCCACCCCGCCACGGGCACGTTCGCGGTAGAACGCCGCCAGTTTGCCGTAGTGGTAGAAGCGGTCTTCCAGACCGGTGTGCATCGATCCCATCATCACGCGGTTGCGCAATTTGGTGAAACCGAGATCGAGTGGGGCCAGCAGATGAGGATAGTTTGTCATTGTCGTTGTTATATCAGACCTAAGGATCACCGCATTAAAACCGAAATCTCTAGACCGGGGCTTCTAAAGTCCCGCCAGCGAGTAGGGAATAGGGGCTCGCACACTTGTATTCTGCCCCCCTTTCCCTTACGCTGGCGCGATGACGCGATTCTTTCTGTTTCTGTTGTTTTCCGTGAGCCTGGCCTCGCTGGCGCAGGCGCAAACGCAGGCAACACGTGCGGAATTGCCCAAGCTGGAAGTCTCGGTCAACCGCATCGAAATCGACGGGCAGAAAATGTATGAAGTCGACGCCACCGGCACGGTGGCCGCGCCCCTGCCCAAAGTCTGGAAAACCCTCACCAACTACGAACGCATGGCCGACTTCGTGCCGGATATGGAGTCGTGCAAAGTCCTCTCGCGCAATGGCAATGAGGTAGTGATCGAACAGTTCGGGGTGGCCCGCTTCCTGTTCATGACGCGCGCCATCCACCTGATCGTGCGCGCGACCGAACAGCCCATGTCTTCGATCGACATTGCGCTGGTATCGGGCGACATGAAACACTACGAATCGCACTGGGAACTGATACCGGTGCCGGAAACGGGCGGCACCCGCGTGGTGTACAGTGGGCGCCTGATGCCGAACTTCTATGTGCCCGGCATCCTCGGGGCCAAGATGGTGCGCGGCGATATCGAGCGCATGATGGGCGCCGTGCTGGCGCGGCTGGACCGGCGCGAAGAGCCGAAATAAGGCGTGAACCCGGACTGCACCGGCCTACCCTACCTCGGCCGGCTGCTGCCTGTCAGGCCAGATAGGTATCGCGCTTGCGCAGTTCGGCGAAGTTTTCCAGACTGCCGACCTTGATCAGCACGGGATTGAGGCTCAGATTGGCCTGCATGGCGCGCCACGCAAACTGCCATTCCTGCTCCTGCGCTTCCGCTGCCGTCTTGCTGAAGGCTGCGCCCAGCGCGGCACGCACGCCGTATTCGACGGCGCCATCAATGCCCGCCCAGCTAGGCAGGGCGCGCTGCACGGCGCGGTGCAAGCGTTCGCCGAATTCTTCCGTGTTATGGATGATCAGACAGCTCTCGGCGGCGAACAGCTCGAACAGCTTGGGCTCCCACACTTTAGAAAAACTCAAAGTCAGGCAGCTGGCGGCGGGCGTCAGAATGAACTGGCCTTCCTTCAGCGCCAGTTCCAGATCTTCTTGCAGGCCGTAGCGGTACAGGGTAGGCGGGCGTTGGTAGTCGTGCATAAAAACTCTATTCTAGTCAGGTTATTTCAGCGGGCGCCGTACATGGCGGTGCGACCGCATGGCCGCGGAGGCGATAAAGATCTCGCGCAGCAGGAAGCAGAAGCTGCCGATCAGGGCCATCATGGCCACCACGAACATGCCGGCGATGTATTTGTCGAGCGAGATATCGGTAATATCGCCCAGGAACAGCATGGCAATCACCAGACAGATCAGCAACCCGCAGGCGGTCGACAGGGTAATCGAGGAATTGATCAGGTGCGAGCGCTGGTACAGCACATCAAGCTCGTTCAGATAGGTGTCGCTATAGCCCACATCGAGGCGGTCTTCCAGCACGCGCGAACGGTCGATAATCCGCGCCAGCCGGTTGGTCAGCACCATCAGATTGGTGCACACGCCCGTCAGCAGGAAAACCGGCGCAATGGCCAGCTGGATGATATGGCCTACATCGCCAACTTGTATATTCATGGAAACAGATCTTAGGGTGTACTCGGTCAGGAAACGCTAGTGTAACAGCCCGCCAGCGCGGCGGGCACGGCGCCGCTGCGCCTAGCCGAAGCGGCGCTGGCGTTTGAACTGCTCGGTGGCCTGCACCAGCGCCTGCGAAATGCCATACTCCATGGCGCCGTGGCCGGCATCGGCCACCATCTTCAGCACCGAACCGGGCCAGGCCTGATGCAGCTGCCACGCCGTCACGGGCGGGCAGATCACGTCGTAGCGGCCCTGCACGATCACCGCCGGCAGATGGGCAATGCGGTCTATCTGGCGCAGCAGCTGGTCCTCCGTGAAGAAGCCCAGATTGGCCATGTAGTGCGCTTCCAGCCGGCCTACGCCCAGATCGAGCGCGTCGCACGGTGCTTCGTCCGGCTGCGGCAGCAGGAACACGCGGCGCCCTTCGAAGCGGCTCCAGGCCCGTACGGCAGGCAGGTGCACGGCCGGATCGGCGTCCATGATGCGCGCCAGATAGGCTTGCAGCAGATCGCCGCGCTCGGCCTGCGGTATGTGGGCAATAAATTCGTCGTGGATTTCGGGATGGAACCAGCGCGCGCCGTGCAGGAACCAGTCCACTTCCCTCTCGGTGCAGAGGAAAATGCCACGCAACACAAAGCCGAGGCAGCGTTCGGGATGGGCTTCGCCGTAGGCCAGCGCCAGCGTCGAGCCCCACGAACCGCCGAACACCAGCCACTGTGCTATGCCGAACTGCACGCGCAGACGTTCGATATCTTCGATCAGCAACTGGGTGGTGTTGTTGCGGCACTCGCCCAGCGGCAGCGACTTGCCGGCGCCGCGCTGGTCGAACAGGATCACGCGGTACTGCTCGGGATCGAAAAAGCGCCGGTGCTGGGGCGACAGGCCCGCGCCGGGGCCGCCGTGCAGGAAAATCACGGGAATGCCGGCAGGATTGCCCACCTCTTCCCAGTAGATCGTATGCAGTTCATCCACGGCCAGCATGCCATGGCGGCTAGGCGTGATAGGTGGAAACAGGGGCGAGTTCAGTTCAGACATGGCTATCCTCATGGCGGCGATAGCAGATTGTACGGAAAAAACCGGCCGGAAAAAACTACGGGCGCGACACAGCTATCAAAGCTGCTACGCGCCCGCGCTGCAGGAGGACCCCGCCTTAGGACATGTGCTGGCCGCCGTTAATGGCGATATTGGCGCCGGTGACGAAGGCAGCTTCGTCCGACGACAGGTAGGCCACCAGACCGGCCACTTCTTCCGGTTTGCCCAGACGGGCCATCGGAATCTGCGGGATGATTTTGCTATCAAGCACTTCCTGCGGGATCTCCATCACCATCTTGGTGCCGATATAGCCGGGCGAAATGGTGTTGACGGTCACGCCCTTGCGCGCCACTTCCAGCGCCAGTGCCTTGGTGAAACCGTGCATACCGGCTTTAGCGGCCGAGTAGTTGGTCTGACCGAACGCGCCTTTCTGGCCGTTGACGGAAGAGATGTTGATGATACGGCCCCAGCCGCGCTCCACCATGCCGTCGCAGACTGGCTTGGTCATGTTGAAAACGGAATCCAGATTGGTGGCCATGACGGCGTCCCAGTTCGGTTTGTCCATTTTCTTGAAAGTCATGTCGCGCGTGATACCGGCGTTGTTCACCAGCACATCGATCGGACCGATGTCTTTTTCAATGGCGGCAATACACGCCTGGGCGGAATCATAATCCGCCACATCGCACGGGTAGGCGCGGAAGTTGTAGCCCTGGTCACGGGTAGTGGCCAGCCATTGTTCTGCTTTGGTATTACCGGGGGAATACGTGGTAACGACGGTATAGCCCAGTGCCGACAGTTTGAAACATACGGCTTCACCCAGACCACCCATGCCACCGGTTACTAATGCAACTCTTGCCATTTCTCGTCCCCTCTTAAATTGACACAAAAAATCAACACAGAAAAATCCGGGCTGCGGCGTAGCGGCCGCAGCCTCGGGTACTGCCAAGCTATCAGGCGCGTTCGATCGCCAGTGCGACGCCCATGCCGCCGCCTATGCACAGCGAGGCCAGGCCTTTCTTGGCATCACGGCGCACCATTTCGTGGATCAGCGTGACCAGAATACGGGCGCCCGATGCACCAATCGGGTGACCGATGGCGATGGCGCCGCCGTTCACGTTGATCTTGCTGGTATCCCAGCCCATTTCCTTGTTCACGGCCACCGCCTGGGCAGCGAAAGCTTCGTTAATTTCCATCAGGTCCAGATCGTCCGGCGTCCAGCCGGCTTTTTTCAGGCACAGCTTGGCAGCGGTGACGGGGCCCATGCCCATGATGGCCGGATCGATACCGGACGAGGCATAAGCTTTGACCTTGGCCAGTATCGGCAGGCCCAGTTCTTTGGCCTTGCTTTCCGACATCATGATGACGGCCGCTGCGCCATCGTTCAGGCCCGAAGCGTTACCGGCGGTGACGCTGCCGTCCTTGGCGAAGGCGGGACGCAGAGCGGACAGCGCTTCGATGGTGGAGCCCGGTTTGATGTATTCGTCGCTATCGAAGACGATGCTGCCCTTCTTCTGGACGATTTCCAGCGGCAGGATTTCGTCCTTGAATTTGCCGGCTTTCTGCGCGGCTTCCGCCTTCAATTGCGATTGCAGGGCGAATTCGTCCTGCTCGGCGCGCGAAATCTCGTATTTCTTGGCCACGTTTTCCGCCGTGGTGCCCATGTGGTACTGGTTGTACACATCCCACAGGCCATCAACGATCATGCTGTCGGTCATCTTGAAATCGCCCATGCGGAAACCGTCGCGCGAACCATTCATGATGTGCGGCGAAGCGCTCATGTTTTCCTGACCACCGGCGATGACGATCTCGGCGTCGCCAGCCTTGATGGCTTGCGCGGCCAGATGGGTGGCCTTCAGGCCGCTACCGCAGACGTGGTTGATGGTAAAAGCGGGTACCGAATTCGGCAGGCCGGCCTTGATCACGGCCTGACGGGCCGGATTCTGGCCCACGCCAGCGGTCAGCACCTGACCGAGGATAGCTTCGCTGACCAGATTGCCGTCCAGACCGGTTTTGGCCAGCAACCCCTTGATTACGTGTGCGCCGAGTTCGGCAGCTGGAGTCTTGGCCAGCGAGCCACCGAATTTACCTACGCCAGTACGGCCAGCGGCCACGATCACTACATCATTCATTTGATTCTCCAATGTGCCGGCACCAGCCAGCGAGGTTGAGCAAAATCTTTAGCAACATCAATAGCAACGTCAATAGCAACATCACGAGCCAAAACATGAACTTTTATCATACGCCCCGTCACCCCTGTCGTGCAGGGTTTCGATGCTGCGCTGCCGCGAGAAATATCCAAATAAGGCCCAAATACGCCCGAATCTAGCAGCCACTTTTCTAGCAGCAAGCCTAGCAGCAAGCATGCCAAGGCCAGCATGTTATCTATCGTAAGTGTCAGATAACGCGGCTTCCTTGAGCCGCATCAAGCATTTATGAATTATTTTGAATAATCGCTAACTTTTTGTCACGATAATAATTTGATACCGTCCAGCGAACTGGCGCACTGTTCCCGTATCACGTGCACGAAATCGCGCACATAGGCTTTGTGCTGCTGGGCTGGCGGAACGGAAACAAACAGATCGCTCCACAGCCCGGCCTCGCCGATGGGGCGCGCCATCACATAGTCATAATCGACGTAATTCTTGATGGCCCAGTTGGGTAGCGCGGCGATGCCGCGCCGGCTTGCCACCAGCTGCAGCACGGCCACCGTCAGCTCGGCGGTGCGGCGCTCGACCTGTACCCCGGCCGGTTGCAGTACTTCGCGAATCAGATCGATGCGCTGCTCGGGCACCGGATAGGTAATCAGGGTTTCGCCTTTGAAGTCAGCGGCCTGCAGGCGGCGCTGGGCAGCCAGCCGGTGCTTCTGCGCCATCACCACCAGAATTTCGAAACGGAACAGGGGGAAGGTGGCGAATTCGTCGCCGTAATGAGAACCGATCACCAGATCGGCCGCGCCGCTGCGCAGCAGGTCGGCCGGTTCGCTGTGGAAGCCCGACACCAGATCGATTTCCACGTCGGGCCAGCGGCGGCGGAATTCATCCATCACCGGCATCAGCCAGTCGAAGCAGGTATGGCATTCCAGCACCACCCGCAACTGGCCCGTATCGCCCTGCGTCAGGCGGGCCACATCGCGTTCCGCCAGTTCGATTTCGGGTAACAGCAGATCAGCCAGCTGCAACAGGCGCGCGCCGGTGGCGGTAAAGCTGATCGGCACGGATTTGCGTTCAAACAACGGCCCTTCGTAGCGATCTTCCAGCAACTTGATCTGATGCGACAAAGCCGACTGGGTCAGGTTGAGCAGCTGTGCTGCACGGACCAGGCTGCCAGCCGAACGCAGAGCACTCAGGGTGCGTAGATGTCGAAGTTCTAGCATGGTCTATTAGAAATATTCATGTTAAGCCGCAAAATCTTTCGTTTTTATTATAGACCGGAATGCCGCACACTTTAGCGCACCAATATGAAATGCTTATGACAACACTATGCAAACTACTTTCAACACTTCGGCCAGCAGCGCCGCGCCGGCCATCCTCAGCCACGTACCCGGCTATCCGCGCATAGGCGCAGCGCGCGAACTCAAGTTCGCGCTGGAAAGCCACTGGCGCGGCGAAATCGACGAAACCGCTCTGCAGGCCGTAGGCCGCCAGCTGCGCGCACGCCACTGGGAAGAACAGCAACTGGCCGGGCTAGACCTGGTCAGCGTAGGCGACTTTGCCTACTATGATCAGGTTGCCAGCCTCATCCAGCTGCTGGGCTGCGAACCGGCACGCTATGGTTTCAGCCCCGCGCAGTCCGAACTGAGCCGCTACTTCCGCATGGCGCGCGGCGCCAGCCATCCGGCAGCGGCGCACGGCACCCCTGCGCCCCCCGCCAACTGCGAACACAGCCAGTGCCAGCATGGCCGGCACGACGCCGGACTCGCCAGCAGCGCTGCACTGGAAATGAGCAAATGGTTCGACACCAACTACCACTATCTGGTACCGGAATTCAGCGAATACACCGAATTTGCGCTGGCCAGCAGCCGCCTGTTCGATGAAGTGGCGGAAGCGCAGGCGCTCGGTCATTCCGTTAAAGCCGTGCTGCTGGGGCCGCTGAGCTTCCTCTGGCTGGGCAAGGTCCGCGGCGAGCAGCATTTCGAGCGGCTGGAGTTGCTGGAACGCCTGCTGCCGGTGTATGGCGCCCTGCTCAGCCGTCTCAAGCGGCAGGGCGTGAGCTGGGTGCAGATCGACGAGCCCATCCTCGGCCTCGATCTGCCGCCGGCCTGGCGCAATGCCTTCGAAACAGCCTACTGGCAACTCAATCAGGCGGGCGCGCAACTGCTGCTGGCCACCTATTTCTCGCCGCTGGAAGAAAATCTCAGCCTGGCCTGCCGCCTGCCCGTGGCGGGCCTGCATGTGGACGGCGTGCGCGCTGCCCACGAACTGACCAGCATCGCCGACTGGCTGCCCTTGCATAAAGTACTCTCGGTCGGCATCGTCGATGGCCGCAACATCTGGCGCTGCGACCTCGACGCCGCGCTGGCCATCCTGCAGCCGCTGCTGGCCAAACGGCAGGGCAAGCTGTGGCTGTCTACCTCGTGCTCGCTGCTGCACGTGCCCTACACGCTGGCAGCCGAACACCAGCTCGACCCCGAAGTGCGCCCATGGCTGGCCTTTGCCCATGAAAAACTGGCGGAACTGGCCGTGCTCAAGCAGGCGCTGCAAGGCGCCGCCTATCCTGCCGCGCTGGCCACATCACGCGCCGCACTGGCCAGCCGCGCGCACAGCCTGCATCTGCACCGGCCCGACCTGCGCGCCCGTCTGGCCGCCCTGCCGGCCCATGCCGACCAGCGCCAGTCGCCGTTTGCCAAGCGCCAGCAGGTGCAGCAGGCCAGATTGCAGCTGCCGGCCTTCCCCACCACCACCATCGGCTCCTTCCAGCAGACTGGCGCCATCCGCGCGGCGCGCGCCGCCTTCAAGCGCGGCGAACTGGATCAGGCCGGCTATGCCGAACGCATGCGCGCCGAAATCGCCGACGCCGTGCAGCGTCAGGAAGCGCTGGGGCTGGACGTGCTGGTGCATGGCGAAGCAGAACGCAACGATATGGTGGAATATTTCGGCGAACAGCTGGAAGGCTTTTTGTTCAGCCGCCATGGCTGGGTGCAATCCTATGGTTCGCGCTGCGTCAAACCACCCATCATCTACGGCGATGTGCGCCGCCCGCAGGCCATGACGGTGGACTGGAGCGTGTACACCCAGAGCCTGACGGACAAGCCGGTCAAAGGCATGCTGACGGGGCCGGTCACCATCCTGCAATGGTCGTTCGTGCGCGAAGACCAGCCGCGTCAGGAGACGGCGCGGCAACTGGCGCTGGCCATCCGCGACGAAGTGGCCGATCTGCAGCAGGCCGGCATCGCCATCATCCAAATCGACGAACCGGCCGTGCGCGAAGGCCTGCCGCTGCGGCGCAGCCGCTGGGACGCCTATCTGGACTGGGCCACCCGCGCCTTCCGCATCGCGGCCGGTGCGGCCAGCGACGCGACCCAGATCCACAGCCATATCTGCTACGCGGAATTCAATGAGATCCTGCCTCAGATCGCGGCCATGGATGCCGATGTGATCACCATCGAAACCAGCCGTTCCGATGCGGAATTGCTGCAGGCATTGCGCCGCTTCCCCTACCCGAACGAGATCGGTCCCGGCGTGTACGACATTCACAGCCCGCGCGTACCGGCGCAGGAAGAAATGGTGCGCTTGCTGCAGCGGGCCGCCACTGTGGTACCGGCGGCACACTTGTGGGTCAATCCCGATTGCGGCCTGAAAACCCGCGGCTGGGCCGAAACCGAGAGTGCGCTGCGCAATATGGTGGCCGCAGCGCGCCAGCTGCGCGCCGGGCTGGCGCCTGCCTAGCCAGCGACCGGCGCCGTTCTGGCGCCGGAAAAATATCCGGCGAGCACATTGGGCGCTGGCCGCCGCCGCGCCCTGCCGCTGCCCTAACACTAGGCAAAACCTGCAGCCCGGCGCATGGCCATCGGGGCTGCAGGCCGCGCAATTGCTGGCCCTGCCCTCCCCAGCGGCCGTTTTCCACAGTAGAATGCTGGAGCCCGTGCGGGCTTAACCTCATCACTGTGTCGCCCATGTCCAAGAGCCAGTTTCAAAAGCCCATAGAAATCAAGATTTCCACTGTCGTCGCCGTGTCCGCCATACTGGCCACCTCCGACCGTCTGGCGCTCGACGCCGCCATGGCCGAAATGACCGGCGGTAGCACCGACTTTTTCGAAGACGACCTGGCCGTGATCGATGTCGGCGCGCTGCCGGCCGGCGGCGAGGCCATCGACTGGGGCGGCCTGATCGCCCTGCTGAAGAAATACCGTCTGAATCCTGTGGCCGTGCGCAATGCTGCGCCGGCAATGGGCGCGGCCATCGCTGCCCACGGCCTTAGCCTGGAAACCGCCGCGCCCCAGCGCGCCGAAGCGGAAGCGCCTAAAAAAGCCGCGCCAGCGCCCGCTCCGGCAGCGGCACCCGCCGCCGCTGATGCCATGCCGGGCGGCGCCCGCGTGATGATTATCGACACCCCGGTACGGGCCGGCCAGCGCATTTACGCACGCGGCTGCGATCTGGTGATTACCGCCGTGGTCAACAATGGCGCGGAAATCATTGCCGACGGCAGTATCCACGTCTACAACACTTTAAATGGCCGTGCTCTGGCCGGTGCTTCGGGCAACCCCGACGCGCGTATCTTTGCTATGGGCATGGCGCCGGAGTTAGTCTCCATTGCAGGCGTTTACCGCACATTTGAAGACGGTTTCCCCGCTGAATATGCACGCACCCCTGCGCAAATTCGCCTCAGCGGCGACCGAATCGATATACTATCTGTCAATTCAGCAACCCGCGCCTGAGCAGGCGCCGGCGTATCCACTCTCTGAAAAGGAATTTTTGTGGCGAGAATTATTGTTGTAACGTCCGGCAAGGGCGGTGTCGGTAAAACGACTTCCAGCGCCAGCTTCTCCACCGGTCTGGCCATGCGCGGCCACAAGACCGCCGTGATCGACTTCGACGTCGGTCTGCGTAACCTCGACCTGATCATGGGCTGCGAGCGCCGCGTGGTGTACGACCTGATCAATGTGATCAATAAAGAGGCCACCCTGACCCAGGCACTGATCAAGGACAAGCACTGCGACAACCTGTTCATCCTGCCAGCGTCGCAAACGCGCGACAAGGATGCGCTGTCGGAAGATGGCGTGGAAGCTGTGCTGGCCGAACTGATCAACATGGGCTTCGAGTTCATCATCTGCGATTCGCCGGCCGGTATCGAACATGGCGCGCTGATGGCGCTGACCTTTGCCGATGAAGCCATCATCGTCACCAATCCGGAAGTGTCGTCGGTGCGCGACTCGGACCGCATTCTGGGCATCATCCAGGCCAAGTCGCGCCGCGCCCAGACCGGCGGCGAGCCCGTCAAGGAACACCTGCTGATTACCCGCTACGCACCGAAACGGGTGGAAGCGGACGAAATGCTGTCCTACGAGGATGTGCAGGAGATACTGCGCATACCGTTGATCGGCATCATTCCGGAATCGGAATCGGTCCTGCACGCTTCCAACCAGGGTAATCCGGCCATCCATTTCAAAGGCACTGATGTAGCGGAAGCTTATGAAGACGTGGTGTCGCGCTTCCTCGGCCAGGAACTGCCGTTGCGCTTCACCACCTATGAAAAGCCCGGCCTGCTTCAGCGCATTTTCGGGAGCAAGTAATCATGGCACTGCTTTCCTTCCTGTTCCCGCAAAAACCGAAAACCGCCACGGCGGCCAAGGAGCGGTTACAGATCATCATCGCGCGCGAGCGCAATGGCCGTGCGGGTCCGGACTTCCTGCCCGCCCTGCACAAAGAACTGATCGACGTGATTTCCAAGTACACCAAGGTGAACGCGGACGACATCAAGATCTCGCTCGACCGTCAGGGCAATCTGGAAGTTCTGGACGTCAACGTGGTGCTGCCGGACGCTTAAGTCCGCCTCACCCTAGGGACGGCCGGCCCCGGCCGTCACCAGTTGCTGCGCCACCGCCGCACAGGCTTCCACATGCTGGTTGCCGATGTGGCGGAACACGGCAAAGCCTATCCCTGCCGAGGCCAGCTGGCCGGCCAGCGGCACCAGTTTGCCGGCCTGGCGCGCCACCAGCTTGACGCCGCTACGCTGCAGCAGCGGTACCAGCAGTTCACGGGTAATCAGTTTCCCCACCAGCATACCGCCCACGCCGACTGCCGCCTCGTAGGCCAGCATGCGGTATTCCGGCTGCAAGCCTTCGATCTGGGCCGGGGTCAGGCCGAACGCCTGATTGATATCGTCGATCAGACGGGTGAACAGATGCAGATCCGACACCACGTCCAGCCCCGGTACCGGTATCGCGGCCACGCCGGCCGACAGCAGCGCGCGCCGTTTCACCAGCTGGCGGCATTGCAGGCGCAGCTGCGCCACCCGCTCCGGCGTGGCGCGTGCCAGTGGCCATGTTTGCTGTTGCTGTGTTGCCATGCTTGCTCCGGGATGCCCAGACTGCGGCATCAGTCTGCTATTACTGTTTCTGATTTACAACTTTCTCATTGAAAACCCGCTTTTTCCAGTGTACCTTGTATTCAACGCGTGGGTGCACGCGCTACGGCGATCACTTTCTATCAAGAAAAAAGTGATTCCATGATGAAAAAATTCGGCCAGTTGGCGGCGTTTTTTTATCAATCCCTGTTATATTCCGAGTGACTTACACTCAATTATTTCCCACAGGCAGCCGGATGAGAATCGCCGTACTCGACAATGACCGCAGCCAGTCCGACCTGATCTGTCAGGTACTGGGCTCGGTCGGGCATGTTTGCCACGGCTACCAGAACGCCAGAGACACCCTGCACCATCTGCGCAAGGACAGCTACGACATGCTGATCCTCGACTGGCAGGTGGTCGATCTGGGCGCAGCCGAAGTGCTGCGCCGTGGGCGCGAAAAACTGCCCGATGCGGCACCCGTGATGTTCCTCACCACCAGTTCGGGCGAAGACGATATCGTCGCCGGACTCGATGCCGGCGCCGACGACTATATGATCAAACCGCTGCGCCGCGGCGAGCTGGTAGCACGCGTGCAAGCCTTGCTGCGCCGTGCCTATCCTGCGCAGAACGGCGCCGAACAGCTGCAATTTGGCCAGTATCTGTTCGAAACCCGGCCCGGCCGCCTGCTCATGGACGGCACCGTGCTGGACGTGACGCAGAAGGAATTCGCGCTCGCTTTGTTATTTTTCCGCAACATCGGCCGGCCCCTGTCGCGCGCCTATATCCATGAAGCCGTATGGGTCAAGGAAAGCGCCGTGCCCTCGCGCACCATGGATACCCACGTTTCCCGCGTACGCAATAAACTGGCCCTGAAGCCGGAAAACGGCTACCGGCTGGTGCCCGTCTACAGCTATGGCTACCGGCTGGAGAAACTGGGCAGCTGATGGCGCCGGCCGCGCTATGATCAGCGGATAGCCACTACACGGTATAATGTCCGGTAAATCAACATTCGGATCTGCAATGCAGCTGCTTGCCGTCGGCCTCAACCACCATACCGCCCCTGTCGCCCTGCGCGAACGGCTGGCGTTCGCACCGGACCAGCTCGGTCCTGCCGTGCGTTCGGCCCGGGCGTGGTTCGAGCGTCTCGACCAGCGCGGCAGCGACGAAGCCGCCATTCTGTCCACCTGCAACCGCACCGAGCTGTATGCGGCCAGCCATGCGCCCGATCCGCTAGCGGCCGGCGCCCAGTTCCTCGCCGACTTCCACAAGGTCAATTACAGCGAACTGCGGCCCCACCTGTACATGCTGCCCCAGCACGACGCCGTGCGCCATACCTTCCGCGTCGCCTCGGGACTGGACTCGATGGTGCTGGGCGAAACCCAGATTCTGGGCCAGATCAAGGATGCCATCCGCACCGCCGATGAAGCGGGCGGCCTCGGCACCTATCTGCACCAGCTATTCCAGCGCAGCTTCTCGGTGGCCAAGGAAGTGCGCAGCACCACGGAAATCGGCGCCCACAGCGTGTCCATGGCGGCCGCTGCCGTACGCCTGTCGCAGCGCATCTTCGACAAGATTTCGGAACAGAATGTGCTGTTCATCGGCGCCGGCGAAATGATAGAACTGTGCGCCACCCACTTTGCCGCGCAAAACCCGCGCAGCATCACCGTGGCCAACCGCACGCTGGAGCGGGGCGAACAGCTGGCCCACCGCTACGGCGGTCAGGCCATCCGGCTGGCCGAGCTGCAGGACAAGCTGCACCTGTACGACATCGTGATTTCCTGCACCGCTTCCTCGCTGCCCCTGATCGGTCTGGGCATGGTGGAACGCGCCATCAAGGCCCGCCGCCACAAGCCTATCTTCATGGTCGATCTGGCCGTGCCGCGCGATATCGAGCCGGAAGTAGGCCGTCTCAACGACGCCTTCCTGTACACGGTGGACGATCTGGGCAAGGTGGTGCAGACGGGGCTGGAAAACCGTCAGGCCGCGGTGGCGCAGGCCGAAGCCATCATCGAAACCCGCGTGCAATCGTTTATGCACTGGATCGACGACCGCGCCGTCGTGCCGGTGATCCAGAGCCTGCACGAAAACGGCGAAGCGCTGCGCCAGCTGGAGCTGGAACGGGCCCGCCGCATGCTGGCCAAAGGCGACGATATCGACGCCGTGCTGGAAGCCCTGTCCAAAGGGCTGACCGCCAAGTTCATGCACGGCCCGCAGCAGGCGCTGCACCGTGCGCAAGGCGAAGAGCGTGCCCATCTGGCCGCCCTGCTGCCCCAGCTGTTCCGCGGCCGCCGTTAGCGCAGCCCGCTGCTGCATCATCCCTCTGCTGCCCCACACTGCTGCGGCAGCTGTACTCCCAACTGACACGAATACGCTATGAAACCCTCCATGCTGGCCAAGCTCGATCAACTGGCAAACCGCCTGACCGAGCTCGATGAATTGCTGATGTCCGAAGGCGCCACCAACAATATGGACGCCTACCGCAAGATGACGCGCGAACACGCCGAACTGGGTCCGCTGGTGGCGCTCTACCGCGACTACCAGCAGGCACTGGGCGATATCGCCACGGCGCAGGAAATGCTGAGCGATCCCGACATGAAGGAGTTCGCCCAGGACGAGATCGACGCGGCCAAAGCCCGTCTGGCCGGGCTGGAACGGGAACTGCAGAAAATGCTGCTGCCCAAGGATGCCAACGACGAGCGCAACATCTTCCTCGAAATCCGCGCCGGCACGGGCGGCGACGAATCGGCCCTGTTTGCCGGCGATTTGCTGCGCATGTACACCCGCTTTGCCGAACGCAACCGCTGGCAGGTGGAAGTGGTGTCGGAGTCGCCGTCCGATCTGGGCGGCTACCGCGAAGTCATCGTGCGGCTGGTGGGTAACAGCGTGTATTCCAAGCTCAAGTTCGAATCCGGCGGCCACCGCGTGCAGCGCGTACCGGCTACGGAGACCCAGGGCCGCATCCACACCTCGGCCTGTACCGTGGCCGTGATGCCGGAAGCCGATGAAGTGGAAGACGTCAACATCAATCCGGCCGATCTGCGCATCGATACTTTCCGTGCTTCCGGCGCCGGCGGCCAGCACATCAACAAGACCGATTCCGCCGTGCGGATTACCCACCTGCCCACCGGCATCGTGGTGGAGTGTCAGGATGACCGTTCGCAGCACAAGAACAAGGCGCAGGCACTGAAAGTGTTGGCTGCACGCATCAAGGACGTCCAGTTGCGCGAACAGCAATCGAAGGAAGCGGCCACCCGCAAGAGCCTGATCGGCTCGGGCGACCGCAGCGAACGCATCCGCACCTACAACTACCCGCAAGGCCGCATGACCGACCACCGCATCAATCTGACCTTGTACAAGCTCGATTTCATCATGGACGGCGACCTGACCGAACTGACCAATGCACTGGCCGCCGAACATCAGGCCGAGCAGCTGGCCGCGCTAGGCGACTGAACGGGATGCCAGAACGCCGGCCATCTTCGTAAGCAAGAAATAAGGCGGAATTGGCAACTCTGTGCGAGAATCATTCATACCATATTTGAACCCTCAACCGGATTTACAAATGAACCCATCGCGTACTCCGTTGCTGCTCATTTCCGCTGTCAGTTTCGCCATGCTGGCGGTCGCCCTGATCCTGCAGCATGTACTGGATATGCTGCCCTGCCCCCTGTGCGTGATCCAGCGCTATCTGTTCCTTGCCATCGGCATCGTCGCGCTGGTAGGCGCCTACCGCAAGCCGGTGTTCTACACCGGGCTGGGCCTGCTAGGCGGGCTGGCCGGTCTGGGCACAGCCGGCAAACATCTGTACGTGCTGGCCCATCCCGGCCTGTCGTGCGGCATCGACCCGATGGAAACCGTGCTCAACAAACTGCCGGCTGCCACCTATCTGCCTTTCCTGTTCCGCGCTGACGGCCTGTGCGAAGACGCCACCGCGCCCTTCCTCGGCCTGTCGATTCCGCAATGGTCCTTCCTCGGCTTTGCTGCCGTCACCGTCGCACTGGGCTGGGTCTTGCTGCGCCGTCGTAACGCATGATCCGCAGCACGGACGCGATACGCGCCGGCCTCAGCCTGGCCGCGGCACAGGTTCAGGCGCTGCTCGATCCGCTCGATAACCGCATCCTGCTGTGCCACGCGCTGGCCCTGAGCCGGGTCAGCCTGATCACCCAGTCCGAGCGTACCCTGAACGCCGAGGAAGCAGCGCGCTACGGCGCGCTGGTGCAGCGCCGCCTGAACGGCGAACCGGTGGCCTACATCGTCGGCCAGCGCGAATTTTTCGGCCTGCCCTTCGAAGTCAGCAGCGCCGTGCTGATTCCCCGTCCCGATACGGAACTGCTGGTGGAACTGGCGCTGGAACGCCTGCCGCCGCAAGGGCGCGTACTGGACATGGGGACGGGCAGCGGCGCGATCGCCGTGGCCATCGCCCACAGCCGCAAGGATGCGGCCGTGACGGCGCTCGACGTCAGCGCCGAAGCGCTGGAAGTGGCCAGCCGCAATGCCGCGCATAACCACTGCCACATCAATTTCCTGCGCAGCGACTGGTTTGCCGCGCTGGCACACCAGCCCCCCTACGATCTGATCGTCTCCAACCCGCCGTATATCGCCAGCGGCGACCACTATCTGGGTGTCGGCGATCTGCGTTTCGAACCTAGCGGCGCCCTGACCGATTTTGCCGATGGTCTGACAGCGCTACGCAGCATCATCGCCGGCGCCGCCCAGCACCTGCACGAAGGTTGCTGGCTGCTGCTCGAACATGGCTACGATCAGGCCGCCGCCGTGCGCGCCTGTCTGGTCCAGCACGGCTACGACGAGGTGCAAAGCTGGCAGGATCTGGCCGGCATAGAACGCGTCAGCGGCGGCCGGCTAAGGACGGACCGCCCTAGCACCTGAGCCGGAGCAGCGGCTGCCACATTTGATACACTAGCCAGCGATTTGCGCTGCGCCCCAAAATTGGGCGTCGGCCAACACGATTTTGCGTTTTCGGTTAATCTCGCTGCGGATCGCGGTTTCGCGCTCCGGCTGTCACCCTGCTGCACAAACGAAAGGAAAACCGAGTGTCTCCAACTTTGACTCGCCGTCTGGCCCTGCTGGCCCAGCCTGAGCACCACGCGCTGCTGGGTGGCCTGCGCGGCATCGAACGCGAAACCCTGCGCGTGGACGCACACGGCCAGATGGCCAGCACGCCCCATCCGCTGGCGCTGGGCTCGGCCCTGACGCACCCGCAGATCACGACCGATTACGCCGAGTCCCTGCTGGAATTCATTACGCCGGCCGAAACCGACATCGCCGACACCATCGCCAAGCTCGATGGCATCCACCGCTATGCCTACAGCAAGCTGGGACAGGAACTGCTGTGGAGCCAGTCCATGCCGGCCGCCCTGCCGGCCGAGCAAGACATCGCCATTGCCTGGTATGGCAGCTCGAACATGGGCATGCTCAAGCATGTGTACCGGCGCGGCCTGGCGCTGCGCTACGGCAAAGCCATGCAGTGCATCGCCGGCATCCATTACAACTACTCGCTGGACGAAGACCTGTGGCGTTTGCTGGCGGCCAGCGAGCCGGCGGCCCGCCCGCTCAGCGCCAAGGCCTACCAGTCGGACGCCTATCTGGCTACCATCCGCAATTTCCGCCGCTACAGCTGGCTGCTGATGTATCTGTTCGGCGCCTCGCCAGCGCTGCAGACGGGTTTCCTGCGCGGCCGTGCGCACCAGCTGGTAACCCTGTCGGACGATACCCTCTACCTGCCCTATGCCACCAGCCTGCGCATGAGCGACCTCGGTTACCAGAACGATGCCCAGTCCGGCCTGAGCCCGCACGAAAACTGTCTGGACAGCTATGTGGCCGCGCTCACCAAAGCCGTCAACCAGCCCTATGCGCCGTATGCAGCGCTGGGCACCAAGCGCGATGGCGAGTGGATACAGCTGAGCACCAACGTGCTGCAGATCGAAAACGAGTACTACGCCACCATCCGGCCGAAACGGGTGATCCAGACGGGCGAGCGGCCTATCCAGGCGCTGTGCTCGCGCGGCGTGCAGTACATCGAAGTACGCTGCATGGATGTCGATCCGTTCGAGCCGGTCGGCATCAGCCTGACGGCCGGCCGTTTCCTCGATACCTTCCTGCTGTTCTGCGCGCTCGAACACAGCGCCGCCATCACGCCGGAAGAAGGCTTGCGCCATACCGCCAACTTTGCCCGCACCGTCAAGGAAGGCCGCCGTCCCGGCCTGCTGCTGGACCGCGGCGATGCCGCTGTCACCCTGCAGGAATGGGGCCAGCAGTTGCTGGAACAGATGGCGCCCGTGGCGGCCCTGCTCGATGCCCGCCATGGCGACAGTTCGCACAGCAGCGCGCTGGCCGAGCAGGCCGCCAAGCTGGCCGATGCCAGCCTGACGCCGTCGGCCAAAGTGCTGGCCGCGCTGCGCGAACACGGCAACTCGTTTGCCGCTTTCGGGCTGGCGCAAAGCCAGCGCCATGCCGCCTACTTCCGCAGCCATGCGCCTAGCGCCGAAGAAAACGCCTATTTCGACCAGCTGGCCACGGCCTCGCTGGACGAGCAGGCGGAGATGGAGGCGGCACCGCGCATTCCGTTCGACGACTACGTGGCAGCCTACCGCGCCAGCAATCTCTGCCACTCCAGCGGCGAATGCGACTAAACTAGGGGCTTGTACACCGCAGCCATTGCGCGAGGCCCCTTTGCTCACCTTCTACAACGAACTGCACGCCCAGCACCGCGGCCGCCACGAATTCTTCCGTGGCGAGCTGACACCCTGCTTCGAAAAACCGGAGCGGGTCGACAGCGTGCTGGCCGAACTGGGGCGGCGCGGGCTGGGGCGCATCGTCACGCCGCAAGGGGTGCCGCTGATGTCGCTGGAACGCATCCACACGCCGCGCTATCTGCACTTCCTGCGCCATGCCTGGGCCGACTGGCTGGCGCTCGATCCGGCCAATGCCGGCAAGGACGCCTTCCCTGCGGTATGGCCGGTGCGCTCGCTGCGCAGCGATATCGAACCCGATAATTTCTGCGCCAAGCTGGGGCTGTACTCGATGGATAGCGGCACGCCGCTCACGGCCGGCACCTGGACGGCCGCCAAGACGGGCGCCGATTGCGCCGTCAATGCCGCCCATGCGCTGCGCCTCGGTGAACGCGGTGCCTTCGTGCTGAGCCGCCCGCCCGGCCACCACGCCGGTGCCGATTTCTACGGCGGCTACTGCTTCCTCAACAATGCCGCGCTGGCCGCCCAGCACATGCTCGACGATGGCGCGCGCCGCGTCGCCATCCTCGATCTCGACTACCACCACGGCAATGGCACGCAGAGCATCTTCTATGGCCGCAGCGATGTGCTGTTCATTTCCATCCACGCCGATCCGCGCTACGAATACCCGTTCTATCTGGGCCATGCCGACGAAAAAGGCGAAGGCGCGGGGCAAGGCTTCAACCTGAATCTGCCGCTGCCGGCCGGCAGCAGCGCGGCCAGCTGGTTCAGCGCACTGGAAACGGCCTGCATCCGCCTGGGCAGCTTCGCGCCCGATGCGCTGGTGGTGTCGCTGGGGGTGGATACCTTTGCCGGCGATCCGCTGTCGCGCTTCGCGCTGCAGAGCGCCGATTACCTGCGCATCGGCGAACGGCTGGCCTATCTGAACCTGCCCACCGCCTTCATTTTCGAAGGCGGCTATGCCGTCAAGGAACTGGGCACCAATGTGGTCAATGTGCTGGAAGGCTACGAAACTGCGCTATAACAGCGCTAGTCTGTACGCGATCCATCCCGTCGGTGACCAACACCAACGCTACTCACCTCGGACGCTGCGCTGGCCCGCTACCCCGGGCCAGTGCAAAAAATCTGAATTTTAAAAATTTCCAATTAAATCGCTTGCTATTTAATTTTGCGCGATGTATATTGCACACATGGACGCAAGAAAACGTCCGGAATTGCAAATCAAATAGCACGCTATACAATCGCCAACAACGTATTTTTATCTAAAAAGGAAACCATCATGTCGATCCAACAAGTTCTGTACCGCGCCAATGCTAAATCCACCGGTGGCCGTGAAGGCCGCGCTGTCTCGTCGGACGGCGTACTGGATGTGAAACTGACCACCCCGAAAGAACTGGGCGGCGCCGGCGCCGTGGGCACCAACCCTGAACAGCTGTTCGCCGCCGGCTACTCGGCCTGCTTCATCGGCGCACTGAAATTTGTCGGCGGCCGCGACAAGATCGCCGTACCAGCCGATGTAGCTATCGACGCCACCGTCGGTATCGGCGCCATCGAAACGGGCTTCGGCATCGAAGTGGAACTGAAAATCTCGCTGCCGGGTGTGGCGCGCGACGTGGCCGAGAAACTGGTAGCCGCTGCCCACATCGTCTGCCCTTACTCGAACGCTACGCGCGGCAACATCGACGTCACCCTGACCATCGTTTAAGCGCCGCGCCGCAGCGGCTGTACAGCCGCTGCCGCTACTATCGCGCCAGCCTTTGCCCTACAATCAGGCTTTCCCCACTACAGGAAGCTGCGATGATTGAATGGCAATGGCTGGCGTTTGACGATATTCCCCGCCACGACTGGTATCAGGTACTGCTGCAGCGCCAGCAGGTGTTCATCCTCGAACAGACCTGCCTCTATCCCGACATCGACGGCTGCGATCCGCTCTGCCACCACCTGATGGCCTGGCGCGAGATAGCCGGCGTGCGCACGCTGGTGGCCTATCTGCGCTGTGTGCCGCCCGGCGTGAAATACGCGGAAATGTCGCTGGGCCGGGTGCTCACTACCCAGGCCGGGCGCGGCAGCGGCATCGGCCACGCCTTGCTGGCCAAGGCCATTCCGCTGGCCGAAGCGCTGCATCCGGGCCATGGCTTCCGCATCGGTGCGCAAGCCCATCTGGAAAAATTCTACGGCGGCTACGGCTTCCGCACCGTCACCGAGCCGTATGACGAGGACGGCATCATGCACATCGATATGGTGCGCTAAAAAAGAAAAGGCAGCCGAAGCTGCCTTTTCTTTCATCATCGCCCAGGTTTATTTCACCGTCACCAGCTGGATATCGAAGATCAGCGTGGAGTTGGCCGGAATATTGCCCTGTGCAACCGAACCGTAAGCGAGGCTAGGCGGTATGGTCAGGGTACGGGTACCGCCTGCCAGCATGCCGACCAGACCCTGATCCCAGCCTGCGATCACTTTACCGGCACCCAGCACGAAGTCGAAGGTGCTGCCGCCTACATTCGATTCGATCTTGTTGCCGCGCAGATTAGCCTTGGTGCCGTCATACAGATACAGGGTGTAGTAGACGCTCAAAGTCTTGCCCGATGCCGCAGCCGTACCGCTACCCAGCACCACATCGAGGCTGGTCAGAGTCGTCGGCGGTGGCACCACGGCCGGAATAATCCCCTTGGTCACGTCGACCAGTTCGAAGTCATACACCAGCGGGCTATTGGCCGGAATGGCGGCATAGGTAATGCCGTTGGTGGTTACCGCTGCGCGCGAGCTGGTGCCATACGCCATATTGGCCGGCAGAATGGCAGTGCGCTTGCCGCCGATTTTCATGCCGATGATGGTCTGGTCCCAGCCCGTCACCACATTGCCCACGCCCAGCGTGAACGGTGCCGCCGGCTTGCCCGTATCGACCGAGCTTTCCACTTTGGCGCCTTTGAAATCAGCCTTGGTGGAGTCGTACAGATAGCCCACCAGATTGATGGTGACCAGATCACCGGCTGCTGCCACGGCACCGGTACCAACCAGTGTTTCCGTCACTTTATAAGCCGGTTGCACGATCACAGGCGTTACCGGAGTCTTATCGGTACCGCCGCCGCCACATGCCGTCAGGGCTGCCGCGCAAACAGCTGCCGCCACAATTTGAAACATCGATTTCATGGTCACCTTCGAGGAGTATTCGTTGTAAGCCGTGCGCCCCCGGGCGCTACGGAGCAGAAGTGTAGCAGAGAGCGGGGCTGGCGCCCCGGTCACTACATTCAGTTACATCTTTTTAACACGCTAGCGGGCTTAAATTTCCACCTGCGTGCCCAGTTCGATCACCCGGTTGGTCGGAATCTGGTAGTAGTCGGCGGCGCCGCGGGCATTGCGCGACATGGCCACGAACAGGTGTTCGCGCCACGTTGCCATGCCGGAGCCCGGGGTCGAGATCACCGTCTGGCGAGCGATGAAGAAGGAAGTCTCCATCATCTCGAAGGTCATGCCCAGACGTTCGCACTGCGCCAGCGCTTTCGGAATATCGGGTTCGTCCTTGAAGCCGTAGTGCACATTGAGCTGGTAGCACTGGTGACCAAGGTCGGTAATCTTCACCTGCTCCTCGGCCGGCACCCATGGCTCTTCCACCACGTGGACGGTAAAGAACACCACGCGTTCGTGCAGCACCTTGTTGTGCGACAGGTTATGCAGCAGAGCGTGCGGCACACCATCGCTCTCGCCACGCAGGAAGATGGCGGTGCCGTACACGCGGGTAGGCGGCGCCACGAACAGCGAAGAGAGGAACTCTTCCAGCGGAATCGCGTGCTTCTGCAGATTCTGGAACACCAGCTGGCGGCCGCGCTTCCAGGTCAGCATGGTGGTGAACAGGATAATCGCCAGCAGCAGAGGGAACCAGCCACCATGGAACAGTTTGAGCGTGCTGGCCGAGAACAGCAGCACGTCGATCACGATGAAGAAGCCGGTGGCACCGATGCACAGCCACAGCGGCAGGTTCCAGCGGTAGCGGATCACGAAGAAGGTCAGCACGGTGGTGGCCAGCATGGTGGCCGTGACGGCGATACCGTAGGCGCCGGCCAGCATTTCCGAGGAACCGAAACCGACCACGGCCATCAGCACGACAGCCAGCTGCAGCCAGTTCACGGCCGGAATATAGATCTGGCCGATTTCGCTGGCCGAGGTATGCATGATGCGCATGCGTGGCAGCAGGCCCAGCGCGATGGCCTGCTTGGTCATCGAGAAGGTGCCGGAAATGGTCGCCTGCGAAGCAATCACCGTGGCCAGCGTCGACAGCGCCACCAGCGGGTAGACGCTCCACGCGCCCAGCTGCTGGAAGAAGGGGTTGGAAATGGCTTCGGGACGGGTCAGCAGCAGTGCGCCCTGGCCCAGATAATTGAGCGCCAGCGCCGGGAACACGATCAGGAACCACGCCACGCGGATAGGATGTTTGCCGAAGTGGCCCATGTCGGCATACAGCGCTTCGGCGCCGGTAAACGCCAGTACCACGGCGCCCAGTGCGACGAAGGCAATCATGCGGTTTTCGAACATGAAGCGCAGCGCGTGCAGGGGATTGAGCGCCGTTAAAATTTCAGGCGCGGCCAGAATATTAATCACGCCCATCACGGCTAGTGCGGCAAACCAGATCACCATGATAGGGCCGAACCAGCGGCCGATACCGGCCGTGCCCTTGTGCTGCACGGCGTACAGCGACACCAGTACGATAATAGTGAGCGGCACGATGTACTGTTCCAGACCGGGCGCAGCCACGTCCAGACCTTCGATCGCGCTCAGCACGGAAATGGCGGGAGTAATCACGCTATCGCCATAGAACATGGTGGCGCCGAATACGCCCAGCAGCATCAGCGCATAGTGCCAGCGCTGCGTCTGCTTGGTAACGGAACTCAGCGCCAGCGCCATCAGCGCCATGATCCCGCCCTCGCCGCGGTTGTCGGCGCGCAGCACCAGACTCACGTATTTAAGCGAAACGATCAGGGACAGGCCCCAGAAAATCAGGGAAATAATCCCCAGCAGATTAGCCTCGTTCAATTGCAGGCCATGCACGGGGTCAAAAATAGTCTTCAGGGTGTACAGCGGACTGGTACCGATGTCGCCGTAGACAATGCCCACGGCCGCCAGCGTAAGTCCGGCGAGACTGCTTTTCTTGTGATGCTCGGTCAAGATTGCACCTGTTGTTGTTTTGGTGCATTGCACAATAGGCCAACTATTTGCAAAAGGCAAGGAGAATTTCGCATGACGGAATGTTCGATATTTCGATAACGACAGTGTACGCCGCTGTGCCCGGACTAGCGAGTTTTAGCGTGCTTTTCCGCCGCTTTCCGCCCCGCCCGCAGCAGCGCTACGCCATTTCAGCGATAATGGCCGACCGCCACATCCCCGCCCGCTCAGTCTGTCATGAACACCGGTATCTTATTCGCAACACTGTCCTTCTTCTGCTGGGGCATATTCCCGCTGTATTTCCACGCCATCAGCGCAGTGCCGGCCATGGAAATCCTCGCGCACCGGATGCTGTGGTCGCTGCTGTTCCTGATCATCGTGCTGAGCGTGCGCCAGCAATGGGGCTGGCTGCCGAAGGTGTTGCGCCAGCCGCGCGTGCTGGCCAGTTTTATCGCTTCCGCCGCCCTGCTGTCGGCCAACTGGTTTGTCTACATCTGGTCGGTAAACAACGGCCACGTGATCGATGCCAGCCTCGGTTATTTCATCAATCCCCTGATAAATGTGCTGCTGGGCCAGCTGGTGCTGAAAGAGCAGCTGCGCCGTGGCCAGTGGCTGGCCATCGCCGTGGCGGCCGCGGGCGTTATGTGGCTGACCTGGCAGGCGGGACAACTGCCGTGGATTGCCTTAATTTTAGGCATCACCTTCGGCGGCTACGGCCTGCTGCGCAAAACCGCCGCGCTGGCGGCACTGGAAGGGCTGTCGCTGGAAACCATGCTGCTGTTCCCTGCCGCCCTCGTCTATGTGCTGTGGCTGACCAGCCAGGGCGCCAACACCTTTATCAACACGCCGGCCGACAGCACGCGCTGGCTGCTGGCAGCGGCCGGACCGATCACGGCGATACCGCTGCTGCTGTTTGCCGCCGGTGCAAGACGCATCCCCATGGCCGTGCTGGGCCTGCTGCAATATCTGTCACCCAGCATGCAGGCCCTGCTGGGCGTGTGGGTATTCCACGAAGCTTTCCCGCAGACGCGCCTGATCGGTTTTCTCATCATCTGGTCCGCCCTGCTGCTGTATGTGGCGGAAGGCCTGTGGCAGAGCAAACGCGCTAAATAGTGGGCGGGCGGCGGGATTTATCGTATCCTGTCGTCCTCTCCCGGATTTCATTGCATCCCTCACACTTTATCGAGATTTGAATGGCAAATTACGTCTATACCATGAACCGCGTGGGCAAAATCGTCCCGCCCAAGCGCCAGATTCTGAAAGATATCTCGCTGTCCTTCTTCCCGGGCGCGAAGATCGGCGTGCTGGGCCTGAACGGCTCCGGTAAGTCGACCTTGCTGAAAATTATGGCAGGTCTGGATACCGACATTCAGGGCGAAGCCGTGCCTATGCCGGGCCTGAACATCGGCTACCTGCCGCAGGAACCGCAGCTCGATCCCGAAAAAACCGTCCGTCAGGAAGTGGAATCGGGGCTGGGCGAAGTGTTCGAAGCACAGGCCAAGCTGGAAGCCGTGTACGCCGCCTATGCGGAAGAAGACGCCGACTTCGACGCGCTGGCCACCGAACAGGCTAGGCTCGAAGCCATCATCTCCACCGCCGATGGCGGCAATCTGAACCTGCAGCTGGAAATGGCTGCCGACGCCCTGCGTCTGCCGCCATGGGATGCCAAGATCGGCGTGCTGTCCGGCGGCGAAAAGCGCCGCGTGGCGCTGTGCAAGCTGCTGCTGTCCAAACCGGACATGCTGCTGCTCGACGAACCGACCAACCACCTTGATGCGGAATCGGTGGAATGGCTGGAGCAGTTCCTGCTGCGCTTCCCCGGCACCGTGGTCGGCATTACCCACGATCGCTACTTCCTCGACAACGCTGCCGAATGGATCCTGGAACTGGACCGCGGCCACGGCATTCCATGGAAGGGCAACTACTCGTCGTGGCTGGACCAGAAGTCCAACCGTCTGAAGCAGGAAGAAGCCAATGAATCGGCGCGCCAGAAAGCGCTGGCCAAAGAACTGGAATGGTCGCGCCAGAATCCTAAAGCCCGTCAGGCCAAGTCGAAAGCCCGTCTGGCCCGCTTCAACGAACTGAGCGAATACGAATACCAGAAACGTAACGAAACCCAGGAGATCTTCATTCCTGTGGCCGAACGTCTGGGTAACGACGTGATCGAATTCAAGAACGTATCGAAAGCTTTCGGCGACCGTCTGCTGATGGAAAACGTCTCGTTCACCATTCCACCGGGCGCTATCGTCGGCATCATCGGCCCGAACGGCGCCGGTAAATCGACCCTGTTCAAGATGATCGCCGGTCTGGATACGCCGGACAGCGGCGAAGTGGTGATCGGCCAGACCGCCCGCATCTCGCTGGTGGACCAAAGCCGCGACAAGCTCGCCGACAACAAGACCGTGTTCGACGACGTCTCCGGCGGCGCCGACATGCTGACCGTGGGCCGCTTCGACATGCCGTCGCGCGCCTATCTGGGCCGCTTCAACTTCAAGGGTTCCGACCAGCAGAAGATCGTCGGCAATCTGTCCGGTGGTGAGCGTGGCCGTCTGCATCTGGCCAAGACCCTGCTCAAAGGCGGCAACGTACTGCTGCTGGATGAACCATCGAACGATCTGGACGTGGAAACCCTGCGTGCGCTGGAAGACGCGCTGCTGGAATTCGCCGGTTCCGTGCTGGTGATCTCGCACGATCGCTGGTTCCTCGACCGTATCGCCACCCACATCCTGGCCTTCGAAGGCAATTCGCAAGTGACCTTCTTCGACGGTAACTATCAGGAATACGAAGCCGACAAGAAGAAACGTCTGGGTGAAGAAGGCGCCAAGCCTAAGCGTATCCGCTACAAGCCGCTGACCACCTAAGCGACCTTGAAAACGCAGAAAGCCACCGCAAGGTGGCTTTCTTTTTGTCTGCTGCGCTTAGAAGTTGTAGCGCAGGCCAGCCGTGATGGCGCCGTTTTTGCGGCCCAGATCGATGTTGTTCTTGCCGTAGTTTTCGTACTCCAGCGAGACCTTCACGTTCTTGTTGACGGCATATTCAGCGCCGACCGAAGCGTACAGCGCGGTCTTGTTATCGCCGCCGCTGACCGAAGCGATGCCGGTGGTGCTGACGGCATTGTGGTTGCGTGCCACACCCAGTTTGCCGAACAGGGCGACCTGCTCGTTGACTGGCCAGGTGCCTTTACCGGCAGCATAGTAGGAATAGGCGTCAGTCTGCACGTGGCCGGCAGCGCCGCCTACCGTGTAGTCATAGCCTTTCTTGCCGAAGTCGGTATAACCGGCTTCCACCGCCCAGGTCTTGTCGATGTTGTAGCCAGCGTAGATTTTACCGGTGGCTTTATCGCCGCTGCGGTCGGTGGTGCTGGTGGCGTTCGGTACATCGAATTTGTAATGGCTGCCCACTACGCCCAGCCCGATGTAGCCGGTACCGGCGTCGTCAGGGGCAGCAAAAGCGGAAGAAGTGGCGAAAACAGCAGCGCTAGCGGCTACAGCAAACAGAATTTTTTTCATGATCGTGATCTTTCAGCAAAAATGATTAAGGACTTGCCTGGGATCGCAGTTCTGCGAAGTGCGATGTAGTCACGATAGCACTGCAGGACGGTGGCGTGCGCACCGAATCAGTAAGAAGTGTTACATGATGTAAGCCAAATAAAGATTGGCTCTAGAGGGCTTATTCAAAACTTAGATGAGGCTTAAGGGGTGCGCAGAATATTCCTGAAAGTCAGGTTGATGCGCTCGCCGCAGGGCCGGGTCTGCTTGTTGATGCCGTGCTGCCAGTGCTGCTGCAAGCTGCCGGCCATCAGTAGCAGGGCGCCGTCGCCGAGGTCGAGCTTGAGGGTCTGGCCGCTGTGGCGGTGTTTCAGGATGAAGGTGCGGGCGGCGCCGAAACTGAGCGAAGCTATGGCCGGCTGCGGCCCCAGTTCCGGCTCGTCATCGGCATGAAAGCCCATGCTGTCGCGTTCATTGCGGTAGAAGTTGAGCAGCACGCTGTTGAAGTGCCGCCCCGTGGCCTGTTCCACCGCCTGTTTCAGTTCCCGTTGCAAGGGCGTGAACGGCAGGGGGTGAAAAGTCTTGCCGGAATAACGGTAGCTGGCGTCGCCATGCCATGCCATCAGGCGCGGTTGCAGATGCAGCTTGCCCCATACCTGTATGTGCTCGGCACGCCATGCCGTTTCATCGCGCAGGCGCTGCATGGCCTGCTCGGGCGACAGGGCCAGCGGCAGACGCGGGGCAAACCACAGTTCGCCATCGCTGATGGGAATCTGGCGCAGGCTGGTATCGTCGGCGAATAAATCCATAAGCGTGATGATAGCGCTGAAGCGGAAAAAACAAAGGCGAGCCGCACGGGCTCGCCTTCAGATACAGACCGGAGTGCAATCAGGCGTAGGCTTCTGCCAGACTCATCACACGTGGCGTGATGGTAATGCCGATGCCGCTGAACAGCGCCGTAATGGCCGCCATATTGGCTTCCATTTCTTCCGCCTTCCAGCCCTGGAACAGGTCGGTGCCGTCTTTCTGGAAATGCAGATCCAGCACTTTGCCGCGATCCTTGTGGGTGTAGCCGCCGCTGTAGGTATTCTTGAAGCCCATGGCTGCCAGCGCTGCCAGCACTTCGGCAGGAGGATTATCCGGATCGGTGGCCATGAACACGCCAAAGGTCTTGCCCGGCGGTTTGGCGGCGATATCCACGTCGTAAATTCCTGGCGCTTTTGTCACGGTGGTACTTTTCAGAAATAACATGATCTAACCCCTATCCTCGGCGCACCGGCTCAAAAACTGATTCTGTAAGAAAACATTCCAAGAGACAAGCTTATTGCTAATTAGTGGATTTGTCGACTAATCCGCCCACTTATTTGTGAATTCGTACCAATAAAACTGCAAAGTTGGCAGCTTTACTTATCCGAGCTAACACTCCCCTTCTTCACAAATATACCCGCTCAATAGTGATTTGCAAGAAGATCAGACTGGCAGTGGTAAGCAGGCATCACTCGCCGCTGGCGTCCGCCTTTTTGCGCTGTGCCAGCGCTGCGGTGGGCGCGATCAGCGCGGCATACAACGCTCCGCTAGGCGGGTGCCATGCCTGCACGGCCTGCAATTGACGCTCGACAGTTGCCATATCGCCCCTTGCAATGGGGCCGCTCAGCGCCGTGGCAGCACCGAGCCGGAACACATTCGCCATCGATTCGCCCGCCAGCGGCTGCACCAGCTGGCGCGCCACCGCTTCCGGTATGCCGGCCGCCTGATAGGCCCGCAGCGCGGCATCGAGCACCGTCACCAGATAGTTACTGGCAAACACGGCCGCCGCGTGATACACGGTCTTGGCCGCCGCATCGATGGGCACCGGCTGGGCGCCTATGGTCTGCAATGCCGGCGTGAGCACGGCCAGCGCCGCAGCATCGCCTTCGATGCCGCAGTAGGTGCCGGCAAACGCCTGTGCTACGGCCTGCGGGTCGGCAAAACTGCGGATAGGATGGACGCTGGCCACTGCCGCACCGGCCGCGCGCACAGCCTGCAGGCGGTCCGAAGCCAGCGCGCCGCTGCAATGGAATACCACGCTGCCTGCCAGCGCCACGGCCTGCGCCAGTGCCTCGCTAGCGGGCACGATCTGGTCATCGCCCACGGCCAGTATGAATACATCGGCCGGCGCCAGTGCCGCATAACCGGCGACGGCGCTACCGCTGCCGATGAATGCCACCGCCTGCTCGGCCGAGGCGGTGGAACGGGTCAGCACCTGCTGTAGCTGCCAGCCTGCCTGCGCCGCCAGCAGGCGCCCCAGCACGCGGCCCACATGGCCCGCGCCGATCAAGGTAAATGTCGTCATGAGCAGGCTCTAATTGCGGGCGTGCGACAGCTGGAAGCTCTCGATCCCTTCGAACACGGCCAGCTCCGCCGACAGCACGGCCAGCGGCGCGCCACTGGCCTTGCTCAGCGCAATGGCCACAAAGCGCCATTCCTGCATGCCGCCTTCGCCACTTATCATCAGCGAGCCACCGGCGATTTCGTAGCCGCGCTGCAGCGCCATGGCGCGCAGCGCTTTCTCCTGCGGCATAAAGCCCTGCTTGAAGCGCATGGTGATGGCGATCGCGTGGCGTGACGGCAGCCAGGCTTCCACCTTGGTCAGGAAGATCATCGCGCCAGCGCACAGCATGGCCAGCCCCATCGCGCCCAGATAGAAGCCTATGCCCACCATCACGCCGATCACGGACGAAGCCCAGATCGATGCTGCCGTGGTCAGGCCGCTAATATTGAAGCCCTCGCGCATGATCACGCCGGCGCCGAGGAAGCCGATGCCGGTAACGATGCCCTGCACGATACGGGTAGGGTCGGACACCGCCAGCGTGGCCGTGCCGTGGCCGCCGAACCAGTCGGCCGGATAGCCGCCGATCACCGTCAGCGCGGCCGAAGCCATGCACACCAGACCGTAGGTGCGCATGCCCGCTGCGCGGCCATGGTAGGAGCGCTCGTAGCCCACCAGCAGGCCCAGTAGCAAGGCGCCGATCAGATTCATCAGGATCACCGCATTGGTCGCCAGCTCCTTGTGCGACCAGTAGGCAAACAGCATATCGATGGAGGGCATGGGACTGACCTTTCCGTGCGCTTAAGGCGCTTTTTTGACTAATTGTTTTTCGAAGGCGACGTCGAGTTTGCTGACCCTCTTGGGCGCAGCCGGTGCAATGCCGTTCACAAAGGCGACGAAATCGTCGAGTTCCAGCGCTGCGCACAGTGGCGGCTCGCCCGCGCCTTCACTCAGGAAGTAATGGCCGCTGCCGGTGCGCGACATGGAATAGCGGTTATTGCCGCTGCGTTTTTTCAGACGGTCCACGGCAGCCGTGGCGCGGGTGGCGCGGCCGCTCATACGGCCTCCGTGCGCAGTTGCAGCCATGCCAGCGCAGCGCCGGACAGCAGCGGCGCCAGCCGGGCACGCACCGTGGCGTGATAATTGTTGAGCCACGCCCGCTCGTCCTCGCGCAGCAGCGCCAGTTCCACACAGCGGGTATCGATAGGGCACAGGGTCAGCGTCTCGAATTCGAGGAAGTCGCCGAACTCGGTCTGGCCTGCCGGCCGGTTGTGCACCAGATTTTCTATCCGTATGCCCCACTGGCCGGGCCGGTACAGGCCAGGCTCGATGGAAGTGATCATGCCCGCTTCCATGGCCGTATGCGGTTCCGGCATGGCCGATGGCGAAATCGATTGCGGCCCTTCGTGTACATTCAGGAAGTAGCCCACGCCGTGGCCGGTGCCATGGCCGAAGTCCATGCCGGCGGCCCACAGGGGCGCGCGCGCAATCGCGTCCAGCATGGGCGACTTGCAGCCGCGCGGGAAGCGCGTGGCCGACAGCGCCATCATCCCTTTCAGCACCAGCGTGAAATCGCGCCGCTGCTCTGCCGTCATCTGCCCTACCGGCACCACCCGCGTAATGTCGGTGGTGCCGCCCAGATACTGGCCGCCGGAATCGATCAGCAGCAAACCATCGCCCTCGATCTCGGCATGGTGCTCGGGCGTGGCGCGGTAATGCATGCTGGCGCCATTGGCGCGGAAACCGGCGATGGTGGAAAAACTGGGGCTGATAAAGCCGGGACGGCGCGCCCGCGCTGCGGTAATTTCGCGGTCGATATCGAGTTCCGTCAGCGGGCCGCGCTGCGCATCGGCCAGCGTCTGTTCCAGCCAGCTGAAGAATTCGCACAGGGCCGCGCCATCCTGTTCCATGGCAGCGCGCACATGCACCAGATCCGCCTCGCTCTTGCGCGACTTGGCGAAGATGGCAGGGTTGATGGCATCGATTACGTGCACTCTAGCCGGTATCCACTGGCGCGTGCCGTAGCTGATGCGGCGCGGATCGATCAGCAGCGTGCTATCGGCCGGCAGCTGGCCGAGCCGCGCTGCCAGCTGCTCGTACGGCGCCAGTTTCACGCCATCGGCCGCCAGCGCCGCGCTCAGGGCCGCATCGATTTTGCCCGCCGTGACAAACAGCGTGGCTTGTTCAGGCTCGATCAGCGCATGAGCGAGAAAGACCGGGTTGTACGAAATATCGCTGCCGCGCAGATTGAACAGATAGGCGATATCGTCCAGCGCCGAAATCAGGTGCAGGCGTGCGCCCAGCTGCTGCATGGCCTCGCGCAGCCTGGCCAGCTTGTCGGCGCGGCGCTGGGTGGCATACGGTGGCAGGTGCTCGAACACGGGCGCCTGCGGCATGCCGGGGCGCTCCGTCCACACCTGCTGCAGCAGATCGAGCCCGGTCCGCAGCGTTACGTCTTTGGCCTGCAGGGCCAGCGCCAGCTGGCGGCCTATGGCCAGCCCCAGCACATTGCCATCGACCGCCACCGTCTGGCCAGCCTGCATATGGGCGGCCAGCCAGTCCACATACTGCACGCTGGCGCCAGAGGTGAGCTTCATCAGGCTGATGCCGGTGCCGGCCAGCTGCTGCTCGGCCTGCGTCCAGTAGCGCGCATCGGTCCAGATGCCGGCAAACTGCGGCGTGACGATCAGGGTGCCGACCGAGCCGGTAAAACCGGACAGCCATTCGCGCCCCTGCCAGCGGGCAGGCAGGTATTCGGACAGATGGGGATCGGCAGAAGGAATCATCAGGGCATCGATCTGCTGCTGATGCATGGCCTCGCGCAAGCGCGCGATGCGCTCGACGATGGCAGAAGTATGAGTTGTAGGCATGGGTGTTTCTTTATCCGGTGTGCCGCTGCTGCGGCCTTGCTGTCTGCAATCATACCGCGATTGCCTGCCGGTGCGGCAGCGCGTGCGGCCTTGGCTAGCGTGCCGCCGCGCTGCTGTCGGCCTGATAGCGGCGCAAGCCTTCCAGATCGAGGATGCAGATGCCGCCGTAATCGAGCCGCAGCAGGCCCTGTCTTTCCAGCAGTTGCAGCGCCTGATTGGCGCGCTGGCGCGAAGCGCCCGACAGCAGGCCCAGCTCCTCCTGCGAAATCTGGATCAGCTTATCGGGCCCCGGATTCAGCCCCGGAAACAGATGGGAGTTGAACATGGAGCCCAGGCAGCGCGCCACCCGCGTATCGGGATCGAGCAGGCGGTCGTTTTCCACCATGCCGATAAATTGACCCAGACGCTCATTGAGCTGCATGAGCAAAAAGCGCGTGAACGGCAAACTTGATTCCAGCAGCCAATGAAAAGTGGCTATGGGCAAGCGCAAGATGCGGCTATCGCGCAACGCGATGGCATCGTATTTGAGAATTTCGCGTTTTAACAACGAACCTTCGCCAAACCAGCCGCCGGGCGGCACGCCGGAAAAGGTCACGCTTTTGCCATTGGCCGAGAAGTTGGTCATCTTCACCATGCCATCCATAATGCCCAGCCAGTTCTCCACCATCTCGCCCTTGCGGCACACGTAGCCGCCTTTAGGTACAAAGGTTTCGAACGTATCCGCCTCCACCCGCGCCATCTGTTCGGGCGTGAGCTGCTGTGCCCAGATGGCACTGCGCAAGGCTTGCTGCATGGATATACGGGATTCGCTCATTGCTGCTTCGCACCATCAAAAGTCGGCCAATTGTCGTCGAAATGACATCTTCTGGCCCATCATCAGGCTACTATCATCACATAAAAATCGCACAAAAAGGCTGAGGCACAAAAAAATGGCGGCATGACCGCCCTGCCCGTTCGCCCTACAAGCTAATCGCAACAGGAGACACTGGTGCAACCACAGAACGCTACTTTTCCCCGCTGGCTGCAAACCCATGCGCAGGTACGGCCCACCCGCCCCGCATTTCGCGAGAAATATCTGGGCATCTGGCAAAGCTGGAACTGGGCCCAGGTGCAGGACGAAGTCCGCGCGCTGGCCTGCGGGCTGGCCGCCATCGGCTTCAAGCGCGGCATGAATCTGGCCATCATCGGCGACAACCGCCCCCGTCTTTACTGGTCCATGCTGGCCGCGCAATGCCTGGGCGGCGTACCGGTGCCGCTATATCAGGACGCGCCTGCTGCCGACATGGCCTATGTGCTGGAAAACGCCGAAATCCATTACGCCATCGTGGAAGATCAGGAGCAGGTAGACAAGCTGCTGGAACTGAAAAGCGTGTATCCGCACATCGCCCACATCGCCTATGACGACGAACGCGGCATGCGCCACTACCGCCAGCCGGAACTCACTTCCTTTGCCGCCTTGCAGGCGCTGGGCCGCGAGTGGGACCGCCAGCATCCGGGCGCCTTCGACGCCGCCGTACAGCAAGGCCAGGGCAGCGACAACGCCATCATCCTGTACACCTCGGGCACCACCGGCAAACCCAAAGGCGTGTGCCAGACCCACGCCGCGCTGATCGCCGCCGGCACTGGCGGCGTAGGCTTCGAAAAGCTCACCGATCAGGAAGACATCCTGTCCTATCTGCCGATGGCGTGGGTGGGCGACTGCCTGTTCTCGTTTGCCCAGGCCATGACGGCGGGCTTTACCGTCAACTGCCCCGAATCGGGCGACACGGTGATGACGGACATGCGCGAGATCGGCCCTACCTACTACTTTGCGCCGCCGCGCGTATTCGAAAACATGCTGACCACGGTGATGATACGGATGGAAGACGCCGGCGCCATCAAGCGCCAGCTATTCCACCGCTTCATGGCCGTGGCGCGCCGCGTGGGCGCCGACATCCTCGACGGCAAGCCGGTAGCTTTCGGCGACCGGATGGCGTATGCGCTAGGTCAGGCTCTGGTGTACGGCCCGCTGAAGAACGTGCTGGGACTGTCGCGTGTGCGTGTCGCCTACACGGCCGGTGCCGCCATCGGCCCCGACCTGTTCCGCTTCTACCGCTCCATCGGCGTCAACCTCAAGCAGTTCTACGGCTCCACCGAAACCTGCGCCTACATCTGTTTGCAGCCGGATGGCCACATCAAGTTCGACAGCGTGGGCCTGCCCGCACCGGGCGTGGAAGTCAGACTGGCCGATAACGGCGAAGTGCTGGTCAAGTCGCCCACGCTGATGGACTGCTACTTCAAGCGTCCCGACGCCACCGCCGAAGCGATCGATGCCAACGGCTACTTCCATACGGGCGATGCAGGCCTGTTCGACAGCGAGGGCCACCTGAAAATCATCGACCGCGCAGCCGATGTGGGCAAGATGAACAGCGGCGCCATGTTTGCGCCCAACTACATCGAGAACAAGCTCAAGTTCTTCCCCTTCATCAAGGAGGCAGTGGCGTTTGGCGACCAGCGCGATCAGGTCTGCGCCTTCATCAACATCGACATGGAAGCCGTGGGCAACTGGGCCGAACGGCGCAGCATCGCCTATTCCGGCTACACCGATCTGGCTGCGCACCCGCAGGTCTATGGCCTGATACGCGACTGTATCGAACAGGTCAATGCCGATCTCGCTGCCGAGCCTATGATGGGCGACACCCAGATCCACCGCTATCTGGTGCTGCACAAGGAACTCGACCCCGATGACGACGAGCTGACCCGCACCCGCAAAGTGCGGCGCAAATTCATCGCCGAGAAATACGCGGTGCTGATTGCGGCCCTGTATGAAGGCAAGAGCTCGCAGTACATCGAGACGCAGGTGAAATTCGAAGACGGCCGCACCGGCATGGTGGCCGCCGATCTGAAAATCGACACCTGCAAAACCTATCCGGCCGTACAGGCAGCCGCCTGAACGCCACCACGCATGACCAAGGAAGCCATCATGCTGATGAACGAACCTGAAACCCGCTTCGATGCGGCGGCCAACGAGCCCACTGGCCGCAAGATAGGCCCCGTGATCCTCGACCTGCAGAATATCTCGCTGTCGTTCGGCGGCGTACGCGCGCTGACCGACATTTCCTTCAATGTGAAGCAGCACGAAATCCGCGCCATCATCGGCCCTAACGGCGCCGGTAAAAGCTCGATGCTAAACGTGATCAACGGCGTGTACCGCCCGCAGCAGGGCGAAATCATCTACCGCGGCCAGCACCGCCGCAATATGGACTGCTATGCGGCGGCCAAATCCGGCATCGCCCGCACCTTCCAGAATATCGCCCTGTTCAAAGGCATGACGGTACTCGACAACATCATGACGGGCCGTAACCTGAAGATGAAATCGAACTTCCTCATGCAGGCGCTGTACTGGGGGCCGGCACGGCGCGAGGAAATCGAACACCGCGTCAAAGCCGAAGAAATCATCGACTTCCTCGAAATTCAGGCCATCCGCAAAACCCCGGTAGGCCGCCTGCCCTACGGCCTGCAGAAGCGGGTGGAGCTGGGCCGCGCGCTGGCCGCCGAGCCGGAAATCCTGCTGCTGGACGAACCCATGGCCGGCATGAACGTGGAAGAGAAGCAGGACATGTGCCGCTTCATCCTCGATGTGAACGACCAGTTCGGCACCACCATCGTGCTGATCGAGCACGACATGGGCGTGGTGATGGATATCTCCGACCGCGTGGTGGTGCTCGACTACGGCAAGAAGATCGGTGACGGCACGCCGGACGAAGTGCGCACCAATCAGGATGTGATCAATGCTTACCTCGGGGTGGCCGAATGAATCTGAATTTTTTCTTTGAAGTGCTGATCGGCGGCCTGCTGTCCGGCGTGATGTATGCGCTGGTGGCCATCGGCTTTGTGCTGATCTACAAGGCCTCCGGCGTGTTCAACTTCGCGCAGGGCGCGATGGTGTTCTTTGCTGCCCTCACCTGCGTGGGCATGGTCGACCAGTTCGGCCTCTCGCTGTGGCTGGCCGTGCCGCTCACCATCGTGGTGATGATCATGCTCGGCATCGCCATCGAAAGGGTGGTGCTGCGCCCGCTCGTCAACCAGCCGGAAATCACCCTGTTCATGGCCACCATCGGGCTGGCCTTCTTCATCGAAGGTCTGGCCCAGCTGGTATGGGGCGCACAGGTGCACAAGCTGGAACTGCCGATCGAAGACGTGCCGTCCGAATACCTGATGGAGAAGTTCAACATCCTCGTTTCGCAGTTCGACATCATGGCCGCTGGCGTGTGCGCGCTGCTGGTGACGACACTCGCTCTGATGTTCGCCAAAACCAAAGTGGGCCGCGCCCTGCGCGCCGTGGCGGACGACCATCAGGCGGCGCTGGCCGTCGGCATTCCGCTGCAGCGCATCTGGGCCGTGCTGTGGGCCGTGGCCGGTCTGGTGGCGCTGGTAGCCGGCATGCTGTGGGGCGCCCGTAACGGCGTGCAGTTCGCGCTCACCTTCGTGGCACTGAAAGCCCTGCCCGTGCTGATCCTCGGCGGCTTTACTTCCATGCCGGGCGCCATCATCGGCGGCCTGATTATCGGCGCATCGGAAAAAATGGCCGAGGTGTATATCGGCCCGCTGGTAGGCGGCGGCATCGAGGGCTGGTTCCCTTACGTGCTGGCCCTGTTATTCCTGCTGGTACGGCCGGAAGGCCTGTTCGGCGAAAAAATCATCCGCAGAATCTGACCGGACTAAGGACACTAACATGCTCTACCGTGAAGCAGGACAATTCAAAACCAGCTATCAGGCCGACAGCCAGATTTTCCCCATCCTGCAGGACCGCGTGGCACTGCTGTCGCTACTGGTAGTGGCCATCGTGGTGGTGCCGCAGCTCGCTTCGGCCTACACGCTGTCTGCCATCCTGATCCCCTTCCTGATCTTCTCGCTGGCGGCGCTGGGCCTGAACATCCTCACCGGCTATGCGGGCCAGCTCTCGCTCGGTACGGCCGCCTTCATGGCGGTGGGAGCGTTCGCCTCGTATAATTTCATCGCCCGCCTGCCCGGCCTGCCCATCCTGCTGGCCTTCGTGCTGGGCGGTCTGAGCGCTGCCATGGTGGGCATCGCCTTCGGCCTGCCCTCGCTGCGTATACGCGGCTTCTATCTGGCCGCGTCCACACTGGCCACCCAGTTCTTCGTGGTGTGGTGCCTGACCAAGATACCCTACCTGACCAACTACAGCGCTTCGGGCGTGATCACGGCGCAGAAAATCGTCATCTTCGGCTACAGCTTCGAAACGCCGGCCAGCAAATACCTGCTGGTGCTGGCCGTGGTGGCGCTGATGGCCCTGCTGGCCAAGAACATGATCCGCTCCAACGTGGGCCGTTCGTGGATGGCCGTGCGCGATATGGACGTGGCAGCGGAAGTGATCGGCTTTCGCCTGATGCGCACCAAGCTGCTGGCGTTTGCCGTCAGCTCGTTCTACTGCGGCGTGGCCGGTGCCCTGTATGCCTACGCCTATCTGGGCACCGTGGAACCGGAAGCCTACAGCCTCGATCTGTCGTTCCGCATCCTGTTCATGGTAATTATCGGCGGCGTGGGCTCGGTGCTCGGTTCCTTCCTCGGCGCCGCCTTCATCGTGCTGCTGCCGGTATTCCTCAACATCGTGGCGCACAGCTTCGCCCTGCCCACCAGCGTGGCCTCCAATCTGGAGCTGATGGTGTTTGGCGCCCTGATTATCTTTTTCCTGATCGTCGAGCCGCATGGCTTGGCGCGCTTGTGGCAAATCGCAAAAGAGAAACTGCGACTGTGGCCTTTCCCGCACTGATCGCGCATAACTTCAAACCAGAGGAGACATCCATGAAACCGAACATGAAGCACATTGCATCCGTAGTTCTCGGCCTGACCCTGGCAGCAGCTGGTAGCGCCTATGCAGACGACCAGTATGTGGCCCTGCCTTCCTACCGCGTGGGCCCTTATGCGGCCGGTGGTTCCGGCTTCTACGGCGGCGTCATCGACTACTTCAATCTGGTCAATCTGTCGGGCGGCGTGAACGGCGTGAAGATCAGCTGGGAAGAGTGCGAAACCGAATACAACCCTTCGCGCGGGGTGGAATGCTACGAACGCCTGAAAACCAAGAACGGCGGCGCCACCATGGTGGAACCGCTGTCCACCGGCGTGGCCTACGGCATACTTGATCGACTGGCCACCGACAAAATCCCCATGACCACCATAGGCTATGGCCGTTCCGACGCCGCCAACGGCAAGGTGTTCCCGTATGTCTTCCCGCTGATTACCAGCTACTGGAATCAGGCTGCCGCCATGATCAAATATCTGGGCGACAAAGCCGGCGGCATGGATAAACTCAAGGGCAAGAAGATCGTCCACCTGTACCACGATTCGGCCTTCGGCAAGGAACCTATGCCGGTGCTGGACGCCCTGTCCAAGCAGTACGGCTTCGAGCTGATCAAGATCCCTGTCACCCCGCCGGGCACCGAGCAGCAATCCCAATGGCTGCAGATCCGTCAGGCCAATCCTGACCACGTGATCCTGTGGGGCTGGGGCGCCATGAATGCCGTGGCCATCAAGACGGCCCAGCGCAACGGCTTCCCGCGCGAGAAAATGCTGGGCGTATGGTGGGCCGGTTCGGAAGAAGATACCGTACCTACGGGCGATGCAGCCAAAGGCTATAGCGCCATGACCTTCAACACTCCCGGCAACTACCCGCTGATGGAGGAAATCCACAAGAAGCTGTATGACGCCGGCAAAGGCAATCTGGCCGACCGCAGCCGCATCGGCTCGGTCTACCACATGCGCGGCGTCAGCGCGGCCATCCTGTGGGTAGAAGCCATGCGCACGGCGCAGGATAAATTCGGCAAGGGCAAACCTGTCACCGGCGAACAGATGCGCTGGGGTCTGGAACACCTGAACGTGGATGAAGCTCGCCAGAAAGCCATCGGCGCACTGGGCATGCTGCCGGTGGTGAAAACCAGTTGCGACGACCACGAAGGCTCGGGTGCCGTGAAAGTCCAGCAGTGGGACGGCAAGAAGTGGAATGCCATCACGCCTAACTGGGTAGTGGGCGACAAGGCGCTGACCCGCAAACTGCTGGAAGAAAGCTCGGCAGCCTATGCAGCCGAGAAGAAAATCACCCCTGCCTGCGCCAAATGATGAACCACGCTGCTACCACTGCTAACGCCGCCGCTACGGCGGCTGCAGCGCCACCCTATCTGTCGGTGAATAACGTGGAAGTGATTTACGACCACGTGATTCTGGTGCTGAAAGGGGTGTCGCTGCAGGTCCCGCAGGGCAAGATCGTGGCCCTGCTGGGCGCCAACGGCGCCGGCAAATCGACCACCCTGAAAACCATCTCCACCCTGCTGCGCGGCGAACGCGGCGACGTCACCAAGGGCGAGGTGCAGTTCAAGGGAGAGCGCATAGACCAGCTCACGCCCAACGAGCTGGTGAAACGGGGCCTGTCGCAAGTGATGGAGGGGCGTCACTGCTTCGGCCACCTGAGCATCGAAGAAAATCTGCTGACCGGCGCCTACACGCGCAATGCCTCGCGGGCGGAACTCAAGGAATCGCTGGAAAAGGTGTACCACTACTTCCCGCGCCTGCGCGAGCGGCGTGCCAGCCAGGCCGGCTATACCTCGGGCGGCGAACAGCAGATGTGCGCCATCGGCCGTGCGCTGATGGCCAAGCCTTCCATGATACTGCTCGATGAACCATCGATGGGCATTGCGCCGCAAATCGTGGAAGAGATCTTCGGCATCGTCAAGGACCTGAACAGCAAGGAGAACGTGTCCTTCCTGCTGGCCGAGCAGAACACCAGCATCGCCTTGCGCTACGCCGATTTCGGCTACATCCTCGAAAACGGCCGGGTGGTGATGGAAGGCGCAGCGGCCGAACTGTCGGCCAACGAAGACGTCAAGGAATTCTATCTGGGCGTGTCCGGCGCGGGCCGCAAGAGCTTCCGCGACATGAAGTTCTACCGCCGCCGCAAGCGCTGGCTGGCTTAGACCAAAGGATAGCAAGCATGGCCGATCATCTCGCAACGCTCGATCAACTGGAAACCCGCGCGCCGGAACAGCGCGAGCGCGACCTGCTGTCACGCCTGCCGCAACTGGTGGCACGTGCCAAGGCCGCCAGCGGCTGGGCGCGCATACTGGAACACGTCAACCCTGCCGACATTAACAGCCGCGCCGCACTGGCCCAGCTGCCCGTCACGCGCAAATCCGAGCTGCATGGCCTGCAGCAGCAGCACGCCCCGTTCGGCGGCCTCAATACCACGCCGGTAGGCCAGTTGTCGCGCGTGTTCATGTCGCCCGGCCCCATCTTCGATCCGGAAGGGCGCGGCGCCGACTGGTGGCGCTTTGCCCGTCCGCTATTTGCCACCGGCGTGCGCGCCGGCGGCCTGCTGCAGAACTGCTTTGCCTACCACTTCACACCTGCCGCCTTCATGGTGGAAGGCGGCGCCGCAAAAATCGGCAGCGCGGTGATACCGGCTGGCAGCGGCCAGACCGAAATGCAGGTACAGGCCATCAGCAGCCTGCGGCCCGATACCTATGTGGGCACGCCCTCCTTCCTCAAGATCATTATCGAAAAGGCCGAGGAAATGGGCGCCGATATCAGCAGCATCAAACAGGCCATGGTGGGTGCGGAAGCGCTGCCCGAATCGCTGCGCCAGTGGTTTGCGGAGCACGGCGTAGCGCGCGTGCTGCAGATGTACGCCTCGGCCGATATCGGCAACATCGCTTACGAAACCCGCAGCGGCGCCGAACGCGACCCCGGCATGGTGCTCGATGAAGACATCATTCTGGAAATCGTCCGCCCCGGCAGCGGCGACCCGGTGGCGCCGGGCGAAATCGGCGAAGTAGTGGTCACCGTGTTCAATCCCGACTATCCGCTGATCCGCTTTGCCACTGGCGATCTGTCCGCCGTGATGCCGGATGCGCCGGCCACGGCCTGCGGCCGCAGCAACACCCGCATCCGCGGCTGGCTGGGGCGGGCCGACCAGACCACCAAGGTGCGCGCCATGTTCGTGCACCCCTCGCAGGTGCATGCCATCACCAGACGGCATGCGGAAATCGTCAAGGCGCGGCTGGTGGTTTCGGGGAAGATGGCGCAGGATGTGATGACTTTGCAGTGCGAAGTGGCCAATCCGGCAGCAGCGGCCAATTCCGGCAGCGCCGCAATCATCGTCGATACCATCCGCGATCTGACCAAATTGCGCGGCGAGGTGGAGTTTGTTGCGATAGGCAGCCTGCCCAACGACGGCAAAGTGATCGCCGATATCCGCGATTACAGCTAGACCGCAGCGCGCATGCCCAGGCTGCGCGCTGTGGTGCAAATCCAACGACGACACCGGCGCACAGCGGATCGCGGATAATAGAGGCCTGATTAGCTGTTTTAAAGAAGCCGGAACCTACCATGCAAGAATTTCACCACAACCGCGCCCGCGCGCTGCTAGAAGACGCCGAAGAACTGTACACCAAAGAACAGGTGGACGATGCCGTCAAGGCCATGGCTACCACCCTGAACCAGCGCTACGACCAGCCTGATTCCGAAGCGTTCCCGCTGGTGCTGGGCGTGATGGGCGGCGCCGTGGTCTTTACCGGCAACCTGCTGCCGCAACTGACCTTCCCGCTCGAATTCGACTACATCCACGTCAGCCGCTACGGTGATGAAGATCAAGGCGGGCAGGTGGTGTGGAAGGTGGTGCCGCGCTCCAACGTGGCCGGCCGCACCGTGATCGTGCTGGACGATATTCTGGACGAAGGCGAAACGCTGGCCCACGTTAAACAGCGCCTGCTGGACATGGGCGCGGCAGAAGTGATCCTGGCCGTGTTTGCCGATAAAGCCATCGGCAAGGCCAAACCAGTCAAAGCCGATATCGTCGGCATTACCATCCCTAACCGCTTCGTAGTGGGCTTCGGCATGGATGCTTATGGCTACTGGCGCAATCTGCCGGGCCTGTGGGCGATCCAGACGGAATCCTGAAGCTCTGCGGGCCAGCCCGCAACGTACCGATAAAAAAACTGCGCCGACCGGCTCCGGTCCGCGCAGTTTTTTTCAGCCTGCCTTACAGCGCCAGACGGGCGCGCGCTGCGTCGTACTCGGCCTTCAGACGGGCCACCATTTCTGCTGTCGTCGGCACGTCGTCCATCAGGCCCACGCCCTGACCGGCGCCCCAGATGTCGCGCCACGCTTTGGCGCTGCCGGAACCGAAGTTCATCGCCGTCTTGTCGGAAACCGGCAAAGCATCCGGATCGAGGCCGGCGGCGACGACGGATTTTTTCAGGTAGTTACCGTGCACGCCGGTGAACAGATTGGAATAGATGATGTCGGCCGCCGTCGATTCGACGATGGCGTTGCGATAGTCTTCGCTGACGTTCGATTCCTTGGTAGCCAGCCAGCGCGAGCCGATATAGGCGAAGTCTGCGCCCATGGCCTGCGCTGCCAGAATCGCATCGCCGGTGGCGATGGAGCCAGACAGGGCGATCGGGCCTTTGAAGAACTTGCGCACTTCGCCCACCAGCGCGAACGGCGACAGGTTGCCGGCGTGGCCACCAGCGCCGGCCGCCACCAGAATCAGACCATCGACACCGGCTTCCAGCGCTTTTTCGGCGTGGCGGATGGAGATTACGTCGTGCAGCACGATGCCGCCGTAGCTGTGGATAGCGTCCAGCATTTCTTTCGGCGGCGCGCGCAGCGAGGAAATAATGATAGGCACCTGATGCTTGACGCAGACTTCCACGTCGTGGGCCAGACGGTCGTTCGACTGGTGCACGATCTGGTTGACGGCAATCGGGCCGACCCGCTTATCGGGATTTGCCGCCTGATACTCGGCCAGCTCTTTTTTCAGATCCGTCAGCCATACGTCGAGCAGCTCGGCCGGACGGGCATTGAGCGCAGGGAAGGAGCCGACGATGCCGGCCTTGCACTGGGCCGCCACCAGCGCCGGACCACTGGCGATGAACATGGGGGAGGCTATCACGGGAAGGGAAAGATTCTGCAACGCTGCTGGCAGGGCCATGGCGAACTCGCTCACAAAAGTTAATCGGGGAAACTAGCGTTCGATTATAGAGCAGAAAATAGTACGATCGTGCAGAAACTAGGGGGTAAGCTCTACATTTCGTGATTAAGTAAGTACTCACCCTCGCGGCGTGCCGCACCAGCGCGTATTAGCTGCTGGGCCACCCACTCGCCTAATTGCTGTGGCGTCTGCTGCAGATGGTTGCGGTTGGCCGCTTCGAAGACGGGCATGGACAGCAGCAGGGTAGGAATGTCGGGCAAGGCGATGCGCTGGCGTTCCAGCAGCAGAAACTTGAGCAGCACCTTGAGCGCGTTCTGGGCATTGCGCACAGGATCCGCCGAGAGGTAATCAAGACGGGTGCGGGCCCGCGCCAGCGCACCGGCCACATCGGTGAACGGACGGCCATGGCCGGGCACCACCAGCCGCACATCGAGGCCGGCGATCAGATCGAGCGTGGCGGCCGTTTCGGCAAAACCGGATTCGCCATCGAGCTCGGGGAAGATCACGCCGAAGCCGTTTTCCCACAGCGCGTCGGCCGACAGCAGCAAGCGGTGCTGGGGGCAGTAAAAGATGACGGAACTGGGATCATGGCCGGGCGCCGCCAGCACCTGCCATTCCATGCCGCCCAGTTGCAGCACTTCGCCCGGCGTCAAGGTGCTGTCGAAGCTGAAACGGTCGCAGCGCTGGCCGGTGGCCTTGAAGCTCAGCGCTTCCACATCCCAGCGCCGCACCTTGTCAGCCTCGGCCACAGGGATGGACGTGTGGGCTGCGTAATGGGCCTGCAATATCGCATTGCCGCCGCAGTGATCGGAATGCAGGTGGCTGTTCAGGATGCGGTCGAGCGGACGTTCGCCCAACGCATGGCGCACCAGCGCCAGCGTCTGCTCGGCATGGCTGACATAGCCTGTATCGAACAGGGCCGTGTCGTCCGGCCCTACCAGCAGCACATTATTCGAGGAAAGCCAGCCGCGCTGGAATACCTTGATGCTGTCTGGCAGTGTGTTCATGCGGCGTCCTGTGGCTGGCTGGCGCGGCGTTCGGGCAACTTGGCCCAGACTGCGCGCTTATAGTCGTCATCAGCCTTGGACCACGCGATGATTTCTTCGATGGTGCGCATGCAGCCCATGCAGTACTGGCGATCCTGATCCATCTTGCACAGGCTTACGCAGGGCGACGGCACTGGGGCGGCGAGGCTGGTGCCGGGGGCGCTATTGGCCGGGGGAATGTTTGCGAATTCAGTCATGAGGCGTATTTTATCGCCATTGTGAATTCCTGCTTGCGGCCCAGTTCGATAGGCGGCTTACGCCCCAAGGTCGCCCGTTCTGTGTACTATATTTATTCGGAAGTTATAGAAATTCTTAATTTTTTCCACAAGTTGATTAAATGGTAGACTACGTTGAACATCAAAAATCACTAAATTAGTAACAAACCGTACAGGGCACTGCTCTTTTTTATATAAATGCTCAAGGGCGTGATTGAAAACGTCGAATGCCTTAATAAGATCAGTTCGATCTATCCGTGCGGAAAGCATATTAAATCGTACAATAGGAGTTCTAGGTATTCGAACATTCTTCTCCGGCGATTTTTTTAGTTGGTGTGAGCCTGGAATTAGCTTCGATTTCTGATGAATACGTCCTCCAATATCGGGTAACTTATATTCTATTTCCCACATGTGGTTGTGCGCAACGGAGTTTCTTAATTCAAAAAACTCCCGTACTCGTAAGTGATGACGATAACCTAGGTTCTCCTTCATATATTTTGCAGAATCTTTACTCAACCTGATCCCAGGTTTGGCTTTCTGGAGAAAATATCTGTCACGTTCAAGCATAGACTCCATCATCGCAGCAAGTAGCAGAATCACGCTTATAGAATATCCATTTTCGTAAAAATTGCGCTTAATCTATCTGCAGGGTGTAATCCATTTTTTATGAGTTTTACGACGAGATCAGCTACAGGCTGCTGTAGATGCGGTGCGACAACAGAATAATAAGATCCGCTTGCGATTTACGCGATGCCATAATTAGATATTCGTATTTATTAAAGGGATCCGGCAACTTCTGGCTGACTATAATCCTATTTTTGTAATAGTGATTCAGCTATAGGATTCCATTTTGCGTATGACAAGCTAGAGGATGGATGATTTACATAACCTACCTTCACACTCCCTTTGGTTAGGTGAAGCTCTCCTGAATACTCATTAGCAAGCATATGAGGAAAATTGTTCAATAAATTTTGCCAGTTAGCTTTGCCCAAAACCAGTATTCTTTCAGGGTTAAGCGTGAAGACCACTTCTTCGAATGCTAGAATAGACTCTCGCCACATTTCTGGCGTCGGTCGTTGTCTGGCGTGAAGACCAACCAATGATTGAACGAAGTTGTAAAACGCAAAATCATTCCAGAATTCCGATGGATGAAACTTCTCATCACACCCAAAGATGATTCGACGAATCTTTGTTGCAAATCGACAAAATCCTGTTGTGTCTCTTTGTGCTCCGGCCTGGTCCCTAGACATGTCGTCTTTCACGCAATTAATAACGAGCTCAGAGTTAAATTTATCTGGTTCGGTATAGTTGGACTCACCTAATAATAGCGTACGACGTTTTATAATTCTGGGCGTCAAATATCTTTCCCCAACCCAGGGGTACACCGCTACAGCGTCAGTCCACATGCATTATCTCCAGAAGAATTTTGGTATTAAATTTGGATGGTGGTTATTGACCAACAACGGCCAATTTCCAATGCTTGAAATTAGTCTTCAGAGATCATGGATAGACCGTTTCCCCATAGTACTCCACCAGTAGAAAATAATAGTGAAAATGGAGCAAAGAGTATAAGCGGAGCGAATATGAGAAGCAGAACACCGATGATCACCGTTCCAAAACATATACCAAGCCATGCAATCTCCGCCGCAACAGCACCAATCATCAGCATGATTCCGCAAAGTACAAATAGAAGCCCAAGGCATTTCCTTTTCATAAAATTCCTTCATTGTTTAAGGCACGTCAAACATAGTTCTAAGTCAAAACTAATTGGTTTGCTTGTGAACAAAATCTGCCCAAGATTAATTACACGCATAGCAGACTTGGAATATAAAAACCCCTCATATTTTCACAAAATCGGAGGCGCCTCATAACAGACGTACGAATTTAAGTCCTAAGAAATTAATTCTTGTCGATTAGCTGTTGAGTAACGAAGAACTGGTAGGGAAGAAAAATGGGGAGAGCCTACCTCTGTAAACTCATGCCTTTATACACAACTCGGCTTCAGTCGTAGGCCGAGTTCATTTCTCGTAGCGCTTCAGCGACGAGTCGTATCTTGGTCAGCCCCTTCCAGATCGCTTTCACACCTGGCTCGCCATCTCCTTTA
>NZ_WWCM01000109.1 GCF_009857915.1 Duganella qianjiadongensis
CGATGCCGATACACGGCGAGTGCTGTGGGTCGGCGAAGGTCGCAGTCGGGAAGCAATACGACCATTCTTCGAATGGCTCGGACCTGAGCGCTGCGCGGGCATCAAGGCCGTGGCAATGGACATGAATGCGGCGTTCGACCTTGAGGTGCAGATGCAGTGCCCTGATGCGCGGGTGGTCTATGACCTGTTTCACGTGATTGCCAAATACGGTCGGGAAGTCATCGACCGTGTGCGGGTCGACGAGGCAAATCGGCA
>NZ_WWCM01000110.1 GCF_009857915.1 Duganella qianjiadongensis
TTTGCAAGCTTTCTGGTCTGCACTGGGAAACTGTGCGCAAGATCGACCGCCAGCGCCTTGAACGACGCCTCTCAGAATTGCCAGAAGCGCAGCCGACGAGGCTGGTTATGGACGAATTCGCCCTATTCAAAGGGCATCGCTATGCGACGGTCGTGCTCGATGCCGATACACGGCGAGTGCTGTGGGTCGGCGAAGGTCGCAGTCGGGAAGCAATACGACCATTCTTCGAATGGCTCGGACCTGAGCGCTGCGCGG
>NZ_WWCM01000111.1 GCF_009857915.1 Duganella qianjiadongensis
CCAAGGATTTAGCGGAACGGAAAGCAAGTACAACAAACTGACTTCCCTTGTTGGCGACCAACATGATCACAAGACATGGTTAGAGAAGCTGAGGTCTGGGTTGCAGACACTGGAGGAAAATGCGGAGGCAGTCACACTGGATCTTATATCTGGACTTGGGCATGGTGCTGCGTTGCATTTCCCAGACATGCCATGGGCAAAATGGAAATATACCAACGCCCACAACGAAACGATTGAGCGAGAAAATCTTCCAGA
>NZ_WWCM01000112.1 GCF_009857915.1 Duganella qianjiadongensis
TCGAAGGCTGGTGTCCAAGCCGGCCTTTCGTCACCGTCATCTTCAGACGTTATACCGGTTCCCAGTGCCTTCCAGGAACCCACGCCCTTAGGAATGTAAGGAGGAACCGGTTCATGAAGTCCCGAGATAGCGCCGGCTGCAACGCTACTGCACACAACCTCGAAGCGTTTTTTCTCGTCATGGTCCTGATTTGATTCGAGTAATTTAATTAAGTCCACTTTAGCCGGCGAGGGGAGACCAGGCTGGCCTTCGAAG
>NZ_WWCM01000113.1 GCF_009857915.1 Duganella qianjiadongensis
TGGGAAGCAGGTTAATATTCCTGCACCGTCGTATGATGCGATGGGGGGACGGATCGCGGAAGGTTGTCTGACTGTTGGAATAGTCAGTTTCTGATTCATAGAAGGTGCTTAGGCAAATCCGGGCACGTAATTCAAGGGATTGGGACGAGTGAACTTGTTCACGAAGCAATCGGAAGTGGTTCCAAGAAAAGCCTCTAAGCTTCAGTCATACGAGACCGTACCGCAAACCGACACAGGTGGGCGAGATGAGTATT
>NZ_WWCM01000114.1 GCF_009857915.1 Duganella qianjiadongensis
GGACATCAGCTATTACCTGATGCACCGCTATAACCGGATACGGCCACATCAGTTCAATGAGGGATTGGCTCCGGCCGTCAAAGAAGAAAAACTTAACGTAGTGTCCGGGATAGGTTGACCACTACAGGGTCGTGGCCCATGCATGCCAGTATGTCGATGACGCTACGACTCCAGGATTGCTTCGATTTAGTGGTGGGGAAACGTTCGAACGCTTTGCTAGCGCACACAAGATGTTCGATTACAAAAATGCCGA
>NZ_WWCM01000115.1 GCF_009857915.1 Duganella qianjiadongensis
CGTCACCCAAAAGACGAGAGTAAACGCGAAAAGTCGGCAGTTTACAAGGGCAGATGCGAAAATTGGCCAGCTAAGCCGGTTTCAGCTCGGGCGAGGCTCCGGCTGGACTTGTGTATAAGGGCATGGACTTAAGCAAGTACCCCCGCTTTCCGCAAACGACTGTCGACTCTATCGGAGTCACTCACAAGACCGGGATAATCGCAACGGCAATCGGCGAAAAGGTCATCATCGAATATAGAACCTATTATTGGT
>NZ_WWCM01000116.1 GCF_009857915.1 Duganella qianjiadongensis
TGATGCGATGGGGGGACGGATCGCGGAAGGTTGTCTGACTGTTGGAATAGTCAGTTTCTGATTCATAGAAGGTGCTTAGGCAAATCCGGGCACATAATTCAAGGGATTGGGACGAGTGAACTTGTTCGCGAAGCAATCGGAAGTGGTTCCAAGAAAAGCCTCTAAGCTTCAGTCATACGAGACCGTACCGCAAACCGACACAGGTGGGCGAGATGAGTATTCTAAGGCGCTTGAGAGAACTCGG
>NZ_WWCM01000117.1 GCF_009857915.1 Duganella qianjiadongensis
GCACCGTCGTATGATGCGATGGGGGGACGGATCGCGGAAGGTTGTCTGACTGTTGGAATAGTCAGTTTCTGATTCATAGAAGGTGCTTAGGCAAATCCGGGCACATAATTCAAGGGATTGGGACGAGCGAACTTGTTCGCGAAGCAATCGGAAGTGGTTCCAAGAAAAGCCTCTAAGCTTCAGTCATACGAGACCGTACCGCAAACCGACACAGGTGGGCGAGATGAGTATTC
>NZ_WWCM01000118.1 GCF_009857915.1 Duganella qianjiadongensis
TATCATCGGCGCAGAGTTGTTTCACGGTCCTGTTCGGGATGGGAAGGGGTGGGACCAACTTGCTATGGTCATCAAGCTTTGACTTGTACGAGCCGCGTTCACATGAACGTTGCTCAGAATCTGGAATCGGTAAGTAATCAGCACTGAGTGCTGCGGGTAATGAAGTTGTCTCAACAACGTTTAACGGTCTTCTTACCTATATCCTGCTAAGGTTATAGGGACAAGCCGTAC
>NZ_WWCM01000011.1 GCF_009857915.1 Duganella qianjiadongensis
GTTCATCCGCACTCGTCGTTAAAATTGAAATCACCTCGAATGTTCAGGAGGGAGCTGCTGCGCCGAGCTCAGGAAAGCGGCGTTAATTAAGCGATAGGATGTGTCCGGTCATACGGGGGCAAGATCAAACCGACTTCCGCTTCGGGGCGGAAGCTGCCTGTCATTTGCAAAATATGCCTTTCTGAAATTCACCTACTAACTTCAATTGCAGGTATTAAACCGGAATAAATAGTTTAATTCAGATAGGAATGACTGGTGCAGCAGTGCACAAAGGGCAGAACTAGCTTTGAGCGGAAATGACTGAGTGGCCTTGACCGCGATACGCGTTCGCCACCTTCCAAGCGCTTTTAAGCGGCCACGTTCTGCGCCCACGCCAGCGCGGCCAGATGGGCGGTATTGACTTCGAGCGGCGTCAGCTTGAGCGCGACCGCCAGAGATGACACCAGATCCGAATTGAGTTCGCAAGCTTCGGCCAGCGCCAGATACGGGCCGTATTTGCCGTCGCGGTTGCGCAAGGCCGCTACCACATCGTCCGGTAGCTGAATGGCTGCCAGCACTTCATCCATGCTGATGCCCAGCAGACGGTCCAGCAGCGAGAACATACCCGCCACAAACACCTGCTCGGCCTCGCCCTTGCCCAGCGCCTGCTGCGCCAGCAGTTCGGCCAGCCGCCCCCGCACCACCGCCGTCTCCAGCAGCACAGGCGAATAGCCGGTGGTACTGGCCGTGGCCAGCAGCAACGTCAGCCAGCGATACAGCGGCGCATAGCCGAGCAGCGCCAGCGCCTGCCGCAACGACTGGATTTCCCGCCCCGCGCCGAAGCCGGCAGAATTGATAAAGCGCAGCAGCTTGTAGGACAGCGTGGCATCGCGCTTGAGCACGGCCTCGATCTGGCCCACATCGGCATTCTGGCGCACCATCTGCATCAGCTGCATGATGATGGTCTGGGCCGGGTTCAGGCCCTTCTGGTCATTGCTGGGGCGCGGCGTCAGGTGCAGCTTGCCGACAAAGGCATTCAGGCCCAGCAGCGCACAGGCATCGAAATCGGCCCAGTTGCTGACAGGCCGCGCCACCATCCCCACGGCAGCATGCTTGAGGGCCGCGTAGTTGCGCGCCTGATCGGCCACATCGGCACCGGAGAAACGCACTTCGACATAGCTGGCGATGGTAGGCAAACGGGTGCCGATGCGCAGCAGGTCTGCCTCGCGCAGCAAGATGCCCACGCCGCCGGCGCGCAGCCCCTGCACGGCCGCCATGGTATCGGGGTGCGATAAAGTGGCCGCCTTCAGCGCCAGCACCGTGTGCTGCGGCGGCAGCTGGTGCAGGGCATCGGCCGACAGCATGGACGGCACGGCTTCGAGAAACAGGGATTTATCGCGCAGCAGCCAGTCGCCTTCGGGACTGACCAGCTGGCTGGCGACAAACGCCAGCAGCAGCTCCTGCTCGTCTGGCGTGGCCGCTGCGGCCGACCAGCACAACTCGTAGCCGAGCACGCGCTGGCGCGCATCGAGCAGCGGTTCACGCACTAGGAAAGCGGTCTGATGCATGCTGCAAGGCCCAATGAGAGAGGCCCGCACTGGGCGGGCCGGAACGGGTCAGAAACCTAGGCTGTCGAGCAAGTCATCCACCTGCCCTTGATCGGCCACCACATTTTCGCGCGTCGGGTTGATCTGCGGTCCGTTCATCAGACCGTCGTCGAGCTCCTTTTTCATCTGCTCCGGCGCAAAATCCACCAGCATCTGTACCAGCTGCTGTTCCAGATTCTGCGCGATGGCCGTGACCTTCTTGATCACCTGCCCCGTCAGATCCTGAAAATCCTGCGCCATCATGATTTCCATCAGATGGGCCTTGGTCTGGCTGGTGCCCGCTGCGGCCTGATCCAGCGCCGCTATGGTCTGCTCCGCCAGCGCCCGCCACGCAGCGTTATCTGCCTGCTCGCCGGCCGCCAGCAAACCATGCCACTCGGCCTTCAGGGTGCGGGCGTCGCCGCCTATCTGGTCCTGCAAGGGACTGGCCGCGTCGGTCGCGTTCAACACCTTCTGGGCTGCATCTTCGCTCAGCCGCGCCACGTAATCAAGGCGGTCACGCGCATCCGGAATGTCGGAAGCGGCTTTCTCTATCAGTTTATCGAGGCCCAGGCCGCGCAGACTGTCGTGCAGCGTGCGCGTCATGTGGCCTATACGCGACAGAAACTCCTCATTCGGCACCATTGCTCCGGTGCCGCTGTGCTGCTCCACCATCCTCAAGCTCCGAGTTTTTCGAAGATCTTGTTGAGTTTTTCATCCAGCGTAGCTGCGGTGAACGGCTTCACCACATAGCCATTGGCGCCGGCTTGTGCGGCAGCAATGATGTTTTCCTTCTTGGCTTCCGCAGTCACCATCAGCACTGGCAATTTGGCCAGAGCGGGATCGGCACGGATGTTTTGCAGCATGGTCAGACCATCCATATTTGGCATGTTCCAGTCCGACACGACGAAATCGAACGATTCAGCGCGCAGTTTGGCCAACGCCATCACGCCGTCTTCGGCTTCGTCGACATTGGCATAACCCAGTTCTTTCAACAGATTCCGGACGATGCGGCGCATCGTCGAAAAATCGTCTACAACTAAAAATTTCATCTTTGGATCAGCCATGAATTACTCCGTTGTTTCTCTACGCGGTTGTTAATAGTGTCTGCAATTGCGAGCAAGTTGTAGGATAGCATTTTCGTTGCTTGAAGGCGAACAAAGTCGCACTAAAACGTCACACTTGACATTTTATACGCGCAATGCCCGCATTCCGTGTGCGGCCAGGTGGCCGAGCACCATGCCCGGCAGGGCCGAAAGCGGCCCCACTTCATGGGCGGCGCCTATGGCAATCGCCTCGCGCGGCATGCCGAATACCACGCAGCTGGCCTCATCCTGGGCAAAATTATGCGCCCCCGCCTGCTTCATTTCCAGCATGCCGGCCGCGCCATCCTTGCCCATGCCCGTCAGGATCACCCCGACCGCATTCTTGCCGGCATGCTGGGCCGCCGAACGGAACAGCACGTCCACCGACGGACGGTGACGGTTGACGGGGTCGGCCTGATCGATGCGGGTCATGTAGTTGGCGCCGCTACGGGCCAGATACAGATGCGAATGGCCGGGCGCGATATACGCGTGTCCGGGCAGAATACGCTCGTTGCCGGCCGCTTCCTGCACCGAAATCTTGCACAGCGAGTCGAGCCGCTGGGCAAACGAACGGGTAAAGCCTTCCGGCATGTGCTGGGTAATCAGGATGCCCGGGCAGTCCGATGGCATCTGCATGAGGAATTCGCGGATGGCTTCCGTGCCGCCCGTCGAAGCGCCGATGATGATCAGCTTTTCCGACGACGTCAGCGGATTGCGCAGCTGCGGCAGCTGGCTATGGGCTTCGCCGCCCGCTACCGGCAGGGTACGGGCGCGCACACGGGCCTTGGCGGCCGCACGGATCTTATCAGTAATCAAGTCGGTGTATTCGCGCATCCCGGCCTGGATCGAAATCTTGGGTTTGGTAACAAAATCGACGGCGCCCAGCTCCAGCGCGCGCATGGTGATTTCCGAGCCGCGCTCGGTCAGCGAGGACACCATCACCACCGGCATGGGACGCAGACGCATCAGCTTTTCGAGGAAGTCCAGCCCGTCCATCTTGGGCATTTCCACGTCCAGCGTCAGCACATCGGGATTGGTCTGCTTGATCAGCTCGCGCGCCACCAGCGGGTCCGGTGCCGTCGCCACCACCTGCATGTCGGGCTGACTATTAATGATCTCGCTCATGACGCTACGGATCAGCGCCGAGTCGTCCACGATCAGAACTTTGGTCTTCATTACATACTACTTTCCGGGCAAATGGCCCTTGCTACATGGATCAGAACAGATCAATCTCACCAGCCACCGGCGCCACTTTGAGGCGGCTGGCGTACTCGATTTCGCGTTTAACCAGCGTATCGTTATGAGTCTGCATCAGTTTCTTGACCAATACCTTGCCCGTGCGGGGGAAGTAATACACTTTGCGCGGGTGCACATCGTTGAGATCTTCCGCCACCACACGGATTTTTTCCACTTTCAGAAAATTGAGCACGAAGGCGGCATTGCGTTCGCCCACGTTAATCGCCGTAAATCCCTTCAGCACAGCGCCGCCGCCGAAGCACTTGGCTTCCAGATTCTCGCGCTTGGCGCCGGCCTTGAGCAGATCGTTGATCAGCACCTCCATCGCATACGTGCCATAACGGGCCGAAGCCGATACCGGACTATTCGGTTCGCCGCCATCGGGCAGCATGAAGTGGTTCATCCCGCCCAGCCCCGTCACGCGGTCGCGGATGCAGGCCGACACGCAGGAACCGAGCACGGTGACGATCACCATTTCCTTGTTCGTATAATAATACTCGCCCGGCAGGATTTTGGCGGCCTGACAATTAAAGGTCCGGTCAAAATACACATTGGTGGCAAATTGTTCGAGGTCCATAATTTCCTCTCACAGCCGGGCAGCAGCTTTTTGCGCCGCGCCACGATGCTGATCGTCCAGTTCATACACGGTCTTGCCGCGCAGTTTCAGCGCATCGGACACGTACAGGAAGTTTTCCGAGTGGCCCGCAAACAGCAGCGCATCCGGTTTCATCAGCGGAACAAAGCGCGCCAGGATCTTGCGCTGGGTGGCCTTGTCGAAATAAATCATCACATTGCGGCAGAAAATCACATCGAACTGGCCGCTGATCGGCCAGCCTTCGGCCAGCAGATTGAGCTGCTTGAAGGTGATCAGATTACGTAGTTCGGGCCGCACGCGCGCATAGCCGGCCTTGTCGCCTTTGCCGCGCAGGAAAAAGCGCCGCGCCCGCTCCGGCGCCATCTTGTCCAGACGGTCCATGGTATAGACGCCGTTGGCGGCATGGGCCAGCACATTGGTGTCGATATCGGTGGCGATGATGTGGCAGTTCGGCGTGAGCGTATTGAACGCTTCGCACACCGTCATGGCGATCGAATACGGTTCTTCGCCGGTGGAGCTGGCCGAGCACCAGATATTGATGGTCTCGCGCTTGCCGCGGATATGCTCCGCCAGCAGGGGGAAGTGATGGGCTTCGCGGAAGAACGAGGTCAGATTGGTGGTCAGCGCGTTAGTAAACGCTTCCCACTCGTCGTCGCCCAGTCGCCCTGCTTCCAGATCGTCGAGGTATTTGCCGAACGACTCGATGCCGGTGGCGCGCAGACGCCGCGCCAGCCGGCTGTACACCATTTCCTGCTTGCTGTCGGCCAGCGAAATGCCGGCCCGCTTGTAGATCAGCCCGCGTACACGCTCGAAGTCCTTGGCGTGAAATTCAAATTCTTTACTGCCTTTGGTATGCGGCATATTCTTAAATCCTTAACTCAGTCGCGAAGATGCCGTGCCAGCCGCACGCCGGAAGGCGTGCGGCCTTGCTGCTTAAAACTCTTCCCACTCGTCGCTTGCAGCGGGGGCAGGAGTGCTGAGTTTTTTCGGTGCGGCAGCGCGCGCGGGCGCCGCCGCCGGACGTGGTGCAGCGACGGCGGGAGCTGGGGCCGGAGCAGGTGCCGGCGCAGCAGCCGGACGCGGCAGCACGCGCGCCGCCGGACGGCGCGCATCCTGATCGTACGACAGCTTGAAGATGCTCACAGCCTGCGCCAGCATCTGGGCCTGCTCTTCCATGCTTTCGGCCGCAGCGGCAGCTTCTTCCACCAGCGCAGCATTCTGCTGGGTCATTTCGTCCATCTGGGTGATGGCCTGATTGACTTCTTCGATGCCGTTGCTCTGTTCCTGGGTTGCCGCCGTAATTTCGCCCATGATGTCGGCCACCTGACGGATCGAGGTCACCACCAGATCCATGGTCTGGCCTGCTTCGTCCACCAGCTTGCTGCCCGCATCGACTTTCTCTACCGAGTCGCTGATCAGTTCCTTGATTTCCTTGGCAGCGCCAGCGGAACGCTGGGCCAGATTACGCACTTCCGACGCCACCACGGCGAAGCCGCGGCCCTGTTCGCCGGCACGGGCGGCTTCCACTGCAGCATTGAGCGCCAGAATATTGGTCTGGAAAGCGATGCCGTCGATCACGCCGATAATATCCACGATCTTGCTCGACGATGCCTTGATCGAACCCATGGTGTCGACCACCTGCGAGACCACCATGCCGCCTTTTTCTGCCACCGACGACGCGGTCACGGCCAGCTGGTTAGCCTGACGGGCATTGTCGGCATTTTGTTTCACGGTGCTGGTCAGCTCTTCCATCGAGGACGCGGTTTCTTCCAGCGAGCTGGCCTGCGCTTCGGTACGGGCCGACAGATCGGCATTGCCCGAAGCGATTTCCTGCGACGCCGTCGAAATCAGTTCGGTACCGGTACGCACATCGCCCACCGTTTTGGCCAGACTCTCGTTCATGTCTTTCAGCGCCTGCAGCAGCTCGCTGGTTTCATCATGGCCTTCGACGTGCACGTGCGACGTCAGTTCGCCCGCTGCCACTTTCTGCGCTACGGCTACGGCGCCGGCCAGCGGCACGGTAATCGAACGGGTGGTCACTGCGGCGCACACCACGCCGATGGCCACGGCCACGCCGCCGATGACGAACAGCAGCACCATCAGGCCGCGGTCGGCAGTCACGGAACCAGCCATCACTTCGGCCGCATTGGCCTGCTGCATTTCCACCAGTTTGTTGATCAGACCCAGCGTCTGCTGGTTGAGCGGATCGATACGGCCGGAAATCACCTTGGCCGCGCCTTCGCTGTTAAACGCCAGCACCTGGCCAATGGCTTCCTTGAAGGCCTTGTCCACATCGGCGTCGAGCGCAGCGATTTCGGACAGGGCTTTCTTTTCCGCCTCATTCAGGCCCAGCGCCTTCAGATCGACCACGGCCTTTTCATAGCGGGCACGCTGGTCTTTCACTTTCTGCTCTTCCTTCTGCATCAGGCTGACGTCCGATTGCAGACCGATGTTGCGCATGGCTATGCCGGTTTCCAGCATGGCGCTCTTCATGGTGCCGGCCAGCAGATTTTTACTGGTACTCAGTTCCAGCCCCTTGGTCAGCTTGCTCTTATTGCTGTAGTTCAGATAGTTGGTCATCAGGACCATGGCTACCAGTATCAGCAAAATAGCGCCGAAGCCCAGACGCAGCCGTGCACCTATCTTGAAATCGCGTAAATTCATGTTGTTTCTCCCCTAGCTGTCTATGCTGGCAGGCCGCAGTGCGTACCGGGGTCCTGCCTTAATTATGAAACTCTTGTGGCGCACTCTTCTGGGCGCTTGTATTCCTTGCGAACTGCGTTAGCGGCGCGGTTTAGGCCGCCAGCTGTTCCATTAATCCCATTTCTTCACTGGCCATCAGTTTGTCGATGTTCACCAATATCAGCATACGCTCATCGATGGTGCCCAGTCCAACCATATACTCGCTGCTGAAGGCCGTGCCCATCTCCGGCGCCGGCTTGACCTGCTCGGGCGTCAGCGTGGTCACGTCGGAAACCGAGTCCACCACCATGCCCACTACCCGTCCGCTGATATTGAGGATAATTACCACAGTGAACTGGTCATACACGGGTTCGCCAAGTTGAAACTTGATCCGCATGTCAACCACGGGAATGATGATGCCGCGCAGATTGATCACGCCCTTGATGAATTCCGGCGCGTTGGCTATCCGCGTCACCGTTTCGTAGCCGCGGATTTCCTGCACTTTCAGAATATCGATGCCGTATTCTTCCTTGCCCAGCGTGAAGGCCAGATATTCGTGTCCGGCGATTTCCTCGGCTGCATTGCTCAGTATGTCTGCCATATCGAAGTCCTTGACGAGAGTTAGCTAAAAATCTGTTCGTCAGCCAGTTGCCGCGACGAGCGGATCAGGGCTGCCACATCGAGAATCAGGGCCACACCGCCATCACCGAGGATGGTGGCACCGGAAATACCTGCTACCTTGCGATAATTCGACTCCAGATTCTTCACCACGACCTGCTGCTGACCCACCAGTTCATCGATGAACAGGCAGGCTTTGCGGCCTTCCGTTTCGATGATCACCACGATGCCCTGGCAGGGATCGGTAAAGCGCGGCGTGATGTCGAACATCTGGTACAGCGGCACCAGCGGCAGGTATTCGCCACGCACTTTGATGACGCGGCCCTTGCCGCTGATTTCCTTGACATCGTCCGGCACCGGCTGCAGCGATTCCACCACAAAGCCCAGCGGCAGAATGTAGACTTCCTCGCCCACGCGGATCGACATGCCGTCCAGAATCGCCAGCGTCAGCGGCAGCGAAATCGAGATGGTAGTGCCGAAACCGCGCGCCGAACGGATATCCACTACCCCGCCCATGGCGCTGATATTGCGCTTGACCACGTCCATGCCCACGCCTCGGCCCGACACGTCGGTGACCTGTTCCGCAGTAGAGAAACCCGGTGCAAAGATCAGCTGCCAGACGTCGGCGTCGCTCATGTTTTCGCTCAGCGGCACACCATTCTGCTCGGCCTTGGCCAGGATCTTTTCACGATTCAGGCCGCCGCCATCATCGGACACTTCGATGATGATGTTGCCACCCTGATGGGCTGCCGACAGGAACAGCCGCCCCGCATCGCTCTTGCCGGCGGCGCGCCGCACGGCCGGCATTTCGATGCCGTGGTCGATGGAATTACGCACCAGATGGGTGAGCGGATCGACGATGCGCTCGATCAGGCCCTTGTCGAGCTCCGTGGCCGCGCCATTGGTGATGAAATCGACTTTCTTGCCCAGTTTGGCCGCCAGATCGCGCACCATGCGCGGGAAGCGCGAGAACACGAAGTCCATCGGCATCATGCGGATCGACATCACGGCTTCCTGCAGATCGCGGGTATTGCGCGTCAGCTGGCTGACCCCGTTGAGCAGGCGCTCATGCTTCATCGGATCGAGGATGCCGACCCGCTGCTCTATCATGGCCTGGGTAATCACCAGCTCGCCCACCAGATTGATCAGCTGGTCGACTTTTTCGATCGACACCCGGATCGAGGACGATTCGGCGCCCGCGCCATGCGGCACAGGGTGCGCTTTTTCCTCTTTCTTGGCAGCCGCTTTCTTTTCCTCTTCGGCGATCTGCTGCGGCGTCGGGCCGCTATCGACGATGCCGGCATTGGCACGGATCTGCTCTACCGGCTGGAAGAAACCGTAGCCGCGCGCATCTTCGCTGCTCGCTTCCGCATTGGCGCGGATTTCGTCGAGCGGCTGGAAGAAGCCATAGCCTTCGCCATCCTTGGCCGCAGCGCCACCCTGCGGCTGCAGTTCGGTGTTATCGAAGAAGCCGTAACCGAGCGCATTCTCCACCTTGGCGCGTTCGTCGCCTTCCAGTCTGGCCTGCGCGTCGTCGAGCGGCGGCAGCTCGGTCACCTTCATGTCGTCCGGATTGAGCACGAAGGAACAGATCGCGATCAGATCATCCAGACTCTCATGGGTGGTGACCAGCATGGCATTGCGGTCTTTATCGAGCGGCGTGATCGACACATGGCCCATCAGACCCAGTTCCGCACCCAGCGCCTGCACTTCGCGGTGCGCCATGGCTGGCAGCTCCAGCCGGAAGCGCTTGCCGCCGCTGTGATCGACCGCGTGCGCTTCGTTCGAATGGAACGACGGCGCTATCGGCGCCATGGCAGTCACCGGCACGTCCTGCGCCAGCGATTGCAGCATCATGCGCACATTGCCGACGGCATCCTGATCCACATTGCTGCCATGGCGGTGGCCATCGAGCTGCATTTTCAGAATATCCTTGGCGGCCAGGAAGGCATCCACATGCTCGGCCGTCAGCCGCATTTCACCCTTGCGCACGCGATCGAGCAGGGTTTCCAGAATATGGGTCACTTCGGTCATGTCGGTGATGCCGAAAGTCGACGCCCCGCCCTTGACGGAGTGGGCGGTCCGGAACACGGCATTCAGGTCTTCCGCGTCCGGATGCTCGACATCGACGGCAAGCAACAGCCGTTCCATTTCAGCCAGCAATTCTTCGGCTTCATCGAAGAAGACCTGAAAGAACTGGCTAATATCGATGGTCATGGTGATACTCCCTTGTTTACACTCAGCATGTTTGCCTGCGCGGGATCAGCCTATGACCTTCTTCACTACCTCGATCAGCCGTTGCGGGTCGAACGGCTTGACCAGCCAGCCGTTGGCGCCGGCCGCACGGCCTTTGGATTTCATTTCATCCGACGATTCCGTGGTCAGCATCAGAATCGGGGTTTTCTGGTAAGCGGGCAGCTCGCGCAGCAGCTTGATCAGCTGCAGGCCATCCATGCGCGGCATGTTCTGGTCGGTCAGCACCAGATCGACGGTTTGCTGTTTGGCCTTGTCCAGTCCATCCTGGCCGTCCACTGCTTCCACTACCTGATAGCCAGCCGCTTTCAGGCTGAAGGCCACCATCTGGCGCAGGGAACTGGAATCATCAACTGCAAGTATCGTCTTGGCCATTTCTTTTCTCACTCATTAAGGTTCGGACCCGTAGTCCGGTTGATTCATATTCTGGGGCGGCACTCAGAACAGTTCGATGTCGCCGCTCTCCAGATGTTGCTGACTGACCGCCTTGCGCAGCACGCTGCGCAGCTCCAGGCTCTGGACTGCCAGCGCCATGCTGACTTTGCCGAGCAGGTCGACGATCTCTTCGTTATCGCTATCGGGCAGCATTTCGGCACCGTGCGCACTCATGGTACTCAGGAATTCGCGCAAGCCCGTAACACGTTTGAGGGTACGGTCTAGCAGCTGGCTAGTCATGTCCTGGAACTGCAGACTGGTAATGGCGGCATTCACATAGCCGCCTACCTGTCCCTGCAACGCGGCCAGCTGGGTGCGTTGCTCTTCACTGATTTCGCCGCCGGCCAGCAACTGGGTGATGGTGGCCTGTTCCGCCTCGACAGCTTTATGGATGGCCATAAAGTTGAAGGACAATTTTTCGATGGCTTCTTCCAGCAGCAGGCCGGTCTGGATCAGATCCGTCTCCACTTCCGTCAAATGCTGGCGCCCATGGTCCGCGACGCCCGACATGAGGCGTTTGACATGCGATCCCAGTATCTTTTTTCTCGTCATAACTGTCTCGTTGATGGGGCACTTATTTGCGCACCGGGGGAACTCCACGCGCCGGTGGCGCTGCCGCTTCTTCCTCCGCCCCGACTTCGATCTGGCGTACGCCATCACGCAGCACGCTTTCTTCGGTACGCTTGTTCATCACCAGTATGCTGATGCGACGGTTGACGGGATTGAAGGGATCCGCCCTGTCGAGATTGTTGGCCGACGCCAGTCCCACTACCCGCAATACCTTGGACTCGGCCATGCCACCGGCGATCAGCTCGCGACGCGAGGCATTCGCCCGGTCAGAGGAGAGTTCCCAGTTACTATAACCGTTGTCACTAAGAAACGGGGTCGAATCCGTATGGCCGGACAGGCCAATCTTGTTCGGTACATCATTGAGTACGAAGCCAATCTCGTGCAGGATCTCGCGCGTGTAGGGCTGCAGCTCGGCCTTGGCCGAAGCAAACATGGGCCGGTTCTGCTCGTCCACTATCTGGATCCGCAAGCCTTCGCTGGTAATATCGAGCAGCAGCTGATCCTTGTACTTTTTCAGCAGAGGATTGGCTTCGATCTTGTTCTCGATCTTTTCCTTGAGCGACTGCAGACGCGTGCTTTCTTCCGCTTCCAGCGCTGCCTTGGCCTGCTGCAGACTCACCTTCTTGGTGGCATCCTGATCATTGCTGGCCTTGACCTGGCCATCCTGCCGGGTAATGTCCTTGCCGCCGCCCTTGATGACGGAAGAACTGTCGCCGGCGGCACTGCCGCCCGACATGGCCACTTTCAGCGGCTGCTTGAAATACTCGGAAATCCCGGCCAGATCGCCCTTGGCGGTCGAGCCAAGCAGCCACATCAGCAGGAAGAAGGCCATCATCGCCGTCACGAAGTCGGCATAGGCAATCTTCCACGCGCCGCCATGATGGCCGCCGGCGTGCTTCTTGATACGCTTGATAACGATGGGCCGTAAGCCTTCTTCAGCCATGACAGCTCCTCATCCCAGATGCACCCACAATGCCAGTTCCAGCCATGCTCAAGCCGCCGCTCACTTGGATTTCGATTTCTTGATGTGATCCTCCAGCTCGGCGAAGGTCGGACGTTCCGTCGAGTACAGCACTTTACGGCCGAACTCCACCGCCAGCGCAGGCGCATAGCCATTCAGACTGGCCAGCAAAGTAACTTTTACGCACTGGAACATCTTGCTCGATTCGTCCAGCTTCTGCTCCAGCAGACCGGACAGCGGGCCGACGAAACCGTAAGCCAGCAGAATACCAAGGAAGGTACCCACCAGCGCGTGGGCAATCAGAATGCCCAGCTCGGCCGGCGGCATACCCACCGATTCCATGGTGTGCACCACCCCCATCACCGCCGCCACGATACCGAAAGCCGGCATACCGTCGCCCAGTTTGGCAATCGCGTGAGCCGGCACGGCACCTTCATGGTGGTGGGTTTCCAGTTCCATATCCATCAGATTCTCGATCTGCATGGCATCCATATTGCCCGACACCATGAGGCGCAGGTAGTCCGTCATGAATTCGACGATGTGGTGGTCCGCCAGCACGCTAGGGTATTTGCTGAACACAGGGCTCTGCTCGGGGTTTTCGATATCGCCCTCGATCGACATCAGACCTTCCTTGCGGACTTTGGACAGGACGTCGAACAGCAGCGACATCAGTTCCATATACAGGTCTTTGGTGTAAGGCGAGCCCTTCAGCACGGTCGGCAGCGCGGCCACCGTGGCTTTCAGCGCCTTCGGCGTGTTACCGACCATGAATGCACCGACGGCGCCGCCGCCGATCATGACCAGTTCCAGCGGCTGGAACAGCGCAGCAAGGTGACCGCCGGACATGGCATAGCCACCGAACACGCCCACGCATACCACTACATAACCAATTATGACTAACAAGTGTCCTGCTCCCTAGAGTGAAACCGGTGGTCCCGACAGCAATGTGGCGGCCGGTTTCAGAAAAATTTACATATAGAACTACAATAACGCGACTCTAGGGGCATGGGCAAGCGAATAACGCTAAATGATGCTTAAAAGTACCATATGTAAAGAGGCTTGCCGCTCTCTGTGGCATGGATGGTCTGATCGGGCGGCTGGCCCTCGATGGCAAACTCGTAGCTCAGCAGCATGCTCCCCGGCTGCAGCTCGGCCGAGGATTTACGCCACAGAGCCGTCATAGCGGCGGGCGAAAGATAGGCAAACACCAGCTGGAACTGCGCAAAATCAAGTTTCTCGTAATCACCTAATATAAACTGCGCGCGACTGCCAGCGAGCATGGCGCGCAGGCGGCTGTACAGCCATGGCAGCGGCGCCAGTTCTATTCCCATACAGGTGGCTTGCGGACACTGGCGGGCCAGATACAGCACCAGCCCGCCGAGTCCGCTGCCGATGTCTATCATGCGCAGCGGCTTGCCGGCAGGCAAAACTTGACGTACAGCATCCCAGATTTCAGGCGTGGAAGGATAGTAAGGCACTTGCGTGCGGAAGGTAGACCAGTACCAGCCCAGCGAGAGCAGAAACGCCAGCAAGAACAGCCATGGCGGCAACTGCAGCGCCAGCGCCAGCATCAGTGCGGCGGGAAACAGCAGCTGTATCCAGCGCCACCAGCGCGCCAGCCCCGCACGCCAGGTCAGCAGAGCAGCCCAGCCGCCCTGCAGCAGGACGGCACTGTATTCATTCAGGGGACCATGCAGGCGCGCTAATAAATAGACGGTCAGCAGCGTCAGCGGCATGCTGACGCACTGGATAAACAAAGCGCGTATGGCGGGAGCCCGCCCTACGCGCTGCAGATAGGAAGTTGGGGGTGTGGCGGCTGTCACGCGGCCAGCTGGTCGGCGTCGCGGGCTTTCTTGGTCTTGCCGGCGCGCGAAGGCATGTGGCACAGGCCGCAGACGTAGCTGCCGTGCAGGTCCATGCTATTGACCACGAATTTGCCCTGGCATTTGCCGCAGGGAGCCAGTTCCAGCATTTTGCTACTGAAGAAACGTACCAGCGTCCAGGCGCGCGTCAGCGACAGCAGCGGCTCTTCGCCCGGTTCCGGCGGCATCTGTTCCAGATACAGTTTATAGGCTTTCATCACGGCTTCGATGCCGCTGGCGCCTGCATGTTCGGTCAGGAACTTGTGAATGTTCATGAACAGCGAGGAATGGATATTCGGCTGCCAGGTCAGGAACCAGTCCGTCGAGAAAGGCAGCATGCCTTTCGGTGGCGATACGCCACGCAGTTCTTTATACAGCTTGAGCAGGCGTTCGCGCGACAGCGACACTTCCGACTCCAGCAATTGCAGACGCGCTCCCAGTTGGATCAGTTCGATGGCCAGCTGGATTTCCTGGGCTTCCGATACGACGCTTTTCTTGCTCATGATCTGGGCTCCGCTGCAAAAGTCTGTAATTACGCGATTTCTTCAACTGGCTGACCGGCCATCAGGATGGCGGCGTGCGACTGGGCCAGTACGCGGTCTTTATTGTAATTGGTCAGCATCGACAGAATCGCGCTGTCATCGAAGCGGAAGCGGGCCAGCATCATATTGCCGCCTGCCAGTTTCAGAATCTGCGCATTGCTCATGCCTTCGATCAGATCGGCGATCTCGGCAGCGATACCCAGGCGGAAGATCGCGGTGACTTTATCAGCGCGGATCATTTGCTGGGCCAGCATCAGGTAGCTCAGGTTAGCGTCGCGAATTTCAGCCATCATATCGTTAGCGGTCATTTCCTTCTCCTCGTCCGTTATCTGCACTGCGGAAACACATTTGCGTTTCCAGTGAGATACATTCTGCGGGAGCAACAAAAAACGGAGTAGTAGACAAACTCCGTATTTTTTTCCAGGAAATGACGAACGCGACAAGTCGGTGTTTGTCTGACAAACACTCGCCGATCACTCATCTACGCCCTTGCGGCGTAGGAAAATTGCGGTTTTCGATCTTCAAAAAAAGTCCTGCTCTGAAATAAAAACAACGTTTCTAGCGACTCTTTTTTGCTACATCTAAACTCTTTACGGCAGCCTTTTTAGGAACTTTAGGGTTGTCGCGAAAAATTTTTCACTTTTTTTCGCATATTTTTCTACCCGCCCTAACCGCCTGATGACGCTCTTCTGCTCATCATGAAAAGAGTAACGGCAGGGTTTTGGGGAACTTTAGGGTTTTTTTGAAAAAAATCGAAAAATTTTTAAAAAAGTTTGCAAAGCAAGGAAACATGCGGGTTACAGCCCTGTTTCAGGGTATGCGGAGGGCGCAGAAAAGCACTTTTAACCTGTTACACTGGCATCCTTGGCAATTTATTGAAGCCTAAAGTATCGATCCACCTTGCAAGAAAGTTACAAAATGACAACTCGCAATGCTTGCCTCGAACGCGACGCGCACGATCCGCTCGCGCCCTTACGGGCCCAGTTCGATCTGCCGGAAGGCGTAATCTATCTTGATGGCAATTCTCTCGGCGCCCGTCCCCGTGCAGCCCTGCCCCGCGCCCAGCAGGTGATCGCTCAGGAATGGGGGCATGAGCTGATCCGCAGCTGGAATACGGCGGGCTGGTTCGACCTGCCTAAACGGCTGGGCAACCGTATTGCTCCGCTGATAGGTGGGCGCTACGGCGAAGTGGTGGTGACGGACACCACCTCCGTCAATCTGTTCAAGGCACTGGCCGCCGCCCTGCAGATGCAGGCCGGCCAGCCGGAGCGCCGCGTAATCGTCACGGAGCGCTCCAACTTCCCCACCGATATCTATATGGCCGAAGGGCTGAGCCGCTGGCTGGAGCGCGGCTACCGTCTGCACCTGATCGACGATGTGGCCGAACTGGCCAGTGCCATCAATCAGGAAAGCGCCGTGGTAATGCTGACCCATGTCAATTACCGTACGGGCTACCAGCACGATATGCGTGCCGCCAGCGCCTTCGCCCATGCCGCCGGCGCCCTGATCATCTGGGATCTGGCCCACTCGGCGGGTGCCGTGCCGGTCGATCTGCATGCCGATGGCGCCGATCTGGCCGTGGGCTGCACTTATAAATATCTGAACGGCGGCCCCGGCGCACCAGCCTTCATCTGGGTGCCCGAGCGCCATCAGGCGCAATTCCGCCAGCCGCTGTCCGGCTGGTGGGGCCATGCGGCGCCGTTCGCCATGGCGCCCGCCTTTGCCCCGGCCGATGGCATCGCCCGTGCCCTGTGCGGCACCCAGCCCATCGTCTCGCTGGCACTGGTGGAATGCGGCCTCGATATCTACGACCAGACCAGCATGGCTGCCCTGCGCGCCAAATCGCTGGCCCTGACCGACCTGTTCATCGCCCTGGTGGAGCAGCGCTGCGCCGCCCATCCGCTGGGACTGGTAACGCCACGCGAACATGCGCGCCGCGGTAGCCAGGTCAGCTTCACCCACCCGCACGGCTATGCCGTGATGGCGGCCCTGATCGCTCGTGGCGTCATCGGCGACTACCGCGAACCGGCCATCATGCGCTTCGGCTTTACGCCGCTGTACACCAGCTTTACCGATGTCTGGGATGCGGTCGACATCCTGTGCGACATTCTGGACCAGCAAGCCTACGATATCCATGCCCGGCGCGATGCCGTCACCTGAAGCGAGCACAACATGACCGATAACAAAGCAGCAGCCAGCGGCTGCCCCATGCATGCAGCGGCAGGTGATGCCCAGTGGCACGGCGCCCAGATGGATTTCAGCAAGGATATGAGCTACGGCGATTATCTGGGCCTGAACCAGATCCTCACGGCCCAGCACCCGCTCTCGCCCAACCATAACGAAATGCTGTTCATCGTGCAGCACCAGACCAGCGAACTGTGGATGAAGCTGATGCTGCACGAAATGCACGCCGTGCGCACCCATCTGCAGGCCGACGATCTGCCGCCAGCGTTCAAGATGCTGGCCCGGGTGGCCCGCATCATGGACCAGCTGGTACACGCCTGGGATGTACTGGCCACCATGACGCCGCCCGAATATACCGCCATCCGCCCGTATCTGGGCGCCTCGTCCGGCTTCCAGTCCTACCAGTACCGCGAGATCGAGTTCATCCTCGGTAACAAGAATCCGGCCCTGCTCAGCGTCCACGCCAGCCACAGCGACACCTACCGCCTGCTGGAACAGGCGCTGCATGCGCCGTCCGTGTACGACGAAGCCATCAAACTGCTGGCCCGCAACGGCCTGACCATCGCGCCCGAGCGCCTGAACGGCGACTGGACCCAGCCTACCCGCGCAGACGAATCGGTCAAGCAGGCATGGCTGACCGTGTATGGCGATACCCAGCGCTACTGGGCCCTGTACGAACTGGCCGAAAAGCTGGTCGACCTGGAAACCGCGTTCCGCTTCTGGCGCTTCCGCCACCTCAATACGGTAGAACGCATCATCGGCTTCAAGACGGGTACGGGCGGCACGGCAGGCGCCAGCTATCTGCGCAAGATGCTCGATGTCGTGCTGTTCCCCGAGCTGTTCGCCCTGCGCACGGAGCTCTGACACTTCATCGGAGGGCTGGCGGGAACTCGCCCGCTGCGCCCTACTCTAAGCTAGACCTTTAACCCGTCGCGCGAGGAGGAAACCAGATGAAGCCTATAAAGCTTATAAAGCCTAACATGCATTGCCGCAGCATCAGGCTGGCCGCAGCCGCCAGCCTGCTGCTCGGACTGGCCGCCGCCATGCCGGCCGCGCATGCCGCCGTCACCACCTATACGGCCATACTCAGCGGCGCGCAGGAAGCCCCGCCAAATACGTCCACAGCCATGGGCGCCACCGTGCTGCGCTTCGATGCGGCCAGCCACATGCTGGAAGTTGATGTCGCCTTCGGCAGCCTGCTAGGCACCAGCACGGCGGCCCATATCCACTGCTGCACCGACACGGCAGGCGCAGGCACGGCGCCCGTCATGACGGAGCTGCCTTCGTTCACCGGCTTCCCGCTAGGCGTGCATGCGGGCGCCTATAGCCACGTGTTCGACACTACGCTCAGTAGCACATGGAATCCGGCCTTTATTGCCAGCCATGGCGGCACCATAGCCGGTGCGGAATCCGCCTTTGCCATGGGACTGGGCAGCGGTACGGCCTATTTAAACATCCACAGCACGGCCTATCCGGGCGGAGAAATCCGCGGCTTCCTGCAGGCGCCTGCCGTGCCGGAACCGGCTAACATCGCCATGCTGGGGCTGGGCGTGCCAGCCGTGCTGCTGGCTGCACGCCGGCGCCGTCGCGCTTAGAGCGTATGGGCGCGCCCGCTAGCAGCACGGCGCGCCGCCTGCCTAGCGCTTGCTGCTCACGAGCGGCAGTTCGATATAGCTGTCGTGGTAGATGCGCTGGGTAGCTTTACGATAATCCGCCGGCTGGGCAAAGAAGATATTCGGCACAAAGGTTTGCGGATTCCGGTCATACAGGGGGAACCAGCTGGACTGGATCTGCACCATGATGCGGTGGCCCGGCAGGAATACGTGATTAGCGGCAGGCAATGCAAAGCGGAAGGCTAGCGGCGTATCGGGCGCCAGCGCTTTAGGCTGGGACAGCGACTCGCGGTAGCGGCCACGGAATATGTCGGCCGACACCATCAGCTGATAGCCGCCCATGTCCGGCTGCGCCGCCACCTGATCGGGATACACATCGATCAGCTTGACCACCCAGTCGGCATCCGTGCCGCAGGTGGCTGCCAGCAGGTTGGCTATGGGCTCGCCGCTAATCTTGACGGGCGCCGTCAGCACCTCGCTGGTGTAGCTCAGCACATCGGGGCGGCCGGAAGCTTCGCGCTGGTCGTCCACCAGCCAGCGCGGCCATGTCTGCCCTTTCGCTTCATCGTAGCCCACTGCCATGATGGGGCGGGCGCGGTAAGGCACAGGCTTGGCCGGGTCGGATACATATTCATCGTAAGCCGTGGCCACAGCGGGTGCGGCCGGCGTGGTAGCCGCAGGAACACGGCCCAGCGTCAGCTTGCTGCCCGCAGCCAGCATCAAAGCCGTCGGCGTCGTGCTGCAGCCGCTGTTGCAGCCACTAGGCCAGCGGTTCAGCGCACGCCACTTGTTGCTGCCCGTCTCGAAAGCCGAGACAGGGGCGATATTCAGCGCCGGCGCATCATCTTTCAGATAATGATCGAGGAAGGGACGCAGTATCTCCTGCCTGAAATGCAGCGCCGTATCGCTGCCAAAGCGCAGCGCACCGAGCTTGCTGCCCTCATCGATGGCACCGCCATGGTTCCACGGCCCCATCACCAGATACACCTGATTCTCGCGGTCCAGCGGCTTGATGGCCTTGTACACGGCCAGCGCGCCATAAATATCCTCGGCGTCCCACCAGCTATGCACCAGCATGGTCGGCACCTTAACGGGCTGGCGCGCCAGCACCTGATCCATCGCCTGCTCGCTCCAGAAATGGTCGTACGCAGGGTGGCTACTGAGTTTGCGCCAGAAGCCCACCTGCTCCAGCCCGCGCTGACTGGCCAGTGCGCCGGCCGAACCGGCGCGCAGGAAAGTGTCGTAGTCGTCGTAATGACTGCTATACCACTTGGCTTCGCCGCGGCGCGTAGCCACCTGTTCGAGGATGTAGGCCAGATTCACCTGACGGAATGCGCCGTTATGGAACCAGTCATCGCCACGCCAGCCATCGACCATGGGGTTCATTGGCACGGCAGCCTTGAGCGCCGGATGCGGTTTGACCAGCGCCATCAGCGGCAGATAGCCATCGTAGGAAATACCGATGATGCCGACCTTGCCATTACTTTCGGGGAGGTTATGGGTCAGCCATTCGATGGTGTCCCAGGTGTCGGTGGAATGGTCGACCGGCGTAGGATTGAAGCTGGAACCTGCCAGCGGCCGGTTCATCACATAATCGCCTTCCGAACCGTGCTTGCCGCGCACATCCTGCATCACGCGGATATAGCCGCCCTGCACCACCACATCGGCGGCATTGTCATAGCCCTGCAGGATGTTTTCCAGCTGCGAGCTTTCCGCATGGGCCGTCAGTTCGGCCGCGTTATACGGCGTGCGGGTCAGCAGGATAGGCGCATGACTGGCGCCGCGCGGCACGATAATCACAGTATTGAGCTTGACGCCATCGCGCATCGGTATCATCACGCTGCGTTTGACGTAGTCGAAACCGTCTACCGGGGCATGGAATTCATCCGGTGTTTCGCTCGGTAGTGCGGGATAAAGTGGTGCAGCCGGTGCGGTTGCGCTGCTGCTCGCGGCAGGCGCTGCAAGCTGCGCCTGTGCCACAGGCGCAAGCAGCAACATGGCGCTGGCCAGCGCCACGGTGTATCGAGACATGTTTCCCCCGGAGATATGCTTGCGGAGCCGCAAACATAGCACACTCCGGCGGGAAAATTATGAAAATGCTCTTACTTGGCAGCGCCGTTCAGCAGCATCTCGTTCAGGCGCTTGACGAAGGTGGCCGGATCGCTGAGCGAACCGCCTTCGGCCAGCAGGGCCTGATCGAACAGGATGTTGGCCCAGTCGTTGAAGGCCGTACCGGCATCCTGATACTTCAGACGCGTCACCAGCGGGTGGTTAGGATTAATTTCCAGAATAGGCTTGGACTCCGGCGCATTCTGGCCCGCTGCTTTCAGCATGCGCAGCAGGTTGCCCGACAGTTCATGTTCGTCCGCCACCAGACAGGCCGGCGAATCGGTCAGACGGAAGGTCACGCGCACGTCCTTGGCCTTGTCGCTCAGGGCCTCTTTCATCTTGCCCACCAGCTCCTTGTACGAGCTTTCCGTTTCCTCGTGTTCCTTCTTCTCCGCTTCGTCTTCCAGCGCGCCCAGATCGAGGCCGCCTTTGGCCACCGATACCAGCTCCTTGCCTTCGAACTCGGTCAGGAAGGACAGCATCCATTCGTCCACGCGGTCGGTCAGCAGCAGCACTTCCACGCCTTTCTTGCGGAAGATTTCCAGATGCGGGCTGTTTTTCGCTGCCACGTAGTTATCCGCCGTGACGTAGTAGATCTTGTCCTGGCCTTCCTTGGCGCGGGCAATGTACTGCTCGAACGAGACATTCTGTTCGTCGCTGTCGTTGGCGGTGGAAGCGAAGCGCAGCAGCTTGGCCAGACGGTCCTTGTTGGTGGCGTCCTCGCCTATGCCCTCTTTCAGCACCTGCCCGAACTCCTTCCAGAAGGTGGCGTACTTGTCCTTCTTCTCCTGTTCGTCGGCATTGGCCAGTTCTTCCAGCATGCCGATCACGCGTTTGGTCGAGCCATCGCGGATCACTTTTACGTCGCGCGATTCCTGCAGAATTTCACGCGAGACGTTCAGCGGCAGGTCGGCCGAATCGATCACGCCTTTCACCATGCGCAGATAGGTCGGCATCAGCTGTTCGGCATCGTCCATGATGAATACGCGCTTGACGTACAGTTTGATGCCGCCGCGCTTGTTGCGGTCCCACAGGTCGAACGGGGCTTTGGCCGGAATGTACAGCAGCTGGGTGTATTCGCTGCGGCCTTCCACCCGGTTGTGGGTGTGGGTCAGCGGTGCCTGGAAGTCGTGCGAAACGTGTTTGTAGAATTCGTCGTACTGTTCCGGCGTGATATCGGACTTGTTGCGGGCCCACAGGGCGCTAGCCTGATTGACGGTTTCCAGTTCGTCCTTGAGAACCGTTTCCTTCTTCTCTTCGTCCCACTCTTCTTTCTGCATCACGATAGGCAGCGAGATATGGTCGGAGTATTTACGGATGATGGATTTGATCTTCCACGACGACAGCAGCTCGTCCTCGCCTTCGCGCAGGTGCAGGATGATGTCGGTGCCGCGGCCGCTCTTCTCGATCTGTTCCACCGAGTAGTCGCCCTGGCCTTCCGATTCCCAGCGCACGCCTTCGCTGGCAGCGGCGCCGGCACGGCGGGTTTCCACCGTGATCTTGTCGGCCACGATGAAGCCCGAGTAGAAGCCCACGCCGAACTGGCCGATCAGGGCGGCGTCCTGCTGCTGGTCGCCCGACAGCTTGCCGAAGAATTCCTTGGTGCCCGATTTGGCGATGGTGCCCAGATGGGAGATCGCTTCGTCACGGCTCATGCCGATGCCGTTATCGGAAATGGTGATGGTGCGTGCCGCTTTGTCAAAAGCGACCTTGATTTTCAGTTCGTGGTCATTGCCGTACAGCGCATCGTTGTTGATCGCTTCGAAGCGCAGCTTGTCCGATGCGTCGGAAGCGTTGGAAATCAGCTCGCGCAGGAAAATCTCTTTGTTCGAGTACAGCGAGTGGATCATCAGCTGCAGCAGCTGCTTTACTTCTGCCTGAAAACCTAGGGTCTGCTTTTCGGTATCTGCCATTTTGGTAAGCCTCAAATAGTCTTGTGAATAGTCTTATGCTTGGGTGTATCTCATCGTGGCGGCAGGTCGCCCCCGGCCGCCCGCATTGCGTTTAATGCAAATGTTGCCCCTAATTGGGGATGTTCCGCGCCATTTCAAGAGCGCCCGCGATCCGGCCTAGGAGCGCGCCAGTTCGCTTTCGAGGAAGCGCCACACCTGCGGGTCCTGCATGGCGGCCACGTTCAAACGCATGCGGGTGGACGGCAGCTGGGCCGGTGAAAACAGGCTGCCCGGCGCCAGCAGCAGGTTCTGCGCCATGGCCCGCTCGGCCAGTACATTGGTATCGCGTCCCGCATCGACCCAGACGAACATACCGGCCGGTGCCGCCACATCGACCTTCAGCCCTACCCGCTCCATCTGGCGGATAGTTTTGGCGCGCAGGCCGTCGAGGCGGGCGCGCATGCGGTCGGTATGCTTGCGGAAGGTGCCGTCGGACAGCACCTTGTACACCACCCGCTCGCCGATATCGCTGGTGGTCAGCATGGTCAGCATCTTGCGGTCGGCCAGCCTTTCGGCCCGTTCCGGCGAGGCGGCAATAAAGCCCACGCGCAGATTGGCCGCCATGGTCTTGGAGAAGCCGCCCAGATAGATCACCCGCTGCAGCTGGTCGAGCGCCGCCAGCCGGGTGGCCGGCTGTACCGCGCTGCCCGGATGCAGGTCGCAGTAGATATCGTCTTCAACGATGACAAAATCATGTTCTTCCGCCAGCCGCAGCACCTGAAACGCCTTGGCCGCCGACAGTGACGTGGAACTGGGGTTGTGCAGCACCGAATTAATGATGTAGAGCTTGGGCTTGTGCAGTGCCGCCAGTTCGGCCAGCTTGGCAATATCGGGGCCATCGGCCAGACGGGGAATGCCCACCACCTTGGCACCCAGCGCCGCGAACGAGCCGAACATGAGGAACCACGCGGGATCATCGACAAAAATGGTGTCGCCGGGCTGGGTGAACTCGCGCGCCACCAGATCCAGCCCCTGCGTCACGCCAGCCGTCGTCAGCAACTGCTCCGGCGCAGCAGCAATTTCCAGCTCGGCCAGCTTGTGCTGCAGCTGCTGGCGCAGGGGCAGAAAGCCCTGCGGCACGCCGTAACTGAGCAGCACACCGGCATTCTGCCGGCTCACGGCCTTGAGCGCATTGGCGATGGCTGCCCCATCGAGCCAGTCGGACGGCAGCACGCCGCTGCCCGGCATCTGGGCATGAGGCATCTGGCGGAACATATTGCGCACCAGCCAGACCACATCGATAGGTTTGACCTCGAAGCCGCTGCCGCCATGTACGCCGTGGCGCAACCCGCCATGGCGCGCCACCATGCCCGCGCGCTCGCGCACGAAAAAGCCGGCGCCGCGCCGCGATTCCAGATAGCCAGTCGCCACCAGCCTGTCATAGCTGGCCACCACCGTGAAGGGCGACACCCCGTGGGCCGCAGCGAAGGCGCGGATCGAAGGCATGCGCGCACCGCTGCGCAGCAGACGCTCGTCGATGCGGGCCGCTACCGAACGTACGATCTGGTCGATCAGGGTTTCGCCCGATTCGCGCGACAGCAGGCCAAGCAGAGCGCCAGCCGGTGCAGCCCGGCGCGGCCGCGCCACACTGGCCGGTAGTGCAACGCTGGTGGTATCGGCCAGCGCCTGGCTGGCAGCTTGCGCGGCACGGGTTTCGGCGGCGGCCAGCGCTTCGGCCACGGCAGCGGCGGCATTGGCGGCGGCATCGCCTAGCAGCGAACGGCGTCGTGTATTGGTCATTTTGCCATCACAGTACAAAAATTAACTACACAAGTGTACTTGTACTGTACTGGTTTTGTCACGTAGCATAAAGTCCAGCAAGCGCAGTCCGTGCAGCATGACGGCGCCCCGTGTCGAACCGGCGCCCAGCATTTTCTGCAACTGGCAGCGTAAGCAGTGCCTGGTCGGAGCGAGAAATGCAGGTAAAACGGCGGGAAAACCGTAGACTATCTTGATTTTGCCTCAATTGTGGGCAGCGCCTGCTACAACACGTACAATAACGGTCTTGCATCTGTCCCACCCACATTTTTTGATCTGGAACTCACATGTCTGTCTACGAAAAACTGAAAGCACTCGACATCACCCTGGCTGCCCCTGCTACGCCGGCTGCGGCCTACGTCATGTATGCACAAACGGGCAATCTGGTGTTCCTGTCCGGTCACATCGCCAAACGCGCCGACGGCAGCGTATGGGTAGGCCAGCTGGGTAAGAATATCGACACGGCCGAAGGCAAGGCTGCAGCGCGCGCCATCGCCATCGACCTGATCGGCACCCTGCAGGCGGCCGTAGGCGGCGACCTGACCCGTGTCAAGCGCATCGTCAAAGTCATGAGTCTGGTGAACTCCACGGCGGACTTCACCGAGCAGCATCTGGTTACCAACGGCGCCTCCGAGCTGCTGGGCGAAGTGTTCGGCGATGCCGGCAAACACGCCCGTTCGGCCTTCGGCGTTGCGCAAATCCCGCTGGGCGCCTGCGTCGAAATCGAATTGATCGCGGAAGTCGCGTAAGCGGGCGGCCGCTTACCAGCGGCTGTTCCTAATATAGAAAGCGTGCCACAAGCGCGCTGATGGCATCACCGGCCCGGCCGGTTTTACTCTAGTGAGACAAGTATGAAAATCGAAAACCCTGCACCGATACAGTGGCGCTTCTCGGAACGCGCCGACCAGCTGCAATCGTCCTTCATTCGCGAAATCCTGAAGATCACCCAGCAGCCGGAAATCATTTCCTTCGCTGGCGGCCTGCCTTCGCCGCTAACCTTCCCGGTCGAGACCATGAAAGCGGCCTTCGACAAGGTGCTGAGCGAAAACGGCAAAGTGGCGCTGCAATACGGACCGACCGACGGCTACCTGCCGCTGCGCCAGTGGATCGCAGATTCGCTGTCCACCAACGGCGCGAAAATCGTGCCGGAACAGGTGCTGATGACCTCCGGTTCGCAACAGGCGCTGGACCTGCTGGGCAAGGTGCTGATCGACGAAGGCAGCCGCGTGCTGGTGGAAACCCCGTCCTATCTGGGCGCCCTGCAAGCCTTCTCGGTCTACCGTCCCGAATTCAAATCGGTGGACACCGACGAACACGGTCTGGTGCCGGCATCGCTGGACAAAGTGGCCGCCGGCGCGCGCCTGCTGTACGCCCTGCCTAACTTCCAGAACCCGACCGGCCGCTCGCTGTCGGTGGAACGCCGGGTGGAACTGGTGGAAACCTGCGCCCGTCTGGGCCTGCCGCTGATCGAGGACGATCCTTACGGCGCGCTGAGCTACAAAGGCGCACCGGCACCGAAGATGGTGGCAATGAACCCGGACGGCGTGATCTACATGGGCTCCTTCTCCAAGGTGCTGACCCCCGGCATCCGTCTGGGCTATGTAGTGGCACCGCTGCCGCTGGTACGCCGTCTGGAACTGGCCAAACAGGCCGCCGACCTGCACACTTCGCAGCTGACCCAGATGGTGGTCTACGATGTCATCAAGGACGGCTTCCTCGACCAGCACATTCCGAAAATCCGCACCCTGTACGGCGACCAGTGCCAGGTCATGCTGGACGCCATGGCGCAGCACTTCCCGTCCGCCGTGCAGTGGACCAAACCGGAAGGCGGCATGTTCATCTGGGTGACCCTGCCTAAGCACATCGATGCGATGAAACTGCTGGACGAAGCCATCGCCCAGAAAGTGGCCTTCGTGCCGGGTTCGCCGTTCTACGCCAACGAGCCGGAAACCAATACCCTGCGTCTGTCCTTCGTGACGGTGCCGCCAGAGCGTATCCGCGCCGGCATCGAAATCCTCGGCAAGCTGATCGCAGCCAAGCTGTAAATCAGGCAGCAGTACAGAAGAGCGGCTCCGGCCGCTCTTTTTTTTAAAAAAACAACAGCCTGAAAACGCCGTCAGAGGGATATTTATTTATTTCCCAAAAAAAACTTAATTATTTGTTCCTTAAGTGCTGAGCTAAGCGTTATGATTTTGCACGTACCCAATATTCATTAGCAGGACGGCCCTTGTTCACCCCAGTCACCCCTCTGCAACACGCTAGCCGACGTGACGCCGCGATCCTCATCGTGGACGACGCGCCGGAGAACCTGAGCGCCTTGCGGAGCATGATGGTGCAACAGGGGTATCAGACATTTGTCGCCAACAACGGCGAACGTGCGCTGAAAATCGCCCGCCGCGTCCACCCCGACCTGATACTGCTGGACGTCATCATGCCCGGCATGGATGGCCTGGAAACCTGCCGCCAGCTGAAAAATCACGCCAGCACCCAGCGCATTCCCGTCATCTTCATGAGTGCCAAAACGGACACGGAAGATGTGGTGGCCGGCTTCGATATCGGCGCCGTCGACTACATCAGCAAGCCGCTGCGCATGGCCGAAGTGTGCGCCCGCGTGCGCACCCAGCTGCAGATCCGCAGCCGCAGCGAAACTCAGGAGGAACAGGCCGAGCGCCTGCGCGCCATCGTCAACAGCATGGCCGAGGGCCTGCTGATCATCGAGGCCGATGGCCGCATCCAGTATGCCAATCCGGCCTGCGTCAATTATCTGGGCTACAGCGAACAGGAACTGGCAGGACGCAACATCGCCGAACTGCTCAACCCCATGGTAGCGCAGGAATACCTCGACTACTTCCGGCGCTATGCAGCGGAGCCGGAATCGGCCCACAGCCACGGCACGCGCGAAGTCATCATCCGCCACCGCAACGGCAGTTCGGTCTGCATGGACCTGACACTCACCCCCATGGTGCTGCGCCAGCCCCTGTTTGTCGGCCTGCTGCACGACATCACCCATCACAAGCAGTCGGAAGACGCGCTGCAGCGCGCTGCCATGATAGACCCGCTGACCAAGATCGCCAACCGGCGCCACTTCGACAGCTTTATCGAGAAGGAATGGCAGCGCGCCATGCGCAGCGGCCTGCCGCTATCGCTGGTGGTGCTCGATGTGGACCACTTCAAACTGTACAACGATACGCTGGGCCACCCTGCGGGCGACGCCTGTCTGCAGCAGGTGGCGCAGGCGATTGCCGCCCATGCCCTGCGCCAGACCGATCTGGCGGCGCGCTATGGCGGCGAGGAATTCGTGCTGCTGTTTGCCGAAACGGATGGCGCCACGGCGCTGCAGCTGGCCGAAGCCATACGGGCCCGCATCGAGGGCTTGCAGATTCCTCATCCGCGCTCAGGCACCTCGCCATGGCTGACCGTAAGCATAGGCGTAGCCACAACCTATCCGCGCCATCTGGACAGCATCGAATCGCTGTTCGTGGCCGCCGACCGCGCCATGTACGCGGCCAAGGAACAGGGCCGCAATCAGGTGCAGGCTACCCAGTGCGGCAGCAGCAGCGCCATGGACGCCATCAAGGCACTGGTGATGCGCTAGGCTCAGACCTGCTCGGGATAGCCGGTAATGTCGGCGATCTGCTGGTACATAGGCTGCAGGCGCTGATACATATGCAGATATACCCGCTTGTACAGGCGGTCATAGATCTGCCGGTTGGCAGCTATCGGCTGGAACACGCGGCCGGGCCGCGTCATGGCGCGGGTGGCCGTGTCGAAGTCCTTGTGCAATCCCAGCCCTGCCGCCACGGCGATTGCCGCCCCCAGCCCCGAGGTTTCGTAGATGTGGGCACGAGCAGCAGGCAGGCCGAAAATATCCGCCGTCAGCTGCATGGCTGCGTCGCTCTGCGAACCGCCACCGGCCACCCGCAATTCCGTCACCGGCACGCCGCTGCGCTTCTCGATGCGCTCCTTGCCTTCGCGTAGCGCATAGGCCAGTCCTTCCAGTATGGCGCGGTACATATGGGCACGCGTGTGCACGTCGCCAAAGCCTATCATCGCTCCCTTGGCTTCCGGCCCCGGCGTCTTGATGCCGGGGCTCCAGTACGGCTGCAGCATCAGGCCCATGGAACCGGGCGGCACCTCGTTCACCAGCTGATCGAACATGAATTCCGGCGCCAGCCCCTGCTCGGCGCCCGTCAGCTGCTCCAGATGGCCGAACTGCTCCTTGAACCAGTTCACCATCCAGTAGCCGCGAAAAATCTGCACCTCGGTGCTGTAGGCGCCCGGTATCGCTGCCGGATAAGGCGGAATCAGCGGCGTCACTTCCACGTATTTGCGGCTGGTGGTATTGATGGTGGCCGTGGTACCGTAACTGAGGCAGGCGATATGCGGCTCCAGCGCACCGGCACCGATCACCTCGCAGGCCTTGTCCGCCGCCGCCGCCACCAGCGGCGTACCTTCGGGGATGCCGGTGAACGCCGCCGCATCGGCCGTAATGGCGCCGATGATGGTGCCCGGCGCCACCAGTTCCGGCAGCATGTCCGGGCGGATTTTCAGCGCTTCCCATTTCCAGTCGCGCGGCCCGGCCCATTTGTGGCCCTTGTAGTCGAACGGCACATAGGCCACCTGCGAACCGACGGAATCGACATGGCGGCCGCACAGGCGGAAATTCAGGAAGCCCGACAGCAGCAGGTATTTATAGGTCTGCTGCCAGACTTCGGGCTGGTATTGCGCGATCCAGTTGATCTCCGCTTCACGGCGGAAGTATTCGATGGTGCCGGACAGGCCGGTCAGCTTGAAGGCGGTACGCCACAACAGGCTTAGCGGCGGCTGCGGGCCCACGCGGCGCTGGTCCAGCCACGTTATGGCGGGACGCAGCACTTTGCCGTCGCGGTCCACATTCACCACGGTGCCGCGCTGGGTGGTCACTGCCACGCCCTGGACGGCAGAACGAGGCACGCTGCAGTTCTGCCACAGCTGCTGGCAGGCCTGCCCTACTGCGCGCCAGTAGCCGTCGGCGTCGTGCTCGGCCCAACCGGGATGCTCCGAGTAATAGGCCTGCAAATGCACTTGCGACTTTGCTACCAGCTGGCCCTGCAGGTCGAACAGCAGGGCGCGTACGCTCTGCGTGCCATTGTCGATAGAAAGTAGGTATTGCTCTGCCATGGTGCTGTGTCTCGCTCTTTTCAGTCTTATGCTTATTGTCGTTCTGCTGTTTTTTTTGCAGCCCCTGCCAGGCCGGTACTTATGCGGGCAGGCTGTAGTGCTTATTCCATAATGCCACATAGGCAGCCTGTTCGGCATCCCAGCGCTGGTCGCTCCAGCCCAGTTCCGGCTGGCAGATAGCGCGGATGCGCGCCATCATGGCCAGCCCGCCCTGCCGTACCTGCAGGCCGATGCGGCTGCGGCGCAACAGCAGGTCTTCCAGCCGCTGCACCGACTCGCAGCGCGCCGCCCAGCGCAGCTGTACCCAGCAGGTTTCCGTGCCGCCGATCAGCGCCAGCTCGCCCTCCTGCGCGGCAGCCAGCACCTGCTCGGTTAGCGCGCCATAGCGGCCTTGCAGCTTGTGCGCCATGCCGGCCGGTAGTTCCGGCCTATGCGGCAGCAGCGCTGGTGCGGCCTCGAACACGGGCTGTGGCGACAAATCGGCCTGCCAGTCCGGCAGCAGGCTGGCCACACGGCGCAGGGCATCGAGCGCGATCACGCGGAAGGTGGTCAGCTTGCCGCCAGTGACCGTCAGCAGACCGTGCTCCAGCCACAGCGCATGGTCACGGCCCTCCTTGGATGGATCAGCCTTGCCCGTATCGATCACGGGGCGCACGCCCGCATAGGTGGCGATCACATCGCGTTCACTCAGTGCCAGCTGGGGAAACTGGTCATGCAGCACGGCCATCAGGTAGGCCACTTCGGCAGGCGTGATGCTGGCATCGTGCGCCATATCTTCTTTGTGATCGACGTCGGTGGTGCCCACCAGCGTCACGCCTTCCCATGGAAAGGCAAACACCGGACGGCCATCGTAAGGGTGCATCAGGCTGATCGCCTGCGCCAGCGGCAACCGCCATGCGGGCAGCACCAGATGGCTGCCGCGCAAAGGCCGCAGCCGAGGTTTGAGCGGCGCCAGCGCAGCCGCTGTATTAGCGCCCGCCTGCAGGCGCAAGCCGTCTGCCCAGGCGCCGGTAGCGCTGATCACCACGCGGGCGCGCACCGCAAAAGGCAGCGCTTGCCCTTCGTCGTTCAGCGTGTCGCGCACCTGCACGCCGTTCACCGGCCCGTCAGCGTGCGAGCCTTGGCGCAGCAAGCCCCGCACGGCCATATAGTTGAGCGCCACGGCGCCATGGGCCTGCGCTTCCTGCAGCACGCGCAGCACCAGCCGCGCATCGTCGGTCTTGGCGTCGGTGTAGACCATGCCACCGAGCAGCCCCTGTGTCGAGACATTCGGCGCCAGCGCGGCAAACTCCGCGCGCCCGTAATAGTGGCGGCTGCGCTGGCCAGCCAGCCTGTCATACATGGCCAGTCCGAGCAGAAACATCAGCTTGCCCGGCTTGCGTCCCGCATAGTGGCCAAAAGCGAAACTCTGCGGCTCCACCAGCCCCGCCGCCTGTTGCAGCAAGTGCTCGCGCTCGTGCACTGATTCGCGCGTCAGGCCTAACTGCCCTTCCTTCAGGTAGCGCAGTCCGCCGTGTACCAGCTTGGAAGAACGGCTCGAGGTCCCCCAGGCGAAATCGCGCTGTTCCAGCAGCAGGGCTTTCAGTCCGCGCCGCGCCGCTTCCAGCAGGATGCCAGCGCCGGTGATGCCGCCGCCTATCACGATCAGATCCCACTGCTGTGCCAGCAGCGCCGGCAGTGCGGCACGCCCGCCCTTGCTCCACACGGCACTCATGGCAGTAACTTCCCGGGATTCATGATCTGCCGCGGATCGAAATGGCGCAACAATGCCTGCATGGCCGACAGTCCCAGTTCGCCCTTCTCTGCCGCCAGATACGGCGCGTGGTCGGTGCCGACGCCATGCTGGTGGCTGATAGTGCCGCCTTGCGCTACGATGGCGCAGCTGACCGCATGCTTGAGCGTACGCCAGCGCGCCAGATCCTCCGCGTAATTGCCGGCCAGCCGGAACACAAACGTGGTGTACACGCTGGCGCCCTGCGCGTAGACGTGCGACAGATGGGTATAGGTATGCACCTTCTCGCCATACTGCGCCAGCGCTGCCGTTGCCGCCGCTTCCACCGTCTGCATCATGCTGCCCACGCGCGTCCAGTCGACTGCCGTTTCCACCGTATCGATGGCATAGCCATGCTGCCACGCCGCATTGCGCAGATAGACATTGCGGAAGCGGTTCTGCTTCCACTTCTCGCCCATGGCACGGCCCACGTGCACCCCGCCCAGCGGCGCGGTGATTTCCAGCGCTGCCCGCAGTGCCGCCCGCGCTGCCCGCTTCGGCCCGCTCACGCCTATCATCAGCATGCACTTCTCCTGCCTGCAGCCGCGCAGCGCCAGATAGCTTTCGAGCACGCCGATCAGGCGCTTGTGGCCCGCCAGCGCCAGCATGGTAGTGGTTTCCAGCGGGTTCGACAGACGCAGCATGGATAGCGCCAGCCCCGCTTGCGCTAGCAGACGCACGGCGGTTTCGGCGGCCTGCCAGCCGGGCAGGAACACCGCATGGAAGGCTTCGTATTCAGGCAGCGCCGTCACCCGCACGGTGGCTTCCGTCAGTATGCCCATGCGCCCTTCCGAACCCAGCACCAGTTCGCGCAGATCGGTACCGGCCGCCGATGCGGGGAAGGTCTGTACTCTGAGCGTACCGGCCGGTGTCTCCACCACGCCGCCACGGAACATCTGCTCGATGCGGCCATAGCGCAGCGATTGCTGGCCGGACGAACGGGTGACCACCCAGCCGCCCAGCGAGGAATATTCGAACGACTGCGGAAAGTGACCGAGCGTGTAGCCGCGCGCGCGCAGCTGGGCTTCAAGGTCCGGCCCCAGCACGCCGGCACCGAAAGTGGCCAGCTGGGCTTCCGTATCAAGATAATGGAGCTGGCGCAAACGGCACAGGTTCACCGTCAGCACCGGCTGGGCGCCGGCCGGCGCCGTCAGATGGCCCACCACGCTGGTGCCGCCGCCCTGTGGTATCAGCGCCACGTTATGCCGCTGTGCGTAGTCCAGCAAGGCCCGCACTTCGTCGCCGCTTTCGGGATAGGCTACGCCATCGGGCGCCGTTTCTATCATGCCGTAGCGCAGCCGCAGCCAGTCCGGCAGGCTCTGGCCCAGCGCATGACGCAGGCGGACTTCGCTACCGGTCTGTAGCAGACTGTCTACCTGTGCGTCGGCAGGCAGGCGGCTGGGCGCAATCCGGGCGCAAGCCTGCTCCAGCGTGGCGTCTGCAACCGGCGTGCCGGCACCGATGCGCTGCGCCAGAAATGCCAGCGCTTCCTCATGCAGCGCAAACTCCACTGCTTCGTCTCCCCACCCGTTCCAGCGTCTCATCGTTTTCCTGTCAGCGTAGCGGCGCGCTTGCTATACTGGGGCGCGCCTAGTTTGAATGACACGAGAATAAAAGAAGCCGGAACACCGGTATTGCGCTTTCATGACAACCATCTTGTTCGATTATGCCAAGCCCGCACCCTGAACATGCCCAGCGCGTAGCAGGCTCCTATCTGCAACCGCTACTTGATGCCGCTGCCGCCCGCGGCGTGACGCCGGCCATGCTGGAACAGGCCGCCGGACTGGCAGCAGGCAGCCTGGCGCCGCTACCGGACAGCTTGCGTGCCGACCTGTACGTGCAGTTGCTGGACTTGGGCGCGAAACTGGCGCAGGACGAACATTTCGGCCTGCATGTGGGCGAGTGCGTCAAACTGGGAAGCTACAGCGTGTATGGCCTGATCCTGCTCAGCTGCCGCGACTTCGGCATGGCGCTGGAACAGACCATGCGCTACGAACAGCTGGCCCATGATCTGGGCCGTTCGGCCATTACCGTGCAGGATGGCGTGGCGCACTACCACTGGCATAGCAACTACCCGGCGGCACAACGCCATCTGGCCGACAGCGTGTATGCCGGCATACGGGTGTTCGGTAACTGGCTGGCTGGCAGTGCCCTGCCTGCCGCGCAACTGAGCCTGACCCATGATGGCGGCCCGCCAGCGCTGCGCGAAGAATATGTGCGGGTGCTGGGCGCCATGCCTACATTTAACGCCAGCGCCAATTGCGCCAGCTTCGATGCCGCCATGCTGGACTGGCCAGTGCCGAATGCCGACGTCAGCCTCTATCCGGTACTGCAGCAGCACGCCGAACAGCTGCTACGCCAGCGTGCCGCGCAGCCGCCCGCCATCAGCCAGCAGGTCCATGCAGCGATCGTGCGCAATCTGGCGCATGGACAGGTGCGGCTGGCCAGCATTGCCGGGGAACTGGGGCTGTCGCCACGCACCCTGCAGCGCAAGCTCAGCGAAGCTGGCGCGTCCTTCCAGCAGGTGCTCGATCAGGCACGCTTTGCCCTGGCGCGCGACTATCTGCGCCAGCCGGAACTGAGTCTGGTGGATATTGCTTTCCTGCTCGGCTATCAGGAGCAGAGCGCCTTCAATCACGCCTTCCGCGAATGGGCAGGCGTCAACCCGGGCGCCTACCGGCAGGAACAGCGCTAGAACAGGAGGGACGCCGCGCCAGCGCACACTGCAGCTATGCGCGTGCGCTGCGGCTATTTCTCGGCCACTTCCTTGAGGTTGTTCAGGCCAGTCTCGAAGTCCTTGCCTATCATCTTGTCCATGCTGACGAACAGGCCCATGAGGCGGGTGGTAAAGTCTGCCGGCCCCGACATGGTCCACACCACGGTGGTCATATCGCCTTTATTTGTCAGGGCAAACTCGGTCTGGCAGGACGAGGCAAACGGCTTGATGAAATCGAGCTTGATCTGCACCAGTTCGGGCGCTTTCAGTCCGGTGATTTCCATGCGGCCGGCGCCTACCTTGTCGTCCCCTTCCCATGCATACACGGCGCCCAGATCTTCGGTGGCACCGCTATAGCTACGCTTCATGGCAGGATCGAGCTTTTCCCATGGCGACCACTGGGTCCAGTGATGGAAGTCGCTAATCAGCGGCTGGATGCGATCGGCCGGTGCCTTGATATCGATCTGGCGCTGTACGCGGAATGTGTTGGGCTGCACCGTTGCCATACCCAGTATGATGGCCAGCAGTACCAGCACACCTAGTCCTATCTTCTTCAGCATACTACCTCCCTCGCAAGCAAATCAGGGGCGCAGATACGCCCCGGTTAGACCGAGTAACGTCGAGATGATCACTGCCGCAGCCCCGGCGGGCTGCTCAGGCCAGCGCTTCTTTGGCTGCTTCCTCCGGCGACAGGCCATCATAGAACAGGTCCGTGAACCACTCCACCTGCTCTTCGATATGCTCCTGCGCCTGCGCCTCGGTAGCACCGCCTTTCACCAGAAAGCCTTCCACTTCGATACACCATTGGATCAGTTCCAGCGTCTCCGGATCCAGTTCTTCCTTCTTCTTTGCCATGCTCTTCCTCCGTTACGCTGTAAATAAACGCAAGTGTAACAGGCCACCCTTACTTCTGCGGATACAGCACCACCTGCACATAATTTTCCGGATTCAGATAGCTGCGCGCGCTGTCTTTCAGTTCGGCTGCCGTCAGCGCCTCCACCCGCTGCGGGTAGGTCAGCACATCGGCCGGATCGCTCTGGTTGAAATAGGCATTCATCAGCACCGCGATCCAGTAGCCATTCTCGCGCAGGCTCTTGCGATAATTCTTCAGCCACGCTGCTTTCACCTTCTGCAGATCGGCTTCCTCCGCGCCCTGTTCGGCGATCTTCGCAATCTCCGCGAACACGGCGGCCAGCACCCGGTCCACATTCTCGGGCGCACAGGGCAGCGAGGCCGTTACCGTGTAATGCGGATAAGGCAGACGTTCCATATTGCCGCGCAGGCCGCCGCTATACATCACGCCCATTTTCTCGCGCAGCACTTCGATCAGCTTGATGTTCATGACTTCGATCAGCGCCTGCAGCCGCATGCGCTCGCGCGGCGAAAACTGTGCATCGCCCGTGAAGGTCAGCGAAATCGTGCTTTTCGGCTCGCTGCCCGCATACACCGCCTGTTTGACTACCCCGCGCACCGGACGCACGCCATCATCGCGAAACGCTACCGCAACATCATCCACCGGCAGGCTGGCCAGATAGGTCGCCAGCAGCGGCTTGATCTGCTCCACATCGAAGCTGCCCGTCATGAAGAAAGTAAAATCGCGCGCGCTCGACAAACGGCTCTGGTACAGCCCCATCACCTTATCGATCTGCAGCTGGTCGAAGTCGGCCGGCCTGGGGGCACGCGGCACGCGCGGCTGCTGCGGGTACAGTGTGGCCGTCACGGCATCTTCCAGCACGGCTTCCGGCCGCGCCAGATTATTGCGCGCCAGTTCGCGCTGCCTTGCCACAAACGACTGGAAAATCGTCGCATCCTTGCGCGCTGCCGTCAGATTCAGGTACACCAGCTGCAGCATGCTTTCGATATCGGCGCTGCCGGAACCTGCGCTCACACTTTCGTTGACGCCGGCAATACTGGCGCCTGCCGCAGCCGTTTTACCGGCCAGTACTTTCACGATGTCCGCCGGGGTAAAATCCTGCACGCCCATCTGGCTGACTATGCTGCTGGCATAACGGGCACTGAACAGATCGGCGTCACTAAACAGCGACCAGCCGCCAAAACGCAGCCCGGTCATGATCACCTGATCATTATTGAAGTCGGTCGGCTTAAGCACCACCTTGACGCCGTTACTCAGCGTCAGCCGGGTCAGTCCCAGCAGCTCGTCCCGGCTTTCGCTGACGATGCTGCCTGCTTTCGGCGGCTGCGCCATAAGCTGGCGGGCCAGCGTTTTTTCCTCCTGCGCGGCCACGCCACGCTTCTCGGCTGCGTCGGCCAGCGCCAGCAACTCGCCTGCGGCAGGCGGCGTGCTGTCTGCGCTACCCGTGTACACCATCAGCTTGCTGCCGCCATCTGGCAACTGGGAGCGCGCCACTGCATTCAGATCGGCCAGCGTAATCTGCGGAATCAGGGTCTGCGCATAATGGTATTCCGCCGCAATGCCGGGTATGGTCTCCTGTTCCAGGAAGTTGCGGATCAGCTCAGCCGCATAAATGGCCGAATCGGACTTATCGCGCTCGTTATACAGCCGCTCGTAGCTGCGCAACATGCCTTTCTTGACGCGCTCCAGTTCCGCTTCGCTAAAGCCGAACTGGCGGGCGCGCTGGCTTTCCTGCAGCATGGCCTGGATGGCGGGCTGCACGCCGTCCTTGCCCAGCAAAGCTGCGGCGCTGAAGGAGCGGTAGCCGTGCACAATGCCGTTCATGCCTGCGCCAGCCTGCAGGTAAGGCGGGTTGGCCTGCTGGGTCAGCTCGTACAGACGCATATTCAGCAGCGTCGTGACCATGTTCTCCAGCAGTTTGCGGCGGTAGTCGCCTACAGTCGTGCCTTCCGGCGCCGGCAGGACAGGATAGCGGATGAACACCGAGTTGTTGGCAATCTCCTTATCCGTGTACACCACTTCTTCCGGCTGCACGCGGGCCGCAATTTTTGCGTACTGGTGCGGCCGCGCGTGAGGCGGATTTTTCAGCCTGCCGAAATGCCGTTCTATCAGTGCCCGCGCCCGCGCCGGTTCGATGTCGCCGACCACCACCACCGCCATCAGGTCGGGCCGGTACCAGTCGCGATAGAAGCGCCGGATGGCCTCGTATTTGAAGTTCTTCAGCACGGCCTCCTGGCCGATGGGCAGACGCTGGGCATACAGCGACCCATTGAACAGCTTGGGCAGCAGCACCTTGTTCACACGGTCATCGACGCCTTTGCCCATGCGCAGTTCTTCCAGCACGATGCCGCGTTCGCTATCGATATCGGCATCGTTGAGCGACAGGCCATGGGCCCAGTCTTCCAGCACCTGAAAGCCCTGCTCCACCACTTCCGGCTTATCGGTGGGCAGCGGCAGTATGTAGATGGTTTCGTTAAAACTGGTGGAGGCATTCAGATCGGCGCCGAATTTTACCCCCACCGACTGCAGGTAGGACACCAGCTCATGGCGCTTGAAATGGGTGGAACCGTTGAACGCCATGTGCTCGAGGAAGTGAGCCAGTCCCTGCTGGTCCTCGTCTTCCTGCATCGAGCCGGCTTTGATCACCAGCCGCAGTTCCAGCCGGTTTTCCGGTCTGGCGTTTTTCTGCACGTAATAGCTCAGGCCATTGGACAGTTTGCCCAGCGTGACCTGCGGGCCTACGGGAATGGAATCGGATAGTTTGAGCGCTGCAGATACGGCAGATGCTGCAGATGCCAGTGTAGTGACGGAAAACAGCGCGGCCAGCACCGCGCGACGGAGGAAAGCTGCTGGCAGACCTGACTTCATACCTGACGCATCCGGAAAAAACGAAAGACTTACCTTACACCGAAACGCCGCGCTTGGGCGGAATTCGTCATGGCAGATAAGGGAAAGCCTTAGCCGCAAGGACCAACAGGCATCTGCTAGAATGCCGCCATGAATAGCTCCCGCCCCGTCTACTCCAGCGAAACCGGCCGCCTGTGCCCCGATTGCGGCCAGCCGATTGCGCAGTGCCGCTGTAAAGCTGCGGCTAGTGCCCGTCCGCTAGGCGACGGCGCCATCAAAGTCTCGCGCGAGAGCAAGGGCCGTGGTGGTAAAACCGTCACACTGGTAAAAGGCATGGCGCTTGATGCAGAAGCACTGGCCGCCATGGGCAAGCAGCTGCGCAGTGCCTGCGGTTCGGGCGGCACCGTCAAGGATGGCGTTATCGAAATTCAGGGCGACCACTGCGAACGGGTGATCGAGGCACTGAAGAAACAAGGCCTGCAGCCTAAACGCGTAGGCGGCTAAGACGCCCGGCGCGCCGCGCCGGAATCAGCTCTGCTGCAAGCTGGCAGCCTGCGCTGCGGCTTCACGCAGCTTGTCCTTTTTGCTCTTGCGCTTGCCCTTGATACCGCCATTCACCGTATCGGTCACCGAATTGGCTGGCGCTGCCGGCAGCGTCTGCTCCGGCTCGAAACCGCGCACCTGCTCGCGCTCCAGGCGGATTTCCTGACGCTTTTCGATCAGCCGCATATGCTGCTCGGTTTCGGCGCTGACAAAACTGATGGCGACGCCGCTTTCGCCGGCACGGCCGGTACGGCCTATGCGATGGGTGTAATCGACCGCCGAACGGGGCAGATCATAGTTCACCACCGCCGGCAGACGGGCGATATCGATGCCGCGCGCCGCTACATCGGTGGCCACCATCACCTGCAAGCGGCAGGCCTTGAAGTCGGCCAGCACTTCGCTCCGCGCCCCCTGACTGAATTCGCCATGGAAGGCAGCCGCGCGGATGCCATTGCGGTTGAGTTTTTCCGCCACATGTTCGGCTGCATATTTAGTGGCGACAAACACCAGCACGCGGCTCCACTGGTTTTCCTTGATCAGATGCTTGAGCAGCATGGTACGGTGCGGTACATCAACCATGATGGCGCGCTGCACGATATCCGGTTTGCTGACCGGCTCGGACAGCACTTCTACCCGCTCCGGCTGGTGCAGCATGCGTTCGGCCAGCGCCTGTACCAGCGGCGGGAAGGTGGCCGAGAAGAACAGATTCTGCCGCTGCGGCGGCAGCAGCGCAATGATGCGGTTGAGCTCTTCGCTAAAGCCCAGATCCAGCAGGCGGTCTGCCTCGTCCAGCACGAACATGGCAGTGCGGCCGATTTTCAGAGCGTTGTGATCGATCAGATCGAGCAGCCGTCCGGGCGTCGCCACCACAATGTCGGCACCGCCGCGCAGGGCCATCATCTGCGGATTGATCGATACCCCGCCGAACACGATGGCAACCTTGATATGCATAGGCAGATGCGCCACCAGCTTGCGGATAGACTCGCCCACCTGCACCGCCAGTTCGCGCGTCGGCACCAGCACCAGACCATGCAGCTGTCGCGGCCCATTGCGGTTATCCAGCAGCGATTGCAGCAGCGGCAGCGCAAAGGCTGCCGTCTTGCCGGAGCCGGTCTGCGCTGCGCCCAGCACATCGCCACCGCGCAGAATAACGGGAATGGCGGCGCGCTGGATAGCGGTTGGTACCTGATAGCCGATTTCGGTGACGGCGCTGACCAGCGGGGGAAGCAGGCCCAGTGTAGAGAAAGACATGTCGGCCTTAGGGTGTACGGTAAGTAGGAGTCAATGAGCAAAAAAACAGGCATTCCGGTGAATACAGCGCAAGTATAAAGCATGCAGCCAATTTCCCCGGCAATGCAATTTGCCCTTGCCCCGCATTCGTGGGAACATAGGGTTTTCGACTAAGCGGACGAATATGATCAACTGGGATGCCCACGCCTGCCTGCCACAGCACCCGCAGGCTGATTTTACACCGGTACAGCGGCTGCACGCTGCGGGCGTCAACTACGTTTCGCTCAACGTCGGCGCCGACATGAATCCGGTCAGCCAGATCATGTCCGTGATAGCCGGCTACCGCGCCACCATTGCCGCCAACCCCGGGCGCTATGCGCTGGTGTCCAGCGTGGACGACATCATCCAGGCCGCTGCCGACGGCCGGATTGCCATCAGCTTCGATCTGGAGGGCGCCCTGCCGCTGCTGGAACAGCCGGAAATGATTCCGCTCTATGCCCATCTGGGCGTGCGCCAGATCCACTTTGCCTACAACCGCAACAACAGCGTGGCCGATGGCTGCCATGACCTGCCGCGCGGCCTGACCTCGCTGGGCCACAGCATGGTGGCAGCCGTCAACGATGCCGGCATCCTGATGGACTGCTCGCACACCGGGCGTCTGTGCAGCCTTGATATCATGTCGGCCTCGACGCAGCCGGTCATCTTCAGCCACGCCAACCCCTACTCGCTGGTGCCGCATGGCCGCAACATCACCGACGAACAGATACGCGCCTGCGCAGCCACCGGCGGCGTGGTCTGCGTGTCCGGCCTGTCGTGGTTCCTCGGTCAGGAACATCCCACGGCCGACGATGTGGCCCGCCATGTCGCCTATGTGGCCGATCTGGTAGGCGTATCGCACGCCGGCATCGGTCTGGATATCTGCTTTACCCAGCCGGAACTGGACGATACGCCGCCGGGCCAGTTCGATCCAGCCTACTGGTGGCCTGCTTCGGCCGGCTATAGCGCGGAACGCGCTCCGACTTTCACCCCGCCCGAAGTATGGCACCAGCTACCGGCTGCGCTGCGCAAAGTGGGGCTGAGCGAGAGCGAAGCCGAACTGGTACTGGGCCGTAACATGATGCGCGTGGCCCAGCAGGTCTGGAGCACCGCGCCCTAAGGTTCAGCTATTCAGCGTTCAGCGCTGGCCGCTTCCAGCGCCTTGCAGTCGTCGCGATCGAAGGCGCTCTGGAACTGCAATACCTGTCCGCCTATCTGCAGCGCCCTGATAGGCGGCGCCACCAGCTGGTACTGGCCCAGTTTGAGCCGCTCCACCAGCGCAGGACAGGAATTACCCGTCAGGGCCAGCCGCCCCAGCAGAGCCCATTCCCCATCACGCTCGCGCCGGTACAAGGCCGGCCCCGGATAGCCGGCTCCGCTAAACAGCAGCACTTCGGGCTGACCGTCACCATCCATATCGAGCATCAGCGCATCGCACTTCTGTCCCGCCATGGTCAGACAGGACGGCGTCGCGCTATCGCTGCCCTGCCAGCGCTGTTCTGCAAAACCGTCCGGCAGGCTGGCGCCGCGTGGCCACAGCGTCAGATTGTCGCGCACAGAAACCATCGTGCCGGCCTTCTGCGGTGCCCACGGCTGGACTTCCTTGAGTGCCTTGCCGGCCTGCTCGCGGATCCACGCCGCGTCGGCGCCGCTGCTCTGCTGCGCCAGCTGTTCCTGCGCCTGCTGGCCATAGCGCTGCCCGGAGAAGCGCAGATAATGGAAATCGAACAGACTGGCCCTAGTCCGCCCGCTGGCTAGCCGCGCCATCTGGCTATTTACCGACAGCCGGGCCGGATCGGCGATAGGCGTCAGCAGCGCCAGCAGCACCGCCAGCACCACCATCGATGTCGCCACATTGACGATGGCAATCGGCACCAGCCAGGTTTCATAGCGCTGCGCCGCCCACGCATAGCCGAAGGCGTAGCAGCTTGCCACCACCAGCGCGGCAGCGGCAATCACGCGGTCCGAGGTCCAGCCATAGTCGTGCACACGCAGGCCCAGCGCATAGACGGCAATAGCCGTCAGCGGCAGTATCAGCAAGGCCGCCACGCGCGCGCTCACGCGCACCGCCAGCGCCGCTTTCACGTGGCCGTTCTGGAAAGCTGCATTAATCAGCACGATCAGCACAGCATCGGCCGCCAGCAGCAGCGCCGTGGCGTGGCCCGTGCTCCACAGCGCTTGCAGGCCGGTGAACGGCAAGGTGCACAGAAAACCCGTGATGATGACGGCAGCCACCAGCAGTAGCCACGACAGCAGTACCAGCAGCAGACTGCGGATACCGCGCACGATGGCAGGCCGCACGTCCGTGATATGCATGGCGCACGCCCAGGCAAAGCAGATCACCGGTACGTTGAACCACGCCTCGGTCAGCATTTTCTTGAAGAAGTCCAGCTTGACCATGGAGAACAGGCCGCTGCCCATCAGCAGCACCAGCCACAGCGCGCCGACGAAAACGGCGGAAAACAGCAGTTGCACCACCAGCTTCCACGACAGCTCGAAATAGCGGTCATAGCTGGCAATGCGGCGCTGGTCCAGCGCGCCGGACAGCACCAGCGAGTGGGCAATGAACAAGAATACCGCGCCGCCGGGCAGTACCGGGCCGGCCAGCACGCGCCAGGCCGGATCGCCCTCCAGCCCGGGCGCGCGGTACAGGCCCGCATCGCGCAGCACCGCATGCAGCGCCATGGCCAGCACCGCCGCACCTGCTGCCAGCATCCACAACGCCAGCTTTCTGGGTGCCATATAGCCCATGGCAGAAATCAGCATGGCCGGCAGCAGCAGAGCGGCCATCAGCAGCGGTGCCATCACGCTGGGCGTACTGGCCAGCCAGCCGCCCTGCTGGGCATTACGGTAGATCCAGTACAGCAAAGCACCCTGCACCAGTCCGGCCAGCAGACGCCCTATCATGACCCGCTGGCTTACCTGCACCGACGGCAGCAATTCATCCTGCTCCATGCTTATCCTTCCTGATCGCGATAGTCCACAGTATCGCACAGCCGCAGACCGGTGTTTATTATTTGGCATGATTGCTACAGCGGCCGCTGCGCTGGCGCCATAGACGCTATAATGCCTGTCTGCTGTTATGCATTCTGCTCTTTTTTCAACGATCCGCCTCTGGTCCGTCACGTGAACCCACATCTCGACAAGCTGCAATCCTATCCGTTCGAAAAGCTGCGCCAGTTATTCGCCCAGGTTAGCCCTAATCCGCAATACAGCGCCATCAGTCTGGGCATGGGCGAGCCCAAGCACCCGACGCCGAAATTCATCCAGCAGGCCCTGATCGACCATATCGACGGGCTGGCCAATTACCCCACCACGGTGGGCTCGGATGCCCTGCGCGGCGCCATCGCCGGCTGGCTGGAGCGCCGCTACGGCATCCCCAAACTCAATCCGGCCACCCAGGTACTGCCCGTCAACGGCTCGCGCGAAGCGCTGTTTGCCCTGACCCAGACAGTGGTCGATCCAGCCGCCAAGTCGCTGGTGGTGAGTCCGAATCCGTTCTACCAGATCTATGAAGGTGCAGCCTATCTGGCCGGCGCCGAACCGTATTTCGTCAACTCCGACCCGGCCCGTAACTTCGGCTGCGACTACGACAGCATTCCGGCCGAAGTCTGGCAGCGCGTGGCGCTGCTGTTCCTCTGCTCGCCCGGCAATCCGACCGGCGCAGTGCTCAGCCTGACCGACTGGGAAAACCTGTTTGCCCTGTCCGAGCGCTACAACTTCGTCATCGCTGCCGACGAGTGCTATTCCGAGATCTACCACGGCAGCGAAGCGCCGCTGGGCGCCATGCAGGCGGCCCACATGCTGGGTCTGGCCACGGTCGAGCGCCCGTATGCGCGGCTGGTGGTGTTCTCCAGCCTGTCGAAGCGCTCCAACGTGCCGGGCATGCGCTCGGGCTTTGTGGCGGGCGACGCCGAAGTACTGAAAAAATTCCTGCTGTACCGCACCTATCACGGCGGCGCCATGAGCCCTGCCGTGCAAGCTGCGTCCGTCGCGGCCTGGAACGACGAAACCCATGTCGAACAGAACCGCGAAAAATACCGGGCGAAATTCGCCGCCATCACCCCGCTGCTGCAGCCGCACCTGCAGGTGGAACTGCCGGACGCCGGCTTCTACCTGTGGGCCGATGTCAGCCAGACGGGCCTGAGCGACACCGAATTCGCCCAGCGTCTGTATGCCGAATATAATGTCACGGTTCTGCCGGGCAGCTATCTGGCGCGCGACGCACACGGCATCAATCCGGGCCGTAACCGCATCCGCATGGCGCTGGTCGCCGAAACGGAAGAAGGCCTGGAAGCCGCCCAGCGCATCGTTCAATTCTGTCTATCCCTTACTAAATAAGACCGCACATCATGAGCCAACAACTCCAGCAAATCATCGACCAGGCATGGGAAGACCGTGCCAACATCAACCCGGCCAACGGCAGCGCCGAGCTGCGTGACGCCGTGTCGCACGTGATCGCCGGTCTGGACGCCGGCACCATCCGCGTCGCCGAAAAAACCGGCGCTGACTGGGTGGTTAACCAGTGGGTGAAAAAAGCCGTGCTGCTGTCGTTCCGCCTCGAAAACAACGTGGCCATGCCATCCGACGGCACCATGCAGTTCTACGACAAGGTGCCGACCAAGTTCGCCAACTACACCCCGGAAGACTTCGCCAAGGGCGGTTTCCGCGTGGTGCCGCCTGCCGTGGCGCGCCGTGGTTCCTTCATCGCCAAGAACGTGGTGCTGATGCCCTCCTACGTCAACATCGGCGCCTACGTCGATGAAGGCGCCATGGTCGACACCTGGGCCACCGTGGGTTCCTGCGCCCAGATCGGCAAAAACGTGCACCTGTCCGGCGGCGTCGGCATCGGTGGCGTACTGGAACCGATGCAGGCCAATCCGACCATCATCGAAGACAACTGCTTCATCGGCGCCCGCTCGGAAATCGTCGAAGGCGTGATCGTGGAAGAAAACTCGGTGATCTCGATGGGCGTGTACATCGGCCAGTCGACCAAGATCTACGACCGCGCTACCGGCGAAGTAACTTACGGCCGCGTACCGGCCGGCTCGGTGGTGGTATCGGGCAACCTGCCCTCGGAAGACGGCAAGTACTCGCTGTACTGCGCCGTGATCGTCAAACGCGTGGACGCCAAAACCCGCGCCAAGACCGGCATCAACGAACTGCTGCGCGGCATCTAAGCCGGACAGCGAGCGGGGATCTGATCCCCGCTTTTTTTTGCGGGAGATGGGCATGGCCATGCAGCGCTTGTTCCAGCTGATGCACGATCAGCATGCTTCGGATATGTTTTTCGCCGTGCAGACCCCGGTGCACCTGAAGATCAACGGCGAGCTAATTCCCATTAACCAGCAGGCGCTGAGTGCGGAAAATATCCACGCGCTGCTGGCCGAAATCGCCACGCCGGCCCAGCTGGCCGAACTAGCCGGCAGCAACGAACTCAATATCGGCGTCAGCGCAGCTGGGCTGGGGCGCTTCCGCCTGTCCGCCTTCCGCCAGCGCGGCCAGATTTCGGCCGTGTTCCGCTATGTCCCTGCCAGCATCCCCGGCCTGGCCGATCTCAGGCTACCGTCCATACTGGGCCAGCTGATTATGGAAAAGCGCGGCCTGCTGCTGATGGTAGGCGCTACCGGTTCGGGCAAATCCACCACCATCGCTGCCATGCTGGACCAGCGCAACGCCGAGCGCAGCGGCCATATCCTGACGCTGGAAGACCCGATCGAATACCTGTTCGAGAACCGCAAATCCATCGTCAACCAGCGCGAAATCGGCAGCGACGCCAGCGATTTCGCCACCGCCCTGCGCAACGCCATGCGGCAGGCGCCCGACTGCATCGTGATCGGCGAAATCCGCGACCGGGTCGCCATGGCCGCAGCGTTAGCCTATGCCCAGTCCGGCCATCTGGTGATCGCCACACTGCATGCCAGCAATGCCTACAACGCGCTGCACCGCATACTGAGCTTCTACCCCATCGAAAACCGCCCCGCCCTGCTGCAGGATCTGGCCTCGACGCTGAAAGCCATCGTCAGCCAGCGCCTGCTGCCTTCGGCCGGCGGCGGCAAGCGTACAGCGGCGGTAGAAGTCATGCTCAATACCCGCCACATTTCGGAACTGATAGAACAGGGCGAGATCGTGCAGATCCGCGACGCCATGGAACAGAGCCTGTCGCCCGGCTCGCAGACCTTCGAGCAGGCTTTACTCAAGCTGCTGCAGCAGGGCCTGATCTCGCAGGAGGAAGCGCTGGCCCATGCCGATTCGGCCACCAACCTGCTCTGGCTGCTCAACAACGGACCGGATAGCCGCACCGCGCAGGCAGCGGAAAGTGCGCCGTCGGCCGCCTCCTTCAGCGGTTTCGAACTGAACGGCTAGGCGCCCCTATTTGACTTCGCGCGCCAGCTTCAGCATCTGGTAGCTGATGGCCAGACCGCGCCGCCGCGACTCGGTCTGGTTGATGCGGAAGGCCAGCCCGTTGGGTTCTATCACCAGCCCGATCACGGCGCCGCTACGGAACGATTCCGGATTTTCGCCCACCACCAGTACCGGCTCGTCGCCCAGCACTTCCAGCCAGCGGCGCAGGTCGCCGCGCACGCCATTCCCCAGCACCAGCAGCTGGCACTGGCTGGCCCGCTGCGGTTCGTTCACGGCCACGATATGGGCGCCGCCAGCCATGTTCTGGGTCAGCGTGCGCAGCGCCTCCTGCAGTTCGGCGTCGCCCGCCACGCAATAGGTAAATTCGCGCGCCGGTGGCGGCGGCCACTGGGTCAGCTGGGCGAAGCGGTAGATAAAGGCGGCTTTCAGCTGCAGCAGATCGGCCGCTGGTGCCGCGCCTGCCCACAGGGCCAGCGCCAGCGCCGTTCCGGCCCGGATCCGCAGTGCGCGCGTCATGACCGGCCAGCTCATAAACCGAACGCGCGGCTGATGCTCAGGCGCACGCTACGCCCTTCCTGCAGCAGCGGGAAGCCGAGGCCCAGCGGGCGGGCAAAATGGCGTACATCGCCCAGGTTATAGGCCGACAGGGCCACTTCGTATTCGGCCGGCCGCCACAGCAAGGTGGTATTGAGCTGGGCATAACCGGGCAGCGACAGGCCGCGGCTGCTGGTGCGGCTTTCGCTGAGCAGCTGTAGCGACCAGCGCAGCCGCTCCCCTGCCAGCGGCTGGCTGTACGACGACTTCACCAGCACGCGGGGCGAGTTGTCGGGCACCACGCCGGCGGCATCGCGGATGCGCTGCAGCGAAACGCCGAGCTGCAGTTGCTGGCCTGCGCTCCAGCGCCGTTCCAGTCCCAGCTCGGCGCCCAGCGCACGGATGGCAGCGCTATTTTCGAACACGGCGAGCTGCTGATCGATGCTGATCAGGTCACGCATGCGCGAACTGTAGAACGAAGCGCGATACTGCAATTGCGGGCTCAGGCGCTGCTCCCACGCCAGTTCCACCGTGCGGATGCGCTCGGGCGTGGGTATGGGCGCCTCCAGCGGGGCGTTGACGTGGTATTCGTACAGATTGGCGGCGCGGAAGGCGCTGCCATAAATCAGTTTGAGGCTGGCATCGGCCAGCCCGCTCCAGGTCCACGCCAGCCGCGGGTTGGTGCTGGCGCCGCCTGCCCTGGCCTCGTCATGGCGCAGGCCCAGCGTCAGCTGCTGGCTGTCGCTGAGCGTCCACGCATCCTGCACGAACAGGCCGTGACGCCGGTTGACGCCATAAAAATAATCGAACAGCGTGCCATCGCTCAGGCCATAGTCTATGGTCTGCTTGCGGTCGTACTGGTACTCGAAACCGGCCATCAGCAGGTGATCGCGCCAGCGCTGGGTGCTCAGGCGCAGGTCGGCGTTCCACCAGTTGCCGAGCGAGCGGCTGCGGTATTCGTTCCAGCGCTGGTCGGGATCGATAAAGGGATAGGTGGCGCGGTAGTCGGTATGCTTGCTCGAAATGGCCGCATACAGCTGCCAGTCCTGCCCCAGCCGATGCTGGTATTCGAGTGCGGCAAAGCCGTTATTCGAGATGCGCCGGTCCTGCACGATGGCCACGGGCGCATCCGGCCCCTTGTACTCCGGTATGCCGTGTTCGCGCTGACTAACCCCGGCGCGCAATGTCCAGTCGCCATATTTGAACATGCCGAGTGCGCGCTGGCCGCGGTCCCAGCTACGGTCGCTCACTGCCTGCTGCAGATCGGGGCGCACCGCAAACGGCATGCCTATCGCCGTCTGCTCGTAGCCGCTCAGGGCCAGCCAGCTTTCCCAGCCCTGTTCGGCGCGGTGGCCCACGCTGATGCGTGCTTCACGCTTATGCTGGCTGTCGGTATTCACCCGCAACTGCAGCCCATGCAGCTTGTCCACGCCCTTGGTGATGATGTTCACCACGCCGAAAAATGCATTGTTGCCATACAGGGCAGAGCCGGGACCGGGCGCATACTCGACCCGGTCGATCAGATCGATATCGACAAAGAACTCCGGTCCCAGCAACCCGGCGTCATAGATATTCTCGTTGACGCGCATGCCATCGACCAGAAACAGCAGACGCGCATTGAAGTCGCCGGGGCGGCCCAGTCCGCGCGCGCCCACATAAAAGAACTCGCCATCATCGGCCACATACAGACCCGGCATGCTGCGCAGGATATCGGCCATATTGCGCATGCCCAGCCGGGCAATCTCCACATCCGTCACCACATAGGTCACCGAGGGCGCCTGTGCAGCGCTGCGGGCAAAGCGCGACGAGGTCGATTCCTCGATATCGCGCGTCACCTCGTTCGGCGTCTGGCGCAGCAGTTCTTCCAGCGTGGGCAGCTCCTGCTGCTGCTGCCCGCGCGCCGGCAGCAGCACCAGCGCCGGCAGCACGGCGCTCGCCAGCAGGGTGAATTTACGCCACGCCATCCTGCGGCCTCCTGAACGTATTCTTGCCGGCCCGCTTGGCCGCATACATTGCATGGTCGGACGCATTGAGCAGCGCCGTCGCTTCGCCTGCGTCGAGCGGCGCAAACGCCAGACCCACGGTAGCGCCTATCGGCATCACGGCGCCGCCTATGGTCATGGTGGCACGCACGGCGGCGATCAGGCGCAGGGCCAGCTGTTCTGCCACCGTTTCGTCGGGCAGCTGCGGCAGGATCAGGGCAAACTCGTCGCCGCCCAGACGGCATAGCACATCGCGCGAGCGCACCACGGCCGCCATGCGGCGCGCCACTTCGCACAGCACTTCGTCGCCGACATCATGGCCGTACTGGTCGTTGACCTTCTTGAAATTATCGAGATCGATAAACATCAGCGCCATCAGTTCGCCGTGCTCGACGCACAGCGCCAGATGGCGCTGCAGCTCGCCCTGGAAAAACAGGCGGTTGGGCAGGCCGGTCAGGCTATCCTTGTGGGCCAGACGTTCGAACTTCTGTCCGGCCTCGTGCTCCTGCGCCAGTTGCAGGCGCAGGTCGGCCTGCCAGATTTCTATCCGCTTGAGCATCTCGTTAAAGCGCTCGCCCAGACGGCCCACTTCATCGCGCCGGTAGATAGTGGCGCGTTGGCTGTAATCGCGTTGCTGGGCTATCTGCTCGGCCAGATCGGACAGTTCCACCAGTGGCCGCAGCGCCTTGCGCTGCACCAGCACCAGCCCGCGCCATGCTACCAGTATCATCAGCGCCATCAGCGTGATTGCGACGCCGCTTAACAGCAGCAGCGACAGATGCAGGCTGGCCAGACTTTCACGCAGTAGGAGAACGCCCACCAGTTCATCCTTGAGACGGATAGGCGCCCACACCTCCAGCGCGCTCCAGCTGGCGGCAGACTGCACGCCGGTCTGCGCCAGAGCGGCCGGTGCGGCAAGCTGCAACTGGCTGGTGCCGGGGCCGGACTGCCACTGCGCGAACACGGCGCCATCGGGCATCCGCACCTGCACCAGCAGCAGATCGCTACGGCGCGAGAATGCCTCCAGCTCGATCTGCGCGGCAGCGCGGTCGGCAAACACCAGCATGGGGGATACGCTATTGGCCAGCAGGCGCGCACTCAGTTCGGCGCTGTGCAGCTGGCGTTCGCGCGCAACGTACCACGTAGCGGTGGCCAGCAGCAGAAAGGTCAGCAGCATGGTCATGCTGAGCAGACGCAGATTCAAACGGGTTAGCCGCCGGACCAGCGAATCGGCAGGCGGCAGCACGGCGGCAGTGACTGAATTCATGGGCGCTAACGATGGGCCAAGCGCGTGCGGCGCGCCGCCATGGTAATCGGTTTTTCCGTGTGGAACTTATTTCCCGAATTGTAAGCGCATTGCCGTGAAAAGTCGCGGTAAAGCGGCGCCGGCGTGGCGGCGCCGCCACCATACGATTACGAGGCCAGTTGCAGGGCGCGGCGTGCCGGCTGGCGCTGTCCAGGCTGCGGCTGGCGCTCTGCCGCAGCAGGACGCTGCGACGAGACATTCACCAGTTTGAACTGGTTCACCAGCTGGCCCAGATGCAGCGCATGGTCGCGCATATCGCTGGCCACGGCGGCCGCCTGTTCGGTCACGGCCGCATTCTGCTGGGTGATTTCGTCCAGATGGATCACCGCTTCGTTCACCTGTTCGATGCCGCCATGCTGGTCATTGCTGGCCATGCTGATGTCGGCCACGTGGGTATGTACTTCTGCCACCGAGCTGACGATGGTCTGCATGATGCGGCCCGCTTCGGCCACCGACTGGCTGCCGCTGGCGACGGCCTGCGACGATGCTTCGATCACCGCCTTGATTTCCTTGGCGGCGGCAGCCGAACGCTGGGCCAGCGTGCGCACTTCCGACGCCACCACGGCGAAGCCGCGTCCCTGTTCGCCGGCGCGTGCCGCTTCTACCGCCGCATTCAGGGCCAGAATATTGGTCTGGAAGGCGATGCCGTCGATCACACCGATAATTTCCGTGATGCGGCGCGAGCCTTGAGTGATTTCGTCCATATTCGCCACCACCTTGCGCACCACTTCACCGCCCTGTGCCGCCACATCGGCTGCCGTATCGACCAGCACATTGGCCTTGTTGGCGTGTTCGGCGTTATCGCGCACAGCCTGGGTCAGCTCTTCCATCGATGCGGCGGTCTGCTCCAGCGAACTGGCCTGGGCTTCCGTGCGGGCCGACAGTTCATTATTCCCGGACGCCATTTCAATCGCACCACGGCTGACCACATCGCTCGATTCCTTGATCTGGCCGATCAGCAGCTTCACGTTAATCTGCAGGATGCGCAGTGCCTGCAAGGCATCCTTGGCTTCCCTGCAGCCGTTGGCCTGGATGTTGCGAGTCAGATCGCCATCGCTCATCTGCTCTATATCGTGGCGGATCTGGCTGAGCGGCTCGACGGCATTGCTATACGCCACCCACCACAGGGTAGCCACCAGCAGTACCGACAGCAGGGCGCTGCAACTGGCCCACATCAGCATGCCCTGCGCCACAAACAGCGCAGTGGCCAGCGCCACAAACACGGCCAGCCCGCCCGTCAGCGCCAGACGGCCGGCCAGCGTGCGCACGCGGCGCAGGCTGAAGCGGCTCTTGTGCCGGGCCGGCACCACCTGACCGTGGCGCACATGGATATGGGTAGCGCCTTCGCGCAGCAGTTTGTACGCTGCTTCGGCTGCTTTGACTTTTTCGCGGCTAGGCTTGATGCGGATCGAGGTGTAGCCGATTACCCGGCCATGTTCCACCACCGGCGCGGCGTTCGCCTCCACCCAGTAATGATCGCCATTCTTGCTGCGGTTCTTGACTACGCCATTCCAGGCCTGGCCTGCTTGCAGGCAGTGCCACATATCGGCAAAGGCTGCTGCCGGCATATCGGGATGACGCAGGATATTCTGCGGCGCCCCCATCAATTCCTGTTCCGTGTAACCGCTGATGCGGACGAAGTCCTGATTGACGTAGGTGATATTCCCCTTCAGATCAGTCTTCGAGACGATGGTCTCTTCATCCCTCAGCACATATTCGACATTCGTCACTGGCCCGTTGTTGCGCATGATATTCCCCAAAAGTTCAATCGCGGCATGTCTTATGAACGTCCCGCAATATTAGTAACTTGCAAAAAAAATCTGGCGCATGGTATCGGGCAGACCTAGCCAAAATGATGACGCAAGCGGGTGTCTGGCTTGCATTTATGGCAGGCAACTTATTGTTGCGTGTGAGAACTATAGCACCACCAAATTTGTTAAGCAATCTTAAGAATGGAATTATTTTCAGTTGAATTCATCAATTAAATCAATTTTTTTGTGACAAAAATGTGCTAGTAATCGGCCGCTCTGCCTGCGCCTAGCCGCCCATGGTATGCTAGCGCCCCGCTACGCCCGCCTTTTCCCATAATCCGACCCAGCTTTTACGCCATGTCTATCACCGTGTACGGTATTCCCAATTGCGACACTGTTAAAAAAGCCCGTGTATGGCTTGCAGAACACTATCCGGAATTTGTCTTCCATGACTTCAAAAAACAGGGTTTGAGCGCCGAAATTGTTGCTGCATGGCTACAACAGATCCCGCGCGACACGTTAATAAATAAGAAAGGCTTGACCTGGCGCAATTTACCCGACCAGCGCAAGGCCGCCATCGTCGATGACGCCAGTGCCATTGCCCTCATGCTGGAGCAGCCTTCCGTCATCAAACGTCCTGTGCTGGACAAGGATGGCCAGTTCGCCGTGGGCTATTCCGCCGCCCAGTACCAACAAATTTTCTCTGCCTGAACCATGACCATGACTCCTTCCCGCACACTGGCCCTGACCGAAAAACTGATTGCGCTGTCTTCTGTAACGCCCGATGACCGGGGCTGCCAGCAGCACCTGATCAGCCTGCTCGAACCGCTGGGCTTCGTGTGCGAAACCATCATCTCCAACGGCGTGACCAATCTGTGGGCGCGCAAAGGCACGACGGCGCCCCTGCTGGTGTTTGCCGGCCACACCGACGTAGTGCCCACCGGCCCCGTTGAGCAATGGCGTTCCGAGCCCTTCAACCCGACTCACCGCGACGGCAAGCTGTATGGCCGTGGCGCGGCCGACATGAAAACCTCGATCGCCGGCATGGTGGTGGCCTGCGAAGAATTCATCGCCGCCCATCCCGAGCATCGTGGTTCTATCGGCTTTCTGATCACCAGCGACGAGGAAGGTCCGGCCACGGATGGCACGGTCGTGGTGTGCAATATGCTCAAGGAAAGGGGTGAAGTGCTGGACTACTGCATCGTCGGCGAGCCCACCTCGGACGAAACGCTGGGCGACATGATCAAGAATGGCCGCCGCGGTTCGCTCTCGGGCAAGCTCACCATTCAGGGTGTGCAGGGCCACATCGCCTACCCTCAGCTGGCGCGCAACCCTATCCATCTGGCTGCGCCGGCGCTGGCCGAACTGGTGGCCGAACGCTGGGACGAGGGCAATGAATACTACCTGCCTACCTCGTGGCAGATGTCCAACATCAATGCCGGCACAGGTGCCAACAACGTGATTCCGGGCCAGATGGTGATCGACTTTAACTTCCGCTTCTCCACCGCCAGCACGCACGAAGAACTGAAACGCCGTGTCCACGCCATCCTCGACAAGCACGGCCTGCACTATGACCTGAAATGGGCGCTGAGCGGCCTGCCTTTCCTCACCCCGCGCGGCACCCTGAGCGATGCGCTATCGGCCGCCATCCGCAGCGAAACCGGCGTCGAGACGGAACTATCGACCACCGGCGGCACCTCGGATGGCCGCTTTATCGCGCAGATCTGCCCTCAGGTGATAGAATTCGGGCCTCCCAATGCCAGTATCCACAAGATCGACGAACATATCGAACTGCGTTTCGTCGATCCGCTGAAGAATATCTACCGGCGCACGCTGGAAAATCTGCTGGCCTGATCTGCCGCGGCGCGGCGTGCGCGACCTGTTGACCGTTATACCGAGAGAGCCATGAATACCACTCCATTCACCACGCCGCGCGACCTGCTGCGCTACGCCGTCACCCGCTTCAATGCTGCCGGCCTGTTTTTCGGCCATGGCAGCACGGAAGCTTTCGATGAAGCGGCCTACCTGATCCTGCACACCCTCAAGCTGCCGCTGGACCGGCTCGAACCCTTCCTCGACGCCAAACTGCTGGCCGAAGAAATCGCCGCCGTGCTGGCCGTGATCGACCGCCGCACCAACGAGCGCGTGCCGGCTGCCTATATCACCAACGAAGCGTGGCTGGGCAGCTACCGCTTCTACGTAGACGAGCGCACCATCGTGCCGCGCTCCTTCATCGCCGAGCTGATACCGCAGTACTTCGCACCGTGGGTGACGGAACCGGAAAACGTACGCAACGTGCTGGAACTGTGCACCGGCTCCGGCTGTCTGGCCATCATGCTGGCCGACGCCTTCCCCGACGCTGCCGTGGACGCGGTGGATATTTCGGCCGACGCGCTGGAAGTGGCGAAGAAAAACGTCGCCACCTACGAGCTGCAGGACCGCCTGACCCTGATCCAGTCCGATCTCTACGCCAATGTGCCGGACAAAAAATACGATCTGATCATCACCAATCCGCCGTATGTGAATTCGGCCTCGATGAGCAAGCTGCCGATGGAATACCGCGCCGAGCCGGAACTGGCGCTGGACGGCGGCAAGGATGGCATGGATCTGGTGCGCAAGATCGTTGCCGGTGCCGCCGAACGCCTGACCGACGACGGCCTGCTGATCGTCGAAATCGGCAACGAGCGCGATTTCGCCGAAGCCGCCTTCGGCGAGCTGGGTCTGACCTGGCTCACCACCAGCAATGGCGACGACATGGTATTCCTGCTCACCGCCGACCAGCTCAAGCTGTAATCTACCGCAGCGCCGCTGCCACCCTAGCCCGAATAAGAAGAACCACCGATGATCCGTTTTATCCAAGTAAGCCTGATGCGCGGCGTGAAGCCGCTGCTGGAACAGGTCGATGTCACTCTCAACCCCGGCGACAAGATCGGCCTGATCGGCGCTAACGGCGCCGGCAAATCCAGCCTGTTCGCCATGATGCGCGGCGAACTGCATCCGGATCAGGGCGAAATCGACTTCCCGGCCAAATGGCGCGTCGCTTACGTGGCGCAGGAAACCCCGCCGCTGGAACGTGCCGCACTCGATTACGCCATCGATGGCGACGTCAATCTGCGCAAGCTGGAAGCGGAACTGGCGCGGCTGGAAGCGGAACCGGAATCGAGCGAGAACGGCATCGCCATGGGCGAGGTGTATAGCGCGCTGGCCGATGCCGACGCCTATACCGTGCAGTCGCGCGGCGAACAGCTGCTGCTGGGTCTGGGCTTTACGCTGGACCAGATGAAGCAGCCGGTATCGAGCTTCTCGGGCGGCTGGCGTATGCGCCTGAATCTGGCGCAGGCGCTGATGTGCCCATCCGACCTGCTGCTGCTGGACGAACCGACCAACCACCTGGATCTGGACGCCATCATCTGGCTGGAAGACTGGCTGAAACGCTATACCGGCACCCTCCTGATCATCTCGCACGACCGCGACTTCCTCGACGAAATCGTCAACGTCATCGTGCACATCGACGAGCGCAAACTGAAGCGCTATTCGGGCAACTACTCCTCGTTCGAACGCCAGCGCGCTGCGCAGATGATACTGGCTGCCGGCGCGATGGAGAAGCAGCAGCGCAAACGTGCCCACCTCGAATCCTTCATCAACCGCTTCAAGGCCAAGGCTTCCAAAGCCCGTCAGGCCCAGAGCCGCATGAAGGCGCTGGCCAAGATGGAAGAGCTGGCGCCGCTGCGCGCTGCCGCCGAATTCTCGTTCGAGTTCCGCGAGCCGCTCAACGCCCCTAACCCGCTGCTGGTGATGGAAGACGTGGATGCCGGCTACCGCAGCGAAAACGAGAAGACCGGCGAGATCACCAGCAAGACCATCGTCAACCACATCAACTTCTCGCTGCAGATCGGCCAGCGTATCGGCCTGCTCGGTGTGAACGGCGCCGGTAAATCGACCCTGATCAAGACCATCGCTGGCGAGCTGGCGCCGCTGACCGGCACCGCCACCGTGGGCAAAGGCCTCAACATCGGCTACTTCGCCCAGCATCAGGTGGAAATGCTGCGTCACGACGAATCGCCGCTGTGGCATCTGGCCAAGATTGCGCCTACTGTGCGCGAACAGGAACTGCGCAACTTCCTCGGCGGCTTCAACTTCCCCGGCACCATGGTCACCAGCCCGATCGCGCCGTTCTCGGGCGGCGAGAAAGCCCGTCTGGCACTGGCCCTGATCGTCTGGCAGCGCCCCAACCTGCTGCTGCTGGACGAACCGACCAACCACCTGGATCTGGAAACTCGCGAAGCGCTGACCGAAGCGCTGGCCCAGTTCGAAGGCACGCTGGTGGTGGTATCGCACGATCGCCACCTGCTGCGCGCCACCACCGACCAGTTCATCATCGTTGCCGACGGCAAGCTGCAGCCATTCGATGGCGACCTCGATGACTACAAGGACTGGATGATGCAGACCAAGCTGGGTAAAGGCACCGATGTGCTGCCCGCTGCCGGCAAAGCCAACCAGACCGATTATCCGGTCACCTCGCCGGTCGCTGTGCCGGCACCTGCGGCAGCCAGCGCGGCCGCACCGGCCAGCGCCGTCCAGACCAAGGAGCAGAAGCGTCAGGCGGCGGAAGACCGCCAGCGCCTGTCGGCCCAGCGCAAGCCGCTGGAACAGAAGCTCAAGAAGGTCGACGAGCAGATGGCCAAGCGCAGCACGCAGAAAAGCCAGATCGAAGCACAGCTGGCCGAGCCGGGCATCTACGACGCCGCCAACAAGCCGCGCCTGATCAAGCTGCTGGCCGAGCAGACCGACGTCGCGCGCGAACTGGGCGAGCTGGAAAGCGAATGGCTGTCGCTGCACGAACAGCTGGAAGCGCTGGCCTGAAGCACTAGCCACAGCGGTACAGTAGCAGCCTGCCCTGCGCGGCCCGCTACTGTAGCTGCATGAGCAGGCGCCTAGGCCGCCTGGCGCACACCGACCGGCGCTTTGCGCACCGACATCAGCTTCTCGATATCGACCACGATCAGGCGGCGGCCATCTACTTCGCCCCGCCCCAGCAGATAGTCAACACCCGCTGCCCCGGCGATCGGCTGCACCTGCGCCAGCGACAGCGTTACCACATCGGTAATGCCATCGACCACAATGCCCACCACCGCATCGGCCAGCTGCAGGATGATCACGTCGGTGCGCGGATCATGCTGCGGCGGACGCGGACCGAACGCCACCCGCATGTCGACGATGGGCATGATCACCCCGTGCGACACGGCCACACCGGCCACGATTTCCCCTTCCGCCGCAAAGCGCTCCAGCGCCTGCAAGGGACGCAGCTCCCTGACCTTGGCGAAATCGAGCGCATAATCAAGCCCGCCTAGGCGGAACACCAGATACTGGCCGGCGCCGGCTGCGGCGTCCTGCGTGTGCATAGTCAAACCAGACATGATCATCCTTTCGTCCAGAAGCGCGATAACGGGCATGTCTCATCCTAGCCTCAGCCGGTCCGGCAAGCGTTGAGCAGCGTCAACTTTTACCGGCCGCGGCGCGCCCTAATGCTACAATCCTTGCATGCAACCTGACCAGCCACTACAGGGCATACGGGTACTCGATCTGACCCGTTTGCTGCCCGGCCCCGTCGCCACCATGCATCTGGCCGACATGGGCGCCGAAGTCATCAAGATCGAAGACCCCGGCGCCGGCGACTATGCGCGCAGCATGGGCCCGGTACGCAACGAGGTTAGCCAGTTCTTCGTTGCCGTCAACCGGGGCAAGCAGATGCTGCGGCTGGACCTGAAGGATGCCGCCCAGCGCGAGCAGCTGCTGGCCATGGTGGAGCAGGCCGACGTGCTGGTGGAGAGCTTCCGTCCCGGCGTGATGGACAAGCTGGGACTGGGCTGGACTGTGCTGAAGCAGCGCAATCCGCGCCTCGTCATGTGCGCTATCTCCGGCTACGGCCAGCACGGCCCCTATTCGCAGCACGCGGGACACGACATCAACTACATCGGCTACGCCGGCATGCTGGCGCAGAACTGCGCCGGCGACGGTGTTCCGGTGCTGCCCAATCTGCAGGTGGGCGATCTGCTGGGCGGCGCGCAGGCGGCGCTGCAAGGCATACTGGCCGCGCTGGTCGCCGTCAAGATGGGCGGCGCCGGAAGACTGGTGGATATCTCGATGACGGCCACGGTGATGGCGCACAACATCATGCCGCTGGTGGCCGTGAACAATGGCGCTCCGGCAAAGGCCGGTGCCGACCTGCTCACCGGCGGCGTGCCTTGCTACAGCGTGTACCGCACCTCGGACGGGCGCTACATGGCGGTAGGCGCGCTCGAACTGAAGTTCTGGCAGACCTGCTGCGAAGTGCTGCAGCGGCCCGACCTGAAAGCGCGCCACTGGCAGCTCGGCCAGCAGGTAGGCGGCCCTGAGGCCATGGCTGTCAAGGCGGAACTGGCCGCGCTGTTTGCCAGCCGCACGCTGGCCGAGTGGAGTGCCAGCTTCGCCGCCGCCGACTGCTGCGTGACGCCGGTGCTGACCACCGAGGAAGCCCTGCAGCATCCGCTATTTGCTACGCTGGTCAGCCAGCGCGAGCATCCAGGTGAAGGGCTGTACTGGAGCGTGGGCCAGCCGGTGCAGTTCCACGGCTAGAGCTGAGCACACGGGCGCCGTTCAGGCCTCCGGTTCCAGCGGCGGGGTCCAGTCCAGCGGGGCGCTGCTGCCGGAAAACACCACATTCATGCCGGGCACGGTGGTACGCACTTTGGCTTTCAGCTCTTTGGCCGGACGGTCGTAAGGCGGATTGCCGTCGGGTGCAAAACTCATGGTCCGCAGCAGCACGTCGCCCGTCAGCTGTTCCACCTTGCAGTACGATCCGCGCATGATGGCCAGCTTCTGCCGCTCGATCAGATTGACTTCTTCCTGCGCTTGTTCGTGCTGCACTTCGGCCGCCTTGAGCAGCAGCGACAGCTTGGAAATGGCGCGCAGCGAAGGCCCGACATTGGCCGCCATCTTGTGGAATAGCTGTTCCTGATCAGGCGTCAGCACCACCTCGCGCTTGCGCACGCGCGTGGCCAGCGTCAGATAGCTACGTACTTCCGCCTGCCCCGACAGCGCCTCGATCTCGTTGCGGCGGATGCGCGCTTCATGCGCCGTCTGCTGCACGCGCGGCTGCAGTTCCATGATCTTTTTATTAAACTTGGACAGATCCGGCACCAGCGTGTACAGCAGCATTTCGTGCTGGCGGCGCGGCCCGGCGCTCTGGATTTCGATCTTGCGCGCACCGATGGCGCAGCCTTCGGCCAGCTTGATGTGGACTTCCTCGGCCAGAATTTCGCAGTTGCTGGCTTCGTCGATATACACCTTGGAGCCGGAAATGATGCAGCTCTCGGCGCGGGTCAGATGCACCTCGCCTTTGCGGGTCTGCAGCACCGCGCCCGAGGCGACGCCGCGCACCAGAATATCGCCTTCCTGATTGGTGGTGGTGCCGCCCATCAGGTTGCGGCTCAGCGTGATAGTGCCGCCGCGCGAACTGATGTTGCCGAACACGTCGCCGTGGATGGTGATATTGCCTCCATCGACCACGCGCTGTTCCTGCACGTCGCCGAATTCTTCGTACTCGCCGGTCAGCTGCAGATTTCCCGTGGTGCGCGCGCTGACGCCTTCGCGGCTGATGATCTTCGGCCCGATCGACAGGCGCTTGCTGGCCGCATCGATGCTGAGGAAGCCCTCCACCGCCGACACCAGAAACTCGCCGTCCTTGCTGTTCTCGATCACCGTGCCTTCGCCGGCCATATCGCTCAGTTCCAGATCGCGCGGCACCGGCGGCTCCAGCACGATGCCGGATAGCTCGTAGCCGCGCGCGCCCATCACGCGCGGCACTTTGCGCAGCAGGCGGACATTGGCCTTCACCTGCGGGAAGCGGTTCTGGAAGGCCTGCAGATCGAGCTTGCCGTCCTTTTTTTCGCGCGGCGCATCGCTGCGGTGGATATCCTGCGACACTTCCTCGATAGTAGCGTCGCGCCCCGGTGCCGCCGCCAGCCGGCGCGCCACCACGATACGCGCCACGCGGCCATAGGAAATCACATCGCGCACTGCCGGCGCATCGATCCCGAAGCGCACCCCCTTGACCCACATGTCGGAAACGAATTCGTCGAAATTCAGCCGGGCCGGCTGGGCCGGCATATCGGGTATTTCGAAAAACACGGGCTCGAAGAAATACTCGGCTTCACCATTGATCAGCTTGACGGCCTTGTACAGGGTGCGGCGGGTGGGGTGAAACGCTTCGATGCCGGCGGCAAAGCGGATCATGGGCTGGCTGGCCACATTGGGCGGCAGATCCGGCCCGCAGTTGTACAGCAGCTTGATCAGAACAGCATAATCCAGCCCGGCAAAATAGGAGCTGCTGAGGAATACCTGACTTACCGCAGAAAGGCATGAGCGTGGCGAAGCATCCCGCGCGAAGAAAATACCGTCGGGACGCTTGATGATTGCTGCCGGCAGATCACCTTCCGCCGCCTGTTCTAGCGCCTGAGCCTCATCCGACACAATGTTCCTCACAAAACGGGGCAATTCCCGATTCTAGATTAGCATGAACGCTTGAAATTTGGCAGTGCATCGCTATCCGGCTATCGAAGGTGCGCGCGGGTCCAGATGCCAGTTCAGCACACCGGCACTATCGCAGAACAGCATGCGGCCTGCACCACCGTTACGCAGACGCAGCTTGATGTCTTTTGCCGGCTGCATGATCAGGTCCGTGCTGGTGCTCTGGAACGGCATGGTGCGCACCATGGTCTCGCCGCACACCATACGCAGGCTGCAGCGTGCATGGCCGGTCGCGGCCAGTTTCTGCTCGATCACGCGCTGCAGCTTCTCCTGCGTTATCTTGAGCTGGACCTGACCGGGCCGCAGTTCGTCGCGCAGCGTGGAGATGGCCTGCAGCTCGCTGGCCACCGCAGCGGCTATCTTGCGCAGCAAATGACCCTGCTCGGGCGATAGCTGCAGCTCCTGATTGCGCAGCTTCTGCGCCAGCGCCAGATAGCGGCGCACGTCGGGGATGGCGGCAATAGCATTGATTTTCTGCTGGATTTCTTCGTTCGCCTGCATCAGCGCAGCTTCGCGCTGCCCCAGTTCGCCGATCTCCTGATCGAACTGGCTGACATCGCGCACCAGCACATGCACCAGCATTTCCGTGCGGCGGCGCGGACCGGCACTGTCGATCTCCACATCGCGCCCCGCCACGGCGCAGCCTTCGGCCAGTTCGATGCGCACCTGTTCGGCGATGATCTCGCAGTTGGAGGCGTCGGTAATGGTCACCGATGTGCCGGAAATAACGCAGTTCTCGGCCCGGCCTATGACGATCTGGCCGCTATCGCTATGGATCACGGAGCCGGAAGCCACCCCGCTGATGGTGATATTGCCGGACGCATTATGCACCGCGCCATTCACCAGATTCTGCCCCAGCACTACGGTGCCGCCACGCGAAGTGATGTTGCCGTACACATTGCCATGCACGGTGATATCGCTACCAGTTACTTCGCGCTGTTCCTGGATGTCGCCGAATTCCTCGTAGGCGCCCGCCAGCTCCAGATTGCCGGTGGTCTTGCCGCTCACGCCATCGACACTGATGATCTTGTCGGTGATGGAAATGCGCTTGGACTTGGCGTCCACATTGAGAAAGCCTTTGCGGGTCGACACCACGTATTCGCCATCTTCGAACATGCGCGCTTCCGTGCCCTCGCCGGCAAAGAAACTCAGCGTCAGGTCCTGCGGCGCATCGGGCGCAGTACGGCGCCCGCCCGTGTCATAGCCGGGCTGGCCCGGCACGGCCGGTATTTTCTTGAGCAGTTTGACATTGGCTTCGATCTGCGGGAAGCGGTTCTGGAAGCTGCCCAGATCGACCCGGCCATCGGCGCGCTCCTTGGGCGCATCGCTGCGGTGCAGGTCGGACGATACTTCCATCACGCTGGCATTCTGGCCCGGCTGCGGGTCCAGATCGACGGCCACGGTAATGCGGTCCGGCTTGGTGGAAGCTATCGCCGCCGCCACCGCTGCCACTTCGATGCCGAACAATATGCCCTTGTTCCACATCTCGGTGACGAATTCGTCCACATTCAGCCGGGTCGGCCGTTCCGGAATGATGGTGCCGTCGGACAGTTCCTGCGCTTCCAGATACAGCGTCTCGAAATAGTATTCGGCATAGCCGCGCCCCAGTTTAGGCGGCTTGTACAGGGCTACGCGTTCAGGCGGAATGTCGCCCAGATCGGTGGCGATGCGCACCAGATCCTTGCTCGGCATTTCCGGCCCTACGCCATACAGGGCCTTGATCAGCACTTGGTAATCCAGACCGGAGAAAAAGCGGTGCGAGTGGAACACCTCGTTGATAGCGGCCACCAGCGTCAGCTGCGACATCGACATGTCGATGAAGATGCCATCGCTCTGGCGCACCAGACCGACAGGCAAGCCGGCACCCGGAGTGTGAACTTCCTCCCCAGATGTCACTAGAGCAACGTCTTGAACCACCATCCTCCTCCATTCGGCATGCACGCCGACAGACATTGCGTGTAATTAATTAATCTTACACGCTGCCTAAAAGGAAGGTTGAATAATTCACATTGTGGGAAGCGTAACTGTGAACTAATTGCTACATATCAATAATACATTGATAAGTATGCCGCCGGCACCATAGTGGAATCAGCGGCGCGGCGGATTGGCGTAGATGTCCTGACCAACTTCGTTGATCTGGCGGCGCAGGTCGCGCCGCTCATCGGGCGTGAGGCGACCAGCCCGGCGATTCATTTCGGCATTGCGGCCAGCTTCCTGCATGGCGCGGCGCTGCTCTTCGGCGCGTGCCTCGTAGCTGCGCGGATCGATCTGGCGGATATCGCTGTTGCGGTTATCCTGACCACGCCCGCCCTGCATGTCGCGACCGGGACCGCCGCGGGCTTCGTCACGGTGCTGGCCTTCGCCCATATCGGCTGCCTGCACCAGACCGGCGGCCAGCAGGCCGCCGCACACCAGCAAGGTGCCGACGGACGATCGCACGCAAAAATATGCGCTGGCTGCCGCGTTCATTTTTTTGTGACTGATGCCCATCTTGGCGTTCCCAATGACTGAATCTATGTCCCGAGTGTATGCTGGATTACCTGACGCCGTAAGAGCAATTGGGTAAAGTTTGTAACACTTTGTAATGCCTCAAATCAGGCGTTTTCGCGGAACGATTATGACGTTACCATAGCAACATGAATAAGACAAATCTGGCAGGGATATGACGACTTTATCGACCGACTCCGGCAACAGCGCCGCCAACCAGAACGGCCATCAGGCCAAGATCATGGTAGTAGACGACGACGTGCGCCTGCGCGACCTGCTGCGCCGCTATCTGACCGAACAGGGTTTCAACGTTTTCACGGCCGAAAATGCCACCGCCATGAACAAGCTCTGGCTGCGCGAGCGCTACGACCTGCTGGTGCTGGACCTGATGCTGCCCGGCGAGGACGGCCTGTCGATCTGCCGCCGCCTGCGCGGCGCGGGCGACCAGACCCCCATCATCATGCTGACTGCCAAGGGCGAAGACGTGGACCGCATCGTCGGCCTGGAAATGGGCGCCGACGACTATCTGCCCAAGCCCTTCAACCCGCGCGAGCTGGTGGCCCGTATCGGCGCCGTGCTGCGCCGCCGTGGTCCGGACGAGATTCCGGGCGCACCGTCGGAAACCCCGCAATCGTTCGAGTTCGGCCAGTTCGTGCTCGATCTGGGCACCCGCACGCTGAAGAAAAACGGCGAAACCGTACCGCTGACCACGGGCGAATTCTCCGTGCTCAAGGTATTTGCCCGCCATGCGCGCCAGCCGCTGTCGCGCGAAAAGCTGATGGAACTGGCCCGTGGCCGCGAATACGAAGTGTTCGACCGCAGTCTGGACGTGCAGATTTCGCGTCTGCGCAAGCTGATCGAGCCTGATCCATCGAGCCCGCTGTACATCCAGACCGTCTGGGGTCTGGGCTATGTCTTCATACCGGAGGGCCAGCCGCGCTAAGGCGCGCCAGTGTCATGATGTCGCGTTTTTCGCTCCGGCTGGCTAGCCTGAAAAGTGGCCTGTTCTGGCGCACCTTTTTCCTGCTGGGTGCCCTCACCACCCTGAGCATGACGGCCTGGGTCGGCATGATCAGCGTGGTGCAGCACGAGCCGCAGGTGCAGCAGATTTCCTCGCAGGTGATCTCGGTGGTCACCATCACCCACGCCGCCCTGACCCACTCGGCACCCGAATTGCGCCGCGAACTGCTGTTCGAACTGGTGGCCAACGAAGGCATCCGCGTGTTCGCGCTGGAGGACGACGACAAGGTCGAGCCGCCACCGGCCAATGCGCTGATGCCCGATATCGAAAAGCTGGTGCGCGCCAAGCTGGGGCCCGATACGCGCTTCTCCTCCAAGGTCAATGGCACGCCCGGCTTCTGGGTCAGCTTCAAGATCGACGACGACGCCTACTGGCTGATGCTGGAACGCGAACGCATACGCGGCCTGACGGGCATACAGTGGCTGGGCTGGGCCAGCGTGGTGTCGGTGGTATCGCTGATCGGTGCTGCCTTCATTTCCAGCCTGATCAACCTGCCGCTGCGCCGGCTGACGCAGGCCACGCGCGCTTTTGCACAAGGCAGGCGCCCTGCACCACTGCCGGAAAAAGGCCCCACCGAAATCATGCAGGCCAACCGCAGCTTCAACCAGATGGTGGTGCAGCTGCAGCAGGTGGAATCGGACCGCGCCGTCATTCTGGCGGGGATTTCGCACGATCTGCGCACGCCGCTGGCGCGCATGCAGCTGGAAGTGGAAATGGCCGATCTGTCGAAGGAGGCACGCGAAGGCATGCAGTCCGACATCGCCCAGATGGACGACATCATCGGCCAGTTCCTCGACTACGCCAAACCGACCGAAGCCTCGAGCTTCTCCAGCATCGACCTTTCGGCCCTGCTGGAAGAAACCGCGCATGAAGCGGAACGCCTGCCTGATGTACGCATCAGCACCGAAATTGCCGCAGGCGCCCACGCCATGGGCAACGCGACCGATATCAAGCGCGTCATCAATAATCTGATCGAGAACGCGCGCCGCTACGGCAAGACGCCGGGCAGCGACGTGACGGAGATCGATATCCGCTGCAGCATCAAGGGTAATCCTACTGCGCGCCGTGTGCTGATCGAAGTGCAGGACCACGGCAGCGGCGTACCGGACGAACAGATCGAACACTTGCTCAAGCCCTTCACCCGCCTCGATACGGCACGCGGACAGGCCAACGGTGCCGGCCTGGGACTGGCCATCGTGGAGCGCGTCATCCAGCGCCACGACGCCGAACTGCAGGTGCGTAACCGCGACGGCGGCGGCCTGCAGATCCAGATCAGCATGAAGGCGGTATGATGCTGCGCCCCCGCGCTGTGCCGGGCTGCGGCCTGACGCTCTGCCTGTCTGTCCTGCTGCTGGCCGGCAGCGCGGCACACGCGCGCGCTGACAGGGAAGCAGCTAATAAACTGCAGCAGCGCGAAGCCAGCGAAGCGGAACGCAGCAGTTTCGACGCATACTACCGCGCACTGGCGCTGAGCGAAGCGCATGGCGCGCGTCCTGTTGCTCCGCTGTTTGCGCCGGCGTTCGACATTACACGCCGGAGCAAACAGCCATGGCAGGTCATCGCCCGCGTCGACAGCGCACCGCGCCACTCGGCCGTGGACCTGTGCCGCCAGATCCGCTCCAGCTTCATCTATGACGCCAGCGCCAGAACAGGCACGCGCTGGCAGCCCGCCGCCCAGCCGCCTACATGGCATGTCTGGCTGGCCCGTCCCAACACTATCTGCAGCGCTGCACCTCACACCGTACTGATGGCGCCTGCCCTGCCGCCCGAAGACGTAGTGGCGCTGCTGCGCCAGCATGCCGAGCTGCTGCAACGTGCGCGCCTGCTACTGGCCGGAAATTCGCAATGCATACGCCAGCGCGCCCTGCCCTTCACGCTTGCCGCCATCGAGCCCGCAGCAGCGGCAGATGGCGCGACCAGAATGTTTGCCCTGTTGTTCGATAGCGATCGCGCCACGCGTGTGCGCGTGGCCGTGCGCAAGCATCGCGGCGAATACGCCGCGTGGAATGTCAGCTGCGACTAGGCGGGGTCTCGCCCAGCAGGCGGGTCAGCAGTAATTCCACCGATCCATAACCAAACAGCGAATCGGTCTCCAGCCCGGGGGTGTCGTAGGCCACCGCTTCTTCACGCTCGGCGCGGCTGGGATCGGCATCGGTATAACTGACCCGCCAGGCGCGCTGCAGCTTCTCGGCGCGGCGCAGAAATTGCGGCACCGGCCAGCGCGCCGCCTGCCAGTCGGGACTATCGCCCAGCACAGGCCAGTGCCCGCTGGCCAGTGCCATATCGCCTACCCGCAGTATCCGCAAGGCTTGCTGCGGCGTCAGACGTTCCAGCTGGTCAACCGGCAATAGCTGGCCCATGCGCGGACCGAATAAATAGGCCAGCATGATTTTGCTGGCAGGTGCCAGCCGCGCCACCAGCCCCCAGGCATAGCCGCCGTCGAGCAGCGGCACCGCAAACCAGCTCCCTTCACGATAGGATGGCTTCATTCCCGTCCCTTCCTTTTGCCTCCAGCGCCGTGATGCGCTGCTTCTTTTCCAGTGTACTGACACAGCTCGATATAAGGCGCACGCCAGTCCATCACTGCAGAGAATTACCTACAAGAATTACGTGGCATTTTTTTAACAATGCGCACGCCGCACTTAAAATCTGCTGAAAAAACTGGCAGAGAAGCGCAGAATACCCGCCACCAGTGTAATTTTTATAACAAATGTAAGGAGGGAAATTCAATGAAGCTCTTCCTGCAATACGTCGCCAGTGCCGTGCTCCTGTGCTGTATCGCCACCGCACAAGCCGCTCCCAGCATCAGCAATGGCGGCTTCGAGACCGGTGATTTCACAGGCTGGGTACTCACTGGTGATACCAGCGTGAACCTGGTCGCCAGCGACATGCCCTATGAAGGCAACTACGGCGCCATACTGGGCCAGAATGGCAGCGCAGCCGCGCTGAGCCAGACGCTGAACACCGAGACCGGCCACAGTTACCAGCTAACGTTCTGGCTCGCCAATCTGGGCGCCAGCGTGAACAACGCCGCCACCATCAGCTCCGTCGAGGTGCTGACGGATCAGCACAGCATCTGGCTGTTTCAGGACAAGACTGCCAGCGGCTACACCGCGTATTCCGTGCAATTTACCGCCACCCAGAACAGCACGCTGCTGGAGTTCCAGCTGCGCCACGATGAAAGCTTCTGGCTGTTCGATAACGTGAGCATCAGCGAAATCGTCCCCACCGTCCCCGAACCGGCCAGCTGGCTGATGCTGGGCGCCGGACTGGGCCTGCTGGCATACCAGCGTCAACGCCGCTAAGCGCACAGGAGTTCGCCATGTCTGTTTCCGTCATTGCGGGCGGCGTGCCGCCCGACCGTATTATCAGCCTGGGCAACGCCCCGGCCAGCCAGACCGGTGCCGGCGGCCAATGGGTCAATGCCTGGTCGTACAGCGGCGTCAGCGCCGTGCACAAAGCCGATGCCAGCAACGCCGCCGAAGTCTGGACTGCCCTCAAATATACCGACATGCTGAGCGCCACACTGGCCGGCGGCGACATCTACCGGGGCGATCTGGGCGTCAGCGGTACTTCGTCCGCCACCAGCAGCATCAGGCAGGAAGTGGACGGCCGCGAAGCGCTGCGCTTCAACCTGACGGAAGCGGCCAGAGCCGTCAATCTCAGTCTCGCCTCCTTTTTTGCCAATGACGATGGCAGCGGCTACGCCGAAGCCATGCGCATCAGACTGTATAACGCCCAAGGCAGTCTGGTCGGCGAACAATTTATTACCGCTAACAGCCTGAGCGGCAGTCAGCAGGTGCAGCTGGAAAGCGCACAGAACTTCAGCAGCGTCGAACTCAGCGCCGGCGCCCAGCGTAGCGATGGCAGTTTTGCCTTTGGCGGCTACAATCAGGCCGACGGCAGTTTCGGCACAGATAGCTACACCTCCGGCAGCAAACACGGTAGCGATTTTCTGCTGCATGCCATCAGTTTCACCCTGGCCCGCCCCCATGCCGCAGACGACAACTACACGCTGGACGAAGATGCAGGGCAACAGAGCTATGCCAGTGTGCTGAGCAATGATCAGGACCCGAATGGCCAGCCACTGGTGGCCCTACTGGATCAGGGCCCCGCGCACGGCACCCTGAGCCTGAATGCCGATGGCAGCTTTATCTACCGGCCCGATGCCGATTACAACGGCGCCGACAGTTTCAGCTACCACGCCAGCAACGGCAAGGATAATTCCGACATCGCCAGCGTCAACCTGACCATCAAAGCGGTCAACGATGCACCACTGGCGCTCAACGATCACGCCAGCACCGATGAAAACACCGTCGTTACAGGCAATGTCATCGATGGCAGCAGTGGCGGCAAGGATAGCGACAAAGATGGCGATGCGCTGGTGATCAGCAATCCCGGCAATTTCACCACCGCCCTGGGCGCCACCGTCACACTGAACGCCAACGGCGCCTTCAGCTACGACCCGCGCGCCTCGCAAACGCTGCAGGCCCTGAACAGCGGCGAGCAGCGCACCGACGGCTTCGACTACACGGTCAGCGACGGCCACGGCGGCACCAGCACGGCCCATGTCGATGTGGTGGTCAACGGGGTGAGCGATACCAGCCCCATCTCCCGCGGCATTATGCCCAGTGTCGAACCCGGCACCGAGCTGCATTACTACCTGCGCTATACCGATAGCACCGGCAAGACTAGCACGTGGATGACGCTTGATGACTTTTCCTTCGGCGCCAGCGCCGAAACGAGCGTGCTCAAAGGGAGCGGTGCAGCCGTCGGCAAGCCGGTGCCGGACGCAGTCGAACTGACGCTGGGCAGCGGCATCGCGCAGAGTGCCTTCATGACGAATATACTCAAGGGCACGTCTATGAACCGGGTAGAAATCGAAGCCTATGCAGGCGATCCAACCCTCAAAAACGTGGTGCAGGAGTTTAACTTCAGTTCGGTTTATGCGACGGGCGTCCAGACCAGCGCCGGCGGCGACGGCAATACCGGCAATCAGATAAGCTTCGTCTATAAAGCCGTCGATGAAGTGCTCACTCCCATCGATCAGAAAGGCGTACCGATTAGCAACGGCCTGCACTTCTCCTGGAATGTCAGCACCATGAACGACGTCCTGCCGGCCGGCGGTAATGTCGATCCCGGCGCCGATGCAGCCGGAAACCCGCTCGATCCGCAAATTTCCAGCGCTACCCCGCTCGACTATTTTATCCATGTGGATGGCGTCAGCGGCTGGGTGCCATTGAGCGGTTTCAGTTTCGGCGCCACGGCCGATTCCAGCTTCCTCAAAGGCACGGGTGCTTCGGTAGGCAGAGCCGTGCCCGATAGCGTCAAGCTCGATCTGGGCCAGAGCGCCGCGCTGATCAAACTGATGGACGATCTGCGCAACGGCACCAGCACCAAAGTGCAGATCGAGGCTTACACCCACGATTCAGCGTCCGGCAAACCCGCGCTGGTGGACGAATACTTCTTCAACACTGCTTTTACCAGCGCCGTCAACAACGACGCAGCAGCAGACAATAGCGTTGAACTGGTGTACCGCTCGTTCACCCATGCCCACGCCAGCATAGGCAATGATGGCCGCCTGACGCCTTACACCTCGACCGGCTTTGATTTCTCCAGCGCAGAGCTGGCGAGCGCCCCTGCCATAGTCGCCGAGGCATACAGCCAGCCAGCGCCCGCCAGCGTCGAGCCCGGCACCGAACTGCATTACTACCTGCGCTATACCGATAGCGCCGGCAAGACTAGCGCGTGGATGAAGCTCGATGACTTTTCCTTCGGCGCCAGCGCCGAAACGAGCGTGCTCAAAGGGAGCGGTGCGGCCGTCGGCAAGCCGGTGCCGGACGCCGTTGGGCTGACGCTGGGCAGCGGCGTCGCGCAGAGTGCCTTCATGACGAATATACTCAAGGGCACGTCTATGAACCGGGTAGAAATCGAAGCCTATGCAGGCGACCCGGCCCTCAAGAACGTGGTGCAGGAGTTCAACTTCAGTTCGGTTTATGCGACCGGCGTGCAGACCAGCGCCGGCAGCGACGGCAATACCGGCAATCAGATAAGCTTCGTCTATAAAGCCGTCGATGAAGTGCTCACTCCCATCGATCAGAAAGGCGTACCGATTAGCAACGGCCTGCACTTCTCCTGGAATGTCAGCACCATGAACGACGTCCTGCCGGCCGGCGGCAGCGTCGATCCCGGCGCCGATGCAGCCGGAAACCCGCTCGATCCGCAAATTTCCAGCGCTACCGCGCTCGACTATTTTATCCATGTGGACGGGGTCAACGGCTGGGTACCGCTGAGCGGTTTCAGTTTCGGCGCCACGGCCGATTCCAGCTTCCTCAAAGGCACGGGTGCTTCGGTAGGCAGAGCCGTGCCCGATAGCGTCAAGCTCGATCTGGGCCAGAGCGCCGCGCTGATCAAACTGATGGACGATCTGCGCAACGGCACCAGCACCAAAGTGCAGATCGAGGCTTACACCCACGATTCTGCGTCCGGCAAACCCGCGCTGGTGGACGAATACTTCTTCAACACTGCTTTTACCAGCGCCGTCAACAACGACGCGGCAGCAGACAATAGCGTTGAACTGGTGTACCGCTCGTTCACCCATGCCCACGCCAGCATAGGCAACGATGGCCGCCTGACGCCTTACACCTCGACCGGCTTTGATTTTTCCAGCGCAGAGCTGGCGAGCGCCCCTGCCATAGTCGCCGAGGCATACAGCCAGCCAGCGCCCGCCAGCGTCGAGCCCGGCACCGAACTGCATTACTACCTGCGCTATACCGATAGCACCGGCAAGGCGAGCGCGTGGATGACGCTCGATGATTTTTCCTTCGGCGCCAGCGCCGAAACGAGCGTGCTCAAAGGGAGCGGTGCAGCCGTCGGCAAGCCGGTGCCGGATGCCGTCGGACTGACGCTGGGCAGCGGCGTCGCGCAGAGTGCCTTCATGACGAATATACTCAAGGGCACGTCTATGAACCGGGTAGAAATCGAAGTCTATGCAGGCGATCCAACCCTCAAAAACGTGGTGCAGGAGTTTAACTTCAGTTCGGTTTATGCGACGGGCGTCCAGACCAGCGCCGGCAGCGACGGCAGTACCGGCAATCAGATAAGCTTCGTCTATAAAGCCGTCGATGAAGTGCTCACACCCATCGATCAGAAAGGCGTACCGATTAGCAACGGCCTGCACTTCTCCTGGAATGTCAGCACCATGAACGACGCCCTGCCGGCCGGCGGCAGCGTCGATCCCGGCGCCGATGCAGCCGGAAACCCGCTCGATCCGCAAATTTCCAGCGCTACCCCGCTCGACTATTTTATCCACGTGGACGGGGTCAACGGCTGGGTACCGCTGAGCGGTTTCAGTTTCGGCGCCACGGCCGATTCCAGCTTCCTCAAAGGCACGGGTGCTTCGGTAGGCAGAGCCGTGCCCGATAGCGTCAAGCTCGAACTGGGCCAGAGCGCCGCGCTGATCAAACTGATGGACGATCTGCGCAACGGCACCAGCACCAAAGTGCAGATCGAGGCTTACACCCACGATTCAGCGTCCGGCAAACCCGCGCTGGTGGACGAATACTTCTTCAACACTGCTTTTACCAGCGCCGTCGATAACGACGCGGCAGCAGACAATAGCGTTGAACTGGTGTACCGCTCGTTCACCCATGCCCACGCCAGCATAGGCAACGATGGCCGCCTGACGCCTTACACCTCGACCGGCTTTGATTTCTCCAGCGCCAGCATCATCGGCGCCCCCAAACCCATAGCGGAGGTGTTTGGCTAGCGCCGGCTGCGCCCCCCCGCACCGCACCATGAAATGCGGGGTGGCGTGCGATCTATGTTACACTCTCGCTTTCGCTAGGGGTCCTGGGCCGTTGTGTCCGGGTGAGAGATACCCTTCGTACCTGATCTGGATAATGCCAGCGAAGGAAAGCGCAAAGTAGTTCTCCCTTCTTTGATGGCTCTCCCGCACGGCACCCAGCCGAACATGTAGAGAGTCCCTATGACCACCGCCAAATTTACCGCCAGCCCGCTCGCCCTCGCGATCGCCCTTGCCTTTCCTGTCAGCGCACTCGCCGACAGCGCCGAACACAGCATGCCCGAAGTACTGGTGACCGCCAGCAAAGCCCAGCTCAACCGTGCCAGCGTGGCCGGCTTCAGCGACTCGCCGCTGCTGGAAACCCCGGCCAGCGTCAGCGTCATCAGCGCCCAGCAGATGCAGGATCTGCAAATCCACTCCACCACCGACGCGGCCCGCTACGACGCCAGCCTGAGCGACGCCTACAATGCGGTCGGCTATTCCGAGCAGTTCTCGATCCGCGGCTTCAAGCTCGATAACGCCACCAGCTACCGCAAGGACGGCATGGCGATACCGGGCGATACCCAGATCCCGCTGGAGAACAAGGAGCGCATCGAAGTGCTGAAAGGCCTGTCCGGCCTGCAGGCAGGCGTTTCCGCGCCGGGCGGCATGATCAACTACGTCACCAAACGCCCGACAGAACAGACGCTGCGCACCGTGCTGCTGGAAGAACGCGAGCGCGGCAACCTGTACGGTGCGGTGGATCTGGGCGGCCGTTTCGACGATACGCGCTTCGGCTACCGTGTCAATCTGGCCGCAGAACGCCTGCGTTCCTACATCAAGGGCGCGGACGGTAACCGCAAGTTTGCCAGTGCTGCCTTCGACTGGAAAATCTCGCCGCAAGCCCTGCTGCAGATCGATGGCGACATCCAGAAGAAAGCGCAAGTAACGGCACCGGGCTTCCAGCTGCTCAACAACACCACCCTGCCGGTAGTGGCGGCCGACACCATGCTGAACAACCAGCCATGGAGCCGTCCGGTGGAAACCACCAGCAGCAATCTGGGCGCGCGCTTTGCCTACAGCTTCTCGCCCGAGTGGAACGCCAGCATCAGCGCCAACCAGCACCAGTTCAAGCGCGATGACTACACGGCCTTCCCTTATGGCTGCGGCGCGCAGGGCCTGTACCCCGGCTACTGCGGCAATGGCGATTTCGACGTGTACGACTACAAGAGTCTGGGCGAGAAAAAATCGCCGCTGGCCGTGCAGGCTTTGCTGCAGGGCCGCTTCGTCAGCGCCGGCATCGGGCACGCGATCACCTTCGGCGCCTCGCTGGCACGCAACAGCGAAAAATGGGGCGACTACCTGTACACGCAAGCAGGCGTGGACGGTACCGGCTACAGCAATATCTACCACCCTATCGTGGTAGCACCGGCACAAGGCAGCAGCGGCCCCGTATCGGAACGCCGCCATACGCTGGACCGCGCCGTGTTCGCGCAGGACGTGGCCAGCATTACCGAGCAGCTCAAGCTGCACGCGGGTGCACGCTACGTGCAGATCAAGCGCGACGAATATGTCGGCGCTGACGACCAGGGTGTCGCCATCCAGTACGCCCACACCGATACCGGCTACTGGCTGCCCAATGTGTCGCTGGTGTACGCCCTGCGCAGCAATGTATCGGTCTACAGCTCGCTGGCACAGGGTCTGGAATACGGCGGCGTCGCGCCGCTGGGCACCAGCAATCAGGGCCGCGCGCTGGCGCCGAATAAATCGAAACAGGTGGAAGTAGGCGTAAAAGCCGACGTGCATCCCGACCTGAACGCCACGCTGGCGTTGTTCCAGATCCGCAAAGGGCTGGAGTACACCTCGGCGCAGAACGAGTACGTGCGCAATGGCGAAGCCCAGAACCGCGGTCTGGAGATGGCGCTCAATGGCCGTGTCAGCCGCGCCTTGAACGTCGGCGTCAGCGCCACCGCCCTCAACACCCAGCAGCACGACACGGGTCTAGCCAGCCTCGATGGCAAGCGCGTCACCAACGTAGCGGCCTTCAAATCTAGCGCCTATGCCGACTACGCCGTGCCGCAAGTATCCGGACTGTCGCTGAGCGCCAACTGGCAATACTCGGGCAAGAAAGCCTTCGACATCGAGAACAAGGTGTTCGTACCGTCCTACCACGTGCTTAATCTGGGTGGCGCTTATGCCACCCGTCTGGGCAACACGCCGGTAACGCTGCGCGCCAGTGTCGACAACGCGCTGGACAAGTTCTACTGGCGCGACGTAACCCCTGATCTGGGCGGCTACCTGATGCCGGGCGCCAGCCGCACGCTGCGCGTATCGGCCCAGTTCGACCTTTAAAACAGGACCTGCACGCGCAGCGTCACACTCTTGGCTGCGCGTGCCGAATTGCGTCCTATCAGATAGGCAAATTCGTATTTCACTTCCTGCTGGCCGATATCGCGGTGTCCGTACACCATCGGCCCGGCACGGTGCGACTGCTGCCGGTAAGGCAGCCAGTCATTCCACTTCCCCACTTCGCCAAACGCCTGCAAGCCCGGCTGCAGCCATGGCAGCCAGTTGTGCTTGACCTGTAGCTGATAGGTTAGCGTGGTCGACGTTGCAGCCGGCTGGTTCAGATGCAGATCACGCTGGAAAAACAGGTTGGCATTGAACTGGGTGCGGCCATATTCGGTCTGCAGCACGGGGCCCCATTCGATGCTGTAGCCATCGTCGCTGTTGCGGGCGCGCGCCACGCGGGTGTGCAGCGCCAGATCGACATCGTACTGCCCCTGCGTCAGCAGAAAGTCATTCTGCCAGTCGGTCTGCACCCACTGTCCGGCACCGCCATTGAGCTTGATCCACTTGGCATACACCTCGGTGTACCAGCGCGAAGTGACGCCGTAGCCTATGCCGACTTCCGGCGCAGCCACGGTACGGCCTTTGTAGTGGGCATTCCAGTATTTGAAATCGATCGAGGCCTGATGCTCGACGTCGTAGGTAGAAACCAGGTAATAGCCGGTATCCGCCAGTGCTAGCGGCGATACGAACGTCAATATCACCGCCAGCCGCTTCATAGATGCCGCTCCACCTGAGATAGTCGTTCGCCGGGTTCCCCCGACACCAGTATGTAGGGTATCGCACGGGCAGCCAGTTCGTCCAGCAGCATGCGGTTGATGGTCACGCTCACCGTTTCGCATTCGCGCATCAGGCCATCGGCCACCCACGGAATATCAGCTGCCGTCACCAGCGTCAGGTCGTAATCCTGCTGGTGGCTGGCGGCCAGCGCGGCCAGCGGTGCGTCCACTGCACCAAAATAGTGACGGCTGTAGATGGCCGTCATCAGCGGCGTAGTGTCGCAAAAAAGATACTTGCTGGCGCGCGCTGCTGCCAGCTCCTCGCGCGCACGCTGGGTACTGGCGATATGGAACTGGTCTTCGGAACGGGGCACCCTGCCCTGCACATCGACAAACTCGCGCAGATATTCGGGCACCCACAGGGTCTGATAGTGCTCGGCCAGCGCCGCCGCCAGCGTGGATTTGCCGGAGGATGCTGCGCCCAGTATGGCTATGCGCAGCGGTGTGGCCGGCCTCATTCCAGCGCCATGCGGCCGCTGGCCGGTACGTCGCCGCGCCATGCGCGCAAGCCCATCACCGCCATGCCGACGAATACGGCATACAGGATGGCCGTCAGCACCAGATGCTTGTGCAGGTACAGCGCCACATACAGCACATCGACGATGATCCACACATGCCAGTTCTCGATCCTCTTACGCGATAGCAGCAGCTGGCCAACCAGACTGCCAGCGGTGAGGAAACCATCCGAATTGGGCACATCGGTATCCGTGTACGATTTGAGGAACCACGCCAGCACGGCAAAGCCGCCCAGCCATGCTGCGGCGGCGATATAGCGGCCACGCTTGCCCAGCTCCGTCACCGGCAGGCGCTCGTGGCTATCGTCGCCGTGCAGCCACTGGTACCAGCCGTACACCGACACGCTGATAAACACCAGCTGCAAGCCCATGTCGCCGTACAGGCGCGAGCCGAAGAACACCAGCCCGTAGGTGGCAGAAGAGATGATGGCAAACAGCCAGCCCCAGTGGGACTGGCGGATGTTGAACCACACCGTCGCCACCGAGAGCAGGAAGGACAGCAGCTCCAGCGGAGTCGTCGCCAGCCCTGCCAGTTTCCATGGCATATAGGCGTAGGCCAGCAGGGCAGCGAGCAGTTCCATTACTTCCTGGCCGGATATTTGATGGTCATTTCCTTGAGCACGTTGTCAGCGTGATCGACTTCGCTCATCACCCACAGCATATAGCGGATATCCAGATGGATGGCGCGCGTAATGGCCGTGTCGAAATACCAGTCCTTGGTAATCGATTCATAGGTCGAATCGAAATTCAGGCCTACCAGCTCGCCCTTGCGGTTCATCACAGCCGAACCGGAATTGCCGCCGGTAGTATCGGCACTGGTGAGGAAATCGACCGGCACGGTACCCAGCACCGTATCCTTGAACTGGCCATAGCGCTTGGCCTTGATGGCGTCCAGCAGCTTCTGCGGCGCGTTGAACGGATCTTTGCCCGTATGCTTCTCGACGATGCCTTCCACCGTGGTGAACGGGCCTTTGGTAATGCCGTCTTTCGGCGAGTATGGCGACACCGTGCCGTAGGTGACGCGCAGGGTGGAATTCGCGTCAGGATAGACCGGCTTGCCCTGCGACTTCTTCCATGCGATCACGGCCTGCATGTATTGCGGGATGACCCGTTCCAGATTGCCATCGAGTTCCTTGCGGCGCTCTTTCAGCGACTGGGTCACGTCATCGAGCTTGATGGCCAGCTGTACGAAGGCGTCGTCCGAGGCAGCGAAGGCTGCGCCATCCTTGCCCACCAGCGCCAGACGCTTGGCGGTGTCGCCCAGTTCGGTGCGGGTGTACAGCGCTGGTACCGCGTCCACGGCTGGCAGCAGGCTATCCAGATCGGTCACGTGCATGGACTTCGGCAGTTTGGCATAGCGCTGCAGGGCTGCCACAAAGCGGGCCTGATCCACGCTGGCGACAAACGACTGTTCCAGACGGTTCAGACGGGCTTTGATGAAGCTCAGATCGCGCTGCTGGTAGCCCGATTCGCGCTCGGCGTCCGGCTTGGCGCTTTCGCGCGCCAGACGGTTGAGCGTGATGGCGCTCTTGAGCAGGTCCGAGGTGGTGGCCACGCTGTAGCCGAATTCTTCGTCGCTTAGCGCCAGATCGGCAGCGATCACGCTATCGAGTTCGGCCAGCAGGGTTTTCGACATGTTAGGTTGCTTGCCATACCATGCGCGGAACTCGGCATCCTGCACATCCTTGATGGCAGCAATGTCCTTGCGGGCGAAGCCGTCGAGCAGCCCCTGGGTCTTCTTCATGACGTTGTTCATGCTCTTGTCGACGCTGGCGTAGCGCACAGCGGCAGCAGGATTGCCCTTGGTGGCGGCTGCGATCACGTCCAGATCGGCCTGTATCTCGGCCACGCGGGCCGGATAGGCAGCATCACGCGCTGCGCGGATTTCCGACGGCAGCTTGTAGCGGCTGGTGCGGCCCGGATAGCCGGCCAGCAGCACCGGATCGCCGTTCTTCAGACCTTCGGCCGACACCACCAGAAAATCTTTCGAGTGATATGGCACATTGTCCGGCGACGGATCGGCCGGACGGCCATCCTTGCCCACGTAGGCGCGCAGGAAGGAGTAATCACCACCCTGACGTGGCCATTCGTAGTTATCGATATCGCCGCCGAAGTTGCCGATCATGTCGGCCGGCGCGTACACCAGACGCACATCGCGTATCATCATCTGGCGGATGCGGTAGTACTCGAGGCCACGGTGGAAGGCCGGCACCGAACAGCGATAGAATTTATCGCTTTCGCATTCGGCGATCAGGGCCTTGATGGCTTTTTCCACGGTTTCGTGGCGCTGCTTGCCCGACATGCCGGGCTTGACGTCTTTCAGCACGCGATCGGTGACGTTTTCCACCTTATCCGTCACATACACCAGCGTGTTCGGGCCTCCCGGCAGTTCTTCCGCACGGGTCTTGGCTAAAAAGCCATCGACAATGTAATTGTGTTCGGGCGTGGCGTTGCGCTGGATGGCACCATAGGCGCAGTGGTGATTGGTCACCACCAGACCTGCATCGGACACGAACGATGCCGAGCAGCCGCCCAGCGACACGATGGCGCTCATCGGATGCTTGGACAGATCGGCCAGTTTTTCGGCCGGGATGGTAATGCCCACGCGTTTCAATTCGGACTTCAACTGTGGCAGTTGGTAGGGTTGCCACTGGCCTTCGTCGGCCTGTGCCGCAAATGCGCTTAGCAGTGCAGCGGGTAATAGTAGATGTTTTAACAAGATTTATACCCCGGTTTGAGTTCTGGCGGGAGTATATTCCTTCTGGCACCGAATGAGTGGTCTTTTTAGGGCTGCAAGACCTGATTTCCCGCTGTTTTGAAGAGGCCAGCCCGCTGCCGCAGCAGGCCGGAAATTCCGCTCTGTCGCGGTTCTGGACTATGGCGCCGGTACGTGCCAGCCGCCGCCCAGCGACTGAATCAGGGCGATGGCCGTGGTCTGGCGATCCGCCTGCGCCTGCACCAGCGCGCGGCGCGCCGTCAGCGCCGTATTCTGCGCCGTCACTACGTCACTGTAGCTGACCTGCCCCGCGCGATAGCGGTTCAGCATTTGCGCCTCCACCTGATCGGCTGCAGCCGATGCCTGCTTGCGCAAGTCCTGCTGCTGCGCCAGCACGCGGGTAGCAGCCAGCTGGTTCTCCACATCGGCAAACGCCGCCAGCACGCTCTGGCGATACTGGGCGATGGCAGCATCGCGCTGGGCTTCCGCTCCGGCCACGCGCTCCCGCGTGGCACCGGCATCGAACAGCGTCTGCGCAGCCGACAGCCCCAGCGACCACAGATTATTGGACGCATTGAACAGTCCCGCCGAACTGGCCGCCGCGTAGCCATAACTGCCCGTCAGATTGAGCGACGGGAAATAGGCGCTGCGGGCGATGCCGATCTGGGCGTTGGCCGCCGCCACCCGGCGCTCCGCCGCTGCGATATCGGGGCGCCGCTGCAGCAGCGTGGACGGCACGCCTGCTGGCACATCCGGCACCACCACCTTCCACTCGGCCACCGGCAGGCTGAAATCACTGGCGGCCTTGCCCAGCAAAACTGCCATGGCATGTTCCAGCGTGGCGCGCTGGCGCGTCAGAGTCAGCTGGTCGATGCGGGCATTGGCCAGCTGGGTTTCCGCCTGCAACAGATCGGAGCGCGCTGCCAGCCCCGCATCGAAGCGGTTCTGGGTGATCTGCAGCACCCGTGCGTAGCCTTCTACCGTAGCGTCCAGCAGCGCCTTCTGGGCATCGGTCTGGCGCAGCGAGAAATAGTTGGTGGCCAGCTCGCCCTGTGCTGACAGGCGCGCGGCAGCCAGTTCGGCTGCGCTGATCTGCAGGCTGGCCTGCGCATTGTCCACGCCCGCGCCCAGTTTGCCCCAGATATCCGGTTCCCAGCTGGCGCCTATGCTGGCACGGTACTGGTTAGCCGTGGGCGTCTTGTCGCCACCGCCGGAGCGGGTATCGCTGGCCGACAGGGTCACGCTGGGGAACAGGCTGGCACGCTGCTGCTGCACCAGCGCGCGCGCCTGCGCATAATTAGCCACCGCCGCTGCCACATTCTGGTTGGAGACTTCGATGCTCGCGGCCAGCTGGTCCAGCACCGGATCACCAAATAGCTGCCACCATGGGCCGCGCTCCAGCATATCGGCCGGTGCTGCCTCGCTCCAGCCGGCAGCGGCTTTATCGGCCGCGCTGGCGGTTTCCTTGTAGGCCGCCGGCTGCGGGGTACTGGCGGCGTGGTAGGCCGGCGTCACGGCGCAACCGCTGGCCAGCAAAGCGGCCAGCACGGCCAGCGTCATCGAAGAAAAACGGTTTGGAGACATAGTTAGGCTCATGGTGTGCCCGGCGCCGCATCATGCAGGCGGCTCAGGTGTTGTTCGGACGGGCTGCGGCGGCGCAGCTTATCCATCAGGAGATAGACCACGGGTGTGGTCAGCAGAGTCAGTATCTGGCTGGCGATCAGCCCACCGATAATCGCCACGCCCAGCGGCTGGCGCAGCTCGGAGCCTTCGCCAAAGCCGATGGCCAGCGGCAGCGCACCGAGTGCGGCAGCCAGCGTCGTCATCAGAATAGGACGGAAGCGCAGCACACAGGCTTCGCGCACCGCTGCACGCGGCGTCAGGCCACGCGAGCGCTCGGCTTCAAGCGCAAAATCGATGATCAGAATGGCGTTCTTCTTGACGATACCGATCAGCAGGAAGATGCCGATCAGCGAAATCGTCGAGAACTCCATTTTAAAAATCAGCAGCGCCAGCACGGCGCCCACGCCTGCCGATGGCAAGGTGGTCAGCACCGTCACGGGATGCACCAGACTCTCGTAGAGTATGCCCAGCACGATGTAGATCACGACCACGGCGGCAAGTATTAGCAATGGCAGGGACTTGTTACTGTCCTGCGCCGCCTTGGCCGAACCCTGGAAGCTGCCGCGCACATTGTTCGGCATGCCGATTTCCGCTTCCGCATCCTTGATCTGCGCCGCCGCATCGGACAGGCTTTTGCCCGCCTGCAGATTGAAGGCAATGGTGGTAGCCAGTTCGCCGTCCTGATGGTTGACGGCGGTAGCGGTCGAACCTTCGACAAAGGTGGCAATGGCCGACAGCGGCACCATGGTAGTGGCCTTGGTGCTGAGCGCAGAGCCGGATGAAGCGTCCTTGACCGCCGGAGCCGCTACATTGGCCGGCGTGGTGCTAGCTGTAGTGGTGGTTTTGCCGCCAGCGCTGGTGGTTACCGTCTGCGCCACCGGCGCGCCGTTAGGATTGCTGGCGCTCGGCGCGGGCAGACCTTTGGATGGTACATACACATCTTTCAGCGCTTCCGGACTTCTGGCGTATTCGCGCGGCACTTCCATGATGACGTGATACTGGTTCAGCTCACTGTAGATAGTGGCCACCTGACGCTGGCCGAAGCTGTTGTACAGGGCATTGTCGATATCTCTGGCAGACAGGCCCAGACGCGAGGCACTGGCCTTGTCGATACTGACAAAAGTCTCCACGCCATTTTCCGCCTGATCGGTATCCACATCGGTCAGCGCGGGCTGGGTTTTCATGGCCTCGGCCAGGCGGCTGGCCCATTTTTTCAGGTCGGCCTGATTATCGCTCTTCAGCGTGTACTGGTAATTGGCGTTGGCCTGCCGCCCGCCTGCGCGCAGATCCTGCACTGGACTGAGGAACAGGCTCACGCCCGTCACCTTGGCCAGCTTGGGACGCAGGCGGGCAATCACGGCCTGCCCGGCCACCGTGCGCTGGTTGGCCGGCTTGAGGTTGATGAACATGAAACCGCCACCGGCACGCCGTCCGCCCGTAAAGCCCACCACTGTGGCGACATCCGGATCGTCCTTAATGATGTTGACCAGCTGCTTGAGCTTACCCTGCATGGCCTGGAAGGAAATGCTCTGGTCGGCACGGATGCCGCCGCTGATCTGCCCCGTGTCCTGCTGCGGGAAGCCGCCTTTGGGGATGGCGGCAAACAGGTAGAAGTTCAGGCCGATCACGAACACCAGACTCAGCATCACCAGCCACACGCTGGACAGCGCCCAGTCCAGACTATGTTCGTAGCCTTTCAGGACGGCGTTAAAGCCCCGTTCGAAGAAGCGCGCTATCGGCCCCGGCGGACCGGCGTGGGTATGACCCGGCTTGAGCAGCCATGCGCACATCATCGGCGTGGTGGTCAGCGACACCACCAGCGAAATCATCACTGCCGCCGACAGCGTAATGGCAAACTCCTTGAACAGTGCGCCGAACTGGCCGCCCATGAACAGCAGCGGAATGAACACGGCGATCAGCGACAGACTGATGGAGAGCACGGTAAAGCCCACTTCGCGCGCCCCCAGCAGCGCGGCCTTGAAACGGTCCATGCCTGCTTCGATATGGCGCGTGGTATTTTCCAGCACCACGATGGCATCGTCGACCACGAAGCCGGTGGCCACCGTCAGCGCCATCAGCGACAGATTATTCAGGCTGAAACCCAGCAGATACATCACGCCGAACGTCCCCAGCAGCGACACCACGGTCGCCACCGCAGGCACGATGGTAGCGCGCAGGCTGCGCAGGAACACGCTCACCACGAACACCACCAGCAGCACCGAGATCACCAGCGTGATTTCGATCTCGTGCAGCGAGGAACGGATCGAATTGGTGCTGTCGGATGCCACCTCGATCTTCACGTCCGAGGGCAGTTGTGCCTGCAACAGCGGCAACTGCGCGCGCACGCTGTCGACCGTCTCGATCACATTGGCGCCAGCCTGCGAACGCAGAATCACCACAATCGCCGGCTGGCCGTTGAACAGGCCCAGATTGTTCTGGTCTTCCACGCCATCGACGACTTCCGCCACATCCTGCAGGCGGATCGCCGTGTCATTGCGCCAGCCCACCACCAGATTGCGGTAATCGGCCGCGCTGCGGCCGCCGGTGGCATGGGCGGACTCGGTATAGATCTGCAAACGGCGGCCATTTCCCTGCAGGGCGCCGCGCGGACGATTGGCGTTGGTGGCCTGTATCGCTGCCCGCACGTCTTCCATCGACAGGCCGTAGCGGTTCAGTGCATACGGGTTCAGCTCCACCCGCACGGCCGGCAGAGAACTGCCGCCCAGTTCCACGTCGCCCACCCCGGTCACTTGCGACAGGCGCTGCAGCACGGTATTGGAAACGGCGTCGAATATCTGGCCTGGCGTCTTGGTTCTGGAAGTCAGCGCCAGTATCATCACCGGCATGCCGGAAGTATTGGCCTTGCGATAGGTAGGGTTGCTGCGCAGGGTGGCGGGCAGATCGACACGGCTGGCATTGATCGCGGCCTGCACCTCGCGCGCCACCGCGTCCACATTGCGGTTCAGGTCAAACTGCAGGGTGACGCTGGACGATCCCGTATTCGATTGCGAGGTCATTTCGTTGACGCCGGCGATCACGCCCAGATGCCGCTCCAGCGGCGTCGATACGCTGGACGCCATGGTGGCCGGACTGGCGCCGGGCAGATTGGCATTCACCGAAATCACGGGGAAGTCCACCTGCGGCAGCGGCGCTACCGGCAGCACGAAGAAAGCACCTATGCCCGCCAGCGCCAGCCCGCAGGTCAGCAGAACGGTGGCAATCGGCCGTTTGACGAAAGGCGAGGACAGATTCACGACGCACCACCTTCAGGCAAGACTGCCTTGCCGCGGCCAAAGCGGCGCGCCAGACTGTCGAAGCCCAGATAGATCACCGGCGTGGTAAACAGGGTCAGCAACTGGCTCACGATCAGGCCACCGAAGATGGCCAGACCCAGCGGACGGCGCAGTTCGGCGCCCTCGCCCCAGCCCAGCATCAGCGGCACGGCAGCAAACAGCGCGGCCAGCGTGGTCATCAGAATCGGCCGGAAACGCAGCAGCGCCGCCTGATGAATGGCAGCGCGTGGGGCCTTGCCCTCCTCGCGCTCGGCCTCGATGGCAAAGTCTATCATCATGATGGCGTTCTTCTTGACGATACCGATCAGGAGAATAATGCCGATGATGCCGATGACACCGAGATCCTGTCCGCTCACCAGCAGCGCCAGTAGCGCGCCCACACCGGCCGACGGCAGGGTCGACAGGATGGTCAGCGGATGGATATAGCTCTCGTACAGTACACCGAGCACGATGTACACGCACACCACGGCAGCCAGAATCAGCCACAGCTGGTTGGACAGCGAAGCCTGATAGGCACCGGACGCGCCGAGGAAGGTCAGCGTGACGGATGGCGGGAAGCCGATTTCGCGCGCGGCCTGACGGATGCTGTCCACCGCCGTGCCCAGCGACACCCCGGCTGCCGTATCGAAGCCCAGCGTAGTGGCCGGATACTGCGCCACGTGGGTTACCTGCAGCGGGGCCGCACGTTCGCTGATGGTGGCTACCGCCGACAGCGGCGTCGCTTTGCCGGAGCCGGTGCGCACTTGCAGATTGCCCAGATCGGCCGGCGTGGCAATGTCGTCGCGCCGTGCTTCCAGAATCACGCGATACTGGTTGGTTTCCGTGAATATGGTGGAGACGATGCGCTGGCCGAAGGCGCTGTACAGCGCATCATCGATCGAAGCCGCCGTGATCGACATGCGCGAAGCACTATCGCGGTCCACGGTAACGTAGGCCGCATTGGCACTGGCGCCCACGTCCGACACCACATTGCGCAGTTCCGCCTTGGTACGCATCTGCTCTGCCAGTCTGATGGCCCACTGGTTCACGCTGGCGTTGTCGGCCCCTTCCACCGACACGCGGAACTGGGTCGGCCCGGTTTCCGCATCGATGGTCAGGTCCTGCGTCGGCTGCAGATACAGGGTCAGGCCCGGTATCTGCGCGATGCGCTGGCGCAGCCTGTCCATGGTCTGCTGCTGGTGGCCGCTGCGTTCGTGCTTCAGATTGATCAGCATGCTGCCCGTATGCAGCATGGTGTTATTCGCCGCATCCACCCCTACCACGGAGCTGAGCGTGGCCACATCCGGATCTTCCAGTATCAGCCGCGCAGCCTGCTGCTGCAGCTCGGCCATGCGGGCATAGGAAACCGCCTTGCCCGTTTCCAGCCGCGCCTGCAACTGGCCCGTATCCTGCGTAGGGAACAGCCCTTTCGGGATCACCACATACAGCAGCACCGTCAGCATCAGCGTGCCCAATGCCACCAGCAGGGTCAGGCTGCTGTGGTCGAGCACCCAGACCAGCGCGCGGTCGTAATGGGCGATCACGTCGTCGAAGAACTGCTGGAAGCGCTGCGCAAAGCGGTTAGGGGTTTCTTCTGCATGGTTTTTCAGCCAGCGTGCCGACATCATCGGCACCAGCGTCAGCGACACCAGCGCCGAAATCAGGATGGTGATGGCCAGCGAAATGGCGAACTCGCGGAACAGCCGCCCCACCACATCGCCCATGAACAGCAGCGGGATCAGCACGGCAATCAGCGAAACGGTCAGCGAAATGATGGTAAAGCCGATCTGCGCCGCACCCTTGAGCGCTGCGGCCATGGGCGTCTCGCCTTCTTCGATGTAGCGCGAGATATTCTCGATCATCACGATGGCGTCATCGACCACAAAGCCGGTAGCGATGGTCAGCGCCATCAGCGACAGATTATTCAGGCTATACCCCAGCAGATACATGATGCCGCAGGTGCCGATCAGCGAAATCGGCACGGACAGGCTGGCGATCACCGTCGCCCGCAGGCTATGCAGGAAGGCGAAGATCACCAGCACCACCAGCACCACCGCCAGCAGCAGTTCCTGCTCCACATGCTCGACCGAAGCGCGGATGCCGGTGGTACGGTCGCTCAGCACCTCCACCTTCATGGCCGCGGGCAGCCCGGCCTGCAGTTCCGGCAGGCGCGCCTTGATGGCATCTACCGTCGCAATCACGTTAGCACCGGGCTGGCGCTGCACATTCAGGATAATCGCCTGGCGCAAGGTCTGACCATTGCCTGACCAAGCGCCCAGCTCCACGTTTTCCGCGCTGTCCTTCACTGTCGCCACATCGTTCAGACGCACCGGCGCGCCGTTCTTGTAGGCGAGAATCAGCTCCTTGTAGTCCCTCGCCGTCACCAGCTGGTCGTTGGCGTTGATGCTGTAGGCACGGGTCGGGCCGTCGAAGCTGCCTTTGGCGCCATTGGCATTGGCCGCCGTAATCGCCGTGCGCAAGGTATCGAGCCCTAAGCCGTAAGATGCCAGCGCATTGGTATCGGCCTGTATGCGCACAGCCGGACGCTGGCCACCGCTCAGGGTGACCAGCCCCACGCCGGAAACCTGCGAGATTTTCAGCGCCAGCCGGGTATTGACCACATTCTGCACTTCCGTCAGCGGCATGGTGTCCGAGGTAATGGCCAGCGTCAGCACCGGCGCATCGGCCGGATTGACCTTGGCATACACTGGCGGCGCCGGCAGATCGGTCGGCAGCAGCGAAGCGGCAGCGTTGATCGCGGCCTGCACTTCCTGCTCGGCCACATCCAGCGTCTGGCCCAGCCCGAACTGCAGCGTGACAATGGAAACACCGGCTGCACTGGTAGAACTCATGCGCTGCAGTCCGGCCATCTGGCCGAACTGGCGTTCCAGCGGCGCCGTCACGGTCTGGCCCATCACTTCGGGACTACCGCCCGGATACAGCGTCTGTACCTGTATGGTGGGGAAATCCACCTGCGGCAGCGCCGACAGGGGCAGGAATTTAAACCCGACAAAGCCAGCCAGCACAATGGCCAGCATCAGTAGCGAAGTCGCTACCGGTCGTTTGATAAAGGGAGCGGACGGACTCATTATTGTGCTGCGCCCTGATCTTTACGATGCCGGCGCTCGCCCTGCCCCGATGCTGCCTCCGCGCCTGCGGCCGCGCTGGCGCTGGCAGCGTGTCCACCTGCGCTGCCACGCTGGCCACCGCCACCGGGCAGCGTGACTTTGGCCCCCTCCTTCAGACGGTCGGCGCCTTCGGTAATCACCTGTTCGCCCGCCTGCAGGCCGCTGGCGATCTGCACCTTCTCGGCAGTGGAGTGGCCACGCGTGATAGGCCGCACCGTCACGGTCTTGTCGGCTTTGAGTACATACACGAAATCGCCGTTCGTGCCATGGCGCACCGCCGTCACCGGCACCATCACGGCATCCTTGATAGTGCGCAGCTCCAAGCGCAGATTAACGAACTGGCTAGGGAATAGCGCCGACTTGGTATTGGCAAAGCGCGCCTTGGCCTTCACCGTACCGGTCTGCACATCAACCTGATTATCCATGGCCGAGAACTTGCCGTTTTCGAGCACATTGGTGCGGGTGCGGTCGAGCGCCACGGCAGCCAGACTGGCGCCGCTGTTCACCTGCTGCATCAGGGCCGGCACGCTATCCTGCGGTACGGAGAATTCCACGTCGATAGGCGAGAGCTGGGTAATCACGGCGATGCCGCCCGCATCGCTAGCGCCCACCAGATTGCCCACATCGACTACGCGCAGGCCAACCCGCCCCGTAATCGGCGCCACCACCTTGGTGTAGCCCAGATTCAGACGCGCCGTACCTTCCTGCGCGCGGTCCGTCATGACCGTGCCTTCCAGCTGCTTGACCAGCGCCGCCTGCGTATCCACATCCTGCCGTGCGATCGAGTCCTGTCCCAGCAGGGTGCGGTAGCGGTTCAGCGTCAGCCTAGCGTTTTCCAGCTGGGCCTCGTCACGCTGACGCTGGCCGGAAGCCTGCAGCAAAGCCATATCGAACTGGCGCGGATCGATCTGCGCCAGCACCTGCCCTGCTTTCACCATCTGGCCTTCCTTGAACAGCACTTGCTGCAGTATGCCGGAGACCTGTGCCCGCACGGTGGTAGTGGCGGCGGCCGTTACCGTGCCCAGCGCTTCCAGCGTCACCGGCAGATCGGCCTGCTCTGCCGTCGCCACGCCTACCGTGGTGACCGAGCCACGCCGCCCGCCGCCGGGGCCACTGGCCCCTGCAGGACCGCCCGGCACCGCCGCACCGGGCGCACCGGCCGGTGCGGCCGCCGGCTGATGAGTCAGATACCACGCCAGCCCGCCCAGCCCTGCCATGGCAGCGACAGCGATGACACTGCCCAGCAGGCGCGAACGGCGCGCTGGTGTTTCCTGAGTTACGGTCTTGTTCTGGGTATCCATTGATGTCCTTGATTGGCGTGCGTGACCATGGCAAAGCCGCCATGGCGATCGATGCGAGGACTCTAGCACAGCAAAATTCCTCTGTGTGACAGCATGCCCCTGCCGATACAAACTCGCTACAAATCAAGGACTTTGCTCACAATTTCCAACCACTGCTTTACATATCTTTACCATTCCGACATGCCCGATACACACAGGCGGCGCACACTGTTCCTGTCGTTTCCCGATTACCCGAATGAGGAGAGAACATGAGTATCTTTAACCGCCAGACCATTGCCGCCTTCCTGCTGGGGACTACCCTGACCGTCGGCCTGGGCGCTTTTGCTGTCGAACGCCACATGGGCGGCCACGGACCGGCCATGGCCGCCGGCGACCACATGGAGCGCATGCTCAAGCATCTGTATGTGGAAGCGGACGCCACCGACGCGCAGAAAGCCAAGATCGATCCGCTGGTGAAAGCCGCCATGGACGACCTGAAGCCCATGCACGAGCAGCTGTTCCAGATCCATAAACAGGTCACCAGCCTGCTGGCCGCCCCTACCATCAACCGCGCCGAGCTGGAAAAAGCCCGCGCCAGCGGCATTGCGCTGGCCGACAAGGCATCGGTACGGGTGGTCAAGCTGCTGGCCGATATCGGCGACAATCTGACGCCAGCCCAGCGTCAGAAACTGGCCGAGCGTCTGGACAAGATGCACGAGCGCCGTCATCACGGCGGCTAAGCCGGCCTGCCTTGCCGCCCTGCGCAAGCTTGTACGGGGCGCAAGGCAAACGTAGAATGAGACGCATGAACTCTGCCGCCGATCCCGATCACATCCTGCTGGTTGAGGATGATCCCCGCCTCGCCGAGATGCTCACCGAGTATCTGGCGCAGGCGGCTTTTCGCGTTAGCCACGCCGCCAGCGGACGCGCCGCCCTAAACGCCATGCTGGCGGGCGATGTGGACGCCGTCATACTTGATCTGATGCTGCCCGATATGGATGGGCTGGAAGTGTGCCGCCAGCTGCGCAGCAGCTCCGACGTGCCGGTGCTGATGCTGACTGCACGCGGCGATGCCATCGACCGCATCATCGGGCTCGAACTCGGTGCCGACGATTACCTGCCCAAACCTTTCGAACCGCGCGAACTGCTGGCGCGCCTGCGCGCCATCCTGCGCCGGCGCGGCGAACACCGCCACCAGCCCGGCCTGCCGGCCGCACCCGGCGCGGAGCTGCTACGCTTTGGCCGCCTCGAAATCGATCCCGCCGCCCACACTGCCCGGCTCGACGGCCAGCCCTGCGAACTGACGGCTTACCAGTTCGATCTGCTGCTGGTGCTGGCCCGCCATGCAGGCCGCGTACTGTCGCGCGACAGCCTGATGGAACTACTCAAGGGCGAACCGCTGGAAGCGTTCGACCGTTCTATCGATGTACACATGTCGCGCATCCGCGCTGCCGTCGAAGAAGATCCGAAAAAACCGCGCCGTATCATCACCGTACGCGGCAGCGGCTATCTGTTCGCCAAGGTGCAGGACTGATGGAAACGCCACGGTCAGGCCCGCGCTGGCACTGGGGCTTGCCGCGCCTGTACATCCGCTTCTATGTCGCGCTGCTGGTCACGCTGGTGATCTTCGCACTGGCCGTCATGCTGGTCTGGCACCGCAGCGGCGGGCCGCTGGAGCGCTCCAACAGCACACTGGCGCAAGTGATGCAGAATGCACTGGCCAGTGCCGAGGCGCCGCCGGAGCAGCAGCAGGCCGCGCTGGAACACATGGCGGCCGGCCTGAATGCCGACCTCACCCTCTACGGGCGCGACTGGCAGGTGCTGGCCGTGGTGGGCCAGCAGATTCCGCCGCACCGCTGGCGCCAGCGCGACCTGCGCGGCCCGCCGCCGGAATCGTTTCTGCGCCTGCCCGATGGCCGCCGCCTGCTATCCAGCGTGCCGCTCGGTTTCACCCGGCCCAAAGCCATGCTGCACAATGCCCTGCTGCTGGTGGCGCTAGGCATAGGCATTGCCGCCTTCCCGCTGGTGCGCCATCTGACCAAACGGCTGGAGCGGCTGCAGCAGGGCGTGGAGGCGCTCGGCGCCGGCAATCTGGGCGCGCGGGTGGCGGTGGAAGGCAAGGATGAAGTAGCCCAGCTGGCGCGCAGCTTCAACCGTGCCGCCGACCAGATCGAACAGCTGGTGGGCGCCCACAAGACACTGCTGGCCAATGCCTCGCATGAACTGCGCACGCCGCTGGCACGCATCCGGCTAGCGCTGGAACTGATGCAGGACGACGTCGACCCAAAGCGCCGCGCAGGACTGGAACAGGATATCCGCGAACTCAACGCCCTGCTCGATGAAATACTGCTGGCCAGCCGGCTCGATGCCGTCAACGCCGAAGTAAGACTGGAAGAAGTCGATCTGCTGGCACTGGCCGCGGAGGAATGCGCCCACTACGACGAGGCGGAGCTCGATGGCGCAAGTGCGCTGCTCGATGGCGATGCGCGCCTGCTGCGCCGCTTGCTGCGCAACCTGCTGGAGAATGCCCGCCGCCACGGCGCGCCGCCCACCAGACTTGACATCTGCTGCGCCGACGGGCAGGCCCGTCTGACGGTGTCCGATGGCGGCGCCGGCGTGCCGGCATCCGAAGCGGAGCGGGTATTCGAACCGTTTTATCGTCGCCAGGGCACGCGCGACCATCATGGCGCAGGTCTGGGCCTGGCGCTGGTGCGGCAGATCGCCCGCCGCCACGGCGGCGAAGCGCGCTGCATCCGTCTCGACGATGGCCGCAGCGCCTTCCTGATCACGCTGCCGCTGAAAGCCGGCTAGCGCAGTTCCTGCAGTATCAGGGCGATTCGCACAGACAGTGGGTCACCGCCGTGAACGGCTTGTGCGCTGCCGTCAGCTCGGCCAGCCAGCCCAGATCCTGCGCAATGCCGTTGGCTGCCGTCGCCGGCAGGCCAGTATTGAGGCCCACGCCCAGCTTCCACTGCACGCCCAGCGACTGGGCCATGGATTGCGCCACCGCCTGTGCAGCGGAGCCGCCCAGCAGGCCGATAATCCGGTCTACCTTGCTCACTTCCGGTTCCATGTACACCACGCGATAGTCCTCCAGCTTGGCGCGGCTGGCGGCAGCTTTCAGCGCATCGCCATACGTGCCCAGACGGTCCACCAGACCCCGCTCCTTGGCCTGCTGGCCGGTCCACACGCGGCCTTGTGCCACGGCGTCGATTTTTTCCGGCGTGGTTTTGCGCGCCTTGGCGGCACGGCCGATAAAGTCGGCATAGATATGGTTGATGCTGCCCTGTATCACCTGACCGAAGCGCGGATCGAGCGGGCGCAAGGGGTTGGTAGCATCGCCCAGCCACGTGGTCGGCTTGCCGGCCGTGTGGATGCCCAGCTTGTCGATCACCTCGTCGGCCGTCGGCAGGATGGCGAACACCCCGATCGAACCGGTAATCGTGGTCGGCGCGGCAATCACTTCATCGGCCGCCATCGAGATCCAGTAGCCGCCGGATGCGGCCACATTGCCCATCGAGACCACCACCGGCTTGCCGGCCGCGCGGGTCAGTTCCAGCTCGCGCCGTATCACTTCGGAGGCAAACGCACTGCCGCCCGGCGAATCGACGCGCAGCACCACCGCCTTGATGCTGTCGTCCTCGCGTGCAGCGCGGATCAGCTTGGAGGTGGAGTCGCCGCCGATGGAACCAGCACTGGCCGTGCCATCGCTGATTTCGCCCTGCGCCACCACCACACCGACCGCATCGCCCGTCAGCTTGGGATGGATGCGCGCCAGATAATCGTCGAAGCCGATCTGGCGGAAGCTCTTGCCGGCAGCGTCGGGCGCACCGCGCTTGACCATCATGGCGCGCACTTCGTCGCGGGTCTTGAGGCCATCCACCAGCTTTGCTTCCAGCGTCACTTTGGCCAGATCGCCCTGCTGCTGCGCTACCAGCGCTGGCAGATCATTAATGGTCTTCATCACGGCGCCCTGCTCCAGCTTGCGGGCTTTTTCCACTTCCGCCGTGTAGTCCGACCACAGACCGTTGTTCAGATAAGCCTCGGCTTCGGCGGCGGCATCGGAAGGACCGTTGGCGATAAACGGCTCGGCAAAGCTCTTGTAGGTACCTACCCGCATCAGGTTGACCGTCACACCCAGCTTGTCGAGCGCATCGCGGTAGTAGTTGCGGTAGCGGCCAAAGCCTTCCAGCATCACCATCCCCATCGGATGCACATACACTTCCGAGGCATGCGCCGCCAGCAGGTACTGGCGCTGGTCGTAGCTGGAACCCCAGGCCACTACCGGCTTGCCGCTGGCCTTGAAGCGGTCCAGTGCGGCGGCCACCTCGCGCAGGATGGCCTGACCACCGCCATCCATTTCATCGGTCAGCAGCACCGCAGCCGTAATATTGGCATCCTTGGCCGCCGCGTCCAGCACGCTCAGCACATCGCGCAGCTGCAGCGTCTTGCGGTTATCGCTGCCGCTCACGCTATTCATCAGCGCCTCGCGCGCATTGCCGCTGGCCTGCTCGACCAGATGGCCTTTCAGATTCAGCACCAGCGTGGTTTTCGGGCCGAGCGACTTGGCGCCGCCACCGAAGATTGCGATGGCCAGCACGATCAGCACCAGCAGGAACAGCAGATTGAGTACGGTGCGGCGGCCCGTATCGAGCGCATGCCAGAACCATACAAAGCCACTACGCAGCCAGGAAAACGGGGACTTACTCATTCAAGCTCCAGTCGATTGCGAAATTAACAAGTACGCCATTGTATGCTGTCCTTAGCGCGCCGGGCGGGAAATCGCCCAGAGCCCGGCAAAAACCAGCAGTCCGTTGACGATCAGTAGCTCCAGCCCCATGCGGTAGCTGCCAAACAGCGCTGCCTGATTCAGTTCCAGCAGATAGCACAGCAGCGGTCCGGCCAGCGCCACCAGCGGCACGGCGTAGCGGGTGCGATGGTGCAGCGTGCGCGTGGTCAGCAGGCCGAAGGCAAACAGGCCGAGGATAGGACCATAGGTATAGCCAGTGAGCTTCAGAATCAAGCCTATCATGCTGGGATTATCGAGCCAGCGGAACAGCAGCACCAGCACCAGAAACAGCGCGCAGAAGCCCAGATGCACGCAGTGACGCTGGCGCAGCTGGCGCGCTTCGCTCAGGTCGCTGCGGCGCTGCCAGCCCAGTATATCGAGGCAGAAGCTGGCCGTGAGTGCCGTCATGGCGCCATCGGCGCTGGGGAACAGGGCCGACACCAGGCCGAGGAAGAACAGCAGTTGCAGCGCGACCGGCATATGCTGCATCACCACGGCCGGGAACAGCTTGTCGCCGCTCAGGTCCATGCCGGCGCTACGGGCGTACAGGCTGAGCAGGCCACCGAGAAACATGAACAGCAGCAGCACCCCGCTCAGCACCACGGTCAGCAACAGCATATTCTTCTGCGCGTCGCGCAGGGTCGCCACCGAAATATTCTTCTGCATGATTTCCTGATCCATGCCCGTCATCGCCAGCACGATGAAGATTCCGGCGAGGAACTGCTTCCAGAAGTAGCCGGGACTGTCCACGTGGAGGTTGAACATGCGGGTCAGGCCGGCGCTTTCCTGTGCTGCCCAGCCCGCAGCGACATCCAGATCAAGTTGGCCCAGCAACCAGTGGACGCAGGCCACCACCGCCAGCAACATGCCCAGCGTCTGCAGAGTATCGGTCCACACCAGCGTCTTGACCCCACCCTGATAGGTGTAGAGCAATATCATCAGCAATATCGCTGACGCAGTGAGCCAGAACGGCACGTGCAGACTATCGAGCAGCGTCGCCTGCAGTATGTTCACCACCAGATACAGCCGCGCCGAACCACTGAGCGTGCGTGCCACGATAAAGCAGCCCGCCCCGCTCAGGTAAGCCCCCTGTCCCAGACGCTGCGCCAGATACTGGTAAATCGAAGTAAGCTGCATGCGGTAATACAGCGGCAGCAGCACGCCAGCGACCAGCACATAGCCGACCACATAGCCAGCCATGACTTGTAGATAAGCATAGCCTTCGCGCCCGACCATGCCGGGCACGCTGATAAAAGTCACTCCGCTGAGCGTCGTGCCCACCATGCCGACTGCCACCAGCAGCCAGTGACTACGCCTGTTTCCGATAAAGAAGCTCTGGTTACTGGCATGGCGCGCCGTGTGCCATGCTACGCCCATTAACACTGCGAAATACAGCAGCAGTATAAAAAGTGAAATGACCGACATATATGCAGCTGAGGCCGTGAATTAAATGGCCGACAATATACACCCACCAGCTGAAACGGGTTTTCCACGCTGACACCCCGTTACGCTAGAGCGAACGCAAATGGGCTGAAAATTAAGATTTTAATATTCAAAAGTACAAACAAAGTTAACGTGGCTGAAAGTGCTGTTTACCTATGGCAGCCAGAGTGAGAATTGGTGAGATTTACAGAGCGTCGCTATCTCACATTAAGTTTCCATAGGGCTAAAAAAACGGTAATATGTAACATAACACTTAAATATAAATTAACGGGATTGAGTATTAGCATCGGTCGCTGGATGAATGATGAATAACGAGAATACGACGGTCTGGCCACTGGATACGGGAAATTGGGATAGCAGCAGTGGCGGCTTTCAGCTAGTCAGTACGCAACTAGGCTATGCCGTCTCGCAACAACTGCCTGCAGCCGACCTTGCCCGCTTCATGCTGATGCGCAAGGCAAGTACGGACGGCAGCCTGTTTCCGCCCGAATTTAACTACTCGCCCATAGACGGCACTCCCCTTGCCGCCCCGGCCCGCCCCGCTGCCGAAACTGGCTGGATACCGCCCTTCGGCGCCCGCAGCGTCGCCATGGCGCGTAACTCGGAAGTGCTGGGCCTGCGCAAATCGCAGCGCACGCTGGCACTGGCCAACCCTGCCAGCTACCACGCCGACAGCGATGCCGACGCAACGCTGCCGGTGCCGCCACCGGGCGAATACCAGTTTATTTCCGGTCAGTTCGGCACCCCGGCCGAGGTACTGCTGGCACTCGACCCGGCCAAAGGCAGTCTGTTTGTCTGGCTGCCGGAAAGCGCACACTGGCAAGCGATCGAAGGCAACAGCACCAGCCTGCTGGCCGAATCCCATATTCCGCGCGCCAGCTGGCGCTGCGAACTGGCGAGCGGCTTCCACAGCACTTTGCTGCTGGGTACGGATGCGGGTCTGGCCCGTCTGGTGGTCGATCTGCCTGCCTTGCGCTATCAGGTCAGCTACAGCGGCAATGGCGCCGCCATCGGTGCACCAGTCACCTTTAACCAGCAAGTCTGGCTGCCGCTGCAGCAAGCCGATGGCAGCCTGCACTGTGCCCAGATCGCGGCAGACGGCCAGCCCGGCGCAAGCATCAAGGTGGCCAATGCTCCCGCCCGGCTCGATGCCGGCAGCACGCCGGTAGCCTATGGCCGCATGGCCGTATGGCTGTATGCGCAAGGCCAGCTGCATGTGCAGCAGCAGGCTGATGGCAGCGTCAGCGCCCAGTTCATCGCCTGGCCCGCACAGCTTACGCCGGAATTCAGTTTCGGCTGTCCGTATCAGGACACCGCCGGCACCCTGTGGCAACTCTGCTTTGACCAGCAGGCTGGCCACTACCTGTATCTGGAACTGGGCAAGCTCCAGCCACAGCAGCAGCCCGCGCTGTCGCCCCGTTTCTGCTCCGGTAGCATCAATTACCGTTTCGCCAGCAAACTCAAGAACAACCCGTGGGAAGAACCCGAACATGGCGACGATGGCGCCGCCAGTGAAAACGTGATTCCTTTGCTGGAAGTGGGCGACAAGGGCGTGGTAGGACTCAAGCTGGGCAATACACAGTCGCTCACCGCACTGCTGGAAAACACCGACCGCATGCGCCTGCAGCTGGTGTGGGACGACGACGCCACGGAGACCGCCTTTCATACGGGCGTGGTGGCCCAGCCCTGGAATATGCGCCTGTTCGCCTATCACGGCAAACTCTGGGCCTATCATCCGCAACTGGCTCGCATCGATGGCTGGAACCTCGCCTCATGAACAAGACGCTACGACCACTGATGCTCGCGGCCGGCCTGCTGGCGACGCTGGCGGCACCGGCCTCGGCTGCTATCCAGCAAGCCTTTCTGGTGCAGAATTCGGGCTGGATGGAACCGTTCTATGCCGATCCGGCCTCGCAGCTGAAACCGCTGGTAGCCGCCGTGGCCGCCGCCGCCGCCGAACCGGATGACCGCATCATTACGCTGGCATTCAGCCAGAGCAGCGGCAGCCACCACTCGCCGGAGCAGCTCGGCACGGGCGATGGCGCCAGCGTGGGCCGGCTGCTGGCGCCGCTGGCACTGGCACACAAGGGCAATGGCCCGGCGCTGGCCGATACGGATTTCAAGGAAGCCATCAGCGCGACCATTACCGGTGCGCTGCAGGGCAAATCGGGCATCATCTGGATCTTCACCAACAACCGCAACAGTCCCGGCAACGATCAGGCCACGGCCGAACGCAACCGCGATTTCTACCGCCTGCTGCACCTCGAGCCGTCGATCACCAAGACCGTGGTGTTCCCGCTCAAAATGCCGGTGCAGGGCAAGCTGTACAACGCGCGCGGCCTGATGGTGTATGCGCTGGCTTACGGCGAACCCGCGGCGCAGGCACTGAGCCGGATACTCGCCAATGGGCGGCTGTCGCGCGTGCTGACCCGTCCGCCAGCTCGGCTGAAACCGGTCGATCAGGATGCCCTGCGCATCGTGCCGCAGGCGCTGATGGATGCGCCCAATATGCGCGCTTCGCTGGGCAGTGACCAGCGCACCCTGCTGCTCGATGTCGATGCCACGGCGCTGGTACCCACCGTACACCTGAAAGCTGCGCTGCAGAACCAGTTCTACCCCTATGCCATCAGCAATGCCAGCGTGAGCGCCAGCCTGAACGCCGCCGGCAGCCCGAGCGTGCCGATTGAAGTTAGCCCCGACCGGCTGGCTGCGCTGGCGCCCGGTGCGGAACAGGCCGTGGACGTGAAATTCAGGCTGCCGCTGGAACAGGTGCCGTCGGCCTGGTCGGCTCAGGCCATCCGCGCCATGGGCAAGCGGGTGCAGCTGCCGATGCTGGTGACACTCGATCTGAGCGGGCAGCAGCTGGCCCTGCCGCCGGAATTCCTTGCCGATATGCAGCAGCTGTTCCCCGGCGATCCGCTGGCCGAAGCGCTGGTGCCGCCCAAGGAAGTGCGCAGTTCGCGTGCGCAGGTACCACTGCTGGTCCGGGTACAGTATCCGCTCACCCCGGTGGTCGTGGTGGTCGGCGGCATCCTGACGCTGCTGCTAGGCATCGCTGCACTGGCACTATTCTCGGGCAAGCGCCAGCGCTATGCCGTGCTGGTGGACGGCCAGCCGCGCCACCTCATGCTGAAAGCCTTCAGTACCCAGAGCGTGATCAACGAACAGGGCGAAATCGTCGGCGAAATCAAGCGCGGCTTCGGCGCACCGGCCATAGTCCGGGTAGCCGATGGCCACACCCTGCAGATCCGCTAGCCCTCGCAGTAACCATTTTTTCTAAGGAGAACCTGACAATGTCCCAAGATAGCAAAGAAAGCGCCGGCTTCACGCTGCCTCCGCCTGCCGACAGCGCTTCCGCACCAGCTGCCGCCAGCGCCCCTGCCACCGTCAGCAGCACGGCAGCCACGCCTGCGCTGGCACCGGCCGAAGCCGATACCTCCTCGCGCGATCTGCTGGTAGGCGTTGCCGTTCTGCTGATACTGTACCTTGCCTTCTTCTTCGTGCGCGGCGCCTACGCCAATACACTGGTGGCCAAGCGCGTGCCGCCCAACAAGGCCAACGCTGCCGGCTGGTGGCTGTTTGTGTTCCTCGCCTGCATGTCGACTGGCGTAGTTCTGGCCGTGGTCAATTCCGCCAAATTCATGGCACCACTGATCATCGGCCCGCTCAGCCTGATCGCCATCGTAGCGCTGGTGCTGACCTTCGTAACAGGTCGCAAATAAAACTTGTAGTATGAACTGAGGAAGTGGGCAATATGGACAATTTGAACCAGACTTTGGGTGCGGGGGAACGCAAACAGGAGCAGATCATGGATTTGCGCCCCACCCTCTTCATCGGCATAGGCGGCACCGGCATGGAAGTGCTGATGCGGGTACGCCGCCGCATTCTCAACAGTCTGTGGGGTGGTAATGGCGAACGCACCCGGGTCGAGAGTCTGGCCGATTTTCCGGTCGCCCAGTTCATCCAGTTCGATCTCGACGCCGGTGCCGTGATCGATAGTGGCCGCGCTCAGGCCGACGATCTGCAGTTCGATCTGGTCAAGTTCAGCGACGAAGACAAGATCGTCGAATCGTTCGATATGGACAAGTACAGCCGCGATGACGACGCGCTGGAAAAATACCCGCACATCAAAGAGTGGCTGTCGCTGACGCCCAAGAAAATCCGCGAACTGGGCATAGACCCGGCCAAAGGTGCAGGCCAGATCCGCGCCATTTCGCGCCTCTACCTGTTCGACAAATACACCAAGGTGCGCGACAAGATACGCCTCAAGCTCAAGACCCTGAAGGCCGGTCTGTCGCATGAAGCCCAGCTGAACCGGCTGGGTCTGCGCATGGAGAACAGCAAGTTCCGCATCGTCGTCGTCGGTTCCGTGGCCGGCGGCACGGGCTCCGGCGCCTTCCTCGACATGGGCCTGCTGGCGCGCTGGCTGGCCAAGACGGAAGTGGGCCAGGCTGATGTCGAACTGATGCTGTTCCTGCCCACCGGCTATGCCGGCGCCAACAAGGACCGCACCGAAGCCAATGGCTATGCTGCCCTGATGGAACTGGAATCGGCCATGCTGGGCAACAAGGGCTATGTGGGCCGCTGGGATGCCTACGACCAGCCGGAACTGCCGCGCGAACCGTATAGCGAAGTGTATCTGATAGATTCGGGCAATCTGGCCCAGCAGCACACCAAGGACATCAAGGACGTCTACCACATGGTGGCCGATGCCCTGTTCGAAGATTTCGCCTCGGGCGACTTTGCCCGCCGCAAGCGGTCTACCGCCGTCAATCAGGCGCTGCATAAAAACTTCCTGCATGATGCGCTGGTACCCAAGTCGCGCTTTGCCGATATGCGCCTGTCGTACTCGAAACGCTATTCGGCCTTCGGTCAGGCCGTGCTCGACACGCGCCAGGAAGCCCGTCGCGACGAACAGGCGCACCGCTGGGCCGGCGCCATGCTGCAGGCCTTCTTCGGCGTAGGCAGCAGCGATGCAGCGGCCAACCGCGCCACCGACAAGCAGCGCGACGATTTCATGGCCGCCCAGATGGCGCTGCGCACCCATACCTTCAGCGACTTCCCCGAGTTCTCCGACAAGCAGATCGAACTCAAACGCAGCAACGGCGAATTCCTCGACTACCAGATCGTTGACGATCTGCTACAGGACAAGCATGGCCTGCTGCTGGCCGGCGTGGAACAGCGCGTCAACAGCAGCATCGACGCCATCCGCAACGGCTTTGACCGCAGCGAGTGGCCGGTGCAGGTGCGCGAAACCTTCAAGCGGCTCGAACGCGATGCCGTGCGCGATCAGGATACCAATGCCGACACCACGGAAGACCGCATCAGCAAGCGCCGCCGCGAACTGCTCGAGCGCATCAAGCAGGCCGTGCGCGATCAGCTGTATGCCTATCTCGACAACAAGGATTTCGGCGGTCTCGAATACGTGCTATCGCTGGTCGAACAGATCAAGGACAGACTGGAATCGCCCGGCACGGGCCTGATGCAGGCACTCGGCACCAACGCCGAACGCTACCGCGAAATCAAGGAAGCCGTGCGCACGCGCGAATACGAGCGCCTGCTGACCAATCTGGAGCAGACCAAGGGCGGCCTGTTCGGCAGCGGCGAAAAACAGGCTATCGCCGTGATGGACCACCTGCGCACCGAAATCGCCAACTCGCTCAAATTCCACCTGCGCGCCAAAGCCGCCGAGGAAAGCGTGATCCTGATGCAGGACCTGTCGGACTGGCTGGGCAAGAAAACCGGCATCGATGGTCAGGGCCGCGCCGTCTGGAACGGTCTGGTGGGCGAACTGCAGGCGGGGCGCGAAGCCGTGCTGGACATGCTCAACCAGCTGCAGCAGGCCAACCTGATTCTGCAGCAGGACCTCGGCAAAGACCATGCTACCCTGATCGTGCTGCCTACCGCGCAGACCGTGCGCCCCATGCCCGGCCTGCTCACCCTGCGCGAATGGGCCGATGAAGCCTTCAAGGATATCGGCGGCTCGAAAGTGCTGTTCCCCATGCTGGGCGACGCGGCCCAGCGCAACGATATCCTGCTCAAGGTCAAGCGTATGGCGGAACGCCAGCTGGCACTGGCCAGCGCCAGCGAAGGCGACCTGCAGGCCAACGATCCGCTGTTCGACGCACTGGAACAGATGAACCCGAGCGAGCGCATGGACCGCTTCCGCAAACTGCTGGCCTGCGCCATGCCATGGATAGACGCCAATCTGTCGGGCGACTTCAACGTCAAGGCTGATCAGTACAAATGCTTTATCGGTGTGGCCCATGCCGAAGAATTCAAACGCCGCTTCGGCACCGAGCTCGATACCTGCATCCCTACCGTGGCCGGGATTACCTCGGCCCAGTTGCAGATCGTCGAAACGGGCGTGCCGGGCCGTGCGGTCTGCTATTGCGAGCTGTCCGGCGTGCCGATGACGGTACTGCGCGGCCTGGAAGGCTGGCGCACCAGCTATCGCAAGGAAGCGGAGAAGAGCCCTACCCACACCCACATCGACTCGACCCAGTTCAGCCACCCGATTGCGCCGACCACGGACGAAATCAACCGGCTGGCCGAGGACTTCAAGCAGTTCTTGCAGGCGGTGATGCTGGGCGTGCTGACCCGTTCAACCCAGCGTTTCGTGCCGCCCGGCCAGTACCAGTTTGTTTATGAACGGGGCGATATTCGCCGCATCGGCAACGAACGCGCAGTGCGCCAGAACGGCCTGCCCACCACCTACCGCGAACCTATCGTCACACGCGTACAGGAAAAAATCGACCAGCTCGATGCCGTGCAGACGGTAGCTCTGGCGGCGCTGGCCGACCACTATGAAAATGCCGTGTACACCGCCAAACTGGTGCAGGATGCCACCGGCGCCGACGACGTGCGCAAGGGCTTTGCCAGCGCCATTGCGGGCGAAATAAAGCGCGAACTACGCGACCGGGCACGCCGCAAAGGCATGAGCGAAGCCCAGGCCAGCGTGCTGTCGGAACGCCTGCTCGACCATCTGGCCGAATGGTGCCAGGTCGTGCCCGATTCGGATGCCGACGCCTATGACTGGGAAGTGCGCGAGCCAGGCGAAGATGGCCAGCCACGCCTGAAATTCGTGCTGCGGAAAGAACTGTTCGACACTGCGCACCTGCAGGCCATCGGTGCTGCCGGTGTAGCGCCAGCAGTCGCGGCGCCGGCAGCGGCATGGCCGCCTGCGGCAGGTGGCATGCCACCACCACTGGTACCGCCGCCGCTAATCCCGGCCCAGCCCGAGTACCAGTATCACCTCGGCATCAATGGCCAGCAATATGGTCCCTACACAGCCCAGCAGATCGCCCAGATGGTGCAATCCGGACAGGTGGCGCCGGCCCAGACCAAGGTCTGGCGTCAGGGGCTGGCGGCGTGGACCGATCTGGCCCAGCTGGCCGAGCTGGCGCCGCTGCTAGGCCTGACGGCCGCTGTGGCGCCACCGCCACTGATGCCGCCGCCACTGGCCTAAGGATAGTCTGCAATGAAGTGTGCCAGTTGTCAGCAGCCGCTGTTCAGTGCGGTAGCGTTCTGTCCTTACTGCCGTGCGCCGCAGGCGCATGGCAGTGCCGATCCCGTCGTGCCGCCGGCCGAGGTGGCGCCGCCTGTCCCGCGTGGCAAAGGTGAGACCACGCGCATCCCCAAACGTGCGGAAACCACGCCACCGCGCCAACCGCAGAAGCCGCCCGAACCCGCCAAGCCTGCAGAGACCAAGCCTGAACCCGTTCCAGCTGCCAAGGCCGCGCATGCGCAGCCCGCTGCGCAACCGGATAGCAAAGCGTCCGTAGCTGCCGGCGGCCAGCGCAAACCCTCGCGGCTGTGGCGCAATCTCGCCATCGGCATCGTGCTGGTGCTGGGACTGTTTGCCTATATGGGACAGCGCGACAAGGCACGCGGCCTGGCCTGCCAGAGTGCCATCAGCGCCGGCCAGCAGGCGCTCGAACATGGGGATCTGGACGGCGCCCGCCAGCAGAACGATATTGCGCAGGCGAATTGCGACGCGCCGGCCAAGGAACAACTGGCAAAATTCCAGAAAACCTTGCAAGCCGCCGACACCGTGGAAACCTGCCGCAGCAACCAGCGTCTGCTGACCACCCAGCTCAACGAGCACAAGCTGGAAAGTGCCAGCAAGACGCTGGCCCGGCTGGTGCCCAAATGTGCTGCGGAAGCCAACTCCGGCAAGTTGCGGCGCCGCCTGAATCAGGCGCAGACCAGCGCCAGCAATGCCGTTCAGGCCACCCGGCGCGCGCTGGCCAGCCAGAATCTGGCTGCCGCCCAGCAGGGCATGGCCAGCCTGCTGGCGGCCAACACCGAAGCGGCCGAGCGCGAGGAACTGGAAAACGAAATCGTGCGCCTGAAGACCGTGACCGATGCCAGAAATGAAGCGTCCGTTCCGGCGCCGGCCGCCACAACGCCAGCACCGGCGCCAGTTACAAGCACCGCGCCGGCGAATGTACCGCTTGCCGCGCCGCCTGCCGCAGCGGCGCCGCGACCAGCCCCTGCCGCTGACGATAGCCGCGAGCAGAAGAGCGGCGCCGTGGCCAGCGCCAAGGCGGAGATGGCGCAGACCTTTATCACCGATGCCGAAAACGCTCTCGCCCAGCGCCGCTTCGATTCGGCGCGCACCTATCTGGAAAGCGCGCGCCGCATGGACCCGGCCAATCCGCGCATCGAAGCCCTGTCGCGCCAGATCCGCGAACGCGAACGCCAGTTATTACAGCAAGACACCACCATCCGCTAAACCCGACACCGATCGAAGGAGTACGCCATGACCAAGCACACCACCCGACTTGTGGCATCCGCACTGATACTGAGCCTGATTGCCGGCTGCGCTACCGCGCCTTCCGGTGGCGCCATGCGTCAGACGGGCAATCCGCCGCCGCCAGCGAGCGCCGGCGATGATCCTTGCAGCGTGGGCAGCTCGGCGCTGGCCGGCGCCGTGGCAGGCGCACTGCTGGGCGCCCTGATCGATGGCAAGCGTGGCGCAGTAAAAGGCGCAGCGGTGGGCGGCATTGCCGGCGCGATCGGCTGCGTGGCCATCAACTCGCAATCGCGCCAGACCAAGACCGCGGCCCAGATCGACAAGGAATACGTCACCGCCCGTGGCGCGTTGCCGCCGGAGCCGCAAGTAGTATCGTACGTGCCGCGCCTGTCGAACAACGTGGTGCAGCGCGGCCAGCCGATGCGCATCAATACGACGGTAGAACTAGTGAATGGCAGCAAAACCCCGATCACCGAAGTACGCGAGGAACTGGTGGTGTACGACACCCATGGCGAACCCTTCAAAACCAAAGCCAAGCCGCTCACCAACCGCAGCGGTGGCCGTTTCGAAAATTCCTTCGAGCTGAGCCTGCCGGAACAGGCACCACAGGGAACTTATACGCTGAAGACCAATCTCTACATCAACAACAAGCTGATGGCGCGCCGCGACATGAGCACGCAAGTGGTGTGGGATGGCAAGACCGCCGTGCAGGTCGCCGCGCTGTAACAGGCTAAGCAGTGTCAGATAGCGAAAAACTGGCCCGGCTACTCAGCTATAAAATGCCGTTCGGGAAGTATCAGGACCGCGTCATCGCTGATCTGCCCGGTCATTATCTGGGCTGGTTTGCCCGCACTGGTTTCCCCAAGGGCGAACTGGGTGGCCTGCTGGCCCTGATGTACGAGCTCGATCACAACAACCTGCGCAGCCTGCTCGACCCGCTGCGCCCGGCCGGTAACTAATTTGAGGAAAATCAAACGTGGCGCGCTGGAAAGGGAAACGCGTGTATAAAGGCACTATCGCCAAGCGTAGGAGCCTGCCATGCCCTCATTGCCCTATCACTGCGTCTGTTGCATCATTCCCTCGCGCATGCTGCGCAAGCTGGCCGAAGCGGCGCAAGCCAGCCCGGCTGAGCGCCAGTGCCTGCTCGACCAGTGCGAAATTTCCGCCCACCTGCGCGGCCAGCGTTCCGTCATGCCCACGCTGGCGGCCACCCAGCATACGGGCGAGCAGCGCCGCACTATTTATGATGCCCGCCACAAGACTACCCTGCCCGGCAAGGTAGTGCGCACGGAAGGCGCGGCTGCCGTCAAGGATGCAGCAGTCAATCAGGCGTACGACAATGCCGGCCACACCTATGATTTCTTCCATACCGTATTCCAGCGCAATTCGGTGGATAACAAAGGCCTCAGGCTGGATGCCAGCGTGCACTACCAGCGCGGATTTAATAATGCGTTCTGGAACGGACAGCAGATGGTGTATGGCGATGGCGACGGCAAACTGTTCCACGATTTTACTGCGGCCATCGACGTGGTAGCGCACGAACTGAGCCACGGCGTGACCCAGTATGCCGTGCCGGGCGGGCTGGTGTACGAAGGCCAGAGCGGCGCGCTGAACGAATCGATCTCCGACGTCATGGGCTCGCTGGTCAAGCAATGGCGCCTGCAGCAGAAAGCCGCCGATGCCGACTGGCTGATCGGCGACAGCATCATGGGGCCTAGCGTAGGCAAGGCGCTGCGCTCGCTGGCCGATCCCGGCAACCGCACGCTCACGTGGTCGGGCGACGACCAGCCGAAAAACATGGCAGACTATATACAGGATGGTGATGTACACAGTAATTCCGGCATCCCCAATCACGCCTTCTATGCAACCGCACTGGCGTTGCAGGGCCACGCATGGGAAAAGGCCGGACCGATCTGGTACAAGGCGCTGAGCCTGCTAACGCCCACGGCCAGCTTTGCCGATATGGCCAGAGCCACGGCACAAGCTGCCGTGCTGTTGTACGGCGGCGATACCGCCGAGCAGTTTGCGGTGCAGCGCGCATGGCAGCTGGTGGGGGTGCAGGTAGGATCATAAGGGCCGGCTGAGGGAACTTCAGCCGAGCGGCGCAGTCAAACAGCAGGACGGCAGACAGTTTTCGCAACAGCAGGCAATGGAGTACCCATCATGACCCGGCTGACTTTACGTTGTACCGGCGGCTTTACCGGCCCGGCCGGGGCGCAGACGCGCAGCATCGATCTGGCACAGCTGGCGCCTGCACAGGCGCACCGGCTGGCGCAATTGCTCGATGCCAGCCAGTTCTTCGATCTGCCGGAACAGCTGCGCAAGATGGCGCCGCAATCGGGCGATTTTCTCTACGACCTGCATGTGGAAAAAGATGGCTGGCAACACGATGTGCACTACCATCTCGACGCTGCTCCTGTGGCCTTGCGCCAGCTGACAGAGCAGCTCAACCACTATCCGCCCGATTAGCAGCTGCTAATCAGACGCTTATAAGGTCTTAGCGACGGCCCCAGCCCAGTGCCGTTTCTGCTGCAGCACGCGCATCAACATCCAGACTTTGCATCATCGCGCTTTTCTGGAGACGATTATCGCATTCGTCATAGGCCTTGATAAATTTCAGCATCGCAACATTGCTGAACTCCCTATTGATCGGGTTTTCACTATCCTTGCTATGGTAGGTATTGAGTCGGGCACATGCGCGCTCGCGCCGTGCTGCAGCACCGCTGAGGGCGACCGTGAGACGTCCCCACAGACTGGTAGGCTGACGATAATATTTGGGCTGAGTACGCGGCGCGAAGTCGACGGTGGCCGACTTGACACCAACGATGCCGCGACCCGCGTTGCCGTTGTCCGTCCACGTGTTCACGACATTCGTTACACCTTCGTAAAAGGCCTTGCAATTATCGTGAGCGTTCACGAGATTTCGAATAGAAATGGTCATAAGTATTCCTTGATAAATAGGACGTTGAGGGAAAGGATTCTTTTTTGTTGCGTGTGCTTTCTCGTCGAGCTAGCCTGTGCTTTGCCGCAGAGGCAAACGCTAGTCCTACGCTACTCTCGGTAAGTAGCTTTTGCAGAGAAATAGTTCACTCATAAATGGAATCGCCGTGACGATTCAGCGGACCGGTAAGTATGTGAGAGTCAGGCGTGCCAGCAAACGAGCCGGCAGGCCCATGGCGCGCAGATGACTGGCATCAGGCTGCCTGTACAAAGATGGCGTACAGCACGATGTGCCCTACCATCCCGATGCTATTCCCTCGGGCGGCCCAACGCCGAGGGAATAGCCTGACCACTATCCGCCCGAGCAGAAGTGGCTAATCAGACGCTTATACAATCTTAGCGACGGCCCCAGTTCAGTGCGGTTTCTGCCGCGACACGTACATCAGCATTCAGACTTTGCATCATTGCACTTCGCTGGACGCGATCATCGCATTCGTCATATGCCTTAATAAATTTTAGCATCGCAACATTGCTGAACTCCGTCGCTACCAGCGAATTTTGCGCCCCGTCATAGAAAGTATTGAGTCGGGCACAAGCACGTTCACGTCTTGCTGCAGCGCCGCTGAGGGCCACCGTGATACGTCCCCACAGACCGGTAGGCGGAATGTAAGATTTGGCCAGAGTACGCGGAGCGAATTGGGGCGCAGCAGGCTTCGCACGAGCGATACCGAGGGTAGAAAGGTTGGTAAGAACAAACTTCATGTTTGTGGCATAGGTCGCGCAGGCATCGTGTGTGTGCGAGAGCTTTCGAATAGAAATAGTCATAGGCCTTCCTTTATGGAATAGGGAATTGAGAGAACGGATTTTTTATTGCATGTGATTTTCTCGTCGAACCAGCAGGTACTATGCCGCACAGGCAAGCGCCAGTCCCACGCTACTCTCAGTATGTGGCTTTTGCAGAGAAATAGTTCACCCGTAAGAGGAATCGCCGTGGCGATTCAGCAGGCAGATAAGTTAGTAAAAGTCAGCCTTACCAGCAAGCTAGCGGGCAGACTCACGGCGCACAGAGGCCTGACAATAGACTGCCTGTAGAACGATGGCGGACAGAACGATGTGCCCTGCCATCCCGATGCTGTTCCCGCGGCATTGCGCCAGTTGCGGGAACTGCCCAACCACGATAGTCCCGACTAGCTGGCCAGCATGCGCGCCAGTTCGCCCTGCTCGATCAGCTTCTGCAGATCATTGGCGCCGCCTATCAGCACGCCATTCACAAACACCATGGGAAAGGTTGACCAGCCGGTCCACATCTTCAGCGCAATGCGTGGCCGCCAGGTATTGAAGTAATTGCCGTAGGACAGATAGGTGTAGGCGATGCCCTGCGCATCGAGCAGCTTGCGCGCCTTGCGCGGGAACGGGTTCAGCCCCATGCCCACTACCACCACCTTGTTGCTGGCCACGACCGCCTGCACCTCCTCCACCAGCGTGCGGTGGTAGCTGCTTACCTGTGCCCGGACGGCAGGATGGATCTGATCTTCAGCGAGGATGTAACGGCTCATGGGGACTTCCTTACTCGACGGTTAAAGCGATCAGCATAACCGCAAACGGGCTTGCGCGTCAGGGCGTCGGCAGGCGAGCACCCAGCGCCAGACGTTTGCCGTCACGCAGCATGGTGGCAAAATCGGCCGCCGGCACAGGCTGGCTGAACAGATAGCCCTGCAACTGGTCGCAGCCCAGTTCGCGCAGGAAGTTCATCTGCTCAGGCGTTTCCACCCCTTCCGCCACTATCTCCTGCCGCAGTTGCTGCGCCATAGTGACAATCGCGCGGGCGATGGCGCAGTCATTTTCTTCGTCGGGCAGGCCGATCACGAAGGAGCGGTCGATCTTCAGCGTGCTGATGGGGAATTTCTTCAGATAGGCCAGACTCGAATAGCCGGTGCCGAAATCATCCAGCGACAGCCGCATGCCCATGGCACGCAGCTCGTTCATGATCGCGATCACACTCTCGGCGCCGCGCACCAGCAGGCTCTCCGTGATTTCCAGATTGATCTGTTCCGGCTGCACCTGATGACGTTCGAGTACCGCCGCTATCCGTTGCGGCAGCTTGCTGTCGAACTGGCGCGCCGACAGGTTGACGGCAATCGGCGGCATGATCAGATTCGCGTCCTGCCATGCGCGGATCTGGCGGCAGGCTTCTTCCAGCACCCAGCTACCCAGATCGAGTATCAGCCCCGTCTCTTCCGCCACCGGTATGAACACGCCGGGCGAAACCAGTCCGCGCACGGGGTGGCGCCAGCGCAGCAGCGCCTCGGCACCGACGATGCGGCCGCTGCGCAGGCTCACTTTCGGCTGGTAGTACAGCAGCAGTTCCTGATTGAGCAGGGCCTGGCGTAATTCGCCTTCGATGCGCATATGTTCTTTGGCGCGCTGGTTCATTTCTTCGCTGTAGAACAGCAGGCCCGATTCGATGCTGCGGATCGCCTTGTTGAGCGCCACCTCGGCATGCCGGATCAGGGTGGAAACATCGCCACCATCTTCCGGATAGACCGTGATGCCGGCATGGCCGCCCACCTGCAGCCGGTGATGCTCTACGGTGAAAGGCTCGGCCAGTGTGGACAGCAGCTTCTGCGCCACGATGCCGGCGTGCTCGCGCTTCTCGATGTGCAGCAGCGCTACGGCAAATTTATGTCCGTCCAGCCGCGCCAGCACATCGGCCTCGCGCAGCGACTGGCGCAGGCGCCGGCTGATTTCGCACAGCACCTCGTTGCTCACTTCATGGCCCAGCGTGTCGCTGATGGCACCCAGCCGGCTGATCTCTATCATCACCAGCGCACCGTGCTCCTGCGAACGGCGGGCTTCCGTCAGCGCCTGTCCCAGCAACTGGGTCAGCAGGCACAGATTCGGCAACCCCGTCAGCGCGTCATAGTTGGCCATGCGCTGCATGCGCGCTTCGGCATCCTTGTGCACGCTGATGTCGGAAAACAGCGAGAAGGTATGGCTGATCTTGCCCTGCATGTCGCGCACGGCACTGATCGTGACCGACTGCGGAAACAGCTCGCCATTCTTGCGCCGGCCGATGATTTCGCCACGCCACGCGCCTGCCCCCTGCATGGCCGCGCGTACGCGGGCGCGGAATTCGGCGTCGTGCACGCCCGAGCGCAGCAGGTCGGGCGTCTTGCCCAGCGCCTCTTCCGGCGGGTAGCCGGTAATGCGGGTAAAGGCCGAGTTGATCGAAACGATGCGTTCGCGCGCATCGGTAATCAGCACGCCCTGATCGGAATCTTCGATAATGCGCGCGTGCAGGGTCAGCTTGTCGGCTGGCGACAGCACTTCATCGAGCTTGCGCGCACATACTTCCATGCCGACCGCTTCGCCGCTATCGTCGAGCTGCAGGCGCAGATCGAGCTTTACCCAGATCAGCTCGCCGGAGCTGGTGCGGCGCTGCACTTCGGCCGCGCTACTGTAGCTGCCGTCGGCTTGTGCCACCAGTTCATCGAGTGCGCCATCGCCGTCATCCTCGGGATACAGCAGCAGCACGTGCTGTCCCTGCATTTCCGCCGCGCTGTAGCCGAACAGCCGCTGCGCGCCGTCGTTCCAGCCAGTTATGTAACCCACCAGATCGAGCTGCATAATGGCGACATCCGTGCAACTATCCGGCACGGCCGGGAAGGTATCGCGTGTGGCCGCCAGCAGGGCCGCCAGCTGTGCTAGCGTAGCGCTCTGCGCCGCGCCGGACTGCTGCTCCGCCCGCTGGCTGAGGGCCAGACAGCGTTCCAGAATGTCACGCATCGCCGTTGCCTGCGTCATTGCCGGACTTGCCTGCCGCAATAGCCTGCATCCACAGATAGGCATCAGCCTGTATCTGGTTGTAGCTGGCCACCTCGATCTGCAGCGCACGCAGGCCGCGCGTCAGCGCCATCAGATCGGCATGTTCGGCAGCCTCCACCAGCGTCAGCAACTGGCCCAGCGCACCAGTCCGCTGCAGCAAAGCCTGCGCCAGCTCTGCGCTGATGGTCAGCGGCTGCAGCACTTCGGCCAGCGCCATGCCGAACAGCACGCCTAGCAGCGAGAACATGCCCGCCATGAAGGCCTGTTCCTGCTGGGCCTTATCGTAGCCGGCTTCCCTGGCCAGCAGTTCCATCGAGCGGGCCCGCACCGCGACCCGCGCCAGCAGCATGGCCGAACGCCGGTCCGACTCGCGCGCCGAGAACAGCATCAGGTTGAGCCAGCGGCGCAGCTGGGCCCGGCCGAGGATCAGAATGGCCTGGGAAAAACTGCTGACCTTGCGGGATGCCCCCATGCCCAGCGAATTCACCAGCCGCAACAGGTGGTAGGACAGCGTCGGATCCTGCCGCAGCAGTGCTTCGATTTCATGGGTATCGGCATCGGCCGACACCAGTTGCACCAGTTTCAGCGCCAGCGCGCGCGAGGCGGCCTGACTGCCCACCGGCTTGGGTGGCGGGGCCAGAAACCACTCGCCTTCGATCCAGTTGGCGGTACGCGGCACTTCTTTGAATTCCTGATCAAGCGCCGCATTGCTGTGATGGATTTCCTCCGCCGGTGCAGCTTGCCAGCCCGCTTGCAGCAGCAGTTGCTGGCTAGGCTCGCTCAGCCCGTCGCGGAAGTAGCACACCATGCTGCCTGCCGCCAGCTGCTGCAGCAGTTCCAGCGGCGCCGTCTCCGGCTGCATGCCACGCGCATCGAGCAGCAGCGCCGACGGCACCCCGTGGCGGTCCGCCAGCGGATGAATGAACACAGGCGGCGTAACAGGCGTAACAGTCATGGAATTCCGGCAGAGGCAGTCAGAGATGCTGTTATGTTACTCTGAATCTATTGGCAGTAGCCAACATTTAACAGTGGCTGCGACACCCGGACAACGCCTGATTTACATCAAGCCCGCAACACAGGAGCAGGCAGATGTGCGAGCAGGCCGGCAAAGCGTTGCGGCGCCTGCCAGCGCTGCAGCCACCACGCCAGCGCCGCCCCCATTTCACCGCTGCGCCACGCCAGATAGAAGGTTTCCGGCGGCTTGGGCTCGGCTACGGCCTTCTCCACCAGCAGGCCGGCGGCTATCGCGGCCCGCGCACAGGGCGCCGGCAGGAAGCCGAACCCCGCACCCGCCAGCTGGTAGCGCAGCTTGCTCTGCATATCGGGCACGCTCAGGCTGTCCTGCCCCAGCAGCAGGCCTACCGTACGGGCCGGCAGCTGGCGCGCCGAATCGGCCACGCTGATGGCGCGGTAAGGCTGCAGATGTCCGCGCTCCAGCACGCCCGTTGTAGCTGCCAGCGGGTGGCTGGGCGCCACGCAGAACACGAAGTCCATCTGGCCCAGCGCATGGCTGACATAGCCGCCACCGGCCGGCCCCTCGCCCGCCGCGCCGATCAGCACGTCGGCACGGCGGTCCAGCAGCGCCTCCCAGGTGCCGGACAGGGCTTCCTGCATGATGCGCAGCCGGGTCTGCTGGCCCAGTGCATAGAACGCTGCCACATCATCCTGCAAGGCGCAGGCGGCAAACATGCTGTCCATGCCCACCGTCAGTTCGGTTTCCCAGCCGGAGGCCACGCGCCGTACTCTATGCTCGAGATCCTGTGCCGCACGCAGCAGATAGCGGCCTTCCTTGAGCAGTTCGGCCCCGGCAGGCGTGAGCACCACGCGCGGGCCATGGCGCTCGAACACTTGCACGCCGAGGTCATCTTCCAGCTTGTTGACGGTGTAGGAAATAGTCGACGGTACGCGGTGCAGCTCCTTGCCGGCGGCAGAGAAGGAACCGCGCCGGTCGATCGCATCGACAATCTGCAAAGCTTCCAGGCTCAGTCTTAACATTCGATTTTTTCGATGATTGAATCGTAAATTTTCCGTTTTTTAATCCGCAACGGACACTTTATACTGTCATTCATGGATGCAGCGATAAAAATGATTTTCAAAATTATCGCACATTAACCAAATAGAAACGGAGCCTTATCATGTTGCAAATTCGTCCTAGTGCAGCCCGCGGCCACGCTCAGCACGGCTGGCTCGATTCCCACCACAGCTTTTCCTTCGCCCACTACCATGACCCGCTGCACATGGGTTTTGGCCCGCTGCGCGTGATCAATGAAGACCGCGTGATGGGCGGCCAGGGGTTTGGCACCCATGGCCACCGCGACATGGAAATCATTTCCTACGTGCTCAGCGGCGCGCTCGAACACAAGGACAGCATGGGTACGGGCTCGGTACTGCACTATGGCGACGTGCAGCGCATGAGCGCCGGCACCGGGGTACGCCACAGCGAATTTAACCATTCGCGCAGCGAAACCGTGCATTTCCTGCAGATCTGGATCGAGCCGGACCGCACCGGCACCGCGCCCGGCTACGAGGAAAAGCACATTCCCATCGAGAGCAAACAGGGCAAACTGCGCCTGATCGCCTCGCCGGACGGGCGCAACGACAGCCTGCGCATTCAGCAGGACGCCAGCCTGTACGCCACCATCATGGCCGCAGGCGATCAGCTGGAGCACCCGCTGGCAGCAGGCCGGCTGGCCTATGTGCACGTGATCCGCGGCACAGTCAGCGTGAACGGCGTGGCGCTGAAAGGCGGCGACGCCCTCAAGCTCAGCGATGAAAATGCCGTCACGCTGGCTGACGCGACAGACGCGGAAATTCTGGTATTCGACCTGCCCCGCTAGGCCGGACCATGGGCCAGCCGCTAGCTGCCGGTAAAAGCTAGAGGCCGGCCTAAAAAAACTTTCCGCCAGTTTTGGTATCATGAGGGGCGCGCCGGGTCTGTTCGAACAGCCCGGCGCGCGTTTTTTACCTTGTAGATCACTATTTGAAGAGCAGAACTATGTCGCAGAGTGCAACAACCCCGGCAAATGTGGACCTGGAATACACGACTTCGTGCGCCCTGCCGACGCCGTGGGCCCAGTTCACCTTGCACGCTTTCGTGGAAAAAAGCACGGGCAAGGAACATCTGGCCATGGTGCTGGGCGATGTCGGCAATGGCGAGCCGGTACTGGGCCGCGTGCATTCCGAATGCCTGACCGGTGACGTGCTGTTTTCCCAGCGCTGCGACTGCGGCGCCCAGCTCGAAGGCGCGCTGCGCAAGATAGCCGAAGAAGGCCGCGGCATATTGCTGTATCTGCGTCAGGAAGGCCGCGGCATCGGCCTGGTCAACAAGATCCGGGCCTACCGCCTGCAGGAAGCCGGCGCCGACACGGTGCAGGCCAATGTGCAGCTGGGTTTCCAGCCCGACCAGCGCAACTACAGCATGGTACAGCCTATGCTGGCGCAATTCGGCGTCAAATCGCTGCGCCTGATGACCAATAATCCGCGTAAGATTGATGCCGTGGGCAAGCTCGGGGTGGAAGTGGCGGAACGCGTGCCGCTGCTGGTCAACCGCAATGCCTTCAACCAGCACTATCTGGACACCAAGGCAGCCAAGCTGGGGCACATGATGACGCCACTGACACCCGTCCCCGCGGAGGATGGCGCGCTGTAATCAGCGGCACTGTAAAAGGATGGCATGAATTTTCAGCGACTGATCGTTTCACTGCTGGTTAGCTGTAGCGCAGGCGCGGTCTGGGCCGCTTCGGGCGCAGCCGTCGGCGCCGCCCCGGCAGCCAGTACGCCTGCTGCTGCCAGCCACCCTAGCGCCCCTGCCGTTGCCGCACGGCGAACGGAAGCGACGCCGGCAGCAAAGCCGGCTCCGGCGCAGAGCGCTGCCAGCGACGATGAAGATGGCGCCGATAACGCCCCGCTGCCGCCCCCATCGAGCGCCGCCCAGCATCTGTATGGCGCCGCCCGCAATGATCTGCTGCAGGTACGCACCCTGCTCAAAAGCGGCCGCACCCAGTCCTCGGTCGGTTCCGGTTTCCTGATCGGCACCAGCAATCTGGTCATCACCAATTATCACGTGGTATCGCAGTTCGCGCTCGACCCGGACACCTATGTGGGCGAATGGGTCGATACCAGCGGCCAGCACGGCAATGTGGAACTGCTGGCCGTCGATGTGCTGCATGATCTGGCCGTGCTGCGCGTCAGCCGCAGCGGCACCGGTTTCTTCAAGATGCCGGAAAAGCTGGCGCGACTCACGCAAGGCCAGTATCTGTACGCATTGGGCAACCCGCTCGATCTGGGCTTCGCCATTTCCGAAGGCGCCTACAACGGCGTGATTGCGCGCAGCTTCTACGACCAGCTGATGTTCACCGGCCCGATCAATTCCGGCATGAGCGGCGGTCCCAGCGTCACCGTCGACGGTGCAGTGGCCGGCATCAACGTCTCCAAGCGGCTCGATGGTGAGCTGGTCAGCTTCCTCGTACCGGCGCGCTATGCACAGGACCTGCTGCGTCAGGTCGGCGAACAGACCAAGGCACCGGCCAGCTTTAGCGCCATCGTCGCGGCCCAGCTGCTGCGGCACCAGAGCGCCATGGTCGACCAGCTGCTGGCCACGCCGCTCAGCCTGAAAACCATGGGCCCGTATCAGGTGCCGGTGCGCGAATCGGAACAGATGCGCTGCTGGGGGCGTTCCAATGTCAAGGCCGACAAGCCGTTCACGGTGGATGATGCCAGCTGCGCCATGGAGTCCGCCATTTTCGTCAGCGGCAGCCTGCAGACGGGCCAGATCGCGATCCGCCACCAGTTCCTGCGCAGCGCAGGGCTGGACCAGTACCGCTTCGCCCAGCTGGCCAGTGCCTCGTTCAAGAACGAAAACTTCGGCAACAACAAGGATAGCCGTCTGACGGCGCCCCAGTGTACTGAGGATTTCGTCAACAACGCCAAGCTGCCCCTGCGTGCCGTGCTGTGCGTGCGGGCCTACCGCAAGTTCGCCGGCCTGTACGACTTTGCCCTGCTCACTGCCAGCACCGATCATAGCCTGATGAGCTTACAGAGCCGCATCGATGCACGCGGCGTCTCGTATGACAACGGGCTGCGCCTGACCCGCGCCTTCCTCACGGCACTCACGCACGCACCGGCACCCAAAGGCGGTGCCAAATGAATGCGCCCTACTTCGTTGAAATTCTCGCCCGCAATGGCGATGTGCTGCACCGCCACCGCATCGGCGCGCTGCCGATCCGCATCGGCCGCGGTTACGATAACGACGTGATACTCGACGACGCCCACAGCGCCGCCAGCCATGCCAGCATCGATCTGGACGAACATGGCCAGTTGCTGCTGCGCGATCTGGGCAGCGTCAACGGCAGCTACTACGGCGGCAAGCGCTGCGCAGCGATTGCGCTCGACGGCCATCGCGTGATCCGTCTTGGCCACACCCGTCTGCGCGTGCGCAGCGCCGATTTTGCCGTGGCGCCGGAACTGGCCGACACCACCATGCATAGCTGGGAAGGCGCCGCACCGGCCATCACCGGTCTGCTGTTGACGACCGCCTTTGCCCTCGTCGAAACCTGGTTCAACGACATCGAAAGCTTTGCCCAGGTACGCTACATCCTGGCACTGGCCTCCTGTCTGGGCGCCGGTCTGTTGTGGAGCGGCGCATGGGCGCTGGCCAATCGTCTGTTCGGCAGCCATGCCCGCTTGGGCCGCCATCTGTTCATACTCGGCAGCGGGCTATGCGTGATGGGTATCTGGCGCCTTGCCAGCACGGCCCTGGCCTATGCGTGGGATGCCACCGCGCTGACGCGCCACGGCAATCTGGTGATACTGGCGATCGCCTGTACCATGCTGTATTTCCACCTGCGCACCATCAAGCCGCACCATCCGCACCGCTACGCCATCGGCAGCGGCATCACTTATGCGGCCAGCGCCATGCTGCTCCTGCTGCTCAATCTGCAAGGCAGCGGCCGCGCCAGCGACGAACTGTATATGTCGGCGCTGCTGCCGCCACAGTGGCACCTGAGCGCCGACCGCAGCGTCGACCAGTTTATCGCCGATGCCGCTAAGCTGCGCGACGCCGCCGATGCAGCGCGCAGCCGCGGTGCAAGCGCCAGTGACGAGGATAACGACGAAGATAGCGAGTAGCCACCGCCCTGAATAGCCGCGGCGGAAGTGTCAGTAACGACGTTGCAGGGCGGGCGTATCAGATGCGGCCACGTTTAAACTCGGCCAGAAATGCCCGCGTCTGCGCGGGCGTCAGCACCTGCACAACATCACCGTGCCATGCATACAGATAAGGCGTGCCGCCCTGCCGGTCAGTCAGCTTGGCATCGAGCAGAAAGCAGGTGCCAAGCGGATAGCGCGCCGTATCGCACAGCACACGCGCACAATGCACGCGCAGACTGGGGGCAAACGCCTGTCCCGGCACCGGCTGTATCCAGACCTGCCGCCCGTCCGATACGGACTGCACCGCCACCTGCCGGTACGCATAAACATCTCGCGCCACGCTAGACTCCCATCCTCAAGAAAATGCAGAACTCAGTCTGCTGCCAGCAGCAAGGCTACGGCCTCGGCGTTGATGCCTTCCTCGCGCCCCAGATAGCCCATCTTTTCGTTGGTCTTGGCCTTGATGTTGACCTGACTGATGTCGAGGCCCAGATCCTGCGCGAGATTGGCGCACATGGCGCCGATATGCGGTGCCATTTTCGGCCGCTGCGCAATGATGGTGGCGTCGATATTGCCGATGCGGTAGCCGGTCGCGGCCACGCGGCGCGCCGCTTCCTTGAGCAAGGTGCGCGAGTCGGCGCCCTTGAACTGCGGATCGGTGTCAGGAAAATGTTTGCCGATATCGCCCAGCGCGGCCGCGCCCAGCAAGGCATCGGTGATCGCATGCAGCAGCACGTCGGCATCGGAGTGGCCGAGCAGGCCCAGATGGTGGGGAATCTCGACACCGCCGATAATCAGTTTGCGGCCCTCGACCAGTTTATGGCAATCGTAGCCCTGGCCGATGCGGAATGGAAGTTTGAGCATAATCTGTCCTCGGTTATTCGCCCGCTGCCAGATACATTTCCGCGATGCGGATATCGGCAGGCAGCGTGACTTTGAGATTGCGTGGATGGCCTTCGATCAGGCGCGGCGTCAGGCCTAGCAGTTCAACCGCGCTGGCGTCATCGGTGATGGCGTTGGGATCGGTGGCGCGACCCAGCGCGCGCAGCAGCAGGTGGAAGCCGAACATCTGCGGCGTCTGCGCCAGCCACATGCCTTCGCGCGAGATGGTGGCTGCCGCACACACGCCCTGCGCGGACGGTGCGCTGCGCTTGACGGTATCGACCACGGGCAGGGCCAGCAAGCCGCCAGCCGGATCATCGCCCACGCCTTCGATCAGGCGGGCGATCAGCGCGGGCGTCAGTCCCGGCCGCGCGGCATCATGCACCAGCACCATATCGCCGTCGGCAATCTGGCCCTGCAGTGCGCGCAAGCCGTTGAGCACGCTGTCCATACGGGTGGCGCCGCCACAGCGCAGCACTGTCACGCCAGCCATACCGGCAGGCAGCACCTCGTCGATATAACCATCGTCTGCACTAACCACCACATAGGTGTGGCTGATCAGCGGGCTGGCGCAAAAAGCCGCAACAGCATGGCGCAGCATGGGCTGTCCTGCCACGGTCAGATATTGTTTGGGGCAAGCGGCTGCCATGCGTGCGCCCACGCCGGCAGCGGGCAGCAAGGCGACGTAGCGCCGGGTCGGAGAATTATCGGTCATCGTGCTGGTGGTCTATTACTGTTTATGTAGGCGTTTCAGAATGGTGGCGGCGATTTCGCCATTACACACCTTGCCCATGCGGGCGTATTCTTCCGCCGTATCGATCTGCGCCTGCTTGTCGCGGCCCTTGTCGAATTCGTCGCGGATGAAAGGGAACCACACCGTGTTGATTTCATGTTCAAGCGCGGACATCGCGGTACCCGACGGAGCATACAGTGGCTTGGCATCGAAGCGCTTGTTGAGCGCATCACGCACCACTTTTTCCACCCGCGCCAGATTCTCCATATACGCCTGCAGATGGCGCTGCTCGTGTTCGAGGATGACCTGATAGCCACAGGAACCGGGGGCGAACTCGTTGCTGACGTAGATCAGCACGGGCGAATAGTTGAGCGTCAAGTCCACCCGCGGCGCGATGCATTCGTAGCCGCTAGCGGGGTCCTGCAGTATGGTGCCGCCCAGCTTGGCGCCGTACTGGCCATTGGTCACCGTCAGTCCCAATGTTGCCATGCCATTGGCGGCACTGCCGCTACGCGCGGTCAGCTGATTGAACGGCAGCTGGTTGTTGATGGTATAGCCATTCGAGCGCGACGACAGCACGGACACCGTCTTGGCGATGCTATCCTCGCAGCGTACCTGAAATGGCGTACGGGACGCCGCGCCAGTACCAGCTGCCGCGGCATGCAGCGGCGCGCACGGCAGCACGGCAAGCGCCGTGCAAGCGGCAATCAGCGGCACCCGCGCCAGCGCATTCATTACAGCTTCCAGTCGCCCGAACGCAGCTTGTCGAGCCAGAATATGCCGATCACCGTTTTTACATCGGTAATCGAGCCATCGCGCACGCCTTGCAGCAATTCGTCGATGGTGGCCGTATACGTTTCGAGGAATTCGCCGTCATCCAGCTTCTGCTGGCCCGCTTTCAGGCCACGTGCCAGATACAGGTCCAGATGTTCGTCCGAATAGGCGATGGCGTTATGGATGCGCGTGACATATTGCCACTCGCTGGCGGTGTAGCCGGTTTCTTCTTCCAGCTCGCGCTGGGCGCCGGCTAGCGGGTCTTCGTTATGATCGATTTTACCGGCCGGGAATTCGATGAACACGCGATGCAGCGGATAGCGAAACTGGCGCTCCATCAGCACGGTGCCGTCATCGAGCAGCGGCAGTATCACCACCGCGCCCGGATGCAGCACATATTCGCGCTGGGTATGCTGGCCGTCCGGCAGTGCTATGGTATCGCGCTGGATCTTGAGGAAATGGCCGTCGTAGACCAGTTCACCGTCGATACGGGTTTCTACCAGATGTTTGTCCATGCCTGCTCCACGTCGTTGAAGAACGATAGTGTATCAGTCGTGGCGCTTGCGCAGGTAACGCAGGATAAATCCGGGGAAAGCCAGCACGATGAACAGGCAGGCGGAAATGGCGTAGAACTCCCACGTTTGCGGGAAGCGGTTGCCGAGATGGGCTTCGAGAGCGAAGCCGATGACACCGACCGCAAAGAAGAGCACGACCATTTCGATCAGCCGCACCAACAGCGGCTTGCTCTCCCAGCGGCTGGGCACGAGCGCGAACACGCGCTCGTTGAAGAATGGCAGGTTGGCCGCCGCAATGGCGACTACGATGACCAACCAGCTTGCTACGGAAATGTCCATCAGGTGTTCAGGGTGATGGTCATGGCTTTCAGGCAGGCTGCCAGCAGCGGGCCTGGCAGTACACCCAGCAGCACGATAGCGATGGCGTTCAGGCTCAGCGCAACGCTCATGTCGGCCTTGACCACGATCGGTGCTTCATCAGCCGGCTCGTCGAACCACATCACTTTCACGACGCGCAGGTAGTAGAACGCAGCGATCAGCGAGAACATCACGGCCAGCACGGTCAGCCAGATCTGGCCGGTGCTCAGCACGGCGGTCAGCACGGCAAACTTGGCAGCAAAGCCCATCAGCGGCGGCACACCGGCCAGCGAGAACATCAGCGCCGACATGACGACTGCGAACCAGCCATTACGCTTGCTCAGACCTTTCAGGTCGGCCAGCGTCTCGGCTTCGAAACCGGCGCGCGACAGCAGCATCAGCATGCCGAAGCTGCCGATGGTGGTCAGCACGTAGGTGATCACGTAGTACATCGCTGCGCTGTAGGCCGCCGAGGCGCCGGTGCGGTCGGTGGTGCCGGCCACGCCAGCCAGCAGGCCCAGCAGAACGAAGCCCATCTGCGCGATGGTCGAGTAAGCCAGCATACGCTTCAGATTGGTCTGGGCGATCGCCGTGATGTTACCGATCGCCAGCGACAGCACGGCCAGAATCATCAGCATCTGCTGCCAGTCGAATGCCAGCGGCATCAGACCTTCCACCAGCAGGCGGATGCAGATCGCGAAGGTAGCGATTTTCGGTGCGCCGCCCAGCAGCAGGGTCACTGCGGTAGGCGAACCTTCGTACACGTCCGGTACCCACATATGGAATGGCACGGCGCCCAGTTTGAAGGCCAGACCGGCAACGAGGAATACCACGCCGAAGATCAGCACAGTCTTGTTCACGGTACCGCCAGCGACCATGGCCGATACGCCACGGATATCCAGCGTGCCGGTAGCGCCGTACAGCATCGAGATACCGTACAGCAGGAAGCCGGAAGCCAGCGCACCCAGTACGAAGTACTTCATTGCCGCTTCGGTCGCCTTGTGATTATCGCGGCGCAGCGCCACCAGTGCGTACAGCGACAGCGACATCAGTTCCACGCCCAGATACACGGACAGGAAGTTGGAACCGGAGATCATCACCATCTGGCCCAGCACGGTGAACAGGGCCAGCACGTAGAACTCGCCGCCCAGATTACCGCTCAGCATACCGCGGTCATCGGCGTACTGGCGCGAATACACCAGCGTCAGGCCGGCCGTCAGGTAGGTGAATACCTTGAGCAGATTGGCCATAGGATCGGACACGAACATACCGTTGAAGGTGTAGACCGTGTGGCCCGTCATGTAGTCGTTGTAGCTCAACACGCCGGCAACGAGCAGCGTCGCCAGCGACAGCAGATAGGTCAGCGAGCGCTGTCCCTCTTTGAGGAACATGTCGATCAACAGGATCGCCGAGGCACCGATCAGTACCACCATTTCTGGGTACACCGGCACCATGTCGATAACAGCTTGTGGAATTGGAGTAGTCATTATTTTGTTTCCGCTATCAGAACGGCAGCTTGCTCTTGGCGACGTGCGCCAGCAGGTCTGCAACCGAGGTTTGCATGGTGTCAGTGAATGGGGCTGGGTACAGGCCCATCGCCAGCACGGCGACAGCCAGGATGCCCAGCATGAAGAATTCACGACCGTTCACATCAACCAGTTCTGCTACGTGGTGATTCGCCACTTTACCGAAGATCACGCGCTTGGCCATCCACAGCGAGTAAGCGGCGCCGAAGATCAGGGCGGTAGCGGCCAGCAGACCGATAACGAAGTTGTACTGGGTAGCGCCGAGGATCACCATGAACTCGCCGACAAAGCCGGAAGTCGCTGGCAGACCGCAGTTAGCCATCGAGAAGAAGATGAACAGGGCGGCAAACTTCGGCATCTTGTTAACCACACCACCGTAGTCGGCGATCTGGCGCGAGTGGGCCTGATCGTACAGCACACCGATACACAGGAACATGGCGCCCGAGATGAAGCCGTGCGAAATCATCTGCACGATAGCGCCCTGCACTGCCATGTTATTGAAGATGAAGAAGCCCAGCGTCACAAAGCCCATGTGCGCGATCGACGAGTAGGCGACCAGCTTTTTCATGTCTTTCTGTACCAGCGCCACCAGACCGATGTAGATCACGGCGATCAGCGACAGGGTGATGACGAAACCGGCCAGATACTTCGATGCGTCAGGGGTGATCGGCAGCGAGAAACGCAGGAAGCCGTAAGCACCGAGTTTCAGCATGATCGCGGCCAGCACGGCGGAACCGCCAGTTGGCGCTTCCACGTGCACGTCCGGCAGCCAGGTGTGCACTGGGAACATTGGTACTTTCACGGCGAAGGCCATGAAGAAGGCGATGAAGATGAAGATCTGCTCTTTCATCGTCAGGGCAATCTTGTGCCACATCAGGATGTCGAAGCTACCGCCCGACACTTTGTACAGGTAGATGATGGCGACCAGCGTCAGCAGCGAACCGAAGAAGGTGTACAGGAAGAACTTGAACGAGGCGTACACGCGGTTTTCACCACCCCAGATACCGATGATGATGTACATCGGGATCAGGGTCGCTTCGAAGAAGAAGTAGAACAGCAGGCCGTCCATGGCGCAGAACACGCCGATCATCAGACCCGACAGGATCAGGAAGGCGCCCATGTACTGGGCTACGCGCTTCTGGATCACCTGCCATGCCGAGATCACCACGATCACGGTGATGAAGGCGGTCAGCGGCACGAACCACAGCGACAGGCCGTCGATACCGAGCGAGTAGAAGATGTTGAAGCGTTCGATCCACGGCGAGCGCTCGACGAACTGCATGCCGTGCGCGGCGTTGTCGAAGTTGGTAATCAGCGGGATGGTGGCGGCGAAGCTCACCAGTGCGCCGATCAGCGAACCAACGCGCACCAGCGCGGCGTTGGTATCGCGGCCGATAGCCAGCACGATCAGGCCGAAGATAATCGGGAGCCAGATCGCGAGGCTCAGGTACGGAGGTAAGGTAGATATAGTTGACTGCATCATGGTTATCTTTATCTCTTTGCGTATCAGCTAATTAAGCGTGCCAAAACGGCAGGAAGTAGATCAGGAACCCCAGAATGCCGAGGATCATGACAAACGCGTAGTGGTAGATATAACCAGTCTGCGCCAAACGGGTCAGCGTCGAGAACCAGCCCACCACTTTGGCGCTGCCGTTGACCAGCAGGCCGTCGATCAGGGTGCGGTCGCCCACAGTCCACAGGCCGTTGCCCAGCAGGCGCGCGCCGCCGGCGAACACGGTCTCGTTGAACTTGTCCATGTAGTACTTGTTTTCCAGCAGGGTGTGCAGGAATTTGAACTTGTTATAGAACCAGGCTGGTACGCGCGGGTTGATCATGTAGCAGTAGTACGAGGTAGCCACACCGGAGATCGCCAGCCACAGTGGCAGCGAGGTCAGTGCGTGCATGGCCATGACCACCGGGCCGTGGAACTCGTGCTTCAGTTCTTCCATCACAGGGTGGTTAGCGCCGAAGCTGATCACGCCTTTGAAGAAGTCGCCGTACAGCATAGGACCGATCGCCAGATAGCCGATGATGACCGATGGGATGGCCAGCATCGCCAGCGGGAACCACACAACGAATGGCGATTCATGCGGTTTCTGGCCCGGAGCCAGACCGTGGTGGGCGTGGTCGTCGTGGTCATCGTGACCATGATCGTCGTGGCCGTGGCCATCGTCGTGTGCAGCAGCGGCTGGCGCGTGATGATGGTCGTCATGGTGAGCTTTGCCGAAGCGCTCTTCACCGTGGAACACCAGGAAGTACATACGGAACGAGTAGAAGGCGGTCACGAACACGCCAGCCAGCACGGCGAAGTTGGCGAAGCCGGCGCCCCACAGGTGACTCTCCCCTACTGCTTCGATAATCGAATCTTTCGAGTAGAAGCCGGAGAAGAACGGGGTACCGATCAGAGCCAGCGAACCCAGCAGCGAAGTGATCCAGGTGATAGGCATGTATTTACGCAGACCACCCATGTTGCGGATGTCCTGATCGTGGTGCATACCGATGATCACCGAACCGGCGCCAAGGAACAGCAGCGCTTTGAAGAAGGCGTGGGTCATCAGGTGGAACACGGCCACCGAGTAGGCCGATGCGCCCAGAGCCACGGTCATGTAGCCGAGCTGCGACAGAGTCGAGTAAGCGACCACGCGCTTGATGTCGTTCTGGATGATGCCGAGGAAGCCCATGAACAGCGCCGTAATCGAACCGATCACGAGGATGAAGGACAGCGCCGTATCCGACAGTTCGAACAGCGGCGACATACGGGTCACCATGAAGATACCGGCGGTCACCATGGTAGCCGCGTGGATCAGTGCCGAAATCGGGGTCGGGCCTTCCATCGAGTCTGGCAGCCAGACGTGCAGCGGGAACTGGGCCGATTTACCCATCGCGCCGATGAACAGGCAGATACAGGCCACGGTCAGCAGCGCCCAGTCGGTACCCGGCAGGGTCAGCGCCACCAGCTGATCCTTCTTGGCGAATACTTCCTGATAGTCCATCGAACCGGCGTAAGCCAGCAGCAGACCGATACCGAGGATGAAGCCGAAGTCGCCCACACGGTTGACCAGGAAGGCTTTCATGTTGGCCACGATGGCGGTCGGACGGGTGTACCAGAAGCCGATCAGCAGATACGACACCAGACCCACCGCTTCCCAGCCGAAGAACAGCTGCAGGAAGTTATTGGACATCACCAGCATCAGCATCGAGAAGGTGAACAGCGAGATGTAGGCGAAGAAGCGGTTGTAGCCTTCATCTTCTGCCATGTAGCCGATGGTGTAGATGTGCACCATCAGCGACACGAAGGTCACCACGCACATCATCATCGCCGACAGCGCGTCGATCTGGAAGCCGACCACCAGCTTCAGGCCAGCCACGGTCATCCAGTTATACACGGTGCCGTTGTAGCTGGCGCCGCCGATGACGTCGTTCAACGTCAGCGCCGACAGGATGAATGCTACCAGCACGCCCAGGATGGTCGCCGTATGCGAGACCTTGCGCCCCACTACGTTGCCGAAAAATTGTGTTCCTAACAAACCAGCAATCGCGGAGCCGGCCAGCGGCGCCAGCGGTACGGCTAGCAGGAGATTAGGGTTAAGAGTAACCGCCATGATGAACCTTAATCGTTATTATTCGAAATTGAACTTAGCCACGAAGGATTAACCCTTCAAGCTATCCAGGTCTTCTACATTGATGGTGTCCAGATTACGGAACATCACCACCAGAATCGCGAGGCCGATTGCCGATTCGGCAGCGGCGACGGTCAGAATGAAGAACACAAAGATCTGCCCGGCTGCGTCACCCAGATAATGGGAGAACGCGATAAAGTTCATGTTCACTGCCAGCAGCATCAGTTCGATGGCCATCAGCAGGACGATGATATTTTTGCGATTGAGGAAAATACCGACGATCGAGATCGCGAACAGTATCGCGCCTAGAACGAGGTAGTGAGCCAGCGATAAAGTCATGGTGCCTCCTTAACTTCTGCTTCGGCCGCGCCGCGCGTGCTGACAGCATCGACTTTGACGATGCGCAGACGGTCGTTACGCTTGACGCGTACCGCTTCCGACGGGTCGAGATATTTGATGTCCTTGCGCTTGCGCAGGGTCAGCGCCACAGCTGCGATGATGGCCACCAGCAGCACTGCCGCAGCGACTTCGAAGCCGTAGATGTATTTGGTGTAGATCAGCAGGCCCAGTTCCTTGGTGCCGCCGATATTGCCGGCGTTGACCGGTTGCTGTTCCATCGCGTAGAACGAGCGCCACAGCACGGCCGCCATTTCCAGCACGATCAGCGCGCCGATGGCCGATGCCAGCGGCAGATAGCTCCAGAAGCCCTGGCGCATCTTGTCGGTATCCAGATCGAGCATCATCACCACGAACAGGAACAGCACCATCACGGCGCCCACGTAGACGAGTACCAGCACGATGGCGAGGAACTCCGCTTCCAGCAGCATCCAGATGCCGGCTGCCGAGAAGAACGCCAGCACCAGGAACAGTGCTGCGTGCACCGGGTTGCGGGCCGTGATAACGCGCGTCGCAGCCAGAATCATGATGGCTGAGAAGGCGTAGAACAAAGCAGTTTTAAATTCCATAACTAACCCAAGAGACGTACATAATTGATCAACACACTGAGATGCCGGCACACAGCCGGCACCGATCAGCGGTAAGGAGCGTCGGCTGCGCGCGCTTCGGCGATCTCAGCTTCGTAGCGATCACCCACTGCCAGCAGCATCTCTTTCGTGTAGTACAGATCGCCGCGTTTTTCGCCGTGGTATTCCAGTACATGCGTTTCAACGATGGAATCGACCGGGCAGGATTCTTCGCAGAAGCCGCAGAAGATGCACTTGGTCAGATCGATGTCGTAACGGGTGGTACGGCGCGAACCGTCGGCACGCTGTTCCGACTCGATGCTGATGGCCATCGCCGGGCACACTGCTTCGCACAGTTTGCAGGCGATGCAGCGCTCTTCACCGTTAGGATAACGACGCAGCGCATGCAGGCCACGGAAACGTGGCGACATCGGCGTCTTCTCTTCCGGATACTGCACGGTGATTTTGCGCGAGAACATATATTTGCCCGTCAGCGCCATCCCTTTGATCAGTTCGGTCAGCATGAAGCTGCCGATGAAATCTTTTAAACGTTCCATATTCTCTAATCCTTACTTCCAGATATTCCAGGAGGTCTGCATCACGCCTGCCACCAGTACCAGATACACCAGCGTCAGAGGGATGAACACTTTCCAGCCCAGACGCATGATCTGGTCGTAACGGTAGCGTGGGAAGGTACCGCGCACCCAGATGAACACCGACACCAGGAAGAAGACCTTAGCGAACAGCCAGAAGAAGCCACCGAAACCGCCCCAGAATTCCAGCCCAGCCAGTGGTGCCGACCAGCCACCGAGGAACATGATCGAAGCCAGCGTGGCGATCAGGATCATGTTGGCGTATTCGGCCAGCATGAACATGGCGTAGGCCATACCCGAGTATTCCACCATGTGACCTGCCACGATCTCCGACTCGCCTTCCACCACGTCGAACGGGTGACGGTTACATTCGGCCAGACCGGAAGTCAGGTAGACCACGAACAGCGGCAGCAGCGGCAGCCAGTTCCACGACAGCAGATTCAGGCCGTGGGCCGCCATCATGCCGCGCTGCTGGCTGGCGACGATTTCGCCGAAGTTCAGCGAACCGGACACCATCAGAATTACTACCAGTACGAAGCCCATCGGGATTTCGTAGGAAATCATCTGCGCCGAAGCACGCATCGCGCCGAGGAAGGAGTACTTCGAGTTCGAAGCCCAGCCGGCGATGATGATGCCGTACACTTCCATCGAGGTGATTGCCATCAGCAGCAGCAGACCGGCGTTCACGTTAGCCAGTACGGCTTCAGGACCGAACGGCACCACCGACCATGCGGCCAGTGCCGGCATGATGGTCATGATAGGACCGATCACGAACAGGCCGGGATTAGCTTTGGCCGGGGTGATGATCTCTTTGAACAGCAGTTTCAGCGCGTCGGCGATAGGCTGCAGCAGACCGGCCGGACCGACACGGTTAGGACCCACACGGATCTGGATCCAGCCGATGAACTTACGTTCCCACAGCGTCAGGTAGGCCACCAGACCCATCAGCGGCAGCAGTACAACCACGATACGTATCATGGCCCAGATCAGCGGCCATGCCGGAGCCAGCACACTGCTGGCGCCCATGGCATTAATAGTCGTTACGAATTCAGGCAGAGCCATTATTTACCCTCTCCTGCTTTTTCAACAGTGATAGAACCGAACATGCTACCCAGTGCAGCGGTCGATGCGTGCGCAGCGGCCACACGCACGGTGCGTGCTGGCAGTGCTGCGTCGATAGCAGCGACCAGCGTGGCGCTACCGGCACCCTGGGTCACTTTCACCAGATCGCCTGCAGCCACACCCAGTTGCTGGGCCAGCGCTGCCGACAGATGCGCTTTCGGCGCAGCCGCGTCGGCGGTCTGTTGCAGCGGCTCGGAGCGGCGCACGATGGCGTCGGCAAAGTAGATCGGTACATCGGCGATACGCTCGGTGCCGCCGTTGCCGATTTGCGCGGCCACCGGTGCAGCGGCGCTGCGGTTGTTCAGCTTGGCCGACAGGTCGGTCACGCCGGCACCCAGCACTTCGTCGCGGATGGCTTCCGAAGTTTCATACTCGAAGCCCGACAGGCCGAGGATGTTACCGAGCACGCGCAGCACTTTCCATGCAGGGCGGGTTTCCAGCAGCGGCTTGACGGTGCCGTTGAAGCTCTGTGCGCGGCCTTCGCAGTTGACGAAGGTGCCCGAGGTTTCGCTGAATGGCGAAACCGGCAGCAGCACGTCGGCGTATTCCATGCCGTGCTTGTACGGCGACATCACCACCACCATGTCGGCGGCCTGCAGTGCGCTGGCAGCCGCTTGCGGGTTGTGCGCGTCGAACGCTGGTTCGGCGTTGAGCAGCAGGTAAGCTTTTTTCTGTTCGCTGAAAGCGGGTGCGGAGGCGCCGTTGGCGTTAGCCACGTAAGCACCCACGGTGTTGGCAGCTTCGGTCAGGTAGCCGAACTTGGCGCCCGTCTGCTCGGCGATCCACTGGGCAGCGGCGTGCAGCGCGCCTGCCTGTGGGTGCTGGGCCGCAGCATTACCGAGGAAGACCCCGCGGTTCAGCGCAGCATCGCCCGACAGCAGCGAAGTGGCGATCGCCGTGGCAGCAGCATCAGCCTGTACGCCTTCGAAGCCGGCCGGAGCGGCCACGCCTTTGGCGGCAGCGACAGCCACCACCACTTGCGACAGGGCCGCCAGCCAGTCCGACGGCGCAGCGATCATCTTGTTAGCGACGTTCATCAGCAGGTCGTCGTCGGTGGCGTGCAGGATGGACAGCTTGGCGCCGCCCTTCACTGCCAGACGCAGACGCGTGGCCAGTTGCGGATGATCTTTACGCAGGAAGGAACCGATCACGAAAGCGCGGTTCAGCTGACCGAATTCGGCGATAGTCATACCCAGCCATGGGGCTACGCCCTGCAGCGACACGTCGGCATTACGCAGACGGGTGTCCACGCTGTCCGAACCCATGGCGCGGGTCAGCTTCTGCAGCAGATGCAGTTCTTCCAGCGTCGAGTGCGGCGTCGCCAGCGAGGCCAGCGACTGGGCGCCATGCTCGTGACGGATGTTTTTCAGGCCGTGCGCCACGTATTCCAGCGCGGTCTGCCAGTCGACTTCTTTCCACTCGTTGCCCTGCTTGAGCATAGGCTGGGTCAGACGGTCGGCGCTGTCCAGACCTTCGTAGGAGAAGCGGTCTTTATCGGAAATCCAGCATTCGTTGACGGCATCGTTTTCCAGCGGCAGCACGCGCTTGACCTTGCCGGCTTTAACCTGAACGATCAGATTGGCGCCCAGGCCATCGTGTGGCGACACGGATTTGCGACGCGACAGTTCCCACGAACGGGCGCTGTAACGGAATGGCTTGGAGGTCAGTGCACCCACCGGGCACAGGTCGATCATATTGCCCGACATTTCCGAGGTCACGGTCTGACCGACGAAAGCGGTAATTTCGGAATGTTCGCCGCGGCCTATCATGCCCAGTTCCATCACGCCGGCCACTTCCTGACCGAAACGTACGCAACGGGTGCACTGGATGCAGCGCGACATTTCCTGCATGGAGACCAGCGGGCCGCCATCTTTCGGCGCTACCACGCGCTTATCTTCTTCGTAGCGCGAAGTGGTCTTGCCGTAACCGACGGCCAGATCCTGCAGCTGGCATTCGCCGCCCTGATCGCAGATCGGGCAGTCCAGCGGGTGGTTAATCAGCAGGAACTCCATCACCGACTTCTGAGCCTGTACGGCCTTGTCGGAAGACGAGCGCACTACCATGCCGGCAGCCACAGGCGTGGCGCAGGCTGGCAGAGGCTTAGGCGCCTTCTCTACTTCGACGAGGCACATACGGCAGTTCGCAGCGATCGACAATTTCTTGTGATAGCAGAAGTGCGGAATGTAGGTTCCCAGTTTGTTGGCGGCGTCCATCACCATGCTACCAGCAGGGACTTCGACTTTTTTGCCGTCTATTTCGATTTCAACCATGGTGATCGTTACCTGACGCAGCTTAAATGTAAGCGGGCACTAAGCAGCGCTTGTGCTCGACGTGATATTCAAATTCTTCGCGGAATTGCTTGATGAACGCGCGCATAGGCATTGCTGCCGCATCACCCAGCGCGCAGATAGTGCGGCCCTGAATGTTGTCGCAGATCGAGTTCAGCACATCCAGATCCGAAGGACGACCCTGACCGTTTTCGATCCGGTGGATCATGCGGTACATCCAGCCCGTACCTTCACGGCATGGGGTGCACTGACCGCACGATTCTTCGAAGTAGAAATAAGCCAGACGTTCCATCGCCTTGACCATGCAACGCGTTTCGTCCATGACGATGACGGCGCCCGATCCCAGCATCGAACCCGCTTTGGAGATCGAATCGTAATCGAGGTCGGTGTTCATCATCACTTCGCCGCGGATCACCGGAGCGGACGAACCGCCGGGGATCACGGCCTTGATCTTTTTACCGCCGCGCATACCGCCTGCCAGTTCCAGCAGTTTGGCAAACGGCGTACCCAGTGGTACTTCGTAGTTGCCCGGCAGCTCAACGTCGCCCGAGATCGAGAAGATCTTGGAACCGCCGTTGTTCGGACGCCCCATGCCCAGATATTTTTCCGGCCCCATATTCAGGATGAACGGAACAGCGGCAAAGGTCTCGGTGTTGTTAATCGTCGTCGGCTTGCCATACAGGCCGAACGAGGCAGGGAAAGGCGGCTTGAAGCGCGGCTGGCCTTTTTTGCCTTCCAGCGATTCCAGCAGCGCGGTTTCTTCGCCGCAGATGTAAGCGCCATAACCATGGTGGGCGTGCAGCTGGAAGCTGAAATCGCTGCCCATGATCTTGTCGCCCAGGAAGCCGGCCGCACGGGCCTCTTCCAGTGCATCTTCGAACAGGCTGTACACCTCGAAAATTTCACCGTGGATGTAGTTGTAGCCCACCGTGATGCCCATGGCGTAAGCGCCGATGGCCATGCCTTCGATCAGTGCATGGGGGTTGTAGCGCAGAATGTCGCGGTCTTTGAAGGTGCCCGGTTCGCCTTCGTCCGAGTTGCAGACGAGGTATTTCTGGCCGGGGAACTGGCGTGGCATGAAGCTCCACTTCAGGCCGGTCGGGAAGCCTGCACCACCACGGCCGCGCAGCGACGACGCTTTCAGGTCGGCGATGATCTGCTCGGGGGTGATTTTCTCTTCCAGAATGCGGCGCAGCGCGCTGTAACCACCGCGCTTGACGTAGTCTTCCAGATGCCAGTTCTTGCCGTCCAGGCCGGCCAGAATCACAGGATCGATGTGACGGTTATGCAGGGAGGTCATTTCTTCAGCTCCTCCACCAGTGCGTCGATTTTTTCATTGCTCATTTTGCTGCACATGCGGTGGTTATTCACCAGCAGCACCGGTGCGTCGCCGCAGGCGCCCATGCACTCGCCTTCGATCAGCGTGAATTCGCCGTCTTCGGTGGTGCCACGGTAGTCGATGCCCAGCTTGTCCTTCAGGTGTTCGCCAGCGCGCACCCCGCCCGACAGAGCGCAAGGCAGGTTGGTGCACACGGTGATCTTGTGCTTGCCGACCGGCTTGAGGTTGTACATATTGTAGAAAGTGGCCACTTCCTGCACGGCGATGGCCGGCATGCGGATGTAGTCAGCCAGTTCCTGCATGACTTCCGGCGAGACCCAGCCCAGTTCCACTTGCGCGTGGGCCAGCGCAGCCATCACGGCCGATTGACGCTGATCGTCTGGATATTTGGCCAGCTCGCGGTCGATTTTTTTATAACACTGCTCAGATAACAACATACTTTTCTGCCTCTCGGACTTAGCGGTCAATACTGCCGAACACGATATCTTGCGTACCAATGATGGTCACGGCGTCGGCGATCATGTGGCCACGCGCCATTTCATCGAGCGACTGCAAGTGCGCGTAGTCAGGTGCGCGCAGCTTCATACGGTACGGCTTGTTGGCGCCATCGGAAACCAGATAGATGCCGAATTCGCCCTTCGGATGTTCCACTGCGCTGTACACCTCGCCCGGCGGCACGTGGAAGCCTTCGGTGAACAGTTTGAAGTGGTGAATCAGCGATTCCATATTGGTCTTCATGTCGACGCGGCCCGGAGGCGCAACCTTGCGGTTGTCGGTCATGACAGGACCCGGATTGTTGCGCAGCCATTCCACGCACTGTTTGATGATGCGGTTGGACTGGCGCAGTTCTTCCACGCGGACCAGATAGCGGTCGTAGCAATCGCCGTTGGTGCCGACCGGAATATCGAAGTCCATCAGATCGTAGACTTCGTAAGGCTGGTGCTTGCGCAAGTCCCAGGCCACGCCCGAACCGCGCAGCATGGCGCCGGTGAAGCCCATGGCTTTCGCATCTTCCGGCGAGACCACGCCGATGCCGACGGTACGCTGTTTCCAGATACGGTTGTCGGTCAGCAGGGTTTCGTATTCGTCGACATAGGTCGGGAAACGGCGGGTGAAGTCTTCGATGAAGTCCAGCAGCGAACCCTGACGGTTTTCGTTCAGTTTGCTGATGGCCTTGGCCGAACGGATGATGGACGGACGGTGCTGCGGCATCGCATCGGGCAGGTCGCGGTAGACACCGCCCGGACGGTAGTAGGCTGCGTGCATACGGGCGCCGGACACGGCTTCGTAGCAGTCGAACAGGTCTTCACGGTCGCGGAAGCAGTACAGGAACGGACCCATGGCACCGACGTCCAGCGCGTGCGCGCCCAGCCACATCAGGTGATTCAGGATACGGGTGATTTCATCGAACATCACGCGGATGTACTGGGCGCGCAGCGGTACTTCCACGCCCAGCAGTTTTTCGATGGCCATCACGTAGGCGTGCTCGTTGCACATCATCGACACGTAGTCCAGACGGTCCATGTAAGGCACGGACTGCAGGAAGGTCTTCTGCTCGGCCAGCTTCTCGGTACCACGGTGCAGCAGACCGATGTGCGGATCGGCGCGCTGGATCACTTCGCCGTCCAGTTCCAGCACCAGACGCAGCACGCCGTGCGCTGCCGGGTGCTGCGGGCCAAAGTTCAGGGTGTAATTTTTAATCTCTGCCATGTGTCACTTCCCGTAATTTTCTTCGCGGATCACGCGTGGCACGTTTTCACGTGGCTCGATGGTGACCGGCTGGTAGATCACGCGCTTCTGTTCCGGGTCGTAGCGCATTTCGACGTAGCCCGATACCGGGAAGTCTTTGCGGAACGGGTGGCCGATGAAGCCGTAGTCGGTCAGGATGCGGCGCAGGTCGTTGTGGCCTTCGAACAGGATGCCCATGACGTCGAACGCTTCGCGCTCGTACCAGTTGGCAGCACGCCACAGCGGCACGATGGAGGCCAGCACGGGCATATCGTCGTCCGCTGCGAACACGCGCACGCGCACGCGCCAGTTGTGCTGGACGGACAGCAGATGGGTCACGGCTGCGAAACGCAGGCCATCCCAGGCGCCATCGCCATAAGTCGAGTAGTCCACGCCGCACAGGTCGATCATGGTGTCGAAAGCCAGCGCCGGATTGTCGCGCAGGGTCTGCATCACGCCGTAGTAGTCGGCCGCAGCCACCACCAGCGTGATTTCACCGAGTGCAACGGTAGTAGTAACGCGATCGCCCAGGGCAGTGCCGAGGGCGTTTTGCAGTTGTTCTAAATGTGTAGTCATATTCTGAAACGACCCCGTTAGCGTGCGATCGTATTGGTACGCTTGATCTTGTTCTGCAACTGCATGATGCCGTACAGCAGAGCCTCAGCCGTTGGCGGGCAGCCCGGCACATAGACGTCTACCGGCACGATGCGGTCGCAACCGCGCACCACGGAGTAGGAGTAGTGATAGTAGCCGCCGCCGTTAGCGCAGGAGCCCATCGAGATCACCCAGCGCGGTTCCGGCATCTGGTCGTAGACCTTGCGCAGTGCGGGAGCCATCTTGTTGCACAGCGTGCCGGCCACGATCATCACGTCGGACTGACGTGGCGAAGGACGGAACACCACGCCGAAGCGGTCCATATCGTAACGGGCCGCGCCCACGTGCATCATTTCTACCGCACAGCAGGCCAGACCGAACGTCATCGGGAACATGGAACCCGTACGCGCCCAGTTGATCAGCTTGTCGGCCGAGGTGGTGATGAAACCTTCGTTTAATACGCCTTCAATAGCCATGGCTTATTCCCAATCAAGGGCACCTTTCTTCCAGATATACCAAAAACCGACAACGAATTCAGCAATGAACACCATCATCGTGACGAAGCCGCTCCAGCCCAGTTCGCGCATGGATACGCCCCACGGGAAGAAGAATGCCGTTTCCAGGTCGAACAAAATAAACAGGATTGCGATCAGGTAGTAGCGCACGTCGAACTTCATGCGCGCATCTTCGAACGCTTCGAAACCGCACTCGTAAGGGGAGAGTTTAGCCGCATCGGGACGCTTAGGGCCCAGGATGTGACCGAGAACTTGCGGGAGTATGCCTACGCCGAGACCGACGAGGATGAACAACAGGACGGGGAGATAATTTTCGAGGTTCACGATTGATGAGCTTATGTTGAACGGTCAGTTAAAAGGGCACACTGCGATGTTTTGCGGTGCGCTTAACGTTCGCCCCAATCGTAAAACAACTTAGACCAGGATCGAACGACACATCCTCGTAAAAAAGCCAGCGCAGGGTCACTTCGGTGCTCCTTTTGCTGGCCTTGAATTTCTGGTGCCGACGACGAGACTCGAACTCGTACAGCTTGCGCCACTACCCCCTCAAGATAGCGTGTCTACCAATTTCACCACGTCGGCGTTAGGCCATTATTCTAACGCTTTTTCACAATCTTGTTAATGCGAATTGCGTTAAAACAAGACGAAAAACGATAAATATTTGCTGAGATACCTATTGAATTGTTTTTTTCGAGCAGAGAAACCCGCAACTGCCAAAATATTCAGCAGCCAGCTTATCAGGCTGGCAATGTCACAACTTATATCTTACGTCAGGCTTACTTCGGGATCGAAGCAGCCGGGCCGGTAGCAGCCGGTGCTGCTGGTGCTGCTGCAGGTGCAGCGGCTGGAGCGGTCGGGATGGCAGCCGTGCCGGTCACTGGCGCAGGCGCCGGTGCTGCCGGAGCGGCTTTATCCATCACGCCGCCGCTGACGGTATCGCCACGCTGGGTCGAGATATACGACAGCGCGAGGGTGGCGCTGAAGAAGATCGCGGCCGCGATGCCGGTCGATTTGGACATGAAGTTCGAGGAGCCGGTGGCGCCGAACAGGCTGCCCGACGCGCCCGAACCGAAGGCGGCGCCCATGTCAGCACCCTTACCATGCTGCAGCAGCACCAGACCAATAATGGCGATGGCCGACAGTACCTGAACTACGATAACCAGATTGAACAAAGTGCTCATGCTATTCCATTCAAAAATAAAAGTGTTTTTACTGCGTATTACTGCTTATTACTGCCCTACTGCTTATTCCTGCCCGGGCTTTTCAGGCACCGGCCCTGCTTTTTAAACGGCCTGGATAATTCCGAGGAAATCCGCCGCCTTCAATGCCGCACCGCCGATCAGGCCGCCGTCGATATCGGGCTGCGCCATCAGTTCCTTGGCATTTTCCGGCTTCATGCTGCCGCCATACAGTATCTGCATGCTGGCTGCCGCTACCGCATCCTTGGCGGCCAGTTGTGCACGCAGCAGCGCGTGCGCTTCCTGCGCAATCTGCGGCGTGGCAGTTTTGCCCGTGCCGATGGCCCAGACTGGCTCGTAAGCCACCACAATCTTGATCAACTCGCTGTTTTCCAGCACATCGAGCACGGCTTGCAACTGGGCGCCAATCACGGCGGCCGTTGCCCCGGCTTCGCGCTGTTCCAGCGTTTCGCCTACGCACACCACCGGCGTCAGACCGGCCGCCAGTGCAGCGCGGGTTTTCTGCGCTACCAGTTCATTGCTTTCATGATGATAAGCGCGACGTTCCGAGTGACCGCACAGCACATAACGGCAGCCGAAGTCCACCAGCATGGCCGCTGCCACTTCTCCCGTGTAAGCACCACTGGCATGCACGGAGAGGTCTTGCGCTCCCCACGCTAGCGCACTGCCCTCCAGCTGGGTTGCACATTGAGCCAGATAGGGCGCCGGTACGCACACTGCGCAGTCAGCACCAAAATCGTTCAGACCGGCCAGAATTCCGGACAGCAGTGTGGCGTTGGCGGCACGGTTGCCGTTCATCTTCCAGTTGCCGATGACAAGTTTGCGTCGCATAGTAGCCTAAAATTCAATAACCCGTTATTTTAACGCGTTGCCGGAATACCGGTCAAACCGCGGGCTGGCAGCGTGCCGCGATTGCCACACTGACATCCCCTAGATGACCTGCAGCATGATCTTGCCCACGTGCTGGCTGCTTTCCATCAAAGCGTGCGCCGCGACTGCCTGTTCCAGCGGGAAAACTTCGTAGATTACCGGTTGCAACTTACGTGTAACTAACAAAGGCCAGACTTTCTCCAGCAACTGGCGCGCAATCGCTCCTTTGAAGGCTGGCGAACGGGGGCGCAGGGTCGAACCGCTGATGGTCAGGCGGCGGCGCAGCACCTGCCCCAGATCAACCGTCGCCTTGGAACCACCCAGTGTGGCGATCAGGCCGATACGGCCATCGTCGGCCAGACAGTCGATTTCGCGCGGCAGATAGTCGCCGCCTACCATATCGAGGATCACGTCCACGCCGCGGCCAGCGGTCAAGCTCTTGACCACGGCGCCGAAATCTTCGCTGCGGTAGTTGATGCCCCGTTCGGCACCGAGTTTCACGCAGGCCGCCACCTTGTCGTCGCTGCCGGCCGTAGCAAACACGCGGTGCCCCAGCGCACTGGCCAGCTGGATAGCTGTCACCCCTATGCCGGAACTGCCGCCCTGCACCAGCAGGGTTTCGCCTTGCGCCAGCCGCGCGCGATCCCAGACATTGCTCCACACGGTGAAATAGTTTTCGGGGATGGTGGCCGCTTCCAGCATGCTCCAGCCCTTGGGCACAGGCAGCACCTGTTCGATAGGCGCCACCACGTATTCGGCATAGCCGCCGCCCTGCACCAGCGCGCACACGGCATCGCCGATATCGAAAGTGGTGTAGTCCAGATCGCCGTCAACGATCTCCCCTGCCACTTCCAGCCCCGGTAAATCGGAAGCGCCGGCAGGCGGGTTGTACAGCCCTTTGCGCTGCAGCACGTCGGGACGGTTGATGCCTGCGGCATGCACCTTGATCAGTACTTCGCCCGCACCGGCCACCGGCATAGGCCGCTCGCATAGCTGCAACATCTCGGCAGCACCGGGCTGAATTATCTGTATCGCGCGCATGGCACCCTCTCCTATCAAGCTTGGTCAAACGGCAATTGTACGCCAGTGCGCGCAAGCCTGCCCTGAGCAGCAGCCAAGCCAGCCGGGCGTTAAATGAGAAAATAGGCGCAAATGAGAGTAAAGATGTTAATGAGATCAATTCCTATTTACATTTGAAAATTATCTGCTTATACTTTCCGCCAACCTACTTTCCGTCCCACCTTTTTTTAGAGACGTCCAAATTGAACAAGCCGCACGCCCAACATCCACAAAGTATCCGCATGGAACAAGATAACGCCCTGCGCACCATGCAGAAAACCAGTCTGGCCATGGGCCTCTCCACCGCCATGCTGTTGCCGCTGGCTGCCGTGGCACAGCCCGCCGATACCGACAAAACCGTCGACATGCGCGAAGTGCTGGTACTGGGCAAACGCCTCGACCCGAATCCTAACGCCGAAGCGGGCACGCCCTACAAGGCCAAGACTTCGGGCGACAGCCGCCACACCCGCCCGCTGGCAGAAACCCCGCAGACCATTTCCGTGGTGACCAAGGCAGCCATCGATGATTCCGGCCTGACCGATCTGAAACAGATTCTGGCCGCCCAGCCCGGCATCACTCTCGGCACCGGCGAAAACGGCAATGCTTTCGGCGACCGCTACATCATCCGCGGCCAGGAAGCCCGCAGCGACGTATTCGTCGACGGCCTGCGCGATCCCGGCATGAGCACGCGCGAAAGCTTCGCGGTGGAACAGATCGAAATCTCCAAAGGCCCGAATTCCAGCTTCGCCGGTCGCGGCACGGCTGGCGGCGCGGTCAACGCCATCACCAAGCAGGCCACGCTCGATCACGACTTCACCCGCTTCTCGGCGGGCGTGGGCAGCGATTCGCAACGCCGTATCACTTCGGACGTGAACCGCGGCTATGGCGAGAATTTCGCCGTGCGCGCCAACATCCTGTGGGGCGAAGAAGATGTGCCGGGCCGCGCGCCATCGAGCCGCAGCCGCAGTGGTCTGGCCCTGTCCGGCCTGTGGGAAGCCTCCGACAAATTCAGCCTGACCACCGACTACTACGGTCTGCGCACCAAGGACAACATGCCCGATCTGGGCGGCTATCTGGTCGGCACAGTGCCCAACCGCGTACCGGCCACCAATGTGCCGGTCTATGCCCAGACCAGCGATTTCCTCAAATCGGATGTCGACACCCTGACCGCCCGCATCAACTGGAAGATCGCCCCGGATCTGAAGCTGACCAGCCTGACCCGCTACGGCAAATCCAGCAATGCCTACGTCACCACAGGCGCCAATATCGGCACCCGCTACAACGGCATCAACGCCGTACCGTTCACCGTGGCCTCGCTCGATGCGGGCCATACGGGCTGGCAGGAAGTCGATTATTTCGCCCACCAGAGCAATCTGCGCTGGGACAAGGAACTGGCTGGCCTCAAGCACGAATTCATCTTCGGCGCCGAATACACCGACCACAAAGTCCTGTCCGGCACCTACCAGATCACCAACACTGGCGCCTACAACTGCCGCAACGCCGCCAATGGCGCCCCGGCGGTAGGTCCGCTCAACAGCTACTGCCTGAGCGACGCCTATGGCCAGAACTACGCCAATCTGAGCACGCTGGCCGGCCGCAGCGCCACCCGTCTGGGCTGGAATCAGGACTGGAAGGTCAAGACCGTGGCGCTGACGGCGATGGACACGGTCGACCTGACCGAGAAGCTGAGCGCCTTCGCCGGCATCCGCGCCGACTACTTCGACCTCGATCTGGTCCGCCGCAACAACACGACCGGTGTGATCACCGGCGACTACGCCTACAGCGACACGCTGGTCAACGGCCACTTCGGCCTGAGCTACAAGATCGCCAAGGATGCCATCATCTACGGCAGCGTGGCGAGTGCGCAGGATATCAACGGCGGCGAAGCCGATTCGGGCACCAGCAGCGGCTACGGCGGCGCAGTGCTGTACGACGGTAAGATCGCTGGCGCCAAGCCGGAAACCTCGATCAACTACGAACTGGGTACCAAGTGGGACCTGTTCGATCACAAGCTGCTGGTCACGGCCGCCCTGTTCCAGACTACCAAGAAGGATGTGATGGAAGGCGCCAACTACGATACCGTCGGCACCTTCAACACGGGCAAGAACCGGGTGCGCGGTCTGGAACTGGGCGTGGCCGGCAACTTTACCGAGCGCCTGTCGGGCCAGATCGGCGGCAGCATCATGCAGTCGGAAGTACTGGGTTCGGCCACAGCCAGCAACATCGGCAAGCCGCTGTCCAACTTCGCCAAGAAATCCTTCTCGGCCCAGCTGAAATTCCAGCATACCGACGCCTTCAGCTATGGCGCCGTGGCCCGCCACGAGAGCGACCGCTGCGGCGGCCAGCCTGATACGGCAGCCGGCTACACCAACGGCGTGTGCGCCCAGCCGGTACCGGCCTTCACCGTGTACGACATCTTTGGCGCCTACCGCTTCAGCCGCCGCTTCGACCTGCGCCTGAACGTACTCAATGTGGGCAACAAGGATTACTACACGGCCGTGTACCGCTCCGGCGCCTTCCTGTACAAGGGTGACGCCCGCGCCGTGCGCCTGACCGTCAACTACGAACTGTAATCGAGGTCAAGTCACTGCACTGCTTTGCCCATGCCGGATACCCCATCCGGCATTTTTTTATGACTGGCAGGCCGGGGCCAGCAGCTTTTCCGTCCAAACCGACGTAAGATGAATGTCTCCCCAGCCCGCCCTACTGCGCTCCGTATCAGCCATGCCCGCCCCCACGCCACTGCCTGCACTGAATCACATCCCGCCGGAAATCCGCTGCGCGCTCGACTACGAAACGCAGGCGCCGCGCTTTATTGCCGCTCCCACGCTGGCCTATATCGAAGGTGGCAGCGGCCATGACCGCAGCGTCGTTGCCAACCGCGCCGCCTATGCACGCTGGGCTATCACGCCGCGCCTGCTGCGCGATGTCAGCGCCGGTAATACTGGCGTCACGCTGGCCGGCATGAACATGGCTCACCCGCTGATGCTGGGGCCGGTGGCCTTCCATAATCTGGTGCACCCGGGCGGCGAGCGCGAAACCGTGCGTGCCGCCGCCGCCATGGACTGCCCTGTGATCGCCAGCACGCAATCGTCCTGCACGCTGGAGCAGCTGGCCCAGAGCGCCGGGCCGCAACGCTGGTTCCAGATGTATCTGCAACCGCAGCGGGCCGACACGCTGGACCTGCTGCGCCGCGCCGAAGCGGCAGGCTACGGCGCCATCGTACTGACGCTCGATGCACCGATACAGGTGGCCAGCCTGCGTACGCTGGCGGCGCAGTTCCAGTTGCCGCCACAATGTGTGCCGGTCAATCTGGCCGGCTACACAGCGGCACAGGAACCCGCCGTGGCAGCCGGGGCCAGCCGCATCCTGCAAGGCCTGATGGCCGCCGCCCCCAGCTGGGACGAGCTGCGCTGGCTGGTCGGCCAGACCCGCTTGCCCGTTTGGGCCAAGGGCGTGATGCATGCCGACGATGCGCTGGCGCTGCGCGCTGCCGGCGTGGCCGGCATCATCGTGTCCAATCACGGCGGCCGCAGCCTCGATGGCGCACCCGCCACGCTGGATGTGCTGCCCGCCATCCGTGCCGCACTGGGCACCGATATGCCTATCGTGTTCGACGGCGGCATACGTTCCGGCTCCGACGTATTCAAAGCGCTGGCACTGGGCGCCGACGCCGTCGCCATCGGCCGCCTGCAGCTCTACGCGCTGGCCGTGGCCGGCGCACTGGGCGTGGCGCACATGCTCAAGCTGCTGCGCGAAGAACTGGAAATCTGCATGGCCCTCGCAGGCTGCGCCAGTATCGAAGATATCCGGGCTACGGCCCTGTTCCATCAGCGAGACCATCATGTTAATCACGATTGAAAATGTCCTCAGCAAAGACGAAGTACGGCAGTTCCGCGGCTGGCTGGCGCAGGCAGGCTGGCAGGATGGCGCCCTCACCGGCGGCACGCTGGCGCGCCACGTCAAGCAGAATTTACAACTGCCCGACAATGCCGAACCGGCCCTCAGTCTGGGTCAGCATATCCTGCGCGCCCTGGCCAGCCAGCCGCTGTTCGTCTCGGCGGCCCTACCACGCAAGATATTCCCGCCCAAGTTCAACTGCTACCAGAACGGCGGCACCTACGGCACCCATGTCGATAGCGCCGTGATGCAGTTGCCCGGCAATCAGGGCAGCGTACGCAGCGACCTGTCGGCCACGCTATTCCTGTCCGAGCCGGACGAATACGAGGGCGGCGTGCTGGAAGTTGAAAGCGAGTTCGGTGTACAGTCGGTTAAACTGGCCGCGGGCGACATGGTGCTCTACCCGTCATCCAGCCTGCACCGCGTGACGGCGGTAACGGCGGGCGCCCGCCTGGCCTCGTTCTTCTGGATCGAAAGCATGGTGGCCGATGAGGGCGAACGCAGCCTGCTGTTCGATCTGGACCGCACCGTGCAGAATCTGGCACACGAGCTGCCAGCCGACCATCATGAACTGGTCAGGCTGACGGGCATCTATCATAATCTGCTGCGGCGCTGGGCTCAGACCTGAGGCGCCCAATTTTGAAAGGAATCATCATGCAACGCTCTTACTCCCGCTTGCTACTGCCGCTGCTGCTGGCCGTGTATGCCGGCGCGGCCAGCGCCCACGGCAATGTGGTGTGCACCAAAGCACCCAAATCGGAATGGAAATCGCACGAAGAACTGCAGAAGAAACTGGTGGCCGAAGGCTGGGTGATACGCCGTATGGAGGCCACCAACTCCTGCTATGAGGTGTATGCCAAAGACCCGAAAGGCAATCGGGTAGAAGCCTTCTTCGACCCTGTCACGTTTGCCCGTGTCGAAGAATAAGCCACTGGCGATCTGGGATCTGCCGCTACGGCTGCTGCACTGGTCGCTCGTGCTGTGCGTGGCTGCCGCATGGCTGACCCGCAGCGACACAGGGCCGCAGCATCAGTACTGGGGCTATGGCGCCGCCGCTGTGGTGGCCTGCCGCTTCCTGTGGGGCTACGCGGGCAACTACTACGCGCGCTTCAGCCAGTTCGTGCGCAACGCCAGCGACACCCTGCACTACCTGCGGCTGGTGCTGCGCGGCGCTGCACCACGCTACCTCGGCCACAATCCGCTGGGCGGCTGGATGGTGCTGGCCCTGCTGCTGTGCGTAACCTTGCTGGGCATTAGCGGCTGGGCACTGAATACCGATCTGCTGTGGGGTTATGCCTGGCCGGTGCGCGTGCATCAGGCGCTGGGCTGGACTTTGCTAGGGCTGATCGCTCTGCATCTGGGCGGTGTGCTGTTTACCAGCTGGCAGCACCGCGAGAATCTGCTTGCCGCCATGCTGAGTGGGCGCAAGGACGAGGGCGACCACAGCGCCTGAAGCTACCGAACTAGCTGCCGCCCGTGCGGGAGCGCTGCGGCAGCGGCGTATTCGGCTTCCATGCAGCCGACAGCGCCTGTCCTTCCTCCAGCTGCTCGGCCGTCATGTTCCTGACCACGGCGGAGCGCTGTTCGGCGGCATTGGCCGAACCATAGGATGCCGCCAGATTCCACAGCATGTAGGCGATCACATTATCCTGCGGCAGTCCGGCCGTGTGATAGCGGTACATCAGGCCCAGCGCCTGCAGCGCTTCCGCGTGGCCCTGCTCGGCCGCCTTGCGGAACCATGCCACGGCCTGCTTGTGGTCCTGTATCACGGCATTCCCCGTGTAGTACATGGCGCCCACTACATATTGCGCATCGGCCTTGCCCTGCAGCGCGGCTTTGCGGTGCCATTCGAGCGCCTGCTTGTAATCCTGTGTGACGCCGCGGCCCATGTAATACATCAGGCCCAGCAGATGCTGCGCATCGGCATTGCCGGCCTTGGCCAGCGGCGTAACTTCTTTCAGCGCCACGGCATAGTTTTTAGCGTTATAGGCGGTGGCGCCTTCTGCAAAGCCGGCTTGCGCCAGCTGCGGCAGGCTGAGCGCGAAGCCTAGAGCCAGTATGATTTTTTTCATATCCCCGGTGGTCCTGTCGATTACTTCCAGCTGACTTTGCCCAAACCATCCACACTCACGTTGCGGTTCAGCGGCTTGCCGTACACCGTGACCGAACCCAGCCCGCTCAGGCTCAGGGTGGCGTTGTTACGCGCATTCACGGTGGCATTGCCCAGACCACTGAGGTCGACATTCACATTCTCCGCCTGCAGCTGCTGCGCATTCAGTCCGCCCAGCCCGCCCAGTGATGCCTTGAGCATCTTGCTGCGGCCGCCCAGCGTAATGTAGCCGGCACCACGCAGATCGAGATCAACATTCTCGTTCTCGCTCACCCACAGGTTCATGCTGCCCACGCCGCCCAGATCGGCCTTCAGATTCTTATAGTCGCAATTGACCTTCATGCTGCCTGCGCCGTCGAGCGTCAGTTCCAGTTCGTCGCCGCTAAAGCCGCTGATATCGGTGGTGCCTACGCCTTCGGATACTACTTCGCGCAGCATCGGCAGGGTCAGCTCGGCGCGCACCATATTGCGCCCTAACTTGATGCCGCGTCCTTCCGTTTCCAGATGCAGCGTATCGCCGGTAGTAGAAGACATGGTTTTATCGAGATAGCGTTTTTCGCCGATGATCACCAGCCCCGGCGCAGAACCCTGCCGCACCTTGAGGTCGATCACGCCATCGAGCTTGACGCGCACCACGCGCGCATCGATCGCCACCATGCGCTTCTCAACCGGCTCGTCGGCAGCAAAGGCCGAATTCCACAGCAGGCTACAGGTGGCCAGCAGCAGGCCGAACTGGAAAAACTTATTCATAACGATATCCTCATTGGTGTATCCCTGGCGGCGTCGCACAATTCTAGCAGCCCTGCCGGATCAGGCGGGCTTCAGGCAATCAGGCGTTGGCGCTCAGGCGGTGGCCTTTGACGACTACTACCTGCATGCTGGCCTGGCTGACCTGTGCGACCGGCTCCAGTGCAGCGGCTTTCTGGGCAGCGCTGCTGGTGTAGGCGAAGGTACCCAGTACCATGGTGGCGGCGAGGAAGATGGCTTCCATGTTTTTTGCGATGTTCATTTTGCTCTCCTTGAAAACGTTGCGGTATGTGAGCACTATAGCCATAGGCCTCGCAAGCGTCGCGCGGATTGCGACGAAACGCAAAAAACGGGGGCTGGACGACATTTAGGCGCGACTGGAGGGCGGTTAGCGGGCCTGGGCGGATATTCCGGCTTTGCTACCCGCCGGTCAGGCCGGCAGGCGGATCACCGCCTGCAAGCCGCCCTGCGGATGGTTGGACAGATGCAGCTGGCCGCTATGCGCTTCGATTACACTGCGGGCGATGCCCAGCCCCAGTCCCAGACCGCCGTCATTCTGCTCGCGCCCGTGCGCCAGCCGCACATAGGGATCGAACAGGCTGGCCAGCGCATCTTCCGGCACGCCGGGGCCGTGGTCGCGCACGGCGATAGCCACCATGGCGTCCTCGCGGGTGACGCCGATCTCGGCCCGCTTGCCGTAATACAGCGCATTATCAAGCAGGTTGCCGATGGCCCGCTTGAGCGCCAGCGGCTTGGCGCGCACGCTGATGCCGCTATCCTGATAGGCTACTTCATGGCCGGCCAGCCTTGCGCTACGCACCAGCCGGCCCAGCATGGCGTCTAGCTTCACTTCCGTAGGGTTCTCGTGGATGTCGCTATCCTTCACACATTGCAGCGCCCCTTTGACCATCATGTCCAGCTCGTCGAGATCTTCCTCGAACTCGTTGCGCAGGGCTTCGTCATCGAGCAGTTCGGAACGCAGCTTCAGGCGAGTGATCGGCGTGCGCAGATCATGGGAAATCGAAATAAACAGCCGCTCGCGATCCTCGATATAACGCTGGATACGCTCGCGCATGGCGCTGAAAGCCCGCGCGGTGTTAATGAATTCGCGGCTGCCCGTTTCCGGCAGGGGCAGCGGTTTGTCCTCCTGCCCCTGGCCGAAAGCCGCCGCCGCATCCGACAGCGCCGCCAGCGGGCGGGTAATCGAGCGCACCACCAGCAAACACAGTAGCAGCACGGCCGCCAGCGACAGCCCTTGCAGCGCCAGCCTGTCCCAGGCCAGCGGATCGTTGCTGCTCAAAAAATACGGGTTAGGCATCAGCGCCGCCATGTACAGCCAGTTACCCGGCTCGATCTCCGTCTGGATCACCAGTATCGGTGCGGGATCGGGCTTGAGCAGCAGGATGTGCTGCACCCATGCATCCGGCAGGTCGTTCAGGCGCGCCCCGTCCTCCGACACCACCAGCTGGTCCGGCCAGGCAAACGCCAGATGCGAAGGCGGCGAATGGGGCAGATCGCTTTTCAGCGTGGCCGCCACGCTGCGCAGGGCACTCTCGGCCAGCGGAGTGGCATCGATGCTGTGCACCGGCACATAGGCGTGGTTGAAATTGACGAAGAAGCGCGTGCCGCCCATCTCGCGCAGCTGCTGCATCAGCAACTGGCGATAGTTGGCCGGCAGGCTGCGGAAAAAACGGATGGCGCCGGACGCACCATGCGCGACGTACTGCGAGGCAGACTGCACTTCCACCTGCGCCTTGGCACGCAACTGGCTGGCCCAGATATAGCTGGCCACCAGCTGCGTCACCAGCAGCCCTGCCACCATCACCAGACTCAGACGCCCCAGCAGCGAGGCAGGCCACAGCCTGCGCCACGCACTAGGCATGGGCCACCGCCACATCGGCCGAGAAGACATAACCGGCACCGCGCACGGTCTTGATCAGGGCCGGCTGCTTGCCATCGTCATTCAGCCGCAGGCGCAGACGGCTGATCTGCACATCGAGCGAACGGTCCAGCGGGCCGGCATCGCGCCCGCGCGTCTCTTCGCACAGCACGCTGCGGTCCAGCACCACGCCCGGATGCTCGACAAAGTATTTGAGCAGCTGGAAGTCCAGTCCCGTCAGCACCACCAGCTGGCCGTCCTGCGCAGTCACCTTGCGCTCCATCAGGTCCAGCGTAAAGCCGACGAAGCGGTAGTAGCGTACGGCAGGCGGCTCCTGCGCCGTGCGCCGCAGGATGGCCTTGATGCGGGCCAGCAGTTCGCGCGGGCTGTAGGGCTTGGCGATATAGTCGTCCGCGCCCAGCTCCAGCCCGACGATGCGGTCGGTTTCGTCCGAGCTGGCGGTGAGCATGATGATGGGCACGTTCGAACGCTGGCGCACCTGCTTGCACAGCGCGAAGCCGTCGGTATCGGGCAGCATCACATCCAGTATCACCAGCGAGAGCTGGTCCACATGCTGCTGCAGTTCGGCCAGAAAGCTCTCGCCGTTATGCGACAGGATCACTTCATACTGGTTCTTTTCCAGATAGGCCTTGAGCAGAACCCGGGTCTTCTGGTCATCGTCTACGATCAGGATTTTGCGCACCGAAGGCTCCTTGGCTTCTCAGGTTAAACAGGCGGAACAGCGCACCGAGCCGGCGCTGGGCGTCAGCTGGCGTGGCTTTATCGTCCAGAAAATAGCGGTGTATCTCGGCGATGATGGCGTCGCGGCTGGCCTCGTCGGTGGCCATGCGATGGACCAGACTGGGGGCCTGCGCAGCAGCGCCCTGGGCAAAGCTGGTCCACGAGGCGCGCGCGCAGCTGTCCATGCGGCTAACGTCGGCATCGCGCCGCACGGAAACGGCACCTTTCAGCTGGTTATATTCGCTCTGCACGGCAGGCGTCACCAGCAGGCGCGCCATGCGCTCCTGCGCCGGCATGTGACGATAGTCTCCCGCGAACATGGAGAAGCTGTCGACGCTGTACAGATGGTAGCGCGAGGTGCCCGGCGCCGTCGCGCAGGCAAAATCCTCATCGAGCACCATGCCGCGCTCCACCAGTTCCGGCTTGGCCCAGTCGCCCATGATCATCATGGCCGCTTCCTTGCGGGCGAACTGGCGCACCACATCAGGCCATGGCTTTTCATCGAGCTGGTTGCTGATCCAGCCCTTGATGGTGCGCAGGCGTTCCAGCGCTTCCGCCGTGCGCCGGTCTGCTGCCGCAGCGGGATCGCGCCGCACGAACAGATCGCGATAGAACTCGGGGCCGCTTTCCGCCAGCAGCAGAGTCTCGAACAGAGCCGCCACCTGCCACGCTTCGCTGCTCTGCGCCAGCGGCGCCACACCGGCTGCCTTCAGACGCAAGGCGACGTTCTGGAATTCGGCCCAGCTTTGCGGCGGCGCCAGCTTATGCTGCGCCAGCAGGGCGCGATTGTAGAACAGGGTATTGATGCGATGAATGCCGAGCGGCGCCGCCACCACGTGTTTGCGGTGGCGGATCAGATTCTGTATGGTGGGGAACAGCACGCCATTCCAGTTGGCCGCCGCCGCGGCATTATCGATTTCCAGCAGCAGCCCCAGCTCGGCCCATTCGGCGATGGAGACACCGATAATCTGCGTCACCTCCGGCGCATCGCCCGCCAGTACGCGGCTCTTGAGCACCTTGCCGGCGCCCAGCCCTGCCCCGCCGGGTATCGCCGCATCTTTCCACTCCAGCCCTTCTTCGGCCATGCGCGCCGCCAGCGCATTGGCGGCCTTGCGCTCGCTGCTGGAAGTCCACCAGTGCAGCACCTGCAAGGTGGCCGGTGCCGTTCCATTACCAGCCGGCGCTGCCGTCATGGCGCTGGAACTCTGGGTGGCAGCAGTAACGCTACCAAAGGTAAGGAGTGCAAGCAGCAAGCTGGCAATGGCGCCAGAACGTAACCGGCAAAGCCTCGGCACGGCTACATGTTTTCTTGACGCAGTCACTCGTTATCCCGAATAAAACAGTGTCTGGATTATAACGGAGCCGGACGCTGGCGGAACCTCCGCGCAGCGTCCGTAACACCTCAAATCCTTCGGCAGACGCATGGATACAACACTGCCGTATCGTCCGCGTCGCGCGGCGCCTTAGAACTTGGCTTTGATACCCAGACTGTAGCGTGCACCGTTTTCATACACGCCCACCGGCAGGCCATCGGTCGTGTTGGTACGGATCACCGCGTTACCGATATTTACTGCCGTCAGATACAGGCTGACTTTCGGCGTGATATCCCAGCTGGCTGAAGCATCCCACTGGCCGTATGCACTGGTGACATCCTGGCCGCCTTCATCGAGCGCACCGTAGGCTTTGGAACGGTAGTTATACGACAGGCGCAGGCTGTAGCCATCTTTTTCATAGAAGCCCGTGACGTTGGCCTGATTGCGCGAGTTGCCCACCACATTGAGCTTCTGGCCGCCGGCGTTGGCACCGGTCTTGGCATCGGTGTAGGTGTAGTTGACGATGGCGCCGAAACCGCTGCTGAAAGCTTGCTGCCATTGCAGTTCCAGACCGTTGACGGTTTCACCGTTGTTGGCGTTGTATGGACGGGTAACCGTGCGCGTTACGCCCGCCACGTTTTCCTGCGCCGACTTGGTGTAGATGAAGGTATCGAGCTTCTTGGCGAACAGCGTGGCCGACAGCAGCGACGCATCGGCGTAATACCACTCGGCGCCGATCTCGGCATGATTGGCGTGATACGGCTTGAGCAGCGGATTGCCGGCCGTGGCAGCATTGGTGGTGCCACTGACTTCGGTACTGGCGCTCAGATCCGAGTAGGTGTTACGTGCCATCACACGCGCTACGGCACCGCGCACCAGCAGGTCCTTGTTCACCGAGTACACGGCATTCAGGTTGGGCAGCACATCGGTATAGCTGCGGCCCACGCTGCCCAGCGTGTAGCTGCCGTTACCATTGAGATCCTGATAGGCCGCCGAGGTCTGGTCGGTCTTGACGATACGCGCGCCGAAGTCGCCGCGCCACTGGCCGGTGGCAAAATCAGCGCGGGCGTAGGTAGCGTAGATCTTTTCCTTGATGCGGTAGTACTCGTTCTTGGCTTCGGCGTACACCATGCCCTTATCGTACATGGCGAAGCCTTTGGAATAGGCCAGACCGTCATCCACCCACGCATACTGGGTCAGCGAGCCGGGGTTGGCCGCCTTCTGGCTCAGCAGCGGCGAAGCGCCGGTGGACAGATCAGCCAGCGTGAACGACTGCCAGCCCGGATTGCCCGGACCATCGGTACCGATGATGCGGCGGTTCTGCACCGTGGTGTCGCGGAATTTTGCGCCGAACTTCAGCGACTTGAGGAAGTCGCCATTGAGTTCCAGCGTCAGATCGCCCTGCGCATAATTCTCCTTGGTTTCCATGCGACGCACCCAGTCGCGCGAATTCTGCAGCACCAGCTTGCTCGGATCGAGCGGATTGATGTCAAGGTATTTGACCTCGTAGGTATCAGGCGCGATATTGAAGGTGGTGCGGGTATTCCCCACGAACCAGAAGTTGCGGTCATGGTCGCTGCCGCCCGAACCTTTGGTGGTGCCGGCCTGTCCATGCAGCTTCCAGTTGTCGCCATCGTAGGTGCCGTCCAGATCGAGCACCTGCGACTTCACGTAGGACTGGCGGAAGATAGGCTCGAATGACACGCCGCCCACCGGCCCAACGGTGCCGCCCACCAGTGCCTTGGTGCCGTCGGACGTCGTGATGAATTTCGGATTGGTGACCATCAGATTGTTCTTCTTGTCGGCCAGACCACCGGCTTCCCACAGATAGTTCTGGTTGCTGTTGTCCATGCTCATATCCGAGTTCATGTAGTTCAGCGTCAGATCAGTGCTGGCATTGGGCCGCGCCTGCAAGGTGATATCGCCGGTAGTGCGCTTGCGGTCCTGACGGAAGATGGCCGAACCGCCACCCCACGAAGCATAGGCACCCGGCGTCACCACGCCATTCTGGTCGATGATGTTGTACTTGGTGGTGTCGGTGAAGTTTTCCAGACCGTCGCGGCGCATGGTGCGCTGCTGGCTGCTCAGTGCTACCAGCGCACCAAAGGTTTTCTGGTCATTGGTCCAGCTCAGCAGACCGGAAAGCTGGGGATCGGTTTTCTTCGGCAGCTTGCTGTACGTGGCCTCGGCCGATACCTGCGCCACCAGTGGCTTGAGCTGGAAAGGCTTGCGGGTTTTCACCACCACCAGACCGCCGATGCTGCCTTCGTCCAGATCGGCCGAAGGGCTCTTGTAGACATCGATGCTGCCCACCAGTTCCGAGGCCAGAATATCGTAGTTAAAGCCGCGGCTTTGCGAGTCGTTCTTCCACCAGTAGCCGGAAGCCACGGCCTGGCCATTGAGCTGGGTAAGGTTCAGATTCTTGTCGGTGCCGCGCACGAAGATGTCGCGCCCTTCGCCCCAGGTGCGGTCCACCGAAATGCCGGGCACGCGCTGCAGCGAGTCTGCCACGTTCTTGTCGGGGAATTTACCCACATCTTCTGCCGTCACGGTGTCGACCACATTGCCGGCATCACGTTTTTCGGCCAGATTGCGCTTGAGGCGCTCGCGGATACCGCGCACTTCCACTTTCTGCTCTTCCGACTGCGCTGCCGCATCGCTGCTTGGTGCTACCTCGGCTGCGGCCACTGCTTCGGTATCCGCCGTAGCAAACACCTGCGGTGCCACAGCACTACCCAGTGCCAGTGCGATCAGGTGAGGTAATATTTTTTTCTTGAGTACCGGCTTAGTCATTCAATTCTCCTTGTTGAAAACAGTGAACCGCGTCGATATCAGGCACTGCGCATCATGCTGCGCGCTGCCGACACCATATTTCCGGGCCGCAGACGGCGTAGCGCCTGCCCCCGCTCATCAAACACGTGGAAGGCCGTGCTGTCTGCTGAAAAGACGATGCTCTGTCCGATCGCGACGTGTCTTTCTCCGTCCCCACGTATCACCACGTCTTCTCCACCTTCACGACTGACGTAGATGTAATTGGCTTCGCCCAGGTGTTCGACCACACTGACCTCGCCTTTGAATTGTTCCGAACCGCTGTCCGATTCGCTGATATGTTCGGCCCGCAGCCCCAGCGTGACCGCCGCACCGGCAGCCAGTGCACTGCCATCGACAGCGGCGCGCACCAGTTCGCCGCTGGCCAGCTGCACCAGCACGCCGCCTACGTGGGCAGTCACCACCGAGCCCGCCATAAAATTCATTTTCGGCGAACCAATAAAACCGGCCACAAACAGGTTGCGCGGCTGCTGGTACAGGTCTAGTGGCGAACCAGACTGCTGGATATGCCCTTCGTGCATCACCACGATCTTGTCGCCCAGCGTCATGGCTTCCACCTGATCGTGGGTGACGTAGACGATGGTGGCATCGAGCTGGCGGTGCAGCTTGGCGATTTCCAGCCGGGTCTGCACACGCAGTGCCGCATCCAGATTCGATAGCGGCTCGTCGAACAGGAACAGGCGCGGTTCGCGCACGATGGCGCGGCCTATCGCCACCCGCTGCCGCTGGCCGCCCGACAGTTCGCGTGGCAACCGTTCCAGCAGATGGCCTATCTTCAGCGTGGCAGCAGCGTGCTCGATGCGCTCGCGTATCTGCGCCTTATCCTTCCCCGCCACTTTCAGGCCGAAGGCCATGTTCTGGTACACCGTCATGTGCGGATACAGGGCATAGCTCTGAAACACCATGGCGATGCCGCGCTCTGCCGGCGGCAGATGGTTGACCACCTGATCGCCGATCAGCATATTGCCGCCGCTGATATCTTCCAGACCGCACAGCATGCGCAACAAGGTCGATTTGCCGCAGCCGGAAGGGCCTACCAGCACGACGAATTCGCCGTGGGCGATGTCCAGATCGATGCCGGCCAGGATATCGGTCTTGCCGTCATAGGACTTGCGCAAAGCTTGGAGGCTGACACTAGCCATTTATTTCCTCTTTGATTATTTGACCGCGCCAGCCGTCAGGCCGCGGATCAGTTGACGCGAAAACAGCGCATACAGAATCAGCATGGGGATCACGGCCAGCGACAGTGCCGCCAGTACCGAGTTCCAGTCCGTGACGTACTGGCCGATGAACTGCTGCACCCCCAGCGTGACGGTGCGGGTAGATTCGGACGGCGCCAGTATCAGCGGGAACCACAGGTCATTCCATGCGGGGATCATGGTGAACACGGCCACCGTGGCTATGGCTGGACGGATCAGCGGCAAGATCACCTGAAAGAAGATCTTCACTTCGCCCACGCCATCGCAGCGCGCCGCATCCTTCAGTTCCGCCGGAACCTGGCGCATGAATTCGGACAGAATCATCACGGCCAGCGGCAAACCCTGCGCCGTGTACACCAGCACCAGCGCCGTCAGCGTGTTGACCAGATCGAGCTTCACCATCAGTTCCAGTATCGACACCGTGCCCAGGCGGATAGGAATCATGATGCCCAGCGCCAGGAACAGCGTGAGCAGACGGTTACCCATGAAGCGGTATTCCGACAGCGCCCACGACGCCATGGCGCCGAACAACACGATGCAGAACAGCGCCAGCAGCGTCACGATCAGGCTGTTGCCGAAGTAGTGCAGGAAGTTGGTGCTGGCTATCACCTTGACGAAGCCGCTGAAGGTCAGCGATTCCATCGTAGGCAGCGCCAGCGGATCATCGAATATGGCCGCCCGCGTTTTCACCGAGTTAATCAGGATCAGGGCTATCGGGAACAGCGCCAGTGCGGTATAAGCCAGCAGTGCGGCGTGCACCATCAGGCGGCCGATGTCGATGCGCGTACTGCCGGTCTGCGCCGGCGTGGCGGGCGTTACGGGGTATTCAGGTTTCATAGCAATCACAGTCATGGCGCAAGCTTCACAGAGCAAAGCGGGTCAGGCGGCGCTGTACGGCCACGAAGTACACGCCCACACCGGCCAGTATCACGAGGAACATCAGGGTGGCCACCGCCGAGCCCAGATAGGCATTCCCCACCTGCGCCTGATAGCCGAAGAAGGTGCGGTAGAACAGCGTGCCCAGTATGTCGGTCGAGTAGTTAGGCCCGGCCAGCGCACCTTTGACGGAGTAGATCAGGTCAAAAGCGTTGAAGTTGGCGACAAAGGTCAGAATGGTGACCAGACCCAGCGTGGGATAGATCAGCGGCAGCTTGATCTGCCAGAAGATGCGCATGGCGCTGGCCCCTTCCACATGGGCCGCCTCGATAATCTCGTCGGGCACGGCCAGCAGCGCCGCGTAGATCAGCATCATCGGCATGCCGATGTACTGCCACACCGAGACGATGGACAGCGTGGTCAGCGCCGTTTCCTCCTGCCCCAGCCACGGTGCAAACAGCTCGGCCAGACCGGCATAGCCCAGCAGCTTTTCGCCCACGCCCCACAGCGGCGACAGGATCAGCTGCCAGATAAAGCCGATGATGACCACCGACAGCAGCGTGGGCAAAAAGATCAGCGTGCGGTAGGTACGGGCACCGCGCAGGCCTTTGAGACTGAACAGGGTGGCCAGCGCCAGCCCGATGGGATTCTGCAGCAGCATATGGATGGCGAAGAAGCGGGCATTATTCACCATGGCGTTCCAGAAGCCGGCCGACCAGTCGGGGTCGAGCAGGATGGTGCGAAAATTTTCCAGCCCGGCATACACGGCTTTGCCATTCTCGTCGGCACTGAAGAAGCCCTGTGCCAGCGTCTGCGCCAGCGGCATGGCGCTGAACAGCGTGTAGATCAGCAGGGCCGGCGCCAGAAACAGCACCAGCTGCCATGGCCTGACTGTGTGAACAGCATGTTTCAAGAAAGACTCCAGTATTCGTGTCTGTACGGGTGAAAAAAGCGACCGGCACCGCGCCCGGCGCCGGTCCAGGAATCACACCATCATCGGGGGAGATGTATGTGATGCTACTTTTGCTGTGGTTTGTACCACTTGGCAAAACCGCTCTGCAGCTTGGCCGCCGCGTCTTTCGGCGCCAGCTTGCCGTTCAAAACCTGTGCGTTGACGTTCCACAGTTCGCTCTCCATGCTGGGCTGGCCACGGTTCAGCACCTGTGCATTGAAGCGTATGGTCGATGCGCAGCTGTTGCGCCATTCGGCCACCTGCTTGGCGACCGGATCGCGCACCGCGATCAGGTGGTTGGACAGCGAGAAGAAGCCGGTGACACGATTGGTGTACAGGTCGGCGAACTCCTGTGAGCCTACCCAGGCGAGGAATTTGTAGGCATCCTCCTTGTTGCGCGACTTGCGGTTGATGCCTATGCCGATATCCATATGATCGGAAATAAAGCAGGGATCACCGAGCTTGCGCACGGGTGGCGGAAAAGCCCCCAGTTCCAGCCCTGCGATCTGGCCGAAATACGAGATATCCCACGAGCCCGCAGGATAGATGGCAGCGCGTCCGAGCGAGAACTGGTTCTGGCTATCGCCATAAGTCTGCGCGCTGGCGCCGCGCGGCAGATAGCTGCCCATGCGCTGTTCGAACTGCAGTGCTTCCACAAACGGCGCGTCGGTCAGCCTGGCTTTACCGGCGATCAGCGCCTTGCGCCCTTCCTCGCCGCGCCAGAAATTAGGGCCGATATTGGTATAAACCATCTGGCTAGACTCCCACTGGTCGGCAGTGCCCAGCGCCAGCGGGGCCACTCCACCTTTTTTCAAGGTATCGAGTACGGCGAAAAACTCATCGACCGTGCGCGGCGCCTGCAGATTGAATTTCTTGAAGAGTTTTTTGTTGTACAGGAAGCCGTGGATCACGGAGGCGATAGGCATGCAGAAAGTGTCTTTACCATCATCGGTCTGCCACGCCACCATGGCCGTAGCAGGAAAATTCTGCATGCCGGCTTTGCCGTCGAGCTTATCCAGCTGACCCTTTTTGTACAGCGCCAGCGACACATCGAAGGGACGGCAGGCGATCAGATCACCGGCAGTGCCACCAGCCAGCCGCGCAGCGAGGCTGGAATCGTATTCGGTGGGCGCGGTCGGCGCGAACTTCACTTCTATGCCCGGATGGTTTTTCTCGAAGGCGGGCAGCAGCACTTTTTCCCACAGCGCTTTGTCATCCACGCGCCAGCTTTCGATAATCAGCGTGCCAGCATGCGCCGTCTGTGCCAGCAAACCAGCGACGAGCAAAGCCTTACGAAATAACGGACTAACAGTCATGTAACTTCCTTATCTATGGCCATCTTTACAACGATGAAGCCATACTAGCACCGCCATTTCTGTGACAAAACCATCACGCCAGCCTCACGCAACAAAATATAAGTATATGAATTTATTGGATATTTTAATTTCTACGCAATGCCAGCCTTACAATTCGTAACGCTCACTGGCATAGACAAGCCAGAAACCGCAAAAAGCCGCGCAACTCTGCAATGCAAGGTAAGAAAACCTTACAAAACTTAACAAAACTCTGCGCCGTCTGTTGTCAGTTCGCCGCATGGCTCACCACTAGTCGTCACACGCCCGTAACACACGGTCGTTAAGCTCCTGCGTTTCCAATAACGCACGATAGTTCTTTTATGTTCCCTGCTACCCCCTACGCGAAAACCCGTTTGCATCTGGCGCTGGCCGCCGCCGGCCTGTGCGCCCTGCATGCTCCTGTGAATGCGAGCGAAGATGGCAGCGAAGGCGCGCTGTCCAAAGTATTTGTCAAAGCCACAGTAGAAAAGAAAAAGCTGGGCGATAGCGTCAGCGGTGGTGCGCTGGGCCGCAAATCGGAACTCGATACGCCCTTCTCCACCAAGGCGGTCAGCAGCGACGAGATCGAAGACCGGCTGGCTACGAGTATCTCGGAAGTGCTCAAATACGATGCGTCCGTCACGGCCATCAGCCCGCCCATCAGCACTCATCCGGCCACCATACAGATGCGCGGCCTGCGTCTCGATGACCTGAACGGCTACAAGATCAATGGTCTGGCTGCCGTCAACCGCGGCACCGAAATGCCGCTGGAAATGTTCGAGAGCGTGGAAGTGCTGAAAGGCCTGAGCGGCTTTATGTACGGCTTCGGTTCGCCGGGCGGCATCGTCAACTACGTCACCAAGCGCCCCACTACCGACAAGAGCTTCAGCGCGGCACTCGGCTATCAGGAAGGCGGCGCACTCAAGGAGCACTTCGATATCGGTGGCCGCATGGGCGAAGAAGGCGGCTTCGGCTACCGCCTCAACCTGCTGCATGAAGACGGCGGCGTACAGGAGGAAAGCGGTACCATCCACCGCAATGCTGCAGGCCTGAATCTGGAATGGCGTATCAGCGACGACGTGGCACTCACCTACGAATCGCTCTACCAGCGCCGCAAGAGCGTGGGCGGCACCGACGTGGTGCTGTCGACTTCCTACGCCGTGCCGCAGCCGATTGCAGGCAATAGCAAACTCAATAGCGTGGGCGCCGGCAGCGATGTGGAATTCGTCATGTACACGCTGGGCATGGATGCGCGCGTGGCGCCGGACTGGATGATGAACCTGTCCTACCGTACCTCGGACTCGACCCGCGTCTACAAGAAAGACCAGTACTACATCACCAGCGACAAGGGCGACTACAAGGACCGCGTCACCTCCGAGCTGCACGGCTACCACTTCGACCAGATACAGGCTAGCTGGGAAGGCAAGCTGCAGAAATGGGGCGTAGGGCACGACATTGTCGCCGGCTTCTCGTCGCAGAATCTGGTTTCGACCTCCTCTGCCGTCACCCCGAAAACCTATCTGGGCACGGGCAATCTGTATGCGCCTACCATTATCAATGTGTACGGGATTAACTGGAGCGGCGGCACCTACCGCGACGAAGCTACGCGGCAGGAAGCCGCTTTCGCCAGCGACACCGTCAAACTCGATGATCACTGGTCGGTGCTGGCGGGTGCGCGCTTCAATCGCTTCCTCGACAATGCCTACAATGCCAAGAACGCGCTGATCGCCAATTATCCAGCCATCCGTACCACGCCTACTGTGGCGCTGATGTTCAAACCAGCCGCCGACACCACCATTTACGGCAGCTATGTGGAAGCCATGGAAATGTCGGCCAGCGCTCCGGCCTCCGCTGCCAACGCCAACCAGACCTTCGCCCCGATCAAGAGCAAGCAGGCCGAAGCCGGTATCAAGACCGAGCGCAGCTTCTGGAACGCCAGCGCGGCGCTGTTCCAGATTAAACGTGGCGCCCAGTACACCAATGCTGCCAATGTCTTCGTAGCCGATGGCGAAACTAGGTATCAGGGGCTGGAAGTAAACAGCGTGATACAGGCCAGTAAGAACCTGTCCATCGAAGGTGGCGTGATGCTGCTCGACGCCACGCTGGAAAACGCTGCGCCCGGCTATAGCGGCAAGCGCGCTGTCGGTGCGCCGCGCCGTCAGGCGTCGATACAGGCAACGTGGCGCGACGTGCTGCCGGGCCTTGCCCTGCACGCCGGTTCGCAATATCTGGGCGAGCTGCCGCTCGATGCAGCGAACGTCCATACGCTGTCCGGCACCACGCTGTTCGATGCCGGTTTCAACTACCGTCAACGCTATTTCGGCAAGATGGTGAGCGTGCGCGCCAATATCTCCAACATCGCCAACCGCAAGTACTGGACCTACTATCAGGAGAACTACCTGAACGTGGGCTCGCCGCGCACGGTCAGCGTCAACCTGCGGGTGGACTTCTAAACATGCCGCTGCCACGCCTTGCGGCAGTTGCCGCGCTGTTCCTGCTGCTCCCCGCTTACGGCCAGCATTACCAGACCAAGACGCCGTATCAGCCTCCGCCAGCCAGCGCCAGCAGCGAGGCAGTACCGCAAGGCTACCGGCCGATACACACCCAGCTGCTGGCACGCCATGGTTCGCGCGGACTGACCAGCATGAAGGCCGATCTGGCGCTCTACAATCTGGTGCAACTGGCCCGGCAGGAGCACGCCCTCACGCCGCTGGGCGCGCAGCTGGAACCGGCGCTATTGCGGATGATGGAAGCCAACGCCCTGCTAGGCTATGGCGTGGCAGGCATCCGCAAACCCGGCTATGGCAACGAAACCATGCAGGGCATACGCGAGCATCAGCAACTGGCCCAGCGGCTGTATCAGCGCATGGCGCCCCTGTTCCAGCCAGCAGAAGCCGGCACGGCTGCGGCGCCACGCCAGATATTGCTACTGAGTTCGGGCAAGGACCGCGCTGTCGATAGCGCCGAATACTTTGCGCAGGCGCTGTTCGCCATGCAGCCATCGCTGCAGGCGCAGCTGCTGCGTCCGGCCCCGCTGGCGCCACGCGGCAGCGACAGCGCCGCCGGCACTGACCGCTTCCTGCTTTATTTCCACAAGCTCGGTCCCAAAACGGATCTGGTAGCCGATAGCAGCGATCCACTGCATGCCGCTTATCAGGCCAGCCTCGCCTATCAGGCATGGCTGCGCAGCGATGCGCTATCCCAGCGTCTCGCCGCGCTGGAAGCCCGGCCCCGGCTGGCGCAAGCGGCCAGCAAGGTACTGGCGCGCCTGTTCAAGCCCGGCTTTATCCGTGCCCTCGCCACTGGCCAGCGTCAGGCAGCCAATACGGGCACGCAGCAATTCACCAGCAAGGACGGCCAGTTCACCAGCCGCCTCGAAGGCGACGGCGATACCGTCATCCGCACGCCAGTCGATGCCGCACTGGCGCTATATGAGCTCTACGCTGCGGCAGCCGATATGCAAGCCGAACTTGGCGCCAGCTTCCATCGCTTCATGCCGCAGGCGCAGGCAGCGGTGTTTGCCGAACACGAAGATGGCGTCAGCTTCTATAGCAAAGGCCCGGGCCTGCTGGAGAACGGCGCCGTCAACTACGCCATGGCCCAGCCCCTGCTCGATGATTTCTTCGCCGAAGTGGAAGCGGTGGCTGCGGGCGACCTGCGCCATGTGGCCAAACTGCGCTTCGCCCACGCCGAAACCGTGATCCCGCTGGCCGCCCTGCTTGGCCTGCGCAGCATGTCCGAACAGCTAGCGGCAGCAACGCCTTATAGTTACAAATCGAGCCCGTGGCGCGGCGAACGGGTGGCGCCCATGGCGGCCAACATTCAGTGGGACAGTTATCAAAACGATCAAGGTCAAGTGGCCGTGCGCATGCTGTACAACGAACAGCCGGTAGATTTCAAAGCGGCCTGTACTTACGCGAAACTTACGAGCACAAGCCACTTCTACGACTTTTCGCGCCTGCGCCGCTGCTATCAACGGCCCGGCTGATGGCACAGGATTAAATTTCTAATTCTTTTAATAAGATTGCTCGTGCTGCAGTGCATCAAAAGCAACATTTATTGCAATCGGTTTCAAAACTTCTGTTTCTGTAGTGATAAACTTGGTAGGTCTTTTCGACCTATGAAAGGCTTATCCCCATGAACCAGATGAATCGTCGCCAGTTCCTACGGGTAACTGGCGCTGCCATCGCGGGTTCTAGTATCGCGTTACTCGGCTTTACCCCGGGCACGGCCATGGCCGAAGTCCGGCAATACAAGCTGGCACGCAGTACCGAAACCCGCAACACCTGCCCTTACTGCTCCGTCGGTTGCGGCATCCTGATGTACGGTCTGGGCGACGGCGCGAAAAACGCCAAGTCCACCATCATCCACATCGAAGGCGATGCCGACCACCCTGTCAATCGCGGCACGCTGTGCCCGAAAGGCGCCAGTCTGGTCGATTTCATCCACTCCGAAAACCGTCTGCTGGCACCGGAATACCGTGCGCCGGGCGCCACCGAGTGGAGCAAGATCAGCTGGGATGACGCGCTGACCCGCATCGCCAAGCTGATGAAAGCTGACCGCGACGCCAACTTTATCGAGAAAACTCCCGAAGGCAAAACCGTCAACCGCTGGACCACCACCGGTATGCTGTGCGCCTCCGCTGCAACCAATGAAGTAGGCTATCTAACCCATAAAACCATGCGCAGTCTCGGCATGCTGGCATTCGACAATCAAGCACGTGTTTGACACGGTCCAACGGTGGCAGGTCTTGCCTCGACATTTGGACGTGGTGCGATGACGAATCACTGGGTTGACATCAAAAATGCTGATGTCATCCTGGTCATGGGCGGTAACGCAGCAGAAGCACACCCTTGCGGCTTTAAATGGGTCACGGAAGCCAAAGCGCATCGCGGCGCCAAGCTGATCGTGGTCGATCCGCGCTTTACCCGAACCGCTTCGGTGGCGGACTATTACGTCCCTACCCGTACCGGTGCGGACATCGTTTTCCTCGGCGGTATCATCAACTACCTGCTGACCAACGATAAGATCCAGCACGAGTACGTGCGCAACTACACCGACCTGCCGTTCATCGTGCGCGAGGACTTCTCGTTCAAGGATGGGCTGTATTCGGGCTACGACGAAAAACTCGGCAAGTACACCGACAAGAGCAGCTGGAACTACGAACTGGGCGAAGACGGCTATGCCAAAATCGATCCTACGCTCGAACACCCGCGCTGCGTGTACCAGCTGATGAAGGCGCACTATTCGCGCTACACCCCGGCCATGGTGGAGAAGGTCTGCGGCGTCCCGCCGGAGAAATTCAACAAGGTCGCGGAAATGCTGGCCTCGACGGCCGTTCCCGGTCGCGCCGCCACCATTCTGTACGCACTGGGCTGGACCCAGCACTCGACGGGCGCGGAAACCCTGCGTACCGGTGCGATGGTGCAGCTACTGCTGGGGAATATGGGTATCGCAGGCGGCGGCATGAATGCACTGCGCGGTCACTCGAATATCCAGGGTCTGACCGACCTTGGTCTGCTGACCAATATGCTGCCCGGTTATCTCACCCTGCCCGGCGAAGCCGAACAGGAATGGGATGCGTACGTGACCAAGCGCGCACTCAAGCCACTGCGTCCGAATCAGCTCAGCTACTACAGCAACGCCAAGAAATTCCTCGTCAGCTTCATGAAGTGCTGGTGGGGCGATGCGGCCACGGAGGAGAACAACTACGCCTTCGACTATCTGCCCAAGCTGGATAAGCCTTACGACATGATGCAGGTGTTCGAGCTTATGCATCAGGGGAAGATGAACGGCTATATCTGCCAGGGCTTCAATATTCTGGCTTCGGCACCGGACAAGCAGAAAATCACCGAAGCGCTGTCCAAGCTCAAGTACCTGGTGGTGATGGACCCGCTGGCCGTGGAAACGGCCGAATTCTGGCGTCCGTTCGGCGAGTTCCATCAGGTCGACCCAAGCAAGATCATGACCGAAGTGTTCCGCCTGCCCACTACCCTGTTCGCCGAAGAACGCGGTTCGCTGGTGAGTTCCTCGCGCGTGCTGCAATGGCACTGGCAAGGCGCCGATGGTCCGGGCCAGACCCGCAGCGATCTGGAAATCATGTCCGGCCTGTTCCTGCGCATCAAAGCGATGTACAAGAAAGATGGCGGCAAATTCCCTGATCCTATCCTCAACCTGACCTGGCCTTATGCCCAGCCGTATAGCCCGCAGCCGGAAGAACTGGCGATGGAATACAACGGCAAGGCACTCAAGGAGCTGACCGATCCCAAGGACCCGACCAAAGTCATCCTGAAGAAAAACGAGCAGCTGGCCGGCTTCGCGCAACTGCGTGACGATGGCAGTACCGCCTGCGGTTGCTGGATCTTCGCCGGTAGCTGGACCGCCGCAGGCAACCAGATGGGACGGCGCGACAACAGCGACCCGACCGGCATAGGCCAGACCCTGAACTGGGCCTGGGCATGGCCGGCCAATCGCCGCGTGCTGTACAACCGTGCTTCCTGCGACACCAAGGGCAAGCCCTGGGACCCGACCCGCAAGCTGATTGCGTGGAACGGCACCAACTGGGCCGGTGCGGACATCCCCGACTACAAGGCCGACGAGCCGCCGGAAAACGGCATGGGCCCGTTCATCATGCTGGCAGAAGGTGTGGCACGCTTCTTCTCGCGTGAGGCGATGGCCGAGGGGCCGTTCCCCGAGCATTACGAGCCGTTCGAAACGCCGGTGGGCCACAACCCGCTGCACCCGAACAATCCGCGCGTCACCAGCAATCCGGCTGCGCGTATGTTCGCTAACGACCGCGCCAAGCTGGGCAAGGCGGCCGAGTTCCCGCATGTGGCGACCAGCTACCGTCTGACCGAGCACTTCCACTACTGGACCAAGCATGCCAAGCTCAATGCCATCATCCAGCCGGAGCAGTTTGTGGAAATCGGCGAGGAACTGGGCAACGAGATCGGCGTGAAGCACGGCGACCGCGTCAAGGTCAGCTCCAAGCGTGGCCACATCATTGCCAAGGCAGTGGTGACCAAGCGGATCAAGGCGCTGATGATAGACGGGAAAAAGACCCATCAGGTGGGTCTGCCTATCCACTTCGGTTTCAAGGGGGTTACCAAACCTGGGTATTTAATCAACACGCTGACACCAACCGTTGGTGACGGCAATTCGCAGACACCGGAATTCAAGTCCTTCCTGGTGAAAGTGGAAAAAGCATGATGACCCAAGGAGAATAACCATGCCTTTACAATCCCTTGATATCAAGCGCAAATCCGCTACCACCGTGCAGGAACCGGTGGCTCGCACGCCCGTTATCGGTCAGGTGGCAAAACTGATCGATGTGAGCAAGTGCATAGGCTGCAAGGCCTGCCAGACCGCCTGCATGGAGTGGAACGATCTGCGTGACGAAGTCGGTGAAACCACCGGCGTGTACGACAACCCGACCGACCTGTCGCCCCAATCGTGGACGGTGATGCGTTTCACCGAACACGAGAAAAACGACGGCAACCTCGAATGGCTGATCCGCAAGGACGGCTGCATGCACTGCGAGGACCCGGGCTGTCTGAAGGCCTGCCCGTCGCCGGGCGCGATCGTGCAGTACACCAATGGCATTGTGGATTTCCATCAGGAGAACTGCATAGGCTGCGGCTACTGCGTGGCGGGCTGCCCGTTCGACGTGCCGCGCATTTCGAAGAAGGACGACCGCGCCTACAAGTGCACGCTGTGCTCGGACCGGGTGGCAGTCGGTCAGGAACCTGCCTGCGTCAAGACCTGCCCTACTGGCGCCATCGTATTCGGCTCCAAGGAGGACATGAAAGACCATGCAGCGGAGCGCATCGAGGACCTGAAGTCGCGCGGCTATGCCAACGCAGGACTGTATGATCCGGCCGGCGTAGGCGGCACCCACGTGATGTATGTGCTGCACCATGCGGACCAGCCGGGCCTGTACCACGGCCTGAAGGCCAATCCGTCCATCAGCCCGATGGTGGGCCTGTGGAAGGGTCTGACCAAACCGCTGGCACTGGCCGGTATTGCGGCCACGGCGCTGGCGGGCTGGTTCCACTTCACCCGCGTGGGTCCTAACGAAATCAGCAAGGACGAAGAAACCGAAGCACTGCATGAAGCCAACCGTATCCGGGAGGGCGAATAATGGAAAATCTGCACCGCGACAAAGACGGCAATCCGCTGATCGACCGCTATTCGCCGGATGAACGCAATCACCACTGGCTGACAGCCGGCTGCTTCATCCTGCTGGCCCTGTCCGGTCTGGCCCTGTTCCATCCGGCCACGGCCTGGCTGTCCATGCTGTTCGGTGGCGGCCAGTGGACCCGCATCCTGCACCCGTTTATCGGGCTGGTGATGTTCGGTTCCTTCGCCACGCTGGTAAAGCGCTTCTGGCATCACAACCAGTTCGAGCCGGGCGACAAGGAGTGGCTGGCCCAGATCGGCGACGTGATCAACAACCACGAAGAAAAACTGCCCAAGTCCGGCCGCTACAACGGCGGGCAGAAGATGCTGTTCTTCGTGCTGATCATTTGCATGACGGGGCTATTGATTTCGGGCCTGCTGATCTGGCGCGCCTACTTCTCGGCCTACTTCCCTATCGATCTGGTCCGGCTGGGCGCTTTGCTGCATGCTACCTTCGGCTTCATTATCATCTGCGCCATCATTGTTCACATCTACGCGGGTATCTGGGTACGGGGTTCCATCCGTGCCATGGTGCGCGGCACGGTCACCTACGGGTGGGCGCGCAAGCATCACCCGCGCTGGTTTGAAGAAGAGGCGCGTAAATCGCGTAAATAGTCAGGCTGTCTAATCCCGCAGTTTGGGATTAGAATAGTCCGGAGCCGGCGGCGCAGTCGCCGCCGGCAATCTGGGAGAGATTTTTGGTACAACGCCTGCTTGCCCCCGGCGAGATCGAGGCACTCGATCACACCGCCATTCCACGTCTGCTGCTGCCGCAGACTAAAGCCCTGTTCACTGCCCGCGCTGCGCGTCTGCGCCAACTGGCCAATAACGAAATCAAAGGAATTCCCGTCGGTGAAACGCTGCGCGGCTATCTGCTGCTGATGGCAGCGCTGGTCGATGCACAGGCCGCCGTGGCGGAATCCCTGCCTGCCGAGGTGTTTGCCCTGCCGCCTGCGGCTGCCATCGACCTGTCGATCGAACACCACATGCCGCCGCTGCCCGTCAACGGCGAACGCCCGGCCTCGTGGCGCCTCGTGTTCGATGCGCTGCTCGACCATCTGGAACCGCTGGCCGCAGGCCAGCCGCAGATGGCCGCCGTACTGGGCGAATTGCGCACGCTCGATAACGGCCAGCTGGAAGGCTGCGCCGACGCCGTGCTGGCCGAGCTGACCGATGGCGTGCACCCGCTGCATGCGCCATTTGTGGCCGCCGCCCTGCAATTGATGTGGACCATGCGTGCTGCGCAACTCGATTCGCGCCGCGTCCAGCCCCTCGTCACCAATACTCTTTGCCCCGTGTGCGGCGCCCACCCTGTGGCCAGCGTGATCCGCATCGGCGGCCAGTCGCAAGGCTACCGCTACCTGCATTGCAGCTGCTGCTCGAGCGAATGGCATATGGTGCGCGTCAAGTGCTCGTGCTGCGAAGGCACGGCCAAGGTGGCCTATCAGAGTCTGGAAGCGGCCGATGCGCCCACGCCGGACGACGCGCCCGTCGCCACCGGTAAGGCCAACGATCCGAGCAAGGTGGCACGCGCCGAAACCTGCGACGAGTGCCACACCTACCGCAAGATTTTCAATCAGGAGCACGACTACAACGTCGACCCGCTGGCCGACGATCTGGCCAGCCTCGCCATCGATGTACTGGTCGGCGAAGCCGGTTACGCTCGCGCCAGCGGCAACCCGCTGTTATGGTTTAGCGCCGAATGAATAACGGCACTGCAAACCACGGCACCGAAACCGGTAATCTGGCGGCAGGCGCCATCCGCCTGCCTGCCGTCCACCTGCTGCTGTCCGATCCCGCCTGCGCAGAGCTGATCAACGAATATGGCCGCGTACAAACGCTGGAAACGGCACGATTGCTGCTGGCCGAGCTGCGCAGCCTGATGCTGGCCAGCCGCCGCGATGGCGGCACCATGCCGGCCGCCCCCGATATCCCTGCCGTGCTGGCCCAGCTGGGCGAGCGCCTGCGTGCCAACAACCGTTCGCCGCTACGCCCCGTGTTCAATCTGACGGGCACTGTGCTGCACACCAATCTGGGGCGTGCTCTGCTGCCCGATGCCGCCGTGCAGGCGGTGACGGAAGCGCTGCGCTGGCCCATGAATCTGGAATGGGATATCGACACAGGCAAACGGGGCGACCGCGATAACCTGATCGAAGAACTGCTACTGGAATTAACGGGCGCCGAAGCAGCCACCATCGTCAACAACAATGCCGCTGCATTGCTGCTGATGCTCAACACCGTCGCGCAGGGCAAAGAAGTGATCGTCTCGCGCGGCGAGCTGGTGGAAATCGGCGGGGCTTTCCGCATCCCCGACATCATGACCCGCGCCGGCGCCGTGCTGCGCGAAGTGGGCAGCACCAACCGTACCCACCTCAAGGATTATGCCGAAGCCGCCGGCCCGCAAACGGCGCTGATGATGAAGGTCCATTGCAGTAATTACGCGATTACGGGCTTTACCAAAAGCGTGGAACTGCTGGAACTGGCGCCGCTGGCGAAGAAATCGGGCGTGCCGCTGGCCGTCGATCTGGGCAGCGGCACACTGGTCGATCTGGAACAGTATGGCCTGCCGCATGAAACCACGGTGCGCGAAACCATCGCCGGCGGTGCTGATCTGGTCACCTTCAGCGGCGACAAGCTGCTCGGTGGTCCGCAATGCGGCATCATCGTGGGCCGCGCCGACCTGATTGCGCAGATCAAGAAGAATCCCCTCAAGCGCGCCCTGCGCGTGGGCAAACTGACGCTGGCCGCGCTGGAACCTGTACTGGCCCTGTATCGCGCGCCGGATCTGCTGGCGCACCGCCTGACTACGCTGCGCCTGCTCACCCGCCCTGCCAGCGCCATGCAGGCGCTGGCGCAGGAAATCGCCCCTGTCATGCAGGCTGCGCTGGGCACGCAATATCAGGTGCAAAGCGAAGCGATGATGAGCCAGATCGGCAGCGGCGCACTGCCGGTGGACCAGTTGCCCAGCTACGGGCTGCTAATCCGCGCCAGCGTAGACAAGGCCGGAGACAAGCTTAGCGGCCAGCGCACCAGCAATCCGCTGGGCTTACTGGAACAGCGCCTGCGTTCATTGCCTGTGCCGGTCATAGGCCGCGTGGCACAGGATGCGCTGTGGCTAGACCTGCGCTGCCTCGACGAGCACCAGCGCCAGCGCTTCATCGATCAACTGGCACTGCTGCGCGCATGATCATAGGCACTGCGGGTCATATCGACCATGGCAAGACCACGCTCACCCGCGCCCTCACGGGCGTGGACACCGACCGCCTCAAAGAAGAAAAAGCACGCGGCATTTCGATAGAACTGGGCTACGCCTACACGCCGCTGGAAGATGGCAGCATCCTCGGCGTGATCGACGTGCCAGGCCACGAAAAATTCATCCGCACCATGGCTGCCGGCGTTACCGGCATCGACGCTGCCCTGCTGGTGATAGCCGCCGATGACGGCATCATGCCGCAGACGCTGGAACACCTGTCCATCCTGCGCCTGCTCGGCGTACGCCGTGGCGCCGTGGCGCTGACCAAAGCCGACCGCGCCGATGACGCCCGTCTGAGACAGGTCGAGCAGGAGATACGCGGCCTGCTGGTGGGTACCGATTTTGCCGATGCCGCCATTTTCCGCACCAATGCCAGTGTTGCCGGTGATGCGGGCGTGCAGGCGCTGCGCCAGCATCTGGCGCAAATAGCCAGAACCCTGCCGGCCGGCGACGAGCGCCGCCTGTTCCGCCTTGGCGTAGACCGCGTATTCACGCTGCAGGGACAGGGCACCGTGGTCACCGGCACCGCACTAGCAGGCCGCGTGCGGATAGGCGACGTGCTGCAACTGGCGCCCAGCGGTTTGCAGGGACGCGTGCGCAGCATCCACGCGCAGAGCCGCAGCGCCGAAACCGGCCATAGCGGACAACGGCTGGCGCTCTGCCTCAGTGGCGTGAGCAAGGAAGATATCGCCCGAGGCAGCTGGGTGGTAGCACCTGCGCTATCCGAATGCTCGGAACGATTCGACGCAACCCTCACCCTGACAGCGGACTGCGCCCAGCCACTCAAGCCATGGTCGCCCGTACACGTGCATCTGGGCGCGGCCCACCACACGGCCAATGTGGTGCTGCTCGATGGCGAAGTACTGGCACCGGGCCAGACAGCGCGCGTGCAACTGGTGCTCGACGCCCCTGTTCACGCTGTCGCGGGCGACCGCTTCGTGATCCGCAATGCACAGGCCACGGCCACCATAGGCGGCGGCATGGTGCTCGATCCTTTCGGCCCTGCGCGCAAGCGCCGCAGCGGCGCAAGACTGGCGTGGTTGCAGGCCATGGCGGAATTTATCGATACCGGCGACAGCAGCGCGCTACTGGCCCGCTGCCCTCTCGGATTACGCGTATCGACGCTGGCACGGTTGTCCCAGCTACCGGCTGCGGAGCTGTCCGTCCCTGCCGACACGCTGCGTCTGCCGCTACAGGGCGGCGATGAACTGCTGCTCACGGGCGCGGAAGCAGACCATCTGCAGCAGCAGATACTGGCAGCGCTGGCGGCCTTCCACGAAAAAGCGCCCGACGATGGCGGCCCCGAACTGTGGCGTCTGAAACGCATCGTCTCGCCCGAAATGGAAGACCGTCTGTGGAGCCGCCTGATCGACACGCTGCTGGCGTCAGGTCAAATCTGCCAGCGCGGCCGCAGCCTGCACCTGCCCGACCATAGTGTGGAACTGAGTGCCGAGGAACAGGCCATCGCAGCGCCTTTGCTGACAGCGCTGCTGACAGGCCGCTACGACCCGCCATGGGTGCGCGATCTGGCGCGCGATCATGCCATCGCCGAGGCGGAAGTGCGGCGCCTGCTGCGCAAACTGGCCAAGAGCGGCGACATCAGCCAGCTGGTGCCGGACCTGTTCTACCACCCGCAGCCACTGGCCGAACTGGCCGGATTAATTGCCACCCTGCCGGAAGTGCAGGCCGCCTCGTTCCGCGATGCGACGGGACTTGGTCGCAAACGCGCCATCCAGATCTTGGAGTTCTTCGACAGGGTCGGCTATACTCGTCGCGTAGGCAATGTGCACATGCTGCGCCCGAACGCGGTGTGGGCCTACAGCACTTAAGCGCCGCACACGCAGCAGCAACGCCAGCACGGAAGGCATACTTATCCGGTGATGGGGCCGGGCTTCAAACCCGGTGGGGGGCGTCAGCCGCTCTCCTGTAAGTTCGACTCTTACTGCCTTCCGCCATCGCTCCTACCTCAGCACCTCGCACACCATATCGATGGCCGCTTCCAGCTTTGCCGGCTGCTCGGCCAGCAGCGCCCACAGGTAGTTATGCTGCGCGCCTTCCACTACGTGCAACCGGGCCGACTTTGCCCGCGTTGCGGCAGCCACCAGCCGTTGCGGTATCTCCAGCGGAATGGTGGCATCGTGTTCGGCGGCGATCACCAGCAAGCGTCCCTCGAACTTTCCCAGTATGTCCCATGCGTCGCTATCGGCCCAGCTACGCGGCTGACGGATCACGGCAGAAAAGTCCGGACCAAACGGCACCTCGTAAGCGGCAGGCGTGTACACACCCGGTACGATCAGCACCAGCGCATCGACCGCATGGCTTTGCATCATGCGGATAGCGTTGTAGGCGCCCATGCTGGCCCCCACCACGGCCAGCGGCTGCGGCAAGGCACGTGCGTCAGTCACGGCCTGCGCCTGTCGCGTGCGGCTAGCCACCGAAGACTGGGCTAGCGCACCGCCCGTATCGCCGTGGCCTATGCAGTCAAAGCAGGTGCTGCCTATGCCACGCTGTTGCAAGGCACCGCGCAACAGGCGATGACCATGACGGCTGCTGTTACCGGCGCCATGCAGATACAGCACGCGGTTGCTAGCCGCGCCGACAAACTGGTCGCCCTGCAGCAGCGCTGCGCCAAAAGGCACGGCGAAATCTACGATCATCTGGCTGCTTCCTCGGCCAGACGCTGCTTCAATTCGGGCTGCATGGCCGTCACCAGTTTCTGACATGCGGTAGGCTGTCCTGCCGCCGCTGCGGCCACCGGCTGACCGGACGACAGTTGCAGCCACTGCTCCGAGAACGACGGATGGGCCGTGACCAGTATGTCGCAAGGGGCGCTATTCAGTGCGGCATAGCTATGCTCGAACTGCGCCACCACTTCAGGATGATCGCTAAAGCGGTAGCCTTCGCCGCGCACCGGATAGATGCTGTCGGCGTAGACCAGATTGCGGCAGCTATCCTTCTCGCAGGACTGCCAGCGCCAGCTCGTACCGCCCGCCGTATGGCCGGGCGTGGACATGGCGGTCAGCGCCAGCGGGCCAAGGCGCACCACTTCGCCATCGGCCACTGTGCGCACACGCTTGACGGGTGCATACGGCGTATTGCCGATGAACTGGGGATCATCCTTATCCATGCGGCCACGCTGCAGCGACGCCGCTGTGGATGCACTCGCCACCACTGTGGCACCGGTCATGCGCTGCAGTTGCGCAATGCCGCCAGCATGGTCCACATGGTCGTGCGAGCTGAGTATGAACTTCACATCGTGCAGACGGAAGCCCAGCTTGCGGATACTGGCCGCAATCAGCTTGGGCGATTCCGGCAAAGCACCATCAAGCAGGATATGGCCTTGCGGCGAAGTCACCAGCACGGAGCTCAGACCAGCGACGCCGACGTAATAGCTATTGCCATAAATGCGGAACGGTTCGCGCGGCTGGTTCCAGTCATCGTCCGCGTGGGCAGCGTGAGAACCTAGGGCGAGCAAAGCAGCAATCAGGATTTTTTTCATGGGCCATTCAGGTTGAGGAATTTTCAACATTGTAATGCCAGTATTCCCCGGCGCACAGGCGGATTTTGAGCACCCATGGCACAATAACGCCTTCACCTTGAAGGAATCCCGCCATGAAATCTCCCGCACTGCGTAGCGCAGCATGGGGCAGCCTGAGCGCCTTGCTGCCTGCCCTGTTTGCTGCCCTCGCACCAGCCCACGCCGCCGATACCGTCAGCAGCGCCGAGCAACTGTACCAGACCCATTGCGCCGCCTGCCATGGCAGCGCCATGCAGGGCGCCATCGGCCCCACGCTGGGTGCGCACAAATGGCTGCACGGTGCGCCGACCAAAGCCAATCTGGTCAAGGTCATCACGCGCGGCGTGCCAGAAAAGGACATGCCGTCGTGGGGCAACACCCTGAGCGCTGCGCAGATCGACCAGCTGGCGGGCTACATTGCGAACAATGCGAACCAGCCTGCAACGGCCAGCAAGGCCGCCAGCGCAGCGGTGACCACAATGGCTGCTGCGGCAAGCACACCGGCCACGGCAGCCGCCCTTGCAGCGGCCAGGGCCCAGCAGAACATCCCTGACCTGAACGGCTTCAAGCTGCCCAAGGGCTTCCATATCAGTGTCTATGCCGATCAGGTGGCGGCAGCGCGCAGCATGGTGGTGTCCGATAGCGGCATCGTCTACGTGGGATCGCGCAAGGCAGGCAAAGTGTACGCACTGGTGCCGCGCGCCGACAAGCAGCAGGCCGACGTGGTCACGGTAGCGGAAGGACTGGAAAACCCGATCGGCGTCACCCTGCTCAATGGCGCGCTGTACGTGGGTGAAATCAGCCGCGTGATCCGCTTCGACCAGATCGACCAGCACTACGCCAGCAAGCCTGCCTACAGCGTTCTCAAAGTGAAGCTGCCCAACGATAAATGGCACGGCGAGAAAGTCATCAAAGCCGGGCCTGACGGCAAGCTCTACATCCCTGTGGGCGCACCTTGCAATGTGTGCGAAACGGAAGACACCCAGCACGCCAAGATCTACCGCATGAATGCCGACGGCAGCGGCCTGGAAGAATATGCACGCGGCGTGCGCAACACGGTAGGCTTTGCTTTCCACCCCACCACGCACGCGCTGTGGTTCACCGATAACGGCCGCGATGAAATGGGCGACAACACCCCTTCGTGCGAACTGAACATCGCAGCCAAACCGGGCCTGCACTTCGGCTTCCCCTACTGCCACGGCGGCGTGGTGCCCGACCCGGACTTTTCCCATGGCCGCAGCTGCGAGGAATTCGAACCGCCTGTCGCCAAGCTGGGGCCGCACGTGGCGCCGCTGGGCATGACTTTCTACACGGGCAGCCAGTTCCCTGCCGCCTACCGCAATCAGGCTTATATCGCCGAACACGGCTCATGGAACCGCACGACCAAGAGCGGCTACAGCGTACGCCTGATCACGCTCTACAACAGCAAGGTCGTCACCGACACCGCCTTCGTTGATGGTTTCCTGCGCGGCGAGGAAGTAGTAGGCCGTCCGGTTGACGTGGCCACGCTGGCTGACGGCTCCATGCTGATCTCCGACGACTATGGTGGCCGCATCTATCGCGTCACCTACGACGGCAAGTAATCCGCTAGTCGCGCTGGGCCACCGATACGCGTGGCCCAACCCTTGCTCCATCAGGGCAGCCAGTCCGGCGCCAGCACCTGTTCGCGTGTCCATGGACACTGGGCAGGAATATCGTCCAACTCCGTCTCCCGTGCCAGCAGCAGCACAGCATCGTGCCAGACGCCCAGCCAGAAATCCGGCTGACCGGCCAGATACTTGAGGCTGGGTGCTTTATCGAGCAGCGCAAGCACCTGCAAGCGCTGCACCCGTATGGTGGTCAGCCAGCTTTTGTCCTGTCGCTCGGACTGCTTCTGCCATTTATACAGATGCTCGACCAGCACAGCAAGCCTGTGCGCCAGCGCCCGCCGTTCGCTCTTGCCCACATCGTCGATCTCCTCTGCCAGATGCTCGGCATCGAGCTGTAGCCACTTGCCGCTGCGTAGTAGCTGCGCCTGTTCCCGCGCCCATGCCACCACATCCTCGTCATAGTTATGCCTCATGGTCCCTCCTTGCAGATTGGAGTGGGCTGATGCGACAAAGTTCCGCACCATGCAAACGGCAATAAAAAAACCGCCGGGCTTGCGCACCGGCGGTTTTGCTTACGGCCTGAGCCGGAAGGATTACTGTGCAGCGGCAGCGGCTTCTTCAGCAGCCGCTTTCATCGACAGTTTCAGACGGCCACGGTCGTCGGTTTCCAGAACCTTGACGCGTACTGCCTGACCTTCTTTCAGGTAGTCAGCCACGGCGTTCACACGCTCGTTGGCGATCTGCGAGATGTGCAGCAGACCGTCTTTGCCCGGCATAACCTGAACGATGGCGCCGAAGTCCAGCAGCTTCAGAACCACGCCGTCGTAGCTCTTGCCTACTTCGACCGAAGCAGTCAGTTCTTCGATACGGCGCTTGGCTTCCTGACCGGCAGCAGCATCGACGGAAGCGATGGTGACCACGCCTTCGTCGCTGATGTCGATCTGGGTACCGGTTTCTTCGGTCAGAGCGCGAATCACGGCGCCGCCTTTACCGATCACGTCACGGATCTTCTCCGGGTTGATCTTGATGGTGATCAGACGTGGCGCGAAGTCCGACAGTTCGGTCTTCACGTTAGGCATGGCTTTCTGCATTTCGCCCAGGATGTGCTCGCGGCCTTCTTTGGCTTGCGCCAGTGCCACTTGCATGATTTCCTTGGTGATGCCCATGATCTTGATGTCCATCTGCAGTGCCGTGATACCGTTGCGGGTACCGGCCACTTTGAAGTCCATGTCGCCCAGGTGGTCTTCGTCACCCAGAATGTCGGACAGCACAGCGAACTTGCCGCCTTCCTTGATCAGACCCATGGCGATACCGGCCACGTGTTCTTTCATCGGCACGCCAGCGTCCATCAGGGCCAGGCAGCCGCCGCAGACGGAAGCCATCGACGAGGAACCGTTCGATTCGGTGATTTCCGATACCAGACGCACAGCGTAGCTGAACTCTTCCTGCGATGGCAGAGCAGCGATCAGGGCACGCTTGGCCAGACGGCCGTGGCCGATTTCGCGGCGCTTAGGCGTACCAACACGGCCCGTTTCGCCGGTGGCGAACGGTGGCATGTTGTAGTGCAGCATGAACGGGTCGGTGAACTCGCCCATCAGTGCATCGATCTTCTGGCTGTCACGTGCGGTGCCCAGCGTGGCAACCACCAGCGCCTGGGTTTCACCACGGGTGAACAGGGCCGAACCGTGGGTACGTGGCAGTACCGAGGTACGGATCGAGATCGGACGTACGGTGCGGGTGTCGCGACCGTCGATACGTGGCTCGCCGTCCAGAATCTGCGAACGCACGATCTTGGCTTCCATTTCGAACAGGATGTTGCCAACTTCGGCAGCGTCCACGCTGGTACCAGCGGCAGCAGCTTCAGCCGACAGGTCAGCCATGATTTCAGCCGATGCGGTTTTCAGTTTTGCCGTACGTTCCTGCTTGTCTTTCACCTGATAGGCAGCCGACAGTTTGTCGCCAGCGAAGTGCGCCACGCGGGCGATCAGCGCTTCATTCTTGGCTGGTGGGGCCCACTCGACTTCCGGCTTGCCGCCGTCGCGTACCAGCTCATGGATCGCGTCGATCACCGCTTTCATCTGCTCGTGGCCATACACCACGGCGCCCAGCATGATTTCTTCCGACAGTTGCTGCGCTTCCGATTCCACCATCAGCACGGCGGTTTCGGTACCGGCAACCACCAGATCCATCTGCGAGGTTTTCAGCTGTTCTACGGTCGGGTTCAGGATGTACTGGCCGTTGGCGTAACCCACGCGGGCCGCGCCGATCGGGCCGTTGAAAGGCACGCCAGCCACGCACAGCGCAGCCGAAGCACCGATCATCGAAGGGATGTCCGGATCGATTTCAGGATTGACCGACAGCACGTGAATGATCACTTGCACTTCGTTCAGGTAGCCTTCCGGGAACAGCGGACGGATAGGACGGTCGATCAGACGCGAGGTCAGCGTTTCCTTTTCCGATGGACGACCTTCACGCTTGAAGAAACCGCCCGGTATCTTACCGGCTGCATAGGTCTTTTCAACGTAGTCGACGGTCAGCGGGAAGAAATCCTGGCCTGGCTTGGCGTCTTTACGCGCTACCACGGTGGCCAGAATCACGGTATCTTCAACCGATACCATCACTGCGCCGGAGGCCTGACGAGCGATCTCGCCGGTTTCCAGCGTGACGGTGTGTTGACCGTACTGGAAGGTTTTCGTAACTTTATTAAACATGGGTAATCCCTTTCTATTTGCCGACAGATTTTCAGGGGCTGTCGTTCACCTCACCACAGGCAGCCTCGCGGCCACCATTACTACTTTTTACTACAACTACAAAATCGGAATTCCATGCTGCCTAGCCAAGAGCGTGTGCCACCTAGCAATTTTTTTACCCCGCTTGAAAGACAAAATGCCCGCGTCAGCAAACTGGCGCAGGCATTTCGTTAAGCCGGATGATGCAATATTACTTACGCAGACCCAGTTTAGCGATCAGATCGCGGTAACGGGTAGCATCTTTGCCCTTCAGGTAGGACAGCAGCGATTTACGACGGTTAACCATCATAATCAGACCACGACGCGAGTGGTGATCTTTGGTGTGTGCTTTGAAGTGGGCGTTCAGTTCGTTGATGCGTGCGGTCAGCAGTGCAACTTGAACTTCTGGCGAGCCGGTGTCTTTTTGACCACGGGCGTTGTCCGCAATGATAGCGGCTTTGTTGATGTTTTCTACGGTCATGATATTACCTTTCACATGCGGTGCGCGGAGTCTGAACCCTGCCCACCGTGAGCTTCAAAAAAATCTGATCGGAAGACCAGACCCGCGATTATAACGGAAATTCGCGCCCATGTATCCTGATTTGACTACAATCGATCTATCTTCTGCATGGCGCGTGGGGTTTTTCATGAAAAAAGTTATGGTTGCAACAATATTCGCCATTTCCTTAAGCGCCTGTGCTGGCCTGCAGCCGCCACCTGCCGGCTCCAGCGAGGCCGCTGTCATCGCCAGTCTGGGCCAGCCTACCGGGCGCTATACACAGGGAAGTAATACCATGCTGGAATATACTCAGGGGCCACTGGGCCAGACCACTTATATGGCGAAACTGGGGAGCGATGGCCGCCTGCTCTCGTTCGAACAGGTACTCACTAGCGAGAAGTTTGCCAGCGTCGCTATCCAGCGCGATACCAAACAGAGCATCCTCGCAACGCTAGGCCGGCCTAACGAGGTAGTGCATTACGCCAGCGTGGATGGCGACGTCTGGCTATACCGCTACAAGGAGCAGCGTGTCTGGGATTCGATGATGCATGTCGAATTCGACCGCAACGGCGTGGTACAGGCCATGGTGAATGGCCCCGATCCGGATAGGCAGGGGCGTCAGCTGCGCTAGGCAGTGCCCGCCCCCGCCCTGTTACTCAGACTTGCGGATTGACGCGCTCGACCTTGGAGTGCAGCTTGTTCAGCGCCGACAGGTAGGCCTTGGCCGAGGCCACGATGATGTCGGGATGAGCCCCCACGCCATTGACGATGCGGCCATCCTTGGACAGACGCATGGTCACCTCGCCCTGCGACTGGGTGCCGGTGCTGATCGCGTTGACCGAGAACAGTACCAGCTCGGCGCCACTGCCCACTTCCGATTCGATCGCATTCACGGTGGCATCGACCGGGCCATCGCCCCGCCCTTCCGAGGTGTGCTCTTCGCCGTCAATGGTAAATACCACTTTTGCGCTTGGCGTGCTGCCCGTATCGGACTGCTGCGCCAGACTGATGAAGCGGTAGTATTCGCTATCCTGCGACTGCTGCTCGTCCGACACCAGCGCCAGAATATCTTCGTCGAAGATATCGGCCTTGCGGTCGGCCAGTTCCTTGAAGCGCACGAAGGCGGCATTGACTTCGGCTTCCGATTCCAGTTCTATGCCCAGTTCCGTCAGGCGCTGCTTGAAGGCGTTACGGCCCGACAGCTTGCCCAGCACGATCTTGGTGGCGGTCCAGCCCACGTCTTCGGCGCGCATGATCTCGTAAGTCTCGCGCGATTTCAGCATGCCGTCCTGATGGATACCCGAGGCGTGCGCAAAGGCATTGGCGCCCACCACCGCCTTGTTAGGCTGCACGGCAAAGCCGGTAATCTGCGACACCATCTTCGATGCGGCCACGATCTGGGTAGTGTCGATGCCCACATCGAGGTTGTAGTAGGCGCGACGGGTACGCAGCGCCATCACCACTTCTTCCAGCGCGGTATTACCGGCACGCTCGCCCAGACCGTTGATGGTGCACTCGATCTGGCGTGCGCCGCCTATCATGACACCGGCCAGCGAGTTGGCCACGGCCAGACCCAGGTCGTTATGGCAGTGCACCGACCAGATGGCCTTGTCCGAATTCGGAATACGTTCGCGCAGGCGGCGTATGGTTTCGCCGAAAATCTCCGGCACGGCGTAACCCACCGTGTCGGGGAAGTTAATCGTGGTCGCGCCCTCGTCGATCACGCCTTCCAGCACGCGGCACAGGAAGTCTTCATCGGAACGGCTGCCGTCTTCCGGGCTGAATTCGATGTCGTCGGTATGCTGGCGCGCGAAGCGTACGGCATTGCGGGCCTGCAGCAGCACCTGTTCCGGCAGCATGCGCAGCTTCATTTCCATGTGCAGCTTGGAAGTGGCGATAAAGGTGTGGATACGTTTGCGCTCGGCCGGTGCCAGCGCTTCGGCAGCGCGGGCGATGTCGCGGTCATTGGCGCGCGACAGCGAGCAGATGGTCGATTCGCGCACAGCACTGGCGATGGCCCGGATCGACTCGAAGTCGCCCTGCGAAGCGGCAGCGAAGCCTGCCTCGATCACATCCACGCGCAGCCGTTCCAGCTGCTTGGCGATGCGGACTTTTTCGTCCTTGGTCATGGAGGCGCCCGGCGATTGCTCGCCGTCGCGCAAGGTGGTGTCAAAGATAATCAGGCGGTTGGATGAGTTGCTCATAATAGCTCCGTGGCTTGTGCTTCGTTGCTTGAATTCTCAGGGCCTGCCGCCCTCAGGTCTGTGTATTAGGGCTTAGCGGCGTTCGCTGGGATCGCTGGTTTCGTGTTCGGTCTGGATCAGGCTGACTTTCTTGCCCTTGGCCAGACGCCATGCAGAGACGACATAACCAGACAGGCCGTAGGCGATAAAGATAGGGAACAGCACTTTAGGCGGATCGATCGACACCAGTGCAAACACCAGCGCAATCAGGAACACCGCAATGAACGGCACCGACTTGCGGAAATTGATGTCCTTAAAACTGTAGAACGGCACATTGGTCACCATGGTCAGGCCGGCGAACATGGCGATACTCCACGATACCCAGCGCAGTTCGATGCCGGACACTTCCTGATCCACCATCAGCAGAACAAAGCCGGCCACCAGCGCGGCGGCAGAAGGCGATGGCAGGCCCTGGAAGAAGCGTTTATCCACCACCTGAATATTGGTATTGAAACGGGCCAGACGCAGCGCAGCGCCGGCGCAGTACACAAACGCGGCAATCCAGCCTAGCTTGCCCAGACCGCGCAGCGACCATTCATAGATCACCAGCGCAGGCGCCGCGCCGAACGACACCATGTCGGACAGGCTGTCGTACTGGGCGCCGAACTCGCTCTGGGTATTGGTCAGACGGGCTACACGGCCATCCAGACCATCGAGCACCATGGCGATGAAGATCGCCCATGCTGCATGTTCGAACTTCAGATTCATCGCCATCACGATGGCGTAAAAACCGCAGAACAGAGCCGCCGTGGTGAAAGCATTCGGCAGCAGATAGATGCCACGATGACGCGGCCGGTCCAGATCCTCCCCGCGGGCACGACGGGCAAAACGGGCAAAGCGCGACATCTGCGGAGTTTTCGCCAGGGTAGGGCCTGCCTTGGTGCGGCGGCGGGGGAATTTAGCCATAGTGTTCCGATTCCTAAAAGCTGAAGTTAGTGCGCCACCATTATAGTGGAGCCAACAATAAAAAAGGGGGATAGTCGCACCATCCCCCTTGATTCTGACGCGATCCGCCGACTAAATCGGCCTACCTGACCGATGCTGCGATGTTTGCCTCAGGCCTGCGCCGGCTCGGGCTTATTTGAAGCGTACCTTGGCCACCAGCCCCACTTGCACGGTGGTCTCGCCCGGCTCGAAACTAGGCTCGGCCACTGCGCTGTCCTCTGCCATTTTGGCCGCGCGCATCATCAGCGGTGCCGGTGCAGCGAACTGGGCTTCGCGCAGGTAATTGCCAGTGCCTTCGAAATCCACCGCTTCCAGCACCGCGTCGCCGGCACTGCGCCCCATCGCCTTGGCCATGAATGCGACGCGGTCATTCAGATTGCGATAGGCCGATGCAATCCGCGCCTCATCGAGCTGGCGCGTAGTTTCCGGCGTCAGGCCGAACTGCAGATTATTCAGTGCCAGCAGCTTCTGCGCTGCAGCCACGGTCTTAGGCAGCTTATCCAGACTGGTGGTGGTCATCTGCACATACTGGCCTACCCGCCAGCCCGTAATCACACGCTGGCGGACCGGCTGGCCATTTGCCTGCGGACGTTCTTCCGAATACACGGGATAGGTGTAATAGCCCTGCGTTTTCAGCATGGCGACCGGATCTTCCTTCTTCAGAATATCGAGTCCCTGCCGCATCTTGGTGTTTACCCGCGAGGCGGCCACGGCCTTATCCTTGTCCTGCTCCTCGATGGCTAGCGTTGCCACCACCTGATCATTGGCATGGCGCACTTCGCCAGAGGCAGGCACCACCACCAGCGTGCCACTGGTCTGCAGCATGGCTTCCGGCGCTGCCGCCGCAGCGGAAATAGCCAGCGTTGCCACCGTGGCAGCAGCGAGTGATTTGAAAACGGTCTTAGCAGCGGTCATAACAGACTCCATAGCAAGTTTAACAACGTAGCCAACTTTACCCGATTTCCCCACGCCAACCCGTAACACATGGTGAGCGTTTGTAACAATACGCGTGCAAGAATTGCTGCACAAATGCTGCACTCGCGTCCGCCTATGGTACATTCGCCCCACTTCGACTGCGAAAGTGCCCATGTCGTACCCCTATCTGAGCGACGTCATACTGGCCGTAAGCGGCTACGCCCTGCCCTTGCCGCTGGCCACCTTCGGCCTGTTCGTGGCGCTGGGGGCACTGGCGGCAGGCGCCAGCTTCCGCGCCGAACTCAAACGTCTGTATGCCATAGGCCGCATCGGGCCAGCCTATGTCGGCGGTCTGACCCGCCCGCCGCAGGATATCGTCAGCGATTTCATCATCGTCGTCCTGATCGCTGGCGTGCTGGGCGCGCGCCTGTTCCACATCCTCGATCATCTGGATCAATTTTTTGCCGATCCGCTGGGCATGGTACTGACCCGTTCGGGCCTGAGCATCTTTGGCGGCCTGATCTTCGGCACCGGTGCCGGCATGCTGTGCGCGCGCCGCTGGCGTCTGCCCGTCAAGCCCCTGCTGGACGCCGCCGCACCGGCACTGATGCTGGGCTACGCCATCGGCCGCATCGGCTGCCAGATTTCCGGTGATGGCGACTGGGGCATCGCCGCCAACATGGCGCTCAAGCCGGACTGGCTACCCACGTGGCTGTGGGCCCAGACTTACGACAACAATATCTACGGCGAACTGATCGCTGCACCGGGTGTCTATCCGACCCCGATGTACGAAACGGCCATGGCCCTGCTGTGCTTTGCCGTACTGTGGGCGGTGCGGCGCCATCCGTTCCGCACCGGCTGGCTGTTTGCCCTGTACGTACTGCTGGCCGGCGCAGAGCGCCTGCTGATCGAACAGATCCGCGTCAACCCCGTCATCGATCTGGGCAGCCTGCACGCCACCCAAGCCGAACTGATCGCCAGCGCCCTGATCGTCTTAGGGCTGATCGGCCTGCTACTCCACCGCCAGCGCCACTAACTCCGGCAAGAACAGATAAAAAATCAACAGATATGTTGCTCTTCGCTTGCTGCATTCAACATACCTGTCATGCTCCGCTACGACTATTCAACGCATATGTCGCGTATTCAGCGTTCCACTTCTTAGTTGCAGGCATCGTTCAATTAATTAGAAGCGAACACCTCCCACAAACACCCTTCTAAAAATCCGAACAAGTGGTCAGACTTTTAGAAAGTTCAAGGTGTTTCAGAGGAAGAAATTGCACATTCGAAGAACCTAGTTGATCTCTATCAGCGAAAATTCGCAACGAAACTAAAATTGATTAATTATCAATCTTATTGACAATTAGTCATTTACAGTAAGTATGACAACTTCGTTGCACGACTGTCGGTCATCCACAAAATAAGTTCAGGATGATTTGTCGAAGAATTCTCTATGGAGGCAATACGTTCTTCAAGCTCCTTTGCAAAACTATTTTTCTGATATTCGCGGTGCCCTTCCAAGCAATGGCTGCGGAAGGAACTATTGGCTGGTTCTATGTCGAATTTGGCAAACCGGGCCTGCAATATGCCACCAACCCCATTGAGGCATGCCAAAAGGCGAAAATTATTGCCTTCAGGGGATTGATATCGATACAACCGATGAATTCAGCAGCAACTGCCTACTCTTGTTGGTTAAAGGAAATCCCGCCTGGCAATACAATAAGTGGCGCCATGACGAGTTTGCATTGCGATACTGGCTACGTGCCACAATTTCCGGGAATCTGCGTAAAAAAGGTCCCCAATGTAAAGCCTCTCATTCCGATAGTCCCAACTATCCTATCGTTGGCGCCAATAGAGTGTTCAGCTAGTAATCCCGGCTTCACAATGGGAAACCCTGTCATCCTTTCAACAGGAACGAAAATACAGATGGAAAGCGACCTCAGGGGAAATCCGTGGGGAACGCTCGACATCAATAGAATCTATCGATATTTCCGTAATCCAGTAGACTCTCCCACCGGCGGCACTGAACCGTTCCGGGATTTTGAGAGGCCCCGTGGTGTGAGTCAGACCGGGATGGCTTGACCGGAAAGTTGACGATAGTAATTCATTTCAGCTTCAGCAGGCGGGATATGGCCAATCGATTCCAGCAA
>NZ_WWCM01000119.1 GCF_009857915.1 Duganella qianjiadongensis
TATCATCGGCGCAGAGTTGTTTCACGGTCCTGTTCGGGATGGGAAGGGGTGGGACCAACTTGCTATGGTCATCAAGCTTTGACTTGTACGAGCCGCGTTCACACGAACGTTGCTCAGAATCTGGAATCGGTAAGTAATCAGCACTGAGTGCTGCGGGTAATGAAGTTGTCTCAACAACGTTTAACGGTCTTCTTACCTATATCCTGCTAAGGTTATAGGGACAAGCCGTAC
>NZ_WWCM01000120.1 GCF_009857915.1 Duganella qianjiadongensis
AGAAACTGGTAGGGCTGGTTGGACTCGAACCAACGACCCCCGCGTTATCAACACGGTGCTCTAACCAGCTGAGCTACAGCCCCAAATGCTGTTCTTCTTAATTACAGTCGATAAGTGTGAACGCTTGATGGCGAGTTATTTCTAACTCAGTGCCACTCTAGAAAGGAGGTGATCCAGCCGCACCTTCCGATACGGCTACCTTGTTACGACTTCACCCCAGTCACGAAT
>NZ_WWCM01000121.1 GCF_009857915.1 Duganella qianjiadongensis
GAGCCTTGAGCTCTTTGAAGGGTCGTTCGAGACCAGGACGTTGATAGGTCAGGTGTGGAAGTGCAGTAATGCATTAAGCTAACTGATACTAATTGCCCGTACGGCTTGTCCCTATAACCTTAGCAGGATATAGGTAAGAAGACCGTTAAACGTTGTTGAGACAACTTCATTACCCGCAGCACTCAGTGCTGATTACTTACCGATTCCAGATTCTGAGCAACGTTC
>NZ_WWCM01000122.1 GCF_009857915.1 Duganella qianjiadongensis
CCTGCTAAGGTTATAGGGACAAGCCGTACGGGCAATTAGTATCAGTTAGCTTAATGCATTACTGCACTTCCACACCTGACCTATCAACGTCCTGGTCTCGAACGACCCTTCAAAGAGCTCAAGGCTCTGGGAAATCTCATCTTAAGGCAAGTTTCCCGCTTAGATGCTTTCAGCGGTTATCTCTTCCAGACTTAGCTACCCGGCAA
>NZ_WWCM01000012.1 GCF_009857915.1 Duganella qianjiadongensis
TCAATCGTGAATTTAAAGTGGCGGCGCCAAATCAAGTCTGGTGTGGGGACATTACATATGTCTGGGCGCAAGGCCGGTGGTATTACTTGGCCGTGGTACTGGACTTGTTCGCGCGCCGCGCGGTGGGCTGGGCATTCTCGCTAAGGCCCGACGCCGACCTTGTTGTGCAGGCGTTGGAAATGGCTTACGAGCAGCGAGGTCGACCACATGGGCTGCTGTTTCATTCGGACCAAGGTAGCCAATATGCCAGTCGAAAATTCCGCCAGCGCTTGTGGCGCTATCGGATACAACAGAGTATGAGCCGTCGGGGAAATTGTTGGGACAATTCCCCGATGGAACGGCTGTTCCGCAGCTTTAAAACGGAATGGCTGCCGTCAACAGGTTACATGACAGCACACGAAGCACAGCGGGACATCAGCTATTACCTGATGCACCGCTATAACCGGATACGGCCACATCAGTTCAATGAGGGATTGGCTCCGGCCGTCAAAGAAGAAAAACTTAACGTAGTGTCCGGGATAGGTTGACCACTACATACCGAGCGCGATGCATTTTGCAAAGCGATACTTTATAGGGTGAATATGAAAACAGTTACCAACATCAGTAACGAATCCATCGCGGAATTGATCATCCGCCGTCAGATGGAGCTTGGAAAGAGTGATGAGCAAATATCGCAGGCTCTAGGCTTCGAGCGCGTCACGACCTTTGTCATGATCAAGCAGGGAAATACGAAGCTACCGGTGCAGAAGGTAGTTGCGCTCGCAACTGCATTGTCCATCGAACCTGCCCCTTTGCTGCGTCAACTTCTTGCGGAGTCGATGCCCGATATTCTTGGCGCTGTAGATAAAATATTGGCTCCGACTTCGTTTACGGTAAACGAGATCAAGCTGGTTCAGACCTATCGACAGCTATGCACAGGTCGTGATGTGAATCTGATCTTCGTGGATAGTAATTGCATCCATCGTTGCGTTGAAAGTCTCTCAACAGAATATTTGGACTAAGCCACTTCGCCATTTCACTTTAGCGGGAAATATATACTTCTCTTGGAGCTGGCAGTATGTTTGTGCTACGCCGACAGCCAAGTAGCGATAGAGATTTGACGCGTCACCAATCTACTGTGAATAGTGATCGCTTTTTTTTGATTCTTAAAGGTATGTTTATGCGAATTAATTCAGCGGAGTTGATAGAGGGGCATTCGATTCTGGCTGTGCGAAATGCGTTGCGCCGGTGCGGATTATGGTTTGACGTTGAAGATCTCGCCGACGCCATGCAAATCGATTTGACAGTGGCCGGCGTTCTAGTTAGTCACCTCCAAGAAAGGCGTTGGTTAGAACAGTGCCCCAATGGTGGCTTGGAAGTTACTTTGGACGGAATGGGTTTCTTGAACGCATCAGGCTCCCGCCCGATCAATCGAGCGACAGCGATCGGACAAGTCGCGAAAATAAGAGACCGAGCATCAAACTTTGTATCTACTTATCCGGAGTGGCCGCTATGCTTGGAAAGAATTGCTGTCTTCGGCAGCTATCTCTCCAACGTCGAGAAGCTCGGGGATGTGGATATTGCACTCAAGCTTACAAGAATATCTTCGCGAATGAGCGATGATGCGATTGGGCGCGCGCTACAAATAGCCGAAAAAGCCGGCTACCGATGTGACTCAATTTTCGAGCGCGCCGGAGGCTTCTTAACTCACTTTATCGCCAGTAATCTCAAAGCTGGCTTACGATCTGTATCTCTTCATGATTGGTCGGACATTGAAGCGCTTGGGTGTGAATATGAAGTAATCTGGGTCAATACTTGCGGTTAATAGAGCCTAGGGTTTTGTGCCATCTAGTTCTCCCGAGAATCAGTGTTTCCGGATTTCATAAGATCGAGCAGCTTGGCTTGAATCGATTCGAGCGGAACGCGAATGTCGGCCGCAGTCAGATGCACGTAGTGGCGGTGTAACGTATCACTGCGTTTGGCGGCGTGATTCAGAATCCGGCGATTGATAGCATCGGAGAGCTTCAGCTTTTCTCCCGTTGTCGCTACTAATTTGCGCAGATCATGCAGCATGAAGCGCGGTGCTCCAGCCCGAGCGGCCATTTCAGAGATGTGCTCGACCGCTATACCCTTGAAAATTGGCTCGTCATTATTGACCGTTGCAAGTCTGCGCTTAAAGATTTCAAGCATGATAGGAGTGATAGGCAACGTGTGCGCCTTCCCGGTCTTTGTTTCGGGAATGCTCAAGGACAGCTCGTCTAGGTTGATGTGGGACGGTCGGATGCCTGAGCATTCGTTGCGGCGCAGCGCTGTCATGGCCGCCATCATCAAGTAATCCCGCTGCTTTTCTGGCAGTGCGTCAACTGCGCGTTTCCAAGCCGGTAGTGCTTCCTCTGCCAATACTCGCGCACGTGGCTCGGCGCGTTTAGGCAAGAGGCCAGCAGCCGCAAATTTGCTAAACGGGTTTTCGAGAGAAAGGCCGAACGTGGCGTTCAGATACTTGAATAGGGCACCGAAGACACCGCGGCCGACATCCACTAGGGCCTTGCCTGTATTCTGAGCGAAAGTCAGACAGTGACTGCTGAACTCTGGCTTACCCAGTTGATCGACCCGTGCCTCATACCATTGCGCGAAATGGGTTCGGACGATTGATTGGTATCGGCGTAGGCTGGCCGCTTTCAGTTTTTTTGTTTCGCAATAGGTCACAAGCGACTCCGATAGAGTGGGCAGGGTAAGCGGCTGAGCCTGAACAGGGGCCAAGCCTTTCCGACAGTCCCTTAGTATCGTAAGAGCCTGGAAACGGGCGTCATCGACGGTCAGGAGAGGCCAACGTCCCAAAGTTGTCCGCACCTGTTTGCCGGAGACGCTTGTGGCGATGAAGAACGTTTTTGTCCTGCGACCGACCCGGACGCACAATCCTGACAAAATCCGATCACGCAGAATTGCACCGTCCCGTGCAGGATGCTTTTGGAGAAGGGTGTCGGTGAGGGTTACAATAGCCATATTTTTTGACAAAACTCGCACAAAATTTAGCGATTGCACGCTTGATTTGCCGGTTTTGTTGTCATTTTCGTAGTGATGGTGGTTGTTTATAATTTCTCTGCATGGCGTGTCCGCGTAGATGCTCACTTCCGCCTAACTCGTTGAACTTTAAGGATTATTCATGAGTCTCAAATGCGGTATCGTGGGTCTGCCCAACGTCGGTAAATCTACCCTGTTCAATGCCCTGACCAAGGCTGGCATTCCTGCCGAAAACTATCCCTTCTGCACCATCGAGCCTAACGTAGGCGTGGTGGAAGTGCCGGACCCGCGTATGGGGGCACTGGCCGAGATCGTCAAGCCTGAGCGCATGGTCAATGCCATTGTGGAATTCGTCGACATCGCTGGTCTGGTGGCAGGTGCTTCGCAGGGCGAAGGTCTGGGCAACCAGTTCCTGTCGCACATCCGCGAAACCGACGCCATCGTCAACGTGGTGCGCTGCTTCGAAGACGACAACGTGATCCACGTGGCCGGCAAAGTGAGCCCGCTGGACGACATCGAAGTGATCCAGACCGAACTGGCGCTGGCCGACCTCGGCACCGTGGAAAAAGCCCTGCACCGTGAAAACAAGAAAGCCCGTTCCGGCGACAAGGATGCGGCCAAACTGGTAGCGCTGCTGGAACGCCTGATGCCGCAGCTGAACGATGCCAAGCCGGTGCGCGCGCTGGGTCTGGATGCCGATGAAATGCTGCTGATCAAGCCGCTGTGCCTGATCACGGCCAAGCCAGCCATGTATGTGGCCAACGTGTCGGAAAGCGGCTTCAGCAACAACCCGCTGCTGGACCAGCTGAGCGCCTACGCTGCCACCCAGAACGCACCTATCGTGGCCATCTGCGCTTCCATCGAAGCCGAGATCGCCGATCTGGACGACGCTGACAAAACTGCTTTCCTGGCCGATCTGGGTATGGAAGAGCCGGGTCTGGACCGTCTGATCCGCGCTGCCTACAAGTTGCTGGGTCTGCAGACCTATTTCACCGCCGGCGTGAAAGAAGTGCGCGCCTGGACCATCCATATTGGCGACACGGCACCGCAGGCCGCAGGCGTGATCCACACCGATTTCGAGCGCGGCTTCATCCGTGCCCAGACGATCGCGTTCGACGATTTTATCCAGTACAAAGGCGAGGCCGGTGCCAAGGAAGCGGGCAAGATGCGCGCTGAAGGCAAGGAATACATCGTTAAAGACGGTGACGTGCTGAATTTCCTGTTCAACGTCTAAGCCGAATTCTGACCTTGCATCAGTCCCCAAGCCTCGCAGTTGCGAGGCTTTTTTATTGGTGAATATTTCATAATAAAACTGATCTAGAGCAAAAAACGACAGAATAATTTTCATTATGAAAACATTCCGATAATTATTTCAATAGCGCCAATCGATTGTATATATTTCCTGAAAGCACTTAGGTATTATTCAGAGAGCGACTCTTCCAGAGCCCTGCCGCTAGCTTGCCCGCAGGTCTGACCTTCCCCGCCCCGAACTGGTGGTTGCTTTCCGCCCCAATGCGGATGTCCTGTTGCCTGGCCAAAAGCTGGCGCAATTGCCCATGGTGCCCGATCCTGCACCGTCACCTATCCGTTGAATGTTCCGCAATGCTGGCTACTTTTTTTGCTCCCGGTAAGCGCCTGATGCGTCAGTTGCGTATGCCTACCAAATTCGCTCTGATTGTTGTTGCGCTGCTGATTCCGCTGCTGATGCTGCTGTTTCTATATGTGAGCAAGGCCAATCAGGATATTGATTTCGCGCTCAAGGAAAAATCCGGCGTGCATTACCACCGTCAGGTGAATGCCCTGATGAACAGCACGCTGCAGCATCGTGGACAGACGCTGCTGAAGTTGCTGGATACGGAGAATCCGGCCGAGATGCAGGCTGCCGCCGAGCAGGTGCGCGCCCAGTTTGCCAGCATGAAGAAAGATCTGGAGCAGGAAGATCCATTCAAACTGCTGCCATTGCTCAAAGAAGCGGAAGTCCTGTGGAATCAGGCGCTGAACGGTTCGTATAGCGATACGGCGCAGATTACGGCCAAATATGCGCCCCTCAACCGTGCCCTCACGGCAGTACGGCGCGCCATTTCCGATGGTTCGCAACTGGCGCTCGATCCTGATGAAGATTCTTATTATCTGATGCTGGCAGGCACAGACAAGATGCCGCTGATTACCGAACAGCTGGCGCCCTTGCGCGGGCTGGTGACCTTTGTAGCGGCCCAGCCCGATAAGGCCCAGGCCACCATGGTGCGCATAGCCGGCTATCTGGCGCTGATCCGCAACGAGATCGACGATACGCGCGACGAGCTGCTTCGTGCCGGTAAGGCAAATCCTGCTGCACTGGCCAAGGTTGATCAGGCGCCGCTGGCCGCAGCCGATGCCTATCTGGAACAGATTAATGCAACCATCGTCAAATCCGTCAGCGCCATTCCCTTCCGCATCTACGCCGAGGGCACCAAGGTCATGGCGGCCAATTCCAAGCTGACCAACCAGATGCTCGATGGCCTGGAAGAGGCACTGGACGGCCGTGTGCTGCGTCTGCGCATGATGCGCAACACCCTGCTCGCCGGCGTGATCCTGGCGCTGTCGGTGGCGGCCTATGCGCTGGTGACCTTCTATCTGGCCAGCCTGAGCGGTCTGAACGCGATTACCCGCCGGGTAGAGCGCATGGGTAATGGCGACCTGAGCGATAGCACGGCCGCCAGCGGCAAGGATGAAGTGACGGCCGCCATCAATATGGTGCGCGGCAGTGTAGGCAAGCTGCACCAGATCGTGGCCGGGGTGCGGGTGTCGGCCGAATCCATCAGTCTGGCCGCGTCGGAAATCGCCGCCGGTAATAACGACCTGGCCCAGCGCGGCGCACGTATCGCCGGCACGGTGCAGGAAGCCTCGTCGAATATGGACGCGCTCGATCAGGCCGTGGCGCACAATCTGGCCAACGCCAAGATGGCCGATGAACTGGCGATGTCGGCCTATAACGTGGCCAGCAGCGGCGAGCAGACCGTGTCGAATGCGGTGGCGATGATGGAAAAGATTACCCAGTCCTCGCGCAAGATCGGCGAGATCACGCAGGTGATCGAGGGCATCGCATTCCAGACCAATATTCTGGCGCTGAACGCCGCGGTGGAAGCGGCACGTGCTGGCGAGCAGGGCCGCGGCTTTGCCGTGGTAGCCTCGGAAGTGCGTAATCTGGCCCAGCGCAGCAGCAGTGCCGCCAAGGAAATTGGCGATCTGATCCGTACCTCGATCGGCGACGTCGATGAGGGCGCGCGCTTCGTGAATGCTGCCGGTACGACGATGAGCGATATCGTGCAGTCGGTGCAGCGGGTGAATGCCATCATGGACCAGATCACGCAGGACTCGAATCAGCAGGCGCAGCAGATCAACCAGATGGCCGCGTCGGTGCGCGAGGTGGATGCCAGCACACAGGAAAATGCGGCCATGGTAGAGGAGATTGCGGCCGCCGTGATGTCGCTGGAAGAGCGCGCTACCTTCCTGTCGGATTCGGTGCAGGTATTCCAGCTCGGCACCAAAACGCCCGTGCATGCCGTGAGCAAGACGCATCTGAAACTGGCGCGTCGCACGGGACGCGCACTGGATGCTGCCGCCTAGCATGATGCTGTGTTGCAGCGACGCACGCCCATGCGCCGCTGCAGAGACAGCGTGGTAGTATTGCCGGCATGACAAAGGTACGCATCCGGGGCTGGCTGGCTTGTTTGGCGCTGTGTTTGCCATGGCGGCTGGGTCTGGCTGCCCAGACCATTCCTCTGTATGTGTTCTATTCGGGGCCGACCTTTGCGGTCGGCATGCCCGGCAACCTCAGCGAAAAAATGGCCGACTGGCTGACCCAGCGTTCCGCCGGGCGTTACCAGTTCATTGCTACCCAGCTTCCGCGCCGCCGTTTGCAGCTGATGCTCGAGCAGTCCCACTGGCAGGGCGTGGTCGCCTGGGCCAATCCGCGCTGGTTCGGCGCAGCAGCGGCGCGCCAGAGCTGGAGCAGCTACTATATGGTCGATGCCAATCTGGTGGCGTCCCTGCGCAGCAGCCCGTTCGATTATCAGGGCGATGTGTCGCTGCACGGCCAGCGCATCGGCACCGTGGAGGGCTTTTCCTACAAGGGTTTTGATGCCTTGTTGCAGGCCGGCGTGGTGAGCAGGGATGAAGCCGATAGCGAGGCGCGCAATCTGCTCAAGCTGCAGCAGCGCCGCGTGCCCGTGGCATTTCTGCAGGCCAGCTCCATGCCGCGCATGCGCCAGCTGTATCCCGATCTCGATAGCTGGCTTTACCTCGCGGCCCGGCCGCGCACGGTGTTCGAGCGGGGCTTCTTCCTTGCGCCCAACCAGCCGCAGTTGCTGGCTTTTCTCAATCAGCAGAGTGCGGCGCTGCTGACGGATCGCCAGTGGCAGCAGGAATTTGATACCTGCAAACATATCCTGCCGCGCAACTCGGGGGCCAGCGAAGCTCAGCGCAAGCTGTGCCGTTAAGCGCCGGCCCGGCTTTGTTGGGTATAATCGCCAGATAGCCGGAGTCCTGCTCCGATCAGACACCGGTCCGCAGGGGCTGGCGTCATCATCTGCTTCACCCATCACTAGAAAAATATCTTCATGGCTTCTTCCAACGAAAACGTCAGCATGGCGCTGTTCTGCGACTTCGAAAACGTCGCGCTCGGTGTGCGTGACGCCAATTACGATAAATTCGATATCAAGCCCGTGCTGGAACGTCTGCTGCTCAAGGGCAGCATCGTAGTCAAGAAAGCATATTGCGACTGGGACCGCTACAAGGGCTTCAAAGGGCCCATGCATGAAGCCAACTTCGAGCTGATCGAAATTCCCCATGTGCGCCTGTCCGGCAAGAACTCGGCCGACATCCGCATGGTGGTCGATGCGCTGGACCTGTGCTACACCAAGTCGCACGTTGACACCTTCGTCATCATTTCCGGCGATTCCGATTTCTCGCCGCTGGTGTCCAAGTTGCGCGAGAACGCCAAGAAGGTCATCGGCGTGGGCGTCAAGCAATCGACTTCCGACCTGCTGGTGGCAAACTGCGACGAATTCATTTTCTACGATGATCTGGTACGCGAAAGCCGCCGCGCCAAGCGCGATGCCAACGAAAACCGCCCAGCCGTCAAGCGCACGCCGGAAGAGGAGCGCGCCCGCCGTGACGAGATGGACAAGCGCCGCAATCAGGCGGTGGAAATTGCCATCGATACCTTCGAAGCACTGGTGCTGGAACGTGGCGACAGCGGCAAGATCTGGGCTTCCGTGCTGAAGGAAGCGATCAAGCGCCGCAAGCCCGATTTCAGCGAGTCCTATTATGGCTTCCGCACTTTCGGCAATCTGATCGAGGAATGCAAGGCGCGCGGCCTGCTGGAGTTTGGCCGCGACGAAAAATCGGGTGCCTATGTTTATCGTGGCTCGGGCGTGCCTGTGCCGGTAGCCGTGGCGAACGATGCGCCAGCGGGCGACGCGCCAGCTAGCGTGGATGGCGAAGCAGGCAAGGCGGAATCGCGCCGTAGCCGCAATCGTGGCCGTACGGCGGCAGAACGTTTCGCCATTCGTCAGGCCGAGCGTCAGGCGCGTGCAGCGCAGGCTGGCGAGCTGCCAGCCGGTGTCGAGGCTGATGCGGCGCCAGTAGCGGAAGGCGCAGCACAGCCAGAGACTGCGCAGGCCGAGGTGGCCGCGCCGGTAGTGGCAAACGAGGCGCCGGCGCCAGCCGATGGCGCAGCTGTCAGCACCACGCCAGCCAAGAAGAAAAACGGCACCAAGCCGCCAGCCCGCAAGGTCAAAGCAGCGAACAAGCAGAAGGCAGAGCCGCAGGGCGAGGCCAAGGCCGAACAGCCAGCCGTAGCCCAGCCTGAAACCCGGCCTGAGCTGCCGGCCGTCGTGGAAGCTGCAGCGCAGCCTGCAGCCAAACCCGCGGCTGGTGCGGCGAAGAATGCCGGACAGCGCAAGCCCAAGCCTGCAGGCAAACCGGCAAAAGCTGCCGAAGTCGCACCCGAGGCTGCGCCGGCTTCAGCGTCGGCACCGACGGGCGAGGGCGCCGATGGCAAGGCTGGGCAGGCCAAACCGGCCCGCAAGCCGGCTGCGCGCAAGCCGCGCCCGCCCAAAGCCGCTAAACCCGCCGCTGGCGCAGAGTAAGGCCCCATATGGCCACGCTCGCATCCCTGATACTGTATCCGGTGAAGTCCTGTGGTGGCCTGTCCTTGCAGCAGGCCACGCTGACCGTGCAAGGCCTGCAGCATGGCGGCATCGGCGACCGCGAATGGGTGGTGGTCGATGCGGCAGGGATCTGCCTGACCCAGCGCGAATATCCGCGCATGTCGCTGATCAAGCCCGCACTGCTGGATGGGCAGCTAGTCCTCAGCGCGCCGGACGCGGAAGCACTGGCGCTGCCGCTGGCGCGTGACGCGTCCGCGGCCACGCTGACCGTGCAGGTATGGGACGATCAGGTGCGGGCCAGTGATAGCGGCGAGCAGGCCGCAGCGTGGTTCAGCGCCGTACTGGGCGTGCCTTGCCGGCTGGCCCGCTTCCATCCGCAGGCCGAGCGTGCCGTGAGCCAGACCTGGAGTGGCGGTATTGCGGCCACCACGCTGTTCTCCGATGGTTATCCGCTACTGCTTACCAGCACTGCGTCGCTGGAAGAACTCAATCAGCGCCTGCTGCGTGCAGGCCGCGCCGCGCTGCCCATGAACCGCTTCCGTCCGAATGTGGTGGTGGACGGTATCGAAGCGTTCGACGAAGACTATACCGAGACGTTCGCGCTCGGCGAGGCGGTGCTGAAACCCGTCAAACCCTGCCCGCGCTGCCCTATGCCGTCGGTCGATCAGGACACTGGCGTGGTGGGGCCCGATCCGCTGGACATCATGCAGAGCTTCCGCGCCAAGCCGGAACTCGATGGCGCGCTGTGCTTCGGGATGAACTGTCTGGTGGTGGCCGGAGCCGGACAGGTCGTCTCGGTAGGGCAGGAAATCGAAGTCACGCTGGCGTTTTAAACTGCGGCAGCACGCCTTTAGCAACCGGCTGGGCATTCCGCCTGCCCGGGCGGTGTTCCCATGCCTTCAGTTGCCATTGAAGCTGCCGCTGAATTTACAAGCGGCAAAACTTGGCGTAATGTGGCATATGGTAAGAAATCAGGCGAAATCAGGCGAGTGAAGGCATTTATGACGCACACGGCATCCGGCACGTTACGGCCACAGGCTACGCCCGCTACGGCGGCGGATCTGGCCGCCGAGAACCAGGCGCTGCGCGCGCGTATGGCCTATCTGCTTGAACAGGCGGAGCGCAACCACTCGATCATGACGCGCCATCAGGCGTTTGATCTGGAAATTGTCGGCGCTGCTAATTTTCCCGAACTGATAGGCATTATCTTCCGCGTCTTACCGGTTATATCGGAACTCGATTGCGTAACTTTAACGCTGCTTGATGAAGATGCCGATATCCGTGAAGTGATGCTCAAGCTCGATGTGGTGTTCGAGGATTTTCCCGGACTGATCTTCGTCGAGGCGGTCGACGCCATGGGGCTGGAACTGGCGCCGCGCAATGCGCAGGCCGCCGCGCCGCGGCCGCAGCTGGGCATGTACGATGCGCGCCGCCACGGCAGGTCTTTCCCTCAGGCGCCTGCCGGTCTGCAAAGTGTTGCGCTGGTACCACTGTTGCGCAACAAGCGGATTATCGGCTCGCTTAATCTGGGCAGCTGCGACCCCACCCGTTTCACTCCTAGTCTGGGCACGGATTTCATCGAACACATGGCGTCCATCATCGCCATCTGTCTGGAAAACGTGATCAGTAACGAGATGCTCAAGTACATCGGCCTGACCGATTCGCTGACAGGCGTGTACAACCGCCGCTATATCGACCGCCGCCTGCTGGAAGAAATTGCCCGCGCGCGCCGCCAGCAGTATCCGGTTTCCTTCATGTACATCGATATCGACCACTTCAAGCGCGTTAATGATACGGTGGGCCATGGCGGCGGCGACGATGTGCTGCGCGAGGTGTCGCGCCGCATCAAGAACGAGTTGCGCAGCTCCGATGCGCTGGCCCGTTTCGGCGGCGAGGAATTCGTCGTGCTGCTGATCGATGCCGATCTCGATAGCGCCGCTTTCGTGGCCGAGCGTATCCGTGCCAGCGTGGCGGGCAGCATGATCGCGCTGTCGCAGGAACTGCAACTGTCCGTCACGGTGTCGATCGGGGTGGCCTGTCTGGCGCCGGGCGAAGCGGAAGGCGATCCTGCCGTTGTGGCGCGCACCTGGGTGGCACAAGCTGATGCCCGCCTGTACGTGGCCAAGGAAAATGGCCGCAACCGTGTGGTCAGCCGCGACCCCGAGCCGGAACTGCGTAACGTAGGCTAGCGCCGCAGCTTCTGTTCCGCCTTGTGCACGGCACTCGCCGTGCCGCGCAGGATCACCACATCGCCGGCTTCCAGTTGCAGTTCCGCCGCCACTTCCAGCTGCGCTTTGCCGCGCCGTACGCTGCTCACCACTGCGCCGCTGTTGGCGATGGCGACGCTGCCCAGCGGCTGGCCCACGCAGCTGGCGCTGCTGGTCAGGGTCACCGAATGCAGCCGTTCCAGATCCGCTTCGTCGCCGCTATCGCTGGCGCCGTGGAAGTAGCCGCGCAGTGAAGCGTAGCGCGCATCACGCGCCATCTGCACACGGTGCACCACGCGCCGCAGCGGCACACCCAGCATCACCAGCGCGTGCGAAGCCAGCATCAGGCTGCCTTCCATCAGTTCCGGCACCACTTCGGCGGCACCGGCCTGTTTCAGCCGGTCCAGATCGGTATCGTCGTACGAGCGCACGATCACGGGCAGGGTAGGGGCCAGTTCATGCACCAGATGCAGTACCTTCAGCGCCGACGGCGTGCTGGCGTAGGTAATCACCACGGCGCTGGCGCGGTAGATACCGGCGGCCACCAGACTTTCGCGCCGCGCTGCATCGCCGTAGGAAACGTGACGGCCTGCCGTCTGGGCTTCCTGCACCCGTTCCGGATCAAGGTCGAGTGCGTGGTAATCGATGTTTTCTTCCGCCAGCAGAGTAGCCAGACTCTGGCCGCTACGGCCGAAGCCGCACACGATCACGTGCTTGTTGGTGGACATGGTGCGGCTGGCGATCTTGGTCAGGGCCAGCGACTGCATCATCCACTCGTTGTTGGAGAATTTCAGCACGATCTGGTCGGACTTGGCGATGATGAAGGGCGCCAGCAGCATGGATAGCACCATCGAGGCCAGCACCACCTGTATGATGAAGGGGTCTATCAGTTTGCTGCCACCAGCCAGATTGAGCAGGACGAAACCGAATTCACCGGCTTGCGCCAGCCCCAGACCGATGCGCATGGACACGCCATCGGATGAACCGAACAGTTTGGCCAGTCCGGCGATCAGGGCGAACTTGAGCAGTACCGGCCCGCACAGCAGAATCAGCACCAGCCACCAGTGCTGCAGCACCATCTGCACATTGAGCAGCATGCCGATGGTGATGAAGAACAGTCCCAGCAGCACGTCGCGGAAGGGTTTGATGTCCTCTTCCACCTGATGCTTGTACTCTGTTTCCGAGATCAGCATGCCGGCCACGAAAGCCCCGAGCGCCAGTGACAGGCCGGCCTTTTCCGTGATCCATGCCGCACCCAGCGTAATCAGCAGCAGGTTCAGCATGAACAGTTCCTGCGAGCGGCGCTTGACCACGATGGTGAACCAGGTGCGCACGATCTTCTGTCCCACAAACAGCAGCAGGGCCAGCACGATGACGGCTTTCAGGCTGGCCCAGGCCAGCGTTTCTGCCAGTGCGTCGGGGCGCTGGCCCAGCGACGGAATCAGGATCAGCAGCGGCACCACGGCCAGATCCTGGAATAGCAGGATGCCGATGATGCGGCGGCCATGTTCGCTTTCCAGTTCCAGCCGCTCGGTCAGCATTTTCGACACGATGGCGGTGGACGACATGGCCAGCGCCCCGCCCAGCGCAAACGCGGTCTGCCAGCCGATGTGGATATCGGGCGGCAGCTGGGTGCCGATGGTCCAGCCGAACAGCATGGTAGCGATGATGGTCAGGCCCACCTGCGCCATGCCCAGTCCGAACACGATGCTGCGCATGGCCATCAGCTTGGGCAGGGAGAACTCCAGCCCGATGGAGAACATCAGGAACACCACGCCGAATTCGGCCAGTGCATGGGTGACTTCGCTTTCTTCTGCCAGCCCCAGCGCGTGGGGGCCGATCAGGATGCCCACGGCCAGATAGCCGAGCATGGGCGGTAGTTGTAACATACGGAAGGCGACTACGCCGAGGACTGCGCTTCCTAGCAATAAAAGGGTGATTTCCAGCGGCGTAAACGTCATGTCAGCTCATTTCTACTCGATTTTGCACTGGCCAGCGGTGGTGCAGTGTTGATTGTTTTCACCTTATGTTTAATCTGGCAAGTTTTTTGCTTTCCTAATTCGGCTATACTTGGGTGTGAGTGTAACCCATGAAAAAACAATGCTGAAAGCTTTTGACGCAAATCAGGCCGCGCATGCTCTGCGCCTTGCCCAAGCCACCCTGCAGAACGAGGCGGATGCCATCGCTGCTCTGAACGACCGTCTGGCAGCCGACGATAGCGTCGTGCAGGCCATCGCCCTGTTGTTGAATTGCAAAGGGCGGGTGGTGGTCTCGGGGATAGGCAAATCCGGCCACATCGGCCGCAAGATCGCCGCCACGCTGGCGTCCACCGGCACGCCGGCGCTGTTCGTGCATCCGGCCGAAGCCGCGCACGGCGACCTTGGCATGGTGACCGCAGGCGACGTGCTGATCGCTATTTCCTATTCCGGCGAAAGCTCGGAGCTGATGACCATACTGCCCGTGGTCAAACGCATGGGCACCAGGATCATCGCCATGACGGGCAAGCCCGGTTCCAGTCTGGCCGACATCGCCGACGTGCACCTGAACGTCGCCGTGGCCAAGGAAGCCTGCCCGATGAATCTGGCGCCCACCACCTCCACCACCGTCACGCTGGCGCTGGGCGACGCCATCGCTGTGGCCCTGCTGGATCTGCGCGGCTTCAAGGAAGAAGATTTCGCCCGCTCCCACCCCGGTGGCGCGCTGGGCCGCCGCCTGCTCACGCACGTGCGCGATGTGATGCGCAGCGGCGACGCCGTGCCGAAAGTGCAGGCTGACGTGAAACTCACCGATGCGCTGCTGGAAATTACCCAGAAGGGCATGGGCATGACGGCCATCGTCGATGGCGATAACCGTCCGGTGGGCGTGTTCACCGACGGCGACCTGCGCCGCATGATAGAAAAAGTACAGGATTTCAGCAAAGTGGTGATCGGCGATGTGATGCATGCCAACCCGCGCACCATCGCGCCGGAGAAAATGGCCGTCGATGCTGTGGCGGTGATGGAAGAATTCCGCATCAACCAGATGCTGGTGACGGATGCCGACGGCAAGCTGGTGGGCGCGTTGCACATCCATGACCTGACCCGCGCCAAGGTGATCTGATGAATCCTAGCGTACTGGAACGGGCCGCCCGCATCAAGCTGATGATCTTCGACGTCGATGGCGTGCTGACCGATGGCAGCCTGCATTACGGCGCCGATGGCGAAGCCCTGAAAACCTTCAATGTGCAGGATGGTCTGGGCATCAAGCTGCTGCAGGAATCGGGCGTGCAGACCGCCATCATCAGCGCGCGCACTTCGCAGCAGGTGATACGCCGTGCCGCCGATCTCGGTATCAGCCATCTGCATCAGGGCGGCCATGACAAGCTCGCGCCTTTCCACGCTCTGCTGGAAAAGACCGGGCTGACGGCCGAGCAGGTAGGCTTTATCGGCGACGATGTGGTCGATCTGCCCATCCTGAGCCGTGTCGGGCTGGCCGTGGCCGTGCCGAATGGCCGCGCCGAAGTGCTGAGCCGCGCCCACCACGTCACCGCCGCCCACGGCGGCCGTGGCGCCGTGCGCGAAGTGTGCGAACTGCTGATGCAGGCGCAGGGCAGCTACCAGCGCGTGATGGCGCAGTTTCTGGTGTAATGGAGTGCGAGCATGCGTAAAAGAACCGCCCATCGCTGGCAATTGACGCTGATCATGCTGGTCGGCGTATTTGTCGCTGTTGGCAGCTTCTGGCTGGTGCAGGTGGTGAATCAGGCCGGGCAGGACGAACAGACGGATCCCTACCGCAACGAGCCCGATTACATCATCGATCGTTTCAGTCTGGTGCGCATGAATCAGGCGGGCAAGCCGGCCTACATCGTCTCCGGTGACAAGCTCACCCACCGTCCCGTGGATGACGCGTCGGATATCGAAAAACCGTATGTGCACAGCCTGTCGGGCGATCAGCCGCCCATGCAGATGCATGCACAGACTGCTTTGATCGATCAGGGCAATACGCGCGTGCAGCTTTCCGGTAAGGTCGACGTACTGCGTCCTGCTACCGAGCAGGCTCCCGTGCTGCACCTGACCACCCCGACGTTGACCGTGTATCCGGACGAAGAAAGAATGGAAACTGCCGCCGCTGTGGCTTTGCAACTTGGACAGTCCAGCGCGAGCGGCGTGGGCATGAAAGCAAACAATGCCACGCGCGAAGTGCAGCTGGGCGGTCGTGGACAATTACTGTTACCACCACGTGCAGCGCACTAAGCGTTCCGTGGATGCTAACGAAAGGATAGAGATGATGAAGAAACTGATGCTGGCAGTGGCCTTGTGCTGCCTCGGACTGGGTGTGGCGCAGGCGGAAAAAGCCGATGCCTCCAAGCCCACCAAGATCGACTACGACGATCTGCAGATCGATGATGTGAAACAGATCAAGACCCTGCTGGGCAATGTGGTGCTGACCCGTGGCACGCTGCTGATGAAGTCGCCGAAAGCCGTGGTCACCACCGATCCCGAAGGCTATAACTTCGTGGTGCTGACCAGCACGCCCGGCACGCCTGCCACCTTCCGCCAGAAGCGCGACGGTGCCGGCGAGCAGTGGGTGGAAGGCGAGGCCGAGCGCATCGAATACAGCGACAAGACCGATCTGGTGAAGCTGTTCTCCAAGGCCAAGATCCGCCGTCTGGAGGCGGGCCGCCTGAGCGATGAAGTCGATGGCGAATTCATTTCCTACGACAGCCGCAAAGAACAGTTTGCCGTGAAAAACAGCGTGACGGGTGAAAGCAAGCCCGGCGCCGGTCGCGGCACCATGGTGATCCAGCCGGTGCAGCGCGGACCGGCCGCCACCACGGCAGCGGCGCCAGCGGCCTCCGTTCCACCTGTACCGGGAAAATAAGCATGACGACTTCCTGCGGTAGCACCCTGATCGTCAAGGGTTTGCAAAAGACTTACGGCAAGCGCCAGGTAGTCCACGATGTATCGCTGCAGGTGGCCTGCGGCGAAGTGGTGGGGCTGCTGGGGCCTAACGGCGCCGGCAAGACCACCTCGTTCTACATGATCGTGGGGCTGGTGCCGTCGGATGCGGGCAGCATCGATATCAGCGGTACCGATATTTCCAGCCTGCCCATCCACCGGCGCGCTGCGCTGGGCCTGTCCTATCTGCCGCAGGAAGCCTCCGTATTCCGCAAACTCACGGTGGAGGAGAACATCCGCGCCGTGCTGGAAATCCAGAAAGTAGACGGCAAGTCTTTATCCAAGGCTGCCATTGATGAACGGCTCAATACCCTGCTGGCCGATTTGCAAATCGAAAAGCTGCGCGAAAATCCCGCCCTGTCGCTCTCGGGCGGCGAACGGCGCCGGGTGGAAATCGCGCGTGCACTGGCGACCAATCCCCGCTTCGTGCTGCTGGACGAACCATTCGCCGGGGTCGACCCGATAGCCGTGATCGAGATCCAGCGCATTGTGCGCTTCCTCAAAGAACGTGGCATCGGCGTCCTCATTACCGATCACAATGTGCGCGAAACGCTAGGCATTTGCGACCGCGCGTATATCATCAACCAGGGCACGGTACTGGCTTCGGGCCGACCGGACGACATCATCGCCAACGAGTCGGTACGCCGCGTGTATCTGGGTGAACACTTCCGAATGTAAGCCACCTAAGCCTCATGAAACAGTCTTTGCAACTGCGCACTTCGCAACATCTGGCGCTGACACCCCAGCTACAGCAGTCGATCCGGCTGCTGCAGTTGTCCACGCTGGAATTGCATCAGGAACTGGAACAGCTACTGACCGACAATCCGCTGCTGGAACGGCTCGACGATCCGCTCGACCGTTCGCTGCGCCTGTTATCCGATGGCGCCATCAGCCAGCCAGCCACGTCGAACGAAGCGGGCGCCGATATTCCGCCCGGCCAGAGCGAGGCCGCACCGGCCGAGGCCGATGGCTATGATGGTCCTGCCGCCGACACGGAAAGCACCAGCAGCGATGCCGATGTGGACTGGAGCGATGCTGGCCGCAGCAAGGCGCCCGACGATGAAGATGCCCGTCCACAACTGGAGGCGAGCCACTGCACGCTGCGCGACCACTTGCTGGAACAGATGCGCGTGCTGGTGCTGGAACAGCGCGACCGCGCGCTGGTCGAACTGATCATCGACGCGCTGGACGAGAACGGCTACCTGGAAGAGTCGCTGGAAGAAATCCATGCGCGCATTCCGGAAGAACTCGAAGTCGAACTCGACGAATTGCAGACCGCCTTAACTTTACTGCAAAGTTTCGATCCGCTCGGCGTAGGGGCGCGCAACGCTTCCGAGTGCCTGGCGCTGCAAATCAAGCGTTTACCGGCAATTCCGTTGGTTACGCGCCGCATGGCGCTAGCAATTGTTGAAAATCATTTGAACTGGTTTGCCCAGCGCGATTTCAACAAATTAAAGAAAGCCTTGCTGTGTGACGAGGAGGATTTGCGCGAAGCACAAACCGTGATCCGCCAGTGCAATCCCCACCCCGGCGCCGCCTTTGCCGCCGACACCTCGGACTATGTGGTGCCCGACGTGATCGTGAAAAAATCGCGCAACGGCTGGCAAGTGAGCCTGAATAACGATGTCATGCCGCGATTGCGCGTCAACGCCATGTACGCCAACCTGCTCAAGCAGGGCAAGGGCGAGAGCGCGATGGGTGCGCAGCTGCAGGAAGCCAAGTGGCTGATCAAGAATATGCGGCAGCGTTTCGAGACAATTTTGCGCGTTGCACAAGCGATCGTGGAACGGCAAAAGAACTTTTTCTCCCATGGCGCGGTTGCCATGAGACCCCTTGTGCTGCGCGAAATAGCTGATACACTAGGTCTACACGAGAGCACTATTTCTCGCGTAACAACTCAAAAATATATGCTGACCCCGCACGGCATGTTTGAGCTGAAATATTTCTTTGGTAGCCATGTCGCCACCGAAGCGGGAGGGGAAGCAAGTTCGACGGCGATACGCGCACTCATCGTGCAATTGACAGGAGCAGAAGACCCGAAAAACCCTTTATCTGACAGTAAGATTGCGGACATGCTAGGCGAACAAGGCATGGTCATTGCGCGACGCACTGTTGCCAAATACCGGGAAGCTTTGAAAATCCCGCCAGTCAGTCTCCGCAAGTCTTTGTAGTTATCTGGTTCCTGTGCGCCCGGCAGCAATGGGCAGCGCACTAACCGCCAGTAACATCATCTTTAGGAGTGTGTATGAATCTCACCATCAGTGGACATCATCTCGAAGTGACTGCAGCGATCCGTGAATATGTGCAGAACAAACTGGAACGCGTCACCCGCCACTTTGATCAAGTGATTGATATTGCTGTCATCCTGACTGTAGATAACCTTAAAGAGAAAGAGAAGCGCCAGAAGGCCGAGATCAACCTGCGCATGTCGGGCAAAACCGTGTACGTGGAAAGCCTGTCGCAAGATCTGTACGCCGCCATCGACACTCTGATCGACAAGCTCGATCGGCAGGTGATGAAATACAAAGACAAAGTGCAGAACCACGGCCACGATGCCATCAAGCATCTGCCAGATAGTTACGAGTCTGCCGCCGCGCTATAAGCCGGTCACTGCAAGATCCGATCAAGGGCGCCATCAGCGCCCTTTTTTGCGTCTGGAGGGCGGTCCGCTTGCCGCGCCTGCGCAGTAGAATAGCGTTTTCACTTACCTCCTGATTCCATGAGCGCACACGTCCACACCAGCGTTAGCAACGGTACCGGCCTGATCCTGCTGGACCGTCCCAAGGCCCTCAATTCCCTCTCGCTGGAGATGGTGCGCGACATCACGGCAGCGCTGCTGGCGTGGCGTGACAGTGCCGAAGTGGATGCGGTGGTGATCCGCAGCAGCAGCGAAAAAGCCTTGTGCGCCGGTGGCGATATCCGCTTCTTCTACGATGTGGGGCGCGACACGCCGCAAGCAGGCAGCGCGCTGCTGGAAGACTTCTTCACGGAAGAATATGCGCTAAACCATTTAATTCATTTTTATCCCAAGCCGTATATCGCCCTGATGGATGGGGTGGTGATGGGCGGCGGCATGGGGGTGGCGCAGGGCGGGCCGGACTGCCGTATCCGCATCGTCACCGAACGCACCAGGATGGCTATGCCGGAAGTGAATATCGGCCTGTTCCCCGATGTGGGCGGCAGCTATTTCCTGTCGCACGCCCCGGGCCAGCTGGGCAACTATCTGGGCGTCACGGGTGTGACCATCCATGCCGCTGACGCGCTGTATGCGGGGCTGGCCGATTACTTTGTGCCGAGCGCCGAATTGCCTGCTTTGCTGGCGCTGCTGGAGGGTACTTCGGGCCAGCAACTGCGCGCGGCCATTGCGGGCTTTGCCGCGCCGTTCCAGCACGGCACCGGCGAGAGCCAGCTAGCGCAGCAGCGCGCCGCTATCGACCGGCATTTCGCCGCCGCTTCGGTGGCTGCCATCACGGCCTCGCTACAGCAGGACGACAGCGCCTTTGCTCAGAAAACCCTGCAGATCATGACCACCCGCTCGCCGCTGATGATGTGCGTGACGCATGAGCTGATCAGGCGCGGTGCAGCGCTCGGCGTAGCCGATTGCCTGCGCATGGAGCGCGCGCTGGTACGGCGCAATTTCGAGCATGGCGAAGTGATCGAAGGCGTGCGTGCTCTGGTAATCGACAAGGACAATGCGCCGCAATGGCGTCCGGCCACGCTGGCCGAAGTGAGTGATGAACAGGTACAGCAGATGTTCGCGCCGGTCTGGCCCGCTTACGCCCATCCCCTGCGCCACTTGTCGTAAGCGGGGGCTATGATGGAGCGCAATACCTGATATCTGACGAAGGGCGTCGTCAGATGATACCCCTGTCTGGAGCTCATGATGGCTACCAGTCCCTTCGATACGCAGAAAGTGGTTGGACGGCTGGACGTCGCGACGGAATTCAGTCTTGTCGTAAACGCGCTGGAAAAGCTGGATGCGAGAATCGAGAAGCTGGATGCGAAGTTGGACGTCAAATTGTCAGAGTTTAGACGGGATTTTATTTGCTGGGTGCTCGTCGTCTGGATATCGTTTGGCCTGTTACAAACGAGTCTGATTTTGCTGCTGCTGAAGCTTCTGCACTAGAGCCGAAACTTCAGGCTTGCTCGCGATGGCGCAGCACGACTTTTTCGCTGCTCTGGAAGTAAGCCGCGAGCTGTTCTGCCATGTACACGGAGCGGTGCTGGCCGCCCGTGCAGCCGACGGCCACCGTCAGGTAGCTGCGGTTATCGGTCTTGAACGAGGGCAGCCATTTTTCGATGAAGTCGCGGATATCCTTGAACAGTTCCAGCGCGCTGGGCTGGGCGTTGAGGAAGTCGATCACGGGCTGATCGCGTCCATTCAAAGGGCGCAGCGTCAGATCGTAATAGGGATTGGGCAGCGCCCGCACATCGAAGACGAAATCGGCATCGAGCGGTACGCCCAGCTTGAAGGCGAACGACTCGAAGAACAGGATCAGCGGCGCCCGTTCGATCGCCACCAGATCCTTGACCCACGCGCGCAGCTTGTTGGCGCTCAGTTCGGAAGTATCGACCACATGGCCCAGTTTTTCGATAGGTGCCAGACGTTCGCGCTCTTCCAGTATGCATTCGATCAGGGTGCGGCGCGAAGCGGGATTCTGCCCCGGACGCAGTTCGTGCGACAGCGGGTGGCTGCGCCGCGTTTCCGAGAAGCGCGCCACCAGTGAATGGGTATTTGCGGTCAGGAACATCACTTTGACGTCGTGCCCCTGCTCGCGCAGGCGCGTTACGTCGTCCGGCAGGCTGGCCAGCGATGCGGAGCTGCGCGCGTCCACCGCCACGGCCAGGGCGTCCAGACCTTCCTTGGTCAGGGTATCGACCAGACTGGCCAGCAGCGCTGGCGGCAGGTTGTCGACGCAATAGTAGCCAGTGTCTTCAAGGACGTTGAGGGCGACGGATTTGCCGGAGCCGGAGATGCCGGTTAAGAGTACGATACGCATAGGACAGGATGATACCGCAGGCAGCAAAGCTGTGTTGTTATCGGCACCATTTGGCGCCAATAACAACAGATGAGAATGATCAATCGCCGCTCATGGCCTGACGCTGGCGTTCCATGAATTCCTGCAGCGTGTCGATGCCGCGCAGTTGCAGGATGGTGTTGCGCACAGCGGCCTCCAGCAGCACCGCGATGTTGCGGCCGGCCGCCACGGGGATCACTACCTTGCGCACCGGCAGGCCCAGCACGTCCTCGGTAGGAAACTGGAAGGGCAGGCGCTCCACTTCTTCATCAGCGGCGCCGCGGCGTACCAGATGCACGATCAGCTTGAGGCGCATCTTGCGGCGTACTGCCGTCTCGCCAAAGATGGCTTTGATGTCCAGCAGCCCCAGCCCGCGCACTTCCAGCAGATTCTGCAGCAGCGGCGGGCAGCGGCCTTCGATCATGTTCGGTGCGATGCGTGAGAACTCCACGGCATCATCGGCCACCAGACCGTGCGAACGCGAAATCAGTTCCAGCCCCAGTTCGCTCTTGCCCAGACCGGAATCGCCGGTAATCAGCACGCCCACACCGAGCACGTCCATGAACACGCCGTGCATGATGATGCGCTGGGCCAGCTTCTTCGACAGGTACACGCGCAGAAAGTCGATCACCTGTGCCGCCGGCAGCGGCGTGGAGAACAGCGGAATATTTTTTTCGTCGCAGATGGCGAGGATGTCGGGCGGGGTTTCCAGCCCTTGCGCGATGATCAGCGCGGGCGGACCGCCGGCAATCAGCTCGCCGATCACGTGGGCGCGCGTGAGCGATTTGAGACGCTGGTAGTAATTGATTTCCTGATGGCCGAATACCTGTATCCGGCCCGGGTGGATGGTGTTCAGGTGGCCCACCTGATCGGCGGCCGAAGCGACGTCGCCGGAAATGAGGCGTTCGCCGCCGGGGAAGCCGGCGAACCAGCCTAGCTGCAAACTTTCGCGATTATCGTCGTACAGGCGTTGTATCGTCAGCGGAGTTTGCAGCATGGGGCGTCTTCGTGATGGGTTGAACTAGCTGGTAGTGTAACCCATAGTCAGCCGCCCCTACACTAACTTAGCCTGCTGCCTGCAGCGTCGGCACCCAGCTGATGATGCGCTGGTACACGGAAGCGGGATCAGGATCGGTCGTCAGCGCTGCGCGGAAAGCGTCGTCGGAGAACATTTCGGCGATTTCGGACAGGATTTCCAGATGCTGCTGGGTGACGTGGTCAGGGATCAGCAGGAAAAACAACAGATTGACAGGTTTGCCGTCCGGCGATTCGAACGGAATCGGCTCGGCCAGACGCACAAACGCCGCCAGCGGCGACTTCAGGCTCTTCATGCCTTTGACGCGGCCGTGCGGAACCGCCACACCATGCCCCAGTCCGGTGGAACCCAGACGTTCGCGCGCGAACAGATTGTCCGAGACGGTGGAGCGGGCGATGCCGCAGTTGTTTTCGAAGATCAGGCCGGCTTGCTCGAAAGCGCGCTTCTTGCTGGACACTTCCAGATCGAGCTGCACGTTTTCCAGAGAGAGTATTTTGCTAAGGTTATTCATATTGCGAATAGAATGTTGCGGCGCACAAATGCGGCCTGCGAGCGCATTATAGGCTTTTTTCTGTCCGGCACCTGAAAACCTGTAGCGTGGTGCGGCACGCTGCTGCCTATGTGCTTATGATACGCCTGAATTAAGCGTGCCGATCAGAAATGTATCGTGCCGGTGGCATACGGCACACTGAGGCTTTACTGGCGCGCGCCGCGCAGATTGGCCGGTTTCTGGGCGCTGCTGAAGTTGCTGCGCCAGGGATTGATATCGAGCCCGCCACGGCGCGTGTAGCGCGCGTACACGGCCAGCTGCTGCGGGTGGCACTGGCGCAGGATATCGATGAAGATGCGCTCCACGCACTGCTCGTGGAACTCATTGTGTTCGCGAAAGCCTATCAGGTAGCGCAGCAGACTTTCCTGATCGATCTGCGGTCCGGCGTAATGGATCTGCACGCTGGCCCAGTCCGGCTGGCCCGTGACCAGACAGTTCGATTTGAGCAGGTGCGACACCAGCTTTTCTTCCACCGGCTCTTCGTCCAGCGCCGCTTTCAGCAGCGCGGGATCGGGACTGTAGTGATCGACTTCGATGTCGAGACGGTCGAGCAGCAGGCCATCGAGTTCACCCATGGTGATCATGCCGAATTCTTCCGGCTGGGTCAGCGAGATGTGCACATTCGCGCCTACCGCTTTGGAGAGATCCTGTTGCAGCAAGGTCTTCAGCGCCACCACGCTATCGAGCCGGGTCTGGTTGTAGGAATTCAGGTAGAGCTTGAAGGACTTCGATTCGACGATGTTGGGCGAGTCGGCCGGCACGGTAATGCGGGCAATGGCCACCTGCGGTTTGCCGCGCTGGTTGAGCCACGAAATTTCGTAGGCGTTCCAGATATCCACGCCGAAGAAGGGCAGCGTGCCCGTCAGGCCCAGTTCATCGCGCTTGCCCTGCCGTGGAATCGGGAACAGCAATTCCGGTGCGTAATCAGTACGGTAGGCAGAGTTTTTTCCCAGCGGGGACAGATCGGCGGTGTTGGTCATGACGGTGCTCTTGTTGGTGAAGGACGGCATAGTAGCGCAAACCTTGCCGTCCTGCCCGGCGCTTAGCCGAGGAATAGTTTGTACACGGGGTTGGCGCTTTCATCCCAGTAGCGGTAGCCGAGTGTGGTGAGGAACTGGGCGAACTGTTCCATTTCCTCCTGCGGTACCTGCAGGCCGATCAGAATCCGGCCCACATCGCCACCCTGGCTGCGGTAATGGCACAGCGAGATATTCCAGTTGGGCGCCATCGAGTTGAGGAAGCGCATCAGCGCGCCCGGACGCTCGGGGAACTCGAAACGGTACAGCAGTTCGTCCTGCGCCAGCGCGCTCTTGCCGCCTACCAGATGGCGGATGTGGGCCTTGGCCAGCTCGTCGTGGGTCAGGTCCAGCGTGCGGAAATCCTGCTGCTCGAAGCTGCGCGCCAGTTTGCTCGATTCGCCACGGTCGGCAATCTGCACACCGACGAACACGTGGGCTTCATCCTTGTCGCTGATACGGTAGTTGAACTCGGTCACATTGCGCGGGCCTACCAGTGCGCAGAAGCGCTTGAAGCTGCCGCGCTGCTCGGGCAGGGTGACGGCGAACACGGCTTCGCGCGATTCGCCCAGTTCGGCACGCTCGGCCACAAAGCGCAGGCGGTCGAAATTCATATTGGCGCCGCAGGCGATGGTGATCAGAGTCTGGTTTTCGACCGGGTCCTTGGTCAGCGCGGCCCGTTCGATATAGGCCTTGGCGCCCGCCACGGCCAGTGCGCCGGCCGGTTCGAGGATGCTGCGGGTATCGGTGAACACGTCCTTGATGGCGGCGCAGATGGCGTCGGTATCGACGAGAATGATGTCGTCCACATATTGTTGGGTCAGGCGGAAGGTTTCTTCGCCCACCAGACGCACGGCCGTGCCGTCCGAGAACAGGCCGACATCGGACAGGGTGACCCGCTCGCCGGCCTTGATGCTGCGTGCCATCGCGTCCGAGTCCAGCGTCTGCACGCCGATGATCTTGATGTCGGGACGGATGGCCTTGACGTAGGCGGCGACGCCCGAGATCAGGCCGCCACCGCCGATGGCGACGAAGATCGCGTGTATCGGGCCGGAATGCTGGCGCAGGATTTCCATGCCGATAGTGCCCTGACCGGCGATCACGTCCGGATCGTCGAAGGGGTGGACGAAGGTCAGCTTCTGTTCCTGTTCCAGCAGCAGGGCGTGGTTGTAGGCGTCGGTGTAGGATTCGCCGTGCAGCACCACTTCCACGGAAGGACCGCCGCGCGACTTGACGGCATCGATCTTGACCTGGGGCGTGGTGGTGGGCATCACGATCAGGGCGCGGCAACCCAGTTTGGCGGCGGACAGGGCCACGCCCTGCGCGTGGTTGCCGGCCGAAGCGCAGATCACGCCGCGCTTGCGCTGGGCATCGCTGAGGTGAGCCATTTTGTTGTAGGCGCCACGAATCTTGAAGCTGAACACGCTCTGCATGTCCTCGCGCTTGTAGTAAATTCGGTTGCCGCAGCGCTGCGACAGGGCAGGTGCGTGCTCGAGCGGGGTTTCAGTGGCGACGTCGTAGACGCGGGCGGTCAGGATTTTCTTCAGATAATCGATGGTCATGGTCTGCAAACATAATGATTCCGGGCCAGATAATTCTGGTGCGTACGGTACTTCAAGCTATGCTAACTAACCGGCGGGTGACCGGGGTGGAGCAGGGCGCTGGCACAGCGCGGGTGGGCGCAAGCCGGACGGTGCATTCATGCGGATGCAATTTATTATAATGGACACCTTCCCCACATCTAAAGAAAGCGCTGAATTAAGCGCAGAAGCAAACGATGATCGAATCTGCAATAGGCTGGCTGCTCGCTGTGCTGGCAGCACCGCAAGTGGGGCTGACTTCCGTTTTTCTGGTGAGCCTGATCTCGGCCACGCTGGTGCCGCTAGGCTCGGAACCGGCCGTATTTGCCGTGGTCAAAGCCAATCCTGCCCTGTTCTGGGCCACCATAGGCGTGGCCACCGTCGGCAATACGCTGGGCGGGGCCATCGATTACTGGATGGGCTATCAGGCCAAGCAGTCGTTCGCGCGCGAGCGCCAGAGCCGCTGGTTTCACTGGCTGGAACGCTATGGCGCCAAGACCATGCTGCTGGCCTGGCTGCCCGGCATAGGCGATCCGCTCTGCACGCTGGGCGGCTGGCTGCACCTGCCGTTCTGGCCCAGCATTGCCTATATGGCTGTGGGGAAATTCCTGCGTTACCTGTGCATGACAGCACTATTGTTGTATGTGCCGGACGGGTTCTGGCGCAGTATCGCCCATCTGCTGGGCTAGTTTGGTGCAATTAAACATATTGTCAACAAGCTGAGTTTGTGAATTAAATTCAGTTTTGTTTCAGGTTTCGGCATTTATTGCTAATGAAACCTGCGATTTTCAAATTATTCGCGGATTAATTGCGTGGTCAATGGCCCTAGGCCACGGAAGGCTGTTCCGGCGTGGTGCGCCGCAATACGCTAGAATGACCCTCCCGGCTAATGTCACTAGTCGTCTCCAGTCGAAACGCAATATGAACGCCCCTGCACAAATTCAAGCTTTGCTGGCGGAAACGCCTCACGGTCCGGAGGCCACGCGCCTGCGCGAAATTCCTTACAACTACACGTCGTTTTCCGATCGCGAGATTGTGATCCGGCTGCTGGGCGAGGAGTCGTGGAGCTTGCTCGATGCATTGCGCGGTGCGCGCCAGACGGGCCGCTCGGCCCGCATGCTGTACGAAGTGCTCGGTGATATCTGGGCCGTGCGGCGCAATCCCTATCTGCAGGACGACTTGCTGGACAATCCCAAGCGCCGTCAGGAATTGATCGCAGCGCTGCATCACCGGCTGGCCGAAGTGGACAAGCGCCGCCACAGTGTGGACGAAAACGGTGCGGCAGATGACGCCGAACAGCGTCAGCGCAGCGCGAACGTGGCCCAGCTGCTGCGTGCCGCCGGCAAGGCCGTGGCCGACTTTGGCGAAGAATTCAGGCAGACCTATGATCTGCGCAAGCGTACTTACAAAGTGCTGGGCCGCTACACGGACAAGCACAATATCTGCTTCGACGGCATGAAGCGGATTTCCCACGTCACCGACGCCACCGACTGGCGGGTGGAATACCCGTTCGTGGTGCTGACGCCGGACAGCGAAGAAGAAATGGCCGGTCTGGTCAAAGGCTGTATCGAACTGGGGCTGACCATCATCCCGCGCGGCGGCGGCACCGGCTACACGGGCGGCGCCATTCCGCTCACGCCCATGTCGGCCGTGATCAACACGGAAAAGCTGCTCAACATGGGCGCCGTGGAAATGAAGGTGCTGCCCGGCCTGAGCCGCGAGTACGCCACCATCTACACGGGCGCAGGCGTGATCACCAACAAGGTATCGGAAGCGGCCGAGAAAGCCGGTTTCGTGTTCGCGGTCGATCCGACCTCGGCCCACGCCTCCTGCATAGGCGGCAATATCGCCATGAATGCGGGCGGCAAGAAGGCCGTGCTGTGGGGCACGGCGCTGGACAATCTGGCTTCGTGGCGCATGGTCGATCCGAATGGCGACTGGCTCGAAGTCACCCGTCTCGATCACAATCTGTCCAAGATCCACGATACGCCGCTGGCCCGCTTCAAGCTGGAGTGGACCCGCCCGAGCGCGCGGGGTGAAGCCAAGGGTGAACCGTTCAAGACGGAACTGCTGGAAATCGAAGGCCGCAAATTCCGCAAAGAAGGTCTGGGCAAGGACGTTACCGACAAATTCCTCGCCGGTCTGCCCGGCATCCAGAAAGAGGGCTGCGATGGCCTGATCACGTCGGCGCGCTGGATATTGCACAAAATGCCCAAGCACACGCGCACGGTCTGCCTCGAATTCTTCGGTCAGGCGCGCGATGCGATTCCATCGATTGTGGAAATCAAGGATTATCTGGACAGCCTGCCCGCCAAGGGCGAGCAGTTCGCCACGCTGCGTCTGGCCGGTCTGGAACACCTCGACGAGCGCTATCTGCGCGCCGTCGGCTATGCCACCAAGTCCAAGCGCGGCGTGTTGCCGAAAATGGCGCTGTTCGGCGACATTGTCGGCGACGATGAAAACGCGGTCGCGCTGGCCGCTTCCGAAGTGATCCGTCTGGCCAACACCCGCGTGGGGGAAGGCTTTGTGGCGGTCAGCCCGGAAGCGCGCAAGAAATTCTGGCTGGACCGTGCCCGCACGGCGGCCATTGCCAAGCACACCAATGCGTTCAAGATCAACGAAGACGTGGTGATACCGCTCAACCGCATGGGCGAGTACACCGACGGCATCGAGCGCATCAATATCGAACTGTCGATCCGCAACAAGCTGCAACTGGCCGAAGAACTGCAGCAGTTCTTCGCTGCCGGCAATCTGCCTATCGGCAAGAGCGACGACGCCGACGACGGCGTGGGCGACGAAGAAATGCTGGGCGACCGCGTGCAGCAAGCCGCGGCGCTGCTGGCGCAGGTGCAGGCGCGCTGGGCCTATCTGCTAGCCGAACTCGACCAGCCGCTGCAGACGGCGCTGCCGCAACTGGAAGCGCTGGGTCTGGAACGTCTGGTGCCGACGCTGCTCGAACGTCTGGCCGCGCAGCCGCAAGCCCGTCTGTTCGATGTGGTGCAGGACCGTACCGTGCGCATTTCGTGGAAACAGGAAATCCGCGCCAGTCTGCGTTCTATCTTCAACGGTGCCGCCTACAAGCTGATTCTCGACGAAGCTACGGCCATCCACAAGCGCGTGCTGCGCGGCCGCGTGTTCGTGGCGCTGCACATGCACGCCGGCGACGGCAATGTGCACACCAACTTGCCGGTCAACTCGGACCACTATGAAATGCTGCAGCTGGCGCATCAGGCGGTGGCACGCATCATGACGCTGGCCCGCTCGCTCAACGGCGTGATCTCGGGCGAGCACGGCATCGGCATCACCAAGCTGGAATTCCTGACCGAAGAAGAAATCGGCCCGTTCCGCGACTACAAGCAGAAGGTCGATCCGGAAGGCCGCTTCAACAAGGGCAAGCTGCTCAATCTGGCCGGTATGGAAGCCGACCTGCGCAATGCCTACACGCCCTCGTTCGGCCTGATGGGCCACGAATCGCTGATCATGCAGCAAAGCGATATCGGCAACATCGCCAACAGCGTCAAGGACTGCCTGCGCTGCGGCAAGTGCAAACCCGTGTGCTCGACCCACGTGCCGCGCGCCAATCTGCTGTACTCGCCGCGTGACAAGATACTGGCCACCTCGTCGCTGATCGAAGCTTTCCTGTACGAAGAGCAGACCCGGCGCGGCATCTCCATCAAGCACTGGGAAGAATTCGAAGACGTGGCCGATCACTGCACCGTCTGCCATAAGTGCGTCACGCCATGTCCGGTGAATATCGATTTCGGCGATGTGTCGATGAATATGCGCAATCTGCTGCGCAAGATGGACAAGAAGAGCTTCAATCCGGGCAAATCGGCGGCCATGTTCTTCCTCAACGCCACCGATCCGGCCACCATCAACGCCACCCGTGCCGCCATGGTGGGCATAGGTTACAAGGCCCAGCGCCTTGGCAATGATCTGCTGAAGAAGTTCGCCCGCACCCAGACCAAGGCGCCGCCGCCGACCGTGGGCAAGCCGAAAGTGCGCGAGCAGGTGATCCACTTCATCAACAAGAAAATGCCGGGCGGTCTGCCGAAGAAAACGGCGCGTGCGCTGCTCGATATCGAAGACGACAAGGTCATTCCGATTATCCGTAATCCGCAGAAAACCAATGCGGACACGGAAGCCGTGTTCTACTTCCCCGGCTGCGGTTCCGAACGGCTGTTCTCGCAAGTGGGTCTGGCTACCCAGGCCATGCTGTGGGAAGTGGGCGTGCAGACCGTGCTGCCGCCGGGCTATCTGTGCTGCGGCTATCCGCAACGGGGCGCAGGCGAGTACGACAAGGCCGAGAAGATGATGACGGATAACCGCGTGCTGTTCCACCGCATGGCCAACACGCTCAACTATCTTGACATCAAGACCGTGCTGGTGTCGTGCGGTACCTGCTATGATCAGCTGGCTACCTACGAGTTCGACAAGATCTTCCCCGGCTGCCGCATCATGGATATCCACGAATATCTGATGGAGAAGCAGGTCAAGCTGGAAGGCGTGACGGGCACCCGTTACATGTACCACGAGCCTTGCCACACGCCGATGAAGCTGCAGGAAGCCACCAAGACGGTGAATGCCCTGATCCAGACGCATGACAACGTCAAGATCGAGAAGAACGACCGCTGCTGCGGCGATTCCGGCACCCTGATGATCGCCCGTCCCGACATCTCCACCCAGGTACGCTTCCGCAAGGAGCAGGAAGTGGTGAGCGGCGCCAACAAGCTGCGCGCCGACGGTTTCGACGGTGACGTGAAGATACTGACCAGCTGCCCGGCCTGTCTGGGCGGGGTGTCGCGCTACAGCGAAGATGCCGGCACCACGGCCGACTACATCGTGGTGGAAATCGCCAAGCACCTGCTGGGCGAGAACTGGCTGCCCGAATACGTGCAGCGCGCCAATGCCGGCGGCATCGAGCGGGTGCTGGTGTAATGGCCTGCGATCTGTGCAAGCTGCTGGAGGCGCCGGCCGAAGGCGTGATCATCTGGGGCGACGCGCTGCTGGTGGTGATCCATGTCGACGAGGCCGAGTATCCGGGCTACACCCGCGTGGTGTGGCGCGAGCATGTGCGCGAGATGAGCGACCTCACGGCGGCCCAGCGGCAGCATGTGATGGCCGTGGTCTGGGCGGTGGAAGAGGCGCAGCGCGCCGTGCTGGCGCCGCACAAGATCAATCTGGCCAGCTTTGGTAACATGACGCCCCATGTGCACTGGCACGTGATCCCGCGCTATACCGATGACGCCCATTTCCCTCAGCCGACCTGGGCGCCGGTGCAGCGTGCTGGCGATCCGGCTGTGCTGGCGGCCCGCCGCGCGCTGCTGCCAGCGCTGCACGAGGCCATGATAGAACGTCTGCAGGGGATAGCATGAGCAAACAGCCAACGGGCCTGACGGTCCACAACCAGTCGCGCCGTCTGGAAGTCGAATTCGACGACGGCGCCAATTTTTCCATTCCCTTCGAGCTGCTGCGCGTATATTCGCCCTCGGCCGAGGTCAAGGGCCACGGCCCGGGACAGGAAACCCTGCAAGTCGGCAAGCGCGAAGTGGGCATCGCCGGTATCGAGCCGGTGGGCAATTACGCCATCCAGCCCACGTTCAGCGATGGCCATAACACAGGACTGTACACCTGGGACTATCTGTATCGCCTAGGTCAAGAGCAGGACAGCCTGTGGGCCGACTACATGGCGCGCCTGCACGCGGCCGGTTTCGCCGGCGATAGCGGGCGTGAAACGGGCACCGTGCTGCCCGGCACGGGCGCCAAAGCGTCGCACGGCTGCGGCCACAAGCACTAGGCGCCATGCCAGCCCTGCCGCGGTGGCAGACCGGCGCTCGGTTCTGCTCCCGCTCAGGGGCTAGCGCCCTGTTCCGTCTTGTATAATGCCGCCAAACTAACAGGCCTGCCTACCATGACCAATACCACACACTTCGGTTACAAAACTGTCGCGGAAGACGAAAAAGTCCGCGAAGTTGCCAAGGTTTTCCATTCTGTCGCCGCCAAATACGACATCATGAACGACGTCATGTCGGCTGGCCTGCACCGTCTGTGGAAGACCTTCACCATCGCTCACGCGGGCGTGCGTCCCGGCTTCAAATGCCTCGATATCGCCGGCGGCACGGGCGATCTGGCCAAAGTCTTCGCCAAGCAGGCTGGTCCGACCGGTGAAGTCTGGCTGACCGACATTAACGAATCCATGCTGCGGGTAGGGCGCGATCGCCTCTTGAATCGCGGCCTGCTGACCCCCACCTTGCTATGTGATGCAGAAAAACTGCCCTTCCCGGACAATTATTTCGACCGCGTCAGCGTGGCTTTCGGCCTGCGCAACATGACTCACAAGGATGTGGCGCTGAAGGAAATGCGGCGCGTGCTGAAACCGGGCGGCAAGCTGCTGGTGCTGGAGTTTTCCAAAGTGGCCGAGCCGCTGCAGAAACCGTACGATATTTATTCGTTCAAGGTGCTGCCGTGGATGGGCCAGAAGATTGCCGGTGACGCCGAGAGCTATCGCTATCTGGCGGAATCGATCCGCATGCATCCGGATCAGGAAACCCTGAAAACCATGATGCAGGAGGCAGGGCTGGAGCGGGTCCAGTATTACAACCTGACGGCAGGTGTGGCCGCTTTGCACACCGGTATCAAACTGTAATTTTTAAGGAAGTCCATGAAACTGAAGCAAGTCCTGATCGGCGCCGTACTGGCCGTTGCTGCCATGTCGCTGCTGGCCGAGGCCACGGCGCGTCCTATGGGCGGTGGCCGCTCCATCGGCCGTCAGTCGCAGAACGTCAGCCGCATGCCACCAGCCGCTGCCCCTCAGCAGGCGCCACGTCAGGCCGCTCCGGCCCCTGCCCCAGCGCCTGCGCCGGCCATGCCGCCTAAACCGGCCAGCCCATGGAAAGGTATCCTTGGCGGCGCGCTGCTCGGTCTCGGTATCGGCGCGCTGTTCTCGCATTTCGGCTTCGGTAGTGCCCTGAGCGGCATACTGGGTTCCATCATCATGCTGGCCCTGCTGGCTGGCGTGGTCGTGCTGCTGTTCCGTCTGTTCGGCCGCAAGTCGGCGCCAGCTATGGCCCCGGTCGGCGTACCGGCTGGCTACAGCGGCAACAACGGCTATGCCGATAACAACAACGGCTATGCCGTCCAGCCTGCACCGGCCAGCACCACGCCGGAAATCGGTGCGCGTCTGGCCGAGGCTCCTGCGGCAGCGCATACCCCTTGGGGCGTGCCGGCGGATTTCGACGCGGCCAGCTTCCTGCGCGTGGCCAAAGGTAATTTCATCCGCCTGCAAGCGGCATGGGATAAGGGCGATGTGGCCGATATCCGCGAATTCACCACGCCGGAAGTGTTTGCCGAGCTGAAGCTGCAAATCACCGAGCGCGGCGCCCAGAAGGATTACACCGACGTGGTCAGCATCGACGCGGAACTGCTGGGCATAGAAACCAGCAACGGCGAGTACCTGTCCAGCGTCAAGTTCAGCGGCACCATCAAACCGGCGCCGGACGCGCTGGCCGAGCCGTTCAATGAAGTGTGGAATCTGGTCAAACCGGTGGCGGGTAACGGCGGCTGGCTGCTGGCCGGTATCCAGCAGCTGGAGCAGCACGCTTAATCGCCGTACTCAGCGGCAAACTGGTAAGATCAAGACCGCCCGTATTCCGGGCGGTTTTTTATTGGCAGTTTTTGTTTACACGGTATCCGTATGATTGCACCGAATCTGGGCTTGTTATTGCACCGACTGACTGCGGCAGCGCCTGCCTGCGCCGCCATCAACCACCTGCTGGCACAGGAGCCATGGGCGCGTGCATCGCTGCAGCGCCATGGCGGCAAAGTGGCAGCCATCGACAGCGGCGCCGTGGTGCTGCGCCTGCAGGTGACGCCGGACGGCTATCTGCAGCCTGCTGCCGACGGCGAGGAGGCACGCGTGACCATCAGCCTGAAACTGGCCGATGTGCCGCTGATGCTGCAGAACCGCGAGCGGGCGTTCTCCTACGTGCAGATTGCCGGTGATGCGGAATTTGCCAACACCATTTCCTCGCTCAGCAATTCGCTGCGCTGGGAAGCCGAGCACGATCTGGAAAAAGTGGTGGGGCCGGTGGCGGCGGTGCGCCTGGTGCAGGGCGCTAAAGCTGCGCTGGAAACCGTCAAAACGGGGCAGCGCAAGCTGGCCGAGAATGTGGCCGAATTTCTGCTGGACGAAAAACCTGTGCTGATCCGTCCTCATGTGGTGGAAGACTTTTCCGCCGAGGTGGTGCGCTTGCGCGATGATGTAGAACGGGCCGCCAAACGGCTGGCTAAACTGGAACAGAAACTGGGATCGCGCTGATGCTGAAATTTTTACGCCTACTGAAAATCCTGCGCGTTGCGATTCAGTATGGTCTGGATGAAATCGCGATTTCGGGGCTGAAGAAGCCGCGCGTCGCCAAGCTGATCGATACGGTGTTTTTCTGGCGTGACCTGTCGGCGCCCCGTGGCGTGCGCCTGCGCATGGCGCTGGAAGAACTGGGCCCTATCTTCGTCAAATTCGGTCAGGTGCTGTCGACCCGGCGCGACCTGATCCCCGCCGATCTGGTGGAAGAGCTGTCGCGCCTGCAGGACCGCGTGCCGCCCTTCGATACGGAACTGGCCATTGCCCAGATCCGCAAATCGCTGGGTGCCCATCCGGACGAGCTGTTTGCCACGTTTGAACGCACGCCCGTCGCTTCTGCCTCGATCGCGCAGGTGCACTTCGCGACGCTGAAAGATGGCAAGCAGGTAGCCGTCAAAGTGCTGCGTCCCGGCATGAAGAAAACCATCGATGAGGATGTGGCGCTGATGCAGACGGCTGCCGAGCTGGTGGAACGGCTGTGGGCCGACAGCAAACGCCTCAAGCCGAAAGAGGTGGTGGCCGAGTTCGACAAATACCTGCACGACGAACTGGACCTGATGCGCGAGGCGGCCAATGCCAGCCAGCTGCGCCGCAACTTTGCCAACTCCGAGCTGCTGCTGGTGCCCGAGATGTTCTGGGACTATTGTTCGAGCAGCGTGATCGTGATGGAGCGCATGCACGGCATTCCCGTGTCGCAGATCGACCGCCTGATCGAAGCGGGCGTGGATCTGAAAAAGCTCTCCAGCGATGGCGTGGAAATCTTCTTCACGCAGGTGTTCCGCGATGGCTTCTTCCACGCCGATATGCACCCGGGGAATATTCTGGTGTCTGTCGATCCGGCCAGCTTTGGCCGCTATATCGCGCTCGATTTCGGCATCGTCGGCACGCTCAACGACTTCGACAAGGATTACCTGTCGCAGAACTTCCTCGCCTTCTTCCGGCGCGACTACAAGCGCGTGGCCGAAGCCCACATCGAATCGGGCTGGGCGCCGAAAGACACCCGCGTGGACGAGCTGGAATCGGCCGTGCGGGCCTGCTGCGAACCGATCTTCGACCGTCCGCTGAAAGACATCTCCTTCGGCCAGATTCTGCTGCGCCTGTTCCAGACTTCGCGCCGCTTCAATGTGGAAGTGCAGCCGCAGCTGGTGCTGCTGCAGAAGACCCTGCTCAATATCGAAGGGCTGGGCCGCCAGCTTGACCCCGATCTCGACCTGTGGAAGACCGCCAAGCCTTATCTGGAAAACTGGATGGCCGAGCAGGTGGGCCTGAAAGGCATGTGGCAGCGCATGAAGGCCGAAGCGCCGCATTACGCCCACGTGATTCCGCAGCTGCCGCGCCTGCTGCACAAGGCGCTGGCCCGGCAGGCCGAAGCGGCGCCCGACAATAGCGAATTGCTCAAAGTGCTGATCGGCGAACAGCGGCGCACCAACCGCCTGCTGTCGCTGGTGATCTATTTCGCGCTGGCCTTTGGCGGCGGCGTGCTGGCCGTGCAGCTGTATTTGCGCTGGCACTATCTGGGCTGATCTGGCCATGGCCGATTTCCTGCAACGCGACCCGCGCTCGCCGGCCTTCTGGGACGAGCGCTTCGAGCGCGCATATACGCCGTGGGACCGTGGCGCAGCACCGCAGGCCCTGCGCGAGTTTGTCGCCGCCAGCGCGCCGCGCCCTAGTCTGATACCGGGCTGCGGCGCGGCCCACGAACTGGTGCTGCTGGCCGATGCGGGCTGGGATGCCTGCGCCATCGATTTTGCGCCGGCCGCCGTGCAGAAAGGGCGGGCCGTGGCGGGCCGCCATGCGGCGCGCGTGGTGGAGGCGGATTTCTTTGCATGGCAGCCGCAAGGGGAAGCGCTGCAACTGATCTACGAGCGGGCCTTTCTGTGTGCCCTGCCACCGGCCATGCGGCCACAGGTGGCGGCACGCTGGGCCGCGCTGCTGCCGCCCGGAGGTTTGCTGGTCGGCTATTTCTTCTTTGATCATGCTGCCAAAGGCCCGCCCTTCGGGATCGCCCGCAGCGAGCTGGAAGATTTGCTTGGCGGCAATTTCGACTGTCTCGAAGACCAGCCCGTCAGCGATTCGATCGCCGTTTTCGAGGGCAAAGAGCGCTGGATGATCTGGCAGCGCCGGGCCTGGGCACAGGAAACCGGCAGGTAGCGGCTAAAAAGCTTTATAATTCAGGGTTTTGATGATTTTTGCGGAGTAATAGATGCCAATCTACGCTTACCGCTGCGAGGCATGTGGTTTTGCCAAGGATGTCTTGCAGAAGATTTCCGACCCGCAGCTGACAGTGTGCCTGTCCTGCGGCAAAGAGACGTTTAAGAAACAAGTGACGGCTGCCGGTTTCCAGTTGAAGGGTACGGGCTGGTATCAGACCGACTTCCGTGGCGGCACGCCACCGGCCACCGGCATGTCCACCGGTCCGATGGAAGGCCAGAAGCCAGCCGCCAAGACTGACGCTGCCGAGCCAGCCGCTGCTCCCGCTGCTGCTCCGGCGGCCGGCGCCAGCACCAGCGCCTGAGCAGGCGCGCAGTCTGACCCAACCTCCGACGAGATTAACTGATGCGTAAATACTTCATTACCGGCCTGCTGATACTGGTGCCTCTGGCAATTACCGCCTGGGTGCTGAATCTGGTGATCAGCACCATGGACCAGTCGCTGCTGTTCGTACCGGCACGCTGGCAGCCACGCACCCTGATCGGCTTCGACATTCCCGGTCTGGGCACGGTGCTGACGGTAGTGATCGTGTTCCTCACGGGCTTGCTGACCAATAATCTGGTCGGCAACTACGTGGTGCGCGTGTGGGAAAAATTGCTGACCCGCATCCCTGTGGTGAGCTCGCTGTATTCGAGCGTCAAGCAGGTCTCCGATACCCTGTTCTCGTCGTCGGGCAATGCTTTCCGCAAGGCCGTGCTGATTCCGTATCCGCACCCGCAATCGTGGACCATCGCCTTCCTCACCGGCACGCCGGGCGGCGATGTGAAAAACCATCTGGTGGGCGATTACGTCAGCGTGTATATCCCTACCACGCCTAATCCGACCTCGGGCTTCTTCCTGATGATGGCGCGCAAGGATGTAGTGGAGCTCGATATGTCGGTCGACGCGGCGCTCAAGTACATCGTGTCGATGGGGGTGGTAGCGCCGGAAGAGGCGCCGAAAGCCCCCGATGCAGTCAGCAAATAAGCCAGAACCAGCAGAAAACCGGCAGTACAAAAAAATAAACAAATACTAGATTAACTGAGTAACTTAACCTGAACCGAGAAATAAACATGTCCTCAATGCGTACTCACTACTGCGGCCTCACTACCGAAGCGCTGCTTGGCCAAACTGTCAGCCTGTGCGGCTGGGTACACCGTCGCCGTGACCACGGTGGCGTGATCTTCATCGACCTGCGCGACCGCGAAGGTCTGGTGCAGGTGGTGTGCAATCCGGAACAGGCCGAAGTATTCAAGGTTGCCGAAGCCGTGCGTAGCGAGTTCTGCCTGCGCGTCACCGGCGTGGTCAAAGACCGTCTGGCCGGCACCGTCAATAACAACCTGAAGTCGGGCAAGATCGAAGTGATCTGCTCGCAACTGGAAGTGCTGAACGCCTCCGTGCCAGTGCCGTTCCAGCTGGACGACGACAATCTGTCGGAAACCACCCGTCTGACCCACCGCGTGCTGGACCTGCGCCGTCCGCAGATGCAGAACAATCTGCGCCTGCGCTACAAAGTGTCGATGGAAGTGCGCAAGTATCTGGATGAACTGGGCTTCATCGATATCGAAACCCCGATGCTGACCAAGTCGACGCCAGAAGGCGCGCGCGACTATCTGGTGCCATCGCGTGTGAACGCCGGTAACTTCTTCGCGCTGCCGCAGTCGCCACAGCTGTTCAAACAGCTGCTGATGGTGGCTAACTTCGACCGCTACTACCAGATCACCAAGTGCTTCCGCGACGAAGACCTGCGCGCTGACCGTCAGCCGGAATTCACCCAGATCGACTGCGAAACCTCGTTCCTGACCGAACAGGAAATCCGCGATCTGTTCGAAGATATGATCCGTAAAGTGTTCAAGAACACCATGGACGTCGAGCTGCCTAACCCCTTCCCGGTGATGGACTACGCCGAAGCCATGGGCAGCTACGGTTCGGACAAGCCTGACATGCGCGTGAAACTGAAGTTCACCGATCTGACCGAGGTGATGAAAGACGTCGACTTCAAAGTCTTCTCCGGTGCTGCCAACATGCCTAACGGCCGTGTGGTCGGTCTGCGCGTACCGAAGGGCGGCGACATGCCACGTTCGGAAATCGATGCCTACACCCAGTTCGTCGCCATTTACGGCGCCAAGGGTCTGGCCTACATCAAGGTCAACGAGAAAGCCAAAGGCCGTGACGGTCTGCAATCGCCTATCGTGAAAAACCTGCACGACGCCGCTCTGGCCAAGGTGCTGGAACTGACCGGCGCAGAAGACGGCGACCTGATCTTCTTCGGTGCGGATAAAGCCAAAGTCGTCAACGATGCCATCGGCGCGCTGCGCGTGAAGATCGGCCACTCGGACTTCGGCAAGAAAGCCGGCCTGTTCGACGACGTCTGGTCGCCGCTGTGGGTGATCGACTTCCCGATGTTCGAATACGACGAAGAATCGGATCGCTGGACCGCGACCCACCACCCGTTCACGGCACCGAAAGACGGCCACGAAGACATGCTGGAAACCAATCCGGGCGCCTGCATCGCCAAGGCCTACGATATGGTGCTGAACGGCTGGGAACTGGGCGGCGGTTCTATCCGTATCCACCGCGAAGAAGTGCAGTCGAAAGTGTTCCGCGCACTGAAGATCGACGCTGACGAAGCCCGCCTGAAATTCGGCTTCCTGCTCGACGCCCTGCAGTACGGCGCGCCGCCGCACGGTGGTCTGGCCTTCGGTCTGGACCGTATCGTCACGCTGATGACCAAGTCCGATTCCATCCGTGACGTGATCGCCTTCCCGAAAACCCAGCGTGCCCAGTGTCTGCTGACCCAGGCGCCGTCGGAAGTGGACGAGAAGCAGCTGCGCGAACTGCACATCCGTCTGCGCGCCACCGAGCCGAAAGTCGCTGGCTAAGTCTGTCGTCTCAGGAAAAGGCGCTGCGGCGCCTTTTCTTTTATGATGTCGAGCATGCCTTACAAAATACCCGAATCAGTGCTGGTGGTGATCCACACGGCCGACCTGCAAGTGCTGCTGATCGAGCGGGCCGACAAGCCCGGCTTCTGGCAGTCCGTTACGGGTTCGCTGGACGCCGTGGACGAGCCTTTACTGGCTGCCGCCACTCGCGAATTATTCGAAGAGACGGGCATCGTAGCCGATGGCCGGCAGATCGTGCTGCGCGACTGGCAGCTGTCCAACATCTACACCATCTATCCCGTCTGGCGCCACCGCTATGCACCGGGCGTGACGGAAAACACCGAGCACGTCTTCAGCGTGCAGGTGCCGCGCGAAATCGAGGTCAAACTGGCCCCGCGCGAACACACCAACCACCTCTGGCTGCCGTATCTGGCAGCGGCCGACCGCTGCTTCTCCGCATCCAATGCAGAGGCCATACTCCAGCTGAAAGAGCAGACGGCTGCCATGCCGCGCTGAAACAGGATAGGCCAGCGCGGTCTGGATAGCTTTGCTGATCCGTCGCAAATGGACTGTGCACCTTCGCTCGTACAGTTGGGCGTTGTACGACGATCTGGTGTGTGCTATGCCACAACTGTTACGGGAAAAGGGCTACCGATTTTTCTTTTACAGCAACGAAGTGGGCGAGCCACCTCACGTGCATGTCAGCCTGAATCGGAGTACTGCCAAGTTCTGGTTGGAAAGCGTGACTTTGGTTAGGCACGCACACTTTACCCCTCTGGAATTACGTGAAATTGAGCGTATCATTGCGAGGCACAAGCTGGAATTTCTGAGGAGGTGGGATGAACACTTTTACGATAGTTGAGCGCATACAGCATGCTTCGATCAGTGCCACCGACCTGACGGTTACGCTGGCTGATGGTCGGCAGATCAGTACGCCATTGTCATGGTATCCGCGCTTGGCAGGCGCCAGCCGCGAGCAGCTAGATCAATGGGAAATCATCGGCGATGGGGAAGGGCTGCACTGGCCCCTGTGTGACGAAGACCTCAGTCTGGCCGGTATGCTGCGTGGGGTGCGGGCTCAGGCTTAGGCTGCATTTTCCGGATTGTTCACGCCCGCAATATGTGCGGCGACATACGCCGCAGCTGCGGACTCAGGGTTAGAATAAGCCTATGAGAATCCGCGTAGCTACTTACAATATCCACAAGGGTGTGTCGGCCATACGCAGCGAGCCGCGCGTGCTGGCACTCAAGCAGGCGATCGGCCTGTTCGATGCCGATGTCGTTTTTTTGCAAGAGGTGCAGGGCCAGCACGATCGCAAGGCGGCAAAATACGGCGCCGAACATCTGGGCCGCAAGCATTGGCCTGCTGCGGCGCAGCACGAGTATTTTGCCGGTGAATCGCGCCATGCCCATAGCGCCTATGGCATGAATGCCGTGTACGACCATGGCCACCATGGCAATGCGCTGCTCAGTGCCTTCCCCATCGCCAACAGCAGCAATCATGACGTGTCCGATCACGCTTACGAGCAGCGCGGCATCCTGCATTGCGTGCTGGACACGGCGCGCGGCCCCGTGCATTGCTATGTGGTGCACTTCGGTCTGTTCGAAGCGGGACGGCGACGCCAGACCCAGGCGCTGATTGCCGCCGTGCGCGAATCGGCGCCCGATGGTGAACCGGTGATCATCGCCGGCGACTTCAACGACTGGCGCAACAGCCTCAGCGCCGAACTGCGCAATGCGCTGGGCGTGCGCGAAGCGTTCGACGAAATCGGCAGCAATTCCACCCTCGATGAACTGGTGCGCACCTTGCGCCGCAAGCAAAGCGCCCATCCGGCCCGCACCTTTCCGGCAGCATTACCGTTTTTCCGCCTGGACCGCATCTATGTGCGCGGTTTTCATGTGGAGGCGGCGCAGGTGCTGCACGGCAGCCTGTGGGCCAGGCTGTCCGACCACGCGCCCATCGTGGCCAATCTGACGCTGACCTGAGCCTATGCCCACCGTCAACTTCGTTGCGGACAACGACGTGCGGCTGCTGCACACGGGCGCCGAGTTTTTCCCTGCGCTGCTGGCCGCCATCGATAGCGCGCAATACGAAATCTATTTCGAAACCTATATCTTTGCCGATGATGTGACAGGGCGGGCCATGCTGGCCGCGCTGGCCCAAGCCTCGCGCCGCGGCGTGCAGGTGCGCATGATCACCGACTGGTGGGGCACCGGGCGCAGCCGCATCGCCCAGATGCACGCCGAGCTGCTAGAAGCCGGGGTGGAGCACCGTATCTTCAATCCCTGGTTCAAGCGGGGCGTGACGCGCACCCACCGCAAGCTGTGCGTGGTGGACCAGTCGCAAGCGTTTGTGGGCGGCATCAACGTAGTCGATGATCTGCATTGTGACCATGACAGTACCCTCAGTCTGGCCGCGCCGCGCTGGGATTTTGCCGTACAGGTGATCGGCCCGCTGGTGGGCACCATCCACATGGAAATGCAGAGCCAGTGGCTGCGGTTGGGAAAAATGGGCCTGATCCGCCGGCTGGAGCTGTACCGCGACCTGCGCAAGGTGCAGAAGCAGGCCGTGCAGAACATGGTGCAGGCCGGTTTCGTGGTGCGCGATAATCTGCGCAACCGCCGCACCATCCAGCGCGCCTATCTGCAGGCGCTGGGGCAGGCGCGCCGAAGCGTGCTGCTGGCCAATCCGTATTTTGCGCCCGGCGCCAAATTCCGCCGCGCGCTGGCCGCTGCCGCCGAGCGCGGCGTGCAGGTGACGCTACTGATCGGCGTGGGCGAATTCTGGCTGCAGGATGCGGTGGCCCATTCCTTCTATCCCAAGCTGCTGGCAGCGGGCGTGACGGTGGTGGAATACCGCAAGACCCAGCTGCACGCCAAAGTGGCGGTGATCGACGATGACTGGGCCACGGTGGGCTCCAGCAATGTGGACGGACTCAGCCTGTTCCTGAATCAGGAAGCCAATGTGGTGATCAAGGATGCTGCTTTTGCCAGCAGCCTGCGCCAGCACATCGAGGCGGCCGTGGGCGAGGGCGTGGTGATCCATACCAGCGATTTCGAGCACGTGGGGCGCTGGCGCCGGCTCGGCTACGAACTCGCTTATTTTGCATACAAGATGATCATGCGCATAGTCGCAGTAGGGAAATACGCGTGAATGACAATGGCAGTGTGAGACTGGATAAATGGCTGTGGGCGGCGCGCTTTTTCAAAACCCGTTCGCTGGCTACCGATGCCGTTGATAGCGGCAAGGTCAAACTGGGCGGCGAAAAGGTCAAACCGGCCCGTGCCGTGCGCGTCGGCGATGTGCTGGACATCGACAATGGCTCGGACCGCTGGGAAGTGGACGTGATGAACCTGTCCGAAACGCGCGGCCCCGCCCCCGTGGCGCGCAATCTGTACGAAGAAACCGATGCCAGCGTGACGCGGCGGGCCGAAGTGGCCGAACACCGCCGGCTCTACCGCGAGCCCGGCGCCGATATCAAGGGCCGTCCCACCAAGCGCGACCGTCGCCAGCTGGGCAAGCTATAGCACGTTCGTGCTGAATTTGCTGCGTCGCATCAATAGAACCACACCTCTAACGGTACTGTTTGACATTTACCCCTCGGTAGATAATAGTACGAGCGTTCGCAATTCTTTCACACGGAGTAAATTTAACTAGCGCAGAATGCTGTTTCTTCTCCTAGATTAATTTTTACCTTGGGACGTAATCTTATTAATACCTCAACTAAATTTATGCGCAAAGGTGAGCTGACACGGGCTGCAATTCTGGACGTGGCACTGGATCTGGCCAGCCGCGATGGCCTGGAAGGGCTGACCATCGGGTTGCTCGCGGATAAGATGAACATGAGCAAGTCCGGGGTGTTTGCCCACTTCGGTTCCCGTGAAGATTTGCAGCTGGAAGTGCTGAAGCTGTATCACCACCGCTTCGAACAGGAAGTGTTCTTCCCCAGTGTGAAGGAGCCACGCGGTATCCAGCGTCTGCAATCGATGTTCGCCCGCTGGGTGAAACGGGTCAGCGTGGAAGTGGCTTCCGGTTGTATCTATATCAGTGGCGCGGTCGAATACGACGACCGTCCGGGCCCTATCCGCGAAGAGCTGATGGCCATGGTCGGTGCGTGGCAGGGCGCGCTGTTGCGCTGCGTGAAGCAGGCAGTCGAATGCGGCGATCTGAAAGCCGATACCGACCCGCAGCAGCTGGTATATGAAATGTACGGCCTGATACTGGCCCTGCACCACGATGCGCGTTTCCTGCGTATCCCGGGCAGTCTGGCACGGGCCGGCATCGGTTTTGAACGCCTGTTAGGGTCGTATCGCAATCCGCAATCACCGGCAGCGGTGGTCGCACAGCACTAAAGCGCAGCATTAATCGCAGCAAAAACACGCTCACCATTTAAATTTCGTAGTCACTACAAAAGTCATCAGGAGAAAATCATGGGTCAATACGTCGCACCAATCCGGGATATGCAATTCGTTCTGCACGAGTTCCTGAACGTGGGTGAAGAACTGAAAGCATTGCCGGACTACGCAGAAGTTGATGCCGACATCATCAACCAGGTGCTGGAAGAAGGCGGCAAATTCACCTCGGAAGTACTGTTCCCGCTGAACCACTCGGGCGACCGCGAAGGCTGCAAGCACGACGCTGTTACCAAGACCGTGACCACCCCGAAAGGCTTCAAGGAAGCCTATCAGCAGTACGTCGAAGGCGGCTGGGCTGCACTGGCCTGCGATCCCGAATACGGCGGCCAGGGCCTGCCAGTAGTGCTGAACAATTCGTTCTACGAAATGCTGAACTCGGCCAACCAGGCATGGACCATGTACCCTGGTCTGTCGCACGGCGCCTACGAGTGCCTGAAAGAACACGGCACCGACGAACAGAAAAAAATCTACCTGCCTAAACTGGTATCGGGCGAATGGACCGGCACCATGTGCCTGACCGAGCCACACTGCGGCACCGATCTGGGCCTGCTGCGCACCAAGGCGATTCCGCAGGCTGACGGTTCGTGGGACATCACCGGCGCCAAGATCTTCATCTCGGCCGGCGAACACGATATGTCGGAAAACATCCTGCACCTGGTGCTGGCCCGCGTACCGGACGCACCGGAAGGCTCGAAAGGCATCTCGCTGTTCCTGGTGCCTAAATACCTGCCGAAAGCCGACGGTTCTATCGGCGAGCGCAACCCGATCACCTGCGGCGCGATCGAAGAAAAAATGGGCATCCACGGTAACTCGACCTGCCAGATGAATCTGGACGGCGCCAAGGGCTGGATCATCGGCCAGCCGAACAAAGGCCTGAACGCCATGTTCGTGTTCATGAACGCGGCCCGTCTGGGCGTAGGCATGCAGTCGCTGGGTCTGACCGAAGTGGCTTACCAGAACGCGCTGGTGTACGCCAAAGACCGTATCCAGATGCGCTCCCTGTCGGGCGTTAAAGCACCGGACAAGGCAGCTGACCCTATCATCGTGCACCCGGACGTACGCCGCATGCTGCTGACCGGTAAAGCCTACGCCGAAGGCGCCCGTGCTTTCACCTCCTACGTGGCACTGCAGATCGACCGCGAACTGCACCACCCTGACGAAGAAGTGCGTAAAGAAGCTGCCGACGAAGTGGCGCTGCTGACCCCTATCGTCAAAGCCTTCATCACCGACAACGCCTGGATCGCTACCTCGGAAGCCATGCAGGTGTACGGCGGCCACGGCTACATCTCGGAGTGGGGCATGGAGCAGTACGTGCGTGACGCCCGTATCAACCTGATTTACGAAGGCACCAACACCATCCAGTCGCTCGACCTGCTGGGTCGTAAGATCCTGGGCGACAACGGCGCCAAGCTGCGTAAATTCGGCGAGAAAATCAAAGCCTTCGTGGAAGACAACGGTACCGATGAAGCCATGAGCGAATTCGTTACCCCGCTGGGCGACCTGGGCGACAAGGTCACCAAGCTGACCATGGAAATCGGCATGAAAGCCTTCCAGAATCCGGACGAAGTCGGTGCTGCCTGCGTGCCTTACCTGCGCGTCGTCGGCCACATGGTGTACAGCTACTTCTTCGCTCAAATGGCGAAGATCGCGCTGGCCAAACAAGACAGCGGCGACAACTTCTACAAAGCCAAGCTGGCGACCGCACGCTTCTACTTCGCCCGTCTGCAACCAGAAACTGCAACCCTGATCCGTCAGGCCCGTTCGGGTTCGGCCAACCTGATGGCCCTCGACGCTGACCTGTTCTAAGCAACTTAAGGATACGACATGACCAATTTCATCGTTAAAAAAGTAGCCGTGCTGGGCGCCGGCGTGATGGGCGCGCAGATCGCCGCTCATTGCGTCAACGCTAAAGTGCCAGTAGTGCTGTTCGACCTGCCGGCAAAGCCGGAGCATGTCTCCGGCGGCCAGCCTAAGAATGCCATCGTGCTGCGCGCTATCGAGAACCTGAAAAAACTCTCGCCTGCACCGCTGGGTAACAAGGAACACGCCGCTCTGATCGAAGTGGCCAACTACGAAGACGACCTGGCCAAGCTGGCCGAGTGCGATCTGATCATCGAAGCCATCGCCGAGCGTCTGGACTGGAAACACGACCTGTACGCCAAAGTGGCGCCGCACATCGCGCCGAACGCGATCTTCGCCTCGAACACCTCGGGTCTGTCGATCACCAAGCTGTCGGAAGGCTTCGACGCGGATCTGAAATCGCGCTACTGCGGCGTGCACTTCTTCAATCCACCGCGCTATATGCACCTGGTCGAAATTATCCCGACCGAGTTCACCAAGCCGGAAATCAGCGACCAACTGGAAGGCTTCCTCACCACCACGCTGGGCAAAGGCGTGGTACGTGCCAAGGACACCCCTAACTTCATCGCTAACCGCGTAGGCGTGTTCGGCATTCTGGCCATCGTCCATGAAGCGGAAAAATTCGGCCTGTCGTGCGACGTGGTCGACGATCTGACCGGCGCCAAACTGGGCCGCGCCAAATCGGGCACCTTCCGTACCGCCGACGTGGTCGGTCTGGACACCATGGGCCACGTCATCAAGACCATGCAGGACTACCTGCCGAACGATCCTTTCGCTGCCGTCTACAAAACCCCGGCCGTACTGGCTGGTCTGGTAGAAAAAGGCGCGCTGGGCCAGAAGACCGGCGCCGGTTTCTACAAAAAAGTAGGCAAGGAAATCCAGCGTCTGGACTTCGCTACCGGTGAATACGTGACCGGCGGCGGCAAGGCTGCCGACATCATCGCCCGCATCCTGAAAGAAAAGGATCCCGTCAAGAAGATGAAAGCACTGCGCGAATCGACCAATCCGCAAGGCCAGTTCCTGTGGGCGATCTTCCGTGACGCTTTCCACTACATCGCTATCCACCTCGACAGCATCGCCGACAACGCCCGCGAAATCGACTTCGCCATGCGCTGGGGCTTCGGCTGGAACGTGGGCCCGTTCGAAACCTGGCAAGCCGCTGGCTGGACCCAGGTTGCCAACTGGGTGAAAGAAGACATCGACGCTGGCCACGCACTGTGCAACGCACCGCTGCCAGCATGGGTATTCGAAGGCCCTGTGGCTGAAAAAGGCGGCGTTCACACCCCTGAAGGTTCGTGGTCGGCCGTGTCGAAATCGTTCGTGCCACGTTCGGATCTGGCCGTGTATCAGCGTCAGCAGTTCCGCGCTCCCGTATTCGGCGCCGGCGCTATCGATGGCCGCACTGCCGGTACCACCGTATTCGAGGACGACTCGGTACGCCTGTGGCACAGCGGCGACGAGGTGCTGGTGATCTCGCTGAAGACCAAGATGCACGTGATCGGCCAGGGCGTGATCGCCGGCTTCAAGATGGCGCTGGCCGAAGCGGCCAAGAACTACAAAGGTCTGGTGATCTGGAGTGCCGACGCAGCCGAAGGCGGTGCCTTCTCGGCCGGTGCTGACCTGCAGTCGGCGCTGCCAGCGTTCATGCAGGGTGGTGCTAAAGCGGTGGATCCTATCATCCGCGAACTGCAGGACACCTTCATGGCCATGAAGTACTCCAACGTGCCGGTGGTGGCCGCAGTAGCCGGTCTGGCACTGGGCGGCGGCTGCGAAATGGCGCTGCACGCATCGAAGCGCGTAGCGCTGATCGAGTCCTACATCGGTCTGGTGGAAGTGGGCGTGGGCCTGATCCCTGCCGGCGGCGGTCTGAAAGAAGCGGCAGCACGCGCTTACAAGGAAGCCAAGGGCAGCGACATTCTGCAATTCCTGAAAACCGGCTTCACCAACGCGGCCACCGCCAACGTGTCGAAATCGGCGCTGGAAGCACAGGCCATGGGTTACCTGAAAGAAGACGACGTGATCGTGTTCAACCCTTACGAACTGCTGCACGTCGCCAAAGTGGAAGCGCGCGCCATGTTCGACAAGGGCTACCGTCCGCCACTGAAGGCACCGATTCAAGTGACCGGCCGCTACGGCTACGGCACCATCAAGGCCCAGCTGGTGAACATGCGTGACGGCGGCTTCATCTCCGCGCACGACTTCAAACTGGGCGAAATGATTGCCGAGATCGTGTCCGGTGGCGATATCGACCAGGGCTCCTTCGTGAGCGAACAGTGGATTCTGGATATGGAACGTAAAGCTTTCCTGGAACTGCTGAACCATCCGAAGACCCAGGAACGCATCATGGGCATGATGCAGACCGGTAAACCGGTCCGCAACTAAGCAGTGCGCCATTAAGCGACGCTTCTAAGTGTATGAATGTCCTGAGCCTGATTTTTAAAGTATTACTGCGAGTGAGACCGAGCATGGTGTATGACCGTATCAAGCAACAGATGATGGATACCCTGCCGCTGGTGCGCACGCTGGGCATCAGGATAGACGAGATCGGCAACGGCACCGCGCAGGTGTCGATGCCGGACGACCAGAAGCTGCACAACCACTTGGGCACGCCGCACGCGGGCGCGCTGTTCACGCTGGCCGAAACGGCCTCCGGAGCAGCCATGGCGGGCGGTTTTGCGGAGCTGATTCCTGTTCTGCGCCCTGTGGCCAAGGAATCGCGCATCCAGTATCAGAAGGTCGCCAAAGGCGCCACCCGTGCGGTGGGCCGGGTGCCCGGCGATCTGGCTGCGCTGAAGGCCGAGTTGAAAGCGCAAGGCAAGGTAGCGTTCCCCGTGGAAGTCGATATCTTCGACGCCGCCGGCACGCTGGCCGCACAGGTTCAAGTGGAATGGTATTTATCCGAGAAGCGTAGCTAATATCGCAACCGACTTCGATCAAAAATTTTTGAAAGAATAAAATGAGCAAACAAATTCAAGACGCCTACATCGTCGCCGCGACCCGTACCCCGATCGGCAAAGCGCCGCGCGGTATGTTCAACAAGACCCGCCCTGACGATCTGCTGGTACGCGTACTGCAATCGGCACTGGCCCAGGCGCCTGGCCTCGATCCAGCCCTGATCACCGACGCCATCATCGGCTGCTCCTTCCCGGAAGCCGAGCAGGGTTTCAATATTGCCCGTCAATCCGTACTGCTGGCCGGTCTGCCGAAAACTGTGGGCGGCGTGACCGTCAACCGCTACTGCGCTTCCGGTATCACCGCGCTGGCCATGGCAGCTGACCGTATCCGCGTGGGCGAAGCCGATGCCATGATCGCCGGCGGCGTGGAATCCATGTCCATGGTGCCGATGATGGGCCATCACCCATCGATGAACCTGAACATGTTCACCGACGAAAACGTGGGCATGGCCTACGGCATGGGCCTGACCGCTGAAAAAGTGGCCACCCAGTGGAAAGTGTCGCGTGAAGCGCAGGATGCCTTCTCGGTCGAATCGCACCGCCGTGCCATCGCCGCCCAGCAGGCTGGTTTCTTCAAGGATGAAACCACGCCAGTGGAAATCATCACCCGCACGCCGGATCTGGCTAGCGGCGAAATCAAGATCAAGACCCGCACCGTGGATACCGACGAAGGCGCCCGTGCTGATTCGACCATCGAATCGCTGGGCAAGCTCAAGCCAGTGTTCGCCGCTAAAGGTTCCGTCACTGCCGGTAACAGCTCGCAGATGTCGGACGGCGCAGGCGCGCTGCTGGTGGTGTCGGAGAAGTTCCTGCGCGAGCACAACCTGACCCCGCTGGCCAAGTTCTCCTCGTTCGCCGTCAAAGGCGTACCACCGGAAATCATGGGTATCGGTCCTAAGTTCGCCATTCCGGAAGCGTGCAAAGCGGCCGGCATCACCCAGGATCAGCTGGACTGGATCGAACTGAACGAAGCGTTTGCTGCCCAGGCACTGGCCGTGATCGGCGATCTGGGTCTGGATCCGGCCAAGGTGAATCCTATGGGCGGCGCGATTGCGCTGGGCCACCCGCTGGGCGCCACCGGTGCGATCCGTGCTGCCACCGTGGTGCACGCTCTGCGCCGCAACAACCTGAAATACGGCATGGTTACCATGTGCGTAGGCGCAGGTATGGGCGCCGCTGGTATCATCGAGCGCGTATAAACGAACGCGCAGGGCGGCTGCACTGACCGCATAGGCGCCTGAGCGCAACCGTCCCAAGGGCGCCCGAAGTATTCCGGCGCCCTTTCACTATTTTTGGAGACAGCATGGATATTTTGAGCAGCATTAGCAACGGCGTTCTGACGCTGGAATTCAACCGCCCCGAACGCAAGAATGCGATCACTTCGGCGATGTACCAGAGCATGGCCGACGCCATCAACGCTGCCGAGCAGGACACCAGCGTGCGCGCGCTGCTGATCTGCGGCAAGCCGGAGATTTTCACGGCCGGCAACGATCTGGAAGATTTCATGAAATCGGCCCGGCCTGACGATGGCGCCGGCATCGAGTCGCGCTCCGTCTACCAGTTCATGATGGCGCTGGCTAACTGCAGCAAGCCGGTAGTGGCCGCTGTAGCGGGCGCTGCCGTGGGTATCGGCACCACCCTGCTGCTGCATTGCGATCTCGTGTATGCAGCCGATAACGCCAAGTTCTCCGTGCCGTTCGTGCAGCTGGGCCTGTGCCCTGAATACGGCTCCAGCCTGCTGCTGACGCAGCTGGCCGGTTATCCCCGTGCGGCAGAAAAGCTGATGCTGGGCGAAGCTTTCCTCGCCCAGGAAGCGCTGGACATGGGGCTGGTGTCGAAAATCCTGCCGGCAGCCGAACTGCGCGCCTTTGCCGAGGCGCAGGCGGCCAAGCTGGTGGCACTGCCGGCCAGTTCGCTGCGCGTTACCAAGCAGCTGATGAAGGCGGCCCGCAAAGCGCCGGTGGCCGATGCCATCGCGGCCGAAAACGTCCACTTCGGCGCCATGCTGGTGGCGCCGGAAGCGCGCGAAGCCTTTATGGCCTTCTTCCAGAAGCGCAAACCGGACTTCAGCCAGTTCGCCTGATGGCAAACAGGGCGGCTAGTCAGAATTCGCCGTAACGGTTGCGGATTTCGGCCAGCACGCCCTGTTTTTCCAGCCGCAGGATGGCGCCATTGATCAGTTCCAGTTCTTCCAGCGTGGTGGTGCTCTTGTTGAGCATCAGGTGCACGGGCGCGCGCAGCACCGTCAGGGGCAGGGCGCTGATGGCCAGACCCAGTTCGCGCGCTTCGTAGCGCAGGGCGGCCGTGTCGCCCAGTATCAGATCGGCGCGTCCCGCCTCCAGCATGCGCAAGCCCTGCTGGAAATTCAGGAAGGTACTGAGGTGGCCGTTCGCCAGCAGTTGCGGCTGCAGCCTGGCATAGGCGCTGCCATACCAGCCCACTTTGGGGGCCAGCAGGGACACCTGCATGGCGAGCAGGCCGTCCAGTCCGCGCAACTGCTGATAGCGCGGCAATTGCTCGCTACGTACAAACAGGCTGACCGATTCGGTACGGTAGGGAATGCTGAAGCGGGCGATCTTGCGCCGCTCGGCCGTATCGGAGGCGGCCAGCAGCAGATCGAGGCTACCCTGTTCGAACTGGCGCTGACGGCGTGCCGTGGGCAGTTCGGGCAGCAGTTGCAGGGCGCAGCCCGCTTCGCGCAAGATAGCTTGCGTCAGTTCCAGATCGAGCCCGGTTGGGGCACTGTTAGGCTTGCTGAAAACATAGGGCGGCCACTGCTCCAGCGCCATCTTTAACTGGCAGTGAGCAGCTTGCGCCGGCAGGGCGGTCGCATACAGCAGGGCCACAGTAGTGCCGACGGTACGGGCTTGCATGAGGAAACCGATCAATGAACTTTGACTACAATTTGCCAGAAGTGGGGAGAATGTCAAGCTTTCGCGCTGTCGCGTCGGCTGGCTAGTCAGACGCTGCTTCGCGGCTTACCATAGCGCTGGCGCCGATGGCGGCGCGCCCTAACTGTGAGCGGGGAAGTACTTTGGTTTCTACTCTGGAACTGGCGGCGAATGCCGTGATGACGGTGTCTATCGTGCTGGCGGGGCGCAACAATGTGCACTCATGGTGGCTGGGCGTGGTGGGCTGCAGCATGTTTGCCCTGTTGTTTTATGGCGTCAATCTGTATGCCGACGTGGCGCTACAGCTATTCTTTATTATTACCTGCCTGCTAGGGTGGTGGCGCTGGCTGCGCGGCGACAGCGGCGGGCAGCTGCCGATACGGCGCGTACGCCGCGCCGTGCTGCTAGGCATGAGTGCGGTGGCCCTGCTGGCCACCCTAGGCTACGGCCTGCTGCTGCAGGCTTATACCAATGCCTATGCGCCGTTTATCGATTCGGCCGTGCTGGCATTCAGCATTGTGGCGCAATTGCTGCTGATGGGGCGGCGCATCGAAAGCTGGCCATTCTGGCTACTGGTCAATAGCATTTCCGTGCCGCTTTACCTGAGCCGGGGCCTGCAACTGACGGCTTTGCTGTACGCCGCCTACTGGGTCAATGCGCTGATTTCGTGGTGGTTCTGGCACCGACAGATGACTTCTCAAAAGCAACTTGCATAGAGTCATCGACTTTGGTTTTTTCTCGTTCTATCATGGTGTTACTAGATAGAAAATAACCAAAGGAGATGACATGCAGTGGTTTTCTGACTTGAGAATAGGCCGCAAGCTGATCGTCGCGTTTGCCGTCGTGACCGTGCTGGCCACTTTGCTGGGGCTGTTTGCCATCCGCCAGCTCAGCGTGGTCAATCAGGCTTCCACCGATATTGCCGATAACTGGCTGCCGTCTATCCGCACGCTGGGCCAGATCGAAGTGTCGCTGGCGCGCTACCGGATTTCTGAATCCAACCACATTATCATGCATGATGCAGCCGAGTTCGATAGCGTGGAAAAGGCCATGGCATCCCGGCTGGAAACCCTGCGCAAGCAGCAGACGGCCTACGAGGCGCTGATTTCCGAGCCCGAAGAAAGGCGCGTGTATGCCGAGCTGCGCAAGACGCTGGACGAGTATATGGCGGCCAGCCGCAAGCTGATATCGCTGTCGCGCGCAGAGAAGAATGACGAGGCGGCCGCGCTGCTGCGCGGCGATTCGAACAAGCTGTTCCGCACGGCCTTCGAGCAGCTCGATGCACTGGTGAAAGTCAATGATGAAGGCAGCACGGCCTCCGACAAGGCAGCCGACGTCACTTATGCGCACTCGCGCAACACCATTATCGGCTTGCTGGTGGTACTGATGGTGCTTAGCATGGGGCTGGCAGTGTATGTTGCGCGCATCGTCGCGACGCCGCTGGAAGAAGCCGTGGGCATCGCCGGACGCGTGGCCGAGGGCGATCTGAGCAACGTCATTGTCGCTAGCACCAGCGATGAAACGGGGCAGCTGATGGATTCGCTGCGCGCCATGAACGACAGCCTGCTGAAAGTTGTGGGCGAAGTGCGCCACGGTACGGACGCCATCGCCACCGCTTCGGCGGAAATTGCCAGCGGCAATCTGGACCTGTCGCGCCGTACCGAAGGACAGGCCAGCTCGCTAGAAGAAACCGCTTCGGCCATGGAAGAGCTGACCTCGACCGTGCAGCAGAATGCCGATAATGCCCGTCAGGCCAACCAGCTGGCGCAGTCCGCTTCCGGCATCGCCAGCGATGGCGGCAAGGTGGTCGATGAAGTGATCACTACCATGGATTCCATCAGCGCCTCGTCGCGCAAGATCGTCGATATCATCAGCGTGATCGATGGCATTGCCTTCCAGACCAATATTCTGGCGCTGAACGCCGCGGTGGAAGCGGCCCGCGCTGGCGAGCAGGGGCGCGGCTTTGCCGTGGTGGCCACCGAGGTGCGCAATCTGGCCCAGCGCAGCGCGGCGGCGGCCAAGGAAATCAAGGAACTGATCGACGATTCGGTGGTGCAGGTGGAGAGCGGCACGGCGCTGGTGCAAAAGGCCGGGGCGACCATGGCGGAAGTGGTGTCCAGCGTGCGTCGCGTGAGCGATGTGGTGGCTGAAATCTCGGCCGCCAGCGGCGAACAGAGCACCGGCATAGCGGAAGTTAACCGCGCCATTACCCAGATGGATGAAGTGACCCAGCAGAATGCCGCGCTGGTGGAGCAGGCTGCCGCTGCGGCCGGCGCCATGCAGGAGCAGGCCGCCAATCTGGCCGAAGTGGTGAGCAAATTCCGCTTGCGCTGAGAGAGGGGGCCGGACCACCGGCCCGCAGTTATTTGTGGCTGCCGCTTTCGGCCGGCAGCGCTTCTGCCTGTGCCGGCGCCGGATTGGGCTGCTGGCGGTAGGCGCTAGGCGTCAGGCCCGTGCTTTCGCGGAAGGCCGTGGCAAAGTTGCCGGCATTGTTAAAGCCTACCATCAGGGCAATATCCTGCACTTCGATATCGGTTTCGCGCAGCAGATGCATGCCGCATTCGATGCGGGCAGCACGGATGTAGGCGAACACTGTCATGCCGGTATGGGCGCGGAATAGCTGCGATAGTTTCTCGCGATAGGTGCCCACTTTGCTGGCGATGTCCGTCAGGCTGGGCGGGGCCGCCAGATTATTCGAAATCAGCCGTTTGGTGGCGTTGACGATTACCACTTCCGGATCCGTTACGGCGACGATGGTGTCGGCAATCGCATGGTCGGTGCGCGGCGCCTGCTGCTGGCGCGCGCGCATGGCCAGATTCAGATGCACCTGTATGCGGGCCGCCAGTTCGCCCGGCGAGAACGGTTTGCCGACGAAATCCACCCCGCCCAGTGTCAGGCCGAGGATGCGCTCTTCCGTATTGTCATTACCGCTGAGGAAAATGATGGGGATGTCCTGCGTGGCCGGATTGGCCTTGAGCAGGCGGCAGGCAGCATAGCCGTCCATGCCCGGCATGCGCACATCGAGCAGGATCAGGTCCGGCTGCTGGGCCAGTGCCAGCTGATAGCCCTGCATGCCGTTAAAGGCCACCGAAACAGAATACGGCAGTTCGCTCAGCAGATCGACCAGCAGGCGCTGTTCGAATGCGGAGTCGTCCACGACCAGTATTTTGCTCGATGGGGTAGGGCGGGCGATGGGCATGGCCTCGGCTAGGTTGGTTATACAGACTTTGTCACTGCAAGTTGCATAGTAGCGCTAACAGGCCAAAAAGTTGAATAGTTTCTGTTTTCATTAAACATATGCTACCACTGGCTTGCAAGATTGTTGTAAATCCCCCCTGTTACGCACTATTTTTCGCACTTTTCTCCGCCAGCAAAACTGCTCTCGCATGTGGCAAAAGCAGGCATTTTTCGGATCGTTAATAATGAATTCGGCTCGCAACAATGCCGAGTCAGCCATATTGCATATGCGCTAATGAACTAGCAGACCAAGGAGTAAAGCATGAAACACACTGATTTTGGCAGCATGGCCTGTCCTATCGCCCGCAGTCTGGGCAAAGTAGGCGAATGGTGGAGCATCCTGATCCTGCGTGATGCTTTCTATGGCCTGACCCGTTTCGACGAATTCGAAAAAAGCCTGAAGATTGCGCCGAATATGCTGACGCGCCGTCTGTCGGGTCTGGTGGAAGGCGGGCTGATGGAGCGTCGCCAGTACAGCACCCGGCCGCCGCGCTTCGAATACATCCTGACCGAAAAAGGCCGTGCCTTCAAACCCGTGCTGCTGGCCTTTATTGCCTGGGGCAACGATCATCTGGCACCGGAAGGCGCCAGTCTGCTGGTGGTGAGCCGCGAAACAGGCAAACCGGCCGATCAGGTGCTGGTCGATGCCAACAGCGGTCTGGCCATCAACGATGAAGATTATATGTTTGCGCCGGGCCCGGCCGCGACGGAAGGCATGCGTAACCGCCTGATGGAAATTAGCAAAATGGCCTGAACCGGCAAGCTACACTTGTAGGGAAGTGATGCGGCGCGACCCGGCAGGGAAGCGCCGCTTTTTTTGCTCATCAGAAATGTTGCAGCTCCGTTGGCCGCGGCGAATTTGTGGAATAATGTGTAGCGCGCAAACCAGCGCAGCGGCGATGGTGCCCGACCGGGGCGCCCACAGTAAAGGAAAGCATTGAGTGAATCTGTTTGCGCGTGACGAGGAACTGGCGCAGTGGCAGGCCGCGCTGGCCGAGGCGCAAGGCGCCCAGCGCTGGCCTTTGCTGCAGCTGCTGGCCTGGCATCAGCGCCAGCGTGATACTCAGCAGGCGCGCCGGCTGTGCGCCGAACTGACTCCTTTGCTGGCGCTGCTGCCGGCACCGCAGGCGGCGCTGGCACGCTGCCGCGTGCTGCTGATCGACGCGGAAGCGGAGGCCCTGCATGGCCGTCTGAATGCAGCGCAGCTGCTGTGCCTGCAGGCAGCCAACCAGCTGGAACTGGCCACGGCCGAACTGCCGCGCGAAGCAGCGCTGGCACGCGCCGATATCGAATGGCTGCAGGCGTGGCTGGCCAATGACCGTGGCGACAGCCATGCGGCCGATCAGGCATTGCAACGGGCTGCCCAGGCAGCCCGTAGTGCGGGCGATGCCGTGCGCATCGACGTGATCGACGCGGCTAGCGGCATCTGCGATACCTTCAGCGACTGGCAGGCCGCGCAACAGCGCTGGGGCCAGCGCTTCGGCACCGATCTGAGCGCAGTGGCGCCCATCGCGGCCGGCTGGATCAGCGACTTTTTCGGTACCTGCGCCTTCCAGCGCAGCGAATACGGGCGCGCCATCGGCCACCTGATGCTGAGTTTCGAATCGGCGCTGGCCAGCGGCCAGCTGCGCCGCGCCATCATCATCGCCACCAATATCGGTAATGGCTTTACCAGCCTGAATGCGCATGAGGCGGCACTCGACTGGATGCAGCGCGGGCTGGATCTGGCGCGGCCTACCGGCTGGCCGCTGAGCATAGGCATGTGTCTGATGCAGACGGCCGAAACGCTGCGCCAGCTGGGCCAGCGCGAAGCGGCGCATACACTGCTGCGCGAAGCGCTGCACACGCTGCAGCCTTTGTCCGGCTCGCGTGCGTATGCGGTGGCGCTCGAATATCAGGGCGATCTGGCACTGGATCTGGGCCATTACGAAGCGGCACTGGACAGCTTTACCCAGCTCGCTGCCCGTGGCGATGCGCTGCGCCAGTCGGACTTCCGCAGCAGTGCGCGGCGCGGCCAGGCCCATGCCCTGTCCCATCTGGGGCGGGCCGATGAAGCGCTGGCAGCGGCGCAGACAGCGCTGCAGCTGGCGCGCGAACATGTGGATGCGTCGGCCCAGATTGCAGCGCTCAATGTGCTGGCCGATATCCACGCCCAGCATGCGCTGCCGCCGCCGCAGACCATGCAGGCGGCCAGCCCTGTGCTGCACTATCTGCTGCTGGCGCTGGAAGTGGCCGGCACCATCGACGGCTACACCGTTTCCGGCGCGCTGCTCGATGCGATTGCGCGCGAATACGCGGCTGTGGGCAATTACGAGCGCGCCTATGCGATTTCGCTGCAGGCCGGTGCCGCGCGTGATCAGATCCACAGCCAGCAGGCCACCAACCGCGCCATCGCCATGCAGGTGCAGTACCAGACCGAACGGGCGCAGACGGAAGGCGAGCACCATCGCCAGCTGGCCGCCGCCGAGGCAGAACGCGCCGAAGTGCTGCAGCAGACCAGTGCCACGCTGACCCACCTGAGCGCGATCGGGCAGGAGATCACCGCCCACCTCGATGCGGCGGCCGTGTTCCGCGCGCTGGACCGGCACGTTCACGGCCTGCTCGACGCTACCCATTTTTCCATCTTCCTGCTCGATGCCGACGGCGACTGGCTGACTTGCGCCTTCGGTACGGAAGCGGGCAATCAGGTGCCCGCCGTGCGCGTGGCCCTGTCCGACCCGCAGGCCAATACGGCGCGCTGCGTGCGCGAACGGCGCGAAATACTGGTGGAACTGGGCGCCGCCGATCTGACGCCGAACCTGATTCCGGGCACGCTGCCGACCCAGAGCCTGCTGTTTGCGCCGCTGCATGTGGGCGAGCGTATGCTGGGCGTGATGACGGTGCAGTCGCTGCAGGCCAGTGCCTACGGCGAACGCGAACGGCTGATCTTCCGCACCCTGTGTGCCTATGGCGCCATTGCGCTCGATAACGCCAGCGCCTACCGGCAGGTGGCGGCGACGCTGAAGGCGCTGAGTGCGACGCAGGAGCAGCTGCTGGAAAAGAATCTGGAACTGGAGCGGGCCTACAAGGCGCTGGAAGAAGTCAGCCTGACCGACCAGCTGACGGGGCTGCGCAACCGCCGTTTCTTCCTGCAGAATGTGGATGCCGATGTGGCGCTCAGCCTGCGCGCGCACGACGCCGGTCAGCACCGCGAACTGACCATCTGCGATCTGACGGCGGCCAAGGATCTGGTGTTCTTCATGGTCGACATCGACCACTTCAAGCAAGTCAACGACCGTTACGGCCACGCAGCGGGCGATTCGATACTGGTGCAGATGCGCGAGCGCCTGCGCGAAGTGTTCCGCGAATCCGATTATGTGATTCGCTGGGGCGGCGAAGAGTTTCTGGTGCTGGCGCGCGCTACCCACCGCGAGGAAGCCCACGTGGTGGCCGAGCGCATGCGCCGTGCCGTGGCCGAACGCGAATTCATACTGCCTGATGGCGCCACGCTGGCGAAAACCTGCTCGATCGGGTTCGCCTGCTTCCCCTTCATGCCGGAGCAGCCGCGATTGCTGTCGTGGTCGCAGGTGGTGGAACTGGCCGATCAGGGCCTGTACATCGCCAAGCGTTCGGGACGCAATGCGTGGGCGGCACTGTACAGCACGGCCGCCACCCGCAGCGAAGGCGTGTTCCCGCGCCTGATGCAGCAGCTGGAGCAGGCTGTCACGGCGGGCGAAGTGCGGCTGGTGACGAATCTGGCCGGCCCGCTGAATCTGGTTGGCGAGCGCCGCCGCACCGGTCTGTCGAGCGATCTGGAAACCTGAGCGGACTGCCGCTACACGCACTCTGCAAAACCCGAATTACCTACTTCATCATGACTACATCCCTTACCCGCTGCCGCTGGGCCAATCCGGCCAATCCCCTGTATCTGGCCTATCACGACGAGGAATGGGGCGTGCCCTGTCACGACGAGCGGCGCCTGTTCGAAATGCTGAATCTGGAGGGCGCGCAGGCTGGCCTGAGCTGGGAAACCATACTCAATAAGCGCGCCAGCTACCGTGTCGCGTTCGACGATTGGGACGCGGAGAAAATCGCCGCCTATGATGCCGACAAGGTGGCGCAGCTGCTGGCCAATCCCGGCATCGTGCGCAACCGCCTGAAAGTAGCGGCAGCCATCACCAATGCGCAGGCCTATCTGCGCCTGCGCGCCAGCGGCACCACACTCGATGCATGGTTGTGGGCCTATGTGGGCGGCCAGCCGCTGGGGCCGGAGCCGGGAGCACGTCCCGCCAGGACGGCGCTGTCGGACCGGATATCCAAAGACCTGGGCAAGCTTGGGTTCAAATTTGTCGGCTCCACCATCGTGTACGCCTACATGCAGGGCATAGGCATGGTGAACGACCATGATCCGGCCTGTTTCTGCCGCCACCAGCCATGAGTGCCGTCACTATGACTGCAGACCGTCAGGTCATCCTCGATACCGACTTCGAAGACGGTGCACGCTTCATGGCCGCATGGCGCGCGCTGGCGTCGCAGCAATCGCTGTTCTATCTGGCCGTCACCGCGCGGGTAGCACCGGCCAGCAGCATTGCCGATGCACAGCTGCGCGCCCTGTGGCCGCTGGATTTGCCGGGCTTTCACCGTATCGTGCTCGATGACGGGCGGGTTACGCTCGATCTGCTGGTCGGTGCGATCGGGCAGGTGCTGCCGGAAATCGAAGCGCGGGTCGACCGGATCTATCTGCGCGGCGCACTGGCGCCCACGCTGGCACGCCCGCTGGCGCGGCTGGCCAGGCCCGAAGCCGAACTGCTGGCCGATGCGCCCGACCAAGCGCTGAAGCTGGCGCTGCGCAAGCAGGGCTTTGTCGAGCAGGCGGGCAGTGCCGCCTATCGGGCGCTGTATCAGAGCCGCAAGCCGCGCCTGCCCGCACCGCCTATGCCCGCGCTACGCCAGGCCATCGTCATCGGTGCAGGCATTGCCGGCGCATCGGCCTGCCATCGTCTGTGTGCGGCAGGCTGGCAGGTGACGCTGATCGAACGCCATGGCGCACCGGGGCAGGAGGCGTCGGGTAATGTGGCAGGCATCTTCATGCCGCTGCTATCCAAGGACGACAATATTCCCACCCGCCTGACTCGCGCCGCGTTTCTGTTCGGCTTGCGCGAGTGGCAGCGTCTGGGCGGCGTCGGCAGCGTCTTTGAAGGCGCCAGCTGCGGCGTGCTGCAGCTGGCGCGCGATGCCGATCACGCGCAGGTGCAGCAGGATGTGGTGGCAACATGGAACTACCCGCAGCAATACGTGCGCTGGCTGGATGCTGAAGCGGCAGGTGCCTTGCTGGGCGGGCCCACGCCACATGGTGGCTGGCTGTTCGGACAGGGCGGCTGGGCCCGTCCCGCCTCGCTGTGTGCAGCCCTGCTGGCGGCCTGCGGCACGCGGCTAGAGCAGCGCTTCCACCAGGAGGCGCTGCGCCTGCAGCGTCAGGGCGAGCACTGGCAGGTGTTTGATGCAGGCGGCGCTTTGCTGGCCGAGGCGCCTACGGTGATACTGGCCAATGGTGCCGGCGCAGTCGATATCGCGCAGGCGGCGCAGCTGCCGCTGGCGCGGCTGCGCGGACAGGTAACCCATCTGGCGCAGGAGCTGGGGCCGCGTCTGTCGCTGGCAGTGTGCCGCGAAGCCTATGTGACGCCACCCAATCAGGGCGTGATCTGCGCTGGCGCTACCTATAGCAGCGATGACGAGAAGGACTTGCGTGCCAGCTGCCAGCAGGAGAATCTGGCCCGTCTGGCCGAAATTATTCCGGGCGAAGCGGTAGCGGCGCTGGCTGCCAGCGCACCGCTGGCGGGACGGGTGGGCTTCCGCTGCGCGGCGCCGGACCGGCTGCCGCTGGTGGGACCGCTGCCGGACTACGGCAGCAGCGGGCGGATCGAAAGACTGCGCGATATGCCGGTGCATGCCGGCCTATATAGTCTGCTCGGCTATGCTTCGCGCGGCATCATCTGGTCCACCCTGATGGCGGAGCTGCTGGTGTCGCAACTGGAGCAGCGTCCCCTGCCGCTGGAAAGTACACTGGTCGATGCGCTGGTGCCGGGGCGCTTCATGCTCAAGCAGCGCCGCCGCGCGCCGCAGGCATAGGCGCAGCGGGCGTTGCGCGGCTGCCTGCGCGGTGCTGGTGGCCGCAAAGCCGAGCAGCTATAATCAGAGAGCTGGCTACGGCCATGATTTTTTTCCTTGTACCGCGCCGTCCATGGAGGCACTGACGATGGATGAACACGAAGCGTCGCAGTATCAGGGTTCGCCGGAACTGTATATGTTTCTGGCTTCCACTGCGCATGACATGAAAAACTCCATCAGCGTCCTCAGTGGCACGCTGGAGAATCTGCTGGCCGGCGCCATGGCCAGCGGCGCTGGCACCGCCGGCGAGGAAAGCCATCCTGATTACACCCAGCTGGGGCAGATGCTGTACCAGACCCGGCGCCTTAACGACAACCTGATGCAGCTGCTGGCGCTGTACAAGGATGTGGGCAAACCCGGCTACCCGTTCGAGCCGGTGGCCAACAGCATGGAAGAACTGGTGCAGCAGGTGGCCAGCCAGGCCCGTATCCTGCTGCAGTCGCGCGGCATCACGCTGGAACTGGATTACCCCGAAAATGCACTGTGGACGCTGGATGAAGATCTGATCATCGGCGTGCTGGTACACGCTATCAATAACGCCATCCGCTACACGCGCGACCGGCTGCGGCTGGCCATCTGCATCGACGGCGACTATCTCGAAATCCGTGTGGAAGATAACGGCACCGGCTTCCCTGCCGTGATGCTGGAAGCGGGGACAAGCGCCATGAAGAACCATCACGGTGCCGTCAACTTCCTCAACAACAGCAGTGGCCTGGGCCTGTATTTTTCCAGTGAGGTGGCGAAGATGCATGTGCACCGGCAGCGCCACGGCAGCATAGCGCTGGAAAATGGCGGCACACTGGGCGGCGGCTGCTTCGTACTACGACTGCCATGACGACCCATCAACTGCTAGCCACCAATGATGTGGACTGGGCGGACAAGCGCTATCTGCTGGTGGACGATTTCGTCGGTATCCGCCAGCTGCTGCGCGAATCCCTGCGCAACCTCGGCGCCAAGCAGATCGATCAGGCGGCCAGCGGCGGCGAGGCCATGGTCCTGCTGGGCAAGCACCGCTATGACGTGGTGCTGTGCGATTACAACCTTGGCGACGGCAAGAATGGCCAGCAGGTGCTGGAGGAAGCGCGTCTGCGTAATCTGCTGATGCCGAGCAGCGTGTGGCTGATGGTATCGGCCGAGAAAAGTGTGGAATCGGTGATGGGCGCAGCCGAACACCAGCCCGATGCCTACGTCATCAAGCCGATTACTGAAGGCGTGCTGCTGACCCGTCTGAACCGGGTCTGGAACAAGAAGCAGATTTTCAAGGAAATCGACCACGCCTATGCCGACAAGGATTTCCTGCGTGCGGCCAGACTGTGCGATGAGCAGATTGCCAGCAACCCGCTGCATGAAATCGAACTGCTGCGCATGAAGGCCACGCTGCTGCTGAAAAGCGGCGAGCCGGAAAAGGCGCGCCGCGTCTATGAAAAGGTGCTGGAAGAGCGCGACTACAACTGGGCGCGCTGCGGACTGGCCAAGATCATGATGAATAACGGCGAGGTAGCGGCCTCGCAGGCCATGTTCCAGTCGGTGATGACGGCCAACCGTTTCTATATCGATGCCTACGACCAGCTGGCCGCTTCCTATCTGCTGCAGGGGAATACGGAAGAAGCGTTTAATGTGCTGGAAAAAGCCACCAAGCTGTCGCCCAATTCGGTGCTGCGGCAGGTGAACTACGGCAATAGCGCGCTCAAACTGGGCAATATTCCCGTGGCCGAAAAGGCCTTCCGCAAATGTATCTACATCGGCGAGTACTCGGTGCGCAAGACGCCGGAGGCCTTTTTCGGGCTGGCCCGCGTGTGCGGGCAGAAGAACGATATCAAGGAAGCCCAGCGCCTGCTCAACGCTGCCATCCACCAGTTCGGCGGCGATCAGGTGATCCTGCGCGCCAAGATTACCGAAGGGCTGGTGTATCACGAGAGCGGCGACTACCGGCGTGCCCGCAAGTCGGGCGAAGAGCTGGAGGCCATGCTGGCCGATGAAAACAAGCAGCGCCCCGGTACGGAAACCTGCATGGAAATGGCGTCGCTGCTGTTTGCCGTGGGGGTGAAGGAGGCTGGCACTTCGCTGCTGTGTTTTGTCGCCCGCAATAACCACGACAACCTGCCCTTGCTCGATCAGGTGCAGGCCATCTTCGACAAGGCGCGCCTGAGCGAAGAGGGCGCCGAACATATCAAGACGGCGCGCAAGGAAGCCACCGATATGATGAATACCGGCGTGCTGCTGTGGAAGACCGGCAAGCTGGAAGAGGCGGTGGAGTGGATGCGGGTGGCGCGCAAGGCGCTGCCGAACAATTTGCGCATACTGTTCAATGCAGCGCAGATTCTGATCTCGTTCATGCAGCAGAATGGACACGACGCGGCACTGGCAGATGAAGCGGTGGCAGTGCTGATGCATGTGGATACGCTGGCGCCGGGCCAGCAGCGCTTTGCCCAGCTGATGGAGCAGCTAACCCAGCTGGCGCCCATGCAGGGCGTGGTGGCGGCCGCCGCAGCGAGCGAATTCGAGGCGGAAAACGGCCCTGTGCCGGAATGACGGTGGCGCGCAACAGCGGCACCGCCACGCTTGTCCGCCGCAGTTCAAATGATTACACTGAAATGCGCTGTACCCGGGTTGGCGGCTTGATTTGCTATCAATATTGAGAGCATATAAAGGGCATGAGCTATGCGCGATATCGCTAGGGAAGTCTATTCGAAAATGAAAGTCGGCAGCGTGGCGTGGATACGCCCCGTCACTGCCAAGGGTGATACGCTGGAGACGTTCCAGAGCGCCCACTCCGGCGCGCAGGCGCTGGAACAGGAAGGCCTGATCGATATCGAAAAAGTGCAGCGTCAGGCCGATGGCCTGATCGACGCGATCCGCATACAGCGGCTGGCCTGAATCTGCTCCAGGCCAGACTGTGCTGCCGAAGCCACAGATTACGCTTTGCTGCTGGCCGTTTTAGGCTTGGCTGGCGCACGTTTTGCAGCCGGTTTTTTGGCGCCGGCGCTGGCAGCAGGTTTGGCTCTGGCTTTGGCCGCTGCAGCCGCTTTGGCTACCGGTTTGGCGGCGGCTGGCGGCACGGTGCTGGCCACGGCCTGCTTGAACTGCTCCTGCAGCATATTCCACCACGCTGCCGGATTGGCCATGGGGGCGGCAGCGGCATCCGCGCCGGCAGCAGGCTTGCTGGCTGCGGCGGCACTGGCCTCAGGCGCCGGCTTGGCTGGTTCTGGCGCCGGTTTGGCGGCTTCCTGCGGGGCAGGCTTGTCCTTGTCGGCAGTGCGCGCATGGTGGAAGAAGGCCGACACATAAGGGTTGGCATCGAAGATGGATTTATCGCTACTGGCAGGCTGCTGCGCCGCCGAAGCCAGACTGGCACCGACCGATTTCAGCGTGGCGATGGTGCCGCGCTGGACTTCCAGCGCCTGTATGCTCCCGCGCAGCATATTCATGTTCACGCTGAGCCATGCTTCCACGGCTTTCAGGTCATTGATTTTCTTGTCCAGTTCTTCCACGGACAGCGTAGGCGCCGTGAGGCCGGGCACGCTCATGCTGCCCCACAGGTTCTTGACGAAATCGAGCGTATCGTTCATGACATTGGCGCCGGGGATGTTCGGCATTTGTGGATGGGCCATCGAATTCTCCAGTGGGTTCAGCGTTTAGCGTAGCAGATTACGGCTGGGCGTTCAAAAGGTTTTGACAACATTTCGCAAGGAGCGCTGGCGCGCCGAACCAGTTAAACTAGCGCCATGAGCCTTGCCACTTTTCTCCGTCGCCGTCGCCGCCTGCTGCTGTTTTGCGTGGCGACGCTGGTGCTGCATGGCGTGGCAATCGACTGGGCGGGCAGCCACCTGGCCGGGGTGGCGCCGCGTTCGTCAGCGCTGCCTGCCTCGCTGATGACGGCGCAGCTGAAACTGAGCCTGCCGAAACATGTCGACACGCCGCAACCGGCGCAGCCGCAGGCTTTGCCGGCACGCGCGCTGCCGCCGCGGTCCGTCAAGGCAGCGGCGCATGCCCCTGCCATCGCCCCGCTGATACCTGTGCCAGCCGCTGAAACGCCTGCGGCAGTGGAGGCCGTGCTGGCCGATGCCGCCACGCTGGCGACGCCAGTGCAGGCGGAGCAGGCCGGTGCCAGCGCCGCGCAGACCGGCACGCCGGTGCCGCTGCAGGCCGATGGCGCCACGCCGCTGGCGGCACAGCTAGCGGAGCAGCTGTCGATGCGGCGCTACAAAGTCAATTTGCCGCCTTCGGCCGATTTTGATATGGATGTGGCCAGGGTGGACGCTGACGGCACGCGCTGGAACGGCGCTGCCAGCATGCGCTGGCACACGGATGGCAGCCAGTATCAGGCTTCGGTGGAAGCGGGCCTGAATCTGCTGGTGACGCGCCTGAATCTGCTGGTGATGCGCAGCGCCGGCAGCATCGACGATTATGGCATCGCTCCCGCTACCAGCACCCAGAAGCGCGCGCGGCGGGCCGAAACCGCCACCCATTTCAACCGCGATGCGGCCACCATTACGTTTTCTGCGTCCGAACGCAGCTACCCGCTGCTGGTGGGGGCGCAGGATATGACCACCGTGCCCTTCCAGCTGGGCGGCATAGGCCGCGCAGATCCCAACCAGTTCGCCAGCGATATCGATATGCAGGTGGGCGAGGACCGCACGGCCAATATTTTCCGCTTTCAGCTGGTGGGGGAGGAGGAGCTGGAAACGCGGCTGGGCAAGCTCAGAACCTGGCATCTGACCCGTCCGCCCCGTCCCGGCAGCTATACTTCCAGACTGGATATCTGGCTGGCGCCGGGCCTGAACTGGCTGCCCGTCCAGCTGCGCAATACCGAGGCGAGCGGGGCTCTGACCACTCAGACCGTTTCCCGCATCACGACTAACGTAACCGGAAAATAATATGCACCCATCGTCCCTCCGCCGTCTGCTCACGCTGTGCGCGCCGGCTGCACTGGCTGCGCTGCTGGCCGCTGCGCCACTGGCCCGTGCCGCCGAAGGCGAGCATCCCAGCGTCAAGCGGCCATTCAACCTGCCGCCTTCGGCCGAACTAGGCTACAGCATCAAGGCCAAGCAGCGCGGCATCAGTCTGAATGGTTCGGCCACCGTGCAGTGGCGCGCAGCCGATGGGGCCTATTCCATCGCCACCGAGAGCCGGGTTAGCTTGCTGGGCAAGATCCTGGAAAACCGCAGCGAGGGCAGTATCGATGACTATGGGCTGGCGCCGGTGCTGTTCTACGAAAAGCGCTTCCGCAAGGACCCCAGCCACACCACCTTCAAGCGCGATGTCAAAACCATCACATTCAGCGAAGGCGACGACAGCTACCCGATCAAGGGCGGCGAACAGGATCGCACCAGCATCCAGTGGCAACTGGCGGCGCAGGCCAGAGCCACGCCGGACAAGTTCAAGCCGGGCAGCGAGTGGGCTTTTTTTGTCGCCGGCCGGCGCGATGCCGAGGTATGGCGCTTCAAGGTGATGAAAAATGAGGCAGTCCAGATCGGTACGGGCGAGGTCAACGCCGTCCATCTGGTGAAAGCGCCGCCGCCGGATGCGCAGGGCCAGCAGGTCGACCTGTGGCTGGCGCCGTCGATGGACTGGTATCCGGTGCGGGTACGCTTTAACGACGACGATGGCGACTTCGTCGACCAGACGCTGGAAAAGGTCGTGCGCAAGTAAGCTCCTGCTATACTGACGCCCCCGCAATCGGGACGGGTCTGCCCCCGGGTTTTTCGCCTGCGGCGCTGTCTTTGTGTATGTTGCGTACGAATTGATAAACAATGATAGAACCTATAACAAGCGAGACCACGCCTGACGGGGCGCTGGATCAGCAGCAGGATGGCCTGCAAGCCCATTTCAAACCGAATGTGTCGGTGGACGAGATCGAACAGGTCTACCACCTGAAACGCGCGCAGCCGCTGCTGCAGGTGTTCACAGCCCTGTTCCACGGCGGTTTTGACGGTGTGCTGGTGCGTCTGCTGGTGCTGCGCGAGCTGGCCTCGGATACCAGCTCGTCTACCTTCTCGCGCGCCGATATCAACACCCGCCTGGCCTATCTGCTGCCGGAAAGTCTGGAAACGGTGCTGATGCGCCTGCGTAGCAACCAGTTGCTGGCGTGGGATGCGCAGCAGGCCGTGTACCGCGTTACGCCCATGGCGCGCAATGTGCTGTCGGCTATCGACGGCCTGCTGGCGCTGGGTAACGACGAAGATGAAGCCGATATGGGCTTTTTGCTGTCGCAGGTGGCCGGTGCGCAGGTGATGGGCGGCGTGACGGTGGAACAGCTGCAGCACCTGCTGGGCCGTCTGGTCGATCTGACGGAGGAGTTCTCCGACGCGATAGCCTCCGGTTCGGAATTCCGCCTGCGCGCTTCGCAGGCCAAATGGCATATGGCCTGCGACTGGGTGGAAAAAGGCTCGGAAATCCTGCGTGCCATTACCTCCGATGAAAATGCCGATGCCGCCACCCACCGGGCGGCGCAGGCGATAGGCCGTGCCCAGTCGGCGCTGCTGAATATGCAGGGCATGTTCTCGCGTGCACTCAACCAGATCGAACGCCAGCGCGTGCATCTGGGCCAGTCCGGCCTGTCCACCACCGACATCAAGCGCTGGCTGCTGCTGCACGAAGATCTGGCTTCGCTGGCGATCGATGCCATCGACCAGCCGGTGGTGCCGCTGTTTATCACGCCTGCCGAAATGATAGACGTGGCCGAAACCGAGCTGCTGGCCGACCGTGCCGTCAGTGCCGTCAGTGGCGGCCTGCCAGCCGGTACCGACGCGCCGACCACGGTGAGCGACGCGCCGCAGATGCAGCGCGAGCTGGATGACTGGCTGGAGCGGCTGTCCGACTTCGCCGCCTTCGGCAAACAGGCTAGGCAGAACCTGCCGGCGGGCGTAGACGCCTCGGAAGCGGTGCCAGTGCACGAAACACTGCTGCCCGCTACTTTCGCCGTGGCGTCCTACCGCGCTTCGCTGCTGCCTCTGCTGGGCGATGCCGACGAAGCGCGCCTGCAGGGCGCTACCGCCGAACTGGCGCGTTTGCCAGTGAAGTTTGCACCGACTGATGAAATGGTCGAGCTACCCGATTTGCATGTGGCAGCAATGTCCATGGCCTCCCTCTCACTTACTCTGAATCCGGAAGGCGACAAGTCCGATGAATGACGATTCCCAAATTCTGATCGCCCGCCTGCTGACGCACCAGAGCCTGCGCCGCGATGACAAGCTGGTCAAACGCGTGCTGTCGGACGAACAGTTCCGCGCCGAAGTCGATGCGCGTCTGCTGGCCACGGGCCTGAAACTGCTCGATAACGTGTATGCCGACCACGTCACGCTGGCGCTGCACCGCGCCATCGAACCGAAGATTTTCGGCGCGCGCGATATCTGGCAGAACAATAACTTCGGCCTGTCGCGCGACGGCGTGGCGCTGCTGGTGGTGCTGTGGGCGCAGATCATCCTGCCCAAGCGCGAGCGGCAGGAAAGCCATACCCATGCCGACGACGACCAGAACGATATGTTCGGCGTGGAGAAGCCGCTGCCGCGGGCAGAAGATACCTCGATCGGCATAGCCTACAAGGCGCTGCTGGCCGACTTCGGCGACAAGCTGGGCAAGAAAACCCGCCTCGATATGAATCTGGGCATACTGGCCAAGCTGGGCTTCATCGAACGGCGCGGCGACGTGATCGTGGAAGGCCCGCTGCTGGATCTGATGATGGATACCGACCTGCTGAAAGAGCGCATCATCAATGGCGCGCTGGCCGATGTGTTCAAGCGTTCGCCGGCGCAGATGGTGCCGGTGCCGCGCCAGACTGCGGCGGCGGAGCCGGAAGCCGAATCAGCTCAGGATGCAGTCCATGATGCGAACCACGCTGTGGCCAGCGCGTCCGCCGCCGAAGCCGCAGGCGAGCCTGCAGCAGATGGCGCGGCCGATACCGAACTTCCAGACGAGAGCTAAGCCATGTTTCACATTAAATCGTTAGAGCTGGTCCACTGGGATTACTGGCAACGTATCAAGAATATTCCGCTGGACGCGAAGATCATCACTATCGCGGGCCAGAACGGTTCCGGCAAAACCACGCTGCTCGATGCGCTGCGCACCCTGTTCGGGCTCGATTGCTCGATGGGCCGCACGTATAAACACTATGCCCGTCACAGCGGCCAGCAGACCGCATGGCTGCGCGCCGTGGTGGATAACCGCGCCGTCGGCAGGCAGCTGTCCAACCGTCCGTTCCGCAGCTCGGGCTTTTTCAGCGACGATGAAGTAACGCTGTTCTGCCAGATCCAGAAGAACGGCGGCGACTGGAAGCGTCAGTATCTGATGCGGCCGGGGAATGTGCAGATCGAAGACATCGGCGAAGCCGGCAACGACTGGCTGGGTGTGGAAAACTACCGCAAGCGTCTGGCCAGTGCCGGCCTGTCGCCCGCCATGGCCAAAGTGCTGGCGCTGGAGCAGGGCGAAACGGACAAGCTGTGCGAATATGCACCACGTCAGCTGCTTGATCTGGTGTTCCAGGTGTTCGGTGACAAGGAAGTGCTGGACGCTTACGACGAAGCCAAGCGTCACCAGCGCGATACGGAAACGGAGCTGAAACGCTTCGAGGCCGAGCTGGAATCTTCCAGAACCAATCTGGAAGGCTTGCGCCTGCGCGTGGCCAACTACCACCAGTGGGAGTCGCTCAACAAGGAACGCCGCAATCTGCAGGAAGAAGTGCTGCCGACGCTGGAATACCACGAAGCGCGCGAGAAGCACGGCGCCGTTAGCCGCCAGCTGCGCGATGCGCGCAAGCCGCTGATGCAGGCCGACCAGCAGCTGTCCGACAAGCGCAATGCACTGGCCGCACAGGCCAAGGCACTGAGCGACGCGCAGCAGACGGAAACCGTGCTGGAACAGGAATCGACTGCGCTGCAAAGCCGGCTGAATCTGATCAACGGCAAACTCAAGCCGCTCGATTCGCTGCTGGAACAGAAAGCCCGTCTGCAGAAGCTGGCGACCGAAGCCGGCGCCGATCTGGCCGAGGTGGCGCAGCAGCTGCAGGAAAAGGAAATCGAGCTGGCGCGCCAGCGTATGGCGCGCGATGCCATCGCCAGCAAAATCGCCGGCGAGCAGGCCACCATTGCGGCGCTGCAGGGTAAAACTGCCATGCCCGAGCCGGAAGTGCAGCGCGCCATGCGCCGCGCCCTGAATGACGCCGGTATCGGTCACGCCATGCTGTCCGATATCGTCGAGGTGACGGATGCGCGCTGGCAGGGGGCCATCGAGGGTGTACTGGGCGGCTATGCCTCCGTGGTACTGCTCGATAAATCCTCCGATGCTGCGGCAGCCTACCGGCTGGCGGAGAAGGAACGCTATCGCCACTTCATCGTGCCGGATCTGGTGCACGTGCCTAGCGTCAAGGATGACAGCCTGATGTCGGTGGTGAAGTTCTCGGCCAAGGTGCCGGCATGGCTGGTGGAACAGCTGACCCGCATCACCCGCGTCGACTCGGTCGATGCGGGCGCAAAACTGGGCAGCCATGAAGAATGGATTACGCCGGATGCCTACCACCGCGAGCGCCGCGGTGGCCGTTCGCTGTTCGTGGAAGCTTCGCGCTACCGCTTCGGTTCCGCTGGCCGTACCCAGCGTATGGAAGCGATCCAGAAAGGCCTGCCGGCGCTGGAAGCGCAGGAAGATGCGCTGACGCTGGTGGTATCCAAGCTGGCATCGGAAATCAGTGCGCTCAAAACCCGTCTGGCCGGTGTCGATGCAGCCAAGGAACTAGCCGCGCGTCAGGAGGAATTCGACGAGGCGGCGCGCAACGCCGGGCCGCTGCGCGAAGAGCGCACGGAAGTCGGTTCGCGCCTGGGCGAACTGCAGACGCTGATCAAGAACGCTGTGGTCACCCGCACCCGTGCCGACACTACGTGGCAGAACGCCCGCTTTGCGCTGTCGGAAGCAGAAGCTGGTCTGCGTCTGAACAATCGCCGCCAACTGGAGCAGCGTAGCGACCACGCGCGTGCGCTGCTGGCCCTGCGCAAGAGCTGGCGCCACCTGCCGAAAGGCTGGAAGCGTTCGGCCCGCCGACTGGCGCTGGCCGACGAGCATCAGAATACCCATCAGGTGCATCTGCGTATCCACAGTCTGGAAACCAGTCTGGCGCGCAGCGACTGGGAACTCGATGCCACCGTGATCGACCAGTACCAGCGCCTCAACGACCAGCTGCATGGCCGTCAGGCCGAGACGGAGGAGCGCCGCTACCAGAACAACCGCGCCATCGAGGCCACCGGCAATGCCCGTGGCGCCTACATGGAGCGGCTGCGCTACACCATCAAGACCTATGCCAAGAACATCAAGGAGCTGGGCGAGCTGGCCGGCATCGAAGTGCATGCCGATCCGGTGCGGCTGGAGAACGACGATATGCTGCTGGCGCAAGCCGGTCTGCATGTGCGCTTCAAGTTCGACGGCAAGGGCATCATCGGCATGAACGACGGCGAAGCTTCGGGCGGCCAGCAGGTGATGAAATCGCTGGTGCTGCTGATAGGTCTGCTGAAATCGGAAGATGGTTCGGGCGGCTTCGTGTTCATCGACGAACCGTTTGCCCACCTGGATATCCGCAACATCCAGCTGGTGGGCGAGTTCCTCAAGAACACCGATGCCCAGTATCTGATGACCACGCCGCTGACCCACAATACCGACGTGTACGATCCTTCCGAACTGACGCTGATCACCAGCAAAAAGAAGAAGGATACCGAGTGGGCCCAGCCTATCTTCGTGCTACAGCGCCGCACAAGCGAAGCGACACAGGCCGCCTGATCGCCAGCGCAGGCCGCAAAAACAAACGCCCGGAGCAGCCATGCATCCGGGCGTTGTGTTTTGTTCGGCTGGTTTATTTGATGTCGAAGATGTCGATAGGGCGCGGCACCGGCTTGGTGCTGCGGCGCCAGCGGATCAGGCGGACCGAGAAATACAGGTAGAAGCCGCCCAGCAGGCCAAACAGCACGGCCGTTACCGGCTGGCCGAGGAAGTCGGGGTCCAGCGGCAGCTGGTTGTGCATATGCAGATAGGCTTCGAACAGGCGGTAGATCAGGCGGCTGATGAACAGCATCAGTATCAGCAGGCTGATACGGCGGTTAGGTGTATAGAAAAAGCCTTCTGCCGTGTTTTCCAGCCGCGTGGTCTGCACATTGTGGCGGCCCAGCAGCGCACCGATGGCGGCACCGGCCAGCAGCGCGCCCAGCGCTTCCCACTTGCCGAGCAGGGTGGCGGCGATCACGCCCAGACTGCCGGCGCTGATCACGGCGGTGCTGTAATGGCGCCACAGTTCCGAGCGGGTGCGTCCGAGCAGCGTCTTCAGACGCGAATAGATGCGCCACACGGCCAGAGGCACCAGTAGCAGCAGGGTGAGGGTGGTCATTTCAATATTCATTTCAACAGCATCTTGAAGTCAGTCGAGAAGCGCGATTGTACGCCAGTCTGCGCAGCCCCTGCCTTGACAAGCGATAGCGGCGTCAGCAAACTGGGCTCAGGTAGCTCTACAGGCGCAGCCTTGCGGCCTGCTAGCAGTGACAAGGAAACCCATGAATCAAGCATTACCCAAGCTGCCGCTGACGGCAGACCTGCTGGCGCCGGCCCCGCAGCTGCAAGTGTCTGCCGATGGCTACGCCCTGCCGCCGCTGGCCTTGCAGCAGATCGTCGATGCGCCGCGTGCGCCGTCCATGAGCCTGAGCCCGCAGCGTGACCTGCTGGCAGTAGTGCAGACCCCCGCTTTGCCCGGCATCGCCGAAGTGGCGCAGCCGGAACTGAAACTGGCGGGTCTGCGCATCAATCCCCGCATCTATGCCCAGTCGCGCTTCTCGTTCGGCACCGACCTGTCGCTGCTGGAAGTGGCGACGCAGAAGCCGCGCCGCGTGCGCGGCCTGCCGCGCAATCTGCGGCTGGCCGATATGAGCTGGTCGCCCGACCAGCGCTATCTGGCGTTTTCCCATGTGGCTTTCAAAGGCGACAAGGGCGCGGTGGAACTGTGGCTGCTCGATATTGCGGCAGGCAAGGCAGCGCGGCTGTCGGCCCAGCCCCTGTCGGCCGTGCTGACGCGCGGCTTCAGCTGGCTGCCCGATAGCAGCGGCCTGCTGGTGCACTGGCGGCCCGCCGCTAGCGGCAAGGCGCCCGTGTCGGATGGCATACCGCGTGGTCCCGTGATGCAGGACAGCGATGCGGGTGCCGGTATGCGCCAGCTGCGCACCTATCAGGACTTGCTGAAGAATGAACATGATGCGCGCCTGTTCGAGCATTACATTACCGTGCAACTGGTGCGGCTGGACCTGCATGGCAAGGCGCAGGCTATCGGCGCGCCTGCTGCCTATGCCCGTACGGCGATTTCGCCGGACGGCCAGCACATCCTCAGCCAGTGCGTGACGCGGCCGTACTCGTATCTGGTGCCGGCCTCGAATTTCGGCGAGCGCATCGAAGTATTGAATCTGGCCGGTGAAGTGCAGCACATGGTGGCCGATCTGCCGCTGGAGGAGGGCCTGCCGCCGGGGAACGACGCCGTTCCGGCCGGTGTGCGCAATGTGGGCTGGCGTGCCGATGCGGCGGCCACACTGGTGTGGGCGGAAGCGCAGGATGGTGGCGACCCCGCCCGTGCCGTGGCCGATGGCGTGCGCGATGTGCTGTACCAGCATGTTGCGCCGTTCACCGCGCCGCCCCAGGTGCTGGCGCGGCTGGCGATGCGCTATGCCGGCGCGGCGTGGGGGCGCGGTGATCTGGCGCTGGTCAACGAGCGCTGGCACAAGACGCGCGACTTCCGCCAGTGGCGTTTGCAGCCTGATCATCCGGCTGCAGCGCCCCAGCTGGTGTATGCCGGTTCATACGAGGACCGCTACAACAGCCCCGGCGCGCCCGTGCTGCGCGCCGATGCCAACGGCTTCGCGCGCCTGCTGATCGGCGCCGATAACAGCATCCTGCTCGATGGCGCCGGTGCGACGCCGGAAGGCGACCGGCCTTTCCTCGACCGGCTGTATCTCGATACGCTGCGCAAGGAGCGGCTGTTCCAGAGTGCGGCGCCGTACTTCGAAAATGTGGCGGCGGTGCTGAATCAGGAGGGCACGCTGCTGCTGACCACGCGCGAAACGCCGAGCGAACGGCCCAATTACTATCTGCGCGACCTATGCAAGCCAGAGGGACAGCAGCTGCTGGCCATCACCCGTTACCCGCATCCGACGCCGCAGTTGCGCGAAGTGCAGAAGGAGCAGATCCGCTACCAGCGGGCCGATGGTGTGGAGCTGACGGCGACGCTGATGCTGCCGCCCGGCTACGACGTGCAGCGCGACGGTCCGCTGCCGCTGCTGATGTGGGCTTATCCGCAGGAGTTCAAATCCTCCGGCGCGGCCAGCCAGACCACCGGTTCGCCTTACCGCTTTAACGCCGTCAGCTACTGGGGACCGGCAGCGTTTCTGGCCATGGGCTATGCGGTGCTGGATAATCCGTCGTTCCCGATTATCGGTCAGGGCGAAGAAGAGCCGAATGACAGCTATCTGCCGCAACTGGTGGCCGATGCCGAAGCGGCGGTGGCGGAAGTAGTGCGGCGCGGGGTGGCCGAGCGCCACCGGATAGCCATCGGCGGCCATTCGTATGGCGCGTTCATGACGGCCAACCTGCTGGCGCACACACGGCTGTTCCGCGCCGGCATAGCCCGCAGTGGCGCCTACAACCGCACGCTGACGCCGTTCGGTTTCCAGTCCGAGGAGCGGCCCTACTGGAAGGCGCCGCAGGTGTATCAGGCCATGTCGCCGTTTAACTATGCCGACCGCATCAAGGACGCGCTGCTGCTGATCCACGGTGCGGAAGATGCCAACTCGGGTACGTTTCCCGTGCAGAGCGAGCGCATGTTTCAGGCCATCAAGGGGCTGGGCGGCACGGCGCGGCTGGTGATGCTGCCCAACGAGGCGCACGCCTACCGGGCACGCGAATCGATTCTGCATATGCTGTATGAAACCAACCTGTGGCTGGATAAATACGTCAGGCACGCGCAACCCTGAGCGCCGGCAGGCGTACAATCAAGGCTACCCTGATGCAAGGAGAGTGTTCATGCTGACGCCTGCTGCAATGCCCAAGCCCCATCTCTATCCACATCCCGTCGCGCTGTACCTGCACCGTGCGCCCGATCCGGTACCGGCTGATGATCCGGCGCCGCCTGCCGTGCCGCATCCTGTGCCGCAGGATGATCCGGTGCCGGACCACCACCCGAGCTAGATCGCCTTACCGGCCCAGCGCCTAAAGCTAGTCGAAAGCCCAGTTGTACAGCACGTCCAGCGCATTGTTGGTGCCGGTCTGGAATTGCAGGGTAATGCGCGGGTTCAGCTTGTATTTGAGTTTGACCAGACTGGTGGCCGTGCCCGCGCCCTGCTCGAAGCTCAGGTAAGCCCGCGCCGACAGCCGCTTGCCGACCGTAACCACGGTGGACTGCAGTCCGGTGGCTGCGCCGGCTGCCGTGCCGGCCGCCTGCTTGACGCCCAGTTCATCCACCCCCAGCGCATTGGCCAGCCGCCCCTGGCCGCCGCCGAACAGGGCGCCGGCGGCGGTGCTGAGCAGGGCCATATCGTTGCCGCCCGTGCTGTCGATGCCGTGGCCGAGCACCAGCCACGCCAGCTTATCGCTATCCGATACATTGGGCGTAGAGACCAGTTTGGCGACAGGTGCCAGTGCCGTGCCGCGCACTTCCACCCCTGCTTCCACATTGGTTTCGCTGACCGCCTCGCCTTCCGGTCCATGCCGCACCGCCAGAATGTTCAGGCCGGGATTATCGTAGGCGCCGCTGAAGTTGATCACGCCCCGTTCGATGCTGAGCTGCTTGCCGTACGCAGCATAGGTGCCGTTGACGACGCGGATGCTGCCCTGTACGCGCGGCGCGCGCCGCTCGCTGACGCGGATGCGCAGCGTACCGGCCAGCTGGGCGTTCAGGCCCTTGCCTTTCAGGCTGAAGGCGTCGCCCAGGTCGGCTTCCAGATCGATATTGAGCGGCATGGCTGGTGGCGCCTTGCCTGCTGCCGCGCCACGGCCGAGGATGATGACGTCGTCGCTCAGGGTAGGCGTGTTTTCATCGGCCAGTTCGATGCTGGCCCGTTCGGCGCGGTATTTGCCATTAAGCTGGAATTGCTTGGCGTCGCGCGTCAGGCTGCTGCTGCCGCTCACGACGAGGATGCGGTCAGGGCGGGCCAGTACTTCCAGCTTGTCGGCCACCAGCTTGAGGTTCATGCTGGCCTGATTATCGGCATAGCGCATCCAGCCTTCGGCACTGGCACGGCCTTCCGTGCCGTCGAAGCTGAGGTTCTGCAAGCTGAGCTGGTCGCCGCTGATGCGGGCCTGCAGCTGGCCATTGCGCAGCTTGATGCCCTGTTCCGGCAAAGTGAGCAGCAGCTTTTCGCCCGTCAGGTCGCCGTTCAGCTGGGGCGCGGCGAAGCTGCCGCTGCCGGCCACATTGAGCTTGAGCACACCATCGACTTCCATGCCGGGCTGGCCTGCCAGTGGCGCCAGCCATGCGATCGAGCCCATATTGGCGCTGCCACTTAGCGTGAACGGGCTGTGCTGGCTCAGATGGCCATCCACCAGCCGCGTGCTGGCATCGAAGCGGGCCTGTCCGGCGCGGCTGCCGTCGAGATTGAGCTGCAGGCGCAGATTGCCGTCGGCGAGGTCGGCGCGGGCATCGAGCAGGCGCAGGCCCAGCGCCTGCGGCAGATCGGCACCGGTGATGGTGATATCGCCCGCTTCGCGGTACACCCGCAGCATGCCATCGAGCGCTGGCGAGGCGCCATTGCTGGCGGCCTGCAGGTTGAATGACCATTCGGCGCCGATGTTCAGGGTGCTGCGCACGAAGTCATGCCATGCCGGTGACAGCTGGGCCAGATAATTGACGGGGATGGCTTGCGCCTGTCCTTTGCTGCGCCAGCTGGCGCCGTTCTTTTCCAGCTGGTCGAGGCGGATACTGCCTTCCGGCAGTTGCAGGCTGGCGCTGCCCATGCTGATCTGCTGCGGGTGCAGCAGACCGGCCACACCGCTGTCGCGTGCTGCCGTGACTTTGAAGCTGGCGGGAGCGGCCAGCGTGAAAGCGAAGCGGCCACGGTTCTGCAAGCTGTTCAGGGTGCCGCTCCAGCTGTCGCTGGCCCAGCTACCAGCCAGCCGCATGCTGGCATCGAAATCGCCATTGCTGGCGTTCAGTTGCAGCGTGTGGGCGCTACGGCTGCCGCTGGTCTGCAGGCGCAGGCGGTTGAGGTTCAGCGCGGGTGAGCTAAAACGGCTGATGTCGATATCGGCCACCATCGGCACGTCGCTGCTGCTGTCGGTGCTGCCCAGCGTGGCGCTGCCGCGGATGCTGGCGATCTGGCGTGCGCCGGGCAGGTGCAGATTGCTGCCATCGAGTGTGAAGCTGAGGGCGGGCTTGGCGCCCGTGCCGGCCAGTACGCCGGCGGCCTGCAGCGTGCCGCCAAACTGCGGCCCGAGCGGCGCCAGTTGCGGTGCTGCCAGCTTCCATTCCAGCCTGTCGCCGGCTTTACCGAAGCTGCCTTTCGCGCTCAGCGCCATGCTGGCCAGATGCAGATCGATATCGGCGTTGCTGATGCGCTGGCCATCGGCCTGCAGCATGGCCCTGCCAGTGAGGGGCGCTGTGCCTAGCGTGGATGGCTGTAGCGTGAGATTGAGGGCGGCGCGCCAGTCCTGCGCCAGTCTGGCATCGGCGCGGAAATCGGCCTGTATGCTGCCGCTCTGGGCGCTGCCGAAAGCGGCGGGGTCCAGCTTCTGTAGCGTGCCCTGCACCTTCAGTTCGGGACGCCGCGCGGCACCGGCCAGCGTGAGCTCGCCGCTGGCGCGTATCCGGCCATCGGGATTGGGATGTTTGCTGGCGCTGAGCATCAGGCCGCGCACATCGAGCTCGAAACTGCTGCGCGGGGCGGCCATATTGCCGCTGATAGTGCCGCTGGCACTGGCGGCGCCGCCAATCTGAGCGCTGATAGCGTTCAGTTGCGGGGCGTCGACCAGCCAGCGTAGCTGTTCGCCCGCTGCGCCGAAGCTGCCTTGGATGCTGGCGCTGTTCTGGGCCAGCTGCAGGCGCAGGTCGACGCCGCTCAGGTGACGCGCATCGGCACGCAGTGTGCCGCTGCCCGTCAGCGGGTGGCCTTCCAGCTTGCTAGCCTGTAGAGCTAGCGTAGCGCTAGCCTGCCATGCCGGTGACAGCCGGCCGTCCACTGTCACACTGCCATTCAGATCGGCCACAGGCAGCTGCGGGCCGAGGGCGGCCGGATCGAAATGCTGGCTGCGCAGGCCCAGGGCGAATTCGCGCCGGCCCTGCAGGCTGGCCTGTCCGCTGATGGCAAGACTGCCCTGACGGGCTTGCAGGCGCGCCTGCTGCAACTGGAGGCTGCTGGCGGTGAGCAGTGCCTGCAGCTCCAGCTGGAGTTCCTTCTGTGCCAATCTGGCCGTGAGGGTCTGCTGTTTTGCTGTACCGTGCAGGCGGATGTCGCCGGCCAGCGTGGTGGCGTGCAGGCTGCTGTGTACGCGGCGCAGATCGAGTTTGTCGGTATGCAGAACAAACTGGGCGCTTTCCAGTCCGGCCGGGTTTTTGTGCCGCAGCTTGCCGCCGCCAGTGAAGCGGCCAGCGCCACCAAGGTCGATGAGCACATCGTCGAGGCTGGCCGTGCTGCGGCCATCCTTGATGCTGCCGCTCAGGCGTGCCGCCAGCGTTTGCAGGGGCAATGCCTGCTGGTCGATAGTGCCTACTTTGCCGCGGTTGTGCAGCGTCAGGTGTCCCGTCAGCTGCTGCTGTGCGCTCAGGCTGGCCCGCAAATCCAGATCGAGCAGGGCGCCAGGCAGGCCTGCCTGCAGGGCCGCCGGATCTACGCTGCGCGCCTGCAGGTCGAGGCTGCGCACGGGCAGCGCATCGAACGGGGCGAGGCTGGCGCTGGCGCTCGCTGTAGCGCTTTGCAGGCTGGCTTGGGCTTTCAGCTCAAGTGCCGCCAGCGTACCGCCGGCATCGAGCTGCACGCGCGCACCGCTGGCATGGGCCAGTGTGGCTTTGCCCTGCAGGGCAAAGGGGGCGCTGGCGTTCAGCTCCAGTTCGGCACCGATATCGCCATAGTCGGTGCTGGCGCTGGCCTGATGCAGGCGCCAGTGCAGACGGTCGGCGTCGAGCCGCAGGCGCAGTTTGCGGATCACATCCCTGCTGGCAGATTTGCTGCTGCTCAGGGTCAGCAGATCAATGCGGGCGTCGGCCAGATGCAGCACAAACGGCAGCGCCAGGCTGGTGGGGAGAGTGGGGGGCGGCGATTCTCTCAGGCTCTGCACGGTCAGCGCAGCGACGCGCAGCTCGCTGACCGAGAGACCCGCCGAGAAGTACTGCAGCGGCGACCAGTTGATGTCGATCTGTTCGGCCGTGATGACGCTGTCTGCGCTGCGATAGACCAGATGACCGATGTGCATGCGGTGGTACAGCGAGCCGCTGACATCGCTGACGGTGATCTGGCCGCCGCTGGCGCTGGCGATGCGCTGCACCAGTTGCTGCAGGGTGGATTCGCGCCCTAGCAGCCAGAATGCTGCGGCCAGCATGGCGAGCGACAGCAGGCTGGCGAGCAGCAGGCGGCGCGGCCAGCGCCGCGCCGGTGCAGCAGCTTGGGCAGGCGGTTTGCCTTGGGGAGTAGTGGTATCGCTCATCAGAAGCTGAAGCCTAGCGAGAAATGCAGGCGGTATTTGTGCACGGCGTGGCCGTAAGCCATGTCGACGTTGATCGGGCCGACGGGGCTCTTCCAGCGCGCGCCCAGACCATAGCCGGATTTGGGGTGCAGGGTGCTGAAAGTGTCGGCGGCATTGCCGGCGTCGTAGAACACGGCGGCGCCCCAGTGAGGGCGGAACCAGTGCTGGTATTCGGCGCTGGCGGTGCTCAGATAGCGCCCGCCGGTAATGGCATCGCCCACGCGCACGCCCAGCTCCTGGAACGCATAGCCGCGCACCGACTGGTCGCCGCCGGCCCGGAACAGATACACGGCCGGCACGCCATTCTTGCTGCGCGATGCCAGTGCGCCCGCTTCGGCGCGCAGGATGAGGTTATCGCTGCTGCCCAGCGGGGCATACAGCACGCCGCGCGCATAGCCGCGCACGAAGGCTTCATCCGTCAGCAGGGGCAGCAGGGCTCCGCCCAGCTGGGCGCTGAGGGCATAGCCTTTGCTGGGGAATAGCAGGTTATCGAGCTTGCGCCAGATGATGCCATAGGTGAGCGGCAGACTTTTGCTGGTACTGGAAGGGATGCCGTCCAGCGTTTTGGTTTCCGTCAGCAGTTCGAGCGACAGATTGCGTTCCAGTAGCGGCGTGCCCCAGCTACGCTTGGCCGCCACGCTGGCCACGCTGGTCACCTCGCCGGCAATGTCGCTGCGTTCGAAGGCGGCGCCTAGGCTGTCGTTATAACCTTCCGGCGTGGTGGGGAAATACAGCGTGCTGTGGGCCGACTGTTTTTTGGTCTCCAGCGTCATGGCGCTTTTCATGCGCAGGCCGAACACCGACAGATCGTCGTAGGTAAGCGAGGCGCGGTTACCCGTATTGGTACTGAAACCCAGGCCGGCGCTGACGTTGCGCTGTTTGTTCTCGACCACCCGCACCAGCAGCGGCAGTGGCGCCATGCCGGCAGCGCGGCTGGCCGGTGCTTCGGCTGCGGCCAGTTGCTCGCTGAGAATGGCGCTGCTGTCGGCGCTCACTTCCACGCTGCTGAAGTAGCCGCTGTCCTGCAGGCGGGTCTGGTAGGCCTGCAGCGCTGCTTCGTTGTAGTAGTCGCCCGGCTGGATCTGGTTCAGATTGGCCACCACGGACAGCGGATAACGCTTCAGTCCTTCCACCCGCAGCTCGCCGAAGCGCAGTTCCGGCCCGCTGTCGAGCACCACGCGCAGCAGGGCCACATGCTGCTCCGGATCGACCGTGGCGCTGCTTTCGGCAATCTGCGCGCGCGGATAGCGGCTCTGCACCACCTGCCGCAGCAGGCCGCGCTTGGCCTGTTCCCAGTCGTTCTGGCGGAAGATAGCGCCCTGTTTGAGCGCCCAGCTGGCCTTGAGCGCAGCGGGATCGAAGCGTAGCGCCGGCGCCAGATCCGGCGCGTTGTCGAAGCCCTGTAATTCCAGTTCCACTTCGCCTACCCTTACCGGTTCGCCCGGGCTGACGCGGATCTGCACAGCGGGGCGCTCTGCTTCGCGCTCCAGCGTGGCGCTGACTTCGGGCGAGTAATAGCCTTCGGTTGCCACCAGCGTGCGGATTTGCTCGGGCGCCACCCGCACCAGCCGCTGTAGCTGTTCCAGATCCATGCGCGGGCTGTCGCGGAAGCGGCGCAAATCAAGGTTCTGTTCCAGCAGGGTGTCCAGTGGTGCCGGTGCGCTGATGCGCAGTGCGTAGTCGAGCTGCGCCTGTGCCGGCGCAGCGGCGAGAGCCAGCAGCGCGGCGCCGGCACGCCAGCAGGGCAGGGGTGGCGTTACACTAGGCACAACATTCGCCACTACTTTTGCCACAACTTGTGCCAAAATTCGTGAACCTGCTGATAATTTTGCGGGCAATGCCGGTAGCATGAGATTCCATTGGGGGTAAAGCATGTTGCCATGTTACCGGATTGCCCCAATTGATGGCGTACTAATAACGTTGCATACCTTTGCAAGAACCTGAAAGAACACTGTAATGCTGCCTACCGATTCCGCCCTGGTCCTGTTTAGCGGGGGCCAGGATTCCACCACCTGCCTGGCCTGGGCGCTGCAACACTACGCCCGCGTGGAGACCATAGGCTTCGACTATGGCCAGCGCCATGCCATCGAGCTGACCGTGCGGCCGGCTGTGCGCGAGCAGCTGCGTGCCTTTTCGCCCGAGTGGGCGGCGCGGCTGGGGGAGGATCACATGATCGATCTGTCGCTGCTGAAAAATATCGCGCAGACCGCCATGACGCACGATATCGCCATCGAAACCCAGGCCAATGGCCTGCCGAATACCTTTGTACCGGGCCGTAATCTGCTGTTCATGACAGTGGCGGCCACGGTGGCCTACCGGCGCGGCCTGACGGTGCTGGTGGGCGGCATGTGCGAGACGGATTTCTCCGGCTATCCGGACTGCCGTGACGACACCATGAAAGCGCTGCAGGTAGCGCTCAATCTGGGCATGGATAGCCGTTTCAAGCTGGAGACTCCGCTGATGTGGCGCGACAAGGCGCAGACCTGGGAACTGGCGCAGCAGCTCGGCGGCAGTGCGCTGGTGGATCTGATCCGCAGCGGCACCCACACCTGCTATCTGGGCGAACGCGGCGAGCTGCATGACTGGGGCTATGGTTGCGGCAAGTGTCCGGCCTGCGAGCTGCGCGCCCGCGGCTACCAGCAGTTTGCTGGCAGCGGTGCCTAGATGAAGCCGTGGCCGGTCCAGCGCTGGCAGAAGGTGCTTTCGCCGCACATTCTGTCGTCGCTGGTGCTGGCCATCTGCCTGGGCGCTAGCGCCATACTCTGGCAGGGGGCGCACGCCGATGCCGAACGCGATGCCCGCGCCGAATTCGATATGCGGGTGCGCGAACTGCTCGGCAATCTCGATCAGCGCATGCAGACCTACGCACAGGTGCTGCATGGCGTACAGGGGCTGTTCGCCAGTTCGGAACTGGTCAGCCGCGAAGAATTCCATACCTATTTCGAGGCCCAGCACCTGCAGCAGAACTTTGCCGGCATACAGGGCGTAGGCTATATCGCCCTGCTGGCGCCGCAACAGATCGATGCCCATACCGAGCAGGTACGCCGCAGTGGCGTGGCGGGCTACCGCGTGCATCCGGCTGGTCAGCGCGAATGGTATGCACCGATCACCTATCTGGAACCGGGCACGCTGGCGAACGCCCGCGCCATCGGCTACGATGCTGCCTCCGAACCGCTACGCCGTGCGGCGCTGGAACGGGCGCGTGATACCGGTTTGCCGGCTTTGACGGCACGCATCCGTCTGGTGCAGGAGCTGGAACAGGAGGCGCCGGTGCAGGCCGGATTCCTGATGGTGCTGCCGCTGTACCGCCATGGTCAGTCCACCGCCACGTCGGCGCAGCGCCGTGCCGCCTTGACGGGCTGGGTGTACGCGCAGTTCCGGATGGATGATCTGATGGCTGGTCTGGGTGGCGCACGCGCCAGCGGGCTGGATGTGGAAATCTACGATGGCAGTAGTGCTACGGCAGCCAACCGCATGTACGACAGCCAGCCCGACGACCTGCTGCGCAACCGGGTCAGCCAGCAGCAGTTCAGTTTCGGCGGGCGGGTCTGGACCTTGCAGATCCGCGCAGCACACGGCAATGCCTCCGGCGAGCGCAAAGCCACGCTGCTGGCGCTGGCGGGTATGCTGTTCAGCGTACTGCTGGCCGGGCTGACCTTCCAGCTGGCGCGTAGCGGCGAGCGGGCGCGCGCTGCGCAGGCCTATGCCGAGACGCTGGCTAGCGATCTGCGCGAGCGCGAACAGGCATTGCTGGCGCTGGCCAGCGAAGAACAGCGCAGCCGGGCCACCATCCGCAGCATTCTCGATGCGACCATGGACGGCATTCTGGTGGAGGACCCGCAAGGCGAAGTGCTGAACGTGAACCGGCGCCTGCGCGAGATGTGGTATCTGCCAGAGCACCTGGACTGGCAGAGCGACGGCGCGGCCCTGCGCAGCCATATGGCACAGCAGCTGCGCCCGCCCGTACAGGCGCGCTTGCTGACGCCGCCGCCCGACCATACGCTAGGCTGGCCGGCGGAAGGCGAACTCAGTGTGCTGTATCTGCAGGATGGCCGGGTGCTGGAACAGCATACGCGCCAGCTACAGCTGGGCGCAATGGCTGCGCGCCTGCATTCCTTCCACGATATTACCGAACGGACCCGCGCCATGCAGCGCGAGCAGACCCGCCGTCAGGTACTGGAGTTGCTGGCGACGGGGGCGCCGCTGCAGACCATACTGGAAGGCGTGGTGCGCGGCGTCGAAGCGGGCAACGAAGATATGCTGTGCAGCGTGCTGCTGCGCGAGGGCGACAGCGAACACCTGCTGGTGGGGGCTGCGCCCAGCCTGCCGGTATTCTTCAACGCTGCCGTACACGGGCAGGCGCTGAGCGCCATGTCCGGCCCCTGCAGTCAGGCGGTGCAGCTGGGGCGGCGTATCATCGTGGCCGATATCGCCGGCACGCCGGAACTGGGCGAATACCGCCAGCAGGCCATGCGGGCCGGGCTGGGCTCGTGCTGGGCGGACCCCATCTTTGGCGCCAATGGCAATGTGCTGGGCGTGTTCGCCATCTACCATCGCCATGCGCGGCTGCCGGGCATGGCGCATATCACGCTGATCGAACAGGCGGCGCAGCTGGCCGGCATCGCCATCGAACAGGCTCGCGCAGCGCAGGCCTTGCGCGCTGGCGAGGCGCGCTTCCGCAGCCTGTACGATCATGCCCCGGTGGCACTGTGGGAGCAGGACTGGTCGGGCGTGCGGCTGGCGCTGAGCGAGATGGATCTGGCCGGTATCGACGATCTGGCCGTCTACCTGCAGGCCAATCCGGCCCAGCTCGAATATCTGGCGGCGCAGGTGCGCATAGTCGACGTCAATGCCGCCGCGCTGGCACAGGTGGGAGCACGGGCCGACCGGCAGGATCTGGCGCAGCTGACGCTGGCGCAGAATTTCGACGCTGCCGCCATGCCGAATTTTGCGCTGGCGCTGGCCGCGCTGGTACGGGGGCAGCAGATCTTCAGCTGCGAAGGCAGCTTCCGCCGTCTCGACGGGGTGGCGCGCCGCAACGAGCTGACCCTGCTGGTGATGCCCGGCCACGATCATAGTCTGGATTTTCTGATCGTCTCGACGCTCGATACCACCGAGCGCCGCCGCATGCACGATGAGCTGCACCTGCTGGCCACGACCGACGCGCTGACCGGGCTGCCGAACCGGCGCGAATTCATGGGCCGGCTGGAAGAAGAGCATAGCCGGCTGCAGCGCGCACCCGGGCAGCCGGCCAGCGTACTGCTGCTCGATGTCGATCATTTCAAGCGCATCAACGACGAATACGGCCACGCGGCCGGCGACCGCGTGCTGCAGCAGCTGGCCGAACGCATGAACGCGGCAAGGCGCAAGATCGATATGCTGGGCCGCATCGGCGGCGAGGAGTTTGCCATGCTGCTGCCGGCTACCGCGCTGGAGGCCGCGCAGCTGGTGGCGGAACGCTTGCGTGCGCAGGTAGCCGATACGCCCATGCAACTGACGGATGAGATATCGATCACGGTCACCGTGAGTATCGGGCTGGCCCGGCTCGATGCGGACGAGCCGCAGGGCGCCCATGCGCTCAGCCGTGCCGATCAGGCGCTGTACGGCGCCAAACGGGCCGGCCGTAACCGGGTGCTGCTGGCGCAGGATGACGGCCGGCTGGCCTGAAGGCGGATCGGCCGGGAGTGCTAGTCCCGGCCGCTTCCGGTTGAAACGGGTGGGGCTGGCAGCGTGGGCTAGTCACGCTGCGCAGCCGTTTGATCAGACTGCCTGATTCAGTGCCAGATGCTGGCGGCGTTGCTGGCGTTTGCGTACGTAGTAGATGATGCCGACCACCACCAGCAGGGGCAGCAGCAGGGGCGAGACGGCCATGATGCAGATGAAGGCCAGCAGTGCCATGCCGCTTACCATCAGCACGCCCAGACCGGCGAACAGCACGCCGAGGAAGATCGCCACGCCGACGCAGACCACGGCAGCGATGGCCATGCCGCCACTGGCAAACAGCACCCCGAGTATGGCGCCCAGCGGACCGTCGATCTGATCGCCATCGATATTCACGTTGATGCCGTCGCCAAATATTACCTGCCATGCAGAAATGGCCAGGAAGGTGAACAGCGTAGCGATGAACAGATATTTTGCGGTGCTTTTCATGATGGACCCCGATTCAGGTTAAGTTCTTATGTGCCGTCTGGCATGGTTGAACTGTACGCGCGGCGCCCCTGCACAGCTAGCGGTGTGCGATAAAGTGGCGTTTTGACGGGATGGAATGCATGCAGGCCGCACCGAATGGTGACGCCTTGTAATAGGCCGGTGCCGGCCTATACTGAAAGTTCGAGTTCTGTCAGGAGGGTCGTATCATGGTTGCTGTAGAGCGAGTGCGGGCGGCGTGGCGGCGCATGCGGCGCCTGTCCGGTGGCGGGCCGAAAAATCCTCCGTCGGCACCGCCAGCCATCCCGCCCATCATCATCAACCCTTACACTTACCAGATGCCGCAGCCGGCTATCGATCCCCGTAGCACGCCACTGCGGCCCCCGCCCCAGCCGCCAGCGCGGCCCTGCATCGCCCTGTAGGGTAGAAAAAATCGGGGCCGGTAAAGCTTTCCGTACTGGAAAACTTTACCGGCCCCCAAGCGCTTGCACTGTATGCGGCTGCGTCGTGCGACGCCGCCGTGCTGTTATGGCTGGCTGATTAGTAGAAGCACTCTTCGCTGCTAGGACGGCGGCGACGGCTGGCAAAGCCCACCAGACCCAGACCGGTCAGCAGCATGGCATAGGTTTCCGGTTCCGGTACGGCAGCGGCGAACGCGTGGTTATCCGTCTCGAAGGCATTGGCGCTGGACGAGAAAGTCACGCGCGAAATAGTGGTGCCGCCGTTGGTGAAGAAGTTCATGTAGAAGCCGTGGCCCTGATTGCCGTCAGCCAGCACCGAGGCGGCTTGCGCCATATTCGTGCCGTTAATCTGCAGCAGCATGGTATTGCCGCTGTACAGGGTGACAACGTTGTAGTTGTCTGGCGAACCCATGTAGTAGCCGAAATAGCTGGCACCGTTGCCGGCGAAGCTGACGCTAGACGAGCTGACCTGACCGCCGCTGACACCGACCGAGAAGTAGCGGGTGCTGTCATTGGGTGGCGGGGCCGATTCGCCCGGGTAGCCGCCCACCGGGATGATGGCATGGGTCGTATCATAGCTGGCAAAGCCGCTAGGCAGCAGGCCATCATCGAAGGTAATGGTGGTGACGCCGGAAACACCCGAAGTAGTACCGCTAGTGGCCGAGTAGGTGACGCCAGCCTGTGCGCTCAGCGCAGCACCAGTCAGGGCGATAGCGAGCAGGGTTTTGGACAGAGACATGATCGGTTCCTTATCGATAGGCTAGCGGCTTGATGGCTAGCGAAACTTTTATTAATTTCGGGAAACTGCTGATTCTGGATTGATAATAATAATATTCGCACGGCAATGTCTAGTGCTTTTTTAGCAGTAAAACCGCTCGCTACCGCTGCCGGAATGCTTAAAACAGACTTAAGTCGCTGATTCCTAGTGGTTTTTATATTTTGATGCCGGTCAAAAAAATTTCCGTTTTATATTCTTTTCCGGAAACTTTTGTTGTGTTTACGGTTTTATTATTGTCGTAAATATCATGAATTCATGATCTGGCTCAGCGCGCTGGCGGCATTGTTGATCTGGCGCGCAGGGCGTATCATCTTGCTCCCCCACCGAACAGACAGGACACCCCATGGAGCAAGCACTGCACGACGACGATAGCCCCGTACAGGAGGCCAGACTGTGGCAGGGCAATGGCTGGACGGCCCGCGTGATCAAGAACGAAGATGACGATGGCTGGGCCGTCGCCATGATCAAGGATGGCGAACCGGAGCCTGCGCTGGTGGGACCGTGGACTATGGGACGCGACAAGAAAAATCCCAAGCCGCTCGATCTGCCGGCCTTTCACACGCTGGTGAAAACGGCCAACGAAGTGCTGCGCCGCCACGAGCAGCAACTGCACGCGCAGCTGCACAAGCAGGTGCTGGTGAATACCCAAGCAGGGCAGATCAAGGTGCTGCTCGATATCGTGCCGGACGAAGACGACCCGTATGCCACCCTGAGCGCTGTCGATGCCGATGGCGAGCAGCTGGCGCAGGTGCGCGTGGCGCCCGACTTCAAACTGAGTGCCAGCAGCGCCGAGCGCTGGATAGACGGCGGTTACCGTCGTCCCTGAACCACGCTGTACGCTGCGCAGCCACGTCGGACGTCAGCAACGCACCGCCGCTATGGTCGTGCGCGCGGGGACCTGCTAGTATTTTCGTGTTCTTAGTCCGATTCAGGAAACCCGATGGAAAGTCGTCTCGCCCGCCTCGAAGCGGTTCAGGCCATGCTGCTGGAAATAGGCCAGAAGGCCAGCAGCTGCACGGATATCAGCGAATTTCTGCAAGCCGTGCACGCAGGGCTGGGGCGCATCATGTATGCCGCCAACTACTTTGTGGCCCTGAGCGATCCCGATGGCCCCGTCAATCAGGTGCGCTTCGTGTATTTCGTCGATGAAGTCGATGATCCGCCCGGGCGCGATGACCTGTTCGAACTGGTAGAAGGCGAGTCGCCCACGGCGGCGGTGATCATCAACGACCGCAGCATGGTGATGACGGCCGCCGAACATCAGGCGCGGCGCCAGCATAACGCCGGTTTCGGCATCGGCACCATCGCCGAACACTGGATGGGCTGCCCGCTGCATGACCTGAACCATCAGGTGCTGGGCGCCATGGTGATGCAGAGCTACGACAAGGAACACACTTACAGTGCCGAAGACCAGGCCCTGTTCGCCCAGATCGCCAACCATGTCTCGAGCGCCCTGCAGGGCTTGCGCAGCATGGACCGGCTGGAGCGCGCCGTGCAGGAACGCACGGCCCTGCTGGCGCATGAAGTGGCCGAGCGGCGCCGCGCCGAGAATATCCAGCGCGCCCTGTACGAACTGGCCAATCTGTCGGCTACGGCCACCGGCGGCAGCCGGCTGAATATGCGTTTGCACCAGATTATCAGCGAGCTGGTGCCGGCGCAGAACTTCCTGATGGCGCTCTACCATCCTGATACGCAGGAAATCAGCATTCCGTATTTTGTCGATGAGAAGGACGAGCAGGCGCCCGTCAAGCGCTTCGATTTCGGGCTGGGCATGTCGTCCTATATCCTGCAGCGCAAGCAGGCACAGATGCTGGACCGGGCCGGGCTGGAAGCGCTGATCGCCAGCGGTGAGCTCAAGCAGCCGCTGGGCAGCATAGACATTGCCAGCTGGATGGGGGCGCCCATGCTGCTCGGTGACACCGCCTACGGCGTGATCATCGTGCAGAGCTATGACGACAAGGTGATGTACAGCAAAGCCGATCTCGATATCCTGGCCTTCATGGCCAGCCACGTGGCGGTAGCGATAGCGCGCATGCGCGCCGACCGCGAAATCCGCCGCGCCAAGGAAGCGCTGGAAGAGCAGAATGCCGCACTGGAAGCGGCGCTGGAATCGCTCAAGGAAGCGCAGGGGGAACTGGTGCGGCAGGAGAAGCTGGCTTCGCTGGGCCGGCTGGTGGCCGGGGTGGCGCACGAAATCAATACGCCGCTGGGCATCTGCGTGACGGCCACCAGCCATCTGGTGGAAGAGCTGCGCCTGACGCGCGAAGATCTGGCCAGCGGCACGCTGGACGAAGAGGGCCTGCAGCAGTTCTTCGGCATTGTGGATCAGTCGTTGCGCATCATGACCACCAATACCCAGCGCGCCGCAGCACTGGTGCGCAGCTTCAAGCAGGTGGCGGTGGACCAGTCGGCCGACGATATCCGCAGCTTCAACCTGCGCCGCTATCTCGATGAAGTGCTGCTGTCGCTGCAGCCCAAGCTGAAAGGCAAGCCGGTTACGCTGGAGATCGAGTGTCCCGAGCAGATCAATATGGCCAGCTTCCCCGGCGCCCTATCGCAGGTGGTAACGAATATGGTGGTGAACTCGCTGGTGCATGGCTTCGAGCAGGGCGAGCCCGGCGTGATCCGGATTAACGTTGCGGTCGATGGCGATCTGATCGAGCTTAATTACAGCGATGACGGCATCGGTATGGACAGCGCGGCGCTGGCCCAGCTGTTCGACCCGTTCTACACCACCAAGCGCGGCACCGGCGGCAGCGGGCTAGGGGCGCACATCCTGTACAACCTGGTGACGGGCGCGCTGGGTGGCACCGTCAAGGTACTCAGTTCGCCGGGACTGGGGCTGCACTACAAGCTGCGCTTCCCCAAAATCCAGCGCAAGGTCGCTGCCTGAGCGCTGTGACGCGGCAGCGCGGCGCCTAGTCGGGGAAGCGCTGGTTGATTTCCAGCGCCTGGTCGATGTTCTGCACCAGCAGGTCGACATAGTGCGGGTCCAGATGCTGGCCGGCCACCGAGCGCAGGTGGGCTATCACCTGTTCCAGCGGCCACGCTTCCTTGTAGCAGCGCTTGTGCATCAGCGCGTCGAATACATCGGCCACCGCCACGATGCGCGCGTACAGGTGGATCTGCTCGCCCTTCAGGCCTTGCGGATAGCCGCTGCCATCGTATTTCTCGTGGTGCTGGTGGGCGATCACGGCCGCCGCCTTGAGGATGGGGCGCTGCGAACCGTTGAGGATGGACAGCCCCACGCTGGGGTGCTGCTTCATGATTTCCCATTCGTCCGCATCGAGCTTGCCCGGCTTGAGCAGCACGGCGTCCGGCGTGGCGATCTTGCCGATATCGTGCATCGGTGCGGCGTGCTGCAGCACGGCGGTTTCCTCGTCGCTCATGCCGCTGGCGCTGGCCAGCAGGTGGCATACTTCGGCCATGCGGCGCACGTGATTGCCCGCTTCGTTGGAGCGCGATTCCACCACATCGCCCAGACGCAGTATCAGCTCGGCCTGGGTGTCGGTGATTTCCTGGGTCAGTAGTATGTTATCGAAGGCGATGGCCACGCCCGAGCAGAACACTTCCAGCAGCTTGATATCGAGCTCGGAGATTTCCTCCACCCCTTTCAGGATCAGCAGCGAATGCTTGCCGCTGTTGTTGGGGAAGTAGCCGATATAGGTATCGCCTTCGAGCTGGGTAATCTTGTTGACCTTGGAGTGATCGAGCTGGGCCAGCAATTCGGGGCTGAGCAGCGGGCCGTCGATGTCGCCGATACGGGCCAGAATTTCGTAGTTGTTCTCGCCGCTGATGGCCGTGGCAGCGCGCAGGCGCAGCAGCATGCTCTGCTCCAGCCGCAGTAGCGCCACCACCTGCTGCAGCAGGCCGTTGGCGAAATCCTGCAGATTACGCTGCTGGAAAATATGCGCCGATGCGGCGATCACCCGTTCCAGCCCTTCGCGGTAGTGCACCTGCGCCTGACGCGCTTCTTCCACCTTCATGATGTCGCGGTAGGCGCGCAGGGCGGCAAAGGTGGTGGTAAACAGCTTGGTGCGATCGAGCTCGGTCTTTTCCTTGTAGTCGTTGATGTCGAAATTGACGATCACCCGTTCTTCCGGCGCCTGTCCCGGCTGGCCCGTACGCAGCACGATGCGGGTGAACTGGTTATTCAGGTCCTGCCGCATCCAGCGCGCCACTTCCAGCCCGCTGTCTTCGCTCTCCATCACCACATCGAGGAATACCAGTGCGATATCGCTTTCGCGCGCCAGCACCTCTTTAGCTTCGGCGCCGCTGTAGGCATGCACGAAGGTGAGGGCGCGGCCGTCGAGCCGGAAACGGCTCAGGGTCAGCTTGGTGATATCGTGGATGTCGGGTTCATCGTCGACCAGCAGGACTTTCCATGGCGCTAGTTTAGGCGACGACGGTGACAGAAAAGACATATGAGCGAGTTCCGCAAAAGGCACGAGGTTGGGGTTATCCGATTGTAGACCGGGCTTATCGCCATTGACAACAAGCAACAATCCGTGTTTTTGGGGAGTGTTGCAAAGCCGCAGTGGCGTGCTCAGGGCAGCAGCAACAATACTTCGTTTTAGGCAATATTGCCATCGCATTTACACAACAAGGCGCACTGGCCAGCAAAAAAGCCCGCAAGGAGGCTAAGCTCGTTGCGGGCGGGGGACAGCTGGGGGAAATCGGTACGGGCAGGCAGGTGCGGAGGCGTGCTGCAACGGACGCAATCTTAGCCGGATGTTATGACGCCAGCATGACAGGCGCTAACGGCCGGATTTGGTAACAAACTTATTCAGGCAGCGCAGCGGCGCAGGAAAGCGGCTATATTGCAGCTATATTGTTTGCAGCATCAAGCGCTGCACCGACTGTGAAGGAGTTAGTCATGCGAGCAAAGACACGCATACTGCTGGCGGCAGCGCTGCTGGCCAGTGGCGCCGCTGCGGCGCAAGTGAGCGTCAGCTATGTGAAGCCGGAAGATTATGCCGATGTGCCGCGCAATGCCATCGAGCGCGAACGGGTGCTGAAAGATTTCAGTAACTATTTCGACAGCTGGAATGCCAGACTGCCGGCCGGGCAGAGCCTGAAAATCGAAGTGCTCGACATCGATCTGGCCGGACGCATGTGGCCGCGCCGCAATGGTGGCGAAGATATCCGCGTGCTCAATGACGGCGCCGACTGGCCGCGCATGCGGCTGCACTACACGCTGGAACAGAACGGCCAGACGCTGCGCAGCGGCGACGAACAGCTCTCGAATATGAGCTATATGCAGCGCATCAACCGCTACTGGGAAACCGATACGCTGCGTTACGAAAAGCAGATGCTGGATGAGTGGTTCGACAAGACCATCGTGCCGAAAGTGGCGGCACGCTGATCTGGCACAGCCGCTGGCGGTTTAGTCCAGCCGGTTCACTCTGGGGAATTTGGCGCGGAATTCTTCCGGCATGGGCGTGACTTTGCTGGTTTTGTAGTTGAAGAAGACAAAGCCGTACTTGGCCATGGCCACCAGCGCGCGGTCGGCCGGGCGGGTGACGCGGAAGATGATATCGCCGCCGTAGCTATTGAAGTCCATGACTCCCACCTCGAAGGTCAGCACATCGCGCGCATGGGCTTCGGCGCGGTACATGGTGGACAGGTCGGTGACGATGATGCCCAGCCCCGTGCCATCGACTTCTTCCACGCCGTTTTCGTACAGGAAGCGCGCGCGCGCTTCCGACAGCATGGATATCATGGAGTCATTGCCGAGATGGTTGCCGGCGTTGATGTCGGTCACGCGGACCGTGAGCTGGGTGGAATAACAGAACTGGTTTTCGGGGAAATCGAGTTGCAGACGGGCCATGCTTACCTCACTTAGGAAGGCTTCATTCTAGCGCACGGCCCGCGCCGATTTACAGCTGTTCGGCCAGGAACTGTAGTGTATGTCCTCTAGCCAGTGCAGCGCTAGGCTGGTGGTAGGAACTGCGATGGTTGCAGTTAAAGCCATGTTCGGCCTGCGGATACACGTGGATTTCCACCTGTTCGTTAGCGTCGAAGGTGTGCGCAATGCTTTGCACTGCCGCGAGCGGGATGTGGCTATCGCGTGCGCCGAAGTGCATCAGCACCGGCCCGGTGATCTCGCTGGCGCGATCTAGCCCCAGCTGGATGCCGCCGCCGTAGTAGCACACGGCGGCATCGACCACGCCGTTGGCTGCCGTGTGATAGGACAGTTTGCCGCCGAAGCAGTAGCCCAGCGAGGCGATGCGCGGGCCCACGCCCGGCAGGGCGCGCAGTACGCTGGCGGTGGCGGCAACGTCAGCCTGTGCCAGCGCGAAGTCGGTGCCATTCATCAGCGCCACGGCGCGCTGCCAGTCCGCGCCTTCGTAACCGAGTTCGATGCGCTCGCCCTGACGCCAGAAGATGTCGGGTGCCAGCACCACATAGCCATCAGCCGCATACTGGTCGGCCACGTTGCGGATGTGCTGGTTGACGCCGAAAATCTCCTGCAGCAGCACGATGCCGGGGCCGCTGCCGCCGCGTGGCAGCGACAGATAGGCGCCGAAACTGCCGTTAGCGCTTTCTATATTGATCCACTTGCTATTGGTTTCCATGCCCTGTTCCTTTTAACGTTTGACCTTGCCGAAAGCATCGCCTGCCTTCCAGCTCTGCATTTCCGCCGCATTGCCGACGGCGTAGCCCAGGTTGAGCGTGAACTGGGCCTGCTGCACCATGCCCGACAGATCCCAGCTAGGGTGGTATTCGTCGCTGGTCTGGTGGTAGTCCTTCTTGAACGAGACCATCCTGGCGCTCGAATGTTCCTGATCGTGCTCGAATTCGAAGTGGCCGTCGCCGGAGAACACGGCCGACCCCACGTTAAAGGCCGGTACGCCGGCCTTGGCGAAGTTGAAGTGGTCAGCTCGGAAGTAGGCGCCCGACAGGTCGGGAATGGTCGGTGCCAGCTTCAGGCCCATTTTGCGCGCCACCTTGCCGGCGGCTTCGTATAGGCTGCTGCGCTCGGCGCCTGCCACGCCCATATCGATGGTGCGGCCGACAAAGTTCATGCTGTCCAGATTCAGGTCGGCCGTGGTCTGGTTCAGCGGCCAGGCCGGATTGCGTACATAGGCGGCGCTGCCCAGCAGGCCCTGTTCTTCGGCGGCCGGCCAGAGGAAGACCTGGGTGCGTTTGGCCGGATGCTTGACGGCTTCTGCCGCCATGGCCAGCAGCGCGGCCGAGCCGGAAGCATTGTCGATGGCGCCGTTCCAGATGTGGTCGTGGCCATCTTCCTTGCTTACGCCTTCGTCCATGCCCAGATGGTCCCAGTGGGCCGAGTACACCACGGCCTGCTGTTTCAGCTTGGGATCGCTGCCCGGCACTATACCGGCCACGTTGAACTGCTCGATCTGGCGGATGGCGCTGTGGATCTCGGCGTGCACGTTCAGTTTCAGATCGACCGGACGGAAGTCGCGCTGCTCGGCCTGGGCGCGCAGCGCATCGAGATCGAAGCCGCCAGCGGCGAACAGGCTGCGCGCCACTTCTTCCTGCAGCCAGCCTTCGATAGCGTTGCCCGAACCGGCCAGATGGAAGCGTTCATGGCTGAAGCCATTGGCCGGCACGCTCCATGGATAGGAAGCCGACGGCGTGGTGTGGATCAGCAGGGCGCCTGCTGCGCCCTGACGCACGGCTTCTTCGAATTTATACAGCCAGCGGCCATAGTAGGTGTAGGCTTTACCGGCGAAGCGGTTGGGTTCTTCGGCAGTCGGCTGCGGGTCATTGACCATCATGACCAGTATCTTGCCCTTCATGTCTATGCCTTTGTAGTCGTCCCATTTTTCTTCCGGGGCGATGGCGCCATAGCCGACAAATACCAGCGGCGCATCGATGCTGATGTCGGTTTTGCCGCCGGCCGTGCCGAATACGATCTCGCTGCCGTTGAGCGGCGTGATCTGCTTGCCGGCAGCGTTCTGGAAGCGTACAAAGCTATTTGCCAGCAGTTTGGTGCCTTCGATCTTTACCGGCATGCGGTAGCCGCCGCCAGCCAGCGGCTTGAGGCCGATGACGGCAGCCTGGGTTTCCAGATAGCGCACCGCCAGATCTCCGCCGCGCTGGCCGGTGCCGCGCCCTTCGAGCAGGTCGTCGGCGAGGAAGGACAGGTGGGCGCGCAGCGGACCCTCGCTTACTGTCGGAGCGTTCTGGGCGTGGGCGTGGAAGGAAGCCAGTGCGAGGCTGGTAGCGATGGCGAGGGCCGGGATGCGCATGTTTACTCCATGAAGTGTAATTCGGTGCAGAGGGCTTTATCTTACTTTACTTGTGGTAGCAACTGCACGCCGTGCCGTTGTAAAAATAATCGGATCGGATCAGGGGAGAACTATGAAAGTCATCATCATTACCGGTAGCTCGGATGGCATCGGGGCAGAAATGGCGCGCCAGTTGGCGCAGCGGCACGGCAGCGCAGTGGCGCTGGTGCTGGCCGCGCGCAACGCGGGACAGCTGGAGCAGGTGGCGGCCAGCTGTGCCGCCAGCGGCGCGCAGACGCTGGTAGTGCCCACCGATGTTTCGCTGCAGGCCCAGTGCGTCGCCCTGATCGAGGCCTGCGTGGCGCGCTTTGGCCGCATCGATGCGCTGATCAACAACGCCGGCCGCTCGGCCCACGCGCTGTTCGAGGAGGTGGAGAATCTGGCGTGGTACGAGGAGCTGATGCGTATCAATCTGTGGGGCAGCGTGTGGTGCACCCATGCCGCACTGCCCTATCTGAAGCAGACGCGCGGCAGCATCGTGGCAGTGTCCTCGCTGGCCGGTCTGGTGGGCGTGCCGGGGCGCACGGCCTACGGCGCCAGCAAGTTCGCCATGGGCGGCTTTTTCGAGGCGCTGCGGCCGGAACTGCGCGGCGCAGGCGTCAGCGTGACGATAGCCTATCCCGGCGTGGTGGCGACGCAGATCCGCCATCGCGGTTTCAACGCCGCTGGAGGAGCACTGGGGCGCAGCAGCCTGAAAGAGGACAAGGCCATGCCGGTGGAGCAGTGCGCCCGGCTGATTATCGATGGCATGGAAGCACGCCGGCGCGAGGTGGTGATGTCGGCCAAGGGCAAGCTGGGACGCTGGCTCAAGCTGATCGCGCCCGGACTGGTGGAGCGCATGGCGCTGGCCGCCGTGAAAAAGGAGGCGCAGCCCCATTAAACGCCGTGGGAGCGGTAAGTGGGCTGAAAAGCGCTATTTGTAAGCGAGTGTAAGAGTCGGTAAGCGCTTGTAATTGCCGTCAACTGGCGGGGGAGTCGGGCCGTTTTTTGCTCATGCGACACGGGATTGTCCCGATGCCGAAACCCAGAAAAGGAAATACATCATGACCAAAATCACCGCTTCCCTGATCGCCGGTCTGTTCGCTACCGCAGCATTCGCACAGACGCCTGCTGCCACCACGACCACCGCACCCGTGGTAAAACCCGCCGCAGTGAAAGCCGAAACTAAAGCTGAAACTAAGGCTGAAGCTAAAGTGGAAGCCAAGGCAGAAACCAAAACGGCTGAAGTGAAAGGCGCAAGCAAGGCGGCCGAAGTTAAAGCGGCGCACAAACCGGCCGAGGTGAAAGGCGAAGTTAAAACCGATGTTAAAGCTAAAGCTCACGAGGCTAAAGCAGAAGCCAAGACTGTCGAAGCAAAAGACACCGAAGTCAAAGCCGCCGACACCCATGTCGCCGCCAGGGCCGAATTGAAAACCGCTCCAGTCAAAGCCGAACACCAGGCTAAAGAATCCAAGGTCGCAGCACCAGTTGTTGTTGCAAAACACGAAGTAAAACCAGCAGTCGTTAGCAAGTAATCAGGTAGTAATTGACTCAGATTTAACCATATAAACCGTATATACCGTTAAGAGGAATTATCATGAAAAAAGTTATCGCCACCCTGATCGCCACCCTGTTCGCTGGTGCCGCTTTCGCTCAAGCTCCTGCGCCTGCCGCTTCGGCTAGCGCCAAAGCATCGGCTCCTGCTGCTGCCGCAGCAGCAGCTTCGGCCCCGGCTGCATCGACGCCTGCCGCACCGGTGGAGAAAAAGGTCAAGCATCACAAGAAGGCAGTTGCAGCATCGGCTAGCGCATCGGCTTCGGCTCCTGCAGCTTCGGCACCAGCAGCTAGCAAGTAATCAGGTAGTCACTGCAGCAGACTTAAGCATCTAAACCGTATAGACCGTAAAGAGGAATTATCATGAAAAAAGTTATCGCTACCCTGATCGCCACCCTGTTCGCTGGTGCCGCTTTCGCTCAAGCTCCTGCTCCTGCCGCTTCGGCGAGCGCCTCGGCTTCGGCTCCTGCAGCATCCGCACCGGCGAAGAAAGCAACTCATCACAAGAAAGAGAAAGCTGCAGCGGCTTCGGCTTCGGCATCGATGCCAGCAGCATCGGCACCAGCCGCCAGCAAATAAGCGTCAGCTAGTTAGCAACATCCTTCAGGTAGTACCCCGGCCGCCAGATCAAGCTGGCGGCACTAAGCTGACCTTCAGCTTGCAGCAAGCAGCGTCACCATGCAGGACGTGCCGCCCCGGACCAGTATGGCCTGGGCGGCGCAGGAACCCGGAAAGCACAGGCTGTGGCCTGTGTTTTTTTATGGCCGGGTGATTTAGCAGGAAATACTGTGATTTCGGCCATGTTTTCGCGAATTTTGGGCAAAATCGGGCTGAAAGCGGCCAGACAGAGTAAACTACGCACAAATTTCTTTCGCAATTAGGCGATTCGAACATACTTGTGAGTGACGCCATGTCTGTATCCCCCGTTTCCCCCGTAACCCTGTTCTCCGATCTGGACCTCAGCGCTCCCCTGATCAAGGCGCTGAAAGACGTCGGTTACGAATCCCCGTCGCCGATTCAGGCGGCCACCATCCCGCTGCTGCTCGAGAACCTCGACGTGCTGGGCCAGGCCCAGACCGGCACCGGTAAAACGGCAGCGTTTGCGCTGCCTATCCTGTCGCGCATCGATATCCGCCAGACCACGCCGCAGGCGCTGGTGCTGGCGCCTACGCGCGAACTGGCGATCCAGGTCGCCGAAGCTTTCCAGACCTATGCTGCGCATATTCCCGGCTTCCACGTACTGCCTATTTACGGTGGCCAGAGCTATGGCCCGCAGCTGTCGGCGCTGCGCCGCGGCGTGCACGTGGTGGTTGGCACGCCCGGCCGCGTGATCGATCACCTCGATAAAGGTTCGCTCGATCTGTCCAAGCTGAAAACGCTGGTGCTGGACGAAGCCGACGAAATGCTGCGCATGGGCTTTATCGACGATGTCGAGCGCATCCTGCAGGAGACGCCGGAGTCGCGCCAGACGGCGCTGTTCTCGGCCACCATGCCGTCGGCTATCCGCCGCATCGCCAACACCTATCTGCGCAGCCCGAAAGAAATCACGGTCGCTGCCAAGACCGGCACCAATGAAAACATCCGCCAGCGCTACTGGCTGGTGAGCGGCATGCACAAGCTGGACGCGCTGACCCGCATACTGGAAGCGGAAGATTTCGACGGCATGATCATCTTCTCGCGCACCAAGCTGGGCACGGAAGAACTGGCGCAAAAGCTGCAGGCGCGCGGCTTCTCGGCAGCCGCCATCAATGGCGACATCCAGCAGGCGCAGCGCGAGCGTACTATCCAGCAGCTCAAGGATGGTAAGATCGACATACTGGTAGCGACCGACGTGGCAGCCCGTGGCCTCGACGTGGAACGCATCAGCCACGTGGTCAACTACGATGTGCCGCACGATCCGGAAAGCTATACCCACCGTATCGGCCGTACCGGCCGCGCCGGCCGTAGCGGCGAGGCTATCCTGTTCATCACTCCGCGTGAAAAGGGTCTGCTGAAATCGATCGAACGCGCTACCCGCCAGCCTATCGGCATGCTGGAACTGCCGACCATACAGGCGGTAAACGATGTGCGTATCGCCAAATTCAAATCGCAGATCAGCGAGACGCTGGCGCAGGGCGAGCTGGAGCAGTTCCAGTCGCTGATCGAAGACTTCGAGCGCGAGCAGAATATTCCTGCCATCGAAATCGCTGCAGCGCTGGCCAAGATGGCGCGCGGCGATGTGCCGCTGCTGCTCGACAAGAAGCAGCAGATTCCGGCTGCCAGCTGGGATGAGCGTCCGGGCCGTCAGGTAGGCTTCGAGCGCGGCGACCGTGCCGAGCGTGCCGACCGCTTCCCGAAAAAAGAACGGGTGATGCGCGCGCCTGATCCGGGCATGCAGACCTTCCGCATCGAAGTGGGCTACCAGCACGGCGTCAAGCCGGGCAATATTGTCGGCGCAATTGCCAATGAAGGCGGGATAGACTCCAAGCATATCGGCCGGATCGAAATCTACGACGATTACACCGTGCTCGATATGCCGGACAACCTCGATAGCGAAGTGCTGGCTCATCTGGCCGGCATCAAGGTAGCTGGCCAGCAGCTGCGCATCAGCCGTGATGGCGAGACGCCGGCACCTGCCGCCGCCAAGCCGGCCAGCAAGGTAGCCAAGGCGGCTGCTCCGCTAAGCTCGGCCAGCTCGCCGCTGGCCAAGGCGGCACGCGTGGAAGCGGACGAACTGGCGGAAACCGCGCCCAAGAAGAAAAAGGAAAAGCCGGGCAAGATCGCAATACCCATGAGCGCTTTCCGCATCGAAGTCGGTAGCAACCATGCGGCCACGCCGGCCAACATCGTTGGCGCCATCGCCAACGAAGCAGGGCTGGAAGCCAAGCATATCGGCCGTATCGAAATCTTCGATACCTACAGCATGCTGGAGCTGCCGGACGGTATGCCGCCCGATCTGTTCAAGCATCTGGGTAAAGTCTGGGTAGGCGGCGCACAGCTGAAAATCAGCCATGCCGACCGCATGCCGCCGGAATCGGGCAAGTCCACGCCGCCGAAAAAACCGGCCGCCGGTGCGAAAGCCAAGAAGAAGTACTGATCCCCTTATGCTCACCTCCGACAGGGCCGCAAGGCCCTGTTGTGCTTGCTGTCCGTGCACGGACTCAGTGCGGCGATCTGTTGCATTGCACCAATAACAAGCTTATCATTCTTCAACAGGGCATGCTCAGGCCGTAAAGCATGGCTGCATGCCCTTGCGCCAGTCTGGCGCGCTTATTGCATATCCAAGACAAGCATGCGCTAGGAACCGGATACGGGAGGGCGGTGGATGGCTGGAATACAAGGGCGGGGTGAAAATGTTGCTACGCAATGAGCTGCTGCATTACACGCAGCCGGCCGCGCGCACCCTGCGCATACTGTGGATAGACCCGCGCCAGCGCTACGCCTATCTGTTCGATGTGGCCGGGCAGGGCAGCGAGGTGGAACGCTGGACGCTGGCGCGCATCCGTGCCGATCTGGAGGCGGGGCGCGCCAGCAGAGCACTCACTGACCCCTATCTGATGCTGCTGGGGCAGGAGCAGCCCGCGCCCAAGCATCTGGCGCTGCGTGACCGTGCCTGGCAGATCATCGCCCCGCTGGTCGCGCAGGAACCGGCCATTTATCAGGCCCATATGCGCGGTGCGCTGGTGGCGCAGGCGACCCGTCAGCATGGCGTATCGCATCCCACCGTGTATCGTTATCTGCGGCGCTACTGGCAGCGCGGGCAGACGCCCAACGCGCTGCTGCCCGACTATGCCAACTCCGGCGGGCGGGGCAAGGTGCGGCAGGCGTCGGAGGGCGTCAAACGGGGACGGCCGCGCAAGGACGGCGCAGCCGATAGTGCGGGCGTAAATATCGATGACGATATCCGCCGCGTGATACGGGTGGCGGTAGCGCGCTACGCGGCGGACCACGCGCGCTTCTCCCGTCAGGGTGCCTACCGGCAGATGCTGGCGGAGTTCTTCTGCAGCCGCCGCATAGATGGTGAAACGGGGCGTATCGTGGCGGTGCAGGCAGCATCCCATGCCAGTCTGCCCAGCTTTGGCCAGTTCAACTACTGGCTGGACTACGACGATGACAGGCCGTCACAGGTGCAGCGTCGCGCGGCGGGCGCAGCGCAGCCAGCGGCTGGCAATGCATCCTGCGCGATAGGACCGGCGCAGGATGAAGTCAGGCTAGCGGCGACGGGGCGTCCCGGCGCTGCCTACTATCTATCCGTGCTGCAGGCTGAGCTGCAACTGGTGTCGCGCGCAGACCGGCTGCAGACCATAGGCCGGCCATGGCTGTATCTGGTGACGGATGCCTATAGCGGCATGATTACCGGCTACTACATCGGCTTTGGTGGCGTGAATCGTGCCCATGCCCTGCTGGCACTGGCCCATTGCGGCGCCGATAAAGTGCGCTACTGCGCCGCACGCGGACGCGAAATCGCTGCGGCGGACTGGCCCGTGCAGCACCTGCCCGCCAGCCTGAAACTGGCGCCGGAGCTGGGTACGGGTGGCGTGTTTACGCCTTTGCTGAACAACTTCAATCTGCCCGTGTGCGTAGCGCTCGATACGCCGCAAGCGTGGCTGCCGGTGCTGCAGCGGCGCTTCCGGCTGCTGCCCGCGGCAACGCAGGCCGCCGAGGGGCGGCTGGATGGCGTGCTCGATCTCGATGAATTCCACCGTCTGCTACTGGACGCTATCCTCTACTACAACACCCGTGCTGTTCTGGATGGTGCTACGCCGCTACAGCGCTGGCAGCAGGGTATGGCAAGCCATGGCAGTTCGCTGCGTACCTATCCCGAACATCTGCTGCGCTGCAGCCTGTTGCCGGTGACGGATGCGCTGGTGTGCAGCGAAGGGATACAGCTATTCAGTCAATTCTATACCTGCATGCGCGCCTTCGACGAAGGCTGGTACGAGCGCGCCCGTACGCGCGGACCATGGAAGATCCGGATAGCCTATGACCCGGCCGACATGGAAACCATCTACCTGCTCGATGCCGCTGCGCCGATGCAGTATCACGCCTGCCATCTGCTCGATAGCAGTGCGCCCCAGCAGCTGGCGCAGGTCGAGTTTGCACTGCTGCCGCGCACTGCACTGCGTTCTGCCACCCCCGCACTACGTGCTACTACGCATACCTACGCCAGCTACGTGAACTAGCCTGGTGCAAAGGGCTTTCGGCCCGCAGATTCTCATCCCCGATTCCTGTTTTTTCACTGTGGCCGCATCGATCTGGTGCGTCCGCGGTGATTTTTATGCCGTGCATCCGGCAGCTGAAATTCCATTAAAAAAATAAAGTATTTTTCTCCCGCCTTTCATAGCGCTTACGCGCCCCGAGAAAGTAAACCATATGAATAAAGGCGCGCTTTCAATGTGAAGCAAGTTTATTTATTTATTCATTTGTGGCACACCGATTGCTAGATGGTAGTCATCGCGGCATCACTTGCGCATCAGACTTTTAGCAAATCGGTGAGGAAGCAGATGGAAAGCAAGACAGTAAAACAGTTTAAATCGTTTAGTTCTTTTACTCGCAGAGACTTCCTGTATCGCGCCGCTGCAGTTGGCGGAACGGGGCTGCTGCTCAATACCATGAATGCATGGGGCATGGGCATAGGTTCCACTACTTCGGAACCACCGGCCCTGACAGGCAGCGGCAAAGGCAAGAAGGTACTGATTCTGGGTGCCGGTCTGGCCGGCATGACGGCAGCCTACGAACTGGGAAAACTGGGCTACCACTGCCAGATACTGGAAGCGCGCAGCTTTGCCGGTGGCCGCTGCCAGACCGCCCGCAAAGGCTTCAGCCTGACGGAACTGGGCGGCGAGAAGCAGACCTGCGAATTCGATCAGGGCCACTACATCAACCACGGCCCATGGCGGATACCGCTGCATCACCAGTCTACGCTGCACTACACCCGCCTGTTCGAAGTGCCGCTGGAAGTGATGGTCAACGATAACGACCATGCCTTTGTGTACTCGGAAAATGCCGGTCCGTTTGCCGGCAAGCGCATGCGGGTAGCGGAAATCAAGGCCGATATGCGCGGCCACGTTTCCGAACTGCTGGCCAAATCCGTCAAGAACCGGCAGCTCGACCAGCAACTGACGCCGGACGATCAGCGCCTGCTGCTCGACTATCTGGCTCATGAAGGCCAGCTGTCCGGCGCCGACCTGCAGTACAAAGGCCGCAGTGGCCGTGGCTATGCCGTCAATCCCGGCGCCGGCATGTCGCCCGGCGCAGGCACGCCGTCCGACCCGCTGGGCTTCAAGGACCTGCTGGCCTCCAAGCTGGGCCACGTGTACAGCGCGGTGCAGGATTTCCCCATGCAGAACACCATGTTCCAGCCCGTCGGCGGGATGGACGCCATCGCCAAAGCGTTCGAGAAACGCGTTGGCAAGAATATCCGCTATCGCTCGGAAGTGCAGACTATCCGTCAGAACGACAAGGGCGTGACCGTCACCTACAAGGACACGGGCAGCGGCAAACTGGCCAGCATCAGCGCGGACTACTGCCTGTGCGCGATACCGCTCTCCGTGCTGCGCCAGATCGACACCGATTTTTCGGACAAATTCAAAAAGGCCATCGCTACGGTGTCCTATGCGCCGGTCGGCAAAATCGGCCTGCAGATGAAACGCCGCTTCTGGGAGGAAGACGAGCACCTGTACGGCGGTCATATCCTGACCGACCTGAAAGGCATCAATACCATCTCGCTGCCGTCGACCGGCTGGCAGGGGAAAAAAGGCGTGCTGCTGGGGTACTACCAGTACCAGACAGCCGCGATCGAAGTCAGCGCCCTGTCGCCGCAAGAGCGTGCCGCTTTTGCGGTGGCAGCCGGCCAGAAGATCTTCCCGCAATACAGCGAAAACTTCGAGACTGCCTTCTCCGTCGCATGGCACCGGGTGCAGTACAACCTTGGCGGCTGGGCGGAGTGGACTGAGAAGACCCGCGCCGCCGCCTACCCCACGCTGGTGGAAGGCGAGGGCCGCGTGCTGCTGGCAGGAGAGCATCTCAGTTATCTGACGGGCTGGCAGGCCGGTGCTATCGAATCGGCCTGGCAGCAGATCGCCAAAATCCATGCGAGGGCCAGTGTATGAAACAAGGCTTGTTCAAATTCGCGCTGCTCGTCGTAGCGGCCATTGCCGCCGCAGCCACGGCGCCGGCGCGGGCCGACGGGATGGATGGCAAGGCGCTGTTCCTGAAGAACTGCGCGGCCTGCCACCAGCCTACCGGCAAAGGCATACCGGGCGCTTTTCCTGCGCTGGCGGGGAACAAATTCGTGCAGGGCAAAAGCACCGAGGTGGCCACCGTGCTGCTCAAGGGGCGCGGCGGCATGCCGGACTTTAGCGACAGCCTGAGCGATCAGGATATTTCCACCATTCTCAGTTTCGTCCGCAGCAGCTGGGGCAATCAGGCCGCGCCGCTGAGCGAGGCGGAAGTGATGTCCCTGCGCGATGCGCTGCAGGTAGAACCATTCAGCAACGGCCAGATGTCCAACAAACATTGAAAGAGCACAGCCCATGAACAAAGCCCCTCAACTGAAACGCGTACTGGCAGGCCTGATGGTTCCGGCCGCGCTGGCACTTGCCTGCCAGAGCGCTGGCGCCGCACCGAAAGCCGACATTGTGCGCCACAAGATACCCGGCTCGGACTTCCCCATCGCGCTGGCGGTAACGGTGCCGCCCGCCGCCACGCTGCACTTCGTCAGCGGTCAGGTGCCTGCCGTGGTCGATGCCAGCGCCGCGCCGGATTCGATCGCTGCCTTTGGCGATACCCGAACCCAGTCGGAAACGGTGCTGAAAAAGATCAAGGAAATCCTGCAGGGGATGAAGCTCGACATGCCGGACGTGATCAAGATGACCGTGTATCTGGTCGGCGATCCGGCCAAGGGCGGCAAGGCCGATACCAAGGGCTTTATGGAAGCCTATACCCAGCACTTTGGCGGTAGCCAGACCAGCCTGCCCGCGCGCGCCGTGGTGCAGGTAGCGGGGCTGAGCAACCCCGGCTGGCTGGTGGAGATCGAAGTGCTGGCCGCGAAAAAATAATTCATCACAGCTTTACCCTACTTTACTAATCAACGAGGAATCACCATGCACAAGGTTCAACTGAAGACCGGCGTCGCCGCCGTGATGTCCACTCTGGTCATGGGCTCTGCCTATGCTTCCGCCCCGGCAGTTGATGCGGTGGCCGGTGCCGCAGCTGCTACTGCCGATGTCGCCGGCGAAGCAGTCAGCGCCGTGATCGTGACCGGTACCCGCGCTACCGGCATGAAAGTGGAAAACAGCGCTTCGCCGATACAGGTGCTCGATGCCAGCGCGCTGCAGCGCACCGGCCAGCCGGACCTGATCCAGGCACTGGCGCAGAATCTGCCCTCGTTTACGGCGCAGGCCTTTGGCGGCGACACCGCCAACCTGACGCTGTCGGCCCGTCTGCGCGGCCTGAGCCCGAACGATACGCTGGTGCTGATCAATGGTAAGCGCCGCCACGGCACCGCCAATCTGGCCGTGCTCGGTGGCCCGTATCAGGGTGGCGCTGCAGCTGATCTGAACTACATTCCCGTTGCCGCCATTGACCACATCGAAGTGCTGCAGGATGGCGCTGCCGCGCAGTATGGCTCGGATGCGATTGCCGGCGTGATCAACATCATCCTCAAGTCGAACAACCACGGCGGCACCGCGACTGTCACGGGCGGCGGCTATGCCGATGGCGGCGGGCGCACCGGCGACGGCGCTTTCAACGTGGGCATGGAGCCGTTCAAGGACGCCTACCTGAGCATCACCGGCGAATCCAAATACCATGGCTACAGCGACCGTGGCGGCATCGATCCGCGCGTGATCGAACCTTCGCGCATGGCGGCCTATCCGGGCATGTTCCAGCAGCCGGGCTACCCGTATGTCAACCATATTTCCGGCGACGCGCAGTACCACCTGAACGTGCTGGCGGCGAACTTCGGCTACGATTTTGCCGAGGGCAGCCAGCTATATGCGATTGCCACCTACGGCCACAAGGAAGCCCGCGCCTACGAGAACTACCGTCTGCCTAACCGTCTGCCGAAAGTCTACCCGACCGGCTTCTCGCCCAAGGAAACGCTGAAGCAGGACGACTTTGCCCTGACGGCCGGTATCAAGGGTACGCTGGCGGGCTGGAATATGGACCTGAGCAGCACTTACGGCAAGGACACCAGCAAGATCGGCGTGGCCGATTCGGGCAACGTCTCGCTGTTCAATGATACCGGCTCCACGCCGACCAACTTCCATGCCGGTGCCTTTATCGCCAGCCAGCTGACCACCACGCTGGAGGCCAGCAACGAATTTGCCATCGGCTGGGCCAAGCCGCTGACGGTGGCAACTGGTCTGGAACATCGCATCGACAAGTACGAGATCGAAGCCGGTGATGCCGCTTCGCGCTATAAGGAAGGTTCGCAGTCGTATCCGGGCTTCTCGCTGACCGACGCCGGTTCGCACCGTCGTACCAACGAAGCCGCCTATATCGACTTCGCCGGTAATCCGGTGGCCGATCTGACGCTGGATCTGGCCGCGCGCTACGAGCACTTCAGCGATTTCGGTAACGCCAAAGTGGGCAAGTTCACCAGCCGCTACGATTTCACGCCGGCCTTCGGCCTGCGCGGCACCTTCAGCAACGGCTTCCGCGCGCCAACGCTGGCCGAGGAATACTACTCGGCCACCAACGTCAGCCCGACCAGCGCCTTCGTGCAGCTGGCGCCGAATTCGGCAGGCGCCAAGCTGGTGGGGGTGGATGGCCTCAAGCCTGAGCACTCGACCAACTTCAGCCTCGGCATGGTGCTGAACCCGACCAGCAATCTGGCCATCACGCTCGATGCCTACCAGATCACCATCCGTGACCGTATCGTCGGTTCCGGTGCGCTGTATGGCTCGGGTGGCTCAGTCAATTCGCCAGCCGTGGTGGCAGCCATCAAGGCTAACGGCAATGTGCTTGACAGCACCGTCAGCCAGACCGGTATCAACATCTTCTCCAACGCCGTCAACACCCGCAGCCGCGGGCTGGAGTTTGTGGCGACGCTGGCCGAGAGCTACGGCACGGCAGGTAAAGTAGACTGGTCGCTGGCGGCCAACTACAACAAGGTCGAAGTGGTGAAGATCAATCAGGCGCCTAAGCAGTTGCTGCCGCAGACGCTGCTGGACCAGACTGCCATCTCCGATCTGGAAACCGCTTCTCCCAAAGTACGCCTGAATCTGGGCGCGCTGTGGAAGATCGGTAACTGGACGGTCAACCTGCGTGAAGCGATCTATGGCCCATCCTCTGAATATGGCAGCGAAGATGGTTCGGTCTACCACAAGACGGAAATCAGCACCAAGGCGATTACCGATCTGGAAGTGGGCTACAAGCTGAGCAAGGAATGGTCGATCGCGGTCGGTGCCAACAACCTGTTCAACAAGTACCCGAACGGCAAGAGCGCCTTGCTGCTGGCGGATGAACGTGCGGCCCTCGACAACGCTGCCGTCACAGTGCTGCCTTCGTTCTCGCCATTCGGCATCAACGGCGGCTACTACTACGCCCGCGCCAACTACAAGTTCTAAGCACGCCAGAACCCTGTAGCCGGACGGCCGCCAGCGCAAGCTGGTGGCCGTTTTTCTTTGGGTGTAGCATGGCGCCTTCTGATGGAGACTAGCGATGCTGAAAAAAATGCGTACAACCTTGCTGGCTGCCGCCGTGGCGGGCAATGTGGGGGCGGCGGCTGCGATGAGCAGCGCGGCTACGGTTACCGTGCCTATGAGCTTGCAGGATTATCTGGCCCTGCATGGCCCTGCGCCCAGCGCCCATGTGGCCTATGGCACGGCACCCTCGCAGTACGGCGAACTGTTCGTGCCGGCCGGCGCCGGACCATTCCCGCTGGCCGTCATCATCCACGGCGGCTGCTGGATCAAAGAGTTTGGCGGCATCACCCAGATGCGCAACATGGCGGCAGCACTGACGCAGCAGGGCATCGCCGTGTGGAATGTGGAATACCGCCGCTACGACGAGGCGGGCGGCGGCTATCCCGGCATGTATCAGGACGTGGCCAGCGCCATGGACCAACTGCGCCAGCTGGCCGCGCAACATCCGCTGGACCTGCAGCGCATCGTGCTGGTGGGGCATTCGGCCGGCGGCCATCTGGCCCAGTGGGCCGCCTCGCGCGCGCGCCTGCCGCGCAGCAGCCCGCTGTATGTGGCGCAGCCGCTGGCGGTGTCCAGCGTGATCAGCCTGGGCGGGCTGGCCGACCTGCGCCATGAGGAACGCCTGATCAAGACCAGCTGCGACCGCGATATGGTGCAGCTGACCGGCCGCCCCAGCGCCAGCCGCCCCGATGTATTTGCCGATACCTCGCCCGCGGAAATGCTGCCAGCCGGTGTGCGCACGGTGCTGATCCATGGCGAGCTCGATGTGATTTCGCCTGCCCGCGCGGGACAGGATTATGCGCGCCGCGCGCAGGCGGCAGGGGATGCGGCGGAAGTGATCGTGCTGCCGGGCGCCAGCCACTATGATGAAGTGTCGGCCAGTTCGCCGGCATGGCTGATCGTGGGCGGGCAGATCCGCCGTGCGCTGGGACTGGCGCCGCTGTAGCAGATCAGTAGCGGTCGTATTTGCGGGCGTCGCCCTGTACCTGTGCAGCGGGATACTTCTGCGCATTCAGGGCGATTTTTTCCAGCGCGGCGGCGTGCAGATCGACACCGGTTTTGTCGGCCAGCTGCACCAGATACAGCAGCACGTCGGCCAGCTCGTGGCGGATGCCGGTGCGGGCCGGTTCATCCAGTTCGTGTTCGGCGCCCGTCACCAGCCACTGGAAGTGCTCCATCAGTTCGGCCGCTTCGACCGAGAGGGCCATGGCCAGATTCTTGGGGGTGTGGAAGGTCTGCCACTGGCGTTCGCTGGCAAACTGGCGGGTCAGGTCGCGCAGGGCGATCAGGCTGTCCTCGGGCGGGCTGGAGCTGGTCATGGTGTTTTCAGGCTGGGAACGGCGAGGCCTGATGATAGCACCGCCGTTCGCCTGCCTGTGCCGCCGATGACGTTTTTGCACCTTTCAATCCCTGTTTTCTACCGTTCGTCGCTTTTGCCTGCCATTCCTGTCCCTGCTTTTCTATAGTGGCGACACTATTCATAAGGGGGAACACCTATCATGCGTAAAGCGATTTCTCTGGCCGTACTGGCTGCCTGTGCTTCTCTGGCCGGCTGCGCCATCGTAGTGATACCGGATGACGGCGGCGGCACCCGTGTCAGCAGCGTGTTCGGCAGCTCCGGTGTGCAGGGCAATGGCCAGTCCGTGGTCGAGCAGCGTCCTGCCATCGATGCCGACAGCATCGACATCAATGGCCCGCTGCAGGTGGAAGTCAAGGTAGGCAATGCCGCCGGCCTGCAGGTCGAAGGCGACAGCAACCTGCTGCCTATGGTGCGTACCGATGCCAGCGGGGGTCTGTTGCGCGTCTGGGTCGACGGCAAGGTCAATAGCAGCAACGCACTGCGCGTGACCTACACCACGCCGGCGCTGCACCAGATCCAGAGCAATGGTTCCGGCCGTCTGGTGGTCACGGGGCTGAACGGCGGCGCGCTGACGCTGAGCCAGAACGGTTCGCGTCAGGTGCAGCTGGCCGGGCAGGTAAGCCGTCTGGAAGCGCGCCTGAACGGCTCCGGCAGCGTGACGGCGACTGCCCTGCAGAGCGGTAGCACCACGGCCAGCCTGCACGGCTCCGGCAAGCTCGATCTGGGCCGTGTCGATGGCGAACGTCTGGAACTCGATGTGCGCGGTTCCGGTGGTGTGCACGCCAATGGCATGGTGCGCAATATGAATGTGCGGGTATATGGTTCCGGCAGTGCCAGTCTGGCTGGCCTGCAAAGCCAGAGCGCCGAACTGGTGACCTATGGCTCGGGCAGCATTACGGCGGCGGTTAGCCAGTCGCTGGTGGCCTCGTCCAACGGCTCCGGCTACGTCACGGTGTACGGCAATCCGTCCCAGCGCAATATCAGCGGCCGCAATGTCACGCTGATGCAGTAAGCGCTCCCTGTGCCGCGCCGCGCTGCGCCAGCTGCTGGCGGAACGCGCGGTAGTCGGCGGCGCACTGGCGCGGTGCTTCCAGCATGGGCAGGTGGCCTATGCCGGCCATCATGATGCGGTGGTGGTCGGGGTAGAGCGCCGCCAGCGCGGCAGCGCCGGCCGGATGCAGGATGCGATCCTGCTCGCCCCAGACGATCAGCACCGGAGTGGCCAGCGTCCGGTACTGCTGTTCCAGCAGCGGCGAGGCGGCCACCTGCAGCATGATCTGCTGGTGCAGCGTGAAGTCGGCTGCAGCGCGGCGCGCCAGCGCCGTATGCACGGCATAGGGCAGGAAGAAGCGGCGGTGGCGCGAATACGCCAGCATCTGGGCAAAATCCGCTTGCGTGCGCACCAGCAGGGGCAGGGTGCCGTTGTCGCGGTAGCCGCGCAGCGCCTGCGAGTCCTGCGCGGCCGCTGTGCCGGCAGCATCGAGCAGCCACAGGCTGGCCACCCGCTCCGGATAGCGCGCGGCAAACTGCGCAACGATAAAACCGCCCATGGAATTACCGCCCAGATGAATTTTCTGCGGCGCATGGCGCTCCAGAAAACCCCGCAGATTTTCCACCTGATCGGCTATGCTGTAGCGCCCCTGCGGGTCGCGTCCCGCTTCGCCAAACCCGGGCAGGTCGGGCAGCAGCACGCGGTAGTGCGGCGTCAGATGCGCAGCAATGCGGGTGAAATTATCCTTGTCGGCGCCAAAGCCGTGCACCAGCACCAGTACCTCGCCCGAGCCGCCGGCCAGAAACGGCATGGCTTCGTGCGCGCCATGCCGGCGCAGGCCGCAGCGGGTCCGTTCCAGCGCCATGGCGGCGCGCGCCACGGGCAGCGGTGCAATCCGTTCCGCTGCCAGCAGCAGGAGCAGTAGTAACAGAATCAGCACGGGCAGCAGGCCCGCAAGGGACAGCACACTCATTCAATCAGCCTCTGGAAGATAGCCGCGCAGGCGCGGGCCGGGGATACGGCGTGGCAGCATTATGCCAGTTCGCCGTTCTGCAGTTTCTGGATCAGCGCCGGCAGCGGCATGGGCCTGGCGTACAGATAGCCCTGCATGCAGGCGCAGGCATTGGAGATGAGGAATTCGGCCTGTGCCAGCGTCTCCACCCCTTCCGCCACCACGCGCAGACCAAGATGGCTGGCCATGGCCAGTATGGACTGCACCAGCGCGGCGCTGCTGCTGTCGTCCGGCGTATCGATGATGAAGCTGCGGTCTATCTTGAGTTCGTACAGCGGCATTTTCTTCAGATAGGCCAGACTCGAATAGCCGGTGCCGAAATCGTCGATGGAGAAGCGCAGCCCCATGGCCGCCAGCTGGTGCATGCGGGCGATGGTCTCGTCCATCTTGTCGATCAGCAGGCCTTCCGTCACTTCCAGCACCAGCAGGTGGGCCGGTGCGCCAGTCTCGGCCAGCGTGCGCGCCACCAGATCGACGAAATTGGCCTGTCTGAACTGGCTCGGGCTGACATTCACCGACAGCGGCAGCGTATGTCCGGCTTCCTGCAGGCGCAGCACGGCATAGCAGGCCTGACGCAGCGCCCAGGTGCCGAGTGCGACGATCAGGCCCGATTCCTCCGCGACCGGAATGAAGATGTGGGGCGGGATCATGTCACCGTTTTCGACCGGCCAGCGCATCAGCAGTTCGCCGCCGATGGCGCGGCCGTTGCGGTCCACCTGTGCCTGCACATACATCTGCAGCGCGCCGCTATTGAGCGCGGCGCCCAGTTCGTGCTCGATGTTGAGGCGACGCTCGACGTCGGCCTGCATGGCCGCTTCGAAGAAGGCCACGCCGTTGCGGCCTGCCGCCTTGGCGCGGTACATGGCAGTATCGGCTTCGCGCAGCAGGTCGTGCGCAGTCTTGCCGGTGCTGGGCAGCATGGTGACGCCGATGCTGGCGGTGGAGTTGTATACCTGTCCTTCGATTTCCAGCTCTTCGCTCAGGGCCAGCCGGACTTTTTCTGCCACCGTCAGGGCGGCGTGGGTGGCCACCGGCAGGTCGTGCGCCAGATGGCCGAGCAGCACGACGAATTCGTCGCCGCCTATGCGGGCCACGGTATCAGCCTTGCGCATCAGCTGGCTCAGGCGCTCGGCTGCATTGCACAGCACCGTGTCGCCTATGGTGTGGCCGCGCGCATCGTTGATGGTCTTGAAGCGGTCCAGATCGATGAACATCACCGCGCTATAGGTGCCGCCACGGCGCGAGGCTGCCAGCAGCTTGTCCAGATTGTCCATCAGCATGCGGCGGTTGGGCAGGCCGGTGAGCACATCGTAGTAGGCCAGCTGGTGGATGTCGTCCTGTGATTTTTTGCGCTCGGTGATATCGCGTTCCACCGCTACCCAGTGGGTGTTCACGCCCGCTTCGTCGGTGAACGGCACCAGATCCGTTTCGACCCAGTAGGACTCGCCGGACTTGGTGTAGTTCAGCAGCTCGGCCCGCACCGGTTCGTTATGCGCCATGGCGACACTGATCTTGGCCAGCTCGGCTTCCTCCGTATCCGGCCCGCGCAGCAGGCGCAGGCTGCGTCCCATCACTTCATGGCGGCGGTAGCCGTTGCGCCGCTCGAACGCGTCGTTGACGAAGATGATGTGCTGGGTAGCGTCGGCAGCATCGCCCGGCTTGTCGACTTCGGCAATCAGGATCATGTCGTTCAGGCGCGATACCGCAACCGCCGTCAGGCGCAGTTCCGCGTTCAGCACCGACAGTTCGTTCTGGCGCTCCTGCAGCTGTTCGAAGGATTTGCCCAGATGGCGCAGCAGCACGGCGCAGGACAGCGTCAGCACCGCCGTCATGAACATGAAGTTGATCGAGATGATGGCGGCCTTGAGCAAGGCGTGGTTGGGAATGCCTTCGATCTGCAGCTTGGAGTTGGCATCGAAGCCCAGCACCATGACTACCGCGCCGGCCAGTGCCAGCGTGCCCAGCGCAGGGCGCAGGCCCAGCAGGAGGGCGGCCAGCACCGGTATTGCCATCAGGTAAATCTGGCTGACGGGGCCGACTTTCAGCAGCAGGGCGATGCCAACGATGAAGGCAATGGCGAGGAAATTCAGGACCCGGATAGTGTAGGCCAGACTATGCCAGCGCCAGATCAGCAGCAGCCAGGCGATGGCGCCGACATCGATGACTACGATAGACCACATGCCTTCGCTGACCGCCAGCAGTGCGCTGGGGATAGCGGTAATCGCTCCCAGCACCAGTACCACCAGGAGCAATCTGGAAAACACCTGCGCGCGCCAGTGCGCGATATCGTTCGGTACAGCCACCTATGCAGCCTCCGGATGTTGTTGCGGGTTGTGAGAAGATAGTACCCGCAAAGTCCGGAGCTGTCAGTAGAGCATTAATCCTTGGCGGAAACGCTTCCTATGCCGCTGACCGACTTGTTGACGGTTTTGGGCCGGCCGTAATAACCGAGTTCGCCCATGCCTTTGGCGATCACGTTGAGGGTGTCGCTGGCATACACATTGACAGCGCCTATGCCTTCGAAATTCACATCGACCCGTTTGGCCTGCAAGCCCTTGGTGTCGAGCTCGCCCACGCCCTTGGCATTGATGCGCAGGTAGTCGATTTTGCCGTTGGCGACCAGATGGCCGGCGCCCTGGAAACCGATATCGAGCCGCTCACCTTTGACGTTGTTGAGGATGGTCTCGCCGGCGCCCAGTACTTTCAGGCGGCTCAGTGCTGGCAAGGATATTTTTACCAGCGGGCTGTTTTTGCCGGCCTTGAAATCGCGATCGGGCGCGGTGATGCGCAGCTCCTTTTCCACCACTTCGGTGCGCAGGCCGGCGACGAATTTATCGTCGCCGCTGATCTGCAGCGACTGGCTATTGCCTACTTCAACGGTCATGGAGAAACCGCCCTCGGTGCTGATGGCGATGAACGGCGGCAGCTTGCGGCTTTCCTCGGCGGCGCCGGCATCCAGACTTAACAGCGCGACTGCAACAGCGATGAATAGACGCATACGCCCTCCCGATAAAATTACAAATTGTACAATGTTGTTAAGCTTTTAGGTGTTGCGCGGCAGCGACGTTTGCTGCTTTCGTTCACGCTTTGGGCGTTAACGCAAAAGGGCAGTGCGGACCCCCTGCGATTTTGATCAGGCAGACAAAATCGCAGGTGTCCGGACTGCCCCGGCGGCAAGAACTGGCCGCTTATTTGTTGCTCAGGCACTCTTTCATGAAGCCTTTGCGCTCATCGCCTTTCTTGCCGCTGGCGTCGGCGTTGCATTTCTTCATTTTGTCCTGCTGCGTCATTTTCGGCGCTTCGGCGGCTGGTTTTGCGCTCAGGCATTCTTTCATGAAGGCTTTGCGCTCGTCGCCTTTTTTGCCGGCAGCGTCGGCATTACAGGTTTTCATCTTGTTTTGCTGGGCCGTAGGCTCGGCCGCATAGACGGCGCCGCTCAGGGACAGGATCAGGCTGGCAACGAACAGTTTTTTCATATCTCTTCCTCGGTGTCGGATCGTGGTGGACGGGTCGCAGCTGCAACCACGGCTTAACTATAACGGAGTTGCGCCGCTGCGAACAGCCACCTGTTAGCGGGCGGCGTGATCGGGCCGGCCGCAGTAACGCTCCACGTACAGCTGATGCGCAGGCAGTTGCTGCACGGTGCGGTCCACCGACGCCTTGATGCTGCCGAGGAAGTGCGCCAGTTCTTCATCGCCCATCAGGTCGGCCGTCTGGTGGTGCGCAGCCGGCATGATGCCCTGTCCCAGCATGACCTGTATCCACGAGTTTTCGGCAAACAGTTCGTTGGGAATGCGAAATACCCGTCCGGTGGCGCGGAACAGTTCGATGCGGTGGCGCAGTCCGGCGGGTATGTCCATCTCGCGTGCATCGCGCCAGAACTGCGAGTCCTTACGCTGATTGACGTGGTAGTGCAGGATGATGAAGTCGCGGATATGTTCGATCTCGCTATTGCACTGGGCGTTGTATTCGGCCACATCGTAAGGGCTGATGCCGTCGGCCGGGAAGTTCTGCATCAGGCGGATCACGGCGCGCTGGATCAGGTGGATGGAAGTCGATTCGATCGGTTCGAGGAAGCCGCTGGACAGGCCGATGGCCACCACATTGCCCACCCAGGTATTGCGCCGCTGGCAGGGTTTGAACGGAATCACGCGCGGCGTGGTGAGCACTTCGCCCTCCACATTGCCCAGCAGCTGGCGCAGGGCGGCGTCGTCGTCCAGATAGCGGCTCGCATACACCAGACCATTGCCGACGCGGTGCTGCAGCGGTATGCGCCACTGCCAGCCGGCCTGATGGGCCATGGAGCGGGTGAGCGGAATGGCCGGACCCACCGAGGCCGTCTGCACGGCAATGGCGCGGTCGCAGAACAGCCATTGCGACCAGTCCTGCATGGGTTCCTGCATGGCTTCGCCGATCAGCAGGCCGCGGAAGCCGGTGCAATCGATGAACAGATCGCCTTCGATCTCCTGGCCCGATTCCAGCACGATGGAGCGGATGTCGCCGTTGTCCTCGTGGCGGGTGTAGCGCACGATCTTGCCTTCGATGCGCTGCACGCCGCGCGGTTCGCACAGGCGGCGCAGATAGCGCGCATAGCGTCCCGCATCGAGGTGGTAGGCGTAGTTCATGCCCTGATTGGGCAGATGGGCGAAGCGGTTTTCCTGCGAGGCCTTGAGCTCGAGGCAGTAGTCGCCGTAGTCGCCGGCCAGCCCGCGTTCCACGCCCTTGTGCCAGAAGTGCTGGAAGCCGGCCGTCCAGTGGTCGGTGCCGGTCATGCCGAAGGAGTGGATGTAGTCCTGTCTGACATTGCGCCAGCTTTCGAAGCCTATGCCCAGCTTGAAGGTAGCCTGCGTCTCGGCCATGAATTCCTGCTCGTTGATTTCCAGCAGATTGTGGAAGTTGATCAGGGTAGGAATGGTGGCTTCGCCCACGCCGACGGTGCCGATATCGTCCGATTCGACCAGCTTGATGTCCAGCCGCTTGCCCAGCACCTTGGCCAGACCGGCTGCCGCCATCCAGCCCGAGGTGCCGCCGCCGCAGATCACCACGCGGCGTACCGGCCGGTGCGCGCCGGCAGCAGGAGCAGAATTCATTGCAAAAGTAGATGCTTGCACGATGGTTCCTTAACGGTTCATTTTTTTCAGAATCTGGGCACGCAGCATGCGCGCACCTTCGTCGTCGAGCGGCGCCAGCACATTGCGCGCATGCTCAGGGATGTGGGCGGCGGTCTGCTGGTCCGCTTCGAAGATGTAGTGGCGGAAGATCTCCTGCCACGCCTTGCGCTGTTCCGGCGGCAGGTCGCGCAGGGTGAGGAAGGCCATCATCAGCGCATTGGTGGGCGTATCCATGTAGTCGGGCGACTGGCGCCACCAGTAGTTGACCAGCACATTGAAGGCGGCCAGCCCTTCCACGTGGTGCCACCACATGCTGGGGATGAAGATGGCGTCGCCCGCCTCCATTTCCGCTACCTGCGCATGTTCGAGCGCGGTGGCGAATTTCGGGTAACGTTCGAAATCGGGCTGGTGGAAGTCCACCAGCGAGATGGCCTGTCCGGCCGGGGTGAAATCGAGCGGGCCGATATACAGGTTCTGCAGCTGGTCGGGCGGGAACAGGGTGAAGCGGCGGCGCCCTGCAGCCACCACGGCGATATTGTCCGGCACATCGTAGTGGGCGGCGATGCGGGTGCGGTTGCCGATCCAGATGCTGACCAGCGGATCGCGCTGGCCCAGCGCCAGATCGTTGTGCTCGCGGAAGCCGGGCAAACAGGTATCGACCGTGGTGGAGCCCACATACACGGTGGGTGCCGGGTCCAGATGGCGCTTGGCTTCGATTTCGTCGAGCACGTTATTCAGCTTGGCGTGCACAGGGTAGAAATTGAAGCCGCTGGCATCGTCATTGTAGAAGAAGCGGCCGCCCGCTTCCGGCGGGCCCAGCATGGCGCCTACCGTGGCGCCACGGTAGAAGCTGCGCAGATAGGCGTCGGCCTCCTGCTCCGAACTGCGCGCCGCCTGCACCATGGGCCAGCTGCTGGCCAGCCCGCGCAGCAGCAGCGGTTCGGTCGACGTCAGGATGGCGTCATCGAGATCGTTGACGCCCAGCCCGCAGATTTCACGGATAGCCTTAGCCATGGCGGTAGTTCATGCGGTCGATCAGGCTGCGCAGATTGGACAGCGAAGCGAGCACCATGTAGATGGACTTCAGGTGGCCGCCCGCATGCAGCGTGGCCAGCGCGGCTGCATCGAGCGCCGCCAGCTTGTCTTCGTTGATGGTGTAGAAGCCCACCAGCCGGTTTTGCGAGCCGTTATCCAGTTCGATGTCGAGCACGAAGCTTTCCAGCAGGTCGTACTGCAGCAGGGCGGCGAGGAAGGCCGGCGTCTCCTGCAGTCCCTGATGGATGGCGGCCAGCAGGGAGTTGGTCTGTTCGAGGAAAGGCGTGCTGCCGCCGTGCGGCTTGAATACGGCTTCGCCTTCGCTGCGGCTGAGACGCGGGCTTTCGAGATCGATGTTGATCATCAGTTCATCGCCATTCACGCCGATCAGGAAAGGCTGGCGCTCCACCATCATGGGCAGATACATGGCCTGCCACTGCTCGCCTTCGAGGAACAGGTTGTCGCCCTCGGTAAAGCCGAACAGGGCCACCGGCTCGAAGCCCAGACCGTCGGTGGTCTTGCGGAACACGATGGGGTAGCAGGCCTGGACGTCGCGGAATTCGGCGGGGAAGGTCACGGCCAGCATCTGGTTGTCGCCGAATTCGGCGCCGCGCCGGGTGATGACGTGCAGGTCCTTGTGATCGATATTGTTCAGTAGTGCGTGCTTGGCCATGGTGATCTCGTGTCTCGTTGTGGTTGTCGTTCTGATGATACTGCTTGCTGCTTCAGATGTTCTGCAAGCCGTGCTGGCGGATATGCTCGAGCAGGCTGCGCATGTCCGGCAGCGCGCCCAGCATGCGCCGCGTCAGGCTGGCCGCTTCGCGGAAATAGCCGTCGGCCATGGCGGCCTCCTGCGCTGGCGCAGGACGGAACTGGCTGCGGAAGCCCATGCCGTACAGGATGTACTGGTAGCTGGCGGTAGGGAATACTTCCTCGATGCGGGGAAAATCGTTGCGGCTGGGGGCGCGATGCTGCCACAGGGTGAGCAGATCCTGCAGGCGCTGCGGCACGGTGCTCTGCTGGTCGCGCCAGTAGGCCGTGTCGCGCCGCTGGCTCAGCACATAGTGCAGCTTGAGGAAGTCGATCACGCGCTCCCAGCGATAGGTGAAAGTCTCGTTATAGCGTGCTGCCACGATGTCCATGGCGGCGCGGCTGGCAGGCAGTTCATCCGCCACCATGGCCGCGCCCATTTCCACCAGCGCCAGTGCGGACGCTTCCAGCGGTTCGATGAAGCCGGACGACAGGCCGATGGCCACGCAGTTGCGCTGCCAGAAGCGCTGGCGGTAGCCCGGTTCGTATTTGATCTGGCGCACAGGGCCCGCATCAGCCGGACCGCCGGTCGCGCGGATGTACTGGCGCAGCGCTGCTTCCGCCTCGTCGTCGCTGATGTAGGCACGCGCGTAGACGTGGCCCACGCCGCGCCGCGTGGGCAGGCCGATATCCCAGATCCAGCCGGCGTTCTGTGCGGAGGAAGTGGTCTGCGCCGCGATGGGCGTTGCGGCGCTGGCATACGGCACCTGTATTGCCAGCGCCGTGTCGTTGAACAGCACATGCTGCTGCGAGATCAGCGGCACCTGATAGTGCTTACCGAGCAGCAGCGACTGCATGCCGGTGCAGTCGATGAACAGATCGCCTTCCAGCACGCCGTTGCGCGCCGTCTGCAGGCTGGCGATGTCGCCATCAGCAGTGCTGTTAATCGCCAGCACGTGGTCGGCCAGATAGCGCACGCCCAGCTTGCGCGTGCAGTGCTCGCGCAGGAACAGGCCGAATTTGCCGGCATCGAGGTGATAGCCGTAGTTGGCCACGGCGGCAAATTCCGGCGTGACCGCCTGCTTGGGGGCGCGGCCCTGCACGCACAGGTGCGGCTGATAGCTCACCAGATCGGCAAACGGAATGTCGGCATGCTGTTGCTGCCAGTGGCGTGGCAGGTCCACTTCGCCCCAGCCTTGCGGCATCACGAAGGGGTGGAAATACACGTCGTCGGCACGGCCGTCGACCCAGCCATTGAAACGCGAGCCCTGTTTGAAGGAAGCGTCGCACTGGCGGAAGAATTCGGTTTCGCTGACACCGATGCGGCGCAGCGTGTCGCGCATGCTGGGCCAGGTGCCTTCGCCCACGCCGATGGCGGGAACGTCGGGCGATTCGATCAGGGTGATCTCGACCGGCGTGCCCTGTTGCGCCGCCGCGAGCAGGCCGGCCGTCAGCCAGCCGGCGGAACCGCCGCCCACAATCACGATACGTCGGATCATGCTGTTCGCCCTGTGTAGAAGTGATGGTCTGAAAGTCTAACCGAAAAGGGCCGCTGATACGTAGTGACTCAGCGGCCCTGTCCGGTCGGGAGTTACAGGTTCAAAGCAAGCTTAGAACTTGTAGCGTACGCCGACCATGTAGCGTGCACCTTGCTGCGTCACGCCTTCCAGCTGTTGCTGGGTGCGGCTGTGGGTGCGGGTGATGCTGTTGGTCAGATTGATGCCTTCGAACTGGAAGCTCAGCTTCTCGTTGTAGGCATAACCGACACTCAGGTCGACCTGGCCATATGGCTCGACGTATTGCGGGTTAGGACCGGAACCGTCGAAAGTCGAGGACAGGAACTCGCCGCGCCAGTTGTAAGCCAGACGCACGTTGAATTTCTTGTCTTCGTAGATACCCACCACGTTGGCCGAATTCGACAGACCCACCAGTGCGAACTGCTCGCCCACCGAAGCGTTGTTGTACTTCAGGCCAGAGTGCACATAGGTGTAGTTGGTCGATACGCCGAAGCCGCTGTTGCCGAACATGTGCTGCAGATTCACTTCCAGACCATTCAGGCTGGCCGCCTTCTGGTTGGAGAAGGAGGTGATCTGGAAGTTCGCCACCGGATCGCTAGGCTGGCCGGTGATGGTGCCGGTAGCGTTCTTGGTGATCGGATCATCGGCACCGCGTACCACGCCCGGCTGGCCGGCGAAGTTGCGGAAGATGTAGTTACGGATGCAGGTGGTATCGGCCGTGGCGCAACCGTTAGCCAGCGCCGCATTCCAGTACTTGCCGCCCACCGGCGTGTGCAGGTTGAACGGGGTGGCGTTGACCATGGACTGGCCCGCATAGTTCTCCAGATTCTTGCGGAAGTAGCCCAGCGAGAAGAAGTTTTGCTGGCCGTAGTACCACTCGTAGGACAGGTCCAGATTCTTCGACTTGACCGGTTTCAGCGCAGGGTTACCCGCGTTACCGGTACCGCCGTTGGCGCGGGCCAGCGAGTTCAGGGTAGTGCCGCCCTGGATCTGGTCCCAGCGCGGACGGCCTATGGTTTCGCCCAGGCTGAAGCGCAGTTTCTGGTCCGGCGTCAGCTCGATGTCGGAGTCGAAGCTAGGCAGCAGGTTGTGGTATTTGCCGGTCAGGGTGGTGAAAGTCGGATCGCCGAAAGTGATCGGGAATTCGTTCTGCGAGACCCAGGTAATGGCAGTCGCGGCCGGCACCAGTGCGGTCGAGACCACGTCGGTGGTTTCATAGCGCAGGCCGAGAGCGGTGCGGATAGGGAACTTGGTATCCCAGTCGGTATTGAACTGGAGGTAGCCGTTGTTGGACTTCTCTTCGGTACGGGCGTCGTTGTCGAAGGTATTCTTCGGCAGGTACAGCGCCGGCAGGCCGGAAGCGGTGGCAGCCAGCTGGCGTACCTGGGCGAAGTTGAAGGTGTAGAACTGGTTGAACAGGTTAGGGTTGCCGCTGCCATCGATCTTGTCGAAGTACTGGCGCACCGATTCCGGATGCCAGACGCTGCTCGGATAATCGGACGGCTTGGTAGCGCCGCCCCAGGTATCGCGCTGCTGGTTGGAGAAGGCGGAACGGTTGGATACTTTGGTGGCGCCGGCGCCGAATTTCAGCTCCGAAGCTTCCAGCACTTTCCACTGGCCTTTCACCTGGGTCTGATCGACGATGCCCTTCATGTACTGGTTGGTGAAGACCGAACCCGTCACCTGCTGGCCGTACTTGGTGAAGTCGGCGCCTTCGATGCTCAGCACAGGGAAGTCGTGGCTGAAGTCCACCGTGGTATTGCCGCGGCTGAAGCTGGCCGAACCCAGGGTGTTGCTCGAACCGAAGGGGCTATCGGCGCCCGATTCTGCCGTCGAGTGGTGGGTATCGAGTTCCAGCCGCAGGGTGTTGGTCGGTTTCCACACGGCGTTAAAGCCCAGCGATTTGTTCTGCGTCTTGGTGGCGAAATCGGCCGCACCCATGGCGATATCGCTGTTGGCCACGAACTCTTTGTACATCAGCGGGCTCGACACAGGACCCTTGGTCCACGAACTGGCCGAATCGCCGAAGTTGAACCAGGCCGAGACGTCGTTACGCTTGGTCTGGATCTTGTTTTCCGAGTAGGTGTAGTCGAGCGTGGTCACCAGCGTGTCGACCGGCTTGTATTGCAGGGTCAGCTGGGCGTTGGTGCGCTGGCGCTGTACGCCGTTGAAGTTGTAGTTCAGGTTCTGCGGCACCGAGTACAGATCGGTAGGACCCGGACGGTTGGTGATATTGGCCGCGCCCGGAGTGCCGGGCTGGGCGATGGTACCCCAGTTGTTTTCGTCGCCACGGAACGGGCCGCGCCAGCCGTTCGATACGGCGGCCGTGTTGTAGCCCAGATTGCGTTCCTGATAGCTGCCCGTCAGCGCCACGCCGAACTTGCCGTCGGCCGTGGTGTTGGAATAGATGCCCGAGACTTCAGGGGTGGTGGAACGGCTGGCTTTGACATCGCCCGGCAGATTGCCGTTGGTGCTGTCGTACACGCCTTTGGCGCCTATGCTGGCGTGCAGGCCCGGACGTTCGAACGGACGGGCCGTCATCACGTTGACGGTGGCGCCTATGCCGCCGGTAGGCGAATCGGCCCGGCCCGTTTTATATACCTGCAGCTGGGAGATGGCTTCCGACGCCAGATTGGCAAAGTCGTAGGCGCGGCCGTTCAGGTCGCCCAGATTCGAGGTCGGCATCTGGCGGCCGTTCAGCAGTACCAGATTGAAGTCGGGACCGACGCCGCGCACGGTGATTTTCGAGCCTTCGCCGATGGAGCGGTCGATCGATACGCCGGAGATACGCTGCAGCGATTCGGCCAGATTGGTGTCAGGGAATTTGCCGATGTCTTCGGCCACGATGCCGTCCACGATACCGTCCGAATTGCGCTTCAGGTTCATCGACGATTGCAGACTCTGGCGCAAGCCCGTGACGACCACGGTCTGCGGCTGGTCGGCCGCTTTCACGGCCTCCTGCGCATAGGCCGGAACGGCGCCCGCGCAAGCGCTGGCTACCGCCAGCGTCATTAACTTCAGTCGTGCCTTTGGATAATGCATGTTATCTCCTGTGTTTTTATTTTCCCACTTCCCCGAACGGCACTGGAAACCTTTCCACTCGCTGCCGTCGAATAGTATGATTGACGTGCTTTCTTGTCAATCGCCGCCCCGCCAATTGGCCCGTACAGCCCGGTTTGGTCGGGGTTTTGCTCCGGTTGTGTTGTAAAAAAATCGCTTAGGGCTGGTACACCCGCACGTACTCCACTTCCATCTGCTGCGGCAGGGCAGAGTCATCGACTTTGCCCCCTAGGTCGCCGCCTATGGCCAGATTCAGCAGCAGGTATTGCGGTGCGCTGAACGGCCATTTCCGGTAATCCCCGTCACCGGGGTTAATCAGTTGTATGTAATTGCGGTTGTCCACGCCTATCACCACGCGCTCGGCATTCCAGGTCAGCTGGTAGTTGTGGAAGGCGCTGCAGGCGTCGGCCACCGTCGTGCTGGTGGTGTTGGGTGTGCCGGCGGGCCAGTTCTGCGCCGCCGTGTAGATGCTGCCCAGAATCTGGCCGGGATTCTTGCCCACGTGTTCCATGATGTCGATCTCGCCATCGTCGGGCCAGCGGCCCTTGCTGCCCAGCATCCAGATGGCGGGCCAGGTACCTACGCCGCAGGGCAGCTTGGCGCGCACTTCGATGTAGCCGTAAGTCCAGCTGGCCAGACCGCGCGTAATCAGGCGGGCCGAGCTGTATTGCTGGCCGCCATAGTCGGCCATGGTGCTCAGTGCTTCCTTGCGCGCCGTGATGATCAGCTTGCCGTTTTCCACCCGGCTGTTTTCCAGCCGGCCCGCAGCGTAGTACTGCAGCTCGTGGTTGAACCAGCCGTTGCGGTTGAAGCCGGTGTCGTAAGCCCAATGGCTGGCGTCGGGCAGGCCGTCTTTGTCGAACTCGTCGGCCCAGACCAGCTTCCAGCCGTCCGGTTTGCCACCGGCCGGCAGAGCGGAGGATGGCGGCGTGACGGGGCTAGCGGCGGGCGTTGATGCCGCCACGCCGGCAGCGTTACCGCCACCACCGCAGGCACACAGCGCTACCAGAGCTGTCATTGTCGCTAGCCGTCTCATGTCTCCGCTTTCTGAGGTTTTTTCTCAATTTGGAAAGGTTTCCAATCGATGTGGCAAATATAGCACCGAAAGAATTTCAAAGTCAATTTGCAACGCCGCAAAGAAGCGCTGCGCAGGCGTTGACAGGCTAAATTAAGGCGTGCAACATGTGGGAACGTTTCCAAAATGAGACACTCAGGGACTTATAGGCGACTCTGCGATGCGAAAAATCTTCTTTCCGGCTTTGTTCTGCCTGCTTGCCGGCAGCGCCATGGCCCAGACCACGGCATGGCCGCACGGCGCCCGCGTGGCCGTCAGCCTGGGCTACGACGATACGCTGGATTCCCAGCTCGATGTGGCGTTGCCGGCGCTGCAGCGGCATGGCCTGAAAGCGAGCTTCTATCTGCAGCTTTCCAGTCCCGTGCTGGAGCGCCGGCTGGCGCAATGGCGGCTGGCGGCACAGCAGGGGCACGAACTGGGCAATCACAGCCTGTTCCACCAGTGCTCCGGCAGCCTGCCCGGCCACGCATGGGTGAGCGCAGCGCGCGATCTGGGCAGCATCACGGCAGCGCAGATGGCCGATCAGGTCCTGCTCGGCAATGCCATGCTGAACGCCATCGACGGCGCGACCGAACGCACTTACACCGTGCCCTGCGGCGACCATGTGGCGCGCGATGGCGACTATCTGGTCCGCATCGCGCCCGCTTTCGTCGGCATCAAGGCGGGCGGCGGCAGCGCCGTGACGGCGCGCAGCGCGCTGCGGCGCCATGCGGTGGCCGTGCTGGCGCCGGTGGGTCTGAGCGGCAGCGAACTGATCGCGCTGGTGCGCTCCGCCGCCGCCCAGGGCGATATGGTCAACCTGACTTTCCACGGCGTGGGCGGCGACTATCTGAGCACCTCGGCCGCCGCGCATGAAGAACTGCTGGCCTATCTGGCCAGCCACCGTGACGAGTACTGGACCGACACGTTCCGCAACATCATGCGCTATGTGCGCGCACAGGAGGATGCTGATGGCCACCATTAAAGACGTGGCGAAGCTGGCCGGAGTAGGTCTGGGCACGGCTTCGCGTGTGGTCAGCGGCAAGGGTTCGGTGTCGCCGGCCACGCTGGCGCGGGTGCGTGCCGCCATCGAAGAGCTGGGTTTCCGCCCCTCGCACGCGGCGCGCACGCTGCTGTCCGGTTCCAGCCAGATGATAGGCGTGTACATCCCTGTGCTGAGCGGCACTTTCTACACGCCCATCCTGCAGATCATCGACAATGAGCTGCGCGCGGCCGGCCTGCACATGGTGGTGGCCTTCGGCGCCGGTCTGGGCGACGCGCGCCAGCAGGCCGTGGAAGGCATCAGCTTTCTGGTCGAACGGGGTTGCGACGGCCTGATCCTGATGACCAATCTGCTGCAGGAAGAAGACGTGGCAGCGCTGGAAACCATGCACAGGCGCATGGTGGTGCTCAACCACAGTTTTGCCAGTATTGCTGCGCAGTGCTTCACGGTCGACCATGCGCAGGGCGGGGCGCTGGCCGCGCGCACCCTGCTCGATCTGGGCCACCGCGAGATCGCCATCGTGGCCGGCCCGTCGCGCCTGCCCGACAGCGTGCTGCGGGTGCAGGCCTTCGGCGCCACGCTGGCCGAAGCGGGCATCGATGTGGCCAGCCTGTGGCAGACCGAGCGCGATTTTTCACCGGCCGGCGGCTGGTCGGCGGCGCGCGAACTGATGGCGTCCGGCCATCCGTGCACAGCGCTGTTCTGTGCCAACGATGAAATGGCGGTGGGCGCGCTATCGTATTTTCAGGAGGCCGGCATCCGCGTGCCGCAGCAGCTGTCGGTGCTCGGCTACGACGACACGCCGAGCGCAGAATTTTCCGCACCGCGCCTGAGTACGGTGCACATGCCATGGCGCGAAATGACGCAGAACGGACTCAATGCCCTGCTCAATAGCTGCTACGATCTGCAGCGTCCGGTGACGCGCGACTACCCCGTCAGCATGACCCTGCGCGCCTCGCTGGCAGCACGCTGAGGGCGGTAGATATACCGCTTGCATACCAGTGATTCTGGACATTATTTCATCACTAAAAAACGTGTTTATTTTGTACGGGAAATACTTACGCTAGTTGTTTATTTGCCGCATGTTCAACAGTTTCCGGGCGGCGTATGCGGGAAACCATAGACGGGCCGAAACCATGTCTATACATTCACTTCTAGCCACTCACAAAGATGGCAGTTGCCGCAGTCGCATATAACCATAAATCCGGAAGAGCTCAGACATGAAAAAAAATTTCCCATTCGCAGCGCTGCTGCTATCGGCCAGCCCCTACGTGTTAGCCCAGGCCACCGCGGTGGCCCAGACTGCCGCAGTGCAACCGGCGGCGGATGCCACGCCGGATGACATCCAGAAAGTGGTGATTGTCTCGACCGGTAGCCGTGGCGCCCAGCGCACCATGGTGGATACGCCTGTGCCTATCGATATCATCGGTGCGCGCGATCTGAGCAAGACGGGGCAGGCCACGCTCGATAAATCGCTGCAGTTCCGCGTGCCCTCGTTTAACACGGTGCAGACCCCTGTCAATGACGCCACCTCGCTGCTCGATCCTTACGAAATCCGTAACATGGGTCCTAGCCGCGTGCTGATTCTGATTAACGGCAAGCGCAAGAATTCCAGCGCGCTGATCTATACCCAGACGTCGCCGGGCCGCGGCGAAAGCGGTGCCGACATTTCCGCCATTCCGCCGGATGCGATCAAGCGCATCGAAGTGCTGCGTGACGGTGCGTCCGCCCAGTACGGCTCGGATGCGATTGCCGGCGTGGTCAACATCATCCTGAAAGACAACGCCGAAGGCGGTTCCGTCACGGCCCGCACCGGCATCACCCACGAGAGCGACGGCAAGATGGGTGGCCTGAGCCTGAATCAGGGCCTGCCGCTCGGTGACCGCGGCTTCGTCAACTACACGCTCGACGTTTCGAAAATCAATCTGTCTAACCGTCCCGGCGTGGTCAATGCCAAAGGCGAAGCAGGCGACTTCGGCGCCGACCTGAATACCCAGGTGCTGCCTTTCCTGACGGCCCATCCGGACGCCGGCAACATCAACGGTTCGCCTGCCACCCGCGCCGCCAAGGCTGAAGTCAACACCAGCTACGACCTCAGCGACACCACCAAGATTTACGGCAACGCTGCCTACGTCAACAAGCGCATCAATTCCTTCGCCAACTACCGTACCCCGTACTGGCGTCCGACCGACTACGGCCTGCTGCATGCTGCCGGTACGCCTTACGTCGGCTATGTGCCGACCTTCATCGGTACGCTCGACGACTACAACGCCACCGGCGGCACCAAGTTCATGCTGGGCGACTGGAATGCCGATGTCAGCCTGACTTACGGCGGCAACAAACAGAACTATCAGGTCACCAATTCGGTTAACCGCGGCATGCAGGAAGACTATCTGGCGCACAAGATCAGCACCCCGTCGCCGACCAGCTTCGATGCCGGTGGCGTGCAGTTCAGCCACTGGGTACTGAACGGCGACGTGTCGCGGCAGATGAGCTCGGACGTCAGCGTGTATGCCGGTACCGAACTGCGTCATGAGCACTATGAAACCATCGCCGGCGATCTGGGTTCGACCTATGGCAGCGGCGCCGATTCCTACGCCGGTAACTCGGTGCAGAACTCCTTCCCGTCGTCGCGCTCCAACTACGGCGCGTATGCCGGCGCCACCTGGGATATCAGCCCGGCCTTCCTGATCGACGGCACCGGCCGCTACGAGAAGTACACCGACTTCGGCAGCGCCTTCGTGTGGAAAACCTCGACCCGCTACAAAATCAGCGACCAGCTGACCCTGCGTGCTTCGGCGTCGACCGGCTTCCGCGCACCGTCGCTGGCCCAGATCTACACCCAGAAAGCCCAGTACTCGTTCGTGGCCGGTGGCGGCATTCAGGTGTCGGGTCTGGTCAACAACGTCTCGTCGGCCGCCGCGGCACTGCAAGTGCCCAAGCTGAAAGCGGAAAAGTCGGACAACATCACGCTGGGTCTGGGCTTCAAGCCGGATAGCAACACCAGCATCACGCTCGACTACTACAACATCAAGGTCAAGGACCGCATCGTCCTGAGCACGGAAATCACCCCGACCGGCGTGGCCACCAATCCGCTTGACGTGCAGCTGGGCAAAGCCGGCATCGTGTCGGCCAGCTTCTTCGTCAATGCGCTGACCAGCCGTACCGAAGGGATCGATTACGTGGCTTCGCGTAAGAACATTCCTTTCGCCGACGGCAAGCTGACCCTGAACCTGTCCGGTAACTACTCGCTGAAAAACGAGCGTGAAGGGGAAGTCAACAACCCTGCGCTGATCGCTGCAGCGGGCCAGTCGGTACTCAACGCCACCACGGAAGCGCTGATGTTCACCTCGCGTCCGAAGTTCAAAACCATTCTGGGCGCAGACTGGGACTACAAGCAGTTCAACTTCTCGCTGAACAACACCGTGTTCGGTCCTACCCACTTCCGCAATGCCGGTATGGACAACAATCTGGAAGTGGCGTTCAAGACCAAGACGGTAACCGACTTCGCGCTGAACTATGCACTGACCCAGAACACCACGCTGTCGTTCAACGTCAACAATATGTTCAACGTCACGCCTAGCTGGCACTTCAATGCCCGCAATGCGCAAGGTCAGGCTCTGCTCGACAGCAAAGCCATCGATCCGGCCTACGGCCTGACGCCGGTGGAAGTGCAGCGCAATCTGGTGACCTTCAACGGCCGCTACTCGATGGTGACCTACGATGGCTCGCAGTTCAGCCAGCTGGGCCGTACCTTCGCCGCTTCGCTCAACTACCGCTTCTAAGCGTTCGCTATAATGAGGGCCGCCGGCTGGTAGCAGCCGGCGGCTTTTTTTATGGAGTGTCGCTATGGTTTCCCTACAAGATCAATTGCTCAAAGCTGGTCTGGTCAACAAGACCAAGGTCAAGCTGGCCAACCAGGACAAGAGCAAGCAGCAGAAAGAACAGCGCCGCAGCGGCGTGCAGAGCGTGGATGAAGCCAAGCTGGCCGCGCAGGAAGCCCAGCGGCAGCAGGCTGAACGGGCCCGTGCGCTGAATGCCGAGCGCGATGCTGCCGCCCAGCAGAAAGCCATCTACGCCCAGATCGTGCAGATGGTGCAGCAGAACCGCCAGCCGGCCGGCAAGGGCGATATCGCCTATCACTACACCTTCCAGAACAAGATCGAGCGGCTGTATGTGTCGCCCGAAGTGCAGGGGCACCTGATCGCCGGACGGCTGGTGATCGTGGTGCTGAACGGCGCCACCGAGCTGGTGCCGCGGGTCATCGCCGACAAGATTGCCGAACGCGATGCCGCGCTGGTGGTGCGCGTCAAGCAGAGCAGCAACGTGGTCGATGAAGATGACCCGTACGCAGCCTTCCAGATTCCCGATGACCTGATGTGGTAAGCGGTTTCAGGGCGCGGGCGGCGCCGCTGGCGCCGATATAGTGGGCCAGTCTGGCTTGCTTGCGCGCTCGGGCAGCCGGATCTTGCAATTGCCGCTTGGAAACTGGGTGCAAATTAACTATACTAATGCAATCTACTCGCGACAGCGGCCCCATCCTCGCCGTTCTTCTGTCCGACAAGCGTACACCTGGCGTCCCTTTCGGCGGCGCAGGCAGTTCATCTCTTTGTCTTGTGCCGGCCCCTGCATTGCCCGGTTCGCGGCCAACTACCTATGTTTGCATCTGGAGTTCTTATGTTGAGTCGGTTTTCTATCCGGCAGCGTTTAATCGCCGTTATGGCGATGTTGGGCATACTCACCGCGTTGTTGGGGGGCATGAGTGTTATTGGTCTGCATACGGTCAATAGCGACCTGCGTGAAGTCAATACCAACGCCATGCCCTCGGCTCTGGCCATCGACAAGGCGCAGATCAATCTGCTGCGTGCCCGTCTGTCGCTGGACCGGGTGAGCATGCATATCGATGCGGCCGATACGGAAAAGACGATGCAGCGGGCCGAGGATTTCATCAAGCAGTCCGATGCGGCATGGGCCGAATATCTGGCTTTGCCAGCCGACGCGGAGGAACAGGCGCTGGCCGCGGAAATGACGCGGCGCCGCCATGCTTTCCTGAATCAGGGCCTGCAGCCGCTGTTGCAGGCGCTGCGTGCCGGCGAGCGGGAAAAAGCCGACCAGCTGATCATGACGGTGAATATCGGGCTGTTTTCCGCGCTGCAGGATAGTGCCGCGGTGCTGACGGATTTCCAGTCGCGTAGCAGCAGCCGCGCGTTTGCTGACAGCCAGCAGAATTTCCGTACCCAGCTGTGGCTGACGGGCGGCATCGGTGCATTGGCCCTGCTGATGATGGTGCTAGGCTCTTATTCTTTGCTGCAGTCCGTGATGGGGCCGGTGCACAGCCTGATGCAGCATTTCCGCCGCATCGCCGAAGGCGATCTGTCGGCCCATATCAGCGTGCGGGGACAGGACGAAATGAGCGCACTCATGCGCGGACTGGAAAGCATGCAGGAAAAACTGGCACTGACGGTGCGCGAAGTGCGCGACGGCGCCAGCGCTATCTCGGTCGCATCGAGCGAAATCGCCGCGGGCAATCTCGATCTGTCGCGCCGCACGGAAAATCAGGCCGCCAATATCGAGGAAACGGCTTCCTCGCTGGAACAGCTGACGGCGACCGTCCAGCACAATGCGGAAAATGCCCAGCAGTCGAGCACGCTGGCACGCGAGGCAGCCGTGGTGGCCGAGCGGGGCGGCCAGATTGTCGGGCAGGTGGTGAGCACCATGGATGAAATCCGCGCCTCTTCGACCCGCATTGCCGACATTATCGGGGTGATCGACGGCATTGCCTTCCAGACCAATATTCTGGCCTTAAATGCGGCCGTGGAAGCTGCCCGCGCCGGCGAGCAGGGCCGCGGCTTTGCCGTGGTGGCGACGGAAGTGCGCAGTCTGGCCCATCGCAGCGCGGAAGCCGCCAAGGATATCAAGGCGCTGATCACGGCCTCGGTGCAGCGGGTCGATGCGGGTAGCGTACTGGTGGATGAAGCGGGCAACACCATGGTGCAGATTGTGCACGGCATCCAGCAGGTGGCTGCGAATATGCAGGAAATCAGTGCGGCCGGACGCGAGCAGGAAGCCGGCATCGAGCAGATTAACCACGCGGTGGGCGATCTCGATGCCCTGACCCAGCAGAATGCGGCGCTGGTCGAGCAGGCAGCCGCCGCTTCGCAAGCCATGCATGAACAGGCCGAACGGCTGGCAAGCGCTGTTGCTGCCTTCCGGCTTGATAACAGTGCTCCGCTTGCGGCGCGCCGTAGTCAGCCGGTCCGGACGTTGCTGCCCGCCTGATCGGGCAGACCGGTGGTTGAGCCGGTCTGCTTAATCGAAATATAATGGGAGCCATTTCCTCACTGGTTCCCCTATGATGTCCTTGCCGATGCGCCGGATTGCGGTGCTGATCCCCTGCTATAACGAAGCGGCCACCATCACCGCCACGGTACAGGCATTCCGCCGCAGCCTGCCGCAGGCGCAGGTGTATGTGTTCGACAATAACTCGCACGACGATACGGCGGCCATTGCCCGCGCGGCAGGGGCGGTGGTGCGCCATGTGTCGGAGCAGGGCAAGGGCAGCGTGGTGCGGCGCATGTTTGCCGATATCGAGGCCGATGCCTATGTGATGGTCGATGGTGACCACACCTATGACGCGCAGGTGGCGCCGCAACTGGTGCAGCAGCTGTTCGAGCAGGGGCTGGACATGCTGGTGGGCAGCCGGGTGAGCGAGGAGCAGGCGGCCTATCGCTTCGGCCACCGCTTCGGCAATGCTTTGCTGACGGGCGTGGTGACGGCGCTGTTCGGACGCAGCTTCACCGACATCCTGTCCGGCTACCGGGTGTTCTCGCGCCGCTATGTGAAGTCGTTTGCGGCCCATTCCACCGGCTTTGAAATCGAAACGGAACTGACTGTGCACGCGCTGGAATTGCGCATGCCGGTGGCCGAAGTGGCCACCCGCTACGGCGCCCGGCCGGAAGGCTCGTTCAGCAAACTCAATACCTACCGCGACGGCTGGCGCATACTCGGCACCATTGCGCGCCTGTTCAAATCGGAAAAGCCGCTGGCCTTCTATACGCTGGCAGCGGGCGCCTGTGCGCTGCTGTCGCTGGCACTGGCATGGCCGCTGGTGCTGACCTATCTGCAGACCGGGCTGGTGCCGCGCTTGCCGACGGCCGTGCTGTGCTCCGCCATCATGCTGTTCGGCGTGATGCTGCTGGTATGCGGCATTGTGCTCGATGCCGTGACCAAGGCCCGGATCGAACAGAAACGCTTTGCCTATCTGGCCGTACCGCTGGCCATGCTGCATGCGTAGCAGCCTGCAGCAACTGCTGCGCTTCGCCTTGAACGGCGTGCTGGGCTGCGCCGTCGATGTGGCCGTGCTGTATCTGGCAATGCTGGCGGGAGCGAACTTCTATGCAGGACGGGGGCTGTCCTTCCTGTCTGCTGTGTGGGTGACCTGGCAGCTCAACCGGCGCTACACGTTTGCTGCCAGCGGCAGCAGCGCATGGCAGGAGTGGTGGCGCTACCTGACCGCGATGCTGGGCGGCGGGGCGGTCAATTATGGCGTCTCCAGCCTGCTGAACTATGCGCTGCCCTACCACTTCTGGTTGCCCGCGCTGGCCGTGGCGGTGGGCTCGCTGGCCGGCATGTCGGTGAATTTCATCGCGGCGCGCTTGTTCATCTTCACCAAAAATCATCAGGAGTAGTCTGTGCTGACTGTATTCCAGCGGCTGGAAGCGTGGTTCCTGCGCCGCAGCGCCATGCTCGATCATCCCCGTGCACCGTTTTACGCGGCGCTGCTCGTGCCGCTGCTGCTGGCGTTGCAGTCCCTGCTGCTGGGGCAGGATGATGGCTGGGATATGCGCAACTACCATCTGTACAATCCGTACGCGCTGCTCAATGGCAGGCTGGCGCTGGATTTCTCGCCGGCCGGTTTCCAGAGCTATTTCAACCCGCTGCTCGATCTGCCCTACTACCTGCTGACGCGCTATGCGCCCGGTGCTGTGGCCGGTTTCGTGTTCGGCTGGCTGCACGGGCTGAACTTCATACCCTTGTCCATGCTGGCGCGCCAGTTGCTGCCGGAGCGCCAGCGGGCGGCTTTGCTGCTGGCGCTGGCGGGCTGTCTGGGCGCGGGCTTCCTGTCCGAACTGGGCAATAGCATGGGTGACAATCTGACCTCGCTGCTGGTGCTGTGGTCAGTGCTACTGGTGCTGCGCCATGGCGTGGCGGCCAGCGTGCGCACGCTGTTGCTGGCGGGGCTGCTGATGGGCGCAGCGGCCGGTCTGAAGCTCACCAATATCAACTATGCGGTGGCGCTGTGTCTGGCCCTGCTGGTGTGGCCGCAGGCGTTCTGGCGCCGCATCGGACTGGCATGGTGGTTCGGTGTGGGCGTGCTGGCGGGGCTGGCGGTAACGGCAGGCTGGTGGTGGGCCACCATGTGGCGGCTGTATGGCAACCCCCTGTTCCCGCAATTTAACGACATCTTCCGCAGTCCGCTAGCGGCGCAACTGGGCGTGCTCGATACCGAGCATCTGCCGCACACGCTGACGGAAGCGGTGTTCTGGCCGTTCGTGTTCACCCGCGATATTGCGCGCATTGCCGAAGTACCGCTGCGCCAGTTTATCTGGCCGCTGCTGATGGTGCTGCTGGTGGCTTATGTGGCGCGGCGGCTGTGGTGCCGCTACCGCGCCGTTACGGTGACTGCCGCTGCCACCGTGCCTGCAGCGGCGCAGGTGCTGCTGGTATTCACGCTGGTGGCCTATCTGATCTGGCTGAAGCTGTTCAGCATCTACCGCTATCTGGTGCCGCTGGAACTGCTGGCGCCATTGCTGGTCTGGCTACTGTGTCATGGCCTGATGACAGCAGGCCGGGCGCAGCGCGTCGCCGGCTGGGCACTGACCGCCTGCGTGCTGTACACGCTGCCGTTTGTGACGTGGGGCCACAGCGGCTGGACGGCGCAGGCCTTCCGCGCCGAAGCACCGCAACTGGCGCAGCCACAGGCCAGCGTGGTGTACATGGTGCGCACGCCGATGGCGTGGCTGACCCGCTTCTTCCAGCCGGAGGTGGCGTTCATGGCGATCGGTAGCGGCTTCCCCGAATCCGGCGCCTATCTGCAGCGCTTGCGTGCGCAGGCGGCGGCGCGCACCGGCCAGCATTATGTGATGCTGCCCGCGGCCGTAAACATCCGCCAGAGCGGCGCCGAGCGCAAGCTGGCGCTGGCCCGCGCGCTAGGCCTGACGGCCAGTGCGGCCGATTGCACCAGGCTGGCCGGCTGGCTGGGCAAAGTCCGTTTCCAGGTCGAGGTGCAGGCACTGGAAGCGGCTACGGCTGCTGCATCGGGACAGGCCTGCACGCTGGTATTGCAGCCTCAGTACCGCGCCGATCTGGTCGCCGAGGATGCGGCGCTGCAAGCCGAGGTGCAGGGCCATCTGGCTCACTATGGGCTGATGCTGCAGCCCGCAGGCTGCCGTACCTACCCGGCCTATGTGGGCACGGAAGCCCACCCTTACCGCCTGTGTCCGGTGCAGCATCTGCCGCCAGTACAGCCCTGAGCGCTGTTTATTCTTCGATTCTGACGGTATGGCCGGCGGCGCGCAGTGCCGCTAGCGCCTGTTCGCGCTGGTCGTCCTTGAACATGACGTAGTCGGTGTCATAGGTGGACACGGTGAAGATGCTGACGCCGGCCTGTGCGAGCGGGGCGGTAATCGAGGCCAGTATGCCGACCAGAGCGAAATCGAGCTGGCCTTCGACGCGCACGATGCGGTAGCCGCTTTCCTGTTTGAGCTTGGCGGGAATGACCGCCTGCGGGCAGACGATGGACAGCTCGCTGGCGGTGCGGGTGATGGAGACGAAGCTGTCGCAACGCTTGCTCCAGCCCGGTATGCGCGCAATGGCCGGCAACTGGGCCACGCCCAGCCGTGTTTTCATCAGCGTCAGGGTCATCTTGGGCGGCGCCGCCGGTTCGGCACGGAGCGGTGTCATACAAAACAACAGTGAACTCAGGCACAGCAAGGGGAGCAGGGGCTTTTTCATGGCGCAGGCAGGTCGAACAGGGGTATAGTCTTGTGAGAATAACATGCCTATCCGGCATGTGTCCGCTTCTTTCCAATCCAGTTCCGGAGGTGTGCGATGTCGCTGTTTCCCCGCAATCTAGCCCTGATCATGTCGCTGCTGCTGGCCCTGCCAGCCTTTGCCCAGCAACCGAGCTACGGTGCGCCCATCGCGCTGGAGCAGGCCAAGAAAGCGGCCGCCGGCGCCGTGGCCGAAGCGCGCAAGCTGAAGCTGTCGGTGGCGGTGGCCGTCGTCGATACCCATGGCGCGCCCGTGTATCTGGAAGTGCTGGACGATACCATGACGGCCGGCCCCAATTTCGCCCTGCAGAAAGCCCGCACGGCGGCCATGATGCGCCGTCCCAGCAAGGCGCTGGAAGATGGTATCGCCGGTGGCCGCAACGCTTTGCTCAGCCTGCCCGATCTGCTGATGATAGAAGGCGGCGAGCCGATACTGCTCAATGGCAAGCTGGTGGGGGCGATCGGCGTTTCCGGTGGCGCCAGTGCACAGGACGGGCAGATTGCCCGCGCCGGTGTGGAGGCCAGCCGCTAGGGCGGAGTGGGGCGCAATCCGGCGGCCGGCAGGGCGGCCGACCGGCCGGATCCGGTAAGGGGCGAATCAGAAATTAAACCGGGTTGCTACGCTGAGGGCGTTGGCGTCGGAATACAGGCGTGCATATTCGATCGAGACGGCGCTGGAACGGGTGATTTGATAGCTCAGACCGGCACCGAAACTGGCGCTGCTCTTGGAACTGGCGGCGGAGCTACTGCCCAGGCTGACCTTGACCTTGCCACTGGTGGCACCGAACACGCCATACACGGACAGGCCGTCATCAATCGGCTGGCTCCATTTGGCATAGACGCCGGCCAGCCGGTTGAATTTCACATGGAAGTCGGCGCCCGCGAGGTTCAGGGTGTCGCTGCCGGCGCCGCCCGCCAGACGGGCTTCCAGGGCCACGTGCTGGTTGAAGTCATAGCCGAATATGGCGCCCAGTGTGGAAGGTGAAACATTGTCGCCTTTGATGACGGCGTTCTTGACGGTCACACGCGCGTAGCTGGCACCCAGGTAAGCGCCGCTGCCTGCCGGAATGGTGGTCTGTGCGCAGGACATTCCTGCCGCCGTGATGAGGACGGCGGCGACTATTTTATTCAACATGATTCTGCTTTCGGTCTGAGTGGAGGTGATGCTGTATAGGCGGGCGAATACTACATGAGTAAATTAATTGCGAATCTATACAATTGTCACAGGCACGGGAAGGCTGGTCTGGTGACGGTGTTTTTGTGCGCAAGCACAGAGCGGTATTGCCCGGACTGTACGTGTAGAGGTCAGGTGAGTTGATCTATAACAGCGCGTTTGCCTGCATAACTGTCGGGACGCCAGATTTCTCCAGCGAGCGCCAGGCCGCCATGTAACAGCATGAAAGAATTTTCATCTGTGCAGGAATTGCAGTTATATAATCTTCAACCTTAACTTTCTTATAGGGGCTATTAAGAGTGAAGCTATTAACTGCCATCATGCTCAGCGCCGGCATACTGTCGCCTGCGTTTGCCACGACGACGCCTGCACCGGCTAGCGCTGCTGCTGCCAAAGCTGCTCCCGTTAAAGTCACTTCGGTGGAAGGCATTACCGAATACCGTCTGGCCAATGGTCTGCGCGTACTGCTATTCCCCGACGCCAGCAAACCTACCCTGACTACCAACATCGTCTACATGGTGGGTTCGCGCCACGAAAATTATGGCGAGACTGGCATGGCGCACTTGCTCGAACACCTGCTGTTCAAGCCCACGGCCAACTTCGGCATCAAGAAAGGTACTAAGACACCGGTAGAAGTGCTGAACCAGATCGGCGGCCGCTTCAACGGCACCACGTGGTATGACCGCACCAACTACTTCGCCACCTTCCCTGCCAACGACGACAACCTCAAGCAGATGCTGGCGCTGGAAGCGGACCGCATGATCAATTCGCCCATCAGTCAGGACGATCTGTGGAATAACAAAACCCAGAAGGGCGAGATGACGGTCGTGCGCAACGAGTTCGAAAGCGGCGAGAGCGATCCGTTCCGCGTTACGCTGGAGCGCACCATGGCGGTGGCCTTCGACTGGCACAACTACGGCAAGTCCACCATCGGCGCCCGCTCGGATATCGAAGGAGTGAGCGTGGACCGCCTGCGCGCTTTCTACCAGCGCTACTACCAGCCGGACAATGCGATCCTGATGGTGGCGGGCCGCTTTGATGAAAGCAAGGTGCTGGCCCAGATTAACGAATTGTTCGGCAAGATTGCTAAACCAACCCGCGTGCTGGCGCCGACCTACACTACCGAACCGACCCAAGATGGTGAACGCTCGGTCAACATACGCCGCAGTGGCGGTACCCAGTTGCTGGCCACCGGCTACCATGTGGCACCTGCCAGTCACGCCGATGCAGCCGCGCTGCAGGTACTGGGCAAGATCCTGACCGATGCGCCGAGTGGCCGTCTGCACAAGGCGCTGGTCGATAGCAAGCTGGCTTCCAATGTGATCGATCTGGACTTCAACCAGATGGAACCGGGCTACCGTCTGTTCGGCGCCGTAGTGCCGAAGGAAGTGCCGCTGGCTACGGTAGAAGAGGTCATGCTCAAGACGCTGGAAGACATCAAGTCCCATCCGATCACGGACGCTGAAGTAGCGCGTGCCAAAGTGGCGATCGCCAAGGACATCGACCAGATCGTCAATGACACGGCGCGCTTCACTATCGCCCTGACTTCGGCGCAGGCGGCAGGTGACTGGCGTCTGTTCCATCAGCGCCGCGATCAGGTGGAAGCCGTCGATGCTGCCGCTGTGCAGGCCGCTGCAGTCAAGTACCTGAAGGCTTCCAACCGTACGCTGGCGCGCTTTATCCCGACCGATAGCGCCGACCGCACCGAAGTGCCGAAGACGCCGGACGTCGCGGCACTGGTCAAGGACTATAAGGGCCGCGCCGTGATCGCGCAGGGCGAAGTATTCGATCCTAGCCCGGACAATATCGAGCAGCGCGTGCAGCGTTCTGCGCTGGCCAACGGCATGAAGCTGGCGCTGCTGTCCAAGAGCACCAAGGGCAATACTGTCAGCGCCACCGTGCAGCTGCGCATGGGCACTGCCGACAGCCTGCAGGGCAAGGCAGCCATCGGCGAAATGACGGCGGCGCTGCTGATTGACGGCACCACCCGTCTGTCGCGGCAGGAAGTCAAGGATAGCTTCGACAAGCTCAAAGCCAATGTGAATATCTCCGGCGGTGCGGAAGGCATCACGGCCAGCGTCACCACCACGCGCGCGAATCTGGCGGCGGCGCTGGATCTGCTGGCCGAATCGCTGATGCATCCGGCTCTGAGCGAGAAAGACTACTCCGAGCGCCAGCGCGAATCGATTTCGGAAACCGAACAGCAGATGACGGAACCGCAGCCGCTGGCCAGCGTGGCCATGCGCCGCCTGACCAACCCCTTCCCGCAGGGCCATGTGCGCTACGTGAAGACGCTGCCGGAACAGCTGGCGGAAGAAAAAGCCGTGACGCTGGAACAGGTCAGGGCCTTCCACCAGGCTTACTACGGTGCTGCCGCCGGCAGCCTGTCGGTCGTGGGCGACTTCGATGTGGCAGCCGTGCAGGCCCAGGCGGCCAAGCTGTTCGGCAGCTGGAAAGCCGAGCAGGCCTATGTGCGCATACCGGCCGAGATGAAGCCGGTCGCAGGGCAGAAGGTGGCGCTGGAAACGCCGGACAAGGCCAACTCGGTGCTGCTGGCGATCCAGCCAGTGCCGCTGAAGGATGATGCGGCGGTGTATCCGGCTCTGCTGATGGGTAACTACATGCTTGGCGGCGGCGCACTGCGCAGCCGTCTGGCTGACCGTATCCGCCAGAAGGAAGGCCTGTCCTACGGCATCGGTTCGCAGTTGTCGGTGCCCTCGCGTGATCCAGCCGGTCTGTGGCTGGCCTTCGCGATCAGCGCGCCGCAGAACACCGTCAAGGTGGAAGCGGCTCTGCGCGAAGAAATCGACAAGGTGCTCAAGGACGGCTTCACCGAGGCAGAGCTGGCCGATGCCAAGAAAGCCTGGCTGCAATCGCAACAGGTAGGCCGCACCAACGATGGCGCTCTGGCTAGCCGCCTGTCGAACTACCTGAGCTTCGACCGTACCATGGCCTTCGAGAAGGATCTGGAAGCCAAGGTCAGCGCGCTGACGCTGGCACAGGTCAACGAAGCCCTGCGCGCCAACCTGAAGCCGGAAGCTATTTCGGTGGTCAAGGCAGGCGACTTCGCCAAAGCCGCTGCAGCGCCGGCAGCACCGGCCAGCAAGCCTTAAGCCGGATCAGCCCCAGCGCATGCCCTAGCGGATGCGCTGGCGCTTGAGGGTGTAGCGCGTCACCCGTTCTTCCAGCACGTTGACGCCTATGCCCGGCCCGGCGGGCATGGCAATGTAGCCATCGTCGGCCAGCACTACCGGCTGGTCGACGATATCTTCCTTGAAGTAGCTGGCCGTTTCGGCCGTGTCGCCTGCCAGCGTAAAGCCCGTTGCGGCCTGTAGCTGGATATTGAAGGCGCGGCCTATGCCAGTTTCGTCCATCCCGCCCGACCACACGCCCACCCCGGCCTGTTCGCACAGCGCGGCAATGCGCAGCGATTCGATCATGCCGCCTACCCGTCCCTGCTTGATGTTGATGATGCGTGCCGCATCAAGCGCCAGTGCCGCCCGGGCATCGTCGAGGTCGTGGATGGATTCGTCCAGACATAGCGGCGTGCGCAGTTCCTGCTGCAAGGCTGCATGCTGCACGATGTCGCTGTAGGACAGCGGCTGTTCTATCATGGTCAGATGGTAGGCATCGAGCTGGCGCAGCAGCGCAGCATGTTCGAGTCCGTAGTCGCCATTGGCGTCGGCCATCAGCGCGATGTCCGGATAGGCGGCGCGCACGGCGGCCACCCACTCCACATCCTTGCCCTGCATGATTTTCAGTTTGACCCGGTGATAGGGGCGGCGCAGTGCATCGCCCACGGCGTCCAGCAGCGCCTCGACGGATGGCTGTATGCCCAGCGCCACGCCGGACTGGATAGGCCGCGGGCGTAGTCCCAGCAGCTGGTGCAGCGGCACACCCTGCTGGCGTGCAATCAGATCGAGCAGGGCGTTCTCCAGCATAGCCTTGGCCATGCCGTGGCCGCGCACGGGGCTCCAGCTGGCCAGCAGCTCGGCCAGCGTCTGGCCCGGCGCCAGCAGCGGCAGCAGGAAATCCTGGAAGATGTGGCGCACCGTGCGCGTAGTTTCGCTGGCGTAGAACGGGTCTGGATCGGCCACGCATTCGCCCCAGCCCACCACGCCGCCCGATTCCAGTCTTAGCAGCAGCGCTTCCTTGGCGGCCCAGGTGTGTACGCTGGTGGAGAAAGGCCGCAGATAGGGTATGCGTACCGTGATCAGGTCGATCCGGTCCAGCGCCGGTACGCGCGCCTGCGCAGCGGGGGAAACAGCAACAGGGCAGTGCAGATAGTGTGGATTCATGGGGAGACAGTATTTAGACGGGTAATGAGCAGCGTGTATGGACCCTGGTTCGGTTCCGGGCTATCAGTTGTAGCCATAGACTACGGCAAAAGCCACCATCCCCATCGACATCAGCAGGATCAGTAGCTGGAAGCGCCAGATGATGCCGAACCAGCGCGTCCATGGCACGCCTGCCACGCCCAGCGTTGCCATCAGAATGGCGCCGGTAGGAACGCTCATATTTGCCATGGCGTTGCCCAGCTGGTAGGCCAGCACGGCGGTCTGGCGGGTGACGCCCACCAGATCGGACAGGCCAGCCATCAGCGGCATATTGATGGCCGCTTGCGCGCTGCCCGAGTGGATCACGAAAGTAAATGCCGTCTGCACGGCCAGCATGCCCTGCGCGGCCAGTATCGGCGGCCAGGTTTCCAGCATGGTGCCCATGCTGTGCAAGAAGGTGTTGAGCACGGAGGGGGCGTGCGGATTGGAGCCGCCCAGCAGGTATTCTATGCCCTTGGCCATGGAGATCACCAGCACGGCCGGCATCAGTTGCTGGGCACCGTTGATGAAGGCTTCGGCGGCGCCATCGGCACTGAGGCGCTTTGCCAGAATGGAGATCAGCGCCGTGTACAGGCACAGGGTGACGAACTGGGTGGCGATTTCGGGTATGAAGTAGCCTGCTGCCACCACGCCCCAGACGATCCAGACGATGGTGGCGACGATGCCGGCCAGGATCAGGCGGTCGGCCATGGTCATCGCGGCGTGCTTGACGGCGGACGAGGAGGCACTGTCCTCGCCATCGGTCGGCTGCGGAAGCTGGCGGTGGCGTTCTGCATACCACAGCGTGAAGACAATGCCGGTGCTGACGAAGATCACGAACATCACCATGCGCAGCGGCGCGCCCGACAGCAGCGGCACATTGGCGATGCCCTGCGCCAGCGCCACGCCGAAAGGATTCATCCACGAGGTGCCGAAGCCGATCTGGCTGGCCACATAGGTCATCATCACGCCCACTTCGGGCGGATAGCCCATGCGCCGGATCAGCGGCAGCAGCAGGGCCAGAAAAGCGATGGTTTCTTCACCCATGCCGAATACGGCGCCACCGGCAGCGAACGCCGCAAACAGGCTGCCCAGCAGCAGGCGCGGGTGGTCGCCCGTCATCGCGATCAGGCGCAGCAGGCCACGGTCTACCGCGCCGCTGGCATTGATCACGCCGAAGGCGCCGCCCACCAGCAGGATGAAGGCAATCACGCCGATGGCCGAGCCGGTACGGCTGCCCGAGGTCATGCCTTCGAACGGCGCGTTGAACAGGCCCACCTCCTTGCCGCTGGCGAACCACGCGATATGGATGTTGTGTTCGGCCACGCGATAGGAGTCGAGCGAAATAGCCACGCCTTTTTCGAAATAGCCGGCCGGTACCCAGGGCACCAGCAGGGCCACGAACAGGGCAATGAACAGCAGAATAATCAGGGTATTGGGAACTTTGAAGCGGCTAGCGGGGCTGCTCATGGCAAGGGTCTCGGCAGAAGTCTGGGCAAAATGAGGTGACGCCCTGCCTGCCATGCATACAGCGGCATGACAGGACAGGGCGCCGGAGGGGACTTAGAACTTGTACTGCAGGTTAGCGAAGAACGAGCGGCCGCGTGGATCGCCGTAGGTCGGATCCCAGGTCACTTCGAAGTAGCGCGACTGGTTGGTGAACGGTGGCGCCGTATCGAACATATTGATCACGCCGGCACGCAGCTTGAGGTTCTTGCTGAATGCATAGCTGCCCGTCAGATCCCACAGCGAATAGGCTTTCACATCACGGTCGTTCCAGCCCGGATCGGCCAGACCCGGAATGTTCTGGTCACGGTAGCTGGAGAAGAAGGTGTTACCCAGCGTCATACTGATCGGACCCTGAGTCCAGTCAATATTGAGCTTGTGGCGCCAGCGCTGCACGGCCTTATCGTCGCGGAACACGCCCAGACCGTCGGTCATCGGCGAGTTAGGATCGGACTGGAATTTGTACTCGGTGATCAGGGTGCCATTCAGGCTGGCGCTGAAGCGGCCCAGCGTGGTAGCGTCGCCGTGCCAGTTCAGGCCGACGTCCAGACCGGAGGTATTGAGCTTGCCGCGGTTCTCTTTCTTGAACTGCAGATAGGACACAGCACCGTCGCTGTCGCGCACCACGATTTTCGGATCGTTGTAGTAGACCGGATTGTCGAACACGGTCTGCTCGCCGATTTCCGAAATGATGTCGGTCTTGCGGATGATCCAGTAATCGAGGCTGGCGTTCCAGTTGCGGTTAGGTTCCAGTACCAGACCTGCCGAGAACTGTTTGGATTTTTCCGGCTTCAGATTAGGATTGCCGTAGCGGTCCAGATCGAACTGGGCGATCTCGCCCGAGACAGGATCCTTGACGAAGCTGGCAGTGGTGCCCGAGCGCACCGGCAGGAACAGTTCGGCGATCGACGGGGCGCGGAAGCCGGTACCGTAGGAAGCCCGTGCCAGCACTTCCTTGCTAGGACGGTAGCTCACGGCCAGCTTGGGGTTGGTGGTTTTGAGTTCCGGCGCAGTCAGCTTGGTGATCGGATCATAGACGGCCTTGTAGCGGTCATGACGGATGGCGAACTGGCCTTCCCATTCCTTGCTGAACGGCGCGTTGATCTCGGTGTAGAAACCGGCGATATCGCGCGAGTTGGACGAATCGGCCAGCAGCTCGTCGGAGCTGGAGCGGTCGCCCTGCACGTCGTTGGTGCGCAGCGCATCGGTCGACGTGAACGAGGTTTTTTCGCGCCGTACTTCACCGCCGATGGCCAGCATGGCGTCGCCGCCGCCCAGTGCCATCAGGGCGTGGGTCAGCTTGCCATCGACGCTGTCGCTAGTGCCTTTGGAGATACGGGCAGCACCGTTGATCTTGATCGAGTCCATGAACTTGCGGCCCGAGTCATCGGTAGCCGGCACGAAGGGGTTGTATTTGCCGCTGGCGATACCGGCCAGCAGTTTGCTGCGCGAGACCCAGCCATCGATATCGAGGTCGGTGGCCTTGTTTTCGCTGTGGTTGTAGGCGGTATCGTATTCCCAGCTGCCCAACTTGCCGGTAGCGCCCAGTACGAAGCGCGACGCTTTACTGGTCACTTCCGAAGTGCGGCGGCCCGCATCGGTCAGACGGAAGCGGAAGTTGATCGGGGTGGTAATGCCGGTCTGGGCCTGCAGTGCAGCGGGCAGATAGATGCCGGTGCTGGTGCCGTTGATGCTGCCCGAGGTGGCGGGAGAAGCGGCGTACTGGGTTTTGGCCTCGCTGATCAGCGCTTCGGCAAATACCTGATGGTCATCGGCCAGCTGGAAGGTGGCGCGGCCGATGAAGCTCTGTTTCTTCGACTCCGGATAGACTTCCGAATCGCCCATGTAGTTGAAGGAGCAGCCTTCCGTGCCACCGGGGCCCAGCGGACGCACTACGTTAGGGCTGCCGTCGACGCAGGAGGATTTGCCGAAGTTGACGCGGCGGCCAGGCGAAGGCAGCCATGTGCCGCCGGGGCCGGAGCCTTTCAGGTAGCTGGATTTGTTGAGCAATGCCAGCTGGGCGGCCGTCAGGTCCACGTTGGCAGGGAAGGTGGTGCTGGAGAGCTGCGGCGACAGACGGTCCGGCAGGCTGTATTCCTGCATGAACTTGCGCTGCGAGCTGGCCAGACGGCCGGTCTGCTGCAGGTCCAGTGCGCCGAAGATGTTGAAGCGGTCGGTCGTGATGTCGCCATAACCGCCCGACAGCGAAGCCGATTGCTTGCCGCCGCCGCCTTCGCCCGTGCGCAAGGTGTACACACTGACATCGCCGCCCTGATAATCCTTGCGGGTGATGAAGTTGATCACGCCGCCCATGGCGTCGGTACCGTAAATCGCCGATGCACCATCTTTGAGCACTTCCACGCGCTGGATGGCGCCAGCCGGAATATTGTTCAGGTCCACGCCCGAGTTGTCGCCGGGGCTGGCGAAGTTGGCCATGCGGCGGCCGTTCAGCAGTACTAGCGTGCTGGACACGCCCAGACCGCGCAGGTTGGCGCCGTTGAAGCCGCGCTGGCCGCCCATCACGTCGGACACGCTGGCGCCGTCGGTCAGGCCGCCCACGTTGGAAGAGATCTTCTGCAGCAGTTCGGCGGCGGTGGTGACGCCGGATTTGTCGATATCTTCGCGCTTGATGATTTCCACCGGCAGCGCAGCCTCGCCTTCGATGCGCTTGATGCTGGAGCCGGTAATTTCCACGCGCTGCATGGTCTGCGCCTGAGCATTCAGGCTCATGATGCCCAGTGCCAGCATTACGGCATGGGTACAGCGGGAGCGGCGGAATGCGGACGCCTCGTGCTTGCTTGGTGTTTTCATGCGATCAGTCCTCTGAAGTGAGTATTTATACGCAAGCGTTATGCCGGCGCCGCCCTGATAGGCTAGTTTATGGAACAGTTTCAGTGTATGCAGCACAGACCGGCTTGCGCGCATCGGACAGTGCATGGGTCGCTCTGGGAAAATGCCGTGTCGCATTGTTGCAATCTAATCAGTAATCAGCTGTTGCGGACTTCCGACAGTGCGACATGCAATTGCCAATGTGCGCAAAGAGCGGCCTGATGCGGGCTATCGTCGCGCGATCAGTGGCAACATAAGCGCCTATCCCATCGTTGTGAAAGGCTGTCGCTGTGAAATCCGTGTCGCTATTGCTGCTGTGTGCAGCCCAACTGACAGCGCAACTGCTGGCCGGTTCCGCCCAGGCCGAAGAATCTGCACAGGCGCTGGCCTTCCAGCCCGTGGCCGGCACCGTCATCCCGATGGGCGGCGCGGTGCGTGACAATAATGAAGCCGTGCGCCAGCGGCTGGTGCAGCTGGCCGGCGGCACGGCGGCGCGCTTTGTGGTGATACCCACTTCCTCGTCGCTGCCGGAGAGTTCGGGCGCTAATGCTGTAGAGCAACTGCGCCGGCGCGGCGCGCAGGCTGAGCTACTCAAGATTGCTCCCATGTGGAAAGGCGAATCGCTGGAATCGGCCCGCAAGGCCGCAGCCGATCCAGCCAATGTGGAAAAGATCCGTAATGCTACGGCGGTATTCTTTACCGGCGGTGCGCAGGAACGCACGGCCGATGTGCTCAATCCCGACGGTGTGGCTTCGCCTGTGCTGCAGGCCGTGCGCGAGCTGCAGGCGCGGGGCGGCGTGATAGCCGGCAGCAGTGCCGGAGCTGCCATTATGAGTACGGTGATGTTCCGCGATGCGCTCAATCCGGTGCAGGTGATGAAGGGCGTGATGCGCGATGGTAAAGAGATCGAGCGGGGGCTGGGCTTTGTGGGCGACCAGCTGTTCATCGACCAGCACTTCCTCAAGCGCGGGCGGGTAGGGCGCATGCTGGCGCTGATGCTGGCCAAGGGCTACAAGGTAGGGCTGGGCGTGGATGAAGATACCGCAGCCATCATTCACGGCAGCGAAATCGAAATTGTCGGCGCCAGCGGTGCGCTGCTGGTGGACCTGCGTCAGGCCAAGCGCGAGCCGGGGCCGGTGCATGTGAAGAATGTGCGGATCTCCTACCTTGATAACGGCGACCGCTACGACCTGTCCAAACTGCAGGGCAAGGTCATGGCCGCCAAGCAGGCGCACGGCGAGATCAAGTTCCGCCAGCCCGGCTTTGTCTCCGATCTGGAAAATATCCGTCCGGCCTACACCGATATGCTGGGCGAAAATACCATACTGCGCGCGCTGACCCAGCTGGTGGATGGCCCGCGCGACCATATACGGGGCATCGCTTTCGATCTGGAACAGCTGCCCGATGCGCCGGTGGCCGACCCTGCGCCGGAACTGGGCTTCGAGTTTATCCTGCGGCGCGATGAACACACCCACGGCTGGGATAGTGCAGGTCTGGACGATAACGAGTACTCTATCTTCGATGCACGGCTCGATGTGCGGCCGATACGTATCAAGGTTCCCTTCTATCAGGCGTGGAAATGAAATCAGGATTTTGTCTAGCGGCGCTGCTGCTGTGCGCTCAGGCGACGGCCCAGGTGGGAGCGCCCGTACCGCCTGCGCCACTGGCCCAGTCGCTGACGCTGCACGCAGCGCTCGACGCTGCTGCGGCCCAGGTGCTGCCGCAGGTGGTGAACTGGCGGCGCGACCTGCACGCCCATCCCGAGCTGGCCTTTCACGAGCGCCGCACGGCTGATCTGGTGGCGCGGGAATTGAGCCGCATGGGTTACCAGGTGACGCGGGGCCAGGCTGAAACCGCCGTGATCGGCCTGCTCGATACTGGCCGGCCCGGCCCGGTGGTAGCGCTGCGTGCCGATATGGATGGCCTGCCTGTCACGGAAGAAACCGGGCTGCCGTTTGCTTCGCGCGACAAAGCGCAGGTGGGTGGCAAGGAAGTGGGCGTGATGCACGCCTGCGGTCATGATATGCATGTGGCCATGCTGCTCGGTGCAGCCCGCGTGCTGGCCGACATGCGCGGGCAGCTGGCGGGGGCGGTCAAGCTGGTGTTCCAGCCGGCCGAGGAAGGCGTGGCCAATGAACCGAATGGGGCCGAACGGCTGGTCAAGGCGGGTGTGCTGGAGAATCCCAAGGTATCGGCCATGTTCGGCCTGCATGTGGGCATTACGCCCCAGTCCACCGGCACTATTTCCACCCGCGCGCGCGGGCTGATGGCCAGTAGCGATACCTTCGAGATTGCTGTGCAGGGCCGCCAGACCCATGGCGCGCTGCCGTGGAACGGGGTTGATCCGGTGGTGGTGGCAGCGCAGATCGTACTGGGCCTGCAGACCATCGTCAGCCGCCAGACCAATCTGACCGTGGCGCCGGCCGTGATTACGGTGGGCACCGTGCACGGCGGCCAGCGTGCCAACATCGTGCCCGCTGAAGTGAAAATGAGCGGCACCATCCGCAGCTTCGACCCTGCCGTGCGAGAACAGCTGCTAGTGCAGATAAAACGCACGGCGGAAAATCTGGCGGCGTCCGCCGGCGCTACGGCGCAGGTGAGCTTTGATGCCGGCTATCCCGTGACATGGAATGATCCGGCGCTGACGGCGCAGATGCTGCCTAGCCTGCAGCGCGTGGCCGGCGCGCAGTTGCTCAGCGACGTAGCGCCCAGCACCACCTCGGAAGATTTCTCGTATTATGGCCAGCAAGTTCCCTCCATGCTGTTCTTCCTTGGGGTGAATCCGGCGGGTAGCGACCCCGCACAGTGGGCCGCCAACCACTCGCCTCGTTTTAACCCTGACGAAGCAGCTCTGCTGACGGGCGTACGCGCGCTCGCCAGTCTGGCTGCCGACTATCTGACTACACACCTGACTGCACACTGAAAACTCTCATGGAACAGATCACTATTGCGCTGCCATCCCCCGCTGCCGGAACCACCCGCAGTCTGAGCTATCTGCGCTTCGGCCAGCAAGGCAAGGGGCCCAAGGCCTACATCCAGGCGTCGCTGCATGCGGACGAACTACCGGGCATGCTGGTGGCCCATCATCTGCGCGCGGCGCTGACCGAACTGGAACAGCAGGGCCAGTTGCTGGGCGAGGTGATCCTGGTACCGGCTGCCAATCCCGTCGGGCTGGCGCAAACCCTGCTGGGCACCAGCCAGGGCCGGTTCGATCTGCGTACGGGGCAGAACTTCAATCGCCTGTTCCACAATCTGTCGCAGGATGTGTGGCAGCGCGTGCAGGCGCAGCTGGGACAGGATGAACAGGCCAACCAGCAGCTGATCCGTGCGGCCATCCGGGCCAGTCTGGCCGATGGCCAGCGCGATCTGGCTGCTGCCGACGAACTGTCGGCCCAGCGGCTGGCACTGATGCGGCTCGCCGCCGATGCCGATGTGGTGCTGGACCTGCATTGCGATTGCGAGTCGCTGCTGCATATGTACGCGGGCACGCCGCTGTGGGACCGCGTGGCGCCGCTGGCGGGGCTGCTCGGTGCCCATGTGGCCCTGCTGGAGACGGAATCGGGCGACGATCCGTTTGATGAGGCTTGCTCGCGCATCTGGTGGGATATCGCGGCACTGGCGGGCGAGCGCTTCCCGATTCCGCTGGCCTGCGTGGCGGTAACCATCGAGCTGCGCGGCTTTATCGACGTCAACCACGCCACGGCCGCGCATGATGCTGCGGCCATACTCGACTATCTGCGCTTGCAGGGCATGGTGGGAGGGCCGTTGTCGCAGCCGGTACCGCCGGCCTGCGAGCCGACCCCGCTGGCTGGCTGCATGCCGGTGGCGGCACCGGCGGCCGGGCTGGTAGTTTATCTGCGCGAGCTGGGCGAAACTGTGCGCGCCGGTGAGCCGATTATCGATCTGATCGATCCGGTTAGCGGTAGCGTACAGCAGTTGCTGGCGCCGGTGGACGGCTATTACTTCGCGCGCGAGAACCGGCGCTACGTGGGTCCCGGCACGCGTCTGAGTAAAGTGGCCGGCAAGGTCGCGCTGCGCAGCGGCCCGCTGTTATCGGCGTAACAGGGCAGGGCGGCTTTAGGATAAATAGTATGGGAACACCCTGTTCGATTGCACTGATTCTGTTACCCGGCTTCTCGCTGTTTACGCTGGGTGCGGTGCGCTCCGTGTTCGCGCTGGCCAATGAAGTGGAAGGCGAGCCTTTGTACCGGCTACGCCAGTACAGCGCGGACGGCGACAGCGCCAGCACGCAATGCGGTCTGACGCTGGCGGCCGAAGCGCTGGAGCAGCTGCAGGCGGAGCAGGGCGGATTGCTGCTAGTGATAGCCGGCGAACGTCCCGATGAGCGCCTGAGCGTAGCGGCCAGCCATCATCTGGCGCAGCAGTTGCAGCGCTTCGGACTCGATAATGGCTGGACCGTCGGTGCCAGTGGCGCGGGCGCGCAGTTGCTGGCCCAGCATGGCCTGCTGGAAGGTTATCGCGCCGCCATCGACTGGCAGATACAGGCGGAAGCTGCCAAGCGCCATCCGGGCACCGTGTTCACTACAGGGCTGTTCGAGATCGACCGCAACCGCATCAGCGCCGGTGCAGGTGCGGCCGTGACGGACATGCTGCTGCACTGGCTGGGCAAGCGCCATGGCAGTATCTTTGCGGCCGAAGTCGCGGTAGCGCTGGGGCTGGAGCGCATGCGCGGCGGCGACGAACGCCAGCCCGTGCCAGCTTCTTCCCAGCCTGCGATAGGTTCGGCGCGCCTCAAGGATGCGCTGGAACTGATGGCGGCCAATCTGGCCGAACCGCTGCCGGCAGAGGATATCGCCCAGCTGGTGGGCGTGTCGCGCCGCCAGCTGGAGCGCCTGTTCCGTCAGCATCTCGATACGCTGCCATCGCGCTATTACCTCGAATTGCGCCTCAAGCACGCACGCCGCCAGCTCAAGCAGACCACCCTGTCGATACTGCAGGTGGGGCTGGTGTGCGGATTCACCTCGGGTTCACATTTTTCTACCACCTACCGCAATTATTTTGGGTACACTCCGCGGGAGGAGCGCGCCCGGCATACCATGCCGCTGGTCGAGACTGATAATGCCGGAGACGATAACGAATGAACCACATGGATTACCTGCTGCGTCCGGCCACGCTCGATGACCTCGACGTCATCGAAAAATTTTCCCGTGCTGCGACTTTCAGTATCCGTACCTTGAAACCGGATCGTGCCCGCCTGGCGGCGCGGGTGGAGCGTTCGCTCAAGGCGTTTGCCGGCAGCGAACCGTTGAATGGCGACGAGATCTATCACTTCGTGCTGGAAGATTTGCGGGCCGGGCGGGTGGTGGGCACCAGCGGCATTGTCGCCAGCGCCGCTTCGAACGGGCGTTTCTATTGCTACCGTAACGAGTTTCTCGTGCACGGCAGCGAGGAACTGGGCATCACCAACCGCGAGCACACCTTACGGCTGTGCGAGGACCTGTCCGGCCACACGCTACTGAGTTCTTTCTACATCGAGCCCGAATACAGCGACACGCTGGCGCCGCAACTGCTGTCGCGTGGCCGGCTGCTCTTCATCCGTAACTATCCGCACCTGTTTGCCGAACGCATAGGTGCGGAAAACCCCGGTCTGTGCGACGACGAAGGCAATAGCCCCGTATGGGATGCGCTGGGCCACCGCTTTTTCAAGATGCCTTTTCCCGAGGCCGAACAGCGCACGGGGGGGCGTTCCAAAAGCTATATCGCCGAGCTGATGCCGCGTAATCCCGTGTATGTGTCGCTGCTGACCAAGGACGCCCAGTGGGCCATGGGCCAGCTGCATCCCGATGGCGAACTGCCGTTCGGCATACTGGTGGCGGAAGGCTTCGATGTGGATTCCTACGTCGATATTTTCGACGGCGGGCCGATAGCGGAAGCGCGCGTGGCCATGCTGCGGTCGGTGGTGTCGGCGCAGGATGTGGCACTGCGTAGCGCTCCCGGCGAGGCGGGCGAAGCCTGTCTGGTGGCGAATCTGGAACGGGCGGGTTTTCGCGCCACGCTGGCGAACGGCGTATTCCTCGAAGAGGGTTTACAGCTCCCGGATAGCACCATTACGTTCTTAGGGCTAATGGACGGTGCGTCGGCTTGTGCTGTAAGGCTGGACTAATTGTATGCGGAATTCTTGGAAGAGTTCTTCATGAATCTGTAGCCTTGATTTTCATAGTCTCCACTCGTGCAGGCGTTACCATGTGAGGCCTTAGACGATCCGTTATCGTCTGGATGGCGCATCCGCTGACTGTTGCGATTCCGGGCATTCGTTAGTCCAATCGACGACTTTCATGTATTTTACTTTTTCGCCGATGGTGTACACCGTTAGGCATTGATCGTCACGCTTGTAGCGCATGATACAGTTCGAATAATCGATGCTGCATGAGTCAAACTCTCTAATATTCAGTTTGGCAAGTTCATGTTCAACTCCCATCAGGGAATAGTGATCGTCAGCATGGACGTGAATAGGCTTCCATTTCTGCTGAATAAGTAGCTTACGTGCTGCACTGAAAGGCATGTCTTTATGCAGTGTGAGAGGAGTTCCTGTCGCTAATAGTGGGATGAGAGACGCAAGGGAAAGTATTTTTCGGACCGTGATCATTTCACGCTACCTCCTGAACTCTTGTAGTCGGACTCGAATTTTTCAAAAGAGACGGATCGTTGCTTTGGATAGCGGCCAGTCTTACCCTTTCCTCTGGGGAGAGCAGACCATCGATGCGACGCTTCTTCTAATGCGGCATTGATGTCGCCGGATTGGATACTATCGATGACCCTTATAGTTCGGAGAATTTCTACCGCGATAAGGTCTTGAGTTTCGGGTGTGAAATCGTTCAATCCCATTTGTCCGCCCATCTCACGCCAAGTTTCAATATTTTCCTGATACATTCCTGCGGCCGTTGTCTTACCTCCAAATCCAGGTCCAGGATGAGTGGAGTAATTGGTGAAACGCCAAGGATCGTTTTTCTTGCCTTTTATGGCACCGAACATGAAGTCATAGCCACCGCCCTCCGCTTCAGCAATTGCCTTCAGAAACGCCCAAACGTTCGTGTTCTTGAGCAGGATTCGATTCTCTGCCAGTCGTCGCTCCCTGCAGAGATCTATTTTGACAGGCTTAGCTTCTGCATCTTCCTTTGGCGTTGTATTCCGGGTTGTTCGATGATGCAGGATGCGGCCGGATGGAGAGGTCACTGTTGAAGGCATATGCTTATCCTATAGGTAAATTTCGATGGGCTTTGATTCGGTAAACGTTGAAATAAGATGTGTATGTCCATTTGCATCCGTGGTGCCAAACTCAAGTTCCCCGTCTGTCGTTCTTAATGCATATTCTGTATTGATCAAAAGTTCACCAGTATCTCCATCGAACAGAATGTACCTGTCGTCAAATATCGCTGCCTTGTTTGAAGTTCGATCCATGGGCGCACTAGCGCTGGTGGCAGAAATGGCGATAGTTTGATACCTGACGAACTGCACCGGTAATAGTCTGGGAGGGATTAGGCATCCGCAGTTGCATAGATCGTCTTCCAACGCAATTTTCTTGCCGTTCCAAGTCTCTGCAATTCGCGGCCCGGTACACATAATTTTTCCTTGCGATTTGCATGCAGGGCAGAAGATGGCATCGCCCTCAAGAGCTATTTTGCTTCCGTGAATACTGCCGTTGCTACTCGCGGTGATTACCTTGCCACCTGCGCTAGTTGATGCACCCAAAGTGATCGTATGGCGTTTCATCTCGATTCCTCTCACGCAATGAGTATGGGGGGCGGACAAGATTCAGGAAATCATTTTGAATAGCGCAAAAACTTCAAAATTGCGCGAGCGCAAGAAGACTGCGTGGCGCCGACAAATTGAGTAGGGACTAACAGTGATTACGATGCGTGCTTTATCTATGCTCATCCTACGGACTGGTATGTATCGGTGGGGCTGGAGGAACAGCGCGATGTAATTGGGTAGTCGATAGAAATTGCATATTAGCACTATCAACGTAGCCCACTGGATATGCAGGCTGCGTGTCTGAAGTTGTATTTACGGCGCGGAGGAGGGGGGCAATTCTTGGCCTCGCCGCAAATTACTTGATGCTGTTGCAAGCCATTTATTGCTATACTTTATGCAAATTTTCCTTAAATACAACTGAGAAAATCACATGCCAATTTTGCAGTCAGACCTCGCTCGCGCTTCCTCGAGAGGCGTCATCCGTAAGAGTGTTGTCCGTTCTGGGCAGCCCACTGCGTTCCTTTGCCATTCCCACTTGGATCGCGCGCTTGCCGAAGGGCTCCAGACTTTGCTTCACGAGGCCGGGTGGGAGGTCTACATCGATTGGCAGGATGCCGAAATGCCAGCGTCACCTAATCGAGTGACCGCAGGTCGTATCCAAAGCCGCATTGTGTCCGCAGATTGGTTCTTGTTTCTTGCGACTGCGAACTCGACGGCATCAAGGTGGTGTCCGTGGGAAATCGGTTATGCAGACGGTAAGAAGCCTTTGGGGCGTATTGCGGTGATCCCAACCACCGATACTTCGGGAAGGCATCACGGGAACGAATATTTGCAACTGTATCAGCAGATTACGCCGGCCGACGTTGGCGGCCTAGCGCTGTTCCCAGCAGGGCAAAACACTGGTGGGAGTTTTGTTAAAAACTTATAACAGTTAGTACTTCTCGTGCACAACTGTGTGGGCTTTCTTGCCTCATCAGGTGCGCCATGATTCAGCAGTTGAGTTATTTCAATTTATCGGAGACCTGATGGCCCTTTAAGAACTCGCAGTCTTGGGTGCGCCAACTGTTGAACAGATCGCAAAGTTTCAGGAATTGTTACAGGCCGCGTGCAGTCAGTTTCAACTCGAGTTGGGACAAGATATAGCGTTGACCATCCAGCCGGAAGAATTCCGGCCTGATAGCAGAGCCGCAGCTGCCGCGATCTTTTTTGGCGGCATCAACTCGGTAAACTTGGACATAGCGAAGGTCATCGACTTTGACGCGATGACAGTTTTACCGATTGCGTCTAGTGATGCTGCGGTAATGACCGAAATCCCGCCCCCGTTGCGCCGTTTGAACTGTCTGTTTGCGGATAAGGTGACACCAGAGCGAATCTTCCATGCACTTCTCGAATGTGTCGGTCTTCTGCCTCGGCAAAGGCGGGTATTCATCAGCTACAGACGAAATGAGGCAACTCCATCAGCGGTGCAGCTTTTTGCTGAATTGTCGTCACGGCAGTTCGAGGTCTTCCTTGATACACAAGGTATTGGTCCGGCAGTGGATTTTCAGGAAACTCTATGGCATCAACTATGTGATGTTGACGTACTGGTGATGTTGGAAACACCGGGATATTTCGAGAGTCGATGGACAAGCGCGGAATACGGACGGGCATTGGCAAAAGGAATTGGTGTTTTGCGAATTCAATGGCCGGACACGACGCCATCGATTCACACCGGTACAGCAAGCTTGGTTGAAGTTGTCCCCGAAGAACTCGATGTTGTAGGACAATTTGCGCAATCCGCTATTGATAGGATTTGCTCGCAGCTGGAGGATGTCCGAAGCCTTAGTCATGCCACAAGGCATCTAAGCATGGTGACTGCGGTTCAGGATGCAGTTCAGCAAGTAGAGGGGAAATTTGACGGTATCGGAGCTAATCGTACGTTACATTTAACCTTGCGGTCCGGCCGAAAGCTGATGGTGCAACCTACGATTGGAGTTCCGACGTCGACCATTTTGCAAGAGACGTTCGAGCGGGCCGGACCGGATGAAAGTGCGATTGTCTATGATCACTTTGGTTTGAAGCGTAGCTGGCAATCTCATATGAATTGGTTGGCGCAGAAGGTTCCCGGCGCTAGATGGATTAAGAAAACTGATGCCGCTTGGGATCTTGGCGGCTGGGAGGCAACCTAATGCGCCGCATATTTCTGTCCACAAGCATTCCGCAACCAGGTCGTGGAGACTATCACCTGACCGCGAATCCCTTTTTGATTCAGTTTGCCGTCCGAGAGTTATTAACCGTCTGCCTTGGGCGACGATTGCTGGTTTGGGGAGGGCATCCCGCCATTACCCCGATGGTCTGGGCAGTATGTGAGGAACTAGGGGTTGAGTACTCCAAGGCCGTTACGCTTTACCAAAGTAAGTTATTTACCGAATATTTCCCGGATGAAAATAAGCGCTTTGGAAATGTTGTGCTGACTGACGCTGTTGATGGCGATGAGGCGCAAAGCCTCTTACGGATGCGCACCGAAATGCTGTCTGGTACGTTCGAAGCAGCAGTGTTCGTCGGGGGGATGGATGGGGTTGTTGCTGAGTTTGCTATGTTTCAGAAAATGCATCCGAAAGCAAAGGTGTTGGCCCTTCGATTGCCCGGCGGCGCTGCGTTAACTTTAGCGGATCAGATGGGGCAAGCTGAGAATCGCATTGACTTTGCGCGAATGTTTCACGAAGAGTTGGGCATATCGGCGACCGAGAAACGAGATCAGATTTAATGGCTGAAGGGCTCACCTCGCTTTGTTGCAAGGCTGCGTCGATCGAATCATTGTAGATTTTTATTCGGAGAAACAAATGGCAAGGAAGGTCTTTTTCAGCTTTAAATACGAAGATGTGACCCGCGCAATGGTTGTTCGCAATAGTGCGATCACCAAGGGTAAAGAAGCCGCTGGCTTTATCGATAAGGCGGAATTCGAAGAAGTGAAACGAAAAGGTAAACAAGCCATCAAGAACTGGATTGACGAACAGATGAAAGGAACTTCTGTCACCGTCGTTCTGGTAGGCGAGAAGACCTGCGATAGCGAGTGGGTCGCGTATGAAATCGAGCAAAGCAAACTTCGTGGTAACGGCTTGCTTGGAATTGACATCAGCAAGATTAAAGACTTTAACGGCAACACGACTGAACGTTGCGGTGAACTTCCTGCTGGCTATGATTTCTATCGTTGGAATGCTGACGACGGGTTTACAAATTTGGGCGATTGGGTGGAGAAGGCTGCCAAGGCCGCCGGGAAATAAAGCGGACGATTTGAAAACTTGCCTCCGAGTGTTCTGGCGAGCCTGTCAGAATTTTTGTGTGAATCCGGGGTCATGAAATAATACCGAAAGGGATTTTCCATGACCGACGTAATGACCACTAAGAAGCCAAAAACCAAGAAGCAGTACCCGTTTCCCGTTGAAC
>NZ_WWCM01000013.1 GCF_009857915.1 Duganella qianjiadongensis
CAAAGCTTGATGACCATAGCAAGTTGGTCCCACCCCTTCCCATCCCGAACAGGACCGTGAAACAACTCTGCGCCGATGATAGTGCTGCAACCAGTGTGAAAGTAGGTTATCGTCAAGCTAGTTATTAGAAGAACCCCCATCATCTGCCTGAACGCGCTCAAGATCGCGTTCAGCGCCGAAGATGGGGGGTTTTTGCTTTGCGCCTGCGTAAATGAGCCTGTTTTTCCCTTCTGTTCGCTGCCATGATGAGTCTGTTGGGCAACTAAAATTGCGTCTGGTAATTCTTTTCTTGGCAAAATCAATTTAATCGCCTAAATTGATAAAAACGAGAGAAATATGTCGCGGGTAAGGTGTAACAAGGTTATGGCCCGCCTGTAGTGAGCTGGAGGTGAATATGAACGCTTTCCGGGAACGTCTGGCGCGGACGTCCAAAAAAATCGCGCAATGGTGGTTGGCCCTGCGGCCTAATCGTACTGCTGCTATCGCAATTCTGCTCGGTCTGGCGGTGACGCTGGCCGGCTGGCAGTGGATGCGTATGCAGGAACGCGTAGATGACCTCGCCCAGTTCCAGACTTCGTCCGATCGCCTGCTGACCACGCTGCAGCAGAGAATCGACCAGCATCAGTTGATACTGCGGGGCGCGGTAGCCTATCGTCAGGCCTATCCTGGCATGAACGAGAGCGACTGGCATCGTTATACCGAGAGCATGAAGCAGGGCCAGACCCTGCCTGAGCTGCTGGCACTGGAGTTCCGGCCTGCGGCGGGCGAAACCCTGGCGCCGACTGATCCACGGCATACGGCATGGCTGAAAGCGCGTGATAGCGGTCAGCTGGTAATGAGCGCACCGCTGGCTGCGAGCGCATTGCCTGAAGCAGGCAAAGGCTTGCTGGTGGCGCTTTATCTGCCCGTGTATCGTCAGGACGCGCTGTTGCAATCGGTGGAACAGCGCCGTGCGGCGTTGCAGGGCTCGGTCGTTGCGCTGCTCCGTCTTGATGTGCTGCTGAACCGCCTGCTGGTGCGCGCCTACCCTGATGTGGCAGTTCAGCTTTATAGCGGCATACTGGCCGATCCGCAACGGCAGGTATATGGCACGCGCAAGTCTGGTGCCAAAGAGCTGAGCCTGACCCGTCAGCTCACGTGGGGCGGGCAGAACTGGACCGTAGTGTTCAATTCGCGTACGCCTGCGGGTCTAGAAAGTCCTAGTTGGCAGTGGCTGCTGTTCGGTCTGTGCGTGAGTGCTGCGCTAACGCTGCTGCTCAATCATCAGGCCATTATCCGCGCCCGCGCCGACAGTGTTACCCGCATGATGAGCCGTCGATTGGTGCGTAGCCAGACCGAATTACGTGCAGTGCTTGATGCTGCCGTGGAAGGCGTGCTGAATCTCGATAGCGATGGCTGTGTGGTGTCGGCCAATCAGGCGGCCGAACATATTTTCGGGGTCGCTACCGGTAAGCTCATCGGCGTCCGGCTGGATGCCCGTATCCCCGGTTTCGATAAACTGCAACTGTCGGCGCTGTGCGGCGCCCATGTTTCGACAGCCGGGCTGATGCCCATGGTGCGGGCCGAAGCGACGGGCGTGCGTTCCACCGGTAGCCGGTTCCCCTTGGCGCTGAGCCTGCGCCGTTTCGAGCTGGATGGCGAAGCTCATTATTCGCTGATGCTGCGTGATGTGAGCGACGAGAAGATGGCGGAACTGATGATGCAGCAGAGCCTCATGAGTCTGGCTGCAGCGCGCGAGGCACCAGCTCTGACGCCCGCTGCCTGATAGATAAAAAATCTATGGTCACCCTCTTTTTTGCAAGCTGATTTTTTGTATGCTGTAAGTAGGCTCGCTTAAATCTATCCGGCGTCTGGTTGGAGATAGTCTCCGCGCCACGATGAGAGTCGCGCCTGTCGGTCCTAAAAAACGGCTCGGCTTCTCAAGCAGCCGATTTTTTTATCAGGGTTTCCGTCAGGCCGGTGTGCCGTTTACGTCATCCAATCTATCAGCAGTCGCAAAACCGGTAGGTGTACTTCAACTGTGAGTCCGAGGTTCCGCTTATTGTGCAAGCGGGACCTCTTTTATTTTAAATTGCTCGTGGTGAGCCGCGATGGCCCAAGTGATTCGTGCCAGCTTATTGGCCAAGGCACACGCCACTACGTTGGAATGCCGACGCATCAACATGCCCCTGACCCACTGAGCCAGGCGCCCCTGCTGCCGCTCTAGGCGCTGCATATACGCTCGGGCGCACTGTACCAACAAGCGCCGTAGATCCTTATCTCCGCGCTTGCTGATGCCCAGCAGCTTACTCCTGCCTCCCGTGCTGTACTGGCGCGGCACCAATCCGACCGACGCCGCAAAATCCCGCCCGCAGCGGTAGTGCTTGCCATCGCCCACTTCTGCGGCGAGCACGCTGGCTGTGATCGGTCCAATACCTGGCACGGTCATCAGCCGCTGGCCCAGGTCATCCTCGGTCACCTCCCGGGTCAGCTCTTTTTCAATGTCGGCGATCTGCGCCTCAAGATATTTGAAATGAGCATGCAGTCGTTCCAGCACCTGCACCAGCTTTGGCGGAAGCTCCTGCTCTGCCAGGACGAGGGCTAGGCGGCGGATCGCCGCATGCCCAATTGGCAGGCTGATACCAAACTCCAGCAGAAAACCATGGATTTGGTTGCTAGCCTTGACGCGCTCACGTACTAACGAATCACGCACCCGATGCAATGCCGCTAAGGTTTGTTGTGCCTCATTTTTGGGTGTCACGAAACGCATCGTCGGACGGCAAGCTGCCTCGCAAATTGCTTCGGCGTCAATGAAGTCATTCTTGTTACTCTTAACGAAGGGACGCACAAACTGCGGCGAGATCAGCTTCGGTTCGTGCCCCAGTGCGGCCAGCTGCCGCGCCATATGGTGTGCGCCAGCGCAGGCCTCCATCACGATAGTGCAGGGAGGGAAATTGGCGAGGAACTCCATGAGCTGCTTACGGCTGAACTTCTTGCGCAGCAGTGCCTTGCCTTGACGGTCCTGTCCGTGGACATGGAAACTGTGTTTGCCAAGGTCGATACCGATCAACGTTACGCTGTCCATGATGGCGCCCTCCAGAAATGAAAACACCCTATAAGTTTAGGACTTATAGGGTGAGGGTGACCATCTCATTAACGGCGCTCAGTGAGCGCCGTTATCGTTTATTCCGCTTCCTTTTCAGGCAGGGCAATCTGGTTGTCCGTGCTGAACTGGTAATCCTTGAAGATGTGTTCCGCCGTCAGCAGCTGGTATTCGCCGTTGGCCTTCTTGTGCGTGGTGTCCTTGAGGCGGTAGGTGTAGTGGCCGCAGGTCCAGCAGTTGAAGTTGCGCATATGGGTGCACAGGCAGGTCTTGTCCATGATGACCAGATTCTTGTCGGAACCCGTGGCGGCCACTTCGCGGTTATACGAATTGATGTAGGCGCAGTTGCCCGTCGAATCCAGCAGGTAGCCATACGATTCGCAGCCGGGACGGATGCCGGCGCCGATGGCCGGCGTGTTCTTCAGCATGCGCATCGGGTAGCCGGTAGGCGAGACGCCGTTGACGATGATGTCTTCTTCGCTGGCCTTGAAATATTCCTGCTTGACCTTGTCCGGCAGGCCGCATTCCTTGGCGACCGTGAAGCGGGTAGCAACCTGCACGCCGGCGGCACCTGCTTCGAGGAAACGCACCGCATCGCTACCGGTGAAGATACCGCCTGCAGCGATCAGCGGGATGTCGAGGTTTTCGGCTTTCAGGTAGTCCAGCAGTTCCTTGGTGATGGTCATCAGGTCGAAGTCGGCCCAGTCCATGCCGAAGCCGAGGTGGCCACCAGCGAGCGGGCCTTCGACGATGATGTAGTCAGGCAGACGGTCCAGCTTGGCGTTCTTGCGCAGGAAGATCTGCAGTGCACGCACCGACGAGACGATGATGCCCAGCTTGGCTTCGCGGAAGCGCGGGTGATCAGCCATCAGCGCGAACGAGCCGAAGTGCAGACCGGCGGACAAGGTAATGCCGTCCACGCCAGCGTCCAGTGCTGCGTTCAGGCGGGTGCGCAGGGTTTCGCGCGGGCCGTTCATGGTCAGCTTTTCCATGCAGTTCACGAAGATCAGGCCCGGGCCTTTTTTCGCTTCCATGGTTTTGCCGATGTGCAGGCGCTGTGCTTCGGCCAGATTGGCCAGGTCGAACTGCACCAGCGCCTTGTCCATGTTGTTGATGTTGTGTTTGTAGAGCTTGGTCTTTTCCTTGACGAAGCCCGTATCGAAGCGGCGGTCCGACACATCTTCCACCATGGCATCGGAAATATGGCCGATACCGCCCAGACGGGCTGCTTCCAGCGCCAGTTCCGAGGTCGAAATATCCACACCCATTCCGCCTATCATGATGGGCACATACTCGTTTTTGCCAAAGCGCAGGCGGAAATCATCAACACGTTTCATTGCTATCCTTAGACTACCGAAAGTGGTTGCCGGGCAGTACACCCGGCGTTAGCGCAGTAGTAGCGCGCAGGAAGTCCGAGACGATTGTACTCCTGCTGTACTACAGCTTTGTGACGGCGCGTCTGTGCGCGCCGGAGTGGTTTAATCGCGGAAGTTGTTGAACTCCAGCGGGGTCTCGGGTACTTCTTTACGCAGCATCTGCATGGCGGCCTGCAGGTCGTCGCGCTTGGCGCCGGTAACACGCACGGAGTCGCCCTGTATGCTGGCTTGCACTTTCATCTTGCTATCCTTGATCACGCGGACGATTTTCTTCGCGCTATCGGACTCCAGACCATTTTTGACCTTGATCACCTGTTTGACCTTGTCGCCGCCGATTTTCTTGATGTCGCCTTCTTCGAGGAAGCGCACATCAACCTTGCGCTTGGCCAGCTTGTTGGTCAGTACTTCGCGTACCTGCTGCAGCTGGAAATCGGAATCCGCGATCACGGTCAGTTCGGTGTCTTTCTGCTCGACCGAAGCGCCGGTGCCCTTGAAGTCGAAGCGGGTGGCGATTTCTTTCTGGGCTTGCTCGACACCGTTTTTTACTTCGATCATATCGGCTTCAGAGACTACGTCAAACGATGGCATGCTGGTTTCCTTTTCGTGTGGCTTGCAGCGGCCGTAAAAGCCGCGCATCAAAGGCTGATATTTTAACGGACAACTGTCCACAAGCCGTCATATACACCGTGGTTTTTTACGGGTTTGGCTCTATAATCGTCAAAATATTTTGCTTTTCTCCTTCATGTCCTCCCTCTCCGCGATCCAGTACGATTTTCCGCTGCAAACTCTCAACACTTTTGGCATCGCCGCGAAGGCGCACGCATATTTGCGCGTGACGAAAACCGAGCAACTGTTCGGCGTTTATGCTGATGCCATATGGGCTACTTCATCGAAGCTGATACTCGGCGGGGGCAGTAATCTGCTGTTCACGCAGGATTTCTCCGGCCTAGTGCTGCATATGGATCTGCGTGGCCGCGAGCATGTGCGCAGCGATGCAATGCACCACTATGTGCGTGCGGCGGCCGGTGAAAACTGGCATGCGTTTGTGCAGTGGACACTTGTACATGGATATGCGGGACTGGAAAACCTGTCGCTGATTCCGGGCACGGCCGGCGCCGCGCCTATCCAGAACATCGGCGCTTACGGAATCGAAGTCAAAGACGTGCTGCACAGCGTGACGGTGTTCGATGCGGGCACCCGGAGTACGCGCGAAATGCTGGCCGCCGAGTGCCGCTTCGGCTATCGCGACAGCATCTTCAAACAGCCCGAAGGACGTGATCTGATCGTGCTGGATGTGACGTTTGCACTGCCGCGTGCCTGGCAGCCCAACCTGCGCTATGCCGAACTGGCGCAGGCGCTGGCGCAGCAGAATCTGGCGGCGCCCACGGCCCAGCAGGTAGCCGATACGGTGATCGCCATCCGCCGCCGCAAACTACCTGATCCTGCGCAGATCGGCAATGCCGGCAGCTTCTTCAAGAACCCGGTAGTGAGCGGCGCGCAATGCGCGGCATTGCTGCAACAGTTCCCTGCGCTGGTGCACCACCGTCAGCCGGACGGCAGCGAAAAGCTGGCAGCAGGCTGGCTGATCGACCAGTGCGGCTGGAAAGGGCGCACGCTGGGTGCTGCCGGTGTGTATCCGCAGCAGGCGCTGGTGCTGGTGAATCAGGGCGGCGCAACAGGCGCCGAGGTGGTGGCGCTGGCGCGGGCCATACAGGCCGACGTGCAGGCGCGCTACGGCGTGCTGCTGGAACCGGAGCCGGTGTTTATCTAGACAGGGAAGTGCGCGGCAGCGAGTCTGGCGATGCGGACAGCGCGCAGGCGGATGCTGCGCGCTGTGGAGGCGATTAGCCGAAGTGGCAGACGTAGTCGAGCAGTTCTACCGTTTCGATATCGAAGCTCGAATTGGCAGCGATGCTGAACGACTGGCCAGCACCGTAGGTGGTCCACTCGCTGGCACCGGCCAGACGTACTTTGCACACGCCGCCGAGAATTTCCATCACTTCCGGCGCGCCCGTGTTGAAGGTCAGGCTGGAAGGGAAGATGACGCCGACACTCTTCTTGCTGCCATCGGCGAACAGCACGTTATACGAAATGCATTTGCCATCAAAGTATTTGTTGGCCTGTTTGACCACGGAGACCTGGTCGAATTGCTTGCTCATGCTAACTATCCTATTAAAAAAAAGGCCGCTCAGGGAGCGGCCTTCGAATGCGATTATTGACCGCGTTTCAGGCGGGCATTGGCAGCGATGCGCATACGCAGCGCGTTCAGTTTGATGAAGCCCCCGGCGTCGGCCTGGTTGTAGGCGCCGCCGTCTTCATCGAAGGTCGCAATGTTCATGTCGAACAGCGAATCGGTTTTGGAATCGCGCGAGACGACGATCACATTACCCTTGTACAGCTTGACGCGTACCCAGCCGTTCACGGTGGCCTGGGTGTGGTCGATCAGGGTTTGCAGCGCAACGCGCTCTGGTGCCCACCAGTAGCCGTTGTAGATCATCGAAGCGTAGCGTGGCATCAGGTCATCCTTCAGGTGCGCTACTTCGCGGTCCAGCGTGATCGATTCGATGGCGCGGTGCGCCTTGAGCATGATGGTGCCGCCCGGGGTTTCGTAGCAGCCGCGCGACTTCATGCCGACGTAACGGTTTTCTACCAGATCCAGACGGCCGATGCCGTGCTTGCCGCCCAGACGGTTCAGTTCCGTCAGCACGGTGGCCGGCGACATGCGCACGCCGTTCAGGGCGACGATGTCGCCGCGCTCGTATTCGATGTCCAGATACTCCGGCTGGTCCGGTGCCGCTTCTGGGCTGACACTCCAGCGCCACATGCTTTCTTCCGCTTCGGCGCTCGGGTTTTCCAGATGGCGACCTTCGAACGAGATGTGCAGCAGGTTGGCGTCCATCGAGTAGGGCGCGCCGCCGTTCTTGTGCTTCATGTCGATTTCGATGCCGGCGTCTTCGGCGTACTTGAGCAGTTTTTCGCGCGACAGCAGATCCCATTCACGCCATGGAGCGATGATCTTCACGCCCGGTTTCAGCGCGTAGGCGCCCAGTTCGAAACGCACCTGATCGTTGCCCTTGCCGGTGGCGCCGTGCGAGATGGCGTCGGCGCCGGTGGCGTTGGCGATCTCGATCAGGCGCTTGGCGATCAGCGGACGGGCGATCGACGTACCGAGCAGGTATTCGCCTTCGTACACGGTGTTGGCGCGGAACATAGGGAAGACGAAGTCGCGCACGAATTCTTCGCGCACGTCGTCGATGTAGATATTTTCCGGCTTGATGCCGAACTTCAGCGCCTTGGCGCGGGCTGGCTCCAGTTCTTCGCCCTGACCCAGGTCAGCGGTGAAGGTGACGATTTCGCACTGGTAGTTATCTTGCAGCCATTTCAGAATGACGGAAGTATCGAGGCCGCCCGAGTAGGCGAGGACTACTTTTTTAATATCGCTCATGCTAGTTCCAATGGGTTGAAGTGTGTTATTTGGTGTCGACGCGGCCGATCAGCAGGTATTCGATCAGGGCCTTCTGGATGTGCAGGCGGTTCTCTGCTTCATCCCAGACCACCGATTGCGGGCCGTCGATGACGTCGGCGGAGACTTCCTCGCCGCGGTGCGCTGGCAGGCAGTGCATGAACAGCGCGTCCGGTGCGGCGCGCGCCATTTTGGCGCTGTCCACGATCCAGCCGTCGAAGGCTTTGATACGGGCAGCGTTTTCGGCTTCGTAACCCATGCTGGTCCACACGTCGGTGTTGACCAGATGCGCGCCCTGGCAGGCATCGGACGGGTTGTCGAAGAAGGTAAACCGTTTGGTCGAGACCAGCGACATGTCCATGTCGTAGCCTTTCGGGGTGGAGACATTGACGTGGAAGCCGAACACTTCCGCTGCCTGCAGCCACGAGTACAGCATGTTGTTGGCATCGCCTATCCACGCCACGGTCTTGCCCGTAATCGGGCCGCGGTGTTCGTAGTAGGTGAAGATATCGGCAAACACCTGGCATGGGTGGTGTTCGTTGGTCAGACCGTTAATCACCGGCACGCGCGAATTGGCAGCGAAACGCTCGATGATGTCCTGACCGAAGGTACGCACCATGATGATGTCGCACATGCGGCTCATCACCTGGCCGGCGTCTTCCACCGGTTCGCCGCGGCCCAGCTGCGAGTCGCGCGTGTTCAGGTAGATGGCGGCGCCGCCCAGCTGGTGCATGCCCGCTTCGAACGACAAGCGGGTACGGGTGGAGTTCTTCTCGAACACCATCACCAGCGTACGGTCGATCAGCGGATGGTAGATTTCATAGTTCTTGAACTTCCGTTTGATCAGGTGCGCACGTTCGATGACGTATTCGTATTCTTCCAGCGTGAAATCGGAGAACTGCAGATAGTGCTTGATCGGTTTTTGGGTAGACATAGTGGCAACTAACAGAAGTGCTGGCGTGAGACAAGAGGCCTGACCAGCTGAACCGGTCAATTATAAAGGCAATTCGGTGCAAAGGTCGAATTGCCGCACATTCTCCTGTCTATACAGCTGTCCCGTGGCTGGCATGGCAGGCCAGCCTGCTCAGGTGTAGATCTGGGTAGTGGTGGCTTGCTGATGCTGCGGCGCCGTGAGCGGCAAGTCGAGCGTGAAGCAGGTGCCGGCAGGTGAACTCTCCACACTGATCTGGCCGCCCAGTAGCGAAGTGACAATGTTGTAGCTGATCGAGAGTCCCAGCCCGCTGCCGCCCTGACCGAGCTTGGTGGTGAAGAAGGGATCGAAGATGCGCGACATGTTTTCGGCGGCGATGCCGCTGCCGTTGTCGCTGAAAGTGAGCTGAACGCGTTCCTCCGCCAGCGTGCGGGCGCTCAGGCGCATCAGGCCACCCTGTGCGCGGCCAAAGGCATGGAGCAGGGCGTTATTGATGAAGTTAGCAATCACTTGCCCGTACGGGCCCGGGTAGCTGTCCATCACGATGGTATCGGGCAGTTCCAGCTCGATGCGGTGGCTGGCTGCGCGCACCCGGTTCATCATGGTGGCGATGACTTCGTGGCTGACCTGATGCAGATTGAAGCTGCGCCGCTGCTCGGTGGTGCGGTCCACCGCTACCTGCTTGAAGCTGTTGACCAGATCGGCCGCGCTGGTCAGGCCGCGCATCACCAGTTCGTGCGCCGTGCGCGCGTCGTTCATATAGCTGGCCAGTTCCGAGCGGCGCAGGCCCGGCCCGTCGAGACGGCTGGCCAGCTCCTCGGTTTTCTGCGCCAGCGTGCTGGCGATCAGCAGGCTGTTGCCGATCGGGGTGTTCAGTTCGTGCGCCACGCCGGCCATCAGGGCGCCCAGCGCGGCCAGCTTTTCCTGCGATACCAGCTGGGTCTGGGCATCCTTGAGCTGGCGGTAGGCCTGCGCGTTGTCGAGCGCAATTGCGCCATAGGCGCACAGGGTGCGGAAGATCAGCCGTTCGCGCTCGCCGAAAGCATCGGCGTGCTGGGCCTGCACCGTCATGGCGCCCAGTGTGCGTTCGCCCACGATCAGCGGCACATACAGGGCACTGGCCATGAGCTGGGTGCCGGGCGCCAGCACGATATCGTCCGGCCCGACGCTGGCGATATAGATTTCGCGCCGTTCGCGCAGGCAGCGCGCCGCATTGGCGCGCGGGTGTTCGAGTGCGATGGTGTTGCCGGCCAGCTGGCGGCCATTTTCCATGCCGAACACGCGGCTGATGCTGTTGCCGTCGCGGCTGGCCAGATAGATGGCATAGGTATTGGCGGGCAGTAGCGCCTGCACGTGGCGGTTCAGCGCTTCGTACACGGCGCCCGCGTTCAGGTGGGTCGTGATTTCCTGTCCGATGGCAGACAGGCGCTCCAGTGTGTCGCTGGTCTGCTGTAGCAGTTCGGCGCGGCGCGCTTCCGAGGTAGCCAGTTCGCGGTGATGCAGCCCTTCCGCGCGGGCCTGCTCGGTCTGATGGTGTACCTGCATGGCGATGGCGCGGTTGGTCGCCTCCTGGCTATGGGTTTTCTGCCGCGCCGCTGCGGCCGTCTGGGCGCAGGCGTAGGCCTGGGCATAGTCGCCTATGCGGGCGTATTCGCGCCCCAGCGCATCGTGCAGGTCGCCGGGCAGGGTATAGCCTTCGATGCCTGTGCCTACTGCCAGAGCCTGATGCAGGTAGTGCAGCGTGGCGTTGGGCTCCGTCATGCCGGCCGGTGCGGGCAGGGTATGGCGCTCGTGGATCAGGGCCAGCACCCGCAGTGCTGCCACGTGGTTGTACAGATTGGTCTGCTCGGCGGCCAGCGCGACCGCGCGCAGGGCGATGCTGCGTGCTTCGACGGGACGGTCGAGGAAGCACAGGGCATGGGCCTGGCCGCGCCGCGCAATCGACTGGAAGTCGGCCTGCTGCATGGCGTCGGCGCGCGCCTGCATGCGCTCGAAGGCTTCCAGCGCCGTGACGTAGTCGGCCTGATCGAGCGCCAGATCGCCCAGATAGGATAGCGCGTGGGCATAGCTGCGCGCGCCGGGCAAGGGCGTCAGCACCTGCAGCGCTTCGCGCAGCAGTTCTTCGGCGGCGTCGAGCCGGCCCACGCGGCGCATGGTCTCGGCCGTGTGTACCAGTGCCGCGCCTATGCTGCGGGGCCAGCCGGTAGGGCGGGCCAGATCGAGTGCACTCTGCATCCATTCGAGCGCAGCGTGGTGGTCGTTCAGGCTGGTGAAATTCAGGCCGATGTTGATGGCTGCTGTGACGGCAACGCGGATCTGGCCCGTTTCCAGCGCCGCTTCGTAAGCGCGGATGTAGTAGCGTACTGCCGCGCCGTTGTTGCTGTGCTGGCTGGCCGCCAGTCCGATGAAGTCATATACGCCGGCCAGCACGGCAGGCGGATAGTCAGCGTTGGCGGGGAAGCGCGCGCCCCAGCGCCGCTCGGCGGAGGTCAGATCGTGCATCACCGCCCAGCGTGCCGACGCTGCTTCGGCAATGTCCACCCGCTGCTGGTCGCCGACACTGCGGGCGGCGGCGGCCATCAGTTCCAGTTCTTCGCCGGCGTCCTGATGCTGGCCGTGGTCGATGGCTATCCCTGCGCGCAGCCAGTGGGCATCGGCACAACCCTGATGGTCGCCCAGATGGCAGAAGGTCTGGTAGGCCGGATCGAGCAGCTCGCTGGCACTTTCCAGATTACCGCTGAGCCAGACGGTTTCGGCCTGCACCAGCTGCAAGCGGGCGTTGAGCTGGCGCTGGTGCGCAGCGGGCAGGGTAGAGGCGGCCAGCAGCTGCAGGCATTCCTGCACCAGTGCCGCAGCACGTGTACTGTCGCGCTGGCGCAGATGCCAGGTGAGCGGCAGCAGCACCGGCAGGCGCGCCGGGCCGCGCAGCGACAGCAGGGCGTGTTCCCAGCGTGCTAGCTCATCGTCATGCGCGAACATCTCCATCGGCATCCTTGCAGAGTAAAGGTTAATATTGCTCTGTGGAATTATACGGTGCAGCTCGCCGCAAGGGGGAGTGCGGCCCGGAGTTGTTATCCTTAGTACAGCGTTTGTGCTGATTCGTGCAACAACTGCCCGTACAGAGTATGCCGCATTTTGGCGATTTTGCCATCGGCCACGGCATCGAGCACGGCGCACTGGGGCTCGCTCAGGTGGCGGCAGTTGTAGAACTTGCAGTGGCCGAGATAGGCGGAGAACTCGACGAAGGCGCGCTCCAGCATGCCTTCGCTCAGGTGGTACAGGCCGAACTCCTGAAAACCGGGCGAGTCGATGATGGCCGAATCCGGCCCCAGTCCGGGCAGCTGGTACAGGCGGGTGAAGGTGGTGGTGTGTTTGCCCGTATCGAGCGCGGCGGAAATTTCGCGCACGGCGATATCGGCTTCCGGCACCAGCAGATTGATCAGCGACGATTTGCCCATGCCGGACTGGCCGATCAGGATGGACGACTGGCCCGCGAGCAAAGGCTTGAGGGTGGCCAGCGTCTGTTCCGGTTGCGCCTTGGCCGACACTTCATAGACCGGGTAGCCCAGCGCGGCGTAAGGCTGCACGCGCTCGCGGGTTTTGGCCAGCGATTCCACCACATCGACTTTGTTGAGTATCAGATGGGCCTTGATGCCTGCAGCTTCCGCCGCCACCAGTGCGCGCGAGACCAGATCGTCGGCGAAGCCCGGTTCGGTAGCCACCACGATGAACAGCTGGGTCAGGTTGGCCGCCAGCAGCTTGGATTTGTACTGGTCCGAGCGGTACAGCAGGGTGCGGCGTTCGCTGATTTCGTCGATCACGCCCTGATCGGCCGAAGTGCGGGTCAGCATGACCTGATCGCCCACCGCTACATTGGTTTTTTTGCCGCGCGTGACGCATTGCAGTTTTTCGCCGTCCGCTTCGGCCAGATAGTGGCGGCCGTGGGCGGCGATGATGACCGCTTGCAGTTGTTCGCCGCTGGCGTCGGCACCGTTGCTGCGCCGGGCGCTGGCCTTGCCGCTGGCGCGGCTGTGTTTGGGCGCGCTCATGCTGCCGCCGCGTGCAGGTGGCGGATGCGCACGCTGGCCGGCGGATGGCTATCGTAGAAAGCCGAATGCAGCGGATCGGGCGTCAGGGTGGAGGCATTGTCTTCGTACATTTTGACCAGTGCCGATACCAGATCCGCGGCCTGGGAGTGTTTGGCAGCGAAAGCGTCCGCTTCGAATTCGTGTTTGCGCGAGCTGAGCGAAGTCAGCGGGCCGAACAGGAAGGTGAACACGGGCAGCACCAGCATGAACAGCAGCAGGGCCATAGCGTCATTGCCCTGCGCGGGCAGCAGCAGCGGATCGACACCCAGCCCCGTGTAGAACCACAGCTGGTTTTTCAGGTAGCCGAGCAGGGCGAGGAAGCCTAGCGACAGGGCGAACATCATGGCGATGCGCTTGATGATGTGCTTGAGCTTGAAGTGACCGAGTTCGTGCGCTAGCACGGCTTCGATTTCCTGCGGCTGCAGGCGCGACAGCAGGGTGTCGAAGAAGACGATGCGCTTGTTGGCGCCAAAGCCGGAGAAGTAGGCATTGCCGTGGGCGCTGCGTTTGGATCCATCCATCACGAACAGGCCTTTGGAAGCAAAGCCTACGCGCTCCATCAGGCCTTCGATGCGCTGTTTGAGCGCGGCGTCTTCCAGCGGAGTAAATTTGTTGAACAGGGGCGCGATCACAGTCGGGTACAGTACCATCATCAGCAGCTGGAAGCCGCTCCACACGGCCCACGCATAGAACCACCACAGTGCGCCCGATTTTTCCATCAGCGTCAGCACCAGCCAGATCAGGGGCAGGCCGATCACGGCCGCCAGCAGCGCGCCTTTTAGCATGTCGGCGAAGAACAGGCCCGGCGTCATCTTGTTGAAGCCGAAGCGCTGTTCCAGATTAAATTGTTTGTAGTAGTCGAGCGGCAGGTCGATCAGGCCGGAAATCACGGTAAAAGCGGCCAGCAGGGCCAGCTGATAGGTCATGCCGGGGCCGGTGAGCTGGAACACGTGCAGCGACAGCCACTGCAGGCCGCCCAGCAGGGTGAAGGCGATCAGCATGCCGGTGCTGACCAGCAGGCTGACCAGCCCCAGCTTGGTGCGGGCGATGGTGTAGTCAGCCGCTTTCTGGTGGGCGGCGAGGGGGATTTTCTCGGCAAACTCGGCGGGAACGGCGCTGCGGTGGGTCAGCACATGGCGGATCTGGCGCGAAGCGAGCCAGAAACGCACGATCAGCGTCAAAATGATGAAAGAAACAAACAAAATCGAAAACGCGAGTGAATACATTCTATGCCTGTGAGAAAATGGCAGATTAGGATTAATTAAGCCAAGAGAGAATTATGTCACAAGCTAACGAATTGCCAGAAGGTTCCGAATCCGCCGCCATCAAGCCGGTGCAGAATGAGTTCAATCTGGTGTGGGTGGATATGGAAATGACGGGTCTGGAGCCCGACACCGACCGCATCATCGAAGTGGCCGTGGTGGTGACCGATATGCACCTGAACGTACTGGCCGAAGGCCCGGTATTTGCGATTCACCAGAGCGATGAAACGCTGGACAAGATGGATGCGTGGAACAAGGGCACCCACGGCCGTTCCGGCCTGATCGACCGCGTCAAGGCGTCCACCGTGTCGGAAGCCGAGGCCGAAGAAGCGCTGATCGCCTTCATGAAGCAGTGGGTACCGAAGGGCAAAGCGCCGATGTGCGGCAATACCATCGGTCAGGACCGCCGCTTCATGGTGCGCTACATGCCCAAGCTGGAAGCCTTCTTCCACTACCGGAATATCGACGTCTCCACGCTGAAAGAGCTGTGCAAGCGCTGGAAGCCGGAAATCGTGGCCGGTTTCAAGAAGCACCAGAAGCACACGGCACTGGCCGACATCATCGAATCGATCGAAGAACTCAAGTACTACCGCGAGCACTTCATCCAGCTGTAAGCAGCACGCCAAGCTAGCGGCAATAAAAAAGGGTCAGGCTAGCCTGACCCTTGTTACATCACGCCGCAGCGCTTATTCGTCGGCGCCACAGCACTTCTTGTATTTTTTGCCACTGCCGCATGGGCAATCGTCATTGCGGCCTACTTTCGGCTCGTCGCGCTTGACGGTGCTGACGGCAGCCTTGCGGCGCGGGACCCAGAACTTGTGGATGGCCGGCAGGTTGGCTTCCAGTTCCAGCGCCAGTTTGTGCGCTTTCACCGGGTCTTCTACCAGCGGCAGTTCGGCTTCGTCGATTTCGTCCGCGCCCAGCAGGTAGATAGGCTGCATCAGGTCTTTCAGCTCCGATTCCCAGATCGCATCCCACGAGCCGGGACGCAGTTCCATGCCTTCCCAGAAGCCCCAGCACCATGCTTCGGCATCGATCAGGGTCTGGCCTAGGTGTTCGTGCTCGACGAACAGGGGCTCGAATTCTTTCGGCGCGACTTCAAAGGTCACCAGCACTTCGTTCATAAAGCGCATGATCAGGTTGAGGATGCGCTCTTCTTCCTTGGCGTGCTTGAATTGCGGGATGTCGGTGTCTTCCTGACCCCACACGCGTTTCAGCCATTCCGCCGGCATGATGGTTTCCGGACCGATAGCGATGGCGGTCAGGTAGCCGTGCAGCATGTCCATGGTCATGGCATCTTCAGGGCTGCGCTCGGACAGCAGGAAACTGTCGAGTTCGTCGAATTCTTTTTCGCTCAGGGGCTGGTCGAGTTGCATAATCTGCTCTTTTTATTGGTTGGAAGCCGACAGTATACACGCCGCCCCCTTACAATGCCGTTATGAACCAAGATGACTACGATGACGAGGCGGCCGATGCCCGCGCTGCGGCGCTGGCGGCAGCCATGGCCGGACCGCCGGACAGCACGGTGGACCAGTGCCAGCCTGTGGCGCACCCCTATTCGGCGCTGACGCCCGATTGCGTGCTTGATGCACTGGAAAGTCTGGGCATCCACAGCGATGGCCGGCTGCTGGCCTTGAATAGCTACGAAAACCGGGTCTATCAGGTAGGCGTGGAAGAGGGCGCGCCGCTGGTGCTGAAGTTCTATCGTCCCCAGCGCTGGAGCGACGCTGCCATACTGGAAGAGCATGCTTTCACCCGCGAACTGGCCGAACGCGAAATTCCCGTGGTGCCGGCACAGGTGTTGAATGGCCAGACGCTGCACCATTATCAGGGTTTCCGTTTTGCCGTGTTTGCCCGGCATGGCGGCCGCGCGCCCGAACTGGGCGACCCGCAGGTGCTGGAATGGACGGGGCGCTTTATCGCCCGCATTCATGCCGTCGGCGCCCGGCAGGCATATACAGAGCGCCCTGCGCTCGACATCGCCAGCTTTGGCCACGCGTCTTGCGCTTTTTTACAGGAGCGGCGTTTTATACCGCCCGATCTGGCTGCGGCCTACGCCAGCGTGAGCCAGCTGGCGCTGGACGGCGTGCAGCGTTGCTACGAGCGGGCCGGCGCGCTGCCGCAGCTGCGGCTGCATGGTGATTGCCACGGTGGCAACGTGCTGTGGACCGACGCCGGTCCCCATTTTGTCGACTTTGACGATAGCCGCATGGGGCCGGCCGTGCAGGATCTGTGGATGATGCTGTCGGGCGAACGCAGCGAACAGCTGCGCCAGATGGGCGACATACTGACCGGTTACGAAGATTTCTGCGAGTTTTCTCCACGCCAGATGCATCTGGTGGAAGCCCTGCGCACCCTGCGCCTGATGCATTACTCGGCGTGGCTGGCGCGGCGCTGGGACGACCCGGCATTCCCGCTGGCTTTCCCCTGGTTTAACACCCAGCAGTACTGGCAGGACCGCATACTCGAACTGCGCGAGCAGGTGGCCCTGATGGACGAGCCGCCGCTGGCGATCTAGCGAATTAGCGGGATTTTCCCGCTCTGCTTGGCTTTAGGCGCTGGACAGCACTGCTTGATAATGAGAACTCAGAAATCCCGGCGGGTGCCGGGGTACATCGTCTAGCGAGAGTTCTCATGCAAGCACAACTGGCCCAGCGCAACAGCGCTCAAGACAGCGGTAACCTCAGCAATGCTGACCCTCAGTTGCAGCCACTGGTGGCACTGCACGATCCCGACGATGCCCCTGCCACCCCGCGCGCGGCGATGGAAATGAAGGCCATACAGGAAGCCATCGCCCGCGTCGAAGCGGACGCCAAAGCTGCCTGTGCTGCCGAAAGCCGCGCCCACGCCGAAGCCCGCGCCCGCGCACTGGCGGAAGACCGTGCCGCCATGGACGCTGCGGCGGCGGCGGTCGCACTGCAAAATGCCCAGGCCTCCGAAGAAGCGATTAGCGCCAACCGCGAGCGGCTGGAATCGCTGCGCGCTGCCGCCCAGGCCAGCGTGGCCCGGCTGGAAGCGGTCAAACAGGAAACCGCCGAACTGCGTGCCCGGGTGGAAGCCGATACCCAGATCCGTCTGGCCGCCGAACAGCGCGCCCGCGCCGAACAGGAAAGCCGCCAGCGCGCCCACGAACAGCTGGCCGCCGAAGCGGAACTGGCCGAGCAGGTGCAACGCGCCGCCTCCGAACTGGAAGCCCAGACCGAGCAAGCCCGCATGCAGGCCGCCGAACGTGTCGCCGCCGTGGAAGCGGCCAAGGAAGAAGTCGTGGGCATCGCCAGTGCCGATGCCCGCGTGGCCACGCTGGCGCGCGAACGCGAGCGTCATGCCCATGCTGCGCGCCAGACCGCACAGATGCTGGCGCAGGCCGAAGCGGAAGCGCTGGAGCTGACCGTCAAACGTGAACGTGCCGACCAGATCGCACTGGAAGCTGCGCTCAACCGTGCTGCCGCCGAAGTGCGCGCACTGGAAGAAGCCCGCGCGCTGGCCCATCTGGAACAGGAGCGCGAGCAGATCGCTCTGGCCAAGGCCGAATCCGACCGCAGCGCGGCCCAGTCGCTGCACCTGCGTCTGCAGACCGAAAAAGAAATCCGCGATGCTGCCATCCACCGCGAACGGCTGGAAATGGTGGCTGCCGCCAGCGCCCAGGCCCGCCGCGAAGCCGATGGCAAAATCATCGCCGCCACCGAAGCCCGTATCGAAGCCGACAGCCAGCTGCGTGCCGTGGCGCTGTCGCGCGTGCAGGCCGAACAGGAAGCCGAACTGGCCACGCTGGCCAAAGTGGAAGCCGAAAACCAGTTGACCGAGCAGGCGCGCCAGCGCGAAATCGCCGATGCCGCCGCCGCCGATGCCGCCCGCAGCGAACGCGAAGCCCAGCAGCAAGCCACCGAGCTGGCGCAGCAGCAGGCTGCGCTGACGGCCGAAGCTGCACAACTGGTGATCAGCCAGAACGCTGCTGCCGCACAGGAAGTGGCGACGCTGGCCGAGCAGGTGGAAGCCCAGCGCGTAGCCGATGCGCTGGCACGGGAAAAAGCCGAACATGCTGCTGCGCTGCTGGCTGCCGAACAGTCCCGCGCCGAAGCCGAACAGCAGGCCATCACCGCGCTGAAAGAAAAACTGGCACTGGAAGAGCAGGCCCGCAACGCCGCCCTGATCCGCACCGAAGCCGAGCGTGCCCAGGCGGAAGCGCTGGCGCAGAGCCAGGCGGCTGACCAGCGTCTGGCCGCCGCCGCCGAACAGGAAGCCGAAGCGCTGCGCGTGCTGGCCGAGCAGACCGCACTGGAAGCTGCACAGAAAGAAGTGGTCGCGCAGGCCCAGGCAGCGCAGGCCCGTCTGGCGCTGGAACTGGGCGAAGTCACGGCAGAACGCGCCCGCGTCGAGCAGGAAAAGGAAGTGGCAGCTGCCGCGCAGCTGCAGGCCGAAAAAGAATTTGTCGAAGCCGAGCGCAAATCGCTGGCGCTGATCGACCAGAAACTGACCCAGCAGCGTCTGGCCACGGCAGCAGAAAACCGTGCGTCGGAAGCTATCGCTGGCCGTCTGGAAGCAGAAAAAGCTGCCGTGCACGATGCCCGTCTGGCAGCGCAAGCCCAGCAGGCTGCCGAGCAGGCCATGGCGGACAAGACCGCCGCCCAGCACGCGCTGGTGGAAGCGGCCATGGCGCACGCCGCCATGCAGCGCAAAGTGGCCGATACCACGGCTGCCATGACGGCCGCCAAGATCAAGCAGCTGGAACTGGAAACCCGCCGCCACGCCGCTGCCCAGAAAGCGCTGGCAGCCGTGCAGGCCAAAGTGGCCGAAGCAGAACGGCTGTGCCAGAGTGTAGAAGACGGCTCCATCGTGGCTACTCTCGATGCCGCCCGTGCCCGCAAGGAAGCGGCCCGTCAGGGTGCCATGGCCGAAGGCAAACTGGTGAAAGCTGTGTGGCGCGCCCGCTAAGCGGTTTTACCCGCCGGCCCTAGCGCTGGCAACGCAGATCGACGACCACGCTTCGCTGTGGTCGTTTGTTTTTGTGGGGCGAAAATCAGTAGGTGTAGCCCAGACCCAGCATCAGCAGGTCGGCGTCGCGGTGGTAGTCGGTCACCACGCGATTGAGGCTGAGGGTGCCCACCACCCGTTTGCTGAAGTGGTAGCGCGTGGCCAGCGAGGCCAGTCCGGCCTTGTGCGAACGGGCGCCCGGCACATCGTGCACGTCGATGGCCAGATATGGCCCGACACCCATGCCCAGTTCGAGGTGGGTGGTAAGCGAACGGATCAGCCAGAGCTGGCTGGCCAGTCCGGTGCGGTGCGTGGCGGGCGAGCTGCCTTCGTAGAGATAGTTGACGGTCCAGTCGACGTAGCGGCCTACGGCGCGGCGGTATTCCAGACTGTAGGCGTGGGCCCGCTCCGATTCGAAACTGTTGACGATGCTCTGTCCCGACAGCAGGGTCAGGGTATCGTCGGTGGAAGGGCCATCGAGGTGCAGCTTGTCGCCGCGCACGCTGTCGAAGCGGTAGCCCACGCCCAGCATCAGCGAAGTGGTGGGATCTTTGGCGCCCTGCGGAATCACCCGGTTCAGCTGTACCTGGGTGTACCAGCGTTCGGGATGGTGCCACAGCGCCTGCACGCTGTAGATAGGCGCCCAGCCGTGGTCGTTGATGTAGGGGCCGCTGCTCGCATCATGCGGACGCGACGTATCAAAGAAGTAGTACTGGCCGGCGCCCACCGCCCATGACAGGCCATTCTGGCCTACCGGCGTACGCAGCCAGATCTGGCCGGAAATGCCATCGCGATGGTGGTTGCGCGGATGGCCTTCGTTCAGATAGCCCAGGCTCAGGGCCAGATAGTCGCCCACCGGGTGCATGTAGTTGAGCCCCACGGCAAAGCTGTGCTGCTGCGTGCCGCTGACCCACAGGCCGCCTGTCTGCGCAGTCAGATCCTGCGCTTGCACAGCGCAAGTGGCCAGCGCGAGGGCGGCAGCGAGGGGGCACAGTCGGTTCATGATTAGGGTGTGCTCTGGAGCTGGACTTTGGTGATGTAGTACTCGGTTTCGCCGAAGCACTGGGTCGGTATGCCTTTGTGCTGGGCGTAGGTGAGCAGCACGCGTTTGCCGGTGGCGGCCATCAGCTGCTGCGCCACCATTTCATCGCGCACGCTGAACTCGAACTTTTCCGGAATCGCGCCCGGCATCGAAGTCAGCAGCATTTCGCCTTCCCAGGTTTTGCACACCCAGCCGCGACTGGAGAACTTCTGCAGATAGCCGGCCCGTTCGCCGTCCGAGTAGGACAGGTGCAGCATGACCCATACATAGGCCGCGAACAGCAGCACGGCAGCGACCAGCAGGCCGGAGAAATACAGGGTGACACGTTTGGCTATCGTCATATCAGTTTTGATCTATCTGCAATATTTAAAATTCTATCATGCGCCCAGACGCTGCTTATAGCGCACTGACGACCACAGCGAGACAGCAATAAAGGCCACGCCCGACAGGCCGGTGAACCATTCGGGGATGTGGTATTCCACGCTGGCCAGCATGATCAGGGCCAGTATGCCGATGGCGTAATGGGCGCCGTGTTCGAGGAACACATACTCGTCCAGCGTGCCTCTGTGGACCAGAAAGACGGTGAGCGAACGTACGAACATGGCGCCTATGGCCAGCCCCAGCATGATGATGACGACATCGCTGGTGATGGCGAAGGCGCCGATCACGCCGTCAAAACTGAACGAAGCATCGAGCACCTCCAGATACAGAAAGCCGCCCAGACTGCCGCGCGCCATGCTGGCTGCCACGTTGCCCACGCCCGCTTCGGTGATGTCGTCGTCTTCGTCCGGCTCGGCCTCTTCCAGCAGGCCGCTGATCCAGCCCACGGCCAGATACACCAGCACGCCCAGTACGCCAGCCGCCAGTACCGTGTATTTTTCAGCGTCGGGCACCAGACTGACGCAGGCAAAGACGGCGGCCAGGGTCAGCAGCACGGCCAGCGCTTCGGTGCCGTGCTGGCCCAGTTTCTCTTCTGCCCAGCCCAGCCAGTGCAGCTCTTTTTCTTCGTCGAACAGGAAATTGAGGAAGACCAGCAGCAGGAAGGCGCCCCCGAAGGCGGCCACCTGCGCATGGGCGCCGGTCAGGTAGCGCGCATATTCATCCGGCGTGGTGCTAGCCATATGCCACACATCGAGCAGGCCCAGCCCCGTGGCGAGCGCGACTATCAGCAGGGGAAACAGCAGGCGCATGCCGAATACGGCCACCAGTATGCCCGCGGTGAGGAAGAGTTTCTGCCAGAAGGCGTTCCAGTGGCGCAGCACGCCCGCATTCACCACCGCGTTGTCGAAGGAGAGCGAGACTTCCATCACGCCCAGCACGGCGGCGATCCAGACGGCTTGCAGCAGGCCGGCGCTGCCGCCGTGCTGATAACCCCAGTAGGCGGCCAGAGCCAGCAATATGGCAGTAAGGAAGAAAGAGAAACGGAAGGCTTGCATAGGCGGTCTGGTAGAAATGTTAAGTGTAACAACAGCTATATTACCTGCTTCCGGCGAGGGGAAGCCATCTGCGATAATGGCGGCAACTCTGTGCGACCAATTTAAAGCTAAGGAATTCTTATGGATATCGCGTATCTGGTAACGCCGCTGCTGACGTGGGTGACGGTGGGGCCGATCAAATTTCTGATTAATAGTGCCAAAGCACGTCAGTGGGCCTTCAATCTGGTGGGCAATGGCGGTTTTCCCAGCAACCATAGCGCCGTTGTGTCGAGCATGGCCACCCTGATCGCCCTGCGCGAGGGGATAGGCCATCCGGCCTTCGGCGTGGCGGCCACCCTGTGCTTCATCGTGATTATCGATGCCAACAGCCTGCGCCAGCATGTGGGCAAGCAGGCCGCGGCCATCAACCGGCTGGCCGACGAGACGGGCTCCAAAGCCCATAGCTGGCTGCGCGAGCGCATGGGCCATACGCTGGTGGAAATTGCCGGCGGCCTGTGCACCGGCATCGCCATGGGCCATTTGATCCACGCCCTGTTCGGTCGCGGCTGATTTACCTTCCAGCCGGACAGCGAAGCGGACACAAACTGTCCGCTTCAGCCCCACTTGCTTGCAATCTGCTCGCGTCCGCACGTCCCCGCTTTTTGCAGTCCATCCTGTTATTTCGCAGTTCAGCCCCCGTTTTTCCCCTCCAGTCGCAGCTACGTTGACCATTTCCCAACACTAGCCGATACTCTGCGCCCTGTAGTCTGGCTAAATTATATTCAGCACCTCGGTGCCACTTTCCGGAGATCTTTTATGTTGCGCAAATCTTTTATCGCTCTCGCCGTTGCATCAGCACTGGTGGCGTGCGGCAAATCCTCGCAAGAGCCAGAAAAAGCCAGCGCCAGTGCTTCTGCCAGCGCCACGGCCGGTAAAGATGGCAAAACCGATGGTAAAACCGCCGGCAAGGACGGCAAGCAGGAGCCGCTGGTCACCCTGCAGATGGCGCCCGAGGATACCGTCACGGTGGAGTCGAATGCGCTCGCGTCGGGCCCGGTGATCACCGGTTCGATCGAGCCGGAACGCCGTGCCGACCTGCGCGCCGAAGTGAGTGCCGTGGTGGTACAGGTGCTGAAGGAAAACGGCGAAGCCGTGCGCAAGGGCGATGTGCTGGTGCGCCTCGATGAAACGTCTATCCGCGACAGCGTGAACTCGGCCGATGAAGCTACCCGTGCTGCCGAGCAGACGCTGGCCCAGGCCCAGCGCATGTTCGAGCGCCAGACCACGCTGCGCAGTTCGGGCATGGTTTCCACCCAGGCGCTGGAAGATGCCGAGATCCGCCGCAACAATGCCCAAAGCGATCTGGCCGCGGCCAAGTCGCGCAGCGTTTCGGCGCGCCAGCAGCTGACCCGCACGCTGGTGCGCGCACCGTTCGACGGCATCGTCAGCGACCGCAAGGTGTCGAACGGCGATACGGCGCAGATCGGCAAGGAACTGATCAAGGTGATCGATCCGCACAGCATGCGTTTCGAAGGCAAGGTTTCGGCCGACAAGATCGGCGTGGTGAAAGTGGGCCAGCCGGTGCTGTTCCGCGTCAACGGCTATCAGGGCCAGAGTTTTAACGGCAAGGTCAAGCGGGTCGATCCTGCTGCCAGTTCCGTCACCCGTCAGGTGGAAGTGCTGGTGGAATTTGCCGATGCCACCCAGCCCGGCGTGGCCGGTCTGTATGCGGAAGGCCGGGTCGAGTCGCAGATGGCGTCGGCGCTGATGATACCGCCGTCGGCACTGGTGCAGACGGGCGACACAGCCTATGTCTGGCGCGTCAAGGGCGGCGTGCTGTCGAAAGTGAACCTGACGGTGGGGGCACGTGATGAACGTAGCGGCCGCTGGCAGGTGCTCAGTGGTCTGAACAATGGCGATATGGTGGTGCGGGTGCCGGCCTCCGGCTTCAAGGAAGGCCAGAACGTCGAGCTGAGCACGCCGAAAGCCGTGGCTTCGGCTTCTTCCACCGTGGCAGAAAAATAAAGGATAGACAGCCATGTTTTTATCGGATTTCAGTATTAAACGGCCCATTGCGACGATAGTGCTGATCGTCGCCATGATGTGCCTGGGCCTGATGGCGCTAAAAAAACTGCGCGTCAACCAGAACCCCGATGTGGAAGTGCCTTTCATCGTGGTGAATATTCCGTATCCGGGCGCGTCGCCGGAAACGGTGGAACGCGAGATCGTCAACCGGCTGGAGAAGTCGCTACAGTCGATCACGGGCGTGACGGAGATTAATAGTACGGCGTCGGAAAGCTCGGCCTCCATCTTCATCCGCTTCACCTTCTCGAAGAACCTGATCGAAGCGTCGGACGAGATCCGCAATGCGATTGCCGCCGTGCGCTACAAGCTGCCTACCGAGATGCGCGAGCCCATCCTGCAGCGGATCGATCCATCGGCCCAGCCGGTGATGCAGCTGGCGCTGTCGTCCAAGACCCAGAGCCATGCGGTGATTTCGCGTCTGGCCGAGGATAAGCTGGCCGACCGTTTCCGCGCCATCGATGGCGTGGCTTCGGTGAATATCGACGGTGCCCTGCGGCGCGAGCTGAGCGTGCTGCTGAAAGCGGAAAAGCTGCGCGAATACAATGTGTCGGTAGGCGATGTGGTGAATGCCCTGCGCAACCAGAATACCAATGCGCCAGTCGGCAAGGTGCGCGGCGAACTGGGCGAACAGTCGATCCGTCTGGTGGGCCGTATCGAGCGTCCGGAAGAATTCCAGCAGGTGGTGGTCAAGCGCAATAACGGCGAGCTGGTACGTCTGTCGCAAGTGGCCACCATCGAAGATGGCTTTGCCGAAGTCAACAGCCTGAGCGTACGTTCGGGCAAGCCGAACGTGGGGATTTCTGTCACCCGTTCGCGTGATGCATCGACCGTTACCGTGGCCAAGAAAGTACGCGATCTGGCGGCCGAAATGCGCAAGGAACTGCCGGAAGGCACCGTGCTGGAAGTGACGGAAGACGATGGCGAAAATGCCGAGAGCAGCCTGAACAACGTGATCGAATCGCTGGTGTTCGGTGCCGGCCTGACCATTTTCGTGGTGTATGCCTTCCTGAACTCGTGGCGTTCGACGCTGATTACGGCGCTCAGCCTGCCGACCTCGGTACTGGCGGCCTTCATCGGCGTGTGGCTGTGCGGCTTCACGCTGAACTTCATGACGCTGCTGGGCTTGTCGCTGGCGATCGGCGTGCTGATCGATGATGCCATCGTGGTGCGGGAAAACATCGTGCGCCATATGCAGCTGGGGGCCGACCGTCGCACGGCAGCGCTGAAAGGCACGGCAGAAATCGGTATGGCGGTAGCCGCTACCACCTTCTCCATCATGGCCGTGTTCATACCCGTGGCCTTCATGCCCGGTATCACGGGCGAATGGTTCCGTCCGTTCGCGCTGACGGTGACCTGCTCGGTGGCCGTATCGCTGCTGATCTCGTTCACGCTCGACCCTATGCTGTCGGCCTTCTGGGGCGATCCGCCCGATCACCACACGGCGCCGCGCAAAGGTTTCGAGAAAGTGCTGGCCCGTTTCAACCACTGGTTCGACCATCAGGCCGACCGCTACGGTAACGTGATTGCCTGGGCGCTGCACCACCGCCGTTCGATGGCCGCTATCGCCGTCGTCACCTTTGTCGCGGCCATCGGCCTGCAGGCCAAATTCGGCGGCGCCAGCTTTGTGCCATCGTCGGACTGGGGCACGATCGCCATCGACGTGCGGACGCCGTCGTCGAGCTCGCTGGAGTATTCGCGCCTGAAGCTGGAAAAAGCGGCCGTGATTGCCCGCAGCATCAAGGAAACCAAGGAAACCAATAGCTATGTGAACCTGAGCGGCGGCCGTATCTACGTCGACATCGGCAAGAAAACCGAGCGCAAGCGTGGTGCCATCGAGGTGGCCAAGGAGCTGCGCGAGAAGCTGGCCGGTCTGGTGGGCGCCGAGTACACCGTGCTCGACGACCTCAGCAACGGTGCCCGCAAACCCGTGCAGATCGAATTCACCGGCGCCGATTCGCGCAAGCTGATGGAGATCACCAACATCTTCATGGACCGGCTGCGTAAAGTGCCCGGTGCAGTGGATGTGGGCCTGTCCGAACAGGATCCGAAAGATGAACTGCAGATCGAACTGAACCGCGGTCTGGCCAACTCCATGGGCATTGCTGCCGGTGATGCGGCGCAGGCACTGCGGGTGGCGTTTGCCGGTATCGAAGTGGGCGACTGGGTGGACCCGACGGGCGAATCGCGCGATGTGGCCGTACGTCTGGCGCCGGAAGACCGCACCAGCTCGGAAAACATCGAGCGCCTGCCGATCGCCGTCTCCGGTACCAACCAGATGGTGCCGCTGGACCAGATCGCCCGCGTCACCATGGGCAAAGGCCCTTCGACCATCAAGCACAAGGATGGCAAGCGGGTGATTTCCGTCAGCGCCAACGTGCAGGGCCGCTCGCCCGGCGAAGTGACGGCGGATGCCATGAAACTGGTCAAGGATATCGACTTCCCGCCCGGCTATGGTCTGGCACTGGGCGGCGCCGGCAAGGACATGAACGAAGTGTTCGGTGCCATGGCGATTGCCCTGGTGGCCGGTGTGGGCCTGATGTATCTGATTCTGGTGATGCAGTTCGGCTCGTTCACGGCGCCGCTGGCGGTGATGCTGTCGCTGCCCCTGTCGCTGATCGGTGTGGTGCTGGGCCTGCTGGCGACCAGTAGCACGATTAACCTGATGAGTCTGATCGGGGTGATCATGCTGATGGGGCTGGTGGCGAAGAATGCGATTCTGCTGCTGGACGCAGCGCGCAAACGCGAGGAAGAGGGCTTTGGCCGCGAAGATTCGCTGATGTACGCGGGCCGTATGCGTCTGCGGCCGATTCTGATGACCACCTTCGCGCTGATCGCCGGTATGTTCCCGGTGGCGCTGGGGCTGGGCGAGGGCGGCGAGTTCTACCGTCCGATGGCGATCGCCATCATCGGCGGCACCATCACTTCCACCCTGCTGACGCTGCTGATGGTGCCGACCTTCTACGACAGCATAGAAATCAGCAAGGACCGCGCCGTCGCCAAATTCCAGCGCCGTGCCGTACGCTGGAGCGCTGCACCGGCCTTCGTGATGACGCTGGTGGAAGCCTTCCTGACGTTGCTGTTCGTGCGCGCCGTGTTCCGCGGCGTGCTGGCGCTGGTGGCCAAAATCACGGGCCGCAAAGGCAGCGGCCTGCCGGGCGCGCCACTGCCGGACGCGCACTGATAGCTGCTGCCGGGCGCGTCTGCATCAAGTCCCGCCGGCTGCGGCAGGCGGCGGATTTCAAGGGGAAATGCGACAGTTGGTTTCAAATTTGCCAACTGTCGCAGTTGGTCTCGGGCAAGTAGCGCAGCGCGCAAGCGGTGCCGGGCAAGTAGCAGCGTCGACGACTAAGTTGTTGTTTTAAAAGTAGTTGAAGAGGGCCGCTCCGGCCCTTTTTTAACGTTCGTGTACAGAGCATTCGCTCGGTTTCAAGGTTTTCTTTAGTGTGTGCACTCTAAGGTCTTGCCTTTTGGTTTGTTTTATAAGTGTAGTATGCTGCTGGCCTCTCTGCACCTTTCGCGATGCAGAGACCAGAAGAACCCGGCGCGCGGCGCCCTACATAAAGTGAGACTACCATGCAACATAAAACCCTCCCCCTGATGATTGCTGTCGCCCTGGGCGTCATGTCGGTTGGCGCGCAAGCGTCGGGCTACCGTTTCGGTTCGCAAAGCGTGGCTGCGCAAGGCACGGCCGAGGCCAATGGTGCCGAAGCCAATGACGCGACCACCATTTTCGCTAACCCGGCCGGTCTGTCCCGTCTGGACGGCATGCAGATGAGCGTGGGCGCAACCGTGGTGGTGCCGCACTCGACCTTTAGCGATGCCGGCTCGACCCGCTTCACCGGCCAGCCTACCGGCGGTACTGCGCCGGATGACTATGTGCCGACCGCAGTGATGGCACCATCGTTCTACCTGAGCAAGAAGATCAACGACCAGTGGAGCGTAGGTCTGGGTTCCTTCGTGCCATACGGTACGAAAATCAACTACGGCAATACCTGGACCGGCCGCTACGCGCTGACCGATGTGAAACTGCAATCGCTGACCCTGAACCCATCGGCTTCGTTCAAACTGAATGAACAGCACGCCTTCGGCTTCGGTATCGATGCTGAATTCATGAAAGCCGAACTGGGCCAGGCAGTAGATGTACCGGGCTCTATCGTGGCCCTGTCTACCGGTGCGGGCGCGGCCCAGGGCGCCTTGCTGGCCAAGCAGATCGCTGCGCTGGGTGGCAATCCTGCGCTGCTGCGCACGGCAGGCGATGCCCACGGTTCCAACGACGGCAAAGACTGGGGCTGGGGCTTCAATCTGGGCTATATGTTCACGCTGGACCAGAACACCCGCTTCGGTCTGGCCTATCGCTCGTCGATTTCTCACCAGCTGCGCGGTAGCACCATCTGGGACTTCTCCAAAGTGACCACCGATCCTGTGGTGAACGGCGTGCTGTCGGCAGCTTCGCACAAAGTCAACTCGGCGGCACTGGTCGCCCTGCGTACGCCGGAAACCCTGTCGGCCAACGTGTTCCACCAGTTCGATTCGAAACTGTCCGGCATGGCCGACATCACCTTCGTGCGTCACAACCGTCTGGGCGATCTGGACATCCAGTTCCCGGGCACCACCGAAGGCGCAGAAGTGATCCGTCAGCAATGGAAAAACACCATCCGCGTTTCGCTGGGCGGCAACTATGCCTACAACGAGAAGCTGACCCTGCGTGCCGGTGTGGCGTATGACGAATCGCCAGTGAAGAATGCAGAGCTGACCCATCCTGCTCTGCCAGACAGCACCCGCATCCAGTACTCGTTCGGCGCCAACTGGAAAGTGGCGAACAACGCTTCCATCGATCTGGCCTACAGCTACCTGAACTTCAAGGATGCACGCATCAATTACACCAACCAGTGCAATCCGCTGATGACTACCTGCACGGGTAATGGCGAAACCACGCGCGGCAACTACCAGACCCATCTGCAACTGATCGGTCTGGCTTACAACTACAAGTTCTAAGTCTTACCGTAGCAGCACAAAAGGGCCCTCGGGCCCTTTTTTTTCGTCCGTACAAAAACGCCTGGCCTACTGGCGGGTGGCAGGCGCCGGTGCGCTGGCAGGTGGCGTTGCGTTGGGATTGGTGGAAGGATTTGCCGGGGGCGGATTATCGGGCGTGGTGGCCGGAGTGGCCGGGGCCGGTGTGGCGGGTTCGGGGCTGGTGGTCGGCGTAGGCGGCTGGTCGGCCGGACGCTTGTTGCAGGCGGCGAGGGCAGTCAGGGCTAGCACGCTGGCCAGCAGGGCACGGAGCAGGGGACGGGAGGTGGTCATAACGTTTCCTTTCATAAAAGCGAATTCGTTAGACCACCTGTATGCCGTCAGGTTCCGTTCAGGCGGCTGTCGGCTCCTGATCGACGGGCAGGTCGGCGTCGCTGTTAAACACTTGCTGGTCGGTTTCGCCCAGGATGCGGCTGGTCAGCGTGCCGGCAGTGACCGAGCCGCTGACGTTGAGCGCTGTGCGGCCCATGTCGATCAGCGGCTCGATGGAAATCAGCAGGCCGGCCAGTGCGACCGGCAAATTCATGGTCGACAGCACGATCAGGGCGGCAAACGTAGCGCCGCCGCCCACGCCGGCGATACCGACCGAGCCGATGGTGATGATGGCCAGCAGCGGGGCGATAAAGCTCAGGGTGTAGGGATCGATGCCGACGGTGGGGGCAATCATCACGGCCAGCATGGCCGGATAGATGCCGGCGCAGCCGTTCTGGCCTATGGTAGCGCCGAACGAAGCGGCAAAGTTGGCGATGCCTTCCGGTGTGCCCAGCCGCAGCGTCTGGGTCTGCACGCTCATCGGAATGGCGCCAGCGCTGCTGCGCGAGGTGAAGGCAAAGGTCAGCAGTGGCAGCACCTTCTTTACGTAGCGCAGCGGGTTGAGGCCGGCACTAGCGACCAGCAGCAGATGGATGCCGAACATCAGCACGATGGCGCTGTACGAGGCCAGCACGAAATCGATCAGGTGCAGGATGTCGGTGTAGCTGGAGGTGGAGACCACCTGCGCCATCAGCGCAAACACGCCGTAGGGCGTCAGGCGCAGTACCATGCGCACCAGTTTCATTACCAGCGCATGGGCTACCTGGATGAAATGCTCGAAGCTGGCATACAGGGCAGGCTTTTCCGTATGGACGCCGCTGGCAGCCACGCCGATGAAGACCGAGAACACCACCACCGCGATGGTCGAGGTCTTGCGCGCACCCGTCATATCGAGGAAGGGATTGGCGGGGATGAAGCTCAGTAGCATGCCGGGCAGGGAGATCGCCTGTGCTGCTTCCACTTTGCCCTGTAAATACACGCCGCGCGCAATGTCGGCCGCCGAGGCGGTCAGGCCCACGGCAGTCAGGCTGAACAGCTTGGCCATCAGGATGCCGAGGCTGGCTGCGATCAGCGTGGTGAGCATCAGCGTGCCGATGGTGAGGGCGCTGATTTTGCCCAGCGCATTGATGCCCTTGAGTTTGAGGATGGCACCGATAATCGACACCATGATCAGCGGCACGATCACCATCTGTAGCAGTTTGACGTAGCCGCTGCCGACGATGTCGAGGTAGTTGCCAGTGGTGACCAGGTCGGCGTGGCTGGCTCCGTAGATCGCCTGTAGCGCTGCACCAAGGAGCACGCCCAGCCCCATGCCGGTGAATACGCGCACTGAAAAGGACGCGGTATGGCGTTGCTGCCGATACAGCAGGACCAGCAGCGCCAGGGCGGCCAGCAGATTAAAAATTACATTCAGAGTCATAGGTCTTGGTTCCATTGGGCAAGCTTGTCCTGAACAGCAGATTGATACTTTCTTAACGCTGTCTGGCCGGCATTGTATCGTCTCCAATCTGCCAGAAGCGAGGCATTATGCGGCTTTAGCGTCGAATTTTTCGCTATATTCATATACAAATCCCGTCAAATCGGCTAACTTCGTAACTGAAAGTTTTTCCAGGGCAACTTATACGACAACTGCTGCCTAGGTTGAAATATTCTCGGCTTTGAAATATAGAGTTTTGTTCATGAAAAGGTGGTTTTATGTCGATTGATCACATGCGTGTCAGTACTCGTCTGGGGGGCGGTTTCGGGCTGGTGCTCGCCTTGCTGCTGCTGATCGCAGGGCTGGGCCTGTATGGGATGAGCATGATCCATGCCAAACTTGGAGAAATACTCCATAGCAATGTTGCCAAGACGGCGCAGGTGCAGGATATGTCGGAAGCGGTGCATGTGATGGCCCGGGTTAGCCATTCCATGGTGCTGATGTCGGAAGCGGCCGCCATCGAAGCGGAACTGGCCAAGCTGCGCCAGGCGCAGGCTGGCTATAACACGGCCCATGACGCGCTGGAAAAGCTGGGAGCAGAGGGGCAGGAGCCGGCCTTGCGCCAGAAAATTGCTACCGCGTCCAGGCAGACTCTCCCGCTGATAGAAAAAGTGGCGCTGCTGGCGAAAACCAATCAGGATGCCGAAGCGCTGGAGCTGCTGTCGAAAGACGCCGGGCCGGCACTGCAGCGCTGGCAAGATGAGATGGATGAGTACATCGCGCTGCAGAAGAAGAATAATGTCGATGATGCCGCCGATGCCGAAGCTGCGTACGCAAGTGCCCGCCAGTTCATGCTGGTGCTGAGTGTACTGGCGCTGCTGGCTGGCGCCGCTGCGGCCATGCTGATCAGCCGTTCGCTGCTGCGCCAGCTGGGCGGCGAGCCGGCGTTTGCCGTAAAAGTAGCGAACCGGATTGCGGAAGGCGATCTGACCGTGCACATCCGTATCAAGCCGGGCGATGAGCACAGCATGCTGCATGCACTGGAAAGCATGCGTGCTGCGCTGTATGACATCGTGGCCGAGGTGCGCGGCGGCACGGTGGCGATCGCTGCGGCCACCAGTGAAATTGCGCATGGCAATCAGGATCTGTCCAACCGTACCGAAGAACAGGCGGGGGCGCTGGAAGAAACTGCCTCGGCGATGGAACAGCTCACCGCGGCAGTACAGCATAACAATGAAAATGCCCAGCATGCCAACCAGCTGGCGCAGTCGGCGTCTGCCGTGGCGTCGCAGGGCGGCACGGTGGTGGAGCGGGTGGTGGAAACCATGGGGGCCATCAATGAATCGTCGCGCAAGATCGTCGATATCATCAGCGTGATTGATGGCATTGCTTTTCAGACCAATATTCTGGCGCTCAATGCTGCCGTGGAGGCGGCGCGGGCCGGCGAGCAGGGGCGCGGTTTTGCGGTCGTTGCCAGCGAAGTGCGCACCCTTGCGCACCGTTCGGCATCGGCCGCCAAGGAAATCAAGGAGCTGATAGGCGATTCGGTGGAGCGGGTCGATACCGGCAGCAAGCTGGTAGAGCAGGCCGGCCTGACTATGACGGAAGTGGTGGCCAGCGTGGAGCGGGTGACCAACATCATGGGCGAGATTTCCACTGCAGGCGAGCAGCAGAGTGCCGGTATCGAACAGATTAATCAGGCCGTCACGGAAATGGATGTAGTGACCCAGCAGAATGCGGCGCTGGTGGAGGAAGCGGCGGCAGCCGCCGACGCGCTGAAGCAGCAGGCTGCCCATCTGGAGCAGATGGTAAGCATATTCCGGCTCGACCAGCAGGACGCTTTAGCGGGGCGTGCGCGGACGCGGTCGGCATTGGCGGGCTCTGCGGCACGGCTGGCGATTTCGACTATATAATCATGCCACCTTCAATACTCTGAAAGTGCGGCAATGAAATCACTGTGGGTTCTGTTATTCGTCTCGGGTGCGGCACTGGCCGATGATGCAGCCATGCTGCGTTGCCGCCAGCTCGGTGATAGCCAGGCCCGGCTGGGCTGCTACGATGCGATCCAGTTAGGCACGCCTGCCGCCGCCGTGGCGGCAGCGCCGTATGCGCCGAGCAAAGCCGACCTTGAGCGCGGTTTCGGCAACGAACATAACAGCCCTGCTGCCAAACTGGAATTCATCGAAACGTCCATCGTGGGCGAGTTCGACGGCTGGGTACCCAAGCAGCGCATCCGTCTGGCCAATGGTCAGGTGTGGATGATCGTTGACGATAGCCAGGCCATACTGGACCTCGTCAATCCCAAGGTAAAGCTGGAAAAAGGCATGATGGGCGCCATCTATATGGATATCGAAGGCGCCTCGAATTCGCCGCGCGTCAAGCGCATCAAATAGAGCGAAGAACCGGCTAGAGCTGGTCGTCGGCCAGCCATTGCAGGCGGCCGTGGCCGGCTTCGCTGAGGCGGCTGACCAGTGCAGCCGCCGCCGTATCGGGCAGCTGGAATGCGAACTGCACCAGATCACTGTGGCTGACCTGCGTCAGGGTGGCGCCAGCCAGTTCGATTTCGCGCCGCACCAGGCCCTCCAGCGCATACGGAGCGTGGCAGCGCAGCTGCTGCAATTTGATGATGGCCACTTTTTCTGCCTTGAGCAGGGCCTGCGCCACGCTGTCCGTGTAGGCGCGCACCAGTCCGCCTGCGCCCAGTTTGATGCCGCCAAAATAGCGCACCACCGTGGCCTGTACGCCTTCCAGATCCTGATGGCGCAGCACGTCGAGCATGGGGCGTCCGGCAGTGCCGCTGGGTTCGCCGTCATCGACCGCGGCCGACTGGCCACCTGCCAGCAGCGCCCAGCAGACGTGCACAGCGCCGGGATGCTGGGCCCATAGCTCCGCCACCACTTTCTGTGCGGCGGCGCGATCGGTCATGGGCTGTACGCAGGCAATGAAGCGGCTTTTCTTGATGATCAGCTCGCTATGGACGGGACTGGCGATGGAATAAGGCATGAGGACTTCTGGCAGGAAACCGGTGTAAACCGGCTTATGGTGCCAGAAATCCGTGGAATTACAAAGGACGCTTCAGCCGTTTTTGATTTTCAGGCCGTCGCTGTCGGTGAAGTTGCCCATGACGATGACGATGAAATCGATCAGCGTCCAGATGCCCAGGCCGCCAAAAGTGAACAGCATCAGCAGGCCGGTGCCGACTTTGCCCACGTAGAAGCGGTGCACGCCGAACATGCCGAGGAAGAAGCACAGCAGTATGGTGAGGACGAAGTCCTTTTCCGAGCGGTTGCCGCCAGTGCCGCGGATATTTTGCGGTGCGCCGCAATGCGGGCAAGCAGGTGCTGATTCGTGAATTTCTTTGCCGCAGCCGCGGCAGAATACCATGCCCATAAAGTCCTTCCAGATCGGTTATTGTTATGTACTCGAGGTTAACAGCATAAGTTAGCCAGCCAGAGCTGACTAGCGCAAGATTATAGTAGGCCATGGACTGTGGCTTTCTCACCAACTCTCACCACCTGCTAAAATTCCGCCCCTTATTTAGAAATTGCCGAAATTGCCCATGATGTCGCCATCTTCCCGTTTGCCTGCTGCCGCTGCTGCCGATCCTGAACAACTGGAGGACGACGAGCTGATGCGCCAGCTCGATCTGACCGCGCAGGGCGTACAGCTGGCGCGGCAGGATGGACGGGTGTTTCTGCGCTTTAGCGGTAGCGTGCCATATGCGGGCCGGCTGGTGGCCTATGATCTGGTGCCGGCCTACGGTGTGCTGGCCAAAGCGTCGAAGTGGCGCAAGATGGATGTGGCCACGCGCAGCGCGACGTTGCGCGAGCGCGCCAGTGCAGCCGCTGCAGACGCGCTGTACGCGGAAGTCGCGGCCTTCGTGGTGGAGATTGCCGAAGCCTGCGACGATTGCGAGATCGATGCTGCGCCGTTTCTCGATGCGCTGGCGAGCATGCAGCTGGCCGAACCGGCCGGTGTCGTGTTCGACCGCCTGCGCCAGCGGCTGGAGCACGCCGTCGAGCGCGAAATGGAAGAACAGCACGCCGAGCGTACGCGCCAGAGCATCAATCTGGCCGAGTATCCGGCCACGTTCGACGTAGCGCGCCGCATCAAGCGCCGCTTCATTGCCGTGCTGGGGCCTACCAATTCCGGCAAGACCCATATGGCCATCGAAGCGCTGGCCAAGGCGCCGAGCGGCGTCTATCTGGCACCCTTGCGCCTGCTGGCGCTGGAAAACTATGAGCGTCTGCAGGGCATGCAGGCACGCGGCAAGCCGCTCGCGGTCAGTCTGGTGACGGGCGAAGAGCGCCGGCTGGTGCCCGGTGCCACCCACGTCGCCAGCACGGTGGAGATGCTCGACACCCGCAGCGAAGTCGATGTGGCCGTGATCGATGAAATCCAGATGCTGGCCGACCGTGACCGCGGCGCCGCATGGACGGCCGCCGTATGCGGTGCGCCGGCCCATACCGTGTATCTGGTGGGGGCGCCGGAAGCGCGCCGCGCCATCGAAGCGCTGGCGGCGCGGCTGGAGTGCGAGCTGGAAGTGCACATCCTCAAGCGCAAGGGCCCGCTGACAGTGGAGCCTACGGCAGTGCGCAAACTGGGCAATCTGCGCCGTGGCGATGCCGTGATCTGCTTCTCGCGCCGCGAGGTGCTGATGTGGCGTGACATGGTGACGGAACTGGGGCTGTCGGTGGCGACCGTGTACGGCAACCTGTCGCCGGAAGTGCGGCGTGCCCAGGCCCAGCGTTTCCGCGAGGGGGCGGCCGATGTGGTGGTGGGGACGGATGCCATTGCCATGGGGCTGAACATGCCGATCGCGCGCATCGTGATGACCACCACGGTCAAGTACAACGGCTATGAAGAAGAGGAGATTCCGGCGGCGCTGGCGCGCCAGATCGCGGGCCGGGCCGGGCGCTTCGGGGTGCATGAGGAGGGGCTGGTGGCGGGCTACGACAACGAGACCCACAGCGTGATGCGCTCGCTGCTGAAGGAAAAGCCGCTGCCCATCAAGACCAACGGTTTTGCCGTGGCGCCTACGCTAGAGCATCTGCACCGGATTTCTTCCGTTACTCAGGAACAGTCGCTGGCCAGATTGCTCAAGCGCTTTGTGCACAATATCGACGTGCCCGATGGCTTCTTCTATCCGCGCATTACCGAGGAACAGTTCGAGCGCGCCGCGTGGCTCGATACGCTGGACCTGTCGGTGGCGGAAAAATTTGCCCTGTCGCTGGTGCCCATATCCAGCAAAGTGCCGTCACTGCAACGTGCATGGGAGCACTGGGCGACTGCCCTGGCTGCGAAAAAAGTGACCGGGATGAAAGCCGTGCAGACGCCGCTGCACTATATGTCGCTGCAGGAAGTGGAAGACGCCTGCCGGCTGTATTCGGCCTATGCATGGCTGGCCTACCGTCAGCCTGAACACTTCCCCGATACCGAGCTGGCCCAGCAACTATCACGGCAGGCTTCGGACCGGGTGGATGCGCTGCTGCATGAACACAACTCGGCTGCCCGCAAGCGGCAGCCTAAGCGCTTCCGCCGTTAAACAATCGCGAGGCCCAAGGGGCCATAGGCCGAATAATGTCGGGTTTTTCATGACTAGCGAGGCCAGCAGTGCGCCACGAGGGGGCAAGGTCGGCTATCATATTGGCCTTTCGTTTTGTCCCTGTGTTTGTCTGCTTAGCCTGAGGAAGTGAATGACTGTGGTAGTACGGGAAATTTCTGCGGTGCCTGCATCGGCGCCGCCGCAATTCGGTTTGATCAATCTGCTGAAAGCAGGCGCGGCGCAACTGATCGTGCTGCATCATCTGGCCTTTTACGGCCCGATGTCGGATCACGCCCATATCCTGTGGCCGGAACTGTTCTCCTTCCTGAGTGGTAACGCGCGCATCGCGGTGCAGGTATTCCTGGTGATTAGCGGTTTTCTGGTGGCCAAATCGCTGGCGCCGTCCGGCCATGCCGGCGTACTGGAACCCGTCTCCGCCATCTGGCGCCGCTACGCCAAGCTGGCGCCGCCGTTCTTTGTGGCGACCCTGCTGGCCGCTGGCGCGACCTATTTTGCTTCGCAGTGGATGAGCCATCATTCGATTTCGGAACCGGCCACGCTGAGCCAGCTCAGTGCGCACGCGCTGCTGTTGCATGGTGTGCTCGGCTATCCTTCGCTGTCGGCGGGCGCATGGTATGTGGCTATCGATTTCCAGCTGTATAGCTCGGTAGTGCTAGTGCTGTGGCTGGTGGGGCGCTTTAGCGGCGCGCGCCGTCTGGGCTGGCTGGTGCCGGTGCTGATGGCGCTGGGCGTTACCCTGTCGCTGCTGCATTTCAATCTCGATACTGACTGGGATAACTGGGCGCCGTATTTCTTCGGTAGTTATGGTCTGGGTCTGCTGGCGTGGTGGGGCAGCGATGCCCGCCGCAAACCGCTGGCCGTGGCCATGCTGGTGCTGATGGCGCTGTTGCCGGCGCTGGTGGCCTTGCTGGTGGACTTCCGCAGCCGCATTGCGCTGGCGCTGCTGGTGGCCGTGCTGCTGATGGTGTGCGGCCGCATCAAGGTGCCGGCCCGTGGCCGTTTCTGGAGCGCCATTCATGGCATGGGCAAGATTTCCTATGCCGTGTTCCTGATTCACTTCCCCGTCTGCCTGCTGGTGAATGCTGCGTTCACCCGCTTTGCGCCGGCCGAACCGCTGCCGCAGGCACTGGGCATGCTGGGGGCATGGATGCTGAGCCTGATGGCGGGCGCCGTGTTCCACCGCTGGGTGGAACTGCCGCTGGGACGCCTGCTGCAATCGACCAGCACCCAGCTGGCTGCCCGTACCGCCACTGCCTGAGACGGGCTAGGAGCTGGTCGCTACGCTACCGGCAGTACTGTCTAGCCGCGTCAGCAACTGCTGGCGGTGGTTCAGCACAAATTCTACAAACGCCGGTTCTTTCACTACTAATCTGAGCACGCCGGGCAGCAGCGGGTAGCAGAAGCTGGCTACTTTGCGTACCGCTTCATCCTGTTTCAATGCTTCCGTCAGCGTGGTGTTTTGCGCCAGTATGCAGCGCAACTGGTGGCCATGTTCGATAATGATGCGTTCCAGTGGTACGGTCAGCTGTTCCGGCATGGCGGCGCTCTTCAGGCTGGGCATGGGGGCTCCTGTGGTGGGAAAGAGCGTCTATCATGCCGCGCTGCGCCAGCTGCTCCTTGATGCTGGTCAGCAAGTACTAGCCTGTTTAGGTTGCGACGGGATTGGCGGGGCGGCTGTAGATGATGGTGCTGACCTCGGCGCAGGCGGGGAGCATGGGGGGGCACCGGTAGCAGGACCATAGCGTCAATCCGCGGCAGTTCCAGTTCCGCTTTGCGTCCCACGCTGTCGTTGGTATGCCGGCCGAAGGGCTATAGGTGCAGCACTAATGGCAGGGTAGGGCGCAAGTCGATATGACGGCCATGTTTGGCGCCATCAAAGCTGAGCTCCAGCAGATGACTGGTGCCCCGTTGCAGCGTGATGGCGCCACCGGAGCTGGCGGCCTGTGCGGCTGGTGACCAGTCCGCATCGGTTGCGACGGTGAGCGTCACGGCACTGATGTTGCACAGGCCTAGTGCATGCTGCAATGGCTGGCGTCGCGCTGGCGCGGCCTGTGCCGGAGCTAGGGCTTGCGCCAGAAAGAACCACATGGGTTCGTGCAAGGGCGCGCCGCTAGCGATATCGATCTGCATGCCGGCAGGCAGATATGCGGGGCGGTAGGGCCAGCTAGGGAAAGGCGGTGTCTGCTGCTGATGCGCAGGGCGGAAGCACAGGCCGAAAGGAGAACTGTTACCTTCGCTGTCCAGCCGTTCGGTCAGTTGCGTGGGACTGGTGGCGGTATTCGAAACCTGTGCTGCATCCTCTATCCATAGCAGTTCGAGAAACGCGTTGTGGAAGAAGAAGCGCCGATTGGCGGTGCCCTGACCCGGATGCCGGTTGGCGCTGCCTTCGCTCAGCCCCAGTGCTATCAATGCCGCAGCTTCCGGAGCGCCGCGGCGGGCGCGCAAAAATATATGATCGATTTCCATGCTTCGCTAGGCGGTGGTTTGCTGTCTGGTTTCATGCCATTTTAGCATCGGCCCGGAAGGCGGCTGGACAGCCCAGCAATTAGCCCGTCCCGTTATGGACAGGCGGGGTCGCACGCCAGTGTTTTGGCACGGTTGCGATAAAACTGCTGGTATTCGTATTTATGGACGCGCAGCTCATCTTTCGGTAGCCAGCGTTCCAGTGCTTGCCGATAGGCCGGTGTGGCTGCCAGCTTACGCAGCTCCGCATCGATGCGCTGGGTAGTGGCGGCGCCCCACTCGCTGCGCGTGCATAGCACATAGCTGTCGAGGAATGGGGCGGCTTCCAGTATCGGCAGGCTGGTCAGGCTGTCGGGAATATCGCGACGTTTCACGCTCCATTCAAGCAGCTCCGGGTATTCGATCGTGTAGTCGGCACGCCGGTGTTCTATCATGCGCAGAGCGTTGCTGGCGCTGGCGCTGCTGTTGGGCTTGAGACCGACGTTGGCCGGCGATTGCAGGATCTTATTGAGGTTTTCGCCGTAGGCGCGTTCTATCTGATATTGGCCGCGCAGGGCCGGATCGGCACTGATGGCGGCCAGCGAGACGCCGTTTTTCCATTCCGGATGGCGTGCCAGCAGTTGCTTGCTCAGGACCAGTTGCGGGCCGGGTGTCTTGAGCAATGGCGTGGCATAGGCGATCTTGGCCCGTTCCGGCGTGAGCTGTACATTCAGTACGCAGAGCGGCTTGTCGGCCTTCATTTCTGCCATGATGCGGGGCATCGTCATGACGGAAAATTTGTGTTCGTATTCGGGTAAAGCCTGCACCAGCAGCTTGAGCAGGTTGTCGCCTATGCCGTCGCCCAGTGTCTCGTAGGTGGGCGCGCTGGAGACGAAATACGATGGGGCAAGGTCGTAGATGGCCCATGAAATGCTCTGTGCTTCGCCTGCCAATGAAGCTTGCGCGCAGCCTAGCGCGAATACCACGGCGGACAGGCCGCCATAGAAAGTGCTGGCAAGTTTTCTTTTGGGTGTAGTCATTTCCTGCGTACCTGCGCAACATGCCAGACGAGAATTAGTAATTCCACAAATCCAATGTTGCTTTATGTGATTTTACCCAGTAAACGGCGCCGCTGCAGCGCCGCGGCATCAGCAAGGGGCGGGCGGGAAAGTTGATAGGAGCGCAATGCTGATCGGCGCTGCTTCCGCTCTGTTCCGGATTGCGCAGCAGATCAGCCGTCGGACTCGCTGTGGATCAAGCCGTGTTCTGTCGCGATGGTGGGGGGATCAGTCGGCTAGGGCTTTTTTCAGCAGCGTGGTGACGACGGTGCCCACATCATTGCCCTGCTGCTTTGCCAGCGCGTGCAACTGGGCGACCAGTTCCGAGTTGAGTTTGGTCGCAAACGGTACCAGCCCGGCTGCCTGATCGAGGCGGCGCTGTTCGCGCTTGTCGATGGTGGTCACGGCTTTGCCGAATTCCGCGCCCGGAACCGTCATCTTGTTCATCAGTTTTTTGGCGTCGTACTTGGCCAGATCGGTTTTTCTCATGTTGCGCTTTCTTGGCTACTGGGGGCCATGGTGGGGGAGGGCAGTATTCTAGCACTTAGGGAGTGCAAGCAAATATTGCGTGTGCCCGACCTATGGCCGTGTACATAATGCAGCCGCATTTACGATGGGCGAGCGTTAGCATGCTTCAGACTGTGCCGCCGGAGTAGCGAAAACATGGCGGATTATCAGATTGGTGTCAGTTATTTCATAGGCCAGATATGCCTGCCGGAGTGGCGCAAGTCCATCTCATGAGCTTGCACTGGCTGGCTGATTCTCTGTGCGCACTTGCTTTGCGCATGGTTGTGTCGATATCTGGAAGCAGTGAAAGAACGTAAATGGACGGTGTACGCCTAAGGGCGAGCCGAGTATCGGAAGGAAAAACTGCTTTCTTGAGAAGAGCCTGAGCGTCCAAGTGCTCTCGCCCAAGAAGTGAAAGCGAGCGGTATTTGCTTCGCTGAGGTCGAGCCTGGAAAAAATCCCCGTCGAGTACGCAGCGTACATCAGCGCATAGTCCACCACATTCAGATGCCGGTCAAGCAGATAGATGTTTAGCGAATCTTCAAAGGGCACATCGTTAGTGAGAAAGATTAGGACATAGTCGTTCCAGCGTAGTGCAGCTTCAAACACTGCGCCCTCAAGGAGTTTCCCCGTCGCTGCGCCTGCAATAATCACCTCGGAGATCGGCACGGTCTCTGAGCTTGATTCGACGACGCGGCGTATCGAGAAGTCTGGTGCGTGCACTAATTTCATCGAAGTTCTACCAGCTGTAACTCAGCCCAAATGCGGCCAATGCGCCTCCCGCAAATGCTCCGACTGTAACGCAGACTGGTGCCGCGGGACCGCAAACCAACCCAGCTAGTGCACCACCGCCTATGCCGCCAGCGATGCTGGCGCCGTTGATTGCAAGCTCTCTCCGGAATGCAGACGCCTTGTTTGACGAGGATGCAAGCTGATACGTGGAAAGAGCGATACTCAGGAAGAGTAGGCTGCGTCCAGCAAAAGCAATTCCTGTCATGGCGCGCGTGACTTGTCTGTTTGATTTGCCTGCCGATGCCACTATGCTCGCATAAATGGCATTCTGTTTGGCGCCCGATAGGCGAGAGAAAATAGCGTTCTGGCCGTGTAGTTCCATTGTCTTGGCTGCGATCAACTGATTTAATGTATAGCCCTGAAGCTTCAGTTTTTCAGCAATTGCCCGTCCCACAGGCGTGCTACGTGTACGCATGATGCCCATGATGAGATTTCGCGTTTCCTGCGCTTCACTTGCCGCCTCAGCCCAAGTCAGTCTGCCGGCAACTGCATCGGCTCGCAGCGTGCTCGACATGCGTTTGATTTCCTGAGCATAAAGTACTCGCACATGAGTATCGATGGTCAGATGTGCCCCCGCACTGCTTATCTGGCTTTCCAGCGACTTCATGGTACTTTCAAAAAGATCTTTCCCTTCGTGGACTTTGTTCGGTTCCATACGCGCTCCTCGAATGTGTTTTCGGCTAGCGTAGGCTGCGCGGATAGTCGGCGGCTTGCGACCACGCAAGGTGATAGTTCGGTAAGAGACACGGAGTTCGAATCCGTGGCACTGGCAAGATTCTTTTGTCGAAAAGGAAATGGCGTGCGTGAGCGCAGGTCGCATCAAGGGGGCCTTGTGGGCTGCGAAATCGTCCGGTGCGCTCCGGTCAATTTCTGGTCTTGCCGGAAAGCTGGCTCAGGGCGGGCTCAAAGGCTGTACAGGCTTAGCCGGGCTCTTTGATGTGCTGCACAATCGAAAGTTACCCAATGTCCATTTTTTCCATTACAATTGTGTTGGGAAAAATGGACATTGGGAGCTTCTATGGATGCGATCGTTCGACAGGATTCTGGTGACGTGCATGCACGTTTAGCTGAACTGGGCTTGACCCGTGAGCAATTGCTAGACGTGGTGAGGGCTTGCGTCGCGGGATTCACTAGTGCGACGGATAACGATCCTCCCGGTGCTCCCGGCTGGTTGTCGTGGCGCGCAGGAGTGCGGCGTGCTAGAGAGGTCCTAATGCCATTGGGGTGGGAGAAAAGTGATTCCGGCATCTCTACGGTCTTCAGCCGGTCCCTCAAGATGCGATTAGCTATTTTGAACGCGGACGAGGGAACGGGATCGAAGGATTCTGTGCCTCAAAATCGGTCGAGAAAAGGTCCTAACTCGGAGCGAGCGACACAGGTCAACAGGGAAATGATGCCTGGGGCAGAAGATTGGCCGATTCCTGCAGGTAAGCCGGTAGAATCCATTGAGGATTTTGCAACTTGGCATCTGTGCGTTAACGTTGGAATGGACGAGGTAACGGCTGAGCTCACTTTGTTGTCAGATATTGAGGGTGGATACTATACCGGGTTCATTGAAAAGATTATCGTTGTCGGACCTGGCGAGTGGAAAGCGATTGAGTTTAGCGAACCTGATGATGATTCACCTGAGCCCGAGGTTCGTGTGGTTAGGAAATAAGTTTTAATGTTTAATCCTTTGAGATTGAGTTTGGCGCGGCGTCGCAAAAAGTTAACAAAGAAAGCCTTAGCGGAGGCAGCAGGCTTTGAGCAGAAGACCATTATTAGATACGAAAGTGGTGAGGTAGATCCGCCTGCGGAAAGTGTGGCTGCGTTAGCCGCTGTTCTTCAGTTTCCGCCATTGTTTTTTTTCGGGACCGACGTGGACGAGCCAAGCGCGGAGGCTGCTAGTTTCCGTTCGCTAAGTACTATGCCCGCACGAGACCGCGATGCGGCTCTCGCGGCTGGTGCATTTGCGTTCATGTTTAGTGATTGGGTGGATTCTCGATTCCATTTGCCTGAGTGTGATTTGTTTGATTGCAAGGAAGATACTGATCCAGAAGCTGCTGCAAGAATATTGCGAGAGAAGTGGGGTATAGGGGAGCGTCCTATACGCAATATGGTTCATCTCCTCGAGTCGAAGGGTATTCGTGTGTTTTCGTTAGCGGAAAACACGAAAACAGTCGATGCTTTTTCTATGTGGCGTAATGACGTTCCCTACGTTTTCCTGAATACTACGAAAACCGCAGAAAGAAGTCGCTTTGACGCTGCGCATGAGCTGGGGCATCTTGTCCTTCATAAACACGGTGGGCCGCAGGGCGGGCGAATTGTGGAGGATCAAGCAAATCAGTTTGCGTCTGCCTTTTTAATGCCCGAATCCCAAGTTAAGGCGAAGATGCCTAGAGTTGATAGTTTGGCCAATATTGTGAGTGGGAAGCAATATTGGAAAGTATCGGTGGCTGCGCTGAATTACAGGCTGCATAAGCTGGGCATTACCACTGATTGGCAGTATCGGAATTTCTGTATTCAAATTGCAGAAAGATACCGTCAGGTTGAGCCTCAAGGGATCAGTCGAGAGACCTCTACAGTTTGGGAAAAGGTGTTGGGTGAGCTCCGAACGGAGGGGATTAGTAAGACTACTATTGCGAATGACTTAGCTTTGCCTGTTTTCGAAATTGAGAATTTGGTGTTCAGGCTGACCAATATGCAAAGTATTGATGGCCTTGGGGAAAACACTGCTAAGAGAACAGGGCATTTGAAGGTAGTCGGATAACCATCCAACGGTTTGTTGCGCCTACAATATTGCAAGTTAAGAAAATTGCCATCCAGACTTGGGAATGATGCTATAGTAAGAATGCTCCACGTAAAGACGTGGAGGTGTGTTACAAGTTGTCAATTCCGCCCGGCAGCGTGATCGCCAGGACGATTGATAGCAGAGCGATGACAGGATTCCGCAAGGATACCTCCAGTAGCATGTGAACATTGTACGTCATTCCTAACATATGCGGCTCGGCCCCTCTCGGGGTGAGATGGTAAGAAGATTACTTGGTTTATCCGGAAGGGCGGTTAGTAGAATGCCGCCATCTTAGCCCTTCCGGTTTGCTAGCTTAAGGCGTTTCGCAGATGCAGACGACTAGAGAGCCTTGGTTCCGTAGAAGAGGGTATCTTCACTTTGATCGTCCCGTAGGCCAAGCGGCGGCACTAACTATCGTTAGTGATCCTGTTCGCGTCGCTCAGCGTAGTTTTTTTCCTTTCCTTGACTTCGATATTCTCAGTACCAAAGTAAAGTGGGATGACGATCTGAAGCAGCTTGTGCGAAAACGCAAGGAGCGAAAGGTCGCTTATGCATCGCATATCGATAGTCACATTTACTCTTATTATTGCCAATTGCTGTCTGCTCGATACGAGCAAGAATTGACTCGGCGCGGACTAGGGGATTGCGTTTTAGCCTTTCGCTCGCTAGGGAAAAGTAATATCCACTTTGCTGCGGAAGGGTTCGCAGAGGTCTCGCGACGTAGCAATTGCTTTGTCCTTGGCCTGGATATTCGCGGTTTCTTCGATACACTGGATCACAAAATACTAAAGTCGGCCTGGATGTCCGTCCTTGGTGTGGCGCAGCTTTCTCCTGATCACTACGCGGTATATAAAGCCATCACTCGATTTTCGATGGTGAATCTCGATTCGGTATTGGAACTGCTTGGTATATCGAAGAATAATCCAAGAAAAGGTCGTAATCGCCTGTGCACCCCTGAAGACTTTAGGGATAAAGTCCGCCCCTCAGGCATGATTCGGGCAAATAGTACCGGAAAAGGAATCCCGCAAGGCTCGTCAATCAGCGCACTGCTATCAAATATCTATATGCTAGAGTTTGATTGTTTCATCAATGAGTATGTTGCGGGATTAGGAGGGAAATATTTTAGATATTGTGACGATATGTTGTTTGTATTGCCACTGGCCGCGAAACCTACCTGCGAGGCAGTTATTAAGGGTGCTATCTCAAAGTGTAAGCTGGAGATTCAGGATGCGAAGACAGAGCGCCGTGATTTTGTGACACGAGGAGGCCGCTTGGTGACGGATAAGCCTCTTCAGTATCTAGGTTTTCTCTTTGACGGTGAGCGAATTTACCTTCGTTCAGCCTCTCTCGCTAGATACTCGGATCGGCTCACGCGGGGCGTGCACCTAGCGAAAGCAACCATGAGAAAGCGCAATCGGGCGCGAGTTGCGCGAGGAGAAGACCCCCGCCCGCTCTTCACGGGGAATCTCATGCGGCGTTATACCTACTTCGGGAGACGGAACTTCATTAGCTATGGATATCGGGCTGCCAAGATAATGAACTCGCAGAGTATCAAGAAGCAGCTTCGGCCCTTGTGGGGGAAGTTCCAGTTGGCTTTGAAGGAAGAGCGACGAAAACGATAGGGACGGCAGAGGGCTTCGTTCTGACCAGAGAGCGACCAGAAACAAAAAAGCCCACGAACCGAAATTCGTGGGCTTCCTTGATAATTCTTGGTAGGCCGTGCGGGATTCGAACCTGCGACCAACGGATTAAAAGTCCGCTGCTCTACCAGCTGAGCTAACGACCCAAGGGCTTCGGTGGTAGGCCGTGCGGGATTCGAACCTGCGACCAACGGATTAAAAGTCCGCTGCTCTACCAGCTGAGCTAACGACCCCCGAAGAAGCAAGATTATGGCGGAATTTAACTGATCTGTCAAATGCCCCCGAGTAATTATTTACCGTTCAGTCTATCCTTGGCGGCAACTGCGGCGGCCGAATCAGGATAAGTCTTGATCAGGTCCTGCAAAGTTTTCTTGGCAGCCTTGTCTTTGAGCTCGATCTGGCAGCTGGCGATGTTGAGCATCGCGTCCGGCGCTTTCGGGCTGTCCGGATAGTTTTTCAGCACCAGTAGTTGCGCATTGATGGCGCTCTTGCAGTCGCGCTGGGCGTAGAACGCGCTGCCCAGATAGTATTGCGCATTGGCAGCATAGCTCGAGCCCGGATAACGCAGCACGAAGTCGGACAGGGCCGTACCGGCCGCTTTGTAATCGCCCGATTTGAAGGTCTGCATGGCCGCTTCGTAATTCTTCTGCTCGGCCGGATCAACTTGCGTGGTCTTGCCGTCGATTACCACTTCGCGTGGCTCCAGCTTGCGCAGGCGGTTGTCGAGGTCCACATAGAAGTCCTTCTGGCGCTTCTGGGTGTTGGCGATATCATTGGCCAGCACTTCGATCTGGCCGCGCAGTTTGGCCACTTCCTGCAGCGTCAGCTCGTTCTGGCTGACCAGATCGAGGGTGCTGGACTTGTCGGATTTGGTGTCGATACGGGCGTTCAGTTCGGCACGCATGGCTTCCACTTTGGCGCGCAGGTCGAGTAGCGCGCGGCGCGCTTCGTCGTCGTCGAACAGGCCGGCGTGGGCTTGCAGCGGCAGCCAGGTCAGTGCAGCCAGCAGGGCGGCGCTCAGGCCGGATTTGGAGAATTTCTTCATGTCGGGCACTTTCACACTCTTCTAAAAGGAAAACGGGGCAGCGTACGGTATTTCCGTCGGCTGCCCCGTATTATGCCTGTCACCCGGCAAAAGGGTAGTGCTTTTGATTACTTGTAGACGATGTCTGCGCGACGGTTCTGGGCCCAGGCTTCTTCGTTCGAGCCGGAAGCTTTAGGCTTTTCCTTGCCCAGCGAGACGGCTTCGATCTGGCCTTCGGCCACGCCCAGCGTGGTCATGGCTTTGCGCACGGCTTCGGCACGTTTTTGACCCAGCGCCAGATTGTATTCGGCGCCGCCGCGTTCGTCGGTGTTACCTTGAATCAGAATCGAACGGGCTTTGTTTTTGCCCAGATAGGCCGAGTGGTTTTCTACCACTGGCTTGCCGTCTTCACGTACCACGTAGCTGTCGAAGTCGAAGTACACGCTGCGGTTAGCCAGCACGCCTTTTGGATCGTCCAGCGGATCCAGCGATTTGGTTTCAACTGGCTGCACGGTGCGGGTGTCGGCTGGCGGCGTGGTTTTCTGTTCAACCTGACGCTCGACCACTGGAGGTGGTTCCGAAATTTTCACCGGAGTCGAGCAGGCCGACAGAATGGCGGCGCTGGTGAGGACGAAAGCTAAGCTGCTGATTTTACGCATGGATTGCTCCTAGATGGATGAGTGAATTACTGCATGAACGGGCCCCAGGTGGGCTCCTTGATATTGCCCGCCTGAGTGGTCAGGCGTTGTTTTACACGTCCGTCTACCGATACCACAGCCAGCGACTTGCGGCCACCTGCCTGCGTGGCGTACATGATGTAGCGGCCATTCGGAGCAAAGCTCGGGTATTGGTCGTCGGTGCTGTCAGACAGGCGCTGTTCCTGGCCGCTAGCCAGGTCCAGAGTGTAAAGCTGGAAGTTGCCGTCGCGCCGGGAGATGTAGGCCAGAGTCTTGCCGTCTGCCGAGATGCGCGGGCTGATGTTGTAGTTGCCGCTGAAGGTGATGCGCTTCGGATCGCTGCCGTCCACGCCCATGCGGTAGATCTGCGGGCCGCCGCTGCGGTCGCTCATGAAGTAGATGCTGTTGCCGTCCGGCGAGAACTGGGCTTCCGAGTCGATGCCGTTGCTGTTGGAAACGCGGCGCAGATTGCTGCCGTCAGCGTTCACCGTGTAGATCTGGGTGTGGCCGTCCTTGGACAGCGACACGGCCAGCTTGTTGCCGGCTGGCGCCCAGGCTGGCGAGGAGTTGCTGCCTTTTTCGTTGGCGACCACGGTGCGGGCGCGGGTGATCAGGTTCTGGATGTACACCACCGGCTTCTTCTGCTCGAACGAGACATAGGCCACCTTGGTGCCATCGGGCGACCACGACGGCGAAATGATAGGCTCGTTGGAGCGCAGCGCCATCTGCTCGTCTTCGCCATCGGCGTCGGCCACCAGCAGTTCGTAGTGGCGTTTGTCGTATTCCTTGACGTAGGAAATACGGGTGGAGAAGGCGCCGCGGATGCCGGTCAGTTTCAGGAAAATGTCGTCGGCAATGGTGTGGGCCGTCAGACGGGTGTATTGCGGTGCGCGCGAGACGCCCAGTTGCGACAGCTCGGTCTGTTTGACGGTGTCGAGCAGCTTGTAGCGCACTTCGTAATCGCCGCTGGCGGCTTTGGCCACGGTGCCGATCACGAGAGCATCGGCGCCTTTGGCTTTCCAGCCGGCGTAGTCGATGTTGTTCATGCTGGTGATCACGCCAGCGTCGATCAGCTTGAAGGCGCCGCTGCGTTCGAGGTCGGCCTTGATGATGGCGGAAATCTGCTGCGGAGCGATGGCTTCGTCGGCAAAACCGGCCACGGCGACAGGGATCTGGTTGCTGCCGACACCGGAAATTTCGATGCGCATCTGCGCCTGTGCCGTGCCGCACAGGGCTACGGTCAGGCCCGCAGCCAGACCGGCTGCCAGCCATACCTGATTGAATTTTTTCATGGTGTACATCAGTGCATATCCTTCATATTGAAATCGGCGACAAATTCGCGCTCTACCGTACCATCTTTTTTCTTGGGTAGTGGGGACGATTTGGCAATCGCGTTCTCGATTGCACTATCGTAAGCAGCCGAGCCGCTGCTTTTCATTTTGCGCACGCCGATGATTTCACCGGTAGGTAACTGGGTAATCTGGTAGGTGGCGCTGAGCGTATCGTCCACCGTACCGTAGATCAGGTTGCTCTTGATTTTGGCGCGGATCGCGGCCTGATAGCCGCCATCAACGCGGCCGCCGGTCGATTTTTCAGCTGTACCGGTACTGCCTTTGGCGGCATTGCCGGTGATGCGGCTCATCTCGGCAGCAAAGGCTTTATCCTTGGCGGCTTTTTCCGCTTTCTCGGCCTTCTCCTTGGCCAGCTTGTCGGCCGCCGCTTTCTTCTTGTCCTTTTCGGCCTGCTCTTTGGCTTCCTTGGCTTTTTGCTCGGCTTCCTTCTTCTCGGCCAGTTTCTTCGCTTCCAGTTTGGCCTGCTTGTCGTCGGCCTCTTTCTTCAGCTTGGCCTGTTTGGCCGCTTCCAGCTTTTCCTGTTCCAGCTTCTGTTTGGCTTTCAGGCGTTCGAGCGCGATGTCCGGCTCTTTCGGCGTGGGCGGAGCAGGGGTGGGCGTCGGCGGCGCAACCGGGGTTTCCGGTTCCGGTTCGGGCTGCGGTTCGGGTTCCGGCGCAGGCGGTGCCGGTGGCGCCGCGTCCTGCACTGTCATGTCCCAGATTTCAGCCTGCACTTCGGTAGGCGTGGTGTTCTGCCAGCTTACGCCTACCCACAGGAACAGCAGCAGAATGGCGTGCACCGCCGTAGCCAGCACGAGGGCGCGCCAGCCTTGGGATTGTCGCGGCACCCTGTACGGGCCGCCTGCCATTGCGGGTTTCATGTTCTGCACGGTTTATTTGGTGGACAGGCCTACGCGGCTGATGCCCATTTTCTTCGCTTCCGAAATCAGCTGGATCACGTCGTCGTACTTGCTTTCCTTGTCGCCGGCGATCAGCACCGGATAGTCAGGATGGTCGGTATGGATGGTGCGCAGTTTTTTCACCAGCGCGTCGCGGTTGGGCGCTGTTTCCGGCGCTTCTTCGCCCTTGCCTTTGATGCCTATGGACAGGGCGCCGTTCTGTTTCAGCACGATCTGCACGTAGTCGGCGGGCGGCTTGGTGGATTTTTCCGCGCTCGGCAGATCCACCACGCTAGGGTCGTTGGCCGACGGCATGACCATGAAAATGATCAGCAGTACCAGCATCACGTCGATGTACGGCACGACGTTGATTTCCGATTTCAGCTTGCGGCCACGGCCGCCGCGCATGCTGCTGGAGAAAGACGAAGCCATGAATGCTGCCCTCTTAACGCGACTGACGCTGCAGAATGTTGGAGAACTCTTCGACAAAAGTCTCGAAGCGGATCGCCAGACGATCCACATCGTGCGAGAAACGGTTATAGGCCACGAAAGCGGGAATGGCGGCGAACAGGCCGATGGCGGTAGCGATCAGCGCTTCGGCGATGCCGGGCGCAACGGCCGCCAGGGTAGCCTGCTGCACGTTAGCCAGACCACGGAAGGCGTTCATGATGCCCCACACCGTACCCAGCAGACCAATGTAGGGGGAGACGGAACCGACCGAAGCAAGGAAGGCCAGATGCGATTCCAGTGCATCCATTTCACGCTGGAAGGCGGCGCGCATGGCACGGCGGGCGCCGTCCAGAATGGCGCCGTGGTCCATGGTGTCGCGGCTGGCGCTGTAGGCGGCCTTGCTCTTGATGAACTCGCCCATGCCGGCTTCGAAAATGCGGGCCAGCGGGCCGCTGCTGGCGCGGTCCTTGCCGGCGTTCTGGTGCAGGGCGTGCAGATTGCCGCCGGCCCAGAAAGTCTTTTCGAATTCCACCGTCAGGCGGCGCGCCGAACGGATGGCAAACAGTTTGCTGAAAATATAGGTCCAGCTGGTCAGCGAAATAACGAACAGCAGCGCCATGATCAGCTGCACGATCAGGTGGGCATTGGCGATGAGGGACAGGAAGGACAGGTCTTGGGTGACGTTCATGGGGTTCAGTCTGGGCTAGCTGTTTTGATGGTACTGCGCATTTTGTCGACGATCGAAGCCGGGATGGCATGGGTGTTCAGATCCAGCCCGACGCATCCCACTTTCACCCGGGCCGTGTTGAGCAGCCGTTCGCCGCACCAGACCTGCTGGATGAACTGGATGGAGACGCGCCCCATTTTTTCGATCGAAAGGGTTAATTTTAGTACATCGTCGAGTTTTGCGGGGGCGTGATAGTCGCAGCTCACGCTTTTGACGACGAACAGGATGCCGTGTTCCTGTGCTAAGACGTGCTGCTCCACCTGCAGGGCGCGCAGCCATTCGGTGCGGGCGCGCTCGTAGAATTTCAGGTAATTCGCGTAATAGACGATCCCGCCGGCGTCGGTGTCTTCGTAATAGACCCGTACGTTCCAGATAAACTCTGCTGGCATGTTTGTTTACACAGGTGAGAATGCAGGTGATGATGAGCAATATTTTACTATAGTAAAGCCTTTTCCCCGCCGGATGCCAAGGATTGTAACAAGCGCTTACGTTTTGTTTAGCAATATACTAAAACTGGGACCGTTTGCGCTTGTTTCAACTGACTTCTCACCTTTGAGAAGTAATTCAAGGCCGCTTACAGCTCGCGCTTGATGGCCAGCGGGCCGTAGGCCTGGCAGGTCGGCATCATTTCGATGCGGTTGATGTTGACGTGGGCTGGCAGGGTGGCAATCCAGTAGGCAGTATTGGCTACATCGTCGGCCGTCAGCGGCTGGGTGCCTTCATATACTTTGGCCGCAGCGGCATCGTTGCCTTTCAGGCGCACATTGGAAAATTCCGTGCCGCCGCATAGTCCCGGCGCCAGATTGGTGGCGCGCACGCCCGTGCCTACCAGATCGGCACGCAGATTCAGGGTGAACTGTTCGACGAAAGCCTTGGTGGCGCCATACACATTGCCGCCCGGGTAAGGAGTTTCACCGGCCACCGAGCCCAGATTGATGATGGTGCCGCTGTTGCGGGCCACCATGCCGGGCAGGATGGCGCGTGTCATCGCTACCAGACCGCTGCAGTTGGTGGCGATCATGGTATCCCAGTCGGCCAGCGAGGATTCGTGCGCGGGGGTGACGCCCAGCGCCAGACCGGCATTGTTGATCAGCACATCGATGGCTTGCCATTCGGCTGGCAGGCCGGCCAGTGCGTGTTCGATGGAACTGCGGTCGGTGACGTCCAGTTGCACCGGCAGGGCCAGTTCGCCCAGTTCTGCCGCCAGTGCCTGCAGGCGGTCGAGGCGGCGGCCGCTGATCAGTACCTTGTGGCCGTTGCGGGCAAAAATGCGGGCCATGGCAGCGCCGAAGCCGGCAGTGGCGCCTGTGATGAAGACGATCATGATCTGTCCTTGTGGGTGAGTAGGAGGGTGGGCAAAATTGTAGCCGAAATGTTTGCGCGATCGCGGTGCAAGGTATAAAACGCGTGTTTAATTGCCATATTGACAATCAATTCCTTGCTCATTTCAAGCGCATAAATTACAATCGGGCTTCCATTACGTCTCACGTAACTGGCGAAAAGCTGCGCGACGCACCAGAATAGTGCATTATGCGGGCAGCGAAAGGTGGGGCTCCACCGGGAAACGTGAGATTTCAACAGCCGTTCGCCTGGGCAGCCATCGATGGAAAGCACGAAGAGGCTGCCTATGCGCTATTGGCGTCCCTCATTCGATCCAGCCTGCCAGTAACAAGTTACTCATTCGATTGGAGTTTTTACATGTTCGCAAAAGATCACACCCTCGCCAACGTCGATCCGGAATTGTTCGGCGCTATCCAGAACGAAAACACCCGCCAGCACGATCACATCGAACTGATCGCTTCGGAAAACTACACCTCGCCAGCCGTAATGGAAGCGCAAGGTTCCCAGCTGACCAATAAATACGCCGAAGGCTATCCGGGCAAGCGCTACTACGGCGGTTGCGAGCACGTCGACGTGGTCGAGCAACTGGCCATCGACCGCGTCAAGCAGCTGTTCGGCGCCGAAGCTGCCAACGTGCAGCCTAACTCGGGCTCGCAAGCCAATCAGGGCGTGTTCTTCGCCGTGCTGAAACCGGGCGACACCATCATGGGTATGTCGCTGGCCGAAGGCGGCCACCTGACCCACGGTATGCCGCTGAACATGTCGGGCAAATGGTTCAACGTGGTGTCCTACGGCCTGACCGCTGCCGAAGACATCGACTACGATGCCATGGAAGCCCTGGCCAAAGAGCACAAGCCTAAGCTGATCATCGCTGGCGCATCGGCTTTCTCGAAGAAGATCGATTTCGAGCGTTTCGCTGCCGTGGCTAAAGCCGTTGGTGCCTACTTCATGGTCGACATGGCGCACTACGCCGGTCTGATCGCCGCCGGCCTGTATCCTAACCCGGTTCCGCACGCCGACTTCGTCACCTCGACCACGCACAAATCGCTGCGCGGCCCGCGCGGCGGCATCATCCTGATGAAGGCCGAACACGAGAAGATCATCAACTCGGCGATCTTCCCCGGCATTCAGGGTGGCCCGCTGATGCACGTGATCGCCGGTAAGGCCGTTGCGTTCAAGGAAGCGCTGAGCCCAGAGTTCAAGGCTTACCAGCAGCAGGTAGTGAAAAACGCCGACGTACTGGCTAAAACCCTGATCAAGCGCGGCCTGCGCATCGTGTCGGGCGGCACCGAGTCGCACGTGATGCTGGTGGACCTGCGTCCTAAGAACCTGACCGGCAAAGAAGCCGAAGCGATTCTGGGCAGCGCTCACATCACCTGCAACAAGAACGGCATCCCTAACGATCCGCAGAAGCCATTCGTGACCTCCGGTATCCGTCTGGGCAGCCCGGCTATGACCACCCGTGGTTTCGGCGAAGTGGAAGCCGAGCAGGTAGGTAATCTGATCGCCGACGTGCTGGATAATCCGCACGACGCTGCCACCATCGACCGCGTCAAAGCGGCGGTGAAGGTACTGGCTGATAAGTTCCCTGTCTACGCCAAGTAATATCGTGGTAAGGTGGCGCTGACACTATCGGCGCCACCGCACGGAAGCAAGCACCTATGAAATGTCCTTTTTGCCAGCATGAAGATACTCAGGTCCTCGATACGCGCGTATCCGAGGAGGGCGATGCCATCCGCCGGCGTCGTCGCTGCGTGAATTGCGACAAGCGGTTTACCACCTACGAACGGATCGAACTGGTGATGCCGTACGTGGTGAAGAAAAACGGTAGCCGTACCGAATTTACTGCCGATAAGCTGCGCGCCAGTCTGATGCTGGCACTGCGCAAACGTCCTGTCGCGGCGCCTGCCGTGGATGCGGCCATCCTGTCCATCGAAGAGAAGCTGCTGACCAGCGGCCAGCGCGAGGTGGAGTCGGGCTATATCGGCGAACTGGTAATGCAGGAACTTAAGCGGCTCGACAAGATCGCCTATATCCGTTTCGCCTCCGTCTACAAGAACTTCGAAGATCTGGCCGAGTTCCAGGACGCGATTGCCGAAGTGGGGCAGGAACGCAAACCGCGTAAAGCCTGATCCGGCGCCTGCGATTATCTTCCATCGAACGCACCATTGAGGTGGCTCAGCCATTGCCTTTCCCCTACGCGTAACTTCTAGCATTATCGATTGCTGAAACGCGTAGGTGTGCCATGCGTGCACGATCCTCTCTGTCCGGTTTTACTGTGCTCGAAGTGCTCATTGCGCTGCTGTTGCTGGCGCTGGGCATCGTCGGCAGCGCGGCCATGCAGCTGCTTGCGCTGCGGGTTAGCCATCAGGACCAGTTGCTGGTGCAGGCCAATTATCTGGCCAGCGGGCTGGCGGAACGCATGCGCGCCAATGCTGCCGTGGCACGCGATGCTTCGGCGGCCAATCCCTATCTGTTCTTCTACGATGCTGCGGGCGATGCCGCGACCCCTGCGCCGCCTGTGCTCTGCCTGGACGCAGGCTGCGATGGCCGGCAGCTGGCGCTGTTCGATCGCTACGAAGCGCAGTGGCAGGTGTTCAAGCAGTTTCCGGCTGGCCGTCTGCGCATCTGTCATGACGATCATCCTGTGCAGGCCGGCAAGCTGCAATGGGATTGTATGGGCAGTGCTGCGGCGCCGCTGGTCATCAAACTGGGCTGGCGCGGCAAGCTTGCCGATGGCAGGGCCGAAAGCGATGCAGCGGCAGGTGTGACGGAACTAGTTCCTGCGCTAGCGATGACGGTGCAGGTGCCATGATGATCCGGTCCGAATGCCAAGTGGCGTGCAGTGCTGGCCGCACGCTGGTGGAATTTCTCATCGCGCTGGCGCTGACCATGCTGCTGGCGCTGCTAGCTACCGGCCTGCTGATGGCGGCGGCACATGGCTATCGCCAGCATAACGATCAGCAGGACCTGAACGACGCGGCGCAGCAGGCCCTGAGTGTTATTGCACAGGCCATCCGGCAGGCTGGCTACATGGATTGGGATAGCGACGCTGTGCCAGTCGGCTGGGCTAGCGATGTTCCGGCGGCAGTTGACGGACTGGATGGGCGCAGCCTGACCCGCAACAGTGATGGCATAGCGGCGCCTTTGCCCGGCGTTGCCCATGGTAGCGATGTACTGGCTGTGCGCTATGCCGGATCTGGCGGTAGCAGTTCGGGCGATGGGTCCATGCTCAATTGTGCCGGCTTCGGTGTGGCCTCACCTGACGCTCCGGCGGCGCAGGGCTGGAGTATATTCTACGTGGCTGCAGATGCTGCGGGCGTGATGGAGCTGCGCTGCAAATATCGCTCGGCATCGGGCTGGGGCAGCGATGCGCTGGTGCGTGGCGTCGAATCTTTTCAGGTGCTGTACGGGGTGGATACCGATATCCCCGCCGATGGCGTGCCCAATAGCTATTTCAGCGCGACGGCAATTAGCCGGCTGGATGCCAGTCTGGCACTGGAGGGGGCGAACGCAGCGCAGCGCCTGCTGGACCTGCAGCGCAAAACCTACTGGAAGCGCATCGGCAGCATCCGTGTAGCGCTGGTCCTGCAGGGCGACGTGGCGAATAGGGCCGATACGGGCACGCGACGGTTTGATCTGTTCGGGGCCAGCTATTCGGATGCGCATGGTGAGGATGAAGGTGTACGCATCGATGAAGGCAGGCTGGCGGAATCGCAGCGGCGCCGCACGCGCGTGATGCTGGGCACTACCGTTGCTTTGCGCAATACGCGGGGCTAGCAATGGCGCTCGATGCGCAGCGCGGCATGGCGGTGCTGCTTAGTCTGGTGTTGCTGGTGATCGTGCTGTTGCTGGGAACTTCGGCAGCACAGCTGAGTTTGCAAGGAGTGCGGGCAGCACGTGCGGCCCGTGATAGGGAACTGGCATTTCAGGCAGCGGAGGCAGCTGTGGCAGATGCAGAACATGATCTAGAGAACGGTAGTGCAGTACTGACGCCCTGTGCTCAAGCGCCGGCTTGGCAAAAAGTAGACTTGTCCGGGCATGACGATGACGGCGCCTGTAGCGTGGAATTTGGCGCCCACACGGGGGCCGCGTTCGATGTGGCTGGCGGCGCGCTGCCGTTCAGGCGGCCCCGCTATCTGATCGAGCGGCTGGTCTGCCATCAGCCCGGCGATGACGCTGCCGCGGCACATTACTGCTACCGTGTCACGGCTATCGGTTTCGGACCGCAACCAGATACCGAGGTGGTGCTGCAGACCATCTACAGCCGCGGTGAATGAGGTGGCGCGATGAATAAGGGCGAAAACCGTTATCGCGCATTCTGGCAGCGCACGCTGGAAGCACGGGCTACCTTGCTCATTGCTGGCCTATTGATCTGCGCTTTGAAATCCGGCGCTGCCTATGCTGCGCCGCCGGTGGTACCGCTGGCTTCCGAGCCGCTGACTACAGCCTGCCGTGCGCGTGGAGACTCGGGCAATTCCGCTGCAGCGGATTCCGCCAGCCGAGTGACTGGCGCAGCGGGGTATTTTCCCTTGCACGAGCGGGCAACATCCGCTGGCACATGGCTGGCGGCCAGTGTCGACCTGCGCGACTGGAGCGGTTACTTCTCCCGATACGTGTTGCCGCCTGAAGCCGCAAATGCCGGCGCGACGATCACCAGCGTGGCCCCTCTGTGGGAGGCTGGACAGGTGTTGACAGGAGAGCGCAACCGTCCGCCCGTGCCGCTACCGGAAGCGCGGCGTATCTACACGGCGCAGACGGAGCCTGATGGCGTATTGCGGGGCATACCGCTGGTCTGGTCAGCTTTGTCCGCCACCCAGCAGCGCATGCTGGATAAGCCCAGCCCTTCGGCTGCAGCACCCGATGGGCTGGGAGCGCGGCGGCTGGCGTATCTGCGAGGTGTGCGTAGCGATGAAGGAGGCCCCTTTCGTCGCCGCCAGAGCTTGCTGGGCGACGCGCTACGTAGCACGCCGGTGCTGGTGGCCGCACCAGCGTCTGACCTGCAGGATGCGGCGTATGCAGCGTTCCGTCAGCGCTATGCGCAGCGTCGTGCTCTGGTTTATCTGGGGGCAAATGACGGTATGCTGCATGCGTTTGATATGGCCGACGGGGTGGAGCGCTATGCTTACGTGCCGAACGCGCTGATGCCCTACCTGAACCTGCTGACGGACCCTGAATATGTGCATCGCGCCTATGTCGATGGCCCCCTGGTGAGCGCGGATGTGCGTCTGTCGCGCGGCTGGCGTAGTGTGCTGCTGGGGGCGTTCGGGGCAGGGGCGCAGGGCCTGTTCGCGCTGGACGTAACGGACCCCGATGCGCTCGATGCCGATTCGGTGCTGTGGGAATTTACTGATGCCGACGACCCCATGGTGGGGAATGTGCTGACTGTGGCGCAACTGGCGCGCATACGCTTGCGCACCGGTGGCGAGTCTGCAGTGGCAGTATTCGCCAGCGGCATGAACAACTATAACGCAGACGGTCATGCCAGCAGCGCCGGCAAGGGCGCCTTATTTCTGCTGATGGTGGAAAAGCAGCGCACGGAAGGCTGGCGTCTTAACACGAATTATTTTCGCCTTATCACGCCGGTTTCGGACGCGCTGCTCGCCAATGGACTGAGCGCTCCCGCCTTGCTGACGGATCGCGACGGCATGCTGCGCTTTGCCTATGCCGGCGACTTGCAGGGTAATCTGTGGCGCTTCGATCTGCATGGTGGCGCGCCGTGGAGCGGCGGCGTTGAAAGATTGTTCACCGCCCGCGATGCACAGGGGCGCCGCCAGCCTATCACCCAGCAGCCCACCATCGTCTACGGAAGCGATGGTGACTACCTGATACTGTTCGGCACGGGGCGCCTGCTGAATCGCGATGACCTTGCTGCAGCGGGATTTGTGACGCAATCGTTGTATGCACTGCGCGATGATCTGGCGCGGCCTGTTTCCGTCATCAGCGGGCGACAGCAATTGACGCAACGGCAGTTGTGGCCGAATCACGCTGGTCTGTTTGATGTCACCGGCGCTGTCATGGAGACGGGTAGCCGCGGCTGGTTTATCGACTTCTGGCAGTCGGAGCGAACCGGTGAACGCAGCATAGCCAGCACGAGTGTGATAGATGGAACGCTGGTGTTCAATACAATGGTGCCCGGTGCTGAAATATGCAGTCCAGCACAAAGCCGTAGCTATACTTTGAATGCCTTGACGGGCTTGCCTGCAAGTAGTGCCCTTCTGGCCATGCCTGCCACTGCGATGGTCGGACTGCTGCAGGCCGAATACGAAGAAAGGTCCATGCTGCTGGCCTCTGCGCGTACTGCTGATAGGCCTATGCCTACTGGTGCGGTAAAGGTGCGGCAAGGGTTAAGCAAGGTTGTGATACGGCGCGATACGCAGGGCGCCATCAAGGTTGAAACGATAGCGCGCATATCTACCGTGCGCCGTGCTGGCCGCCTGAGTTGGCGCGAAGTGAGCAACTGGCGAGAGCTGCATGAGGCGAACCGATGATGATGCTTGGCGCTTTGAAGACGCAATCCACACAGGGATTCAGTTTGCTCGAACTGCTGGTGGTGCTCGCCATCAGTTCTATCCTGATGGCGCTGGCTCTGCCCGCGTACCAGCATGCCGTTATCCGCGCCCGGCGCACGGAAGGGCAGGTGGCCCTTTGGCAGTTGCTGCAGCAGCAGGAGCGTTTCTACACGCAAGCCAATTCCTATCAGGCGTTTTCGGCCAGCGCGACTGAGCCGGAAGCACGCCAGTTCAAATGGTGGAGCGGTAGCGGCGCTAGCAATAGCGCTTATGAAATCGAAGGCAAGGCCTGTGACGGCGAAGCGATCAATCAGTGTGTGCAGCTCATTGCCACACCCGGCACCAGCCGCGTTGACGGGCGTTTTCGCGATAAGGACTGCCAGCAGCTAATCCTGACCAGCCGTGGCAAGCAGTCGGCGACAGGGCGGGAGGAGCGTTGCTGGCCTTAGACGTCCGCCGGTTCAGCAGCCTCAGTGTAACCATATGTAACCATAGCGGCGCAGGAGAAAGTGCCATGGCTAAGTCTAAGTGCATCAACGCGGCAAGCAGGTGTCTGTATCCTGGCGGGCGGACGCTAGTGGAGACCATGGTGGTGCTGGCACTGCTGGCTATTCTCATGTGGCAGGCAGTGCCTGCATTCCACGGCATACTCCAGCGGCAGCAGATGCTGGTGGCGGTCAATGATATGCTGGCGGCGCTGCGGCTGGCACGCAGCCATGCCATGGCGAGGGGCGGGCCTGTCTTGCTGGTTCCGTTCGATGATGGGGGCGCGTGGCAGCATGGCTGGGTGGTGTTTGTCGACCGCAATGGCAACCGCAGCCCCGACGCAGGCGAACCGTTGCTGCTGCGGCACGCAGCCGTCGGCGCGGGCCTGAGCATACGTGGGGCTTTTTCGAGCGCAGCGGTGCCCGTTTATCTTGCTTATAATGCTGCTGGGCGTCCCTGCAACGCCAGCAACAGCCTGATTGCCCGCTGGGGTACGCTGACGCTGCGGCAGGGTGAAAATGTGCGCAATATCAAAATTAATATGCTGGGCCGGGTACGTGTCTGCGATCCGGCGCAGGAAGGGGCTAGTTGCACTAGCGCGAGTGAATAGGGATTTATGAAAATCAGCAACGATCTGCAAGGTATGACGCTGGCGCTGGAATGGGCGGCGCGGGGGCTGTACACCACCTCGCCCAATCCCCATATCGGCTGCGTGATCGTGCGCGACGGCGAGGTGCTGGGCGCTGGCGTTACCCAGCAGGCAGGCAGTGACCATGCCGAGATCCAGGCGCTCAAGGATGCGCAGGCGCGCGGCCACGATGTGCGCGGCGCTACGGCCTACGTTACGCTGGAGCCCTGCAATCACTATGGCCGCACGCCGCCGTGCTCCGATGCGCTGGTGCGCGCCGGTCTGGGCCGGGTGGTGGCAGCGATGGAAGACCCCAATCCGCTGGTCGCCGGGCAGGGTATGGCCAAGCTGGCTGCAGCGGGTATCGCCACCAGCGTTGGTCTGCTGGCTGAGCAGGCCTATGAACTGAATATCGGCTTCTTCTCGCGTATGACGCGCGGGCTGCCGTGGGTACGCATGAAGAGTGCCGCCAGTCTCGATGGGATGACCGCGCTGCACAATGGCCAGAGCCAGTGGATTACCGGGCCGGAAGCGCGCGCCGACGGCCACGCGTGGCGCGCCCGCGCCTGCGCGATTCTGACCGGCATAGGCACGGTCAAGGCCGACGATCCCCGGCTCAATGTGCGGGCTGTCGAAACGCCGCGCCAGCCGCGCCGCATTGTGGTCGATAGCCGGCTGGAGATTTCCCTGTCGGCCCAAGTTCTGCAGGGGGGCGGCACGTGGATCGCTGCGGCACAGCCGAATGCCGAAAAACAGGCGGCACTGGCCGATCTGGGAGCGGAAGTGATACTGCTGCCGAATGCGTCGGGCAAGGTCGATCTGGCTGAACTGATGCGCGAACTGGGGCGGCGCCAGATCAACGAGCTGCATGTGGAAGCGGGTGGCAAGCTCAATGGCTCGCTGATCCGTGCTGGCTGCGTCGATGAATTGCTGGTGTATCTGGCGCCCACCTTGCTCGGCGATGCGCAGGGCATGTTTGCCCTGCCAGCGCTGGAGCAGCTGGGCGAGCAGCGCCGCCTGAAGTTCCATGAGGTGCAGCAGATCGGCGCAGATCTGCGTATCCTTGCACGGTTTATTTAATCTCTCTCAACTTTAAGACTACAACGCTATGTTCACTGGAATTGTCGCCGCTATCGGCAAAATCGAATCCGTTACCCCGCTCGAAGGCGGCTCGTTTGCAGGCGTGCGCCTGAATGTCCACGCGGGCGGACTGCCGCTGGCCGATGTGGCACTGGGCGATTCGATCGCCATCAACGGCGCCTGCATGACCGTGGTGGAAAAGGATGACACCAGCTTCCGCGTCGACGTATCGCGCGAAAGCCTGAACTGCACCGTGGGCCTCGATACGCTGACGGAAGTGAATCTGGAAAAGGCGCTGACCCTGAACGAACGCCTGGGCGGCCATCTGGTATCCGGCCACGTCGATGGTCTGGGCGTGGTGCGCAAGTTCGAGCCTATCGGCGAATCGTGGGAGCTGGTCATCGAAGCGCCGCGCGAGCTGGCCAAGTTCCTCGCCTTCAAAGGCTCGATCGTGGTGAATGGCGTGTCGCTGACGGTGAACCGGGTTGAGGATATCGGCACCGGCGCGGAGCTGGTGTGCCAGTTCTCCATCAACCTGATTCCGCACACCATCGCCATGACCACGCTCAAGCATCTGGCGGCTGGCAAGCAGGTCAATCTCGAAATCGATCTGATCGCCCGCTACGTCGAGCGCATGGTTTCTGTTGGAGCTGCCGGGAAATAAGCTCAGGCACGGAGATTCCAGCCGTAAAAGATTGATATTATGACCAGATCGAACGGGTAAAACCGGGGATTTAGTCTATAAAATCAGCCTTTTGCGGTGGCGCTTGCGTAAATCCTTTAAAATAGCGGGCTGTTCTAGCTTCGCTACAAAGGATTTAACATGTCAATTTCCAGCACCGAAGAAATCGTCGCCGAATTGCGCGCTGGCCGCATGGTGATTCTGGTCGATGAGGAAGACCGGGAAAACGAAGGTGATCTGGTGCTCGCGGCGGACTTCGTCACGCCGGAAGCCATCAATTTCATGGTGACGCATGCGCGCGGTCTGGTCTGCCTGACGCTGACCGAAGAACGCTGCGACCAGCTGAATCTGTCGATGATGTCGGCCCGTAACGGCACCGCCTTCGGCACCAACTTCACGGTATCGATCGAAGCGGCCGAGGGTGTGACCACCGGTATTTCCGCCGCCGACCGCGCCCGCACCATCCAGGTAGCGGTAGACAAGAATACGGATCCAGCCGATCTGGTGCAGCCGGGTCACATCTTCCCGCTGAAAGCGCAAAAGGGCGGCGTGCTGATGCGCGCAGGCCATACCGAAGCCGGTTGCGACCTGACCGCCATGGCTGGTCTGACGCCCGCGTCGGTGATCTGCGAAATCATGAAAGCCGACGGCACCATGGCCCGCCTGCCGGACCTGATGGAGTTTGCCAAGGAACACAATCTGAAGATCGGCACCATTGCCGACCTGATCCAGTACCGCAGCCGCAATGAATCGCTGGTGGAAAAAGTGGGCGAGCGCACGCTGAAGACCGCACAGGGCGAGTTCCGCATGATCGCCTACCGCGACAAGCCTAGCGGTTCGGCCCACCTGGCGCTGGTGCATGGCGACATGGACAAGAGCAAGGAAACGCTGGTGCGCGTGCACCAGCCGGTGTCGATACTGGATGTGCTGGAATCGGAAGCGACCACTCACTCGTGGAATCTGTCGTCCTCGCTGGCTGCCGTGAAAGCGGCGGAGCGGGGCGTGATCGTGCTGCTCAACTGCGAAGAAACTGCCGAGCAGTTCTTCTCCCAGTTTGCCGCGCTGGATAAGCCCGAAGTCAAACCGAAAGGCCGCGCCGCCAGCATGGACCTGCGCAGCTACGGTATCGGCGCCCAGATTCTGCGCGAAGTGGGTGTCTGCAAGATGCAGTTGCTGGCCAGCCCGCGCAAAATGCCATCGATGACGGGCTTCGATCTGGAAGTGACCGGCTACATGGCCAAACCTAACTGATACACCCACCTTACCCACCTAAAAAGAGGCCTCACATGACCGTAGGTAGCTATGAAATCAATCTGTCCGGCGACGGACTGCGCGTCGGCATCGTTCAAGCCCGTTTTAACGAAGACGTTTGCCACGGCCTGCTGTCGGCTTGCCTGGCCGAGCTCAAGCATCTGGGCGTCGAAGACGAAGACGTTCTGCACGTGACCGTGCCGGGCGCGCTGGAAGTGCCGCTGGTACTGCAAAAAATGGCAGAATCGCAGCAGTTCGACGCCCTGATCGCACTGGGCGCCGTGATCCGCGGTGAAACCTACCACTTCGAACTGGTGTCGAACGAATCGGGCGCCGGCATCACCCGTATCGGCCTCGATTATGGTATTCCTATCGCTAACGCCATCCTGACCACGGAAAACGATGAGCAGGCGGAAGTGCGTATGGCCGAGAAGGGCGCGGATGCAGCGCGTGTAGCAGTTGAAATGGCTAACCTGACCATTGCTCTGGAAGAGCTGAATCAGGATCAGGGCGACGACGAGTAATTGCCCTGATAAAACGGCCGGAAATGCAGTGATGGGCCGGTATGCACCGGCGCATCAGGCCGGATTTTGTAAGAATTTTAGAATAGGTATAACCATGACAGATAAGACATTGCACGCCAACCCCAGTAAAAACCGCACGCCGCGCCACCGCGCGCGTGAGTTTGCGTTGCAGGGTTTGTATCAGTGGCTGCTGAATAACGAAGACGCTTCCACCGTGGTCAACAACATCCGTTCCGCGCATGGCTTCGACAAGGCTGATGGCGATCACTTCTCGGCCCTGCTGTACGGCGCCATCAAGGATTCCGTGGCCCTGCGCGATACCTTCGCGCCGCTGGTGGACCGCGGCGTGGCCGAACTGTCGCCCATCGAGCACGCCGTGCTGCTGATCGGTGCATACGAACTGAAGAACAATCTGGAAATCCCTTACCGCGTCGTCATCAACGAAGCGGTCGAACTGACCAAATCGTTCGGCGGCATCGATGGCCACAAATACGTCAATGGCGTGCTGGACAAGCTGGCTGCCAAACTGCGGCCGGAAGAAGTGGCCGCCGACAAAAAGCGCTAAGCCGCTCGCTGCCCACTATCAAGCCACCGCATGCGGTGGCTTTTTTCGTTTGGGGGCAGGCCGTGCATAGGGCTATGTACCGGCTGGCGCTACCGCCGGGCGCCTGCGGCAGGGCTGCGGTGTTTCGGTTTGACTTTATCCCGGGAGCCACAGAGAATCGCTTGTTATTTAATTAATGTCGAGGTGACATTATCTACCAGTTCTCTCAACCCGGAGCGCCTTGGCGCCGCCGTAGCTGGCTGGCGCTGATCGGCACGGCCCATGTGCTGGCCGTGTGGTGCTGGCATGTGCCGCCACGGCTGGCCACGCCCAGGATGGCTGCGCAGACTTCGCTCACCTATATACTGCCGCCGCGCATGGCTGAGCCGCCTGTCAGGCCTGTGCCAGCGCCTGTAGCGCCTGATCGGCGCACCGCACCGGCGCTGGCCACCCGGCCGCCGCTGGCGCCGCGACAGGCCGAACTGCCGCTTGCGCCTGTGCCGCCGCCTGCAGCGCCCGCGATGACCCTGATCACGCCGCCAGCGGATCCGTTTGCCTTGCCGTCCAAGACAGCGCAGGACGAGGATGCGCTGCAGCGCGCGCGGCGCAGCGCTGGTGCAGTGGATAAACAGTTGCGCAAAGAGGCCTGGAACCCGCGCGACAAGAAGATTGCCAATGAGCGTACTTTGCTGGCCGAAAAGCTGGCCAGTGCCTATACAGGTTCGGATGGCATGACGCAGGAGAGCGTGACGCTCGACGATGGCCGCGTCATGACGCGCATCCGTACCGGTGCCGGTACCACTTTCTGCGCCGTCAAGGAGAGCAATGGCCAGACGGGAGGGCGTGATCCGTTCCGCGATGGCATACGCACCAAGGTGACCACCTGCGGCCGCTAGGGCAGGGAGCGTGTAGCGGAAATAAAAAACCACCTCGCGAGGTGGTTTTTTATCGGGGAAGCAATGCTTACAGGCCGGCGATCTGGGTGCCGCTGATCGATTTCTCGGCGCTGGCCAGCGGCTGGGCCGGCTTAGCCGGGACGGCGGCCATCACGGGTGTAATGGTCGGCACTTTTTTGCCTGCCGATACCATTTTCAAACGCTGATATTCGGCCAGCACTTTCGAGCCGTAGCCATCATCGTGTTCGAAGGCAGCGGCGCCTACGTAGCTTTTCAGGCCGGCTTCAACGGAGCCGCCACGGGTGACGTAGTCTTTCAGAATCAGCGAGCCAACGCGGATGTTGGCGACCGGATTAAGCGCAGCCTGGGTGCCGCCCATGTCCTGGAATTTGTCGTGGTGTACTTTCGACATCACCTGCATCAGACCTTGCGCGCCGACCGGGCTTTCCGCGAACGGATTGAAGCCCGATTCGATCGCCATCACAGCCAGTATCAGCAGCGGATCGAGTTTGATTTCACGTGCCGTCAGATAGGCGGTGGACACCAGCATATTGGCGGCGTCGCCCGCCACGCGGTAGCGCTTGGACAGCCACGAGGTCACCCATTGCTGCTGTTTCTTGGTGCCCAGCAGGGCACGTTCTTCGGCCGTCAGCGGCTCGGCACTGGCGACCGGAGCGCTCGATGGGGCTTCCATCAGTTCCGACAGCGGTGGAACGACGACCGGCTCGGTTTCGGCTTCCGGCGCGCGATTGAGCAGGTTGCTCAGGTCTTTGGCCAGTTCCGGGCGGACAAACAATACTGCCATCATAATCAGTGCGCTCACGCCAACGATGGTCAGCGTATGCTGGGCGGTGGCGAGTACACCTTTGGCCGATACGCGCGTGTTAGACAACCACGCAGCTGGCTGGCGAGCCATGTTGTGGGCAAACTGGGTTGCACCGGTGATACGATTAATCATAGACTTCCCCTGAAATGTCCGTAAAAGCGCTTCCCCGCCAGCGTTGTACGCAGCTAACCGGGTGCTAATGCCGTGCATCAGAAATATCATCGTTTTATGCCGCTGGGAGCGCACATAAAACGCCATCATTGCTTGCCTGAGCTGATGCTTCCTTTGGTACGCCTGGTACTCATTCGGACCGCTATCAGTCGCAATACAACTGCTTTCGGGGGTAAGGCAGACGCCTTTGGCAAACACTCCTTAAAATGTCATGTGGAGCCCCGACTCCGTGAATGAATGAGCAACAACTTATGTGGTTCGCATATCGAGCAGCACCGTGTTCTCTTCAAGTAGGGCAGATTCTATGGGCTGTTTTATATCAAGTCAATGATAACAAACGATGAAGCTATAACTTATAAATCTTACTTTTTTGCTTGCATTGCGCGTAAAACCAATAAAATCAACCACTTGACCTGTCTTTTTAAACAGTATGCTGATTTGAAAGAAAAAGTAAAAAACCGATGAAATATTCCGATCTACGCGATTTCATTTCCCAGTTACAACGAATGGGCGAACTTAAGCCCATTTTGACGCCAGTTTCACCGCACTTGGAGATGACCGAGGTTTGCGACCGTACTTTGCGTGCGGGCGGACCGGCTTTGCTGTTCCAGCATCCCACCGGCCACTGCATGCCGGTGCTCGGTAATCTGTTCGGCACGGAGCGCCGCGTGGCGCTGGGCATGGGGGCGGACAGCGTGAGCGAATTGCGCAAGATAGGCCATGTGCTGGCGCGCCTGAAAGAGCCGGAACCGCCCAAGGGTTTCAAGGACATCATGGGCATGGGCAGTCTGGTGAAAGCCGTATGGGATATGGCGCCGAAAGAGCTGCGCGGTGCGCCATGTCAGGAAATCGTGTGGGAAGGGGCGGATGTGGACCTCGGCAAGCTGCCCATCCAGCATTGCTGGCCCGGCGATATCGCGCCGCTGATTACGTGGGGGCTGGTGATTACCAAAGGCCCTAATAAGAAGCGGCAGAATCTGGGCATCTACCGCCAGCAGGTGCTGGGACCGAACAAGGTGATCATGCGCTGGCTGGCCCATCGCGGCGGTGCGCTGGATTTCCGCGAGCACGCCATCCAGAACAAGGGCCAGCCTTATCCGATCTGCGTAGCGCTCGGGGCTGACCCCGCTACTATATTAGGTGCAGTCACGCCAGTGCCCGATAGCCTGTCGGAATACCAGTTCGCCGGCCTGCTGCGCGGCAGCCGTACCGAACTGGTTAAAGCCATCGGCAGCGAACTGCGGGTGCCTGCATCGGCCGAAATCGTGCTGGAAGGGCATATCTATGCTGATCCGGATCACCCGAGCGGCTACGAGCACGCGCTGGAAGGGCCGTATGGCGATCACACCGGCTATTACAACGAGCAGGACAGCTTCCCTGTGTTCACCATCGATCGCATCACCATGCGGCGCGATCCGATTTATCACTCGACCTATACGGGCAAGCCGCCGGACGAGCCGGCCATACTGGGGCTGGCGCTGAATGAAGTGTTCGTGCCGCTGCTGCAGAAGCAGTTCTCTGAAATTACCGATTTCCACCTGCCGGCTGAAGGCTGCAGCTACCGCATGGCCGTGGTGCAGATTAAGAAGCAGTATGCGGGCCACGCCAAGCGCGTGATGTTCGGCGTGTGGAGCTTCCTGCGCCAGTTCATGTACACCAAGTTCATCGTGGTGGTGGATGAGGACGTGAATATCCGCGACTGGAACGAGGTGATCTGGGCGATTACCACCCGCGTCGATCCGACCCGCGATACCACGCTGGTCGATAACACGCCGATCGATTATCTGGACTTTGCCTCGCCTGTGAGCGGTCTGGGCAGTAAGATGGGTATCGATGCCACCAACAAGTGGCCCGGTGAAACCACGCGCGAATGGGGCACGACCATCACCATGTCGCCCGAGGTAAAGCGCCGCGTCGATCAGATTTGGCAGGAACTGGGGCTGTAAGGTATAATCATCACGGACGGGCCCCTGCGCATTGTGGCATGGCCAACCTGGTCAGGTCGGGAACGAAGCAGCCACAGCTATTCACCATAAGTGCCGCAGATCAGGCTCGTCTCCTTCGGGATATTAAAAAAGCTGCCATAGGCAGCTTTTTTGTTTTGGGCGCCAGTTCAGGCCGCCTGATACGACTGCGTCTTACTCGGAATCGAGTTCGGCTTCCAGCGGATGCTCCGAGGCCAGCATGACAGGGTTTTCCTTCATCCACGCCGATTCGGGCTTGAGGCGGATCTGGTGCCTGGCATCGGTGTTATAGACCGTGCTACCCACCTTGAGCTGGGCCGGCTTGCCGAACTTGAACACCACCACTTTAATCGTCGGCACGAACAGGCTGAAAGCGCCTGCCATCTTCTTGATCGCCTGATTAGTCTGCTCTACGCTGCTCATGATAGGCGTGTAGTTCCACTGATTGCCCGGTGGTAGCGGGGTGGTAACTTCGTAGCCGGTGCTGGATTTCTCCTCTTTTGGCAGGCTGGTCAGGATTTTGGTGTCATCCGTCAGCCATTTCGGGTTGGGGATCAGATTCAGCCGGTAGTCCGCCGTGAGAGCTGGCAGAGGGTGGCGCTCCGCGCCTTGTACTACGGTCAGCACTACATCCTCCGGCTTGTAGGCCTTGTTCTTGGGCTTGACGACGAGGAACAGGTTGATTTTGTCGCGTTCGGCAGGCGGGATGGCGTAGAACTTGTCCAGGCGCATCTGCTCAACCAGTTTTTTATAGGGCACCCATTCGCGTTCTTCTGCGTGGGCGGCGAGGGACAGCAACAGCAGGGGGAGTAGGGCCAGTTTTTTCATTTATTCAATAAGTTAAAAGAAAAACAAATTGTAGGGCTGTCTTTGCCAATTACCAATTCCCATCACGCCTTGTTACAATGTTTTTTTTGGCAGCGCGACGCTGGCGGTTCTGCAGCGGCTCCCTCGGCCAGTGCTATCTACGGTAAAATCCCAGCATGTCCTATCAAGTCCTCGCCCGTAAATACCGCCCCCGCAACTTCGACACGCTCGTCGGTCAGGAGCACGTAGTCCGTGCACTGACCCATGCCCTGCATAGCGGCCGTCTGCACCATGCCTATCTGTTCACGGGTACGCGCGGGGTGGGCAAGACCACGCTCTCGCGGATACTGGCTAAATCGCTCAATTGCGTGGGGCCGGACGGACAGGGAGGCATCACCGCTACCCCGTGCGGCGTGTGCGAAGCCTGCAGCGCGATCGATGCGGGCCGCTTTGTCGACTATATAGAGATGGATGCAGCGTCCAACCGTGGTGTGGACGAAATGGCGCAGCTGCTGGAACAGGCGGTGTACGCTCCCAGCAATGCGCGCTTCAAGGTCTACATGATCGACGAGGTGCACATGCTGACCAACCACGCCTTCAACGCCATGCTGAAGACGCTGGAAGAGCCGCCCGAGCACGTGAAATTCATCCTGGCGACTACCGATCCGCAAAAGATACCCGTGACGGTGCTGTCGCGCTGCCTGCAGTTCAATCTGAAGCAGATGCCGCCCGGTCACATCATCGGCCACCTCGATCATATCCTGGGGCAGGAAGGCATCAGCTTCGAAGCGCCTGCGCTGCGCTTGCTGGCAGCCGGTGCGCATGGTTCGATGCGCGATGCGCTGTCGCTGACCGATCAGGCGATTGCCTATGCGGCGGGCGCGGTGACGCTGGACGCCGTGCAAGGCATGCTGGGCGCGCTCGACCAGTCGTATCTGATCCGTCTGCTCGATGCGCTGGCCGCCAGGGATGGCGCCGATCTGCTGGCGGTGGCCGATGAAATGGCCAGCCGCAGCCTGTCGTACAACGGCGCCTTGCAGGACCTCGGCACGCTGCTGCACCGGATCGCACTGGCGCAGACGGTGCCGACGGCGCTGCCCGAAGATCTGCCCGAGTATGCCGATGTGGTGCGCCTTGCCGCTGCCTTTGATGCGGAAGAAGTGCAGCTGTATTACCAGATCGCCGTGCATGGCCGCAATGAACTGGGTCTGGCCCCGGACGAATATGCGGGCTTCTCGATGACGCTGCTGCGCATGCTGGCCTTTCGCCCCGGCGTCGGTGGCGCCGAAGGACAAGCACCTGCCGCACCGGCGATGACGCGGCAGGCTGCCGTGGCCGCTGTGCGTGCTGCGGCCGCACCGGCCACGCGTGCCGCTGCCCATGTGCAAGCCAGCCATGCCAGCGTGACGCCGCCTTCCGTGGTGGCTGGCGCTGCGGCGGCACTGGCAGTGGCCGAATCAGCTCCCGCTCCCGCTCCCGCTCCCATATCGCGCCCTGTGCCGCCGCCGGCAGCAGCAACGGCAGGCGGTATTAATATTGCGCCCGCTGCAGCGGCGCAGCATCAGACCGCTCAAGTTCCGGCTGTACCGGCACAGCAGCAGACTGCCCAAGCGCCGGCAGCAGCACCCGCCGCTGCGGTGGCAGCGGCGCCTATGACCCCAGCGCGGGCAGCGATCAATGCTGCGCTCGAAGCAGCGCGGGCGGCATCGCGTCCCGGCGCACGTTCGGGGGCCGCATCCAGTCCGGCACCGGCAGCACCAGCAGTTGCTGCGGCAGTTGCACCCGCTGCGCCTGTAGCGCCCGCGATGGCGGCAGCGCCGCTGCCCGCGGCACCAGTGCCGCAGCCGCAGGCGGTAGCACCGGCGCTGGCAGCAGCAACGGCCCCGGCATCGGCTCCGCAGCCGCAGGCAGTAGTGCCAGCATCATCGCCTGCACGTCCGGCGCCCTGGGAAGACATGCCTAGTGGCGCAGTGCAAGCCGCTGTAGCGGTGGCGCCGCCTCAGGCGCCCGCGTTTGCGCAGGCGGTGCCTGCAGCCCGGCCAGCCGATGACGAAGACGATCTGCCGCCATGGGTCACCGAATTTTCCGACGACAGTGCCGTCGCCCCGGCGGGCATGCCGGCCTATATGAACGAGCCGTCGCCAGCCCATGGCTATGCGGATGAAGCGCAAGCCGTGGTGATGCCTGCGCGTGCCGCGCCAGCTCCCGCCCAGGCACCATATGCCTATGTGATAACGCCGGTGCCGGAACTGAACTGGGACGGCAACTGGCCTGCGGTGGCAGCCACGCTGCCGCTGCGCGGGGTGGCCCAGCAGCTGGCCATGCAGGCCGAACTGATTTCCTGCAGCATGGACGGCAATGCGGTCGTATTCAAGCTGCGCGTGCCGATCGAAACCTGGCGCACGCCGGGCAACGTCGAGAAGCTCAACGCGGCGCTCAACGAACGCTTCGCCCGCAGCGTGCGGGTCGAAACGGAGCTCGGTCCTGTGTGGTACACGGCCAGCGCCGAAGCGCAGGCACACCGTGCTGCCTGCCAGAAGGCGGCCGAAGAGACGGTGGCTAAGGACCCGTTTATCAATGCCATGATCCGTGAGTTCGATGCCTGGGTAGTACCGGGCACCATCGTGCCGCCGCCCAGTTCGGCGACACTGCACTGATCGCTATTTACCCTTTTAATCCACGGAGTATTCCAACATGATGAAGAACCAACTGGCTGGCCTGATGAAGCAGGCACAAGCAATGCAGGACAATATGAAAAAGGCCCAGGACGCACTGGCGCTGGTGGAAGTGGAAGGCCAGTCCGGTGCCGGTCTGGTGAAGGTGGTGATGACCTGCAAAAACGACGTGAAGCGTGTTTCCATCGACCCGTCGCTGCTGGCAGACGACAAGGATATGCTGGAAGATCTGGTGGCGGCAGCTTTCAACGACGCCGTGCGCAAAGCCGAAGCGACTTCCGCCGAAAAAATGAGCGGCCTGACCGCCGGCCTGAATCTGCCTGCCGGCTTCAAGATGCCTTTCTAATCCGCTGCGCGCCGGCCCATGTCCAAATCGCTGGAGTTTCTGACGGAAGCTTTGCGCCGTCTGCCCGGCGTCGGCCCCAAGTCGGCGCAACGGATGGCATTTCATTTGCTGCAGCATGACCGCGAAGGTGCGGACATGCTGTCGCGCGCCTTGCAGCAGGCGGTGAACGCGGTGCACCACTGCGCGCTATGCAATACCTTCACCGAAGAAGAAGTCTGCGATACCTGCAGCGATGAGCAGCGCGAGCGCCATCTGCTGTGTGTGGTCGAGACGCCTGCCGATCAGCTCATGATCGAACAGACCCTGACCTACAAGGGCCTGTATTTTGTCCTGATGGGACGCCTGTCGCCGCTGGACGGCATAGGCCCCAAGGACATCCATCTGGAAAAACTGCTGGCCCGCGCCGCCGATGGTCTGGTGACGGAAGTGGTACTGGCCACCAATTTCACCAACGAAGGCGAAGCGACGGCGCACTACATCAGCGAGATGCTGAAAGCGCGCGGCCTGCGCGTGAGCCGTCTGGCGCGTGGCGTGCCCGTTGGTGGCGAACTCGAATATGTGGATGCGGGTACTATCGCCCGCGCCATGCTGGACCGAAGGGCTACGTGATGACGTCGAAGCAGGCCATGCCGCTGGCTGGCATCAAGGTACTGGAACTGGGCACGCTGATTGCGGGCCCTTTTTGTGCGCGCATGCTGGGTGAATTCGGCGCCGAAGTGATCAAGGTGGAGTCGCCGCAGGGCGGCGATCCGATCCGCACGTGGCGCGTGCTCAAGGATGGCACTTCGCTATGGTGGTCGGTGCAGTCGCGTAACAAGAAATCGCTGACGCTCAACCTGAAGAGCGAGCAGGGCCGCGCGATTGCGCGCCAGCTGGCGCTGGAAGCCGACATCATTGTCGAGAATTACCGCCCCGGTGTGCTGGAGAAGTGGGGCATGGGCTACGAGCAGCTCAAGGCCATCAATCCGGCCACCATCATGGTGCGCCTGTCGGGCTTTGGCCAGACCGGGCCGATGAAGGATTTGCCCGGCTTTGGCGCGATCGGCGAATCGATGGGCGGGCTGCGTTATGTGTCCGGTCATGCTGACCGTCCGCCGGTGCGGGTGGGCGTTTCGATCGGCGATTCGGTGGCGGCGCTGCATGGCGTGATCGGCGCGATGATGGCGCTGCGTCATCGCGATGTGACGGGCGGCCGTCTGAAAGGCGAAGGCCAGATGGTGGATGTGGCGCTGTACGAATCCGTGTTCAATCTGATGGAATCGCTGGTGCCGGAATACGACCATGCCGGTGTGGTGCGCGAGCGCACGGGCGGCGCCTTGCCCGGCATCGTACCGTCGAATACCTACACCACGCGCGATGGCGAGAATATCGTCATTGCCGGTAATGGCGACGCGATCTTCAAGCGCCTGATGCTGGCCATAGGCCGCATCGATATGGCGGGCGATCCTCAGCTGGAACGCAATGATGGCCGCGTCCAGCGCACGGCGGAAATCGATGGCGCGATACAGGCATGGTGCGACACCATGGATATCGATAGCGCGCTGACGGTGCTGAAGGCGGCCGATGTACCGGCAGGGAAAATCTATTCGGTGCGCGACATGATGACGGACCCGCAGTTCCTTGCGCGCCAGATGTTCGAGCAGCACCAGTTTGCTGATGGTACACCGGTCAAGCTGCCGGCGATTTCGCCCAAGCTGTCGGCTACGCCGGGGCAGACCCGCTGGATAGGTCCTGCGCTGGGCCAGCACAACGAAGAAGTGCTGCAGAGTCTCGGTTATAGCGGCGAGCAGATCGCCGCATTGAAGCGCGACGGCGTGCTTTAACGCTTTCGCAGGGCCGCGCTGCGCCATGCAGTGCTGTGGCAGGCGGGCAGGGTGACGTCCGGGCCCAGATAGGCATCGTCGATGCCGAAGTCATGCACGTGGCGATAGCCATGCCGGTTCAGCATGCGTTCGATATCGTAGCGTACCGGCTGGCGGTTGTGCTCCACTGTCAGGACCCGGATGCGGTAGGCATCGAAGGGGAAGCCGCGCAGGATGGCGAGTTCCGACCCTTCCGTGTCCAGACTCCAGTAATCGATGATGGCCGGTGCTGCATAGGCCTGCAGGATGTCGGCAATGCTGCGCGTGCTTTTGCGTATGCTGGCAGGCCGGGCACCATAACAGCGCTGCACATAGCGCCACATCATGCCGGGGTAGTGCTGGCGTATGCCGCCCAGCATGCCGGCGCCTTCCACAAACTCTACCTCGCCATCAGTTTCATCCAGACAGTCGGGCAGGCACAGGCAGCGCCGGTTCCTTAGTAATGCAGCGTAGTAGCGCGCATTGGGTTCGATGCAGATGCCGTTCCAGCCGTATTCGCGCTCCAGCAGCAGGGTATTGCTGGAAGTGACGCCGTCGGCTGCGCCGCTGTCGAGAAAGTAGCCACCGCGTAGACCGGCCAGCACCTGCAGCACGAAATAATCCTGTCCCAGTTGCGAGGCCATGGCTAGACCTTACGCAGGCGGCGCAGCGCGACCGAACGCCAGTGGCTGTGCTGCTGTTCCGGCGCAGGCAGCGCCATGTCTGCATGGCGCTGTCCGTATAGCAGGGTGATGTTGATGCGGCGGCTAGCGTAGTCGTCGCGGAAGTGGCAGCGTGCCGTGCCGTGAAACAGATCGGAATCGAAAATGATGGCGCGGTTCTGCCGGTAGGGTATGTAGCGTGCCTGTGCACCCATCGCGCTCAGATAGCGTCTGATCTTGTCAGGGCGGCGGTTGTATTCTTCAAATTGCCAGTCTGGTGGCGCCGCAATATCGTAGATATGCATGCCGCCGCTGGCGGGATCGAGGTTGGCCTGATCGGGCGTGATCCAGAAGTTGACATTGATAGCAGCGAAGTCGGCATGCACATCATCGCCCGGCATCCGGGCCGGATATTTGTAGGCCCACAGCTGTGTCAGACGGTGGCGCTGTCCGATTAAGACGGGCAGTGCCTCGCGCAGGCTGGCGGCCAGTTGATCGAGCAAGGGGCAGCGCAGACCTTGATGATAGAGCGCCCCTAGCCGGCCGTGCGAATAGCGCAGGGAATTCCATATCATGGATTCCAGACAGTAGGCGCGCAGGCTTTCCAGTGCTGGCGCGGACAGAAAATCGTCGATGACAGCGATGCTGGGCCGCTGCGCAAGATAGGTCTGTTCCACCGCACTGCCACACCAGTTCTGGCCCAGCACCTGAGCTATGGCTGGCGCGGCGCGGCGGTACAGCATGCGGTTGTAGAGGCTGCCGATGGCTCGCCGTTCCGTGGCGCGCCACTGCTGGCGCTTGCTGATGCCTTCCGCTTTGAGTTGGCGTGCAAGCTGGCGATAGCTTGCCGCTACTGCGCGATAGTCCTCGCCGAGCAGCCCGCGGGCGAGCAGGTATTCGAACTGCTCAGCATCGTGGCGCAATTTGGCGACGGTAAGCGGGGCGGCTGGCCGGTCAGGCGTGGGCAGGGCGGACATGGTGCGCTCAATCCTGTTCCTGCCGCAGTTGCGACAGGCTGGCGGGAATGTGTACGTCGTCCAGCCATGCTGCCTGAATTACCTCGGCGATCATTTCCTGCCAGTGGCTGGCGATGACGCTGCGTATGGCCTCGTCGTGATAAAGACGCTGGCACATCTGGCACTGGTGAGCATACATGCCTTCCCAGCGTATGGACGGGTCATGGCTGGCCGCCCACGCTACGACTCTGGCGGGACCCTGATAGTGTATCCACAGCTTGAGAAAGTCCTGCTCCGCTTCGCTGATGGCGCGCCGCAGGCAATGTGCTGCGCTGGTAGTACTGACATTGAGTTCGGGGATAGTACGCAGGCCCAGACCACAGCAGGCGCCAACGCGGCCATCGGCCTGCACGGTGTAGGTTTTCAGTACACTGGTGCAGCCACCGCGCATGGCCGCAACCTGCACATCGCAGGCGACGCCTTCCGGATACTGGTACACCGTGCTGTGATTGAGTGGCATCCATGGGCTGCTGAGGATGGTGAGATAGCCACGCTGCGCCGTTGTCAGACCTTGTAGCAGCGGGTGATTCTGCAGACATTCCGGGGTGATGGTGCGTGCCTCTTTTAGCTCCATCATGACGTGGGTGCGCAGATGGCGCTCGCAGGCGGCCACGCAGGCGTGCGCTACCCGCTCCAGCGGAACAAAGCGGATATGCTCGTCGCCGGTGCTGTAGTTGATTTCAGATAGGCCAGCGTCCATCAGGGCAGCCAGTTTGTTGTGTGCCACCGCGGCGCTGGTGGCCCAGTGGGCATTGGTGACCAGACGGACCGGCAGGCGATGGCTGGCCGCACGCTCGATGCCGCGCAGCAGCGTGTTCCATTCCAGCGTGGCTTCACCACCGGTGAAGACGACGTTGCAGAAGCCCAGTTCGCGCGCTTCGTCGATGGCAGCCAGTACCGTCGCCAGATCGAGGTGGCTCCGTTCTTGCGGGCTGGAGAGCGTACCGCAATCCGTGCAGGCTGCCGGACAGGTAAAGGTCGGCATGATGGAGAGGGTGCGGCTGCGTCGCTTTTGCTGCACCACATCAGCGCCTGCGGGCTTATTGGCCGGCTTCATACAGCTGTACTTCGCGCAGATCGAGCAGGCCGCGGGTCTCCAGTGTGATGGCATATTGGACCAGCGCTTCGATGGTGACGCGGACATATTCCTGTCCACGGTAGGGGTCATATTCCGAATTGTCGGTCCCGGTATCAGTGCCCTCGTCGGTGCCCGTATCCGTGCCGGTGTTCGTTCCCGTATCGGTGCCCGTATCTGTTCCGGTATCGGTACCCGTATCTGTTCCGGTATCGGTACCCGTGTCGGTTCCCGTATCGGTGCCATTGTCCGTGCCTGTGTGCGTTCCGCTCTGGGTGCCGGTATCGGTACCGACTTCAGTTCCTTCGTCCGTGCCGGGGCCGGTGCCTATGGTGGCCGAGCTGTGCTCGAAATTCTGCGTACTGTTGGAGTCGTTGATGGTGCGGTGATCGGTGGAAACGAGAAAGCCTGATGCGAAGATGGGGCTGCTGGTAAATAGCATGGCCTGCTCCATGCCTCCCAGCGCAAACGGGGAGGCGCGCTCGATGCTGGCGCGGATCAGGGCGATGATGGCATGCTCGTCGCCGTATTTGATGATGGCATTGCCGAACGCCGTCATGAACTCGCTGCGCGAGGGCGTGCGATGCTGGTTGGCGCCGGCGTAGTGGCGCAACCAGCGCCGCATGTCGCGGTTGGCGAGTACGGCATACACCAGCTGATTGCTGACCGATGCGCGTTGCGGCGGCAATTCCATACCCTCGGCATAGTCCGCCAGTACCTGTGCCGGATCGGTAATGAACTGCTCGCGCAGCAGATAATCGTGCGCCATGGCTTTGAACAGCGCCTCTACCCGGCGCGAGATGGCCGCCGCGTGCAGGACCAGCGGTTTGCGGCAGACTGGCCGCTCAGGTGTATACACCAGCCGGAAAGAATGTTCTTGCGGATCCATAGCGCCTCCAGTACAGAGCAGATTTGAATCTGTTCAGCATAGGATGACAGTAAAAACAATCTGCGATGGCGCTCAATCCTGTTCGGGGAACTTGCCTGCTCTGGCGCTGTCGCTGCCATCGAGCACAGGACGGTTAGCCAGCATCAGGGCGATGTTCTCCGGCGGTGAAGGGTGGCCCAGATAATAGCCCTGCACCATGTCGCAGCCATACTGTTCCAGCATCTGCAACTGCTCGCCGGTTTCCACGCCTTCCGCCACCACGTTCAGTTTCAGGCCGTGTGCCATGGCGATGATGGCGCGGGTGATGGCAGCGTTCTCGCTATCCTGCGGCAGGCCGGTGATGAAGCTTCGGTCTATCTTCAGCGCGCTCACATTAAAACGCTTCAGGTAGTTCATGGACGAATAGCCGGTGCCGAAATCATCAATCGACAGATAGACCCCGATGCTGCGCAGCCGTTCCAGCGTCTGCATGGTGGCCCGTGCATCGTCCATCAGCGTGCCTTCGGTCAGTTCCAGTTCCAGCAATCCGGCGGGCATGCCGCTGTCCTGCAGGGCTGATTGCACGATCTGGCTCAGATTCTCATCCTTGAACTGTTTAGCCGACAGATTGACGGCGATGCGTAGCGGCCGGTCGTCGCCATGCTGCCATAGGCGGGCCTGCTGGCAGGCTGTGCGCAGCACCCATTCGCCGATCGGGACGATCAGGCCGGTCTCCTCTGCCAGCGGAATGAATTCGGTGGGCGAGATGATGCCGCGTTCCGGATGGCGCCAGCGCACCAGCGCTTCGACGCTGACGATGGTGGCGCTGCCGACATCGATCTGCGGCTGGTAGAGCAGATACAGTTCGCCGTTCTGCAAAGCTTTGCGCAGGCCTACCTCCAGCTGGACGTGGCTCATGATCTGCATGGTCAGCGAGGAGCTGTATAGTTTGGCGTTGTTCTTGCCGCAGTTCTTGGCGTGGTACATGGCCGTATCGGCAAATTTGAGCAGACTGCTGCAGTCTTCGCCGTCTTCCGGATACAGCGCAATGCCGATGCTGGCGGTGACGAAGATTTCATGGCTGTCCAGCTGGAAGGGGCGGCACATGGCATCTTTGACGCGCTGAGCTACAGCCAGCGCATCGTCCACCCGTTCCAGATCGGGAATCAGGATGGTGAACTCATCGCCGCCCAGACGGGCCAGATTGCTGTCGTCCGCCTCGGTACGCGATACCAGGTCGCTAGGGCGTATGGTTTCGCGCAGGCGCTCCGAGACGGCTTTGAGCAGGTGGTCGCCCACATCGTGGCCCAGCGTGTCGTTGATGCGCTTGAAAGCATCGAGATCCATGAACAGCACGGCGAACTTGTGCTTGTCTTTGCGCGAACGGCGCAGTTCTGCTTCCAGCGTTTCGAGGAAGGCCTGCCGGTTGGGTATGCCGGTCAGGCTGTCGCAATAGGCCAGGCGGCGAATCTGCTCTTCGTTGCGTTTGCGTTCGCTGATGTCGCGCACCAGACCCAGTACTTCATTCGGGCCGGTTGCCACCAGCCGCGCTTCGAAATGGCGCACTGGCGCTGGCATGGCGTGTTCGCCCGCGCGCGCGCGCACAGGACTGCTTTGCGGCAGGGAATAATCGAGCGAGCCGACATGCTGGCTAGCGAGCACGCTCTGCACCTGCGCCAGCATCAGCTTTGCAACCGGTTCCGGCAGCACCTGCTGCAGATGCTGACCAACCCAGCCTTCGCTGGCGTAGCCGCAGCTGGCCTGGTGGCCCTGTTCGTAGTCCAGATAATAGCCATCGCGGTTGATGCGGAAGAAAGTGTCGGGGATGGCTGCCATCACGGCGCGGTGCTGGGCGTCGGCCAGACGCAGACGGGTGATGGCGTCGCTGGCGCGCAGTACGTACAGCACCCGATGGCCCAGTATCGGCCAGTTGATGGGCTTGGAGACAAAGTCGGTGGCGCCGGCCTCGTAGGCGCTGGTCACCGAGGCCAGTTCGTCGGCACCCGTCACCATGATGATGGGCACGCTGGCATGCTGTTCCTGCTGGCGGATGGCGCGGCACACGGACAGTCCGTCCATGCCCGGCATTTCCACGTCCAGCATCACCAGATCGGGCTGTTTGTGCTGGAAGCAGGCCAGTGCCCGCGTGCCATCTTCGGCTTCTACCGTATCGAGGCCCACCTGGCCCAGCATTTCCAGCATCAGCATGCGCATCACCGGGTCGTCATCGGCGACCAGCACCAGACCGCGTCGTGTCATGGGGGCAGCAGCCATATCAGGCTTCCTTTTCCAGTATCGCTTCCAGTACCTGCCGCGCGGACTGGAATTGCCGCTCTATGGTGGCTAGCAGCGGGGCGGCAGTGGCGCTGCTGTGCTGGCGGGCCAGCTGTTCCAGTTGCTTGCAGCTGGCGGCCAGCGCCAGTGCGCCGACATTGGCGCTGCCGGATTTGAGACGGTGGGCCAGGGCGCGCAGGGAATCGTCATCGTGGCGCTGCAGCGCCTGCGCCAGCGCCTGCAACTGTTCCGGCGTATCGCGCAGATAGGTCTGCAGGATTTTTTCGAGCAGGGCTTCGCCGTTGGCCGGACTTAGTGCGCGGATATTTTCCAGCGCCTCGCGCTGGATGGTGGCCGCTGTGCCGCTGGCACCGGTTTCCGCTTGGGCGGCGCTGTCTGGCTCCAGCCGGGCATGCGTGACGACGCCGTCGTCCTGATTCTGGCGCGGCAGATTGATCCAGCGCGACAGCGTGTGGCCCAGAGCCTGACGGGTGAAGGGCTTGCTCAGATAGTCATCCATACCCGCAGCGAGGCAGGATTCGCGGTCGCCCTGCAGCGCATTGGCCGTGATGGCAATGATGGGCAGTTTCTGGCCTTGTCCCTGCTGCTGTTCGTGGCGCCGTATGGCATTGGTGGCGGCAAAGCCATCCATGATGGGCATCTGGCAATCCATCAGCACCAGATCGTAGGCATCGTTCTGCACCGATTGCAGCGCCTGTTCACCGTTTTCGGCGCGGCTGACATCGAGCCCCATGCTTTCCAGCATGGCGCTGGCGACTTCCACATTGACCGGATTATCTTCTGCCAGCAACACCCGTCGCCCCTTGCGCTGGCGCGCCGGGCCGGTGCTGCTCTGGCTCAGAGGCGTGAGGCTGGTAACGGGCGGCGCCAGCCCAGGCAGTTCGCTGCTACTAGCCGTAGGCGTGACGCTGCCGAGCAGACATTCATAGAGATCGCTTGCGCGGATGGGCTTGATGAGCTGGTAGGCAACTCCCGCTGCTCGTTGCTGCTGTACGTCTGCAGCGTACCGGGCGCTGCTCAGCAGTATTAGGCGCAGGCTACTCAGGCGCGGTTCAGCATGGAGCGCAGCGGCCAGGGCCAGCCCGCTGGTGCGGGGCAGGTCCATTTCCAGTAGCGCCACATGGTAGGCGCTAGCATCGGCCTGCGCCTGCAGCAGGGTAGCGATGGCGGCGCTGGCGCTGCTGCTGGCGTGGGTAATCTGCCAGCGACTCAGCAACTGGGGCAGCAGATCCTGGCTGGAGTACTTGTCATCGACTATCAAAGCGCGGCACTCCCCGTTAGCGTGGCTATGTGACTGGTCGGCATCGATGCGACGCTTATCGAAATTTACCGTGAACCAGAACAGTGAGCCTTGCGCAAGCGCATGGTCTACGCCTATGCGCCCGCCCATCAGTTCGACGAGCTGTTTGGAAATAGCCAGCCCTAGTCCGGTGCCGCCGTGCTTGCGGGTGGTGGAGCCATCGGCTTGCGAGAATGAGTCGAAGATGTGGGCCCGTGCTTCGCTGGAGATGCCGATGCCGGTATCGCGTACCTCGAAGCGCAGGCCTATGCTCTGCTCATCTTCGGCGGTCACACTGACGGCGACGGTGATCTGCCCGCTGTCGGTAAACTTTACAGCGTTGCCAAGCAAGTTGTAGATGACCTGACGCAGACGGTTAGGGTCGCCACAGACGGCGATGGGAATGTCGGGCGCCAGCGCCAGTTCCAGCTGTAGTTGCTTGCTCTGTGCCTGTGGCGCGAACACATGCTCGATTTCCTCCAGCAGTGCGCGGAAATTGAAGTGGATGTATTCGACCGATAGTTTGCCGGCTTCGATCTTGGAGAAGTCCAGAATATCGTTGATGATGACCAGCAGATGTTCGCCCGAGCGCTGTACCATGCTGGTGTAGTGGCGCTGCTGTTCGCTCAGCGGAGTCGCCAGCAGAAGTTCCGTCATCCCCAGCACGCCATTCATGGGCGTGCGGATTTCATGGCTCATGGTGGCGAGAAAGGCACTTTTGGCCTGGCTTGCGGCTTCGGCCGCGTTCTTGGCTTTTTCCAGCTGCTCGGTGCGCACGCAGACCTGACGTTCGAGCTGGTCGCGATACTGTTGCAGCGCACAATCACGTGCCGCGACCTGCGCCAGCATATCGTTGAAACTATCGATCAGGTCGCCGATTTCATCCTTGCGCTGGTGCCGTATCGCGCCGCTGTGCTGGCCTAGACTGACTTGCCTCGCTGCGCTGATCAGGCCGGCCAGGGCGCCGGTCATGCTGTTCCTGAGGCGGGCTGCCATCAGCAGGGCCAGCAGGCATGCCAGCAGAGCGGCGCCTGCACAGGCAGCAAGATTGCGCAGCAGATCCTGCCACATGCGCGACTGGCTGGCCTCCAGCATGACGCTGCCGATATGCTGCTCGTTGCGTAGCACGGGGAGATACAGTTGCATTACCGGTAGTAGCTGCTGCTCCGGATAGACCCGCCGCAGCAATCGTGTGCCGCGCGCTTCGACGGGAATGCGCTCGGGCAGCCCGGTTGCGTTGCTTGCTGCTTCATTGCGATACTGCGCCAGCAGCTGTCCTTTGCCGGTGTATAGTGCCGCGCGCAGGATACGGCCATCGGCCGACAGGGCTGCGAGCGTGCTGCGGGCCTGTCGCTCATCGGCATATAGCAGGGCAAGTTCGCTGTTATTGCCTATCACGCCGGCGAGTGAAGCAAGCTGCTGGCGTTCCTCCTCGCTGCGGCTGAGGATGGAAAGGCTGGCGAAGGCGATAAACACGAGCAGCATGGCGCTGCCGGTAGAGAGCAGGGCAATTCTGGTCAGCTTACGGCTTAGGCCTGAACGTTCATTTTGGAACATTGCACGCAGTATCAGCAAGTGGTGGTGCTGCGTGGTGCGGCAGCGGGAGCGACATTCGGCCTGAAAGCGAAATGCCAATTGGAAAAATATAGCGTCCAACTGTCATCAGTATTGATCTGGATCGAAGTAGGGCACTATTGAGCTAGCGCAAAGGTCGTTCGACCTGGCGTTCCATGCTGGGACATGGCGCGGAAAAAGATATTATTTGTGGCGGAAGCCGTGACGCTGGCTCATGTAGGCCGGCCGCTGGCATTGGCACGCATGCTGTCGCCTTTACACTACGAATTACACTTTGCATGTGCCTCCGGCTACGAGGCCTTTCTGCCTGCCGGTAACATGGAATACTGGCCCATCCGTAGTATTTCAAGTGCGCAGTTCCTGGCAGCATTGGCTGCCGGCAAGCCTGTGTATGATGTGGCAACGCTGCAAACCTATGTGGAAGACGACCGGCGTTTGCTTGAGCAGTTGCGGCCCGCTGCCGTGATCGGCGACTTCCGCCTGTCACTGGCGGTCAGCGCAAGGCTGGTGGGTGTGCCGTATATCGGGCTGATTAATGCTTACTGGAGCCCGTATATTCCGCAGCAATATACGGTGCCCTCACTGGCCTTGTCACGCATATTACCCATTGCGCTGGCCAATGCGCTGTTTCGCGCCGGGCGGCCACTGGCGTTTGCCTTGCATAGCGTGCCGCTCAACCAGCTAAGGCGACGCTTTGGCTTGCCCGCCTTGCGCTACGATTTGCGTAGTCTGTATGCCGATGCGGATCAGGTGCTATACCCCGATGTGGCGGAGATGTTTGCGGCCACCAATTTGCCCGCTAATCATGCTTATCTGGGGCCGGTCACGTGGTCACCAGCAACGCCCGAACCTGCATGGTGGCACGGTCTGCCGCAAGACTTGCCGCTGGTATATGTGACGCTAGGTAGCTCGGGGCAGGGCGAATTGCTACCGCTGATATTGCAGGCGCTAGCCGAGTTACCGCTACGCCTGATGGTGGCCACGGCAGGGCAGGATATGCCGGATACCATACCGGAGAATGCCTATGTGGCGCGTTATCTGCCCGGCGAACTGGCAGCGCAACGTGCACAGCTGGTGATCTGCAATGGCGGCAGCCCCAGTACCCAGCAGGCGCTGGCTGCGGGCGTGCCGGTGCTGGGTATCGCCGGAAATCTTGATCAGTATCTGAATATGCAAGGCGTGCAGGCGGTGGGGGCGGGCCGGTGTCTGCGCTCGGATCGGCTACAGGCGCGGGTGCTGCGTGAGAGCGTGACACAGATGCTGGTGCATCCGGGTTTGCGTGCGGCGGCGTTGCATATGGCCCAGGTATTCCAGCAATATGATGTGGCTCAGCGTCTGCTTGCAGCACTGGACAGAGTGGGGGTGCGGGCGCTCGGCGCTAGATAAGGCGGGAATCGCTGCGTTGCGTGAGGCAAAGTGAGAAGCACGCTCATCCCGCCTGGATGGAAGCAGATGAGCGTTGCTGAGACGTATGGCCTTGCCTTGTGGGCCGAGCCAGTCAGGTCACGCCGCCATGGCAGGGCCCGTGGACGGGGCGCGGCGGCGATTACTCAGTGCCAGACCGGCGAAGCCGAGTCCAACCAGAGCCAGTGTGGCGGGCTCAGGCACCGCAGCGAAGCTCTGCGATGAATCCACCTTCAGGAAGGGAACGGTGGAGGGGACGGCACCATCCCACATGCTGGTGGGCGTGAAGAAGGACGGTACATTGGTCGTGCCCGTGAGTTTGTCGTTGAAGATGGACCCGGTGACGATGTCGAGGAAGGCAGGATCGACATAGTCGATCATGAAGCGCGAATCGAAGGAGCCGGTACCGACGGGACCCGTTGCCGTAAAGCTGGCATCGTTAAACACCAGATGGCCAGACAGGATCATGATGCCATCGCCATCAGGATCGCCGAGGCCGCCGCAACCGGCCGAGGTGATGCCTTCGCCATAGCAGCGCACGGTGTTGGTGCCATTGCCGGGGACAGCTTTACTGGCAGCGCCGGGGCCGATCTGGTCAAGGAAGATAGCGAGATTCTGTACACCGGCGCGCAGCGGGTCGACATCCATGGCAGCCGATTGCGAGGCGGGCATCGTGAAGTGGGCAGTTGTCGGTGTCTGGGCATCGACCAGTTCCTGGAAGCGCACCACTTTGCTGATTTCGAACGTGGTGTTCAGACCGGCGGGCGTGACCAGTGCCGGAATATTGCTGTTGGACATGGTACCGATGACCATTTGCGAACGCAGTTCCGTCAAATACGGCGCGGCGCCGCCGGGGCCGACCGTCAGGCCGGGGATGAAGCCCGTTGCCAGCGCGGTATCGGTCACGTTGGTCCACAGGTCGGCATAGGTGGTGTAGGTGCCGGTACCGGTGGGGTCCAGTCCTACAGTGGGGCCGGCATGTGCGGCCATGCTGCTGGCCAGCAGCGCACTGCCTAAGGCCAATTTGAGCTGTTTCATAAAGACTCCTGATCGGTGAGAACCCGGGAATCGGGCTCGCAACTCTGATAGAGCAAAAGCCCTGCCATAGTCTGGCGTCCCTTTGAAATCAATGGCTTGGCATCGGTAGATGGCGGGGGAATGGGCTGAGTGTCAAAAAAACCGACAGTGGTTCAGCCGTTCAGACTTTTAAGTTTGCGTGCCGGAATGCCGCCCCAGACTTCCCCCGCGCCTATCCGGCTATCCTTGGTGACGACGGCACCGGCGGAAATGATGCTGCCGTCGCCTATCTGTACGCCGGCCATGATGACGGCGGTAGCGCCTATGGTGACGTTGCTGCCGATTCTTACCGCCCGCAGTTCGAGTCGCTCGCCTTCGATCACATGGGAAAAGATCACGGCATCATGGCCCACGATGCTGTTGCTGCCGATTTCGGTGAGCGGCGGGTCGAGTATCACGCCGGCGCAGTAGGTATTGCTGCCTAATCTGGCACCCAGCGCCAGATAGAGCAGGCGCAGCAGCGGCACGGGTAGGAAATGGGTGCGGATGAGCGAGTTAAACAGCAGCAGATAGAACAGGATGTTGAGATTGGCGATGGTTTCTTCCGGCGTATGTTCGGCGACGCTACCTTCTTTGAGCGGCAGCACGAACAGTAGTGCACGGTAAATCAGAATGGCGTAGAGATAGACCAGCAGCAGCGCGCACAACACCAGCAGCACGCCGCGGAAGTCGCCTAGCGCAGGGGTGTCCAGCAGTGCCGTGGTGAGCAGGGCCAGTACCATGATCAGCAGTAGCAGGAGCAGGAACAGGGCTATCTGCCGGCCTTTGATGGCGCGCATTACGGACTCCCGTGCGGATCGTACAGCAGCTGCTGGAGCGGCAGCCGCAGCGAGCGCGCCCGTGCGGCCGGACCGGCGCCGATACGGCCCATGAAGATGGCCTGATCCCATGCGCTATCGCCAACCAGCGCTGCGCCACGGCGCGAGAGACTGGCGGCACGTTCCTGCATGCCTGCCGTGGCAGAAAAGATGCGGCCATCGCGCACATAGCGCGCGAAGATCAGCGGGGTCAGTTCCGGCTGTAGCTGCAGGCCCAGACTGGTAGCAGTCAGCCAGAAACGCTGCACGGCCCGGCCCGCCTCGACAAAATCATCGATGCGTTGCGGCCGGCGTGGCGCTGTCAGCACGAAGTGGGCGGCGCAGGCCAGACCCGGTAACAGGTCCATCTGCAGACGTGGCGCCAGCGTGCCAGCCAGCCAGCGGTTGAAAAAGGCAACGCGCTCCCAGCGCTGCATAATCCACTGCATCAGCCTGGCCGTGATGGCATCCACCCCTAGTGCTTGCGACGGAATGCGGGCGATGCTGTAGCGCGCATTCCAGTCGATCACGCTGCGATGCACCTGCCACGCTTCGGGCATGGTGAGGCGCAGGGCGGCGTTATCGAACATCAGCCAGGCCGCCTGACGCCGGGCCGCTCCTTCCAGCCAGTAGACGTGATAGCCGCCGGGCAGTGCAGTGTCCAAGGTGATCCGCTCGGTGGAGCTCAGTGCGCGCCGGCTCAGTGCACGGCGCTGGACGCTGCGGGTGCGGATGAAATCTGCCAGCGGACTGGCCTCCAGCAGCGGCGCGGGCAGCAGGTCGATGCTGAAGCGTGGGTGCTGCTCAGGCGCTTCCGGCTGGCGACTGGCGTGTAGCTGCAGGCGGAAGCGGCTGGCGGCAATGGCCATGGTTTCCAGTAGTGCGCCGAGCGACAGCTGGCTGGGGTGGCCATCGAGGTCGTACACGCAATGCTCGCGCGTATCGTGGCCGTGCACGATCAGACGGCGCGGGCCGAGGATCTCGAAGCGCCATGGCTGGGTGTTGTCGCCGCTGGGCGCCCAGCGTGCCAGGTCGAGGATCTGCTCCAGCGTAGGGTCCAGCGCGGAGTCAGGCCGATTCATGGATGTACTCCGCGCCGCCGCCGGATAAGCCACATGGACAGTTGCTGCAAAGGGTTGCGGTAGCCGCCCGGTCGCCAGGTGCGTACCATGCGGTGATGGTAGGCATCGAACTGGTAGCCGGATGGAGCGCCAGCAACCGGCCCCCGCTGCAGCAGTATCTTGAGCGCTTCCGTTGCGGCCACACCGGCGCATAGTTCGCAGCCCATGATGGTGGACGGACCGCGCTGGGCCTCCAGATCGATGCTGGCCGGATCGACCAGATAGCTGCCATGCAGCCCCGCCGGCGCCAGCCCCACCAGAAAGCGCAGTGCTTTTTCGGTATCGGGCAGATCTCCCCAGCCGAAATAGTCGTCGAAACTCATGCCGCCGGGGAGGAAATTCAGCAGTGCCGTGCCCATGCCTAGCGGCGCCGCGGTAATTGCGGGGATGCTCCGTTCGGCACAGGCTGCGAATACCGCTTGTCGTGCGCCGAAAGCGAAAAAATCCAGCCCGTCGACATACAGATCGACGCCATCGAGGAAGGCGCCTAAGTTACCGTGATGGACACCATCGCGGAACAGGGCCAGTTGCAGTTCGGGGTTGATATCGCGCGCCAGCGTGGCCAGTACCTCCACCTTGGGCAAGCCCAGCGTGGTGACGGTCGCGCCTACCTGACGATTGAAGTTGGCCAGATCGAAGCGGTCGAAATCGGCAATATGGAAAGCGCCTATGCCCAGCCGTGTCAGCGTGAGCAAATGCACGCCGCCCACCCCGCCCATGCCGGCGATGGCGATCCGCTTGCTGCGCAATATTGCCTGCTCGGCAGGCGTGACCCAGCCAAGGTTGCGGACAAAGGCGAGTGGATAGGAAAAGGCGGGCGGCATCAGCATCCTCCGCGCGGCGGACCGTGCCGCGCCTGAAGATAAGACCGCTGCCACCCGCTCGAGGTTCCCTGATCGGAAAAAAATGAGGGCAGGCCGGACATCCGTGCAGACGCTGCACCTATGTCCGACCTGCCCCTTTGCTACGTTTTGCTACGCCTTGCTGCCGCCAGCCTAGCAGCAGCCGCCGCGCTTGCCGGCACCGCCGTAGCGGGCTTCCTGGCGTTCGCGGAAAAATTCCTCGTACGTCATGATGGGCTCGCCCGGATGGGTGGCTTCGCGGTGGCTCACATAGGTATCGTATTCGGGCAGGCCCATCATCAGCCTTACGCTCTGGCCCAGATAGCGCCCTGCCTGAACGATTTCGCCCAGCATTACCGGGCTCCGCTCGCCAGTACCAGCGGGCTTTCCTGCGCCGTCGGGCCACTGGCTGCCTGGGCCTTGAGCACGGTGCGGATGCCGAACACCAGGATGCTCAGTACCACGATGACGAAGAAGCCTGCCAGCGAGGCATCGAGATAATCGTTGAAAATTACCTGCTGCATCTGTGCCATGGACTTGGCCGGCGCCAGCAATTTACCCTCGGCATAGGCGGCCTGATATTTGGCAGCGTGGGCGAGGAAACCGACTTTAGGATTGGCCGCAAAGATCTTCTGGATGCCGGCGGTCAGCGTGCACATCAGCAGCCACACGGTCGGTACCATGGTGACCCAGGCGTAGCGGGCGCGTTTCATCTTGAACAGCACGCAGGTGCCGAGGATCAGCGCAATCGCGGCCAGCATCTGGTTGGCGATGCCGAACAGCGGCCACAGGGTGTTGATGCCGCCCAGCGGATCGACCACGCCCTGATACAGGAAGTAACCCCACGCGGCCACGCACAGGCCGGTGGCGGTCAGGTTGGCGACCACGTTTTCGGTCTGTTTCATGGCGGGCACGAAAGCGCCCAGCAAGTCCTGCAGCATGAAGCGGCCGGCACGGGTACCGGCATCGACGGCGGTGAGGATGAACAGCGCTTCGAACAGAATCGCGAAGTGGTACCAGAACGCCATCATGGTCTGGCCGCCGATCACGTTCGACAGGATGTGGGCCATGCCCACGGCCAGCGTCGGTGCGCCACCGGCACGCGAGATGATGGTGTGCTCGCCGACATCTTTGGCGGTCTGGGCCAGCATTTCCGGTGTCACGTAGAAGCCCCACTGCGTGATGGCCGCGGCGGCGGAGTCCACCGTGGTGCCGATGAGGGCAGCCGGGCTATTCATGGCGAAGTAGACGCCCGGTTCGATGGTCGATGCGGCCACCAGTGCCATGATGGCGACGAACGATTCCATCAGCATGGCGCCGTAGCCGATGAAGCGGGCATGGGTTTCGTTCTCGATCATCTTGGGCGTGGTGCCGGACGAGATCAGCGCGTGGAAGCCGGACACGGCGCCGCAGGCGATGGTGATGAACAGGAAGGGGAACAGCGAGCCTGCCCAGACCGGGCCGGTACCGTCGATGAACTTGGTCATGGCCGGCATTTTCAGGTAAGGCGCAACGATGATGATGCCGATGGCCAGACCGACGATGGTGCCGATCTTCAGGAAGGTGGACAGGTAGTCGCGTGGCGCCAGCAGCAGCCACACCGGCAGTACGGAGGCGACGAAGCCGTAGCCTATCAGCATCCAGGTCAGCTCGGTGCCGGTGTAGGTGAACATTGGTGCCAGTGCCGGATTTTCCTGCACGATCTGGCCGCCGAAGATGGCAGCGATGAGCAGCACGAAGCCGATAACCGACACTTCGCCGATGCGGCCAACCCGGATGTAGCGGGTGTACACGCCCATGAACAGGGCGATAGGGATGGTGGCCATCACGGTGAAGCTGCCCCATGGCGAACCGGCCAGCGCTTTCACCACGATTAGTGCCAGCACGGCCAGAATGATCACCATGATCATGAAGGTGCCCAGCAGGGCGATCAGGCCCGGTACCTGGCCCAGTTCGGACTTGATCAGGTCGCCCAGCGAGCGGCCGTCACGGCGGGTCGAGATGAACAGCACGATGAAATCCTGTACCGCGCCGGCGAAGACTACGCCGGCCAGTATCCACAGCATGCCGGGCAGATAGCCCATCTGCGCTGCCAGCACGGGGCCGACCAGCGGGCCGGCGCCGGCAATGGCGGCGAAGTGGTGGCCGAACAGCACATATTTATTGGTCGGCACGTGGTCCAGACCGTCGTTCAGACGCTGGGCCGGGGTCAGGCGGCGCGCATCGAGGCCCAGTACCTTGTCGGCAATGTACAGGCTGTAGAAACGGTAGGCGATCAGATACACGCAGACGGCGGCGATAACGATCCAGATGGCGCTGATCGATTCGCCGCGCTTGAGCGCGACAACGCCCAGCGCTGCCGCGCCGCACAGGGCGAGGGCAGCCCAGCCTAGCCGCGAAGCCAGGGTGGTGGGCGCACGAGGGGTGATAGTTTGCATACTTCCTCCAAGGATAGTGTTGCTGCTCCGTAAAAACTGGAATGCTGGCAGCTTATGAACAGTATTCAGGAATCGCATATCGCTCACAAGCGCAGCAATACGCAAATGCGCTGCGTATAACTACGTAGTGGGAAGTGGCCGCCTGCGCGTAAAATCGCATCATTTCAACGGAGCAGGATCGCTATGCGTCTGCGGCAAAAAGTACTGTTTCTGGCGATTACGCCGCTGATTCTTGCCCTGTGCGCCATCGCGCTGGCAGTGTGGCACCAGTCGGAATTACTGGCCCAGCAGCAACGCAGCACCATCCAGCAAGCCTATCTGAGCAGCAAGGAAGCCGAGCTCAAGCACTACGTCACGCTGGCCCAGCATTCGATTGCGCATCTGTACGATGCCGGGCGGGATGATCAGGCGGCGCGCGAAGAAGCCAAACGCATCCTGTCCAGTCTCAGCTACGGCGACGACGGCTATTTCTTTGTCTACGATATGCAGGGCAATTCGCTGATGCACCCGCGCCAGCCCGAGCTGGTGGGGCGCAATCTGTACGACCTGCGCGACGAACAGGGCCAGCCCACCATCCAGAAACTGCTGCAGCGTGCGCGCGAGGGCGGCGGGCTGCAGCGCTATATGTGGGTGAAACCGTCCACCCATAAGCCGGTTGCCAAGCTCGGCTACGTGGTGCCGCTGCCGCGCTGGGGCTGGATGCTGGGCACCGGCATCTATCTCGACGATGTGGATCAGGCGCTGGCCAAGGTCGATGTCCAGCAGTCGGGCAACATCCATAACACCATGCTGTGGATAGCCCTGATCGCGATTGCGGCGGCGGTGGTGGTGGCCAGTTCGGGCGTGGCGCTCAATATCAGCGAACTGCGCGTGGCCGATGCCAAGCTCAAGGTGCTGGCCCAGCGCGTGGTGGAATCGCAGGAAGAGGAGCGTGCCCGCCTGTCGCGCGATCTGCACGACGGCATCAGCCAGTGGCTGGTATCGATCAAGCTGCAGATCGAGGCGGGCATGATACGGCTGTCCTCCGGCCAGCCGGGCCAGAGCGACGCGGCGCAGGCTGTCTTCGAGCATGCGGCAGATCAATTGAGCAATGTGATGGGGGAAGTGCGGCGGATTTCCCATAATTTGCGTCCCGCCATCCTCGACGATCTGGGGCTGGCTGCGGCGCTCAAACATCTGGGGCAGGAATATACCCATAGCAGTGGCACCCCTGTGCAGTTCGAGGCCAGCGGCGCCACCGACGGGCTGTCCGATGTGGCCAATACCGTGCTGTTCCGGCTGGCGCAGGAGGCGCTGACCAATATCGGCCGCCATGCCGCAGCACAGCACATCGGGATTACGCTGCGCGGCGATGCCGAAGGCGTCAATCTCTGCATCCGCGACGATGGCAAGGGCTTCGATGCCGAGGGCATCGCACTGCACCCTCAGCGCGGAATCGGATTGCGCAATATGATGGAGCGTATGGATGCCATAGGCGGGCGCTTCGCTATCGAATCGGGCGCTGGCGGCACCGTGCTGACGGCGTTTGCCGCCAACGACAGTTAAATCAGAACGAGGAAAGCGTGATATGACGGGGACGATCAAAATTCAGCTGGTGGACGATCATCCGCTGGTGCGCGACGGCTTGCGCGCACGGCTGGAAGCGATGCCGCAGTTCCAGGTGGTGGCCGAGGCGGGCGGGGCGGCCGAAGCGCTGGAACAGGCAGCCCAGATCGACATCGATCTGGTGCTGATGGATATCAATATGCGTGATACCAATGGCATCGAAGCGACCGCCCAGTTCCGTGTCGCCTTCCCCTGTATCGCCGTGCTGATTCTGTCCATGCATGACAAGCTCGAATATGTCTCGCAGGCAATCCGGGCGGGGGCGCGCGGCTATGTGCTTAAAGATGCTCCCGGGAAAGATATCGTGGTCGCCATCGAAACGGTGATGTCCGGCGGGATTTACTACAGCACCGCACTGGCGCGCCAGCTGGCGCAGCCGCAGATGCCGGATATGCAGCTCACCACCCGCGAACAGGAAGTGCTGCGCCATCTGGCAAGGGGCGAATCGAACAAGCAGATTGCCCGTGCGCTCGATCTGAGCGTGCGTACCGTGGAAACCCACCGTCTCAACATCAAGCGCAAGCTGGGTATAGAAGGGCAGGCTGAACTGATCCGCTTCGCGGTGCAGCATGGCTAGCCCAGGCATTGTTGCAGAGAAAGCAGAGTCTTACTTCTAATTCCGTTGAGCAATTTTTAACTGTGCCTGTTTGCCGGAAAAACTCTGTTATATTGCTGCTCGGTTATTTTTTACCCCGTGTTCGTGGCTTTTCTGGTCCTAGATTGGTCTTATTTACAAATGCAATCCTTCCAGATGGTAATTGATTGCTTTATGTTAATTCTTCCACTAAGATTGTGAGCTCAACTATCCAAGAGAATCTGATGTCTGCGTCTGAAACGAGCTTATTCCCGCTGGTAGCTTTGCATGCGGTGTCCAATGCGCACAACGAGTGGGTAGCCCTCACCGTAGAGCCCTCCGCAGACGCAGGCGATGTCTGGCAGAATGCCTTGGCTTTGCTGAAGACCAGCGACGTGCTCGATGCCCTGATGCCGCTCGATTGCATCCTGCCTGTGCCGCAGCCAGCCCAGCTGGAACTGTCGCAGCTGGAAGGTTTGCCGCCTAACCGCCTGATCCTGCGTGTGCCGGCCGCTGCCGTGGCCGAGGTGCCCGTGCAGAAGAAGCTGGCCAGCTACACGGAAGCAGGCTACCGCATCATGATCGACGGTCTGGCCGGCATGGCGGCCACGCTGAGCGGCGCCAAATCGCTGATGTACGACGCTTCGACTTCGCTGCCGCCCGTGCTGGCGCTGATCGGCCAGCCCGGCCCCCATCTGGCCAGCAATATACAGAGCGAACAGCGCATTGCCGAATGCGCCAAAGCTGGCTTTTCGTGGTTCAGCGGCGATTTTGCCCTGCATCCGCCGCGCGACCTGAATGCCAACGACGGCACTTCGCGCAAGCGCCTGCTGGCGCTGCTGGGCTTGCTGGCACGCGATGCCGATTCGCGCGAACTGGAAGTGCTGCTCAAGCAGGATCCGGCGCTGTCCTACCATCTGCTGAAACTGGTGAACTCGGCGGCGTTCGCGCTCAGTTCGCCTATCCACAGCTTCGGCCAGGCCATCAATGTGCTGGGCCGGCGCCAGCTGCAGCGCTGGCTGCAGCTGCTGCTGTATGCGCGCCAGCAGGATGACGGCAAGGCTAATCCGCTGTTGCCGCTGGCTGCAGTGCGGGCCGCGCAGATGGAAGCGCTGGGCAAGGCGCTGGAGTGGGAGCGCGACCAGCTCGACATGGCGTTTGTGACGGGCGTGTTCTCGCTGCTCGACGTGCTGCTCGATATGCCGATGACGGAAATCGTCGCCGCCCTGAGCCTCGATCTCGATGTGGTGATGGCGCTGCTGGATCGTGGCGGCGCATTGGGCGAGCTACTCAAGCTGGTGGAGCAGCCGGACCGTGCTGCACTGGAGCAGGCGGGGATAGAACCGGCCACCTACTGGGCCACGCAGCTGCAAGCCTACCAGTGGGCCATTCAGGTGAGCCGGAACATATAAGCGATGCTCGCGCCTCCATCCTCCGATTTTCTGAGTTACAGCGCGGCACTTTGTGACGCGGTGCTGCGCTTGCGCGGCACAGCACTCAGCGAGGAGTTAGGGCGCATCGTACGGGCGGTGATGCACAGCCCGCTGGGCGAATTCATCCCCGTCGACGAGCAGGCGTTGCTGCTGGAGCCGCCGGTGATCGAAGTGCTGGCGGCGAATGATGCAGCGGTGCCCAGCCTGACGCAGGAGATTAGCTACGAGGCGCAGATTTTCGGCCGTTTCGTGGTGTCGGGGCGGGCCGAGTACACGGATCTCGACCGTTCTCATCTGACTGCGCTGGCCCATCTGGCCGCCGGTGTGCTGCATACCCAGTCGCTGGCCCAGCGTTCCACCCATGCCTTTGCGCAGGTGGAGAACCAGCTTCAGCATCAGGCCCAGATACTCGATCACATCCACGAGTCCGTGCTGACCATGGACATGAACGGCTTCATCATCAGCTGGAACAAGGGCGCCGAACGGCTGTTCGGCTATAGCTCGGTGGAAGCGGTTGGACGCAATATTCTGTTCCTCTATGAAGACGAGGACGAGAGCATCGACGATACCTTCCTCGAACAGGGCGGACGGCTGATGGAGGTACGGCGCAAAAAGAAATCTGGCGAAGTATTCTGGGCCAGCCTGTCGCTGTCGCCGCTGCGCGATCCTAAGGGTCGGCCTATCGGCCTGATTGCCTATCTGACCGATATCACCGAGCGCAAGCTGGCGGAAGAACGCATCCACCATCTGGCGTATTACGATGCGCTGACCAATCTGCCTAACCGCACCTTGCTGACCAAGCTGGTCGATCAGGCGCTGACGGTGGCCCAGCGCAGCAAACTGCATGGCTGCGTGCTGTTTATCGACCTCAACCGCTTCAAGCTGATCAACGACACACTGGGGCGGGAGATAGGTGACGGACTGTTGTGCGAGGTGGCGCGGCGTTTTCGTGCCGTGCTGCGCGATCAGGATCTGGTGGCGCGACTGGGCGGCGACGAGTTTGCCATCGGCCTGTTCGATATCGGCCAGCACTTCGAGGCGAGTATGGTGGCACAGAAGCTGCTCGCAACATTGAATACGCCTTTCCTGATCGACGGCCATGATCTGCGCGTAGGCGGCAGCATAGGTATCAGCGTGTATCCGCAGGATGGCAGCGATGCCGAGACCCTGCTGCGGCTGGCCGATATTGCCATGTACCGCGCCAAGCAGGAGGGCGGTGCGGAAGGCGACCAAGTGGCCTTCTACAGTCAGGACATGAATCAGGGCATGCAGGAACGCATGCGGATCGAAACGGGGCTGCGGCAGGCGCTTAGCAACGGCGAACTGCTGCTGCATTACCAGCCTAAATTCGACATCGCCAGCGGCCGCATCATCGGCGCCGAAGCGCTGGTGCGCTGGCGCCATCCGCAGCGCGGGCTGGTGCCGCCGGCCGAGTTCATTCCGCTGGCCGAAGCTACAGGGCTGGTGGTGCAGGTAGGCGAGTGGGTGCTGGAGCAGGCCTGTGCGCAGGCGCAGCGCTGGCAGCTGGCGGGGCTGGCGCCGGTGCGGCTGGCAGTGAATGTGTCGGCGCGCGAGTTTACGGCCAGCCTGCCGGGGCGGGTGCAGACGACATTGCAGCGCTATGGTCTGGCGCCTGAATGGCTGGAACTGGAAATTACCGAGAGCACGCTGATGAGTAATATCGAGCGTGTCATCGGCATCATGGATCAGATCACCGCGCTCGGAGTGACGCTGTCGCTGGACGACTTTGGCACCGGCTATTCCAGCCTGTCCTATCTCAAGCGCTTCCCCATCGATACGTTGAAGATCGACCGCTCGTTCACCATCGGCATACCGGAAGATACTAATGACTGCGCTATTGCCAATACCATCATCAGCATCGCTCAGCAGCTCAGGCACAAGGTGATCGCTGAAGGCGTGGAGACGGCCGAGCAGCTGGAATTCCTGCGCCAGTCCGGCTGCAACGAGGTGCAGGGCTATCTGTTTTCGCGTCCGCTGGAGGCTGATGCGTTTGAGCTTGCCATGCGGCAGAATCTGGCAGGCGGGCAGGCTAGCCGCGCAGCCTGAGCTTGTAGCGGCGGAAAGCGCCCCAATTGCGGGTGAAGAATGTATAATGTTGCACGTTCAGGAAACGTGGCCGAGTGGTTGAAGGCAGCAGTCTTGAAAACTGCCGACGGTTTGCGCCGTTCGTGAGTTCGAATCTCACCGTTTCCGCCAGATACACATTTAAGCCGCTGATTTTAAGCGGCTTTTTTGTTTCTTGCGGATGCCGATATCTTGGATTGCAAACTACCATATCTTAAGAATTTAACGACTTGCGGAACGACGTTGCGCAACTTTGCTATTTCGCAGGCTTCACAAGCTCGCCAGTTCGACGATCAACGCGCTTGGTTATCCGCGCTACTGGCACTAGCGTAGGTGTTGAGGCGCGGCGCCGTAGAAGAAGGGCAGGTGCAGGGTTAAGAGACTAGTTGCTTAAGCAAAGTCGGAATTAGCTGGGCGAACAGAACCGTGGTTACCACCCAGAGGATAATCGCGGTTTTGGCTTCCAGTATCTGTGCTTTGGTATCTGTGCGCAGCAGGTCAAATTTGAGGTCTATTTGTAGGCCGAGATTTACGAAATCGCCTCGCAGTTGATTGAATTCTGCCCGTAGTAGATTGAAATCTGCTCGCAGTTGATTGAAATCCTCCCGAAGTAGATTGAAATCGCCTCGCAGTTGATCGAAATCTACTTTAAGTGTGCCGTAGCCTGCTTGCAGTTCATTTAACTTGCTCTGAAAGTGCTCGAACTTTGCGTACATTTCACTGCGCAATGTCGCAATCTCTGCACTGATCTCGGCTTTCACCTGCGCGAGGTCCGCTTTGGTTGCGTAGAGGGATTTGATCGTCGCCAGATCGGCTTTGATCACCTCGAGATCCGTTTCCAGTTTTGCAAAGGTCTGCTCCATGGCTTTATCCTCGGCCGTTTTTACATCATCGTCAATCGAATTACGTGGTCGCGCCGTTTCTTTCGACAGGGCGGCCTGCAGATGTGAGGTTACGGGCTTGCTCATTTGGATACTCGCAGACGCGTTGGGTTAAGAATACCTCGGGTGCCGCGGGGGGAGGGTATGGCTTATCCTGATGCTGAAACTGTCTGTGGCGTTTGTGGAGGCGCAAAGGTGTGTGGGCTGCGGAATAAAAAAAGCCGGCGCGAGGCCGGCTTTCTGTTGAGGTGCGAACTGGCTTAATCGCGGCTACCGCCGAAGATGCCCAGCAGCGACAGCAGGTGGGTGAAGATGTTGTAGATGTCCAGATAGATGCTCAGGGTGGCGCGGATGTAATTGGTTTCACCGCCGTTCACGATCTGCTGCACGTCGTACAGGATGTAGGCCGAGAAGATGGCGATGGCGATCACCGAGATCACGATGGCCAGTGCCGGAATGCCAAGGAAAATATTGGCAATCGAAGCGAGCAGGATCACGATCAGGCCGGCAAAGGCCCAGCTCGCTACGCCCGAGAAATCACGCTTGGACACGGTGGCGATGCTGGCCAGTACGGCAAATACCGATGCCGTACCGCCGAAGGCCGTCATGATCAGGAAAGGGCCATTCGCGTAGCCCAGGATGCGCGACAGCAGCGGAGTCAGCATCAACCCCATAAAGAAGGTGAAGCCCAGCAGCAGGGCGACGCCCATGCCGGAATCCTTGTTTTTCTCGATGCCCCAGATAAAGCCGAAGGCTATGCCGAGGAACAGTAGGGCCATCAGACCACCGCCCAGCGGCAGCTGCAGCGACACGCCTAGCGCGGCGCCAAAGATGGTCGGCACCATGGACAAGGCCAGCAACCAGTAGGTATTGCGCAGCACTTTGTGCTGGACGAGTTGACGGCCAGACGACAGATCGTAAGTATTTTGCATATTATTCATGAGCTTATCTCCCTCTTGGTGATTCGGGTACTGCTTGCCAAAAGCATAGCATGTCTGTGCAAAATTGCGCAAAGATCAGGGCTTTGGGCGCTTAGACTAGCCTTAAACTAGCCGCTTCGGAGTTAAAATTGCCGCTAATGCAAGCTTATCTGACCCCGATACTCGGTAGTTGGGGTGTTCTATGGTAAAATTAAAGGTTGATTGAGTTATCAATTTTGTTTTAAACCTTTCTTTTTATTGGAGTTTTTCAAATGGCAATCGAACGCACCCTGTCGATCATCAAACCAGACGCAGTTGCAAAAAACGTCATCGGCCAAATCTACAGCCGCTTTGAAAGCAATGGTCTGAAGATCGTTGCTGCTCAAATGAAGCAACTGTCGCGTGCAGATGCCGAAGGTTTCTACGCTGCTCACAAAGAGCGCGGCTTCTTCAAAGATCTGGTGGACTTCATGGTTTCGGGTCCAGTCATGATCCAGGTTCTGGAAGGCGAAAACGCCGTTCTGAAAAACCGCGAACTGATGGGCGCTACCGATCCTAAGAAAGCCGACAAGGGCACCATCCGCGCTGACTTCGCTGATTCGATCGACGCGAACGCCGTGCACGGTTCGGACGCTGTTGAAGCTGCTAAAGTAGAAATCGCCTACTTCTTCGGCGCTTAATACTGGCTGTACCACCGTTTCTGCCGCGCTGCCTTTGCGCGGCGCGCAGAAACGGTTTTTCATTTGTAGTCGAGTTTGTTTTACATAGAATGGGCAACACCGTGAACGCACCTCTGACCAACTTGCTGGACTTCGATCCCGCGCAGCTCACCGCTTATTGCGCCGAGTTGGGGGAGAAACCGTTTCGTGCCAAACAATTGCAGCGCTGGATACACCAGTTCGGAGCCTCGGACTTCGACAGCATGACCGATCTGGCCAAATCGCTGCGCGACAAACTCAAGACCCGCGCCTACGTCAGAGCGCCAGCCATCATCAGCGATCATACTTCCAGTGATGGCACGCGCAAATGGCTGGTCGACGTGGGCAACGGCAATGCCGTGGAAACCGTGTACATTCCGGAAGAAACCCGCGGCACCCTGTGTATTTCCACCCAGGCCGGCTGCGCCGTGAACTGCCGCTTCTGCTCCACGGGCAAGCAGGGCTTTTCGCGCAATCTGACGGTGGGTGAAATCATCGGCCAGCTGTGGATGGCCGAATTCGAACTGCGCCGCACCAAGGGCATAGAGCCCGGCCCCAAAGGCGAACGCCAGATCACCAACGTGGTGATGATGGGTATGGGCGAGCCGCTGCTGAACTTCGAGCCGACCGCCACGGCACTCAAACTGATGCTGGACGATAACGCCTACGGCCTGTCGCGCCGCCGCGTCACCCTGTCCACCTCGGGCGTGGTGCCGATGATAGACAAGCTGTCGCAGGAAGTGCCGGTGGCGCTGGCCGTCTCGCTGCACGCGTCCAACGATGCGCTGCGCGATGGCCTGATTCCGCTGAACAAAAAGTACCCGCTGAAAGAACTGATGGCGGCCTGCAAGCGCTATCTGGAATTTGCGCCGCGCGATTTCATCACCTTCGAATACTGCATGCTCGACGGCGTCAACGATAGTGACGAGCATGCCCGCGAACTGGTGGCGCTGGTGCAGGATCGCCAGACCGGTGTGAACTGCAAATTCAACCTGATTCCGTTTAATCCCTTCCCGGAATCGGGCCTGCTGCGCTCCAGGAATCCCCGTATCAAGGCGTTCGCGCAGATTCTGCTCGATGCCGGCATCGTCACCACCATCCGCAAGACCCGTGGCGACGATATCGATGCCGCCTGCGGCCAGCTGGCCGGCGAAGTGCAGGACCGCACGCGCGTGCAGGAGCGCATGGAAAAGATGAGCGAATACCAGCAGAAGTTCGGTGCCAATTTCGGCAAGATCGTGGAGATCCGTTCCTGATGATCGCCCTGGCGCAGCGTTGCCAGTCCAGCCTAGTCGCCCTGTGTGCGGGTGCGCTGCTGGCTGCCTGCGCCTCCTCCGGTTCGCAGCCCGGCCATAGCGGTCAGGCCGAACTGAGCACGGTGTCCGATCAGACGGCCATCCAGCGCAAAGTCGATATCCGCATGCAGCTGGCGGTCGGGTATTACGAGCAGGGCCAGTATCTGGTGGCGCTCGACGAAGTCAAGCTGGCGCTGGCGGCCGATCCCCAGTATGCCGATGGCTATGGCATGCGCGGGCTGATCTACCAGCAGCTGGGCGAGCAGGCACTGGCCGAAGATAATTTTGTACGGGCCCGCAAACTGGCGCCGAACAATCCTGATCTGGCCAATAACTACGGGTCTTTCCTGTGCCAGTCGGGACGCGTGAAGGAAGCCATGCCGCTGTTCGATGCCGCGCTGGCCAACCGCGCTTACCGCGCGCCTGCCAGTGCCGCTAACAACGCCGGCTCGTGCGCATTGAAGGTGAAGGATTACGCCAGCGCGGAGCGTTATCTGCTGCAAGCCTTGCAGCTGACCCCCGATCTGCCGGCGACCAACGCCAATCTGGCGAAGGTGTATTTTGAAAAGCGCGATGTGGTACGCGCCAATTTTTTCATTACGCGCCTGAACAAGGTAGCGAAGATGGAGAGTCTGACGGCCGATGTGCTTTGGCTAGCGATTAAAGTGCAGCACCAGCTCGGCGATGCCGGTGCCGAAGTAGCGTGGGCGACGCAACTGCGTCGCCATCACGCCGGCTCGGCCGAGTATGCTGCTTATCAACGTGGGGCGTTTGATGAGTGATACAGAGGAATCGATGAATTCAGAGTGGGTTGATACGCCGCAGGAACAGGCAGTACCCAGCGCGGCCACGCCCGGCGCGCAACTGGCAGCACAGCGTGAAGCGCTGGGGTTGACGGTAGAGCAGATCGCGGATCAACTGAAACTGGCAACGCGCCAGGTACGCGCACTGGAAGCCGGTGATTACGATGCACTGCCGAATATGGCCGTGGTGCGCGGATTCGTGCGCGCCTATGCCAAAGTGGTCAAGCTCGATGCCACGCCGCTGGTCGCGATGATAGAAGTCGTTTCGCCGACCAGCTATGAAGCGGCACCGCCGCGCAAGGAAGCCGCGCCCAAGTTCACCGAGTCGCGTTTTCCTTCGATGACGCCGCGTCCTACCAGCTCGGTGGGCTGGCTGGCCGGTGCAGCCGTCGCGGTAGTGCTGGTGGCGGGTGGCGTGTACGCCTACCAGAGCGGCATGATTCCGCTGTCGATGTTCCAGCGTAGCGATGCCGATGGCGCCAGCGCCGTGGCCGATGCGGCCAAAGCAGCAGAGGCGGCCGTGACGCCGATTGAAACCACGCTGGTCAAGCAGGGCGAAGAAAGCGCGCCCGTGCAGAACAACAATGTGCCGCTGGTATCCGTGCCTGCGCAGGGCAGCGAAACTGCTGCGCCAGCACCTGCCGCCAATGCTGCGGCGCCTGCGGCGGTAGCGCCTGCGCCTGCCGCGCCGGTTGCTGCGCCGGCCGCAGGCGGCGTTGCACCTGCGGGCACACCACCAGCGACCGCAGCAGCCAAGCCGCAGACGGCAGCGGCGGCACCTGTAGCGCCGGCAGCAGCACCTGCGGCCGCACCAGCGCCTGCCGGCACCCAGCTGGTGCTGAAAGTGAACGAGGATTCGTGGGTCGAAATCCGCCGTCCCGGCGCCGCTCCGCTGATTTCGCGCACCGTGAAAGCGGGCAGCACCGAGACCTTCGATATCAAGGAACCAGCGCTGCTGATCGTGGGCAAACCGGGCGGGGTGGAAGCCACGCTGGGCGGAGCAGCCTTGCCGCTGCCGCCAGTTGCGGGCGGCACGATTTCGCGTGTGAACATCAAGTAAAAGATACGCTGTATAACCAAGCTGAAATTTATGTCTTCTAGCCTTACTGCCATTCCATCGGGCCCTGCGCCGCGCCGCGCCAGCCGCAGCGTGCTGATAGCGCACGGCCAGCGCAAGATCTGGGTGGGCGGCGCCGCGCCTGTCGTGGTGCAGTCGATGACCAATACCGATACTGCCAATGCGGTGGAAACGGCAATCCAGATTAAGGAACTGGCGCGCGCCGGTTCCGAGCTGGTGCGCCTGACGGTGGACCGTCCCGAGTCGGCTGCGGCGATACCCTACATCCGCGAACAGCTGGACAAGATGGATATCGACGTGCCGCTGGTGGGCGATTTCCATTACAACGGCCACACCCTGCTGACCGACTATCCCGAGTGCGCCAAGGCGCTGTCGAAGTACCGCATCAACCCAGGCAATGTGGGCAAGGGCGCCAAGCGCGACACCCAGTTTGCCCAGATGATCGAAGTGGCGGCACGCTACGATAAGCCGGTGCGTATCGGCGTCAACTGGGGCAGTCTGGATCAGGCGCTGCTGGCCCGTATCATGGACGAAAACGCTGCACGCGCCGAGCCATGGCCGGCGCAATCGGTGATGTACGAAGCGCTGATTACCTCGGCTATCGAGAATGCCGTGCGTGCCGAAGAACTGGGGCTGGGGCGCGACAAGATCATCCTGTCCTGCAAAGTCTCCGGCGTACAGGACCTGATCGCCGTGTACCGCGAACTGGCGCGCCGCTGCGACTATCCGCTGCATCTGGGCCTGACGGAAGCGGGCATGGGCAGCAAAGGTATCGTGGCCTCGACGGCGGCGCTGTCGGTGCTGCTGCAGGAAGGCATAGGCGATACCATCCGCATTTCGCTCACCCCAGAACCGGGCGGTGATCGTAGCCGTGAAGTGGTGGTGGGGCAGGAGATCCTGCAAACCATGGGTCTGCGCAAATTCACCCCGATGGTGATTGCCTGTCCGGGTTGCGGCCGCACCACCTCGACCACTTTCCAGGAACTGGCGGACAACATCCAGACCTTCCTGCGCGAGCAGATGCCGGAGTGGAAAAAGATCTATCCGGGCGTGGAAGCGATGAACGTGGCCGTGATGGGCTGCATCGTCAACGGTCCCGGCGAATCCAAGCATGCCAACATCGGTATCAGTCTGCCGGGTACGGGCGAATCGCCTGCTGCACCGGTGTTCGTCGATGGCGCCAAGGTGGCAACGCTGCGCGGCGAGCGCATCGTGGAAGAGTTCCAGGACATCGTCCTGAACTACGTGAAGAATAATTATGGCAAGCCGCAGGCTGCCTGAAGCTGAAAAGAACTGATATGTCCGAAATGAAGAAAGCTGAAAAAATCACTGCCATCAAAGGCATGAACGACATCCTGCCGGCTGATAGCCATCTGTGGCAGCTGTTCGAGAACACCGCCCAGTCGGTAGTGCAGAGCTATGGCTTCCAGCAGATCCGCACGCCCATCGTGGAAAACACTGCGCTGTTCGCGCGCGCCATCGGCGCCGTGACCGACATCGTGGAAAAGGAAATGTATTCCTTCACCGATTCCATGAACGGTGACCAGCTGACTTTGCGTCCGGAAGGTACGGCCGGTGCCGTGCGCGCCGTGATCGAGCACAATCTGGTGTACGAAGGCCCGAAACGCCTGTGGTACACGGGCCCCATGTTCCGCCACGAGCGTCCGCAGCGCGGCCGCTACCGCCAGTTCTACCAGTTCGGCTGCGAAGCAGTGGGCTTTACCGGTCCGGACGTGGACGCGGAAATGATCATGATGTGCCGCCGCCTGTGGGACGATCTGGGACTGGAGAACATCCGTCTGGAACTCAATTCCATCGGTGATGCGGAAGAGCGTGCGCGCCATCGCGTCGACCTGATCGCCTATCTGGAAAAGCACGAAGACATCCTCGATGCGGAAGCCAAGCGCCGCCTGCATACCAATCCGCTGCGGATTCTGGACACCAAGAACCCTGCCATGCAGGAGATGGTCAATCAGGCACCCAAGCTGCTCGATTATCTGGGCGAAGAATCGCTGGCCCACTTCAACGGCGTGCGCAAGATCCTCGACCACAACAATATTCCTTACGTGATCAACACCCGTCTGGTGCGCGGTCTGGATTATTACAACCGCACCGTGTTCGAGTGGGTGACGGACTCGCTGGGTTCGCAGGGCACGGTCTGCGCCGGTGGCCGTTACGATCCGCTGATTGCTTCTTTCGGCGGGAAGCCTACGCCGGCAGTCGGTTTCGCCATGGGCATCGAGCGTCTGCTGGAGCTGCTGAAAGCTGCCGGCGAACCGGAACAGCCTAACCAGTGCGACGTGTATCTGGTGCATCAGGGCGAAGCGGCCCAGCTGCAAGCCTTCGTGCTGGGCGAGCGCCTGCGCGATGCCGGTCTGGACGTGATCATGCACGGCTCTACGCCAGCCGGTGCTGGCAGCTTCAAATCGCAGATGAAGAAAGCCGACGGCGCTGGCGCCGCCTTTGCCGTGATCATCGGCGAAGACGAAGTGCAGAACAATACTGCCGCCGTGAAAGCCATGCGCGCAGCCGAAGGCGAGCAGCAGCAAAGCACCGTGGCGTTCGACCAGGTGGTTGATTTCGTAGTGGACCAGATCACCGAAAGCGGCGATCATCACCACCACGTACACGACGAGAACTGCGAGCACTGATAGTGCGATGGCAGCCTCATTTTGAATAACTCTTACAACTAGCAGACACACTGACATGGCATACGATCTCGAAGAACAAGAACAAATTGCGTCCCTTAAAGCATGGTGGGAAAAGTACGGCAATCTGACCTCGTGGGTGGTGATCGCCGGTCTGGCAGCGTATTCCGGCTACAACGGCTGGAACTACTACCAGCGCAATCAGGCTACGCAGGCTGCCGCCCTGTACGACGAGCTGACCTCGGCCGTGGATGCCAAGGACAATGCCAAAGTGCTGCGCGCTGCGGGCGATATGGAGAGCAAATTCGGCAACACCACCTACGCGCCCATGAGCGCACTGGTGGCAGCCAAGAGCAGCTTCGACGCCAATGACGTGAAATCGGCCAAGGGCCAGCTGCAATGGGCTATCGAACACGGCGGCGATGAATTCAAGGCGGTGGCCAAGGTGCGCCTGGCCGGTGTGCTGCTCGATGAAAAAGCCTACGACGAAGCGCTGAAAGTGCTGGCGGGCGAGGTGCCGGCCGAATTTTCCGCTGCCGTGGCCGACCGCAAGGGCGACATACTGGTGGCCCAGAACAAGCTGGCCGAAGCCCGTGCCGCTTATCAGGCTGCGCTGGACGCCAGCGACAAGAAATCGCCTGGCCGCCAGCTGATCCAGCTGAAATTCGAAGCCATCGGCGGCTCCGTACCTGCCGCTAAAGACGCCGCTTAATGTTTTGGCGCCGCACGCTGCGGCGCTTTCCGATCAAGGTTGAAATATGCGTATTACCGAAAAAGTTATTACTGCAAGCTTGCTGGCAATGTTGGCCGGTTGTTCCTTGTTCTCGTCGAAAGATACCAAGATCCAGCCAGCGGCGCTGGTGGAACTGAAGGGCGGCGTGACGCCGCGCACCGTGTGGAAGTATTCGCTCGGTAAAGCCGGCAATGCCGTGTTCACGCCAGCACTGGTAGGCGACAGCCTGTTCGTGGCAGACGGCGACGGCGTGCTGGCACGCCTGAGTGCCGCCACCGGCAAGGAGCAGTGGCGCGTCAAGACCGGCAGCGATCTGACGGCCGGCGTGGGCAGTGATGGCGAGGTCGTTGCGGTGGGCGGCACCAAGGGTGTTATCCTTGCCTATGACGGCAGCGGAAAGCAGCTGTGGAAAGCCCAGGCTACCAGCGAGGTACTGTCCTCGCCGGTGGTAGGCGGCGGTCTGGTGGTGGTGCGCAGTGTCGATAACCAGATCACGGCGTTCGATGCCAAGAGCGGCGCCAAGCGCTGGAGCGTGGCCCGTACTACGCCGGCGCTGACGCTGCGTAATGCGCCCGGCATGGTGATCAACGGTGCCAACGTGTATGTGGCCCAGCCGGGCGGCAAGCTGCTGGTGCTGGTGCTGGCCACCGGCCTGCAGCGCTACGAAGTGGTGGTGGGCGAGCCGCGCGGCGCCACCGAGCTGGAACGTGTGACCGATATCGCCGGTACGCCGGTGGTCTTCGAAAAAGATGTGTGTGCTGTATCGTATCAGGGCCGCGTGGCCTGTTTTGATGCGCTGACGGGCGCTCCGCACTGGAGCAAACCGGCATCGTCCGATGTGGGCGTGACGGTCGATCAGCGTTTCGTTTTCGTCTCCGACGACAAAGGTGAAGTTGCAGCCTATAGCCGTGAAAACGGCAGCAACGCCTGGAAGAACGACAAACTGTCCTATCGCCGCCTGTCGACCCCTGTGTCGTATGGCCGTGCCGTGGCAGTGGGGGACTTCCAGGGTTATGTCCATCTGCTCTCGCGGGAAGATGGCGCATTTATAGGTCGCGCCGCGACCGATGGCAGCCCGATTCAAGCGGACCCTGTCATCGCTGGCGCGAATTTGATTTTCCAAACCCAATCAGGGACAGTGACTGCACTTGCAGTCGAATAAAAAATGAAGCCGGTAATCGCACTAGTGGGTCGACCCAATGTAGGGAAATCGACCTTGTTTAATCGTCTGACCCGCTCGCGCGACGCGCTGGTGGCGGACTTGCCTGGGTTGACGCGCGATCGTCACTATGGCGAGGGCCGTGTCGGCGAACGTCCCTTCCTCGTTATCGACACGGGTGGTTTCGAACCCGTGGCCAAGGAAGGCATCATGTATCAGATGGCGCTGCAGACCAAGCAGGCCGTGGCCGAAGCCGACGTGGTCGTGTTTCTGGTCGACGGCCGCCAGGGCCTGACACCGCACGATAAAACCATTACCGACTTCCTGCGCAAGAGCGGCCGTCCGGTAATGCTGGTGGTGAATAAATCGGAAGGCATGCGCTATACCAGCGTGGTAGCCGACTTCTACGAACTGGGTCTGGGCGAGCCCTATTCGATCTCCTCGGCGCACGGCGACGGCGTGGCCGATCTGGTGCAGGAAGCGCTGGATCTGGCATTTGCCCAGCGTCCGGAAGATCCGGAAGAACTGGAAAAAGACGAACGCGGTATCAAGATCGCGCTGGTCGGTCGTCCCAACGTGGGCAAGTCCACCCTGATCAATACGCTGGTGGGCGAGGAGCGCGTGATCGCTTTCGACATGCCCGGTACCACGCGCGACTCGATCGAGATTCCGTTCGAGCGCGACGGCAAGCAGTACACCCTGATCGACACGGCCGGTATCCGCCGCCGCGGCAAGGTGTTCGAAGCCATCGAGAAGTTCTCGGTGGTGAAAACCCTGCAGTCGATTTCGGAAGCCAACGTCGTGGTGCTGCTGCTGGACGCCCAGCAGGACATCTCCGAACAGGATGCCCATATCGCCGGCTTCGTGCTGGAGACGGGCCGCGCGCTGGTGGTCGCTGTCAACAAGTGGGACGGTCTGCGCAGCGATGAGCGCGATGAAATCAAGATCGACATCGACCGCAAGCTGGACTTCCTGTCCTTCGCCAAGACCCATTTCATTTCGGCCTTGCGCGCGCAGGGCATAGGCCCGCTGATGAAGTCGGTCGATGCGGCCTATGCCGCAGCGATGTCGGACCTGTCTACGCCTAAGCTGACCCGTGCGCTGATCGAAGCGGTAGAGAAGCAGGAACCGCGCCGCAAGGGCGGCATCCGTCCCAAGCTGCGCTATGCCCACCAGGGCGGCATGAATCCGCCGGTAATCGTGATTCACGGCAATGCACTCGACGCCGTCGGCGAGCCTTACAAGCGCTATCTGGAAAAGCATTTCCGCGATACTTTCTCGCTGGTAGGCACGCCGCTGCGCATCGAACTGCGTACCGGTAAGAACCCGTTTGCCAAGACGGCAGCAAAATAAGGCGTTTTTAAGGACTTTTTTTGCAGTACACAAAGCAAAAAAAGTCAAAACAGGTTACAGTGGCTTAGAAGCACCATTCTTCCTTGGGCGAGCGGTGTTTCAGCGAAAATCATTTGACTTTCGTTGAGCCACGTACTTGAAATTAAGCGTTTCGCCTCCAAATCCGAACACAACAACACAAAAATGGAGCTGTTATGAGCAACAAAGGGCAACTGTTACAAGACCCATTCCTCAACGCCTTGCGTAAAGAGCACGTGCCTGTCTCGATCTATCTGGTCAACGGCATCAAGCTGCAAGGCCACATCGAGTCTTTCGACCAATACGTTGTGCTGCTGCGCAATACCGTGACGCAGATGGTGTACAAGCACGCCATTTCGACCGTGGTGCCAGCCCGCGCCGTCAACCTCAGCGTTGATGCCGACGCGGAATAAGCGTTTGCCTTACCGCGACTATCTTTCTAGCCTGACCGTATGCGAGCAGCTTTAGTCGGTATCGATTTCGGTCAGGGCGACTTTGGCGCCAGCGTCGAGGAACTGCAATTACTGGTCCGTTCGGCCGGTGCAGAGCCGATTACGACCATCACAGCCAAGCGGGCGGCGCCCGATGCCGCCTATTTCGTCGGCAGCGGCAAGGCCGACGAAATCGCCATGGCGGTGCAGGATCACCGCATCGAAATCGTCATCTTCAATCACGCGCTGTCGCCTGCCCAGCAGCGCAATCTGGAAAAGCGCCTGAATATCCGGGTGCTGGACCGCACCAGCCTGATTCTCGATATTTTTGCCCAGCGGGCTGCTTCCCACGAAGGCAAGCTGCAGGTGGAGCTGGCCCAGCTTCAGCATCTGGCCACGCGCCTGATCCGCGGCTGGACCCACCTGGAACGGCAGAAGGGCGGTATCGGTCTGCGCGGTCCCGGCGAAACCCAGCTGGAAACCGACCGCCGTCTGATCGGCGAGCGGGTCAAGGCTCTGCGCGCCCGTCTGGGCAAGCTGCGCAAGCAGCATGAAACCCAGCGCCGTTCGCGTGGGCGCAGCCAGACTTTTTCCGTCTCGCTGGTGGGCTATACCAATGCCGGCAAATCTACCCTGTTCAACGCTGTCACCAAGGCCGGCGTGTATGTGGCCGACCAGCTGTTCGCCACGCTGGATACCACTTCGCGCCGCGTCTACATGGGACAGGAAGTGGGCAATGTGGTGATTTCCGATACGGTAGGTTTCGTGCGCGAACTGCCGCACCAGCTGGTGGCAGCATTCCGCGCCACGCTGGAAGAGACTATCCACGCCGATCTGCTGCTGCATGTGGTCGATGCTTCGTCGCCGGTACGGATGGAGCAGATCGAGCAGGTCAATCTGGTGCTCAAGGAAATTGGTGCCGACCATATTCCGCAGATTCTGGTGTGGAACAAGATCGATGCTGCCGGTCTGGAGCCGGCGGTGGAGCGCGATGAATATGATAAGATTTCCCGCGTTTTCCTCAGCGCCCGCACGGGTGCTGGTCTGGACCTGCTGCGCAGTGCCATCGTCGAATGGGCCATGAGTGCGCCCGGCGCACGCCTGAACCAGTCTTACGCGGTCGATGAAGAAGAGCTGGCGGAGGATGATGCCGAAGCCGCCGAAAGCAGTCCCACCCTCACTCAAGTTGGATCACACTGATGCGTGTCTCCTCGATATTCAAACGTCTAGGCCTGAAAGCCAATCTGAACGACCCGCGCTGGGGTTCGGATCAGCAGGATGGCAAGCCGCAAGCCAATGAAGGCAAAAAGCCGGGCGAAGGCCCGCCCGATATGGAACAGCTGTGGCGCGATTTCAATCAGCGCCTGAACGGCATGTTCGGCCAAAAGAACCGTCCTGATGGCGGCAATAATGGCGGCGGCATGCCGTCCGGCCGTCCTGACGCAGGCGGTCTGCGCGCCACGGCCGGTGCGGTGGTGGTAGTCGCTGGCCTGATCTGGCTGGCTAGCGGTTCTTTCATCGTGCAGGAAGGCCAGACTGGCGTGGTCTACACCTTCGGCAAAATCAGCCACACCACCGGCGCCGGTTTCAACTGGCGCTGGCCATATCCGTTCCAGAGCGACGAAGTGGTGAAAGTGTCGCAGATGCGCGTGGTGGAAATCGGCTATCGCGGCAATATCAAGAACAAGCAGGCGCGCGAATCGCTGATGCTGACGGACGATGAAAACATCATCGATATCCAGTTCGCCGTGCAGTTCAAGCTGAAAGATCCGGTAGCCTGGCTGCTCAACAACCGCGACGAAGAAGATACCGTGCGTCAGGTGGCAGAAACCTCGATCCGCGAAATCGTCGGCAAGAACAAGATGGACTTCGTACTGTACGAAGGGCGCGACAAGGTGGCGCTGGAAACCCAGCAGCTGATGCAGCAGATCCTCGATCGCTACGCTTCCGGCGTGCTGATCTCCAACGTTACGCTGCAGGCCGTGCAGCCGCCCGAGCAGGTGCAGGTGGCCTTCGATGACGCCGTGCGCGCAGGGCAGGACCGCGAGCGCCAGAAGAACGAAGGCCAGGCCTACGCCAACGACGTGATTCCCAAAGCCCACGGCACAGCTTCGCGCCTGCTGCAGGAAGCCGAAGGCTATCGCTCGATGGTAGTGGAAAACGCTACCGGTAATGCGTCCCGCTTCAAGCAGGTACTGGCCGAATATCAGAAGGCACCTGCCGTGACGCGCGACCGCATGTATCTGGACACCATGCAGCAGATTTATTCCAGCACCAGCAAGGTGATGGTCGATGCCAAGTCGGGCAGCAATCTGCTGTATCTGCCACTCGATAAGCTGATCGCCCAGGCCGCAGCGACTGATGCCGCAGCCAGTGCCGCCAGCGCAGCCAAACCGGTTGCCGGCACTAGCAGCGACACCATGCAGACGGTGGAAGTGAACCGTCCGCGCGATCCGCGTTCGCGCGAAGCCTTACGTGACCGGGAGAGCCGTTAATGAATCGTATAGCCAGTACCCTAGTCGCGGCCTTCGTCGCTTTCCTGCTGCTGTCGTCCACCGTGTTCGTGGTCGATCAGCGCAAGTATGCGATCGTGTTCGCGCTGGGCCAGATCAAGGAAGTGATCCGCGAGCCGGGCCTGCATTTCAAGCTGCCGCCGCCGTTCCAGAATGTGCTGTTCCTCGATAACCGCATCATGACCATCGAGTCGCCGGACGCCGAGCGTTTCATCACGGCCGAGAAGATGAATATTCTGGTCGACAGCTTCGTCAAATGGCGTATCGGCCGCGCCGATGGCCAGCCCAAGCTGTACTACGTGACCTTCAATGGCGACGAGAACCGCGCGCGCGACCGTATGTCGCAGATCATCAAGGCGGCCCTGAACGAAGAAATCACCAAGCGCACTGTGGGCGAAGTGATCTCCGGCCAGCGCGGCAAGGTGATGGAAGGCATACGCACCAAGGTGGTGGCGGAAGCGGCCCAGATCGGTGTGGAAATCATCGACGTCCGTCTCAAGCGGGTTGAATATGTCGAGCAGATTAACAACTCGGTGTATGACCGCATGAAGGCCGAGCGTCTGCGCGTGGCCAATGAACTGCGTTCCACCGGTTCGGCCGATTCGGAAAAAATCCGCGCCGATGCCGAGCGCCAGCGCTCGGTGATACTGGCGGAAGCCTATCGTGATGCCGAGCAGATCAAAGGGGAGGGCGATGCCAAGGCGTCCGCCATCTATGCCGAAGCATTCGGCAAGAACCCCGAGTTCTACAAGTTCTACCGTAGTCTGGAAGCCTACCGCGCCACCTTCAAGAATCACAGCGACGTGATGGTGATGGATAGCAGCTCGGACTTCTTCAAGTACTTCAAAGGCACGGGCGCTGCACCGGCTGGCGCGCCAGCCGGCGGCAAGAAGTAAAGTCCGCACCCTGCCGGGCTGCCTGATGGCAGTCCGGCAGCGGCGTTTCTAGGTGCTTTTGCGCATCTTTTCTCGTCTTAAAATCCATTTTCGCGTAAAATATCAGGTTCGGCCTACCGCTTGTCGGTCGCCTTGCGCCTGACGCATTGTTCATTACTTAATTAATTCCGTACCAGTTTCCCATGCCAAATTGGCTTTTGCCCGAGAATATCGCCGACGTATTGCCGTCGGAAGCACGCAAGATCGAAGAGTTGCGTCGTCTGATGCTGGATAACTTCCGTCTGTACGGTTACGAGCTGGTGATGCCGCCTATGCTCGAATATCTGGAGTCCTTGCTGACGGGCGCGGGTGAGGATACCGATTTGCGCACCTTCAAGCTGGTGGACCAGCTGTCGGGCCGCATGCTGGGCCTGCGCGCCGACATGACGACCCAGGTGGCCCGTATCGATGCCCACCTGCTCAACCGCGCCTCCGTTACCCGTTTGTGCTATGCCGGCAGTGTGCTGCACACCCGTCCGTCGGGCCTGCACGCTACCCGCGAACCGCTGCAGATCGGCGCCGAAATCTACGGCCATGCCGGACTGGAAGCCGATGCCGAAATTCAGGAACTGGCGCTGGCTTCGCTGGCACTGGCCGGTTTCACCAGCGCCCGGCTCGATCTGAGCCACGTGGGCGTGCTGCGCGCCATTACCGACAGTGATGCTGCCGCCAGCCGTGACGCTGCCCAGATCGTGCAACTGCTGCGCGCCAAGGATGTGCCGGGCCTGCAGGCGCTGACGCGCGACTACACGCCGGTGGTGCGCGACGCGCTGCTGGCATTGCCTAGCCTGTACGGCAGTGTGGAAGTGCTGGGGCGCGCGCGCGAACTGCTGCCCGATCTGCCGGGCATCAGCAAGGCGCTGGCCGAACTGGCCGCGCTGGCTGCCTCGGCGCTGGGACGGGCCGAAGTGGCCATCGATCTGGCCGACCTGCGCGGTTATCAGTATGAAAGCGGCGCGATGTTTGCGCTCTACGTGCCCGGTCTGCCGAATGCGGTGGCGCGCGGTGGCCGTTATGATCACGTCGGCGAGGCCTTTGGCCGGGCACGTCCCGCCACCGGCTTCTCGCTGGATTTGCGCGAACTGGCGCGCCTGTTGCCCACGGCGGAGCGTAAGCATTCGATCCGTGCGCCATGGGGCAATGCGCCGGAGTTGAAAGAAAAAATCGCCGAGCTGCGCAAGTCCGGCGAAGTGGTGATCCAGAGTTTGCCGGGTCACAGCAACGAACTGGACGAGTTCGAGTGCGATCGTGCGCTGGTCCTCGACGATAATGGTAGTAACTGGATTCTTAAAAACTTAGGTTAGTGTGATGTCAAAGAAAAACGCAAAAAACGTCGTCGTCATCGGTACCCAATGGGGCGATGAAGGTAAAGGCAAGATCGTCGACTGGTTGACCGATCATGCACAGGGTGTGGTCCGCTTCCAGGGCGGTCACAACGCCGGCCATACGCTGGTCATCGGCGGCGTCAAAACTGCGCTGCAGCTGATCCCTTCGGGCATCATGCGTCCGGGCGTGGCCTGCTACATCGGTAACGGTGTGGTGGTGTCGGTGCCGGATGTGCTGCGCGAAATCGACAAGCTGGAAAAAGTCGGCGTGGAAGTGGCATCGCGTCTGAAAGTATCGGATGCAGCGCCGGTCATCCTGCCTTACCACTCGGCACTGGATCTGGCCCGTGAAGCAGCCCGCGGCGCGGCCAAGATCGGCACTACCGGCAAGGGCATCGGCCCGGCCTATGAAGATAAAGTCGCCCGTCGCGCCATCCGCGTGGCCGACCTGCTGAACGAAAAACGCTTCGCTGAAAAGCTGGCGGAAAATCTGGACTACCACAACTTCGTGCTGGAAAACTATCTGAAAGCACCGAAGGTCGAGTACCAGAAAACGCTGGACGACGCGCTGGCCTACGTGCCGCGTCTGCGTCCTATGGTGACCGACGTGTCGAGCGCCCTGTACGCTGCACACAAAGCCGGTGCCAACCTGCTGTTCGAAGGCGCCCAGGGTTCGCTGCTGGACGTCGACCACGGCACCTATCCGTTCGTGACCTCGTCCAACTGCGTGGCAGGTAATGCTGCTGCCGGTGCCGGCGTGGGCCCGAACATGCTGCACTACATCATGGGCATCACCAAGGCCTACACCACCCGCGTGGGTTCCGGTCCGTTCCCTTCGGAACTGCCGACCGATGCCGGCGTGGGCCACCATCTGGCGCAAGTGGGCCACGAGTTCGGCACCGTGACGGGCCGTGCCCGCCGCTGCGGCTGGTTCGATGCTGCACTGCTGCGCCGCTCGGTGCAGATCAACGGCGTGACGGGCATGTGCCTGACCAAGCTGGACGTGCTGGACGGTCTGGAAACCCTGAAGCTGTGCACCGGCTACACCATCGACGGCGTGGTCGTGGATATCTTCCCGTCCGGCGCGGAAGAGGCAGCGCGTTGCGTGCCGGTGTATGAAGAAATGCCGGGCTGGAAGGAAAGCACCGTGGGCGCCAAGTCGCTCGAAGCGCTGCCTGCTACCGCCCGTGCCTATATCAAACGTATCGAAGAGTTGGTCGGCGTGCCGGTTGACATGGTATCGACCGGTCCGGATCGTGAAGAAACGATCGTACTGCGTCATCCGTTCGAGTAATCAAGGAAGACTGAATGAACACCCCACAATCGAATGAAAAACACCTCTGGGTCAGCTGGGACGAATACCACCGTCTGATCGAGCGTCTGGCGCTGAAAGTCCACGAGTCGGGCTGGAAGTTTGACCAGGTGCTGTGTCTGGCGCGCGGTGGCGTGCGTCCGGGCGATGTGTTCTCGCGTATTTTCGATGTGCCGCTGGCTATCCTGTCGACCAGTTCCTACCGTGAAGAAGCGGGCACCGTGCGCGGCGATCTGGACATCGCCAAATACATGACGATGACCAAAGGCCCGCTCAGCGGCCGCATTCTGCTGGTGGACGATCTGGCCGATTCCGGCGTGACGCTGGTAAAAGTCATGAAGCACCTGCAGGAAAACTTCCCGGGCGTGACGGAAGTACGTTCGGCCGTGATCTGGACCAAGGGCTGCTCGGTGTTCAAGCCGGACTACCAGATGGAAGAACTGCCGCACAATCCGTGGATCCATCAGCCGTTCGAAGATTACGACGGCCTGCGCCCGCACCAGCTGGCCGCGTGGATCAAAAAAGGCGAGAGCGGCGAATAAGCGCAATCTTGCGGTAGCATCAATAAAAAACGACCTGCGGGTCGTTTTTTATTGTCAATTGTATTCCAGTAACTTTTGTTGCGAAGAGTGCACATAAAATGTCGTAAAAGTAATGCAAATTGGATATTTCATGTTATGATTCCTACACATTAGCAAGTTTGGCGGCACAGCAGTTTTATTTGCGGCTAGCCTCGTATGCCGCAGTCAGGCGACTTTTTTAGGGAAAATGTATGAAACTGAAGACCTTAGCTACCGCAGTCTGCATCGCCGCATCGACGTGTGCAGTGCCAGCCATGGCCGCCGTGCAAACTTTCAATGTGAGCGGTTTTAGCTCCACCGCGACCAATCTGCTGGAAACCCTGAACCTGCAGAAATTTGACGGTCAACTCGGTACTTTGACGGGCATTAATATCACTTATAGCGCCGATGTGACGGGCCAATTGTTGCTAAGTAACAGCAAAGCTCTGGACAAGACGGTTAACACCGCGCTGAGCTCGACCATGCAACTGTCGCTGCCTAGTGAAGTGCTGGGTTCGGCATCGCACAGCTTGCTGTCCGGTCCTGTGACGGCCACGGCTAAAACCACGGATGTGTTGGCAGGCAAGCATACGGAAGTTCTGACCGTAAATATCAATCTGGCGAGCAGCGATTTTGCCAAGTTTGTCGGCGCGGGTACGCTGGCTTCCCAGCTGGCAATTACCGCCACCAGCGCCGCCAACAGCCCGACCGGCATTACCGCAGACTACAGCACCATGGCCAAGAGTCTGGGCGGCACCATTACCTACACCTATACGCCAGCTCCGGTACCGGAGCCCGAGACCTACGGCATGATGCTGCTGGGTCTGGGCGTACTGGCGTTTGCGGGCAAGCGTAAAGCGCGCTCGGCTCAGGTCTGATTTGGACCTTCACGACTAATTAAGGGACAGAAAATGACCAAATTTACCAAGACTCTGATCGCTGTTGCCACGCTGCTGCTTGCGGCTGGTGCGCAAGCCGCCACCGTGCAGCAGACCCTGCCGCAATCGGCTACCATTTTCGATGTTGAGAACTTTCCGGGCACGCTGAGCTTTGCGCAATTCGATAGCCATTTGGGCACGCTGACGTCAGTGACCTTTGAATTGTTCAGTACTCTGAACGGTTCGATCAAACTGACCAATAAAGATCCCGGTACCGAGTGGTTCAGTGTGAAAACCGGTGCCGATATGACGGCTAGCGTGGGTGGTAAATCGCTGGTGACGGGTAACTGGGTCACTCCAGGCTATCTGCTGGCGTCGGGCGCTACCGTGAACGATACGCTGCAAACCCAGACGGTAAGTCAGGCGCTGAACTTCACCCAGACTGCGGATCTGGCGCAGTTCATCGGACATGGTAGCTACTCGGCTTCGCTGAGCGCCATCTCCGATCAGGAATTGACTGCTGGCGGCAATGCCCGTTACGGTACGGATGTCACGGTAGACGGTTACGCTAAAGTCACTTACACCTATACCACGCTGCCGGTGCCGGAACCGGAAACCTATGCCATGCTGCTGGCAGGACTGGGCTTGGTCGGTGTTGTGGCACGCCGGCGCAAGTCGGCCTGATCAGTTAAAGCAGATCGTCGGAACGGGAGCTTGAGCTCCCGTTTTTTTTGCCTAGGCAGAGAGGAGGTTTGTGGCGCGATTGTGACAGCGGACCTTGCCCCGGTGCCAGCTTTATCTGAAAAATGCAACAAAACTCCCTGAAATATGCAGATTGCGTATGAAAAGCCACTAGTTTCATTTCTTAATAGAATTAAATTTCTAAAAAGAAATTTTTATTGTATTCATTGATACTAAAATGCAGAAAAGTAATGATTTTTCTGCATGAACATGTTAAGCTCTCCATAAATCAAGTAGTACAGGTAGCGCGGCAGTTATTTTGCGCAGATGTACATGTCTAACTCACACCGGAAGAATGTTATGAAAATGAAGACGATCGCAGCATCGCTGCTCGCCACCCTGAGCCTGGCATCCGCGTCGGCAATGGCTGCATCCTACGACGTGGCGATCAGCGGTACGCCTGTCATCTACACCAACACCAATCTGCTGAGCAATGTCTCCTTCGCTGGTTTCAATACCGCGCTGGGCACCCTGACTGGCGTGTCGATCAAGCTCGACGCTGATGTCGATGGCAAGGTCTACGTTCTGAACGATTCGAACGTACTGAAAAGCGGTTACGTCGCGCTGGACGTTCTGCTGGGCTTTGGTACCGGTTCGTCGGCTTCGACCTTCTACACCGGCCAACTGTACAACCAGACTTACACCCTGGCTGCCGGCGACGACGTCACTCTGGGCCAGCATGGTCTGGTGAGCGCCTCGACCAATTTCAGCAGCGGCCTGGACTACTTCAAAACGGCTAGCGTATCGGGTCTGACCGGCGTGAACGCAGTGTCGCATACCACCGGCGGCGAAGATGTGGTGACCGCTTTCACCACCCAAGTGCTGGCCACCGGCACCGTTACGTACACCTACACGGCTGCTCCAGTACCTGAGCCAGAAACCTACGGCATGCTGCTCGTTGGTCTGGGTCTGATGGGTGTTGTTGCCCGTCGCAAGCGTGCCAGCACTCAGGCTTAATTCTTCTTACCAGAACAGATTCAGGAGTAGTTAATGAAAAACGCAATGAAAGTGGCCATCGCTGCCGCGCTGCTGAGCATGGGTGCTTCGGCTGTTGCCGCAACCTCGACCCAGACCTCGGCACCGATTTACGATATCACTCACCTGAGCGGTCCTGTGAACTTCGGCTTTACCGCGTTCAATCCGGCACTCGGTACGCTCAACTCGGTCGAAGTGACCTTCATCAGCACCATCAGCGGTAAACTGCGCGCCGAGAATACGGCTGCTGCACAAACCGTGACGCTGGGTAGCGGCGCTCTGCTGTCGCTGCAAATCGGTTCGCTGGCACCTATCTCGGTCAGCAATCTGTACACGCAAAACGTGGCGCTGGCTGCGTTTGACGGCACCACCGACTTCGGTGGCACCTCGGGCGTGAAAATCACCTATACGGCCCAGCCAGTGACCAGCTCGACCGGTCTGCTGACTTCGGCTGCTGCGCTGCATGCATTCAGCGGCACTACGCTGGCGTCGTCGGTCAGCGGCGTGTTCGCGGGCAGTGGTAGCGGCAACGTTACCTTTGCGGGTAGCTCGACGGTTAATACCCAGGCTGTGCTGACCTATAACTACACCCCAAATCCGGTACCGGAGCCAGAAACCTACGCCATGCTGCTGGCTGGTCTGGGCCTGGTGGGTGCGGTAGCCGCCAAACGCAAAGCAAAAAAAGCTGCCTGATAGTTCAGTCAGTCAGTTAAAGAACGGGAGCCTAGGCTCCCGTTTTTTTTTGCGCTAGGTGGATGGGGCGTGTGGCGGCATCGGTGGATGGGCTGGGATGGTCGGGAATTTCTTTTGAGTAATTTTTGTTGCAAATTTTCTCTTTAAAGTGCAAAAAAGAAATGACAAATCCCTATTCTGTGTTAAGATTCGTCTAAGCAAAAAATTTGTTGCAAGTGCAAGGAAGATGTTTCGCAGGCAATAAATTATCGTGTAGTCTACTTAACAGGAAAATCCATGAAACTCAACAAAATCACCAGCGCAGTTTTGGTTGCCGCCTCGCTGATGGCCGGTGCCGCCCACGCAGACACCCTGGTCTATGACCTGAGCAAAATCGATTCGACCAAAGTTGACCTGGTGAATGTGTTGATGACATTCCAAGGTTTTAATCCGGCTAAGGGTACGCTGACCGGCGTGTCGCTCGATATCTACTCGGAAGTGGATGCGACGGTTACGTTGACCAATAAAAATACCACCGACCGTACCCTGAACGTTTCGGTGCCTGCCAGCCTGAAACTGGTTGCGCCAGGCGCCACGCTGAGCACTTCGGCAACGCTGCTTAACACCGCTCTGTCGGTGGCCGGTAAAACCAGTGCTGGTAACGGGGTTGCCACCGAATCGGAAAAATATACGCTGCACGCATCGACCAACTACAGCGGCGCCGATCTGGCACTGTTCAATACGGCCGGCACTCTGTCGTCCGCGCTGTCGGTTGCGGCGTCGACCACCCTGAATGAAGATCGCGTGAAGGCCGTGTATAGCAATTTCGCCAATGGTTATGGCCATGTGACTTACACCTTCACCGCCGCGCCGGTACCGGAACCAGAAACCTACGGCATGCTGCTGGCTGGTCTGGCCATGCTGGGCTTCATTGCCAAGCGCAACAAACGTTCCGCCTAAGTTATTGCGGATTGATCTCATAATTTTTGCGGAACTAGACAAATGACCCCAATGACCAAACTGATCGCGGCCGCAGCTGCAATGACCTGCGCGCTTAACGCTACCGCCGGCACCAGCGTTTCCGAAGCCACCGTATTCGATGTGAAGAGCAACGTGGCTAGCACCCTGAGCCTGGATGCCTTCGATACCCATCTGGGCAAGCTGACGTCGGTACAATTCGAACTGTCCGACCGCCTGACTGGCTATGTCGAGCTGGCAAATAACGGTGCCAAGCCTGCCGATTTCACTGCCAATCTGACCGGCGTTCTGCACACCCCTTACGGCAACATCAGCGCAGTATCGAACAATGTGTTTTCCATTGCCGCTGGTGATGAGCTTGACACCAACTTGCCGCTGGCCACGCAGACCTACAGCCACACCTTCAGTTCGCCGGCCGAACTGCAAATGTTCGTCAACGGCCCGCTGTCCTTTAGCGTAACGGGCAAAGTAACGCCTTTCTTCAATGGTCCGGCCAATGCGTCGTACTATTCGGAAGGTACGATCGATGCATATGCCAAGGTAACCTATACCTATACCACCGCACCAGTACCGGAGCCGGAAACCTATGCCATGCTGCTGGCCGGTCTTGGTCTGGTGGGTGTAGTGGCCCGCCGCCGCAAGTCGGCTTAAGCTGAATCTGGTGGTACACTAGAAACGGGAGCTGCGGCTCCCGTTTTTTGTTTATCCGAGCGCGCTTATGACCCAGAATTTTTTCCAGACTTTTATCCTGCTGCTGTTGGTAACCGATCCTTTCGGTAACGTGCCGCTGTTCGCCAGCGTGCTCAATCCCGTGCCGGTGGCGCGCCGTCCGCGCATTGTCATGCGCGAGTGTGCGATCGCTTTCGTGCTGCTGCTGATCTTCATGTTCTTCGGCCGCCACTTCCTGACGGCGCTGCAACTGTCGGAAGTGTCGCTGCGCATAGGCGGCAGCGTGATACTGCTGCTGATCTCGATCCGTATGATCTTCCCCCATCCGGATGGGGTGCTGGGACGCACCGAAGGCGGCGAGCCGTTCATCGTGCCACTGGCCATCCCCGCGCTGGCCGGACCGTCGGCACTGGCGACAGTGCTGCTGTTCTCGCGCGAAAGCACCGGCGAAGTGCTGGTGCACGTGGCGGCGCTGGCAGCGGTGGGGCTGGTCTGGCTGGCGGTATTCCTCAGTGCTGAACGGCTGCAGAAGGTGCTGGGCCCGCAGGTGATGACGGCCTTCGAGCGGCTGATGGGGCTGATTCTGACGGCGATGTCGGTGGAGATGCTGCTGGGCGGAATACGCGAGTTCGTCAGAACGCTTTAAGCGGGCAGGGCAGGCGCTTGACGCCTGCCTTTTTTGCACCTATATTTAGATAACTGTCTAATTAGATGTATTTCTAATGAACTCCGCCAATAGCGCCTTCAAAGCCATAGCCGACCCTGCGCGGCGTGAAATCCTGCGCTTGCTGCGCCGTGGCGAGATGACGGCGGGCGAACTGGCGCAACACTTCGATATGAGCAAGCCCACCATGTCGCACCATTTCGCCGTGCTGGCGGACGCCGATCTGATTACCCGCCGGCGTGAGGGGCAGACCATCTGGTATGGCCTGAACACCACCGTATTGCAGGATGTGCTGGCCTGGATGATGGATCTGGCTGGCGACCTACCACCCGAGAGGAAACCATGAAGTCACGTGCTATTTTGCTGTGCCTGTTGCTGATCGTTGCCATGAGTCTGATCACGGCCTATCTGTATCCGCGCCTGCCGGCGCAGATGCCGGTGCACTGGAATTTTGCCGGACAGGTTGATGGCTATGGCCCGCGCTGGCAGATCTGGCTGCTGGGTCCGGGGGCCATGGGTGCCTTGCTGCTGCTGGGTATGGCCTTGCCATGGCTGTCGCCGCGCCAGTTCGAAGTGCAGGCCAGCGGCCCGACCTATGGCTATATGATGATGATTCCGGTGCTGCTGATGGCCTGCGTGGAGGCGCTGGTGCTGTGCGCAGCGCTCGGGGTGCCGCTGGCAGTGCACTATATCGCGCCGGGACTCGCTTGTGCCGTGCTGATCCTGCTGGGTAATCCCATGGGCAAGGTGAAGCGCAATTTCTATCTGGGCATACGCACGCCGTGGACGCTGGCCAGCGAGCGGGTCTGGTATGCCACCCACCGTCTGGCCGGGCGCCTGATGGTGGCCAGCGGTCTGCTGGGCTTTGCCGTACTGTCAGCAGGCGCGCCCCACTGGGCGCTGATGCTGGCGATAACGGCGTGGGCACCACTGGCGGCGCTGTATTCGCTGCTGTATTACAAACGTCTTCCACATTGATACGGAGCTTGCCATGAAGTTATTCCTGTCCCTGCTACTGCTGTCCTCATCTGTGTACGCGACCTCGCTGCCGGTTACGCTGGAGGTGGGCGGTGCAGCCGTGTATGGCACGGAGCTGACACCTGAAGGCAGCCGCGGCAAAGTGCCGGTAGTGCTGCTGCACGCGGGATCCGGGCCGACCGACCGTGATGGCAATAACCGTTTGCTGCCGGGCCCGAACGATGCCCTGAAGATGCTGGCCGAGGGGCTGGCGCGCCATGGCATTGCTTCGGTGCGCTATGACAAACGCGGCATCGCGGCCAGCGCCAACCCGCTCTGGCGCGAAGACGAGCTGCGTTTTGACGACTATATTGCCGATGCTGCGGCCTGGGCTGCCAGGCTGCGCGCCGATGCGCGCTTCTCGCGCGTGATCCTGATCGGACACAGCGAAGGGGCGCAGATCGTGGCGGAAGCCTGTGCCAGGGCCCAAGTGGATGGCTGCGTGCTGCTGGCTGGCGCCGGACATCCGGCCGATGAATTGCTGCGTGACCAGCTGGCCAAACAGTTGCCGCCAGCTTTGCTAGCGGAAAACGAGCGCATCCTGACAGCGCTGAAACAGGGCCAGCCGGTGGCCGATGTGCCGGCGCCGCTGCAGGCGCTGTATCACAGTTCGGTGCAGCCTTATCTGATCTCGTGGCTGCAGCATGACCCGCGCAAGGCGGTGGCAGCACTGGGCATGCCGGTGCTGATCGTGCAGGGCACGGCGGACTTGCAGGTGCCGCTAAGCGAAGCGCAGGCACTAGCTGCGGCAGCACCCCGCGCCCGCTTGCAGGTGATCGAGGGTATGAACCATTTGCTGAAAATGGTCGGTAATGATGTCGAGCTGCAGCGCAAATCCTATGGCAGCCCCGAACTGCCGGTCGCACCACAGCTGCTCGATAGCGTGTATCGTTTCATCGATCAGCTGGCGCGCTAGATGCTGGTATGCGCGCGGCGAGCGGCGGTCTATTCCGGGCTAGATTAGTCTAGATCGGTCTAGATCGGTCTAGATCGGTCTAGATCGGTCTAGATTAGTCTGGACGGGGCTAATCCAGGGTATCGGTGCCCGGTGCACCGAACAGCTGCTGCTTCAGCACATGCAACTGGTCGCGGACCTGCGCGGCCTTTTCGAATTCCAGATTCTTGGCGTGATCGAGCATGGCCTTTTCCAGCCGCTTGATTTCCTTGCTGATCTGCTTCTCGCTCATGGCCTCATACTTGGCCGTCTGCTGCGCCACTTCCAGTTCTTCCGTGGCCTGCTCCGGACTGTAGACGCCATCGATCATATCCTTGATGACCTTGTGCACGCCGCGCGGGACGATGCCATTGGCCTCGTTGAAGGCGATCTGTTTGGCGCGGCGGCGCTCCGTTTCGCCGATGGCGCGTTCCATCGAATCCGTCATGCGGTCGGCGTAGAGCAGAGCCACGCCGTTGAGGTTACGGGCGGCACGGCCTATGGTCTGGATCAGCGAGCGTTCCGATCGCAGGAAGCCTTCCTTGTCGGCGTCGAGGATGGCCACCAGCGATACCTCCGGCAAGTCCAGACCTTCGCGCAGCAGGTTAATCCCCACCAGCACATCGAAGGTGCCGATGCGCAGGTCGCGCAGTAGCTCTACCCGTTCCACCGTCTCGATATCACTGTGCAGGTAGCGCACCTTGATGCCGTGGTCGCCCAGATATTCGGTCAGCTGTTCGGACATGCGCTTGGTCAGCGTGGTCACCAGTACGCGTTCGTTGCGCTGCACGCGTAAGGTGATCTCCGACATCAGATCGTCCACCTGCGACAGGGCAGGGCGCACGATGATCTGCGGATCGACCAGACCCGTAGGGCGCACCACCTGTTCCACCACCTGATCGGCATGGGTTTTTTCGTACTCGGCCGGGGTCGCCGAGACGAAGATAGTCTGGCGCATCTTCTGCTCGAATTCCTCGAATTTGAGCGGACGGTTGTCCAGTGCCGAGGGCAGGCGGAAGCCGTAATCGACCAGATTGGTCTTGCGCGAACGGTCGCCGTTGTACATGGCGCTGAGCTGGCCCACTAGCACGTGCGATTCGTCGAGGAACATCAGCGCATCCTTGGGCAGATAATCGACCAGTGTCGGCGGCGGCTCGCCCGGCAGGGCGCCGCTCAGGTGGCGCGAATAGTTCTCGATGCCTTTGGTGAAGCCGATTTCGGCCATCATCTCCAGATCGAAGCGGGTGCGCTGTTCCAGCCGCTGTTCTTCGATCAGCTTGTTCTCGCGGCGGAAGAAATCCAGCCGCTCGCGCAGTTCGTCCTTGATGGTTTCGATCGCGCGCAGCACGGTGGAACGGGGCGTCACGTAATGCGAGCCGGGGTAGACGGTGAAGCGCGGGATTTTCTGCTTGACGCGGCCCGTCAGCGGGTCGAACAGCTGTATCGATTCCAGTTCGTCGTCGAACAGGTCGAGCCGCACGGCCAGTTCCGCATTCTCGGCCGGGAAGATGTCGAGCGTATCGCCGCGCACGCGGAAGGTGCCGCGGCTGAAATCGACTTCGTTGCGGGTGTACTGCATCTGGATCAGACGGGCGATGATATCGCGCTGCGCTACCCTATCCTTGGCGCGCAGGGTCAGGATCATCTGGTGGTATTCGGTAGGGTTACCGATACCGTAGATGGCCGACACGGTGGCCACAATCACCACATCGCGCCGCTCCATCAGCGACTTGGTGCAGGACAGGCGCATCTGCTCGATGTGTTCATTGATCGAGGAATCCTTCTCGATGAACAGGTCGCGCTGCGGCACATAGGCTTCAGGCTGGTAGTAATCGTAGTAGGAGACGAAATATTCGACGGCGTTCTCGGGGAAGAATTCGCGGAACTCCGAGTACAGCTGGGCAGCCAGCGTCTTATTCGGGGCGAACACGATGGCGGGCCGCCCCATGCGGGCGATCACATTGGCCATAGTGTAGGTTTTACCGGACCCGGTTACCCCGAGCAGGGTCTGATAGAACAGGCCGTCGTCTATGCCTTCGCATAGCTGGTCTATTGCCGTGGGCTGGTCGCCCGCGGGCGGAAAGGGTTGATGCAGGCGGAAAGGGGAGTCCGGGAATGTGACAACCGTTGCCTTTGTGGAGTTATCTGTCGCGTTTTCTGCGGGTAAATCAGCCATCGTGTACCGACCTTTGTTAAAATAATGGCCTGCCAGCGGCCTGAAGCAGTTTTTGGGGCGCGCTGTCTACCTTCAACCGCAGTGAACCGCTTCCAATCGAATCGAATCTTATCATGACGAATCCTAGCTTGTTCAGCGCCATCGACATGGCCCCACGCGACCCAATTCTGGGTATCACCGAAGCATTTAACGCCGACCAAAATCCAGCCAAAATCAATCTGGGTGTGGGTGTCTATTATGACGACAACGGCAAAGTACCGCTGCTGTCGTGCGTGCAGAAAGCCGAGGAAATGCTGATCGCTGCACCAGCGCCGCGTACCTATCTGCCGATCGAAGGTCTGGCAGCGTACGACAAGGCTGTGCAGGAGCTGGTATTCGGTGCCGATAGCGCCGTGGTGCAGGAAAAACGTGCGGTGACGGTGCAGGCCATCGGCGGCACCGGCGCACTGAAAATCGGTGCTGACTTCCTGAAACGCTTTGCGCCGGACGCTCAGGTGTATATCAGCGATCCGAGCTGGGAAAACCATCGCGCCCTGTTCGAGAGCGCCGGTTTCACCGTCAATAACTACGCTTACTACGATGCAGCAACCCACGGCGTGAACTTCGCCGGCATGCTGGCTGCACTGAAAGCCATGCCACGCGGCTCCATCGTGCTGCTGCACGCCTGCTGCCACAACCCGACCGGCGCCGACCTGAGCTCGGCCCAGTGGGATGAAGTGATCGCCGCCGTCACCGCTGGCGGTCTGGTACCGTTCCTCGACATGGCCTACCAGGGCTTTGGTGCCGGTATTGCCGAAGACGGCGCTGTGGTACGCCGCTTCGCTGCCGCTGGCGGCCCGCTGCTGGTATCGAACTCGTTCTCGAAATCGTTCTCGCTGTACGGCGAGCGCGTGGGCGCACTGAGCGTGGTGGCCGCCAGCAGCGAAGAAGCTGCCCGTCTGATGTCGCAACTGAAGCGCGTAGTGCGTACCAACTACTCCAACCCGCCAGTACACGGCGGTAAAGTGGTGGCCACCGTGCTGACCACGCCGGAACTGCGCCAGATGTGGGAAGATGAACTGGCTGGTATGCGCGTACGTATCAAGGAAATGCGCGAAGCCTTCGTGGCCAAGCTGAAAGCCAAGGCGCCTGCCCACGATTTCGCCTTCGTGCGCGACCAGGTCGGCATGTTTTCGTACTCGGGCCTGAGCAAGGCACAAGTCGAACAGCTGCGCGCTTCGTCGATCTACGCGGTGGACACCGGCCGTATCTGCGTTGCTGCACTGAACTCGCGTAACATCGATATCGTGATTGACGCCATCGCAAAAGTGCTTTAAGATCTTGCTTCTTCGGCTGCGTCGCTTGGCGTAACCGATGAGCAGCAGATTGTAGTGTTAAAGATGATTCGATAACAACCTTGTCGAAATGATCTAAACAGTATAAAATGTTGCCTCAATTCCCTGATAGCTCAGTCGGTAGAGCGACGGACTGTTAATCCGCAGGTCCCTGGTTCGAGTCCAGGTCGGGGAGCCAGAATACGAAAAAGAGCCACATGCTCAGGCATGTGGCTCTTTTTTTTTCTCCTTCGAATGTGCGCCGGCACCGCACTTTTTCCCGTATCGTGCTTAGTCGCGTTGCAGTTCTTAAATTCCATTGTAATATTTGCATTTATCGCATTAGCAGTCTTCCCCTTGTAAGTGGCTTTCAATTCTCATCCCGATAAGGAGATCGCAATGAACTGTCCATGGAAAAAAATTTCGTTCGGCATACTTCTTTGCATGCTGGCGACCGGCTGTGCAATGGCCCCTGCTGGCAAAGAGGTGATTGCCACCAAGGGGGCGCCAGAGGCCATAGGGCCGTATTCGCAGGCTATAAAAGCAGGGCAGGCCTTGTACTTGTCAGGGCAGTTGGGAATCGATCCGAAAACCGGTCAGCTCGCGGGTGGCGGTATTGAAGAGCAAGCGCGGCAAGTGCTGGATAATCTGAAGGCTGTGCTGGCGGCAAACGGGATGACCTTGGACGATGTGGTTGCGACGACCGTTTATGTTAAGGATCTTAATGATTTCGCCAGGCTTAATACGGTGTATGCAAGCTATTTCCAGCACAAGCCGCCAGCCAGGGCAACGGTGCAGGTGGCGCGCCTACCCAAAGATGCTCTTGTGGAGATTTCGGCGACAGCGACAAAATAGCCCGATGGGGGGGGGGCTGGCCCGGAGCGGGCGGGAAAAACTGCCGGAGAGTTTCAGTATGACTGCTATCGCGCACCGGATTACGCAGGGTGGGCTGGCCCGCTGGTGGCGGTAAGAAAAAACTTGGTGAATTTCGATTTGGCAGCTATAATTCCGGCCTCAATTCCCTGATAGCTCAGTCGGTAGAGCGACGGACTGTTAATCCGCAGGTCCCTGGTTCGAGTCCAGGTCGGGGAGCCAGAATTCCGAAGAGCCCCATGTATGCAAAGCAGCCCCGAGTGGTGTTGCAGAGTGACATGGGGCTTTTTGTTATGCTGTTCAGTGTTATGCCTGTCTGATCGCGCTGTCTCCATGCCGCCTACATCATCTGTCCCGCGTCTTTCCCTGTTGCCCAATGAACCGCGGATTATCGATGCCGAGCGCCAGCAACATCTGACGGAATCCTATCTGCTGCCCTATCTGGCCGAGCTGGAAGCGTTCTTCCTTGAGCTGCGTGCCGAAGTCGATCGTCAGCTGGCCACGACGCTAGCGCCGAAACACGGCAAACCCTATCCGCTGGGGCAGTGCCTGGAAATTACTGTCGCCGCGCAAGAACTACTGAAATCGCTAGATCCGGCAATGCTCCGGAGCCGGCAGGCCCGCTCGGGCCATGCTGCCTATCAGGCCTTTTGCCGTGCCGGCGGCAGTCTGCGCCAGGTGTGGGGCGATTTGCGCGGCGAGTTTTTCCAGAATGCGTTCCAGCTGGGTAGCTTGTACCTCGACGTGTCCAACGATACGGTCACGCCGACCAAGCCCAAAGTCGAACTATTACCTTTCGCTCAAGCCCGTTTTGTGGCGATACGCGATTTCGCGCACTTTAGCCAGATCGCCCGCCAGTACTGGCAAGTGGAGGTCTATCCCAATCACGTACTGCCGGAACTGGCGCCGTATCTGCCGGTAATATGGTGTTATCCGGACGGACAACTGATGCTCGGTGCGGCGTTTGCCTATATGGTGGCGTTGACACTGACGCAGCGGCTGGTGCCGAGTGAACAGATGCTGGCTAGGCCGCCCATGCCTGCTGCCGTGTTCAAGCGTGTGCAGCAGGCCTTGGCCGGCAATCGGGAGTGGGTGCTGGCCGATGGGCCCGAGCAGGGGCGCTTGCAGGCGCTGCAAGCCTGTCGTCAGTTGCAGCGTAAAAAAACGGGCTTGCCCAAGCATTTGCTAAATCGGGTCATTCTCAATGGCGAAACAGTGAACCGGCAATTGAAACGGGCTGCTTTGAGCAGTACACCTGCGCCGGTGATGCCGCTTTTGGCTCCGGTGACTACCTCGGGCAGCATCCAATTCATGGTACTCGACGGGAAAAAGTATGCGCTGGCGGCCTTGTCTGCGGCGGCGCGTCAGCAGGTGCAGATGCTGGAAGTCACCGAGCGGCGGCTTCAGGAACTACAGCGTGATCGGGCAATTGCGCAGACGGCGCGCGATGCCTATCTGCTGGCATTGCAAGCTTCACTGCCGTCCGCCTGACGGATGGGGTGTAGCGCTTTCTACTCGGGGCGGAAAGAGAAAATACTCGGGGTGGCGCCATATCATCTCGGTGGTTTCCGGCGATAGTAGCGGGTTAGTCAGCTGGAAGATGCGGCGGCTCTTCATGTTTTTGGAAAGCAGGGTCTTACTCCAGCGTTTGTCGAACATGGCGTCGAAACTGCCATCTGCCAGCATGCGGTTTAGGCCGATTTCCAGCCGTGCCGCCAGTTGCGCCTTTTTCGGCGCGACAAAGAAGAATACGGGCGCCGGATACACCAGTGCCAGCGTCTTTTCAACCACCATGCTGACGTCGCCATGCTTGTTCAGTTCATCATCGATCTCGTTGATACCCAGCGGGATGGCATCGAAGCGGCGCGCCTGCAGCATCTGGTACAGCGTGTCGTAAGTGGACGAGGTGACGGTATTCAGGCCGGCCGCTTTCTGGATCGCCGTGTCGGGCCAGTCGTGGCCCTGTCCCAGACTGAAATCGCGGCGCAGGTCGTCCAGTGTCCTTATCTGTGCAAAGCGACTGGCCGATTCGGGGCGTATGGCCAGCAGGCGCTGTCCCAGCAAGCCTTTGAGCAGGGGAATCCGGATCACGATCACGCCCTGTTCGCGCGCCTGCGAGGTCATACTCCAGTAGATATCGAGTTTCTGGCTGCCGCGCAGCAGGGTGAATGCGCGGTCCTGCGTCATATGCGTTTCCAGCCGGTGCAGATGGTCCGGTGTGGCTGCCGGTGCACGCGCCAGCGCGGCTTGTAGCAGTTCGATCACATACGGCGCCCATGGTTCGCGGTCATTCGATTGGGGTATCCAGATATCGTCGGCATGGGCGGGCCCGTGCGAGCAAAGCAGGCAGGTGCACAGGATCAGCAGATGTCGGCGGAATAGATAGAAGCTCATCATGGTGCGCGACCAGGTCAGCCAGCCATATAGCGGCTGGCGGATACGGCGAATAGCTTTGATTGTCCTGCTGGAAATCACTATGGTGCAATGAAAATTTTTTAAAATGGGCAGCGGACGTTGCCTTCGCACCCGTGTTGCCGCCGTTTCGCATCATAAACGCACGGTTTTGCGCGATTCAGGTGGACGGAAATCTTGCGCGTGGGTATTCTGAAACCTCATCTGGCCGGAAGGGGCTGTCATGGACATGACAGGCACAATAGCCCGGGCGGCGCGCAATCAGGAATGGATAGATGCGATCGTCCGCTTGCTGGCTGAGGCGCTATTGTTGCGGCCCGCGCTGGAGCAGAGAAAAAGTCATCTTTTGTAGAAAATAATAGAGGTAGAACATGAGTGGGGAAAACAAGGATGTAGTGTACGGCACCGAAGACTTGCTGATGAGTCTGTGTAATTCGGTGATCCGTGTCTTGAATGTCGCTACCCAGAGCAAAGTGAATTACTCGGGCATGGTGCAACGGATTACCAAAATCGGCCTGAAACCCGATATCGGTTGCTTCGTGCTGTTCGATGGTGGATTTACCGGGCTGGTCGTGCTGAATTTTGCCGCCGAGACGGCGATGGAAATCTATGAGCGCTACATGCTGCACATGGGGATGCCAAAGTCCGAACTGGCCGTGTCTCACACTTCGGATGAGGTATCCAATATTCTGGGCGAACTGATGAACCAGATCGTCGGCGACTTTACCGGCAAAGTTCGGCGCGAACTGCAAACCAATATCACCCAGAACCAGCCGAAAATGCTGGTGCTGAACAAGCAGGTGATGCTGAGCGTGGATACGCCGCTGGACCGTCCGGAAATGCGCCGCGTAACCTTCTATACTGAGAAGAGCAATATTTTCTATTTGGAACTAGCTATCGATAGGACGGAATTTATCCGCCTGCACGATTTTGATTCCAGCGAGGTAGCCGATCCTGATGCGCTGATGGAGCAGGAGCGTGACAATCACGCCGCAGCCAGCGCCCCTGGCCAGTCCGATGAGGAGGCTGCGAACGAAGAGTTGCTGCGCTCTTTAGGTATGTAACTGCGCGCAATTACGGTAAATATGCAGGCATCTGTGGCATTTATGTCACAGATGCTTTTTTTATACCTGTCTGTCTGGCGCTATTTTTACGCGCCGCAGGGGAGGCCGGCCTGCGAATATTCAGCGCCAGTACTGGGCTCGCCAAATTTCTAACAGTAAATAACAAAGCTGTCATATTGCGCTTGCAATACCTTGTATCAATGAAAGAAAATACTGCCCTTTCGCAAGCCGGTGCATTCTAGCCAACGTTGTACGGATCAGCCTCCGCTTGTGCTGCCACGGTCACATCAGATGGCCGGACAGAGTCAAATAAAGAGAGAACAGGAGACACTGTTTTTAACTCTTTGCATTACCACTCATCGGGAAATTGAATGATCAAACTGTCGAAGATGCATAAGCGCCTGCTGGCGCTGAGCGCCGTTATGCCTATCGGTTCCGCCCTGGCACAATCGGGTACCGAACCACAACTGGAAACCGTGACCGTTACGGCCCAGCGCCGCGCCGAGAACATCAAGGATGTGCCGGTTTCCGTCACCCTGCTGAAAGATGAAAAACTGGACGTGCTGGTTTCCGGCGGTCAGGATATCCGTCTGCTGGCCGGCAAAGTGCCATCGCTGAACGTGGAATCGTCGAATGGCCGTACCTTCCCGCGCTTCTACATCCGCGGCTACGGCAACACCGACTTCTCTACCTTCGCTTCGCAACCCGTATCGCTGGTGTATGACGACGTGGTGCAGGAAAACGCCATTCTGAAAGGCTTCCCTATCTTCGACGTGGCTGGCGTGGAAGTGCTGCGCGGCCCGCAAGGTACGCTGTTTGGCCGTAACACCCCGGCTGGCGTGGTCAAGTTCGAATCGGAAAAGCCTAACACCAAGAAAGTCGAAGGCTATTACAACGTGTCGTGGGCCACCCACAACACGGTGAATCTGGAAGGCGCTGCCAACGTGCCGCTGTCGAACGAGTGGGCCATGCGCGTTTCGACCCTGCGCCAGCACCGCGACAATTTCGTCGACAACACCTATACCAAGCAGGACGACGTGCTGGAAGGCTACAACGAGCACGCCGAGCGCGTACAGTTCCTGTACACCCCTAGCACCACCTTCAGTGCGCTGTTCAATGTGCACGCCCGTAGCACCACCGGCAGCGCCCGTCTGTTCCGCGCCAACATCATCAAGAAGGGCAGCAACGACTTCGCTGATGGCTACGATTTCACCAAGCTCAACACCAACGGCCTGAACGGCCAGAACCTGCGCACCAATGGCACCAACGCGCGCCTGACCTGGGATCTGGGTTCGGTCAAGCTGTTCTCCATCACCGGCTACGAAGGTGTGGATGAGTACTACAGCCGCGGCGACATCGACGGCGGTACGCCTACCGGTCCGGGCTTCATTCCCTTCCAGGTGCAGACCGGTGGAGGCCTGAGCTGGCTGCACCAGTACAGCCAGGAATTCCGCGTCGAGTCGAAGAATGCTGGCCCGCTGAACTGGCAGAGCGGCGTGTACTTCTTCAAGGAAAGTGGCGAGGGCTACAGCAACAACTACGACAGCAACACCCAGGCCCAGACTTCGCACCTGCAGAGCCATCAGAACAATACCGCTTCGGCGCTGTTCGGTTCGGTAACCTACGATCTGTCGGATAGCCTGGTACTGCGCGGCGGTCTGCGCTACACCCAGGACAAGAAGGACTTCCGCACCGTGGAAGCCATCAACGTTACCCAGATCGGTCCTAAGTCGGTGGACGAGAGCAAGCACAAGACCAACTGGGACATGAGCGCGACCTACAAGCTGAGCAAAGATATCAGCACCTACGCCCGTGTTGCTACCGGCTTCCGTGCGCCGAGTATCGCCGCTGCTAGCGCTTCGGTGCCTATCACTGTGGCCGATGCAGAAACCATCACTTCCTACGAAGCTGGTGTGAAAGCTGATCTGTTCAACCGCCGCGCCCGTGCATCGCTGAGCGTGTACGATTACGACGTGAAGAACCAGCAGCTGACCGTAGTGGGTGGTAACTCCAACGTCACCAAGCTGATCAATGCAGCCAAGACTACCGGTCGCGGTCTGGAAGCCGACTTCGAAGCCTTCGTAACGCCGGACTTCAAGGTAACGGCTGGCGGTTCGTACAACTTCACCGAAATCAAGGACCCATCGCTGTCCGTGGCCAAGTGCGGCGCGTGCACTATCACCGATCCGATCAACGCCGCAGGCCGCGTTGTGATCGATGGCAATCCGCTGCCACAGGCACCGAAGTACATCCTGAATGCCACCGCACGCTACAACTGGGCGCTGGAAAACGGCAACCTGTTCGTGCTGACCGACTGGTCCTACCGCAGCAAAATCAACTTCTTCCTGTACGAAGCCAAAGAGTTCACTGGCAAGCCTATGGTGGAAGGTGGCCTGCGCGTCGGTTACAACTGGGCTGGCGGCAAGTACGAGGTGGCTGGCTATGCACGTAACATCACCAACACCGAGCGCATCATTGGTGCCATCGACTTCAACAACCTGACCGGTTTCGTCAACGAGCCACGTCAGTTTGGTGTGCAGTTCAAGGGTAGTTTCTGATTTTTCAGAAAAGTTCCCGCTAGCAAGCGCTAACATAGCCTAGACAGCTAGAAATTGGCCGTATATAATGCGGCCTCTTTTCCCTGATAGCTCAGTCGGTAGAGCGACGGACTGTTAATCCGCAGGTCCCTGGTTCGAGTCCAGGTCGGGGAGCCAGAATTTTTAGTTTCAAAAAAAGGAGTTACATGCTGCGGCATGTAGCTCCTTTTTTTTTGCGATTTTTAGTTCAGGTTGTTGGATGGTGGGTAAGAAAGTCGGTCTGAAGTGGTGACATTACGATTTGAATAGATGATTTTTAACATGGGAGAATGGTATGAGCACATATGAGAATCTGACGCAGGTAGCCGAAGCATTACGGGATACTGGGGCCTTTCATCCTGCGCAGGAATTCGATACGGCGGAACAAGTGGTTGTGGCAGTGGCGAGCCTTAACAAATACGATAAGGTCTATGCTTATAAGGAGTCGGGCCTTACGCTTAAGGAAGATCTGAGTGCTGAATTCTTGGTGGAGCCTATTGCCGACATTGATGAAGATGTGTTTGAACCAGAAATCGCCCAAGTTCTGGATGTGGCCGGGAGCGTGATTCCCTTGTGGAATAGGAAGTTATCTGAATCGGATGAGGAGTACATTCAAGAAGATAAACAATCACGCGGTGAGGATCCGGACGACTGACAAGGTCTCTCTCTAGTTTATGCGCCAAGATGCCCAGAGCGGACTCCTCGGCTCTTAATTGGCAGGTCCTTGATTTCGGCGGTGTGGCAGGCCGCGCAGGCTAGACCAACCCATTCGGCATTGTCACCCCGGTTTTTTTCAGCGTAATTCGGTGATGGCGGAAAAATCCCGATCGTTTTGCCTATCGATGACAAATCCCAGTGGCAGCGACGCGGATACGGCATCGGTCAGGTAGCGAAACACTTCTGTATGGCTTGGTTGCAAGAATTTATTGTCGCTACCAGACTGTTCCAGTGCGGTCAGCCAGTCTTTAGGAATGAGTCGCGCCCCCTGGGAAGTTGTGTACCACTCGGTCTTCTGGACTTGCGACCAGCCTTGGTCTATTACAAGCCATTGATCCTCCGCCGCATGAACAGGCAGAGGTGAGGGGAGGTACAGCAGACTTATGGCAAGATGTGAAGCGATTTTCATTCTGCCTCCGAAGTTAGCGTGCTCACTACGGGGGCGGGGCACTTATCATAACCGCCAGCATCAGAATTTCTGCCGGACCCCTCGATTTCGAAGAGTTGTGTTTTGAATGCCTTCTCCATCTCGCCCGCCCAGGGTTCGCCAAGCATGGCCTGACGCACGATCCAGGCTCCCCAGACCATGGCCGGCTTTGGCGACACCGTATCCGTGATGAAGGCAAACTCTTTGTCTGCGGCGCCATGGCAAGAGGCTTTTTGTGCTCGATAGTCGAGCCAGGCTTTGACTGGGAAATGGCCGTCATTGCGATCCCAGATGCGATCTGCATGCGAATGTGAAAAGGAATCCTGCACAGTATGCAGCAGCGCGCCCAGCGACAACGCGGCGACTTGGGCGGTATCCGCTGACACGTCCTCATAGTGAGGCCACAGGACGTCATTGACGTTGGTAAACAACTTGCGAACTGACCAATCGCGTTTACTGGTGCCGGTCAGGCTGGAGACAAAAGAATACTTGTCGTGCAGTGAAGCCAGGCTGGCGTCTGGAGATATTTTTTGAGTCGCAACATCATAGGCGAAATGAGCCCAATCTACTATGCGCTGTTGAGTGATTGAGGCGGAGTCGCCATTGCTACCCATCCCATGGAGGAATTGCAGGTCACCAAAATGGCTGCGGTATTCAAGAGGGTAGTGATCAGTAATGTGGTTGGTGTGTGCGGCCGCCTTCAGCCAGAATAACCAGGTTGCTTCCTGATTTGCGTTGAAGAAATTATTCGGATCATCGTTCCAGCGCGCACCCAGAATGAGGGTCTGCTCATCGAATTTTTGTGCGCTTGCTGCTGCCTCGGGCGACATCGGAGATAAATTACACCAAGCGGCAATACTTCCAGTTGCAGCACACTGGAATGACAGTTGGGTCAGCTCCTCATGGGTCGGATGAGTAAGGTGTGCCAGAAAATGCTGATATTCGGACTTGAGGGTCAGTTTCAACTTCTCGGGATCGTGCTTAGGATTGATTTCAAAGGCGGCGAGATTGACGCTTGCGGCTGCCAGACTGGCGGCCGCGACGAGCTTTGCAATACCTGACATCGCATATCTCCTAGGAGTTCGCTGTGCCATAAAGGATAGTTCCTACATAAAATTACAAACTAGCCAATTGTCACAGTAGCAAAAATAACAACATTTATGTAAGTGCGTTGGCTAGCTTGGCTGCCACTTTCTTCTAGCCGATCGATATTAAGTCTGGCTTGTATTGGTATCGCTGATATACACAGACGTGCTTGCCCCCGAGACCTACAAAGCCATGGGCTAGTAGAGCGTCGTTGAATACCGAACTGCTCATTCTTAGGCCAGTAGTTCGAGCGCGGCCTTGGCAGCTAGCATTCGGCGCTATGCCCGAAGATCAGCACCGAGCCGGCTGAGGCTTTGGAGTTTAGAAGTGCTTGATCTGTAAGTAGTACGGCAAGATAAGATAGCGCGTCTGTAAGAGGGCTCAGGCGCGCTGGCGGCGAACAGCGATGTGTCGTTAGGGAGAACGCCGCGTCGCTTGTTGCCGAGCACTTATTTCACGCTCCACCCAACCAGAATCGTAACGGCCGCACCGAATTTATTTTGCGCACTTTCCAGATCGGACGCAGATGATTCGAGGGTAAGTGCATCGACAGGCGCAAGGGCTGTTTTTACTGTTACTTGTTCATCGGCCGTCAACGGGGCCTTGGTTCTGGCGATGAGTTCAAGTACATTCCGCACCCTGGCCGCGAGTGCTTTTAGATCCTTGAAGTTGTAGGTATTTGTGGTGGCAGGACTTGTTGCAAGAACTGCCGTCTTAAAACTACTGAGCGATGTCGCGATCTCGGTTCTCTGTGTGTAAATCTGCTGTACGACTGTTGCGCGGTTCTGCAAGGCTGCGGTAATGCTCGAAAAGTTGGTTTTCAGGAATTGCTCGAGTGCCGCTGCTTTCGCCTGCTGTGCTGCGATCTGACCTAGGACTTTGTCGCGCTCCGCATCGTCCTGTGTCTTGCTGAATTGCGAGATCAGATTCGTCCACTCAGTATCAGTAGGATTGCCCGCACCGGATTTGCAATTCTCGTCTTTGTTTATAAATTCCTTCCATTTGCTGTCCAGATCCGAGAATTCGGTGAGCTGGAGTTTAATTCCTTGCCCTTTGATGAAAGTATCATAGTCATCGTTTAGTGCCGAGCAGACCTTGCTTATGAACACCTGATTGGAGCTGTATAGGCTGTATTTTTTTCGACCTACCTGTATCTGTGCGGTCTGGCCGAGATCTTCAAGTGTCTGATTGAGCGTCTTTAATCCTATGCTGGACTGCGCAACCGAGGCAGATGCTTCTTGCAGGCCCGCAAGCAGAGAGCAGCGCGAATGGTATTCTTCTGCATCTGCTATGGCTCTCTCCAGATTGTAGTTGCCGATCTCCTTACGCTGGTTTAAGTCAATGTCCTTGAGCGCGTCAGTTCTGGCTTTATCAATCGCTTTTGTGACAATCTCAATTGCGAGCATGGAATACATAGATTGATTCATTTCCGCTCTGATGCCTGTAGTGATCGAAGCTGCTCCGGCAAATAGTCGGGCGGGATTCACTGCTGTAGTAACAGCGCCGATACCGCCAAATAATGTGGCGAGTCCACCATAAGCGAAGTTGGTCTCAGCGTGAGCGCGCTTCAAGGTGTTCTTATAGTCCCTGCAAATGGCATTCGATGAAGCGATCAGGCGATCCTGAGCACTGTTCCTGAGCAAGCGGCATTGCTCATTCGTCGACACATTGCAATTTGTTCCGAACAGTCTGAGGGCTTCGTCTAGATCGGTTGCATTGCTATTAATCAATCTGGCGAAACTTACTGGATCAACCGGGCCGATGATCGATTTTGTGGTAGGCATATCTTTCTTGTTCGGCTTTTTCGGATCAGTTGCCTTGTCGGCGTTTGTCGCATCTTTGCTAGCCGATGATGATTCACTACTGCTGACATTTACAACATCTTTTGGACTGAAGAGCTGAATAGCACCTTCCTGATCTTGAACCATGCTGGCGCAACCAAACAAGTTACCCAGCAATATTATTGCGGCAATTATCCTTAGCGTAGACATCGCTTTCCCCTTATGGTTTAGTTCTGAGTCCAGATGTAAGTCGCTCGTGTCTTGCTACTACTTTGCGAGTTCATTATTGGTGTTGGCACGAGCAGCCAACTTTATTGCTAGCAGCGATATTTCATGCTTCGAAGATAAATTCCTTCATCCGGCGGAAAAGATCTTCATGCGACGGTGTTACACGAGCGGAGCGAAAAGGAGTGCTTCAAGAAAAGTGGGCATCTCCCCGCCCTCCATATGAGCTACTTTTGCAAGTTGAGTTTTGCTTAAGCTTGGCAACTAGAGCCTGAGGCGTGTAAGAATTTTCCTACAATTGTTAATTTTCCACTGTTTTTTTGTCTACATTATCTCGAAAAGTAACAAATGGGGGAAAAGCAACAGTTGATTACGATGGGTTGCGTATGTGCCTCTGTAGTGGCGACAGGGACGCAGCCAGTTGCAATTAGCAAGGTTGAGCGTTGAAGAATGGCATATACGGTGTGAACTGCGCGATTTTTGAAGTGGATATTTGCTGGTGATAATGCGTGATTTTTGTGAATGCGACAGGTGCTATTCTTGGGGGGCAAGTGAAACGGACCTGTCAGGAATTTTGTGTGCCGGGGTCGCGGTTCGTAGTTAATTAATCGCGTTGGTGAAGCGTTCCCCAAACAGAATGGCAAACTGGTTTGCTGCCATCTTCCAAGTTCGCTGCGGCATC
>NZ_WWCM01000014.1 GCF_009857915.1 Duganella qianjiadongensis
AAGATGCCGCAGCGAACTTGGAAGATGGCAGCAAACCAGTTTGCCATTCTGTTTGGGGAACGCTTCACCAACGCGATTAATTAACTACGAACCGCGACCCCGGCACACAAAATTCCTGACAGGTCCACGAGCAGTAAAGTGTCTGACACGATTTCCCCCGTAAATTCAACAGCATACGGGAGCTTTTGAGGGCTCGTGTCAGCGTGCGTCATGTGTGTAGATCTAAAAATGGGGTGCGGGTCTCCCGCGATCTCTTCTATAACGCAGTTTCAAAAAAGTAAAATTACTTACCAATCCAAGCTCGGGCATGCGCCTGCGCCTTCTCACCCAGTTGGCCAAGAAATATTTCGCGAACTGATTCATCTTTAATGTTAGAAACGACACTCTCTATCAGTCCAGTAGCAATAGCTGTTAATAACAATCCATCTCCCGCCATTCCAGCATTTATTAGATTAAAAACATCTCTTCCTATATTCTCAGGATTGTAAACAAATTCGCTAGTAATTTGACGACCAATTTCACCAAAGAGAATTGTTATAGGAGGCTCATCTGGCGCCCAATATTCCCGTACCTCAATTAATTTCTCCGCCAATGAAGGATGAAGTGTCACCAATTCATTCACGAAGTTTGCACAAGCATCACCCATTATTTTCCTCTTAAAGCATTGCTCATATCTTGTATAACATTTTCCGCAGCAGCACGATCACCAGGACTTGCAGCAGGATTTTTAGAAAGCCAGCGTTGCAGTGCCGAAATACTATCTTGAGCCTTCTGAGAATGGAAGGCACCACCTACAGGCATGCCTGTTTCCAGTTCCTGACGAACGGCAGCTGCCGTACTTCCACTACCTACAGTAGCATTTTCGCGATAAAGAGTATCCATTAAATCTGATAGCGCAGGATTTTCGGTATGTGGCTTTTCCATTTCTGCGCGCAAAGCATCTTTATATTTCTCGAAATCAGCGCGGTTACGTGCGGCCTGTCGATCATTCCACCTTGCTATCTGAGACCAACGATATAGACGATAAGCCCTTACACCTGATGCTGCCAATCCACCAGTAGCTCCAACCGATGCAATCTCCAGCATGGTGCCGACATTTTGATCTGCATAGTTCGGTGACTGCTTCACTTCACGTGCAGTATGACGGATCGTGTTCGGAAACACTGGATCTTGCTGGATAGTCTCGGTGTAGATCTTGTCAGGTTTGTTTGCCGAATCTAATTCTCGCTAAGTGGGAGCGGGCCAGACTGAGAATTTGTAAAGTATCTAGTCGCGCAATCCATAGCAGGCTCCATTCCACCGTACACATCGCCCGTCGAAAACAACCTTGCGATGTCTAATGCATACACGTGCAAAGCTTGCATTATCTCCGTTGGTTTTTCCCCCTCATCGACATCGACATCGAAGCTAATTTCCAGATCAACAAGGTTGCCATACTTGATCGCTCTTATCAGTACGGGATCAATAATCGCAGCACGTGTGGTGAAGCGTCGTACACGAATCATCGCCGTCAAGTCCGATCCGGTCGATAGCCTGTCAGCTAACTGATCCGGTGTAATGGCACGACTGTCTTCCGCTGCATTTTCTTCGGAAAATTCGATACACTCGGCCTCGCTCGCATGAGATAGAAGCTCGCTAACAAGCTCGCCAATTTTCTGTGGTGGTACTTTTTCAAACACAACTTCGAAAGAATTGTTCATGTATTTTCTCAATCAATGAAGCCTTTGAAGGTCGAATCCATATTTAGTCGAATACCTCGGCCGTCTTCCAATCGCTTCTCAAGGAATTTAATTCCATCATAGGCTTTTTCTTGAAACTCACCAGGTGCGCGAACAATCTCTCTAAAGTGTGTCATCGCCTGAGCATTCCATGTTTTCATTGCCCCGGACATTCGTCCCCAAATCTGCGGATTACGTCCAGCGTGTTTTGAAAGTGCGTGTCCGATAGCTGTGCTACCTTTGTACGCCTCCTGTGCTGTCTCCAATGCCGTTCGCATCTGGCCGAACGACAGGCCAGACAGGCTTGGCCTTCGCGCGCCGCTAATGACTATCGATACAATGGGCGCCAAATCACGACCTAATTCCTGTTCAGCATTTGCTGGCGCCGGCAGAACTTGACCAGGTTTATAATCGCATCCTCCACACATCTCTCTTGGTGTTGGCATATCCAACCCAAGCTCTCGTCCTCGTCCGCCCATTGGCATGTCATGCGCATCAGCCGCTGCGTTTTCAACAAGGCCAATGGCAGCACCTTTGACTACGTCCCATGCCTTACCAATGACTCCTTTGTCTGCCGATTTTTGAGACTTGACGTTTTCATTGTCAGTGCCGCTTGGACCGCGGATTGTTCCCGATCCCACTGAGGCCGCTACATCCGCCTTCGTTTCACCGCCCAAAAGCGCTTTCTCAGCGTAGGAAAAAAAGTCCCCCACAACTTTCCAAGAGCCGCAACCCATTGCGGTCAAGCCTGACTTCGAGCCTGAGCAATCGCCTGAAAACCCCGTCGGATCGATCATATTCGTCGGGTTATTGAGAACGTAACTGTATCGGTTGTAGTTCTGTCCGTTGGTTGGATCCTGCACCAGCGGGTCGGCTGACAAGAATTTCGCCGTGTACGGATCGTACACTCGACCATTCATGTGAACCAGATCGAGCTGGTCCAGCATCTCATGACCAGTGAAGCCCTTGTTGTCCGTAGCGTTCGGCGCCAAGCTTCGCGCCGAGAACTCGCTCGGGGCTGCGCCCGTGCCAGGACGACGTTTGCCCCAGACATCGTAAGATAACTCATCGCCCACCTTCAGCGCACCACTTCCGTCCGTGATTGCAACCACGCTGCCCAGCTGATCGTTATGCACCCAATTGCGCTGTGCCGCCTGATTGGGTTTATCGAGGTCAAATCCACCGCCGCCAGGCCAATAAGTTTTCACCGACGTCACGGTGATACCGTCCGTAGCAAGCTCCACCTCCTGCGCATCTGCGAACACGATGACGCTATCCTTGCGCGTTTCGCGTACGCGTTGGCGCTCAGGACCATAAGCGAAAGTGCTACTGGATGTGCCGTTCGAGATCGTAGCCGGCATGTCAAACAGCGTCCACGTCACCGTGCGACCACGACCTGTCAACAGATTCCCGTTGTCGTCGTAGGTGAATATGCCGGCCAAGCCGTCAATGCTCTTGACAGCGTGTGGACGTACCGCCCCCGATCCCTGTGTGCCGTACTGGTAGTTGCCGGTACCGACGCCGGTCTTGGTCAGGATGCCTCCGCCGGCCATGTAAGTGAACACCTGTTGCCCTTGACCGGATACCTGACTGGTCCAGATCCGGTTCAGTTCATCATAGGTGATGGTCTCCGAGAAGCCTGCGCCGCCATTCCAATACTGGGTGCGTGTAGTCACGTTACCAACCGCATCGTGCTGGTAGCCCAGTGTGAGCAGGGCGATGCCACTGCTGTTCTGTACCGTCGCACCCGTCAACAGTGCCGTGTAATCGTTGTAGTCACTTGTGCTCTTATCGCCATTTCCTAACGCGACGGTGCGTACACGCAACGCTGCGTCCTGTTTCGTCACGTCTCTCAGTGTCTGGCCGCTAGATTCGAGGTGGTACAAATACCCGTAGCCGTTATAACGCTGGTCATAGACTTTGGGTGCGTCCGTACCACGCGTATAAGTCGTTGTGATCGGACGGCTCCAATCATCGTAACCCACGGTAGTCACATACGTCACGTCGAGTTTGATGCTCGTACTCTGGGGGTGTCCAAAGCTGTCGTACGTATGGATGCGGCTGTAATCCTTCACACCTCTGATCAGGGTGTAGGCCTCATACAACTTCCCTGTACCCATAGTCGCAGTATCGAACGTCCAGTGCTCGTCCTCGCCCCCACCCACGCGGGCGGTCATGCGACCAATTCCGTCATAGGTCATCGTCGTCGATACGTTCTGCTTTTTCTGCTCAGCGGTCTGCTGCTGGCGCACTTGGCCGATTGCATCAACCTTGTAGGTTATCAGGCCTAGGTCGGGGTCATTCATCGAAATGCGATGGCCCATCGGATCGAACGCCACGTTGATCACGTTGGTGTCCGGGTCTATCGTCTGCGTCAGATTTCCGAACGCGTCGTGTCCGAATAGCGTCGTACCATTCTTGGCGTCAACCACCTTCCACAATTGTCCCAGCGCATCGCGAGTCTCTATTTGATGGTAATTGCGCGCATTCTTCAAGTCTCGCACAAATCCTTGGTAGCTCGCGGTCGAAGACACATCAAGTCCTTGCTCGTCCTTGGTTGTAGTCTGGATCACTCGGCCCAACACGTCGCGCATCTCGGTCTTTGCCAACACAGACGCCTGCGTTTCAAAGTGCGGTTGGGTCGTGGTGTAGGTCAGCGTCGCATCGTTGTAACTTTGCTCTGCCGTGATGGGGGCACCATCAAAGCCCCAAGTCTTCGTCTGCAAGGTATGGCCGACATTGTCTTTATAAACTATGGACGGCACCGTGGTACGCAAGTTGCCTTTGAAATGCTCGGTAATTTGCGCCATCACCGCACCAGATGGACAAGCACCATCGCACTGTTTGCGATACTGGTACGAGACGTTACCATCAGCTCGCGTTTCGCTAATCACGCGACCAAAGCCATCGTTTGTGTAGGTCGTCGTCAGATCGTTGACATCCTTCACGCTCGCCAATGCACCGGTTCCCGGCTCGTAAGTCCTATTCTCAACATGACGAACAGCGTTCGTAAACTTAGTCGGATAGCGGCCATTAGCGTCGTAGTCCGTGGCCTCGCTGCGAGTAACCAGGCTGTTGTCTAAAGGATCAGTCCACGAGACTGCCTTTGTCGTCACAAGGCCAAAACTTCTACCATTGCTGTCAGGCGCACGTGTAAATTCAGTCGTCACCGTCAGTGCCGAATCATTGGGGGTTGATTCCGTCATCGCCTTGACTTGGCCAGTGTTATCAGTCGTATAGGTATATCCCACTACGCGTGTGATTGCCGTCGGATCGCCTGTCTGTGCACGTTCTACCTTCGCCGATCGCAGCAGCGAAATCAGCCAATTCGCTTTATCGACGCTGATCGGATAGTCGTTGGTGGTGGTCGCGATGAACGTTTGTGTGGCCGCCGAAGAAACTGAGGCGTCGGATGTTTCGACGGTCGAGGTCAACAGGTTACCCCAATTATCGTAGCTGACTCCATGAGTCCAGACTTTGCCTAGGTTCGAACCATTCAAGTCAGCGCGCAGGACGGTACTCTCGTTGAGGTACGCAAAGTTCGTCTTAACACCATTATCCTGTGGAATATCCAATGTTTTGTAGACATTCGTTGTTGCGGTCAAGGTCACGCCACTAGCCGCTACCGTCGTACCGCTGGGCATACCAGTGAATGGGAAATCTTGGCGCAGCGCGGTTGTCGTGGTGATACCTGTCAGGTTGTCCGCCGCCGTCACTTTTGCGAAACCCAGCGAACCCCGACCAGAGGTATCAACCTGAGCGTCTTGATAAGTGTAGGAGATCGTATGATCACCCGCGACGCCGTTCGTACGGGTGATCGATTTAACGATCTTGCCTACATTGCTGGTGATGTGGCGCGTCATTTCTGGTTTAATCGTGCCCGATTGTGAGACCACACCAGAAGGCAAGCCATCAGCATAAGCCACGGAAGAGACGCCATTCAAACCGTTCGTTACCTGGTGAATACGATCAAGCGCCTGACCATCCTTCGCCATATCAATCGGTTCGAACACCTCCCAAGTGTCGTTCGGCTGCCAGACATTGTTAGCGTCGAATTTGCCGGGATGGTAAATCACCATCTGGGTACGGCCCGTCCCTTTCAAGTCGAGGAACATCAATTTATCGACCATCGACGTATCGTCGCTTTCCGCAGGGATATTACCAATCCAAGGGGAACAGACAATGTTCGGGGTGAAACCATTCGACGTGCGCGTGTCACCAGTAACACGGCACATGTTCATATTATTGGTCAGCACGGCGGGCATGCCATCGCCAACGAAATTGCCGACAGCTGCGATTGGAGAATAGCTACCCGCGCCGCTGTTGGTCGTAGAAATTCCGCAGTCGAGTCCACGACCTGTGGACAGACAGAGGTTCGTCTGAGCTTTGGTCCAGATTGCCTTTCCATTCGCGTCCGTGCCATTTTCGACAAAGCCAAACAGCAAGCCACTGTAACCTGAACCGTTGAAGTCGGCAGCCACAGTCGCGGTTGGGCGCGGCGGATGGAAGTAGTACGGATGGATGTTTCCGCAGCCAATCAAGTTAGTACAATATGGCCCATATGTGGTAGACGATGTCCAGCTCGTCAGCCCGCCATCGTTCAGCACGCCACTCGCGTGGAAGCCTGGCACGATGATCGTCGGAGTTAGACCGTACCAAGTCGACAGTTGCACAGGAGATGTACCTCCATCGCCTGAACTGCGGAAGATGAAGTGAGACCAAGACCAGCGGACATCGGCAGGTTTGCCCACACCAGCAAAGTCCACCATCTCCTCGAATCGAGTATAGGTATTGTCGGGTACCTGCGGAAAATCTCCATCCTCTGGACGCTCAAGGCCAAGTACTGTGACTGGAGGAGAATTGTCTATCTTGCAGTCTATATCGATGCACAGCGTGGCGTAATAGTTGTCATTGGCGTCCACAGCCACTTTGCTGTAATGCGCAGAGCGTCCATTACCTAATACGTCGACCACGAATGGCATACCCGACTGCGAGTTACTACCATATGCCCCCAGATTGTTGTCGCAATTAAAGGTGATCGTACTGCCAGGGGCGCCGAGCACGTTCTCGCCTTTACCAAGCGGGGAGGTACATATTTTCGCGATGCGCGCGTTTGAGTTGTTGGGATCAACCATCGCCACCAACAGATCGGGCGAGCCGTCGCCATTGAAGTCGCCGGTGGCCAGTACAGCGAAAGCCTTGCCCGTGCTCAGGGTGTAATAGTATTGGTCGTAGCCAGTGCCATTGTTGTGGAAGTAGCGATAACGCGTAGCCAGCGTATCTGGCTGAATCGGGTTGTCCGTGACTATCGTTACTTTCGGCTTGGTTGTGTCTGCGATACGCTTTTCTAATGCGTCAACGTAACCGTGATTCTCAAAGTCCGCAAATGCGAAGTATTCAGGGTGGTACTTCGCCGTGCTGTTGTGCGTCACCAAAACTGGCGCACCAGGCCAGTTTCCTTTCGAAACGAAGCCAGGCATTTTCCCGCTGTCTGGTTTGCCCCATGCAAAGGTTGTCGCCGGCAACGTCGTCCATGTGCCGTTTGCGCTGCGCGCCCTGAGTGACACTGAGTTGAGTAGACTGCGACCACTGCTAGGGCTGTATTCGTAAGCCAAAGAGTATTCGCGCACCGGGGTACCAGACGAGGCAACATCGCCAGTCAGACTCGAGCCCACGTACGTTGTGATCTTGGACAGGCGACGGCGTAAGTCGTTGCGTGCCTCGTCGACGTAGCGGGTCCAACTGTCTTGGCGGTCAACATCTTCGAAAGTGAACTTCACAGCGGCATGCGGGGACATCCCATTGCCACCATAGCGAATGGTATCGGGACGATGCTCGCCCGTAGACGGATCTTGGGTGTATTCATAAGCAATGAAGTTACCAAAGCGATCCTTGATAGAATCGAGCGCCCACGACAATGCATCCGACTTGGCAGGAGAATTGCAGACCATGCTGGTCGGGGTTTTACAATACGTGGTACCAGCGTTCACGATGCCAGTGATCGCTGACACGCGGCTTGTCGAAGTGGTGCCATCGGGCTTTACGCCATATGTCATGATGCGGCCATCTTTGGCCTCAACCTTGAAGCCGCTGCCCAAACGGGTGATACGGCTAAAGCTATCAATTTCTGTACGATACTCGGCGTTGGATGCCCAATAGTTCGCGTCTGACGGAGGCAAGTTAACTAGTACGAGACGCTGACCATCCAAGCAAAGACGGTCGGACTGTCCAAATCCAATACGATCATTGACGTAATCTTGCGCAACCGTTTTACCGCAGCGATGGATCGACGACATGCCCCCCAAGCGCCACCCTACTCCCAATGGACCGTTACCTACCTGGCTGCTGTAATTAAAGGATAGTTGAGGAACCAAGCCCGCCGTACCTGGCGGGACGACGATGTCGATGCTATAGGTCGCCGCACCGTCGTTACTAACCGAGAGTTCGCCCGGCAACGTGCCTGCATCGCCATTTGATAGATGCGGAGGAGTGATCGCAACGGCGATCGGCGTTGAGGAAGACACCGACGCCGATACTACTAAATTAGTAGCACTCGAGGTCGCCAACACGGTGCCGTTGCCATCATAGGCAATGGCCGTCATCGCAAAGGAATTAGCCGTCGTAGGCGTCCATTGAGCCGTCCACACACCAGCATTGTTCGTTCCAGTCGCGACCACGGATCCATTGGCGAAGAACTTCACGCTTGATACGCTTGTTGCCGGTGTGGGTGTTGCGCTCAAGGTAAGCATGGTATTCAGGCTCGCGCTGGCAGGCGCACTAAGTGAGACCGTCACATCCGGCGCCGGGATCACATTAACAAAGTTTACTGGGCTATACAGCAATGTCGTGCCCTGACGTACCTTGGCCTGTACCGGGTAGGGCGAGCTACTCGGCTCAAGATCGCGACGTGCCCAATACATCCTCGATGGCGTATCGGCGACACCAACGACCCATTGCCCACCAATATTGAACGATACTTCGTCGTAGGGACCATCAAGGTTCATTGTCGCGCGTGCGAACACCGGGGAAGTACCGTGATAGACATCACCATTCTTCGGCGTGGTCAACGCAATACGTAGACCAGATGGCATTACGCAGTTACCATCCGCGCACGGCAAGATGATGCTGGTGCCGTCGACGGTCTTGGCCGCCACATACAGCGGGGTTCCAGCAGCAACTCCGTTCAACGTCGTGAGGTCGACATTGAAATGATGTGCTGTGCCGGGCGTATGACACGCCGCTTGCGCTGCGCTGTTTTCATTATCCGTCGAATCGCTAGCAGTGCCACTAGCCACCACCTTTCCACCTGTCGCGAGGGTCGGGGCATTGGTCAGCACCTGGTAGGCCAACGCTTCGGTGCTCGTGTCACGGCATACCCAGCCATTCAATTGCGGTACTGAGCTACTGTCGACACGCACACCATTGACCTGCCCCAACAGCGAACTGTTGGTAATGTTGATCAGAACAGGTAGCGAATCTGTTTGGATGCCCGCACTGTCAGTGCTGCGAATCTTGTAACGATAGATACCGGCATTTAGGGCGGCACTATAAGTCATCGAAAGACTAGCTGCGTTACCAGTTACGGTGTTGACCGGGGCGGAAACAAAGCCCAGTCCGTTCGGGTCAGCGAACAACTCAAGCTTGGTAACAGTTGTAGGAGTCTCCGCACCAGATCCGGTGAAAGTAACCGTAACAGGGGTAGTTCCACTCATGCGAGCATTCGTCGGCGTAGCTGTCAACGACGCTGTTGGGCCGACGCCATTAGCCGTCGTTACTAACACATCTGTAGAAGGCGTACCAAACCAATTCACATATTCCTGCACCATTTGCCATTGGAAATGGTAAGTGCCCGGGGCTGGCGCCGTAACTGGCACCATAAACGTCACCTGCTCGCCGGTCGCAACTGGGCCGCTTAGTTGCGTGCGCGCGACGGAATTCCAATTTAGGTTATCACTCGGATTGATAGCGCCCAAGCGATAAGCATTGATCCCCGAAGGCGTCCAGGTCGTCGTACCATTGTTAATAAAGGTAACAGGCACGCTATACGGCTGGCCAGCACGCATCGTATTCGGAACCGTCTGCGAAACGAAGACAGCACTGTTACCACTGACTGCCGTGCCAACATTGATCGTCACGCTCGCCGAACTCGTATTGTTATAGTTGTTTTTCGCCAAGAGCGTAAGCGTATGCTGGCCTGCCGCCAATGCGATCTTCTGGCTGATCGAACTAGTATTGACAGTCGCGAGCGTCGTGCTTCCCTCCAGCACATCAAGGCGAGTGATAGTGGTGCCGGCTGCCGGTGCCGCGCTACCCGTAACTTGAATAGTCGGAGTACTGCCAGACGAATAGTATTGCCCCGTTGCTGTTGGGGAAGTCAGCGACACCGTGGGTACGCCTGGCGCATTCAGAGTGACCGTGACAGTACCCGATGGTACAGATTGACCAAAATTATCAATCGCCTGAAGCCTCAGGACGTGAATACCCAACCCATTCAAAGTGACAGAGATACTCGGCGCGCTAAGGCCGGTGGTCGCGACGCCAATCTTAGAAGTCGTACCGTTATATGTGTCATACACGTCCACCTCGGTAAGGCTACCACCGGTGCCAGCGGCCGCTGTGCCGCTTACTGACAATGTCGTACTGGTGTTAGAGGTCAGTACACTGTAATTACTTGATGGGCTACTCAAACTGACAGTTGGCGGTGGTGGCACCACTTTCACCGTTGTGTTCGGCGTCGCGCTACCGAACGCAACTCCGTTTTTGGCTAAGCGCCAGCTCATCGTATATCCTGTCAAGCTTGGAGTCGAAGGTGCCGTCAGATTGCCCGTAAACGAGTAGCTCTGGCCTGGAGCGACAGAAGTCCCCAGTGGAATACTTGTCGTGCCCCATGTAGTGACACCATCGGTCAGGGTATACGTGCCGCTAGCCCAAGTCGTCGTCCCTGAGTTGGTCATGGTGAACGAAACCGGGAAACTAGTACTTACCTGGACCTGCGTCGGCACGTTCTGACCAGAATAGCTCGCATCGTCGGCTGGTGCGTTTAGCACAAACGAAGTAGTGCCACTTTGCCCTGTCGAATTGTTTGTATCAATTGCCTGCAACTGCAGCGTGTGGGCGCCGTATCCACTCAGCGTCACGTTAAAGCTGGGTGAAGTCAGATTCGTGGTCAGCCCTGCTATCTTTGTTGTCGTACCATTATAGGTGTCGTAAAGATCGATCTCCTTCAGACTAGCTCCGCTTGCTGCCGAAGCTGTTCCGCTCACCGAAACAGGATAGCTGTTCGAAGCCGAACTGACCGACGATGGCGAAACAGGATTAATCGAAACGGTGGGAGCAGGCGGCAAAGTGACGGGAATGACGGTATCGGTCGACGCTGTGCCAAACCAAGTTACCCCCTCCTTCAACATTTGCCACTGGAAGTGATAGCTTCCTTGTGTACTTGGCGCAGTGATAGTAAAACTAAAAGTGGCAGACTGACCCGGTTTGATAGTGCCGGGGACACTTACCCGATTCAAACCCCAGTTATAGTTGTTGACCGGATTTTGAGCTCCAAGATAGAACTGATCAGCGCTTGTCCAATTTGTATTACCCGTGTTGGTCATTGTGATCGACACAGTAGCGTTTTTCCCAACTACCATCTGAGTTGGCACGTTGGACTGTCCGGCGAAAGAGGCACCATAAACAGGCGTAGGCGCGACGATACTGATGGACTGGCTAGGCGTCATTTGGCCAAACCATGCCACCCCTTCTTGCAACATCTGCCATTGGAAATAGTAAGTTTGCTGTGTTGACGGAGCAGTAATCGTGAAACTGAACACAGCGGAATCACCGGCTGCGACATCGGAGCTCAACAGCACCCGACTCGTGCCCCAGTTCCAGTTATTAAAAGGATTAGCCGACCCCAGCTTAAAGTCACTCCCTGCTTGCCAAACCGATGTACCAGTATTCTTCATGATCACGGTTACATTGGCTGTCTGCCCAGGCGCCATAGAGCTCGGTACTCCGCTCCAGGAAACAAAACTGGCATTGTTGATCGCCGATGCAGTTCCGCTGATTAGGCTGAACAGAAGAAATATTACTACCAAGGCTAATGACCGCAGGTGCTGCATAAAATGCAACAGTACTTCTATCGTTTTCGAGACAGCATTCAGGCTGGACAATCGCATCGGGATTTTTCCAAAAATTTGCAGGGAGTCAGATTAATTTTTACAAAAACAAGTTTGCTTTTTTAGCTATTATAATAGTATGCACATTTTTGCAATAATGCGCCACAGAAATTTGCAAAAAATATTCTGTATTTGGCAATATCTGGCATGCCGATAGGGCCGCGAACGGCACGGCTCAACGCCAAATAGAATTCTTCAGGTTGAAGTGCGCAGACTTACGCGTATCTCGAACTCAATCGTAATCAAATGGCCGTGAGCTACCTTTGCTTCGCGGACTAGATAAACTTGAGTCAGCGATTTGTCCGCTGCGAGAATGTCGAGGTAGCGTTCAATTGCTTCAGCCGTCTTGGCCTCGCCTCGTAAAGTAGCTGTCCGTTGGCGTTTATCTGGCCGAAACTCGAGGAGCTCGATTTCCGGGTCGATGGCCGTTTCAATAGCCTTGAATAGCTTCGGCCATGGGAATGCACGTTCAGCTGCGAGCACGTCCCAGCGCTTGCGCTCTTCCTGCGCTGCCTTGCTGGGCTGGATTTCTTGAGCCTGCCTCTGTGCACTGGCGCGCGCGATTTCATCTCTGACGTGAGCGATTGCATTGCTCTGCCGAAGGGCGTCATTTGCCAAGCCTATAGCGATCATTAACAGTACTGATCCGGGAACAAGCCACATAGCCCCGTGACGTACCTTTGGCCGCAGCAGTCGGGAAATTTCTCCGCTCATCGCACCTGCTCCCATTGCGCATTAGGCAGCATGTGCAGCCTACCTTCATCTACGTACGTTGCCACGATTTTGCTGATTTCTTCCGAATCAGCATCCGGAGCCCATACCTCGCAACGTGCTATAGATACGCCATTGAGACCAACTCGCGTGAAAAGACGACGAAGCGTCGCATCTAAAGTACCGACCAAAGGCTCGGTATCATGCAAATACAAGCCTGTACGTGTTTGCCCCAGCAACGACGCACGGCTCCCCTCAATCATTAAAGCCAATGTAGTATGAGATCCTAGATCGGGACGCTGTACATCGTAGGCAACTGCAGACACAGGTAATACGGACACAAGGCGCAACCGACGTTGTGCCGCCACATCCAACATTCCCTCAAGAAAATCTCTGGGCAGACCGTACACTAGGCCATGGGCTTTATATCGACGGAAAGACACATGAAGCTCCCAATCGTCAACAGCGCTAGCACCGATCTGCTCTAGGCATGCGCGCGCATAGCCAATGCGCTCCTCAGTTGTGCGTAAACCATCTCGCCAAGGCACGGCATGCACGATCGCTGCACGGTCAGACACGACGCATGTAAGAGGTGTTCCGGCGTAGAAATCGCCGGCGCCGTCCAGCACATGCTCGACGGCCTTCAACCACTCAATCACATCTCCGTCCAGAGGAGCGGAATAAACAGCACGCTTTCGACCGCTATTGCGAGCAAGTATTGCGTGCTCACCATACAGCCCAATATGTAAGCGATCACGCCACAAACGTAACACGATTCGCCTCCTGTAAAGTCGTAGCGCCACTACGCACCAGATCGAGCGCTACGTCGCGCAGAAAGCGCGTGCCTTCAAGCTTAGCTTGCGCCTTTAATGCGCGAATGGTGGCCCGGCCAATAATGAGCTCGCGGATTTCGTCCGTCAGTCGGAGCACTTCGGCGATCGCGATCCGCCCTTTAAATCCCGTGTTGCGGCAATGCGCGCAGCCACGCCCCGCGCGAAACTCATAAGTCTGGGGATCCGTAATGCCCAACTCTTCCAGCAGGCTGGACGAAATTTCGACAGGTTCGCTGCACTGTGGACAGTTCTGGCGCAACAGACGTTGTGCGACGACACCGCTCAAGGATGAAACAAAGCTATACGGATCGACCCCCATATGCATGAAGCGCCCGATCACGTCAAAGGTGTTATTAGCGTGTACTGAAGTGAAGACCATGTGTCCCGTCAGCGCGGATTGAACGGCTATCTGGGCTGTTTCTGGATCGCGGATTTCACCTACAAGAATCTTGTCCGGGTCGTGGCGCAGTATTGAGCGCAGGCCCACCGCGAAAGTAAGGCCTTTCTTTTCGTTGACGGGGATCTGGAGCACTCCCGGCAATTGATACTCTACCGGATCTTCAATGGTAATCAACTTATCCTCGCCGCGATTAATTTCCGTGAGCGCGGCATACAAAGTCGTGGTCTTACCACTGCCGGTCGGCCCAGTAACTAACATCATGCCGTAAGGCTCTGACGCTAGGCGCCGCAAAAGGCGGATGGTCTCACGGTCAAAACCCAACGAGTCAAGTGTTAAGCGCTGCAACGAATCGATCAATGCCTGTTTGTCGAGGATACGCAGGACTGCATCCTCCCCATGGATGCTCGGCATGATTGAGACGCGGATGTCTATATCCCTTCCCTTGGCGGTCACACGAAAGCGGCCATCCTGTGGGATCCGCTTTTCTGCAATGTCCAGCTCCGCAAGCACCTTGATACGTGCGATAGCCTGCTCCGTTAGGATTGCGCTCCCCACTTCTGCGATTTTTGTGAGGACGCCATCGATACGGAACTTGATCGTCATCCCGCCAGGAATGGATTCAAGGTGAATGTCACTTGCTTCCGAACGCAAGGCATCGAAAACCGTGGAATTTACCAACTTAACGGCTGGACTCGCCTCGGTTTGAATCGCCGAAAGCGTCAGTTCCTCACTTGACCTGATAGTCAGTTCGCTCGCTTCATCCTCGCCCACCGCGTCGGCGACTGCACTAAAACTCGCTTCATGTGCTTCGATATGGCGGCTGATCTGCTCGGGATCTGCCAAAGAAATAGATGCCAGCGACAAGTGCTTCGTCGCCATCCAAACACCCAGCGTCGTGTCGAAGGGCTTGCCCACAATCGCATGCACGCGCCCTTCTACATCCACCCCAATAACAACGCGCCGCGCAAGCATTTCCGAATAGCCGGCAATATCAAAGCGCGGCTTCAGCGCTGACAGTAACGCATCGCCGAGTTCGTAGCCGGTTAACGTGGCCGTCTCTGCCAAACGTGCTTCTCTGGTACCACCAAACGCACTAACGACCGCGTCTAGCCAGTCCACAGCTGGTCCGCGCGCCGCTTCCCGCAGCGCATCAATTTGCAAGGTCATGGTCAAATCGTACTCGTCAAATCAAAAATGGGCATATACAGCATTACAACCACGGCGCCGATCACAAGACCAATACCAACCATCAGTGCAGGCTCGACCAACCGGCCGGCCGTATCAATCCACATCGATAGTTCCTGATCGTAAAAGTCGGATATACGCTCCATCATCTCGTCCAGATTGCCCGAGGACTCCCCTGCCGTCAGTAAGCGGCTCGCGAGCTCAGTGGACAAGCCTTGCCGTGCCATCACTATCGAGAGCGGAAGCCCCTGACTCACCTGTTCGATCGCGTTGCGCATCGCTGGTTGTAAATTGACAGATAGTGCGTCGGTCGTCATGCGCATCGCATTGATTACGCTGACGCCGCTGCGCAAAAGCATTCCGAGGGTGCGATACAACCTCGCCAGTTGCAGGACATGCATCTTCTCCCCGATCCAAGGAATGGCCAACAGGCGCTGTAAAACAATCGCCCGCACAGCCGGATGAATTACTGCCGCCACGATAGCCGCCACGGTCACAGCGGCGCCTGACCAGGCCAGCACTTCATGCTGGCGCACAAAGCTACCCCACACCTGAACAAAGCCTGCTGACACCTTCCTGCTGGTCGAAACTTCATCGAAAACCGACGAAAAACGAGGGACGACATACAGCATCAAAAATGCGACTACTAGGAAGCCGACGCTCATCAACACAGCGGGGTACACAGCCGCTGCCGCCAGCTTGTTGCGAATTTCGTCCACCTGCTTCTGATAGTGTATGTAACGCCTGACCGAAGTGCGAACAGTACCTGTCGTTTCACTGGAGCGTATCATCGCCACATAGAGCGGCGGGAAGACCGATGGCATCGTGTCCATCGCCTCGGAAAGCTGCTTCCCCCCCCGCAGCGCATGAAGCAACATATCGTAGACGCGCCGATACCTACCACGCACATCGTTGCGCCCCAATATCTCCAGCGTATCCACTATAGGCTGTCCCGCCTCAAGTAGAGAGCACAATTGCTGATTAAAGACCGGCAGATTGAACTGCGGGCCGCGTAATTCGAACTTCCATCCCTGCCCGATCGGCGTCACAGAAAGCAGACGTGTGCCAGCAGCGTCAATGACTCGGCGCACTTCGGCCTCATCGGCCGCCTCAATCAACTGCTCTTCAACTTCAAAATTACTCGACAGGGATTTAACGCGAAACTGCATGCCGATCCTATCAATTGTTCGTGATGTCTGCGTCGTCACCCGTTCCGCCAACCTTGCCGTCCTTGCCATACGAGATCAGATCGTAATCGCGACCGGGTACGGTGGATGGTGTGCGATAGACGAAGGCATTGCCCCAAGGATCTAGCGGGATATCCTTCTTCAGGTAGGGGCCACGCCATAAGCCCTCGGTGGTTGGTGCCGCATTCAAGGCAGCCAGGCCTTGCTCCGTCGTCGGATAATGACCTACATCGATACGATACTGGTCCAGCGCCTTATCAAAAGAATCGATCTGTGCCCGTGCGATCTGCGACTGTGATTTACCTATCTGTGAGAAATACTTTGGTGCGACAAACGCCGCCAATAGGCCGATGATCACGATCACGACAAGAAGTTCAAGCAGTGTAAAGCCACGCTGTTTCATTTGATTTTCCTTCTTAGTTCAGGGCTGGTTAGGTACATATTTAAATTGCCAATCACGGTAGGTCTTCGCACCGGCGAAGTTCGCGAACATCGTGGAAAAACCACCGACTTTCAATGGTGATTTCGTCGATAGCGAATAGACACCAATGATATGTTTCGCATCTTCCGCATAGACCAATCCCCAACTGTACTGGCCGGTGATCGGATCTGGATAAAGCCTCCGCAGCTCACGGTGGCGTGTACTGGTGCGGACGTCGTCCAGCATGTCTTTCAGTGTGGTCGGATATTCTTTAAATGTTCCTGGTGTACCTTCGTAATAGTCCCTGATCGCATTACGGAACGCCGTGCCAACCTCTATCAAATCATCCTCACGCGCCCGCCGCTCATTGGTCAATGCGCTCTCTGTAGCCCGTAATGCCATGATGGATGCGATCGCCACCGCGAACATCACGATCACATAGGTGAACCCATTCTGATGTCGCCACATCATCACTTACCAGTCCTTGTACCAAGTGCCGTCGCGTGCCTTATTCGGTGCGCTAGTATGCACATCATAGACGGCGCCCAGCGTCGTGTTTTCCGGAGCGACGACTACCCAGCTATTGGGGCTCAAGGTGAATGGATCAACGGGAATTTTGCGCAGATAGCGCTTGGTCACCAAATCGTCTAGTTTGTCCGGATACTTGCCCGTGTCCGCGAAAAACTTATCGATCGCATCGCGCATGATGAACAGATCTTCCTTGAGCACGCTCTCCTTCGACGAATCTAAGTTGTTAAAATAGCGCGGCACCGCTAGCGATAGGATCATCGCCAGAATCGCCAGCGCGACCATCAACTCGATCATGGAAAAGCCTCGTACGCGCATCTCACCACTCACTGTATGGAATGCCATTGAGTCCAACCTCGGTCGAGGTCGAGTACACGTCGAAAACATCATTGCCGCTGCGAGGAGCATCATAGGGGGATGCAAAACTACGCAGCCCCCAACTCTTGATCGCATCAACCGAGATGTCGCCGTTCATCGGATCACGCGGAATACGTCGGATAAAGTACAGCTTTGGTCCATCCGGACTATTCAAATCCGTCACGCCACTGGACAAATCCAGTAGCGACGGCGGGTAACCACTGGCGCCATTGTCGACAGCGATACGGTGATGGTCACTCGCATCCTTATATGCATCAATGGCGTGACGAATACTGCGCAACGCCTCACGCAAGTTCGCCTCACGTTGACGTTTCTGAGTCAGTTCGACTACAGGCATAGCGATGGAAGCGAGCAGCCCGAGAATCGCTACCGAAACCAGCAACTCGACCAGGCTGAAGCCGCGCACGGACGAACGCATCATTACTCAATCACCACATGTGCCGATTGCGGTAGCGTCGGTGCGCTTACTGCCTGCGCGCTACCGACCGGCGTTAGCGCGATCACAGCAATGTCGCCTTCCACATTTGCGGACAAGGGCTTGAGCTCGACCTTGACGAGCCCCCCGCCTCCCGCTAATCCTTTCGCATCACTAGTCGACAATCCAATCGAGATCCGGCCGCTCTGCTTGTCGACGACATGGCTAAATTGCAGACTTCCACCGCGCGAGAAGTAGTCACCAGCCTGCACTGAAATGACCTCATAGGCGGCTGGGTTATAGGCTAGCTGAAGAGGTGCCGCGCGCAGGGTATGTTTGGAATCAAGCTTGACCTCAACAGCGAACACTTGGCCAAGCTTTACCTTGTCGGGCGCGCTTAGTTGTAGTTGCAGGCCACTCATATCAATTGCCGCCGTCGCTGGCGTGGCTACTGCAGCGCTCGGATGTGCCGACAACGCAGACGAGGCCGCCGTCGCTCCGCTACTCTGACCTACTACGCCAAGTTGGATTGTACGTGTACGTAAAGTTGCCTCCGTACCGGACCAGAACGACTCAGCGACTGGCGCTTTACGCTGGATATTTCGTATCAGGTGCGGTGTGATCGACATGACGATTTCCGTTTTCTGACGATCATCCTTCTGGCTGGAGAACAAGCGTCCAAGCAAGGGAACGTCACCCAGTAACGGAATACGGTTTGCGTTCGACCGATCTGCATCGCTGATCAAACCAGCAAGCACCTGGGTCTCGCCATCGCGCAAACGCAACGCAGTGTTGATGTTGCGGGTTCCGATCTGGTAAGCCTGCGAGCCAGTTGCCGTTTTGACCGAACCGACCAACGAACTCACTTCCAAACCTAGTTTCAATGCTACCTCGTCATGGACAAAGATTTCAGGTTCGACATCAAGTTTCAAGCCCACTTCGAGGTATTGGATGTTTTCACTCAAGAAACCGTTGGGTGTCGTGGTTGTAGTCACAACAGGCACCTTGTCACCAATGAGGATCTTTGCTTTCTCGCGGTCGCGCACTCTCATACGTGGGTTTGCCAGCAAGTTGGCATCGCCATCTGCTTTCTGCAAGCTGACCGTTACGCTTGGAACCGTTACGCCTAGTTTGTCCGAATTCAGATGCAGTAGGTCACTAAGTTTATAGGTCGGCGAGGTCGTCCCGTTGTTGGCCGTAGTACTGCCGGAAAGGCTGTTCGCGTTCAACGGCGACACGGTCAACTGGTCGGTGACCTGAATGCCAAGGTTGAGCAACCGGTTCCGGTTTACTTCCAAGACCTCAACCTCCAGCATAACTTCGGGTTCTTCGAGGTCCTGCAAGGCGATGAGCTTTTCGGCAAGCGCAATCGTATCTGCGTTCTCCCGCAGGACAATCATGTGATACTTCTCGTCCACATATACGTCTTTGATCTTGAGGACAGACTTGAGCAGGTTGGCCGCTGTCTTTGCGTCTACGTTCGAGAGATAGAACGCCTTGACGAGCAAGTCTTGGTACTCCTTGAGCTTTTGTGGCGTGTTCGGGTAAATCAACACACTGGTCGCATTAAGGACTTTCTTTTCTAGCTGGTTAGTCGCAAGGATGACATCGATCGCATCCTCTAGCGGCGTCTGCTTTAGGAAGACGGTGGTCCGCGCATCCGGCTTCACGTCACGGTCGAAAATGAAGTTGATGCTGGTCGTGCGCGACAAGGCATCAAAAACGGTGCGCACGCTAGCATCACGAAATTCAAGATTTATCGGCTTCTTGTATAAGCCCGCTAGTCCCGGTAGCGACAGCGGCCCCGGTGGTAGAGCCTCGTCGATGTCGCGTCTGAGCGCGCGCGCTAGTGCGAGATTAGGCACGCGATCCAATGCGCGCGCGACCTGCCGCTGTGCGCGATCCAGGTCACCTTGCTTCAACGCGACACGCCCCTGCTCCACGTCACCCAGTGCTCGGGTGATGTCGGTCAAATCATCAAGGCCGATACGCGCACGCGCGTTCGCCGGATCGTACTTCAGAATCGTCGCATAAATCGACCGTGCGTCATCCAATCGCCCAGCTGCCTTCGCCGCATCAGCACGTGCGATGAGTTTATTCGTGGCCTTTTCGCGACTCTGCAGCCAATCACGCTGGTACACGACATCGTCGGGTTTCATCTCGGCAGCGAGACGCAGCTCCTCAACCGCCTGCGCAAAATTATCCTTTTCCATTTCGGACATGCCAACGCGATGATGGATCTGGGCCGCACAGCCGGCGAGAAATGTGCAAGTGCAAATGGCAAGAAATCGTCGCAGGTGCAATGGAGGAAAAGTTCGGTATTTCATAGTTCCGGTGAAGACGGGAGCATCAGGGTTTGTTTGGTTTGGGTTGGAATGTGCTCGAACTCAATGCGCGACGCATCCGCTGTCAAAATCTTGTAACCGCCGCTCAACGTATCTCCGGCATGCGCAAGCAAAGTCTGTTCTCCGATTGAGAGATAGATAACGCCACCGCTATCGTCACTAAATCTGCCTACGTATTTAAATGGTAGGGGCGGCGCGACAGGGGCGACAACCACTGTTTCCTGCGCAACCTGAACAGCTGCAGGTTTGGGTGGCTCAGGTGGAGGGGGCGGTGGCGGTGCGGTCCATGCGTGCGCTACGAAGGGATCACCATCAGCCTCCTCTGTTAATACCATCGCCAAGGCCGCAGGAGCATTCACCGGGCTCGCCCCTTCTGAACGGATACGATTTCGTGGTCTGATGGCACTGCTACCTTCTTCGTCGGGTGCAAATGCAATAAGCGCGAGTGTTGCAGCAAACAGCGAAATCAGCACTGTCCAGCGTCGTCGCGCGGACTTAACCATGACTGTCCCTTTCGTACAGAGCCGACACGGTGAAGTCGCAAGTGACATCAGGCGTATTCAAATCGGCACGAGAACAGGACACCCCATCAAGTTCCAACTCCTTGGAAGAGGCCAGTGTGATTGCAGCGAACGATCGAATTGACGGGTAACGCGTAGTTACCTTAAAGTTCGCTCGATAGCGTAGAAATGGCTGGTTGAGCGAATTTTCGAAAGTTAGGTTGATTTCGTCGATAGCGACGCCTAACTGCGCTGCTGCTGCGTGAATTTGTCCGACCAAGCGTGATGACGCGAACGATGGTAAAACAGGCGCCGCCACTCGCGTGGCCGTTACATCCACCATAGGACGCGCGGCACGCAAACGGTTCAAATCATCGGTCGCTAAACGGAGACTGGCGGCATTGGAAACCATCCAAATGCCCGCAGCGATGCAGGCAGCGACACCGAATCCAAGCAGAACCGCCTGTAGGCAATACGCTTCGACCCAACGACGACAGATATAAAGAAATGCGTCGACACGCCATCGCACGCCTGTTGACTTTTGCACTGAGTTTCCAATTTACAGCCCAGAATTTTTGATCTTACCCCGAAATTAATCAAATATCAAGATTGGTGACGATGCATGTAAATCACTGCTCTAGTCGTCGGTTTTCATAAAAGTGTTCCCAATATTTGGGCTTTGTTGCACAAATCAGCTGAGCGCGTGATGCCCCCACCCCAAACGGATTTAGGGCATGGCCATCGTCATAGGCTTGCCCAGCTGCGTGAAGCGATTGAGAATCGCAGCACGCACCTGTAGCTCGGCCACCTGGCCGCGCTTACCTCACGGTTGTATTGGACCGCGCGAGCAGGATGGTGATGGCATTTCTCATCCATCTAGGGGCACCCAATACAGAGTCGGTGCTGCGCGTGATCGAACGTGCAATCCGTCCCAAGCAAGAGTGGCTTTCCCGCTTTCCAGAAGTCTTAAATGCATGGCCGGCGCAAGGCTTGCCGTCGCGGCTCGTGCCGGACAATGCGGCGGAATTCCATGCAGGAAATGTGTATCTAGCGTTCAACGATCTAGGCATAGAACTGATGTACCCGCGAGCCCGTGGGCCAGAAATGAAAGGCGCGGTTGAACGTTTTTTTAAAACACTCAATCTCGATCTGATTCACTGCCTGCCTGGAACGACGTTCTCAAACGTTAAAGAACGTGGAGATTACCCCTCCGAAGAACTCGCTTGCCTAACACTGCACAAGCTGGAATCCATAATTTTGAAATGGATTGTCGACTGCTATCACATCAAACCACATCGGGGACTGAAGAATAAAACACCGATGCAGGTTTGGAAGGATGGCATATCTCAGCGGCCGATTCATTTACCCACAGATCTGGACGAACTGGAATGCATCCTTTCTATGCGCGACAAAAAAATGCTCCAGCATTACGGTGTGGACTTCCCAGGGCTGCGCTACAACACCCCGGAACTTGGACCGCTGCGTCAACGCTTGGAACCCAATGAGAAGGTTGATGTACGTTATCGCGACGAACTCGGATTTATCTGGGTCTTCGATAAATTCCGCAAGCACTTCCTCAAGGTTGCCTGCACGAACAAAGACGCAATCGGACTGAGCCGCGACATCTACGATCAGGCTCGCGCCCTCGTCCGCAAGGAAGGACGGAATGCCGATGATTTCGGATTGGCACACAAAGCCTACCAACAAATCATGGCAAGCGTTGAAACCGAAAAGCAATCCCAAAAGCTGCGTGTGCGCCGCAATGCAGCCAAGAACGCAATGGATAAAGAAGGACACCAGGCTCAAGAATTCCTTTGAACACCGGCGCGACAATGCCGGTCGCGCAGTCAAACTCCAATATCTCTGTCGAATATCGTGCCGATGACTGCGGATCGATCACCAGCACAATGGTCCGCGCTTCAGTCTCATCAAAAGGTGCTCCTGCCACCTCCACACACCGCACGACCTTGAATTGCCTCATTAGCGATGCTCGAACTTGCGCGTACCGATCACCATCCGCAAATCCAATCGGCATAACGAAGACAACGCGGCCACCACTGGCGCGCGTGATAGAAAGTGCTCGTGCAAGAAACTGGATTTCCGCACGATCGCCGACCTTTTTAATTGAGACATCAGGAAAAACTTTTTCAATCCAGCCGCGAGGATCAACTGAGTCGCCGACGAACGGAGGATTGCCAATAGCCGATAAACTTTGCGTGGAATTGACTTTAGGGACATGCGCCGTAAGTCCATTGCTGTGTCGGACCGTAATCCGATCAATCTGCGAACTACGGGCCACCATAGATCGGTCAACATCAAATCCGATGAGTGACGCCGCGCGCAGCTTTTTCCCCACGGCGCGCAGCAAGGCACCATCGCCGACGGCGAGATCGACCACTACATCACTTTTCCTCATTTGCGCCGCCACGAATGTAGCGAGTCGTTGCGGCGTCATGTATTGACCGAGCATGCTACGCATCTTTACCCCACATCATCGATATAAGATGATATTATCATGTTTATGCCAAAAACTCCACGAACAAATAAAACTATTCCTCGGGAAATTGCAGCCCGATTCGTGCACTCGTATGAAGTGGGGATGGGATTATCGACAGCAGAGGTATCACGATGCCTAGGATATGCCAATGCTACGACAATTCAAGCCATACGGCGCGGGGAAACGCTTCCCGACATGACACGCATTGCTGAAAATATAGATAAGCTAACGAACAAAAATGGAGCCGTGCTCAACTTACACTGGTTAATTACAGGCATGGGCCCACCCTTTGTCCCCACGGAAATTAACGGTAATGGCGGAAAGAAAAAATTAGATATTGATGATGATATTATCATGTGCCTTATGAGTCTGAATCATACCCAACAACAAGCCTTCACTAAACTAATCCAAACACTTCGCTAACGCATCTCCGCCAAACGGATACTCGCCTATACGACCCTCACTTCAATTATTTTGAGAACAATGTAGGCAGATGTCGTTTATTTTGAGACGGCCTCTGGAGGCCTTCTCAAAAAAGTTGCATATGCCTTTGATTTATCAAGAGGGGAGTTTCAACTTCTTTGAGAACCTACACTTGTCGGGTGATGTAGGGTTTCGCAGTTAGTGCAAAACTTTTCACTCCTTAGGAAAAGATCTTCGAAGTATAAAAAATAGGAGCCTCGTGCTCCTATTTTTTATTGTTTCATCTAAGCTACCTCGTCCCGGGGGCTCCACTATGCATAGATTTTCTTCATCCCGACATCAAAGCTGAAGCAAGGTCACTGAGCGAGGATATTGGCAATTCAGCTGCTAATTTGCAGATCGGAGTATCTGCATAATTGCAGGATCGTGCGCATACTTCCTTTTGAGCTTGAGCAAAAAGCGATTTGTTTTTTGGCATTCTCCAGCGAGTTCACAGTCGTTCCACCACTGGATCAGATACCTTACGTCCGCAGGAGGCATGATTTCTTCTTCATCCGCTCTCCGCTCCCGACATTCACTGGACCAGCGATCCACCTTCATCAAGCGGATCTGTTCCCCTTGCGTTTGAAGCCGAAGACAGGCATCACCCCTGGTATATTGAAAAATGCAGAATGACAGTCCCTCACTGCAAGAGTCGACTTCGGTGTACCCGCGTTCCACCAGCAGCCTTTCCACCCCCGAATACTCACCAGAGGACAAATGGGCTAGCGGATCAGCGCGCCATCCCGCGGCATAAATCTGCTTTCTCGCTTTGACAAAGGGCTCACCAGCTTTCAGAGCCGCTGGCGCGGCGTGAACCAATAAGGGCGCGACAAGGGACGCCACGACAATTATGAAAACCCTGCTCATTTGGTCGTGCCCCCCGCGGCTTTATAGACTTCCTCAAAGTGTTCGAACTTAAAATAGGGCTGCTTATAGCGGCCTGGTTGACCACGCCCCATGGGCAGCGCAGCCCATTGTAGCGATGCCTGAAATACCCCAGCCTCAATATCGCCTTCTTCAATCTTCTCGATAACGCGACGTCTACGCAAGATCGAGACCGCGATCAGGTCTTGAGTCTCCGGCGTGAAATCTGTTAGCCCCATTCCATTCTCTCCGTGGTCGTGCCACGTTGGTTTGGTAATTTGGTACAAACCAGCGGCAGTCGTGACACCGCCCTTTCCAGCACCAGGATGAGTCGAGAAGTCGGTGAATCGCCAGGAATCATTTTTCCTGCCTTTGACTGCACCGAACTTGAAGTCATACCCGCCCCCTTCTGCCTCGCCGATGGCTTTTAGAAATGCCTGAACATTTGCGTTCTTCAAGTATTCCTTGTTTTTCGCAACACGCTGTTCCCTAGTTATATTAATACGCACTTCTTTCGCTTCGTTGTCCTCACGAGGCGTAGTCTGTCTGATGGCGCGATGGTGAAGAGTTCGACCGGAAGGAGACGTGACTGTCGTTTCCATAATTGACCTCAGGAGTATATTTGAATCAATTCGGCCTCTGCCATCGCCGCCAGCAGATGCGTGTGCCCTTGCAAATCTGTTGTCCCGAATTCGATAACTCCGCTCTGCCGCATCAGCGCGTATTCGGCGTTGATAAGCGGCTCGCCAGTCTCTTCGTCGATCAGAATATATCTATCATCGAACATGCCTACTTCATCGGCTTGTGGTCCTCCAGCTGTCGAGGTCACTGCCGTCTGTGGCTTATCAGTCTCCGATTCCTCGATGATTTGGTATCTGACAGATTGATTCGGCACAAGTTTGGGAGGACTAGGACAACCACACAGGCACAAATCGTTTTCCAATGCGACGTTCGCACCGTTCCACGTCTCTGTAATTCGCGGACCGGTGCATACAATCTTTCCTTGCGACTTACACGCCGGACAAAAAATCACATCTTCTTCGAGTGCGATCTTGAAACCATTAATGCTGCCGTGGCCGCTGGCTGAGATGACCTTCCCGCCCACTGTAGTCGATGCTCCAAGCGTGATTGTGTAGCGTTTCATTGGAGTCCTTTGATAATGCGTAGGCGGCACTGAAGGAGCTAGTCCATAGGAAATTATTGATCGATTAGGTGACCACGTATTGCGGCAGCTCAAGGTAACTTTGATCTGCGCATTGCAACAAGGGATATTCCTGCTCTGGTCTCTAGTTGGCGAGGCGAGTGACGAGGAACGAAAGTAAGTACTGTTAACCGACTTCGGCCTCGTTGCCATAAATCTGCTCCGTATCGACCGCGCGATAGCCGAGCTCCAGCGCAGTGCCTACCGAAGCGATCACGCTCTGTCCGGTCAGGCGGAAAGTGCCGACGCCAAAAGAAGGAATATTGTTCATGGATAGTTCTTTCATCCGATGGAAATAGAGGAAGAGGACGGCGTCGCGGCGGCACGCTGGCCAGCCTTCCCCAGCCAGACCAGCAACAAGCCACCGGCGGCCAGCGCTGCGCCGACCAGCGGCACGGCGGCATAACCGAGGCCCTGCCCGATGACGGCGCCACCGAGCGCAGCGCCCAGTGCATTGCCCAGATTGAAGGCGCCGATATTGACGGAAGATGCCAGCCCGGGCGCTTGCGCGGCAGCCTGCATCACCCGCATCTGCACTGGCGGCACGATGCCGAAGGCGGCAGCGCCCCACACCACCAGCGCTATCGCTGCACCCACTTTGCTGGCCAGCAGCCAAGGCATCAGCGCCATGATCACCGCGAGGGCCGCGAGTATGATCTTGCTGGCACCGTCCAGCGACCAGTCGGCCAGACGGCCGCCCAGACTATTACCGATGGTGAAACCGAGACCGATCAGCACCAGACCGACAGCGATGAATCCCGGGCTGGCATGGGTAATCTCGGCCAGTAGCGGCGCCACATAGGTGTAGAGCGCGAACATGGCGCCCGAGCCCAGCACGGTAGTCCCCATGGCCAGCAGCACTTCGGGACGGGTCAGCACTTTCAGTTCGCGGCGCACATCGGGACGCTCGCCCGGTTCGCCTGCGGGCAGAGTCAGCCACAGCACGGCTATCGTGAGCAAGCCCAGCATGGCAGTGCCGCCAAAGGCCAGACGCCAGCCGACTTGCTGGCCTATCCATGTTGCCGCAGGCACGCCACCGATATTGGCCACAGTCAGTCCCATGAACATGGTGGCAATCGCACTGGCCTGTTTCTCCTTGGGCACAACACTGGCCGCCACGACGGCGCCGATGCCGAAGAAGGCGCCGTGATTCAGGCTGGTGATCAAACGCGACAGCAGCAGCGTGGTATAGCCGGGCGCCAATGCGGACAGCAGATTGCCGACGGTGAAAATCAGCATCAGCGCCATCAGTGCAGCGCGCTTGCCATAACGGCTGAACAACAGGGTCATGACGGGCGCACCCGCCATCACGCCTATGGCATAGGCAGACACCAGCATGCCCGCACTGGGTATGCTGACGTGGATGCCGTCCGCAATCACGGGCAGCAATCCCATCGGGGCAAATTCGGTGGTGCCGATGGCAAAAGCTCCGGTAGCGAGCGCGAGTAAGGCAGTGTTGGATTTCATTGCAGCATCTCCTTGAAATCAATCGGTTTTCAATGGCTTGCAGTGTACTGAGGTAATATTTGCAGATAAAGCCTGATATCCGCCAAACACATTTGATTTAAAATCAAACAATGAAAACCACTCTGGATGAACTGCAGGCCTTTGTAAGCGTGGTGGACACGGGCTCCATCACTGCGGCGGCCGAGCAGCTGGGACTGACGATCTCGGCTGCCAGCCGGACGCTGAGCCGGCTGGAAGAAAAGCTGCAGACTACCCTACTGCGCCGTACCACCCGCCGGCTCGAACTGACGGAGGAAGGCGCCGCCTTCCTGCTGCACGCGCGCGCGATACTGAACTCGGTAGACACGGCAGAAGAGCAGATGGCGGCGCGGCGCATGCGGCCAGCCGGGCGCTTACGGGTAGATGCCGCCACACCGTTCATGCTGCATGTACTGGTGCCTTTACTGGAAGGCTTCCGCGCCCGTTATCCTGAAGTGGAGCTGGAACTGAACTCCAACGAGGGCATTATCGATCTGCTTGAAAAGCGCACCGATGTGGCGTTTCGTATCGGTGTACTGAAGGACTCCACGCTCCATGCCCGTCCGCTGGGAACCAGCCGGATCAGGGTGCTGGCCAGCCCGGCCTATCTTGAGCGCCACGGCACGCCAGCCAAAGTGGCGCAGCTCGAACAGCATGCCCTGCTGGGTTTTAACCAGCCCGAAACGCTGAATGACTGGCCGCTACGTAATGCGGAGGGCGAGGTGCTGCGCATACGGCCCACCATAGCTTCCTCCAGCGGTGAAACGCTGCGCCAGATGGCGCTGGCTGGGCTGGGGATAGTCTGCCTGTCCGACTTCATGACGCGCGAGGACCGCAGTAGCGGACGGCTGGTGCAGCTATTCCCCAGACATACACTGGATGTGCGCCAGCCGGTCAACGCGGTCTACTACCGCAATACTGCACTGGCGGCGCGGATTACCTGTTTCGTGGACCACGTGATCGAAGTGCTGGGCAAGAAACCGTTTGAAGCCTAGGCCGCCCATGCAACCCGGCGCAAGCACTACTTACGCCATCGCCTGCCAGACCGGCACCAGCTTCTCTTCATCCATGGCAGTCCGGCCCGGCGTCGACCACAGGGATTCCGTGCGGATTTTTTCCAGCCGCACGGCCAGTTCGCGCGCCACCGTCAGCTGTTCGAGCATTTCTTCCGCCGTCTCGGCCGGATAGGCAAACGAAATGCCCGACGAACGGTAGGCCACATCTAGCCGCGCCAGCAACTGGGCAGCCCGGTCCGAAATCTTGCGGACCATGTCGCTGCTGCCCGCATCGCTGGCCAGCTGAACGCAGCGCTGCTGCGAGGCGCGTATCCTGTCGATGGTGGCTTGCGCGCTGCTGCGGGCCTGCTCGATTTCCGCGCCATCGTAAGCCATGAAGGCGGCAATCGGCACACTGGCCGCGGCCCGCGCAATCAGGCCCACCCAGACCGGATCGTATTCACCGGGCACCATGCGCAGCGCCAGACTGGCGCGCTGCAGCGGCGCATCGGCGGCGTGGGTGGCGCCTATGGTGGTATCGACTACGGCCAGCAAGCGGCCCAGTTCGCCCACCTCCTTATCCGCGCACATGGCCGGATAACCCGTACCGCACAGCCGCTCGTGATGCTGGGCGATGCCCTGCCACAGCGCAGGGGGATAATCCATCAGGCTTCTGATCAGTTCCGCTCCCAGCAGCGGATGGGTGGCGAGGTAGCGGAACATTTCCGCATCGAGCGGCCGGCCTGCTTCAAGATAATCGGGATCGATATACATTTCGCCGATATCGTGCAGCAGGCCACCCAGCATCGCCAGCCGCGTCCTGACCCGGTCGTAGCCGCCATGCAGCGCCATCGCACCCGCCAGCGCCATGCCTTCTATCGCATGGGCAAAGGCAGCGGGTCGATTGGTATGGGCAATGGTCAGCAACAGCTGTGCCGCAGGGTGTAGCGGCAGGCTTCTGACGTGATCGAGCAGTTCGCGCTGATACGGCAGGATCACCGGCGCGAGCGCGTGTGCGGAGTCGAGCAGCAGCGTCAGGTGCTCGTACAGATGCACTGTCGTCACGCCGTCTTCGGCCAGCAAACAGGCTTCCAGCGGGGCTTTGAGCTTGCGGTCCAGCAGCTTTTGCTGGAGCGATTGCGAAACCGGCTGATGGCGCGCCCACAGCTTGGCGCCGTACTGGTCGTAGATGTCACTGCCTGCGACGATACGGCAGGATGCCGATGCGCGCGAAACTTCCGACAGAAATTGAGAATTTGCAGATTCAGGCAGCACGATACAGTCTCCAGTTGAAGATTGATGCTCGGAAAATCTGGTTTCAAACTGGAAGTATATGAAGTTAAAACGGCCGGAAATGCGCACTTTGTCACAATCGGGCCCCTCGTCTTGTGCGCCCGACCTCAGCCGGAAAGGAAAGCCGACTTCAACTACATGAATAAAATTCTGCCGGAGTCGGATTTTCTAGAGAATAATTTCAAAAATTTCCAATAAGTCATTTAGTCGTCATATTGTCTTTTTAAACTCCGCTGACCCAATTTTTATAGGCAGGGATGGACAATATGAAACATAGCAAGCTGACTCTTATGCTGGCCGGCCTGGGTCTGGCCGCCGGCATAGCCGCCTGCGGCGGCGACAATGGCCCCCACATCAGCGGGCAGGTGCTGGGCAGCTACATCGAAAACGCCAAAGTCTGCATGGACCTCAACGATAACGGCCAGTGCGACGCGGGCGAACCGTATGCAACCAGCGACGCCCACGGCAAATTTTCGATCGCCGACAATACCGGCAACACCAATGCCAGCTGGAAGAATCTGGTCGCAGACCTGAGCAACGCCAAAGAGAACGATGCCAATGGCAAGGACATGGGTACCCAGTTCAGCGCGGGCGCCTTCTTCCTCGCCCCCAAAGGCGCAACCGATACCGTCAGCGCCATCTCCACCCACCTCGCACAGCTGGTGGCCGGCGGCGCCACACTGGCCGATGCCAAAACCGCACTGGCCAGCAAATACGGCAACGTCTCGGCGGACAAAGTCCTGGCCGACTTCAATACCGACGCCAGCATGGCCAGCGTCAAAGCCGTGAGCGACAACTACATCAAGACCGTAGTCGGCACCAAAGCCATCCGCCACATCTTCGTCATCACGCTGGAGAACAAGAACTACGAAGAATCGTTCGGCACCAGCGCCCCCGCCAGCAATCAGGCCCCCTACCTGAAATCGCTGGCCGGCAAAGGCGCGCTGCTGACCAATTACTACGGCACCGGCCACGTCAGTCTGGACAACTATATCGCCATGATGAGCGGCCAGCCTTCCACCGTCGATACGCAGACCGACTGCTTCGGCCTGTGGTCCGACGTGGTCGATGCCGGCAACGACAGCGCCAACCCGAAAGTGCTCAAGGCCGGCACCGATGCCAACGGCCATGCCGGCGGCGGCTGCGTCTATCCGGCACGCGTCAAGACGCTGGCGCAGCAGCTCGATAACGCCCGCTTCAGCTGGAAGGGCTATATGGGCGATATGGGCAATGACCTGAACCGCGACGGTAGCAAAACTTGCAGCTTCCCCACCCGCACCGCCAAACTGGCCGGCAAAGATCTGAGCAAGGTGGTAGACGGCACCCAGAATGCACAGGCAGCGTCGGCTTCCGGCGATATCAAGGCCGATGCCTACGCCACGCGCCACAATCCCTTCGTCTACTTCCACTCCATCATCGACAATCTGGACTATTGCGACAAGCACGTGGTCAATCTGGACGACAATCTGCAGAACGACCTGAAGTCCATCGACACCACGCCGAATTTCGTGTTCATCACGCCCAATCTGTGCGACGACGGCCATGACGGCGACGGCACCGGCGCTGCCGGCAAGGGCTGCAAAGACGGCTCGCCGGGCGGTCTGACGTCGAGCGATGCCTTCCTCAAGAAGTGGATCGCCATCATTCAGGCATCGCCTGCGTACCAGAAAGATGGTCTAATCGTGATTAACTTCGACGAATCCAACGCCGCTTCTGCACCGATGACCACCAGCTTCAGCAGCGACTACTCGCTGATGAAACTGACCATCAACCTGGCCGGCGATGCCTGCTGCAGCCAGCAGGTCGGCCCTAACGTCAAACGCCCTGACGACCAGATCCTGACCTCGCTGCCGGTAGCTGCCGCCGCCGCGCTGGGCATAGACCCCAAGAAGCTGCCTGCCAGCGTCAAGACGGTGCAGATCGGCATGCACTATGACGGCGTGGGCGGCGACCGCACAGGCGCGGTGCTGCTGTCGCCGTTCATCAAACCGGGCACGGTCACCAATACGGGCTACAACCACTACTCGCTGCTCAAGAGTCTGGAAAATCTGTTCGGCCTTGCCGAGTACCTCGGCTATGCGGACGATCCGAAACTGGCGCCGTTCGGCAGCGACATCTTCAGCTGGTAGCCTGCGATGGTTTTACGCTGTATGCGCAGAACCGCCGCGCAGGCGATTCTGCTACTCCTGACCGGCCTGACGCTGGCGGCCTGCCAGCGCCAGCCTGCTGCACCGGCAGCCCAGCCAGCGGCCGCCAGCGAACTGGCTGCCATCGGCAAGCTGGCCTTCTTTGACCGTTCGCTGTCGGCTTCCGGCCAGCAGTCCTGCGCCAGCTGCCATAGCCCCGCACATGCCTACGGCCCGCCCAACCACTTCGCGGTACAGCCGGGCGGCGCCGATATGCAGGAACATGGCAAGCGCGCCGTGCCCTCGCTGCGCTATCTGCGCAGCGTGCCGGTCTGGACGCACACCTATGCCAGCAGCCTGAAAGACCGTCTGGAAGTGAGCGACAACATGCCTTCCGGCGGCTACGCCTGGGATGGCCGCTTCAACCGGCCAGCCGAGCAGGCTGCCGCGCCGCTGCTGGGCGCAGACGAAATGGCCAACGGCAGTGCCGCTGCGGTGACGGAAAAGCTCAGCAGGAGCGCTTATGCACAGCGCTTCCGCGCCGCCTTCGGCGCCGATATTTTCCAGCGCCCCGATGATGCGCTGCGGGCGCTGGGACAGGCGCTGGAACGCTTCCAGTTCGACGACGCCAGCTTCCGCCCGTTCGACAGCAAGTTCGATCTGGTCCTTGATGGCAAAGCGCAGTTCAATCCGCAGGAAGCCCGTGGCATGGCCCTGTTCGTCGATCCGAAAGGGGGCAACTGCGCTTCCTGCCATCTGGTAGAACAGGGCGCAGCGGGCGCCCACCCTACTCTCACCGACTACAACTTCCAGACGCTGGGCGTGCCGCGCAATCCGGAAATTCCGGCCAACGCCAATCCGGCCTATTACGATCTGGGTTTATGCGGACCGGCCCGCACCGACAAGGCGGACAATCCCTGGTACTGCGGCATGTTCCGCACGCCCACCTTGCGCAATGTGGCGACCCGTCAGGTGTTCTTCCACAACGGCCGCTTCCACTCGCTGGAAGAAGCGCTGCGCTTTTATGTACAGCGCGATACCGCGCCGGAGAAGTGGTATCCGCAGGTGAGCGGCAAGCCGCACTTTGACGATCTGCCCGAGCAGTATCAGGGCAATGTCGACCGGCGCACGGCACCGATGAGCAATCATCGCGGCGGCAAGCCGGTATGGTCGGAGACGGATATCGCCGATGTGGTGGCGTTTCTCGCCACTCTGAACGACCGCGATGCGCAGCCGGTCAGGACGTTGACGCACCGCTAACCGCCCGCTGCCGCGTCCAGCTTAGGGCGCCACCACCACCATGCTGAAGCGCTGCTCGGCCAGCACCGGCAGATAGATACGCCCGCTGGCATGGTCCATCGCCATGGTGCGGGCGCCTTTCAGCGTGGGCAACGTCACGGGCACGCCATAGTGGTCGGCATCGGTCTGGTGGATCACCGTCAGCGTGCCTTCGCCGTTGGACGAAAACACCAGCTGGCGCTGCGCATCGTACACGGCGGCATCGGCGCCTTTGCCGATGGCTCTGCGCGCAACCGCCTTGCCGCTGGCGGCGTCGGTTACGGCCAGCACGCCGTTGCCGCAAACAGAGAACAGGCGCTGGTGGGTGGCATCGAACGCCAGTCCCGTAGGCTCGTCGCAACCGGCCAGACCCCAGTTCGCCACGACGCTGTCCGACGCCACATCGATCACGGCGATCGCGTTCTTATCCTCGATGTTCACGTAGATCCGCTTGTCGTCGGCGACAGCAAATTCGGGTTTGCCGTTGACGGCAATGCTGGCCAGCTGCTGCATGGTCGCTGCATCGAACACGGTGACGTTGGCGCTCTTGCCATTAAAGACGTATAGCTTGCCGCTGGCCGGATGAAAAAGAATGGCGTCCGGATTCTTGCCCGCGACTTTCACTTCACGCTTTACCTTCAGGCTATCGAGCTCGAAAACCACCACGCTGTCGCCTGCGCCGCTGCTGGCAAAACCCAGCCCCAGTGCCGGCGCAAAGGCCACACCGTGGGCACGCTTCAATCCGGGAATCTCGCCAGCCACCTTGCCGCTAGCCAGATCGAGCACCTGCACCCGCTCGTCGCGCGTCACGAAGAGCCGTTGCTGACTGCTGTCCACCTCGAGATAGTCCCAGCGTCCCGCGCCGTCGAGTGTCCACTTCTGCTGTACTGCGTAGCTGCCTGCATGATCGGCAGCATGGGCGGCAGGCAGGGCCAGCATAGCCACGGCGGCCATCTTCAACATTGTCTGCTTCATTCTGTCTCCTCCTAGTCGTAGTTAAATTCGGTATCTTTGGCCTTGCGTGTGCCGCCAAAGGAAAACGCCAGACCGATATACGCCACCTGCCCCAGCTGGTGACGCGCGTAGCTTCCATTAAATGTCGGCGTTGCATAGATGCGCCGCTGACGCTGCGTATTAAAGGCATCGGACAGCGTAGCCACCAGCGTGCACTGTTCATTGATCTGGTGGCGATAGCCGACATTGATCACATTGAACGGCATGACGTAGCCCTGCGCCGTCAGCCGTTTGCCGCGATAGTTAAACCCCAGCTGCACACGATCGCGTGCCGCCAGCTGGTAATCTAGCGTGCCCTTGCCGTTCAAGCCGAGGTCGGAATGATTGCTACCGCCCAGCACCTGCTGGCCGTTGATCTCGTTGTAGAAGACATTGCCGCTCAGGTTATAGCTCAGCCCCTGCGCCAGCTTTCCGCTGGCGCCAAACTCCACGCCGCCAGACTGGATGGTGGGCAGATTCACCTTGGTGATCAGCACCACATCATTTGCCAGCGGCTGCAGCACCTCGCCATCGCCATTCTGGCTGCGGCGGTAATAGGCAGTGGCACTGTAGGAAATGGCGCCTGCTTCGTGACGGTAAGCCAGTTCCAGCGCATCAGTCACCTGCGGACGCAGGGCCGGATTACCCTGCCGCAGATTCTTCGGATCGGCCGCGTTGATATAGGGATTCACATCCTCCGGATCGGGCTTCTTGACCCGTTTGCTATAACCGAACGCCAGACTCTCCGCATCGTTCAGCGTGTACAGCAGGTTCAGGCTAGGATACAGCTTGCGGTAGCGCTGCGTGCTGCGGTCGCCGCTATCGCGCAGCAGGGTGCGGATGTCGGCCTGTTCGAAGCGCAGGCCACCCAGCGCCTCCAGCGCACCATGTCTGGAACTAAAGGTGACATAGGCGGCGTTGATCGCCAGCCGGTAGCGGAAGTGGTTGGCCGCCGTTGCGCTGCTATTCCAGTTATTGAAAGAGTTGTGGTCGTATTCGACCTCGTAACCGGCTTTCAGCTTCGCGCTCTCGCCCACTGGCCGCGTGTAGGCGGAGCTGAATCTGGAAATGTCGTAGACCACCTGATCGAAGTTGCGGTCCGTCGTATAGTCGATCAGATTCTCTTCGGAAGAATGGCTGTGCGCGGCGTATAGCGCCAGCGCTTCGCCCGGCAGGGCAAATTTCTGGTCCAGCGTTAGCGCCAGCCCGCCATCGGTACGCGGGCCACCGCCGCTGCCGAAGCGCTGGTACAGCGGTGCGTCCGGCGCGATGGTCTGCTGCGCCAGACTACGCTGGTCCGAGCGCGTTGCATAGTCCAGCGTCACGCCCATGCTCTGCTGCGGATTCGGCGTGTATTTCAGTGCGCCCTTGCCCGACCAGCGCTCGCTGCTTTCATCCTGTATCTGGTGGGTCAGCACAGGCACAGCGCCGGGCGCGCCCGTCTGGTTATCGTTGATGCGGCGGCGCCAGTCCTGCCGGTTGCCCAGCGTTCCGCTCAGGTCCAGTGCGCCCGTGTTATAGCTACCAGAAACGCTGCCGTTATGGCGGCCGTCATTGCCCACGCTGGTAATCAGCTGGCCGCTACTGCCGCGCTTGTGCTGCTTCTTGGTGATGATGTTGATGATGCCGCCCGTGCCATCCGGTTTGAATTCGGCCGAGGGCGAAGTGATGACTTCTACGGCTTCAATATCGGCGGAGGACATGCCCATCAGCGCACCGGCACGGGCAGCGCCCTGCATCTGGCCGGAAGGCTGGCCATCGATCAGCACAGTCACGCTGGCGTCGCCGCGCAGGCTGATATTGCCCTCGATATCAACGTCGACAGCGGGCACATTATTCAGCACATCGGCGGCAGTGCCGCTCACGGACTGCAGGTCGGCCCCGGTGCGATAGACTTTGCGGTCTATCTTGCTGACCACGTCCGCACGCTGGCTGGCCACCACCACAGTTGGCACGACAGTTCCCGTTTCAGCGCGCGCCATAGGCAACGACAGGGCCAGCACCGCTGGCAAAGCAATACGATAGACAGGCATAAATACCGGCATTAGACCGCAGCGTTCGTTAACGGATGATTAAATAGCGCCGTCACCACCAGCCCGCTGCTGCCGTTGCTGCCCAGCGTCAGCGTCATATGGTGCGCGTCCGCGACGCTTTTCACGATGGACAGTCCCAGCCCGCAGCCCCGGACCTGATTGCCATCGGGGCGATAGAAGCGGTCGAACAGGCGCGCACGATGTTCTTCCGGCACACCGGGGCCATTGTCGGACACCTGCAGGAAAGGCCGGCCCTGCTCCATGCCGACCATGACATCCACCCGACCGCCCGGCTGGGTATAGCGCAGGGCGTTATCGACCAGATTGCTGAGCATGACTTCCAGCCCATCGGCGTGCGCATGCACCACGGCCTCCACCGCTGCGCTGCTCACGCCCAGATCGATCTGCTTGCTCTCGGCATAGATGGAATGATCGAGCACTGTCTGGCGGGCGATGCGCAGCAGATCGCAGCGGCCACGCGGCGGCGCTGTGCCCTGCTCCTGCCGGGCCAGCGTGAGCAACTGCTGCACCAGATGGGTGGCGCGATCGAGCCGCTCGTGCAGCTTGCGGAAGGACTGCTCCCGTTCCGCGCCGGCCTGGGCAGTTTCCGCCAGCCGTAGCTGCAGCTTCAGCGCCGTCAGCGGCGAACGCAGCTCGTGCGCCGCGTCGGCGACAAAATTGCGCTGTGCGGCCAGTGTGCTGTCGATCTGCTGCAGCAGGCCGTTGAGTGCATCCAGAATGGGCAGCAGCTCGGGCGACAGCCCGTCCGCTGTCAGCGGCTGCAGATCAGACGGTGTGCGGCCGCGCACCGCTCTGGTCAGACTATCCAGCGGCTGCAGCGCGCGCCCTACCACCAGCCAGATCAGCAGCGCCATGGCGGGGAATAGCAGCAGCAGAGGCGGCGCCGTGCGCAGGGTCAGGTAGAAAGCGGCGCGCTGGCGGATCGCCACCGGCTGCGATACCTGAATGGCGTAACCGGCAATGACTTCCGAATACACGCGCCAGCGCGCGCCCTGATGCAACACGGTGGAATAGCCGGTAGGCTGCGGCAGTGGCAGCATGGGCCCGGCCTCGGTGCGGAACACCAGCTGCTGCGCGCCGTTCCAGACGTGCACGTCGAGGCGGTCATCCACGCTGTCTTCCAGCGGCATGCGCCATTTGCCCGGCGCCTGCACGGGCAGCCACCACGCCAGCTGGCGCAGGCGCTGGTCGGAATCTTCATCGACTTCGTGAACGGCCCGCGCATACAGCAAGGCTATCGCGGCCAGCACAAACACGGCCATGCCGCCGATCAGACCGACCAGCAGTCGGCTACGTATAGTTTTCATGCAGTCGCCAGTTTGTAGCCTACGCCACGGATATTCTTGATAAAACTGCTGCCTAACTTCTTGCGCAGGTGATGGATATGCACATCGATGGCGTTGCTTTCGACTTCTTCGCCCCAGCCATAGATACTCTCCTCCAGCTGACGCTTGGTGACGACGCTGCCGGGAGCGTCGAGCAGCGCGCGCAGCACGGCAAATTCGCGCGCCGGCAGATGCAGCGGCATGCCGTTAAAGCTGGCCGTGTGGGCCGCCATGTCCACCTGCAGGCCGCGGAATGCAACCTGCACCTGCTGGGCCGCTTTGCCGCGCCTGAGCAGCGCACGGATGCGCGCCAGCAGTTCGTCGATATCGAAGGGCTTGACCAGATAGTCGTCAGCGCCGGCATCCAGTCCCAGCACGCGCGAAGGCGGGGCGTCGCGCGCCGTCACGATCAGCACCGGCACCGTGCCGCCCTGGGCGCGGTACTGGCGCAGCACGTCCATGCCCTGCGTTCCGGGCAGGCCCAGATCGAGCAGCAGCAAATGGTAGACATCCTGCCGCAGCGCCAGCATGGCACTGTCGCCGTCGCGCACCCAGTCCACTGCATAGTGCTCGCGGCGCAGCACTTCTTCCATGCTTTCGCCTATCATGGGATCGTCTTCGATTAACAGCAGGCGCATAATTTCCTCTAACTGATCAGGCGCCCATCTTACTCCACCATCTGCCCTGACGGACCTGCAAGGACAGATGGTGGCCCGCCACGCTTAGAAGTCCAGCGTCAGGGTCATCGAGACGCTGCGCGCCGGCAGCACGGTCAGCATATCGGCAGCCGACGGTGCAGCGCTGGAGCTGGTTTTGGTGCCAGCAGAAGCCACATCGACGATGCTGTGATTGTTGAACAGGTTGTTGACGCCGAACTGCAGCTTGGCCTGTTTGACCAGCGCCAGCGGCGACTTGACGCGGTAGTTCACGAACAGATTGGCCAGCGTGACCGGATCGATGGCGAAGGCTTCATGGTTAGCACCGTTGTCAGCGTAGACCTTGCCCACGCGCTTGACGAACAGACCGCTGCTCCAGCCGTTCTGGGTGTAGTTCAGGCCCAGCGTTTCGGTATTGCCCGGTGCACCAGCCACCCACTTGCCGGTGTCGTACTTGGTGCTGCCGAAGGTGGCGTTGGCGTACACGCTGAAGCCGCCGCCCAGCAGTACCGTGCCTTCTGCTTCCACGCCCTGGCTGACCTCGCTGCCGTTCATGAAGTACACGGGATTGCCGGTGGCCGGATCGATCGACGACGAGTAAGGGCTGTCCAGACGGATGTGATAAACATCGGCCGACAGGTTCCAGCGATCGGTCTGGTACACGGAGCCGATCTGGCTGGTGGTCGATTTGGTGGCGTTCGGCGTGGTGGTGACTTTGGCGTTAGGCGTATCGAACACGCTGGTCGACGGAATCTGGTCGCCGCGTGCCACCTGTGCGTAGGTCGACCAGTTGGACGCCAGCTGGTAGTGCACATCCAGCGAAGGCATGGTATCGGTGTACTTGACGGCGTTGTCGACGTAAGGCAGACCGCCGGTGATGGTGCCGGTGGCCTTGTTGTACACACCACCCAACGGGCCGACTGCGCCGCCATTGTCCTGCAGGTGATGGAAGTCCTGCTTGTACGAAGCGTATTTCACGCCCGGGGTAATGCGCAGCGCCGGCGTTACGCGGAATTCATACTCGATGTAAGGCTGGACCGTGGTGGTCTTGTAGCGCTCGGTGAAGTTGGGCACGGCGACATCGAGCCAGGTGCGCGGGTCGCTAGGAATCTGGTAACGGAAGCTGTTGGCGTAGTCGTACCACACGCCGGTACGCAGCGTGCCGAACGAAGACTCCTGACTGACGCGCAGCAGATTGCCCTTGGTCAGATAGGAATTGAGCTTGTCGATCGCGCTGGTGGTGGTGATGGCCGTAGCGCTGTTGTACTTCTGCTGGTTCCAGTAGCGGTAAACGTAGATCTTGTCTTCCAGCTTCCAGCCGCCGCCCAGATTGGTGCTCACACCGGCATAGTTGAAGGCGGTGGAAATGTCGTAGAAGTTAAAGCCCCAGTAGTTCGGCTTGGTCGCATCGCCGCTCAGCAAAGTGCGGTAATCACCGAGATTGTAGTTGGCACGCGTTACGCCTTTGATGTTCGGCGTATTGTTGGTCAGGTTCAGCCACGAGGAGAACAGCGTCAGCGCGGTATCGTCGCTCAGCTGATAGCGGTATTTGAGCGACGCTGCGTCGCGTTTCTGCTTGTTGTAGGTCTGGTAGCCATCCGACTTCATTTCCTGCAGATTGAACAGCAGGTTGGAGCTGCCGTTCGGGCCGAACTGGCCCGTCTCGTGCTCCAGTCCCACCAGCGAAGTGGCCCACGTGCCGTAGGAACCGGTGGCGCTGGTGCGCTGCTGGTTTTCCAGTTCGCGCGACAGCAGATTGATCGAGCCGCCGTATGTAGCCTGACCGATGGTCGCCGCCGAACCGGGGCTGCGGTCGATCACGGCGCCGCCGGTGAACTGGCTAGGGAAGAACACCCAGGCGTGGTGGCTCACGCCATTGGTATCGTTGAACGGAATGCCGTCGAAGGAGATCACGCTATTGCTGTCGGACAGGCCGCGCATGGTGGTCTTGTTATCGCCCAGACCCACGCCGTTAGGGCTGTAGCTGAACATGCCCGGTGCCATCTGCAGCAGCTGGCTGTAATCGGCCACTGGCGAGGTAAAGTCGCGCACGAACTGGTCGCTCACTTCGGACAGCGCCGAACGCGCCTCCAGATTGCTCTTGGACGGCGCGCTCGATGCCGCACTATTCAGCGTCGAGTGGATTTCCACCACAGCCGTGGCGACCACCTGAGTCGCTTCGCTGCTGTCAGCGACAGATGCATTGTCGGCAGCGCTGGCAAAGGCCGCTTGCAGCAGCCCGGCGATCAGTACCATGGCGTATCGTGGCGGGAGAGCGGGTCCGTGGATGTTCTTAGTCGAGCCGTACATAAAGCATTCCTTTAGCGGGAGAAGAAAAGCCGCTAGATTAGGAAGGCTTTATGTCATCCAAATGACAGACGTTACCTAAAGATAAACGAATGTTGTATTTTTATGTTGCACTGCAAATAAAGAGTTTTGTTAATGCAGCCTTAACTCTCGCTCTGGCACCCTGACCCTACGGGCAGAAATTGCTTGCGCCTCAGACTTCCACCAGCAGTTTGCCCCGATGCTCGCCCGTGAACAGGGCGTTGAGCGCCTGCGGCAATTGCTCGAAGCCGCGCAGCACATGCTGCTCGAAAATGATCTCGCCACGCTGTACCCACGGTCCCACAATCGCCAGCATTTCATCCATACGGTGCAGGTAATCGCGCGCCAGTATGCCCTGTATGGTGGCGCGCTGGTACAGCACATGATGCAGGAAACGCGGCCCCAGCGTAGGCGCATCGAGATTGCCGCTGTACTGGCTGATCTGCCCGCAGATGACGATGCGCGCGCGCCGCTTAATTTCCGCCACCACCGCATCCGTGACCATGCCGCCCACATTGTCGAAGTACACATCGACGCCGCCCGTCAGCTGGCGGATTTGCGCCGCCAGCGTAGCGTGATCGCGGTACTCGCGATAATCGATGGTCCAGTCAGCGCCTAGTTGCTCCCGCAGCCAGCGGCATTTCTCCGCGCCGCCCGCTATGGCCAGCACGCGCGCGCCATGCTTTCTGGCAAACTGCACCACCAGCGAACCCACCGCGCCCGCCGCACCGGACACCACCACCACTTCACCGGCGCGCGGCTTGCCCGCTTCCGTCAGGCCGAACCACGCAGTCCGTCCCGGCATGCCGAGCACGCCGAGCGCCGTGCTGACGGGTGCCAGTTGCGCATCGATCTGGCTCACCGCCGATGCGTGCAGCACCGCGTGCGTCTGCCAGCCGCTGTAGGTGCGCACCCAGTCGCCGGGCTGGAAAGCGGCCGCATTCGATGCCACGACCTGCGCCACCACACCCGCCTGCTGCACCACGCCCACCGGATGGGGTTGCGGATCATAGGTAGGCTTGCCCGACTGGCCGATGCGCATGTAAGGATCGACGCTGATGTAGCGGGCCGCCACCAGCAGCTCGTCGCGCCCCAGCACGGTTTCGAGCGGCTGTTCCTGATAGCGGTAGTGTTCGGGCCCTACCAGCTCCGCAGGCGGCTGCTGGTAGATCCACTGGCGATTCAGAATAGTCATGTGCGCTTGCCTGATGATGAAAAAGTAGGCATATTAGCGACCGCAATACATGAACGTAAAGCAAATGATTTTCACTTTTAATGTCCAAAATGGAAAATGAATCTTTCTGACCTGCGCGTTTTTCTGGCCGTAGCGCGGCACAGTTCCCTGCTCGCTGCCGCAGAACAGCTGCACCTGACCCCGTCCGCCGTCTCCAAAGCGCTGCGCCGGCTGGAGGACAGCCTGTCCAGCCCACTGTTTGACCGCAGCACGCGCCAGCTGGTGCTCAACGCAGCTGGCCAGCTGCTGCGCGAGCGCGGCCAGCATCTGATGGCGCTGGCCGCGCAAACGGAAGCTGATTTGCAGGGCGCCAGCGCCCGCGTCGGGCTGCATGCCGGCGGGCCCGCCATCCTGCTGTGGCGCGACGGCCCCCGCCTCGCCCGGCAGCTACGCGCCAGCTTCGAGGGCACGGTGCACCTGCAAGCCATGTACGAAGAAGAAGCCCTGCGTGCACTGGCGCACGGTGAGCTGAATGTGGCTATCGTAACGGGCAGCGTCATCGACGGCGCCGGCGCCAGCTGGTCGGCCGAGTGGGACAGGCTGGCACTAGGCAGCACCACCCTGCAGCTAGTCGCCAGCACTAGCCACCCCCTGCTGAAACAGCACCGCCCCGATGCCAGCGGGACGGTTCAGCTACCGGTAGCGCAGGTGCTGCAGCATCCATTCGCCTGCCCGACCCGTTCGCTGCTCGGCGGACAGGATCGAGGCCAGCGCTCCGATGGCTGGCGCGATGATGTGCTGCCGCGCCAGATCGCCTATCTGGCCGATGATCTGCAATTGCTGCTGGGCTTTGTGCGGCGTGGCGAAGCGCTGGCCTACCTGCCCGAAGCCGCACTCGATGAAGCGGGGCTGGTGCGGATACGCACGCGCGATTGTCCTTTCAGCTGCACTGAATCGGTCTGGCTGGTGTGGAATCGCAGCACTGCGCCGACATGGCTGGGCCAGTTAATCGTCCAGATGGCGGCAGCGGACGAGGCCGCCCGCTTGACATAGCCCGGCATTCGGCGGAGACTAGTTATTAGTCACATGACCAATAACTAGTTTTCATGGCCCGTCCTTCGCAAAATATCGACCAGACGCTGCTCGCCAGCGGGCGCATGCTGTATCCGCAACACGGCATTGCAGGCCTGTCCGTGCGCCAGATCTGCGAACATGCAGGCGCCAATGCCGGCATGTTCCATTACCACTTCCAGAGCAAGAACAACTACGTGGCCGTGCTGCTGCAAGGTCTGTATGACGAAGTGTACGAACAGCTGGCGGCGCAGGCAGCGCAGCAGGGTTCCGCACTGGAGCGGCTGCGCGCCGCGCTCTGCCTGCTGGGCCGGCTGATACGCCAGCACGGCAGCTGGATAGGCCGGGTCTGGGCCGACGCGGGGCTGGGCGAGCAAGTGGCACGCCAGTTCCTGCAGCTCAACGCACCGCGCCACATGGGCTTGATTATGGCCCTGCTGGAAGAAGCCGCACAGGCCGGCGATCTGGCGCCCTTGCCACCCATGCAGCGTCTGGGTTTTCTGATGGGCTCGGTGCTCACCCCCATGGTGCTGCTGCCCGCGGCCATGCAGTTCCAGCTCTTGCCCAGCCAGCTAGCCGCCAGTGTCGAGCCCGATGTGTTCAGCGACGCGGCAATTGCCGACCGCGTCCATCGCGCCCTCAGTGCTCTGGCGCTACCTGCCAACCACTGCCTCACCCCATGAGATACGCCATGAAATCACTGCACACCACACTGGCCGCACTGCTGCTCGCCGCTCTTGCGAGCGGCTGCTCGCAGCAAGCCTCGCCTTACTGGTCGGGCTACGCCGAGGGCGAGTATGTCTATATCGCGTCGCCACTGGCCGGGCGAGTGGACACGGTGTCGGTACTGGCTGGCCAGAACGTGATTAAGGATGCCCCGCTGTTCAGCATCGACGCCGAAAGCGAGCAGATCGCCCAGCAGGAGGCTGCCGCCCGCCTCCATAGCGCACAGGCACAGGCCAGCAATCTGGATACGGGCAAACGGCACGACGAACTGGCCGTCACGCAGGCCCAGCTGGCGCAGGCCCGCGCCGCCGAAGTATTGGCCAGCAATGATCTGCAGCGCCAGCAGCAACTGGCAGCGCAAGGCTTCGTCTCCAAAGCGCGCGCGGAAGATGCGGCCACCACGCTGGCCCAGAGCCGCGCCCGCGTGGCGGAACTCGCCGCAGCCACGCAGGTGGCCAGACTGCCGGGGCGCCGGGAAGAAAGAACGGCCCAGCGCGCGGCAGCACTGGCCGCCGAGGAAGTGCTGAAACAGAGCCAGTGGCGCACGCGCCAGAAGCAGCAGAGCGCACCGCAGGCGGCGCAGGTGGCCGAGGTCTACTACCGCGTAGGCGAGTACGTGCAGCCCGGGCAGCCGGTGCTGTCGCTGCTGCCGCCAGCTAACATCAAGGCGCGCTTCTATGTGCCCGAGCAAGAAGTAGGCGCTTTGCACGCCGGCCAGCCCGTGACGCTGTCCTGTGATGGCTGCGGCGCGCCGATCGCGGCCCTGATCAGCCGCATCGCCACCCAGCCCGAGTTCACCCCGCCAGTGATCTATTCCAACGGCCAGCGCAGCAAGCTGGTCTTCATGGTGGAAGCCCGGCCACAGCTGAAAGATGCCACCCGCCTCAAGCCGGGGCAACCGCTCGATGTGCGTCTGGCAGCAGCGCCTGCCGTTCAGGGCAACTAGCATGACTACGCCTACGCACTTGCCGCTCGCCATCGATGTGCACGGACTGACCAAGCGCTATGGGGGCCGCACGGTGGTCAACGCTATTTCGCTACAGGTCGAAACGGGACGCATCGTCGGTTTTCTCGGCCCCAACGGTAGCGGCAAAACCACCACCATCCGCATGATCTGCGGCCTGCTCACGCCGGACGCGGGACAAGGCAGCTGCCTCGGTCTGGACATCATGGCCGACGCCATCGCCATCAAACGCGAAGTGGGCTATATGACCCAGAAATTCGGCCTGTATGACGATCTGTCGATCCGCGAAAACCTCGATTTTGTGGCCCGCCTGTTCGAGCTGCCCCAGCGCAGGCAGACCGTCGATGACGCCCTGCAGCGGCTGGGTCTTACGGCGCGGCAGGATCAGCTGGCAGGCTCGCTATCAGGTGGCTGGAAACAGCGTCTGGCACTGGCGGCATGCCTGATCCACCAGCCGCGCCTGCTGCTGCTCGATGAACCCACCGCCGGTGTCGATCCCAAGGCGCGGCGCGATTTCTGGGACCAGATCCATCAGCTGGCCCAGCAGGGCATTACGGTGCTGGTGTCCACCCACTACATGGACGAAGCGGAGCGCTGCGACAGTCTGGTGTATATCGCCTACGGCAAGATACTGGCGCAAGGCACTGCGGCAGCGATCGTTGCCGAGGCGGGTGCACATAATCTGGAAGATGCTTTCGTCAGGCTGGTAGCTCAGGCACAGGATAACTTCGCATGAATCACAGCCGACACACCCGCTTCAGCTGGGCCCGCATGGTTGCCGTGTTCATCAAGGAATTCCAGCAGATGATGCGCGACCGCCTCACTTTCGGCATGGCAGTGGGCGTGCCCATCCTGCAGCTGATCCTTTTCGGCTATGCCATCAACACCGATCCCAAAGGACTGCCGACCGCCATCGTCAGCACCGACAGCGGCGCTATGTCACGCAGCGTGCTGGCCGCCATCCAGAACACCGGCTACTTCCGCATCGAGCGCGTGCTCACCAGCGAGCACGAAGCAGAAACCCTGATAGAAACGGGCGCCGTTCAATTCGTAGTGATCATCCCCAGCGACTTTAGCCGCCGTCTGGTGCGCGGTGAAAAGCCGGCCTTGCTGGTTTCGGCCGATGCCACCGATCCCAGTGCTTCGGGCAATGCCGTGGCTGCGCTCACCGCCCTCGTACCGCAGGCGCTCAGCCATGATCTGACTGGCCCGTTAAGCAGCCTGAACAGCACCGCACCCGCCTTCGAAGTACGCATCCACCGGCGCTACAATCCGGAAGGCCTGTCGCGCTACAACATTGTGCCGGGTCTGGTCGGCACTATCCTGACCATGACCATGGTAATGCTGACTTCGCTTGCCATGACGCGCGAACGCGAGCGGGGCACGATGGAAAATCTGCTGGCCACGCCGGTGCGCCCTAGCGAAGTCATGGTCGGCAAAATACTGCCTTACGTGGTGATGGGCTATGTGCAGCTGGCGGTGATACTGGGCGCGGCGTTTGTGCTGTTCGAAGTGCCGATGCAAGGCAGTCCGGCTTTGCTGCTGGCAATGATAGGCGTGTTCATCGTGGCCAATCTGGGCGTCGGCTTCACCTTCTCGACCATCGCCAAAAATCAGCTGCAGGCCATGCAGATGACCTTCTTTTTCTTCCTGCCCTCGATGCTGCTTTCGGGCTTTATGTTCCCCTTCCGCGGCATGCCGGTGTGGGCCCAGCATGTGGGCGAAATCCTGCCGCTGACGCACTTCCTACGCATCGTGCGCGGCATTCTGCTCAAAGGAAATTCGTTTGAGCAGCTGTGGCCCGAGCTGTGGCCCATGTGCTTGTTCCTTTTGGCGGCAAGCAGCGTTGCCATGCTGCGCTACCGTAAAACGCTGGACTAAGGACAATTCCTCGTCGGACCGGACCACTGGCACTGCAAGGTGATCACCAGCTTCAATCCACCGTCTTCCAGCCACTGGCCTATCGATTCAGTCACTACATTTAAACGCTATATCGAAATTACCTTGCGCACCTAGAATCTCTAAGCTTGCGCCAGCACAAGCTGCTCAGTCTGCGAAATACCCAAAATGCCCTCTGGCCTTACTTTTAACGGCGGAAGGAGTGAGCAGATGATGCGTTCTAGTGTCCCCATCTATGCGTCTAGCGTCTGGGACCGGATGATCGCTCCGCCCAACGCGGCAGCAAGCCCGCTTGTCGTCACGCAGCAGACATTAGACCAGCTCATCCATGACCTCCCTGATCGCGACTCGCCCGCGCCGAGTTGGCTGGGCGTTCCTTGCTTTCTTGCTCGCACTCGGCGCCATGATCCTGCTCAAATGGCAGACCGAAGCGGAGTCCACTCACATTCTGACTGGAGGAGAATTGATGCGAAGCTTCCTAGCCTTGCCCGCGCTCGCCGCGAGCATAACTCTCATCTTGCTGAGCGCCTGTGCCCAGCCGCACTCGCCGGCGCTCGCTCCCGCGACAACCGAGATTTTGCCCTCACCTGCTCAACCATTCATGGCACAGGTGGTCGGGGTGCAATGGCTCAATCCTTTGCAACGACGCGACTATCCAACCGAATGGCAATTGCTATGGACGCTGGGTCTGGTCAAGCCCAACAGGGATGATGACATGGTGAGAACCCAGCCGCAAAGGTTCTCCACGCTGCAGGCAGTAGCACCTATCGCGGCAGGGGGCAATGGGAGTGAAACGTTCGACGGCTATCATGAAAAATATATCACCGAGCTGCTCTATAATTTCCACGATGTTTACTTCTCTAGCTCTCGCTACTTCTATAACGCCCACTCGCTTGAGGACAAGACAACCTGGCGTGAACTGGCGGGCATACATGTCGAATATGCACTGCCGGATGGCAAGCTAGACCCGGTTGAAGCGACAAACTACACGCGCGACAGAATTACTCGGTGTTTCGACATCGGAAATGTTCATTTCCCCAACGCCTGGACCCGCAATACGCCTCCTGACGTCAGGGTAACGATGGGCGGACCGAATGCCGGCTTCACTTCGCTGTCCTCTGCACTCGACTACCTGCAGACCCATCCGAACGAAACGGTCTGGGTTATGAACTGGGATGCCCCTTCCTTCCCGCCTAAGGACGAGCAGATCAACGAAAACATGGTGCTGCTCGTACTGGCCGGCCCCAACTACAAAACCGAACGCGACGCGCTGGCCTGGATCGGCTATCCGTCCAGTGTTGCCAGTGCGGACTTCGCGCATCAAGAAGGCCAGCCGGCACCCATCATGCAGGCGTGGCAAGCGACGCTGAAAGCCGCCACGCACAACGCTGGCAAGCAAAACCTCGACATCGGCTACGTGATCCACGACGCCAACAAGGGGCACGCCGATTCATCGGATCGCATCGCCAATCTGGCCCATCTCCTGGCGCTGGAAGTGCCCGAACTCGACTTCATGCAGCAGACCTTCAATACACCGGCCCTGCTGGGCGAGATGGGCGCTGGCAGCGCACTGACCAACGTCGCGCTGGGCATAGCCTACGCTAACCATTTCGGCCGCAACGTACTGATCGCCGGGACGACCGATCCTGCCCGCCCCACGGCCGTGCTGGTGGCGCCGCCGGCCAAGGTTCGTCCGATCGATCCCAATGAGCCCTGGTTCCGCGCACGCGGCGAGAACAACGCCTATCTGATGTGGTGGGGCATCCGTCACGACGCGCAACCACACTCCCAGGGCTATTCCAAATAGACGCTGGATCACTTCAAGAGGAGAACGACGATGCGCGGCGTTATACGTTTAAATGATCCCACCAGCCACGGTGGAAAGGTAAGCTCGGCGGCACCGAAGAGCAGCGTTATGGGCGTTGCCGTCGCCCGCAAAGGCGATCTTTGCACGTGCCCCTTACCCGGCCACGGTGTCTGCGCGATTGCCGAGGGCGACCCAGAGGTATTGATCGACGGTGTCCCGGTGGCGTTCGAGGGCCACAAAACGCGCTGCGGAGCGGTGCTGATATCGACCATGCCAACCAGTGGTCGTGTATAGATACATCCTGTACATTCAACAGATCGTTACTCTCGGTCTATAATGGTCCGATTGCCACCTCGTACTCCGCTCATGCACCGTCGCATTCCGTCACTGCTGCTGGCCCTGTCCGCTGCCCTGCCCTTGCAGGCCGTGCAGGCTGCGCCCGGCGAGCTGGTGATGCTGGCGCCACTTGAGCAGACCATGCCGGTGGTGCGCTTCCAGAACGGTGTACTGGTGGGCGGCATCGTCAAGGATCTTGGCGATGCGCTGGCGCAGCGGCTGGGCCGGCGCGCCGTCTACCTCAGCGTAGATGTGTATGGCGTTACGCCGGCACTCACCAGCGGCAAGGCCGACGCCATGTGCTATGTCTCGCCCAGCTGGATCGATGGCGACTACGACTGGAGCGTACCGCTGCTGCCCGACGCCGAAATGGTAGTGGCGCAAGCCGATGCGCCCCATCTGAATTCACTCAAAGACCTGCGCGACAAGCCTACCGGCACGGTGGCAGGGTTCCGCTATCCGCGTATCGAGCAGGTGCTGGGCCGCCGCTTTGCCCGCGTCGATGCCCCCAGCATGAACAGCAATCTGCAGAACATGCTGGCAGCAAAGACGCCCTACACCATGGCCAGCGAAAACATCCTCAACTACATGCAGCGCATGCATCCGCAACTCAAGCTGCGCGCCGAGCTGATTTTCTTCTCCTACAAAGCCCAGTGCGCGTTCTCGCGCAAGGCCTCGCTACCCTTCGCCGAGGCCAGCCACGCCATCGATGGCCTGCTGCATGATGGCGTGGTGGACCAGATCATGGCGCGTTACCGCTAACATCGGCACAGGGCGCTGACGCCGCACCTGACGCACATGGCGCCACACCAGGCCCAAATGGCTACCCCCTCGGCCACCCACCCTTAAAAACGCCACTGACAGCCTTAAAACAGGCAGGTGAGGCTAAATTTGCACAGCCTGAAAAAAGAGTTTGTCTTTTGACTTGGATCAAAGTTTTTTGTGCTTCGCATCAATACACTTCTATCCGTTACTTAACGACGACAAAAGAGGAAGTAAAATGAACAAGTCTTTAGCAGCAGCAGTGTTGGCAACCCTGAGCCTGGCAGCATCGACCGCCGCAATGGCACAAGAAACCCCATGGCTGGTGCGCGTTCGCGCAGTGCACATCGACCCAGCTGACAAGTCGGACCCAGTTGGCGGCGCCGGTGCATCGGACCGTCTGACCGTTAGCAGCAAAACCATTCCAGAATTCGACGTATCGTATTTCTTCACGCCGAACCTGGCTGCTGAACTGATCCTGACCTACCCACAGAAACACGACGTGTTCCTGGACGGCGGCAAAATCGGTACCTTCAAGCACCTGCCACCAACCCTGCTGGCTCAGTACCACTTCGTGCTGGATGCTCCTATCAAGCCATACATCGGCGCTGGTGTGAACTACACCACCATGTCGAAAGTGGACCTGCTGGCTGGTAAAGCCGGTCTGGAACACGACAGCTTCGGCTTCGCTCTGCAAGCTGGTGTGGACTACGCCATCGACAAAAAATGGTCGCTGAACGTAGACGTGAAAAAAGTACAGATCCGTAGCGATGTATTCATCGGCGGCGCCAAAGCTAGTGCAGTGAAAGTAGACCCACTGCTGGTTGGCGTAGGCGTAGGCTACCGCTTCTAAGCAAGTCTGCTGGCAATGATCTGTCCTCATGCGGGGGCAGATTGCTGCGATGCACACTGCCAGTCTGATCTGATGCCCGTGCTTGCACGGGCATTGTTGTTTTATAGAGCACGGCTGCAAGATCGCTATAATGTGGCTACATTAAGCGTAACCTGAACGGAAACCCGCCCCATGCGCAAGTTGCTGATTATTCTGACCTCTCTGCTGCTCACCGCCTGCGTCGACGATAGTGCCTCCTACCATGTGGATGGCGAGAACGGCAGCCACGTGCTGACGCTGCATCGCGTGCAGAAGCATTTCTGGAGCAAGGATAGCGACGTCGAGCTGATCATCCAGCGCCTGCCCGACTGCCTGCGCCGCATACCGCTCACCGATATGCCGGCCGATGATGTGGAAGTGGAACTGCTGTCCGGCGGCGACAATGTCTGGACCCTGCGCGCCGGCGAAGAAGCATGGCAGGTAGAATCGCAGACCTGCAGCCAGTATCCTGACGTCAAAGGCGACGGCGGCGAACTGATAGGCGTGTTCCGCGTCGACGAGAAAAAACTGGTGTTCGAAGCCGCCGTGCTGGAAACCGTGCCAGACACTGCAGCGGCACCGGCAGGCAAATAAACGCCCGCTACTCATAGGCGCTAAACGGCACTAGACGACACTGGGCCGCGCACATTTGCACCAGGCCGCCCGTCCCGCTGGCACGGGCCTAACCCTAACTAGAAACCCAGCTGCGGCCAGCGTGCCAGTTTCTGCAACTGGGCATGATTGCGCTGATACTGCGCATCGGCACCCGCCGTGGCCAGGTCGGCCAGCAATGCCTGCCGTGCCTGCGCAATGCGGGCGCCATCGGCACTGGCCTGCTCCATCAGCTGACTCAGATACGTCACCCCCCACTGTATCCGCGTGGCCGCGCCCACTGCCGTTTCATAGGCGTGCTGGTACCAGTCCAGCGCCGCAGCCGTATCGCCGCGCCGTCTGGCGCTGCCCGCGAGACTCAGCATGAAGTAGAACGGCGTGTGCGAATTGGGCAGATGCGATTGCAGCAAATACTCGGCATCGGCACCCAGCCCCGCTTCATTGAGCAGACTCACCGCCGTGTTCACCAGCGTATGCAGCTGATAACCGTCGCTGGCTGCGTCGAGTGCCGCTGCCACCTGCTCGCGCGCCACCTCCTGCAGGCCGGCGCTCGGCGCCAGCAGACGCGCCATGCGCAGTTGCAGACGTGCAGCGGCCAGCTTATCCGGCGCCGCCAGCCAGAAGTCCTGCGCCCACAGGGCTGCACGGTCGCGCAGCGCTGCCGCCACGGTTTCGCGCCGGGCGCACAGCTTGATCAGTTCGATGCCGTAGTTATTCAGGATATCCATATTCGCGCGCGCCACGGCCTCGTCCGCGCACACGGCCAGCAGCAGGTCCGCGCCCTGTTCCGGCGAACTGGCCTGCGCCAGCAAGGCATGCAGACGCAGACGCATAGCCGCCGCAGCGGCCACCTCGGCCACACCGCTGCCGAGCAGCGCCAGCAGGGTGGGCGCCAGCGCCCGCTCGCCCAGCAGCGCGCCTTCGTCCGTGTCCCACGAATAATCGGCCAGCAGATTCCATTCGGCCACACTCAGTGCGCGGCCGGCTGACAGCGCCGCCTGCATCGCCTGCGCGGCGCTGGAACCGGCCGCATGGGCCGCCAGTGCCTGTGCCAGCGCGGCAGCAAAACGCTCACCATCGAGCTCGCAGGGCAGGCGGGTAATTTCGCTGCCATCGGGCGCAAACAGCACCAGCGTGGGATAGCTGCGCAAACGCAGTTGTGCCGCCAGCGCCTGGGCACCGTGGCTATCGCCATCGAGCTGGTAGCACAGCATCTGGCGGCTTAGCGTCTGCACTGCGCTATGCGCAAAAATCTCCGACTTCACCCGGTTGCACGGCGGGCACCATTGCGCGCCCCAGTACAGAAACAGCGGCTGCTGCTGCGCTGCCGCCTGAGCCAGCGCTGCCGCCAGCGTGCCTTGCCACCATGTGATTGCTGTCATCGATCTGCCTTTGCTGCCTTGAGTCTGATCCGGAGTCGGGAACGTCGCCTAGTCTTCGCGGGCCAATGCGAGGAATTCCGTGCGCATGGCCAGATTCGGCTGCAACTCGCCCAACATGGCCGAGGTCACGGTTTCTTCGCCCGGCGTGCGGATGCCGCGGCTTTCCATGCACAGGTGACGGCAGCGCACCACCACACCCACGGCTTTCGGTTCCAGCACTTCCATCAGCGCATTGGCGATCTGCATGGTCATGCGTTCCTGCACCTGCAGTCGTTTGGCGAAGCAGTCCACCAGACGGGTCAGCTTGGACAGGCCGACGATCTTGCCGTTCGGTACGTAGCCCACCGTAGCCTTGCCGAAGAACGGCGCCAGATGGTGTTCGCAATGGCTGTACACGGGGATGTTACGCACCACGATCAGTTCGTTGTACTGTTCGGCGCCATCTTCGAACGCTTTCAGCAGTTCCACCGGATCCTGGCCGTAGCCGGAAGTCCAGTGCTGCCACGCTTTGCTCACCCGGGCCGGAGTTTCCAGCAGGCCCGGACGGTCGGGATTCTCACCGAAGCTGGCGATCAGACGACGCCAGTCGTCTTCGTTGAATGTGTTTTGCGACATCTTTGTACTACCCTTACTTAACGATTGGCCGACAGTATACCGGTTTCACGCCGGCTGCACCGGCTAGGGCTGCGGCCGGTACGCCTGCAGCAGTTCGGCGGCAATCGAGCTGGTGGTGGGCAGTTCGGGCCACGCGTCGTCCGGCCCGAACCAGCGCGCATCGGTAATTTCGGTGGCGTCGATGCGGATCTCGCCGCTCAGATACTCGGCCGTATAGGCGATCATCAGCGAATGGGGAAAAGGCCAGGACTGGCTGCCGAAATAGCGCAGATTGTGTACCCGCAAGCCCACCTCCTCGAACACTTCGCGGTGCACGGCTTCTTCGATCGACTCGCCCGCTTCGAGAAAACCGGCCAGCGCCGTGTAGCGCGGCGCGCCGGGACGCGCATGCTGGGCCAGCAGCACGGCATCGCCCTTGCGTACCAGCACCATCATGGCAGGCGATATACGGGGGTAGGCCCGCATATCGCAGGCCGGGCAGCCATAGCAGCGCTCGCCCTCCATCTGCTGCATGGGCGTCGCACACACGCCGCAGAACTGGTGGGTGCGGGCCCATTCGGCCAGTTGCACAGCGCGGGCAGCCAGCGCCGCCAGTCCCTCGTCGATCACGCCGAACAAGCCACGCAAGCCGACAAACGCATAGCCCGGTGGCGCCGCTTCGGGCGCATCCACCCAGCCCATCTGGTAATAACGGCCCTGCCACAGACCCAGCGCATGCACGCGTTGCGGCGGAAGTTTCAGTTTTTCAACAACTTCCGCCTCTGGCAAGGCACGATCGTTGTTGCGCAATAGCAACTGACCTCGACAAACTAGCAAGGTTGCCGGATCGGCATGCTTTTCTGGCCGGATCAGGGGCTGAAATGTGTCTGGCGTCTGCAGCATCAGAGGGACCTCGGAAATTAGGCAAAAACAGGATCTTACAGTCTTTCCTTCCTGCCCACTTTTCGCCCCTGCTTTTGCGCCAGATTACGCCGCTAAGTGCTTGTTTTCAGACCAAGATTTGAACGGTTTTTCCCATCTTACTCGGGTAATGAACAGGCACGGCGGTACTATATATTGGCGCAAGGAGAATCTAAACATGCCATCACTCGTACCCGGTCTGACCACCGATCAAATCGCCAACCTGCCCACCGCCCAGATCGCCGCCCTCACCGTGGCCGATATGGCGCTGTTCAACACCTTGCAGATGACTGCATGGCGCACGGAGCAGCTCGGCTATCTCGGCACCGCCCAGGTACGGGCTTTATCGACTAAAAATCTGCAGGCCCTGAGCACGGACCAGCTGGCCTACGGCCTGAGCACGCGCCAGATTGCCGCCCTGAGCAGCACCCAGCTGCAGTTCCTGACCACCAACCAGCTGGTCAACGGCCTGACCACCGCGCAATTCTCCTCGCTCGGTTCGGCCCAGCTGGCAGCGCTGGCCAATACCCAGCTGGTTCTGCTCGGCACCGATGACTTTGCCGCTCTGCAGACACGTCAGCTGGCCGGTTTCAGCACCAGCCAGCTGCGCGCCCTGTCCAGCAACCAGATCGCCGCCCTCGGCAGCGACCAGAGCGCAGCCCTGCAAACCCGCCAGATTGCCGCACTGAGCAGCAGCCAGCTGGCCGCACTCGACACCGAAGACGTGGCCGCGCTGGGCACCGCCCAGCTGGGCGCCATCAGCGCCAGCGTGCTGACGGCACTCTCCACCGCCCAACTCGGCATGCTGGGCACGGCGCAGAGCAGCAGCCTGACCACGGCCCAGATCGCCGCCCTCGCAACAGAACAGCTGGCCGCCTTCGGCACCAGCGGCTTTGCCACCCTGCGCACCGCCCAGATCGCCGCCCTCAGCACGCGCCAGTTCAGCAATCTCAGCACCGACCAGATCGTGGCTTTGACCACGGCCCAGGCCGCCGCTCTCACCACGTTGCAGCTGAGCCTGATGTCCAGCAGCCAGCTGGCCGCACTGGAAACCCAGGATTTCGCCGCGCTCAAGAGCCAGCAGCTGAACGCGCTCGGCAGCGCTGCCACGGCCACCCTCTCCACGGATCAGGTAGCCGCGCTTACCACTGCCCAGATCGTTGCCATGCGCAGCGCCCAGTTGCGCGCGCTGAACACCGACCAGATTATTGCGCTCACCACCTTGCAGATGAGCGTGCTGCTGAGCGCCCAGCTGGCCTCGCTCGGCACCGAGCAGATGGCAGCACTGGAAACGCGCGACCTGTACGCCCTGAAAACCAGCCAGATCAGCGCTTTCGGCAGCGCCCAGCTGAACGCCTTAGCTACCAGCCAGATCGGCAGCCTGAGCACGGCGCAGGCCGCCGCACTGGCCACCGCCCAGCTGGCCGGACTGAACACCAGCCTGCTCGCCGCCCTGACCACTCAGGATGTGGCCGCCCTGCGTACCGTGCAAGTCGCCGCCCTCACCAGTCAGGGCCTGGCCGCACTGGGCACGGACCAGATCAGCGCCCTCAATTCGCAGCAGTTCGCAGCCCTGCGCACGGCCCAGCTGGTCGCACTCGGCACGGATCAGGTGGGCGTACTGTCCACTACGCAAGTCAACGGCATGGGCACCCTGCAGGTGGCCAACCTGTCCACCCTGCAATTAAGCACCCTGAGCAGCAACAACATCGCCGCCCTGCGCACGCTGCAGATCGCTGCGCTGGGCAGCCAGCACATAGCCGCCATGGGCACCGACCAGATCGCCGCCCTGAAAACCGCCCAGGCGTATGCGCTCAGCTCGCTGCAACTGTCGGCTCTGTCCAGCGACCAGATCAACACCCTGAGCAGCCAGGCGCTGGCCGCCCTGCGCACCCAGCAGCTGATCGGCCTGAGCGCCGGCAATCTGCTCAACCTCGCTTCCGACCAGCTGCGCGCGCTGGGCACGGCACAGGTCGCCGCACTGTCCACCGGCCAGCTGCGCGCCCTGTCTAGCGACCAGATCAGCCTGCTCGGCACCGCCCAGGCGGTAGCGCTGAGCACCACGCAAGTGGCCAGCCTGAGCAGCACGCAGGTAGCCGCCCTGTCCACGCTCGACCTGTCGCTGCTGAAAACCGTGCAGCTGCTGGCCCTGGGCACCCAGCAATGGAGCGCAATCGGTACCGACCAGATCGCCGCCCTCGGCACGGCGCAGGCAGCATCCCTGAGCACGGCACAGATGGCCGTCTTCAGCACCGACCAGACCGTTGCTCTTAGCACCGCCAATCTGGCCGCCCTGCGCTCGCAGCAGGCCGCTGCGCTCAGCACCAGCGCCATCGTGGCCCTGCAGACCAGCCAGTTTGCCGCCCTCAACAGCGTACAACTGGGTAATTTCACCACGGCCCAGGCCGCCGCATTCACCACCGACCAGATCGTTGCACTGACCACGGCACAGGCCGGCATGATCAGCACGCGCGATCTGGCCATCCTGTCTACCGACCAGATCAACGCACTGGAAACGCGCGATTTCGCCGCCCTCAAAACCGCCCAGATCAGCGCACTGAACACGCAGCAGGTGGCCGCCCTGTCCACCGACCTGATCATTGCTCTGACGACGGCGCAGGCCAGCGCCCTCACTTCCAGCCAGCTCAACGCCCTCACCAGTGACCAGCTCAATGCCATGGAAACCCAGGATCTGGTGGCATTACAGACCAGCCAGGTGCTGGGTCTGGGCACCAAGGCCGTGGCCACACTGACGCTGGGCCAGATTGCCGCGCTGAAAACCAACCAGATCATCCAGCTCAATTCCAACCAGATACAGGTGCTGAGCTCGTCACAGCTGGGCGCTTTCAACACCCAGCAGATTTCCGTGCTGACCAGCAACCAGATGGCTGCCCTGCTCACCGAACAGGTCGCCGTGCTGGGCACCGGCAACTGGGCGGCGCTGAAAACCAGCCAGCTCAACATCCTCAGTTCCAGCCAGATCGGTGCCGTCACCACGGCCCAGATCGCTGCCCTGACGACGGCACAGGCCAGCGGCCTGGGCACCGCCCAGCTGGGCTGGCTGTCGACCGATCAGGTCCAGGCGCTGGGCACCAATGATCTGCAGGCACTGAAAACCCAGCAACTGGTCGTGCTGGGCTCGGACGCCGTGGCCGCCCTCGGCACGGCCCAGCTGCAGATCCTCAAAACAGCCCAGCTTGCGGCACTGGGCACGCGCCAGATCGTGGCGCTGGGCAGCGCCCAGATCGTCGCCCTGAGCACGGCACAGGCCAGCAACCTGACTACCCAGCAGCTGGCTGTGCTGCTGAGTGACCAGCTGGCGGCACTGGAAACGGAAGACCTCGCTGCCCTGAAAACCCAGCAACTGATCGCCTTCGGCACTGAACAGATCAGCCTGCTGAGCAGCGCCCAGATCATCGCCCTCAGCACGGCGCAAGCGGCCAGCCTGAGCACGCGCCAGCTGCTGGCACTGGGTACCCAGCAGATTGCCGTGATGGCGACGCGCGATCTGGCCGCGCTCAAAACCGCCCAGATTGCCAAGCTCGCCAGCGACCAGCTCAACGCTCTGAGCAGCCAGCAGCTGCAGGCCCTGACCACGGCCCAGAGCAGCGCACTCGATACCACCCAGGTGCAGAATCTGGCCACCGCCCAGCTGGCCTATCTGACCAGCGCACAGGTCAGCAGCCTGACCAGCGCACAGGTCGCCACCCTCAGCAGCGAACAGCTGCAGGCACTGGGCACGCGCATGCTGATCGTACTCAAGCCGGCCCAGTTAGTCGCCATCAGAACGGCCCAGATTGCCGCCCTGAATAGCGAGCAGATCATCGCCCTCAGCACGCTGCAGGTCAGCAGTCTGGCCAGCCAGCAGGTAGCGGCGCTAGGCAGCGACCAGCTCAACGCCATGGAAACCCAGGATCTGGCCGCCCTCAAAACGGCCCAGCTGGCTATGATCGCCAGCGAGAACATTGCCAGCCTGAGCACCGCCCAGACCGCCGCACTGACCAGCAGCCAGGTGGCCGGTCTGAGCACGCTGCAGTTCAGTGCGCTGGGCACGGCCCAGCTGCAAACCTTCTCCAGCGCCGACATCGCGGCCCTGCGCACGGTCCTGATCGCCACGCTGGCCAGCGACCAGATCGCTGCGCTCGGCACCGACCAGCTGCGTGCCATCAGCATCACCCAGCTGGCAGCACTGGGCAGCGCCCAGTTCCAGTTCCTCACCAGCCAGCAGATCGTGGCCCTGAGCACCCTGCAGGCCACCAACCTGACCACGGCGCAGATCCGCGCCATGGGCTCGAACCAGATCGCCGCGCTGGAAACCGTCGATCTGGCCAGCTTCAAAACCCAGCAGCTGGCCGCGTTCAGCACTGATCAGTTCGTGCTGCTCAATAGCGACCAGATTGCCGGCCTCAGCGTCACGCAGGTTGCCGGCCTGAGCAGCCAGCACCTGCAGGCGCTGACCACGCGTCAGCTGGGCGCCATGGAAACCCAGGATCTGGCGGCCCTGCGCACGGCCCAGCTGCAATACCTGAACACCGACCAGCTCAACGCACTGGGCACCGACCTGCTGCGCGCCATGACGCCCGCCCAGCTCGCTTCGCTCAGCACGACCCAGCTGCAAGGCCTGCTGACGGACCAGATCACTACCCTGACCACCAACCAGATCGGCGCGCTGGTGACGGCGCAGATCGCCAGCCTGTCGTCCAGCCATCTGGCCGCGCTCAATTCCGATGAAATCGGCGCCCTGAAAATCACCCAGGTGACGGCGCTGCGCAGCGCCCAGGTGGCCCTGCTCAGCACCGATCAGGTCGCTGCACTCAACAGCGCCCAGGTATCGGCCATGAACACGGCCCAACTGGCTGCGTTCTCGTCCGACCAGATCGCGGCACTGGCCACCGCCGACTTCGCCCTGCTCAGCGCTGCCCAGCTGACGGCGCTCGGCATGCTCAGCCACCTGACCACGGACCAGCTGCGCGCCCTGACGCCAGCCCAGATTGGCGGCCTGAGCAGCGATCAGATCATCGCCCTCAGCACTGACCAGATCATCGCGCTCACCACCCGCCAGATGGGTGGTCTGGGCACGCTGGCCATCAGCGTGCTGACCAGCAACCAGCTGCGCGCACTGGAAACGGAAGATCTGGCTGCGCTCAAAACGGCCCAGTTCAACGCGCTCGGCACGGCCCAGATCCAGCAACTGAGCACCGACCAGATTCCCTATCTGAGCACGCTGCAGATTGGCGGCCTGAGCAGCGCGCAGCTAGGCGCGCTCACCAGCGACCAGATCCGCGTTCTCAGCAGCGACGAGATTGCCGCCCTCAAGGCCGGCCAGATTCCGCTGCTGGGCAGCGACCAGATTGCCGCCCTCAGCGACGACCAGATCCAGAGCCTGAGCACGGCCCAGCTCAACGCCTTCGGCACGGCGCAGATGCTGGCACTGGGCAGCGACCAGATCATTGCCCTGACCACGCGCCAGTTCCAGCAACTGCGCACAGCCCAGATTGCAGCACTCAGCAGCTTGCAGGTGAGTGTGCTGGAAACCGACGATCTGGCCGCCCTCAAAACCGCCCAGATCGCCGCCATCGGCACCCAGCAGTTGCAGGCGCTCGATGCCGACCGCATCGCCGCACTGGGCACGGCGCAGGTACAGGCGCTGGGCAGCGACCAGCTGCTGGCCTTCAGCACCAGCCAGATCCAGTCCTTCAGCAGCAATGACCTGAATGCCCTGCGTACGGCCCAGTTCAGCGTACTGAGCAGCAACCAGCTCAACAGCCTGCTGCTGGACCAGTGGCAGAGTCTGGGCAGCGCCCAGCTCGGTGCACTGAGCACCAGCCAGTTCCGCGCCCTGAATAGCGACCAGATCATTGCCCTCAGCACCCGTCAGGCCAGCCAGCTGGGCACCCAGCAAGTGGCCGTGCTCAGCAGCGACCAGCTGGCCGTGCTGGAAACGGAAGACCTGGCCGCCCTGCAAAGCCAGCAGGTAGCGGCGCTGGGCACGGCCCAGCTGCAAAGCCTGAGCACCGATCAGGTCGCTTCGCTCGCGACGCTGCAAATGGCGGCCCTGTCCAGCAACCAGCTGCGCGCTTTCAGCACCGACCAGTGGCAGGCCTTCGGCACGGCCGATCTGCAAGCCCTCAACACGCTGCAGATCCAGGCCTTGCGCAGCGACCAGCTCAACGCGCTGACGCTGGACCAGTGGCAGAACCTCACCACCGACCAGATCGATGCGCTTACTTCGGCGCAGGCTGCCGCGCTGGCCACCAGCCAGATAGCCGCGCTGACCACGCTGCAGATGGATAATCTGTCCACCCGCCAGCTCAATGCCCTGAGCAGCAGCCAGATCGTCGCCATCGGCACCGATGCCTTCGCCACGCTCAACAGCAGCCAGATTGCCGCCCTCAATGCCAGCCAGTTCGGCGCCATCAGCACCGACCAGATGGTGGCCTTCAGCACCCTGCAGATCACGGGACTGGGCACGGCACAGGTGGCGGCACTCAGCAGCGACCAGCTCGATGCTTTGGAAACCATCGATTTCGCCACCCTGAAATCGCAGCAGATCGCCGCCATCACCACGGCCAATATCGCCGCGCTCAGCACCACGCTGGTACAGGTGATGGGCACGGCGCAGATACCGGGCCTGTCCAGCGATCAGGTGGGCGCTTTCGGCACCGCCCAGATCGCCGCGCTGGGCACGGCACAGGTGGGCGCCCTGAGCACGCTGCAGATCAGCGCGCTGGGCACGGCCCAGCTGGCGGCCCTCAGCACCATGGATTTCGTCGCACTGCGCAGCAACCAGCTGGCAGCGCTCAGCTCGCTGCAGTTTGCCGCCCTCACCAGCGACCAGCTCAATGCCCTGTCCACCAGCGCCATCAGCGGCCTGACCACGCAGATGCTGGGCGCGCTGACCAGCCGTCAGGTCGCCATGCTGGGCACGGGACAGATCGCCGCCCTGACTTCGGCCCAGCTGCCGGCGCTGAGCACCAGCCAGCTGCTTGCACTGAATACCGACCAGTTCGCCGTACTGGCCACCGCCAGCATCAGCCGACTGCAGTCAGCCCAGTTCAGCGCTCTGGACAGCGACCAGATCGTCGCCCTGAGCACGGCCCAGATGCGCGCACTCAACAGCATGCAGCTGGCCGCTCTGGAAAGCGATCAGGTCGCCGCACTGGAAACGATCGACCTGTCGGTACTGACCACGGCCCAGCTGGCCACGCTGGGCAGCGACCAGCTGCAAGCGCTGCAGACTGACCAGTTCGCCTCGCTCTCGACCCAGCAGGTCAGCACGCTGAGCACCAGCCAGATCGCCAGCGGCCTGAATACCGCCCAGATCGCCGCCCTCACCACGGCCCAGGCCGCCACGCTGGCCACGCGCCAGATTGCCGCGCTCGATACCGACCAGATCACCGCACTGGAAACGGCCGATGTGGCCGTGCTGAGCTCGCGTCAGGCGCAAGCCCTGAACAGCGACCAGCTCGGTGCACTGGCCAGCGACCAGCTCAATGCCCTCTCCACGGCCGCACTGGCCGCCCTCGGCACCAGCCAGATCAGCCTGGGCCTGAATACCGACCAGCTGGCCACACTGGACACCAGCCATATCAGCGCACTGGGCACAGCCCAGATCGCCTACGGCCTGAGCAGCGACGCCATCGCCGCTCTCACGGTCGGCCAGTTTGCTGCCCTGCGCACAGCCCAGACCAGCGTGCTGAACAGCGCACAGATACTGGCTCTCACCAGCGACCAGATCCGTACCCTCAGCACCCAGCAGACGGCCGCCCTCAGCACCGCCCAGCTGGTTGCCTTCGCCAGCGACCAGCTGGCCGTGCTGTCCACCGCCGATCTGGTGGTGCTGAGCACGCGCCAGATCGCTGCGATTACCTCGGCCCAGTTCGGCGCACTGGCCAGCGACCAGCTCAATGCTCTGTCCACCAGCCAGTTTGCCGCCTTTGCCACCCGCGTGCTGGCCGACAGCCTGCAATCGGAACAGATGGCCGCGCTCGACACCGACCATATCAGCGCCCTCAGCACAGCCCAGCTGGCACTGGGCGTGAGCGTGGCCAACCTGCAGAGTCTGAGCAGCGACCAGATACGGGCGCTGCGCACGGCCCAGCTGGCCGCCCTCTCCACCGATCAGGTCAGCAACCTCGGTACGCGCCAGATCAGCGCCCTCAGCAGCGATCAGGTCAGCGGCTTCAGCACCAGCCAGATGCCGGTGCTGAGCGCCGAACAGCTGGCCGCTTTCAGCACCGCACAGGTGATGGCGCTCGACACCCAGGACGTGGCGGCACTGAGCGTGGGCCAGTTCACCGGCCTGAGCACGGCGCAGACCCTGGCCCTCACCACCAGCCAGATCCGCGGCCTGAAAACCAGCCAGATTGCCGCGCTCGACCTGCCCCAGCTGGCCGCGCTGAGCACCGACCAGCTGGGCGCCATCAGCGCCAGCCAGTCGGTGGCACTGAGCGTGACGGCCATCGTCGCCTTCTCCACCGCCCAGCTCAACGCCCTCAGCACGGCGGCCTTTGCCGCGCTGGGCACGCTGCAGATCGCCAACCTCGACACGCCGCAGCTGACCAATCTGAACACCGATCAGGTGCAGGCCCTGACCAGCGCCCAGCTGGGCGCCATCACCAGCGACCAGCTGCTGTATCTGGGCACCGGCCAGATACAGGCCCTGCGCACCACCCAGATCGGCTATCTGAGCACCACCCAGCTGGCCAATCTGTCCAACACGCAGGTGCAGGCGCTCACCACGGCGCAGATCGCCAGCCTGAAACTGAGTCAGGTGCCGTCCTTCACCATCGACCAGTTCGCCGTGCTGGGCACCGACCAGCTGCAGGCGCTGGGCACCCAGCAGATACAGGCTGTGACCACCACCCAGCTGGCCGTACTGGGCAGCGAACAGGCGGCCGCCCTGACGGTGAGCCAGCTGGCCGCCTTCAAGAACGCCCAGATCGCTGCGCTGACCCAGGACCAGTTCAACGGTTTCGATGCCAGCCAGCTCAATGCCTGGAGCACCACCCAGTTCGGTGCCCTCAGCACGCTGCAGATCAGCTATCTGAGCACCACCCAGATCAGCGGCCTCAGCACTACCCTGATCGCCGGTCTGAAAAACACCCAGCTGGCCGCCTTCAGCACGGGCCAGATCGCTGCCCTGTCGGGTCCGCAAGTGGCCGCCCTGAAAGCGACTCAGGTAACGGTACTCAGCACCGACCAGATAGGCGCTTTCACGCTGAGCCAGATTCCGCTGCTGACCAACGCCAGTCTGGCGGCCCTGAGCCTGACGCAAGCCAACGCCTTCAGCGTCAGCCAGACCAGCGCCATGACGGTAGCCCAGACCATGTCACTCAACGCTGCATCGAGCAACTACGCCACCCCGCTGCTGCTCGATCTGGACGGCAATGGTGTGCAGACCGTGGGCCTGAACGCCGGCGTGCAGTTCGACCTGCGCGCGCAGGGACAGGCGCAGTCCACCGGCTGGGTCGATCGCCACGACGGCCTGCTGGCACTGGACCGCAACGGCGACGGCCTGATCAACGACGGTAGCGAACTGTTCGGCAGTGCCAGCCTGCTGGCCGATGGCAGCCGCGCCGCCGATGGTTACGCCGCGCTGGCCCGCTACGACAGCAATGGCGATGGCCAGATCGACGCCAAGGACCAGATCTACGGCGCACTGCGCGTCTGGGTCGATGCCAACGGTGACGGCGTCAGCCAGAGCGACGAGCTGCACAGCCTGCAGCAACTGGGCATTGCCGCCATCAGCACGCAGGCCCAGGCCGTACGCAGCGAACAGAACGGCAATGTGATCGGCCTCAGTTCCAGCTACACCAGCACGGACGGCAGCAGCCACGCCAGTGCCGACGTGTGGTTCCGCACGGCCAGCCCGCTGGCCCAGCAGGTAGGCGCGCTGGGCGCAGCCATGAGCGAGTATGTCCAGCAGGCCGGCAGCATTGCGCCTGCCCCGTCTGCCGGCCAGCTCGCTAGCACCCAGCCGGTCCAGACCGCCGCTGGCGCACTGGCCAGCGCGCTGCAGGACTACCAGCGCAGCCAAAGCCTGTCGGCCAGCACCGCCCAGCCGGGCAGCCAGCACGAGGATGTGCTGCATAGCAACAACAGTAACTGGTTCAGCGTGCCCCAGCGCTAGTCCGGACTGGCTGCCGCCCCGCGCACAAGGGTGGCAGCCAGTACTGCAGCGGCCTGCAGGCCGCTGCTCATCTAACGAGCAGAGCTGTTTTTCCACGCTTGCTCGGAGGCCAAAAGTTGCCCATCACCATGCAACAAGGCGGTATCATAGACCCACTCCATTCTGGCTCATCCTAACTGCTATGAACGCTCCTGTTTCCGCCGCACCCGCTCCTACCGATACCAGCCCGCTGGGCACTGTTATGGCTCTGGCAGTTCAGGGCGCGCTGACCATCAGCGACCTGTTCGGCGCCACCGCCGTGCTCGCCGATAGCGGACAGGTACCCGCCGCCATCGCCCTGTACCGCGCCTGGATCGCCCACACGCCTTCGCCGCTGACCTACGCCGCGCGCTTCAATCTGGCGGTGGTGCTGTCCAACAGCGGCAACGATGCGGATGCCGAATCGGAACTGCGTCAGGCCATCGCGCAGAATCCCGATTTCGTCGAAGGCCGGCTCAATCTCGGCACCCTGCTCGAGCGCATCAACCGTCCCGATGATGCGCTGGCCATGTGGAACAGCATCCTGACCGAGGTCAAGCCCGACATCAAGACCAACCCTGCGCTGTACGTGCAGACCCTGAACAATCTGGGCCGATTGCTGGAAATCCGCAAACGCTATCCGGAAGCAGAAGCCATGCTGGCGCAGAGCCTGCGCGTTGACGCCCAGCAGAGCAATGTCATGACGCACTGGGTGCATCTGCGCCAGAAGCAGTGCAAATGGCCCGTCTACAGCGGCCTCGAACACATCTCGCAAGCCACCATGATGGACGGCACCTCGGCGCTGGCCATGCTCAGTGCTTCGGCCGATCCGGCCCAGCAGCTTGCGGCCGCGCGCCGTTTCGTGCACGAGAAAGTCAATGCCGCCGTGGCCCCGCTGACGGGCGCCCATGGTTATGGCCACAGCCGCCTGCGCATCGGCTATCTGTCCTCGGACTTCTGCTCGCACGCCGTCTCCATCCTCACGGCCGAACTGTACGAGCTGCATGACCGCAGCAAATTCGAAGTGTATGCCTTCAGCTGGAGCCGCGAAGACGGTTCGCCTATCCGCGCCCGCGTGGTGAAGGCCATGGACCACTACATCCGCATCGACGGCATGAGCGACGAACAGGCGGCGCGCACCATCCGCGCCCATGAAATCGATCTGCTGGTGGACCTGCACGGTCTGACGCTGGGCGCCCGCCCGAATATTCTGGCCTACCGTCCGGCCCCGGTGCAGCTGACCTATCTGGGCTTCCCCGGCAGCACCGGCCTGCCCGGCGTCGATTACGTGATCGCCGACGAATTCCTGATCACGCCGGAAATGACCGAATACTTCACCGAGAAACCGCTGTATCTGCCGGATACCTTCCAGATCAATGACCGCCAGCGCCTGATCGGCAACAAGCCCAGCCGCGCCAGCGTCAGCCTGCCGGAAGACGCGTTTGTATTCTGCTCGTTCAACAACAACTTCAAATTCACGCCGGAGCTGTTCGCCGTCTGGATGAACATCCTGCGCCGCGTGCCGGACAGTGTGCTGTGGCTGGTGGCCGACTATCCCGAAGTGCGCGAGAACCTGTGGAACTACGCCGAGCAGGCCGGCATTGCACGCGAACGCATCATTTTCGCCAGCCGCGCCGTACCGGCCGAATATCTGGCGCGCTACCAGCTGGCCGACCTGTTCCTCGACACCTTCCCGTTCAACGCCGGCACCACCGCCAGCGACGCCCTGTGGGCCGGCCTGCCGCTGCTCACCTGCGCCGGCCAGACCTTCTCCTCGCGCATGGCCGGCAGCCTGCTGCGCGCGGTCGATCTGCCCCAGCTGATTACCCACAGCTTCGCCGAATACGAGGAACGCGCCGTGCAGCTGGCGGCCGACCGCGCCGGCATCGCCGCCATGAAGCAGCAGCTGATCACCAACCGCCTGACCTGCGCCCTGTTCGACAGCCCGCGCTTCGTGCGCAATCTGGAAGCGGCGCTGCAGAAAGTGGCCAAACCGGCCGCCCCGCGGCTGGCCGCGCCGGCCGTCAAAGTGACGGCCAGCGCAGCGCAGCCGGTGGAAACCGTGCCTATCGTGACGGTGTCCTACAACTCGCCCGACCTGATCGAAGCGCTGCTGCGCACCCTGCGCAACCATTACCAGAACCGCGTCTACGTGATCGACGGCTCGAATCCCGATGTGGCGGAAAAAATCCGCGCCATCACGGACAGCCATGCGAACGTGGAATTCATCCCGTTCGGCTACAACATCCACCACGGTCCCGGCCTGTCGTGGGCCATCAACAATCTGGACCTGCACGGCCAGGTGCTGTTCCTCGATTCGGATGTGGAAATCATCAACGCCGGCTTCCTCGAATCGATGCAGAGCTACCTCAAGCCGGGCATGTTCGGCGTGGGCGGCATCCAGCTGGTCAACGAACAGGGCTACGACCGTCCGGACGACGGCCCGATCCGCTACCTGCATCCGGCCTGCATGCTGACCAATATCGAAGTGGTGCGCCAGTGGCCGCTGCCGATCAAGCACGGCGCGCCGCTGATCCAGACCATGCTGGCCCTGCACCGCGCAGGCGATGCTGCGGCCCACCTGATCGGCAATATCGACTGGGTGCGCAATGACTTCAGCAAGACCCCGCAGCGCATCTACATCAAGCACGACTGGCAGGGCACGGTCATCCGCACCGGCGGCTACCACTACGATCTGCCTAGCGCCAGCCAGGGCATCAACAACGATCTGCTGGCCTTCGTACCGCAGACGGCGCAGAAGCTGGTGGAACTGGGCTGCCACGACGGCGGCTTTGCCAAGGCCTACCGCCAGCGCAACCCGATCTGCAACTACACGGGCATAGAAAAAGCGCTGGCACCGGCGCGCGCCGCCCGCCCCCATTGCGACTTCGTGTTCGATCAGGATATCGAGCTGGCCACGCCGCAATTGTGGTCGCATGTGGCGGGCGCCGATTGCTGGATACTGGGCGAAGCGCTGGAAGAGCTGCGCGATCCATGGAGCGTGTTGGCCAAAATCCGCGCCTGCATCGCCCCCGGCGGCACGCTGGTGATCGCCGTGCGCAACAGCCAGCACTGGAGCCTGCAGGCCCGCCTTAACGCCGGCGACGTGCGCTACGAGAAAACCGGCCAGCTGCCGCGCTCGCAGCTGCACTGGTTCTCGCGCGGCTCGACCCTGGCCCTGCTGCAGGAGACGGGCTTCCAGGTCAGCGGCGGCAGCGCGCGCATACCGGACGAACCGGCACGCGAAAAATACCTGCCGGCGATCCGCCTGATGGCCGAAGCCAGCGGCATCGATCCGACGGCTGCGGTGGAGGACGCGCTGCCGCTGATGTACATCGTGACGGCGGTTGCCGTTTAAGTTGAAGCGCGCAGTCCGGCGCTTTTTAATGTAGCCCTACGATCATTATGACCTACCCTAAAGTCAGCATCGTCATTCCGTCCTACAAGGCGATCCACTTCGAAGCCTGCCTGCGTTCGGCTATCGGCCAGAGCTATCTGAACACCGAAATTCTGGTCAGCGACAACTGCCCGACGGAAGAAATCCGCGACATCTGCGCGCGCTTCCCCGGCGTGATCTACCAGCGCAATTCCGTCACCCGCGAAGACAATGTGCTGTCCTCGCTGTACTCGGGCAAAGGGGTGTACATCAAGCCCCTGTTCGATGACGACATCCTGCACCCGTTCTGCATCGAGCGCATGGTGGCGGCCATGCAGATGGATAGCAATACCCGGCTGGTGTTCTCGGCCACGCAGGTGATCAACTCGGACAACCAGCGCACCGAAACCCGCCGTCCGTATGAAGCCAGCGGCAACATCAGTGCGCGCGACATGCAGCGCTCGATGGCGCTGGGCATGCGCAACTTCGTCGGCGAATTCACCAGCATCATGTTCCGCCGCGAGACGCTGTGGAACATCGGCTGGAAAGACCTGTTCCGCCTCGGTACCCATGACTTCACGCGAGGCCTGTCCGATCTGGTGTCCTACATCAATCTGGCCAAGGGCGGCAATGCCTTCTACATCGACGAAGAGCTCAGCTACTTCCGCCACGACCAGCGCCTGCAGTCGAATTCCAATCCGGCCTCCAACCCCCATTTCGGTAACTGTTTTTCCGACTATATCGATCTGCTGGTGGTATCGCATCAGGACGACATCATCAGCCGCGCCGAACTGCTGGCCATGGACCAGCAGGTGGCCGTCATCACCGTCCAGCTGGGCAATGTGTTCCCGCAGATGGGGCAGGCACGCCAGCGCTACCTCGATTACTGCGCCGCCCTGCCGGCCGATGCCGCCTGAAAGCTGCCATGAGCCAGATGGAGCAATGCCGTTTGATCGATCTGCCGCCGCACCACGACGTGCGCGGCAATCTGTCCGTGATCGAAGGCGGCATCCACATTCCGTTCGATATCCAGCGGGTGTATTACCTGTATGACGTGCCCGGTGGTTCGGCCCGCGCCGGCCATGGCCATATCGAACTGCAGCAGCTGTTCGTCGCCATGTCGGGCAGTTTCGACGTGATCGTCGACGACGGCTACGAGCGCAAAAAATTCCAGCTCAACCGCTCCTACTATGGCCTGTATGTGCCGCGCATGATGTGGCGCGAAGTGGAGAATTTCTCTTCCGGCGCCGTCTGCGTGGTGCTGGCCTCGACCCGCTACGATCCGCACGATTACTTCCACGACTACGACGAGTTTGCCGCCGCGGCGCGCCGCCAGAACGCTGCGCCCCCTGTGGCATAATCGCGACACCGCAATGACTGACGCCAGCACGACACCGCGCACCATGGATACGCCCACTACGCCCACCGCACTCGATACCCTGCTCGCGCAGGTAGTCGCCCAGCCGGTACTGTTTGCCGCCCGCCCTACCCGGCTGGCGCTGCAGGGGCTGGAACTGGCGCCGCCGGTGCGCTGCACGCTGCGCGTCAACGTCTGGCGCAATCACGCCATCGAAAACCTGCTCAGTCTGGCGGCGCCGTATTTCGCCTTTGCCGGCATCGCCACCGATTTCCGCCTTGGCCATTACGACGACAGCCTGCAGTTCGCCCAGCACCAGAGCGCCGATGTCGAGCTGCTGTGGCTCGACAGCGAGCGCTATCTGGGCCAGCAAAGCACCGGCGCGTGGGCCGGCTGGCTGCTGCAACGGGTGCAGGCCCTGCGCGCGCGCAGCGCCGCGCCCATCGTGCTGGCCAGCTGGATCGCCGAGGCCGACGCCAGCGTGCTGCAACAGGTAGCCGATGCCTGCCCTGCCACCTATTTTGCCGATCTGGGCGCCCTGTGCGCGCAGGCCGGCGTAGCCCTGACCGACCGCCGCACGGCGGCTGTTGCCGGCACCCCGCTGGCCAACGCCGCCCAGCCGCTGATCGCGCGCAAGCTGGCCTGCCACTGGCTGGCCGGCGCTGCGCTGCCGCCTATCAAGGCCGTGGTGCTCGATCTCGACCACACCCTGCATGCGGGCGTGCTGGGCGAAGACGGGGTCGATGGCGTCAGCATCAGCGCCGGTCACGCGCAATTGCAGCGCATGCTGTCCGGCCTGCGCCAGCGCGGCATCTTTCTGGCGCTGGCCTCGCGCAACGAGCGCCATGATGTGGAAGCCCTGTTTGCCCAGCGCAGCGACTATCCGCTGCGCTGGAGCGATTTCTCCGCCACCGAAGTATCGTGGCAGCCGAAAGCCCAGACCATCGCGCAGATCGCCCACAGCCTGCGCATCAGTCCTGATGCCATGCTGTTCGTCGACGATAACGCCGGTGAGCTGAGCAGCGTGCGCAGCGCCCTGCCGCAGCTGCACGTGCTGCATGCCGACACGGCGGCCGAACTGACCGAACGCGCCATCGAGTTCTATCCGGGCCTGTGGCGCTGGCGCATCGACAGCGACGACGCCAAGCGCGTGCAGGATCTGCAGGCCAATGCCGAACGCGCCGCCCTGCAGGCCAGCGCGGCCGACAGCGGCAGCTATTTCAGCAGCCTGCAGGTGGAACTCGGCTACGCGCTGGACCCGAGCGAACAGCTGGCGCGCGCTGCCGCGCTGTGCCAGAAAACCAATCAGTTCAATCTGGCGCTGCGGCGCTTCGGCGAAGCCGAACTGGCGCAGTATTTCAGCGCCAGCAACGCCTGCGTGGCCATGGTCAGCATGCGCGACCGGCTGGCCGATAGCGGCAATATCGCCATCATCGTGGCCGAACGCAGCGCCGATGTGCTGCGCGTGGAAGAACTATGCATCAGCTGCCGCGCCATGGGGCGCGGTCTGGAAGACACCGTGGTGATGGGCGCACTGGCCGCCATGCCCGTATTCGAGGGCTGCAGCGAAGTAGCCTTCGTGGTGCGCCATGGCCCGCGCAATGGCCCGGCGCTGGAATGGCTGGCCGCCCTGCTGGGCAGCAGCACGCCGCCCGAAGGCGAGCAGCGCATCAGCGCCGCGCGTATCCGCGCCTTCCAGCCTGACCCACATCTGACCCTTACCTATCACAGGACACCGCAATGAATCAGACCCAAATCGAAGCGACCGTACTGGCCGTCATCGCCACCGTGCTGAAACGTCCGCTGCCGCATGGCGCTGCGACCGACCGCCACAACACGGTGGAATGGGATTCGCTCAAGCACGTGGAAATCATGTTTGCGCTGGAAGACGAACTGGCCACCGAATTCAGCGAAGACGAGCTGGCCCAGCTCGACAGCGTGGCCAGCATCGTTGCCGTCGTGGCGGGCCGCCATGCGGCATGATCTCGTCATCGAGGGCTACGGCTACCGCCTGCGTCCGGTCGGTGATCAGGACGCCGCACTGGTGGTGGCCCTGCGCAGCAATCCGGAACTGAACCGCTTTCTGCACGCCAGCTCGGCCAGCATCGACGACCAGCTGGCATGGCTGGCGCAGTACTACCAGCGCGCCGGCGACTACTACTTCGTACTGGAGCGTACGGATAACGGCCAGGCCGAAGGCGTGATCGCCGTGTACGACATCGACGCGGCCAGCGCCAGCGGCGAATGGGGCCGCTGGATATTGCAGCCCGGCTCGATGGCAGCGGTGGAAAGTGCGCGCCTGATCTACCAGTGCGCCTTCGAACATCTGCACATGCAGGCTGTGTACTGCCGCACCGTGGCCGACAATGCCAAGGTGGTGTCCTTCCATGATTCCTGCGGCATCAGCACGCGGCGCACCCTGGCGGCCCACTTCACGCTGGGCGGCAAGGCCTACGATGCGGTGGAACACCGCGTCAGCGCAGCCGAATGGCCGGAGCTGAACCAGCGTCTGAGCAAATTGAGCCAGATGATGCAGAGACGGCGCAAGCATGGATAATCCGCCAGCACTGCCCGCGCTGCCGCAGGGCTACGAGTTCCATCACATCGGCTACGCCTGTGCCGATATCGAGCGCGAGCGGCTGCAGTTCGCTGCGCTCGGCTATCAGGTTGAAGGCCAGCGTTTCAGCGACACCACCCAGGGTATCGCCGGCTATTTCCTTAGCGGTGCCGGCCCGCGCCTGGAACTGCTGGAAAACCTGCCCGGCTCGGATACCCTGACGCCGTGGCTGAATGCCGGCATCAGGATGTACCACTTCGCCTACTGGGTGGACGATATCGACGCGGCGCTGGCATGGGCCCGTGGAGCGCGCGGCAAAGTGATGGTACAGCCGGTGCCGGCCAGCGCCTTCGGCGGCCGCCGCATCGCTTTTGTCATGTTCCGCAACGGGATGATGCTGGAGTTTATCGAACGGGAGTGCCAGCAGCCATGAGCCAGATGGAGCAATGCCGCTTGATCGACCTGCCGCCGCACCACGACGTGCGCGGTAACCTGTCCGTCATCGAAGGGGGCATCCACATCCCGTTCGATATCAAACGGGTGTATTACCTGTACGACGTACCTGGCGGTTCGGCCCGCGCCGGTCACGGCCACATCGAACTGCAGCAGCTGTTCGTCGCCATGTCGGGCAGCTTCGACGTGATCGTCGATGACGGCTACGAGCGCAAGAAATTCCAGCTCAACCGCTCCTACTATGGCCTGTATGTCCCACGCATGATGTGGCGCGAAGTGGAGAACTTCTCTTCCGGCGCCGTGTGCGTGGTACTGGCCTCCACCCTGTACGACAAACAGGATTATTTCCACGACTACGACGAGTTCAAGGCCGCAGCCCAACGTCACCAGTCCGCAACCTGAAAGCCATTGCCATGAGCATTCCCTTCCTCGATCTGAAAGCCGTCAATCAGGCCCACGCGGCCGAACTGGAAGCCGCCTTCAAGCGCGTGCTCGATTCCGGCTGGTACATCCTCGGCAACGAAACGTCGCAGTTCGAAGCAGCTTTCGCCAGCTACTGCGGCGCGGATCAGGCGATCGGCGTGGCCAACGGCCTCGATGCCATCTTCCTCGCCCTGAAAGCGGCCGGCATCGGCCCCGGTGACGAAGTGATCGTACCGTCGAATACCTTTATCGCTACCTGGCTGGCGGTCAGCCACTGCGGCGCCACGCCGGTGCCGGTGGAACCGGTGGAAGCCACCTACAACCTCGATCCGGCCCGCATCGCCGCCGCCATTACGCCGCGCACCAGGGCCATCGTGCCGGTGCACCTGTATGGCCAGCCGGCCGATATGGCCCCTATCATGGCGCTGGCGGCCCAGCACAAGCTGTTCGTCGTGGAAGACGCCGCGCAGGCGCACGGCGCGCGCTACCATGGCCGCCGCACGGGCCAGCTGGGCCACGCTGCCGCCTTCAGTTTCTACCCCGGTAAAAACCTCGGCGCACTCGGCGACGGCGGCGCCGTCACCACCAGCGACGCGGCACTGGCCGAACGCATCCGCACTTTCCGCAACTACGGCTCCAAGGTCAAGTACTACAACGACGTGCCGGGCTATAACTCGCGCCTGGACGAACTGCAATCGGCCCTGCTGGCCGTCAAGCTGCCCCATCTCGACGCCGGCAATGCCCAGCGCCGCGCCATCGCCGCCGTGTACGCGCGCGAACTGGCCGGCATACCCGGCCTGACGCTGCCGCAAGTGCCTGACTGGGCCGAGCCGGTCTGGCACCTGTACGTGGTGCGCCACGCGCAGCGCGATAGGCTGGCCAAGGCGCTGGCCGAGCGTGGCATAGGCACCATCGTGCACTATCCCGTGGCGCCCCATCTGCAGCCGGCCTATGCGGAACTGGGCTACAAGGAAGGCGACTTCCCGCTGGCCGAAGCCATCCACCGCGAAGTCCTGAGCCTGCCGATAGGCCCGACCATGACGCTGGAACAGGCGGCCGAAGTAGCTGCCGCCATCCGCCAGATACTGGCTGCCTGAAGCTGCACCTGAGCCGTTTTACTCTACTGAGCCGCCATGAAAAAATTCATCATCTTTGCCGCCGCCTACAACGAAAAATCGGGCGGCGCCATCGTCAGCCACCGCCTGTGCCATCTGCTCAACGAGGCGGGGCGCGACGCCTATCTGCTGCCGCTGTTCTACAGCCACGAAGCCACTATCCTGAACATCGGCGAAGTGGCCGCGCGCATCCAGATGGAAACCCATAACCTGCTGCACTCCACCTTCCCGCTCAATCCCCACTTCAACACCAAGGTGTATCGCGACAATCTGCAGGCGCTAGCGGGCAATGATGATTACATCGTGATCTACCCGGAGATCATTTCCGGCAATCCCCTGCGCGCCAAGAATGTGGTGCGCTGGTTCCTGCACAATCCCGGCTATCACACCGGCCATGTAGCCTATTCGCCCGGCGAGCTGTATTTCCGCCACTCGCTGATCTCCAAGGAATTCCATATGACCGGCTCGCGCATGTCCGAGCACATGCTGGAGGTGCTGTATTGCCCGACCGAGATCTATAATCTGGACAACGCGGCGACCGAGCGCAGCGGAACCGCCTATCTGTTCCGCGAAGGGCGCAACCGGCCGATAGTCCATGATCTGGAAAACTCCATCTGCCTGAATCGCGATTACTCCCACGCGCAAATCGCCGAGATATTCAAACGCGTCAAGACCTTTATCTGTTATGACCCCCGCACCATGTTCTCGGATCTTGCCGTGCTATGCGGCTGCGAATCGGTGGTGGTGCCCGAGGAGGGAGTGAGTGAAGATCAGTGGCGTCCGGAACCGGAAAGCCGCAGCGGGATAGCCTATGGTTTCGATAAACTGCCACAGGCGCGCGCCACCGCCCATCTTCTGCGCGACTTCCTGATTGCCAAACAGGATAAATCCAAAGTGGCAGTACAGCACATGCTGGAAGAAACCGACGCCTTCTTCCCCTGAACTGCGCCCTAGAAATGGCTAAGGTCGAGCACCACGCCGGCCGAAGCCAGCAAGGCCTGGCGCGCTAGCCGGGTCGGCATATTCGGCGCCGGATGGCGGCGGTACAGCTGCAGCATCACCGGCACCACATTCTCGTTGCGCGAATTCCCGCGCCGCATATTCTCCGGCGCCGTGGCGGCGCTCTTGTGGATCACCACCGTGTCGGTGGCCACATGCACCAGACTGCGTCCGGCCATGGCAGCGAGCAGGAAATCCCAGTCTTCGTAGATAATCAGCTCGGTGTCGTTGTGCAGGCCGGCCAGCACATCGCGCCGGTAGGCCACGCAACTATTCGGTATGCGATTGCGCACATACACGCTGTCAAACGTCACGTCGGCGATGGACAGCGACTGGCAGTCCAGCTGCTGCGGCGGCGACACGGTACGGTCTTCCTGCTGCACCTGAAAATCGCAGAACAGCAGTTCCGGCCTATCCTGCTGCAAACGCTGCCTGAGCGCCGCCAGATGGCCGGGGCGGAAGGTATCGTCATCGTCGAGGAAGATGCAGTAGTCGCCATCGGCTACCGCCATGCCCATATCGCGGCTGATGGCGGGGCCGGGCTGGCCGCTGCGTATCATGAACACGAAACGGCCATCGAGCGCCGCCAGTTCCGGATACGGCGGCAGATAGGATGCAGAATCCGATACCACCACCACGCGGAAGTCCTGACAGGTCTGGTCGATCAGCGATTGCAGCGTGCGCTTGAGCAGCAGTGGCCGGTCATGGGTAGCGATGATGATGGTAAATAGCACCTTGATTACTCCGTCGTCGGGTCAGGGTTCGCGCATCGATTCGTCGAGCGCCTTGGTCAGTGGCCACAGCAGATAGGACATCACCGTGCGCTGGCCCACCAGTATCTCCGCTGTCAGCGTCATGCCGGGCAGCAGGCGCGAACCGGGCGTCATCTTGCGCAGCGCCGATTTGCCATACGGGATGCGGGCCAGATAGTAGGCATCGAGGCCCTGTCCGGACGCCGCCTGATCGCGCTTGAACGAATCCGAACTGATGGTGCGTACCGTGCCATCGAGCATGCCGTGTTCCTGGAAGTTGAATGCATCGACTTTCAGCTGTACCTTGTCGCCCGGCTTGATGTAGCCGATATCGAGCGAATCGATCTGCACTTCCGCTTCCATTTCGGCGCCCAGCGGCACCAGCGTGAACAGCGGCTCCGCTTCGCGGACGATGGAACCGACCGACAGCTTGGCGATTTCCAGCACGATGCCATCCGCCGGCGCCACGATCTGCACCATGCGGCGGCGCTTGTCGGCCTTGGTCAGCTGTTCGTTGATGCCATCGCGGTCGCGGCTGGCGCTAAGCAGGTCTTCCATGGCTTTCTGGCGCCAGCTCTTGTCGAAGGCAGCCAGCTCGGACTGGGCGGCAGCCAGCTCGCGCTGCATTTCCAGCGAACGGTTCTTCTGCAGCATCATGTCGCGCTCGACTTCGAGGCGGCGGTCACGCGCTTCCAGCAGGTGCATCTTGGCGCCGAACTGTTCCGACACCAGCTGCTCCTGCATGGCTTCCACTTCGCGCAGCGATTTCACCCGCTGTGCCAGAATCTGCTGATCGCGCTGATTGGTCTCCAGACCGGCCTGCAGACGCGCGATGTTCTGCTCCATTTTGCTCTTCTGCGCAGCGAAGTTGGCCTTGCGCTCATTGGCCAGCTGGGCTTGCAGCAGGCTGTCGGCACTGCTGCCGGCACCGGTGCTGGGCCCGGCCTTGCCGGCCAGTTCGGCGCGCAGGCTGTCGGCCTGGGTATCGAGGCTCTGCAGACGGCTGCGCAGCTGCGCTTCGTCGGCCTGGGTAAAAGTCGGGTCCAGCATGGCCAGCACTTCGCCCTTGTGCACCACCTGCCCCACGCGCACATCGATGCGCTGGATGATGGAAGTATCAAGCGGCTGCACCACGATGTTCGGCAGGGGGTTGACCAGCTTGCCCTTGGCCGTCACCACTTTCGGTACATGCGACAGGCAGGCCCACAGGATGAAGCAGCCGAATGCCGCCAGCAGCACGTGCAGCGTAATGCGCACGGAACGGGGCAGCGGTCCCCGCTCGATGGCATCGGCATCGGGCAGGAATTCGATCTCGGTTTCGTCCTTGTGACGGCGCGAGCCTTTTACAGGTGACTGGTTTGCTGGTTCCATAGGTGCTGGTAAGTTTCGCTACGTGTAAGCAGTTCGGCATGGCGGCCACTGTCCATCAGGCGGCCCTGATGCATGACCATGATCTTGTCGGCATTCACCAGCGTCGACAGACGGTGGGAAATCATGATCACGGTACGGCCCACCGCGATCCGGCTCAGGTTATGGATGAAGATAGCTTCGCTTTCCGGATCGAGCGCGCTGGCCGCTTCGTCCAGAATCAGGATACGCGGCTTGGCCACCAGGGTACGGGCAATCGACAGACGCTGCTTCTGGCCACCTGACAGATTGGAGGCATTTTCCTCCAGCAGGGTGTCATAACCCATGGGCATGCGCTCGATGAATTCGCTGGCACCGGCTGCTTCGGCAGCGGCCACCAGTTCCTCGAAGCTGGCGTCGGGCTTGGCGGCGGAAAGGTTCTCGCGCACCGTGCCGCGGAACAGGAAGTTCTCCTGCAATACCACGCCGATCTGGCGGCGCAGGTGCGACAGTTCGATTTCACGGGCATCGATGCCGTCGAAACGGACTATGCCTTCCTGCACGTTGTACAGGCCCTGTATCAGCTTGGTCAGCGTGGTTTTACCGGAGCCGGAACGGCCCACGATGCCCACCACCGTGCCTTTTTCGATGCTGAAGCTGGCTTTATTGAGCGCCATCGCCTGTGCACCGGGATAGCGGAAGGTGACATCGTCGAAGCGGATATCGCCCTGCAGCACGGGGCGCAGGCCGTTGGCGCCGGCGCGACCTTCCGGTGCACGGTTCATCACTTCGCCCAGCATGCGTACCGACAGTGCGGTTTCCTGATATTCGTTGACCAGACCGACGATGGAAATCAAAGGGCCCGTAACGCGGCCGGACAGCATCTGGAAGGCGATCAGGGCGCCCACCGACAGGGTCTGGTCGAATACGTCCTGTGCGCCCAGCACGATCAGGGTGACGGGCATCAGCTTGCCGAGGAAATCGGTGACGGCATTGCCGGCAATCGAGATACGGCCGACGCGGAAATGCATATTGATGGCTTCTGCCGAACGCTGGTCCCAGATGCGGCGCTGGCCCGGTTCGATCGCCAGCGCTTTCACCGTGCGCATGCCGTGGATGGTTTCCACCAGCATGGCCTGACGCTGGCCTTCGGCCGCATACAGCGCGTTGAGGCGGCGCTGGAAGGTCGGCACCATGGCCATCACCACCCCGCCGATCAGCAGGGCAAAGGCCAGCACGATCAGCGCCAGCTTGAAGGAATAGGCAAACAGGATGGGGATGAACACCAGCAGCGAGATCAGATCGAGCGCGGTGAAGAACAACCGGCCCGTGAGGAAGCTGCGGATTTTTTCCAGCTGCTGCATATGACGCGTCACCACGCCGGCGCTGGTAGTCTCGAAGAAGTCGATCGGCAGCGACAGCAGGTGGCTGAAGGTACGCCGGGTCAGCCGCATGTCGATCTTGTTACTGGCGGCCAGCGTCAGGGTCTGGCGCAGGAAACCGAACGAGGCATCGAACAGCAGCGCCATCACGATGCCCACGGCCAGCACCGTCAGCGTGGTAATGCTCTGGTGCGTCAGCACCTTGTCGATCACCAGCTGGAAGAAGATGGGCGACGCCATGGCCAGAAACTGCATGGCCACGGCAGCGATGAAAATGTCGCGGAAGGCCGAGCGCTGCTGGAGAATCTCGGGGATGAACCAGCGCAGGCCGAACGGCTGGTTAGGGTCGCTCAGCTTGTGGTGGCGTTTGACGAACAGCACGGCGCCATCCCACTGGGCGCTGAAATCGCTGCGGCTGATCAGCTCCACGGCGGCATTCGGCGCCACCGGATTGAGCACGGCAACCTGATCTTCCCCGCCGTTCTCCGCTGGTTTGGCGCCCACTACGATCACCATGTGGCCGTTGCGCAGGCGCGCCATCAGGGGGAACACGCCGGTCTGCGCCATCAGGCGCGACCATGTCAGGGTGTCGGTCTTGGCTTTCAGGCCGATCTCGGAAGCGATGCGCAGCAGCACGCCGTCGCCGGGCTCTTCGGCCCGCAGCGCGTAGTCGTCGATCAGCCGTTCCGGATTGATCTGCAAGCCGTGGTGCTGGGCTATCGCCGTCAGGCACTGGATCGCGGTATGTGGATATTTATCGTGCATATTCTTGCGAGCGGGCCGCTGGTGCGTGCCCATCCCTGTTGATGATCCTGAGTCGGTTAGCCAGCATCAACCCGAGACGCAAGCTGGCTCAGGGATTCTAACCCAGCCAGACCTCGGCGGGCGCGTTAAATCATGCTTTACAGCACTGGAACAGAGGGTGAAAGGCGGCCCTATTCGACACTTGCCAGTGGCATCCGGACACGCTGCCATGCGGCTTGCAGGGCAGCGGCGGCCAATTGCCGGCGAAAAAAAACGGCAAGACCGCAGTCTTGCCGTTCTCAGCCAGTCCGGCCGCAGCCGGACTAGTCCGTGGTCTTACTTGGCCACCAGTATGCCGTGGCTGGCCGTGCTCTGCAGCGCTTTCAGGCGCAGCGTCTCGTCGCTGGTGCTGGCGGCGGTGCTGGCCGTCAGCTGGGCTGCCGAGTAGTCCTTCAGGGCACCGGCCAGAGCCGCTGCACCGGAAGCGACACCGGAACCCGGCACTTCCAGCTTGGCCGTGCTGCCAGCCGCCGTGGCCGCATTGTCGAAGCTGGACAATGCCTGACTCAGGTTGCTGACCGCTGCACTCAGGCTGGCTGCCGGAGCGACCGCGCTCATCTGGAACCACACGTCGGCTGCCGCATGGCTGCTGCCGTCGCTGGTTTCGAAGGTCGAGGTCAGACCGACGATGTTGCCGTTGTTGTAGGACACATCCTGTTTGGCGTTCAGGTCCAGCTTGGTGATGCCCAGCTGGTCGAGCGACTTCAGTTCGTCGGCCTGGCTGACACCGTCGGCGTTGCCATCGACCCAGACTTTGAGCTGGGCGAAGGCGCTGTCCTTGGCATCGACCACACCGTCGTGGTTGGTGTCGAGTTCGGCCAGTGCTTCGTAGCCGGTCTGGGCTTTCTGACCATTGGCCAGCGTGGTGCCCGAACCGAACAGTTCGCTACCGTCGTTGATCACACCGTCGCCGTTGCGATCCAGAGCCAGCAGGCCGTCACCGCCGCCTACCCAGCCCGTGGCTGCCTTGTTACCGGTAGCCAGCAGGTCGAACTGTACGCCGGCAGCCAGGTTCAGGGTGTTGATGCCGTTGCCGTTCAGGTCCAGCACGATAGGCGTACCCAGCGGCGAGGACAGTGCAGCAATCTGTGCCGTGGTCAGGCCCGGTACCTGCGAGCTGTTGATCGCGCACACCTGGGCGCTGGTCAGCGCGTGGACCTGGTCGGTGCTCAGCTTGCTGATCTGGTCGGTGCTCAGGCCCGCCATGGCGCCGGTGCGCAGGGCCACCAGATCCTGGGTTTCCAGAGCGACCAGCTGGTCCGTCGTCAGGGCTTTTACCTGTGCGCTGCTCAGTGCCGCTACCTGACCGCTGGACAGGCTGACGATCTGGTTGGTGGTCAGAGCGCCGATCTGCAGGGTTTTCAGCGAAGCCACCGCCGCCGTTTTCAGTACAGCGAACTGATCGGTACCCAGTGCGGCCAGCGCATCGGTCGACAGTGCCGCCACCTGGCCCGAGGTCAGCGCGGCTGCCTGAGTGGTGGTGATGGCTGCCGACTGGCTGGTGCTCAGGGCATTGGCCAGGTTGGCCGTGCTCAGGGCCACGATCTGGCTGGTGCCCAGACTGCTCAGCTGGCCAGTGGTCAGCGCGGCCAGCTGGCTCGATTTGAGCGCAGCGATGGTGCTGGTTTTCAGTGCGGCCAGATCATCCGTTTCGATTGCTGCGACGTTATCGGTCGACAGCACGCCGAACTGGGCAGTGCTCAGCACGTACAGCTGGGCCGAGGACAGCGCCACGATCTGCTTGGTGGTCAGGCCATCGGACAGATTAGCCGTGCTCAGGGCCGCTACCTGTGCCGTGGTCATGGCCGTGATCTGATCCGTGCTGAAGGCATTCAGCTGGGCCGAACGCAGGCCGTTCAGGGCCGACGTTTTCAGTGCTGCCAGATCGGCCGTTTCCAGCGCGACCACCGAGTCGGTACCCAGAGCATTGATCTGGCTGCTGGTCAGGGACGCAGCCTGGATGGTGCTCAGGGCCACGATCTGGTTGGTGGTCAGGGCTGCCACATGCTTGGTCTGCAGGGCGGCGATCACCGACGTTTTCAGCGCCACCACATCGTCGGTCACCAGCGCAGCGAGGTTATCGGTGCTCAGGGCTACCGCCTGCGTCGAGCTCAGCACGGCAGCCTGGGCCGTGGTCAGCGCCACCGTCTGGTCGCTGGTCAGGGAGGCCATGCTGGCGGTGCTCAGCGCCGTTACCTGACCGGTACCCAGATTCGACAACTGGTTGGTGGTCAGCGCGGCCAACTGCACCGTTTTCAGCGCAGCGATCACGCTGGTTTTCAGACTGGACAAATCAGCCGTTTCGATGGCGGCTACGTTATCCGTGCCCAGTGCAGCGAACTGCAGCGTGCTCAGGACGCCCAGTTGTGCCGAACTCATGGCCACGATCTGGTTGGTGGTCAGCGCATTGGCGATATTGGCCGTGCTCAGGGCAGCAACATGGCTGGTTTTCAGTGCCGTGATCTGGTCGGTGGTCAGGGCCGTCACTTCGGCCGAGGTCATGGCACCGAAGGCACTGGTTTTCAGCGCGCCGATGTCATCGGTTTCGATGGCGACGACGGAGTCACTGCCCATGGCCACCACTTGCGCGCTGCTCAGCGCACCGATCTGGTTGCTGCTCAATGCCACTACCTGCTTGGTGGTCAGCGCAACCGCCTGCTTGGTGGACAGACCAGCGATGGTCGAAGTCTTCATTGCGGCGATGTCATCGGTTTCCAGCGCCACGATGCTATCGGTGGTCAGCGCAATCGCTTGCGACGACGTCAGCACAGAAGCCTGATCGGTCGACAGGGCCACCACTTGATCGGTGGTCAGCTGGGCCATGTTGGCGGTGGTAATCGCCAGCACCTGGCCGGTGGTCAGGTTGGACAGCTGGTTGGTGGTCAGCGCGGCCAGCTGGGCAGTTTTCAGCGCAGCGATGATGCCGGTACGCAGACCCACCACGTCAGCCGTTTCGATGGCGGCGATATTGTCGGTCGACAGCGCGCCGAACTGCAGCGTGCTCAGCGCACCGAACTGGTTCGAGCTCATCGCCACGATCTGGTTGGTGGTCAGGGCGTTGGCGATGTTAGCCGTGCTCAGTGCTGCAACCTGGCCGGTTTTCAGGGCCGTGATCTGATCAGTGGTCAGAGCCGTCACTTCGGCCGAGGTCATGGCGCCGAAGGCATTGGTTTTCAGTGCGCCGATATCATCGGTTTCGATGGCGACGACAGAATCGCTGCCCATGGCCACTACTTGTGCGCTATTGAGCGCAGCAATCTGGCCGCTGCTCAGTGCCACCACCTGCTTGGTGGTCAACGCGGCTGCCTGTTTGGTCGACAGACCGGCAATGGTCGAGGTCTTCAGCGCCGCGATATCGTCGGTTTCCATCGCAGCGACGTTGTCCGTGCTCAGGGCCACGATCTGGCTCGAGGTCAGCACGCCAGCCTGGGTGGTGGACAGCGCCACCACCTGATCGCTGGTCAGCGCGGACATGTTCAGCGTGGTGATCGCCAGTACCTGGCCGGTGGTCAGGTTGGACAGCTGATTGGTGGTCAGTGCGGCCAGCTGGGCCGTTTTCAGCGAAGCGATGATGGAAGTCCGCAGACCCACCACATCTTCCGTTTCGATGGCGGCGATGGAATCGGTCGCCAGCGCAGCGAACTGCTGGGTGTTGAAGGCGCCGAACTGGTTCGAGCTCATCGCCACGATCTGCTTGGTGGTCAGGGCGTTGGCAATATTGGCCGTGCTCAGCGCAGCCACTTGCGAAGTTTTCAGCGCAGTGATCTGGTCGGTCGTCAGGGCCGTCACTTCAGCCGAGGTCATGGCGGCCACAGCGCTGGTTTTCAGTGCGCCGATGTCGTCGGTTTCGATCGCCACGACGGAATCGCTGCCCATGGCGATGACCTGGGCGCTGGTCAGCGCGCCGATCTGGTTGCTGCCCAGTGCCACCACCTGCTTGGTGGTCAGCGCCGCAGCCTGCTTGGTCGACATGCCGGCGATGGCCGAAGTTTTCAGCACGGCGATATCGTCGGTTTCCAGCGCCACCACACCATCCGTGCTCAGAGCCACGAACTGCGAGGAAGTCAGCACGCTGGCCTGATCGGTCGACAGGGCCACCACCTGATCGGTGGTCAGCTGGGCGATATTGGCGGTAGTAATCGCCAGTACCTGACCGGTAGTCAGGTTGGACAGCTGGTTGGTGGTCAGCGCGGCCAGCTGGGCGGTTTTCAGCGCAGCGATGATGGCCGTGCGCAGGCCCACCACATCCGCCGTCTCGATGGCGGCGATGTTATCGGTCGACAGCGCGCCGAACTGCAGCGTGCTCAGGGCGCCGAACTGGTTCGAGCTCATTGCCACGATCTGGTTGGTGCTCAGCGCATTGGCGATGTTGGCCGTGCTCAGTGCAGCGATCTGGCCGGTTTTCAACGCAGTGATCTGGTCGGTGGTCAGGGCATTGACTTCCGCCGAGGTCATGGCGCCGAAGGCATTGGTTTTCAGTGCGCCGATATCATCGGTTTCGATGGCGACGACGGAATCGCTGCCCATGGCGATCACTTGCGCGCTGGTCAGCGCTGCAATCTGGTTGCTGCCCAGTGCCACCACCTGCTTGGTGGTCAGCGCAGCAGCCTGCTTGGTGGACATGCCGGCGATGGCCGAAGTCTTCAGCACGGCGATGTCATCGGTTTCCAGTGCCACGATGCCATCCGTGCTCAGGGCCACGAACTGCGAAGAAGTCAGCACGCTGGCCTGATCGGTCGACAGGGCCACCACCTGATCGGTAGTCAGCTGGGCCATGTTGGCGGTGGTAATTGCCAGCACCTGGCCGGTGGTCAGGTTGGACAGCTGGTTGGTGGTCAGTGCAGCCAGCTGGGCCGTTTTCAGCGAGGCAATGATGGCCGTACGCAGACCCACCACATCGGCCGTTTCGATGGCGGCGATGGAGTCGGTCGAGAGCGCACCGAACTGCAGCGTGCTCAGGGCGCCGAACTGGTTCGAGCTCATCGCTACGATCTGGTGGGTGGTCAGCGCATTGGCGAGGTTGGAGGTGCTCAGCGCAGCGATCTGGCCCGTTTTCAGGGCAGTGATCTGGTCGGTGGTCAGGGCATTGACTTCGGCCGAAGTCATGGCAGCCACGGCGCTGGTTTTCAGTGCGCCGATGTCGTCAGTTTCGATCGCCACCACGGAATCGCTACCCATGGCAATCACTTGTCCGCTGGTCAGCGCAGCAATCTGGTTGCTGCCCAGTGCCACCACCTGCTTGGTGGTCAGCGCAGCGGCCTGCTTGGTGGACATACCGGCGATGGCCGAAGTTTTCAGGACGGCGATGTCATCGGTTTCCAGTGCCACGATGCTGTCGGTGCTGAATGCCACGAACTGCGAGGAGGTCAGCACGCTGGCCTGATCGGTCGACAGCGCCACCACCTGATCGGTAGTCAGCTGGGCCATGTTGGCCGTGGTAATTGCCAGCACCTGGCCGGTGGTCAGGTTGGACAGCTGGTTAGTGGTCAGGGCGGCCAGCTGGGCGGTTTTCAGCGCAGCGATGATGGCAGTGCGCAGACCCACGACATCGGCCGTCTCGATGGCGGCGATATTGTCGGTCGACAGCGCGCCGAACTGCAGCGTGCTCAGGGCGCCGAACTGGTTCGAACTCATCGCCACGATCTGGTTGGTGGTCAGCGCCTGGGCGATGTTGGCGGTGCTCAGGGCGGCGATCTGGGCCGTTTTCAGGGCACTAATCTGGTCAGTGGTCAGGGCCGTCACTTCGGCCGAGGTCATGGCATTGAAGGCGCTGGTTTTCAGCGAACCGATATCGTCGGTTTCGATCGCTACAACCGAATCGCTGCCCATGGCCACTACCTGAGCACTGTTCAGCGCAGCAACCTGGTTGCTGCCCAGCGCGACGATCTGTTTGGTGGTCAGCGCAACTGCCTGCTTGGTCGACAAACCGGCAATGGTGGAGGTTTTCAGCGCGGCGATATCATCGGTTTCCAGCGCCGCCGTGTTGTCCGTGCTCAGGGCCACGATCTGGCTCGAGGTCAGTACCGACGCTTGCGCGGTGGTCAGTGCTACCACCTGATCGCTGGTGAGCTGGCCCATATTGGCGGTGGTGATCGCCAGAATCTGGTTGTTGCTCAGGTTGGAGAACTGGTTGGTCGTCAGGGCGGCCAGTTGGGCAGTCTTCAGCGCAGCGATGATGCTGGTGCGCAGGCTGACCAGATCGTCCGTCTCGATGGCGGCGACGTTGTCGGTCGACAGCGCGCCGAACTGCAGCGTGCTCAGGGCGCCGAACTGGTTCGAGCTCAGGGCCACTACCTGATTGGTGGTCAGCGCCTGCGAAATATTGGCCGTGCTCAGCGCAGCAATCTGGCCGGTTTTCAGTGCGGTAATCTGGTTGGTGGTGATGGCCGTGACTTCGGCCGAGGTCATGGCGCTGAAGGCATTGGTCTTCAGTGCGCCGATATCATCGGTTTCCATGGCGACGATCGAATCGCTGCCCATGGCGATGACCTGCGCGCTCGACAGCGCGGCTACCTGACCGCTGCTCAGGGCCACCACCTGATTGGTGGTCAGCGCCTGCGCCTGTTTGGTCGACATGCCGGCAATGGTGGCCGTCTTCAGCGCGGCGATATCGTCGGTTTCCATGGCCGCCAGATTATCCGTGCTCAGCGCTACCAGCTGGGTCGAGGTCAGCACCGAAGCCTGCGCCGTAGTCAGTGCCACGGCCTGATCGCTGGTCAGGGCGCCCATGCTGGCCGTGCTGAGCGCGGCGATCTGGGCCGTGCCCATGTTGGAGAGCTGGTTGGTGGTCAGTGCTGCCACCTGCGCAGTTTTCAGCGCAGCGATGATGCCCGTTTTCAGGGCAGCGACGTCCACCGTTTCGATGGCCGCAATATTATCCGTGCTCAGGACAGCAAACTGGCTGGAGCTCAGCGTAGCCAGCTGGGTCGAGGTCATGGCGACCACCTGCTCCGTGGTCAGGCCCGAAGCCAGCATTTTGGTGCTCAGCGCGGCCACCTGACCGGTGGTCAGATTGGAAGCCTGATCAGTGGTCAGCGCAGCCATCTGCTGCGTGCTCAGGGCATTGATGACGGCCGTTTTCAGGGCCACCAGATCGGTCGTTTCGATTGCGGCAATGCCGTCGGTCGACAGCGCAACAATCTGCCGGCTCGACAGTGCTGCCGCCTGACCCGTGGTCAGTGCTACCACCTGATTGGTGGTCAGCGCGCCCATCTGCAGCGTGGTCAGGCCTGCAACGGTGGAGGTCTTGAGGGCTGCAAAATCATCGGTTTCCAGCGCCACCAGCGAATCGGTGGACATGGCCGCCACTTGCGAGGAGCTCAGTATCGCTACCTGCGTGGTGGAGAACGCTACCACCTGATTGGTGGTCAGGCCCTGCCCCAGTTCGCGCGTGGTGAGCACCTGCATGTGCGCGGTGCCGAACGCCCCGATCTGATCGGTCGTAAAGGCCGCAAACTGGGCGGAACTAAGCGCGGCAACGTCGGCCGTGGCCAGAAGGCTGATTGCATCCGTCGACAGTGCTGCAATCTGGTCCGTGGACATGCTGGTTACGATAGACATTGCCATTCTCCTTGGGGTCCTGCCGTATCGTTACGGGCGGGAACGAGTGCCGGGGTGGTTTTAGCGCCGGCGCTCAAATTTTTAACGGTTTAGTAGTGCTTCGGTAGTGCATTAATGGCTGGGCACATTTCTGCGCACCAACCATCCGGTCTAGTTCTTAACGACAACTGACTTCACAACTTTAGGAAGTCTCTTATCGTTAGCGACAGTGAGGCCTCCACCGCGCCACATAAACGTGGCGCGAAGCGGACCTTGCTGTAGCTTTCGTTGCAAGACTGGCCAGTGTTCCGGCCAGTCCGGCAGCGGCTTATTTATGCGGCGCGGCCAGGAATCCTTGAGCACCGGTCTGCAGTGCTTTCAGACGCAAGGTCTCGTCGCTGGCGGCCAGCCCTGCAGCGCCTTTGTCTGCGGCACCGAAGTGCTTCATGACATCGGCCAGCTGGGCGGCGCTGGCGGCCAGAGCACCACCGCGCAGATCCAGCTGGGCTGGGTGCGCGCCAACTTCGGCTGCGGCGTTGAAGTTGGACAGTGCCTGGGTCAGGCCACTGACGTTGCTGCTCAGGCTAGCGGCAGGCGTGGTAGCGAACCACACGTCGCCAGCCGTATGCGTAGCACCGTCACTGGTTTCGAAGCTCGAGGTCAGACCCACCACGTTGCCGTTGTTGAGCGAAACGTTGCGCGTCACATCGAGATTCAGTTTGGTGATGCCCAGCTGATCGAGCGTTTTCAGCTCGCTAGCCTGGCTGACACCGTCAGCGTTGCCATCGACCCAGACTTCCAGCTTGCTGAAGCTGCTGTCCTTGGCATCGATCACGCCATCGTGGTTGGTATCGAGTTCGACCAGCGCTTCGTAGCCGGTGCGGGCTTTCTGACCATTGGCCAGGGTGGTGCCCGAACCGAACAGTTCGCTACCGTCGTTGATGGTACCGTCACCGTTGCGATCCATGACCAGCAGACCGTCGCCACCGCCTACCCAGCCCGTATTGAGCTTGTTGCCGGTCGCAGCCAGATCGAACTGCACGCCCTGATTGATATTCAGGGTCTGGATGCCGTCGCCATTCAGATCCAGCACGATAGGCGTGAGGCTGATCCAGGCATTGATCTGGTCGGTACTCATCGCCTGTACCTGATCGGTACGCAGCGAGATCAGCTGGTTGGTGCTCAGCGCATGCACCTGATTCGTGCTCAGTGCCACGATATCGTTGGTGGTCAGCGCCTGCAGCTGACGGGTGCTCAGGCCGGCAATCACACCGGTACCCAGTGCAGCCACGTCGCTGGTGTTCATGGCTGCCACGGCGCCCGTGCTCAGGCCGATGAACTGGCGGCTGCCGAAGGCGGCAAACTGCGCCGTCGTCATGGCGGCAGCCTGGGTGTTGGTAATGGCACTCAGCTGGTTGCTGGACAGAGCGCTGATGTTGACGCTCGAGATCGCTGCCAGATCAGCCGTTTCCAGCGCGGCGATGCTGCGGGTGCTCAGAGCAGCCAGCTGTGCAGTAGCCAGCGACGCGGTTTGCGCGGTGGTCAGTGCAACGATCTGGTCGGTCGAGAGCACGCTGATATTGGTGCTCAGCGCAGTGATCTGGCCGGTGGACAGGTTGGCGATCTGCGAAGTACCCAGTGCCACCAGCTGTACCGTGCGCAGCGCGACCATATCGTTGGTGCTCAGGCCAGCCAGATCGGCCGTTTCAATCGCCGCCACGGCATTGGTGCTGAGTGCGGCGATCTGTGCCGTACCAAGGCTACCCACTTGTGCCGAGGTCAGCGCCACTGCCTGATTGGTGCTCAGGGCAGCCACTGCCGCAGTGTTCAGAGCGGCCAGCGAGGCGGTGGCCAGCGAAGTCATCTGGCTGGTAGTCAGCGCAGCAACCTGTGCCGTGCCGAAGGCAGCGATACCGGCGGTCGCCAGCTGGTTCATGTCCACCGTTTCCAGTGCGCCGACGGCATTCGCGGTCAGGGCGGCCACTTGGGCCGAACCCAGTGCGCCGGCCTGATTGCTGGTCAGCGCCACCACTTCATTGGTGCTCAGGGCCTTCACTTGTGCCGTGTTCAGGCCAGCAATAGCGGTGGTGCTCATGGCGGCCAGATCAGCCGTTTCGATATAACCCACGTTAGCGGTGGTCAGCGCCGTGATCTGGGTGGTGCCCAGATTGGCGGCCTGTGCCGTGGTCAGCGCCTGTACCTGTGCCGAGTTCAGGGCATTGATGCCCGCAGTACTCAGTGCCAGTACCTGATTGGTCGACAGATTCGCTACCTGATCAGCGGTCAGACCCAGCACCTGCGTGGTGCGCATCGCGGCAACCTGATTGGTCGAGAGACCAGCCAGATCGGCCGTTTCGATGGCGCCGATGGCACGGCTGGTCATGGCAACGATCTGCGCGGTGCCGAGGCTGCCCACCTGGGCCGAGGTCAGGGCGACCACCTGATTGGTGCTCAGGGCGGCAATTGCAGCGGTATTCAGTGCGGCCAGCGACGCGGTGGCCAGCGAAGTCATCTGGCTGGTGGTGATCGCGGCAACCTGTGCCGTGCCGAAGGCAGCAATGCCTGCGGTCGCCAGCTGGTTCATATCGACCGTTTCCAGTGCGCCTACCGCGTTGGTGGTCAGGGCAGCCACTTGAGCCGAACCCAGTGCACCGGCCTGATTGCTGGTCAGTGCCACGACCTGGCTGGTGCTCAGGGCTTTCACCTGTGCCGAGCTCAGGCCAGCGATGGCCGTGGTGCTCATGGCGGCCAGATCAGCCGTCTCAATGTAACCCACGTTAGCGGTGGTCAGGGCCGTGATCTGGGTGGTGCCCAGATTCGCGGCCTGTGCCGTGGTCAGCGCCTGTACCTGTGCCGAGTTCAGGGCATTGATGCCCGCCGAGCTCAGTGCCAGTACCTGATTGGTCGACAGATTCGCTACCTGATCAGCGGTCAGACCCAGTACCTGCGTGGTGCGCATCGCGGCGACCTGGTTGGTCGAGAGACCAGCCAGATCGGCCGTTTCGATGGCGCCGATGGCACGGCTGGTCATGGCAACGATCTGCGCGGTGCCGAGGCTGCCCACCTGGGCCGAGGTCAGGGCGACCACCTGATTGGTGCTCAGGGCGGCAATTGCAGCGGTATTCAGTGCGGCCAGCGACGCGGTGGCCAGCGAAGTCATCTGGCTGGTGGTGATCGCGGCAACCTGTGCCGTGCCGAAGGCAGCGATACCAGCGGTTGCCAGCTGGTTCATGTCCACCGTTTCCAGTGCACCGACGGCGTTGGTGGTCAGGGCAGCTACTTGGGCCGAACCCAGTGCACCGGCCTGATTGCTGGTCAGCGCCACGACCTGACTGGTGCTCAGGGCTTTGACTTGTGCCGAGCTCAGGCCAGCGATGGCCGTGGTGCTCATGGCGGCCAGATCAGCCGTTTCGATATAACCCACGTTAGCGGTGGTCAGCGCCGTGATCTGGGTGGTGCCCAGATTGGCGGCCTGTGCCGTGGTCAGCGCCTGTACCTGTGCCGAGTTCAGGGCATTGATGCCCGCCGAGCTCAGTGCCAGTACCTGATTGGTCGACAGATTCGCTACCTGATCAGCCGTCAGACCCAGTACCTGCGTGGTGCGCATCGCGGCGACCTGGTTGGTCGACAGACCAGCCAGATCGGCCGTTTCGATGGCGCCGATAGCACGGCTGGTCATGGCAACGATCTGTGCGGTGCCCAAGCTGCCCACCTGGGCCGAGGTCAGGGCGACCACTTGATTGGTGCTCAGGGCGGCAATCGCTGCGGTATTCAGTGCAGCCAGCGAAGCGGTAGCCAGCGAAGTCATCTGGCTGGTGGTGATCGCGGCAACCTGTGCCGTGCCGAAGGCAGCGATGCCTGCGGTCGCCAGCTGGTTCATGTCTACGGTTTCCAGTGCACCTACCGCGTTGGTGGTCAGGGCAGCCACTTGAGCCGAACCCAGTGCACCGGCCTGATTGCTGGTCAGCGCCACAACCTGGCTGGTGCTCAGGGCTTTCACCTGTGCCGAGCTCAGGCCAGCGATGGCCGTGGTGCTCATGGCGGCCAGATCAGCCGTTTCGATGTAACCCACGTTAGCGGTGGTCAGGGCCGTGATCTGGGTGGTGCCCAGATTCGCGGCCTGTGCCGTGGTCAGCGCCTGTACCTGCGCCGAGTTCAGGGCATTGATAGCGGCCGAGCTCAGTGCCAGTACCTGATTGGTCGACAGATTGGCTACCTGATCAGCCGTCAGACCCAGTACCTGCGTGGTGCGCATCGCGGCGACCTGGTTGGTGCTCAGACCGGCCAGATCGGCCGTTTCGATGGCGCCGATAGCACGGCTGGTCATGGCAACGATCTGCGCGGTGCCGAGGCTGCCCACCTGGGCCGACGTCAGCGCCACAACCTGATTGGTGCTCAGGGCGGCAATTGCAGCGGTATTCAGTGCGGCCAGCGAAGCGGTGGCCAGCGAAGTCATCTGGCTGGTGGTGATCGCGGCAACCTGTGCCGTGCCGAAGGCAGCGATGCCTGCGGTTGCCAGCTGGTTCATATCGACCGTTTCCAGTGCGCCCACCGCATTGGTGGTCAGGGCAGCCACTTGAGCCGAACCCAGTGCACCGGCTTGGTTGCTGGTCAGCGCCACCACCTGGCTGGTGCTCAGGGCTTTCACCTGTGCCGAGTTCAGGCCTGCAATAGCGGTAGTGCTCATGGCGGCCAGATCGGCCGTTTCGATGTAACCCACGTTAGCGGTGGTCAGGGCCGTGATCTGGGTGGTGCCCAGATTAGCGGCCTGTGCCGTGGTCAGCGCCTGTACCTGTGCCGAGTTCAGGGCATTGATGCCCGCCGAGCTCAGTGCCAGTACCTGATTGGTCGACAGATTCGCTACCTGATCAGCGGTCAGACCCAGTACCTGCGTGGTGCGCATCGCGGCAACCTGATTGGTCGACAGACCGGCCAGATCGGCCGTTTCGATGGCGCCGATGGCACGGCTGGTCATGGCAACGATCTGCGCGGTGCCGAGGCTGCCCACCTGGGCCGAGGTCAGGGCGACCACTTGATTGGTGCTCAGGGCGGCAATCGCTGCGGTATTCAGTGCAGCCAGCGAAGCGGTGGCCAGCGAGGTCATCTGGCTGGTGGTGATCGCGGCAACCTGTGCCGTGCCGAAGGCAGCAATGCCTGCGGTCGCCAGCTGGTTCATGTCCACCGTTTCCAGTGCACCGACGGCGTTGGTGGTCAGGGCAGCCACTTGAGCCGAACCCAGTGCACCGGCTTGGTTGCTGGTCAGCGCCACGACCTGGCTGGTGCTCAGGGCTTTCACCTGTGCCGAGCTCAGGCCAGCGATGGCCGTGGTGCTCATGGCGGCCAGATCAGCCGTTTCGATATAACCCACGTTAGCGGTGGTCAGGGCCGTGATCTGGGTGGTGCCCAGATTGGCGGCCTGTGCCGTGGTCAGCGCCTGTACCTGTGCCGAGTTCAGGGCATTGATGCCCGCAGTACTCAGTGCCAGTACCTGATTGGTCGACAGATTCGCTACCTGATCAGCGGTCAGACCCAGCACCTGCGTGGTGCGCATCGCGGCAACCTGATTGGTGCTCAGACCGGCCAGATCGGCCGTTTCGATGGCGCCGATGGCACGGCTGGTCATGGCAACGATCTGCGCGGTGCCGAGGCTGCCCACCTGGGCCGAGGTCAGGGCGACCACCTGATTGGTGCTCAGGGCGGCAATTGCAGCGGTATTCAGTGCGGCCAGCGACGCGGTGGCCAGCGAAGTCATCTGGCTGGTGGTGATCGCGGCAACCTGTGCCGTGCCGAAGGCAGCAATGCCTGCGGTCGCCAGCTGGTTCATATCGACCGTTTCCAGTGCGCCTACCGCGTTGGTGGTCAGGGCAGCCACTTGAGCCGAACCCAGTGCACCGGCCTGATTGCTGGTCAGCGCCACGACCTGGCTGGTGCTCAGGGCTTTCACCTGTGCCGAGCTCAGGCCAGCGATGGCCGTGGTGCTCATGGCGGCCAGATCAGCCGTCTCAATGTAACCCACGTTAGCGGTGGTCAGCGCCGTGATCTGGGTGGTGCCCAGATTGGCGGCCTGTGCCGTGGTCAGCGCCTGTACCTGTGCCGAGTTCAGGGCATTGATGCCCGCCGAGCTCAGTGCCAGTACCTGATTGGTCGACAGATTGGCTACCTGATCAGCCGTCAGACCCAGCACCTGCGTGGTGCGCATCGCGGCGACCTGATTGGTGCTCAGACCGGCCAGATCCGCCGTTTCGATGGCGCCGATGGCACGGCTGGTCATGGCAACGATCTGTGCGGTGCCGAGGCTGCCCACCTGGGCCGAGGTCAGGGCCACGACCTGATTGGTGCTCAGGGCGGCAATTGCAGCGGTATTCAGTGCGGCCAGCGAGGCGGTGGCCAGCGAAGTCATCTGGCTGGTGGTGATCGCGGCAACCTGTGCCGTGCCGAAGGCAGCGATGCCTGCGGTCGCCAGCTGGTTCATATCCACCGTTTCCAGCACGCCCACAGCGCTAGTGGTCATGGCAGCCACTTGGGCCGAACCCAGTGCACCGGCCTGGTTGCTGGTCAGCGCCACGACCTGGCTGGTGCTCAGGGCTTTCACCTGTGCCGAGCTCAGGCCAGCGATGGCCGTAGTGCTCATGGCGGCCAGATCAGCCGTCTCAATGTAACCCACGTTGGCCGTCGTCAGGGCCGTGATCTGGGTGGTGCCCAGATTGGCGGCCTGTGCCGTGGTCAGCGCCTGTACCTGTGCCGAGTTCAGGGCATTGATGCCCGCCGAGCTCAGTGCCAGTACCTGATTAGTCGACAGATTCGCTACCTGATCAGCGGTCAGACCCAGTACCTGCGTGGTGCGCATCGCGGCGACTTGGTTGGTGCTCAGACCGGCCAGATCCGCCGTTTCAATGGCGCCGATAGCACGGCTGGTCATGGCAACGATCTGCGCGGTGCCCAGGCTGCCCACCTGGGCCGAGGTCAGTGCCACAACCTGATTGGTGCTCAGGGCGGCAATTGCAGCGGTATTCAGTGCCGCCAGCGAGGCGGTGGCCAGCGAAGTCATCTGGCTGGTGGTGATGGCTGCCATCTGTGCGGTGCTAAGGGCCGCAATGCCGGCAGTCGCCAGCTGGTTCATATCCACCGTTTCCAGTGCACCCACGGCACTGGTGCTGAGGGCCACGATCTGGGCCGAACCCAGCGAACCAGCCTGCGTGCTGGTCAGCGCCACCACCTGATTGGTGGTCAGCCCTTTGATCTGGTTGGAACTCAGCCCCTGCAGCGCGCTAGTCTGCAGCACCGCCACATCGGCCGTCGACAGGCTGGACACGTTCAGGGTGCTTAGTGCCGCCAGCTGACGCGAGGACAGCGTGGTCGCCTGCGCGGTGGTCAGCACCCCCGCCTGCTGCGAGCTCAAGCCGTAGGCCAGTTGGGCAGTGCTGAAGGCCGTGATGGCGGCCGTCGAAAATGCCCGAATCTGATCGGTGCTCAGGGCGATCAGGTCTGCCGTGGCAATAGTAGCGATCTGGCTGGTATCCAGATTGGCTATCTGCTGGGTGCTGAAAGCGATAAATGGGCTAGGCATTCTCAATCTCCTGATGGGTGCAGCTGTATTCTGCTCAATGAGCGGTTCGGGTTACAGGACAGGCGATGTGGCCACTCCTGATAGCTTCATATATTTCGATTCTTGCTTGCTGGCTGCAGCTGGCACGTTCGATGTTGCGCATGCCTGCCACCACCTTTCTCCGGCACTGTTGCCTTGCCCCAGAGTAATTCTCTAGCACTGGCGGGCAAAAGCACCTGTCGTCTAGGGGTTAACGGCGGCATTTTGAATTTCATTAAGTAAACTTTTGGGCTCAAGCCAAAAATTTCTTGCCAACCACTTTACCCCTTGCCAACAGCGCCGCGGACAAGCACATCGGACTTGTCATTATAGGCCTAAAAATTTCCTCAAGGAATATTTATACATGGAAATTTTCATTGCAAGCTGTTGAAATATAATGATTATTCTTTGCTCTATCCTCTTTAGCATTACCCGATTACACTCCAGCAGAGCATGTCTTGCCATTCCTGCACGGCAGACCAGCCAGCCACCCGACCGCCCCATTACCAACGGGATGGACGCGAAGCGATTTTGCATCAGTGCAATGAAATTCAATCGCCGGAGATGCCATGGAAATCCCCCTCAAATGATCAATTTGGCAATATCGGACCGGCCGGTGCGGAGGGCCAAGCAAGGGGAGCGGAACAGGCCGCCGAGAGCGCGTTTCCGGGGCTGCCGGAAGCCCCTGCTATCGCCTGAACAAAGAGGGAAAACCCGCCTTGATCGCGGCTTGACAAGGTATATCCAAAGCCCGATACTTTCCTTGCACATTGCTTAAAAGAATGCTCATCAAAGCGCCGCCGCAAGTGCTGTTTGCGGGTCGCTCCAAGTCGTCACCGACGACACCTAAACTGATTGGAAATAACATGCAGGAATTCTTTGCCGGCCTCGCGGAAATCATTGAAATCGATGTCGAGCAAGTCAGCCCCGAGCTGAAGCTGGCCGATTTTGCCTGGGATTCTCTGGCTGTCGTCTCCACCATCGCGCTGATCGACGATGTCTTCAACGTCATGGTCGATGGCCAGTCCCTGAATAAATGCGACACAGTGGCCGACATCGTGGCCCTGATCAATACCAAGAAAAAGGTCTGATCATGACTGCCAGCGACTTGCAGTCGGGCTTGGCCATCAAGGTCGACAGCATGGCGCTACGCGGTGTGGTGTGCGCCCTGCCCACCCAGGTAGTAAAGAACCAGACTCTGGCCGCCCAGTTCGGCGAAAAAGAAGTCAACGACGTCATCAAGATGATAGGGGTGCACGAGCGCCGGCTGGCGCCGCCCCATCAGACTGCTGCTGATCTAAGTCAAGCTGCAGCCGATCGCCTGCTCGACGAGCTGGGGTGGGCGCGCGACACGGTCGACGCCCTGATCTTCGTCACCCAGACGCCCGACTACACGCTGCCGGCCAGCGCCTGCGCATTGCAGGCCCGGCTAGGCCTGAAGCGCAGCTGCGCCGCCTTCGATGTGAATCTGGGCTGTTCCGGCTACGTTTATGGCCTGTGGCTGGCTGGCAAGCTGCTCGATGGCCGCGCCATCAAACGGGTGCTGCTGCTGGCCGGTGAAACTCCGAGCAAGATTACCGATCCATCCGACCGTTCCACCGCCATGCTGTTCGGCGATGGCGGCTCGGCCAGCGCCATCGAATTCGATGCCGGCGCCGCGCCGGCCCACTTCGTGCTGGGCAGCGACGGTGCGGGCGAACGCCACCTGATGATACCGTCCGGCCGCTACAAGCCTTATCTGGGCGACGACGCCCGGCTGGAAGGACGCGACCCCACCTGCCTCTTTATGGATGGCGGCGAAATCTTCAATTTCACGCTCAGCAATATTCCCCAGCTGGTCAGCGATACGCTGGAAACAGCGGGCAAGACACGCGAGCAGGTCGATGCTTTCCTGTTCCATCAGGCCAATACCTTCATGCTCAAGCACATCATCAAGAAGGCCAAGCTGGCACCGGAACGCGCACCGATCAATATGGACCGCTACGGCAATACCTCGTGCGTCTCTATCCCCCTGCTGCTGGTCGACAAGTGCCCGCAAGTGCAGAGTGCGCCGCAAACCGTGGCCATGTTCGGCTTCGGCGTGGGCTACTCGTGGTCGGGTGCCGTGCTCGATCTGCCGGTGCTGGCCGTCAACCGCCTGATCGAAGTGTGACGCCATGCTGTTCGCTCCCGACTTACTGCAGCAACGCCGCATTCTCGTTACCGGCGCCTCGTCCGGCATAGGCCGGGCCAGCGCCCGCCTGTTCGCCGCATGCGGTGCCCAGGTCATCGTTAGCGGTCGCGATCCGGCACGCCTGCAAGCCACGCTCGATAGTCTGGCCGGCAGCGGCCATCAGGCCGCCCCCTACACCCTCGATGGCGAAGACGGCATAGCCGACTGGCTCAAGGAACTGGCCGCGCCGGCACCGCTGGATGCGATCTTCCACGTGGCCGGAGTCGATCTGGTGCGCCCCATCAAACTGGCCAAGGCGCGCCAGTTCGACGATGTATTCAACTCCAGCGTGAAGAGCGCGCTGGCACTGGCGCGCGGCGCATCGCTGCGCAATGTGATGCAGGATGGCGGCGCGCTGCTGTTCATGTCCTCGGTGGCCGGCCAGCGTGGCCAGACCGGCATGAGCATCTACTCTGCTGCCAAAGCCGCTATCGACGGCATGACCCGTTCGCTGGCGGTGGAATTTGCACCGCGCCGTATCCGCGTCAATTCGCTGGCGGCGGCAGCGATCCAGACTGAAATGCATGAACGCCTGGCTTCCGGACTCAGTGAAGCCGCGTTGCAGGATTATGCCGACCGGCACTTGCTAGGATTTGGCGAAGCGAAGGATGTGGCCCAGACGGCGGCATTCCTGTTATCGGAGGGAGGCCGCTGGGTAACCGGCGCCACCTGGACTGTAGATGGCGGTTACTTGGCAAGGTAGGCAAATACTATGGCAAAAATTCGCAATATCATCATCGTTGGCGCTGGCGGCTTTGGCCGTGAAGTCGCTTCCTGGATCGAGCATCTGGGGGCCGATGCCGGCGTCACCATAGCCGGCTTCCTCGATGACACCAAGGAACCTTGCGCCGCACTCAGCGCCGACTATCCGTATCCCGTACTGGGCTCTATCGGTTCCTACGAGCCGCAGCCGGGCGAAGGCGTGGTAGTGGCTATCGGCGACCCGCGCGCCAAACTGCGCATCGCCTACAGCCTGGCCGAAAAGGGCGCGCGCTTCTACAACGTGATCCATCCGACCGCCGTGGTGGCACGTACCGCCATGCTGGGGCAAGGCGTGATTCTGTGCCCGTTCTCGCTGGTCTCGGCCAGCGCCACGGTGGCCAACTACGTCACCGTCAATGCCTACGGCGGCGTGGGCCACGATGTGGTGATCGGCGAAGGCTCGACCATCTGCGCCCACGTCGATCTGACGGGTGGCGTGCAGCTCGATGAAGGCGTGTTCGTCGGCTCCAACGCGTCCATCCTGCCCGGTGTCGATGTGGGCGCCTTTGCCGTGATCGGCGCCGGCACGGTGGTGCTGCGCCGGGTAGAAGCAGGCACCACCATGTATGCCCCCCTTTCAAGGAAATTATGAGCACCGCGCAAGTCCTTCGCGACCAGTTCTGGCATCTGTTATGCCACCGCGCCGAGTTACCGAAAAACGGCGATTACGTCCGCCTAAACTGGCTGGATCAGGAAGTGGTGCTGTTCAATGACAGCGGCGACATCGTCGTGTTCGATAACCGCTGCCCGCACCGCGGCGTACGCTTCTTCAGCGAAGACCATGGCAACGGCGCCATCAGCTGCCCCTACCATGGCTGGGGCTACCGCAATGGCGCGCTGCACATACCCTGCCGCGAGCACTACGATCCGGCCGTGCTGGAAGGCGTCAAGCTGGGCAAGCTGCAAAGCGAATGGTGTGCCGATTTCCTGTTCGTTTCGCCGGCGCCGCGCATGACTCTGGAGGAGCAGCTGGGACCGACCTACGACCAGCTGGCCACGATCTCGTTCAACATCGTCGAACGGGCCGATTTCAATGTCGGCTACTTCGAATGCGACTGGCAGGTGGCAGTGGAAAATGCCCTCGAGCCGCTGCACGTGCCTTACGTCCACCCGGAAACGCTGGGCCTGCTGGGTCTGGCCAACGACGACAATACCCTGCACGAGTGGACCTCGGTGCTGCGCGCAGAAATCAGCGACGAACCGCGCTTCAAGAAGCTGCGCTCCATCAAGCGCCTGTTCAACATCGACGAGCAGTACGAAGGCTACCAGAGCATCTTCATGTTCCCGTTCTCGATGCTGTCGACCACCTTCGGCTATTCGTACTCGCTGCAGAATTTCTTCCCCACGGCAGAAGCGCACCGTACCTATTTCCGCAGCCGCCTGTACACGGCCGCCACCAAGAGCCCTGCTGCCGCCGAGGCACTCAAGCCCTTCTTCGAATCGAGCGCGCAGGTCAACCGTCAGGTGTTCGATGAAGACCACGCCATCTGCCGCCGCGTCGCGCATGATTTCCGCTCCAGCGGTGCCGGCCTGCTGGCGCCGGGCGAAGAAAAAATCGGCCACTTCCGCGCCTGTCTGGCGCGGGTCGAGGAAACCCTATGAAAGCCCGCTTCCAGCGCGGCCGCATAGCCGCCGTCGCCGCCATGGTGCCGGCGCACCAGCGCGACCTGAGCGTCTACAGCGAACAGTGGGGTGCCAGCGAAGTCACGCGCATCATCAGCGCCACCGGCATCTCCAGCATCCGTGAAGTGCGCCCCGGCGTCACCACGGCCGATCTGTGCGCCGGTGCGGCCGAAGCGCTGTTCAGCCATTGCGGCACCAATCGCGCCGACATCGACGGCATCGTCTTCGTTTCGCAGACGCCCGACTACCTGCTGCCCGCCACCAGCGCCGTGCTGCAGCACCGGCTGGGCCTGAAAACCGGCGTGGCCGCTTTCGATATCAACTATGGCTGTTCCGGCTATGTGTACGGCCTGCTGCAGGCGCAGTTGCTGATCCAGTCCGGCATGTGCCAGCAGGTGCTGGTATGTGCAGGCGATGTCAGCACCAGCCTGATCAACCCGCGCGACCGTGCCCTGAAAATGCTGTTCGGCGACGCCGGCAGTGCCACCCTGGTGGTGGCCGATGCGGCTGACAGCAGCTTTGCCGTGCATACCGATGGCAGCGGCGCGCAGGCCCTGATCGTCCCGGCTGGCGGTGCCCGTCTGCCGCGCAGTGCCGCCACGGCCGAAGTGCTGGAAGCCGAGGAAGGCAACTTCCGTTCGGCGCAGGACATCTATATGGACGGCATGGCAGTGATGAACTTTGCGCTGCAGGATGTGCCGCAGGTGATCAACCAACTGCTGCAGGCCCATGGCTGGAGCAGCGCCGATCCCGGCTTCTATGGCCTGCATCAGGCCAATGGCTTCATGGTCAACTACCTGCGCCGCAAGATGCGGCTGGCCGCGCCGGCCGTGCCGTTTGCCTGCGCCGATATCGGCAATACGGGCCCGGCCTCCATCCCTGTGCTGCTGGCGCGCGAAGGCGCCCGTCTGCACGCCGAACAACGTCTGGAAAAGAGCGTGCTGTGCGGCTTCGGCGTCGGCCTGTCCGTCGCTGCGGCGGCGCTATCGCTGGCAGATACCGAAATGCTGCCTTTGCTGGAACTCCCGGATTAAATCTCTCCTCCTTTTGGAACCGACATGAAACAACAAATTGACGCCATCGTGCTGGCCTGCTGCGCCGACCAGAATGAACTCTCGGCCAACAAGATCGATCTGAGCCTGGGCCTCGATGCGCCCCTGTACGGTGCCAAAGGCGTGCTCGATTCGCTCGGTCTGGTCAGCCTGCTGGTGGCGCTGGAACAGGCGGTGGAAGACGAGCTGGATGTGATCATCACGCTGGCCGATGCGCGCGCCGCTTCGCAGCAGAATAGCCCGTTCCGCAGCGTCGGCAGCCTGAGCGCCTATGCCCTGCAGCGCGTCGAAGAGGAACGTGGCAGCAATGGCTAAACCGGTCACGCTGATCACCGGCACGCGCAAGGGCATAGGCCAGTTTCTGGCCCAGCACTATCTGGCGCAGGGCCACATCGTCTACGGTTGCAGCCGCGAAGCGGGCAGCATCACGGCTGACGATTACCATCACGTCTGTCTCGATGTGGCCGACGAAAAAGCCGTACGCCGGCTGTTTTCGCAGATCCGCAAGGAGGCTGGCCGGCTCGATCATCTGATCAACAATGCCGGCATCGCGTCGATGAACCACGCCATGATGACGCCGGCATCGACGGTACAGCAGATTTTCAATACCAACTTCCTCGGCACTTTCCTGTTCTGCCGCGAAGCGGCCAAACTGATGCAGGGCAGCGGCGCAGGCCGCATCGTCAACTTCATCACCGTGGCCAGCCCGCTGCAACTGGAAGGCGAGGCCGTGTATGCGGCCTCCAAATCGGCCGTGCTGACGCTGACCCAGATACTGGCGCGCGAACTGGCCGCCATGAACGTGACGGTCAATGCGCTGGGGCCGACGCCCGTGATGACAGACCTGATCCGCAGTGTGCCGCAAGAGAAGATCGAGCACCTGCTGGCACGTCAGGCCATACACCGCCTTGGCACGTTCGAAGACGTGCTCAATGTGGTGGACTTTTTCCTACGTCCGGAAAGCCAGTTCGTGACCGGACAAGCAATCTATCTCGGAGGTGTATCGTGAGCGCAGACATCGGCTTCCTCAAGGAACGTTTCCTCGCTGCGGGTGAACAGACTGCCATGATCTGGCAGGACCAGCGCTACAGCTATGCGTGGCTGCTGCAGGCCATAGACCGCTGGAGCGCCACCCTGAAGTCCGAGCAGATCGGCGTGCGCGATGTGGTGGGCCTGAGCGCCGACTTCTCGCCGAATGCCGTGGCTCTGCTGCTGGCACTGGTCGAACATGGCTGCGTGGTGGTGCCGCTGACGGAATCGATCCGTCCGAAACGGCCCGAATATCTGGCCGCCGCCGAAGTGACGGTGGATATCGGCGTGGCCGCCGATGACAGCGTGACCGTGACGCGGCTGGCGCCGGCGGCATCGCACGAGCTGTATCAGCAACTGTGGCAGCGCGAGCGTCCCGGTCTGGTGCTGTTCTCGTCCGGCTCCAGCGGCAAGAGCAAAGCCATCCTGCATGATTTCCAGGCCCTGCTGGACAAATTCCGCGTGCTGCGCGCCGCCAAGTGCACCATCACCTTCCTGCTGTTCGACCATATCGGCGGCGTGAATACCCTGCTGCACACCCTGTCCAACAGCGGCACCGTGGTGACCGTGCAGGAGCGCAGCCCGGCCGCCATCTGCCGCGCCGTGCAGGAATACGGCGTGCAGGTGCTGCCGGCTTCGCCCACCTTCCTCAACCTGATGCTGATTAGCGGCGTGACGCAGGACTACAACCTGTCCACGCTGGAAACCGTCACCTACGGTACGGAAGTCATGCCGGAAAGTACGCTGGCGCGCTTCCATGCCACGTTCCCGCAGATCAAACTGCTGCAGACCTACGGCCTGTCGGAAGTAGGCATCCTGCGCTCCAAATCGGAAGCCTCGGATTCGCTGTGGGTGCGTATCGGCGGCGAGGGCTATGAAACCCGCATCGTCGATGGCCTGCTCGAGATCAAATCCAGCTCGGCCATGCTGGGCTACCTGAACGCGCCTAGCCCGTTCACGGCCGATGGCTGGCTGATGACGGGCGACATGGTGGAACAGCGCGACGGCTATTTCCGCATTCTGGGCCGGCATTCGGAACTGATCAACGTGGGCGGCGAAAAAGTCTTCCCGGCCGAAGTGGAAAGCGTGCTGCAGCAAATGCCGGGCGTGCGCGACGTATTCGTCTACGGCGCAGCGAACGCCATCACCGGCCAGATGGTGGTGGCCAAAATCAGTCTGGAAGCGGGCAGCACGGAAACCCTGCCGGAACTGCGCAAGCGCGTGATCCAGTTCTGCAGCACCCAGCTGCCACGCTTCAAGGTGCCGCAGAAAGTGACGCTGGCCGACGCCGATCTGCACGGCGGCCGATTCAAGAAACTGCGCTCCAAGGAATCGATGAACTAAGTCCGGCATGGCCGATGCACTGATCCGCTATCAGGTGATGAACCGCAAGGCAGCACGCAGCATGGTGCTGCTGCACGGTTTATACACGAGTGCCGGCTACTGGCTGCCGTATCTGCCCCTGCTGAGCGGCTTCCGCCTGATCCTGCTCACCATCGACTATCAGGCCATCCGCGACCTGCCGCCGTATATCGCCCGGCTGGAACAGCTGATCGAACAGCTGGCCGAGGGGCAGGCGGACACGGTGATTGCCCACTCGCTGGGCTGCCTGCTGGCGCACCAGCTGCCGCCCGAACGGCGCCGCCACAGCTACGAGATCTGCCCCGTGTATCTGGCCCGCCCGCGCGCCATTAGCACCTTTGTGGCGGAACTGGGCCAGCGCCTGCCCGCCACGCCCGCCGCCGGCGATGTGCAGGCCAGACTGGCCGACATCGGCGCCGCGCTGGCCCTGCACGGTAACGCCGCCGACCATGGCGCCATTCGCTACATCCCCGACGCCGACGCCTTTTTCAGCTACCGCGACGACCCGGCCCAGCGCCATTTCCACGGCGACCATTTCGACATCAGCGCGGCGCTGCAAGCAATCTGCGCCGAGCTGGGCTAAACTGGTCAAGGCTGCAATTACCGCCCTTTTCCCGCCGTGTTCGCGCCATGGCCTGCCGCCCTGTGCGGTTATAGTGGGCCAGCTCGCCACTACGGCGGAAATTGTTACCACTGTGCCGGAATGGATGGCGTAAAATTCTTGCGCCCGCGACCAGCATCCAGCTAGCTCCGCTTGAAAAGGTATGAACCGTATGAAAAAAGCTGCCCCGATCTATGTCACCCAGCCTTACCTGCCGCCGCTGGCAGAATTCATGCCGTATCTCGAGCAGATCTGGGACAACAAGGTGCTCACCAATGGCGGCCCGTTCCACCAGCAGCTGGAACAGGCGCTGTGCGAATATCTGGGTGTAGAGCATCTGGCGCTGTTCTCCAACGGCACGCTGGCGCTGATGACGGCGCTGCAGGCGCTGCGCATCACGGGCGAAGTGATCACCACGCCGTATTCGTTTGTCGCCACCAGCCACTCCATGCTGTGGAACGGCATCAAGCCAGTGTTCACCGACATCGATCCCGCCACCTTCAATCTTGATCCGGCCCGCATCGAAGCAGCAATCACGCCGCAGACCACGGCCATCATGCCGGTGCATTGCTATGGCTACCCTTGCGATGTGGACGCGATCCAGAAAATCGCCGATAACTACAACCTGAAAGTGATCTATGACGCCGCCCATGCCTTCGGCGTCAAAGTCGACGGCAACAGCCTGCTCAACTTCGGCGACCTGTCGGTGCTGAGCTTCCACGCCACCAAGGTCTTCAACACCTTCGAAGGCGGCGCCATCATCTGCAAGGATGCCACCACCAAGACCCGTATCGACCGTCTGAAGAACTTCGGCTTCGTCAACGAAACCACGGTAGTTGCACCCGGCATCAACGGCAAGATGAGCGAAATTAACGCCGCTTTCGGCCTGCTCCAGCTGCAGCATATCGATCAAGCGCTGCAGCGCCGTCAGGCCATAGACCGCGCCTACCGCGCAGGTCTGGCCGGCATACCGGGCCTGCAGGTGCCGGGCGCGCCCGCGGCCACCGACTGCAATTACTCGTATTTCCCCATCCTGATCGGGCCCGAATACGCGCTGAGCCGCGATGGCCTGTACGATGCGCTGAAGCAGCAGGAGATCTACGCACGGCGCTACTTCTACCCGCTGATCACCGACTTCCCCATGTACCGCAGCCTGCCTTCGGCCCATGCCGACAACCTGCCGATGGCCACCATCGCCGCAGCGCAGGTGCTGTGCCTGCCGATCTACCCCAACCTGTCGGACGACGACGTGCAGCGCATCATTGCGCTGTGCCGCAAGCCGGTCTGACTCAACCGCTCTGCACAACGCTGCGTACTGCCGTGAACACCACAGTCACGGCAGCGGCGGCGCCTTGCCCCACCATTGTTCCGGCTGGCATATCAGGGCGCACAGCATGTCGGCCATGGCATCGGCAAACTGCACGATTTCTTCCTCGCTGCGGGACGTCGAGGAAAACTCCTTGCCCACCGCGCCCAGCGTGGTCTTGACCAGATCGCGCACCAGCTCCCGCCGCTGCGGCCGTGCATGAGGCAGCACTTCTTCGATATAACTCTGGATAGTCTGCTCGGCGCTGGCCTTGATCTGCTGCGCTTCGGGCGCATCGCGGTACAGCGGCGCCGCGTCAGCCAGCGCCGTGCGCATGGTCGCCTCGGCACATTCGGAACGCAGAAAAGCCAGCACCAGCTGGCGCAGGCGCTGTAGCGGCGGCACGGCCCGATCGCTCAGGATAGCCACCAGCATGGCGGTGGTCTGCTGCCATTCGTCGGCCTGCAGGCGGAACAGGATCGCCGCCTTGTTAGGGAAGTACTGGTACACCGAGCCCACACTGACGCCAGCCTTCTCGGCCACCCGCGCCGTGGTGAAACGGGCCGCGCCATCACGCTGCAAAACCTGAATAGCTGCTTCCAGTATAGCTGCCACCAGACTGGCGGAACGCGCCTGTTTAGGCTGTTTTCTCGAGGAGATCTGCACTCTGGCGGGTCGGTTCATGGCGGGCTGGCGGAATGCGAATAGAAAAACTGGCGCTGACGCCGCATACTAAATGCGACGGATTCGTCACATTTTAACGGACGCATCGTCTTGAACCCCACTTTTTTCAGGAGCGATTATGACTACCCTTACGTCCCCCGCCATCAGCCGCCTGCTGGAACAGCTGTATGCCCGCGCCGATGCTGCCACCAGTCCGGCGCTGGCGCAGGTCAGCCCGGCCGAACAGGACCGCCTGTTGCGCAGCAAGACCGAGTATCTGCAGGTGTATAGCGCCATCAAGGAACTCTGGCTGCCGGTGTCGCGCGAGACGGGCAAGCTGCTGTATGCGCTGGCGCGTAGCGCTCAGGCCCGCCACATCATCGAGTTCGGCACCTCGTTCGGCATTTCCACCATCCACATGGCGGCGGCCCTGCGCGATAACGGTGGCGGACGCCTGATCACCACCGAGTTCGAGGCCGACAAACTGGCCGGCGCCGCCCGCCATTTCGCCGACGCCGGTCTGAGCGATCTGATCGAACTACGCGCCGGCGACGCGCTCGACACCCTCAGCCGCGACCTGCCGCAGCAGATCGATCTGGTACTGCTCGATGGCGCCAAAGCCCTGTACAACGACGTGCTGACGCTGCTGGAACCGCGCCTGCGCCCCGGCGCACTCATCCTGGCCGACAACGTCAACTACTGCCCCGAATATGTGGCACGGGTGCGCAGCGCCAGCAGCGGCTATCTGTCGGTGCCATTTGCCGAGGACATCGAATTGAGCTGCCGGCTGGCCTAGCGCCGCCGCTCAGGGCAGGAAGTAGGCCGGATTGGCCAGATCGGCCAGCAGGCCGGGCGCAGCCCGCGTCCAGCCCAGCAGGGCGCTAGTCCGGGCGCTGCTGGTCGGCATGTGCATGCCGGCAAAGCCGGCAAACCAGCCGAAGTGCTCGGGACCGCGCTCGGCCACGGGCAAGCCCAGCCCCTGACCGATGGCGGTGGCGATCTGGCGGAACGGGATGCCTGCTTCGTCGATGGCATGGTAGGCCGGCTGCTGCACCCCGCTTTCCAGCGCCAGCCGGTACAGCAGCGCCGCATCCTCGCGATGCACGGCAGGCCAGCAATTCTGGCCATCGCCCAGATAGGCCGACACGCCGGTCTGGCGCGCCAGATTGATCAGGATACGCATAAAGCCCTGATCGCCGATACCGTGCACACTGGGCGCCAGCCGCACGGTGGCAGCGCGTATGCCCTGCTGCGCCAGCGTGCGCGCCGCCGACTCGGAGCGGCGCGGATAGCTGGGCGTATCGGCCGGGATATCGGCCTCGGTGGCCGGCCGGCCCTGCGCCAGCATGGCCACGCCCGAGGTCACCAGCAGCGCTTTATCGCTACCGGCCAGAGCGGCGCCCAGCGCTGCAATGGCGCGCTGGTCCTGCGCGCAGTTCTCGGCAAAGCGGCTGAAATCGTGATTGAACGCCGTGTGGATCACCGCATCGGCCTGCGCCGCACTGTGCTGCAACAGGGCCAGATCATCGAGCGTGCCGATCACGCTGCCCGCGCCTATGGCGGCCAGCGCCGCCGCGCCGCTGCTGCTACGCACCAGCCCCGTCACCTGATGGCCGCCGTGCAGCAATTCGCGCACTACGGCAGAACCCACCCAGCCCGTTGCGCCTGTTACCAGTACCTGCATGATAGTTCCCTTCAATAACGTGATGGGTGTACTATCGCAGCCATGCTTATGCTGGTAAATAAGTTACCTTATACAGGTATAGCAACTAACAGGATCACCATGCCCACCGATCAGCTCACCCTCGCAAGCTATCTGAAAGACCGCCGCCAGCGGCTCGACGCCGTGGCGCTAGGTTACGGCTGCAGCCGGCGCCGCACGGCCGGACTGCGGCGCGAGGAAGTGGCCCAGCGCGCCCATATCAGCGCTACCTGGTACACCTGGCTGGAACAGGGCCGTGGCGGCGCACCGTCGCGCGCCGTACTGGACCGGCTGGCGGCGGCCCTGCTGCTGACAGATGTGGAACGCGAACATCTGTTTCTGCTGGCCTTCGGCCACGCACCGGAAATCCGCTATCCGCTACAGGACGGTATTACGCCGCGCCTGCAGAAAGTGCTTGATGCGCTGACCACCAGTCCGGCCCTGATCCGCAACGCCAGGTGGGATGTACTGGCATGGAACCGTGCAGCCAGCGCCGTGTTTGTCGACTATGCCACGCTGGCACCGGCCGAGCGCAATATGCTGCGGCTGTTTTTCCTCAATCCGGCCGTGCGGGCTGCGCAGCCCGACTGGTGGGCGGTAGCCCGCTACGTGGTGCCGGTCTTCCGTGCCGACGTAGCCCGCGCCGGTGCCACCGAAACCACCCGTACACTGGTGGCAGAACTGTGCCGCGACAGCAGCGAATTTGCCGCCCTCTGGAACACCAGCGACGTGCTGGAATTCGGCGAAGGGCAGAAGCAGCTCAACCACGCGCTGGCTGGCACTCTGGCGCTCGAATATTCGACGTTCGCCGTCGATGGCCGGCCCGATCTGTCGCTGCTGGTCTACACGCCGGCAGACGCATGCAGCCTCGAACGCATACAAGCGCTAATCCGTGACCAGCAATAGTGCCGTATGCTGTAGCGATATTCCAAACCAAGGCAGACAACATATGGGTAAAAATCGACTGGAAGCATTCAGCGATGGCGTGATCGCCATCATCATTACCATCATGGTGCTGGAACTGAAGGTACCGCATGGCACGAATCTGGCCGCGCTGGAACCGCTCTGGCCGGTGTTCTTCAGTTATGTGCTGAGCTTCATCTACGTGGGCATCTACTGGAACAATCACCACCATCTGATCCACACGGTCAGCCACGTGACCGGTGGTGCGCTGTGGGGCAATCTGCATCTGCTGTTCTGGCTCTCGCTGCTGCCGTTTGTCACCGGATGGGTAGGCGAAAACCACTTCGCCGCGCTGCCGCTGGCCTGCTACGGACTGGTGCTGTTCATGTGCAGCGTGGCCTATTTCATCCTTGCCAGCTGCCTCGCCAGCCATAACGCCGATCTCAAAAGAGCACTGGGCAAGGACCGCAAAGGCAAGCTCTCGACTCTGCTGTACGCGGCCGGCATCGTGCTGTCGTTCTCCCAGCCCATGGCCGGATTTGCCGTCTATGTGGCGGTAGCGGCATTGTGGTTTGTCCCCGACCGCCGCTTCGAACGGCAACAGTACTAGGCTGCACTCAGGCACGCACGGCTTTGGCGCTACGCTTGAGCAAGGCCGCCGACAGCATGTCGAACAGGGTGCGCGCTGCCGGTGCCATGATGTGGTGACGCCGGCTGATCAGCCCCAGCGTACGGGTAATCGAAGGATGCACCAGCGGCACACCAACCAGACCATCCGGCCGCTCAGGCAGCACCGATAGCCCCGGCACGGCGGCGACACCCATGCCCGCTTCCACCAGCGCGAGTATGCCCGATACGTGGTTAATTTCGCACACGATGGGCGGATGCTTTTCCACCCCGGCTAGCGCTGCATCGAGCAGACTGCGGTTGCCGCTCGACTTGGCCACCGAAATATAGCGCTCATTGACGGTATCCTTCCAGCTCAGCGTGCGCCGCTTGGCTAGGCGGTGATCACGCCGCATGGCCAGCACATAGCGCTCCACATAAATCGGCTGGAAATCCACCTCGGGGTTTTCCGCGCCGGTGAAATTGATACCGAAATCGGCCTCGCCGGCCAGCACCAGATTCAGCACGTCCTGCGCACTTTCGTCATGGATGCGCACCCGGATGCGGGGAAAACGCTCGCTAAACTGCTTAAGCACCGCTGGCAGGAAGTGCCACACGGCCGATGGCACGCAGGCGATCGTGACGGAGCCGGTCCGGTGCGCCGCCAGATCGGCTACGCCCAGTACGGCGTCCTCCAGTCCATCGAGTGCACCACGCACATTGACCAGAAAAGCCTGTCCCACATTGGTCAGCTGCACGCGCCGTGTGGTGCGTTCAAACAACTTCACACCGAGCACCTCTTCCAGTTTTTCGATGCGCCGGCTCAGGGCCGATTGCGACAGAAATAGGTCGCCCGCCGCCTGACGGAAGCTCTTGCGCTCGGCCACGGCAAGAAATGCCTGTAGATCCTGCAATTCATAATTGATGCGTGACATGCATTAATTCCTCAAAACATTGCGATTATCAAATTATGCCATTTGTTGGATGATCGGTTCTTTTCCATCCACGCCTCGGCAAGAAGGCGCAACAATTCAACGGAGACAACATGCGTCCACCCCGCCTGCTCACACTCGCTGTACTACTCGCTGCCAGCGGTAGCTGCCTTAGCCAGAATAACAACACACTGTATGGTATTGCCGACCTCGGCATGCGCAGCAGTAACGGCATGAACGCCAGCAATGGCCCCGTACCGACAGGCAGCACCAGCGCCGTCACAAGCGGCGTCAATAACACCAGCCGCTGGGGCCTGCGCGGCCAGGAAACTCTGGCCGATGGCTGGCAGGCCATCTACCAGCTCGAAGGCGGCATCAACCTCGATACCGGCACCTCCGCCAAGAGCGACCGCCTGTTCGACCGCCAGTCGTGGCTGGGCCTGAAGACCGGCTACGGCACCGTCAAGCTGGGACGCCAGACCAGCCTGCTGGTCGATGCCATGACTCCGGCCGATCCGCTCGGTATCCGCTTTGCTGCCTTCAATCCCAACGTCAATGTGGCGGCCCTGAGCAATACCGCCTTCGGCACCCACGCTTTCGGCCAGCAGTACGGCAACAGTGGCTATGCCGACAATTTCTACCGGCTCGACAATCTGGTCAAATACAGCAATAACTATGGCCCGCTGCAAGCCAGCGCCGCCTACTCGTTCGGCGAAGTGGCCGGCAACCAGACGGCACTGTCCACCCGCGGCGCCGCCCTGCTCTACCAGCAGAACAGTCTGCTGCTGTCGGGCGCCGTCACGCGCTTCTACAACCGCGACGCACTGACGCTCGATGCAGCCACCATCGGTACTGCCTACCAGCTCGACAGCTGGCAGTTCAAAGCCAATCTCGCCAGCAATAAGGCGGATACCGGCAGCCACCACAGCGTGCACCAGCGCGTAGCATCGGCCGGGGTCAGCCACCCGCTAGGCGCCGATCTGCTGCTGACCACGGCCTACTACCGGGTCCGACGCGAAGCCAGCGGCTACAAGGATGACGGCTACGACCGTGCCTTTGCCTTCCTCGAGAAGTCCCTGTCGCCACGCACCACGGCGTATCTGGAAGCCGACCGCACCAGCTGGAAAGCGGATGCTGCCGGCCTGACCGGCACGCTGGCCAATGCCCGCCACGCCACCGCGCTCACGCTTGGTCTGATGCAGAAATTCTGACCCCGCTTTTTTAAAAGGAACACCACATGTTAGCTATCCCTCTCAAGCGTAGCGCCCTGCTGCTCGCTACCGCGCTGGTGTTCGGCACCAGCACGGCCGCCGAAGTGCGCGTGGTTAGCTCGGGCGGCTTCGCTCAGGCCTACAAAAATCTGGCTGGCGCCTACCAGCAGCAGAGCGGCGACCAGCTGATCTCGGGCTGGGGACCATCCATGGGCAATACGGCCAATGCCATTCCGGCCCGGCTGGCCCGCGGCGAAACCATCGATGTCGTGATCATGGTCGGCGATGCACTCGACAAGCTGATGGCCGAGGGCAAACTGGAGCCGGGCAGCAAAGTCGTGCTGGCCAATTCGCCGATTGCCTGCGCTGTTCCGCAGGGCGCTGCCAAGCCCGATATCAGCACGCTGGAAGGACTCAGGCAGACCTTGCTGCAAGCGCGCCACGTGGCCTATTCCGATAGCGCCAGCGGCGAATACATCAAACACCAGCTGATGCGCAAGCTCGGCATCGCCGAACAGATGCAGGGCAAGGCAGCACAGATTCCGGCGACACCAGTGGGCGAAATCATCGCCCACGGCGAGGCCGATTTCGGCTGCCAGCAAAAGAGCGAGCTGCTGCCGGTAGCGGGCATCGAGATCGTCGGCCTGCTGCCGCAGGAAGTCCAGCTCAAAACCGAATTCTCGGCCGCGCTGGTGCGCAATGCGGCCGCGCCGGAAGCGGGCCGCGCCCTGCTGCGCTTCCTGTCCGCGCCGGCCAATGCGGCAGCGATTGCTGCCACAGGGCTGGAACCTGTGGCAGCCCGGCCTTAGCGCACCGCCCACTCATATTTCCTGATTTAAAAGGTATCCATCATGTCCAGTTACGCTTCCACTGCCGCCACGCTTGCGGCAGACCAGCCAGCCGAGCGCCGTAGCTCGCGCTTTTCCACGGTGATCCGTGTGACCAGCGGGAACTTCATCGAAATGTATGATTTCTTCCTGTTCGGTTTCTACGCCACCTATATCGCCAAAGCTTTCTTCCCCGCCAGCAGCGAATACGCGGCGCTAATGATGACGTTCGCCACCTTCGGCGCGGGTTTCTTCATGCGTCCGCTCGGCGCCATCATTCTGGGCAGCTATATCGACCGTATCGGCCGACGCAAAGGGCTGGTGCTGACGCTGGGCATCATGGCCTCGGGCACGGCCATGATCGCCTTTATCCCCGGCTATGCCAGCATCGGCCTGTGGGCGCCGTTCCTCGTGCTGATCGGCCGGCTGCTGCAGGGCTTCTCGGCCGGCGTGGAACTGGGCGGCGTTTCCGTCTATCTGTCGGAAATGGCCACACCCGGCAACAAGGGCTACTATGTGAGCTGGCAGTCGGCCAGCCAACAGGTGGCCATCATCTTCTCGGCGGCGCTCGGCTACTTCCTCAACGAGACCCTGAGCAAAGCCTTCATTGCCGACTGGGGCTGGCGCATTCCGTTCTTTATCGGCTGCTCCATCATTCCCGTAGTGTTCTACATCCGCCGCTCGCTGCAGGAAACCGAAGCCTATCTGGCGCAGAAAAGCCATCCGACCTTCGGCCAGATGATGAAGACCATCAGCCGCAACTGGCCTCTGGTGGTGGCCGGCACTATGCTGATCGTGCTGACCACGGTGGCGTTCTACCTGATCACGGTGTACACCCCGACCTTCGGCAAAAGCATCCTCAAGCTGAGCACCGAGGAAAGCCTGCTGGTGACGCTGTGCGTGGGCCTGTCCAATTTCATCTGGCTGCCGGTGATGGGCGCGCTGTCCGACCGGATAGGCCGCTGGCCCATCATGGCATTGTTCTCCGGCCTGACGGTGCTGACGGCCTATCCCGCTCTGTCGTGGCTGATCGCTAATCCCAGCTTCGGCCACATGGTGATGGTGGAACTGTGGCTGTCCTTCCTGTATGGCAGCTACAACGGCGCCACCATCGTGGCTCTGACGGAAATCATTCCGGCCAAGGTGCGCACTACCGGCTTCTCGCTAGCCTACAGTCTGGCCACGGCACTGTTTGGCGGCATGACCCCGCTGCTGTCTACCTGGCTGATCGAAAGCACCGGCGATAAGGCCGCACCCGGCTACTGGATGGCACTGGCCGGCGCTATCAGCCTGAGCGCTACCTGGCTGGTATACCGCGGCGTTGTACGCGAACGCCCGCTGGCGGAATAGGCCAGCACTGCGGGGCTGCCCATCTGATCCCAGCAGGTAGCCCCGCCTTGCGGAAAACCACCCGCATTTACTTCTTGTCAATTAACAGTCGTCATACTTACAATGTGCTTTTTTAATAACATTGAAAGATCATATGGCGCGCAATCACTGGGTGGGACTGATGCTGACAGCCTTAGTGCTCGGCGGATGCGGTGGCGGATCCGGTTCTTCCACCGCAACAGCACCCGCGCCAGTACCTGAACCACCGCCACCTGCTCCCGCTAGCCTGAAAGTCGCCTCGGGCGCCATCTCGCGCGTAGTGGCGCAAAATACCAGTGTACGCATCGAGGTCGTGGCGCAAGCGGCCAATTTCACTCCCAGCGGCACGCTATACGCCAGCGCCAGCGACGGCGACGGTCTGATGCGGGCAGCGGTGGCCGTGAGCAGCGACAGCAAGGGCAATTACACCTTCGCGCTCGATACGCAAGCGACCAAGGAAAGCGGCCACTACACCGGCAAGCTGACCATCAAACTGTGCAGCGACGAGGCCTGCAACACGGCGCAAGCCGTACCGTCGATCAGCGTCCCCTACGACATCACCGTGCACAGCGCCAACAGCGCATGGCCCGGCGACCAGCTCACGGCGCTAACGCCATGGACAGGCGTGCCGGACTGGGCCACCTTCCAGGGCAATAACGCGCATACCGGCTATGTGCCGGTCGAAATCCGGCCGGATCAGATGCAGCTGCGCTGGAAGCGCGGCCCCGTCAATAGCAGCAGCAGCGGCTACAATGCCAGCATCTCTCCGCTGGTGGCTGCCAGCGGCCGCTTTTTTGCCGGCAGTGATAAAAAGCTCACGGCCTATCAGGAAAGCGACGGCAAGGTACTGTGGTCCTATGACACCGCGGGCCTGAGCAACCCCGGCGTCAACCCGCCAGCCGTCGATAACGGCGTGGTGTATTTTGCTGCCGGCCAGCAGAACACCACCTACATGATCGCGCTCGACGCCACCGATGGCAGCGCGCGCATGAAGTCCGCCATGAGCTCGCAGTGGGAACACTACCTGTCGCCCATTGTGCAGGACGGCGCCATCTACACCAACGCAGGCAGCTATGGCGGCATGTATGCCTTTGCCGCTACTGGCGACCGGCTGTTCTTCCAGGGCCTGCCGCAGACTTCGATGTGGTCGCCTGCATCCGATGGCCGCAGCATCTTTGCCTACACGGGCGATGCGCTGACCATCTTGCAGCCTAAAACCGGCACGGTACTGTCTACTATCCGCGACAGCAACTTCTCCAACTACGTGTATCAGGTGGGCGGTGCGGCAGTGGTGGGCGCCAACGGCGGCGTGTATGCAGCAGCCTATGCCAACGGCTATCTGAATGACGGCGGCATCGGCAACCAGCTGGTGCGCTTCGATACGGCCAAAGGCTTCCTCGACTGGCGCGTGCCCGGCGTGTACCGCGTCACGCCGGCCTATGCCGACGGTGTGCTGTATGCACCGAACTTCAACCCCTACCGTCTGGAGGCGCGCGCGGAAACCGATGGCAAGCTGCTGTGGTCGTGGGTGCCGCCGCAGGGCAGTGAAATCAGCTTCCACGCTTCGCCGGTGGTGACCAAGAACCTGCTGTTCATCAGCACCAACGTCAACACCTACGCGCTGGACCTGAAAACCCGTAAAGTGGTGTGGAGCTATCCGGCGCCCGGCTATCTGGCCATCAGCGCCAGCGGTCTGCTGTACATCCAGAGCCCGGATGCACTAGTGACCGTCAACCTCAAATAGCATGGCGCTTGCGGACAGCGGCAAGGGCCGCGCAGCAGGCATCGATCTGCTGCGTGCGCTCGCCATCGTCCGCGTGATGCTGTATCACCTGAGCACTACTTGCCGGCAGTTCAGGCCAGTGCTTCGGCCGGGCCGAAGAACTCGTAACGGGCCTGCGCATCCGGCACGCCCAGTTCGGCCAGTTGTCGCTTGATGGCTTTCATAAATGGCTGAGGACCGAGGAAGTAGGCATCGACGTCGCGCGTTGCGGGCAGCCACTTGGCCAGTTGCTGGGTATTGAGGTAGCCGGTGGCATGGGCGCTGTCTGCATCGCCCGTTTCGTAGCAATAGAAGCGCTGCAATTGCGGATGCTGTTCTGCCAGCGCGTCGACCTGTGCGCGGAACGCATGCACACCCGCGTGGCGGGCCGCGTGGATGAAGTGCACCGGACGCTGGGTACGCAGCGCTGCAGTCAGCATCGGCAGCGTCGGCGTGATGCCCACGCCACCGCTGATCAGCACCAGCGGCTTGTCGCTCTGCGTCAGCACAAAGTCGCCAGCGGGCGGGAACACGTTCAGGCTAGCGCCCACTTCCAGCTGGTCATGCAGATAGTTCGATACCACGCCACCGGTTTCGCGCTTGACGCTGATGCGGTAGTTGCTGCCATTGGCTTCGGCCGAGAGCGAATACTGGCGGCGCAGGGGGCTGCCTGCCACCTCCACTTCGATACCGATGTACTGGCCCGGCAGATGCGCCACCACCTTGCCGCCATCGACAGGCGCCAGCGTGAAGGAAATGATTTCTTCGCTTTCCACCGCCTTCTGCGCCACTTTGAAACGGCGCGCGCCACGCCAGCCGCCTTCGGCCGCTGCGTTGTTCTGGTAGATCTGCTCTTCCGCACCGATCAGGATATCGGCCAGCTGGCCATAGGCTGCGCCCCATGCGGCCAGCACTTCATCCGTTGCCACATCGGCCCCCAGCACTTCGCGGATAGCCTTGAGCAGCGAAGCGCCGACGATGGGGTAGTGCTCGGGCAGGATCTGCAGCGCCACATGCTTGTTGATGATGGTAGACACCAGCGGGCCCAGCGCTTCCAGCCGGTCGATATTTTTTGCGTACATTAGCACGGCGTTAGCCAGCGCGCGCTGCTGCTTGCCTTCAATCTGATTGGACTGGTTAAACAATGGCTGCACCTGCGGGTAGTCGCGGAACATGGACAGATAAAAATGCCGCGTGAGAGTTTCGCCGCCCTGTTCCAGGATCGGTACGGTGGCGCTAATGATGGCTTTGTGTTCTTTGCTCAGCATAGGAATAACAGACTTTCTGAAGTGACGATGTAAACAAGTATATCAGATGAATCTTTTATCTGCTGACGCAGCGATCATCGCGCTGGCGTGTGCGCCAGCGCATGCGTACCGGCCATTCAGGCTGGCGCCTTAGAGCCCTTGCGCCTTGAGCGCGGCGATTTCGAAGTCGCCATCATCCACCAGCCGCTCCCAGCCCGCGAATTTGCCCACGCCTAGCGAGCGCGCCATCGATAGCAGCAGGCTCTGTCCCGCTGCCGGGCGGTCAGGCATCAACTGGTACACCGGATCGGCAAAAGCGGCAGCAGGCGTGGTGATGCTCCAGCCCATGCTCTCGAACTGGGCGATGGCATCGTCAAGCCAGAGCGCGTTGATCAGGTTATGGTGCAGCAGGATCACCTGCGCAATATCGCGTCCCTGCAACTGCTGCGCCAGTGCCCGATAGGCCAGCGCCCGCTGGCGCAAGTGGGCAAGGTAAGCCTGCTTGATGGCGCTGAGGTCCGCATTCGGATCAGCACGCAGCACTTCGACCAGTTTTTCGTCGAGACGCCAGTCGCTGGTATCCAGACTCACGTAAGCGTTGCGGTAGCCTTTATCGCGCAGGAAGACGCGCATGCCATCACGCTTTTCCGGCGTATTGCCTTCGCGTAGATAGGTGTAGCGGAACCACTTCTGGTAGCCGGGCAGCGTGGCGATAATGCGGTCGCAGTCCAGCACTTCCTGCTGATACTGCGTCAGCGTCAGCTTGCTGCTGTGCAGATCCGGATGGGTCATGGTGTGGTTGCCCACGGCATGGCCCGCCGCACCCCAGGCCTGCGCCAGCGCATAGCCCTCGGGCCGGTCGGCGCCATTGCCCGCCGTGACAAACAGGGCTGCCTTGACGTGATGCTTGGCCAGCGCCGCCAGCAGGGCCTCGTTGCGCTGCTGCGGCGTGAGTAAAGGCGTCTGCTCCAGCCGAGGACCATCATCGAAGGTGAATGCCACCGACTGCGCCTGTGCCGCAGCAGCCAGCGTGAAGCAGGCAGCGGCAGCCAGTGCCATGCGGGCCAGCGTTTTGTACATGAAAGTATGCATCAAAATCCTATGAAAATAAAAAAGCCCTGTAGATCAGCGACCTACAGGGCTCTTGCGGAATATCGGAACTGACCGGAATTAGAACGGTTATGAGAATTTTTAAAGCGTAAACAACGAAAAATTCCCGCCGCTGTTGTAAATCCATAGAAGGCATCAAGGAAAATGTAAATAAGACGTCACTTAAGGGTTCATTGTTTACACTTATGCGATTTACAATGTTCGACAAGTGAGAGAGTAAGGCCGCTTCATAAGCTGGAGGAAGACTAGAAAGAGCTTACGCTATCCCCCCGTGGCGGTTTGTGCCACAAAGGTAACACCAGCTACAAGTTTTTTGAAGGTGATGCTCAGAGTTTTCAATTTTTTCAAGTTCATCTCCAGTCCTCCATCCGCAGTAAGATTGACGCGATACTGCATGAGTTGAGTGCTATGCTTGGGGGCTATAAATTGGCCATGAGCCTACTGCTTGCGACTTCGCGGGAGTGATATGGTGGAACTCCGATACCTGAGGCGCCGTAAGTTCTCTCTGAAGAAGGTAGGTTGTAATAAACGCTACCGGAGACCGACAATGAAATAATATCGACAAGCAAGGATTCACGCAAGTTTCATGCTTCCGCATAGCTTTCGAAAATTGCATTGTAGACAATCTCCCAACAAGAACAGAAATCTGCGGTGGCTGCGTCCAAGTAGCAATAATTGCCACGATTGCAATATCGCGGCATAATTGGGACCTGTAACTTGGAGGGAAATTTTGCGTATTAATCACGCCATCCTGATCCGTACTCTTCCCGCAGACCGTCTGGAGGACTTCGTTAACGACTGGCTGGCTCAGCGTTACAAAGATTACCATTCCCACGAGCTTTGGCGAGGATCCGGTGATATGGGCCGTGATGTTACAGGCTATGTCACGGGCAAGCGTATGGAAGGCCCATGGGACAATTTCCAGTGCAAGCAACTCAATAGAAGTCTCTCCGAGAAGTCGGCCTTTATCGAACTCGGTAAGATCTTCATGCACTCCGCGGACGGAGCCTATTCTTTACCGCGATCGTACTTCTTCGTTGCGCCACTTGGCGTTGCTCGGTCCGTGCAGCAGTTCCTCGCCCATCCTGAACGACTCAGGCAGGCCTTCCTTGATAAATGGGATTCAGACATAGCTGACAAGCTCGTCGACAAAAAGACTATTCCTCTGAGCCCTAATATTGAAGCAAAGATCAACGCCTTTGATTTCACTAAGATCCATTGGCTGGACTCCACACGACTTGCAAATGATGCTGCCTGCAAACCTGTGTTAGTAAAGTGGTTCAATGAAGACCCTGGACCTTCTCCACGAGGCGTGGTACCTGCAGAGATACAAGAGAACGAGTCTGCATATATCAGTCAACTTCTCAAGCTATATTCCGAGATAGATTCTGGCATTTACCCGGACGTCGCGGCCGCGTTGGCCAGCGTTGAGTTCGGTACCCATCTGCGCGACCAACGAACCCGCTTCTTCGACTCGGTAGCGTTCGACCGCTTTTACAGGGACTCAACGCCCACTGAATATTTAAATACGTTTAAGGACGAAATCTACCATGGTGTAGTCGAAATACATCGCGACAAACATCAGGATGGCCTAACAAAGCTCAGCCAAGTAATGAAACAGGCCGCCGTCATACAACCGTCTGGTGTTCTGGGCAAATATGCAGGGCCGCAGGTCAAGCAGGGCACTTGCCACCAATTCGCAAATGAAGGGCGCCTGCCATGGCATCGATAGAAGACAAAGTTTGGAGTGTCCCTCCCTTCAACAGCAAGCTCGAAACCGGCATCCGAGCACTAGTGGTACTAGAGGCGTTTTACCCCCGCCGCTGTGATCTAGCGGAGATGACATGGTTCGATCATTTGGTTGTTCACACTGGTGATCTCGATGGCCACGACGTACCTGAAAGTCTCCATCCTGACCTTCCTAACCACACCGGAGAGTTACTCGTTCGTCGGCAGTTGGTAGAGCAAAGCATGCGCATAATGCAACAGATGCACCTCATCGAAGTGTTCGAATGCGAAACAGGAATTGAATTTTGTGCTGGCGAAGAGGCCCCGAGCTACCTCGGCCTCTTGCAAACACCCTATTCGCTCGCGTTGAAGCAACGTGCCAAATGGATGGCAAATTACTTTATCGATCAAACGGCGACAGAGATGCGGGTACTAATCGAAAATAGAGTTGGGCGGTGGACTGCCGAGTTCCAGATCACTGAGACACAAATAGGATTATTGAAATGACCGGCATCCGACTTCGCCACCTTACCTTTACCGGCCCCAACGTCCAAGCTGCTGAACTCGGATTTGATGACGGGCTCAATATTATTTACGGCGCCTCGAATACCGGTAAGTCTTTCACCTCGAAAGCGATTCTCTTCATGCTGGGCGTGTCGAAGAGCTTGCCTAAGACCGAGGAGATTCTTGCATACGATGCAGCTTGGTTGGGCCTGACTCTGCCCGATGGTCGCGACGTCACGCTTTATCGCGCTACCGACGGTGGCCACTTTAAACTCCATGAAGGTTTGATCAAGAAGGCCGGGATCGGCGACGGCATCTCGCTAAATCAAAAGCATGACTCCAAACGAACCGACTCCGTCTCACAGATGTTACTCAATGTGATGGGGTTTGCCGGCAAGCAAATCGTACGCGATGGCAATGGAAACAAAGATAACTTGTCTATATTCCTTTTGTCGCCGTATGCCGTCGTCTCAGAGGAAGATATCATCGCCGAAAAGAGTCCCGTATCGTCGCCGACCGCACTCCGGATGCGAGCCACGATGGCAGCAGGTGTCTCATGGTCGTAGTATTTATTCTGCTTCACGTCCTTCCTCCCAGACCACATGGCTATGTCAAGCTGGCTCAAGCCTCCGGCCTGAGCGAGCGTGTTCAAGTAGTGGCGGAACTGATGTGTGTGGACTCGAATCGGACTACCATCCAACTCATAAAAACCATAACAGTCAAAGATGGACTGAACGCCAGTGGTTGACCGCGCGCCAAGCCGGTTATGAATTTGCGGGTGCGTCACTGGCTCAATCACGCTGCGAATGCGTGTTTTAGCGGCACTCAATGCATTACGCTGGATCACGAAAAGCGCCTCGCTGTACTTGAGACCTGTTTTCTGGTCCGCGACAGGAAACCCTCGTGGCAGTTGTTTAATCACGGCCACTTCGACATCACTGAAACGAACGTAAGCGCTCTTCCCGCGCATATGCTTGGGAATTTGATGTGTATTGCACCACACGATTGGAACACCTTTTTTCACCGGGCCAGCAAAGATGATTTCCCCAACATCTGCCATGCTCAACCATTCTTCTGTTCGGAAGTGCTCAGTATCTTCCGTCAGATAAAGGCCATTCGGATTCTCCTCATACCAACGTGCAATTTTTCGCGCCTCATCAGTCAGTCCTCGGATTTTCCCGACTGCCTCTTCGACAACACTCGTCATTGATGGAATAATCCACTTCACCATCGGTGCTGCCCCCTTCGCGGGCCACCATCTCAAACCATAAGCATCTTCATCAGAACTTTCGCGTTTCTGACGAACCTCGCAATCGACCGGAAGGCTAAGCACCTCACTGATACGATCTGGCGCCGAGCACAGAATTGCTGTGATCGACGACACTAGGACATTTCCCGGTTCAGTAGCTAAAAGAAACACCTTGGGCAATGCATTGAGCGCAGCCTGACTTGGCATCTTGGCCTCCCGACGCTCATCAGCCTCCTTGCCAACTCTGACTGTATCGACCGGCCTTTTTATCGGATTCCGCCACTGAACTGGTATGTCAGATAAAGCATTGTCCCGAATGAAATCAGAGATTTTTTCAAGTTGGCCACCGACTCTATAAGCAACGGTCGCAGCTCCCCGCCCATGCAAAAGCTGAGCTGCGCGGTTCAGAACATGACTATCGATTCGCACAGGATCTCCTGCGCCTGTCTCAAGCAAGGCTGCTTCTAGGGCACGCAGCGCGCCTATGCGCGCGCCAACGCTATGTGACGGATTCATGCCTTGCTGGTATCGCATGTAAGACTTCGCGAAGGACTTGAACGGTTCACGCATCATGACAAGTTCGCGCTTGTTACAGGTGTCAAGGTTGCTGAATACCATTCGCACCGCACTTTTTTTTCCTGATAATTTGATGGTATCGGAAACGTTCCAGATATCGCCATCAAAATCCAAAGTCTCGCCAAATATCGTCAACTTCGTCCTGCACAGATCTGAACCGTTCCGGAAAACTGGGAGGCTCCATTATTTGAGAAAATGGATCTATGAAAAAATCTAAGCACTCGCCCGAAGTAATCGAACGCTCCGTCCGTATGGTCATGGAATGCCAAGGCGAGCACAG
>NZ_WWCM01000015.1 GCF_009857915.1 Duganella qianjiadongensis
GAAGATGCCGCAGCGAACTTGGAAGATGGCAGCAAACCAGTTTGCCATTCTGTTTGGGGAACGCTTCACCAACGCGATTAATTAACTACGAACCGCGACCCCGGCACACAAAATTCCTGACAGGTCCCCGGCGCGCGATCTGCGCCGCCGTCCAGCAAACCATACAGCGCCATGAACCCCGCCTTAGCAAGCTGCAGGTACATCTGCATGCCGAAACCAGTTCCATCAACCGGCTCGGCTTTATCCTGCAGGCACAACTTAGAGACACGCCGGATACCCCACCGGTAAAGTTTGGCGGCGTACTGGAACCTGCCGCGCAGCACTACACTGTTCGCCTCGTTGGTAGCTGACCGTATGACATCGCCTTTCACCGAACTGCTGCATCGCTACGAACGCGAGCGTATCGACCAGCAGACCATGGTCCGCGAATTTACCCAGCGCTTCCCCGCCGAGACCGCCACGCTCGGCTTAAGCAGTGGCAGCGCCGAGCATCCGCAGACCCGTGCCCTGCTCGATGCCATCAGCTTTACCAATGCACGCACGCAGCAATGTCTGGATAAAAGTCAGCAGCAGCTACCCAGCGATCTGCTCTCCGTCATCTATCCGCAGGCCGTGCGGCCACTACCGCCGCTTACTATCGCGCACTTTGACAGCCGCAATACCGTATCGACTACAAATAGCCTTATCCCGCGTGGTACCACGCTACTCTCCCAACGGATCGGCCATACCCGCTGCCAGTTCCGTACCGTCTACGAACTCGAACTCGGTACGGCCCAAGTACTGCAGGCCAGCTTCCGGCATCAGATCAGCCTCCCTGCGGGCATCATGGCAGCGGAACCGCTAGACGGCGAGATCAGCTTGAAGATTTCCGTCGGACCGGACAGCACGCTACCCTATCTACGCTTGTTTATCGATGCCGATCCCGCATTTGCCGCCGCACTGCGCGACAGTCTATTCATGCGCTCGGCGGCCGTCTATCTGCAACAGACAGGCAGCCAGCACTGGCCGCCGCTCGAGCACGTCCCGCTGCGGCCAGTGGGGTTTGCCGAAGATCAGGCAGTTACCCCAGATGAGCCCCGAGCCCATGCTACCGCTAGGCTACTACTGGAATATTTTGCCTATCCGGAGAAGTACAACTTCTTCGATATCGCGCTGGACGAGATCCGCTCACAACTAGAGCCAAGTTGTCAGAGCTTTACACTGCACTTCCTGCTAGCACAAGATAGGCACAATAGCGCAACTGCTCGCACCCTGATGCCTCTGGCGGCGCATCACTTGCTCACTGGCTGTACGCCGCTGGTGAATCTGTTTTCCGTCAGTGCCTGCCCCATCTATCAGGATTACAGCAAATCCGAATACATTCTGCAGGCACATGCCCAGCATCCCGCCGATTACGAAATCTACAGCGTGGATCGGGTCACTGCAGTGAAGAAATCACGTAGTGGCATCCACGTGGATGAATACCATCCCTACTATTCGCTCAAACATGGCGAGGCCAGCGACCAGACTGGGCGTCACTGGTTCGCCCGTCGCGACGAACATCTGGCAGAAATCAGTCCCGGCTACGAAACGCGGATTGCCTTTGTGGACCATGCGCTCGATCCGCTGGATACGGATATCAGCACCGTCTCCGTCAACCTGACCTGCACCAATCGGGATCTATGCTCACGCCTGCCGCTAGGTCATACCGATGGCGACTTCCAGCTCACCAGAGGGCAGGGTGCTTATCCCATCCGCATGCTACGTCAGCCAACCCCGCCGCGGCGTCTTGCCGCTAGCGACTAATGGCGTCTGATTTCCCACCTTGCCAGCAGCCAGCAATCTTTGCTGCACGACGATCTTGCCCCCTTGAAGGAAATGCTGGTACTACATGACCCCGTACAGAGTCCCGCCAGCCGTAGCCAGATCCAGGGCCTGATTGCGCTCAATACCAGAGCGGACTTTCTGCCTTACCGCAGCGCCGCTACCCGCGGCTTTCTGTTCGGCATACGCATAGGCGTCACCATCAATGAACCTGCCTACCACACCTGCGGCCTGTACCTGTTCAGCCAATTACTCGATCACCTATTCGGCCTGAGTACGCAGCTCAACACCTTTGTGCGTCTGAGCTTGTGCTCACAACAAACCGGTAAGGAACTGATGCAATGTCCAGCACGCAGCGGTTACCAGAACATACTGTGATAGCGCGGCTCGTAAGTGCCCCCTATCGCTTCGAATTCGTCCAGGCGGTGAGACTGCTCGACGGCTGGCTGGGGCACAGCGATACTGACCGGCTCAGCTCCTGCATCCGCTTTCGCAGCCGAACCCGGCTTGGCTTTGCAACGAGCCAGATTGACGCCATCGAACTCGAATATGCCGCAGCGACCAGTACCGACGCAGGGCAACGACCTAGAATCACCCTTACACCTACACTACCCAGCCTGTTCGGCTCGACGGGCGAATTACCCTATGCCGCCAGCTATCGCCTGATGGAAACCCACAGCAGGGGACGCATGGAAAGCACACAGGCGTTCTACGATATGCTGTTTCATCGCTCTATCGAGTTGCACTATATCGCCAGCAACCGTAGCCGCATCTTCCGCTCCATCACTGCGCAAGGCAAGCCGGCATTACTGCCCGTGCTGATGGCGCTCACCGGAGTACCTGCCGGATCAAGACAGCCAGGCGGCATACCCGATGCAGCCATCGCCAGCTACGCGGCGCTTCTGCAACGCCCCGTCACGTCGGTCACCACCCTCGCGCCTGCACTGGCCGACTACCTCAGCTTACCTGTCGAAATCATTCAGTTCCTGCCTGACTACTACCAGCTTGGTGAAGAAGAAAGAGTCCAACTGGGGAAGCGAAATCATCGTCTGGGCAGGACACTCATACTGGGGCGCCGGATTCCCAATTTCCAGCGCCGTATCCGCCTGAGTATCGGTCCACTTAAACGACAGCAATATGACCCCTTACTGCCAGAGCGGGAGGGATGGCGAGCCTTGAAGAGCTTTATTTCTTTATTCAAATTGAGCAGTCTTCAGCTCGAAGTTCTGCTCTTTCTGGCGCAGGGAGAAACCCGTCAAAGCCGTCTCGGCAAGACCGCTCTCGGCTATGGCTATCACCTCGGTCTGACGGCACACGGGCCCCACTACGGGGCCATGCGCTATGCGCTACCTACCATAGCAACAGGGAATCAGCCATGAATCTGGATAGTGCCCTTACCAGTCTTTATGACGCTTTCACGCGCCTCACATCCGCCCAGCGCCCCTTGCGTCTACGTCTGGCCATGGCCGATGGCGTGCACGATAACTTACTGCTGCCACAGCGACTAGTCGGCCACGAGGCTATTTTCGACGGCCACACTTTTCACCTGCTCTGCATCGCTGACACTGCCATGTTGGCGCTTAAGGATTTCATCGGCGTGCCAGCGGAAATCCAGATCGTCACGGCGACGGGTGAGCTACGCAGCATCTGCGGCATCGTCGCCAGCGCCGCCAGCGGCGAAAGCGACGGTGCTCTGGCCACCTACGAACTGACCATCACCGATGCCCTACAGATCATGGAGCACCGTCTGAACACACGGGTGTTTCGCAACATGAACGAACTCGACATCATCTCTACGCTGGTGAACGAATGGCAGCAAAAGATGAGCGTCATGCGTAGCAGCTTTGCGCTGCAGATCGATAGCGTGCTGGCTAGCCGCGATCATCCGGCACGCGAATTCACCTTCCAGCACAATGAGTCGGATGCCGGCTTCATACGCCGGCTGATGAAACGGCGCGGCATCGCGTGGTTTTTCCAGTCCGGCCAAGGGAACGCCGAACTGCCCGCGCATAGGCGCAGCACCGACACGCCTATGCACACGCTGCTGCTGTTCGATGCCAGCATGCGACTGCCACGCAACGAGGCTGGCTCGGTCGCATTCCAGCGCGATCTCGCCACCATGGAGAGCGATGCAATTACCGGATGGAGCGCCGTCAGAACGCTGCAAAGCGCACAGGTACAGAACTTCAGCTGGGACTATCTGCAGCCAGCAGCACGCGACGCCATGCGCAGCACTGCCGCCAGCACTCGCGATCAGGGCGAACTAGGCAGCCGGCTTGCAGATGAACTGCTAAGCCATCTGGTGCTGGCGCCGCATAGCGGTGATGACAAGGCCGATCTCGATAGTCAGACAACGGCACGGCTGGATAGCCATGATTACGCCGCCAAGCACTTTCGCGGCGAAGGCACGGCACGCGATCTGGCCGTGGGTACATGGATAGAACTATGCGGCCATGCGGAACTGGACAGCCATGCGGCAAACCAGCGCGAATTCGTCATAACCGCACAGGACATTGCCGCCGACAATAATCTCCCCAAAGAGATGAATGAGCGTATCGTCCGCCTGTTCGCGGATAGCGGCTGGAGCACTGGCCGCTACCATGTCTTTCAGCAGCACGGCCGGCCTCTGCGCTTTCTGACGCGCTTTCAATGCGTGCGCCGTGGAACGCCGATCATCGCGCCTTACGACTCGCGCACTGATATCCCCCAGCCCCGGCTGCAAAGTGCCCTAGTAGTCGGGCCGGAACTGCATAAGGTCTGGTGTGACGAATACGGCCGCGTCAAAATCCGCTTTCCTGCCACGCGCGAAGAAGATCATCACCATGCAGGCGGAATAGGCGCTAACGAAGCCGAGTCGGATTCGGCCTGGGTACGCGTGGTGTCAAACTGGGCCGGCGATGGTGCGGGCAATCTCGCACAATGCGGCGCACTACATCTGCCCCGTGTCGGCAGCGAAGTGCTGGTGGACTTTCTCGGCGGTGATCCGGACAAGCCCGTCATCATCGGCCAGCTGTTCAACGGCGCGGCGCCACCGCCTGCATTCAGCCGCACTGGGGCCTTACCGGGCAATGCTGCACTATCCGGACTGCGCAGCCGTGAGCTGGGCGGAACGCGCGGCAATCAGCTCCGGCTCGATGACACGGAAGGGCAGATCAGCGCACAACTGGCTTGCGATCATGGTGCGAGCGAGCTTAATCTGGGATACCTGACCACTCCCCGCATCAATGGCAGTGCAGAACCTCGGGGCGAGGGTGCGGAATTGCGTTCGGATCAGGCGGTAGCCTTGCGCGGCGTACAGGGCGTATATCTGGTAGCGGGCAGCAGGGCAGATCTACAGCTTGAACGGCAAGCGCTGAAGGCCGTCACTGACGATGCCGAGAACGTGCGTAAGGAGCTAGACCGTCTAGCTACAGTGCACGAGCTCGCGCACGCACAAAGCACAAGCGTCGCGGAACTAGTCAGCAAAATCGAGCACTGGGACGGCGCATCCAACCTCGCACAGAATGCCACGGGCGCAACTGATGCCGGCACCATGGCCGGTGCACCGCTCATCGCAGCGCACGGCGACGCAGGCGTCGTGATCAGTAGCGCAGACACCGTGCTGATCGGTACGCAGAAAAATTTCGAGACGAGCAGCATAGGCGACCATCAGGCATCCGCTGGGCGCAGCCTATTTCTGCGAGCGACTCAGGCCGTGCAATTATTCGCTGCCAAACTGGGCATGCGTCTGATTGCAGGCGCGGGCAATATCCAGATCGAAGCCCACGAGGGCGAAATCGTCATCAAATCTCTCAAGCGCATCCACCTGATATCCAACGAATGCGTGCGACTGGAAGCACCCACACTGCAATTCATCTCGCAGGGCGCCAAGACCAGCTATGTCGATGGCCAGATTGCCGACGAATGTAAAGCCAATTACACCGTCAAATGCGCGGAGTATGTCCAGCTAGGCGCAGGCGACTCCAGCAGCGAAACACTCAAGCTGCCACACAACGACGACGAGCATGACCAGCAAGTCCAGCTACGCGATCTGCAAACTAAGGCGGCCCTGCCCAATCAGCGCTATCGCATTACGGTCGAAGATGGAAAAGTCTATGAAGGTAAGTCCGATGCAAACGGGCTGACAGAGCGCTTTAGCACCAAGGAAGCCTTCGCTCATTACGACATTGAGTTACTAGATTAATAGTGAGGAAACCATGGCAGATGGCCAGCATTTACCACTCGACCCATTTAACGCCCGAAAATGTGCAAGTGGCTTTTGTACACCGCTAGCTGATCAGAGAACCCAGGTAGTGCACATACCACCTACGGAGGTGATACCGATCATTTTTATCCCTGGCATCATGGGATCGAACCTGCGCATGTCAGCCAAGCGACAGGTACTGCTGAAAAAGAACAACAACATCGCATGGCGCGTGGACTCAGATTATGAGACCAGTCTCTTCATTGGACTCACTGCGGGTGAAAGACAAAAGCAGCTCGACCCCAGCGAAACATGTGTGGATACCTATGACGAAGGCCAAAGTGAAACTGGCGATCCTAGTGAGACGGCATTAAAGCGAAATAACGGTGTCAAGCTCAGAAAGGTCTTTCAGCAACACATCCCTAACAATTTCGGCGTTCTGCTTACCGCTGATCCTTCAGGATCAAAAAGAAGAAAGACCCATTTGGAAAAGGCACTAGAACGTGGTTGGGGTGAAATTCTTTTTGACAGCTATGGAGCGCTATTGCAGCTCCTAGAAAAACATCTGAAGGAACCTATGTGCTCGGAATCTGAATTATCAGAGTGGTGGAAAAACACCCTAGTCCAAGTTGATCCAAAAAAATGGGGAGCCGTATCACCCACAGATCTCCCACAATTGAAGGACACAGAAATCATTGCTGCCCTAGCCCAAAGATGGTTCCCGACACATGCAATGGGCTATAACTGGCTTGAATCGAATTCAATTTCAGGAATCAAGATATCTGAACGAATCACAGCACTTATTTCAAAATACAACAATACAGTCTATAAGTGTGAAAAAGTAATCTTAATCACGCATTCAATGGGCGGCCTAACTGCTCGCGCTGCCATGCATCCGGCAATCGGAAAAATCGAAAATAGTGTACATGGTGTAATTCATGGAGCCATGCCAGCCTTGGGGGCGGGTACAGCATACAAGCGCATGCGCTGCGGCTTTGAGGGCTATTCCCTCAGTATTGTTCGAAATGTTCTGGGCGCGACAGGAGCGGAAGTAACTTCTGTGCTTGCAAATGCACCTGGAGGGTTAGAACTGCTTCCCAGCAAAGCATATGGAAATGGGTGGTTACAGGTAATGCATGAAAATCAATTAATTTTCGCGCTTCCACAAAATGGTGATCCGTATAGCGAAATATATAAATTGAAGGACAAATGGTTCCGGCTATTAAAAGAAGAATGGATAAATCCGGGCCTTTTAGGCGAAAGAAATATCAATCGAAGCTTCGCTCTGCTAGATGAAGCAAAGACTTTTCATGAAAAACTAAATGGATACTTCCACCCCAATAGTTATGCAGTATATGGGGCTGACAGAAAAAAGGCCGCTTGGGGCAATGTGACGTGGCAACTCGATTTTGAAGTTACGCCAAAAGAGAATCTGGACCTCTGCGTGTCTATCGACAATGGCATAGGTGAAATCTATTTCACTCAAGAGCTTGCCCTAAAAAAATTAAGCACCGACCTCGGGCCCTTCAAAGCCGACCTCGCCACAGCTCAAGATCCAGGTGATGAGACTGTAGCAATATGCTCCTCAGATAGCCAAAGGAAATTCTGCAAAGCAGTCTTTCGCCAAACGGGTTACGAACACCAAGAGAGTTTCAAAGACGAAAAATCTATTGCAGCCACCTTCTATTCATTAATTAAAATTATTCAAAGTATAAAACGTTGAAAAATGAAGAAAATTTTAATTAGAAAATTTTTGAAGGCTTCTTTGATCATGTGCTTTATAGAACATGATTATGCGTATTCATCAGAATATAGAAAAACAGAAGTCGTGGAGAATCAAATGAATGATAGATTCGCAAATAAATTAAAAGTTCATGACATCTGTTTTACGAGATTTTTGATGTCTGCGCCAGAAAAAACTACTATTGTTTATGGCCGGCTTACCGCCGGCGGAGAAATAAGTAGGCTTAAAAATCAGGCTGAAAATTTAGGAAATATAATTCAAGAAATGATCAAAGAAAATGAAAGAAACCATCATTTATTTCCAAAAGATGAAGATGTCGATTTTGCGGTAGATGCACCAATCCTGATCAATGGAGTGAATATCACTCACTTAGTTAACATTGTCGGATTTTCCTATTACGACATATACACCTTTATAAAAATCGGAAACGATGCTTATGTTATTGAGGCGAAAGGCATGCCCAAGAGTCTGGTCAGGGAATATTTGGGGAAAAATCTTTCCACCGCAAAGCATTTAAGAGCTCTGGAAGAGAAAACAGTTCCAGATGATCCTGGAATATGTCTTGACGGAGTAATTTCCACCATAGATTCGCCTTACGAGGGCATCGAAATGGGACTCAGACTACATGATCATCCTGATGTTCATTTCTCGATAACCATAATGAAGAATCGCGATTTTTTACAGAAATTTGATTTAGCAAAAGATATCGCTAATGGACAAAAAGAAGCGGCGGAAAAAGGACTTGGCGCATGGGCAAGTCATCTCAAAGTTCTCAGGCTTAGAAAACGTGTAGTGAATAATTGGGACGGAGAGGAAGCTCTACTTCGAATTCCCAGCGGTTATGGAAAGCCTTCCGTTCATAAATTCACATTTCGGGCCAGCGGAAAAACTAACGCAGCACTTTATCCCTTTGTTCAAATGACTCTAGATACTGGAGTCAAAGGCAATATGTCCACCGGACAAAAGCCTAGCCTCTCGGACGAAGCAGCACTCGCTCTCTGGGATAGTCTGCTCAACTCCATACGTGTCCGTCCGAATGCGCTGGTGCCTAGTGCAACAACGACCGCCAAACAGAACGACTCACTGCCCAAGTCAGCCCCAACCGAGGAATAGACCATGACCGCAACGCTCAAAGTCTTGTGTCGTCGATGAATGCAAAGCCAATTACACCGTCAAATGCGCGGAGTATGTCCATCTAGGTGCAATTGCGCGATCTGCGAACTAGAGCCGCCCTGCCCAATCAGCGATACCGCATTACGGTAGAAGATGGAAAAGTCTATGAAGGAAAGTCCGATGCAAACGGACTGACAGAACGCTTCTGCACGAAGCTAGCCTTTGCGCATTACAACATCGAGTTACTTGATTAAGAGGTCGAAAATTATGCTAGACGGTCAGCATTTACCGATCAATCCTCTAGACACCCGAAAATGTTCAAGCGGCTTTTGTACATCAGCTACTGACGTTCGACCTCAGGTTGTTCTGGTGCCTCCCAAAAAGGTGATTCCTATAATTTTTATTCCGGGAATCATGGGCTCGAACCTCCGCATGACTGCAGATAGGCAGGCGCTTCTAAAAAAGAAAAATAACATCGCATGGCGCGTGGATTCCACTTCAGAAAATGCTCACTTTATGGCACTCAATGCCGCTGATCGCCAAAAGCAGCTCGATCCTGATAAGACGTCCGTCGATACATTCGACTCCGGTCATTCCGAAACTGGCAATCCCAAGGAAACGACGTTTGAGCGAAATAAAGCTGTCAACCTTAGTAGTATCGATATGTGGCATGTCTCTAATGCCCCTTTAGTGCTACTACTACCTGATCCACCGGGGGTCACTCCGCGCAAAACTCATCAGCATAGAGCCTTAGAACGCGGGTGGGGCGAGGTGCTGTACGACAGCTACGGCGAACTGCTACAGCTCATGGAAAAGCAACTTAATGATGCATTCTGCGAACTTAATGAACCTTCCATCTGGTGGAAAAAAAACGTTCTGGACATTTCCCCTCAATCATGGGGAGCAGCACCAGAGAACCAGCTAAAACCTATCCGTGCTGACGAGCTCAAATCAGCATTAACGGAGTGCTGGTTCCCTGTACATGCAATGGGCTACAACTGGCTCCAATCCAACAGAGCCTCAGGTTCAGCTACGGCCAATCGCATTAGAGCCCTAATAAAAAAATATGCTGATGCTAAGTTCGACTGCAGAAAAGTAATCCTAATCACGCACTCTATGGGTGGGCTAGTTGCAAGAGCCGCCATGCACTCATCAATTGGAAAAATAGAGGATCTGGTCTTGGGCGCAGTGCATAGTGTGATGCCGGCTTTAGGTGCCGCTATTACCTACAAGCGCATGCGCTGCGGTTTCGAAGGCGGCCCAGCAAATATTCCCAAAAGAGTCTTAGGTTATGACGGACACGAAGTAACGGCTGTATTGAGCAATTCTCCTGGTGGTCTAGAACTATTGCCTACAAAAAATTATGGCAATTCATGGTTAAAAATTGTCTTCGATAATACAACCTTACTCTCACTCCCTCAAAAAAATAATCCAATAACCGAAATATATAAAATTCAGAATAAATGGTATCAATTATTTAATCCGGAATGGATTAATCCGGCAAAGCTCCAAAATTCACAAATTTCTAGAACATTTGAATATATTGATCTAGCAGAAAAATTTCACAAAACAATAAGCAATTATTATCACAAAAACAGTTATGCCATATACGGATCAGACAAAGAACGGCTTACTTGGGGAGAGGTAGTCTGGCAATTTGATCAGGACGTCAGTTCGCTAAATAGCGAAAATTTTGCAGTTTCAAGTGACAGTGAAAACGGAAAAATAAAGTTTGAACCTATCAATGTTTTACATATACCAAAATTCAATTTTCATAATATTTCTATTCTTTCCCCCTCTGCACATTTAGTTCCGCCAAAAGAACAAGGAGATGAAACTGTACCAATTCGATCTGCAAATAATCAGGATAAGTTTTGCAAAGCAATATTTCGTCAGAAAGGGTATGAGCATCAGGACAGTTTGAAATATCAATCCTCAGTCTCAGCAACTTTCTATTCAATAATCCGAATTATTCAAGAAATGAACTGGAGCAAGACATGAAAACTTACAAAGCCATAAAGTCAGGAATTTTTATACTATCTTTTTTGTTATTTCAACCAATTGCAACTTCAAAAGATATTCACAACCAAAATATGAATAAAACATTAATTAATAGTATTGACAATTTTAAAAATATATGTTTTACAAGATTTGTTATGAATATTCCTAAAAATTCTCAAACTGTCTATGGTCGACTGTCCGTCGGCGCCGAGCTTACAAGAATTGAAAATGGGGCAGAGAAAATTGATGAGATTATCAGAGATGACATAAGAGATAACACTGAAAATGCCAAATTATTCCATTCGAACAATGAGGCCGACAAAATAGCAGGGGTAGTACTTCCTATTTTACATCCGGATGTAAAACAATTAGTCACCGTCAGCGGATTTGAAACATATATTGTGCATAGCTATTTCAAGTTGGCTCAAGATGCCTATATAAGTCCCGGGGGAAGTGTGACCGCTAGCTCCATTCACCAAAATTTTAAAGACGATATAGAGGTATTTAAGCACTTACGCGCCCGCAAAGATGATGAAATACCTACCGAGCCGGGGATCTGCATCGATGGTGCCTTCTCAACCCTCGAAACACCCTACGAATCGATCGAGTTCGGCGTTCGGCTGACGGATTTTCCGGACGTGCACTTCTCTTTCCAATCCATAAAAAGTGGCAACAAGGGCATGAAATTGGAGCTCAGAAAAGAACTGGAAGAAGGGAAGCAGAACGCACGAGCCACTGGCCTCGGCACCTGGGTGAAAAAGCTCAAAGTCCTCCGGCTCGACAAACGCACCGTGAACGATTGGCATGGCGAAGAAATGCTCTTGCACATCCCTAGTGGGAATGGAAAACCTTCGTATCATAAGTTTATCTTCCGTTCTCTCAGCATAGGAGATGACCCCCTTCATCCTTATGTGGAGATGACTCTGGACACCGGCGTTGTGGATAATCAATCTGCCTCCAGAGAACCCAGCCTCTCCGATGAAGAAGCCCTTGCGCTGTGGGATAGGCTACTAAACTCGATCCGCGTCCGTCCTAATGCCGTCGCCGCAGGATCGCGCGATTCTGTACAAACGGAAAACTAACGCCGCATCCCCCGATGGAGTAGACCATGACCGCAACGCTCAAGGTTCTGTGGACCGAAGGCCTCAATCTCGACGCCCAACACCTGCAGCAGCAAGATCGATACCACGAATCACGCCTGCAGCACATCGCAGCGACCATCGAGCCAAACCACTGGGGGGTGCAAAGTGCTCGCTGGGCGCTGCCCGATATCACCAGTGACACACTTTGCGCGCAGGCACTTACCCTCATCTTCAAAGACGGAGAAATCTATCAGGCGCCATTGGCGGACACGCTGCCGCTGCCTATCGATCTGAGCAAAATCCCAGCCGAGGCACAGAGCATTACTTTCTACGCTGCGCTGCCAGTCGCGCAAGCACACGGTGGAAACCTCGCGTCAGACGACAGTCAACACGGTGAAGCGCGCTACACACTCGACAGCCGCGAAACACCCGACCTATTTTCCACCAGCCTGCCAGCCCACATCGGCTACCTGCGCAAGGCCGTGCGCCTGCTGTCCGATCTCGACGTACGCGAAGGCTACGACTGCCTGCCCGTGATCCGTTTGCAGCGCCGCGCCGATGGCAGCTTCGATCTCGATCCACGCTTCATGCCGCCCTGCGTCAGCATCGCCGCTGACGCTGCCATGCAGGATTTGCTGCGCAGCGTACTGGCCAGACTAGGCGCCAAGTGCGAATCGCTGCAACGCTTGCAGCGCCAGCCGCGCGGCCATGTGGTGGAGCTGCACACCGGCGATGTGGCCACGTTCTGGATGCTGCAGACCATCATGTCGGCCTGCGCCACGCTGATGCATCTGTCCCGCAGCGGCCACTGCCACCCGGAACGCCTGTTCGAACGGCTGATGGCACTGGCGGGCGGGCTGATGGCGTTCTCGCGCAAATACACTATCACCGATCTTCCCAGCTACAACCACGAAGAACCAGCCAGCGGCTTCCACACCCTCAATGACATCATTCGCGATCTGCTCGACACGGTGGTTTCGTCGAAATACATCAGCATCCCGCTGACCGTCAGCGATCAAGGCATGCGCTACCATCACGCCACGCTGGATCCTACGCTGATCGAGCGCAAGGCTGCGCTCTACATTGCAGCCAGCGCCAGCATGCCCGCCCTGAATCTGGTGGCCGAAGCGCCGCGCCAGCTCAAGATCGCCTCGCCGCACGACATCGACGCGCTGGTGCGCAGCGCCTTGCCCGGCGTGCCGCTCTCGCACATGCCGCAAATACCGATGGAAGTGCCGGTACGCCCGGAAACCTATTACTTCTCGCTGGAGCAGCGTAGCGATTTGTACGAAGCCATACTCAAGGCACAGGCCATCGCCATCTATGCGCCGGCCACGCTCACCGATCTGCGTCTGGAATTATTCGCCATCTCGCCCTGATGGCGATGCCGTGCAGCTAGCGCAGCGCGCGGCGCATGTCGCCGCCCGTCTGCTCGAGCAGGCTTTGCGCCTGCTCTACCTCCAGATTTTTACGCAGCGCCACGATCGCCAGCTTCACCTGATAGTGGCAGCGCGCCAGCATGGCGCGCGCACTGGCTTCATCTACGCCCGCCACCCGCATGGTCAGACGCAAGGCCCGTTCCACCAGCTTGGCATTGGTGGCATGCAGGTCCACCATCAGATTGCCATACACCTTATGCAGGCGCACCATCAACGCGCTGGATAAGGTATTGAGCACGATCTTCTGCGCCGTCCCCGCTTTCAGCCGCGTGCTGCCCGCAATCACTTCGGGCCCCGTATCGAGACAGATGCCCACATCGGCATCGCGCAGCAGCGGCGTCGCGGGATTATTGGCGATACCTATCGTCAGCGCGCCCACTGTATGCGCCGCCTTGAGCGCGCCCAGCACATAGGGCGTGGTGCCGGAAGCTGCAATCAGCAGCACCACATCGTTATACACCGGATAAATCAGACGCAGATCGGCCGCGCCTTTGCCGTCATTGTCTTCGGCGCCTTCCACGGCATCGAACATGGCGCCTAAGCCTCCCGCCAGCAAGGGCACGGCGCGCTCATGGGGCCACGAGAAAGTAGGGAACAGTTCTACGCTATCGAGGATGCCGAGCCGGCCGGAAGTACCGGCCCCCACATAGATCAGCCGCCCGCCAGCCGCGATGCGCGGCGCCATGGCGCTAACCGCTGCGCTGATGGCAGGCGCTGCTGCCTGCACGGCGCGCACGGCCAGGGCATGATCGTCTACCAGCGCTGCCACCAGCTGATCCACGCCGTACAGATCGAGTTCGGCGTGTTCTACGCTGCTGGTTTCGGTCCTGAGCATGGTGGCAGTCTGCCGGGCCTCAGGTGGCGCGGCGCATCTCCGCAACGAAGTCATAGTGGTCGCTATGACAGTAGGAATGGGTCAGCTCCATCGCCTCGCCCGATTCCAGATAGGCGATACGGGTAATGTAGAGCACCGCCTGGCCTTCCGGCACACCGAGCTGGCGCGCCAGATCGGCCGAAGCATTCATGGCGCGGATGTGCTGCAGGGCACGCACCGGCGCCTGGCCTATGCTTTCCAGATACTGGTAGAGCGAAGCACCCACCGCGTTCGGATCATTGAGCACCGTCTGCGGCAGCACCGACACTTCGTAGGCCATCACCACATCATCGGCCAGACGCAGACGTTCCAGCCGCGCCACCTTGGAATACGGCGACAGGCCCAGACTGAGCTGCTCCTCCGGCGTAGGCGTCACCACAGCGCGCTTGAGCCAACGCGAGCCCGGCACGTGGCCGCGCTGCTGCAACTGCTCGGAAAAACTGGTCAGATTGGACAGCGGCTGCTCGATGCGGGGGGCAATATAGTTGCCCGAACCACGGCGGCGCACCACCAGACCCTGATCAACCAGCTGGTCGATGGCCTTGCGTGCCGTCACGCGCGATACGTTCAGCAACTCCGACAGGGTGCGCTCGGACGGCAGCGCCTGATCCACCTGATAGCGGCCATTGTGCACATCTTCGCTCAACTTGCGCGCAATCTGCATATACAGGGGCGAACTGTCGTTGGCGTCGGCTTTGAATTCGAAACTGGTCTGGCTCATGCAAAAATTCTCCTCACGCCTCTAGTGTAATAGCGTTAGAGAAAAGGTGTGACCCCGTCTCCATGAATTTAGCAATATTTATTCAACTACCAGTCGGGGCAGCAAGGCGCGGGGGCGCCATTTGACGGATAATGCTGGCTTGTTTCACCAGTCCGACCTTGCTGCCATGTCCAAAAAGACCTCCGCCGCCCCTGCCTGCCCCTGTGGCGGCGCTACACTGGCCACCTGCTGCGGCCCGTATCTGAGCGGCAACGCCATCCCGCCCACGGCCGAAACCCTGATGCGCTCGCGCTATACGGCCTATGTACAGGGCAACGAGCCGTATCTGTTGTCAACCTGGCATGCTAGTACCCGCCCAAGCGAGCCCATCATCAATAGCGAAGAAAAATTGCAGTGGCTGGGACTTGAGGTAAAATCTGCTTTACGTTTACGTCAACGTAAAGCAGAAGATGATGAAAACCGCGACACAGTCGAATTTGTCGCCCGCCTGCGCGTCCATGGACGCGGCCAGCGGCTGCACGAAATCAGCAACTTCGTGCGCGAGCCGGCCGAAGGCGGACTGCGCTGGTTTTACGTTGACGGTAGTTTTCCAGAATAAATCAGACGACGCGTCGGAGACCACGCGCACAAAGGAAAAGCCATGCCGCAGATCGAAAGCAAACTCAATCCCCGCAGTGAGGACTTCAAGGCCAACGCCGCCGCCATGCAGGCCGTGGTGGATGATTTGCGCGCCAAGGTGGCGCGCATGGCCGAAGGCGGCGGGGCAGCAGCCTGTGCCAAGCATGTGGCCCGTGGCAAACTGCTGCCGCGCGACCGCGTGCAGATGCTGCTCGATCCCGGCACGCCCTTCCTCGAACTGTCGCAACTGGCCGCCTACGGCATGTATGACGATGCCGCACCGGCAGCGGGCATCATCACCGGCATAGGCCGCGTAGCGGGGCAGGAATGCGTGATCGTCTGTAACGACGCCACCGTCAAAGGCGGCACCTACTACCCGATGACGGTGAAAAAACACCTGCGCGCACAGGAAATCGCCGACCAGAACAACCTGCCCTGCATCTATCTGGTCGATTCGGGCGGCGCCAACCTGCCCAATCAGGATGACGTATTCCCCGACCGCGACCACTTCGGCCGGATTTTCTACAATCAGGCCAATCTGTCGGCCAAAGGCATACCGCAGATCGCCGTGGTGATGGGCTCCTGCACCGCCGGTGGCGCCTACGTGCCGGCCATGAGCGACGAGTCCATCATCGTCAAGGAGCAGGGCACGATTTTCCTCGGCGGCCCGCCGCTGGTGAAAGCCGCTACCGGTGAAGTGGTAACGGCGGAAGATCTGGGCGGCGGCGATGTGCACACCCGTCTGTCCGGCGTGGCCGACCATCTGGCGCAGAACGACCTGCATGCGCTGTCGCTGGCGCGCACCATCGTCTCGAATCTGAACCGCAGCAAGCCGCAGCAGGGCGCGCTGCGTCCGGCCGAAGAACCGAAATACCCGACTGAAGAACTGTATGGCGTAATTCCTGTCGATACGCGCAAGCCCTTCGATGTGCGCGAAGTCATCGCCCGCATCGTCGACGGCAGCGAGTTCGATGAATTCAAGGCCCGCTATGGCACCACGCTGATCTGCGGCTTTGCCCACATCTTCGGCATGAAGGTCGGCATCATCGCCAACAACGGCATTCTGTTCTCCGAGTCGGCGCTGAAAGGCACGCACTTCATCGAGCTGTGCGCCCAGCGCAAAATCCCGCTGGTATTCCTGCAGAATATCACCGGCTTCATGGTGGGCCGCAAATACGAAAACGAAGGCATCGCCCGCAACGGCGCCAAAATGGTGACGGCAGTTGCCACCGCCGCCGTGCCCAAGTTCACCGTCATCATCGGCGGCAGCTTCGGCGCCGGTAACTACGGCATGTGCGGCCGCGCTTTCTCGCCGCGCTTCATGTGGATGTGGCCCAATGCGCGCATTTCCGTCATGGGCGGCGATCAGGCGGCCTCCGTGCTGGCCACCGTCAAACGCGACGGCATCGAGAGCAAGGGCGGCAGCTGGAGCGCGGAAGAAGAAGCCGCCTTCAAGCAGCCGATCAAGGAGCAGTACGAACATCAGGGCCATCCTTACTACGCCACGGCGCGCCTGTGGGATGACGGCGTGATCGATCCGGCCGATACCCGCATGGTGCTGGGCCTGGGCCTGTCCGCTGCGCTCAATGCGGAAATCCCCGATACCAAATTCGGCGTATTCCGGATGTAATAGGGGGCTGACTATGACTTACACCACCCTCAACATCAGCCGCACGGGCCATGTGGCCACTGTGACGCTGGACCGGCCCGACGTACGCAACGCCTTTAACGAACTAACGATTGCCGAAATCACCCGCGCCTTCCGCGAACTGGGTGAGCAGAACGATCTGCGCGCTATCGTACTGGCCGCCAACGGTCCGGCCTTCTGCGCCGGTGCAGACCTGAACTGGATGAAGAAGATGGCGGGCTACACGCACGCCGAAAATCAGGCCGATGCACTGCAACTGGCCGAAATGCTGCGCACCATCTACCTGTGCCCGCACCCTGTAGTGGCGCGCGTGCAGGGCGATTGCTATGCCGGCGGCATGGGCCTGGTCGCCGCCTGCGATATCGTGGTCGCTGCCGAAGCGGTGCAGTTCTGCCTGAGCGAAGTGCGGCTGGGTCTGATCCCCGCCACCATCGCGCCGTATGTGATCAAGGCCATGGGCGAGCAGGCGGCACGCCGCTACTTCCTCACGGCCGAACGATTCGACGCGGCGCAGGCGCTGCGTCTCGGCTTCGCCCATGAGGTGGTGGCTGTGGAAGCGCTGGACGACAAGGTCGGGGAAATCGTCAAAGCGCTAGTGAATAACAGCCCGCACGCCGTGCAGCAAGCCAAAGTGCTGGTGCGCGAAGTGAGCGGGCAAACCGTCAACGATGCGCTGCTGGCCGATACGGCCCAGCGCATTGCCCATATCCGCGCTTCGGAACAGGGCCGCGAAGGCGTCGCCTCCTTCCTCGAAAAGCGCAAACCCGCGTGGCTGCTGTAGCGCGGTAATCAACGTCTGGAGTCGTTTTGGAATTGAATCAACAGAGTGACTGGGTAGCCCGCAGCCTGCGCAGCGTATGGCACCCTTGCACGCAAATGCAGCACCACGAAACCGTTCCCCTGATCCCGGTAAGCCGGGGGCAGGGCGTCTGGCTGTATGACCATCAGGGCAAACGCTACCTCGATGCCATCAGCTCGTGGTGGGTCAATCTGTTTGGTCATGCCAACCCGCGCATCAACGCGGCGCTCAAGCAGCAGCTCGATACGCTGGAACACGCCATGCTGGCCGGCTTTACGCACGAACCCGTGATCGAGTTGTCGGAAAAGCTGTCGGCACTCACCGGCCATGTGCTGGGCCACAGCTTCTACGCCAGCGATGGCGCATCGGCAGTGGAAATCGCCCTGAAAATGAGCTTCCATTCGTGGCGCAACCGCGGCCATAGCGCCAAGCAGGAATTCGTCTGCCTCAAGGGCAGCTACCACGGCGAAACCATCGGTGCGCTGGCCGTCACCGATGTGGCGCTGTTCAAGGATGCTTACGGCCCGCTGCTGCGCGCCTCGCAAACGGTGATGTCGCCCGATGCGCGTCAGGCCGGCGAGGGTGAAACGGCTGCCGATGTAGCGCGCCGCGCTGCTGCCGATGTAGAACGCCTGTTCATGGAAAAGGGCGAGCGCATCGCCGCCATCATCATCGAGCCGCTGGTGCAGTGCGCTACCGGCATGGCCATGCACGACCCGCTGTATCTGCAACTGGTGCGCGCACTGTGTGATCGCTATTCGGTGCACCTGATCCTCGATGAAATCGCCGTCGGCTGTGGCCGCACCGGCACTTTCTTCGCCTGCGAGCAGGCCGGTATATGGCCGGATTTCCTGTGCCTGTCCAAAGGCATCAGCGGCGGCTATCTGCCGCTGTCGCTGGTACTGACGCGCGACGACATCTATCAGGCTTTCTACAGCAGCGACGTCACGCGCGGTTTCCTGCATTCGCACTCGTACACGGGCAATCCGCTGGCCTGCCGCGCTGCGCTGGCAACGCTGCAGATTTTCGAAGAGGACGATGTGCTGCGCACCAACCGCGTCAAAGCAGAGCGCCTGACGGCTGCGCTGCAGCCGCTGGCGCAGCATGAAAAAGTGCGCAACTTCCGTCAGCGCGGCATGATCTGGGCGTTCGACGCCATCGATGCCGCGCCGGACTTCTCGCGCCGCTTCTTCGCCACCGCCGTCGAGCACGAACTACTGATGCGGCCCATCGGCGCGAGCGTCTACATGATGCCGCCGTATGTGCTGAACGATGAAGAAATCGACACGCTGGCTAACAACACGCTAGCCGTGTTCAATCAGGTCATGGCGGCGTAACGATGGAACTGCTCCGACAACTAAGCCAGCAACTGCACACGCTGGATCAGCACAGCCTGATCCGCCAGCGCCGCACGGTGGACTCTCCCTGCGGCCCGCGCGTGCAGGTGGATGGCCGCGAGCTGCTGGCCTTCTGCAGCAACGACTATCTGAGTCTGGCCAACCATCCGGCCATCAAACAGGCTTTGCAGGAAGGCGTAGCCCTGTATGGCGCCGGCAGCGGCGCTTCGCACCTGATCAGCGGCCATGGCCGCGCCCACGTGCAGCTGGAAGAGCGGCTGGCAGCCTTTGTTGGCGCGCATCTGGAAGCACCGCGCGCGCTGACCTTCTGCACCGGCTACATGGCCAATCTGGCCATCATCACGGGCCTGACAGTCGCCGATCCTGACGCCGCCATCTTCTCCGAATCGCTCAACCATGCGTCGCTGATCGACGGTGCACGGTTATCGCGCAAGCGCGTGCAGGTTTATCCGCACGCCGATCTGGCCGCGCTGTCGCAGCTGCTGGCCGATTCCAACGCTGCCACCAAAGTGGTGGTGACGGACAGCGTGTTCAGCATGGATGGCGATCTGGCGCCGCTGCCGCAATTACTGGCACTGTGCGAGCAGTATGGCGCATGGCTGGTGGTCGATGATGCCCACGGCTTCGGCACGCTCGGCGCAAGCGGCCACGGTGCGCTCGAACATTTCAACCTGCGCTCGCCGTATCTGGTCTACATGGGCACGCTGGGCAAGGCCGCCGGTGTTGCGGGCGCTTTTGTCGCCGCCCACGAAACTGTGATCGAGACGCTGATCCAGAAAGCCCGTCCCTACATCTTCACCACAGCCACGCCGCCAGCACTGGCGCACGCTCTGCTCACCAGCCTCGATCTGCTGGAAGGCGACGAGGGCATAGCCCGCCGCACTCACCTGCAAAGCCTGATCGCCCAGCTGGACAGCGGCCTGCAGCTACAGCGCTGGCAACGCATGCCGTCGAGCACCGCGATCCAGCCCATCGTGATCGGCGATAATGCTGAAACCATGCGCGCTGGGGCCGCCCTGTACCAGCAAGGTCTGTGGCTGGGCACTATCCGCCCGCCTACCGTGCCAGCCGGTACGGCACGGCTGCGTGCAACCCTGTGCGCCGGCCACACCGGCGCCGATGTAGAACAACTGATAGTCGCGCTCAACGCGCTGGAAAGGACTTGAGATGAGTCTCGATGATCCGCTAATCGCCCAACCGCAAACCCAGACCCAGTCCGCTGCTAGCGGCTTTCCGCCCCGCTTCAGCTGCTTCGTCACGGGCACGGATACGGAAATCGGCAAAACCCTGATTTCCTCGGCCATGCTGCATGCGCTGGTGGCGCGCGGCGTGCGTGCCTGCGGCATGAAGCCCGTCGCCGCTGGTGCGGAACTACGCGACGGCGTATGGCATAACGATGATTGCGACCAGCTGGCCGCTGCCGGCAATGTGCACCTGCCACAGTCCATCACCACGCCGTTTCTGCTGAAAGAACCGGCGGCGCCACACATCGCCGCTGCGCTGGAGGGCAAAACCATCACCGCCGTGCCGATACTGGCCGCGTTCGTGGAAATCAATGCCGCCTCCGACGCCACTGTGGTGGAAGGGGTGGGCGGCTTCCGCGTACCGCTGAACGACACTTTTGATACGGCTGATCTGGCCGCACAGCTGGAACTGCCGGTAGTGCTGGTGGTTGGCCTGCGTCTGGGCTGCATCAGCCATGCGCTGCTGACAGTGGAAGCCATCGCCGCGCGCGGCCTCAAGCTGGCCGGCTGGGTTGCCAATGAAACCGTGGCCGACATGGCTTTTGCCGATGAGAACATAGCTACCCTGCAGCAGCGTATCGATGCGCCGCTGCTGGGCCGCGTGCCGCGCCTGGCCGAGCCTGGTGCGCAAGCGGCAGCGGCCCATCTCGATTTTACGCAGCTGCCGAACTGGCCAGCTCACACCCAACTCTGAAACTAGAAGGAAACACGATGTCCCAGAATACCCTGCAAGAACCTAAGACCGTCGAGCTGCACCGTCCTGCCGCCGCCATCAAGCTGCCGGAAGCAGCCACCTGGCCACTGGACGAAGTGATGGCCCTGTTCGATCTGCCGTTCACCGAGCTGATGGCGCGTGCTCAGGAAACCCATCGTGTCAACTTCCCGGATGGCGATGTGGAACTGGCTACCCTGCTGTCGATCAAGACCGGTGGCTGCGAAGAAGATTGCGGCTACTGCCCGCAAGCGGCACGCTACGACACCGGCGTGGAAGCGAAAAAAATCCTCGACATCGACACCGTGCTAGAAGCCGCCCGTCAGGCCAAGGACAACGGCGCAACCCGTTTCTGCATGGGCGCTGCATGGCGCAGCCCGAAAGACCGCGATATGGACAAGGTCGAAGAAATGGTGCGCGAAGTGAAGGCGCTGGGCATGGAAACCTGCGCCACGCTGGGCATGCTGGAAGAAGAACAGGCCAAGCGCCTGAAGGACGCCGGTCTCGATTACTACAACCACAATCTGGATACCGCACCCGAGTTCTACGACAACGTCATCTCCACCCGCGAGTATCAGGACCGTCTGGACACGCTGGGCCGCATCCGTGAAGCTGGCCTGAAAGTCTGCTGCGGCGGTATCGTCGGCATGGGCGAGAGCCGTTTGCAGCGCGCCGGTCTGATCGCCCAGCTGGCCAACCTGAATCCGTATCCGGAATCGGTGCCGGTCAACCATCTGGTGCAGGTAGAAGGCACGCCGCTGTACGGCCTCGATCCGCTCGATCCCTTCGAATTCGTGCGCACCATCGCCGTGGCCCGTATCACCATGCCGAAAGCACGCGTGCGCCTGTCCGCAGGCCGCCGCCAGATGGGCGAAACGGTACAGGCCATGTGCTTCCTGGCTGGCGCCAACTCGATCTTCTACGGCGACAAGCTGCTCACCACCGACAATCCGGAAGCCGACGACGACCGCAAGCTGCTGGCCAAACTGGGCCTGAAAACCCGCGGCACGGTGCTGGAATCGGCACCGAAGGAAAAGTGCGGCTGCTAAGCACTACAGCGCACCTTTCCTACTAAAGTCTATAGCCTCACAATAAAAAAACTTCCAGCCATAAGCTGCAAAGAGAGAGACCATGTTCACAAAAATACTGATCGCAAACCGGGGCGAAATCGCCTGCCGTGTGGCCGCTACTGCGCGCCGCATGGGCATCAAGACTGTCGCCGTGTATTCCGCAGCAGATGCCAACGCCAAGCATGTCGCCGTGTGCGATGAAGCCGTGCTGATAGGCCCGGCCGCCGCCAAGGAAAGCTATCTGCGCGCCGACAAGATCATCGAAGTGGCCAAGGCCACCGGTGCGCAGGCCATCCACCCCGGCTATGGTTTCCTCTCCGAAAATGCGGAATTCGCCGACGCCTGCGCCGCAGCAGGGCTGGTGTTCATCGGCCCGCCAGCTTCGGCCATGCGCGCCATGGGTTCCAAGTCTGCAGCCAAGTCGCTGATGGAAAAAGCCCATGTGCCGCTGGTGCCGGGCTACCACGGCGACCAGCAGGATGCCGACTTTCTCCACGCGCAGGCCGACCGCATCGGCTACCCCGTGCTGCTGAAGGCGTCCGCAGGCGGCGGCGGCAAAGGCATGCGCGTGATCGAAAGCTCGGAACAGTTCAAGGACGCGCTGGCCTCGTGCAAGCGCGAAGCGATCAGTTCCTTCGGCGACGACAAGGTGCTGGCAGAGAAGTATCTGCAGCGCCCGCGCCACATTGAAATTCAGGTGTTTGCCGACACGCTGGGCAACTGCATCTATCTGTTCGAGCGCGATTGCTCGGTGCAGCGCCGCCACCAGAAAGTGCTGGAAGAAGCACCTGCGCCGAACATGACGGCCGAGCGCCGCGCCGCCATGGGCGAAGCGGCTGTGGCTGCGGCCAAAGCGGTAGGCTATGTAGGCGCCGGTACGGTGGAATTCATCGCCAATCAGGATGGCTCGTTCTACTTCATGGAGATGAACACCCGCCTGCAGGTAGAGCATCCGGTGACGGAAATGATCACCGGCACCGATCTGGTGGAATGGCAGCTGCGCGTGGCCGCTGGCGAAGCGCTGCCGAAGAAACAGGACGAGCTGACCATCCACGGTCACGCCATCGAAGCCCGCATCTACGCCGAGAATCCCGAAAAAGGCTTCCTGCCTTCGATCGGCACGCTGCGCCACATGCAGATGCCAGCCGCAGTTAGCTTCGAGCTGGGTGGCACGCCGCTGGAACCTGCCGCTGTACGGGTGGATTCGGGCGTGCGCAGCGGTGATGCGATTTCGCCCTTCTACGACCCGATGATCGCCAAGCTGATCGTCTGGGGCGCCGACCGCAAGCAGGCACTGGCCCGCATGGCGCAGGCGCTGGCGCAGTACCAGATCGTCGGTCTGGCCACCAACATCGCCTTCCTCAAACGGCTGGTAGAAGGGCAGGCCTTCTCCAGCGCCGATCTCGATACGGGCCTGATCGAGCGCCACCACGCCAGCCTGTTCCCTGCTGCGGCAGCGGCGCCAGACTGCGTGCTGGCACTGGCCGCCGTGGCGCTGATCGAAGCGGAGAAGGAAGTGTCGGCTGCCCAGTCGGGCGCCAATGCGGCCGATCCGTGGGGGCAGGCACTGGGCTGGCGCATGAATCAGGCCTATCTGCGCAAGCTGTCCTTCAGCGACGAATTCAGCGTACAGTCAGGTGAGCCTTACTGCGTGGGCGTGCGCTACCGCGCGCACGACTGGCTGTTTGGCGTAGGCGACGCGGAGCCGCAGGTACTCAGCCTGATGTCGCAGCAGGGCTGCGATTTCAGCATCAAGCTCGGTGATCTGGCCGTGCACGGCAGTGTGCGGCGCGATGGCGAAGTGCTGCATGTGTTCTGCAACGGCGCCCACTATCCGCTCAGTTATCACGACCCTATGGCCCATGCCGGCGAAAGCGAAACAGAAGGCGGCCGCCTGACGGCGCCGATGCCGGGCAAGGTGGTGGCGGTGATGGCCAGCGCCGGCCAGAGCGTGAAGAAGGGCGATGCGCTGGTCATCATGGAAGCCATGAAGATGGAGCACACCATCGCCGCGCCGCATGACGGCGTGGTGCAAGAAGTGCTGTATGGTGTGGGCGATCAGGTAGCCGACGGCGCACCGCTGCTGGCGTTTACAACGGCTTAAGGAGTAGGTATGCGGATTCTTTTGCATCGCGCGGATGGCAATACGGGACCATGGATAGAGGACTTTGCCCGCCATCTGCCGGAGGCTCAGGTAGAGGTGTGGAGCGAGGAGCATAGCCAGGGCCCATATGACTATGCCGTGGTGTGGTCGCCGCCGCAGGCCATGCTGGCCCAGCTGGCACAGGTCAAGGCGATTTTCCTCACCGGCGCCGGGGTTGATGCGCTGATGCGCTACAACGACGACATTCCGGCCCACATACCCGTGATCCGGCTGGAAGACGCCGGCATGGCCGCGCAGATGGCCGAATATGTGAGCTACGCCGTGCTGCGCTACTTCCGCCGGCTGGACGAATACGAGGCACAGTCGCGCGCTGGCGTGTGGCAGCCGCTGCCTCAGCATGTGCGCGCCGATTTCAGCGTGGGCGTGCTGGGCATGGGTGTGCTGGGCAGCCGCGTGCTGGAAGCGCTGAAGACTTTCGGCTTCCCCCTGCGCGGCTGGAGCCGCAGCCCGAAACAGGTCGATGGCGTGGCATGCTTCCACGGCAGCGATGGTCTGGATAGCTTCCTGCGCGGCAGCCGCGTGCTAGTCTGCATGCTGCCGCTGACGCCGGAAACCAGCAATCTGCTCGACCGCAGCAATATGAGCAAACTGCCTGCCGGCGCCTACCTGATCAACGTAGCGCGCGGCGCCCATGTGGCCGAACCGGATCTGCTCACGCTGATCAAGTCCGGCCATATCAGCGCTGCCACGCTCGATGTGTTCCGCAACGAACCGCTGCCGCAGCAGCATCCGTTCTGGCAGGAGCCGCGCATTACCATCACGCCGCATATCTCGGCGCTCACGCTGCGCAGCGAAAGCATCGCGCAGATGGCGGACAAGATACGTGCACTCGGTGCCGGCCAGAGCGTGGCCGGTGTGGTCGACCGCAGCAAGGGGTACTGATATGAGCATCAACAGCAGCCTGCCCAAGCAGGTCAAAATCGTCGAAGTGGGCCCGCGCGACGGCCTGCAGAACGAAAAGGAAAACGTCCCGGCCGAGATCAAGATCGAGCTGGTCAACCGTCTTACCAGCGCCGGCTTCCGCAACATCGAAGCAGCGTCCTTCGTGTCGCCCAAGTGGGTGCCGCAGATGGCCACCAGCGCCGAGGTGATGGCCGCCATCGAGCGCCGGCAAGGCGTGATCTATTCCGCGCTGACGCCGAATATGCAGGGCTTCGAAGCCGCGCTGGCCGCCAAAGCCGACGAGGTGGTGATTTTCGGCTCGGCCTCGGAAGCGTTCTCGCAAAAGAATATCAACTGCTCGATCGCCGAATCCATCGCCCGTTTCGAAAGCGTGGCCAGGGCCGCCAAGGATAGCGGTCTGCGTCTGCGCGGCAGTATCAGCTGCGCTTTCGGCTGCCCGTATCAGGGCGACGTGCCGCTGTCGGCCGTGGCCGATGTGGTGGGGCGCATGCGCGATCTGGGCTGCGACGAAATCGACATTGCCGACACGATAGGCGTGGCCACGCCGCGCAAAACGCAGACGGTGATGGAAGCAGCCATCCGCGCCTTCCGCATCGACGGCCTGTCCGGCCACTTCCACGATACCTATGGTCAGGCGCTGGCGAATATCTACGCCAGTCTGGAAGTAGGCATCTCGATATTCCACTCGTCCGTCACGGGTCTGGGCGGCTGCCCTTACGCCAAAGGCGCCACCGGCAATGTGGCCACGGAAGATGTGCTGTACATGATGCAGGGGCTGGGTATCGAAACGGGGATCGATCTCGATATCGTGGTCGATGCGGGCCAGTTCATAGCCCAGTTCCTGGGCCGTAAGGGCAACAGCCGCGCTGGCAATGCCATCGCGGCCAAGCGCGCCAGCTAGGCCAGCCCGATTACGGCAGACAGAAAGCAGACCTGCACAGGGTCTGCTTTTTTTCGTCTGGCCACCGGAGGAAAAGGGGAGCACAGATAAAAAAAAGACTCAGGAGCAGAAACTCTTGAGTCTTCTTTTTTGAATCTTGGTCGGAGTACAAGGATTCGAACCTTGGACCCTCTGGTCCCAAACCAGATGCGCTACCGGGCTGCGCTACACTCCGAAGAAGCAAGATCATACAAGCTAGCGTAGCTGGCGTCAAGTATCTCTATGAAAATCTATCCAGATGGCAGCAATTCATTGTCATTTGAATAAATATCCCTCACATTGCTTCTTTGAGCTGCAAGGCACGCTCGTACAGCGCATTCTTTTTGCGCCCCGTAATCTGGGCCGCCAGATTGGCCGCCTGCTTAACAGGACATTCGACCAGCAGAATTTTCAGGATACGTTCGGCTTCGGCGTCGTTTTCCTCGTCCGCAGCAGGCGCGCCTTCGAGCAGCACGACGAACTCGCCTTTCTCGCGATGGCCGTCCGCTTTCAGCCAGGCCACGGCTTCGGACAGCGGGCAGCGGTGGATTTCCTCGAACATCTTGGTCAGCTCGCGCGCAAACACCACCTGACGCTCCCGCTCGAACACTGCCGCCAGCGCGCTGGCGCAATCGAGGATGCGGTGCGGTGCTTCGTAGAACACCATCGTCGCCGTCACGGCGCGCAAGGTGGTGAGGAAGTTCTCGCGCTGCTTGGCCTTGGCCGGCAGGAAACCGACAAAGTAGAACTGGTCGTTGACCAGCCCACTGGCCGACAGTGCCGTCACGGCCGCCGAAGCGCCGGGCAGGGGCAGCACGCGCAGGCCGGCAGCACGCACGGCATCAACGATGCGCGCACCGGGGTCGGACACGGCCGGCGTACCGGCGTCGGACACCAGCGCGATCCGCTCGCCAGCCTGCAGACGGGCAATCAGCGTCTCGGCCACTTCGCGCTCGTTGTGCTGGTGCGCCGCAATCAGCGGCTGGTGCAGACCGAAGCGCGTCATCAGCTGGGCCGTGTTGCGGGTGTCTTCGCACGCCACCGCATTGACCAGACTCAAAACGTGTAACGCGCGCAGGCTAATATCGGTCACATTGCCGATCGGCGTCGCCACCACGTACAAGGTTGCGCTAGGATAGGACTGATGTGCCATTTCGCCCATCACGGGCAGGTTGGCAATGGAACTGGTGGCTTGAGCAGTCATGGAGGTCGAATGAAAAGAATGAAGTGGTGGCAGTTCTGCATACTGGCGATGCTGGTGAGCGCCTGCAGCACGCCGTTCTGCAACGCGCCCGGTGGATTGTGCGCGTCCGGCCCGGCAATTACAAGTGCTGTAACGGCGCCTGCTGCGGTGACGCCCGCCGCGCCGTCAGCCAGCACACTGACCGCTGCCGCCCCTGAACCGGAGCCGGAGGCTGCCCAGACTTTTGCTGTCCAGCTGCCGCCGCCAGCGCCTCCTGCCAGCGCCAGCGCTGCCTATATCTCGGTGCCCCCCGCCGGCAATCATACCGACAGCAATACCGGCGCCAGCTCCGGCCCGCCGCTGCGCATTGCCCTGCTGCTGCCGCTACAGGCCGAAGCGCTGGCGCAAGCCGCAGCGGCTGTGCGTGACGGCGTGCAGGCGGCGTGGGAACGCGAACCCGATAGCATCAGCATCACCACCATCGCCACCACCGACGTGGCGCAGGACGTGCTGTACAGCTACGCCCACGCCGTGCAGCAGTACGACGTGGTGATCGGCCCGCTGTCGCGCGCCGCTGTCAGCACACTGGCCGAGAGCGTGCTGGTGACCAAGCCCACCATCGTCCTCAATTATCCGGAAGGGCATGGCGGCGCGCTGCCTACGCTGATGCTGGCCATGGGCCTGTCGCTGGAAGACCAGGCACGCCAGCTGGCCCGCCGCGCCCTGCAGGACGGAGTGACGGCCAGCGCCAGCATCATCAGCACCACCACGCCGTGGCAGCGCCGCGTGGCCGGGGCCTTTGCCGACCAGTGGCAGGATGACGGCAAGGTAGCCAACATCGAAGAACTGGGCACGCCGGAAGGGGAACTGGGCGAGGCCGAAATCCTGCAATGGTATGCGCGCCTGCGCACCGAGCGTCCGGGCCTGCTGTTTTCCGCCATGGGCGCGGAGCAGACCCGCCACCTGCTCGCCGTGCTGGCCGACGCCGATGCGTCCGAACCTGACCCCGTGCTACCACGGCTACGCCTGTATGGCACCTCGGCGCTGAACAACGGCACGGCGCTGCCCGCCCTGAACGGCCTGCGCCTGCTCGATATGCCGTGGCGGCTGCAGCCCGACCACGCCGCTGTGATGAGTTATCCGCATACGGCCGGGGCCCTGGGCCCCGATCTGGAACGGTTGTACGCGCTGGGCATCGATGCCTATCGCGTGGCGCGCGCCATCAGCCGCCAACCCGATGGCACCATCCGGCTGGACGGCGTAACGGGCCAGCTCAGCGTAGAGTTCGGCCGTGGTCCGGCCCGTTTCGAACGGCGCGAAGCGGTGGCAGAGTTCCGCGACGGCCAGCCGCAGGTGCTCACGCCTTAGGCAGGCCATGAGCAGCACCCTGCAGCAGCGGCTGGGCCAGCAAGGCGAGGATAGGGCGCTGGCATTTTTACAGCAGCAGGGGCTGCATCTGCTGGAGCGTAATTTCCGCTGCAAGCTGGGCGAGCTCGATCTGGTCATGCAGCAGGGCGGCACACTGGTATTTGTGGAAGTACGCCAGCGCGCCAGCCGCCGTTTTGGCGGGGCAGCCGCCAGCGTCACGACGGCCAAGCAGCGCCGCCTGCTGCGCGCCGCCCAGTACTTTCTGCTACGCTATGCCGAACTGCCGCCATGCCGCTTCGATCTGCTCGCCATCGACGGAGAAAACTTGTCCTGGATGCAAAACGTGCTCGAAATGTAAGCATTTTTTTCAGCACTTGTCCGGCGTACTGAACGCCTGCACTATAATCAGCACACTATGAATAATCAACGCATCCTCTCGCACTTCCACGAAAGTGCCGAAATCAAAATCCAGTCTGCCACCGTGCTGGCGCCCCATATCGCCCAGGCGATCGAACTGATGTTCTCGGCGTTATCCAATGGCAATAAGATTCTCGTCTGCGGCAATGGCGGTTCTGCGGCCGATGCCCAGCATTTCGCCGCCGAGCTGGTGGGCCGCTTCGAACGCGAGCGCTTCCCCCTGCCAGCACTGGCGCTGACCACCGATACGTCTATCCTGACGGCGGTGGCCAATGATTACAGCTACCGCGATATTTTCTCGAAACAGGTACAGGCTTTCGGCCAGGCGGGCGATATTCTGCTGGCGCTGTCCACCTCGGGCAATTCGGCCAACGTGATGGCCGCCATCGAGGCAGCGCTGGAACGCGAAATGCGCGTCGTGGCGCTGACCGGCAAAGGCGGCGGCGCCATCGGCAAAATGCTCACCGATGCCGACGTGCATATCTGCGTACCGGCCGACCGCACGGCCCGCATCCAGGAAGTCCATCTGGTAACCATACACTGCATTTGCGACGGGATCGACGTCGCCCTGTTCGGAGGAGATGTGAATGAGTAAGTCTGCCGCCATCTGGCAAACCCTGCGCCGGCCGCTGGCCATGAGCCTGCTGTGTGCCGGTCTGGTCAGCTCGCTGTCCGGCTGCGTCGCTCTGGTCGCTGGCGGTGCCATTTCCGGCACGCTAGCCGCGACCGACCGCCGCACCTTCGGCGCCCAGACGGAAGACCGTGCCATCGAAGTCAAAGGCGGCATCAAGCTCAATAACGTGATCGGCTCGGCCGGCCACATCAACATCAATGCCTTCAACCGCCGCGCCCTGCTGACGGGCGAAGTGCGCGATGAAGCTACCCGCGCCCAGGCTGAGCGCGAAGTGGCCGGCATCGAAGGCGTAGTCTCGGTGATCAACGAACTGGAAATCGCCGGTAGTTCGAGCTTCTCTTCGCGCTCGAACGACACCATGATCACCACCAAGGTCAAAGCCAGCCTGATCGACCGCAAGGATATTTCGGCCAACTCCTTCCAGGTGGTGACCGAACGCGGCAACGTCTATCTGCAAGGCCGCGTCACCCAGCGCGAAGGCCAGATCGCCGCCGATATCGCCCGCGGCGTGAGCGGCGTGGCCAAAGTGGTGAAGGTCTTCGAATACATTACCGAAGAGGAGTGGAAATCGTTCCAGCCTCGTCCAGCTAGCAACTCCTGATCATGTCTACCTCGCAAGCTTCCAAGGGCTGGGTCAAGCCCGTACTGGCCGCCGTCGTGCTGGCGCTGGCCGGCGCTGGCGCCTACGTCAGCCTGAACAAACGCCCCGCTGCGCCGCAAGTGGCTTTTGTCAGCATCAAGGGCGACAAAATCGCGCCGGATAGCCTGAAAGGCAAAGTGGTGATGGTCAATTTCTGGGCCACTTCCTGCACCACTTGCGTGGCCGAAATGCCGAAGATGGTCGAGACCTATAACAAGTTCAAGGATCAGGGACTGGAGTTCGTCGCTGTAGCAATGAGCTACGACCCGCCTAACTATGTGCTGAACTACGCGGAAACGCGCGCGCTGCCGTTCAAGGTGGCGCTCGATACCGATGGCTCGGCTGCGCGCGCCTATGGCAACGTGGCCATGACGCCCACCACCTTCGTAATCGGCAAGGATGGCACCATCCTCAAGCGCTATCTGGGTGAACCGGATTTCGCTGCCCTACACAAGCTGCTGGAAGAATCTCTGCACGGCTAAGCCCCGTGCAGACCAGAACGGCCAGCGCCTAGCTGGCCGTTTTGCTTTGTGCTGCAGCATGCATCAGAAACCGGCCTGCACCGACAGATAGGCACCGCGCTGGCGCTTGGGGTTGAACACGGTAATGTCGCCCAGCACCGCATAAGCCAGCGTCAGCGACAGGTTTTTGTTGGGGAACCATGCCGCAAACACATCGTAATAGGCCTTTTCATGGTCCAGCCCGAGGTTGTGCGGCTTGCGCCGGTATTCCGCGCCTATGGCCAGCTTGCGGTCGGCCAGATAGGCCACAGACAGTTCCGGCATCAGCCGCGTGCGCGTGCCCTGATCGCCGCCCAAGCCCAGCAGCCCCATCTGGTTGGCGCGGGTAGCGCGCACCGTCGCATTGAGCAGCAGGCTGTGCTCCAGCACCAGCTTGGTCGCTGCCAGATAGTAGTCGTAGCCATGATCGTCGCTGGCGCCCAGCTGCTGCACCCTGCTCACACCGAGCGCGTCTAGCCCGCCCAGCCGCTGATGGCGCTTGTACAGGATGCCGGCCGCTACTTGCGGCATCAGGCTGTCCTGATCGTACACCACATCACCCGCCAGCTTTACTTTCAGGCCGAAAATCTGCTGACGGATAGCCAGCCGGTCCAGCGGTGCCAGACTGCCCCGCAATTGCTGATCGGCCAGCGAGATTTCCAACCGGTCCGCGATGCCCACCACCACGCCGTAGCTGGCTAACTGATAATCCTGCGTGCCCAGATAGGTGTAATAGGCGTTTGCCCCCCAGCTATCGCGCGAACCATAACCGCTGATCAGCGCCCACGGCACGATGCCGCCCCCTGCGGCGCCTTCCACCGTGCTGACACCGCCCGTGGCCAGCAGCTTGCCCCTGTCCGGCGCTGCCGGCGTGGCGCGGGCTGTGACAATATCGCGCTGCATGGGCGCCAAGCGGGCCACCAGACGGTTGGCCGCGCTATTCGGCACGCCTTGCTGCTGCATGGCGAGCTGCAAATTTTCAGCTAGTGCATTGAACATGGCATTGCTGATTTGCAGATCCTGATGCACGGTCACCATATCGCGCACCGTGCCCACGCCATCCATGGTCCTGTCACGATATTTGCCCGTGTAGCGGCAGGGCCCGCCGCTGATTTCGCAGAACTGTTCCTGCAAGCGCAGCTTGAGCTGCTCCAGATCGAAATCGGCAAAGTTATCCTTGATGCGGGCATCGGCCACCACCAGCGGCAGGAAGGTATCCACTACGTTTTTGATGCCCGGCTGGCCACCGAGTGCACGGAACAGCGTGTCGTCGCTGGCGGCGGGCTGGGCTAGCGCCAGCGAGGATGCCAGCAGCAGGCTCAGGCCACCAAGGCGGCGCAATGATGGCATAGCGTATCGCCTCATTTCGGATACAGGATCATTTGCGTGCAGCGGAACAGCGCCATGGTTTTTCCCGTGGCCTGATTCACCACCGTGGCATCCCACACCTGCGTGGTGCGGCCCAGATGCACGGCCTTGGCCGTGGCCATCACCATGCCTTCGCGCGCCGTGCCCAGATGGTTGGACTTGAGTTCGATGGTGGTGAAATTCTCGGCGCCGGCCGGCAGGTGGGCAAAGCAGGCATAGCCGCACACGGTATCGGCCAGCGTCACCACACTGCCCGCATGGAGAAAACCGTTAGGCGCTAGATGCTGCCGGGTCACCTGGAACTGGCCAAGGACTTCGCCTTCACTGACGCGGTTGATCTGAATGCCCAGATGGTCGGGCAGCGTCCCCCGGCCAAAGTTGTTGAAATATTCCGCAGTAAATTTACTTGTATCCATCAGCAGCTTTCATGGTGGCGAGGCAGGTCACTATAGCCATGATGATAGCAAGTTGTGGCCAAGCCAGTGCGGCAGGGAAAAAATCCGCTTCAGGGCGGGCTGGCGACGTAGCCGAGTCCGTCGGCCTTGACGATGGTGGGCGCCGTGCCCAAGGCGATATTCAGCTGCACCCACGGAAAGATACATTGTAGCTGCACAGGCTGGCAGGTCGCCGTATCGGCCGCATCGCACAGGCGCACACGCACAAACTGCACGCACTGGCTGCTGTATGGGTCGGCGGTACAAGCCACCTGACTGGCGGCGGGAGAAGCCGGCAGCACCGCCATGGGGAGCAGACTCAGGCTGCCGTCACCGGCTTTGGCAATACTCAGGTAATCAATGCGCACATGGGCATCGCTCACCGGCGCGGCAAACGCCAGCAGACCGGGCGTGGAGCGGAATACCGCCTGCTGGCGTATCTGCTGTAGCGCTGCACTGTCGCTAAAGTCCGTTTTGGCGGCGGCCACCGCCGCGCGCCGGCTCACCTCCTGCACTGTATTTACCACATACAGCCCCTGCGCCACCGCCAGCAAGCCGAATAGCAGCAGCAGAAATATGACGAGCACGACGGCGAATTCCACCGCCAGCGTACCGCGCTGCTGCACAGCTAAAGGCATACGCGGCCGCATCTACTGCCCCACGTACAGCATCGACACATCGGCCTGCAGCAGCAGCCCCTGATCACCGACAAAAAGATCGCTGAACGGAGCAAACAACTGATCGGTCACCTGCATCTGCACCACCACTCTGACTTTTTCCGGCAACACCCAGCCGGTGCACGGGCTGGGCGCACATTCCACCACCACCGCCACCGGCCCTGCCTGCAAGCCCGCCATTTCCTGCTGGGCGATGCTTTGCGCCAGCAGCATGGCCGGCACCTGCGTGGCACCCGATAGCTGGGTTTTCATTTCGCGCCGCGACACCGTGGCCAGATAGCGCGCGCCATCATGCGCCGCTTTCTGCGCCATGCTGTAATAAGTGAAATAGCGGCCAAAAAATACCAGCCCGGCCAGAAACACCAGCAATACCGGCAGCACCAGCAGCATTTCCAGCGTCGCCACGCCGTACTGGCGGCGCCCCCTCATGGCAACAGCTCCAGCCTGCCGCTGAGCGTCTGCTCCGCCGCGATACCGGCAAATTCCCCATACAGGTGGCTGCTATCGGCAGGTACGGTCATGAAGAAGCGCCCAACGGCCAGCACTGTCGCGTGGCTGATGCCGCTGGCGGGCAGCGGACATTGCAACAAAGCGACGTTCAGCAGGCGCCGCCCCCGTACGCCCGGCGCCCCAGTCGCAGGCGCAAGAAAGAAGTTGCCGCCGATCGCCTGATACGGCGTCGCCGTGGCGCCCGAGGGATAGCTGGCCGTCTTGAGGCTGGGTACACCCCCACCGCTATTGACCGGATACAGCAGGTTCCAGCTCGCCTGCGAGGCGGCGTAGGGGGCATAGCCGCTGGCCGGCTCCGGCTCGCCCGCAACGTAGGCGCTGAAAGGCACGGCACGCGCATAGCTCCACAAGGGGCCATATTTATCAGGCCCCGTATTGGCGGGCAGCACGGCGGGGTCGGCATAGGTCCACAGCGGCTCGCTAGTGCCGGAAGGCGAGGCCGGATAGCGTGCTGCCGCTAGCGCGCCGAGTACGGGACTGCTGCCATTCATCCATGAAGCACTGGTACTAAACAGCCCGCTGACGCTATAGGCTTTGACGTTGGCATCGGGCGGCGCCGTGGTGGCATTGCAGGGCGCCGTGTACTGGCCGAAGCGCGAGTTGAGCTGGGAATATAGCGCGGCCAGCGGAAACGGCCCCTGTACGGTAATGGGCGCCCCCGTTACGCGCGCCATGGCCAGCGTGCCGCTACAGATAAACGGCTTAATGGTGTCGAGCGCGAAATCTTCCGGCGCACCCGGGATGCCGGGCGCCGCCAGCGGATCGATCAGATAATGCGCGCCTATGCCGTCGGTATCGGCCGGATCAAGCGCCATCAGGTCATAGCTGATGCCGCGGCGGAAACCATATTGCACGAGTTCAGTTCCGCGCGCTGCAGCGGCCTGCGCCGACATGGCACACAGCGCCAGCGGCAGCACATTGATAGAAGCCGGGCCAGCCACGCTGGGCCCGCCTACCGCCACCACTTGCAGCGCTGCCGACAGCACGCGCATAAACACGGTGGGCATGGCGGTGAGGGCGGCATCGAGCTGGAAGGGATCGACTTTGACGAAAGCCAGCCCCTGCGGCGCAGCGGCGGCGGCCGCCGCGTCCAGCCAGGGGCCGTGGGCACTGGCTGCAAAGCTCAGCGCCGCCGCATTCCAGCCCGCCTGCGCTCGGCCATACTGGTAACGCACGCCATCGGCACTGCTCAGCCTTTCGCTGGCTGCGGCCAGCGCGGCGCTGACACCCGTGCTGCGGCCATTAAGCTGGCGCGCTGCGGCCAGCGCCAGTGCGTCCGTCAGCGTCTGGATTTCCGCACGGCGGTTGAACAGCTGCCCCGTCTCCAGCGCCAGACCGGCCAGCGCGATCAGCAGCATCAGCATGGCCGCGAACAGCACCACGACGGCACCGCGCTGGGATATCCGGCGCGGTTTGCCTGAGCCTAGGCGGATCAAGTGCATCTTCCGTCCCTCCCGCCGCTTGCGGCTGCAAAAGTTGCCAACAGGAGAGATTGTAGGCAGGCATGATTAGTGAGACTTGCGTCAGCGCAAAGGCGAGCCCCGGCGATGCGCACTTTCAGCGCACGGTAAAAATCGCTATCCTTGCGCTTGACCCTGACGCAACGTCAGGCTGCAAGCTGGCATCACGCTGGAGCTGAGGGAGTGACCGATGTTGTTAAAGATAGGCGAACTGAGCAAGCGCACCGGCCTGACCGTGCGGGCGCTGCACCACTATGACGCCATTGGCCTGCTCACTCCGACCGCGCGTACCGATGCCGGCTACCGCCTCTACAACCGTGATGACATCGCCCGGCTGCACCAGATACAGGCCTTGCGCAAGTTCGGTCTGACGCTGGCCGACATCGGTACTTATCTGGCCAGACCGGACCTGCCCTTTAGCAGCGTGATTGCCGAGCAGATCGCCCAGCTCACGCGACAGATCGAACAGGCGACCACGCTGCGCAGCCGCCTGCAGGATCTGCAACAACAACTGCAACAGGGGCAGCAACCCGAGCTGGCCGAATGGCTAACGACTCTGGAGCTGATGACCATGTATGACCAATATTTTTCGCAGGAAGAACTGAAGCAGTTGCCGCTCTACCGTGCCGGCGACACCGTCAAGCAGGAATGGAAAACGCTGGTGGCCAGCGTCGCTGCGCTGATGGCCAGCGGCGCCGGACCGGAACACCCGCAGGCCATAGAACTATCCAGCCAGTGGATGCGCATGGTGGTGCGCGATACGGGCGCCCGCGCGCAGCTGTTCGCCAAGCTCAACCGCATGCACGAACAGCAGCAGCTGGTACAGGAACAGAGCGGCATTTCGCCCGAGATGATGCGCTTCGTGCTGGCCGCCTCGCGCCAGCGCCAGCTTGCCATCTACCGCAACTATCTCGATGATGACGAGTTTGCCTTCCTCAGCGCCAATCTGGGCCGCCGCTCCGCAGAATGGCCACCTCTGATTGCGCAGGTACAGGATGCTATGGATCAGGGCATGAGTCCCACTGCACCATCGGTACGCCCACTAGCCCTGCACTGGCTGGAGTTGTTCCGCTCGTTTGCCGGTGACAACCCGGCAACCCAGCAAAAAATCCGGCAGGCCCTCAACAACGAAGCGGCACTCAGCGATTCCGGCTTTGTGCATGCAGCCATGCGCGACTTCATGCGGACTGCTATTGGCAGCCTGCAAACTACTGCAGCGGCAAAGGTCACCGGCTAGGTAAAAAAAAATGCCGGCCCTGTGCGGGCCGGCATTGTGTTTGCGTCATCCGGAACTGGCTTATTCCACCGTCACGGATTTGGCCAGATTACGCGGCTTGTCCACATCGGTGCCGCGCGCCAGCGCGGCGTGATAGGCCAGCAGCTGCAGCGACACCACGTGCAGGATAGGCGACAGCAGACCATAGTGTTCCGGCAGGCGGATCACATGCAGGCCTTCGCCGGAAGTGATGCGCGAATCGACGTCGGCGAACACATACAGCTGGCCGCCACGCGCACGTACTTCCTGCATATTCGATTTCAGCTTCTCGATCAGCGTGTCGTTCGGTGCAATGGTTACCACCGGCATTTCTTCCGTCACCAGCGCCAGCGGGCCATGCTTGAGTTCGCCTGCTGGATAGGCTTCTGCGTGGATATACGAAATCTCTTTCAGCTTGAGCGCACCTTCGAGCGCGATCGGGTAGTGCATGCCGCGGCCCAGGAACAGGGCATTTTCTTTACGGGCGAAATCTTCAGCCCAGGCAATGATCTGCGGTTCCAGCGCCAGCACCGACGAAATCGCAACCGGCAGATGGCGCATGGCTTTCAGGTGGGCTTCTTCTTCCGCATCGCTGAGCCGGCCATTGACTTGCGCCAGCGACAGCGTCAGCAGGAACAGTGCGGCCAGCTGGGTGGTGAAGGCCTTGGTCGATGCCACGCCTACTTCCACACCGGCGCGGGTGATATAGGCCAGTTTGCACTCGCGCACCATGGCACTGGTGGCCACGTTGCAGATGGTCAGCGTGTGCTCCATGCCCAGACTGCGTGCATGTTTTAGTGCGGCCAGCGTATCGGCCGTTTCGCCGCTTTGCGAAATCGTCACCACCAGCGTGTTCGGATGCGGCACGCTGTCGCGGTAGCGGTATTCGCTGGCAATTTCCACATTGACGGGAATCTTGGCGACGGATTCGATCCAGTACTTGGCCGTCAGGCCCGAGTAATAGCTGGTGCCGCAAGCGAGGATCAGCACACGGTCGATCTGCTTGAAGACGTTATAGGCGCCATCGCCAAACAGCTCGGGCATGATGCCGGTGACGCCTTCGAGCGTATCGCCGATCACGCGCGGCTGCTCGAAGATTTCTTTCTGCATATAGTGGCGGTATGGGCCCAGCTCGGCCGCACCGGTATGGGCGTGCACGGTTTTCACTTCGCGCTCGACCGGCTTGCCGGCGCTATCGACCACCCAGATGCGGCCCAGCTGCAGGTCGACCACGTCGCCTTCTTCCAGATAGATGATCTGGTCGGTGGTACCGGCCAGCGCCATAGCGTCCGAAGCAACGAAGTTTTCACCTTTGCCCAGACCGACGATCAGCGGCGAACCCTGACGGGCAGCCACCACGCGGTGCGGCTCTTCGCGGGCAAATACGGCAATCGCGTATGCGCCATGCAGACGTTTGACGGCCTGCTGCACGGTATCGAACAGATCGCCGTTATACATATGATCCACCAGGTGGGCGATCACTTCCGTGTCGGTCTGGCTCTGGAACACATAACCGAGGCCCACCAGTTCGGCGCGCAGTTCGTCGTGGTTTTCGATAATGCCATTGTGGACCAGCGCAATACGGGCCTGCTCGGTGCTCGGCGAGAAGTGCGGGTGAGCATTGTGCGAGGCCGGCGCACCGTGGGTCGCCCAGCGGGTGTGGGCAATGCCGGTGAAACCGTGCATGCCGGCTTCATCGATCTGCTTTTCCAGATCGGCCACGCGCGAGGTGCTGCGCGAACGTTGCAGCTGACCATCCAGATGCAGCGCCACGCCGCACGAATCATAGCCGCGGTATTCCAGGCGTTTCAGACCTTCGATCAGAATAGGGGTGATGTTGCGTTGCGCTACCGCGCCGACGATGCCGCACATAAAAAACCTCGACTAGAAAATGGAATCGTCATGCTAGTTCAGTCGTTATGAAATATGCTTTCTATTTGATGTACATTATGGAATATTATTTCACCATCACATCGCAGTGAAATATTCTTTCATTTTATTGGAAAATTTTTATGGATGAGATAGATCGCCGCATACTCAATGCGCTACAAATTGATGCTTCGCAAACAAATGCCGAACTGGCGCTGGCGGTCCACGTTTCCGCGCCCACCTGTTTGCGCCGCGTCAAGCAATTAACCGAGAGCGGCTTGATCCAGCGACAGGTCGCCATCATCGCACCGGAAAAGGTGGGCCCCAGCCTGACCGCCATCGTTGAAATCTCGCTCGATAACCAGGCTGCCGAACGGATGAGCGAGTTCGAAGCCCATGTGGCGGACGAAAGTGCCGTGCTGCAGTGCTACCGCGTGGCGCCGGGGCCGGATTTTGTGCTAATCGTACAGGTGAACGATATGCCGGCCTATCACGCACTAGCGCATCGCCTGTTCACCGCTCACCGCAATGTGCGTAACGTGAAAGCCTATTTTTCTACCTCGCGCAGCAAATTCGAGACGCGCATCCTGCTCTAGCAGATTTATCCTCAGCCTATCCCCCGCTTGTTCCCCTGCTTGCCCACAGCTTTATGCACAGGCACGGCCAGGCAGGGGAAGTTTTCCCGCTTTTCCCACCGGCTATTCCCGCGCTATACACAGGCTTACACACAAGTTTATCCACAGATAAAACTTATCCCGCATAACCCACAGCGTTTTCAACAAGCTTATCCACATACGTGGAAAAACCACCCGTATCTGTCATCCGGAAACATTTCCAGTGATCGAATCCGGTATTTATTCACTTGTTATCCAGTGTTTATCCGTCGCTTACCCAGCCGATATCCGCAGGCTTCTCCACACGTTTATCCACAAGGATAAAAACACTGCTAATAACTCGAGCGGCAACAAAAAAGCCGGGAAGAATCCCGGCTTAGGCTGGCGCTATGCTGCGCTTATTTCGGCTTCTTGACGGGACGGGTCCATTCTTCGATGGTCAGCTGGCGCGCCCGCGAAATGGTCAGCTTGCCTGCCGGTGCGTCCTTGCTCAGCGTAGTGCCGGCACCCAGCGTGGCGCCTTTGCCCACGGTGACAGGGGCGATCAGCTGGCTGTCGCTACCGATAAAGGCATCATCCTCGATCACGGTGCGGAACTTGTTGGCGCCATCGTAATTGCAAGTAATCGTGCCGGCGCCGATATTCACGCGCGAGCCCACGGTGGCATCGCCGATATAGGCCAGATGGTTGGCCTTGCTGTGTGCGGCCACCTGACCATTTTTGATTTCGACGAAGTTACCCACATGCACATCTTCCGCCAGCACGGTGCCGGGACGCAGGCGTGCATAGGGGCCGATGATAGAGACCGGGCCCACGACGGCTTCCTCGATATGGCAGAACGGCTTGATCTGGGCACCGGCTTCGATGCGGGCATTCACCAGCACGCTATGCGCACCCACCTGCACGCCATCGGCCAGTTCGACCTTGCCTTCGAACACACAGCCCACATCGATCACCACATCGCGCCCGCAGATCAGTTCGCCACGTACATCGATACGGGCCGGATCCATCAGAGTCACGCCCTGTTCCAGCAATTTCAGCGCAATATTGCCCTGATGAATGCGCTCAAGCTCGGCCAGCTGCACCTTGCTGTTCACGCCCGCCACTTCCCACTGGGCCGAAGGCTGCGCTGCCACCACCGGCACACCATCAGCCACCGCCATGGCGACGATGTCGGTCAGATAGTACTCGCCCTGCGCATTGTTATTTTTCAGCGCGCCCAGCCACTGTTTGAGGCGGGCAGTCGGCACCACCATGATGCCGCTATTGATTTCCTTGATAGCGCGCTCTTCCTCGGTGGCATCTTTCTGCTCGACGATGCGCTTGATTTCGCCGTTTTCGCGGACGATACGGCCCAGACCGAAAGGGTCGTCCTGCACCACGGTCAGGATGCCCAGCTTGTCCTGCCCGGCCACATCGATCAGACCTTGCAGCGATGCGGCGGTGGTCAGCGGCACGTCGCCATACAGGATCAGGGTAGGCGCCCGATCATCGAGTTCCGGCAGAGCCTGCATAACTGCATGACCCGTACCCAGCTGCGGTTCCTGCAAGGCAGTCGCCACCTTTTCCGGCTGCTTAGCCAGCATGTCCAGTACGGCCGCGCCACCATGGCCGTAAATCACGCATAATCGGCTGGCCGCAAGACTGCGCGCGGTATCGAGTACGTGCGACAGCAGCGGCTTGCCGGCCAGCGGATGCAAAACTTTCGGCAAAGCGGACTGCATGCGTTTGCCCATGCCTGCGGCGAGGATCACTACGTTCATAGTTGCCAGTTCAAAAGAGTTAACGAATGCGAAAGTTTAACATGGCCTTTCCTGCTGCCCGTGCACTCTGGCCTTACACCTTTGCACTATTTCTGCTGCTGGCGCTGGGTGCCTGCAGCTCGCTGCGACTAGCCTACAACCACGGCGACACCTTGCTGTACTGGTGGCTGGACGGCTATGTCGATCTTGACCGCGAGCAAAAAACTCAGGTCCGGAAGGATATCGATCAGCTCTTCCAGTGGCATCGCACCAGCCAGCTGCAGGATTATGCCCAGCTACTGCAGACGGGCCAGCAGCGCCACCTGAATAATCCCACCGATACGGCCAGCCTGCGCGCCAGCTGGGGCGAAGTACGCCAGCGCATGCAGGTGCTGCTGCTGCATGCCGTGCCGGAACTGGCTGACCTGCTGCGCTCGCTGCGGCCCGAACAGATCCGCTCCATGGAAAAGAAGTTCGCGGCCAATAATGCCGAATTCCGCGACAAATATATGCGGGGTGATATAGCAACCCAGCAAAAGGCGCGCTTCCAGCAAGCGCTGGACCAGTTCGAACTGTGGTTTGGTGATTTCAGCCGGACGCAGGAAGCGCAGATCCGCCAGCTGTCCGATGCCCGGCCTCTGCTTACCAGCCAGCTGCTGGAAGAGCGCATGCGGCGCCAGAGTGAAATCGTGGCGCTGGCGCGCAAAATCCAGCAGGAACAACCGGGCCGCGTCGCCACCATGGAATTGCTGCGCCAGCTGATCAACGACACTTTCCGGCAGATGGAGAGCGGGCCCCGTGCGCCTGCCCTGGTCGAGTATGAGGAAAGCACCGTGCAGATGGTGCTGGGCGTCATACAGTTATCCACAACAAGTCAGAAAGCTCACGCCCAGCACAGAATACAGGACTGTATCCACGACCTGAAAGTGCTGGCGCAGGAAGGCCACAGCAGCAGGCCGTGAAGCCCCGTATGTTATAGTCGCGCCTGATAAATCAACCACCTGCATCATGCCTAGAAAGCCCGCCAGCAAACCCGCCAAACCGGCCAAAGTTCCCGTCCATGGCCCGCAGCACAGCCATCAGGTGCGCATCATCGGCGGTAGCTGGAAACGCACGCCCCTGCCAGTGCTCAGCGCCTCCGGCCTGCGCCCGACCCCGGACCGCGTGCGCGAAACCGTGTTTAACTGGATCAACCACCAGCGCGATGGCGATTGGGCCAGCGCGCGCGTGCTCGATCTGTTCGCCGGCAGCGGTGCGCTCGGTTTCGAAGCGGCCAGCCGGGGCGCGCTCAGCGTCACCATGGTCGATAGCGTGACGGCCGTGGTGCAGCAGCTGGAAACCATCAAACAGAAACTCAAAGCCGACAAGGTGCAGATCATGCGCGGCGATGCTCTGGCCGTGGCGCAATCGGCCGCCAGCCGGGGCCAGCGCTACGATCTGGTCTTCCTCGATCCGCCTTACCAGCAAAGCTTTATCGAGCGTGCTTTGCCGCTGTGCAGCAAATTGCTGGAAGAGGGTGGACTGGTGTATGCCGAGTCGGGCATACCGCTCGAGTTTGCCGATGATGCCAGCCCGGAATGGATGGCCGGCTGGGAAGTGATCCGCGCCGATAAAGCGGGCATGGTGCACTTCCATTTACTAAAACGCAAGATTTAAGCCCGCCGGCTGTCCAAAAGCCGCCGTCAGAGTGCCCGAAATGCGGGCAAACGGCATTTTTCAGGCATAATGGCGCGTTCTAAATTGGTGCACTGCAAGGAGCCGACATGGTCGTAGCTGTTTATCCGGGAACTTTTGATCCGCTGACCCGTGGTCACGAGGATCTGGTGCGTCGCGCATCGGGTCTGTTCGACACGCTGGTGGTCGGGGTCGCCGATAGCCAGAGCAAGAAACCATTTTTCACGCTGGAAGAACGCCTGACCATCGCCAATGAAGTGCTGGGTCACTATCCCAACGTAAAAGTGCAGGGCTTTTCCGGCCTGCTCAAGGATTTCGTGCGCGAGCATGATGCCCGCGTCATCGTGCGCGGCCTGCGCGCCGTGTCCGACTTCGAATACGAGTTCCAGATGGCGGGCATGAACCGCTACCTGCTGCCCGATGTCGAAACCATGTTCCTGACGCCATCCGACCAGTATCAGTTTATTTCCGGCACCATCGTGCGCGAGATTGCCGTACTCGGTGGCGATGTTTCCAAATTTGTGTTCCCCTCGGTCGACCGCTGGCTGCAAAAGAAAATTGCCGCCACCCGTGACCAGTAAGCAGCGAGTACCAGCATGGCCTTAATGATTACCGACGACTGCATCAATTGCGACGTGTGCGAGCCCGAGTGCCCCAACGACGCCATTTTTATGGGCGCCGAAATTTACCAGATCCACCCCGACAAATGCACCGAATGCGTGGGCCACTTTGACGAGCCGCAGTGCCAGCAAGTGTGTCCGGTAAGCTGCATACCCTTCAATCCTGCCATGCGGGAGAGCAAGGAAGAACTGCAGGCCAAGTTCGAGCGCCTGCAGGCAAGCAAGGCCTGACAGGCCACACCACCATGCCGCAGCGGCCAATTCCGGCTGCCTGCGGTTTTCCCTGCATGATGTCGTGCCAGCGGTGGTATATTCCGATCGAGTCCAGAGCGCCCGGTGCGCCGGCCCCACTACCTTTCGGAGACGACATATGAAACGCAGAAATATCCTGAAAAGCCTGTTTGCCGCCACCATGCTGGCTGGCAGCTTCTGCCTGCCCGCACTGGCTGCGGTGGAAGTCGCTGGCGTCAAGTTCGACGATAGCATCAAGGTCGCGGGCAGCGAGCTCAAACTCAATGGCGCAGGCGTGCGCACCAAAGTCATCTTCAAGGTGTATGCCGCCGGCCTCTACCTGACAGAAAAGAAAACCAGCGTGGCCGACGTGCTGGCCACCAGCGGCCCGCGCCGGGTTGCCATCACCATGCTGCGCGAAGTCAGCTCGGAAGATTTCGGCAAAGCCTTCATGGATGGTCTGAACAACAATACCGACAAGAACGAGCGCACCCGCATCCTGCCGCAGACCATGAAGTTCGGTGAAGTGTTTGCCCAGATTCCCGCCCTGAAAAAGAACGACCAGCTGACGCTGGACTGGACCCCGAACGAGGGTACCCAGTGCTATCTGAACGGTAAAAAGATCGGTGAGCTGATGCCTGACGTGGCGTTCTACAACGCCGTACTGCGCATCTGGCTGGGTGAGCATCCGGTCGATAGTGACCTGAAACCAGCACTACTGGGCGGAAAGTAAGTCTAGACGCGCGAAGCAATCGCGCGCAGCTCGGCCACGTGACTAGGCTCGCCTTCGATGGAATTGAGCATATGCTTGAGCAGCATGGCATCGCGCATCTGGCGGCGTTGCAGCTGCTCTTCCTTGCTCAGGCGCGGGCGGACCAGCAGCATGGCGGCGCGGGCCAGGCCCGTCAGCAAAGGTTTAAACAAGAGCAGCACGGCGCACACGGCGCCGCTTGCCAGCGCCAGCTCGCCAGCGCTGATCAGAGAGATATTTTGTACGGCAGAAATCAGGGTAGACATGGTGTTACAAGGCATTTAGAATCAGACGGTACTATAGTGCAGTGCAACATAAGTAGCCAATTTACTTCCCCGATAACAATTATTCATTTGGTGAATGGAATGTCGTATCATTGATGCAAAATGATATTTCTTGTCCATCCGACCATCTGAGCCACGACTGAGCCGCCATGAGCTTCCTGACGCTAGACTTGAACCTGTTACGCGTCTTTGACGCCGTGATGACCGAGCAGAACCTGACCCGCGCCGCCGGCCATCTGGCCATGACGCAGCCGGCCGTCTCCAATGCCATCAAGCGTCTGCGCGAAAGTCTGGGCGACGAGTTGCTGATCCGTACCGCCTATGGCGTCAAACCGACGCCGCGCGCCGAGTCGCTGTGGCCGTCCGTGCGCAGCGCGCTGGCCAGTCTGGAAGCGGCAGTCGCACCGGAAACCTTCGATGTATCGGCGGCCCACGCCACCTTCCGTATGGCCATGGCCGATGCCACGGCGGCCTTCTGGCTGCCAGCCCTGATGCGCTCGATCGAAAATGAAGCACCGGGCGTGAACGTGCGCATGGTGCCGCTGACCACGCGGGAACCGCGCCCCATGCTGCTGCGCGGCGATATCGATCTGGCCGTCGGCTTTTTCCCCGGCGTGGCCGCCCAGCTGTCCTACGAAACGGGTTCGCCTATCCGCCACGAACGGCTGTATTCGGGCCATTATGTGTGCGTGATGCGGCGCGACCACCCGCTGTCGAAAGTCGACCTGACGCTGGATAACTATTGCGCCGCCAATCACCTGCTGGTGAGTTTCTCCGGCCGCGCGCATGGTCTGGTGGATGAAGCGCTGGCACAGATCCAGCGCGAACGCCGCATTCTGCTGACCGTGAACCAGTTCTTCACGGCAGGCCGGGTAGTGGCCAACTCCGACCTGATTACCGTGCTGCCGCGCCACCTGATCGCCTCGACAGGGATGACCGACGCGCTCATTTCCAAGGAATTGCCGTTCCAGCTGCCTGCCGTCCACCTCGACATGCTGTGGCACGAACGCGATGCGCGCAGCCCCGCCCACAAGTGGCTGCGCCGCCATCTGGAAGGCATGAACAGCGTGGCCCAGCGCACGGCGCCCGGTTCGGCGCCGCGCAGCGACACCTACTGAGACTGTCCGGCCGCAGCTATTAACTGTGGCTGGAACGGTAGCCGACGCGGAAGCCGCCCCAGTGGCGGCCGTTCACATAAATCGGCACGGATAAATCGTGCATCACTTCGCCCGTATCGCGTTTGTAAGTCTGTAGCAGGAAGGGCTGGGTGCTGCTGCCGCAGCGCTTGCCGGTGCGGTCGCTGAATATCCGCTTGGTGCGGTTATTCACCATGTCGACATCGTAGTCGCCCGTCAGCGGCTGCGAGAACTTGCGGTTGTGGGTGGGGAAATAGCCATTGTTATCCACCGCACCGGCATAAGCCAGCTGCGGCATGGCTTCCAGCACGGCTTCCTGCAAAGGTGGCAATACCCGGTCGGTGAAATCATCGAAGCGCGATTTATGCTTTTGCGGATTGGTGTTCGGTATCGGCGTGTAATGGCGGTCGAACAGCGCTTCCTGACTGATCTGACCGCTGGAAATGGCCGATTCGAACAACCGTCCCACATCGCGCGCCGCCTGCTGGGCAGCGATCCGGATCGGATCATGCGAGCTTTCGATGGCCGATGCGCTCAGCGCACGGGTAATCACTTCGGCCCGTTCGGCCAGAGCCTGCGCCGAACCGGCCGCACGTGGCAATTGCTGCTCGGTCGAATGCAGGCTGTCGCGGATACTGCTGACGCCCTGAGCAATAATTTCACTGGTATCCACATGCTCGCGCGCCGCCTGGGCAATCTGGCCAATCTGCTGTTCCGATACGCTCGACGACTGTTCTATGTTACCCAGCAATCCGTGCACGGTTTCGACATTGCCCACCGCCACGCTCACGCTTTGCGCCAGTGTGGTCATACCGCCGGCTGCCTGTTCGGCCTGCTGGTTAATTTCGCGCACCATGGCGCTGATTTCATCAGTCGCTTCTTTGGTGCGTAAGGCTAGCTGGCGCACTTCGTTGGCCACCACGGCAAAACCGCGCCCCTGTTCGCCAGCCCGCGCTGCTTCGATGGCGGCATTCAGCGCCAGCAGATTGGTACGGGCAGAAATCTCGCTGATCGCTTCGGTAAAGCTATAAATTTTGCGGGCATTGGACTGCAAGCTGGCCATCATGGCACCGGCCGTCTGCGCTTCTGCGCGAGCGGCCTTGATACGCTGTAGGCCCAGATCCGCTTCGCTGCGCCCTGCGACAGTTTCACCTTTAACCTGCGCTGCAATGCGGGCAGCCTGCTCGGCATTGGCGGCGATAACGCTGGAGGCTTCGAGATTTTCCGTGGCGCGGTCGGCAATGTCGGCGCTGGTGCCGACATCGAGCGCCACTTTGGTTTTGACGGAATCGACGAAGAAAGAGGTTTCGGCGGCGCCTATCATGATGGCGTCGATTTCATCGCCCACCACACGGGCAAAACGGCGCGCCCCGTCGTCACTGTAGCGACGCGCTTCGTACCAGCGCATCAGCAATGCTGCAGCCAGTGCTGTAGGGAAGGCCAGCCCGGCCGTCGCTAGCAGAGAAGCGGGGCTATCGGTAAGCCAGCCCAGCACTAAAGCGATCACCATGCCGAGTAGCGTTGCCGCGCCCAGCCACAGTCCCCTTAACAGCCATGGCTGCTGAAAAAGCTTCATCTATCTCCCCCGTTACAGGCTGCAACAGGAGAACGATGTAAATTTCGTTCTCTGCTGCTATTTTATGGGCAACTTGGTGGTATTCTTCACCTCTTCCATAACGGCGTAAGTGTGGGTTTCACGTACACCTTTCTGGAGCAGGGTTTTACCAAGGAATTCGCGGTATGCTGCCATGTCCTTGACGCGAGCTTTTACCAGATAGTCAAAACCGCCAGCAACCATGTGGCATTCTAATACTTCTGGTATCAGCTGAACGCTATGTTTAAAGGCATCGAAGACTTCGGGCGTGGTGCGATCGAGCACAACCTCGATGAAAACGAGTAAGGAAACGTCCAGTAACTGCGGATTGAGCTGGGCCGTATAACCCATGATATAGCCGGATTCGTGCAGTTTTCGCACACGTTCCAGGCAAGCTGCTGGTGACAGATTCACCCGCGCAGCCAGTTCTACGTTGCTGATGCGGCCATCGCTCTGCAATTCCATCAAGATTTTTTTACTGATCTTGTCTAGCATTTCCGGGGACTCCAAAATTAATATTATTTGGTTAAATTGTCTCACTAAAAACAATCTATTGCTAGTACCTTGTAATACCAGAATTAATCCAGAAGAAATCGCTTTACAATCGAATCATTAGCAGTTCACTTCAAAATACGCTCGCCAGCACTCGCCGGTCGGGCGTTTTTTCTAATGTACGGCACTAAAATTTCTTACTGAAAGTATCCCATGTCTGCTGTCATCAGCCCGCGTTTTACCCCGTTCTCCGCGCTTCAGGACGAGATCCTGCGTGATCCGATTCCCCTCCGCTCCGCAGTAACTGCCGCCTACCGGCGCGATGAAGTGAGCGCCGTGCAATGGCTGCTGGAACAGATAACCAACAATGACGAAGCCACGCTGAAACAGTCGCAGCAACTGGCGCATAAACTGGTCAGCTCGGTGCGTGCCCAGCGCACCCGCGCTTCCGGCGTCGATGCCCTGATGCACGAATTTTCCCTATCGTCCGAAGAAGGCGTGGCACTGATGTGTCTGGCCGAGGCACTGTTGCGTATTCCCGACAACGCCACGGCTGATCGATTGATCGCCGACAAGATCAGCAAAGGCGACTGGCGCAAGCATCTGGGCGAATCGCCTTCGCTGTTCGTCAATGCTGCCACCTGGGGCCTCTTGATCACCGGCAAACTGGTCAGCACCAGCAGCGAAACGGGGCTGGGTTCGGCCCTGACCAAGCTCATTTCCAAAGGCGGCGAACCACTGATCCGCAAAGGCGTGGATCTGGCCATGCGCATGCTGGGTAACCAGTTCGTCACCGGCCAGACGATCGACGAAGCCATCAAGAACGGCCAGGCCAACGAGGCACGCGGCTACCGCTATTCCTACGACATGCTGGGCGAAGCGGCGCTGACCGAAGCCGACGCCAAAAACTATTACGCTTCCTACGAAACGGCTATCCACGCCATCGGCAAGGCCTCGAATGGGCGCGGCATCAAGGACGGCCCCGGCATTTCCGTCAAACTGTCGGCCCTGCACCCACGCTACAGCCGCGCCCAGCGCGAACGCGTGATGACCGAATTGTTGCCGCGCGTGCGCGCACTGGTGCTGCTGGCCAAGCAATACGACATCGGCCTGAATATCGACGCAGAAGAAGCCGACCGTCTGGAACTCTCGCTCGACCTGATGGAAGCCCTGGCGCACGATGCAGAACTGGCCGGTTTCGAAGGCATCGGCTTCGTCGTGCAGGCTTATCAGAAACGCTGCCCGTTCGTGATCGACTATCTGATCGATCTGGCCAAGCGCAGCGGCCGCAAATTCATGGTGCGTCTGGTCAAAGGCGCTTACTGGGATGCGGAAATCAAGCGTGCACAGGTCGATGGCATGAGCGGCTATCCCGTCTATACGCGCAAGGTCTATACCGACGTGTCGTATCTGGTCTGCGCGCAGAAGCTGCTGGGCGCCACCAGCGTCATCTATCCGCAGTTTGCCACCCACAATGCGCAGACGCTGTCCACCATCTACACCTGGGCCAAGCGCGATGGCGTGACCGATTACGAATTCCAGTGCCTGCACGGCATGGGCGAATCGCTGTACGACCAGGTGGTGGGCAAGGACAATCTGGATAAAGCCTGCCGTATCTATGCGCCGGTCGGCACCCACGAAACGCTGCTGGCCTATCTGGTACGCCGCCTGCTGGAAAACGGCGCCAACTCGTCCTTCGTCAACCAGATCGTCGATGAAGCGATACCCGTCGAATCACTGATCAAGGATCCCGTTGCACTGGCGCGCGAGCAGGGCGGTCAGCCGCACCGCGGCATTCCCTTGCCGCTCGATATGTTTGGCACGGAACGCAAAAACTCGGCCGGTTTCGATCTGGCCAATGAAAATGTGCTGCGCCGCGTGGCCGCCGAGCTGGCCGAGCCGCGTAGCTGGCACGCCACGCCGCTGCTGGCCGGTGGTGTCAGCGCTGGCCAGCCAGTACAGAACGTCACCAATCCGGCCCAGCGCAGCGATGTGGTGGGCCAGCTGGTAGAAGCCAGTGCCGCCGACGTGGAAACGGCGCTGACCAGCGCCAGCCAGTACGCCATGGACTGGCAGGTTACGGAACCGGCCCTGCGCGCCGCGGCGCTGGACCGTGCAGCCGAGCTGTTCGAAACCCATGCCATGGAGCTGATGACGCTGGCGATCCGCGAAGCGGGCAAATCGCTGCCCAATGCGATTGCCGAACTGCGTGAAGCGGTCGATTTCCTGCGTTACTACGCCAACCAAGTGCGCGGCGGCAGCAACACGCTGGCGCTCGGCCCCGTTACCTGTATCAGCCCATGGAACTTCCCGCTGGCCATCTTCACGGGCCAGGTGGCCGCTGCGCTCGCTGCCGGTAACGTGGTGCTGGCCAAACCGGCCGAACAGACCCCGCTGATCGCCCACCGCGCCGTAGAACTGCTGCATGAAGCGGGCATTCCCCGTGCGGCTCTGCAATTCCTGCCGGGCCGCGGCGAAGTGGTTGGCGCTGCGCTGACGGCCGATAGCCGGATCAAGGGCGTGATTTTCACCGGCTCGACCGAAGTAGCCCAGCTGATCAACCGCACCCTGGCCAAACGCGCTGTCGCGGAAAACATCGATATTCCCCTGATCGCCGAAACGGGTGGCCAGAACGCCATGATCGTGGATTCCTCGGCACTGCCGGAACAGGTGGTACAGGATGCGATTTCGTCCGCCTTCGATAGCGCCGGCCAGCGCTGCTCGGCGCTGCGCGTGCTGTTCCTGCAGGAAGATATCGCCGACAAAACCATCAAAATGCTGAAAGGCGCAATGCTGGAACTGAATGTGGGCAGCCCGGACCGTCTGGTAACGGACATCGGCCCTGTCATCGATGCTGAAGCCCAGCAGAATCTGCTTTCGCACATCAACAAGCTGAAAGCCACTGCGCTCAACTACTTCTCGCTCGATCTGCCCTCCCACGTGACTTCGGCCGGTACTTTCGTGCCGCCTACGGTACTGGAAATCCGTACACTGGAAGAACTGACGCAGGAAGTTTTCGGCCCCGTGCTGCACGTGATCCGCTACAAGCGCGCCGATCTGCCAAAACTGGTGGACCAGATCAATGGCAGCGGCTTCGGTCTGACGCTGGGCGTGCATTCGCGTATCGATGAAACCATCGATTACATCACCAGCCGCGCCCACGTCGGCAATATCTATGTCAACCGCAATATTGTCGGCGCCGTGGTCGGCGTGCAGCCATTCGGCGGCGAAGGCAAATCGGGCACCGGCCCGAAAGCGGGCGGCCCGCTCTACCTAAAACGCCTGCAGCGCAATGCCCATTGCGGCCAGCCAGCGGTACATAGCGATTCGCCTGCTCTGGACGCCTTCAAAGCCTGGGCGCACAACCTCGGCCACGAACAGCTGGTCCAGCTGGCGGATAACTATGGCCGTCAATCGCAACTGGGCCAGCTGACGGTATTGCCCGGTCCTACGGGTGAACGCAATACGCTGGCTCTGGTAGCCCGCGGTGCGATCGGCTGTGCGGCCAGCAATCAGGCGGTGCTGCTCAACCAGCTGGCAGCGACGCTGGCTACCGGCAATATCGCCCTGATGAGCAATGAAACGGCGCAACATCTGCCCAAAGACCTGCCGGCAGCCGTCAGGGACCGCATACAGGTGATCGCCCAGATCGATCACTTCGATGCCGAGTTCCAGATCGTACTGGTGGAATCTGCGCTGACGGCCAGCCTGCGCAGCCGCATGGCCGCACGTGACGGCGCACTGGTCGGTGTCATCGATACCAGCGCCAACGAAGCGATACCGCTGTGGCGATTGCTGGCCGAGCGCGCCCTGTGCGTCAACACCACCGCTGCGGGCGGCAATGCCAGCCTGATGACGCTGGACGCATAAACACGACGGTTACCTGTTGCTGTCTTAAGGCCGGAAGCATTCCGGCCTTTTTTTTATTCTGCGCCACCTCGCGCTTTGCAGAAGTTCTCGATGATGTCGTAGGCGTAGCGCGAGGCCACTGTCTTTACGAAGCGCATGAAATCGACTGCCGCATCGTCATTGGCGTTATCGGAAATGGTGCGGATCACGGCAAATGGTATACCCAGCTCGAAACAGACCTGCGCCACTGCAGCGCCTTCCATTTCCACCGCCAGAACGTCTGGTATAGCAGTTTTCAAGGCGTCGATCTGGCTGCGCTTGCCGATAAACTGATCACCGCTGGCAATCAGACCGCGATGGACACGGCCGGTTTTCTCCGCTGCCAGCACCAGCCGTTCAGTCAGCGCGCGATCGCTGGCAAACCGGGTGAGCCCGGTCAGAGGGATTTCAAAACGGGGAAACAGGGGACTGGCATCGAAATCATGCTGGATCAGTTCTTCCGCCACCACAATATCGCCGACATGGACGTTTTTATCCCCGCTACCGGCCACGCCGGTAAAGATGATGTGGGTAACTTCGAACTTTTCCACAAGGATGGCAGCTGTCATGGCTGCAGCAACCTTGCCTATACGCGATAAAACGCACACAGCGTCGATTTCCCACAGTTTTCCGTCCGTGTACTCACGCATGCCGTGAAAACGCTTGGAGGGGCTCTCCATGGCTTCTATCAAGCCATGCTGTTCTTCCGCCAATGCACTGATGATGCCTAAACGCATACTTTTTCCCTGGAATTTGCCATCTGGTCTGTGGATGAATCGCGATTTTTCCACAGCTGACTGCTTAAAACGGTGAATTTTAAGGCGTTTTTTGTGTGTCAGTGGCTTTTCAGAGAGCGTACAGGGCCTCAGATTTCGGGCAGACTTCGCGTTTTCGTGGTTTAGTAGTTTACAAGAGTTTTATATAAAAATAGTAGTAATAGTAAACGTACAAGTAGCTGTGGATAAGTCCTGTATACGTTTACAAATCATTTGTTTACGCGAAAGATAAGGATCTGCATAAGCGCTGTACCAAATCAGGAGCAATTCTGTATAAAATGCGGCCGTCTGGAAAACTTAGTCCTTACTCACAACTCGTCCTGTGGATATTCAGCGAGTTATTCACAGTCGCCTAGCCAGTTTTGAGCATTTTTTGCAGTTCTGGCCCGGAAATCGGTCGGGAAAACAGGTAACCCTGACCGAAATCACAGCCGGCCTGTTTCAGAATCGCCAGTTGTTCCGGGGTTTCGATGCCTTCGGCGATGACTTTGATGTCCAGCTTGTGTGCCATCACGATAATGGCTTCCCACAATGCATGGCCCTGACCGTTCTGGCCCAGATCCGTGATCAGAGTCCGGTCCAGTTTGATGTAATCGACATTGAAACGCTTGAGGAAAGCGACCGAGCAATAGCCGGTACCGAAATCGTCGAGCGAAATCTGCATATGGGCCTGCTGGAATGCCGTCAGACGCTGGGCCACCTGAGCTGTGCTGTCGAGCAGCAGGTTTTCCGTTACTTCGATGATGATGTTTTCTGTCGGAACCTCCAGCTCACGCAGATAATCGAGCCAGCTCTGGTAGTTGCTACCGTTTTCACGGAACTGCCAGGCAGATTTATTCACGCCGATCTGGAAGTTTTCATGGCCTAGCTGACGCAAACGCTGTACTTCCAGCGCAGTCTGGCGGAATACCCAGTCGCCAATTTCCACGATCATGCCGCTACTTTCGGCTATGCTGATAAATTCGGCAGGGTTCAGCAGACCCCGTTCCGGATGTTCCCAGCGCACCAGTGCTTCGGCTTTACAGATTTTTCCCGTTTGCAGATCGACGATAGGCTGGAACAGGATGCGTAATTCATTGTGCGCCACGGTTTCGCGCAGTTCGCTGATCAGCTCCATTCGGACCCGCGTAGCTTCCTGCATATAGGGCGCGAAATAATGGAAGCGGTTACGTCCTTCCTGTTTGGCAATATACATGGCCTGATCGGCATTTTTGATTAAAGTTTCGGCATCCTGGCCATCTTCGGGATACAGCGTGATGCCTATGCTGCTGGAAACATGGGCCGTATGTTCGCCCAGTTCGAATGGTGTGCTCATCTGGCGCAGAATTTCCTGTGCTATGCGGGCGACATCGCTGGCATTACGCAGCTCGCTCAGGATAATGGTGAATTCATCGCCGCCCAGACGGGACACAATATCGGTACTGCGCACACAGGCAGTGAGTCGCTGGGCCACCTGTTTGAGCAAAATATCGCCCTGATCATGGCCCAGCGTATCATTGACTTCCTTGAAGTGGTCCACATCGAGGAATACCAGCGCCATCGGCAGTTTCGAGCGCTCGGTTTTTTTCATTTCCTGACGCAGATGTTCATGGAACATGCGCCGGTTCGACAAGCTGGTCAGGGCATCGAAATTGGCCTGGCGCCAGATCAGTTCTTCCGAAGCTTTTTTCTTGGTGATATCTCTGAGCAAGGCGACATGGCGTATGGGATTACCTTCTTCATCAAAGACTGTATTGACGCGCATCGAAACGAGGAAGGTATCGCCATCCTTATGCTGCTGCCAGATTTCACCTTCCCATTCGCCATGTTCGATAATCGATTCGTACATGCGATCGAATACGCTCTGTTCTTGCTGGCCAGCTGCCAGTTCATAGCCACGGTGCTCGATCAGGTCTTTTTCCAGATAGCCGTAAAGCAGAGAAAATGCCGGATTTACTGCCAGAATTCTGCCTTCTATATCCGTCACCATCATCGCTTCGCTACTGTTCTGGAATAACAGCGCAGCCAGTCGCATGGATTCTTCATTGGCCCTGAGTTTATTCTCCATTTCGCTACTGGCCACATACAGTGCCCGATAGCGATGCTCGCGTTCTTCCTGTTTGCGGTAAGTACGCAAAGAAAAATGGCCTGCACCTATCATCAGCAATAGCAGCACTGCTAAACCTGCGCCGGCAATCAGATAGTTTTGCTGCAGCAGGCGCGTCGCTTCCGCATCATTGCTACCGACGACAATTATCAGCGGCATATCATCAAGGGCACGATAGCTATATACCCTTTTCTGCCCGTCGATGGTGCTCACGTCGTGATAGGTGCCGGTACTACTACGTTTCAGATATTCGAACAGCCGGGTAGGGGAGAGATTATGACCAAAGCTCGTGGTGAACTCCGGCACGCGGGCAATTACTTTGCCTTGTCCATGCACCAGGCTGATGACGATGTCGGCATCAAAACGCGAGTTCTCGAATACCGTGACAAACCGTTGCACGCTCATCGGTGCAACGATCACTCCCAGAAATTCACCTTTGTCATTTTCAACACGCCGGCTCAGAAATAGCAGGGGAATTTTTTTCGCCGTAAACAGCATCGGTTCACCGATATACAGATGTCCGCGCATAAAGGAATCAAGATGGACTTTAAAAAAGTCCTTGTCCTGAAAATGCATATTGGCCAGCTTGCTGCCATCCGAAGTAGCAATGCTGTTGCCGTGGTTATCCAGAAAAATGATCGAGTAATCGCCGCTGAAATTGGCGTTATGGGACGACAGCAATTCCGTCATGGTGGAAGTGGAGCGGCTTTGCTGGCGTGTCAGTACCTTGATGGCACTGGAAAAACTCAGCAAAGTGAGATCGACCGACTGGATGGAATACAGCACATGGGCTTCCATCGCTTTGGCGTAATGCTCGGTCTGGCTGCGAACTGCGTATTCGCGTTCGTTGTAGCTGGTTCGGAATTGGGAAATAACAACGGCGATAGCCAGTATCGCCATCAGAAAAAGGCCAGTAAGCAAGCGTCGCCGGAATCTCAGATAGCCGGGCGACCGTTGATTGTTGCGCAATTCAGGCAAGTCATCTCCGGCAAAGGCTTTGTTGCTCTACAAATGAGGCTAGCGCTATTTATACCGAATTCCCCTTTCGTAGTCATGGAATTTTTTCGCTGTTGGGTAGTGTCGCCTGCGGCTTTTGCGGTTATGGTTTACTTTAAAGATGTATACATAAAAAATAGTAGTAGTTGTTAACACAGATACTTTTCTGTGGATAAGTCTTCATTTCGGATTAAAATCAGCTGTTTACAAGCTGCATAAGCAGGCGAGCAAGCCGTGTATGAGCAGAGAACTGTTTTGGGATAAGAAAAAGCCTTCCCAAAAAACTTTTGTTTACTCACATTTGGTGCCTGTGGATATCCAAACACTTATCCACAGAAGATTTCGCCGCAAAAGTGAGAAATCTGATGAAGCTCGCAACTGTTTTTCCTCATCCCATAGTGCAGGGCCCTACTGCCGGTGGCTGTAACACGCCTGCGCAGGTGGCGGCCGTATCCAATGCCGGTGCACTGGGCAGTCTGGCCTGTTCATTACTGAGTCCCGATGCTATCCGTAGCCAGACGGAACAGATCCGGACACTGACGGACCGGCCGTTCTGCCTGAATTTTTTTGTGCTGGAAACGCCACAGCCTGATCCCGCGCAGGTGGCGCAGGCTGCCGAATATCTGCGGCCCGTATGGTCTGCACTAGGCTGGACCGCACTGCCTACCCCGGCAAAATGGTGCGAAGATTTTTCCGGGCAGTTTGAAACTCTACTGGCTTTGCGGCCTGCGGTGGCGAGTTTTACCTTTGGTATTTTGAGCGAAGAACAGATCAGAAGACTGCATGAAGCAGGAATTTTGGTCGTAGGGACGATTACCCATGTGGCTGAGGCGCTGGCCTGGCAGGAGCGTGGTGCCGATGCCGTGATCGCTTCCGGTATCGAAGCAGGCGGCCATCGCGGCACTTTCATCGGCCGGCAGGAAGATGCCCGGCAGGGCATAGACGAATTATTGCCCGAAGTCGTGGCTGCGCTGCATATTCCGGTCATTGCAGCGGGCGGTTTCATGACGGGCGCCGACATTAAGCGGGCTTTGCAAGCTGGCGCACAGGCAGTGCAGATGGGCACGGCATTCCTCGCCTGTGCCGAGTCGGCTATTCCCGCCATTTACAAGCAGCGCCTGCTCGAGGCGGGCGATCATCCTACCCGTCTGACCCGTAGTTTTTCTGGCCGTTATGCACGCGGACTGGAAAACCGTTTCATGCAGGTGATGACGCCCAATGAATCGCTGCTGCCGCCTTATCCTATCCAGAACGCGCTGACAGGGGCGATTCGTGCCGAGGCGGCCAAACGGGGCGAAACAGAATGGATGTCGCTCTGGTGCGGCACCGGCGTAGCCCGTATCCGCACCCTGCCTGCGGCACAATTAATCACTACTTTGCTGGCGGAGATCGCTGCCGCCTGAGCGGACGAAGGAGACGTTTTGGACTCTGCAGGTACGTACGATTACATCATCATCGGTGCCGGTTCTGCCGGCTGTGTGCTGGCCAACCGTCTGAGCGCCGATAGCAGCAAGCGCGTGCTGTTGCTGGAAGCTGGTGGTAAGGACGATTATTTGTGGATACATATTCCCGTCGGTTATCTGCATTGCATCGATAATCCCCGCACGGACTGGCGCTTCCGCACGGAAGCCGATGCAGGTCTGAATGGACGCAGCCTGCTGTATCCGCGCGGTAAAGTGCTGGGCGGCTGTTCTTCCATCAACGGCATGATTTATATGCGCGGCCAGCGCGAAGATTACCAACGCTGGGCCGAGCTGGCTGATGACGCGAGCTGGCGCTGGTCATCCGTACTGGAGTTGTTCAGGAAGAGCGAGGATCACCACGGCGGTGCTTCGGCACTGCATGGCGCCGGCGGTTTATGGCGGGTAGAGAAGCAGCGGCTGTCGTGGCAGGTGCTCGATGCTTTCCGTGATGCGGCGGAGCAGACAGGCATAGCCAAAGTTGATGATTTCAATGGCGGCGATAATGCCGGCTGCGGCTATTTCGAGGTCAACCAGCGGCGCGGCATACGCTGGAATACGGCCAAGGCCTTTCTGAAACCGGCCATGCGGCGGCCCAATCTGACCATCATGACGGGCTGCCACGTGGAACGGCTGCAGATTGAAAATGAGACGCAGGGCGCATCGTGCCGCGGCGTGATTTTTACCCGCGACGGCAGCCGCTATACTGCCCAGGCGGTGCGCGAGACTGTGCTGGCGGCGGGAGCGATAGGCTCGCCGCAGATACTTCAGTGTTCCGGCATCGGCGCGGCGCCCAGGCTGCACGCACTGGGGATCACGCCGCAGCGGGATTTACCGGGAGTGGGCGAGAATCTGCAGGACCATCTGCAGCTGCGCATGATTTTCAAGCTCGGCGCTAATGCCCGTACGCTCAATACCATGGCGGCTACGGCCTGGGGCAAGTTCCGCATCGGTCTCGAATATGCGCTGTTCCAGAGCGGGCCGATGTCTATGGCCCCTTCCCAGCTGGGTGCGTTCGCCCGTTCCGATGCCGCTCAGGCTACGCCCAATCTGCAATATCACGTCCAGCCCCTGTCGCTGGAAAAGTTCGGCGATCCGCTGCACGCTTTTCCTGCCTTTACGGCCAGCGTGTGCAATCTGCGTCCGACTTCGCGCGGCCATGTGCGCATAGCCAGTGCCGATAGTTATGCCGCGCCAAAAATCTCGCCCATGTATCTGAGCACGGCAGAAGACCGCAAAGTGGCGGCCGATGCGCTGGCACTGACACGCCGCATCGTGGCGGCGCCCGCCATGCAGCGTTACGCGCCGGAAGAATACAAACCCGGTGTGGTTTTCCAGACGGAAGCAGAACTGGCCCACGCGGCCGGCCAGATCGGCACCACGATTTTCCATCCGGTAGGGACCTGCAAGATGGGGCGGCGCGATGATCCGATGGCTGTGGTCGATAGTCATTTGCGTGTAATCGGGGTAAACAACTTGCGCGTGGCCGATGCGTCCATCATGCCGTTGATTACCTCGGGAAATACCAATTCGCCCACCGTGATGATTGCCGAAAAAGCTACAGAGCTGATCATTTCAGGGCCGAAATGAATCGTCGTGTACGCTAGGCCTAGATCAAAAGTTAACCGTAGTTATACTGTATTGTTAGCCAATTTGTTACTGTGTATGATGAAAAAAAATAAGTAGTTTGAGAAAAAATTACTAGGAGACAGGATGTCCGGCTTTATTCTGGAGACCAAGCATCTGACCAAGGAATTCAAAGGATTCACTGCGGTCAATGATGTAAACCTGAAAGTGCAGCGCGGCCACATCCACGCGCTGATCGGACCCAACGGGGCCGGTAAAACCACGTGCTTCAACCTGCTGACCAAGTTTCTGGTACCGACTTCGGGCCAGATTCTGTTCAATGGCAAAGACATTACGGCCGCCAGGCCTGCCCAGATCGCCCGTATGGGCGTGATCCGGTCTTTCCAGATTTCCGCCGTGTTCCCCCACCTGACAGTGTTGCAGAATGTCCGCATCGGTTTGCAGCGCCAGCTGGGCACCAGCTTCAATTTCTGGCAGAGCGAACGTTCCCTCAACCAGCTCAATGATCGCGCCATGCAGCTGCTGGCCGACGTAGACCTGAGCGAGTTCGCCGACACCATCACCGTCGATATGCCTTATGGCCGCAAGCGCGCGCTCGAGATTGCCACCACGCTGGCGATGGAACCGGAACTGATGCTGCTCGATGAACCGACCCAGGGCATGGGCCATGAAGATGTGCACCGCGTGACCGAACTGATCAAGAAGGTGTCGGCCGGGCGCACCATCCTGATGGTGGAACACAATATGAAAGTCGTGTCCGGTATCTGCGACAAGATCTCCGTGCTGCAACGGGGCGCCATGCTGGCCGAAGGCAGTTACGCGGAAGTGTCGAGCAATGCGCAGGTCATGGAAGCGTATATGGGCACGGAAGCCACAGTGCTGGAAGGAGCGCACTGATGACGGCCGCACTGGAAATATCCAAACTGCATACCTGGTACGGCGAATCGCACATCCTGCATGACGTCAATCTGGTGGTACAGCCCGGCGAAGTGGTGACGCTGCTGGGCCGTAACGGCGCCGGCCGCACCACCACGCTGCGCGCCATCATGGGTCTGACGGGCGTGCGTACCGGTTCGATCAAAATTAACGGCGTGGAAGCGCTGGGCCTGCCTACCCATAAAATCGCCCATCTGGGTGTGGGTTACTGCCCCGAAGAGCGCGGCATTTTTTCCTCGCTGTCGACGGAAGAAAACCTGCTGCTGCCGCCGCAGCTGGCCACAGGCCAAAAAGGCATGTCGGTAGAAGAAATCTACGCCATGTTCCCTAATCTGGAAGAACGCAAGCATAGCCAGGGCACCCGTCTGTCCGGTGGCGAACAGCAGATGCTGGCCGTCGCGCGCATACTGCGCACGGGCGCACGGCTGCTGCTGCTCGATGAAATTTCGGAAGGGCTGGCGCCCGTCATCGTGCAGGGTCTGGCACGCATGATTACCACTCTCAAAGCCAAGGGCTACACCATCGTGATGGTGGAACAGAATTTCCGGTTTGCTGCACCGCTGGCGGACCGGTTCTACGTGATGGAACACGGTCAGATCGTCGAGACTTTTGTTGCATCGGAATTGAGCACCAAGATGCCGGTACTGACCGAGCTACTGGGTGTGTAAGCAGACTGTAAAACAATAAGCACAACCTCATTTTTAGAGACGGAGACGCCATGAAACTCAAAGCCATCACCCTTGCAGCCACTGCCGCCTGTGCCTTCGGCCTGTCCTTTGCCGCGCAGGCGCAGGTGTCGGGCGATACCATCAAGATCGGCCTGATTACCGATATGTCCGGCCTGTATGCCGATATCGACGGTGCCGGTGGCGCCGAAGCCATCAAGATGGCGATCGCCGATGCGGGCGTGGTCATCGCCGGTAAAAAGGTCGAGTTCATTTCGGCCGACCATCAGAACAAGGCCGATATCGCGGCCTCCAAAGCACGCGAATGGTTTGACCAGCAGGGCGTGGACATGCTGATCGGCGGCACCAATTCGGGCGCCAATCTGGCCATGGCCAAGGTGGCGGCCGAGAAGAAAAAAGTCTTCATCTCCATCGGCGCCGGTTCGGCCCGTCTGACCAATGAGGAATGCACGCCCTACACCATCCACTATGCCTACGACACCATCGCGCTGGCGCGCGGTACCGGCGGCGCGATTGTGAAGCAGGGCGGCAAGAGCTGGTATTTCATGACGGCTGACTACGCTTTCGGCGCGTCGCTGGAAAAAGATACGGCCGATGTGGTGAAGTCCTCGGGCGGCAAAGTGCTGGGCTCGGTCAAGCACCCGCTGTCGGCTTCCGACTTCTCGTCCTTCCTGCTGCAGGCCCAGTCTTCGGGCGCGCAGATTCTGGGTCTGGCCAACGCAGGTGGCGATGCCATCAACTCCATCAAGGCCGCCAACGAATTCGGCATCACCAAGAAAATGAAGCTGGCCGGTCTGCTGATCTTCATCAACGATATCCACTCGCTGGGCCTGAATCTGACCCAGGGCATGTACCTGACCGATGGCTGGTACTGGGATGCGAATGCGGAAACCCGCGCCTGGTCGAAACGCTATTTCGAGAAGATGAAGAAAGAGCCATCGATGCTGCAGGCGGCTGATTATTCGGCGGCCAGCAACTACCTGAAAGCCGTGAAAGCGGTCGGTACGGATGACACGGAAAAAGTCATGGCCTACCTGAAGGCCAACAAGATCAACGACATGTTCGCCAAGAACGGCGTGATCCGTCCGGACGGCCGCATGGTGCACGATATGTATCTGATGGAAGTGAAGAAGCAGTCGGAATCGAAGTATCCATGGGACTACTACAAAGTGGTCGCCACCATCCCCGGTGATCAGGCCTACGCCACCAAGGCGGAAACCAAATGCTCGCTGTGGAAATAAGCTGAGTTGTGCACAGGCCGGAGCGAGTCCGGCCGTTTCCCTGTTACACGCCTGCCCGTCCGGGCGGGCGATCTTTATATTGTGATCTCATGGAAATCTTCGGCGTTCCTCTGCCCGCGATGCTGAGCCAGTTACTACTGGGGCTCGTCAATGGCTCGTTCTACGCAATGCTGTCGCTGGGTCTGGCCGTGATTTTCGGCCTGCTCAATGTGATTAACTTTTCCCACGGCGCGCTGTACATGATGGGCGCGTTTCTGGCGTGGATGGGCATGGCGTATTTCGGCCTCAATTACTGGGTGATGCTGGTGCTGGCGCCGCTGGTGGTGGGCGCGTTCGGCATCGTCATCGAAAAGACCATGCTGCGCTGGCTGTACAAGCTCGATCATCTGTATGGCCTGCTGCTGACCTTCGGCATCACTTTGCTGCTGGAAGGCGTGTTCCGTTCCTTCTACGGCGTGTCCGGCCAGCGTTTCGAAGTGCCGGAAGCACTGGCGGGCGCTACCGATCTGGGCTTCATGATGCTGCCCAATTACCGCGCGTGGGTGGTGCTGGCATCGCTGGCTGTCTGTCTGGGTACGTGGTTCGTGATCGAAAAAACCAAGCTGGGTGCCTATCTGCGCGCCGGTACCGAAAATCCGAAACTGGTAGAAGCGTTCGGCATCAATGTGCCGCTGATGGTGACTCTGACGTATGGCTTCGGGGTGGCGCTGGCAGGCTTTGCCGGCGTGCTGGCCGCGCCAGTCATTCAGGTGCAGCCGCTGATGGGGCAGAACCTGATTATCGTGGTGTTCGCCGTGGTGGTGATAGGCGGCATGGGCTCGATTATCGGTTCCATTCTGACCGGGCTGGGACTGGGCGTGATCGAAGGCCTGACCAAAGTGTTCTATCCCGAGTTTTCCTCGACGGTGGTGTTTCTGGTGATGGTGATCGTGCTGCTGATCCGTCCTGCCGGCCTGTTCGGTAAAGAAAAATAGGAGGCCGATGATGCACAAGAAAATTGCTTATACCCTTGCATTGCTGGTGGCGCTGCTGGCGCCGTTTATCGGCTATCCCGTGTTTCTGGCCAAGCTGCTGTGCTTTGCCCTGTTTGCCTGCGCCTTCAATCTGCTGATCGGCTACACGGGTTTGCTGTCGTTCGGTCACGCGGCCTTTTTCGGCGCGGCGGGCTATGTGGCGGGCAATGCCATGAAAGTCTGGGGCTGGCCTGTCGAGCTGGGCTTGCTGGCCGGGGTGGCAGCGGGCGCGGCTATCGGTCTGGTGATGGGCGCGCTGGCGATCCGCCGTCAGGGCATCTATTTCTCCATGATTACGCTGGCGCTGGCGCAGATGGTGTACTTCGGTGCGCTGCGGGCTGGCGAATTCACGGGCGGCGAAGATGGCTTGCAAGGTGTTCCACGTGGCAAGCTGTTCGGCGCTATCGATCTGGGCAACGATGTGGCGCTGTACTTCTTCGTACTGGCGGTGTGCATACTGGCGTTCATGCTAATCGTGCGCACCATCCATTCGCCGTTCGGCCAGGTACTGAAAGCGATCAAGGAAAACGAGCCGCGTGCGATTTCGCTCGGTTACGACGTGGACCGCTACAAGCTGCTGGCCTTCGTGCTGTCGGCGGCGCTGGCAGGTCTGGCTGGTGCTTCGAATATGCTGGTGCAGGGCTTTGAAACGCTGACCGATGTGCACTGGAGCATGTCGGGTCTGGTGATCTTGATGACGCTGGTCGGCGGCATGGGGACGCTGGCTGGTCCCGTGCTGGGCGCCATCATCATCATCGCACTGGAGAACAAGCTGGGCGATCTGGGCATTGCGCTGGCTGAGCGCAGCGGTATCGAATGGTTCAACACGCTGGGCGAAGCCGTCAGCATGGTGACGGGGCTGATCTTTATTGCCTGCGTGCTGCTGTTCCGGCGCGGTATCGTGGGCGAAATCATCGCCCGCCTGCCGAATGGACTCAACAAGAAAGCCGCATGACTTTCAGGGTTTGATACAGCACAGGCGCCGGACGAACAGTCCGGCGCTTTTTTTTTGTCCGGCGTACATTGGCAGTCCACCTTTCTCTGCCGAGGTAGATATGGCTATCAGGACGATAGGGCTGGCGCTGGCCAGCTGCGCGCTGGCCGCTTGCGGTGCGCATCATCACCATGACGATGTTGAAGAGCTGAATCTGGCACCGGCTTTTCTGGGCACCATTAGCGCGACCAGCTACGATGGCCAGAGCGACGATCTGCTGACCGCTGGGCTGGGCGCCAGCGGTCTGGCAGGGCCTACCCCTGCCTATGCCGATCCGGCGCGTCCTACGGCCTCTGAGCTGCGCCGTAACGCGATCTATGCCAACTACCGTGCCGTGCTCGATATCGCTGCCAATAGCGGCTATGGCACCTTGTACGGCCCGAATGTGGATGCGGCAGGCAGCGTGACCAGCGGGCAGGGGCTGGTAGCCGGTACCGAGTATCTGGCCTATGCCGATGATGGCAGCGGCCAGCAGAATGTGACGCTGATGGTGCAGGTGCCGGCCAACTTCGATCCGGCCCAGCCTTGCATCGTCACTGCCACTTCCAGCGGTTCGCGTGGCGTGTATGGCGCCATCGGCAGCGCGGGCGAGTGGGGTCTGAAGAATCGCTGTGCAGTGGCGTATAGCGATAAGGGCAGCGGCACCGGGCTGTACACCTTCGATGACGACAGCGTGAACTTGCAGAACGGGGTAAGGGCTACACGTGTGGCAGCGGGCAAGGCGGCCAGTTTTGTGCCCGTGCTCGGCGATAACGAGCGTGCTGCCTATGCTGCCAGCTTCCCCGCGCGCGTGGCATTCAAGCACGCCCACTCGCAGCAGAACCCGGAAAAGGACTGGGGCAGAATGACGCTGCAGGCGGTGGAGTTTGCTTTCTATGTGCTCAACCAGCAGTATGGCGTGCTGGCGCGCGATGGCCAGCATCATCTGCTGCGCTTCACGCCACGCAATACGTTGACCATAGCGTCGAGTATTTCCAATGGCGGCGGCGCCGCTTTGCGGGCTGCCGAGCAGGATAGCAAGGGGCTCATTAGTGGTGTGGCTGTCAGCGAACCGCAGGTGCAGCCCGCCGCTGGCCCCGCGTACACGGTGCGGCAGGGCGCTGCGGCCGTGAGCGGCTACGGTAAGGCGCTGTTTGACTACGCCACTTATGCTGCGCTGTACCAGCCTTGCATTGCAGCGTCACCTGCGGCAGCGGGACGTTGCACTTCGCTGGTAGCGAAAGGTTTGCTGGCGGGTGGCGATCTGGCGGCCCAGCAGGCCGACGCCAGGGCGCGCTTGCAGGCCTATGGCTGGCTGGCCGATTCCGATCCCTTGCAGGCCGCCCATGCGGGGACCAATGTGCTGGTGGCGGTGACCTACGCTTATGCATATGGCAAGTTTTCCGTGACCGATAAGCTGTGCGGTTTTTCCTTCGCTGCGACCGATGCCAGTGGAGTTCCCGTCGCCTTCACCGCTGCGCAGCGAGCCAGCAGCTTTGCTAGCCAGAACGGCATAGTCGGCAACGTGATTTATGAGGATGCAGTGGGCGGCGCCGTGGCCTATCCGTTCGGGGTTTCGCCGAGCAGCCATCTGGCTGACCAGTCGCTCGATGGTTTTCTCTGTCTGCGCGCGCTGGCGACGGGTGTCGATCCCGTCAGCGGCAATGCACTAGCTCCGCTGCTGGCCGTGCAAAGTGCGCGGGTCAAGGCGGGCATGGCCGAGGTTCTGGCGAGCGCTAATCTGCATGGCAAACCCGCCATCATCGTGCACGGCCGTAGCGATACGCTGATTCCTGTGAACTTTGCTTCGCGCGCCTATCTGGGGCTGAATGCGGCGGTGGAAGGAGCGGTCAGCCAGCTACGCTATATCGAGGTGCTGAACGCTAACCACTTTGATTCGTTCACCAGTGCGCTGCCGGCCAATATCGTGCCGCTGCATGTGTATCTGTTCCGCGCGCTCGATGCCATGCTCGCGCATCTGCGTAATCCGGCGCAGGCATTGCCGCCTTCGCAGGTGGTGCGCACGCTGGTACGCAGCGATAACACGACCCCGATTACCCTGTTGAATCTGCCTGCTCTGGCGACGGCGCCGCCGCTTTCGGACGCCATCATCGTGAAGGGGACGAGTGTCACGGTGCCGGACTAGGCTGGGTGTCGGCAATCTGGTGTCGGCAATTACAGGGCCGCGGCGTAAATGGCGCGCGCATCGTCGCGGCTTACATGGCGCAGATTATTCCCTAGCAACCGGGTCTGCAGCATGGCGTCGTCGGCCAGCTTATCCAGATCCTGCTCGGTGATGCCGACCTGCTGTAGCCTGCGCTCGATACCGGCCGCGGCGGCTAGTTGCTCCATTGCAATCACAAGCGCTTCGGCGCGAGCTTCCGTGCTGCCGCTCGCCTGCGGCACCACGACCTCGGCCAGTTCGGCGTACAGCGGGGTGGCCACTGGCATATTGAAGCGCAAGACATGGGGCAGTACCAGCGAATTGGATAGTCCATGCGGCACATGGAAGTTGCCGCCTATGGGGTAGGCGAGCGCATGGACGGCGGCCACGGGCGCGTTCGAGAACGCCTGTCCGGCCAGCATGGCACCGAGCAGCATAGCCTGTCGTGCGGCCAGATCGCGTCCATGTTCGCAGGCATGCAGCAGGTTGGCCGACAGCAGGCCCAGCGCCTGCTTCGCCAGCATATCGGATAGCGGATTCTTTTTATGCCGCGTGGTGTAGGCTTCGATCGCATGCACCATGGCATCGATGCCTGTGGCCGCTGTTACGGCGGGCGGCAGGCCCAGCGTCAGTTCCGCATCTAGCAATGCCAGATCGGCATACAGTTGCGGCGCGACGATGCCCATCTTGGTGGTAGCGCCGGTGGTCACGATGGCGATGTTGGTGACTTCGGAACCGGTACCCGCAGTGGTAGGGATCTGCACCAGCGGCAGGCGCTGGCCGACGACATTGCCGATGCCGTAAATGGCGCTCAAGGCCTGATCGCTATTGGCCAGCACGGCGATCAGTTTGGCCACATCCATGGAACTGCCGCCGCCTATGCCGATGATGATATCGCTGGCCGCCACCCGCGCCACATCGAGCGCATCGAGGATGGTCTTTTCGGGTGGATCGGCGATCACTTCCGAGTAGATCTCGCAGGCTAGTCCCGCTGCCTTGACGCTGGCGACGGGAGCTTGCACCAGACCGGTACGTAGAAAACCCGCATCGGTGACAAACAGGGCGCGGCGAGCGCGGGGAAAGTGCTGGCGCAGCAAGGCGCCTAGATTGGCTGCAGCACCCGGTTCGGCAACGATGTGGGCGACGGTGCTGAAAGCAAACGGGGGGAAGTCGTGCATGGGATTTCCTCGTTGGACAATGTTCCGGCGGACCTTTCTAGCTTACCCCAAGTATGCAAGATCGGTATAAGCGGCGTGAAATTTCTTCCGTACAATGTAGCCTTTGCTCTGACGGGCTAGTGCATATTGTTGAAGGTTGCTGATGGTTGATTATCTGTTGTTGGGGGGGGCGGCATTCAGTGCCGGTCTGGTGGATGCCGTGGTGGGTGGGGGCGGGCTGATCCAGTTGCCCACCATGTTTTCAGTGTTCCCGAATATGGCGCCGGCTACGCTGATCGGCACGAACAAGCTGGCCAGTATTTTTGGCACCAGTGTGGCGGCAGTCAGTTATGCGCGGCGCGTGGCGATAGCGTGGTCGGTAGCCGCTCCCGCTGCCATTGCTGCGCTGGTGTTTGCTTTCTTTGGCGCTTACACGGTGACGCAGGTGTCAGCCGAGTTCATGCGCTTATTGCTGCCCGTCGTGCTGGTGGCGGTAGCGGCATACACCTTTGCCCGTAAGGATTTCGGTGCCGTGCATGCGCCCGTGCATAGCGGTGTGAAGGAACAGTCGCTGGCGCTGCTGGTCGGTTCCGGCATCGGTTTCTACGATGGCTTCTTCGGTCCCGGCACAGGCAGCTTCCTGGTATTCCTGTTCGTACGTATCTTCGGTTTCGACTTTCTCGGTGCCTCGGCGGTGGCCAAGGTGGTGAACGTGGCGTGTAACTTTGCCGCGCTGATATGGTTCGGCTACAGCGGCCACCTGATCTGGCAGCTGGGTTTGCTGATGGCTATCTGCCAGATAGGCGGTGCCTTCATCGGCTCGCGTCTGGCCATGAAGCATGGCAGCGGTTTTGTGCGTAAATTATTCCTGCTCGTGGTGTCGGTGCTGATACTCAAAACGGGACATGATGCGTGGCTGAGGTGGTAGTGGATACCGATCACTGTTCCACGTGAAACAATTTCGGAACACCAAAAGGGGCATAGGACCACCATCCAGTGCCCCTTTTTCATTGTTTCACGTGGAACAAAAACAGAAAAATTTGTGCTTAAAAAAGTCGCAGCTACAAAAAGACTCTATAATCTGACCTTGATCCTCACGCTTTAAAGCATTCCAACATGTTATTTCCTACTCAATTCGACGTCATCGTGGTCGGCGGTGGTCACGCCGGTACCGAGGCTGCGCTCGCTTCTGCCCGCATGGGACAGAAGACTTTGCTGCTCACGCACAATATCGAGACGCTGGGCCAGATGTCGTGCAACCCGTCCATTGGCGGTATCGGCAAAGGCCATCTGGTCAAAGAAGTCGACGCCATGGGCGGCGCTATGGCCATCGCAACCGATGAATCGGGCATCCAGTTCCGTATTCTGAACTCGTCCAAAGGCCCGGCTGTCCGCGCGACGCGCGCCCAGGCTGACCGCATTCTGTACAAACAGGCTATCCGTTCGCGGCTGGAAAACCAGCCCAATCTGTGGCTGTTCCAGCAGGCCGTCGATGATCTGATGGTGGAGGGCGACCGCGTGGTCGGCGCCGTCACCCAGATCGGCCTGAAATTCCTCGCTCCGGCCGTGGTGCTGACGGCGGGTACTTTCCTCGACGGGAAGATCCACGTCGGCCTGCAGAACTATTCCGCTGGCCGTGCCGGCGATCCGCCCGCCATTTCGCTGTCGGCCCGCCTGAAAGAACTCAAGCTGCCGCAAGGCCGTCTGAAAACCGGTACGCCGCCGCGTATCGATGGCCGCAGTATCGACTTCGCTGCCATGACGGAACAGCCCGGTGATCTCGATCCCGTGCCAGTGTTTTCCGTGATGGGCAATGCCGCCATGCACCCGCAGCAGATGCCTTGCTGGGTCACGCATACCAATACCCGCACGCACGACATTATCCGTGCTGGCCTGGACCGCAGCCCCATGTACACGGGCGTGATCGAAGGCGTGGGCCCCCGTTATTGCCCGTCCATCGAAGACAAAATCCACCGTTTCTCGGCCAAGGAATCGCACCAGATTTTCCTCGAACCGGAAGGCCTGACGACCAACGAGTTCTACCCGAACGGCATCTCGACCAGTCTGCCATTCGACGTGCAGATCGAACTGGTGCGCTCGATGAAGGGCATGGAAAACGCCCATATTCTGCGTCCCGGCTATGCCATCGAATACGATTATTTCGACCCGCGCGGCCTGAAAGCCTCGCTCGAAACCAAGGCCATTAACGGTCTGTATTTTGCTGGCCAGATCAATGGCACCACCGGCTACGAAGAAGCCGCGGCGCAGGGCATGCTGGCCGGTATCAACGCCGCACTGCAGACGCAGGGCCGCGAAGCGTGGACGCCAGCCCGTTCCGAAGCCTATCTGGGCGTGCTGGTGGACGATCTGGTGACGCAGGGCGTGCAAGAACCGTACCGTATGTTCACCAGCCGCGCCGAGTACCGCCTGAGCCTGCGTGAAGACAATGCCGACATGCGTCTGACGGAAATCGGTCGCAAGCTGGGCTGCGTAGGCGATGCGCAGTGGCAGGCATTCGAAGAAAAACGCGAAGCTGTGGCGCGCGAACTGGAGCGTCTGCGCTCCACCTGGGTCAACCCGCGCATCCTCGCGGCAGCCGAATCGGAGCGTGTGATAGGGCAGGCCATCGAGCGTGAATACTCGCTGGCCGACCTGCTGCGCCGCCCCGGTGTGGAGTACGCCAAGCTGATGAGCCTGTCCGGCGTCGATGGCCGCGAGCTGGCCGGTCCCGGCGTGAGCGATGAAGCGGTGCGCGAACAGGTAGAAATCCAGCTCAAATATTCGGGCTATATCGACCGTCAGTTGCGCGAAGTCGAGCGCCACGAGCACTACGAAAACCTCAAGTTGCCGGAAGGTTTCAGCTATCTGGATATCACCGCGCTGTCGGTGGAAGTGCGGCAGAAACTGCACGCGCAGCGACCTGAAACGCTGGGTCAGGCCTCGCGGATTTCAGGGGTGACGCCAGCGGCCATTTCGCTGCTGCTAGTGCATTTGAAGAAGAGTGGTTATGGCGGTTTCATCGCTGAAGCCGACGCAAAGAAGGATGAGGCTGTTCAATGAAGGTGTTTGACCGCGCTGCAATAGCGGACGTTTTAAAGCAGGGCATCGCTGCGCTGGAACTGAACCTGAGCGAGGCACAGGTAGAAAAACTGCTCGACTATCTGGCTTTGCTGAACAAGTGGAACTCGGTGTACAACCTGACGTCGGTGCGTGATCCGGTGCAGATGGTGACGCTGCACGTGCTGGACTCGCTGGCCGCCGTGCCAGCGTTTGCCGGTGCGCAGAACGTGCTCGATGTGGGTGCCGGCGGCGGTTTGCCCGGCATGGTACTGGCGATCAGCCGGCCCGATATGAAGGTGGCGATGATCGATACGGTGCATAAGAAGACGGCATTCCTGAATCAGGTGAAGGCCGAGCTGGAACTGGCCAATGTCACGGTGTACACCAAGCAGGTGCAGCAACTGGAGGTGAAGACCAGGTTCGATGTGATCACTTCGCGCGCCTTTGCCGACCTGTCCGACTTCGTCAACTGGTCGGGTCATCTGCTGCAGGAGGGCGGCCAGTTCATCGCCCTCAAAGGTACGGCACCGGAGGACGAGCGCGAGCGACTGCCAGCGCCATGGAAAGTGCAGAAACTGCAGCCTCTGGCAGTGCCGGGGCTGGATGCAGAGCGCCATCTGGTATTCATACAGGCTGAATCGGTATAAATGATTTATACGGTATAAACAGTTTATATAGTTTATTGTGTATAAATAATATAAATCGTTTATATCGTTTTAATAGTATAAATAATTAGTGGCGATTTTTTAAAAAAAACACCACGAGAGTAACAAGAAGAAATACATGGCGAAAATTTTTTGCGTAGCGAATCAAAAGGGCGGCGTCGGCAAGACCACCACCACGGTGAATCTGGCCGCCGGCCTGGCCAAGCTGAACCAGCGCGTGCTGCTGGTGGATCTGGACCCGCAGGGCAATGCCACGATGGGCGCAGGCATCAACAAGGCTGGCCTGTCGGCATCTACCTATGAAGTCATGCTGGGCACTTCCGATGTCGCTACGGCGCGTCAGCGTTCCGAGCCGGGCCAGTTCGACGTGCTGCCTTCCAACCGCGAGCTGGCCGGTGCCGAAGTAGAGATGGTGGAACTCGATAACCGCGAGCGCCGTCTGAAAGATGCACTGGCCTTAGTCGACAAGGAATACGACTTCGTGCTGATCGACTGCCCGCCTGCTCTGTCCATGCTGACCCTGAACGGCCTGTGCGCAGCGCACGGCGTGATCATTCCCATGCAGTGCGAATACTATGCACTGGAAGGGCTGTCCGATCTGGTCAACACCATCAAGAAAGTCCACGCCAATCTCAACCCCGACCTGAAGATCATCGGTCTGCTGCGCGTGATGTTCGATCCGCGCATGACGCTGTCGCAGCAAGTTTCGGCCCAGCTGGAACAGCACTTCGGCGACAAGGTCTTCAAAACCATCATTCCGCGTAACGTGCGTCTGGCCGAAGCGCCATCCTATGGCGTGCCGGGCGTCACCTTCGATCCTAGCTCGAAAGGTGCGCAGGCCTATATCGCTTTCGGCGCCGAGATGGTCAAACGCATCAAGAAAATGTAAGGCAATCCCATGGCAACTAAAAAAATGAAAGGCCTCGGTCGCGGCCTGGACGCCCTGCTGGGCGGAAATGGCGATCTGAACACGGCGGATGCCAATACGCCCTCCACGCTGCCCGTCGCACAGATGCAGGCCGGTAAGTATCAGCCCCGTACCCGCATGGACGAGGGCGGTTTGCAGGAACTGGCCGCGTCCATCAAGACCCAGGGCATCATGCAGCCGATACTGGTGCGTCCCGTTGGCACCGACAAGAAGAGCGGCAATACCCAATATGAAATCATTGCCGGCGAACGCCGTTTCCGCGCTGCCCAGCTAGCGGGACTGGAAGAACTGCCGGTGCTGGTACGCGATGTGGACGATCAGGCTGCCGCCGCCATGGCGCTGATAGAAAACATGCAGCGCGAAGACCTCAACCCGCTGGAAGAGGCGCAAGGCATACACCGCCTGATTACCGATTTCGCTTTCACCCATGAGCAGGCGGCGAATGCAGTAGGCCGTTCTCGCAGTGCAGTATCGAATCTGCTGCGCCTGATGAATCTGGCCTCGGCCGTACAGACCATGCTGATGGCGGGCGACATCGACATGGGCCATGCCCGCGCGCTGCTGGCCGTCGATGGTGCTACCCAGATCACGCTGGCCAATCTGGTCATCGCCAAGCGACTCTCGGTTAGGGAAACTGAAAAACTGGTTACCCGCACGCTGGAAGAGCAGAAAGCCGCCCCCGTCGAAGCACGCCAGAAGGAAAAGTCGGGCGACATCGTCCGCCTCGAAGAAGAACTGTCCGATACGCTGGCCACGCCGGTGGTCTTCAAGATGGGCAGCAAAGGCCGTGGTCAGATGATTATCGACTTTGCCGACCTCGACATTCTGGAAGGGGTGCTGGCCCGTTTGCGCGCTTAATTTTCCCGTCAGACCACTTTCGTTGTCATTCATGACACAAAGTGGTCCGGTGCCTATCTGGTTCCAACTTGGTGCAAACGGTTTTAAAAGCGTCGCTTTCGTGCACCAAATGCTCTGCTGCGGTGCAGCAAAGTTTGACGCACTACATTAAAGACACATATAATCCCGTGTCTTTGTGGTTTATCGGCGGCTTGGGAGCTAGTCAAATTGAGAGATGTGACGAGTGATTCCAGACCGATATTCAAGGTTGTGGCCCTGCAGCTGGTGATCGTCACCGCATTTGCCTTATTGGCATGGATCTGGGCCGGATCCGGCAAAGCATGGTCGGCCGCGTATGGCGGAGCAGTCGCAGTCATCGGTAGTCTGATGTACGCGATGTTCGTCACGCGCGGATCAAACGACCCCAAAGTCGTATTCCGCTCGCATGTGCGGGCCGAAGTAATGAAAATTTTTGCAACAGTAGTGCTGTTCATCGTCGCGCTGGTGTTGTTTCAGTCGGCCTCATGGTTATGGCTGATCTTGGGTTTCGCGGTGGCAACCTTGGCATACTGGTTCTCACTGCTCGCAGTTTAATCACCAAAATCTAATACTATTATGACCACAGAAATTGCTGTTGAAGGAGCGCACGAGGCGCCGACTTCCATCGAATACATCCAGCACCACCTGAGCCACCTCAAGAGTGCTGATAACGCTTTCAACCTGGACACGTTCTGGGTTTCGGCCGTTCTGGGCCTGATTTTCCTCGGCGTGTTCTACCTGGCATCGCGCCGCGCCACCGCCGGCGTACCGGGCAAGCTGCAGAACTTCGTTGAAGCCGTGATGGAACTGGTCAACGAAGTGGTCAATTCTGCTTTCCACGCCAAGAGCAAAGTGATTGCGCCGCTGGCCATCACCATCTTCTGCTGGGTCTGGCTGATGAACGCCATGGACTTCCTGCCGGTCGATCTGCTGCCTAAGATTCTCGGCTATTTCGGCGTCCACAAGCTGCGCGTTGTGCCTACCGCCGACGTCAACCACACCTTCGGCATGTCGTTCGGCGTCATGCTGTGCATTATTGGTTTCTCGATCAAAGCCAAAGGTCTCGGCGGCTGGGGTAAAGAGCTGTTCACCGCACCGTTCCACGCCCATGGCTTCATGGCTGTGGTGCTGGCTCCGGTCAACTTCGTCTTCCAGATGATCGAGTTGCTGGCTAAGCCACTGTCGCTGTCGCTGCGGTTATTCGGCAATATGTACGCCGGCGAACTGCTGTTCATCCTGATCGCTCTGTTGCCATGGTGGGCGCAGTGGCTGCTCGGTGGTCCATGGGTTATCTTCCACATCCTGGTGGTGACCCTGCAAGCGTTTGTGTTTATGGCGCTGACTGTGGTGTATCTGAGCCTCGCGGTTGAGAAACATTAAGTTTAAAAATCTGTTTTCACTTTTTTAGTATCTGTAGTCTTTTTTAAAATCTTAGGAGAAATAAATGCAAGCTCTGATCGCACAAGTACAAGGCATGACCGTTCTGGCAGCAGCTATCATCATCGGCCTGGCCGCTATCGGTACCGCTCTCGGTTTCGCAATTCTGGGCGGCAAATTCCTGGAAGCTTCGGCACGTCAGCCTGAACTGATGCCACAACTGCAAACCAAACTGTTCGTTATCGCTGGTCTGCTGGACGCGATCTCGATGATCGGCGTTGGTGTTGCTCTGCTGTACACCTTCAGCAACCCATTCTTGGCCGCTATCATCGCTGCTGCTGGTAAGTAATTCGCTCCCTTCTAGGAGAAACTTTTAGTTAGGAGCAAAGGTATGGACATCAATATGTCTCTCATCGGCCAGATGATCACCTTCGCGGTGTTGGTCTGGGTATCGATGAAGTTCGTATTTCCATCGCTGAATGCAGCGCTGGATGAGCGTGCCAAGCGTATCGCTGATGGTCTGGCTGCGGCCGACCAAGGCCAGGCTGCGATGGTCATGGCTGAAAAACGTGCCAGCGAAGCGCTGGCCGGTGCGCGCGAAGAAGCTTCGCAACGCGTTGCAGACGCTGAAAAGCGCGCGCAACTGGTCGCTGAAGAAATCAAAGCTAATGCACAAGCCGAAGCCGACCGCATCATTGCGCAAGCTAAAGCCGACGCCGATCAGCAACTGGCCAAAGCGCGTGAAGCGCTGCGCGCTCAGGTGGCTGACCTGGCTGTGAAGGGCGCCGAGCAAATCCTCAAGCGCGAAGTCAATGCATCGGCTCACGCTGATCTGTTGTCGCGCCTGTCTGTCGAGCTGTAATCATGGCAGAAAACGCAACCGTCGCCCGTCCCTACGCGGAAGCTCTGTTCCGCGTAGCCCAAGCAGGTAAGGAATCGTTCACCCTCGCGGCGTGGTCCGAACTGGTCGCCGAACTGGCCCAGATCGGTGCCCACCCCGAGGTACAAGCATTCGCCCGCAATCCGAAAGCTTCGGCTAGCGATGTGAGCGCCGCCATTACGGCCCTGGTGAAATCGCCGCTGAATCAGGAAGCCAAAAACTTCCTGAGCATGCTGGTCGAAAACGGCCGCGTCAGCCTGCTGCCGGAAATCGGCAGCCAGTTCCAGGCGCTGAAAAACGCCGTAGAAGGCGCAGCTGATGCCGAAATCACCAGTGCTTTCGATCTGAGCTCGGCTCAGGTGACCGAACTGGTCGCCACGCTGGAAAAGAAATTCAGCCGCAAGCTGAACCCGGTAGTTACCGTGGATCCAGCCCTGATCGGTGGTGTGCGTGTGGTCGTCGGCGATGAAGTGCTGGACACTTCGGTACGCGCCAAGCTGCAGCAAATGCGTGTTGCGCTGGTGGCGTAAGCGTCGCTTAGAACAGATTCTTCATCTCGCGTAAGCTGAGAGAAACACTTTTAGGAGTTAGTATGCAACTCAACCCATCTGAAATCAGCGAGCTGATCAAGAGCCGTATTCAAGGCCTTGATGGTGGCGCTGAAGTACGTAACCAAGGCACGGTGATTTCCGTTGCCGACGGTATCGTCCGCATTCACGGTCTGTCCGAAGTAATGCAGGGCGAAATGCTGGAATTCCCAGGCAACACCTTTGGTCTGGCAATGAACCTGGAGCGTGACTCCGTCGGCGCCGTGATTCTGGGTGCTTACGAGCACATCTCCGAAGGCGACACGGTGAAATGCACCGGCCGTATTCTGGAAGTGCCAGTTGGTCCTGAACTGCGTGGCCGCGTGGTCAACGCTCTGGGCCAGCCTATCGACGGCAAAGGCGCTGTCGATGCCAAACTGACCTCGCCGATCGAAAAAATCGCTCCGGGCGTTATCGCCCGTGAATCCGTGTCGCAGCCTATGCAGACCGGCCTGAAATCGATCGATGCAATGGTACCTATCGGTCGTGGCCAGCGTGAGCTGATCATTGGCGACCGTCAGACCGGTAAATCCGCCGTAGCCGTTGATGCCATCATCAACCAAAAAGGTCAGGGCATGACCTGTATCTACGTCGCGATCGGTCAGAAAGCCTCGACCATCAAGAACATCGTGCGTTCGCTGGAACAGCACGGCGCGCTGGAGTACACCATCGTGGTGGCTGCTTCCGCTGCTGAATCGGCTGCTATGCAGTACATCTCGGCCTACTCGGGCTGCACCATGGGCGAATACTTCCGCGACCGTGGCGAAGATGCACTGATCGTCTACGACGATCTGTCGAAACAGGCTGTCGCTTACCGTCAGATCTCCCTGCTGCTGCGTCGTCCGCCAGGCCGCGAAGCTTACCCAGGTGACGTGTTCTACCTGCACTCGCGTCTGCTGGAGCGTGCTGCTCGCGTGAACGCTGACTACGTTGAAGCCTTCACCGGCGGCGCCGTTAAAGGTAAAACCGGTTCGCTGACCGCACTGCCTATCATCGAAACCCAGGCGGGTGACGTATCGGCCTTCGTGCCGACCAACGTGATTTCGATTACCGACGGTCAGATCTTCCTGGAAACCTCGCTGTTCAACGCTGGTATCCGTCCTGCAATTAACGCCGGTATTTCCGTATCGCGTGTGGGTGGTGCAGCGCAGACCAAGGTCATCAAAAACCTGTCCGGCGGTATCCGTACCGACCTGGCACAGTACCGTGAACTGGCTGCGTTCGCGCAGTTCGCTTCCGATCTGGACGAATCGACCCGCAAACAGCTGGACCGTGGTGCGCGCGTAACCGAACTGCTGAAGCAGGCTCAGTACTCGCCACTGTCGATCTCGCTGATGGCTGCTTCGCTGTTCGCTGTCAACAAGGGTTACCTTGATGACGTCGCAGTGAAACAAGTGCTGTCCTTCGAAGCTGGCCTGCACAGCTACCTGAAGACCAAGCAAGCTGCGCTGCTGGCGAAGATTGAAGAGACCAAGCAACTGGATAAAGACGGCGAAGCTGCGCTGTCGGCTGCCATTGCTGACTTCAAAAAATCCGGCGCATTTTAAGCGGCACGGCGATCCTGCGGGATCGCCCTCAGCGCAGAAGGAGTAAGGACTCATGGCAGTAGGCAAAGAGATACGAGGCAAGATCAAGAGCGTAGAAAATACGAAGAAGATCACCAAGGCGATGGAAATGGTCGCCGCATCGAAAATGCGCAAAGCGCAGGATCGTATGCGCGCCGCCCGTCCCTATAGTGAGAAGATTCGCAATATCGCCGCTAATCTGGCCACCGCAAATCCGGAATTCACCCACCCGTTCCTGGCTGAAGAGCAGAAGGAATCGGCCAAGGCTGTTGGCTTCATCGTTGTGACGACCGACAAAGGTCTGTGCGGCGGTATGAACACCAACGTGCTGCGTATGGTGACGGCGAAGACCCGTGAGCTGGAAACGGCTGGCAACAAGATTGCTGCGGTAGCTATCGGTAACAAAGGTTTGGGTTTTTTGAATCGCGTAGGCGTTCCTGTCGTTGCGCAAGTAACGCAGATCGGCGATACCCCGCATCTGGACAAACTGATCGGACCTGTCAAGGTCATGTTGGAAAAGTTCGAGAACGGCGAAATCGACGCAGTCTATCTGTGCTACACCAAGTTCATTAACACGATGAAACAAGAGCCGGTTGTGGAGCAATTGCTGCCACTGCCAGCGGCCAAGAAACAGGCAGATGCAGGTAATCACAACTGGGATTACATCTACGAGCCTGATGCGGCCAGCGTGATCAATGAACTGCTGGAGCGCTATGTAGAAGCGCTGGTGTACCAGTCGGTTGCGGAAAATCTGGCGTCGGAACAGTCGGCGCGGATGGTGGCGATGAAGGCGGCAAGTGATAACGCCGGTAATGTGATCGGCGAACTGAAGCTGATCTACAACAAGACTCGTCAAGCTGCGATTACCAAAGAACTCTCTGAAATCGTCGCCGGTGCGGCAGCGGTTTAAACAAAACATTCAATATAGAAGGAACGAACATGGCTGATGGCAAAATCGTTCAGTGTATCGGCGCTGTGGTGGACGTTGAGTTTCCACGCGATGCGATGCCCAAGGTATTCGATGCCTTGAAAATGGCAGGCTCCGACCTGACCCTGGAAGTACAACAACAGCTGGGCGACGGCGTGGTCCGTACCATTGCTCTGGGTTCGTCGGACGGTCTGCGTCGCGGCATGCAGATCCAGAACACCGGCAAACCGATCATGGTTCCAGTAGGTAAAGCTACCCTGGGCCGTATTATGGACGTGCTGGGTAACCCGATCGACGAGTGCGGCCCGGTTGCTCACGACCAGATCGCTTCGATTCACCGTACCCCGCCTGCCTACGACGAATTGTCGCCATCGCAGGATCTGCTGGAAACCGGTATTAAAGTGATTGACCTGGTTTGCCCATTCGCTAAAGGCGGTAAAGTGGGTCTGTTCGGCGGTGCAGGTGTAGGTAAGACCGTGAACATGATGGAACTGATCAACAACATCGCTAAAGCGCACTCGGGTCTGTCCGTGTTCGCCGGTGTGGGTGAGCGTACCCGTGAAGGTAACGACTTCTACCACGAGATGGCCGACGCTAAAGTAGTTGACCTGGAAAACCCAGCCAACTCGAAAGTAGCGATGGTGTACGGTCAGATGAACGAACCACCTGGTAACCGTCTGCGCGTAGCGCTGACCGGTCTGACAATCGCGGAATCGTTCCGTGACGAAGGTAAAGACGTTCTGTTCTTCGTGGACAACATCTACCGCTTCACTCTGGCCGGTACCGAAGTATCCGCACTGCTGGGCCGTATGCCTTCCGCAGTGGGTTACCAGCCGACTCTGGCCGAAGAAATGGGCCGTCTGCAAGAGCGTATTACCTCGACCAAAACCGGTTCGATTACCTCGATCCAGGCCGTGTACGTTCCAGCGGATGACTTGACCGACCCATCGCCAGCGACCACCTTCGGTCACTTGGATTCGACCGTGGTTCTGTCGCGTGACATCGCTTCGCTCGGTATCTACCCAGCAGTTGACCCGCTGGATTCGACCTCGCGTCAGCTGGACCCGCTGGTCGTTGGCCAGGAACACTACGACACCGCCCGTGCCGTACAGGGTACCCTGCAGCGCTACAAAGAACTGCGCGACATTATCGCGATTCTGGGTATGGACGAACTGGCACCGGAAGACAAACTGCTGGTAGCGCGCGCACGTAAGATGCAGCGTTTCCTGTCGCAGCCATTCCACGTTGCTGAAGTGTTTACCGGTTCGCCAGGTAAATACGTTTCGCTGAAAGATACGATCAAAGGCTTCAAGATGATCGCATCGGGCGAACTCGATCACCTGCCAGAACAAGCGTTCTACATGGTTGGCACGATCGATGAAGCCATCGAAAAAGCCAAGAAACTCAACTAATCATTGAGCTATTGCTGAGCGGTTCCGTACGCGGAACCGCATCACAACCGACAGGATAGACATGGCAAACACTATACACGTGGACGTGGTTTCCGCCGAGGAGTTGATCTACTCGGGCGAAGCCGAATTCGTCGCGTTGCCGGGCGAACAGGGCGAGCTGGGGATTTATCCTAAGCACACGCCGCTGATCACCCGCATCCGTCCGGGCGCAGTGCGCATCCAGATCCCAGGCCAGGCTGAAGAAGAGTTCGTCTTCGTCGCCGGCGGTCTGCTGGAAGTGCAGCCGAACGCCGTGACGGTGCTGGCGGATACCGCGATTCGCGGCAAGGATCTGGACGAAGCTAAAGCGGCAGCGGCCAAGAAACGTGCCGAAGAATCGCTGGCGAACAACACTGCCGGCATCGACTACGCGAAAGCGCAGGCGGAACTGGCAGCAGCGATCGGCCAACTGGCCGCTATCGCCAAACTGCGCGCCAAGCACTAAGCAACGCAAGCAGCACAGCAAAAAGGCAGCCTCGGCTGCCTTTTTTTATGCGTGAACAGATTGGGCATCGTTGCAGATTCTGCGAAAAATCAAAAACTGCCTGCGCCCCTGATCTGACACCAGCGCAGTTTTCTAGATGAATGCCTCCACTCGGGATGGCTGGTCTGGCCTTAATTTAATGCTATCTTATTCGCTGGTTTAAAGCGGAGAACAAGCATGGCATGGCTGCACGAATTTCATCATCGCTCGAGGTTTGGCCAGTTGCTGGTCAAGCGGGGGCTGATTACACAGGAACAGCTGGACCGGGCGATCGCCCATCAGGAGGAAACCGGGCGCCGCCTCGGTGAAATTTTTACTGAATGGGATATCCTCACCCATCAGCATCTCGATGAACTGCTGCATAGCCAGTACAACATGCGTGCTGCCGCTGCCATTGCTGTGGCCTTGCTGTCGCCGCTGACGGCGTTAGCTGCTCCAGTCGCGCCGCAAGTACCGGCCAATCCGCCCGCAGCCGCCATGCAGCAGCTGAGCGAAAGCGAAATGCGCGGCAGCGCGGCGCAAGGCCTGAGCGCCGATCTGGTGGCGCAGATCAGCCAGCCGGCCAGCGTGAACGGCGTGGCCGTGATCGGCGATATGGCCAAGCTGGTTAATCCTGTGCTGGGTTTTCTGGAAGCCGATGCCAGCGCCAGGAACGTGGTCTACGATGCGCGCAATGCCAGTGCAGCCGTGCAGGCCGATGGTTCGCTGACGCTGCAGCTGCCCACTTCTATCGGTTCGCTCAGCTTTAACAATGTGCATGTGCGCGGCAATAGCGGCGGCAGCTTCGGCAGCGTGGAAGTGCGCGGCATAGATCTCAGTAGTACCGTAGTGTCCCTCGGCGCGCGTCACTGAGCGGCATCGCTAGAAAACCTTACTAGCCGGGCTGTCGGGCGTGGCGTGCAATGCTGCGAATCTGGCGGCTGGCTGGTGCCAGCGCCTGCTCGATTACCGCCAGCGCCAGTTCCGGCTGCGCCGCACCGCACATGAAAATGTCGGCTGCGGCGTAGCCGTTTTCAGGCCATGTGTGGATGGTGATGTGGGATTCCGCCAGCAGCACCACGCCCGTCACTCCCAGCCCCGTACCAAAACCATGGAAGTGGCTGAACAGTACATGTGCACCGGCTGCCAGCGCGGCCTGCCGCAGCAGCAGCTCCAGCGTGGCGCAGTCGCTCAGGCGCTGCGGCTCGACGCCGCTCAGATCGGCCAGCAGATGCTGGCCGGCTGGATGATGGATGGCGTTTGCTGCCAGTTCGGGCAGGTCTACGCGTTTCATTTGTGGCCGCCTCCGCCGGAACCGCCGCCGTAACTGCCGCCACCGCCGCCTGTATGCGAACTCCAGGTACTGCCGCGATAGGCGTTGCCGGAACTGCTGCCGCTACCGAAACTGACCCAGCTGCTGGCCGAAGTGACAAACGCCACCACGATGGCGTAAAGCAGATACTTGCTCATGTCTGCTCTCCGTTATCGAGGAACCACGCAGGCAGGTAGATGGCCGCTGCGCCTATCAGGCTGAGGAACCATGTAGCGGAAAAATTGATCAGCAGGGGGATGGCATTCAACGCCAGCATCACCCAGATGATGCGCTGGGCAAGATTGCGGTGGTAGCGCGGATTGCGTCCGCTGCCCGCCACAGTAGCCGTTCTGCGCGGGCCCTTGAACTGGCTGCCGAACCATGCCGCCAGCTGGTCGGCGGCGACGGGCGCAGAACGTGACCACGTCATTTCCTGCGCCGTCGTTTCGCTGGCCAGCCGCAGCTGCCCGGCGCTGTATTCCGAAACTTGCGTACGGTCGCCCACGGCCACGCGCCAGTTGAACGCACCGGCAGCAAAAGTGACCACCGAGCCATAGTCATACAGTTTGCTGTACTGGGTGCGTTCCACTACCACGCCGGGTGCGCCGGGCTGGTAGCTGAGCGGCCATTCGGACAGCACATTGGCGCCGGACCAGCCTTCATCCGTTTCGACCAGCCACGAGAAGCCGGCGCGGGTGCCGTACAGCAGATACTCATTCCACTGCGTGCCTTCGTCGTCGGCGCGGCGCATCATGCCGATGATGGTGAATTCCTGATTGTCGATGCTGGCCGTGGCGCCCAGTTCTATGCTCATGGGCACGCTGGCCAGCCGCTCGCCAGCTGCCAGCACGGCCGCTTTCGGGCTAGCGGCATCGATCTGGCTATGGCAGGACTGGCATACCAGCGTGGTGGTCACGCCGGGCAGGTATTTGATCTGCGTGCCGCAGGATGGGCAGTCGAGTGCACTGAGCTTGCCGCGATAGCGTCCGGCCGCGCGCTGGATTGCGTCGTCTTCGCGCAGCAGCTGGCACTGCAGGCTTTCCAGCGTCACGGCCAGCCCCGTGTAGACCACCGGCTGCGGCCCATCCGAGTAATCGAGCGTGATGAATTCGCTGCCGCGGCGGAAGTCCGCCACGCGGGCTTGATAGCCGTCGCCCACCTTGAACGGCAGTTCGCCCTGTCCGCCCACGCAGTCGGCCATGCGGATTTCGGCGGCTGTATAGGGTGCGCCATTGAGATCGTAGGTGTAGCCCGGATGCAGCGCGTCGAACGGGGGCAGGGCCGCCGTGCCGCGGTATTCAGCGGTGATGGTGTACAGGCCGGAGGAGTCGCCCAGCCATGAGGTGGCGCCGTCGTCGAACAGCAGATACCACTCGTTCCACAGCCCCGCGTCGTAGCGCAGCTGCAGCCGGCCCACTACTGTGAACGGGCGCTGCCCCAGCACGCCGCTGGTGCCGATCTGGATGCGCGTGTAGTCCTCCAGCACGGACGACATCTTGCCGAGATCGCGCACGGCATCGGCATCTTTCAGTACGCTGGTGCTGCAGTATTCGCAGACAGCCATGACCGACGCATGCGAGCGGAAGTGGACTTCCGCGCCGCAGCTAGGACAGGAAACGGTTTGCATGTAGTTCTGTGCGCCCCGCTTAGCCTATGAGTTTTTTCAGCAGTTCGGCTTTGCTGCTGTCGTAGTCGGCCGCCGAAATCAGGCCTTTGTCGAGCAGGCCTTTGAGTTTTTCCAGCCGCGCTTCGATGCTGTCTTCGGCTGGCGCTGGTGCAGCAGCCGGTGCCACAGCCGGAGCGATGGCGCCGCCCAGCGCCTGACCCATGACCTGACCGAGCGAGACACCGGCCCCCAGGCCTATGCCGAGGCCGGCCACGCCGCCTTCGTTCTGGGCTGCCAGCGGAATGGCGTTGGCAGTCTGGTAGCGCGTGTAGCCCGTCATCTTGTCGGCGCTCAGGCCGCCCTTCATGCCGGCCGAAATCCGCTCGTCTAGCGCCGATTGCAGTTCTTCCGGCAGGCTGACACTGGCTACGTTGAATTCGTCAAGGCCGATGCCGTAACGGCCAAAGGCCGTGCCCAGATCGCCCTTGATCTGCTGCGCCATCAGCGTCTGGTTGGCAGCCATGTCGAGGAAGGGCACTTGCGAGCTGCCCAGCGAACCGGCCATGCTGGCCATCAGGATGCCGCGCAGCTGTTCTTCCACCTCGTCGCGGGTGTACAGCTCGCGCGTACCGCTGATCTCCTTGAAAAACAGGCGCGGGTCCGTCACGCGGTAGGAATACATGCCGAAGGCGCGCACGCGCACCATGTCGAAATCCTTGTCGCGGATGGTGATCGGTTGCGGCGTACCCCATTTGCGCGCCGTCTGCACGCGCGTGCTGAAGAAGTACACATCCGATTTGAACGGGGACTCGAACAGTTTGTCCCAGTTCATCAGGTTGGTCAGCAGGGGCAGGGTCTGGGTGCTTAGCTTGTGGGTGCCGGGGCCGAACACGTCGGCGATCTGGCCTTCGTTGACGAAGACGGCCATCTGCGATTCGCGCACGATCAGCACGCCACCGTTCTGGATTTCCTGATCCTGCATGGGGAAGCGCCAGGCCAGTACGCCATCGCTGGTTTCATTCCACTGAATTACGTCGATAAACTGCTTCTTGATAAAGCTACCGATGCCCATAATGGTCCTCGCGTTGTTAGGAAATGCAGGCGCCGTTGATGACGCCGATGGAAATGGAGATGGCGCCCAGCAGGCCGCCAAAAGCTGCGTTGTTGCCCTCGATCTGGTCTTTGGCCATGTTCAGCAGCCAGGTGGTGACGGCATAGGCCAGCATCTGTACCACCATGGCGCCCGCCGCCCACATGACGAATTCGCGGTAGTCGGCGGTATGCACGAGCGCCGAACCGATGGTGATGGAAAAGCCGATCAGCGCGCCGCCCAGCGACAGCGCAGCCGCCATATTCCCTTGCCGGATCAGCAGCACTTCGTCAAACGGGGTCCAGGAAGTGTAGGCTTTGAAGAACACCGCCAGCAGCACGGCGGCCAGTAACAGGTGGATCAGATAATTTAGGATGGCGGGCACGGCACACCTTCAGTTAAAGTGGTTGACTTGATAATAGTGCAAAATCGACGAATGAACAAAAAGATTCTGATCCTGTCCGTTTTTGTGGTGGCTTCCTGCGGTCTGGCCTATGAGCTGATTGCCGGTGCGCTGTCGAGCTACCTGCTGGGCGATTCGATACTGCAGTTCTCCACCATCATCGGTTGCTATCTGTTTGCTATGGGCGTGGGGGCCCATCTGTCCAAATATGTGCGCGATGAAGATGTGCTGGCCCGCTTTGTCGATATCGAACTGGCCGTGGGGCTGGTGGGTGGGCTGTCGGCGGCGCTGCTGTTTCTGACCTTTTCGTGGATGGCCGCGCCGTTCCGTACGCTGCTGTATGTGATGGTGTTTCTGGTCGGGGCGTTTGTCGGCATGGAAGTGCCGCTGGTGATGCGCGCGCTGAATGCACGCCAGACGGCATTCAACGAACTGGTAAGCCGTGTACTGACCTTCGATTATCTGGGGGCGCTGGCTGTTTCGCTGCTGTTCCCGCTGGTGCTGGCGCCGTATCTGGGGCTGGTGCGCACCGGTTTCCTGTTCGGCATGCTCAATGTGGGCGTGGCCCTGTGGACAATTACCGTGTTCCGCACAGAGCTGCAGAACGTGGCGGGGCGCATGCTGCGCGCCGCCAGCGTGCTATGCGTGCTGGTGTTCGGCTTTGCCTTTGCCGACAAGCTGACCTACTGGGGCGAGCATGGCCTGTTCGGCGATGAAATCGTGTTTGCCACCACCACGCCGTATCAGCGGCTGGTGATCACCCACTGGAAAGATGATCTGCGCCTGTACATCAACGGCAATCTGCAGTTTTCCTCGCGTGACGAATACCGCTACCACGAAGCGCTGGTGCACCCTGTGCTGCAGCCGCTGCCGTGGGCCAAACGGGTGCTGGTGCTGGGCGGCGGCGATGGCCTCGCGCTGCGCGAAATCCTGCGTTATCCACAGATCGAGCATGTCACGCTGGTCGATCTCGATCCGGCCATGACGGGCGCTTTCAGCAAGCGCGAAGAACTGGTCAAGCTCAATCACGGCTCGTTCAGCGACCCGCGCGTGCGGGTGATTAACGCCGATGCCGCCATCTGGCTGGAACAGCACGACGATATGTTCGATGCCGTGATTGTCGATTTCCCCGATCCGTCCAGCTTCGCGCTGGGCAAGCTGTATTCCGTGCCGTTCTACGGCATGGTGAAGAAGCATCTGGCGGCTAATGGCCTGATGGTGGTGCAATCGACTTCACCGTTCTTTGCCCCCCATGCCTACTGGACCATCGATGCCACGCTGCGCGAAGTGGGCCTGAAAACCTATCCCTATCATGCTTATGTACCATCGTTCGGCGAATGGGGCTTCATCCTCGCCACGCCGCAGGCCGACTACAAGGCGCCAACCAGTTATCGCCTGCCTATGCGTTATCTGAACGCCGACACCACGCGCGAAATGTTCACCTTCCCGCCCGATATGCAGCGTTTGCCGATGGCGCCCAACCGTCTGAACACCCAGTCGCTGGTACATGAATTCGAGCAGGACTGGCGCAGGGTGATCCGCTGATGCTGCGCCGCTCGTTTTTGTTGTGGGCCGGTGCCTCGGGGGCGCTGGCAGCGGGCAGCGTGGCCGGTTTTCTGCGCTGGCGCGAAGTCACGCCCACTGTGCATTACCCCGGGCGTGACGAAGGCCACTATCTGCGTGACCGCCGCGCCTTGCCGCCACCGTCCGAAGTGATCGAGACGGGAGTGGCGATACTCGGCTCCGGCGTGGCCGGGCTGACGGCGGCGTGGAAGCTGAATAAACTGGGCGTGCGCGAGATGCTGATGATCGACGGTCCGCAACCATATGGTAATGCGGCCGGCGGTGCCTTCGGCGTATATGCCTATCCTACCGGCGCCCACTATCTGCCGCTGCCATCGCCCGAATCCGTGCATGTGCGCGAGATACTGGCCGATCTGGGCATCATCGAGAAGGATGCCTATGCCGAACAGCCGACTTACGACGAGCGCTTTATCCTGCATGCGCCGGAAGAGCGGCTGCTGAAAGACGGCCACTGGCAGGACGGCTTTATTCCCACCGAAGGCGTACCGCAATGGGAGCGCGAACAGCACGCGCGCTTTTTTGCCGAAGTGGCGCGGCTGCGCCAGACCCGCGGCAGCGATGGCCGGCGCGTGTTCGTGTTTCCCACCGTGCTGTCGTCGCAAGACCCGCAGTGGGAAGCACTGGACCGGATCACGCTGAAAGACTGGCTGACGCAGAATGGCTACACAGCGCCTACCTTGCACTGGTATCTCAACTATTGCTGCCGCGACGACTACGGCACCCGCTACGATCAGGTGTCGGCATGGGCGGGGCTGCATTACTACTGCAGCCGCTGGGGACAGGCCGCCAACGCCGGCAATGGCGCCTGGCTGACCTGGCCCGCCGGCTTGCAGCCGCTGGCCAGCGGACTGGAACGCGCTGCCGGCATACAGCGCCGCAGCGGAACCGTGGTGTCGCTGAAGGAAACCGCCAGTGGCATCGAAGCGCTGTGCTTTACCCTCAAGGATGGCCAGCCGCACAGCTATCTGGTGCGGGCGCGCAAAGCGATCTGCGCTATGCCGCTGCATGTAGCGGCGCGCGTGGTGGAGAATATCGCCGCCTACGGCTTCGATCCGGCCAGACATAGTCCGTCCTATGCGCCATGGATGGTGGCGAACTTCCTGCTCAAGCGCTTCCCGCACGAGCTGCCGGACCAGCCGCTGTGCTGGGATAACGTGGTGTACAGCGAACCGGGCCTCGGTTACGTGGTGTCTACCCATCAGGATATCCGCGTGCGGCCACCGGAAAAGACTGTGTTCAGCGCCTATGTGGCGCTATCTGACCGCGACCCGGTCAGCGCGCGCAAATGGCTGCTGGCAGCCACGCCGGAAGAACTGCTGGCGCTGGCCAGCGCCGATCTGCGCACGGCCTATGGCAGCGAGCTGGCCTCCTGCGTGGAGCGGGTCGATATCACCTTGCGCGGCCATGCCATGGCCGCGCCTTTGCCGCATTTCCGCAGCAATGCCGGCGTGCGCGCGCTGCGCGAGCACGAGGGCCGCATCCTGTTTGCCCACGCCGATCTGTCGGGCTTCTCCGTGTTCGAGGAAGCGGCGTGGTGGGGCTGCCGTGCCGCGCAGCTCGCCGCCAGTGGTATGCTAGCCGCATGACTCATAATGCCCGCCAGCGCTTTCGCGCCTCGTCCCGTCTGAAACTGCGTGAAGCTGACGCAGGCAAGGCGGACTTTTCCAGCCGCACGGCCAATCCCGAGCTGTCCAAGGCCAAAGCCAAGGCGCTTGATATCAAGCGCACGGGCGAACTGATAGACCATATTTCGGCCTTGCAGGACAAGCTGTATGCGCAGCACAACAAGAAGGTGCTGCTGGTGCTGCAGGGGATGGACACCGCCGGCAAGGACGGCACGGTGCGCGCCATGTTCAGCCGCGTCAATCCCATGGGCGTGCGTGCCGTGGCCTTCAAGGCACCCACCGATAACGAGCTGGCGCACGACTACCTGTGGCGCGTGCACCAGCAGGTGCCGGTGAAAGGCGAGATCGCCATTTTCAACCGCAGCCATTACGAAGATGTGCTGATCACCCGCGTGCAGGGCATGATAACCATGGACGAATGCCAGCGCCGCTACGCCCAGATCCGCGATTTCGAGCGCATGCTGGCCGAGACGGGGACGGTGATCGTGAAAGTGTTTCTGCACATCTCGAAGGAAGAACAGCGCCAGCGCCTGCAGGAGCGGCTGGACGATCCGGACAAGCAGTGGAAATTCAATCCGGCCGATATCGAGCAGCGCAAGAAATGGACGGCCTACCAGCGCGCTTACGAGGACGCGATCCGCGCAACCAATCTGCCCCATGCGCCGTGGTACGTGGTGCCTGCCAACTCCAAGACTCACCGCAATCTGGTGATCGCCAGCCTGCTGCTGGAAACGCTGGAGCACATGGACCTGCATTATCCGGCGCCCCATCCTGACCTGTCCTCCTTCACGGTGGAGTAAAACAGCGCGCCGCAGTCTGTGGCATAGTAATCCTTTGCCCGCTTAAGGATGGAAGGAGCTACCTCATGCTGCAACTCAAAGACCCCAGTCTGCTGCGTCAGCAGGCCTATGTGAACGGCGCGTGGTGCGACGCCGATAACGGCGCCACGCTGGCCGTGCACAATCCCGCTACCGGCGAAAAACTGGGCAGCGTGCCGCTGATGGGCGCTGCCGAAACCCGTGCCGCCATCGCTGCCGCCCATGCCGCGTGGCCGGCATGGCGCAAGAAAACCGCCAAAGAACGAGCGGCCATCCTGCGCCGCTGGAATGACCTGATACTGGCCCATGCCGAAGACCTCGCGCAGCTGATGACGGCCGAGCAGGGCAAGCCGCTGGCCGAAGCGCGGGGCGAAGTGGCGTATGGCGCGTCCTTCATCGAATGGTTTGGCGAGGAAGCCAAGCGCATCGCCGGTGAAACGCTGGCGTCGCCATGGCCGGACCGGCGCCTGCTGGTGACCAAGGAGCCGATCGGCGTGTGCGCTGCCATCACGCCGTGGAACTTTCCGATTGCGATGATTACCCGCAAAGTGGGGCCGGCGCTGGCGGCGGGCTGCACCATGGTGCTGAAACCGGCGGAAGCAACGCCGTTTTGCGCGCTGGCGCTGGCCGAACTGGCTGAGCGGGCCGGTGTGCCGGCTGGCGTGTTCAGCGTGGTGACGGGCGACCCGGCAGCCATCGGCGGCGAACTGACGGCCAGCCCTATCGTGCGCAAGCTGACCTTTACCGGCTCCACTGCTGTGGGCCGACTGCTGATGGCGCAGAGCGCACCCACCATCAAGAAGCTGTCGCTGGAACTGGGCGGCAATGCACCCTTCATCGTGTTCGACGATGCCGACCTCGATGCGGCCGTGGAGGGGGCGCTGGCGTCCAAATACCGCAACGCGGGCCAGACCTGCGTGTGCGCCAACCGCATCTACGTGCAGGATGGCGTGTATGAGCGGTTTGCCGAAAAGCTGGTGGCAGCAGCGCGCAAGCTCAAGGTGGGCAACGGTGCCGAGGACGGTGTGACGCAAGGCCCGCTGATCAACGAGAAAGCCGTGCAGAAGGTGGAACAGCATGTGGCGGACGCCGTTGCCAAAGGTGGCCGCGTGCTGCTGGGCGGCCAGCGCCATGCGCTCGGTCATGGCTTCTTCGAGCCTACCGTGATTGCCGATGTGGATAACACCATGCTGGTGGCGACGGACGAAACTTTCGGTCCGCTGGCGCCACTGTTCCGCTTCCATACGGACGAGGAAGCGCTGGCGCTGGCCAACGCTACGGAGTTCGGGCTGGCCAGCTACTTCTATTCGCGCGATATCGGCCGCATCTGGCGCGTGGCCGAGGGGCTGGAAAGCGGCATGGTGGGTGTGAATACGGGACTGATTTCCAACGAGATTGCACCGTTTGGCGGCGTCAAGCAATCCGGTCTGGGGCGCGAAGGTTCGCACTACGGCCTCGATGACTACCTCGTCATCAAATACATCTGTCTGGGCGGCATCTAGACGGGCTCAGGGTACTGGCCGGCTGCACCCCTGTGAGCTTGTCCACCATGCGTTTGACGGCCGCCATCTGGTGGCCGGACTTGAGCGCGTAGCGTGCATCGTCGTAGGCAAACCAGTCCCAGCATGCTTCCGGATTGGACGCGATGGCGGACGCCTGCGGGTACAGGATCATCAGGCGGTTGCTGTCGGCCCAGGCGTTATAGCCAGCGTGCTCGATGAAGGTGCTGCCTATGCTGTCGGTATCCTGCAGGCAGCCGTGGAAGGCCACGTGCAGCCGGCAGCCCGCGCCGGCGCTGTCTTCGCAGCTTTTCGGCAGATACAGATAGCCCACTGTCGCCATGCCGTGCAGCGTGGGGAAGGGCAGGAATTCGCCCTGCACGAAGGCCAGCACGCGCCCTGCAGGCGGCCCGCTGTTGCGCGGGAGCAGCGGGCCGTAGATCCATTGCAGCAGTTGCCCTGCGGCATCGTAGGTGCAGTTGTTGATGTAGGGGCTGCCCAGATGGGCGCAAGGGTTGCCATACAGGTCGGTGGGCAGGGCGTGCTCGGCGGGCAGCATGCGGCGGTAGACGATCTGGCTGGCCGCCATATAGTGCCGGTAGTAGTTGTACAGGTCGGTCATCACGGGTTGCGGCACGATGCTGTCCACACTGCCCGACAGCATCCAGACCTTGTGGCTGGCCAGCCGTTCGGGCGGGTCGATGGCGCCCTCGGCGGCAAACCAGTCAGTGAGCACGATCAGGTCGGCGATATTGGTGCCGCCCGGATGGACGCGGCAGGCAAACAGGCTGCTGGTGCAGCTGCAGCGGGTAGTAGCGGTATAAGCGCTGCCCTGCGCGCAGAAATACGGCCCGCCGGCGATGATGCCCGCTCCCTGCACCGTGGCGGAGTAGGCCACTTCGAACTGCACGGCCATGAAGCCGCCCGAAGACAGGCCCGAAACGCTGACCTGTCCGGCCGCCATGGGCGGTAGCAGCTGCACTTGCACCTGAGCCGCCACGCTGCCGGCCGCCAGCAGCCAGAGCAGACAGACCAGCTCGCGTAGCAGGGCAAGACCGTATCCCTGTGGTCTGAACTGCCGTGTCTGCCTTGTTTGTCGCCATTTCATCGCTATTCCTTCGCGCTACTGCTAGCCAGTTTGGAATCTGGTGGATGCGCGAATTTAATCTGTCTCAATCGTGTGGCGGCGCGAGTAAGGGAAAAAAGTTGCGCTCCAGCGAAGTGTTGGCTTTTGGAATAGAATCATTTTTTTACCTTTTTCGGCGAACCATCATGTCCAAGACCTTTGCTCAGTTGTGCCTGGTTTCTTCCCTGACCATGCTGCTCAGTGCTTCGGCATCGGCGCAGACGTCCGCTGCCGTGCCCGCAGCCAGTGCGCCCGCAGGCAGCTGCCCTGCCATCCTGAAGCAGACCTTCAAGCGCCTGCAGGATGACGCGCCACAGGATCTGTGCCAGTACGCCGGCAAGGTAGTGCTGGTGGTGAACACGGCCAGCTACTGCGGTTTCACCAGCCAGTACGAGGGGCTGGAAGCCATGTATGCCAAATACAGCGGCAAGGGACTGGTGGTGCTGGGCTTCCCGTCCAACGATTTCGGCCAGCAGGAGCCGGGCAGCAGCAAGGAAATTGCCGATTTCTGCTTCAACACCTATGGCGTGAAGTTCCCCATGTTTGCCAAGTCCATCGTGTCGGGCAAGGAGCCTAATCCGCTGTACGTCAACCTGATCAAGGCGACGGGCAAGACTCCGGCCTGGAACTTCCACAAATACCTGATCGACCGTAAGGGCAACGTGGTGGAAAGCTTCGGCAGCAAAGTCACGCCGACCGACAAGCAGCTGGTGAGCGCAGTAGAAAAAGCGCTGGCCATGTAAGCCGCCGCTGGTGACCGGCGCTGCTTGAGCAAGTTCAGGCGCCGGTGACCAGCGTAAATCCTTCATCGAGCCAGCCGGTGATTCCGCCTGGCATCACTTTGACGGGCCGACCCAGTTGCGCCAGCCGTACGGCGGCGCGCGCAGCGCCATTGCAGTGGGGACCCGCGCAATACACCACGAATAGCGTGTCTTGCGGGTAGTGCGCCAGTTTCGCGGCGATGATCTTGCCATGGGCCAGATCGAGCGCGCCCGCCACATGGCCGGCCTGATATTTTTCCGTACCGCGTACATCGAGCAGCACAAAATCGTGCGGGCCGTTGCTGAGGGCGTCGTGCACGTCCCAGCAATCCGTTTCGTAGCGGAACTGGTCTTCGAAATAGCTGAGGGCGGCGCTGCTGCTGGCGGCGGGAATGGCGCTGACACGCGAGGCTGAGGACATGCGATCTCCTTGAACGGTGGTTGATGTGGTGATTGTGGCGCTGGCCAGTCGCGCAAACTAGTGGCGCATCAGCCAATCTACGTTAAGATTGCGCCATGAAAAAGCATCTGGTAGTGGCTTTGGCCTATGACCGTCTGTGCACCTTCGAATTCGGCTGCACGGTGGAACTGTTCGCACTGGAACGCCCCGAATTGGAGGTGGACTGGTACGACTTTGCCGTCTGTGCCATCGAGCCGGGGGCTATCCGTGCGGCAGGCGGCATCATGGTGCAGGCGCCGTATCAGCCGGAACTGCTGGCGCAGGCCGATACCATCGTGATTCCGGGCTGGCGCGATGCCGACGAAGTGCCGCCAGCCGCCTTGCTGGAACAGCTCAGGGCTGCGCACCAGCGCGGCGCGCGTCTGTGCTCGATCTGCTCCGGTGTGTTCGTGCTGGCGGCGGCGGGGCTGCTCGATGGTCTGCCCGCCACTACCCACTGGCGTTATGCCGCAAAGCTGGCGCAGCGCTATCCGCAGATACAGGTGCAGCCCGATGATCTGTATGTGGATAACGGCCAGCTGATTACGGCCGCCGGTTCGGCGGCGGGGCTCGATATGCTGCTGCATTTGGTGCGGCGCGATTACGGCGCCAGGGTAGGCAATCAGGTCGCGCAGCGGCTGGTAGTGGCGCCCCATCGCGAAGGCGGGCAGGCGCAGTTTCTGCCCCGTCCCATGGCCAGTAGCGAAGCAGGGCGGCTGTCGCGCCTGATGGACTGGCTGCGCAGCCATCCGGCCCAGCCGCATACGGTGGCCAGCATGGCCGAACAGGCGGCCATGAGTCCGCGTACCTTGCAGCGCCAGTTCCAGCAGGCCACCGGCATGGGGCCGCTGGAATGGCTGATCCGCGAACGTGTGGCGCTGGTGAAGGACATGCTGGAAGTGCCCGATGTGCCGCTGGCGCAGATTGCCGAGCGCACGGGCTTTGCCTCGGAAGAGTCCTTGCGCCATCATTTCCGCCGTCTGCTTGCGACCTCGCCCGGTGCCTACCGCAAGCGCTTTGCTACGGCCTAGCGCGCTGCCTGTCTGCGGGCAGAGCAGCGCTGCTGGCCGGTATCGTGCGGCGCTTGTGATTCTCCGCCTAACTGGCTACTCTGGAACTCTGGACGGAAAAGGAGAACAGCATGGCTTATGTTGATGGATTTGTGATTCCTCTGCCCAAGGAAAACCTTGAGGCCTATCTCGATATGTCGCGCCAGTGCGGCGCAATCTGGAAAGAATACGGTGCGCTGGAGTTCCGCGAATGTGTGGGCGACGATGTTCCGCCGGGCAAGGTGACTTCCTTTCCTCTCAGCGTAGATCTGCGCGACGGCGAAGCCGTGGTGTTCTCGTGGATAGTCTATGCTTCGCGCGCCGAGCGCGACGCCATCAACGACAAGGCCATGAACGATCCCCGCATGGCGCACTTCATGGACCCGAAAAATCTGCCTTTCGACGGCAAGCGCATGATCTACGGCGGCTTCGAAATGATGATCGATCTGTAGTGAGGCAGGGAGGCTAGCCGGCCAGCACGGCAGGTATTACGCCGCGCAAGGCATTGCAGACCATGATGGCCTGCGCCTTCTCCAGCATGGCGCGGGTGATGACGGCTTCCTCGATCTGCCATTGCGGATCATCGAGCAGCACGGCGCGCATTACGCCCGGCAGCAGTCCCGACGATAGTGGCGGGGTGTACCAGCGTCCGTCCAGCTGCACCAGCACATTGCTGCGGCCGCCCTCCGTCAGTTCGCCCCGTTCGTTAAAGAACAGCGTGTCGAAGCCACCTTGTGCTTCGGCGCCACGCCACGCCGCGTCGTAGCGCGTGCGGATGCTGGTTTTGTGGCGCAGGAACAGGTCGCTGGCGCTGGTGGCATCCGCCGCCAGCAGCAGTTTGACGGGCGTGGCCAGCGGCGTGATAGCGGCCTGCTGGACGGTCAACTCGCCACTGGCAGACAGTGCCAGCCGCAGGCGGTAGGTGTGGTGCGGCGCCATGCTGGCGCAAGCTTGCGCGATGGCTGCCGCGGCAGCATCGGCATCGCACGGATAGCCGAAGTACTGCGCCGAAGCGGCCAGCCGTGCCAGATGGCGCGCCTGATGCCGAGCGCCTGCATGGCTGGCCTGCAGCGTTTCAAAAATTTCGAACTGGCTTTGCAGGCCGGTAAGGAAGCGGGCTTTGAGCTGGCATTCGGCATATTCCCCGGCCGCGTCGCTGTCGAACACGATGCCTGCGCCCACGCCCATTTCACCGCGCCGGATGCCGAGAGCAGCATCGGGCGCCTGCAAAGCCAGCGTACGGATGGGAACCGACATGCAGAAGTCGCCCACCTTGCCATCGCTGCGCGGATCGAACCAGCCGATGGCGCCTGTGTAGATGCCGCGCGGGTCGGGCTCCAGCTCGCGGATGATTTCCATGGTGCGGCGCTTGGGCGCACCGGTAATCGAACCGCAAGGGTAGAGCGCGGCAAAGATGTCGGCCAGCGTGGCGTCGTCACGCAGTTGCGCCGTAATGGTGGACGTCATTTGCAGCACGCTGCTATAGCGCTGCACGTCGAACAGGGCAGGTACCTGCACGCTGCCGGTAGTGGCAATGCGCGCCACGTCATTGCGCAGCAGGTCGACGATCATCAGGTTTTCTGCGCGGTTTTTGGCGTCCGCTGCCAGTGCCTGTGCGCGGCGCCGGTTTTCGGCCTCGTCGTCGCAGGCGGGAGCAGTGCCTTTCATCGGACGCGCCGTCAGCACGCCATGCTGATGGCGTACAAACAGTTCCGGCGAGAGCGACAGGATGGCACTGCCATCGTCCAGTTGCAGCAGCGCGCCAAAAGGCACGGGCTGGCGCTCGCGCAGGCGCGCGTACAGCGCGTAGATGCTGCCGTAGGCGTCGAAACGCAGGCGGTAGGTGTAGTTGACCTGATAGGTATCGCCCGCCGCGATGTAGTCGTGGATGCGTGCCAGCGCGGTGCTGAAGGCCGGCTGGTCGATATTCGGGCGGATGTTGGCAATGCCGGCGTTGTGCGGCAGTGGCTGCGCTGCAATCGTGTTGCCTGCACTGTCCGGCGCGCTGCTGCGCGCCGCCAGCCATGCGCCGACTGCTTCGCTGTCGAGCAGGTCGCAGCGCGAGAACAGCAGTATCTGCGCCAGTCCCGCTGTAGGCGCCGCATTGATGCCGTCCAGTTGCAGCAATTGTTCGCCCAGTTCGTAATGGCAGACGGTGACGGCATAGGCGCCTTGAGTGAGCGCCGTCTGCATCTGTTCCAGCAGCTGCGGCCACTGGCTGATGTGCTGGCAGTGCAGGGTGGCCAGATGGCCGGTGTACAGGCGCGAGCGGTGCGGCGCACCTGCGCCGGCGGGAGGGGTGTGCGGGCTGGCGTCGTCCAGCAGCGCAAAGACTTCTACTTCCATGCTTCTACATCCATGTTCAGGAAGTCAGCAGCAAGGCAATTTGCAGCGGCGCGTCCTGGGTGGGGTTATTCTTGAAGCCGCTCTTGGCATAACGGTGCCAGCGTCCGATCACGAAACTCACCAGCATGCTGGCGCGCGCCGGCACATCGGCCTCGCGCGCATGGCCTTCGCTGGCGGCGATGCGCAGGGCCTGTTTCAGCGCCAGCTCCACGCGGTCGTAGAACTGGTTCATGCGCAGTTGCAGCCGTTCGTCCTCGTTGACCAGCGCTTCACCCGTCAGCACGCGTGTCATGCCGGGGTTCTGTGCTGAAAAATTCAGCAGCATGCCCACCATATCACGCGCTTGCAGCAGGCCGTCGCTCTGTTGTTCGGTGATGCGGTTAATCAGGCCGAACACGGTCGCTTCGATAAATTCGATCAGACCCTCGAACATTTGCGCCTTGCTGGCGAAATGGCGGTACAGCGCCGCCTCGGAAAACTCCAGCTTGCGCGCCAGCGCAGCGGTGGTAATCCGGTCGCCCTTGGGCTGTTCCAGCATTTCGGCCAGTGCTTGCAGTATCTGCATGCGGCGTTGGCCCGGCGGTGTGCTTGCCATGTGATCTCGCAGTGGTGATGGTCGAATCGGGTGGGCTGCTAGCGGGGTGTTAGCGCAAATGGTGCAGGCGGGCCGGCAGCTGTCGGACAGATTTTACTTTGACATCGACATAAGCGGGGCGAATTAAGCGTTTTTGCTGGTGCGCCATGCCGGCCCAGTCTTCCTGCGTCAGGTACTGGGTGACCCATGCCGTGCGGATGCCCAGCTGGTGCGCCGTGCGCAGATTGGCCAGCGTGTCCTCCACCAGCACGCAGCGGCCGGGGCGCAGCTGGTGGCGCCGCAGCAGGCTACGCAGCAGCAGGCGCGATGGCTTGGGGCGCATTTTGCCGTGTACCGTCATGGCTTCCACCGCCACGTGGTGGCTGAACTGGCGCTGCAGGCCCAGATGGCGCACCACCCTGGTGGAATAGCGGTGCGGCGCATTGGTTAGCAGGATTTTGCGGCCGGGCAGGCGGCGCAGCAGCTGGCGCAGGCCTGTTTCGGCGCGGATCATGCTGTGCAGCTGCTCCAGATTGTGGGTCTCGTGCAGGAAATGCGCGGCGTCCACGTTGTGGTGCTTGACCAGTCCCAGCATGGTTACGCCGTAGCGGCGCCAGTAGCCGGTGCGGGCCGCTTCCACCTGCTCCGGCGTGGCGGGCGTGGTGCCGTCGCCCAGCACGCGGGCGATGTAGTCGTTCATCCGCCCCATAATTGCGGGGAAGATGGCGTGCGAGGCGTTGTGCAGGGTGTTATCGAGATCGAATAGCCACACCGTGTCTTTGCGGGTAATAATGCTCACTTCAAGTATTCATTTCGGATTTGCTGAAAAAAGGGTGTCATGCTGCGTCAGATTATAGTGATGTTCTGCAGTTTGCTCGCGCTGCTGCTCTCGCCCCTTGCCGCATACGGCGAAAACACCGGTAGCCGGCATGGCGCACTGTTCAGGATCGAGCAGCAGGGCCATACACTTTACCTGTTCGGCACCATCCACGTTGGCGCCGCCGATTTTTATCCATTAGAGCCGCAGCTGGCGCAACTGCTGGAGCAGGCACCGGTGCTGGCGCTGGAGATCGATCCGCTGGGTGACCAGCAGGCGCTGGCCCGCGTGGTGCAGCGCTATGGCATGCAGGCCAGAGGCGGCGCTGCGCCATTGCTACCAGCATCGTGGCGTTTGCGGCTGGAGCGCCTGCTGCGCGAATATCACATCGAGGCTGGCAGCGTGGCCGCCATGAAGCCGTGGCTACTGGCCAGCGTGCTGACGATTTCCGAGTTTTCCAATCAGGGCTACAGCACGGCGCTGGCGGTGGATGCCTACCTGTCGCAGCAGGCGCACAAGCGTGGCCAGAAAGTGGTGGAGCTGGAATCGGCGGAAAGCCAGATGGCGCTGTTCGACGGCATGGGCGGGGCGCAGCAGCTGGTGTTTTTGCAGGAGGCTATCGCCGGTATCGAATCGCGCGAACAGGCCAGTCAGGCACGCGCTATCGGCGATGCGTGGCGCCACGCCGATGCAGCGGCGCTGGACGAACTGGCCAGCAAGGCCGAGCAGGACGACAGCTATTCGGGACGTTTTGTGCAGAAGGTGCTGCTGGAAGGGCGTAATCCCGCGCTGGCCGATGGCATGCAGCGGCTGATGGAGCAGTCCGATAAAGCGGTGGCCGCAATCGGCATTCTGCATCTGGTGGGACGCTACAGCGTGCCGGAACTGCTGCGTCAGCGCGGCCTGAAGGTAGAACGGCTGTACTAGCGCAGGGCGTCACAAAGCCTGACAGGGCAGTCTGATGACAATTCTAGAGCGGGGGAGGGTACAGCAGAATGGTGCCCTTGACGTGGATTGAACACGTGGCCTCTCCCTTACCAAGGGAGTGCTCTACCACTGAGCTACAAGGGCATTGAATGTGGCGGTACGCTAAAACTGTGGCTTAACAGCACCGCCAAATTTTTAGTGAGACCGGATCATAGTGCCAAAAGCCTGTTCGGTCAAGACTTCCAGCAATAAAGAGTGCTCAATCCGGCCATCAATGATGTGAACCGTGTTCACGCCAGACTTGGCAGCGTCCAGTGCTGACGAAATTTTAGGCAGCATACCGCCCGAAATCGTACCGTCGGCGAACATTTCGTCGATCTCCCGGGCGGACAGGTCGGTGACCAGATTGCCCTGTTTATCCTGCACGCCGGCGATGTTGGTCATCATGATCAGCTTTTCAGCTTTCAGGATTTCGGCGATCTTGCCAGCGACGACGTCGGCATTGATGTTGTAAGCCTGACCATCCTGACCGAAGCCGATAGGCGAGATGATAGGAATGAAGGCATCGTCCTGCAGGGCTTTTACCACGGCCGGGTTGATGGCGTCGATTTCGCCCACAAAGCCGATGTCGAGGAACTCGCCCGGGTTGTCGCGGTCTGGCATCGCCATTTTGCGTGCGCGGATCAGACCACCGTCTTTACCCGTCAGACCCACGGCCTGACCGCCGTAGTGATTGATCAGCATCACGATATCCTGCTGCACTTCGCCGCCCAGCACCCACTCCACCACTTCCATGGTTTCTTCGTCGGTGATACGCATGCCCTGCACGAAGGTGCCCTGCTTGCCGATTTTTTTCAGCGCGTTGTCGATCTGCGGACCGCCGCCGTGCACCACCACCGGATTCATACCCACCAGCTTGAGCAGAATCACATCGCGCGCGAAGCCGTGTTTCAGGCGCTCGTCCGTCATGGCATTGCCACCGTATTTGATGACGATGGTCTTGCCATGGAAATTGCGGATGTAGGGCAGGGCCTCAGCCAGAATCTGCGCCTTGATCTGCGGCGAAACCGCAGTCAGGTCATCATTCATGCCTAAGTTCAGGTTGGTCAGTTGGGTCATGGCGAGTCCGGAAAAAATTTTTGTGCAATTTTACAGCCTGTAGCGGCCGTAGACCACGCATTATAGGGCTATCTGGTTGTATTTTCTTAGATCCTCCGCTACGCTGGCCGCCATATGAGCCCACCTGACACCTTGCACCGCCAACTGGAACAGATGCGTCCCCAGCTTGTCCGATTTGCACAATTGCAAATTAGGAATCAGGCGCTGGCCGAGGATGCCGTGCAGGACGCCCTGATCGCCGTGCTGGAAAAGCCCGAGCGTTTTAGCGGCGCATCCACGCTGCGCACCTATGTGACGGGCATCCTCAAGTTCAAGATCATCGATTGCCTGCGTGCCTCCACCCGCGAGCGCCAGTTCGATACCGACGAGGGGCAGGGCGATGATGAGCTGATCGATGCGCTGTTCACGGCCAACGGCCACACGGTGGCGCCGCCGCAGTCGTGGGGCGACCCAGATACGGCGCTGGAGCAGAAGGACTTCTTCCGCACGCTGGAGCTGTGTCTGGAAAAGCTGCCGTCCCAGACGGCGCGCGTGTTCATGATGCGCGAATGGCTGGAACTGGAGACGGAAGAAATCTGTAAGGAACTGGCGATTACTTCGTCTAATGCCTGGGTGCTGCTGTATCGCGCGCGCTTGCGCCTGCGCGAATGCCTGGACCTGAACTGGTTCGGCCAGCGCAGCCCTCAATGAATCGAGCCGAATATGACGCATCCTGACAAAACCGGATTGAAACCGACCTGCCGCGAAGCGCACCGGCTGGTATCGGAGGGCATGGATCGCGAACTGTCGTTCGTGGAGCGCACCCGTTTGCGCCTGCACCTGATGGTGTGCGATGGCTGCACCCGTTTCAACGGCCAGATGTCGCTGCTGCGCACGGCCATGCGCCGCTTCCCCGACGAGCACGGAAAATAGCCATGAGCCAGTGCACCCGCTGCGGCGCCCAGTTCCATTGCGCGATGGCGGATGGCGCAGCGCCTGCCATCGATGCTGCTTCCGCGCAGAGCGGCAGTTCCGCCGTGGCAGAAGCGCCGTGCTGGTGTACCGAACTGCCCATGCTGCTGCCGGTGCCGGTAGCCGGTGCCTCCGGCTGCTGGTGTCCCGACTGCCTGCGCGCCGAGATCGCGGCCCAGCAGCGCGCCCACGCTGGCGGCAGCGCCGCTACGGAACTCAAGCGCTAGCGCACGGTACGGAAGAAGCGCAGCATCTCGCGGCTGGCGTTGGGGCCGCGCGCATCCGTGTAACTACCGTTGGCACTGCCGCCAAACCACGCATGGCCCGCGCCATGCACCAGCCAGTGCTCGCCCAGCGGTTTGCCATTTGCGCCCGTGTGGGTGGTGCGCGTGTAGCGGTGGCCGTTGGGCACATCGCCGCTGCGGATTTCGGCCTGGCCATGCTGGGGCAGCAGGCGCTGCGCCATCACCTGTTCGCCATTGCGGGGATTAACGGTGGTATCGCTGTCGCCGTGGAACACAATGATGGGCTGACTGGCCGGTGCGGAAGCCACGGCCATGCTGCTGGCGCCGCGCTTCATGGCCGACAGCGCCGAAGGCAGATCCTGTGCCGAGCCGTAAGGCAGGCCGGAATGCACGCCCACAGCGGCAAACAGCTCCGGATACAGGGTGCCGACGATCACCGCCATGGCGCCGCCTGCGGACAACCCTGCCACATAGACCTGTTCTTTGACGACGGGATACTCTGCCATGACCTGCGCCGTCATGCCGGCGATGATGGAGGGTTCGCCCTGGCCGCGCTGCTGGTCGATGGCATTGAACCAGTTCCAGCATTTGGCCTGATTGGCGGCCGGGCTTTGCGCCGGATACAGCACGAAATACTGGTTTTCTTCGGCCAGCTGGTTCATCTGGGTGCCGGCGGCAAAATCGTCGGGGTCCTGGGTGCAGCCGTGCAGCATCACCAGCAGCGGCATGGGCTGGCCGTGGTAGCAGGCTGGCACATACAGCTTGTACTGGCGGCTGCCTGCGTGGTTGCTGTAGCTGCCTTCGATGAAATGGGCATCGCGCGGCACCTTGGCTACCGGTGCCGGTTGCAGCAGCGAATTCAGATCGATCACGGGCAGGCTGCTCTGGTGCTGGCGCAGCGTGTCCATGGCCTGTTCCACTGCCTGCTCCACCGTCTGGCGGGTGTTACGGTCGAAAAGTTTCAGCGCGCTTGAACGCAGTTGCGAAAACAGAGGTAGTTTCATGATGTCCCTTTAGCGTATGCGCGGGGCCAGCGCCGTTTTGAGGACTGCGCTCGCATGTAGCGAACCCAGTACGAAGATTGATTCGATGGTGGCCAGCGCCAGTTCGACTGACACGTCGCTGGCGATGCTGGCCAGACCCAGTACATGGATGTGCAGGCGCTCACCGGCGGCCTGCAATGCTTCCAGATCGGCGCGCGAGTAATGCTGCATACCGAGCACCAGACTTTTGCGTGCTACCGTCTGTTTCACCACGTCGGCATGCAGGCCCAGCTGGTTGCGGATAGCTGTGCGGATCAGGTCGCTGCGATTGGCGTAAAAGCCTTCCTGCACCAGCAAATCGATCTGGCCCAGATCGATGGGGCCGAGATTGATGGTGATCTTTTCCGCCTCGGCGGTGCGCTCCTTGAGTTCCTGTCTGGCCATGATTCCCATCCAATCACCATCTATGTGGATGGTAGTATAGGACTGAAACGCTGCATAGCAAGCACTAACGTGCATGAGTACGGTTACAGCCTGTTTGTACTTGAAGGTTTTTGCCTAGCCGCAGACTATGGGAAAAATTTGTGTTTCAAAGAATTACTACTCCATCAATAGAATTAAGAGTGGCTATGTTGCGTCGTAATTGTGGTGCGAGGGTGGAATTTAATATTCAAATCGTTGTGTTACGTTTTTCTGATGCTTTGTCAAAAAAAGGCTGTAAAAGTCCTAATCCTAAGTGGAAGTATTTCTGTGAAATTTGGATAGCACGAGAATGCCAGTCTGTCTATTAAGAGTGTCGATAGCGCAAAGATATTCAAGCAAAGCTATACTGTAGCCGGTACTTTTATTATCTTTGGTACATAGGAATACGGATTAGTGGGATTTTCGGCTCAGTTCGGTTTCATGGCACGATTGGTTTGAGGGGGGGAATTTGAGCGCACTTGAATTGCTAAGCTAAGGAAGAAATCCTGATGGGGCTGGCTAGGAGCAGATAATAGGTCCTTAGTGGCTATTTCTATGGGGAAGCAATGAAGGGTGAAACTGATCATTGCTCATTAATATGCGTACTTTTACATACGCTTGTGATATTCCGTGAGAATGTTGTACTTAGTTTTCGATAGCATGTAAGAATTATCTTATTTGCGGCAGTCCGTTGCGCGATTTCTGCATTAGCCGTAACTAAGCGAGACTTAGTTCGCACAATGTGCAATTGTTGCGTAATTTCTTAAATTGCCTTTCGGAAAGTCTGGCAGCAAGAACTTGAAAACTAAAGTATGCATACCCAATCGATCTGCTTTGTAGCGACCAATAAATCAATTGGGCAGAAGCGGCAGACCCAGTTCAGCCATGACTCTGATGATTTGCTGATTGGCAAAATGCGCGCTCGTCGTTTCGCTCCTTTGAAGTACGTCGGAATCTCGACGACTGGCGACTGGGAGTTTCTAAATGAGCAGACGTTGGCAATGCTGGAAGCCCAGCATGCAGAACTTCCTATTGATCTCACGGCCCGGCTGCTGTCGAAATTTTTAATAGAATCGCCCCATCAGGGGAATGGTACGGTTCTACTTAAGAAAGCGCGGCTCGGCGCAAAACGCGCTACCGTACAGAGTGGAACGACGCTACACATTATCGTACCAACGCTCCAGTGTGCTCATTCATGCCAGTATTGTCAGGTCAGCCGGTCTCTGGAAAGTGTCGGCCACACGATGAGCACCGAAGACTTGGATGCTGCTTGCGACTTAATTTTTGATTCACCGTCTCGCACACTTACTGTCGAATTCCAGGGAGGTGACCCACTGCTTCGGTTCGATTTGGTAGAGAGGGCGATATTACGGATCCAACAACGCAACGCCGTTGAACAGCGTGCCATAAGGTTTGTTATAGCGTCGACACTTCATCAATTGACCTCCGATATGTGTGTGTTTTTTAAAGCACACAACGTCTATCTTTCAACGAGCATTGATGGCCCAGCCTGGCTACACAACAAAAATAGGCCAATCAGGGAAAAGGATTCGTATGAACGAACTTGGTCGAGCATTGATCTCGCTAGAAGATTAATAAGTGCAGACAGCGTATCGGCGCTGATGACGACTACTCGATTGTCTCTCCAATACCCGCATGAAATTGTGGATGAGTATGTACGCCTTGGATTCCGTGAAATATTCATCCGCCCTTTGAGTAGCTACGGATTCGCCAAGCGTAATCAAGCAAAATTGGGATACTCGATCGATGACTTCATGGCGTTTTACGACACTGCGTTGGAACGTGTGTTGTGGTGGAATGCGCGCGGTGTCGAAATTCGAGAGGTGTATGCAGCTATTATCGTCAACAAGCTTCTTTCAACTTTCGATGCTGGCTTTGTGGATTTGCAAAGCCCTACCGGAGCTGGGGTAGGCGTGCTGGTTTATAACTATGACGGCTATATCTATCCTAGTGACGAGGCGCGGATGCTGGCCGAAACTGGTGATCAAAGTCTGAGAATGAGAGCGATTCGGGGACCTGCTGATAAGGACGTGCATGTCGTTACGCAGCTACGAAAAGCGAGTGAACCTGATAGCGTCGATGGATGCCAGACGTGTGCCTACCATGCCTATTGCGGACCGAATCCGGTCGATGCTCAAGCCCAGCACGGGAGTATGTTCGCGCCAGTCAGATCCACGGAGCATTGTGCTAGGCATTTGAGGCTATTTGACGGGATGTTTGAACGGCTTTCGACAGCCTCTGAAGATCAATTAGATCTTTTTCATTCGTGGGCGCAGCCTGCATTTATGCGTGGGCGTGTATGCGAAAAATAGCGGCGGTAACGAGCCCAGGAATCCAGCGTCGAGCCTATAGAACGGTCACTATTGATCAGGTCATCGCAGGATGGGTTCCTGATATTAATTTTATCGTTCCAATATGTGACGAGGCTGATGCAAGCCAAATTGAACAGCTTGCAGCGCGCGGCATTAATAACCTAGCTTGGATTAAAGCGTCGGAAATTGAACTCGGCGACATTATCTTTCCTGTTCCTGAAAAAGGGATTGTCGACGTTTCTTATCGCTGTTCGGATACGCACCATACGCTATTCGTGACGAATCGATGCAACAGCAATTGTTTAATGTGTTCACAACCACCAACAAAGGAGGAAGACGGCTGGCTTGTAGATGAGGCAATTGAAGTTGTTCGTCACATTGAACATTCGCCTCAAAACATTGGCATCACAGGAGGCGAACCATTGCTCTTGAACGCTCGCTTGCGTGATCTACTTAATGAAATAGAGCGCAGGCATCCCGCGACGCAAATTGATTTGCTAACAAATGGACGGCGACTTAGTGAACAAAGAGTCGTAGGAAATATACTTGATGGCTTGACAGCGAATGTGGCTTGGCTTGTTCCCCTGTACGGTCACGCGCACATGCTTCATGACTTTGTTGTGCAATCTCCGGGGGCGTTTGAGGAAACGCTGGAAGGTCTTTTGCGCCTTCAACAATATGGCCAACAGATTCAGTTGCGAGCGGTCTTGATCGAACCTGTGCTTGAGCACCTAGATGACCTTTGTGAGTTTATCGGAAGGAATCTGCCATTTGTCCACGAAGTCGCATTGATGGCGTGCGAGCCGATTGGATTTGCACTTGCGAACAAGGAGATCTGCGATCTTGATCTTAAAGATTGGTGGTCGCAGTTAACGGGGGCATCTCGGATATTGCGGCGGTATGGAGTCCGTCACTTAATTATGAATGCACCACTATGCGCGCTGCCAGAGTCGCTGTGGCCAATTGCCAGCCGTAGCATCTCCGATTGGAAGCAGGTCTATGCAGGCGAGTGCGAAGGGTGTGAGTTAAAGAGTTCTTGCAGTGGTCTGTTCGCTTGGCATGAGAGAGGCTGGATGCCTACAAGGATAATGAAAATAAAGAGGAGTGTGGAATGAGTCGATTCGTAAAGAACTTGGCATTATTTGTAGCAGGATTGCAGTTCTTGCCCGGAAAGTCGAATGCTGCGCAAGCGTTAGGGCCTTCAATAAATGGTAATGACGACTCTCGGGGAATCACCCTGCAGCCATTAAACGGAAAGTTCGATAATCTTTTTGCTGCTCACCGCTCACACTCCAGCCATAGCTCTCATTCAAGTCATAGCTCTCATGCATCACATTATTCTGGATCGACTGGGACAGTAGGAGCCTATACGGCGCCACAACCCGTGACAGCTGTGCCAACGACCCCATTACCGGCCCCAAGCCCGTCAACGTTAGCGGCGCCAACTGGCTCCGGCACCAATATTCAAACTGGCCGCGAAAGCATATCAACATTTTCGCCGCAGGGCTCAAATCAAGGGGCGACGTCGAATAGCACTTCTGCGCCGAATACGCGTTCAACACCAACTTCTAATCCAGGAGGGCTGGAGAGCGCCGCTCAAGGCGTGGGACAAAAAAGTGAGGTCACTCTATCGAAGGCTGAAAAACTTCATCTGCAAATTTTCCGAGTTCAGTTGAGGTTAAATAGTCTTGGTTTATTTAATAGTCAAATCAATGGAAAGATGGACGACGAGACGAAGAAGGCACTGAGGATGTTTCAAAGTATCAAAGGACTTCCTGAAAATAGCCTTATGACAAACGACACGTTAAATGCACTAGGTGTTCCTGCGGTGAAGTAAGCGGCGGCAACGATGCCCGCTCAGCTTAGTTTACAGCATGCCCTTATACACAAGTCCAGCCGGAGCCTCGCCCGAGCTGAAACCGGCTTAGCTGGTCAATTTTCGCATCTGCCCTTGTAAACTGCCGACTTTTCGCGTTTACTCTCGTCTTTTGGGTGAC
>NZ_WWCM01000016.1 GCF_009857915.1 Duganella qianjiadongensis
AAAGGAGATGGCGAGCCAGGTGTGAAAGCGATCTGGAAGGGGCTGACCAAGATACGACTCGTCGCTGAAGCGCTACGAGAAATGAACTCGGCCTACGACTGAAGCCGAGTTGTGTATAAAGGCATGACCTATCAGTGCATCACCAATATCCAGTTTTTTCAGACCAGCTGGCATTTGCCGGCGGCCCCTATCCAGGGTAAAGAAAAAATCATCCGATGTGGGTGAACAGCCAGTGGAAGAAAGTTATTGAGATAACTACCGTATAAATTTACAGTGGATTAAGAAATGCACATAGACGTCAGCGTCCCCTACATAGCACGCCCCGCACTCAACGAAATCAGCCAGCCTCAAGCGAAAGCAGACGCCCTGCTCTTATCTTGGGCCGCGCAAGGGCCAGCTTCGGCGGAACACAGCGCGGCAGAGAATATAATCGCCGCTCTCCTCAAATATAAATTTGTCAAACAGGACATCAATTCCTCCCGCAAACGAGAACGCCTGATTAGCGAGATAGAGCATGCATGCCGCGGAATTGATCACGTACCACACAATTTTGGAGAAATGGTCGCTGACTACCTTTCCGGCCCTGCCTTTAAAAACGGGAAGTCTGCCGCCGCGCAGGCTTTCCTAAGCAACCCGCATATAGATCGGATTGTGCGTCGACATTTGGCGACTTCGCAGTGCGACGCTATGGCCGTCAACGGGAAAACCGAAACCAGACATGCCCGGGAAATCGCCAGAAAAATAAAAGCCGCCTTCCGAATCGATTACTCCAACGAAATTAAACAAAGAGAGTTAAGCACACGATTCCGCTCGCTGGCACCAAGAATCGAATTAATGAGTAAGACTGCCGGAATTAGCGGAACGCGTAAGGCGGTATTGCAGCAAATGGCTGCATCTTTGGCAAATTTCGAAATCAGTGCGCAACGGATCGATTTCGCGCAAGAATTCAACCGCCAACGCTGGGCCTTGCCTGAAGCTCTGCAAATCGAAATCTCTCAAATGGTAGGCGATTTAAAAGATTTGGCGCCTATTCATGAGGGCATTATCGGACACCGTGCAACGGAGAATGTTCATTCGCTGACCGCGCTTTGGGATGCAGCCTGGCTCGGACTAGCGAAATTTAAAATGAAAGCCATCTGCGCAACCTATGGCAGCTACCTCGACATGAGGATATCCCGCTACCAGGGGAAACTTAACCGTCTCACCACTGCCAGCAGCGAGCATAAAGACTATGCGCGGGAAATTAATGAATATAAATCAAAAATTGACGGATATATAAAAAAGTACAACCAGTACAGCTACTTCAACTATGGCATAGGTAAATATGCCAAGCTGGAACGGCAGATAAATCAGCTTGCTATACAGATTCCGCAACTAACTTTAAAAGACGAAAAGAAGAAGAATTTGTTGCTGGCAAATCTGCAAGCGTTACAGGGTAAATTATCACGGCTGAATGCAAGATCGCAATATGGTGTTGCGTCTGCTCCCATTGCCTACACACAGGATCTGATCCGGTTCGTCAAGGACAACCCGGCCACCATCACCGAAACGGCCATTTTCAACATCGGACATGCGGGCAACGTAATTGCCGTGCCCGGACAAGACAATAAGCCCATCGTGATCATTACTGATCCGATGCTCGATGATGCACACAAGGCGTATCCTGCAGAAACCCAAATTCCGATCATGTCGGATGGTGAGTTATATGTCCCGCGGGCAGATTACATATTTATTTCACATAACCATATGGATCATGTGCATCCTCACAGCATAAAAATGCTGATTGAGAAGAATCCGGCTGCACACATTATCGTGCCAGCAGGTTGCACCGAAGAGTTCGTTCAATACGGTGTTAGCGCTGACCGGATAATTGCCGCCTGCCAATGGGGAATGAGCATTCCCCTTGATTCTGCCACCACGCTGCAAATTACTCCGGCAGTACATTGGTCAGGTAGTCCGCGTGAAAATGCTGGTATCAACATGAGCGGAGTAATGAGTTGCATCATCTCGTCATTCAGTTCGAAGCAGGACGTGTTTTATGCAGGCGATACCGCAAATTTTCCTTCCACTATGCAGCAGGAAATCGATAATACTTTTAACGGAGAGCATAGCAAAATTTTCCTACTGCCTTCCGGTCCGAATTATCCGAATAAGCATATGAAGTCCACGCACCAGAATACCGCAGCGCAGAGCTATTTCGGTTTGCCTTTGAATGCAGGTGCGTCCGAGATGCGCCTGGAACATTTGTCGGAGGCGCTGGATATCAATGCGTTCATTGATCAAGCCGCTGCCCAAGCGCCACTAGCACTGCCGTTTAGAACCGTACTAACCCACCACAACCAGATCCACTTCGGCGAGGATCGCTATAATGAAACACTGTACATCCACTGCAAGCAGATGATTTTGTTAAAAGACCATTTGCCGCCAACCCAGTTAAGGGAGATGGCGAAACGGGATCGTCGTAACAGTTTTATTTACACAGAAACGGCAATCCTGCTGGAGAGGATGCAGCAGCTTTATAACGCATCCGGACTAGCGACCGAGAATATTTATCTTGCGACAGCAAATCATCTGCTGAACCACATACAGAGTCCGGCCATCGGCGGCCAGATGCTGACCGGTTCCGCCGACATTTGCGCCACCAATGTCGCTGCATTAAAGAAAAATATGAATCAGGCCGCCTATGAATTCTCCCCCCGTGCCAGCACACGGTAATCTCCCCCATTGGTAAATACGCATGGCGCGATAGCCCACGCTTGATAGGCATAAAACATTAAGCACCATGTCTGCATTGGTAAACCGGCGGGATGAGGGACGCTTCAGCTAATTTGATTGCGGCTCTCCCTTGTTCCCCAGTCGCAGTCCCATAGGTTCGGGATAGCCTCGCAAGAACGGCTGCTCAGAACTCGCCGTTAGTGATGATCAACTGCTCGTAAGCGATTTCAATTGTGTCCACGGCGACCTCGTTGCCGTCGGACTTCAGGTCGGTGCCCATGATCTTGGTGGGCCAGGCATTATTCAGCTGCCACTGCATGCTCACCCTGCCCCCCTCATCGAGCAGCTTGATCAACACCGTGCAGCGCGAGATGGTATTCATCTTCATCTCGTCCATCCATTTCCAGAATTTATTGTTGTTAACAAAAATTCCCCGCTTCATGGTGACGTTGCCGTACTTGGCGATGCCGGGCATCCTAATGGTGGAGAACAAGACATTATTGCTGTGCCGGTATTCAATCACTTGCACTTCCTGGTCCATGCCCGACACTTCCTGAAACGATATCTTGGTCAGCTGAGTGCCGAAATCCACTTCAAAACGAAACTTCGGCATGGGCCATAGGTTCCCTTGTTTGCTTCCATCGTCCGACATAATTGAATCCCTCTTTACGATGAGTTGGCACTCAAAGACCTAGGCGCCGAATGATATCTTACGCATGGACACCGTCGCAATCAGCATACCGGGCTAGCTCCACCCGATTGCGGCCCAATGACTTAGCCCGGTATAGCGCGTCATCGGCACGTCCGATCAGAGTATCCGCAGTATCTCCCCTGCGCCAAATTGCAACGCCAAAGCTGGCAGTTTGAGCTGGATGTCCATTCTGTTCTGCAAGCGCCACCTTGGCGCACAAGCGCCCAGCCACGACCGCCGCCTCGGTAGCATCAGTGTTAGGCAGTAGTACACAAAATTCCTCTCCGCCATAACGGAACGCATCATCCTGTAGACGTAGACCTGTGCGCAACCTTTGTCCAAAAGCAACCAGCGCGGCATCCCCTGCAAGGTGGCCAAAACAATCATTTAGCGCTTTGAAATGATCGAGGTCGACCAGCACAACAGAAAATGGTCGGCCATCGCGAGCTGCGCTGTTCAGGGCTATCTGCAACGCATTATCAAATGCGCGGCGATTGGCCAGGCCAGTCAAGCCGTCCGTAAGCGACTGTTGAGCTATCATCGATTCAGCCTTAATTTTGCACATCTGTACGAATCCCAATTTGGTCACCACGATGTACACAAATCCGAAGATGAAAATCGCCTGATGCCATACGGGTGCCGCGCTCAGATAGTCAGTATTCATCTGGGAAAGAATTAAGGCACAAGCGCGCAAAGGCAGCACGATACCCATCAGAAAATAGGCAAGCGCAACTGTACGTTGGACCGGCTTGCTCTCGGTCTGCGAAGCTCGCCAGAGTGTCAGGGCATTGAGTAGTTCTAATGTGCCATAGACAAAACTATTAAAGATCGTGGCTAATTGATACTTTTGTCCAGCAACAGCACCTACCACGACTATGCTCCCCACCATCAGCGCCAGCCAGGGTTTGCTGTAGGGTCGGCCGACAAACTGGCGGATGGCCACGAAGTACAGCGATACCGACAACGCACCTAAACCATTGCCGAGCATGGGGCTAAGCAGGGTCGTATCGCGCCCGCCCTGAGCCAGCAGCAGATAAGCCATGCTTTGGCAGGAAACGCCGAACATCCAGGTACGCAGTCCATTTTTCCGATCAGCGTCCGTTCGTGCTATCCATAGCATGGCCGCCATAGCGCTCAGCATGCAGGTTTGCGCGATCATCAGAGTAGGAATATCCACAAAACCCAATTTTCTAGTCCTCTACCAGACTGGTACGTTGCCATTCAAACACCTGACCATACTAACAGTTCAGCCCTGACAAAGTGAATAGCTGAGCTGTCCGACACGCTGCTTCCGCACACATTCCCGCACTGAATTCCCTTTAGTGAGTTCACAATAAACTAGCCAGACAGCTGGAAGAAGCCATGCTGAAGGCCGAACTCATACCACAGCGCTGCAAGATCTTCCTCATCCGAACAGAACGCTTGGCGCAATCTATCGAGCTGCTGTTGTGCATCGGGATTCCGTTTCGCCGCCAGAAAAACTCTTCGTGCCTCAGCATCGTCAGGCAAATCGACACATCCTGTAATGATAGGATGGGCTTTGCCTAGTAGTCTAAAGCCGATCCACGCCCCCATAGCATCGAGCCCACGAAGCGCCTCGAGATAGGTATTGAACGTGTACCGGTGAAAAAACAGCTCGAAACCGCCATCATGGACTGCCTCATACAGACATCCTACCGCCCAGAATTGTCGCTCGATATCCGACAGTGTCTCGACACTATCGGGTGACCCAGCGCCTCTCTCGCTTAGTTCGCGTCTCAGGGCATGTGCATGCTGCAGCGCTACCTGTCGCTCAGCTGCACTCACTGTTGTCAGCCACGGCTCGCGGGTAGCAGGAAGCCCGAATTCACACAGCAGACATCGTAGATTCACTTGATTGGGCGGCACATCCCGCCGCTCTGCGCCACAATCACGACATTGATAAATCATCTCACTTCCAATTTGCCTTGTTAACCACCTAGAGATACACACAGACCGTCACAACGAATTCCCTGTATCCCACCACAGCAATATACGTCCCGGATGCCACAGTTATGCCATCTGTTCAGGGCATAAAGCGCTACGCCACGTCTGTTCCAGCACCTGCAGAAACAGCACATTCAGCAGCGGCAGCGCTTGCGGATTGTGGGACGGATCGGGTACGAATGACGCAAGCCGCGCAAGTTCCGCTTCAATGAAAGCATCAATGCGCGCTACCCGCCTATCCAGCCCCATTTCGGGTGCCGCGCTTTTCTTGACCAGTAAGGCCTGTATCTCGCGCACAAGTTCGGACTCGCCTTCGATCAGAGGCAATAGCTGGTCGAATTCTATCGGCGCCGCAGTACGGTATTTTTCCAGCCAGCGCACCGACAGCAACGGCCGCAGCGCATAAAAGTATTTTTTTAGCGGTATCAGATCGCCCTTCATATAATGACGGAAGGTCGTTACCGCGGCACTACGATAATGATGGATGCCGCGTTCACACGAATACACGGCAGGCAGCAACTGACGGGCTTGATCGGCAAAGCTGCCCCGCTCGCTATAGATGATCGGAGACCGTATCCATTCGACAAACGCCGGATTCGACTTCGCAAAGAGGCGCAGGGCTTTACGCAGATCCCAGCCATTGATGTCGATCTCATCCACGATAGGGTATTCGATCACATCACGCTGTTCTTCGAGTGCGATCGAAAGATACCAGTCGCGCGGACGAACGTAGATAAAGCGGACATCGTAGTCGCTATTCGGCGAAGGAAAACCCCAGGCCCTGCTACCAGATTCCACCGCAAGCAGAATCTGTATGCCATGCTCGACTTCAGCATCGTGCAGTCGTTGAAGAATCTGCTCTCGTATGTCAGTAGGAATCATCAAATTTTCGAGTTGTCCCAGTCAGGTGGTTGGGCATACCAAGCGACACATAGAACGCATCGCCGTCGAGCTTCGGAAGAAGCTAGTCGCACTACTTCTTACATTGCTCAAGCTTAGGACGCGCGCGCGCGATGGCTGGTAATACCTCCGGATTGCGCTGATCAGCTATGGTCCTCTCGAATTCCATAAATTCGGCGTGACTGAGTTCGTTTGCCAGTACATCAAAGGAGCAACTGCAAAAGCTGGCTGCGCTCGCGGCGTCTTCATTGCGCTGAATCGCGCGACTCACGCAGCCGTTGACAAACTGCTTGCGTTGCGACTGAGCAGAGGACAGGCCGACATCGCGATTACCATGATCCGTCGCGCTCGCCAGCAGGCGCTTTAGCTTGGCCAGTGCTTGCGGATCCACTTTAGACAGACCTGGGGCTAACTCTTCAGCCTTGTTGAGTGCTTGTTGCGATGCTAAAAACTTATCCTGTTTGGCGAGTAGTTCAGCCAGAACAAAATGCGCTGTGGCACTGCTTGGGTGTGCTTGCAAAACCTGATTCATCATCGTCTCGGCTTCAGCAAATTTGCCGGCCTCGACGACCAGATAGACCTCATGTATCGTCGGCTCCGCCGCAAACACGGACGTACTGAGCATCAGTACACCAGCCATTAAAACGTATCGAACGCGTGCAAAGTGCATTAACAAATGTTCCTAAAATAGATGTTTAAGCGCGATAAACCGGCAATCAAAACCAATAAATCTTTCCAGAATAACATTCATTCCAAGCGAAAAAAATCACACAATGTCACACCACCACAGCGAGCGTAGATCTAGATTATCCGCACCCTCCCTCACTAGCCGCTTTTCGAATCACCAGCCACCACCGAACACATATTCCTGCGCAGCGATAACGGCACTGGGGATGTTTTTCCGGAATTGCTTGATACCGTCATCGTCTTTGCAGAGGATGGCGTATTAACGGTGCGGGGACAGGAGCGCGATCCGGTGTCACGCAAGTTGTCGGGGATGGCATGGTGGTGTCAGATCATCAGCGCCGGCCGGCATGGCCCTTCTGATGGCGGTATTGGACCGAGGCTCATCTAGGAACGCCGCAACCCAGACGCCAATTCGTGACCAGCCCCACCACTAGCGGCGATAACGGGCAGATACATTCATTATGGCACTTGTTAAATATCCCAACGTGCGTTGGCCTTATACAGAACGATGCCCGCAATACGTTTACCACTAAAGCTTTGGCTCGCACGGATCTGCTGGTAATTCGTCCGGCATCGCTCGTTCCTCTTCACACCTTATTGTCACAGCAGCCCGTACAAGCTAAGCGCCCCCGCGTCACAACCAAACCCGACTGATGTGAAAACGATGCAAATGGCGCGAAAACATGATGTATCGCAAACGGACAATAAAGAATTCTTGAATAGGTCATCCGCAAATTAAAGAATGCTTTAATATGGGAAAGCATATTAAAGGAATCTTTAGATGACCCGTCAAACTGGCACGCTGAGCACGACCACAACGCTAGGCGAACATGTCGACGCCTTCGTTCCTCACCCACTACCACCCAGCGATCCGGTACTGGATGTCCAGTCCTATGCATCGACCAATCATAAGGCCGAACTAGCGTTAGCGCGCCTCAACGGTGTGGCCGGTCTGGTACCGTCCGAGGACTGGCTACTGTACGGAGCCATCCGCAAGGAAGCACTACTGACCTCACAGATAGAGGGTACCCAAGCCACCCTCGATGATCTGTTTGAAGGGGAAGCGGGCATGGAACTGGATAATCCCGATGACGTCGAAGAAGTCACCAACTATCTACGCGCCTTCCGTCATGTCAGAGACAACTTGCAGTCAGCGAGTGGCCTACCGGTCAGCATACGCCTCATCTGCGAAGCCCACCGCCTGCTGTTAGCTGGCGTACGTGGAGCCGGCAAGCAGCCCGGGGAACTACGCCGGTCGCAGAACTGGATAGGCGGCACCCGCCCGGGTAACGCCATCTTTGTGCCACCACCACCGGAGCGGGTCAACGCACTCCTATCAGATCTGGAACGCTTTATTCACACGGATAACGGCGAGTTGCCACCACTGGTCAAGATTGCGCTCATCCACGCCCAGTTTGAAACCATCCACCCCTTCCTTGATGGAAACGGTCGCATAGGTCGCTTGCTGATCTCAGCCTTACTAGAACACTGGCAATTGATGCAAGCACCTCTGCTCTACATTAGCGGCTACCTGAAACAGCATCAATCCGAGTACTATCGCCTGCTCTCCCATATCCGCACAGACGGCGACTGGGAAGCCTGGGTCGCATTCTTCCTCGAGGGTGTAATCAGTGCCGCGACCCACGCTGAACGCACCATCGTCGCGCTTGCGACGCTGATCGCCAGCGACCGTCGCCGCTTACTGGCGTCGCCCAAAGCCGGGGCCATCGCCTATCGCCTGTTTGAGTCATTGCCGATGATGCCGCGCTTTACAGTCGAGCAAGTCAAGCTACGACTTGAAACGACCTATCCGACCGCCAATGCCGCAGTGAAGGCGCTATCTGATCTAGGCATCGTGCATGAGATGACGGGACAGCGCAAGAACCGAAGCTTCGGGTATGCAGAGTACATAGAGTTGCTATCTGACTGACGATCAACGTCGCGTTATCGCATCGCTTCTCATTGCTAAGCAGCAGGTAACAAATTAGCCCGGAATGGAGGTAAAGAAAGGCCGCACGGCTCTTTCTAAGCGCACCATCGCATCCACCATCTCCTCGTGCAATGACTTCCAATCTTCTTTCGCAGAGCGCCATCCGCCGGGGATCAATGCACGAATACGGCAGCCACGGCTTTGAGGAAGATCCTGCCAATCTAGCGCACTGCCAAAGGCGGCCTCGATCTCTGCATCATGACTTTGAAAATGTCGAAAGACGATCAGATTTTTCTCTTTGTCGCCGACATCAATATACAGCTCGACTTGCGAATCACTACGCCTCGCCGAGTAGGTAAACGATAGGCCTGCCCTACCACTTCCTCCACTAATCCAGCCATCCGTGGTCGGCCGACGCCCTGCATGAAGAGTACTTTTCGTCTTCGCATGTTCTAACAGCTTAGCCCAGAACTGGTACATGCCATTGCTCTGTTCCGCGCGATGTTCCCGGCCAGCTTGCTCCTTTGCGCGTATTTGCGTCTGAAAATCCGAGGCCTCAGGTAGCGGAATAATTTGCTGCACGTCCAACAACAACCGCTTGTCCGGCAGACGATATGGCTTGAGTCTGATGCATCGAATATCAAGACCATGCTGGTTAAGCCACATGACCGACATCGTGACTTCCTTAGAAAAATCCGCAGACACGAGGATGATCCGAACTTCTGTGGCAAACGCATCCTCATCGGCGCTTTCCCAGCGAAGGAATGAAAGAATGATCGCTTCAGCTTGTTCTGGAGTTTGACCGGTCGGAGCAAGAAACGCTGCATGGGCCTCCACCAGTTGCCTGAAGGTCATAGTCGACAGCATGGCAGCATACCGAATCGCCTGCAATTCCATATGACCACCGTCCTCGGTACGCTTAACTTCAATTACGACAAGATTCGCATCGCGATCTATACAAAGTAGATCAATCCTGCGATTACTGTCTAGCCATTCGCCATACTCTTCCGCGATAACGTACAGGTCCGCAGAAATGACACCAATGTTTTGCCGAAGGTGGCGCTGGAGGTCCTTGCGCTCGTAGATACCTTCTGCACCGAAACTCGTCTCAACAAGTGCAGTCAATGAATTCTGAGTAATCTCGTAAATGGCCATATCATCTAATAGTTAGTAAATTTACCGGAGGCTTCCCAAGTTCTAGTACAAGCAGGGAACATAATCAATAATTAATGCATTTTCATACTGACATTAGCGGCGATAACAGCCCCGCAGTAGCGCTGCAAGCCTAGTTACCACAGGCACGCTATGCCAGAGAATCTAGCCCAAATAGACGATATAACTAAACATTGAGCCCACTAGTCAGACGCCGCTGCGCCGTGCAATACGCATAGTGGAAGACGCTATCCATTTATATCGAGCCTTACTGGAAACGGCAAAGCTTGGGACAGTGGCACGACGCTGATCTCCGGCTATTGACGGCATCGCACCGATGCCTGCGTCTCACGTACAATCTCCTCGCCTTGGCGCATACGAACGTTGGCCTCCGCTAAGTGTGCATCGTTTCGACCTTGAAAATCCTCTAGGCTGCTCCGGGCATACTCAAGGAGTTCCCGATAATGCCTCAGCGCTTCATCGGCCTCCGCGGGTTGAAGCGAAACTTTCGTAGCAAATCGTCGTCCCTTAATTGCCTCATCTAGAGCCCGAGCATGCTCTTGGGTATTGCCAATTACTGCAGGCGACTCGGACAGCAAAGTTTGAAGTGCCTTCATATTGCGCTCAAAATTCTTAACCTCGTATCCCAGCGTAGTCTTGAAGGTATATCCCATCGTTTGATGAAATGCATAGCCAACTGTCTGAAATGCTTGATAACAGGTCATCGGTCTGACCTCAGCCTCTCGTATTAGATTCCCCAGATCTTTGCTGAGCTCATTGAGCACTTTGCGCTCTCCATCCAAATCACCCTGGATATCCTTCACCTTAATCTCGATGTCCTTAGAGCGAATCGTTCGCAAGTCATGCGCAAATTTATCAGCAAGCGCATTCAAGGCACGTGCTTCAGTCTCACGAGCCTTTTGCTCGCGCTGTTGTTCCGTAAAGCGGGCTTGTAGGCCTTCCTTCCATGTCGCCAACAACTTGTTGAAACTTTCTTCTGAACCCCTGACGAAAGTGATTGTCCCTAAGGCTCCACCCTGAGTAGGAAATGACAAGATGATGCGACCGTTTTGCGTCTTGCCACTGAACACTTGCCCAGACCACCATCGATCTGCACGCAATGTGAATAGATCATCACTAATACCTCCTGATAACGCAATGGAATCCGTCTTAGTCTCTCCACTTCCGGCTGGGCTCACATCAATCAACGACGCCGTTACAGCATCACGGGTCTGAACCAGGGTCAAGAAATACAGTGCCTGCGGTCTAGAATCTCCTATGTATGTTCCCGACAAAGAAGCCGCGCTGACCGGACCAAGGATCAACAACAGCAGTCCTAATACGAAGAAGAACTGAATCCGAGTATTACCGAACTTCATGGATGCGCGCATTCTATTATCGAAAAAATATCAACCTACAACTATGGCGCATTTCTGTAACGATCGCAAGAATTAATAATGATCCACCTGAACGAATCAGTGTCCATCACAACGATGGATACTCGATGAAAAATATATGCCTGCATTGAAAGGCAATTGAAACGAAAACAGTGACCAAGAAGGACCTAAAATTTCCCGAATGATTGCAACCGACCTCACACTATAATGGTAATCCCCCCGCCAAATGATCGCCATCAGAAGTAGAATTTTCTCAATTAGCTTTTTGAAAGTTCTGCAATGAAGACTTCCCGATTTACCGACAGCCAGATCATAGCCATCCTAAAGCAAGCCGAAGCGGGCTCCCCGATCCCCGAGCTATGCCGCGAGCATGGCATGAGCACGGCGACGTTTTACAAGTGGCGCGCCAAATTCGGCGGTATGGATGCCTCCCTGATGGCCCGCATGAAGGAGCTTGAAGAGGAAAATCGCCGCCTCAAGAAGATGTATGCTGACGAGCGCATTAAGGCCGAGATCGTCGCCGAGGCTTTAGCAAAAAAGTGGTAGCGCCATCTCGTCGCCGTGAGATGGCGCGCTGGTACGTCGATGCTGGTCGCGCGACGATCCAAAACGCTTGCCTAGCTTTCGGGATCAGCCAGACCTGTTTTCGCTACCAGGCCAAGCGCAATTCTGAAAATGAAATCATCGCCGACTGGCTGGTGCGTCTGACAAATAATCAGCGCAACTGGGGCTTCGGTCTGTGCTTTCTTTACTTGCGCAACGTAAAAGGCTTCACATGGAACCACAAGCGCGTCTACCGCATCTATCGAGAGTTAGAGCTAAACCTACGCATCAAACCACGTCAGCGCCTGATACGTGAGAAGCCACTGCCACTCGTGGTACCCACTTCGATCAATCAGACCTGGTCGATGGATTTCATGCACGACCAACTCGCAGATGGACGCGGCATCCGCCTGTTCAACGTCATCGACGATTTCAACCGCGAAGGCTTGATCATTGATGTCGATTTCTCACTGCCGTCGGAACGCATCGTCCGGTCACTAGACCAACTGATCGAATGGCGCGGCAATCCCTGCGTGATCCGGTGTGACAACGGTCCAGAATATATCAGCGAGACCACTAAAACCTGGGCTGCCAAACACGATATCGAGATCGCGTTCATCCAGCCGGGCCAACCGCAGCAGAACGCCTATGTCGAGCGCTTTAACCGCACCGTACGCTATGACTGGTTAGCGCATCACCTATTCGATTTCTTGGGCCAGATCCAAGACTTTGCTACACGCTGGTTATGGACATACAATCATGAGCGGCCACACATGGCCCTTGGCGGCATCACGCCAATTCAGAAATTGGCCATTGCCGCATAGCCTCTACTTTTGGTGCGCATCATTAATGGGGGGATTACCGATCAACCACAAACGATTTTATCGGGTGATGAAGGAGCACCGCCTGTTGCTGCCGAAGGCGCCAAAACGCCGCGTCAGCAGTCGCGTTCATGATGGCGTTGTTGCGGTGGCTGAGCCGAATCAGCGCTGGTGTTCGGACGGTTTTGAGATCTCTTGTAACAACGGCGAGGTCGTGACCGGTGTGTTTATGAAGGACTGCTGTGACCGGGAAATCATCGCATGGCGCGCATGGGCCGACCGTGGTCTGCCGGGAGAGCCCGTACGCGACATGCTGGTCGAAGTAGTCGAAGCCCGCTTTGGCGGGACTGACATCGGCTCGACGAAATTGGAGTTCTTGAGCGACAATGGCGGCGCCTATCGAGCCCATGAAACGCATGCTTTGGCACGCGAGATGGGACTGGAGCAGATTCATACGCCGGTGTGCAGCCCGCAGTCGAACGGGATCGCGGAAAGCTTCGTGAACACCTTTAAACGGGACTACGTGAGCATGATGGACCGCAGCAGCGCCGAAATCGTGCTCGCCCAACTGCCAGACGCGTTTACGCATTTCAATGAGGTTCATCCGCACTCATCGTTAAAATTGAAATCACCTCGAATGTTCAGGAGGGAGCTACCGCGCCGAGCTCAGGAAAACGGCGTTAATTAAGCGATAGGATGTGTCCGGTCATACGGGGGCAAGATCACTATCGGACAGGGGAACAGCATTGGCACGGAGGTATTCAGCGATACAGCGCGTGATCAACCAGGCTTTACGTTCCGGAGGCTTGGATTGCGTCAATGATGCCGGAACGATGCCCTGGGCAAGAAGCCCTTCTAGTCGGCCGGCGTAGTCACGCGCCTGCTTTTCGTCGTCAAACGTTGCCCAGAAGGGTTTGGGGAGTAGCCGGTGCTTCACACAAATCTGTGTGGCGCCCGAAGCAAGTTTTTTGAGGTAGGCATGAGCTCACCCCGCGAGTGTGAGCTTTAATACTAACGGCAAGTTGGCCGTTGCATGGTGCGGTTAACCGCCCAACGTGAGCGGTTTACAGCCCATACTGTACAGTCTTGAAAACGCTAAGTGCTTGATTTTATGGAGGCGAGGATGGGAGTCGAACCCATCTACACGGCTTTGCAGGCCGCTGCATAACCGCTTTGCTACCTCGCCTGAGGTATTCTGACAGGAGTAACAGCGGGTTATTGACTGTTATCCGGAATTCTGGAGCGGGAGAAGAGTCTCGAACTCTCGACCTCAACCTTGGCAAGGTTGCGCTCTACCAACTGAGCTACTCCCGCGTAGGAGTTTGTACTGCGATTTTTGTTGCACCATCTGTTTCCGGAGAAACTGGAGCGGGAGAAGAGTCTCGAACTCTCGACCTCAACCTTGGCAAGGTTGCGCTCTACCAACTGAGCTACTCCCGCATTGGAGTCCAACATTCTAGCACTCAGCGTTAAAACTTGCTAGTGCTACGTTATCGATGCTTTGGAGCGGGAGAAGAGTCTCGAACTCTCGACCTCAACCTTGGCAAGGTTGCGCTCTACCAACTGAGCTACTCCCGCGTCGCCGTCATCAACAACAGGCCAGCATTATAGAGGAACTACGCTGGCTGTCAATGGCAATCTTTTGTTAAAGCAAAAATATTGAATACTGTTTAGCCCATTAAGGGCTACCCTGCCCTTACAGCTGGCCGGATTTTTCCTTGATCAGCGGCCAGGCCAGACGCAGGTAGTAGAACATCGACCATACCGTCAGCACGGCTGCCACCTCCAGCAGGCGCGCGCCCCAGAACTGGCTATCGATGGCGCCCCACAGCACGTCATGGAACAGCAGCAGCGGGATCGCCGTCATCTGCGCCGTGGTCTTGATTTTGCCGATAGAACTCACTGCCACCGATTTCGAGGCGCCGATCTGCGCCATCCATTCGCGCAGCGCCGAAATAGCAATTTCACGGCCTATGATGATGAACGACAGCACGGCATTGGCCCGATCGAGCTGCACCAGCACCAGCAAAGCGCCTGCCACCATCAGCTTGTCGGCCACCGGATCGAGGAAGGCGCCAAAGGCCGAGGTCTGGTTCCAGCGGCGCGCCAGAAAACCGTCAAACCAGTCCGTCACTGCGGCAACGATGAACACCATGGTGGCGGCAAGATTCTGGTCGGCCACCGGTAGCACCGTAGTGGGCAGATAATACACGCCGACTACCAGCGGAATCAGCGCAACGCGCAACCAGGTCAACAGGATCGGAATATTAAAAGGCATAAATAGAGGGCTATTATGAAAATATGCAATGCGGCGCTAGTCTACCCTGCTATGGCACATTAAACCAGCACACTGTAGCGGCCGCCAATAGAGCGCCGCTTCAGTGTAACTGACGGTAGATTTCCTCGGCCAGCGCCTGCGAGATGCCTTCCACCTGCTTCAGATCCTCCACACTGGCATCGACCACGCCACGCAGGCCGCCGAAGCGGGCCAGCAGGCGCTGGCGCCGTTTGGCGCCTATGCCTTCGATCTCTTCCAGACGCGAGGTCTGGCGCGTCTTGGCCCGTTTGGCCCGCATGCCGGTAATGGCAAAACGGTGCGCCTCGTCGCGGATCTGCGCCACCAGCATCAGCGCAGCCGATTCCTTGCCCAGTTCCTGCGCTGCGCGGCCATCGACGAACATCAGTGTTTCCAGCCCCACACGGCGCCCTTCTCCCTTGGCCACGCCGACGATCAGGCTGATGTCCAGCCCCAGTTCGGCAAATACCTGGCGCGCCATTTCGATCTGGCCTTTGCCGCCGTCGATCAGCACCACGTCCGGCATCACGCCGTCGCCATTGGCCACCTTTTCGTAACGCCGCATCAGCACCTGCCGCATAGCAGCGTAATCATCGCCCGGCGTAATATCGTTGATGTTGTAGCGGCGGTACTCGCCATTCTGCATCTGATGGTGATGGAATACCACGCACGAGGCTTGCGTCGCTTCGCCCTGCGTGTGCGAGATGTCGAAGCACTCGACGCGCAGCGCATCGATATCCTCCGGCTCCAGCGACAGCGCTTCCACCAGCGCGCGCGTGCGCGACTGCTGCGAGCCCTGCTCCGACAGCAAACGGGCCAGCGAAATCTCGGCGCCCTTCTGCGCCAGTTCCAGCCATTTGCGGCGCTGGTCCTGCGGCTGGAACACCAGATGGATGCGGTGGCCACACTGCTCCTGCAGCGCCAGCATCAGGGCCGGCTGATCGAATTCGATATTCAGGATCAGCGTGCCGGGTATGAATTTCTCCGTGTAGTGCTGCACCAGAAAAGCTGCCAGCACTTCCACTTCGATAGGCTGATCGGCAATTGCTGCCGCATCGCCGATATGGTTGGGGAAGTAGGCCCGGTCACCCAGATGGCGGCCGCCGCGCACCATGGCCAGATTCACGCAAGCCCGACCGCCCTGCACCAGCACGGCCAGAATATCCACATCGGCATCGCCCGTGGTCTCCATGCTCTGCTGGTGCAGCACGCGCGACAGCGACTGGATCTGGTTGCGCACGGTGGCGGCCTGCTCGAACTTCAGCTCGCCCGCGTAGGCGTGCATTTTCTTTTCCAGCTCATCCAGAATTTCCGTCTGGCGGCCACGCAGGAAGCGCGCCGCATTATCGACGTCGGCCTGATAGTCCTCTTTGCTGATCAGGTCTACACAGGGGCCGCTGCAGCGGCCTATCTGGTTGAGCAGACAGGGCCGCGTACGGTTGCTGTACACGCTGTCTTCGCAAGTCCGCAGGCGGAATACCTTCTGCAGTATCTGCATGGATTCCTTAACCGCCCACGAACTGGGGAACGGCCCGAAATACTGGTTCTTGCGGTCCACTGCACCACGGTAGTACACCATGCGCGGCGCTACGCCACCGGTGATCTTCAGATACGGGTAGGATTTATCGTCGCGGAACAGGATGTTGAAACGGGGACTGAGCGCCTTGATCAGATTGTTCTCGAGGATCAGGGCTTCCGCTTCGCTGTGCGTGACCGTGGTTTCCAGCCGCGCGATGCGCTCGACCATCATGGCAATGCGCGGACTGCTGAGGTTTTTCTGGAAATAGCTCGAGACGCGCTTTTTCAGGTCGCGCGCCTTGCCGACGTAAAGCACTTTGTCTTCCGCATCGAAATAGCGGTACACGCCCGGCAGATTGGGCAGTTTGGCGACCGTCGCCAGCACCTGTGCGCGCGCGTCCGGCGCGCCATCTTCCACTTCGCTCATTTAACACTCACCACACGCTACTCAACTGGCTTGTTCAACGATGACAAAGGCGACAGCGTATTCCTCTTCATCGCTAATCGTCACCTGTGCCGACAGCTTATGCTGTTCCATGAATTCCTGCAGCACACCGCTGCAGACGATGACCGGCTTGCCGCCGGGGGCATTGAGCATCTGTGCCGCCGTCCATGTCATCGGCATGCGCATGCCCAGCCCTATGGCCTTGGAAAACGCTTCCTTGGCGGCGAAACGGGTGGCCACAAAGCGCACTCCGCGCGCAGCGCTCTTGGCTTTACGGGCCAGATACTTTTCCATCTCCTGCGGCCCCAGTATCTTCCGCGCAAAGCGGTCGCCATTGCGCGCCAGCGCAGCTTCGATGCGCGGGATCTTGCAGATATCGGTGCCGATGCCGAAGATCATGCGCGTGCGCCCAGACGGGTAGCCAGCATGATGGCCTTCATTTCACGCACGGCGTTTTCCCAGCCCACGAACACGGCATGGCCGACGATGGCGTGGCCGATATTGAGTTCGGCGATTTCCGCAATTGCGGCGATCGCCTGTACATTGGTGTAATGCAGGCCGTGGCCGGCATTGACTTTCAGGCCTTTGGAGACGCCATACAGCGCACCGCGCTTGATGCGCTCCAGCTCCGCCGCCTGCTCCGCGCCTGCCGTGTCGGCATAACGGCCCGTGTGCAGCTCGATCACCGGCGCACCGATGGCGGCAGTAGCATCCATCTGCGCCTGGTCGGCATCGATAAACAGGCTCACACGTATGCCTTCAGCCTGCAGCTGCCTGACCGCCGCTTCCACGGCTTTGTAGTGGGTCACCACATCAAGCCCGCCCTCGGTGGTCACCTCGCTACGTTTTTCCGGCACCAGACAGACATCGGCAGGCCTGATGCGGCAGGCGAAATCGATCATTTCCTGCGTCACGGCCGCTTCCAGATTCATCCGCGTCAGCAGTTGCGGCGCCAGTGCGATCACGTCGGCATCCTTGATATGGCGGCGGTCTTCGCGCAGGTGCAGGGTAATGCAGTCGGCGCCGGCCTGCTCGGCCAGCAGCGCGGCGCGTATCGGATCGGGATAGCTGGTGCCGCGCGCATTGCGCAGCGTGGCGACGTGGTCGATGTTCACGCCGAGATCGATGATGGTGCCTACAGGTTGCAGAAAGCTCATGGTGGTTACCTTTATAACTGCAGCAGGTCGATCAGGATCTGCCGCGTGTTCAGCGGTGCGCCGCCCAGATGATGGGCCAGCAGGAACCGCATTAACTGTTTGCTCTGGGACTGCGTCGCGCCGTCCTGATAATCTTCGCGCTCCATATCGAGCAGCGTCTTGCCGGCCACGCCGGGCCACACATCGGCAGCACGCTGGGGGCGCGGGCCCCGTTCCGGATCCACCACGTACACCAGATCCTGCAGCACGGTGCTGCGGGTATCGGTGCAGCGCGTCAGATCGGCGGCCACGCCCGTCTCCTTGAGCAGCGCGCGCTCGAATTTGCGCAGTACGATGGTAGGGGGTTCATTATGCGCCAGCTGGTTGAGCGTGGCCACGTAGTGGTCGAACAGGGCCGGATGGGCGTCGTCGCGCGCCAGCAGTTTGACCAGTAATTCGTTCAGATAGAAGCCGCACAGCAGCGCGGTCTTTTCCAGCGGGAGCATGCCGCCTACCCACTCGGCATCGGTCAGCGTGCGCAGTTCCGACTTGCCTACCCAGCTGGACGACAGCGGCTGGAAAGTCTGCAGCACGCCGCGCAGCTGCGAGTGGGGGCGTTTGGCGCCCTTGGCGATCAGCGCCACGCGGCCATAGTCGCGCGTGAACAGATCGATGATCAGACTGGTTTCTTTGTAGGGATAGCTATGCAGTACAAAAGCTGGCTGGCCGGCCACCTTGGTGCCGACAGTGCGCTCGCGCGCAGGCGCACGGGCAGGCTTGCGGGCGGCGGGTAGCGCCGGCGCCGCGCTGGCGCCAGCCGCTGTGTCCCCGGCCTCAAGCGTGATGTTGGACATCGTCCCTCTGTTATTCGTAGCCGTAGGCGCGCAGCCCTGCTTCGTTATCAGCCCAGCCGGATTTGACCTTGACCCAGATTTCCAGATACACGGGACCGCCGAACAGCTTCTCCATATCCTGTCTGGCCTGCGTCGAAACTTCCTTCAGGCGTGCGCCCTTGTTCCCGATGATCATGGACTTGTGGGTGTCGCGCTCCACCAGAATAGCGGCAAACACGCGGCGCAGATCGCCCTCCTGCTCGAACTTCTCGATCATCACCGTGCTGGTATAAGGCAGCTCGTCGCCGACGAAGCGGAACAGCTTTTCGCGCACGATTTCGGAAGCGAGGAATTTCTCGCTGCGGTCGGTGATATCGTCCGGTCCGAAGATAGGATCGTTCTCGGGCAAGAAGCGTTTGATTTCCTTTTCCAGGCCGTCGAGCTGGAAGCGCAGCTTGGCCGATACCGGCACGATGGCGGCGAAATTGAATTTGGCCGCCACCTGCTGGGCGAACGGCAGCAGCACAGCCTTGTCCTTGACGCGGTCGGCCTTGTTAATCACCAGCAGCACCGGCACTTCGCTCGGCAGCAGATCGAGCACCTGCTGGTCGGCCGGGCCGAAGGTGCCCGCTTCGATCACGAACAGGATCAGGTCCGACGAGATCAGCGTGTTGGTTACCGTCTTGTTCAGATTCTTGTTCAGCGCATTGGCGTGCCGGGTCTGGAAGCCCGGCGTATCGACATAGATCAGCTGCGCATCGTCATAGGTCTGGATGCCCGTGATGCGGTGGCGCGTGGTCTGCGCCTTGCGCGAGGTGATGCTGACCTTGGCGCCGATCAGGGTGTTCATCAGGGTCGATTTGCCCACATTCGGGCGGCCCACGATGGCGATGTAGCCGCAGCGGTACGGAGCGTTGGTGTCAGTAGTCATAAAGCCTCTTTACTTGTTGGCCGCCTTGGCAGGTGTCGCAGGCGCAGGCGAGCCGGGTTCGCTCGACTGCACGGTGGCGATGCCGGCCAGCTTGAGCTGGGCAGCACGTGGCTTGGCCTTGCGGCCAGCAGCTGGCGTTTTCAGCAAAGCCTGCTCGGCCACTTCCAGCGCCAGCTTGGCGGCAGCCTGTTCACCGGCACGACGGCTGCCGCCGCGGCCAAATACCTGTATGCCCAGCTTGGGCACCAGACATTCGATTTCGAATTCCTGGCTGTGCGCGGCGCCATGGGTGGCCACCACGTTGTACAGCGGCAGGGAGATTTTTTTACTTTGCAGGAATTCCTGCAGCAGCGTCTTGGCATCCTTGCCCAGCGTCTGCGGGTCCACCGTGTCGAGGATGGGAATGTAGAAGGCACGGATCACATCGCGCGCCGGATTGAAGCCGCCGTCGAGGAAAATCGCGCCCAGCAGCGCTTCCAGCGTATCGGCCAGTATCGAAGGACGGCGGAAGCCGCCCGATTTCAGCTCGCCTTCGCCTAGGCGCAGGAACTGCGACAGTTCCAGTTTCTGGGCGATTTCGAACAGCGACTGCTGCTTGACCAGATTGGCGCGCAGGCGCGACAGGTCGCCTTCATCGATCTGCACATAGCGTTCGTACAGAATGGACGCCACCACGCAGTTCAGCACCGAGTCGCCCAGAAACTCCAGCCGCTCGTTGTGCAAACTGCTATGGCTACGGTGCGTCAAGGCTTGCTGTAACAGCCCAGCATCCTGGAACGTGTAGCCTAGACGGGTTTGCAGTAACTGGAGATTCATTATTCGATTCGTAGTTTCACTAAAACGGTTGATGGGTCGTGTCAGGGCTTGCCATGTTGGGCGGTGCTGCCCTCATATTCGAGCAGCAGGCTGGCTGGTCCCGCCAGCGGAATTTTCTTCTCGTAGGCGAAGCTGATCTCGGTTTCGCCGTTTTCACCGCGGCTGATGATCAGATCCTTGCCGCTGATGGCATTGATGTAGCCCACCGTGGCGCTGGCATCGAAGGCCTTCTGCATCTGCAGCACCGTGCCGCCGCCCGCTTTGGCGCTGACGATGGCATTCTGGATGGCACGGTATTCAGTGTAGGTCGGGATGATTTTCAGCGCCAGCACGGCGGCAAAACCCGCCACGGCCAGCAGCACGATCAGCCCGACCAGTGAAATACCCTGTTGCCGCTGCTGCGCTGTGTGCATGACCGTTCCTTTCGCCACAGTTTAGTGGATGGTGCCGATACGGCGCCAGTTACCGAGATTGAGCCAGACAAAGAATGCCTTACCGACAATATTTTTGTCCGGTACAAAGCCCCAGTAGCGGCTGTCCGCGCTATTGTCGCGGTTATCACCCATCATGAAGTAGTTACCGGCTGGCACAACGCAAGTAAAGCCTTCGTAGCGATAGGTGCAGTTCTCGCTGTACGGGAACTGTTTCACGCCTTCCAGATTCAGCGTCGGCGCCGCCTCGTTATTCAGTATGCGGTGGCTGACACCCGTCAGATTCTCCGTGTACTGCTTGTTGTACACCAGATGCTCGTCATCGAGGTAGTCGTCCAGCGCGGTGTATTTCACTTCCACGCCGTTTACGGTTAAGCGCTTGTTTTCATAGGTGATTTTATCACCGGGAACGCCGATCACACGCTTGATGTAATCCTGGCTCATATCCTGTGGATATTTGAACACCATCACATCGCCGCGCTGCGGATCATTGATCTGGATGATTTTCTGGTTAATCACGGGCAGGCGTATGCCGTAGGTGAATTTATTGACCAGAATCAGATCGCCCACCAGCAGGGTCGGCACCATCGACGAGGATGGAATCTTGAATGGCTCGTACAGGAAGGAGCGCAGGAAGAACACCAGTGCAATCACCGGGAAGAAGCTGCCCGAGTACTCTATCCACGTCGGTTGGCGCAGCAGGCCAGCTTCGATGGCGGCACGGTTGCCCAGATTGTCCACCTTGATGCCGTCGGCCGTCAGCTTGGCGTTGCGGGCATCGTAGTCGGCCAGCGCGCGATCGGCCGCAGCGCGGCGCTGCCTGGCCAGATAAAACACGTCGAGGAACCAGATGACCCCCGTCACCACCATCAGGATGAACAGGATTAAAGCGAAATTGCCCAGAATTACTTGCAGGTTCATTTCTCTTCCACTTGTAAAATTGCCAGGAAGGCTTCTTGTGGAATTTCCACCGAGCCCACTTGTTTCATACGTTTCTTACCAGCCTTCTGCTTCTCCAGCAGTTTCTTCTTACGGCTGACGTCACCGCCATAGCACTTGGCCAGCACGTTCTTGCGCAGCGCCTTGACGTTTTCGCGCGAGATCACGGTTGCGCCGATGGCCGCCTGAATCGCCACGTCGAACATCTGGCGCGGTATCAGTTCGCGCATCTTGGCCGCCACCTGACGGCCACGGTAGGCACTGTTGGAACGGTGCACGATAATGGCCAGCGCATCGACTTTCTCGCTGTTGATCAGCATGTCCACCTTGACCACGTCCGAGGAACGGTATTCCTTGAACTCGTAGTCCATCGAGGCATAACCGCGCGAGGTCGATTTGAGCTTGTCGAAGAAGTCCAGCACGATTTCGCCCATCGGCATTTCGTACACCAGCTTGACCTGACGGCCGTGGTAGCTCATGTCCATCTGCACGCCGCGCTTGCCGATACACAGGGTAATCACCGAGCCCACGTATTCCTGCGGCATGTACAGATTGACGGTCACGATAGGTTCGCGGATGTCGGCAATCTTGGACGGTTCCGGCATGCGCGAAGGATTGTCCACCTTCAGGATGCTGCCGTCGCGCATTTCCACTTCATACACCACGGTAGGCGCCGTAGTGATCAGGTCCATATCGAATTCGCGTTCCAGACGTTCCTGCACGATTTCCATGTGCAGCAGACCGAGGAAGCCGCAACGGAAACCGAAGCCCAGTGCCTGCGACACTTCGGGTTCGTACATCAGGGCGGCGTCGTTGAGCTTCAGCTTTTCCAGCGAGTCGCGCAGCGCATCGTACTGGTTGGCTTCGACGGGGAACAGACCGGCAAACACCTGCGGCTGCACTTCCTTGAAGCCGGGCAGCGGCTGCGGTGCCGGACGGCTGGCCAGCGTTACCGTGTCGCCCACTTTGGCCGCTTTCAGTTCCTTGATACCGGCGATGATGAAGCCCACCTGACCGGCCGACAGCTGCGGCAGCGACACGGAACGGGGCGCGAACACGCCGATGTCTTCCACCAGCTGCACCGAGTCGGTGGCCATCAGTTTGATCTTGTCTTTCGGACGCAGCGTGCCGTTGACCACGCGCACCAGCATCACCACGCCCACATAGGCGTCGTACCACGAATCGACGATCAGGGCCTGCAGGGGAGCGTCCGGATCGCCTTTCGGTGGCGGCACTTTGGCGATGATGGATTCCAGCACATCGTCCACACCCAGACCCGTTTTAGCCGAGCAGTGCACGGCGTCACCGGCTTCGATACCGATCACATCTTCGATTTCGGCAATCGCGCTCGGCGGATCGGCATTCGGCAGGTCGATCTTGTTCAGCACGGGCACCACTTCCACGCCCAGATCGAGCGCCGTATAGCAGTTGGCCACGGTCTGCGCTTCCACGCCCTGCGAGGCATCGACCACCAGCAGCGCGCCTTCGCAGGCCGATAGCGAACGCGATACTTCGTAGGAGAAATCGACGTGGCCGGGGGTATCGATCAGGTTCAGGTTGTACACCTTGCCATCGCGCGCCTTGTACTGCAGGGCAGCCGTCTGCGCTTTAATGGTAATGCCGCGCTCGCGCTCCAGATCCATAGAATCGAGCACCTGCGCCTCCATCTCGCGCTCGGACAGGCCGCCGCACAGTTGAATGATGCGGTCGGCCAGGGTGGATTTACCGTGGTCGATGTGGGCGATGATGGAGAAATTGCGTATGTTATTCATTAACAGAGCCAAAAAACAGTCAAAAACGGGTACTAAACGGGAACGGCAGGCGCAGGCATAAAGCTGGCGCGCAATACAAAAAAAGCGCTCCGAGCGGGGCTGTTTGCCCTGGCGAGCGCCTTGATTACAGCGAGACTCAACTCCGGACGCCCCAGCGGGACGCCTTACCCCCAGCATTTTACCGGATTTCAGAGTGGAAAGCCCTACTTTGCGCGGCTAAATGCTGCACTGCGCTCTCCGAGGCGCACAAAAAAGCGGCAAACTGCCCAAATTTTCAGCAAGCTGCCAGCAATTCGCGAACTTTAGCTTCATCGAGGAAATAGTGGCACAGCTCGGGCTGGTCCAGATCGGCGAACAAGACCGGCACCAGCTCGTCGAAGCGGGCCACCAGCGCCGCATCGTCGTCGACATCGATCACGTCCACCGTAATTGGCTGCTGCGGAGTCTGCAAGCGCATCAGGGCATCGAGCATGTCCTGGCATAAATGGCAATAACTGCGGGAATACAGGGTGAAATGCATAAATAAAACAGCGCCAGCCGACTGCACGGCAGCCGGCGCTGCGGACTCCTTATTTGACAGCGGGACGGACCGGAATGAATTGCGACTGCTCGCCCCGGCGCACCAGCAACAGCACAGGCTTTTTGCCATCGAGCTTGGCCAGCACAGCATGGAACTGGCGGCTATCGCGGATTTCCGTATTATTCACCTGCAGCAGCACATCGCCCTCTTCCAGACCGGCATCGGCTGCGGGACCGTCCACGGCGTCCACCAGCACACCGGCGGCGAGCCTCAGCTCCTTCTTCTGCTCGGCGCCAAGGTCGCTCACCCGCAGGCCCAGCAAGTGGGCCGCCGCCTTATCCGCCTGCGCATCATCTTTGCTTCGAGCTTTGCCGGCTGCCTTGACCTGCTTTTCGCCATCGAGGTCCGCCACGCTGATCGGCAATTCGATCTGCTTGCCCTGACGCCACAGCGTAATCGTCAGCTTCGCGTCCAGCGGGGTGCTGCCCACCAGCCGCGGCAGATCGGACGAGCGCTTGATGGTGGTGCCATTGAACTTGAGGATGATATCGCCCGGCTTGACGCCAGCCTTGTCCGCCGGACTTGCGCTTTCCACCTGCGATACCAGTGCGCCCTGGGCCGATTTCAGGCCCAGCGATTCAGCCACTTCCTTGCTCACTTCAGCAATCTTGACGCCCATGCGGCCCCGGGTCACCTTGCCGCTCTTCTTGATCTGCTCCGACACGCGCACCGCTTCATCGATAGGGATGGCGAAGGAAATGCCGTTGTAGCCACCCGAAAGCGTGGCGATCTGCGAATTAATGCCGATCACCTCGCCGCGCATATTGATCAGCGGGCCACCCGAGTTGCCGGGATTGACCGCCACATCGCTCTGGATCAGGGCCAGATATTCGCCTGTGTCGCGCTGCTTGGCCGAGATGATGCCTGCCGTGACGGTATTTTCCAGATTGAAGGGCGAACCGATGGCAATCACCCACTCGCCCACCCGGATCTTGTCCGAACTGCCCAGCGTCAGGAACGGCAGGTCTGTGCCGTCGATTTTCAGCACCGCCACATCGGTACTGGCGTCCGCGCCCAGCACCCTGGCCTTGAATTCGCGTTTATCCGTCAGCGTGACCAGCACTTCATCGGCGCCGTCGATCACGTGGGCATTGGTCATCACATAGCCATCGGCTGACAGGATGAAACCCGAACCCACGCCACGCGGCACCGGCTCTTCGGACGGGGTCTGACGACGCCCGCGCGGCACCGCTTTGCCACCCGGCTGCGGCAGGCTGCCGCCAAAGAAACGGCGCAGGAATTCCTGCATCTCCTCTTCGCCGATCTGGCCTTGTGCGCCCATACGGCCGCTTTTCGGACGTTCCAGCGTGCGGATATTCACCACGGCCGGACCAACCTGATCAACTAGGTCAGCGAAATTCGGCAAACCGACGACAGCGCCAGTGGCAGCTGCGGCTGCCTGCGCAGGTGCCATACCGAACACGGAGAAGCAGACACTGGCACCGATGGCCAGCGCTCCCAGCATTTTACGATCAACAGCAAGGTGTTTTTTCATGGAAGGTATCGGTCTTTAACAGGTTGCGGAACGCAGCGTACCGGCACAGGCTGAGCCCGCATACCGGATCACGTATGTTAAGCGAAAATCCGCGCTCAGGCACAGTCCTGCCTTAGCCTCCTGCCTTAGAAAGACGCGCGAACGACGCGCAAACCGATCGATTAGCCCGTGCGCCAGCGTGCAAGCAAGCTGCAGCAGCCCCTCAGGGCAAGGTTGCGCTGCTGGGCGCATCCGTGCCGCCCGCATCGGCCGCCTCACCGCCAGCCGCAGCAGTACGCCGGCCATAGGCTGGCTCGGCAGCCAGACGGCGCGCCAGCCGGCTCTGAAAGGCGCCGCCATCGATAGCCGTAGCAGCAGCCCCGGCATCGGCCTGCAGGGCCACCCGGATAAGGTGGCAGGCACGCCAGTATTGCTGTCCGTCCGGCGTGGCCAGTGCGGCCAGCGCCAGCTCGCGTTCGCTCTCATCGAGCTCGCCGTCCGCTAGCGCAGAAAGTTGTTCGTGCATCCGTGTTTGCATATCCATCGTGCCATCTGCCCCGTCTAAGCCCCTACCCCAGCCCAAAGAATTTCCCGACGCCAAATTGCAGCATCATCATTGCTGCCCTACCAGCGCTTGTCAACCGGCACATCCAGCATGGGGCGCAGTTTATTGGCAATCACTTCGCGCGCGCGGAAGATGCGGCTACGCACAGTCCCGATGGGGCAAGCCATGATGGCGGAAATCTCTTCGTAACTCAGACCTTCGATTTCGCGCAAGGCAATGGCCGTGCGCAAATCCAGCGGCAAAGCATCCATGGCGGCATTCACGGTCTGGGCAATCTGCTTGCTGGCCAACATGGACTCCGGCGTATTCATATCGCGCAATTGTTCGCTATCGGCAAAGGTCTCCGCCTGCTCGGCATCAATGTCGGTAGACGTGGGAGTGCGCCGCCCCTGCGTGGCCAGAAAATTCTTCGCCGTATTGATGCCTATGCGGTACAACCACGTATAGAAAGCTGATTCGCCGCGAAAATGCCGCAAGGCGCGATAGGCTTTAATAAAGGTCTCCTGCACCACATCCTCGGCTTCTGTCTGGTCGTGCACGATACGTGACAGCAAGCGCATCAGCCTGCGCTGGTATTTCGCCACCAGCATATCAAAGGCCTGCTTATCACCATCCCGTACCCGCTCAACCAGCTGCTCGTCACACTCGCGTTCAGTTGTCACGCCTGCATTCCTCGATGATCCGCAGCGCCGGCAACTCCACTCCCTAAGGTATAGAGTTTGCCCGCTGCAAGAAGTTCCAGCTTTATTTGCTGGCGCCCAGAGCCCGGCACGCCAGCATCAGCGCTCGCCAGTCCGCCGCCGTCACGCTGTCGGGCAGCACCGCCAGATAGCGCCCCGCCTGCCCCGGCGCACCCAGATGCAGCACCAGCAGCCAGGGCCAGATCAATGTCCCGTCCAGAAGATAGTGCGCGTGCGGCACATCCGCCGTCCGTACCGCAACGCACGCTGGCAGCGCGCGCTCCGTCTCACCGCGCACCAGCCCGCTAGCAGCGCCAGCACTGCCTTGCGGCGCCGAATACTGATATACCGACAAGCGCCACTGGCCGCCAGCCGATATATCAAGCTGCCATGTTGCGGCAGGCGTGTGGGGGCGCGCAGCGGCGGCCAGCGTCAGGCACAGCAGACTCCAGCACTGATCCTGACAGAACAGCGCCGACAGGCAGACGGCGCAGCGCATACCCGCACACAGCCAGCGCAAGCGCGGCGATGGATGCAGGACGACATACGCAGCAATCGACATGGCAGATATCCGTGCGCAGCAGAACCATAGGCCAGCGCACTCCAGCGCACAGCGGTGGAAGCGGGATTTCGTACTAAACAGGAAAACAGATGGGCGCGCCGGCAGCAAGGCCGGGCAATTCTGGCAACGAAGAATACCGCCGCCGAATTGACGCTCACCCTGTTTAGACAGGGTGAGCGTTATTTAGTTCAGACCGGAGCCGAACCGGATATTACAGTTTGCCGAACACCAGACTGCCGTTGGTGCCGCCGAAGCCGAACGAGTTCTTGACTGCATACTCGATCTTCATATCGCGCGCCACGTTGGCACAGAAGTCCAGATCGCAGGCCGGATCCTGGTTGAAGATGTTGATGGTTGGCGGCGACACCTGATGGTGTACTGCCAGTACCGTAAACACTGCTTCCAGACCGCCGGCGCCGCCCAGCAGGTGACCCGTCATCGACTTGGTCGAGTTGATCACCATATTTTTGGCGTGCGCACCAAAGGTACGCTTGATGCCTTGCACCTCGGCCAGATCGCCCAGCGGGGTCGACGTGCCGTGGGCATTCAGGTAGTTCACCTGATCCGGATTGACACCGGCGTGCGCCAGTGCAGCAATCACGGACTTGCTGCCGCCGCTACCATCTTCCAGAGGCGAAGTCATATGATAAGCATCGGCACTCATGCCGAAGCCCAGCAGCTCCGCGTAGATTTTGGCGCCGCGCGCTTTGGCGTGCTCGTACTCTTCCAGCACCATGACACCGGCGCCTTCACCCAGCACGAAACCGTCACGATCGGTATCCCATGGACGGGATGCGGTCGCTGGATCATCGTTACGGGTGGACAGAGCACGGGCCGAAGCGAAGCCGCCCAGACCCAGTGGCGATACGGTCGATTCCGCACCGCCAGCGATCATCACGTCGGCATCGCCGTATTCGATCAGGCGGGCCGCCATGCCGATGCAGTGCAGGCCGGTGGTACAGGCCGTCACGATCGACAGGTTAGGACCGCGCATGCCGTACTTGATCGACAGATTGCCCGAGATCATATTGATGATCGAAGCAGGCACGAAGAATGGCGAGATACGGCGCGGACCGCGCTTGTCGTAGTCTTCCTTGGTTTCTTCGATCAGCGGCAGGCCGCCGATACCGGAACCTATCATCACGCCGATGCGATCGGCGTTCTCTTCGGTAACGACCAGGCCGGCGTCTTGCACCGACTGCATGCCGGCTGCCATGCCGTAATGGATAAAGGTATCCATGTGGCGCGCTTCCTTAGCGGGGATGTAATCCTCGATCTGGAAGCCTTTGACTTCACCGGCGAAGTGGGTGGTGAAAGCTTGCGCATCAAACTTGGTGATGCTGGCGATCCCCGACTTACCCTCGGTGATGGCGGCCCAGGTGTCGGCAACGGTATTGCCCACCGGGGTCACGCAGCCGAGGCCGGTGACGACAACACGACGGTTTTTAGAACCTCTCAAGCGATTCTCCTAGAGTCGATCGGGCAGAATTAGGCCTTGACGTGGGCAGTAGCGTAGTCAATCGCTTGCTGCACGGTCGTGATCTTTTCTGCTTGTTCGTCAGGGATTTCCATTTCGAACTCGTCTTCCAGAGCCATTACCAGCTCTACGGTGTCCAGCGAGTCAGCGCCGAGATCGTCAACGAACGAGGACTCGGTCTTGATGTCTGCTTCAGCGACGCCCAGTTGTTCAGCGACGATTTTCTTAACGCGTTGTTCGATATCCGACATGTTATGGCTCCATTATGTTTGTTACGGAAAGCGCGCATTTTATCAGGTTTGCGCGCCTAAAAACGATTTTCGGCGTCTGCTGCTAAATCAGCCGAAAACACTGCTAAAAGACGGGAACCGGTGAACATTTCCTCACCGGAACACATCAATTCATATACATCCCGCCGTTCACGTGCAGGGTAGTACCGGTAATATAGGCTGCCTGTGGCGAGGCCAGGAAGGCCACCGCGGCAGCGATGTCTTCCGGCTTGCCCAGACGAGCCAGCGGAATCTGGGTCAGCAGGGCGGCATGCTGCTCTTCGCCCAGCGATTTGGTCATATCGGTATCGATAAAGCCCGGCGCAACGCTGTTGACCGTGATGTTGCGGCTACCGATTTCCCGCGCCAGAGCGCGCGTCATGCCTTCCACGCCAGCTTTGGCAGCAGCGTAGTTCATCTGGCCCGGATTGCCCGACGAAGCTACCACCGAGGTGATGTTGATGATGCGGCCGGTCTTGGCTTTCATCATGCCGCGCAGCACACCACGCGACATGCGGCCCACGGCGCTCAGATTGGTGGCGATCACCTGATCCCACTCTTCATCTTTCATGCGCATGGCCAGTTGATCCATGGTGATGCCGGCGTTGTTGACCAGAATACCGACGGCGCCGTAGGTTTTGCTGATCTCGTCGATCAGGCCGGTGCAGCGCTCGGCATCGGTGACATTCAGTACCACGCCTTTACCGGCTTCCGCACCGATCTCGGCCAGATAGGCGGAAATCGCTTCGGCGCCAGCTTCGCTGGTGGCCGTACCGATCACGCGGGCACCCTGACGGGCCAGTTCCACGGCAATTGCCTTGCCGATACCGCGCGATGCGCCCGTAACCAGAGCGACTTGATTTGCTAGATTCATGTGTTTCCTTTGAGGTGTAGGGAGTGTGCCTGAAGACCCGGCCGCTTATTTGAGCAGGGTCAACACGCGTTCCAGCGATGCTTGATCGGTGATGGCGTCGCCCACCAGATTGTCATCGATACGCTTGGTCAGACCCATCAGCACTTTGCCGGGACCGCATTCGATCACGTTGGTAATGCCTTCTGCCGCCACTTTCTGCATGGTCTCTACCCAGCGCACAGGCGCGGCCGCCTGACGCACCAGCGCATCCTTGATGGCGGCCGGATCGTTGAGCACGGCCACGTCGACGTTGTTGATCAGCGCGATCTGTGGCGCGGCAAACGTCAGGTCAGCCATGTAGTCGCGCAGACGGTCCGAAGCCGGTTTGAGCAGCGACGAGTGGAATGGTGCCGAGACCGGCAGTTTCAGCGCGCGTTTGGCGCCCTTGGCTTTGGCGATCACGCAGGCGCGCTCCACCGCTGCCGTTTCACCGGCGATCACAACTTGCGCTGGCGCATTGAAGTTGACCGCTTCCACCACGCCGCCTTGGGCTGCCGCTTCGCGGCAGCTCGCGCGCACATCATCGTCGCTCAGACCCAGCACCACGGCCATGGTGCCCTGCCCCACCGGCACAGCTTCCTGCATGGCTTGTGCGCGGAAGCGCACCAGCGGCACGGCATCCTTGAACTGGATCACACCGGCCGCCACCAGCGCCGAGTATTCACCGAGGCTGTGACCGGCCACCAGCGACGGCAGCGGACCACCGGCCGCCAGCCAGGCGCGGTAGACGGCCACGGCCGCCGTCAGCATCACCGGCTGGGTATTGGTGGTCAGATCGAGCTCTTCTTTCGGGCCTTCGGCCATCAGTTTGCCCAGATCGCACTGCAGTGCGTCGGACGCTTCTGCAATGGTTTGCGCGACCACCGGATTACCGGCAAAGCCTTCCATCATGGCAATCGCCTGCGAACCCTGACCAGGGAAAACAAAAGCAAATTTAGTCATTACTTCATCCATCAGATTATGTAGATCGCTACGCTAGCATGTCATCGTGACATCTGCACTACTGGCGAGTTCGTTAGAACTCTAATTCTAAATCGGGGCCTAAAGAGCAGCCTTGTTATCGCCCAGCTCCGGCAAACCGCTCATCTTAACAAGGACGGCGCCCCAAGTGAAACCACCGCCCACGCCTTCCATCATCACATTGTGACCATTTCTGATGCGGCCATCGCGTACGGCCACGTCCAGCGCCAGCGGAATCGAGGCTGCCGAGGTATTGCCATGCTGGTCTACCGTCACCACCATTTTTTCCGGCGGCAGGCCCAGTTTCTTGCCGGTGCTGCTCATGATGCGGATATTGGCTTGATGTGGCACCAGCCAGTCGATCTGGTCCTGCGTCATGCCCGCCTTGTCCAGCGTCTCATGGGCCACTTTTTCCAGCACGGAAACGGCCAGCTTGAACACTGCCGGACCGTCCATGTACAGGAAGGCGCTACCATCGACGTCACCGGCCTTCACACTGCCCGGCACGCTCAGCACATGCGACTGACGGCCATCGGCGTGCAGTTTGGTGGCCAGCACGCCCGGCTCTTCCGACGCCGTCATGACGATGGCGCCGGCGCCATCGCCGAACAGCACGCAGGTGGTGCGGTCTTCGAAATTGAGGATGCGCGAAAATACTTCCGCCCCGATCACCAGCACATTCTTATGCACGCCGGCACGGATGAAAGCGTCTGCCGTCGACACGGCATATACAAAGCCCGAACATACGGCTTGCACATCCACGGCCGCGCCGTTATTGGTAATGCCCAGTTTCTGCTGCACGATGCAAGCCGTGCTGGGGAAGCTGCCAAAGCAATCGGGGGTCGAACTGGCCAGAATGATCAGATCGATATCGTTGGGTTGCAGCTTGGCCATTTCCAGCGCGCGCTGTGCGGCAATCACGCCCAGATCGGAAGATTTCTGCTCGGCTTCGGCGAAATGACGCGCCGAAATGCCGCTACGGGTGACGATCCACTCGTCCGAAGTTTCTATGCCTTGGGCTGCGAGCTGATCCGCCAGTTCCTGGTTGGTCACGCGCTTTGCTGGCAGATAACTGCCAGTGCCGATAATTTTGCTATACAAAGTCATGCCCTCTCGTCGTCCACTACTGATTATTTTGAGGCCGGGGCTTCCGGCGCTTCGGCGTTGCGCGGCATCAGCTCGGAAATCAAAGTCGAGATATGCGGCAACACATCATTTTTTGCAGCATCATACGCGCGCTTGATCGCCCATTCAAACGAATATGCATCGGCGCCGCCGTGGCTCTTGAAGACCAGGCCACGCAGACCGAGCAGGCTGGCGCCGTTATAGCGCGATGGCGACAGACGTTTCTTGACGTTGTTGAGCGCACCACGGCCGATCAGCGCGCCCAGCATGGTCAGCGGGTTGCGGGTGAATTCCGATTTAACCGTATCAGCAAAGAAGCGTGCCACACCTTCCACTGCTTTCAATGTGACGTTACCCACAAAACCGTCACACACGACGATATCGGTGGTGCCTTTGAAGATGTCGTTGCCTTCCACATTGCCGTAGAAGTTGAGCGCGCCGCGCTCGTGGTCGGCCTGCAGCAGCTTGCTGGTGGCCTTGACCACGTCGTTGCCCTTGATGTCTTCCGTCCCCACATTGAGCAGGCCCAGAGTAGGACGGGGTATATTTTCCATGGCCGACACCATGACCGAACCCATGATGGCGAACTGGTGCAGGTGGTGCGGCTCGCAATCGACGTTGGCGCCCAGATCCAGCATATAGGTGGGGCCGCCCTTGGAATTGGGCATGATGCTGCAGATGGCCGGACGGTCCACGCCCGTCATGGTTTTGAGCACATAGCGGGCCACTGCCATCAGTGCGCCGGTATTGCCGGCCGAAACGCAAGCCTGGGTCTTGCCGTCCTTGACCTGCTCGATCGCCACGCGCATCGAGGAGTCTTTTTTACGGCGCAGCGCCACTTCCAGCGGATCATCCATGGTCACCTGCTCGGAGGCGTGCACGATACTCAGACGCGGGTGGGCTTCTGCATGATGTTTTTTAAGTTCTGCGCGCAATACGTCTTCCAGACCGACCAGTACCAGTTCGGCGTCGGCATGTTGCTTGAGGAAGGAAATTACCGCGGGAATGGTGACCGATGGACCATGGTCTCCGCCCATGCAGTCGATAGAGATTTTGATTGTCATTTGGGTTGATTCAGTACCACGCTCCAGCCCGGATAGGACCAGTGGCGGCCGGCGGCGGACCATACAGCGGTCGGTCTACGCGATTCAAAATGACGGTGTGCAAAGAGGATTGCAGCCGATGATAAAGAAAAAGCGATGCTGCGCGCCTTATACACGTAGCACCGCCTATTTCAGAGTCCAGCAAAAGCGTCGATTACTCGTCGTTTTTGGTTTTCAGGACTTTACGACCACGGTAGAAGCCGTTAGGGCTGATGTGGTGACGCAGGTGGGTTTCACCGGTGGTAGGCTCGATACCCAGTTGTGGAGCAACCAGGAAATCGTGCGAACGGTGCATACCGCGCTTCGATGGGGACTTCTTGTTCTGTTGAACTGCCATGTTAATGACTCCTAATACTAAGTTCTAAAATTTTAACACATTCGACCAGCAAATACATGCGAATCGAGTATCCTACCAGCAAAATTACTTGCAGGCATTAGTGTATTGCTTTACTACGGTTCACTGCTAACTTGCCATACTCGATTACTACACGCGTTTGACACGTTCTTTACAACACTACTTATTCGGGGTCAGGCCCTTGAGGGCTTCGAAAGGCGACAATTTCGCGCTTTTTGCCTTGTCCAGCAGAGCGGTATCGGGGCAGACTTCGTGTTTCGGCGTATGCGGCAGGGCCAGCAACGCTTCGTCTTCCACCATATCCATCAGCTCCATGCTGCGGCTACCGACGATCACATCGATCGTCTCGTCATTCACCATTTCTTCGATTTCATCCGCCTGCTCATCATCTTTACCGAGCATCAACAGCGTGGACGAATCGATGCTGTGCGCGTAAGGCGTCAGGCAGCGCTGGCAAACCAGTTGCACGGTACCGGCAACGGACAGCGTCATCTGCGGAAAGCCCAACTTGCTGGTGCTTCCTACGGCACTCCAGGTAATCGTGCCGGACGGGTCCGCACATTCCTTGGCCAAACGGGTCATTTCGGCAACAGGCGTCACGCCTTGCTGGCTGCCGTTGCTCCGACAAAAATCAAAGGCGTCGATCACAATAGCATTCATTACAGAAAATTTCCCCGGAAAACCTGCGATAATAGCAGGGTTTTCAGTCGTTCGTCAAAGGATATGCGTCATTCTCCCTCATTTCAGGCACTTACGCTACCGGCGACAGAGCATATAACATTCCCCTCATGACCACAAGTTTACCCTGCACACCCCCGCAACCGCGTCTGATCCTGGCTTCGAGTTCCGCCTACCGCAAGGAATTACTGTCGCGCCTGCAACTGCCGTTCGACGTGGCCGTGCCCGACATCGATGAAACCCCGCTGGCCGGCGAAGGCCCTGCCGCAACGGCCTTGCGGCTGGCGCGCGAGAAAGCCGCCGCCGTGGCGGCCCGCCTGCCCGGCTGTCTGGTGATCGGCTCCGATCAGGTCGCCACGCTGGACGGCGCCCAGATCGGCAAGCCCGGCGACCACGCGCGCGCTTTGGCACAATTACAACAGATGCGCGGCCGCACCGTGGTCTTCCATACGGCACTCTGTCTGTGGGACGGCCGCGACGGCAGCCACCAGCTAGCCGAAGTCCGCGCCCACGTCACCTTCCGCGACTTGCCCGACGCCGAGCTCGACGCCTATCTGCGCATCGAGCAGCCGTATGACTGCGCCGGCAGCGCCAAGAACGAAGGGCTGGGCATCGCCATCCTCGAGCGCATCGAAAGTGACGACCCCACTGCCCTGACCGGCCTGCCCCTGATCGCCCTGACCGGCATGCTGCGCAACACCGGCGTGGCCTTTTTTAATACCGCCAGCTGATGGCACTGCCGTCGCTGCCTCCAATCTACCCAAGACATCACCATGACCGGCACCCTCTTTCTCATTCCTAACACGCTAGGCGACACGGAAACTCTCGCTTCCGTCCTGCCCGAGCAGGTGCAGGAACTGACCGCGCGGCTCGACTACTTTGTGGCGGAAAACGCCAAGACCGCGCGCGCCTTCCTCAAACTGATTAATGCACGCCACCCGCTAGCCCAGCCGCTGCAGGAAATCCGCATCGCCGAACTCAACGTCAACACGCCGGCCAGTGCACTGGCCGGCCTGCTGCAGCCTTTGCTCGATGGTCAGGATGGCGGGCTGGTTTCGGAAGCCGGCGTACCGGCCGTGGCCGACCCCGGTGCCGATCTGGTGCGCCTGGCCCATCAGCACGGCATCCCTGTGCGGCCGCTGGTGGGCCCGTCCTCGCTGCTGCTGGCCGTGATGGCTAGCGGTCTGAACGGCCAGAGCTTTGCCTTCAACGGCTATCTGCCGACCGACGCCGCCCAGCGCGCCAGCCGCATCAGGGAGCTGGAACAGCGGTCGCGCAAGGAAAAACAGACCCAGCTCTTCATCGAAACGCCGTATCGCAACGGCGCCATGCTGGAAGCGCTGAGCGCCGCCTGCGCGCCCTCCACGCTGATCTGCGTCGCGACCGACCTCAGCCTGCCTAGCGAAGCTATCCGCACCATGACGGCAGCCAGATGGAAGAGCGCGCCCGTGCCGGACTTCCACAAGAAGCCCACTGTGTTCCTGCTGCTGGGCCAGTAAGCGGGCGCTCCTGCCAGCGCCATGGCTACCTTGCCGCGCGGCTCAGATGCCGCGCGTATAGTCACTCACCCATTCGATGGCGGCCAGCTGTATCGCATACAGCTCGGCTGGCGTGAGCTGCAGTGCCAGCAGGCGCTGGGCCAGATGCTGGCCATCGCGCCCCTGCTCTATCTGCTCGATCAGGCTCAGCATATTTCCGTAGTCGCCAGCACGGTAGAGCAGCGCCGTGCGCACTTCTTCCAGCACATGCACGCTGTCGAGCACCTCGCTCATGTGCATGGAGAATAGCGTATCCATCAGCGACATCACGCCCACCGTAAATCCGACGTCGGCATACACGCGCTGGTCCGGCCGCAGATGCGCCATCATCAGCTCCAGCGTCTTGCCGCGCGTGGTGGCCAGCTGCAGCAGCGGCGAGGTAAACTCCGGCGCCGCACCGTTCTTCACATACAGCAATATCTGCAGCCAGCGCCTGAGCTGGCGCCGCCCCAGCACCATCAGGGCGTGTCCAACCGAATTGACGCGGCAGCGCGCGCCCACGGCCGGCGTATTGACCAGCCGCAGCAGATTCAAGGTAATCAGGGCATCATGCTTGACGCTGCGCTCGATTTCGTCGCTGGCGGCGTCGGCATTGAGCAGATCCAGCAGGTGCAGCACACTGCGCTGCGAGGGAGAAATCTTCTTCCCGCTCAGAATCATGGGACGGGCAAAATAATAGCCCTGGAAATATTCGAAACCGAGATCCATGCACTGCTGGAATTCGTCCATGGTTTCGACTTTTTCCGCCAGCAGCTTCTGGCGCGGATTCTTGAACTGGCGCGCCAGTGCAGGCAGCTGTTCCAGCCCCATTTCGTGGATATCGATCTTGATGACTTCGCACAGGGGCTGCAACTGCATCACATCCTCGGTCTGGGCAACCACGTCATCGAGGGCGAAACGGAAACCGGCGCGTTTCAGTTCGCGTATACGGTCCAGCAGCTCCGGCGTGGCTTTGACGGTTTCGAGAATTTCGAGTATGACCTTGTCGGGCGGCAGAAAGCGGATAAAGTCGCTCATCAGCCCCACCGCGTCGACGTTGACGAAGGCCATCTGGTCGCCCACCACCTGTCCCATGCCCAGTTCGGAAGCATGGGCAATCACGCTGGCCGTGGCGGCCGTATCGTCGCTGATACAGGCATCGTTGCGCACCCGGCCATCGCGGAACAGCAGTTCATAGGCCACCAGCCGCTGGCCCCGGTTCAGTATGGGCTGACGCGCGAGGAAGAAATGATCGAACGGTCTGGCTGCTTGCGGCGGCGCTAACATCATGGGTACACCCCATCAGGTAATCAGCCGCAACCCGGCGACGCGGGGCTGCGGCTGATTACCAGACTATACCCATCATATCTTGCTGACAACTTATTTCTGACGATTAACAGGACGACGAGGTCCATTGTTGCGTCCATCCGTCGCACCGCCACTGCGCGGCGCCACCGGCGTAGGCCGGCGTGCCTTGGCGGCCAGTCCTTCCCGGCTCGCAGCACCACGTGCCTGGTCCGGGCCTGCAGCCCGTGCCGTGCCGGCCGCCGGTGCACGCGCCGCGCTGCCGGCTGTACCTCGTGGCGCACTGCGCGGCGCAGCGCCGCGCTGCGCAGCAGCCGCGTTGCGCGGTGAGGCCGTGCCACCATTACCGCGCAGCGGCGTCGGCGTACCCGATTCCAGCGTGAAGCGGGCACCACTGTCCACGCCCAGCGCCTTGACCAGATACGGCATCACCTGCTTGAGCATGGGTTCCAGCGTGTACGGCGGGTTGAGGATAAACATGCCGCTGCTGTGCAGGCCGAAACCGTCCGGCGTGGGACTGCGCGTGGTCAGCACGACGTTCAGCCATTCGCTGCACTGCAATTGCTTGAGTTTGTCGGCAAACTGGCGCGATTCCATGCGCTGCAGCAGCGGATACCAGACCGCATAGGTGCCGCTAGGGAAGCGGGTAAGCGCTTCGGCCAGCGCGTCCTTGACCTTTTTATAGTCCTGCTTGTCTTCATACGGCGGGTCGATCAACACCAGCGCACGGCGCGACGGCGGCGGCAGCAAGGCCTTGAGCGACTGGAAGCCGTCGCTACGGTCCACCAGCACGCGCTTGCCGCGCACGGTAGGACGGATGCCCTGCTCGGCCGCATGCTCTTCCAGCTTGCGGAAATTATCAGCCAGCAGTTTGGCGTCGGCCGGATGCAGCTCGAACAGGCGCAAACGGTCCTGCTCGCGCGCTACCTGCTCGGCGATATACGGCGAGCCCGGGTAGTAGCGCATCTTGCCGCTAGGGTTCATGGCGCGGATCAGATCGACGTATTCCTTGAGCTGGGGCGGCATATCGTCGCGCTCCCACAGCGGACCTATACCGGTTTCGTATTCCGCGTTTTTGGCGGCAAAAGTACCGTCCAGCGCATACACGCCGGCACCGGAGTGGGTGTCGATATAGGTATAGGCCGTCTCTTTCTGGTTCAGATACTGCAGCAACTGGATGGTGATGAAGTGCTTGAGCACATCGGCGTGATTACCCGCGTGAAAAGCGTGACGGTAACTAAACATAGGAAATACTTTCTTAAGCGAACCATGCGCAAGCTTGCGCAAACAAGCGGCATTATCGCCTAGAACGCCCGCACCGCCAAAAAACCGCCCTGCTTGCGCAGCAGATGGGGGGACATATCGAATGCATCAAAGTGCAGCGCCCGAGCCTGCCTAAGATGGAACTGCCGCGCCGCATCCGCGCGTGGCGCTCACCTTCGGAGGAGATTATGGCTTTCAATAATGTAGGCCCGCTGACCTTTCTGGCGCCCGGTCAGACGGCGTTCTGGAACTATAGCTATCCCAGCGATCACGGCACCCAGTTTGCCTCGGCCGATGTGAAAGCGCCCAATCAGGGCGCCATCCACATGGCCGACCAGCAGAGCAAGCGCAAAGAGAACAATGGCAATGCCACCTACTTTGTGCAGATCCACAACAAGGGCGTCGGCGGCGCCTTCCACAACCTGCAAGGCGGAGGCATGTCATGAAAATGACCATCATTACTGACGATCAGGACAACATCCTCGCTGCCGTACAGGGCCACTCGCTGAGCGACCGTCAGGGGCAGATCGAAGCGACCGTATCGTTTGCGCCTGGCCATCGCACCCACATGCTGGAAGTGGACGATGATCTGGCCACCATCGACGATCTGGACAGCTTCCAGGAAAGACTGAAACAGCACCTGTGCCAGCATCTGGGCAAACCTTGATGTGCTAAAGCAAAGGCCGCGGCGATGGTCTGCGCTGCGGCCATTTCCGCTCAGGCCACTTTGGGTTCGAAGAACTGTTCATCCTCGGTCGAACCATGCAGTGCCGTGGTCGACGACAGGCCGCTCTGTATGCACTGCGTCACTTCGTCGAAATAGCCCGTGCCCACTTCACGCTGATGCTTCACGGCAGTAAAGCCCCGTTCCGCTGCCGCAAATTCCGCTTCCTGCAATTCCACGAAAGCCGTCATGTGGCGCCGCGCATAGCCGTGCGCCAGATGGAACATGCTGTAGTTAAGCGCATGGAAACCGGCCAGTGTGATGAACTGGAATTTATAGCCCATGGCCGCCAGCTCGCGCTGGAAGCGGGCTATGGTGGCATCGTCCAGATTCTTTTTCCAGTTGAACGACGGCGAGCAGTTATATGCGAGCAGCTTGCCGGGGAAGCGCGCGTGCACGGCTTCGGCAAAGCGCTTGGCATAGGCCAGATCGGGCCGCCCAGTTTCGCACCACACCAGATCGGCATACGGCGCGTAGGCCAGCGCCCGTGCCACGGCCTGATCCAGCCCTTTGCGCACCTTGTAAAAACCTTCCACCGTGCGCTCGCCCGTACAGAACGGCCTGTCGTGGTCGTCGATATCGGAAATCAGCAGGTCGGCTCCCTCGGCATCGGTGCGCGCAATCAGCAGCGTGCTGGTACCCATCACATCGGCCGCCAGCCTAGCCGCCGTCAGCTTCTCGATGGCTTCGCGCGTCGGCACCAGCACTTTGCCGCCCATGTGGCCGCACTTCTTGGCCGACGCCAGCTGGTCTTCGAAATGCACGCCGGCAGCACCCGCTTCTATCATGGCCTTCATCAGTTCGAAGGCATTCAGCACCCCGCCGAAACCGGCCTCCGCATCGGCCACGATGGGCGCAAAGTAATCGATCTCGTCGCGCCCTTCCGACCACTGGATCTGATCGGCCCGCTGCAGGGTATTGTTGATGCGCCGCACCGCCATGGGGACGGAATTAACCGGATACAGCGACTGGTCCGGATACATTTCCCCAGCTTCATTGGCGTCGCCCGCCACCTGCCAGCCCGACAGATAGATGGCTTTCAGGCCTGCTTTTACCTGCTGCAAGGCCTGATTGCCGGTCAGCGCGCCCAGTGCATTGACGTGCGTTTCCTTATTCAGCAACTGCCACAGCTTGTCTGCGCCGCGCTGCGCCAGCGTATGGCTGATAGGCAGCGAGCCGCGCAAGCGCACGACATCGGCAGCGCTATAGGTACGCCGCACGCCAGCCCAGCGCGGGTTGCACTCCCAATCCTGCTGAAGCTCGGCAATTTGCTGTTCACGAGTGGCCATGTTGTAGTTCTCCTGCATAAATTAAAATCCGCTGCCTCCATGATAGACCTTTTGTGCCCTGCACAATCAGTCTTATATAAGACACATGATCAGTTTTAAATTATTACAAATCAGTGACTTAAACAGGTATTTTCATGATGCGGAAGGCAATTTCTCCAAATGGAAGAATGAACGCAGGAGTTCGCCACATGCATGCCGTAATGTGAAATGAAGATTTCGCCAGATGAAAAAAAACACCCCGGAGACATCGTCTTTCCGGGGTGCTTGGAGCGCGTACTACGCTGCCCGCTTGAACATGCGCGGCCCTACCGTTGCCGACGGCGCGCGGCCATACCCAGCAGGCCCAGACCACCTAGCAGCATGGCATAAGTGGCAGGCTCAGGCACCGCAGTCACGGTGAAGTTGTTCGCGCCGATGTAGGCCCCCGACATCACGAAGTAGCTGATATTTGCCGTGCTCTCACGGAAACCATAGAACACGCCCTGATTGACACTGCTCGATGACAGCGTGAAATTGAGCACCGTCGATTCGATCAGCGTATGGTTGGCATCGTAGGCAGCGATCGTGGCATCACCGAGGTTGGGCGCATAGTTAAAGAGTGCGCCCACCGCCCACACAGGTGTAGTGAATGCCAGTTGCATGCTGCTGACGCTATCGTTGGGCGATGCCAGAGGCATGCCTAGCCACTTGCCATTGTCATTGAATCCGAACTGTTGCGTATAGCCCAGCACGGAATTGGGTCCGCTACTGCTCCACTCTATGCCATCGGCCAGCGCTTGCGGGCTAATACCGTAAGTATTCAACTCCGGCATCACCAGTACAGTACCTCCTGGCAAAGCCGAAACCACGGCTGCGTGGGCCGACAGGCTTGCTGCGGCACAGGCTGCCGCCAGAATGAGTTTTCGCATGGCAATTCCCATCTATCAACTTTGTTTGCTAATTTACATCTACAAGCTTAGCACGGCAGCGCCTGTTCCGCCACCAGAACTCCGTCCGCATCCGCATAAATCCACGCACCGGGGCGCACCGCGACGCCCTGAATCTGCACCTGTATCTGGCGATCGCCTTCGCCTTTCTTGCTGCTCTTACGGGGATGGGCTGCCAGCGCCCGCACGCCGATCTGGCAGGCGTTGATTTCGTCTGTGTCGCGAATACAACCATCGACCACAATACCGGCCCAGCCATTGTTCTGCGCCAGCAGGCCCAGTTGCCCGCCCACCAGTGCACGGCGCAGGCTGGCGCCACCATCGATCACCAGCACCTGCCCCTGACCGGGGGTTTCCAGCACGGCCCGCACCAGCGCATTATCCTCATGTACGCGCAAGGTGTAGGCGGGACCGGCAAAGCTGCGCAGCTGGCCATAGGCCTGGAATACGGGCGGCAGCACCGCAAGGCGGCCGTCGTCGAGCAGCTCGGGATGGTCGTCGCACATATCGGTGGTGGCAAATTTCATTATCTGTCCTGATCTGGTGGTTAAGTGAGCGTTAATTCTATGTCTAACAGGGTGTAAGGCACAGTAAAGTGTGGCGAAATTTCAATCTAGTCATAATTTCTTTTGTCCTGTACAAAAATACGCTACAGTTAATCTTTCCCTAACCCGGTATGCGTGTATGGCAGACGTATCCCTATTTTCCCACGAGCAAATCGTTGGCATGCTGGCGGCGCTGCCGGATCCGGCATTCATTTTTACCCGCAGCGGGCGCTATGCCGCCCTGTTCGGCGGCGCCGACAACCGCTACTACCACGACGGCAGTTCGCTGGTCGGTAAAACCATCGCCGATGTGCTCAGCGACGAGCGCGCCGAGTGGTTTGTCCAGCAGATAGGCATCGCGCTGGAGCGGCCCGGCATGCATGTGGTGGAGTACCCGCTGAGCGGACGCGATGTGCGCGGACTGGGTAACGAAGGCCCGCCCGACGTGATCTGGTTCGAAGGCCGGGTGCGGGCCCTTGGCTATCAGGTGCAGGGCGAAGATGCCGTGCTGTGGATCGCCAGCAATATTACCGCCAGTAAGCGGCTAGAAAAGCAGCTGCGCATGTTCAGCGAAACGGACTCGCTGACAGGGCTGGCCAACCGGCGCAAGCTGATGCAGATGCTCAACGAACATTACGAACTGCATGTGCGCTATGGCACGACCTGCGCCGTGCTAATTTTCGACATCGACGAATTCAAGGGCATCAACGACCGCTACGGCCACCTGTGCGGCGACCGCGCCCTGCAGAGTACCGCTGAGGTCTGCCGCGCCGTATTGCGCAGCACCGATTTTCCCGCCCGGCTGGGCGGTGACGAATTCGTCGTGCTGATGCCGCACACCAGCAGCGCGCTGGCCCAGCCCATCGCCGAACGCCTGCGCCAGCGCGTCGCGGAAGAACTGCGCCTGCTGGAATCGCTGGGCGATGGTGCCACCATCAGCGGCGGTCTGAGCGAGATGCTGGCGGGCGACCACTCCTTCGAAGATGTGCTCAAACGCGCCGATGCGGCGCTCTATAACGCAAAACGGCAGGGACGCAACCGCATCGCCTGCCATCTTCCCGCGCTGCGGGAAAGCGCGCTCTAACTGCCGCGCTAGCGCACTGCCGCACTACCAGTCTCGGCAGTGCGGCAGTGCGTTTAGCTGAAACTCAGCTCGCCATCGCGTACATCCACGTGGATGGTGTCTTTGGGGCCAAAGCGGCCTTGCAGTATCAGCTTGGAGAGCGGATTTTCGATCTGCTGCTGGATCGCCCGTTTCAGCGGCCGCGCACCATATACGGGATCGTAACCGGCTTCGGCGATTTTCTGCAGAGCCTGATCCGTCACGACCAGCGTCATTTCCATGCGCGCCAGACGCTGTTCCAGTATCGCCAGCTGTATCTTGGCGATGGCGCCGATGTTCTTCTCGTCGAGGCCATGGAACACCACGATTTCATCGATACGGTTGATGAACTCGGGACGGAAGTGGCTGCGTACCTCGGCCATCACGGCCAGTTTCACCACGCCCGGATCGGCATCCTCCATCGCCTGCATCTTGTGCGAGCCCAGATTCGAAGTCATGATGATGACGGTGTTCTTGAAGTCCACCGTGCGCCCCTGCCCGTCCGTCATGCGGCCATCATCGAGCGCCTGCAGCAGCACGTTGAACACGTCGGGGTGAGCTTTCTCCACCTCGTCCAGCAGAATCACGCTGTAAGGCTTGCGCCGCACGGCTTCGGTCAGATAACCGCCTTCGTCATAGCCTACATAACCGGGCGGCGCGCCGATCAGACGGGCTACCGAATGCTTCTCCATGAATTCGCTCATGTCGATGCGGATCAGCGCATCTTCCGTATCGAACAGGAAGCCGGCCAGCGCCTTGGTCAGTTCGGTTTTACCTACCCCCGTCGGGCCAAGGAACATGAAGGAACCGTATGGACGGTTAGGATCGGACAGACCGGCACGCGAACGGCGGATCGCGTCCGACACGGCGGCGATGGCCTCATCCTGCCCCACCACGCGTTCGTGCAGTTTGGCTTCGATGTGCAGCAGCTTGTCACGCTCGCCCTGCATCATGCGCGAGACGGGTATGCCGGTGGCACGCGACACCACCTCGGCGATTTCTTCTGCGCCCACTTCGGTGCGCAGCAGCTTGGGCTGGCTGGTACCGGTCTGGCTGGCCGAGGCCGATTCCGCCTGTTTCAGCTGGGCTTCCAGTTCCGGCAGACGGCCATACTGCAGCTCCGAGACGCGCTGCCAGTTGCTGTCGCGCGTAGCCTGTTCCATCTGCAGCTTGATGCGCTCGATTTCTTCCTTGATGTGGGTGCTGCCCTGCACGACCGACTTCTCGGCCTTGAGGATTTCTTCGTAGTCGTTCAATTCGCGCTGCAGACGGCCGATTTCTTCCTCGATCAGTTCCAGACGGCGGCGCGAGCCTTCGTCCTTCTCCTTCTTCACCGCCTCCTTCTCGATCTTCAGCTGGATCAGACGGCGTTCCAGCTTATCCATCACCTCGGGCTTGGAATCGATCTCGATCTTGATCTTGGAGGCGGCTTCGTCGATCAGGTCGATCGCCTTATCGGGCAGGAAGCGGTCGGTGATATAGCGGTGCGACAGTTCCGCCGCCGCGATGATGGCGGCATCCGAAATCGCTACCTTGTGGTGCAGCTCATATTTGTCCTGCAGGCCGCGCAGTATCGCAATGGTGGCTTCCACCGAAGGCTCGTCCACCAGTATCTTCTGGAAGCGGCGCTCCAGCGCAGCGTCCTTCTCGATGTATTTGCGGTATTCATCGAGCGTGGTAGCGCCCACGCAGTGCAGCTCGCCACGGGCCAGCGCAGGTTTCAGCATATTGCCGGCGTCCATGGCCCCTTCGGCCTTGCCGGCGCCCACCATGGTGTGCATCTCGTCGATGAACACGATGGTCTGGCCTTCGTCCATGGCCAGCTCTTTCAGCACGGCTTTCAGACGTTCCTCGAATTCGCCGCGGAACTTGGCCCCCGCCACCAGCGCCGCCATGTCGAGCGAGAGTACGCGCTTGCCTTTGAGCGAATCAGGCACCTCGTTGTTGACGATACGCTGGGCCAGACCTTCCACGATGGCGGTCTTGCCCACGCCCGGTTCGCCGATCAGCACCGGATTGTTCTTGGAGCGGCGCTGCAGCACCTGTATGGCGCGGCGGATTTCGTCATCGCGCCCGATCACGGGATCGAGCTTGCCGGCGCGGGCCCGTTCGGTCAGGTCCAGCGTGTATTTTTTCAGCGCCTCGCGCTGGCCTTCGGCATCCTGATTATCCACTTTGGCACCGCCGCGCACGGCCTCGATAGCGGCCTCCAGTGCCTTGCGGGTCAGGCCGTTTTCGCGCGCCAGCTTGCCGGCATCGGATTTGTCGTCCGTCAGCGCCAGCAGCACCATCTCGCTGGAGATGAACTGGTCGTTGCGCTTCTGCGCTTCCTTGTCGGACAGATTGAGTACCGCGATCAGTTCGCGGCTGGCCTGTACGTCGCCATTGGTGCCGGAGACTTTAGGCAGGCGTTCGAGCGAACTGCCCAGCGCCTTGATCAGGCCACCGAGATTGACCCCGGCGCGCTGCAGCAGCGAACGGGCGCTGCCATCGTTCTGGTTCAGCAGCGCGGTCAGCAGGTGGACCGGCTCGATATACTGGTTGTCATTGCCCACCGCCAGACTTTGCGAGTCCGACAGGGCTTCCTGTAACTTGGTCGTGAGTTTGTCCTGACGCATGGTGTTGCTCCCATCAATTTAACTTATCACCCAGATAGGGTTGATCAATTACATTTCAAGGATTCACCGATTTATTTCATAATTCCATGACCTAGATCAAGTCTACCCATTTTGACAACTTATCTAGCCCATTTCTCCAGTGCCACGTCATCGCTGACGCGGGCATCGACCCAGCGCCCGCCCTCCGGCGTCTGCTCTTTCTTCCAGAACGGCGCTTCCGTTTTCAGATAGTCGATGATGAATTCGCAGGCGGCAAAGGCCTCGCCACGGTGCGCCGCGGTCACGGCCACCAGCACGATCTGCTCCATCGGTTTGAGCGGTCCCACCCGGTGTATCACCAGCGCGCCGAAGATATCCCAGCGCGCCCTGGCCTGCTCGATGATGCGCTGGATGGACTGCTCCGTCATGCCCGGATAGTGTTCCAGTTCCATTTCCGCCACGCTGGCGCCCTCGTTCAGGTCGCGCACCGTGCCGACAAAGCTGACGATGGCGCCCACGCCCGGCTGGGCGGCGCGCAGCTGCGCCAGTTCCGTACTCAGATCGAAATCCTGCTGCTGCACCCGCACGGCGCTGCCTTCCTGTCCAATGGCGGCCATCAGCGCTCGCCTCCGCCGATGCGGCGGAACAGCGCCTCGATGCGGCTCACCGTACGCTCATCGGCCAGCGCCGGCATGGCGCACAGCTGCAGATAGGCGGCGGTGGCGCTTTGCGGCTTCTGGCCCGATTTCAGCGACGACTGCAGCACCTCCACCTGCATCTTCAGGCGCTCGCGGGCAAACTCGCTGCCGCTATCCACCCCTGCCACGATTTCCAGCCGCAGTACTTCGTCGCGCAGGCGGCGACGGTTGGCTTCCAGCTGGGCCAGATAGGCACCGGCATCGCCGCCGAGCAGCGCCAGCGCCGCATTGAAGCGGCCAACCAGCGCTTTTTCGTATTCGCCGCCCAGCTTGGGCACGGCGCTCCAGCGCTCCTGCCATTGCGCCGCGCTGGCCCCGTCGGCTGCCGCTACGCCTTGCGCCAGACTGGTCTCCAGCGACTGGCACAGCCGCAGCTTGTCGCGCAGGGCATTCGCCTGTGCCGCGCCGCTACGGCGGCGGATAGCGTCGGCCTGCGCCTGCACCTGTGCCTGTGCAGCCTGATAGCGCTGGCTGATGCGCGCTTCCGCAGCACGCGGCACAATGCCCGCATGCTGCCAGGCGCTGGCCGTCTCGCGCAGCAGCGCGGCAATGGCGGCCAGCTGGGCCTTTTCGTCGCCACTGAAAGTGGCCGTTTCCAGTTGCGCGCACAGTGCTTCGCGCGCATGCAGGTGGGCTTTGCGTTCGTGGTCGGCCGCATGTGCCACTTCCTTGCGCTTGTTGTAGACGGCATCGCAGGCGGCACGGAAGCGCTGCCACAGCGCCTGTTCCGCCTTGCGTTCCAGCGGCAGCGCCTTGGCCTGTTCCTGCCAGCGTTCCTGCAGGCGCTTGAGCAGATCGAGCACATGGCGCTCGCCCGGCTGCAGCTGCTCGGCTTCCTGTATCAGCTGTTCGCGCCGCGTCACTTCGATCTTGCGCTGCTGCGTCAGCGGCGCCAGCAGCTGGCCCAGCGCCTTGTCGAACGCCTGTTCCAGCTTGCGCTTTTCCTTGCGCTCCATGGCGCCCAGCCGGGTCCACATCTGGCGCAAACGCTGTCCTGCTGCCGCCACATTCTTCAGATCGACGCCTTCCGCCGCAGCCTGCGCCAGGGCGCGGGTTTCTTCGATCAGGGCTTGCGCCTTGCTTGCATTAGCATGACGTTCATCGGCCAGCTGCTTGAAGTGGGCCGCTGCCGGGGCATAGGCCGTGGTGCAGGCGCGGTCGAAGCGCTCCCACAGACTGCGCGGTGCATGGCCGGAGACGGCATCGAGCGCTTTCCAGCGTTCGCGCATGCTGCCCACCTTCTTGGCCAGTTCGCTCATCGCCAGCCCCAGCGCAGGCAGTTCTTCCACCACTTTCACCAGCTCTTCGCGCGAGACGTTGCCGCTCCAGCGTGCCCAGTCGCTCAGCCGCTTCAATTCGGCGCGCAGGTGATTAAGGCGCTCCGTCACGGCAGGCGAGAGGCGGCTCTTGTGCTCCTTGAGCCATTTGTCATGCTCTGCAGCGGCATGCAGCAAACCCTGCTCCAGCGCCTGTTCCAGCGCATCGAGGGTGCTGAGGAATTGCGGATCGGTGGCCGCCGGCTTGGCAGCACGGCTGGCGCCAGCAGCGCCGGACTTGCCAGCCGGCGCCGGCTGGCTGGACACCTGCGCAACGTTTGCTGCCCCGGCCGCGGGCGCGGCACTGGCCGCATCATCGTGCGCGCCCACGCCATCGGCCACAGTGCCCGTCTGCGCCGCAGCAGTGGCACCCGGCACCGTTCCGGCGCTAACAGGCGCTGCCACCGGCGCGGCACTCGCGCTGGCTGCCATGGCCGCACGGGCCTGCTGCAAGGCCGCCGCGTAATCACTCAGCAGATGGCGCGGCAAGGCCGCATGTTCGGGCGCCTGTTCGCAACGCTGATAATCCGCAGTGTGGCTGGCGATGGCCGCTTCCAGCACGGCCTGATCCGGCCCGGCCTGCAGCAACTGGCGCAAAGCGGCCAGCGCATCGATAGTCTGGCGCTGCAACTGCATCTGCGCCTGCAGCCGCGCATCGAGTGCAGCGCGCTGGCTGGCGTAACTGTCCGCCTGCGCGGCATCGGCGCTGGTGATGCGCCACTGCCGATCCAGTTCGGCCACCTGATTGGGGGTGAGTTTTTCGTCGGCCAGCAAACGCGCGGCCAGTTCCAGACAGGCTGCCGCCTTGCGCTGTTCGGCCTCGTGGTAGCGGATCGCATCGAGCCGGCCCTGCATCAGCTTGGCCACGCGCCGGTCGGTATTGCGCATGGCCTGCAGCACCTGTTCCAGCTGCGGCAGGCTGCGCACATGTTCGGCCGCCTGCAGACGCACGCCGGCAAATTCGCTTTGCAGTATCAGCGCCACGGCCGCCGCTTCATCTCCGGCCAGTGCCGCAGCCTGGCGGGTCTGCTGTTCGCGTCGTTCGGCCGACGCGGCTGCGGCAGTGCTGGGCGCAGTCTCCGTCGCGGCAGGTGCTACGCCGGCGTTCTCGCCGTTGCGCTTGAAGATGAATTCGAACATGATGCGCTATGAAGTATCTAAAACCACCATCATAGCAAAGCAGAGAAAATTTGCCTGTTACTGAGCGCTTATTTCGCTGCCGGCACTTCCCGTTCGGCGCGTGGCCGCAGACGAGGCGCGGCGGGAATGGCGCCATCATGCGCACTATGCAGGTCTATCATCGGTAATACCTGCAGGCGCGGCATGTTGATCGGCGCAGTCTCGGCCAGCGGCGCAGGCGGCGCCGAACGCTTGAGCTCCTCCACTCGCTTGTCATGCAGCATCAATTGATTCGCCAGAGAAAACCACGCATCGCCAGCGATGCTGTTGCGCGCCATCGCAAACAGTTCATGCTCTTCCTTTTCCAGCTTTTGCAGCATGGCATTGCAGAATGCTTCGATGTGATCGCTGATGCGCTGCACCTGCCCTTCGCCCGCATCGGCCAGCACTTCGGCCTGCTCCTGCAGCGCGCGGATAGCCGCCAGCGCCGACTGGTTAAGCCGGCTCAGTTCTTCGATCAGCTGGTCGGCGCGCTCGGTAGCAGCACGCAAGGCAGGAATCAGATACATTTCGGTCTTGCGCCACTGGCAAGCCTGATACAGGGTGCTCAGGCTGTTGCAGGCATATTCGAGCTGAGCCAGATTGACGCTATTCTGCTGCTTGAGCGTGGTGCGCACATATTGCTGGAAACCCAATAGATTAAGACGAACACTGGCTTGTTCGACCGAAAGAGCGACTAGGGCATATGTGGCGGTTAACATTCTGACTCCCAAAGCTGTGGTGTAGCCAGACCGGATGGCTGGCAAAAGCGGAAGTAAAAGTGTAAATAAAGCCGACAACCACGCTTTGACTTAAAACAAAACGGCGCGCTTCCCCAATATAGCGCAAACAGGGGGGAAACGCTATCGTAATGGCAACTGCAACCGTACCAGCCCTGCCTCCGGGTGTGGCAGCACGCTGCCGCCGAAATGGCGCACCAGTTTCTGCACACCGAGATTTTCGGCCAGCGCATCGCCCACAATCTGCGCCGTGCCATGGCTGCGGAAGTAATCGACCAGCTTCTGGAACAGGATATAGCCCAGCCCCTGCCCCTTCAGATCGGAGCGGATGATGATGGCAAATTCGGCCGCCTGATTGTCGGCATCGGCGATGGCACGCACCACACCCAGCGTCTCCGGCTGGCCGTCCGCCCCCGTGCGGGTGGCAATAAAGGCCATGGCGCGGTCGTAATCGATCTGGGTCAGGCGCGCCAGCTGGCCGGGCGGCAGCTCGCGCATGGCGGTAAAGAAGCGCAGCCGCACGTCGTCCGGATCGAGCGCAGCGAAAAACACCTGATGCTGGGGCGCGTCTTCGGGCCGGATGGGGCGCAGCAGGATTTTGCCGCCGCCCCAGGCTAGTTCCTGCTCCAGTTCCTGCGGATAGGGCCGGATCGCCATGGCGCGATGGCCGCGCGCGGGGCCCAGCGCGATCTGCGCGCCCAGCGCCACCACGCTGCCGTCCAGCACCAGCAGCGGGTTCAGGTCCAGCGCGGCCAGCTGTGGCAGATCGGCCACCATATCGGCCACCTGCACCAGCGTGCGGCACAAAGCATCGGCATCGGCAGCCGTCTGCGCCTGCTGCAGCAGGCGCGCTACCCGGGTGCGGCTCACCATATCGCGCGCCAGCACCATATTTAAAGGCGGCAGGCCCGCGGCGCGGTCAGCCGCCACTTGCGCCGCCAGCCCGCCCTGGCCGAAATACAGCACCGGCCCGAACACCGCATCGGTGCTGATTTCGATGCGCGCTGCCGCCAGCGTGGTGCCAGCCTCCGCAGCCTGCTGCGGCGTGGCCAGCGCTATGCCATAGCTGGCCAGCAGACTGCGCAAATCGCTATCGGACAGGCTGGTCTGGCCACCTTCCTGCGCGGCCGCCACCAGTGCCTGTGCCGCCGCCCGCTCCGGCGCCGAAGTGGCCGCCAGCTGGGCCGGCACCTCCATCAGCAAATCCTGATTGCGCCGGTACTGGGCGATCTGCAGGAAACCATGCACGGCCTTTTCCGGCGTGTCGTAGGTCGGCAGACCGGCTTCGGCAAACACCTGCCGCGCAGCCGCCACGGCGCTGCCACCGAGCCAGCAACTGAGCACATTTTTACTGGCGCCGCGCAGCAGCGGAGCGATCGCCGTGGCGATCTGCTGGCTATCCACCATGGCCGTGGGCGCGTGCAGAAACAGCAGCGCATCGGCACTGGTTTCGTGCAGCAGTGCTTCCACTGCCGCCTGATAATGGGCTACCGGCACATCAGCCAGCAGCGCCACGGGGTTGCTGGGCTGGGCGCAGGTACGCTTGAGCAGCAGCTGCGATTCGGCCGACAGCGGCGCCAGCTGGGCGCCACCGGCCAGCAGCGCATCGGCGGCGATCAGGCCCAGCCCCACGCCATTACTGAGCACCGCCAGCCGTTCGCCCCGCTGGGGGCGCTGGCGCGCCAGCGTTTCCACGGCGTCGAACAGGTCTTCGATGGAGCTTACCCTTAGCATGCCGGCGCGCCGGATCGCCGCATCGAACACCAGATCGGCGCCGGGCCGGGCATCGCGCCCCACTTTCAGCACGATCACCGGCTTGCCGCGTGCGGCCAGCCGGCCGGCCGACATGAATTTACGCGCACAGCAGACCTGTTCGATACACAGCAATATCGCCTCGGTGGCGCTATCGGCCGCCAGATAGTCGAGCACATCGCCGAAATCCACATCAGCAGTTTCGCCCATGGTGAGGAAGCGGGAAAAGCCGATGCCGTGCAGGCTGGCCCAGTCCAGCATGGCCGTGCCCAGCGCGCCGGACTGCGCCACAAACGCCAGCTTGCCGGGTGTGGCCGGAATATGGGTAAAGCTGGCATTTAGTCCCAGCGCAGGGGTCTGCAGGCCCACGCTGCCCGGCCCGAGGATGCGTACCTGATGGCGCTTGGCGGCAGCCAGCATGGCCTGCTGCAGACTGCGCCCGCCGCTATGGATCTGATCCAGTCCGGCCGTCATGACGATGGCAGCGCGCGTGCCGCGCGCGCCCAGTTCCGCAATCAAGCCGGGTATCGTCGCTGGCGGCGTGCACAGTATGGCCAGTTCTGGCGCGGCCGGCAATGCCGCCACCCGCGCATAGCACGGCAGCCCCTGCAGATTCTGGTGGCGCGGATTGAGCGGCCAGATAGCGCGACCACTCCCGCCCTGCGCAGCATGGGCCTGCAGCAGATTGGCCAGCACCCGTGTGCCGATACGGTGCGGCTTGTCGGAAGCACCGATCACTGCCACCGAACGTGGCTGGAACATGCGGTCGAGATATTTGATGCTCATGGCGCCAGTGCTCCTGCCTTACCAGCGCGACGCGTGGTCTTCCGTGACACCGGCCAGCCGCTGCACGCTGCGCTTCGGCTGCCCGGGCGCAGTGCGCACCCAGCCGCTGAAAGTGCCGATAGGCTGCACATAGCGGCTGGCCGCCACCAGCAGATTCTTGTCGCCGCGCCGCTCGCCTTCGGGCGTGAAAATCAGCTCCAGCAGTCCGTCATCGGTACTGATCTGCCACGGTGCCCGGCTGTCGTTGCGGTCATAGGCGAACTGCGCCGCGCCCAGCGGATACAGCTGGCCATCGAGCCAGAGGGCATTTTCCTGCGCGCCGAAGTAACCTGCTTGCAGATTAAAACCAACATCGAGATCATGCGCCGATGCCCAGCGCCATGCCGTGTTACGCGCCAGCAAACCATTCGAGTAGTCGAAACTGGCCACGCCGCCGTCCAGCGTCAGGCTCTGCCCGCCCGCGCGCAACTGGCCGCGCAGCGGCATGCCGCCCGACTTCTGGGTAGCATGTACGGCACCGTTAGCCACCGGCCCCGCTGCCAGCAGCAATGGCGCGGTCGCCGGGCCGAAACTGGCGTCGATGGCAAACTCGCCACAGCGCAGCGTCAGGCTGCTGGCACCGTCGGCGCCGGTATTGATGTGGATCTGTTTGCCCAGCAGGCGGAACTGGCTCGCACCTGCCATCCGGTGCGGCAGGCTGGCCGTGCAGCCGGGCAGGCCATCCTGCGAGAATTCGGCCAGCATGCGGCCGCTGTGGCGCTCGAAAGCGTAGGCAAAAGCCGTGTTGGTCCAGCCCACATCGACAATGGCGACGGCGCAAAATACCTGTTCCGTGTACAGTGCCACATAATGCCAGCGCTTATGGTGGAAGCGCCGCCACAGCCGGCTGCGCGCATAGGGCGGCGCCAGCTGGCGCCAGTCGATAGCACCGGCCGGACCGGCGAAGCGGCCGAAAATCGGCTGGCCATCGAGGCCGGGCAAGCGCGCCGGTGCGGCAGACAGTGTCATGTGCTTCATACGGCCAGATCCTGAAAGTTGAGGGTAAGACATTCGCCGGCTGAGTAACCCCGGACCCGGGAGGCGACTCTCCAGCAGCTATTCTAATAAGAAAATCAATATTGCCTGTGCGCGCGCGACAGTTTTTTTTACATTTGCGAGCACAAACGAGACATTTCCATGCAGAATTAGATGGATGGCATTCCGAGGCAAATTAGTGGACAATACCGGCCCTTGATGAATACCCCTGCCCCTCCCACCTCCCGCAGCACCATACGCCGGCTGTATCGCCTGATACTGCTACCGGCATTCGCCGTTGCCTTGCTGGCCGGGATGTGGGCGGCGGTGCTGTATCAGGTGGAACAGGAACGGGTTTCCGCCCATTACGAAGCAGTGTTGCACAGCCAGTCACTGGCCCGTACCTTGGCCGAACACACCAATCACCTGTTGCGCCAGAGCGACCACGCCACCCAGCTGTTCAAGCTGAAATTCGAGGAAACCGGCGGCAAGCTGCGTCTGACCGAGTTCAGCCGTCCGAACGGCCTGCTGGACTCGCTACTGCCCTCCAAGCTCGATCTGCCGCTGGCACTGGTGGACGCCGACGGCCGCCTGATCGACAGCCGGTCCGGCTATTTCGCGCCCCAGCTGGGCCAGCAGCCGTTCTTCCTGCACCACGCCCACAACAGCTCCGACACCGCGCTGATTACTACACCGATAGTCGAGCCCCGCACCAAGAAATGGCAGATCCAGATCTCGCGCCGGCTTAACGGTCACGATGGCCAGTTTGCCGGCGTGGTCGTGATGATGATCGATCCTGCCACCTTTGTGGAAGACTACGACCGCCTGAATCTGGACCCGGGCGGCAGCGTCATGCTGATCAGCCGCGAAAACGGCATCGCCACGGCGCGGGTGGATGAACAGCTGATTATCAGCGATGCCATCGATTTCACTGCCGCACAGAGCGGCGGGCGCATCGGCACGCTGGACGAAATGCTGCTGGCGCGCCCCTTCGATGCAGTGGAACGGATCTACGGCTATGCCGAAATGCCGCGCTATCTGCTGCTGGCCGTGGCCGGCAATCCCCTGCAAACGGAAATGGCGAGCTTCGAGCTGCGCCGCGAACGCTATCTGGTGGCAGTCAGTCTGGCCTCGCTGGTGGTGCTGCTGTTCGTCGGCCTGCTGATCCAGCAGGCGCGCCGCCTGCGCCGCAGCACGCTGATGGTCAGCGAAGCGCAAGAGATGCTGCGCGCCGCCGCCGATGCCAGCATGGACTGCGTCTATCTGCTCAAAGCCTGCCGCCTGCGCAGTGCCGACAATGCCATTGCCGATTTCACGCTGGTGGGCCTGAACGACCGCGGCGCCGCGCTGCTGGGCATGACGGCCGATCAGGCGCGCGGCAAGCGTCTGCAGGAGCTGATGCCGGAGCTGCATACCCACGGCTTCATCGAAAAATATAAAACCGTGCTGCAGACAGGCCATCCGCTGGACGAAGAATTCGAAGTCGACTTCCTGCCCAGCGGCGAGCATTACTGGTTCCATCATCAGATCGTCCCCATCAAGGAAGGCGTGGCCGTCACCACCCGCGACATCACTCCGCGCAAAAAAAGCGAGCTGGCGATCCGCAAGAGCCAGGCCGAGCTGGCCGCTGTCAACGATGTGTCGCCACTGGGGTTGATGCGGGCCGACGCGCATGGCCAGTGCACCTATGTGAACCGCACTTTCGAATTCGTCACCGGCCTGATGCGCTCGGAAGCGCTGGGCGAGAACTGGCTGCGCGCCATCCACCCGGGCGACCGCGCCAACCTGCAGAACGCTCTCAAGCAGATGGCCGTTACCCGCCTGCCGTATCAGGACACGCTGCGCTGCGTGCATCCCGATGGCACCATCGTGTGGGTGATGTTCAAGATCGCAGCCATGATCGTCGACAAGCAGATCTACGGTTATGTGGGCACGGTAGACGATATTACCCACGTGCGCAAATCCGTCATGGCGCTGCGCGAAAGCGAGGCGCGCCTGCGCACCATCGCCGATTCCCTGCCGGCCATGGTGGCCTACATCGACAGCGAAGAGATTTTCCGCTTCCATAACATCGCCTACGAACGCGAATTCAACCGCACCGGCACCAGCGTGCTGGGCAAGAGCGTGGTCGAGACTGTGGGCGAAGCGCGCTACAGCTATCTGTCGCCGTATATCAAACGGGCGCTGGCCGGCGAAACCCTGACCTTCGAAGAAGAAGACAACAGCGACACCACCTTGCGTACTTTCGAGGTGGTGTACATACCGCAGATCGACGAGGATGGCGACACCGTGATCGGCTTCCACGTCATGCGGCAGGATATCACCGCACAGAAACGCGAAAAGCAGCGCCTGCTGCGGCTATCCCAGATCGATGCGCTGACCGGGCTGACCAACCGCGCCGGTTTCCTGCAGAAACTCAGCGACAGCATGCACGCCAGCGCCCAGAACGGCCACCTGATGGCCGTGATGTATATGGATATCGACCGCTTCAAGCCGGTCAACGACACCTATGGCCACAGCATAGGCGACGCCCTGCTGCGCGCCTTCTCCACCCGTCTGACCCACACCATGCGGGCCAGCGACACCATTGCCCGTCTGGGCGGCGACGAGTTCACCATCATCATGGAACGCATCAACCGCAGCGAAGACGCGACCGCGCTGGCCGCCAAGATCGTCACTGCCATGCAGGCACCGTTCGATCTGGACGGCACCATCGTCTCGATTTCGGCCAGTATCGGCCTGACCTTCTACCGTAACGAAGACATCACGCCGGCCGAGCTGCTGCATCAGGCCGACCTGCTGCTGTATCAGGCCAAACAGAATGGCCGCAACACCTTCCGTGCCGGCCCGCCGCACGACGCAGCCAGCGGCTACGCGGCCTGAAGCCTGCCGATTCATTTTTATCAACCTCGCCAGCGGCAACTTGCGCTATATTGTGCCCTTCCCGGCTGTCCTGAATTTCTAACTCCATGCGTCTGCTGCACACCTCCGACTGGCATCTGGGCCAGACCCTGCATCACTACGAGCGCCACTACGAACACCAGCAGTTTCTCGACTGGCTGCTGGACACACTGGAACAGCAGCAGGCCGACGCCCTGCTGGTCGCCGGCGATATCTTCGACAACGCCAATCCATCGGCCGCCTCGCAGCGCCAGTTCTACCAGTTCCTGCGCGCCGCGCGCGAACGGGTGCCGCACCTGAACCTGATCGTCATCGCCGGCAATCACGATTCGCCGGGCCGGCTGGAAGCCCCTGCGCCCCTGCTGGAAACCCACGGCACGCGCGTGATCGGCCATGTGCCGCGCATGGCCGACGGCAGCATCGACATCGGCGCCATGGTCCTGCCGCTGACAGGACGCAGCGGCGCAATCGAAGCATGGTGCCTGGCCGTGCCCTTCCTGCGTCCGGCCGATGTGCCGCGCCTGCCCCAGAGCGAAAACCAGCACAGCGGCGCCGATCCCTATCTGGCCGGCATCGCCCTGCTCTACCGCCAGGCACTGGAACACGCGCTGGCCTGCCGCAGCGGCGCACAGCCCATCTTCGCCATGGGCCACTGCCACATGGTCGACGGCCAGATGTCGGAAGACTCGGAACGGCGCATCGTCATCGGCGGCACGGAAATGCTGCCGGCCGGGATATTCGGTGCCGACATCAGCTACGCGGCGCTGGGCCATCTGCATCTGGCCCAGAGCGTGGGCAAGCAGCGCCATATCCGCTATTGCGGCAGTCCGCTGCCGCTCTCGTTTGCGGAAATCAGCTACCCGCATCAGGTGCTGCAGATCGACATCGAAGGCACCGAACTGGGCGAGATCACCCCCCTGCCCGTGCCGCGCGCAGTCGAACTGCTGCGCATTCCGGCCCGTCCGGCGCCACTGGCACAGGTACTGCAACAGCTGGCCGAACTCGAAACGCAAGCCCTGCCTGCCGAGCGCCAGCCCCTGCTCGAAGTGCGGGTGCTGCTGGACGCACCGGAACCGGGCCTGCGCGCCAGGATCGAAGCGGCACTGGACGGCAAAGCCGTGCGGCTGGCAAAAATCGAAACCACCAGCGCGGCGCGCGGCGCGCAAGCCGGCGCCGCAGCACTGACGCTGGACCAGCTGGAACGCCTGCAGCCCGATGAAATCTTCCGCCAGCTGTACCGCCAGCGCTACGATCAGGATGCGCCGCCCGACCAGCTCAGTGCTTTCGCGGAGTTGCTGCTGCCATGAGAATTCTGCGCATAGCCGGTAAAAATCTGGCCTCGCTGGCCGAAGAGTTCAGCGTCGACTTCCAGCAGCCGCCGCTGGCCGACAGCGGCCTGTTTGCCATCAGCGGCCCCACCGGCGCAGGCAAGAGCACCCTGCTCGACGCTCTGTGTCTGGCCCTGTACGACGCCACCCCGCGCCTGCTGCGCGTGGCCGGCCGCAATTATCTGGCCGACGTGGGCAATGAAACCATCACCACCCAGGACACCCGCAACCTGCTGCGCCGTGGCGCAGCAGAAGGCTATGCCGAAGTGGATTTCGTCGGTAGCGACGCTGCCAGCTACCGCGCCCGCTGGAGCGTGCGGCGTGCCCGCACGCGGGCCGAAGGCGCGCTGCAGCCTACCGCCATGACGCTGCACCGCCTGCCCGCCCTGCAGCCGCTGGGCAACACCAAAACCGAGGTCAAGGCCGAGATCAAGCAGCGCATCGGCCTGTCGTTCGAGCAGTTCACCCGCGCCGTCCTGCTGGCCCAGAACGAATTCTCGGCCTTCCTCAAGGCCGAAGATAACGAACGGGGCGAACTGCTGGAGAAACTCACCGGCAGCGCCATCTACAGCGAGATTTCCATGCGCGCCTTTGCGCGCTCCAAGCAGGAACAGGAAGCGCTGCAGCGCCTGAATGACCGGCTGGCCGACCAGAAGCCGTGCAGCGAAGAGCAGCGGCAGGAACTGGCAAGCCGCCATGCCGGCGCGCTGGCCAGACAACAGGCGCTGGAGCAGCGCGGCGCGCTGCTGGAACAACAGCTACGCTGGTACCAGCAGGCCGAACGTCTGGCCGAAGCCGAGCAGCAGGCCAGTGCCGCCTGCGTGGCAGCGGCGGCTGCTATCGAAGCAGCGGCGCCGCAGCGCGCCAGTCTGGCGCAGCTGGACGCGCTGCAGCCAGCGCGGCCACTGGCAGCCGAAACCATGCGCCTGAACCGTGAAATCAGCGCCACCCGGCGCCAGATCGCCGAACTGGCCGAGCAGGTGCAGCAGGCTGGCGCTGCGCTAGCCCTGCACAGCAGCGCACAGGAGAGCGCCGCCCAGCAGTTGCAGCAGGCCGAACAGGCCCAGAGCAGCGCCGCACCGCAACTCGATCAGGCCAAGGCGCTCGATGCGCGCATCGCCGCCCAGCTGCCAGTGTTCGAGCAAGCGGCCAGTGCCTGCGCTCAGGCCGATCAGACCGATCAGACTACCCGCGCGGCCCAGCAGACCCGCAGCGAAGAGCGCCAGCAAGTAGCCGCCCAGCAGGAAGCCAGCAGCCGCTGGCTGGCCGAGCACCAGCAGTGGGCTGCCATGGCACAGTCGTGGGAGCGCTGGGAAGTACTGTTCGTACAGGCCGGCCAGCAGGCGGCGCAGGCCGACAGGCTGAATCAGTCGCTGGCAGGCGTGCAGCAGCAGGTGCAGCAGCAGCAGGAACTGCAGACACAGGCCCAGTCGCGGCTGGCAGCCAGTCATCAGCAACTGCAGGTGCTGGAACAGCAGCAGCAGAGCAGCGCCAGCACACTGGCGCAGTACGCGCCGGAACAGCTGCAGGCCACGCGCCGACAGCTGACTGCCCGGCGTAATTTGCTGGCCGAGGGCGAAAAGCTGTGGATAGCGCTGGATGCGCGCCAGACCCGCCACGCTTATCTTGCGCAGCAGACTGCCGACTTGCGCCATGCCGCAGCGCAGGCCGATGCCGAACTCAAGGCAGCCCAGCAGCAGGCCGTTACGCTGCTGGCCCACAGCACGCAGGCCGAGCGCTCGCTGCAACTGGCGCAAGCGGCCTGCAGCAGCAACGTGCAGGCGCTGCGCGCCACGCTGGAAGATGGCCAGCCTTGCGCCGTGTGCGGGGCGACAGAGCATCCCTACCACCATGACGATAGCCGTCTGCTGGCCATGCTGGCCGAGCTGGAGGCGGAAGTGGCACGCTGGCGCCAGCAGGTCGAAGCCAATCTGAGCCTGCAGACGGCGCGCCGCACCACCCAGCAGGCCTGTCTGGACCAGATCAATGCACTGGCGTGCGAGACAAGCGCGCTGACACCGGCCCTGAGCGCAGCCACCAGCGCATGGCAGGCGATCCTGCCGCAGCTGCAGGCCGAAGCCATGGCAGAAGGCGCAGAACGCACCGGCTGGTTCGTCGGACAGCTAGAGCAGCTGGGCGACGCGCTGCAGGCGGTGGAAACGCAGGAACACAACTGGCATCAGGCCCGCCAGGCGCACGAAGCGCTGCAAGTAGCGCTGGAGCGGACCCGCAACGAACACCAGCAGCAACAGCAGGCACTGGCCAGCCAGCAGACCGCACTGGCGGAAAGCCGCAGCGTAGCCCGAGCGCTCGATGTGCAGCGGGTTGATCTGGCCTTGGCACTGAGCGCCGTGCTGGCCGACCTCGACCCCGCCTTTAGCGGCAGCGACCTGCCTAGCGACGACTGGAAGGATGCATGGCGTGCCGGTCCCGCGCGCTTCTACGCTGCGCGTCAGGCCGAAGCGGGCCAGTGGCTGCGGCAGCGCAGCAGCTACGACGAACGCCAGCAGCGCCTGCAGGCACTGGATATCGAACTGCGCGCCGGTCTGGAAGCGCAGAACAAGGCCCAGCGCGATGACGTCCACGCGCGCGTGGCCTACAGCAGCGCCGAAGCGCAGCTACAGGCTTTGCAGCAGCAGCGTCTTGCTCTGTGGGACGGCAAGGACGTGACGTCGGTGGAAGCAGCGCTGGCACTGGCCGTCAATAACGCCCGCCAGCAACTGGCCCAGCGCCAGAGCGCCGCACAGCTGGCAGCACAGGCCGGCGCACGCGCCGAAGCAACGCTGACTCAGGCGCAGCGCCACCTGACCGGGCTGCTAGCTGCCGCCGCAGCGGCGCAGCAGGCGCTGCATGACTGGCTGGCCAGCTTCAACCAGCAGCAGCCGCAGCATGCGCTGGACGATCTGGAGCAGCTAGATAGCCTGCTGGCCGTCGCTGCCGCCGAGATCAGCGCCCGCCGTGCGGCCCTGCATGCGCTCGACCGCGCCGCGGAAGCGGCGGCCACCGTGCTGCGCGAACGCCAGTTACAGCACCAGCAGCATCTGGCTACGGCGCCGCCAGCCGATAGTCTGGCAAGCGAGCTGCCGCTTGAGCACCCGCAAGCGCCCGATGAGCCTCAATCGGCAGGCCCGGATCTCCCGGCTGCGGACAGCACGGCCATGGCGGGCGAACCGTCTGGCGCCGCCATATCCGTGCCGGAGCGCCTGAGCCGCGCGCTGGCCGAGCTGAGACTAGCCTTCCAGAGCGCGCGGGAACACGCCGTGGCTGCGCAATTGGCGCTGGCAGAGGATGATGCCCGTCGCACGAAATCGGCCGCGATGATGGCGCAGATCGATGCACAGGGCGCCTGCGCACAGCGCTGGGCGCGTCTGAACGATCTGATAGGTTCGGCCGATGGCAAGAAATTCCGCAACTACGCCCAGCAATACACGCTCGATGTCCTGCTCGGCTACGCCAATGCCCACCTGCGCCATCTGGCGCGGCGCTACCAGCTTGAACGCATCTGCCATCCGGCCAGCCCGTCGCTGGCCCTGCAGGTGCGCGACCGCGACATGGGCGATGAAATGCGCTCGGTGCACTCGCTGTCCGGCGGCGAATCCTTCCTCGTTTCGCTGGCGCTGGCGCTGGGGCTGGCCTCGCTGTCGTCCAACCGGGTAAGGGTGGAGTCCCTCTTCATCGACGAAGGCTTCGGCAGTCTCGATGCCGATACCCTGCGCGTGGCCATGGATGCCCTCGACGGCCTGCAGGCCATGGGGCGCAAAGTGGGGGTGATCTCGCACGTACAGGAGATGACCGAGCGTATCGCTACCCGCATCCTCGTTCAGCCGGCGCCTGGCGGCAAGAGCCGCGTGAGCGTGCAGGGCTAGGCAAGGTGCGGCCAAGCCGCGCCGGGCGCTATAAATTTGCTATCATTTAGCTGAGCAGATTTGCCGGCCGTCCGCCCCTAGCCCATGAACCTCAGCGCCACCTCGCCACGCAGCGTCAGCCCTCCGGTCTCGCCCGGCGCGGCACCGCTGCGCGTGGCAGCGTCGGCTACACCGGCCGGTCCGGCCTCCGCTTCCAGCAGCGCGTCGCCCAGCACCAGCTTTGCCGGCAGTTCGGCTTCCACCAACCTCTCAGCGGAAGCGCTGGCGCTCATCTCCCAGCTCAAGGCGCGCAACACGGAGGTGCGCCAGCACGAGCAGGCCCACATGGCCACGGCCGGCGGGCTGGCCACCTCGGGCGCAGCCTACACCTATCAGCGCGGCCCCAACGGGGTCGATTACGCCATCGGCGGCGAAGTCCATATCGACACGTCGCCCGGCCGCACGCCGCAGGAAACCATAGAACGGGCCCGCACCATACAGGCCGCCGCCCTGGCGCCGGCCAGTCCGTCCGGTGCCGATCAGGCGGTGGCGGCGCAGGCCCAGCAGATGGAACTACAGGCCCGCTCCGAACTGGCCATCCAGCAGGCGCAGCAACTGACCGGCAGCAGCCGCAAGCTTAGCCAGACTTACCAGGCGCCGCCGCTGGTGCCGCCCAAACTCGACATCTACGCCTGAATGCTAGAATGCCGCCTTTGTACGACATTCAGAGCACAATCATGTTAAAAGCACCACGCACCCTGACCTTCAAATGCGCCAAATGCGCCAAAGCCGTACAGGTACGCCTGCAGAAAGTCTCGGCCTGCTCGCACATCCAGCCATATTTCGGCGTGTGCGCCTGCGGCGAGCCGAAACACCATGCCATCGGCCAGAAAGACGCGGTGGCATCCTATCTGGCCGCACCGGAAGGCTGGACCCACCACCACTAAGAGACTGTTTCAACATGCGTGCAGCGAGGCGCGGCGACGCAGCTGCGGGCTGTTTGAAACAGGCGCCAAGCCGCCCGGGCTCAAGATTCCGGCCAGCTTACCGTTAAAAGAAATATCATCAAACGGAATCTGCTGGAATCTGCCATGTCCACCATCTCTGCCCTCACATCGCGCAATCTGCCCGCCTCGCTGTATGCGGCCAGCGCGCAGAATGACAGCAAAACCAGCGCTAGCCGGCAAGTCAAGGCTAGCGAGACGGTGCCTGCCAGCGCTAATCCGGTCAGCTCGATCTCGGCCGGCTCGTCCAGTAATGCGCTCGACCAGCATCTGGCCGCGGTCGGCAACGACACCATAGACTACGCCCAGAGCTTCCTCAGCAGCTTCGCCCAGACCCTGTTCGGCAATGGCGGCAAAGACGCCCAGATCAGCTTTGATAGCGCCAGCCTCGATACTTCCAGCACGCTTGCCGCAGGCGTGCGCCAGAGCAGCGGCGCCAATGGTAATAGTACGGCAGCCGCTTTCCAGCTGACCGATAGCTCGCATTTCATCGGCAAGGGCACGATCACTACGGCCGATGGCCGCAAATTCGATTTCGAAGTGGAAGTCCAGTACGACGCCCAGCTCGGTGCCGCTGCCAGCAGCACCAGCAATTCGGCCGCTGCGACCAATAGCGCCAATGCCGGCGACAAGTCGAACCAGCTACTGGACAGCCTGTCCGCGCAGCCAAGCCCGGCAAAACAGGCCGAGTCCAACCGCAGCCTGACCACCAGCAGCAGCGATCTGCCCAAGGTTCAGGTACCGAATATCGATTTCCCCGGCACCCTGTCCGATCTGTTCAAACTGATAGGCCTCGATCTGCAAAGCGCGCTGTCGACCGGCGATAACACGCCTGACCGCAGCAGCGACGGCATAGACCGCAACACCCTGCGCAGCCTGTCGCTGCGCCTGCTCAATCTGGTCAACAGCAAGGACACCAACACCTACAGCGCGCCTAGCGCTGCCGACAAGGCTAAAACTGCGGCCAGCGATCCGGCTGCCGCCAAAGCAGCGCCGGCCGCCGAGACAGGGGCTGCGGCGACGGCCTCCGGCAGCAGCAGCGCGGCCAGCGCTAGCGCCACGCCACCGGCCGCCAGCACACATGCCGCCAGCCCGCCCCGCACCGACGGCGATCGCGACGGCGACAAGGCCGTTGCCGACATCGGTGCCTGAGCGGCCAGTATAATAAGCGCTGCACCTGCCTGAACCGCCAGAGATGCCCGTCATCTCCGGCGGTTTTCGTCTTGTCCGACGCTTACCTCACCTTTTGAATGCCCGCCATGTCCTTACAAACCGCCTCCCCTGCCGCACCTCAACTGATACACTGGGAGGAAAACGGCGCCCAGTGCAGCGCCGTCTGGCACTCGGAAGCGGGCATGCCGCCGCCCAAGCGGGTGGTTATCGCCGACGACCGCATCAATGCCGACATGGCCTACAGCATGGCCTGCGAAGGCACTGCATTGCTGTGGCGCGGCGACTTCCAGAATGCCCGCCAGTTGCTGCAGGCGCTAGCACGCCGTATCGATCACAAGGGCCGGGGTAGCAAAAAGGCCAAGCCTGCCAGAGCGCCCGCTACGCCGACAGAAGCTTTCCACCTGCACCGGCAGGCCCAGTCGCAACGCGCCCGAACGCTGGCCATGCTGCTGATCCCGTTCGAAGCCGGCTACACCATTCCGCTGCGCCGTGCGCCCGATGTGCAGCTGGCCTGCAACGAAGCCTATGGCCGCTTCAACGCGCCCTTCATCGCCTCGCTGCGCGAACTGCTAGGACTGATAGGCGCCCATGAATGGCGCCGTACCGGCGTCGAGATCCCGGCCCTGCAGGCCCGTATCCACCCTCATTACGGCGTGTTCTCGCCGGTGCGCGGCGAATATGTGGAACTGGTGGCCAAAACACCGCTGCCCAGGGACACGACACTGGCGTTCGATATCGGCGCAGGCACGGGCGTGCTGTCGGCCGTACTGGCCCGGCGCGGCATCGGCAAAGTGGTCGCCACCGATATGGACCAGCGCGCACTCAGCTGCGCGCGCGAGAATCTGGCGCGGCTCGACCTCGATCAGCAAGTGGAGCTGCAGCAGGCCGACCTGTTCCCCGCCGGACGGGCGCCGCTGGTGGTGTGCAATCCGCCGTGGGTGCCGGCCCGTCCCAGCTCGTCCATCGAATACGCCGTGTACGATCCGGACAGCCGCATGCTGCGCGGCTTCCTCGCCGGTCTGACGGAGCACCTGACGGACGGCGGCGAAGGCTGGCTGATACTGTCCGATCTGGCCGAGCATCTGGGCTTGCGCCCGCGCGAGCAGTTGCTGGGCTGGATAGCCGAGGCCGGCCTGAAAGTACTGGACCGGCATGATGTGCGTCCGCTCCATCCCCGCGCCAGCGACGCCAGCGATCCGCTGCACGCGGCCCGCTCTGCCGAAGTGACCTCGCTCTGGAGGCTGGCTGCGGCTTGATTCCGCAGCGTGCAGCGCCTAGCCGACGTCGCGTATTTCGCACGAAAAGCCTGGCGAAACGGTCCAGTTGCGCGAAAACGCGATCAGCAGCTATCCGGGCTCTTGCATTCCAGCCGGAAGCTGTATAAAATACATGCCTCAGACGCGGGGTGGAGCAGTCTGGCAGCTCGTCGGGCTCATAACCCGAAGGTCACAGGTTCAAATCCTGTCCCCGCAACCAGATTCTAAAAGCCGCTGATTTCTCACGAGATCAGCGGCTTTTTCACATCCGTCGACATACTGGCACGCCCGGCTGATCTAGTCGAGATAGCGGTCGAACACCAGCGATTCGAGATTGTCGCCACCGATCAGATCGACGCTGGCAATGTCGCAGGCCAGCTGCGCGGGCAGGCTCTGGCCGGCCGGAATGCCGAGTTGCTTGCGGATGGATGCCGGGGTGAGCTTGTGCCGCTTCAGATAGTCGCCATCGATATAGGCTTGCGCGATCACCACGCGGTTATGCTTTTCCAGCACCACGTTCAGATAAACTGCCGGTTCTGGCGTCAGTTCATAGACCACCGTCTGATCGCGCCGCTCGATCACCTTGGCCTGCGAGCGCTTGAATTTGCGCTTGGCCATGCTGTCGATAGGCCGCATCAGCCCCTGTATGAAGCGGCACTGCCGTTGGTCCGGAATGGGCTCCTGCGCACGCACCGTCATGCTCAACATCAGCAATACCAGACCAGAGACTAAACGGGCTCGTTTCAATTTTTTTCCTCAATGTTCTAAGCACGTTCGCTGCCGTCAACACTATAAACCATCGCGCACAGCAAAGTGGTGAGTTTCTACGCAATTTGCTGCCCCGGCAAGATGATATTCTTATCAAACTTGGCAATTCAGTACGTCAGTCCACAAGAACCGGAATCATCATGCCCGCTCCCGCCGTACACACATCCCCCTCCGGCCTGCCGCCCAGCCAGCGCCTGCACCTGATTTTGCTCGGCGTGGCTGACGTTGCCGCCGCCGTAGGTTTTTATCAGGCGCTAGGCTGGCAGCCCTCCCCCTCCAGCAACGAGGGCTTTGCCAAGTTTGATCTGGGCGGCTATGCGATGTGTTTGCTGTCGCGTTCAGCCTTCGCTGCCGACGCGCTCTCGCCTACCGCCACGGGCAGCGGCTTTGCCGGCATAGGGCTGGTTTATCTGGCCCGCAGCGCGGAGGAAGTGGCGCAGGTGCTGGAGCGTGCCGTGCACGCTGGCGGCACGCTGGTCAAGCCGGCCACCCGCACCGACTGGGGCGTGGCCGGCTATTTCAAGGATCCGGACGGCCACCTGTTTGAAGTCGATTACGAAGACGGCTGGGTGCTCGATCACGATCACCGCTTGCAGCTTGACGGCATCCAGCCTTGAAATGAGCGCGCCGACTATAGCGGGCGATTGATACCGTAGTTACTTTTACAGCATACCCAGACGATCATAAAACTGTCACAATTGCCTCTTTTGTATAGTTGAGGAGTCCAGTGTGAAAGATACCGATCAGGATAAAGCGCCCGCCATGCAGGATGCGCCAGCGAACCCTTCGCGCCGGCGAATTTTTCAGGCTGCCGCCGCCACCGGCATCGCCGCCACCCTGCCAGCCATGAGCGAGACGGCCAGCGCAAAACCGGTCAGCAATAGCTCGCTCGACGCCAAGCTCAAAGCCCACGTCAAGAACGTAGTGGTGATCTATCTGGAAAACCGCAGCTTCAACAACCTGTTCGCCAATTTCCCCGGCACCGCAGCGCCACTGTCAGCCGCCGCGCCAGCGGCCTGCCTGCAGCGCGACCGCGATGGTTCGGTGCTGCCGGCCCTGCCGAAAATCTGGGGCGGCATGGTACCCAACACGCAGGACATCGGCGGCAAAAAATACGCCATCAAGGAAGACGATATCAAGGGCCTGCCGAATGCGCCCTTCAAACTGGTCGATACGGCTGGCCAGCCACTGCCGGAAGCCGTGATCACGCGCGACCTGTGGCATTTGTTCTACCAGAACCAGATGCAGATTAACGGCGGCGCCAATGACGGCTTTGCCGCATGGGGCAATACCGGCGGCATGGTAATGGGCTACTACGGCGAAACCAGCAAGAATCTGGGCCTGTGGAAGATCGCCGAACAGTACACGCTGTGCGATAACTTCTTCATGGCGGCCTTCGGCGGCTCCTACCTCAACCACCAGTTCCTGATCTCGGGCCGCACGCCCGAGTACTTCAACGCGCCGCAAACGGCAGCGCGCAAGAAGATCGCCGTGCTCGACGATGGCCCCACCGGCTTCCGCCTCAGCGTGAGCAAGACCAGCCCCGCCTCGGCCATGGACGGCCATCCCGACTTCGTCAACAACGGCGCCATCACGCCGGACGGCTATGCAGTCAACACCATGGCGCCGCCTTATCAGCCCAGCTACATCCGTCCGGCGCCGGGCGGCGATCCCATGCTGGCCAATCCGGAAGACGCCAGCACTCTGCCGCCGCAGACCTACGACACCATCGGCGATCTGCTGACCGCCAAGAAGGTCAGCTGGGCATGGTACGGCGGCGCATGGCAGGCCGCACTCGATGCGCGTGGCGGCGGCGAAAAACCCAACTTCCAGTATCACCACCAGCCGTTCAACTACTTCAAGCAGTTCGCTCCCGGTACGGCTGCGCGCGCACAGCACCTGCGCGATGGCGGCATGGGCGACAGCCCGATCTCGAACAAATTCCTAGCTGATGCCATCGCCGGCAAGCTGCCTGCCGTGACCTTCTACAAGCCGCAGGGCAATCTGAATCTGCATGCCGGCTATTCCGACATCGAATCGGGCGACGCCCACATCAGCAACGTGATCGAGCACCTGAAGAAATCGCCGCAGTGGAAAGACATGGTCATCGTGGTCACCTTCGACGAAAACGGCGGCTGGTGGGATCATGTGGCGCCACCCAAAGGCGACCGCTGGGGCCCCGGTTCGCGCATTCCGGCCATCGTGATTTCGCCATACGCCAAGAAGGGGCAGGTCGATCACAGCTTCTACGACACCACCTCTATCCTGCGCTTCATCACCCGCCTGCACGGCCTGCCGCTGCTGGAAGGTCTGAAGGTGCGCAACGAAGCCTTCGCCGCCCGCAAAGCCCTGCCGCCGGGCGATCTGACCGGCGCCCTCAGCTTCCGCTGAGGTTAGGCGACGCAGTGGCTTTGTGATACACTGCGCAGCTGAATTTCACTGAGCCCGACTGCTGCAGCCGGGCTTTTGTTTTGAGCGGCGCATTTTTTTACGCGCCGTGGGCACGAGATGAATCATGAGAGATAAAAAAGATTACGCCACGTTCGACCTGCCCGGTTTCAGCCCGGCCGCGCCGCTCGAACCCGAACCCAAGCGCCCGGCGCCACCGCGTGCCAGACGCAATGCGCAGAAGCAGGTGCAACTGGAACTGCTGGAGCCGACCGACACCACCGGTCTGCCTCTCTGGGTGCGCGACGACAAGCTAGACCTCACCGGCCTGCCGGTGTGGGCACCAAACTAAGTTTTTTTCCACAGCATCGGGCTGTCTCAGAGCCTGTTAGACTGTGCTGACGTCCTTTTTATACAGGTCTGACACCATGACATCCACCGCTTTCAACAGCCTGCCGCTGGCGCCTGCCCTGCTGGCCAATCTCGATACCCTGGGCTACAAGGAAATGACCGCCATTCAGGCGCAAAGTCTGCCATCCGTGCTACAGGGCCGCGATCTGATCGCCCAGGCAAAAACGGGGAGCGGCAAGACCGCGGCTTTCGGCATCGGCATTCTGGCCAAACTCAATCCCGCATGGTTTGCCGTGCAGGCGCTGGTGCTGTGCCCGACCCGCGAGCTGGCCGATCAGGTGGCCAACGAGTTACGCCGTCTGGCGCGCGCCACAGGCAACGTGAAAGTACTGGTGCTGACCGGCGGCTCGCCCATGCGTCCGCAGATCGCCTCGCTCGAACACGGCGCCCACATCATCGTCGGCACGCCGGGCCGCGTGCGCGACCATCTGGGCCGCCAGACGCTGGATCTGTCGAAAGTGGAAACGCTGGTGCTCGACGAGGCTGACCGCATGACCGACATGGGCTTCTACGACGAAATCGCAAACATCGTCAGCGCCTGCCCGAAACGCCGCCAGACCCTGCTGTTCTCGGCCACCTACCCTGACGACATCCGCCGCGCCACCGACTCCTTCCTGGCCGATCCGGTCGAAGTGACGGTGGAGGCGCAGCACGACAACAGCCAGATCGAACAGCTGTTCTTCGAGATCGGTTTCGACCAGCGCAACAGCGCCGTGGCGCGCCTGCTGGCGCACTACAAGCCGGTATCGGCCATCGCCTTCTGCAATACCAAAGTGCAGTGCCGCGAACTGGTGGACGAACTGCGCGCCAAAGGCTTCTCGGCACTGGCCCTGTACGGCGAACTGGAACAGCGCGAACGCGACGAAATCCTCGTGCTGTTCGCCAACCGCAGCTGCTCCGTGCTGGTCGCCACCGACGTGGCGGCACGCGGTCTGGACATCCAGAATCTGGAAGCGGTGATCAACGTCGATGTGTCGAAAGATACCGAAGTGCACATCCACCGCATCGGCCGTACCGGCCGTGGCGGCGAGCAGGGTCTGGCCCTGTCGCTGTGCGCACCGAACGAGAAGAAATGGGTCAAACTGATCGAGGAATACCAGCAGGCGCCAGTCGCATGGTATGAGCTCGACAGTCTGGACGAAGGCGAATACGGCGTCGATGCGGCACCGATGATGACGCTGGTGATCGCCGGCGGCAAAAAGGACAAGCTGCGCCCCGGCGATGTGCTGGGCGCACTGACCGGCGAGGCCGGTCTGGCCAAGGAACAGGTAGGCAAGATCAACGTCACCGAATTCCAGACCTATGTGGCGCTCGACCGCCGCGTGGCCTACGATGCCTTTGAGCGCCTGAGCCGCGGCAATCCGCTGGGCGGCGACTTCGGCGCCTTCAAGGGCCGCAACTTCAAGATGCGTTTTATCGAAATCTGATGCCTAGCGCACGCTGAGCGAAACGCTGGCCGGGAACTGCGGTGCCCGGCGATGGCGGGTGGCCTGCTCGTAGCAGTAGGCCATGCGGATCAGCAGCGCTTCGCTGTAGGCTGCGCCCACAAACGACAAGCCCACCGGCAGGCCTTGCACATGCCCGGCCGGCACGGTGATGTGGGGATAGCCGGCCACGGCGGCCGGCGACGAGAAGCTGCCGCCATAGTGGTCGCCATTGATAAAGTCGGTCAGCCACGCCGGACCGCCGGTGGGCGCCACCAGCGCATCGAGCTGATGCTGCTGCATCACCTGGTCTATGCCTTCGGCGCGCGCATAGCGCCGGTTATTCAGCAAGGCATCGCGGTAGGCCGGGGTTTCCAGATCGCCCTTGCTGTGCGCCTGCTCCAGATATTCCTGCCCGAAGTATTTGAGTTCGCGCGCGTGATTCTTCTTGTTGAAGGCAATCACGTCGGCCATGTTCGCCACCGGCGCATGGGGTGCATATTTTTTCAGATAGGCTTCCAGATCCGCCTTGAATTCGTACAGCAGCACTTCGGTTTCCGTCTCGCCGTACTTGCTGGCGTTCGGCACCTCGGTATTCACCAGCATCGCGCCCTGCGCTGCCAGATCCTCCAGCGCGCGCTCGATCACCATGTCCACTTCCGGATTGGCGCCGAAGAAGTTACGCGCCACGCCGATGCGCTTGCCCTGCAGTCCGCCCTTTTCCAGCGCCGCGCTATAGTCGGCGGCTTTGCCGCGACTCTCGGCGGTGGCTTCATCATCCGCATCCACCCCCACCATGGCCGCCAGCATCAGCGCTGCATCGGCCACGCTGCGTGCCATCGGCCCTGCCGTATCCTGCGAATGGGCGATAGGAATAATGCCGCTGCGGCTCACCAGACCCAGCGTGGGCTTGATGCCGACCACGCCGCAGATCGACGCGGGCGAAACGATGGAACCATCAGTCTCCGTGCCCACGGCCAGTGTCGCCAGATTGGCGGCAATCGCCGCGCCCGAACCGGAGCTGGAGCCGCTGCAGTTACGGTCCAGCGAATACGGGTTCAGCGTCAGGCCGCCGCGCGCGCTCCAGCCGCTGACGGAATGGGTGGAGCGCATATTGGCCCACTCGCTCAGATTGGTCTTGCCGATGATGACAGCACCGGCCGCGCGCAGTTGCGCCACCACGTGCGCATCGCGCGCTGCGCGCACGCCGTTCAGCGCCAGCGATCCGGCCGTGGTGCTCATGCGGTCGCCGGTGGCGATATTGTCTTTGAGTAGAACGGGGATGCCATGCAGCGGACCGCGCAGGCGCTTGAGCATGCGCTCGCGGTCCATCTCCAGCGCGATCTTCAGTGCTTCGGGATTGATCTCGATGATGGCGTTCAGGCGCGGGCCGGCTTTGTCGATGTTGCGGATGCGGGCCAGATACTGCGAGGTCAGTGCATGGGAGGTCAGCTTGCCAGCCTCCATCATCTGTTGCTGCTCGCGTACGCCAGCTTCCAGGATGCCGCCCGCACCGAACTTGTAGGCCGCCGCCGACGGTGCTGCCAGCACCCGGCTGCTGCCCGCGGCAGCACCTGCCGCCAAGCCGATACGTACGAATTCCCTGCGGTCCATGCCATCCCCATCGAAAAGAAACAGAATTAACGCGTGCGCAACTTATTGCATCTCATAAATATAGCAGCGTGTTGCCAGCCGTACCATAAAAATTCTTACGATTTGGCAAATAATTTCTGATTTTCAATGAAAAAAGCCCGCTAGCGAACTGCTAGCGGGCTTTTTAAGGGCAAAAAGGCCGAATTTACGGCCTTTTTGACGCAGTCTTACAACAGACTGACAGATTAGTCGCGAACGATACGCTTGTATTCGTTGGTGCGGGTGTCGATTTCGATCACGTCGTCCTGGCTCACGAACAGTGGCACTTGCACGGTGAAGCAATGTGCTTCGATAGCGTTTTCGATTTTGGCTTCTTTCAGCACGTTGCCCGAAGTGTTGCCCTTGACTGCAGGCTCCGAGTACACCACTTTACGCGCGATGGTGGTTGGCAGTTCGACCGAGATCGCTTTGCCATCGTAGAACACGGCTTCGCATTCCATACCGTCTTTCAGGTAGTTCAGTGCATCGCCCAGGTTTTCTTCTTCGATTTCGTACTGTTCGTAGTCAGCGTCCATGAACACGTACAGCGGGTCAGCGAAGTACGAGTAGGTAACTGGCTTCTTGTCCAGAACAACTACGTCGAATTTGTCGTCGCCACGGAAGACGTTTTCCATCGGAGCGTTGGTCAGAAGATTTTTCATCTTCCATTTGTAGGTGAAGCCCGTGCGGCTCGAGCCGTTGACGTCGGAACGCAGAACGATCATAGGCTTGCTGTCAACCATGATGATGTTGCCAACACGAATTTCTTTTGCAGGTTTCATAGTAAATATTCGATCTAAGTAGGTTGCGTAAAAATCATCTGTTGCTCGGCGTACCGCCTGAAGCTCACGGTTGATCAGGTAAAAATGTGCAATAGATTAACCCAGCATTATACCTTGCTTTTGCCGTCTCGCCTATCTCGGCGTGGCAGCGAAACGCAGCAGATTGCCGGCCAGATCACCGAGCGCCAGCATCTGCTGCTGCCATGCTTCGGCCTGTGCCTGCATGGCCGGCATCTGTTCGCGATAGGCTGTCCATAAGGCGGGCCAGCTGGCCGCGCTGTTGCCGGCGCCATTCCACTGCAGACTGAGTTCGCTCAGGGCCGGCAGCGTGTCCGCATAGCGCTGCAGGAAGGCGCGCAGCTTCTTGTGATGCAGCTGCTCGTCCTGCGGGTAGATGTGCCAGACAAAGGGACGCCCGGCCCATTGCGCGCGCACGAACGAATCTTCGCCGCGTACGAAGTTCAGGTCGCAGGCCCAGAGCAGACGGTCGTAGTCATCCTGCGGCACGAAGGGCAGCACGCGCACGGTCAGCGCGCCATGCGTCGCGCTGGCACCGGCCACGGCCGCCTTGCCCAGAAAAGCCTGCACAGCATCGGCAGCCACGCCCTCCGGCACCAGACAGGTGGTAGGCGTGACATCGTGCTGCCATGCTGCCAGCAGTTCGGCCACCGGCGCATGGGGATAGCAGAACAGGCTGACCAGCCGCGCCGCCGTCTCGTCCGGGGTGAGCCCCAGCGCAGCGAGAAATGCGCTACGCGCCGCCGCATCGGCCTGGAATGCACGGCGCTGCTGCGGCAGCCCGGCCTCCAGCAGCAGACCGCCCGTCTTTGCCGTGAAGCCGGGGAAGAAGAAATGCTTGATCAGGCCTAGCTGGGGATGGGTCGAGCTCAGACCATGGCAGCCCTCCACCCACTCTTCCGCCGTCAGCCCTTCCAGATTGAACCAGACCGGACGCACAGCGCGCGCGCGCATGGCCTGCAGATAAGCCGGCGGTATGTCGACGGCGAAGAATTCGATCACGATGTCGGCCACATCATCGGCAGTGAAGACGCCATCCATGCTACGCCAGTGGCGCACGGTGACGCCAGCCTGCAGCTGCGTGTCGGCCGTTACCTCAACCGCAGAACAGATGCGGCGGAAGCTCACCAGATCGTCCACCCACAGCGTGACGGCAATCGCGTGCTCGCGCTGAAGCTGGCGTGCCAGCCGCCAGCAGATACCGATATCGCCGTAGTTATCGACAACGCGGCAGAACAGATCGAGGCGGGTCAGGCTAGTCATGGCAGGGCAGAAAATGAACGAGGCAAGATGATACCCGATCCGCCCTAGGCCCAGCAGAATCGCATGCCGCTTCGGCGCTGAATGTAGCCTGAACTTCCCCGCGCGTGCGCAGTCAAAACTGCTCCGGCATGCGGTCCTGCGCCCATGCTGGCCCCGATTGCGATGCATCTCCCACCATGAAAGGAATTGCCATGAATGAGCTACAACAGTACTACGCTGGCGCCATGCTGCCGCAGCAGAGCGGCCTCGCGCCACAAGGTTTTTTCGGCAGTCTGCTCGGCGCCCCACTGGGCGGACTGATAGGCCGAGGCATAGGCGGCCTGCTGGGTAATTCCCAGCTCGGCAACCAGATCGGTCAGGCTGCCGGTGGTATCGGCGGCGCCTTCCTGCCGCTGGCCGTCGACCCCGTCACTGCAGCCTATGCTCAACAGGCGCAACAGCAGCAGCTGCTACAGCAGCAGGCCCAGCTCGCGCCACAGGGCTGGTTCGGCAATATCGTGAAGAGCGTGGCGCAGCCGCTGGGCCAGACCATAGGCAATGCCTTCGGCCACGGCCAGCTAGGCAGCACCATAAGCGGTTATGCGGCCCAGCTGGGCGGCATGCTGCCCTTCGCGGTCGATCCCGTGCAGCAGGCCTATGTCCAGCAGGCGGCACAGCAGCAACAGCTCCAGCAATTACAGCAACTGCAGCAGCTGCAACAGCTCCAGCAGATGCAGCAGGCACAAGGCATTGCGCCGCAAGGCTGGTTCGGCAACATCATCAAGTCGGTTGGCCAGCCACTCGGCCAGGCCATCGGCAGCGCCTTCGGCCACGGCCAGCTGGGCGGCACCATCGGCGGTTATGCCGGCCAGCTGGGCGGCATGCTGCCCTTCGCGGTCGATCCTGTGATGGCGGCTTATGCCCAGCAGCAGGTGCAGCAAGCCCAGCTCGCGCAGCTGGCGCAGCAGGCGCAAATGGCCAATGCCGGTAACAGCGGCTTGTACGCCGGCCAGCAAACCCTGCACTGATCCCCGCCCCGCCCTCCGCCGCTATGCGGAGGGCTCGCACTACACAGGAGGCACCCATGTTAGACGCGCAGACCGCGCCCGCGCACTATCTGATCCACGCCAGCGAGCATCTGGTCATGCAGGATTTTCTCCGGCATGCAGAGCTGGATCCGGAGATACGCATCCTCGACCGCATCGGCCCGCCCGACGCGCCGCACACGCTGGTGGTGGAAATCAGCAGCAGCAAGGCGCGCGCGCTGGACCAGCAATTCCGCAACACCTCCCCCCAACTGACTATAGAGCCGGACCAGCCGCTGACCATGTTCGACATGCTCTCGGCTGGCCCGCTGTGAAAGGAAGATCCATGGCCAAGTCCAACCCCAATGACGGCGTCAGTGTCGCGCCGGACCCCGACGCCGGCGAGAGCGCCATGCTGGCAGGCGAAAGCGCCAGCCGTAGCGGCCGTGGCAGCAGTGCCGGCAGCACCACCACCGGCAGCAGTTCCACCAGCAGCACGGCGGCCAGTGCCAGCGCGGACAGCAGCGCTGCAGCGCGCACCATAGGCGCGCGCAAAAAACAATATGTGATCGCTGCACGCCAGAACGAAGGCCTGCAGACCCTGGGCGTGCAGCCACTGCAGTTCTCGGCGCTGGAGCAGGCGCTGCGCAATAGCGCCGATATCGAAGTGGTCGACAAGGTCGGCCCCAAATCCGTACTCGGTGCGCTGGCCGACGGCATGGGCGGTTCACAGGGCGTGCTGGTAGCGCGCATGACGGAGCAGAAAGCCGGCATCCTGCACCAGCAGGGACAGGGCCGGCTGCTGGTCGAGCCGGACCAGCACCTGAATCTGCTCGATGCCCAGCTGCTGCAGCCGGCCATGGTCACCGGCGTGCTGCCGAGCGGCGGCCCCGTACTCAGTGTGGCCATCCGCGTGACGGGATCGGAAGGCGCCGGGCTTGCAGAAGCTGAGGTATCACTGTTTGGCAGCATGCTGCCTGCCACTGGCGTCACCGATGCGAACGGCGAAGTAAGCCTTGCGCTATATGGTGAAACGGCCCAGTCGGTGCGTGGACTATACATCAAACCCAAGGCCGATTACTGGAGCTTCTACCAGCGCGATCCCGACATCCAGAGCGAACAGACCAACGTGGTAGCGCTGCGCGCCCTGTCCGACTGGCCCGCACTGACAGGCTTCCCGCGCCAGCGCTGCTACTGCTGGGGGCAGAAGGCCATGCGGCTCGATCAGCTGCCCGGCAATTATCGCGGTCAGGGCATCAAGATCGCCATCATCGATTCCGGCGCCGCCACCACTCACGACAATCTGCACGGCATACGCGCCGGTTTCGATGTACTCAACAAGAAAACCAATCCCGATGGCTGGGAGCAGGATACGCTGGGCCACGGCACCCACTGTGCCGGCATCATCGCCGCCGCCGATATCGCTTCCGGCATACGGGGTTTTGCGCCGGATGCCGAAGTCCACGCCTGCAAGCTATTCCCCGGTGGCCAGATCAGCCAGCTGATCGATGCGCTCGAATACTGCATCGACAAGCAGATCGATGTGGTCAATCTGAGTCTGGGCGGCACGGAAGTATCGGAAGCGCTGGAACAGCAGATCATCCGCGCCAAGCGGGCCGGCATTGCCTGCATCGTCGCTGCAGGCAATTCCGGCGGACCCGTGCAGTATCCGGCCTCCTCGCCCAATGTGCTGGCAGTGGCGGCAGTGGGCAAGCTCGATGAATTCCCGGCCGATAGCTACCACGCCCAGACGCTGTCACAGAATGTCGATGCCTATGGCTACTTCACGGCCAGCTTCAGCTGCTTCGGCCCGCAGGTTGGCGTGTGTGCTCCCGGCGTGGCCATTCTGTCCTGCGTGCCGCCGAATAATTTCGCGGTCTGGGACGGTACCTCCATGGCCACCCCGCACGTGACCGGACTGGCAGCACTGACGCTGGCGCACCACCCCGATTTCCAGACCCAGCCCTATATGGGACGCGGCGCCGAGCGGGTGGAACGGCTGTTCCAGCTAATCCGCGCCAGCGCGCGGCGCGTCAGTCAGGCCGACCAGAGCCACACCGGCTACGGCATGCCCGATGTGCTGCTGGCCGTGGGCCTGCAGACTGCGCAGGCGGTGGCGCCGCAGCAGGCCGGCATGATGACGAACGCTGCCGGTCTGATGGGCAATCCGGCGGCAGCGCTGGCCTATCTGAGCGTCAATCCGGCGCTGGGCAGCAGTCTGAACACGGGCCTGTACGATCCGCTTGCGCGCGAGGCAGCCCGGGCGGCGCTGGCGGCCTATCATGGCAACTGGTTCCGTCCGCCGGGCAGCCCGCCCTACAACCCCATCATGTGGTGAGCCGGCGCAGAAAAGCAAAAAGCCGCACGAGGCGGCTTTTTGCTTGATCTGGCGTCCCCAGGGGGATTCGAACCCCCGTACTCACCGTGAAAGGGTGATGTCCTAGGCCTCTAGACGATGGGGACAGAAAACTGTCCGTACTGCTGACCTGTTAGAAAAATCCTGGCGTCCCCAGGGGGATTCGAACCCCCGTACTCACCGTGAAAGGGTGATGTCCTAGGCCTCTAGACGATGGGGACTTTTCTAAGGCGCGAATCATATCAGCGTTCGCCCCGCTGCGCAACAGAAACCTGCTTCCAGCGGCAAAAAACCGGCGAAACTGCTGCAATATTGGCGGCATCACCACAAACTGGCGCCGCACGTAAAAAAAGCCGCTCTAGGCGGCTTTTCTATCTATCCTGGCGTCCCCAGGGGGATTCGAACCCCCGTACTCACCGTGAAAGGGTGATGTCCTAGGCCTCTAGACGATGGGGACATGTCTGTGCTTCCCGCGCATTTAGTGGTGGAGGTAAGCGGGATCGAACCGCTGACCTCTTGCATGCCATGCAAGCGCTCTCCCAGCTGAGCTATACCCCCCGGGCGCAGAAAGTCTTCTGTGTGCTACTTTTTTACTACTCACTACTCGTCAGCTCTGGCTAAGCTGGCGTCCCCAGGGGGATTCGAACCCCCGTACTCACCGTGAAAGGGTGATGTCCTAGGCCTCTAGACGATGGGGACCTTGGCACTACGGTCACTGCTACGCTATCACTTCTACGCTGTTGGTGGAGGTAAGCGGGATCGAACCGCTGACCTCTTGCATGCCATGCAAGCGCTCTCCCAGCTGAGCTATACCCCCCGGGCGCAGAAATAATAAAAGCCGCTTGCGCGACTTTTGTTTTCACTACTTGTATATCTATCGGGCCGCAGCCTAACTTCAAACAATCAGTACAAACAACGTCAACTACACAACTACTTGGCGTCCCCAGGGGGATTCGAACCCCCGTACTCACCGTGAAAGGGTGATGTCCTAGGCCTCTAGACGATGGGGACTGCGAACAATCAATTCTGCAACGTGGTGGAGGTAAGCGGGATCGAACCGCTGACCTCTTGCATGCCATGCAAGCGCTCTCCCAGCTGAGCTATACCCCCGTTTGCTGCAGAAACAAGAGTATAGCAAAGAAGCTGCGCTCTGCAAATACCCTTTTGCAACTTTGCTCTGATTTCAATCCAGAAATCAGCCCAGTGCCGCCAGACGGGCCAGCACGGTATCGCGACCGAAGATCTGCAGCACGGCGTCGATGGCGGGCGTCTGCAACTGGCCGGTGATCAGCAAACGCAAGGGCATGGCCATCTGCGGCATTTTCAGGCCGTTCGCTGCCAGCACTTCTTTCATCATGGCCGACAGCGCTTCCTTGCTCCACTCTACCGTTTTGCAACGTTCGGCAAATTGTGCCAGCGCCGGTTTCACGGCATCCGTCAGGTGCTGGGCCAGCAGCGCGGCGTCCGGCTGCGGCGCGCGGTAGAACAGCATGGCGGCATCGGCCAGCTCGTTGACGGTATTGACGCGCTCTTTCATCAGCGCCAGCACGGCCGGCAGTGCCGGTGCGCCTACAAATACAGCGCCGTTCGCCTGCATGCGCGGCTGGGCCAGCGCAGCCAGACGTTCGTTGTCGGCCTGCTTGATATAGTGGTTATTGAGCCAGTTGAGTTTTTCGATATTGAACTGGGCAGCGGAATTCGACAGGTGGCTACCGTCGAACCATGCACACACCTGCTCCATCGAGAACACTTCGTCGTCGCCGTGGCTCCAGCCCAGACGGGCCAGATAGTTGAGGATGGCTTCCGGCAGATAGCCTTCGGCCGGATACTGCATCACGTTCACGGCATCCTTACGCTTGGACATTTTCTGGCCGTCGGAACCGAGAATCATCGGCAGGTGGCCGTATTCCGGCAGCGGCGCACCGATGGCGCGCAGGATGTTGATCTGGCGTGGTGTATTGTTCACGTGGTCGTCGCCGCGCAGCACGTGGCTGATTTCCATATCCAGATCGTCGATGGCCACGCAGAAGTTATAGGTGGGCGTGCCGTCCGGACGGGCGATGACCAGATCGTCCAGTTCCTTATTACCGATGGTGATCGTACCTTTGACGAAATCGTTCCAGCTCACTTCGCCATCAAGCGGGTTCTTGAAGCGCACCACCGGCTTGCGGCCCTCAGGAATGGCAGGCAGCACCTTACCCTCTTCCGGCCGCCAGGTGCCGTCGTAGCGCGGCTTCTCGCCGGCAGCGGTGGCACGGTCACGCATGGCTTGCACTTCTTCCGGCGACGAATAGCAGTGATAGGCGGTGCCCGCCTCCAGCATCTGCGCGATCACTTCGCGATAGCGGTCCATGCGCTGCATCTGGTAGAACGGACCTTCGTCGTGCGTCAGGCCCAGCCATGCCATGCCGTCGATAATCGCCTGTACGGCTTCAGGGGTGGAACGCTCCAGATCGGTATCTTCAATCCGCAGCACGAAGGTGCCGCCGAAATGGCGGGCAAACGCCCACGAATACAGCGCGGTACGGGCGCCGCCCAGATGGAGGTAGCCGGTCGGGCTAGGAGCAAAACGGGTACGGACTGGCTTGGCTGGTGCGTTAGTCATCGGAATAATAAAGCTGAGATATAAAGACCGCTATTTTACTCCGTCGGCGCAGGCATGGCGCATAGAGCTTCAGCTACCTCAATACTTTGCCGACTCTGAAAAACTAAACTAGACCACTCCCGCATCAGGAAACGCAGCACCATGGATGCTACTTATCAAGAGTGGTTCGCGCCCGAAACGGTTGAAGTCTGCATACAACTCGCTAACCCAGAAAACTTTTTAAACGAACACGAAATCATCGAACTTACCGGCGCCCCTAGGAATAGCAAGATAGTGGTAAAACAAGTGGAAAATGCCATCGCCTTCATCGTTCGTAACGATATATTTGACGAAGCAATGTACCGCTATCTTGTAGTAGAACCAGGCGGCACATCGATGCATTTGCGTAATGCGGTATTCGTACTGAAGGAAACCTATACCCATCAAGGAATTGGACCTCGCAGCGTCATTAAAGAAATTTTTTGTGCGCATCGGCTATCTGATGAGCTCCCCATCAAATCTATCAAAGTGAGCGCTGCGGGGAACTTCGAATCATTCAATTGGGTCAAAAATCCAATTAGGGGCTACTATGTATGGTCATGCTTAGGTTTTGATGGCGCGATTCCCACCGTAGTACTAAAACGGCTACCGTCAAGATATCAATCCTGCAAACGCATCAGCAAACTCGTAGAAACAGGCGCTGGGCGTCGTTTGTGGCAACTATTTGGCGAATCGGCAAATTTATCATTCGACCTAAACCCGGACTCCATCAGTTGGCGATTACTTTCAAACTACATGAATGCCAAAGGAATCGAATTATGAAGCGGCATCTTTTACTAGCGGTGCTGGCAAATACCAAACCAATCAGTAAGGCAGCGTTCGATCAATTCCTGCTCAAACGCCATGGTGCATACGGTCGTGAAAATGCCAGTTCCGATACCACCTTGCTCGACGAGAATGAGAAGATCGCAGGTACGATTGCAAGTGAACTCAGGAGACAGTGGTCACGCTAGCAAATCTAGCGTACACAACTTCCAAAATAAAGACGGCGGCCACAAAGACCGCCGCTGACAAGTTCAGGCTGTATGCACGCCTGAAGCTGACGTATCTATTTAACGGTAATCGTAATGTCCTTGCTCATGCCGGGACCATAGGACTGATGCAAGCCGTTGGCAAACTGCAGGGACAGCTTGTAAGTGCCGGGCGCCAGTTTGACCTCCGTCTCCGTCTGTCCCTTGCCGAAGTGGATATGCGTCTCATCCGCCGGCACCACTTCGCCCGCCTTCACGGGCGCCGCGTTGATCAGCAGATGATGGTGGCCGGCATTGGCCGTCATATCCCCTGCCGGCTTGATGTCCATGCCCGTTACGGCAAACTTCACTTTGAACGGGCTACTGACAGTGGCACCGTCAGCCGGCTCCACAAACGCTACGGATTGCTGGGCAAAAGCAGTGCTAACAGCCAGCATCAGGCTGGCGGCTAGCATCAGACGCTGTTTCAAGTGAGTCATAAGGTTCTCCGGTTAGTCGTTTTTGATCACAATACTAGGGAACTTACTGGTCATATCTTTGGCCTTCTCCGAGACCTGTACTGCAATTTTGCGCGCGATATCTTTGTAGATACCAGCCACCTGGCCATCCGGCTCGGCCACCACGGTAGGCTTGCCGGAATCGGCCTGCTGGCGGATCGCCATGGTCAGCGGCAGCGAACCGAGGAAATCGACCTTGAAGTCGGCGCACATCTTGGCGCCGCCGCCTTCGCCGAAAATATGCTCGACATGGCCGCAGTTCGAGCACACATGGGTACTCATGTTTTCCACGATGCCCAGAATAGGAATGCCGACTTTCTCGAACATTTTCAGTCCCTTGCGCGCATCCAGCAGAGCGATATCCTGCGGCGTGGTGACGATCACGGCGCCCGTGACCGGCACTTTCTGCGACAGCGTCAGCTGGATATCGCCCGTACCGGGCGGCATGTCCACCACCAGATAGTCGAGATCGCGCCAGTTGGTCTGCTCCAGCAGCTGCTGCAGCGCCTGCGTCACCATCGGGCCGCGCCAGACCATAGGCTCGTCCGGATCGATCAGGAAACCGATCGACGATACCTGCACGCCGTAATTCTCCAGCGGCTCCATGGACTTGCCGTCCAGCGTTTCAGGGCGGCCGGACACGCCCAGCATCATCGGCTGCGACGGGCCATAGATATCGGCATCGAGCAGACCGACAGAAGCGCCCTCGGCGGCCAGCGCCAGCGCCAGATTGACGGCCGTGGTGGATTTGCCCACCCCGCCCTTGCCGGAAGCCACGGCTATGATATTTTTTACATTAGGCATCAGCTTCAGGCCGCGCTGCACCGTGTGGGCGATGATCTTGCTGCTCACCTGCACGGTCACGCTGCTCACGCCCGGCAAGACACGCACGGCGTCCGTCACCAGCGCGCGGATGGCGTCAAACTGGCTGCGGGCCGGATAACCGAGCTCGATATCAAAGCTGACGTTGCCGCCTTCTGCTTTCAGATTCTTCACGGCCTTGCCGCTGACAAAATCCTTCCCCGTGTTCGGATCGATAATGCGGGCCAGTTCGGCCTTGACCTGACCAATAAGCTCTTCAACTGTAATGCTCATGTAAATCTCCGTGAAATGTGCCCACATTCTAGCGCATCGTGGCCAAAAACCGCTGACGCAGGCCGCGGAAGATGACCTGATGCGGCTTCCGCTGGTAAAATGTTCCTTTTCCACCCACAAAGTGCAACAACCATGACTCGCAAGCTGTTCGTCACCACTGCCCTGCCCTACGCTAACGCCGCTTTCCACATAGGCCACATGATGGAGTACATCCAGGCCGACATCTGGGTCCGGTTCCAGCGAATGCAGCGTGATGGCGACGCCGCCCGCGTGGTGCACTTTGTCGGCGCCGACGATACCCACGGCACGCCGATCATGATTGCCGCTGAGAAAGAAGGCATCACGCCACAGGAATTCGTGGCCAAGATCGCCGCGGGCCGCGCCCAGTATCTGGACGGCTTCCATATCGCTTTCGACAACTGGTACTCGACCGACTCGCCGGAAAACGTGGAACTGTCGCAAGGCATCTACCGCAAGCTGCGCGATGCCGGCCTGATCCAGACCAAGACCGTGGACCGCTTCTTTGACCCCGTCAAAGGCATGTTCCTAGCCGACCGCAACATCAAGGGCGAATGCCCGAAATGCGGCGCCAAGGACCAGTATGGCGATAACTGCGAAGTCTGCGGCGCCGCCTACCAGCCTACCGATCTGGTCAACCCGTTCTCGGTGTTCACCAACGCCACGCCCGTGCTCAAGCCTTCGGAACAGTATTTCTTCAAGCTGTCCGACAAACGCTGCTACGAATTCCTGCGCGAATGGCTCAACACCCCGGGCCGTTTGCAGCCCGAGATGGTCAACAAGGTCTCGGAGTGGCTGGGCGAAGCGGGCGAAAAACTGGCCGACTGGGATATCTCGCGCGATGCGCCCTACTTCGGCATCCCGATTCCTGACGCACCGGGCAAATACTTCTACGTCTGGCTGGACGCGCCGGTCGGCTATCTGGCTTCGCTGAAAAACTACTGCGACAAGCAAGGCATCGATTTCGACGCCCTGCTGGCCGACCCGCAAACGGAACAGATCCACTTCATCGGCAAGGACATCGTGTCCTTCCACCTGCTGTTCTGGCCTGCCATGCTGAAGTTCGCCGACCATCCGACCATCGAACGCATGCGCGTGGCGGTGCACGGCCACCTGACCGTCAACAACGAGAAAATGTCCAAGTCGCGCGGCACCGGCATTTCGCCGCTGCGCTACCTGAATCTGGGCATGAATCCGGAATGGCTGCGCTACTACATCGCCTTCAAGCTGAACTCCAAAGTGGAAGATCTGGACTTCACGGGTGAAGACTTCGTCGCCCGCGTGAACTCTGACCTGATCGGCAAATACGTCAACATCGCTTCGCGCTGCGCCGGCTTCATCGCCAAGAAATTCGACGGCAAGCTGGCTACCACCCTGTCCGACCATGCACAGGCATGGATCAAGCGGGCGCTGGTCACGGCCGAAGGCACCGAGCGTCAGGCCAGCATCGCCGCCAACTTCGAAACCCGCGAGTTCGGCAAGGCGCTGCGCGAGATCATGGAGATCGCCGACTACGCCAACCAGTACGTGGACGAGAACAAGCCGTGGATCCTCGCCAAGGACGACAGCAAACTGGCCGAACTGCACGATGTCTGCACCACCGCGCTGATCCTGTTCCGCCAGCTGTCCATCCTACTGTCGCCAGTGCTGCCGGGCGTCGCTGCCAACGTGGCCAAGTTCCTCAATGACGAGAAATTCGACTGGACCCAGACCAACGTGGCCAGCGGCGTGGTGGCCAGCGCCATGCTGGGCCGCACCATCGGCGCCTACGCCCACCTGATGACGCGGGTCGATCCGAAGATGATCGAAGACCTGTTCGACGCACCGCAGGCAGCTGCCGCGCCAGCCGCCGCACCGGCAGCCAAGGCCGAGAAACCAGCCAAAGCCAAGGCCGCACCAGCGGTACAGGTGACGGAAACGGGCATCGAAGTGATTGCGCCGGAAATCTCGGTGGACGACTTCTTCAAGGTCGATCTGCGTATCGCCAAAATCGTCAACTGCGAACACGTGGAAGGCTCGGACAAGTTGCTGCGCCTGACGCTGGACGCTGGCGAAGGCCGTCTGCGTAACGTCTTCTCGGGCATCAAATCCATGTACCAGCCGGAAGACCTGATCGGCAAGCTGACCGTGCTGGTGGCTAATCTGGCGCCACGCAAGATGAAGTTCGGCGTATCCGAAGGCATGGTGATGGCCGCTTCCGCCGTCGACGAGAAAGCCAAGCCGGGCATCTACATCCTCAACCCATGGCCGGGCGCCGAGCCGGGCATGCGCATCAGCTAAGACATCAGCCAGGGACTGCGCATGAACATCGTGGTACGCGAAGCGACGCTGGACGATGCACCCTTGATTGCCGAGCTCACGCGCGCTGCGTGGGCCGGCAAAGTCAATGTCACTTCCAGTGGCCACCGCGAAACCGCCGTACTGGTCGCAGAACATCTGCGTACCGGCGGCGGTTTTGTTTTACTGGTTGAAGATGCACCGGTAGGCTCGGTGCGCTGGCTGCCGCTCGATGACGATGCCGACGTGTGGGAAATCTGCCGCATGGGCGTGCTGGCCGATTTTCGCGGCCAGAATATCTCGCAACACCTGCTGGAGGCCGTGATCCATCACGGTCTGGCAGCAGGTATCGAAGAAATGCGTCTGGCCGTGCGCAGCGACCAGCCACGGCTGATCGACTTCTACACCGCTTTCGAATTCGAGCTGGCAGAAGAGCTTGAATACTCGCACGCTAATCCGCTGGAGCCGCCACCGCTGGTGATGCGGCGCATGTTGCGCAATTAGGTTCGGCGGCGCGGCCTCACCGCCTGCCGCCTGCCGCCTGCCGCCTGCCCATTTTGCCCGCCCCAGTCTAATCCGGTCTAATCGAGTCTAATCGAGTCTAATCCGGTCTAGTCGGGTCTAGTCGGGTCTAATCCGACACCCTCTTCCAGCCGCCCTAGGCGTCGTGCCAGCTGCCCGTACGCTCTAGCTGGCGCGCCTGCTCTGGCGCGCTCCAGCGCAAGGGCAAGGCGCCCGCATGACGCACCACTTCGCGCACATGGAAGCGCAGCAGCCGCTCGGCACCTGCAAACGCCGCCAGCTGCGGACCTTCCCAGATGATCTCTGCTTCGACAGCCAGATGCAGCAGATCGCCGCTGGCAAAATCGATAAACAATAAGCCCGCTCTGGCATCCCTGGCCAGATTGCCCAGCGTGTTGAAGAAGAAATTCCCCACAAACTCGGGCGCCAGCAGGGTGCGCTCATCTTCCACCAGCACGAAACCGGGCTTGCCGCCACGGTGAGACATATCGACCCCGCGCCCCTGCCCTGCATCGTCGGCCATGTGGGCGCTGGCAATAAAGTAGGTGTCGGCCGCCGCAATCAGCGCGCGATCGGCCTCGCTCAGCGACGAAGAACGCCAAACCTGCGCTGCGGCGCCATCGTGCTGCACCGGATAATGCTGGCGGCTCTGGATATATTTGGGGCAGTTGCCAAAACTCTGGCGCACGGCAATCTGCAGGCTGTTCCCGTCACGCTGCACGATCTCGCCATTGAGACGGTTGCGCCGCCGCGTGGTGGGCTCCAGCCCCAGACCGCCCACATGAGCACCCACCTCTAACAGACCTTCCAGCGGATCACCGGCCAGCAGCCCGCCAGCTATCTGCAAAGTGGCTTCATCCGGCGTGCTGATGAAACCCGTTTGCGCCGCCAGCAATGTAGCCCACGGCTGGCCGCTGGCATCGAGCGCAGCCAGATAGAAAAACGGCAGACTGGCAAAGAAATCGCGGTGCTGCTGCGGCATGAAGGGACGGATGAAATCCGCCGCACCAGCAATGCGCTCGCGCATGCCCACGCGCTCCTGCATCGCCAGTTCTCCCGCATGGAAGGTCGTCATGATTACATCTCCTCGCTGGCCAGGCCCACGGCTGTCACTGGCATAGTCACAAAGCCGGGCAAGGCGCGGATCGCGTCCAGCCACGCGCGCAGCTTGGGATAAGGCTTGAGCGAAATGCCGCCTTCCGGCGCATGCGCGATATAGCTGTAGCAGGCCACATCGGCAATGGTAGGGTGCTCGCCGGCCAGCCAGCTACGCTGCTGCAGTTCCTGCTCCATCACGCCGAACAGCTGGGTAGCCATGCTCTGGGCCGCGGCCAGATTGCGCTGGGCGCCGAACACGTTGACCAGACGCGCCGTCGCCGGTCCGCCAGCGATCTTGCCGGCAGCGATAGACAGCCAGCGCTGCACCTGCGCCGCCACCACGGCATCGCGCGGCAGCCACAAGCCACTGACATCGTAGCGCGAGGCCAGATACACGAGGATGGCGTTGGAATCGGCCAGCGTGACATCGCCATCTTCCAGTACGGGAATCTCACCGAACGCGTTTTTGGCCAGGAAGGCTGCCTGCTTGTGTTCACCGTTAGCCAGATCCACCATCACGTATTCGTGCGGCAGCTGCAGCAGTTTAAGGAACAGCTCGACACGGTGGGTGTGGCCGGAAAGGGGAATGCCGTACAGCTTCATAGAAACTCCTGTTTCATTAAGGGTGTACAGCGAGTATAGGCAGGCCGTATCGTTGCGATAAGCCGTACAAAGCAGGAATCAGAGTTCACCTAAAGTGGACAATGGGGCGTACAATCGCCCCCCATGATAGACCTGCACAACATCAATCTGAACCGCCTCACTACCTTTGTTGCCGTGGTCGAAGCGGGCTCGCTCACTGCAGCAGCGCAGCGGCTGGGACTGGCCAAGTCCATGGTCAGCAAACACATGCAGCTGCTGGAAGAAGAAATCGGCGTAGGCCTGCTGATCCGCTCCACCCGCAAGCTCAGCCTGACAGAAGCCGGCCGCAGTTTTTACGACGCCAGCCGCCAGTTGCTGCGCGCCGCCGAGCAGGCCATCGAACAGGCACGCAGCGGACGCCTGACGCCACAAGGCACGCTGCGCGTGGCCTCGCCCGTCGACTACGGCGTGATGGTGCTCTCGCCAGTGCTGACGCGGCTCAGAGCCGACTATCCGGCGCTGAAAATCGAGCTGGTATGCAGCGATCACCGCATCGACCTGATCGCCGAGGGCATAGACGTGACGGTCAGGCTGGGCAAGCTCGATGATTCCGGCCACATGGCCACCCGCATAGCCCACCTGCGCCGCTGGCTGGTGGCCAGCCCGGCCTTTCTGGCCCGCTACGGCACACCGCAAGCGCCGGCAGACCTGCCCGCCCTGCCCCATATCGCGCTGACCGTGATCGCCCAGCCCACCCAGTTCACCCTGTACGGAGCCGATGGCAGCAGTACTGCCGTGCAGATGCAGAACACGGTGTTTTCCTCGAATACGGCGTATGCCACCCGCGCTGCCGCGCTGGCGGGCGACGGCATACTGCGCGCCACCGAGTTTTCCGTGAAAGACGATATTGCCGCTGGACGACTGGTGCGCGTGCTGCCCGAGTGGTCGCTGGCAGTGAGCGAAATCCACGCTGTCTATCCGGCCACGCCCCATCTACCGCAAAAAGTACGCGTGCTGATCGACGCCCTGAAAGCGGCCAGCTGCTAGCAGACAGCAGCGGGCCTATGCGCGCCATTGGCGGCATTGCGCAGCTAGCGCCGCGCCGAAATCACGATGCCGCCCACAATCAGGGCAAACGCGGCGGCATGGTAGGCATGCGGCGTTTCGCCGAGGATGGCCGACGACAGCACTGCCGTGAACAGCGGCGTGAGGTTGACGAAGAAGGAGCCGATGGCAGGACCGGCAGCGCGCACGCCCGCGCCCCAGCAGCCGAAAGCAACGATGGCCGGCCCCGTCGCCACATACAACAGGCCAGCCAGCAGCGGCCAGCTCCATTGCACCGGCATGGCACCCAGCGCCTGTTCGCCCAGCGCGAAACCACCGGACCACAGCACGCCGAAGGCCACCTGCGCCAGCAGGAAACTGGCCCAGTTGGCGCGGATGGCAGCCGGTTCCTTGATACGCAGCAGCAGCCAGCTATACAGCGACCACGCGATGGTAGCGAGGATCATGTACAGATCGCCCGCCACCAGCCGCAGATCGAGTACATGGCGCCATTCGCCGCGCGCCAGCACCAGCACCACGCCCGCTATCGACAGCACGGCGCCCGCTACCTGCTTGCGGCTGACCGGCACGCCGAAAAACAGCCAGCCCGTCAGCATCATCCACACCGGCATGCCGGAGGCCACCAGCGTGACATTGATCGGCGTTGAGCTTTGCAGCGCCATGTACTGCAAGGCGTTGTACATGCCTATGCCCAGCAAGCCCAGCGTTGCATACTCGCGCCAGTAGCGCCACAGTCCGGCCTCGCGACGCAATACGGGGCCGGCCAGCGGCAGCAGAAAACAGAAAGCCAGCGCCCAGCGTAGAAAATTCAGCAACACCGGCGGCAGCATATCGTGCAGCAAGCGGCCGACGATGGTATTGCCAGCCCACAACAGTGGCGGCAGGGTCAGCAGCAGGATGGTGCGCGGGGAAAGACGTTCGCTCATCAGGAAGTTTCGTGAAAATCATGCAACAATCAGCCATGAAGCATACCCGATTCATGCATTTCGCGCTGTCAGGCCTGCATCAAATTAGCCCGCTTGCGCTGCGGCGCGGTAAAATACGCCTTGCTGATCCAACCACAGAGACTATATGAAACTGTCCAAACAACATTCGATGTACGAATCCGAGCACACCCTGTTCATCAAAGCCCTGAAAGAAAAGAATCCGGGCATGGATGAGCGTCAGCAGCAAGGCCGCGCCCTGCTGTGGGACCGTCCGCCGATCTCCCTCGATGAACAGCAACGCCAGCTGGCTTCGGCCGTCAAACAACAGGCTTACGTTTACCAGAACAAAGTCTGAGTCCTCCCCTTAGCTAGCGACTGCCGCTACCTGAGCAGCAATGACCTTGCCAGACGAAACGCTGGAGCAGCAAGCGCCTGCGGCCGATCTCGATGCGGCGGCGGGGCTGCCTGCATCCGGAGAACCTGACGTCAGCCCTGAAGCCGTGGCGGTAGCGGCTGCCGTCACCACCGAGGTGGCCGCCCTCGCCCGCCTGTACGGCGAACCGCTGCTCAAGCTGCCCAACGATCTCTACATTCCGCCGGACGCGCTGGAAATCTTCCTCGATGCCTTCGAGGGTCCGCTGGACTTGCTGCTCTACCTGATCCGCAAACAGAATTTCAACATTCTCGACATTCCGATGGCGCAGCTGACGCTGCAATATCTGAAATACGTGGACCAGATCCGCCTGTCCAATCTGGAACTGGCGGCGGAATACCTGCTGATGGCGGCCATGCTGATCGAAATTAAATCACGCATGCTGCTGCCGCAGCGCCAGAGCGAGCTTGATGCCGAGCTGGACGATCCGCGGGCCGAACTGGTGCGCCGCCTGCTCGAATACGAACAGATCAAGCTGGCCGCCTACGACCTCAACGCCGTGCCGCAGGTGGGACGCGATTTCATCCGCACCCAGATTTTCATCGAGCAGAGTCTGGTCACCAGCTGGCCCGATGTCACGCCCGTTGATCTGCAACAGGCCTGGCTCGATGTGATGAAGCGTGCCAAGCTGGTCCAGCACCACAAGATCAGCCGCGAAGAACTGTCCGTGCGCGAGCACATGACCGCCATCCTGCGCCGGCTGCAGAGCAGCCGTTTCGTCGAGTTTGCCGACCTGTTCGACATCGCTGGCGGCGTGCCCGTGGTGGTGGTCAACTTTGTCGCGCTGCTGGAACTGGCCAAAGAAACGCTGGTGGAAATTACCCAGGCCGAGCCGTTTGCACCGATCTATGTGCGGCTGACCTATTCGCCCGCCTGACCGGCGCGGCCTTAACGACTTTTTTTACGTTAGAACTACGTCATGAAAATCATTACCTCGATTGAAGAACTGCGCGACCAGCTGAGCGGCCAGTTGCGTACGGCATTCGTTCCTACCATGGGCAATCTGCACGAAGGCCATCTGTCGCTGATGCGGCTGGCACGCAAGCACGGCGACCCGGTGGTGGCCTCGATCTTCGTCAACCGCCTGCAGTTCGGCCCCAACGAGGACTTCGACAAATACCCGCGCACCTTCCAGGCTGACGTGGAAAAGCTGGAGAAAGAAGGCGTCTACGTGCTGTTCGCGCCTACCGAGAAAGACCTGTATCCGGAACCGCAGGAATACCGCGTGCAGCCGCCAGATGGCCTGGGCAACACGCTGGAAGGCGAGTTCCGCCCCGGCTTCTTCAACGGCGTCTGCACCGTGGTCACCAAGCTGTTCTCGTGCGTGCAGCCGCGCGTGGCCGTGTTCGGTAAAAAGGATTACCAGCAGCTCATGATCATCCGTAACATGGCGCGCCAGTTCGCCATGCCGACCGAAATCGTGGCCGCCGAAACCTACCGCGCCGACGACGGTCTGGCCCTGTCCTCGCGCAATATGTATCTGTCGGAAGCCGAACGGGCCGAAGCACCGGCCCTGTTCCAGAGCCTGAACTTCGTCGCCGAAGAAGTACGCAACGGCCATCTGGATGTGTTCCAGCTCGAACACCGCGCCATGGACGATCTGGCCAAGCGCGGCTGGAAGCCCGACTACATCTCCATCCGCAAGCGCAACGACCTGCAACCGCCTAACGCAGGCGATCTGGCACAGGGCACGCCGCTGGTGGTGCTGGCGGCGGCCAAGCTGGGTTCGACCCGTCTGATCGACAATCTGGAAATCTAAGGCCGTCTGCGACGCAGCTCCCCCTGCGCCGCACAGCTTCTAGACCTGAGATACAGCCGGCCGCGTTTATATACGCACGAGGTTCTGCCGGCTGTACTCTTACAATCACTCCCCTCCTCCCCGTCCACAGTGACGCTCGGGCATTCGCCATCAAGTTTGTTAGCTGGGCGGTCTCTGCCCATAAGTTCGCGGACACGAAATGCCCAAGCGCAGGAACACGCTTGCCACTAATGGTGTGGCTGCAGGCCTAATGTGGGAATCCGTGAACTTTACTCATTTGCAAGCTGATATCCTGTAGGACGTCGGCTGAATTCGGACAAAAGTCGCCGTTCAGCAATTTGAAAACTGAAACACTGCTTTTTCTGATTCTTGGAATTGTGAATGTGGACAAGATGATTATTCTACGAATTTCAGACAATGACGGCGTAGAGTTGAATGGTGTCACACTACGCTCAACAGATGAAGTCGCGGAAGCCCTTGCGAAAATTCGTGCGGAAAATTCTGATGCGACTGTTTCTATCGAGGCCAGCGACTCCATATATTATCAGTCAATCGGCAAAGCTATTTACGGTAGCCATAGAGCCGGTTTTTCAGGAGAACAATTCCGCATCCTCGTCGATGGCAAGCCTTTGGAAAGCTGACCTCAATCACATTCCGCTAGCGGCCACTTACAGACGCTGGATTGCCCCTCGCTTTGTGTATTGGAGTTCTTTTGAGACAGAGTCGTTGGATATATTTGGTTGTGCTTTCGTTGGTTAGCCGTGCAGCCCACGCACACGGGGAAGATGTCTTAACCTCGATTTATGCCGAGATAATCTCAATAGCAATTTGCATCGCATTCTTATTTCTACGAAAAGAGGCGAAGCCGTTTCGTGCAATCGGATTGTCCGCCTGCATCGCTGGCGTTATTGCCGTGAATTGGGCTTTTGCTGACGTACCTTATCTAAAAAATCAAAGCATGATTACGGTTGTGGAATTTATCGTCCCTTTAATGGCTACTTTTTCTGTCATTCAGATATCAAAAATCATCGTGAATCATAAAAAGTAGTTTGTTTTGCTGGTGATACCAATTTCCGCTCTGAGCGATTCGGGAGCGTGACATTTAGTGAGCTTTTTGCGACGTTGAGGCACTATGATATTGCCTTAGGTTCTGGCTGCAGAGCGAAAACCGGGCATTCAGTCGTCGCATGATTTTAATACTCAACAGGGGAGAGAATGTTTGTGAGGTAATTTCGCGTTATTGCCCTATTCGATTGCCGCGAAACCAAGATAGCTATTGCGGATTCCCAATGATATTAGGAAAAATATGAAATTTGGTACTTTGTTTGGAATAGCTATCGTCCTATCAATTGCAGGGTGTGGCGGGGGAAGCGTTAAAGGCAACGGTTCAACGCCCCCTAACTCGCCCCTCTATTCACTCAGCGGCACCATTACGAACTTGTCAGTGAACGGGTTGGTCGTTTCCAATGGCGCTGACAAGATAGCCGTAGCAAAAAATACCACCACGATTGCATTTCCCACTCTGCTGCCGACTGGTGCCCCCTATCAAGTATTAATTTCGAGACAGCCACCAGGCTACGCACAACAGTGTGGAATCAATAAAGGTTCCGGCGTAGTAAACGGCTCGAATGTAACTAATATTGCAATTGAGTGTCATACGGCGGAAGCTGTAGTAACTACCCTTGCAGGCACCGGGAACTCTGGCGCCGCGGATGGAGTTAGTAATCAAGCGAGTTTCAATTTCCCACAAGGTGTCGCGGTTGATGCACAAGGGAATACCTTTGTCGCCGATACTTCAAATAATTGCATTCGCAAAATTAGTGTCGCAGGCTTGGTGACGACATTTGCTGGTAACGGGACGCTTGGATTTAGCGATGGCATGGGAAAGGCCGCCAGTTTCCGCAGCCCCCGCGGCATCGCAATTGATTCTGAGGGAAATGTTTTTGTGGCCGATAGTGGAAACTCCTCCATCCGAAAGATTTCGCCGTTGGGCTTGGTGTCCACATTTGCTGGGAATGGGATCGGTGGAAGGAGCGACGGTGTAGGGGGAGCCGCGAGATTTCTCGGTCCACAGGGAATTGCGGTTGATACAGTTGGAAATGTCTATGTTGCGGATACCGGGAATAGCCTTATTCGCAAAATTACTGTAAATGGGACTGTAACAACTATTGCAGGCAATGGGCGTCAGGGTATATCCGAAGGTGTTGGTCAATCAGCTACTATCGGATATCCGTACGGCATAGCTCTCGATTCGTCGGGAAATATGTTTGTCACCGCCTCGGATGTCGTTCTCAAGATTTTGCCTGACGGAACGGTAACTACGCTTGCCGGTAGTCCTGGTACAGAGGGAAGTACTGATGGTATCGGAAAGTCGGCAGCATTTTATACGCCTGTGGGAATTGCTGTTGATTCAGACGGGACTTTATACGTTGCCGACGATAATAATAATCGGATTCGACGGATCGATCAGAACACGCGTGTCACGACACTTGCTGGAGGCGCAAGTGGGAATAGCCTCGACGGAATTGGAGGCTCATCAGGCTTCAACCATCCAGCAGGCATCGCGATAAATTCGCAAGGGACATTGTTTGTCAGTGACTCGTTTAGTAATGTGATACGTAAAATTCAACCTCGTTGAGTCTAATTGAAGGCCACTGAATTGGAACTCGGCCACTAGCGGACAAATTCGCTATTCTCTAATTTATTCGTATAAGACCGGGCTCAAGAACCCACTTGCAATCTCTTGCATTGAAAACATGCCGGCACTTAAGCGTATTCTTGAGCAGAATGAATGTCTTCAGCAATTAGCTCCGCTTACAAACAAACAGTGATGCCAAGTGCTGAAATCGGCCCAGACCGTGTAAAAACACACTCTGCAGTGCCGAGAAATTAATTTTATCTGCATGGGCAAGTTTGGAAGCCCCAGAGAGCATTGTTGGCGCTTCGCCATCTCGTCTGCACTTTCGGTGGGGCCAACAAGATTAACGCTCTGAGTAAGTGTTTTAGGCTTGCAAAAAGGGCATATGCCCTGATCGCCTCCATCATCCTGGCAAAGCCAAGCAAGCTCATCAAGCGTTTGAAATTATAGGCAAGCACATGCAGGCCCATCTCGGCCTGGACGCGCTCCAGCCCTTTCGTAAGGAAGTGGGTCCAGCCCATCCAGGACTTGATCGTGCCG
>NZ_WWCM01000017.1 GCF_009857915.1 Duganella qianjiadongensis
GTTCAACGGGAAACGGGTACTGCTTCTTGGTTTTTGGCTTCTTAGTGGTCATTACGTCGGTCATGGAAAATCCCTTTCGGTATTATTTCATGACCCCGGATTCACACAAAAATTCTGACAGGCTCCGCGCCGGTCCGCTTCGCTGGCGATGCACAGGGCGGAAAAATCCTGCAGGCCGTAGCTGAGGATGGACGTTTGCAGCGCCGGATGACGGCTGAGCAGTGTATCGGCGAGTGCCTGCCGTGTATTCAGCAGATCTTCCAGCGCGCGGGCGATGGCGTTTTTCTGTTGCTGCCGGTTCCACGTGTGGTCGTCTGGCGCTGCGCCATACAGCACGGCCCAGAGATCTGCTGTACTAGTGTTCGCCATCCGTTCTCTCTCCCCGAAACGATGTTGCACCGAGCCAGAGACAGATTATTCGCGTTGTTTCCTCTTTTTAAGTTGTGCTTGCTCAACAAATCAGCTTGCCGCATCAGCGGCGTGCCGTCAGCAGCACCAGTGCAATGCCGCCCAGGATGGCCAGCGAAGCGGCAGTCAGCCGGAAGGTAATGGATTCACCCAGAAACAGGATGCCGCCGGCGGCTGCAATCACCGGTACGCTTAGCTGTACGGTAGCTGCTGTGGTTGACTTCAGAAGCGGCAATGCCGTGTACCAGATGGCGTAGCCGACACCGGACGCTAGCGCACCCGAAAGCAGGGCGTAAGCGTAGCCATCGGCATCGTAGCGGGCATCTTGCAGGAATACCAGACTAAGCAGGAGCGCCATGGGAGCAGCCCGCAGGAAGTTGCCTGCCGTGACTATGAGCGGGTCGCCGCCCCCTTTGCCGCGCAAGGAATACACCCCCCATGCAATGCCGGCGCCCAGCATTAGTAAAGCTTCGCAGAGAGGCGGTGCCGACAGGCCCGGCAGCAGTAGCCCGAGCAGTCCTGCCGCCGCCAGCAGCAGGCCAGCCATCTGGGTTGGGCGCAAGCGCTCACCGCGCCATAGGCCGTAACCGATCATGGTGGTCTGCACGGCGCCGAATAGGATCAGCGCACCGGCAGCAGCAGGCAGCTGGCGATACGAGAAGGAGAAGCCGACGGCGTAGGCAAACAGAGCCAGCGCCGAACGCCAGTTGCCGCGGCCTTGCTGTTGGCCTGCGCGTAGGCGCACCAGCAGCCACAACATGAGGGCACCGGACAACATACGCAGGGTAGTAAAGCTGGCGGCGTCGATCTGGGTACGCGCCAGTGCGGCGCGGCATAACAGGGAATTGCCGGCGAAAGCGGCCAGAGCCAGCAGGGTGAGGATGGCGAGACGGGCAATAGGCATGGGCGAATTCCGGAGTCGGCAATTCGCCCAGTATGGCTTGCCTATTGCGTTAGCACAATAGAGCGCTGCGGGCTTTACTAGCTAGCGGCCAGCACATCATGCGCCTGCACATCAGCGTGATAGGAGCTGCGCACCATGGCGCCCACGGCGGCATGCTTGAAGCCCATCTTGTAAGCCTCTTCTTCGAACATCTTGAACACGTCCGGATGCACATAGCGGCGCACCGGCAGGTGGCTGTTCGATGGCGCCAGATACTGGCCTATGGTCAGCATGTCGATATTGTGCTCGCGCATGTCGCGCATCACCTGCAGGATTTCTTCGTCCGTTTCGCCCAGACCCACCATCAGGCCCGACTTGGTTTTCACGTCCGGATAGCGCTCTTTGAATTCCTTCAGCAGCTGCAGCGAGTGCATGTAGTCGGAACCGGGACGGGCTTCCTTGTACAGACGTGGCACGGTTTCCAGATTGTGGTTCATCACGTCCGGCAGGCCATCGGCGAAGATGGTCAGAGCCTTGTCGAGACGGCCGCGGAAGTCCGGCACCAGCACTTCGATCTGGGTTTTCGGCGACAGCTTGCGCGTCTCGGTGATGCAGGAGACGAAGTGGCCGGCACCGCCGTCGCGCAGGTCGTCGCGGTCCACCGAGGTGATCACCACGTAGTTCAGGCGCAGATCGGCAATGGTTTTGGACAGATTGATAGGCTCGTTCTCATCCAGCGGATCAGGACGGCCATGGCCCACGTCGCAGAACGGGCAGCGGCGGGTGCACTTGTCGCCCATGATCATGAAGGTGGCCGTGCCCTTGCCGAAGCACTCGCCGATGTTGGGGCAGCTGGCTTCTTCGCATACGGTGACCAGTTTGTTTTCGCGCAGCACGTCCTTGATTTCGTAGAAGCGCGATGAGGTGGAAGCCGCCTTGACGCGGATCCACTCAGGCTTTTTCAGGCGCTCGACCTGTTCGACCGGCACGATCTTGATGGGAATGCGCGAAGTTTTGCTGGCGCCTTTTTGCTTTTCGCTCGGGTTGTAAGCGGGGGCAATCTTGGTATCGGTCTCAGAGGTCATAAGCTGCGTGCCCTCGCGGGCAAAGTGGGGTTATTCGGTTGCTGCGGGTTGCGTAGGCTGGGCCAGTACGCGGATTAATTCTTCGGCCAGTTGCTGCTGGACGTCGGCCAGTTGCGCCGTCACGCCGACGCTGCGCATATCGACCGTTTCCAGCCCGGCATAGCCGCACGGGTTGATCCAGCTGAATGGCGCCAGATCCATGGCCACATTCAGCGACAGGCCGTGATAGGTGCAGCCGTTGCCGCGCACCTTCAGGCCCAGCGCGGCAATCTTGGCGCCCTTTTTGGCACCGTCGGCCATGTAGATGCCGGGCGCGCCTTCGACGCGCATACCGTGCAGATTATACGCCGCCAGCACATTGATGATGGCTTGCTCGATGCGGTAGACAAACTGGCGCGCATACAGCTTGCCGCCCGGTTTGTTGCGGCGCAGGTCCATCAGCATGTAGATCACCACCTGGCCGGGGCCGTGATAAGTCACTTCGCCGCCGCGATCGGTCTGCACCACGGGGATGGCGCTGGCGCCGGCCAGCAAATGGCCCCGGTCGGCGCCCAGCCCCAGCGTGAAGACGGGCGGGTGCTCGACTATCCACAGTTCGTCGCGGGTGTCCGGCGTGCGGGCATCCGTGAAGCTGCGCATGGCGGCAAACGTGCTGTCGTAATCGGCTAGGCCGAGGTGGCGTATCAGTGCCGGCTCGGTGGAGGTTGGAGACGTCATCCCGCCATTATAAATCACGGGGCCGCAAAACGCCCCGCAGGGCGCAGCCTGTCTGGCTTTGCGGTCGGGCGCGACCAGCTGCTCAAAAAAGCAACGGGAACGGCGCAAAGTGAAATTTATTCACAAGCGTTAACTTGCTGTTTACCTGAGTATAGAAGTATATTCGGACGTCTTTTGCTAATTTTATTCACAAAGTTATCCACAGCATGCCAGCCTGATGAGCGCCTCCCGCTTGCCTAATTTTTCCGCACTGCGCGCCTTCGAGGCGGCGGCCCGGCACGAGAATTTCTCGCGGGCGGCGGAGGAATTGCATCTGACCCATGGCGCTATCAGCCATCAGGTGCGGGCGCTGGAGCGCGAGCTGGGGCTGGCCCTGTTCGAGCGCTACGGCAAGCAGGTGCGGATTACCCCGGAGGGCGCGCAGTACGCGCGCCAGTTGGCCAAGGCCTTCGCCGACATAGCGGCGGCCAGTGCGGCACTACGCCGCAGCCCCCTTCATCAGCGGCTGACGATTGCGGCGGTGCCGGTGTTCGCAGCACGCTGGCTGACGCCGCGGCTGGGGAGCTTCATTGAACGCCATCCGGCTATCAATGTGGTGCTGCAGACGGGCGAGCAATGGTTGGCTGACGGGGTTGATGTGGCAATACGGCGCGCGGAAGGCGCCTATCCGGGCTGGCTAGTGGTGCCGCTGACGGTCAAGCTGGAGGGGCGGAAAGTGAGTCCCCACTACCACGGTGATGACTCAGGATATGCGGTATTGCTGCCCGCCGTTGCAGAGCAGCGACCGCAAGTGCAAGCTTTTCGTGACTGGTTGCAGGAACAGGTGGCGCAGACCGGGGCGTAGCCTGCGCCTGCGGCAGAATTACATGACGATTTTGACCATAGGGTGACCGGACAGCTCGGTGTACAGCGCATCGAGCTGTTCGCGGCTGGTGGCGCGCACGACCACGGTGAGACCGGTGTAATTGCCTTTGGCCGATGGACGGACTTCCATCTTGCCTTCGTGGAAGCCCGTGTCGTGTTTCTGTACTACCTGCACGATGGTGGCGGCGAAATCGATATGAGTCGGCCCCATCACCTTGATCGGGAAGTCGCTCGGGTATTCGATGAGGGACTCTGACGGCGGGATCGCTTGCATAGGTATTCCAATCAATAAAAAACCGGCCACACCAACGCGGTGCCGCCAGCCTCTATTGTAGCCAATTCGGCGTAAGCGTTATTGCTGGATCTGATTTCGCTTTTCGCCCCGCTCGCGCCCCTCTTCCTTGCGTCTTTCCTCGCGCTGGTGCTGGCCGTTTTCCTTGGGCGCGGCAGCCGGTGCCGGTGGCGGCGTAAAGACCGGACGTGCCGGCGCGGGGGCTGCCGTAAGTGGCGGGCTAAAACTTGGCCGTACCGGAGTCTGCGCAGGCGCAGGCTGGGCCTGCACCGCCACGGGCGCATCGCGCCGCTCGTCCTGCTGGCGCTGCGCGCGGCGGGCCTCATCCTGCTGGCGGGCGTCACGGTTAAAGTTGTCGATCCGATTGATCCTTTCGTTGCGCTGGAAGCTGTCGGCCCTGTCGTTGCGTTCGTTGAGGTCCGTGCCGTAACGTCGTTCGCGCTCATTGCCGCTGCCGGACAGCTGGGACGGCGGCTGGCCAGCCTGATTCGACGGGCCGCCCACGCCTGTGGCTGGCCGGCTCACCCCTGCTGGCGGGTTGATGGCAGGGGCCGACGGCGTTGCCAGCGGAATAGCCGGTATGGCCGGCGCTGGTCCGGTGGCGGGACCGATGTTGCCGCGGTTGCGGCCATCGTCGCGATAATCGGTCCGGACACCTCGGTTATCCGGCCCTCGCTCCGGCCAGTGGTTACGGCCATAGTCGGGCGCGCGCGGCGGCAGGCCATTCGCCGGCTGGGTGCTGGCGGGGCCGCCGGCATTGGCTGGCAGAGCATGATTGCCCGGCTGATTCAGTGGCAAGCCCGGTGCAGCGCGCGGCGGCACCGCATGGGGCACCTGCCGTTCAAATTGTTCGCGTGGCAGTACGCTTAAGCCATCGCGCCTTGGCGGCATGCCATTATTGATGGACAGTGGCGCTAGCGGGCGGCCGTTGCGCAACCAGCTCAGGCGCTGCTCCCGTTCCGCCGAGATGCGGTAGCCGGGCACATAATGATCGCGCGGCGTCAGCGGATACCAGCCTATGCCGGGCCGGTGGTTGGGGCCGGGCCCGTGGCCGTCCACCCAGCCCACCAGTGCCGGCGCCCACACCGGGCGGCCGTGCAGCTGGCCCGGGGCCCAGCACCAGCGCCGGTTGACCATGACCCAGCGGCCATAATGGGAGGGTGCATAGCCCCAGGGCGCATTGTCGATCCAGGTCCAGCCCCATGGCGCCAGCCAGATCCAGCGGCCATCGCGGTACGGCGCCCAGTCGGCGGCCACATTGCGCGGCGTCCACAGGGGGCCGTATTCCACGCTTTCCGTCCAGCTGCCGTTGCGGTCCAGCTCTTCGTAGCCTGTGATGCCGCTCGATACAAAGCGCGTGCTGACACTGCCGTCGCCGCTGCGTTCGCGTTCATCGGCCCAGCGGTCGAAGCCGTCCGTCTGTGCCAGCAGGGTACGCACATCGTTGCTGTTGATTTCTGCGGCGCGGCCGCTATTGAGCGTGAGCGACGCGCCGGCGCCATTGACGCGGGCGCTGCCGGCCAGCACGCGGATCTGGCTGGTGTCGGCCTGGCGCTCCGCGTCCACCCGCAGCAGCCCCGGCTCCAGCAAGGTGATGCGGGCCTGCGGCGTCACCAGTTCGAAATTGCGCACCTGCTCGGGACTGCGCAGGCGGATGCTGACGCTGCCGTAATTCAGCCGCAGCCGCAGAATGTCGTCATCGAGATCGAGAATTTCTACATCGGAATCGCCATCCACCCGTATGGCGGTGGAACCTGCGCGCACATCGCTACGGGCGCCGCTGGCAGTGTGGATATGGTTGCCGGCCACTACCGGCCAGTTCAGTCCGGCTGGTACGGCGTCGTCATCGCCCGTCAGGGTGACCAGACCCTGCACGGCGGCGACCCGGCCCACCAGCGCGGGCAGGTCGTCCTGGGCGTAGACGGGGCTGGCCAGCGCGGCCAGCAGCAGAGTGGGGATGATGCGACGGTTCATGACAGCGCTCCTGGGTAATATCGGGATTAAACGCTGCGGCAGGAATTCCGCCTACTGCGATTACAAGGCCTTACAAATTTGCCATGGCCTCAGGCGCTGGCGCCGCCCCGCTTGACGAAAAACAGCGCCGTGCCCACGGCCATCAGCAGGCCGCCGAACACGCGGTTCTGCTTTTTCACAGCATGGGCGTCGCGGAAGAAGCGCTGCATGGACGAGGCCAGAAAGGCGTAGCTGTGCATCACGATCAGATCGATGCAGCACATGGTCACGGCCAGTATCAGCAGCTGCGGCAGCAGCGGCGCTTCGCGGGTAATGAACTGCGGCAGCACGGCCACCATGAAGATGATGCCTTTGGGGTTGGTGGCGTTGGTCAGAAAACCCGTCAGCAGGCGCTGCTTCACCGACGGTATGCGCAGTTCCGCATGGGCGGCCTCGCCGCTAATGCTGACTTTGGCGCGCCACTGGCTCAGGCCAAGATAGATCAGGTATAGCGCACCCACAGTCTTGACGATATTGAACGCCACTTCGGAGGCCAGCAGCAGCGAACCGACGCCCGCGCCGGCAATGAACAGCACCATCAGCAGGCCGGCCTGCAGCCCCAGGATAGTGACGCTGGCGCGTTTCAGGCCATACGACAGGCCGTGCGACATCGACAGCACGGCACCGGAACCGGGCGAGATGGCGATAATCCAGGCAGCAACGAAGAAAGTGAACCAGGTAGTAAAACTCATGTCATGTCCATAGCGTCAGGGCAGCCGGCGGCCGCAGCAAGTGGTCCTATTTTAGCGGTCTGCACGCCAGCCTGCTTCGGTTAATATGTGGTGATCTGGGCAAGCTGTTAGGCATGCTGTAACTTTATTCAATTGATAATAAGGAGCCTCTATGGCCGCAAGCAGTCTGCTGGCGCTGATCGACGATATTGCCAGCATCCTCGATGATGTGGCGCTGATGAGCAAAGTCGCGGCCAAGAAAACCGCCGGTGTGCTGGGCGATGATCTGGCGCTTAATGCCCAGCAGGTGGCGGGGGTGCAGGCCGAGCGCGAACTGCCGGTGGTGTGGGCGGTGGCCGTGGGCTCGCTGAAGAACAAGGCCATCCTGGTGCCGGCGGCGCTGGGCATCAGCGCGCTGGCGCCGTGGGCCATCGCTCCGCTGCTGATGCTGGGCGGCTTGTACCTGTGCTTCGAAGGCTGCGAAAAAATTGTGCATACGCTGCTGCATCGGGCGCCGGAGGCGCCGGCCGGCACGCTGGCGGCCGTGCTGGCCGAGCCGGAGACGGATCTGGTGGCGCTTGAACGCGACAAGATCCGCGGCGCCATCCGTACCGATTTCATTCTGTCCGCAGAAATCATCGTGATTGCACTGGGCACGGTGGCCTCGGCGCCGTTTGCCCAGCAGGTGACGGTGGTGATAGGCATTGCGCTGGCCATGACGGTGGGCGTGTACGGCATTGTCGCTGCCATCGTCAAGCTCGACGATGCCGGTCTGTACCTGAGCCGGCGCGCCGGTGCCCTGTGGCAGGCGCTGGGGCGGATACTGCTGGCGGCAGCGCCCAAGCTGATGAAGCTGCTCTCGGTGCTGGGGACGGTGGCCATGTTCATGGTGGGCGGTGGCATCCTCACCCACGGGATTACCCCTGTGCATGAACTGATCGAGCATGCGGGCAGTGCCGCCGCTGCATGGCCGGCACCGGCCTCCTGGCTGGCTGCGCTGCTGCCCTCCGCCCTGAATGCGCTGGCGGGACTGGTGGCGGGCGGCGTCGCGCTGGGGCTGCTGACGCTGGTGGGTAAGTTGCGCGGCAGCAACAATTCATAAACACAAACCCCCACAACCCTGGGCACTCGCGCTATAAATTCGGGGCTGCTTCTGTCCGCAGAGTATCTATACTGAACTCATGAAGGGCGCGGGTGGCGGTTTTACTCCCCTTATTTGTCCATGTCAAGAAACTAGCCACGGCCTGCCGTGACCGAGCGGTTTATTGAAAGGGAGTAACACAAGCAATCTGGGGAACTTTGATCTAAATCAATCAAATATCTGGGCAATTTCCGTAAACTGACAGGACTATAATTGCGGTAGAGCAATATATCCATCTGGAGAGACAATATGCGCAATAACCAACCGGTGACCAACCGCGAAGTGGAAGTACAGGAAGATCAGGCGATCGTATCGAAAACCGACTTGAACGGTAACATCGTCTATGTAAATCCGTATTTCTGCCATGTGAGCGGTTACAGTGAAGCCGAGTTGATGGGCGCTCCCCAGAATATTGTGCGCCACCCTGAAATGCCGGCCGAAGCATTTGCCGACATGTGGCGCTCCATCCAGTCCGGCACGCCGTGGACGGGCATCGTCAAGAACCGCGCCAAGAGCGGCGACTTTTACTGGGTCAAGGCCAACGTCACGCCCATCCGCGAAGCGGGCAAGACCATCGGCTATATGTCGGTACGCACCAAGGCCGAGCGCAGCCAGATCAACCGTGCCGAAGAAGCGTATCGCGCCATCCGCTCCGGCGGCAAACATAACATCCGCATCAAGAACGGCCAGCTGATTCATGGCCGCAGCGGTTCGCTGGCCGCCCGCCTGACGCGCCGTCTGATCCACTCCTCGCTGGCGCTGCGCATCTGGGCCTCGACCAGTCTGGTTAATACCCTGCTGGCCGGCGTGGGCGCAGCAGCCCTGCTGGGCGGCGGCAGCGGCCATAATTACGTCATCTTTGCCGCCACCGTGATTGGTCTGCTGATCAACGTCTTCCTCTGGTACACCCTGCGTGTCTCGGTGCTGCAGCCGCTCGGTCAGGCCGTGCTGGGCGCGCGCGCGATTGCCGCCGGCGACCTGTCGGGCAGCTTCGAAACGGAAGCCACCGATGAAGTGGGCCAGCTGTTGCGTGCGTTGCAGCAGATGAACAGCAACCTGATCGCCACCATCCGCGATGTGCGCACCAACGTGGAGACCATGGCTGTGGCTACCCGCCAGATCGCGGCCGGCAATGCCGACCTGTCGGGCCGTACCGAAGCCCAGGCCGCCAGTCTGGAAGAAACCGCCTCCAGCGTGGAGCAGTTCTCCTCCACCGTGAAACAGAATGCCGATAACTCGGCGCAAGCCAACCAGCTGGCGCTGAACGCTTCCAACGTGGCCGTGCACGGCGGTGAAATCGTCGCTGACGTTATCGCTACCATGGACGAGATTAATACTTCCTCGCACAAGATCGTCGACATCATCGGCCTGATCGAAGGCATCGCTTTCCAGACCAATATTCTGGCGCTCAACGCTGCGGTGGAAGCGGCCCGCGCCGGCGAACAGGGCCGCGGCTTCGCCGTGGTGGCCGGCGAGGTACGCAATCTGGCCCAGCGCAGCGCAACGGCGGCCAAGGACATCAAGAATCTGATTAACGTGTCGGTGGGCAAAGTCAGCGCCGGCATGGAGCAAGTCGGCCGCGCCGGGGCCACCATGAAGGAAGTGGTGGCCTCGGTGCAGCAGGTGACGTCGATCATGCAGGAAATTACCGTCGCTTCGCAGGAGCAGAGCATCGGTGTGGATCAGGTCAATGCGGCCATTGCCCATATGGATACTGTGACCCAGCAAAATGCCGCGCTGGTGGAACAGGCCGCTGCGGCGACCGCCAGTCTGGCGATCGAAGCAGGTAACCTGACTCAAGCGGTAAGTCTGTTCAAATTCGGCAGCGCACGCACTTCGCGCGCGGCACTGGCCGTCCGTAAACCCCAGTCTATGAAGCGCATTGCAGCCTGATTATGTATAACCACGCAAGTAGCACCGGCTCTGCTTTTCCAGCCGTAGAATTTGATGCCGAAATTATTGGCAAGCTGAGCCAGTCGGGCCCGCGCTATACCTCCTACCCGACGGCCGACCGCTTCCAGTCCGAATTCGGCTATGGCCAGTTCCTCGAAGCCGTGGCGGGTCTGCGCATGCGGCGCAGCTCGCGCCCGCTGTCGCTGTACATCCATATTCCGTTCTGCGATACCGTGTGCTACTACTGCGGCTGCAACAAGATCGTTACCAAAGACCATAGCAAGGCGGCCACCTACCTCGATTATCTGAAACAGGAAATCGATATGCAGGGCCGTCTGTTTGCCGGCATGGGCAAGCTCGAACAGCTGCACTTCGGCGGCGGCACGCCCACCTATCTGAGCGACCGCCAGATGGGCGACCTGATGGCCCACCTGCACGCCAGCTTCGATTTTGCGCCCGACCAGCAGGGCGAATATTCGATCGAGATCGATCCCCGCACGGTCAGCGTGGAGCGCGTGCATTCGCTGCGCAAGCAGGGCTTCAACCGCATCAGTCTGGGTGTGCAGGACTTCGATCCGGACGTGCAGAAAGCCGTCAACCGCATCCAGCCGGAAGCGGAAACCCGCGCCGTGATCGATGCCGCCCGCGAGGCCGGTTTCCGTTCCATCAGCATCGATCTGATCTACGGCCTGCCCAAGCAGAGCATGACCAGCATGGAGCAGACGCTGGACAAGGTGATCGCTGCTAATCCCGACCGTATCGCACTGTACAACTACGCCCACCTGCCGCACCTGTTCAAGCCGCAGCGCCGCATCAGCGAAGATGATCTGCCGACCCCGGCCGTCAAGCTCGATCTGCTGGCGCTGTGCATCCGCCGCCTGTGCGCGGCCGGCTACGTCTACATCGGCATGGACCACTTCGCCAAACCCGATGACGAACTGGCTGTGGCCCAGCGTCAGGGCCGCTTGCAGCGTAACTTCCAGGGCTATTCCACCCGCGCCGAATCGGAGCTGATTTCGTGCGGCGTGTCGGCCATCAGCGCCGTCGGCGCCACCTACAGCCAGAACGAGAAGACGCTGGAAGGCTATTACGAAAAACTCGACGAAGGCCGGCTGCCGGTGGTACGCGGCATCAAGCTGGAAAACGACGATCTGCTGCGCCGGATTCTGATCCAGAAGCTGATGTGCAATTTCGAACTGTCGATAGGCTCGATCGAGCAGTCCTTCCCTATCCGCTTCGGCGAATACTTCGCCACCGAACTGCAGAAGCTCAAGGCGTTCGAAGCAGATGGCCTGCTGATCGTGGAGCCGGACTGGATTACCGTCACGCCGAAAGGCCGTCTGCTGATCCGTAACATCTGCATGGTATTCGACCGCTACCTGAGTCAGCCGCGTCTGGGCGAAGCGCAACCGCTGCGCTACTCCAAGACCATCTGAGCCCGCCATGAACGCATTGCAGCTGCTGCCAGTACTGGTAGTTGGACTGGCCGGCAGCGTGCATTGCATCGGCATGTGCGGCGGCATCGTGGGCGCACTGTCGAGTGCCACTGCTGCGCCCGCGCGCGCCGTGATTCCCATCGCCGTGGCCCAGCCGGCCCGCCCTCTTACCCGCGTCCTCGCCTATAACGCTGGCCGCATCAGCAGCTATATGGTGGCGGGCGCGCTGGCGGGCGGACTGGCCAGCGGCGCGCAGAGCCTGAGCGCACTGGCCGGTGTACAGCTGGGCTTCTACTGGCTGGCCAACCTGATGCTGGTGGCGCTGGGGCTATACCTGATGAATGCGTGGCAGGGACTGGCCCTGCTGGAACAGGGCGGCCGCGTGCTGTGGCAGGCGGCCCAGCCAGCCATCGCTCCCGTGATGAAAGCGCTGATGCCGGCCACCCGCCCCCATCAGGCCTATATACTGGGTGCACTGTGGGGCTGGCTGCCTTGCGGTATGGTGTACAGCGTGCTGCTGACAGCCATGCTGAGCGGTTCGGCCAGCAATGGCGCTGCCGTGATGCTGGCCTTCGGGCTGGGCACGCTGCCCATGCTGACGGGGCTGGGACTGGTCGGTGCGCGCCTGCAGCGCGCCCTGCAGCGTCCGCCCGTGCGGCTCGCTTGCGGCCTGCTGGTGCTGGCCTTCGGCCTGCTCGGCCTGTACCGCGCCGTAGGCGGCTTCACGCCTGACTGGATGAACACCTTATGCCTGACACCACAACACTGACCCCGCCGCCCGTACTGGGTACGACCAGCCCGGCCGACGCGAGCCCCGCTGCTGCGCCTGCGGCTGTACAGCCGGCCGGCTGCTACCACTGCGGCCTGCCGATACCGGCCAACGCCAGGCCGGAATGGCAGGTGCACATTGCCGGTGCCGATCAGGCCATGTGCTGCCCCGGCTGTACGGCAGTGGCGCAGACCATCATGGATCTGGGGCAGGAAGCGTATTATCTGAACCGTTCGGCCTATGCCGCCACGGCCGAAGGCGCGCAGGTGCTGCCGCCCGAGCTGCAACTGTACGACAATGCCGACCCGCGCTTTGTCTGCCGCGACAGTGAGAGCGAACGCGAAACCACGCTGGCCGTGGACGGCATCCGCTGCGCTGCCTGCGTGTGGCTGATCGAGCAGCGGCTGAACCAGCTGCCCGGTGTAGCCAGTGCCCAGCTCAACGTGGCTACCGAGCGGCTGTATGTGCGCTGGCGTTCGGACGACTGCCGGCCCGGCGATATTCTGGCCGCTCTGCATACCATAGGCTACACGGCCTACCCCTACGATGCGGCGCGCCACAGCGTGCAGCAGCAGCAGGCCCAGCGCACGCTGGGCCGCCAGCTGTTCGTGGCCGGTTTATCGATGATGCAGGTGATGATGTATGTGGCGCCGGCCTACATGGCCGAAGACGGTACGCTCGATGCCAATATGGCGCAGCTGTTCCGCTGGGCCAGCCTGCTGCTGACGGCGCCGGCTATCTTCTATTCCGCCCTGCCGTTCTGGCGCGGCGCGTGGTCCAGCCTGCGCGCGCGCGCGCTGGGCATGGATGTGCCGGTGGCGCTCGGCATCGCGGCGGCCTTCGGCGCCAGCGTGCTGTCCACCTTCCAGGGCGGCGGCGAAGTGTATTACGACTCCGTCACCATGTTTATTTTCCTGCTGCTGTGCAGCCGCTATCTGGAACTGCGCGCACGGCGCAAGGCCGGCGCCGCGCTGGAGCGCTTGCAGCACGGTCTGCCCGCCTCGGCCACGGTGCTGGCCGATTATCCGGCCAGCCAGCAGGGCACGCTGGTCAAGGCGGCGGCACTGGAAATCGATCAGGTCATCATGATCAAGCCGGGCGAAGCGGTGGCGGCCGATTGCGTGATCCTGGAAGGACGCACCGCGCTTGATCTGTCGCTGCTGAGCGGCGAGAGCGCGCCCATCGCCAAGCAGGTGGGCGATGAATTGCCGGGCGGCGCCATCAATGCCAGCAATATGATCATCGCCCGCGTCACCCAGCGCGTGCAGGACAGCACGCTGTCGAATCTGGTCAAGCTGATCGACCGCGCCGGCCGCGACAAGCCGCGCATCGCCCAGTGGGCCGACGATGTGGCCGCATGGTTCGTGCTGGCGCTGCTGCTGTTTGCCGTGGCTACCTTCGGTTTCTGGTTCTGGCTTGATGGCTACAGCGCCGCGCGCGCGTGGCCGATCGCCATTGCCGTGCTGGTGGTGTCCTGCCCTTGCGCCCTGTCGCTGGCCACGCCGACCGCGCTGGCAGCGGGCACCGACCGGCTGCTGCGCGAGGGCGTGCTGGTCACGGGGGCGCAAACGCTGGAAACCCTGCACCGCGCTAGCCACATCGTGTTCGACAAGACCGGTACGCTGACTTATGGCCGTCCCGTGCTGCAGCAGACCACCGCGCTGGGGCTGATGCAGGAAGAATTCTGCCTGCAGGTGGCCGCGGCGCTCGATGCTGCCAGCGCTCATCCGCTGGCGCGCGCCATCGTGCAGGCTGCCGCCGAAGCCGGTGCAGCCGATGGCGCGCTGCGCCCCGACTGGCATCCGGCCTCGCTGCAGGAACTGGCCGGGCGCGGTGTGGAAGGGGTGCTGCATCACCGCCGCTACCGGCTGGGCAATGCCAGCTTTGTGGCGGAACTGAGCGGCAGCATGCCGGCCCATACGGTGGCCGACGGCGTCACCCCCGTGTATCTGGGCGCAGAAGGCCAGTGGCTGGCCTGCTTTGCCCTGCATGACGGCATCCGCGCCGAAGCCGCCGGCACCATCGATTACTTCCGCAAGGCCGGCAAGACGGTGGTGCTGCTCAGCGGCGACCACGATGCGCTGGCGCGCAAGGTGGGCGATCAGCTGGGCATCAGCACCACCATAGGCGGCTACCTGCCCGACGAAAAACTGGCATTTGTGAAGAAACTGCAGGAAGGCGGCGCCGTGGTGGCCATGGTGGGCGACGGCATCAATGATGCCGCCGTGCTCAGCGCCGCCGACGTCTCCTTCGCCATGGGCGCCGGTGCCGCGCTGGCGCAAGCCCATGCCGATGCCGTGCTGCTCAGCGGCCGTATCGATTCCGTGGTCGACAGTGCCGTCGTGGCGGGCCGCACCATGGGCGTGATCCGGCAGAACCTGTGGTGGGCTAGCCTGTACAATGGCGTGGCCATCCCCGCTGCGGCGCTGGGCTGGCTCAATCCATGGCTGTCCGGGGTGGGCATGGCGCTCAGCTCGGCCGTGGTGGTGGCAAATGCCTTACGACTCAGAAAGGGAGCGTGATGGAAGCGTTGTTTCTGCTCATACCGCTGAGCGTACTGCTGGTATTTGTGGCGCTGTGGGTGTTCTTCCGCGCCTCGGACGATGGCCAGTTCGAAGATCTGGTCGGTCCCGGCCTGCGCATTTTGCAGGATGATGACAAGCCGGCCGCGCCGGATACATCAGAAACTGACTAGCACCCTGCTAGCAGTCGGGCGAGGCAGCTGTCTCCCGGCCGCGCCCTGCGGCCCGCCATGATGGGGGCGAAATGTCTCAGCGCAATGATTCATGAGAGATATTTTGATCTGTATCAAGGTTTTTTAAGTCCCACCTAAGTAACCTTTGACCCACATCATCAAAGCGTTCTTGGGAGAACATCAAGTGGACCTTGCACAGAACTACAACTACAAGATTGTGAAGCAATTCGCAGTCGCCACCGTGGTCTGGGGGATCATCGGCATGCTGGTCGGCGTTATTATCGCTGCCCAATTGGCATGGCCGGCATTGAACCTGGACATTCCATGGTTAACTTATGGCCGTCTGCGGCCATTGCACACCAACGCGGTGATTTTCGCGTTCGGTATTTGCGGCCTGTTCGCAACGTCGTACTACGTGGTACAGCGTACCTGCCAGGTACGTCTGTTCTCGGACAAGCTGGCTGCCTTCACCTTCTGGGGCTGGCAAGCCGTCATTCTGAGCGCCGTCGTTACGCTGCCACTGGGTCTGACCCGCGGTAAAGAGTACGCCGAGCTGGAATGGCCTATCACTCTGCTGATCGCTGTCGTGTGGATCGCCTACGCGGTAGTGTTCTTCGGCACCATCCTGACCCGCAAAGTTAAGCACATCTACGTGGCTAACTGGTTCTTCGCTGCCTTCATTCTGGCCGTGACGATCCTGCACGTGGTCAACGGTGCTTCGATGCCTGCAACCCTGTTCAAATCCTACTCCGCTTACGCAGGTGTACAGGACGCGATGATCCAGTGGTGGTACGGCCACAATGCGGTGGGCTTCATCCTGACCGCCGGCTACCTGGGCATGGTGTACTACTTCATTCCTAAGCAAGCTGAACGTCCTGTGTACTCGTATCGCCTGTCGATCGTGCACTTCTGGGCGCTGATCTTCACCTACATGTGGGCGGGTCCTCACCACCTGCACTACACCGCACTGCCAGACTGGACCCAGTCGCTCGGTATGGTGTTCTCGCTGATTCTGCTGGCACCATCGTGGGGCGGTATGATCAACGGTATCATGACGCTGTCGGGCGCATGGCACAAACTGCGTACCGATCCTATCCTGAAATTCATGATCGTGTCGCTGTCGTTCTACGGTATCGCCACCTTCGAAGGCCCGATGATGTCGATCAAGACCGTCAACGCGCTGTCGCACTACACCGACTGGAGCATTGCTCACGTTCACGGTGGCGCTCTGGGCTGGGTTGGTTTCATCACCATGGGTTCGATCTACTACCTGCTGCCACGTATGGCTGGCTCGCAGAAAATGTATAGCACCAAGCTGATCGACCTGCACTTCTGGGTAGCCACCATCGGTATCGTTCTGTACATCGCCGCAATGTGGATCGCCGGTGTGATGCAAGGTCTGATGTGGCGCGCAGTCAATCCAGACGGCACCCTGACCTACACCTTCGTTGAAGGCGTCAAAGCGACCTATCCGTACTACGTTGTGCGCTTCACCGGCGGCCTGCTGTATCTGACCGGCATGTGCGTGATGGGCTACAACACCTGGATGACCTTGCGTAACCGCGAGACCGCCGTAGCGCGTATTCCTGCGCTGACCAGCGGCCACGCTTGATATCGGAGCACCTATGAAATTTTCACATGACTGGATTGAAAGAAATCCCTGGCTGCTGATCGCGCTGGTAGTGCTGGTAATCAGCGTCGGCGGCGCCGTAGAAATCTTGCCGCTGTTCTTCCAGAAGTCGACTACCGAACCGGTAGCTGGCCTGAAGCCTTACTCGGCACTGCGTCTGACCGGCCGCGACATCTACATCCGCGAAGGCTGCTACAACTGCCACTCGCAGATGGTGCGTCCGTTCCGTGCAGAGACCGAGCGCTATGGTCACTACTCGGTAGCTGGCGAGTTCGTCTATGACCGTCCGTTCCAGTGGGGTTCGAAACGTACCGGTCCGGATCTGGCCCGTGTCGGCGGCCGTTACAGCGATGAATGGCACCGTACCCACCTGAACAACCCACGTGACGTGGTGCCAGAGTCGAACATGCCTAACTACCCATGGCTGGCGAAAACCAAGCTGGACCCACAGGGCGTGATTCCGAAAATGCGCGCACTGCAACGTCTGGGCCATCCGTACAGCGACGCTGAAATTGCCGCCGGTCCGGAAGAGCTGAAAGATAAAACCGAAGAAGATGCTCTGATCGCCTATCTGCAAGGCCTGGGCACGTTAATTAAATCGAGGAACTAACATGGCAATCGATTCCCTGTTGGACCGTGCCAGCAGCGTGATGACGGTGATTTCTTTCATCACGTTTGCCGGAATCCTGTGGTGGGCACTGGTCCACAATAAAGAAGCTGATTTCGCTCAGGCGGCACATCTGCCGTTCGACGACGAAGATTTGGAGGCGCAACATGGCTGATTTTACTAATAGCTTCTGGGACCTGTACATTGTTGTACTGACCATCCTGGGCATCGTCGGCTGTGCCGTACTGCTGTACTCGCAATCGAAAGTCACCAGCAAACCCGGTGAAACCACCGGCCACGTCTGGGACGAAGACCTGTCGGAACTGAATACGCCTATGCCGCGCTGGTGGATGTGGCTGTTCTACATCACCATCGTGTTCGGTGTGGTGTATCTGGTGCTGTACCCTGGTCTGGGTAGCTTCGCTGGCAAACTGGGCTGGAAATCTTCGGGCCAGTACCAGGCGGAAGTGCAGGCCGCCGACGCTGAATACGGTCCGCTGTTCGCCCAGTTCCAGAAACAGGACCTGAAGGCAGTGGCTGCCGATCCGAAAGCCCATGCTATCGGTGAGCGCCTGTTCCTGACCTACTGCGCCCAGTGCCACGGTTCGGATGCCCGCGGTAACAAAGGCTTCCCTAACCTGACCGACAAAGACTGGCTGTTCGGCGGTGCGCCGGAAACCATCAAGGAAACCATCCTGCACGGCCGTAATGGCGTGATGCCGCCGATGGGTGCCGCAGTGGGTACCGACAAAGATGTGGAAAACGTTGCGCACTACGTACTGAGCCTGTCCGGTTCGACCGCTGATCCGATCAAGGCATCGTTCGGTAAAGAGAAGTTCGCTGCCTGTATGGCTTGCCACGGCGCGGACGGCAAAGGCAACCAGGCCATCGGTGCACCGAATCTGACCGATAAGATCTGGCTGTTTGGCGGCAGTGCTGATACCATCATGGAGACCATCCGCGGTGGCCGCAACACGACCATGCCAGCGTTTGCCGAGTTCCTCGGTGATGCTAAGGTGCATGTCCTGGCGGCCTATGTGTGGAGCCTTTCCAACGACGTTAATCAACCGGCCGCTCCGGCTCAAGAAGTCGCCCCGGCAGCACAATGAATGAATCTGCACCACAAGTAATCAAGATGTACGCGGCTCGCGAGGAGATCTATCCTCGCGAGATCAAGGGCAAATATGTCAGTCTGCGCTGGCTGTTTGTCTGGCTCACGCAACTGGTGTTCTACTGCGGCCCGTGGCTGCAGTGGAACGGCCGCCAGGCCGTGCTGTTCGATCTGGGCGCGCGTAAGTTCTACATCTTCGGGATTGTCTTGTGGCCGCAGGACTTCATCTATCTGGCTGCACTGTTAATCATCAGCGCCTACCTGCTATTTCTGGCCACAGCAGTAGCAGGGCGGGTGTGGTGCGGCTTTGCCTGTCCGCAGACGGTGTACACCGAAATCTTCCTGTGGATAGAGCGCAAATTCGAAGGTAACCGCAGCGCCCGCATGGCGCTCGACAAACAACCGCCTTCGTTCAAGAAATTCGCCAAGAAAACCGGCAAGCATCTGACCTGGGCCGCACTGGCCCTGTGGACGGGCTATACCTTTGTTGGCTACTTTACCCCGATCAAAGTACTGGGCAGCGAAGCGTTCACGCTGAGCTTCGGCCCATGGGAATGGTTCTGGGTGGTGTTCTATGCCTTTGCCACCTACGGCAATGCCGGCTGGATGCGCGAGCAGGTGTGCAAATACATGTGCCCTTACGCCCGCTTCCAGAGCTCGATGTTCGACAAGGACACCCTGATCATTTCCTACGATAAGGAGCGCGGCGAACCGCGTGCTCCTATCTCCAAATCGAAACAGACTACCGGCAACGGTTCCTGCATCGATTGCTCGCTGTGCGTGCAGGTCTGCCCTACCGGCATCGATATCCGCAACGGCCTGCAATATGAATGCATAGGCTGCGCATCCTGTGTCGATGCCTGCAACAGCGTGATGGACAAGATAGGCCAGCCGCGCGGTCTGGTGCGTTACACCACCGAGCATGGTCTGGTAAACAAATACACCCCGGCCCAGATCCGCGAGCGCACCTTGCGTCCGCGCGTGCGTATCTACACGGCGATACTGGGCCTGATCATCTGTGCGGCGGCGGCGTCGCTGTACCTGCGTACGCCGCTCAAGATGGATGTGATCCGCGACCGCGGTTCGATGGGCCGCGAAGTGGAAGATGGCATGATAGAAAATGTCTACCGTCTGCAGATCATGAATACCTCGGAACGCGGCCATACCTATCAGATCCGCGTCAGCGGCTTGGATACGCTGAAGCAGGTAACGGCCGATCAGGTAGTGGTCGCGGCCACTGAAACCAAGGCTTATCCTATCCGTCTGCGCGTGGCCCATGGCGTGGGCAAAGCCGGATCCAACAAGATCGATGTGGAACTGACGGCCATCGACGAGCCGTCGCTGCATGTGAAAGAACACGCGGTGTTCATCGTCCCGCGCTAAGGAGCTAACATGACCGTCTCGATACTGGAACAAACGCCTGCCGCACCCTGGTATAAACACCGCTGGCCGTGGTTCCTAATGCTGGGCCCGGCTACCGCCGTGGTGGTGGGCAGCTATTTCGGCTATCTGGCCTACACCCAGCAGGATGCACTGGTGGTGGGCGACTACTACAAGAAGGGCAAGACGATTAATCAGGATCTGCGGCGTGACCACCGCGCGGCCGATCTGGGCTTGTCCGCCCAGCTGTCGTATGACGCAGCGCGCGGGGTACTGGTGGGTCAGTTGACCCGCGCTACGGCCACCGCCCAGCAGGAAAAGCTGTTCGTCCACCTGTCGCACGCTACCCTGCCGGAAAAAGACATCAATCTGGTGGTGCAGCCTGATGCCAACGGCGCGTTCGAGCTGAACCTGCCCATGCTGGAGCAGAGCCGCTGGGTGGTGCTGGTGGAAGGCGAACAGCGCGACTGGCGTCTGGCCGGCAGCTGGAGCTGGCCTAAACAGCGTGCCGTGTCGCTACAGGCCGATCTGGCCAAACCGGTGGACGACTGATCAGCCGCGCAGAAAGCAATGGTGCCCAGCTTTTCTCAAGCAGATCACTCAGGCTGATTGGCCAATTCGATAGCCGTGTCGCCTTTAGAAGTGCTGTCCAGCGCAGTGATAAAGCGCTGGTTGACATTGCTTTTCAAGGTCCATAGGTCGTTTACTTGGCACCATTTGTCACTCTCCGCCGGGCGTAACATCATGTACTGTGCGTCGAACAGGGTGCCATTCGTTGTTTTCAGCAGTCGCTTGGCCTGGTTATCGTTCTTCACAAATCCCAGTGCTTCATAGGCTGGCATTGCGTCCTCGTAGGAAAACAGCGCCAGCTCACCGTTCCAGCCACAGCTGGCGGAATGCGCCACTGCAGCCTGGAACAATGCGCCAGCTGCGTTCTGAGTTGCTGGGTGGGAGCAGGCATAGCGGACGACCGGCATGGCCGGATCCATGGCCAGCAAACCGACCATACCCTGACCAAGCTGGTATCCAAACACCGCGCCTGCCTCTCCTTTGCTGCAATATGTTGCCATGTCCCTGGCGACGTCTATGGTGTTGGCAATACGGTCATCCCATAGTTCGCCGTAGCTGCGGTGATCGCCGTATAGCATCAGTCCAAGCTGGTCCGACGGATCAGGCTCGCAGGCGGTTTGCGTAATCTGGTCGATCACATCGAATCGGGCTGGTACGGCAGCCGCCTCGTCAGCTTTCATTGCTGCGATCGGTTTCCAATGATGCTGAATCGACTGGGCAAGGGCAGATGCGGCGCTGGCCGCATCCGCGGCTGACAGGCTGACCACTGGCGCCGCACCGGATCGCAAAAGGGTCTGCGGTTGCTCCACTGCTGCGCTGGTTTCTGCTTCGGCAGGTAATGGCGGGCAGGTCAAACTGCGATGCATGAAGCTTGAGGAATCAGGCGTTACCAGTGGGGGATTTACCGAAGGAAATCTTGGGCCGGTGTTGGCGCCGTGCACTGGGGTGGCATGAAACAAAGTGGATGAAGGCACCGCCAAGGTGATGGCAGGGTTTTGTGCTGTTGCTGGGATCATAAGTATGTCACTGAATTAATGATGCCAACTGAGTAACATTATCCGCACAAAACTCCTTCCATCCCGACTCTATAGCCAAGGGGCGGGAGCATAGACTAGGCGGAAAGGATGATTCTTGGATGGCTGACGCCATGTCCAGCGGTGTCTTACAGCAAGACCTAATGCAGCGATCAGGCGCCGCTATCGGGAATTTTTCCCGATGGGACAGGCATCATCCGCTTCGCTGGCGCTAGGCTGCATGGTGGTTGCAGCATGCCAGATGCGGCATCGCACTAGCCGGCATTAGCCGCAGGAGTGGGTACCGGCCGTAATGGCTTTCAGGCGCACGGGATCGAGCAGTTCGATTTCGCGGTTGCTCACGCGCAGCAGGCCTTCCTTCTTGAACTTGGACAGCAGGCGGCTGATACTTTCGATGGTCAGGCCCAGATAGTTGCCGATTTCCTCGCGCGACATGCGCAGCTGGAAGGTATGCGGCGAATAGCCACGCGCTTCGTAGCGGGACGACAGGTTGACCAGGAAGGCGGCAAAACGCTGGGTGGCCTGCATATTCCCCAGCAGCAGCATGACGCTCTGCTCGCGGGTAATTTCCTGACTCATCATGCGGTGGAAGTGGCGCAGCAGGGCCGGCATATCGGCCAGCAGTTGCTGCAGGCTGCTGAACGGTACTTCGCAAACTTCGCTATCTTCCAGTGCCACGGCGGTGCAGTGGTGCAGATCGGTGCTGATGGCGTCCATGCCCAGCAGTTCACCGGCCATCTGGAAGCCGGTAATCTGTTCGACCCCGTCGCGGTTAACCTGATAGGCCTTGAAGTGGCCCAGGCGGATGGCGTACAGGTTCTGGAACGGGTCGCCGATACGGAACAGGGTACTGCCGCGCGCCACCTTGCGGCGGCGGCCGATAATCTGATCCAGCCTATCCATATCGTCATTATCGAGGCCCATAGGCAGGCACAGCTGGTGCATGCTGCACGTTGCGCACTTGGCTTTGAGCACTTCGAGCGGGGTGCTGGGACTGACCAGCGAGTCAAATTCTCGTATCATCCCGCCAGTTTAGACCATTTGTAGTCCTTTTGGGCTATGTCATAGTTACTATCTCGGGTATTCCAGTAAGTATTTTGCCTCTAAAGCCGTAGTGCTGCAGTGCCGCATGGTAAAACTACTGTGGCAGATTCAGCACACCATGTTGCACGGGCGAATTTGTGCTGCGCTGCTCCTTGCGGCCAGCCGTGAATTGTATTGCTAAAAACTAGCTTTAATAGCAAAATTTACTCACCTCCCACGAGGTCCCGCCCGGTTTTCTGCAGGTTCTACGTTCACAGGGAACACATGACCTCATTAGGTATCAAGGCAAAAGTTGCGCTGGCCACCAGCCTGACATCGATCCTGATGCTGGCGCTGGTTACCGCAATGCAGATGCACCGGCTGCAGGACGACTTCAGCAAAGTGCTGTTTGCCCAGCAGACGGCGCTGATCAACCGTACGGCCGAGGAGCTGGACGACAAGCTGCTAATGCTGCGCGATATTATTGCCCAGTCGGCGAAACAGCAGCCGCCCGAACTGGCCGCCTCGCCGGCCCGCCTGCGCGAATACTATCGCGACCGTGCCGTACTGGCGCTGTTCGACGATGTGCTGATTCTGAATCCTGCAGGCCGCGTCATTGCCGACCTGCCCGAGCAGGCTGGCCGGGTCGGCATCGATGCATCCGACCGGGCCTATTTCAAGACCGTGCTGCATACCCGCATGCCGGTGATTTCCGAACCCGTCATCGGGCGTGCCCAGGGCCAGCCCATAGTACAGATGGTGGCACCGGTGCTGAATGCGCGCGGCGAAGTGGTGTGCGTGCTGATCGGCGTACTGCGGCTCTACAAGGACAATCTGCTCGGGCATTTGCGCAACGCCAAAGTGGGCCGCACCGGCTATTATTTTGCGCTCACGCGGGAAGCGGTGCCGCGCTATGTACTGCATCCGGATGCCAAGCGGCTATTGCAGCCGCGCCAGCCGCATGCCAATCCGGCCACCACCCGTGCGCTGGAACAGGGCTTCGAAGGCAGCATAGAGGGCGTCAACAGCAGCGGCCAGAACACCATCAACAGCTACAAGGCCTTGCGCGCAGTAGACTGGGTGCTGGCGGCCTCGCTGCCGGCGCAGGAGGCATTCGAACCTTTCCATGGCGCGGTGGAGCGTCTGATGTGGTGGAGCGGACTGGCAGGTTTGCTGGCAGCGCTGCTGATCGGCTGGCTGACCATGCATTTGCTGGCGCCGCTGGTGCGCCTGCGTGACACCATCGTTGCCCTGCATGCCGCACCGGCCGGCTACACCCCGCTGCCGGTGGCGACGGCCGATGAAGTGGGCCAGCTCACCAGCGCCTTCAACGCGCTGATGCAGCAGCGGCTGGCGGCCGATGCCCGCCTGCAGAATCTGGTGGAATATGCGCCCATTGTGATACTGGTGGTAGATGCTGCTGGCCGGATCGAAACCATGAACCGTGAAGCGGAGCGCTGCTTCGGCTACGCCCGTGGGGAAATTCTGGGCCGCCCGCTGACCATGCTGGTGCCGCCGCGTCTGCACGAGCGCTACGTCGATATCCAGCAGCGCTTCTTCAGCCAGAGCATGGGGGCAGCACCGGTGCGCATCGGTCCCGAGCAGGTGCTGTACGGCTTGCGCCGCGACAGCAGCGAGTTCCCGCTGGAGCTCAATCTGAGTGCCGTGCGTACCGATCAGGGCGTGAAGATGCTGGCCATGATTGCCGACATCACCGAGCGCCACCGCCTGCAGCAGGATGTGGAAGCGCGCGCAGCGGAACTGGAGCGCGAGCGCGACCGCGCCGAAGCGGCCAACCGCGCCAAGAGTGATTTTGTGGCGAATATGAGCCACGAAATCCGCACGCCGATGAATGCGGTGCTGGGCATGGTCTACCTGCTCGGTAATACGCCGCTGACGCCGCAGCAGCGCAAATATCTGAACATGGTGCGCGAATCGGGCCAGTCGCTGCTGGGCATCCTTAACGACGTGCTGGATTTCTCCAAGATCGAAGCGCGCCACATGGAATTATCGCCGGTCGATTTTGCGCTCGATGATGTGGTCAATGCGCTGGCCACGCTGATGACACTCAATAGCGGCGAAAAGCCGCTCGAACTGGCCATCCGCGTCGATCCTGCCATTCCGCGCCAGCTGCATGGCGATGCACTGCGCCTGCAGCAGATACTGGTCAATCTGGTGGGCAATGCCATCAAGTTCACCGAGCAGGGCGAAGTCGCGGTGAATATCGAACTGATTGCGGCGGACGCGCGGCAGATATTGCTGCGTTTCGAAGTGCGCGATTCCGGCATGGGCATGAACGAGGCCCAGCTGACCCAGCTGTTCAACGCCTTTACCCAGGGTGACCAGAGCATTACCCGGCGCTTTGGCGGCACGGGTCTGGGGCTGGCCATCAGCAAGCGGCTGATCGAGCTGATGGGCGGAGAAATTGCCGTGGCCAGCGCACCCGGCCAGGGTTCGCGTTTCTGGTTCAGTCTGGCATTCGGGGTGGCCAGCAGCGCTGCCGAGGAACGCCGCCATCCCGTGCCCGGTCCGCTCACCGTGCTGGCGGCGGTAGCCCACGATAGTTGCCGCGCCATTATCGCGGAGCTGTTGCGCGGCTATGGCTGGCAGGTGGATGAAGCGGCCACGGATCTGGCGGCACGCCAGTGCTACGAACAGCGTCAGGCGGGCGGCCAGCAGTACGATCTGCTGCTGCTGGACTGGCAGATGCAGGGAGCCGACGGCCGTAGCACGCTGCAGGCCTTGCGCGCGCAGCAGGGCGCTGCTGCCCTGCCGCTGGTGGTGCTGGCCCAGCCAAGCGTGCGCGCCCAGGCCGAGAGCGATGAAAACGCTGTGGTGCTGGTGAAGCCCGTTACCCCGACGAATTTATATGACGCACTCCAGCATGCGCTGGCAGCGTATGGCGAACACGGCCAGCGTGCCACGGCGGAAGCCAGTATCGCCGGCAGTCTGGCCGGTATCCACTTCCTGCTGGTAGAGGACAATCTGCTGAACCAGATGGTGGCGCGCGGCATACTCGAACATGCCGGCGCCACGCTCGATGCGGTGGGCGACGGGCGGCAGGCGGTGGAGCGCCTGCGCGCCGGCCCCGAGGATTACGATATGGTGCTGATGGATATGCAGATGCCCGTCATGGATGGCTACACGGCCACCCGTATCCTGCGCCAGCAACTGGGGCTGAAGCTGCCGATTATTGCCATGACGGCCGGCGTGCTGGGCAGTGAAAGGCACCGCAGCGAGGAAGCCGGCATCAGCGATTTCATACCGAAACCGATCGAGGTGGAGGAAATGCTGGCCGTGTTGCAGCGGCATCTGCCGGCGCGTGCGCAGCGTGCGGCTGCTCCTGCGGCGGCAGTGCAGACGCCAGCCCAGCCAGCCATCGATGACGGCGTGTTCAATATGGATAGCCTGATGCGGGTGATGGGCAAGGACGCGGCAGGGCGTGCCATGATGGAGCGCATGGTGCGCGGCGCCATCGACAGCGGCATGGGCCCGGTCGAAGTGGCTGGCGTGGCACTGCAGGAAGGGCGGCTGCGCGATGCCGCCCATGCTTTCCACGGCCTGCGCGGCGCGGTGGGTGTGCTGGGTGCCAAGCGGCTGGTGCAGGCCACGCTGGATGCGGAGAAAGCCATCAACAACGACGCCGTCAGCAGCGCGGCGGCCGATCTGGCGCCCTACTTCCAGGCCGTACGGCAGGAACTGGCGCAGACGCTGGCGCAGGCGCGCCGGTGGCTGGACGCGCAGGCAGCTGACAAATCGAATTGAGAATAATTCGCATTTACATTTGTATCCTTCCTTGTTACAATCCTGCTACCCCTAGTTGTTTAGCGGCAGCCAGACGCCTTTAGCACGATTGCAACTCTTGCAGCGCAGCCAGCCACCCACTCCCACGGATGAAGGATGCACATGATCAAGAGTCGTAAGCACGCGCCTGCGCGGCGTTCCCCCCTCAACTGCACGCTGGCTGCCTTGCTGCTGCCCGCCAGCGTGGCGGTGCAGGCCGGAGAAACCAGCCAGCCAGCCCAGAAAACGCTGGATGAAGTGAAAGTGATAGCCGATGCCATCAACGATTTCAAGGCCGACAAGGCCAGTTCGCCCAAATACACGGAAAAGCTGGTCGATACGGCGCAGACGGTCACCGTCATCAAGCGCGAACTGGTGGAGCAGCAAGGCGCCGTGACCCTGACGGAAGCGCTGCGCAACACCCCCGGCGTGGGCGCTTTCTTCCTCGGCGAAAATGGCAGCACCACGACGGGCGATGCCATCTATATGCGCGGTTTCGATGCGTCCGGCAGCATCTTTGTCGACGGCGTGCGCGATGTGGGCTCGATCTCGCGCGATACCTTCAACATCGAGCAGATCGATGTGCTGAAGGGACCCGCCGGTACCGACAGCGGGCGCAGCACGCCCACCGGCTCGGTCAATCTGGTCAGCAAACAGGCATTGATGGAAAACGCCAGCAATGCCGCGCTGACGCTGGGCAGCGGCCAGCAGCGCCGCGTCACGGCCGATCTGAACCGCGTGATCAACAGCGATACGGGCACGGCCTTCCGCCTCAATCTGCTCGATCAGGACAGCGGCAATCCGGCCCGCGACGTGGTGCGCAACAAGCGCTGGGGCGTCGCGCCATCGCTGGCCTTCGGCCTGAACGGCACGACCCGCGTCTACCTCAACTATCTGCACGTACAGCAGGACAATATTCCCGATGGCGGCGTGCTGACCATAGGTCTGCCCGGCTGGACGCCACCGGCGCCGATCGCCGCGACCGCCACCAAGCCGGCCCAGAGCTTTGCCTTTATGGCGGGCGCCAGACCGGTTGATCCGAAGAATTTCTACGGCTCCATGCTGGACTTCGACAAGGTGCGCGCCGATATGCTGACCACCCGCATCGAGCACGATTTTGCCGGCGGCGCACGCCTGCAGAACACCACCCGCTATGGGCGCACCAAGCAGGATTATCTGCTGACGTCCTTCATGTCTTCGGGCGCCAACCTGACAGCCAACGTGGCCGGTTCCGATCCGTCCAGCTGGGTGATGGCGCGTACCAATCTGACCTACAAGGATCAGCTCAACGAAATCCTCACCAACCAGAGTACGCTCAGCTTCACTCTGGAAGATGGCGTGTTCAAGCACGCGCTGGTGGCCGGTCTAGAGCTGACCAACGAGAAGCAGACCAACTACACCAACGTCAACGGCGCGGTGTCCGTCAACGGTTCCGTGGTCGGCCTGCCGCCGACCAGCATCTACCATCCGGATCCGTCCATGCCGATCAGCAAGGCACAGGTGAACATGGTGCGTAACGGCGCCCGCGGCGACGGCAGCACCAATACCCAGGCCGTGTATCTGTTCGATACGGCTAAGCTGGGCGAGCGCTGGATATTCAACGGCGGGGTGCGGCTCGATCACTACACCACCAGCTACAACGGCGTGACGGTACAGGGCGCGGCGACGCCGCAGACTATTCCGGTCGGCACCCTGCTGGCGACAGCGTTGAACAGCAGCGATACTCTGCTCAACGGCAAACTGTCGGCGCTATACAAGCCGACTGACAACAGCAGCGTGTATGCGCTGGCGGCCACTTCCAAAGCTCCGCCCGGCGGCAATACCTTCACGCTCAGCAGTGCGGCCAGCAGCGCTACCAACCCCAACTACGATCCGCAGATCACTACCACCTATGAAGTGGGCACCAAGTGGGATCTGCTGAAACAGAAGCTGTCGCTGTCGGCTGCGGCCTACCGCACCGCTGTGCGCAACGAGATCGAAGTCGATCCGACCAACAGCGCGCTGTACTACCAGAGCGGCAAGAAGCGCGTGCAGGGCATAGAGCTGGGCGTGACGGGTGAGCTGATGCGTAACTGGCTGATCAGCGCAGGCTATACGCGCATGGCGTCGGAAGTTGTGTCCGGCAAAATCGTCACCAACAGCGGCGAGAACCGGCTGAGCTACACGCCCAAACAGGCCTTCACGGCATGGACTTCCTACACCCTGCCGGTGGGCTTGCAGATCGGCGGCGGTGCCCGCTTCGTCGACAAGCTGTTGCGCGGCACCGATGGTGCTGTGGGTACGCCGGCCTACGCCGATGCTTACTGGGTGTTCGATGCCATGGCATCCTACCCGGTTAGCAAAAACGTGGACCTGCGCCTGAATGTCTACAACCTCGCCGACCAGCAGTATGTGGCGGCGATTAACAAGTCTGGTTACCGCTACACGCCGGGCGCGCCGCGCTCGGCCAGCCTGACGGCCAGCTTCCACTTCTAATCTGGCGACACGCGGCGTTCCGTTACAGGCGGAATGCCGTTTTTACTTGCGGAGCAAAATCATGATGTTGCATATCCCCGGTGTGCTAAGCCGGGAGCAGGTGGCCGCCATGCGGCGCCGACTCGATGCCTCGAACTGGGTCGATGGGCGTAGCACGGTGGGTGCGCAGGGCGCGCAGGTCAAACAGAACCGTCAGCTGGCGGAAGGCTCGCCACTGGCGCAGGAATTGGGCGCGGAAGTGCTGGCCGCGCTGGCAGCCAGCCCGCTGTTCTTCTCGGCGGCGCTGCCGCTGCGCACCTGCCCGCCCCTGTTCAACTGCTATGCCGGTGGCGAGCATTACGGCGACCATGTGGATGGCGCCATGCGCCGCGTGGCTGCCAGCGGCCAGTGGCTGCGCACCGATGTGTCGTCCACCCTGTTCCTCAGCGATCCCGAGGAATACGAGGGCGGCGAACTGACCGTGGTCGATGCCTATGGCGAGCATGAAGTGAAGCTGCCGGCCGGTGATCTGATCGTCTATCCGTCCACCAGCATCCACCGCGTGGCGCCGGTAACACGCGGCGCGCGCATCTGTTCCTTCTTCTGGACCCAGAGCATGGTGCGCGACGATATGCGCCGCTGCATGCTGCTGGAACTGGACCAGAATATCCAGAGCCTGCGTGCGCGTCTGGGCGACTGTACGGAACTGGTCGGCCTGACGGGCCACTATCACAACCTGCTGCGCCAGTGGAGCGAGGTTTAAGCGGCCTTCTGTGCGCTGCGGCGTTCCGCCCAGCTACCCAGCGGGCGCAGACCGGCCATCAGGAAGAACACCAGATTGGCCTTGCCCGGCATGGTGATGCTGAGGGGGATGGCCGATAGCGCAATGACGATCAGGCCCAGACTGCGCGCCATGACGGCAGCATAGGCCGGTGGATCGAAACTATGGCTGCAAAGCTCGGGGTGGCGATAGATATAGCGCGCCTGTAGCAGGGTGGCACTACCGAGCAGCACCATGACGCCCGAATACACGGCCTGTCCCGTCAGCGAAGCAAACTGGTTGTCGACGGCGGAAGCAAACGGCAGCAGCGATGCGCCGGACAGCACAAGCATGGTCAGCCACAACAGGCTCTGGTCCACCTGCCGCACAAAGCTGTACAGACGATGATTGGCGATCCAGAAGTTGGCCAGCACGAAGAAGCTGATCAGCCACGATATCATATTCGGCAGCAGCTCCAGCAAGGCATTGCGTAATGCGGCTTCGCCCGCGTGGCGGGCTGCTTCGGGGATGCGCAGGTCGATCACCAGCAGCGTCATGGCGACGGCAAAAATGCCATCGGCCAGCGCTTCGATGCGGTGTTTGCTCAGTTGCGGCGAGGTGGTGCTGACAGAGTCGGACATGGGGCGCTTTTTTGAGGACGGGGGAGCGCACATTCTTGCGGAAAATTACCTAAATCGCAATGTTAGGCAGGCCACTGTCGCTTAACGGCACAAATGTGGCAACCGCCCCCACTTTCAATCTACGCTAGCCTGCTAGCCACCAAATGCATCATTCGCGATACGTCGTAAGAATTTGGTCCGCGCGATAGTCTCTTCTTGTACACATTGGGCGATAAATTCAGATACCCAGAGATTGTTCCCGCCTTGCAGGCCGCCAATGAGCGTGCAATTTTCTTCTTTTAATTTCAGCCATGCACGCTGGGACTTGCGCAATTGTTCACGCTCTTTTCTGCTGTCCCACGCGTCTTTCTCAGGGCGCTTGGCGAGAGCCGCCTGATAGGCCTGATTCAATTCCTCATCGAGTTTTTTGTTCAGCTGATTGATGCATTGAACCTCTGAAATATGGTCGGGAAAACTCTTGTCGCACTCGCCAGCGGCGACGGCCAGTTTCAGCGTTAGCGGGTAAAGAATGGAGAAAGCAAGAACGCTGATGCACAGCTTGCGGGAAGGCGAGTTCAATGGCAGAACATTCATAACAAGTCGATTCATAGCCTGCAATGCTGGTGCAGGACTCAGGATATATCTTCGCGCTGTATTGATAATTTCCAGCTTGCATAAAGCGTAGGAAGGCTAAGGAAGCAGGCCATATTGCTCATGAAGAGGGCAAAGGCCACACCCACGATGCGCTCGACCGGCCATGCCTGCAATGCTGCAGACATCAGTAGCACGGGGCCTGCCAGAATATTGGCGAAAGTCAGGAAGGCCAGACAAACGAAGTAGGCGTCTTGACGTAATGCCGTCTCGCGCTCGTTGTCCTTAACGAAGGATTTGCCCAGAGGGCCGTTCATGGCTATGCTTCCAGCCAGCGCGATTGCAGGCCCTGCAACTGCATATACGCCGTGCGGTAATGGCGCTGCGATGGCGAAATAGATCAGGCCTGCTCCTAAGGCCATAGGTAACAGCGGCAGCCAGCGCATAAGCTGGCGCGGTCGTTCGGTAAAATCTGCAGACATATCCTGCCGGACCTGGTCGTCGGCATGGGTCCACCGGACCAATGCATCCAGACGCTGCAATATTGTGTTCGATTTCAGGTTCATTGCGATCTTGCGTCCGCTGCGTGAGTGTGTTTGTAGCGCGGTGCTGCCAGCGTTACTGTACTTTTGCTGTTGCGCTCTGGGAAACGGCCCACGAGAACTTCGTAGCGTTGCCTTGCACGGCCTGTTTCACGTTAGCCAGAATAATGTCAGCTGTCGGGTTTGCTGCTGCGTATTCTTTCGTGCCGGTGATTTTCAATACCGGTTTTGCATCCGCTATTCCAGCGGTTCTTGATTGGTCGATATGGAAGCCTGCATCGGCCAATACTTTTCGCCCCAGATCTATGCTTTGCTGGTCGAGTGACTCCACTTCGATCTTGTATATCAAAACCAGCGCATAGCCATGCGGTAGTGACAGGAATGACAGATCATGCATGACTTCCGACGGCAGTTTTTCATTTTCCGCCGACCAGGCAATCGATGAGGAGAATGCGATCAACAGCGCGAGCAGAATTCGGAAGGACATGGAGTATGCCAAGATTTGTTGTTTATTGAGCATGTCAATTTAGCATATCTCGCTACACGATTACAAATGCAGCTGAAATGCATCCGACCAGACGTCGATCTGGCCGCGATGGTGGCACAATAGGCGCGATCTCATTGTGCAGGAGCTTGCCATGTCGGACCGTATCGCCGCGTTTTTTGCCAAGGCCCAGCCGTGGCAGCAGGAGTTCGCACAGTTACGCACCCTGCTGGGTGAGCTTGGTCTCGAGGAAGGCTTCAAATGGGGCTGGCCCTGCTACATGCACGAGGGCGCCAATATCGTGCTGATGCACGGCTTCAAGGAATACTGCGCGTTGCTGCTGTTCAAGGGCGCCCTGCTCGATGACGCTGACGGCCTGCTGGTGCAGCAGACGGAAAACGTGCAGTCGGCACGCCAGATCCGCTTCACCAGCGTGGCGCAGATACAGCAGCAGAGCGCGGCGATACTGCGTTATGTGCGCGCTGCCATCGTGGCGGAAAAAGCTGGCCTGACCGTGCAGAAAAAGTCCACGGCAGAATTCGACATGCCGGAAGAATTCGCCAGCCGTCTGGCCGAACAGCCCAAGCTGCAGGCTGCTTTCGATGCGCTCACGCCGGGGCGCCAGCGCGCCTACCTGCTGCATTTCGCTCAGGCCAAGCAGTCGGCCACCCGCGCGGCGCGCGTAGAGCGCTGCATCCCCCGCATACTCGAAGGTAAAGGAATGGACGATTGAACGTAGTCTCCCGTCATGCCTGGGCCTGGGTGCCCAGTATCTCGTTCAGTCAGGCCGTGCCCTATGTGGCCGTGATGATGCTGGCCACCGTGATGTACAAGAATCTCGACGTGCCGAATGCCGAACTGGCGTTCTACACGGCGTGGCTGTATCTGCCGTGGGTGATCAAGCCGCTGTGGTCGCCGCTAGTGGAACTGTTCGGCACCAAGCGGCGCTGGATAGTGGGGCTGCAGTGGCTGTCTGCCGTGGCGCTGGCCAGCGTGGCGCTGAGCCTGCATCTGCCGGATTTTTTCCGCATCAGTCTGGCCCTGCTGTGGCTGCTGGCCTTCAGTTCGGCTACCCATGATATTGCCTCCGATGGTTATTACATGCTGGGCCTGCCCGAACGCTCGCAGCAGGCGGCTTTTGTCGGCGTGCGCAGCGCTTTCTACAAGCTGGGCATGATCGCCGGTCAGGGCGGGCTGGTGTATCTGGCCGGTGTGCTGATCGAGCGCCATGGCGATGCGGCGCAGGCATGGGCGGTGGTGTTCGGTCTGCTGGCGCTGCTGCTCCTGCTGCTGGGAGCCTATCACCAGTGGGTGCTGCCGCGTCCGGCTACAGATCAGCCGTATATCAGCGCAAACAATGTGTGGAGCGGTTTTGCCGAGACTTTCCGCAGTTTCTTCCGCAAGCCCGGCATAGGCGTGACGCTGGGTTTTCTGCTGCTGTACCGGCTGGGCGAAGCGCAGTTGCTCAAAATGGCGGCCCCTTTCCTGCTCGACGGGCGGGCGCAGGGCGGGCTGGGGCTGAGCACGGCCACGGTGGGCATCGTGTATGGCACGGTGGGGGTGGCGGCGCTGGTGCTGGGCGGCATAGCCGGCGGGCTGGTCATCGCCCGTTTCGGCCTCAAGCGCAGCCTGTGGCCCATGGTGTGCATCATGCACGTCCCCGATCTGGTGTTCGTGTATCTGGCCGTGGCCCAGCCTAGCGATACCCTGCTGATCGCCGCCGGGCTGGCGGTGGAGCAGTTCGGCTACGGTTTCGGCTTTGCCGCCTTCATGCTGTACATGGTGACGGTGGCCGATGGCGAGCATAAAACCGCCCACTACGCCCTGTGCACGGGTTTTATGGCGCTGGGGATGATGTTGCCGGGCATGGTGGCGGGCTGGTTGCAGCAGCAACTCGGCTATCAGCTGTTCTTCCTGTGGGCCTGTATCGCCACCCTGCCCGCTTTCGGCATGACGCTGCTGGTGCGGCGCACGCTGTAAAACGGCCTACCCCGCTTCCGCTACAATACGGGGGCTAATTTGATTCGGGGAATGGTTGTGGTTTTTAATGCAAAAAAGCGGCTGAGCTTATCGGCCGCTGCCGCAGGGGCAATTTCACTGTTGCTGGAGGCTTGTTCCAGCACGCCGGTGGCGCCGTCTGCCACTCCGGCCGGCCTCAGTGGCGCGCAGCCGCAACCCCAGCCCGCTGGTACCGGCGGGGGCGTCGCTGGCCAGCCTGTCGCGCCGGCAATTACACCACTGGCCGTTGACCCCAACCAGCCGCCCCCGGCACCGCGCGAATTCCGCGCTGCCTGGGTGTCCACCGTGGCGAATATCGACTGGCCGAGCCGGAATAACCTGAGCATGGCCAAGCAGCAGACGGAAGCGCTGGCCATACTCGACCGTGCGCAGGGCGTGGGGCTGAATGCCATTGTGCTGCAGGTGCGCCCCAGTGCCGATGCGATCTACCCTTCGTCGCTGGAGCCATGGTCGGAGTTCCTCACCGGCCAGCAGGGCCGCGCGCCCGCCACGCCGTGGGATCCGCTGCAGTTCTGGATCGAGCAGGCCCATGCCCGCGGCATGGAGCTGCATGCATGGTTCAACCCCTACCGTGCGCGTCACGCTACGGCCAAGTCGCCGCTGGCTGCCAGCCATATCGCCAATACCGACCCGGGCGTAGTGAAATCGTATGGCCGCTATCTGTGGATGGACCCGGGCGAAGCGGCAGCGGCCCAGCGCACGCTGGACGTGGTGCTCGATGTGGTGCGCCGCTACGACGTGGATGGCGTGCATATCGACGATTACTTCTACCCCTATCCGGTCGATGCTAGCGCCAGCACGGCGGGGCCGGAAGGCGTGGCGCTCGATGCGGGCGTGGGCGTCAGGCAGGAACTGGAATTCCCCGACCAGCCTTCGTGGCAGCGCTATCTGCTCGATGGCGGCACGCTGGACCGCGCCGGCTGGCGCCGTCAGAACGTGAACCGCCTGATCGAAGCGCTGTATCAGGGCATCCATAAGGAAAAGAGCTGGGTGCGTTTCGGTATCAGCCCCTTCGGTATCGGCAAGCCTGAGCGTCGCCCGCCCGGCATCGCCGGTTTTAGCCAGTATGACAAGCTGTATGCCGATGCGGAGCTGTGGCTGGCCAACGGCTGGCTCGATTATCTGGCGCCGCAGCTGTACTGGCCCGTAGCGCAGGCGCCGCAGGCTTTCGATGTGCTGCTCGATTACTGGGTGGCGCAGAATACCCGTGCGCGCCACATCTGGCCGGGCCTGTACACCAGCCGCATCGACCGCAGCAGCAAAGCTTTTGCGCCGGAAGAGATCCTCAAGCAGATTGCGGTCACGCGCAGCCGCGCCAGCGTGGGCGGCCATGTGCACTTCAGCATTGCAGCGCTGATGGAAAACCGCAAAGGCATCAGCGAGCAGCTCAAAGCCCAGAGCTACCTGAGCCCTGCGCTGACGCCCGCCACGCCGTGGCTGGGAAATGCCGCACCGGCAGCACCGGCAGTGGCTATGCGGCGCGACGCTGGCGGGCTGACGCTGAAACTGTCGGCAGCGGGCGGTAAGCCGGTGGCGCAGTATGCGATCTGGTCGCGCTACGGCAGCGAATGGCGCTTCACGGTGGCGCCGGCCGCGCGCACGCAGGTGCTGCTGGCCGACGATGCCATGGCCGGTGCAGCGCAGGCAGTAGTGGTCAGCGCCGTGGACCGGCTCGGCAACGAGAGCGAGCGGGTTACCGTTCTGCGTTAGGACTTGCGGCCATGCGTGCTTACGGACTGGGCATCGATGCAGGCGGCACGCAGACCCGCTGGGCACTGGCCGCAGCCGATGGCCAGATCGTCGCTGAGGGCGCGGTAGCCGGCCTGTCCGTCAACCAGATGCAAAGCGAGGCAGGCCGCAGCGCCGTGCAGGGTTTGCTGCAGCAGCTGGCAGCGCAGGTGCTCGCTTATGCTGGCACTTATGGCCGTCCGCAAGGGGTGTGCGCCGGGCTGACCGGTTTCGATGGCGTAGCGGCGCAACCGGCGCAGTGGCTGGCGATGGCGCTGCAACTGCCGCAGACGGCGATACAGGTGCGCAGCGATATCGAAATCGCTTATCTCGATAGTTTTGCGCCGGGCGAGGGGTATCTGGTGTATGCCGGTACCGGTTCCATCGCCGCGTGGATAGACGCGCAAGGCACTTTGCACCGCGCCGGTGGCCGTGGCGTGCTGCTCGATGATGGCGGCGGCGGTTACTGGATCGCGCGCGAAGCGCTGCGCCACATCTGGCGGCAGGAAGATGAAGCGCCCGACAGCTGGCGCCAGTCGGCGCTGGCGCAGGCCGTGTTCGAGCGTATCGGCGGCAGCGACTGGGCGCTGTCGCGCCAGTTCGTGTACGGGCAGGAGCGCGGTGCGCTGGGCGAGCTGGCGCTGGCCGTGGCGGCCAGTGCCGATGCTGATCCCGCGGCGCAGGCGATCCTGCGCGGCGCAGGGCTGGAACTGGCGCGTATCGGGCTGGCGCTGGTGCGCCGCTATGGCGCGCGTCCCATGGTGCTCGGCGGCCGCGCTGCTACACTGCACCCGCTGATCGCCGCCAGCATGCGCGCGGCGCTGCCTGCCGGTCAGGTGCTGCTACAAAAAGCTACACAGGCCCATCACGCAGCGGCCCGCATTGCACTACACTGCCAGAATTGACCGTACGAGAGCATTTATGAGCAAGTTACTCCCGCTGGTGGCTTTGTCCGCCGCTGTTTCCCTGCTGTCCGGCTGTGCCACCGTGGCGCCGCCGGCGGGGCCGCGCATCGATACAAGCCTGAGTTCGCGCGGCCAGAGCGAGCGTATCAAGTACATCATCCTGCACTACACGGTGTCCGATCTGCCCCGCTCCATCAAGATACTCACGCAGCAGGATGTAAGCGCCCACTATCTGCTCACCGACACGGATCAGCCATTCTTCTATGCGCTGGTGGACGAGGCGCGGCAGTCCAACCACGCTGGCCTGAGCAGCTGGAAGATCTATAACCAGCTCAATGCCGCATCGATCGGCATCGAAATCGTCAATCCCGGTTTTACCGAGACGCCGCAGGGGCGCGTGTATGCGCCGTTCAAGCAGGCTCAGATCGACCAGCTGATCCTGCTGCTGAAACAGCTGGTGGCGCGCTACAACATCAAGCCGGAGAATATCCTCGGCCACAACGATATTGCGCCCCAGCGCAAGCAGGATCCGGGGCCGCTGTTCCCGTGGAAGCAGCTGGCCGATGCGGGGCTGGTGGCGTGGCCCGAGCCTAGCCGTGTGGCGGCGCGTCTGCCGATCTACACGGAGCAGCTGCCCGACGTAGCGTGGTTCCAGCGCAAACTGGCGCAAGTGGGCTACGCCACACCGCAGACGGGAGAACTCGATCTGGCCACGCGCAATGTGCTGGTGGTGTTTCAGTCCAAATATCGCCAGTCGCTGTATGACGGCACGCCCGATGCCGAAACGGCAGCGCTGCTCGATGTGCTGACCAGTCCTGTGCCGCAACTGGCGCCGCCAGCTGTGCCTATGCCGGCACCAGTGCCGCTCCCTCTGGCTGCGTCCACCCCGGCCCTGCCACGCAGCACGGCCAGCCCGCGCCATGACCATCCCTAGCGCAAGTACGCTGCCTTGCGAAGCCATCGATGGCCATGCGGCATTCCGCCACCTGAGCAGCATCGAGGGGATAGCGGTGGAGCTGCGCTATGCCACGACGGATAATTTTGTCGGTCGCGACCTGTATAACCCGCTCGATTGCGCGTGGCTGCACCGCGATGCCGCCGCCGCGCTGGAACAGGCGGTAGCATGGCTGGCGCGCCAGCGCCCCGCTTACCGCCTGCTGATCCTCGATGCGTTGCGCCCGCAGCGGGTGCAGGAGCAACTGTGGGAAGCCTTACAGGGTACGGATTTACTCGGCTATATCGCCGAGCCGGTGCGCGGTTCCATCCACTCGTTCGGCATGGCGCTGGACCTGACCATCATCGATGAAGCGGGGCGCGAACTGGATATGGGCACGGCCTTCGATGATCTCTCCGAGCGCTCGCAGCCGGCGCTGGAAACCGTGATGCTGGAACTGGGCGAGCTGACGCTTGCCCAGTGCGATAACCGCCATCTGCTGCGCAATGCCATGCTGCTGGCGGGTTTTTACGGCATTAACAGCGAGTGGTGGCACTTCGATTGCGGCGACCGCCAGCATGTGCGGCGCACCTACACGCGCGTGCTCTAGGCATGGCGCGCAAGATCTAGGGCGCGGAGCGCGCCACCCATTCGATCAGGCCATCGAGCACATTGCGGCCAGCCCCACCGGCCACATGTTCGTCATTGAGGAAAGCTACCACCACGCAGGGCTGGTTGGCGCCATCGTAGACATAGCCGGCAATAGCCGTAATGCCGTTCAGGGTGCCCGTCTTGATGCGGGCGCGGCGCGTGGCCGGGCTATCCTTGAGGCGCTTGCGCATGGTGCCGTCGGTGCCGGCTATGGGCAGCGTGGCGAGGAATTCCGGCATCCACGGGCTGCGCAGGCCAGCTTGCAGCACGGCCGCCATCTGCGCCGGTGTGGCCCGCTCCACCCGCGACAGGCCGGAACCATTGTCCAGCACCAGACCATCCGCGCTGATGCGCTGTGACTGCAGCCAGCTGCGGATGGCCAGATCGGCGCGCATGGCCGTGCTGGCCACGCTGTCATCGGCCGGCAGCGGTTTGCTGCCCAGTGCCGCATCGGCCTGCAGGCTACCCAGCATCAGGTAGACGGTGCGGGCGATGGTGTTATCGGAGTTCTTGTTCACGTCGCGCAGCATTTCCGGCAAAGAGCGTGACTGGTGCTCGGCCAGCAGGCGGCTATCCGGTGCCAGCCCGGCCGTTTCGGCCTCGCGCACGTCGCCACTGAGGCTGCCACCGAGCTTGCGCCACTGGGCGCGCAGTAAGCGCGCCAGAAAATCGTGATGGTCGAGCACATCGAGGCTGGTGGACTTGTTGCAGTTGCGCGGGTAACGGCCATGCAGAACCACCGTCAGCTGTTCGCCGCGTTGCCGCACTTCCGGCGTGCGCCAGTCTTTTTCCCAGCTGGCGCAGGGGGCGTCGATCAGCTGCAGATCGGCCTTGACGCTGACCTGTTCCAGCTCCGGCAGCATCGCCACCGACAGTTCGCTGGCGCTGGCGCGCAGTTCCACCCGCAGCAAATTGCTGTGGGCGAGCAGCGCATCGGGCGTCACGTTGTAGTAAGCCCAGGGGAATTCGTCGAATGGCGGCTGGCCCAGATCGGGGCGGGCCGGCTGGAATAGCTGACGATCGAGGATCACGTCGCCCTTGATCTTGCGGATGCCCTGATTGCGTAGCGCCTGCAGCAGGTGCAGCAGCACATCCTCGTTGAGATCGACGTCGGCACCGCCCCGCACGATCAGATCGCCTTTTAGCACGCCACGTTCGACGTCCGCCGTGGTGCGCAGTTCGGTGCGGGCGCGGAAGGCAGGGCCTAGCTGTTCCAGCGCGGCCAGCGTGGTGAACAGCTTCATGGTGGACGCGGGCTGCATGCTCTGGCTGCTGTTATGGTCGATCAGCGTCTGGTTGCCGCGCATGACCACGATGCCTGCCGCCTGCTGGGGTATTCCTGCGTTGCTGAGCAGCGCGCTGATCGGTTCCGGCAGATCCGCCGCCATGGCGCTGCCAGCCAGCGTTGCAACGGCGGTGAACAGGGCAGCAAGGGCGGTACGGCGTAGCAGCATGGGTCAGTCTCTTTTACAGCAATCAGTGGAAGAACACGTAGGCGACGAAAATCGCCGCAATCACGCCAGCCAGATCGGCGATCAGGCCGCAGGAAATGGCGTAGCGGGTTTTGCGTATGCCCACCGAACCGAAATACAGTGCCACGATGTAGAAGGTGGTATCGGCCGAGCCATTGAACACGCAGGCCAGCCGGCCCACGAAGGAATCCACGCCGTACTGGCGCATGGTGTCTATCATCATGGCTTTGGCTGCGCTGCCGCTCAGAGGTTTCATCAGCGCGGTGGGCAGGGCCGGTACGAAATCGGCGTTCACGCCCAGCTGGGCGAAGATCCAGCTGAAGCCTTCGACGACGAAGTTGAGCACACCGGCATTGCGGATCACGCTGATCGCCACCAGCATCCCCACCAGATAGGGAATCACGGTAATGGAAGTCTGGATGCCGCCCTTGGCCCCTTCGATAAACGCTTCGTACACATTCACCTTGCGCCGCAGTGCGCCGATGATGAAGCCGACGATCACCAGCAGCAGCACCAGATTGCTGAAGACTTTGGACACCAGTTCGATTTCCTGCTTGCTCAGGTAGTGGGTGAAGTACCACACCACGCCCGCAATCGCCGCAGTCATGCCGCCCAGCCAGCCCATCACCACCGTGTTGAACAGGTTGATGCGCTGGCGGATAGATACGGCGATGATGCCCGTGACCGTGGCCACGTAGGTAGCGATCATGCAGGGGATGAAAATGTCGGACGGATCAGCGGCGCCGAGGATGGAGCGCTGCGCCATGATGGCCAGCGGGATCAGCGTCAGGCCCGAGGTGTGCAGCACCAGAAACATGATCTGCGCATCGGTGGGCTCGTCCTTGCTGGGGTTGAGCGTCTGCAGGCTTTCCATCGCCTTCAGGCCGAACGGCGTGGCGGCGTTGTCGAGACCGAGCAGATTGGCCGAGAAGTTCATCACCATGTGGCCGGTGGCCGGATGCTGCGAGGGCACGCCGGGGAAGATGCGCGAGAAGAAAGGCGCGATCAGGCGTGCCAGCAGGTCGATGGCGCCAGCTTTTTCGCCGATATTCATAATGCCCAGCCACAGCGTCATCACGCCGGCCAGCGGCAGAGCGATATCCATCACGCCGGTGCGGGCCGAATCGAAAGTGCCGTCGATGATGCGCTTGAAGATTTCCGTGTCGCCGGAGAGCAGGAACTGGGCTACTGCGGCGATGAAGCCGATCAGGAAAAAGCCGGACCAGATGTAATTGAGCGACATAGCGGCAAAAAAGTGGGAAAAACAAACAAAGTATAGCGGGTAAGGTGGCGAAAAAAGTTATAAGCTGCCGCTTTAGTTCGCTGATGTGGAAATCTGCCTATGTTGAAACGAGTTGCAGCGGTGGGGCTGGCGCTGGTGTGCGCACTGCTGGTGCCTAGGTACGGGCTGGCCCAGACGCCGGACGGCAAGGCCGCAGCGCCATCCTCAGGGCAGGAGAAAGTGCTGCATGCGTTTCTCAGTACGGGCGAGACGGGGCTGGACCCGGCCGTGGCATCCGATATTGCCAGTCTTAGCCTGCTGGAAAACCTGTTCGATCCTATGCTGCGCTACGACTATCTGGCCCGCCCCGTGCAGTTGCAGCCGAATACGCTCACGGCCATGCCGCAAGTGACGGATCAGGGGCTGACCTACACCTTTCATCTGCGCCAGGACGTGTACTTCACGCCCGATGCGGCGTTGCAGGGGCAGCGGCGGCAGGTAACGGCACAGGATTATGTGTATAGCCTGAAGCGCTTGTACGATCCGGTGCTGAAGTCGCCGTGGCTGTTTCTGCTCGATGGCAAACTGGCCGGTGACGCGGCGCTTAAGCAGCAGTTCAGCTACGAGCGCGAGATTGCCGGTCTGCAGGCGCTCGACCGTTTTACTTTGCGCATCCGTCTGAATGCGCCCGACCCGAATTTCCTGTTCTATCTGGCCACGCCTGCTACGGCAGTGGTAGCGCGCGAAGTGATGCAGGCTTACGGCGCACAGGCCGGCAATCATCCGGTGGGAACCGGGCCGTTTGTGCTGGGCCAGTGGAAGCATAGTGACCGCATCACTTTGCTGGCCAACCGCCAGTTCCGGCCCGTCAGTTTTCAAGGCCGGCGCGTGCCGCTGCTGGACCGCGTCGAAGTGCGCATCGTCGAGGAATACCAGTCGCGCGTGCTGGGCTTTCTGAATGGCGAATTCGATTTCCTCGAACAGCTGCCGGAATCGATGAAGGACATGGTGCTGACCAATGACGCCCAGCCCACGCTGCAAGCGGCGCTGGCGGCGCGCGGCATCGTGCTGTCGCCCTTCCCTGTGCTGCAGACCTACTACATGTGGATGAATATGGAAGACCCGCTGATCGGCGGCTACAGCAAGGACAGGCTGGCGCTGCGGCGCGCCATTGCCATGTCCTACAACAGCGCGGAAGACGTGGCGCTGCTGAAGAAGGGGCTGGCGGTAGCGGCGCAATCGCCGTTGCCGCCGAATGTGCGCGGCTACGATCCCGCCTACCGCAGCCCTGTGCCCTACGATCCGGCGCTGGCGCAGGCGCTGCTTGATCGCTATGGCTATCGCAAGGGCGCGGACGGTTTCCGCATGCAGCCAGACGGCAAGCCGCTGACGCTGGTGATGCACAGCGAAGCTTCGACGGTGGGGCGGCTGCGCGATGAACTATGGCGCAAGAATCTGAATGCGATCGGCTTGCGGGTGGTGTTCAAGAGTGACAAGAAGACGGAGATCATCAAGGCTTCGCGGCTGGGTTCGGTGATGATGTTCGAGACCAACTGGGTGGCCGACTTCCCCGATGGCGACAACTTCTACCAGCTGCTGTATGGCGCCAACCGTGGCCGCGCCAACTACGCCCGTTTCAACCTGCCCGCCTACAACCAGCGCTATGAAGAAAGCCGCCTGCTAGGCGACACGCCACGCCGCACGGCGCTGTACCGCGATCTGGCCGATATCGTGCATGCCTATACGCCGTGGGTGCTGCTGACCCATCCTGTGTCGGCCGATCTGCAGCAGCCGTGGCTCAAGCATTACCAGCGCCATCCCGTCGAGCTGACCAACTGGCGATATCTGGATATTGTGCGACCAGACTAGAACCGGCCCTGGAGCTAACTCTAGGGCGCTTGATCTTCGTCTGGTGTGACAAATCCAATAGGTCGCTTTTTGACAGGTTCGGTTGGAGTGACTAAGGCACGAAGGGAAGCAAAGATCTGCCTCACCTTGTCGCGGGTCTCGGCTTCGAAACTTTCCTGACTATGCGAGAGCCGGTAAAGCTGGCTTTCCATTAAGTCCAGACGCTGGGTCAGATCCTTCTGTGAACTATCGGCCAGCCTAATCCGTACAAAAGTACGCATGATCTCGATGTTGACGGTGATGGCCTGTGCGCTGGTGAGGATGGACGACAGCATTGCCACGCCTTGCTCGGTAAAAGCATAAGGTGGGTAGCGGCGGCCTCCGCGCACCGGATTTGAGGTCACAAATTGTGACCTCAAAGATGCCCATTCTGCGCTATCAAGTTGGAACATGAAGTCACCAGGAAAGCGTGCAGGATTGCGCTTGACTGCCTGCACAAGCACTTTAGTTTGCACTCCGTAAAGATCTGCAAGGTCTGCATCAAGCATCACTTTCTGTTCGCGCAAGTGCATGATGCGAGCCGCCAGCGGCATCGACGCAGGAGAATGCGTTGTGATTACGCTATGTTGCGTCGCCATATTTTCCTCGCGTCAAGTACCATCTATCGCATATTCATCACGATGATGGTTGACCAATTCAGTAATGCGGCTATTGACTCCCCTCTAAGCAGTGGAAGATAGACTAAAAATAATTTGTGCGCCGCACAAATATTGTGCTATAGTTCGTCCGTGGTTGAGGTTTGCAGTGCAGACAGTCCCACGCCCGAGGCAAGCGCCGCGGTCCGATTGGTGTAAGAGCGGATTGCAGTTGACGCGAAGTAAGGGCTTGTAATTCCGGATACGTTGGTCGATTTACACGCTGGAGGCACCAGGCAGATAGCCTGGGCGTCCAGGAAACCGGTTCACTTTGCAGATAGCACTGGACCCGGCCCCGATTAAAGCATTGGTAATACATTGGAACGAGCCCGCAGCGATGCGGGCTTTTTTTATTCCGGAACGGTTTGTATCTTCATTTCGATAATATTTGAAATATCGAAATGTAAACGCTATCATGGCGCCATGGATACCAAACAAGCATTGTCGGCGCTCGCTTCGCTGGCGCAGGAACACCGGCTGGCCGTCTTCCGTCTGCTGGTGCAGACGGGGCCGGACGGGCTGGCGGCCAGCAAAATCGGCGAACAGCTGGCACTGGCACCCTCGTCCCTCTCGTTTCACCTAAAAGAACTCAGCCACGCGGGCCTGATTGCGGCGCGCCAGCAGGGCCGCTTTCTGATTTACTCGGCCGATATCGGTGCCATGAATGGTCTGATCGGCTTCCTCACTGAAAACTGCTGCGGCGGCCAGCCGTGCAGCCCCACTTCCTCACTCTGCCAACCATGAACGTACTCTTTCTTTGCACGGGCAACTCCTGCCGTTCGCTGATCAGCGAAGCCGTCTTCAACCATCTGGCGCCGGCTGGCTGGCATGGGCTCAGTGCCGGCAGCCAGCCTACCGGCGTGCTCAATGCGCAAGCACTGGCACTGCTGGCCAGTAAAGGCATTCCTACCGATGGCTATTACAGCAAGTCGTGGAACGATCTGCCGCTCACGCCCGATATCGTGATCACCGTATGCGGTAGCGCTGCTGGCGAAGCCTGCCCCGCTTATCTGGGCCCCGTGCTGCGCGCCCACTGGGGCGTGGATGATCCCAGCCATGTGGTGGGCACTCAGGCCGAAATCGACGCCGCGTTCGAGCGCGCCTACACCCTGCTGCGTGGCCGCATCGAAGCGTTTCTGGCGCTGCCGCTGACCCAGCTGGCAGGTGATCGCGCTGCCTTCAAGGCCGAACTGGACCGCATCGGCCTGCTGGGAGCTGACGCATGCTGAGCGCCCTGCTGATTTTTCTGGCCACCCTGCTGCTGGTGATCTGGCAGCCGCGCGGTCTGGGCATAGGCTGGAGCGCCACGGCGGGCGCCATCGTGGCCCTGCTGGCCGGCGTGATCCATGTCAGCGATATTCCCGTGGTGTGGCACATCGTCTGGAATGCTACCGGCACCTTCGTCGCCATCATCATCATCAGCCTGTTGCTCGATAAGGCCGGCTTTTTTGAATGGGCCGCGCTGCATGTGGCGCGCTGGGGCGGCGGCAGCGGCGTGCGCCTGTTCGCCCTGTTCGTGCTGCTGGGCGCTGCCGTGTCGGCCCTGTTCGCCAATGATGGCGCGGCGCTGATCCTCACGCCTATCGTGATTGCCATGCTGCGCGAGCTGAAATTCTCCGGCAAGGCTACGCTGGCCTTCGTGATGGCAGCCGGCTTTATCGCCGATACGGCCAGTCTGCCGCTGGTGGTATCGAATCTGGTCAACATCGTCTCGGCCGATTATTTCAATGTCAGCTTTGCCCGCTATGCGGCCGTCATGCTGCCGGTGAACGGTGTGGCTGTCGCTGCCACGCTGGGCGCATTGCTACTCTACTTCCGCCGTGATATTCCGGCTAATTACGATGTTGCGCAAATCAAGCTGCCTGCCGAGGCGATTCATGACCGTGCCACCTTTATCACGGGTTGGTGGGTACTGGGCCTGCTGCTGGTGGGCTTCTTCTGGCTGGAAGATCTGGGTGTGCCCATCAGCGCCACGTCGGCGGCCGGTGCTGCCCTGTTGCTGATCGTAGCGGCACGCGGCCACCGCATCTCGACGCGCGCAGTGCTGGCGAATGCACCATGGCAGATCGTGGTGTTCTCGCTGGGGATGTATCTGGTAGTGTACGGCCTGCGCAACGCCGGCCTGACCGATACCCTGACGGCAGCGCTGAGTGCCTGCGCCAGCTACGGCGTGTGGGGCGCAGCACTGGGCACGGGTTTTATTACGGCGATACTGTCGTCCATCATGAATAATCTGCCCACGGTGCTGGTGGGGGCGCTGTCCATCGATGCCAGCACGGCGCAGGGCGCGGTGCGCGAAGCCATGGTGTTTGCCAATGTGATCGGCAGCGATCTGGGACCGAAGATTACGCCTATCGGCAGTCTGGCCACCCTGCTCTGGCTGCATGTGCTGGACCAGAAAGGCTTGCACATTTCGTGGGGCTATTACTTCCGCGTGGGGATCTGCCTGACGGTACCAGTGCTGCTGGTGACGCTGGCAGCGCTGGCCCTGCGCCTCTCCTGAAAGGACTGTATGGAACTGCCGAATATCAATCACGATCTGCTGCCGATACCGACGCTGGCGCAACTGGAACCAGTGGGCAATTACGACCATCCGCCCCGCTTCCTGCTGCTGTATGGCTCGCTGCGCGAGCGTAGTTTCAGCCGCTTTCTGACGGAAGAAGCGGCGCGCATCCTGCAGCATTTCGGCGGCGAGGTGAAGATTTTCGATCCGGCCGAACTGCCCATGGTGGGCAGTGTCGATGAAAGCCACCCCAAAGTGCAGGAGCTGCGCGCGCTATCGCAGTGGTCGGAAGGCCAGGTGTGGTGCAGCCCCGAACGTCACGGTGCGATTACCGCCGTGATGAAGAACCAGATCGACTGGATACCGCTGGAACAGGGCGCGTTGCGCCCCACGCAGGGCCGCACGCTGGCCGTGATGCAGGTATGCGGCGGCTCGCAATCGTTCAATGTGGTCAACACCATGCGCTTGCTGGGGCGCTGGATGCGCATGTTCACCATCCCCAACCAGTCCTCGGTGCCGATGGCCTACAAGGAATTCGACGAGGCAGGCCGCATGCGCCGCTCGGCCTATTACGAGCGGGTAGTCGATGTGATGGAAGAACTGTTCAAGATGACGCTGCTGATGCGCGGCCGCAGCGACTATCTGACCGACCGTTACAGCGAACGCAACGAGCGGGCGGTCAAAGCCATCAACCGCCAGATCGCCCAGCTCTAAAAGCGCGCTTACAGGGCGCGCGCGATCAGCAGTTTCTGGATGTCGCTAGTGCCTTCATAAATCTGGCACACGCGCACATCGCGGTAGATGCGTTCGACGGGGAAGTCGGACACATAGCCATAGCCGCCATGGATCTGGATAGCGTCCGAGCAGACCTTCTCCGCCATTTCGGAAGCGAACAGCTTGGCCATGGCCGCTTCTTTCAGGCAGGGCAGGCCCGCGTCTTTCATCGAGGCTGCATGCTGGATCAGCTGGCGTGCCGCTTCGATCTGGGTGGCCATATCGGACAGGCGGAACTGCACGGCCTGATGCTCGAAAATCGGTTTGCCGAAGCTCTCGCGTTCGCGCGCATAGCTGAGCGCTGCTTCATACGCAGCGCGTGCCATGCCCACAGCCTGCGAAGCGATGCCGATACGGCCGCCTTCCAGTCCGGACAGGGCGATCTTGTAGCCCTGGCCTTCTTCGCCGATCAGGTTCTCGGCCGGAATGCGGCAGTTCTCGAACAGTATCTGCGCCGTGTCGGACGAGTGCTGGCCCATCTTCTGTTCCAGCCCGGCGACGATGTAGCCGGGCGTATTGGTCGGCACCCAGAAGGCGCTGATGCCCTTCTTGCCAGCCGCCTTGTCCGTCACCGCCATGACGATGGCCACATCGGCATATTTGCCGCTGGTGATGAACTGCTTGGTGCCGTTCAAAACGTAGTGATCCCCATCGCGCGTGGCGGTCGTGCGCAGTGCGGCGGCATCGCTGCCCGTATGCGGTTCGGTCAGGCAGAAGGCGCCCAGCATCTCGCCCTGCGCCAGTGGCCGCAGCCACTGCTGCTTCTGTTGCTCGCTGGCGTACATCATGGCGATGCTGCAGACGGGGCAGTTGTTGACGGAGATAATGGTCGAGGTGCCGCCGTCGCCGGCAGCAATCTCTTCCAGCACCAGAGCCAGCGACACATAATCCATCCCCGCGCCGCCCAGTGCTTCCGGCACGGCCACGCCGAAGGCGCCCAGCGCTGCCAGCTCCTTCAGTTCTTCTTTGGGGAAGTGGTGTTCCTTATCCCAGCGGGCGGCGTTGGGGGCCAGACGTTCCTGCGCAAAGCTGCGCAGGGCGTCACGGATCATCTGATGTTCTTCGCTTAGTATCATGGTGTCTCGTCGTTATTGTATAAATGATTTCAGACTGCCTGCTGTCCTCACCAGCCGATAGTTTTGCCATCGTAGTTAAGGTAGAGCGCACTGGTGGTCGCGGGTAGCGCCGCCAGCGTTGCGCGCATGCCTGCCGCGCTCTGTTCCACTGACAGGTCGGCTTCGCTGCCGCCCATGTCCGTGCGTACCCAGCCCGGATGGAAGGCCACGCAGGTGGCGCCCTGCGGGCCGAAGGTATGGGCCGTGTCGATCAGCACCGAGTTCAGTGCTGCCTTGCTGGCGCGGTACAGCGAACCGCTAGGGTTGTTACGTTCGCTGAGGGAGCCCATGCGCGAGGACAGCACGGCCAGCTTGCCCTGCACTGCGCAGACCAGCGGCGCGAGGATGGGCAGCAAACGCATGGCGGCCAGCACATTGGTGTGCATCACGGCGTCGAAATCCGTCTGCATGGGGAAGCCGTCGTGGCGCGGGCCGTACACACCGGCGTTGAGGAAGGCGACATCAAGCTCTTCGCCGTCGAGCTTCCAGCCCAGCCCTGCTACGGCTTCCACGTTGTTGACGTCCAGCGTGTGCACCTCCGCCCCCAGTGCGTGCAGAGCGTTGGTATCTTCCGGCTTGCGCGCCGTGGCGATCACGCGCCAGCCATCGGCCAGATACTGGCGTGCCAGTTCGTGGCCGATGCCGCGCGAGGCACCGATGATGAGTGCAGTCGCCATGCCTTAGGCCAGTTCGATGGCGATGGCCGTGGCTTCGCCGCCGCCTATGCACAGTGCCGCCACGCCCTTCTTGCCGCCGGTGCGTTTCAGCGCGCCGATCAGGGTGACGATGATACGGGCGCCCGAGGCGCCGATGGGGTGGCCCAGTGCGCAGGCGCCGCCGTGGATGTTGACCTTGTCGTGCGGGATGTCGAGGTCGCGCATGGCAGCCATAGGCACGGCAGCGAAGGCTTCGTTAATCTCGAACAGGTCGACGTCCTTGCTGGTCCAGCCGACTTTTTTGTAGAGTTTTTCCATCGCGCCGATCGGTGCGGTGGTGAACCAGTTCGGTTCCTGGGCAAAGGTGGCGTGGCCGTGGATGGTGGCCAGCACGGTAGCACCCAGCTTTTGCGCGGTCGAGGCGCGCATCAGCACCAGTGCTGCGGCGCCGTCGTTGATGGACGAGGACGAGGCAGCAGTGATGGTGCCGTCTTTCTTGAAGGCGGCGCGCAGGGTAGGAATCTTGTCGACCTTGGCTTTGAGCGGGCCTTCATCCTTGTCGATCACTACATCGCCGGCGCGGCTGCTGACGGTGACAGGCGCGATCTCCCAGTTGAAATAGCCTTCCTTGGTGGCGACCTGTGCGCGCTTGACGGATTCGATGGCGAAGTTGTCCTGCGCTTCGCGGGTAAATTCGTACTTGGCCGAGCACTCTTCAGCGAAAGTGCCCATGGAACGGCCTTCGCCGGTTTTTTCGTTACGCGAGTAGGCGTCTTCCAGACCGTCGTACATCATGTGGTCGAACAGCATGCCGTGGCCGATGCGGTAACCGCCGCGTGCCTTAGGCACCAGATACGGTGCGTTGGTCATGGATTCCATGCCGCCGGCGATCACCACGTCGGCGCTGCCGGCGACCAGCTGGTCGTGCGCGAAGATGGTCGCCTGCATGGCCGAGCCGCACATTTTCGATAGGGTGACGGCGCCGGTGGACATGGGCAGACCCGCTTTCAGCAGGGCCTGACGGGCCGGTGCCTGACCTTGGCCGGCCATCAGGCAGTTACCGAAATAGACGTGCTCGACCAGTTCGCCGGCGATGCCGGAACGTGCTACGGCGGCCTGGATGGCGACGGCGCCCAGGTCGTGTGCGCTCTTGCTGCTGAAATCGCCCTGGAAAGCACCCATAGGGGTACGGGCGGCGCCGACGATAACGATAGGATCATTCATTTTCTAGTGTCTCCATAAATGGCGGTGGGGTCACCGCCGGGGCTGAGGTGTGCTGATTGCAAAAACGGATGTGCTGCGGATACGGGAACACGTCTTCGACGATGCCCTGCTGTATGCGCTGCTTGCGGGCCTGCCACCATGCGGGCGTGAGCAGGTCGGCATGGTGTTTCATGAAGTAGTGGCGGATGCGCGGATTCCCCAGCAGGAAAGCGCCGAACTGTTCGGGGAACACGTCGGATTTGCCGATCGGGTACCACGGCTCGGAAGCCATTTCTTCTTCTTCCGTGCGGGCTTGCGGAATCGCACGGAACTGGCAGTCGGTGATGTATTCGATTTCATCGTAATCGTAGAACACCACGCGCTGGTGACGGGTGACGCCGAAGTTCTTGTACAGCATATCGCCGGGGAAGATGTTGGCCGCCACCAGCTCCTTGATGGCATTGCCGTATTCGATGATGCCGTGTTCGAGCTGGACTTCGTCGTGCTCTTTCTCGGCGTTGCCCAGCCAGATATTCAGCGGCACCATGCGCCGTTCGATGTACAGGTGCTTGATGATCAGCTGTTCGCCATCTTCTTCGACCAGCGATGGGGCGAAATGTTTCAGTTCGTCCACCAGAGCGTCGGTGAAGCGGTGACGGGGGAAGGCCACGTTGGAGTATTCCAGCGTGTCGGCCATGCGGCCCACACGGTCGTGGTGTTTCACCAGCAGGTATTTTTCCTTGATCAGCGCGCGCGAGGTCTCTTTCGGCGGCGGGAAGAAATCCTTGATCACCTTGAACACATACGGGAACGAGGGCAGGGCAAATACCAGCATCACCAGACCGCGGATACCGGGCGCGATTTCGAACTGGTCGGACGAATGCTTGAGGTGCTGCAGGTAGTCGCGGTAGAACAGCGTCTTGCCCTGCTTTTGCAGGCCGAGGATGGTGTAGATCTCGCTGCGCGGCTTGCGCGGCAGCAGCGAGCGCAGGAACTGCACATAGGCCGACGGCACTTCCATATCGACCAGGAAGTAGGCGCGCGTGAACGAGAACAGGATGGTGATCTGTTCATGGTCGAACAGCACCGTATCGAGCACCAGCTGGCCGTGGCGGTTGTGCAGTATCGGCACCACAAACGGGAACTCGCGGTTGCCGTTAATGCCTTTGCCGACGATGTAGGCGCCCTTGTTACGGAAGAACAGGCTAGACAGCACCTGGATCTGGTGATTCGGCTCCAGCCTGGCATTGCCGAAGATGGACTTCAGGCGGGCTTCCACCAGATCGACATCGCGGTTCAGATCGGCGAATTCGGCATTGAGCTGGAAGTTGGTGACGATGCGCTTGAGCGTGTAGTGCAGGCCGTCCGTGGCCGGGTAATACACGCGGTAGGTGGGCGCGATTTCTTCCGTCTCGATGTATTCGGTCGAGACGACAGGGCGGACGAAGATGAATTCGTTGTGGAAGTAGCTGCGGTGCAGGATGTTGCAGCAGACCGAGTTGAAGAAACTCTCGGCCAGCTCCGGCTGCTTGTGGTCGGATAGCATGCCGATAAAGTGCAGCTTGAGCTCGCGCCACACTTCATCCGTCAGTTCCGACTGTTCGTACTCGTCTTCCAGCATCTGCACGCATTCCTGCACGCGCTTGTCATAGAAGCCGATACGCTCGCGCGCGGCCTGTTGCGCCTCGCCCCACGCGCCCTGCTCGAAATGCAGCTTGGCCTGCTGGCTGGTCTGGCGGAACAGGCGGTAGTGCTTGTCGAAACCGTCGCGTATGGTGCGGGCAATGTCGAAAGCGATCTGCGAGCGCAGCAGCTTGGGAAATGCGGCCTGGGTCATAGCTAACCTTTATGTGCGTGTTCTAGTGTGCCGTCCCAGCTCACGCACATCCCCTGCTTACTTGGTTTCTGCGAACAGTTCGCGACCAATCAGCATGCGGCGGATTTCGCTGGTGCCGGCGCCGATCTCATACAATTTGGCGTCGCGCCACAGGCGGCCGACCGGATACTCGTTGATGTAGCCGTTGCCGCCCAGCGTCTGGATGGCTTCACCGGCCATCCAGGTTGCTTTCTCTGCGCTATACAAAATGGCTCCCGCTGCATCTTTACGCAGTTGGCGGACTGCTTCCGGGGTTGTGGCCCGGTCGCAAGCCTGACCGACGGCGTAGACATACGCTTTGCACGCCATCATGGTCGAGTACATATCTGCAATCTTACCCTGCATCAGCTGGAATTCGCCGATAGGCTGACCAAATTGCTGGCGATCGTGGATGTAGGGCACCACACTGTCCATGCAGGCCTGCATGATGCCGAGCGGGCCGCCGGACAGCACGGTGCGTTCGAAATCGAGGCCGGACATCAGCACGTTGACGCCCTTGCCCACTTCGCCCAGCACGTTTTCCAGCGGAACCTCGCAATCTTCGAACACCAGTTCGCCCGTGTGCGAACCGCGCATGCCCAGCTTGTCCAGTTTCTGCGCGATGGAGAAGCCTTTATAGCCTTTCTCGATCAGGAAAGCCGTCATGCCGCGCGGGCCGGCGGCCAGATCGGTTTTGGCGTAGACCACCAGCACATCGGCGTCGGGGCCGTTGGTGATCCACATTTTCGAGCCGTTCAGCACATAGCGGTCGCCCTTCAGGTCGGCACGCAGCTTCATGGAAACCACGTCGGAACCGGCGTTCGGCTCGGACATGGCCAGCGCGCCGATGTATTCGCCCGAAATCAGCTTGGGCAGGTATTTCTGTTTCTGCGCGGCGTTGCCGTTGCGCTTGATCTGGTTGACACACAGATTCGAGTGGGCGCCGTACGACAGGCCGACCGAGGCGGAGGCGCGGGAAATCTCTTCCATGGCGATGATGTGGGCCAGATAGCCCATGTTAGCGCCGCCGTATTCTTCGCCCACGGTAATGCCGAGCACGCCCAGATCGCCCATTTTGCGCCACAGGTCCATGGGGAACTGGTCGCTGCGGTCGATTTCGGCGGCACGTGGCGCGATTTCGGCGGCAGCAAACTGCTGCACTGCTTCGCGCAGGGCGGCGATATCTTCGCCGTGGTCAAAGGTCAGGCCGGGCAGATGGAGCATGTCATCCTCATTCTTCTGGTGGTATGGAACGGCACATGATACGCTCAAGTGACGTTTACGTAAACGTAACTTGCTAGTTTTTTGTGCAGCTTACTCGGGTTTGGCGGCAGGCGCGCCGATGGCGGCCAGCAGGCGCTTGCATTCGTCTTCGTGGGCGGTGATTTCGGCCAGCGACATTTCGATGTCTTCGCGCTGCTGTTCCAGCGTTTCGCGGTGCTGGGCCAGCACGCCGAGGAAGCGGTGCATCTGGGCTGCCGTATCTTTAGGCGTTTCGTACATGTCCACCAGACTCTTGATTTCCGAGAGCGACAGGCCGAGGCGTTTGCCGCGCAGCGTCAGTTTCAGCCGGGTGCGGTCGCGCGGCGTGTAGACGCGGTTGCGCCCGCCTGCGCCTTCGCGCGAGGGGCTGAGCAGGCCCTGGTCTTCGTAGAAGCGGATGGCGCGCGCGGTGATATCGAATTCACGGGCCAGTTCGGTAATGGTGTAGGTAGGCATTGGTCCTGTGCGCTAAAGTCTGATATAGCTGATGGGGTAACTGCGAATGTTTCCGTTTACGTCAACGTCAATCCCATTGTAGCCTGAACTGCAGGCCGAGGAGAAAAATTGAGCACTTCCGCTAGCCGCGCTGCCCTTGCCGCGGCACTGACCTACCCGCTGGGGGATACCGTGCCGGCTACCGGCACCGTGCAATGGCTGGCGCCCGGCGTGGGCTGGCTGCGCATGCCGCTGCCGTTTGCGCTCGACCATATCAATCTGTGGCTGCTGCGCGATGGCGCTGGCTGGACCATCGTCGATAGCGGCGTGGCTACGGCGGCCACGCAGGCGGCGTGGGAGCAGATCTTTGCCGATCAACTGCAAGGCCTGCCGGTGCGGCGCGTGCTGGCCACCCATAGCCATCCCGACCATATCGGTCTGGCCCACTGGCTGTGCCAGCGCTGGCAGGTGGCGCTATGGACCAGCGCGGGCGAATATGCGTTTGCGCGCATGATGTCGGCCGCCTTGCCCGGCGTGGATAATGCCGCCGCGGTGACGCACTTCCAGCGCCATGGCCTGCGCGATCCGGCGCTGCTGGAGCAGATGAGTGCGCGCAAGAATTACTATCCCTCGCTGGTGCCGGCCGTACCGGCCAGCTATACCCGCCTGCAGGATGGCCAGTTGCTGACGATAGGCGAGCGGGTCTGGCAGGTGGTGTGCGGCTATGGCCATTCGCCCGAGCATGTGGCCTTGTATTGCGAGAAAGATAAGCTGCTGATCGCGGGAGATATGCTGCTGCCGCGCATTTCCACCAATGTCTCCGTGTTTGCCGTCGAGCCGGAAGGCAATCCTTTGACCCGCTATCTTGAATCTTTGGATAAATTTGCCAAATGGCCAAATGATGTATTGGTTTTACCGTCGCACGGGCTGCCTTTCCGTGGCATGCCATTACGTATTTTGCAACTGCGCGAGCACCATCGCGAGCGTCTGGCCGAAGTGGTATTGGCCTGTCATACATACCAGTCGGCAGCGAGCATCGTGCCACTGATGTTCCGCCGTCCCCTCGATGCCCACCAGATGAGCTTTGCATTAGGGGAAGCCTTAGCCCACCTGCATGCCTTGTGGTATGACGGGGTGCTGCAGCGCGTCGCCGAAGCCGATGGCAGCCTACTTTTCCGGCTTGCGCAGGACTAGTGTGGCGTAGTGGCTAGCAGATGAAAATTCTTAGCGAATAATTTCTGGTTTTAAACTAAAATAAACCAAGAGCAGATGTTTCCATGAAAAAACATAAACCGAATTTTGTTCAGTTCAGGAATCTGGTGTTGGATTGGTATTAGATTGGGTAAATGTGTCGCTCGAATTCGCCAGATGTCACAAATCAGCCTGTCTCGGCATAGACTGACTTTCATGCCGCAACGTGAAATAGTGCCAATATGAATTCCTCAAATGAACGCGAAAGCTTTAGCCAGCGCCTCCAGCAGGCGCTGAAAAATGCCCACTACTCCCCCGACAGCCCCACCCGGCTCGCTCGGGAATTCAATATCCGTTTTGATGGCCGCCCCATCACGGTACACGCTGCCCGCAAATGGCTGGTCGGCGAAGCCATTCCTACCCAGGAAAAGTTGCGCATGATTGCACAGTGGCTGGGCGTACCGGCCGACTGGCTGCGCTTCGGCGGCGCCGAAAGTGATGCTCCGCAAGGAGATAGCGCTACCGGCCTGTCACGTTTCGAGTCGGCGGACGTCAAATTAATCGCAGATTTACAACGTCTGGACGAACATCATCGCCAGATTGCACGTGAATTTATCCGCATGCTGGTACGGGTTAACTACCAAAAGTAGTAAAAATCCGTAGTAGTACGGAGATAAGTTGACCGTTTGTGACTATTGGATGGCTTGTTCTCTGGTGAAACTAGTTTCACTGGCTAGCCAGTTTTTGTTCGGCATAGGCGCCCACTGTGGCGCCTTTTTTATTTTGTGAACTTCTGCGCAATGTCATGGTTTCGACATGGTTTTGAGGTACAGTGAGGTGTGCAGTCCGAGCAGTGTGTGCACGCAACAACTTCGCATCCACCTTATTCCGGGAGTTACGGTTTTGAGCCATCCGATGAATAGCAATTATAGTAATGTTGCGCAGTTGAAGGATCTGATGACCGCTCCGCCCATGACGGCGGCCCAGCATGCGGAAGTGATGCGCAAACGCATCGCCCATCGCCGCATGGTGGAAGAGGCACGCGAGCTGAAACGGCTCAGCGGCCAGTCGTACGACCAGCGCTAGCCGCCTGGCTGGCGACAGTGCCGGTGCTAGCGGCCTGCATGCCCTGCCAGCGCGGTGCAAGGCCGTGTTCGATCTGGAACAGGTCGAGCACGCGTGCCACCGTGTGGTCCACCATGTCAGCGATGCTGGCAGGCTGGTGATAGAAACTAGGCAGTGGCGGGAAGATGATGCCGCCCATTTCCGTGACGGCTGTCATATTGCGCAGGTGCGCCAGATTGAACGGCGTTTCGCGCACCATCAGCACGAGCCGGCGACGCTCCTTGAGCACCACATCGGCCGCGCGGGCAATCAGGTTATCGGCTAAGCCATGGGCCACGGAGGCCAGGGTTTTCATCGAGCAGGGGGCGATGATCATGCCATCGGACTGGAACGAGCCGCTGGCCACGCTGGCGCCGATGTCGCGCACCTTGTGCACCACATGGGCCAGCGCTTCCACCTCGCGCTTCTGCAGGCCGGTTTCCTGATGCAAAGTCAGGATGGCTGCGTCGGACAGGATCAGGTGGCTTTCGATGCCGGGGGCATCGCGTAAAAATTGCAGCAGACGCAAGCCATACACGGCGCCGGTGGCACCGGTAATGGCTACAACGATACGCCGCGGACGATCAGGCATCGAGCAGGGCTTTCAGCTCGCCCGATTCGTACATCTCGGTCATGATGTCCGAGCCGCCGATGAATTCACCGTTGACGTACAGCTGCGGAATGGTGGGCCAGTTCGAGTATTCCTTGATGCCCTGACGCACTTCCGGATCATCCAGCACGTTCACGGTTGCAATGTTTTCAACGCCGCAGGCTTTCAGAATCTGGATGGCACGGCCGGAAAAGCCGCATTGCGGGAACTGGGCAGTGCCCTTCATGAACAGCACCACTTTGGTGTTGCTCACAGTGTCTTTGATCCAGGTTTTTACGTCGTCGCTCATGGCTACCTCAGTGTAAAGATGTATTGAATCTCGATATTTTATAAGAAAATGCCCAAGGCCGTATTTTGCCTCAGGAGCGCAGCTTGGCGAAGGCGGCGGCCATGCTGCCGCCCAGCGGTTCGGCTTTGGCCGTCTGCTTGCTATGCTGGCCCATGCTGCGGCGGTCATTGCGGTCGGCACGCTGCTGCGGGTTGCTGCCCGCCACAGGGGCGCTGTCGCTCAGGCGCATGGTCAGGGCGATACGTTTGCGCTTGGCATCGACTTCCAGCACTTTGACTTTCACCACCTGCCCGGCTTTGACCACGGTGTGCGGGTCTTTGACGAAGCTGTTCGACAGCGCGGAAATGTGTACCAGACCATCCTGATGCACGCCGATATCGACAAACGCGCCGAACGCTGCCACATTGGTGACCACGCCTTCGAGGATCATGTCGGGACGCAGGTCGCTGATTTCTTCCACGCCGTCCTTGAAAGTGGCGGTGGTGAACTCGGGACGGGGATCGCGCCCCGGTTTTTCCAGTTCCTTCAGGATGTCGCTAATGGTCGGCACACCGAACTGTGCGTCGGCATATTTGGCCGGCTGCAGTGTCTTGATCAGGCTGGTTTCACCGATCACGGCCTTGATGTCCTTGTTAATGTCGCGCAGGATTTTTTCCACCAGCGGGTAGGATTCCGGGTGCACGGCGGAGGCGTCGAGCGGGTTTTCGCCGCCCATCACGCGCAGGAAGCCGGCCGCCTGTTCGAAGGTCTTGTCACCGAGACGGGGTACGGCTTTCAGCGCGGCGCGGTTAGGGAAAGCGCCCTTGGCATCGCGGTAGTTGACGATGGCTTGCGCCACCGAGGCGGACAGGCCGGACACCCGCGTCAGCAGGGGCACCGAGGCCGTGTTGACGTCGACCCCTACCGCATTCACGCAATCTTCCACCACGGCATCAAGACTGCGCGCCAGCTGGGTTTGCGACACATCGTGCTGGTACTGGCCCACACCGATCGATTTCGGATCGATTTTCACCAGTTCGGCCAGCGGGTCCTGCAGGCGGCGCGCAATCGAGACGGCGCCGCGCAGCGACACATCCATCTCCGGCAGTTCGCGCGAAGCGAATTCCGACGCCGAGTACACCGACGCCCCCGCTTCCGACACGACGATCTTGTTCATTTTCTGTTCCGGATACAGCTTGATCAGTTCCTGCGCCAGCTTATCCGTTTCGCGCGAGGCCGTGCCGTTACCGATGGAAATCAGCGACACCTTGTGCTTGATGGCCAGCTGGCCCAGCGTATGCAGCGATCCGTGCCAGTCGTTTTTCGGCTGGTGCGGGTAGATCACGGCCGTATCGACCACCTTGCCGGTGGCATCGACCACGGCCACTTTGACGCCCGTGCGCAAGCCCGGGTCCAGCCCCATGGTGGCGCGCTGGCCAGCCGGTGCCGCCAGCAGCAGGGCTTTCAGATTGGTGGCGAACACATTGATGGCCGACTGTTCGGCCGCTTCGCGCAGCGCGCCCATCAGTTCGGTTTCCAGATGCATGAAGCTCTTCACGCGCCAGGTCCAGCGCGCCGTGTCGCACAGCCATTTGTCGGCAGGACGGCCCGCCTGTCTGATGCCGAAACGGGCCGCAATCCGGCTTTCGCAGGGGTTGTGCGGCGCATCCCATTTCGGTTTTTCCGGCTCGGAGTCCAGCCGCAGGGTCACGTCCAGCATGCCTTCGCGGCGGCCGCGCAGCAGGGCCAGCGCGCGGTGCGAGGGAATGCTGCTGAGGTTTTCCGTGTAATCGAAGTAGTCGGCGAATTTTTCGCCTTCTTCCTGCTTGCCCTCGACGACCCTGGATTCAACAATACCGTGCTCCTGCACATATTCGCGCAAGGATTGCAGCAGGGTAGCGTCTTCGGCAAAGCGCTCCATCAGTATCTGGCGCGCGCCATCGAGCGCGGCCTTGTTGTCGGCCACGCCGGGATTGTTGCCGTCGGCCGACTCGAACGGTGCGCGCAGGTATTTGCCCGCTTCCGCTTCCGGATCCAGTGCAGGATTGCCCAGCAGGCTTTCGGCCAGCGGCGCCAGCCCCGCTTCGATGGCGATCTGGGCCTTGGTGCGGCGTTTCGGCTTGTAGGGCAGGTACAGGTCTTCCAGCCGGGTCTTGTCTTCGGCGTGCATGACGGCCTCGAGCAGTTCCGGCGTCATCTTGTTCTGCTCGGTAATCGAGGCAATGATGGCGGCGCGGCGGTCTTCCAGCTCGCGCAGATAGCGCAGCCGCTCTTCCAGCAGGCGCAACTGGGTATCGTCCAGTCCGCCCGTCACTTCCTTACGGTAGCGGGCAATAAACGGCACGGTGGCGCCTTCGTCGAGCAGGGCGACGGCGGCGGCAACTTGCGGGGCTTTGCAGTTGAGTTCAGTGGCGAGACGTTGTTCTATGGTAGGCAGCATGGACGGTATTCCTCAGCAATCAAGCTCGGAATGATACGCAATCGGCGCGAATCTGCCAGTCTTGACAGCCGGTGGTCTGTGTGTACCCGTTGCGTGCAGGGCGCATGAGCGCACGAAAAATGGGGAAATATGAAGAATCCGCAAACATAAAAGCGTGTATGGCGGATAATATCGCCTGTTGCTGTTTTTGAACCATCTTTGACCAACAATGCGACCCATGGATTTAACCCGCGACGACGCCCCTGCTGCTCCCGCTGCACCTGCGCGCCCTGCGCCGCCTGCGAATCAATTGTCGTACGCTGTCGCCACCTGGCTGCAGCGGGTGGATGCGGCAGCGCATCCCAAGGCCAAACTGCATACCCCGCCGCCGGAAGCGGACCCCAAGCTGTCTGCCCATAAACTGATTTATGTGATGGCGCCCACCAGCGGCGGCCGTCATGTGGCGCTGTGCCTGTACAAGGCGCGCCTGAAGCCGAATGGCGATGTCGCTGCGGCCAGTCCGGTGAGCGAAATTTTTTCGCTGCTGTCGGCCCCGCCCAGCTTTTTGTCGCCCGGCGACGAAGACCTGATCCGTTTCTTTGTGGCCATGCGCAGTGGCGCCAGCTCGCAGACGGGCTCGGCAACTGAACCGCGCGGCAAGATCGGTGCGGCCCTGCTGGCGATGCTGGCCGAGCAGGATAAATTGCTTTGGGCAAACTCGTGGGCCGATGTGGGTAATGGTCTGGTCTACCCGCTCAAAGGCGGGGTGATGCGCGAGGCGCATCTGGCATGGCGCGAAGAAGGCAAGGGGCTGCGGCTGGGCTGGCAGGTGCAGGCGCCGCCCAATGCGCGTCATAGCGGCGCCGATCAGGTCGACTACATGCTGCCGACCGATCCGCCTTGGTATATCGACAATCTGTCCTGTGGCGTGCTGCAGCTGAATCAGGGCGGCGCCCAGATTCCGCTGGCCGATCTGCAGGCGCTCGTGGCGCAAGCCCCGTTGCTGACCAATAACGAAAAGCTGCGCGTATCGCAGCTGCTGCTGGCGCACGGCCTGCAGCAGCTGATGCCGCTGCCGCAACCTTTGCCGCAGCGCCTGCGTGACGATGTGTTGCCGCGTGCCGTGCTGACGCTGGACGCCGCCATGCTGGCCGATGGTTCCATCCAGCGCTGGCATGATTTTGCCGTGCTGTCGTTCGACTACGATGGCGAGCGGGTATCGTTCGACCCGTCCCAGCGTGTGGTGCGGCAGAAGGGCGACGTGACGGAAATTATCCAGCGTAACGAAACGGCGGAAGCAGCGGCGCTGGCCTTGCTGCAGGAACGCCAGTTTGTGGCGCCGGCTACCTTGCCGCTGAGCAGCGTCAAAGGTGGATTATTGCTGCCATCGCAAGCCGAGTGGATACGTTTTGGCCGCGACGGCATCGCTGATCTGCGTGCAGCGGGCTGGAAGATCGAAAAAACCACCAAATACCGCTACGACCTGACGGAAGTGGGCGACTGGTTTGCCGAAGTGGAGCAGGACCCGGCCGATGGCGGCCATGCGTGGTTCGAGCTGGAACTGGGCATTAATGTAGAACAGGAACGGGTGTCGCTGCTGCCGCTGCTGGTCCAGCTGATCCGCAATGCGCCCAACGATTTCGCGCCGAAAGTCATCGCCCAGCATGGCGATGAAGACCAGATGCTGGCCGTGCTGGCCGATGGCCGCCGCGTAGCGCTGCCATGGGCGCGCGTGCGGCCTATCCTGAATACGCTGGGCGAGCTGTATTTCAGCGACAAGATCAAGCCTACCCTGCGCATGACCAGCCTCGATGCCGCCCGTCTGGACGAGCTGGCCCGTTCGGTGGACATGGCGTGGACCGGTGGCGATGAGCTGCGCGAAATGGGCGCCCGTCTGAACCAGTTCGGCTCGATCAAGCGTATCGCCACGCCGGCCGGCCTGCAGGCGACCCTGCGCGACTACCAGACGGACGGTCTGTCGTGGATGCAGTTCCTGCGCGAATACGGCTTTGCTGGCATCCTGGCCGACGACATGGGCTTGGGCAAGACCGTGCAGACGCTGGCCCACATTCTGGTGGAAAAAGAAGCCGGCCGTCTGACGGCGCCCGCGCTGGTGATTGCGCCGACCAGCCTGATGGGCAACTGGCAGGAAGAGGCGGCCCGCTTCGCGCCCAGTCTGCGCGTGCTGCTGTTGCAGGGCAAGGAGCGTATGGGCCAGTTCGACCAGATCGCCGAAGCCGATCTGGTGCTGACCACCTACGCGCTGCTGCCGCGCGACGAGGAAAAGCTGCGCGAGCATGATTTCCATCTGGTCATCCTCGACGAATCGCACTACATCAAGAATACCCGCAGCAAGGCAGCCCAGAGCGCCGGCCTGCTGAAAGCCCGTCACCGCCTGTGCCTGTCCGGCACGCCGCTGGAAAACCATCTGGGCGAGCTGTGGTCGCAGTTCCACTTCCTGCTGCCGGGCTTGCTGGGCGATGAAAAAGGCTTCAACACGGTATTCCGCCATCCGATCGAACGGCAGGACGACCCGCTGCGGCGCGCTCTGCTGAACCGCCGCATCAAGCCTTTCCTGCTGCGTCGGACCAAGGACCATGTGGCCAAGGAATTGCCGCCGAAGACGGAAATGGTGCGCAAGGTGGAACTCACGGGTGCCCAGCGCGACCTGTACGAAACCGTGCGGCTGGCGATGGACCAGAAAGTGCGCGAGGAAATCGACCGCAAGGGCGTGGCGCGCAGCCAGATCGTGATACTGGAAGCGCTGCTCAAGCTGCGTCAGGTGTGCTGCGATCCCCGTCTGGTGAAATCGCTGAGCGGCAAGAAAGCGGCTGCACCGTCGGCCAAGCTGGTCGATCTGATGCAGATGGTGGAAGACCTGCTGGAAGAAAAACGCAAGATTCTGGTGTTCTCGCAGTTCACCAGCATGCTCGAACTGATACAGGAAGAACTCGAAGAACGCGATATTCCGTATGCGCTGCTGACCGGCGATACCAAGGACCGTAGCGCGCAGGTAGCAGCGTTCCAGCAGGGCGCCGTGCCGATCTTCCTGATCAGCCTGAAAGCGGGCGGTGTGGGCCTGAACCTGACGGCGGCCGATACCGTGATCCACTACGATCCGTGGTGGAATCCGGCAGCGGAAAATCAGGCCACCGACCGGGCCTGGCGTATCGGTCAGGACAAGCCGGTGTTTGTCTACAAGCTGATCGCCAAAGGCACGCTGGAAGAGAAGATACAGCTGCTGCAGCAGAAAAAATCCGATCTGGCCCAGTCGATACTGGCCGAAGGCGAGTCGCAGAAGATGGCGCTGACACAGGAAGACCTGCAGCAGATTTTTGCACCGCTGGTGGAATAATGAACGGCCGCGCCGAACTGGAAGCCGCTCTGGCGGCAGCGCAGGCCGAGCTGCAGCGCTGCCGCGAATGGCTGGCCTACAGCGAGGAAGCCAGTTTTATTGCCGATGCAGGGGGCCTGATCTGGCTGAGTCCGGCCTGCGAGCGGCAGTTCGGCTACACGCTGGCCGGCGCGCAGGCGCTGGCCGCACCGCTGCTGGCAGCCCTGCCGGTCCGGCTGGCCCGCTATGCAGACGGCGACGTTACGCGCTGGCAGGTGCGGCGCGCGCTGCAGTTGTCGCATGCCGATGGTCATCTGCTGTCGCTGGAAATCATCACCACCCTGATGCCGGAAGCTGACGGTAGGCTGCGGCGCATCCATGGCATCGTGCGCGACATGACCGAGGCGCAGGCGCTAGCGGTGCAGCAGAAGCAGTTCACTTCCATGCTGTCGCACGAATTCCGCACGCCGCTGGCGGTGATCGATGGCGCTGCGCAGTTGCTGGAAATGACGGGCAAAGATCACGATGAAAGCACGCGCAAGCGCTACCGCAAGATCCAGACGGCAGCCGACCGTCTGCTGGCGCTGGTGGACGAACATCTGACACCCCAGCGCATGGCGGCTATCGGCCGCGAGCGCCATCCCGATCAGGTAGCGCCAGCCAGTCTGCTGCAGGCGGCCGTTCAGCAGGCCGGCAGCCGGCGCGCCAGTCTGACGCTGGCGCTGGGGAATCTGCCGGCGCAGCTGCGCTGCGACCCGGCTGGCCTGCGGCTATGCCTTGATATACTGCTCGATAACGCCATCAAGTACACGCCGGCGGAGTCTGCCATCGAAGTGAGCGGCCGTATGGCGGCAGGCGGTGGACTGGAAATGCTGGTGCGCGACCATGGCGGCGGCGTGGCCGAGGCTGAACTGGGTCAGATTTTCCAGAAAGCGTATCGCGGAAACAACGCTGCCCATGTGGCTGGTTCAGGTTTAGGTTTGTACATGGCTGGCGCAGTAATCGAGGTTCATGGTGGTATGCTGACAGCGCGTTATGCTGAAGGCGGGGGCATGGAATTCCGTATTTGGTTGCCAATTGCTAGTGAAGCAGGGAAAGTTCTTGCTTAGTAAGGTTGCAGCAGTGATAATTCCTTAACGCAAGCCATTCTGGCAGGGCGGGGCTGGGCACGTTGCTCGGATTTAGAATTCATGGCGCATCAATGACGCAGATACTCATCGTAGAAGACAATCTGGACTATGCCGAGGAAATGGCAGAGTTTCTGGTTGAGCTCAAGCATGAGGTACGTATCACCAATAGTGCCAGCGAAATGTGGTCGGCCCTGAGCCAGGGCAATGTCGGCGTGGTCGTGCTCGATCTGGGCCTGCCCGACGAAGACGGTTTTAACGTGATTCCCCGCATGCGCCAGCTGTACCCGCAGATCGGCCTGCTGGTGCTGACGGGCCGGGTGGCCTTCGATAACCGCATACTGGGTCTGCGCCTGGGCGCTGACCACTATCTGACCAAACCCATCAAATTCCCTGAGCTGGCAGCCCATATCGAGGCGCTCAATCGCCGTGTGGGGCCGCAGGAAGCGGCTCCGGTGCTGAGCAAATGGACCTTGCGCGTCAGTGCGCGCCAGCTGGAGCTGGAAGGCAGCAAGATCACGCTGACGGAAAAAGAATGCAATTTCCTCCATCTGCTGACCATCAATACCCGTCCCGTGCCGCGTCAGGTGATCGTGGCCGGCATAGGCGGCGATGATCCTGATGCAGGGCGCCGGGTCGATATGCTGGTCTACCGCCTGCGCAAGAAAGCGCGCACGGGTCTGGGGCAGGATCTGCCGCTGCGCAGCGCCTATGGCGAAGGCTACAGCCTGTCCGCCAGCTTCAATCTTTCCTGATTTAATTTCCCCCATCCCTTGCATTAAAATAGGGACAGAGTCGGTCGATTTTTTACATTTCGAAAAATAATCGGGGACAGAGTGCGGTAGAATCGTTGCATACCCACTCTGGAGCACCCGTTTATGGCCCGTTTACCGCGCCTGATTGTGCCCGGCCAGCCTCACCATGTGATTCAGACCGGCAATAACGATCAACTGATATTCCGCGACACGGACGACTACCAGACTTTTCTGGGCTGGCTGCGCACGGCGGCAAAGAATTACAAGGTGGCCATCCATGCCTATGTGCTGATGCCTAATCACCTGCATCTGCTGGCCACGCCGGCCGATGATCAGGGACTGGGGCAGATGATGCAGTGGATAGGCCGCTACTACGTGCCCTACTTCAACCAGAAATACGGCCGTAGCGGCACGCTGTGGAATGGCCGCTACAAGACGTCGCTGATCGATGCCGAGCAATATTTCATGGCCACCTGCCGCTATATCGAGTTCAACCCGGTGCGCAACGGCATGGTGGCGCGGGCGCAGGATTACCCCTGGTCCAGCTTCGGCCACCATGCGGGCTTGCGTGCCGATGGCCTGATTATCGACCACGCCCGTTTCTGGCAGCTGGGCAATACGCCGTTCGAGCGCGAAGCGGCTTATCTGGCCCTGTCCGAACCGGCCCTGAGCGCGCAAGAGGTGGCGCATATCTCCAAAGCCCTGCTGAAAGGCTGGCCGCTGGGCTCGGAACAGTTCCAGCTGACCCTGCAGCAGCGCGTGAAGCGGCAGGTACTGCCGGCGAAACGGGGGCGGCCATTCAAGGTTCGAGCAGAAGCGGAAAATCCCGAATAATTCCAGAGCAGACACCGCCAGCACCAAGTAAACCACCACGGGACATGTAATTACGTGGTTTTTTATTTGCCCACACCACTCTGTCCCTAATTAATTTTTTCGGCATCTTTTAAAAAATTAATTCGACTCCGACCCTAATTGTTCTTGTTGAGTTTTCTGCTGCATTGCACTACTCTAGTTTTTCGTTAGTCAAATTGCAGTGGAGAACTCATGAAAGCCCAAGGTCTGTACGATCCGTCCAATGAACATGACGCCTGTGGCGTCGGTTTCGTCGCCCATATCAAGGGCAATAAGAGCCACTCCATTGTGGAACAGGGTCTGCTGATCCTGAAGAACCTCGATCACCGGGGTGCCGTGGGCGCGGACGCGCTGATGGGCGACGGCGCCGGTATCCTGATCCAGATTCCCGACCAGTACTACCGCGACGAGATGGCCAAGCAGGGCGTGGAACTGCCGCCTCCGGGCGAATACGGCGTGGGCATGGTGTTCCTGCCGAAAGAAAACGCTTCGCGCATCGCCTGCGAACAGGAAATCGAGCGCGCCGTGCGTGCCGAAGGTCAGGTTGTACTGGGCTGGCGCAATGTGCCGGTCGACAGCGACATGCCGATGTCGCCCACCGTGCGCGCGAAAGAGCCGGTGATCCGCCAGATCTTCATCGGCCGTGGCGCCGACATCATGGTGACCGATGCGCTGGAACGCAAACTGTACGTGATCCGTAAATCCTCGGGCCACGCCATCCAGGCGTTGAAACTGATCCACGGTAAAGAATTCTTCGTGGCCTCGATGTCGGCCCGTACCATCGTCTACAAAGGCCTGCTGCTGGCCGATCAGGTAGGCGTGTACTACAAAGACCTGCAGGATGCGCGCTGCATCTCGGCACTGGCACTGGTGCACCAGCGTTTCTCCACCAATACTTTCCCCGAGTGGCCGCTGGCTCACCCCTACCGTCTGCTGGCCCACAACGGCGAGATCAACACCGTTAAAGGCAACTTCAACTGGATGCGCGCCCGCGAAGGCGTGATGAAATCGGCCGTGCTGGGCGACGACCTGGCCAAGCTGTTCCCGCTGATTTACGAAGGCCAGTCCGACACCGCCTGCTTCGACAACGCGCTGGAACTGCTGCTGATGGCAGGCTATCCGATTGCCCAGGCCATGATGATGATGATTCCGGAAGCGTGGGAAAACCACGGCACCATGGATGACAACCGTCGCGCCTTCTACGAATACCACGCTGCCATGATGGAACCATGGGACGGCCCGGCCGCCATGGCCTTCACCGATGGCCGCTACATCGGCGGTACGCTGGACCGTAACGGTCTGCGCCCTGCCCGCTACATCGTCACCGACGACGATCTGGTGGTGATGGCGTCGGAATCGGGCGTGCTGCCGATACCGGAATCGAAAATCATCCAGAAATGGCGTCTGCAGCCGGGCAAGATGTTCCTGATCGATCTGGAAGCAGGCCGCATCATCGACGACAAGGAACTCAAAGACACCTACGCCAACGCCAAGCCTTACAAGGCATGGATTAACGCCGTGCGTATCAAGCTCAACGAAATCAAGCTGAGCGAAAGCCAGCTGGCCGTCAACCGCGTCAAGTACAGCGCCGCGCCGGGCGAAAAAGCCGTGGCTTCCGTGCTGGATCGCCAGCAGGCCTTCGGCTATACCCAGGAAGACCTGAAATTCGTGCTGGCGCCTATGGCGACCAACGGCGAAGAAGCCACCGGTTCGATGGGTAATGACTCGCCGCTGGCGGTCATGTCCAACAAGCTCAAGCCGCTGTACAACTACTTCAAGCAGCTGTTTGCCCAGGTCACCAACCCGCCTATCGATCCGATCCGCGAGGCGATGGTGATGTCGCTGGTGTCCTTCATCGGCCCGAAACCTAATCTGCTCGATACCAACAACGTCAACCCGCCTATGCGTCTCGAAGTGTCGCAGCCGGTGCTGGGCTTCGACGATATGGCACGTCTGCGCGGCATCAGCCAGCACACGGGCGGCAAGTTCAAATCGTATGAACTGAATATCTGCTATCCGCTGGCATGGGGCAAGGAAGGCGTGGAAGCCTGCCTCGCATCGCTGTGCGCCGAAGCCGTGGACGCCGTCAAATCGGGCCACAACATCCTGATCGTGACCGACCGTTCGGTGGCCGCTGACCGCGTGGCCATTCCGGCCCTGCTGGCCACGTCCACCATCCACCAGCATCTGGTGAGCAAAGGCCTGCGCGCTTCCACCGGTCTGGTGGTGGAAACCGGTTCGGCCCGCGAAACCCACCACTTCGCCCTGCTGGCCGGCTATGGCGCCGAAGCCATCCACCCGTATCTGGCGATGGAAACTCTGGCCGAAATGGCGCCGGGTCTGCCGGGCGACGTGAGCGCCGAACAAGCCGTCTACAACTACACCAAAGCCATCGGCAAAGGCCTGATGAAGGTGATGTCGAAGATGGGCATCTCCACCTATATGTCCTACTGCGGCGCGCAGATCTTCGAAGCCGTCGGTCTGAACAAATCGCTGGTGAACAAATACTTCCGCGGCACCGCCTCCAACGTAGAAGGCATCGGTGTGTTCGAAGTGGCGGAAGAAGCCCTGCGCCTGCACCATCTGGCCTTCGGCAACGACCCTGTGCTGGCCGATAAGCTGGACGCCGGCGGCGAATACGCCTTCCGCGTGCGCGGTGAAGACCACCTGTGGACGCCGGATGCCATCGCCAAGCTGCAGCATTCGACCCGTAGCAACAACTACAACAGCTACAAGGAATACGCCCAGATCATCAATGATCAGAGCAAGCGCCACCTGACCCTGCGCGGCCTGTTCGAGTTCAAGATCGATCCGAGCAAAGCCATTCCGCTGGACGAAGTGGAACCGGCCAAGGAAATCGTCAAGCGTTTCGCGACCGGCGCCATGTCGATGGGTTCCATCTCGACCGAAGCCCACGCGACGCTGGCCGTGGCCATGAACCGTATCGGCGGCAAGTCGAACACGGGCGAAGGCGGCGAAGATCCATCGCGTTACACCATGGATCTGAAAGGCATCAAGATCAAGCAGGGCGAAACCATGGCCAGCGTGATGGGCAAAGAGCAGATGGTGGTCGACATTCCGCTGCAGGAAGGCGACTCGCTGCGTTCGCGCATCAAGCAGGTGGCTTCGGGCCGCTTCGGTGTGACCGCTGCCTACCTGAACTCCGCTGACCAGATCCAGATCAAGATGGCACAGGGCGCCAAGCCCGGCGAAGGCGGCCAGCTGCCCGGCCACAAAGTGTCGGAATACATCGCTACCCTGCGCTTCTCCGTGCCGGGCGTAGGTCTGATCTCGCCGCCGCCGCACCACGACATCTACTCGATCGAAGATCTGGCCCAGCTGATCCACGATCTGAAGAACGCCAATCCGCGTGCTTCGATTTCCGTCAAGCTGGTATCGGAAGTCGGTATCGGTACCGTGGCCGCTGGTGTGACCAAGGCCAAGGCTGACCACGTGGTGGTGGCCGGTCATGACGGCGGTACCGGTGCTTCGCCGCTGTCGTCGGTGAAACACGCTGGTACGCCATGGGAACTGGGTCTGGCTGAAACCCAGCAGACGCTGGTACTGAACGGCCTGCGTAGCCGTATCCGCGTGCAGGCCGATGGCCAGATGCGTACCGGTCGCGACGTCGTCATCGCCGCCATGCTGGGCGCCGACGAAATCGGCTTCGCTACCGCACCGCTGGTGGTGGAAGGCTGCATCATGATGCGCAAGTGCCACCTGAACACCTGCCCGGTCGGCGTAGCGACGCAGGATCCGGTACTGCGCGCCAAGTTCTCCGGCAAGCCGGAGTATGTGGTCAACTACTTCTTCTTCGTAGCCGAAGAAGCCCGCCAGCTGATGGCGCAACTGGGTATCCGTACCTACGACGAACTGATCGGCCGCGTTGATCTGCTGGACAAATCGAAAGCCATCTCGCACTGGAAAGCGCAAGGTCTGGACTTCAGCAGCATCTTCTACGCACCGCAAGTGCCGAACGGCGATGCGATCTATCACACGATGGAGCAGGATCACGGTCTGGACAAGGCGCTCGATCACAAGCTGATCGCGCAGGCCAAGGCGGCGCTGGAAAAAGGCGAGCGCGTTTCCTTCATCTCGCCGGTGAAAAACCTGAACCGCACCGTCGGCACCATGCTGTCGGGCGAAGTGGCCAAGCGCTACGGCCACGCCGGTCTGCCGGACGACACCATCCACATCCAGCTGCAAGGTACGGCTGGCCAGTCGGCCTGTGCCTTCCTGGCGCACGGCATCACCATCGATCTGGTGGGCGAGGGTAACGACTACGTGGGTAAAGGCCTGTCGGGCGGCCGCATCATCGTGCGTCCGAACACGGAATTCCGTGGCTGGGCAGTGAACAACATCATCATCGGTAACACCGTGCTGTACGGCGCGATCGCCGGTGAAGCCTTCTTCAACGGCGTGGCCGGCGAGCGTTTTGCCGTGCGTAACTCGGGCGCTACCGCCATCGTCGAAGGCACGGGCGACCACGGTTGCGAATACATGACCGGCGGTACGGTGGTGGTACTGGGCAGCACGGGGCGTAACTTCGCAGCCGGCATGTCGGGCGGCGTGGCCTATGTGTACGATCCGGACGGCGATTTCGCCAGCCGCTGCAACACCTCCATGGTGTCGCTGGAGCCGGTGCTGTCGGCCAAGGAGCAGGATGCGCATGCTGCCACCTTCCACATCCAGCACAAGGATACGGGCCGCGAAGCAGATGAAGTGATCCTCAAGCGTCTGATCGAGCGCCACTTCAAGCATACGGGCAGTACCCGTGCCCGCCTGTTGCTGGATAACTGGGCAGAAGGCCGCAGCAAATTCGTCAAGGTGTTCCCGAACGAATACAAACGGGCGCTGGCTGAAATGGCCGAGCTGGCCGCCGCGCAACCGATTGCTGCCTAAGAAACCGGCACTGAGACAGAACATATTTAAGGAACTATCGTGGGTAAAATCACCGGCTTTATGGAATTCCAGCGTCAGGACGAAGGCTATCTGCCACCTGCCACGCGCCTGAAAAACTATTCCGAATTCGTCATTCCGCTGACCAAGGAACAAGCCACCATCCAGGGCGCACGCTGCATGGATTGCGGCATCCCGTTCTGCAACAACGGCTGCCCGGTCAACAACATCATCCCTGACTGGAATGATCTGGTGTATCGCGGTAACTACCGCGAAGCGCTGGAAACCCTGCATTCGACCAATAACTTCCCCGAGTTCACCGGCCGTATCTGCCCGGCACCGTGCGAAGCGGCCTGTACGCTGGGCATCCATGAAGCACCGGTGGGCATCAAGTCGATCGAACACAAGATCATCGACGAAGGCTGGGAACATGGCTGGGTGACGCCGCAGGTGGCGGAAGTCAAGACGGGCAAGAAAGTGGCCGTGGTCGGCTCCGGTCCTGCCGGTCTGGCCGCTGCCCAGCAGCTGGCACGCGCCGGTCATGCCGTGACGGTGTTCGAAAAGAGCGACCGCGTGGGTGGTCTGCTGCGTTACGGCATTCCTGACTTCAAGCTGGAAAAATCGCATATCGACCGCCGCATCGAGCAGATGCAGGCCGAAGGCGTGGTGTTCCGCACCAGTGTGCTGGTCGGTAAGGACTTCCCTGCCAACGTCAACAACTGGGCCAAGGAAACCATCTTCCCCGAAGATCTGGAAAAAGACTACGACGCCGTGGTGCTGGCTGGCGGTGCCGAGCAGCCGCGCGATCTGCCTGTGCCGGGCCGCGAACTGAAGGGCGTGCACTTCGCCATGGACTTCCTGCCGCTGCAGAACAAGGTCAATGCCGGCGACAAGGTCAAAGACCAGATCAAGGCGACCGGCAAGCATGTGGTGGTGATCGGCGGCGGCGACACGGGTTCTGACTGCGTGGGTACCTCCAACCGCCATGGTGCCGCTTCGGTGACCCAGTTCGAACTGATGCCTATGCCGCCTGAGCAGGAAAACAAGCCGCTGGTCTGGCCTTACTGGCCCACCAAGCTGCGCACTTCCTCGTCGCACGACGAAGGCTGCTCGCGCGACTGGGCAGTGGCCACCAAGCGTCTGGAAGGCAAAGGCGGCAAAGTCGAGAAGCTGATCGCCTGCCGCGTGGAATGGAAAGACGGCAAGATGACGGAAGTCGAAGGTTCCGAGTTCGAAATGAAAGCCGATCTGGTGCTGCTGGCCATGGGCTTTGTGTCGCCAGTGGCCAACGTGCTGGAAGCCTTCGGTGTGGACAAAGATGCACGTGGTAACGCCAAAGCCAGTACCGATGGCAACGGCTGCTACCAGACCAACGTGCCTAAAGTATTTGCCGCCGGCGACGTCCGCCGTGGCCAGTCGCTGGTGGTGTGGGCGATCCGCGAGGGTCGTCAGTGCGCCCGTGCGGTGGACGAGTTCCTGATGGGTAGTTCGGTACTGCCGCGCTAATTAGCCGATCATTACCGCTTCGTTCCCACCGGTGGTGTACGGGTGATCCCCGCAGCCACCGGTTTTTTTTATTCTGCGCTGGTCTATTCAACAATATTCCGTGCGCTCGAACGTCGGCACAGGGCGGCTGGCGCCAGCTTTAGTGCAGTGCAGCAATGTAACATTTGATGTCATGTGTAAATTGCTGACTGGGGATTCATTAATGTTGTATTATCTGCCATTTGGTGGGCCTCGCCAGCCTGTTCAGGGGTGCGTCAGCAGACTTACTCCTTTCTGAACTACAATACGGCATTAAAAACAATGAGTTCTGACGTGTCCAATCTTGTCGAAATCCGTGATTTACACTTTGCATACGGGAAGCGCGCGATCTTGTCGGGCCTGCAGATGGACTTCCCGCGTGGAAAAGTGGTGGCCGTCATGGGCGGCTCCGGCAGCGGCAAGACCACGGTACTGCGCCTGATCGGCGGCCAGTTGCGGCCCCAGCGCGGCCATGTCAAAGTGCACGGTCAGATCGTGCATCAGTTAAATACTGCCGGTCTGTATCTGCTGCGCCGCAAAATGGGCATGCTGTTCCAGCATGGCGCCCTGTTTACCGACCTGACCGTATTCGAGAATGTGGCGTTCCCGCTGCGCGAGCATACCGATCTGCCGGAAGAATTGATCCGCAATCTGGTGCTGATGAAGCTGCACGCGGTAGGGCTGCGTAATGCGGCCAAACTGAAACCGGGCGAGATTTCCGGTGGTATGGCGCGCCGTGTGGCGCTGGCCCGTTCCATCGCGCTCGATCCGGAACTGATTATGTATGACGAACCGTTTGCCGGTCTGGACCCGATCTCGATGGGCGTCACCGCCAATCTGATCCGCAACCTGAATACGGCGCTCGGTTCCACCACGGTGCTGGTGTCGCACGATGTCAAAGAGTGCTTCGCCATCGCTGATTATGTTTATTTCTTATCCCAAGGCAAGATCGTCGCCCATGGCACGCCGGACGAAATGATGGTGTCGACCGATCCGTACGTGAAGCAGTTCGTCAATGCCGAGGCCGATGGTCCGGTGCCCTTCCACTACCCCGGCAAATCGCTGGCCGATGATCTGGGTCTGGGAGCACAGGCATGAGAATACGCAACGGTTTATCCAGATTAGGCGCTACCCTGCGCGACTTCATCGAGAGCATAGGCTACGGCGCCCGCACTTTTCTGAATGTGCTGAAAGTGTCGCCTGGCCTGCTCAAGCGGCCTGGCCTGATCATCGAGCAGCTGCACTTTATCGGCAACTATTCGATGCTGATCATTACCCTGTCTGGCCTGTTCGTCGGCATGGTGCTGGGTCTGCAGGGCTATTACACGCTGAATAAATACGGTGCGGAACAGTCGCTGGGCCTGCTGGTAGCACTGGGCCTGAGCCGCGAACTGGGCCCCGTGATTACGGCGCTGCTGTTTGCCGGCCGTGCCGGTACCTCGCTGACGGCCGAAATCGGCCTGATGAAAGCGGGCGAGCAGCTGTCGGCCATGGAGATGATGGCGGTTAACCCTATCCAGCGCGTGCTGGCGCCGCGCTTCTGGGCCGGCGTGATTTCCGTGCCGCTGCTCGCTTCCGTGTTCAGCGCGGTGGGCGTGTTCGGCGGCTATCTGGTCGGCGTGCAGCTGATCGGGGTCGATAACGGCGCGTTCTGGTCGCAGATGCAGGATGGCGTCGATATCTGGAAAGATATCTACAACGGTTTCGCCAAGAGCGTGGTGTTCGGCATTGCCATCACTTTTATCGCGCTGTATCAGGGCTACGAGGCCCAGCCTACGCCGGAAGATGTGGCCCGTGCCACTACCCGTACGGTGGTGATCTCGTCGCTGATGATCTGGTGGCTGGATTTCATGATGACGGCGCTGATGTTCAGCAAATAAGCGGCGTAAGTATCGCTGCGCGCAAACAAGATAATGTAACGAAGGAATCACTATGCAACGTAAATCTCTGGATGTCTGGGTCGGTCTGTTCATCGTCGTCGGCGTAGCCGCTTTGATGTTCCTTGCACTGAAGGCCGGCAACATGGGATCCATGTCTTTCGCCAAGGTCTATCCGGTCACCGCCAAATTCGACAACATCGGCAGCCTGCGTCCGCAAGCGCCCGTCAAAGCTGCCGGTGTGGTAGTGGGCCGCGTGGGCGAGATCCGTTTCGACGACAAAAGCTATCAGGCGCTGGTCACGCTGAATATGGAAGAAACTTACAAGTTCCCGAAAGACAGCTCGGCCAAGATCCTGACCTCGGGCTTGCTGGGCGAGCAGTATGTGGGCATCGAAGCGGGTGGCGATATGAATAATCTGGCGGCTGGCGACAAGATCGCCCGCACCCAGTCGGCTGCCGTACTGGAAGACCTGATTAACCAGTTCATCTACAGCAAAGCCGCTGAAGGAAAGGACAGTAAATGAGTCTGCCTCTCGCCAAATCCTCGGGCCGTGCCGCGCTGGCACTGGGCCTGACGCTGCTGCTGGCCGGTTGCGCCGGTCCCAACCCGCGCGACCCCTACGAGAACTTCAACCGTGCCATGTTCACCTTCAATGACACGGTCGACACCTATGCGCTGAAACCGGCTGCCACGGCTTATCACACGGTGCTGCCGTCGTTCGTGCAGACCGGCGTGAATAACTTCTTCGGCAATCTGGCCGATGCGTGGACGGGCGTGAACAATCTGCTGCAGGGCAAAGGCGAAGCCGGCCTGTCCGATGTGACCCGTTTTGCCCTCAACTCCACGCTGGGTATCGCCGGCCTGTTCGACATCGCTTCGGAAGCCGGTCTGCCCAAGCACAAGGAAGATTTCGGCCAGACGCTGGGTACCTGGGGCGTGCCATCGGGGCCTTACCTGATGCTGCCGCTGCTGGGACCTTCCACCGTGCGGGACGCGGTGGTACTGCCTATTGATGTGAAAGGCGATATCTGGGGCTACAAGGAACCTGTGTATATCCGCAACAGTGGTACGGCATTGCGCGCCATCGACCAGCGCGCCGGTCTGCTTGACGCTTCCACCCTGCTGGAAGATGCGGCACTGGATCGCTACGAGTTCATCCGCGACAGTTTCCTGCAGCGCCGTGAAAGCCTGATCCATCCGGACGACGACGATGCGCCCAAGCGCAAGAAACAGGGCGATGAGACGGCTTACGAGGCGGTACCGGCCAGCGAACCTGTTGCTACTGCGGCAATTTCTGCGCCCATGGCCGCCGCGGTCGCGCCAAAAGAGGTAAACTCTGGTGCTCTGGCTGCAACTTCTGTCAGCCCGTGAACCCGAAGAACACTTCATAGGTAAAAAACATGACTTTTATTAAACAACTTATCGCTGCAGCGGGCCTGACCTTCGCTGCAACCATGGCGCAGGCTGCCGTACCAGCCAACGAGGCACCAGATGCACTGGTGAAACGTATCAGCCAGGAAGTGATCGATATCGCCAAAAATGACAAGGCGATCCAGTCCGGCGACCAGAAAAAGGTGATGGATCTGGTGGAAAACAAGATCCTGCCGTACGTAGACTTCCAGCGCATGACCGCACTGGCAGCGGGCCGCTTCTGGCGCGACGCTTCGCCCGAGCAGCAGAAAGCCCTGTCGGACCAGTTCCGCACCCTGCTGATCTTCACCTATTCCGGCGCTCTCTCGCAGATCAAGGATGAAACCATCGAGTTCAAGCCTTTGCGTGCCGATCCGACCGACACCGAAGTGGAAGTGCGTTCGCAGGTGAACGTGGCGCGCGGCGAGCCGATTCCGCTCAACTACCGCGTAGCCAAATCGCCTACCGGCTGGAAAATCTACGATATCAATGTACTGGGCGCATGGCTGGTGGAAACCTACAAAGGTACGTTCGCTTCGGAAATCAGCAAGGGCGGCATGGATGGCCTGATCAAGGCGCTGACCGAAAAGAACAAGAAGCTGGCCAATAAACCACTGAAACCTGTCGCTAAATAAGTCTGTCTGCCATGTCTACTGCTGTTGCCGAAGCCATTGACGATTTCAAATCGATCACCACTCTGAACGTGCAGAACGCTACGGCGGTGCTGGAGCGCGGTCTGGCTGCCCTCAAGGCCGGCCAGACGGTGTTCGACCTGCGTTACGTGCTGACGGTGGATTCGGCAGCTGTGTCCGTGCTGCTGGCATGGGAAAAGGCGGCGCAGGATGCCGGCCTGCGGCTGGAACTGAAAAACCTGCCGCCAGCGCTGCAAAGCCTGACCAAGCTGTATGGCGTGTGCTCGCTGCTGTTCCCCACTTCGGTACAGCTGGAACCGGGCGAGGCAGCGTCGGCAAATCCTCTGCATGAAGAGTTCCACGCGGTGACCGGCCAGCCCGACACCGCCAAGCTGAAAGTGGGCGCCAGCCCCGAGCCTCAGCAACATCATTGACCCCCGCCTCATGGAATCAGGCCAGAAACTAGCGCTCTGGCTCGGTTCCCGTCAATTTCCCCTATAATTGAAGGTTGCCGCAGCCGGAGTGCCGTGGCTTTCCCAGTAGTCCCCGCCCTCGGGCACCTCGCGCCGGATTAAAGCCGCCGCACCTAACGAATAAACCAAGCATGACAGCGATCCAAATAACGAATGTCGAGAAGCGCTACAAGTCGCTCCAGGCACTAGGTGGCGTGTCCCTGACCATCGAAGAAGGTGAATTTTTCGGTCTGTTAGGCCCTAACGGTGCCGGTAAAACCACCCTGATTTCCATCATCGCGGGTCTGATCCGTCCGGATGCGGGCAAAGTCACCATCCACGGCCACGACGTCACGGGCGATTTCCGTGCCGCGCGCAAGAAGCTGGGCGTGGTGCCGCAGGAACTGGTGTTCGATCCCTTCTTCACGGTGCGCGAAACGCTGCGCCTGCAGTCCGGCTATTTCGGCCTGCCCAACAACGACGCGTGGATCGACGAGGTGATGCACAACCTCGATCTGACCAACAAGGCCGATACCAATATGCGCGCGCTGTCCGGCGGCATGAAGCGCCGCGTGCTGGTGGCGCAGGCGCTGGTGCACAAGCCGCCCGTGATCGTGCTCGACGAGCCGACCGCCGGGGTGGACGTGGAACTGCGCCAGACTCTGTGGCAGTTCATCACCCGCCTGAACCGCGAAGGCCACACCGTGGTGCTGACTACCCACTATCTGGAAGAAGCCCAGGCCATGTGCAAGCGCGTGGCCATGCTCAAGCTGGGCAAGGTGGTGGCGCTCGACAGCATGGCGGCGCTGATCCGCCGCATCTCCGGCTCGCAGCTGGTGCTGAACCTGCGCCAGGGCGAACTGCCGGCCGACCTGCGCCATCTGGTCAGCCATCCGGAACTGAGCGACGATGGCCGCAAGTACAGCCTGCGTATCAATGACTACGCCGAAGTCGAACCTATCCTCGCGCGCCTGCGCGAGAGCGGCGTGCAGCTCGACGAAATGCAGCTGCAGCAGGCCGACCTGGAAGATATCTTCCTGCAGATTATGGACAAGGGGAGCGTATGAGTTTCATCTCGATCGGGTTCCGCACGCTGGTGTACAAGGAGACCCTGCGTTTCTGGAAGGTGGCGACCCAGACCATCGCCGCGCCGATACTGACGGCCATGCTGTATCTGCTGATCTTCGGCCATGTGCTGGAAGGCCGCGTGACGGTGTATAGCGATGTCAGTTACACCGCCTTCCTGATTCCGGGGCTGGTGATGATGAGCGTGCTGCAGAATGCCTTTGCCAATGCTTCCTCGTCGCTGATCCAGTCCAAGATCACGGGCAATCTGGTGTTCGTGCTGCTGACCCCTCTGTCGCACTGGGAAATCTTTTCGGCCTATGTGATCGCTGCCATGGTGCGCGGCATCGTGGTGGGCGCCGGCGTATTTGTCGTGACGGCGTGGTTTGCCCACCTGTCGTTCACGGCGCCGTTGTGGATCGCCGTGTTCGCCCTGCTCGGCGCGGCCATACTCGGCACCATGGGCCTGATTGCCGGTATCTGGGCGGAGAAATTCGACCAGCTGGCCGCGTTCCAGAATTTCCTGATCATGCCGCTGACCTTCCTGTCCGGCGTGTTCTATTCCATCCATTCGCTGCCACCGTTCTGGCTCACGGTGTCGCACCTGAATCCGTTCTTCTACATGATAGACGGCTTCCGTTACGGTTTCTTCGGCCAGTCCGACGTCAATCCGCTGATTAGCGTGAGCATCGTCGCGGCCTTCCTCGTGGCGCTGGCATTGCTGGCGATCCGCCTGCTGCAAAGCGGCTATCGTCTGCGCCATTAAGCGTACCAGTAAGTGCGCCACCAAGCACCCCATAGATAAGGACACCATCATGACTACTACCCCGGAACTGATCCACGGCTACCTGAGCGCCGGTCTCGAATGCACCCATCTGGAAGTGGAAGGCGACGGCCAGCACTTTCAGGCAGTGATCGTTTCGCCGGCCTTTGCCGGCAAGCGCATGGTGCAGCGCCACCAGCTGGTATATGCCGCGCTGGGCGACCGCATGCGCGAAGAAATTCACGCGCTGTCGATGAAAACCCTGACCCCTGAAGAATACCAAGGATAAGTATGGACAAGCTGCTGATACAGGGCGGTAACCGCCTGCAAGGTGAGATCACCATTTCCGGCGCCAAGAACGCTGCCCTGCCTATCCTGTGCGCCGGTCTGCTGACTTCGGGCGACGTAGAACTGAGCAATGTGCCGCATCTGCACGATGTGGCCACCATCCTCAAGCTGCTGGGCCAGACGGGCCTGAAAGTGCAGCAGGACGGCGACCGCGTGACCCTCAACGGCAGCGCCATCGACAAGCTGGAAGCGCCGTACGAGCTGGTGAAAACCATGCGCGCCTCGATCCTGGTACTGGGCCCCTTGCTGGCCCGCTTCGGTTCGGCCAAGGTATCGCTGCCGGGCGGCTGCGCCATCGGTTCGCGTCCGGTCGACCAGCACATCAAGGGCCTGCAAGCCATGGGCGCCGAGATCACCATCGAAGGCGGCTATATCTACGCCAAGTGCGCCAAGCTGAAAGGCGCGCGCATCGTGACCGACATGATCACCGTGACGGGGACGGAAAACCTGCTGATGGCCGCTACCCTGGCCGAAGGCGAAACCATCCTCGAAAACGCCGCCTGCGAGCCGGAAGTGACCGACCTCGCCAACCTGCTGGTGGCCATGGGCGCGAAGATCGAAGGCATAGGCAGCAACCGCCTGACCATACAAGGCGTGAGCGAACTGCACGGCGCCAAGCACGCCGTGATTTCCGACCGTATCGAAGCAGCTACCTTCCTGTGCGCGGTAGCGGCCACCGGCGGCGACATCACCATCCGCAATACCCGCGTCGATATTATGGATGCGGCGCTGGACAAGCTGCGCGAAATCGGCCTGCAGCTGACCATAGGTGATAACTGGATCCGCGCGCAGATGGATAAGCGTCCCCACCCTGTGACCTTCCGCACCACCGAATATCCGGGCTTCCCCACCGATATGCAGGCGCAGTTCATGGCGGTGAACACCATCGCCGACGGCGCCAGCCGCGTCACGGAAACCATCTTCGAAAACCGCTTCATGCACGTGCAGGAGATGAACCGTCTGGGCGCGGCCATCGAGACCGACGGCAACACGGCCTTTATCAAGGGCGTGGAACAGCTGGTAGGCGCGCCGGTGATGGCGACCGACCTGCGTGCTTCCGCTTCGCTGGTGATTGCAGCGCTGGCCGCCCGCGGCGAAACCCTGATCGACCGTATCTACCACCTCGACCGCGGTTACGACCAGATGGAAGTCAAGCTGTCGGCAGTGGGCGCGGACATCCAGCGCATCAAGTAAAAATACATTAGGAATAACCATGAGCGGATTTCAGGCCAACTCGCAGCTGATACTGGCGCTGTCGAAGGGACGTATTTTCGAGGACACCCTGCCCTTGCTGGAAGCAGCGGGCATTACCGTGAGCGAAAACCCGGAGACTTCGCGCAAGCTGATTCTGTCCACCAATGACCCGGATGTGCGCGTGATCATCGTGCGCGCCACCGACGTGCCGACCTATGTGCAGCATGGCGCGGCCGATTTCGGCGTGGCCGGCAAGGACGTGCTGCTCGAGCACGGCGGCGAAGGCCTGTATCAGCCCATCGATCTGAACATCGCGGCCTGCCGCATGTCGGTAGCCGTGCGCAACGGCTTCGATTACGAAACGGCTGTGCGTCAGGGCGCGCGTCTGCGCGTGGCCACCAAGTTCGTGCAGACGGCGCGTGAGCACTTCGCCAAGAAGGGCGTGCACGTCGACCTGATCAAGCTGTACGGCTCGATGGAACTGGCGCCGCTGGTGGGCCTGTCGGACGCCATCGTCGACGTGGTCAGCACCGGCAATACGCTGCGCGCCAATGACCTCAAGGAAGTGGAAGCCATCATGGACATTTCCTCGCGTCTGATCGTGAATCAGGCGGCCCTGAAGCTCAAGCGCGAGCGCTTGCAACCGATCATCGAGGCCTTCGAGCGCGCCTCTAAAAAATAAAGCACACCCATCATGTCGATTCAGATTACCAAGCTAGATTCAAGCCAAGCTGATTTCAAAAAGTCTCTGGATGCCCTGCTGGCATTTGAAGCGAGTACGGATGAAGCAATCGAACGTGCCGTGGCCGGCATCCTGGCCGATGTGAAAGCGCGCGGCGATGCCGCCGTGCTCGAATACACCAACCGATTCGACCGCATCCCCAACGGTGGCGCGGCCAGCATGGCGGCCTTCGATATCGGCACGGCCGAACTGCAGGCAGCACTGGCAGCGATTCCCGCCGCCCAGCGCAGCGCACTGGAAACGGCGGCGCAGCGCATCCGCGCCTTCCACCAACGCCAAAAGCAGGAGCTGCAAGGTTTCCGCTACACCGAAGCCGATGGCACGGTGCTGGGGCAAGTGATTACCCCGCTGGACCGCGTGGGCATCTATGTGCCGGGCGGTAAAGCTGCCTATCCTTCGTCGGTGCTGATGAACGCGATTCCGGCTCATGTGGCCGGTGTGCAGGAAATCATCATGGTGGTGCCTACGCCGGACGGCGTGAAGAACCAGATGGTGCTGGCGGCGGCGGCGATTGCCGGCGTTACCCGCGTGATCACCATCGGCGGCGCGCAGGCGGTCGGTGCACTGGCCTACGGTACCGAAACGATTAGTCCGGTGGACAAGATCGTCGGCCCCGGCAATGCCTATGTTGCTGCTGCCAAGCGCCGCGTGTTCGGCATCGTCGGCATCGACATGATCGCCGGTCCTTCCGAAATCCTGATTATCTGCGACGGCACTACCGATCCGGACTGGGTAGCCATGGACCTGTTCTCGCAGGCCGAGCACGATGAACTGGCCCAGTCCATTCTGCTGTGCCCTGACGCCGACTACATCGCCAGAGTGGAAGCGAGCATCAACCAGCTGCTGCCAGCCATGCCACGTGCCGAGGTGATCCGCACTTCGCTGACCGATCGCGGCGCGCTGATCAAGGTGGCCGATATGGCCGAAGCCTGCGCAATTGCCAACTCGATCGCGGCGGAACACCTGGAAATCTCGGCCGAAGATCCGCAGCGCTGGGCCGACCAGATTCGCCACGCCGGCGCTATGTTCCTTGGCCGCTATTCGTCCGAATCGCTGGGCGACTACTGCTGCGGCCCTAACCACGTGCTGCCCACTTCGCGCACGGCGCGCTTCTCGTCGCCGCTCGGTGTGTACGACTTCCAGAAGCGCTCTTCGCTGATCCATGTCAGCGAAGCCGGTGCCCAGACGCTGGGCAAGGTGGCCGCCGAACTGGCGTATGGCGAAGGCCTGCAGGCGCACGCCCGCAGCGCCGAGCTGCGGCTGAAGTAAGCCGTCTGATACAGCACACAGGACAGTATTCACCACCATGACGGCAGCCGGCTGGATCGATCAGGTATTTTGCGAGGATGCGCTAGCCGGGCTGGCGCGCATCCCCGATGGTGCTGTCGATCTGATACTGACCGACCCGCCCTACAATCTGGGCAAGGACTACGGCAACGATTCCGACAGCCAGACGGTGGAAGACTATCTGCGCTGGACGGAGCAGTGGATCGATGCCGCCCTGCCCAAGCTCAAGCCTAACGGCAGCCTGTACATCTTCCTCACGTGGCGTTTTTCGCCCGAGATTTTCGTGCTGCTGAAACAGCGCATGACGATGATGAACGAGATCATCTGGGACCGCCGCGTACCGTCCATGGGCGGCAGCGTGCGCAGCTACTCGTCGGTGCACGACACCATAGGCTTTTTCGTGCGGCGCAAGGACTACTACTTCGATCTCGACGCCGTGCGCATTCCCTACGACGCCGAAACCAAGAAAGCCCGTTCGCGCTCCATCTTCGTGGGGGCCAAATGGCTGGAAGTGGGCTACAACCCGAAAGACCTGTGGAGCGTGTCGCGTCTGCACCGCGAGCATCCCGAGCGGGCCGATCATCCCACCCAGAAGCCGCTGGAAATCATCGAGCGCATGGTGAAGGCATCCTGCCCACCTGCTGGCGTGGTGCTGGACCTGTTCATGGGCAGCGGCACCACGGCAATTGCCGCCAGACGCTGCGGCCGCCATTTCGTCGGCTTCGAACTCAATCCCGACTATTGCGCCATCATAGCCGAACGTCTGGCGCGGGAAGAACAACTGGCCGCAGCCGCCCCTGCTGCGGCTCCCCCCGCAGCGGTGGCCGTGCCTGCCGCTGCAAAGAAAAAAGCTGCGCCCCGTACGCGCAAACCCGTGCTGAAACGAAGTTCTGCCAATTCATAGCTTAGGAGCCCTTGCAAGATGTCCCCCATCGACACCCTGATCAACACCACTATCCGCTCCGACGTGCGCTCCATCCAGAGCTACCACGTTGCCGATGCCAGTGGCTTTATCAAACTGGATGCGATGGAGAACCCTTATGAGCTCCCCCATGCATTGCGCCAGCAGCTGGGCGCGCGGCTGGCCGAAGCTAGCCTGAACCGCTATCCGGTCGCCTCGTATGCCACGCTCAAGCAGCGCGTGCGCGAGACGCTGGGCGTACCGGCCGGCTACGATGTCATGCTGGGTAACGGTTCGGACGAGCTGATCTCGATACTGTGCATGGCCTGCGCCCGGCAGGACCGCCGCGCCGTGGTGCTGGCGCCTACGCCATCGTTCGTGATGTACCAGCGTTCGGCCCAGTTTGCCGGCATGGATTACGTGGGCGTGCCGCTCAAGGCCGATCTGACGCTGGACCTGCCGGCCATGCTGGCGGCGATAGACGAACACCGTCCGGCGCTGGTGTTCCTGTCCTATCCGAACAACCCCACCGGCAATCTGTTCGGCGCCGACGACATCGTTGCCATCATCCGCGCGCTCGATGGTTTTGGACTGGCTATCGTCGATGAAGCTTATGAACCGTTCGCCAGCGATACCTTCATGGGCCGCTTGCCGGAATTCGCCAATCTGGTGGTGATGCGCACGGTGTCCAAGCTGGGGCTGGCCGGTATCCGTCTTGGCTATATGTCGGCGGCGCCGCAACTGCTGGCTGAACTGGACAAAGTGCGGCCTCCTTACAACATCAACGTATTGACCCAGATTGCGGCCGAATTCGCGCTCGAGCATGTGGAGGTGCTGAACCAGCAGGCCAGTGCTTTGCGCGCCGCACGCGCCGATCTGGCAGCTGCCATGGCTGCTCTGCCCGGCGTGGAGGTGTTCCCTTCGGCGGCGAATTTTATCTTGATTCGGGTGCCAAATTCCGATGATGCCTACGCGAAACTGCTGTCTAACAAGGTATTAATTAAAAATGTGAGTAAAATGCACCCTGTGCTGGCCAATTGTTTGCGTATCACGGTCAGTACTCCGGAAGAAAATCGTGCCTTCCTCGATGCCTTTGCTGCATCGCTGTCGGCCTGAAGTTATCGACATCGCTATCGCGAGCCTTTCATGAACCGCACCGCAGAAATTATCCGTAACACCAACGAGACGCAAGTGCGCGTTTCGCTCAATCTTGATGGCACCGGCAAGCAGAAACTGAATACCGGCGTGCCTTTCCTCGATCACATGCTGGACCAGATCGCCCGCCACGGCCTGATCGATCTGGAAGTGGAAGCCACTGGCGACATCCACATCGACAACCACCACACGGTGGAAGACGTCGGCATCACGCTGGGCATGGCCGTCGCCAAGGCGATCGGCGACCGCAAGGGTATCGTCCGCTACGGTCACTCCTACGTGCCGCTCGATGAAGCGCTGTCGCGCGTAGTGCTCGATTATTCGGGCCGTCCGGGCATCGAATACCATATTCCGTTCACCCGCGCGATGATAGGCACTTACGATGTCGACCTGACGCTGGAATTCTTCCGCGGCTTCGTCAATCACGCCGGCGTGACTCTGCACATCGATAATCTGCGTGGCACCAATGCGCACCACCAGTGCGAAACCGTGTTCAAGGCCTTCGGCCGCGCGCTGCGCATGGCATCGGAACTCGATCCGCGCGCTGCCGGCACCATCCCATCGACCAAGGGCAGCCTGTAACAGCTCAATCAACATGAATAAAATCGTAGTAGTGGATTACAGCATGGGCAATCTGCGCTCGGTCGCCCAGGCGCTGCGCGCAGTCGCGCCAGAAGCCAATGTGGTGATTTCGGGCGAAGTGGCCGATATAGCCAGTGCCGACCGTATCGTTCTGCCCGGCCAGGGCGCCATGCCGGACTGCATGCGCAGCCTGCGCGAATCGGGCGTGCAGGAAGCCTTGCTGGCAGCGGCGCGCAACAAGCCGCTGATGGGTGTGTGCATCGGCGAGCAGATGCTGTTCGAGCATAGCGAGGAAGGCAATGCTGCCGGTCTGGGCCTGCTGCCCGGCGAGGTGGTGCGTTTCCAGCTCGATGGGCTGCTGCAGGAGGACGGCTCGCGCTTCAAAGTGCCGCAAATGGGCTGGAACCAGGTGCAGCAAAATGCCACTCACCCGCTGTGGCAGGATATTCCCGACAATAGTTATTTCTATTTCGTGCATAGCTATTTTGCCCGCCCCAGTGTGGCCGAACACACAGTGGGCGTGACCGTGTACGGTGCGCCGTTCAGCTGCGCCGTGGCACGTGATAATATTTTTGCGACCCAGTTCCACCCCGAGAAGAGTGCTGCCACGGGTCTGCAGCTGTACAAGAATTTCGTTCACTGGAATCCCTGATTCCGGCGTAGTGATAACTTTAACGTTCACCAATTTACAGTTCACTTTACTGATCAAATCATCATGCTGCTCATTCCTGCCATCGACCTGAAAGACGGTCACTGCGTACGCCTGAAACAGGGCGATATGGAACTTGCTACCGTATTCTCCGAAGAACCTGCCGCCATGGCGCTGCACTGGCTCAAGCAGGGCGCGCGCCGCCTGCATCTGGTCGACTTGAACGGCGCCTTTGCCGGCAAGCCGAAAAACGAAGCAGCCATCAAGGCCATCCTGAAAGTGGTGCAGGAATACGCCGAAGAGAACGATCTCGACGAAATCCCTGTGCAGCTGGGCGGCGGTATCCGCGATCTTGACACCATCGAGCGCTATCTCGACGCCGGCATCAGCTATGTCATCATCGGCACGGCGGCCGTGAAAGAGCCGGGCTTCCTGCATGACGCCTGCGGCGCCTTCCCCGGTCACATCATCGTCGGCCTCGATGCCAAGGACGGCAAAGTGGCAACCGATGGCTGGAGCAAAATGTCCGGTCACGAAGTGATCGATCTGGCCAAGAAGTTCGAAGCCTACGGCGTGGAATCCATCATCTACACCGACATCGGCCGCGACGGCATGATGGGCGGCGTGAACATCGAAGCCACCGTCAAGCTGGCCCAGGCTGTGAAGATTCCCGTGATTGCTTCGGGCGGTCTGCACAACCTCGCCGACGTGGAAGCCCTGTGCGCGGTGCAGGATGAAGGTATCGAAGGCGTGATCTGCGGCCGTTCGATTTACGAAGGCACCATCGATCTGGCGACGGCTCAGGTGCGCGCCGATGAACTGAGCGGCGATCTGGTCGACGACGAAGCCGAATAACACTATGCTCGCTAAACGCATCATTCCCTGCCTGGACGTGACCGATGGCCGCGTCGTCAAAGGCGTCAATTTCACCGAGCTGCGCGATGCCGGCGACCCGGTGGAAATCGCCCGCCGTTACGACGAGCAGGGCGCCGACGAACTGACCTTCCTCGACATTACCGCCACCAGCGATAACCGTGGCCTGATCCTGCATATCATCGAAGCCGTGGCGTCGCAGGTGTTCATTCCCCTCACCGTGGGTGGCGGGGTGCGCGAAGTGGCCGATGTACGCCGCCTGCTCAACGCCGGTGCGGACAAGGTCAGCATGAATTCGTCGGCCGTGGCCAATCCCCAGCTGGTGTACGACGCCGCGCACAAGCACGGTTCGCAGTGCATCGTGGTGGCGATCGACGCCAAGCAGGTGGCACCGGGCAAGTGGGAAGTGTTTACCCACGGCGGCCGCAAGGCTACCGGCCTGGATGCCATCGAATGGGCTAAAAAGATGGAACAGCTGGGCGCAGGCGAAATCCTGCTGACCAGTATGGACCGCGACGGCACCAAGTCCGGCTTCGATCTGGGCCTGACGCGCGGCGTGTCGGATGCCATCAGCATCCCCGTGATCGCTTCGGGCGGCGTGGGCGGTCTGCAGGATCTGGCCGACGGCATCAAGCTGGGCAAGGCCGATGCGGTACTGGCCGCCAGTATCTTCCACTATGGCCAGCACACGGTGCAGGAGGCCAAACAGTTTATGGCGCAGCAGGGTATCCCTATGCGTCTGGCATAGGGAACTAAAGGAAACACGATGTCTACGCCTCCTCCAAGCAGCCTCGCCAAGGCTAAATGGCTGAAAAAAATCCACTGGGACGAGCATGGTCTGGTGCCGGTGATCGCCCAGGAAGCTGGCAGCAATGATGTGCTGATGTTCGCCTGGATGAACCGCGAAGCACTGGCACGCACGGTGGAACTGGGCGAAGCCGTGTACTGGAGCCGTTCGCGCAAGAAGCTGTGGCACAAGGGCGAAGAGTCCGGCCACGTGCAGAAAGTGCTGGAAATCCGTCTCGACTGCGATGAAGACGTGGTGCTGCTGAAAATCGAGCAGGCCGGCGGCATCGCCTGCCACACGGGCCGGCACTCCTGCTTTTACCAGAAGTTCGAAGGCGATGCGCTGGAAGGCGACTGGCAGACGGCGGAACCGGTGCTGAAAGATCCGGCAGAAATCTACGCGGCCGAGCAGGCCGCCAAACCGAAAAAGACCACCCCATGAGTACCATACTAGACCGTCTGGCCGAGATTATCGAAGCGCGCAAGCCGGCGCAGGGCGGCGACCCCGCCACTTCCTACACGGCCAAACTGCTGGCCAAGGGCGATGACGCCATCCTGAAAAAAATCGGCGAAGAAGCCACCGAAACGGTGATGGCCGCCAAAGATGTGCGCGCTGGCGCCGATAGCGGTAAAGTGCTGTACGAGGTGGCGGATCTGTGGTTCCACACGCTGGTATTGCTGGCCCAGTTCGACCTCAAGCCGCAGCAGGTGCTGGACGAACTGGCGCGGCGCGAAGGCGTGTCCGGCCTGGCCGAAAAAGCGGCACGCAAGGAATAAACCTGTCTAACCGGAGCTGTTGTGGATAACTGCTTGTTTTGCAAAATCGCTGAAAAAAAGATTCCTGCTACCATAGTCTATGAAGATGATGAGTTGCTGGCCTTCAAAGACATCAATCCGGCTGCCCCTGTGCATCTGCTGGTGATCCCGAAGCAGCATTTCGCTACCCTGTCGGCCTGTACGGCGGAGCATGCGCCGCTGCTGGGCCGCATGCTGGCACTGGCGCCGAAACTGGCGGCAGAGTTCGGTTGTGGCGTGCAGCACGCTGCGGACGGCACCCCTAGCGCCGGCTACAAGACCCTGATCAACAGCGGTCCTGACGGCGGGCAGGAGGTGTACCATCTGCACATGCATATCATCGGCGGGCCGCACCCGTGGCGCGGCCAGCGCTAGGCGCAGCCCAGGGCGAAAGCGCGTCCTTGCTCATAGTTGTTTGTAGGGAAACATTGCAAATGCATGACTTTGGCGCTTCGCTTATACTGTCGCAGGCGTTTTTTGAATCAACGGAATTTTGGGGCGCGTGCGTCCTGCAAGGGGAATAGAAATGGGTACAGGTAGCTGGTTGCACTGGGCAATACTGCTGGTGGTCGTAATTCTGATCTTCGGCACCAAAAAGCTCGGTAATGTGGGTTCCGATCTGGGCAAGGCCGTGAAAGGCTTCAAGGACGGTATCAAGGGCGAGGAAGACAAGGCGGCAGCACCGGCCGCTTCTGCACCCTCTGCCGCTCCGGCGCAGGTGGCCGACAAGAGCACCATCGACGTCGAAGCCAAGGAAAAGAGCAAGCAGTAAGCACCGGCCTGCGGGCTGGCTTCCGGTGTACCGGAGGCTGGCGCGCGGCCTGCGCTGATGGCGGAAATTTATGATCGATCTAGGTCTGACCAAACTCGCGGTAATCGGTGTGGTGGCGCTGGTCGTCATCGGGCCGGAAAAGCTGCCCAAGGTGGCGCGTATGGCGGGTACGCTGTATGGCCGTGCCCAGCGTTATCTGAGCGAAGTCAAATCGGAAGTCTCGCGCGAAATCGAGATGGAAGAGCTGCGCAATATGCAGAAAGAAGTGCAGGCGGCAGCGCAGAACATCAAGCAGGATGTGGAAGCTTCGCTGGCTGAGAGCGTGGCCGAAGTCCAGAATATGTGGCCGGACTCGGTGGCCGAGACGCGCATCATCAGCGCCACGGAAGAGGATCTCAGGCGCAAGGCGCGCGAGTTCCGCCGCAAGAAGCTGGTGCGCAATGCCGCAGTGCCGGGCTGGTACAAGCAGATGCACGGCGGACGCCAGCATGTGGTGTCCGGCGCAGCGCGGGTGGCACGCTTCCGTCCCCGCAATCACACCCCTACCTCGTTTTACTAAATGACTACTTCCAAGCCGGGCGAAGAGACCTTTATCTCTCACCTGATCGAACTGCGCGACCGTCTGGTGCGCGCCACTATCGGTGTAGTGATAATGTGCGTCGGCCTGCTGATCTGGCCCGGCCCTGCCCGCATCTACGACATACTGGCGGCGCCCATGATCGCTGCGCTGCCGGTCGGTTCGAAGATGATCGCGACAGGGGTGACCTCGCCGTTTCTGGTGCCGATGAAGGTAACGCTGGTGCTGGCGCTGGTGCTGGCTTTGCCGTGGGTGCTGTACCAGATCTGGGCGTTTGTGGCGCCGGGTCTGTATGCACACGAGAAGCGGCTGGTGGCGCCGCTGGTGATCTCGTCTTCGGCCCTGTTCATGGCGGGCGTGGCATTCTGCTACTTCTTCGTGTTTGGCCGCGTGTTCAAATTCATTGCCGAGTTTTCGCCGCAGTCGATTGCGGTGACGCCCGATATCGAGAATTATCTCGATTTCGTCATGTCCATGTGTCTGGCTTTCGGGGCGACCTTTGAAGTGCCGGTGGTGGTGGTGATACTGGTGCGTATGGGGCTGGTGAGCGTGGCCAAGCTTAAGGAAATCCGTCCGTATGCCGTGGTTGGTGCTTTTGCTGTCGCGGCTGTGGTGACGCCACCGGATGCGGTCAGTATGTTCTCGCTGGCCATTCCCATGTGTCTGCTGTTCGAGCTGGGCATCTTGGTAGCGCCTATGTTCGTGCGTCTGTCCACGGCGCCGGAAGATCAGGCCTAAGTCCGGGCTAGCAGGGCCGCGACGCCAAACAAAGTGAGGGCGTTGACGAGTAGTGATGCGCCGATTAGCCACGAATGCACTTTTTGACGATGTTCCAGGCGTTCGATTCGGAAAGTCAGACCGTCCAGCTTGCCGCTGACCTCCTGTCGCAGGCTTGCAATTGCTGCTTGCATTTCTACACGTAGCCCAGTCATTTCGCTACGCAGATCACTGATTTGATCGCGCAGGTCATCGAATTGACTGCGTAGATCAGTTATTTGACTACTTAGACCCGCTATTTGACTGTGCAAATCAGCTATTTGACTGCGTAGATCAGTTATTTGACTGTGCAGATCAGTTATTTGACTGCGTAGATCAACCATTTGACTGCGCAGGTCGTTCACGTCACTGCACAGAGTGTTGATCTGACCTTGCAAGTCTTTATGCATCGCGCCCAGCATTGCCAGAACTTCGCTGCGCAAGGTCGCAATGAGGGACTGCATTTCGGAGCCTGTCAGAATTTTTGTGTGAATCCGGGGTCATGAAATAATACCGAAAGGGATTTTCCATGACCGACGTAATGACCACTAAGAAGCCAAAAACCAAGAAGCAGTACCCGTTTCCCGTTGAAC
>NZ_WWCM01000018.1 GCF_009857915.1 Duganella qianjiadongensis
AGTGACGGCCAGCGGTTTCGTATTCAACGTGTGCGGTGTTGATGGTAATACCACGTGCTTTCTCTTCTGGAGCAGCATCGATCTGGTCGTATGCTTTAGCTTCGCCGCCGAATTTTTTCGACAGAACGGTAGCGATAGCAGCGGTCAGGGTGGTTTTGCCGTGGTCAACGTGACCGATGGTACCGACGTTGACGTGCGGCTTGGTCCGTTCGAATTTCTCTTTTGCCATTTCAATCTTCCTTAGATCAAAGTTTTAAAGTTGCAGGCGGGGATCATCCCGCCCGCAAAAAATATAAAAAATTACTTGGCTTTCGCGGTAACGATAGCGTCGATAACGTGCTTAGGCGCTTCCGAATAGTGCTTGAATTCCATCGTGTAGGTTGCACGGCCTTGCGTTGCGGAACGCAGGGTGGTCGAGTAACCGAACATTTCCGACAGAGGCACTTCCGCTTTGATGATCTTGCCACCGCCGCCTGGGATCTCGTCCATACCTTGCACCATACCACGGCGGGACGACAGGTCGCCCATCACGGTACCGGCGTAATCTTCCGGCGTTTCCACTTCCACAGCCATCATCGGCTCCAGAATAACCGGGTTGGCTTTGCGGCAGCCGTCTTTGAAGGCCATCGAAGCAGCCATCTGGAACGCGTTTTCGTTCGAGTCCACATCGTGGTACGAACCGAAGAACAGCGTTACTTTAACGTCAACCACTGGGTAGCCAGCCAGAACACCGGTGTTCAGCGTGCCACGTACACCCTTCTCAACTGCAGGGATGTATTCACGTGGAACGGTACCACCTTTGATCGCGTCGACGAATTCGAAGCCCTTACCTGGTTCTTGCGGTTCGATCTTCAGAACCACGTGACCGTACTGACCACGACCACCGGACTGCTTGACGAACTTACCTTCGGACTCTTCGCAAGTCTTACGGATGGTTTCGCGGTAAGCAACCTGTGGCTTGCCGACGGTCGCTTCCACGCCGAATTCGCGCTTCATACGGTCAACGATAATTTCCAGGTGCAGCTCGCCCATACCACCGATAATGGTCTGGCCCGATTCTTCATCGGTCTTCACGCGGAACGAAGGATCTTCCTGAGCCAGACGGTTCAGTGCCAGACCCATTTTTTCCTGGTCAGCCTTGGTTTTTGGTTCCACAGCCTGTTGAATCACTGGCTCTGGGAAGACCATTTTTTCCAGGGTGATGATCGATTGCGGATCGCACAGGGTTTCACCGGTGGTCACGTCTTTCAGACCCACTGCAGCAGCGATGTCGCCGGCGCGCACTTCTTTGATCTCTTCGCGCTGGTTAGCGTGCATCTGCAGAATACGGCCCAGACGTTCTTTACGGCCTTTCACCGAGTTGTACACGGTATCGCCAGCATTGATCACGCCCGAGTACACGCGGAAGAAGGCCAGCTGGCCCACGAACGGGTCGGTCATGATCTTGAAGGCCAGTGCCGAGAATTTCTCGTCGTCAGCTGCTTTACGGCTGGCTGGCTCTTCGTGCTCGTCGGTACCGGTCACAGCAGCGATGTCCACTGGCGATGGCAGGTATTCGATCACAGCGTCCAGCATAGCCTGTACGCCCTTGTTTTTGAACGCGGTACCGCACATCATCGGCACGATTTCCGACGCGATAGTACGATCGCGCAGTGCTTTCTTGATTTCGGCTTCGGACAGGTCGCCCTCTTCCAGGTACTTGTTCATCAGGTCTTCGTTGGCTTCAGCAGCCGCTTCAACCATCTTCTCGCGCCATTCAGCGGCCGAATCAGCCAACTCGGCAGGAATATCGACGTAGTCGAACTTCATACCCTGGCTTGCGTCGTCCCAGATGATGGCTTTCATCTTGACCAGGTCGATCACGCCTTTGAAGTTTTCTTCAGCGCCGATAGGGATCTGGATCAGAACCGGGTTAGCTTTCAGACGCGCGCGCATCTGATCGTACACTTTGAAGAAGTTGGCGCCGGTACGGTCCATCTTGTTCACGAAGGCCAGACGTGGCACTTTGTACTTGTTAGCCTGACGCCATACGGTTTCCGACTGAGGCTGTACGCCACCGACTGCGCAGTAAACCATGCATGCGCCGTCCAGAACACGCATCGAACGTTCCACCTCGATGGTGAAGTCCACGTGGCCTGGGGTGTCGATGATGTTGATGTGGTGCTCAGGGAAGTTGTTAGCCATACCTTTCCAGAAGCAGGTGGTTGCTGCCGAGGTAATGGTAATGCCGCGCTCTTGCTCCTGCTCCATCCAGTCCATGGTGGCGGCGCCATCGTGAACTTCACCGATCTTGTGGTTCACGCCCGTGTAGAACAGAACGCGCTCGGTGGTGGTGGTCTTACCTGCATCGATGTGAGCGGAGATACCGATGTTGCGGTAGCGCTCGATGGGGGTCTTGCGGGCCATAATTATTCCTAAATCTTTGAATGGACAAAACCGAGCCACTTCAAACGACAAAGTGTGCCCGGCCTCGAACAACAGATAACAGCCAGTTTCCGAAAAAACTGGCCGATTTGATTAGAAGCGGAAGTGCGAGAACGCCTTGTTCGCTTCTGCCATACGGTGCACTTCATCACGCTTTTTCATCGCACCGCCGCGGCCTTCAGCCGCTTCCATCAGCTCACCGCCGAGGCGTTGTGGCATGGATTTTTCGCTACGCTTGTTAGCGGCTTCACGCAGCCAGCGCATGGACAGAGCCATACGACGTACTGGGCGCACTTCGACCGGCACTTGGTAGTTAGCACCACCAACGCGACGGGATTTAACTTCAACCAGTGGCTTGGCGTTGTTCAGCGCGGTAGCGAACACTTCCAGTGGATCTTTACCGGTTTTTGCTGCGATGTGCTCGAAGGCACCGTAGATGATGTTTTCTGCGACCGATTTTTTACCGGACAGCATCAGAACGTTCACGAATTTCGCGACATCCGTGTTGCCGAATTTTGGATCCGGCAGAATTTCGCGCTTGGGTACTTCACGACGACGTGGCATATCAATTCCTTTCAATCTTCAGTTGAGGTGCGCAGATATGGGATTCGCACTCTCGCGGAGAGCCATCATAGCTTTCCACTTACTCGACCAATTGCGGTCGATTACATTCACTAAGTGAGCTGCCACTAAGCGAAAACTTTCTACTACTGAGCGATTACTTCTTCGCTTGTTTAGCGCGCTTGGTTCCGTATTTCGAGCGAGCTTGTTTACGGTCTTTAACGCCCTGGGTATCCAGTGCACCGCGAACCATGTGGTAACGCACACCTGGCAAGTCTTTTACACGACCGCCGCGCAGCAGAACAACACTGTGCTCTTGCAGGTTGTGGCCTTCACCGCCGATGTACGAAATCACTTCGAAACCGTTGGTCAGACGCACTTTAGCGACTTTACGCAAAGCCGAGTTAGGCTTCTTAGGAGTGGTGGTGTACACACGGGTGCAAACACCACGTTTTTGCGGGCTGTTTTCCAGCGCCGGCGATTTGCTTTTCACGGTCAGAGCGACGCGTGGATTGCGAATCAGTTGATTGATGGTTGGCATCGTTTAAACCCAACAAAATTACAACAGTTGAAAACCCGGACCGGAGTCCGGCGACTAAAACTTCGTCCCGATCTACTGCCACAGCGGAGGCGCCAAAAGCCACTCACGGAGAGCAGCCAAAAATAGCGTATACGATGCGCAGACTAAATTGAGAACTCGCGAGTATAGACCTGACCGGTGGCGCAGTCAATCAATTTCGCGGCAGAATGCGGGCTGGCGGGCCATGGCCAGACTAGCAAGAAGGGGCTTAAACACCGGATAATACCGGCCATGATACCGCTTTCCGCCCCACGCTCGCTGCTGCGCCCCGCCCCTCTGTTCGTCCTGACCAGCTATGCCCTGCTGACGCTGGTGCCCTTGCTGCCACTGGTACTGGGAGGCACGACCACCGAACTGCCCCAGACCATGGCCGTGGCCGGCCTGCTCTGGCTTGCCGTCTGGGCAATATTGCAACGTCCCGCATGGTTCCACTGGCTACTGCTGCCCGCGTTTCTGGCCCTGCCCACGGAAATTTACTTGTTCAAATACTATGGTCAGGGCATTTCTACGCACCACCTAGGCATCATTGCCGAAACCAGCCCCAAGGAAGCCATGGAGTTCCTGGGCAATAAAGTCTGGCTGATGGGCGGACTGATGCTAGCCGTGCTGGGCTGGTGGCTGGCCGTACAGCTGGCGGCACGGCGCTGCCCGCAGCTGGCATGGCGCGGCCTGAGCCGCTGGATCGTACTGGCGCTGCTGGCATTGCTGGCCGGCTGGCAGTGGTATGGCTGGGAGTTCGGCATCAGGGGCAAGCCGGTGCAGCGCAGTGTGCCTCCGGCGGGCGCCTACCGGCCGCTGGCCGGTAGCACTTCCGGCTCCGGTTCTGCTTCCGCGGCCAGTTCGGCTTCGGCTTCGCTGTCGGCCTCGGCCTTGGCCTCCTCCAGCGATAGCGAGGAAGACGATGACGACGACGACGCCAGCGCCGCCCAGACTGGCGCCCATCAGACCCGCCTGCGTCTGGCGGTCCTGCCATGGTGGCTGGGCTCGCCCTTCAATCTGAGCCATGTCGCTGCTTCGTGGCCGTTCGGCCTCAGCGTACGCGGCGTCGATTTCTACAAGGAGCGCAGCTATCTGGCCGATCTGGGCCAGCGCAGCCGCAATTTCCGCTTCGGTGCGCACCAGCGCCTGGCCGATGGCGCGCCAGAAGTCGTCATCATGGTCATCGGCGAATCGTCACGCTACGACCGCTGGGGCATCAACGGCTACCAGCGCGACACCACGCCACTGCTGAACAAGGAAACCAATCTGGTCACGCTGGCTGACGTGATCACCGCCGTCTCGGCCACCCGTCTGTCCGTGCCCATCATGATTTCGCGTAAGCCGGCCACCCAGAGTCTGCGCGAAGGCTTCTCGGAGAAATCCTTTATCACGGCCTACCGCGAAGCAGGGTTCAAGACCTGGTGGCTGTCCAACCAGATCGCTTTCGGCAAATTCGATACGCCCGTCTCGGTGTTTGCCAAAGAAGCGGACGTGGTGCAGTTCATGAATCTGGGCGGCTACACCAAGCACTCGAATTTCGATCAGGTGCTGCTGGAACCGTTGCAGCACGCCATGGCCGACCCATCGCCGAAAAAACTGATCGTACTGCACACGCTGGGCAACCACTGGAACTACAGCCAGCGCTACCCGCAGCAATACGACCGCTGGCAGCCCTCGCTGTTCGGCGTGGACAATCCGGTGTACACCGATCTGAAAATCAAGACGCGCCTGAATAACAGCTACGACAACTCCATCCTCTACACCGACTGGTTCCTGGCGCAGGTGATAGGCCAGCTGAAAGGCAGCCCGCAACGCAGCGCCATGCTGTACGTAGCCGATCACGGCCAGACTCTGTACGACGACCGCTGCAATCTGGCCTTCCACGGCCATAACACCCAGTACGAATTCCATGTACCGGCCATGCTGTGGTACTCGGACCAGTACCGCGCCCACTATCCGGACAAGGTGGCGCAGCTGCTGGCGCACCGCAAGGACAGGCTGGCCACGGAAAACGTGTTCCATACCCTGCTCGATCTGGCCGACATCGGCTATCCCGACGAAAAACTGGAATGGAGCTTCCTCAGCCCGCAGCTGAAAGCGCACAAGCGCTATGTCGACAGCTACGGCTGGAGCAATTACGACAATGCCAGCTTGCGCGGCGACTGCCGCGAAGTGATCGACAAGGGCAAGCCGCTAAAGCAGGAGAAGTAGTTCCTGCTCGTCGGGATGGGCCATATACCGACTGAGCCAGTCATAGACCTTGCGCGCACGCGCGCCTATCGCGTCATCGAAGCCCTCCGAGTCGAGTAGCGCGATGCCGTTGGTCTGCACCAGCACACCCGGTGTGAGCTGCAACTGCTGCTGGTGGCGCCGCACGCACCACGGCGCCAGCTCGCGCTGCAGCAGGGGCGCCAGCACCAGATTGTGCGAAGAGACGATCACCAGCGCCTGCGCGGACAGGCGCTGCAGCACGGCCGCCGCAGCCGATATCGATTCCAGATGATTGGTGCCGCGGAAAATCTCGTCGATGATGAACACCGCCCGCCCCTGCCCGGCTAGCGCCAGCAATTCGCCTGCGCGGCGCAGTTCGGCCAGATACAGGCTTACACCCTGATCGAGCGCATCCTCGCTCTGCATGCTGGCATAGACGGGCAGCCGGGGCACGCCGGCCTGCGCCGCATAGCAGAAGCCGAAGGCACGCGCCGTCAGCAGATTCAGCCCCACCGTGCGCAGCAGAGTGCTTTTGCCGATGCCGTTCTGGCCCGAGATGAAAGCGCCCCGCCCCGCCAGTTGCAGATCGAGCGACAGCGGCTGTTCCAGCAGCGGGTGCACCACCTGCCCGAACGCCAGCCCGTCGCCCGGCTCTGCCCAGCAGTAGCGCGGCTGCTGGGATAGATGGCGCGCCAGTGCCAGATCCGCCTCCAGCGCCGCCATGCGGGCAAAACTATCGCGCAGCCAGAGCCGGTGCGCTCTGACTACGGCGCGGCTCTTGAAATAATGCCGCACATTCGCCAGCCACAACCAGTCCTGATACTCGGCCACGCCGGGCAGACTGCCCAGCGGCGAGGTCGCCAGCAGGCGGTTGAGGCGAGCCGCTTCGGCCGCGTCGGCCTGCCACTCCTGTGCCAGCGGCTGCGCCAGTGCGCCTAGCAGCGCATGGCTGCGCAGCAGCTGCTGCAACGCTGAACGCTGGCGGGCCCACACCTGCATGGCCTCGTGATGGCGCATCTGCACGCCGAGTAAAACCGCCCAGCAGCCTAGCACCAGCAACCACACGGCAGGCCATGCGCTGGCCAGCGCCAGCACGACGGAAGCCAGCAGAGCTATCGGCAGCCATGGCAGCCAGCGGGTCCAGCGCGGCGGCGCGGTTATTTCGTGCTGCCACAGGGTGGCGCTGACCTCGCAATCAGCATGGCGCAACCCGCTACAGGCCTGCTGCAAGGCTTGTGCCTGAGCCGGATCGGCCAGCAGGGCACGCACGCGCGCCATGCTGGCGGCATCGGCCCCGGCGCGGCTATGCAGACGCCGCTGCAGCTCCTGCTGGCCGAAGATACTGGTCTCCTGCGCCAGCACGCCGCTGTACTGCGCCAGCAGCAGATCATTCCAGGTCTGACTATCGAGCACACTATCGTCCGCATGGGCAAGCAGCCGGTATTGCGCGACATCGCTGGCGGCAAAAGGATAGTCGTATGGCGCTTGCGGCGCTGGCAATAACAGACGGGAGAGTTTTTCAAACAGGCTCATGTAGCGTTCCTCGGCTAGGACTAGCCCGACAATTTGTGATGCTTGCCAATATATCAAGCACCGTTGCGCAAATATTCCTCACCCACGCACTAAGGGCCGGCGCCTGCGGACAGGCCGGACGCGCGCGGACAGCGGACAAGTGCAGCAATAGCCAAACAAATCAAACACTTAGTACGTGGCACGGTTTCTGCATAAGGAGTAGCAACTCTTACTCAGACGCCGCCATGATCCGCGATACCTCACAACAGGACACCGTACTCACCGCACCGGCCGGCCAGCGCCGGCGCCGTCTTCTGCTGCTCGCTGCCGCTACCGTGCTGCTGGCAGGCGCCGCCTATGGCGTGCTGCATAGCTGGCGCAACAGCAGCCATTCCGTCAGCATGGCGCGCCTGCGCATCGCCGAGGTGGGACGCGGTACGCTGGTGCGCGACGCGGCCGTGAATGGCCGCATCGTCGCCGCCGTCAGCCCTACCCTGTATGCGGCGGCACCCGCCACCGTCACGCTCAAAGTGGCCGCTGGCGACACGGTGAAAAAAGGCGATGTGCTGGCCCTGCTGGAATCGCCCGACCTGAGCGATGCGCTCAAGCGCGAACAATCGAGCTATCTGCAGCTGGAAGCGGAGGTGGCGCGCCAGCAAATCCTGGCCCGCCAGCAGAAACTGCTGGCGCGACGCGATGCCGATACGGCTGAAATCGAGCGGCTGTCGGCCCAGCGCACGCTGGAGCGCTACAACGCCGTCTCCAACGAAGGCATCATCGCCAAGATCGAATACCAGAAAGCCAAGGATGCGCTGAACTCGGCCGAAATCCGCGCCCGCCATGCCGCCCAGGCAGCCGAACTGGAAAGCGATAACGTGGCGCTGTCGCTGCAGACCAAACGCAATGAGCTGGACCGCCAGCGCCTGTCGCTGGCCAATGCCCAGCGCCGCGTCGACGAGCTGACCGTGCGCGCTCCCGTCGACGGTTTCATCGGCACCCTGTCGGTAGCCAACCGCAGCGTGGTGCCGGCCAACGCGCCTTTGATGACGCTGGTCGATCTGTCGCGCCTCGAAGTAGAACTGGAAATACCGGAAACCTATGTCGCCGATCTGGGGCTGGGCATGCATGCCGAAGTCGATTTCGGCGCGGGCCGCGCCACCGGCAAGCTGTCGGCGCTGTCGCCCGAAGTGGTGAAGAATCAGGTGCTGGCGCGGGTGCGCTTCGAGAAAGAGCAACCGGCCGGCCTGCGCCAGAACCAGCGCGTCAGCGCCCGTCTGCTGATCGACGAACGCGCTAACACGCTGATGCTGGCACGCGGACCTTTCGTCGAATCGGAAGGCGGCCGCTATGCCTACGTGGTGCGCGACGGCGTCGCCGTGCGTACCGCCATCAAGCTAGGTGCCACCAGCATCAGCAACGTCGAAATCCAGAGCGGCCTGCAAGCAGGCGACAAAGTCGTCATTGCCGGTACCGAATCCTTCGAGAACGCCGCCCGCGTCTCGATCAATCCATAACCTCACGAGGCCTGCCATGCTGCGCATGAAAAACCTGAGCAAAGTCCACCGCACCCACATGATAGAAACCCACGCCCTGCGCGGCTTCGAAATCAACGTCCAGCAGGGCGAGTTCGTCACCGTGACCGGGCCCTCCGGCTCCGGCAAGACCAGCTTCCTCAACATCGCCGGCCTGCTGGAAGAATTCACCGATGGCGAATACATCCTCGATGGCATCAACGTCAAAGGCATGAACGACAACGCCCGCTCGCGCCTGCGCAACGAAAAACTGGGTTTCATCTTCCAGGGCTTCAACCTGATTCCCGACCTGTCGCTGTTCGATAACGTCGATGTGCCGCTGCGCTACCGCGGCTTCAATGCAGCCGAACGTAAGGAACGCATCGAGGACGCACTGGCCAAAGTAGGCCTGGGCTCGCGCATGAAGCACTATCCGGCCGAACTGTCCGGCGGCCAGCAACAGCGCGTGGCCATTGCCCGCGCGCTGGCCGGCTCGCCCAAGCTGCTGCTGGCCGACGAACCGACCGGCAATCTCGATACCCAGATGGCGCGCGGGGTGATGGAACTGCTGGAAGAAATCAATGCGCAGGGCACCACCATCCTGATGGTGACGCACGATCCGGAACTGGCCGTGCGCTCGCAGCGCAATGTGCACATCATCGACGGACAGGTGGCCGATCTGGTGCGCAAAGCGCCTACGCTGGTCCAGCCTCACAGCCACACGGCGTAAGGAGCGCAGCATGTTCCAGTACTACTTCATGCTCGGCCTGCGCAGCCTGCGCCGCAATCCGGCCCTGACAGCGCTGATGGTGCTGACGCTGGCCGTGGGCGTAGCGGCCAGCATCGCTACGCTGACCATACTGCACGTGATGTCGGGCGACCCGATACCGCACAAGAGCGACCGCCTGCTGGTGCCGGTGATCGACAACGGTCCGCTGGCCGGCTACACGGCGGGCGAGGAGCCCAACGACCGCCAGCTCAGCTACCGCGACGCTAGCAACCTGCTGGCCAATAAAGTGGCCGAGCGCAGCACCGCCCTTTACGGCATCAGCGTGGCGGTGGAACCGGCACGTAAGGATCTGGCGCTGTTCAATGCCCGCGGGCTGGCGCCCACCAGCGACTTCTTCAACATGTTCGAAGTACCGTTCCGCTACGGTCAGGGCTGGAGTCCGGCCGAGGATAAATCTGCCGCCGATGTGGTGGTACTGAGCCGCAAACTGGCCGAGAAACTGTATGGCGACAGCGATCCTACCGGCCAGCGCCTGCGCATCAACGGCCAGCAGTATCAGGTGACCGGTGTGCTCGACACATGGAACGTGGTGCCGCGCTTCCACCGCATCATCGGCACGCCAGACGGCGCCTTCAGCGACGAAGATGAACTGTATCTACCGTTTGCCACCAGCGTGCGGCACGAAATGCAGCGCAACGGTAACTCCAGCTGCAGCGGCGATATCGCCCCCGGCTATCAGGCCTACCTCGATTCGGAATGCACCTGGATACAGTTCTGGTTCGAGCTGCGCAGCGCGCGCGAACGGGGCACCCTGCAGGACTATCTGAACAGCTACGCCACCGAGCAGCGCAAGCTGGGACGCATGCAGCGCCAGGCGCCCAACAAGCTGTACGACGTGCGCGAATGGCTAGACTATATGAAAGTAGTAGGCAACGACAACAAGCTGTCGGCCTGGCTGGCCTTCGGTTTCCTGATCCTGTGTCTGGTCAATACCATCGGCCTGCTGCTGGCCAAATTCTCCGTGCGCGCCGCCGAAGTGGGCATACGCCGCGCACTGGGCGCCTCGCGGCGCGAAATTTTCCAGCAGTTTCTGATCGAGACTACCGTGATCGGGCTAGCTGGCGGCCTGCTTGGCCTGCTGCTGGCTTTCGGTGCGCTGGCACTGATCGCCATGCAGTCGAAAGCGCTGACGGTGGTGGCGCATATGGACTGGCTGATGCTGCTGCTGACCTTTGCCCTGTCCGTGCTGGCGGCGGTACTGGCCGGGCTGCTGCCGACGTGGCGCGCCTGCCAGACCACCCCCGCCCTGCAACTGAAATCCCAGTAGCGCACCGCTGCGCTGTTACGTACCCGACTTAAGGAACACTGCACCATGCAACTGCACCCCATACTGTCTGCGCTGATGCGCAACAAGACCGGACCGCTACTGGTTGCCGTACAGGTTGCGCTCAGCCTGGCCATCCTCGCCAATGCACTGCACATCGTGCAGGTGCGGCAGGCCGTGGCCAGCCGTCCCAGCGGCATCGAACACGAAGCCGATGTGTACTCGCTGCGGATACGCCATCTCGACCACCGCGACCATCAGGCCCAGCTCAACGAGCAGCGGCGCGAAACCGCCATCCTGCGCGCGGTGAGCGGCGTACAGTCGGTGTCCTATACCACCCAGATGCCGCTGTCACGCTCGGGCAATTACTCGGGCCTGTCGCTGGACCGCAAGCAGCTCACTTCCAGCGTCTCGGCCACTACCTACTACTCGCCCGATTCGCTGATCCACACCTGGGGCCTGCAGCTGCATGAAGGGCGCGATTTCCAGCCCGGCGAAGTGCCCGAGATCGACACCAATACCAGCCAGGACTACCCGCACAGCGTGATCATCACGCGCCAGCTGGGAGCGAAGCTATGGCCCGATAGCAGCAGCTATCTGGGCAAGACGGTGTACTACGGCACAGGTGCCAGCGCCAAGGAACTGCGCGTGGTGGGCGTGGTGGCGCGCCTGCAGACGCCGGGGGCACAGATCACCGAACAGGCCGATTTCTCCATACTGCTACCGGCCCGCCTGACTGGCGACGATCTCTCCACCTACACCATCCGCACCGAACCGGGCCAGCTGGACCGGGTGATGAAGGAAACCGAAACGGCCATCCGCAACGCCTCGGCCAGCCCGGTCATCACGCGCCTGCAAGCGGTCAGCGAAATGCGACGCGACCGCTATCGCGCCGATCAGGCGCTGGCGTGGATGCTGGTTACTGTCAGCGTGCTGCTGTTGCTGATCACGGCCAGCGGCATTGTCGGCATGGCCAGCCTGTGGGTGACCCAGCGACGCAAGCAGATCGGCGTGCGGCGCGCGCTCGGTGCGCGCCGCAGCGATATTCTGCGCTACTTCATCGCCGAAAATCTGCTAATCACCAGCGCCGGCGTGGTCGCCGGCGTGCTGCTGGCACTGGCACTGAACCAGCTGCTGGTGAGCCAGCTGGAGCTGCCACGCCTGCCCGCCGGCTACCTGCTGGCCGGCGCCGGCCTGCTGTGGGCGCTGGGCGTGGCGGCCGTGTACGGACCGGCGTGGCGTGCTGCCAGCATTTCGCCGGCCACCGCCACGCGCAGTACCTGAACCAGTATCTGACGCCGCATCCGGCGCAGTCGCTGAACCCTGCTGCGGGGATCCCCGCCCGCAGCATGACAATGATATGCTTGCAACATGCCTACCGTTTTAATCATCGACGACAACGCTGCCGTCGCCATCGCACTGGAAGTGCTGTTCTCGCTACACGAGATCGATGCGCTGCGCGCTGCCACGCCGGAAGAAGGGCTGGCCCTGCTGGCGCGCCACCCGGTCGATCTGGTGATACAGGACATGAACTTCAGCGCCGACACCACCTCGGGCGAGGAAGGTACGGCGCTGTTCCGCGCCATCCGCGCAGGCTATCCCGATCTGCCGGTCATCCTGCTGACGGCATGGACCCATCTCGATGCGGCGGTGGAGCTGGTCAAGGCCGGCGCGGCCGACTATCTGGCCAAGCCGTGGGATGACCCGCGCCTGATCGCCAGCGTCAACAACCTGATCGACCTGGGCCGCACCAAACGCGCCCTGCAGCAGCGCCTGCAGAGCGAGCAGCGCCAGCGCCACGCGCTGGAAAGCGAATACGATCTGCGCGGCATGGTGTGGCAGGACCCGGCGACGGAGCGGGTCATCCATCTGGCCTGTCAGGTGGCGCGGGCCGACGTGCCGGTGCTGATCAACGGCCCCAATGGCACCGGCAAGGAAGGCATCGCCGCCATCATCCAGGCCAATTCCAGCGTGCGCAACGGCCCCTTCGTGGTGCTCAACTGCGGCGCCCTGCCGTCCGAGCTGATCGAAGCGGAACTGTTCGGCGCCGAAGCCGGTGCCTACACGGGCGCCTCGCGTGCGCGCGAAGGCAAGTTCGAAGCAGCCGACGGCGGCACCCTGTTCCTCGATGAAATCGGTAACCTGCCGCTGGCCGGCCAGATGAAGCTGCTGCGGGTGCTGGAAACGGGACGCTTCGAGCGGCTCGGTTCCAACCGCGAGCGGCAGGTGAAAGTGCGCGTGATCAGCGCCACCAATGCCGATCTGCCCGCCATGATCCGGGCCGGCAGCTTCCGCGAAGACCTGTTCTACCGCCTCAACGTGATCGAACTCAGGCTGCCGCCACTGGCGGCGCGTCCGGCCGACATACTGCCGCTGGCGCGCCACTTCCTGGGTACCCAGGCGCGGCCGCTGCATCCGTCGGCACAGGCGGCACTGCTGGCGCATAACTGGCCCGGCAATGTACGCGAACTGAAAAACGTCATGGCGCGCGCCGCCCTGCTGGCCAGCGGCGACGCCATCAGGGTGGCCGATCTGGGCCTGCCGGCCGCGGGCAATGAGGACGCCGTGCGCGAGCCGGACCGCGATGCCATCGGGCTGGCACTGAGCCGCGCCGGCGGCGTGGTAGCGCAGGCCGCCGCCGAACTGGGGCTATCACGTCAGGCGCTGTACCGCCGCATGGAGCGGCTGGGCATCGCCCGTCCCTGATGCAGCGCCCTGCCTCGCGCCGTGCGCCCATGCGGCTCTCGCTGCTGACGCGCTGGACGGCCATGATCGCCACCCTGCTCACGCTGGGCATGCTGATCGCACTGGCCCTGCTGCACTACCTGCCGGACCAGCCATGGCTGGTGCTGGCGATCTGCCTGCTGTGCGTGCTCCCTATCGGCATCATCACCATCCGTGCCCAGCTGGAGACCATGCTGTCGCTGTTCCGTGCCCTGAGCGGCACCGTCACCAGCTACCGCGACGGCGACTTTTCCTTCAGCCTGCACTGGCCGCAGAACGATGAGCTGAGCGATCTGGTCGCCGCCCACAACGCGCTGGGCGACGTACTGCGCCAGCAGCGGCTCGATCTGGTACAGCGCGAACTGCTGCTCGATACCATGGTACAGAACACACCTGTCGCCATGCTGCTGCATAACGATAGCGGCACCATCGTGTATGCCAATATCGCGGCACGCCAGCTGCTGCATCAGGGCCACAAGCTGGAGGGCCACAAGCTCGACGCCATCCTTGCGCAAGCCACCCCGGCGCTGCGCGAAGCGCTGGACCGGGGCGGCGACGGGCTGTTCACCGGCAGTGGCGCCGATCCGGCCGCCGAGGCAGAAGACGAGGAAGTGTTCCACCTGGCGCGCCGGCGCTTCCACCTGAATGGCCGCCAGCACGAATTGCTGCTCTTGCGCCAGCTGACCATGGAACTGCGCCGGCAGGAAGTGCAGACCTGGAAGAAGGTCATACGGGTGATCAGCCATGAACTGAATAACTCGCTGGCGCCGCTCACCTCGCTTGCCCATTCGGGTGCCGAGCTGGTCAGGCGCGGCCAGACCGAAAGGCTGCCGCAGATACTGGCCACCATCGAAGAACGCACGCGCCATCTGGAGAGTTTCATTCTCGGCTATGCGCGCTTTGCCAAGCTGCCGGCGCCGCATGCAACGCCGCAGAACTGGAACGAGTTTCTGGCGCAGCTGGGCGAGCTGGCGACCTTCAGGCTGCTCGGCAAACCACCGGCCGAAGCGGCCAGTTTCGATCCGGCCCAGTTGCAGCAGGCCCTGCTCAACCTGCTCAAGAATGCGCACGAATCGGGCTCGCCAGCCGATGCCGTGGCACTCGAAGTCAGGCCGCTGCCCGGCGCTGTGCGCATCGACGTACATGACCGCGGCCCCGGCATGAGCGAAACGGTGCTGGCCAATGCGCTGGTGCCGTTCTATTCCACCAAGCGCAGCGGCACCGGACTGGGTCTGGCACTGGCGCGCGAAATCGCCGAAGCCCATGGCGGCCGCATCCTGCTGGCCAACCGCCCCGGCGGCGGTCTGAGCGTCACTCTATTCCTGCCAGTGTCTGCAGCGCACCACTAAACAGGCTGATAGCAGCATGATCGCCAGATGATATTTTGCACAACAGAAATTGTATTTAGGAAAACATTCCCCATTTAGCCCCTGAGTTAGCCGCGCGCTATCAGCACCCTCATTTTCATAAAAAAATAGCGAATTGACATGTAAAAACCACAGGCGTACTTTGACTCCGCAGTCAATGTTTTCGGGTTTTTTCTAAAATCTCACTTCGCGGGGATCACATGAAATTAACTTCACTTCTAGCAGCCGGCTTACTGGCTGCCGCTACCGGTAGCGTCAGCGCTAACGACTACACCGCCCCCGTCATCGCCATGGTCGGCGGTCCAACTAACTGGACCATCTCCTTCGGTACCTCCCACAACGATGGCCTGGCCTTCACCGACACTTACACCTTCACTTACTCCGGACTGCCGGGAACAGCCACCGGTTATTTCCTCAACGTTGCATCCATGGCTGGTGATCTGGACTTCAGTTCCGCCAAACTGAACGGCGCTGAACTGGGCCCCGTCAATGCTGGCCCCATGTCCGGCATCGTCACCTTCACCCAGTCGGTTTCCGGCGTCATTTCATTGGTCATCAAAGGCACGGATCATGGCACCGGCAGCTATGCCGGCACGCTCGATATTTCCGCTCCCGTACCTGAACCTGCCACCTACGGCATGATGCTGGGCGGTCTGGCCCTGCTGGGCGTGGTCGCCCGACGCCGCAAAGGCTAAGCCCCCCACAAGACGCTACGGCGTCTTTTTTTTCGTCTGCGCCAGCCGGCTGCTAAACTGCCGGCATGAAACTCACCGCACAAACCCGCTACGACGCACCCGGCCACCCGCCGGCCACCATCACCGAATTCCAGGGCGTACGCAGCCTGCACCTGGGCACCTCCTGGGTGCAGGGCGCCATGCGCATCGCCAAGCCCGACCAGATCGAACTCGAATATGTCCAGATGATGATGATGTGGCTGCTGTTCAATCCGCAGCCGCGTCAGGTGGTGCAACTGGGGCTGGGCAGCGCCGCCCTCACCAAGTTCTGCTACCGCCGCCTGCCCGATACCCGTGTCACCGCCATCGAACTCAACCCGAACGTGATCGCCATGTGCGAAGCCCAGTTCGCCCTGCCGCCGAACGACGAACGGCTGCAGGTGCGGGAAATGAATGCCATGGATTTCGTGCTCGATCCGGCCAACCACGGCAAGGTCGATATCCTGCAGGTCGACCTGTACGACGAGGAGGCGCGCGGCCCCGTACTCGACTCGCCGGAGTTCTATCAGGCCTGCTACGACTGCCTGAGCGCAGACGGCATGATGACGACCAATGTGTTCGGCGACTTTTCCAACTATGACAAGAATCTGCAGGCCATGGAGCAGGTATTCGATGCCGTGGTCTGGTTACCGGAAGTACATGACGCCAACATCATCGTGATCGCCTTCAAACGCGCGCCCGTGCTCGATTTCAGCGTGCTGTACGAACGGGCCGGGGCCATCAAGAAAGCCTATAACCTGCCTGCCAAATCGTGGGTGAACGGGCTCAAAGGCTGGATGCTAGATCAACATTGAGGCGCGCACTATTGCAGCGCACTGCGGGCTGATATGTGGTGGATTTGCACCATTTTTCAGCAAAAAATGGTGCATGCATCGAACATAATACGGCACGCACCAATTTAAAGCACGAAAAATTGCCGAATGTGCAGAATCTGCAACAAATAGGGGCAGCCACAATTGCGGCACTGCAAAAACTACCGTTAGTATTTTTCTCCGGCCTGCGCCAGTCACCTCGCCGCAGGTTCCAACTAGAAAGAGAAAACGATGAAAAGAGCACCGCAATTCCAACGCACGCTGCTGGCAGCCGCCGTTCTGGCCCTGTCCACCAGCTACGCCAGCGCCGAAGGCAATGACGCCCCGGCCGAACAAACCGTGGTGGTACTGGGCTCGCGCTCGGTGGCCAAAACCGCGCTCGATACGGCCGCCCCGGTAGGCCTGATCAGCCTGAAAGACATGCAGACCGCCGGTCCGCTGGAACTGGGCAAGCTGCTGCAGACGCTGGACCCGTCCTTCAACTTCTCCAGCACCTTCATCAGCGACGGTACCGATTCGATCCGTCCGGCCACCCTGCGTTCGCTGGGGCCGGATCAGGTGCTGGTACTGGTGAACGGCAAGCGCCGCCACCAGCAGGCCCTGCTCAATGTGCAGCAGACCATAGGCCGCGGTTCGGCCGGTACCGACATCAACGCCATTCCGCTGGGCGCCATCCACCACATCGAAGTACTGCGCGACGGCGCTGCCGCCCAGTACGGCTCGGACGCGATTGCCGGCGTGATCAACATCGTGCTCAAATCGCAAGTCAATGAAACCCAAGTCAGCGGCAGCGTCGGCACCACCTCGGAAGGCGACGGCGACCTGTACTCGGCCAGCGCCAACACCGGCTTCGCACTGGGCCAGGACGGCGGTTTCCTCAACCTGACGGCCGAAGCGCGCAAACGCGGCGAAACCAACCGCGCCGGCGTCGATTCGCTGCGGGTCAATCCGCCCCGCGTGACCCAGCACATCGGCGACAGCAATACCAAGGACGGCTATCTGTGGTGGAACGGCGCCCTGCCGATCGACAAGGCCAGCGAGTTCTACGCCTTCGGTGGCGTCTCCCAGCGCAAGAGCGATTCCTTCGGCTTCTTCCGTTCGGCCGGCGACGACCGCACGGTGGCTGCGGTTTCGCCTAACGGCTACCTGCCAGCGATCCACACCACCATCAAGGATGCCTCGTTCGCCTTCGGCTACCGGCGCGATCTGGCCAACGACTGGAAAGCCGACATCAGCATCAACTACGGCGCCAGCGAACTGGCCTTCCACGAGTCGGACAGCCTGAACGTCAGCTACTGGTACGAGAAAAAAGCCGATGGCAGCATCTACGGCGAATCGCCGCGCGAAGCCGATACCGGCACGCTGAAATTCAACCAGACCACCTTCAACGCCGACATCAAAGGTCCGCTGCAACTGGGCGGCGCCAGCATCTTCCTCGCCACCGGCTTTGAATACCGTGCCGACAACTACCAGATCGTCGCCGGCGATCCGGTGTCCTACCAGTATGGCCGCAGCAACAACCCGGCCATCGTCATCAAAACCCCTAGCGGCGCTACCGCAGCTTCGGGCATCCAGGGCTTCCCCGGCTATACGCCTGCTACCGCCGTTGATTCGGGCCGCCACAACATCGCCCTGTTCCTCGACGCCGAGCACAAGCCCGTCAACGAGCTGACGCTGGGCGGCGCGGTGCGCTACGAAAAATACTCGGACTTCGGCAGCACCGTCACCGGCAAGCTGAGCGCCCGCTTCGACCCGACCAAGCAGTTTGGCCTGCGCGGCAGCCTGTCCACCGGCTTCCGTGCACCGAGCGTGCAGCAGGAGTTCTACAGCTCGGTCTCGACCAATCTGAATAACGGCGTGCTGACCGAAACGCTGACTGCGCGTCAGGGCAGCGCCGTGACCAAGGCCTTCGGCATCGCTCCGCTGAAAGAAGAAACCTCGACCAACGGCAGCATCGGCATGGTGCTGCGCCCGGCCAGCAATATGTCGCTGACGGCTGACCTGTACGAAATCAAGATCAAGGACCGTATCGTGTTCTCGAGCGAGATCGCACCGGAAGCCAATGGCGGCCCGATTGCCAACATCCTCAAGCCACTGGGCGTAGGTCAGGCACAGTTCTTCACCAACGCGGTCGATACCCGTACCCGTGGTCTGGACATCGTGGCCGAGCACACTTCCAAGTTTGCTGCTTCCACGCTGGTGCTGTCCGGCCAGCTGGGCTTCAACAAGACCGAAGTCACCAAGCGTCACTCCACTTCCAGCGTGCTGACCGGCGCGCAGCTGTTCGACCAGTCGCAAGTCACCCTGATCGAACATGGCCAGCCACGCAAGCACCACGTGGTCGCCGCCGACTACACGGCCGGTCAGTGGAACCTGAACGCGCGCGCCAACTACTACGGCGAAGTGGAAGCAGAAAACTTCAGCCCGCTGCAGAAATGGGATGCGCGCTGGCTGGTCGACACTTCGGTGCGTTATGCCTACACCAAGCGTACCTTCTTCAGCGTAGGCGTGAACAATCTGTTCAACCAGACGCCGTCGAACTGGACCAATGGCGGCGTGTTCCCGCAACTGGGCTTCACCAAGTGCTGGGAAACCTGCCCTATCGGCGTGAATGGCCGCTCGCTCTACGTGCGTGCCGATACCGCCTTCTAAGCAGCCTTCGTAGTGCTCACAGCTGGCAGCGCTGCTGCCAGCTGCAGCACCAACGCTTCCATCTGCTCGGCTGGCACCTGTGCATAGCCGAGCATCAGTCCCTGCAGGGCCAGACTGCCCTGCGTCGCCTTGGTACTCAGCGCTTCCGCCACCATGCCCTGCTCCAGCAGACGCTGGCTGATGGCCACATCGCTCCAGCTCTGATCCCTGAAACACAGTACCAGATGCATACCGGCGCTAACCCCGTGCAGCGTGACGCAACCACCGAGATGGCGCTCCAGCGCGGCCACCAGTGCATCGCGCCGCTGGCGATACAGCCGCCGCATGCGCCGCACATGGCGCGCAAACTGTCCGCTCTGCAGGAACTCGGCCAGCGCCAGCTGTTCGGCCACACGTCCGCGTGCCGACGACTGTGCGCGCATCTGCGCAAACGCCGGCGCCAGCGTGGCCGGCACCACCACAAAGCCTATGCGCAAAGCGGGAAACATGGTCTTGCTGAAGGTACCCAGATACACCACAGGCGCATCATCGGCCAGCCCCTGCATGGCCGACAGCGGCCCCGCATCGTGGCGGAATTCGCTGTCGTAATCATCCTCGATAATCAGCGCGCCGGCATTGCGGGCGGCCTCGATCAGCGCGATGCGCCGGCTCAGGCTCAGCACACTGCCCAGCGGGTACTGGTGCGATGGCGTGGTGTAGATCAGCCGCGGCGGGCGCAATAGCCAGTCGTCCGGCTGCGGCGCGATGCCCTCCGCATCCACCTCGATACCGGCCACATTCAGGCTGGCACCACGGGCCGCCGCCAGCGCACCGGCATAGCCGGGATGCTCGATCCAGATGGTATCGCCCACATCGGCCAGCGCACGCAAACACATATCGAGGCTGCTCTGGGTGCCATCCGTAATAAACACCTGCGCTGCATCGCACACCACGCCGCGCGCCGCACGCAAGTGCTCCGCCACGGCCACCCGCAGCGGCCACTCGCCGGCAGCATCACCGTAATTGAGCTGGGCCGGCGTCAGGCTGCGCCACGCCTTATCCAGCAGGCGGCGCCAAAGCGCCAGCGGAAAGTGGTCTAGCGCGGGCACGCCCGGTACGAAGGCTCCGGCCAGATGCGCCGCCGTGGGCGGTGTGCGCAGATTGCGTACCCGCTGCGCCAGCCCCGCCTGCACGGCTGCCGGGATGACTTGCGCACTGGCAGCTTGCAAGGGCACCGAAGCCACCACCGTGCCACGCCGGTCGCTCTGCACATAGCCTTCGCTGGCCAGCTGCTCATACGCGTACAGCACGGTATTGCGCGCCACCTGCAACTCCTCGGCCAGTGCGCGCGAGGGCGCCAGCGCCGTACCTGCCGCCAGCGTGCCCTGCCGGATGGCGCTGCGCAGACATTCGTGCAACAGCCGCTGGCGCGACCAGCCGTGCTGCCCGTGGCGGGCAAGATAGGCGCTGAAAAGCAGGGAATAATCCATTCTGGCTCCAAAAAATAACATGGTTCTGGATCTTTTTAAGGAACCATCACTTCATTATAGTGGCACTTCAATTCAACCGGATGGAGCTTATGACCACACCAGAAACTGCCGCAGCGCCCAGCGAGCGTACCCGTATCCGCCGCATTCCTACCAACGCCGCCTATGACACGGCCACCCTGCATGCGATCGTCGATGCGGCCTATCTGTGCCACATCGCCTTTGCCGACGACAAGGGCGCGCACTGCATCCCCACGGCTTGCTGGCGCGAGGACGATCACCTGTACATCCACGGTTCCAACGGCAGCCGCATGCTCAAACGACTGACGGACAGCGAGTGCTGTGTGACGATTACCCATCTCGATGGACTGGTGCTGGCACGTTCGGCCTTCAACCACTCGATGAACTACCGTTCGGCCATGGTCTACGGCCGCTTCGAAGTGGTTAGCGATGAGGCGCAGCGCCGTCATGCGCTGGAAAACTTTATGGAACATCTGGCGCCGGGCCGGCAGGCGGAAATCCGCCCCGGCTCGGACAAGGAATATGCAGCCACCACCATCCTGCGCATCAGCCTTGCGGAAGCTGCCTGCAAAATCCGTAGCGGCGGACCGAATGAGGACGAGGAAGATATGCAGCAGCCTGCGTGGGCGGGCGTGCTGCCGCTGGCGTTGAAACCGCTGGCGCCAGTCATGGATGCGGGCTGCCTTACACCGGCTCCGCCTTATGTGAACCAGTGGCGGCAGGACTGAACTGCTCGCGCCACCAGAGCACCAGCATGCAGGCGATGCACAGCAGGCCGGCTGGCGCAACCGGTAACAGCGCTGCTACTGGTACTGGTGCTGGTGCGCCGGTAGCACCACCTTCCATCGACGCTTGCGCCTGCGCAGGGGTGTAGCGCGCGGCGTAGCGCGCCGTGGCGTCGCGCCGCAATGCGCGCTGCCATGCCGGCCAGTCGCTGCTGGCAAATACGTACAGGCGCTCCTGCTCCGGCGCCTGCGTAGCACTCAGGGTCATGGGCAGCCACCCTGCCTGCGCAGGCCACAACGCAGCACAGGCCGCATCGGCCTTATCCCGCCGGTACTGCAGGGGCAGTTGCGCCTGCCCTTGCACCTGCAGCATGGCGCCGGCCGCAGCTCCCTGCACACAGGCCTCGGTGCGCAATCCTGCCAGTGGCATAGGATCATCGAGCTGCCATGCCAGTTTGCCCGCACTGGGCAAAGCCATCTCGTCTAGCGCTAGCTGCCACCACGCTGCCAGTGCCTGTGGCGCGCTGATAGCGTAACGGTGCCAGTCAGTGACGCCCAGCCAGAGCATGCGGCCGCGCTGCATTGCGTGCTGCCATAGCCATGGCTGCTTCCTGTCATCGCGCGCCAGCACGCTCCAGCCCCCCGCTGATTGCGCCGGATTCCATGGTGCCGGTGCCAATGCCAGCTGCGTGCCTGCCAGCGCGAACTGGCGCATATCTTCCTTTTCCGTAGTGGCAGACTGCGCTTGCAGGGGCAAGCCGAACTCGCGCTGCCACAGCGCTGCGTCGGCCGCATTCCCGCCCAGTATCACCAGCGGCACGCCCTGCCGCACCTGTGCCAGCAAGGCACTGCGTGCTGCCGGTGCCAGATGTTCGATATAGGCTGCATCGGCAAACAGCAGATTCGGCGCGCTCAGCGGCTCGCGCGCCACCTCGTTGCGGCTGACCGCTTTGCCCAGCGTGACATTCCACTCCACCAGCGCGCCACCATCGACCAGCAACTGGTTCAGGCTGCGCGCATCGAACGAAGCAGCATCGAACAGCCCGCGCACCTGCAACGGCAGCGCATCCTTTACCTGCAAGGGCACCGGCCCCTGAGCGATCACCTTGCCCGCCTGATCAAGCAGGCGTGCCTGCAGTACCATCGCCTCTGCTACCGGCGGCAACCACTGCACACGTTGGGTTGTGCTGACCGCTGTCGCTACGCCGGAATCGGCCAGTATCTGATGATTCTCGGCCAGCAGCTGCAACCGCCAGCCAGCCTGCGCTGCGCCGCGCCGCACCGTCAGCGTGAACTGCCGCCCCAGCGCCAGCGTGCGCGGGAAATCCAGCCAGAGCAGATCGGCTGCCTTCGGTGCCCATTGCAGCGGACGGGCTGGCACATCGCGCCACTCTGCGTCGCGCAAGCCATCGCCGCGCAGATCGATCTCGCTGGCAGCGGCCACGCGCGATAACTGCGCAGCCGTCACCGCAGTTGCCGCATCGCTCTGGATGGTCAGTGGCGCTGCCGCTCCGGCAGGTAGACGCAGGCCAGCCAGTGTCAGTGCTAGTGCCAGACCAGCCACCAGCACCAGCGCGGCATTGATCTGCTGGCGCTTGCGCAGGTACAGCGCAGCGCTTACCAGTCCGCTCAGGGCAACCGCCAGCGGCAGCAGCCATTCCACCGGCGCGATCGAATTGAATACGGCGGTTATCACGGCACTATTCATTGCGCAGACTCTTTGCCATTCCACGCGCGGCGGAACGGCGTATCACTGACGCTGCGCGACTGCAGCAACACGGGCGCTTGCGTCAGCGTGCCGCGCAGCCATGCGCGCAACTCGCCACGGCAAGGGATGCAGCCATCCTGCACATCCTGCACGGAGCGCTGTGCCGCCAGTTTCTGTTCGGGATCACTGATGCGCTGGCTGATAGCGTCTCGCGCAGCCTTGCTCCATAGCGCAGGCAGCGCGCCATCCTGCGCCAGCGCCTGCACCAGTTCGCGTACTTCCGCAGGCACGCTGGAACTGGCCGTGCCTTGCGCACGCTGGTAACCCAGCACGCCGACGATGTCGCCACTCATGCGCTTCTCCTCTTTTAGTGCGGGCGGCACAAAAGCGGTGCGGTGCAGGTAGACACGCTCGGCAGCCTGCAACTCCTTGATCGCTTCCAGTGCCTTGTATTCCGGCGGCAGTGCCGTCTTCGGCGTGATCGCGCGCAGCGACTTTTCGGCATCCCACATGGCGGCCAGCGCGCGTTTCAGTATCGCCTTGGTCTTGGGATCGAAGATGGTGGCATTGTCTTCCTGATCGTGCGCATGGCCGAACTCCTTGAGCATGGAACTGTCGCGGCCAAAGCCGCCCGCTGGCGGCGCTGCGCCTTCATGGCCATGCTCACCCTCATGCTCATCGCCGAACAGGCTGGATTCTTCGCCGAGGAACTGGCCGTAGCGCAGACGCAGCTTGGCCTGATCATTGGCGATAGCCTCGCTACGGCTGCGCACCGTGGCGGCCGGCATAGCGGGCGGCGCCTGCATGTCGGCCAGCAGCTGTTCCGTATCGATGATGATCTGGCGCTGACTGCGCAGCGTCTCCGGCTTGGCCAGGCTGGGCAGCGCCGTCGAATCGAGACTCTCGGCTTCGGGCGCGGGCAGACGCAGCGTATAGGTAGGTGACTGGGTGGTATGCGGATGGTCAGGCGCATTGTCGGTCGCCCGCACGAAGAAATACAGCTCGTCGCCCGCTTCCATGCCTAGCTCGCTCAGGCTCCATTGCTTCTTCCAGTTGCGCTCCCTGGGGTTGGCCGACTGCGGCAGCGGCACTTCACGGTCGCTGAACCGGATATTCTCGCCGCTGCCGCGCGCCAGCGTCATGTGCAGGCTGGCACGGCTGATGGCGTAATCATCTCTGGCGCTGACCGCGATCTGCACGCTGCGCGCGTCGCGCGCCAGCACATGTATCAGTTCGGCCGGTTCGGCGATCGTCACCTCCGGTGCCTGATCGGCAATCACGCGGATGTTATAGCGGGTGGCGCCCGCCTGACGCAGCCGCCAGAACAGCGATTCTTCCACCCGCTGCTTCACACAGTCCGCCGTCACTTCGAGCTTACTGCCGTCGCCCAGTTCCACCACAGGCCGCGCACTGCCTGCATTTTTTGCGCACCAGTACACCTCGGAATACTGCGGTATCTGCACATCGCGCGCGGCCGTCTCGAAGCCCGGCCTGCCGGTGTAGGCAGGAGGCTGGACACGCAGATACACTTCGCCGCCACCCGCCACAAAGGCGGCACGCTGCGCCACCATGGGGGCAGCACCGGCCTGCTGGCGGCTCTGGCACACACTGCCGCCAGCGATCCACAGCAGCGCAGCCAGCAAAGGCAGCAGCGGCCAGCGCACGCGGCTGCGCGCAATGGCGGCATATTCCGTCTCGCCCAATACGGCATGCAGGCGGGCCAGCAAGCGTTGCTGCTGCAGTCGGCCTATCGACGAAATGGCGTCCATCGCCAGCAGATCCGCACTGTCTTCCAGTGCAGGCACGGCCGCGTTCAGCCAGCCGGTCCATTCGCTATGGATGCGCCGGCGCCAGCGCCGCAAATCCGCTACCACCCACAGCAGGGCCATAGCCAGACCAGCCAGCATGGCAGCACGCGCCGCGGGCAGCAGCCATGCCGCCAGCAGAAACGGTAGCAGCAGCGCCAGCCAGACCGGCAGGCGGCGCAGCAGCACGGCACGCTGCAGGCGCTGGCGTAGCAGATCAGTTTCGGCGTGCATGGCAGAGTATCCGTTCGATCATGAATAGCGCCAGCAGCAAATAGGCTAGCCAGCGTGCAGGCTGGGCTTCAGCTGCACTGCCAGGCGCCGGCACTGCACTGGCCCAGTGTTGCGAGGCCAGCCCGTATGGCTGCGCAGCAGCGGCTTGCAACTGCTGCCAGCTCTCGTACAGCGCATGGGCAGCTTCTGTATCGCGCGGCGGAAATGCAGCCGAGGTCCATACGCGGCCGCGCGCCGTATCGGCATATTGCAAGCTGATTCCGTTAAAGCTGAGTACACCTGCGGCGCCCTGCCCGCCCGCTGCCGGCACCTGTGCTCCCTGCCACCAGTGCAGCGCTTTCCAGTTTGCCGGTGCAGCTTCCGGCCGGTCCCAGATAATCAGGCTGGTTGCGGGGCCCGGCGTTTCCACCACGCGCAGCGGCTGAACACTCTGGCCGGGGGCAGTGCCAGCACTGGCGAAGGCTGCAAGCAAAGCGCGCCAGAGCGCAGCGCGTTCCGGCGTGGTCGCCAGCACGATCTCCTGCGGCAGCGACGCTGCCGGCGCAGCAGCACCTGCAGCGGAAGCCACCTTCAATGTCACGGCATGGGCAAACTGGGGCGGGTGCGCCGGCATGGCGATGCGCTCGGCGCGGCTGACGATCAGCACATGCGCCGTAGCACGCCATTCGCGTTCGTGCGCCGCCAGCCAGCGCAGGGGCTGCTCAGGCAGGTCCAGCCGCTGCGCCTGCGCCATACCGGCAGCATCGATCTGCTGCTGCGCCCACGCCGGATCGGCGCCCTGATCGAGCAGCACCGTATCGCCCCGCCACGGCAGGATGGTGGCCGCCAGCCATGCCAGCAAAGCCAGCAGCAACAGGCAACGCGCCGCCAGCAGCAGACGGTCGCGCCACTGCCAGATACGCAGTTGCTGCGGCTCTGCTGCGGGCAGAAATCTGGCCGTCGCCAGCGGTTCCGCTTTCAGGCGCTGGCGCTTCTGCCGGTGCCACCACCACGGCAGCAACAGCAGCGGCAGGGCCAGCCACCAGTAGGGATAGGAACTGACGATCATCGGCCACTGCCTCCGGCGGCGCGCAGCCAGCAGCGCAGTACTTCCACCACGGGCTGCTCGATGCAGGCTTCACGCTGCACAATATCGCTCTGGCGGCAGGCCCGTACCACGCCATCGAAGTGGGCGCGGCTCTGTGCGCGATAACTGGCGCGGTCTACGCCGGTGAGCCTATGCAGACCCGTGCTGCGTTCGGGATCACGGTAGGCGCTTCCGGTGCGGAAACTGGCATCCATCTCCGCCTGCGTGCGCAGTGTCAGCAGGCGCACATCGTGGTGCATGCGGCGCAGACGCTGCAACGCTTCACTGAGCGGCGAAGGCCAGTCGAGAAAATCGCTGGCCGCAAATATCACGCTAGGGCTGCGGGCAAAATGCAGATGGGCTTTCAGCACTTCGCTGGCAGGCAGTCCGCCCAGCGGCTGCGCCTTGTTCAGTTGCGCCAGCACCCGCTGCAGCTGGCGGGGGCCACGGGTGGCAGGGGTGAACTCTACCTTGCCGTCGCTACAGATAACCAGGCCGAAAGCATCGCCCTGCCGCTGCGCAATCGCCGCCACGCAGGCCAGCACGGTGCGCGCGAACCACAACTTATCGATGCCGTTTATGTCGCGGCTAGGCTCGGCCATCGAAGCCGTGGCATCAAGCCACAGCCAGACCGCCACGTGACTATCGCGCTCGGCCTCCCGGATAAAGTAGCGGTCGGCGCGGGCCAGCAACTTCCAGTCCACGCGGCGCCATTCATCGCCGGGTGCATAGGCACGGTACTCGGAAAACTCCACACCGGCGCCGCGCTCGCGGCCTGCATGGATACCATGTCCGAGTCCAGCCAGCACGTGACGGATCACCAGATCCAGATCACGGGTCTGCGCCATCATGGCCGAGGTGGGCGCCATCGTCTGCATCATCGCTGCTGTGCTCTTGCCATTCGCCGGTATGCCATCGCTCCGCTTACCGCCTTATTCGGGACGGATATGTTCGCGCAAGGCCAGCAGAATTTCGGCAATTTCGATGCCGTCCGCTTCCGCTTCGAAATTGCGCAGCACACGGTGCGCCAGCACCGGCAGCAGCATCTCGGCGATGTCTTCGCGTGTGACCGCCAGCCGCTGGTGCATCAAAGCGCGCGCCTTGGCTGCCAGCACCAGTGCCTGTCCGGCGCGCGGGCCAGCGCCCCAGCCCACATGCTTCTGCACGGCCGGCACGCTGCTCAGCGCCGGACGGGTAGCGCGGATCAGCCGCGTGGCATAGGCCAGCAGGTGGTCGCCGATTTCGATATCGCGCACCAGCTGCTGCAGACGCAGCAGCGTGGCCACATCCATCACCGGCTCGGCATCGCGCAGCCCCGTATGGGTGGTGGCCGACACCATGGCAATCTCCTCTGCCTCGGTGGGGTAGCCCACATCGATGCGCAGCAGGAAGCGGTCCAGCTGCGCTTCCGGCAGCGGATAGGTGCCCGCCTGCTCGATCGGATTCTGGGTAGCCAGCACGAAGAATGGCTTGGGCAGCCGGTGGGTGCGGCCGGCAAAGGTCACGCTGCGCTCCTGCATGGCTTCCAGCAGCGCCGACTGGGTTTTGGGTGGCGCGCGGTTGATCTCGTCGGCCAGCAGCACCTGGGTGAAGACAGGGCCCTGCTGGAAGCGGAACTCGCGCTTGCCGGTGGCATGGTCTTCTTCCAGTATCTCGGTGCCGACGATATCGGACGGCATCAGGTCAGGGGTGAACTGCACGCGGTGAAAATCCATATCGGTGGCTTGCGACAGCGATTTCACCAGCAGGGTCTTACCCAGCCCCGGCACGCCTTCCACCAGCGCATGGCCGCCGGCCAGCAGGCAGATGATCAGCGAATCGATCACGTTTTCCTGACCGATGATCACGCGCGCCATACTGGCCTTGAGCGCCGAGACCTTGCTGCTCAGCGCAGCGATTTCATTCTCGCTCCAGGCGATGGCACCTTCGGCCTGCATCAATGTAGACAAAATCAAGCTCCCAACGCGTATTGAATGATATTGACGGCAAAGCGGGTGTTATCGACCGCCAGCCAGCGCTTGTTGCGGAAGTCGTAATCCCACTCGCAACCATAGTCCTTGTTACTGTACAAAAGCCGCACGCGGCCGCCGAATTCCACTGCCTTCAGATAATCGTGCACCAGATCGTCGCCCCAGCCGTTCAGCTCCACGCTGGTATTCGGCGGTCCGTCAAAATGGAAGAAGCTCGAATACACGGGGTGGTTATTCGGTATCTTGTGCAGCGCCCTGGGCCCGAAGATGCGGGCAATCTCGGCCTCGAACGATTTGGCGAACAGACCGTCGATATCGTGGTTGCAGTCGTCCACGAACAGGAAGCCGCCGCCGCGGATGTAGCGCTCCAGATTGCGCCGCTCGGCCGGCGTGAACTGCACCAGCTTGTGGCCGGCAAAGTAGCAGAATGGCGCTTCCAGCATCTTGGGGTCGGATAGCGCAACGATGCGTTCAACGGGATCGACCCGCAAGGTCGTATATTCGACCAGCGAGTTGAGCACATTGCTCGGCATGCGGATATCCACATCCCAGTCGCCCGACTCGTAGGTCAGGCGGGTGAAATAGAAATCGTAACTGGCCACGCTGCCTACCTTGCCGCCTCAGACTGCGTCCGACAGCGACGTGAAGTTAAAGTCGCGCAGCTTCATCGGCGGAATCAGCATCTGGAAGCGCACTTCGTCACCGCCTATCACCACCGGTTTGCCCAGTTCGTCGATATTATTCAGCATCGATACGGGGCTTTCGTTAAAGCGGAAGTTCTTGATCGGGTGCTTGATCTTGCCGTTCTCGATATAGAACGTGCCGTCGCGGGTCAGCCCCGTCAGCAGCAGCGACTGCGGATCGACCATGCGGATGTACCACGTGCGGGTCACCAGCACGCCTTTCTTGGTACTGGCGATCAGTTCTTCGGTGGACTTGCCGCCGCCAGCCATGATCATATTGCCATGGCGGCCAAAGGCCTGCTGGCCCTGTTTCGCAGCCCAGAAGCGCGTGTAGTCGAGCGAGGCGATCTGGCCACCCTTGATCACATCGGCGCGACGGCGCGCCAGCATGGACGCGCTGTCCCACGGCAGTACCGGCACATCCGTATTCCACGGATCGGCCCAGACATGGACCTGCTCGTCGAACAGCTTTTCACCAAGGCGGTTGCCGCCGCCCTTCTTCGACAGGAAGCTGCGGCCCTCGTCGGCCTGACGCGCATCGAAGGCGCCGAACATGCGGCCGATGATTTCCGACGTCGCCGCCGGTTCCAGTATCACCGTGTAGCGGCCCGGTTCCAGCGCCCTGGCGTCGACCGAATTGAGCGCCTTTTCGATAGCGATTTCGGAAGCCTCGCGTGCATTGAACAGACGCGCATCGCTGGCAGCACGGGTGGCCCAGCCGGAACCGCGGCCATCTTCGGTACGGGTGGTGACGGTGAAATCCAGATTGCTGAAGGCCTGATGGCCGAACACGCCGTTCGAGTTGGCGATGGTTTCGAAGCCCGTATTATCGACAAAGAAGCCCGCGGCGATCAGCCCCTTCTTGCGGCAGGCAAGAATGCTGGCAGCGGCCACTTCGGCGCGGTATTCGGGATCGATGGCAGCCGTCGCTGCGCTGAAGGTGGGCGTAGGCTGGTAGTCCTGCGCTTTAATGGCGGGCATGAACTCGGGATTTTCCGGTGCCAGCCGCGCCACATCTTCGGCACGGCGCACAGCTTTTTCCAGCGACTGGTCATCGAATTCGTTAATCGACGCCGTGCCCTGACGCTTGCCGAATGCCACGCTGACGCTCAGCTGGGCATTCTCCACCAGCCCCGCCGTCGAAACGCTGTTACGGGCATAACGGATGTTGCCCTGACGGTTGCCGCTGATCTGCACGCGGCATTCGTCAGCGTGCGAATAGCCTATCACCTTGTCGCATATCCGTTTGGCTTCTTCCTGACTGAGCATCTTCATGGTTTATCCGATCTTGCGGGCAGTGTTGATCACATTGATACCGTTGAAGCGGGTGGTGGACGAGCCGTGCGAAACGGCGCTCACCTGACTAGGCTGGCCTTTGCCATCGAAGAAAGAGCCGCCCATGCGCCAGTCGCGTTCGTCGCACAGGGCCGAGCAGGCATTCCAGAATTCCTGCGTATTCGACTGGTAGGCCACATCCTCGATAGGATTGGTGATCTTGCCATTCCTGATTTCGTAATACAGCTGGCCGCCGAACTGGAAGTTGTAGCGCTGCTGATCGATCGAGTACGAACCGCGGCCGAGAATGTAGATGCCCTTTTTGACATCCTTGACCATCTCGTCCGGCGTGAGTTTTTTCTTGCCCGCTTCCAGCGACACATTGGGCATGCGCTGGAACTGCACGCTGCTCCAGCTGTCGGCATACGAGCAGCCGTGCGACTCCTTCTCGCCGATGATGTGGGCCTGATCGCGTGTGGCCTGATAGTTGACGAGGATGCCGTTGCGGATCAGATCCCAGCGCTTGGATGCCACGCCTTCATCGTCATAGCCTACGCAACCGAGCGAACCCGGGGTGGTTTTATCGGCCACGAAGTTGACGATATCGGAGCCGTACTTGAAGTTTTTAGTCCGCCATTTATCCAGCGTGGCGAAGCTGGTGCCGGCATAATTGGCTTCGTAGCCCAGCACGCGATCCAGCTCGGTGGCGTGGCCGACCGATTCGTGGATAGTCAGGAACAGGTGTTCCGGCGACAGCACCAGATCGTACTTGCCCGGCTCCACCGACTTGGCCGTCAGCTTTTCGCGTGCCTGACGCCCGGCGGCGCGGGCATCCTCGATCAGATCATAGGCGCCGTTGTACAGCGTGGTGACGCCGCCAGCCGCCGCGATCTTGTTGGCCGCTTTGACGTCGAAGAATTCATAGCCCATGCTGGCCGGCGAGGACAGGCCGGCGCGGGTGCGGAAGCGGTTGGTGGCTTGGTCGACCGCCGTTGCCGTCAGTGGCGACCACAGACGGTGGATATCCTGATCGATGTAGGAGCCGTCCGTCGAAGCGAAATACTTCTGCTGGTTGACCTGGAAAAGATTCGAGGCCATGAAGCTGGCGCCGGCCTCCAGACCGGCCTTGTTGGCGGCAATCAGCAGCTCGGCTTTTTCCTTGATGGGCACCAGCCGCCAGTCTTTCTTGCATGGCGTGGCCCATGCCACTTCGCCCACGCCTTTGACCGGCGCCAGTTGTACCGGCTCGGTCTGCAGCTTGGCATTGGCACGGGCTATCGCTACCGCCTGCCGTGCTGCAGCGACCACCGAATCGGCCGTCATCACATTGGTGGCGCAAAAGCCGTAAGCGCCGTCGGCGATCACGCGCACGCCCACGCCGGAAGACTCGGTGTTAACGATGTTTTCCACGTTCAGATCGCGCGTGGTCAGAAACTGGTTCAGGTAGCGGCCTATGCGCACATCGCAATAACTGGCACCGGCCTGGGTGGCCGCGTTCATGGCCGCATCGGCCAGCGCTTTCTTGAATGAGCGTGCCATCGGGTTGAGCAGCTCATCGGCGGCGATGGCATGGCCGAACACCGGAATCAGCAGGCTGCCGCCAGCGGCTGCGCTTATCTTGAGAAATGAACGTCGTTCCACAATAACTCCCTGAAATGAAAACAGGGCCGGAATGGCTTCCGGCCCCGGAGACTACACTAGCTTAGACCGCATCCGACAGCGAGGTGAAGTTGAAGTCGCGTACCTTCATGGCCGGAATCAGCAGCTGGAACTGCGATTCGTCGCCCGACAGGATTTCCGGCCGGCCCAGCTCCTCGATGTTGTTGAGCATCGTGACGGGGCTTTCGTTGAAGCGGAAGTTCTTGATCGGGTGCTTGATCTTGCCGTTCTCGATGTAGAACGTACCGTCGCGGGTCAGGCCCGTCAGCAGCACCGACTGCGGATCGACCATGCGGATGTACCAGGTACGGGTGACCAGCACGCCCTTCTTGGTATTGGCGATCAGCTCTTCGGTCGACTTGCTGGTGCCGGCCATGATGATGTTGCCGGGCGAGCCTACGGCGCGCTTGCCCTGTTTCTTAGCCCAGTAGGTCGAGTAGTCGAGGTTCGCCACTTTGCCGCCCTTGATGATGTCCTGACGTTCGCGCGCCAGCAGGCTGCGGCCATCCCACGGCAGAACGGCCACGTCCTTATCCCATGGATCGGTCCAGACGTTGACCTGCTCGTCGAACAGCTTCTCGCCCAGACGGTTGCCGCCGCCTTTTTTGGACAGGAAGCTGCGCCCTTCATCGGCCTGCCGCGCATCGAAGCCGGAGAACATAAAGCCCAGCAGGTCCGAGGTAGCCGCCGGTTCCAGAATTACCGTATAGCGGCCCGGTTCCAGTGCCTTGGCATCGACCGAACGCAGCGCTTTTTCGATCGCCACATTGGAGGCTTCGCGCGCATCGAACTTGTTGACGTCACCCACGCTGCGCTTGGCCCAGCCGGAACCGCGGCCGTCCTCCGTGCGCACGGTGACGGTGAAATCGAGCCCGGTATCGCGCTGGAAGCCGAACACGCCTTTCGAATTGGCTACCGCATTGAAGGTGGCGTTATCGCTGAAGAAACCGGCTGCAACCAGCTTGTTCTTCTTGCTGTTCTCGATGCTGTAGGCCGCTACCTGCGCGCGGAACTCGGGATCGATATCGGCCGTCTTCTGGAAGTAGGTATCGCTGGCGGTAAATACCTGCTTGTCCGGGGTCGGCATGAACTCCGGATTTTCCGGTGCCAGCTTGGCCAGATCTTCGGCGCGGCGCACGGCTTTTTCCAGCGACTTGTCGTCGAATTCGTTGATGGTGGCCGTGCCCTGCTTCTTGCCGAAAGCAACCGACACCACTAGCTGGGTGTCCTCGATCAGGCCAGCGGTGGAAACGGCGTTGCGCGCATAACGGATATTGCCCTTGCGGCTACCAGCGATATTCACTTCGCACTGGTCAGCGGTGGAATAGGACAGCACTTTGTCGCAAATCTGTTTTGCTTCTTCTTGACTCAAATTCTTCATCTCGTGATCTCCGGGGCTTAGCCGATTTTGCGGGCGGTGTTAATGACGTTGATGCCGTTGAAGCGCGTCGTACTTGCGCCATGCGACACCACCGAAACCTGCGATGGCTGCCCCTTGCCGTCAAAGAAGGAGCCGCCCATGCGCCAGTCGCGCTCGTCGCAGATGCCCACACAGGCATTCCAGAACTCCTGGGTATTCGACTGGTAGGCCACGTCTTCCAGCATCTGGCCGATCTTGCCGTCCTTGATTTCGTAGAACAGTTGGCCGCCGAACTGGAAGTTGTAGCGCTGCTGGTCGATCGAGAAGGAACCGTCGCCAACAATGTAGATACCCTTCTTGACGTCTTTGACCATCTCGTCCGGAGTCAGTTTCTTCTTGCCGGCGGACAGGGAGACGTTAGGCATGCGCTGGAACTGCACACTGCTCCAGTTATCGGCATACGAGCAGCCATGCGATTCTTTTTCGCCGATGATGTGGGCCTGATCGCGCGTGGCCTGATAGTTGACCAGAATGCCGTCCTTGATGATGTCCCAGCGCTTGCACTTGACGCCTTCGTCGTCGTAGCCGACCATGCCGAGCGAACCCGGGGTGGTCTTGTCGGCCACGATGTTGACGTGCTCCGAACCGTATTTGAACTTCTTGCTCTGCCATTTATCCAGCGTGGCAAAGCTGGTACCGGCATAATTGGCTTCGTAGCCCAGCACGCGATCGAGCTCGGTGGGGTGGCCGACCGACTCGTGGATGGTCAGCCACAGATGTTCCGGCGACAGCACCAGATCGTATTTGCCCGGTTCGACCGATTTGGCGGTCAGCTTGGCCTTGGCCTGCTTGCCGGCGGCGCGCGCATCCTCGATCAGATCGTAGGACTTGGTGTATAGCGTAGTGACACCACCTGCAGCCTTGATCTTGTGCTCGGGACGGGCGTCGAGGTATTCGTAGCCCATGCCCACCGGCGCCGACAGACCCTGACGGGAGCGGAATTTATTGGTCTTCTGGTCGACAGCGGTGGCGAATACGGGCATCCACAGACGGTGCATATCCTGATCGATGTAGGAGCCGTCGGTCGATGCGAAGTACTTCTGCTGGTTCACCTGGAACAGCAAGGACTGCATGAAGTTGGCGCCGCCTTCCATGCCGGCCTTGTTGGCGGCGATCAGCAGTTCAGCCTTCTCCTTGATAGGCACCGTGCGCCAGTCCTTGACGATAGGCGTGGCCCATGCCACTTCGCCCACGCCTTTGACGGGCGCCAGTATCAGCGGCTCGGTCTGCAGTTTGGCATTAGCCTTGGCGATGGCGACAGCCTGGCGGGCCGCAGCGGCTACGCCGTCCGCCGTCATGTCGTTGGTCGCCGCAAAGCCGTAAGCACCACCGGCAATCACGCGGATACCGACACCGGCCGATTCCGTGTTGACCACGTTTTCCACGTTCAGGTCGCGGGTAGTGATGAACTGGTTCAGATAGCGCCCTACCCGCACATCGCAGTAGGAAGCACCGGCCTGGGTGGCCGCCGTCATGGCGGTATCGGCCAGCATCTTCTTGAATTGCAGGGCGACTGGCTTGAGCAGATCTTCTGCCGCGATCGCGCGGCCGAAGGCGGGCAACAGCATGGTGCCCAGCGCCAGACTACTTAAATTGAGGAATGCACGTCGTTCCATCGTATCTCCAGAGTGTCACAACTAGGTTGGGAAGACTGGCCTGCTGGCCGCGGCTGGAGTTTTGCTCCGCCGTTTTCTACGTTCTACTGCACCTGACCTATCCGCCGCTGTAATGGCCGGTAATGCAATCTTAGCGCCAGATTAAGCTACGGTACAGGCAAAATATGTGCCATCGATTGCAGGACGCAATCCGCCCGCGCCAGCGTGATTTCCGCCTTGCCGGTGTCCGCAAACTGTCCGCTCAGTGTCCGCACGGTGTCCGCCCGCATACCCGTTACGCCCACGTGGAGAATGCTTGACCTTACGACAAGCTTGGCCGATCATCGCGCAGATGCGCAACGGCGCATCCCCCTATTTTTGCAACCCGAGGAGATTTCGCATGAAACGTTCCATCCTGTCAGCACTGGCAACGACCCTGCTGTTGTGCGCCAGCGCCGGCGCCAGCGCCGCGGAAGACGCAGCGCTCAAGGCGGCCATTGCCGCACCGTCGCGCACACCGGAAAATGTGGCACGCGATGGGTACCGTCATCCGTATGAAACCCTGAGCTTCTTCGGCATCCAGCCCGGCATGACGGTGGTGGAACTGGCGCCCGGCGGCGGCTGGTACACCGAAATCCTGGCGCCCTATCTGCGCGAACACGGCAAGCTGATTGCCGCCGGCCCCGATCTGGCAGCGCCGGGCGAAGGCGAACGCAAATCGGCCGAGCGTTTTCTGGCCCGCCTGAACACCAAACCCGAGGTCTATAACAAGGTGGCGCTGGGCGTGTTTGCGCCAGCGCGCGGCGCCTATGCTTTTGCGCCGGCCGGCAGCGTGGACCTGGTGCTGACCTTCCGTAACATCCACAACTGGATGCCGACCGGCCCCGATAATCTGAAAGCGCTGTTCGGTAGTGTCTACACCAGCCTGAAGAAGGGCGGCGTGTTCGGCATCGTCGAGCACCGTCTGCCCGACAGCAAGGTGCAGGATGCCTCGGCCAGCAGCGGCTATATGCACGAGAAGTATGTGATCGGGCTGGCCGAAGCGGCCGGCTTCAAGCTGCTGGCCAAGTCGGAAGTCAACGCCAACCCGAAAGATACGGCCGACCATAAAGGCGGCGTGTGGGCGCTGCCGCCGACCTATGCCAACAAGGATGAGGACCGCGCCAAGTATCAGGCGATCGGCGAAAGCGACCGCATGACGCTGAAGTTCATCAAGCCTTAATTCCGCCGCTAGGCGGCGCTGGCAGCAGCCGCTGCAAGTGCCGCCAGATCGGCACCCGATACCACATTCTGCACATTCAGCAGCAGTACGAAACGGCCCTGCACCTTGCCTATCCCCTGCAGCATTTCGGCGCGCAACTGCGCACCGAAAGTGGGCGGCGCTTCGATATCGGCCGCGCCAATATCGAGCACGGCATTGACGGCGTCAACCAGTATGCCGATCACGTACGGCCCCTCATCGCTGGCGACCTCCACCACGATGATGCAGGTGCGTTTGCTGATCACGCCCGGCTGGCGCTCCAGCCGGCGTGCCAGATCCAGCACCGGCACGGCAGTGCCGCGCAGATTGATCACGCCGCTGATACAGGACGGCATCTGCGGCACCGGCGTCACGCCCAGATATTCGAGTATCTCGCGCACCGCCAGTATGCCGATGGCAAACATCTCCTGTCCCAGCATAAAGCTCAGATACTGCGCCGAGCCGGCAGCCGCTACGGGCTGCGCTGGCGCCAGCGTAAGGCTGCTCATGGCGGCCCCGCTCAGAATTTGACGAAGTGGGATTCGTCAGGCTCGCTCATTTCCGCCATGCGCCGGTTGCTGCCCATGCCGCCACCACCGCGCGCGGAAGATCTGCCGGGACGGTGCACCACGGCCGGCCGTACGCTGCGCGTGCCGCCAGCGAGCTTGAAGAAGGACATGGTCTGCTGCAGCTGCTCGGCCTGCGAGCTCATTTCCTCGGCCGTAGCAGCCAGTTCTTCCGAGCTCGAAGCATTTTGCTGGGTGGTCTGGCTAAGCTGGGTCACGGCCGAATTAATCTGCCCCACGCCAGCCGACTGCTCTTCCGACGCAGCCGTAATTTCCTGCACCAGATTGGAAGTGCGGCGGATATTCGGCACCATTTCATCGAGCAGGCGGCCGGCTTTCTCGGCCAGTTCCACGCTGCTGGACGCCACCTGTTCGATTTCCTGTGCGGCCACCTGACTGCGCTCGGCCAGCTTGCGCACCTCGGCAGCCACCACGGCAAAGCCCTTGCCATGTTCACCCGCGCGGGCCGCCTCGATGGCGGCGTTCAGCGCCAGCAGATTGGTCTGGTAGGCGATATCGTCGATGATGCTGATTTTCTTGGCGATCTGCTGCATGGCGGCCACGGTGGATTTCACTGCTTCGCCGCCCTCGGCCGCTTCCACCGCCGCCTTGCTGGCGATGCCGTCGGTGACGCGGGCGTTTTCCGTGTTCTGCGAAATCGAGGCCGTCATCTGTTCGACCGAAGCGCTGGTTTCCTCGGTGCCGGCAGCCTGCTCGCTGGCCGCCTGCGACAGCGACTGGGCCGTGGCGCTGACTTCCTCGGAAGCGCTGGCCAGCGCTTCGGCGCCGTTGTTGACTTCATTGACCACGTGCGACAGTTTTTCTATCATGCCTTTCATGGCGGCCAGCAGGCTGCTGGTGTCGCCGTTTTTCAGTTCCACATCGGCGCTCAGATCACCATCGGCCACCTGCCGCACAATGTCGGCCGCATACGAAGGATCGCCGCCCAGCTGCTTCATAATGCCGTTCAAGATCAGCATCCCGACTGTCATCAGCAGCGCCAGCGCAATCGCCGCAGCGGTATACATCAGGTTACGCGCGCGCTCCGACGCAATTTCGGCATTCTTGACTGCATCCTCGCCATAACCCACGTTCAGCGTCACCAGTTTGTCCAGACTCTCGGCGGCGTCATGGAAGGCGGGGCGGTTTTCCTGTAGTGTCTTATGCATCAATTCATAGAGTTCCTTGCGCTTGGCGGGTTCCGCCCGCACAATCTGGGCTGCAGTATCGTTGATGACGGCGTCGCGCGTTTTCCAGACATCCCACTGCTTGATGAAGATAGCCCATACTTTGGCTTCTTCCGGCTCCTGAGGCAAGGCATCATAATCCTTCCAGGCCTTATCGATTGCTGCAAAAATTTCCTGCTTGCGCTTCAGTTCATGGGACAGGCTCGCAACCTCTTCAGGATAGAGCGCGGTCGCATCCATTGCCCGGCTGGCGGAGCGCAATGCCGTCTGTCCTTCATTAATCTTTTGCAGCGCGTTTACCGAAGGCATACGGTTTTTGCCTATGTCATCGAGCATCAGGGCATCCTGCTTGAGTCCGTTGAATGCCAGTGCAACGACCACCACCAGTGCCAGTACGGCGATCGTCAGCAGCGCGATCAATTTCGTCCGAACCGTTAAAGTCGAAAACATAGTGATTCCCCTCAGAGTTGAAACTGATTGAATTGTTACGTCTGTTCTGCCAGCGCTTTCAAACGACGCCGGTCATGCTTGATCCAGCCCACCAGATCCTGCGCCGGCATGGGTTTGGCCAGTAGATATCCCTGCGCCATATCGCATCCCAGCTTGCCCAACAACTGCCAGTCCTCCATTAACTCCACCCCTTCGGCCACGGTGGCCACATTCAGGCTGCGCGCCAGATCCAGCGCACTTTTCAGCACACCCAGCCGGTTGGGCCACTGCGCCGCACCGTTGACAAAGGCGCGGTCGATTTTCAGCTCGGTGAACGGGCAGCGGGCAAACTGCTGCATCGACGAATAGCCGATGCCGAAATCGTCCATCGCCAGCCCGTAACCCATCAGGCGCAAACGCCCCATATTGGTCAGCGCCTGCGATAACTGACGCATCACCGCCGTTTCCGTCACCTCCCACACCAGCGCGGAGGTGGGCACACCGGAGGCTTCCACCAGATCCGTCAAACGGTCGATAAAGCTGCGCTCGGCCAGATTCTCCGCCGACAGGTTGATCGACACCGTCAACGGCGGCAGCCCTGCGTGCCGCCATTCCGTCAGCCGTTCCAGCACCTGCTGCACGATCAGCAGGGTAAACCCGGCCATCAGCGGCGTCCCCTCCAGTGCATCGATGAAGTGGATAGGTGCCAGCAGACCACGCTGCGGATGCTGCCAGCGCGCCAGCGCTTCCAGTCCGCGCAAATGGCCGTTGGCGATGGCTATCTTGGGCTGGAAATACGGTATAAACTGTTTCATTTCGATGGCCTGCTTCAGCACATCGGCAGTGGGCCGTTCCGGCTGGACGCAGGCCGTTCTGGGCACGGCCTTGCTGCCGGCACGCGCCAGCAGCATGCCCAGCGCATCGAGCTGCACCGGCTTGAGCAGGGTGCCCAGCAGGTCGATATGACCGTCGTCGAAGTTCATGCCTTCGACAATTTCCAGCAACCGCGGATCGCGCGCGCTCACCACGATCAGATAGCGTGCCAGACAGCGTTCGCGCAGCTGGCAGGTCAGTTCTATGCCATCCATGCCCGGCATTTCCAGATCAGTCAGTACCAGAAACGTACCGAACTCGCCAAAGCGCTCCAGTACCTGCAAGGCTTCGTTGCCGTCACCAGCCTGCAGAATTTCACCAAACGCCAGCTGGCGCAGCAAGCCGGCCAGATAGCCGCGCTGTACCGTGCTGTCCTCCACCACCAGCACGCGCTGGCCCGTCCACGGCCGCGCCGGTGGCAGGTGATCCAGTTGCGCAGTGCTAGTCGGCTCGCTCATCGGCATCCCCATCAATACGATAGCTGCTGCAGAATTTCACGGTAGATCAGATTCAGCGGCATCGACTTTTCCACCGCGCCGCGCTTGACGGCCTCCTTGGGCATGCCGTACACCACGCAGCTGGCTTCATCCTGCGCCACCGTGCGTGCGCCGGCCTTGAGCATTTCCAGCAGCCCGGCCGCGCCATCATCGCCCATGCCCGTCATGATCACACCCAGCGCATTGGCGCCGGCCGCCCGCGCCGCAGAGCGGAACAGCACGTCGACCGAAGGCCGGTGGCGGTTCACCAGCGGCCCGTCCACCACCTCGACAAAATACTGCGCGCCGGTACGGCGCAGCAGCATGTGCTTGCCGCCCGGTGCGATCAGCACCTGTCCCTGCAGCACGCGGTCGTTATTGGCGGCTTCCTTGACGCGCACCTGACACACGCTATCCAGCCGCGCGGCAAACGCCGCGGTAAATTTTTCCGGCATATGCTGCACTACCACGATGCCGGGCGATACTCTGGGCAGTGCCGTCAGCACTTCCTCCAGCGCCTGCGTGCCGCCCGTCGAGGTGCCGATCGCCACTACCCGTTCGGTGGTCGCCGTCATGGGGCGGCTATCGAGCGGCGGCAGCACGGCATCGGCATTGAGCTTGGCCGTCACCGGCGGCGGTGGCGGGCGGTTGGCCAGCTTGACCACACGCGCTCCCGCGGCCGCGCGCACGGCCGAAATCAGTTCATCGGCGCTATCGTGCAGAAACTGCTTGAGATCGAGCCGTGGCTTGGTGATGATGGCCACCGCACCGGCGCTAAGCGCCTCCATCGAGGTCTGGGCGCCCTTCTCCGTCAGGGTGGAACAGATCACCACCGGCGTGGGGCGCTCCGCCATGATCTTGCGCAGGAAGGTAATGCCGTCCATCTTGGGCATTTCCACGTCCAGCACGATCACGTCCGGCCACTGCACTTTCATGCGGTCCATGGCCAGTAGCGGATTGGCCACGGCATAGCTGACGCTGATGCCGGGGGCGTCGTTGAGCAGGCCACTCAGCACCTGCCGCACGACGGCCGAATCATCCACGATCATCACATTGATTCCACTCATAACCGTCCTTTTTTCATCAGCTTGCCATCGACCAGCACCAGCTCCGGCGCCACTTGGCGGCTCAGAACCTCGCCCGTACGGATGGTAAATATGAGTTGCCGGTGGCCGGCGCCGAACAGGCTTTCCGACACCAGCGGTATGCCGTGCTGGCGCAGGCTGTCGCGCGCGAAATCGCCATTCTGGGCACCGATATCCGGCACCTTGCTATTCGCCGGAAACATGGCGCCGCCGCCGAATATCTTGCCCTGACACTGGATCAGCGGAACGCCATGCTGGGCCAGTCCGTCGCACATCAGCTCCATCGCATCGGCGCCGTAGATGCCGGGCTGGCTATGCGGGCGCCGGCGGCCATGGCCGGGTAGCTGGAAATGCGACATGGCGCCTATGCGCAGCAGCGGGTGCCACAGCGTGACCGAAACGCAGGAGCCCAGCAAAGTGCGCACACGATACTGTTCATCGCCGACGAACACATCGCCCGGCATCAGAAAAATATCGATCACTTTGTTGGCGGTCATGGTGTTCATGGCTTGCGATAGATGGACGGGGCTACCGCCTGCAGCGCATCGTTGATATCGTTGAGCGTTTCGGAATGGCCAATCAGCAGATAGCCGCCCGGCCGCAGATGGGTCATCAGGCGCGCTACCAGCTGGCGTTTGGTCTCCAGATTAAAATAGATCATCACGTTGCGCAGAAAGATCACGTCGAAGCTGCCCAGTTTCGGCAAGGGCTGGTTCAGATTCAGATGCATGAACTGCACACGCTGGCGCAAGGCTTTTTCCACCAGCATGGTGCCGGCCTCCTTGCCCTGCCCTTTCAGACAGAAGCGCCGCAGCAGATCGAGCGGAATGCCGCTGGCGCGCTCCATCGGATAATGGCCGCGCCGGGCCCGTTCCAGCACCCGCGTGCTGATATCGGTGCCCAGCACTTCCCAGGCGCCCTCGCCCAGCACATCGGCCAGTACCATGGCAATGCTGTACGGCTCCTCGCCGGTAGAGCTGGCCGCACTCCAGACGCGCATGCCGCGCCGCGCCGCGCGCGCCTGTTCGGCCAGTTCGCGCAGCAGGGCAAAGTGTTTGGGCTCGCGGAAGAAATAAGTTTCATTCGTGGTGAGCAGATCGACTGCGATCTGCAGTTCGCCGCTATGGTCGCGGTTCTCCAGCATGCGCAAATAGTCGCCATAGCTGCTGAGCTGGTGGTGCGCCAGCCGCTTGGCCAGGCGGCCACTGACCAGCGCCTGTTTGCCATCGGCCATGGAGATGCCCGCCGCATCGTAGATGAAGCGCTGGAACTGCGAGAATTCCTTGTTGGTCAGGGCTACCACTGCCATGTGCGCCGCTCCTCAGGCCAGATGCGTGGCCACGCTGCCGCGCGCCAGTTCGATGATTTCTTCGCTCGACAGCACATGTTCGATATCGAGCAGAATCACGAACTTGCCGTTGAACTTGCCGATGCCGGCGATGAAGTCGGGCCGGATGCGGGTACCGAAAGTGGGCGCCGCTTCGATATCATCCGCAGCGATCTCCACCACGGCGTTGACGGCATCGACCAGCATACCCAGCACCTGCTTTTCGTCATCCCCGCTGCCCCCCACTTCGACAATAACGATGCAACTGCGTTTGCCGATCACGCTGGGGGCACGGCCAAAGCGGGCCGACAGGTCGAGCACCGGCACCACGGCGCCGCGCAGGTTGATGACGCCGCGCACGCAGGGCGGCATCATGGGCACAGTAGCCAGACTACCGTATTCGATGATCTCCTTGATGTGCAGTATGCCGATGGCATACTGCTCGTCGCTCAGCAGGAAAGTCAGGAACTGGCTGGGCAAATCCGCACCGGCTTGCAGAGCCACAATGGCGCTGCTGCCATAGGTAACCGCCTGCGCAGCAAGTTCGGAAGCAGCGGGAATCGCAACGGTATTCATGATGTCCTTTCAGGCCGCCAGTACGGCCGTCCCCTTGCCGCTGACGGAATGCATCAGCGCCGCCACATCGAGTATCAGCGCCACTTCGCCGCTGCCCAGTATGGTCGAGCCGCTGATGCAGCGCACTTCGCTGAACAGTGGGCTGAGCGGCTTGATCACGGTCTGGAATTCGCCCAGCAGGGTGTCGACCACCAGACCGGCACGCTGATTGCCCAGTTTGAGCACCACGATGCTTTCACGCCGCGTGGCGGCGCCGTCCAGCCGGAACAGCTCGCGCAGGCGCACGAAAGGCAGCACCTGCCCGCGCAGATTGCAGTAATCCTGACCGGGCTCGGTGGCGTACTCGATGCACTCTTCTATCATGTCGAGCGGGATGACAAATACCGAACTGCCGACCTGCACGAGGAAGCCGTCGATGATGGCCAGCGTCAGCGGCAAACGCACTGTCACGGTGGTGCCCTTGCCTTCGTCGCTGCTGATATCGACGCTGCCGCGCAGGGCCTGGATATTGCGTTTGACCACATCCATCCCCACCCCGCGGCCTGACAGGTTGGTGATTTTTTCTGCCGTCGAAAAACCCGCCTCGAAAATCAGGTTGTAGATTTCGCTGTCGCTCAGCTTGCGTTCGGGATCGATCAGGCCCCGTTCTATGGCTTTGGCCAGTATCCTGTCCTTGCGCAGGCCGCCGCCATCATCGCTGACCTGGATTACGATGCTGCCCGATTCATGGAAAGCATTGAGCTTGATCATGCCCTTGGCCGGCTTGCCGTTAGCCAGCCGCTGGCCAGCCGCTTCGATGCCGTGATCCATCGCATTGCGCACCAGATGCAGCAGCGGATCGCCGATCTTTTCCACCACTGTCTTATCGAGTTCGGTATCTTCGCCATCGACGATCAGACCGATATCCTTGCCCAGCTCGCGCGCCACATCGTGCACCACGCGCTGGAAGCGGTTGAAGGTGGCGCCGATTTTCACCATGCGCAGTTCCAGCGCGGCATCGCGCACCTCTTCCACCAGCCCGGACAGGGCCGAGGTACATTCCTGCAGCTCGCTGTTCTGCAGATGCTGGCCCACCATGCTGGTGCGGGCACCGGCGATGATCAGCTCCCCCACCAGATCGATCAGCCTGTCGAGCTTGTCGGAATCGACGCGGATGGAACGGCTTTCCTGCGCTTTCTGCTCGCTCACCTGCTTCTGTTTGGCCAGTGCCGCCTCCACCACGACTGGCGGCACATTGCCGCCATCAACCAGTATGCTGCCTAGCTGCTGCGGCGCCTCCGCTACACTGCATTCCGATTGCTGCTGCAGGGCGCCGGCCAGCTCGTGGGCGGTCACGCTGCCGCAGCGCACCAGAATTTCGCCCAGCCTTGCGCCCTGCTCGGGCAAGGCGCGGATCAGATCGACGTAGTGCGACACCTTGCTGTGCGGCGGGATGATGCGGATCTCGGCATCGTCCTGCACGAACTCGAATACACCGGCGATGGCATCGCGGTCGGCGTTGCTATCGAAGGCGATTTCGAAACCCAGGTAGCACAGCTCGGCGTCCATTTCATCGGCTGGCGGCATGGCATCGGGCACGGTAGCGATGCCGACGATGCGGCCCAGTTTCGTCAGATAGCGCAGGAAGGCGATAGGGTCCATACCGTTCTGCAGTATTTCGCGGCCGAAGCGCAGCGAGATATGCCAGTAGTCGCTATGGCCCGGCTCCTGATCGATGCGCTCCACGCCCGGCTCGGCAGGGAGTACCAGCGCCGCTTCGCTGCTTTCCGGCTCGCCGCCCTCCATGTGGCGGCGCAGTTGGGCCAGCAGCATTTCGCCTTGCGGCGCCATGTCGGGATCGGCGTCGAGACGGCCTGCCGCCAGCGCATCGGTCAGCTCGGACAGGTAGTCGCAGCAGGACAGCAGCAGCACGATCATTTCGTCGTTAAGCGACACGGTGCCATCGCGCACGCCGTCGAGCAGGCTTTCTACCACGTGGGTAAAAGCGACGATATGGTCCAGACTGAACAGCCCGGCCGAACCCTTGATAGTATGGGCGGCGCGAAAGATCGCATTAATCGCTTCGCTCTGATCGCCGGCCAGATCGACGTTGAGCAACGCGTTCTCCATTTCCTCCAGCAGCTCGCGGCTCTCGGTGATAAACGTCTGTAGTGCTTCATCCAGATTCATGGCATGCCCTCAGAACAGATGGAATGTCGGATCAGTGGTATTGCATCAAGCGTGGATCAGTAGTGCGTCACCAAAAAATGCGCCCAGATCGAGCATCTGGAATATCTCCACCACGGCCGGACTATGCTGCACCAGCCGCAGTTCGCGCTGTTCGGCCTGCGCGGTCTGCTTGGCCAGCATCAGCACCTGCAGGCCGGCCGTATCGAGTTCCGTCACGCCGGACAGGTCGAGCTCCAGCACGGGGCCGGCACGCAAGGCGGCCAGCACCTGCTGCTTCACTTCGGCGGCGTGGTAGATCGTCAGTTCGCCGCACAGCGCCAGCTGGCCTGCGCCTCCCTGCTCGGCTTGAGTTTCGGACATGGCAGCCTCCGTGGCTTAAGGTAGGACCAGTTTGGCCACAGCACCGAGCAGCACTTCCGGCTTGAATGGCTTCACCACCCATGCCTTGGCGCCAGCGGCCTTGCCTTCTTCCTTCTTGCTTTCCTGCGATTCGGTGGTCAGCATGATCACCGGCGTAAAGCGGTAGTTGGGCAAAGCCTTGAACTCGCGCACAAAGGTGATGCCATCCATATTCGGCATATTCACATCGCATACCACCAGATGGATTTTCTGCCCCGTGCACTTGGACAGCGCATCGGCGCCATCGCGTCCTTCGATCACGTCGTAGCCCGCGCCTTTGAGAGCGATACCCACCACTTGCCGCAGGGAGGCGGAATCATCCACCACCATAATTGTTTTTGCCATAGTCTTTCTACTCCGGTTACGAATCAGAAGAAGGTGATTTCATCGGCGGCAGCGGCGGCCGGGTTGGCTCGGCTGGAGCCGCCATGCACGGCGTGTTCTTCGGCCATGGCATAGGTTTTCTGTAATTCGCGCAGCAGCGGCTGGGCATCCATAGGTTCGAGTATCTGCGCCGCGTGGTAGCGGTCGCTATGCTCGCGCAGCAGGGCCGGCAGACGTTCGATATTCTGCTGCACGTGGGCCAGCACCTGGCTGACGCGGTCCTGGAACTGCAGCTGCACCAGCGCTTCGCCCACTTCGCCCTGGATGCCCACACTCTCCTGCTTGAGTTGTTCGGAGGAGGCCACCAGCGCATCGGTCATACTGCGGAAATCATCGAGCACGCTGTGTATCATGACTTCGGCCGACTGCATGGAACTATTTTCCTGCGCGGCCGTGCGGTCGGCGGCTTCGCTGGCAGCGAGGATGGCACTGCTGATCAGGCCTACCCGGTTAGCGATGTTTTTGCCGGTCTCGGCCGAACGGCTGGACAGGTGACGCACCTCCTGTGCCACGACGGCAAAACCGCGTCCAGCCGGCCCGGCACGTGCCGCTTCGATCGCGGCGTTCAGCGCCAGCAGATTGGTCTGGGCTGCAATGCTGGCCACGCCTTCTGCCATGTCGCGCAATTCGCGCGTGAAGCGCTCCAGATCCTTAATCTGCGCCAGCATGGCCTGCTTCGATTCGAATGCCGACTTCATCGAGCCGACCACGGAACCCAGCTGGGTCTCGCTGCGGGAAAAAATCTCGGTCATGCCCTGCCCGTCACGGGCATTGTCATGACTGGACACATGCACGGCCGAGTCGAGCCGGTCCACAATATTGGAGAAGCGTCCGGCCAGATCAGACACAGCTTCTTCCATCTGGCTGCGCGAATTTTCGATATGCCGGCACCAGACCGGCAGCACGGCGTCGCTGAAGTCTTGACGCGATTGCAGATAGGTTTCCACACTGGCAGCAGCGCCACCGCCGCTTGCAGTGCCAGACTGTACACGCAGCACGCTCCACATGGCCAGCGCCAGCAAAGCTGCGCCCCAAAACACGGTGTACCAGCCCCAGCGCGACCAGCCTGCGGCAATGGTGCCTGCAGCGCCTGCAGCAGCCAGCGCCAGCGGAATCACAACCCTGCTATCGAAACCAGACTTGGTGCTCATTGCTCGTGTCCCCGAGGTTAGCCACAGCTGCTGCTGACTGCGTGTTGGTTTAGGATACCTGTGGGACAAATGTATCTCAGAAACTATTTCCGCGCCACAAAGTGGCTGGCAAAAGAATCGTCACTGACTGTTAAACAACAGGCGCTATTTAGTGTATAACTTACAAAATTCTGTAATTCGAGTACAAATTGACCAGCATACAGATCGCGAGTTCCTGAATTGCAACTGTTTTTGACAAGCTCCGGCTATCTAGTCCGTTCTAGCCCGGTTTTACCTATGAAAATGAAGCGTACTGGCGTCATTCAACTAGTTTAAATCTGAAGTATCTCTCTAATTTTAATTCCGAAATACAATTAAAATTGCGCTAAAGACCGTAAAAAAGGTTTACACTTTCGGCTTTCCTTCAAGGCCGCCTCGCGCGCCGGAAATCAACGATACCAACATGAGCCAGGCATTCATCGATCACCGCGCGAAATACCGAGACGTCACGTCGCAGCGTTATAAAGTTACACCCGCTATGTACGATGAGGTCACCGCTTTGCTGGCCCCGCTGGCGACACCCGTTAGTTTCCGCAAAGGCGAGTATCTGCAGCGCATAGGCACCATCGCCCAGAATCTGTACTGGCTGCACAGCGGCGTGGCCCGTACGGGCTTCATCACGGAAGCGGGCGCCGAAGTCACGCTGCACTTCGTGACCGATGGCGAGCCCGCTGCTTCGCACGATGATCTGCTGCGCGCGCGCGACGGCCTGCCGGCCCAGCACTTCGTGATTGCCGAAACCGCCGTGCATGGCTTCAAACTGGACTGGGCAGCCTACACGGCCATGCGTGAAAGCAACAGCATGCTGCGCGACTATTATCTGAAAGTCTCCGAGTGCAGCATCATGGAGCAGGCCCGCCGCATGTGCATCAACGCTGCGCCGGCGCAGGGCCGTCTGGCCGCCTTCCGGCGCGAGTATCCGGGTCTGGAGCAACGCATCTCGCAGAAGGTCGTGGCTTCCTTCCTCGGCATTACCCCGCAATACATGTCGCAGCTGCTGCGCAGCGACGGCATCGACAAATAAACGCCACAGATCAAAAACACACGGGGCAGGCGGCGATTTCTCGGGAAATCGCGGCCTGCCCCGTGGCTTTTGGGCGACAGACTGGCTATTAAGCCTTCATGCCCTTGATCTTGTTCTTGTCATCGACGAACACGACTTTCGGTTTGTAGTCCTTGGCCTGCTCTTCCGTCATCGGCGCGTAGGTGCAGATGATCAGCAGGTCGCCGAGCTGGGCGCGGCGTGCCGCAGCGCCGTTAAGCGAAATTTCGCCCGTGCCGCGCAGGCCCGGAATCGCGTAGGTGGAGAAGCGTTCACCGTTATTAACGTTGTACAGTTCGATTTTCTCGTTCACCCAGATATCGGCCGCATCCAGCAGGTCCTGATCGATACCGCAAGAACCTTCGTAGTGCAGGTCAGCCTGGGTTACCGTCACGCGGTGCAGCTTGGAGCGCAGCATAACTCGTTGCATAGACATCTTCTTCATCCTTCAATTAATAAACTGACAAGCTTTACATTGTCTACGGCTGCGCCGGACAACGTGAGGCCGACATCCTACCATTAGCCGCGCTTGGCCGCCCGCTTTCGGCCAGCTTGCGCCCTCTTTACCGGCCCAAGCGCCGCAATTTGCGCACAATTACCGCACAAATAGACCCTGTAGACACAAGGATTACCCCTGAGCGGAGGAGTTTGTGGCATATTGCTAACTAGCAAAAAGACATTCATATAAGCCACAATGCGACTCACCCGACTTTTCACCCTGATCAGCGCCATTCTGGCGCTGCTGGTGTGTGGCGTGCAGGGCCGTTCGCTGTGGAGTGAATGGCGCCAGTATCAGTCCGCCGAGCGGGGCTTGCAGGCGCTGCAGCTGGTGGAAGCGTCCATGCGGGCTGCGGAAAAACTCTCGTTCGAACGGGGCCCCAGCAATGCCGTCATGGGCGATGGCTATCCCGCGGCAGCGGCCAAACAGGAACGGCTGCGCAGCGCGCGCAACGATACCAATAACGCGCTGCGTCAGTTACAACAGCAACTGGACCAGCGCGACGCCACGGCGGCACTCGATCAGGCTCTGCGCGAAGCCCGCCGCAATGTCGATCAGCTGGCAGCCCAGCCGCCGGATGGCCGCACGCCAGCCCAGCTCAATAGCGCCGTCGAACGCATGTATGCGCTGGTGCCGCTGGCGCTCGATACCGTCACCGCAGCCACGCACGCGTCGGAACAGGCCTATCCGCGCATTACCCGCCTGCTGGTCAAGAGCCGCCTCGCCGTGGAGCTGCGTGAATACGCGGGCCGGCTGGGCTCCACCCTGACCGTACCGCTGGCGACGGCGCAGCCGCTCACCCGCGAGCAGCAGGAGCGCCTGCAGTTTCTGCGCGGCCGCCTCGAACAGTTACGCCAGCTGATCCGGATGAACAGCAGCGAAGCCGATCAGGCGCAGGCCGTGCAGGCTGCGCTGGCCCGGATGGATAGCGACTATTTCGCCCGAGGCCAGCAGATCATCAGCGCAGTGGAACAGGCCAGCAGCAGCCCGCGCGCCAGTGGCGCGCAGCGCTACGGCATGGACACCGCGCAGTTCGCCCAGCGCTATGTGCCCACCATGGCGCCGATACTGGCTGTACGCGATGCCCTGCTGCAGGAAGCCCAGTTGCAGGCGCACAGAGAATTCCAGCAGGCCCGCCACGAACTGGGCTGGGCCATGCTCAATGGCGCTGCCATACTGATGGTGCTGGTCGCGCTGCTGATCATCGTACGGGTACGCGTGGTAGCGCCCCTGCTGCGTGCCACCCGCGCCGTGGTGCGGCTGGGCAATGGCGATTTCACCGCGCCTTCGCGCATCAGCCGGCGCAAGGATGAAATCGGCGACATGCTGCGCGCGCTGGCTACCCTGCGCGAAAACAGCATGGAGCGCCAGCGGCTGGAACAGGAGCGCGCCCACCTGATCGAAGAGCTCAAGACCCGCGCCGACACCGACTACCTGACTGGCATCCTTAACCGCCGCGCCTTTGCTACGGCGGGCAATCTGCGCCTGCGCGGAGCGCGCGAAAAGGATGAATCGCTGGCCGTGATCCTGTTCGATATCGACCACTTCAAATCCGTCAACGACTGCTATGGCCACGACGCCGGCGATCAGGTGCTGATCCGCATTGCCGAAGTCGTGCGCGCCACTTTGCGCGATGGCGAAATTCTGGCCCGCTACGGTGGCGAGGAGTTCGTCGTCATGCCGAGTTACTGCGGACTGGAAGCAGCGCGCGCACTGGCCGAACGGCTGCGCGTGGCCATCGAGCAGGAGCCGCTCACGCTTAGCGACGGCTACATACTGCGCGTAACGGCGAGCTTCGGCGTCGCCGTGGCGCACGGCCCCCACGCCGCGCTCGATGATCTGTTCCACTCGGCCGATCTGGCGCTGTACCGCGCCAAGAGCCAGGGCCGCAATCGCGTCGAAACCCAGCTCTGAAACGACAGCGGCGCTACTGCCTCATGACAGTAGCGCCGCCGGGGCTGGCCCTTCTCTGGCCTTATGCCGGCTTACTTCGCCTTAGGTGCCGCAAGCGGCGTGAAATTCAGATCGCGGAAATCGAAGCTGAAATCCGTCTCGGTGGAGACAGGCGCCATTTTCATGCGTTCGATGGTGGCATCCGGATTGAGTGCAAAACTGACGTAGGCATCGGCATTGAAGTTGCGCTCCTTCCAGCGCACGATGAAGGTGTCGTGCTGGAAGTGTTCCAGCTCGCCTTCCAGATCGGGCGTGCGGCTAAAGCGCATGATCTGCTTACGGCCTTCGCGGCGGATAGTCACTTTGCCATACCACGCATCCTCATACTCGCCTTCGTAGGCGGCCAGCGGCAGCGAAGGGCTGGACCTGGCAGCCCGCGCCGAGCTTTCCTTGCTCTGGCGTTCCAGTTCTTCCTGATGCGCTGCCGCTTCCTGCTCGGCGTACAGGGTAATCCAGTCGCTGGCCGGCACGTTCAGATACTGGTCCAGTATGCGCCAGTACAGCGCCGCCATGGCCGGGCTGTTTTCTGCATTGGTCAGAATCGCAATACCCAGTTTTTCTTCCGGCACCATCAGCACGGTCGAATAGAAGCCCTGCAGCGCCCCGCCATGCATGGCGATTTTGCGGCCCTTGTAGTCGCGCAGGCTCAAGCCCAGACCATAGGCGGCAAAATTCGGCTTGGTGGCGGCCAGCGGCGGCTTGGGCGTGCGGATGCGCATAGGCGTCTGCTCGCTCCACATTTCGTTCAGCTGTTTGGCGCTAATGAGCTGGCGGCCATCTTCCAGCTTGCCTTCATTGAGCAACATATTCATCCAGCGGGCGATATCGCTGGCACTGGTGTTGATGCCGACGGCGCCAATGGCGTTCTCCACCTGCATAGGCTTGACCACGCTGATCTTCTCGTTGATCTTGCTATGCGGTGCCGAGTAATTGCTGCCCGTGCGCATGGCTTCCACACTGGTGGTGGTTTCCTGCATGCCCAGCGGCGCGAGGATACGCTCGCGCACCGCGGCGCCCCAAGGCTTGCCGCTCTTCTGCGCGATAATTTTCCCGGCCACGATGTAGAGCAGATTATCGTAGGCGTAGTTGTTACGGAAGCTGGTCGCCGGCTTCACGTAGCGCAGGCGCGCAATGATCTCGTCGGTGCTGAAACTGGTGGTCGGCCACCACAGCAGATCGCCTGCCCCCAGACCCAGCCCGCTGCGGTGGGTGAGCAGATCGCGCACCGTCATCACGCCGGTGACATACGAGTCGTACATCTGGAAATCCGGCAGATGTCTGGTGACGGGGTCATCCCACGCCAGCTTGCCATCATCGACCAGCTGCGCCAGTGCCGCTGCCGTAAAGGCTTTGGAGTTGGAAGCAATTTCGAACAGCGTGTGGCCATCCACCGGCGTGGCCTCGCCCAGCTTGCGCACGCCGTAGCCATTAGCTGCCACTACCTTGCCATCCTTGACGATGGCCACGGCCATACCCGGCACATCGAAAGTTTTCAGCACGCGCTGCACATCCGCAGCAAGGTCGAATGGCGGCACGGGTGCCGCTGTCACGGAAGTTGCAGCGCTGGTGGCTGCAGGCGTATCGGCCGCTGCCTGAGAGTGGGCCAGCGCGTTGCCGCCCAGCGCCAGCATCACCAGCACGGCGCCCAGAGTAGGAGTAAGTTTCAGCATTATGGTTTTTTGAATTGTTTATCGACCGCGCTTTGCGTGACAGGATGATAGTGCGGGCGCGCCTGCACGTACAGCGTTCTGGCCCACTCGCGCTCGGCCGGATTTTTCAGCAGCGCCGTGTAGAGTGGCACTACGAACTTCTGCCGCCCTACACTGAGCAGAAAAGCCTGCAGCGGCGCGCGCACGTTGTAGCCTGCCTTGATCGACGACAGATAGAAACGGTAGGCGATTTCGTTGTTGCTGCTGCTGGCCAGCGCGAAGCGCTGATCGAGCTCCTGCAACTGGCTGGCCGTGGCCTTGCCGTCGATATCATTCAGGAAGTGCATCCATTCGAGTGCGATCCAGCCCTGTGCTGGCAGATCAGCCGTTGCCAGCGTACCTTGCAGCCACGCGCTGCGCTGGGCATCGAGCGCGGCCAGCCGCGGCGACGCTTCATGGCGCGCGCTGGCCGGTATGCCGGAGCCGTACAGCCATTCGTCGAGTTCTGCTGCGCTCATCACTTCGGGATGGGCTGCCAGCAGATTCTGTTTCAGGTAGCTGACAAATTCTTCCGTGCGCACCGACTGGAAGGCATGCTGGTCGAACCAGCCGCGCAGGAAGGCATCGAACACGCTGCGCCCGGCGCGCTGCTCCAGCGTGCGCAGCAGCCATGCGCCTTTCGGGTACACCAGTTCGGTGTCTGTATAGGTGGACGAAGCCGTATCGGCATCACGCGTCACCAGCGCCTGTTTGGCGGGCGGAATGGATGGCAGCGAGGCCATGGCTTCTTCCTGCTCCACCTGCAGATTCATCTGCGCCACTTCTGCACCGTAAAGCTTTTCCACGACCCGCGTGGTGACGTAGTTGGTAAAGCCCTCGTTGAGCCAGAAGTGCTTCCACGTGGCGTTGGTCACCAGATTGCCCGACCACGAATGCGCCAGCTCGTGCGCGATCAGGTCTACCAGACTGCGGTCGCCCGCGATCATGGTGGGCGTAACGAAGGTCAGACGCGGATTCTCCATGCCGCCGATAGGGAAGGACGGCGGCAGCACCAGCATGTCGTAACGCTCCCAGCGATACGGGCCATACAGTTCTTCCGCAGCGCTGATCATCTTCTCTGTATCGGCCATCTCGTAGGCCGCAGCTTCGATGCGGGCCGGTTCGGCATACACGGCGGAACGCGGGCCCAGATTACGCACTTCGATTTCGCCGATGGCGATAGCCAGCAGATAGGAGGGAATCGGCTGCGCCATGCTGAACTTCCAGCCGCCGGCACCGTGCGATTGCTGGTCATTGGAGGCGCTCATTACCACGCGCAATCCTTCCGGTGCGGCGATGCGGGCGCTGTAGGTAAAGCGCACGGCCGGCGTATCCTGCAGCGGCACCCACGAACGCGCATTGATGGATTCGGACTGGCTGAACATGAACGGACGCTTGCCGGACATGGTCTGCTGCGGCGCCATCCACTGCAACGCGGTGGCCGACGGCGCCGTGCGGTAATAGATGCGCACTTTCTGTGGCTGGAACGGCACGGCGATGCGCAGGGCCCGGCCCTTTTCGGCATCGGGCTTATCGAGCATATACGAGGCAGCCTGCCAGCGGCCCGACGGCTGCAGCAACTGCACCCGGGCGATATTCAGTTCGCTGGTATCGAGCACCAGCGTGCGGGCCGATTTATCGAGCCAGTTCAGCGTCAATTCGGCGTAGCCCGCAAGCGTGTGGCTGGCAAAATCGGCTTTCAGGTCCAGATGCAGGTCGCTGGTGCGCACCTGATCGTAGCGTGCATAGCTGAGCGGATCGGCATGCGCCAGACCGAGCGCGGAACCGGCTGCCAGCAGCAGCGCGGCGAGGGTTTTCTTGAGTTGCATGGGTTTCATCCTAAGTGACCTGAGCGCGGCAGAATAGCACAGCCCTGCGCTATTTTAGGCAGGCCGGAACAGCCCTGCCGGGAGTTCATATGTATCGCACTTGTAACAGAAGCCTGCGACAGCCCATGTTAAGATGCGCCCCGTCTCACCTTACCATTCAAGCAGATATATCATGGAAGCCTTCCTCATCTCCAGCGGCATCGTCGCCCTTGCCGAAATCGGTGACAAGACCCAGTTACTGGCCTTCTGTCTGGCCGCGAAATTCCGCCGCCCGCTGCCCATCGTGGCGGCCATCCTGGTCGCCACCATCGCCAACCATGCGTTTGCAGCCGCCATCGGCAGCTGGATTACCAGCCTACTGGGACCGGACATCCTGCGCTGGGTGCTGGGCGTATCCTTTATCGCCATGGCAGTATGGACGCTGATCCCCGATAAGATCGACGAGGATGATATGCCGCTGGCGAAATACGGCGTGTTCCTCACTACGCTGATCGCCTTCTTCGTTGCCGAGATGGGCGACAAGACGCAGGTGGCAACGGTGGCACTGGCAGCGCGCTATCACAGTCTGGTAGCGGTGGTGTGCGGCACCACCTTGGGTATGATGCTGGCCAACGTGCCAGCCGTGTATCTGGGCGATAAGATCGCCCACCGCGTTTCGCTGAAGCTGGTGCATGGTATTGCCGCGCTGGTGTTCGCCATCCTCGGCGTCGCCACGCTGACCGGTGCAGGCGCGGCACTAGGCGCCTGACGCCGCCCTTGGCATATACACATCGACTGTATGTGTAGCCGGCTGGTCCTGCAATGCAATCTGCAGGCCGGCCAGCCGCTCCCCATCCTGCACCAGCAGCCAGTCGTCCGACTGGCTGCGCTGCACGCGAATCACATAGCGCGCCGCACCATAGCAGTAATCCAGCTCGAAATGGGGCCATGCGGCCGGCATGCGCGGCGACAGCTCCAGCAGATTACCGGTGCGCCGCAGCCCCAGCAGCGATTCCACCAGCAGGCGGTACATCCAGCCGGACGACCCCGTGTACCAGCTCCAGCCTCCGCGCCCCACATGGGGCGCCACGGCATACACATCCGCCGTCACCACATACGGCTCCACGCGGTAGCGCTGCATGGCCTGCGGTGTAGCCGTATGCTGCAGCGGATTGATCATGCGCGCCAGTTCCCACGCCAGCTCCGTTTCACCTAGCCGGGCAAAGGCCATGGCGGTCCAGATGGCGGCATGGGTGTACTGGCCGCCGTTTTCGCGCACGCCCGGCACATAGCCGCGGATATAGCCGGGGTTAGGCCCCGCCTTATCGAACGGCGGCTGCAGCAGCTGGATAATGCCATCCTCGCGCCGGACCAGCCGCTGGTTCACCTGCGTCATGGCCTCGCGTGCGCGGGCAGCGTCGGCGGCGCCGGACAGCACGCCCCAGCTCTGCGAAATCGAATCGATCTGGCATTCTTCATTGAGGTGGGAGCCGAGCGGCGAGCCATCGTCGAAATAGGCGCGCCGGTACCATCTACCATCCCAGCCATGCTGCTCCACGGCGGCGGCCAGCGCACGCGCGTGGGTGCGGCATTCGGCAGCGCAGATGGCATCCTGCCGCTGCTCGGCTACTTCGGCAAAGCGCTGCAGCACTTCACACTGGAAGAAAGCCAGCCAGATGCTCTCGCCGCGGCCCTGCTCGCCCACCTTGTCCATGCCGTCGTTCCAGTCGCAGGAACCGATCAGGGGCAGATCATGCTCGCCCAGCCGCCAGCCATGGCGGATGGCGCGCTGGCAGTGTTCGTACAGCGTGCCTTGCTGCGCCGAGCGCAGGGGCAGGTCGTAATAGGAATCCTCTTCCGGCTTGACGGCACGTCCCTCCAGATAGGGCTGCAATTCATCCAGCACGGCATAGTCGCCAGTGGCCTGCACATAGCGCGCTGCCGCCAGCGGGAGCCACAGATAGTCGTCCGAACAGTGGGTGCGCACGCCACGGTCGGAAGGCGGGTGCCACCAGTGCTGCACATCGCCTTCGAGGAACTGGTGCGCCGCGCACAGCAGCAGCTGCTCGCGCAGCAAAGCAGGACGGGTGTGGATGGTTGCCATCGCATCCTGCAGCTGGTCGCGGAAGCCGAACGCCCCGCCCGATTGGTAATAGCCGCTGCGCGCCCACATGCGGCAGGCGATGGTCTGGTACATCAGCCAGCCGTTGACCAGCACGTCGAGCTCCGCTTCCGGTGTGCGGATCTGCACCGCACCCAGCGTGGTCTGCCAGTAGGCCTGCACGGCCGCCAGGGCCTCGTATGCGGCTTCGGCGCTGCGGTGCTTCTGTACCAGCGTACTGGCATCGGCATTGCGCCGCCCTGCCACGCCGAGCACGAAGACCACTACACGCTCCTGCCCCGGCAGCAGTTCGACCGGCACCATCAGCGCTGCACAGGCATCAAGCCCCGCCCCCGTCTTGCCGGACAGGCGCAAGCGGCGCATCGCTGCTGGTGCGGCCAGCGTGCCGTTGCGGCCTATGAATTCGCTCCGGTCCGCCGTATGGCTACGCAGCGCTGCGTCGCAATTGAAGAAAGCTACCCGCCCCGTGAACTCGGTGTTGTAAGGGTTGCGAGCGAACAGTGCGCCACTGGGGCCGTCCACTTCCGTCAGCAGATGCATGCCGGACTTGGCGCGCATATCGCCCAGCACCCATTCCACATAGGCCGTCAGCGACAGGCGGCGGCTGGTGGCCGACAGGTTTTTGACTCTGAGCAGGGTATAGCGTATCGGCGCATCGATAGCGACGAAGGTAGTCAGCGTGCTGGCGATGCCGGCCATGTGGTGTTCGAAACTGCTGTAGCCAAAACCGTGGCGGGTGACATAGCGCTCTGCCGACGGCGCCGGCAGCGGCGTGGGCGACCAGAACTGCCCGCTCTGTTCGTCGCGGATGTAGAACGCTTCGCCGCTGCTGTCGCTGACCGGATCGTTATGCCATGGTGTGAGGCGGAATTCGTGCGCATTCTCATGCCAGCTATACGCCTGCCCGCTTTCCGAAATCACGCTGCCGAACTGCGGATTGGCCAGCACATTCGACCACGGCGCGGGGGTGCGTTCGCTGGCACTGCTGACGATCACGTATTCGCGCCCATCGGCGCTGAAGCCGCCCATGCCGTTGGCCAGCAGCAGGCCTTGCGGCAGCGGGGTTGCTTCATATGTGGGCGCCGCGCCTGCATAGCTTGCAGCGTCTTCCGGCTGCAGCAGCGGCATGCGCAGCCCTGCGGGCACGGCCCGCTTGATCTGTTCGGCCAGCGTGCCGCGCTGGTCGCTCAGTATGGCGCGCGCCACGGACTGCAGCAGGACGCGGTCCTCGTTGGCGATCTGGTCTACCAGCCGCACGAAGATGCCGCCGGGCCGGTCGATGGCCTGCGCGTCGATGCCGGAAGCGATCAGCCCCATGATCTGGTCATGCAGCAGCTGACGGTAGCCGCTCTGGTCTTCGTACCAGATCACCAGATCCACCACCAGTCCCTTGAGCCGCCAGTAGGCATGGGCCTGCACCATCTGGCGCGCCAGTTCGATATTGGCAGGGTCGCGGATCTGTAGCAGCACGATGGGCAGGTCGCCCGAAATCGCATAAGCCCACAGGCCGGACTGGCCGCGCTGGTTGCGCATCAGGATGGCGGCGTCGGCACGCAGCGAGGCATGCGGATAGATCACCGCATTGGCCAGCCGCGCATACAGCTGCGCATCGGCCTCGCTGGCGTTAAGCTGGCGCAGCACGACCTGGCTGTGGGTCCATGCCAGTTCGAACACCCGGTCGGCCAGATGGCGGTCCTGATACTTGTCGATCAGGTGCAGCGCCGCTTCGCGCTGCTCGCACATGCCGGTGACGATATCGACCACCACCGTCTGCTCAGGCTGCAGGGTAATGATCTGGCGGATCGCTACCGCAGGATCGAGCACGGATCCTTCGGCGCCGCTCAGCGTGGCGCTGCCGGACATGGCGGCAGGAGAGGCCGCGCTGCGGCCACGCCCGAGAAAGCGCGAGCGGTCAGTCTCGAACGACACCGCACTGACCACGCCGTCATGCACCATCATGGCATGCAGCAGCCACGGTGTAGGGTCCAGCGGTCCGCGCGGGCGGCGCGTGCACAGGATGGCATTTTCGCTGTGCAGGATTTCACTCTGCACAAACAGCTTGCTGAATGCCGGATGGGCCGCATCGGCTGCCGCTGGCGCCAGCGCCACTTCCGCGTAGCTGGTCACTTCCAGCGTACGCACCTGATCCGTCTGGTTGGTGATGCGGGTGCGGCGCAGTTCGATATCATCTTCCGGCGACACCACGATCTCCGTGTACAGTTCGATACCACGCTCGTTGCGGCGGAATTCCGCCCGCCCTTCCGAGAAGATCACTTCATAGCGGCGCGGTTCGACCAGCGTGGGCTGATAGGTGGTGGACCAGAACTGGCCGTCATCGAGATCGCGCACGTAGCAGAAATTACCCCAGTGGTCACGCGTGCTGTCCTCGCGCCAGCGGGTGACCGCCATATCCTTCCAGCGGCTGTAGCTGCCGCCCGCATTGGTCACCATCACGTGATAGCGCCCGTTGGATAGCAGCTGGGTTTCCGGCACCGCCGTGCTGTGCTGCTTGAGTATGCGCATCGGCATACTCTGCTCGGCCGCATTCGCGCGCAGCGCCGCCTGCTCGGTGGTGTTGGAATAGAACGCGCCCAGCTGCGGGCTGCGTTCCTGCAGCAACAGCAGAGTCGATTGCAGCAAGGGATCCGATTCGAAGCGGCGCTGCATGGGGCGCTCGTGCAGCAGGTAGGCCAGCGCCAGCAGCCCCATGCCCTGATGGTGCACCATGAAGGAACGGATCACGGCCGCGGTCTGCCCGCGCGGCAACCGCACTGCCGTGTAGTCCACCGCTTCGTAAAAGCCGTAGCGCCCGAGGTAGCCCATAGCAGCCATTTTCTGCAGATTGCTGCAGGCGGCTTCCGGCTGCACCATCAGCCCCAGCATGCAGGCATAGGGCGCCACTACCAGATCATCACCGAGCCCGCGCTTGAGGCCCAGCCCCGGCACGCCGAAAGCGCGGTACTGGTAATTCAGGCTGGCGTCGACCATGTTGTAGCCCGACTCCGATATGCCCCATGGTACGTTGCGGCGCCGGCCGTAATCGATCTGCGCAGCGATCACCGCGCGGTAGGTCTGGTCCAGCAGCGTGCCGGGATAGCTGGGCATGACCAGCAGCGGCATCAGGTATTCGAACATCGATCCGCTCCACGACAGCAGCACAGGCTGGCCCGCCACGATGCACAGCTGGCGCCCCAGTGCAAACCAGTGCTCCTGCGGCAGCTGGCCCTGCGCAATGGCGACAAAGCTGGCCAGCCGCACTTCCGAGGCCAGCAGATCGTAATAGCTGCTATCGAGCCGCCGCTCGCTGACGTTATAGCCTATCGCCAGCAGATGGGTAGTGGCGTTGTACAGGAAGCCGTATTCCATGCGGGCGCAGGCGGCGCAGCGCTGGGCCAGCAGTTCCAGCGCGCTGATGCGCTGCTGTGCGGCCAGCGCCGCTTCGGCGCATAGCTGGGCCAGCTGCAGCTGGCGTTCGCGCTCGGCCGGCGCCAGTGCGCTTTGCTGCACGCCGTGAACGCTATCGTGCAGTGCCGCCAGCTCGCGCAGGCTAGGCACGCGCAGCAGTGTGCTGTCGAGCAGCGCTTCGGCCGGCAGCGTCAGCCACGGCATCAGTAGCGCCAGCTCCGCCAGCGCCGCACGGCATTGCTGCAGCAGCGCCGTATGCCACAGCAAGGTTTCGCCATGCAGTGCAGCCTGCGGGTCCAGCCCGCCCAGCAGCTGCTGCAGGCTCAGTAGCCAGCGCCGCAGCTGGGCGCCATCCGTAACGTCGGGCGTGGCCTGCAGCACGGCGCTCAGCTCGCCAGCTGCGCTACCGTACTGCTCGCGCCACGCCTGCTGCAGCAGGCCTGCGGTGGTCACCAGCCCTTCCACCAGCCGCGGCCCCAGCACCGGCTGCGTGGCCAGACCATACAGACCGGCCTGTAAGGTCAGCAGATGACCGGCCAGATTGCCGCTATCGACCGTCGACACATACATGGGCAGCAGCGGCTGCAGATTGCGGGTGTCGTACCAGTTGTAGAAGTGGCCCTGATAGCGTTCCATCCGCTCCAGCGTATTCATTGTATTAGCGGTGCGCTCGATCAGCTGCCCCACCGTCAGGTAGCCGAAATCGCAGGCACTGAGGTTGGCCAGCAGCGCCATGCCGATATTGGTGGGCGAGGTACGGTGTGCCACTACCTGTACCGGATGCTCCTGCATATTATCGGGCGGCAGCCAGTTATCTTCCGGCCCGACATAGCGCTCGAAATACGCCCATGTGCGGCGTGCCAGCGCGCGCAGAAACAGCAGCTGCTCCGGTGTCAGCGTCACGCTCCGGCGCGCGATGGGCTGGCTGATGCGGTTGGCCAGCGCCGGTGCCAGCAGCCATAGCGGCACAAACAGCAGCGCAGGCCACAGGCTGGCCGGCTGCCACAGCAGCACCGCCAGCAGTGCCAGCAGAGCCAGCACGGGCGCTGGCCACATGCTGCGCCAGCTATCGGCACCGCCCTGCGCCACCAGCGTAGAGGCGCGCCATTCCAGCAGCAGGCTGCCGGACACCAGCAAGCGCCAGTGGCTGCGCGCGATGGCGTCCAGACTGAACCACGCCTCATACGGCAGGAACACCAGCATCAGCAAGGCATGGGCAAACTGCAGGCTGCTGCGGCGCAGGCTGGCCCGCACATGCTGGCGCCACAGCGTGTCGCGCGGACGGCGCGCCAGGTCATACAAGCCGCCCAGCAGCGGCGTGGCAAACAGCACGGCCAGCACGGCGCCGCTCCACAGCCACGGCTGCGGCAGCACCAGCCATGCCAGCAGCAATAGCCCCAGCAGCGCAGGCGCCGTCGCGCTGCGGCGCAGATTATCGAACAGCTTCCAGCGCGACAGCAGCGACAGCGGATTGCGCTCGCGCTGGCGCTCGGGCAGGGGCACGCGGCGGCGCAGCCATGCAGCCACTTGCCAGTCGCCCCGGATCCAGCGCTGGCGGCGCTGCACATCGTCGCCATAACGGGCCGGATAGGCTTCGTACAGCTGCACATCGCTGAGCAGGCCGGCGCGCAGATAGCAGCCTTCCAGCAGGTCGTGGCTGAGGATGCGGTTTTCCGGCAGGCGCTGGTCCAGCACCTGCTGGAATACCGTGACATCGTAAATACCTTTGCCGATGAACGAGCCTTCGAAGAACACATCCTGATACACGTCCGACACGGTACGCGTGTAGGGATCGATACCGGGCTCGCCGCCGCACAGCTTTTCGTACAGCGAGGCCTGCTCGCCCGGCAAGCTGACCGCCACCCGCGGCTGCAGGATGCCGTAGCCCTCCACCACCCGCTGCAGCCGCGGGTCGACTCTGGGCTGATTCAGCGGATGCAGCATGGTAGCGATCATCTGCAGCGCCGCTTCGCGTGGCAAGCGGGTGTCGCTGTCGAGGGTGATCACATAACGCACCTGCGCCAGCCGGCCGGTATCGCCCTCGACGACGCTGAAAGCAGCCGCGCCGGCGGCCCGCAGCAGCCGGTTCAGGTCCTGCAGCTTGCCGCGCTTGCGTTCATAGCCCATCCACACGCCCTGCTGCGCATTCCACACACGTGGCCGGTGCAGCAGCAGGAATGGCGCCGGCGTGCCATCGTCCGTGCGCGCAGCATATTGCCGGTTCAGCTGGGCGATGCTGTGCTGCGCCTGTTCGATCAGCGCCGCATCGCCGGGCAGGACGGCGGCGTCGGCATCGGTCAGATCCGTCAGCAGGCAGAATTGCAGATGGGGGTCGCGGTTGGCCAGAAAGTGCACTTCCAGCTGTTCGCACAACTGCGTCACATTCTCGCTGCTGTACAGCAGGGCCGGCACCACCACCAGCGTGCGCGCATCGGACGGCACGCCGTGCGGCAGAGCCATGCGCGGCAGAGGATGGGGCTGGGTGAGCAGCGTGGCCAGCCAGTTCACCAGGGCCAGCGCCAGCTGCCCGCTGGCGAGCAGTGTCAGCACGCCTGTCAGTATTAGCCACAGTGGCGCTACACCCTGCAGCGCGGCCTGCCGCAGCAGCCATGCCGTGGCCACCAGCGCCAGTGCCGCGATAGCGCCCAGATAGGTGGTCAGCGGTGCGCTGCGCGCCGTCTGCTGCAAGACTTCCAGCCAGTGCCGGCGCATGCGGCACCGGCGTTCCAGCTGCGCTGCGCCTGCGCCAGTCAGGTAGTAGCCCACGTGGCCGAGACCTTGCTCGCCGCCGTGAACTTGCGCCAGCTGTAGCGCATGCTGCGCCACCTCGCCCTCCGTGCAGGGGCAGCGACGGGCGATTTTTTCAATCGCGTGGCGGTACAGATCGCGCGTGGCAAAGGCCATCTGCGCGTACACGCCGGCAGGATCCTGGCGCAGTGTCTGCTCCACCACGCTCATGGTTTCGACAAACTCCTGCCAGTCCATGGTGCCGAGGAAGCGCAGGCTGCCGATGCTGTTGGCTATCGACACCTGATCCGCCGCCTGCTGCTGGATTTCAGCCTGGATCTGCTGCTCGATGGTCTGCCCGGCTTCCGCCAGCCGGTGGGTAATCCACGACAGCGCCAGCGTCAGGGCCGGACTCTGCCCCTGCAGACGGCGCGCCAGTTCGGCCACAAAGGCGCTGGTGATGGGCGGGTTGGAGCGGGCCATATCGGCCACCAGCAGTATCAGCCCGCTGGGATTGGTCTCGGCCACCGCCGTCATCTGGTCGGCCCAGTGGTTGGCCAGATCGCGCTGGCGCCGGTTATCGGCCACGCGCACGGCCACGCGGCGCAGATTTTCGATCAGCGCCAGCCGCAGCATGATGGGGATGGCCCACAGCTCGCCCAGCTGCAGGCTGGCCACTTCCTGATAGGCCGCCACAAAGCGGCACAGCGATTCCGGATCGACCCGGCCATCGCCATGGGCGATGATTTCCAGCGCGATGCGGTACACGCGCGGACAGGCCGGCAAGGCATCGCCGTCAAGGCGCGGCAGCTGGCGGCTGTAGTTGCGCGGCAGGTGGCGGCGGGCGATGCGGATCTGCTCTTCGATCAGGTAGAAATTATCGAGCAGCCATTCGGAGGCAGGAGTGATCTGCCGCCCCTGTTTGACGGCAGCGGTCAGCTCGCTGCAGGTGGCATCGATCAGCGTAGCGTTCTGCGCCAGCCGCACCAGCAGGCGGTCGGCGCCGCCGTGTGTGCTGAGGCGGTGGTGGCTGGCCAGCGTCTTGCCATGCTGGGCCATCTGCACGGCGCTGAACAACTCGGCCCGCAAAGGCAGATCGGCCGTCTGGTCTTCGCGGTTAACCGTGCGGGCAGCAATCAGCGGGAAAAATAGCGGCACAAACATAAACACTCCCGGCTACGCTAGGCTCTTGCATTAAGAAAATATGCATAGGCAGCTTACTAGGCGGGCGCGGGCGCGACCGTGCGCAGACGTACATAAGCGCTGTCCACGGCGCGGTTGGCGGGACGAAAAAAAGGGCCGCTCGCGCGGCCCTCAAAGGAAGAGGAAACTTATTGCTGTGAATTATTGCTGTGAATTATTGCCGAAAATCTCAGGCTGCCTGCGCCAGCGCTGCCAGTGCCAGTCCGCCGCTCAGACTATAGCTATGCTGGTGGCCAAGGCGGCGCAGGCATTGCGCTGCCTTCAGACTACGATTGCCGCTGCGGCAGATAAACACCAGCGTGCTGTCCGGTGCGGCCAGCCAGCTGCTGGCATGTTCCGTCAGGCGGCTCAGCGGCACGCTCTGCACCTTGCCCGCTACCGCCAATAGATTAGCGCTGGCGGCGTATTCGAAATCCTCGCGCACATCGATCAGCTCGACAGCGGGATGGCTGCCCAGCAGGGCGTTCAGGCCGGCATGATCGAGCTGCAGGCTATCGCAGCAAACGGCATCCGCCGCCGCAGCACCGCTGCAGAACTGGTTATGTTCGTCGCGGCTAGGGCACAGCAGCGTGGCCGCGCCCGTCAGCCCCTGCAGCGCTGGTGCGCACGAAGCGGTACTGAAAGCAAAGCGCACGGCTGCCGCATCGAGCCGGCCCTGCACCGCTGCGCCCAGCAGATAGTGGCGGCAGGCGCCATCGCTCACACAGGCCAGCGTGCGGGCGCCCAGCTGCAGCGCAGCGACGGACTGGCCATCGGCCAGCGTCACGCGCTCGGGCAATGCCGGCCAGCCATAGGCATCCGCAGCAACGCGGCTGGCTGCATGGCGGCCCAGCGCTTCAAGCAGCGCACCGTTCTCCTGCCCTGCGCTGGTATTCAGGATGGCTTGCACGCGGTAGTTCTGGCAGCGCACAAAAGCTTCGATGCGGCCCGTGTGCTCCGGCAGCGGATCGATCAGCACGCAGCTACGGCTGGCCGCATCGAGCACCAGCCAGCTGCAAACGCCTTCCACGCCCATCTGCAGCAGACCATCATGGACCGTGCTATGACGCTCGGACGGAATCAGGCAGCCGCTGCGCAGCGCCGCGCCACAGCGGGCGATACGGCGGCAGGCGTCGTCTATCATGGCGGCATCGATCAGCGGGCCAAACGACATGCGGATGGCCCCAGCGCTACGCCACAGCGGCACCTGCATGGCATCGAGCACATAGCTAGGCGCTGCCTTGGCAGCCGAACAGGCGCTGCCCGAGCTGACCCGCACTTGCGCGGCATCGAAGACATCCATCAGTTCGCGGCTGGACAGCCCCGGCACGGAGAAATTGAGCGTGGTAGGCAGCGAGTTTTCAAACGGATTGTTAAACACGATGCCGGGCAAAGCCTCGCGCAGCGCATCGGCCAGACGGGCGCGGTAGCCTTCCAGTTCGTCGTGGCTGCGGAAAGTGTCGCCCCGCTCCAGCGCGGCCAGCACAGTGCCCAGCGCGGCGATGCCGGCCATGTTTTCCGTGCCCGAACGCTGGGCACTTTCCTGTCCGCCGCCCACGATCAGCGGCGTGAACGGCGCACCGGCACGCACATACAGCATGCCTATGCCTTTGGGCGCGTACAGCTTGTGGCCGGAGAACGGCGCGTAATCGATGCGGGTAGCGGCCAGATTCAGCGCCAGCTTGCCCAGCGCCTGCACGCAGTCCACCATCCAGTAAGCCTTGCAGCCGGTCTGCTCCAGCACGGCCTGTATGCCGGCGATATCGCTGATCACGCCCGTTTCATTATTCGCCGCCATGGTGCACACCAGTGCCGCCTCAGCGGCGCAGGCGCGCAGCGCTGCCAGATCGTGCATGCCTTGCGCGTTCACGGGCAGTTTGTGCAGCGTCAGGTTCAGGCCTAGCAGACGGTTCCAGTGCGCCAGACTTTCCGGCACGGCCTTGTGTTCGGTGGCGCCATACACCAGCAGGCTGCCGATGGCCTCGCCCTGTTCGCGCCGCTCGCGCAATGCCACCAGTGCCGACAGCACTGCCGTCTGTATGCCTTCGGTGGCGCCGCTGTTGAACATCAGGCGGCCGTCGCCCACGCCGAGCAGGCGGCGCGCGCACTGGCGGGCCTGGTCGAGCAGCGCTTTGGCGCTCAGGCCGGCGGCATGGCTGCTGCTGGGGTTGCCGTAGCGCTGGCCCATGGCACAGGTCGCGGCGGCGATGGCGGCCGGCAGCACGGGAGAGGTGGCGTTGCCGTCGAGGTAGATTTCGGTCGTCATGGTAGGGGCAGGAAAGCTGGCTAATCAATGCATATAGTTTAGTCAGAAGAACGAAAATAGATGTACTAAAATACTCCCTCCACACCTAAAATATAGTACATTCATCCTACTTTTTATCAATTTCTAGCATGAACCAACTTGATCGCTACGATTACGCCATCCTCTCCGCCCTGCAGGTGGACGGCACGCTGTCGGTGGCCCAGCTCAGCGAGCGCATCGGCCTGTCGGCCACGCCATGCTGGAAACGCATACGCCGGCTGGAAGAAGAAGGCTATCTGGAAAACCGCGTGGCCATCGTCAACCGCCGCAAGGTAGGCCTGCCCGTCACCGTGTTTGTCAGCGTGCGCACCAGCCAGCACGACGACAAATGGCTGGCCCGTTTCGCCGCCAACGTGATCGCGCTGCCGGAAGTGCAGGAATTCCACCGCATGAGCGGCGACATCGACTACCTGCTCAAGGTCGTCACCAGCGATATTGAAGGCTATGATCGTTTTTACAAGAAACTCATCAAGGTGGCCCAGCTGAGCGGGGTATCCTCCGCGTTCTCGATGGAACAGATTAAATTCACCACGGCTCTGCCGCTGGAACTGGTCGCGCACGGCTAGTGCGGCAAAACGCCCAGCACACAGCAGCCTGAGCTTGGAGTAATATTTGCTCCATTTAAAATACTGGATTTATCATGCGCGCACTGCTGCAACGCTGGCTACCGGGCCCTGCCACCACCAATCTGCGTGAACAGTTGCGCGGCGCGGCCGGTATGCTGCTGGGCCTGTTTATCGGCGCCCTGCTCTGCCAGCAATTGCTGGTGGCCAGCCAGATGCACATCAGCCTGATCGCCCCCATGGGTGCCACGGCCGTGCTGCTGTTCGCTCTGCCTGCCAGTCCGCTGGCCCAGCCGTGGGCGGTGATCGGCGGCAATGTGGTGAGTGCACTGGTGGGTGTGGCCTGCGTCCACTGGCTAGGCAACAGCCTCAACCCTGCTCTGCTGGGCGCGCTGGCGGCGGCGCTGGCGCTCAGCGCCATGTTCGCCCTGCGCTGCCTGCACCCGCCCGGCGGCGCCGTGGCCCTGATTACTGTTATCGGCGGCCCCGCCGTACAGGCCGCGGGCTACCAGTTCGCCCTGCTCACCGTGCTGGCCAATTCGGCCATGATGGTGCTGCTGTCCATCCTCTACAACAACCTGACGGGGCGGCGCTACCCGCACACCCAGCAAGCCCATATCGCCAATCTGCACGCTACCAAAGATGAAGTGCCAACCGTGCGGCTGGGCTTCAAGCCGGACGATCTCGACGCCGTGCTGCGCCAGTACAATCAGGTGCTCGATATCAGCCGCGATGATCTGCACGCCCTGTTCATGCAGACCGAGCAGCGCGCCTACCAGCGCCGCTTCGGCATGCTCACCTGCGGCGACATCATGTCGCGCGACATCGTCAGTGCCGAATTCGGCTCCTGTCTGGAAGACGCCTGGCGCGTCATGCGCGAACACCGGCTGGCCGCCCTGCCCGTGCTTAACCGGGCCCAGCGCGTGATCGGCATCATCACACTGGCCGACTTTCTCGAATACGGCGGCCTCAACGACATTCACGGCCTCGATCACCAGCTCAGGAACTTCCTGCGCAAGAGCGGCATCACCCACACGGAAAAGGCCGAGGTGGTGGGCCAGATCATGTGCAAACAGGCCACCACCGTACACGTCGATACGCCCATCGCCGATCTGGTGCCGCTGATGGCCGACTCCGGCCTGCACCACATTCCCGTGGTCGACCACGAACAGCGCTTTGCCGGCATGGTGGCGCAATCCGACCTGATTGCGGCCCTGTACGAACGGCGGCTGGCCGAGGCGGTCGCCTAAAGCATCCGGCACGCCTGCCTACCCTCTCCGCGCAGGCAAACAACAAGCTGGCAAGCAACAAAGCCTCGCGCCAGCGGTGCGGATGGCTTATCCTAGCCGGCGTTATTGCTTAACGCCCTAGAAAAAGGAAAACCATGAGCCCATTCCGCCCTACCCGTGCTGTGCTGGCTGCCGCTGTTGCACTGGCGCTATCCGCGCCATTTTTCCCCTCGCTGAGCTACGCTGCCACCCAGCCTGCTGCTGCCGTACCTGCTGCCAGCGACGCCACCGCCCGGCGCGCCCTGCTCCAGCTGGCCGACCAGTACTACGATGCCAACGCCCGCTTCGAGCCTATCAATGCTACCGAAAACGGCGATAGCCGCTTCGACGACCAGCTAGGCATGAGCATCGCACCGGCCCAGCGTGCGCGCCAGTTCAAGCTGTACCGCCAGTTCAGCCAGCGCCTGCAGAAAATTCCGCGCGAGCGTCTGAACCACACCGACCGCATCAGCTACGACATCCTCGCCTACGAACTGCACGGCCTGCTGGCCATGGAACCCTTCCCCGAGCACCTGCTGCCCATCACCCAGATGGATAGCGTGCCGGTCACGCTGGCCAACTACGCCGGCGGCGAAGGTTCGCAGCCGCTGGGCACCGTCAAGGAATACGCGGCCTATCTGCAGCGTATCAGCCAGCTGCCGGCATGGATAGATCAGGCCATCGCCAATATGCGCGTGGGCATGCGCAGCGGCGTGACCCAGCCGAAAGCGCTGATGGTGTCGGCCCTGCCCCAGTTCCAGCAACTGCTCAGCGACAGCGCGGAGAGCAATATCTTCTACACCCCGATCAAAAAACTGCCAGCGGGCTTCAGCGCCGCCGACCAGCAGCGCCTGACGGCGGCCTATCGCAAGGCCGTGGGCGAGCGCATCCTGCCCGCGCTCAAACGTCTGGCCAGCTTCATCGAAACAGAATATCTGCCGGCCTGCCGCAGCAGCACGGGGCTGGGCGCCCTGCCGAACGGCGCAGCGTGGTATCAGGCGCGCATTGCGAATGCCACCACCACCACGCTCACGCCCGCTGAAATCCACGCCATCGGCCTGAAAGAAGTGGCACGCATCCAGGCCCAGTTCGCCATCCTCGGGCCTCAGCTCGGCTATGACGGTCCGGCCGCCGGCCTGCCGGTGTGGGTCGCCGCCCAGTCCAAGTTCTATCCGTTCAAGACGGAAGATGAAGTGCAGGCCGTCTACCGCAAGCTCAACGCCGTGCTCGACACCAAGCTGCCGCAGATGTTCACCCTGCTGCCGAAAGCGCCGCTCGACCTGCGGCTGGAGCCTGAACTGAGCCGCGCTACCGCGTCCGACCACTACACCCCGCCAGCGGGCGATGGTTCGCGGCCGGGCGTGTTCTGGTCGGTGGTCAACGATCCCGCCAAATACGGCAGCACCGGCATGACCACGCTGTTCCTGCACGAGGGCAAACCGGGCCACCACTTCCACATCGCGCTGAATCAGGAGTTGAACCTGCCGAAGTTCCGCAAGTTCGGCGGCAATAACGCCTTTACCGAAGGCTGGGCGCTGTATGCGGAAACACTGGGCAAGGAAATGGGACTGTTCGACGATCCGGCCCAGTACTTCGGCCACCTCAACGACGAACTGCTGCGTGCCACCCGACTGGTGGTCGATACGGGCATGCACGCCCAGGGCTGGAGCCGCGAACAGAGCATCGCCTATATGCACGACACGCTGGGTTATGACGTCACCGCCAAGACGGAGACGGAACGCTACATGGCATGGCCGGCGCAGGCGCTGGGCTACAAGATCGGTTCGCTGAAAATCGTCGAACTGCGCGAGCGGGCGGCCAAGGCGCTGGGCAGCAAATTCAGCCTGCCGGCCTTCCACGCCATCGTACTGGGCGACGGCACATTGCCACTGGCCCTGCTGGAAGAGAAGGTCGACCGCTGGATCGTCAGCCAGCAATAAGCACCTGGGGCCGGACATCGGTGCATCGGCACCGCTGCCCGGCCCTGCTGATTACTTCACGTTGTTATAGCAGAAATACGGGCTGATCAGCCAGCAGCGCCAGTCGGAAAAATCCGCATTCGGTTGCGCTTCGAACGTCGACACTTTGGGTGCGTCGACCGGAGTTTCATTGGCCGGCATTTCGATGGATTGGGTGGCGGCATAAGAGGCACCAGCGCTCATGATGCTTGCCAGAAGCAAGGCATATTTGAAGTTTTTCATTACACAGTTCCTGTAGAGAGTTATTAAACGTACTGCTACAGGATAGGTGTCCATGAACGATAAATAGTTCTGGCAAGGTCAGGCGTCTGTGCATAAAAAAACGGCACCCGAGGGTGCCGTTTTCATGAGGTCGCGCGGATTACGCTTCGCCGTCTTGCGGGCTGACGACTTCGCTGACGTCGGCGTCGCTGCTAGCTGCCATGGCGGCCTTCTCGGCTGCCAGCAGAGCTTGACGCTCTTCCACTTCCCACTGCTCTTTCTCTTTGCGAGCGCGGTGGAAGGCCAGACCGGTACCGCCAGGGATCAAGCGACCCACGATGACGTTCTCTTTCAGACCACGCAGACCGTCGCGTTTGCCCATGATGGCAGCTTCGGTCAGCACGCGGGTGGTTTCCTGGAACGATGCGGCCGAGATGAAGGAGTCGGTCGACAGCGATGCTTTGGTAATACCCAGCAGTACGTTTTCGTAGGTTGCCGGCAGCTTGCCATCTTTGCTGACGCGATCATTCTCTTCCAGCAGTTCGGAACGCTCAACCTGCTCGCCGACGATGTAGTCGGTGTCGCCGGCATTGACGATCTGAACACGACGCAGCATCTGACGTACGATCACTTCGATGTGCTTGTCGTTAATCTTCACGCCCTGCAGACGGTACACGTCCTGCACTTCGTCCACGATGTAGCGGGCCAGCGCTTCGATACCCAGCAGACGCAGGATGTCTTGCGGATCGGCCGGGCCGTCCACGATCATCTCGCCCTTGTTCACCACCTGGCCGTCGTGCACCAGCACTTGCTTGTCCTTGGTAATCAGGAACTCGTGCTTGTTGCCGTCCATGTCAGTGATTTCCAGACGCTGCTTACCTTTGGTTTCTTTACCGAAGGCCACAGTACCGGTGACTTCCGCCAGCATGCCCGCATCTTTCGGCGAACGTGCTTCGAACAGTTCGGCTACGCGTGGCAGACCACCGGTAATATCGCGGGTCTTCTGCGATTCGGTCGGGATACGTGCCAGCACTTCACCCACCGATACCTGCTGACCGTCTTTCACCATGATCAGCGCGCCCACCTGGAAGCCGATCGATACCGCGTGTTCGGTACCGGCGATCTTCACTTCGTGGCCATCGTCGTTCAGCAGTTTTACCTGCGGACGCATGGTCTTGGTCAGCGAACCGCGACGTTTGGCATCGATCACCACCAGCGTCGACAGACCGGTTACTTCGTCCACCTGACGGGCTACGGTGACGCCTTCTTCCACATTCTCGAAACGCACGGTACCGGCGTATTCGGTAATGATAGGACGGGTCAGCGGATCCCAGGTTGCCAGCGCAGTACCGGCTTTGATGACCATGCCGTCCTTGACGATCAGGGTCGCGCCGTATGGTACTTTGTGACGTTCGCGTTCACGGCCGTGGTCGTCCGTAATCAGCACTTCGCCGGAACGCGAAATGACGATCTGGGCGCCTTTGCCGTTGGTGACGTAACGCATGGTCGACGTGAAGCGGATAGTACCGTTCGACTTGGCTTCCACCGACGAGGCCACTGCTGCACGCGATGCCGCACCGCCGATGTGGAAGGTACGCATGGTCAGCTGGGTACCCGGTTCACCGATCGACTGCGCTGCCACCACACCGACGGCTTCGCCAGCGTTGACCAGCAGACCGCGGCCCAGATCGCGACCGTAGCACTTGGCGCACAGGCCGAAGCGGGTGTCGCAGGTCAGCGGGGTGCGGACTTTAACTTCGTCGATGCCCAGACGTTCGATCTCTTCCACCATGTCTTCGTCCAGCAGGGTGCCGGCTTCGTACAGGGTAGCCTGGGTTTCAGGATTGATCACGTCGGTACCAGCCACGCGGCCCAGAATACGGTCGCGCAGCGCTTCGATCACTTCACCGCCTTCTACCAGCGCCTTCATCACGGTACCGTTGGAGGTGCCGCAATCGTCCTCGATCACCACCAGATCCTGGGTCACGTCGACCAGACGACGGGTCAGGTAACCGGAGTTCGCGGTTTTCAGCGCCGTATCGGCCAGACCTTTACGCGCACCGTGGGTCGAAATGAAGTACTGCAGAACGTTCAGACCTTCGCGGAAGTTCGCGGTAATCGGGGTTTCGATAATCGAACCGTCCGGTTTCGCCATCAGACCACGCATACCGGCCAGCTGACGGATCTGGGCGGCCGAACCACGGGCGCCCGAGTCGGCCATCATGTAAATCGCGTTGAACGATTCCTGCGTCGACTTGGTGCCGTCGCGCTTGATGACGTCTTCTACCTTCAGCTGGTCCATCATGGCCTTGCCGACTTCGTCGGAGGTCTTGCCCCAGATGTCCACTACCTTGTTGTAACGTTCGCCCGCGGTCACCAGACCCGAAGCATACTGCTGCTCGATCTGTTTGACTTCCGACTCGGCGGTCGAAATCAGGGTGACTTTCTGCGGCGGTACCAGCATGTCGTCCACGCAGATGGAAATACCGGCGCGGGTTGCCAGACGGAAGCCCGACTGCATCAGCTGGTCAGCAAATACCACCGTCGCGCGCAGGCCGCACTTACGGAAGGAAGTGTTGATCAGTTTGGAAATTTCTTTCTTCTTCAGAGCGCGGTTCAGTACGCTGAACGGCAGGCCCTTGGGCAGAATTTCCGACAGGATGGCGCGGCCGACCGTGGTTTCGTAACGGGTCACGGTGCGGACGAATTCGCCCGTCACTGGATCCTTAGGATTTTCCACGATACGTACGGTAATACGGGTGGTCAGTTCGACCTGCTTGTTGTCGTAGGCACGGATGACTTCCGACACGTCAGGGAACAGCATACCTTCGTTCTTCGCATTGATCGCTTCGCGGGTCGCGTAGTACAGACCCAGCACGATATCCTGCGAAGGCACGATCGATGGTTCGCCGTTCGACGGGAACAGGATGTTGTTCGAAGCCAGCATCAGGGTGCGGGCTTCCATCTGTGCTTCGATCGACAGCGGGACGTGAACTGCCATCTGGTCACCGTCGAAGTCCGCATTGAATGCGGCGCAGACCAGCGGGTGCAGCTGGATCGCTTTACCTTCGATCAGCACAGGCTCGAAAGCCTGGATACCGAGGCGGTGCAGGGTTGGTGCACGGTTCAGCATGATCGGATGTTCGCGGATCACGTCTTCCAGAATATCCCACACCACTGGCTCTTGAATCTCTACCAGTTTCTTGGCAGCCTTGATGGTCGTAGCCAGACCCATCAGTTCCAGTTTGTTGAAGATGAACGGTTTGAACAGTTCGAGCGCCATCAGCTTAGGCAGACCGCACTGGTGCAGTTTCAGCTGTGGACCCACCACGATCACGGAACGGCCCGAGTAGTCGACGCGCTTACCCAGCAAGTTCTGACGGAAGCGGCCGCCCTTACCTTTGATCATCTCGGCCAGCGATTTCAGCGGACGCTTGTTAGCGCCCGTCATGGCTTTACCACGACGGCCGTTATCCAGCAGCGAGTCCACGGCTTCTTGCAGCATACGCTTTTCGTTGCGCGTGATGATCTCTGGAGCGCGCAGCTCCATCAGGCGTTTCAGACGGTTGTTACGGTTGATTACGCGGCGATACAGATCGTTCAGATCCGAGGTCGCGAAACGGCCGCCATCCAGTGGTACCAGTGGACGCAGTTCCGGTGGCAGCACCGGCAGCACTTCCATGATCATCCACTCAGGCTTGATGCCCGAACGCTGGAACGCTTCCAGCACTTTCAGACGCTTGGCGTATTTCTTGATCTTGGCTTCGGACTTCGATTCCTTCAGTTCCACGCGCAGGGTTTCGGCATCGCGGTGGATGTCGATCGAGCGCAGCAGCTCACGGATACCTTCCGCGCCCATGAAGGCGGTGAAGTCGTCGCCGTACTCTTCGTACTTGGCGGCGTAATCGTCTTCCGACATGATCTGGCACTTCTTCAGCGGGGTCATGCCGGGGTCGGTCACGACATATGCTTCGAAGTACAGGACGCGTTCGATATCGCGCAGGGTCATGTCCAGCACCATGCCGAGGCGCGATGGCAGCGACTTCAGGAACCAGATGTGGGCAGTCGGCGAAGCCAGTTCGATGTGGCCCATGCGCTCGCGGCGCACTTTGGCCAGCGTGACTTCCACGCCGCACTTTTCGCAGATGACGCCGCGGTGTTTCAGACGCTTGTATTTACCGCACAGGCACTCGTAATCCTTGATCGGGCCAAAGATTTTGGCGCAGAACAGGCCGTCGCGCTCAGGCTTGAAGGTACGGTAGTTGATGGTTTCCGGCTTTTTAACTTCGCCGTAGGACCACGAACGGATTTTTTCAGGCGAAGCGAGACCGATCTTGATCGCGTCAAAGGTCTCGTTCGTCTGTACTTGCTTGAATAGATCGAGCAGGGCTTTCATGTATCACTCCAGGTAGTGATGAATTCTTTAAACTGTCCCGCCGGCGACAGGCCGGCGGGACACGCACTTGTGAACAGGGCTTGCGCCTTAGTTGCGTTCCAGGTCGATATCGATACCCAGGGAACGGATCTCTTTCACCAGCACGTTGAACGATTCCGGCATACCAGCATCGATCACGTGGTCGCCTTTGACCAGGTTTTCGTACACTTTGGTACGGCCGTTCACGTCATCCGACTTCACGGTCAGCATTTCTTGCAGCACGTACGAGGCACCGTAAGCTTCCAGTGCCCACACCTCCATCTCACCGAAGCGCTGGCCGCCGAACTGGGCTTTACCGCCCAGAGGCTGCTGCGTTACCAGCGAGTATGGACCGGTCGAACGGGCGTGCATCTTGTCGTCTACCAGGTGGTGCAGTTTCAGCATGTGCATCACGCCGACGGTAACTTTACGCTCGAAGGCTTCACCGGTACGGCCGTCATACATGGTGACCTGATTCTTCGACGGAGTCATGCCCAGCTTGCTTGCGATCTCGTCAGGGTAAGCCAGGTCCAGCATGCGGCGGATTTCCGACTCATGCGCACCGTCAAACACCGGAGTCGCGAACGGCACACCTTTTTTCAGGTTGTTGGCCAGCTTCATGATCTCTTCGTCGTCGAACTGGTCCAGATCTTCCGGACGACCATTCTCGTTGTAGACGGTGGACAGGAACTTGCGCATCTCTTCGACTTTGATCTGCTGTTGCAGCATCTCGCCGATACGGATACCCAGACCTTTGGCAGCCCAGCCCAGGTGAGTCTCGAGAATCTGACCCACGTTCATACGCGAAGGCACACCCAGCGGGTTCAGTACCACGTCGGCCGGCGTACCGTCGGCCATGTATGGCATGTCTTCCACCGGCACGATACGGGATACCACACCCTTGTTACCGTGACGACCTGCCATCTTGTCGCCCGACTGCAGGCGGCGTTTCACGGCCAGATACACTTTCACCATCTTCTGCACGCCAGGTTGCAGTTCATCGCCCTGGGTGAGTTTCTTGCGCTTCTCTTCGAAGGCCAGATCGAACTGGTGACGCTTCTCGTTAATCGATTCCTTGATTGCTTCGAGCGCGGTAGCGGCAGCATCATCGGCCGGACGGATGTCGAACCAGTGATATTTGTCCAGATCATCCAGATATTCCTTGGTGATCTTGGCGCCTTTCGCCAGTTTCTTCGGACCGCCGTTGACCACCTGGCCGATCAGCATTTTTTCCAGACGCTGGAAGGCATCGCCTTCCACAATACGCATCTGGTCGTTCAGGTCCAGACGGAAGCGTTTCAGTTCATCGTCGATGATCTGCTGGGCGCGTTTGTCGCGCACGATGCCTTCGCGGGTGAACACTTGCACGTCGATCACGGTACCGACCATGCCCGAAGGCACGCGCAGCGAGGTGTCTTTCACGTCCGACGCTTTTTCACCGAAGATGGCGCGCAGCAGTTTTTCTTCCGGCGTCAGCTGGGTTTCACCTTTCGGCGTGACTTTACCGACCAGGGTGTCGCCAGCCTGCACTTCTGCACCGATGTAGACGATGCCCGACTCGTCCAGACGAGCCAGCTGGTTTTCCGCCAGATTCGAGATATCGCGGGTGATTTCTTCCGCGCCCAGCTTGGTGTCACGGGCAACCACCGACAGCTCTTCGATGTGGATCGAAGTATAGCGGTCGTCTTTCACCACGTTTTCCGAGATCAGGATCGAATCTTCGAAGTTCAGACCATTCCATGGCATGAAGGCCACGGTCATGTTCTGGCCCAGAGCCAGTTCGCCCAGGTCGGTCGATGCGCCGTCGGCGATCACGTCGCCACGGGCCACACGGTCACCGCGCTTGACGATAGGACGCTGGTTGATGTTGGTGTTCTGGTTGGAACGGGTGTACTTGATCAGGTTGTAGATGTCCACACCGACTTCGCCCGCTTGCGCTTCGTCGTCGTTGACGCGGATCACCACGCGGCCTGCATCGATGTAGTCCACGATACCGCCACGAACGGCCTGTACGGTAGTACCCGAGTCGACCGCCACGGTACGTTCGATACCGGTACCGACCAGCGCCTTTTCAGGACGCAAGCAAGGTACAGCCTGACGTTGCATGTTGGCGCCCATCAGTGCACGGTTCGCGTCATCGTGTTCGAGGAACGGAATCAGCGAAGCTGCCACGGAAACGATCTGGCCCGGCGCCACGTCCATGTACTGGATGCGCTCTGGCGATACCAGAATGGTTTCGCCCGCTTCACGTGCCGAGACCAGCTCGTCGCACAGGGTACCGCTTTCATTGATCGAGGCATTCGCCTGCGCAATGATGTAGCGGCCTTCTTCGATCGCCGACAGATAATCGATCTGGTCGGTAATCTTGGAGTCGATCACTTTACGGTACGGGGTTTCCAGGAAGCCGTATTCGTTCAGGCGGGCATACAGTGCCAGCGAGTTGATCAGACCGATGTTCGGACCTTCAGGCGTTTCGATCGGGCACACACGGCCGTAGTGGGTCGGGTGCACGTCGCGCACCTCGAAGCCGGCACGTTCGCGCGTCAGACCGCCAGGGCCCAGAGCGGAAACACGGCGCTTGTGGGTGATTTCCGACAGCGGGTTGGTCTGGTCCATGAACTGCGACAGCTGGGAGGAGCCGAAGAATTCGCGGATAGCAGCCGAGATCGGTTTCGAGTTGATCAGGTCGTGCGGCATCAGGTTGTCGGCTTCGGCCTGACCCAGACGCTCTTTCACGGCGCGCTCAACGCGGACCAGACCGGCGCGGAACTGGTTCTCGGCCAGTTCGCCCACGCAACGTACCCGGCGGTTACCCAGGTGATCGATATCGTCCACTTCGCCGCGGCCATTGCGCAACTCGACGAGGATCTTGATCACGGCCAGCACGTCTTCGTTCGACAGCGTCATGGCGCCGGTCAGTTCATCACGGCCGATACGGCGGTTGAACTTCATGCGGCCCACGGCGGACAGGTCGTAACGGTCGGCGCTGTAGAACAGGCCGTTGAACAGGGCTTCCACCGAGTCTTCCGTTGGCGGTTCGCCAGGACGCATCATGCGGTAGATCGCCACGCGCGCGGCCATCTGGTCAGCGGTGTCGTCGATACGCAGGGTTTGCGAGATGTAGGCGCCCTGATCCAGATCGTTGGTGTACAGCGTCTGGATTTCGCTGATGTTGGCTTCGCGCAGGCGGGCCAGTACGTCTTCGGTCAGCTCGTCATTGGCGCTGGCCACCACTTCACCGGTTTCCGGATCCACGATGTTTTTCGCCAGTACGCGGCCCAGCAGATAGTCTTCCGGTACCGAGATGAACTTGATGCCGTTAGCTTCGATGTCGCGCACATGCTTGGCGTTGATACGCTTGTCCTTCAGGACCAGCGTTTTGCCTTCCTTGTTGACGATGTCGAAACGGGCCACTTCGCCACGCAGGCGCTCGGCGACGAATTCCATCTCTGCGCCTTCCGAACGCAGGTTGAAATTGTCGAACACGAAGAAGTTAGCCAGAATCTGCTCGTGCGACATGCCGATGGCTTTCAGCAGTATCGTCACAGGCATCTTGCGGCGACGGTCGACGCGGAAGAACAGGATGTCTTTCGGATCGAATTCGAAGTCCAGCCACGAACCGCGGTAAGGAATGATACGGGCCGAGAACAGCAGTTTGCCGGAGGAGTGGGTCTTGCCGCGGTCGTGTTCGAAGAACACACCAGGCGAGCGATGCAGCTGAGAAACGATTACGCGCTCAGTACCATTGATCACGAACGAACCGGTGCTGGTCATCAGGGGCAGTTCGCCCATGTAGACTTCCTGTTCCTTCATTTCTTTGACGACAGGCTTGGTCGGCGATTCCTTATCCAGGATCACCAGACGTACCTTGGCGCGCAGCGGCGACGCGAACGTCAGACCACGCAGTTGGCATTCCTTGACGTCAAAGGCAGGATCGCCCAGAACGTACGACAGGAATTCGAGACGCGCAAAGCCATTGTGCGAAACGATGGGGAAAATCGAGGTAAAGGCCGACTGCAGGCCGTCGTTCTTGCGGGTCGACGGTGCTACGTCTTCTTGCAAGAAACTATGGTAGGACTCGAGCTGGGTAGCCAGCAGGAACGGAACGTGGTGAACGTTGGCGCGCTTCGCGAATGATTTGCGAATGCGTTTCTTCTCAGTAAATGAGTAGTGCATGGACACTCCGTGAGTGACAGAAAGGATAAAAAATTCAGGTTTTGCCTGTGTCACCAGTGCCGATAGCCCCAGTTCAACAAGGTGTTCGGCTGCATGTCACACAGACGAAACCTGAAACTTCTACCATTTCCAGCTGATTTCAATAAACTGCGTACCACTGTAGCGCGAAACCGACGCTACAAATACGACGAGGACGACAAAGGAGCCAAAGCCGGATATTCCCCCTTTCGGAAGGATATCCGCAACTTTGGCTCGGTGGGGCCAGTCAGATTACCAGAGTATGATACTCCAGCGCCCTGCCGGCCGCCGTACAGCTTGATTACTTCAGATCGGCCTTGGCGCCAGCTTCTTCCAGCTTTTTCTTAGCGGCTTCAGCGTCAGCTTTCGACAGAGCTTCTTTAACGGTCTTCGGTGCGCCGTCAACTACGTCTTTAGCTTCTTTCAGGCCCAGACCGGTGATTTCGCGAACTGCTTTAATTACGCCAACTTTGTTTGCGCCAACTTCGGTCAGAACCAGGTTGAACTCGGTTTGCTCTTCAGCAGCAGCAGCGCCGCCAGCTGCGCCACCAGCAGCAGGAGCTGCCATAGCTGCGGCCGAAACGCCGAATTTTTCTTCGAAAGCTTTAACCAGTTCGTTCAGGTCCATTACGGACATTTCGCTTACTGCGTTCAGGATGTCGTCTTTGCTAATTGCCATTTGAAACTCCAATAATTTTTTGATTCGTTAATACATCAGATAGCTACTTGAGAAAAAAACCCGGCAGCACTCACATTACCTGCGAGGCTGCCAGCGCGTAATACATTACGCTGCTGGGGCTTCTTCTGCTGCAACAGCAGGAGCGCCTTCGGATTTTTTCGCTGCCAGAGCAGCCAGACCACGTGCAAAGCCCGACACCGGAGCCAGCATAACGCCCAACAGCTGCGAAATGAGAACTTCACGGGAAGGAATGCTCGCCAGCGCGACAACAGCAGCTTTATCCAGCTGTTTGCCTGCATAGTTACCAGCCGCGATAACCAGTTTGTCGTTGGTTTTAGCAAAGTCAGCGATGACTTTAGCTGCTGCAACGGCGTCATCCGAGATCGAGTAGATCAGCGGACCGGTCATGCTGTCGGCCAGAGGGGCGAATTGCGTGCCTTCGACGGAGCGACGAGCGAGGGTGTTTTTCAACACTCGCAGGTACACGCCTTGTGCGCGCGCTTTAGCACGAAGTTGCGTCAAGTGAGCAACCTGGATGCCACGATATTCGGCCACGACGATAGTTTGCGCAGTTGCTACTTTTGCGGAAACTTCGGCGACTACGGCCTTTTTGTCATTCAGATTGAGACCCACGGTCAACCTCCTTAAATGATGGCGGGAAATCCTGCCATCGGTTCGAACAACGGCGTCCGAGGTTTAGGAGTCCTATGGACTACGAAACTTGATCGGGTACACCATCTGCGCTGGGTGAAACTCAATTAACCGGATACCTACCTGATGCATCCAGCCCAGCGGTCTTTGATTGCCTGATGCTGCAAGCAGCACCAGCCCAAAGAACTGCCCCCTGCCGCGCGACGGCGACAAGAGGACTTAAACTTGTTACTTAAGCTACCAGGGTAGCCTGATCCAGACGTACGCCTGCGCCCATGGTGGACGACAGCGATACCTTGCGCAGGTAAACACCTTTGCTCGATGCTGGTTTAGCTTTGTTCAGTGCGTCGATCAGGGCCAGCAGATTGCTCTTCAGGTCTGCATCGCTGAACGATTTACGGCCGATGGTGGCGTGGATGATACCGGCTTTGTCGGTACGGTACTGTACCTGACCAGCTTTGGCGTTCTTCACAGCGGTGGCCACGTCAGGGGTCACGGTGCCAACTTTCGGGTTAGGCATCAGACCGCGTGGGCCCAGGATCTGACCCAGGGTACCAACGATACGCATGGTGTCTGGCGAAGCGATGACGATATCGAAAGGCATGTCGCCGGCTTTGACGCGCTCGGCCAGGTCTTCCATACCAACAACGTCAGCACCAGCAGCTTTAGCCTGCTCGGCTTTGTCGCCCGAAGCGAACACAGCAACGCGAACGGTTTTGCCGGTGCCAGCTGGCAGCACGACGGAACCACGCACTACCTGGTCCGATTTCTTGGGATCAACACCCAGTTGTACCGACACGTCGATCGATTCGTTGAACTTGGCGGTCGCCAGTTCTTTGATCAGAGCAACGCCGTTGTCGAACGAGTACGATTTGGTGCCATCAACTTTGGCTTTGATAGCTTGAGCGCGTTTGGACAGTTTTGCCATGATTACAGACCTTCCACCGTGATGCCCATCGAACGAGCCGAGCCAGCGATGGTGCGTACAGCAGCATCCATATCAGCAGCGGTCAGATCTGGGGTTTTCAATTTAGCGATTTCTTCCGCTTGAGCGCGGGTCAGCTTACCGACTTTGTCGGTATGTGGCTTGGCCGAACCTTTGGTAACGCCCGAGTGCTTCTTGATCAGGAAGGTTGCTGGCGGGGTCTTCATCACGAAGGTGAAGGACTTGTCAGCGAACGCGGTGATCACGACAGGAATCGGCATGCCTGGTTCCATACCTTGGGTCTGCGCATTGAAAGCTTTGCAGAATTCCATGATGTTCAGACCGCGCTGACCCAGTGCTGGACCAATCGGTGGGGATGGGTTTGCTTTACCAGCTGGCACTTGCAGCTTGATAAAACCAATGATTTTCTTTGCCATGATGGCTCCTATGCTTTGGAATGAGTAGTAGCGCCCCACCATGCGCATTCTGCAGGGCGGGGCTCCTCTTTTGCCAGATGTGTCAGGTTTTTACACCGTCGCCCGTTCTGGCGAACGGTGCTGCTTATACTTTTTCTACCTGACCGAATTCCAGTTCGACTGGAGTGGCGCGACCGAAAATGGTAACCGAGACACGCACTTTCGATTTCTCGTAGTTGACTTCCTCGACGGCGCCGTTGAAGTCGGTGAACGGGCCATCCTTGATGCGGACATCTTCGCCCACCTGGAACAGCACTTTCGGCCGTGGCTTCTCGACGCCATCCTGCACCTGCTGCATGATCTTGTCGATTTCGCGCGCCGGAATCGGCGTCGGCTTGTTCGATTTACCGCCGATGAAGCCGGTCACTTTACTGGTATTTTTCACCAGGTGCCAGGTTTCGTCGGTCATTTCCATCTCTACCAGCACATAGCCAGGGTAGAAACGGCGTTCGGTGACATACTTCTGGCCGTTGCGGACTTCGACCACTTCTTCGGTCGGCACCAGAATCTGGCCAAACTGGTCCTGCATGCCGGCGCGCTCTACACGCTCAGCCAGCGCACGCTGGACGCTTTTCTCCATGCCGGAATACGCATGTACAACATACCAGCGCTTATTGCTTACTGGCGTGCTGATTCGCGCTGCGCCAGCTTCTTGCGCCGAAGCGTCGCCGTTGCCGGAGACGCCCATTGCTTCATCTTGCACATTTTCGCTCATTATTTTCGTATACCCAGAATGACGTCGTACAACAGGAATTCGAGAGTCTTATCCGTGCCCCACAGGAACAGCGCCATGATCAGCACGAAGGCGAACACGATGCCGGTGATCTGACTCGCCTCGCGACGGGTAGGCCAGACAACTTTTTTCGTTTCGCGAACGGATTCTTTAGCGAAATTCAGGAATTCACGGCCAGTCGTCGAGGTCCACAAGATCACAGCCGCAATAGCCAAACCAGCTACAAGCACACCTGCGCGTGCCAGAGCTGGTTTGTCTGCCAGGTAGTAAAACCCGACTACACCTGCGATTGCAGCGACTATCGCCAGTGCAACCTTGATCTTGTCATTCGACGTGCTAACAGTCTGCACGGATTGATTTGACATGTAATTTTACTTTCGGTGCCCTGCACCAGAATTCGGTGGCAGGGACGGAGGGCATCGAACCCCCAACCTTCGGTTTTGGAGACCGACGCTCTGCCAATTGAGCTACGTCCCTACGTAAAACTTTAAAGGATATCGATTATACCACCGGATCTGCTCCGGTGGTAGTGCGGCCTATCCTTAGCCGATGATCTTGGCAACCACGCCGGCGCCAACGGTACGGCCACCTTCGCGGATAGCGAAGCGCAGACCTTCTTCCATCGCGATCGGGTTGATCAGCTTAACGGTGATCGACACGTTGTCGCCTGGCATAACCATTTCTTTATCGGCTGGCAGCTCGATCGAACCGGTTACGTCGGTGGTACGGAAGTAGAACTGTGGACGATAGTTGTTGAAGAACGGAGTGTGACGGCCGCCTTCATCTTTCGACAGAACGTAGATCTCGCCGGTGAAGTGGTTGTGTGGCTTGATCGAGCCTGGTTTTGCCAGAACTTGACCACGTTCCACGTCTTCACGCTTGGTGCCGCGCA
>NZ_WWCM01000019.1 GCF_009857915.1 Duganella qianjiadongensis
TAACCGGTTCGATCGAGCTGCCAGCCGATAAAGAAATGGTTATGCCAGGCGACAACGTGTCGATCACCGTTAAGCTGATCAACCCGATCGCGATGGAAGAAGGTCTGCGCTTCGCTATCCGCGAAGGCGGCCGTACCGTAGGCGCAGGCGTGGTTGCAAAAATCATCGGCTAATTTTTAGGCGCTGATATCTCAGGGTCGACAAGGTGTGTTACCATGTCGACCCTTTGTGCTGTATCCCGTTCTTTTTAAATTGCTGGCGCTACAAAGTTGCCAGTTCGCTCTTTTAGGAAAACATCATGTCCGCACCAAACCAGAAAATCCGTATCCGTCTGAAAGCTTTCGATTACAAACTGATCGACCAGTCGGCTCTGGAAATCGTTGACACTGCCAAGCGCACCGGCGCTGTGGTCAAAGGCCCAGTTCCTCTGCCTACCCGCATCCAGCGTTACGACGTTCTGCGTTCGCCACACGTCAACAAGACCTCGCGCGACCAGTTCGAAATCCGTACCCACCAGCGTCTGATGGACATCGTTGATCCAACCGACAAAACCGTGGACGCACTGATGAAGCTGGACCTGCCAGCTGGCGTTGACGTCGAAATCAAACTGCAATAATTCCCGCTATAGCCGCCTGCGGGCGGCGTGGCCGCAAGGGCCGGAAGCGCATGATCAGCATGCACTTCCGGCCCTTTTTTTACTTTTGGTTATGTTCCATCGATCTACACATGCGTAACAAAATGTTACGAATATAATTCTGAAAAACAACGGATGTTTAGTTAATTGAAGGGTATTTTGCGTTTGAGCACTTTTTGTCTTTCTTTTTTGCCCATGTTGTGAGAAATTCCAAGGCTGCGTTAAAAAAAGATCTAGGCCGTCGTGATCCGGCGTCACTGTCCAACGCACAGTTTGTAACTACCACTCGGGAAAAGACGTGAAAAATCCAACCATGAAAAAGAATGCGATCTCGATCGCATTAGCTCTCGCTTTCGCTCCAGCTGTCTACGCGCAGGACGCCGCTCCGGCCGAACCTAAGATCCAGCGTGTGGAAATCACCGGTTCCAGCATCAAACGCACCGACAGCGAAACCGCTGCTTCCGTGCAAGTGCTGTCGCGCAAGGACATCGAGCGCACCGGCGAGCACACCGTGCTGGGTCTGCTGACCTCGACCGCTGCCATCTCCACCAACATCAACTCGTCGACCTCGAGCTCGGGCAGCTTCGCTACCGGTTCGTCGGGCGTTTCGATGCGCGGTCTGGGCAAGGTATCGACTCTGGTACTGGTCAATGGCCGCCGTATCGCTCCTTACGGTCTGGCGGACGGCGCGCAAGAAAACTTCACCAATCTGGACGCTATCGCGACCGACGCGATCGAGCGCATCGAGATCCTGAAAGATGGCGCTTCCGCTATCTACGGTTCCGACGCGATTGCCGGCGTTATCAACATCATCCTGCGTAAAGACTACCAGGGCGGTAAAGTACAGGTTAACTACGAAGCCACCGACGGTTTCGCCGACCGCCGCAACCGCAGCGTTTCGGCCATCTACGGCTTTGGCGATCTGGAAGAAAACGGCTTCAACACCTACCTGACCTTCGAAGGCTACAAGCGCGACGGTTACACCCAGGGTGAGCTGGCCAGCCGCTACCCGGACTGGCACCGTGCCACCCCGGGCCGTTCGACCTGGGATGCCAAGAGCACCTTCTCGCCAACCGGTAACTACTTCCTGAGCTCGACCAATATCGTCGCTGCGCCAGGCTGCCCGGCAACGTCGATCGACCCGGCCGACAAGCTGTGCAAATTCGACGTGCTGCAGTACACCGGCCTGACCACCAACAACAAGCGCTACGCTGCTGCCAGCAACACCCGCTTCAAGATCGGCCGCGATATCGAAGCTAACTTCGAAATCACCACCGCCGGCGCCAACAACGACTACATCGTTGCGCCTTTCAACGCCAGCAACGGTAGCACCACCACCTCGACCAGCGTGTGGTACAACGCTCTGGCCGGCAAAATGGTTGGTCCTTTCAGCTATCCTAAACTGCCAGTTGGCAACAACGGCAATCCATACACCTTCCCGGTGGAATACCGTGCGCGTCTGATGGATACCGGCAACGGCTTCAACTTCAACCGCACCGAATCGGATCAGAGCCGCTTCATGCTGGCCCTGAACGGCACCGTCGGTAACTTCGACTGGAAATCGGCGGTAGGCCACATGACCTCGAGCGCCACCAAAGCCACCCGCGCTGTCAGCGCCAAAGGCTACACCGACGCCATCGTCAACAACACCTACAAGTTCGGCCAGAAGAATGACGTAGCGCTGCTGAACCAGATGTTCCCTATCCGTACCACCGAAGGCGAAGCGAAGATCGAATTCATCGACGCGACCGTTACCGGCGAAGTGATGCAACTGCCAGCCGGTCCGCTGAGCATCGCCGTGGGTACCGACATTCGTCGTAACTCCTACGAAATGAAGAGCTCGGACAACGTGCTGGGCGGTGAACTGGTAGGCGTATTCGGCCTGCAGGTGAAAGACCGTCAGAGCCAGTACGCCGTATTCACCGAAGCCACCATCCCGGTGGTGAAGAAGGTGGAACTGAGCGCTGCTCTGCGTGCCGACAAAACCAGCGGCGCCGAAGCTCACCTGTCGCCTAAACTGGGCGCCAAAGTGCAAGCGCTGGACTCGCTGCTGCTGCGTGCTACCGCTGCCGGTGGTTTCCGTGCGCCTAACATCGTCGAAACCGGTAACGGTCTGGGTCGTAGCTCGGTCGCGACCAGCGTGGTCGACCAGCGCCGTTGCCCTATCGCTTCGGAACTGAACAACATCATTCAGAAATCCAGCGCGACCGCATCCGACAAAGCGCTGGCCAACAGCTATCGTAACAATGACTGCCTGTCCTCGCTGCCTAGCTTCGTCTCGGCCAATCCTGACCTGAAACCGGAAACCTCGCGTTCCTACACTCTGGGGCTGGTGCTGGAACCGATCAAGAACTGGACGCTGGCACTCGATTACTACAACATCGAGCGTAAAGACGAGATCGGCACCCGTGCCGTGGGCGACATTCTGAAGAACGAAGCAGCACTGCCAGCCGGCCAGCTGATCCGTATCGACAATACCGCCACCGACAACGAGTTCCTGGCACTGGTACGTAAATACGCACCGGGCACCACCACCAGCTTCCAGGGCATCGGCAAGCTGGGCATGGTGTACAACCCATACGTCAACTCGGGCAAAACCCGCGCATCGGGCTTCGACTTCGACGCATCGGGCAAGTTCAAGATCGCCAACGTGGGTGATGTAGCCCTGAAACTGGATGGTACCTATGCACTGAAATACCAGCAGTTCATCGTGGCTGACAATGCCTACGGCATCAACATGGCCGGTAACTACGACGGTGGTCCACGTCTGCGCATGAAACTGCGCGGTTCGCTGAACACGGGTAAAGTCGATCAGGGCTTCACCCTGAACTACCGTGGTGCCTGGAGCCCGAACAGCGACGACGCACCAACCTACTGCGTGACCAACAAGGTTGCTGCTGACCAGATGGCCGCTTGCGGTAAAGTGCGTGCCTACACCACGGTTGATTACAACCTGGCTTACACCATGAGCAAAAACGTCAAGCTGAGCGCGTATATCTACAACCTGCTGAACCAGGATACGCCAGTCAACTACCGTGATGGCATCACCGCCAACAACATGCTGTTCCGTTCCTTCGGCCTGAGCGCTGCTTACACCTTCTAAGCATTGCTCCTGACCCGGCCCTGAGGGCCGGGTAACACTTGCGACACCCTGTCCGCCTTGCGCGGCCGGGGTGTTTTTTTTTCGCCAGTGGCTAAACGCTGCTGGGGACAGAGTTGCGCAAACAATACAGGAAACCCTTACATCTTCATTTTATTAGCAAATTAGGAAATCTTTCTTTTCATGAAATTCTGAATGTGCGAAATTGGAGGCCTACCAAGGAATACTTCGCAAGGCAACCCGCTTTACGAACTTTTGCGTAGATTTACAAATATCTGCTAAGAAAAACAGAGGGAGGTACTTTGAAACACCATCCATTGAGCAAACGCAGTGCCATCGCCGTGGCCCTGACGCTGGCTTACACACCCGCTATTTATGCCCAGCAAACTTCCGGCAAGGAAGTGGAAACCGTCTACGTTACCGGCTCGAATCTGAAGCGCGTCGGCAAGGAAGGCGAGTCGCCAGTGCAGGTGATTACCGCGCTCGATATCAAGGCCAGTGGCGCTGCTACCGTGGCCGAGCTGATGCGCACCGTGCCATCCATGGGCACCGACAACAATTACGACACCAATGACGGCGGCTTCTCGCGCGGCGTCTCTACCGCCTCGCTGCGCGGCCTGTCGTCGACGTCGACGCTGATACTGCTCAATGGCCGCCGCATGACGCCGTCGGCCTACGCCGACCCCAACGATGGCAATTCCACGCTGTACGATCTGAACAGCATTCCCCTGTCGGCGCTGGACCGGGTCGAGATCCTCAAGGATGGCGCTTCGGCTGTGTATGGTTCCGACGCCATCGGCGGGGTAATCAACTTCATCACTAAGAACAATTATGAAGGCGTGCAGGTGGGTGTGCGTGCCGGCGCCAATGACGACGGCAACTTCGGCAAACGCGGCGCCAGCCTGTTCTGGGGCAAGGGCGATATCGACAAGGATGGTTACAACGTCTTTATTGCGGCCGACGTGTCCAAGCGTGACCGCGTCAAGCGCGCCGACGCGACAGACATTCAGGTTGATCAGTACAAGATCCTGAATGGCCGCTTTGCCACCCCATATGGCAGCACCGTTTCCGCTAGCCCCTCGTTCTATCGTGAAAGAACACCCGGCTCGAACAACTTCGGTGTAGCGCAGTCCGAAGCTGCTACCCGTCTGATTACGCGGACCAATTGCGACCCGTCGCAGCAACTGGTGGGCAGCACGGCCATGGGCCTGTCGCCGCGCAGCGTGTTCATCGGCCGTACCTTCTGTAACTACGACACCACCAAGTTCCTCGAAGCCCAGAGTGCCGGCAACGACGAGAATGTGATGAGCCGCGCCGTGCTCAAACTGGGCGCCAACACCCGCGCCTTTGCCGAAGTGGCGTTCAGCCGCACCGAGCGTAACTACACGGGTGCGCCGATTACGCTGGGCCAGTCCTCGGTGACCAACTTTACCGCAACCGGCGTGGCCGATCCCTTCCAGGTCATTCTGCCGATCGGCCATCCGGACAATCCCTTCCCGACGGCGCGCGCTTCGGTCGGCTACCGCTTCGAAAACCTCCAGGGCGGCACCCAGAACATCAACAAGGGTATCCGCACACTGGTCGGTCTGGAAGGCACCTGGTCGGGCTGGGACTGGAATACCGGTCTGCTGTGGAATCAGTCGCAGAAAAACGATGTGACCTATGGCCGTCTGTACCTGCCGACCCTGCGCAAGCTCAATACCGGCACTTCGCTCGCTGCGCTGGCCGCCGACCCGACCCTGTCGCACGACGTAGTCAGCGACAACAAGGCCTCCATCCTGCAGTGGGATGCCAAGGTGAATACCGAGTTCGGCGCGCTGCCGGGCGGTCCGATGGCACTGGCGCTGGGTACCGAAGTACGCCGCGAGAAGATCAATCTGAATCCGGATCCGCTGGTCGCTTCCGGCCAGATCTATGGCCTGGCCAATACCGTGATCGATGGCCAGCGCGACGTCAAATCGGCCTTCGTCGAATTGCGTACGCCGGTGCTGAAAAATCTGGAATTCGATTTTGCCGGCCGTCTGGATAAATACCCCGACATCAAGACCAACTTCGTGCCTAAAGTGGGCGGCAAATGGACCGTGGCCGATTCCGTGGCCGTGCGCGGTACCTATGCACGCGGCTTCCGCGCGCCGGGTCTGACCCAGGTAACGCCCGGTGGTGCCCAGTTCTTCCTGAACAACATCTGGGACCGCCGTCGTTGCGAAGCGGACAACGTTACGCCGAAAAATGGCGCGACCGAAGTCGATTGCAACAAATCCGCTGCCGGTACCGGTGGTGCCAATCCGGATCTGGTGCCGGAAAAATCCAAGAGCTACTCGATCGGTCTGGTCATTTCGCCGACCTCGAATCTGGACATGACCATCGATATGTGGCGTATCCGTAAGACCGGCGAAGTGATACTGGGCTCGGCCTTCGACGCGCTGAAGAACGAGGACCGCAATCCCGGCAACGTTATCCGCGACCCTAATCCGGTCAACTGGGTGACCGACTCCAAGGGCAACGTGATTCCGAACTCGGGTCCGCTGCTGATGGTCAAAGAGCCATGGATCAATCAGGGTGCTTCGGAAGTGCGCGGTATCGATCTGGAAGTGCGTCACCGTAAGAATCTGGGCGACTGGGGGACCTTCAATACCAAGCTATCTTCCACCTATATGTCGCACTATTCGATCGCGGCGCATGATGGCGACATCGAGCACAATCTGGCAGGCAGCAGTGCCGGCATTACCGACTGGGCGATCAGCAGCGGTCTGGATCTGCCACGCTGGAAGAGCAATCTGACGGCTACCTGGAGCCGCGGCGATCATGCACTGACGGCCACCGTCAACTACATCGGCCCAGTATCGCTGCTGCGCCGTTATGATGGTACCGACACCTTTGCCCAGCCGTTCTGCCACTATGGCACACCGAAGCCGACCGATGCCGAACCGGATCGTGACGCTACCGTGCCGCTGTACGAGGCGTACTTCCCTGACTGCGCCGTCAATAGCTGGACCACGGTGGGTCTGGGCTATAGCTACACGGGCTTCAAGAACCTGTCGCTCAGCTTCAATATCCAGAATCTGTTCGACACCAAAGCACCGTATGATCCGCGCTATGGCGTAAGCACGGCAGCGAGCCCGCTGCAAGGCTATAACGAAGGTCTGCATAACAACCAGGGCCGCTACTTCACCTTTAGCGCCAACTACACCTTCTAAGCCGTGCCGGACCGGCAGTCAGCCGGTCTGTTGCAGCTCAAAAACAGCGCCCGCAAGGCGCTGTTTTTCTTTCCGCAGAGGAGGGCGCCAGCCCGCAGCTATGCTGGTTCCGGCAATCTTTCCCCTGTTTCGGCTGCGCCTGCAAGAAAACCCGACATACCTCGTATTAAGTTGTTGCGTCAAGGGTCTTTTCGCGCTAAACTAGCCGGCTTCGGTATGGATATGTCTTTTTTATTGGTCCGTACTTATTTTAGTAGTTAAACAAAGCCCCGCCCAATCGTAGGTGGGAATGGAGAAAAAATGAGCCTAGGCCTCCTCGGTCGCAAGGTTGGTATGATGCGCATCTTCACCGATGACGGGGATTCGATCCCAGTCACCGTGTTGGACGTATCGAACAACCGTGTTGCGCAAATCAAAACGCCTGAAACGGATGGTTACTCCGCTGTTCAGGTTGCATTCGGTCAACGTCGCGCTTCCCGCGTGACCAAAGCCGTCGCTGGTCACCACGCCAAAGCTGGCGTTGAAGCCGGTACCACGCTGAAAGAATTCCGCATTGACGTTACCAAAGCTGCTGAACTGAAAGCTGGCGACACCGTTGCCGTTTCGCTGTTCGAAGTTGGTCAGAAAGTTGACGTGCAAGGCGTATCGATCGGTAAGGGTTACGCTGGTACCATCAAGCGTCACAACTTTGCTTCGGGTCGTCAGACCCACGGTAACTCCCGTTCGCACAACGTACCAGGTTCCATCGGTATGGCGCAGGATCCAGGTCGCGTATTCCCTGGTAAGCGCATGACCGGTCACCTCGGTGACGTAACCTGCACCGTGCAGAACCTCGAAATCGCCCGTATCGATGCCGACCGTCAGCTGCTGCTGGTCAAAGGCGCGATCCCAGGCGCGAAAAACGGCCAGGTTGTCGTGTCGCCTGCTGTCAAAGTTAAAGCAAAGAAGGGAGCTTAAACGATGGAACTCAAGCTCTTGAACGCACAAGGTCAAGCCGCCTCTAACGTTGCTGCCGCCGACACCGTCTTCGGCCGTGACTACAACGAAGCCCTGATCCACCAGATCGTCGTTGCTTACCAAGCCAATGCTCGTAGCGGCAACCGCAAGCAGAAAGACCGTGAAGAAGTACACCACACGACCAAGAAGCCATGGCGCCAAAAAGGTACCGGCCGTGCTCGTGCTGGTATGTCGTCGTCGCCACTGTGGCGCGGCGGTGGTCGCATCTTCCCGAACTCGCCTGACGAGAACTTCACCCACAAAGTGAACAAGAAGATGTACCGCGCCGGCCTGTGCTCGATCCTGTCGCAACTGGCTCGCGAAGACCGTCTGACCGTTATCGAAGATCTGACCATCGAAGCTCCAAAGACCAAGCTGCTGTCGCAAAAGCTGACCGGCATGGGCTTTGACTCGGTACTGATCATCACCGACACCGCCAACGAAAACCTGGAACTGGCTTCGCGCAATCTGCCGAACGTTCTGGTCGTTGAACCACGTCACGCAGATCCAATGTCCCTGGTGTTCTACAAGAAGATCCTGGTCACCAAAGCTGCACTGGCTAAGATTGAGGAGATGCTGGCATGAGCGCATTGAAATTTAGCGAAGAGCGCCTGATGAAGGTGCTGGTGGCTCCGGTCATTTCCGAGAAGGCCACCATGGTCGCGGAAAAGAACGAGCAGATCGTGTTCCGTGTTAGCACCGATGCGACCAAGCCAGAAATCAAAGCCGCTGTTGAACTGCTGTTCAAAGTGGAAGTGGAATCGGTGCAGACCGTCAACCGCGAAGGTAAGCAGAAGCGTTCCGGTGCTCACATCGGCCGCCGCAACCATACCAAGCGCGCTTTCGTGTGCCTGAAACCTGGCCAGGAAATCAATTTCTCCGAGGAGGCTAAATAATGGCACTCGTTAAGATGAAGCCAACCTCCCCAGGCCGTCGCGGCATGGTGAAAGTTGTTAACGCCGACCTGTACAAAGGCCGTCCGTTCGCAGCGCTGGTTGAGAAAAAATCGAAAACTGCTGGCCGTAACAACAACGGTCACATCACCACCCGTCACATCGGCGGTGGCCACAAGCAGCACTATCGTCTGGTTGACTTCAAGCGTCAAAAAGATGGCATTCCTGCAAAAGTGGAACGTATCGAATACGATCCTAACCGTACCGCGCACATCGCTCTGCTGTGCTACGCCGACGGTGAGCGTCAGTACATCATCGCTACCAAAGGCATGGCCGTGGGCGACACCGTGATGAACGGTTCGGAAGCTCCGATCAAAGCCGGTAACTGCCTGCCGATCCGCAACATTCCGGTTGGTACCGTGATGAACTGCGTCGAAATGTTGCCAGGTAAGGGTGCCCAGATGGCCCGTACCGCCGGCGCCGGCGTTGTACTGATGGCTCGTGAAGGTACTTACGCTCAGGTGCGTCTGCGCTCGGGTGAAGTACGTCGCGTACACATCGAGTGCCGTGCAACCGTGGGTGAAGTCGGCAATGCCGAACACAGCCTGCGTAAGATCGGTAAAGCTGGTGCGATGCGCTGGCGCGGTGTTCGTCCTACCGTTCGCGGTGTGGTCATGAACCCGATCGACCACCCGCACGGTGGTGGTGAAGGCCGTACTGCAGCTGGTCGTCACCCAGTGTCGCCATGGGGCCAGCAGACCAAGGGTAAGAAGACTCGCAGCAACAAGCGCACTTCTTCGATGATCGTCTCGCGCCGCGGCAAGAAATAAGGATAAATCATGACTCGTTCATTGAAAAAAGGGCCGTTCTGTGACGCCCACCTGGTGAAAAAAGTCGAAGCCGCGCAAGCGACCAAAGACAAAAAGCCAATCAAAACCTGGTCCCGTCGCTCGACCATCATGCCTGACTTCATCGGCCTGACGATCGCTGTTCACAACGGCAAGCTGCACGTGCCTGTGTATGTTTCCGAGAACATGGTTGGTCACAAGCTCGGTGAATTCGCGCTGACCCGCACGTTCAAGGGCCATGCCGCTGACAAGAAGGCGAAGAAATAATGGAAACCAAAGCTATCCTCAAAGGTGTGCGCCTGTCGGACCAAAAAGGCCGTCTGGTTGCTGACCTGATCCGTGGCAAGAAGGTTGACGCTGCACTCAACATTCTGCAATTCAGCCCAAAAAAGGGTGCGACCATCATCAAGAAAGTGCTGGAGTCGGCTATCGCCAACGCCGAGCACAATGACGGCGCGGACATCGACGAACTGTTCGTGAAAACGATCTACGTCGAAAAGGGCCCGATCCTGAAGCGCTTCACTGCACGCGCTAAAGGCCGGGGTGATCGTATCTCGAAACAATCCTGTCACATTTACGTGACTGTCGGCAACTAAGGAGTCACGATGGGACAGAAGATACATCCAACCGGTTTCCGTCTGGCCGTAACCCGTAACTGGGCTTCGCGCTGGTACGCTGGCAATGGCAACTTTGCTGCCATGCTGAATGAAGACCTGAAAGCTCGCGCTTTCCTGAAAACCAAGCTGAAGAACGCTTCGGTCGGCCGCATCGTGATCGAGCGTCCAGCCAAGAACGCGCGCTTCACCATCTACAGCTCGCGTCCGGGCGTGGTCATTGGTAAAAAAGGCGAAGACATCGAAGTACTGAAGTCGGCCCTGACCAAGATCATGGGCGTGCCTGTGCATGTGAACATCGAAGAAATCCGCAAGCCAGAAATCGACTCGCAGCTGATCGCTGATTCGATCGCTCAGCAGCTGGAAAAGCGCATCATGTTCCGCCGCGCGATGAAACGTGCTATGCAAAACGCCATGCGTCTGGGTGCCCTGGGCATCAAGATCATGTCGTCGGGCCGTCTGAACGGTATCGAAATCGCTCGTAAAGAGTGGTATCGCGAAGGCCGTGTGCCACTGCACACCCTGCGCGCCGATATCGACTACGGTACCAGCGAAGCTTCGACCACCTACGGCATCATCGGTGTGAAGGTTTGGGTTTACAAAGGCGATCGTTCGGCTAACGGCGACGCACCAGTGATCGATACCCCACCAGACGAGAAGAAGCCACGTGGCCCACGTCGCGACGACGGTAAACCAGCTGGCCGTCGTCCAGCCGGTGCCGGCCGTGTGCGTAGCGCCGCCAAGCCGGCCGAGAAAGCAGGAGAATAATCATGCTGCAACCAGCACGCAGAAAGTATCGTAAAGAGCAGAAAGGCCGTAACACCGGCATTTCGCACACCGCCGGCACTTCGGTGTCGTTCGGCGAATTCGGTCTGAAAGCCGTGGCCCGTGGTCGTATCACGGCCCGTCAAATCGAGGCAGCACGTCGCGCCATGACCCGTCACATCAAACGTGGCGGCCGTATCTGGATCCGCGTGTTCCCGGACAAACCGATTTCGAACAAGCCTGCCGAAGTCCGTATGGGTAACGGTAAAGGTAATCCGGAATACTACGTCGCCGAAATCCGTCCAGGCAAAGTCCTGTACGAAATGGATGGCGTCGCAGAAGAACTGGCGCGCGAAGCATTCCGCCTGGCCGCTGCCAAACTGCCACTGGCAACCACCTTCGTGGTTCGTCAAGTTGGTCAATAACAGGAGTGAAATATGAAAGCATCTGAACTCCGCGGCAAAGACCAGGACGCTCTGCAAAAAGAGCTGAATGACCTGTTGAAGGCACAGTTTGGCCTGCGTATGCAAATCGCTACGCAACAGCTGAGCAACACCTCGCAGCTCAAGAAGGTACGTCGCGATATCGCACGTGTAAAAACGGTAATGAACACGAAGGAAGCCAAATGACTGATCAAGTAAAGCTGAAGCGTACTCTGATCGGTAAGGTGGTGTCCGATAAAATGGACAAAACCGTTACCGTTCTGATCGAACGTCACGTGAAACATCCTTTGTACGGTAAGATCATCGTCCGCTCGAACAAGTACCACGCGCACGACGAGACCAACCAGGTGAAAGCCGGTGACACGGTGGAAATCACGGAAGGTCGTCCGATCTCCAAAACGAAGGCATGGACCGTAACGCGTGTGGTGCAAGCCGCACAAATCGTTTAATTGACGACATCGCCTCCGGTCTTAGGGCCGGGGGCGGTTTTTCAATTAGTTCTTGCAAGCCCGCAAATTGTATGTAATACTTGCGGGCTTCGTTCATGTAACGCCGCAAAGTGTCTGGCCACAGACGCAGAACCGCGCGGTCAGTAGCAGTACGAAGGTCAAGCACCCAAACAGTGGGCTCTGCATGAGCACTCTGGCGGGACCAAGACTGACCGCAGGTCCGCATTGTGTGGATTCTTCGGCTTAAGTTGGGAAAGAGAATACTATGATTCAAACTGAAAGCCGGCTCGAAGTGGCCGACAACACCGGTGCAAAAGAAGTTCTGTGCATCAAGGTGTTGGGCGGCTCCAAGCGCCGTTATGCAAGCATTGGCGATGTGATCAAAGTAACCGTTAAGGTTGCTGCGCCACGTGGCCGTGTTAAAAAAGGTGAAATTTATAACGCCGTGGTTGTGCGTACCGCTAAAGGTGTGCGCCGCCAAGATGGTTCCCTGGTGAAGTTCGACGGCAATGCCGCCGTACTGCTGAACGCCAAGCTGGAGCCTATCGGTACCCGTATTTTTGGACCAGTGACGCGCGAACTGCGTACTGAAAAGTTCATGAAGATCGTGTCCCTGGCACCTGAAGTCCTGTAAGGAGTCGTAATGGATAAGATTCGTAAAAACGACGAAGTCATCGTTCTGGCCGGGAAAGACAAGGGCAAGCGTGGCGTCGTTCAGCGTCGCGTAGATGCTGAGCACGTCGTGGTTGAAGGCGTCAACGTTGCTAAAAAAGCGACCAAGCCTAACCCAATGACTGGCGTACAAGGTGGTATCGTCGATAAGACTATGCCGATTCACGTGTCCAACGTTGCACTGTTCAATGCAGCGACTGGCAAGGCAGACCGTGTTGGTTTCAAAGAAGTGGACGGCAAAAAAGTCCGCATCTTCAAATCGTCCGGCGAAGTAGTGAAGGCTTAAGAAATCATGGCACGTCTCCAAGAGTTCTATAAAGAAAAAGTCGTTGCTGACCTGACCGCTAAATTCGGTTACAAGTCGGTAATGGAAGTTCCACGTCTGACCAAGATCACCCTGAACATGGGTGTGGGTGAGGCTGTTGCGGACAAGAAGGTCCTCGAGCACGCTGTCGGCGATCTGACCAAGATCGCTGGCCAGAAGCCAGTGACCACCAAATCGCGTAAAGCAATCGCGGGTTTCAAAATCCGTGAAGGCTACCCGATCGGTACCATGGTTACCCTGCGCGGCGCTCGTATGTACGAGTTCCTGGATCGCTTCATCACCGTGGCTCTGCCACGCGTGCGCGACTTCCGCGGTGTGAATGGCCGTGCGTTCGATGGTCGTGGTAACTACAACATCGGCGTGAAAGAGCAGATCATCTTCCCGGAAATCGAGTACGACAAGATCGATGCGCTGCGTGGTCTGAACATTTCGATCACCACCACCGCCAAGACCGACGACGAAGCGAAAGCTCTGCTCGCCGCCTTTAAATTCCCGTTCAGGAACTAAGTAGATCATGGCAAAACTCGCACTGATTAACCGTGAGCAGAAGCGCATTGACCTGGCAAACAAGTTTGCTCCAAAGCGCGCTGCACTGAAGGCCATCATTGATGACCAGTCGAAGTCGGAAGAAGAACGTTACGAAGCGCGCCTGAAACTGCAAGCGCTGCCACGTAACTCGGCACCGACCCGCCAGCGTAACCGCTGCGCCGTCACCGGTCGTCCACGCGGCACCTTCCGTAAATTCGGTCTGGGCCGTATCAAGCTCCGTGAATTCGCCATGCGTGGTGAAATTCCGGGTATGACTAAAGCAAGCTGGTAATAGGAGAATAAGCAATGAGTATGAGCGATCCTATCGCCGATATGCTGACCCGCATTCGCAACGCCCAAGGCGTGCAAAAAGCGACCGTGGCCATGCCATCGTCGAAAGTCAAAGTTGCGATTGCCAACGTCCTGAAGGACGAGGGTTACATTGAAGATTTCGCGGTTGCCGAAGCTGGTGGCAAAGCGGAACTGAAAATCGGTTTGAAGTATTATGTTGGCCGTCCCGTCATCGAGCGCCTGGAGCGCGTGTCCCGTCCGGGCCTGCGCATCTACAAAGGCAAAGACGAGATCCCTACTGTGATGAATGGCTTGGGTGTGGCGATCGTGTCGACTCCGCAAGGCGTCATGACTGACCGCAAAGCACGCGCTACCGGTGTCGGCGGCGAAGTTATTTGCTACGTCGCATAAGGAGTTACACATGTCTCGAGTAGCTAAAATGCCTATCGCTGTGCCAGCTGGCGCTGAAGTCGCCATCTCCGCACAAGCGATCACCGTAAAAGGCCCGCTGGGCGTGCTGACCCAGGCCCTCAACGGTCTGGTAGCAGTAGAAAACAATGCAGGAACCCTGAGCTTTACGCCAGCCAATGACTCCCGCGAAGCCAATGCCATGTCCGGCACGCTGCGCGCTCTGGTCAACAACATGGTCAACGGCGTAACCAAAGGTTTCGAGAAGAAGCTGAACCTGATCGGCGTGGGCTACAAAGCTCAAGCACAAGGCGACAAGCTGAACCTGTCGCTGGGCTTCTCCCACCCTGTCGTGCACACCATGCCAGCCGGCGTGACCTGCGCAACGGCCACTCCGACCGAGATCGTCATCAAAGGCATCGACCGTCAAAAAGTGGGCCAGGTGGCTGCTGAAGTTCGTGCTTACCGCGCTCCTGAGCCATACAAAGGCAAGGGCGTCCGTTATTCGGACGAAGTGGTTAAGATCAAAGAAACCAAGAAGAAGTAAATTAGGGGCTGACGATGGACAAGAAAGAATCACGTCTGCGCCGCGGACGCCAAACCCGGATCAAGATCGCGCAACTGAAAGTGAACCGCCTGTCGGTACACCGCACCAATCAGCATATTTACGCGAACCTGACCTCGCCAGATGCCAAAGTACTGGTATCGGCCTCCACGGCAGAAGTCGAAGTGCGCAACGAACTGGCTGGCAAGTCGGGCAAAGGCGGCAATGCTGCTGCTGCCGCTCTGGTTGGCAAGCGCGTCGCAGAGAAAGCACTGAAAGCAGGGATTACCGAAGTAGCGTTCGACCGCTCCGGTTTCCGTTACCACGGCCGTGTGAAGGCGCTGGCAGAAGCCGCGCGCGAAGCCGGTCTGAAGTTCTAAGGAACGATCATGGCAAAAATGCAAGCAAAAATGGCAAGCGACAAGCCGGATGATGGCATGCGCGAAAAAATGATCGCGATCAACCGCGTGACCAAAGTGGTCAAAGGTGGTCGTATCATGGGTTTCGCCGCGCTGACCGTAGTTGGTGACGGCGATGGCCGCATCGGCATGGGCAAAGGCAAGTCGAAGGAAGTTCCAGTCGGTGTGCAGAAGGCAATGGAAGAAGCCCGTCGCAACCTGATCAAGGTTTCCCTCAAAAACGGTACCCTGCAACACACCGTGACCGGTCGTCACGGCGCATCGAAAGTGATGATGTCGCCTGCGAAACCTGGTACCGGCGTGATCGCTGGCGGCGCTATGCGCGCAATCTTCGAAGTAATGGGCGTGACCGACGTGGTGGCAAAATCCACCGGTTCGAGCAACCCTTACAACCTGGTACGCGCCACGCTGGACGGTCTGGCAAAAATGAGTACTCCTGCTGAGATTGCTGCTAAACGCGGCAAATCGGTAGAAGACATCCTGGGCTAAGGTGAACGCGATGACACAAAAAACCATCAAAGTACAATTGGTCAAGGGCTTGATCGGCACGCGTGAAGATCACCGTGCTACCGTCCGCGGTCTGGGTCTGCGTCGTGTAAACTCGGTTTCCGAGCTGCAAGACACCCCATCCGTGCGCGGCATGATCAACAAAGTCTCGTACCTCGTTAAAGTTGTTGCGTAAGCCCCCGGGCTTACACACGGAGAAATCATGGAACTGAATACCATTCAACCAGCCGAAGGCGCGAAGCACGCTAAGCGTCGCGTAGGCCGCGGTATCGGCTCCGGCCTGGGTAAAACCGCAGGTCGTGGTCACAAGGGTCAAAAATCGCGTTCGGGCGGCTTCCACAAAGTCGGCTTCGAAGGCGGTCAGATGCCTCTGCAGCGCCGTCTGCCTAAGCGCGGTTTCAAGTCGCTCAACGCCACCTTCAAAGCTGAAGTGCGTCTGTCCGACCTGAACAACCTGGCTGTTGGCGATGTCGACATCCTGGTACTGAAACAAGCTGGCGTACTGAGCGTGCTGGCACGCGATGTGCGCGTCATTCTGTCCGGCGAGATCACCAAAGCGGTGAACCTCAAAGGCCTGAAAGTGACCGCTGGCGCGAAAGCCGCCATCGAAGCAGCCGGCGGCTCGGTAGCCTGAGTTGACCGCTAACAGCTTGATCGGAGCGAAAATTGGCGACTAACCCACAATTAGCTAAAAGTGCAGCAGCTGGTTTCCCTTGGGGCCGGCTCTGGTTCTTGCTTGGCGCATTGGTGGTGTATCGTATCGGTGCTCATATCCCCGTTCCGGGGATTGATCCGGTGCAATTGGCCGCGCTGTTCAAGTCGCAAGAGGGTGGCATCCTGGGCATGTTGAACATGTTCAGCGGTGGCGCTCTCGCGCGCTTCACAGTCTTTGCGTTGGGTATCACGCCTTACATCTCGGCATCGATCATCATGCAACTGGTGTCGATCGTCTCGCCGCAGATGGAAGCGCTCAAAAAAGAAGGCGAAGCAGGCCGTCGCAAGATCACCCAGTACACCCGTTATTTCACGGTGGTGCTGGCGACGTTCCAAGCGTTGGGCATTGCAGTCGCACTGGAGTCGCAGGCAGGTCTGGTGCTGGATCCAGGCTATGCATTCCGCTTCGTTACGGTCGTGACGCTGTTGACCGGAACCATGTTCGTGATGTGGTTGGGCGAGCAGATTACCGAGCGCGGTCTCGGTAACGGCATCTCCATCATCATCTTTGCAGGTATCGCGGCTGGTCTGCCGGGTGCACTGGGAGGCCTGGCCTCGTCGGTTGCCAACGGTTCGATCGGTGCCTTCTCTGCAATCGTCATCATGATCCTGGTTGTCGCGGTAACGTTCTTCGTAGTCTTTGTCGAACGTGGCCAACGCAAGATTCTGGTGAATTATGCGAAACGTCAAGTGGGCAACAAGATTTACGGTGGTCAAACCTCGCACCTGCCATTGAAGTTGAATATGGCCGGCGTGATTCCACCTATCTTCGCTTCGTCGATTATCTTGTTCCCGGCAACGATCGTGGGCTGGTTCACTGCAGGCGCCGATACGGCCAATCCTGCAGTCCGGTTCCTGAAAGATTTGGCTGCATCGATGGGGCCAGGCGAGCCCATCCACGCACTGTTGTACGCCATTGCGATCGTGTTTTTCTGTTTCTTCTATACAGCGCTGGTATTTAACAGCAAGGAAACAGCGGACAACTTGAAGAAGAGCGGGGCCTTTGTGCCAGGGATACGTCCCGGTGAGCAGACTGCCCGCTATATCGACAAGATCCTGACACGTTTGACACTGGCTGGCGCCATCTACATTACCCTGGTGTGTTTGTTGCCGGAATTCATGCAAGCCGAGTGGAAAGTACCGTTCTATTTTGGTGGTACTTCTCTGTTGATTATTGTAGTTGTGACCATGGATTTCATGGCCCAGGTACAAAACTATGTAATGTCGCAGCAATATGAATCGCTGCTGCGCAAAGCAAATTTCAAAGGCGGAATTCCGACGCGATAAGCGCGGTAAACATACCGAATGGCAAAAGACGACGTCATACAGATGCAGGGCGAGATTCTTGAGAATCTGCCAAATGCAACATTTCGAGTAAAGCTGGAAAACGGACACGTGGTGCTCGGGCATATTTCGGGTAAAATGCGGATGAACTATATCCGCATTCTTCCTGGCGACAAGGTGACGGTAGAGCTGACACCTTATGATCTGAGCCGTGCACGTATCGTGTTCCGGACCAAGTAATTTTAGATAATCGAACCAACAAGAGAGTGCAAAATGAAAGTTAACGCCTCAGTCAAGCGGATCTGCCGCAACTGCAAGATCATCAAGCGCAAGGGCGTTGTTCGCGTAATCTGCGTCGAACCACGTCACAAGCAGCGTCAAGGTTAATAACCGTTATTTATCGAGGAATAACGAATGGCACGTATTGCAGGGGTTAATATCCCAAATCATCAGCATACCGTTATCGGCCTGACGGCCATCTACGGTGTAGGCCGTCCACGCGCAAAATTCATCTGCGCCGCTACGGGTATTGCGACCGATAAAAAGGTCAAAGATCTGGACGACAGCGAACTGGAAAAACTGCGCGATGAAGTAGCTAAATTCATCGTCGAAGGCGATCTGCGTCGCGAACTGTCCATGAACATCAAGCGTTTGATGGATCTGGGTTGCTACCGCGGCCTGCGTCACCGTAAGGGCCTGCCGGTCCGCGGTCAGCGCACCCGCACCAATGCACGTACCCGCAAGGGCCCGCGCAAAGCCGCTCAATCGCTCAAGAAATAATCTAGGGAAATCACATGGCTAAGCAACAAAGCAGCGCCGCAGCAGCGCGCGTACGCAAGAAGGTCAAGAAGAACGTTGCCGAAGGTATCGCTCACGTTCACGCTTCCTTCAACAACACCATCATCACCATCACCGACCGTCAGGGCAATGCTCTGTCGTGGGCGACCTCCGGTGGTGCTGGCTTCAAGGGTTCGCGTAAATCGACCCCGTTCGCAGCGCAGGTTGCGGCTGAAGCAGCTGGTAAAGTCGCGATCGAATGCGGCGTGAAGAACCTGGAAGTACGTATCAAGGGCCCAGGTCCTGGTCGTGAATCCGCAGTGCGCGCACTGAACAACCTGGGCATCAAGATCACCGAGATCCAGGACGTGACCCCAGTACCGCACAACGGCTGCCGTCCTCCAAAACGTCGTCGTATCTAATGGCGTGCCCGCTTCAGCGGGTATGCTGTTAAAAAAAGCTGGAGCAGTAGGCCGGAAACGGCTATACTCTCCGGCTGTTCTCGTCTTGCGGGTACGCAAAATGTACGCCGCAGATTTTATTTAGCCACCGTCTGGCCCACCCTGAGGATCAGACTAGCGCCTAACCGTCGCAAGATGGCTGGGGCGTTATTATTTATAAAAAGGAAGCATCGTGGCACGTTATATCGGTCCTAAAGCTAAACTCTCCCGTCGTGAAGGTACTGACCTGTTCCTGAAGAGCGCACGTCGCTCGCTGGACAGCAAGTGCAAACTGGACGTCAAACCAGGCCAGCACGGCGTTAAATCGGGTGCCCGTACCTCGGACTACGGCAACCAGCTGCGCGAAAAGCAAAAAGTTAAGCGTATGTACGGCGTACTGGAACGTCAGTTCCGTCGCTACTTCGCTGAAGCTGACCGCCGCAAAGGCAACACCGGTGAAACCCTGCTGAAACTGCTGGAAACCCGTCTGGACAACGTTGCTTACCGCATGGGCTTCGGCTCGACCCGCGCTGAAGCACGTCAGCTGGTTTCGCACAAAGCCTTCACCGTGAACGGCCAGGTAGTGAACATCGCTTCGTACTCGGTAAAAGTCGGCGACGTCATCGCTGTACGCGAAAAATCGAAAAAGCAAACCCGTATCATCGAAGCGCTGTCGCTGGCTGAACAAGTCGGTATGCCTTCGTGGGTGTCGGTCGATGCCAAGAAAATGGAAGGTACCTTCAAGTCCCTGCCAGAGCGTAACGAAATCGCTAACGACGTCAACGAATCGCTGATCGTCGAGCTGTACTCGCGTTAATCTGTAGTTCGCTGCAAAAAAACCCGCCCACTCCCACGAGTGGGCGTTTTCACTAATGCCATCAGCCTTATCGGCCTAACGCGCCGAGGGTATTGAAAAGGACATTTACATGCAAAACAGTCTGTTGAAGCCACGTATTATCGACGTCGAGGCACTGGGTGCCGGTCACGCCAAAGTCGTGATGGAACCGTTCGAACGCGGCTATGGCCACACCCTGGGTAACGCGCTGCGCCGCGTCCTGCTGTCGTCGATGGTAGGCTACGCGCCGACCGAAGTAACCATCGCCGGTGTGGTACACGAATACTCGTCGCTGGACGGCGTGCAGGAAGACGTCGTTGATCTGCTGCTGAACCTGAAGGGCGTGGTCTTCAAAGTCCACAACCGTGACTCCGTCACCCTGACCCTGAAGAAAGAAGGCGAAGGCGCCGTGCTGGCATCGGATATCGATCTGCCGCACGATGTAGAGCTGATCAACCCTGAGCACGTGATTGCCCACCTGACCGCTGGCGGCAAGCTGGACATGCAGATCAAAGTGGAAAAAGGCCGTGGCTATGTGCCCGGTAACGTCCGCCGTCTGTCCGAAGACACCAACAAAACCATCGGCCGCATCATTCTGGATGCGTCGTTCTCGCCGGTGCGCCGGGTTTCCTACGCCGTGGAATCGGCCCGTGTGGAACAGCGTACCGACCTGGACAAGCTGATCATCAACATTGAAACCAATGGTGTGATCTCGCCGGAAGAAGCGATCCGTCAATCGGCCCGCGTCCTGGTGGACCAGCTGAATGTGTTCGCTGCACTGGAAGGCACCGAAGCGGCTGCCGAAGCGCCATCGCGCGCACCGCTGGTCGATCCTATCCTGCTGCGTCCAGTGGACGATCTGGAATTGACCGTCCGTTCGGCCAACTGCCTGAAAGCAGAAAACATCTACTACATCGGCGATCTGATCCAGCGTTCGGAAAACGAACTGCTGAAGACGCCAAACCTGGGTCGCAAGTCGCTCAACGAAATCAAGGAAGTTCTGGCTTCGCGCGGCCTGACCCTGGGCATGAAGCTGGAAAACTGGCCGCCTGCTGGTCTGGAAAAGTAATCTGTCGTATTAGCAGTACCCGTCCGGCACATGGTGTGCCGGACGTCATCCCTAGAACCGGTCCGCGCCTTGTAGCGATATCAGGCGATCGAAGAACTCGGATTTAAACACTGAAAGGAAGTACCATGCGTCACCGTCACGGCCTCCGTAAGCTGAACCGTACCTCGTCCCACCGTCTGGCTATGCTGCGCAACATGACCGTTTCCCTGCTGCGTCATGAAGCCATCAAAACCACGCTGCCTAAAGCGAAAGAACTGCGCCGCGTTGTTGAGCCTATCCTGACCCTGGGCAAGACCGACACCCTGGCTAACAAGCGTCTGGCATTCTCGCGTCTGCGCGATCGTGAAATCGTTCTGAAGCTGTTCGCAGAACTGGGCCCACGTTACGCTAACCGCAACGGCGGTTACCTGCGCATCCTGAAAATGGGTTTCCGTGTTGGCGACAACGCTCCTATGGCTTACGTTGAGCTGCTGGACCGTCCAGAAGCAACCGACATCGAAGCCGCTCCAACCGCTGAAGAGTAATCTTCGCGTTAGTGCGCATTAAAAAAGCCGGGTTCGCCCGGCTTTTTTTATTTGCGCTGGGTTTAGCGCAGGCGGCGCTGGCCGGCGGCTTTGAATTCGGAACCGTCGAGCCACTGTGGCGTGCTGCCGTTGGCGATCTCCAGCCCCACCTGGAACAGCAGGCTGATGTCCTGCACGCCGCCGCTGAAATCCCAGTCCGGGCGCACGATGTCGCTGGTCTGGTGGTAGTCGTGCGCCACGTAGTGATTGACCACTTCCGTCGCATAATTGTCGGGGCGGTCGAGGTAGGCGCTGCGTGCCTTGGTGTACAGCACGGGCACGCCGGCGCGGGCAAACTCCAGCTGGTCGGCACGGTAGAAGCTGCCCAGTTCGGGGCGGCTATCGTTGTCCATTCTGCGGCCCTGTGCCGCCGCATACTTGGCCAGCAGCGCGTCTATGCTGGAATGGCCTGACGTCACGTTCTCGATCTGCGCTGTTTTACCCCATGCATTGATGCCGTCGATATTGATGTTGGCCACCGTCTGGCGCAGCGGCACCAGCGGATGGGCGGCATAGTATTTGGCGCCCAGCAGGCCCCGTTCCTCTGCCGTGGTGGCAATGAACAGGATGGAACGCTTGGGCGCCGGCAGCGCCTTGTAGGCCTTGGCGAGCGCCAGCAGTGCGGCCGTGCCGGAAGCGTTGTCGAGCGCGCCATGGTAGATCTGCTCCGTGCGGCTGCCGGGTAGACGGGTATCGATGCCGAGGTGATCCCAGTGCGCGCTGTAGATCAGGTATTCATGCTTGAGCTTGGGATCGCTGCCTTCGATCAGCGCCACCACATTGTTCGATTTCAGGCTGCGCGTCTGGTTGTCGATCTGGAAGTCGGCCTTGGCCTTCAGTACTAGCGGCTGGAACTCCTTTTTGAGTGCCTGCTGCTTGAGCTGGTCGAAGTCGTAGCCGGCTGCCGCCAGCAGTTCTCTGGCGCGCTCCAGCTGTATCCAGCCCGGCACGGTTGGCGCATCGGGATCGGCGCCTTTGCGCTGCAGGCTGAAATGCTCGCCCACGCCACCGCTGCGTACCACGTCCCACGGATAGGCGGCCGGCTTGGTTTCGTGGATGATGATGGCGGCCGCCGCACCGAGCCTGGCGGCGATCTCGTATTTATAGGTCCAGCGCCCGTAATACGTCATGGCCTTGCCCTTGAACATGGCCGGATCGAGCTGATCCGGATTGTTCGGATCGGGAATGGCGGGATCGTTAATCAGCATCAGCAGGGTTTTGCCTTTGACGTCCAGCCCCTTGTAGTCGTCCCAGCCGTATTCGGGCGCCTGCACGCCGTAGCCGACGAATACGATGTCCGAACCCCTGATGCGGGCATGGTCGCCCGGCGTGGTGGAGTGGGCTACATAATCCTCGGGGAACTTCAGGCTGACCTGCTTGCCGTTGACGCTGTAGCGGAACTGCGGCACCGGATGCTGCCCGCGCATGGGCACACCCTGCACCCAGCTGCCGTCCGGATTGCCGGGCCGCAGGCCCAGCTGGCGGAACTGCTGCTGCAGATATTCCACCGTGCGGGTTTCACCCACCGAGCCGGGCGCGCGGCCTTCGAATTCGTCCGAGGCCAGCACCTTGATGTGCTGCAGCAGTTCATCGGCCCGGATGCTGGCCAGCGCCGCGTCGGGGCTCTGTGCCTGCGCACCCGCGCAGACCAGCAGGGTAGAGCACAGCAGGGGGCGTAGGGTCGCCATGGTTCACTCCGTTTGATAAAACCCCAGTTTCGCACAGAATCCCCATCTTTACCCCGCTTTAAGGGCGCTATCAGGCGGCCTGAGCGCAGTCGGTGTACTATGCGGAAGAACCATTTTGTCGAAAGAAGTCCATGTCGCGTTTTGTCCGTCTCTGCTTCGCTCTGTTTGCGCTGATCGCTGTTCTGGGCCACCTGCCGGCCCGCGCCGATGATGCTTTCCTCGAACCGGAAGCGGCCTTCAAATTCTCGGCCCGCATGGTGGACGGCCATACGGTGGCGGTCACTTTCCAGATCGCCGACGGCTACTATATGTACCGCGAGCGCTTCAGGTTCAGTGCCGTGGGCGCGAAAGTGGGCGCGCTGGCCATACCTGCCGGCACCGTGCACTTCGATGAAACCTTTCAGAAGAATGTAGAAACCTACCGCAAATCCGTCACCATGACGATGCCGGTCGAGGCGGCAGGCAGTTTCACGCTGCAGGGCACGGGACAGGGCTGCTCGGACAAGGGCCTGTGCTATGCGCCACAGGATTACAAGATCACGCTGGTCGGCAACGGCTCGGTGCCGCTGCCTGCCGCTGGCTTAGCTGCTGCGGCACCTGCTGCGACCGCTGCGCCGGCCGCTAAAGCCGCCGCCACAGGCGCTACGGCGCCGGCGGTGAGCACAAGCGCAAGCGCTGGAACTGTTGCGGCAGATAGCGCTGCCAGCGCTGCCGGGCTGGAAGGCAAACCGGCTGCCACCACGCCGGGCGTCACCATCCGCGCTATTCCGGCCCCAGTCACCACCGTACTGACCCCGGAGACGGCCGCCGCGCCTGCCGGTGCTGCGGGCAACGATGCCGGCAAACTGGAAGCCGCGCTCAAGTCCGGCCAGCTGCTGGTCATACTGCCCCTGTTTGCCCTGCTTGGTCTGGGCCTGTCCTTCACCCCCTGCGTGCTGCCCATGGTGCCCATCCTGTCGTCCATCATCGTGGGCGAAGGCAGCAATACCACCCGTGGCCGCGGCCTGCTGCTGTCGGCTACCTATTCGCTGGGCATGGCCATCGTCTACACGGCGCTCGGCGTGGCGGCCGGTCTGGCCGGCGAAGGGCTGGCTGCCGCCTTGCAGAACCCGTGGGTGCTGGGCAGCTTCGGTGTGCTGATGGCTATTCTGTCGCTGTCCATGTTCGGCGTGTATGACTTGCAGGTGCCCGCTGCGCTGCAATCGAAACTGAGCGATGTGTCCAACCGCCAGTCATCCGGCAAGCTCGCTGGTGTATTTATCATGGGCGCCATTTCTGCTCTCATCGTCGGTCCTTGCGTGGCGGCGCCGCTGGCCGCAGCGCTGGTCTATATCAGCCAGAGCCGCGACGTGCTGATAGGCGGCAGTGCCCTGTTTGCCATGGCCATAGGCATGAGCGTGCCGCTGATGCTGGTCGGCGTCTCGGCCGGTGCCTTGCTGCCGCGCGCCGGCATGTGGATGGACGGTGTCAAGCGCTTCTTCGGCGTGCTGATGCTGGCCATGGGCTGGTGGCTGGTGGCGCCCGTGCTGCCTGCCGCCGTGCAGATGCTGGGCTGGGCCGCCCTGCTGGTGGGCTATGGCATGTATTTGCTGCTCCATCGCGGCCAGTGGTTGGCCAAGTCGGCCGCGCTGGTGTTTGTGGCGCTGGGACTGGTGCAGCTGGTGGGGGTGGTCAGCGGCGGGCGTGATCCGCTGGCGCCGCTGGCCCATCTGGGCGCTCAGCAGCATCAGCCGCTGGTATTTCAGCGCATCAAGACGGTGCAGCAGCTCGATGCCGTGCTGGCCAATACGGGCGGCAAAACCGTGATGCTGGACTTCTACGCCGACTGGTGCGTGTCCTGCAAGGAAATGGAAAAACTGACTTTTGTGGCACCGTCCGTGCAGGGCGCGCTGGCCAACACCGTGCTGCTGCAGGCCGATGTCACCGCCAACGATGCCGACGACAAAGCCATGCTGAAACGCTTCGGTCTGTTCGGCCCGCCGGGCATTATCCTGTTTGACCGCGCCGGCAAGGAAATCGCCGCTGCCCGCGTGATCGGTTTTCAGGATGCAGCGAAGTTCACCACCTCGCTGGAACGTCTGCGCTAAATGGGTCTAGATCGGTCTAGAATGGTCTAAACGGTACTAGACCCGTCTAAAAATAGTCTAAACGAGTCTAAAAAGGCTAGACACTGTCTCCGTGTCTAGCCCCGGTTGTTGCGCTTACTTGGCCGTTTCTGCGTGATGCTCGCCCCAGCCGCCACGGGCACGGCGCTGCATCGGATGGCCGCCGTGGGCGCCGCCCATGGTGTGGTCATCGAATACGGCCTTCTGTTCGCTGCTGAGCTGGCCGTAGAAGGTGTTCAGCGCAGCCAGATGGGCTTCCATTTTGGCCTGGCGCTGTTTGTGATGCTCGAGCATCTTGCTCAGGCGCTCAGGCGCCGTCAGCTTGGCGGCAGCGCCGTGCTCCGGCCATGCACGGTCGCCGGCGGCCGGTTTGATGGCAGCCTGATAGGTGGCCCAGGCCGATTCCTGCTGCGCCGTCAGTTTCAGCAGATCATGCAGCCGGGCCTGACGCTTGGCAAACATATCGGCCATCTTGGCCTGCATCTGGGCGCGGTCCGGCATGCCGTGCTGGCCCGCAGCCGGGGCTTTATCCTGTGCCTGAGCGGCAGCCATGCCCAGTACGGTGAAACCGATCAGGAGAGTAGTGCGTAAGGCTTGCATGGTAGTTCCTTTATCAGTGAATTAATCTGTCGCGCTGCCACGTTTTGTGCATCGCGCTGAACACCATCTTGGCAGCGCAAGATTGCCGCCAAGTTTCCCTTGCGGCGCTTTTTGTATCCAGATGTTTCGCAGCTGCTGCCATATACAAGACGATACAATTGGCGATTGCTCACAGCTAGGTGAACTGGGGATAATGAGGGCATGGAACCCACATCTACTATCTTGATCGTCGATGACGATCGCGACATCCGCTCCCTGCTGGCCGATTATCTGGAATCGAACGGCTACCGCGCCCTCGCGGCCGCCGACGGCCTGGCCATGTGGAAGCTGCTGGAGGACGGCCGCCCCGATCTGGTGGTGCTCGACCTCAATCTGCCCGGCGACGATGGCCTGACCCTGTGCCGCAAGCTGCGCGCCCAGTCCACCCTGCCGGTGATCATGCTCACCGCCCGTAACGAGCCGCTCGATCGCATCCTCGGGCTGGAAATGGGCGCCGACGACTACCTGCCCAAACCGTTCGAGCCGCGCGAGCTGCTGGCCCGTATCCGCAGCGTGCTGCGCCGCAGTAATGCCATGCCTAGCGGCGGCGCCGCCGACAAAGCCCATCTGCTGCGTTTCTCCGGCTGGACGCTGGACCTGACGGCGCGCCATCTGCTCAATCCGGACGGCATCGTCATCATGCTGTCGGGCGCGGAATTCCGCCTGCTTAAAGTCTTCCTCGAGCATCCCAACCGCGTGCTCAACCGCGACCAGCTGCTCAACCTGACGCAAGGCCGTGACGCCGATCCCTTCGACCGCTCGATCGACATCCAGATCAGCCGTCTGCGCCAGAAGCTGGGCGAGGATGCACGTCTGCCCCAGATCATCAAGACCGTGCGTAACGGCGGCTATGTACTGGCCGGGCAGGTCACCATGGAGCCACACGCGTGAGAGCCTTTTTCGGATCGATGACAGGACGCGTGTTCATCGTCCTGCTGCTCGGTATCGTTGCTTCGGCGGCGCTGACCCAGTGGCTGGCCGTGGGCGAACGCACCCGTGCCATCGAGCGCTACCGCGACTTCCACGCGCTGGAACGGGCCGAGCAGCTCATCACCACGGCGGACGTACTGCCCGCCGCTTCCCGCCCCACCTATCTGCGCGTGGCAGGGCGCGGCACCGTCAAGCTGGAACGCACCGATCTGGCCATGGCCAAGGCACTGCCGCCGACGGATTTTTCCACTATCCTGCAGCAGCGCGTGGGCCCGACCATTACGCTGGGCCCGCTGGCCGAGCGGCCGCTGGAATGCGACCAGCCCCGTACCAGCCGCGATTTCTTTGCGCCTAGCCAGTGGCGCGGTACCTGCGAAACCATGACGGTGCAGCTGACCGATGGCGAAATCATGAAGCTGTCCGTGCTGCCGCCGCGCTCGCCGCCGCCGGCCCAGCATAGCGAGTGGCTGGCCATGCTGCCTTTCCTGCTCAGCATTGCAGGGCTGGCCTATCTGGTCACGCGCATGACCGTGCGTCCGCTGCGCACGCTGGCGCAGGCAGCCAAAGACCTCGGCAACGACATCAACCATCCGCCCGTGGTGCTGAGCGGCGCGGCAGAAATCCGTCAGGCCAGCGCGGCCTTCAATGCCATGCAGGCGCGTATCCGCCAGCACATCCAGCAGCGCACCGAGATGCTGGCCGCCATCACCCACGATCTGCAAACCCCGCTCACGCGCATGCGCCTGCGGCTGGAAAAGGTCCGCGACGAGGAACTCCAGCAGCGCCTGATCGATGACCTCTCGGCCATGCAGCAGATGGTGAAAGAAGGACTGGATCTGGCGCGCAGCATGGATTCCAGCGAAACCATGCAGGCGCTCGATCTCGACGCGCTGCTCGATAGCGTCTGCAGCGACGCTACCGATGTGGGCCAGTCGGTCGAGCTGCGCGGCCGTGCCGCCATGGCGCTGATGGGGCGTCCGCTGGCGATCCGGCGCTGCCTGATGAACCTGATCGACAACGCCGTCAAATACGGCCATTACGCCCACGTGTCGGTAGAGCGGCTGGTGGGCGCGGCGCGCATCCGCATCCGCGACGGCGGCCCCGGCATCGATCAGGACCAGATGGCGCGCGTGTTCGAACCGTTCTACCGGGTGGAAAGCTCGCGTTCGCGCGCTTCCGGCGGCACCGGGCTGGGCCTGACCATCGCCCGCAATATCGCCGAGCAGCATGGCGGTAGCGTGGTGCTGGCCAACCATGCCGAAGGCGGCCTCGAAGTGACGCTGGTGGTGCCGGAATACTACGCTGGCCGCTGAGTTTGACGGCTAGTCAACCATACTGTGCGACAATGTTTCGCCTGCTAAAGTGGCCCTTGCAGTGACAGCTGCAGCGGCCACTGTCCCGACCGAAAATCAACTTCTACCAATGAAAAAATCTTCCCTCGCCATTCTGATCGCTGCAGTAGCCGGTGCCGGTGCTGTCGGCTGGAACATGACCCATCACAGCGCCGAGCCTGCCAAAGCCGCAGGCCCCGGCCAGCAGGGGCCAACCACGGTAGCGATCACGGCTGCAAAACGGCAGGATGTGCCGGTAGTGTTGCAGGCCAATGGCACGGTCACGCCGATCAGTACGGTGGACCTGCATGCCCAGATCACCAGCACCATCGCCCGCGTGCATATCAAGGAAGGCCAGTTCGTCAAAGCAGGCGAGCTGATGTTCACGCTGGACGACCGTTCGGCCCGCGCCAACGTAGACAAGGCGCAGGCCCAGGTAGTGCGCGATCAGGCCGCGCTGGCCGATGTGGAGCGCCAGTACAGGCGCGCACAGGAACTGTTTGCGCAGAAGTTTGTCGCCCAGAGCGCCGTCGATACGCTCAAAAGCCAGGTCGATTCGGCCCGCGCACTGCTTAACGCCGATCAGGCTGCGGCCCGTTCCACCGGCGTCGATGCCAGCTACAACAGCATCCGCGCGCCGATGGCAGGCCGGGTCGGCGCCATCAATGTGTTCCCCGGCAGTCTGGTGCAGGTCGCCACTTCGCTCACCACCATTACCCAGCTCGATCCCATCACGGTGGCCTTCACGCTGCCGGAATCGGCGCTGGCCACTTTGCTGCAAGCCCAGCGCGACGGCAGCGTGACCGTCAAGGCCAGCACCGGCGATGCGGCACAGGAAGTGAGCGGGGTGCTCAGCTTCATCGACAATACGGTTGATCCGGTGGCCGGCGTGATTCGCGTGAAAGCCCAGTTCAGCAACAAGGATACCCGTCTGTGGCCGGGCCAGTATGCGAGCACGCGGCTGGTGGCGCAGGTGCTCAAGGATGTGATGGTGATTCCGCAGAACGCCATCATCAGCAATACCCGCGGCACCTTTGTCTATACTGTGGACGAGGAGCAGAAGGCCAAGGTAGTCAATATCAAGCGCCTGTATGCGTTTGGCGAAAGTGCCGCCGTCAGTGGTCTGGACGGCAGCGAAAAAATCATCGTCGATGGCAAGCAGAATCTGCGCCCCGGCGGCAAAGTACGCATCGCCGCAGCAGGTGGCTCTGGCGCATCGGCCAGCGCTGCCGCTGCGGCAGGTAACGACAAACAGAAGGGCTAAGCAATGAATCTGTCCGAGTTGTGTATCCGCCGGCCAGTGATGGTAGTACTGCTGTCGCTGACCCTGATACTGGCTGGTGTGCTGGCCTACTTCTACATTCCCGTGGCGGCCCTGCCCAGCTATAACACGCCGGTGATCAACGTTTCGGCCGACCTGCCGGGCGCCTCGCCCGAGACCATGGCTTCTTCGGTGGCGTTGCCGCTGGAAAAGCAGTTCTCTACCATCGCCGGCCTGTCCGTCATCACCTCCACCAATACGCTGGGCAATTCCTCGCTGACCCTGGAATTCGACCCCAGCATCAACGTCAACGAAGCGGCCATCGATGTGCAGGCGGCGCTGCTGCGCGCCCAGCGCCAGTTGCCGATCGAGATGACGGATCTGCCGTCCTACCGCAAGGTCAATCCGGCTGATGCGCCCGTGCTGTTCATGACCATGAACTCGCCGTCGCTGACGCTGTCGGAGCTCAACGACTACGCCGAGAACCTGATCGCGCCCAGCCTGTCCACCTTGCCCGGCGTAGCACAGGTGACGGTGAACGGCCAGAAGCGTTTCGCCGTGCGTATCCGCGCCAAATCGGAACTGATGAACGCGCGTAATATGACGCTCGATGAACTGCAGCAGGCCATCAAGTCGGCCAATGCCAATACGCCGCTGGGCATCCTCGACGGCCCTAGCCAGACCCTCACCATCCAGGGCAATGCCCAGATGATGAAGGCGGCCGAATTCGCCGAGCTGATCATCGCCCAGCGCAATGGCCAGCCTGTGCGCCTGAAAGATGTGGCAACGGTGGAAGACAGCTTCCAGTCCGTCAAGACGGCCGGCAGCTACAACGGCGAGCGCTCCATCGTGCTGCTGGTGATGCGCCAGCCCGACGCCAATACCGTGCAGGTGGTCGATGGCGTGCGCCGCCTGCTGCCGCGCTTTAAAACGCAGGTGCCGGCTTCCATCAACATCAATCTGGTCAACGACCGTTCCGTTTCGATCCGCGAAGCCATCCATGATGTGAACCTGACGCTGGCGCTCACCATTTTCCTCGTGGTGATGGTGATCTTCCTGTTCCTGCGCCGCGCCGCTGCGACCTTCATTCCGGCCATTACCATGCCGATTTCGCTGCTGGGCGCGCTGGCGCTGCTGTACGCCTTCGGCTATAGCCTCGATAACGTCTCGCTGCTCGGTATCACGCTGGCGGTGGGGCTGGTGGTCGACGATGCCATCGTGGTGCTGGAAAATATCGTGCGCCACATCGAACTGGGCAAGAAGCCTTTGCAGGCGGCGCTGGTGGGCTCTAAGGAAATGGGCTTTACGATTATTTCCATTTCCGTCTCGCTGGTGGCAGTGTTCATCCCCATCTTCTTCATGCCCGGCGTGATCGGCCTGATGTTCCACGAATTCGCCGTGGTGGTGGGCCTGTCGGTACTGGTGTCGGCCGCCGTGTCGCTGATGCTGGTGCCCATGCTGGCCAGCCGTTTGCTGCCGGCCGATGCCATCGATCCCGAGCACGACCAGGGTAATTTCATCGGCCGCTGGTTCGAAACGAGTTTTACGGCGCTGCGTAACAGCTATGTGCGCACGCTGGACGTGGCGCTGCGTTACCGCAATATCGTACTGCTCGCTGCGCTGGGCACGTTCGCCCTGACGGCCGCGCTCTACATCACCATCCCCAAAGGTTTCTTCCCCGAGGAAGATCTGGGCCAGATCCGCGTCAACACGGAAGCCGCGGAAGACATTTCTTCTTCGGCCCTGCAGGAATTGCAGGAACGCGTGGCCGGCGTGATCCAGCAGGATCCGAATGTGCAGGATGTGACGTCGTTTGTCGGTGGCGGCAATAGTGGCCGCATGTTCCTTGTGCTCAAGCCGCGCAGCGAGCGCAAGAGCATGCCGGACGTGCTGGACAGCCTGCGCAAAGCCACCAAGGCCGTGCCCGGCATCGCCGTCTATCTGAGCCCGGTGCAGAATCTGCAGCTCGGTGGGCGCCAGTCCAAGAGCCGCTACCAGTACACGCTGCAATCGGTCAGCCCCGGTGCTCTCAACGAGTGGGCGCAGAAATACCTCGACCAGCTGCGCGCCGATCCCGAGTTCCGCGATGTCACCAGCGACTCGCAGAACCGTGGTCTGCAGGCCTCGCTCAAGATCGATCGCGACAAGGCCAACAACCTCGGCGTGGCCATCGGCGATATCCGTACCGCGCTGTATCTGGCCTTTGGCGAGCGGCAGGTCTCGACCATCTATTCACCAGCCGCCAGCTACAACGTGATCCTCGAAGCGGCCACCGAGGACCGGCAGTTCGACGACGCGCTGACCCGCATTTCGGTGCGCAACAAATCGGGCAATCTGGTCCAGCTGTCCAGCTTTGCCACGGTGGAGCGCACAGTGGGGCCCACGGCCGTCAACCATCAGGGCCAGCTGCAGGCCATCACCATTTCCTTCAATCTGGCGCCCGATGTGCCGCTTGGTAAAGCCACCGCCAAGATCGACAAGATGGGCGCGGACATGCATCTGCCGGCTTCCATCATCACCAACTACGGCGGCGATGCGGCAGTGTTCCAGAGTTCGCAGGGCAGCCAGCTGATCCTGATCATCGCGGCGCTGGGCGTGATCTATGTGCTGCTCGGTGTGCTGTACGAAAGCTATATCCATCCGCTGACCATTCTGGCCGGCCTGCCTTCGGCGGCAGTGGGTGCGCTGCTGACGCTGCGTCTGTTCAATCTGGACCTGACCATGATCGCCATCATCGGTATCCTGATGCTGATCGGTATCGTCAAGAAGAACGCCATCATGATGATCGACTTTGCCCTGCACGTGCAGCGCAATGAAAACCGTGCTCCGGCCGATGCCATCCGCGAAGCCTGTATCCTGCGTTTCCGCCCCATCATGATGACCACCATGGCCGCGCTGATGGGCGCCTTGCCGATCGCGCTGGGACTCGGTGCCGGCGCCGAATTGCGCCAGCCGCTGGGTCTGGCCGTGGTGGGCGGGCTGATCTTCTCGCAAGTGATCACCCTCTACATCACGCCGGTGATCTATCTGTTCCTCGACAAGTACAGCGGCAGCGGCCCGATGAGCGACGAGGAACTGGCCGGCGAACCTGTGCCGCCGGTCCGTCCGGTCGAACTGAAAGCAGTCAGCACGGCCAAGCATTGAGCCGTGACAATCGGCAGGGCGGGCGTTTCTTTATCATAGGCAATGTGACTATGAGAAAGGACGGTCGCCCATGCAACGCTACCGTGTTGTCATTATCGGCATGGGGCCGCGCGGCCTGAGTGTGCTGGAAAGACTGGCCGCTCTCTGCGGCCACACCGGGCTGGCGCTCGACATCACCGTCATCGAACCGGGTCATTGCGGCCCCGGTGTGCATGACCCAGCACAATCCCCCTATCTGCTCATCAATACGCTGGCCAGTCAGGTCACTCTGTTTCCCCTCGCTGCCAGCGTGCGCTATCCCTCCCTGTGCACGGCCCTCAGCCTGACGGAATGGGCGCGCCAGCACGGCTATCGCCGCTTTGACGACGGTGCTCAGGGCGAGGCCCCCATCAGTGATGGCGATTATCTGCCGCGCGGCCTGCTGGGCGCCTATCTGCACTGGGTATATGGCCAGCTGGCGGCTGCTCTGCCGCCCTGCGTCAGCCTGCAGCATCGACGCGCCAGCGCCTGCGACCTGGCCTTGCGCGCCGACGGTCAGTGGAACGTCACGCTCGACGACGGTACGGCGCTGCACAGCACTTTCGTGTTTCTCGCCACGGGCCATGAGCGTCAGCAGCCCGACCACGAACAGGAACAGCTGGCCGCCTTCGTGCAGGAGCAGGGCCACCGCAACGGCCGGCTGGCGCTGGTGCGCGAACTGTATCCGTCCACCGGCCTGCAGCAGATAGACGCGGCCAGCCGCGTGGCGATTCAGGGACTGGGCCTGTGCGCCCATGATGTGCTGGCCGAGCTGACGCTGGGACGGGGCGGGCGCTACGTCGCGCAGGGGCCGGGCCTGCGCTATCTGCCGTCCGGCAGCGAGCCGCAGCTGACCCTGTGCTCGCGCCTGTGCCTGCCCGCTGCGGCGCGCGGGCTCAACCAGAAAGGGCTGGCCGGACGCCACGCTGCCCACTTTTTTACGCCGCAGGCGCTGGCTGCCTTGCGCGCCCGTGCGCGCCTGCGCGACGCCAGCCCGCAGCTCGATTTCGAACGCGACGTTCTGCCGCTGGTGCAGCGGGAAATGGCCTGGGTTTACCGCAGCACGCTGGCCGGCCATGCGCTCGACCCGCAGCGCTTCGAACTGACGGCAGGCGATGCCGCCCAGATCATGCGCTGGCTGTTTCCCCTGCAGCAGCGCCGTTTCGCTACGCTGGGGCAGTTCCGCCACTACGTGCAGGACTGGCTGCGGCGCGATCTGGCCGCCGCCCAGCAGGGCAATCTGGGCAATGCCTGCAAGGCCGCGCTCGACGTGCTGCGCGACTGCCGCGCTACGCTGCAGGCCGCGCTCGAATATGGCGGCCTCACGCCCGCCTCGCACCGCCAGTTTTTGCAGCGCTACCATCCGGCCATCAACCGCATGGCTTACGGGCCGCCGCTGCGGCGCAACCAGCAGCTGCTGGCACTGATGGAGGCGGGCGTGGTGCAGTGGCTGGCCGGTCCCGGCTGCCACATAGGCACGGACGCGGCCACGGCCCGCTTCCAGCTGTGCACGCCGTTCGCCAGCGGCTGGGTAAGGCAGGGCGTGGATGTGCTGATCGTGGCGCGGCTGGCGAGTTTTTTTCCCTTCCAGACAACATCCTTACTCATCCGTAATATGCTGGCGCGAGGGCTGGTGCGGCCCTACCGCAATGGCGATTTTCACCCGGGCGGGCTGGACATCGATGGCGCCAGTCAGTTGCTAGACTGGCAAGGCCTAGCCAGTCCGCGCCTGTGGGCGCTGGGCCTGCCCGTCGAGGGCGCGCACTACTACACCCACGCTTTGCCGAGGCCGGGACTGGCGTCGCGCGTGGTGCAGGATGCCGAACGCTGCGTGCTGGCGCTGGCGCAGCAGGTGCTGCCGCAGCACCAGAATGGGGCAGTTTGTAACGCCGGTTGATACATACGGTAACATCCTTCAAGGCAGGGAACTTGTAAGCTAGCGGCGCTAGCATGGCGCTCGCTGTCTGAGCCGCGCACGAATGGCCGGGCTGGCCCGTTCCCAAAACTGCGCGACTCTGGCACTATGGCCGCAATTCGTTGTCCTTCCCCCACCAAGGTTGTTTATTTTGCACCACGATCCCCACATCCACACTACGCGTTCCGAGTATTGCGAAGCATGCGGACAGCGTCTGCCAGCGTCGGTGGGTTACGGTACGTGGGAGAGCGAAAACAGGCCCAACCGCATCGGTATCGGCATTTCCATTGCCTTGCACTTGCTGGGCGTGCTGTACTACTTCCTCGCGCCTGCGCCCGAGCGCAAGCACGCTGCGCCCCCCAAGGGCGGGGTGATGGTCTATATTGCGCCCACCAAGGACAAGAGCCCGAAACAGCCGCAGCCGAAGAAAATCGAAGTGGCCAAGGCCGCCAAGACGCCGCCACCGCCCAAGCAGATCACCCAGCGCGATACCCCGGCCACTGCGCGGCCCAAGCTGGAAACCTATGTGCCGCCCGTGCAGGCCACCATGACGCCGCCGCCGGAACAGGATATGTCGGAGATGATCGCCAAGCGTCGTGCTGCGCGCGAAGCCAACAATCCGCAGCCGGCGCCAGCGGCCCCGGCGGAATCGGAAAACGAACGCGCACTGCGTATCGCCAAGGCCAATATTGCCGGCGCTCAGGGGCGTAGCGCCGGCGGCGACCGCGATGATACGGGCGGCATCTTCTCGGTCGAGAAGAGTTACCACAGCGCCGAAGTGAAGTTCCGCGGCTGGAATACCAACTTCAAGCGCAACTGGCTGCAGCAGGTTCACGTGGAGCAGGGCGCCGAGCAGGATATCGAAACGGCCGTGGTCAAGGAAATGATCAAGGTCATCCGCAAGGAGAAGCAGGGTGACTTCCCGTGGGAATCGCGTCGTCTGGGCAAGGTGGTCACGCTCAGTGCGCGCAAGGAAGACGAGAAGGAACTGATCGCCTTCCTGCTCAAGGAAATGTTCCCCGAATATACGCGCGGTTCGGCGCGCTGAACGGCGGCGCCAGATAAGCACGGCCGGCTAGTCATGGCGACTAGCCGGCCGTTGGCGTGCTGGCCTGCGCCGCCGTGGCGGCGCGGGCAGACTTAAGCTTGCGCCTTGAGCAGACGGGCGATGTCGAGTGCGAAGTAGGTCAGCACGCCGTTGGCGCCAGCGCGCTTGAAGGCCAGCATGGATTCCATCATCACCTTGTCGTGATCGAGCCAGCCGTTCTGCGCTGCGGCCTTGAGCATGGCGTATTCGCCGCTGACCTGGTAGGCGAAGGTCGGCACCTTGAATTCGTCTTTCACGCGGCGCACCACGTCCAGATACGGCATGCCGGGCTTGACCATCACCATGTCGGCGCCTTCGGCCAGATCGAGGCCCACTTCGCGCAGCGCTTCGTCGCTGTTGGCCGGGTCCATCTGGTAGGTGTTCTTGTCGCCCTTGCCCAGATTCTTGGCCGAGCCCACCGCATCGCGGAACGGACCGTAGAAGGCCGATGCGTACTTGGCCGAATAGGCCATGATGCGGGTGTGGATGTAGCCATGGGCTTCCAGTGCGGCACGGACTGCGCCGATACGGCCGTCCATCATGTCCGATGGCGCCACCACGTCGACCCCGGCAGCGGCATGGCACAGCGCCTGACGCACCAGCATATCGGTGGTCACGTCGTTGATCACATAGCCGTTTTCGTCGATCAGGCCATCCTGGCCGTGGCTGGTGTAGGGGTCGAGCGCGATGTCGGTCAGGATGCCCAGTTCAGGGTGGGCCTGCTTCAAAGCCTTGACTGCGCGCGGCACCAGACCTGCCGGATTGGTGGCTTCCACGCCGTCCGGGGTTTTCTTGCTGCTGTCGATCACAGGGAACAGCGCCAGTACCGGAATACCGAGCGCCACGCATTCGGCTGCCACTTCCAGCAGCAGGTCCACCGACACCCGCTCCACGCCCGGCATCGACGCCACCGGCTCGCGCTGCTGCTCGCCTTCGAGGATGAATACAGGGTAGATCAGGTCCGAGGCCGTCACATGGTTCTCGCGCATCAGCGCGCGCGAGAACGGGTCGCGGCGCATGCGGCGCATGCGGACATTGGGAAACTGGGCAGAAACGTGAGGATGAGTCATTGCGCTACTTCCTTGCTAGATTAAGAGGCAAACTTAATATGGGGACAAACTATACTTCGCTGCCAGACGGGGTATCGTCCGCAGGCGTGTCGTCGGCAGCCTCGGTGTCGTCGCTGAGGCCGGCCAGTTCGAGGATCTTGTCATTGGCTTCGTCTATGCCCACCCGTTTCAGGGCCGAGAACAGCTGCACGGTGAAGGGGAAGCCCTCGCCATCTTCATCCACATAGCTGTCCAGTTTGGCCTTGGCCTGACGCAGCACGTTGACCATTTCATTGCGGTTGAGTTTGTCAACCTTGGTCAAAATGCAATGGATGGGCTTGCCCGTCGGGGCGAACCATTCGAGCATCTGTACATCAAGTTCGGTGAAGGGGCGGCGCGAATCCATGATCAGGATCAAGGCGGCCAATTGTTCGCGACGCTGGACATAGTCACCGAGCAGTCGTTGCCAGTGTAATTTTGCCGAGCCGGAAACCTCGGCATAACCGTAGCCGGGCAGGTCGACCAGCAGGCATTCGATCTCGTCGACGATGGTGGGGTCTTTACGGTGCTGCGCAACGTGGGCGCCACCGATGGAGAAGTAGTTAATATGCTGGGTGCGGCCCGGTGTCTTGGATGCGAAGGCCAGACCTTTCTGGTTGCACAGGATGTTAATGGCGGTCGATTTGCCGGCGTTGGAGCGACCCGCAAAGGCGATTTCCGGCACTTTGGTGTCGGGTAATTCGCGCAATTGGTTGACGGTCGTGAAGAAGCGGGCTTGCCAGAGTTTGGACATGGGAATGGGGGAAATGCAACAAAAGGGAGCAAATATGCTGGAAAGCTATTGTACAATGAGTAGTTACGAAGCGGCGCTAACCCAGCCTGTGGCCTTGGTGTTAGTCTAGCTTTCGACCAAACTTTTTTGAGGGTGCTTGAATGAATCGTGCGTTTTCACCGTTTGTAAAATCCCTGCTGGTGGCCGTGCTGGCTGTAAGCGCAACTGCCCACGCTGAAGACAAAAAACCAGCGCACGCAGAACCTGCGGCATTGAAGGGCGACGCAGCCAAGGGCAGCACCCTGTTCGGTAGCGGCGACGCGGCCCGCGGTCTGCCAGCCTGCGTATCCTGCCACGGTGAAGGCGGCAATTCGACCATTACGGTTAATCCTAAACTGGCTGGCCAGAACGCCGGCTATCTGAACAAGCAGCTGGTCAATTTCACCACCCCTGAGCGCAACCAGCCGGTGATGACCACCTACGCCAAAATGCTGACCGAGCAGGAAAAGCTCGACATCGCCACCTATCTGGCAGCTCAGGCCTCCAAGCCTAATGCGGCCAAGAACAAGGACACGGTAGAACTGGGCAAGAAAATCTATCGCGGCGGTATCGCCGAGAAGAACGTGCCAGCCTGTGCCAGCTGCCACGGCGCCACCGGTGCCGGCATTCCGGTGCAATACCCGCGTCTGGCTGGCCAGCATCAGGACTACACGGTAGCCCAGCTGGGTCTGTTCAAGGCCGATGGCCGTAAAAACAGCCCGCAGATGAGCACCATCGCCAAGCGCATGTCGGAAGACGAAATGAAAGCCGTGGCTGACTACGTCGCCGGCTTGAAGTAAGCACCACCTCGGCTCCGCTCTCGGGCGGAACCGCATGGCCATAAAAAAAGGGCGGCAGCGTAAGCGGGCTGCCCTTTTTGTTGTTATGCTGCCGTCAGCACAATTTTCGAGAAACATTTCCTAGCATGAGCAGCAGCCCCAGCACTTCCGGTATTGCCGTAAAAACCCGCCGCCCCCTGATCGGCGAATTGATCGAGCTCATTTCTTCGATGCGCTTTGCGATCGCCTTGCTGGCCATGATCGCCATTGCCGCCGTGGTCGGCACGGTGATGAAGCAGAACGAGGCGACCAATAACTACATCAACCAGTTCGGACCGTTCTGGTTCGAAGTGTTTCGCAAGCTCGGCCTGTATGCCGTGTACTCGGCCTGGTGGTTTTTGCTGCTGATGGGCATGCTGGTGACCTCCACTACGCTGTGCATCGTGCGCAACACTCCCAAGATGCTGCGCGATATGCGCAGCTGGCGCGAGAACGTGCGCGCCACTTCGCTGCTGAACTTCCACCACAAGATGCAATGGCGTGCGCCGCTGGCGCGCACGGCGCTGGCCCAGCAGAGCGCGGCGCGGCTGGCCGATGCCGGCTATGCCGTCAAAACCGTGGAGCGCGAGGGCGGCACGCTGCTGGCCGCCAAGCGGGGCGCGGGCAACAAGTTCGGCTACATCTTCGCCCACGCAGCCATTGTGGTGATCTGCATCGGCGGCCTGCTCGATTCCGACATGCCTATCCGCGCGCAGGAGTGGTTCGCCGGTAAAGTGCCGTTCAACGGCACGGGCCTGATTGCCAACGTGCCGGCACAGAGCCGCCTGAGCACGTCCAACCCTAGCTTCCGCGGCAATACGCTGGTGCCGGAAGGCGCCACCAGCGATAGCGCGATTCTGAATCGTCCTGACGGCGTGCTGATCCAGGAACTGCCGATTACCATCTCGCTGAAAAAATTCACTGTCGATTTCTACACCACCGGCATGCCCAAGCTGTTCGCTTCCGAAGTGGAAGTGCGCGACAATGCCAGCGGCGAAAAGGTCCAGGCCGTGATCGAAGTGAACAAGCCGCTGATCTTCAAAGGGCTGGCCATCTACCAGTCCAGCTTCGACGATGGCGGCAGCAAGCTGAAACTGACGGGTTTCCCCATGGCCGGTGGCAGCAGCGCTAGCTTTGCTCTGAACGGCGAAGTGGGCACTTCCACGCCGCTCGGTGACGCCTACACGGTGGAATGGACCGGTTTCCGCGCCTTCAACGTGGAAAACATGGGCAATACGCAGGACCCGCGCGCGGTGACCAAGGGCGAAAGTCTGGAACAGACGCTGAGCGCCACGCTGGACAAGCACACGGGTTCGGCAGCGCGCAATGCCAACAACAAGGACATGAAGAACGTCGGCCCCAGCTTTACCTACAAGCTGCGCGACAAGAACGGTCAGGCACGCGAGTACCAGAACTATATGCAGCCCATCCAGATCGATGGCGCTACCATGTATCTGGCCGGGATGCGCAACAGCCCGTCCGATCCCTTCACCTATCTGCGCATTCCCGCCGATGACGAGCACGGCCTGAAAGACTGGATGCGTCTGCGCGCCGCCCTGAATGCACCTGCCATGCGCACGGAAGCGGCCCAGCGCTATGCGCGCCGGGCTGCGCCGCCTTCGGCCAGTGCCCAGCAGATCCAGCAGCAGCTGCAGGCTTCGGCCGACAAGAGCCTGACCATCTTTGCTGGCGACGGCAAAGTGGGCGGTTTTGTCGCCATCTCGCGCTTCCTTGAAAAGATTCCGCAGGCCGAGCAGGAAAAAGCGGCCGATGTGTTCATGAAGATCCTCAATGGCACCCTGTGGGAGCTGTGGCAGGTAGCGCGCGCCAAAGACGGTCTGCCACCGGCTACGCCGGACCAGAACCATGCGCGCTTCCTGCAGCTGTCCACCAATGCCCTGTCGGACGGCTATTTCTACGGCGCGCCTATCTATCTGCAACTTGATGACTTTATCCAGGTACAGGCCTCGGTATTCCAGATCACCCGCTCGCCCGGTAAAAATGTGGTTTATCTGGGCTGTCTGTTCCTTGTGATCGGTGTATTCTCCATGTTCTACATCCGCGAGCGTCGCCTGTGGATCTGGATTACCGACCATGCCGACGGCGCCGAAGCCCTGATGGCCATGAGCACCCAGCGCAAAACGCTGGACTTCGAACGCGAATTTGAGAACCTGAAAGAAAAACTGCCGCAATCGGCCGCGGCCTTGGCCTCGGCCTGAGCCACTTGCACTGCAGTCACGGAGAATGAAGATGGAACTGACCCAATCGAGCCAGACTTACACCCAAGCGCCCGGCTATTTCAAACGTCTGAGCGCGCTTGACTGGGTGTTCGGCCTTGCACTGGTGGCTGCCGCGCTGTTCGGCCTGAACCGCTACGGCCAGTATATGGACATCTACGAGCAGGGCATCCTGCTGGCGGCTGCCCCGACCTTTGCCGCACTGGGCTGGCACTGGAAGCCGGCGCGCTGGCTGATGCCGCTGGTGGCCCTGTTGTCGCTGGGCGCCATCGCCATGTACGGCGGCGCGCTCGATAACGGCACGAAAAAATTCTGGCTGCGCATGATGCTGTCTAGCCAGTCCGCCATCCTGTGGATGAGCATGATGTTCATCCTGTCCACGCTGTTCTACTGGGTGGGCCTGCTGGGCCGCTCGAACGTGGCTTTCAGCATAGGCAACAAGCTGTGCTGGGCGGCCGTGGTGCTGGGACTGACGGGCATGATGGTGCGCTGGTACGAGTCCTACCTGATCGGCACGGACGTGGGCCATATCCCCGTCTCCAATCTGTATGAAGTGTTCGTGCTGTTCGCCCTGATCACGGCCATGTTCTATCTGTACTTCGAGCAGCGCTATGCCACCAGCCAGATGGGCGCGTTTGTGACGCTGGTAATCAGCGCAGCCATTGCCTTCCTGTTCTGGTACACCACCACCCGCGATGCGGCCGAAATCCAGCCCCTGCTGCCGGCGCTGCAAAGCTGGTGGATGAAAATCCACGTACCGGCCAACTTCATCGGCTACGGCAACTTCTCGCTCGCTGCCATGGTGGCTGCTGCCTATCTGCTGAAAACCTCGGGCTATCTGGTTGACCGCCTGCCGTCGGCGGAAGTGCTGGACGATGTCATGTACAAAGCCATTTCGGCCGGTTTCGCCTTCTTCACCATCGCCACCATCCTCGGCGCGCTGTGGGCAGCGGAAGCGTGGGGCGGCTACTGGTCGTGGGACCCGAAAGAAACCTGGGCGCTGATCGTCTGGCTCAACTACGCCGCCTGGCTGCACATGCGCCTGATGACGGGCCTGCGCGGCCGTCCGGCCGCATGGTGGGCGCTGGTAGGCCTGCTGGTGACGACCTTTGCTTTCCTTGGTGTCAACATGTTCCTGTCCGGCCTGCACTCCTACGGCAAGCTTTAATGAGGGCCTAACAACGGCTGGCAAAGAATGGTGTAAGGTTGCGGTTTGCAGCGCGACTAAGTGTTAAGACTGACAGCGAGCGCAGTCTTAATCCGAAGTAAATACCTTGTACGCCACAGGAGCCAGCATGTTGATCAAACGTAGTCCGAACGGCATCGAACTGCCGTTTTCCTCGGAAATCACTCCGCGCGCCGTCTATGAAGGACGGCGCGACTTCATCCGTCAGCTGGCCGTGGGCGCCATCGGCGGGGCCGCTCTGATGGAAATGGCCCAGCGCGAGGCGTTTGCACAGGGCGTGCGTCCCAAACTGGCGGGCAAGCTCAATCCCGCGTATTCGGCGCTGGACAAGCCCACGCCCTACAAGGACGCCACCAGCTACAACAACTTCTACGAATTCGGCACCGACAAGAGCGAACCGGCCATGTATGCGGGCACGCTGAAGACCCATCCGTGGACGGTCAGCATCGAAGGCGAAGTGAAAAAGCCCATGACGCTCGATCTGGACAGCCTGCTGAAACTGGCACCGCTGGAAGAGCGCGTGTACCGCCTGCGCTGCGTGGAGGGCTGGTCCATGGTGATACCGTGGGTAGGCTATTCCTTCTCCGAGCTCATGAAAAAGGTCGAGCCGACCAGCAACGCCAAATACGTGGAATTCATTTCGCTGGCCGACAAAAAGCAGATGCCCGGCGTGGCCAGCCGCGTGCTGGACTGGCCTTACACGGAAGGCTTGCGCATCGACGAAGCAGCGCACCCGCTGGCGCTGCTAACGCTGGGCATGTATGGCGAAGTGCTGCCCAACCAGAATGGCGCACCCGTGCGCATGGTGCTGCCGTGGAAATACGGCTTCAAATCGGCCAAGTCCATCGTCAAGATCCGCTTCGTGCGCGAGCAGCCGCGCACCTCGTGGAATCTGTCGGCACCGAATGAATACGGCTTCTATTCGAATGTGAACCCCGAAGTCGATCACCCGCGCTGGTCGCAGGCGTCCGAGCGCCGCATCGGCGAAGACGGCTTCCTGGCCCGCAAACGCAAGACCCTGATGTTCAACGGCTATGCCGACGTGGCGCCGCTGTACGCGGGCATGGACCTGAAGAAGTTCTATTAAGCCATGGCCGTGCAACTGACTGCGCGCCAGCTAGGCTGGCTCAAGGGCGCCCTGTTCCTGCTGGCGCTGGTGCCCCTTGCGCGCATGGTGGTGCTGACCGTGACGGGGCAGCTGGTGGAGCCGCTGGAATTCATCACCCGCGGCACGGGCGACTGGACGCTGTATCTGCTCACCGTGACGCTGGCAATCACCCCGCTGCGCCGTCTGACTGGCTGGAACTGGCTGGTGAAACTGCGCCGCATGGCCGGCCTGTACGTGTTTTTCTATGGCCTGCTGCACTTCCTCACCTTCCTCTGGTTCGATCACTTTTTCGACCTGCAGGAAATGTGGCAGGATGTGCTCAAGCGGCCCTTCATCACGGTAGGCTTTGCCGCCTTTGTGCTGCTGATCCCGCTGGCCGTGACCAGTAGCAACGGCATGATGCGCCGGATGGGCGGCAAGGCGTGGCAGCGGCTGCACCAGATCATCTACGCGATCGCGCCGCTGGCCGTGCTGCACTTCTGGTGGATGAAGGCGGGCAAGCACCTGCTGGGTCAGCCCATACTGTTCGCCTGCATCTTCGCCGGCCTGCTGCTGTTCCGCCTGAAGGGCAAATTCGCCAAAGCGCCCAAGCTGGCGTAGTTGGCCAGCGCGCCGATAAAGAACGGGGGCGGAACAGGCTATGCCTGCTCCGCCCCCGCTGTGTTTGCAGACCGCCCGGCGCGGCCCTGCAGTTTTAGGCCAGACGCGATTCCAGCGCGTACAGCTCGGCCGGATTTTCGCGCTTGCGCACTTCGTGGCTGCTGCTGCCATCGACGATGACTTCGGCCGCGCGGCCACGCGTGTTGTAGTTGGAAGACATGGTCATGCCGTAGGCGCCGGCGCAGTGCATCACCAGCAGATCGCCGGCCTGCACGGCCAGCGCGCGGTCGCGTGCCAGCCAGTCGCCCGATTCGCAGATCGGGCCCACCACGTCGTAGGTCTGCGCTGCGCTCTGGCCTTGCACTACCGGCTGCATATCCATCCACGCCTGATACAGGGTAGGGCGCGACATGTCGTTCATGGCCGCGTCGACGATGCAGAAGTTCTTTTCTTCGCCGTGCTTGAGGTATTCCACCCGGGTCAGCAGCACGCCCGTGTCGCCCACGATGGAGCGGCCCGGCTCGAAGATGACCTTGATCGGCACACCCGCATGACGCTCGGCGCGCCAGGCGTCGATACGGGCAAACAGGCGGCCCAGATAGGCGCCTACCGGCACCGGATCGGCTTCGCCCGCCTCGCCGTACTGGATGCCGATGCCGCCGCCGATGTCGAGGTGGTGCAGAACGATGCCTTCGCTGCCCAGCTGGTCGATCAGTTCGATCAGACGGTCCAGCGCTTCCAGCAGCGGCGCGTCGTCCAGCAGCTGCGAGCCGATGTGGCAGTCGATGCCGGTCACTTCCAGATGCGGCAGCTGGGCGGCAGTGCGGTAAGTTTCCAGCGCGTCGTCGAAAGCGACGCCGAACTTGTTGGCTTTCAGGCCGGTGGCGATGTAAGGGTGAGTCTTGGCGTCGACGTTAGGGTTGACGCGCAGCGAAATGCGCGCCGTCTTGCCCATGGCGCCAGCCACTTCGTTCAGGCGGTGCAGTTCGGGGATGGATTCCACGTTGAAGCACAGGATGTCGTGGCTGAGCGCCAGCTGCATCTCGGCCACGCTCTTGCCTACACCCGAGAAGATGACTTTGCGCGGGTCGCCGCCGGCAGCCAGTACGCGCAGCAGTTCGCCGCCCGAAACGATATCGAAACCGGCGCCCTGACGGGCCAGCAGGTCGAGTATGGCCAGATTCGAGTTGGCTTTCATGGCATAGCACACCAGTGCATCGCGGCCGGCGCAGGCATCGGCGTAGGAAGCGAAATTGGCCAGCAGGGCCGCTTTGGAATACACGTAGGTGGGGGTGCCGAACTGCTCGGCCACGGCGGCGAGCGACACGCCTTCAGCGTGCAGCACACCGTTAATATAGGAAAAATGCGACATGGATGTTTATTGTTGAGGGGCGGTAGGAGTGGTCGGTGCCGCTGCCGCGTCGCCGCTCTTGGCTGGCTTGGCGGGCGGAATCTTGGGCAGATACAGCGGGCCGGGTTGGCCGCACGCGCTCAGCAAGACGGTCAGGCACAGGGTTGCAGTGCCAATAACAAAACGGAAACTGGACTTCACGATAGAATCACGCTTGAAGGTTAGATTAATTGCTTAAACATGGAGTGTAGCATGGGCGAATCAGAATTCCTGGCGCAAGCCGACGCAACCCTGAGCCGGATTGCGCTGGCGCTGGACGAATTGAACGACGAAGGCATGATCGATGTCGAGTGCAGCCGCAGTGGCAATGTGCTGGAAATCGAGTTTATCGACAATGGTTCCAAGATCATCGTCAACAGCCAGGCCGCCATGCAGGAGATGTGGGTGGCCTCGCGTTCCGGTGGCTACCACTACCGCCAGCGCGACGGCAAGTGGCGCAATACCCGCGACGACAGCGAATTATTCAGCGCGCTGTCCGAGATGGTCAGCGCGCAGGGCGGTTCGCCCGTGTGTCTGGAATGTGACTCAGAATAATTCGTTCTTCACCGCGTCCCTGGCTTTTTCATCGGCCGGGGTCACGCGGCTGGCGCCATCGATGTTCGGCACGCCCGTGCCGGGCGGGTTCTCCGCATAGTAGTACTCGTCGCCGATCAGCATCACGCCTTCCGGTACGGCGCGCTCTTCGATAGGGATGTTCTTCAGCGCCTTCTGCATATAGCTGATCCAGATCGGCAAGGCCAGTCCGCCCCCCGTTTCGCGGTTGCCCAGATTCTTGGGCTGGTCGTAACCTATCCATGCTACCCCCACCAGATGCGGCTGATAGCCGGCAAACCACGCGTCGATGGAATCATTGGTGGTACCCGTCTTGCCCGACAGGTCGGGGCGTTTCAGCACCAGCGCCTTGGTGGCCGTACCGAAGCGCACCACGTCTTTCAGCATGCTGTCCATCAGGAAGGCGTTGCGCTCGTCGATCACGCGGTTGGCTTCGTCGCCGGCCTTGTCGGGCCGTGCCTGCGACAGCACCTTGCCGTTGGCATCCGTCACGCGCGAAATCAGGTAGGGATTGACCTTGTAGCCGCCGTTGGCAAATACCGCGTAGGCGCCTGCCATTTGCAGCGGCGTGACGTTGCCCGCGCCCAGTGCCAGCGTCAGGTAGGGCGGGTTCTTGTCGGCGTCGAAGCCGAAGCGGGTGCTGTACTCCTGTCCGTATTTGGCGCCGATGCGGTGCAGGATGCGGATCGAGATCATGTTCTTGGACTTGGTTAAGCCCTTACGCATGGTCATCGGGCCTTCGTACTTGCCGTCGTAGTTCTTCGGCTCCCAGGCCTGGCCGCCAGTCTGGCCCGCGTCGAAGGAAATCGGCGCATCGTTGATGATGGTGGCCGGCGACAGACCCCGCTCCAGCGAAGCCGAGTAGATGAAGGGCTTGAACGAGGAACCGGGCTGGCGCCAGGCCTGGGTGACGTGATTGAATTTGCTGCGGTTGTAATCGAAGCCGCCCACCATGGCCTTGATGGCGCCATCGTGGGTGTCGGCAGCGACGAAGGCCGATTCGATTTCCGGCATCTGGGTCACCAGCCAGTCTTTCCCTTCCTGCATCACGCGGATCACGGCGCCGCGGCGGATGCGCTTGTTGGGCGCCGCCTTGTCGGACAGCCACGAGCGGCCCATTTCCAGACCGGCACCGGTGATCTTGATTTCCTCGCCGGTGGCGGTGACGGCCACGATCTGCTGCGGCGTGGCAGTGAGCACCATGGCGGCGATGATGTCGTCGCTGTCGGGGTGGTCGGCCAGTTCCGTTTCGATGGCGTCGTCGGCTTCTTCCTTGTTCTGCGGGATATCGATATACGCTTCCGGCCCGCGGTAGGCGTGACGCTTCTCGTAATCCATCACGCCTTTGCGCAGCGCCAGATAGGCGGCGTCCTGATCGGCCTTGGTGATGGTGGTGAACACGTTCAGGCCGCGCGTGTAGGTGTCTTCCTTGAACTGTTCATACACCAGCTGGCGCGCCATTTCCGATACATATTCGGCATGCACGCCGAATTCGCTGCTGTCGGTCTTGACCTTGAGCTGTTCCGCCTTGGCCGCTTCGAACTGTTTGTCGGTGATGTAGCCCAGTTCGTGCATGCGCTGCAGGATGTACTGCTGGCGCGTACGGGCCCGTTTCGGGTTGACCACTGGGTTGTAGGCCGACGGCGCTTTGGGCAGGCCGGCCAGCATGGCCGCTTCCGCCACCGTCAGTTCCTTGAGCGATTTGCCGAAGTAGATCTGCGCGGCCGAGGAGAAGCCGTAAGCGCGCTGGCCCAGATAGATCTGGTTCATATACACCTCGAGTATCTGGTCCTTGCTCAGATTCTTCTCGATCTTCCACGCCAGCAGCATTTCATACAGCTTGCGCTTGAGCGTCTGTTCGCTCGACAGGAAGAAGTTACGCGCCACCTGCTGGGTGATGGTGGACGCGCCCTGCTTGGCGCCGCCCGTGGCATTGTGCACGGCTGCGCGCAGGATGCCCGTGTAGTCCACGCCGCCGTGTTCGTAGAAGCGGTCATCTTCGATGGCCAGCACGGCCTTCTTCATCACGTCGGGAATTTCGCGGATGTGCACAAGGTTGCGGCGCTCTTCGCCGAACTCGCCGATCAGCACATTATCAGCAGAGAAAATCCGCAGCGGCATCTTGGGCCGGTAGTCGGTCAGCGTATCGAGTTCGGGCAGGTTGGGGTAGGCCATGGCCAGTCCGAACACCACCAGCAAAATCCCGCCTACCAGCAGTCCCGCCATGGCAAAAGCGGCCTGCATCAGGAAACGTGTTGCAGGTTTACCCTGTTTTACGGAATTTGTTGCGTCCGGAGGCGAAGAATTTGAAGAAGTACTCATGCAATGCAATCTCTTGGTGGCGTGTGCGGGCCATTATAAGCGAGCGCCAATGCTGGCGGGACTCCGCGCCCGATCGCACAAAATATTTCCAGTGAGCAATAAAACAACTGAATTGTTTTTGCTTCTACAGAGTCGCTGAAAAATGTGGCATTGGGGGTACAAAAGTGCAATTGTGCGCAGAAGAAATACCTTTACACTTAAATTGGCAGGAATTAATGTACGGTCTTATCTTCCCCCCTATAAACACTGGTTTTCAAACGAGTTCCTTTATGGAAACACAACATCTGTTGGGTCGGCGTCAGCCTCGTGAGAACAGCGGGGAGATGGCCCTATGATAGATTTCAAAAGCTTGCTGGGGCAGGGTAATCCGCCGCTGGCCGGGGTGGATATCAGCACGTCCAGCATCCGCATGGTCGAACTGGCGCAGGCCGGCAAAGATGGCTACCGGCTGGAGCGCTATGCCAGCGAAGCGCTGCCGCGTGGCGCTGTGGTCGATGGTAATATCGAGAATCTGGAACAGGTGGTCGATGCGCTGCGCCGGCTGTGGAAAAAGAGCGGTACGCGCGCCCGTCTGGTGGCGCTGGGCATGCCGTCCGCCGCCGTGATTACCAAGAAGATCGTGCTGCCTGCCGGGCTGGAAGAAGACCAGCTGGAAGTGCAGGTGGAATCGGAAGCGAGCCAGTACATACCGTTTGCGCTGGATGAAGTGAGTCTGGATTTCGATGTGATCGGTCCGGCCGCCAGCGGTGCGGAAGATATCGAAGTGATGCTGGCCGCAGCGCGGCGCGAAAAAGTCGAAGACCGCGTAGCGATCGCCGAAGCATCGGGCCTGAAACCCACCGTGATGGATATCGAATCGTATGCGGCGCGCGCTGCGCTCGACCGTATCACTGCCCAGTTGCCCGCTGGCGGCGCAGGCCAGATCGTGGCGCTGTTCCAGATAGGCGCGCAGGTCACGCAGATTTCGGTACTGCTCGATGGCGTCACCGTGTACGAGCGCGAACAGCCGTTCGGCGGCCAGCTGCTGACTCAGGAAATCGTGCGCAACTACGGCCTGTCGTTCGATGAGGCCGAGGCGCGCAAACGCTCGGGCGATCTGCCCGACGGCTACCATGTCGACGTGCTGATGCCTTTCCTCGAAAGCGCCGCCATGGAAGTGACGCGCGCTATCCAGTTCTTCTATACCTCCACCCCCTACACCCGCATCGACCAGCTGTATCTGGCCGGTGGCTGTGCCGTTCTGCCCGGCCTGCTGGAGCTGGTGACCAGCCGCAGCCGGATCGCCAGCAGCGTGATCTCGCCGTTCCAGGGCATGCAGCTTGGCGCCTCGGTGCGCGAGTCGCAACTGCGTAGCGAAGCGCCGGCCTATCTGGTGGCTTGCGGGCTGGCTCTGCGGAGGTTCGGCTGATGATACGCATAAACCTGCTGCCCCACCGCGAAGAGAAGCGCAAGCAGAAGAAGTCTGCCTTCTTCGCTTTGCTGACGCTGGGCGGTCTGATCGGTGTGGGTGTGGTGTTGCTGATAGGCGGCTATAACGCGCGCAGCATTTCGATCCAGAATGCGCGCAATCAGGTGATCAAGCAGGCCATCTCCGGTCTCGACAAGCAGATCGCCGAAATCGCCACGCTCAAGCAGGAAATCGAAGCGCTCAAAGCGCGCCAGCAGGCGGTGGAAGATCTGCAGGGGGACCGCAATCAACCCGTGTATCTGCTCGATGAACTGGTACGTCAGACGCCGGCCGGCGTGTATCTGAAAAGCTTCAAGCAGGAGGGCCAGAAAGTGGCCGTGACCGGCTACGCACAATCGCAGGAGCGCGTGTCCGAACTGCTGCGCAATCTGGCCGGCGTGTCGCCATGGCTGGAACGGCCCGATCTGATCGAAGTGAAGTCGACCGGGCTGGGGCAGGGCAAGACCACGCGCAAGGTGGTGGAGTTCAATTTGCTGGTGTATATCAAGCGGCCGCGCGATCAGGATGCGCCCGCTGGCGCTAAAGCCAAAGCCGCCAACACCGCCAGGGCAGGGGAGCATTGAACGCCATGGCCAATCTGAACCTCAACCTGAATGAACTGGGCGCGCAGCTGGCGGGCCAGTTCCGCAATCTGAGTGGCCGCCATCCCGGGCTGTGGCCGCTGGCGCCGCGCATGCTGTGCAGCGCAGGCGTGATGGCTGCCGTGATAGGGCTGGGCTACTTCTTCTACTGGAGCAGCCAGTTCGAAGAGCAGGATGCCGGTGCGGCGCTGGAACTGAAGCTGCGCGACGAATACCGCTTCAAGACGGCGCAGGCAGTGAATCTGGAAGCGCTGCGGGCACAGAAAGTACAGGTGGACCAGTATGTGGACCGGTTGCAGAAGCAGTTGCCGAGCAAGGCGGAAATGGCGGCCCTGCTGACCGACATCAATCAGGCCGGTGCCGGCCGTGGCTTGCAGTTCGAGCTGTTCAAACCGGCGCAGGTGGTGGTGCGCGACTATTACGCCGAGCTGCCCATCGATATCCGGGTCAGCGGCAGCTATCACGATATCGGCGCCTTTGCTGGCGACATGGCCAATCTGCCGCGCATCGTCACGCTCAACAACATGAGCCTGAGCACCGGCAAGGATGGCGTACTGACGCTGGAAGCCGTGGCCAAGACCTTCCGCTATCTGGATCCCGAAGAAGTGCAGGCCCAGCGCAAGGCGGCTGCCGACAAGAAAAAGAAGGCAGCGAAAAAATCATGAACACGCTGATCACAAGGGCTCATCTGAGCAAGCCGCTGGTGCTGCTGGCGCTGGGCGTACTGCTGGCCGGTTGCGGCAATAGCGACGAGCAGGAAGTGCGGGCGTGGATGAAACAGGTCGATGCGCAGGCGCGCGTGGCGGTGCCACCGCTGGCCGAGCCGAAGAATTTTATCCCGTTTGCCTACGGGCAGAGCGGTGCGGTCGATCCCTTCAATCCCAATAAGCTGCTGGACGAGCTGGCGCGCAGCAGTGCGCGCGAAGGCAAGGGCCTCAAACCGGATATGGAGCGGCGCAAGGAATACCTCGAAGGCTTCCCGCTCGATACCATGAAGATGGTGGGCACCATACAGCAGCGCGGTGTGACCCACGCGATTCTGCAGATCGACCGTTCGGTGCATCACGTGGTGGCGGGTCAGCATCTGGGGCAGAACTTCGGGCTGATCACCAGCATTAACGACAGCACGGTAGTGATCAAGGAAATTGTGCAGGATGCAGCGGGCGACTGGGTCGAGCGCATTTCGAAGCTGGAACTGCAGGAAAGTAAGGAGACGAGCAAATGATGGCGCATACCAAGTCAGGGCCTGTGCTGGCCCGTGCCGGCTGGGCGGCCATATTCGCCAGCGTAGCCATGCTGCTGGCCGCGGCTCCGCTGCAGGCACAGAACCCCGGCGCCGCAACGCCGGAAGCGACCGTAGCCCCCGCCGCTACCGCGAATGCGATCGAATCCATCACCGCCAACCGTCAGGGCGCCAACGTCATCGTGCGCATCGGTCTGAAGCACGCGCCGGACAAGCTGCCCATCGGTTTTTCCATCACCAACCCGCCACGGATCGCGCTGGACTTCGGCGCCACTTCCAATGCCACCGGCAGCAGCACGCAGGATATCGGCGTGGGCGAACTGCGCAGCGTGAATGTGGTGCAGGCGGGCGAGCGCTCGCGTCTGGTGTTCAATCTCAAGCGCAGCCTCAATTACGCTACCGCCATCGACGGCAAGGCCGTGATCCTCACCATAGACGGCAGCGGCGGCGTCAGCGCGCCGGTCGATGCAGCCGGCCTGCCGGTGGCGAGCACCAAGCCGGCTGCGGCAACCCGCCCCATGCTGCGCTATATCGATTTTCGCCGTGGCAGCAATGGCGAAGGCCGCGTGATCGTCGATCTGCCCAACAATCAGGTGGCGGCCGATGTGCGTCAGACGCCTACCGGTGTGGTAGTGGATTTCCTCAAGACGGGCGTGCCGGAAAATCTGCGCCGCCGTCTCGACGTGGGCGACTTCGGTACGCCGGTGGCACAGGTCACTACGCTGGCGCAGGGCGAGAACACCCGTCTGACCATCGAGGCGCGCGGCCTGTGGGAACAGACGGTGTACCAGAGCGACACCCAGCTGGTGATCGATGTGAAACCGATCAGGGAAGACCCCAACAAGCTCACGCAGGGTACCCAGGGCTATCGCGGCGAAAAGCTGTCGTTCAATTTCCAGAATGTGGAAGTGCGCGCGGCGCTGCAGGCAATTGCCGATATCTCGGGGCTGAACATCATCACCAGCGATAGCGTGGCCGGCAATCTCACCCTGCGCCTGAAGGAAGTGCCATGGGATCAGGCGCTGGACGTGGTGCTGCAGGCCAAAGGGCTGGACATGCGCAAGAACGGCTCGGTGCTGTGGATCGCGCCCAAGGAAGAGCTGCTGACCAAGGAAAAACTGGAACTGGAACAGCGCGCCCAGATCGCCGATCTGGAGCCGCTCAAGTCGGAAATCTTCCAGCTCAATTACCAGAAGGCCGACGCGTTCAAGACCGTGTTCGGGCTCGATGGCGGCGCCGATAGCAAGAACCGCGTGCTGTCCAAACGGGGCAGCGCCATCATCGAACCGCGTACCAACCAGCTGTTCGTGACCGACATTCCGTCCAAGCTGGAAGATATCCGCAAGCTGATCGCCAAGACCGACGTGGCATCCAAGCAGGTGCTGATCGAAGCGCGCATCGTCGAAGCGAGCGACACCTTTACCCGCAATCTGGGCGCCAAGCTGGGCTTCGCCGATCTGCGCACCATCCGCGGCGGCGACTCCGGCTACCAGATCGGCAGCAGCAATACCCGCGTCGGCATAGGCGGCAATATGACGGGCGTGGGCGAAATTACGGGCCAGGTCAAGCCTACCGATGCCAGCTACAACAACACCCAGTTCGTCAACCTGCCGGCATCGGCCATCAACGGTGCGGCAGCCGGCACGCTGGCCGTCAGCCTGTTCTCGTCGGCCGCCAACCGCTTCCTCAATCTGGAACTGTCGGCACTGGAAGCTGACGGTACCGGCAAGATTATCTCCAGCCCGCGCGTGATCACGGCCGACAAGGCGATCGCGCTGATCGAGCAGGGCATAGAACTGCCGTATCAGGTTGCCACCAGCAGCGGCGCCACGTCGATCCAGTTCCGCAAAGCCAATCTGCGGCTGGAAGTCACGCCGCAGATTACCCCCGACGGCAATGTGGTGATCGATGTGGACGTGAACAAGGATAGCGTGGGGCAGGAAACCCGCGCCGGTTTCGCCATCGATACCAAACACGTCAAGACGCAGGTGATGGTGGATAACGGCGGCACCGTGGTGCTGGGCGGGATCTACCAGCAGACCGAACGCAACACCACCGACAAAGTGCCCTTGCTGGGCGATGTGCCGCTGCTCGGCAATCTATTCCGCAGCAATAGCCGCACCAATGACAAGACCGAACTGCTGGTATTCATCACGCCGAAAATCGTGGCGGACCGGCTGATCTCGCGCTGATATTACACGCCGGCACGACAGCGCCGGCGACCTGGCTGCCGGCGGCAGCGGCAGCGGCAAGAGCAGTATTCATCCTCAACCAAATGGGAAGCGCATCATGAATAAATTCCGCGAATGGCTGGCGCTGCTGGTATGCGCCACTCTGCTGTCGGCATGCGGTGGTGGCGGTGGTTCGCCCGGTAGCAATAGCAATGGCGTAGCGCCGTCCAAGGCAGCCAGTGTGCTGCTGCAGGCTAGCGCCACCACGCTGGCGTCCTCCGGCCTCGATGGCACGGAAGTGACGCTGACCGTCATCGTCAAGGATGCTGGCGGCAATGCGCTGCCCAATGAAACCGTGAGTTTTACCGCCAGCTCGGGCACGGTCAGCAATACCAACCGCGTCACCAACAGCTCCGGACAGGTGACGGAAAAGCTCAGCACCAAGGGCGATAGCAGCCTGCGCAAGATCACCATCACGGCCAGTGCCGGCTCCGCCAAGTCGGCCGAGATTACGGTGGACGTGATCAATGCCGTGCCTACCCTGAGCCTGACGACGGATTCGGGTACGCTCGCTTCCGTCGGCACGGCCGGTAACGAAGTCAGTGTGATGGCGCTGGTGCGCGATGCTAACAACACCGTGATGTCCGGCGTCACGGTGAGCCTGAGCGCGGATTCCGGCAGCCTGTCGCTGACCAGCCGCGTCACCAACGCGCAAGGTCTGGTGACGGAAAAACTGGGCACGGGCGGCGATCCGACTTCGCGCGCTATCCGCATCACGGCCAGCGTGCCGGGCGCGGCGCCCGTCAGCACCATCGTCAACGTGGCTGGCAACCGCCTGACGATTAATTCCCAGCCCACCATCAATGCGGGCTCCAGCGCCGACGTCACCCTGAAGCTGGTGGATTCGGCCGGCAATGCGCTGGCCGGTAAAACGGTGCAGTATTCTTCCAACGCCAACAGCCTGACAGTCAAGGGCGGTGGCAATGCCGTCACCAACTCCGCTGGCCAGCTGGTGCTCAGCTACGCCGCCAGCGGCGGTTCGGCGGATGTGATCACGGTCAAAGCCGGTGGCGAATCGGCCTCGGCCAGCATCGTCATCAATGCGTCCAGCTTCGCCGTCAAGGTGCTCGATGGCGCGGGCAATGTCGAAACCACGGCGCCTATCGGCGGCTGCCAGCAGGTGGCGGTAACGGGCGGGCCGGCTGGCGCTGTCACCATCAGCAGCTCGCGCGGTACCGTGTATAGCGATGCCGCCTGCAGCATTCCTCTGTCCGGACCGGTAGCGCTGGTAGGCGGTGCAGCCAGTGCCTACCTGAACGCCAGCGGCCCCGGTGTGGCCACGCTGACGGCCACGGTGATTGGCCAGACCACCCAGACCAGTCTGGAATTCGTGGCGCCGCTGACCAATATCGCCACCATTACCGTGCAGGCCGATCCGGCCGTGATCGGCGCCAATGTGGCCGGCAGCACCGCCCAGCAGACCAGCTTGCGTGCCGTGGTACGCGACGGCACGGCGCAGAACAATGTGGTGAAGAACGCCAGCGTGGCCTTCTCCATCCTGACCGACCCTAGCGGCGGTACGCTGACCCAGCCTGCGCTGGTGCAGACCGGCGCGGACGGCTCGGCCACGGTGAGCTTTGTGGCTGGCAGCAATCCGTCGCCGCTCAATGGCGTGCAGATCCAGGCGCGCATCATCGGCGGTTCCGGTGCCAGCGCCGTGGCCAGCCTGACGGTGGCGCAGAAATCCCTGTTCATCAGCGCCGGTACGGGCAATCTGGTGCAGACGCCGGGCAGCGCTTCCTACCAGCTCGACTATCTGGTGCTGGTGACCGATGCCGCCGGCAATGCCGTGCCGGGCGTGAAACTGACGGCTTCCGTGCTGCCTACCACCTACTACAAGGGCATGCTGGGCTATGCCCTGCCGCAGGGGCCATGGACCCCGGTACAGCATGTGGGCTGCGCCAACGAGGACATCAACCGCAACGGCATACTCGATGCGGGCGAGGACCTGAACGGCAATGGCGTGCTCGATCCGGGCATACCGGTCAGCGTCAGCACCAACGTTACCACCGACGCCAAGGGGCAGGCCATCGTCTCGCTGATCTACCCGCGCGACCGCGCCAACTGGCTCGATGTGAACCTGACGGTACGCGGTCAGGTGAACGGGAGTGAATCGAATTACACGGGTCTGGTACACTTACCGGGTTTGGCGGCAGATTTTGCGCTCCAGACGATCACACCGCCGGGGCTGACTAGCCCCTACGGGACATCAACTTCGTGTAGTAACCCGAATTAACTCGGACTGTTCATGCCTAATGTGTTTCTAGTCGGCCTGATGGGGGCAGGAAAAACCACCATCGGCCGCATCCTGGCGCGTAAGCTGGGGCTGCGTTTTATCGATTCCGACCACGAAATCGAAGCCCGGACGGGAGCCACCATCCCGTGGATCTTTGAAATCGAAGGGGAAGCCAGCTTTCGCCGCCGCGAAGCGGAAGTCATACGGGAACTCACCGGCCAGCAGGGCATCGTGCTGGCCACGGGCGGCGGCGCCATCCTCAATCCGGAGAGCCGCGCCTTTCTGCAGGAACGGGGCACGGTGATCTATCTGCGTGCCAGCGTCAACAGCATCCTGCAGCGCACTGCCCACGACAAGAACCGTCCGCTGCTGCAAACGGTCGATCCGCGCAAGAAGCTCGAGGAGCTGATGGCCGTGCGCGATCCGCTGTACACGGAAGTCGCCCACATCGTCATCGATACGGGACGTCCTAACGTACAATCCATGGTATCCATTATTCTCAACCAGCTGGAAACGCGCGCCTGCGAGGCCGCGCCCAACTGTGTGACTCAAGCCCAGCCTTCCATGAACGAAGAATCCACCATCCTGTTAAATGTCGATCTGGGCGAGCGCAGCTACCCGATCGCTATCGGTCCTGCGCTGCTGCAGGATCAGTCCCTGCTGGCGCGCCACGTGCACGGCAACAAGGTTGCCATCGTCACCAACAGCACCATCGCGCCGCTGTATCTGGAGCGGGTGGAAGCGGGCCTGCGCGCTGCCGGCAAGCAGATCATCAGCATCGTGCTGCCCGACGGCGAGGAGTTCAAGAACTGGGAAAGTCTGATGAAGATTTTCGACGCCCTGCTGGCCAGCAAGGCCGACCGCAAGACCACGCTGGTAGCGCTGGGCGGCGGCGTGATCGGCGACCTGTGCGGCTATGCCGCTGCCAGCTATATGCGCGGGGTGGATTTCATCCAGGTGCCTACCACTCTGCTGTCGCAGGTGGATTCCTCGGTGGGCGGCAAGACCGGCATCAACCATCCGCTGGGCAAGAACATGATAGGCGCGTTCTACCAGCCGCGTGCCGTGCTGGCCGATACCACCACGCTGGAAACCCTGCCGGCGCGCGAACTGGCGGCCGGTCTGGCCGAAGTCATCAAATATGGCGCCGTGATCGACCTGCCGTTCTTCGAGTGGATAGAAGCGAATATCGCCAAGCTGGTAGCACGCGACAAGGGCGCGCTGGCTTACGCCATCGCCCGTTCCTGCGAAATCAAGGCCGACGTGGTGCGTCAGGACGAGCGCGAAGGCGGCCTGCGTGCCATCCTTAATTTCGGCCACACCTTCGGCCACGCCATCGAGGCGGGCATGGGCTACGGCCAGTGGCTGCACGGTGAAGCCGTGGGCTGCGGCATGGTGATGGCAGCCGATCTGTCGCAGCGCATGGGCATGGTCGATGCGGCGACAGTGGAGCGCGTGCGCGCGCTGGTGGCTGCCGCTGGCCTGCCGATCAAGGCACCCGATCTGGGCACGGCGCGCTGGCTGGAACTGATGGAAGTGGACAAGAAGAACGAGGGCGGTGCCATCAAGTTCATCCTGATGAAACCTCTGGGCGCGCCCTGCATTAGCAACGCACCGCAGGAGCTGCTGCTGCAAACGCTGGCAGCCAGTATCTAAGCGGACCATAAGCCATGCTGCCCGACGACCTCCTCGCCCCTTATGCTGCCCATGCATCGGGCGGCGGCGGGCGCCGCTTTGCCGAAACGCCGCACGCCTCGCGCAGCGAGTTCCAGCGCGACCGCGACCGCATCATCCATTCGTCGGCCTTCCGCCGGCTCGAGTACAAGACCCAGGTATTCCTCAATCACGAGGGCGATCTGTTTCGCACCCGGCTGACCCATAGTCTGGAAGTGGCGCAGATCGGCCGTTCGCTGGCGCGCAATCTGCGCCTGAACGAGGATCTGGTGGAAGCCATCTCGCTGGCGCACGATCTGGGCCACACGCCGTTCGGCCACGTGGGGCAGGATGTGCTCAACGAGTGCATGCAGGAGCATGGCGGCTTCGAACACAATCTGCAAAGCCTGCGCGTGGTGGACGAGCTGGAAGAGCATTACGGCGCCTACGATGGCCTGAACCTGATGTTCGAAACCCGCGAGGGCATACTCAAGCACTGCTCGCTCAATAATGCCCGCTTGCTGGGGCCGGTAGCGCAGCGCTTTATCGACCGCACCCAGCCATCGCTGGAAGCCCAGCTGACCAATCTGGCCGACGAAATTGCCTACAACAGCCACGATATCGATGACGGTCTGCGCTCCGGCCTGATCACCATCGCGCAGCTGGAGCAGGTGGAATTCTTCGCCCGCCTGTGGCGCGATGTGCAGCAGCATTTTCCCGGCCTGTCGGGCCGCCGTGCCATCTACGAAACCTTGCGCCGTCTGATTACGGCACTGGCCGACGATCTGATCGTCACCTCCAGCCGCCTGCTGGCCGATGCCGCGCCTAAGAGCATAGACGAGGTGCGCGCCGCGCCGCCGCTGATCCGCTTCTCCGATCCTATGCGCAAGGATGCGACGGAACTCAAGCGCTTCCTGCGCGAGAATCTGTACCGCCACTACAAGGTCAACCGCATGCGCGTCAAAGCCAGCCGCATCGTGCGCGAGCTGTATGGCGCTTTCATGGCCGATCCTGTGCTGCTGCCGCCCGACTATCAGGACAAGTCAGGCGACGTCAGCAAGCAGGCCCGCAAGATAGCGGACTACATCGCTGGCATGACGGACCGCTACGCTATCCGCGAACACCGCCGCCTGTTCTCGCTCGAAGAACTGTAATTTGAGTTTCCTCAATCGTGCGGCCTTGATCATCCCTGCTGCCAAGGGGATGATCAGGCATGGACGAGCAAATTTCAAAACTCGATAAGCGGCTTACTTCGGTTGAAAACGAAGTGGAATCTTTGCGGCAGGAGCGGCAGGAAATGCGCCGCTATTTTGCCAGCAAGGAAGACATTCTGCGCATGGAAAGCCGGATTGCGCTGTTGTTCGAACAGTCCGCCAGCAAGACCGAACTGCGGGCGCTGGAACGACAGCAAGCCGAAGAGTTTGCGACGCTGAACCAGCGCTCGAGCGAATTCGAAAAGCGCATCAGCAATGACCTCGGTGAAATGCGCTTGCAAATGGCGCACCTGGAATTACGCATATTGCGCTGGCTTATCGGTACGGTGCTGACGATGGCCAGCATCATCGTGGCGGTGGTCAAGTTCTGGGTCTGAGCCACAAGCTGGTTAGCCAGCTAGGGGCTGCCTGCCAGTTCCAGCAACAGTTTTTTGATCGGGGCGGGCAGGGCGGCCTCACCTAGCTGTGCCAGCGGCAGCCAGACGTAAGCTGATTGCGCCGCCATCATGCGCCGCTGCGCCAGCGTAATGCGGTAAGGCGCGATGTGCAGCTTGTAGTGGGTGAACACATGGATGACCGTGTTCAGACGTTCATAGCTTTCCATCGTGCCAAACGGTTCCACCGCGCGCAGCAGTTCGCTATCTTCCACCGCATTCGCATCATGCCCATCCTCCTCCGGCGCGGCCACATGGCCTGCCAGTTCGGGCAGCGACAGCAAACCACCCCAGATGCCGCTTGGTGGCCGCTGCTCCAGCAGCACGGCGCCGTTAGCTATCATCAGCAGCATGATGGCGTGCTTTTCGGGACTGGCCTTCTTCGGTTTGCGCACCGGCAGTTGCGCCGTGCGGCCCGTGTTATAGGCCACGCAGCGCGGCTGCATGGGGCAGCGCGCGCAATCGGGCTTGCTGCGCGTGCACAGCGTTGCGCCCATGTCCATCAGACCCTGCGTGTACGATTCTATGCCCTGTTCGGGCAGCAGCGCCTCGGCCCGGTGCCACAGCATTTCTTCCGTCTTGCGCTCGCCCGGGTAGGTGTCGACGCCATACACGCGCGCCAGCACACGCTTGACGTTGCCATCCATGATGGCGGCGCGGCGGCCACTGGAAAATGCCGCAATCGCTGCAGCGGTAGAGCGGCCTATGCCGGGCAGGTCGGCCAGCAACAGCGGATCGGACGGGAACACGCCGCCATATTCGGCCACCACGCGCTGCGCGCATTTGTGCAGATTGCGTGCACGGGTGTAGTAACCGAGCCCGCTCCACTGCGCCATCACCTCTTCCACCGGCGCTGCAGCCAGACTGGCCAGATCGGGGAAGCGCTGCAGGAAGCGCTGGTAGTAGCCGATCACGGCGGAAACCTGGGTCTGCTGCAGCATGATTTCGGACAGCCAGATCAGATAGGCATCACGCGTGTTTTGCCACGGCAGCGTGTGCCGGCCGTGCTGCTTCTGCCACGCCATCAGGGTGGCGGAAAAATCGGGATCGTGAAAATCTTCTCGTGCAAATTCGACTGCTAACTTCATAATCTTCCTGAAAATACGGGGCCGGCGCGATGCCGGATGTCTTTAAGCGGCGGCGTCCAGTGCCGGCCATGGTGCGTTGATGGCGAGGCTGACCTGTCCGGCCAGCTCCAGCAGGGTAATCTTCTGTGCCGCCAGTTCCTGCTGGCTGGCTTCGAAGGCTTCGATCTTCTGTTCCAGACTATCGGTCGCATCATGGATGCGCTGGATCGACGCCTGCCGGTGTCTGAGCTGTTCCTTGTGCTGGCGGATCTGCGCTTCCAGCGGCGCCATGATCACTTTCAGCCACGCTTCCGCATCCTGATTGGCCGCCTTGAAGCAGGCCCGCACGCGCGACGCGATGGTATCAAAAAACTTCTCCATCAGTACCACGCGGCTGGTGGTAAGCAAGGTGGCAGTGCCGAACTGTTTGTTATAAATCGTTTCGATGGTGGCGATTTCGGAACGGTAGGGCTGCAGCGTGAATGCCATCGGCATGGCCAGCGAAAGCCCGTGTTCGTTAGCAAAACGGCGGTACATCACGGCCATCATGTCGCTGATTTCGGCCGTTTTGCGCTCGGCCGCATCGAGGTTGGCATTGACCCGGCCGAAGTACTGGCGCATGGCTTCGCGCACGCCCGTGAAGAAGCGGCTTTGCTGCATATCGCTACGGACCTGCTCGATATCATCGCGCACGATGTCCATGCCCATGCAGGTGTACAGTTCGGTGGACAGGCGTGTGAATACGGAACGCGTGGCCTGCAGCGTGTACAGGCTGGCATCGAATTCCTTCTTTTCCACGTCGATGCGGCGGATCATGTGACTGATCATGTTCTGGTTCTTGCCGCGCAGGCTGTTGAGTTCCACCAGCTGTTCGACGATGCCGCGGCTGCGCGCCTGCAGCAGCCCTAGCTGGGCGCTGCTCAGTGCCTGCAGTTCGTCCTGCAGCTGCTGGCGCACGATATCTTTTTTGGCCGTGATCAGCTGCTCGAACAGCGCCTGTTCCAGCGCGGGCAGGCGGCTGCGTTCGAGCAGAGCGGCATCGCCCGTAATGCGTGCCACCAGCCCTTTTTGCGCCGAGACGGGAAACACCTGACGGGTTTCCAGCCCCAGCGTATGGGCCGCCTGTTCCTGCTGGCGCACGATATCGGCATGGATGTCGGCCTCGCTGCGCAATTCATCCCACAGGCCATCGATCTTGTTCAGTACCACCAGCCGGCCCGGCCCGGCGCCTATGTGCTGGCGCCAGACCTCGATGTCGCTGCGCGTAACGCCGGCATCGGCGGCGAGGATGAACAGCACGGCATGCGCATTGGGGATCAGGTTGAGGGTCAGCTCCGGTTCCGTGCCGATGGCGTTCAGGCCCGGCGTATCGAGTATCACCAGCCCCTGCTTGAGCAGCGGGTGAGGGAAGTTGATGATGGCATGGCGCCAGCGCGATATCTCCACCATGCCCGCTGCGTCTATGGTGCTGGCCAGCGCGGGGTCTTCTTCGTCGTACAGACCATAGCGGCGCGCTTCGTCCACCGGCACGCGGCGGGTCAGGCCCACCTGCTTGAAAATCTCGTGCATGCCGGCGCCGTCGGCCAGATCCAGCGGCAGCACGGTCCATGCCTCGGGCTGCTCGCGGTAGTCGCTGGTGGAGAGGTGCCGGGCGCGGGTCTCGATAGGCAGCAGGCGCAGCGAAGGCGGGTGGGCCGCGTCGTACATCAGCTCGGTAGGACACATGGTGGTGCGCCCCGCCGCCGAGGGCAGCAGGCGCTGGCCATAATCGGCAAAGAAGATGGCGTTGATCAGTTCCGATTTACCGCGCGAGAATTCCGCCACAAATGCCAGCGACAGCTTGTCGTCGCCCAGCCGCGCCAGTGTACGGGCTATGCGCTGCTCGGTGGCACCGTCGGCCAGGCCAGCGGCCCGCATCCAGCTCTGGTAGCCGGTCAGCGCGGTCAGTACGCTCTGGCGCCATGCACTGTAATGTTCGAAATCCCTGACCATGGAGTCTGCCCTTATTTTTGGCAATGCACGCAGTAAAAGGTGGAACGCTGGCCCTGCTTGATCTGCCGGATAGGCGTACCGCACACTTTGCACGGCACACCAGCACGATCATAGACGAAATAGGTCTGCTGGAAGTAACCGGACTGGCCATTTACGGCAATAAAGTCACGCAAGGTGCTGCCGCCCTGCACGATGGCTTCGGCCAGCACCTCGCGCACGGTGCTGGCCAGTGTTTCGTAGCGGGCCAGACTGATGCGGCCGGCCGGTGTTTTCGGGTTGATGCGGGCGCGGAACAGGCTTTCCGATGCATAGATATTGCCTACGCCGACCACGATATCGCCGGCCAGCAGGGCCAGTTTGACGGCCGTGCTGCGCCCGCGTGTGCGGTCGTACAGCAGCTTGCCGGTGAAGCCCGCTTCCAGCGGTTCCACGCCCAGTTCGCGCAGCAGCACGTGATGTTCCAGCGCGCCGTCGGCGGCATCGTGCCAGAGCACGGCGCCAAAGCGGCGCGGGTCTTTCATGCGCAGCGCCTGCAGGCCTGCGTCGCTGTGCACGACCAGATCGATATGGTCATGCTTTTCCGGCGCTATGCCGGCCGGCATGATGCGTAAATGGCCGGACATGCCGAGATGGATAATCAGTGTGCCATGGTCGAAATGCACGAGCAGATATTTGCCGCGCCGCCCGGTAGCGCGCACGGTGCGTCCTGCCAGCAGTTGATTGAGTTCGGGCGGAAAGGGCCAGCGCAGGCCATCGCGCCGCATCACCACGGAATGGACGGTGCGGCCTTCGAGGTGGGGCGCGACGCCGCGCCGCGTGACTTCAACTTCTGGTAATTCTGGCATCTGTTTCGCTTCGGGTAGGCTGAGGTTGAAAGGGAACCGGGTTGATCAGGGCGATATTGCGCTGCTCCGGCGGGCCGCGAATTGCCTGCCGCAGGCGCCGAAAGGTGACGGATCGGAATATTTGGTTACACTAGTCAAACACGCCAGCCCGGTGCAGGGCGTAAAATCTGTCCGTAACCATACCGATCGCCAGGATTTACCCTTGAAAAACGCTTTTGCCATTGTAACCTTGTCGGCCCTGCTGTCAGCATGTGCCACCGCCCCGCAACTGGCTACTCCCGTGACGACTCCCGCCGCCGATGCACCGCCTGCGGGTCAGCCGGCCGCCGCGCCCGCTGCTGCCGCCGCCGAGGCGCCTGCGGCCAGCGACGATACGCCGCCCGTGGTGCTGCCCAATGTGGAGCTGACCAGCGAGCTGGTGTTCCGGATTACCAAGGCCGAACTGGAATTCAAGCAGGGTAACTGGCAGGGGCCGTACATCACCATGCTGGCGCTGGCCCAGCAGACGCGCGACCCGCGGCTGGCGCAGCGCGCCACGGAAATGGCCATGACGGCCAAGCAGGGCCCGGAAGCGCTGTCGGCCATCCGCCTGTGGCGCGGACTGGCACCGGAATCGGACGAGGCTATCCAGCTGCAACTGGGTTTTCTGGTCAATAACCCCGATCTGCGCGAGGCGGAGCAGCTGTTCGCCCTGCGCCTCAGGCAGTTGCCAGTGAAAGCGCGTCCGCTGGCCATGTTCCAGATGCAGCAGCTGATGCTGCATCTGAAGGACAAGCAGGCTACCTTCGCACTGCTGGAGCGCGTGCTGGCGCCGTATGACGCCATGCTGGAGCCGCACCTGATACTGGCGCAGAGCGCTTTCGCCCTTAACGACGCAGCGCGCGCTGCGACGGAAGCGGAACGGGCGCTGGCCATCAAGGCCGATTCGGAACTGGCCGTGCTGACCAAGGCGCAGGTTTCCGGCAGTCTCGATAAAGCGCTGGCGGTGCTGTCGGATTTCCTGACCCAGCACCCGCATGCCAACGAAGTGCGCGCTGCCTATGCCCGCATACTGGTGGACGCCAAACAGATCGATGCGGCCCGCGAGCAGTTCCTCACCTTGCTCAAGGACCAGCCGGACAATCTGGCCACGCTGTACTCGCTGGGCGCCATGGCCATGCAGAGCAACGATCTGGCCGCTGCGGAAAAATACCTGTCGCGTTATGTGGAAGTGCTGGCGCAGCAGCCTAACGACGAGCGTGATCCGTCCAAGGTGCTGATCATACTGGCGCAGATAGCCGAACATCGTGGCGATCTGGCTGCCGCCTACAACTGGCTGGAGCAGATCGAAGGCGGCGATGAAAAGGAATATCTGGCAGCGCGCCTGAAAATGGCCCAGCTGACGGCACGGCAGGGCAAAGTGGACGAGGCCCGCGCCCAGCTGGCCGAACTCAAGCCTGCGGACCAGAATGATCAGGCTCAGGTGTTCCTGGTCGATGCGCAGTTGCTGCGCGATGCGGGCGATGTGCTGACTGCCTTCGTGGTGCTGGAAAATGCCAACCAGCGCTTCCCCGGCAATCCCGACCTGCTGTACGAGTTTGCCCTGCTGGCCGAAAAGCTGGGCAAAATGGATCTGATGGAAAAAACGCTGCGTCAGGTCATGATCGCCGCACCCGATAACCAGCAGGCCTACAACGCACTCGGTTACTCGCTGGCCGAGCGCAACGAGCGCCTGCCGGAAGCCTATAGTCTGATCGACAAGGCGCTGAAAATGGCGCCCGGCGACCCCTACATCATGGATAGCATGGGCTGGGTGCAATTCCGCATGGGCAATCTCGACGAAGCCGAGTCCATGCTGCGCCGTGCTTATGCCGTGCGCAATGATGCGGAAATTGCCGTCCACCTCGGTGAAGTGCTGTTCGTCAAAGGCGATCAGGCGGCGGCCAGAAAACTCTGGCAGGAAGCTCAGGGCAAAGACCCGCAGAACGATGTACTGAAAAGCACGCTGGCGCGCCTCAAGCAAAGCCTCTGATAAGTTTCTACATGATGACTACTCGCCCATTTTCGCGCCGCCGTGCGCTGCTGACTGCCCTGAGCCTGAGTTCCATCCTGGTGCTGGGCGGCTGCGCCACCACGGGTGGCGCGGTGCAATCTGCCGCGCCGGTAGCCCCTTACCGCGACACGCTGGCCCTGCAGGGCTCGATAGGGATTAACTACTTGCGCGACGGCAAGCGCGAATCGCTGACCGGCACCTTCCAGTGGCAGCAGACGCCGGCGGCCACGGATGTCACGCTGGTATCGCCCACGGGCCAGACCGTGGCGGTGCTGCATGTCACGCCGCAGCAGGCCAGCCTGCAGCAGAGCGGCCAGCCGCTGCGCACAGCCGCCGATCTCGACAGCCTGACTACGCAGACGCTGGGCTGGAGCCTGCCCGTCGCGGGCCTGCGCGACTGGCTGCAAGGCTATGCCACCGATGCACAGGGCCAGCGTTTCAGCGCTTCGCCGGCCCGTAACACGGTGGTCACGCGCGACGGCTGGAAAGTCGAGTACATGACGTGGCAGGATGAACAGGCGGCGGTAGCGCAGCCCAAACGTATAGAACTGACCCGCCTCGGCGCGGGGGAGGTGGAGGAACTGGCGATCCGCATCGCCCTCCGTCCTACCGTCGCAGAATAATTCACATGACAAGTTTGAAACATTGCCCGGCTCCGGCCAAACTTAATCTCTTCCTGCACGTCAATGGCCGCCGCGCCGATGGCTACCATCTGCTGCAGACCGTGTTCCAGATGGTGGACCATGGCGACCGCCTCGACTTCACCCTGCGCGACGACCAGCAGATTTTCCGCGTCACCGAACTGGCTGGCGTGCCGCAGGAACGCGACCTGATTATCCGCGCTGCCCGCCTGCTGCAGGCCGAAGTGCTGCGCCGTACGGGGCACTTGCCGCGCGGCGTGGATATTTCGGTGCATAAGATCTTGCCTATGGGCGGCGGGCTCGGTGGCGGTTCGTCCGATGCGGCCACCACGCTGATGGTGCTCAACCATCTGTGGCAGGCTGGCCTGAGCCGCGAGGAACTGATGGCGCTGGGCCTGCCGCTGGGGGCGGACATTCCTTTCTTTATCTTCGGCCAGACCGCCTTTGCCGAAGGCGTGGGCGAGGCACTGCAGCCGGTACAGGCGGCCGATTGCTGGTATGTGGTGATCGAACCGGGCGTCGAAGTGCCTACGGCTGCAATTTTTTCTTCAGAATATTTGACAAGGGATACTCCGCCCGTCATAATAGCGGACTTTTCCAGCCACCTCGCAAATCGGAACGGTTTAAGAGAGTTTGGAAAGAACGACTTACAGCAGGTAGCAGCGCAGTTATATCCGCCGGTAGCAGAAGCGGTAGCGTGGCTAGCAGCGTATGGCGATGCCAGGATGACTGGCTCTGGTGCATGTGTGTTCTGTGCGCTGGCCTCCGAAGCTGAAGCGGCGGCGGTACTCGAAAAAGTACCGGCAAAGTGGAAAGCGTGGAAAGCCCAGACGCTCCATCATCACCCGCTAGACGCGATGTTGTGAAGCGTAAAAAGATTTGGCTTAGCGTTAAAAAGGCTGTATAATATCGGCCTGTAACGACAAGCAGTCAGTTGCGTAGGGGAATCGCCAAGCTGGTTAAGGCACCGGATTTTGATTCCGGCATACCAAGGTTCGAATCCTTGTTCCCCTGCCATTCGTTTGTATCTGGAACCGTCGAGGCTGAAGCAGTCTCCGGCCGGATAAGGCAAAAGTGTCTCGCCTGGAGCGGGACATTCTACTTAGTACACATAGCGTCGGCAGCACTGCCGGCGGCTGTTCAAAAAATTCTTCGACTTTTCTCTGGGACTCCCAATGGCTTTCGAAAACCTGATGGTTTTTACCGGCAACGCTAATCCTGCATTGGCAGAAGGGGTCGTCAAAAATCTCGGCATCCCTCTCGGCAAGGCAAACGTTTCGAAATTCTCGGACGGCGAAGTGATGGTAGAGATTAACGAAAACGTCCGCGGTAAAGACGTCTTCGTGCTGCAATCGACCTGCGCCCCTACTAACGACAGCCTGATGGAACTGATCCTGATGGTCGATGCGCTGAAACGTGCATCCGCTGGTCGTATCACTGCTGCAATTCCTTATTTCGGCTATGCCCGTCAAGACCGTCGCCCCCGTTCGGCACGTGTGGCGATCTCGGCTAAAGTCGTCGCCAATATGCTGGAAGAAGCGGGCGTCGAGCGCGTCCTGATCATGGATCTGCACGCAGACCAGATTCAGGGCTTCTTCGATATCCCGGTAGATAACATCTACGCATCGCCAGTGCTGCTGGGCGACCTGCAGAAGAAAAACTACCAGGATCTGCTGGTGGTGTCGCCCGACGTGGGCGGTGTAGTGCGCGCACGTGCACTGGCCAAACGTCTGGGCTGCGATCTGGCCATCATCGACAAGCGTCGTCCTAAGGCCAACGTGTCCGAAGTGATGAACATCATCGGTGAAGTCGAAGGCCGTAACTGCGTGATCATGGACGACATGGTCGATACCGCCGGTACGCTGGTGAAAGCGGCAGAAGTGCTGAAAGAGCGCGGCGCCAAGAAAGTCATCGCGTATTGCACCCACCCTGTGCTGTCGGGCCCTGCGATCGAACGTATCACCACATCCTCGCTGGACGAGCTGGTTGTGACCGACACGATTCCCCTGTCCGAAGCTGCCAAGGCCTGCGACAAGATCCGTCAGCTGACCTGCGCACCGCTGCTGGCAGAGACCTTCAAACGTATCGTCAAGGGTGATTCCGTGATCTCCCTGTTCATCGACTAAGTTTGAGCGAGACGCGATGCCGCAGCCTGCGCTGCGGTGTTGATAAAAGTTTTACGCGGCGCACCGGCTTTTGCCGTTGCGCCGTTGTTGTTCCGGTTGCATGGGTCGCAAGACCCATATTCTGAAGCACCCTGGTCGCGGGGGCTTCCTAACACGGGGCGCGAGCCCTGTAATTTTTGGAGTATCACATGAAAGTTGTAGCATTCAAACGCGAATTGCAAGGTTCCGGAGCGAGCCGCCGCCTGCGCAATTCGGGCCAGACCCCAGGTATCGTTTACGGCGGTACCGAGCCAGCAATCACCATCTCGCTGGACCACAACGCCCTGTACCACGCGCTGAAAAAAGAAGCGTTCCACTCGTCGATCCTGGATCTGGAAATCGACGGCGTTTCCCAGCAAGTGCTGCTGCGTGACTTCCAAGTCCACGCATTCAAACAACTGGTTCTGCACGCTGACTTCCAGCGCGTAGACCAGAACAAGAAAATGCACACCAAAGTGGCTCTGCACTTCGTCAACGCTGACGTTTCGCCAGCTGTTAAGCTGCACGGCGCAACCATCAGCCACGTTGCTAACGAAATCGACGTATCGTGCCTGCCTAAAGACCTGCCAGAGTTCATCACCGTTGACCTGGCAAACATCGACGTTGGCCACTCGCTGCACGTAGGCGACCTGGTTCTGCCAGCTGGCGTGACCGCTGTAACCCACGGCGCCAACCTGACCATCGCTACCGCTTCGGTACCTGCTGGTCACGTATCGGCTGAAGCCGCTGCTGAAGAAAAGAAGTAATCACTGATGCCGCCCGCGGGCGGTAGCTAGTGCAGCCCCCGCTGGTCTGATCGCACTCTGGTGCGCACTGCCAGCGGGGGTTTTTTTATGCCCGACCCTATTTTTGCCGCGCTAAATTTTATGCCTATCCGTCTCATCGTTGGTCTCGGCAACCCCGGCGCCGAATACGAACAAACCCGCCACAATGCCGGCTTCTGGCTGGTGGATAATCTCGCCAACAGCCTGCCCGGCACCCGCTTGCAGCGCGAAACGCGTTATAACGCGCTGATGGCGCGCACTAGCGTGGCCGGTCAGGAAGTGTATCTGCTGGAACCGCAAACCTATATGAACCGCTCCGGCCAGTCGGTTGGTGCACTATGCCGCTTCTTCAAGATCACGCCCGATCAGGTGCTGGTAGTGCATGACGAACTCGATCTGATGCCCGGCATTGCGCGGCTCAAAAAAGGCGGTTCGGCCGGGGGGCACAACGGCCTGAAAGACATTACAGCGGCCCTCGGCACGCAGGACTACTGGCGGCTGCGCCTAGGCATCGGCCATCCGCGTACGCTGGGCCTGCAGCAGCCGGTGGCCGATTTCGTGCTGCACCGCCCGCGCCGCGAGGAGCAGGATCTGATCGAGCAGGCAATTGATAAATCGCTGCTGGTGATGAACCAGATCGTCGAAGGTAAATTCGAAGCAGCCACCATGAAGTTGCATACGGCCTGAGTGGGCGGTGGTATGCTGGCATTTTGATCACGCCAGCAAGGAAACCACCGATGAAATCTCTGCCGCTCGCTGCTCTGCTGTTTGCCATGGGGGCGCACAGCGCCCACGCCCTCGATGCCACTGCCGTGGCCTCGCAGGTCAATGCCATGTATCCGCAACTCGATGCGATCTACAAGGATCTGCACGCGCACCCGGAAATCGCGTTTCAGGAACAGCGCACGGCAGCCAAACTGGCGGCAGAAATGCGCAGCCTCGGTTTCGAGGTGACGGAAAAAGTCGGCAAGACCGGCGTGGTGGCGATATTCCGCAACGGCCCCGGCCCGCTGGTGCTGGTGCGTACCGAAATGGACGGCTTGCCGATGGAAGAGAAATCCGGCTTCCCGTTTTCCAGCAAGGCCCACGCCCTGCTCGATGGCAAAGACACCATGGTGGCGCATAGCTGCGGCCACGATGTGCACATGACGGCATGGCTGGGTGCAGCGCGCACGCTGGTGGCCATGAAATCGCAGTGGAAGGGAACGCTGATGTTCATCGGCCAGCCGGCCGAGGAAATCGTCAGCGGTGCCAAGGCCATGCTCGATGATGGCCTGTTCCGCCGCTTCGGCAAACCCGATTACGCCTTTGCCCTGCATAGCTGGCCGCACGCTTACGGCACTATCGGCTATAACAGCGGCCCCGTATCGTCCAATTCCGACGCCATCGAAATCACCTTCAAAGGACGCGGCGGCCACGGCTCGGCACCGGACAAGGCGCTCGACCCAGTCACCATCGCGGCCCGTTTCGTGGTCGATGTGCAGACTGTGGTGAGCCGCGAAAAAGATCCCAAGGAATTCGGCGTGGTGACGATAGGCGCCATCAACGGCGGCACGGTGGGCAACATCATTCCCGATTCCGTGCGCGTGCGTGGCACCATCCGTTCCTACAGCCCGGAAGTACGGGCCAAGCTGCTGGCCGGTGTGCGCCGCATTGCCAACGCATCGGCGGCGATGGCCGATGCGCCGGCGCCGGATGTGGAACTGATCGCTGGCGGCGCTGCCATCGATAACAGCGCAGCGCTGGTGGCGCGTACTGCGCCTGTGTTCGAGCAGGCTTTCGGCGCCGCCAATGTGGTGCGCCGTCCGGCCATGACGGCCAGCGAAGACTTCTCCGAATTCGTCAATCAGGGCGTGCCCGGCATGTTCTTCTTCACCGGCGTGTACGATGCGGCCGCCGTGGCGGAATCCGAAAAGCCGGGCGGCAAACCGCTGGCCTTCAACCATTCGCCTTACTATGCGCCGGTACCGGAACCTTCGATCAAGACCGCCGCACAGGCGATGGTGTTGGCGGTCATGAACGTGATGCAGTGAGGGGCAGACTAGCCGCTGGAGCCAGCGGCTAGCCGTTTAGCGCGTGGCCGCGATCCAGCGGTTGACGCGCGCTTCCAGTATCGGCAGCGGCAGGGTGCCGTCGCCTATCACCACCGCGTGGAACTGCGGGAAACTGAATTTGTCGCCCAGTGCATCCTGCGCGCGCTTGCGCAGTTCCTGAATTTTCAGCGCACCGATCTTGTAGCTGAGCGCTTGCGCCGGCCAGACCATATAGCGCTCGATCTGGTTTTTGGCGCGGGCTTCCGGCCAGCCCAGTGTGTCCACCAGATAGGCGATGGCCTGTTCGCGGCTCCAGCCTTGGGCGTGCATGCCGGTATCCACCACCAGACGTGCGGCGCGCAGCATTTCCGCATTCAGGTGGCCGAAGTAGGCTACCGGATCTTCGTACAGGCCCATTTCGCGGCCCAGCGTTTCCGAATACAGGGCCCAGCCTTCCGTGTAGGCAGCGCTGTTCTGGTTCTCCGTGCTGAATTTGCGGAAGTCGGGCAGATCGAGTTCTTTCAGCAGGGCCGCATGCAGGTGGTGGCCCGGCACGCCTTCATGCAGGAACAGGCTGACCATATCCACCCGGCTGTACTGCTTGGGATCATTCACCACGGGCCAGAATACGCCCGGATGGGAACCGTCGCCAGCGGGCGGCGTGTAGTGGTCGGATGCGGTAGCACGGGTCAGCTCGGGTTCCAGATGCAGTTCCAGCTGGGCTTTCGGAATCAGACTGAAATAGGTGGGCAGTTTTTCCTGCACCTGCGCGTAGATTTTGCGGTAGGCATCCAGCACCTGTTCGTCGTTGCTGAAGATGCGGTACTGATCCTGTTTGGCCACCCATTGCGGCAGCAGCTTGGCCGGTCCGGTGTAGCCCAGCTTGGGCGCTACTTCCGCTATCTGCTGCTGGATGCGTGCCACTTCTTTCAGGCCCAGCGCGTGGATGGTTTCAGCAGACAGGGGCAGGTTGGTGCTGTCCTTGATGCGGGCCGCATACCATGCCGCGCCGTTCGGCAGTGCACTCCAGCCGGTGCTGGCACGGCTGGCCGGCAGGTAGTCGGTTTCGAGGAATTGCACGAGGCGGTTGAGGGCCGGTGCGATGCCTTTTTCTACGCTGCTGTGGAAGGCGGCGCTCAGCTGCTTCTGCTCGGCGGCGCTAAAGCTGGCGGGGAAATGTTTGACGGGGCTGTAGTAGATACTGGCTTCAGTGCTGCTGGCACGCAGCGCGCGCATCTGCGGCAGCAGGGCTTGCGTGATGGCGGCTGGCTGCACCACACCGCTACGGATGCCTGCGCGCATATTGACGATGGCCTGGTCTATCCAGCCCGGCAGCTGGTTCAGGCGGCTCAGATAGGCGCGGTACTGCGCTACCGTGTTGAGCGGCTGCGAGCCGTTACCGTCGGCGTAGTTGGCCAGCGTGCTAGGGACGTTATCGAAGTGATTGAGCGGCAGCAGGTGCTCGGGGAAGGATTCGAGCTGCATGGCGTTATTCAGCTCATAGGTCAGCAGCTCGAAAGTCAGCTGGTCTTGCGCATTGAGCCCGTTGCGCTTGAGTGCCATCAGCTGCTTCTGCATGGCGCGGTACAGATTGAACTGCTGGGCGCGTACCTTGGGCGAAATCGCCAGACCTAATTGATCGTCGTAGCGGCTGTCGCCGTTGGCGGTGGCAAACAGCAGCGGATCGAAGCGGCAGCGCGCGCGGTGGAAGTCGGCGGCGATGCGCGCCAGCTGCTGCTGGGCGTTGCCGGCTTGGACGCTGTCGCTATGTTTGCTGCGCGGCGCGGCACTGGCGGGCAGGGTGGCGCAAGTGCCCAGCAGGGCGGCGGCGAGCAGGGTGGCGGTAAGGGCGGAACGGGGACGGCGGACGATCGGCATACGGTTTCCTCGGCAGTGATGACTAGCGCGGGCAGTCTAGCATTTCTGCTGCCGTATGCAACAGGGGGCGCAGCCGCTGCGCCCCCCGTATTGGCCCGCCTGCGCCAGCTCAGGCCTGCTGGCTGTTACGGCGCCGTGCCAGTCCGCCAGCGATGCCCAGACCGGCCAGCAGCATGGCGTAGCTGGCAGGTTCCGGTACCGCTTGCGCCAGCCCTTCCATGGCGTAGATATCGGCCGAACTGGCGCGGTAACCGGGCTGGTTCAGTATGTTCTGGTTGAGGTTCCAGCCCATGGCATCAAAGGCAGCCAGATCGTTCTGGGTCACCGCGCCTTCCGCGCAGGCGGCAAAGGTGGGGTCCATGATGCCCACCGAGCGGGTACTGAGGAAGCACAGGCCGCCCAGATCGGGGATGTCGATGTTATCGCGCCAGTGCGAAGCCTGATGGCCGTCGCCATTGTAGGCGCCGGTGGAGAACAGGGCAGCTTCCTGCTGCGCCGGCGACTGGTTGAAGATGCTGGCGCCGCCGTCGATGGAAAAGAAGGCAGTCTTGTTGGCGCCCCAGTTCAGATAGCGCGTGCCGTGATCGACCGCGGCGCCATAGCGGAACAGGTCCAGCGTGCTGCCGATGGCGAAGTCGTCGATGTTAGTCGAGCCGAAAGCGCCGGCATTGAAGGCAGGCGCCAGCGGACCGTTGCCGCCGACGATATCGAACACGTCGGCTCCGCTGACAAAGCCCAGTGCGTGGCCCAGTTCATGCACGGCTACGGCGGTAAAGTCGTATTTGCCCGGGCCTATGCCGTCGGCCGGGTTGTAGTCGAAGGCGAAATCGGAACTGAAGGTAATCTGCGCATCGGTCTGGCGGCTGGCATAGCTGCCGCTGTAGTCGGCATGCATGCCCATGGCCTTGAGCACGGCGCTATTCACGTCGAGGTAGTGGTTGATGGTGTTGTTGCCGCTGGAGATGCGGCTGGGCGCGTTGGGATCAACGCCGGATTTGCTGGCCGGATCGATGTAGGCATTGACCCGCATGCTGAGGTCAGTGCCGTTGGCCAGTGGCGCCAGATGGCTCACAGCTACGCTGTCCAGACTGCTGCTGCCCGTGCTTTGCAGGCCGTGATAGATGTCCGCCACGGTCACTACATTGGAATTGCTGCTGGTGCTGCCGAGCACATTGCTGCCCAGTGCGGCGAAGTCGATGTCGATGCGGATGGTGGCGTTGTTGCTCAGGGTTTTGTTCCAGTAGTTGGCGGCTTTCTGGAAGGCATACAGGGCTTGCGGAGAATTGCTGAAGCTATGGTGGCTGTCGATCAGGATGATATTGGCCGCGCGGGCAGGCGCGGCCGGCATGGCGAGGGCAGCTAGCAGCAGGGTGCAGGGGAGCAAATAGGTTGGCATGGCGAGATCTCCTGGTTGAAGTGGCGCAGAGCAGGGACTGCAGGTGCCGGAGCGGACACCGCTGGACACGGCTGTGTCCGTAAGGAGATGTTAGTGCCCGCTGAAATTATCGTTTTATCAACAATCAATACAAAGAAGGGCTGCATGCTTTTGGAGAAGGGCCGCGCGGAAGGGTACAATAGCGGGATTCTCGGACAAGACTCGCGCCAGATTCAGCGCCCGCGCTGGAATGGACGGGTTTTTGTTGTCATTTACAGTAGTGACGGTGGTTGCAACAGAGTCATGCATGGCATGTGATGCCACGATCTGAATCCGCCTAACTCGTTGAACTTTAAGGATTATTCATGAGTCTCAAATGCGGTATCGTGGGTCTGCCCAACGTCGGTAAATCTACCCTGTTCAATGCCCTGACCAAGGCTGGCATTCCTGCCGAAAACTATCCCTTCTGCACGATTGACTGAAATCCCCTTTCAGATCAATGGTTTGCTGATTCCTGCCGCGAAACTTTCACAAAATTCGCACAAAAAACGCTCGAGTTTTTTCTACCCAATGGTGCGATCGGGCGCGTTCCTGATTTGCATCGAGAGCATTCATTATCTACTAAAAACAGATTTCTGTTCTGCAGCTAGATTAGTATTCATAGCCCATACTTCTGCTTGCGATTTTTAAATGCGGGCTCAGTGCCTTCAAGAATCTCCAAAACCCTAGCTTTGATAGAAGGTGACTCAATACCACCCGATATGTAGTTGAACCTATTCTCCACCTTGTCACATGTGGCGCAGATGATTTGTTCGGCATCGCACACCACTGCAAGGTTGGGGTTGTGTGTCACCATGATAACTTGGCGGCGTTGTTTGGCCGCCTTGATGCATTTGACGAGCACTTTAAATATGGTTTGGTTGTCGAGATTCTCTTCAGGTTGGTCAATGATGATGGGAATGTCATCCTTGTCCACCAGCAGGTAGAAGACAAGTAATAGCAGTCCACGCTCGCCGGGTGAGAGCTGGCTGATCTCCTGTTTGTCAAAGGTCAGCGAATACCTAGGGGTTAGGTAGCTCATGCCGAACAGATAGTCTAAGATGTCTTGCGGCTCGCCGCCACGGCGAAGCTGATCGGCGAATTTGACTTCACGGCCGCCGCCCAAATCTCGGCGGTCAAAGTGCAGCATGTCGTCGATCGTTTCGAGGAATTTGACCGTGGAGTCTACATCCCCGAAATTAGCTTCCTGCAATAGCCCGCGAGTGAGCTGGTTGCTTTCGTCCACGCCGGAGAAGCTACCGCGGGATTGGCGGTTGATCTTTGCAAGGAATTGTTCTTGGAAATTAGTCTCTTCGATGCGCACGTCAAAATCTAGGGGCAGGTGCATATCCATCTGGGCTGCGGACTTAACGAACTCCTGCACGGGCTCATATAGCCGGCGATATTCCTCGACTGTCTTTACTATCTGTTCATGGGCCCGTTTGGCAAGCTCCTGTCGTTTTGTCTTCAACTCCGAAAGTTTTTCGGGCAGGGACGCGAGTGACTCGATTTCTGATTTGAACCACACGATCGAATGGGCTTTGTCCTTGTCGCCCACCAGATCTTCCTTGGCGCGCTCCCATCTTGCGACCTGCTCTTTATAGATGATGAAAAGACGCTGCTTCTCGTCGAGCTTGCCTTTTATCTCCGACAAGTCTGTCTCGGCGACTTCGCGTCGCTTGCTGAGTCCCGTTGGCTCTTGGTCGACGAGGGCGGCATCAACAGTCGAGATTATGTCTTGTGCTGCTTTACTGACAGCCTCGATCTTCTTTGTGTCAATCTTCAAATCCACGAGGTCAGCCACCTTCAAATTTTCGTCGACTTCCGCCAACATTTTGGCCAACTCTGCGGCAAATTGATCGTGAAGTTTCTTGTGATTGCCAATGGCTTGGGATATTCGACTCAGGATGGCTTGTCGCTTAGCCTGCACTGCCTTCACGTCGCGGAGTTGTTTCTCCTCTTCACGTAGCTTCTTGAGTTCATTCTCCAGGGTCTCTATTTTTTCTGTCGCTGCTTTGGACTCTTCCTTGGCTGCGTCCGAAGTTGTCGGGTCATCGATTTGGGCTGGCTTTGCACTGTCGAGAGCCGTCAGTTCGGCGATCTTAGCGTCGAGCTGTTCTTGGAGAGACTGCTTAAAATCATGGCTGAGCCGCTTTTCAGTCTGTAGGATATCGGCGTTCGTTTTCGATATTTCTTTAACCAATTGCTCGCGCGCGCTTTCAATTTCGGCCACTTTGAAGTTGAGCAGATCATCCATCGAGTTGTAGTCAAGGCGGTCCTCTTCCGGGACATGTGTGTAGATGATTTTGCGAAGTTCGGTGTCGAAGGTTGACGAACCACCCTCGCCAAGCTCGTTGCAGAGGGTTTCCAAATAGCTCTGCGGAAGATACTTGACCCGCTCGACGCTGGTATCGGTCGGGTCTTGGTCGAGCTGTCGCTCCGAGTCGGTGCCATCGTGCCAGCCTAGGGCCCCAACGAAATGGGGGGCCAACTTATTTCGAGGATTTCGGAAGCGCCGTTCATTCAAGAACGAGAAGCTCTTAAAATTCTTGGTATCGCCAGCCAGCGCAGCGATGTCGGCCATAGCGCTCTTCCCACTGCCCTTGTTGCCGATGATCGCAACCAAATCGTGGCTCAATGGAAGCTCGACATCAAACCATGTGTCAGCCAAATTTGAGCCAGGTTTGCGGTTGATACGAATCTTTGATGCGTATTTTGTGCGATTGCCATTGACTAGCAACCGTTTGGGTGGTGTGTCGCCGACAAACACTCGATCCTCGAATTCAGTGATAGCCTGCAAGAGGCCGGCAAAGGTGGCATCTTCTGCATGGCAAACATTGTCCAACCTCTTTGACTATGCAGTAGACGGCTTTGAGCCACCAGATCAGGATGTGGTAAACACCGTCCTCGATGGCGCTGAGATCTTGTCACTTCTCACGACTAAGAATTATGAGCCCGCTTCAATCTGGCATCGAATTGTCAGACTCGGCGATGGTAGGCATGCAATCGATGAGGGAATGGAGATCGAACTAGAAAAGCTTGCATTACTCGCAAACGTTGATGAGCGCACCGTTCGGAATGCTATTAGCAACAATATCCTGCAAGCGCGAAAAATTGACGGAACCGTCTTTATCGAAAATGCATCCGCGCTGCAATGGTTGCAAGGACGTCGAGGCTATCAGCCAACTAGGCGGATAGCCGAAACCGTGCAAACACTTGCTAGCATCCAAACCGCAGATGAACTAGGAGCCTTTTTGCGTGAGCGTAGGTTGATGCTTGAACAAAATGGCGCCGGCCTTCATACAATTAGTGCGAAAAACAAACGTCAGCGCGATGAGTTCGAGAACGGACGGTTCTACCTGAATATCACCTTGATTTCTCCGCTGGCAAAATACTATCAGCTCGACATCGGTGAATTTTTTGCTTGTATCTTGAGAGTTCAGTATGAAGATGAACTCACTGCACTTAAGCAAGCACTTCAAAAAAGATAGTAAAGCGGCTTGATAACTATCAGTTGACGGGTTCATTCTTCGACACTCCTACAAATCGAGTGCCATTTGAATTTTTAAAAATGGGGAATTGCCCCGCCTCCTAGAGACGCTTGTAAATCAAGAAATCGAGAAAAATGTTGGGGCAATACAATTTATGAATAATGCATCTAAAAAAATTCATCGTAGGTGGAAGAGCCAAACGCAACGCAAGGTGATCTGGACCACCTCGGTGAAGGTGGAATTATGAATGCTTACGTTAGCGCTGAGATCGCGAAACTCGCAAAACCAACATGCTTTGCCAATCGTGATTCCCACAACTATGTCTCGCCTAAATGTAAAGCTTGTAGCGTCGTTGCCGGCTGCGCAAGCGAAATTGAAATGGATAATCTCTTGGCGGACTTGCCAGACGATGCCGAGGATAGTCGGTCGAAGGTTTCCTCGGGCTCTCAAGTCCAGGTTCAAGAGCGCACGACTTATGAAGATCGCGTCGCGCTTACGACCACTCCCAGTGCGGCACCAATGGCCGAAGTAGCTTCTACCATGACGGCATCGTATGTATTTCCGGAACCGGATAGTCGCCGCTATATCACTTTCACCAATGGCGCACTTGTAGATGAGCTTAATGCGCTAATTCGGCGAGGTAAGCTGACCACGTCGAGCATGCATTACGAAGCTGTGCGAGATGAGATCTGCGCTATCCATATAGAAATGAACCTCCGCCAACGGCATGCTCCACGGTTCCGGGCGCAGCCGCCCTTGCCCCAAAAAGCCAAAAGTATTGCAGAACAAAACCTGGCGCTAGATCGCCAAGTAATTGATCTTCATTGGCGGGCAAATTCGAGTAACAAGCCGATGGTCTCGGTTAGTAAATTCGAGGGCATCTTTGACAGCGAGGCGTTCAACTTTAAGCTGGCGAGTAATTTTGCGCAACTGGACTGGCGGCAGCAAACCAAAGTAATCCACTTGCGCTTGACCGAGGAAATGC
>NZ_WWCM01000001.1 GCF_009857915.1 Duganella qianjiadongensis
TACGGGGCAGCTCGAAGGGATAAACAATCGCATTAAGGTCATGAAACGGATTGCCTACGGCTACAGAGACAGCGCATTCTTCTTCTTGAAAATCAAAGCTGCGTTTCCCGGTAATCCGTGAAGAACCAAAAAAAAGCCCGCTACGGGAGCGGGCTGAATCTATTTCCTTGGAGGAGAATAGAGGAGACAGCTGGATGATGCTCCATGGCAGAATATATTTCCAATTTTTATTGATAATGCCTGAAATATATTTGGTGAATATCTGCCGGAACTGGCGCGTCATTGCGCGCCAAGTTTCTTAGCATCAAGTCAAGCTCTTGCTTATTTGACGCTGTCCGCCGCATACGGCAGTACCCGCGAAGCCATGCGCGTATCCGTCTTCAACAGGCTCACTTCATCGGCCAGGATATGCACGGCTTCGTTGAGCAGCACGTCTTTGGCAGCCTTAGCGGCTTTTTCCGCATCCAGCTCCGCCGTCAGCGAACGCTCGTCGCCTTGCAGGCCGTCATCGGTGCGCAACGCCCCCTTCACAGCAGCCACCTTGGTCGCCGCCGTCTTGCCATTACCTGCCTTGGCAGCCGCGGCCTGTTTGGCCAGTTCCTTGGCATCCGGAATCAGGATAGGATCGTCAGCGCCGGGGATAGGCGACAGCAGACGTGCTTCACGCAGCTTGGCACGGGCATCCTGCGTCTCGCGTTCCTTGCGGCGCACCGCTTCGTTGAGCGAAATCAGGTTGTCCTTGCGCTGTTTTTTGACCAGTGCAATGTCCTCGGACAGATACTGGAAGTCTTTATCCTTGGCGACGCGGGCCTCGTGCTTCTTGTCCAGCACCGGCAGCATTTCCTTGAGGTCGCCCACCGGAATGTAGACGGCCGGCTTGATGCTTACCCATGGCAGCGCATTATCGAAACTCGATTCGCCAAAGGTATCGGAATCGCCCATGGTGGGCAGCTTGATGTCAGGCGTAACGCCGCGCAACTGGGTAGTCCCGCCGTTGATGCGGAAGAACTGGGCAATGGTCATCTTCAGCTCGCCATAATGCACTTTCTCGTTCGGGGCGAAACGGTCGAGCGCGAAGATGGTCTGTACCGTGCCCTTGCCGAAGCTAGGTTCGCCGATGATCACGCCACGGCCGTAATCCTGTATGGCGGCAGCAAAAATCTCCGAGGCCGAGGCCGAACCGCGGTTGACCAGCACGCCCATCGGGCCGTCCCATGCCATGCCGGCATTGGTATCGCTCTCCACTTCCACCTTGTTATCGGCGGTACGCTGCTGCACCACCGGACCTTTATCGATGAACAGGCCGGTCAGTTCCACCGCTTCGCTGAGCGAGCCGCCGCCATTGTTGCGCAGATCGATCAGCACGTTGTCGACTTTTTCCTTCTTCAGCTCGGCCAGCAGACGCGCCACATCGCGGGTGGCGCTCTTGTAGTCGGGATCACCTTTGCGGCGCGCTTCGAAGTCCTGATAGAAGGTCGGCAGCGAGATCACGCCCACCCGGCGCTTGGTCGCGCCATCCTTGACTTCGTATATCGACTTCTTGGCCGACTGTTCTTCCATGCTGATCTTCTTGCGCACCAGCGCCACGGTGGTGTGCTTGCCATCCACACCGGCATCGGCCGGCAGGATATCGAGCCGCACGGTCGTATCTTTCGGCCCGCGGATCAGCGCCACCACATCATCGATACGCCAGCCCAGCACTTCCGTCATCGGGCTTTTATCATCCTTGGCCACGCCGAAGATGCGGTCGCCCACCTTGATCTTGCCGGACAGGCCAGCCGGACTACCGGGCACCACCTCGCGCACCACCGTGTATTCGTCACGCGTCTGCAGCACGCAGCCTATGCCTTCCAGCGACAGACGCATGGCGATATCGAAGTTTTCCGATGCGCGCGGGCCCAGATAATTGGTGTGCGGCTCGATCGACATGGCATAGGCATTCATGAAGATCTGGAACACGTCTTCATTGGTCAGCTTGCGCGAGCGGGTGATGTAGTTCTCGTAGCGCTTATCGAGCGTCTCGCGGATGCTCTTGTCGTCCTTGCCCGCCAGTTTCAGGCGCAGCCAGTCGTTCTTTACGCGCTTGCGCCACAATTCCTTGAGTTCGCCATCGCTTTTCACCCACTCGGCCTTCTCGCGGTCGTACTGGTAGCTTTCATCGGAAGAAAAATCGAATTTGCTCTTGAGCAGTTCGCGCGCATAGCTGATGCGTTCGTTAAAGCGCTGCTGGTAAAGGTTGTAGATGGCGAACGGTACGCTGAGATTTTCGCCAAGGATGGCGTCATCGAGGCGGGTGCGGACGATGCTGTACTGGTCCAGATCAGCCTGAGTAAAGAACAGTTTTTCCGAATCAAGCGACTTGAAGTAGCGGTCGAAGATCTTTTCCGACATGGCGTCGTCCAGCGGCATGGGCTTGTAATGCAGCTTGCCCAGCACGCGCGAGGCCCACAGCGCCGCCTGGGTCTGGCCCGGCTGCGGCTTGATCACGGTATCGGCGGCGGTTTTCTCCGGCACGGCAGCGCCCACTTGCACGGACAGCGCCGCCAGTATGGCGACCAACAGCATTTGCTTCTTCATCAGCTTACTCCGGAACTAAATTTGCAATCTCATATTAATCGGTTAAGCGCAGCGGTTATGCGCAGCGCGGATAACTGCTATTCCATTCTACAGGATAGGGCAGCGCTAGGCAGTGCCAGATTGCAGTGTTACTGTGGCGGCTTAAAGCTGGCTGAAAGGAAATACCGAAATGTCCTATAATCGGCACATGGGTGCATTTCTGAAGCGGCGGCAAACCACCAGCCTGATCGTCTGTCTGGCGATCTTGCTGCAATTGTTCGTCCCCGTCTGGGCCAGCGCCAGCCTCAGCGCAGACGCCAGCCCTTGGGCCGCCGATATCTGCCGCAGCCCGTCGCCGGCCAAAGCGCCGGGGAGCGCCCACAGTCTCAAGCACTGCCTGTCCTGTGCTTCCGCCAGCGATGCCTCGGCCCCGCCTGCTGCTCCACAGCAGCTAGCCACCCTGCCGGTAGGCAAGGCACTCCGTCCCGATCCCGTTTACGCCAGCGTCGCTGCAGCAGCGCACTGGCATCCGGCCCAGCCGCGCGCTCCGCCTGCCCTGTCCTGAAGTTCGTCCTACCGCTGGCTGCGCCTTGCAGCCTTCCCCCTACGTTTTTCAGGATACTTATGCATCGCCGTACCGTTTTAAACGTGCTGGCCACGGCTAGCGTGGCCGCCCTGTCGCTGGCCGCCCTGCCTACGCCCGCTCTGGCTGCTGCGCCCAGGCTCAGCGGCATCGACATCACGGGCAGCAGTCTCGGCCCGGACATCAGCCTGTCCTACACTAATGGCAAGCCCGCTTCGATCAAGGATTTTCACGGCAAGCTGGTACTGCTGTTCTTCGGCTTTACCCAGTGCCCCGACATCTGCCCCACTGCCTTGTCGCGGGCGGTGGAAATCAAGCGTCTGCTGGGTGCCGATGGCCAGCGCCTGCAAGTGCTGTTTGCCACTGTCGATCCGGAGCGCGATACTGCGCCCCTGCTGGACGCCTATATGAAGGCCTTCGATCCGGGCTTTATCGCTATACGCGGCGATAAGGCGCAGACCGCGCGTACAGCCAAAGACTTCAAGATCTATTACAGCAAAGTCGCTAGCGGCAGCTCCTACACCATGGACCACACGGCCATCACCTATGTGTTCGATGACAAAGGCGCCATCCGACTGGCACTGCGGCACGAACAGACTGCCGAACAGTGCGCTGCCGACCTGCGTACCCTGCTCCAGACCAAACCTACCAGCAATTTTCTGAAAGGACTGTTCCAATGAAACGTCTGCTTAACCTCTTATTACTCGCCGCCCTGCCAGCCATGGCCCAAGTGACCGTCAGCGAAGCATGGGTGCGCGGCACCGTAGCCCAGCAAAAAGCCACCGGCGCCTTCATGACCATCAGTGCCACGCAGGATAGCCGCCTGGTTGCCGCCAGCTCGCCCGCCGCAGGCATGGTGGAAGTGCACGAAATGAGCATGGCCAACGATGTGATGCGCATGCGCCAGCTGGAAAGTCTGGAACTGCCTGCCGGCAAGCCAGTCAAGCTGATGCCGGGCGGCTACCACCTGATGCTGATGCAATTGCAGCGCCCACTGGCAGAAGGCGACAAAGTGCCGCTGACGCTGGAAATCGAAGACGCCAAGCACGTGCGCAGTAAAGTCACGGTGGAAGCTGTGGTGCGCCCGCTGGCCGCTAGCCACCAGCACTGACCGGCTGTGCCCACGCTGCTGCATGCCCAGCCGGACATGCAGCAGCCGCGCGGGCACGGACGACGCTATTTGTAGCGCTGCGGATCAACGCTGGCGGAACGGCGTACATAGTCGCGTATCAGCGTGCCATAACGGGCCACGCTGGCCGGGGTCAGGCCGCCCAGTTCGGCGTTGATGATCACTGCTGCCGCCTCCGGCGTTGACAGGATAGCGTCGATCTTGCGGATGGTGGCCAGTCCCCATGCATTGCGGGGACAGGCAATGCCCGTCACAACGAAGTTCTCCGCCCCCTTCAAAGGCAGTACCTTCAGCTGCGCCAGCGCGGGCTCCTGCACCATAGCGTAGGCCAGCGTGATGTCGTATTCGATCATGTAATCGGCCAGCCCCCGGGCAACCATCTTCAGCATGCCCGAGCCATTGCTGGGCGCAGCTAGCTGCTCGACATTGAGCCGGTTGCCCACCTGTCTGAACACCTTATCCACCGCAGGCCCGTAGGCGCGCTGCCGGACCAGTACACCGCGCAGGTCGGGGTTGTTCATCAGTTCTGCCGGGTCGACCTGGCCCTGCTCGTTCAGGCGCACCTGCTCCAGCGCTTCGGGGCGTATGATCAGCTGGGGTGGTGGCGAATAGAAAACATCGCGGAAATACGCCTGCTTCTCGCGTTCCGGCGTACGCAGAGCTGCCGTACTGCACATCGCTTTGCCCTGCCTGATCATCTGCCAGATACGGTCGGGATTGGCGCGCACGAACTGGTGCCGTGCCTCCGGCCAGTTTGCCACGATGTATGCGGTCACCTTGTCGGCAATGCCATTGCCCGGCTTACCTTCAACAGGGACATTAACCGGCGCAAAATAGGAACTGAGCCAGGTCACCCCCGGCTGCGTCTGCGCCGCTGCCGCACCGCATAACAAACAGCCGGCTGCCAGCCATGCCCCCATCCGTGATAAGTCCTGTGTCTCCATGCCAGCAATAATAACCAACATTTCCGGCTGCCAGCACAAAAATGTAGCATGCACAGCAGCATTCCGGTCGCCGCAGCAGCAGCCGCTAGAGCAAGCCCGCGTAGTGCGCCAGCCAGTACAGCGCAGCCAGCAGCAACGCGTACAGCAAGGCCGAGGCGGCGCCCAGCCGCAGATCTACCAGCGAAGGCAGGCCGCCATAGGCGCAGCAGGCCACAACATAAGCTGCCAGCAGCCACTGGCCATAATGCCCGGCTTGAAACGCAGGCAGCAGCCAGTGCAGCGCAAGCTGCCAGCCTAGCGGGAACAGGGCCAGTGGCGCCAGCGCCACCAATGCAGCATTGCCTAGGTGTAGATTGCGGAAGCTGACCGAGCCTAGTATCCAGCGCTGCCCCTGCCGCTGCGGCCACAGGGAAACGCTAGCAGGGCGAGCATGCAGCAGCAGCCCCACCAGCCAGTGGCAGGCTTCATGCATCACGGTGGCGCACAGGCTCAGCAACGCCAGCAGATACATGCTGTGGCGTAGCGCCCTGATCAGCCCCAGCCAGAGCGCCACCAGCAATGCCGAGGCCAGCAGTGCCGGCGATAGCGTGGACAGCTCAGGCATAGACGCGCCGCTGCGCCCGCGCCATCAGCCGGTGTGCGCCAGCGTCAGACAACTTCGGAATAGAAGCAGCGGCCGCAGGCCTGACGATAGCTCTCGTTGCCGCCAATGCTGATCTGCTCGCCGTCCTTGATGCGCTTGCCCTGCTCGTCCACGCGGATATTCATGGTGGCCTTCTTGCCGCAGGTGCAGATATTTTTAAGTTCTTCGATATCGTCGGCCAGCGCCAGCAGATAGGCCGAACCGGGGAAAGGCGCGCCACGGAAATCCGTGCGCAGGCCGTAGGTAATCACGGGTATGCCGCGCACCTGCGCCAGCTGGTGCAACTGCTGCACTTGCGCCGTGCTGAGGAACTGCGCCTCGTCGATCAGCAGACAGGCGATCTTCTGATCTATGCGCTCAAGAAAATTGGTCTCGGCATCGAACACTTCCGTCTCGCGCTGCGGTCCCAGCCGCGAAGTCACATAGCCCACGCCGTAGCGGTTATCGATCGCTGCCGTGAACAGCCGGACGCTCTGGCCCTGCTCTTCGTAATTATGTGCCACCTGTAGCATGGCGGTGGATTTACCTGCGTTCATCGCAGAGTAGCGGAAATAGAGTTTTGCCACTGCAGCCTTCTGTCGTTCTGGTTGATGCGCCCGTCTAGTGCGCTATTGGTCTGCTGCGATTATAAACTGCGCGTCGCCGTCAAGCGCAAATATAGGGGGAGATAGGCGGCTTATTCGCCCTACGCCATGGCCAGCTGCAGTGTTAACATCTCGCCATCGGGAATTCCGTCACGGATTTGCCGTACTGTACTCTGACCACTACTGGACTCTTACTGAACTCTTACTCTGGCTTACACACCATGGAACTGTTTATTATTCTGATCGGCGTTCTGGCCATTGCCACTATCTATTCGATCGGCGTGGCTGCGGCCAAGCCCGTGCATGGCAGCGATTTCTACAAAGTCTCCAAGGATGGCCGCATCCTCGCGGCCGGCCGCCGCAAGATCCACGCGGTGCGCCCCAAAGTCACCCCGCACGGCCTGCAGGTCAAACTGCGCAACGGCAAGCGTACCGGCGAGTTTCTGGTCCATCATCTGGTGGCCGAGGCGCACCTGCCCAACCCTGCCGGCCACAGCCATGTGCGCCACCGCGACGGCAATCCGCGCAACAACAAGGTGAGCAATCTGGTCTGGATCAAGGCCCCCGCCGTGGCCGAGCCGGTAGAGGAAATTACTCGCCCGGATGATAGCGCCGCTCGAGATGCGCTTCGACGTCCTTTCGAGATAACCATATCTCTTTAAACTCGCCCCGCACATACATGCCGGCCTGATCGTTGAAATGCGGTGAGGCCGGATCGCCACTCTGGCCGCCAGCCAGCACGCTACGGGCCCGGATCTGCGGCCCGAATTCCACGACGGCCACAAAACTGTTACCGCGCTCGCCATAGATGCGCCGCGTCTTGCTCTTGCTGGTCATGCCATAGGCCGCCAGCGAACCCCAGTTGGCCGAAGCAAACGGCACCGGCAGACTGGGCTGGTTGTCGTCGAAATTCTGCACCAGATCATCCGACAGACGCTGGAAGCGGTTGATCTCGCCCCATGGCGTCTGCCACTGGCCAAAGTCGGCCACCAGCTTGGCGCTGGCCTGTTCCAGCGCCGCCAGCCGCTGGGCCGGCGTCAGCATCTTTTCCATGTAGTCGAGCAGCGGCATCTCGCGCGCCCGCGCAGCGGCCGCATACCTGTTACTCAGGTCCTGAGCCCAGAAAATGGCCAGCGAGGTCGGCACCGAGTCCAGCGCGTAGCGCATATTCCAGCCGCGCAGGGCTGCAATCTGGCCGGCCAGCGCCTGCTTCTGCGGCGTATCGTCGGCCAGCGCATCGTAGGCGGCGAACAGCTGCGGCAGCAAAGGCTCGAAGGCGGGCAGCAAGCTGTCGTAGGCCGCAGCGATCAGGCTATCCATGGTGACATCGCGCTGTCCCTGCATGACGCGCAGCGCATGGATGCCGCGCGCATTCTCGCCTTGCAGCGACATATAGGCCGGATAGTCGGCCGCTTTGGGGCTGGCCTCGCCTGCAGCCGTGTAGGGCCAGTTATTGGTGTTCTGGATCCAGCCCGTGCGCGGATTAAGCAGATGTATGGTCTCGCCGACTTTGTGCAGGCCATGCCACTCGGTGGCGGGATTGCTGCCATCGACCGGATGCTTCCAGTCGAAGCGGGGATCGCGGCGCGGAATGTAATTGCCGTGGAAATAGGCGATATTGCCATCCACATCGGCATACACGGTATTGTTGGACGAATTGCTGCGCAATTCCATAGCGCGGTAGAACTCGCGGTAGTTGCGCGCCTTGGTGCGGATATAGGACTGCGTCAGTGCCTGCCGCGGCTGGTTCATTATGCGCACCGCCACCCATTTGCCATCCACCGCCCGCACGATGGGGCCATGGTGGCTGTAATACACGCGCACCACCTTGCTGGCCATGCCCTGTGCGGTGCGGTAGGGCACGCTAATATCGACCGGTTTGAGGGCGCGCCACTGCTGGCCATAGCGGTAGTAGAACTTGCCGTTCTGCTCGCGCACAGTTTCCAGATATTCGTCGATAGCATCGCCGCCGCCCGAAGTATGCATCCAGCCCAGCCGGTCATTAAAGCCCTGATACACGAAGAACTGGCCCCAGGTCACGGCGCCGTAGGCATTCAAACCCTGCTCGCTGCTAACCTGCACCTCGGGACGGAAATAGAACGAAGTGTGCGGGTTAATCATCAGCAGCGGATAGCCGTTGCGGGTCAGGCTGGGAGCAATGGCAAAGCCGTTGGAACCGCCCGGCTCGCGTTCGGCTGGCCGGTGCACGGCCGCCAGCGCCAGTTGATCCGGCGTTGCCAGCGGCAGGCGGGCGCCGTCGCGGTATAGCGCTTCGAGCTGCTTGAGATCGACCGTCTCGATGTCGCCGCCTATGCTGCCTTCGCTGAAACTGAGCGCCATCCAGGGCTCGAAATGGGTAATCAGCGCCGGTTTGACCGTGGGATGGGTGGCCAGATAGTAGTTGAGGCCATCGGCAAACGCCACCATCAGCTGCTTGAGCCAGGCCGGACTGCGGCGGTATTCGGCCTTCAGCTGTTCGGGCGAGATGAACAGCTTCATGCGCAGGTCGCGGTACAGTTCGCCCTCGCCCTCCACCTCGGCCAGACGTCCCATGGCATTGATGTAATTGCGTTCCACCCGCTTGAAGTCGTCCTCCGCCTGCGCATACATCAGGCCGAACACGGCATCCGCATCCGTCTTGCCGTACACATGGGGTATGCCCCAGGTATCGCGCAGTATCGTGACCCGCTTGGCTGCGGGCGGAATGGCCGCCGGTTCGGCAGCGTATGTATGGGCACATGCCGTGGCACACAGCAGGGCAACAGCAAGACGGCGATAGGACATGCAGGGAGCTCCCCAATTAAACGGCTTAGACAACTGGCGTAGCGATGATCAGGCAGCGCCCATCAGCTCGGACAGACGTTTCTGCAAGGCCGTGATTTCTTCGCGCAGCGCAGCATTTTTCTCGCGCAGGACGGCGTTTTCTGCCCGCAGCTCTTCCACTTCGGTGGCGGGCCGGCCATAGCCGCCGCCCTCGGCCCCGGCCGTATCAGAAACCTGCCTGGCTTCCTTGGCCGGACGCGCCGCCGCGCGCATTTCGCGCACCTCCTTGGCCGCCTTCTGCAATTCCTTTTTGCCGCCTGCCACGGCAGCCAGCTGTTCCGCTTCCGGCAGCGTCGCCACGGTCGCTGCCGCGTTAATCGAAATCGTACCGGAGCGCACTGCCTCCACCAGTTCCGGCGTAGCGGTTTTCTGGATTTTCTCGATCTGGCCTATGGTGGCGCTGCTCAGTCTGGCCGCACGGGCAATGTCCTCGCGCGAGGTCAGCGGCATGGCCGGCGCCCGCACTTTGGCGGCCTCCCCTTCCGCCGGGGCGATGGCGGCGTCTTCGGCCGCCGCCTGCGCTACCAGCTCCGCGGTACGCGCTGCCATGATCTCTTTCTTGCGCAACGCCAGCACGCCGCGCTGGTAGTCGGAAATGCTGCGGCGACCCAGATTGTTGTCGATCATCCACAGTTTGACATCTTCCATATTACGGAAACTGGTGTTTTCCGTCACCTTGAACGGGATGCCGTGCTGCTGGCAGATCTGGTAGCGGTTATGCCCGTCCACCAGCACGTCCTGCCACAACACCAGCGCGTCGCGGCAGCCTTCCTGCAGAATACTCTGCTCCAGTGCGGTATATTCAGCCTGCGTCAGCGGTTCGATATAGCTGCGCAGGGTTTCGTTAATCTTGATTTGCATAATTTAAATCCTCACTTCCTGATACCAGACGGCGCCCGGCCTGGCACAAACACGCGCTCCGCGCCGCCCAGCATGCTACACCATCGCCCCGCTGCATGGGTTGCAATTGTAAAAACCTTGGCGCATCATGCTCGTTCCTCAATTAAGGTTCTACTATGGTTAATTACATCATTCACGTTTCGTATGCCCAGCCAGCCGCCGACACCATCGCGCGCCTGACCGATGAACTGCGCAAATATCAAGTGGGCAGCGGCATCAAGGCCGAAGATGGCCGCGGCTATGTACTGCCTGCGGGTACCTATGTTTATCACGGCAAGGAAGCTGTCAACGAAGTGCGCGACGCCATCTTCCGCATTGCCGCCGAAATCCAGAGCGAAGGCGTGCAAGTACTGGTGACCGAAGTTGCCACCGCCTCGTGGACGGGGCTGGAAGAACTGCCAGTGCTGCCGGAACAGACCGAGCAGCAGCCAGCCTAAGCCAGCCTGCCCTGCTACGTGCCGCAGCCACCATGGCACGTAGCTGCCTCGCAGCAAGAAACCTGCACCACTGAAACTATAGTTTACATTTCTGCCGCAACTTGCAGGTAAAATAAGATGAACGGGCCCGATTCCGGTCCGTCTTATCGAGACCGCAACATGCCCAGACTCCGCATCTTGTCGCTGTTCTGCCTGACGCTCTGCTGCGCTGCGTACAGCTACTCCGCCCCGCCGGCGAGCACGCCTGTCCGCTACAGTCCCATCCCCGTTGATGCCATCTATGGCCCGGTCCAGCCCAACGGCACGGCCGATGATGCACTGGCCAGCGGCAAAGTGGAACGTACCGTATTCCCCATGGCAGCCCGCGCCAGCAAGCCGTGGCGCATCGCTTTTCTGTTCCCCCATGTCAAAGATCCTTACTGGGTATCGTGCAGTTCGGCACTGATCAGCGAAGCGCGCCGCCTCGGCGTGGCCATCGACATCCTGCCCGCTAGCGGCTACGATGATCTGGCCGGCCAGCTGCAGCTGATGGACGATGCCATTGCCGCCCGTTACGACGCCATCGTGATTTCTCCAATCGGCATGACCGCCAACAATGCCTCGATCGCCAAGGCGCGCGCCGCCGGCATCCCCGTATTCGAACTGGCCAACGACAGCCGCAGTGATGACCTGACCATCAAGATCACCACCTCGCTGCGTGAAATGGGCCGGCAAGCCACCCGCTGGGTGCTCGACGATGCACGCAAGCGGGGCCTCAAAACCGTGAATCTGGGCTTGCTGCCGGGCCCGCTCGGCGCTGGCTGGGTAAAAGGTGAAGTCGACGGCACGCGCTACGCGGCGCAGGTGGCCGATCTGGAAGTGAACATCATCGATATCCGCTATGGCGATAGCGATGCTAGCGAGCAGACCGAACTGGCCAGCCAGATGCTGGCCAAATTCGGCAGCAAACTCGATTACATCATCGGCTGCACCGGCTGTGCCCCAGCTGCCATCGCGCCGCTCAAGGTGGCTGGGCAGGCGAACCGCATCAAGCTGGTAGCGTTCGACCTGACGGGCGAAATTGCCGACGCAATCCGCAGCGGCGACATTGCGGCCGCAGCCGACACGCGCGCCGTCAGCCAGGCCCGGGTAGCCATCAATGCCGCGGTGAATGTGCTGGAAAAGCGCCAGCCCCGCCTGCCCCACACCCTACTGATCCAGCTCGGCATGGTCGATCAGCAAAACTTTGTTCGCTATCCATTTGAAAGTTCCATTGCACCGGAAAACTACAAACTGCAGCTTAAATACGACCCGAATAAGAGTTAGTTGCACGAAAATGGTCTGTTTTCGACAAATAAAATATTTAAAGTGTTTTTTTTGTTGAATTCAATTATACTTGCTTTATGGAATTAAATATTCCCCTCGTGAAGTTCACTGGAGCAAGTTACCGCCATGACGACGCAGCTAATCCGCAATACCGCAGCACTGAACGCCGCCGCAACGCCGCCCGAACATGCCCTGTTTGACGCCCTTGCCGCCAGCCGTGCCGTATTACGCCTGAACCCGGAGGGACAGGTCGAACTCATCAACACCGTGGCGCTGGAAGTGTTCGGTATCCGCGAGGAGCAGGCACTGCAGCAGCATGTCAGTATCCTGTTCGACGCCATCCATCACAGCGAACTGAACGCGCCCGACATCTGGCGCAAGCTGGCCGGCGGCGCAAGGCATGAAGGCGAGTATCGCCACGCCCGCGCCGACGCTAACGAACACTGGCTGAAAGCTCTGTTCCTGCCGCTGGCCGGACTGGGCACGCTGGTAATCATGACCGACATCACCGAAAGCCGCCGCATCCAGCTCGACATGAGCGGCAAGATCGCCGCCATCGAACGGGCCCAGGCTGTCGTCGAATTCGACCTGCAGGGCAAGGTGCTGCGCGCCAATGACAACTTCCTCAAAGTGATGGGCTATAGTGCCGAAGAGGTAGTGGGCCAGCACCACAGCCTGTTCTGTTCGGCAGCCGATGTGGGCAGCCGCAGCTATCAGGAAATCTGGCGCCGTCTGATCGCCGGTGAAATCCATGCAGGCGAATACCGCCGCATCGACAAGCAGGGCAACGACGTCTGGATACAGGCCAGCTACAACCCCATCCTCGATGCCGTGGGCCATCCCGTCAAGATCGTCAAATACGCCACCGACATCAGTGCGGCCAAACGTCAGAGCAACGAAGCAGCCGGGCAACTAGCCGCCATCAACCGTTCGCAGGCCCTGATCGAATTCGATCTGACGGGGAATATTCTGACTGCCAATGCCAATTTCCTGCGCTGTGTCGGCTATACGCTGGAACAGATCGTGGGCCGCCATCACAGCATGTTCTGCGACGCGCAGATGGTGCAATCGTCGGAATACCGCCATTTCTGGGCCGATCTGGGTGAAGGCCAGTTCAAGAACGCACGCTTCCGCCGCCTCGGCAATCACGGTGCAACCATCTGGCTGCAGGCCAGCTACAATCCCATCTTCGATCTGAACGGCAAGCCCTACAAGGTAGTGAAGTTTGCCACCGATATCACCCTGCAGGTAGGACGCGAGGAAACCGTCAGCAACAAAGTCGACGAGATCGGCAAGATCATGCACGCGCTGGCCGACGATATCGACCGTATCGCCATGAGCGCCGAACAGTCTGCCAGCATCGCCCAGAACACCGAGCAGCAGGCGCGCGAAGGCCGTGCTCTGCTGGAGAAATCGCTGGCCTCCATCCACGAAATCCAGAAATCCTCGCAGGAAGTACACGATATGGTGGGCGCCATCAGCGATATTGCCAGCCAGACCAATCTGCTGGCGTTCAATGCGGCGGTGGAAGCGGCACGCGCCGGCGAACATGGACTGGGCTTCTCGGTAGTGGCCGACGAAGTACGCAAGCTGGCGGAGAAATCGGCCCAGGTGGCGCATGGCATTGCGCGGCTGATCGACCAGAACGTGCTGCGCGTTAGCGAAGGGGGCCGCATCAGCGATCAGGTCAGCATGGCGCTGGACAAGATCCTGCAGTCGGTGCACAACACTAGCGCCTCCATCTCCCAGATCGACAAGGCCACCACCCATCAGGTCGACGCAGGCCGGCACGTGCAGACGCTGCTGGAAGAACTGCAGGCATCCGCTACCCAGCAGGCCTGATATGTCCGCCCCGTCTACGGCACAGGCTGCGCTGTATCCGGCCGCCACGCCGGGCATCTTTGCCCTGATGCAGCTCGGTAGCTGGCACTTCGGGGTAGATGCGGCGCTGATTCAACATGCGCGGCCGTATGCCCAGCCCGATCCCCTCAGCACTAGCACGCCGCTGCTCAGCGGCAGCCTGACGCTGGACGAACAACCTTTGCCTGCGGTCAATCTGGAGCACTGGCTGGCGGCAGACACGGGAGACATGACGGCAGCGCCGACCGCCGGCGGCTATCATGTGATACTTGAACAGGCCGGCATAAGGCTGGCCCTGCGGGTCGACCAGCTCGGCGGCATGCGCGAGCTGCCGGCAGACACGCTGGCCTCGGCCCGTCCCCATGCCGGCATCGCCCTGCTGCACAGCGTCACCTTCGATGATGGCGCCACCCTGCACCTGCTGGATGCGGCCGAGCTCAACCGCCAATTGCAGAGTGTCATGGAGGCAGCCGAGTTGCAGCAGCAGCTGCTGCAGCGTAGCGCCAGCGAGGAGCCGCGCCTGTTGCCGCCCATGGGCATCTTCGAGCTGGAAGGTCAACGTTATGCACTGCCCGCTTCTCTGATCCATGAAGTGACCCCGTGCCCGGAAATGAGCACGCCTTTTCTCTGGGGCGGCCCGCTGCGCGGCGTCGCCGAGTGGCGCGGCCAGCACGTCTACCTGCTCGATCCTGCAGGGCTGGGCGCCCGCCAGTCGCGCGCCGCCATGCTGGCGGTAGTGGGCGAGCAGCAGGGCTTTCTGGGCCTGCCCATCGATGCCGCAATTACGCTGCGGCGCTTCCGTCAGGACCAGCTGAGCGGCGCTGACGATGGCCTGCTCTACGCCGGTCTGATTGTCGAGGATCAAGCCAGCCCTATCCGACTGCTCGACGCGGCAGCGCTGCTGAACCTGATTCCGCGCACGGCCACCACTGCCCGCCAGCTGAACAGCGACCATGCGCAGCAGCGTTCACGCGAAGCCTATCTGGTCTGCCGGGCCGGCATCCGGCTCGCCATCCCTATCCAGCTGGTGCAACAGGTATGCTTGCTGCCGGCCGATTTTTCGCTCGCCGCTGGCCCTGATGAGAGCGCAGATGGTAGCATTACATGGCGTGGCCAGACGTTGCCGCTACATGCGCTGGGCACCCGTCCCACACGTATGCTGGTGATCTGTCATGACCAGCGCATGCTCGGCCTGCTGGTCGATGCCGTGGAAACCCTGCTGCCGGCCTTGAGTGCCACCCTGCCCCGTGCCATCCGCGTGGCCGGCCAGCCATTCCGCGTGATCAGCACGCGCGACGCCAGCTACACCCTGTTTGAGCCGGAGCAGCTGGACTTTTTCAGCACCCATTAACCCATCGTAGCAGCCCGCTTACATGTTTAAAAAGATCACCGTCAATCAGGCGCAAGTCGGTATGTATGTGCACAAGGTCTGCGGCACCTGGCTGGATAACCCGTTCTGGACTGCATCGTTCGCGCTCAAGACGGCGAGCGACCTGAAAAAGCTGCAAGGCAGTACCGCGCGCGAAGTCTGGATCGACACGACGCGCGGCCTCGATGTCGCCGCACCGGATGCCGCTGCCGCTGCAGCGGCAGAACCCGCTACAACTACCGCCGCAGCCGCTCCCCGCGCCGACGCGCCCCTCAGTGTACAGGGCACCGCGCCCGATTTCCGCTTCAAGGTGGAAGCGCCGACCAGCACCAGCGATGAACTCAAGCGCGCCAAGCGCATCGTCAAGATCTCGCGCGAGGCAGTCGACGAAATGTTCAATGACGCGCGCATGGGCAAGCTGATCGACACCGGCACGGCAGTCACGCTGGCGGACGAAATCGCCGCTTCCGTGCTGCGCAATCCGGGCGCGCTGATCAGTCTGGTGCGGCTGAAAAAGATCGACGACTACACCTATATGCACTCGGTGGCCGTATGCGCCATGATGGTGGCGCTGGCACGCCAGCTGGAGCTGCCCGACCACGAGGTGCGCGATTGCGGGCTGGCCGGACTGCTGCATGATGTGGGCAAGATGGCGATTCCGGTAGAAATCCTCAACAAGCCGGGCCGCCTGACCGAAAGCGAATACAGCACCATCCAGGGCCATCCCCGTGCCGGCTTCGATCTGCTGGCACAGACCGCCAATGTGCCCGACGTAGCGCGCGATGTCTGCCTGCACCACCATGAGCGCATCGACGGCAAGGGCTATCCCGATGCCCTGCCCGGCGACCAGATCAGCCTGCAGGCGCGGATGGGCGCCATCTGCGATGTGTATGACGCCATTACTTCCAATCGCCCCTACAAACAGGGCTGGTCGCCCGTGACCTCGCTGGCGCGCATGACGGAGTGGACCAAGGAAGGCCAGTTCGATGCTGCGCTGTTCGGTGCGTTTGTCCGCTGCATCGGCATCTACCCTATCGGCACGCTGGTGCGGCTCAAGAGCGAACGGCTGGCGGTAGTGCTGGACAACCGCAAATCCCTGCTGGCGCCCATCGTACGGGTCATCTACTCCCTCAAGTCTATGGTCTATCTGCCACCGGAGACGATAGACCTGTCGCTGCCCGGCATACCGGAAGCCATTCTATCGAGCGAAGAAGAAGCAACCTGGGGCATCGTCGACTGCGGCCGCTTCATGGCCGATTAGATACAGGCGCCCTGCCTCAGGCCCCCTGCGGGTGGCGCTGCAGATACTGCTGGTGTATCGCGTCCAGCCGCTTGAGTTCGGCAATGGGAATCTCGAACACTTCGTGCACGCGCAGCATCAGCTCGGCGCTAACGCCGGTGCGGCCATGGCGTATCTTGCTCAGGCTGGACGGCGCCAGCTGCAAGGCGCGGCTCAGTTCCGCATCGTTCTTCAACTGCTGGCGCAGCAATACGTGGTCTAGCAGGGTATGCGGCCGGGCATCGGCCGCCAGCCCCAGATAGCGTTGTGCATTCATACGTGGCTCCCGATATCGGCAAGTTCATGCGCCTGATAGGCATGCTGGACAGCCAGCAAAGCATCCACATCCGCTAGCAGCGCAGCGACGCACAGCGGGTCGAACTGGCTACCCGAGCCATCGCGCATATATTCGATGGCGCGCTGCATTTCCCAGCCCGCCTTGTAGGGACGCGTCGAAGTCAGTGCATCGAACACGTCGGCAACGGCCACGATGCGGCCATACAGGGGAATTGCATCGCCCGCCAGCCCACGCGGATAGCCGCTGCCGTCATAGCGTTCGTGGTGGCTCTGGGCAATGATGGCGCCCACCTGCAGCAGCGGCGATTCACTGCCGGCCAGAATGCTGGCGCCGATCTCGGTATGACGCTGCATGATTTCGATTTCTTCCGCCGTCAGCGGCCCCGGCTTGAGCAGTATGGTATCGGGGATGCCGACTTTGCCTATGTCATGCATGGGCGCTGCATCGCGGATCAGATCACAGCGGGCTTCGTTCAGTCCCAGATTTTCGGCCGTGAGGCGCGCATAGGCGGCCATGCGCAGCAGGTGGCCGCCGGTTTCGGGATCACGGTATTCGGCGGCGCGCGACAGCCGGCAGATCGCCTCGTGCTCGCGCGCTACCACATCGGCCGTCGCCTTGCGCACGGCGTGGGTCAGCCAGTCGGCCCGTTCGGCCAGCTGCAGCTGTGCGCGCCGCAAAGCCAGCAGATTGCCGACGCGTGCATTCAGTTCGGCATGATTGACCGGCTTGGTCAGGAAATCATTCGCACTCAGGCGCAAGGCTTCGTGCCGCACGGCCACTTCCGTATCGGCCGTAACCATCACCACCGGCACCTCCTGTTTGCCCGGCAGCGCGCGGAAGCGGCGCAGAAATTCCAGTCCGTCAAGTTCCGGCATCATGTAATCGAGCAACACCAAGTCAGGCGTGTTGGCCTCGCACCAGGCCAGCGCGGCCACCGGATCGGCCATGGGACGGGCCACCGCCGTGTCCAGCATGCTCAGCATGTGACAGAACAGTTCGAGATTGAGCTTGTTATCGTCAACGATCAGTACATTCATGGCGCTACTCCCCTGAGCTGGCAGCGGCGCTGAACGCGACGCAGCCGATCATTCCAAATAAACCGATAAAAACAATTATAACGATTTTCTGACAAATGTGCTGTTTATTGATAGAATTGGTTTAAATCTGCTGTATGGGGAACGTTGCAAATGAAAAACACGAGTCAGGCCAGCGCGGTGTGCACCACGCAACGCGCGGCCAGCATACTGGGAATTTCGGTCTCGTCGGTACAGCGGCTGGTAGAAGCTGGTGCCATCGGCGCCTGGAAAACCCGTGGCGGCCATAGGCGCCTGGCGTTGACAGAGGTGCTGGCCTATAAGGCGCAGCCAGGCAACCAGCTAGTGGAACTGGACCAACCCGACCACCTGCGCCTGTTAATGATAGAAGCCGATACCGAGCGGCGCGAACAGTTCCAGCGCCGCTACAGCCAGTGGCACCTGCCCGCTACGCTGGAATTCTGCAGCAACATCTATCAGGCCATGCTGGAACTGGCACGGCACCAGCCGGATATATTGCTGGTTGATCTGGAAGATAACCACATCAACGGTAGCGTCATGCTCAACACGCTGGTGGGTGACCCCAAACTGTGGACCATGCACATCGTCATCCTGTCCGAACAAGACGCTGCGACGCTGGCCGAGCGGGGCATCCTGCCCCAAGGCACGGTGTTTTTCGGGCGCACCGTGCACCCCGGCGAACTGCGCGACTACCTGCAGGCGCGCTGCGTGCAGCAATTGCGCAATGTGACAGCAGAGCCTGCTGCCTATCAGCCCGAACTAAGCGCGGAAGCCTGATTCCGCAAAGCAGCAAGGGCATGTACCGCTGCTGCAGTACATGCCCTTGTCGGTAGCGCAGCACTGGCCTGCGCCAGCCCTGTTGCAGCTTATTCGCGTTCCAGCGGACAAGTGTTAAAGCCCAATATGGTGTACAGCGGGCAATAGCCGAGCGCTCCGGTCAGCAGCGGCACCACACCGATATAGCCCCAGACGCCGATGTTTCCGCTGGCGGCCAGACCGACCAGCGCTAGCCCGGCCACCACGCGCAGCGCGCGGTCCAGCGAACCTTCATTCTTTTTCATTTTCAAGCTCCTGTAGTGAATATCGGCCTACTTATGTAGCCGACGGTACAACACCTAACAACCCAAGCCGCAGACTGTGCTTAAACGTCCGGCGATGCTGCAGCATGTGAAAAACCGGCGTTTTACTTTGCATCTAGCAAGCATCGTGTTGCTTGTCTTGGACACAATTTACTTCTTTCTGCAACATAGTGCCATGGCCCTGTCAGGTCAGCGTATATTCTTGCCTGTGCAAACGGAATAGGGTTAGGAGAAGCTTGAGCATGGAAAGCATCACCGTGGTGTATCTGCAGGGTGAAAACCGACGTTCATGTCCTGAACAAGGCGTCCTGATCAAGGACTATCCGTGCAGCGATGACGCTCTCAATGCTCGCGTTCCCGATGGCTATGCTCTGGCATTTTTCCAGGACGGCAAAGATCGCTACCTGTACAACCGCCAGCAGGGATGGAAAAAAATCACCCGCGGCGGCACAGCCGAGCCGCAGGGTACTCCCCAAAGCGACTAGACTGATCTAGATCAAGCCGCAAACTCCTCGTAAGCCTTCAGGGCATGGGTGGCATACATCATCGATGGGCCACCCCCCATGTACACGGCCGTGCCCAGCACCTCTTCCAGTTCGGCACGGGTAGTACCTAGCTTGACGAGAGCCTGCACATGGAAACCGATGCAATCATCGCAACGGCAGGCAATTGCTATCCCCAGCGCCACCAGTTCACGGGTTTTCTTATCGAGCGCACCTTCCTTGGTACCGGCTGCGGCCAGCTGGCTGAAGGCGGTCATCAGATCAGGCTGGGACTGGCGCAGGTCGCGCATTTTGCCCGATACTTGTTTGGTCAGTTCTTTGTACTCCGGCATGCCACTCATATATCCTCCGTATCGCTATACCATAAAATATTATATCTCATAATATATTGAAATACGCAAGTCAGGATGGCATTCCTAATCCTCAGGACTTGCCGGTTAGCTGCTGCTTTAACTCGGCCATCTGGGTGCCCAAAGCCAGCAGATCGATACCGGCCTTGCGTACTTTGGCAAACATCGGCCCCTCTTCCTCCTCGACATGATGCTGGATCTGCTCGGACAAGACCTTGACGCGAGCATCGTAGAGGTCATCCTCCGGGTCCAGCTCTTCGATCTGCGCGATCAGATCCTTGGCCGCGGCATGCTCCACCAGCGCTTCATCCATCAGATCATCATCGTCTACCTGAGCGCGCACGGCCGGATAGAACAGCCGTTCTTCGAGCTCTGCATGCACGCGCAACTCCGTACAGATTTTCCCAGCCAGACGCTGTTTACTCACTTTGGAGCGGTCGCTCAGCGCCTCGTAATCCTTAAATAGCGCCAGCACTTGCTGGTGATCAGCCTTAAGCATGGCCAGTGCGTCCTGTTTCTGCTGTTTCATATAACCTCCGCTAACGTTGGATAGGAGGTGCCAGCATAGAAGCCGCGCCTGCGGCTCACTGTGGTCGCCCCCACACAGTCGCAAAGTACTGGGCTCTGCGCTGCGGACTAGCAGAAATAAGCACCGACAGATTGCAAAACTTGATCAGGATCAGATTGCTGGACGGGTTGCAGCACCGGTCAGCGGTGGATAACAACTCAGCAAGTTAGACAGACAGGGGCAAGCGCCACGTTTATAATGCGTCGACCCATTACCATGCGCGCTGCGCCCCACTTATGCAAACTTTTCCTCTGGCAATCTGGATGCGGGCCCTCCTTGCGCTAGCCGCGATCAGCACGCTCATCGTTAAAAAAGTCTGGGATTTCTCCAGCCCCGTCAATGCAGCCATGGGGATCATACTGGCGCTGATCTATGCGCTAGCGGCGTGGCAAGGCGAAGTACGCGGATACTCATGGGGCAACAAGGCTTTTCTTGGCAGCGCCTTCATCTGGATAGGCAGTCTGGGCTTCATGCTGCTGGGCTAAAGCACAGACCTGCCAGCGCCACGCTCAGTGGCTCAGCAGGAATCAGCGTAGCAAAGTAGCAAGCGCGGCGCGGATCTGCTGCAGCCCGCGCAGCGCAGGCGCGGCGAGCCCGATATCGCTACGCCGGACCACCTCCGCCTCATCCGGGTTTAGCCTAACCAGCGGAACACCCATCTCTTCACCGAAGCGCCTGACGGTGGGAATAGCCGTACCCGCACCTATTTCCAGCACCACGCTCCTGCGCCCCCTGCCCAGCCAGCGCTCCAACCTGTCTACCTGCCGCCCGACAGCAGCGCCATCCCAGCCACCATCGCTGAACATCAGGATGTTAGGCCGAGCCAGCGCGCCACACGCCGGGCAGCGCGGCAATTCGGACTGCAGCTGGCAGCTCTCCTTATCCACCAGGGGATGAAAGTGCTGTGCCGACCACGGGGCATGGCCACAGCCATCGAGACACTGCAGCATATGGATAGTGCCATGGCATTCGGCTACCCGCGCCGGATCGAAGCCGGCGGACTGGAAATGTCCGTCCACATTGCTGGTAAAAACAAAGCCGCCCAGTGGCAGGCTGGCGGTGAGTTCCCGAAGAATCGCGTACCCCTGATGCGGCACTGTCTTGCGGTACAGTTGCAAGCGATGTCCGTAAAAACCCCACGCCAGCTCTGGCCTCTCGCGGAACGCGCGCGGGCTGGCAATCTCGTAGAAGCTCAGGCCATGACGTCCCAGCGCGGGATAGGCGCGCCAGAAACCATGTTCGCCGCGAAAGTCCGGCAGGCCCGAATCGATAGACATGCCTGCGCCGGCCGTAATCAGCAGGCTATCGGCCTCGGCAAGCAGTTCGGCCACACTGAGGTAGTCAGCGCTATCGGGCGCAGAGAGTTTGCTCATTGATGCAGTTGAAGGGCTTATACAGTTGTCGCTATGGCAGTTATTCAGGCTTCATGGCATAATGCCGGGCTATGTTGCTCCGATGGTGAAATTGGTAGACACTGCAGACTTAAAATCTGCCGCCGCGAGGCGTGCCGGTTCGATTCCGGCTCGGAGCACCATTAGCGTACATGAGGGTTACATGCCCATTATGGCATAGCAAGAAAATCTTCCAGAGCTCCGCAATTCTGTATAAGTTCCGCAAAACGCAGTTATTCATTCCTCTTGTTCCAAGACTCGAATGGCGCCTTTAGGCTACTGTTTTCAGCTGCCATGCCAATTAACTCGATCCGCCATTCCTGAAAATATACAGGGCTTCCCTGCTCGTCAGCTAAGTTAGTACTAGAGCCCCTGCCACCTCATGATGCCATGGTGCCACGTAACGCAGCGTGCATCCCAAAGCGCAGGCAGATAGTCACGGACCAGCGCAAGAATCTTGTCACCATAGCTAGCGCCAGCAGGCAGTAGCGGCGTTTAGTAGGCCGTTTAGCTAACCTTTCGGCTGCTCATTACACAGATCTCAAGCGAGATAAAAGCAGCTGTCGACCATAAGATAGCACTAATCGAGGCCAACAAACTGACACGTGAACAGTCTATGCCGGTTGACAGTAGCCCAATCCTAAATGATGATGAGTCCATGAATTCCATCACCCAAGAACTTCTTGATGCTCGACTTGAAACCATCGAAACTCGTATGGATGGTCGTATTGCGAACGTTGAAGTCAAGATCGACGGTAAGTTCGCTGAGGTCGATGCCAAGTTTGCTGAATTGCGTACCGATATGCACAAGGGTTTCGCTGACATGACAAAATGGATCGTTGGAACAGTGATAGGCGTTGCCGCTGTCTCAGTGACCATCATGACTTTTGTGCTAAACAACGCCGCCCCAAAGTCTGCGCCCACACAGCAAGCTCCTATAGTTGTCTATGCTCAACCGCCTGTGGTGGCGCCAGCGAATCAACCAGAAACTACTTCTAAGCACTAAAGGGAAGCTATTTTCCTAGGCCGCTAACACCCTGAACCCTACCTTGACCGTCGAATTTCGTAATTCAGGAAATGCTGCGGTAGTGAAAGCCGAAGTTGGCGCATTTATAGTCGGCAATCATTTCAAAGTTCCTTGATAGCTTGGGGGGGCTTCCAGTCCCCGCCATCGGACGAAAAATCTGTTAATTCGCAGGATTCACAACCCAGCCGTTAGTGGCAAGCCAGCCAACTTCTGCAAATCCGGAAGGAACAATGTCCCCTTCCTGAAGCCCATAAAGCGTATGCCAATCGAGCTTCATGCCTTTGAGCGTAACATTGCAGACATTAAATTGAGCGCCCGCAGCACGAGCGGCGTCGATGGCTTCCTTGAGCTTCGGATCGACCGGTTGCGACAGCATCTTGACACCTGCACCGTACAGCACGATTTTCGCCTGCATGTTTCCGCCTAGGCCACTGATAGCCTTAATCCCGTTACCGACGTTACGCAGACGGAATAGCCAGACCGATGGATCGTCGCTGGTGATGGGCACAAGCACCTTGACCTCGCCGTACTGTGCATGCCGGATGTTAGGCTCGACATATTCTGCCCGAACCGGAGGAACAAATCCGATCGAAACAACTGCGGCAAACAGAACGGAACCCCGCCTTATTTGATTTTTCAACTGAAATCCTCCGTATTGACGACACGATCATTGCTCAGCATAGCATCTCCAGTCCGCAAAACGTACTGCGCTCAGGGCCGCTTCCCATGCCCTGTCCTCAGCTAGCTAATTTTCTGAGGTAAAGTTCTGCAGAAATATGCCGCTATCAGAATAGGATCAACATTCAACCCGCGGAGAATTCAAAATGAGCATGGCCATAGGAAGCAGCACCTCGACCCAATATACCCCGGCAGCGCAAGTCAATACTGCCGCCCCTGCGAATGTCGCTGTGGACGCTGATGGTGACCACGATGGCAGCAAAGCTGGCGAAATCGAACCCGCTAAAGCAGTTTCCGGCTCCGTTGGTACCATTATCAATACAAAAGCCTGACTTCCGCTTTACCGACTTGGTAAGATTCAGCTTACTTGTCTATACGCTCACTGCCACAGTCATCGTACTGAGGCAGTGAGCTTTTCGTATTGCCCTGCTCAACCTTGCCCATATATGAACCGCATCATTCCTCCCCAGATACGCTACGACGCTCTGACCATACGCCTGCACTGGCTTAGCGCTGCGTTAGTTCTCGCCCTGTGGTGCATAGGCCAGGCCATAGACTGGTTCCCCAAAGGCGCGCCGCGGGTCTGGGTGCGTAGCAGCCATATCGCACTGGGAGTGGTGCTACTGGCCACTATCGCCTATCGTCTCTACTGGCGCCGCACCGGCGCGCGCCACCTGCCGCCGCCGTCCAGCATGAGTATCGGGCAGGCGCGGGTAGCAACGGGCTTGCATCACCTGCTCTATCTGGCCATGATCTCCGTGCTGTTGTTCGGCGTAGCAAACACATGGGTGCGCGGCGACAATATCTTTAATCTATTCCGGATTCCCGCCTGGGATCCCGCCAACAAGGCGCTGCGCGGAAACGTGGAAGAACTGCATGCGTGGGCAGCCAATCTCTTAATGGTGCTGGCAGGACTGCATGCTGCAGCAGGACTGGTACACCATTACATACTGAAAGATACTGTCTTACAGCGCATGCTGCCATTTACGGCAGATCGCCGTTAGCCTGCGCAATTCAGGGCGCTATCTCACCACGTCCGGTATGGCTGCGGATCCATAGATCCGCAGCCTCACCCATATTTTTCGCCTGCCCGCTCCGTATCCACGCCATGAATGCGCGGTCAAATCTGAACGCGGCACCGCACTCACGGACGAGGAAGCGCCTGACGTTTTGCGTGTTACGGTAATTGTGGTCAATTTCCGTGGCACGCGATATTTCTCCAACATGCCAGTCGAATTTCATACGCAATATCTCCTGTATCAGGCAATCGGGCAGTAATTAGCTGGCCTCTTCAGGCAATCCGGCCGAGCGACCTCAGCCCGACTAGGCCGCTTCAACGGGGCTGCGCGGGCCAAGTAAAGAATGACCACGCCAACAGCCGACGCCATCTTCAATCAGCTTCCAGCTCGGCTTTTTTTCCTCTGCTCTTGAGTAAGCCGTTCAAGGTCTGAATTTATCAGCGGCCATGAAAGAAGGCCATTGCAAATAAGAGTCGCAACAATCGCCAGCATAGCAGTCGCGCTAAGGCGAGAAGGTCTCCAATTGTCACGCGCGGGGGGATGTCTGAAAGATCAAGCTACTTGCGAAGGCTGGCCCCAAAACGGGCGGACGCCAGCACAAGCCATGCATAAGCCACCAGCAGCGGCAGCACCAGCAAAGCAAACCCGTACGTCGCAGCAACGGCAGGTAAGCACAATATAAATATTCCGATAAACGTTCCGTTACCTATGACCTTGTGCCAACGCCTATCGAGAAAGAAACCCTGACCAGCGCCTATGACTACGCCTGAGAGACAGACTGCAGCCAGCATGACCGGAGCGGAAAAATTTTCGAGCTTGATATACACAAGGTAAAGCGCCAGAAAGCCCAAGACGGCGCTTAAGGCGGCGATCAGCGTCGTTTTAACAGGTGCAGACCTCAAGTACGCTCTCCATCAATAAGTGTCTACTTCTTCGAGAACTTTGCGAAGGCGCTATTCATTGCAGCGCTCACATAGTCCGTTAATATTGGGGTCGACAATTGCTGCATCTCGCGCCCGATGATACTTTGTTTTTCCATGAGCTTAGCGATGAATGGTGACGCATTCCCTTGGTTGACCAGCGATGTCAGTTCCTCCGCAGTGAAATGCCGTGCGTAGATCTTCGCCAGATTGGCGTTCCATGGTCCCTGATACTGGCCAAGGTAGGCATCGAGTTCTTTTGAAACCAGAACCTGTGCTTCGGCCTGACCGAGCCGGGATCCCATCATCGCAAAGGTCTGCGTTTTCTGTGCGGTGGCAAGACCAAGCATCTTTAAATTGTTGCCCAAGTGCTGGCGCTGTACCAACTCGACCGCCGCCTGCTCGCTGGAACTCGCCATCGACACCTGCGAAATTCCGAGCAGAACCGCAAAGATCCATGTTCGCGCGTGCGCATTCATGCAATGTCCCTCTTAGAAAATACGCCCCCTGAGCGATAAGCAAAGCCGCCGGTGCCTTCAGGGCTGGCCGTCCGGCGGGCCTATCCTGTGCTTGTGCACAGCCACCGTCTGCGCCTTGTAGATCCCGCGATGGCCGGAGCAAAGATAGGCCATCACGCAAGCTAGCGCCGCATACGGGCCGATCTGCGGCCCGAATAGTTCGATCGCCATCACCGTCGAGGCTAGCGGCGTATTGGCCGCACCGGCAAACACCGCCACAAAGCCCAGCGCCGCCAGCATACCAAACGGCAGATTCAACAGCGGTGCCAGCGCATTGCCCAGCGTCGCACCGATGAAGAACAGCGGCGTTACTTCGCCGCCTTTATAACCGCTGCCCAGCGAAACCAGCGTGAAAACCAGCTTGCCCGCACTATCCCACCACGGTAGCGGATGCGCGAAGGCCTCCAGCATCACGGGTATGCCCAGGCCCGTGTAGCGCTGGCCCAGCGCTGCTACCGCCAGCACCAGCACCACCCCGCCAGCCAGTGCACGCAGCGGGGCATAGGGAATCAGCCGTTTGAGCAAGGCAGTAAGCGCGTGGACTGCGCTGGCAAACAGCCATGCGGTCAGGCCGAACACCAGTCCTGCCAGCAGCACGGCCAGCAGGCTCCATGGGCCGAGCGCCACTATCGCTCCCGCCGCATAATGGCTATGGTGTATGCCCCACGCCATACCGATCTGATCGGCCAGGATGGCTGACAGCATGCAGGGGAAAATCGCGTCGTAGCGCAGCCGGCCTATGGCCAGCACTTCCAGCGCAAAAATGGCGCCGGCCAGCGGCGTGCCGAAGACGGAAGCAAAACCGGCACTGATACCGGCCATCAGTACGATGCGCCGCTCCTCCTGGCGCAAGCGGAACAAATGGGTAAGCTGGTCGGCCAGCGAGCCGCCCATCTGCACCGCCGTACCCTCGCGGCCCACGGAGGCGCCGAACAGATGGGAAATCACTGTTGCCAACAGCACCAGCGGCGCCATCCGCAGCGGCACTACTTTGCGCGGATCGTGTATCTCGTCGATCAGCAGATTGTTACCTGCTTCAACCTGCGTACCCACCTTCAGATACACCCAGCTTACCACCCAGCCGGCCAGTGGCAGCAGCCAGATCAGCCAGTAATGGGTAGTGCGGCTTGCCGTCGCCCAGTCCAGCGCCCACAGAAACAGTGCGGAAGCAGTGCCGCTGGCCAGCGCAACGAGTCCGGCGATAAGCGTCCATTTGCCCAGATAAGGCAGAATTTGCAAAAGCGAGTATGGATGGCTGGATTTCATGGATTTTGCATACTAGCAAAATCCTCTGATCAGGACAATTTAAACGGCTTGCCGTTCAGCCCTGAGCTGCCAGTGGATCGGCCAGAATATCATCGACCTGCCGCATGGCTGCTTCGCAGGCAGCACGGATGGCGTCTGCTTCGCGCGCGCGCACAAACTGCATGGTGACGCCCTCGAACACTTCCAGCCCGTCCGCTTCGACGCGGGCCAGATCGCAGCCCGCAGTCCAGCGGCCGTCCGTGGTCGGTAAAGCCGTGGGCAGTATGTACCAGCCCTTGTAGGGTATTTTTTCCATGCCGCGCTCCATGCCAGTAGGGATTAGCCTAGCATGAAGCGGCGACACGATGCGCACGGCTGGCACGCGCGGCGGGAACTAGGGCTGCTTAATCTTCGCTATCAGCCTTGCCGACACGGCCTATCGGCTGCTCCATGTTGGCGAGGTACCAGCTCAGCGACGTCAGAACGGCCACATGGCGCTTGAGTTCCAGCGTATTCACCTTGTCCAGCGTATCGGCAGCCGTGTGGTGATAATTGAAGTAGAACGAAGAATCCACCAGCGGCTCGAACACCGGCACGCCGGCACGCTCCAGCGGGCCGGTATCGGCTGCACCGGCGATATCGCGCCGCTCGAACACCCCGGCACCGATAGGCGACAGCGCTTCGCGCAGCGGCGCAAAATACTTGACCATCGGTGCCGTCACGCTACCGATCAGGCCAAACGGACGGCCACCGCCGCTATCCGATTCGATGGCCGCGAAGTGCTTGTCCAGCAGTTGCTTGTTTGCCTCGAAATAGGCTTTGCCGCCGCGGGTACCGTTTTCTTCATTCGCCCAGGCGATCACACGGATGGTGCGGCGCGGATGCAGATCGAGCTTGCGCAGCGTTTCGATCACGCCCATGGCACCGGCCACACCGGTACCGTCGTCGTGTGCGCCCGTGCCCAGATCCCACGAATCGAGGTGGCCGGAAACGATCACCACTTCGTCGGCCTTGTCGCTGCCGGGCCAGTCCGCGATGACGTTAAAGGTATCGGCATCAGGCAGGGTTTGCGGGGTCAGCGTCAAATGCATTTTCACCGGGCCGCGCTTGAGCAAACGGTCCAGCAGCAGCACATCCTCGGTGGTAATGGCGGCAGCCGGAATGCGCTTACCATCAACCAGCCCGGTCGCGCCGGTGTGGGCAATGCGGTAGTTGGCACCACCTACCGAACGCACCAGCGCTGCTGCTGCCCCCATTTCAGCCGCCATTTTAGGACCGGCAAAGCGGAAGCCCGCGCCCGGCCCGTAAGCTGCACCGGCATGACCACGATCCGCCAGTTCCTGATCGAACGGCACGTCGAGCAGCACGATAGTGCCCTTCACCAGTGCCGATTTGGCTTTCAGTTCCTCGAAGCTGCGCACCACCAGCACCGGTGCCGTCAGACCCTGTGCTGGTGTGGCGCCGGAACCGCCGAGTGCCGTCAGCACGATTTTTTGCGTAATGCCGGCCGGGCGGCCAGCATAATCTACCAGTTCTGCCGTCTCGGCGCCACGCACCCAGTGCGGTACCTTCACGGGCTGCAGGGTAACTTTGGCGCCCAGCTTGCGCATCGCTTCAGCCACCTGCTCCACTGCCGCCGCCGCACCGGGCGAGCCAGACAGGCGCGGCCCAACCAGATCGGTCAGGTCGGCCAGACGGTCATAGGCCCAGTCGCTCTCCATGGCAGTGGCGCGGATACGGGCCAGCGTGGCCGGGTCATTGGGTGCAGCGGCAAGGGCGGCGCCAGCGGCGAACAGGCCGCTGGCAAGGGCGGTGAGGGCAAACTTGGTAGCTTTCATGGGTTTCCGTGTAGGGGCTGATGGTGACAAAAAACAGGAGCCGTGGATGGCAGGAATGAAAAATGATCTAAACGATAACCGATCATGCGGCGCTTGTCATCCATGTTGATTTGTTATCGCTACTGCACTACCATGATTCTTCAACCGGTTGAAGAAAGCGCCTATGCTCAAGGGTTCAAAGTGCACCGTACGTCACCTGCTCACGGCCGATCTGAACACTTTTATCGCGCTGGTAAACGACCTTCCCTCACGCGGCGACTACTTCTCCACCCAGTTCAAATCCCCTGAAACCCTGCGCAAAGAGTTTGCCCAGACCAGTTTTGTCACCGAGGACAGCGAACTATTCGTGATAGAAGACCAGCACCACCACATCGTCGGCGTGATCACCCATTTCAAGAGCCGTACTCCGGTCACGCGCGAAATCGGCTACCGGCTATTCGATCCAGCGCTGGCCGGACAAGGCTATGTGAGCGAAGCCTGCCGCCTGCTGGTGGACCATCTGTTCAGAACCCAGACCTATCACCGGCTGGAATTGCTCACCGCCCCCGAGAACAAGGCCTCGGTACGGGTGGCCGAAAAATGCGGTTTCAGTGCCGAGGGCGTGCTGCGCGAGAGTTTTTTCATCAACGGCCATTACCAGAGCGTGCAGCTATTTAGCCTGCTGCGCCCCGAATGGCAGGCCACCAGGCGCTAATTGTTACAAGGCTTTACCGCCAACCCGAGTTTGTAAGCAGGTGTATAAGACGTGGCGGATTTGCGCCACTGCTTTATAGTGAAGTCACTGGCTCAGTGATCTTTCCGGTCCGGCCTATGCCTAGTAAGGGGAATACCATGTTGAACAAGAAATCGTTGATTCTGGCTTTAGTCACCGCAGCGGCGGTCTCGTCGTCGGCCTATGCTGGCGAACGCGAGTTCAACACGCTGGCTGGCGCCGTGGTCGGTGCAGCGATCGGCAATAGCAGTGGTGGCCGCGACGGTGCCGTGGTCGGTGGCCTGATCGGTGCCGCAGTGGGCAATAGCATCCGCACTGACGACCGTTATTACGACCGAGGCCGCGGTGGCCGCTACGTCGAAACCCGCGTCTACACCCGCCCTGCCCCCGTCTATTACGAACCGGCGCCCGTGTACTATGTGCCGCCACCCCGTGTCGTGTATGTCGAACCGGCCCGCCCCTACTACCGCGAGGTTCGTGAGTACCGCGAATATCGTGACGATCGCTGGGAACATCGCCACTACCGCGATCACGATCACGACCGCTGGTAAGCGCCTGCCGCAAGCCAATCAAAGCCGCAAATCCAAGCCCCTTGTGCTCCGCAAGGGGCTTTTTTCTTTCCCTCCGCTAGCAAGTCCCGACACAGCCAGAATCGGGGGGATCGCATGACTATCATAACGCTGGAACTGGGGCACTACCGGCTGCAGGAGCAAATCGGCCGTTCGGCCTATGGCGTGATCTGGCGCGCCAGCGGGCCCGCCAGCACGCGCGACGTGGCGCTCAAATTCATCAATCACGAACAGATGGAAAAGGCAGGACCGGGCCTGCGTGAACGCTGGATTGCCAGTGCGCAGAACGAAATCGGCTTTCTGCAGGCACTGGAACCATGGGATGAGCGCCACATCGTCCGCCTGCTCGACAGTGGATGGCATCAGGAGCTGCCCGTGCTGGCACTGGAGCTGCTGGCCTGTGATCTGGGCAAACACATGCAGCAGCTGAAAAGCCGGCAGGAAGCCATCCCGCTGCCGCGTCTGCTCGAATGGACCAGCCAGATTAATCAGGCACTGGCCAAAGTGCACCAGTACGGCTGGCGCTATCTCGACCTGAAACCGGCCAATGTGCTGCTGGACTGGGGACTGCAGAACGTCAAGCTGGCGGACTTCGGCACCAACCGCCATGGCCTGCATGCCGAGCTCCATTCCTATGCCGGCACCGCCAACTGGCAGGCGCCGGAGCAGTTCTTTCCCCAGCCGCAGGGCAGCTATCAGAGCTCGGCCAGCAGCGACTATTTTTCGCTCGGCGCCATGTTCTACTATCTGGTCACGGGCGGCACGCCACTACAGTTCTGCGCAGACCTTGGTGCAGCCTACCGCGCCCACAATACAGCCGGCGCATCAGTGATACTGCAAGCCAGCGGCGGCACGCTGCCCGCCACACTGCACGAGGATGAAGCTGCCCGTTTCTGTGCTGCGCTCCCCACGCACGCGCGTGATAATGCGCTACTGCTGTTGCGCTGCCTGCTGCATCCCGATCCGGCCCAGCGCCCGCGCCACGCCATCCAGATCAGCCGCATGCTGCACGCCATACAGGGTATGCCGCACGAGCGCAACTACCTCGAGGTCACCGATCCTGTACGCGGCATGCGCCGCCCCACTGCCGCCAATGGCTGGCAGACTATGCGGAGCGCATAATCATGGCCAGTCTGCTGCGCTTACCGGGGCGCGTTGCGCGCCCCCACACACCCGCACAAGGTGGGGCGAAAAACCTCGCCCGTCAAACTGGGCCGGGATACGCCGCGTCCCGTCTGCGCAGTTTGCCCGCCATAGCCGCCGCCTTGCTGCTGCCGCTGGCACTGCTGACATTGCAGCTAGTCGCCCTGAACCGTGCTCCCCCAGCATGGCAACCGGCCAGCATCGGCATCCATCTGCCCCCCGGCGCAAGCGTCGATCTGGGCGCGCAGGAACTGGCAGCAACCCAGGCGGACCGGCGCCACCTGCGCTTGCGCCATGATATCCAGCAAGGCTGGATGGTACAGAACATCAGCAGCACGCACCGCTTGCTGGTGCAGACCGCCGACACGGAGCAGCATAGCGGCAGCGCGGAGCTGGCTAGCGGCCAGCGCTTCCAGATAGCTCAGAACGTATTCAGTATCGATACGCACAGCGGGCAGGAGCTCGCATTCAGCGCGCTTGGTCATCAGTGGCGCTACGACGGTGCGGTGCTGTATCGCGATGGCCTGCGGCAGACAGCCTGCCCGCAATCGCACTGGCCGGCACGGCTGGTCAGCAACTGGAACACTCTGGTGCCGCGCTGGCTGGCTCTGGCCCGCCCCCTCACGCTGGGCGGTAATCTGTATTGCGATAACCGGCTAGGGCTGCCGCAGCTGGCCTCCGCTTCAGCCATTATCAGCAAGCGCGATGGCCGCTTCGTGCTCGATGCCGGTCAGCCCGACGCAGAACAGGCGCCCTTGATGCTATTACCGCAGCAAACCGGGGCAGCCGCGCAGAATATTCGCCTGCAGGAGATGCCGCTCGCAGCAGCCAGCAGCATGATCGTCGGCCATACCCGCTTTGCCCTCGCCATTAGCGGCGATACGCTGAACTTGCGGCCCACCCAGCATGTGCGGCTTTACGCCGCGCCCGAAGTGCCGCTGGACCAGTCCATCGAGTGGCACCGGCAGGCCCGCCAGCTAGGCCTTGGCGATCTGTCTGCACCATTCCGAGCACTGGCGCTGGCAATGTGCGGCTGCCTGGCTGGCATCATCTGCCTGTATGTGTTGCAGTCTCGCGCCAGTCCGCGTCATGTCAGCGCTAGCCTTAGGCGCGCCGATCTCGCCAACCACAGTCGCAGACGCGCATCTCCGCTGCGCCACCTGCTGCCCGCGCTGCACGGCGCGCTGGCCCCCATGCTGGCGGCGGCCACCGCCTTGCTGCTGGCGGGCTGCGGGCTGACGGCGCTGATCCTGCAGCGCAGCCTGCAGGCGCCGCCTGCCAGCCTATCCCTGCTGCTGGCCGCCTGCGCCCTGCTACTCTGGCTTAGCCATCCTGATCGCCGCGAGCTTACCGGAATCTGTGCATGCAGCCTGCTTGCTCTGGGCCTGCTCTCGCAGCTGGAACTCGGCCTTGCCGCCAGCGAGTCCACCTGGCTGCGCTTCTACCAGAAGAGCAGCGCGCTACTCGCCATCGCCATGGCGCTCACTGTGCTCTGCCAGCAATGGCTAAAACGGCGCGAGGCGCACGGCCTGCACGGGTCGCAGCGCAGGATCGAATGGCTGCTGGCCGCTTACGCCGCACTGGCCCTGTGCGCCCTGCTACTGCAGGTGCTGTTCGGTGACGAAACCGGCGTATTCGATCTGCAGCCTGTGGAACTGGCCAAGCTGGCGCTGACGGCGCTAAGCGCCCATTGCCTCGCCCTGCGTTTTAACTGGCAAGAGCAACATGCCACGCTGGCGCAACGGAGCAGCCGCTGGCTGCATCTGATCGCACCCGCACTGCTATTCCTTATGCTGCTAGGGTTGGCGCTGGTGCAGGTTGATGATTTTTCGCCGCTGATCCTGCTGCTAGTCTGGTGCACCGCCATGGCGCTAGCCTATGCACTGGCTGCGCGCCACAACCTTTTGCTCCTTGCGGTACTCGGCCTGATGCTGCTCGCTGCCGCCTGCGTCGCCTCACTGCGTCTGCTAGGCAGCGATGAACTGATACGCTGGGGCTTTTATGCCGACCGCTTTCTGGTATGGCTGCATCCAGCGCTACATCCGCATACGGGCCAGCAACTGCTGGCTGGCGCACGAGCGATAGCCGAGGGTGGCTGGTGGGGTAGCGACGGGCATCTGGGTCTGCTGACACTAGGCCAGAGTGCAGGCGAAGTGCTACACGTGCCCGCCATACAGGACGATTTCGCCGCCAGCTTCTTCCTCAATCGCCACGGCCTGCTGGCGGGCCTGACGCTGTGGGTACTGCAGGCGCTCTTCCTTTGCGGGCTGGTACGCAACGCATGGCAGAACTATCAGCTTGCCTGCAGCGCCCGCAACTTCCGTCAGGCATGGCTGGGCCGCTTCCGCTATTTCACGCTATGCGGCGGCGCGGCGCTGGTGCTGGGCCACTTCCTGCTTTCCTGGGGCACCAATCTGGCCATCTTCCCCATCATGGGCCAGCCCATGAGTTTTCTCTCGGCCGGCGGCAGCCATCTGCTGTTTTTCCTTTGCCCCCTGCTAGCGTTCAGTGCCTTCAGTGCGCCATCCATGCAAGGAGAATGAATCATGCCAGTCTATGTACAACACCAGATATTGCGCCGCATCCCCGACGTCTTCAATGCCGAGGCTTTATGGCAGGCGCCCGGCCTTGCGCTGTTCTCGCGCCGCCCGCTGCTGCGCGATCTGCTCGAACGCTGCCCGCGCGAACACCGTGGCCGGGCCGCCACCCGCTGCTTCAGCCACATCACGCTGGCACTGCCACAGGAAGAGGTCGACGACGACTACCACCTGAGCCGCGGTGCACGTGCCCGCGATCTGGTGCAATCGCTTACCAGCCTGCACCAGAAAGACTTTGCCGACCTGCTCGCGGGCGAGACCGTACGCTACGACGTCGTCGGAACCGACACACTGGGGGCGGGCGAAGTGGAAGTGCGCTTTGGCCATGCCGTCTATCTGCCGGCGCCGGACGAAAAAATTCTCTACAACGTCAGCCTGTCGCGCGACAGCGCCGTGTGGCATCCCGTATGCCCTATCTATCCGGCCCAGCGGCTAGTGCTGATAGGCGCTGCCGGTAGCGATGCCAGCCACACCAGCGAACACTGGCCCTTCGGTCCCGATGCCAGCCTGCTCATCCTCAACGATGGTCCGGACGCGCCACCCGTGGTGCAGATGCGCCCCAAGGAGGGCTACCAGTGCAACTACGATCCGCGCAGCGGCTACTACATCATCCGCACGCTGCCCGAAGTGGCGGGCGGCACCCGCTTGCTGCTAAAAATCAGCCGTAGTGCCAGCGCCGCTCCCCGTAGCCGTCTGGCGACAACGCCTTCGGCACAACCGGGCGTTGCTGCGGCAACGACTATCAGTCACAACGCCACCACTGATACGCGGGTGAATACGGCTGGCAGTGCGCCCCAGACGCGTCCTGCCGTCTGGCAGGAGCGGCACGGCGGTACGCCCAGCAGAAGCCAGGCTAGCGCTGCCAACGGCATGGCCGCCGTCAACAACTTAAGCAGTGCCGCCGACGTGACGGCAATTCCGTCCAGCCGGCGTAGCAGCAGCGCCGACATCGAAAGCGATGCCACCTACGCACCGGCCAGCAGCCAGCGCGTCAGCCTCGTCGCACTGGCGCTACCGCGGCTAAGCCGCTATCGCGAAACCGGCATGCAGACACTGGCACTGCCGTTTAACCGGCAGATGGCCTTGGCACCGAATGCGGACGCCGTCATCAGTTTTATGGTCACCAGCAATGACGAGCTGTATGCTGCCAGCGCCGAGGGCAGACAGCGTATCAGTGCTCCCTCCACCTTCACCCCCGTCGACGGCTACAGCATCGCACTGATACCCGCTGCCCCCGCCATGGCCGACCGTTATTGCGCGCTGCTAGGTCTTGCCCGCCCCCTTGCCAGCCCCGCACCTGCCGGTGCCCGCTTTAATTTCGGCCGCAACTCTCCTGTACTGGCAGGACTGCGCATACTGGGCGAGGCACGCTATCTGCAGCGCGCTAGCGGCGATTCGGCGGCAGGTGTGGAGCGCATCGGCCTATCGCGCAACGCCTTCAGTTTCGAAGCCACCGCGCGCGGCTTTCTGATTGTCCGTCTGAATGCAACACAGGCGCTCTACCATCTCGATGACAAGCTGGCGTTTGTCGCCGCCATCGAGAATGCGAGCGAGGCGCCATATCTGCTACCGGGCGGGCACCATCTCGTGGCTGGCCCGTATGTGCTGCGCTTCGACGCCTGAGCAGCGGACCTGCCATGAGCCTCGCCCAAGCCGCCACCTATCTCGTCGCACTGGCTGCCACACTGGTTGTGGCAGCCTACTGCACGCCACGCAGCTGGTGGCGCCGGCTGAACCTGCGCGCCCTCGCCTTCACGCTGGGCGGGACGCTGCTGTTCGGCCATCTCTTCATGCCCAGCCTCATACCGGCGCCGGCTCGTGCGGAAACAAGCAGCAACGCTGCTACGCCCCCGGCCGCGGTAGACGGGATGGCAGGCGTCGCCAGCGCGATCACGGTGCAGGCGGTTCGGCGCGAAGCGGACGCGGACGGCCTCGCCACGCAAGCATTTTCTGTTCATCGCGACCTTAACCTGCGCCGTGCTGCTGGCGTGGACGCCAGACGCGTACTCACCATTCCTGCCGGCGCGGTGGTGAGCCCGACCGGCCTGCGCGAAGGCGACTGGTGGCAGATCAATGCCTGCCTGCATGGCAAGTGCAACACTGGCTGGGTTAGCAGCCTGTGGCTGCGCCGTCACGATGAACAGGGTGGAACGGTCCATGAACACTAAAACTATCGCCAGTTCTCCCTCTGCCGGACGGATTTCGGCTAAGCTGTGGCCTTTCACACGGCCTCGCCCCGCATCTTCACCCATGACCAACCTGACCGATCAACTGGATTTCGGCGCCAGCCTCGAAGTTGCTGCACGCTGCGAGGCCAGCATCAGCAAGCTGCAAGTGCCGGAAAATCAGGACAATCTGCTACTGATCGATGTCCATGGACAGGCTGTGCTCATGCAGCAACAGCAAGCACTGCACGTCACCGTTGCAGGCTGGCCACATGGCCATGTGCGCCTTGCTGTGCTGGATGGCATGGGCGGTCATGGCCATGGCCGTGAAGCGGCGGAAGCGGTGGCGCAGGCGCTGCTGCAGATTCCCGCCTGCGCCACCCTGGATCAGTTGAGCGCGCAGCTCGATGCCCTGCACCACAACCTGCAAGAGCAATTCCGCCAGCAGCACGATGACTATACTTTCCGCCGCCCCGGCACCACCCTCACTTTGCTGGAAATTCCCCCCCAGGGCCAGCCCATGCTTTATCACGTGGGCGATTCGCGTCTGTATGAAATCAGTGCCGACGATGCGCGCCCGCTGACGGTCGATCACGTTCCCGCCACGGCCTACGCCATGCACGGCCTGCTCGACGAGCAGCAATGGTGGCAGCAGGTGCATGGCGAACACCGGCCGCAGATCGTGCAGGCCTACATACTTGGCAACGCCTTCAGCAATCCGCAAGTGCTGGACGATAGCCTGCGTGGCCTGGATCAAGCCAGCCTGCCCGGTTTCCTGCAGCACCTGCCGGACCGCCGCGCGCTGACGCTGCGCAGCGATGCGCTCTACCTGCTGGCGACCGATGGTTTCTGGTCCTGCGCCCGGCCCGATCTGTGGGTGGCCCGCTGGCCCCGGTTAATGGCGCAATCCGGCCTGCCGGTAGCGGCTGCCATCGATGCGCTCTATCAGGACTATCGCCACAATCCGCCGCCGTCCCTGCACATCGATAACCTGAGCGCCATCCTGCTGCGCCCGCACGGCACAGCATCCGGCAATATTGATGAAACGGCATTACCCGAGGCAGCAAAGCCGCAGGATTGATGCTGGCGTGGCAAAACTGCCATCCGCCTGTCATAAAATCGGCGTTCCGCTAGCTACGCAGATTGCCAAAATGGCCTAAAAGCGCCTACACTGAGGGCTATCCCAGTGCCGGTTCATCATGAAAAAATGCAGTAACGCCCAGCATCCGCATTGCACTTACTGGGTCATGCCTGGAGCGCAGACTTGCGAGGGCGGCCACGCCCAGCCTGCACCGTCCAGTTTTGACCTGCTCAGTGCCATGCGCACGGCCCGTGCCACCTCCGCCGGCACGGCGCTCGATGCTGCGCCTGCAGAAAACATCCCCGCCAATTACGCCCGCCCCGTCCAGCGTGCCCAGTCTGCCCGTCCGCAACTGCATATCAGCGGTTTCGATCCACGCGCTGCCGGCGGCCGTCAGGCACTGAAGATGAGTTTGCGCGGCATGCCCGAAGGCTGCGCGCCCGAACTGATCCTGCAACTGCAATCGGATCTGATTCCCAACGGCGCCTCGCAGCAATCCCTGGTGCGCGCCAGTAACGGCGAATGGCGCCCCGTATTCGCCGAGTTTTCCTCGCGCGGCAAAGAACACGGCCAGTACCAGATCAGCATCGAGTTACTGAGCCGCCATGCCGGACTGGCCACGCGCAAATGGGTCTGCACCTTCGTGATACTGGTGCCCCGCCCCGATGCCACCCTGACGGAAATTCACCGCATCTTCCTCAGCACCCACAAGAACGTGCGGGTGATGGCCGATGATGCAGCGATCGCCCGCGTCAGCGCGCCCGATGGCCACAGTGTGGATATCGACGTCACGGCACGCAATGCCGGCATAGCCCAGCTGGATCTGGGCGCCAGTGCAGGTAAAGTTGACCTGAGCTTCCCGACCATTGCGTGGGATGAGGACCTGATCGAAATCGATATGCCGCAAGGTGCAGCGATGCACCCGCATCCTAGCCGCGCCGCCAGTCTGGTGAACGTGGCGCCGGAAGCGGGCACCCAGCGTCAGGTGCGCCTGTTCGCGCTCGACGAATGCGTGCTGGGACGCTTCGAGCTGGTCGATCCGGAAGCCGATCTGCTGCTGACCCACTACACTGCGGACGGGCAGGACACCAATGGCCTGACGCGCCGTCTGTCCGGCCGCCATGCCGTGATCCGCCGCGCCGGTGCCGGTTTCGAAATCGAGGATGTGTCGCGCTATGGCGTGCTGCTCGATGGGGTCTGGCCGGGCAAGCACAAGCCGACCATGCTGCGCCTCGGCATGCGCATCGAATTCACTGCCAGCATCAAGGGCATCGTGGTGCTCACGGTTTCGGCCATCATGCCGCATGGCGTGATACTGCACCGGCTGGACCAAGGCGCCAGCGCCGAATGCTATGTCCTCCTGACGCCGGAAACCCATCCCGGCTATCCGCTCAAAGCCTATCCGGCCACGCCGCAGGCCGCTGCGCTGCCCGTGCTGCTGCACCGCGACGGCGGCTTCTGGCATCTGGATCAGGTCACCGGCAAGGAAACCGCGCTGGCTCCCGCCACGCCGCTGGATAAGCTGAGCCGCATCGCCCGCCCTAGCCGCTTTGCCAGCGATCCGTATCCGGAACACTGGATCATACGCACCAACGCCACCGATCTATATCAGACGGTGGCCGCCAGTGCACTCTCCACCGCCTGATACGGCGCGGCGACAGCACTGCTGCAGCGCCGCCGCAGCAACACCAGCGGAAGTTTCTAGCGTGCCTTAACGGGGCAGCCGCGCCGGCAAGGGAATGAACTCCGTTTCGCCGGGCACCGCATCGAAGCGCTGCGCTTCCCAGTCCTCGCTGGCCTGCACGATGCGCTCCTTGCGCGACGAGACAAAATTCCACGACATATAGCGATGCCCATCCAGTGGCTCGCCGCCTATCACCACAAAGCGTGCTTCCGTTTGCGCAGCGATCCGGGGCACGGCTGCCGTATCCAGCAAAGCCATGGCATGCAAGGCCAGCTCCCGACCATCCACCGAAATCTCGCCGCTCACCGGATAGATGGCGGCTTCCGCCGGAAGCTGATCGAGCGACAGCACAGCGCCAGCCTGCAGCATCACGTCCAGATACAGCGTACTGCTATAGGTCTGCACGGGCGACGTCAGGCCGAAGGCTGAACCCACCAGCACCCGCACGCATACCCCTGCGCCGTCGTATTCCGGGATGGCTTGTGCCGGCGTGTGGCAGAAACCGGGCTCGGTCTCTTCGTGTGCCACCGGTAGCGCGGCCCACAGTTGCAGGCCGTGAGTACGGTGCGGCACCCCCGCCAGATCTGCCGGAGTACGTTCCGAATGGACGATGCCGCGCCCTGCCGTCATCCAGTTGATGGCGCCCGGTTCGATGCGCTGCACGCTGCCCACGCTATCGCGGTGGTCCATCGCGCCTTCGAACAGATAGGTCACCGTGGCCAGACCGATGTGGGGGTGCGGCCGCACATCGTGGTTGGCATCGGCCGGTACATCGACCGGACCGAAATGGTCGAAAAATATAAACGGCCCGACCGCCTGCTTGACGGCCGCAGGCAGATAGCGGCGCACCAGGAAACCGCCGCCCAGGTCTTTCTCGTGGCCCTTGATAAGGCTAGCGACGCCCATATGCCTAGCCCAGTACGGTGGTAATTTCCGTCGTGACGGAGGCCATCAGCTTGTGGATGGGGCATTTCTGGGCAGCGGCCAGCAGTTCGGCGCGTTGCGCTTCCGTCAGATCGCCGTTCAGATGCAGCGTTACGGCGAGACGATACACGCCCTGACGCTCTTCGCTGGCGTCACGCTCGATATCGACTTCCACGTTCTCAAGGGGGATGTTCTTGCGCTTGGCGTACCACACCACGGTCAGCGCCTTGCAGGAGCTCAGGGCCGCATCGTACAGATCATGGGGCGAAGGGCCGGCATCGCTGCCGCCTTCGGCTTCCGAACCGTCGGTCGAGAAGATGTGATCGCGCACATGAACGATGTGGCGCATAGGCAGCGACTGGTCGCGCAATACTCGGATAGTCATACGGCGGTCCTTTATGGAGGATACAAAGAACCGCTAATTTACACCGTTTGGCGCGCGCTCGCAGGAGGCGGCTCGCGCCAGCGTTTTACACGACTTTTTTGACGAATTCCGTTTTCAGGCTCATGGCGCCGAAACCGTCGATTTTGCAGTCGATATCGTGGTCGTTATCCACCAGACGGATATTCTTGACCTTGGTGCCGACTTTGACGGTGCCGCCACCGCCCTTGAGTTTCAGGTCCTTGATCACGGTCACAGTGTCACCGTCCTGCAGGATGTTGCCGACCGAGTCGCGGTACACGCGGGCACCTTCTTCCACTGCTTCGGTGGCGCTGGCGCTCCACTCGTGCGCGCACTCCGGGCACACCAGCATGGCGCCATCTTCATAGGTGTATTCGGAATGGCATTTAGGGCATGGTGGCAGTGCGCTCATGGTAGTAGTCCAGTAGTGAAAGGTGAAAGAGGGCGACAGTATACACCCCGCCGCCCGCTAGACCAATTTTCGCGCCACCCGGAAGCCCACGATATCATTTGCCAGCACGGCAGAAAAACCGTTGCGCACGGCCGAGCGCAGGTAGCGCGGGTTGTACAGCCAGGAACCGCCACGCAGGATGCGGCGCACCTTGTCGCCGCCCTCCTCCCACGCGCTGCCATCGCTAGGCGCGCCGTCGTAATTGTCGTGCACGACGTCCTGGGTCCATTCCCACACATTGCCATGCATATCGAACAGTCCCCACGGATTGGGCTGGAACTGGCCCAGTTTGCTGGTACCCTGCAGGAAAGCGCCGCGCGGGCCATTGTTGTAGGTGTAGTTGCCGTCGTAGTTGGCCTGTTCGGTGCTAATGCTGTCGCCCATGTGGAAAGCAGTACGGGTGCCGGCACGGCAGGCATATTCCCATTCCGCCTCGCTGGGCAGTCGATAGGTCTGCCCGGTCTGGGCGGATAGCCAGCTCACGTACTTCTGCGCATCGACCCAGCTCACGCCCACCACCGGATGTTCGTCCGTCTGGGCAAAACCGGGGGCGCGCCAGTCCGTATCGGACAGCGATTCCCAGCCGGTGGCGCGCACAAACTGGCGCCACTGCCCTACCGTCACGGGGAAGCGGCCCAGCGCAAACGAGTATTCGATGCCCACCCAGTGCTGCGGCAACTCGCGCTCCAGCCAGGCTTTCTGCGCACCAGCCTTGATGGCCATGGCCCGTTCCAGCTCGTGCGACCCCATCTGGAAGCGGCCCGTCGGTATCAGTACCAGATCGGGCCCCACACCGCTGCCGTCAAGGAAGCGGTCGCGCAGTACGCCATTGGCATCCGCTACCGGACTGCGCTCGGTAGGGCGCAAAGCCGCCAGCTCGGCGGCATGGCGCTCGGCCTGCTGTTTGCGATGGCGTTCCTGTTCGGCGCGATAGGCAGCTTCCGCTTTCAGCTGGGCGGCCTTGCGCTGCTGCTCGGCGCGCTCTTCGCGCGCTTTCTGCGCATCGGCTTCACGCCGCGCCAGCAACTGCTCGCGCAAGGCCTGCTTGCGCGCCTGCGCTGCGGCTTCCGCTTCCGCTTTCTGGCGCGCTTCCAGCACTTTGCGCTGCTGCTCCAGCCGGGCTTTTTCTACTGCGGCGGCGCGCGCCTCGGCCTCGCGCTTCTGCGCCAGTTCGGCTGCCTGTGCGCGGCGCTGCTCGGCTTCGGCGCGTTGCTGTGCCAGCCGTTCTTGGTGCGCTGCCTGCGCCGCAGCCTGCTCGGCCTTGCGCTGCTGTTCGGCCTCCTGCGCCTGCCGTGCCTGTGCTGCCAGCTCTTCCTCGCTGGGGCCGGCTGCTGCCCGCAAGGCTTGCAGCAATGCGGCAACCGAAGGCGGACGCTGCTCGGCCAGATAGGCAAAGCCCTGCTGCAGCACCTGCCATTGCGCCGGATTCAGGGCCTGCGGCGGCGACGGATGGAAATCTGCCATGCGCATGGCCTCGAACGGCATGCGGCCTTCCAGCAACTGGTAGATCATCACGGCCACGGCATACACATCGAGCGTACGGGCAGGCTGGCGCTGACGGGTGCCCGCTTCCGGCGCACGATAGCCCACCGTACCCGCATTGGGCGTCTGCAAACCGAGACTGCTGCCGGCATTACGCACGCGCGAGGCGATGCCGAAGTCGAGCAGCTTCACATCGCCATGGCTGGTCAGGTAGACATTGCCGGGCTTGATGTCACGGTGTACCAGCTTGTGCTTGTCCCACGCATAATCGAGCGCGTCGGCCACCGGCGCGAGCAGCCGGTCGATCGCATCCGGCGCCAGCCTGCCTTGTGCTGCCAGATAGGCATCGAGGTCTTCGCCTTCCAGATATTCCATGATGATGAAATAGCTGGAGGTGGCCGGATCCTGCGCCCATTCATACACGCGCACGATGTTTTCATGCGCCAGCCGGCGCGCCTGCGTGGCTTCCTCGATCAGCAGCTTGGCGTGGGTGGCGCTCTGGGTGAGCTGGGGCGGCAGAATTTTCAGTGCCACCATTTCGCTATGGCCTAGTTCGGCGTGCGTGGCCAGATCGGTGGCCTGCCAGACCTGCCCCATGCCGCCCATGGCGATCAGCCGCTCCAGCCGGTAGCGCCGGTTCTGCGGGCCGATCTCCTGCCCCGCGACAAAGCCCAGCTCCGTACCCTGCCGCGCTGGCAACGTTGCTACGGCGCTGGCGCCGGGCGGCGCATATTCGGCATCGAGGATGGCGTTCTTGCGGCGGTCGAACTCCTGCAGGCTTAATAGCCCGTCGTCATGTAAAGCCCGCAGTTCGCGGATCCGGTCTCTTGCTGTCTGCATCATGATTCGAAATGTCGGCTCTTATGCCTTGCTGGTTTCCTGCAAGGCCACGCCACAGGTGGCGCAAAATCTATCTTCGCTATGGTCGGTACGCAGCGCATGGCCGTTGCTGCAGCGCGCCGCTGGCGCCGCCACGGCCACCGGCTGGCCCGCCCCCACTACCTGCGCATGGGCATGGATCTGTGCTGCGTTCATCCCCGCCTGTATCTGTAATCCCATGACATCGGCCAGCGCCTGCACATTCGGCGCGGCGGCTGTGGCCAGTTTGGCCGTGTCGCTGATGCGGTGCATGGTCTCCATGCGGGCCAGTTCATGGTTCTGCTGTGCTAGCAGCACCTCATAATCACCCTTCCAGCGGGCATAGCGCTCTTCCCTTTCCTTGTCCAGCTTGCGCAGTTCCTGCTGCCATTGCGCCTCCTGCTCCCGCTGGCGCAACAGCTGGCGTTGTTCGTCTATGGCCAGCTGGTCGAGCATGGCCTGCTTGGCGCTGGCCTGCTGCTGGCGCGTATGCAGCTGGTCGGCTTCCAGTGTACGCAACAGCTTTTCGTGCTGGGCCAGCGCCTCTGCCGCTGCGCCTTCGCGCTGTAATGCGGCCAGCCGCTGCTGCACCTGCGCCACCTCGACCACATTGGCAGCATCCTTCACCGCATCGGCCCGCAGCAGATCGCGCTGGCGTGCCAGCGCCTGCTGGTCCTCCCATTCCTGCACGCGCTCGGCCTCGCGCCGCCGCGCCAGACTGGCCAGCGTCAGACTTTGCAGCTGCTGCTGGTGCGCTTCCGCTTCGATCGCCAGTTCACGCTGCTTTTCCTCTTTCTCCTGCGCGCGCAGCGCCAGCAGTTCATTGCGGCGCTGCGCCTCGTCTTCGATGCGCAAGGCATTTTCGATCTGGTTTTCAATGGCCTGCTGGCGTAACTGATGCGACAGGCGCTGCTGCGCCAGCTGGCGTTGCTCGGCCGCCGTCTGCTGCAGCACTTCCAGCTCGGTCTGCATGCGGATGCGGGCCAGCTGGCGTACATGTTCCCAATCCGCTTCCTCGCCGACGCGGCGCGCCTGGTTCTTGGCCAGCTCATGTTCGAGATCGGCCAGCACCGTGCCCGCACCTTTATCCAGTGCCACCTTGCGCGTCTTGGCCTCCATGATGCGGCTGTACAGGTCCACTTCGCGCGCGCGCAGCGCCTGCAGGCGCTCGGATTCCTTCAGCGTCAGCTCGGCCTTGTCGATGGTCGCGTCCTGCTTCAGTTCGGCGCGGCGCAGATCGGTGTGCAGCTTGCGCTCCTCGCGCGCAATGGCCTGCCATTCTTCCTCGTCGTATAGCTGGTCGAGCTGGCGCCTATGTTCGAGCTGGCCCTGCCGTTCGTCCGCCACCAGCCACAGACTACCCACCCGTTCGCGGTTGTGGTCATATTTATCATGCCGCAGCGCCACCGTCTCCACCCGCTCGACGGCAAGACCGTAGCTGGCCAGACGCAGCTTCAGTCCTGATTGCAGGCGCTCATCGAGCTGCTGGCGCAGATGGGGGTTGTCAGCCATATCGCGTATCGAGCGGCTGGCAATGAATTCCGTTGCCAGCTGGCGCACGGAGGGTTCCAGCAAATCCTGCAGATGGCGCGTCGTCACCGTGCCGGGCGAAGTCATGAAATGGCGCGCAAACGCCGCTACCTGATCCACCGCGAGGCTAACGGTAAAACTGGCCGTCACCTTGAGCTGCTCGGCCGTGCGCAACTGCTCGAATTCGAAGCTGACCGGCAAAGCCACACTGCGGGTGATCAGAATTTCTGCATGCTGGTTACGCAGCAGATGGTTAAGACGGGTGAAAAATCCTTCGATTTCGTATTCGCCCTGCGGCACTTCGGTGGCCTTGTCGGCCTGCAGGATATAGGCGCGCGCCATGGCCGGCACGCGCAGTGTCTTGGTGAAAATGCCGGACAGGGCACTTACGCCGAAATACACGGCCAGCTCGTCGTCAGCCGGTATCCAGCGGTTATCGCGCAGCACGGGCGCATTGCGCGGCGCACCAAGCGTGAGTCCGCAATGCTGGCAGTAGCCCGACTGGCCGTCGTTCTTCTGCTCGCAGCGCGGGCAGTTGACGCCACCAAAACCAAACTTCTGGAACATGTCAGACTCCCTCAACCATTCACTTTGCGGATTACTCTGCCATCAGCCGATTCTAGCAGGGCAAACCCATTCTTGCGCGCGTTTGCGCACGTTTTAAATCATACCGATGCGGCTGATACAGGCCAGACTGGCGCCACGCTGGCGCAGCCGAGCCTGATAGCCGGCCGGTAAGCTTGCCGACCAGTCCGCCGGCAGCAGCACACGGTCGCCCGCGCCGGCTTGCCGGATTATCAATTCCAGCTTGGCCTGCTGGCCGTCCACCGTTTCCACCTGTCCCGCATGCCATGCGCTGGACTGGCCGCTGGCGATCAGCCGGCCACGCGGCAGAAACTCGCGTCCGCGCGCCATACGGTCCGCCATCACCAGTGCCAGCTCATACGAAGCGCCCTGAAAATCCGGCTGGCCGAAGCGCACCAGCGTGCGCCAGCGCCCCAGCCCATGACCATCGAAATGACGCGCAGCGGCCAGCGTCTGGCGCAGCGCCTGCAAGCGGGACGGTTCCAGCTGGGGTGCGCTGATACTGTCTTCTTCACTGCACGTAGCATCGGCCGCGTCGAGCGGATACACGCTCACTTCCACCCATGCCAGGCTGTCATGCAGACCGCCGCTATACAGGGGGAACCAGGTGCGCACGGAGGCCACACAGTCCGCCTGATCGGCATGGCCCTGCAGGGCGCCCAGATGGCTGATCGCAAAGCAGCGGCTATCCGCTACATGTGGCAGCGTTGCTGCGGCTTCGCTATACACCAGCACACCGCCACTACCCAGCAGGGCCAGTGCCCTACTGTAGCGGTCTGCCGGATCCGCATCGCCATACATACCCGCCGTGCCGGCCAATGCAGGCTGTTGCTGGCGCTGCGGCTGCGCGCCGCCGTGAGCTGGCCATTCCGCCAGCCGCAAACGGCCCAGATGCCAGACGTCGGAGCTACCAAAGGCAAAGACGGCGGCCGGATCGGCTGGCGTATAGACGCCGCGCGCCATGCGGTCTGCCAGAACGGCAGCCAGCTCCCAGTCGCGCTCCAGCGCTGCAGGCGCAAGGTCCATACTCAGCACCACCTGATCGCGCGTGTCGAGCACCGCTTCCGTCAGGCGGGCCATACGCACTACCTGCTGCATGCGCTGGGCCAGCGCGGGTGCTGCTGCAACGCTGCATTTGACATCGGCACGGTTGGCGCGCGGCCGGCGGCTGGCGGTAATCGTCAGCACACGCCCATCGGCCAGAACACTGCGGCACACTGCGTTCGCGGAGATAGCGGTCTGTTTCATGCTGCCTCCTCGACGGGCGGATACAACTGGCGTCGCCCGGCCAGACCTGTTTCCAGATTGGCGCAGATACGCCCGGCTTCGTCCAGCAATGCCAGCCATTCGCTACTGCGCGCAAGCTGCATGCGCGCCAACACAGCCCATGCTTCATCGAGTGCCTGCACGGCCAGCAGCGTGTGGCCGATGCGGCGCTGCTGCTGTAGCACCGGCAACGGCTGATCCGGCGCCGCCCAGCCCAGCGCGGGCATACTGGTGGCGTTCAGGCTGGCCATCCCCAACCGCAGCAATAGCGCCTGATGCTGTTCGAAAGTGCTGACGCCGGCCGGTAGTTCCAGCAGTCGCAGGCCGCTGCACAGGGCTGGAAGTTCGATAAACAGGCGGCGCAAGCCGCTGGCATCTTCACTGGCCCCATAGGCTACCGCCCCCGCCACCGGCTGCGGTACTGCCGGCGTAATCATCAACGGCAGCGGCGCGGCAAGCGGCGCCATGGCGCGGCCACGCAGAATGGCGGCATAATCAGCCTGCGGCGCCAGATCGGACGGTACGCAATCATCCACCGTCAGGCCAAAGCGGGTGTACACCAGCTGGTTCAGCCCGGCGCGGAAAGCATGCCACTCCTCCACCGTGGTACAAGGCGGCAGATCGAGCGTGCCTAATGCCAGCGCGCTCTGCAGCGCACTTTGCAGGGCGAGGCGTAACTGTTCGCTGCTCAGTTTCTGTGCTACTTCGCTTTGCAGCATCAGATCGAAGCGCTGCTGCGACACACGCGGATCCGCCGCGTCAACCAGCACGCGCAGACGCAAGCCCCATTCTGGCGCGGCGGCAAAGGGCAGCAGATCAAACGTGTATGGCCCGGCATGGAAGCACCACGCGCGCTCGCCCTGCGCCAGCACGACCTTGCCCGCAGCCTGCCGGCGCGTCTGTCCGTTGGCGCCGCACAGCACCAGCGTGCTGCCGGCTGGCGCAATGCTGCCCGCCTCGCAAGCCAGTGCGATGACCGTGCTGCCTAGCGCCGGCATATCGGGATGGGCAGCTTTGCGGCGCGAGAATAGGCCCATTAGTCCTGCCCTGCCGGTTCCACCGCAAAGCTGGCGCCATGCTGCTGGAAATGCTGTGCAGGCGCCGCTGCATGCGGCCATGCGCCTTCGCACTCGCCGTCACCATCCAGCCCGCCTTGCAGTATCAGGCTGCCGGCACCATCGCGCACTTTGACCTGCCAGCCCTGCTGCACAGCCAGTGCAGCAAACGGTGCATCGGCCACCACTGCGAGGACCACACGCCAGCCCTGTTCCGACTGCAGAAAGTCCAGCGTCCAGTAGCCATCCTCGGTACGCAGGGTATCCAGCGCCGCAGCCGTAGCGGCGGCGCGCAGCAGACCACGGCTGCCGTGCCAGCCTGCGCCTGCGCCGCAGTGTTTATGGCGCGCCCCCTGCGCCTCGCGGCGGCGCTGCTGTGCCAGATGGCGCAACCGGCGCAAGGTCAGGGGCGAAGCCTGCAAGGCGGTACGTTCGGCAGGCGTCAGCGGACGGCTGCCGTCGAGCGCACCCAGCAGGGTTGCATCGGCCAGCATCAGCCGGTCGCCGGCTACGGCGCGGCCCAGCAGCAGTTGCTCCTGCAGTCTGGCTTCGAGCTCGGGGATTGTGGGTTTCACTGCATTCTCCTTCATACCGCCACGCTATCACGGGCAGCATACAGCTTATCGATTGCTTCATTGCGGCGCTTGCGCAGGGTGGGCATGGAAATGCCATCCAGTGCGGCCAGCTGCTGCAAGGTGGGTAGTTCACCCGTCGCCGGGTCCAGCCAGACATCAGGATAACTGTCATCGGCCACACCCAGCAGCTTGTGGAATACCGCCAGCCGTATCGGCAGACTCTCCTGCGCCAGGATGCCCAGCATACGGCTGCCGGCATGCTGCGCCAGCCGCGCCAGTTGCAGATAGTTGGGGGGCAGGGAAACGGCGCTGGATCGGTCCTGCTCTAGCAGTCGGGTGGCTTGGTCCGGCGCTTCGAGACCGGCTTGCGCGCCCGCGCCCTCGTCCTCGTCCTGCCCGTCCTCGCCCTGCCCGTCCTCCTCCTCGCCCTCGTCTGTCGCCTCCGTGTATTCGGCCTCGCCCGAATCCGCCAGCAACTGGTCTGCCTGAGCGTAATCGCCGCGCTGCTCGCACTGCTCGGATTCGTGCACGACGCGCCAGTAGTCTTCCAGCCATGCGCCCGCCTCGCCCGCATCGCCACGGAATGCCTCGACGCTATCCTGATTGGCCGAGAGCTGCTCGTACTCGCCGATTTCGGCCAGCATGGCAGCGATCTTCTGCGGACTGTTTTTCAGGCTGGCGAAGCGCTTGGAACGGGTATGCAGCGGGCCAGCGGCACCGCCGAACTGCTCCAGCGTAGCGCTCCATGCAATGACCCACTCGGCCTTGCAGCCTGATACGGACTTCATCTGCCGCACTTCGATGGGAATACCATGCAGCTCGCGTCCCAGTATGGCCCCCACCTGGGCGCCATGCGCCTGCCAGTCGGCAAATAGCGCGGCGATCTCGCGGTAGGCCGTATCGAGCATGCGGTAAGTGTAGATGCGGTTGGGCGAGCAATCGCGTCCCGTCGCGACCATATAGGCATCGGCATCGAGCCGGTCGCGCAAGCCTGCATACAGGTCATTGACCTTCTTGCGCAGTATGCCCTCGCAGGCCGGCTCCTGCCAGAATGCGCCACTACGGGCGAATTCCGTCTCCAGCGTGGCCATGAAAGCCTGCCAGTACGCCGGCTGGCCAGGCAGCTCGTAGAGCAGGCTTAATGCCAGTTCGCCCACACTGTCGCCATAGCTATTGCCATCGGCCACTGCACGCGCCGTGTGGCGGCAGGCGTGCAGCAGCGCGCCCGTCTCGTCGACGTAGCGATCTAGCAGAGCCGGGTCCTGCAGTTCATGGGGAGCAAGCTGGCGCAGTACCTGCACACTGGCTTGCCCCAGCAATTTCCGCACTTGTTCCCAGCCGGGTTCCTGATACCGCGTTCCTGGCAGGCGCATACTATCCTGTTGTGTGATTGATCAAAGTTCGCCACAGGGCGAACGCCTTAAGATCATCCCACACTGGCGCACCGCTCAATTGCGCAGTGACAGGGCTAATTCTGCCTCTGTTCGCCATTCTGAGTGGCTTGCATGGCAAGTCTGGCAACCGGCACGGCAGCTAGCGCCGGCACATGGTCGCTGCCGGCTTGGGCTTGGGCACGGACCAGCGCTGCCAGCACCGTGGCCAGCACCGGCGCAGCGTGCTCGCCACCCGTAGCATCGGAATGGCTGACGAATATTGCCACTGCCAGCCGGTGCGTCTGGCCCGGCAGGCTGCCCGCTTCCAGCCAGCCGGTGAACCACACGGTGGCGCTATCCGGACCAGTAGGCGCCGTACCGGTCTTGCCGTACAGACCGCGCCGCAATCCGGCCAGCGCCGGCTGGCGGAAAGCACCGGCGCCGGTACCGATATCGACCACACCCTTCATGCCGGCCCGTATGCGGTCCAGCCGTATGCCCAGTGGCGCCGGTTCCGGCGCTGCGCTGGTGCGCTGGTCCAGTGCCAGCAGCAGGCGCGGGGTGACCACCCGCCCCTGGGCAATCGCGGCCGAGGCCAGCGCCATCTGCAGCGGCGTGGCCTGCATGCGCAAGCCTATGCTCATCTGGCGCAATTCGTGGCGCGTGTGGATGGGGTCGATGTGGGCGGGCGTGGCTTGCAGCGCGTCCCAGTAGCGCCAGTCGTAGTCGGCCGGCAGCAGGCCGCCATCAAGCCGGCACGCCTGCTCGAAACCCAGCCGGCGGGCAGCCGCCACGATAGGCCGCACCGGATCGAGCGCAGCAGCATCGAGCGCCTGCAGATCCGGCGCACCGCCTTCGGCGCGGCCAAACAGGGAACGGTCGCTCAGTTCACCAGTCCATGCAAACCACGTATTGATGCTATACGTGAGGGCTTGCGCCAGTCCCAGCTTGCCATCCTGCGCGCGCCGCTCCAGACTCTGTTCGTGGTAATTCGTCACATGGGCCAGACGGGGATTGAGCGGGTAGCTTGCCGCATCGGTCTGGAAGCCGAAGCCACGCTGGCGCGCCAGCTGGTTCAGCGCGGGTAAAGGCTGGCCTGCCAGCAGTGCATCGAGCTGACTATCGTCGCGAGCTGCCAGCTCCAGCCCCAGCGCGCTAACCACCTTGAAGGTAGAGCCGGGACTCTGATGCGCGCCGCCATCATGCTGCCACGCGGGCAGGCGCAGCGGACTGCGGGCCGGACTGGTACGGTCGAAATCGCGCACTTCGGCCCAGTTGGCTGCATTCACCAGACCGGTGCCGGCGCCCGCTGCAGCGAGAATATCGCCGTTCTCCGCATCCAGTATCACCATGCCGGCATGGCGGCCTTCTGGCACAGGCTGCGCAGCGCGACACTGGCCATCCTCCCAGCGGCCACGGCGCAGGCCTACACAGTCCAGCACCTGCTGGCTCAATGCCTGCAAAGGCAGATCGAGCGACAAACGGGCCTGCTGCGGCCCGTGCGGCAGACGGGCCAGCATGCCCGCCACGCTGCTGCCATGGTCGCGGGCCAGTCCCAGCAAGGGCGCCAGTCCGGCTTGCGCGGCATCGGCAGTAGGAGCGCCATCGCGCCACAGCGGCGTGCCATGCCGGTCGCTCAGCTGCAGCGCGGCGGGTATCCCGGCCTGTGCGGGCAAACTGGCCTTGCCGGCAGCCGCAACGGGCAAGGCCTGCCAGCGCAAAATGCCGTGATCCAGCGACAGATGGCGGTATTTCTGGTCTTCTTCCGGCTGGAAAGCCAGCGGTACCACGTCCAGCACGACGCTGCGTGCCCCCGGCAGCAGGTCCAGCACCAGTTGCTGCACATCGCTGGCAGCACGGCAGGCCCGCCCTGTACAGGCGGGCATGCTGCGCACGCTGGCTCCGGACACCTGCAGCACGCGGCCGATCAGCATCAGCCGCAGCGGCGTGCTGCCCTGAGCCGCAGGCGGCACTGCAAACTGCAAGCGCACCTTGCGCTGCTGCGCCTGCAAGCTTTGCGGCCAGTGGGCCAGCCGGTTCCAGCTTTGCCAGCCCTGCGGCAAAGCATCGAAGAGCCGCGACGCAGCGACGGGCATCTGAGCCGTCGTCGCCAGCGGCACCGACACACCGTCATCCTTGGCCACCATGCCGGCCTGCCACTGCGCGGGTGCATCGGTGTGGCGCCGATCTACCGTAGCGGCAACGGCGCCTGCCTGCGCCACTTTCGGCACGCGCCATGCAAGCAGCCAGCGTTCGCTGTTGAACAGGTCTATCTGCTGCCGCACATAAGCGCCGTCGGCCTGATAGTACAGGCGCTTGAGCAGCTTGCGCGTAGCGGCATCATGCGCCACGTCCTGCCATGCGGCGGGTCCATCCACCCGCTGTGCCGTACCCAGTTCCTGCCACTGCAGCAGGTCGGGCGGCGCCAGCTCGATGCTGCCCTGACTATTCAGACGCAGCAAGCCTTGCGCCTGCAAGGATGCAAACAGGCTGGCGTCTTCCAGCGCGGCAGCGGGGCTGGCCGGCACCTGATACACACCTGCCATCAGCAGACTGCTCACAGGCCGCCCGCGTGCCGGAAATGCCTGCACCAATGCTGCCGGCGCAGGCGTGCTGACGCCAGCCTTGCCGTCCAGGTCGCGATGCGCCACGCGATACAGCTGCAAGGACAGCTCGCCCGCCTGCGGGCAGATGATATTGTTGCGCCGTTCAATGCGCAGTGCAGCCCGCTTGCCCCACACCAGCCAGCCTAACTGGCGCAGGCCCACCGTAGCCGCGCTGCCCTGCTCGATCTGTCCCAGGCTGGCATCGCTCAGCCAGCGCACGTCGGAAGTCTTGCTCTGCCAGCTTAGCTGCAATGGTTCGCTGGCAGGGTCGCTGAATGCGCGCACCGCCTTGCCAGTGATCTGCACCAGCGGCATACCGTCCATATCGCCCTGCTGCGATACCAGCAGCACATTGCGCAGGGCCTGCGGCGCCTTGCTTTCCTCATTCTGCCCTACCCAGCGCTGTACATCTTCAAAACGGTAGCCGATACGCAGCGGCAGCAGGCGTGCGTCATCCGGCGCACGCAACTGGCTGCACAGATCGATACGCACAGGTGGTGCGGCCTGCATACCGGCCAGCACCAGCAAAGCAGCTTCGGGCTGCAGGCTAGTCGTAATACCGGCCTGCTCCGGTACCTCGAAGCGCACCCCGGGCAGCACGCCCTGAAACGCCTGCACCGCGCGCTCGGCACGGGCAGACTGCACCGTCACCCCGCTGCCGCCAGCGAGAAAACGCGCATGCACGACGATCAGCGCAGCACCGGCTAGCATCACGCCAGCCATCAGCAGCCAGTGCCAGCGCAGCAGGCGCGGCGAGCGCGGACGCCAAGCCGTGCGCGTCGGCAGCAGCTGCGCTAGGGTTCTATCCGTCCCGCCCGCACGGAAATTGGCGGCGCGACGACGGGCGCGACTGCGCGCCTGTGCAGTCTGCACGATGGTAGAGATAAAACGCAACATGGCTTCCTCGCATGGATAGTCTGGCGACGCCTGCTACTTGCCGGGGGCCAGCGAAAATCGCCGTGTCGCGGCCGACGTTTTATCGCGCCTATCTGCAATTCGCGCTGTCCGCGTGGCGCTTCGTCGCAATCCGCTGGAGGCTAGCGGGCCAGTGCCATACCGTACACACATCGAACATCAACGCACAGTCGAAAGGAAGCAAAATGAACATCCTGAGAAACTTCGAAGCCGTATTTGTGGTCGCACTGGGTCTGGCTAGCGCTGCCAGCTACACCCTCGACAAGCCGGTAGAAACTACGCCAGCCTACGCTGCCGCCGGCAATATGCAGGTGGTGGTGGTCAGCGCCAAGCGCCTGAGCCCGGAACAGAAACAGGCCTTGCAGGAGCAGGAACGCCCTGCCACGCTGGCCGCCCAGAGCCGCACTGCGAGCAAGATTTGAACGCCCCCCTTCTGCCCACACGCCTGCCGGATTAATCTGCTGTCGCTGCAGGCGTGCTGGCTTGTCCACTCCGTGCGCCAGCACACCTTACTCTGCATCATTTCTGCATCACTTGTAAGCGTTTGCATCAGGCAGCGCCAGCCTCCTCCCCTCCTTGCTATATTTACTCCATGCACCCGCATTTCACATGGAGAACTATCATGCACATGCGCCTCAGCCACCTCTGCAGCGCCACGCTGCTCGCACTGGGCACGCTCGCCCTGCCCCTGACACCGGCCCAAGCCCAGACTGAAGTAAGCATCGTGGTCAGCAATGCACCGCCGCCGCTGCGCTTCGAAAGCCTGCCGCCGCCACGCTCCGGCTATGTGTGGGCGCCCGGCTACTGGCGCTGGAACGGCCACCGTTATATCTGGCGCACCGGCCACTGGGAAGTGCTGCGCCAGGGCTACCAGTATCAGACCCCGGTCTGGCACGAATACCGTGAAGGCTGGCGCTTCGAGCCGGGCGGCTGGGTTACCGTCCCGCGCGCCCCGCGTCCCCAGCACTGGGAGCGCGACGACCGGCGCGAATACCATCATGGCCGCGGCCATGGCGACCGCGATCACGACGGTATCCCCAACCGCTATGATCGCGACAGGGATGGCGATGGCGTGCCGAACCGGTATGATCACCATCCTGACAACCGGCGGCGTGATTGATAAGGACAAAGAATACGAATGAACCCCGAAGCCCGGCAGCAATACGAAGCAGCAGAACAGATGCAGCAGATACAGCAACTCGCCTATAAAGCCGAGCGTGCCGAAGCTGCCCGGCTGGCAGCGCGCCAGCAGATAGCGCCAGAACAGGCGCTCAGGCAGGTGCTGACGCTCGCAGCCGGCAAGGCCGGACTCGACCAGCTGCTGGCCCGGCGGCAGGCCGGCTTGCAGCAGGTGCAGCTGCGCCAGCAGGCGCGTAGCGCGGCCATGGCACAGCGACAGTCGCGCAGCCGGCTTGCGGCGGGCAGCCAGCCCGCAAGCGGCGACGGGCAATTGTGGCAGGGCTGGTTTGACGGTTCGGCCGTGCCGAATCCGGGCCGCATCGGCATCGGCGCCCTGCTGCACGGGCCGCAGGGGCAGAGTATCACCGTCAGCCGGCCGGCTGGCTATGGCAACAGTAGCGAAGCGGAATATCTGGCGCTTACCGCCCTGCTGCAAGCTGCTGTACAGGCCGGTGCCACCCGGCTGGACATCTGTGGCGACAGTCAGGTAGTGGTGAATGACGTGAATCTGACGCCGCAAGCCATCGCGGCCGGGCAAGGAGCCAGCGGGCTAGCGATGCACCGGCAGCAGGTATGCGCACTGATGGCGCAAATAGGCAGGGTCGAATTGCGCTGGCTGCCACGGCATCGGAATGCGGCGGCAGACCATCTGGCACAGCAGGCGCTGGAAATTAAGCTGCCAGCGCCGTAGTTTCCAGCAGGCCCATGTCGGCGCTGGACATCATCTTGTCGATATCGACCAGTATCAGCATGCGCTCATCCACGGTACCGAGGCCGATGATGTGGTCGGTGTTCATGTTCACGCCGATATCCGGTGCCGGCTTCATCTGCTCGGGCAGCAGCGTGGTGACATCGGAAACGCGGTCCACCACCATGCCTACCACGCGGTGGCCAATGTTCAGAATGATGACGACGGTAAACTGGTCATAGGTGGGCGTACCCAGATTGAACTTGATGCGCATATCCACGATCGGCACGATAATACCGCGCAGATTGACCACGCCTTTGAGGAATTCCGGCGCATTGGCGATACGGGTGGGCGTTTCGTAGCTGCGGATCTCGCTCACCTTCTGGATATCGATGCCATATTCCTCCTGTCCCAGCGTAAATGCCAGATATTCGGCAGCGGGAGTAGCAGCGTGCAGTTCAGTGACGTTGGACATTATGCTTTACCTCAGGAAAGAATTGACTGAGCGTAATATTACCCCAAGTCAATAAATAAAGCAGCAGGCAGGGCAGAAATTTATGCCTCGAGGCAATAAAAATCTCGATTTGAAGATTTTTTGCCGCGATTCCGTCAGTTTTACAGAGGTTTGGCGGGCAGCTTGGTAGGGGCGCCATGACCTTCCGCAGGCAGCACACGGGTCAGTGGCAAGGTTTGCGGACGCAGCGGTGCAGCACGCACGGTGGCAGGAACAGCATCATTCTCCGCTGCAACAGTACGTGCAGGGCTTGCAGTCGCCGCGCCAGGCAGCGGCGCACTGCCACGACTGACAGCGCGGCCCTCGTCGGGACGCGGCATATAACGCGGCGCCAGCGTGGGCGTATCATCCAGCGCCCACGCCATAGACGCGCCTACGGTGTAGAGCACCACAGCCAGCGTTATTTTGATGTGCATAAGAATCGCCACTAATTGTCAGTTATGAAAGCATTTTGCACAATCACCCGCCGCTTTGCAAGTGCGATGTAACATTCTTGCAAAAAACGGAGTCTGCACAAGCGTAGCGCCAGCCTGTATGATCCAGATCATCTGAACGCCCCACCACCGGAGACCCATGAATAGTTTGCTCAGCAGCTGGCACCCGCGTCTGGTCCAGCTCGCCACCAGCGCTGCCGGCAGTGACGGCGCACACGACAGCAACCACCTGCACCGCGTCTGGCGCAACGCCAGCCTGCTGCTGCAAGACTACCCCGAGGCGGATGCGCTGGTGGTGCTGGCGGCCTGCTATCTGCATGATCTGGTCAACCTGCCCAAGAACGATCCCGAACGCCATCTGGCCTCGCGCAAGGCTGCACTGCTGGCCAGCCGCCAGCTGGCGGAACTGGACTTTCCGCGCGATAAGCTGAGCGCCGTGGCGCATGCCATCGAAAGCCACAGCTTTTCCGCCGGCATCGCTGCCGAAACCATCGAAGCGAAAATCGTGCAGGATGCCGACCGTCTCGACGCTCTGGGCGCCGTCGGTCTGGCGCGGCTGTTCTATACGGCGGGCCGCATGGGCACGGGGCTGGCGCATGCCGACGATCCCATGGCACTACAGCGCGAACTCGATGAAAAAGCCTATGCCATCGACCATATCGACACCAAGCTGGCCACCCTGCCCGCCAAAATGCAGACAGCGGCGGGACGCCAGCTGGCCAATACCCGCCTGCTGGCACTGACCAGCTTCCGCGACGACTTTATCGCCGAATGGGCCCCTAGCCCTGCCACACCCTGATACCTGACCACTATTCCATGTCCAGCACCCCGACCTCGAACCCGGCCCGCCGCATCGGCGCCACCGCACCGGCCAGTCTCAACTTCATTCTGTTCAGCGTCTTCATCGACATGCTGGGCATAGGCCTGATCGTGCCCGTGCTGCCCATGCTGGTAGGCGAATTTACCGGCAGCCGCGAAAATCAGGCGCACTGGTTCGCTATCCTCAGCGCCGTGTTCGGGCTGATGCAATTCCTCTGCATGCCCATGCTGGGCGCCATCAGCGACCGTATCGGCCGCCGCCCCGTGCTGCTGTATTCCATGGCCGGCATGTGCGTCAACTTCCTCACTACAGCCTGGGCGCCGAATCTGGCCTGCCTGTTCATCGGCCGTGTGGTGGGCGGCATGTCCTCGGCCAGCATGTCGGTGGCCTCGGCCTATGCCTCCGACATTTCCACGCCAGACAACCGGGCCAAGAGTTTCGGCAAGGTCGGTGCCGCCTTCGGTCTCGGTTTCATCTGCGGCCCCATGCTGGGCGGGCTGCTGGGCTCGGTCGATCTGCACCTGCCGTTCTATGTAGCGGGCGCGCTGTCGGCGCTGAACTTCGTGTACGGCTATTTCGTCGTGCCGGAATCGCTGCCGGCCGAACGCCGCGCGCCTTTCAGTCTGGCCCGCATCAATCCGCTGACGGCGCTGCTGCGGCTGGCCCGCCGCACGGATATCCGTGGTCTGGTGATCACCTTCGCGCTGGTCACCTGTGCCCAGATGATGCTGCAGACTACCTGGGTGCTGTACACCCACTTCCGCTTCGACTGGACGCCGGGCCAGAATGGCGCTGCGCTATTCTGCGTGGGCCTGACGGCGGCGGTGGTGCAGGCCGGACTGCTCGGCGTGCTGATCAAGCGCTTTGGCGAAGTCCGACTCGCCCTGCTGGGCATGGGTTCGGGTGCGATTACCTTCCTGCTGTACGGACTGGCCACGCAAGGCTGGATGATGTACGTCCTCATCCTGTGCAACATCCTCTCCTTCGCCGTCGGCCCGGCCCTGCAGGCGCTGACTTCGAAAGCCACGCCGCCGGCCGAACAGGGTGAGCTGATGGGCTCTCTGCAGTCCGTCAACAGTCTGGGCATCATCTTCATGCCCCTGATCGGCGCCGAGATACTGGGCCGTGTCAGCCATCTGCCGTCTAACGACTGGCGCATGGGCGCCAGCTTCTATTTCTGCGCGCTGCTGCAGCTGCTGGCCATCCTGGTGGCGCGCCACTACTTCAAGGCGCACCGGCAGGACTGACACGGCAGGCTTATTCGACGACGGGCAGCTCGATCGCGCTGGCGCTGGCGCCACCGTGATAGACGCGCATGGTCGCCTTCTGGTAGTCAGCCGGCTTGGCATAGAAGATGTTGGGCACATAGGTCTGCGGATTGCGCTCGTACAGCGGGAACCAGCTGGACTGGATCTGCACCATGATGCGGTGGCCGGGCAGGAACAGGTGATTGGCATTGGGCAGCGCAAACCGATACTGCTCGATGGCGTTGGCGACGATAGGCGACGGCTGTTCCAGACTGTGGCGATAGCGGCCACGGAAAATATCCATGGCCACGCCCAGCTGATAGCCGCCCAGTTCGGGCTGCGATGGCACTTCATCGGGATACACGTCGATCAGCTTGACCACCCAGTCGGCATCCGTCCCCGTGGTGGCTGCATGCAGCCGCACCTGCGCGGCACCGGCAATGCGCAGCGGCGCCGTCAGCGCTGGCGTCATATAGGTCAGCACATCGGTGCGGTCGGAATAACTGCGCTGGTCCGTCACCAGCCATGGCCGCCACACGCCCGCATCGTTCATGCGCACAGGACGCGGCACAAACGGCACCGGCTTGGCGGGATCGCTCACATATTCGTCATACGCGGCGTCCCCAGCCGGTGCGGCAAAGCCCAGCTTCAGGCCATCCTGCAAGTACAGCGGGCGCAATGGCGCGCCACAGCCCTCGGCACAGGCCAGCGGCCAGCGTTCCAGCCGCTGCCAGCGGTTGCTGCCGCTCTGGTAGAACAGCACGGGCGGCGTATCGGCCACGGGCGCGCCGTCTTTCAGATACTGGTCGAGGAAAGGCTGCATGACGTCGCGGCGGAATTCCAGCGCCGTATCGCCCGCGAACTTGAACACGCCCAGACTGGAGCCGTCGTAATTCACCCCGCTATGGCGCCACGGGCCCACTACGAGGAAGTTACGGCGGTTGTCGCTGTCCTTGGCTTCCAGCGCAGCATACACGGCGTAGGCGCCGTAGATATCTTCCTGATCCCAGTAGCCTACCACCGTCATGGTCGGTACTTTGAGCGGACGCTGGGCCAGTATCCTGTCGACCGCCTGATGCTGCCAGTAGCTGTCGTAAGCCGGATGCTCGAACAGCTTGCGGGTGAAATTGAGCTTGTCGAGGCCGAACTGGCGCGCGTAATCAGCGGTTGAACCGGCCCGCAGCACGCCTTCGTAATCATCGTACACACCGGTCGGCAGACCGCTGCCGCTGCCATGAGCCGTGGTCTGGTGCGCAATGTAGGAGATATTCGTCATCCGGAATACACCGTTATGGAACCAGTCGTCGCCGCGCCAGCCATCGACCATGGGACTCATCGGCACTGCCACCTTGAGCGCCGGATGGGGATCGACCAGCGCCATCAGCACCGTATAGCCTTCGTAGGACGAGCCTATCATGCCCACTTTACCGTTACTCTCGGGGACGTTCTTGACCAGCCAGTCTATCGTGTCCCACGCGTCGGTGGAGTGGTCGGTGCGGGTGTTGTTCAGCGGGCCACGCAGTGGCCGCGTCATCACATAATCGCCTTCCGAGCCGTATTTGCCGCGCACGTCCTGATACACGCGGATATAGCCGGCCGCCAGCATCACTTCGTCGCCCTGCCCGCCTGTCGCCAGCAGACTGGGACTATCGTTGCGGCGCGCGCGGCCGCTGGCATTGTAGGGTGTACGGCTCAGCACCATGGGCGCCTGCCGGGCGGCATTCGGAATCAGCAGCACGGTATGCAGGCGTACGCCATCGCGCATGGGGATCATGACTTCGCGCCGCACATAGTCGGCAGCGGGCGTGCGCATTGCGAAACTGGCCGGCACGTCGGGCGCCATCGCTGCAGTCTGGGCTTGGACGCCCGCTGCCAGCAGGGCAGTCACAGCAAACAGTGCGGCAGTCAGTGCAGCAGGCGAGGCGACAGCAGGTGGATACATTCCGGCTCCGGTAGTTATTGGTATGAAAACAGCATGAGAAAAGCCATACTACTCCAGGCACAGCCTTCCTGCCCAGCCTTGCGGCTTGACAGACCGCCCGCTAACTGCAACCATACGCGCATGAATTTTCTGTCCACACTACGTCCCTGCCTGAATTGGCGCCGCTGCTGACCTGCGGCCCTGAATCACCCCTAGTGATGTGATATTTTTATCAATGCCGCCCTCGTCTGGTGGCGTTTTCACGACTGTGCGCCACCGTCAGGGCTAGTGTAAGCAACCTGAAGGAAGTCCGATGAGCCAGTCCCCTACCTCCGAAGTTATTGCCACCCCGGGCGCCAGCAAAGGCCCGAGCATCATCCTGACCGGCGACCGTCCGACCGGCCCGCTGCATCTGGGCCACTACGTGGGCAGCTTGCGCAACCGCGTGACCTACCAGCACGAATATAAGCAGTACATCATGCTGGCCGACTCGCAGGCGCTGACCGACAACATGGATGACACCAACAAGGTGCACCGCAATGTGGTGGAAGTGGCGCTCGACTATCTGGCGGTAGGCATCGATCCCGCCAAATCGACCATCCTGATCCAGTCGCAGATACCGGAACTGGCCGAACTGACTTTCTACTACCTGAACATGGTCACCGTGGCCCGTCTGGAGCGCAATCCGACGGTGAAAACCGAAATCGCCCTGCGCGGCTTCGAGCGCGATATTCCGGCCGGTTTCCTCACCTACCCCGCTTCGCAGGCGGCCGACATTTCGGCGTTCAAGGCCTCCATCGTGCCGGTGGGCGAAGACCAGATTCCCATGATCGAGCAGACCAACGAGATCGTGCGCCGTTTCAACCGCATCGCCAACCGCGAGATTCTGGTCGAGTGCAAGGCGCTGGTGCCGGAAATCGGCCGCCTGCCGGGCACCGACGGTAAAGCCAAGATGAGTAAATCGCTGGGCAACACCATCAATCTGGGCGCCAGCGCTGCCGAAATTACCGCAGCCGTGAAAAAGGTCTACACCGATCCGCTGCACCTGCGCGTGGAAGACCCCGGCCACCTGGAAGGCAATGTCGCTTTCACCTACCTCGACGCCTTCGATCCGGAAAAGGACAAGCTGGAAGAAATGAAGGCCCATTATGTGCGCGGCGGTCTAGGCGACTCCATCGTCAAGAAGCGGCTGGAAGTAGTGCTGCAGGAGATGCTGGCGCCTATCCGCGCGCGGCGCGAGGAGCTGGCACAGGATCGCGGCTACATCATGCAGATCCTCAGGGAAGGCACAGCCCGCGCACGCGAGGTGGCAGCCAAAACGGCCGATGAAGTCAAAGCCGCTTTGGGTCTGAGCTACTTCTGATGCCCGATCTGGCGTCCCTCCTGACTGGCCTGGCGGCGCTGTACGGGGGCGCCAGCAGCATCACCTATGTGCTGTACACGCTCGACAAGTCGGCCGCCATCGCCCAGCGCCGCCGTATCGCCGAACGCACCTTGCTGCTGTGGGGACTGTGCGGCGGCTGGCCCGGCGCATGGCTGGCGCAGCAGACGCTGCGCCACAAGACGCGCAAGCTGCCTTTCCTGCTGCTGTTCTGGCTCAGCGTCATGCTGAATCTGGCCTTGCTGACAGGCTGTATGCGTTTTTATTTCACCCGCTAGGAATAGTTTATGTGGCACGGAGTTTTATGCGGTTTGCTGGCTGGCGCCATGTGGGGTCTGGTGTTTGTAGCACCGGCCTATCTGACGGCGTTTACGCCACTGGAACTGGCTTGCGGCCGCTACATCGCCTACGGCCTGATCTCGGCCGGACTGCTGTTTAACCGCCTGCCTGCCCTGCTGCGCCGGCTCGACCGGGCCGACATGATCGCACTGGTCAAGCACGCGCTGGCCGGCAATATCGTCTACTACATGCTGCTGGCCATGGGCGTCAAACTGGCTGGTGTAGCAGCCACCTCGCTGATCATCGGCGTGCTGCCGATCAGCGTCACCCTGCTGGGCAAGAACGATCACGGCTCGGTGCCGCTGCGCCAGCTGGCCCTGCCGCTGCTGCTGGTGGCGGCAGGCATAGGCTGCATCAATCTCGATGTCTTCTCGCACCAGAGCGCCGCTTCCGGCCCGCTGGCATACAAGCTCGCCGGCGTGCTATGCGCCACGGGCGCCCTGCTGTGCTGGACCTGGTATTCGGTCGACAATGCGCGCTACCTGAAACGCAATCCCCATTACAGCAGTGGCGAATGGTCGGCCCTGTACGGCGTCTCCAGCGGGCTGATTGCGCTGGCAATCGCGCTGGTGGCGCTAGCCCTGTTCCATGCCGATGTGACGGGTGCCGGTGCGCAGGCCAGTGGCCGCGACTGGGGCCTATTCTGGATGGTGAATGGGGTACTGGCGCTGGGCGCTTCCGTGATCGGCAACCACCTGTGGAATATCGCCAGCCGTAAGGTTCCGCTCACGCTATCGGGTCAGCTGATCCTGTTCGAAACCCTGTTTGCGCTGCTGTACGGCTTTATCTACAAGCAGCAGCTACCGCGCCCGCTGGAAGTGGCGGCGATGATCCTGCTGACCTGCGGTGTCATGTGGTCGCTGCGCGTGCACGCGCTGGACGAGGGTAGCGAAGCCCACGCGGGCTAGCACGGTGGCCGGCTAGCCGGCTATTTCACCGGAACCCAGCAGGCCGTTGGCGCCCAGCACATCCTGTATCAGTTCCAGCCGTACCAGCGGATTCTCCTGCACCAGCAGGCGCTGCTTTTCCGTCATATCGAGCCGTAGCAGCTCGCACCAGCGATTCGCCACCCAGCCTGCATCGTCTAGCCGGTACGGCGGCGCCAGTTGCATGCGTTCAGTAGGAATCTGCTTCTTCTGCAGCGAACGGATCAGCGTTGCCAGCGCATTCGCCACATCCTGCTGCTCGCTCGGCACCGGCACCTCGAGATCATCGTTGAGCGCCACGACTTCGCCCATCCACAGGCCGTTCTTCTGCTGTTCGCAGGACAGGATGCGGAAGCGCGTGGTGCCTATGCAATGGATTTTCAGCAGACCGGCAGCGGGCGCGTCCCAGCTGATGATGCGCGCCATGGTGCCGGCGCCACTGAGTTTTTCCTGCTGGCCCGGTACGCGCACCTCGCTGCCTTCGAGCAGCGGCACGACGCCGAAAGCCTCGCCGTTTTCGATACAGCGCTTGACCAGATCGAGGTAGCGTACCTCGAAGATCTGCAGTGGCAGATGGCCACCGGGGAACAAAACTGTATTCAGCGGAAATAAAGGGAGCGTTACCATAGCGCTATCATCGCACGAACCCGAGCTGTCTGGATTAGTGAATCACGTACAAGTTTAGGTTTTTTTTAAGGCCGGCGCACTAGCTGTCCGTTTTTCACCACCAGCACCACATCGCGCAAGGCGCTAATGTCGCGCGTCGGGTCGCCGCGCACTGCCACCAGATCAGCCAGATAACCGACGCGGATCTGGCCCAGCGTGGCAGACTGGCCCAGCACCTCGGCATTCACCACGGTCGCCGCGCGCAGGGCTTCCAGCGGTGTCATGCCCAGCCGGACCATCCATTCCGGTTCACGCGCATTGCTGCCATGGGCAAATACACCGACATCACTGCCGTTGCCTATCACCACCCCGGCCTGCCGGGCCAGCAGGAAGGCCCGTGCGGCGGCCTGCATGGACGGCGTCGGCGCGCCGCTGCGCTGGTATTTCTGGAAGTATTCGCTGCTCGCTTCGGGCGCAGTCAGAGTGGGGAAATACGCCACCTTGCGCTCGGCCATCAGGCGGAAAGTGGCTGCGCTGCCGCCATAGCCATGTTCGATACTGTCCACCCCGGCCAGCGTGGCGCGCCGCATGCCTTCATCGGTACTGGCGTGGGCGCTGACTTTGCGGCCCGACGCATGCGCCGTACTCACCAGCGCATCCAGCTCGGCCTGGGTGAACGTGGCATGGGCGCTGCCATCCGGACCATTGCGATAATCGGCATAGACCTTGATCCAGTCCGCTCCGCGCGCACTCTGCTCGCGTACGGCCCGCACCACTTCGTCCACGCCGCTGGCTTCCTGTGCGCCTTTAGGCAGGTCGAGATCGGCACGGTAGCTGCGCGGCGAAGGCCCGTAGCTGCCCGTCGCCACAATCGCGCGCGTGGCTATCCACAGGCGCGGACCGGGGATCACGCCGTCGTCGATCGCCTTCTTGATGGCCACGTCGGCATACATCGCGCCCTCGCTGCCTAGATCGCGCAGCGTGGTAAATCCGGCCTGCAAGGTGGCAGCAGCATGACGCGCGGCCAGCAGCGTGCGGTATTCGATCTGTTCCTTTAAAACCTGATCGTCCCATGAAGTTTCATTATATGGATGCAGCAATACATGGGCATGCAAATCCATCAAGCCGGGAATCAGCGTCGTATCGGGCAAAACAATATGCTCGGCACCTGCTACTCCAGCGATTTGCGCACTGGGGCCCACGGCAACAATTTTGTTCTGGACAGTTAATACCGACCAGTCAGTATGGGGCGCACCTTCGCCGGTCCACAGCCGGGCCGGAGTAATTAAGAGGGGAGTCGGCGCAGCTACGCCAGTTTCTGCCGCCGCCAGTGGCAGCGAATTTAAAAGCAATAAGGCCGAAGATATTAACGCTGCCGTTGCCGGCAAACCCGATAATCGCCGGATCATCTGCTGAGAAATATGCTGCAATACTGACATCATTGCTGGCTGCATCACGGGTTTCCTGTGGCTAAAACAACAATAGCGGGTTTATAGTTGCTATAAACCCGCCGTTTAGGACTGACAGTAACTATTATTTAATCAGATACTGGTCCTTGTTTTTGCCTTCCAGCCATTTCGGCGCGCGGCCACGGCCTGTCCAGGTCTGGCCGGTAGCATCATCGCGGTATTTGGCCGGTACCGGCGCACGTTTTTTGCCGGATTTGGATTTGCCGGGAGCGCCCAACTCGGCAATAGTGATGCCAAACTCGCGCATCAGGGAAAGGATCTGTTCTTTAGCCGCAGCCTTTTCATTTTTGCGGGCAGTTTCTGCCAGAGTTTCCAGTTCAGCGATCTTGGCTTTGTATTCCTGATAGGTTGTCATTTTATTTCCTTCTTATCGGCAGGACGGGTTTAACACACTAAATATCTTGAGGTGAAAATCTACCCGCGCAATTTACCATAAGCTGAATATACATTGCACCTGCGGATACGATAAATATCAATCAAATTAAACCGGACTGGTGTCCGATGCAAGCTGACAGACAAGTATCCTGCAATATACCGCGCTATTAACGCGCTATTAGTTCGCCCGAAGCAAATAAACCTGGCCTGGCGCCCACTAGGATAAGAATTAAATAGAACGACAGCGGTATCGACCGGCGCCGGACAGGAAAGCCACCACTTTTACGTTCCGGCGTCGGCCAATTACACCTAGACCGCTGCCCCTGCAGATGCTCGCCGGCTCAACTCGCGCTTGATTGCATCATCCAGCCGCCCCGAAACTGCCAGGCTGCCGAAATTATGGCGCTGCTGCAATTCTCCCCGGCTGCGACGATCTGCCCACCATTACGGAGCAGTACCCGGACAGGGCCTGACGCACATCACCTCAGGCACGCCGATCAATTTATTTATGCACAACATTGTTATCAGTGATAAATTGCCGGCATCGCCCCCCTGCCCCGTACTTAGTAGATTTATCTCCATGGATGCCGCCACTTCTAGTATTGCCCTTTCAATTACCCAGTTCTGTATTTCCATCATCATGATCGGGGTGTATTTCGCTGCCCCGGGGGAACGCTATACGCGGCTGTGGGCGCAATTCGGTGTACTCACTTCGGTGGGCATGTCGCTAGTGCTCGTAGGCTCGACTCGTCCGCCCGGCATCTTTCTGATTGCCGGCAATGTTTCACTCTTCGCGGGTTGCATACTGGTGTGGGTAGGTTTGCGCGCCTTTCTGGGCCGCTCCACTGTACATGGCAACTATCTGCTGGGCGCCGCTTTTACTGCTGGCTATGTAGCACTGATCGGACTCGATGCCAGCTTCAACACCCGTTCAATATTCTGCAGCGCCAGCCTGATCGTGATATTTCTGCTGTGCCTGCAAACTCTGCTGCAGGGTCCGCAGAATGGCCGCCACGCCTACGCCCGCAGGACGGCGATTTCCGGTCTGTGCCTCTTGCTGCTAGGCCATATAGGTCGCGTGGTCATCCTGTCCAGCCTGCCACCCGCTGTCAATCCGGACGGCCTGCAAGCCGTGCACGCACTGACTGCCTATCTGATTCCACTGGCCGGCACCGTGCTGTTCTTCCCCGGCCTGCTGCTGATGTATTTCGAACGCATTAAAGATCAGCTGCTGCTGTCGCTGGGCGCCAAGCAGGAAGCACTGGAAACCCAGACCCGTTTCGTCGAAATGTTCTCGCACGAATATCGCACCCCGCTGGCCATCATCCGCACCAATCTCGACATCATGCAGCAGAAGCTGCAGGGCGACCGCCAGATCATGGAACCGAATCTGGAGAAAATGCAGCGCGCCGTAGGACGGCTGGTGGAAGTAGCAGAAACTGCCGTGCTAAGCGATCCGCGCGAAAACAGCAAGATCGGTCCTATCATGGAGCTACTGGATCTGGCGGAATTTCTGCAGGCCACGGCAGGCGAAGCCAGCCAGTTCTGGAGCGAGCGCCTGCCGCGCATCGAACTCGATATTCCCGCCACCTGCCAGATCAGGGGCGACCGCCAACTGCTCAAAACAGCCTTCCTCAACCTGCTCGACAATGCCATCAAGTACGGCCCGGCTGGCGCTCTGGTGGCAATACAGATGGTCCTGCAGGGCGATAGCGTGCGTATCACCATCAGCGACCGGGGGCCCGGCATACCCGAGCACGAACTGGAACTCGTGTATGGCAAATATTACCGGGGCAGCCGTACCCGCATGGTGGCAGGTAGCGGCATGGGACTGTATCTGGTGCTGCGCATCATCAGCCAGCACGCGGGCGGCATAGGCCTGAGCAACCGCAGCGAAGGCGGCACCTGCATCACCGTCACGCTCCCCGTACCCCAACAGGAGAATTGCGCGTGAATGAAGCTGTCAGAGTCATACTGGTCGAAGACGATCCGGACTTACGCGAAAGCATAGTCGAATGGATGGCCATCAACCATACCCCCGTCACTGCCGTGGGCAGTGCCGCAGAGTTTTATCAGGCCCTGCCGCAGAACGCCTTCCAGATCGCCGTGCTTGACCTGAATCTGCCCGATCAGGAGGGATTTGTGCTGGCCGAATATGCGCGCAACAACTTCAAAATGGGCATCGTCATCCTGACCGCGCGCAGCGGCATCGACGATAAACTCAAAGGCTACCAGTCCGGCGCAGATGCCTACCTGGTCAAGCCGGTCGATTGCCGCGAGCTGGCCGCCGTCATCCGCAGCGTCGCTGCGCGCTTGCAGGCAGCAGCGCCAGTCGAAAACAGCGCCCTGCCGGCAGCCGCCTCGGATAGCTGGGCAATCTCGCTCACCCAGTGGGAACTGCGCTACGGCCAGGGACCGGCTATCGCGCTAAGCCAGAAAGAATTGCACTTACTGGAACTGCTGGCTGCCCAACCCGGTAGCGCCGTACAGAAACGCACCATACTGACGCGCCTGTATCAGCGCGATGACTACCACAGCAGCCGATCGCTGGACACGCTGATCCGGCGCCTGAGGGCCAAAGTACTTAGCCAGCTGGAACTGGAAATTCCCCTGCGCACCGTGCATGCCGTCGGCTACTGTTTTGCCGGCGACATCCGTCACGAGGAGGACCAATCAGCCTAGCTGGAACGGGTGATGTCACATTTGGTCACACACCGTCAGGAATGGTGGGTAGCCATGGAACTACAGGCAACTTTATTATTTAAGTGTTACGCATAGTTTCAATTCTTTTACGAAGCACCCCACCCTACCGAGGACCTCATGAAAAAAATCATCATCGCTCTGGCTACCGCCGGCCTGTTCGGCGCAACTGGCGCAGCCCAGGCTAACGTCATTTCCTTCAGCGCCGACAAAGCGGAAACCCTGACCGCATGGAACGACGTTTTAACGTTCGGCAAATTCAACTCCAATCTGGGCACGCTCAATTCGATCACCTTCGAACTGAGCGGCACCGTCACCGGCAGCGGCAGAGCTGAATCGCTGGATGCCTCGCCATCGACAGTGACCCTGTCGCTGAGCTCGCTGCTGAAGCTGACCCGTCCTGATGGTTCGACCATCGTCGTCACCAACCCTGTGTTCAGCAATGCCTACAATCTGGGCGCATTCGACGGCGCCATCGACTTCGCTGGCGCGTCGGGTGTCAAAACCGGCGCTGTCAGCAGCAGCCACAGCGAAAGCTACAACTCGACTTCGGCTAGCGATTTCGCGCTGTTCTCGCAAGCAGGCGGCGGTACCATCAAGCTGGCACTGGGCGCAACCGGCCTGTCCAGCGGTAGTGGCGCAGGCAACCTGCTGTCGCAGTTCAACACTTCGGCCGCCGGCAGCGTCAAAGTGAGCTACGACTACACCGCAGCTCCAGTGCCTGAGCCAGAAACCTATGCCATGCTGATCGGTGGTCTGGGCCTGCTGGGTCTGGTTCGTCGTCGCGCCGCCAAAAAAGCTGCCTGATAACCCGTTCGGACGGGCCGCCCGGACGGCGGCCCGTCCGAACCTGCCCACATAGCCCGCGCCGCACAGGCCGGGCTGTGCGGGTTGATTCAGCATTGCCCTAGTCATGCCCATTTCTCTTGCGATTACGCTTGCCAGCGCCAGCATCGCTGCAACCGAACCGCCCTGTTCCTGGGACCATCCGGGACGCAACCCGTATCGCGGCAGCATTGCAGCAGCCATAGACCGCTATACCGACATCGCGCCAGCCATAGCCAGCACACTCAAGCGACGGATGGGGGAAAACCAGCCCGACGACAACGTCATCATCACGCGCGACGCCATTACGGGGCGCGAACGCTACGCTGCGCAAATCCGCGCCATGCATTTCGGCGCCGCCTCGGTATGCTCCAGCGTGTCACGCGAGGGCTGGAATGCCAGCCGGCGGGAGCCCGCCAAAGTCTATTGCGTTGGTCAGGTCTGCCTACTTGTGCCCCGAATCTGCGGCAATATCAGCCGCATCACCCGCCTCGAAGCACCAGCCCAAGGCAAGGCGGCCTATTACGCCTCGCCTGGTGCAGCCAAGCCGCAAGAGGGGCTAGCCCCCTTGCAGCATTCCCCCGCAAGCACCGTGCAACCGGCGCCCGCCCCCGCGGCGCCATTACATACCGCCATGCGCCCCGAGGCGGAAGCTGCATCGGCACCGGATACGCCCCGATTACCGCTGACGGAGGCCGAAGCCCCTGCACCGGTGGTACAGGCAGATACTGATGCAACGCCGCGCAACCGTCTGCCCGGCCGCACGCCGGTAATCTGGACAGGCTCCGACGATAGCTGGCGCAACCCCGGCTCCGTTGGCGGAGGTGGCAATGGTGGCGGTGCTGGAAGCACCAACCTTCCTTCCGCAGTACCCGAGCCCTCCGGCGCGTTCATGTTCGCTGCCGGTCTGGCCCTGCTGGCGCTGATACGGCGCAGACGCCAGCGCGCATAAAACCGGAAGCAGGCTCTAAGCCTTACAAAACCGGCCACAGGTAGCGCTATAATGCGCCATCTTAATTTGTAGGAAAGCTCCATCGTGTCCGACCGTCTTGCCGTGCTGCCGCAGTACCTGCTACCCAAGGGAGCGCTGACCAACTTTGCCGGCCGCGTGGCCAATGCCCGCAATGGCAGCCGTACCACCGCGCTGATCCGCTGGTTCGTGGGGCGCTACAACGTCAACATGGCCGAAGCGCTCGATCCCGATATCAGCCACTACAGCAGCTTCAACGAATTCTTTACGCGCGCGCTGCGTCCCGATGCCCGTCCGCTGGCCGATGCCGATTTCATCTGCCCGGTCGATGGCCGCATCAGCCAGTTCGGCGCAATCAACGACGACCAGATTTTCCAGGCCAAAGGGCATAATTTCAGCACCACCGCCTTAGTTGGCGGCGATGCCGAACTGGCCGGGCAGTTCCGCAACGGCAGCTTCGCCAACCTGTATCTGAGCCCGCGCGACTACCATCGCATCCACATGCCTTGCGAAGGCCGCCTGACGCGCATGATCTACGTGCCCGGCGATCTGTTCTCCGTCAATCCGACCACGGCGCGCGGCATTCCCGGCCTGTTCGCCCGTAACGAGCGCGTGGTCTGCGTATTCGACACCGCACACGGCCCCTTCGTCATGACGCTGGTGGGCGCCACCATCGTCGGCAGCATGGCCACCGTATGGCATGGTGTGGTGAACCCGCCGCGCTCCAGCCATGTGCGCGAATGGCAGTACGACGACCAGAACATCGTCCTGAAGAAGGGCGAGGAACTGGGCCGCTTCCTGCTCGGCTCCACCGTGGTGATGCTGTTCCCTAAAGATGTGCTCAACTTCAATCAGGCATGGCAACCCGCAGCCGCAGTGCGTCTGGGCGAAACCATGGCTAACTGCCGCTAGACACTGCCTCCGGCCGGCGTCTCGAACACGCTTTGCAGCAGGTCGAGAAAGACCCGGGTTTTGGCCGGCATCAGCCGGCGCCCGGGGAACACCGCCCATGCCGTCACCGGCGGGAATGCCCACTCGGGCAGCACCCGCACCAGCTTTCCTGTTCTTATCAGCTCCCCCGCAATCATCTCGGTCGAAGTGGCAATGCCGATGCCGGTAGTGGCCATGCGTACCAGCAGTTCCGGTGAATTGGCCTGCAGCCGCACCGGCAGATCACGCTCCCAGCGGGTTTTGCCGCGCACCAGCGTCCAGTGCACCATGCCGCCCTGACGCGGCGGCAGGCTGAGCAGATCGTGCTGGAATAATTCATCGGGATGCTCGGGCAGGCCGCGCTGGCTGGCATAGGCAGGCGCCGCATACAGCGCGATCGAACTGGTGGTAATCGCCCGCGCTGCCAGTGTGGCATCGTCCGGCAGATTGCCCATGCGGATAGCCAGATCAAAATTCTCCGCCAGCAGATCAACCCGGCGCGGCGACAGATCGAGTTCCAGCGAAATGGCCGGATAGTCGCGCAGCAGACGCGCCATCAGCAGGCCCATGGTCTGGCTGGCGAAATCGGCCGGCATGGAAACACGCAGCAAGCCGCTAGGCTGGCCCTGCCGGTGCTGGGCCAATGCGCCCGCCTGCAGGGTTTCATCGGCCACCCGCTGCGCATGTTCGAGCAGGCTGGCACCGAATTCCGTCAGCGTCAGCTTGCGGGTAGTACGCTGCAGCAAGCGCTCGCCCAGTTGCGCTTCCAGCAGCGAAATGCGGCGCGACACGGTGGATTTGGGCAGTTGCACGCGCTGCGCAGCCAGACTGAAGCTGCCGCATTCCACTATGCGGGCAAATAGCAGCAGGTCGCCGGGATCGATGTCCATGATTGTTCCATATATGGATTAATGTTATCCATTTTAACGGCTTCTGGCACGAATATGGAACTGATAAAGTTATCCCATCGCAGCACTTAATTCAACCTACACCCCACACCGGAGGCTTTATGAACATCCTGCAAATTAATTCCAGCGCCCGCAGCAGCGGTTCCGAATCCACCCGTCTGGCTGACGCTCTGGTCGCCAAAATCAGCGCCGGCTATCCGCAAGCGACGGTTCAGCGCCGTGATCTGGCCAGCGATCCTCATCCGGTGCTGGACGAAGCCGCACTGGGCGCCCTGTTCACCCCGGCCGACCAGCGCAGCGCCGAACAGGCCGCGCGCGTTGCCCTCGACGATGCCCTGATCGCACAGGTACAGGCAGCCGACGTGATCGTGATCGGCGCACCGACCTACAACTTCGGCATTACCACCCAGCTGAAAAGCTGGTTCGATGCCATCGCCCGCGCCGGCGTGACCTTCAAATATACGGCGACGGGGCCGGTCGGTCTGCTGAGCGGTAAAAAAGTGTATGTCGCGCTGTCGCGCGGCGGCCTGCACCGTGATGGCCCCACCGACACCCAGCTGGCACACATCAAGATGTTCCTTAACTTCGTGGGCCTGAGCGATGTACAGTATGTCTTCGCCGAAGGCATGGGCATGGGCCCGGAAGCCGTCGCCAAAGCACAGGCGCAGGCCGAAGCTGAAATCAACGCCATTCTGGTTTAAACCGACAGGGAGCAGAACATGACGCAAGCAGTCACACAGGCACGCAGTGTCGAACGTATCATCACCGGCCAGGCCGTCATGGATGGCGCGGGCGTCAAGATCAACCGCATCCTGACCCAGACGCTGCAGCGCCGGCTTGATCCTTTCCTGATGCTCGATAACTTCGGCAGCGATCAGGCCAATGATTACATCGCCGGTTTCCCCAGCCACCCGCACCGCGGCTTTGAAACGGTGACCTATATGCTGGAGGGTCGCATGCGCCACAAGGACAGCGCCGGCAACGAAGGCCTGCTGACCAATGGCGGTGTGCAGTGGATGACCGCGGGCCGCGGTGTGATCCACTCCGAAATGCCGGAGCAGGAAGAAGGCCTGATGTCAGGCTTCCAGTTGTGGCTCAATCTGGCCGCCAAGGACAAGATGTGTCAGCCATGGTACCGCGACTTCAATGGCGAGCAGGTGCCGGCCTACACCACGCCCGATGGCGTGGCAGTGAAGGTCATCGCCGGCAGCAGCCATGGCGTGACGGGAGCCGTGCAGCGTCCGGTAACGGAGCCGCTGTATCTAGACATACACCTGCCCGCAGGCGCCAGCTTCGAGCAGGCCATCCCGCCCGGCCACAATGCCTTTGTCTTTACTTATCAGGGCACGGCGCAGGTGGGCGACAAGGAAGTCGCCACGGGACGCATGGCGATACTGGCCAACAGTCCTGAAGCCGATGGCTTGCGCGTGCAGGCTGCCGTAGCCACCCGCCTGATACTGGTGGCCGGCGCACCGCTGAACGAGCCGATAGCGCAGTATGGTCCGTTCGTCATGAACACCCAGGCCGAGCTGCATACGGCAGTGGAAGACTTCCGCGCCGGCCGCCTCGGTGAACACGCGCCACAGTAAGGGCGAGGCAAGGCCGTAGTCAAACAGCAGCCAGGCTAGGGCAACTAAGGCCGGCGGCAGCGGGCTTAAGCATCTCAGGCTACAATGCCGCCATGATGCCTACCCTGCTCCGCTGGCTGCGCCAGCTCAGTCACCTGCTCGGCTTTGAAACGGCCGAGTCCTTCCCTGCCGGCCATCTGTACGAACGCACGCGCTGGCAAGGCGCGTATTTCGATATCGCTTCCGACGTCAAGCCGGAACAGATAGAACAGCGGCTGTGCGACGCCATCAGCAATACGCCGCTAGTCTTCGGCTACATCACCAATCCCACGCCGCGCATGCAGCGCACCCTGCTCGCCATACTCGAAGAGCGTATGCGCAATAACCGTGGCCGCGCCAGCGAGCTGGCAGCCCTGCTGGTGCACGCTTACGATAGCCCGCACATCATGGAAGTGCTGCCCGGTCTGCGCGCCGCCGTAGCCGCTACCCGCCACGCCGAAATGCCGGAACGCGCCCTCAACCTGATGGCATTTTTGAGCGACATGCAGTCGCCGTTCGATGTCATCGATCTGAACTAGGCACCGCTGCGCTCCATCCCTGCCGCTAACGGTGCGACAGCCTGCACTTCATGGCTAGGCACATAGCGGTCGCGCAGCGCCATGAACGGCCGCTCGACCAACTGGTATAGCAGGCAGCCGGCCAACACGCTGGCACCGGCCATCAGCAGCACGCTAGCCCAGTGATCAGGCTCCCAGCCTTGTGCCTGCAGCGGTACGCGCAGCAGCATGCACAGCGTTTTATGCACCAGATAGATCGCATACGACCACAGCGCGATCGATGCTGCGCCGGGTATGCGCACCTTCTGCAGTAAGGCACCGGGGCTCAGGGCCGCCAGCAGCAACAGCGCATAGCTGAGCCCCAGCAATGGGTAGCCATACACCGTCATGGCGTAGCCGTAATGGTTCTCGAGGAAATGCGACCACACCAGCGCCAGCGCCGCGCAACCGGCCAGCAGCATCCAGTTGCCATGCGCCGTCAGCCGTGCCCAGATAGCGGTGTGGTAGTTCTTCAGCAGCGCCAGCGCCACGCCTATCACCAGTTCGTCGAAGCGGCACAGGGAAGAATAGTAAATCAGGGTGTAAAACGCGCGGCCGCCGTCCGGCGCAACGGCGACATGGTTCCTCCACAGGTAGCTGCGGATCAGCATACCGGCGATCAGCGCAGCTGCCACCGCCAGCCAGGCCAGCACCAGCGACTTGCGGCAGGCCGCGATCAGCATAGCCACTGCGGGCAACAGGAAATAGAACTGCTCTTCCACGCACAGCGACCACGCATGGGAGAACGCCGTTCCCGCCTGCAGCCCGATATTCTGGGTAAAGCTCAGGAACTGCCACAGCGGCGGCAGCACCAGCTCCATGCGGAAGTAAGGCCAGCAGGCGAACAGCGCCAGCACCACATAGAAATTGGGCAGGGTACGCAGCAGGCGGCGCGCATAAAAACGGGGCAGAGAAAACCGGCGAGTGCCTTGCTGGCCGCGCCGTATCGCGCCCAGTATCTGATTGCCGATCAGGTAGCCGCTCAAAGCGAAGAACAGATCTACCCCACTCCAGCCGATTTCGCCAAACCAGCCCAGCGTAGGCGCGCCGCTGACAAACAGCATGTAGTGGTTGGCAAATACCAGCGCGATAGCCAGCGCGCGCAGCGTATCGAGTCCGGCGTTGCGCGCGGTAGTGGTAGTAGTCATGCGCGGATCATAGCAAAAGGCCAAGCACAGGCATAGATACAGCGCTGCCGCCATGGTATAAAGCCGGTATCTGCCACCCTAGCCCAGCGCCCATGAACGCCCGCGACCACCTGCAATTTGTCTCCCACCAGTACAGCGGCCAGTTGCCGGGACCACGCCTGATCGTTACCGGCGCCGTGCATGGCAACGAAACCTGCGGCACCAGGGCGATCCGGCGCGTGCTGGCCATGCTAGACGATGGCAGCCTGCTGATCCGGCGCGGCAGCCTGACGCTGGTGCCGGTCACCAATCCGCTGGCCTATGCCAAAGGCGAGCGCGCGGGCGAACGCAATCTGAACCGCAATCTGTTTCCGCAGGATGCGCCGCAGGACTTCGAGGACCGCATCGCCAACTGGCTCTGCCCGCTGCTGGCGCGCCACGATGTGCTGCTCGACCTGCACTCGTTCAATGCCCACAGCGAGCCCTTCGTCATGGTGGGGCCGCGCGACAACGACGGCCCGCTGGAACCGTTCCGTCATCAGCTGCAGGAGCGCGCCATGGCGCGCCGGCTCGGTGTGCGCCGCTTCGTCGATGGCTGGCTGCGTACCTACGGCGCCGGTGTGCAGCGCCGCCTGCGCCAGCAAAGCGAACTGCAGACCGTGCTGCGGTATGGCATGGGCACCACCGAATACATGCGCAGCGTAGGCGGCTATGCGCTCACGCTCGAATGCGGCCAGCACGATGATCCGCAAGCACCCGAAGTAGGCTACCGCGCCATCATGAATACCCTGGCCTTCCTGGGACTGATCGACGCGCCCTCGCCCGAGCCTATCGCTGATCAGGCAATGGAAGCGCTCAGCATGGCGACGGTGGTGGACAAACAGCACGCCGACGATGCGTTCAGCCGGCCGTGGGCCAGTTTCGATCCTGTGCGCGCCGGTGAGCAGATCGGCGTACGGGCCGATGGTACGGTGGAACTGGCCGCCTTCGATGGCCGCATCCTGTTCCCTGATGCGGCCGCTGGCGCCCATTGCGAATGGTATTACCTGTGCCGCAGCAATCCGGATTTCTGAACCTGCCGGATCAGGCAGTCGTCAGTTTCAGGCCGACGATGCCGCCGATAATCATGGCGATGCAGCCCAGCCGCAGAGCGCTGGCCGGTTCGTTCAGGGCGACGATGCCGAAAATGACCGTGCCTACCGTGCCGATGCCGGTCCAGATGGCGTAGGCCGTACCCAGCGGCAGACCACGCAAGGCCAGACCCAGCAAGCCCACGCTGCCGGCCATGGCGGCTAGCGTCAGCGCTGTGGCCAGCGGACGGCTAAAGCCTTCGGTATATTTGAGTCCTACTGCCCACACCACTTCGAGCAAGCCGGCCAGTATCAGTGCTATCCAAGTCATAAACTTCTCCAATGTTGCACGAACTATAGCACTGACGAAAAAACAACGCTGAACACTACCTCGGCTGAGCGCCAGCAGACATAATCGAATATCAATATTAACCAAGGAGACTTTATGCATTTAGTAGCCCAGATAGTGACCGCACTGGTCGCCCTGATCCACGTCTACATCGTACTGCTGGAAACCGTACTGTTCGGCACACGCGGGCGGCGCGTGTTCGGCCTGAGCAAAGAACAGGCCGAGGTGCTGCGCCCGGCCATGTCGAATCAGGGCTGCTACAACGGTTTTCTGGTTGCCGCGCTGTGCGTGGGCTGGCTGCATCCCGATGCTGGCACGGGCGCAGCGTTCACCATCTTCGGCCTGTGCTGTGTGGCCGTTGCCGGTATCTGGGGCACGCTGACGGTCAAGCGCTCCATCCTGTTCATCCAGACCGTACCGGCGGTGCTAGCGCTGGCCTTGCGCGCGCTCGCCTGAGACCGTACTGGCGGGCCGGCCGCCTGTGCCGCGCAAGGCCAGCAGCCAGCCCACCCCGTCAAACCAGAACGGCGCGCCCAGCGACGCAGCAAACGCTGTCAATAGCCAGCCCAGCAGGGTCAGCAGCACGGCAAGCAGTGCTGCTGCTGTGCTCTTTTCTGCCAGTCCGCTCAACCGTGCGGCAGGCCAGCCTATGGGCAGGCTATCGAGCTGGCTAGCCGCCGCACCCAGCACCGCCGACGACGGTGGCAGCACGTCGGCCGGCGGATTCTGCTGCCCGGCCTGCGCTGCCATCTGGCTCGCCAGCTGGGCCGACAACTGGCTGGCCAGTTCGGCACTTTGCTGTGCCGTGTTTGCGTCGTTCCACAGGCGCTGGCTCAGGGCAAAAGTGTCAATATTCAGCGCCGCAGCAAACGCCAGCGCGATCCCGAACAGCACGCTCTGCGAGCGCCGCTTGTACCAGCCCGTGGTGCGCGCCATCACCGTGTCATACCAGTTGCGCAGCGCCTGCTCCAGCGCCGCCAGATCGTCGGCCTCGCCCAGCAGCGCCAGCAGGGTGCGCTGCAAAGCCGGATTGTTCAGCTGCGCCAGTAAGGCCCGTGCACTGGTCTGGGCGCCCAGCCGCTGCTGCAGCGTATCCATGGTGGCGCGGGCAAAAATCGCCGAAGAGATATACGACGGCATGCATCCTGCCTGCGCCTGCCCCGTAATCAGCGGATGGCGCATCACCGCCGCCGCCAGCGAGCCACTGCCCAGTGCCGCCAGATCAAAACCGCCTTCGCGCCGCAATAGCCGCTGCAGTGATGGTAGGATGCCACGCAACAGCGCCAGACCGGCCGGTTCGTACAGCAACGTCAGCACACCATCGAGCAGCATTTTGGCGCGACTCTGGAACAGCGAGGCGATGGCTTCACGGCTGGCACTGCACAGCAGGCTCAGGGCCAGATAGGTGGCGGAAAGCCCGAGTGCCACATCGAGATAGTGGTTGTTCATGGCGTACATTATTTTTTGATCAAGATGAACATAAAATAAACCATTTCAACGCACACAGCAGAAATTTTTTACATATCGTAGAATTCCGATATTGAAATCGGAAAAATGCGATGCATATAGGACCCAGCATAGCCCGAGGTAAGAAGATGGACATAGACGCTATCCACAAAGCCCTTGCCAACCCGATGCGGCGCCAGATACTGGCGTGGCTGAAGGAGCCCGAGGTGTATTTCGCAGCACAGCAGCATCCACTGAGTCTGGGCGTGTGTGCCGGTCTGATCGACCAGCAGACCGGTTTATCGCAGTCCACCGTGTCGGCGCATCTGGCCATCCTGCTGAAGGCGGGCCTGATCACCAACCAGAAGGTGGGTCAGTGGAATTACTTTAAACGCAATGAAGCAACCATCGCGGCCTTCATCGCTCAAATGACATTATAGGAACCCTACATGGCTACTCTGTTCGACCCCATTACTATCGGCGACCTGACGCTGAAAAACCGTATCGTCATGGCCCCGCTGACGCGTGCCCGTGCTATCGGCGGCGGCCGCGTGCCGAATGCCCTGATGGCTGAATATTATGCCCAGCGCGCCAGCGCCGGCCTGATTCTGAGCGAAGCCACCGCCGTCACGCCACAGGGCGTGGGCTATGAAAATACGCCGGGCCTGTGGTCGGATGAACAGGTAGAAGGCTGGAAGCTGGTCACGGCGGCCGTGCACGCTGCTGGCGGCCGCATCTTTGCCCAGCTGTGGCACGTGGGCCGGATTTCCGACCCCAGCTTCTTCGCCGGCGAGCCACCGGTAGCGCCTAGCGCGATCGCTGCGCAGGGCCACGTCAGCCTGCTGCGGCCGGAACGCCCCTACCCTGTGCCGCGCGCACTGGAAACGGCCGAACTGGCCGGCATCGTAGCCGCCTACAAGCTGGGGGCGGAAAACGCCAAAAAAGCAGGCTTTGACGGCGTGGAAATCCACGGCGCCAACGGCTACCTGCTCGACCAGTTCCTGCAGGATAAGACCAACCAGCGTAGCGACAACTACGGCGGCTCGATCGAAAACCGTGCCCGCTTGATGCTCGAAGTCACCGATGCCTGCATCGAAGTCTGGGGCGCCAGCCGCGTCGGCATGCACCTTGCACCGCGCCGCGATGCGCACGATATGGGCGACAGCAATCCCGCCGCCACCTTCGGCTACGTGGCGCAGGAGCTGGGCAAACGTAAGATTGCCTTCATCTGCGCCCGCGAAGCAGTGGGCCCGGACAGTCTGGGCCCCTTGCTGAAGGAAGCTTTCGGCGGCGTCTACATCGCCAACGAAAAACTGGATAAGGCGGGCGCACAGGCTTTGCTGGATGCGGGCAAGGCCGATGCAGTGGCATTCGGCAAGGACTACATCGCCAATCCCGATCTGGTCAGCCGTCTGCAAAAGGATGCCAGCCTCAACCCTTGGCAGCCTGCCACTTTCTACGGCGCCACGGCGGAAGGCTATACCGACTATCCGGCACTGGCCTGATACGGCCGCTTAATCCGGCCGCTTAATCCGGCGCACGGCTCTGAGCATGCGCACTAATAAAATGGGCCCGGTCTGCACCGAGCCCATTTTTATTGCTGCGCAGAGTAGATCACTGCGTGGCGTAAGCGGCATCTGCTTGCCGGCGTTACGCTGGTCGTTGCCTAGCGTGGCTGGGTGTAGTTCACCGGAATGAACTCGTAAGCCTTGCCTGCCGCACGCACATGGCCCAGTGCCGGGAATGGCAGGTGCGCCGCGCCGATCAGATAACCGCCTTTGACCGCCGCAGCAAAAGCTTCCTTGCGCTCGGCAATCGCGATCTTGCTATCCGTGTCGAACTGGATGCCCACCCCCGGATCGGCAAACTGCACAGCTTCCACGTGCAGCAGGTCGCCCAGCAGCACCAGCTTCTGCCCTTTGCTCTCGATCACATAAGTAATGTGGCCTGGCGTATGGCCGCCGTTGAAGTAGGAACGCACACCGGGCACCAGTTCCGTATTGGCCACGATGGGCTGGAACTTACCCGCCTTCACATACGGATTGACCGACACCATGGGGCCGAGGAAGTTATCCTTGGCTTCCGGTCCGGCCTTGTCCAGATTGGCCTGATTCAGATAATAGTCGGCATCGAGCTTACCGGCGCGCACGACGGCGTTAGGAAATACGCGCTGCTCGTTGGACGACAGGCCGCCCACGTGATCGCTGTGCATATGGCTGATGTAGATTTCATCGACCTGCTCGGGCTGGTAGCCGGAGGCCTTCAGATTGCTCAGCAGACGGCCCAGCGTGGGACCGAACAGGCTGGCCGCACCGGCATCAACCAGCACCAGCTTGCTACCCGTATTGATCAGGAAGCCGTTGACGGACGTTTCCAGCGGGCTGTGCTCGAACACCTTGGCCAATGCTGCATCCGTTTTCTCCGCGGGCTGCTTGAGCAGCTTGTTGACCGGCAGATCTACCGTACCGTCGTTCAGCACCGTCACTTCGAAATCACCGAGCGTGGTGCGATAGAAACCCGGGGCCTGGAATTTTGCCATCGGCGCGGCTGCCTGCGCGACAGAACTCGCGGCTGCGATGGCAACCAGCACAGCGACAGAACGGCTCAGTTTAAAGGGTATCATGGCGCTCCTTGTTATTTTTTAGAGAAGAAACGCTACGATACCGCAAATTCCACGGCCGTGTTTGCCTGCTGCTAAAACGTCATGGGCATGCGCACCGACAACTGCACATCGGGCGTATCGCGCGTCAATCCGGCACCGATGGCGACGCTGACGGTGCGCTTTGCACTGAGCCGGTAGGACAAGCCCATCAGCAGGGTTCCCAGCTGGGTCCGCACTGAACCGGGCACCGCCACCCCGTTCTGTCTGGTGCGGGCGATGGAACTGTGGTCATAGCCGAAGCTGATCAGGGCCTTATCGTTGAGGGCCAGACCCAGGCCCAGATTAAAGCCGAACACAGCACCCGGTGCCAGCGTGCCCAGCGGCTCCAGTTCACCCGCCAGCACGCGCCGGCTGACGTTGTTACGCTTGAAGTTATACAGGTAGCTGATGCCGCCGAAAAGTATGGCAGGATCGCTCGCGTATAGCCAGGTGACACTGGGCTGCAGCGCATAGAAGCCCGAGCCGGTGGGCAAATCCAGCGGCAAGCCGGTGCCGGTGGCATCGGCGCCCACGCAGCGACGCGTACAATCGGTCACCACGCTGAACGGATCCCGCCCCGTGCGCGATTTGAAGCGCAAGCCCGCCACATAATAGGGGCTGTCATTACCACCCTGATTGAGCTGGTAGCGCAGCGCCAGTTCGGCATCCCCTATGCCTTTGCCGCTAGTCTCGAATACCCGGTCGACCCCAGTTCCGGTGAAGAGTTCGCGACTGACAGTCGAATCGGAGCGATACACATACGGCAGCTTCAGCTCGACCTCGGCGCGGCGCCCCAGCCCGTAGCGCAGAGTCAGTGCCGCAGTGGCGGTGTTGCGCTTGACCTCACGCACATCTACCAGCCCGATCAGCAAGGCAGGAATGATGGTGTAACCCACCAGTACCACGCGATTACTGGACGAATAGCCGAATTGCGCCGACGGCTCGACGATCAGATCGCCACGCGGCGTCAGTACGCCCGGCTGCTCGAACAGTGGCGCAACAGCGGGCGCTGTGGCAGCGTCGGCCCGCGCGACAGTTGACGTGGCCCCGCTGATCAATGCCAGCGCTAGCGCTAGCCTGATATTGAATTTCCGCTTGCACTTCGACTCTGATTTCTGCTGTAACTTCGGCATGCCTGCCCTCCGCGCTGGTGTTTACTTAGGTCCCACTGCCGCGCTCAGAGCTGCCCTCAGTACGCCTTCAAAATTCAGACTGTTGAGCATGGCCAGGTTGCTGACAGTGGTGCTGATGGTGGTCTGGCTGCGGATAGCCTGATCATTCAGACTGTTCTGGATCAGCAGTGCACCGGGGCTATCCGGCAGGGCCATCGCGCCGCCATCGCTCACCCGCACACCGGCCAGCGCCACACTGGCCGCGCTGATCTCCGCAGCGCTCAACTTTGTCACATCTGCGTAGTCAAACCGACTACTGGCTACAACACCGCCATTGATCGAAACCAAACGTTCTACACCTAGACTCACCAGCAGAACGTTGCCCGGCTCGAAGCCGCCGCGCGCCTGTTCCAGCTGCGCGGCACTGACTGCCTGCCAGTCCTCCGGCAAGGAAGCTGCCGGTGCGGGCCCGCACAGGCCGAAAGCACAGATCAGCCAGCCGCATGGCGATCGCCGTTTCTTACGCTGCATATCGACTCCTCTAGAAATTTCCGCTGCCTGTTTTGGGCAACACCGACATGGCCGGTATCACGTTGCTCACCGCCGAAGCCAGTAGCACTTGCGGTGCCACCTGCCAGTCAGCGGCCAGATTAAAACGGGGCTGGCCCGGCCACTCGTGGATCACGAACAGCAGACCGTCCTGCCAGATATGCTCGAACTGCGTACGGCTGAGAGCGCGGGTGCCGCTGGCCGGATCACCAAGCAGAATACGGTCCGCCTGTACGCCCTTGATAACAACGAAATGGGAATAGCCTTGCTCGGCTATGCGCACGATGGCGGGCAGACCGGCCTGTGCCAGTTTCTCCAGCGGCTGCTGGTAGCCATCGGCAATCAGCCCCAGACTCGCCAGCAGACGCTGCATATCGAGCAGCGAAAATCCCTGCTGCTGTATGCGCTGCGGATCGCCGCGAGCCAGCATGGCATCGAACACCTGCTGCTCGCTCACCGCTCGGCCGTAGTGATAGGTCAGCAGCGTTGCCAGCGCCGCCGAGCCGCAGCTAAAATCCGTCTGCTGATGCACGGTAGTGAGAAAGCGCCCAGCTTTGATGCTGGTGACGGGTACCGCTACACCGCCGCCACCCGGCAGGGGCAGATCGGCAGCGCTGGTCAGCGGCGTGCTGCCCGCTAGCAGCAGCTGCAAGGTAGCGGCCACGATAGTGCGCAGCTTCATCGCATCTGCACATTGATGATGGTGGCGTTCTGGATCAGTACATTCGCGCCCGAGTTCTGGATAGCCACCGGCAGACCGGCCGCGTTGGCAAACGATGCGCCGGATATGGCGTTCGCTCCCGTCACCACGTTGATGGCGGCATTGCCGCTGACTGTGCCAGCGACATCCATGTTGTTGCTGACCGTATCGCTACCGGCACGCTTATCGGCCAGCGCCTGCGGCGCCAGCGGCCGCCAGCCCGCCTGCGCTCGCAGCTGGCGCGGCAGCTCGTGCTGCCCCTGCTGCACCTCTCCGCCACGCTCCTGTGCCGCGCCGGCGGCCGACACAGCCATGCACAGCAAGCCTGCTATCACTTCCGAGAATTTTTGCATTATCGCTCCCTGTTTCTGGGCGGGCCACATCCTGCTGTACGCAGCCCGCCCGGACATTACTTGCCGACAGCCAGATTGGCCTGCACGTTGACGCTCTGCTGTACCAGCGACGAAATGCCGCTGTTTTGCGCCACCACCATTACACCAGCGGCGGACTGGCCGACATTGCTCATGGCGTTAGACATGTTAAAAGTGCCGGCGTCGACCGAAACGTTGCCGCCTGCCCCGCCGATACCGCCACTGCCGGCACCGCCTGTCGCAGCGCCACCCGTATTGGTGCCGCCACTACCACCGGCACCGGCCAGATTGCCCCCACCGCCAGCGCCACCAGCGCCGGCGGCACCACCGGTCGAACTGCCATTGGTGGGGTTGCCATTGCTGGCGCTGCCACCTGCTGCGGCACCACCGGTTGCACCGCTGCCGGCAGTATTGCTGGCGCTGCCGCTGGCAGCACCATTGCCACCCGCTGCACCCGCGCCACCGGCCGCGCCCGTGCTGCTAGCGGCGCCACCGGTACCGCCAGCGCCACTATTGCCGGTACTGGCCGAGGCGCCTGCACCGCTGGTCTGGCTGGCTGCGGCGCCGGTGCCGCCGGCACCGCTGGTGGCCGCACCACCTGCCGCGCCATTGCCTGCCGTGTTGCTGCCACCCGAAGCGGCACCACCGGCGCCACTGCTGCCGCCGTTGGCGCTGGCATTACCGGCATTGCCGGTGACCCCGCCGTTGCCGCCGTTGCTGCCGGTAGCCGTACCCGTCATACCGCCAGCGCCACCCGTTGCCGGGCCGTTGGCGCCGCCTGCACCGCCACTGGCCATGCCGCCTGCACCGCCGCTACCGCCGGCACCACCCGTGGCCACCTCGCCCCGTCCGCCTGCACCACCGGCGCCGCCCATGCCACCAGCGCCGCCAGCACCGCTGCTCGCAGCGGCGGCATAGCCACCCGCGCCACCGGCGCCGCCAGTACCACCGCCAGCCGAGGCACTGCCGTTGCTGGCACTGCCATTCACGGCGTTGCCACCATTGCCACCAGCGGCGCCGTTGCCGCCATAGCTGTCGCCACCATAACCACCACTGCCGCTGGCTGTGCCGCCCGTTGCGCTGCCAGCCACGCCGCCATAGCCGTCACCGCCAGTACTACCGGCACTATTGCTGGCGTTGTTGCCGATATTCTGGACGGTGTTGCCTGATACCGAGCCACTGAGGGTGCTATTCGCGTTAGCGGCTGAAGTGTTATAGGAATTGCTGATCGCAGAACTGGCCGTGGCGCCGTTATTGGCCGCTGCGGCACCCACCTGACTCGCAGTGGCGGCGCCGCTGCTCCGGTTGCTGTTACTGCTGCTATCTTGTACTGCTGACGAGGCGTCATTAGCGTGAGCGCCAGCACCGGACTGGGTTGTGGTGGTCTGGGCCATACTGCTGCCAAAAGCCAATGCCAGCGCCGTGGCAATTAAGGTTTTCTTCATAGAGACTCCTGCTTCGACAAGTTGTAGGAAAAAATGGGGGGGTACCGGGCCGCCCTGCACCCGATAGTCCTCTCTAGGCAAACACGGTGCCACCCTGAATGCCTGCCACCTAAGTCCTTGACTGGAAGAGTTATTTCGACGCTGCCAGCGTCGCCCGCTGAAGATTGAGGCAAGCGGCCCTGCGCAGGGTGTCACAGCCATGCGACACGGCGGGTATAAGCATCACCCCACTGCCAGGCCGGCTGGCCACAACGACGAATGAAGCATCTATCAATCCGGTGCTGAGCGCAGAGTGTCACGCTGGTGTGACCGCACTGCGATGCCATGCTTGGCCAGCAGGCGGTACAGCGTCATGCGCGACACCCCCAGACGCCGCGCCGCCTGCGCGACATTGCTGCCGGCTTCCAGCAGGCTGGCGGCGATCGCAGCGCGCTCGGCCAGCACGCGCGCATCGTCCAGCCCCAGCTCCGCTCGGCTGCGCGCGACTGCCTCCAGGCCGAGATCTGGCGGCATGATCCAGCGCCCGTCCGCCATGACCATGGCGCGCCGCACCCGGTTCAGCAGTTCGCGCACATTGCCGGGCCAGTCATGCGCCGCCAGCGCCTGTGCAGCAGTGCGGCTGAAACCGCGCAACTGGCGACTGCGTTCACCGGCATATTGCTGGAAGAAGTATTGCGCCAGCGGCAGCACATCTTCGCGTCGCTGGCGCAAGGGCGGCACTTCCAGCGACAGCACATTCAGGCGGTAATACAGGTCCTCGCGAAAACTGCCCCGTGCGACCGCTTGCGCCAGATCAACGTGGGTCGCCGCCAGCACCCGCACATCGACTGTGCGGCTGACGGTAGAACCGAGCCGAAGAATGGTCTTTTCCTGTAAAAACCGCAGCAGACTGGCCTGTAGTTCCAGCGGCAGATCGCCGATCTCATCGAGCAGCAGCGTGCCCCCCTGCGCCGCTTCGATCAGACCGCGCCGTTCGCGGCTGGCGCCGGTGTAGGCGCCCCGTTCATGACCGAACAGCTCGGCATGAATGAGCGAGGCCGGCAAGGCCGCGCAGTTCACCGCGATAAACGGCGCCTTGCGGCGCGCCGACAGTCCGTGCACAGCCTGCGCCACCAGTTCTTTGCCGCTGCCGCTTTCCCCGCTGATCAGCACGGGCGCCAGCACCCCGGCCACACGCTGCAGCTGGCCACGCATGCGCGTCATGGCATTGCTGATGCCCACCATATGCGGCAACACAGGCGCTGTCGCCGGCAACAGCGCTGTGCCGAGCGCCGCCAGTCCCTGCACGTGGCCCAGCGTCTGGCCCAGCCTAGCCGCATCGAGCGGCATGGTGTGGAAATCATGGCAGTGGGCATGCACCAGCGCGCGCCAGCAAGGCTGACACAGCAAGCGAGGTGGCAGCAACGCCACCCAGCGCACCTGCCAGTGCCGCAGCAGGAACTCTTCCAGTGCTGCGGGAGGCTCGCTAAATTCGGTACCGATCAGCAGCAAGCCCACCCGCACAGGCTGTAGAACCTGCAGCCGTTCCGCTTCCTTGAGACTGGCAACTTGATGAAGCGAATAGCCTGCGACGGCTTGCGCCAGAGACGCCGGTGACGGCACTTTGCCTAGCGTCACACAAAGAATGGCAGAGTGAGAGGTCATGCCGGTTGGACTGGCATAAATGACAATAGTTCGCTCTTGTCATTTGAACCAGAACAAGTTGCTTGCCGCAACTACGGCAGCAATATAGAATGCCTGCGCAGTTTTTTTGACTAGGGATGTGCCGACCTGTCAATAGTGAAAATATTAAAACAACGACGGGATCAAACAAATGAGTAATTTTCAATTAAAGCCGGCCGACCTGCCCAAGTGGGGCCAGCGCACCGCCTTGCGCGTGCTACATCTGTTCGGCTGGAAACTGCTGTTCCGTCCGCTACCCGGCCCGCGCGGCATCTGCGTCATCTACCCGCACACCTCGAACTGGGATTTCATGGTGGGCCTGTTCGGCAAGTGGGCGCTGGACCTGCCCTTCCGCTGGCTGGCCAAGGACTCGCTGTTCAAAACCCCGCTCGGTAACTGGTTCCGCTCGCTGGGCGGCGAGCCGGTCGAACGGGGCACCCCTAGCGGCACCATCAAGACGCAGGCAGCCCGCATGAATGCCGCCGACTGGTACTGGGTGGGCATCACGCCGGAAGGCACGCGCGGCTATCGTCCGTACTGGAAAAGCGGTTTCTACCATCTGGCGCTGGAAGCCAAAGTTCCGCTGGTGCTGGTGTACATCGACTACGCCACCAAATCGCTGGGACTGGTAGAACACGTAGAACTGACGGGCGATCAGGCCACCGACTTGGACCGCATCCGCGCCGGTTTTGCCGGCCGCCAGGGCCTGTATCCGGAAAAGGCTGCGCCCATCGTGTTTCAGGAGCGCCGTCCAGACGAGGACAGCGCGGCCGATTCCCGTCAGGCTTAAACCGCGCTGGCGCCAGGGGCCAGATGCCAGATGGCGCGCCGCTATCTGGCCTCAGGCCAGCGTCAGCAGCATGGCGCCGCTCGCCGCCAGCGCAGCACCGGTCCATTTCAGCATCCGCAGCGACACCGCAAGGCCCAGTACGCGGCCTGCATACACCAGCAAGGCACTGGTCAGCATCAACCCCAGCGTGCTCGCCACGGCAGGCAGTTCATGGCCATGCGCATTGCCATGCAGGATGGCGAACGTGGCCAGCATAGCCGCCGCCAGCCATTGCGGCAAACGCACGGCCGCTGCCAGCAGCACGCCCAGCATAGCCACGGTCAGCGCGATACCGGCTTCCAGCCCGGGGATTTCCAGACCCGCCACACCGCTCAGCACGCCCACCAGCAGCAGCCCCAGAAAGCCCAGCGGCAGTGCCGCTTTGGCACTCTGGCGCACGCTCCACATACCAACTGCCAGCATGGCCAGCAGATGATCGAGCCCCGTCAGCGGGTGCAGCAGGCCGTCGCGGAATCCATGGCTATGCCAGCCTGCCCCCTGCACATGGGCTTGCGCATACGTGCTGGCGATAGCGAGTGCAGCGAGGGCGATAAATCGGATAGGGTTCATATCAGTGCTCCGGTAAAGTTCGGGTTCAGGCAGCGGCACGGGCTTCCATCAGCCCCTGCACGCGGATAAAGTCGATCACCGCCTGCACGCCTTCGCCGCTGCGCAGGTTGGTGAACAAAAAGGGACGCGCGCCGCGCTGCTGCTTGGCATCGCGCGCCATCACATCGAGATCGGCCCCCACATGGGGCGCCAGATCGGTCTTGTTGATGATCAGCAGATCGGAGCGGGTGATGCCGGGCCCGCCCTTGCGGGGGATTTTCTCGCCCCCTGCCACATCGATCACATAGATGGTCAGGTCGGACAGTTCCGGGCTGAAGGTGGCGGCCAGATTGTCGCCGCCAGATTCCACCAGTATCAGGTCCAGCGCAGGAAAATCGGCCTGCATGCGGGCGATGGCTTCCAGATTGATGGAAGCATCTTCGCGGATCGCCGTATGCGGGCAGCCGCCCGTTTCCACGCCCATCAGGCGCTCGGCGGGCAATGCATCGGCACGCAACAGTATCTCCATATCTTCCTTGGTGTAGATATCGTTGGTGATCACGGCCATGTCGTAGCGCTCGCGCATGCCTTTGCACAGCATTTCGCACAGTGCGGTCTTGCCCGAGCCGACCGGGCCGCCGATGCCGACGCGCAGGGGATTGGATGGAATGCTCATAAAAACTCTCTTGTTAGGATCGGTATAAACGGCTGTACTGCACTTCGTGCTGGGCCGACAGCAGCGACAGACCCGGCGCCCAGTTACTCATTTCATCGTCAGGCACGCTGCGCGCATGCAGCGCTGCCGCCTCCAGTTCGGCGCGCAGCGACAGCAGCAGCCGCTGGCCCGCCACCTGCCCCAGCGGCACGGATTTCACACACACCAGCACCTGATTTTCGGCCCAGGCAAACAGCATGGCCAGCAAGGCAGCTTCGTGCGGTATGCCCAGCGCCGCCACCGCACAGGCATAGGCGGTGGGCAGGGCCACCTCGCTCTGTCCCTGCAAATGGCCCAGCATTTCATCATCGACAAAGCCCAGTTCCGCTACCAGCCGGCTCAGCGAAAAGCCCATCTGTATGGTCTCGGCGCGAAACTCGGCACTGTCGCGCGAGGCGATAAAGCGCTCGCTCCACAAAGCCACATCCACCCAGTCGCGCCGCGTATAGGCCTGCATCAGCCGCCAGCACACCGGCGCTTCCCAGTTCGCCATCACTTCGTGCAGATGACGCACTATCCAGTCGCGTGCCGTGGCGGCGTCGTGCACCAGCCCCCGCTCCAGCGCCGCCTCCAGCCCCTGCGAATAGCTGTAGGCGCCTATCGGCAATGCCGGACTGGCAAACTGCAGCAGATGCAATAAGGCTGTGGCCTGCATCAGCGCGCGTCGCCCGGCCGGTGTATCTTCTGGCGCAACGGCACAGGCGCCAGAAGATGGCTGTGCTGGCCGGCTTCGTGGTGGTGGCCGTGGCCGCCGCCATAGGCGCCCGCTTCCGGTTCGAACGGCGCGAGCTGCTCGATCACCGTGGCGCCCAGTCCCAGCAGCATTTCTTTCAATACCGCGTCGGCACGGATGCGCAGAAAACCGTCGCCCACCTGCGCCTGCGTGTGGCGGTTACCGAGATGGAAGGCGCAACGCAGCAGGGCCTGCGCATCGGCACAAGTCACCTGATAAGTCGGCTCGTCGGCGGCCACCACACGGATCACCCGCCTGTCTTCCCCCGTCAGCAGATCGCCGTCGCGCAGCACCGTGCCGCGCACGGTGAACACCGCCACTTCTTCGCCGCTATCCAGCGTGGCGCGCAAGCGGCATTTCTCGCGCAATTCGTAAGGCAGCACCAGCTGCGCGGCGATCAATTCGGCACTATCGAGTTTGGTATGTAGGGTCAGCATGGCAATTCGATTCGACTGGTTAGAACAGGAAGTAGCGCTGCGCCATCGGCAGCACGCTGGCCGGCTGGCACACCAGCAGTTCGCCGTCGGCGCGCACTTCATAGGTTTCGGCATCGACTTCCATCTTGGGCGTGGCGCCGTTATGGATCATGTCGGACTTGCGCAGCGAGCGCATATTGCGCGCCACGATAAGGGTCTTGTTCAGCTGCAGCTGCTGGCCTATGCCGGCGTCGTAAGCCGCTTGCGAGACAAAGGTGAAGGACTTTTTCAGGCCGCCGCCAAAGGCGCCGAACATCATGCGGTAGTGCACCGGTTGCGGCGTAGGGATAGAGGCATTCGGGTCGCCCATCTGCGCTGCCGCGATCATGCCGCCCTTGAGTATCATGGAAGGCTTGACGCCGAAAAAGGCCGGCTTCCACAGCACCAGATCGGCGATCTTGCCCACCTCCAGCGAACCGACTGCATGGGCGATACCGTGCGTGATGGCCGGATTGATGGTGTATTTGGCGATGTAGCGCTTGACGCGGAAGTTATCGTTGCGGGCGGTATCGGGCGCCAGCGCGCCGCGCTGCACTTTCATCTTGTGCGCGGTCTGCCAGGTGCGCATGATGACCTCGCCCACCCGCCCCATGGCCTGCGAATCGGACGACATCATGGAGATGGCGCCGATGTCATGCAGAATATCTTCTGCAGCGATGGTTTCGCGCCGTATGCGCGATTCGGCAAACGCCACATCTTCCGCAATCGCCGCGTCGAGGTGATGGCACACCATCAGCATGTCGAGGTGCTCGTCCAGCGTATTGACCGTGTAGGGACGGGTAGGATTGGTGGACGATGGCAGCACATTGCCCTCGCCTACTGCCGCAATGATATCGGGCGCGTGGCCGCCACCGGCGCCCTCGGTGTGGAAGGTATGGATGGTGCGGTCCTTGAACGCGGCCAGCGTATCGGCCAGATAGCCGCCTTCGTTGAGCGTGTCGCTATGGATGGCCACCTGCACGTCGAGCTTATCGGCCACACTCAGACAGTTATCGATGGCCGCAGGCGTGCTGCCCCAGTCCTCGTGCAGCTTAAGCCCGATGGCGCCGGCCAGCACCTGTTCTTCCAGCGGCTGCGGCAGGCTGACATTCCCTTTGCCTAGAAAACCCAAGTTCATAGCGAATGCATCGGCGGCCGACAGCATGGCATGCAGGTGCCACGGCCCCGGCGTGCAGGTGGTGGCCGAGGTGCCGGCAGAGGGCCCCGTGCCGCCGCCTATCATGGTGGTCACGCCGCTGGTCAGCGCCTCTTCGATCTGCTGCGGACAGATGAAGTGGATATGGGTATCCACCCCGCCCGCCGTGACGATCATGCCTTCGGCGGCGATGATTTCGGTGGCCGCACCGATGGCCATGGTGACATCGGGCTGGATGTCGGGATTGCCAGCCTTGCCGATAGCAGCGATCAGGCCATTCTTCAGACCGATATCCGCTTTGACGATGCCCCAGTGGTCGACGATGACGGCATTGGTCAGCACCGTATCCATCACCTCGGCCGCCAGCCGCTGCGACTGGCCCATGCCGTCGCGGATCACTTTGCCGCCGCCGAATTTCACCTCTTCGCCATAGGTAGCGTAGTCATGCTCGATCTCGATAAACAGTTCGGTATCAGCCAGACGGATACGGTCGCCGCGGGTGGGGCCGAACATCTCTGCATACGCGCGCCGCGTCATCGTTACCATAGGTATCCTTGCCCTATCTGTGTGCTTATTGCGTGCTTATTTACGGGGCGGCTGGTCGGCCAGCTTGCCCATCACCTTGCCATTAAAGCCGTACACCTTCTGCTCGCCGCCCAGCTTCACCAGTTCCACCGTGCGCTGCTGGCCCGGCTCGAAACGCACGGCAGTGCCGGCGGCGATATTGAGCCGCATGCCATAGGCTTTCCAGCGTTCGAATTTGAGCTCCGTATTCACCTCGAAAAAATGGAAATGCGAGCCCACCTGTACGGGACGGTCGCCCTGATTGCTGACCACCACGGTTGCCGTGGCCCGGCCCTGATTGAGTCCGATCTCGCCCTCTTCGAGCAGGTATTCACCGGGTATCATCGTGAGCTCCTTGTCAAACACTGGATTCGGTATGGGTTCTTGCTGGGTTTCTGCTGTTTCATCTACTGCTTTCGGTGCTACGGTTAAGTCTTAGGGAATCGGCTGGTGCACCGTGACCAGCTTGCTGCCATCAGGGAAAGTGGCTTCCACCTGTATGTCAGGGATCATTTCGGGCACGCCTTCCATCACATCGGCCCGCGTCAGAACGCGGGTACCGTCAGACATCAGCTGCGCCACGCTCTTGCCATCGCGTGCGCCTTCCATGATGGCGCAGGTAATCAGCGCCACCGCTTCGGGATAGTTGAGCTTCAGGCCGCGCGCAAGGCGGCGCTCCGCCACGATGCCGGCGGTGAAGATCAGCAGCTTGTCTTTCTCTCTTGGTGTCAGGTCCATGTCGGTGTATCGCTTTCAGGTCTGCCAGATGCGCGGCATGACAGCGGAGCGCTGCAGAAAAAATGGCCGCAGCCGGTACCACACCGCCAGCATCAGACGGCGCGCCGTCTCGCTGTCATTGCCCAGATGGCGCGCCACCAGCACGCCCCGGGTCTGGGTAATGCCGAATTGATGCTCGCCATCGGCGGCAATGTCGTTGCGGATTTCCGCCAGCAGCGGCGCAGGCACCTGCCGGCCAGCCGCAAGAAAAGTCGCGCAGACGGTCTGGCCCTGCATCGATAGGGGGCTATCGAGCTGGCCACCAAGCAGCGCACCCTGCTCCCACCAGATCAATTTACCGTCGAGGTAGATGCTGCTGCGCTGACGCACGCAGCCGCTGGCATAAACTTCGCCAGAGCTACGCCTGCCCATGCAGAGTATCTCGCAGCCGAGGTAGTGCGCAGCAGCGCCCAGACGGATTTCCTGCTCCAGCTGGACATGGGCGGTATCGAAGAAGATGGTTTCCTGCGGCAGCCATTCGAGCGCGCCGCCTGCGGCCACATCGAGCCTCACCTGCTGGCGCGAGATCTTGCCGTTGGCCTTGTACCACTTGGCCGCGCCGGGCGTCGCCAACAGCGCATGGGCGTTGGCAGCGACACTGGCGACGATGCTGAGCTGGTCGCCACCGACCACACCGCCGGGCGGATGCACGATGATGGCGTGGCATACCTTATCCCCTTCGGGATACAGCGCCTTCTGCACGCGCAGCGGGCCCACATGCAGGTTGTCGTACAGGCGGGTGGTGCTGCCGTCGAGCGCAAAGCCGAGCGTAAGGCTAGCCTGCCATGGCTGGCTGGCGGCGTGGTCGTCTCGGATGGCGGTGGTATCAGGCATGTGGTGGCATATGCAATCACCATGCCAGCCCATAGGAGATGGCGCTACGCATTTGCACGCACCAAAGCAGCAACGGCGCACCAATCCGGTGCGCCGTTGCAAGGAGGCTGCTACTAAGCGCCGCGGTGGTGCGGCACCCGCCTAGTCAAGGTGAGGATAGGGGCTCTTGCCGCCCTCCGCGATGAAGCGGTCGATGCGTGCTTCCAGCACCGGCAACGGCACGGAACCCAGTTGCAGCACAGTGTCGTGGAAGGCGCGGATATCGAATTTGCTGCCCAGTGCAGCTTCCGCCTTGCGGCGCGCCGCCATGATGCTCATCTCGCCCAGATAATAGGACAGCGCCTGACCGGGCCACGAAATATAGCGGTCCACTTCCGTTTCGATTTCATGCTCGGACAGTGCGGTGTTTTCGTGCAGATAATCCTGCGCCTGCTTGCGCGTCCAGCCCTTGCTGTGGATGCCCGTATCGACGACCAGACGCGAAGCGCGCCACGCCTGATAACTGAGCATGCCGAAGATTTCGTAAGGCGTTTCATACATGCCCATCTCCACGCCGAGCCGCTCGGAGTACAGCGCCCAGCCTTCGCCGAAGGCCGAAATGTAGGCGTTGCGGAAAGCCGGACGGCCTTTTTGCTCCATCGCCACCGGCATCTGGAAAGCATGGCCCGGTGCGGATTCATGCAGTGTCAGCGCCGGCATCGAATACAGCGCGCGCGACGGCAGGTTATAGGTATTGACCAGATACACCCCGGGGCCGCCACGGCCGGAAGTGTAGAACGGCGCCTGATCGTCCGGTACGGGAATCACGGCAAAGCGGCGCCGCGGCAGATAGCCGAAATACTGGCTTACCTTGCCGTCGAATTTCTTCGCCACCCACGCCGAGCGCATCAGCAGTTCTTCCGGCGTCTTGGCATAGAAGCGGGGATCGGTGCGCAGGAACTGCAGGAAGGCTGGCAGATCGCCGTCGAAGGCCACCTGCTTGATCACGTCCTGCATTTCGCTGCGGATCTTGGCCATTTCGGACAGACCGATCTGGTGGATCTGCTCTGCGCTCATGCTGGTGGTGGTGAACTCCACTATCTTCGACTGATAGTAAGCTTTACCATCCGGCAGGCTCTCGGCGGCCAGCGCTACGCGCGCATGCGGCACGTATTCCTCGCGCATGAACTGCAGCAGCTTGCGGTAGGACGGCAGCACCGAAGTCTCGATGGCTTGCACCGCTTCGGCGCGCAGCGCATCCTGCTGGACTGCAGACATACTGGCCGGCAGCGTCTTGAACGGCAGGTAGTACACGGTGTCCTGCGGCGTTTTGGCATCGGTGACAGAGGTGATGGAACTGTCGCGCCCCACCAGCGTAACTTGGGGCGGCGTGAAACCGCGCGCCAGACCGGCACGCATATTCACGATCTCGTCGTTGAAGTAGCGCGGCAGATCGGCTAGCTGCTTGAGGTAGTCGCGCAATTGTTTTTCGGTCGTGAGGGGGCGGCGTGCCGCACTGGCGAGGTTAGACCAGAACGCCGAATCGGCGTTGAGCGGCTTCTCGTATTCACGGAATTGCTGCCCCGCGATCAGCGCAGCGATCTGCGCCTTGTAGACCTGATAGTTGACCTTTTCGGCGGCGGACAGCTGCCGCTCGCTGATACCGTCAAGTTTTTTCATCACCCCCAGCCAGTAGTCGAGGCGCTGCTTCTGGGTGGCGGCATCGATGCGCGGCAGGCTGCTGTCGACACCGCTGTCGTCATCGTCCTCGCCCTCTTCCAGCTTCTGCTTCTGGCGCCACTTCCATTCCTGCTGATAGATGGCCTTGAAACGGGCATCGGCAGGCTGGGCACCGGGCGCCGGTTTTTCGGCTGCGGTGGCAGCAGCAGCAGCAGCGGCAGGCTGCGCCAGGGTAAGGGCGGCGCCGAATGCCAGCAGCATGGTTGCGCCAGAGAGCGCAGCGTTGAACTTCTTATCCATAACACTCCTGTGAGTCGGTTTAAGACAGGTCCTGCAAACAGCGCCGCTCGCGCAGCAAACTGGTGAAAGCCGCCGCATCGACAGGACGGCTGAAATAATAGCCCTGCATTTCATCGCAGCCATGCTGGTGCAGGAACGCCATCTGTTCACGCGTCTCCACGCCCTCGGCGATCACGCGCATGTTCAGATTGTGGGCCAGCGATACCACCGATAGCGCAATTGCGGCATCGGCCGGGTTGGTGGTGATATCGTCGACAAAGGATTTGTCGATCTTCAGCACGTCGATAGGGAAGCGCTTCAGGTAACTGAGGCTGGAATAGCCGGTGCCGAAGTCGTCCAGCGAAATGCTCACGCCGATGGCTTTCAGGCGGCGCAGCGCCGCCACCGCCTTGTCGGGATCCCCCATCACCGTACCCTCGGTGATTTCCAGTCCCAGATATTGCGGCGCCACCTTGAAGTCGCGCAGCGTGTTTTCTACATACGGCACGGTGGCGTCATTGGCAAACTGGCTGGCCGCCAGATTCACCGCCACCTTGATGGCGCCCAGTCCCTGATCGTGCCACAGCTTGATCTGCGCGCACACGCTGGCCAGCACCCATTCGCCGATAGAGTTCACCAGCCCGTATTCCTCGGCCAGCGGAATAAAACGGTTGGGCGGCACCCGTCCCAGCACCGGATTATCCCAGCGCAGCAACGCTTCGGCGCCAACGATGGCACCGGTCTGCAAGCACATCTGCGGCTGGTAATACACCTCGAATTCGTCGCGCGCGATGGCACCGCGCAGCTGGCTCTGGATCGCCAGCTTGTCGCGCACTTCCGCATCCATGCGCTCGGTGAAGAAGGCGTAGTTATCACGCCCCACTTCCTTGGCACGGAACAGCGCCGTATCGGCGTTGCGCACCAGTTCATCGAAACTCTCGCCATCGCTAAGGCTCACGGCGATGCCTATGCTCGATGTTACGGTAATCACGTGCTGATCGATCACCAGTTCCTGCCGCAGGCCGGCCAGTATGCGCTGCGCCAGCGCCATGGTCTGCGCCAGCTGGCGGTCGTCCGCAACGATGATCTGGAATTCGTCGCCGCCCTGACGGGTAACGATATTGTCTTCGCCCACGCACTGGCCCAGGAAGCTCGCCACCACCTGCAGCGCCTTGTCGCCCACATCGTGGCCATAGGAGTCGTTGATGCTCTTGAAGTGGTCCAGATCGAGGCACATCACGGCCACGCAGCGGTTCTCGCGCTGGGCAGCGGCAAACTTCTGCTCGAACTGCTGGCGTGCCAGCAGGCGGTTGGGCAGGCCGGTGAGTGCGTCATGGTGCGACAGGAAATCGATCAGATGCTGCTCCGCCTTGCGTTCGCTGATATCCATGAACACGGCAACGTGGTTGCTGACCTCCCCTTGCGCGTCGCGCACCACGGAAAGACTGAGCAGGCCGGGGAAGGTATCGCCATTCTTGCGCCGCGCCATAATCTCGCCCGACCAGTGGCCCGTCTTGACGATGGCCTGCACCATCAGCTGGAAGGTCTTCATATCCGCTTCACCGGCATGCAGCAGCGCTGCGCCCTGCCCGATGACTTCCCCGGACGGATAGCCGGAAATCCGCGTGAAGGCGGGATTGCAGGCGACGATGCGGCCATAGCGGTCGGTGACCACAATGGCATCCTGGGTCGCTTCGAACACCTGGCTGGACAGGCGCATGAATTCCTCATTGGCGCGGCGCTGTTCCACTTCCTTTTCCAGCGAGGCGGCCAGCGCCACCAGTTCGGCCGTGCGCTCGGTAACCCGCTGCTCCAGCATGGCGCGTTCAGCCGCCAGCGCCTTCTGGGTGCGTGCCAGACGCACGTGGGCATCGGTGCGGGCCAGTATTTCCTCGGCCTGGAAAGGCTTGGCGATAAAATCCACCGCACCGAGTGCGAAGCCGCGCACCTTGTCGTCCGTATCGTGCTGGGCGGAGAGGAAAATCACCGGAATCTGGCTCAGTTCGGGCGCTGCTTTCAGGCGCCTGCACACTTCGAAGCCGTCGATGCCCGGCATGCGGATATCGAGCAGTATCAGTTCGGGCGGGCGCGATTGCACGGTCCACAGCGCCAGTTCGCCGTTAGGCGCCTGCCGCACATAGTATCCAGCCTCCGTCAGCAGATCGCTCAGCAGCTTGAGCGAGGCTGGCGTGTCTTCCACGATCAGCACTTCCCCCTTGCCCGACTGCTCCGATATTTCCCGCACCATGTAAAAACTCTTTCGTACTAGCTGCCCCCTTGCGGGCATTGTTGATGATATACCGATCAGCGCTGCGCCGCTGTGCTGCTTTCCGCATCTTCCAGCAAACGGCACAACTGCGGATACTGGTGCTGACGCAACATGTATTCGATGCCCGCCACCACCGCCGCCAGTTCGGCCGGCAAGGGCAGCAGCAACTGCCCCACCCGGGTCAGATTCAGTTCCAGCAAAGCGTTCTTCATGTCGCTGCGCAGGCCGGCGTCCAGCCGCAGCAGATCGGCCAGCGTCAGCGCATGCGGCACCGGATGACGCACCTCGCTGGCCTGCGGCAGGCTCACCAGCGTCTCCTCGCCGCAGGCAGCAGGCACGGCATCGGCTACCGGCAGGGCCAGCACAAAACGGAAGGTTGCACCGGCGCCCGCTTGCGATTCGACGGTCAGTTCGCCGCCCATCAGCTGGACAAATTCGCGCGAAATGGTCAGGCCCAGCCCCGTGCCCTCGTGTCCGCCCGGCGTATCGGCCTGAATGAACGGTTCGAAGATACGGCTCTGGTCTTCCGGCGCAATGCCGGAGCCATTGTCGCTGACGGCAAACGCCAGTTCGTAGTGGTCACCGGCAGCAGTCTGCAACAGCCGGCCATGCACGGCCAGCGTGACGCGCCCGCGCGGTGCAAACTTGACCGCATTCGACATCAGGTTAAGCAGCACCTGGCGCAGCTTGGTGCCGTCCACACAGGCGCCCGGCGGCAGACCATCCGCTTCCAGCACCAGCTCCACATCGTTCTGGCTGGCCTTCATGCTGACCATGTCCATGACTTCCTGCAGCATGTCGGCCAGCGCCACCACGTCGGTCTGCAGCACGGCGCGGCCAGCTTCGATCTTGGACAGTTCCAGAATATCGTTAATCAGGGTAAGCAGATGCTGGCCGGAGCGGTGAATAATGGCCAGATTGCGCTTCTCTTCCGGCAGCATGTTTTTGGAATCGGCCAGCAGGCGCGAAAAGCCGATCACCGAATTGAGCGGCGTGCGCAGCTCGTGGCTCATATTTGCCAGGAAGGTACTCTTGGCCTTGTTGGCAGCCTGCGCCTGCAGCACCGCCACCGACAGCGCATTGGTACGTTCGGTCACCAGATCTTCCAGATGGATACGGTGGCGCCGCAATTCCTGCGCCGCCTCGCGGCTTTCCGTCACATCGTAGTTAACCCCCACCATACGGGCCGGCTTGCCATCCGGGTCGCGGAAGATCATGGCGTCGCCCTTGATATGGTGGACCGAACCATCCTCCCACACCACGCGGAATTCCGCATCGAATTCGGCGTGGCCGTCGAGCGCCTGCTGCAGCAGGGCTTCGGTCGGTATCCTGTCGTCGGGGTGCATCATGCTGCGCCACTGGTCCATGGGCCGCGCCAGGGTGCGCCCTTCGATGCCGTACAGGCGGTACATCTGCTCGTCCCACACCACGATATCCCGGGGAATATTCCAGTCCCAGATGCCGATGGCAGCGGCGCTACTGGCGATCTGCAGACGCTCCTCGCTGGCATGCATGGCCACATAGCGGCTATCCATCAGGCGCACCATTTCGCGGATCGAACCATTGAGGGTTTTCAGCTCGCCGAGGAACAGGTCGCGCGGCGGCTCGGCACCGGGGTTCTGCCCGGCCTTCACATTGGCGGCATAGCGCTCGATGGTGGTCAGCGGCTTGAGCACCAGATGCCACAGCAGCAGATACAGGCTCAGTACCAGCGTCACCACCATCACGAAGATCATGCCGATGATGGTGTAGAGGCGCTGGCGCAGCTGCTCTATCAGCTGCGCCGGCGAGGCATATACGGTGATGGTGCCGATCTGCTGTCCCGAAACGATAATCGGCCGCTGCGCCGAAATCAGATCATCGCGCTGCGGCAGCAGGGTCGATTCGACCAGCTGGCCGGACTCGCTGCGGGTGAGGATGAACGGCGGACTGCTGGACACCGGGGTCACGGCGCTGGCATACAGATCGCGGTTACTCAGGCCGCTCTTCATGATGGTGACGATCTGGGTCTCGTCGAAATTCCACGCCGGCAGCGCTACCGCCACGGCCAGCTCTTCGGCACTATCGGCTAGCGTCTTGTGCAGCTGCTCCCAGCGCTGCGCCCGTTCCACCTGATAGAAATACAGGGCAAAGGTGGTCAGTACCAGCGTCACCACGGCTGTCAGCGTGACACTGACATAGACGGCAATCGAGACATTGGCGGCACGGCGGGCAAGGCGTTCTAACATCGGCTAACCATTTTTCGGGGTTAATCTGCTGGCAACGCGTGAAATCATAGGAGCAAAGCCCTATGAAGTCCATGAATATTGTTTCTAAAACGCATCAAGAATACACTGTTCAGATTCCCGACCCGGCCGTTTCGCCTACATGCAGGCGTCCGTGCGGCGGCGTTTGCAGGGCTTCGCAGGCCATCACGGCGCTCAGATAGAGCTGGCCGTGCAGCTCGCGCAGCAAGGCACTCTGGCGCAAACGGTCCAGCACCGGCCCTTTTACTTCGGCCAGATGCAGCCCCAGTCCGCGCCGGCCCATGCGCTGGTTGAGCTCTGCCAGCGCATACAGGGCACTGGTATCGATCGAACTGACGGCGCTCATCACCAGCACCAGATGGCGCGCCTCGGGATGGCTGGCCAGTTCGCTCTCAATACGCTCGGTAATCGCTTCCATATTGCCAAAGAACAGATTGGCGTCGATCCGCAGCATCAGCAGCTCGGGCCGGGTCTGGGCCGGATAGCGTTCGATATTGCGGAAATGTTCGGTGCCGGCGATGCGCCCCAGCACGGCGATGTGGGGCCGGCTGGCGCGCCAGATCAGGGTGCCCATGGACAGCGCTACGCCGATCAGTACGCCCGCTTCCACGCCCAGCGCCACCACGCCCAGACAGGTTGCCCCCCACGCCAGCACGTCGCCGCGGTCATACTCCCACGCCGTGCGCAGGATGCCCAGATCGAGCAGGCCCAGTACCGCCACGATGATGGTGGCCGCCAGCACCGGCAGCGGCAGCAGCGCCAGCCAGCCGGTAGGCGCCAGCAAGGCGCAGGCCAGCAGGACAGCGGTAATCAGGCTGGCCAGCGGTGTGTGGGCGCCAGCAGCAAAGTTGACAGCGGAACGCGACAGGCTGCCCGTGACAGGGAAACCACCCGTCAGCGCACTGGCGATATTGGCCGCTCCCAGACCGATCAGCTCATGGTTGCTGACCAGCTTTTCATTGCGCTTGAGTGCCAGCGACTGGGCCGCCGACATCGACATCAGAAATACGATGAAGCCGATCAGCAGCCCCGGTTGCAGCAGGCTGCGCCAGTGCGCCGACGAAGTGGCCAGATGCAGGCCCGGCAGACCGGCAGGTATGGCGCCGGTGGTGCGTACGCCCTGCGCCGCCAGCGTGGTGACCGCCATCAGCGCTATGCCGCCCAGCACCACCAGCATGGGCGCCAGTTTGGCGGCAATATCGGCCAGCGTGGCAGACAGGCCGCAGCGCACCAGCAGGCGTGCCAGATACAGCCGCGCCAGCACCAGCAGCAGCAAGGCGCTCAGGCCCAGCATGGCGCTGGGCAGATGCACCTGTCCGACCGGCGCGCCGAGCAGGCTATGCAGCTGGTCGTAGGCGATCAGCAGCGCCGAGCCGACGGTAAAGCCGTTCATGACGGGACGGGAGAAGAAGTTAGCCAGAAAGCCCAGCCGCAGAAAGCCGCACAGCAGCAGCACGGCGCCGGACACCAGCGCCAGTTGCGCAGCGAGCACGGTAGCCAGTGCCGAACCGGGTGCCGCCAGCGGCGCAATCACGCTGGCTGTCATCAGCGAGATAATCGCCATCGGCCCCACCGATTGCGTCATGCTGCTGCCGAACAGCGCATAGATCATCGGCGGCAGGATACTGGCGTAGATGCCGACGACGGGCGGCAGGCCGGCCACCAGTGCATACGCGGTGCCCTGCGGGATCATCATCATTGCCACTACCACACCGGCAGAAAGGTCGCCCGCCAGATAGGCGCGCCGGTAGTGTCTCAGCCAATACAGCATAGTTTGTCCACGGTACTCGAAAAATACCGCAAGACTACGCCATCAACCGCCGCAGGTCCAGCCCGGGCTGAACGCTGCAGGCCTAATCGGCCAGTTCGATGCAGCAGCGGCCCACGCGTTTGGCGCGCTGCAGCGCCACATCCAGCCGTTCCAGCACGGCGGAGACGCCGTCGTCGCTGCGGGTCTGGCTGACACTGAGGCTGATCACCACTGTCGCTTCGCTAGGCAGATCGGCTTCCACGATAGCTTTGCGCAGCTTCTCGGCCAGACGCATGGCATCGGCCGCATTGGTGTGGGTGGCGATGACGATGAACTGTTCGCCCTGCATGCGGGCCAGCAGATCGGAGGTACGCAGACGTTCCTTGACGATGGTCGCTACCGCGCGCAGTACCGCGTCGCCCACGGTGGAACCGTATATATCGTTTTCGGACTGGAAGCCCACCACGTCGAACGACAGCACAGCCAGCGGAATGCCGTAGCGGCGCGCGCGGCGCAGTTCGTGATCGAGCATTTCCTCGCCGGCGCGGCGATTGGCGGCGCCAGTCAGGCTATCGACGGTACTCATCTGCGACAGCTGGCCGCTCAGTTCTTCGTTCTGGTGCTGCAGCGCGCTCATACCCAGCGCGAAGCTGATGATCTGGGCCAGACCGCTGAAGCAGGCAAACTGTTCGCGCGAAAAGGTGATGTGACGGTCGAACATCAGGCTGATCGCGCCGATTTCCGGACCACCGGGCGCCGCGCGCAATGGCAGCGACAGCACCATGCGTACGCCGCGGTCGTGCAGCGCCATGGCGAATTCGGGGTTGCCGGCCTTCTCGGGCGCATCCAGCAGCATCATTTCGCCGCGGGCGACGGACAGCAGCGGCGGGAAGATATCGCGCAGCGGCGATTGCAGCAGGCGGTCACGCCGCTGCAGCAGACGCGACAGATCCAGGTGGTTGCGCGATTCCTGCGCTACCAGCTGCAGGTCGCCCCGTTCTTTCATATGCAGCAGCGCCGTATGGCGCACGCCGGGGAAATTGCACAGCGCCAGACAGATATGGGCAGCCATGGTCTCCACCGGCTCGATCGCGGCCAGCGCGCGCTGCAGGCTGCGCTGCACGCCCAGCACATCACGCAATTCCTTTTCCTTGTCCAGCAATTGCTGCTGCAGGGCCGCCGCCGCATCCACCGGCTGGGCCAGCGCCTGCGCAACGGCCTGACGCAGTTCGTCGTCGATCAGGGGGCAGATACGGTAGTCGAAATGGCCGAAGGTCATCAGTTCCGGCAGCCACGAGGTGTGGTCGAACGGGCATAGCACCAGCACCGGCGCGCCAGCCCGGCTGCGGATCAGGGTGCCGATGCCGGCCAGTTCATTAAGGTAGTTATAGCCGTTCAGGTCCAGCACCAGCAGGTCAGGCTGACGCTGGCCCAGCAGGTCAACCACCTGGTCGACGTTGTCTGCCAGATGCAGCTGGGCAAACATTTCGCCGCATAGCGCCTGAAAGGCCATGCGCTGAACGCTATCCGTACTGAAAAACACGCCCGCACTCACGCTCCGACCCGCCATCTTGCACTCCTGCATCAACCAAAGAAATTAGAAAATTACAAATCCGTATAAGTTTGACACATCATTCACGAATAGCAATAAATTTTGTCTTTTAGATCAAAATATTTCCGCACAAACTTATTGAACGGCTTTTTTTGTTGCTTTTTTGTGAACAATTGCAGGACGGATGCGCGCCGGCCAGACTGCCTGCAGGCAGCCGTCTGATGTAAAACACAGCAGAGCGCGGCCTGTGCCGCAAGGCGCAGACCGGCTTAGCGGGCCTGACGGCGGCGTGCGGTCCAGCCCAGCAGGCCCAGACCAGCCAGCAGCATGGCATAGGTTTCCGGTTCAGGAACCGGCGTGGTCGGATTACCGCCCGTTGGCAGCTGGGTTACGGTCAGCGAGGTCAGGCTGCCGTTGGCACCCATCATGGCATGGGTGCTGGCCGACGAATAGGTGTAGTAGAAAGTAGACGTGCCAAAGGCGGAGAAGTCCAGCGCGGCTGGCAGGGTGCTGTCGCTGAAGGCATGGCCGGTGGAATCGAACAGCATCAGCGCCATCATCTGGGACGCCTGGCCATTGGCGCTGACATTGGCGATGCCGAAGCTATCGGCGCCTTTCAGGCCGGCGACATTGTTACCAACCTGAACGGTGGTGGTATTGCTCAGGGCATGGTCCAGACCCAGACTGGTGGTGCCGATCGCTGCATTCAGCGCATTCTGTGCAGCCGCTGCCGAGAACATGGCCAGACCGCCGACGTTGCTGATCTGGGCGGTGCTGGTGTCATAGGTAAAGTGACCACTGATGGCATCCCCTACCGACACGGTCGAGCCGTTCAGATCGCTGCTGCTGACCATGCCACCGGCAAAAGTCAGGGGCGAGAACTGCACCATTTCCTGAATCTTTGCCGTGAAATCGAACTGCAATACCGCTGCGTTCGAAGAACCAGCCAATGCCAGACCAGCCAGCAACAGAGGGATTTTCTTCATGTCAAAAACTCCAGAAATCGTGTAGATGTGACATTAAAACATTCGCAACAACTGTTGTCAAGCGATAATTTAAGTTATCTTAAAGAAATTGAGTTTTGTAAATAGAATATTCCATAAGGAAATTTTTGCGTTCCATCGAAAGACAAAAAAAGGGCCAGTAACAGCAGACCCCGAACAGGTCCGCCGTCACTGGCCCCGGCGGCAAGCACCCTCGCCGCCTACTTCCCGCAACGCCGCAGGATAACTCTGTCAGTGCTGCGCCAGCTGAAGCTGGCCCGCACCGCCATCCCAGCCGCCGCCCAGCGAGCGGATCAGCGCCACCGTGGTAATGGCGCGGCTGCCGCGCAACTGCACGGCGCTGCGCTCCACCGACGCCAGATTGCGCTGCGCATCGAGCAGATCCAGATAGCTGGAACGGCCTGCCGCATAAAGCTTCTGGGCCAGATCGGCCGAACGGCGTGCCGAAACCAGCGCTTCGTCCAGCTGCACGGCCTGCGCCTGCAGAATACGCAGACCGGCGAGGTTATCCTCCACTTCGGCAAAGGCCTGCAGTACGCTCTGGCGGTAGCTGCCTACCGATTCTTCCAGCGCCGCTTCGGCACGGCGGATATTGGCCGCATTGCGGCCGCCATCGATCAGCGGCATGGACATCATCGCGCCCAGCAGCCACGAACGGCTGCTCCACTTGAACACTTCCGCCACCGTGCTGCCGGAGGCGCCAGCTGCTGCCGCATTCAGGCTCAGCGCCGGGAACATGGCCGAGCGGGCCACGCCGATGCGGGCATTGGCTGCTTCCATGCTGCGCTGCGCGGCCGCGATGTCGGGACGGCGTTCCAGCAGTGTCGAAGGCAGCCCTGCCGGCACTTCCGGCAGCAGCGCGCTATCGAGCAGCGGGCTGTTACCAGCGGTGTAGCTGGCGGCCGGTTTGCCCAGCAGGACAGCCAGCGCATGCTCGGTGGTAGCGCGCTGGCGCTGCAGGCCTATGGCCTCGGCGCGGGCGCTGGCCAGCTCCGTTTTTGCCCGCGACAGGTCGAACTCGCCGATGTCGCCAAGGTCGAAGCGGCGCTGATTGACCTTGACGTTTTCCTCGCGCGTCTGCACGGTGCGCTGCAAGGTCTCCAGTTCGGCATCCGTAGCGCGCAGACGGAAATAGGTCTGCGCCACATCGGCCTGCACAGCCAGCAGCACCGACTGGTAGGTCGCTTCGATCGAAGCGGCATCGCTGCGCGCTGCGCTGACATTGCTCGCTACCCGCCCGAACAGATCGACTTCATAGCTGGCCGTCAGGCTGGCATTGAAGGCTTTGCTCGGCGCCACCGGCGTACCGGCCGGCAGTCCGAGCGACAGATCGGAGGCGCGCTGACGCTGGCCCGAAGCACTCACGCCCACTTGCGGGATGCGGTCGGCTTCGGCCACACCGGCAATCGCACGCGCCTGTTTGACGCGTGCTGCCGCTACCGCCAGATTGGCATTGGCGCGGGTAGCGTCGTTAATCAGCTGATTCAGCGCCGCATCATTAAACGCCAGCCACCACTCGCCGCGCGAGCGGGCTTCTGCCGCCTGCGCCGGCTGCCAGGTGCTGCCGTCGGCCGCCGTCTGCACGCCGCTGCTTTCCTTATAGGCGGCCGGCACCTCGATGGCCGGCTGCCTGAAGGCCGGTGCGGCGCACGCGGTCATCAGCAGAGCGGCCATGACAGGTGCCACGCCACGGGCGATCATCTGCATAGTATTCATCTCAATGGCTCCCTTCCAGTTTTTCTGCTGCTGCCGGCGAGGCAGCAGGTTTTTTCTCAAGGCGCACTGCCAGCTTGCGCAGCAGCACATAGAACACCGGCGTCAGGAACAGCCCGAAGAAGGTCACGCCCAGCATGCCGCCGAACACGGCCACGCCCATGGCATGGCGCATTTCCGAACCGGCGCCATGGGAGAACACCAGCGGCAGCACACCCATGATGAAGGCGATCGAGGTCATCAGAATCGGACGCAGACGCAGGCGGCAAGCTTCCAGTGCAGCCTGCACGATGCTGCGGCCATGATGTTCCAGTTCGCGGGCGAATTCCACAATCAGAATCGCGTTCTTCGAGGCCAGTCCCACCAGCACGAACAGGGCGATCTGGGTGAACACATTGTTGTCGCCGTGGGTCAGCTTCACCCCCAGCAGCGCGCACAATATCGACATCGGCACGATCAGGATCACCGCCAGCGGCAGGGTCCAGCTTTCGTACTGGGCCGCCAGCACCAGGAACACCAGCAGCACGCACAGCGGGAACACATAGATCATGGTGTTACCGGACAGGATGTCCTGATATACCAGCTCGGTCCATTCGTAGCTGATCCCTTTCGGCAGCACTTCGTTGAGGATCTTGGTCATCTCGGCCTGCGCTTCGCCCGACGATACGCCCGGCGCGGCACCGCCATTGATTTCAGCGGCCACGTAAGCGTTGTAACGCTGCACGCGGTCCGGACCATAGCTATCCTTGACCCGCACCAGCGACGACAGCGGGATCATTTCGCCCTTGTCGTTGCGCACCTTGAGCTGGGCAATATCTTCGGCGTGCGAACGGAACTGCTGGTCCGCCTGTACCCGCACCTGATAGGTACGGCCAAACTGGTTGAAGTCGTTCACATACAGCGAGCCCAGATTGATCTGCAGGGTCTGATAGATGGTCTGCAGCGGCACGCCCAGCTGTTTGGCCTTGGCGCGGTCCACGTCGGCAAACAGTTGCGGCACATTGATCTGGTAGCTGGAGAACACGCCAGCCAGTTTCGGGTTCTGCCAGGCTTTCATCTGCACCGCCTGAATTGCCTTGTACAGCGCGTCGTAGCCGAGGTTATCGCGGTCTTCTATCATCACCTTGAAGCCGCCCGTCGTGCCCAGGCCATTGACTGGCGGTGGCGACAGCACCATCACGAACGCGCCTTCGATCACGCCCATGCGCTTGTTGATTTCGGCGGCTATGGCTTCGGCCGATTCGCTAGGCTTGGTACGCTGCTCGAACGGTTTCAGCGGCGTGAACACGATGCCCGCGTTCGGCGCGTTGGTAAAGCCGTTGATGGACAGGCCGGGGAAAGCGACCGAATCGGCCACGCCGGGAATATCCTTGGCAATATCCGACATCTTGCGGATCACGGCCGTGGTACGGTCCAGCGAGGCAGCATCAGGCAACTGGGCAAAGCCGATCAGGTACTGCTTGTCCTGCGCCGGCACAAAGCCCGGCGGCACCAGCTTGAACATGAAACCGGCTGCAGCAGCCAGCACGGCATACACTACCAGCGAGCCGCCTTTGCGCTTGAGCACAGCGGTCACGCCCGTTTCGTAGCCATGCGAAGCACGGTTGAAGAAGCGGTTGAACCAGCCGAAGAAGCGGCCAAAGATGCGGTCCATGATGCGGGTCAGGCGGTCCTTCGGTGCATCATGGGGCTTGAGCAGCACAGCCGACAGGGCCGGCGCCAAGGTCAGCGAGCTGAATGCCGAGATCACGGTCGAAATGGCAATAGTCAGGGCAAACTGCTTGTAGAACTGGCCCGACAGACCGGACACGAAGGCAATCGGCACGAACACGGCGCACAGCACCAGCGCGATGGCGATGATAGGACCACTCACCTCTTTCATCGCCTGTATGGTGGCGTCATGCGGCGACAGACCATTGGCGATGTTGCGCTCGACGTTCTCCACCACCACGATGGCGTCATCGACCACGATACCGATGGCCAGCACCAGACCGAACAGCGACAGCGTGTTGATCGAGAAGCCGAAGCCCAGCATCACGGCAAAGGTACCCACCACCGACACGGGTACGGCCAGCAGCGGAATCACCGAAGCGCGCCAGGTCTGCAGGAACACGATCACCACCAGTGCTACCAGGATGATCGCTTCCACCAGCGTATGGATCACGGAACGGATCGATTCACGCACGAATTGGGTCGGGTCGTACACAATGCTGTATTCGACGCCTTCCGGGAAATCTTTCGACAGACGGGCCATGGTGGCGCGTACGTCCGCCGACAGTTGCAGCGCATTGGCGTTAGGCGCTTCGAAGATAGGAATCGCCACCGCCGAATTATTATTCAGCAGCGAACGCAGCGCGTAGGAATTCGAGCCCATCTCCAGTCGTGCCACGTCCTTGAGCAGGGTGACCGCGCCGTCGTTATTGGTTTTCAGGATGATGTTGCCGAATTCTTCTGCCGTCTGCAGACGTCCCTGCGTATTCACGGTCAGCTGGAAGTCCGCGTCCTTGCTGGGACCCTGACCGATCACGCCGGCCGCTACCTGCACGTTCTGCTCGCGGATGGCGTTCACCACGTCGCCCGCCGTCAGGCCGCGCTGGGCCACTTTCTGCGGATCGAGCCAGACCCGCATGGCGTAGTCGCCGGAACCGAACATCTGCACCTCGCCCATGCCGGGCAGGCGGGCCAGCTGGTCCTTGATATTCAGCACCGCGTAGTTACGCAGATACAGGTCGTCGTAACGGCCGTTGGGTGAATTCAGGTGGACCACCATGGTCAGGTTGGGCGACGACTTCACGGTGGTCACACCGATCTGGCGCACTTCTTCCGGCAGGCGTGGCAAAGCGCGCTGCACGCGGTTCTGCACCTGGGTTTCCGCCTGCTCGACGTTGGTGCCGATCTTGAAGGTGACGGTCAGCGCCAGTGCGCCATCGGAGGTGTTTTGCGAGGACATATACAGCATGTTCTCGACGCCGTTGATCTGCTCTTCCAGCGGCGCGGCCACGGTTTCGGCAATGATCTTCGGATTCGCGCCCGGATACTGGGCGCGCACCACCACCGATGGCGGCACCACGTCCGGATATTCCGAGATCGGCAGCTTGAAGATCGAGATCAGGCCGGCGACAAAAATGACGATCGATAGCACGGCCGCGAAGATCGGCTTATCGACAAAAAATCGGGAAATGTTCATAGCGTTTTATTCCTTGCGAGTGCCAGTCTTGGCGATGGCAACTTTTTCATCCTTGGCAGCGTGCTTATCAGCCTTGGCGGCAGCGTCCTTGCCGGCGTCTTTGCCAGCGTCTTTGGCCACTTCCTTGCCGGCGGGCGGCTGGGCGCTGGCAGCCAGCGGATCGACATCCATCGCCACCACATTCGGCGTGATCGGTGCGCCGGGACGCACGCGCTGCAGGCCGTTGACGACGATTTTCTCGCCCGGCTTCAGGCCATCGCGCACCACGCGCAGACCATCGACCGACTGGCCCAGCTGCACCGGACGGTATTCGGCCTTGTTGTCCTTATCCACCACGAAGACGAACTTGCGGTTCTGGTCCGTATTGATGGCACGCTCGTTGATCAGCAGCGCCGGTTTGGCATTGTCGGAACCGGCCAGCTGCACACGGGCGAACAGGCCGGGCACCAGCGCGCCATCAGCATTGTTCAGCGTCGCGCGCATGCGCACGGAGCCGCTGCGCACGTCGAGCTGGTTATCGACGAATTCCAGCTTGCCTTCGTGCGGATAGCCTTCCTCGTTGGCCAGACCGATGCGCACCGTGGCAGGTTTGCCCTGATGGGCAGCTGCCCCCACGCGCAGATAGGTCTCTTCATCGCCGTCAAACGAGGCATAGATGCGCTCCAGCGACACCACCGAAGTCAGCACGGCCGAGGCATCGACCAGATTGCCCAGCGTGATTTCCGCTTTCGAGACGCGGCCATTGATCGGCGATTGCACCTGCGTGTAGCTGAGATTCAGACGCGCCGCTTCGAACTGGGCCTGCGCAGCGCGGGCATCGGCGTCCAGTTGCTTCAGGCTGGACGCGCGTTCATCGTATTCGCGCTGGGCGATGGCTTTATCGGCCAGCAGCTTTTCCGCACGATTCAGTTCCAGCCGGGCCAGATCCGCCTTGGCGCGGGCCGAACCGGCCGCCGCTTCGGCGCGATTGGCTTCGGCCTGGAACGGACGCGGATCGATTACGAACAGCACATCGCCCTTCTTTACCTGACTGCCGGGTTTGAAGTTGATGGCAGTGATGAAACCGGCCACACGGGGCCGGATCTGCACCTGTTCGATGGCTTCCAGGCGACCGGAAAACTGCTGCGTCTCGGTGACGGTTTTCTCCACGACGACCGCAGCCGACACGGGCGGGCCACCGGCAGCCGGCGCTTCGGCCGTTTTACCGGTTGCCGTGTCGCAGCCGGTCAGGGCCAATCCGGTGGCTGCGGCCAGTCCCGCCAGCGCCATGGCAGCAGCCAGCGGCCGGGCCATCGCGGTGATATGTTTAACGTTTTTCATTGTTATTCCTTTTTGCATGAAAAAATTTAATAGAAATGGCGGCACCGGCCAGCTCGGCGAAATCGCGAGAAAACCCGGTACTAGCGCCCCGCCGGCAAGCCGGTGGGGACGTTTCGATGACAACTACAAGAGATACAGGGAGCTCTAGCCGGTCGCTGCTGTGTCAGCCCGTTCCAGACCAGCGATGAAGCTGGCAATTTCCCCCAGTGCGTAACGTTTGCACGCACATTCGTTCCGTGCCCCCGTTTCATGCAGGGGTGCGGGCGGCATACGGGTGACGGTGGTTTTCACTCCGCAGCTCATTAACTTGGCGCCATACTGCTCTGCCTCGTCGCGCAGCGGATCGTCCTCGGTGGACAGGATCAGTGCCGGCGGCAGATTTTTCAGACGGCTCGATTGCAAGGGCGACGCATACGGATGGATGCGGTCGGCCGCATTCGGCAGGTAGCCGCGATAGGCCGCCGCGCAGGCGTCGGCCACTTCCAGCAGTTCCTGCCCGTGCTGCATATCGCGCATCGAACAGGTGGACAGGCCGGGATCGAGCATGGGCATAATCAGTATCTGGCCAGCCAGTGCCGGGCCACCCCGGTCACGCGACATCAGCGTGCACACTGCTGCCAGATTGGCGCCTGCTTCGATGCCGGCTACCAGCAGACGTTTGCCAGTCCAGCCCAGCTTGGCCTTGTGCTTCTTCACCCACTGCAGCACTGCGTGGGCGTCTTCCACTGCCGCCGGAAACGGCTTGACGGCGGCCAGCGTGTAGGTACTGGCCAGCACCACGCTGCTGGTGTTCTCGTCGGCCAGATGGCGCAGGAACAGATCGCCTTCATCCAGCCCGCCGCCGGTAAAGCCGCCGCCGTGGAAAAACACGATCAGCGTGTCGCGTTTGCCGGCATCTGGCGCCACGGCATAGAGCCGCGCCGCCAGATGCCCCTCTGCCCCGCCCACCTCAAGGTTGCGGATTTTCAGGTGCGCAGAAAACTCCGGCATTTCGTCCACGCCCGCGCCCATCACTGCACCTGGACGGGAGCGATGGCCAGCAGGGCCGGTTCGGCAGCCGCCAGCGTCGTCGTCCCGGCAGCCACTTCAGTCAGGGCGCGCACGCCGCTCGCTTCGGCCTTGGCCGCCTGCGAATAGGCATCGGTATAAACTACGCTAGCCAGTGCCAGCGACGTCAGCGCCAGTGCGACGGTAGCAAAAATTCCATCCCGATATTTCATGTGCATCTCCTTTCCTGAAGCGAGGTTTACTTGGACAGTACGCACATATTAAACATGATTTACAATCCAATAAATACGGATAAGATGAATTGATTGTTCAGAATCCCGAACAATAAGGTGGGTCGATGAATAAATTGCAAGCCATGGAAGTGTTCGTGCAGGTAGTAGACGCCGGTGGTTTCACCCGCGCCGCCGAACACCTGCAACTGCCCAAGGCCACCGTTTCCACCCTGATCCAGTCTCTGGAGACGGCGCTGTCGGTCAAATTATTGCACCGGACCACAAGACAAGTGAGCGTGACGGCCGACGGCGCCGCCTATTACGAGCGCTGCCTGCGCATCCTGTCCGATGTGCGCGAGGCGGAAGAATCGCTCTCGCGCACCCGCTTGAGCCCCAGCGGCCGCCTGCGCGTGGACGCCCCGACGGGGCTGGCCAGCGAAGTGCTGATCCCTGCCCTGCCGGATTTTTTCCAGCGCTATCCCGACATCCAGCTGGAACTCGGCTGCAGCGACCGCACGGTCGATCTGATCGAGGAGGGGGTGGACTGTGCCGTGCGCGGCGGCGCGCTGGCCGATTCCAGCCTGATTGCGCGCCGCGTCGGCATCCTCGAATTCATTACCTGCGCGGCGCCATCCTATCTGGACCGCTACGGCCGCCCCGTTCATCCGGAAGAACTCAAACGCCACCGCTGCGTGAATTATTTTTCTTCGCGCACCGGCAAAATCTTCGACTGGGATTTCGCCCGCGGTAACGAACGCATACAGCTGCCGCTGCCGGGCCTGATCGCGCTGAACGACAGCAATGCCTACACGGCCGCCGGCATTGCCGGTCTGGGCATCGTGCAGATGCCGCAGTTTATGCTCCAGCCCATGCTCAATGCGGGCAGCCTGGAACAGATACTGGCCGACTGGCAGTCCGACCCGCTGCCCATCCACGTGGTGTATCCGCAGAACCGCCACCTGTCCGCCAAGGTGCGGGTATTCGTGGAATGGGTGGCCGAACTGTTCTCCAACCATCCGGGCATGCGCCTGCCGAAGATCGCAGCGGCCGCACGTCCGCTCACTGCCGAACTGGCCCTGTAACTTTTTCGATAGGCTGAACTATGAGCGCACCACACAGCATCGTCTTTCTCGACCGCGATAGCGTTATCGCGCATATCCGCCGCCCCGCATTCGAGCACCGCTGGACCGAGTATCCGGCCACCCGCGCCGGCGAAGCCGTGGCGCGCCTGCGCGACGCAGGTGCCAGCATCGCCATCACCAACAAGGTGCCGCTGCGTGCCGCCGATCTGGACCAGCTGCCTGAGCTGAAAATGATCGCCGTGGCTGCCACCGGCACCGACATCGTCGATCTGGCCGCCTGCCGCGAACGCGGCATCGTGGTCTCCAACATCCGCAACTACGCGGTGCACACGCTGCCCGAGCATACGTTTGCGCTGATCCTCGCGCTGCGCCGCCAGATCGTGGCCTACCGCGCCGATATCGAAGCGGGCCTGTGGCAGAAGTCGGAGCGCTTCTGCCTGTTCGGCCACCCTATCAGCGATCTGGCCGGCAGCCGGCTTGGCCTGCTAGGCTATGGTGCGCTGGGCAGATCGGTAGCCCAGATTGCGCGCGCCTTCGGCATGGAAGTCATCGTGCATACCCGCTCGCCGCTCGCCGATGCGGCTGGCGACGGCGTGCGCGAAGCCAGCTTCGACGAAGTGCTGGAGACCTCCGACATTCTGAGCCTGCATCTGCCACTGACGCCGCAGACGCGCGAGCTGATCGGCGCCAGCCAGCTGATACGCATGAAGCGCAACGCACTGCTGATCAACACGGCGCGCGGCGGGCTGGTGGACGAGACGGCGCTGGCCGACGCCCTGCGCAGCGGCCTGATTGCCGGCGCCGGTTTCGACGTGCTGGTGCAGGAGCCGCCGCCAGCCGACAACGTGCTGCTCAATCTGCGCCTGCCCAATTTTATCCTCACGCCCCATTCGGCCTGGGCCAGTTCGCAGGCCATGCAGGTACTGGTGGACCAGCTGATCGACAATGTGGAGGCGTGGGTGGCCGGGGCACCGCGCAACGTCGTCGCCTGAGCCGTATCAGTAGCTACCGGGCAGCAGAATATTTTTGTCCACCTGCGCCACGTTGCGCAGGCCGCAGAAGGCCATGCTCAGATCGAGCTCGTTGCGGATAATCTCCAGACATTGGGTCACGCCCTGCTGGCCCATGGCGCCCAGGCCATACAGGAAAGGCCGGCCGATATACACGCCTCTGGCACCCAGTGCCAGCGCGCGCAGCACGTCCTGCCCCGAACGGACACCGCCATCCATATGCACTTCGATCTCGCTGCCCACCGCATCGACGATGGCCGGCAGCGCGGCGATCGACGATGGCGCACCATCGAGCTGGCGTCCGCCATGGTTGGAGACGATGATGGCGTCGGCGCCGGTGGCCACGGCCAGCTTTGCATCCTCGGCGTCCATGATGCCCTTGATAATCAGCTTGCCGCCCCAGCGCTGCTTAATCCACGCCACATCCTGCCACGACAGGCTGAGATCGAACTGCTGGCTGGTCCACGACGACAGCGACGACATATCGGATACCGAACTGGCATGGCCGACGATGTTGCCGAAAGTACGGCGCGGTGTCTGCAGCATGCCCAGCACCCAGCGCGGCTTGGTGGCCAGATTCAGAATATTCGGCAGCGTCAGGCGCGGCGGCGCGGACAGACCGTTGCGGATATCCTTGTGGCGCTGCCCCAGCACCTGCAAATCCAGTGTCAGCACCAGCGCCGAGCAGCGCGCCGCCTTGGCACGGTCGATCAGGCGGTTAATGAAGTCGCGATCCTTCATCACGTATAGCTGGAACCAGAACGGCTGGCTGGTATGGGCCGCGACATCCTCGATCGAGCAGATGCTCATGGTCGACAGCGTGAACGGAACGCCGAATTTTTCCGCCGCCTGCGCTGCCAGAATTTCGCCGTCGGCGTGCTGCATACCGGTCAGGCCGGTGGGCGCCAGCGCTACCGGCATGGCCACACTCTGCCCCACCATGGTAGAGCGCAGGCTGCGGTTTTCCAGATTCACGGCCACGCGCTGACGGAATTTGATGCTCTGGAAATCCGCCTCGTTAGCGCGATAGGTCGATTCGGTCCACGAACCGGCATCGGCATAATCGTAAAACATGCGCGGCACGCGCCGCCGGGCCAGCTGGCGCAGATCTTCGATATTGGTAATGACGGCCATGGAATTTACTCCGCAACGGTGACCGTACGATCATCGGGGATTTCTGCGCAAATGCCAACAAGAAAAATACATGTCGCCAGAGACCGGCTAGCCCCCTGTAAGCAGCAGCCACCGGCCTGTAGCGGAACAAGGCCTTATAGTTCGCCTCGCATGAGGCAAAGCAAACCATAAATAAATACAATTATGATAATTTAATATTTTTATGATAACGTGGCTAATCCTAACCAGCCTGGGGGATCTGATCATGAAATTCCGCGCACATGTCATTTCAGTAAGTCTGGCATTGGCATTCGCCGCCAATGCCTATGCCATTACACCCGCCTATGAATTTACCGGCTCCTCCATGGCGAGCGACCCGAATCCCTACTCGCTAGGTTTCGAGTTTTCGCTCTCTGGCACCACCTCGATCTATGCGCTGGCCTATTTCAACGATGGCACGGCTAGCGACCACCAGGTGGGTCTGTGGGATACTGCCGGCCACCTACTGGCATCCACGACCGTTCACAGCAGCGACACGCTGAACGGTCATTTTAATTATGCGGCTATTACAACACTGACGTTGAGCGCAGGTAACTACGTTATCGGCGGCACCTATCTGGGCGGCGCTGCGCCTGCTCCGATCAACTTAACGGGCGTCACCAGTGCAGCCGGCTACAGCTGGGTTCGTGATTTGCAGTTGTCCGGCACAGGACTCTCTTTCCCGACCCAGAATATCGGCAACTATGGCCAGAATGGCATTGCGGTAGTTAATTTCTCGGTTACGGCTGTACCTGAGCCGGAAACCTATGCCATGCTGATCGCCGGACTCGCTCTGAGCGGTGTCGTGCTGCGCCGGCGCAAGAGCCAGGCATAAGCAGAAAGCTGCTCAATGGCCGCCTGAAGGCGGCTTTTTTATTGAACGAACAGGAATTGCGCGGCAGCGCGCGAGCAAGCTGCAAGGTGCAGCTATGCGGGATAAAAAAAAATACCCGGAAGCCTATGACTTCCGGGTATTTTTAGTAATTCTGGTGCGGCTGGCAGGAATCGAACCCACGACCCCTTGGTTCGTAGCCAAGTACTCTATCCAGCTGAGCTACAGCCGCGAAAACAGGATTATAACAGCTTTTCCTATCTTTACGAAGTATTCTGTGAAGTAATTCCGAATTTACACCGAATCAAAACACAGGTCTTACACTTATAGTAAAAGGGCCCGAAGATTGCTCTTCAGGCCCTTTTACTTACGAATTTTGGTGCGGCTGGCAGGAATCGAACCCACGACCCCTTGGTTCGTAGCCAAGTACTCTATCCAGCTGAGCTACAGCCGCGAAAAACAAGATTATAACAGCGTTTTCTCGTTTAGCGAAGCATTCCGTCAAGAAATTTTATTATCCGAATCGGAGGCTTACACTTATAGCAAAAGGGCCTGCAACTTGCGTTACAGGCCCTCTCACTGACGAATTGGTGCGGCTGGCAGGAATCGAACCCACGACCCCTTGGTTCGTAGCCAAGTACTCTATCCAGCTGAGCTACAGCCGCGTTGTAGTGCATTATAAAGCATTAATTTCGTTTTGCAAAGTTTGATATTTCCATCATTTTGTTCGCTAAGCGCACGAAACGCCGAATGAACTATTTGCAAAACCGCTCACTGCCTTATTAACTACTTTCTTTCGACCGGCATGCCGTGCGAAAGAAGCAGCATTATAGGGAGCAGCCGTGCTCTTGTCCAGTGCTACATCACAGCGGCCGGTTTATACGCCGAATTCGGCCGCCGCCTTGGAGGACCACAGCGCTTCGTTATAGGACGGGAATGGCTCACCGTAACAATCGACCTGGCCGCCTTCGCCGACGAATTTTATCCACCAGCCTTCCTGATCATTGAGGATGGCGATATCGCCCGCCTTGCAATGCTCGGCCAGTTGCTCCTCGCCTTCCAGCACCACGATATTCACTTTTCTGTGCTTAACCACGGTCACCATACCACCTCCCATACATGCAAACCGGGGCCGCATGGCCCCTCTGCCATAGTGTACTGCAGAGCTTCATTCATGCTAGTGATTTCTCTCATCACAACATAGAATTTGCCAACGTTTGCGCATTGCAGCATCATGCACCTGTCTCCTCTATTCTCCTCCAAGGAAATAGATTTAGCCCGCTCCCGTAGCGGGCTTTTTTTTGCCCGGCCATTCAGACGGCGTATCGTGCGCGGCTGGCGGCCGTGGCCGCACTAGAATAGCGCTGTTGATTAATGTCATGCGCGTTGCGCCACGCCTGTAGCACTCCCGATGAAGCCCGCGACCTGCACTGCCCACCAGTCCGACCAGCTAGCGCTGCGTGCCCTGCTCGACTCCATGCCGCATCCCGCATGGATCACCGAGCAGGATGGCGGCACGATCTGGCATAACCAGCCGTGGTATCGCTATACCGGAATCAGGCCGGCGCAGCTGCACACCGAGAGCTGGCGTCAGGTTTGTGCGCCGGAAGCGCTGGCGGCACTCACCGCGCGCTGGGAGCAGGCGCGCCGCAATGGTCAACCCTATGAGCTGGAAGTGCCGCTACGCAGCGCCGACGGCGAATTCCGCTGGTTTCTGGCACGCGCACAGCCGGTGGTACTCGATAACGGCCAGATCGTGCGCTGGCTGGGCACCTGTACCGATGTCGACCAGCTACGCCGCATCCGCACCGAGGCCGCCGGCTACGCCCGCATCAAGGACCAGTTCCTCTCCACACTGTCGCACGAACTGCGCACCCCGCTGACAGCCATACTGGGCTGGGCCCAGGTGTTGCGGCGCGGTGGCCGCGACGCTGCCGACCTGCAGCGCGGTCTGCAAACCATAGAACGCAATGCCCGTCTGCAGGCGCAGCTGATCGAGGATCTGCTCGATATGAGCAGCCTCTCCGGCGGCCGTTTGCAGCTACAGCTGAGCAGCGTCGCCATCGCCCCTTTACTTGCAGCGGCCATGGCGCAGTGGCAGGCGCTGGCCAGTGCCACCAGCATACAGCTCGAACTGGCAGCGGTGGAGGCCGACCTGCGGGTGCTGGGCGATAGCGAACGCATGCAGCAGTTGCTGAGCAAACTGCTGCACAACGCCATCAAGTTCAGCGCACCGGCCACCCGCGTGTGCCTGGGCGCCCGGCGCGCCGGTTCCACCATCTGCATTACGGTCGCAGATCAGGGCATAGGCATCGTGGAGAGCGCACTGCCGCATATTTTCGAGCCCTTCCATCAGGCCGATCCGGGCATGTCGCGCCGCCACGGCGGGCTGGGACTGGGACTGGCTATAGCACGCCAGCTGGCCGAACTTCATCATGGCCGGCTGACTGCAGAAAGTGCCGGACTCGGCCAGGGTGCCCGCTTTACGCTGCACCTGCCTGCAGCACCGGCACCGGACTGAGTGAGCAAAAAGACAAGCTTACCACAATCAGATTAATTTCCTTGGATAAACTACCAAATCCACAAAGAAACATGTACAATAAATTTCCATGCGGCAATATCTTGCATGTGTGCGACGCGCTGCTGCACCCTGCGCTAACATGGTTTTAATATAAATGGCCTAAGCGCCAGCAGAACTTATCGACCGGGATCCTTATGCCAAGCCGAGAAGATATCCTCAACGCCCGAATACTGGTGGTGGATGACAACGCTGACAACCTCGAACTGATGTGCGAGATCCTGCAGGATGCAGGCTATCGCGATGTCAGCGCAACCTCGCAGGCGGAACAGGTGTGCGCCATGCACCGCCAGCATGGCTACGACCTGATACTGCTGGATCTGCAGATGCCCGGCTTTAACGGTTTTCAGGTCATGCAGGGGCTCAAGGAGATCGAACAGGGTGGCTATCTGCCTGTGCTGGCACTCACGGCCCAGCCCAGCTTCAAGATTGCGGCGCTGGAAGCCGGTGCGCGCGACTTCATCAGCAAGCCATTTGACCTGATGGAAGTGTATAAACGCATACACAACATGCTGGAAGTACGGCTGCTATACCGCGAGCTGGCCCAGTATAGCCGCCAGCAGCAGGCGCTGGCTCTGCACGATGCGCTGACCGGCCTGCCCAACCGGCGCCTGCTGGAAGACCGCATCAGCCACGTGCTGCAGCATGCCACCCGGCAGCAGAACAAGGCTGCCGTCATGTATCTCGATCTTGACGGTTTTAAAGCCATTAACGACACCCATGGCCACGCTGCCGGCGATGCCGTACTCAAACAGGTGGCGCAGCGCCTTACCGGCTGCGCCCGCAAGGAAGATACGGTCGCGCGGGTGGGCGGCGACGAATTCGTCATCGTCATGGGCAGTCTGAACCAGCTGGACGATACGCGCGACCCGGCTGCCAAACTGATCGAAGCCGTTGCCCGCCCCTATCAGGTGGACGGACTGGAACTGCAGCTATCAACCAGCATAGGCATCGCCCTGTTCCCCGACGATGCGACGGAAGTCAATCCGCTGATAGCCGCCGCCGATGCTGCCCTGTATGCAGCCAAGCGCAGCGGCAAGAACTGCAGTTGCACCGCACTGGCCATGCGTGCCACCGGCCTCCAGCAGGAAGCCGTAAGCCACGCCTGATCGCTCGCGGGCAATTCGAGGCCGGCACTAGTCCGGCCGCGCTATCGCCGCATCCCGCAAGCCCGTCTCGGTACTCTGCGCCACTTGGTCCGCATGCTGATGGTCATCGTGTGCATCGACCATCTCGGGCGCCACTTCGATGCGCGTGACGCCGGCATCGACCGAGAGCGGATCGCTGGCAGGAAAGGTCATCTCCAGTCCATCGTCGAGCAGATGTTCCTGCGCCTGCGCCGCCGGCTCGGGCAACTCCTGATCGGCCAGCGTGGTAATCGCCACGGCCCAGCGCACCAGCGCCAGCTCGGCCAGATCGCGCACGCTATGCACATTGAAAGCCTGTGCCAGCGCCCGCGCATCGCGCGGACTCAGGCCGCGCAGAGCGCTCACGGGCGCAGCCGCCAGCGCGCGAAAGCTCAGGCCGGCATACTCCTTGTCTACGATGGTATCGATATTCATGACCCTCCCCCATGGCGGCTGTAGTACAAGTCTGGTCCGCCGCCGCCTTGCAGTCTGTGCGTTAGCCCACTCACACTCGCGCGTGATGCGCGCACGCGACAGTGCGCCACATTTATGCCGACTCGGGTATGATCGGCGCAACCTGCCCCTGCTCGCGAGCTCACCATGTCTGCCCAACCTGCACCAGCGTCGCCACCGTCACCCGCCCCGCACCCTGCTGCGCAGCGTAATGCCGAGCTGAGCGACCTGCTAGGCCATTTGCATAACTGCTGGGACAATGAACGGCGCTCGCTGTCGCGCCAGCTGCACGACAGCCTTGGTTCCACGCTGACAGCGCTGACCATGCATCTGGGCCTGCTGACCCAGAAAATGCCGCCCGACCCGGCGCTGCAGGACCGTGCCGCGCAAATGAAGCAGCTACTGCTGCAGGTCGTGGAAACCAACCGCCAGATGCAGATGCGGCTGTGGAACGACAGACTGGAATTTCTCGGCGTACGCGTCGCACTGTGCGAGGCGGCAGAACAGTTCGGCGCGCAGCAGCACATCACAGTACGCTGCCGTCTGCCCGAACAGGAGTTACAGTGCCCGCGCAGTCACAGCGTGGTGCTGCTGCACGCGCTGGAAGAAGGCTTGCGCAATATCGCCATGCACGCCCATGCCAGCGCTGTCGATGTGCAGGTGAGCGAGTCGCCGCACAGTATTACTCTGCAGCTGAAAGATAACGGCATCGGCATCGCTGGCGGCAACGACCAGAGCAGCGGCAAATTCGGCCTGCGTACGGTGCGAGAAAGAGCAGCGTATCTGGGCGGCACGCTGTCGCTGGAAGAAGCGCCGGACGGCGGCACCCTGCTGACGGTAAAGCTGCCGGTACCGGCCAGCACCTAGCACGGCCGGCTACCACAGCCGCGCCAGCGGCAGCACGGCGCCGCTGAACAGCGACCATCTGGGCGTCGCCGCGCTCAGACCATGGGCCACGCCGATATCCAGCGTGAGCAGCTTGCCAGGGCTGAAACTCAGGGCTGCCAGTAGCTGCGAATTGCGCTCGCTGCCACGGCGCCGGCTGCCCGACCATTCGCCGGTCACGCCCCAGCGTTCGTCCAGCGCCAGCGAAAACGAGGCCGACAGCCCGGTCTGGATACGGCCGCTGCCCGCCTCGATGGCGCCGATACGGGTCAGATTCAGGTTGGCATCCGTGTGTATCTCGCCGATATCCTGACTGACGATGCCGTTCAGGCTGTAGTCTGCCTTGCCGCTGCCTATGCCGCTACGGGCAGTGGGCAGCTTGCTACCCAGTTCCAGCCCCAGCGCAGTTTCTTCGCTGAGTACCAGCGCCCGCTTGAGCACCAGCTGGGTATCGCCCACGCCGCGCAGGCGTGCCCCATCGTCCGGCGCCGACACCAGCCCTTCGCCGCCCAGCACCATACCCCATTCGCTATTAAAAGCCAGCTTGAAGGTATAGGGCAGACTGTAGCGGCGCGCAGCGCTATCCTGGCTGCCCAGCCCACCCAGTTCGAATTCCAGCTGGCCCGCCGCCGGCAATTGCGCCGGACTCGACACGGATGGCCGGTACGGCGTCACAGGTGCAAATTCATCAGCCTGCGCACTCAGTGCGAACAGACCGCTTGCCAACAGCATCAGGCATCTCATAGGCTTCTTCCGCAAGTTTTCCGCTTGGTTGCAGCAATTCGGGACCACCGTGCCAGCCTATCAGTTTCAAGCTGCTACGCCTAGTCCGTGCTGCACGCCCGCACCCTAGCGCGCACCCGTCTGGCCGGTAGCCAGCTCGGTTGGCAGACTGAGCGTTTCTTTGATTTCCTCCATCACCACATAACTCTTGGACTGCGCCGCACCAGGCAGACTGAGCAGCATGTCGCCCAGCAGTTTGCGGTATTCCGCCATTTCATGAATGCGTGCCTTGATCAGATAATCGAAATCGCCCGAAACCAGATGGCATTCCAGCACTTCCGGTATGCGCAGCACTTCGCGGCGGAACTGCTCGAAGGCCGGCCCCGACTTCTGATTGAGCGTAATTTCCACAAACACCAGCAGCTTGGCACCCAGCGCCGGCGGATGGATACGGGCGTGGTAGCCGGTAATCACGCCGTCGCGTTCCATGCGCTTGACCCGCTCGATGGCCGGGGTGATCGACAGGCCCACCTGCTCGCTCAGGTCTTTCATGGAAATCCGCCCGTCATCCTGCAGGATGCGCAGTATCTTCCTGTCAAGCTTGTCAAGTGTACGTACCGATTCTTTTTGAATTCTCATGAAAATCCACTGAAATACGCAAGTTATACAGTAACAAATGCTAGTGAACAGAGAATACCATAGCGGAATATCTGGCACGAACAAATAATGGGGAGACTGCAATGCGCGTTGTTATCTTGGGTAGCGGAGTTATCGGCGTCACCAGTGCCTACTATCTGGCCCGCGCCGGCCACGAAGTCACCGTGCTCGACCGCCAGCCGGGTCCCGCACTGGAAACCAGTTTCGCCAATGCCGGCCAGATTTCGCCCGGCTATGCTTCGCCATGGGCTGCGCCCGGCATTCCCCTGAAAGCCATGAAATGGATGCTGCAGCGCCATGCGCCACTGTCCATCACGCCGGATGGCACCCTGTTCCAGCTGCAATGGATGTGGCAGATGCTGCAGAACTGCAATGCCGAACGCTATGGCGTCAACAAGGAACGCATGGTGCGTCTGGCCGAATACAGCCGCGACTGCTTCAAAGCCCTGCGCGCCAGCACCGGCATCGAATACGAAGGCCGCCAGCAAGGCACCACCCAGCTGTTCCGCACCCAGAAGCAGCTCGACGATGCCGCCAAGGATATCCGCGTGCTGGAAGAGACGGGCGTGCCCTACGAACTGCTGACGCGCGAACAGCTGGTTGCGGCCGAGCCCGGTCTGGACCAGAACAAACTGGTGGGCGGCCTGCGCCTGCCCAACGATGAAACGGGCGACTGCCAGCTATTCACTACCCGCCTGACGGCCATGGCCGAAGAGCTGGGCGTCAAGTTCCGCTACAACGTCGACATCACCCGCCTGATGACGGCCGGCGAAGAAATCCGCGGCGTGCAGTGCGGCGCCGAAGTGGTCACTGCCGATTCCTACGTGGTGGCACTGGGCGCGTATTCCACCGCCTTCCTCAAGGATCTGGTGAAAATCCCCGTGTACCCGCTGAAAGGCTATTCGATCACCGTGCCTATCGTGAACGCGGCCAGCGCCCCCGTTTCGACCATCCTCGACGAAACCTACAAGATCGCCGTCACCCGCTTCGACGACCGCATCCGCGTGGGCGGCATGGCGGAAATCGCCGGTTTCGATCTGCGCCTCAATCCGCGCCGCCGAGAAACGCTGGAAATGGTGGTCAACGATCTGTTCCCCGGCGCCGGCAACACGGCAGAAGCGAGCTTCTGGACCGGCCTGCGCCCGATGACGCCGGACGGCACGCCGGTAGTCGGCCGCACCGGCGTGCGCAACCTGTTCATCAATACGGGCCACGGCACGCTGGGCTGGACCATGTCCTGCGGTTCGGCCCAGCTGCTGGCCGATCTGATCTCCTCGCGCCGTCCGGCCATCATGGCCGACGATCTGTCGGTGGCGCGCTATCAGCCCCAGCATCGCAGCGGCCGGCCACAACTGGCCAACGCCTGATCTCCTTTGCCGCACCACGGTCCGGACACCGTGGTGCGTGCTTTTTCCGCACGGCGCCTTGAGGGCGCCGTTATATTTTGTCCAGTTCAGATCGCCTAAAACCCAGCATTGTCGTTTTGTAATGCACTATTATTACGCTGGCGTTGAGAATGACTCGGCGCATGCGTATAATTTTGACCATGAACAAACTCGAAGCCTACGGCCACATCGCTGCGATGGCCATACGTGGCGAACTGGTCTTCCCGACCAGCGTCAATGCGGCACTGCGCGTCCAGCTGGCACTGGATGATCCGGAATGCCCGATCGATAAAGCCATCAGTCTGGTACTGGCCGAGCCGCAACTGGCAGCCCGCACGGTGGCGATCTCCAACTCGGCCATGTTCAACCGCGCCGGCGCTCCGCTGATCACCAATGTGCGCGGCGCCATCATGCGCATCGGCTACCAGAACCTGTTCGCGCTGGCGGCCGCCATGGTGGTGCGCTCCTTCGGCAGCAAGATCACCGATCCCGAACTGCGCGCCAAGGCCGAGAAACTGTGGGACCACACCATCGCCGTGGCGGCGCTGGCCCGCATCATCGCGCGCAAGGTCACGGGGGTTAATCCCGACACGGCGCTGTTTGCCTCCATCGTGCACGAAGTGAGCGGCTTCTACCTGCTGTCACGCGCCGAGGAGTTCCCCGGCCTGCTGGAAGAAGATGCGGAGAACTGGCACGCGGCGAGCGAAGAGATCATCACGCGCGAAGTGCTGCGCAAGCTGTGCATTCCCGAGCCGGTCTCGGAAGCCATCGAAAACCTGCGCGACGGCTTCCTGTCGATTCCGCCCGAAACCCTGTTCGATACCCTGCTGCTGGCCAATCTGCTGACGCCCGTCAAATCGCCGCTGCAGGAACCCCAGCGCGACCTGCCGCCCCATTCGGAGTCGGCGATCGAACTGTTTATCGATGACGAAAAGCTAGAGTCCATGCTGGCCGAGGCGAAGATCCACGCCATCGAAATGAATGCCGCCCTGCTGGTATAGGGATATACGGCCAGCCTTATTCCAACTGATCCAGCTGATCGAGCGGATAGCGCCGGATGGCTGTGGCGCACTGGTAGGTGCGCCAGCCGCCCGCCAGCATGAACAGCAGGCCCAGACCCAGTGCAACCAGATTATCGTGACGGTAGTAACTGCGCACTGTCTCCAGCGGCAGCACCGGCTTGCCGCCCACACTGACCATATACACGGGATAGAACTGGCCCGATAGCAGCGCCGCGCCGCCGCGCTGCCGGGGATCGAAGCTGACCCGCGCCGGATAGGCCACCGCATCGTGCAGCGCGGCCTGCAGCTTCTGCTCGGGGTCGCCTTTGCGGTACAGCACAAACATGCGCTCCTCCCCTTGCAGACCGAAGTAGTAGCTGTCGATGGTGCTGCGTTCCCATTCGATGCGGCCACTGGCCGTTTCCAGCTGCGCCGCCGCCGGGAAGCGCCATTCCAGTACTGCAAACAGCAATACCAGTCCTATCCCCAGCAACAGAACAAAGTGCGCACCGCGCTCACTGGCCAACCAATATCTCATCATCGATCACGATCAAGGCAAGGCTGCCATGATACATGGCGGACGCACGCTGCGGGGAAACTGGCGCGCTTGCGGCGGCAGATTATGCCAGCGCTGGCGCCAGCCGGCCCAGGCCGGCACTGGCCGGCATCTGGCGCAGCAGCAGCTGGCGCAGCTGCTCGGGCGCCAGCGGACGGCTGAACAGATAGCCCTGCATCTCGTCGCAGCCATTGTGACGCAGGAAGGCGCGCTGCTCTTCCGTTTCCACCCCTTCGGCAATCACGCGCAGACGCAGCTGGTGCGCCAGCCCGATGATGGAGCTGGCGATGGCTTCATCGCCGGCATTGCTGCCCAGATCGCGCACAAAGGACTTATCGATTTTCAGTGTGCTGATGGGGAAGGACTTCAGCGCCGACAGGCTGGAGTAACCGGTGCCGAAATCGTCGATGGAGAGCGAAATGCCCATCGCCCGCAGCTCGCCCATCTTGGCCACCGCCTGCTGCAGATCGCGCATGATCACCCCTTCCGTCACTTCCAGCTCCAGCCATTCCGGCGCCAGCCCGCTCTCTTCCAGCGCCTGCGCCACGCGCTGCACCAGCCGCTGCTCTTCGAACTGGCGCGGCGAAACGTTGACGGAAATGCGCAGCGGCGGCAGACCCGCCTCCTGCCATAGCTGGTTCTGCCGGCAGGCTGTCTGCAGCACCCATTCGCCCAGCGCGAAGATCATGCCGCTCTCCTCGGCCAGCGGAATGAAACGGTCCGGCCCCAGCAGGCCGTATTCGGGATGGGCCCAGCGCACCAGCGCTTCCACCCCGAAGATATGGCCGCTACGCAGGTCCACCTTGGGCTGGTACACCAGCTGGAACTGGCCATCGTCCACCGCATTGCGCAAGCCTTCCAGCAGATGCAGCTTGCGTTCGATGGTGGCATTCATTTCGCGCGTATAGAACTGGCAGTTATTCTTGCCGGTATCCTTGGCGCGGTACATAGCCGTATCGGCATGCATCAGCAGGGTTTCGGCATCAGCGCCATCGTCCGGATACACCGCTACCCCGATGCTGCAGCTGACCTGTACCTCCTGATCGCACAGCAGTATGGCTTCAAGCACGGCTTCGCGCACCCGTTCCAGCACGGGCGCCGCTTCCACCCCGTAGCTTTCGTTCAGCAGCAGGACAAACTCGTCGCCACCGAAGCGCCCCACCACGTCACCGGCACGCAGGCAGCCAGCCATGCGCTCGGCCACTACTTTCAGCAATTCGTCGCCGGCGTTGTGGCCCAGACTGTCGTTGACCAGCTTGAAACCATCGAGGTCGATAAACGCCACCAGCAGCGCACTGTTGTGGCGGTGCGCCTGAGCGATAGCCTGCTCCAGCCGCGCGCCTATCATGCTGCGGTTGGGCAGACCGGTCAGCGTATCGTGGTGGGCCAGATGCAGCATGCGTTCTTCCGCCAGCTTGCGTTCGCTGATATCGCGCACGATGGCCACTACCCCGCCTTCCACCGCCACCATCTGCTGGTGCAGCCAGCGCGCCTTGAGCTGGGGCAGATTGTTTTCCCATTCCTGTTCGTGCACGCCGCCCAGCTGCATCACCCGCACCATGCCGGCAAACATGGCGCTGCTGCGCGCCTGCGGCGACAGGCCGCATAGAGTCATGCCGCGCAGCTGCTCCTTGCTGTGGCCTATCATCTTCTCGGCGCGCGAATTGGTATCGAAGAAGGCGAAGTCGCAAATCTCGCCGTGGCTGTCGTACACGGCGCGCAGCACGAAGAAGGCATCCATGCTGGCTGCTGTCGCGGCCGCATAGGTTTCCTGCGCGCGCCGCACGTGGGTACGGTGGCGCGCGCCCTGCCAGGCCCACAGGCACAGCAGGGTGGTGCCCAGCGCCAGCACGGCGCTGGCAATCCCGGCCTGCCACAGCTTGTCCTTGCGCTGGCGCTCGAAGCCGCTCATGGCTTCCTGCTCCGCCAGGCCCACCACCACATTCAGCGCCACGCCATGCAGTTCGCGCATGTCGCTATAGCGCTCCACCCCTTCCAGACGGCGGAACTCGTCGCTGCTCAGGCGCTGGCCGAAAGTCAGCTTGTCGCCTGTGCGCAGCGCCCGCACTATGCCATCGGAGCCCACCAGCCCCAGCATGCCCAGCTCGCCCAGGCGGCTGCGCTCGTAGCTGCTGGTGAAATAGGCCGGATCGGTTTCCACGATGACGATGCCGGCAAAATTGCCCAGCGCATCGTCGAGGCGGCGGGTAAAGTGCACATGCCAGTCGTTGTTGGCCACGTCGCGGCTTACCGGGCTGACGTAGGTCGCGCCGCTGTCGCGTTCCTGATGCACGCTGAAATAAGGCTGGTCAGCCACCGACATGGCGCTGCGGCGCGGCCGGCTGGCCACCACCTGACCGTTGCGGTCGACGATGCTGACGTTGAACACCACCCCGGGCGGCAGCAGCCCTACCCGTTCCAGTTCGGCGAATGCACCGAGCGCACCTTTGCGCTCGACGGCATATTTCACCACGCGCAGGGTCTGGTCTATGCTATCGAGGCTGCGCGACACCTGCGCCTCGTAAGTGCCCATCAGCTCGCGCAGCGAATCGCTGACGGCTTCCTGCGCATGGGCTCTTTCGTTATTGATTTCATGGAAGGTCACCAGCCAGATCGCCAGCAGCAGCAAGCCGGCGAACACAGGCAGCGCCAGATAGGTATCGATACCCCGGCGCAGCCACGGGCGCCGGCGCGCAAACAGCGACTTGCGCATCATCGCAGCACCAGCACGGCTTTAACGCTGGCATCGAGCGCACTGCGTTCGAGGTAGGCGATCATGGCGGGATTGTCCGCCACCAGCTTGCGGATGGCCGGCATGGAACTGAGTTCGCGCGGCGGCTGGCCACGGCCGGTGAACACCATACGGGTCCAGTAGGCTTTCATCAGCGCCGGCGATTTGCCCGCCACGCGGTTGTAGAACTCGTCGCGCAGGGCATGGCCCAGCGGCAGGTCGAGCGCCTGCACTTCCTCGCCGCCGGGCAGGCGCGCGGTACGGGCGAGGAATATGTCGGCCACCTGCTCGCTGGTCAGCGCCACTACCGAACTGCGCGCGGAGACGATGACCACCATCTCGGCAGCAGCGGCCGCGCTGCCATCGGCCAGCAGCAGCATCAGGCTGACGCCGAAAGCGCAGCATTGTTGCCAGAGTCTAGACATGGCCGCCCCGTCAGAAAACAAAATCCAGCGCCACGCTGAACACGCTGACGGCATGGCCGGCGCGGAAGCCGGGCTGGATGTTGATCAGCGTGCCGCGCGTGCCCGTTACCGGCATCAGGCGCTCGTACTGCAGCTTCAATGCATAGTTCGGCGCCACATCCCAGCGCACGCCGCTGGTGACGCTATGCTGATGCGGTATCGCCGCGAGCAGATAATTGAGGCTGCTACTGAGCTGGCTGGCGCGCGCCAGCTGCAGGCTGTCCAGACCGGCCAGCGGCAGCCCGGGGTCCTGTATGGCAGAAACGGGCTGGGCGATGGCATACCCCAGATACGGTGTCCAGTTGCCCAGCCGTACACCGCCGCTCAGGTAGGCAGCACTGCGGTGACCGAGGAAGGAGTGGCTGACCATGCTGGCCGCTTCGCCCGTCAGGAACCAGTCGCAGGTATCGTAGCTGAAGCCCAGTGCCACGGTACCGGTGCGGGCATTGTCGAGCGCGTAGCGCTGCGCCAGCAGTACTCCGGCAGGGCCGGACTGCTGCAGGCCGTCGAACAGCTGCGGCGCCAGATTAGCCGACACCCGGGTAGTCATGGCGCTCAGACGCAGCGACAGTGCGCCCAGCGTGGCGCTATGCGACAGGCCCGTCATGGCCTGCGCCTTGGCCCGCGCCTGCGGCTTGAACGGCACATCGGCGTGGCCATAGAACAGCTGGGTAACGTGGGTCATCTCGCCGCTGGACCAGCGGTAGTTGGCGTCGATGCCGTCGCTATTGGTGATAGGGATGGCGCCATACAGTTCCACCGGCGGCCGTACCCACGGCAGCGCATAGCCTGCCTTGCGGTAGTCGCCCACCAGCAGCAGGGGCAAAGCGATGCGACCCAGCCGCAGATCAAGTTCGGGGCTGAGACGGTATTTCAGATTGGCCCATTCCAGTTGCGGCGCATAGCCATTCTGCAGGCTGCGCTCGGCAACCACTTGCACCACCATGACCCATTGCGGGTCGAGCTGCCAGTCGGCCTGCACGCCGAGCCGGCTATCCACATCGGGGCTCCAGGCCTTGCTGGCGCCGGCGGTACCGGGATTGAGTGCGCTGGCGCTGTAGTCGGCCTGACTTTCATTGCTATGGACATAAGCGAGCGTGCCGAAACCGCTGAGCCGCCAGCCGGCAGGCGGCATCTCGTCCGCCCATGCAGCGGCAGCCGCGAGCAGCGATAGCAGCGCCAGACTGCGGCGCAGAAGAATGGGGGCAAACGCCATGTTGTGTCCAGAGTGTAGGGAAAAGCGCCGCAGCGGGCCTAAGCTGGCCGGCTGCTTCAGGCGCATAGGCTGGCCTGAATACGGGCGCCGGAAAAACCGGAAGGCGAACTTTATACTTCCAAACGGAAACTGTCGATGAATTAGAGCAATATACCAAAAATCAAATACGGCGCTGCCGGGAATTTGTTTGCGCGCTGAACAAATCCGGCAGATATCGCCATAAAGCGATAGCTTCCGTTGATGGAATCAACAAGAGATCAAATTCAGCATTTATACGCTGCATTTAATAAAATTAATTGATGGTCGCTACAAAGTCCCGCCGATTCTTCACAAATCGCGTCGTCCAGATGAAAGTTCGCCAGATCAAGCTCGAACCGACTATGCGGCTGGCAAACTGCTAGCGGAAAATTATCGCCCTGCATCTTGCAACTCGAAAGCTATATTCTGCGCCCGATCAAATCTCTGCGGCCACCGCCAGTCTGGCCGCCCGCCGCACGCTGATCCCTGTAACTGCGCCTGGAACTCAGTGTGTGGTGCTGCCGCTGCTCTGGCGTCGCTTGAGTTCGGCGATAGGCGTGCCGAACGCTTCATGCACGCGCAGCAGCACTTCGGCGCTGACCTCGGCACGGCCATGGCGTATCTTGCTGATGCTGGACGGTGCCAGCTGCAGCACGCGGCTAAGCTCGGCATCATTTTTCAGCTGCTGTTCGCGGATCACGCTGTCGAGGAAGCCGTTAGGATAGTTCTCGGGCAAGGCGCCGCGTCCACGTGGAATTTTCATCATGCTGCTCTCCGGGTAGCCCTCTGGGCTTGTTGTTCATAATGGGTATGGATGATGCGGACTCCGACCATGTCGCGTAACAGCGCGTCGACACACTCGGGATCGAACTGGCTGCCGCGGCCATCGCGCAGATACTGCGCGGCCGTGGCGATGTCCCAGCCGGGACGGTAAGGTTTGGCACTGGTCAGGGCGTCGAACACGTCGGCCACGGCAACGATGCGCGCTTCCAGCGCAATGGCAGTGCCGGCCAGCCCCTGCGGGTAGCCGCTGCCATCGAAATGCTCATGGTGGCTGTGCGCCATGCGCGCCGCCATCTGCAGCAGCGGCACATCGCTGTCGGCCAGAATGGCCGCGCCTTTTTCCGCATGGGTGCGCATCAGGGCCAGTTCGGCCTGATCCAGCACCCCCGTCTTGCACAGCAGTTCGTCCGGCAGCGCCAGCTTGCCTACATCATGCAGCGGCGCGGCATCGGCGATCATCTGGCACAGGTTGTCGTCCAGCCTCAGCTGGTGCGCGATCAGCAGGGCATAATCGGCAATCCGGGTCATGTGGGCCGAGGTGTCGGGATCGCGCCGCTGCACCGCTTCCAGCAGGCGTTGCACCAGCTCCGTGGTACGGGCGCTGGCCTTGGCTTCGGCCTGCTGCACGGCATAGCCCAGACGCTCGGTATGTTCGGTCAGGCGGTTCTGCCCCAGCCGCCACACCAGCAGGTTGCCGATGCGGGCATGCAGCTCCGTATGATTGAACGGGCGGGTAAGAAAATCGTTGGCCCCCAGCCGCAGCGCCTCGTGGCGCACGGCCTGTGCCGTATCGGCGGTCAGCATCATGACGGGCACGTTCTGCAGGCCGGGCAGCATGCGCAGGCGGCGCAGGCAAGCCAGCCCGTCCAGTTGCGGCATCTGGTAGTCCAGCAGCACCAGATCCGGCACTTCCTGCGCACACCATGCCAGCGCCGCTTCGGGATCGCTAAACGGCAAGGGCTGGGCCACGGCGATAGTGCCCAGTACATGGCTGAGCAATGCCAGATTTAATGGATTGTCATCAATGATCAGAACTTTCATGCTCGCTCCTGCTCTTCCCTGTCCGCTGCCTTGCACGCTGCTGCCGCACCCGCTCTATGTGGCGCCGGTCTGCCTGCCAACGGGCCCCGCTACGCCACCACTAGGCGGAATACTGTTTCGGCGGCATAATGCAGCTATGAACGCGATGGCCGATAAAAACAATTATACCGAGCTTTTTGCGAATTCAACAAATTTGGTATATTTAAATTCTACTGTGGCTAATTTGGGACTTATCTGAGAATGAAAAACGCAACGCAAGCCGATGAAGTGTGCACCACCCAGCGCGCCGCCGAGATCCTCGGCGTCTCGGTCTCTTCCGTGCAGCAACTGGTCGAAGCGGGCGTCATCGAGGCCTGGAAAACCAAGGGCGGCCACCGCCGCATTCCCCTCGCCGCCGTGCTGGCCTATAAGCTGCAACCGGCGGCCGGCTCGCTGGCGGCCCAGCCCGCAGCCGTGCTGGCCAACCGCAATAACAATGCCATCCCCACGATACTGGTGGTGGAAGACAACCCCATGCAGCGGCAGGTGTACGAGACCCAGATCGCCAGCTGGAACCTGCAGGCCACGCTGACTTTCTGCGAGAACGGCTATCAGGCCCTGCTGGAAATTGCCCGCCGCCAGCCCGACATCGTGCTGGCCGACATCGTTATGGACGGCATCGACGGCTATGAACTGATCAACACCATCGTGGCTGATCCGCTGCTGCGCCCGATGCATATCGCCATCCTGTCCAGCCTGGATCCGGCCGAGCTGCAGTCGCGTGGCGGCGTACCCCGCGGCGTGGTATTTTTCCCCAAACCTGTCAATTATGATGAACTGCGGGGCTACCTGAAGGCATGCTGCGCCCAGCACGAACGTAACCGGCAGTAAATTCAGCGGTGTTAATGAATTTGACAAATTTTTGTTTCTGAGGCAATCTTAGGGCTTACTCGCGAGGCCCGCCGCCATTCCGGCTGGCGGGGGCACGTGCAGGGAGAGGGAAATGTTGCAAGCCGTACAAAGGCATATGGACGCGCGCTGGGTACTCGCGCTGTTTGCCCTGTTGCTCGTTAGCGGTATCTGGGGATCCACGCTGTGGCAGCTGGATCAGGACCAGAGTCGCTCGATTGCCGTGGCCGAGCGCGAAGCGCAGGATCTGGTACGCCTGTTCGACGAGCATGCCAGCCGCACCATTTCCGCTGCCGATCAGGCTGTTACCTTCCTGCGCCACCGCTATAACAGCCTGGGCACCAAACTCGATATGAAACGCGAGCTGGCCGAAGGTCTGGGCCCCAGCGATCTGTACACGCTATTTTCCATCGTCGACGAACATGCCGACGTAGTGCTGTCGACCCAGCCTTTCACCGCCATCAATCTGGCTGACCGGCCGCATATCCGCGTGCACATGCAACCCGGTCCCGACGTACTGTTTGTCAGCCAGCCCGTACTGGGCAGGGTATCGCGCAAGTGGTCGCTGCAGCTGACCCGCCGCATCAGCAAGCCGGACGGCAGTTTCAACGGCGTGGTCGTGGTGTCGCTGGACCCGCAGTATTTCACCCGTCTGTACAGCGACATCAATGTGGGCCGTCAGGGTTCGATTGCGCTGGTCGGCGACGATGGCGTGGTACGCGCCCGCCGGGTCGGCAATGACGACAGCCGCGGTCAGGATATTTTCAATACGCCGCTGTTCGCCGCCATGCAGAAGAACCAGCGCGGCACCATGCTGCAGACCGGCCCTATCGACCAGCGCAAGCGCTTCTACGCCTATTCCCACCTGCCCGGTGCTCCCCTGTACACCCTGGTCGGTATCGACTACGAAGAAGCGCTGGCCGACTATCAGGAGCGGCGCAATGTGGCACTGACGCTGGCTGGCGTTACCAGTCTGGTGGTACTGGCCTTCACGGTAGGGATTATCGTGCTGATCGGCCGCCTGATCGTCAGCCGCGAGCAGGCCCATGCCGCCAACCGTGCCAAATCGCGCTTCCTGTCGAATATGTCGCACGAATTGCGTACGCCGCTCAACGGCATTCTTGGTTATTCGGAACTGCTGCAGGCAGAATTTGCCAACAGCCATGCGGGCGGCTTTGCCGATGCCATCCATAGCTGCGGCATCCGCCTGCTCGGGCTGGTCGAAGCGGTGCTGGAACTGAGCAGCCTTGAATCGGGCCAGACCAAGCTGTCGCCCGAAACTGCCGTGCTGAGCGAGGTGCTGCACGGCGCGCTGGCGCGCCAGCGCGGCGCCGCCGTTGCCAAGGGCCTCAAGCTGGAACTGATCAACGGCAGCACTCTGCCTAGCCACCTGATCTGCGACCGCATCAAGCTGATGCGCGTCATGGATATTCTGCTGCATAACGCCATACAGGCCACCGCATCGGGCAGCATACAGCTGCAGACCGACGCCACGCCTAGCCAGCTGCATTTCCGCGTGCGCGATAGCGGTAGCGGCGTGCCTGTTGCACTGCGTGGACGCCTGTTCGAACAATTCTCCACTGCCGACGATAGCGCCTCGCGCGCGCGCGACAGCGCCGGACTGGGGCTGGCCATTGCTGCCCGCCTGGTCGAGCTGATGGGAGGTAAAATTGCACTCGAACATAGCGACGAGCATGGCTCGGTGTTCGTGTTCTGCATACCGTTTATCCGTCCACCCCAGATCGAAGCGCCGGCCCATCCAGCCGCCAGCGCCAAGGAAGCCGCATGACGCCAGTACCGCCCTCGCCCGTATTTCACGTGATTGATCCTGCCGTGCTGCTGGAAGCCGCGGCAGGCAGTCAGGAAATTGCCCTGCTGCTGTCACAGACCTATATCGACAGTGCGCCCGCCACCTATGCGCGCCTGCAGCAGGGTCTGCAGCAAGCCGATTTCGCTGCCATCGGCAGCCAGTGCCATGCGCTCAAAGGCATGACCATGCTGATCGGCGCCAGAGAGCTGACCGCGCTGCTGCAGGAAATGGAGCAGGCGGCACGCCAGCAGCAGCGTCTGGGTGCAGCCGAGCAGCGTCTGGCGGTGCTGTATCCGGCCGTATTCGACGAGATGCAGCTCAGCATCCGCCACAGCAAGCTGGAAAGCCAGGCATGAGCAAACCGGCTGCCCCAGCGTCCCGGCCCGGCCAGTCTGATACCATAGCGGATAGCAGGTCGCGGCCCTACCACCTGCTGCGGCGCGCCGGGCTGAGCGCACACCGCGCCATGCAGCTGATCTGCTTCGCCCTGCTGCTGCTGCTGACGCTGACGGCTGCCATTTCCGCCTGGTCGCTACGCCAGCATGAGATCGACGACTGGCGCGACAGCATGGACAACCTGACGCTGGTGCTGGCCGAGAACACCGCCCAGACCATGGCTGCCAGCTACACGCTGCTCGACAGCGTCGTGGCACTGGTACTGGAGCAGCCCGAACACAAGAACGACAACCGCCGCAACGCACTGGCCAGCGAAGAGATCTATCACAGCCTGCGCGACAAGATGGCCGCGCTGCCGCAGGTCGATGTGGTATCGCTGCTCGATGTGGACGGCAACGTCATCAACTTCACCCGCAGCTATCCGGCTCCGCCCATCAATCTGTCCAGCCGCGACTACTTCCGCTATCACAGCACCCACCGCGGCGATCAGCCGTACATGAGCGAGCCGGTGCGCAACAAGGGCAATGGCAACTGGACCTTCTATGTCAGCCGCCGCATCGAAAATGCGCGCGGCGAATTTGCCGGCGCCGTACTGGTCGGCGTGTCCTGCCAGTTCTTCGCCGACTTCTTCCATCGCGTCAATCTCGGCACGGATTCCACCATCACCCTGTACAACCGCGACTACACCATGCTGGCGCGCTGGCCGTATGCGCCGGAAATGATCAGCAAGCAGGTCCGCACCGGCACCACCTATCAGGTCATCAGCCAGGGCAAGCAGCACGACGTGGTGCTGACCAGCAGCCCGCGCGCCTCGCACGATCTGCAGCCGGAGACCCGTATGGGCGCCGTGCGCCAGGTCCGCGATTTCCCCCTGATTATCAATGCCACCATCAACGAAGACATGCTGCTGCATGGCTGGTGGCGCAACGTGCGCCTGATTACCGGCATTACGGCAGCCAGCATGATCGCCGTACTGCTGGCGTTCCGGCTGGTCGAACAGCTGCTGAAACGGCGCGAGCAGGATGCGCAGCAAGCGCTGCAACTGAAGGCGGCAGCCGATGCGGCCAGTGCCGCCAAGTCGCGCTTCCTGGCCATGATGAGCCACGAGATCCGCACCCCGATGAACGGCATACTGGGCATGTCGGAGCTCATGCTGGGCACCAAGCTCGACGATACCCAGCGCAACTACGCCCACAACGTCCATCAGGGCACGGTCGAGCTGCTGCACATCATTAACGATGTGCTGGACTTCTCCAAGGTGGAATCGGGCCATCTGACGCTGGACCTGCAGGCTTACGATCCGGCCCAGATGATAGCCCAGGTGCTGGCACTGCACGAACCGGTGGCGCTGCGTAAAGGCCTGCAGATCGAAACCGATATCTCCGGCCTGCCCGGCCCGATGGAAGGCGACCCCCTGCGCATGCGCCAGATTCTGGGCAACCTGCTCAACAACGCCATCAAGTTCACGCCGGCCGGTACCATCCGTATCAGCCTGAACGCCACCCCGCCCGGCGATAGCAGTGGCCGCTGGCGCCTGCATTTCGAAGTCACCGATAGCGGCATCGGCATCAGCCCGGAAGGACAGCAGCGCCTGTTCGAGCCCTTCAGCCAGGCGGAACACAACACCAGCAGCCATTACGGCGGCACGGGGCTGGGGCTGGCCATCTGCAAACGCCTGGTCGAACTGATGGGCGGCACCATTTCCTGCCGCAGCAGCACAGGCTGCGGCGCAACTTTTATCGTCGACGTACCGTCGCAGCACTTGCGACAGGCATCAGACCATCAACCTGAAGTGGAAAGTATCACCATGAAGCACACTGCTGTCCCTACCCCTGCCAGCGCAACCACCTCTGCCACCGCCACTGCTAGCAATACGGCAGCGCCGGACGGCAAGCAGGGCCGCATACTGCTGGTGGAAGATACGGAAATGAACCGTCAGCTGGCGCGCATCCTGCTCACCCGCCTCGGCTGGGAAGTCGATGAGGCGCACGATGGCCAGCAGGCGCTCGATGCGCTGGCCGAGCGTCAGTACGATATGGTGCTGATGGATTGCATGATGCCGGTGCTGGATGGCTATCAGGCCACCGAACAGCTGCGCGCGCGGGAAGCGGCGCAAGGCCTGCCGCGTACGCCGGTGGTGGCACTGACGGCCAGCGCCATCGATGGCGACCGCGAACGCTGCATCGCTTCCGGTGCCGATGACTACCTGACCAAGCCTTTCACCTCGGCCGCGTTTGCCGGCGTGATCGAACGCTGGACCCGCCGCGCCTGAGCTGGCGCGGCGCAGTCCGTCCTGCCTAGGCGTCGAGCACGAAATGGCCGGGCGCCGCACCTAACGAGGCATTGCGCGCCAGCTGCGGCGGCTTGATCTGCTTGCTGGCCGAATGCTGCGCCAGCCATTGCTGCCAGCATGGCCACCACGAACCCTGTTCCAGTTCCGACTGGGCCAGCCACTGGTCAGGGCTACGGTAGCCGCCTGTCGCCGCTGCCGCTGCCATGCGGCGATAGCTGCGGTGGGCATGGCCGGGTTCCGACACGATGCCCGCATTATGTCCGCCCGAGGCCAGCACGAAATCGATAGAGGCCGGCGTCAGCAGATGCAGCTTGTACACCGAGCGCCACGGCGACACGTGGTCACGCTCGGTGCCCACCACGAACAGCGGACCGGCCATATTGGCCAGCGCTATCGGCTTGCCGCCCACCTGATAGCGCCCTTCGGCCAGATCATTGCGCAGGAACAGGCCATGCAGGTATTCGCTATGCATGCGGAACGGCAGACGCGTGGCGTCGGCATTCCACGCCATCAGGTCATTCGGCGCCGAGCGCTGGCCCAGCAGATACTCGCGCATCATGCGCGACCACACTAGGTCGCGCGCATGCAGCAGCTGGAACGACGCCGCCATCTGGTCGCCATCGAGGTAGCCCTGCTTCCACATCAGCGCATCAAGGAAAGCCAGTTCGCTATCGTCGATGAACAAGCCCAGTTCGCCCGGCTCGCTGAAATCGGTCTGCGCGGCCAGCAGCGTGACCGAAGCCAGCGTGCCGTGCGCTGCGCTATCGGACGCGCCCAGTGCGGCCGCGCCTATCGCCAGCAGCGTTCCGCCCAGACAGTAGCCCACCGTGTGTATCGGTGCCTGCTGGCAGATCGCCGTGACCTGATCGAGCGCGGCATACAGCCCCCGCTCCAGATAGTCGTCCATGCCCAGATTGCGCTCGGCGGCGCCGGGGTTATGCCACGACACCATGAACACCGTATGGCCCTGCGCCACCAGATAGCGCACCATCGAGTTTTCCGGCGACAGATCGAGGATGTAGTACTTCATGATCCACGACGGGATGATCAGCACCGGCTCGCGATACACGGTGGCGGTCTGCGGGCGGTACTGGATCAGCTCCATCAGTTCGTTACGGAACACCACCTCGCCGGGGGTAAGCGCCACTTCCACGCCGGGGCGGTAGCTGGCATCGGCCGGTTCCGGCACGGCCATGCCCGGTGGCGCCAGCTTGCGGCAGACATCCTTGCGCCAGTTCAGCGCGCCGTCGGCCAGACTGCGCCCGCCGCTTTCCATGGCCGCACGCTGCACTTCCGGATTGGTCGCCAAAAAATTCGACGGCGCCAGCATATCGAGCAGCTGGCGCGCCGTGAAATTCACCACCTGGCTGTGATGGGGCGCCACGCCGCGCACGCCGGTGGTGGCCTGCTCCCAGAATTGCTGGCACTGGAGGAAATTCTGTGCATATTGCTGGAACGGCCAGCGCTGCCAGTCCGGGCCGGAAAAACGCCCGTCGGCCAGCTGGCCGTCTGCCGTCACCGGCACGGCATAGCTCCGCGTCAGCAAGTCCATCTGCTTGCCGGGCGAGGTGGCCAGATGGCAGGCCCAGTCCATGAAAGCGAGCCCCATGCCGATCGGCGACACGCCGCCCGTCAGCTTGGCCATCTGGCTTTGCACGAACAGATCCAGTGTCTGGCTGGGCGTTGCAGCCGGGCAATCGGTCTTGCCGGCCCGGCCCGGGGTGATGCGCGCCGACACTGCCGGCTTGAAAGTAGGCGATGAGCTCACAGGCCCTCCTTAGCATTAGATGAGCAAATTATGAACGACCGTGCGCAAGTAAGTAATTGATCTGTATCAAATTCTTCTTTAAGACTACTTGGCGAGCCAACAAAGTTAATGTTTGATCTACATCAAACAAATTTCTGATTCTACTCAATAAACTGTGGCGTATGACCAACAATACCTACTCCACTCGCGGGCACCTGCGCCTGCGCCAACTTTCCGGCGCAGTAGCCATGCTGGGATTGCTGAGCGCTTGCAGCTCGCTGGCCCCCCAGTATAGCCGTCCGCCGCTGGCGGTCGCCGCCAGCTATCCGACCAGCAGCGCGGGCACTGACATGCCGGCCGACTGGCAGCACTACTTTACCGATCCGGCCCTGCAGAGCCTGATAACGCAGGCGCTGGCGCACAACCGCGACCTGCGCAGTGCCACCCTGCGGGTGGAACAGGCGCGCGCCGCACTGGGTTACCAGCAGGCCGCACTGGCACCTGTCATCGCCGCACAGGGCGGCAGCAGCCGCAGCCACGTGCCGGCCGATCTGAGCCTGACGCGCCAGCCGATGATCACCAGCCAGTACCAGCTGGGACTGGGCATGGCGGCATGGGAGCTGGACTTCTGGGGCAAGCTGGCCAGCCTGCGCGATGCCGCCCGGGCCGAGTATCTGGCCACGGATGCCGCCCGTCAGGCCGCCACGCTGGGTCTGATCGCTCAGGTGGCAGATGCCTATTACGCACTGCGCGAAGCGGACCAGCGCCTGCTGCTGGCCCAGCGTACGCTGGCCAGCCGGCAGGAGAGCTTCCGCATCTACAGCCGCCGCGTGGCCGCCGGTTCGGCCTCGCGGCTCAATCTGACGCAGGTGGAAACCCTGCTGACCCAGGCGCAGGCACTGGCCGCCCAGCTGGAACAGCAGCGCGACGCTGCCCTACAGGCCTTGCAGCTGCTGGTGGGCCAGCCCGTCGCATGGCAGGCCAACACCAGTCCGGACAGCACGCTGGGCGAACTGCCGCAACTGGCCGCCGGCCTGCCTGCTGCCCTGCTGGAGCGGCGCCCCGATGTGCGCGCGGCCGAACTGCAGCTGCAGGCGGCCAATGCCAATATCGGCGCGGCGCGCGCGGCCTATTTCCCGTCCATCAGTCTGACCGCTTCGGGCGGCACGGCCAGCGCCGCCCTCGACGGCCTGTTCAAGCCCGGCAGCGGCAGCTGGAACTTCACTCCCAGCGTGACCCTGCCCCTGTTCGACGGCGGCCGGCGCGATGCCAATCTGGCGCTGATGCAGGCCAGACGCGATAGTGCCGTGGCCAGCTACGACAAGGCGGTGCAGGCCGCCTTCCGCGACGTTGCCAATGCACTGTCGGCACGCCGCTGGCTAGGCCAGCAGGTGGACATTGCCAGTCACGCACTGGCAGTCCAGCGCGAACGCGCCCGTCTGACCCAGCTGCGCTTCGATAACGGCGCCGCGCCTTATCTGGACGTGCTCGACGCCCAGCGCGATCTGCTCAGTGCCGAACAGCAGCTGGTGCAGACCCGCCGCGCCCTGCTCTCGGCCGGTATCGCCCTGTATGCCGCCCTGGGCGGCGCAACGGACGGCGCACAACCTCCTGAACTCTTATCTACGCCACGCTCATGACGCTCACTCTCCGTACCAAACTGATATCCGCCGGCGTGGCCGGCGCCGCCCTGCTCGCCGGCTATTACGGCTGGACCCAGCTGCGCAACAGCGGTCCCGGCGAGGCTTTCGCCAGCGGCAATGGCCGCATCGAGGCCACCGAGATCGATGTCGCCGCCAAGCTGCCGGGCCGCCTGCAGGATATCCTCGTCAACGAAGGCGATTTCGTTAACGCCGGTCAGGTGCTCGGCCACATGCAGGTGCTGACGCTGGAAGCCCAGCGCGCCGAAGCCAGTGCCAATCTGGCCCATGCCGAAGCCGGTGTCGCCAGCGCCAGATCCATGGTCGCCGTGCGCGAGAGCGATTATCAGGCGGCACTGGCGGCAGTAACGCTGCGTGAAAGCGAGCTCGATGCGGCCGAACGCCGTTTGCGCCGCTCCCAGACGCTGGTGACGGAAGGCGCCTCGTCCGAACAGGAACTCGATGATGACCGCAGCCGCGTGCGCAGCAGCACGGCGGCCATCCGCGCCGCACAGGCCCAGGCGGCGGCGGCGCGCAGCGCCATCGAAGCGGCGCGCACCCAGATAACGGGCGCTACGTCGGCCGTGGCGGCAGCCCAGGCCACCATCGAACGCATCGGCGTCGATATCAGCGACAGCGCGCTCAAGGCACCCCGTGCTGGCCGGGTGCAGTACCGTATCGCGCAAGCGGGCGAAGTGCTGGGCGCGGGCGGCAAGGTGCTCAATCTGGTCGATCTGAGCGATGTGTATATGACTTTCTTCGTGCCGGAACAGGTAGCCGGCAAGCTGGCTCTGGGCGCCGAAGTGCATGTGCGGCTCGACGCCGCACCGGGCATGGTGATCCCGGCCAAAGTCTCGTTCGTCGCCAGCACGGCCCAGTTCACGCCGAAAACCGTGGAAACGGCCAGCGAACGCCAGAAGCTGATGTTCCGCGTCAAAGCGCAGATCGACCGCAGCCTGCTGCAGCAGCATCTGACCCAGGTGAAAACCGGCCTGCCCGGCGTGGCATGGGTCAAGCTCGACGCCCAGACGGCGTGGCCTAGCGAACTGCAAGTACGGGTGAGCAAGTGAACGGTCCGGCGCAACAGCCGCCGGTGGCACGGGTTGAAGGCGTCAGCCTGCATTACGGGGCAGCCGTCGGGCTGGATCAGGTTAGCCTGAACATTCCGGCCAACTGCATGGTGGGGCTGATCGGCCCCGATGGGGTAGGCAAATCCAGCCTGCTGTCGCTGCTGGCCGGCGCCCGCGCCGTGCAGCAGGGGCTGGTGCAGGTACTGGACGGCGACATGGCGCAGCGGCGCCATCGCGACGCGGTCTGCCCGCGCATCGCCTACATGCCGCAGGGGCTGGGGCGCAACCTCTACCCCACCCTGTCGGTGGAAGAAAACCTGCAATTCTTCGGCCGCCTGTTCGGCCACGATGGCGCCGAGCGGCGCCGCCGCATCGACCAGCTGACCGATAGCACCGGCCTGCGGCCGTTTCTGGCCCGTCCGGCCGGCAAGCTGTCGGGCGGGATGAAGCAGAAGCTGGGCCTGTGCTGCGCCCTGATCCACGATCCCGATTTGCTCATCCTCGATGAACCCACCACCGGCGTCGATCCCCTCTCGCGCGCCCAGTTCTGGGAACTGATCGCCCGCATCCGGCAGGAACGTCCTGCCATGAGCGTGCTGGTCGCCACCGCCTACATGGAAGAAGCCGACCGCTTCGACTGGCTGGTGGCGATGGATAGCGGCCACATACTGGCCACCGGCACGCCCGCCGAACTGCGCCGGCAAGGCGGCAGCGAGGTACTGGAAGAAGCTTTTATTGCCCTGCTGCCGGAAGAAAAGCGCCGCGGCCACCATCAACTGGTGGTACCGCCCTTCGAGCCGGGCGCGCAGGACGATATCGCCATCGAAGCGCAGGGACTGACCATGCGCTTCGGCGACTTTACCGCCGTGGACGGGGTAGATTTCCGCATCCGCCGCGGTGAAATCTTCGGCTTCCTCGGCTCTAACGGCTGCGGCAAGTCCACCACCATGAAAATGCTGACCGGGCTGTTGCCCGCCACGGCGGGCACGGCGCGCCTGTTCGGCCACGAGGTCGATCCACGCGATATGGCCACACGGCGCCGCGTGGGCTATATGTCGCAGGCTTTTTCTCTCTACACCGAGCTGACGGTGGCGCAGAATCTGGAACTGCATGCGCGCCTGTTCAGCGTGCCGGAAGACGAGATCGCGGCGCGCGTGGCCGACATGGCCAGCCGCTTCGGCCTTGACGGCGTGCTCGCTGCCATGCCCGAACAGCTGCCGCTGGGCGTGCGCCAGCGCCTGTCGCTGGCCGTCGCCATGGTGCACCGGCCCGAGCTGCTGATCCTCGACGAGCCCACCTCGGGTGTCGATCCGGTGGCGCGCGATATGTTCTGGGAGCTGATGATAGAACTGGCGCGGCGCGACCGCGTCACCATCTTCATCTCCACCCACTTCATGAATGAGGCCGAACGCTGCGACCGCATTTCGCTGATGCACGCGGGGCGGGTGCTGATCAGCGCCGCGCCACAAGAACTGGTGCGCCTGCGCGGCAGCGCCACACTGGAGCAGGCTTTCATCGCTTATCTGCAGGATGCCACCGGCGCTACCGCTAGTGCTACCAGCGCTGCCCCGCTGCCGCCATCTGCCCCCCAGCCAGCAGCTACCCCCACCCGTGGCTGGCGCGCCAGTCTGGCACGTGCTTACAGCTACACGCTGCGCGAGACGCTGGAACTGCGGCGCGACCCGGTGCGCGCCACGCTGGCCCTGCTGGGCACGGCGATCCTGATGTTCATCATCGGCTACGGCATCAATCTGGACGTCGAGCACCTGTCGTATGCCGTGCTCGATCACGACCAGACTGGCCTGAGCCAGAACTACACGCTCAATCTGGCCGGCTCGCGCTATTTCATCGAACGCCCGCCCATCCTGGACTACAACGATCTGGACCGGCGCATGCGCAACGGCGAGCTGGCCATGGCGATCGAAATCCCTGCCGGCTTTGGCCGCGACCTGCAGCGCGGCGCTCCCGTCCAGCTGGGCGCGTGGATAGATGGCGCCATGCCGCTGCGCGCCGAAACCACGCGCGGCTATCTGCTGTCGCTGCACCAGAGCTGGCTGGCCGACATGGCCGTGCACCGGCTGGGCATGCACCCGGCCAGCGCAGGCGGCATCGAAACCCGCTACCGCTACAACCCCGACGTCAAGAGCCTGCCGGCCATGATACCGGCCGTTATCCCCATGCTGCTGATGATGATACCGGCCATGCTCAGCGCCCTCTCGGTGGTGCGGGAAAAGGAACTGGGCTCCATCCTCAACCTGTACGTCACGCCGGTGACGCGGGCCGAGTTCCTGCTCGGCAAACAGCTGCCCTATATCGCGCTGGGCATGTTCAACTTCGCCCTGATGACGATACTGGCCGTGACCGCGTTCGGCGTGCCACTCAAAGGCAGCCTGTTCACTATCACGCTAGGCGCACTGCTGTACGTGATCTGCGCCACCGGTCTGGGCCTGCTGGCATCGAGCTTCACGCGCAGCCAGATTGCCGCCCTGTTCGTCACCATGATAGGCACCATCATCCCCTGCGTGCAGTTCTCCGGCCTGCTCAATCCCGTCTCCGGACTCGAGGGGCCGGGCCGCCTGATCGGCAAGATCTATCCGGCCACGCACTTCCTCACCATCAGCCGCGGCGTCTTCAACAAGGCGCTCGATCTGGCCCACCTCGGCTCGGCCTTCTGGCCGCTGGCCGTGGCCGTGCCCGTGATCGTGCTGCTGTCGGTGCTACTGCTGCACAAACAGGAGCGCTAGATGAATACGCGCCTCAATCATATCTACCGGCTCGGCGTGAAAGAGCTCTGGAGCCTGCTGCGCGACCCGATGATGCTGGTGCTGATCGCCTACACCTTCAGCTTCTCCATCTATATCGCCGCCACTGCCATGCCGGAGAGTCTGCACAATGCCGCCATCGCCATCATCGATCAGGATGCCTCGCCGCTGTCGGCACGCATCGCCTCGGCCTTCTACCCGCCCCACTTCAAGGCGCCGCAGATGATAGACCCGGCACGCGCCGATGCCGGGCTCGATCAGGGCGACTACACTTTTGTGCTCGACATCCCGCCCAACTACCAGCGCGATACGCTGGCCGGCCGCCAGCCTGCGCTGCAACTGAATATCGATGCCACCCGCATGAGTCAGGCCTTTACGGGCAATGGCTACATCCAGCAGATCATCGCTGCCGAAGTGGGCGACTTCCTGCGCCGCCAGCAGGCAGCGCCCGCTGCGCCGGTCGATCTGGCGCTGCGCATGCGCTTCAATCCGAATCTGGAGCAGGCGTGGTTCGGCTCGCTAATGGAAATCATCAACAACGTCACCATGCTGTCCATCGTGCTGACCGGCGCTGCGCTGATCCGCGAACGCGAACACGGCACCATCGAACACCTGCTGGTGATGCCGGTTACGCCGCTGGAGATCATGCTGTCGAAAATCTGGGCCATGGGTCTGGTGGTGCTGATTGCCGCGCTGGGCGCTTTACTGTTCATCGTGCAGGGTGCGCTGCATGTGCCGGTGCGCGGCTCGGTGGCCCTGTTCGCCCTGCTGGCCGCGCTGCACCTGTTCGCCACCACCGCCATGGGCATTTTCCTCGCCACGCTGGCGCGCAGCATGCCGCAGTTCGGCATGCTGCTGGTGCTGGTGCTGCTGCCGCTACAGCTGCTGTCGGGCGGCAGCACGCCGCGCGAAAGCATGCCGCAACTGGTGCAGGATCTGATGCTGGCTGCGCCGACCACGCACTTCGTTGCCGCAGGCCAAGCCCTGCTGTATCGCGGCGCGGGACTGGACGTGATCTGGCCGCAGTTGCTGGCGATTACGGCCATTGGCGCAGTGCTGTTCGGTACCGCACTGGCACGTTTCCGCAAGACCATTACACTGATGGCTTAAGACTAAGGAAACTGGAAATTTTTGATCTGAATCAATCATTTTTTTGAGCGAAATACCTACGATAGTGGCATGTGCGCGGAGCGTCCCGCCTTCGTCCACACCACACACGGAAGGAAATGTCATGTCTTACAAGACCATCTTGGTTCAAGCCGACTTACCCGACACAGTCGCCAACGGCATCCGTCTGGCATCCCAGCTTGCCAACGCCTATGAAGCCCATCTGGTGGGCTTCGCCCTCAGTGGCGCCGATCAGGCCATCGCCCAGTGCAATGCCGCCGTAGCGGGCATGGTAGCCCTGCCCACCGATATGAGCGCACTGACGGAAAAAGCCGATGCACAGCTGGCCGCTTTTGCGAAACAGGCACAAGGCTATGGCGTTTCCTCCTACGAAACCCGGCGTATCGACGACACGCCCGACTATGCGCTGGTGATGCAGGCGCGCTATGCCGACCTGCTGGTAATGCCGCAGGGCGACAGCAGCGGCACGCCGTCGGCCGTACTACAATACGTCATGCTGCACGGCGGTAAGCCAGTGCTGATCGTGCCGACCGCCAGCAAAGTCGAACAGATAGGCCAGGCGCCGCTGCTGGCATGGGACGGTGGTCAGCAGGCTGCCCGCGCCATCAACGCGGCATTGCCGCTGCTTCAGCGCGCCGGCAAAGCTACCCTGGCCGTGTTCAACGGTACCGAGCACTATGCCGCCCACGGCCAGCAGCCGGGCGCCGATATGGCAACCTATCTGGCACGTCAGGGCGTGCAAGTGGAAGTGGTACAGAAAACCACCAAACAGCCTATCGGTACGGCACTGCTGGAACTGGCCGCCGAACTGAAGGCCGACCTGCTGGTGATGGGCGGCTACGGCCACTCGCGCCTGCGTGAAATTGCACTGGGTGGCGCAACGCGCGACGTGCTCAAACAAATGAACCTGCCGGTTCTCATGACCCACTGATCCGGCCTTCCGAAAGGCACAGCAATGACCGACGCAGTAAATGATGCCGTCCATGAGACGCACGAGCAGCAGGATATCATCGAGAACATCACTTACGCAGAACTGAGCGTCGGTCAGAGCGCGCGGCTGTGCCGCACCCTGACGGAAAACGACATTGCCGCTTTCGCCGCCGTGTCAGGCGATATCAACCCGGCCCACGTCGATACCGAATATGCCGATCACACCCTGTTCCATGGCGTGATCGCGCACGGCATGTGGGGCGCGGCACTGATCTCGCGCCTGCTGGGCACGGTGCTGCCCGGCCCCGGCACCATCTATCTGGGCCAGACTCTGAAGTTTCTCAAGCCAGTGCGCATCGGCGACGAACTGCGCATCACGGCCACCGTCGCCAGCAAGGAAGACGAGAAGAAGCACGTTACGCTCGATTGCGAAATCAAGAACCAGAATGGCGCCGTGGTACTGTCCGGTCTGGCCACGGTGATCGCGCCGACGGAAAAAGTGCGCCGTCCGCGCACCCAGCTGCCGCCCCTGTATATGCCATCGCGTCACCAGTACACCAGCTTGTTCACCAGCGTGGCCGGGCTGGCTGCCGTACGCTGCGCCGTGGTGCATCCCTGCGATGCTGCCTCGCTGCGCGGCGCGTTGGAAGCAGGCCATAAAGGCCTGATCGTGCCGGTGCTGATCGGCCCGCAAGCCAAGATACAGGCCGTGGCCGACGAAGCCGGTCTGTCGCTGCAAGGGGTGGAGCTGATCGACGTGCCGTACAGCCATGCGGCAGCGGCACGCGCCGTGCAGCTGGCCGCCAGCGGCGACGTCGAAATGCTGATGAAGGGCAGCCTGCACACGGATGAACTGATTAGCGCCGTGCTGGCCGAACCGGCGCTGCGCACCAAGTCCCGCCTGTCGCACGTGTTCCGGCTGGAAGTACCGATGTACGACAAGGTGCTGCTGATCTCCGACGGCGCGCTGCACATCCAGCCTGACCTCAACGACAAGGCCGACATCATCCGCAACGCCATCACGCTGGCGCATGCGCTGGGCACGCCGTCGCCCAAGGTGGCCATCCTGTCGGCCGTGGAAACCGTCACACCGAAAATTCCATCCACGCTGGACGCTGCCGCCCTGTGCAAGATGGCCGAGCGTGGCCAGATTACGGGCGGCGAACTGGATGGCCCGCTGGCCTTCGACAACGCCATTTCGCCCGCCGCTGCGCGCGCCAAAGGCATTACCTCCAGCGTTGCCGGTCATGCCGACATACTGATTGCGCCCGATCTGGAGGCCGGCAATCTGCTGGCCAAACAGCTCGAATATCTGGCTGGCGCCGCTGCCTGCGGCGTGGTGCTGGGCGCCACCGTGCCTATCGCCCTGACCAGCCGCGCCGATCCGGCCGATTCGCGCACCGCCTCCGCTGCGCTGGCACTGCTGCTGGCCCACAGCTACCGCCAGCAGCGTCCCTGAATCTGCCACAAGCGCCGGCCGCACACAGAACCTGCGCCTGGCGCCGCAGGCACTGCTGACCGTGCCGGCCTAGCCCAGCACGATACGGGCCACGGCCACGTAGAGCGGAATACCGAACAGGATGTTCAGCGGGAACGTCACGCCCAGACTCAGGCCAAAATACAGCGACGGCGTCGCTTCCGGCATGGCATAGCGCAGCACGGCCGGCACGGCGATATACGAAGCGCTGGCAGCGAGCACCATCAGCAGGGCTGCATCGCCGGTAGGCAGGTGCAGCAGCACGGCCAGCGTCAGCGCCAGTGTGGCATGCAGCAGCGGCCCCAGTATGGCGTAGGCCACCAGCACCGGGGATTTGCCCCGTATCTGCAGCAGATTACGCGCCGCCATCAGGCCCATATCGAGCAGGAAGAACGCCAGCATGCCTTTGAACAGGTCGCCGGAGAACGGCTGCATGGCGGCCTTGCCTGCGTCGCCCGTGACGATGCCGACCACCATGGCACCGAGCAGCAGCAACTGCGCGCCGTCGGTGAACGACTCGTGCAGTATCTTGCCGACCGAGACACCCTGCTTGCCGCCAGCGCCGGACAACGCTGCCGGACCGGCCAGCACGGCAGCGCCGCCAGCGGGCGTGACCGCGCTGCCACCGGCCTGCTGGCGCAGGCTGTTGGCAAACACTATGGCCATGATGATGGCGGGCGATTCCATCAGCGCCATCGCTGCCGCCATGTGGCCGCCATACGCCACCTGCTGGTTTTCCAGATACTGCACGGCCGTGACGAAGGTCACCGCACTGACGGAGCCATAAGTCGCGGCCACGGCAGCCGCATCGAAGCCGGAAACGAACTGGCGCAGAACAGTGTAGCCGATCAACGGCACGGCGATGGCCAGCGCCACGGCGGCGGCCAGACTCAGGCCCACATTGGCCGTCAGGCCCGAATGCGACAGCGCAAAGCCGCCCTTCAGGCCCAGCGCCATCAGCAGGTAGAGCGAGAGGAAGCGCGAGATGGCAGGCGGAATTTCAAGATTGGAGCGCACGGCGCCAGCCAGCACGCCGAAGACAAAGAACAGAATGGCAGGATCTAGAATGTTTTGCATGGTTTTTTCTCCTTGGAACGAATTCTAGGGAAACACAGATATCATGTAAAATCGATTCTTATCTCATCATGCATAGATAAAACTCTATGAATATCACTTTCCGGCAGTTGCGCCTGTTTCTGGCGCTGGCTGAAACGGGCAGCGTCAGCGCGGCAGCGCGCGCCATGCATGTAACCCAGCCCACCGCATCCATGCAGCTCAGAGAAATCAGCGCCTCGATCGGCCTGCCCCTGTACGATGTGATCGGCAAAAAAGTCCATCTGACCGAGGTGGGGCGGGAGCTGGCCGAAACGGCGCGCGCCATCGGCCGCAGCTGGGACAGCTTCGAACAGCAGGTCGATGGCATCAAGGGACTCTCGCGCGGCAAGCTGCGCGTGGCGGTGGTCAGCACCGCCAAATACTTCATGCCGCGCCTGATCGGCAGCTTCTGCACGCGCTATCCGGCCATCGATGTCGCGCTAGAAATCCTCAACCGCGATGGCGTGGTGCAGCGCCTGCGCGACAATCTGGACGACCTCTACATCATGTCCATGCCGCCGGCCGAAATAGCGCTGGGCGACGAAGTCTTCATGCCCAACCCTATCGTCGTCATCGCTGCCAGCAATCACCCGCTGGCGCGGCGCCGCAGCGTCAGTCTGGAACAGCTGGCAGATCAGCGATTTATCCTGCGCGAGCCGGGCTCGGGCACACGCATGGCCGCCGACCAGTTCTTCCATGCCCACCGCTTCCGCGCCAATATCCGCATGGAGCTGGGCAGCAACGAGGCCGTCAAGGAATCTGTTGCTGGCGGGCTGGGCATAGGCGTAGTGTCTCGCCATGCCCTGCACGGCCAGCAGAAAGAACACGGCGTCAGCGTGATCAATGTGAGCGGTTTTCCCCTGCCTTCGGCCTGGCACATCGTCCACCCTGCCAGCAAGAAGCTGACGCCGCTGGCACAGGCCTTCAAACAGCATGTGCTCACGGCGATAGCTCCTGAGGCCGGGCCCGCCACGCGATAGCCGGGCCGCTTAGGCCTTAAAAGCCACACTATTTATTGCGCTTATCGCAATAAAACTAGTGGATTAATAATTTCCAGTATTATTTCCACATTGCATGGAGTAGCATCACACGGATGTGCAGGTCTGCACGGGCGGCCGGCTGCCCGGCAGACGGCGAAATTCAAGAGGAGAACGTGATGCAGATTGCAAAAAGGACCCTGTTGACTTGCCTGCTTGCAGGCGCATCGCTGAGTGCACAGGCGGCAGTACTGAGCTTTGACGATGTGCCCAACGGTACCCGGGGCAGTTTCGTCAGCGCAGGGTTTGCCTTTACCCTGAGCGGTCTGGCTTCGGGCATGTACAGCGGACAGAGCTGCGGCCCTAGCTGCCCGGTCAACGGTACCGTGCTGGCACTGGCACCGTATGGCGACTTTCTGGGCGATTCCGCTGCCCTGACCATGGTAAAACGCGGTGGCGGCACCTTCTCGCTGGTGGGCTTCGATGGCGCCGGTTCGTTCAACTTCAACGACGTGCACACGCCTGCCAATTTCCCCCGCCAGATCGACGTCATCGGCCATGTGCTGGGCGGCGCTAGCGTTACCCAGTCCTTCCTGATCGACACCTCGACGCTCAGCGGTCCGATGCCGCTGGTCAGCTATCAGTTCAACAGCAGCTTCAGCAATCTCACCTCTGTCACTTTCAGGAGCAGCGGCAGCAGTCTGGCGATGTTTAACGGCTTCACCGTGGATAATATCGAAACCTCGCCTGTGCCTGAACCCGGTTCCTATGCCATGCTGCTGGCCGGTCTGGGCCTGCTCGGCTGGACAAGACGACGCCGCGCCCGCTAGGCCGGGGCAAATTCCAGCCTCAGTGAGCTGTGGCTGGCCACGGCCTGCCAGCGCTGCGCCAGTTCCAGTACTGCGTCATACAGCGCCCGCGCGGCAGCGGGATCATGGTACCCGTCTCGCTGCCGTCGCGCCGCTCGCAGCGCAGCTGATCGTATTTTTCGTTCTTACCCAGTTTGCTGGCGATAAGCAGCATAGTCTGCTTCCCTTCATGACACCAAGGCCGGTGCGATAAGCCATTATGCCTTGGCCGGACGCCCGGATACGAGCCATAGCGCCGAACATGGCACACACGCGAGCAACGCTGCCAGCAGCCAGAACGCCTGCGGCAGCCCGACCAGCTTGGCAATAAAGCCGATACCGGCCGGCCCCACCAGTATGCCCGCATAAGCCGTGGTGGAGATTGCCGCAATCGCCAGACCGGCCGGCATCACCTGCTGCAGGGCCGCACGGCGGAACAGCACCGGCACGATATTCGCGCAGCCCAGTCCGATCAGGCCGAAACCGGCCAGCGCCACCAGCCCGCTCGCTGCCGTCAGCAGCACGGCAAAGCCGGCCAGCGCCAGCACGCCGCCGCCCAGCAGCGTGCGCTGGTCGCCCAGCCGGGTGGCCATATAGTCGCCGCTGAAGCGGGCCAGCGTCATGGCAATGGAAAACACGATATAGCCGCTGCCCGCCTGCTCGACAGCAAACAGACCCTGCTCCGTCAGCAGCAGCGCGCCCCAGTCCAGCAGCGCACCTTCGACCAGAAAGGTAATACAGGTCAGCAGCGCTATGCCCAGTACCAGCCCGCGCGGCAGGGCAAACATGGCGCCGCCGCTGCGCGCACCATCACGCAGTATGCGCGGCGCGGCCAGCAGCATGCCCAGCACCATCACGGCGCCGCACAGCGCGGTAGCAGGCAACGCTGGCAGCCGTTGCGATAGCAGCAGCGTCATCACCGCCGAACCGGCAAAACCGCCCACGCTGAACAGCGCATGGAAGCCCGACATCAGGGACACACCGGCCCTTTTTTCCACTTCCACCGCATGCATATTCATCGCCACATCGAGTGCGCCCAGCGTGGCGCCAAAGGCCAGCAGATTCAGGCCCAGCGCGGGTACTGAGTCGGCCAGCGGCAAGGCCGCCAGCGCCGCAGCGAAGCCGAAGCCGCTGACGATCAGCAAAGGCCGGGTGCCATGCCGCACGGCCAGCGCACCGGTCAGCGCCATCGCCAAGATGGAACCCACGCCTATGCATAGCAGCAGCAGGCCCAGCACATGTTCATCGAGACCTAGTCTGGCTTTGGTCTGCGGGATCAGCGGAGCCCAGCATGAATAACCGAAACCGGCAACGAGAAACAGCACGCGTGTCGCGAGCCGTGCGGGGGCGTCGGAAACTATAGCCACAGTATCTCCAGAAAAAGTCAGTAGGTAGTAGGGAGCTAAGCGAGCGGACTGGCACGCAAAACCAGGCTGCCGCGCTGTTCGAGCGCATCGGCACAGGCGGCCGGTGCATCGTGTTCCAGCACATAGCAGTCTATGGCCGCGCTGGCGCAGATGCGGTACGGCGCCCGCGTCTGCAGTTTTTCGCTGGTGAGCAGCAGCGCGCTCTGGCCGGCGCTAGCCAGCAGCGCCTGCTTGAAACAGGCATCGGCCAGATGGAAGGCACTCGCCCCCTGTTCGATAGAAAAAGCACAGGCGCCGAGGAAGCAGCGGTCCGGCTGCAGCCGCTCCAGCATGGACAGCGCAATCGCATCGATACAGCCGCCCACATGGGCATCCACGCTGCCGCCCAGCATCAGCAGCTGTAAGCCGCCGCGCTGCTGCACGGCATTGGCGATGGCAATCGAATTGGTGGCCACCGTCACACCGCTGTCGGCCGGCAGAAACGGCAGCAGCGCCAGATTGCTGCTGCCGTTATCGAGAAACACCAGTTCGCCGGGCTGGACCAGCGTAGCGCCCACCCGTGCCAGCGCCGTCTTGCGGTCCGGCACGTGGGCCATGCGTTGCGCCATGGAGGTGGCTGCCGGCGACAGCGGCAGCGCGCCGCCATATACGCGCCGGCACAGACCAAGCGCTGCCAGTGCCCGCAGGTCGCGCCGGATGGCATCTTCGGAAACGCCGAATTCGCTGGCCAGCGTGGCCGCAGCGACGGACTGGCCCTGCTCCAGCCTGTGCAGGATGAGATCGCGCCGGTTACGGGGAATATCGTTCATGACGCCATCATAATGCGCACAAACAAGAAGGTAAACGAATATTCATGCATGTTTATGCATGAATTACTCAAAACACGTACAAACGCGCAGCCGATTGCACAGCCACGCCAGCGCTAGTTACGTGCAAAATGCAACTAAAACACAGGATGCATACTGCTTCCTGTATATTTGAGTTGGGTCAAATTATTTCCAAAAAATAAAACCTATTATTTAATAATAATCAAAACCACGCGTTTTTCCGGCCCGCGTGATCCAGTTCCGATGCAAAGGCACACTCTCAAAACCCGGCTCACCGTCACCATGCTGGCTATCAGCCTGCTTGGTCTGTGGTCGCTGTCGTATTTCTCCACCCAGGTGCTGCGGCAGGATATGGAACACATGCTGGGCCTGCAGCAGCTTTCGGCGGTAACACTGGTCGCCACGTCGCTCGATGCCGCCATTAACGAACAGGGCAGCAGCCTCAGCCATTTAGCCCATAGCCTCGCCCCGTCCATGCTGGAGCGGCCCGAACGCCTGCGCCAGTTGCTCGAAGGACTGGATAAAGGTCTGCAATTCGACGCTGGCCTGCAGGTCCACGATCTGCAGGGCCATTTGCTGGTCAGCGCAGCCGCCAGCCGGGGCGGCAGCGTACCGCCACCGTACGTGCTACCGGCAGAACTGAACCCCGCGCGCGTGACGGTCCATGCCAGCAGCCGCCTGTCCGGCCTGCTCCCCCTGTCGGTCCCTATGCTGGACCAGCATGGCCAGCGCTATGCCACGCTCACCGGTTTTACCAATCTACGCAACAGCAATTTCCTCAGCCGTCTGCTCACTGCCGGCTATGGCGGCAGCGGCAGCTATATGGTGGTGGAACCGGACCAGCGCCTGGTCATCGCCTCCTCCAATCCGGCCTATGTGCTGGGCAATATCCCGCCCGTGGGACAGAGCGCACTGGTCGACCGCTTCGTTGGCGGCTACCAGGGTTCCGGCGTCACCCGCAACAGCAGCCGAACGGAAGTACTGGCTTCAGCCCATCGCAGCGAACTGGCCAGCTGGTATGTGGCCGCTGCCCTGCCCACCAGCGATGCTTTTGCCCCCGTCGCCACCATGCAGCGCCACCTGCTGCTGGCCACCATCGTATTTGCCCTGCTGCTGGGCGGGCTCACCTGGTGGACCTTGCGGCGCCAGCTGGCACCGTTGATGGATGCTATCCATAAGCTGACCCAGATGCGCGTCAGCGTCGCGCCGCTGCAGGCGCTCAGCGTCCAGCGCGACGATGAAATCGGCCGCCTGTTTGTGGCATTTAACGGTCTGCTGGCGGCCCTCAACCAGCGTGAAGTGGCTTTGCAGCAGAGCGAACGCAAACTGGCCGACATCCTCGACCATGCCGACAGCTTTGTCTATCTGAAAGACCGCGAAGGCCGCTATCTGTATGCCAACCGGCGTGTACGTACCCTGTTCCAGCGTACCATGCAGCAGCTGGCCGGCCGGCGCGACGAAGAGTTCTTCAGTTCCGCCAGCGTGGCCATCTTGCGCCAGCACGAACAGGCCGTGTGGCAGTATGGCGCCACACTGCGGGTGGAAGAGCCCACCGTGGACCGGCGCAATGGCCGCGCCGCCATCTATCAGAGCGTCAAGCTGCCGCTGCGCGACCAGTCCGGCGAAATCTACGCCATGTGCGGCATTTCTATCGATATCACCGAGCGCAAGCAGACGGAAGAAGCGCTGCGGATTGCTGCCATCGCCTTCGAAGCGCAGGCCGGCATTGCCGTGCTCGACACCAACCTGCGCATCCTGCGCGTCAATCAGGCCTTTGCCGACATTACCGGCTATCTGCCGGCCGAAGTGTCCGGCCAGCCCATCAACATCCTGCGTTCGCAGCGCCAGCCCGAGGGCTATTACGAAGAGATGTGGCGGACCACCCGCAAGCACGGCGTGTTCCGCGACGATGCGTGGCTGCGCCGCCGCAATGGCGAGGACTTCTATGCGCGCGGCACCACCAGCGCCGTGTACAGCGTACGCGGCGAAGTCACCCATTACGTCTGCCACCTGATCGACGTGACCGAAAGCCACCAGCGCGAAACCTTGCGTCTGCAGCAGGAGGCGGCGCATCGCGATGTGCTGGTGCGCGAAGTGCATCACCGCATCAAGAATAATCTGCAGGGCATCACCGGCATCCTGCGCCAGTTCACCTACAAGCATCCGCAGCTGGAAGAGCCCATCAGCCATGCCATTTCGCAGGTCAAAGGCATGTCGGTGGTGCACGGCCTGCGCGGCCGGGCCGCCGATGGTGCCGTTCACCTGTGCGAACTGTGCGCCGAAATTGCCGATCAGGTCAGCGCGCTGTGGCAGACCGTGATCCGCTTCGATCTGCCGCCGCTCTGGCAGCCGGCCGGCGTGGCCGACGATGAGGCCGTGCCGATAGCCCTGATCCTCAACGAACTGATACTTAACGCTGCCAAGCACGGTGGCCGCGACCATGGTGGGGTCGACATCAGGCTGCGCCGCACAGCGATTGCGCAGCAGATCGAAATCACCATCAGCAATCAGGGCCTGCTGCCCGCCCAGTCGGCCGCCACGCCCGATCCCTACAGCGGGCTGCAACTGGTCCAGGCGCTGATGCCGCGCGCCGGCGCCAGCCTGAACATGCGTCAGCAAGAACAACTGGTGCTCACCACCCTGCTGCTGGCGCCACCTGCACTCCAAATAACTACCCGGGAAACACCATGTACAACTTAACGAAACATGCCGCCCTGCTGCTGGTCGAGGACGACCGGCTGGTACTGAGCACTATGGCCAGCGGCCTGCGCCATGCTGGCTATCAGGTCGATTGCGCCGAATCGGCCGAGCAGGCCGAAGCATGGCTGGCGACGGGCGCCCGCCCCGATCTGGCCATCGTCGACGTGCGTATGCAGGGTCAGGGCGGACTGGCACTGGCCGAACGACTGTCGCAATTAGACCACATTCCCTTCATCATGCTGAGCGCCTACGGCGAGGCGGCCATGGTGGAACAGGCCACCCGCAGCGGCGCCCTCGCCTATCTGGTCAAGCCGCAGGATGTGCAGCAGCTGCTACCCGTGATCGAAGCGGCGCTGGCGCGCGCCAGCGAGCTGGACAACCTGCGCCGCAGCCAGCGCCAGCTTCAAACAGCGCTGGATACCGAGCGCAGCGTCAACGTGGCTACCGGCATCGTCATGATGGAATACAAGCTGAGCCGCAGCGCCGCTTTCAATCTGCTGCGCGATGCCGCCCGGCGCCAGCGCCGCAAGCTCACCGACGTGGCCGACGAGGTGGTGAGTGCGCGCAACCTGCTCAGTCTTGGTGCAAATAATCTACCGACAGCACCAAAATAATTGACCGGCGGCACAAAAAACGGTAAAACTACTTGAACGGAACAGTCCCTACCCCTGATTGTCCTGCCTGAGGCCCTGAACACGCCTCGTTAGCCGGCTGCAATGCAACAGAACCTGCAGCCCGATAACTACTGCCCCAGATCTGTCTGGCAGTGCGTGTTCACCGGAGCTTCATATGCAACTCAACCACTACAAAGTCGGTACCCGTCTGGCGGCAGGCTACGGCCTGATCGTCGCTTTCCTGATCGGCATTACGCTGCTCGCCTATTCCCGTCTCGCCAACCTCGACGACAGCATCCGCCTGATCGTGGAAGACCGCTATCCTAAAGTCGTGTATGCCAACCAGATACTGGAAGGCATCAGCGATAACGCCATCCGCCTGCGCAACCTGCTGCTGCTCGATAATCCGGAACTACAGCAGCGCGATCTGGCCGCCATCAAGGCCAGCAGCGAGCGCGTGAGCGGCTACATCAGCCAGCTCGACCGCTTGCTGACCACTCCCAAAGGACGCGCCATCCTGGCCGATATGCAGGAAGCGCGTGGCCATTATCTGCAAAGCCAGCAGCGCGCCCTCAGCCTGTTCGAAAGCGGCGACCGGGACGGCGCAGTTGCCATCATCATGGGCCCCATGGCGCAGCAGCGCCAGGTCTATTTCGAACGCGTGCAGGGTCTGGTCCAGTTGGGCGGCAAACTGATGGAAATCGCCGGTGCCGACGCCCACGCTGCCAGCGCCGACGCCATCCGCCTGATGCTGCTGCTGGCCGGCGCCGCCATACTGGCCGCCGTCGCCTGCGCCTGGGCCGTCACGCGCAGCATCACCGCGCCCCTCAACGCCGCCGTCAGCGCCGCCGACCATGTGGCCGACGGCAATCTGAGCCAGCGCATCGAGGCTGGCCGCGGACGCGATGAAACCACCCATCTGATCAACGCCATGGCGCGCATGAACAGCAATCTGGCCGACATCGTGCAGCAGGTGCGCCATGGCACGGTCAGCATCAGCGCTGCGGCCGCCCAGATTGCGGCCGATACCGTCGACCTGTCAGCCCGTACCGAACATCAGGCCAGTGCCCTGCAACAGACTGCCACCTCGATGGAAGAACTGACCGCTACCGTGCAGCAGAATGCCGCCCACACGGCACAGGCCAGTTCGCTGGTGGCCGACAGCCGCGCGCTGGCCGACCGCGGCGGCAGCGTGGTGCAGCAGGTGGTGCAGACCATGGACAGCATCAACCAGTCGTCGCGCCGGATTGCCGACATCACTGGCGTGATCGACGGCATCGCCTTCCAGACCAATCTGCTGGCGCTGAATGCGGCGGTGGAAGCAGCGCGCGCCGGCGAACAGGGGCGCGGCTTTGCCGTGGTGGCTGGCGAAGTGCGCAATCTGGCACAGCGCTCGGCGGCGGCGGCCAGCGAAATCAAGCAGCTGATTGCCACCTCGGTGGCGCAGGTAGAAGATGGCTCGCAGCTGGTGAGCGAAGCCGGCAGCGCCATGCAGGCCATCGTGCACAGCGTGCAGCAGGTGAGCAATGTGATCCGCGATATCGCCATCGCCAGCGAAGAGCAGCGCTGCGGCATCGAGCAGATCAATCAGGCCATCGTCGAGATGGATGGCGTGACCCAGCAGAACGCCCATCTGGTGGACCAGACCACCAATGCTTCCGCCCAGCTCGACCAGCTGGCCGGCGCCCTGAGCGAAGTCGTGGCCCGCTTCCGCCTCGAAGGCGCTGCCCGCAGCAGCATGCGGCCGGCAGCCACTGCCGCGCCCCTGCAACTGGCCAGCGCTAGCGCATGATACCGCCCAGCTGCCAGCATGGCGTGACCAGCGCTGCGCCGCGCCGGACTGGCTTGCAGCTGCCGGGCGCTGTGGCGGCGACGCTGCTGGGATTGCTGCTGGCCGCACTGGCAGCACTGGCGCTGCAGCGCCAGCATAGCGTGCTCGCCGCTGCCCTGCTGGCCGTGCTGCTGGTGCTGCTATTGGCACTGGCCGTGCACCACGCCGCGCTGCTGCCGCGGCGGCGCCTGGCTATCCAGCAGAGACGCGAACAGATCACCTTCGATGCAGCACCGGATGGCATCGTGCGGGTGGACCAGAACGGCATCATCCGCATGGCCAATCCGGCCATGCAGAGGCTCAGCGGCTACAGCCTGGACCAGCTACTGGGACAGAACGTGGCCCTGCTGCTGCCGCCCGCCCAGCGCGCCCGCCACGCCGGCTATATGGCCGGCTATTTTGCCCAGCCGCGCACCCGTGCCATGGGCGAAGCCGCACTATCGCTGCTGTGCAGCGACGGCAGCCTGCGTCCGGTGGAAATTTCGCTCGGCCACTGGCAGGATGGCGGCCAGCGCCATGCCATCGCCTATGTGCATGATCTGAGCGAGCGCCACGCTTTCGAACGTACGCTGCAGCACCGCGCCACCCATGATGACCTGACGGGCCTGCCCAACCGGCGCCTGTTCAAGGCCCTGCTGCAGCAGGCCGCGCTGCGCTCGGCGCGGCAGGCGACACGTCTGAGCCTGCTCTTCCTCGATCTGGACCGCTTCAAGACCATCAATGACAATTTCGGCCATGCCGTGGGCGACCGCGTGCTGATCGAAGCGGGCAGCCGCATCCAGTCGGTCCTGCGCAGCGGCGATGTGCTGGCGCGGCTGGGCGGCGACGAATTTGCCATCCTGCTCGGTGATCTGGGCAGCCCGGACGATGCCATGCGGGTGGCCGCCAAGCTGCTCGATGTACTCAAGGCCCCCTATTCGCTGCGCCACCAGCAGATCTATTCCGGCGCCAGCATAGGCATCGCCTTCCTGCCCGACGATGCGGCCAACGTCGATACCCTGCTGCGCTATGCCGATATGGCCATGTATCAGGCCAAGCAGAACGGGCGCGGACATTACGCCTGCTATTCGCAGGAGCTCAATGCGCGCGCGCACGAAGACATGCTGATCCATGCACGGCTGAAAGAAGCGCTGGCGGAAAACCGCCTGCAGCTGCATTACCAGCCGCAGGTCGATGTCCAGACTGGCACCCTGCAGGCAGCCGAGGCGCTGCTGCGCTGGCACGACGAACAGCTGGGACAGGTATCGCCCGAGCGCTTTGTGGGGGTGGCCGAAGCCACCGGCCTGATCCTGCCGCTGTCGGACTGGGTGCTGGAACAGGCCTGCCGGCAAATCTGTCACTGGCAGCAGGCCGGCACTCCGCTGAGAATAGCGGTGAATTTTTCCGCCCACCAGTTCAACCAGCCCGATCTGGCCCAGCAGGTCGCCGCCATGTTACAGCGCACGGGCGCACCGGCCGGATTGCTCGATATCGAAATTACGGAAACGGTGGTGATGGCGCGGCCCGATCAGGCACGCGCCCAGATCGCTGCGCTGGTGGCACTGGGCTGCAGCGTGGCGCTGGATGATTTCGGCACCGGCTATTCATCGCTGACGCGGCTCAAGGATCTGCCGGTCAGCAAGCTGAAAATCGACCGCAGCTTCGTGCAGGGCCTGCCCGGCGACTCGAATGACTGCACGATAGCCCAGGCCATCATCGGACTGGCGCGCAGCTTCAATCTGAAGATGGTGGCCGAAGGGGTGGAAAATGCCGGCCAGCTGGCCTACCTGCGCGAGCAGGGTTGCGAGCTGTATCAGGGCTGGTGGTATGCCCGCGCCATGCCGGCCGAGGCCATGGGCGAACTGCTGCTGGCGCAGCAGCCGGTTCAGGCGCAGCTGCCGGTTCAGGCCTAGCTGCTGCTTCAGGCATAGGCCAGCGCAGCACGCTGCGGACGCACCCGTTCCAGCGTAAACACCGCCACTGCCTCGCTCAGTGCGCCGGCCTGTTCCTTGAGCGACTCCGATGCGGCGGCCGACTGTTCCACCAGCGCGGCATTCTGCTGGGTCATTTCGTCGATCTGGGCGATGGCCAGATTGACCTGCTCGATGCCGGTACTTTGCTCCTGCGCGGCCAGCACCATCTGCGACATAATGGCGGTCACCCGTTCCACGCTGCCCACCACTTCCGTCATGGCCAGCCCCGCATGTTCGGCCAGCGCATTGCCCGCTTCGATGCGCTGCACGCTGTTATCGATCAGCTGTTTGATGTCGCGCGCTGCCGCTGCCGAACGCTGCGCCAGATTGCGCACTTCGCCCGCCACCACGGCAAAGCCGCGGCCCTGCTCGCCCGCCCGGGCCGCCTCCACCGCAGCGTTCAGCGCCAGCAGATTGGTCTGGAAGGCGATGCCGTCGATCACGCTGGTGATATCGACGATGCGGCGCGCCGCCAGATTGATTTCACCCATGGTACCCACCACCTGCTGCACCACGGCGCCGCCACGTTCGGCCACGCCGGCAGCAGTACTGATCAGCTGATCGACTTCGCGCGCATGGTCGACACTCTGCCGTACGGTAGCCGTAATCTGCTCCATCGAGGCAGCGGTCTGCTGCAGATTGGAAGCCTGGGTTTCCGTGCGGCTGGACAGATCGAGATTGCCGCTGGAGATATCGCAGGATGCCGAATCGATATTGCCAACGCTGCTGCGCACGCTGGATACGATGTTCAGCAAGCCCTGATTCATCTCCTGCAGGGCATGCATGAGCTGGGCCGTTTCGCTCAGTCCGCCCGGCTGGAAACGCGACGTCAGATCGCCTTGGGCGATACGCCGGGTGATCTCCACGGCCCGCACCAGCGGCAGGCTGACGGAACGGGCAATCAGACGGGCAAACAGGCCGGCGGCCACGATCAGGCCGGCCATGGCGGCAAACATCAGCCAGCGGCGGGTGTGCAGCGCAGCGATGCGGGCTTCCAGCATGGTTTTCAGGCTGCTGGCTGCTGCACCGTTAATGGCGAACTGGGCGTCGATGGTGCTGGTGGCCCGTTCCAGATAGGTCGCCGACGCATAATCGAGCGTCGGAGCCTGTACGATGCGTTGGTTCGCCAGCGCCAGGAAAGCCTGAGTCTGCTGCTCGGCGCTCTGCCATGGCGTGGCCAGCGCGCTGGCCAGTTCTGCATTGGCCTGCGTGGCCTTGTGCAGCGCAATGCCGGTCTGCTCCAGCCTGTCCTGTACGCGGGCAATCGCGCCCGCCAGCGCAGCGCGCTGTTCGGCGCTCGCCTCATGCTGGTTCAGCAGCGCCGTCCCCATGGCGCGCAGACGTCCGGTTTCTTCGGCCAGATACGGCATCTGGTAGTACACCGCCTGGATCAGCTGGTGGCTATCGACGCTGCTATCGAGCTGCAGTTCATACTGGTCAGCCACCATATCGTTCACGCCGAGCAGGCCGGCAATCAGGCTGGTATGCAACTGATAGCTCTGCGCCACCGACATCTGGCCCGCGGTGAAACTCTCGCGCAGACTCTGCCAGCGCTGTTGCTGCTGCTCCCAGCGCGCTGCCAGCGGGGGGGCATCCATTGCCTTGACCAGTTCGCCCATGCGGGCATAGGCCTGATCGACCTGCTGCTGCTTGGCTGCACGCTTCTGTCCTGCCTCGCTGCCGCCGCCCAGCGCCAGCGCAGCCAGCCCGCGATGCTGCTGGGTCAGCTGGATGACTTTGAAGATGGCGGCCGCCGGTTGCGTGCCCTCGATCTCGGTCTGGGCGGCCTCGATGGTCGCAGTGGTCTGCTGCAGATACAGGCTAGCCGGGATCAGGGCGACCACCAGCGCCACCACGGCCAGCAGAACAAATTTCTGCCATAACAGCAGACGATCCAGAAGTGCGTCTATAGATTTCATCGTCATTCTCGTGAAACGGACTGTGCGCGGGAGTGGGGAGCACATAACAAACCAGCGAGCGCAGGCAGGCGCAGGCTTTAAAGATGCAGCGACGATACTGGTTTAAAAAGATGACGTCAAGCAACCTAAATCAAGGAATCCGCAAGTTGACCCATCTTGCGCAGTGCATCAAAGTTACAAATCTCCAATATAAATGGAACAATGTGTAGAATAAAATGGCTACAATATAGACAGACTCATCAGATTGTTTTCTGCCAACCAATTGATGCTCTGGCGTGCCCGGCACGACAGTAACCTGACATGGATCACATTTTTCCGCCTATCCAGCTCGATCCGGCCATCCTGCTGGACATCATCCAGGTACAAACCGAAATTGCCCGTTGCGGACTCGATCTGGGTCAGGTGATCAATCTGGTATGCCAGCACAGCCAGCAGCTAACCCAGGGCAGCGGCGCCGTGGTGGAAATTGCCGAAGGCAGCTTCATGGTGTATCGCGCCGCCAGCGGCAGCGCCGCCGGCCAGCTGGGCCTGCGCATCCCGCTGGAAGGCAGCCTGTCCGGCCTGTGCGTGACTAGCAATGAGGCGCTGATCTGCCATGACGCCCTCACCGATAGCCGGGTGGACCAGCGCGCCTGTCAGGCCGTGGGCCTGCGCTCGATGGTGGTGGTGCCGCTCAGCCATGGCGAACAGGCGGTCGGGGTGCTGAAAGTGATTGCCGCGCAGCCGGCCAGCTTCGACGCCCGCGCCATCGCCATCCTGCAGCTGATGTCGGGCGTGATTGCGGCCGCCATGTACCACGCCAGCAAATACGATATCGACCAGCTCTACCATCAGGCTACCCACGATGCCATGACCAACCTGCCCAACCGGGCGCACTATTTCGACCGCCTGCGCAGCAGTCTGGCACTGGCCGAGCGCCAGCGCCACAAGCTCGGCATACTGGGCGTGGACATGGATGGGCTGAAATTCATCAACGATACCTACGGCCACCGCGCCGGCGATGCCGCCATCCGCGAAATCGGCCAGCGCCTGCGGCAGGAAGTGCGCCAGGCCGATCTGGTGGCGCGCATAGGCGGCGACGAATTCATGGTGCTGCTCACCGATATCGGCGACCAGCAGCAGATCGAGGCCAAAGTCGCGCATCTGGTGCAGCAGGCGAGCCGGCTCTACCAGTTCGAAGGCAAGCAGCTGCCGCTCTCGGTGAGCATAGGCAGTGCCATCTATCCCGACGATGGCCACCACATCGAAGCGCTGACCGAACTGGCCGACCAGGCCATGTACCAGCGTAAGAAGCAGCGCCAGAAAAGCCTGCAGGACTAATCTGGCCTAAGTACAGGGCCACTCACAGGCAGGCTTTCAGCAGCAGCCACAGCGCCGTTACCAATATCATCGCAGCGAACGCCCGCTTGACGCTGCGCTCGGGCAGGCGGTGTGCCAGCGCCACGCCCGCCGTCACGGTGAGCATGCCGCCAGCAGCCATGGGCAGTCCCACGGCCCACTGTACATGGCCGGCACTGCCGTAGGTCAGCAATGCCACCACCGAACACGGCGTCACCAGCGCCAGCGACAGGCTTTGCGCCTCGGTCTGGCGCAAACCGAACAGCCCGGTAAATACCGGCGTGGCGACCAGCCCGCCCCCAACTCCCAGCAAGCCCATGCAGGCGCCGCCCAGCAGACCGACCAGCGGCAGCCAGCCGCGCTGCATACGCGCCGGCCCGGCCACTGGCAGCGTCGCGGCCGCGCGCTGCTGGCTCAGCATGCGCAAGGCCAGCAAGAGCAGAAAGACGGCGAATACCGTGCGCAGTGCAGCCGGATGCAGACCAGTGGCATAGCGTGCCACCAGCAGCGTCGCCAGTGCAGCCAGGGCCCCCAGCGGCAGGCTGACGCGCCAGTCCAGCGGGTGATGGCGGCTGTAGCGCCACCAGCCCAGCAACAGGATAGGCACCATCATCGCCAGCGACGTGCCCTGTGCCAGCGCCTGCTCCATGCCGAAGGCCAGCACCAGAAACGGAATCGCGATGATCCCGCCGCCTATGCCGAACATGCCGCCCATGAAGCCGAGGATAGCGCCTATCGCCAGCATCAGCGCAAGCTGGCTGGCAGCAAAACCGGCGTATGCGCTCAGCATGCAGCACCCTGGCCGCTATGGCGCGCAGGCAGGCGCGCCATCAGGCAGCGTGCGCAGCCAGCGCTGCGGCGATAGCCTGCCCCATGGCGACAGTACTGGCACTGCCGCCCAGATCGGGCGTGCGCGGCCCGTGCTGCAGCACCTGTTGGATGGCAGCAACGATAGCATCGTGCGCCGCGCGATAGGCAGCACCGTTGCTGGCGTTGTGGGCGAGGAAGTCCAGCATCAGGGCGCCGGACCAGATCATGGCAACCGGGTTGGCGATGCCCTGACCGTAGATATCGGGTGCCGAACCATGGACCGGCTCGAACAGCGAAGGGAAAGTACGCTGCGGATTCAGGTTGGCCGAGGGGGTAATGCCGATCGTGCCGGTGCAGGCCGGCCCCAGATCGGACAGTATGTCGCCGAACAGATTGGAGGCCACCACCACATCGAAGCGCTCGGGACTGAGCACGAAACGGGCCGCCAGTATGTCGATATGGTACTGGTCCCAGCGTACCGCGGGATAGGCCGGCGCCATGGCGGCCACCCGCTCGTCCCAGTACGGCATGCTGATGGCAATGCCATTCGATTTGGTGGCCGAAGTCAGATGTTTTTTTGGCCGCGACTGGGCCAGTTCAAACGCATATTTGAGGATCCGGTCCACGCCCTTGCGGGTAAACACGGATTCCTGCAGCACCGTCTCGCGCTCCGTGCCCTCGAACATGCGCCCGCCCACGGACGAATATTCGCCCTCGGTATTTTCGCGCACCACCATGAAGTCGATATCGCCCACCTTGCGGTTGGCCAGCGGGCACGGCACGCCCGGCATCAGCCGCACCGGACGCAGATTCACATACTGGTCGAACTCGCGACGGAACTTCAGCAGCGAACCCCACAGCGACACATGATCGGGTACGCTGGCGGGCCAGCCCACGGCGCCGAAGTAGATGGCGTCAAAACCGCGCAACTGTTCGAACCAGTCATCGGGCATCATCTTGCCGTGCGCGGCGTAGTAATCGCAGTGGGCCCAGTCGAAGCTGGTGAACTCCAGTTCCAGCGCAAACTGCTGCGCCGCCACCTGCAATACCCGCAAGCCCTCGGGCATGACCTCTCTGCCTATGCCGTCGCCGGCGATCACCGCGATACGCTGTTTCATACTGGACACTCCTGCTATGAACCTTCGAAGCCGCTAGCATAGCGTTCACAGTATGAATTACAATCCCTCAGAATGTGAATCTTACGGACACGAATCGTGCACACCAACCCTCAGCTCGATGATTTACGCCTGCTCTGCGAAGTGGCGCGCCAGCGCAGCTTTGCCGCCACCGCGCGCCAGCTAGGCATCTCCAAGGCTGTGGTCAGCAAGCGCATCGCCCTGCTCGAAGCGGCCGTACAGGAGCAGCTGTTCCACCGCAGCACCCGCCAGGTCACGCTGACGGCACAGGGCGAAATCGTGCATCAATGGGCGCTGCGCATCTGCGAGGATGTCGATCTGATGGGACAGGCCATTTCGCGCGAAAAGGCCGCGCCGCATGGGCTGCTGCGCCTGTGCAGCAGCAGCGGTTTCGGCCGCAGCCAGCTGGCGCCCGCCCTGTCGGCACTGGCCCAGCAGTTTCCGCAAATGGAAATCCAGCTGGAATTGCTCGACCGTCCGGTCGATCTGGTGGAAGAAGGCTTCCAGCTCGATATCCGCGTCGGCCATGTCCACGAAGGCAGTGTCATCAAACGCCGCATTGCCGGCAACCGCCGCCTGCTGTGCGCCGCGCCGGCCTATCTGGCCGCGCACGGCAGCCCCACCACGCTGGAACAGCTGCACCAGCACCGCTGCATCCCTATCCGCGAGCGCGATCAGGATTTCGGCCGCTGGGAACTGCATGGGCCCCATGGCGTGGAGTCGGTGCGCGTGCAGGGCCAGCTGTCGTCCAATAATGGCGAAATCGTGCGCCAGTGGGCGCTCGACGGCCATGGCATCATCCTGCGCTCAAGCTGGGACGTGGCTGACCAGCTGGCCAGCGGCCAGCTGGTGGCCGTGCTGCCCGGCTATTACCAGCCGGCCGATATCTGGGCCGTCTATCCCTCGCGTCTGTCGGTCTCGGCACGGGTACGTCTGTGCGTGGAATTTCTGGCCGACTGGTTTGCCCGCCAGCCCGCCTATCAGCCGGCTTAGCGGCACCGTTAACCAACAAATTCCCAGCGAACTTACCAGCGCTGCTGTGCCTGCTTCGGGCTATCGGCATGCTGACTCAGGTAGTCGCGCAGATAGTCGACAAAATACGCCACCTTGGCCGACAGATTCAGCCTTTCCTGATACACGGCATAGATATCGGCCGGCGCCGTTTCGAACTCGGGCAACAGCTGCAGCAGCCGGCCGCTACGCAGATATTTCGCCACATCCCATTCCGCCCGCATCAGCACGCCATGGCCTTCCAGCGCCCAGTTGAGCGCCACCTCGCCATCGTTAGTGCTGAGCTTGCCATGTACCTTGATAGTTTCCACCTGCTTGCCACGACTCAGACGCCAGTTGCCGTAGGCTGCGTCGTTCTGGCGCAGCACAATGCAGCTGTGCTGGCCCAGATCATGCGGATGCAGCGGCGTGCCGCTGTGGCGCAGATACTCGGGGCTGGCCACCAGCAGGCGGCGGTTGGCCGCAATTTTCTTGGCAATCAGACGCGAATCGGGCAGGTCGCCAAAGCGTATGCACACATCGACGGCCGCATCAGGCAGGCTGACGGGGCGGTCGGTCAGATGCAGCAGCACTTCCACTTCCGTATAGCGGCGTGAAAACGCCGAAATGGCCGGCCCGATATAGCTGCGGCCAAAACCCAGCGGCGCATTCACGCGCAACAAGCCGCGCGGTGCGGCGCGGCTGCTGGCGACTAGCCTTTCCATTTCCGCAATATCGCCGAGGATGCGCTGGGCGTGGGTGAAATACACCTCGCCCTCACCTGTCAGGCTGATGCGCCGCGTGGTGCGGTTCAGCAGGCGCACACCCAGCCGCTCTTCCAGCTGGGTCAGGCGGCGCGACACGGCCGGCGGGGTCAGATTGAGTTCGCGCGCCGTGGCGGCCAGCGTACCCTGCTTCACCAGCAGGCAAAAGAAAGCCAGTTCCGTATCTGCATTCATTCGTAATTTTTTTTAACTAATGTTTTAAATTTCGCTCGATCCCTGCGTTTTTTAAAAACTATAACCTACTCGCCAGTTGTACGCCATCGAGAAAGCTGCCCGGGCATATCGATCGACCGGTGGACTAACCGCACTAGACGGACATTCCGCCAGCCACGAGGCTGGCCCACCTCAAAGCAACACTGGAGACTTATCATGCAACTCGATATCGAGCAGCGCACCATGCGCCGCATCAGCTGGCGCATCGTGCCCTTCATCATGCTGCTGTATTTCATCGCCTATCTGGACCGCGTCAACATCGGTTTCGCCGCCCTCACCATGAAGCACGATCTGGGCTTTACGGCCTCGATACTGGGCATGGGTGCAGGGATATTTTTCTGGGGCTACTTCCTGTTCGAGGTGCCCTCGAATATCGCCCTGCATCGATTCGGCGCCCGCCTGTGGATCGCCCGCGTGATGCTCACCTGGGGCCTGATTTCCGGCGCCATGGCTTTTGTACAGGGTGCCACCAGCTTCTACATCATGCGCTTCCTGCTGGGGGCAGCCGAAGCCGGTTTCTTCCCCGGCATCATCCTCTACCTGAGCTACTGGTTCCCGGCCCGCCACCGCGCGGGGGTCACGGCCCTGTTCATGGCTGCCGCACCGATTTCCACCGCCCTCGGTTCGCCTATTTCGGCAGCGCTGCTCGACATGCACGGCTTTCTTGGGCTGGTGGGCTGGCAATGGATGTTCATCCTCGAAGCCATACCCGCGCTGCTGCTGGGCGTCGTAGTGTTCTTCTACATGACGGACAAGCCGGAGCAGGCCCGTTGGCTGAAGGACGACGAGCGCGCATGGCTGATACAGACCATGCAGAAGGAACAGGCTGACAAGGCCGCACAGGCCCACCACAGCGTGTTCGCCGGGCTGGCCAATCCGCGCGTGATTGCCCTGGCACTGATCTATTTCGGCACCTCGGCCGGGCTGTACACGCTAGGCATCTGGGCCCCGCAGATCATCAAGGAACTGGGCGTGTCGTCCATCACGGTAGGCTTTCTGAACGCCATTCCGCCCATCGTCTCGGTGCTGGCCATGGTGCTGTGGTCGCGCCACTCGGACCGCACCGGCGAACGCACCTGGCACGTGGTGCTGGCCTGCTGCGCTGCCGCCATCGGGCTGGTAGTGGCTGCTGGCGCCAGCAGCATCGTCGGCCTGATCGCCGCCCTCACGCTGGTCAACATCGGCATCAGCTGCGCCAAGCCGCCGCTGTGGAGCATGCCCACCATGTTCCTGTCCGGTGCTGCTGCCGCCACCGGTATCGCCACCATCAATTCCATCGGCAATCTGGGCGGCTTTGCCGGCCCCGCCATGATCGGCTGGGTCAAGGACAGCACGGGCAGCTATCAGGGCGGCCTGTACTTCGTCGCTGGCCTGCTGGTGCTGTCGGCCGTACTGACGCTGCTGCTGGCCCGCAGCGGTCCCGGCCAGCCGCAAGCCCGCCCCGTTGCCGCCCACTAAACCCATCTATCACCGACTTTTAACAGGAGCACATTATGGACAAGGAAGTAGCAGTACAGTCCCTGACGGACACCATGGCCAAGTTCACGTCCTACATCGGCAAACGGCTGCCGAAAGACGTCAAAGCCAAACTGGCCGATTTACGCACCATGGAAACCAATCCGCTGGCCAGATCGATCTACGATTCCATGGACGGCAACCAGCAGGCGGCCGACAAACTGAACCGCCCCAGCTGCCAGGATACGGGCGTGATCCAGTACTTCATTTCGGCCGGTTCCAACTTCCCCCTGATCGGCGAACTGGAGGACGTGCTGCGTGACGCCACGCTGGGCGCCACAAAAATGGGGCCGCTGCGCCACAACGCAGTAGAAACCTTTGACGAGAAAAACACCGGCACCAATACGGGCACCCAGATTCCATGGCTGGACTGGCGCATCGTGCCCGGCGAGGACAGCTGCACCATCGATGTCTACATGGCCGGTGGCGGCTGCACTCTGCCCGGCGCCGCCAAGGTGCTGATGCCCGGTCAGGGCTATGAAGGCGTGGCCGAATTCGTGATGGACGTGATTACCGAACGCGGCGTCAACGCCTGCCCGCCGCTGCTGGTTGGCGTGGGCGTTTCAACCTCGGTGGAAACGGCGGCGCGCCTGTCCAAGCTGGCCATCCTGCGGCCGGTCGATTCCAGAGCCGACAATCCCAACGCCGCCCTGATGGAGCAGCTGCTGGAACAGGGACTGAACGAAATCGGCATCGGCCCGCAAGGACTGACCGGCAACAACAGCGTGATGGGCGTGAACATCGAATCGTCGGCCCGCCACCCGTCCACCATAGGCGTGGCCGTGAATACGGGCTGCTGGGCTCACCGCCGCGGCAAGATCCGCATCAACGCCGACATGTCCTATGAAATCATTTCCCACGAAGGAGTCGTACTGTGAAAAAAATCCTCACCACCCCCATCAGGGATGAAGACCTGCGCGACCTCAACGTCGGCGATGTGGTGTATCTGACTGGCCGTCTGGTGACCTGCCGCGACGTGGCGCACCGCCGCCTGATCGAACAGAAGCGCGAACTGCCCGTCAATCTCGAAGGCGGCGCCATCTTCCACGCCGGCCCCATCGTGCGCAAAAAGGACGATGACAGCTACGAGATGGTATCGATAGGTCCCACCACCAGCATGCGCATGGAAAAATTCGAGCGCGAATTCATCAAGCAGACGGGCGTCAAACTGATCGTCGGCAAAGGCGGCATGGGTCCGGAGACGGTGGCCGGCTGTCAGGAAGGCGTGGCCGTGCACGCCATTTTCCCCGGTGGCTGCGCCGTGCTGGCCGCCACGCAAGTGGAAGAAATCGAAGGCTACGAGTGGCCCGATCTGGGCATGCCGGAAACCCTGTGGATCAACCGCGTCAGGGAATTCGGCCCGCTTATCATCTCCATCGACACCAAGGGTAACAACCTGATTTCCGATAACAAGGTGGTGTTTAACCAGCGCAAGAAACCTGTGCTGGAACGCATCAGCAAACAACTGAGTTTCATTAAGTAGCCCCGCGGCTGGCGAACGTCAAGGCGTGCGGGCGGGCAACGGCCCTGCCTGCACGCCTCCTCCCTTCCTTCCCGCCAGCCCCTCCCCTCGCCCTACTTAACCTTTCTAGCAACTTTTCCCATAGAACATGTTGCAAAAAAGTCCCGAATTTTCCATGGTTTTTTGCCGCATCGACAATATTCAAATCTTGCTCTACAGGGTGAGAATCCGTGTATTTTGCACAAGCGAATGGTGTATTTTTTAATTTTATTTTTTAGAAAAACAAGAAGATTTAAGGTAATTTTGTCATGTAGTCGTCAGCGCCAGAAGCACTTAGCCGTGCCTTCTGACTTGTTCCACACGCTCGCCCGCTAGGGCAAACAAGACCATTGGAGCATCATGAACTTGCAAAAAACCCTGATCGGACTGCTGGCTGCCGCTGCCATCAGCCCCGCCTCCGCTGCCCCCCTTCTGAACGAAGGATTCAACGACATCGGCACACTGAGTTCCAGTGGCTGGTTCCTTACCAACAACAGCAGTCCGGCCGGCCAGAGTGGCTGGTTCCAGAGTGACGTGCTGGGTGCCGCTGCTGGCCCGGCCAATTCGGCCATAGGCGCCAACTACCTGAATGCAGCCGCCGGCGGCGCGATCAGCAACTGGCTGATCACGCCTGAACTGGCCATGGCCAACGGCAATACGCTGAACTTCTCCCTGCGTCTGATGGGCGAAGGTTTTCAGGATACGGTAGAGGTGTACTACAGCCTGGCAGGCGCCAGCCACAACGTGGGCAGCAGCACCTCTTCCACCGGCGACTTTGTCCTGCTGGGCACCTACAGCGCCACCAATGACACTGGCTGGACCAATAAAGCGCTGACCCTGTCCGGTCTGGGCGCTGCCGCCACGGGCCGGTTTGCCTTCCGCTACGTGGTGGGCGATACCAATGCCGCCGGTGACGCCATCGCCATCGATTCCGTCAACGTCAGCGCCGTACCGGAACCAGCAAGCGCGTTGCTGTTGCTGGCGGGCCTGGGCGTGCTGGTGTTCAACCGCAAACGGGCGCGCTGGCTGGCCTTTGCTGGCGCCTCGGCCACGGCACTGGTCGCGCAAGCCGAGCCGCAGGCAGCCAACGGCCTGATGACTTTCCCTCACACCCGCGTGATGACGGCCGCCGAATTGCAGCTCGATGTGACGCCGGCCTCGGGCACCAACGGCCTGATGGCCTACAAAGATCCCGTCACCGGCCAGTTGACGGGCCCGACGGCCGAGCAGGCCGCGGAGCTGGCAGCGCTGAGCGCAGCCAGCACGTCTAGCCGCGTCAGCAGCGGCCGCATCGCCCAGGGCGCCAAAGTGCAGCCGCTGAGCACTGCCAAAGGCGGTGTCGGCAGGCGGCTAGACGATAGCAAAGCCAGCTTTGCCATCGTGCAGAAGGCCGCCGATGGTACGCTGGTCCAGTCCTGCATGCCCGGTGAAGACGCCGAACAACATCTGGCCCATGACGCCCAGCTGCCAGCCGCGAAAGGAGCCCTGCAATGAAACGTCTCGTCCTGACCACCCTTGCAGCAGCCGCCTGTCTCTACACCAGCGCCAGTTCCGCCGTGACCCCGGTGCCTTCCGGCGCCACCATCATCATCGTCAACGGTGATCCGGCCGGGGTCGGCTTCAACGACCCCACCGTGGTTGCACCTGTGGGCGGCAATACCGGCACCACGCTGGGCGCCCAGCGCCTGAACGCCTTCCAGGCGGCCGCCAGCAAATGGGGCGCGACTCTGAGCAGCAGCGTCACCATCCGCGTCATGGCCACCTGGGCCCCACTGACCTGCACTAGCACCAGCGCCGTGCTGGGTAGTGCCGGCGCCACCGAGGTGTTCAGCGATTTCGCTGGCGCACCGCAGGCTGGCGCATGGTATGGCAAAGCCCAGACGGCCAAACTGACTGGCAGCGACCCCGATAGCACTACCGCCGACATCCGTGCGCGCTTCAATGTCAATCTGGGCAACGCCAACTGCTTGCCCGGCACACCATTCTATCTTGGGCTCGATAACAACCATGGCAGCAAGATCGACCTGGTCACGGTGCTGACCCACGAATTCGGTCACGGACTGGGCTTCCAGACTTACACCGACGGCAGCACCGGCGAGCAGTTGGGCGGTGTGCCCAGCATCTGGGACTTCTACCTCAAGGATTCCAGCACCGGCAAGCTGTGGAAAGACATGAGCGATAGCGAGCGTGCTGCGTCCTCGCTCAAGTCGGGCAAGCTGGTCTGGACTGGCGCCATCACCAACAACGCTCTGGCTGGCGTGCTGCAGCAAGGCGCTCCCGCTCTGACCCTGATCAGCCCGGCCAGCATAGCCGGTTCGATGCAGGTCGGCGCGGCCTCGTTCGGTCCGGCCCTGAGCAGTCCCGGCATGACGGGTGAAATCATGCCGGTGGTCGATAGCGGCATCAGCACTGGACTGGCCTGCAACCCTCTGTCGGCCGCCAATGCCGCCGCCGTCAGCGGCAAGATCGCGCTGGTCGATCGTGGCGTCTGCGCGTTCACCATCAAGGCCAAGAACGTGCAGAATGCCGGTGCGATCGGGGTGATCGTCGCCGACAATGCCGCGGGTTCACCGCCGCCCGGTCTGGGCGGAACGGACGCCAGCGTGGTGATACCTGCCGTGCGCATCACGCTCGATGACGGCATCGCACTCAAGGCAGCATTGGCCAAGCGCACCCGTTTGCACTCGAACGTGTACGCCAACCTCGGGGTGAATATGGCGCTGCGCGCCGGCGCCGACCTGCAGGGACGGATGCAGATGTTTGCACCTAACCCTTATCAGGGCGGCTCGTCGGTTTCGCACTTCGATACGGGGGCCTTCCCCAACCAGCTGATGGAACCGGCCATCAATGGCGACCTCACTCATGAAGTCACGGCTCCGAACGACCTGTCCTACTCGCTGCTGCGCGACATAGGCTGGTAAGCCACGGCCAGTTGGCCTAGCGGAGCGCCAGCCTGTCTGGCGCTCCGTTTTCTATTGCGTCGCTCCGTTCCGGCCCAGTGGTACAGGCGCGTACAGCGCACTCTGGAACTCCGGCACATATTCGTATTTCAGCAATCGTCCCAGCTGCAGACTCCTGACATAATCAGCCAGTTCGCCTTTGCCGAGGCTGAGCGTGGCCGCCTCCTGCCGGCTACTGCTGGCAGCACGCACATGGCGCGACAGGGCATAACCGACGCTGGGCCGGCCCGCATGGTCGAGATTGACGAAACTATGCCGCAGCACCTGCATCTGCGGCGCCGTATCGGCCAGCTTCTGCCCTTCCAGCAGTAGCGCCGGCGCAGCGTCATGCCCCTCGTACAGTGCATAACGCACACTCCCCTGCGCTGCCGTGTAATCGATCCGCGCCAGCCATTTGGGCAGCTTGTAGCCCACTACGCCGCGCACTCTGGCCAGTTCGGTATTGACGGGCAGTTTGAGCACATAACCCCAGAACTGGCCGGCACGCGACTGCGCCAGCAGACTCAGTGGGCCGTAGCTGCGCTGCCCCGGCGCATTGGTGACGATGGCCAGCGACAGTTCGTTATAGCTGTCGTTGTCGCACAGCTCGTAGGCATAGGCAGTGATCGCCACGGCGCCGCGTCCCGGCCACACTTGCAGCGGCTGCACCTGCGCCCGCAAGGCTGCCGGGATCAGGCTGCGCAGGCGCGCCAGATCGGCCGTGTACACCAGCGTAATCTTGCTGTTGCGGTAATAGTAATTGGGACTGTAGGAGGTAAAGCCTATTTCTACCTTCTGCTTGGGCAGGGTTTTGAACCAGCTTAGATCCAGTTCCGGATGTTCGGCCGCCACCACTGACAGCGGCGGATTGGAACGATAGCGCTCATACAGGCCACCAGCCTGCACCGGCACGGACTGGCCGGCCAGCATAATGGTGCTGACCGGCGCGGCCTGCGTCGGCGCTAGCATCACAGCAGACAGCAGCAGCGTGCCCGCCGCCCGCTGCATGGCACGGATCCGCCCCGCACCCGGCATCCGGCGCGCGCCGCTCATGCTGCAGCTCCCAGCTGGCGCATGCGCTGGCGGTAGCGCCGGTTCTGCAGTTTGCCGGTGAGCTGCTGCGCAATCAGCGCATACAGCGGCGATACATCGGGCGCGCTACGTTTGCCGCGGCTGAGGCGGCGCAGCTGGTGCTTGACCATGGCCATGTGCGCCGCCGACGCCATCACCTTGTCCTGCCAGGTGACGGGCCGTAGCTGCGGGTGCTCGGCAGGATAGTCGCGCCAGCGCCGCGGCAAATCCGGTGCAATGGCCAGCGCTGTCGCCATGCCCGCCAGTGCCACACCGCTGGCCAGTACCTGCTCCACCACGGGCAGGCGGCGGATACCGCCGGTCACCATCAGCGGCATGGCGGCGACCTGCGCCAGCTGCTGAGCGAATTCGAGGAAATAGGCTTCGCGCGCCAGCGTTCTGTCGTCGCGCGCCAGCCCCATCATGGCCGGCGCTTCATAGCTGCCGCCCGACAGTTCCAGCAGATCGATGCCCAGCGGATTCAGCATTTCCACCACGGCGCGCGCATCCTCGGCGCTGAAGCCGCCGCGCTGGAAGTCGGCCGAGTTGAGCTTGACGGCCACGGCGAACTCCGCCGACACGGCTAGCCGCACGGCTTTGACTACTTCGATCAGCAACCTTGCACGGCCAGCGATGGAACCGCCCCAGCCATCGCTGCGCCGGTTGGCCAGCGGCGACAGGAACTGGCTAAGCAGATAGCCGTGCGCCGCGTGGATCTGCACGCCATTGAAGCCGGCCTGCTGCGCCAGCATGGCGCTGCGCACGAAGCGCTCGATCACCTCGGCGATTTCCGCCTCGGTCATAGCGCGCGGCAGGGCAAACTCGGCGCTGAATTTGCCCAGATCCATGGCCAGCGCCGATGGCGCCAGCGTGGGCTGGCCCAGCGCAGCGGGCATCTGCCGGCCCGGATGATTGAGCTGCATCCAGATCTGGCCGCCGTGCGCGCGCGCCGCACTGGCCCAGCGGCGGAAGCGCTCAAGGCTGGCGCCCTGCTCCAGCACCACCCCGCCCGGCCCCGTCATGGCACGCCGGTCTATCATCACATTCCCGGTAATCATCAGCCCTACGCCGCCTTCGGCCCAGCGCTGATATAGCCGGATCAGGTCGTCGGATGGCGCCTGATCGGCATCGGCCATATTCTCTTCCATGGCCGCCTTGGCCAGCCGGTTAGGCAGCACGCTACCGTTAGGCAGGCGCAGTTCGCTAAAGACTTGCATCATCACTCCCGTGGTTACAGTCCCGTCACGATAAGTTTAAAGCGCACTTGAAGGTCAAGTACTTTTTAGCGTGCTTGACCTTCAAGTATGGTTGAAGGTTATAGTGCAGCGATCGGCAAGTAGGGAGACGGCAATGAAAATCGGCGAACTGGCCCGGCGTACGGGCGTGGCGGCTTCGGCCATCCGCTTTTATGAAGCGCAGGGGCTGCTGAAAGGGGTGCAGCGGCTGGCCAATGGCTACCGCGACTATCCGCCTGAATCGGCCACGCTGCTCTCCATCCTCAGCGGCGCCCAGCGCGCCGGATTCACGCTCGATGAAATCCGCCAGCTGCTGCCGCAGGACTTGCGCCACTGGCAGCACGCCGGACTGATGGCGGCGCTGCAGCAGAAGGTCCGCGATATCGAAGCGCTACAGGCGCGGCTGGCACAGAACCGGGAGCATTTGCAGCACCTGATCGCGCTGATCAACGCGCGGCCTGACGATATCGACTGTCAGGACAATGCCGCGCGCGTGCTGGCCAGCATGGGCATCACGAACGGGGAATGAAGAACATGGCTTTCTCTTCCACCTGAACGGGTGCCCCCGCAGCATCGACCGCCACGAGACGGAAGCTGATGCGGTTGGCGCCATGCACGCCCTGCCCCGGGGCCAGCCGTACGGTGACGGGAACGGAGCGGGTGCTGGCCGGTTCCAGCAGCAGTTCGGCAGGCGTCAGCAGCGTCAGTCCGTTCAGGCCATGCACCGAGAGACGGTAGCGCCTCGCCTGCTCCTCCGCATGCATGAACTGCAGGCGGAAGCTGTTTTCGATCTGCCCATCCTCCACTACACGCGCCATCACGCCACGGTCGCGTATCACGTCCAGCCTGAGCGGACTACGGTGCAGCATAGTCCAGCCCAAGGCGGCCGTGACCAGCGCCAGCAAGGCAACATACACCAGTACGCGCGGGCGCAGCAGCCGTGCCGCCAGTGTCTGCTGCACCGCCTGCGGCTGCATCGAACGGCTGGTAGTAAAGCGTACCAGGCCGCGCGGCGCGCCTATCTTGTCCATCACGCTGTCGCAGGCATCGACACAGGCGGCGCAACTGATGCAGTCATACTGCAGGCCGTTGCGGATATCGATGCCGGTCGGGCAGACCTGCACGCACAGCGAACAGTCGATGCAGCTGCCACTCGCCTTGCCGACCTGCTGGCTGGCCGGTGTGGCCCGTGCCAGCGGCGCGCGTGGTTCGCCGCGCCGCGCGTCGTAGCTGACGATGAGCGTATCCTGATCGAACATGGAGCTCTGGAAGCGCGCATAGGGGCACATGTAGCGGCACACCTGCTCGCGCATCCAGCCAGCGTTGCCGTAGGTGGCCACGCTATAGAACAGCACCCAGAAGGTTTCCCATGGCCCCAGCGCCAGCGCCACGCTGCTGCCGGCCAGCGCGTGCAGCGGCGTGAAATAGGCCACGAAGGTAAAACCCGTCCACAGGGCAAACAGCAGCCATGCCAGATGTTTGCCGCCTTTGCGCAGCACTTTGGCCGTGCCCCATGGCTGGCGGTCCAGCCGCATGCGCGCACTGCGTTCGCCCTCGAACTGGCGCTCTATCCACATGAAGATTTCCGTGTACACCGTCTGCGGACAGGCAAAGCCGCACCACACCCGCCCCGCGACGGCGGTAAACAGGAATAGCGACAGCGCGCAGATGATCAGCAGGGCCGCCAGATAGATCAGGTCCTGCGGCCACAGCACCAGTCCCCACAGGTAGAACTTGCGCGCCCCGAGGTCGAACAGCACGGCCTGCCGGCCGTTCCAGTGCAGCCATGGAAGACCGTAAAAGGCCAGCTGGGTAAGCCAGACGCATAGCCAGCGCCAGCGGGCAAACATACCACGCGCCTCGCGCGCGTAGATCTGCTCGCGCGGCGCATACATGCGGATGACGGCAACATCGGGAGTAGTCTGAGTCATGATAGGTCTCGCTTCAGGGCAGCGCAGTGCAAGTTGACAAAGCCATAGACAGCGCGCTTATGTATGGATAAAGTACAGGCATAAAGCCATATTATGGCAAAACAAAATCCATACATTAAGAATAATGCCCCAATCCAGATCCATACAAGATGAAGAGCATGCACTCGCATGGGTGGGCCAGTTCGCCCAGCATGCCGGGCCGCGCTACCTGCAGATCGCCCGCTTCATCGAGCAGGCACTGGCCAACGGCGTGCTGCGTCCGGGCGACCGCCTGCCGGCCCAGCGCCGTCTGGCCACGCTGCTGCAGGTAGACCTGACCACGGTGACCCGCGCCTACGACGTGGCACGCCAGCGTCACCTGCTGGAAGGACGGGGCGCACGCGGCACCTATGCGGCCGCCGCCAAGACAGAACTGGGGCAGCTGCTGGACCTCAGCATGATCATTCCGCCCGCACCGGCAGGACTGGATTTCGCCGAACTGCTCCGGCAAGGGCTGGCGCAAGTGCTGCTGCATACGGATAGCAGCATGCTGATGAACTACCACCTCGGCGGCGGCAGTGCCGCCGACCGTGCCGCCGGTGCGCTCTGGCTAGCGCCCCTGTTCGGCGCTCTGGAGCACGACAGCATCAGCGTCTGCTCGGGCGCCCAGTCGGCGCTGGCGGCGCTGATCATGGCACTCAGTCTGCCCGGCAGCAGCATACTGGCCGAACCGCTGGCCTATCCGGGCCTGCTGAATGCGGCGCAGGCACTGGGACGCAGCGTGCAGCCGGTAGCCACCGATGCCAGCGGCATGTGCCCCGAGGCGCTGGAGCAGGCCTGCCGCCAGCATGGCGCCACCCTGCTCTACCTCAACCCCACGCTGCAGAACCCCACCACCCACACCATGCCCGCAGCGCGCCGGCTGGAACTGCTGCGCGTGTGCGCGCGCCACGGCGTGATGATTATCGAAGACGATCCGTATTCGCTGCTGGCAGACGATGCGCCGCCACCGCTGGCTGCCAGCGCACCCGCGCAGGTGGCCCATATCGCCACGCTGTCGAAGTGTCTGGCACCGGGCCTGCGTACCGCCTTCGTACTGCTGCACTCGGCGGAACTGCGCGCGCGCTTCATGACGGCCCTGCGGGCACTGGTGCTGATGGCCACCCCGCTCACCAGCGCGCTGACCACGCAATGGATACACGACGGTTCGGCCCAGCGCCTGCTGCAAGGCGTACGGCAGGAAGCACGCCAGCGCCAGCGCCTTGCCAGCCAGTTGCTGGCTGGCCGCGCCGACGGTGCGCACGCTTGCGCCATCCACATCTGGCTAGAACTGCCGGCCTACTGGCGTGCACAGGAACTGGCGCAGGTAGCGCAGGCCGAGGGGCTGGCCGTCAGTCCGGCCAGCGCTTTCAGCACCGGCCCGCGCGCGCCGGAAGCCATCCGCATCGCGCTCGGTTCCATCGCCGACGAAATGCGCCTGCGTGCCGCGCTGCGCAAGCTCTCCGATCTGCTGGCGCGCCATCCCGGCCAGAGCAGCAGCGTGGTGGTCTAGCAGCGCTGCCTCAGACCAGCGCGGCGCGGTGCTGCTCTACCAGCCGGTCGATCAGCGCCGCGTCTGGCGCTATCGATAGCGCCCGCGCCGGATCCTGCCGTCCGCTAGGCAGCACGCCCGCACCGCCTGCGGCCAGCGTGTATTCGCTATGGCACGCGGGGCAGTACAGCGCATCGCCGGCATGGGCCTCGCGCGGGCGCACGATGGTCGGCCCGCACGACAGGCAGCGTTCCAGCGGTATGCCTTCATCGCTATGGCCGACGATGTGGGCCAGCGCATCGCTCTCGCCCAGCGTGAGGAACAGTTCGCCCATTTCGGCATCGAACTGGCGCCCCAGTTCCAGCCGGATGATGGACAGCGCCTTGGCTATCGGCATACCGGCGCGATACGGCCGGGTACTGGTCATGGCATCGAACGCATCGCAGATGCCGACGATGCGCGCCACCAGCGGTATGGCCTCGGCGCGCAAGCCATAGGGGTAGCCGTTGCCATCGGGGGTTTCATGGTGCAGCAGCACGGCATCGCGCGCCAGCTGCGCCAGCGGGTGCGCGCCTAGCAGGCGCAGACCGCTTTCGGGATGGGTGCGGATCACCGCATATTCTTCATCGTTCAGCCTTTCCTTCTTGCCCAGTATGGCATCGGGAATGGCAATCTTGCCCAGATCATGCAGGAAGCCGCCCAGCGCCACCCGCGCCACTTCAGCCTCGGACAGGCCGGCAGCCTGCGCCAGCAAGCGGGAAAACTGCGCCACCCGCCACAGGTGGCCGCCCGTGTAGGGATCGCGCGCTTCCACTACCCACGCCAGTTGCAGCAGACTGGCCAGCAATTGACGCTGCGGTTCGGGGTTGGTGCGCCAAGGCGCGCGGAGGATACTGGACCATTGCATGATAGGGGCTTCCTTTTTCGGGCTGATCCGTATGGGTCGGGCCGGCACGGCGATTCCTTACAGCGGCTTTTTGAATATTCTGTCCTAACAGCAAAGTTACTGATTAGTAGATTTTTTAATCAATCGGTATTAATATTATCAATCAAGTAGTTGCGCCTTCCGCCGCAACACCACCCACCTGACGATACCGCTATGCCTCACTGCCGCCCGTTCGCCTCGATCTGCCAGCCCGCTATCGGGCCTGCGCTGCGTAGCTGGCTGCATGGTCTGCTGCTTGGTCTGCTGACCCTATACGGCATGGGCGCAAACCAGCAAGCCTGCGCTGTAACGGCGCCGGCCGCGATAGCGGCGAGCTGGCGCGCAGAACTGCCAGCCGCCATCCGCCTCGGCGGCGGCGAACTGCGCTGGTTCGGCTTGCGTATCTACCATGCCACACTGTGGGCAGAACAGCAGCCGTTTCAGCCACAGCGGGCATTTGCGCTGCAATTGCAATACCACCGCAGCATCAGCCGCGAACGGCTAGCGGATACCAGCCTCGATGAAATCCGCCGCTTGAGCCGCAAGCTGCCCGACAGCGCCACCCTATCCCGCTGGCGCAGCACTCTGCTCAATGCGTTCACCGATGTCAGCGCCGGCGACGAACTGATAGGCGTGTACCGCCCCGGCCTCGGCATGCGTCTCTACAATCAGCACCAGCTACTGGCCGAGATCGACGATCCTGCACTGGCGCAGGCCTTTTTCGGTATCTGGCTCGATGAACGCAGCCACGATCAGGCCCTGCGCCAGCAACTAATGGGCGCCACGCCATGAATCTGGCCGCACCGCGCTGGTGGCAGCTGGCGGCATATGGCCTGCCCGGCCTGCCGCTTGCCATGGCCGCCCTGCCCGTGTATGTGCAGGTGGCAGCGTATTACCACCAGCTGCATGGTACGGAACTGGCACTACTGGGCTGGGTGATGTTCGCTGCGCGCCTGCTCGATACACTGCAGGACCCGTGCATAGGCTACCTGATCGACCGACTGCGCCACGTGAAGCGCTGGCTACTGGCAGGGGCGCTGCTGCTGGGTGCCGCCTTTGCGGCATTGTGGCAGGCGCCCACCGCGCTGCTGGCGCCCGCACTCTGGCTGGCCATCATGCTATGCCTTGCCTACAGCGCCCACAGTCTGCTCAATATCACTTATCTGGCCTGGGGTTCGCGCCTGCCCGCGCAGGCTGGCCACGGTACTGCGCCGCTGCTGTCGGCTACTGCGTGGCGCGAAGGCTGGGGACTGCTAGGGCTGATCATCGGCAGCACCGTACCGGCTACCATACTGAGCCAGTCACCCGCACAGGTGGCCTACCGGATGGGCTGGTACAGTCTGGCGTTTGCCGTGCTGCTGGGCCTTGCCGTGCTCGCCCTGCTCACGCTGGCGCCGCCATGGCCCGCCACCGCGCAGGCCACCCCGCACTGGCGCGGCGTAGCACGGCAGATATGGGCCAACCAGAACTTCCGCCGCCTGCTGCTGCCCTATCTGCTCAACTCCTGTGCGGTAGCCCTGCCTGCCACGCTGGCCCTGTTCTTTATCAGCGACCAGCTGCAAGCAGCAGGGCTGGCCGGTCTCTTCCTCGGCAGCTATTTCGTCGCCGCGGCGGCAGGCCTGCCGCTCTGGACCCGGCTGGCCCGACGCTACGGCGCGCTGGCCTGCTGGCGCGGCGGCATGCTGCTCGCCATAGCCAGCTTTGCCGGCACCGCTCTGCTGGGGCCGGGCGACGTCTGGCAATATGAACTGATCTGCATCGCCGCCGGCACCGCGCTGGGGGCCGATCTGGCCATGCCTAGCGTACTGGCGGCGCGCGCCATTCCTGCCGAGCAGGCAGCAGCGGCCTACTTTGGCGTGCTCACCCTGCTGGGCAAACTGGCACTAGCGCTTTCCGGTCTGTCCCTGCCCTTGCTGGCAATGCTGGGCTACCAGCCGGGGCAGTCCAGCCCTGCCGGCCAGCTTGCCCTGCCGCTGGTATATGCCGTGCTGCCCTGCGCACTCAAACTGCTGGCGCTATTGACCCTGCACCGCGCCGATTCCGAACCCGTCCCTCAACTCCGGAGTACTGCATGAAAACCCAAACCCTGCTAGTGGCAGCAACGGCCCTGCTCACTGCCTGCAGCAGCCCTAACGTCCAGCAATATCAGGCGCAGCAACCCAGGCTGGACCTGCCCGGCTACTTCATCGGCACTACCCACGCCTGGGGCATGTTCCAGCGCCGCGGCGGAGCAGTGGTCAAGCGCTTCCATGTCGAGATTACCGGCAGTGGCGACGCCAGCCAGCTGACCCTCGACGAACGCTTCCGCTACGACGATGGCAGCACGCAGCGCCGCGTCTGGCGGCTGTCGCGTGCCGCCGATGGCCGCTGGCTGGGCCGCGCCGACGATGTCGACGGCGTAGCAGAGGGGGAAGTAGCCGGTAACGCCCTGCACTGGCAATACACGCTGATGCTGCCGGTCGATGGCAGCACCTATGCGATGCGCTTTGACGACTGGATGTTCCTGATCGATCAGTGCACCATGATTAACCGCGCCAGCATGGGCAAATTCGGCCTCGAACTGGGGCAGGTAACGCTGATGTTCCGCAAACAGGGCTGTATTGCCTGAACCTGCTCGCCTCCTGCCTGGGCGCCGCACCGTCTGCCTCGGCAGTGTCCGGCGCTCTTTTTTGAAACAGATGTGGTAACGTTCACTTTTCCTGATTACAATCGTCCTGATCGATGAATTTGCACTGCATGAATAAACCAGCGGAACCACATCCGTAAAAAGATCAGCATAGGGAGACAGCATGAAACGACGTAGTTTTTTCGCCAATCTGATGGCCGGCATGGGCGCCAGCATGGGTCTGGCACCAGCGCAGGGCGCCACAGCCGGCAGCACCAGCAGCACCGACAACCAGGGAGGCGAACGCGCATACCTGCTGGCGCTGCTGCATAAAATGGCCCTGCCCATACTGGAAAATCTGGCGGCCGGCACGCTCAAAAAGAACTTCCCCATCGAATACAGCCCGACCTGGCGCGATCGTCCGGCCGATGTCTGCTATCTGGAAGCGTTCGGCCGTCTGCTGGCCGGCATCGCGCCGTGGCTGGCTCTGCCCGATGACGGCAGCAGCGAAGGCCAGTTGCGCCAGCAAGTGCGCGCGCTGGCCCAGCGTTGCCTCGCCAACGCCGTCAACCCGCAGCATGCCGACTATCTGGGCTGGGCCTCGGGGCCGCAGGTGCTGGTCGATTCTGCCTATCTGTGCAATGCCCTGCTGCGCGCGCCGCAAGCGCTGTGGCAGCCGCTCGATGCCACCACCAAGTCGCGCCTGATCGCCGAGATCAAGGCCGCCCGCCGCTACGAACTACCGTATAACAACTGGGTGCTGTTCGCCTCCATGAACGAAGCATGGCTGCTCTCCGTCGGTCAGCAGGCCGATATCCTGCGCCTCAATACGGGGCTGCGCAAGGCGCAGGAATGGTACGCGGGCGACGGCTGGCTCAAGGATGGCGACAGCTTCCACTTCGACTATTACAACTCCTACGTGATGTGGCCCATGCTGCTGGAAATCCTGCAGCAGCTCGACGCTGCCGGCCAGCGCATCTTCCACCAGCCAGCCGGCGCCATGCTGGCCCAGACCCTGCAGCGCACCCAGCGCTATTGCGAGCATCTGGAACGGCTGGTGTCACCCGAGGGCACCTACCCCACCATAGGCCGCTCGCTGACCTATCGCACGGCGGCCTTCCAGCCGCTGGCCCTGCTGGCTTGGCAGAAGCGTCTGCCTGCCTCGCTGCCGGAAGGTCAGGTGCGCGCTGTACTGCATGCCGTCCATCAGGCGGTGTGGCGCCATCCCAGCAATTTCACTGCCGACGGTTTTCTCACGCTGGGCTTTGCCGGCCACAACCCGCAACTGGCCGACTGGTATTCGAATAACGGCAGCATGTACATTGCCGCCACCAGCCTACTGGCACTGGGCCTGCCTGCCGACGATAGCTACTGGCGCGCAGCGGCGCAGGAATGGACCCAGCAGCGCGCATGGTCGGGCCAACCGTTTGCCAAAGACTATGCAGTCGACTACTAGCAGCGGCGCCCATTAATTGCCGTGAGAGAACTCTAATGTTGTAGAATGGTCATCCCCCATGCCCTTCCCCGACTATGAGATTGCCTGCATTGATCAGGCAGCTGCTGTTACTGAGCTGCCTGTTGATCCTCACCGGCTGCGCGCTCGCGCCTAGCCGTTCCAGCGTTCCCGCTGCCGACGCCGGCCACACCATCCACCTGATGCGCTACGGCTGGCACACCGCCCTGCTATTCGATGGCAATGACATCCGGAGCCGCAGCCCGCGCCTGCAAGCGGACCTGCGTCCGGCCCGCTACATCCTGATAGGCTGGGGCGATGGCGAGTATTTTGTACGCGACGATGCGCCATGGTCGAAGGCCGTCAAGGCGCTGGTCAACTCGGACTACCCTGCCTTGCAGGCAGGCCGGCGCGACAGCAATCCGCCGCTCGGTGTGGCACCACAGGACAGTCTGGCACTGGCCATCACCAGCCATGGCATGGACCAGCTGGTGGCATACATCGAGCGCAGCATCGCGCTCGATGCAGCGGGACAGCCCATCTATCTGGGCCAGCAAGCCGACCACCCCGACCGCTTCTACCGCGGCAATGGTCATTACAGCCTGTTCAGCAACTGCAATTCCTGGATAGTGGGCGCCTTGCGCGCGGCCGACCTGCCGGTCAGCGGCATCAATCTGACGGCCGGCAGCGTGTTCGAACAGGCGCAGCAGATCGCGGCGCTACAGCAGCAGATGCACGCCGAACGTCAGCCTGCATTGCACGCAGCCCAATAAAAAAGGCAGGGCGTACCCTGCCTTCCGTGCCCGCGGCCTAGCTTCAGGCGGCGGCTTCGGCCTTAGCCTTGGTTTTGCGCGGTGCGCGTGGCTTCTTCGGTTTTTCAGCAACTGCGGCTTCGTCCTTGCCTTTAACCGCTTCGATCAGTGCAGCAACATAGGCATTACGTGCCGTCTGGGCAATTGCGATCTGCTGTTGCAGACGGGCCAGCTCTGCTTCGACAACCTGAACGTTCAGTGCTTGCATTTTTGCTACGTCGTTCAGTTTTTCGGAAGCATACGACGTTCCGTTGATCGTAATGTATTGCGGCAGACTCATCATTTTCCTTATCTCAGACGGTTATAAAATCCCAACGGGCGCAATTGTATGCGCTCACCGGCCGCGCTGCAACGTTGTAAACATGCCGCCTGCCGCCCGGTTCACCTACTCCGGCACTCCCCCGGGCTGAGCCGCCTCGGCCGGCTTATCCCGTGCCAGCCGGAAATGCAGGCTGATTTCCTCCAGCGTCTTGCCGCGCGTTTCGGGCAGCAGCAAGGCAGCCACCAGAAAATACAGCAGCGCACAAGCAGCCCAGCTGTAGAACATCGGCGCATAGCCGAACTGCACCACCGTGGGCAGGAACACGGCAGCAATCGCGGTGGAGACAAACTGGTTGATCAGCAGCGCCACGCTCATGCCGTTCGAACGTATGCGGGTGGGCATCAGCTCCGACAGCGCCAGCCACACGCACACGCCGGGACCCACGGCAAAACTGGCGATAAACAGCAGCAGACAGCCCAGCATCAGCCAGCCGTGGCGCTGCGCCGGCAAGCTGCCCAGCGTGGCCCGCTCCAGCAGCAGCGGGGCCTGCTGCGCCAGCGCCAGATCAGGGAAGGGATTCAGGTGCAGCCGGCGGAACGCTGCGCCGATCACGCTATCGCCTTCCAGTTGTACGGGCGGCGCCAGCGCCAGCCCTACGCCAGCGATGTTACCGCCCGCGCCGCGTAACTGGCGCGTGGCCTTGTAAGGACCGTAGGAATAGGCCAGCGTCAGCTGCCAGTCGCCCGCCGGAACCAGCGCGGCCAGCTGGGCGCTGCCAAGTTGCAGGCTGCGCCCCTGCACGGCTTGCGCCAGCGCGGGCCGTACATCCTGTTGACCACTTTCCTGAGCGGCAAACAGCAGGCCCGCCGCCAGCAATGCCAGCGCCATGCCGGCACTGCCTAGCGTGAGCAGAAACTTGCGTCCCTTGCGATCAACCAGCAGCACGGCCAGCACCGTCATCAGCGCATTCACCAGCTTGAGCAGTACGTCGCCCGAATTAGCCAGCGCACCGGGCAGGCCGGCCTGATCGAGGATGGTGACGGAATACGCCAGTATGGAATTGATGCCGCTGGCCTGATTCAGCGCCAGTATGCTACAGGCCAGCAGGAACGGCGCGGCATACTGCCACTGCAGCAGGCTGCCTCGCCCCTGCTGCGCCTGCGCAGGGGTCTGCTGCAACATGGCCGCCAGCTGGACCTGTGCCTGCGCGGGCGCAGCGCTGCGGCACAGCGCCGCCAGCGCTGCTGCCTGCGCGCGCTGGTGGGTCTGCTCTGCGGGCCCGCCAGCGCGTTGCAGCAGCCAGCGCGGCGATTCCGCCAGCAGGCAGGCGCCGCCCGTAAACAGCAGGCCCGGCGGCAGACTGAGCCAGAAGATCTGGCGCCACGCCCTGTCCTTGGCGGCAATGACCAGCGCGGAGGCCTGCCCTGCCAGCTGGTCGATCTGCTGGGCCACCAGCAGGCCCAGCAGCGCCGCCAGCACCAGCCCCAGCGTCAGCAGCAGCTGGAACAGGCCGGTGCCGCGGCCGCGCTGGTCGGCCGGCAGGCATTCGGCCAGATACAGCGGCACCACCACGCCGATCAGACCACCGCTGATGCCCTGCAGCAGCCGGCCCAGCAACAGCGGCAGATAGGCATCGGCCAGTGCGATGACGGGTATGCTGAGCGAGAACAGCGCGCCCGCCAGCACCATGACGGGCAGACGGCCAAAGCGGTCGGCCAGCGCGCCCGCAGCGAGCGAGGACAGTACGCTACCGAGCAGCACGGCCGCCACCACCAGCCCCAGTTGCTGGGCCGTGAGGCCCCAGCGGGCCGCCGCCGAGGCTTCCAGATACGGCAAGGCACCGGCTATGATGCCCACGTCGATACCATACAGCAGGCCGCCCAGACCTGCGATACACAGCACAAAACGCTGGTAGTGGCGCGGCTGCGCCAGCCATTGCGGGACTATCGCCATCATCCCCTCCCTAGCGCGCCAGCGCACGGTAGGCGTGCTGGCGGAAACCGCTGGTCTGCATCCAGCGCTGCACCAGCCGGTCCACCTCCGCCTGTGCCAGCGACTCGCGCTGGCCCTGCACATCGGTGCCATAGCCGCTGTAGCGGTTATCCTGCCAGATAAATGCACTACCGGCACCGGCGACGCTGACAGTGTGATACAGGGCGGCAGGTGCCGTGCCGCGCGTGATGAAGCGGTTGCTGCGCAGGGTCAGGCGGTCGGGCGTGGGATAGTCATGCACTTCCAGCAGCGCGGCCTCCGGCGCGGCAACCACCAGATTGTGACTGACCAGCGCATCATCGAGCCCCGCTACCATGATGGCGCGGCGGCGGTCGTTCAGGCTCAGATTATTCACCACCACGGCGCCGCTGACCATGGCCTGCCGTCCCAGTCCATCCTGTCCGCAGGCGCAGAACAGCACCAGACCGCCGCCGTTATCATGGCTGAAATTGGCCTCGATGCGGGTATTGCGCGTGCCCATATCGGCATCAAAGGCCATACCGTCAAACAGCTTGTCGCCTTGCGGCAGGCGTACGTCATGCACTTCGTTGTAGCGGAACAGCGCATCGTCCGTGTTAATCGCCCACACACCGGCACTATTGCCCGGTGCGCGCAGCCAGATGTCATACACCAGATTCGACTCCACCAGCGGCGCACTGGCGGTACGCACGATGATGCCGTCGCCGCCGATGTTATGCACCCGGTTATTGCGGATCACCAGACCGGTGGACGGCGTGTATTCCTGCTGCACCTGCGGCGCGCGCGCCTCGAGCAGCTCGGGCCGGCCCTTGTAGGGGGCGTAGTCGCCGCAAGGCGCGCCGCCGCTGCGGCACATCCATGCCGAGCGGTTGGAAATGCCGATGCCATCGACCTGATACACTTCGCTGTTTTCGATACGCACGTCGGCAAAACGGGTCGGCTGGCCCGTCTGCTCCGGCGTCTCGGCATCGCGCGTGACTTCGAACAGGATGCCGCCAGTCGCCTTGTAGGCCAGTGCGCGTCCCGCTTCGTCCTTCAGATAGCCGCGCACATGGTGCACCAACAGCTTATCGAGCCGGTAATGTACGCCCGTGCCGTAGTTTTCCAGCTGGACCAGCAAGCCCACCCGTCCCGCTTCGCTCAGGCCATCGTTGCTCAGTTCCAAATCACGGATTTCCCAGTACTGGGTGTTATACAGGTGCAGCGCCGCGCGCCGTACCGGTCCATCGTCACGCTGGCACAGTGGCGCATACCGCATGGCAGCACCCTGCTGCGACGGGTGCACTACTGGCACAGTCGGCAAGCAGCCGGCCGCAATATGCGGGCGCGGCAGCGCTGGCGGCCCGTAGCTATCGACCACGATAGGCGCTGCCGCCGTACCGCTGCTGCCTGGCGCAGGGCTGAACGTGCCACGGCACACGCTGCCGCGCCTGAAGCGCACATGGCTGCCCGCCTGCAGCACCAGCGCATTGAGCGCGTCCAGTCTACGCAGCGGCGCCTTCAGGCTGCCATCGCCAGCGACATCACCAGCAACGCTGCAATCGACATGGATGAGCGCCGCCTTGCTGCCCGTCCCGTTCGCGGCCCATGCCGGACTTGCCAGCAATGCCAGCCAGCCCAGCGCTATGCGCAGTGTCTTCATCAACTCATCCTTCCCGTTACAAGCAAAAAAAGCGTTCAGAGCGTGGCCCTGAACGCAAGCCGAGGGGGAGCCTCGGCACTGGAACTTCAGATCAACGCAGTCCTTGCGCTCAGAACGCCATATCGGCACGCACGGCGAAGTAACGCTGGTAGTCGCGGGCAGGCGTCCAGCTGGTGGTGTTCACCGCCAGCACCGGATTGGGTGCGCGGCTGCTCCACGTGCCGTTCGCCCAGTTGTTGCCCAGACCGACCGCATACGATTTGTTGAACACATTGTTCACCATGAAGGACAGCTTGAAACCATCGCCACGGTCCTTGATGCCTGCGCCCAGATTGAGAATGCCGAAAGCACCCTGCTCCGTCATCGGATCCTGATTCAGGTTGAACTGGGTGGCGCTCTGCCAGCGATAGGCCGCCGTGACGAAAGCGTCGTAGCTACGGCCGGTGACGATGTCATACTGGCCACCGAGGTTGAGCTTGAACTTGGGTGCATTCGGCATGGTCTTGCCCGACATATTCTGCACCGCCGTGTTGTTGAACTTCGGATTGACCGCGCAGTTCCCGCCCGGCACGGCAGCGGTACCGGCAGCATTGAGCACGCTGTAGCAAGGGCCGTTTTCGAAATCTGTGATCACGGCCTTGGTGTAGGCAAACGCGCCATTCACGCTCAGTGGACGCGATACGCGCCAGTTCAGATCCGCCTCGATGCCGCTGGTGCGCAGCGCGCCGATGCTGTGCAGCGTGGTGCGGAAAGTACCGTCCGGATCATAGAAACCGGCCGATTGCTGGAAACCGGTAAAGGTGGTGCGGAAGGCTGCCAGATCAAGCGCCATGCGGTTGTCGAGCAGACTCAGTTTCAGGCCCGCTTCGATATTGCGCGCATCCTCGCCCGGTACCGGCTGGCTCTTGGCCACCGCGCCCGTGAAGGAACTGGTCAGGTCGTAAGCCAGACCCTTATGGCCGGTCGAATAGCTCACATAGCCCATGGTGGCCGCATCGAGGCGGTGTTCCAGCCCGACTTTGCCGGTCGCCTTGGTTTCGCTGTTATCGCCCTGCAGATATTCGGTCAGTACACGGCTGGTGGCAGGTGGCGGGTTGTAGCGGCTGAAGGTATAGCCGATGTCTTCCTTGTTGTAGCGCAGCCCCAGCAGCACGCTGGTCTGTGCAGTCAGATCGTAGTTGGCCTGACCGAACACGGCGTAGTTGGTGTTGTAGGCGGTCGAGGCCCAGTCGGTGACGTAGGTGGTGATCGGCGCGCGGGTCAGTTCGCGGCCCAGACGGTTATCGGCATAGAACAGGCCAGCCACGTAGCGCAGGCTGGTTTTTTCCGGCGAAGTCAGGCGGAATTCCTGGGTCTTGGAGCGCACATCGAATTTACCGTACTGATACAGGCCGCCGCTAAAGCCGCTAGGTTTGCCATTGACCAGCGTAGCGCTCAGCACATCGCTGTCGGTAGCGTCGCCATCCTGGAAGTCGCTCATCTTGTAGTGCGACCACGAGCTGACGGAGGTGAAAGTGTGTTTGGCCAGTAGGCTGTCGTCGTCGAAGTTGTACACCAGTTTCAGGCCGGTGCCGCGGTCTTCCGCCTTGCCGCCGGCCGGATAGTCGTTGCGCACGCTGACATTGCCGGGGCCGGGGTTAATCCCCTTCAGCAGCTGCGAGGCCGGCAGGCTGGCGATGTTCTGATACAGGCCACCCGACGTCATCGAGTTGAATGGCGAAACGCAGCAGTTGTTGACGAAGTTGGCCGCACGCGGGGTCAGCACCAGCTGCAGATTGTCGCTGGGGCTCCATTCGATCTTGGCGTTCACGCTGCTGTTGCGCTGGCCGTTGAGGTGGCCGCCGTCCGCCAGATTCTTGACCACGCCGTCGAAATCGGATTTGCTGGCCGACAGGCGCATGCGCACGGTATCGCTCAGCGCGCCGGACATGGCGGCGCTGGCACGCCATTCGCCATCGTTACTCAGATAGGTGGACGCACGGCCTTTCCAGCCTGCTTCGATCGGCTTGGTGCTAATATTCACCGCACCGGCGATCGAGCTCTTGCCCAGCATGGTGCTCTGCGGGCCTTTCAGCACTTCGATCCGGGCCACGTCGGCCAGATCCTTGAAGGCATTGGCCTGCATGGCGTAGGGCACATCGTCCACCACCACGGCCACATCGGCCTCGACGCCGATACCGAGCGAGAAGGTGCCGATGCCGCGCATATTGATGCTGAAGTTGGCCGGCTGGGTGCCGTAGCTCAGCGTCAGCGCCGGCGACAGCGAAGGCAGATCATCCATGCCGCGCACATTGTTACGCTGCAGGGTGGCGTCGTTGAGTACCGTAATCGCCATCGGCACATCCTGCAGATTCTGGGCGCGCTTGTTGGCGGTCACCACAACCTTCTCGACCTGCAGCGGAGCGTTATCCGTGCTGGCGGCGCTCTGGGCCGCATCGTCGGCGTGGGCCAGACTGGCCATGGCCAGCGCTACGGCCAGTGTCAGCGGACGCACCGCCAGCATCATATTTTTGCTTTCGTTGTTATGACTGCTCATTACTACCTCTCCTCGTAGAATTTAGATTCGACTAAATGATAACGTTATCTCACAACCCTTAAAAAAAACCGCCCTGCTTGGCGACTATCAATGTGGTAAGGATAACACCCACATTTCAAGACTGTCACGCCCTTTTCACCTCTACCGCCAAAAAACCACATCGCTTGCTGCCACAGGCACTAAGCGGAACACGGCCAGCCGCCCGCCTCGATTCCCCAGCCGCGCAGCGGGCCGCTAGCGCAGCTGCTGCACACTCACCGGCTGCGCATAGCGCCGCGCTGCGGCGGCCACCATTGCCTGCCACGCGGCAGCATCGGCCACATCTCCGCCCTTGCTCCAGGCCGAGCCAAGGTAATACACAAACGGCGCCTGCGGCGGTGTGCTGGCCAGCGCCAGATAATGGCCCTGCTGGCTGACAAAACCGCTGGCCTGCGGCAGGATCACCGCGCAGGCATTGCTGCCATTGGCTCCCAGCGCCGGCTCCCAGTAACTCATGCTGCTGGCGCTCTGCTGATACTGGCCCTGCCCTTCGCGCTGGGCGATGCCCACGCCCACCTCTAGCGGCTCCGGTTGCGGACTACTGAAGCGGCTCTCCACCCGGCTGAAGTGGCTGCCCGCATCAAGCTGCACGCGGCGCACCTCCGCCACCGGCCGGCCTGCCACATCCCAGCGTTCGAAACGCAATTCGAACTCGGCGCGCAGCGGCCCATCGGCCAGCACTTTCCACTGGCTGAAGTTCTGCGAGGTGTAGAGCTGCTTGCCCGCATAGATGCCCAGCCCGCCGCAGCCACGGCTAGTCCCTACATGGTAGAAGTCCAGCCCCTCGCCCTGATCCATATGGTAGTTGCCCCGGCGGTACCAGTCATCGAGCACCAGCTTGCGCACCGATTTGGACCACACATCGATGCCGCTGGAAACCAGCAATTCCTTGGGGTCGCGCATCACGGCGGGGCCATAGGTACGGTGCGCTACAAGGTCATTCTCCCAGGCGAAATCGTCGAGCCGTTCGGGCACGAAGCGGGCATGGGCGCGCGCCCGCACTGGCGGCGCGGCCGGCACGCGCTGGCGCGGCAGCAGCAGGAAGCGGCGCGTATCGCCGCCAGCCAGATCGGTCTGGAACAGCACACGCTGCGCCAGCCGCTGGCTAGGCAGGATGCGCGAGGTCAGCGCATCCATCACCAGCACGTCCTGCGTCTGCGGCCACTCCACCGACTGTTCCAGCCGCGCTTCGGCGGACGGGTTGGTCACGCTGATTTCGTGCACGCCGCTATCGGCCAGCCCCAGGCGATACAGCTCGCTACCGGCCAGCAGGAAAGCGCCTACCGCAAATACGTCGGTCGACTGCGGATCGAATTTGCGCGGGTCTTCGCCTATCGGCTGCACGTGTACCAGCTTGCCTTCCGCCGTTACATGGCTATTCAGCGCCTGCCAGGCCTTGCGCACGGCGGGCTCGAATTCGCCCCGCGGCAGCAGACCCTGATTCAGCCCCCACGCCAGCGCGTAGGTGTACAACGCGGTGCCGCTGCTCTCGCGGCTAGGGTAGCTGGCCGGATCGAGCAGACTGGAACGCCACAGGCCATCGGCCTGCTGCAAGCCCAGCAAACGCTGCGCCATTGCGCGGTATTGCGCCACAAAGCGCACACGCTCGGGGTGCTGCTGCGGGATGTACTGCAGCATGCGTACCAGCCCGCCCATCACCCAGCCATTGCCACGGCCCCAGAACACCTTGGCGCCATTGGCTTCGCGCTGACCGAAGTAGCGGCTGTCGCGGAAGTACAGATGTTCATCGCGGTCATACAGATAGTCGGAAGTGAGCCACCAGTTACGGATAGCGAAGTCCAGATAGCGGGCATCACCCGTCACGGCGCTCAGGCGCGCCCATGCCGGCGGGCCCATGAACAGCGCATCGCACCACGACCAGCGGTGCTGCACCCCCGGGGTTTTCCAGTTAAGCGAACCGGCACGGGGATGCTCGAGCATGAAGTCGAACTGGGCGCGCATGGGCGCCAGCATGTGCGGTTCGCGGAAGTGCTGATACAGCTCGGCGTAAGTCTGGCCCACCGCATAATCATCAGCGTGGTACATGCTGGGGCCCAGCCGCCACGCGTTTTTCTCGGCAGCGCTGCGCATGGCCAGCAGATATCTGTCACTGCCGGAGATACCGGCCAGCGCCATCATGCCGGCATCGCCAACGGCTTCGGTCCAGTCCTCCAGCGGATAGCCGGTGGGGTGCGCCAGCTGCCAGTCCGCCACGCGCTCCATGGTGCGCAACACCACGGCAGGCTGCTGCGCCGCTACCGCCAATTGCGCCGCAGGTTCGCCGGCAAGCGCCAGCGTAGCCAGCCACGGGCTGGCCGAAGTGAGATAGGCAGCGGCACACAGTGCGGCCAGCGTAGCGTAAGTCCGACGGGTAGTGGGCATCAAAGATCCTGACAGGTGATGGAACAGTAAGTACGGCGATCAAGTGAGTTAACGATACCACACAAAATTACGAAATGGCTACTTGTAAGCGCCAAAAAAACTTGCGCCGTGTCGTAATGGGCACACGCTGCACCCCGCTCCGGGCTAGCCATCGCCCTGAACCGTGCCCTGCAGATCTGCAGAATTCCTGATGAAGAGGGATTCCTGCCCTGTTTAGCCAGTTTTCCGGCGTCAGCTTAGTGAATTTTCTTGCTTATCGGTAGTTACAATGGTAACGTTCCCTTATTGTTCTTATAAGATGGATACCCCTTTGGATTTAGCCCTGCAACAACTAGCGGCCACCCTGCGCCGTCTCGGCCAGCACTTCCCTGCCGATACCAGCGAGCAGCAGCATTACCTGCCACGGCAGGTCGAGGGGACCGCGCTAGGCGCCAACGTGGGCTGGACTACCGGCTTCTGGACCGGCCTGATGTGGCTGGCCTATGAACTGAGCGGCCAGCCGCAGTTCGCCCAGGCGGCACGTGCGCAGACCGCCAGTTTTGCCCACCGCCTGCAGGCCGGACGCGATCTTGACCACCATGATCTGGGCTTTCTCTACCTGCTCAGCCATGTCGCCGCCGATCAGTTGTGCGCCCTGCCCGGCGCCCGCAGCACCGCGCTGGCAGCAGCAGATCGGCTGCTGGGCCGCTTTCTGCCGGGCGCCGGCGTGATACAGGCCTGGGGCAGGCTCGATGATCCGCACGAGCATGGCCGCACCATCATCGACTGCCTGATGAATCTGCCGCTGCTGCACTGGGCGGCGCGCGTCAGCGGCGAGCGCCGCTACACCGAGGTTGCGCGCATCCACACGCTGCGCACGCGCGAGCATCTGGTGCGGACCGACGGCGCCACCTACCACACCTATTTCTTCGACACGCTGCGCGGCACGCCACTGCGGCCCAGCACCCATCAGGGCTGGTCGGACGATTCGTGCTGGGCGCGCGGTCAGGCGTGGGCACTGTACGGCTTCGCGCTCAACCACCGCCACCTGCCCGATCTGGATCTGCTCGACACGGCCTGCCACATCGCCGACTACTTCCTCGCGCGCCTGCCGCCAGACCGCATCGCCCTGTGGGACCTGAGCCTGCCGGTCGACAGCAACGAACCGCGCGACAGCTCGGCCTGTGCGATTGCCGCCTGCGGCCTGTTCGATCTGGCCGCGCAGCTACCGGCCGGCCCGCGCCAGCAGCACTACCGTCAGGCTGCCATCGATCTGCTGGGCGCCTTGCAGAAGCTGTGCGCAGCACGCATGCCGCAGGCCGGCGGCCTGCTGCTGCATGGTACTTACCACCGCCAAATCGGACTGGGCGTGGATGAATGCACGTTATGGGGCGACTACTATTATCTGGAAGCGCTGGCACGCTGGCAGCACGGCTGGCAAAGCTACGATAGCCGCCCCTTGCGCGCACACGCCTCAGCGGCGGCGCAAAGCCCGCAGCAGACGGTACCAGCAGCCTGCGCCAGCTAGCGCCACCAGTCCCGCCGCCAGAAACACGAGACGGTAATCGTGGCCATTGCGGCCCAGCAGATAGCCCAGCAGGATAGAGAAAAATACGGTCAGCAGCGCGGTAAGCGCCGCCGACAGCGCCGCCAGCGAGGAAAACTGCTGGCGCGGCAAAGTCAGCGGCAGCAGCGATGCCGTACCAGTCAGGAACACCCCGGCCACTACCACATGCACGAATAGCCAGATCAGATACGAGGTAGGCCCCGTCACCAGCCACCACGCGGCCAGCATGCAGCAGGCATACACCAGCATGGCAGCAAAACCGATGCGCACCGGATGGTAGCGGTCGGCCAGCCAGCCTATCGGCCACGCCAGCAGTATGGACACACTGTAGCCAGCGGCAGTGGCCCGGCCATAGGCACGGAAGTCCACCGCGAACTGGCCGATGGCATGATAGCTGTTGATATTCGCCGGCAGCACGCAGATGGCGCCCATCGCAATGGACAGAAACAGCAGCGTATAGGTCCAGCCATCGGCGCCGCCTTGCGCTACGCCGGCCGCATCCAGCGCCTGCCGCGCCGCCTCGTGCACCACTCCGCGCGCGCGCAGCCGGACAATGCCGTAGCAGACCAGCAGAAAGCACAGCAGGTAAAGCGCGGCTATCGTCAGCACGATGGATTGCGCCACTTCGGTCAGCTCGTTGCCGAAGTAGTAGTAGAAGAACAGCACCCCCACCGCCAGACTGACGATGCGCAGTACGCCAAAAAAACGGCCGATGATTGCATGCGGCACCAGATCGTTAATCAGGCCGATAAACAGGGCGTTGCCGATGATGGTGAACAGTGAATAGCTGGTCCAGCAGACGCACATGCAGGCCAGTACAAAATAATTCTGCTCGTCCGGCACCGCGCCGGACAACTGCCACAGCAACACGCCCAGTGTATGGCTGTAGGCCAGCCCCACCAGACTGAGGGCAATCAGCGGTGCGCAAGCCAGCAGAAACGGAATATGCCGTCCCAGCGCGCTGCGGGTACGGTCGCTCCATGCACCGATCAGCGGCCCTGCCAGCATGCTGATCAAAGCCGGCAGCGCACCGAGCAGGCTATTGAGCAGAACGGGGTTGTCGCTGAACTGGCGCAGCTGCACCTTGAACAGATCGGGAATGGCGCGCTCCTTGAGCGACCAGCCCAGCCCGCCCAGCAGCAGCAAGACGTACACGGCCAGCAGGCCGGCACTGAACCAGCGCTGGCGCGGCGCTACGCCGGGCATGCCGTGCATCGCTTACGCGCTATCGGCTTTACGTGCCGCCGCACGTTTGCGCGGCGTCGCGGCAGCCGTACGGGGCGCGGGCCCCGTACTCTCGCGGATCACGAATTCGCTGGGGAATTCAACCCGCTGGCGCCGCCCCGGCTCGCTGCGGATACGCCGCAGCAGTTCCTGCACAGCGGCCTGCGCCATCGCCTGAAACGGGTGGCGCAGCGTGGTGAGCGGCGGCTGGGCCAGCGAAGCAGCGGGAATATCATCGAAGCCCACTACGGAGATATCCTGCGGTATGGCCAGCCCGCGTTCGCGGATGGCGTTCATGCAGCCCAGCGCCATGGTATCGCTGGCCGCAAAAATCGCCGTTGGCGGCTGCTCCAGCGCCAGCAGATGGCGCCCCGCTTCCAGCCCGGACAGTTCCTGAAAATTACCCTGATAGATTAACGATGGATCGGCGGCGATACCGGCATCGGCCAGCGCCGCCAGATAGCCGCGCTCGCGCAGATCGCTCTGCCCCGTGAAAGCTGTGCCGCCAACAAAGGCAATGCGGCGGTGCCCCAGTTCGATCAGATGCGATACGGCGTCCTGCGCACCGTTATAGTTATCGCCGCGCACCACCGGCAACGGCGTCTCGTGGCGGAAGTAGTTCAGCAGCAGTACCGGACTGCTGGCATTCTCCAGCGATTTGAGGAAGTCGTCGGTCATGCAGGGCAGCACGTAGATCAGGCCATCCCACAGGCCGTGCAGCATCTGGCTGACAGCGGCGCCGCGCCCCTCGCCCAGCGTGCCCATGGTGCTGTAGATGAACATATCCATCTCCACCTTGCGCACTTCCACGCTGAGCGCCGTCACGAAGGCATTCACCACCTGCGAGGACAGATCGTTGACGACGATGCCGATCACATTGGTTTTACCGCCCTTCATCATGCGCGCCAGCGCGTTGGGCGCATAGCCCAGCTGCTTGGCCGCCGCCTGCACCTTGCTGCGGGTTTCTTCCGAAGCGTAGCCTTCGCCGCTCAGCGCGCGCGACGCCGTCATCACCGAGACGCCCGCTTCGCGCGCCACATCCACCAGCGTAACGCTGGCCTTTTTATTTGCCATTGCCTATCCACTCACAGAGATGCATATCAGCGGCTGATTGTACAGATTTTCCACCACGGCAGACAGAAAATCGTTAACGTTATCAAGCTTGCTGCAACACCTGTGGTGCGCTTATCAGCTACGCCAACTGCTGCCCTGCGCTAGCCGGCTGCACGGCGCTGCGGCAATGCCGGCGGACCCGCGCCTTCCAGCCGGCCGCGGCGCGACGAAAATTTGAACAGCCCCACCGCCTGCGCCAGATGGGCAGCCTGCTCGTCCAGCTGGGCTGCTGCAGCGGCGGCCTGCTCCACCATCGCGGCATTCTGCTGGGTACCGGCATCGATCTCCAGCACGGTGCGGTTAATCTGGTCCACACCGCTACTTTGCTGCAGGTTGTCACGCGCGATGTCGCTGACGATGTCTGCCACGCTCTGCACCGATGCCACCACACCCGTCATGGTAGCGCCAGCCGTGCGGCCCAGCTGGTCGCCATGGGCGATCTTCTCCACCGAGGCACTGATCAGCTGCTTGATTTCGCCGGCCGCCGCCGTAGCGCGCTGGGCCAGCTGGCGCACTTCCGTCGCTACCACCGCAAAACTGCGCCCCTGCTCTCCGGCGCGTGCGGCTTCCACAGCGGCATTAAGGGCCAGTATATTGGTCTGGAAAGCGATACCGTCGATCAGGCCGATAATGTCGAAGATCTTCTGCGCCGACTGGCTGATGTCGGCCAGCGTCAGCCCCACCTGCGTCACCACGGCACCGCCTTCGCTCGCTACCGTACAGGCCTCGGCCACCAGCGCGCTGGTTTGCTGGGCATTGCTGGCGGCCTGGGCTTCCGTGCGCAGCGACAGATCCTGATTACCGGCGGCGATTTCGCGTGTGGCCGTATTGATCGATTCCACACTGCTGCGTACATCGCCGATGATGGCCACCAGATTGATGCTCATCTGGCGCAAAGCGCGTAGCAACTGGGCCACTTCTTCGTCACCAGCCACTTCGATCGACACACTCAGGTCGCCCGCCGCCAGCGCCCGGGCGCTATACAGCGCAGCGCGCAAAGGCGCCAGCACGCTGCGCTCCAGTACCAGTGCCAGTGCCAGCGTGATGGCGACACCGGCGCTACCGGCCAGCGCGTAAGCCGTCGCCGCGCCGTCGCTATGGCTACTCCAGCCAGCCACACCCAGCGTGGCCAGCAGCAGTGCCAGCAGCATCAGCAGGCTGTGGCACCACAGACGCGCCGGCACGCGCCGCAAGCGCGTCAGCCAGCCGGCCATGCCGGGCGCCACATGGCGCCCCTGATGCAGCACGCCGGCAGCCGCGCCACCACGGGCCAGTTGCCGGTATAGCTGCTCGGCGCGGGTGATCTGATGGCGTTCCGGCACGGTGCGCACGGAGAGGTAGCCATTCACGCGGCCACCTTCCATGGTGGGCGTTACATTCGCCACGACCCAGTAGAAATCGCCATTCTTGCGGCGGTTCTTGACCAGACCGGTCCACGGCATGCCGCGCTGTATGGTCTGCCACAGATCGGCAAACGCCGCCGGCGGCATGTCAGGGTGGCGCACCAGATTATGGGGCGCGCCCAGCAATTCTTCCTGACTGTAGCCGCTGGCTTCGATAAAGGCGGGATTGGCGTAGGTGATGCGCCCGGCCAGATCGGTCTTGGAGACCAGCGGACGCTGGGGCGGTAAAACGTATTCATGGCCCGTGACGGGCAGATTCTGGCGCATGCTCACTCCTTCTTGTTACTTATCCACCTAGCGTGCGCCGACCATAGCCTGCGATGGATCAAATTTCCAAAATGCAATTGTACTAGGCCATTGGCAACTGAAATATCGTCCAGATTAACTTTCGTTGTAGAAACTTTCAATTTTAAAGTTAATTTTCCGTCCTGCCTGGCGCCGCTTTGCGCCCATTAACCCAGCTGGATCCACCAGAATCCCGCCACGGCCAGCAATAGCAGCAGCGCGGCCAGCACACACGCCGGCTGGCTGGCATCACCTGCAGCCCCGGCCTTCATTCCGCTCCACATCGCCCGTATCAGATTTTCGCCATGCAGGCGGCTAGCCAGCAGCACCGCAGCGATGTGCACCAGCACCACCAGCAGCAGCAGGTTGGCCAGCGTCTCATGTATTTCTTCCATCCAGTCGCCCACCAGTTCCGCGTACAGCAGCCATCCTGCCGCCGTCAGCAGCAAGGCCAGTGCCAGCATCAGCACGATGGCTAGCGCACCGGCGGGATTATGGCCGGTGTAGTGCTGCGGCCGGCCTGTCGCCAGACCGCGCAGATAGGTCAGTACCGCTTGCGGCCCTCGCACAAAGCTGCTGAAGCGGGCATAGCGTGTGCCGAATACGCCCCATAGCAGACGGAACAGCACCAGTCCCGCCACGGTATAACCGAGTGTCACGTGCAGCAGGCGCCAGTCATCCAGCTCGGCGCTCAGATAGGCGCCACCGAAACATAGTGCCAGCAGCCAGTGAAACACTCGCAGCGGCATATCCCAAACACGGATAGGTGCAATAGCGCCTGTGGCTGGCGCAATCTTGGCTTGGCTCGATGGCATATCAGGCTCCTGCTGTGGGTGATCTCGCCCTGATGGTGGCGCGCAGTTATTAAGAAATTCTGAGCAAAGCGGAAAATTGCGCACTGACCTGACTATTTTTTCTGTTCCCCCGGCAGTCCGCAAAATCGGCAGCCGGATGTAATACACTCGAGGCAGACCCTAAGCTTTCCACTGATTGTTGCGAGCCACTCCCACTTATGGAAAACACGCCATCGCCGTCGACCTATCCGGGGCTTTCCAGCCAGGCAGCGCAGCAATTGCTGCAGCAGGTGGGCGCTAACGAACTACCCGTCTCGCGCCCGCGCAGCAACGTCCGCCTGCTGGTGGATGTGGTGGCCGAACCCATGTTTCTGCTGCTGGTAGCCTGCGGCGCCATCTACCTGCTACTAGGCGATCCGGACGAAGCGCTGATGCTGCTGGGCTTTGTGGCCATCGTCGTGATCATGACTTTTTTCCAGCAGCGCCGCACCGAGCGCTCGCTGCATGCGCTGCGCGACCTGTCTTCGCCACGCGCACTGGTGCTGCGCGACGGCCAGCAGATGCGCATTGCGGGGCGCGAACTGGTGCCCGGCGACGTGGTGCTGCTGGCAGAGGGCGACCGCGTACCGGCCGACATCGATCTGCTGAACTGCTCCAACCTGATGGTGGACGAATCGCTGCTGACCGGCGAATCCGTCCCCGTCAGCAAACTCCCCGGTGATCAGGCTGCCACGCCGGAACAGGGCCGCATCTACTCCGGCACCCTGATCACGCAAGGCACGGCACGCGGACTCGTCGTGGCCACCGGCGCAGCCAGCGCACTGGGGCGGATAGGTGCCAGTCTGGCCGCACTGGGCGGCGAACTTACCCCTATCCAGCAGGAGACGCGCGGCGTGGTCAAGACCGTGGCCAGCTGCGGCGCCCTGCTGGCGCTGGCACTGGCGCTGGCCTACTGGTACCTGAACGGCGCATGGCTGCAAGGCGTGCTGGCCGGACTGACGCTGGCCATGGCCATCCTGCCGGAGGAATTGCCGGTCATTCTCACCCTGTTTCTCGGCCTGGGCGCATGGCGGCTGGGGCGCGCGCGCATCCTGGCGCGCAGCATTCCTGCCATCGAACTGCTGGGCGCCACCACCGTCCTGTGCGTCGACAAGACCGGCACGCTCACGGCCAACCGCATGGAAGTGCGCGGGCTGTGGAGCCGGCAGGCCAGTTTTGATGCGGCCAGTGCCAGCACCATGCCGGACCAGCTGCACGGCCTGCTCGAATATGCCGTACTGGCCAGCCACCGGCAAGCCTTCGACCCCATGGAGCAGGCCATCACCAGCGCGGGTGCCAGCTGGCTCGCCAACACCGAACACCTGCATAGCGACTGGCAGCTGATCGACGACTATCCGCTGTCGCGCCAGCTGCTGGCCATGTCGCGCGTGTGGCAATCGCCGCGCCGCGACGCCTATCTGGTGGCTGCCAAAGGCGCCCCCGAGGCCATCATCGATCTATGCCATCTGGATGCAGCCGGTAGCGCCAGTATCGCTGCACAGGTCAGCCTGATGGCAGCACAGGGCCTGCGCGTGATTGCCGTGGCCAGTGCCAGCTTTGCCGCGCCGCCGCTGCCGGACAACCAGCATGTGTTCGAATTCGAATTCCTCGGTCTGGTGGCCCTGCAGGACCCGATACGGCCCGAAGTACCCGGGGCAGTAGCGCAGTGCCATGCCGCCGGCATGCAGGTAGTGATGATTACCGGCGACCACCCCGCGACGGCCAGCGCCATTGCTACTCAGGCGGGCATACATGGCGCCGTGCTGGCTGGCCCGGAACTGGCGACGCTCGATGATGCAGAGCTGTCGCGCCGGCTGCAGGACTGCCGGGTATTCTGCCGCATCGCACCCGAGCAGAAGCTGCGGCTGGTGCAGGCGTTCCGCCAGCGCGGCGAGATCGTCGCCATGACGGGCGATGGCGTCAACGATGCACCGGCACTGAAAGCGGCGCATATCGGCGTGGCCATGGGCGCGCGCGGCACCGATGTGGCACGCGAAGCGGCAGCACTGGTGCTGCTGCAGGATGATTTTTCTTCGCTGCTGCTGGCCGTGCAGCATGGCCGCCGCCTGTTTGCCAACCTGCGCAAGGCCATCGTGTTCATCGTCGCCGTGCACGTGCCCATCGTCGGGCTGTCGATACTGCCGGTGCTGTTCGGCTGGCCCATGCTGCTGATGCCCGTCCATATACTGTTTCTGCAGCTGGTCATCGACCCGGCCTGTTCGCTGGTGTTCGAGGCGGAAGCGATCGAACCGGGCGCCATGCAAAGCCCGCCCCGTTCGCCGCAGCAGCATCTATTCGACCGCAGCATCCTCCAGCGCGGCCTGCTGCAGGGCGGTGCGCTGCTGCTGATACTGCTGATATGGCATGCGCTGCTGCGCCGGCAGGGCGTGCCGCACAACGCTGCGCGTACCAGCACCTTCGTAGCGCTGGTACTAGCCAATCTGGGCCTCATATTCAGCAATCTGAGCTGGCGCCTGCCCGCATGGCAGCGCAGCCACCAGTCCAACCGGCCGTTCTACTGGATCAGCGCCATTGCGCTGCTGCTGCTCGCCGCCGTGCTCGGCGTACCGGCCATCCGCACGCTGTTTGCCTTTGCCCTGCCGGCGGCAGATATCCTGCTGGGCAGCGTAGCCGTGGCGCTGCTGTGCGTGGGCTGGTTCGAACTGGTCAAGCGTCGCTGAGCGCTGATCCGGTTCTGCTGCTCGCGCTTCGCGCAATTGCGCGGATGCCGCAGCATGGAACCAACATGGTCCCAGTCGTTACAAAATAGGCATTCTTTTAAAAACTGCCAGAAAACACCAGCAATGAATTCACTTAGTATGAATCGGGATAGCTTCTTTGAATCGCAAAAATTAAAGCCAGGCCAATCTACCGGCAGCCTATATGGCGAGGCGGTAGGTTCAATTGTCGCCAACCAGGTAAGGCCAGCTATGGCGCGCTGTCTGCAGACAGGCATCGCTGCGCGCTTGCGGGCGGCTACAAAAAATATATTTGCCAAACGCGACTTTACGACTCAGACACACAGCTTGCACGCACGTCTGAACTCTCTCGCCATTTTGAGGCAGAGTAATGATTTAAAGGAAAGCAATGGGAGTATGTCCAATCTCGACATAGCTAAAGAAACTCTGCAGCATATACGTACGGAGGTTTACAAAGCGAACCATAAATCCTATAACAAAACCTATCAGAAACATCGCCCCAAATACGTGCAGGTTAGCGGACGAAGAAAGAAAGCGCATCCGGCTTTATTAAAAACTCGAACGGCTCGCTCGAAAGGTGCAGGGTACGTCGTGTCATACAAATCCCAGGCCCATAACTGCGGCGAGCTCGCCGAGGCGGCTGTCTACCATCTTCGGTCTGCCGACATTCCCGCATTTAAGGCCTATACGGCGACCCATGCCTTTGCAGTGATAGGCATTACTCACCCCGCTGCACTGCCGGAAAAAATTTGCGACTGGCCCGCTGATATTGCCGTCTGCGATCCCTGGGCTAATCTAGCGTGCACTATCGACCAGTATCCGGCGGCTTTTTCCAATAAGATGAACAAATGGGCCATGGAAGGAAAGCTGATTTTTTACCCGGCCCTATCCACCTATGTTCTGGCGGACCAGCCCCAGTGGGTTGGCAGCGTGGTGGGACGCGAGATCAAAATCAGTCTAGACGGAAGCCGCAAGCTGAAAGATTAGCAGCCTGATTCTGTAGGCGAGTCCGTCGTGCGTCTGTATGCGTGGCGCTGCCGTATGCGGGCAGGTTCGAACTGGACTAGCGTCACTGAGCGCTGATCCGGTTCAGCTGCTCGCGCTTCTGCTCAAGGTCTTCATCGCTGTCGGCAAAGCGCGCGGCAATAGCGCGGAATTCGTCCTGCAGACTCAGGAAGGCATCCACCACGTCGGGATCGAAATGGCTGCCGCGCCCCTGCACGATCAGCTGCACGGCCAGATCGTGGCCCATGCCTTCCTTGTAGACGCGGCGGCAGATCAGCGCATCATACACGTCGGCCACCGCCATCAGCCGCGCCGCCAGCGGAATCGCTACACCAGACAGACCTTGCGGGTAACCCGAGCCATCCCATTTTTCCTGGTGGCTGTAGGCGATGTCCTTGGCCATGGACAGGAAACTCACTTGCGTTCCCAATTGCTTCTCCGCGTGGTCGATAGCGTCGCGTCCCAGTGTGGTATGGGTCTTCATGATCTCGAATTCGGCCGCGTCGAACTTGCCGGGCTTGAGCAGTATGCGGTCCGGTATGCCCACCTTGCCGATATCGTGCAGCGGCGCCGACTTGAACAGCATGCGGATATATTCGTCCGTCAGCAAAGCGGCAAAGCGCGGGTGGCTGCTCAGCTTCCGGGCCAGCGCCTGCACATAGTACTGGGTGCGGCGGATATGGTTGCCCGTATCGGCATCGCGGGTTTCGGCCAGCGAAGCCATGGCCAGTATCGTCACATCCTGGATGGCAGTGACCTCGCGCGTACGCTTGGCCACTTCCTGCTCCAGAAACGCGCTTTTGTCGCGCAGGAAATCGGCGTGAGCTTTCAGCGCCAGATGGATTTTCAGGCGCGCCATCAGGATCGGCGGGCTGACCGGCTTGGTAATGTAATCGACCGCACCGATCTGCAGGCCTTTTTCCTCGTCGGCGATATCGGCCTTGGCAGTGAGGAAGATCACGGGAATATCGCGTGTAGCCGGATGCGCCTTGAGTATCTGGCAGACTTGGTAGCCATCCATTTCCGGCATCATGATATCGAGCAGGATAAGGTCCGGCACATCGCCGGTAGTGGCCAGTTTCAGCGCGCGCGCGCCGCTATTGGCGATCTTCAGTTTGTAATCGTTACGCAGCAGCTCGCTCATCAGCGCAAGGTTTTCCGGCGTGTCGTCCACAATCAGGACTATGGGCTTGGCTGGCAGTTCCAGACTAGTTTCCATGCTCGCTACTCCAGTCAGTTAGGCTGAGTTCCGCTTGTCATCTTACGCGCTTCCATCGCCTGACGCAGGCTCTGTTGCGCCCCTTCGAAATCAAAGTCCCCCAGCAGCGCTTCCAGCTCCGCCCAGCGTGCAGGATAGGCAGCGCGGAATAGCTCGCGCTGACTTTCCCACAGCTGGCAGGCTTCCGGATCACCATCTTCCAGCATGGGCAGCAGCTGTTCACAGGCAGCCAGCAGCGCCGCTTCATCCACCGCCAGGGCAGCTGGCGGCTCGGGCTGGGCATCGGCGCGGGCACCGTCCATGCTGCGCAGGCTGTTCAGCACGAGCTCCAGTTCGGCCAGCACGGCCTGCAAAGCTGCATCGATCTGATCCTGTGCCACACCGGCGCGGCAGTCCTGCTCCAGCAGAGCGGCATGCTGCTGCAGGGTGCGCGCACCGATATTGCCGGCATTACCACGCAGGGTATGGGCGCAGCGCTCGGCTGCGCGCGCATCATCACTTTGCCGCGCCGCTTTGAAGTGGAGCAGAAACTGGCTCTGGTTCTTTTCGAATTTGCTGAGCAGCTTGCGGTACAGTTTTTCGCTGTTCATAGTGGTCGCCAGGCCTGCTGCCACGTCGATGCCGGGCAAACTGGCCGGCACGCTGCCGAACGTATTGGGATAGGCACGCCGCAGCGGCGCCACCGGCGTTGCGGCCATGCCACTAGGCCGTATCCAGCGTGCCATGGTCTCGAACATCACATCCACGTCGAGCGGCTTGGCGATGTGGTCGCACATGCCCGCCTCCAGCACCAGCTCGCGATCGCCCGCCATCGCGTTGGCCGTCATGGCGATCACGGGAATCTGCTGCAGCGCCGGCGTCCGGCAGATGATACGGGTCGCTTCATAGCCATCCATCACCGGCATCTGGCAATCCATCAATATCCCGTCAAAAGCGCTGTCGCCAGCCAGGATATCCAGCGCCTCGCGGCCATTGTTGGCCAGCACCACCTGCAAGCCCGCATCGCTCAGCAGTTCCAGCGCCAGTTCCTGATTCAGGTCGTTATCCTCCACCAGCAGCACGCGCGCCCCCTGCAGGCGCGCCATGGCATCCTGCACACCCTGCCCCAGTTGCACTACCGGGGCACGGCGCAGCGAGTACTTCTTCAGCGATGCGCCGATAGCCTCCAGCAGCGAGGAGGGTGTGGCGGGTTTGGTCAGTACGGTACTCAGCTCCACCTGCTGCGCGCGCGCCGCCGCCAGTGCCTCCTCGCGTCCGTAGGCCGTCACCATGATCACTGCCGGCGCCTGCGAGCGGGTGCTGCGCTGTAGTTCGCCCACCAGCTGCACGCCATCCATTTCCGGCATGCGCCAGTCCGACAGCAGCAGATCAAACGGTGCACCTTCGGCCTGTGCCGCAGCCACCATGTCCAGCGCCTGCCGTCCGCCACTGGCCGTGGCGGCGCGCAAGCCGAACGATCGCGCCATATCCTGCAGGATGTCGCGCGCCGCCGCGTTGTCATCCACCACCAGCACGCGGATGCCGCGCAGCTCGTCGGCCGTAAACATGCGGTTGAGCTGTATGCTGCTCTGCAGCCCGAAGCGCGCCGTGAAGTGGAACACGGAACCTTGTCCCGCTACGCTTTCCACCCAGATGCGGCCACCCATCATCTCCACCAGCGTCTTGGAAATGGCCAGCCCCAGCCCGGTACCACCATATTTGCGGGTGGTGGATGAATCGGCCTGGGTGAAGGACTGGAACATGCGTCCGGTCTGCTCTGCCGTCATGCCGATACCGGTATCGCGCACCCAGAAGTGCAGCTCGACTTCGTCCGCCTCCTGCCGCAGGCAGCTGACGCCCACCACGATTTCACCTTTTTCGGTAAACTTGACGGCGTTATTGCCCAGATTGATCAGCACCTGCCCCAGCCGCAGCGGGTCGCCCACCAGCGCCGTCGGCACATTGGCCGACGCATCGAAGATCAGCTCCAGCCCTTTTTCATCGGTTTTCATCGACAGCAGGTTGCCCAGATTGTCGACCACATCTTCCAGCCGGAAATCGATGCGTTCCATCGACAGCTTGCCCGCTTCGATCTTGGAGAAATCCAGAATATCGTTGATGATACCGAGCAGATTGTTCCCGGCCTGTACCACTTTTTCGATGTAGTTGCGCTGCTTGCGATCGAGCTCGGTCTGCAGCGCCAGCCGCGACATGCCGATGATGGCATTCATCGGCGTGCGGATTTCGTGGCTCATATTCGACAGGAAGTCCGACTTGGCGCGGGTGGCGCTTTCGGCCTTTTCCTTGGCCATGCGCAGCGCGTCGCTTAGTTCGCGGTCGGCCGTAATATCATCGATGATCCACACCGTGCCCTTGGAATGATCGGCCGGATCGACTGCATTGCCCTGCAGACGGGCCCAGAACAGGCTGCCGTCCTTGCGCATCAGCTGCTGTTCGCGCACATGCGGCTGGCCCGACCAGATGGTTTCATAGGGCAGGCCGCCGATGCGGTTAGCCTCCTCGTCGGCATACCAGATCGCCGTCTGCTGGCCCACCATTTCCCACAGCGGCCAGCCGAACATCTCGTGCAGGCGGCGGTTGCAGCGGTGCAGGGTCCGTTCGCGGATCAGGGCAATGCCGGATGTAGCGGTATCGAGTATCGCGCGCTGCTCGTCGTTGGCCAGCTGTATCAGTTCCTGCGCATGGCGCTCGGCGGTGATATCCCACACGATCACCACCACGCCTCGCTCCGGTTGCTGCTGGTCGATGGCACGGGTGACCGTACGGGCCCAGAACAGACTGCCATCCTTGCGCTGGAACTGCAGGTCCTGCGTATAGGTATTCCCCATCAGTATCTGCGCATAGCCGACGCTACCCACCCGGTCATAGTCTTCCTGACGATGGAACCAGCAGCGCACGGGCTGTCCTTTGAGCTCGCCGACGGCATAGCCGAACAATTCATCCAGCCCGTGATTACACTGGCGGATCACGCGCTGCTGCAACAGTGCGATACCGACCGATGCCGTGCCCAGTATCGCCTCCTGCTCCTGATTGGCCGCCACCAGCGCCGATTCGATGCGCAGACGCTCCGTTACATCGCGCAAGGAACTGGCGATCAGCAGACCTTCGGCCGTGACGATGGGGCTCAGGCTCACTTCCACGGGAATTTCTTTCCCTGCGCTGGTGCGCGCATGCAGCATGCCGTCGCTGCCTACGCGGCGCGGCGCGGCGTGCTGCATATAGTCCTGCCGCAGCTGGCCATGCAGTTCCGTCAGCGCGGCCGGCATCAGCATTTCCACTGGCTGGCCGACAAAGTCGGCGTGGGCATAGCCAAAGAAGGCTTCGGCCTGACGATTGACCATGACGATGCAACCCTCGGCATTGGTAATCACCATCGGATCTGGCGTAGAGTCGAGCAGCGCGCGGAACTGTTCTTCGCGCGCATGGGCGCGCGCTTCGGCCGCTACCCGCTTGCTGATGTCGCTGAACAGGGCAAAGCTGATCTGCCGCCCGTCCGAATTGTCGACGAAGGTATTCACATAGGCCATGCAGGGCAGCAGGCTGCCATCGGCACAGCGCAGATTGGCCTGCATCTGGTAAGCGCCATGGTCATCCTGGCGCACATGGTCGAGCACATCGGCCAGCCGCTTGCCCAGTATCTGGCCGGACGGCAGCTTGAGCAGAGCCACCATGGCAGCATTGGTCTGCACAATGGCCCCCGTATCGTCGATCAGGACAAAGCCCTGCTGGGTAGTGCTGAGGATGGACTCGTAACGCGTGCGCGCGCTGAGCGTCTTCGAATACAGGAATACATACAGCAGGCCAAAACACAGCAGCATCAGCGTAGCGCAGCCAGCGAGCATACCCAGCATGGTCTGGCTGATGGGGGACGTGATCACCACGCCTTCCAGCGGCAGGAAGCGGGCCGATTCCATGGCGATGTAGTGCATGCTGGAGATCGCCAGCCCCAGCACCACGGCAGCGGCCAGCGAGGCCAGATACGGGATGCGCCGCAAGCCGCTGCTGGCGATGCGCCGGTTCAGCAGCAGTGCCAGCGTAGCGGTGAGCACCGCCGCCAGCAGCGAGAACACGAATACCTGCGGTTCGTACAGCAAGCGTCCCTGAAACTGGAAAGCGGCCATGCCGGTGTAATGCATCAGCCCTACCCCGCTGCCCATGACGGCACCGGCCAGCAGCAGTTTGGTGTGGCCTATGCGCTGCGACGCAGTGGCGCGCAAGGCTATCGCCGCAGCCGCCACGCCGGGCAAGGCTGACAACAGGGTCAGCCAGGGATCATAAGCAACGCTGCAGTTAAGCCGGAACGAGGACATGCCGATAAAGTGCATCGCCCAGATGCCCAGTCCCAGCATGACAGCGCCTAGCGACACCCAGTAGCGCCCCTGCTGGCGCCGGCGCGCCATTTCGAAGGCGCAGAAGGAAGCAAAAATCGCGATCATCACGGAGGCTGCAATCCCTGCGCCATCGTAACTGGAGCCGATCTGGCGCATGGCCAGTTCGGCGGCAGAGGCAAACGAAAACGGATTTCCCGAGAATACCGGCATTGCTACTCCTGCGAGGATGAGTAGTTGCTATTATGAACAGAAATCCCGTTTATGTAAGCATTCGGGAAGATCTGCCATGCGATGCTGTTGCAATTACGATAAGCGCAACCTGGGTCTAGGGTAGTAGTACCGACAGCTCCTGCGCACCTTCCTGCAGCATGGGCAGGAACACCTCCAGCATATAGGCCGCACTGACCCGGCTGGCCTGCACCCCGACGTTGAGCGCCGCCAGCACATTGCCCGCCGCGCCGCGCACCGGCACCGCCAGCGAACGCAAGCCCGTTTCCAGCTCCTCGTCGTTGAGGGCGTAGCCGCTGTGGCGCACCTCGGCCAGTATGGCGCGCAGCCGGCTGGCCGACACCACGGTCTTTTCTGTAAAGGCCTGCAATTTGACCCGGGCCAGATAGGCGTCGAGCGCCGCCTCGTCCAGCTGGGCCAGCAGCACCCGTCCCATCGACGTGCAGTAGGCGGGCAGGCGGCTGCCCGTATTGAGCGAAACCGACATGATGCGCGCCGTAGCGGAGCGTGCCACATACAGAATCTCATCGTCCTGCAGCACGGCCAGCGAGCACGATTCATTGAGCTTGCGGCTCAGGCTATTCAGATACGGCGCCGTCGATACGGTCAGCGGGGTGGACGACAGATAGGAATACCCCAGCGTCAGCACCTTGGACTGCAGCGTGAACAGCGTGCCGTCCGCTTCGGCATAACCGAGCGCGCACAGGGTATGCAGGCAGCGCCGCACGGCAGCCCGCGAAATGCCGGTGCGGTGGCTGATCTGGGCGATGGTCAGGCTGCGCCGCTGATCGCTGAATGCGCGCAGCACGGCCAGTCCGCGGGCCAGCGAGGTCATGAAATCCGGCCCCGTCAGGGCGTCGATTTCTTCGGAAATATTATCCATATAATCCGCTCTGTCAAATAACGTTCGATAATCGCACAACTTCGATTTTGCAGCATTGTCCAGCAAATTCGCCACCGCTACACTGAATTGGCGCTGAATCAGCGTCAGATCGGAAAGCGTTGTGCGATTATCGCACAGCTTTCTTCATCCTCACCATGCAGCCACTGGCTGCCCGAAAGAGAGCCGTGATTAACAAAATTTCTTCCACCTTAGGCAGCGCCGTGGCCGACATCCGCGATGGCGCCACCATCATGATCGGCGGCTTCGGCAATGCCGGCATGCCGTCTGCGCTGATCGACGCACTGATCGAACAGGGCGCGCGCGAACTCACCATCGTCAACAACAACGCCGGCAATGGCGATACGGGACTGGCCGCCCTGCTGGCCGCAGGGCGCGTGCGCAAGATCATCTGCTCCTTCCCCCGCCAGGCCGATTCGCACCACTTCGACGCGCTGTACCGCGCCGGCAAGGTAGAACTGGAACTGACGCCGCAAGGCAATCTGGCCGAACGCATCCGCGCTGCCGGTGCCGGCATCGGCGGCTTCTTCACCCCCACCGGCTACGGCACGCTGCTGGCCGAGGGCAAGGAAACCCGCGCCATCAACGGCCGCCAGTACGTGCTGGAGTCGCCCATCCATGCCGACTTCGCCCTCATCAAGGCGCTGCGCGGCGACCGCTGGGGCAATCTGGTGTACCGCAAGGCGGCGCGCAATTTCGGCCCCATCATGGCCATGGCCGCCCGCACCACCGTCGCACAGGTAGCCGAAGTGGTGGAACTGGGCGAACTTGATCCGGAACACATCATCACGCCCGGCATCTTCGTCCAGCGCGTCGTCAAGGAGGCAGCATGACTCAGCGCTACAGCCGCGATGAAATCGCCGCCCGCGTGGCACAGGATATTCCCGAAGGGGCATACGTCAACCTCGGCATCGGCCTGCCTACCCGCGTGGCCAACTATCTGCCGCCCGAGCGCGAAGTGTTCCTGCATAGCGAAAACGGCCTGCTGGGCATGGGCCCGGCACCAGCGCCCGGTGCAGAAGACGAAGACCTGATCAATGCCGGCAAACAGCCCGTAACGCTGCTGACCGGTGGCGCCTATTTCCATCACGGCGATTCGTTTGCCATGATGCGCGGCGGCCATCTGGATATCTGCGTGCTGGGCGCCTTTCAGGTAGCTGCCAATGGCGATCTGGCCAACTGGCATACCGGCGCGGCCGATGCCATCCCCGCCGTGGGCGGCGCCATGGATCTGGCCATCGGTGCAAAACAGGTGTTCGTGATGATGGAGCACCAGACCAAGACGGGTGAAAGCAAGATCGTCGCCGCCTGCACCTACCCGCTTACCGGCGTGGGCTGCGTGGACCGCATCTACACCGATCTGGCCGTGCTGGAAGTGGGCCCGCAAGGCTTGCGCGTGCTGGAAATGGCACCCGGCCTCACGCCCCAGACCCTGCAAGCGGCCACTGCGGCGCCGCTACTGTTCGATTAAACCTGCCACGGCGCCCGCTTGCAGCCGCAATCGGGCGCCCTTTTCACTTCACTTCGAGAGACAACTATGTATCAAGCATTTATCTGCGATGCCGTACGCACGCCCATAGGCCGCTACGGCGGCGCTCTGAAAGACCTGCGCGCCGACGATCTGGGCGCCCTGCCCATCCGCGCCCTGCTGCAGCGCCACCCGCAACTGCCGTGGGATCAGCTGGACGATGTGTACTACGGCTGCGCCAATCAGGCCGGTGAAGACAACCGCAACGTGGCGCGCATGTCGGCCCTGCTGGCCGGCCTGCCTGCCGCCGTACCGGGTGTCACCATTAACCGCCTGTGCGGCTCCGGCATGGACGCCGTGGGTTCGGCAGCCCGTGCCATCATGGCTGGCGAAGCGCAACTGCTGATCGCCGGCGGCGTGGAATCCATGACGCGCGCGCCCTTCGTCATGGGCAAGGCGGAATCGCCCTACAGCCGTAGCGCCTCGCTACAGGACACCACCATGGGCTGGCGCTTCATCAATCCGGCCCTGAAAGCGGCCTACGGCGTCGAGACCATGCCGGAAACGGCCGAGAACGTGGCACAGGATTACAGCATCAGCCGCGCCGATCAGGATGCCTTTGCGCTGGCCAGCCAGAACAAGACGGCTGCCGCCATCGCCGCCGGCCGTTTCGAGCAGGAGATCATCACCGTTGAAATTGCGCAGAAGCGCGGCGAACCCTTGCAGTTCCGCCAGGACGAGCACCCGCGCGCCACCACGCTGGAAGCACTGGGCAACCTGAAAGGTGTGGTACGGGCAGACGGCTCGGTCACCGCTGGCAATGCCTCCGGCATTAATGATGGCGCCTGCGCGCTACTGCTGGCCAGTGGCAGCGCCGCACAGCAGCACGCTCTCAGGCCGCTGGCCCGCATCGTCGGCATGGCCACGGCAGGCGTCACCCCGCGCGTGATGGGCATAGGCCCCGTGCCGGCGGTGCAGAAGGTATTGCGCCAGACCGGGCTGACGCTGGAGCAGATGGATCTGATCGAACTCAATGAAGCATTTGCAGCACAGGGACTGGCCGTGCTGCGCATGCTGGGCCTGCGCGACGACGATGCCCGCGTCAACCCGAATGGCGGCGCCATTGCACTAGGCCACCCGCTGGGCATGAGCGGTGCGCGTCTGCTGACCACCGCCACCTACCAGCTGCAGCGCACCGGCGGGCGCTATGCGCTGTGCACCATGTGCATAGGCGTGGGTCAGGGCATAGCGGTGATCATCGAGCGGGTGTAAGCCGTCCGGTGCCAGGCCAAACAGAAATAGCCTGGCGCCAGATGGAAAAAAGCGGAGGGCAATGCCACTCCGCTTTTTTTTGCAGCCACTTTTTAGAAGAAATGGCGCAGGCCAAGCGAAAGGCCGTTCTGGGTTTTGCCGGCACCTACCGTACCGCCAGCATCGAGCGCGATCGCCGAGGCGCCGCTATTCTGCATGCGGCCCAGCGAGGCATAGGTGGCCGTGCGCTTGGACAGATGATAGGTCAGACGCGCTACCAGCAGCGTCGCGTCGGCATCGCTCCCCTTCTGGTCCTTGCGGGCTAGCTGCGCGTCGAGCGTCAGCAAAGGCTGGAGCGGATAGCTGATGCCGCAGTAATACAGGTCCGACTGCTGCAGCCCCGTTGCCGCACGGGTGCTGCGTTCGATAACACCTGCGCCCAGCCGCGCCTCGCCCAGTTTGACGTAGCCGTTCAGCGTCACCCGCTTGTCGCTATTATCGGCGCTAGTCAAGCCACCGGCAGCACCGGCATTGCCGTACATGATGTCGTAGGAAGCACTGACGCCATAGGGTTCCGTTTCATATGCCAGCAATCCCGTCACCTGACGGCAGGCTTTGGCATTGCCCGCCACTTCGCCGGCGCAATTGGTGCCGGCCGGGCCACCTGCCGCCGAGCTGTCGCGCCCCAGACTATAGGTCGCACCCACCGACACATTCCGGAAACGGCCGAAATAGAAGATGCTGTTATCGCTGCGGGCATTGGGCAGATACAGGTCGATGGAACTGATGGAGAACAGGTTAGGCCCCATCACATCGGCCTTCTGGGTGGCGAGAAAAGTCATATTCACCTGACGGCCCAGCGCAATCTGGCCGTAGCTGCCTTTCAGACCGACGGAAGCCTGCCGGCCGAACAGCCGGTTCTGCCCCATATTGCCCGTGTCGACACCCAGCCCTGTCTCCAGCGTGAAGATGGCCTGCAGGCCGTCGCCCAGATCTTCCGTGCCGCGAAAGCCCAGCCGCGAAGGCAGCGAGCCTGTCAGCGTGGGGATTTTGGTGACGCCAGCGCCTGCGGCATTGGTGTTGGTGGTGTAGGCGATGCCGGAATCGAGCACGCCATACACAGCGACATTACTCTGTGCCAGCACGCTGGCCGCCGGACAGGCCAGCAGCAAGGCCAGCGCGCGCGGGCGGAACGATGGTGATTGAGTCTGATTCAATTGTGTCTCCATGATTATCGTTATGGTGGTAGTGCAAACGGAGAGCTTCAGCGCAGCAGAAACTCCCTCAGTGCCTGATTGAAGGCCGTTTCGGCCTCGATGTTGGAAATATGCGAAGCAGGCAGCGTGACCAGCTCCGCGCCGGCGATGGACTGCTGCATCGCACGCGCATCCGCCGTGGTGGTCACAGGGTCGCTCTCCCCTGCGATCAGCAAGCTTGCTAGTTTTATGTCTGCGATCCGGCCCCGCAAATCTGCTGCGGCCAGCGCTTCGCAGCACGCTGCATAGCCCTCCGCATTGGCATGGCGCAGACCCGCCACCAGTGCTGCCACCCGCTGCGGCGCGCGCTGCGCAAAAGCCGGCGTGAACCAGCGCCCTGCCGCACCGTCCGCAACCGCATTCAGGCCGCCGGCACGCACCAGCGCGGCACGCTCCAGCCATGCCTGTTGCTGGCCGATGCGCGCCGCCGTATTTGCCAGCACCAGCCTGTCAAGCCGCTGCGGTGCATGGATGGCCAGCCACTGGGCGATCATGCCCCCCATGGACAGGCCGCAGAAATGGGTGCGCTCGATCGCCAGCGCATCGAGCAGCTTCAGCACATCCTGCCCGAGCAGTTCCAGCGTGACAGGACCGGAATGGCATGCCGAAGCGCCATGTCCGCGCGTGTCGTAGCGCAGAATGCGGAAGTCGCGCTGTAGCAGGGCGATCTGCCCCTGCCACATGGAGAAATCGGTGCCCAGCGAGTTGGAGAACGTCAGACACGGTGCGGCCGGATTGCCATCAAGCTGATAGCTGACGGCGTGGCCGTCGAGTTGCATCACTGGCATGGCGCTTACCCCTGATCGCCGCCACCAACCGGTAGCACGCTGCCGGTGATGTAGGAAGCGTCCTTCGACGCCAGGAACAGAATCGCGGCGACCTGTTCATCGATCGTGCCGTAGCGCTGCATCAGGCTACTGTTTTTGGTCTGATCGACAATGCCCTGATACCACTGATGTTCCTGCGCATTGAGCGGCTGTTCGTTGCGCGGCACCTTGCGTGGCGGCGCCTCGGTGCCGCCCGTTGCTACGGCATTCACCCGGATACCGTGCTGCGCATGTTCCATCGCCAGGCTGGCGGTCAGCGCATTCACCCCGCCTTTGGCGGCCGAATACGGAATGCGGTAAATGCCACGGGTTGCCACCGACGAGACGTTCACAATCACACCCTGCTGGCGCTGCAGCATATCCGGCAGCACAGCGCGGCAGCACCACAGCGTGGGAAACAGCGAACGACGGATTTCGGCCTCGATCTGGGCGGGGCCATACTCCTGAAACGGCTGTACCCAGATGGTGCCACCCACGTTGTTGATCAGCACATCGACCCGGCCGAACGCGGCCAGCGCAGCAGCATTGAGCTGCTCGGCGCCTTCCCAGGTTTCCAGATCGCCCCGGGCCACCGTGACCAGCGCACCGAGCGCCGCCACTTCCGCCGCGACTTCCTCCACGATGGCGGCACGGTCAGCCAGCACCAGCTGCGCGCCTTCGCGCGCCAGCGCCAGCGCGACACCGCGCCCTATGCCCTGCCCTGCGCCCGTTACCACTACCGCCTGTCCGGCAAAGCGGCCGGCGCTCATGCTGCCACTCCCGCTTCGCTACTGGCCGAGAATTTCTCGAAGTAGAAATTGGCAGGCGTTACGCCACAGGAGTTCAGCCAGCGCCGCACGGCATCCACCATCGGTACCGGACCGCACAGATAGATATCGACATCGCCGCCATTGAGCCACGCCTCGTCCACATGCTGGGTGACGTAGCCTTTACGGGGATGGGCACTGTCGTCGGAAGCCACGCAAGTACGGAAGCTGAACTGCGGATGGGCTGCTGCAATGCGCTGCAGATGTTCGATCGCCACCAGATCGGCGTCGTTAGTCACGCCGAACACCAGCCGCACCGGCTGGCGGAAGCCGCTTGCCGCCAGCACCTGCAGCATGGACAGGAAGGGCGCTATGCCGGTGCCGCCGGCCAGAAGTAGCAGCGGACGCCTGACTTCGCGCAGGTAGAAGCTGCCGTAAGGGCCGCAGAAGCTGATCGCTTCGCCCACTCTGGCCTGCTGCGCCAGATAGCTGCTCATCCGGCCTTGCGGCACATTACGCACCACAAATTCGCAGCGCCGCGTGCCGGGCATGGAGCTGAACGAATACGAGCGCGATTGCCCGGTGCCCGGCACTTCCACATTGACGTACTGCCCCGACAGGAAACCGATATCACAGCCTTCCTCCAGTTCCACCGCAAAGCCCAGCGTAGTCGGCGTGAGCTGGCGCACTTCGGCCAGATTGCCGCTATAGCGCTGCACGCCGCTCTTGCAGGCCGCCGAGGTGGCCGGAATGCGCACCACGCAATCGGACGTGGGCTTCATCTGGCAGGCCAGAATTTCACCGCGCGCCGCCTCTTCTGCCGACAAGGCATCCTCGATGTAACTCGAAGCGGGCATGCTGTAGCTGCCGGATTCGCACAGGCCACGGCAGGTGCCGCAGGCGCCGTCGCGGCAGTCGAGCGGAATATTGACTTTCTGCCGGTAGGCCGCGTCGGCCAGTTTCTCGTTCTCGTTGCACGAGATGAAGCGGGTTACGCCATCTTCAAATTGCAAGGCAATCCGGTAGCTCATGATGGTCTCCTGTTACGGGTAATTAGATGTGGTAGATATCGATGACCTGATGGATGTAATCGTTTTTCAGTACCACGTATTTATTGCGGATCAGCGGACGCGGGCCGGAAAAATCGATCACATAGCGGGCCATGCCGAAGTAGCTGAAGTCGGTCTTGTAGCGGTGGCTCAGCGTGTGCCAGTTGAAACGCACCGTGACCAGCTGGCCATCCTGTTGTTCGATCTCGACGTTGCTGACGTTATGGCTGGTACGGGTATCGGGCATGGTGGCGCTGGAACGCTCGGTCTTGATGCGGAATACCCGGTCTTCCAGCCCCTGGCGCGAGGGGTAGTAGATCAGCGAGATTTCGCGCTGCGGGTCCGTCACCAGCCGGTCGTCGTCATCCCAGGTAGGCATCCAGAAGCTCGCCTCGGGGTGGTAGCACTCCAGCCATGCATCCCACTGCTCGTCGTCCAGCAAACGGCCTTCGCGGTACAGGAATGCGCGGATCTGTTCGATCATGCTGCACCTCCTTCGCTGCGGATAGCCTGCTTCATCACATCGAGCCAGTAGCGGTGCTGGATGGTGTACAGCCCTTCGTCTTCGGTCTTAAGGCCGCTCATCACCGGTTGCAGGCCGATTTCGCGCGCTGCCTCGTCGGCTCCCTGCACCCAGTGCTTGGCACCGCGGCACATATCGTTCCATTCCAGTGCACTGGCGTTGTAACCCTGCTGGCAGGCGCGGAACTCTTCCAGATCGTCCGGCGTCGCCATGCCGCTGACGTTGAAGAAGTCTTCGTACTGGCGGATACGGCGGGCGCGGGCTTCATCGGACTCGCCTTTCGGCGCGATGCAGTAAATCGTCACTTCGGTTTTATCCACCGAGATGGGGCGCAGCAGACGGATCTGCGAACCGAACTGGTCCATCAGATACACATTCGGGTACAGGCACAGATTGCGCGAACGCGAGATCATCCAGTCTGCCGTGGCGGCACCGAACTTCTGGCTATACTCCTCGCGGCGCGGATAGTTGGGCCGGTCCTGCGGATTGGCCCACTGGGTCCACAGCAGCATGTGACCATGTTCGAAAGCGTAGAAACCGCCGCCCTGCTTGCCCCAGTTGCCGGCATCCATGGCCTTGATATTGTCTTCGCGCGCAATCTGCTCCTTGCGGTGATTGGTGGTAGCCGCGTAGTTCCAGTGCACTGCCGAGACGTGGTAACCATCCGCGCCGTTTTCCGCCTGCAGCTTCCAGTTGCCCTCGAAAGTGTAGGTGGAAGAACCGCGCAGCACTTCCAGCCCCTGCTCCGACTGGTTGACGATCATGTCGATGATCTTGCCCGCTTCGCCGAGGAACTCGGCCAGCGGTGCCACGTCCGGATTCAGGCTGCCGAACAGGAAGCCCTTGTAGCTCTCGAAGCGCGCCACTTTTTTCAGATCGTGCGAACCTTCCTTGTTGAAGCAGTCCGGATAGCCGGCATCTTCCGGATCCTTCACCTTGAGCAGCTTGCCGCTATTGTTGAAGGTCCAGCCGTGGAACGGGCAGGTGTAGGTGGCCTTGTTGCCGCGTTTGTGGCGGCACAGCTGCGCGCCACGGTGGGTACAGGCATTGATGAAGGCGTTCAGCTCGCCCTGACGATTACGTGCAATGAATATCGGCTGGCGGCCGATATGCGTGGTGTAGTAATCGTTGTTCTGCGGGATCTGGCTTTCGTGCGCCAGATAGATCCAGTTCCCCTCGAAGATGTATTTCATCTCCAGTTCGAACAGCGCAGGATCGGTGAAAGCGCTACGGTGCAGGCGGTAGTCGCCCTGCGCGTGGTCCTCCACCAGATACTGCTCCAGATCTGGCTTGCTTCCGGTTTTGACAGCGTGAATCGGGATCATGGCAAACTCCGCGTCTATCAGGCAGCGGCGCGGATGCGCGTCACTTCGGCCGCCGGTGCAGCAGCACGTTCGGCATACAGGTTGAAGTCGAAGTCGATTTCGGCGTAGGGCTTGTCGAGTCCTTTGGCGCTGATCGCGGCCGCATCGGTGATGTGGCGCACGGCCGGTACCAGACCTTCGCGGCTGGCGAAGGCAAAGTCATCCCACAGGTATTTATCGCCTTCGATGTTGATCTGGGTGGTCAGCTTGCGCTGGCCTTCGGCAGTGACGAAGAAGTGGATGTGGGCAGGCCGGTTGCCGTGGCGGCCCAGCTGGTCCAGCAGGCGCTGGGTAGTACCTTGCGGCGGGCAGCTGTAGCCAACCGGCAGGAAGCTGCGGAACTGGTAGCGGCCTTCGGCATCGGTGAAGATGGTGCGGCGCAGATTGAACGGGCTCTGGGTCTTGTCGAAGTAGGAATAGCCGCCCATCAGATTGCAGTGCCAGACTTCGACTTTGGCGTTGGCCAGCGGCTTGCCCTGTTCGTCGCGCACCGTGCCCTGCATGAACAATACCTCGGCGCGGTCGGCTTCGGTACCGTCATCGAGACGGGCAAAGCCTACACTCTCGGGCGCACCGGCCACGTATAGCGGGCCTTCGATGGTGCGCGGCGTGCCGCCGGCCAGACCGGCGCGCGCTTCCGCTTCGTCGGCACGGATATCGAGGAAGCGTTCCAGACCGAGGCCGGGCGCCAGCAGGCCCAGTTCATTGCGCACGCCGGCTTCGCGCAGGTATTCCAGACCGCTCCAGAACTCGCTGGAGGAAATGTCCAGATCTTCGATGGTCTTGCACAGTGCGCCCACCAGACCGGTGACGATCTGCTGCACGCGCGGATTGACCGGGCCGGTGGCGCTGTCGATAATCCAGCTCTTGACGAGGGTGTCGATTTCATTATGGGTCATGCTAGTCTCCTTGTGGTGTGGGCTTGGGTTAAAGCTGAAAGATGTAAGGTGCAACAGTGCAGGCTGGCGGCCTGCGCTCAGGCGTCGCTCTCGCGGATCGAAGATGGATGGCGGCATAGCGGCGTCACCTCGATCTGCATATACGGGAACAGTGGCAGCGACATCAGCAGGTTATGCAGCTCCTCGACACTGGCCACATCGAAGATGCTGAAGTTGGCGTACTGGCCGGCCAGGCGCCACAGATGGCGCCAGGTGCCGCTGCGCTGCAGGCTTTGCGCCAGTTCGCGTTCGCTCTGTTTGAGCTGTTCGGCCTGCGCGGGCGGCATATCGAGCGGCAGGCGGACATCCATACGGACGTGAAATAACATGGTGGTCTCCTCTTGTTTGCGGAATCAATCCGGTTGGGCTATTTGCGCCGCAGGCGCTGCAGTTTTTCCAGATCGACGACAACGCCGGTGCCGGGGCCGGTGGGCAGCTGCAGCATGAAGTCGCGGTACACCAGCGGGGTGCGCAGCACTTCTTCCGTCAGCAGCAAAGGGCCGAACAGTTCGGTGCCGAATGCCAGTTCGCCGAAGGTGGAGAACAGCTGGGCCGATGCCGCCGTGCCTACCCCGCCTTCGAGCATGGTGCCGCCGTACAGGGCAATGCCGGACAACTGGGCCACCGTGGCCACCTGTGCCGCCGGCATCAGGCCGCCGGACTGGGTGATCTTGACGGCGAATACATCGGCCGCTTCGGCCTGCGCCATGGTCATGGCGTCCTGCGGACCATGCAGCGCCTCGTCGGCCATCAGCGGCACGGCAAAGCGCTGCGCCAGCCGGGCCATGGCGGCCCTGTCTTCGGCCCGCACCGGCTGCTCGATCAGGTCGATGCCGCCCGCTTCCAGCGCGGCGATGCCGCGCATGGCTTCCAGTTCGCTCCAGGCCTGATTCACATCGACCCGCACGCTGACGGCATCACCCAACGCACGCTTGATTGCCAGCACGTGGGCCACATCGTCGGCCACGGCGCGCGCACCGATCTTGAGCTTGAAGATGCGGTGACGGCGCAGTTCCAGCATGCGCTCCGCTTCGGCGATATCCTTGGCGGTGTCGCCACTGGCCAGCGTCCAGGCAACCGGCAGCGCGTCGCGTACCCGGCCGCCCAGCAGTTCGCTCAGCGGCAGATTCAGGCGGCGCGCCTGTGCGTCCAGCAGCGCCGTCTCCAGCGCGCACTTGGCAAAACGGTTGCCCTGAATAGTGTTGCGTACGCGGGACATGGCCTGCGCCACGGCACTCGCTTCCATTCCCAGCAGCAGCGGCGCGATATGGCGCTCGATATTCACCTTGATGCTGTCCGGGCTTTCCTCGCCGTAGTTGAGGCCACCGATGGTGGTGGCCTCGCCCCAGCCTTCGATGCCATCGGCACACTGCACCCGTACCAGCACCAGCGTCTGGGTATTCATGGTGGCGACGGATAGCTTGTGCGGACGGATGGTAGGGACCTCGGCCAGTATCACTTCGATATGTTCGATCATATTTAGTTTGTATAATTGGGCAGATGGATACACAATATCCCCCGCAACAAACCCCGTCCAACACCGATTTCGCATGATTTCCATACCTGAAAGGTATGCAATGGAACTACGACACCTACGCTACTTCGTCGCCGTGGCCGACGAGAAGAATTTCACCCGCGCGGCGCAGCGGCTGCACATCGCCCAGCCGCCGCTAAGCCGCCAGATCCAGCAACTGGAGGAGGAACTGGAGGTGGAACTGATCGAAAAAGGCACCCGCCCCGTCAAACTGACCGAAGCCGGCGCCTTCTTCCACGTGCACGCGCAGGAGCTGCTAGCCAAGGTGGCCGAACTCAAATCGATGACGCGGCGGGTGGGCAAAATCGAGCGCAGCCTGTCCATCGGTTTTGTCGCTTCCACGCTGTACGGCCTGCTGCCGCGCATCATCCGCGAATACCGCGAGCAGCATCCGGAAGTGGACGTAGCGCTGCACGAAATGACCACCATGCAGCAGATACAGGCGCTCAAGGATGGCGTGATCGACGTCGGCTTTGGCCGCGTTAAAAGCGAAGACCCCAACATCCGCCGCATCGTGCTGCGCGACGAGCGGCTGGTGATAGCACTGCCGGCATCCCATCCGCGCGCCGCCAGTTCAGACCCTATGAGTCTGCTGGACCTGCAATCGGAAACCCTGCTGGTGTATCCCAAAACGCCGCGCCCCAGCTTCGCCGATCTGGTGCTGTCCGTGCTGTCGGAGCGGGCGATAGTGCCGCACAAGATCATCGAAGTGCGAGAACTGCAGATCGCCATCGGCCTGGTGGCAGCCGGGCATGGCATGGCGGTGGTGCCGGAGAGCGTACAGGGGATGCGGCGCGACGATGTGGTCTACCGCCCCCTCACCGACCGGCAGGCGGTGTCGCCGGTGATGTTCAGCGTGCGCAAGCTCGATCAGAGCGAGGAACTGCAGGATATGCTGGCGGCGATCTACGCGATCTACGACGCCAGCGGCATCAGCTATATCCGCGAGACGCTGTAATCCGGCGTCCCCCGCCAGCCTTGCGCGCTGCAGGCTGCGCCCGCAAGGCTCATCTGCCGCGCTATGCCGCCCTATGCCACTACCGGCTTGGCCAGTTCCGCTTGTGCCTGCGCTGTGGCAGAGCGGCCATGGCGTATCATCGACACGGCCAGCACGGCGATCACCGCGGGAATGGCAATGGCGACAAAATTCTGTTCCAGCGGCAGCGCCATGCCGACCAGCGTGCCGATCACGATAGGCGCCAGGATGGCGCCGCTGCGGCCCACGCCGGAAGCCCAGCCTATGCCGGTCGAGCGTACGCTGGCAGGATAGAACTGGCCTGCATAGGCATAGGTCACGATCTGGGTGCCGATGGTAGAAGCGCCTGCCAGCCCGACCAGCAGATACAGCAGCGGCATCGGCACTTTATAGCCAAGCAGGGTAATCGAGACAGCGGCCAGCGCATACATCCCCACCAGCACGTATTTGATGTGGAAACGGTCGGCCAGCCAGCCGCCGCCCACCGCCCCCAGCACCGCGCCAAAGTTCAGCATCAGCACAAAGTTCAGCGCCGAGCCCAGACTGTAGCCGGCACCGGCCATCAGCTTGGCCAGCCACGAGCTCAGGGCGTACACCATGAACAGGCACATGAAGAAAGCGATCCAGAACATCACGGTACTGAAGCCGCGGCCGTCCTTGAACAGCTGGCTAATCGGCGCACCGCTGCTGCGCTCCTGCGCGGCCAGCGAAAAATCGTCGCCGGCACTGGCGCAGTAGGATGGATCTACCTGCTGCAGAATCGCCTGCACTTCGGCCACGCGCTGGCGGCGCAGCAGGAAAGGCATGGATTCCGGCAGCGACTTGAGCACGAAGGGTATCAGCAGCACCGGCACGCCTGCCGCCAGAAACACCGAGGACCAGCCATACGATTCCAGCAGCCCCTTACCCAGCAAGGCGGCCAGCATGCCGCCCACGGCGTAGCCGCTGAACATCAGCGTGACCATGGTGGCGCGGATTTTGCGGGGCGAATATTCCGTCATCTGCGCCACTACATTCGGCATCACGCCACCGATGCCGAGACCGGCCAGAAAGCGCATCACGCTGAAGCTCACCGGATCGTGCGTCAGACCGGCAGCGGCCGTGAATACGCTGAACAGCGCCAGACAGATGGCAATGGTGCGCGGCCGGCCTATGCGGTCGGCCAGCGTGCCGAGGAAGATGGCACCGAACATCATGCCGAACAGCGCCGAACTGACCATGAAACCGGCATTCTGGGCAGTCACACCCATGCTTTTCATGATGGCTGGCAGGGCGATGCCGGCCACGGCCAGATCATAGCCATCGCAGATGATGATGATGGCGCACCATGCCAGTATGCCGGCATGGAAGCGGTTGAAACGGGCGTGATCGGCCAGTTTGTGAATGTCGATCTGCTGCATGATAGAAGTCTCCCTGTCTTGGTTTTTTTTGCATGGTGTGGCGCTTGCCGCAGGCAAGCGGAGCGAGGTGCACTGAGCCTGTCAGGACCGCAGAGGCAGGGTAGAGAACTTGGGCAGCAGCGTCCAAGACCGATTGAGTATCTCTTGGATACCCGCCGAGTATGAGCCGGTAGCACACATCAAAGCCAACTCAAAAACCAACTCACATCAGCAAAATTGCGTAAAATAGCGCTAATAATGCCCAATAACCAACTCAAAATCGTGAAGAAATCCAATTCACCAGCCGAGAAACCTGCACTCTTGCGTAGCAGCGCGGTTGCCCAGCTGGCGGCCATGCCTGTTGCTACTTTGCGCATCTGGGAACAGCGCTATCAGGCCATACAGCCGTCCGCCGCCCCATCCGGCCACCGGCTATACAGCGCCACCGATGTGCGCCGTGTGGTCATGCTGCGCCAGCTTACCCAGCAGGGCCATGCGATCGGCAGCATCGCAGCCCTGTCCGACCCGCAGCTACAAGCCCTGCTGCAGCAGTACGCTGCCAGCGCCCCCGAACAGCACGTGGCGCCCCGTACACTGGTGGTGGGCGGCGCGCTGCACATGCGCCTGAGCGCCCCGCCCATTAACGCCAAGCTGCCCCCTACTCTGGGTCTGCTGGCGCCGGTCGAAACGCTGGCCGAAGCACTGCTCGGCGCCACTGCTGGCGGCTACCAGCTCATGCTCTGGCAGATGCCGGCACTACAGCACACCCTTCCCATCGACCTGCGCGCAGCGCAGCACACCTGGCCCGATTGCCAGCACGCAGTGGTGTACCGCTATGCCAGTCCCAGCGCACTAGCCAGCTACGCTGCGGCTGGCGTTGCCGTGCTGCCCGAATCGGCCGACGATACGGAACTGGCGCGCTGGCTGCTTGACCTGCTACCGGCCGGGCCAGCAGCCGACCATGCGATTAAGACAGCCGCCCGTCAGGCCATTGCCAGCGCCACCGGTAGCCGGCTCCCCCTGCCCATCACCCCGCGCCAGTTCGACAATGCGGTGCTGGTGGCGATTGCCGGCATGGCCCCCATCCTCGAATGCGAGTGCCCGCAGCACATCGCCGGCCTGTTGCGCCAGCTGGCGGACTTTGAAATCTATAGCGCCGGCTGCGCCCACGACAGCCCCGCCGATGCAGCCCTGCATGGCGAACTGCAGCGCATCGCCGCTAGTGCGCGCACGATGTTCGAAACTGCATTGGTCCGCTTAGCCGAGCTGAAAGGCATTACGCTGGACGGCAACACCAACCCGCAACAGAAAGCACCAACATGAATAGCAACCATGGCAGCAAGGCCGCTGCCCGCCTACCATCCACGCCGGCACGCCGCAGCCTAGGTGTGGCCGCTCTGGCGCTCGTTCTGCTGGGCACTCTGGGCGGTTGCGCTTCTACCCAGCCACCAGCCGGTGTGCAGGCCGTCACGCCATTCGAACTGGCACGATATCAGGGCCGCTGGTATGAAATCGCCCGCATGGACCACAGTTTCGAGCGCGGCATGAGCGATGTTTCCGCCACCTATACGCCGCAGCCCGACGGCAGTGTGCGCGTGCTCAATCGCGGCTACGACGGCGAACAGGGACGCTGGCGCGAAGCGATCGGGCATGCCGTATTTACCGGCGCCGCCAGCACCGGCTCGCTCAAGGTTTCCTTCTTCGGGCCGTTCTACGGCGGCTACCATGTCGCCGCAATGGATCAGGACTACCGCTGGTCGCTGGTGATCGGTCCGGACCGCAGCTACTGCTGGATACTGGCCCGCGAGCGCCAGCTCACACCGCAGCAGCGCAGCGCCATACTGGCCAGCGCGCGCCAACTGGGCATCGATACCGCCGCCCTGATCTGGGTCAGCCAGCAGCGGCAGGACCCGGCCTACCAGGGCGCGCCATGAGCTACTCGGTAGTCTGGTTCAAGCGCGACCTGCGCGTGCACGACCATGCGCCGCTGCGCTATGCCGCCAGCCGCGGGCCGCTGCTCTGCCTGTATGTGCTGGAACCCAGCTTATGGGCCCAGCCCGATTGCGCCACCCAGCATCTGCTGTTCCTGCAGGAGAGCCTGCGTGACCTGACCTATCAGCTGCGCCAGTGCGGCGCGCGGCTGCAGCTGGCAGTAGGTGAGCTGCCTGAAGTACTGGGCCGCCTGCACGCCGCTGCGCCGTTCGCGCGCCTGCTGGCGCACGAGGAAACCGGCAACGGCCACACCTATGCGCGCGATCTGGCGGTGGGCCGCTGGTGCCAGGAAAACGGCGTGCAGTGGCAGGAGTGGCCGCAGCACGGCGTAACACGCCGCCTGCCCTCGCGCGATATCTGGCACGCTCTGTGGGAAACCCATATGCAGGCGCCCTGCCTGCCGCCGCCTGCGCCCGCCAGCCTGCACGGCCCGAGCCTGCCATGGCCGCTGATGCGCTGGCCCGAAGCGCGCGAACTGGGCCTCGATCCGCTCGACCCGCCGCAACGCCAGCGCGGTGGCCGCAGCGCAGGGCGGCAGATTTTCGACCAGTTTCTGGACCGGCGCTGCCAGCATTACCGTAGCGGCATGTCCTCGCCGCTGAGCGCACCGACAGCCTGTTCGCGCCTGTCGCCGTATCTGGCGCTGGGCTGTCTGAGCATGCGCGAGGTGGTGCAGGCCACCATGGCGCAGATCGAAGCACTCGCAGACCATCCGTCCGCACAGGCGGGGTGGCAGCGCAAGGGACTGGCAGCATTTGCCAGCCGGCTGCACTGGCACTGCCACTTCATCCAGAAACTGGAGTCGGAACCGGAGCTGGAATGGCGCAATCTGCACCGCGGCTACGACGGTTTGCGCGAGCACGAATGGAATGCCATGCACTTCGAGGCGCTCACCCAGGGCCGCAGCGGCTGGCCCATGGTCGATGCCTGCGTAGCAATGCTGCGCGAAACCGGCTGGATCAACTTCCGTATGCGCGCCATGCTGGTTTCGGTGGCCAGCTATCCGCTGTGGCTGCACTGGCGGCCGGTAGGCCTGTGGCTGGCGCGCCAGTTTCTCGATTACGAGCCGGGCATACACTGGAGCCAGATGCAGATGCAGGCGGGTACCACCGGTATCAACACCACTCGCGTCTACAACCCGATCAAACAGGCGCAGGATCATGATCCGCAGGGCTTGTTCGTGCGCCGCTGGCTACCCGCCATGCGCCGCGTACCGGATGCCTACCTGCTGCAGCCATGGCTGATGCCACCCGCCCTGCAGCAGCGTTGCGGCGTAAGGGTGGGTGAACAGATTCCCCTGCCCGTAGTGGAGCTGGAACAGGCCACGCGCAGCGCCAAACAGCGCGTGCATGCGCTACGCGCCCAGGCGGAAATCCGCGCAGCGCGCGCTGCCATCGTGGACCAGCACGGATCGCGCCTGATGCGCGACGGCAGCAGCCATCAGGGCAGCGGCCCCGCCCGGCGCCGTCAGCCGGCAGTGCCGCCCGCCATGCAGCAGCAGGCGCTGGAATTCTAGGACTGGCCAGACCGGGCGGCAGCCGCAAGTGCGCGGCATCAGGCGGCCGTGTAGCCGAGCAAGGCCGATGTGCGCTGCACGGGCGATGCGCCCGCTGTAGCGCTGGCAGCAGGTTCGCCCGTCTTGAAGATATCCACGGCGTCCACTAGCAGCGCCGCCTGCTCGCGCAGACTGGCCGCAGCGGCGGCGGCTTGCTCTACCAGCGCAGCGTTTTGCTGGGTCACCTGATCCATGTCGATAATGGCCTGGCTCACTTGCTCGATGCCCTGCGACTGCTCCCTGCCAGAGTTGGAAATGTCACCGATAACTTGACTCACCTGATGTACGCTAGCAACAATCGCCTTCATGGTGTCCCCGGCAGCATCGACTGCATTGCTGCCTGCCTTGATCTTGCTCACGGAATCGTCGATCAAAGTCTTGATTTCCTTGGCCGCGGCAGCCGAACGCTGGGCCAGATTACGCACCTCGGTTGCCACCACGGCAAAGCCGCGTCCCTGCTCGCCCGCCCGCGCCGCTTCCACGGCGGCATTCAGCGCCAGAATATTGGTCTGGAAGGCGATGCCGTCGATGACGGAAATAATTTCGACGATACGGCCGGACGACTCGGTAATCGACTTCATCATCTCGACCACCTGGGTGACTTCGGCGCCGCCCCGCTCGGCAATCTCCGAGGCCGAACCGGCATAGGCATCGGCCTGCAGCGCACTATCGGCATTCTTGCGGACTGCGGCCGTCAGTTCTTCCAGCGAAGCGGCCGTTTCCTCCAGTGCACTGGCCTGATTTTCCGTGCGGTCGGACAGGTCCTGATTGCCGCAGGCGATTTCGGCCACGCCGCGCTCTATCGTATCGGCGGCGAGATGAATTTTATTGACCGTCTGTTTCAGGCTGGTAGACATTTCGCCCATGGCATGCAGCAGCTGTCCGGTTTCATCTTTCGAACGCACTTCGATCACCCGGGTCAGATCGCCAACGGACACTTCACGGATAATCTTCACGGCAGCACTGAGCGGGCGGGTAATGCCACGGCTGACAGCTACCCCGAGGCCGATGCTGACCATCAGCGTCAGCACGAACACCAGCCACAGCACCCGTTCGCGTGATGCGGAAATCTGCAGGGCATCGCTCTCGTCCGCTGCGGCGCGGCTATTGGCCAGATTGACGATTTTCTCTACGGCGCTGCGGTGCTGCTGGAACACCTCGCGCATGCGCCGGTACACCTGTTCCGCCGCCACATTGTCGCCACGCTGCAACGCCGGCACGAATTCGCCCAGAGCCATGGCGAAGAAGGCCTCGGCCGGCGCACTCGATTGATGCAGCACCAGATCAGCCAGTGCGGCATCGAGCTTGGCCTTTTCCCAGTACTGTTTGCGCTCGCTGAATTCCTTCTGCCCCGCGCGCAGTTTGTCGACCAGCGCGCCCCGTTCGCTCTCGGCTGCGCCACGCAGTTCGGTCGCAGCGAGATAGGCTTCAATCACATATTCGGGCGGCGGCAATACATCGGCCAGCAAGTCCTTGCCCTGCACGATGCGGTTATACAGCGGGCCATTAACTTCCAGTTCTTTGAGAGTAGAGCGCGCGGTCCCCCCGAACAACAGGAAGCCTGCCACAAAGATCGCGATTAGCAGCGTTATGCGCTGGCCTACAGTCAGGTTACCGATAGCTTTCATGGCGTTCTTTCGTACAGCACTGATTGTTAGTTAAGAAAATCTAATACATTACCATTGGGAAATTATAATTGATTTGTGCAAATACAGCAAATAAATGGCATTAATAATTTATTTGATAAATTCATTTGAATGTGAGCAGGCGTGGCGCAGCGCGCTATCCGTCGCCACTGCCAGCACAGCCGCGCATTGCGACGCACTGCAGAACCGCTGGCCAGTATGGCAACCCAGCACGCCGATTCAGTCCGCCGCGTCCTGCACACCGCGCAAGCCCATGGTGCCGGCCCTGTCTTTGGCGGGCGCCATCAGCAGATACTTGCCGTGTTCGTCCAGCCGGTAGGCTTGCGGGAAGTACCAGTCGGAATTCTGCGGCTGGTAATAGCTGCCGCCGCGCAGCACGGCAGCACGCGTGTGTTCATCGGCAAATTCACTGGTCCATTGCCATACACTGCCCACCAGATCCTGCACGCCGAACGGACTGGCTGCCTGCGGATGCTGGCCCACCACGGCTGCTGCCGTCAGGCTGCGGCCCTGCTCGGGCGCCTGCACCATGGTGCCATCCCAGCTATTCCCCCACGGGTAGAGGCGGCCATCGGTCCCCTGCGCCGCATACTGCCATTCCCATTCATGCGGCAGGCGCTTGCCGGCCCAGCGCAGATAGGCACGCGCATCTTCCAGCGACACCCAGACCACGGGACGCTGCTCGTCACCGGCACGCGGCGCGCCATCGACCCAGTGGCGCAGATAATTATGGCGATCTGCTGGCTGGTAGCCGCTGGCCCGCACAAAAGCCAGATACTGGGCATTGGTGACGGGATAGCGGTCGATGTAGAAGCGCCTGATCGCAAGGCTATGCAGATGGTGGCGCCGCGCCACCGCTTCCCACGGATACTGTACATCCAGCCCCGGCTTGTTCTCGCCTTCGATTTCGAGGCCGTGCACCTTGAAGCTGAACTGGGCGGCAGGAATTTCCACCATGCCGTCCGGCGCACTGCGCGCCGCGCGGGTAGGCGCTATGGCCACCATCTGCTGTGCCAGCGGCTGCCAGTTGGCCGCATACGCCGCCAGCGGTTTGCGCGCCTGCTGCGCCAGCGTCTGCAAGCTTGCTGGCAGGCTGGCCATGCTGGCACCCGCGCGCAGGCGCAGAATGGCGCCGTAACCATGCGGCTCCAGTGTCACGCTCAGTTCAGCCGCCCCATCAACGATACGGGGCTGCAGTTCCCTGCCCTGCCACAGATCGAAATAGCGCTGGCCGCTCTGGTGCGGCAGGCGCAGCACCGGCTCGCTGATCTGCCAGTCGGTGCGGTTAATGATGGTCCACAGCGTACTGTCGCTCAGCGGGAAGGCGCTGGCATACACGCCGTAATGCAGGGTCTGCACATGCGGCTGCCAGGCCACACTGACCATGTGTTCGGGGAAGGCGCGGTAGATCGTGGCGATGCGGCGTAGCGCCTCGCCGTCGCGCGGGGTGAGCTGATTCCACCAGCCCCAGACATTTTCCCAGCTCTGGATACCGCTACCGTTAAAGAAGGCATCCTGCAGCAGAGTGCTGCGATCAGTAGCCCAGCGGTCGCACACGTGCACCATGTGGCGCGGCTCCAGCCACTTCCATTTGCTCACCATGGGCACCAGCGACTGGGCCCAGTAGCCCCAGCTCTGCTGGTTATAGGCCAGCATGCGCTCATCCCTGAAATTCAGTTCCGGCTCCAGCGAGAGGGCACGGCCGCTGGCATCGGCAGCCTGCCGATATTCGAGCGGCAGGCCATCCATGGTATCGCCATTAATGCCGTCGGCACCCAGCTCGGCCATCAGCGCCGTGGTGGCCACGTGCATGCTGGTGCCCACGTCGCGCGTACCCGTATCCCATGGCATGGTAGGGAAAAATACTTTGACGCCCTGCGCATGAAAATCCCTGATCAGCCCGCGCACGCCCGCCACGCCGCCCGGCATATCGCGCAGCATATCCCACTGGTTACGGTCGTCGATGCCGATGTTGGGATACACCGGCCATAGCAGCACGCTGTCTATGCCGCCATAGCGCTGCCGCAGGTCGTCCAGAAATCGCTTAGCCGTGTAGTGCCGCGTAGCGGGATCGTACAGATAGCGGTCTTCCACCATGGCCTGCGTCTGTACAAAATCGCGCTGAGTCCAGCGCAGTTCGGGCCGGCGGTACTGGGCATCGTCATACGCCATGCCGGCGCGCTGGCTATTGCGCCACTGCTGCATGGCCTGCAGCCACGCCGGATACTGGCCCTGCGTATCGCGCTTCCAGTTATTCAGCCGCGCCAGCCAGTCCGCCTCGCCCAAGTCCTGCTGGGCCGGACCGAGAATCTGGCTGCCGCGCAGCGCTATGGCCGGCACCTCGGCGGCATGCACTGCTAATGCGCTACCGGCCCCCATCAGGGCTAGCAGCAGAGTACGCAGGATAGGCCGATAGGTCAGGCGCCGGAGGCTGGTTTTTTTCATGTGGACGTAGCGGCACTATGGGTGCCGTGGCATCAAGGCAGATGCCGCCTATTCTAGCCAAACACGGGGGAAATTAGATCTTTTTCAACCTGGCGGCATTTGTTTAGTCGCGCGCTCACGCGCAGAAACGACAAAACCCGCCGTAGCGGGTTTTGCAAGTGAGGCAAATACGGCGGCGGGCAGTATAGGCCCGGCCAGCCCTGCTTACTGCTGGTTCAGCAGCGAATGATGGCGTGCATAGCTAAAGTACACCACCAGACCGATCGCCAGCCAGATCAGGAAAGCGATCCACGTGATCGCGCTCAGGAAGGCCATCAGCGCGCCGCAGAACAGAATGGCCAGCGCAGGAATGACCGGCACGCCGGGGCAGCGGAAGGCACGGTGCAGCTCGGGACGGCGTTTGCGCAGGATGATCACGGCCAGCGACACCAGACAGAATGCTGCCAGCGTGCCGATATTGGCCAGTTCGCCCAGCACCTGCAGCGGCACCAGTGCGCCCAGCAGGCCGAACACGATACCCACCAGCCAGGTCGCCACGATAGGCGTACCGGCGCCGTTCAGGGCCGACAGTTTTTTCGGCAGCAGGCCGTCGCGCGACATGGCATACAGCACGCGGCTCTGGCCGAAGGCCATCACCAGTATCACGGTGCTCATGCCGAGGATGGCGCCCAGGTCGACGAAACCGGCAAACCAGTTTTCACCGGCAAACTGCAGCGCCAGCGAAACGGGATGGTCGATGCCCTTGAACTGGGCGAACGGCACGATGCCGGTCATGATGGCCGACACCACCACGTACAGCACGGTGCAGATGGCCAGCGAGCCGATAATGCCGATCGGCAGATCGCGTTTCGGATTTTTGACCTCTTCGGCCGCCGTGGTCACCGCGTCGAAGCCGATAAAGGCAAAGAACACCAGCGCCGCAGCGCTCATCACCCCATTCACGCCGAACGGCATGAACGGATGCCAGTTAGCCGGCGCTACATGGTGCGCACCAACCAGTATGAACAGCAGGACCACGCCGATTTTCACCACCACCATCACGTTGTTGATGCGGGTCGATTCGCGCACGCCCAGCGAGAGCATCACGGTCAGCGTCATCATGATCAGGAAGGCCGGCAGATTGAAGAAGGTGGTCACGCCCGGCAGCGCACCCGGTGCGGCGGACAGCGCCACCGGTATCTGCAGGCCGAAGCCGCCCAGCAGCGACTGGAAGTAGCCGGACCAGCCCACCGACACGGCCGACGTCACCAGACCGTATTCGAGGATCAGGTCCCAGCCTATCATCCACGCTACCAGTTCGCCCAGAATCGCATAGCTATAGGTATAGATACCGCCCGCTACCGGCAGGATGGAAGCAAATTCGGCGTAGCACAGCGCGGCAAAGCCGCAGGCAAAGGCTGCCACCACAAACGACAGGGCCAGCGCAGGGCCGGCGGTGGATGCACCGCTGCCGGTCAGGACGAAAATGCCGGTACCGACAATCGCGCCTATGCCCATCAGGATCAGGTCCACCGGACCCAGTACTTTTTTCAGGCCGCCATGCGAACTGGCCGTGCGCATGGCATCGAAATCCTTGGTTCTAAAGAGACTCACTACTCCATCCTCCACTATTATTTGAATTGGCCGCCCAGGCAGATCATGCCCTACAGCAATTTGACATTACGTAAACGTCAAAGCGCGGCAGTATGCCACAAGTCGCAGTGAATATGCCTAAAACCTATGCAGCCCCAGTAGAGGAGGAATCGGGCGAACACCCCGATAGCCCCACCAGGTGGGCAGAGGCAGTCCATAGGGCCTGCGCCTAGCTGGCAGGCGGCCCCAGCGTGGCACCTTCGATCAGCGCGGGCTGCCACAGTTCCTGCAGGCTGGCTGCGGGCGTCCCCTCCACCAGCGCCTGCAGCATCTGCACCATGCGCGCGCCGGCGCGAGCGGCGTCAGGCTGGTCGATGGTGCTGACGGCGATACCGGCCAGCGTATCTTCCATGCGGCCCCAGACGATCACGGAGATTTCTTCGCCTATGCGTACGCCGGCATCGAGCAGGGCACGCACGGCGCCCACGCCGGACAGATGGTTATCGACGATCACGGCAGTCGGTCGGGACTGGCAGGCCAGCAGCTGCTGCATGGCCTGATAGCCGCTGCGCCGGTCCAGCGTATCGGCGATCAGATAGCGGGTGTCGAGCGCCAGTCCTGCATCGGCCATGGCAGCGACGAAAGCATCCTTGCGCTGACGGGCGAAATTCAGCAGCAAAGGTGCGCTGATCAGCCCCAGTCGCCGGTGGCCCAGCCCCAGCAGACGCTGCATGGCGAGGCCGATACCGGCCGCATTATCGTAATCGAACCACGCATACGGTGCGTGGTGTTCGGTACGGCCATGCGCAATAAAGGGGAAGCGTGCCTTGCTGAGAAAAGCGATACGCTCGTCCTGCACCTGCGTGCGGCTGACGATCAGACCATCGACGCGGCGGCCGCGCACGAACTGCTGATAGGTGGCCAGTTCCGCCGCCTGCGAGACGGGCGCGATGATCAGGCTTTTGCCCTCCTGCTCCAGCGCTGCCGACATGCCGGCCACCACATCGAGGAACATGGCATCGCCCAGATCGGCGGGCTGCAAGGGATAGATGATGCCGAATACATTGCTGCGCCCCAGCGCCAGCGAACGCGCCATGGGATTGGCCTGATAGCCGTTGTCGCGTGCTGCCTGCAGTACGCGCTCGCGGGTGCGCTCGCTCACTTCGGGATAGCCATTGAGGGCACGGCTCACCGTGGTCTTGGACATGCCGAGCAGATTGGCGAGACGCTCCAGATTCATGACGCTGACTTTAATGGGAAGCGCCGATTATAACGGAGCCATCCAGTCCGCCACCACTGCGCTGCACGGCGCGGCGGAACAGGAACAGCATCAGCAGAATCACGCTGATCGGCAGCAGCGTGAGGTAAAACGCGTAATGACCGCTGAAGTGGCCGAATACATAGCCGGTGATCAGCGAGCCGGTGGTGCCGCCCAGTGCGGAGAAAATCACCAGCAGCCCCGTCATGGCCGAATGCTGATGGCGTGGCAGAGAACTCAGCATCACCGAGTTAATGCCCGGGTAGATAGGCGCCATGAACAGCCCTATCATGGGGAACAGGAAAGCGGCCAGCGGCGCGTTCGACCAGCCTGGCGCCGCGCTGGCATCAACTTGCTGGGTCAGCGGCAGCGCCAGCAGCACCATGGCCGCCATGCCCAGCACGCAGGCATTCATGACCGGATACCAGTTCAGCTTGCGCATCAGCACACCGGCCGACAGCCGCCCCACGGCCAGACAAGCGGCAAAGATGCTGGTGACCTGTACGCTCATGGCCGCCGGCAGGTGCAGGATTTCATTGTTAAACGTGGGCAGCCACGTGCCTATGCTCTGTTCGATCAGCACATACAGGAAGGCGGTAATAATGAACACGCACACCAGCGGCTTGAAGAACAGCTTGAGCATATCGGCAAATTCCTGCGCCAGACTGGCGCCGCGTGCAAGCGGCTCCTGCTGCGGGAAAGGCGTGCCCAGCACAGTCAGGAAGTTCAGCGCGCACAGCACGGCCAGCAGCCAGTACACCTGCAGCCAGCGATTCGACTGGGCATGGGCATCGTCGATAAAGTAGCCGAACACCCAGTAGGCACTGAGTACGCCCAGCATGAAGCAGCCTTCCAGCAGATTCATGCTGCTGGCATGCTGGCGCGCGTCAGCGGCCACCAGACCGAGCGTCGAATACACCGAGACTTTGACCAGAGCAAACGCCACGCCGACGCAGAAGAACAGCAGCTTGGCCGTGGCAAACGCAGGCAGCAGCGGCATGCACAGGCAGGCCGCCGTCACCAGCGCCAGCCCGCTCAGGATGGCCTTGCGGTAGCCCCAGCGGGGCAGGAAGGACGCCAGCAGAAACGACACCAGCGCGATAGGCAGATCCTTGTAGCCCTCCAGCACGCTGGCGGCGGATTTGCTCACACCGTAGTTGTTAATCACCTGCAGTATCACCGTACCTACGCTATTGAGCAGGATGGCAAACACAAAGTAGGTGAGGAAAAGCGTTAAGTAAATGCGGCGCTGCTGCATACTGTCTCCGGAGTTTTTTTATAGTTTTACTGTATTTTAGTAGGCGGCCAGATTAAAGTCGGCCAGACTGGTGATGACCACATCGGCCCGGGTCAGCACGAAGGGATGGCCTATGCCCAGTGCCGTCATGCCCGCCGCCTTGATGGCTGCCACGCCGGCCACCGCATCTTCCACCCCCAGGCAGTCGGCCGGTGCGACACCCAGCGCCTGCGCTGCCGTCAGGAAGATTTCCGGATCGGGCTTGCCGCGTGCGATAGCTGCGGCATCCACCACATAATCGAAGTGGCCGGTAATGCCCAGCCGCTCCAGCACCGTTGCCGCATTCTTGCTGACCGATGCCAGCGCTATGCCCAGGCCTGCAGCACGCACGCGCTGCAGCGCCGCCACCGCGCCGGGCAGCAGATCAGCCGGCGTCATGTCGGCAATCAGGGTCTGGTAGTGCTGGTTCTTCTGTTCGGCCAGCGCCAGCTTCTCCTGCGCGGTATAGCTGCGCCGCCCTTGCGCCAGTATCAGCTCCAGCGAGCCCATACGGTCTATGCCTTTGAGCTGTTCGTTGTAAGCCTGATCGAACGGCAGTTGCAGCGATTCGGCCAGCCGCTTCCACGCCAGATAGTGGTAGTGCGCGGTATCGGTCAGCACACCGTCGAGATCGAAAATCACTGCTTTAAAACGGCTCATGCCAGGCTCCTTGAAATCATTGGGTGCTGGCGGTTCAGCACCAGCGTTTCGCCACCATGGCGGATAGTCAGTGCATCGCCGCGAAGCAGCAGATATTCCACCCGCCCTGCGCTGACGCTCACGCCCAGCTGCGCAGCGCGGAACTGGACGTTGAAGCTGTAGTGCTGCCACTGCTGCGGCAGCGTGGGAGCAAAGCGCAACATGCCCTGCTCTACCCGCATCCCGCCGAAACCGTAGGCCACGCCCAGCCACGTACCGGCCATGGCGGCAGTGTGCACGCCGTAGTGGGTATTGCCGTGGGTGTTATCCAGATCCAGCCGCGCCGTTTCCATGAAATAGTCGTAGGCTTTGTCGGCATAGCCCACTTCGGCCGCGATGATGCTGAAGATGCAGGACGACAGCGAGGAATCGTGGGTGGTCACGGCCTCGTAGTAGTCGAAGTCGCGCCGTTTATCTTCCAGACTGAACTGGCCGGACAGCAGCAGCAATGCCAGCACCACGTCGGCCTGTTTGCACACCTGATGGCGGTAGATCACCAGCGGGTGGTAGTTGAGCAGCAGCGGATAGTTTTCTGCCGGTGTGCTGGCAAAGTCCCACACTTTCTTGTCGAGGAAGCTGTCATCCTGCGCATGTATCTGCAGCGCCGTATCGTAGGGCAGCTTCATCTGCGTGGCAGCAGCGCGCCACTGGGCGGCTTCGTCTGCACCCAGATCCATGGCGGCTGCAATGCGCGCCAGCGCTGCCGCATCCCGCTGCTGTAGATCGGCCACGATATCGGCCGCAAAATGCAGGTGCATCTGCGCCATCGCGTTGGTGTAGTAATTGTTATTGACCAGCGCCGTGTATTCGTCCGGCCCCGTCACCTGATTGATGCAGTAGGCGCCGTGACGGTCGTAGTGGCCCAGTCCCATCCAGATACGTGCCGTTTCCAGCACGATCTCGGCGCCATACTGCAGCAGATAGTCGCGGTCATCGGTGGCTTCCATATACTGCTTGATGGAGTACGCGATATCGGCATTGATGTGATACTGCGCCGTTCCGGCGGGGAAATACGCCGAGCACTCCTCGCCGGCGATGGTGCGCCACGGGTACAGCGCGCCCTTGGCATGGGACATCTGGCGCGCCCGCTTGCGCGCCTGGGCCAGACCGGCATAGCGGTATTCGAGCAGCTTGCGGGCGATTTCCGGTTTGCTGTACAGGAAAAACGGGAAGATATAGATCTCCGTATCCCAGAAATAATGGCCTTCGTAGCCTTCGCCCGTCACGCCTTTGGCGGCGATATTGGTCTTGCCGTCGCGCCCCACCGACTGCAACAGGTGGAACTGGTTGAAGTGCATGCCCTGCTGCAGCGCGTCGTCGCCGGCGATCTGCACGTCGGCCTGCTGCCAGAACGCCGCCAGATACTGCTGCTGGCCCAGTTGCAGGGCCGTGAAACCGGCGGCCCGCGCCTGCGCCAGCGTATCGGCGGCGCGCTGCGACAGTTCGCCCTCGGCATAGTCGCGCGAGGAGAAGTAGCAGGCATATTTGGTCAGCGTGACGCTCTGGCCTGCGCTAGCGCTGAACGCGTAGATCTGGCTCAGCGCCTGTTCGCTGCGGCCGATTTCCAGTGTCGCTTCGGCGCCTTCGAGCACACTGTCGGTCGCGCTCACCAGCGTAAAGCCGCTGTTATGGGTACGCTGTACCAGTGCGGCATAGCCCACATTCTGTGCATAGCCCACCGTCTGCAGCGACTGGCCCAAGACGGCCGAACCCACGCGCGGATCGTCACCGGCCTGCTGGTTGCTCACCGCGCCATCGAGCGTGGTGACCAGTCGCAGATTGCCGCTGAAGTTCAGCGGCGTGAGCACCACTTCGATCGCATACAGATGCTTGTTCTCGAAGCTCACCACGCGGCGGCTCTGCCAGCGCAGCTTGCGCCCCTGTGGCGAAGTCCATTCCATGCTGCGGCTTAGCACGCCGGTGCGGAAATCCAGCAGTCGCTCGTACTGCTGCAGCGTGCCGGTCAGCAGATCGAACGGTTCATCTTCCAGCCACAGTGCAATCCCTTTGGCATTCGGCACATTCAGCATGAACTGGTTGCTGCGCGCCAGTCCGTACGCCGCTTCCGGATAGCGGATCGGCTCCGACTCGTAAAAACCGTTGAGATAAGTGCCGTCCAGCGAAGTACCGGCCGGCCCCGTATAGCCTTCCTCGCCCGTACCGCGCAGGCCGATGTAGCCATTACCGAGTGCAAACAAGGTCTCGGCAAGAAAATGACTGGCAGGATCGAAACGGGTCTCGCGTAAGCACCAGGGTTCCAGCGGATAAGTATGTGGAGGCACAGCGTTTTCCTTAAAAATACGATTCAAAGCGGTTTGGATTTTGAAAAATACAGATTTATCAGAGGTTTTCAGCTAAAAATGGGAATTAGGTGGCGCGTACCATCAGCGTGGTCGGCAGCATTTCCGATGCCACCGCCTCGCCTTCGATCAGGCCCAGCATCTTCTTGGCCAGCAGCACGCCGCCATCACGCAGATACTGGTGCACGCTGGTCAGTGGCGGCACGAAACTGGCCGCGCCGGGCGTGTCGTCATAGCCGATCACGGAAACGTTCTCCGGCACGCGCAGGTTTTTCTCGGCCAGCGCGCGGATAGCGCCCATGGCCAGCAGGTCGCTGGCGGCAAACACGCCGTCGAAACTGGCGCCCTTCTTCTTGAGCAGCGCCGAAATACTGTCGAAGCCCGCCTCGAAGGTAAACGCTTTGGGCCGGATGATGTGCACGGTGGCCCGGCCGGCCATGGCATCGATAAACCCGGCGCAGCGCTCCTGCACCTCGGCGTGGTCTACATCGCCCAGAAACACCAGTTTCTGCCGGCCCTGCGCAATGAAGCGCTCGGCGGCCGAAATGCCGCCTTTGCGGTTATCCGAGCCCACCACGATGTAATCTGTTTCCGGCTCCGGCGCGCCCCACACCACCAGCGGCATGCCGGTCTGCTGCAGGGTGCGCACGGCTTCGCCATGCGAGCCCTGCCCCAGCAGTATCAGGCCGTCGGCGCCCTGCACGGGCGCGGTATTCATCAACTGCTTGGAAGTGAGCACCACGCTATAGCCAGCCGTGGTCAGCTCCTGCGTTATCCCGCCCAGCAGTTCCAGCGGATACGGGTCCGACATGGGGCGGCCCCGCACCGGCGTCATTTCCACCACCACTGCCACCGAATAGCTGCGGCCCATGCGCAGATTGCGCGCACTGACATTGAAGCGGTAACCCTGCTCGCTGGCCAGTGTGCGGATCTTTTCGCGCGTCTCGGGCGTCACCAGCGGACTATCGCGCAGTGCACGCGATACCGTGATCTTGGACACGCCGGCCAGTTTGGCCAGATCTTCCATGGTCAGGGCAGCGTCGGATTTGCGGGCGGCAGGCTTTTTCAAGGGCAGACTTCGTTAGTGGTTAAAAAATCACAGGTCGAACGCATTATGACAGAATTTTTTTGTTTGTCACGAAAAATGACATCGATAACATTTCAATTGACATCGATAACATTTCTTGTTTCAATGCCACATCTTCAATATTTTTGCGAAGATGGGGATGGAACTACCGGAGGCAGTACAGGCTGGTGGCGCACCGTCCAGGAGACGATTTACACCATAAAGAAAGTACACACGACATGAAAAGCCAGAATCCGTTCTTGTTATCGGCAGTCACGGTTGCCGTCCTCACCCTGATCAACCAGAGCGCCGCCCAGGCCCAGAGCGCCCCCGAAGCCAGCAGCGAAGCCGTCAGCGTCGCCAGCAAAGAACTGGCCAAGGAAGTCCAGCAGGTAGTCGTTACCGGCGTCGCCTCGGCACGGGGCGTGCGCAAGGTTGACTCGGCCTTCTCCATCACCACCGCCAACGAAGAACAGCTGAAACAGGCTGCTCCCAGCAGCACCGCCGACATCATGAAAATTGTGCCGGGCGTGTATGCCGAATCGACCGGCGGCCAGTCCGGCGCCAATATCGAAGTGCGCGGCTTCCCCTCGGGCAGCGATTCGCCCTTCGTTTCGGTCCAGCTGATGGGCAACCCTATCTACCCGCCACCTACCCTGTCCTTCTTCGAAGGCTCCTCGGCCTTCCGCCTCGATGACACGGTAGAACGGGTCGAAGTACTGCGCGGCGGCCCATCCACCATCTGGTCCAACGCCCAGCCCGGCGCCACCATGAACTTCCTGCTCAAGGAAGGCGGCGACACGCCGGAAGGCTCGGTACGTTTTACCACCGGCACGGGCAGCCTGCGCCGCGTTGACATGTTCTATAGCGGTAAAATCAGCGATGGCTGGTACGGTTCCGTCGGCGGCTTCTACCGCAAGACCGACGGTGTGCGCGATGCCGGTTTCCCCGCTGATGACGGCCACCAGCTGAGCGCCACCCTGACCCGCAAGCTGGAAGACGGCAAGCTGACCCTGTACGCCCGCAATACCGATGACAAAAACGCCTTCTACACGGGCGTGCCGCTGATCTCCAGCGATGGCGGCCATACCATCAGCCAGTTCCCCGGCTTTAACGCACTGACGGGCACCCTGATGAGCGGCGAAATGCGCAACTTCACCATCGAAGCGGCGCCGGGCAAAACCCTGACGCGCGATCTGGCCGATGGCCGCGGCCTGAAAGCCACGGTGTTCGGCGCCAACTTCGACCAGAAAGTGGGCGAATGGAGCGTGTCCAACAAATTCAACCGCTTTGACGGCGACCTCAATACCAACGCCATGTTCACCGGTAACAACCCGCTGTCCATGAACGACTATCTGAAAGCAGCGATTGCCAGCGCCAACAGCAACGCCGCCGTGCTGGCCGCAGCCGGCGGCAAGCTGGCAACGGCCGGCAGCGCGACCTACGTCCATGGCGGTGCCGTCGATGGCAGCCAGCAGGTGGTGCAGGCAGGCCTGTGGTCGGTCGAGAAGCAGCTCAAATCCTTCACCGACGAACTGCGCGTGAGCAAGGAAATCGGCAAGGATAATACCGTCACGGTAGGCGGCTACTTTGCCGACTACTCCTCGCACGATGTCTGGTACCTCGGTAACAGCCACCTGATGACGGCTGTGCCACAGGCCAGCCTGATCAACGTCACCCTCAACAACGGCGTGGTGGTGTCGAAGAACGGCACTGACGGCAATGTGTTCTACGCGCCCGTCGCTTCGTATGATGGCCGCAACACTGCCGCCTTCATTTCGGACGAATGGAAAGTGGACGAGCGCATCAAGATCGACTTCGGTATGCGTCACGAGCAGCAGAAGATCAGCGGCACGATTTCCAATCTGACTACGGCCGATACCGACAACAATCCGCTCACCGTGTATAACAATGGTACTTCCATGCCTAGCGGTTCGAATACCTATCTGAGCCGCAGCGATAGCGCCAACTCCTACACCATAGGCGGTAACTACAAGCTGGCCAAGGATACGGCGGTATTTGCCCGTGCCAACCGCGGCCATACCTTCATCGCGTTTGACGATCTGCGCGGCGCCGGTAGCCAGCAGGCGGTGGATGACCGCAACATCCTGCCGACGCCGAAAGTAAGCCAGTACGAAATCGGCTTCAAAACTGCTACCTCGATGTACAGCGCCTATATCAACGCCTTCCACACGGAGTTCGACGGTATTGCCTTCTCGCAGGTGCTGGCCGATGGCCGCGAGCTGCACTCGATCAGCGGTTCCAAAGGCAATGGCGTGGAATTCGAACTGGCCGTGCGCCCTATCGAAAACCTGCAACTGGCACTGAGCGGCGACTACCAGAAATCGGAATACCGCGACAATCCTGACACGGCCGGCAAAACCGTGCAGCGCCAGCCCAAGCTGCAGTTCCGCTTCACGCCGACCTATCGCATACCTTTCGGCGATGGCAACTCGGCCAAGCTGTACGGCACCTACACCTCGATCGGCGAACGCTGGGCCGATCAGGCTAACCAGCAGTATCTGCCGGCCTACCACACGCTGGACGCAGGCGTGCTGTTCTCGCTGGGTGAAAAAATCGAAGTCCGTCTGGCTGGCACCAATCTGGGCAACACGCTGGGCCTGACCGAAGGCAACTCGCGCCTGACCACGGGCGGCACGGGTCCGATCAATGCCCGTCCGCTGTTCGGCCGTACCTGGGAAGCCTCGCTGCTGTATCGCTTCTAAGCAAACTCTCCCCTCTTGACAGGCAGGGCCCGCGGGCCTTGCCTTTTTTTTTGCATCGCGCCGGTCATCAGACCATAGGCCGGATCAACACGCGGTCAGCGCGCCAGCTGGAGCGCGAGCTTACAACCAGTCTGGCGACCGCCGCCAGAAGAATGCACCTTGCATTGGATGCAACTGGGACATTTTGTCCCGATGTATGGAAATTGCTTTTAGGTAGTATGGAACTCTGACTATCGTCTGGAAATAGCTGAAATCATGGAATGGGTACCTATCGTCTTCTTTACCTTCAAAATTGTCGTACTGGGCATAGGCATGTTCTACGCCATCAAGTGGCACTACGATCAGGGCAAAAAGCATCCCGATCGCCCTGCACGCTCCGTGCTGCGCGTCAGCGCCATCGTCGCGCTGGGATTCGTGCTACTGCTGGCAGGTCTGCTGCTGTTGACCTTTATCGCTAGCAAGACACTCGGTTTGGAACTGGCACTTCCATAGGCATCTGGCGTCGCGCTGGACCGCAGCAGGATTTTTTTGTCAGGCCGGTACAACAAAGCAGTCAATAATTGCAATTAAGATACTTTCGTGTCAGCATTGCAGCTCTGCTTTGTAGCGCCGGAGCCTGCATGAAATCGTCGATCAAACTGCTTCAATTCATCACCACCGCTGCCCTGCTGGCCAGCGGCACACTGCACCCCGCCTCCGCCGGTGATGCTGCCACGACGCCATCGCCTGCCAGCAAGGCCGAAGACAAACTCCCCGAAGCCAAAGTCTGGACCAGCAAGCACCAGATCAGCCTTGCCGGCAAAACATTCAGCTACACTGCCAGCGCCGGCACCATGCTGATGAAGAATGACAAGGACGAGCCTATCGCCCTGTTCGGCTACACCGCCTACGTCAGAGATGGCAAAGACGATGAACAGCGCCTGCGCCCCATCGTGTTTGCCTACAACGGCGGTCCCGGCTCTTCGTCCGCGTGGCTGCATATGGGCATCATGGGGCCCAAGCGCACCGTGGTGCAAGATCTGGAAGCTAATACGCGCGGCCCCTTCCTCACCGTCGACAATGAGTACACCATACTCGATCAGGCCGATATCGTCATGATCGATCCCGTCGGCACCGGCTATTCGCGCCCCGTCGGCAAAGGCGAAGGCAAGGAATTCTGGGGCGTCGATCAGGATATCAAGTCGGTCGCCGACTTCATCGTCAAATACGTCAGCCAGAACAAACGCTGGTCCTCGCCCAAATTCGTACTCGGCGAAAGTTATGGCGGCATGCGTACGGCCGGCGTAGCTTACGAACTGCTGAGCAAGAAGAATCTGGCCCTCAATGGCATCATTCTGGTCTCGCCTTTCCTCGATTATTCCGCCGGCGCCTCCGAGTCGCAGCTCGACACGGTGTATGTCAACTTCCTTTCGACCTATGCGGCCACGGCGTGGTATCACCACGCGCTGGCCTATCGCCCGGCCGAACTGCAGCCCTTCCTGCGCGAAGTGGAAGCTTTTGCGCGCGACGTCTATGCACCGGTGCTGTTCAAGGGCAGGCGCGCCAGTGCGGAAGAACGCCAGCAGGTGCTGCGCGGACTGGCCCGCTACACGGGCATCAGCGAGCAATACTGGGAACGCGCCAACTTGCGCATCGATGAAGGCCATTTCGTGCAGGAACTCAAGCGCACGACGGGACGCGTGGTGGCCCGCATCGACAGCCGCTATCAGGGCGAGATACTGAGCCCGCTGGCCGAGTCGATGAAGCACGATGCGTATGTCTCGGCAATTGCTCCTGCCTTCGTTGCCAGCTTCAACGACTATTACCGGCGTGAATTGAAAGTCGATGCCGAGCGTGAATACGCCTTCAGCGGCGACGTCGGCAAGGACTGGGACTTCCGGCATGCCCAGCCTGATGTCGGCGACCGGGTCACCCAGCCCAATACCAGTGTGGATCTGGCCTGGAGCATGAAACTCAATCCGAAGATGAAAGTGCTGATCGCTACCGGCTACTACGATCTGGCCTGCCCCTATGGCACGGTGGAATATGTACTCGACCATCTGGATCTGACGCCCGAACTGCGCAACAACATCGGCGTCGACTACTACGAAGCGGGCCACATGATGTATGTACACCCCGCTTCGATGATCAAGTTCAAGCGCGCGCTGGCGGGCTTCGTGGATGCCAACAGCCGCTAGCTGATCGCGATGAAGAATCATATCGACCCGTTGTCACGTGTAGCCTTCCTCGAAGTGGTCATGGAGGCCGCGGATCTGGACGTCTGGGAAAACGAACTGGTCAGCGGTCAGGTGACGCGCAAAGCCACCAAAATTTACGCCGAACTCGGTTATACCGAACAGGAGGCCGGCGATTACATGGACAATATCTTTGCCATCATCCATCCGGATGATGTGGCGCGGATGAAAACGGCCATCGAGGATCATGCCAGCGGCAAGACCGCCAAATACCAGTGCGAATTCCGCATCCGTGCCAAGTCCGGCGCGTGGATCTGGTATGCCAATAGCGGGAAAATTGTCCGAGGCGCGGGATATCCCGCCACCAAGCACCTGATCGGCGTCACCTACAACATCCACGCAAGGCGTCATCAGGAAGAAGAGCTCAAACGTCTCAACCTCGAACTGGCAGCGCAGAAGGCACAACTGGAACATCTGAACAGTCACCTGCACGATATGGCCATGACGGACGCCCTGACCCGCCTGCCCAACCGCCGCCTGCTGATCGATCACGTCGACCGCGCCCTGCTGCTGGCCAGAAGAACGCGGCAGATCGGCGCGCTGCTGTTTATCGATTCGGACAATTTCAAGGCCATCAATGACCAGCACGGGCATCTGGCCGGCGATCTCCTGCTCAAGCAGCTCGCCGCCCGCCTGCGCGCTGCCGTGAGAGAAACCGATAGCGTAGCGCGCATTTCCGGTGACGAATTTGTCGTCATGCTGGAAAACCTCGGTACCGATCCGGCCGAGGCAGCACTCACCATCGGGGCGGTCGCGGAAAAGATCATGGCCTCGCTCGCCTTACCCTACACGCTAGGCAGTATTCAGTGCAGCAATACCGTCAGCATAGGCGCTACGCTGATGACTGATGATCAGCAGAATTTCGATCATCTGTGCCGCTCGGCCGACACCGCCATGTATCAGGCCAAGCGGGCCGGCAAGAATACCTTCCGCATGTTCGTGCCTGCCTTACCATAACACTCTCCCAGCGCTGCAGATGACCGCCATGCCCACACCACCACACAATGCCTTGCGCCTGAATCCGGCCAAACTGCTGCACAGCAAATGGACGGCGCTCACCCCTGTGAACCGCGAAAAACACTTCATCGTGACGGCCCTCATAACACCACCGTATCCGGACGCCGCAATCGATCTGATCACGCTCGAAGCCGTACTGACACGGCGCAGTTTCAATCTGCACTGGCGCGAGCTCAACGATGAGGATGTCTGGCAACAGGGCTGGCGCTAGCCTCTACCAGGGCAATATTTCGCCCTTATACGAGCGGAAACTACCACTGTCGGCCGCAGTCAGACCATCGATCACCTGCAACAGGTCTGCTGCCACGTCGGCGGCGGGACGGCCTATCTGTTCGCCCCGAAACGGCCGTGACAGTGCCGAGTTCACCGTGCCCGGATGCAGCGCCACCAGCACGCTCTGCTTGTTGCTGCGCGCCAGTTCGATGGCCGCCGTCTTGACCAGCATATTCAGCGCAGCCTTGGAAGCACGATAGCCATACCAGCCGCCGAGGCGGTTATCGCCTATGCTGCCCACCTTGGCCGACAGCAGCGCCATCACACCCCGCTCAGGGTCGAGCAAAGGCGCGAAGTGCCGTAACACCAGCGCCGGCCCCAGCGTATTGACCTGAAAAATCGTCTGCAGGTGAGCATAATTGAGATCGGCCAGCCGCTTCTCCGGCATCATCCCCGCCTGATGCAGGATGCCGGTGGCATTGATAATGAGATGAAAGCGCGCGGTGGATGAAAGCGTTGCGGCCGCTTCGGCAATCGTGGTCTCATCGGCAAAATCGATCCGCGGTGTCGAATGGCGATGCAATCCTATCACCGTGCTGCAACGGGCTTGCTGTTCCAGTGCTGCCACCAGCGCGGCACCCATGGCTCCGCTAGAACCGATCACGAGTGCACGAAACTGATGGGGAAAATTCTGCATGCCGACGCCTTTCATCTGATTCCCCGAGTATAACTGTGCCACTGTCCGTACTGTGGCAGATTAGCAGTAATGTGTTACTTTAGCGTCGCCGCAGCGCAATCGGCGAACAGCAGCAGCCATGCCAGAAACAGCTGTTCAAACTGCTGGCAGAGCGCAGATGTGATAAGTTTCTGGTGCAGCAGTAGTAAGCTGCGCATCTCCGCCAGCAAAATCCAGCGAGGAAGTCATCGACTATGGTCAAGCTGAGATCCCTTATTTTTACGGTGCTATCAGCCTGGGCGGCTTGCGCCAGCAATATCGCAAACGCCGAAAACTCCGCACTGACGCTGGGCTTCGATATCGGCTCGCCGCCTTTTTTTGATATGAAGAATGGCTGTCCGTCAGGGATCTACCCCCTCATCACCGGGGCTATTTTTCAGGATGCTGGTCAGCCCATTATTGGCTACCCTGCGCCTTTCCGTCGTGTGCTAGCCAAGCTAGACCTTGGTGTCTGGGGCGCAGGCGGCATACTCAAAACGCCAGAGCGGATGGCGAAGTACGACTACACCGATGCCATTTATGTGGAAAATAATGTCATTTACTTCAACCGCAAAAAGCAGCATGACTTCCAGACTTTGGCCGACTTGCAAGGGAAGCGAATCGGCGTGGTGCAAGGATGGAGTTACGGAGAGAAACTCGACGAGCTGATAAATAATAAATTCTTTTCAGTTGAAGCCGTGAATTCCGATCTGACCAATTTTAAAAAACTGAAACTCGGGCGCATCGATGCATTAATCACCATCCGGGACGTAGGCGCCAGCATTATGGCAAAAGGCGAGTTCGATGATCTGGCGATCTCCCGCATTCCCGTGTTTAGCAACAGCACCTATATCGCATTTAAAAAAAATAGCATTCACGAAAATCTGATCAGGCGGCTCAATTACTCGATAAAGAAATTGAACAATACGGGCCAGCTCGCGTATCTGGTCAAGTCATACCTGCAAAATCTGCAGGATCTTCCTTCAGGCGAGAATTTTGAAGAAGGCCATCAGAACCTGAACAGCCGTGCGGTGCCTGAGGTTTGCTATTTACGCGGGAATACTTCTGATTGAGCGCGGATGGCGCCCTGCTGGGTGCCCAGCAGCGGCGATGTGCAGCGTGGCCAGCGTGCGGCGCGATAAATTGCATCTGCATCAAAACCGGCCGAGCCGGACATGTCGGGCAGCGATGACGATAGGCCGCCCGGTTCCTCAATGGGTGCCGGCGGGCATACTGCTGATTTTCCTGGCCAGCACATCCTGCAAGATGACCTTATCGAGCGCAAGCTCGGCGACCAGTCGTTTCAATTGGGCGTTCTCTTCCTCCAGCTGCCTGAGCCGCTGAATGGCAGATAGCTGCATGCCGCGGTAACGCTTGCGCCAGTTATAGAACGTGGTGTCGGAAATGCCCATCATTCTGCACACCTGTTCCACCGGCGTTCCCGCTTCCGCCTGCCGGAGCGTCTCGCTGATCTGCTGCTCGGTAAATCTGCTTCTCTTCACAACCAGCCTCCCTGCCTTGCGTTGGACAGGGGCGGAGCCGCGCAGCTCCGCCCTTGCACAGCGCTTACTTGAACTTCGACTTCAGACCCACAAAGTACTGGCGTCCGATCACATCGTAGGCACGCGGTTCGGTATTGGTACCGGTGGCGGGATCACGCGGATTGAGGTCAGGCTGCACGTCGGTCAGGTTATTCACCCCTACATACACATGCGTCGCTTCCGACAGACGGTAATTCAGCCTTACATCCACATAGGTCGCGGCATCAAGCTTGTTCAGTTCCGGCGACAGGTTGTTCGCTTCCAGGAAGGCCTTGGTCGCGCTGCGGTAGCGCACTTGCGAGAACAGGTCGAACTGCTTGCTGAAGTTGTAGGTGCCATTGAGCGACAAGCGCCACTTGGGGAACTGCGGACGCTGGACGAACTTCTCTACCGCACCGCTGGAATTGGTCACATCGTAGCGGTTCAGATAGTTGGCATAGGCCGCAACAGTCAGATTAGGCCGCGCGTAATCAACTTCCAGATCCACCCCGCGCGTGGTGATATTGGCGGCGTTGATCAGTGGCGAGCTCACATTCAGGATAGGGCCATCATTGAGATCGCGCACCAGATTGCCACCACAGCTAGGATCGAACCCGGCCGGTGCCACGCTGTAGCAGCGCTTCACGTACACGTCGGCCGCATCACGCGTAATGCCGTTCTTGATCGCGATATCGTAGTAGTCCGCCGAGAACGACAGCCCGCGCACCGGCGTAAATACGGCACCCAGCGTGACGGAATTGGCCGTCTCTTCACGCAGCGTGGGCGAACCGGCTTGCAGCAGACGGGTATTGTTCGCTTCCGACGCCACCAGCGTATAGATGCCGTTAGCAGCGATACGGCGGGCAATAGCCGGAATCGAGCGGCAGTTCTGCGCCAGATTGCCGCTGGTGCTAGCCGTGACGCCGTTGCAGACATCGGTATTGGTAGGCGCCGTCGACGTCGAACCATTGGAGAACAGATCGTTGATATTTGGCGCACGTACCGAACGCGACCAGCTACCACGCAGACGCAGCGCATCCATCACCGGCGCATTGATCCCCAGACGGTAGGTCGGCGCCGTGCCGATGGTGGAATACGAACCCAGACGTGCTGCCAGATCGACGATCAGCCAGCGTGCCACCGGCGCTTCGATTTCGGCAAACGCTTCCTTGACGTTGAACTGGCCGGCAATGGCCGACACCTGCAAGTCGCGCGACAGGCCTTGCTGACGGTAGGCATCCGGCGTTTCTTCAGCCTGCTCCTTGCGGTATTCCACACCGGCAGCGAAGCTGAGCGGCTGTTTGTCCACGATGGCATATGGCAGCGAACCCGACAGCACACTATTGAGCACGGTCTGCTTGATTTCACCGGTCTGGCCCGTAGCAATCTTCAGATACTTGATGGCATTCGGCGAGAAGCCGGTAATGCCGGCCTTGCCAGCCAGACTATCGACCGTGCCGAACGGATTGATCGGCACGCAGCCTTCCAGACGTGCAATCGGATCGGCACACTGGTAGCCGCCCTTGCCGTCAGGGGCGATGGTAACGGCATTACGGAAATTCGGAATGCTGAAGTCACCCGTATTATTCTGGCTCTCCAGCGTCACACCGTACACCGCGCTCGATTTGAGCGACAGCGTATCGCTCAGATCATTGGTCAGGCCTGCAGCAAGGCGGAAGGTATGGCGCTGGTTGGAGACAGTGCGGTCGCCCAGTTCGGTCAGCCGCTTGAAGGTCTGCACGCGATCGAGCGAGGTATTCGAACCGAGTGCCGCAGCCAGCTGGCTGCCCGCACTGCTGCCCACAAAGTAGGGGCTGGTAGCCACATCGATACCGGTCTTGCCGCCGGTCGGCACGCGGAAGATATCACCGACCACGGACACCGGCGCCGGCTCCAGTGCCACCGACGAAGTCGTGCCGGTGTAGTTGAGTTCGATATCGGCATGCGACGTGGCGCTCAGGTCGAAGTTCAGACCGGACGCCACATAATTGCGCTGGTAGGGCGGCACCAGGAAGCGGCGATTATTCTGGTTGTCCCAGTCGGCGCTGCTCTGCGGAACAAACTGGTCGTTCAGCAACGGCTGGCTGGTATTGAATGGCGCGCCATTGCCGAAAATTGACAGGCCGTTAGGCGCAATCAGGGCGGCACCGGGTACGTGAGCCGGTCCGTTACGCCGTGCCACGGCTTCGCGGATGCCATCTTTATTGGCATCGATATAAGCCAGTTCATAGGCCGAGAAAGCCCGCTCGGACGAGCGCAGTGCTTCCTGGCGCGACTGTCCAACGGAAATCCAGGCATTGCCCGACTCAAAATTCTGGCCGTAGGTCAGATCGAAATTCTTGCGCCCTGCACCGCCCGCTTCAGCGCCGCCGCCAAAGGCATTCACTTCCAGACCGCTGAAGTCTTTCTTGGTGATGATGTTGACCACACCGGCAATTGCGTCCGAGCCGTAAATAGCCGACTGGCCACCCGTCAGCACATCGACGCGGCGGATGATAGACGTCGGGATGCTGTTCAGGTCCACCCCATAGCCGGTATTAGCCGAAACGCCGGAAACGTAGCGGCGGCCATTGACCAGCACCAGCGTACGGGCCGAACCCAGATTGCGCAGCGAAGTCGTGGCCACGCCGACGTTGGCAGCATCGCCACCCACCGAGGTATTGTTGGACGAAGTGGAGATGCCGGAAGTAATCGATGGAATGCCGTTCAGCGTATCGCCGATCGAGATCGACGCAGTACCCTTGATGAGATTTTCGCCAACTTCCGTGATAGGCGAAGACGAAACCGAGTTTTGTGCCTGACGGATGTTAGAGCCGGTCACCGTCACTACCTGTACTTTGACTTCCTGTTCATTCTCGCCTACCGCTGCTTTGACATCCTGACCAGCCTGAGCGTAGCTGGTCACTGGCGCAGCCATCAGCAATGCAGGACAGGCGATCAGGGCCGCAGACGACCAGCGCGGATGGGACTTGTACGGCTTCGGCCCCTTAATCTTAGAAAACTTCATAACATCTCCCTTTTGTTTGATGTCAGATATCTGACTGCCAAATCGTAATTTAAACTTCTGCGATATGCAAACGAATTATTGATGAAATTGTTGCCGAAATCGGACATTTCACTCTGCTTACTGGGCAATATCGGGAAAATTTAGCTGAGAAAAGCTAAAAACCGTACCCTATACGCCCAACACAACAGTTCAGATATCTTATATCATTACACCATCCAATCTACCTAACTTGTACTTCGGGGCAATAGATTCCGCGCTAACATACCGCTTGTGCAAGTTTTTTTGCATAGAACGCTGTCTGCGTCGCGGCCCCGCTTTCAATTTTTCGAGCCGCCCCGGTCTAACTATGAAAAAACAGCTCTGCAAGCTTCCCCTTGTTCTGGCCCTGTGCGCGGCCGCAAACACAGTGGCGGCCCCGCGCTACGCGGATTTTCCCGTCGCCGCCAAAATGACTGTAGCGGCCAAAATAGGCAGCCGGATATATGCAGGTCTGGGCACGGCAGGCGGGGCATGGTTTGCACTCGACTTATCGAACGCCAATGCGCAATGGGAAGCGCTTGCGCCCTTCCCCGGCCAGCCGAGAGATAACGCCAATGCGGTCGCCATAGGCACCTGCATTTACGTCTTCAACGGTCAGGGCAAGGCTGATCCGGCGGACGAAAAGCTGATGATGTTCGATACCGTCTGGAAGTACGATACCGTCAGCAAGCTCTGGAGCCAGCTGGCGACGCGCTCGCCTATGGGCGGGCTGGGCGCTGCTGCGACAACGCTGGACGGTGAAAACATCCTCTTCTTCGGTGGCGTCAACAAAGCTGTCTTCGACGGCTACTTCGTCGACTACGTCAATGCCAAGGCTGCGGGCAAGGCCGCTCAGGACGCCGTCAACGAACACTATTTCAGCCGCCGTCCGCAGGACTATCTGTTCACTGCACAGATATTGAGCTACAACCCGGCGCACAACCAGTGGCGTAATCTGGGCCTCGATCCCTCCCCTGCAACCGCTGGCAGTGCCATTGCCGTGGAGGGCAACACGATCACGCTGGTGGGCGGCGAGATCAAGCCGGGGCTGCGTACGCCCCAGGTCAAGCACCTGACCATCAACGGCGAACAGCTCGCATGGCAGACGCCGGCGAGCATGCCGCCGCCTGCCGGTAGCACGATACAGGAAGGCATTGCCGGCGCATATGCCGGCTACAGCAATGGGGTTCTGCTCGCAGCCGGCGGCGCCAGCTTCGCCGGTGCGTGGCAGCAGTACAACCATGGCCAGCTGTACGCGCACAAGGGCCTGAGCAAGAGCTGGCGTGCCGACATCTATGCCAGAGTCGGCGATCAATGGATGAGCGCCGGAAAGCTGCCCGTGGCCATGGGCTACGGCAGCTATGTGCAGCTCGCAGAAGGCGTGCTGGTAATAGGCGGCGAACTGCAGGGCGGCGCGGCCAGCAAGGCAGTGTTCCTGCTGCGCTGGAACGGTAGCAGTGTCGAGATCATCGACTAGCCCTGCCGGCTGGCGCACTGCAATTGGCTTAGTCGTCAAAACAGCGCTGCTGCAATGCCTGTGCTATGCGGCGCGATACTTCGCCACGGTAGGCACCCGATGAAAGGTGTATATGTATCATCTCAGGCTCGCAGGAACGTCCGTCCGTGACCAGGCTAGCGGGAACAGACGGATAGCCCTCACTATGCGGCGCAACAAAATGGGTCTGGTTAGTCTCCATCGTCGTTCCCTGCTCGGTTAGGCGAACATCCAGCAAACACATCTGCCGTGGCCGCTGCCGCATCAGCAGGCGATAACCATCGATCACCTTCCTGTGGGGGGCAATAGCCTCGTCCCACCAGTGGGTAGCCAGCACATTGATCCACGGAACCTGCTCCCATGCACCAGCAAGGAATTGCGGCCTGAGGTCTGCCAGCTCCTGTCCCAACGTATCCACCATCGTCCCGAAACTGGCGCAATGCGACGATGCATACGGCTCGCCAGCATGCGCATCGGACTCCCCCTGCACCCAGACAAATCCCAGCAGCCGGTTGTCGGGATTGGCGCTGAGCGCAAAGCGCAGACGATCACGCAGATCGCGGTACAGCGGCGCCGCAGCCCCCTGTACGCCCCACCACAGCATGGCTCCCTGCGTGTTGCTGGGCGCCAGATCGGCGTAATTCGCTACGCACCGTCCGATGCTGGCGCCCGGCTGCTCCAGCGGGCCGCAGGCCGCGGCGGCAATATAGCTGCCGGGATCGCCGTAGTTCATGCCAGCGCCACCATGGGCCTGTGGCAGCAGCAATATGCCCGCATCGTCCGGCAGCAGGGGCAGCAGGCGGCGGGCGATGAAGAGGCCGGGGCCAACCGTGCCCGAACGGCGCAGATCCGTATTGCCCGTCAGATTACAGAAGCGCATATCCTTGACGTCATCCAGGGCATGGCTGGGCTCGACCAGCTGATTCCAGCGGTCCTCATACTGGCCATCCGGCCGTATGCCACGGTAGCGTCCCAGCTGCTTGATGCGCTGCGACACTTGCAGATCATCGGGTTCCGGCATGGCTTCGCCAAACCCCTGCGCATTCGACTGGCCAGCGATCACCAGCACATACCAGCGTCTCACTTCCTGCGGTGCACTCATGTTATTTCTCCTGCCTTTCGTTATCGAGGGCAATGACGCCGGTGAGGCCGGCATCGCCGCCCTGACACGCAGCGCTCAGCAGCGGCGCGGCCCGCAACGGCATATCATGCAGCGCCGCACGGATGCGCTCCAACATGCCGCTGGCGAGCCCCACACTGCCGCCTATGACGACCTCCTGCAGGTCGACGATCATATGGAAGCCGGCGATCGCCTCCGCCACGGCCTGCGCCGCATGGACGATGATGCGCTCGGCCCTGAGCTCGGTGGCAGCCAGCGCAAACAGCTCTGCGCTGCTGACCGGTCTGCCGAATAAAGCCCCTGCCTGCCGCGCCAGCGCGGTACCGGAGGCGATCATTTCCAGACAACCGGAGCGGCCGCAGCCGCAAGCCGTTACGCCATCGAGCGCCATCAAGCGCACACCGGCATGGCCCACGTGTGCCGCCAGCCCATGCGGACCTCGCCGCAAGCGATGATCGAGTACCAGCCCGCCACCCACGCCCGTGGACAGCGTCATGAACAGCAGGTTAGCCGGGGCAAGGCCCCGAGCGCGCCGCGCCACATACTCGCCCCAGCCAGCAGCCTGTCCATCGTTAATCAGATCGACGGGACAGGCAAAGCGGGCCTGCAACATTTCCGCCAGCGCAAAACCGTCCCAGAATCGGATGATGTCGAGATTCACCGAGTGCACCCGTCCCCCGTCAATATAGCCGGTGGTACAGACGGCCACGCGGGAAGGCGCCGCCCAGCCTGCCGTCAGTTGGTCGATCACCTCCGCGAAACCGGCAGGCTCGTAGGCCATCGGGTACTGGCGCCGTTCGCGTATCACGCCGCCCTCCACCCTTGCACAGGCCACTTTCGTGCCACCTATATCAAATGCCAGCAGCATCTCAGTCCTTTTTGATGGCCTGATTCATCGCGCTGATGAACCACTCGGTAATATGTTCGATGCGCGTAATCGCCGAGCCTACCGTCACACAGTACGCCCCAGCGCCCAGCGCCGCCGCTGCATCGGCCGCAGTACGGATGCGGCCCTCGGCCATCACCGCTGCACCGGCAGCGCTCAGCTCCGCTATCAGCGGCAGATTCGGCTGGTCTTGCGGCAGGCCGGCGGTTTCTTCGGTATAGCCGGACAAAGTCGTCCCTATCAGGTCGCAGCCCAGCGCCAGACAGGCCAGACCATCTTCCAGCGTCGAACAGTCGGCCATGGCCAGACGGCCCGCTGCATGGGTCGCGGCGAGCAAATCCGCCACGGCGACCGGACGCGAGCGCTGCGTTCCATCGAACGCAATCACGGCAGCGCCCGCAGCTATCAGCGCCTGCACATCTGCCAGATACGGCGTGATGCGCACCGGCGTATCGTCCAGATCGCGCTTGACGATGCCGATCACCGGCACATGGGGCAGCGCCTGCACCACGGCGCGCACATGCTCCGCGCCTTCGATGCGCAAGCCGCCAGCGCCCGCAGCTACCGCAGCACCTGCCATGGCAACGATGATGTCCTGCCGGTCCATCGTGCTGCCCGGTACAGGCTGACAGGAAACCACCAGTGCATTTTTAAGTTGGGATAATTTCATGGGAATCTAGTTAATCTCGCTCGGGTTCTCGAAAAGAATGCAGGCCCCGCCGTGCTGCGGGTTGAGTCTAGTCAGCGCAGGTACCACCTGCTTGCAGCGCGTCACAGCTTGAGGGCAGCGGGTATGGAATACACAGCCGTCGGGCGGATTGAGCGGACTGGGAATTTCTCCGGCCAGCATTTCCTGCTCTTCCAGACGGCAATCGGGGTCGGCAGCCGGTGAACTGCGCCACAGGGCACGCGTGTACGGATGCCGCCCACCCTGCGCGATCACCGAGCGTGGCGCATATTCCATCAGCCGGCCCAGATACAGCACCATCACGCGGTCGCACATCGCTTGCACCATGGGCAGATCGTGCGAGATGAAGATGATCGACAGCTGATATTCGCGCTGCAGATCGAGCAGCAGATTGATGATCTGCGCCTTGACCGAGGCATCGAGCGCCGCCACCGCTTCGTCGGCAATCAGCACCTTGGGTTTGAGCGCCAGTGCCCGCGCAATCACCACGCGCTGCTTCTGGCCACCCGACATTTCATGCGGATAGCGCTGCAGCACCGTAACGGGCAAGCCGACCACGCCCAGCAGACGGCGGATTTCCGCATCGCGCTCCTGCCTGTCGCCACGGCCATGCAGAATAAAGGGTTCCAGCAGACTCTGTTCTATGGTCAAGCGGGGATTCAGACTGGCATTCGGGTCCTGAAACACCATCTGCACATCGCTGCGCAGCTGTTTCAGCTGCGCGCCCTGATAAGTGCTGATGGGCTTACCCTCGTACAGGATCTCGCCCGACGTGGGCTGCAGCAAGCGCATGGCCAGCCGCGCCAGCGTGGACTTGCCGCTGCCGGATTCGCCCACGATGCCCAGCACCTCGCCGCGCATCAGATCGAAGGAAACGTCCTGCACCGCGCGCAGCAGGCGCGACGGGCCAAACATGCCGGTTCTGGTCTGGAAGGTAATGCCGACCCTGGCAAAACTGAGTATCGCATCCGCGCTGTCCGCGGCAACCGAGTATTTTTCTGACAATGTATGCATATCGCTCCCGTAATGAGGGCCTATAGGCCAGCGAAGTGACAACGCACCAGCTGCTGCGCCGGATGGACAAACAACACAGGCCTATCGACGCGACACACCTCGCGTGCCTGGGCACAACGGTTGACGAAGCGGCAGCCCAGATGCGGGCCGTACACGGTTTCCACCTGCCCCGGTATGCCGGCCAGACGACCGCTCTGCCCCGGCCGGGGCACGGAGGCCAGCAGCCCCTGCGTATAGGGATGCAGCGGACGGCGGAACAGCGTGCGCGTATCTGCCATTTCCACCAGCTGGCCGCCATACATCACGGCCACCCGGTCGGCGATCTGCGCCACCACCCCCATGTCGTGCGTGATAAACAGCATGCCCATGCCCACTTCGCCTTGCAGCTTGCGCATCAGCCGCAGAATCTGCGCCTGTATCGTCACGTCCAGCGCAGTGGTCGGTTCATCGGCGATCAGCACCTGCGGCTTGCAGGCCAGCGCGATGGCGATCATTACGCGCTGGCGCATGCCGCCCGACATCTGATGCGGGTATTGCTGGGCACGGATTTCCGGAGCCGAAATGCCGACCAGCGTGAGCAGTTCCAGTGCACGCTGGCGCGCCTGCTTCCTGTCGCAAAGCTTGTGCGTGAGCATCGCTTCGGCGATCTGCTCCCCCACCTGCTGCAAGGGATTTAGCGAGGTCATGGGCTCCTGAAAGATCATGCCTAGCTGCCTGCCCCGCACTTGCTCCATCTCCGTCTCGGACAGAGCGAGCAGATTCAGCCGCTCGCCATCGCGCCCGGTCAGCCACGCTTCGCCCTGTATCTGCGCCTGCCGCGACAGCAGCCGCATGAGAGAAAACGAAGTGACCGATTTGCCGCAGCCGGATTCCCCGACGATGGCCAGCGTCTCGCCGCGCCTGAGCGTAAAGCTCAGATCGTTGACGGCCTTGACGCAGCCGCCCGCCGTCTGGAACGATGTGGTGAGTCCCTTCACATCGAGTATCACATCCGCACTGTTCATGGTGCTGGCCTCTTGATCCATTACAGCAGCCCGGCGGCGATCAGAATCTCTTTCACTTTGGCTACAGCAGCATCCGGCAGCACACGGTTGGGACGGCTCATATGGCGATGTTCGATCAGACCCATCAGATGCATGGCGGTCTTAAAGCCACCCACGCCGGAGGCATTCGGACTGGTATGCGGCACGCCCTGGAACACGATCTGGAACAGACGGATCAGACGTTCCTGCTCCTTGCGGGCGGCGACCCAGTCACCGGCCCTGGCAGCGTTGTACAGGCGCACATAACCGGCCGGATCGACATTGCCCAGACCGGGAACGTTGCCGTGCGCACCGCCCAGCAGCGCGTAATCGACCACCGTCTCGGAGCCGCTCAGGATGGCGAAATCCGGCTCGTTGGCAAAATCCAGCCCCAGCATGCGCATGTTTTCGATATCGCCGCTGCTGTCTTTGACGGCGCAGATCAGCTTGCGGTCATACATCTCGCGCAGGGTTTCGCGCGACAGTTTCAGATTGGTGCAGACCGGAATATCGTAGGCCAGTATCGGCAAGTTGACGGCATCCTGGATCATGCTGAAGTGATCGATGGTCTCGTTCTGGCTGGAACGGGTGTAGAACTGCGACGTCACCACCAGTCCGTCCACCCCCAGCGCCTTGGCCTGCTTGGCATTGTCGATTACGCGATCCGTGGTAGGGTCCATGGTGCCGCACACGGATGGCACCTTGCCTGCCGCTTCGTCCAGCGCAATGCTGATCACTTCTGCGCGCTGCTTCGCGTTCAGGAATACGCACTCCGAAGTAGAACCGAGCAGGAACAGGCCATGCACACCGCCATCGATCAGATGGCGTATCACTTTACGCAGGCTTTTTTCGTCTACCTGATAGTCCTTAGTCAGAGGCGTAACGACGGGAGGTACGATGCCGTGCAAGGTAAAATTGGACATACTATTTATTCCTTATTCGTTTTAGGGTCAAATATGAGGCGCAAACCATCGCCGATAAAATTGGCCGAGAGTGCAGTAAGCACGATAAACACACCCGATGGCAGCCAGATCCACGGGTATTGCCTGAGCACGGAAGCTTCGCGGGCTATGCTGATCAGGCTGCCCCAGCTTGCGTCCGGCAACTGCACGCCCAGGCCAAGAAAACTCAGCCCCGCTTCAGCCATGATGGCCGAGACAAAACCAAGCGAAGAAAACACCACCAGCACATCCATCGTGTTGGGCAGGCAGTGCTTGAACAGAATGTAGCCATGCCCAGCCCCCAGCGTTCTGGCGGCCGCCACAAACTCCATCTCGCGCACGCTGAGGATGCGGGCCCGGACCAGCCGGCACACCAGCGGCCACGACAGAAGACCGATCACGATCACCGTCTTGCCGGTGCCGGAGCCGATCACGGCGGCCAGCGTCATCAGCACGATAATCGGCGGAAAAGTCATCACCATATCGACCAGCCGCATGATGAGATTGTCGACCCAGCCGCCGAAATAACCGGCCAGCGCCCCCAGCACAGTGCCGATCAGCACCGCCAGCAGCACGCTGGCAAGGCCAACTAGCAGCGAGATGCGGCCAGCGGCGAACGTGCGGGCCAGCATGTCGCGCCCGATCTGGTCGGTGCCCAGCCAGTGCAGCGCCGACGGTGGCAACAGCGTGGCATCGAGATCGATCGCATTCGGATCGAAGGAAAATAGCTGGCGTGAAAACAGGCATAGCAGGCTGATGGACAGGAACACCACGAGGCCGAACACTGCCACTTTGCTGGATGTGAATTTCTTGCACGCTGCTGCGCCGAGACTGGAATGACTCATAACGATAGGTCCGTAGTACGTTAGACAAGATGACTATTTCAGAGCGATGCGCGGATCTATCCACGAATAGAGGATGTCGGTGAGCATATTCACCAGCAGGATCGCGATCCCCATAAACAGGGCGATACCCATGATGAGGGGATAGTCGCGGCTCTCGATGCCATCCAAAAACAGCATGCCCAGACCCGGCCAAGAAAACACCGTTTCCACAAACACGGCACCGCCGATGAGCGCGCCGAAGTTGGCGCCAATAACCGTCACGATGGGCACCAGTGCATTGGGGAAGGCATGGCGCAGCGTGACAGCGCCTGCCGACAGGCCCTTGGCCCGCGCCGTGCGCACAAAGTCCTGATGCATCACTTCCAGCAGGCCGGCACGGGTATAGCGCATCAGGATGGCGATGAACTGCACCGACAGCACTGCCGCCGGCAGCGCGAGGTAACGCAGCGTCTGCAGCAGGCCTTTTTCAGCGGGCGCGGAATAGCCGCCAGTAGGGAACCAGCCCAGCTTCAACGAAAACAGATACATGCCGAGGATGCCGAGCAGGAAGGCCGGCGTGGAAATGGCCAGATAGGCTGCCACCGATAGCGCGTGGTCGCTAGGGGTGTTGTAGCGGCGTGCAGAAAAAATGCCCAGCATAATGCCCAGCACCGAACCCACTGTCAGTCCGGCGCTGGCCAGCAGCAGTGTCGGCCCTACGCGGCTGGTGATTTCGTCCAGGACTAGGGCACCATCCTTGTAGCGATAGCCGAGATCGCCGCGCGCCACCTGCCCCACCCATTTGATGAAGCGTAGCGGCGCGCTCTGGTCCAGCCCCAGCTCATGGCGCAGCACTGCCTTCTGCTGCTCGGTCAGGGCCGTATTGGGTGGAACAAAGGCATCGACCGGATCCCCGGGGGCCAGGTTAATCAGCACAAACACCGTCACCAGTATGGCCAGCAAGGTGGGGATGTTGATCAGCAGACGATTGATTATGTATTTCAGCATTTTCCATGCAGCCCGGCTTGCGCCGCGCTGCCTCATCATGGTGAGACTTGCTTCGAAGATGTGACCGCATCAGCAGGCAGCCGACAGGCTGCAACTGCCCCGCTTACCTGATCGACCAGCGTTCAGGGAAATCCTGATAACGCCCACCGCCCGGCGAAGGCGTCCAGATCACGTTCTGCACGTTCCTAGCGAAACCGCCGAAGCGCTCGCCTACCCACAACGGTATCCATGGCAGCTGGGCGTTGGTGAGGCGGCACATCTGCTGATACAGCGCGGTGCGTCTGGCATCATCGGTTTCCTGCTGTGCCGCGCTGAACAGCTGGTCCAGCTCGGGCAGATTGACGCGCATGCGGTTCACGCCTCGGGGCGGCGCATAGGAAGACTGCATCAGCGGGATCAGCGTGCCGGGGTCGGGCCCGTTGCCGCCGCCCGCATACACCAGACTGAACTTGTTGGCATCGACCAGCGTGCCGAAAGTGGGGCCGTCGACAAAGCGCGGCCGGATGCTGATGCCCACTTGCGCCAGCATGGCCTGCAGCACCGTCACCACATCCTTGCTGGCCTGATCGTTGTAATAGGTCAGCATCTCCAGCGCTTCCGTCTGATGCCATCCTGCCGCCTTGAGCAAAGCTCTGGCTTTGCTGACGCTGGTTTCGTAGGGATTGATATCTGCCGGTACGTATTGCGGCAAGGTCAGCACGCAATTGCCCAGAATCGCCGTGTTGTTGTAGATACTGCGGATGATGGCTTTACGGTCGATAGCCAGCAGTATTGCCTGCCGTACGCGCACATCCTTGAAACGGGGATCGCTGTTGTTAAAACCGATATAGTTGAGCACATGCGAAGGTCCGGCAATCACATCCACTGCGCGCGTGCTCTGGTTCTCTCTCACCTGATCCAGCGTCATGCTGCTGAACTGGATTTCCCCGGCCTGCAGGGCGATGCTGGCAGCGCTAGCGTCCTTGAAATAGCGGTTGACCAGCTTGGCCAGCATGGGCTTGCCACGGTAAAAATCAGGGTTGGCAGCGAGCTCGACGAATTGATCGGGCACGTAGCGGGTCCATTTGAATGGCCCCGTGCCGACCGGCGCCTTCCACCAGTTCGAACTGCGCAGCTCACCTGCCGGGATATGCGACAGCAAGTGGGACGGCAACATCATGATGCTAGTGAACGCGTCCGGTAGCGTCGCATCCATCTGTGCCAGTTCGATCAGCACGGTATGTGCATCCAGTACACGGATAGCACTGACGTCCTTCAGCCGCGACGAGAACACGCTGGCCATGGCGGGATTTTTAACCAGCTCCAGCGTGAACTTGACGTCGGCCGCCGTGAAGGGTTTGCCATCGTGCCATTTCACGTCCTGACGCAAATGGAGGGTCAGGCTCTTGCCATCCTTGGCATATGCCCAGCTCTGCGCCAGATCGCCCCCGATCTTCTGCAGCCCGACATCGTAGAGCGCCAGCGTGCCGAAGTATTTGTTATAGAAGCTGAAGCCAGCCGGTGCCGTGAGCGGATTGAATTTCTGCGCATTGCCAGCGGAGCCGACATCAAAAGCGCCAGTCAATTTCTGCTCGCCAGCCGCAGCGCTCATAGCCAGCCCCAGCATCACCGTCAAGGCTGCCGAACACAGGATAGAACTGGCGTTCTTCTTGATAACCATCGGTTCTCCTCGTTTTTCTCTTTTTTCAGGGCGAGCGCCGCCCTGCGCTGCGCCCGGAAGAGCGCAGACGGGAAATCACACAGATGTCTTAGGGCTTAGATTTGTATGGCAGCCTGGGGATAGCGCTTGGCTATCGACTCGAAGTGCTTGGCATGGGCCCACATCAGGCCTGCCTTGTCTTTCTTCTCCAGCATTTCGACGATGGCCATGTGGTCACGCGCCGAGTTTTCCAGCTGCCACTGATCAACCGCCAGTTCGCCGGAGTTCTGCAGCAGGTTGTTGAATATCCGCCAGAACAGATCGATCAGCGAAAGCAGGAAATTGTTATCCATGCAGCGATACATCTCGGCATGGAAAGCCCGGTCTTCATCGAAGAAAGTCTGGTTTTCCTGTGCCTTGCTCAGCATGGCTTCCGCCAGCGCGCGCAGCTTCTCGATGTTCTCCGGCTGTATGGTTCTGACCACCGAGGGGATCGCGCCCAGTTCCAGATAGGTCCGCACGTAAAGTAGGTCCGTCACCTGGGCATCGTCGGCCACCATGGAGTAAGGCAGATTTTCCAGAATAGAATCGAACGAGAAAGCCTTGACGTAAATGCCTTCGCCATGCCGCGCTTCCAGTATGCCCAGCGACTCCAGCGACTTGACGCCCTCGCGTAGCGACGGACGGCTGATACCGAGATCGTCCGCCAGCAGGCCTTCGGGCGGCAAGCCGTCGCCCGGTTTCAGGCCCTGGCGCTCGATAAACTGCTTGATCTCCGTTTGTGCCAGACGATACGCCGGAATTTTTTTCGACATGATGATGCTTTCCTATTTCAAATTACCACTACTAATTGTTATACCGCTGCCATCCCGATACGATAGCAGCCAGGTCGCCAGACAGGGCTGTCCGTTTTGCGTATCGCCCCCCACCAGCAACAGCCCCTGCTCGATTTCAAAAGCCAGTCCGTTTGCGCGGCCTTGCGGCAAGCGCCCCGCCAGTTCCCATTTGCCCTTACTCAGTACATAGATCTCATCGCGCCACAGCTTGCTTAAACCCTGATGCGCATACAGCTTGCCCGACGCATAGTTGTGGCGCGCGCCGACGAAATTACTACCACCCGCGAGCAGCTTCACGCTGCCGCACTTGCCCGCAAACGCCGCTGCAACGCCCTCCTGCGCCTGCTCCAGCGCGGGCAGCTCCTGTGCCGCATGCCAGTGCAACTGGCCGTCTTCCACCGACACATGGCGGACACCGGCAGTACGCAAGCCGGGTTTGACTTCACCACTGGCCAGCCAGATCTCCGCTCCGTCAGCGATGATGCCGCTGCCGCAATTGGGCGCATAGGCGACTTTACCCAGATCGTGCCAGCTATGATCGTCCGTGTCGAATCGCCACACATGGTCATTCCAGCCGAAATCCTCCGCTTTGCGGTCCATAAACGCATGCAATATCTCGGCTTGCTGCTCCGCGCACGCAGCTTCGCAGTCACGGAATAGCGTATCGAACTGCTGCTTGTTGTAGCCTCCGAAAATATAGATGGAAGTGCCCACCGTGGCAGCAGCAGCCCCCAACATGCCTACCGGCAACCGACTATCCAGTTCGTACCAGCCATCGGTCTGCGGATCATAGCAAGCAATGCTGTCGAACTGATGCAGACTGTGTTGTTCCATCAGACGGCCACTGCCGCCAAATACATAGATTTTGCCATTAGCGGCGGCGGCCACGGCACCATTACGTGCAGAAAAGGGAAACAAAGCACGAATCTGCCACGCTTTGACGGTGGCGCGCAGATCTAGCGCGAACCATCCGCGACCGGCCGAGCCTAAGCCCGCAAACAGCATATGACCTATGCGCACGCCCACCGCCTCTTTCAGCACCAGCGGAAAATCCGGCCACGCAAAATCGCGCGGCGGACTGCCATTTTCAAGCGATGTGTGATCCAGTATATCCACCAGCAACCCAGAAGAAAGTAACGACCATGACCCAGACAACTTGCGAGAATGTCACACTGCAATGACTAGATCGTAGCATTGCAGATGTCAGATGTCAAATATCTTACCATGATTATTTATTGGGCATTTACGCTTGCAGCAGGGCCTAACGAGACGGGGGCGGACTTTCTGGCTGTCAAAGCAGGCCTGGACCCGAGCCTGACGCGGACCATGCATCGACATCGGCCTCGCCGGCACGCAGAATACAAAGGTAGATGCCAGCGAGCGCGATTTTTCACTCTGCCTCGATGTCACGAACAGGAATCAACAGTGCGCTTTGACTGTTATCGTGCTCATTCCCCTACAATAAAAGCTCACTCAATTGAAAGGAAGAACAATGGTCCATTCTTCGGCATGGCTGTATTGGGCGCTGCTGTCTGCCGTCTTTGCGGCGCTGACGGCCATCTTCGCCAAGTTAGGCGTGCAGAATATTGATTCCGACCTGGCCACCCTGATCCGCACAGCAATTGTCATCGTTGTTCTGTCGGCCTTTATTACCTACGCCGGAAAATGGAGCAATCCGCTCAAGCTGCCACTCAGGACCTGGCTGTTTCTCGGCCTGTCGGGTCTGGCGACCGGCGCTTCGTGGGTGTGCTACTTCCGCGCGCTTAAGATGGGCGCCGCTTCGCAGGTGGCGCCAGTGGACAAACTCAGCCTGGTACTGGTGGCGATCTTCGCCTTCACCTTTCTGGGCGAACGCCTTTCATTGCGGGAATGGTGCGGCATCCTGATGATTTCCGGCGGCGTGCTGCTGTTTGCATTCAAGCGCTGACTTCTGCCTTTTTAATATAAACAATATATCTCAATCGAAGGAGACAGGATGACCTGGTTAATTACCAAATATCTGGCGACTTCCGCCGTTGTCGTGCTGGTGTCGGAGCTCGCCAAGCGTAGCGACCGGCTGGGAGGATTCATCGCAGCGCTGCCGCTGGTAACCCTACTGGCGCTGATCTGGCTACAGCTAGAAGGCCAGAGCCAGCAGAAGATCGCCAATCATGCGTGGTACACCTTCTGGTATGTAGTGCCCACCCTACCCATGTTTCTGGCTTTTCCCTCCCTGCTCGCGCGGCTGGGTTTCTGGTGGGCGCTGGCAAGCTGCGTCCTGATTACACTGCTGTCGTTTGGCCTGTTCGCGCTGCTGGTACGGCGTCTGGGTATCGAACTGCTATAGAAGTCGCGGATATCGGTCCGCCCCTGCAGGCGGACCGTCATAGCAGACAGGCACAGACCTTAGACTTAAAGCCCCAGTCCCGAACCGGCGCCCAGCAGGGTTGCGACGCCAAGGCAGGCAAAGACTGCCGCAGCTATCGAGTGAACCAGCCGCATCGGGATGCGCGAGGATAGCTTATCCCCGACGAACACGGCAGGAACATCGGCGATCAGCATGCCTAGCGTGGTTCCCGCCACCACCATCAGCGGAGCAGCATAATGGGCCGCCAGAGCAACGGTGGCGATCTGCGTCTTGTCGCCCATCTCGGCAAGGAAAAACGTTACCAGTGTCGCGCCGAACACGCCCAGCTTGCTTGCAATGCGGGTTTCTTCATCTTCGATCTTATCTGGAATCAGTGTCCAGACGGCCATCGCGATAAAGGAAATGCCCAGTATCCAGCGCAGCATATCCGGACTGAGCAAAGCGGTAATCCAGGCGCCGAGTGCGCCAGCCAAGCCGTGGTTGACGATGGTTGCTGCCAGAATGCCGCAGATGATGGGCAGCGGTTTTTTGAAGCGGGCAGCGAGGATAAATGCCAGCAGTTGCGTCTTATCGCCGATTTCGGCAAGGGCAACAACTCCGGTTGAGACAAGTAGAGATTCCATAAGTATTCCCAGGCCGGACACATGACGATTGACCACGACGCATCCCCGGCCTAATCGGAGGCGTAGTGGTCAAAGGTCTTGCCAAGCTCGGGAACCGCATACGCCATGGCCTGCTGGCCAAGTATGTTGACGTACACCTCTTCAGGTTGAAGAGAGGCTACTCCCCAATGACAGCGAGATTCTATCATCTATCGGCAGCAGCTGCCACAGCGGCGGCAGTCTTGCCACATCCAGCCTCGGCCTTGCCCGAAAAAAACCCCCGCATGCAGCACATGCGGGGGTTTTTAGTTACCGCTCGACGAAACGATCAGAACTTGTAAGTTGCGCTGACGTAGCCGGTGGTGCCGTGGGCGTCGTAGTAGCTAGGATCGTAGCCACCCTGGAAGTAATTACCCAGAGTGATAACTTCCGGCGGTTTGCGGTTGAACAGGTTCTTCACGCCTGCACGGATCTGCAGGTTCTTGAAGCCGCTGTACGAAGCCTGCGCATCCCAGGTCGAGAAAGCGCCCACGTGCACGGCGTCGGTGCCGGTCGCGGAATCAGCACGGGCTGCATCCCAGTAGCCCGACTGGAAGTTCTGGGTCAGGTTCACACCCCACTTCTGGTATTTCCAGTCCATGGTCCACTGATGTTTCCAGCGGAAGATCACGCCGCCGTTGGCCACGGCGTTCAGCGGGTTGCCATTGGCGTCAATGGTGCGTGCCACGCTCTGCTGCACGGTGCCGTCTGGCAGCTTCTCGTCGAACTTAGTGGTGTAGGTGCCGTTCAGGCGGGTCGAGAAGGTGCCGTAGTTGGCCGTCTTGGCAATGGTCCAGCGGGCGTCGATGTCGATACCTTCGGTTTTCAGCGAACCGGCATTCAGGTTGGTGGCGTAGATGTTGGTGATGTTGCCCCCTGCATCACGCTGCACCAGACCCGTGTAGTTGCTGTCGCCAGCGGCCGCCTTTTCCACGATGAACTCCGGGCTCAGGGTGGTGATCAGGTTGTTGACATTGATCTTCCAGTAGTCCACCGCGATCGACAGGCCTTGTACCGGATCGATCACCAGGCCCAGCGAGGACTGCTCCGATTTCTCCGGCTTCAGTTTCGCATTGCCGCCAACGGTCTGGTTGAACTGGCCGCTGGTGCCGCTCACCGGATCGGTGAAGGTCGCCGTGGTGGCCACGGTCTGCGGGTTGTTCAGCTCAGGCAGAGCACCCACGCGGAAGCCGCGGCCGTAGGAAGCGCGCACCAGCAACTGCGACAGCGGCTGATAACGGAAGCTGACCTTGGGATTGGTCGAGGTGGCGTTCGGATAACGGTCGGTACGCAGGGCCAGATCCGATTCCAGATGCTGGACGATAGGCACATTCAGTTCGCCGAAGATCGCCTGATACGAACGCGAAGCCGACAGTGGCAACACCTGGCCGCCATAGCCGGAGATGTCGCCCGACTGGTAGGCAGCCGATGGATTCAGGTCCAGTTTTTCGCTGGTGGCCGCTGCGCCCAGTGCGAACTTGGCCATGCCGGCTGGCAGCTGGTACAGGTCGCCCGAAATGCGCGCGGTCAGCGCGTCATTGGTCAGCGTCGAGTGGATCATCTGGCCGACGTAGTTGGTGGCGTAAATCTGCTTGGCCAGCTCCGGCGACTGGTACTGGGCCCACGGGTTGAAGGCTGGGTTGTTGCTCAGCAGCTTGACCAGCGCCACCTGATTCGAGTAACCCTGCTGGGTGCTCTCGCTTACGTCGCTCGAGTTGTGGGTGTAGGCCACGTCGTAATCAAAACCCTTGACCACGCCGCGCATGCCGATCACCAGATGCGACAGTTTGGCCATGTCTTCGGTCGAGCGGTTGCCGGCGTCGAAAGCGCGGTAGCTCACGCTGATGGGCTTGCCGGACTGGGCCGGAGCGTTGGCAGCCAGCCAGGCAGCCGGATAGTAAGGGCTGCTCGGCGATACGATGATCGACGGGTACACATTAGCTGCAGCGAAGGCGCTGTCGGTCGACAGGAAGGAATTGCTGTATGGCGAAGGCTGCGAGTTATTGTCGGTCTTCTGCTGCGAGTGGAAGCCTTCCACGAACAGTTCATTGTTCTCGTTCAGCTTGAAGCGGAACGAAGCCGACAGATTGGCGCGTTCGGTTTGCGGTACCAGACCAACGTAGGGTGCCGAGTTGAAGCGGCAGGTGCCCAGATTGGCGTCGTATTCGCTGCCGTTGGCTGCGCAGTTGTTGGGCGCCAGCGGGTTGCCCAGTCCTTTGCCCAGCGCTGCCAGCGTGTTCGGGATCACGCCGAACTGGTTCGGGGTGGTATTCGGGATGAAACTGGTGATGGCGCCGCTAGGCGTCGCGCTCTGCTCGCGCAGGCCATTGTTGTTCCAGCTGTTCTTGGCGTAGCTGCGCTGCGAGCCGTAGATGGTGGTGTCTTTCGCTACGTCGGCTGCCACGGTAATGTTGTAGCGGTCCTCGTCGAAGTCACCCCAGCCGGCGATCACGGAAGCCTTCTTGGTCAGGCCGCCGCCATCCTTGGTGCCCGAGGCGTAGGCAGTCGCCTCAACACCGTTGAAGTTGTTACGCAGGATGAAGTTGATCACGCCGCCGATGGCGTCGGAACCGTACACGCCCGAAGCGCCGTCTTTCAGCACTTCCACGTGGTCCACGGCTGCCAGCGGGATGGCATTGATGTCGACAGCGGTGCCGTCGGTGGCATAGTTGGCCAGACGGCGGCCGTTCACCAGGATCAGGGTCTTGCTGCCGCCTATGCCGCGCAGCGATACGGTGGCTTCGCCGTAGGTCGAGGAACCCACGCCGGTGGCGCTGGGAACGCCGCCCACTGCCGAGATCGCGGTCACTTGCTGCAGCAGCGCTTCGGTGTTGGTCACGCCCATCTTGGCGATGTCTTCGTGGGTCACGGTCTGTACTGGCAGTGCACCTTCCGCTTGTGCGCGTTTGATCGAGGAGCCAGTGATTTCCACGCGCTGCATAGGAGCATCGTTGGTTTGCGCCTGTGCGGCGATAGTGCCGAATGCGACAGCGCCGGAGAACGCCAGGCGCAGCGAGCGCGCGATTATGGTTTCTTTGGTCATGAAATTCCCGATTGAAGAATGGATGGATTACGGCCACGCCAGAAACTCTGGCGCGCCACGGAACGTTGGCTACCCTGATTTGCTACGTGTTAATTCAGAAAGGGCACAGCGTCTTGCCGACAACCACCACTTCAACCTGAACCAGTACTTCGCTCTCTTTTTAAGGCCAATCTATTTTTTGAGTCCCACAGCTTGTGGGGCGTACGCCACACCAGCTGATGTCATATGACAACATATGACAAATTCGAGCGTCAATGGACGTTCTGACATCAAGATAGAAAACAACAAAAGAGCGCTATTTATGTAAAAAGCGCGCAACTTTAAGGATGATCTAAGAAAAATGCCGGACGAAGCGATTTCGGTCTGGATGGCGGAATTTTATTCACTAATAAAACATATTTTTGTGAATAAATTTAGTGGCGAGGTGAAAATCAGTCGGAAAGGGATGGCACAACTTGGCAATGCAGTCATTTCTGTCACATTTTTTTACAAATTGACGGCCATGCTGCGGTCATATTTCAGTGCCAATTTAACATTTAAATTACGGTAACATTTTTTTACATCTGCGGTCAATGATCCGGCGCCGCCAGCAACTGTCATGGCAGCTGGGTACCCAGCAATAAATACAAAGCCGAATGCGCAGTGGGTCGGCGTCTCCCTGTACCGATGCACGGATTTTCCGGCTGGCGGCGACAGATGACAGCTGGGCATCATCTGCGCGAACAAAATCCCGCTCCTGGTTACCCATAAGGAAATGTAGCCATTCCCCCGTCAGGAGCAGACATGCAAATTCTACGTGCTATTTTCCAGCCTACGCTAACCGAGTTGCATCCAACGCTGACCGGCTCAGCTAAAGGAAAAACCAAACTGCAGGCAACTGTGGCTGCGCCTGAGGGACGACGCAGTTCGCACAGTTCGGCTGGTCCATCAACCGCCCCGGCCTTGAAGCAGCGCGTCACTGTGGTAGCTGCCACACCGGCCGAGGTGGCTGGCCAATTTCGGGCTCTACGGGATATGGAAGGCAAAAAGTCCGCCATCGATGCAGAGTTCACCACCACATTGCACGAGCTCGATGCCACCTTCACCCGTTACACGATGAAAGCCCGAGGCAAGGCGAAGAGCTGTAATTTCGCTCTCGAATCGCAAACCGACAAGATACGCGCCTGGATCCATCAAGCCGACACCCACCATCTGAAAACCATGGTCAGCACCTGGGATGCAAGTGCCTCGAATGAGCAGCATTTTATCCGCGACTATATGGTCAGCCATCTGAAATACCGCGACACCATGGCCAAAGTCGCCGCCGGCACCGAATTGCTGGCCGACTTCATCCCGCTCTTGCGTCTCGATGCTGATGTCGACATGATGTCCCACGAACAATTACAGCAACTGGATAGACAGCTGGCAGAACTGGCGCCGGCCACCCAAGGCTTGCGCTGGGAGCACGAAGGCAAGGATCAGAAGCTGCTGCTCTGCCAAGTGCTGGCGGAGCAGCCGATACAGAAACTGCATGCCATGCTGGCCGCCTGGCCCGCCACTAAAGCGGCCATCGATACGATGCAACAGCCGCTACGTGGCGCCATTACGGATGCACTGCGGGTGGTCATGGCACGCAATCCGCAGAAGTCGCAGGCGCTGGTCATCGTGAATCAGGCCTTGGCCAAATTCAATAGCTGGCTCGGCCAGGGGCGCCCCCTATCTGCGCGCGCTACCCACCCTGAAGCGGTACTCATCAACCGGCTTGACGACTTGAACCGCATCATGCGCACGCACTGGGGCAAGCTTGAGAAAAGCGACTATCTGGCTAATCCCCCGCTCGCGGGCCAGAAAGGCGACTTTGCGCACTGGTCTGGCTGGAGCAAGGACAACAAAACCTCGCAACTGGACACCCTGACCGCGGAACTGAAAAAGCTTAGCCTGGCTGATCTGGAATACGTCATCGATAACTGGACGTATGAGCGCAAGCCTATGGATGAAGCGAGAAATCCGGTGCGTCGTCTGGTGTGTGATATCGCCGCCGAAAAAAAAATGAATCAGGTAGGCGATGCACATAGCGCCGTGCAGGCGCACCTGCGTCTGGCCGACATCAACGCGCCAGCGCAGCTGACCTTACAAAATCTGCTGGCCCTCTGCCGGCACCATGCTGTCGAAGGCGTCACCGCGGAGCAACTCGCCATGCAGGCTATCGGCACCATCATGCGCGAAGCCGTGTTTACGCGTCCGAAAGATGTAGTCCACTATACGGCGCTCTTTGCAGCAATGAGCGTCGGCGAACTGAAAGCGCATTACGTACCGCGCGCAGATAACGACGATTTCACCTATGCCCGAAATGCCATCAAAGGCAATATCGCCCAGCGCGCCAACGAGCTGGACCAGCCCGAAACCCAGCAGGAATATCAGGAGTTTATGACGCACTTCGATAACGTTGCGCCGCGCAGGGGGCGATAGACGGGCGCCAGGCTTGCCAGCGGCCAAGCTTGGCCCGCCACAACCTCTACAAGCCTGCAACTATCCGGATAGCCTGCAGCAGGCTGGCATTATGGCGGCAGCACGGCTGTCTTTCTTTAACGAGAGCGCTGGCGCGAACACCTAAGCGCTGCAACTGCTTACGGATGAACATACACCAGCACTTCCACCTCGCTCCGGCCAGATCATGCTCCACCTACCAATTGGCAATCAGGGTGGCACGTAGTGAGCGTGATTCGCTTGGATGAAAATGTACATCATCGACAGGTGCTGCCTCGCCGCGCAGCTGCGAACTATAGTAGTAGTCGATTGCAGACACCTTGCGGTTAGCGATGTTGAAGGCTTCCAGCGACAGACGCAGCTTGGGGGCGAGCTGATACGCTACATGGCCGTTCAGGGTGAACGACGAACGCGAGCGCACGCGGTTATCGGATGTGAGGGGCCGCGGACCAAAGTAGCGCACCCGCACAGCGCCTGACCAGGGACCGAGTTTATCGACGGTAAGCGCCAGCTGACCGACGCCTTCCACGGCATCTTCGATGTAATCGCCAGCCAGCGCGTCATGATCGCGCGAACGGGCATGGGCATAGGCTGCATCGACATCGATCGACAGCCAGGGCAGCACTTTATAGTAGTTGGATAGCTCGATGCCATAGCGCCGGCTGGGCCGGCCTGCCTCGGTGGTGCCGGAATCGCCGATGTAGGTCAGTTCCGAATCAAAGTCCAGCCGGTACAGCGAGAGCGCAGTCTGCATGCGCGGAATCAGCTCGGTACGTAATCCCACTTCCTGCCCTCGCGATTGCACCAGCCCCGGCACCGGCGCCAGCGCCTCACCCGTCCTGACATCCAAGGTCGCCACGGTACCCCTTGCATCATTGCTGTGAAAACCTTTGCCCAGATTCAAATACAGCTCGGTCTGCTCCAGCGGACTGAAAATCAGGCTCAGCGAGGGGCTCAGCAGTCCTGCGCTGGCGACACCACTATTCGGCGCCAGATTACTGCTGACATCGTAGCGATAGCGATCGGTCCGCAGCCCTGCCACCGAGCGCAGGCGATCAGACCAGCGTGTGGCATTTTCCAGATACAGCGCCGCACTACTCTCGATGATATGGTCTTTGCGCGTAGCGGACAGCACCTGCTGCGCGCGCGTGTGATTGAGTCCGTTGAACACATTATCGTTCTGCCCTGTCGCCCCTAGAGTCCAGTCGCTAGCCTGTCCCAGCAGTAGAACATCACGCCATGTATGGCTGGCGCCGAAGCCACTGCTCACGCGCCGGTCCGGCTGACCGAACTGGTCACCGTTGACCGGATCTTCCATGAAGTAAGTGAAGTCGGAAAACAGATCAAGCCGGTTACGAATCACGTAAGCATTCAGCTTGCTTGCTGCTTGGGCTGTCGTGTTGCGCCACGTCGCTGACAAGCTGGCGCGGGAAGAATTGCCACCATCGGTATTATCGATCGCATCAAAGCGCCCGATGCTGCCATCCTGCACCGCACGCAGCGGAATCTGGTCGGTCGAATTCCAGCGTCCACGATACGCCATGGCCGTCACGCTCCAGCCATTGCTGGGCTGCCCCTCGGAGTAGCGCAGCACACCATTCACTTTGCGGTAGTTATCGCCACGCGTATAGGGTCCATTGTTATGCACCGATTCCAGCGCATACAGCAGGCTGCCGCTGGCAAGACTGGTCGATGCCGCCAAAGCCGCACGACCGTAACCATGCTGCCCGCCACTCAGCGTCGCGATGTTGTCCGGCAGCCGGTTAGCGTAGTTCACCGTCACGCTACCGGCAGAAGCAAAGTCGCCCAGTCGGGCCGAATACGGCCCCTTGCTATAGTCCATCCGCCCCACCAGTTCCGGGATCAGAAAATTCAGATCGGTCCAGCCCTGTCCGTGCGCGTGGCTGCGCTGATTGACGGGCATGTCGTCCACGAAGGTGGCCAGATCGGTTCCGTGGTCGAGATTAAAGCCACGCAGATAATACTGGCTCGCTTTACCTTCACCACTATGCTGACCAACGATCAGCCCCGGAGTAGCTTCCAGTATCTCGGCCGGACGGTACACGGTACGCAACTCCAGTTCACGTCCGGTGATACTGCCCTGATTGGCAGAATCGGCCAGCCCTAGCTGACTGGTGCGCGATGCTTCGACTGTTACGGTGAGCAGTCCGGCCGGTTCGGCATGCGCCCTCGGATACAGCAAAAGTAGCGCCGGCAATGCCAGCCACAGAGCGCAACGGGAGCTCATAGAAAACATGCGTAACCTTGGAAAGTATCGTCGAAAGACAGTGCACAGAATTCTATGGTCGCCCCGTCAGGTTCAATAAATACTTCCTCGGCATGCCTATATATGCCTTATGGCATAAGGGCGCATTCGAAATCAACAGTTCTGCTGCATGCTCAACAGTGCTGCTGATTTTGCAGCAGCACACATCGTTCCTCCCTTTTGCCTCCCACGCAAGACTCTCCCTTAAAAACAAGCACTTGAGTAAATTTTTACGGGCCTATCTGCGGCAGGCACAGGGCTTGCGAAACATAGCGACATGCAAGTCCTTTTTAACTGTCGGGAGAAGAAATGAACATCAATCTGTCGCGCTGGCTCATCGCAATTGCGGCCAGCAGTGTCACCCTCATCAGCGTTGCGCCAGCGCAGGCGCACCACGCCTTCGCTGCCGAATTCGATGCCAAGCAGCCGCTTGACCTGTCCGGCACCATTACCAAAGCCAAGTGGGTCAATCCCCATAGCTGGCTATATTTTGATGTCACGGGTCCGGATGGAAAAGTCACCAACTGGGGTGTGGAATTTGGCGCGCCTAACTCGCTCGCCAATGCGGGACTGGCCAAGAGTGACCTCAAAATAGGTCAGCCAGTACGCATCCGCGGCTTCCGCTCCAAGAACGGCGAAGCCTTTGGCTACAGCGTCTTCGTCACGCTGGCCGATGGCCGTACCATCCAGACTGGCGGCGCGCAGGATGCCCCGACTAGCGAGGCACCGCGTCCATGATCCGATCCCTGACACTGTTCACTTTACTGGCAGCGCTGACCGGCTCCGCATTCGGCGCCGATAAGATTCCCCGTCTTGCCAATGGCAGACCAGACTTCTCCGGCATCTGGCAAACCACCAGCGCCGCCGAATACGATCTGGAACCACACGCTGCCCGCATCGATGCACCACCCGGTGCCGGTGTGGTAGTAGGCCATGTGCTGCCCTATCTACCCGCTGCGCTGGAACAGAAAAAAAAGAACTTCGCCAATCGCGACAAGGATGATCCCCGCCTGAAGGGCTGGACGCTGGGGGTACCGCGCGGGATCTACTATCCCGAACCGTTCCAGATATTCCAGCGCCAGCGTGATCTGACGCTGGTCCACCAGTTCGGCCATTCGGTCCGCACCATCCACACCAACGGCACAGACCACCCCGGCGGTGACCGCAACCAGTTCTGGCTCGGTGATTCGCGCGGCCGCTGGGATGGCGACACCCTCGTCGTCGATGTCGCCGGCTTCAATGACGAAACCTGGTTCGACCGCGCCGGCAACTACCACAGCGAAGCGCTGCACGTAGTGGAGCGCTGGAAGTACCTCGACGCCAACACCATCGAATACAGCGCGCGGGTAGAAGACCCCGAAGTGTTCGCCCGCCCATGGGACCTCAGCGTGCTCCTGCACCGCCACCGCGAGAAGGACTTCCAGCTGATCGAAGACTACCGCTACACGCTCGAATACGAACAATACTATCCGCCCAAACCACCAGCGGCCGCGACCCAGCCAGCCCCAAGCCAGCCAACAGGAACGCCATGAAAACTATCACTACTGCGCTGACCCTGCTGTTAGCCGTCGCGCCTACCGTGCATGCCCAGCAAAACAAGGCCAGGCCGCTGGCCGGCACTGACCGCATCCGTTTCGAAGCGAGCTATGAGGCGATCGAATCCGGCAAATGGACCGGCAAGCGCCTCGCCGATGGCCAGCCCGATGTGGAGGGCCACTGGTCCAACACGGTGGCCAACCATAATAACTGGACTGATCCGCAAGGCGGCATCCCGGGCGACCCGGCACCACCACGCAAACCGCTGGGGCCGCGTGCGGAGCGCGCACCCAGCCGCGTCACCGATCCTGCCGACGGACAGGTGCCGTTCCAGCCATGGGCCAAGGCAGCTCAGGAGAACTTCCTGAAGAACTTCCACAACCCTACCGAGCCTCAGTACATCGAGCCACTGGCACGCTGCGCACCAGCCGGAGTACCCAAGTCCTTCATCTGGCACGGCTATGAAATCCGCCAGTTCCCCGGCTACGTGGTCTTCCTGTTCAACTCGGGCACGCGCATTATCCACCTCGATGGTAAGCCGCACTTGCCAGCCAATATCAAGCTGTGGAACGCTGACTCGCGCGGTCACTGGGAGGGCAATACGCTGGTGGTCGATGTCACCAACAATAACAGCAAAGCGCTGTTTGGCCGCACCGGTGAATTCGCCAGCGAGAACGTGCGCATCACGGAACGCTACATCTTCTCCAACGACGGCAAGCGCTATAACTACGTCGCCACCTTCGATGACCCCACTGTGTACACGCGGCCATGGACGGCCACGATACCGGCCAAACGCCGTACCGAAAAGGACGCCGTCGACGGCTGGCATTACGAGGTCGCCACCAATCTGGCCGGCAAACAGCAGGTCATCGAACGTGATGAACGCATCTGCACCGAAAACAATATCGGCTTTGGCCATGTGGCAGTCACTCCACCGCCACGTTAAACCCGGCCCCCACCATTAAACTGAAATAAAGACGGAATACCTTATGAATAGACCACTTCCCCGCCGCACCCTGATCGCCACGCTGGTGACCCTCGCCTTCAGCGGCGCCGCGCTCCATGCCAGCGCAGCCGAGCTGCCATCCTCCGCAGCTGAAAGCGCTGCCAACCTCGCCGATAGTGGCGACCAGAGTGGCGCCCTCGCCGCCGGCGCCGATGGCGTCTCCGGCATCGTCGACAGCGTGGTGGTACTCGGCTCGATCCGCCACGATGCCACCGTGCTGACCAGCTCCTCGCCTATCGACGTGATTACGCCCCAGCAGATCAAGGAGACCGGCGCCGTTTCGCTGAATCAGGCCCTGTCGCGACTGCACCCTTCGTTCAATTTCCCGCAAGGCCAGAACGCCGTCAAAGGCCAGGGCGTGCGCTCGGCGTCGCTACGCGGCGTCAGCCCCGCCTACACTCTGGTGCTGGTGAACGGCAAACGCCGTAACGCCTCGGCCCAGTTATCCGGTACGGATCCGTGGCTAGCGGCCACGGTGGTGGACCTGAATACCATCCCCCTGAGCGCCGTGTTGCGGGTCGAAGTGCTGCGGGACGGCGCGGCCGCCCAGTATGGCTCCGACGCTATCGCTGGCGTGATCAACATCGTCCTGCGCGAGAACGGCAGCGGCGGCGAACTGTCCGCCCACGGTGGCGGCTATAGCGATGGCGGCGGCCATACCACGGCAGTCAATGGCTGGAGCGGCGTCAAGCTGGGGCAGGACGGCTTTGCCAACTTCAGCATCGACCGGCTGAAGAACAGCAATGTCGACCGCAGCGCGGCCGACTGGCGCCAGCTGTTCCCCAACGGCGACCCGCGCAACGATAGCTACGATAAGAAATATGGCCAGTGGGGCCAGGCTTCGCGCGACAACTGGAGCGCGCTGGCCAATGCCGAACTGCCACTGAGCGCCAAAGTGGTCGCCTACGGCTGGGCCAACTATTCGGACAAGGAGTCGCATAACTGGGTTAATCCGGAACGCGTGGTCAAAGCCATTACCAGTAATCCCACAGTAACCGATGGCACCAAACTGGGCGAAAACGATGTGCTGGGCTTGTACCCGAATGGCTATCAGCCTTGGATGAGCTACCACGCCAAAGATGCCGCCGTGGTCGGCGGTGTGCGCTTCGATGCAGAGAGCGCCGGCCAGTTCGATCTGGCCCTCAGCTACGGCGCCAACGAAACGGCGCGCGACACCTACAATAGCGCCAACCCGTCGTATGGCGCCAGCAGCCCCACCCACTTCTACCTGGGCTCGTGGAAAAGCGATACCACCAGCCTCACGGCCGACTATAGCAACGTGCTGAATGTGGAAGGTCTGCAGGATGGCCTGAATATCTCGGCCGGCCTGCTGGCGCGCCATGAACGCTGGCGTACCGGCGACCTCGGTGATGCAGCCGGCTACACAGGTGGCCCGCTGGCTGGCAAGACCGTCGGTTCGCTCTACCCCGGCACCGCCTTTGCCGGCGACACCACGCGTATTCCTATCAGTGGTTCTTCCACTTCCGGCATCAAGCCGCAGGACGCCTACCAGGTCAGCCGCAATGTGGCCGGCGGCTATGCCGGACTGGATGCACGTCTGAACCGCCAGTGGCTGGTAGGCGCCACCGGCCGCTACGAACACTATTCCGATTTCGGCGGCACCAGCAATTTCAAGCTCAATAGCCGCTATGATTTCACGCCGGCGCTTGCTCTGCGCGGCACCGTTAGCTCGGGCTTCCACGCGCCGAGTCTGGCAGCACTGGGCTTCCAGAGCACGGGCACCACCAGCAACTGGTCGAATTCCGGCAGCGGCACGCTGACGCCGGGTCAGACGCGCCAGTTCCGGCCGGACGATCCCGCCGCTCTGGCCTTCGGCGCGCGCGCACTCGATCCGGAAAGATCGCGTACCTATTCGCTCGGCGCCGTCTGGCGTCCGGCCGACACCAGCTCGCTAACGGTGGACGCCTACCGCCTTAAAGTACGCGACGTCATCATCCAGACCGAGACGCTGCAGGGCACGACCGTCACCAGCGCGTTCAATGCGGCCGGTCTGCCCGGCTTCACGCAGGCGTCCTACTACACCAATGGGTGGGATAGCCGCACGGATGGTCTGGACATCATCGGCAAACATCACCTGAGCGCAGGTAGCGGCCAGCTGGAACTGAGTGCAGCACTGAGTCTGCTCAATACCAGCGTCTCGAACGTGCATCGATTCGTCAGCATAGGCGGCAGCCAGATCCTCGCTGTCAGCAATGCCAAAGTGCGCGATGCCGAGACGGGCACGCCAAAAAACAAGCTGGTACTGGGCGCGCGCTATAGCACTGGTGCGTGGACCACCGATAGCACGGTAACCCGCTACGGCCGCTACCGCTACAACGTCGGCGACGTGGCCGGCGTGGCTTCGCCCAACGGCAATATCGATCAGGTATTCTCGCCCGAGACCTATGTCGACTTCAGTGTCGCCTATGCACTGAATAAGAACTGGAAGCTGGACCTGAATGTGCAGAATGCGTTCAACCGCTATCCCGACAAATACCTGACCAATAACCGCGCCAGCGGTATCAACCCCTACTCCTTCATTGCACCGAACGGGGCTTCCGGCCGCTTCGTGTATGCAGGTCTGAGCTACAAACTGTAAAGGAGTCTCCATGACGGATCGCCGCAGCTTCCTGCGCGGCGCCGGTGCACTGGCCATGATGGCCGCTGCACCGGCGGCAGTCCGCGCCAGTAGTGCCAGTTTGCCAGCGGCGCGCGTGCTGGTGGACTGGCACGCGCACTTCGTTACCAACGCCGAAATCAGCTTCCTACGCCAGCGCCAGACGGCACCGCGCGTATTCGACACCGGCGATGGCATCAGTGTGATGGAAAATCTCGATACCGCCTCGTTCGCAGGCGGCAAACCCTCCCCCTTCAGCGCATCGGATATCGCCGCACGCCTGCGTCACATGGACCAGCTGGGGATTAGCCGCCAGCTGCTCACCCATACTGTGGCGCTAGGCTTCGATGCTACCCTGCCGCTGGAACAACTGCGTCCCCTGTTCCGCGCCGTCAACGACGAACTGGCCGGCATAGTTAGACGTTATCCGGGCCGCTTTCTGGCGGTGGCGGCGCTACCGGCGGCCGATCCGCAGTGGGCCGCGCTGGAACTGCGCCGCGCCCATCAGGAACTGGGGCTGATCGGCGGCTCCTTGCCGCTCAATGCGTTTGCTACACTGGACAGCGCGCGGACGCTGGCGCCGCTATTTGCCACCGCACAGAGCCTGGGCAGCCACTTCTTCATCCACCGTGCACCGGCCAGTGCCCTGCTGCCCGGCCAGCCACCCATGATCATCCCGAGCGATACGGAATACGCGCGCTGGAGCATCATCAGCAACAGCCATCTGGCACAGGGCGCCGTCACGCTGGGGCTGACCGACTTCCTTGATCCCTATCCCGATGTTTCGGTCGAAGTCATCATGCTGGGCGGCTTCCTGCCCTATCTGATCGATACGCTGGTACCAGCGGCCCATAAGGCGGGTGTGAACGATCCGCTCGCGCGTCTGCGCCGGCTCTACCTCGATCCGGGGCCGTATTCGCGCAATGGTGCATGGGTCAAGCTGGCGATTGAGAAGCTCGGTGCTGACCGCATCCTGTTCGGCACCGATTATGGTGTAGGTGGGGGTGATCGGGGCGATTCGGCGCCGGGACTGGCCACGCTGGATCAGGTGCTGACGCCGGCCCAGCGTCAGCAGATCTACATCGACAACAGCCGTCAGCTGCTGGCACGCAAAGGGATTACGGTTTAGCGTCCGGTTTGAGCGGAGCAGGCCATTTCGGCTGCTCCGTATTCGGATACCAGTAAGTCCTGTGGCAACGCTCGCAGGCGGCATCAATTTTCTCGCCCGCCGCCATCAGCCTGGCAGCATTCTTGCCATCGACTGCGGCAGTCGCCTCCTGCGCGGCCAATTGCAGTTCGCGCGCCGCTGCAGCAAATTTCGCCGGATCCTGATCAATCTTGCTACGCACCTGTTCTACTGTCAGGATACCCGGCACATGGGCATCTTCCAGCTGCTTGGTATGACTGACCGGACGTCCCGGCACCAGCAGCAGATTGGCAGCTTCCGCCAGACTGATCGTGTGGTGGCGTACTTCCAGCCATTCCGACTCGGTATTCGGCTGGTACTCTTTCAGGCCCTGCGCCGTGGTCTCGCTCTTGACCGATGCCCAGATCGCATCGGCGGCCGGATCGACGATATGTGCCATCACTTCCTGTATCGAGGCATCGGGATGGAAGGCCGCTGCTGACGGCGGAGCAGACTGCGCTGCCTGATTACACGCACTTAACAACGCTGGCATGGCCAGCACGGTAAGCAGATTTGCCACTAACTTCAACTTCATAATTTTCCTTTAAACATAGCCGATAGCGCGGCCAAACAGACCTACTCCCAACCACAGCGACAGCGACAGCGCCGCACTACCCTGCGCCAGCCACGGCGCCACCTGCTCTGCGCGCGTCACTTTGCGATATAGCGTCAGCTGCACCAGCAGGGCTAGCCCCAGCAGCAGCATTTTCGGCACGAAGGCACTGTTATAGAAATACCGCACGGGGCCGGACAGGAACAGCGTCGTCCCCGTCAGCACAGTGAGGGTCAGCCCGCCCCAGAGCAGCGGAGCAACCGCCGCGGCGATCTGCGGATGCGGCACCGCCCGCAGGCCCAAGCCCAGCAGACGCAGATTTACCAGCACGAGGGCAGCAAGAAAACTCACCAGTCCCATTACATGCAGCACTTCGGTAATTTCGATCACCAGATGATTAGCGCCACGCAGTTGCGTAATCAGATAGCTGTCCTGAACCCAGCCAAGGATTTGTACAAACGTCATCGTCGTTATGCTTCGTAAAAATTAGGGGTAATTAGAGGTAATAAGGAATCGAGCGGCCGAATACGGTGGCCAGTGTCCAGAAGCTCAGCGAAATCCAGCCGGCGCGCGTCGCTGCGCGCGGCAGCACGGCCTGATGTGCCCACTGGCTGGCGCGGTGGCCCCACTTCACTTCGAAATACAGCGCATTCAGGCAGGCCAGCACCATGCATCCCACTTTCAACCAGAATGGCAGATTGCTGTACAGCGTTTCCGCTTCGGCCCAGAACAGCAGCCCACCGCTAATAAAGGTCAGCGCAAAGCCGCCAAAGATGTAATAGCGCAGCTGGTTCAACAGATCCGCCAGCGGGATGCGCTTCAGCAGCAGCCCTGTCAGGCGCAAATCCGTCAGCAGTATCAGGCCGAACGACACGGCCAGCCCCAGCAAATGAAATGCCTCCAGCAAAGGAAAAGCATATTGCGACTCGCGCAACGCTGTGCTGCTGTCGGATTCCTGGATCAGGTGGACGATATCGAATAAAGTCATAGCTATCTCACCTCAGGGCAGCGCCGCCAGCGCCGATAGCGCCAGCGCAGTAGTGGCGGCATCGATATCTGTAGTCGATGCAGTGCGCGGTGCTGCAGCCGATGCAGCAGGCGCCGCGGCGACTGGTGCAGCAGGAGGCGTAATCCGCTTGATCGTCCCGCCCTGTGCTTCGTAATCTTCCGAGCCGGTGGCGCCGGCGACCTGATAGCCTTTCGCCAGCAGCAGATCACCGACCGCACCGGCACGATGGGCATGGTTGGACACCGTGATGATCAGTCTATCTTTCGGGATGAACGGCAGCTGCTGTTCGACGTCCTTGGCCTGCACGCTCAGATAGACGGGGAAGCTACCCTTAGCCGTGACTTCGTCGGGACGGCGCACATCGAGTATCAGCACTTTCTCCGGCTGGGCCAGTAGCGCATCAACTTCGCTACGCTGCAACTGCTTGGTGGTATGCGTCCACGCTTGCTGACCAAAGGCGGGAACACTGACGGCAAGCGCCAGCAGGAGGGAAATAGTTTTCATGATGAGAGACCTTCTTCGAGTTGAACTAAATCTCTAGTTCGCAATTTGCATGCCCGTCTCCGGAAAATATGTAGAAAGCCTTTAATGGCGGGCGAAGTGCCAAATTTAGCCAGACCAGCAGCAAGTCCGCATGTTGGAAAACCAGCAGACGGCGGCTCGCCTTGCTGCAAAATCAACAGCACAACATGCTCTGTGTGGAATAAAAAACAGGCCCGCCACCACGATCGGTGACGGGCCTGTCCTTTACCTCAAATTACCGGACTAGTGCGCCAGCTTGCGCACCACCGCCACCAGCCGGTCGATCTCCTCATAGGTGTTGTAAAACGCCAGCGAAGGCCGCACCGTCGTCTCGACGCCAAAGCGGCGCAGAATAGGCTGGGCGCAGTGGTGGCCGGTACGCACCGCGATGCCTTCTTCGTTGAGCGCCTTGCCCACCTGCTCGGTGGTATAGCCATCCAGAACGAACGACATCACACTGGCCTTGTCTGGCGCCGTGCCGATCAGGCGCAGACCACGGATCTGCTGCAACTGATAGCTACCGTACACCAGCAGCTCGTGCTCGTAGCGGGCTATCGCATCGAGACCGATCCGGTTCACATAATCGATCGCAGCGCCCAGCCCCACTGCATCGGCGATATTGCCGGTACCCGCTTCGAACTTGTTGGGTATAGGCTGATACACGGTCTTCTCGAACGTCACGTCAGCGATCATATTGCCGCCCCCCTGCCATGGCGGCATATCCTCCAGCACTTCGCGCTTGGCCCACAGGGCACCGATGCCGGTCGGACCGAACACTTTGTGACCGGAGAAGACGAAGAAGTCCGCACCGATATCCTGCACATCGACCTTCATGTGCGATACCGACTGGGCCCCGTCGACCAGTGCCCGCGCGCCCACGCTGTGTGCCAGCGCGACGATTTCCTTGACTGGCGTGACCGTCCCCAGCGCATTCGAAACCTGCGTTACCGACACCAGCCTGGTGCGGCTATTGAGCAGCTTGCGGTACTCGTCCAGCAGCACCTGACCGTTGTCGTCGACCGGTATCACCCGCAGTACCGCGCCCTTGGCCTTGGCCAGCTGCTGCCACGGCACGATGTTGGCGTGGTGCTCGAGATGCGAGACGATGATCTCGTCGCCCTCGCCCACATGCTGCGCGCCCCAGCTCTTGGCCACCAGATTGATCGCTTCGGTGGTGCCGCGCACGAAAATCACTTCCCGCACATCGGGCGCATTGAGGAAGCCACGCACCCGCTCGCGCGCACCCTCGTAGGCATCGGTGGCGCGTGCCGCCAGTTCATGCGCAGCGCGATGGATATTCGAGTTCTCATGCTGGTAGAAGTAGCTGATACGCTCGATCACCGAGCGCGGCTTGTGGGTCGTCGCGGCATTATCGAACCACACCAGCTGGCGCCCGTTGACGCGCTCCTGCAGTATCGGGAAGTCGCGCCGCACCGCATGCACATCGAACGGCGGCGCCGCCGTCTGCGCCTGTAGCACGGGCGAGCCGGGCGCCGGACGTGCTGCCGCAGCAGATGCCGGATCAGGACTGTGCCAGTCGCTGAGGAAGTAGTACGACGGCGCATCAAGCTGGCGCGCACCACCCAGCTCCAGCGCCGGCACGCCCAGCACGGCACTGCCGCTACGGGGCTCGTACGCAGGCACCGTACTGAACACCTTGTCCGGCACACCGTTACCGGCCTGCGCCGATGGCGCCAGCGCCGGAATCCGGTTGGCCAGCGACGGCAGCTGGCTAGGCGACGCCGGGATCAGGTTGGTACCCGGTATCTGCCCCTGCGGTATCGGCGTACCCGGCACCGACGGCCCCAGACCGGCAGGACTGGCCAGCGGCGAGCCTGCCGGTGCCACGTTGGCAGGCCCCTGCACGCCCGGCACACCAAGTGGCGTCTTGAACGGGCCCGCACTGAACAGTTCATTGGCGAGCCGCGTCAGTAGCGCCGTATCGAACGGCGCGCCGGAAGGTTCCGGCAAATTGGACGTTGGATCGCTCATTTATAGGTATCTGGATAATCGTGGTATTTGCCGATCTCGACGTCATCAAGCACGGCCAGCGCATCATTGGTCAGTACCGCCAGCGAGCAGTAAAGCGAAATCAGATAGGACGAAATCGCATGGTTGTTGATGCCCATGAAGCGTACCGACAGGCCGGGGCTCTGCTCGCCGGGCAGGCCAGGCTGATACAGCCCCACCACGCCCTGACGCTTGTCGCCCACGCGCAGCAGCAGTATCTTGGATTTGCCATCAGCCACCGGCACTTTATCGGACGGGATCAGCGGCACGCCGCGCCAGGTAATGAACTGCGAACCGAACAGGCTGATGGTAGGCGGCGGGGTGCCACGGCGCGTTGCTTCGCGGCCGAAGGCGGCAATCGCCAGCGGGTGGGCGAGGAAGAACGCGGGCTCTTTCCACACCTTGGTCAGCAGTTCGTCCAGATCGTCGGGCGTGGGCGCTCCCGTCAGCGGGAAGATGCGCTGCTCGTCCGTCACCTGCGACAGCAAACCGTAATCAGGATTGTTAATCAGTTCGGATTCCTGATTTTCCTTGATGGTCTCGATAGTCAGGCGCAGCTGTTCCTTGATCTGGTCATGCGGGCTGCTATACAGGTCGGACACCCGGGTATGCACATCCAGAATGGTCGAGACGGCATTGAGGAAGTATTCGCGCGGATGCTCCTCATAATCGACATAGGTACGCGGCAGCTGGTTCTCGGCCTGCCGCGCAGTGCAGGTGACCTTGATCGCTTCCGGATTCTTCACCTTGTTGAGGCGGTAGATACCGGCTTCCACCGGCACCCACTGCAGCAGATGGGTTAGCCAGCGCGGGCTGATGGTTTCTAGCTGCGGCGCAGTCTTGCTTGCATTGGCTAATTGCCGCGCTGCGTTATCGCCCAGCGCCGTGGTTCCGCCTACAGTTGCTGACATCTTTACTCCTATCACATTGAGTTAATAAACAATTACAGTTTGCGGCGCAGCACAACACGCCTCAACAGGCTATAGCCATCAGGCCTGCTGCCCTTCCCGGCTGGCGCCATGGGCCAGCAAGTCGGCAGGCGTGACCTGCAACGCCGCCGCCAGCTTTTCCACCGTCTGCAGGGAAGCGATCACCACACCCCGCTCGATTTCACCGATATACGAACGGTTCAGATTGGAATTCTCGGCCAGCCGCTCCTGCGACCAGCCCAGTGCCTCGCGCAATGCGCGCACGCTGCGGCCAAAGCTGCCGACCAGCGCGCAAGGGCCGCTATGGGTCGTACTCATGCCGTCGCAATCCCGTTTGCCAGCGCCCCTTCGCGCGATTCCGCCTGTGCCACGCGGCCGCCGGGCGGCACATCATGGGTGAGCCAGACATTGCCGCCGATTACCGCCCCTTTACCCAGCGTGATACGGCCGAGTATGGTGGCGCCGGCATAGATCACCACATCGTCTTCGACTACGGGATGACGGGGCTGGCCCTTCTGCAAATTTCCGTCCGCATCGGCCGGGAAACGCTTGGCGCCCAGCGTGACCGCCTGATACACGCGTACCCGTTCACCGATCACAGCCGTTTCGCCGATCACCACGCCGGTACCATGGTCGATGAAGAAGCCCGCGCCGATGCGGGCACCGGGATGGATATCGATGCCGGTCGCGCTATGGGCCAGTTCGGCCACAATGCGTGCCAGCAGCGGCAGACCCAGTTCGTATAACTGGTGCGCCAGCCGGTAGTGGATCATGGCCAGCACACCGGGATAGCACAGCAGCACTTCATCCACGCTGCGCGCAGCAGGGTCGCCCTGATAGGCCGCCAGCACATCACTATCGAGCAGCGTGCGGATAGCGGGCAAGGCCGCCGCAAAGCTGCGGACCGCCGTCAGCGCTTGCTGATCGACATCGACCGGTTCACCGGCCACCAGCGTGGCGTTGTAGGCCAGTTCGCGCTTGACCTGCTGCAGCAGCGCATGCAGCGCGTCATCGAGCGTATGGGCAACGTGAAAGTCTTCACTTTCCTGACGCAGATCAGGCGGACCCAGCCGCATGGGGAATAACACCCCTTTGAGATTCTCGATGATGGCCGACAGCGCATTGCGCGAGGGGAACTCGCGGTTGCCCGGCTCGTTGCTACGGCTCTGGATCCGGCGCCAGTGATGGCGCGCCTCGTGCAAGGCCTGCACGATACCGCTGATATCAAATGTCGCCATGCTTTAATCCTGTACCCATGGCAGACCGCGCAAGCGCCAGCCGTCCGACTTGCCGCGCTGCTGCAGATCGTCAATCTCGCCTTCGAAACCTTCCAGCACATTGAACACGGCCGTAAAGCCCGCCTTGGCAGCGGCTTCCGCCGCCAGCGCCGAGCGCTTGCCGCTGCGGCACAACAGCAGGGCAACGGCATCCTTGCCGCCGATACGGGCTTCCAGTTCGCGCACAAAGCGGGGATTGCGCGTCAGGGCCGTGCCCGTCGCCCACGGCACGTGCAGCGACTCGGGCACATGGCCGACAAATTTGCGTTCTTCCGCAGTACGGACATCGACCAGCAGCGCCTGCCCAGTGGAGAACAACTCCCAGGCGACTGCAGGCGCTACACCAGCCTGCGCATGCGCTAGCTGGACCGGTAATTCAACAACAGCTTCCGACATATTCAACCTTTAAGACATGGTGGCGATAGACGTCAGCATACGTTCGCTTTATTTTGGATAAAACGAATAAAATCAACTTCGCAAAAATGAAAACCGCATAAGCGATGTGGGCAAGGAAGACATCCGCTACTGCTGCGTATGCAGCAGACATGCTGCAAAGCCTGCACTAGCGGTCCATATACTGTTTCCAGATAAGCATGCTATGCATGATTCGTTCCCGCCACAGAGCCGCTACTCTATAGTCGTTGGCATGGAACTTCTTGCACACAATTTCAACAGTGAGTTTGTCCGCGGCGCCAATCTCGCCAAGGGTCTCGACTCGGCAGAGCAGCCACTGATCGCCTTCCGCGATGCCAGCCAGCTCAGCCTGATCATCCGCGCCACCGCCTTCGTGTTCGCCGATGCCCGCTCACGCGCGCTGCACGGCGTGATCGAACGCATCGCGCCCAGCAACGCCACTGTCCTCATCACGGGCGAAACGGGTACCGGCAAAGAGCTGGTTGCGCGCCATGTCCATGCGCTGAGCCGGCGGCACCATCAGCAGTTCATAGCAGTCAACTGCGGTGCCTTTAGCGACACGCTGATCGAAAGTGAACTGTTCGGCTATGAGCGCGGCGCCTATACTGGCGCCCAGCAAGGCAAGGCGGGCTGGTTCGAAACGGCCAACGGCGGCACCCTATTCCTCGATGAGATCGGCGACCTGCCGCTGGCCATGCAGGTCAAGCTGCTGCGCGTATTGCAGGAGCGCGAGGTGGTGCGGCTGGGCGCGCGTAAGGCCGTGCCGATTGATGTACGCCTGATCGCGGCCACCAATATCGATCTGGCGGCCGCCGTGCGGGCCGGGCGCTTCCGCGAGGATCTGTACTACCGTCTGCAAGTGATCAGTCTGCCTGTGCTGCCGCTGCGCGAACGGCGTGGCGATATACTGCCGCTGGCCCAGCATTTCCTGAATATCTATGCGCGCCGCCTGCACGTCGAGCAAGTCCAGCTGAGCGCTGCCGCCGAGCAGGCGCTGCTGGCCTATCCGTGGCCGGGCAATATCCGCGAGCTGGAAAACATCATCCACCGTGCCGTGCTGCTCAGCCGTGCCGGCCTGATCACCCCGCAGGAACTCGATCTGCCGGGCTGGCAGAATGCTGTGCCGCTTGCCCCGGCGCCTGCCGCCAGCACACCAGCACCGATCAGCAGCGCGCCTGCGCCGGTGCCTGCCAGCGTCGTGCCAGTGCATCGCACTGCGACCATGGAACAGGCCTGGCACGCCCTGCTGGAATCGGACACGCCTATCGACTTCGAACTGCTGCAACAGCAGCTGGTACTGGCGGCGTGGGAGCTATGCCAGCGCAATCAGGTGCGCACTGCCAAGCGGCTAGGCATCAGCCGCAATGTGCTGCGCACCCAGCTCAAGAAAGCCGCCGTCATCGACTGAACTGTGCCACCATGCACTAGTCATCCCGTCACATTGGCAGAGACGCCCCGCTTGCTAGCGGGGTCTATTGCCTAGAAACCGTAGGCGTCGGGACTCGGCGGCGTTTTCGGCATCGGCGTGTCGTAGCCGAAGCCGCGGTTGCCGTTCGGACCGATCACGCCGGCGCCGGGACCAATGTGCTCGCGTTCCACATTGTTCTCGTTGCACGAGTACTCGCCCACCCCGCGCCCATCGCCACCATAGTTCCACTTGCGGGTGAACTTGAACGGTTCGCGATAGTACTTCGGATCGATCACGGTTTCTTCCAGTTGCAGATGGTGATAGTCGGGGCGCGACCAGCGCTCAATTACTCTGGTCTGGTCACTGGTGGGATTGCCGTTTTCATCGAGCCAGATTTTCTCGAACGAGGAATCGCGCAGGCCCGTCGTCTCGATCACCAGCGTATCGCCCTCCCAGTACGCCACATTGGTGCCGAAATAGCTTTTACTGATGCTATCGCGTGGCGGCAGGCTGCGCTGTGCGCCCACCGTGGCCGAGCGGTGTGTGGTGTAATGGTACAGCGTGGCAAAGCGCTCGGTGGTATGCAGAATTTCGAACGGCAGGCCGCTGCTGTTATGACGCGGAATGCCGCCATTGATGCACACGGCTTCCGGATCGGGCGTATGGTTCTGCGCATAGATCATAGCCCGCTTGCCCAGTTCGCTCAGCGGCAGGATAAAGCCGGGCTGATCCTTGCCTTGATTACCGCCCGGCGCTCCCTTCTCGCGCACGCCCTGCCAGAAGCCGCTCAGATCAGGCTTGCCGTCGAGCAGACGAGGCGTCGCAATGGGCGGACCGTTGTAGATAAAGGGACGGAACATCTCGGTTTCGGCATCGTCGCTTTCCACTGTAGCGGGACGGGTCGCTGATGGTTTGGTCTGTGCCAGTACCTGCGCACTGCAGGCAGCCAGCAAGGCAAGCAGCAACACGCTGCGCACGAAAGTGGTGGGTTGGTTCATAGTACTCATACGCCTCACTTGGCCTCCGGTTTAGGTGGCAGGTCCGATGGTTTAGGTTTGTTCTTGCGGTACAGCCAGTAACCAGTGCCACGACCATCGTCTTCCACGCTGCCCAGCGGCCAGTCCGGCACGATCTGTTTGTCCGGTCCGTAATAGCGGTTACCATCAGCACCTATCGGGCCCGGTCCGGGCGCCAGATGGGTAGTGACCCAGAAAGTATTCCATTCACAGGAGAATTCCTTCAGCTGTTCGCCCTGTGGTGCCAGCACGAACTTGCGGCTGTACTGGATAGGCTGGCGGTAATACCTGGCATCGCTCAGCGTCAGTTCCAGCTGCAGATGATGATAGTCGGGACGGCTCCAGCGTTCCACCAGCACGGCTTGGCTACTGATAGGGTTGGCATTGTCGTCAGCCCAGACGCGGCCATCGGCGCTATCCTTGAAGCCGGTGGAGCGGATCACCAGCGTATCGCCTTCCCAGTGACCCAGCCCGTTACCGCTGTAGCGCGGATCCGGATCACTGGCCGGTTTGCGGCCATCGAGCCAGGCCAGCCGGTGCCAGCCCAGCTGGTGAAAGGTGGCAAAGCGCACACCGTTGTGCTGGATTTCAAATGGCAGCACCGCCGTCAGCGCACGCGGGATGCCGGTAATGATGCAGCGCGCTTCCGGATCGACCACCTTGAAATTGGCAGCCAGTGCCGCTTTGCCTGCGGCCGTGTAAGGCAGGCTAAAGCCAGGCAGGTCCTTGGCCAGATTGCCGTCCGGCTTATCGGCTTCGTGCAGCAGTTTCCAGTAACCGTTAAGCAGCGGCTTGCCGCGCGCATCACGTGGCGTGGCCACTGGCTTGCCGGTGTATTCGCTGCCCAGCCAGATGGCGGCAGACTTGCTGGTGATAGTGTCGGGCCTGGCTTCGTCGCGGTACTGCGCAGTGGCCGTGACGGCCGCTACCGACAACGCGAGGCCAAGCGCCATATGCAGCGGTTTGATTCTCAGAGACATAGGCTTCTCTTGCTGAGCTAGTTGGTAAAGCGGCCAATGTGCCAGACTAGCTTGTCTATCGTCCAATAAGTTTATTGCATATTCATATCTAAAGTGCGCGTTTGGGTTGGGCCATATTTGCATGTAAGCTGTGCTGGCTTTGACACTACTGGAGTAACTTATGAAAAAAAATATTCTGCGCGCTGCTGTTCTATTTTCCGCGCTGTCCATCGGTCCGATCGCTTCAGCCCACCATTCGTTTGCGGCGCTGTTCGATGCCAGCAAGCCGATCCGTTTGAAAGGCACGCTGACCAAGGTCGACTGGACCAATCCGCACAGCTACTTCTACCTCGATGTAGTCGATAGCAAAGGCGTGACCTATAACTGGGCCGTAGAGGGTGCCGGTCCCGGTGCGCTGTCGCGGCGCGGCTTCAAGAAAGGCGACGTGAAGATCGGCGACACGCTGGTGGTGGACGGCTATCTGGTCAAGAAGCCCGGCGTGCGCCTGATCGATGGCCGCATCGTTACCCTGCCCGATGGCCGCGTGATCAATGGCGGTACCGAAGGCGATGGTGGCCCTGGCGACACCAAACCGGTGGAAGTACAGAAGGACGCCAGCACCGGATGATGCGCAAGCGTTGCTGCACCAAGCCGGCATGCGTACATGCCGGCTTTTTTTCGCCTGCGCCTGATCCAGCAAGGAAAGGCTGGGCGAGCGGTCAATTTTTCCGGACATCAGAATTGTAATTAGCTTAGACCGGCACACTGCATATCGGTCTGCGTTTTTATTCTTCGACAGCAACTATCCACGCAGACAAAATTGGGCTTTCGTCAACTACGCAATGGAAAGTACCAAGATGAGTTCAAACCTGCATACGCCCCACCCGCTTCGTTTAAAAGCGCTCACCGTCGCCGTCTCGCTGGCCTGCTGCGCACCGGCCTATGCCGAAGAATCTGCTGGCAGTAGCGCCGCTGCTGCCAGTGCTGCCAGTGTCACTGAAGCGAGCGTGGTAGTAGTCACCGGTTCACGCGTAGGCGGGCGCACCATCGAGAACAGTGCCTCGCCCATCGATGTGCTGACGCAGGAAGATCTGGCCAACAGTGGCGCCAGCAATCTGCTCGGCGCACTGGTCACGCTGATTCCATCGTTCAACCTGCCGGGCCAGTCGCCCCAGCCTGATCTGGGCAGCATCGTGCTGGGCGTGCAACAGCGCAATCTGTCGCCTTCCTACACGCTGGTGCTGATCAACGGCAAGCGCCGCAACACCACCGCAGTGGTCAATGAAAACGGCTTCTCCGGCTCGGCCGCCGTCGATCTGGGCCTGATCCCGATCAGCGCTATCGACCACGTAGAAGTGCTGCGCGATGGCGCCTCCGCCTTGTATGGCTCGGCCGCGATTGCCGGCACCGTCAACGTCATTTTGAAACGCAATGCTCAGGGTGGTCAGATCGGTCTGAGCGGTGGCGCTACCACCAAGGGCGATGGTGAAAACGGCAGCGTCGCCCTTAATCAGGGCTTTGCACTGGACGAGCGCGGCTTCGTCAGCCTGTTCGCCCAGCTCAGCAAGCAGAAGCCGGCCGTGCGCAGCTCGCCCCTGAACGCCGGCTATCTGTACTACCCTGCCATCAAGGCCGACGGCTCGCTGTCGACCACTCTGGGACCGAACAATGCGCTGCCGGCTGGCGCCACGCCCAATCCCAAGGAAGCGGGACGCGACTACGCGCCATGGAAAAACAGCGGACAGAAACTCGATGTGCGCACCAGCAGCGTGGGCTATAACGCCGAATATGATCTCGGCAACGATCTGAGCGCGTATAGCTTCGCCACCTACTCCGACCGGCGCGCGTATTCGGCACAGAACTTCCGTAGTCCGTTCGCCATCTACAGCAACACCAATGCACGCAACAATGGCTGGTTCAATTTCTATCCGGACGGCTTTACGCCGCAGGAATCGACGGCCGACCGCGAAGCCCAGCTGGTGGCGGGCCTGCGCGGCGTCTGGGGCGGCTGGAACTGGGATCTGAGCAGCAACTACGGACGGGACAAAGTCGAAGTCTTCACCGTGCATTCGGCCAACTATGCGCTGCCTGCCGCCGCCGGCCAGACTGATTTCAACATCGGCCAGCACATCTACTCGCTGTGGACCAACACGCTGGATCTGACGCGTAGCATTGCCACCGGCTGGAGCGCCAAGCCGCTGAATCTGTCGGCGGGTCTGGAATACACCAGCGAACATAGCCAGCTCAAGGCGGGCGAACCGAATGCCTATCTGGGCGTGATCCCCGGCGACGGCGGCAATGGCAGCGGCGGTGCCCAGTCGCTGCCCGGCTATCTGCCGCGCGATGCCGCCGATACCAAGCGGCATGGCTATGCCGCCTATGCTGGCGCCGGCACCAATCTGACGGAAGCGTGGTTTATCGACGGCGGCGTGCGGGGCGAACACTATTCCGACTTCGGTAGTAGCGGCCTGATCGGCAAACTGTCGAGCCGCTACGATTTCAGCCCTGCGCTGGCCCTGCGCGGCACGGCCAGCAATGGCTTCCATGCTCCGTCGCTGCAGACGGTTTCGTTCAGCAATACGTCGGGCCGCCCTAACGGCCTGATCTCGTCACTGGTCCGTCCGGACTCGGCTGCCGGTCAGGCACTCGGTGCTGTTGCGCTGGCACCGGAAAAAGCCCAGGGCTTTACGCTCGGGCTGACGGGCGATCTAGGCACCCAGTTCAACTATGCGGTGGACTTCTATCAGACCGAAGTCAAGCACACACTGGGCACCTCGGCCAACGTCGGCCTCGATCGCACCAACAGCGATGGCCAGTTCCGCGATGCCACCGGCGCCGTACTGTCGCCGTCCCAGCTGGCTATCCTGCAAGGCTATTTCACTGCTGCCGGTCTGGCCATTCCCCAGCAAGGCACGGGCCTGACGGCGCATTACTTCACCGATGTGGGCGATGTGCGCAGCCGCGGTGTGGATCTGACCATCGATGGCAAGCACAAACTGGACACGGGCGTCTTCAAATGGAATCTGGCCGCGAACTTCAACACCAGCGCCTTCACCCGCCTGTCGGACATTCCTGCCAAGCTCAAGGGCTTGCCGAACATCTCCACACTGTCGCTGACCAATCAGCAGAGCACCTTATACCTTGCGCCTAGCGACAAGCAGGTGCTGAGCCTGAACTACAAGCAGGGTGCTTATTCGCTCGATCTGCGCGAGACCCGCATCGGCAAGGTGCGCCGGTTCTGGACCAATGCCGACAATGCTGCACTGGGCCTGCCGACCACTGGCGAATGGAATGCCGGCAAACTGTGGACCACCGACCTGACACTGGGCTGGAATCTGGGTCACGGTTTCGACGCCAAATTTGCCGTCGTCAACGCGTTCAACCAGCGCGCCCGCCGCGTGCCTGATATTTCGCGCACCAACGCCGCCAAAGCCCAGTACCAGTACGCCTACGATACCAGCGGCCCGCTTGGTGCCGATCTGGGCAGCCAGTACTACGCTACGCTCAACTACAAGTTCTAAGCCTAGCGCATCTTGCAAGGTCTGGCTGGCCGGCATGGGCCGTGCCCGCCAGTCAGACGCATACACATATCAGGAGTTCCATATGCCTTTAGGCGAATTTTTCGATCAAGTAGCAGCTCTACCCATCAGCCTGGTTCTGGGCGAATCACTGAATCTGTTCTCCGCACTGGACGTCATTCACATTGTGGGGGTGCTACTCCTCGCAGGCAGCATTGCAATTGTAGACTTGCGCCTGCTGGGCGTGGTCTTTGCCGACGTCGGACTGGACGTGTTACAGCGTCAAGTCTTGCCACTTACCCTAGCCGGCGCATTGCTGGTGTTTCCTAGCGGGATAGGTCTGTTTTTGCCGCAGGCCGGCAAGATCTGGCTGAACCCGCTATTGCAAGCCAAGCTAGCCTTGCTGCTACTGGCCGCAGCGAATATCGGCTACTGGCACTACAATTTTTCGCGCCATGCCGAATGGAGTACCACCACCGCGCTGCCGTGGCAGGCCCGCTTCGCCGGAGCATCGTCGCTCGCTTTATGGGCCGGCATCCTGATCGCGGGACGGCTGATCGCGTTTTACATCTGAGGAATACCATGTCGCTCCTGACCCACCCTGCTTCCATCGTCTGGTTATCCCAGACCTCACTTGCGCACAGCTTCAACGCCGCGGATCCATGGACTTTCGCGACCGTTATGACCATCCACCTGCTCGGCCTCGCGCTCGCTTTCGGCACTTCTCTGATCCTCAATCTGCGCCTGCTCGGCTGGGGACTGCGCGCCAGCAGTCCTGCCCAGATTGCGGGTACGCTGCGCCCCTATCTTCTGGCAGGGCTCAGCATCGCGCTGCTCAGCGGTTTGTGGCTGTTCATTGCCGACGTACTCAAATTCTGGGCGAATCCTGTATTCAGGACCAAACTGGCTTTGCTACTGCTACTCAGCGTGATACAGGTGTGGCTGCTGTTCAAGGTAAAGGCAGGCGCCATACCTGCGCGTTCCATCGCAGCGCTCACGCTCGTAATCTGGCTTGCAACCATTATTTCAGGACGTCTGATCGGTCTGATCTAGCAGATGCTAAGCTAGCCTGAAGATACAGCGAATGCGGTAATCTCTGCGAGTCTTCAGGCTCCAACGCAACCTCCTTGAGCCTGTGCCCCTGAATATGCCCCTCAAAGCGCGCCAGCATACCGAATATGCGCTCATGTCCAGTTGCGCCTCGGTGATCGCAAGCGTAGTTCAACGGCTAAACACAGGTGTTGGCAATACAAAGCAAATGTTCTCCATTGAGCGATGCTCCCCCTACCAGTAACCCATTTACATGGGCTATCGATAATAGCTCTTCTGCGTTCTGCGGATTAACGCTACCGCCATATAACAGTGTGTTGGAGTGACTGCCATAGGCGTTTAGGTATTGGCGAATACAGCGGTGCGCATGCAGAATATCGTTTTTCGGCGCAGCTTTGCCGCTGCCAATAGCCCAGACTGGCTCATAAGCGATAGCGACCCTACTTAGTTGCTCAGGCGATAGCTTTTGCGTCAATGTGCCTAGCTGACGAAAAAGAATCGTCTCGGTCAGACCCGCCTGTCGCTGCGGATAACTCTCACCGATACAGACTATCGGCCTCAAGTCCACGGACAGTGAGCGCACAATTTTTTCGGCAATCATTGCATCGCTTTCGCTATGCGCGAGACGGCGCTCGGAGTGCCCCACTATGACATAGCGGCAGCCATTATCAGCGAGCATTTCAGCCGAGACAGCTCCCGTCTGGGCGCCATGCGTCGATGCGGCAACGTCCTGCGCCCCCACGGCAATCGGGCTGTCCTCGAGTGCCGCAGCACACATGGCGAGATATGGATATGGTGGACAGACCACCAGAGTATGGCGCGACGTCTGCGCCGCCTTAAGTTGAGCCAGAATAGACTGGACCGAGGCACGACTACCATGCATCTTCCAGTTGCCAACTATGAGCTTTTGCGACATGACTTGTTCCTAGTGATTGGCCCAGTTTGCGCAGCGACGTACCGCCTCCTGCCACTGGGCGAGCGCGCGTTTGCGCTGATCCATGCTGATCGCCGGAGTAAAGCAGGCGTCTGCCTGCCAGTGGCTCTCGATTTCTTTCAACCCACTCCAGAATCCGGCACCGAGACCAGCCAGTTGGGCAATTCCCAACGCGGTCGTTTCGATATTGGCAGGACGCAGAACGGGAATGCCAAGCGCGTCGGCAAGCAATTGCATTAGCAGATTGCTGCGTGCCCCACCACCGTCGACCCGCAATTCACGCAACGGTATACCCGAGGCAGCTTCTATCGCACGCAGCACGTCAACCGTCTGGTACGCTATGCCGTCGAGTGCGGCACGGGCAATGTGCTGGCGTGTCGTACCGCGATGCAGGCCCAGTATCGTCCCCCGCGCATACGGATCCCAGTGCGGCGCTCCCAGCCCCGAAAACGCAGGCACTAGCACGACACCATCAGCATCATCCACCGACATGGCAAGTTGTTCGATCTGGCCGATCTCCTGCACCAGCCCCAGCCCCTGCTGCATCCACTGCAGGGTGGCACCGGCCATAAACACACTGCCCTCGATCAGATGGGTGCTATGGCCCTCGATGCACCAGCCTACCGTGGACAGTAGAGCATGCGGCGAAGCTGGCGGCCTGCTGCCGGTATTCATCAATAGGAAACTGCCCGTGCCGATGGTGTTCTTGGAGCTCCCCGGCTGCAGACAGGCCTGGCCGAAGGTGGCAGCCTGCTGATCACCGGCGATCGCGGCGATGGGGATGGCCGCATCAAACAGTTCGGCATGGCTATGGCCGATTACACCGCTGCTATCGACCAGTGCAGGGAGCAGTGATGGGGGAATATCGAACAGTGCCAGCAGATCGGGATCCCACTGCTGCGTGTGCAGGTTATACAGCATGGTGCGCGAGGCATTGCTGGCATCGGTAACATGGGCCCCTGTCAGCTTGTAGAGCAGCCAGCTATCAACGGTGCCGAAAGCCAACTCACCGCGGCTGGCACGTTGCCGCGCGCCAGGTACATGATCGAGCATCCAGCGCAGCTTGGAAGCAGAAAAATAGGCATCGATGACCAGCCCGGTCTTTTCCGCAATCAGATTCGCATAGCCGAGTTCGCGCAGCTGTCCGCAGTAATCGGCAGTTCTACGATCTTGCCACACAATCGCATTCATCAGCGGCAGCCCCGTAGCACGATCCCATAACACGGTCGTCTCGCGCTGATTGGTGACGCCAATCGCACGCACTTGGCTAGCGCTGACGCGGCACTGTGCCAGTACCTCGCGTGCGGCAGACAACTGGGTTTGCCAGAGTTCACGCGGATCGTGTTCCACCCAGCCGCTCTGGGGGAATATCTGCCGGATCGGGTGCTGGGCGCTGCCCACCATGGCGCCATGCTGATCGAACAGAACGGCGCGCGAGCTGGTCGTTCCCTGATCCAGCGCAAGGATATAACTGGCCATGCAAGCCTCCTGTCACGCAGCCATGGACAGAGCGCAAATGGCGCTGTATCCATGCATCGATCAGACGGTATGCTCCCGTTGGTGCCTGCATGCCCAGCTTACTACGCCGCCACAGCACGTCATGGGCGCTGCGGGCCCACTCATGGTCTATCAGATAACGCAATTCCTGCTCATGCAGGCCAGGCATCAAGGCGCTACCGAGATCACGCAGATCGCGGCAATCGGCCAGCATACGGTAAAGTCGTGTCCCATACGCGCGCGCATAGCGGCAAGCCAGCTTTTCGGGTAGCCATGGATATTGCTGCTGCACGGTAGCGACGAAGGCGTCAAAGTGCAACGCTGATGCATTACTCGGGCTGCCTCCCAGCAGGTCACCGCCCGGCAGACAGGCATGTTCAGTCCAGGCCTTGCCGGGAATGGCGATCACCTGGGCTAGCCGGTTCATTGCATCTTCCGCCAGCTTGCGATAGGTAGTGATCTTGCCGCCGAATACAGACAACATCGGTGCTTCATGACGATCGAGCTGAAGCTCATAATCACGGGTAACCGCCTGAGCATTGCCACTACCGTCGTCCAGCAACGGCCGGATACCGGCATAGCTCCAAAGTACGTCTGCCGGAGCAATCTGTTGGCGGAAATAACGATTGCTGATACTGCAAAGATAGGAAACTTCCTCGGGGCTGATGCTCACTCGGCGCGGATCGTCAGAATATTCGACATCAGTGGTACCGATGAGGGTGTACTCCTGCTCGAACGGCAAGGCGAATACGATGCGGCCGTCGTGATGCTGGAAAATATAGGCTTCCTCATGGTCGAACAGTTTCGCCACCACGATATGACTGCCCTTCACCATGCGCAACTGGCGCGCACTCGGCAGCTGGGCCTGCCGCAATACATCGAGTGTCCAGGCCCCCGTCGCATTCACCACGCAGGCCGCCCTGACCTTGATCAACTCGCCCTGATCCGTCTGCAAGCTGGCATGCCAGCTGCTCTCCCGAGTGTAAAGCGCGCTGCAACGGGTGCGCGGCAATATGCGCGCACCGCGCTCACGTGCATCCAGCGCATTCAGAATCACCAGACGGGCATCATCGACCGCCGCATCGGAATACACGAAGCCATGCTGCAGATCCTGGGCCAGTACACTGCCGGCCACATGGCGCTGCAGATTGATGGCAGCCGAGCCCGGTAGCAGATGGCGTGGTGCCAGATGATCATATAGAAACAGGCCACAGCGCAACAGCCAGGCCGGACGCAGATTGGGAAGATGCGGTAAGTTAAACCGCAGCGGCTTGATCAGATGAGGGGCACTGCGCATCAGGACCTCCCGTTCCGCCAGTGCCTTACGAACCAGCCCCAGTTCGCCATATTGCAGATAACGCAGGCCGCCGTGTATGAGCTTGGACGAGGCGGAGGAAGTATGAGCTGCCAGATCATCCTGCTCGCACAGGATCACCGACAGGCCGCGTCCGGCCGCATCGCGGGCGATGCCGCTGCCATTGATGCCGCCACCGATAACCAGCAAATCGCACTGCAGTGGAGAGCTCTCGGCCATTATGCTGCCACCGCCTGCTTGATTGAGTCATGTAGCATGGCACCGAACTCCAGGCTGCCGACAGCGGTCTGGCCGCCATCGATGGGCAGTACCGCGCCATTGATATAGTCGGCTGCACCGCTGGCAAGAAACACTGCTAGTGCAGCGACTTCATCCTTGCTGGCGGCCCGTCCCGATGGAATCCCCCTCAGCAGACGCTGCCAGCTAGACTGACCATCGGGCGCCAGCCGGCGCATGCCTTCGGTATCGCCCACCGGCCCCGGCGCTATGCCGAGGCAGCGTATGCCTACACTGCCCCACTCAATGGCCAGCGTACGGATCAGCATATCGATGCCGGCTTTAGCGGCACATACATGGCTCTGTGTGGCGGTGGGCAGCCGTGACTGTATCGCCGAGATAGCCAGCAGCATGCCACCTGGCTTGCGCAGAAACTCGTAGGCCGCATGCGCGGTATTGAAGGTACCGATCAGATCGATATCTATCACGGTCCGGAAACCCTTGGCAGACATATCGACCGCGTTAGCGACGAAATTTCCGGCAGCCCCCGCCAGCACAATATCGATCGGACCGAACTGCTGCTGGGTCTTGAACAGTGCCGCATAGATCTGGTCATGATCCCGCACATCCGCCGACAGGCCGATGGCGCGGCCACCCGTGGCGCGGATCTGCGCAGCGGCCTGTTCGGCCTTGTCCAGGTTGCGTCCCACGATGGCCACCGCCGCACCCGCCTGCGCATAGTGTTCAGCAATACGCTGATTAATGCCGCTACCACCACCCGTGATCAGTGCGACTTTTCCGGCCAGCAGGCCGTCGACAAATATCTGGTTCATTGCATATCCTTGTACTGGAAAGAGCGCACGCTACCGCCAGCGCTGCCACAAGGCAGCACTGCGCGGCGACGTCCGGTAAAGTGGGAACTAGAGCAGACGGCAGACGCGGTCTAGCCACCCGGTCAGCTGGCCGATGACTTCGTCACGATTGGTTTCGTTGAGCACTTCATGACGAGCCCCGCCATAGACATGGGTCGACAAATCGGTCAGACCAGCCCCACGCAGACGCTGCACCAAAGGATCAAACCAGGCCAGCATACCGTTGACCGGATCATGGTCCCCTGTGAACAGATACAGCGGCATATCCTTGCGCAGGCGCGCCAGCTGCTCCGGCTCTGCCGTGCAGTTGCCAACATCAAAAATGGAGCACAGCGATGCGGGCGTCAGCGCAAAACCGCACAAGGGATCGGCGATATAGTCGCGCGGTACTTGCGGGTCGCGGCTGAGCCAGTCCACCGGTGTCACGGCGGCCCCAACCGTGGCATTGGCTGACTCTACGCTCCAGCCGGAACGGCGCGGGTCTAGCAGTTCCAGTGCCGTGGTACCGGAAAGTGCACAGCCATCCAGTAACTGCCCGTGCTCCAGCAGATAGACCTGCGCAGCCATCGAGCCCATACTGTGCGCCAGCATCAGTAGCGGTATCCCGAAGTGACTGGCACGTGCGTGGCGTGTCACAACGGCCATGTCGTCAACCAGTCCCTGAAATCCGCGCGGGCCGAAGTCGCCCAGACTGCCATCGTCAAATGCCGCCTGACCGTGGCCGCGATGCTCACTGGCGATCACCTTATAGCCCGCCGCGACCAGTGCTGCCGCCACATGGGCATAGCGGCTCGCATGTTCGGCCATGCCATGCACAATCTGCACCACGCCTTTGATCACGGGACCGGTCCAGCAGATCAGGTGGATAAGGCCACCATCATTGGCGCCTAAGGTGTAGCGCTCCATCTTGATGTTCATTCTGTACTCCATCGAACCGACGATTTAATAACGAACAGTGACATCTACACCGTAGCGGCGCGGATACGGCAAAGTGGTGAAGCGCGTCTGCGAAGTGCCATCAAGGACGATACCGGTCGGATTACGGTTGTCGCTCAGGTTCTTTCCGTACAGTGCAACTTCCCACTTACGCGACGCTGCTTGTAAGGCAATACGTGCCGAGACATCACGTGTGGCGCCAACACGGGAATTGGCTTCGTTTGTCGCAAGGAAATATTGATCGCCGATAAAACTGGCATCTGCATGCATGGTCAGCAGGTAATTCTGTACGGGCACACTGTAGTCGGCACCGACGTTGCCGGTGTAGCGCGGCGCTTCGATCATGCGCTTACCGGCCAGGTCAACCCCGTTCAGCAACAGCGAACGATACTTACCGTTCAATAATCCCAGACTGGCACTGAGCCGCAGTTGCTTATCGACCTGCAGGAAGCTTTCGATCTCTGTCCCTGTAATGCGCGATTGTCCTGCATTGACCAGCTGCTGATTGCCTATCCCGACCACATTGATAAATTGCTGATTGCGGAAGTCATAACGGAACGCGGAGAGGTTCACGGTCAGTCGCCGATTCCACATTTGCGATTTGAGCCCGCCTTCATAGGAATTCAGGTACTCCGGCTGAGCCACATTCAGGTCGGCCGCATTCGTCAGTGCGCCGCCGTTGAAGGCGCTGCTGCGATAGCCGCGCGCATAATGCGCATACAGCATCAGGTCCGGTGCCAGCTTGGCATCGGCGCCCAATCGGCCAGTCGGCTTGCGGTCATCGTAGCTGAGCTGCCCCTGCTCAGGAATCAGGGGCGTCACGCGGAAGCGATTGAGCCGGCCCTGATCACGCGTATAGCGCACACCACCGTAGGCAGTCCAGATATCATCGATCTGATATGTGCCATCGAGGTACACAGCATTGGAGCGGCGTTCCTGCTGATACTGCTGATTCAGGATAGGCATGGCGGGCGGGCCACCAAAGATGGTGTAGGCCGTGCCGATATCGACGTTGTCGCGTTGATGATAGACGCCCGTAATGAACTGGAAAGGCCCATCAAAGGCAGTGGTGAAACGCAGGTCCTGACTGAATTCATGGGTGCCGCTACGGAAGTCGATATGCAGCAAGGGATCCATGGTGCCATCCGCATCGACCAGATTCTGGAAGCGGCCATTCAGGAACGAGGTGATCGACGTGATCGTGCCGAGCTCAGTACTCTTGTTGAGTGTCAGGTATGCGCCGCTACCGCGCACGGAAATCTCTCCGGAACGGTCATCCGCAACCTCGTAGTCGCCCAGGCGCTTACCCGTGTAAGGATTCAGGCGCGGGTTCTTCCCTAGCGCATTCAAGCCATTCGAAGCAAGTCCGGTATTGACTGCGCCTATGGCATCTGGATTGTTATTGACATCGAATAGGCGCAAGCTGCCTGACAGACCTTCGCCATCTTTAAAGCCCAGCGTCAGGCGCGCCGCCTTGCGATCGATATTCGACAGATCATGCCCGCCCGGATTAACGTTGTGGATATAGTCGTCGGAATGGGCGCCGGTAAAGGCAAAGCGTGCAGTTAAGCGGTCATCAATCAGGGGAACTTCCAGCACGCCCTTGGCTTCTTTGTAGCCATAATTGCCGGCGCCCACAGTCAGTTCGGCCTCCGGCTTGAAGCGGGGACGCTTGGAAATGAAGTTCACCGCGCCGGCTGTCGTATTCTTGCCGAACAGCGTGCCCTGCGGCCCGCGCAGCACTTCCACCCGCTCGGTATCGAAGATCTGTGCGCCACCCAGATACTGGGCGCCGATATACACTTCATCAAAAAATGCGCCGGTCGGGGAAATCGCATTCAGATTGAACTCGGAGGTAGATATCCCGCGCAGCGAAAACTTCGGTTGCGACTCGTCGCCGAGATTCGAGACACGCAGATTCGGTACCAGCCGGGCAATTTCAGTGCCGGTATCGATCTTGGCACTGGCCAGTGACTGTGCGTTCATGACACTGACCGACACGGGCACATCCTGCAGACGCTGCTCGCGCTTCTGTGCCGTCACCACGACGGTATTGTCTTCGTTGAAATGGCTGGCCTGCGCTGGTGGCACGGCTGGCTCCGGCACTGGCTCGGGAGTTTGCTGAGCATGGGCGCTAATGGCGAGGCCGAAAGCGGCAACGGAACCTAGCATTTCTTTGCTGCTAATCATAGTAGTCTCCTTGTTGTGTTTGTAATGAAGGGAAAAGCGTTAATGGGGGGACGGACAGAGGTGATGTCGGTATTCGGCGCGGATGCGATGCTTGAGTATCTTTCCGGTGGGTCCCAGCGGCAGCTTGTCGACGAATACCACGGCATCAGGTATCCACCACTTGGCGACCTGGCCCTGGTAGAGCGCCAGCACCTCCTCGGCTTGCAGCGCAACATCCGGCTTGCAGGCGATCAGCAGCAGCGGGCGCTCTTCCCACTTATCATGGAATACGCCGACGCAAGCGGCTAAGTGCACTGCCGGGTGCGACATTGCGATATTCTCCAGGTCGATGGAACTGATCCATTCGCCGCCTGACTTAATCAGATCTTTGCTGCGATCCGTGATCTGTACATAGCCATCGGCACTGATGTTGGCGACATCGCCGGTAGTGAACCAGCCCTGATCGACCGCACTGCCCGCGCTATGACCGAAGTAGGAATCAATCACCCACTGGCCCCGTACCTGCAGATGCCCCGGCGTCGTACCGTCCCACGCCAGTTCATGGCCGGCGTCATCGATGATGCGCACGTCGATGCCATACAGTACATGCCCTTGCTTCTGCAGCAGACTGCGCAACTCGGTGCGATCCAGCAGCTGATGCTGTGCCTGCGGGGTGCAGACGGTAGCCAGCGGCGACAGCTCGGTCATGCCAAAGGCGTGGATCACCTGCAGACCGTATTCGTCGCGCAGACTATCCATCAGCGCCGGCGGGCAGGCGGTACCACCTATGACGATCCGGCGCAGACTTTGGAACTGACTACCGTGCTGCCGCACAAAATTCAGCACACTGAGCCAGATAGTGGGCACGCCCGCCGAGAAGGTGACCTGCTCGTGATGGCACATCGCATGCAGTGCGCTGCCGCTCAGCAAAGCACCGGGCAATACTAGCTTGGCCCCCACCAGCGCGGCTGAATAAGGCAAGCCCCACGCATTCACGTGAAACATAGGAACTACCGGCAGGATGCAATCACTGGCCGACAGGTTGAAAGCATCCGGTGCGACTTGCGCATAGGCGTGCAATACCGTCGAGCGGTGCGAATACAGCACGCCCTTGGGATTACCTGTGGTGCCGGAGGTATAGCACAGGCCTGAAGCCGCATCCTCATCAAAAATTGGCCAATTCCACCTCGCATCATCACTGCAAAGATGCGCTTCGTAACTCTGCAATTGTGGCAATTGCGCAGCGACAGGAAGGTCCTCATCGTCACACAAGGCAATGTAGCGAACTATGCCCGGGCAGTGCTGAGCGATTTCGCTTACCTGCTCGATGAATGCAGGCTCGAAATAGAGCATGGTGCTGCCCGCATCGTTAATGATGTAAATCAGTTGCTCCAGATGTAGACGCGGATTGAGCGTGTGCAGCACAGCGCCTATTCCTGCTACACCATAATAAAGTTCCAGATGACGAAAACTATTCCAGGCCAACGTGGCTACGCGCTCGCCCATGCGGACGGGATAACTTTCCAGTGTCTGGGCCAGACGCCGCGCACGCAGATGACAGTCAGCGTAGGTGTAGCGATGAACCTTGCCGTGCTCGCCATACGATACGATTTCACGCTGACCGAAGTAGCGCTGTGCATGGCGCAGCAGCGAGGTGATAAGAAGAGGTCGGCGCATCATCTGGCCGGGCAAGGGGCTGGTGCAAAGTTCAGTCATGCAGGTCTCCGCTGGCATACGCAAGTAGGAAAGCAATCTCTTCCATCCAAGCGCGCTTTTCGTTTAGTATTTATTTAGGTACCAACAACTAGCTGGTCCGGTATGAAGAACTTTAGAGCCTGACCAGAAAATGTTCTTGCCCGGACAAGCCAAGTTTTTGACTCATAAAGACAACGTCACATCAGCGTTGGACATAAAAAAGGGAGCGCAAGGGGATGACACAACCCTCGACGGCAGGAGCTTGGCTGACCGGGATCTGGGAATTGCTGGTAACCATAGGGCTAGATCCGCAGGCTATTTTTTCCCGCGCGGGCATCAGCGAGAAAGGCTTCAGGGAGCCACACCAGCGCTATTCAAGCGATACCATGAGCCAGCTATGGAATGTCATCATCGAGGCTTCAGGCGACGAGCTGGTATCGCTGGCGGCAGCGGAACATCCGCGCCCTGCGACGCTCGATCTGCTGACCTACACGATGATTACCGCGCCGACACTGGAAGGCGCGCTGCAGCGTTTCATACGCTATATCCGGATCATCAGCGATGCAACCATCTTCCAGCTGGAAGCAGATACCGATGGTGCACAATGGCTTCGGCTGGAAATTGAGGGCGGCGTCATTGCCATTCCGCGCCAGCGCTGCGAATTCATCCTGGTGACGATACTGAATATCTGCCGCTGGATCGCCAGCCAGCCGATCAAACCACTGGTGACGGAACTGGCTTTTCCCGAACCCGGCAGTACCCAGATGCATGTGCGCGCGTTTGGCGGCGTTGTGCGATTTGGTACACAGCGCAATGGCATGCTGTTTTCCCACAGCGATATGCAGATGCCACTCCCCGCATCGAATCCCGTACTCTCCGAGTTACACGAAAGATTTGCTGTCGATTTTCTCGAGAAGATGGATCAGTGGCGCTTTGTACCGCGAGTACGTGACGTCATCATTCGATCATTGCCGGATGGATCACCAGCCCGCAGCAAAGCAGCAGAGGCATTGCATGTCAGCGAGCGCACGCTACAGCGCCGGCTCGAACAGGAAGGCACTTCGTATAATGATCTACTCGACGAGACGCGGCGCGATTTGGCGAAAGAGTATTTGCAAAAAAATGTTATGGCGCTGGCACAGATTGCATTTTTGCTGGGCTTTGCCGATCAAAGTGCCTTCTGCAGGGCTTGTCAGCGCTGGTTCGGCCAGTCCCCCAAGCAACTGCGCAAAATGCAATTGACCTAAGCTCTCAACACACCGCTGCGCCATACTTGCGATATGCCATGCCGGGACATTACGATTTGGCTTCGCTCCCGGCTTCACCACTCTGCCGGATGGCCTGCTGCAATCCCTGAATCGCCAGAATGCCAGACGCCACCAGCCCGACCAGTCCACGTTACTGAAAATGGCGACGTGGCAATTCAAGCGCATGGGGAGAGCGATCAGCGAGATCGCCTACAGTCGCTTGATGGTCGGCGCCTCATGGCGCAGCCCGGATTTCCAGAGCGGGCGCCAGCCTTGCCGTAAGCTGGTTGTAAAGCTCATGCGACAGCGGGTCTTTCGTCCGGACGCAGCGTGAGCACGCGCACGCCATTACGGGTGACTGCCACCGTGTGTTCGAACTGGGCCGACAGTTGACCATCGGTGGTGACGACCGTCCAGCCATCGTCCTCGGTTCGCACCATGTGGCGGCCTTGGTTGAGCATCGGTTCAATGGTGAACACCATGCCTTCGCGCAGGATCAGGCCGGTCTTGGGACGGCCCCAATGCACCACCTGCGGCGGCTCATGCATTTCGCGGCCTATGCCATGGCCGCAGTATTCGCGCACCACGGTATAGCCATGGCGTTGCGCATGGCGCTGAATGGCATAGCCGACATCGCCCAGCTGCGCGCCGGGGCGTACCGCATGTATGCCCTTCCACATTGCTTCATAGGTGGTGTGGACCAGGCGCCGCGCTTCCTGCGACACGACTCCGACCAGATAGGTCTTGCTGGAATCGGCGATGTAGCCATTCTTTTCTAGCGTGATGTCAAAGTTAACGATATCGCCGTCGTTCAGAATCTCGGCGGCGGAAGGCACGCCGTGGCAGACCACGTTGTTGCGCGAGGCATTCAGCGCATAGGCATAGTCGTACTGGCCTTTGCCGGCCGGCCGCGCGTGTAATTCGTTGACGATGAAGTTATCGACCAGGTCATTGACCTGCATGGTCGACATGCCAGTCAGCTTCAATTGATCCAGCCGACTGAAGACACTGGCTAGCAGACGGCCAGATTCGGCCATCAGCGCGATTTCATCCGGTCGTTTGGTCATGGCACCACTGCTTTCAGTTGACGCGCATCGACGCCGGCCGCGTGCAGCTCGCGGGCGATGATTTCATTAAAAGACAATAGCGGGTTGGTCTCTGCCAGCATGCCGATCTTGATCCAGAACGCTGCCTGCGCGTTGATCGAACGGCACGATACCGCACTGGCCTTGCGGATCTGGTCATGTAGATCCTCGTCGATGTTCACAATACCCATAATCACCTCAATATACGAAACGTATATGAATTATATATTCAGACTGGAAGCGGCCGCAAGCCGATCCTATATCGCATCATTCAATTGGCATTTCCACAATGAATATCTGGGTTGTGCGTTTGCTAGCAGAGTTAACCCAGTCAGTTTGACCCGCCCGCCACACCCTCGCGAACGCCGCGCCCCGGTCGTAAGCCCCTTCAAAGCCTAACTCTCATGGTTGTTCATGAAGCTGCTTCAAAGTCCGCCGCTGCTTGCATGACTTGGCCGTCTCGGTCTTTAGCATTCCCGATCGCTGGAAAGCGTACTTGTCGATTACACTGGGTGAGCGCCTGTCCGCGTAGCACGGCTCAATGGTTTCCGAGCGAAGATAGCGCCGGACGGTGTTTCTTGAGATGCCAAGACGTCTGGCGATTTCTCTTAATGGCACCTGGTCGGGAATGTGCCAGCGTCAAATAATGCCTGATAGTGCCACGTCGATCAATCCAATTTCCCATTCAATGTTCTGAGCAGGACTGTGTCTTAAACGTGGGGCAGTTTCGTGTGCAAATTATGCGGCAAAGTGGGAATGTTTTCGTTGCATGGCGCACGTCCAGTCGTTAGGATAAATCGCGCCGAAAAAATCACATCTCTTTCTGTCTAGTTTTTCCAAAGCAGATCACCCAGTTGCACCGGCTGCAGCTGAACAGTATCGGACAGATTAAAACAAAAAAACCGCTGGCCCCTAGTAGGAACAGCGGTTTGTTTGATGTCCGTCGAGTGCGCTGGACAGTGTCTTGGCGGAGACGGTGGGATTCGAACCCACGATACAGGTTTTGCCCGTATGCTTCCTTAGCAGGGAAGTGCCTTCGGCCACTCGGCCACGTCTCCTAGTCGATTACTCAACTATGTCTGCTTTGCTAACTGCGCTACAGCAGACGACCGCCATAGTATAGACCGCACTGGGTTTGGTCAAGGCTACTCGGCGATTTTTTTGAAAAAATTATGCTTTTTCCAGTTCGAACGCTTTGTGCAGTGCGCGCACCGCCAATTCCATGTACTTCTCGTCGATCAGCACCGAGATCTTGATCTCCGACGTAGAGATCATCATGATGTTGATGCCCTCTTCCGACAGGGTACGGAACATCTGCGAAGCCACACCGACGTGGCTACGCATGCCCACGCCCACCACCGAGATCTTCGACACTTTGGCGTCGCCGGTGATGCTGGCAGCGCCCAGCTCGGCCTTGGTGCTGTTGAGCACGTCCACAGCGCGCTGGTAGTCGTTGCGCGAAACGGTGAAGGTGAAATCGGTTTTACCGTCGACCGACTGATTCTGTATGATCATGTCGACTTCGATATTGGCATCGGCCACCGGGCCCAGAATGTGGTAAGCCACGCCCGGACGATCCGGCACGCCCAGCACGGTGATTTTGGCCTCATCGCGGTTAAACGCGATACCGGAGATGACTGCTTGTTCCATGTTTGTATCTTCCTCAAACGAAATCAGGGTACCCGAGTTGGCTTCGACATCGATGTCCAGCATAGGGTCGGTCAGTGACGACAGCACGCGGGTCGGCACGCGATAGTTACCGGCGAATTCCACCGAACGGGTCTGCAGGACTTTCGAGCCCAGCGACGCCAGTTCCAGCATCTCTTCGAAGGTAATCGCCTTCAGGCGGCGCGCTTCCGAGACCACGCGCGGGTCGGTGGTGTAGACGCCATCGACGTCGGTGAAGATCAGGCACTCGTCGGCCTTCATGGCAGCGGCGATCGCCACGGCCGAAGTATCCGAACCACCACGACCCAGCGTCGAGATATTGCCACCCTCGTCCACGCCCTGGAAGCCGGTGATGATGACGATCTTGCCGTCATCCAGATCCCGGTTCACCTTCTCGTTGTCGATCGATTGAATACGGGCTTTAGTGAAAGCGGAATCGGTTTTAATCGCCACTTGCCAGCCGGCGTAGGACACCGCCTTCTTGCCGATAGCCAGCAGGGCCATCGACAGCAGGCCCACCGACACCTGTTCGCCGGTCGAGGCGATCATGTCGAGTTCACGTGGGTCAGGCTGCTCTTGAATTTCTTTCGCCAGCGCGATCAGGCGATTGGTTTCGCCGGACATAGCCGAAGGCACCACAACAATGCGGTGACCTGCGTCATGCCACTTGGCGACACGCCGCGCCACGTTCTTGATACGGTCCGTCGAACCCATCGACGTACCGCCGTATTTGTGCACGATTAAAGCCATAACAGTGAGTTTTTCCGCTCAAATAAAGGTAAATGGAACCCTAAACTCTACATGCCGCACTGCAAAATAACAAGTCAAAAAACAGATAAAGTCATACCGAATAAGCATATCTACATACAAAATTCGGCAGAAACAGACAATTGTCTATACTGCTTGCCAGCGCAGACGGATGCGGTCTGTGCCTGTAGTCAACTTATTGCAGTCCATGCCTATGCCTGCCGCGAACAGCAGCTGTTGCGGCGCACTCACAACGGGCAGGCGGCCACGCTCCCAGGCGGGAATGCTCAGTGCCTGATAGTGGTATTTGATGCCGCGCGTAGGCCGGTTTGCGGCCAGTTTGAGCCGCTCGCCCCCCCGGCGGAATTCGATCACCAGCGGCTGCTCCTGCAGCCACTGCGGGTCCAGCCCCTGCTCTGCCCGCTCGAAATGCAGCACCCCGCCATACGCCGGAAAAGCCAGCTCGCTCTCGCCTTTCCAGACAAATTCCGTACCGGGCGACTGGTCGAATTGATCTTCCCGCGTTCCTTCCAGCGCTTCCAGCTTGGGCGTCAGATATAAGCGGTCGCGATGACGGCGCACGTGGCAGTCCGGATGGGTGACCAGTAACTGCGCGTCATAGCGTGCCTCCAGCAGCTGGGTCAGCATCTCGCCCAGCCATGCCGAACTGGGCATGCGCAGCTGGCGCAGCTTGAACCAGTGGCGCAGCAGATTGGCGCAACGGTCCGCACTCAGGCCGCGCAGGCGGGCCACATCGAGGCTATCACCATCCAGACACAGAGCCAGATCCTGCTCGGCCAGTTCGGTCAGCAGGCGCTGGGCCGACTGGGCATGCTGGGCGCTGCGCGCAAAGCGCTCCTGAAAGCCGGGGAAAGCCGCCGCCAGCGCCGGCATCACCTTGTGGCGCAAGGCATTGCGGGCAAAGCGCGCGTCGTCGTTCGATTCGTCGTGGATATGGCTGATCTGCTGCGTTGCCACATACGCATCGAGCTGCTTGCGCGACACCGGCAGCAGCGGCCGCGCCATCACCAGTTCAGGATTAGCCAGCAATTCCGGCGCCGCATTGGCCGCATCCATGCCCGACAGGCCGGCCGTACCGGAACCGCGCAGCAGCTGCAGCAGCACGGTTTCCGCCTGATCGTCGAGGTGGTGGGCAGTGAGCAGCAGACGCACGCCATGGCGCGCGCACAGCCCCCCTAAAGCCGCGTAACGCACCTTGCGCGCCGCCGCCTCGGTACCCGTCTTGCCCTGATCCGTCAGTTGCACGCGCTGCGCCTCGAACGCCACCCCCAGCGCGGCACAAGCCTGCTCGCAATGGGCCAGCCAGCTATCGGCATTCGGGCTCAGACCATGGTGGATGTGGAAGGCATACAGCGTCACGCCATGCGCGCGCGCATAGCCATGCGCCAGATGCAGCAGGGCCGAGGAATCGAGCCCGCCACTGAGCGCTACCGCTATGCGCGCCGGCGCCGCCGCGGCACTGCCATCGGCCTGTACACGCGCCAGCGCGGCGCTGGTGGCCTGAGCGAAGATGCTGCTCAGGGTAGGAATCTGTTGCTTCTTCAATGCCTGCTCCAAAAATGCAAATCGGGGGCAGCGCCCCCGACTCTTGTTGATGCCGCGCCCGCTTATTCCTGCGGCGTGGTCTCTTTGAACTTACCGTAGCTCATCAGCTTCTCGTGACGGGCTTCCAGCAGGTCCTTGGTCTTCATGCCGTGGAACTGGCGCAGCGAATCGGCCAGTGCACGCTTGAGCAGCGTGGCCATCTGTTTCGGATCGCGGTGCGCGCCGCCCAGCGGTTCGTTGACGATCTTGTCGATCAGGCCCATGGCTTTCAGACGGTGTGCCGTCAGGCCCAGCGCTTCGGCGGCATCGGCGGCACGTTCCGAGGTCTTCCACAGGATAGAGGCGCAGCCTTCCGGCGAAATCACCGAGTAGGTAGCGTATTGCAGCATCAGCACGGCATCGCCCACGGCGATCGCCAGCGCGCCGCCGGAACCGCCTTCACCGATGATGGTGGCGATCAGCGGCACTTTCAGTTCGGCCATCACGTACAGATTGTGGCCGATGGCTTCCGACTGGCCGCGCTCTTCCGCGTCGATGCCGGGGAATGCGCCCGGGGTATCGACAAAGGTGAAAATGGGAATGCCGAATTTTTCTGCCAGCTTCATCAGGCGCATGGCCTTGCGATAGCCTTCAGGCTTGGGCATGCCGAAGTTGCGCATCGCGCGTTCTTTGGTATCGCGGCCCTTCTGGTGGCCGATGACCATACAGGCCTGACCATTGAAACGGGCCAGACCGCCCACCACGGACAGGTCGTCCGCATAAGTGCGGTCGCCGTGCAGTTCGTGGAAGTCGGTAAAGATTTCGTTCACATAGTCCATGGTGTACGGACGCTGCGGATGGCGCGCAATCTGCGCGACCTGCCAAGGGGTAAGCTTGGCGTAGATATCCTTGGTCAGTTGCTGGCTCTTTTTGGCCAGACGGTCGATCTCCTCAGAGATGTCGACAGCCGAATCGTCCTGAACGAAACGCAGCTCTTCGATTTTGCCATCGAGTTCGGCGATCGGTTGCTCAAAGTTGAGGAAAGTCGTTTTGGTCATTGTACCTCCGTGTTTATGCTCCGCTATGGGGTCTTGCCGACAAGAATGAAATGGTCGGGCAAGGCCTCGCTCAGCGATTAGAGTGTCTATTCTACAGCAAGCGGATCGAGACTACGCCATAAATACCATGTCGCCACCGTGCGCCATGGCTCCCAGTTGGCAGAAACTTCGCGTGCATCGCTGCGCGAAACTGGCTCTCCGGAGAAATAATTCTGGCTGATGCCCTGAATCAGACCGGGATCGTCCAGCGGCAGAACATTCGGCCGCAACAGGTTAAAAATCAAAAACATCTCGGCCGTCCAGCGGCCGATGCCGCGGATCTGGGTCAGCTCCGCGATCACCGCTTCGTCATCCATCTGGTCCCACTGGGCAGTATGGACACGCTTGTTTTTGAAGTGGTCGGCCAGATCAAGGATGTACTCGGTCTTGCGCTTGGACAAACCGCAAGCAGCCACCTGCTCGGCGCCGGCCTTGATAATCTGCGCTGGCGTGCATTTTGGGCTCAGCAGCAAAAGCTTGCCCCAGGCAGCATCGGCCACCTTGGCCGTCACCTGCTGTCCCACAACGGAACGGGCCAGCGTGGTAAACGGGTCGCTATGGCCGACCAGACACAGGTCGCCAAATTGCGGAATCAGCTTTTTCATGATGCGGTCCCGCTTCATGAGCTCGATCTTGGCCTGCTCCCAGTACGGCGGCACCGCCGTGACCGGGCCTGTGCCCCCGTTTTCCTTGGCCGTCACCATTATGCGCGGCGCCAGTTGGTCGTGCCGTCAGGCTTGTCTTCGAGGATGATGCCAGCGGCCAGCAGTTCGGCACGGATCCGGTCGGATTCGGCGAAATTGCGGGCCTTCTTGGCAGCGGCACGCTGGGCAATGGCGTCGGCAATCGCAGTGTCGCCTGCACCACCGGTTTCGCCCACGGCAGCCTGCAAGAAGGCCTGCGGGCTGCGTTGCAGCAGACCCAGCACGCCGGCCAGCGCTTTCAGCTGGGCAGCGACATACGGCGATTTCGTCTTGTTCAGTTCGGTTGCGAGCTCGAACAAGGCCGCCACCGCCAGCGGCGTATTGAAATCATCATCCATGGCTTCGGCGAAGCGGCGGGCCTGCTCGCCCTGCCAGTCCAGCGCCGAACCGTCATCGGCCACGCCGTCCAGCGCCGTGTACAAGCGGGTCAGCGCACCACGGGCGTCATCCAGATGGGCGTCCGAGTAGTTGAGCGGGCTGCGGTAGTGGGCGCGCAGAATGAAGAAGCGCACCACTTCGGCATCGTATTTTTTCAGGACGTCGCGGATGGTGAAGAAATTGCCCAGCGATTTGGACATCTTCTCGTTATCGACGCGCACAAAGCCGTTGTGCACCCAGTAGTTGACGGGGGCGCGGCCAAACGCGCCTTCCGACTGGGCGATCTCGTTTTCATGGTGGGGGAACTGCAGGTCGGCGCCGCCGCCATGGATATCGAAATGTTCGCCCAGCAGCGCCGAGCACATGGCCGAGCACTCGATGTGCCAGCCCGGACGGCCCTTGCCCCACTTGGACTCCCATTTCACTTCTTCCGGCTCGGATTCTTTCGCGGCTTTCCACAGCACGAAGTCGAGCGGATCACGCTTGCCTGTATTCACATCCACCCGTTCGCCCGCGCGCAGATCATCGAGCGATTTGCCGGACAGGCGGCCATAGTTGTGGAAGTTGCGCACGGCGTAATTCACATCGCCATCTTCGCCCTGATAGGCCAGATCCTTGGCTTCCAGTTTTTCGATCAGCGCCAGCATCTGCGGCACATACTGGGTGGCGCGCGGCACCAGCGTAGGCGGCAATATGCCCAGCGCCTGGGTATCTTCATCCATGTACTGGGTGAAACGGGTGGTCAGCTGCGAGATAGTTTCGCCGTTTTCCACGGCGCGTTTGATGATCTTGTCATCGATATCGGTGATGTTACGGGCATAAGTCACCTCGTAGCCGGAGGCCATCAGCCAGCGGTACATCACGTCGAACGCCATCATCATGCGCGCATGGCCGATGTGGCAGTAATCATAGATGGTCATACCGCATACATACATGCGGACTTTGCCAGCTTCTATCGGTACGAAGGTCTGCTTGTCACGCGCTAGCGTGTTGTAAATCTTTAAATTGCTCATCGGCTCTTGCTATGTTCTCTTTATCGGCGCGACCGGCAGGTACACCCGTTTAATCTTTCCACCCTGAAGGAGTAGAATGGGCAAGTATAGCATTGATAAAAACCGCATAGTCCCGATATGCCTTATGATTTTTTGGCAATTCGTTCTACACAACACAGCCTATAACTAGACAAGGAAGTAACAATGCAAGCATCCCAGCCTACCCTGTTCGGCAAACTGATGTCCCTGTTCGCAGGCATGGCCCTGTCCGGCGCCGCTCTGGCAGCCGCGCCGGCCACGCCACAGGTAGAAATCAAGACCACCATGGGCGATATCGTGGTGGAACTGAATGGCGACAAAGCGCCTAAGACCGTGGATAACTTCATCACCTATGTGAAGGCAGGTTTCTATAAAGGCACGATTTTCCACCGCGTCATCGACGGCTTCATGATTCAGGGTGGCGGCTTCGACGAAAAGCTGGTGCAGAAAAAAACCAACAAACCGGTGCCTATCGAGTCGCAGAACGGCTTGACCAATAACACCTACACCATCGCCATGGCCCGTACCGGCGATCCGAACTCGGCCACCTCGCAGTTCTTCATCAACGTGGCCGACAACGACGCTCTCAACTATCCGGGCCGCGACGGCTTCGGCTACACCGTCTTCGGCAAAGTGGTGAAGGGGCAGGAAGTGGTAGATCGCATCAAAGCCGTGCTGGTGGACGACAAGGGCAGCTTCCAGAATATTCCGGTGGTGCCAGTCGTCATCAAGTCGGCCACAATTTTAAAGACGCCTATCGCGCCGAAACAGTAAAATAGCGCCCTCAGCATCATTGTTCACTCAGGATAAACACATGACCAACGTAATCATCACCACCAATCTGGGCAACATCACCGTCGCACTGGACGCAGAAAAAGCCCCTAAAACCGTTGCCAACTTCCTCGCCTACATGGAAGCCGGCCACTACAGCAACACCATCTTCCACCGCGTGATCGACGGCTTCATGATCCAGGGCGGCGGTTTCGAGCCGGGCATGAAGCAGAAGCCTGCCGAAACCACGGTAGAGAACGAAGCCAAGAACGGCCTGAAAAACGAACCTTACACGCTGGCCATGGCCCGTACTTCGGCACCGCACTCGGCTTCGGCACAGTTCTTCATCAACGTGAAGAACAACAGCTTCCTCGACTACCCGGGTCAGGACGGCTGGGGCTACGCCGTGTTCGGCAAAGTGACCGCCGGCACCGAAGTGGTCGACCAGATTAAGAAAGTCAAAACCACCCGCGCCGGCATGTTCGCTGACGTACCAGTGGAAGACATCATCATCGAGAAGATCGAACTGGCGGCCTGATCAGGCCCAGCCTCGTTAGTCGGATTCCGCATGACGACTCACAACACGCGCGCCGGCCAGACCGGCGCGCTGTTTATCTCCGATCTGCATCTGCAGGCCGGTCACCCCGCCACCACGGCGGCGTTTCTCCGTTTTCTGGATCAGCAGGCCCGGCATACGCAACAACTTTACCTGCTCGGCGATCTGTTCGAATACTGGGCCGGTGACGACGACCTGCACGACGAATATCACCAGCAGATTATTGCCGCCCTGCGCGCCGTGAGCGCTGCCGGTGTAGCCATCTACTGGCTAGCCGGCAACCGCGATTTTCTCGTCGGCGCCGAATTTGCCCAGGCCGCCGGTGTAACCCTGCTGGCCGAACCCCATGTCGCCAACATCGCCGGCCAGCGCGTGGTACTGCTGCATGGCGACGCCCAGTGTACCGAGGACACTCAGTACATGGCGTTCCGCGCCATGGTGCGCCAGAGCGCCTGGCAGCAGCAATTCCTCGCCACGCCACTGGCCCAGCGCAAAGCCATCATTGCGGGCATGCGCGAAAGCAGCCGCAAGGATCAGGGCCATAAAAGCTACGAAATCATGGATGTGACGCCGGCTGCGATTGCCGCCGTGTTTGCCGATACGGCCTGCGATGTGATGATCCACGGCCATACCCACCGCCCCGCCCTGCACCAACAGGATGGCAGGCGCCGCTATGTGCTGCCCGACTGGGAACCGGATGCCACGCCGCCACGCGGCGGCTGGATCGCCATCCACCTCGACGGCAGCATCACCCGCCACCGGCTCGATGGCAGCCAGTGGGCGGACTAGTTTTTACTCTCGCAGTCTAAACCAGTCTAATCCGGTCTAGAGCGCGCTAAACAGTACTATTTTTAGCGGGGCAGACTCGCCATGGCTGCCTGCACACGCCGGATCAGCTCCTGATTCATCTCGCGCGTGTGACGGTTCCAGCGCTCCATGGTGCGCTGCAATTCCGCATACAGCTGGCGCGCCTTGTCCCCATCCCCCTGCCCGGCGGCCCAGATGGCATATTCGGCTTGCGCGGCAAAACTGTTGTAGCGCCCCAGCGCGAACTCGAACTCGGCACCCGCCTCGCTGGCACGGCCATCTGCCGCCAGTGCCTGCGCCAGCAGCAGGGCTAGCTGCTCGCCGCGGAAATTCGCATCGCTGGTTCGTATGGTCTGCAGATGGGCCACAGCAGCGCCGGCCTTGCCCGCAGCCAGACAGGCCCGTGCCGCACCGAAGCGGATTTCCAGATCGCCGGCAAACGGCCCTTGCAAACAGGCTTCGTAGCTGGCCGCAGCGTCCGCCGCGGCACCGGCTGCCAGCTGGGCGGCAGCCAGCCGCATCTGATTCTGCGCCGTGGGCGTGTAGTCATAGGCCTCGCGCGCTTCGCGCAGTTCGCGCCCCGGGTCCATCACGCGCGCCGCCACCGCCACCGCTTGCCGCGCACCATGGTGCAACTTCGAGTCCGGCAGATAGATGGCGATGAAATACACCACACTTCCCAGCAAGGGGAACATAAACAAAATCATCAGCCAGTACATCTGCTGGCCGCTACGGATCACATGCACGGCAAAAAACAGTGCAATCAGTACATGCAGTCCAATCCCAAATATCGTCATTACACTTGCTCCCGTCTAGGCGAATCTGCCGCATTGTAGATGGCCTTGGCCCGCCCCACAAGAAAGCTTGCCAATTATTTAATTTCATCCGCCGCAGGTAACGCCACGTTACAAAAAATCAGTGGCGTGCTGAAGCAAAGAGGAATAAATTACTGTAAAGCAATATCGTTGCTCACCCAACCAGCGTGAAGGACGCCGTCATGCCCACACCCACAGCGAATGCTGCCTCGCGTTTTCTTGCGCAGGCGTCCATGGGCGCCACACGCGCCGAAATCTCCCGTGTTCAGAATCAGGGCTATTCCGCGTGGATAGATAGCCAGCTGGCCACTCCCCGCTCCGGCACCCGCTGGGACTGGCTAGTGGAAAAAGGCTATAACAATGCCACCTTCCGCAACTCCGAACAGGGTTTCGATGCCTGCGCATGGCGCAAGCTGATCAGCGCGCCCGACACCCTACGCCAGCGCGTCACGCTGGCCCTGTCGGAAATCTGCGTGGTCGCTATCAGCGGACTGGTGGGCGCGCCATGGCGCGGCTTCTCGGCGGCAGCCTATCTCGATCTGCTGGAGGAGCACGCCTTCGGCAACTACCGCAATCTGCTGGCCGCCATTTCCACCAGCGCGCCCATGGGCCAGTATCTGACGTTCCGCGGCAACGTCAAACAGAACACCACCACCGGCGCCCTGCCCGACGAGAACTACGCGCGCGAAATCATGCAGCTGTTCAGCATCGGCCTGATCCAGCTCAATCTCGATGGCACGCCCAAGCTGGTCAACGGCAATCCGCAGGAGACATACAGCCTGAGCGACATCACCGGCCTTGCCCGCGTCTTCACGGGCTGGGACTTCGACCTCACCGGCACCACCAAAGATACGCCGGACTTTTTGCGCCGCCCCATGCTGCAGGTCGCCAAGCGTCATGAAACGGGCGCTTCCACTTTCCTTGGCAGCACCGTAGCGGCAGGCCTGTCCGGCGCCGATGCCCTCAAGGCCGCGATCGACATCATCTATGCCCACCCCAACGTGGCGCCCTTCATCAGCCGCCAGCTGATCCAGAAACTGGTCACCAGCAATCCGTCGCCAGCCTATGTGGCACGGGTGGCCAGCGTGTTCAACAACGATGGCCGCGGCGTCAAAGGCAATCTGGCGGCCGTGGTCAAGGCCCTGCTGCTCGATCCCGAAGCGCGCAACGAAAGCTCTATCAACGCCAGCTACGGCAAGCTGCGCGAACCGATGCTGCGCATGATAGGCTGGGCCCGCGCCTACAACGTCAACTCGGCCAGCGACGCTTGGGCCATAGGCAATACCAGCGACGCCGCCACGCGGCTGGGCCAGAGCCCGCTGCGTTCGCCATCCGTCTTCAACTTCTACCGCCCCGGCTATGTGCCGCCGAATAGCGCCATCGCCAAGCTGGGGCTGGTGGCACCGGAGTTCCAGCTGACCAATGAATCATCCGTGGTCGGCTACGTCAACTTCATGCAGCGCCTGATCAGCAAAGGCATAGGCGACGTGCTACCCGATTACAGCAGCCTGCTGCCGCTGGCGGCCAATGCACAGAATCTGCTGGCCGAGATCAATCAGGTACTGGCCGCCGGCCAGCTGGGCAGTTCCACGCTGGGCCTGATCCGCGGCGCCCTCGACACCATGCCGGCCAATAGCCAGAACGCCTTGAACAACCGCATCTACGCCGCACTGACCATGGTCATGGCCGCGCCGGAATATCTGATCCAACAATAAGGGGCTGCCATGACGACCGATATCTCCCGCCGCGCCTTCCTGCAACGGGCTTCCGCGCTGGCCATCAGCGGCGTCGCCTCGCCGCTGGCCATCAACCTGGCCGCCATGGCCGAAGCCTCGGCCGCCAACGCCAGCGACTACAAGGCCATCGTCTGCGTGTTCATGTACGGCGGCAATGACTACGCCAACACGCTGGTGCCTTACGATGCCAGCAGCTTTAACAGCTACTACAATCTGCGCTCGAATCTGGCCTACCAGCGCAGCGCGCTGGGCAGCACGGTGCTGAGCACGGCCAGCGCGCCGGTCGACGTCAACGGTGTGGCGCACCAGTATGCGCTGGCGCCCGAACTGGCGCCGCTCATGCCCATCTACAATGGCGGCAAAATGGGCGTACTGCTTAATGTCGGTACGCTGGTCCAGCCGACCACCAAGCAGCAGTTCGCCAACAAGTCGGTGCCGCTGCCATCCAAGCTGTTCTCGCATAACGACCAGCAATCGGAATGGCAGTCGTCCATGCCGGAAGGCGCTTCCACCGGCTGGGGCGGCATGCTGGGCGACCTGTTCGCTTCCGGTAATGGCAATGCCACCTTCACCTGCGTCAATGTATCGGGCAATGCCGTTTTCCTTGCCGGTAAGCAGGCCGTGCAGTATCAGGTCTCGACCAGCGGCTCGGTGCCGTTCGCCGCCCTGCAGAAGCCCCTGTTCGGCTCGGCTTCGTGCAGCAGCGCCCTGCAGACGCTGATGACGCAATCCCAGCCGCACCTGATGCAGTCCGACTACGCCCGCATCACCCAGCGCGCGATTGCCGCCAACGACGTGCTGACCTCGGCGCTGGCCGGCAGCAATGCCATCAATACGCCCTACCCCGCCAGCAACAGCCTGGGCGACCAGCTGAAAATGGTGGCGCGCATGATCGCCGCAGCGCCGGCACTGGGCGCCAAACGTCAGGTGTTCTTTGTTTCGCTGGGCGGTTTCGATACCCACGACGGGCTAGTCACCCAGCATCCGCTACTGATGAAAACGGTGGCCGATGCCGTCGCCGCTTTCTACCAGAGCACGGTGGAACTGGGCGTGGCCAATCAGGTCACCACGTTCACTGCGTCCGACTTCGGCCGTACGCTGAGCGGCAACAACGACGGCTCCGATCACGGCTGGGGCAGCATGCACTTCATGCTGGGCGGCGCCGTCAAAGGCGGCCGCTATTACGGCACTGCGCCGGTAGTAGCGGCAGACGGGCCCGACGATGTCGGTCAGGGCCGGCTGCTGCCCACCACTTCCATCGCCCAGTACGCCGCCACGCTGGGCAGCTGGATGGGGGTCTCCAACAGCGATCTGCTGGCCATGCTGCCGTCGCTGGCCAACTTCAACGCCGGCAGCCGCAATCTGGGCTTCCTCTGATGCCTACAAACGGGCGCCGCAGCCAGCCTGCGGCGCTACGTTTGCGGCAAACGAACTTACCGCGGGAACTTACCGCAAGAACTTACTGCGGCACTTTCCGCGGGCCTTACTGCGGCTGTACGTGCACCACTAGCGCGCCCGGACGGGTGCTGATGCCCGTCAGCGCAAACTGCACGCCGCCGTAACGCAATTCGTCCGGCTTGAGCGTGTACACCGGCACGTCGCGCAGCGACGATTCGGCCAGCAGATTGGCCACGCTGGCCACCTGATTCTGCTTGCCCTCATCCATGCCGCGCATGGCCATACGGTCCACATGGGCATCGCTCAGATAGATGGTGTTGCGCATCGTATCGACTTTCAGCCGGCCCGACAGCTGCATGCTGCCCTGCCAGTTCTGCCGCGCCAGCAAGGGCCGCACTTGCACATCGAGCGACAGCGAAACGCGGTCGTTCTCGGCCATGATGGCCAACTGCGGATGGCTCAATTCCAGTTCGAATATACCCAGCACGCGCTCGTGCAGCGGGAATTTACGCTCCAGATTCTGCTGCAGTTTCACCTGCGGCAGCTCGACCTGACGTGGTCCGACCAGCGTGGCGCAGGCGGCCAGCGCAGCACCGCAGACCAGCACAGCTGTCCAGCGGGAAAAACGGGAAATGGTGCTCATACTAGATTCCGCTTGATCAATGATGCCACCATTATGCCAGCGCCGCCCGAAATTCCCATCGATGGAAAACTTTACTTGCAAATTCAAAAACTAGTGTTATAGTTAACTACAACACCACTCCATCAACACACAGCAAGGGGACTACATGTATGTCTGCGATAGGCTGGAATGACAATGCGCCGATTTACCGGCAACTCAAGGAGCGGGTTGTGGGCATGATGCTCGACGGCGTGCTCAGGCCGGGCGACGCCCTGCCCTCCGTGCGGCAGATCGCCGCCGAATATCAACTCAATCCGATTACGGTTTCACGCGCCTACCAGGAGCTGGTGGACGAAACGCTGGTCGAAAAAAGAAGGGGACTAGGTATGTATGTGACTGAAGGCGCCCGCGACAAATTGCTGGCCTCGGAACGTGAACGCTTCCTGCGCGAAGACTGGCCTGCCATGCTCGAACGCATACGCCGGCTGGGCCTCGATGCCGCCACCCTGCTGCAGCAGCCCGCAACGGGAGCGGCATCATGAGCGCCGTCATCAGCGCACGCGGCCTGCGCAAGCAGTATGGCAAGCGCACTGCCATCGACAACCTCACGTTCAGCATCGAAGCGGGCCGCATCGTCGGCCTGATCGGCCCCAACGGCTCGGGCAAGACCACCACCCTCAAAGCCATCCTCGGCCTGACCCGCTTCGACGGCGAACTGTCGGTGCTGGGCATGGACCCGCGCCAGCAGCGCGACGCGCTGATGAACGAGGTCTGCTTCATCGCCGACGTGGCCATCCTGCCCAAATGGCTGAAAGTAAAGCAGGCGCTCGATTTTGTTGCCGGCGTGCACCCGCGTTTCGACCGCAGCAAGGCCGAAAAATATCTGGCCCAGACCAAGCTCGATCCGGAGATGAAGGTCAAAGCCATGTCCAAGGGCATGGTGGTGCAGCTGCATCTGGCGCTGGTAATGGCCATCGATGCCCGCCTGCTGGTGCTGGACGAACCCACGCTGGGCCTCGATATCCTGTACCGCAAGCAGTTCTACCAGCACCTGCTGGAAGACTACTTCGACGAAAACAAGACCATCCTGATCACCACCCACCAGATCGAGGAAGTGGAACACATCCTCAGCGATCTGATGTTCATCCGCGACGGCCAGATCGTGCTATCGGCCTCGATGGACGAAGTGGCCGAACGCTACACCGAAGTCATGGTGGAGGCGGCCAGTCTGGCTGCGGCGCAGGCCCTGCAACCGCTGCACCAGCGCGCCGTATTCGGCAAGACCATCATGCTGTTCGATAGCGTGCCGCGCGAGCAGCTAGCCAATCTGGGCGAACTGCGTACACCGGCACTGGCCGATCTGTTCGTCGCCACCATGAAAGGAAGCTACGCATGAACACCATGAAATGGCTCATCAAGCGCGAAATGTGGGAACACAAAGGCATGCTGCTGTGGACGCCCGTCGTCGTGGCCAGTCTGGTCGCGATACTGGCCATCACCTCCATCTTCCTCGGCAAGAACGCCAGCTTCGCCGAAGCACAGCAGGCCTTCAGCATCGGCACCATCACCATCGAGGGCAAGGCCCGCATGGCGATGGTAGACGCCATCGCACACAGCTACATCATGGCCGCTGCGCCGGTGCTGGCCCTGCTAAGCCTGCTGGTGTTCTTTTACTGCCTGGGCGCCCTGCACGACGAACGGCGCGACCGCAGCCTGCTGTTCTGGAAATCGCTGCCGGTATCGGATGCAGCCACGGTAGCCTCCAAAGCCATCCTGGCGCTGGCGATAGCACCGCTGATTACCATGGCGGTAGCGCTAGTGCTGGCACTGGTAATACTGATGGCAGGCAGTGTGCTGCTGCTCATCCACGGCACCAACCTGTTCGGCGGACTGCTACTTAACCCCAACCTGTATCTGTCGCCGCTGCGCCTGCTCTCACTGCTCCCCGTCTACATTATCTGGGCACTGCCTACCGTAGGCTGGCTGCTGATGGTATCGAGCATGGCACGCTCCAAGGTGTTCCTGTGGGCGGTCGGTACGCCTGTCATCGCCTCCTTGCTACTGATGTGGGCCGACCGTATCCTCCAGCTAGGTCTGGACGGTGGCTGGTTCACTTCCCACATCACCAACCGCATCCTGCTCGGCGTCGTACCCGGCAGCTGGATGGGCTTCGAAATGGACAACGTCATGCAGCATGTACGCACCGAACATCTGGCGCCGTTCGAATCCATCTACTACGCCTCCTGGCATACGCTGACCAGCCCATCGGCATGGATAGGCGCTGCCGCCGGTCTGGCCATGCTGGCCATCGCCGTGCGCATGCGCCAGCGCCGCGAGGAAGTCTAAACCGGCACGGATGCCGGCCCATGCCGGCATCCCTCCCGCCACGGCAGCTGGCGCAAGCTCCAATCACGCAACAGAATTTGCAGGAAAGTTCTTCTAAGCAAGCCATTCTTGTTAGAATGATCGCAACATCGTTCTTATAGCAAGAAAACCGTATGCGGCTTCCCGTCCTGATTGCTGCCTGTCTGGTTCTGCTCCAGCTACCGGCACGTGCCGAGCTGGTGCGCGCCTGTGCCGATCAGGCCGAGATGCCACCGTTTGTCTACGCTGAACGCGTCGCCGGCCAAAAAAGTAATCGCATCACCGGCGCCAGCGTGGATCTGCTGCGCCGTATCGGCGAGCGCAATGGCTGGCAGATCGAAGTCCAGCTGCTGCCATGGGCGCGCTGCGTCGCGCAGGTGGCCAACCAGCAGATCCAGATCGCGCTCAATATCAGCGCCAGCGATGGCGTCTCGAATGCGCTGCAAACCAGCGACGCCTACTTCACGCTGCACAATGTGTACTACACTTCGCGCCGCGCCCGCCCGGCCGGCATCAGGCTGGCGAAGTTGTCCGATCTGCAGAATTACCACGTGTGCGGCATGGGCGGTTATCGCTTCGAGGCTTACGGCATCAGCACCGCCAGCGTCGACCGCGGCACCACCATAGGCTATGAACAGCTGATCAACAAGCTGCATCTGGGCCGCTGCGATCTGTTCATCTCCAACCGCGAAACCATGGCTGGGCAGTATCTGATCAATCCGAAATTGCGCGGCATGTTGGTTGATGGCACACTGGTGCAACAGGCCTTGCCCGGCGTGCCCAATCAGGAACTGTATTTCGGCGTGGCCGCCGACAGCCCGCAGGCAGCCGATCTGCTGCATAAGCTCAATACGGGACTGGAACGGCTGGAAAAAAATCGCACTTTCGAGACCATGCTGGAGCGCTATCTACAATGACTGCCTACTCTGCCCGTCTGACCACGCTGGCTTTGCTGCTACCGCTGGCCGCCGATAGTCTGGCCGACAGCGACCAGCCCTCGGCCAGCACCAGCGCCGCCGCCCCCGCCGCTCTGGCGCTGAACGGCTTCGGCACACTGGGCTTTGCCCGTTCGAACGAGAACGGCGCCGATTTCGTCTTCGATAATCTGCAGCCCAAAGGCGCGGGGCGCAGCCATGAGTGGGCCAATGATGTGGATAGCCGCCTGGGCCTGCAGCTCACTGCCAACCTCAACACCAGTCTGTCCGCCGTGCTGCAGATCGTCAGCGAATACCGCTGGGACGGCACCTACACGCCCATGGTCAACTGGGCCAACCTGCGCTATGCCATCACCCCTGCGCTCAGCGTACGGGTGGGCCGCATTGCGCTCGATAGCTTCATGGCTTCCGATTCGCGCAAGATCGGCTACAGCAATATCACGGCACGCCCGCCCACCGAAGTTTACCGCTTGCTGGTGCTGCGCGATGCCGATGCCATCGACGCCACCTACCGCTACAGCGACCGCGACTTCGTCAACACCGTCAGCGTGCTGTATGGTCAACGCACGGTTACCAACACCCGCTCCGTCAACGTCCATTCGACCGATGTGGCGGGCGTGTTCGAGCGCTTCGAACAGGGGCCGCTCACGCTGCACGCCGCCTACCAGCAGCGCCGCGTGGATAACCAGAATCCGCCACTGGGTAAATTCATGTCGCTAGGCGCAGCATGGGATCCGGGGCCATGGTTTGCTTCGGCCGAGTGGGTCAAGGCCATCAATTTCAATGCCGCCAACCTCAAGATTATCCGCGCCGCGTGGTATCTGAACGGCGGCGTGCGGCTCGGCGATTTTTCGCCCTATGTCACGCTGTCGGAATTGAAGCCGATATCCGAAACGGGACAGGCGCCGGTAGGCCAGCATACCTACGCGGCCGGGGTGCGCTGGGATGTGCGCCGCAATGTCGACGTCAAATTCCAGTGGGACCACATCCGCCTCAACGACCATTCCTTCGGCACCCTGCAGAACATCGCGCCGGGTACCAGACCGGGCGGCAAGGTCAACGTGGTCAGCCTGCTGACCGACTTTGTGTTCTAGGGGGCCGCGATGAAAGCCCTGCCTACCTTGCTCGCCTGCCTGACCCTGCCACTGCTAATGGCCTTGCCTGTGCAGGCCGAAATCATCGTCATCGTCTCGGCCAGAAATCCGGTCCGCACGCTCAGTAACGAACAGGCAGTTGACCTATTCCTCGGCAAGAGCAATGACTTCCCCAATGGCAGCAAGGCCGTGCCGCTGGATCAGGCCGAAGGGGCCGGCATACGCGACAGTTTCTACCGCAAGACCACCGGCAAAGGACCGGCCCAGATGAACGCCCACTGGGCGCGCATGCTATTTACCGGCAGGGCACAGCCGCCGGTGGCAGTGGGGGATAGTGAAGCGGTCAAGAAGCTGGTGGCCAGCGATGCCAGCCTGATAGGCTATATCGACCGCGATGCGCTGGACAGCAGCGTACGCGCCGTGCTGTCCATCCATTGAAGAGATTATTCGAACTGGCGGCGGAACTCGGCAAACTGCGCACTCAGTTCCTCGAACTGCTGGCGTAGCTGCGCCACTTCCTGCTCCAGCGCCGCCACGCGGCTGCCCTGCCCGCCCGTGCTGACCGAGCCACCGAGGCTGGCCGCCGTTTCTTCCCGCGCCAGCGCTGCTTCGCCGCTCAGCAGATGCCCATAGCGCGGTTCCTTGGTCCCGGGCGCCAGCGGCAAGCGCGCTACCAGCGGCGGGTATTTATCGATCAGGAATTGCAGCGCCTGCTCAACATCGGCCACGCTCTTGAATTCATGCAGACGCCCGCTGCGGTTGCGGATCTCGCCCGCTGTCTGCAAACCGCGCAGCATCAGCATGGCCAGCACAGCCAGCTTGTCCTGCTCCAGCGACCATTTGATGCGCATGCGGTGCTCGTATTTGGTCACGCGTGCACCGGCCTGGGTAATGCCGTTGACGTACTTGGCCTGCATCAGCCGCTGCAGCACTTCCGCCACCATGTCTTCCGACAGCGACATTACCGGATCACGGCTGGACAGCTGGTTACAGCCATTCACCAGCGCATTGAGCGACAGCGGATAGTTATCCGGCGTGAGCGCTTCTTTTTCGGCCAGCACGGCCAGCACACGGATTTCGTAGGGGTCCAGCAGTTCTACCCCGTCAGGCGACAGTTCCATCCCTACTCCCTTATTCCACCAGCTTGTTGAGTTGATCAGAATTCAATTTATCACATTCGGCCAGCCCCTGACAGTGCAAGCCCCCGGCCTTCAGCGTCGCCAGTATGCGCTCGATCTGCTGCTCCTGCGTCACCGCGTGATTGATCAGGCCATGCAGCGCCTTGCTGAGCGGATCGTCGCCGTTCGGCGTAACGCCGTATGCGCTGAACAGCTGGGCCGTGGAACTCAGATAGCCTTCCTTCTGCACGATATGGGCCGGATTGCCTACCGCAGTGGCACCGGCAGGCACCGGCTTGAGCAGCACCGCGTTCGAGCCCACTTTGGCATATTCGCCCACCGTAAAAGCGCCCAGCACCTGCGCACCGGCGCCCACGATCACGCCGCGCTCCAGCGTCGGATGGCGTTTGGCGCCCGTATGCAGCGAGGTGCCGCCCAGCGTTACGCCCTGATAGATGGTGCAGTCGTCGCCGACGATGGCAGTCTCACCGATCACCACGCCGAAACCGTGGTCGATGAACACGCGCTGACCGATCTGCGCACCGGGGTGGATTTCAATGCCGGTGATAATGCGGGCGATATACGAAATGAAACGGCCCAGCCACTTCATGCCGTGGTGCCAGCACCAGTAGGCCCAGCGGTGCATGACGATGGCATGCAGGCCCGGATAACAGGTCAGCACCTCCCAGCCGTTACGGGCAGCGGGATCGCGTTCGATGATGCTGTTAATGTCTTGGCGCAAACGATGGAACATAGGAAAAACCGGAAAAACCACTGAAGCGACGATGGTAGCGTATTCAGTGCAAGGTTGCTGGACAGGCTGAAAAGCGGGGAGGACGCAGCGGGGAGGCACGGCGGCCGCCCCACGGGAGCGCCGCCGCAGACAGAACGGGAAGTTTAAGCTTCCTGTGCCATACGCTGACGGCGCGCTTCGTACAGACAGACGCCGGAGGCAACGGACACGTTGAGACTTTCGACCGAACCGAACATCGGGATATTCACCAGCACATCGCAGGTTTCGCGGGTCAGGCGGCGCATGCCCTCGCCTTCCGAACCCATTACCAGCGCGCACGGGCCGGTGAAGTCGGCTTCGTACAGGCCTTTGTCGCCATCGTCGGACGTACCGATCAGCCAGATGCCCCGCTCTTTCAGTTCGCGCAGGGTACGGGCCAGATTGGTCACGGTAATGTAAGGCACGGTTTCGGCAGCGCCGCTGGCCACTTTGGCAGCGGTGGCGTTCAGGCCCACCGCGCGGTCCTTAGGCACGATCACTGCGTGTGCACCCACACCGTCGGCCACGCGCAGGCAGGCGCCCAGATTGTGCGGATCGGTGATCCCGTCCAGCACCAGCAGCAGCGGCGGGCCATCGATGGCATCGAGCAGCTCGTCGAGGTTACGCGCCAGCGACAGCTGCGAGGCAAACGCGATCACGCCCTGGTGGCGGCGGGTGCCGACGATCTTATCGAGGCGCGAGGAGTCCACCGGCATCACACGCACGCCGGCAGCCTTGGCATTGGCCACCAGATCCTGCATGCGGCGGTCGGTACGGCCCGCATCGATAAAAATCTCTTCCACGGACGATGCCTCGTGACGCAAACGCGAGGTCACAGCGTGGAAACCAAAAATCATTTTATTCTTCATTGTTTATCGCTTCTTCTTACTTTTTGAGGCAGCTTTGGCTGCCCGGGGTGCTGCCGCAGCACTCGCTCCGGCATGTGTTTTATGGCCACTCTTGGCCTTGCTCTTGGCGGCCGGTTTCGCCGCAGCCTTGCTGGCCGCCTTGAGCACGATCTTCGGACCGGGACGTGCAGCAGGCACACCAGGGCCGGGACGGATATTGGTCTTGTCGGCCTTGGACGGCGCTACCGGCTTTTCCGCTGGCGCATCGAGACCGGCTAGGCGCAGATCGATCTTGCGGCTCTCCAGATCCACCCGCACCACCTGCACCTGCACGCGGTCGGTCAGCTGGAAGGTCTTGCCGGTACGCTCGCCGCGCAATTCGTGGCGCGCATCGTCGTACTGGAAGAAATCGGCGCCCAGGTCGGTCACGTGCACCATGCCTTCGACGAACAGCTGATCGAGCTGGACGAAGATGCCGAAGCTGGTCACGCCGGTAATCAGGCCCGTGTATTCCTCACCCAGCTTGTCCTGCATGAAGTAGCACTTGAGCCATGCTTCCACATCGCGCGAGGCTTCGTCGGCGCGGCGTTCGTTGGCCGAGCAGTGCACGCCCAGCGCATCCCACACCGTCAGGTCGCCGGCTTTCTTTTCCTTGCCTTCGGCCTTGTCCTTGGCCTGCTGCTTGCGGGTGGCATTCGACACGCTGGTGTTGAGCACACTGGTATCGGCCACTTTCGGCTCGTACTTCTTGCCCTGCAAAATAGCCTTGATGGCGCGGTGGGTCAGCAAGTCCGGATAACGGCGGATCGGGCTGGTGAAGTGCGCATAGGCTTCATACGCCAGACCGAAGTGGCCGATGTTATCGGGGCTGTACACCGCCTGCTGCATGGAGCGCAGCAGCATGGTCTGCAGCAGCGACGCATCGGGACGCTCTTTCACCTGACGCATCAGCTCCGCGTAATCGCCTGCTGTCGGCTTGTCGCCGCCGTTCAGGTTCAGGCCTACCTGCTTGAGGAAGGTGCGGACCTGCTTGAGCTTCTCCACCGTCGGGCTGGCGTGGATACGGTAAGTACCCGGATGCTTGTGGCGGATCAGCAGATCGGCCGCGCAGACGTTCGCCGTCAGCATGCACTCTTCGATCAGCTTGTGCGCATCGTTGCGGGTACGGGGAATGATCTTCTCGATCTTGCCGGACGGGTTGCAGACGATGTAGGTCTCGGTGGTCTCGAAATCGATCGCGCCGCGCTCCGTGCGGGCTTTCAGCAGCGCGTGGTACACCTCGTACAGGTTGAGCAGGTGCGGCACGATCTGCGGACGGCGCGCTGCTTCCGGTCCTTTGGTGTTGCCGAGGATTTCCGCCACTTCCGTGTAGGTCAGACGGGCCGCCGAGTGGATCACGGCCGGATAGAACTGGTAAGCCTTGATCTCGCCTTTGGCCGTTACCACGGCATCGCACACCAGCGTCAGCCGGTCGACTGCAGGGTTCAGCGAGCACAGACCGTTGGACAGTTTTTCCGGCAGCATAGGGATCACGCGGCGCGGGAAATACACCGAGGTACTGCGCTGCAGTGCGTCGGCATCGAGCGCATCGTTCGGTTTGACGTAGTGGCTCACGTCGGCAATCGCCACGATCAGACGGTAGGCCTTGCTGCGGCCGACTTTGATCGGTTCGCAGTACACGGCATCGTCGAAGTCGCGCGCATCTTCGCCATCGATGGTCACCAGCGGCACATCGCGCAGATCGACGCGCTCGCCCCAGTCGGATTCCTTCACCACGTCGGGCAGCTTGTTGGCTTGCTTGAGCGCGGCGTCGGAGAAAATGTGCGGCACGCCGAACTTGCGCACGGCGATTTCGATTTCCATGCCGGGATCATCGAGCGAACCCAGTACTTCAACGATCCTGCCCACTGGCTGCTTGAAGCGCATCGGCTGTTCGGTCAGCTCCACGCTGACCACCTGCCCGGCCTTGGCCTTGCCGACAGCACCTTCCACTAGCACGTCATGGGCGATGCGCTGGTCTTCCGGCGCGACTTTCCATATGCCGTTCTCGTTGAGCAGGCGACCGATGATGTGGGTATTGGCGCGCTGCACCACCTCGACGATGGTGCCTTCCTTGCGGCCACGGCGATCCGTGCCGACCACGCGGGCCAGCACACGGTCGCCGTGCAGCACTTTCTGCATTTCCTTATCGGGCAGGAACAGGTCCTCGCCGGGCTCGTCGGGAATGACAAAGCCGAAGCCATCCTTGTGGCTGCTGACACGGCCGGCGATAAAACCCGTTTCCGTGACCAGCGCAAAGCGGCCCTTCTCATCGAGATCGAGCTGGCCATCGCGCTGCATGGCATTCAGGCGGCGTGACAGCACGGACTGCGCGTCGGTGGCGACTTTGAGCGCCTTGGCAACGGCGCGCAGATCGAGCGGGCCTTGTGCGCTGCGGAAAATGCCGAGGATATCCTCCCGGCTAGGAATGGTGTGGGTAGTTTGATTCAAAAGTATTTCTATGGTTATATTGACAGTATTCAGAGGGAATCCGGCCTGGCAAAATCATCTGCTGCATATATATGCTGCGACGACAGCCGTAGTGTACTTGGAAACGCCCTGAAAGACTAATTTGCCCCCGGCTCCGGCCGGAGGTACCAAAAGATTTTTTGCGCGAGCCTTTGACAAGCGAAAAATTTCCTCTATAATCTTGGTCTCTTGCAGCGACAACGTTGAAAAACAGCGTTCAAGCAGGAACTGCTAGACAGGGTTGATGTGCAGTAAGGAACGAAAGTTCATCTGGCGCGATACTCTCCCCGTCGTTATAATAGCAGAGTTGTTAAGCAGTATCAGTGCCCACGTGGCGGAATTGGTAGACGCGCATGGTTCAGGTCCATGTGCCGCGAGGTGTGGGGGTTCGAGTCCCTCCGTGGGCACCACAGAATTCCGCAGAAAAGCCTTCATGAGCGCAAGCGATTGAAGGCTTTTTTCATTTCCGCATCGCCCGCGCCCATGCAGTGCCGAGGCGCCGCCCTATTTCCATCACCTGTCCCCAGGCGCACTTCTGCACTGGAATCCCGTTAGCCTTCTATATTACCAACTAGTCAAACCCACCTGACCTCGCCCAGCATCCGCCAGCGTGAAGATTCGCGCATTTTCAAGCAGGCAAGAATGCTATTCTGTCTAGACTGGCCGAGTTCGGCTAAAAGGCGACACTAGGAAATGATGTGCTGGAATAAATTGAACCTGCGCAGGTTTGTCCAACGGCACTTCTATCGAAGATGTTATGTCACTGAATCTTGCTCTGATTGATCGCTGGCTCACCGGTCGTAGCCTTGCCCGGGGCTTGTCGCTGCCCCTTCGTCACGCCGGCGGACTGTGCGTCGAGGTTGGCGATGCCACTGAGTTGCGTCGCCATATCTTCCTCAACGCGGGAGCGGCACTGCAAGCGTGCGCAGCGCAAACCCATGTTCCTCTGGTCCTGCTGAAGGCGGCGGTCTCGCCGGAGCAAATGCGCGCTGCGCTGCCGGGACATTGGAATATCGACAACGGGGCCTTTCTCATGTATGGCCCGGAGAGCGTAACTGCTAAGTTGGCATTGCCTCCGGACTATCGTATCTCGCTCGATGCCGAATATGGTGGCTATATTGCACGCGTTATTCACGTCAGCGAGGGCCTGGCGGCCTCAGGACGCATTGCGCTACATGGGCGCTGCGCTGTGTTTGATCAAGTTGTGACTGAGCAGACCCATCGTCGTCTCGGCTTGGGCCGTGCCGTGATGCTGACCCTGGAAGCTATTGCCGAAAAAGCTGGCGTGACGGAGCGGCTTCTGGTAGCAACGCAAGCCGGCCGGCCACTTTATGAGCATCTGGGCTGGCGTGTGCTGGCGCCGTGGTCCACGGCAATGCTGTGATTGCTTTTGCATCGCAAAGTTTTTTATTGTTGTGCCTCATATTCAAGGGAAAACTTTATGCAGTTTTACTTAATAAAAGGATACGATGATGAGACAGATACGCGTAGTTTTTCTCCCCTTCTTTGCCCTCCTTTCGCCATTCGTTTTAGCTCAGGCGAAGGAACAAAAAGCTGCGACGGTCTTTATTCAGGGCTATGCAGAAACTGAAGCATGCGCACCAATTCGCCCTGAAAACGCAGCGCAGAACACAAAACCTCGGACGGTAAAGTTTGCCTTCCTGGTGGATGAGGAAGGCAAGGTTCAGCAAGCGAAACTTACGAAATCTAGCGGGGATAAACTTCTGGATAAAGCTACGCTTGATGCATGGGCAAACTGTGTATTCCACCCCGCGTCACAGGATGGTCACACGCGAATTTCTTGGGTAATGCTGAGTTACAAATGGACACCCGCGCTTCAATAATGCGAGGCACAGGATTCCCTGACAGAAGTCGGCCACTTGCAGACTGAGGTGAGCGCGTTTTTAACGGTATGAAAGGGCACATGAGAAATCAGCTAGACGTGGATTGGACCAAGATTCCTACCCCCAGCGACGACGGTGCAGCCGGACACTTGACCGGCATGGCGCTGCCAGCTATCGGCCTGCGCGCCAGCGATGGAAGTTTGATCGACCTGTCATCGCTGACCGGCGTGACGGTCCTGTATGTCTATCCGCGCACGGGACGACCGGACCAGCCGCTTCTCGATGGCTGGGACATGATACCCGGCGCGCGTGGATGTACGCCGCAGTCCTGCGCTTTTCGCGATCATTTCAGCGAATTGCAGCAAGCGGGAGCGCAGCATCTGTTTGGGCTGTCCAGCCAGGATACAGATTACCAGCGGGAGGCGGCAGAACGGCTACACCTGCCTTTTGTTTTGCTATCTGATGCGCAATTCTTGTTGGCGGATTCGCTGCAATTGCCGAAGTTCGAGGCCAGTGGCTTGCGGCTGTTGAAACGCCTGACCATGATTGCCTGCGATGGCGTCGTCGTCAAAGTGTTCTACCCGGTGTTCCCGCCGGACCGCGATGCGGAGCATGTATTGGCCTGGTTGCGCGCGCAGCGTGACGGGGGCAGTAGATAAGCTACTTGCTGGCTACTTCTGCGCAAGGAGCCGACACTGATCTTGCAGCGCTCTTGCTTGAAGAACGACGGCTACCAATCCGAGTGTCAGTCTGCTGCCGGCCCAGACCGTGTAAAAATGTAAAACCGTGTAAACGAAACCTGCCCTGTAAACGTTGAACCAGTATCTCATGACCACGGGTGTCAAATGAAGCGCTTTATCGAAGGCGAGAATCGTGAACAAGGCACGCTTCTCCCTGAGCATCTGGACGATTATGTGGGCGCCGATAATCCGGTCCGTGTAGTCGATGTTTTTGTCGATGAGCTCGACCTGAGCAGCCTCGGGTTCGCACGTGTTCAGCCGGCAAAGACGGGGCGGCCGGCGTACCATCCAGCAGTGCTGCTAAAGCTTTACATCTACGGCTAGCTGATGCGAAGCTGACGCGATCAATGTCGCGCAAGGCATGCTCGCCCGACAATGCAGCTTGCGAAGGTTTCTTTGGTAGGCTGAAGACGGAGATGTTCTATCCAGTGGACTGGCGGTCGACGACGATCGAACAGTTCGTGGCGGTACTCGATAAATACATTCGCTGGTACAACGAAAAGCGCATCAAGAGCTCTCTTGGCTATCTGAGCCCGATCGAGTATCGTGAAAGCTTGGGGTTAACGACGTAAACCAGTCCAAGAAAAGGTCCGCATCCCCACCTTACCCCGTAATTTGCATCAGAATCTGACCCACGTTTAGACCACAATCCTACTTATGATGATGAGTAGGGGATTGGAGTGATCGACGTGGCACTACTTGGAATTATTAGACGCTGGCACATTCGTGACCAGATCCCCTTGAGAGAAATCGCCAGGCGATTGGGCATCTCCCGCAACACCGTCCGACGCTACCTGCGCGCGGAGATGACTGAGCCTTCCTATGCAGATCGGCGAACGCCGAGTGCGATCGACAAGTATGCGTTCCAACTATCGGGGATGCTAAAGGACGAAGCAGCAAAGTCTCGCAAGCAACGACGTACGTTAAAGCAGATCCACGAGGACCTAAAGCAGCTGGGTTTTGAAGGGTCTTACGACAGGGTCGCAGCGTTTGCGAGGGTGTGGCGGGCGGGTCAAACTGAGCGGGTCAATTCGGCAAGCAAACGAACATAATACGAGCATCCTCGCCCAAGGGAACCACGATAGAATTAGTTCTCGCAATAGCAATTTTTTCCGCTAGGTTATCGAATTCAGCATCCTTGATATTTACGTTGAGAGCATGATATGGGTCCGCGGCATGCGCCATTTCATGGAGTAAATTCGACGCCAGAGATTCATAATTAACAATATTGCCGTTTGCATCGAGAACTTCAATAGCAGTATCTGGATCCCAGCTAATCGTGACGTGCCCATTGTCTTCTTGTTCGGCTTGGTTGATCCCGTTATGGTTAATTACCAGATCAGCATGCTGTACACCACGACTGTGAATTAACTCTAGCCCCTGTGCATTTTGACTCGCATAGTTTAACGCGCTCTCCAATTTTTTCAGATCAGCACCGCTAGCATTTGATATGTTATTAAATATTCCTGTTATTGGCATTTTTTCTCAAGATTCTTTAAATTTATTTAAATTGCTGAACAATTTTTTGATGCATTTTTGTTAATTTGCTCTATTCGTTTCTCTTTTAAAAGAGACCGAATTTTCTCAATAACGTTGCCGTTCAAGTGGATTGGTTCTGAATTCCAATTTGCGTCAATATATGTTTGGTTTGAGTATTTCTGGCTAAATGTTACTGAGACATCTTTTCTGTTTTGAAAATGAAATACCAATTTATTTCGCGTTTCGAATTTCTCTTTCATATCCACTGAACTTTGTGGATAATCGCGTGCATCCGATATTAACTTTAATAATGTCGACGAAGTCGCTAGGTCTTCAATGATGTAAGTGCAGCCTATCTGCTGCAATATCGCTTCATTGATATGAACACCAAAAGAAAGGCCGTTTGGGATAAAGAAAACCTCTACCGCAACTGGCGCATCTGAAGCGCCCGTCCGTTCCTGCTCCGTGGCACTACACCATGGAGCAAAGGAAAACGCGGCGAGCATTAAAGTAATGATTTTTTTCATAATTAGCATTGATTATAAAATATGGAATTTTAATTATATGATATTGCAATGAAGGAGGTGAGGCAATCATTCCGTAGCTGAATGTAAAGTTGCCGTAGGAGATCCAAATATATAGCTGGACTTCGATGTTATTCGTGAGTTTCTGTCCCTAAGGGCTTTGATCGCTTCCGTTATAGCGTTGGCATAACGCGCTTTCGATCGGCCACCCCGCCCATTGGTGGAATACTTTCGAAAGCGCAAGATAGCAGTTTGCCACAAGGGAAAACTCATACACTTTCACATCTTGGTGGGCGTCGCAATGGTAGAGCGCGTCCGAAGAATGGTATTGACCGCATGGGGTGCGCCGACACGCAAAATGTTATGCCCTATAGAACTGTTTAACAGAAACTCGAACACGTTTTCCATATCTCAAGAGCATACCCGGACATCAATCGAGGGGGAGCGGATTGCCAGTATCTTCGACTGAAACTGATATGCCCGAATGTCTGTTTTGGAGCGAAAACAGCCGCTGGCCTGATACGAACTGCCTAGGCCCCACGCTCTTCAACCTTGCCATATTAAGCCCGCACCTAAACACCCAGACGCATCCTCGCTACGCCAGGCACCAACATTCCACGCGCCGCACCTAGCTGAACATTCCCCTGCGACGATCAATTCAACGGAAATGAAATAATTTCACAAAAGCAGCGATCTACCCTTGACGACGCCTCTTCCCTTCTTTAATATGCAGGCCTCTGTTGCAGAACACGCAGCAGAAAGTAGAAAGTAGCAGTACAGTGCCCACGTGGCGGAATTGGTAGACGCGCATGGTTCAGGTCCATGTGCCGCGAGGTGTGGGGGTTCGAGTCCCTCCGTGGGCACCACAGAATTCCGCAGAAAAGCCTTCATGAGCGCAAGCGAATGAAGGCTTTTTTCATTTCAAGCCTATGCCCTACCATGCACATGGGGTTGGGTACGAAGCCGCATAGCGAAATCTGAAATAATTTCACAAAAGCATGGAATTACCCTTGACGGGGTCGGAAGTCTTCTTTAATATGCAGGCCTCTGATGCAGAACACGCAGCAGAAAGTAGCAAGTAGCAGTACAGTGCCCACGTGGCGGAATTGGTAGACGCGCATGGTTCAGGTCCATGTGCCGCGAGGTGTGGGGGTTCGAGTCCCTCCGTGGGCACCACAGAATTCCGCAGAAAAGCCTTCTTCAGTGCATAGCGCGATCTTGAGCGCGTTATGACTGAAGAAGGCTTTTTGCATTCCGGCGCCACCCTGTCGAACAGCGCCAGCCCTGCTCCGGTGTTAGCCCAGCGCAGCCTGCACGGCCTGCGTCAGAGTTATGGTCGGACGGCCCAGCAGGCGGCCCAGCACCCCACCCTTGTCATCCAGCGCGCCATGCGCAGCCTGCGCATCCGAATCGGCCACCAGTTCGGCCAGCGCCGGCGGCAGGCCCACATTCAGCAACAGATCCAGATATGCCTGTTGCGGCATATTTGCATACGGAATCTGCTTGCCGCTCTGGCGGGAAACTTCGGCAGCCAGCTCGGCCAGCGAGAACGACTGGTCGCCCGCCAGCTCGTAGATGGCCTGCGGTGTGCTTTCGCTAGCGAGCACGATGGCAGCAGCTTCGGCGTAATCGGCGCGGGCAGCGGCGGCAATCCGGCCCCCGCCTGCAGCACCGGCCAGCGCACCGTGCGCAAGCGCTGCACCCAGACTGCCCGTGTAGTTCTCCACGTACCAGCCATTGCGCAGCAGCGTGTATGGCAGGCCCGATGCCAGGATGGCCGCTTCGGTTGCGCGGTGTTCGGCCGCCAGTCCCAGCGAAGAGGTGTCGGCATGCAGCACGCTGGTATAGGCCAGCAGCCCGACTCTGCCCCGGGCTGCCGCATCGATCACATTGCGGTGCTGCGCCACGCGCTGGCCCAGATCATTCGATGAAATCAGCAATACCTTGCTGGCACCGGCCAGCGCGCGATCCAGCGAGGCAGGATCGGTGTAGTCGGCCTGACGCACCTGCACGCCCTGCGCCGCCAGATCGGCCACCTTGCTTACATCGCGCACCGCGGCGACGATCTGTGCCGCCGGCACACGCTTGAGCAATTGCTGTATCACCAGACGGCCCAGCTGGCCACTTGCGGCTGTAACGATAATCATGATGTTTTTCCTTTGTATGAGTTCACGGGGAACATTCCGCGCGAATGCATCCATCATAAATGCTATACTTACGAATTGTAAGTACGTACATTTTGGTTAGTGCCAGTGGAGTGAATGGGCTAAGCCCGGCTCTCGCTCCTATCAACTTTATCGAGAACACCATGAACAACTCCGGCAGCAGCCGCTCCCTGCGCAAAGCCATCGCCCGCCTCAACGACCAGCAACCTGCCCAGTTGCTGGCGGCCGAGTGCCCTTCCCGCGCTGTACTCGGCCATATCACCAGCCGCTGGGGCGTACTGGTGCTGGTGGTGCTGCTCGACGGCACTCACCGCTTCAGCCAGCTGCGCCGGGCCATAGGCGGTGTGAGCGAGAAAATGCTGGCCCAGACACTCGATGCGCTGGCCTACGACGGTCTGGTGCTGCGTATTGCCCAGCAAGTGGTACCGCCCCATGTAGAGTACAGTCTGACGCCACTGGGACGCGAAGCTGCCATCCGGCTGGAAGTGCTGGTAGACTGGATAGAGGATAATTTCCCTCTGATTCGTGCCGCGCAAGAGGCGGCAGAACAACAGGCAGCTTGACCGGCATGTCCCATCCTGTGACACTGGATAAGTCGTAAACTTCCGGTAGTTAAACTTTACTTACTATCATGGCCGCGCTTCTTCCCACTAGCGAGCATCGCCGCATACTGATCGTCAGCGATCCCGTGTATGCGGTGGCGCCCCTCAACACCATGCTGGTACGGCATGGCCTGTGGGCGGACAGCCGTGCCGCTAGCGATATCGCAGCCATACAGGGCGCAGCCGAACATACCGCCCTGCTGCTGATCGACAGCGCACTAGAGCCAGCCCTGATCCAGCCGTGGCAGCAGTCCGGCATACTGCAGGTGGTGCACTGGGATCTGCAGCTGGCGCCGGACCAGCTGGCCGAAAAAATTCTGCTGCATCTGCGCATACTCCAGGGGCCAGTTGCCCGCCCCGGTCTGCCCGACAAAAATACGCTGCAAATTAATTACCACCACATGCTGGCGCACTCGCCGGATCCCGTGCTGCTGCTGCATGCTGCCGATCTGGCCATCATCGACAGTAACCAGCACGCGCGCCGCCTGTTCGGCATGACGGAAGCGGAACTGCTGCAAACCCGTTTCTCTGCCCTCTGTCCGGCCAGCCAGCCCGATGGGATGAGCACGGAACAGCATCTGCGCAGCGGCCAGCAGCACTGCAGGCTGACCATGCTGGGCTTCCAGAACCAGCTGCTGGTCTGCGATGTCGCCATGGTGCCAGTGACGGTGGCTGGCCATGCGCTGCTGCATGTGCGCATCGCCGATATGAGTTCGGTCCGCCTGGCAGATGAACTACGCGAAGGCAAGAGTCAACTGCTGGAAATGATCGCCAGCGGCGTGCCCCTGAACACCACGCTGGACCGGCTGATGCTGCTGATCGAATCGCAAGCCCCGCCAGTGCTGTGCACCATCATGCTGGTGGGCGACGACGGCGTCACCATGCATGCCATGTCGGCACCCAGCATGCCCGCCGACTACATGGCCAGCATTGACGGACTGGCCGCCGGTCCCGCTGTAGGTTCCTGCGGCACGGCCATCTTCCGCAAGCAGAACGTGATCGTCAGCGACATCATGACCGATCCCCTGTGGGCGCCCTACAAGGAAATTCCGGCCCGCTTCGGCCTGCGCGCCTGCTGGGCCACGCCCATCATGGCCAGCCCCACCACCGTGCTAGGCAGTTTCGCCATGTATTACCGCGAACCGCGCAGCCCTACCGAAGCCGATCAGCGCCTGATTGCTGCTGCCACCCAGATCGCCCGCATCGCCGTCAACAGCACGCGGCGCGAGGCGGAACTGCAGCGCCACCGCGAACATCTGGAAGTGCTGGTGCAGGAACGCACAGCGCAGTTACAGCAGGCCAAGGAGGAAGCCGAACACGCCAATGAAGAACTGACCGTGGCGCTGGAAAACCTCAGCATGACACAGGAAGAACTGGTGCGGCGCGACAAGCTGGCTGCGCTGGGCGCGCTGGTGGCCGGCGTAGCCCATGAACTGAACACGCCCATCGGCAACTGCCTGATCATGGCCAGCAGCATGAGCGAGCGCACGGCGCTGCTGCGTGCCGAACTGGTCAATGGCCTACGCCGTTCTACGCTCGACACCTATCTGCAGCAGGCCAGCGATGCCGATGCCGTGGTGCTGCGCAACCTCAACCGCGCCGCCCAGCTGGTGGCCAGTTTCAAGCGGATTGCCGTCGATAGCGACAATGCCCAGCGCGAACGCTACCTGCTGGTGGATGTACTCAACCACATGCGCCCTGTGATCGAATGCAATCTCAAACAGCATGGCATCGAGCTGCAGGAAAATGTCGAGTCCGGACTGGTGCTCGATGGATATCCGGGTCCGCTGGGGCAGGCGCTGGAAAACCTGATCGACAATTGCGTCGTGCACGCCTTCAAAGGACGCAGCCATGGCCTGATCCGCTTTGGCGCTGCACGCGGCAGCAACGACGAAGTCGTCCTCACCATCGAAGACAATGGCGTCGGCATTCCGGAGGCCAGCCTGTCGCGCATCTACGATCCCTTCTTCACCACCCAGCTAGGCGCGGGTAGCTCGGGGCTGGGTCTGTATCGCACCCACAACATCATTACCGGCCTGCTGGGTGGCCGCATCGACGTGCAGAGCAGCCCGCAAGGCACGCGCTTCACCATCTACCTGCCGCAGGTCGCGCCGAATTAGAGGGTGCCGACTTATTCCTATCAGCAAGGAAGTTGCAGTCGTATAATTGGTCCAGGGAGTTAGTCCTTCGTGCAACTCACCCGGAGAACCAGAAGCTGTGTCCTTACCCGACTCGAAACCCCGTCCCGCCATGGCGGCATGGCGCTGCGAATTCCAGTCCAGCGTCGACGAACTGGCTTTTCTGCGCCACCATCTGGCCACCACCAAAGGCCAGTTGCGTGTCACACTGGTGATCTGCTCGCTGGTCTATCTGGGCTTCAATATCACCGATTTTATCTGGCTCGGCTATTCCAGCCAGACTGCCCTGCTGGCTGGTGTCCGGCTGGCGGTGGCACTCATCGCCATGGGCGGCATCCTGATGCTGCGGCGCAGGCCCGATTCCATCGCCACCGCCCGCCTCGTCGCCAGCATGGCCGAACTGGCTGCCGGCTGCGGCTTCCTGCTGATTACCGCGCTGCGTTCACAGGAGTACGCCCTGCATGCGATCTCGATGGCCATCATCATTATCGTGTTCTACATCTATGTTCCTAACCGGCTACTGTACTCGGCATCGCTGGCTGCGCTCAGCACGCTAGGTTTCATCCTGCTGGCCGCCGGCATGGGCAAGCTGCGCCCCGTCGAGCTAGGCACCATCGCCACCATGCTGACGCTGACCAACCTGTTCGGCTATGTCGCCGCGCAGCGCTACCAGCTACTGCTGCGGCACGAATATACGGCCCAGACTGTCCTCAAGAACCTGTCCATCCGCGACCCGCTGACGGGCTGTTATAACCGCCGCTACCTGCACCAGCAACTGCTGGAAACAGAAATTACCCGCGCCCAGCGCTATCAGCTGAGCCTGACGGTGATCATGTGCGATCTGGACCACTTCAAACTGGTCAATGACCGCTACGGCCACCATGGCGGTGATGCAGTATTGCAACACTTCGCCTGCCTGATGCACGCCCTCACGCGCGACGGCGTCGATAGCGTCGTGCGCTACGGCGGCGAGGAATTTCTGCTGATCCTGCCGGAGACGGATCTGGCCGGCGGCGAACTGCTGGCGGAGCGGCTCAGGCTGGCCCTGAGTGCCCAGCCCATAGCCTACGGCGACCAGCAGATCAGCGCCACCGCCAGTTTTGGCGTTGCCAGCATCGATTTTTCGCGCCGTAGCACCAGTGCCCACATGAATATGATTACCGCGGCCGACGATATGCTGTACGCTGCCAAAAACAGCGGCCGCGACCGTGTTTGCTGCCGCCAGCTAGGATAAGACATGCGCCATATCAAACCTTTGCCAGCGCTCGCGCTGGCCATGCTGCTAACGGCTGCCAGCCTGCAGGCCGGCCCTGCCCCGTGGTATCTGTGGCGCAGCAAAATCGACGGCCAGCTAGCCTGCTCGCAGACGCCGCTGGGCCCCGGCTGGGTACAGGATTCCGGCCCCTTCAAAGATAGCCATTGCGAAAAGCCACTGCTTGCTAAATAATGATTTGCCCGTATTCGGTAGCAAACAATCCGTAGCAAAGAAACAAGCCGCAAAGAACTCGTCACACTGCATCCCAACTACCCGAGGAGACTGTATGTTCACCAACCCAGAGCAATTTGCCAACGCCACCAAAGCCTTGTTTGAATTCCAGCTGGAAACCTTCAACACCCTCACCAGCAAAGCCGTACAGGGCGTAGAGCAGGTTGTCGCGCTCAATCTGGCCACCGCCAGAGCGCAACTGGAGGAACAGCTGGCCACCGGCAAAGAACTCAGCCAGAGCAGCGATCCCCAAGCCGCCATGTCGCTGGCCGCTGCCAAAGTCCAGCCCGGCGTGGCCGGTGCAGCTGCCTACAACGAACAGCTGGGCGCCATCATTGCCGAAATCCGCGAAGAATTCAGCCGCGCTGCCGACGCCCACATGACGGAAGCCAAGAGCACCCTGAGCGCGCTGATCTACGATGTCACCAAAAACGTCCGCCCCGGTTCGGAAAATGCTGTGCAGATCGTCAAAACTGCCATCGACAACGCCTTTACCGGCTACGAACAGGTCACCAAAGCCACCAAGCAGGCCGTCGCCTCGGTTGAAGAGCAGATCGCCAAAGCCAGCGCAATGGTCGAGCAGAACACCCCGAAAACTGCCAAGCCTGCGCGCAGCCGCAAAACCGCCAAATAAGTCCCCACCCGGGCCGAACTACGGGGCACCTGGTCGTGCCCCGTTTCTTTTATAGCATTTTGCACGCTTGCCCGGTCGGTACCTGCCTGCCGGTTTGCCGCCTGCGGCCGAACGCGCTACACTGTATATAAAAACAGTTATCGCTTTTGCCATCTGTCATGAACCGCGTGCTCGACAATCCCCTGTATTACCTCGACAACTTCGAACTGGTGCTGCGCTGGATAGGCGAGCGCTACGACGATCTGCTGGCGCCCGACGAGCGCGCCTTTCTGGCTGACTATCAGCGCCTGCCCCAGCCCGCGCGCGCCCTGCTGGTACGCATGGTAATGCGCAAAGGCACGCTGTTCCGCGCAAGCAAACTGGTTTATGCAGAAATCGGCAACACCCACGAAGCGGCCCTGCCGCTGGCTCGGCTGGGCTTCATCGCTGCCGATCCGCAACTCACGCTGGAAGAACTGTTCGAGCTATTGCAGAAGCCTGAAATCAGCCAGGTCTTCCAGCTCTCGCCAGCACTGCGCCAGCTGCGCAAGGCCGACCAGCTAGCCGCACTGCAGCAGCAATACGACAGCGCTCACCCTTATTCCAGCTGGTGCGCCGGCAGCAGCGACCATTGCTACCGCAACCTGATCCGGCCGCTGTGCGACCGTTTGCGCCTTATCTTCTTCGGCAATTTCTATCAGGACTGGACCGAGTTCGTACTATCCGATCTGGGCATCTACCAGTATGAAAAAGTGGATTTCTCACCGGCCGCCCGGGGCTTCCGCAACCGCCGCGATATCGACGATTTTCTTGCCCTGCACTGCTGCTACGAACGCTTTAACGATGGCGAGGACTACACCAGCGTCATCGCCGATCTGCCGCCCTGCGCCGAAGACAATGAATGGCTGCGCAGCCGCCACCACAAATTCCTATTCCAGATTGCCCAGCACCTGGAAAAGCAGCAGGACTGGTCTGCCGCCTACCAGCTGTACGCAGGCAGCCAGTATCCGGGGGCGCGGGCGCGGGCCATCCGCGTGCTGGAAAAAGATGGCCGCAGCGAGCCGGCCTATGCCCTACTGCAACAGGCCCTGCAGGCGCCGGAAAGCGCCGCCGAACGGCAGCAGCTGCTGCGCATGGCGCCACGGCTGGCGCGCGCCATGGGGCAGCCCAAGCCGGCGCCTGTGGTGCAGGCCCAGCCCCGGCGCATCGACCTGCAGCTGCCGCCACCCGCCGAAGCAAGCTATGTCGAACTGGTGGTGCGCGACCATCTGCAGGAAGAACAGGCGCCGGTGTTCTACGTCGAGAATGCACTGATCAACTCGCTGTTCGGCCTGCTCTGCTGGGACGCCATCTTCAGCCCCATACCGGGCGCATTTTTTCATCCCTACCACCGCGGCCCGGCCGACCTGCACAGCGCCGATTTCCAGCGCCGCCGCAGCAGCCAGTTCGCCGCCGCGCTGGGCCAGCTGGAAGATGGCAGCTACCGCGCTACCATCCTTGCCAATTACACCGCCAAGGCAGGCATCCAGTCGCCTTTCGTCTACTGGGAAACGCTAGCGCCAGACCTGCTGCAACTGGCACTCGATTGCATCCCGCCGCTGCACCTGCGCCGCTCCTTCGAGCGCATCCTCGACGACATTAAGGCCAACCGCAGCGGCTTCCCCGATCTGATCCAGTTCTGGCCGGAGCAGCAGCGCTACACCATGATAGAGGTGAAAGGCCCCGGCGACCGGCTGCAGGATAACCAGCTGCGCTGGATCGAATACTGCGCCGAACATGCCATGCCCATCGCCGTGTGCTACCTGCAATGGGCGCAATGAACCAGTACACCATCGCCGTTCGTGCGCTGTGCGAGTTCACCGCCAAGACGGGCGATCTCGATCTGCGCTTCACACCCTCGCCCACGGCACAGGAAGGCATAGCGGGACACGCCACCGTGACGGCCAGGCGCGGTGCCAGCTACCAGCGCGAACTGGCGCTGGCAGGCGATTATGGCCCGCTGCATGTGCGCGGCCGCGCCGATGGCTACGATACCGCAGCGCGGCGACTGGAAGAAATCAAAACCTATCGGGGCGAGCTGGAACGCATGCCCGATAACCAGCGCCAGCTGCACTGGGCACAGGCCAAGGTGTACGGCCACCTGCAATGCGCTGCGCTCGGTCTGGCCGAGATCACGCTGGCACTGGTGTATTTCGATGTGGGCAGCCAGAAGGAAACCATGCTGCAGCAGGTGCACAGCGCGGCCACGCTGCAAGCCTACTTCGCGCAGCAGTGCGAGCTGTTTCTGCAATGGGCCGAACAGGAAATCGCCCACCGCAATGCGCGCGATGCGCAGTTGCAGCAACTGGCCTTCCCCTACGCCGGTTTCCGCCCCGGCCAGCGCGAACTGGCAGCGGCCATGTACACGGCTAGCAAACGCGGCGTCTGCCTGCTGGCACAGGCCCCCACCGGCATAGGTAAATCGGTCGGCAGCCTGTTCCCCATGCTGAAGGCCGCCGCCCAACAGCAGGTCGACAAGGTGTTCTTCCTTGCCGCCAAAACGCCGGGGCGCCAGATGGCGCTCGACGCCGTGCAGGTGATACGCGATAGCGCTCCCCTGCTACCACTACGCACGCTGGAGCTGGTCGCACGCGACAGCGCCTGCGTGCATCCGGAACTGGCCTGCCACGGCGAGTCTTGCCCGCTGGCACGCGGCTTCTATGACCGGCTGCCCGCGGCGCGGCTAGCCGCACTTGAGGCCTGCCAGCCGGCACAGCGGCATGTCGTGCTCGACCGCCAGAGCTTGCAGACGATCGCGCTTGCCCATGAAATCTGCCCCTACTATCTGGGCAGCGAACTGGCGCGCTGGTGCGACGTCATCGTGGGCGACTACAACTACTATTTCGACCAGAGCGCCATACTGTATGGCCTGACAGTGATGAACGACTGGAAGGTCAGCGTGCTGGTGGACGAAGCACACAACATGGTCTCGCGCGCACGCAAGATGTACAGTGCCGACATGAGCCACAGCAGTCTGCGCCTGCTGCGCAAGATTGCACCCGAGGCGCTGAAGAAACCGCTGGACCGCGTGCACCGGCAGTGGAACCAGCTGGTCAAGGAACAGGATGAGCACTACCAGTCCTATGCCGACCTGCCGGAAAAATGGCTGGGCGCCTTGCAGACTGCGGCCAGCGCGATCAGCGATTACCAGAACGAGCACCCGGCCGACAGCGAGCCGCTGCTGCAGGAGTTCTATTTCAACGCCCTGCAATTTACCCGTCTGGCCGAGAGTTTTGGCGCACACGCACTGTTCGACATCGAAAAGCGCCCCGGCCGCCACAGCAGCCAGAGCGACAGCATCCTCTGCATCCGCAACATCGTACCGGCGCCGTATCTGGCACCGCGCTTCGCGCTTAGCCACAGCAGCGCGCTGTTTTCGGCCACGCTCAGCCCATGGAACTACTTCCACGACCTGCTCGGCATGCCCGACAGCACCGCATGGGCGGATGTGGAATCCCCCTTCGTGGCCGAGCAGCTCAGCGTCAAAGTGGCAGGCCACATCTCCACACGCTACCAGCACCGGCAGCAGTCGCTCCAGCCTATCGCTGAACTGATGGGGCAACAATACGCCGCGCAGCGCGGCAACTATCTGGCCTTCTTCAGCAGCTTCGACTACATGGAGAAAGCTGCGCAGACGCTGGCGGCAAGCTACCCCGGCATCCCGCAGTGGTCGCAGACACGGCGCATGGACGAAACGGCGCGCAGCGACTTCCTTGCCCGCTTCACGCCCGACAGCTGCGGTATCGGTTTCGCCGTACTGGGTGGTGCTTTCGGCGAAGGCGTAGACCTGCCCGGCGCGCGCCTGATCGGCGCCTTCGTCGCCACACTGGGTCTGCCGCAAGTCAATCCCGTCAACGAGCAGATACGCCAGCGCATGGACAGCATCTTCGGCGCTGGCTACGACTACACCTACACCTATCCCGGCATGCAGAAAGTCGTGCAGGCGGCAGGCCGCGTGATCCGCACCCAGACCGATCGCGGCACCGTATATCTGATCGACGACCGCTTCGGCCGCGCCGAACTACGCGCCCTGCTGCCCGCCTGGTGGCACGTCGAGTAAGCGGCTACCGACTGTTTTACCGGCTCCGTTCAGGCGCCGCAACCGTGGGCGCAACGCCGAGTACCAGCAGCCACGCGGCAAACGACAGGCTGCGCTGGATAGCGACAAACGCCAGCAGATACAGCAGCCACTGGGCCGAGTTAAATGGCTGCATAAGGCCGGCAGCACCGGTCAGCAGATTCGCCAGCAGCGCGGCCACTGCCGTCACAGGACCAGCAAACCACCATTTCCGTTCAAGCTTGGAGTACATAGAAAAACCCAGATTAAGATAAATTGCATAAAAAAATAAAACCGTCTGCTGCAAGACTGGCTGTGCACTGGCCAGATGCGGTATGGTCAGCAACCGACAGACGCACCGTCAGTCTGATTTAACGCACGAAGCCTGTACCGGCAGGCTCCGTAGCAGCAGAAACACCATAGCCACGGCAAACAAATTGATACCGAACGCGGAACGCTCCAGTGCCCGCCCCAGATAGACGCCAAACTGGGCGCCGAACATCGACGCGAAAAAACCCAGTTCGGCCGGATTAGTCTTTAAAAAAACCTGAATCTGCGCACCGCAAAACGCCAGATATCCGAACGACGAGCCTTGAATAATCGGCACCTGCACCAGCCAGAATATGGCGTTGCAGTGCACCGCCTGTGCACCAGCTTCCAGCATCTGCACGCCGCACCAGATGCCCCATAAAAAGAAAGCCATGGCAGGAAAGATAATCAGCACGCTGGCCAGCGTAGCTGGGGCCTGCATGGTCGTCATCATCCCGCCGCTCAGGCCTATCGCACCGCCACCTAGCGCTAGTATTCCCAGACCACGCCTGATCCACTGATTCATTTCTTCTCCTGACAGAGCCCCACAGCGGCCCTCGATAAAATCTCCCACCACATCTTCAGACGCACGGATTACTGCAGCACTGTGCGTATCTTCTGGTAACCACTACGGCTCACCGGCACCTTGCTGCCGTCGCGCAGCACGGCCACATAGCTGTCGCGCGTGGCCTGCTCGATCCGGTCAACGCAGGCGATATTCACGATCCACGAACGATGGATGCGCATGAACTGCTCGCTATCGAGCTGCTCTTCCAGCTCCGCCATGCGCTGGTTCTTCAGATAGTTGCGGCCTTCGGAGCGGATCTGCACATAATCATCCTGCGCCTCGATCACCTCGATCTTGTCGCAGGTGATCACATGCACTTTAGCGCCATCGCGGATCAGCACGCGGCCCAGCGGGCGCTGGCGCGCCACCGCCTCCTTGACCATATTCGCCACCGCCACATCGCCGGCCCCGCCGCTAACGGCCAGACTGGCGCGCGCATGCGCCAGCGCCTGATCGAAGCGCTGCTGGCTGAACGGCTTGAGCAGATAATCGAGCGCATGGAATTCGAAAGCCTTGATGGCATACTGGTCGAACGCCGTGGCAAAGATATAGCGTGTCCGGTTGCCGGACAGTTCGGCCACTTCGAAGCCATCGAGTTTGGGCATCTGGATATCGAGGAACACCAGATCCGGCGCCAGTTCGGTGATCGCCTTGAGGGCTTCGAAACCGTTGGCGCACTCGGCCACCACTTCCACATCCGCATGCTCGGCCAGATATTCGCGCACCACCCCGCGCGCCAGCATTTCGTCATCAACAATAATGATACGCATGGCTGCTTACCCTCCCTCGCCTGTCTGCGCAGGCATCGTAATATCCACCGCAAAGCACAGCGCCTGCTGGCCCCAGTGGATGCTTGCTTCGTGTTTGTAGGCCCCTGCCAGGCGCTGGCGCACATTGCTCAGGCCTATGCCATGCCCATCGCGCCGGATCGCGCCCGCATCGGGGTCCAGTGGATTTTCTACCCGTATCTGCAGCATCGAGCCGGAACGCCGCGCCGTCAGCACGATCACGCCGCCTTCGGGCAGATTGCAGATGCCGTGCTTGACGGCGTTTTCCACCAGCGGCTGGATGATCATGGGCGGCACCAGACAGTCGCTGGCAGCATCCTCCACCTGCTCGCGTATCTGCAGCCGTGCGCCAAAGCGCACCTGCTCGATGGCCAGAAAATGGCGGATCAGTTTGAGTTCCTCGCCCAGCGTGACCTTCTTGTGTGCTTCCATGCCCAGACTCTGGCGGAAGAAGCTGGCCAGCTCCAGCGTCATGCGGCGCGCTGCTTTGGCGTCCTGCGAGGTCAGCGCGCTGATCGAATTCAGACTATTGAACAGGAAGTGCGGATCGATCTGGGTGCGCAGCATGCGCAGTTCGGCTTCCTGCGCCATCAGCAGCGATTCCAGCTCGCGCTGCTCGGCCTGTTTGGCACGGACAAACTCGATCACCAGATAATGCAGCGCGGCGGCAAAGCCATACAGCAGCACGCCCAGCCCCACCACCGTCGCCGCCAGCTGCGGCCCCAGCACGATTCCGGCCCAGCTCAGCCCCAGCGCCAGACAGGCGCTATTCCACAACTGCCCCGCGCCCAGCCAGAGCAGACCGGACACCATGGCCGCCATCAGCAACACCGTCACGATGGCGGCAGCGCGCTGGCCATTGAGCGGATAGGCGCGGCACAGATAGTGCGCCGAATAACCGGCCACAAAGGCATACAGCAGATGCATGGGGATGGCGAACAGCAGCGCATTGGCCAGCGGCGCCACCTTGGCCGCCACCAGCACAGCGCCGAAGGCGATGCCGAGGAACAGCCAGACCAGCAGATAGATCTGGCTGCCGCGGCGGCTGAGGTTCAAGCCCTGCATGCTCAGTTACGCACTTCCAGACCGCCCATGATGGCGTAGCCGCGCACGATCAGCCGCTTCTCCGGCGTAGCAGGGGCGATGGTCTTTTCTTCGAAGCCGCCCATGATGGGCGTGCCTTCCAGCTCCACCGTCCAGTCGGCCGGCACCTTGATGGTAATGCCGCCGAACATGGCAAACACATTCAGCACGGCCACGCTGGTGATAGAACTCTGGCGCAGATCCAGTTCGCAGCCGCCAAATACGGCCGTCACTTCGCCACCACGGAAATCCGGCGTGGTAACACGGCGCTGGAAGCCACCCATGATGGCGGTGATATTCAGCAACGCATCGTCACTGCCCTTATCAAGGCTGATGCGGCCATCTTCGAACAGCGACCTTCCTGTGCCCGATTTGAACACCACCGACAGCCCGGCCAGTATCAGCATCAGCGGCCAGAAAGCGCGCCAGCTCAGTTGTATGATGCCCAGATCGTGCAGGTAGATGATGCCGCCGAACAGTATCAGCCCACCGCCGACGATGGCGCCGCCGGCGCTACGGGTTTGCAGCATTTTCAGTATGCCGAAGAAGATCAGCGCTGTCGGCCACAGATGCAGGGTGAAATCCAGATCGAGCAGGCCGATATTATCGAGCAGGAAAATCAGCCCGATCACGATGACGAACAGTCCCACCGCCATTTGCGAGGCGGGATTACGGGTGCGCGGGGTTTTCATGCTTGCTCCTTGATCGAGGCTTGAATATTGTCCAGCAGTGGGCGCAGCAGCAGGCACAGGCCCCATGCAATCAGCAGCGCTGGCCAGGTCTCGCCAAAGCCCACACCCCAGATGCGGTTGAACGAAACATACCACCAGCCGGCGAAAAAGATCTCCCACAGGCCGTTGCTAAAGTGCTTGGCCGTCGTGGGCGGGATCATCTTGATGACACCGCTGATCACCAGCAGCCATGGCCAGTAGCGCCACAGGTGGGCCAGATTGAAGTCGAGCTGGATCAGGTCGATCTGGTCCAGCAGCAGCGCGCCGCCAGCAGCGATCATCACGATGCCCCAGACCATCTGTTTGCGCCAGCGGTAAGCAGTTTGTATAGTCATTGCAGTCTCCCGGTTCGGTATGGTTAGAACGATACCGTGCCGCCACTGGCGGCGAAACAGCTATTCGGCCAGTGACGGAATTTAACCGGTGAATGACGCAGCTTACAGTTTCTCGCGCAGGAAGCCGAGGAAGCACTGGATGCGCTGGGCCAGCTGGGTATTGCGGAAGTACACCGCGCAGATCTGCCGGGTCTGGCCATTATTGGCGTCCGCCAGCAGCGGCACCAGCCGCCCGGCCGCTACATCGGCTGCCGTCAGATATTCTGCCAGACAGACGATGCCCTGCCCGCGCAGCGCCAGCTGGCGCCGCATTTCGTCGCTGGAAGCGGTCAGCGCCGCCACGATGGGCAGGCTGCTGGCGCCGTCGTGACGCAGCGGCCATTGCTGCTCGCTGCCAAGCTGGCCTTCGCCGATCAGGGTGTGGCCGGCCAGGTCTTGCGGCACTTGCGGCGTGCCGTGTTCGAGCAGATAGTCGGGGCTGGCCAGCACCTGCAGGGGCGAACTGGCCAGTACCTGCGCGTGCTGGGACGGATCGTCCGGCAGACCGACGCGGATGACAATATCGGTGCGCTGCTCTACCAGCTCGCTCAGTTGCTCGTTGCCATTGAATTCCAGCCGGATGTCGGGATAGCGCTGGCGGAATTCGGCCAGATAGGGCACCACGCAATGCAGCATGAAGGCCGAATCGGCCGCCACGCACAGCCGTCCGGCCGGCTTCTGCTGGCGGATACGGATCGATTGTTCCGCCTCTTCCATGGCGCCCAGTATGGCGCGCGCCTGCTCGAGAAAGAGATGTCCCTCTTCCGTCAGTTCCATGCGGCGGGTGGTACGGGTCAGTAGCGAGGTGGCCAGCTTGTCTTCCAGCCGCGACAGAGCACGGCTAACGCCCGAAGTGGTCTGGCCCAGATGAACGGAAGCGGCGCTCAGGGTGCCGCTGTCGATTACGGTGATAAACGTTTTCAGGTCATCGGAATTGATTTCCACGTGCACTCTACCCTTGAAATGCTACTGTTACCGGACTCGCTCAGGCGACATACAGTAGCACCGCACCAAAGTGGCATGCACTGCCGCCAAGCACAAACAAATGCCAGACTCCATGGCCGTAAGACCATTTGTGGTCCGTCACGAAGAAAACGATGCCCGCCGTGTACACCAGACCACCTGCCGCCAGCCAGGCAAACCCTGCCCAGCCCAGCGTCTGCACCAGCGGGCTGGCGCCAATCACGGCCACCCAGCCCATGGCGACATAAATCACCAGCGACAGCACCCTCGCACCGCGCGCAAACAGCACTTCCTGCACGATACCCAGCACGGCCAGCGTCCACACCACGCCGAACAGCGACCAGCCCCACGGCCCGCGCAGGCTAACCAGCGTGAACGGCGTGTAGCTGCCGGCGATCAGCAGATAGATAGCGCAGTGATCGAGCTTGCGCAGCACCTGCTTGGCCCGCCCGCGCAGGCTGTGATACAGCGCCGAAACCAGATACAGCGCCAGCAGCGTAACGGCATAAACGCTGAAGCTGACCACCTTCCACGCATCGCCGCTGCGCGCTGCCAGCACGACCAGCACAGTGCCGCCTATGGCCGCCAGCAGCGCTCCTACTGTATGGGTAATGCTGTTAAATCGTTCGCCGTAGTACATAGTTAGTCCAGTGCATGCTGGCAACGGCACTATTGCCATCGCTAAGCCATTGTATTGCACTACACCGGACGCACGTCGAGCGCCCCTTCTAAACCGCAGCAAGCGCTGGTACTTAGTAAAAAACTAAGCATATCATAATAAAAATTGAAATTAAACAATGTTACAGAAATTTATATAATCCACCGCCCTGATCACCGCCGCCCAGGCGGCGGCCATGGGAGCGCGGCCGCGGATGTGGTAAGGTGCCAGCCATGAATGCACCAGCCCAGCCCGACCCGCAGCCCTTTCCAGCCGTTCAACCCTATCAGCGCTGCATGGTGCTGGGTGGCGGCGGCTTCCGTTTCGGCATCTATATCGGCATGTACGCGGCGCTGCGCGCCGCCGGGCAGGCCCCCGATATACTGCTGGCCAGCTGCGGTGGCGCCATCGCCGCTACCATCATCCACCACCTGCCCGATCCGGCCGAACAGCGCGCCTGGCTGTCGTCGCGCGCCATGTACGAGTTCTGGTGCAGCCTGCGTTCCACGCCGCAGGCCAATCTGGCAGGCACGCTGCTGGCCGCCGCGCGGCGCAAATTGTCGAGCGCCAGCGCACCGCTGATTCCCGATCTGTTCGGCGACTATCTGTTCGAGATTCCTGACCAGCTGCCCTTCCCGCCCGACAGCGGCCATGCCGAAGTGGCCGTGGCCATCATAGGCGGCAAACTGCTGTTCGATGCCAGCGAAGTGGGACAGCCGCGCCGCGCACGCAAGCTGTTTGCCGAAACCGTGTTCTGCGACGCCCGCAGCGCTGCCCTGCTGGCGCACATGAAAGCGCCGCTCAGCGCGCCGCGCTGGGGCCAGCATGCCATTGCCGACCAGTTGCTGCTGGAAGCGGGCGCCACGCTGGATCAGGCAGCACGCATCTCCATCGCCGACATGTACTACTTCCGCTGCCAGCCCTATAACGGCGCCGAATACATAGGCGGCGTGCTGGACCTGTTCCCGCTCGAGATTGCGCGCCGGCTGGGGCGCGAAGTGATCATGGAATTCAAGGAAGCTTTCGATCAGGTGTTTTCCATTCCGGCCTGGCGCGCCGTGCTGGGCGTCAACGGCAATGCCCGTCTGCGCTATGCCAACACCCATCTGGCCGATATCCGCATCGACAGTTCCGATGTATCGCACACGCTGGCCCGCCAGCAGCTGCAGCAGAAACTGCACTGGCGGCGCAACCGTATCGAGCTGGCCATGCCGCCCACGTATGAGGAGTTTGTGCGCTTTATGGATGACCAGTGGCAGTTCGGCTATGACCGCGCCACGGAGGCCTTGCGCCACCCGCGCGGCCAGCACCCGCCCGTCATCCGCCGCGCCACTCGCCACAGCAAGCCTTTACGCAGTGTGCGCAGCTAACGCCCGTGCAGGCAAGCTGGCGCCGCGCCCAGCCTCTGCAGGCCGGCTGACGCTGTCAGATTAACCGGCTGGCCAGCCCCTGCATCAGCGGCACAGCTGGCGCCAGTTCTGCTCGAACTCTTCGGGCGCCACATCCTGTGCCAGCAGGGTCAGATCGCGCGCCACGGCGATATAGCGCTGATAACCGATGTAGCCACCAAAGGCATCTTTGGCATTGACCTCGCCGCAAGGAGCGCCGCCCTTGCCGATAAACTGGTTGCGGAACTGGGCCGCACCGGGCTCCAGTACCTTTTCCTTCACGTATTTTTCACCCTGACTGGTGAGCGTGGCCACATCTTCCTGCCGCTGCTGGGCTGCGCTCTTGCCGCAGGCCGCCAGCGCCAGCAGCAGGGCGCACAGGCCCAGACCCCGCATGACGTTCAAAAACATCATAATATTTTCTCTTTTATAACAGTTTCAGGAAAATTATCGCCGAAAACACTGTATCCCGCCAGACATAACGCACCAGCAGCTTGCATTGTTGACAGGGCGGGTATTTGTTACTATCACCAGCTTTACAGCCAGTTCAGGAGAACCCATGTCCCAACCGCTATCCGCCCGCCTGCTGCAGGCGCTGTTTGCTTGCACTATGCTGCTGGCTAATGCTGCCGAGGCAGCAGAAAAACTGGCCAACGTCACCATCCTCGCTACCGGCGGCACCATTGCCGGCAGCGGCGCCACCAGCACCACCACGGTAGGCTACACGGCGGCAACCGTGGGCGTGGACCGTCTGATCCAGGCCGTGCCCGAGCTGGCCAAGGTGGCCCACGTCAAAGGCGAGCAGGTATTCCAGATCGCCAGCGAAAACATGAGCAACGAACACTGGCTGACGCTGGCCAAACGGGTCAACACTCTGCTGGCCCAGCCCGATGTGGACGGCATCGTCATCACCCACGGCACCGACACGCTGGAAGAAACTGCCTACTTCCTCGATCTGGTGGTGAAAAGCACCAAGCCGGTAGTACTGGTAGGCGCCATGCGTCCCGGTACGGCCCTGTCGGCTGACGGCCCTATCAATCTGTACAACGCCGTACTGCTCGCGGCCAGCCAGGACGCCATCGGCAAAGGCGTACTGGTGGCGCTGAACGACCAGATCCATGCTGCCCGCGATGTCACCAAAACCAACACCTCGACGCTGGACAGCTTTAAAACCCCGGAACTGGGCATGCTCGGCTACATCCAGGGCAACAAGCCTTACTTCTACCATGTGTCGGCACGCAAGCACACGGTCGACACGGAATTCGACATCAGCAAACTGGACGCCCTGCCGCAAGTGGACATCGTCTACGGCTACGCCAACATGGGCCCGGCCGCGCTGAATGCCGTGGTGGCCGCCGGCGCCAAAGGCGTCATCCACGCCGGTGTGGGCGATGGCAGTCTGGCCGGCAAAGTGGTACCGGCCCTGAAAGCAGCCCGCCAGCAAGGCGTACTGATCGTGCGCGCCAGCCGCGTCGGCCAGGGCATCGTGGCGCGCAATGGCGAAGCCAACGACGATGAACTGGACTTCGTCGCGGCCGATACGCTCAATCCGCAGAAAGCCCGCATCCTGCTGATGCTGGCCCTGACGCGCAGCAGCGACAGCAAGGAAATCCAGCGCATGTTCTACCGCTACTAAGCCGTCAGCGTACCAGCGGATAGTCTGGCCGCGCCATGCGGAACAGACTATCGGGCTGGATTTCGAAGTAATCGGCCGGACCGCCGCCACGCAGTATGGTCTGCGATCCCGCCGTGTCGTACACCCCGTCCTTGAGCATGGCGTTTGCAATATGCACGCCTACCACCTCGCCCAGCACCAGCCACGCATCAGTATCCTGTCCTGCCGCCGTTTTCAGGCGCAAGATCTGGCTGCAGCGGCATTCGAACGCCACCGGACTTTCCCCCACCCGTGGCGGCTGCACTAGCCGTGATGCCACTGGCGTCAGGCCGGCCAGCGCAAACTCGTCCACCTCGGGCGGCGCGGCAGCGCAACTCAGATTCATCGCCTCGGCCAGCGGACGGGTGGCCAGATTCCAGACGAATTCCCCGCTGTGTTCGATGTTGCGCAGCGTATCCTTGCGCCCCAGGCTGGAAAACCCGATCAGCGGCGGCGTGTAATTGAAGGCATTGAAAAAGCTATACGGCGCCAGATTGCGCACCCCGTCCGCGCCCAGACTGGAAATCCAGCCTATCGGCCGGGGACCGATGATGGCATTGAAGGGATCATGGGGCAGGCCGTGGCCGCGCGCCGGCTCGTAAAAATAGCTGTCGTACATATACTCATCCTCTCAAGCAAATAATGCCTATGCATGCCGGGTGCCCGGCAGGACACCGACTACGGGTATGATACTGACATGAAACGGTTTTTCTTACTTGTCGCCTTCTTCTGTTACCTGACTCCGGCAAGCAGCGGCGAGCTGGTTTTTGCCGTTTCCACCGGCACCGCCATGCCCCATACGCAATTCCAGCAAGGCCAGCTGACCGGTGGCCTGATCAAGGCTTTCGGCGATGCGCTGGCACAGGAACTGGGTATGAGCGCGCGCTATCTGCTGGTGCCGCGCAAACGGCTCGAAGCACCGCTGCGAAATGGCGCGGCCGATGTGGTGTGCGATATGCGTCCAGAATGGCTGGATGGCAAGGACTGGCAGTGGTCGGAAGCCATTTTCGCCAACCATGAAATTGTCGCCACACGGCGCGATACGCCCGCCATCCGCAGCATTTACGAAATCCGCCGCCAGCGCATCGGTACCATACTGGGCTACCACTACCCCCATATCGAACAGCCGCTAGAAGGCGAGTTCACCCGCGACGATGCCGCCAATAATGACCAGAATGTCGCCAAACTGTTGCGCAAACGCTTCACCTACATCATCACCAATCGCCTGTATTACGACTACCAGCGCAAAGTCCATCCGGAGCGTGCGGCCCTCAATCCTGCCACCTACACGGTCTGGACTTTTGAAACCTACTGCGCCCTGCCACCACGCAGCAAACTGTCGCTGGCCACGCTGGACCGCGCCATCCTGTCGCTGAAACGGCGCGGCAAACTGCAGAGCATACTCGACAGTTTCCGGCCCTCCCGCAGCGCACCGGCCGAAACACCCTGATACATTTGTAGCCTTGCATTGTACAGGCAGGCCACGCAGACTAAGTGTTCCACTTAGCGAAATTCACGTATGTCTGCCTGCCCGCCCACCCAGCTGCATTTCATCGCCTTGCAGGATGACCTGCCTGCCAAACGTCTGCGCGCCTTCCGTCGCGACGCGGGCTGGCCCACCACGCCACCCCGTCCTGCTGCCGACTCGATGGGGCGGGTGCAATGGGTCAGCGCCGCCATCGCGCAGAAGCAGATCGGCATTGCACGGCTAGAACTGGCCGCGCCAGCGTTCTGCTACGTGGCCGACCTTATCATCAGCCGCGACTGGCGCGGCCGGGGGGTAGGACACTGGTTGATCGAACAGATCGAACGCTATTGCGCCAGTCTGGGCATACAGCGCCTGCTGCTGGAAGCGTCGCCGGGCACTGCCCCCTTCTATGCCGCGCTGGGCTTCCAGCCCGACCAGCGCGTGCCGGCCATGCTATGCAAAAATATCTCGCCCCTGCAGCGGAAATTATTTCTACCTACCCTGCCCCACTAAAAATCAAGCGCTTGCTCGGTAATAGAAATACAGCAATAATGGCTGCCATAAATACTAGGGAGACAGCCAGCATGAAGGAAGCCGACGCAAGTTTGATCCAGCTCACCTTTGCAGCACAACAAGCCACTGCCTTGCGCTGGCGCCAGTCCACGGCGGCCGAGCGCAAAGCCCGCCTGATACGCCTGCGCGACGCCATGCTGGCCCGGCGCGTGGACTTCTATACGGCATTTGCCGCCGACTACCGCAAATCGCCGGCGGAAATGGAAGCTTCCGAATTCCTGCCGGTGATGGACGAAATCCGCCACGCGCTGGGCTCGCTCAAGCGCTGGATGAAACCGCGCGGCCACTGGCCCACCAGCACCATGCTGGGCACGCGCGCCTCGGTGCAGTACCAGCCGCGTGGCCGGGTGCTGATCATCGCGCCATGGAACTACCCGCTCAGCCTGTGCTTCGGCCCGCTAGTCTCAGCGCTGGCAGCAGGCAACACAGCGATGATCAAACCGTCGGAAATGACACCCGCCGTCTCGGCCCTGATGGCAGGCATCATCGCCGACATCTTCCCGCCCGAAGAAGTGGCGCTGTTCGAAGGCAGCCAGCCGACGGCGCAGGCATTGCTGGATCTGCCGTTCGATCACATCTTCTTCACCGGCTCGCCTGCCGTGGGCAAACTGGTGATGGCCGCAGCGGCGCGCCATCTGAGCAGCGTGACGCTGGAGCTGGGCGGCAAATCGCCGACCATCGTCGATGCCAGCGCCAACCTGACGCTGGCAGCCGAAACCCTGATGTGGGGAAAATTTCTCAACAACGGCCAGACCTGCGTCGCCCCCGACCATGTCTACGTTCACGCCAGCGTCAGGAAAGCCTTCGTGGCCGAATGCCGGCGCGTGCTGGAGCAGCGCTACGGCAGCGACGGCAGCGCGCGCCAGAACAATCCGGACCTGACCCGCATCGTCAACCGGCGCCACACGGAACGGGTGGCCGGCCTGCTCAACGATGCCCTGCAGCGCGGCGCCGTGCTCGCTACCGGCGGTCTGACGGATCTGGAGCAATGCTATGTGGCCCCGACTCTGCTGGAAGACATCCCGGCCGATGCCGCCATCATGTCGGAAGAAATTTTCGGCCCGCTGCTCCCCATCATCAGCTACGAGCAGATCGATCAGGTCATCGCCAGCATCAATGCCGCGCCCAAGCCACTGGCGCTGTATGTGTGGAGCACGCGCCGCGAACAGATCGAGCAGATCGTCAGCCAGACCAGCTCGGGCGGCGTGTGCATCAATCATTGCGTGGCCCATTTTGCCCACGGCAACCTGCCTTTCGGCGGCGTCAATAATTCCGGCATCGGCAATGCCCATGGCGAGTATGGCTTCCGCGCCCTGTCGCACGAGCGGGCCGTGCTGCGCGCCACCCCGCTCATGCTGATCAAGCTGTTCTTCCCGCCCTACACGGCGGCACGCCTGCGCCTGATCCGGCTGGTGGTCGATACGCTGCGCCTGCCCAAGCTGTAGTGTCCCCGGTTGTTAACAAAATCTGTGGATAAAGCTGTTAACAAAGCCAACCCGACTGGATTAACTCGCTGTTTTAAAAGAGAAAAAATTCGCTGCATAAAAATTTCGCAGCTAAAGTTATCCACTGCGATTACACTAGTCGGGTTCGCCTTACTTTATGCAAGGACCTCATGATACTGCGCACCCGCCCCCTGTTTTCCCGCCGTCTGCTCCCTCTCGCGCTAGTGCTCGCTCTGAGCGCCCAGCTCGCTCTGCCGGGCAGCAGCGTGGCCGCTGCCGCCGATCCTGCACCGCGCTACAGCCTGCGCGAGCACTACACCAAATACGAGTTCCGCATTCCCATGCGTGACGGTGTGCGCCTGTTCACCGCCCTATATGTGCCCAAGGATGCCAGCAAGCCCTATCCTTTCCTGATCCAGCGCACGCCCTACAGCGCCGGTGTGCAGGCCGATGGCCAGTTGCATTATGGCGTGGACTACTACCCCGAGCACATCGGTCCGGCGCAGGAGTTCGAAGATAGCGGCTATATCTTCGTCAAGCAGGACGTGCGCGGCCGCTACATGTCGGAAGGCAAATGGGTGGAGATGACGCCGCACGCTGCCAGCCAGCGCGCAGCCGGCCAGGGCAACGAGAGCGAAGACATGCACGATACGGTGGAATGGCTGCTCAAGAACGTGGCCAACAACAACGGCAAGGTCGGCATACTGGGCACCTCCTACCCCGGTTTCTACACCTCGGCCAGCATCATCGATTCGCATCCGGCCATCAAAGCCGCTTCGCCGCAGGCGCCGGTGACCAATCTGTTCATGAACGACGACTCCTACCACGGCGGCGCCTTCATGCTGGCGGCCAACTTCGATTTCTATTCGGCCTTTGTGGAAGCGCCCAACCCAACGCCACTGCCGAAAACCTGGGAGCATTTCGATTATGGCGAAGCCGATGGCTACGATTTCTTCCTCAAGCACCTGACGCTGGCCAACATCACGGCCACCCTGAGCGCCAACCAGCGCGCCCTGCTGCTGCCTACCATAGAACACAGCACCTATGACGACTTCTGGAAACAGCGCGACATCGTGCCGCACCTGAAGAACATCAAGGCAGCCGTGCTGACCGTGGGCGGCTGGTACGACGCCGAGGACCTGCAGGGGCCGCTGAGCACCTACAGCGCCATCAAGCGCAACAATCCTGCCATCTACAGCGGGCTGGTGATGGGGCCTTGGTCGCATGGCGCATGGAACCGCAATGACGGCCAGAGCCTCGGCTATGTGAAGTTCGACGCGAAAACCGGCGCCTACTTCCGCAGCAACATACTGTATCCCTTCTTCGAGCAGCATCTGAAGGGCAAGGCCAACAAGAGCACCGCCGAAGTCTATGCGTTTGAAACGGGCAGCAATGTGTGGCGCACCTATCCTGCATGGCCGCCACAGCAGGCCAGAAGCCGTACCCTGTATCTGGCCGCTGATGGCAAACTGGGCTGGACCCAGCCGGCCGCCGGTGCCGGCTATGACGAATACGTGGCCGATCCGCTCAAGCCGGTGCCCTACACGGCCTATCCGGCGCTAGGCGTGCCCAAGGAATACATGGTGAGCGACCAGCGCTTTGCCAGTTCCCGCCCCGATGTGCTGACCTACCGTAGCGACATACTGGAAGAAGATGTCACGCTGGCCGGCCCCGTCAAGCCGCGCCTGTTTGTTTCCACTACCGGCACCGATGCCGACTGGATCGTCAAGCTGATCGACGTCTATCCGGCCGAATATCCGCGAGGCGATGAGGCGGGTGCCCGCGTCAATGACGTGCCGAAACCCTCGCTGAACATGGCCGGCTACCAGCAACTGGTGCGCGGCGACCCGCTGCGCGGCAAGTTCCGCAACGGTTACGAAACGCCGCAGCCGTTCACCCCGGGCAAAGTAGAGGCGGTCAATTTCAGCATGAGCGATGTCAACCACACCTTCCGTCGTGGCCACCGCATCATGGTGCAGATCCAGAGTTCGTGGTTCCCGCTGGTAGACCTCAATCCGCAGACCTTTACCGATATTCCTCATGCTAAGCGGGAAGACTTCCGCAAAGCTACCCAGCGCATCTACCACGCACCATCCATGTTCTCCGGCATCGAAGTGCAGGTACTGGGGAAATAGGCGGCTGCCAGCCTGCAGCCCCGCCCCGCTATTGTCCTGCCTTCCGCCTCCAGCCAGCGCCAGCGCGGCGCTGGCTGGGCCAGCCGCGCGCACGCTACACGCATCACTATCCCCCGCTTTGCGCTAATGCAGGTATGCTGCTGGAACAATGCAGGAATTTTTGATCCATATCAATGAACAAAACACCCCAAAACAGCGACACTGGGCACCGTCTGACGCACACGGCGCAGTGAGAGTACAGTAGCGATAACCGGGGCCGTTCCCCCACCACCACCGCACCATGAAACAACGCTTGATCCAGCAAGCCCGTCACACCGTCCCATCCCGACTGCCCGCCCTGTCCGGCCGGCAGGCAACCGCCATTGGCAAGCTTACTTTACGACTCATACTCGGCCTCAGCCTGACGCTGTCCGGCATGGCAGTCCACTGCGGCGCGCACGCTGGGGCCAGCACCACGGCCGGCAGCTCTGCCAGCCAGAACAGCGTGCTGCTCGAACAGCTGAGCAGCAGCGAACTGCGCGAGCGCATCGCTGCGGGCAGTACCACGGTGATCGTTCCCGTCGGCGGCACCGAGCAGAGCGGCCCCTATCTGGCGCTGGGAAAACACAATGTGCGCGCCCAGTATCTGGCCCAGCAGATCGCCCTCAAGCTGGGCCACACCATCGTCGCCCCCGTCATCGCTTATGTGCCCGAAGGCGAAATCAAGCCGCCCAGCGGCCATATGCGCTTTAGCGGCACCATCTCGATACCCGAAGCCACCTTCGAAGCACTGCTCGATGCCACCGCACGCAGCCTGCGCCAGCACGGCTTCCGCGACGTGATCTTTATCGGCGACCACGGCGGCTATCAGAAAAACCTGAGCAAGGTAGCGCAGCAATTCAACCGTAGCTGGGCTGCGGACGACAGCTGCCGCGCCTACGCGCTGCTCGACTACTATCAGGCCAGCCAGACCGGCTACGTGGCCGATCTCAAAAGCCGCGGCTACAGCGAGGCCGAAATCGGCCTGCATGCCGGCCTGGCCGATACGGCACTGATGCTGGCCGTCGACAAAACCATGGTCCGTAGCGACGCCATGGCACACCAGCCCAAGCCGGGGCCGGCCGATGGCGTGCAGGGCGATCCGCGCCGCGCCAGCGCCGAACTGGGCCAGCTGGGCCTGCAGCGCATCATCGATGCCTCGGTCAGCCGCCTGCACACCTATTTAACCGAGCGCGCAGCGCGCGCCACCTCCACCTCCAGTCATAGGAACTAATGTGAATACTCCTACTACCCTGCGTGCCGCAATCATCGTTGCCCTGGCTGCCGCCGGCGCTGTCGTCGCCGCCGACAAGGCTGGCGACAAACCAGCCGCACCGGCTGCTGCCCCTATCGCCACCGTGCCGGGCATGCCGCCTGTGGTGAACCGCAACAATCTGTACAGCGAAACCAATGGCCCGTCGTATATCGCAGCCGCCGTCAAAGGCGATCTGGAACGGGTCTACGTGCCGAATCTGCGCTCCAACGATGTCTCGGTCATCGATCCGGTGACGCTCAAGGTAGTGGATAAATTCAAGGTCGGCAAAGCGCCCCAGCACGTGATTCCATCGTGGGACCTGCGCACCCTGTGGGTGGCCAACAACGCCGAACGCACCAACATCGGCAGCCTGACGCCTATCGACCCGCGCACGGGCAAGCCGGGCAAGGAGATTTCCGTTGACGACCCTTACAATCTGTACTTCACGCCGGACGGCAAATCGGCCATCGTGGTGGCCGAGGCCAAGCACCGTCTGGACTTCCGCGATCCGCAGACCATGGCCATGCAGTACTCGATCGAAGCACCTAAATGCGGCGGCATCAACCACGCCGACTTTTCCATCGATGGCCGCTATGCCCTGTTCACCTGCGAATTCGAAGGCAGCGTGGCAAAGATCGATCTGGTGGAACGCAAAGTACTGGGCTATCTGAAGCTGAACATGCCTAGCACCCGCTTCAAGGATGTGCCGCCTTCGGACGGCCCGCTCGCCAGCGAAATCTGCAGCTCGAAAAAAGGCATGCCGCAGGACATACGCATTTCGCCGGACGGCAAACGCTTCTACATCGCCGATATGGAAGCCGATGGCGTGCACATCGTCGATGGCGACGCTTTCAAGGAAGTGGGCTTTATTTCGACCGGTCTGGGTGCGCACGGCATCTACCCTAGCCGCGACGGCAAGCAGTTCTACGTCGCCAACCGTGGCACCCACAGCATCCACGGCCGCCGCAAAGTGCGCGGCAGCGTAACGGTGGTGGACTTCGCCAGCGAAAAAGTGGTGGCACAGTGGCAGATTCCCGGTGGCGGCAGCCCGGACATGGGCAACGTCAGCGCCGACGGCAAAGCGCTGTGGCTGTCGGGCCGCTTCGACGATGTGGTGTACCGCTTCGACACCACCGACGGCAGCGTCAAACAGATCAAGGTGGGACAGGAGCCGCACGGTCTGGTAGTCTGGCCGCAACCGGGCCGCTACTCCGTAGGCCACACGGGCAACCTGCGCTAATACCTGCATTGCAAGGGTCCGGTCATCCACGCTGACCGGATCAGCTGCCGCATACACACCGCCATACTTCCCGTCCGCGCAGATCCGCGCACGGCCATAGACTTGCGCAAGTCGGCCATTTCACCAAACAACTTCCTCGTTCTGGTTACTAAGAAAGCAGCAGGCCTGCTTTCCATGGGCCCCTGCGACCTGCCTGCCGCCCGCAAGGGTAAGAGGAACTATCTCAATTTTGTCATATCCAATGCCAGAATCGGATCCCCATCCCGAACGGTCGGCTCCTTGTGTGATCCTAATGACCGAATTAGACCAATTATGAAGATTGAATTCAACGTGCTCGCACGGCTTGCGCATAACGCATCCCCTGATCAGAACCTCGCCATCCGCCTGGCGGCACACGCTGCGACCTATCCGCGCGCCCCTTTTAGCCTGCTGTCCGGACAATATGGCGCTGCCATGAACATCCAGTCGCCGCGTCTGGCTCTGCTCGAGCAATTCCTCAATGTCCCTACGGCCGATCATGCCAAGCCCCTGTTACCGTTTCTGGATAATGTGCTGCAGCAGAAGGTCGCTCAGTTCATCGCAGAAAACGCAGCCGCTGAAAATCGCGTCCGCGCCGCAGTGGAACACATCAAGCAACTGGTCAATGTCAGCGATCACTCGATGGCCCGGCATGACGATGCCGCAACGGCCGTAGCAGAGCGAGTAGTGCTCGCGCCGGATGTAGCACCAGCCAGCCAGCAAGAAACGTTCGAGCAAAATGCTCCAGCCGTGCCCTGCGCGCAGGGTGGACTCGCACTTGCCGACCTGCTGAATCAGGTCGAGGCAGCCCCTAACCAGGAGAATCTGCAGATGTTGCGTCGTTGCTGGGACCTGCAACGCGAACGCGTCGACGCTAGCAAGTGGCAGGCCGTGGAGCAGAGCCTGCGCGAGGTAGTCATCGCTCCGATGAACACCGCACTGTTTGCAGAAATCGTACAGGCCATGGTGAAACTGGAGGCAGACAAGGTCGGCAACCCGCTAGCCAAGCGCGTCCACGCTGAGAGTTCCAGCACGCAGGACAACGCTGCGCAAGTCCAGAATGAGCGCGCCCAGCGCCGTGGCGAAAACGCACACGAGCAAGTACGCGCGGAACTGGCGCTAAAGAGCAAGCAGATGGCCGATCAGAAACGCGCAGATGACTATGTAGACACCTTGAAAGAGATCGCTGCCCAGCATCGCCCGACCTAGCAAGCAGACCAGGCACCCCGGCCATCCCGCAGCCGCCGGGGTAAAGCCGGAGCGATGCGTCATCATCACTGCTGGCGCTGACCGGGGCGCGGACGGCCATCGACAAACGTCACTGTCTGCACCGGCCGCCCCTGATTGGGGTCGAAATGCAGCGTGGCGTCCTTCTCGCGCACAAAGAAATCATAAGGACCGGAAGCTATCAGTTCCAGCGCTGCCGGTCCCAGTGGCGGACCTGCCAGCATCAGCTGGTCGCCTGCACGCGTGACCTGCAGCGTGGTGTTGCCGACCTTGTACTGCCCTGTGAACTGATCAAACAGTGCCGGCTGGGGCAACATCGCCACACGTGATATGGGCCGGTAATCTTCCCAGCCATATTCGGCAGCGATACTGCGCATCAGCTCCTCGATCAGCGGCCAGGCACCATCGCCATTGGTCAGTATCACCACACCCTGCCCTGTCTGCGTATAGGCAAACAGCAGCGCCTTGTAGCCTATGGTGGAGCCGCTGTGATGGAACGCGGCGGTGCTTCCGGCATGATCGAGCTCCAAGCCCAGTCCATATTCGTTGCTCACCGGCGTCAGCATGGCCTTGCTGGCCGGCGCCGAAAGCCACTGCGGATACTGTCCGGCGGCGGAGCGCTGCAGCGCCAGCGCAAAGCGCGCCAGATCCGGCGCAGTACTCCACAAACCGGTCGGCGCCAGCTCGGGATGGCGGCGCCAGCGTCCGGCCAGTACGGCACCATCGAGATCATGTCCGGCTGCCGCCTGCGCTGCCTGCGGCCCTTCCAGCGATGGCGCAAACAGCGTAGCCTTCATCCCCAGCGGGCGCAGCACTTCATCTTGCGCCAGCACGGCAAAGGGACGCTGCAAAGCATCTTCCAGATACTGTTGCAGCACCACATAACCGAGGCTGGAATAGGCATACTCTTGCCCCGCCACGCGCACTGCAGGAGGATTGCTAGCCGGTGCCTGGCCATGCAGCACCTGCGCCAATGTCGGCATGACCGTTCCCGCTGCATAGCCGGTCAGGCCGTATTCGGGCATACCCGCCGTATGGCTGAGCAGCGCACGAGCGCTTACAGCAGGTCCGCCCGGCGCCACCTGCCAGCCGCGCAAGCGGCGATTGACGTCTTCATCGAGGTCCAGCCTTGCAGCAGCGGCCAGCCGCAACACCAGCGCAGCCGTGACAGGCTTGCTAACGGAACCCGCCTGAAACAGCGTCTGCGGCGTGACGGCTTGCGTGCCGCCCGCATCGGTTACACCATAGCCACGCGCCCATTCAACTGCGCCATGGTTGATCAGCGCGATGCTGACACCGGGCACGCGCCAGTATGCCATCCGGTCCCGCAGCGACATGCCCGTTGCAGACTGCCCCTGCACCACCACCGGCAGCAGCAGGCCCTGTTCAACCCGCGCTATGCGCTCTTCTAAAGCTGCAGGTACGGCTGTTTGCGCCAGCGCGACGCCAGAAGTTAGCGCCAGCAACAGCGCCGATACCAAGGCCGGTTTATGCATTGAGTCTCCCGATGCGGCCTGCAACTGCAGCATGCGCAAGAACGCGTTCAGCAGCCAGACGCTATTTTCATTTTTGAAAAGAATAGCATCTTATTAAATCGGAAATTGCGCCTTTTGTCACGGCATGTCCGGCGACGCCATGGCACACCGCACCTAGTGCTGCGCGGGCTCGATCCGTACCGCAGATTCGATGCCGCTGGTCTGCCCCTGACGGCCTTCGATCAGCACATTCAACTGGCGCGTACCGGCTCCGGCGGGCAGTACCACCCGCAGAGGTGCCGGCGCAAAGTCATCCTTGCGGCCTATCAGCTGACCATCGAGCCAGATTTCTGCGCGCCCCGCCAGTCGCAGAAAATGCAGCACGCCGCTACCATCCGCCAGCTTTTTGCGCGGGGTGAAGCTGGCGCGGAATATCCTGTAGCCCGCATGAGCCGCGTCCTGATAGTCATGCAGCATAGGCGGATCGCCATATTCCCAGGTATTCATGTCGAAGTCCGCCAGCAACAGGTTCGGATCGGGACGGCGAGAACTAGACGGTGAAATGCGCCAGTAGTTAACCGTATTGAAAGGCGCCTCGGACGCAGGCTGGGTAGGCGGCGTCGCTACGGCACGCACAGGAAGTACCAGCCGCGCCGGCGCCAGCCCGTCGGCGCAGGCTTCCACCAGCAGCTCGCCGGAACTACTATCGAACGACTGCACGATCAGTTGCGCCAGGCCGTTGAACAGGCGCCGGGTCGGGCCCTTCTCATCTTCGTGCGAGGTAGGATCGCCATTGCCGTGTCCTATCGATAGGCCTGCGCCCGTTACAGCAAAGTGCACTTCGGCATCGGCCAGCGGCACGGCGCGGCCCTGCGCATCCACGGCACGCACGGTGACGGGCATAGCATCGCGGCCATCGCCGCGCAGTGCTTCACGATCCGGTACCAGCTCGATGCGTACCGCCGGGCCGGTCGTCTCCACGCTAGTGCGGGCCACCGGTCTGCCGCCTCGGTAGGCGATAGCTTCCAGTTTGCCCGCGGCATAAGGCACCATGAAGTAGTTCATGCGATACGGGTCGACCTGCTGCTCGCCCAGCTTCTGCCCATTCAGCAGCAGCGCCACCCTCTCCCCGTTCGACATCACCATCACACGGATATCGCTGCCCTCGCGGCCCGCCCAGTTCCAGTGCGGCGCGATATGCACCAGCGGCTGCTCCTTTATCCACTGCACCTGATGGATGTAGTAGGCATTCTTGGCAAAGCCGTTCAGGTCCATGATGCCGAACACCGAGTTCACAGCAGGCCACTGATTCGGCGTCGGTTCGCCACGATAGTCGAAACCGGTCCAGACGAAGCCACCAGCCACAAATGGCCTGCGCGCAATCGCTTCCCATGCATCGCGATGGCTATTGCCCCAGCTGGCGTAGTCATCATCATAGCTGGCAAACACATTGGTGCGCTGATCGGTGGTGTAGACGCCGCGCGTCATGAAGGCCGAAGTATCTTCCGAGCTGGTGAACGGCACCTTGGGGAACTGCTGATGGAACTTGTCATAGGCATCCACCTGATAATTGGCCCCCACCACATCGAGCGCATGTGCCACGCTATACGGCGCAAAGAAGCCGCCGTTCATGGCCGCTGTTACAGGCCGCGTAGCATCGAGGGTCTTGACGGCGGCAGCCATGGTGCGCGTCATCTCGTAGCCAGCTTCGGTGGATTGCATGGGCTCCTCGTTAAACAGCGACCATAGCACCACGCTGGGGTGATGACGATCGCGCCGCACCAGCCACTCCAGCTGCTGCAGATAGTCGGGCGAGATATTGAAATTGCGGTTCTCGTCCATGACAAGGAAACCCATACGGTCAGCCATATCGAGCACTTCAGCCGCTGGCGCACCGTGGGTAAAGCGAATAGCGTTAGCGCCCAGCTCCTTCAGGCGGCGCAGGCGATACTCCCAGATCGCATCGGGCACCGCCACGCCCACACCGGCATGATCCTGATGAATGCTGACGCCCTGCAGCTTGACGTGCTGCCCGTTGAGGAAAGCGCCGCGGGCAGCATCGAAGCGCATTTCGCGCAGGCCGGTTTTCAGGCTGACTTCATCCACCGCCGCCCCATTCTGTATCACCCTTGCGCTGACCTGATAAAGCTGCGGGTGCTCCAGCGACCACAGTTCAGGTTTGCCTATCGCCAGCAGCAACCGGGCTTCGGCCTGCGCCAGCACGGGCACTTGCACCTTGCTGCGGCGGCTGGCGACCAGCGCGCCGGACGGATCGCGCAGCGTCACCTCGACAAGCGCGCTTGCAGCAGCCTTGCCGCCATTTTTCAGCGTGACCGCAACAGGTATGCTCCACTGCCCCTGCTGACCCAGGCGCGGCGTCGCGTGCAGACCATCCGTCACAATATGCAGGGGCGCGCGCTTGACCAGCCACGCATGGCGATAGATGCCGGCGCCCTCGTACCACCAGCCCTCCATCGGCACCGCATCGGCACGCACGGCGATGGTATTCATCTCGTCGCCGTAGCGCAGATAAGGCGTGATGTTGATGTTGCTGGCGTTATAGCCCGACCAGTTGCGATGCACGAGGATGCCGTTGACCCACACCGTCGCATGGGTGGCGATGGCATCGAACTGCAGTTCGAACTGACGGCCACGTTCCTGCGGTTCGATGCGCAGATAGCGCCGGTACCAGCCCACGCCGCGCGGACGATAGCCTTGCGCCAGATTTTCCTGCGCATCGAACGGACCTTCTACTGCCCAGTCATGCGGCAGGCTAAGTGCGCGCCAGTCGCCATCATCATAGGTGGTGCCGGCCGGGCCCCACGCAAAACCGGCCTTGCCATAACCATAGCTGGCGCCATGCCCTTTCACTTCAGGCGCAACGATATCGCCCAGATGAAACAGCCAGCCGCGGTCTAGCGACAGCCGTTCGCGTCCGGATTCAGTTGGGGTTGCTCTTGTGCTCGGGGCAGCCAGCGCCGCAGTTGAAAGTACCAGCGCAACCAGCATGGCAAAGGGAGCGCAGCAACGGCGCAGAACAGCAGACAAAGCGGTAATCATCAGAACGCGACTCGCGAATGGTCAGTAAAGGTCGCGTTGATGTTACGTAAATGCCGTGCAGCACACCAATCAATTTAGCAAGTAAAACTATACGATTCAGGAATAGGCACAAGACAGCCAATCGCCATTTAAGCGCAATGCACGCGCCAGCTACCGGGACACGTTGCGGGCGATAGCTTAAGCTGCCGGCTTGCGGTAAAGCGAGCCCTGCCCCTCGCGGGCACGTTGCCAGATTTCATCGTCCGATAGGATCGTCTGAATGAGCTCGACAGGGACGCCGCCATCATTGATCACCGCCACATGAAAGTCATCGATAGGCTCATACGGACCCAGTAACACTTCCTCCCCCTCGATGGCCGCGCTGAGATCGCTCACCTTAAAAGCCACATGCGGCAGCTCTCTCAATAGCGGATGCAGCGGCGTATCGTCGGTAAACCTGTGCCACTGGATGCGAAATTTTCCCGGATTATCGCTGGTGTAGATTCCTGCAGTTGCAGAGAATTTTTCTTCGCCCTTCTTCACCTGGGTGGGTATGCCCATGTGATGAAATTCATATTGGACGTTTGGTTTCATTTTTTACTCACTGGAATTAAGCGAGACCGAGCCACGGCTTGGCCTGCTCCGCCCTTCGTAGCTGGAGCGCCTCATGAGTAGCCAGCACAACAAAAGAGTTCCCGTTCGGCTGAACTGTTTGCCAAAGGGGCAAATGATGTGAACAGGCACCATTCGGACGTGAATGGCGCAGCGAAATTTAAATCGCGAAAGATTAGTGAGTGCTACCGCTATGAGCTTGTACTTTGGCCTGCCCAGCAGGAATCGAACCTGCGACCCTCAGCTTAGAAGGCTGATGCTCTATCCAACTGAGCTATGGGCAGTTTGTGTCGCGACGAACAATGCCGTCGGAAATGAAAAACGGGCTGTCTTAACGACAACCCGTTTTAGTATTTTGGTCGGAGTACAAGGATTCGAACCTTGGACCCCCTGGTCCCAAACCAGGTGCGCTACCGGGCTGCGCCACACTCCGAAGACATCATTCTAACGCTTGCTCTCTATAACGTCAATGTGAGCAAGCATTTTCTTTCATTATCAAAAGATTCAGCCCTACCTCAGGCTGCCATTTTGTCGGCAATCCGGCGCGCCATGCTTTGCGCGGCGTCCTCTTCACGCGCTTCGACCATCACGCGGATCAGCGGTTCCGTGCCCGATGCGCGGATCAGCACGCGGCCGCTATTGCCCAGCTCGCGCTCCACGGCTTCCTTCTCGGCCACCATGGCAGCATTCTTGGTCCAGTCAAAGCCCGGCGTCACGCGCACATTCACCAGCGCTTGCGGGAAGATCACCAGATCCTTGGTGCAGTCGGCCAGCGACTTGCCCGCACGCTTGAGCGCCGACAGCACTTGCAATGCCGAGATGATGCCGTCGCCGGTGGTGTGCTTGTCCAGGCACAGCAGGTGGCCCGAGCCTTCGCCGCCCAGCAGCCAACCATTTTCCTTCATCACTTCCAGCACGTAGCGGTCGCCCACCTTGGCGCGGGCAAAGCCTATGCCCTTCTCTTTCAGCGCCACTTCCACCGCCATATTCGTCATCAGGGTGCCGACGGCGCCAGCCACAGGACCAGTGGCCAGACGGTCCATCACCATCAGGTACAGCAGTTCGTCGCCGTTATACAGGCGGCCATTCGCGTCGCACATGATCAGACGGTCGGCATCGCCGTCGAGCGCGATACCGAGATCGGCGCCATGGGCACGCACGGCTTCGGCCATGGCGGCTGGCGCCGTGGCGCCGTGTTTCAGATTGATGTTGAAACCATCGGGCTTGTTGCCGATCGCAATGACTTCCGCGCCCAGTTCGTGGAATACGTGCGGCGCAATATTGTAGGCGGCGCCATGGGCGCAATCGACCACCAGCTTCATGCCGTGCAGATCGAGCTCGTTGGGGAAGGTGCTCTTGCAGAATTCGACGTAGCGGCCGTTGGCGTCATCGAGGCGCTTGGCGCGGCCCAGCTTTTCCGACGACACGCAGGACATCGGTTGATCCAGCGCAGCTTCGATCTCCAGTTCCACTGCGTCCGGCAGCTTGGTGCCGTGCTCGGAGAAGAATTTGATGCCGTTATCCTGGAATGGATTGTGCGAAGCCGAGATCACCACACCCGCCGACAGGCGCAGCGCGCGGGTCAGATAGGCAATCGCCGGAGTCGGCATAGGACCGGCCAGCATCACGTCCACACCGGCAGCCGAGAAACCGGCTTCCAGCGCCGCTTCCAGCATGTAGCCGGAAATACGGGTGTCTTTACCGATCAGCACGGTCGGACGCGAAGTGCCGCTGCGGCCACCGGCCAGTACTTTACCGGCGGCATAACCCAGACGCATCACGAAATCCGGCGTGATCGGAGCTTCGCCTACCAGACCACGGATGCCATCGGTACCAAAATATTTACGGGACATTGCGTTTCTCTCTATCGTTATCGGTTAATTCCAGCCTGCCAGACTTTCAAAGCATCCACGGTTTCCGCCACATCATGCACGCGCACGATGACAGCGCCCTGCGCCACTGCCGCCAGCGCGCCGCCTAGGCTGCCAGCCATACGCTGCTCGACCGGCTTGCCCGTCAGGCCGCCCACCATGGACTTGCGCGACAGCCCCGCCAGCAGCGGCATCTGCAGCTCGGCGATGATACGCGCCGTCGATCTTAGCAAAACGTAATTATGCTCCAAGGTCTTGCCAAATCCAAAGCCCGGATCGACACAGATGCGGCGCGGATCAATACCGGCCGCCGTCATGGCCTCGATCCGCTCGCGCAGGAAGGCAATTACTTCGGCCGCCACATCGCCATATTGCGGGGCCAGTTGCATCTGCTGCGGGTCTTTCTGCATATGCATGATGCACAGCGCGCAATCGCTATCGCGCACCGCCTCGATCGCGCCCGGCGCACGGAAGCCATTGATATCATTGATCATATCGACACCGGCGATAATGGCTTCGCGCATCACCTGCGGCTTGTAGGTATCTACCGAAATGGCTGGTCCCTGATCGCGCAGGGCATACAGCACCGGCATCACCCGCTGCAACTCCTGTTCCAGTGGCAGCGGAGCGGCGCCCGGGCGGCTCGATTCGCCCCCCACGTCGATGATATCGACGCCGTCCCGTATCATTTCCTCGGCATGGGAGATGGCAAACTCCAGCGAGTGATGTTGACCGCCGTCGGAAAATGAATCGGGTGTGACATTCAGGATGCCCATCACGCGGGCGCGGGCATGTTCGCCGCTCAGGGGGTAGTTGAAGCGGCCAAACTGTAAAGTGCTATGCATGGATTTTTACCGGAACAATGAAAAAGGGGTGAGGATCGCTCCTCACCCCCGAGTTACTTGCGGCTAGAACAGCCGGCTTAGGCTGGTGCCGTGACGCTAGGCGCCACGCCCGAACCGCCATCGCTAGGCGGCTGCTTGCGGATGGTGACGCCAGCTTTCGGTGCACGTGGTTCCAGACCGGCCATGATGTCGTTGATCTGGTCGGCATCGATGGTTTCCCACTCCAGCAGCGCCTTGGTCATCACTTCGACCTTGTCGCGGTTTTCTTCCAGCAGCTTGCGCGCCAGCTGATACTGGGTGTCCAGTATGCGGCGGATTTCCGCGTCGACCAGTTGCTGGGTAGCTTCCGAGATAGTTTTGGAAGCACCACCGAAGAAGCCGTCGTTCTGGCTGTCTTCGTACACCATCACGCCCATGCTGTCGGACATACCGAAGCGGGTGACCATGGAACGGGCCAGCTTGGTGGCACGGGCGAAGTCGTTGGAAGCACCGGTCGACATCTGGCCGACGAAGATTTCTTCCGCAATCCGGCCGCCGAACAGGATGGAAATTTCTTCCAGCATCTTGTCCTTGTAGCCCGAGATATTGTCGTGCTCAGGCAGCTGCCAGGTCAGACCCAGCGCCCAGCCGCGCGGCATGATGGTGACTTTGTGCACAGGATCAGCCTTGGGCAGCAGCTTGGCCACCACCGCGTGACCGGACTCGTGGTAAGCCGTGTTACGGCGCTCTTCCTCGCGGATGATCATGGACTTGCGTTCCGGGCCCATGAAGATCTTGTCCTTGGCATCTTCGAAATCGATCATATCGACCAGACGCTTGCTGCGGCGTGCCGCAAACAGGGCTGCCTCGTTGACCAGATTGGCCAGATCGGCGCCAGAGAAGCCGGGCGTACCACGGGCCAGAATGTCGGCCTTGACGTCGGTGCCGATCGGCACTTTACGCATGTGCACGTTCAGGATCTGCTCGCGGCCACGGATGTCGGGCAAGCCTACCGATACCTGGCGGTCGAAACGGCCCGGACGCAGCAGCGCTTTATCGAGCACGTCGGCACGGTTGGTTGCCGCGACGACGATCACGCCGGACGAGGCTTCGAAGCCGTCCATTTCCACCAGCAACTGGTTCAGCGTCTGTTCGCGTTCGTCATTGCCACCGCCCATGCCGGCGCCACGATGACGACCGACCGCATCGATCTCGTCGATGAAGATAATGCAGGGCGAATGCTTTTTGGCGTTTTCGAACATGTCGCGTACGCGGCTCGCGCCCACGCCGACAAACATTTCCACGAAGTCCGAGCCGGAAATCGAAAAGAACGGTACCTTGGCTTCGCCGGCAATGGCACGCGCCAGCAGGGTTTTACCCGTGCCCGGAGGACCGACCATCAGCACGCCGCGCGGAATACGGCCGCCCAGTTTCTGGAATTTGCTGGGGTCTTTCAGGAAGTCGACGATTTCGTTGACTTCTTCCTTGGCTTCATCGCAACCGGCCACATCGGCGAAGGTTACGGTGTTATTGGTTTCGTCCATCATGCGCGCCTTCGATTTACCGAAGGAGAACGCACCACCCTTGCCGCCGCCCTGCATCTGGCGCATGAAGAAGATCCACACGCCGATCAGCAGCAGCATCGGGAACCAGGACACAAACACCTGCTGCAGGAAGCCGGGTTCCTCAGGCGGTTTGATATCGAAATGGATGCCGGCATCGCGCAGGTCACCCACCAGACCACGGTCCAGCATGGTGGCGGTCGAGCGCACCTTGGTGTCGTCGCTGCGGGTGGCAGTGATGTTGGCGCCTTCAATCACCACATCCTTGATGCGCTTGGCTTTGACCTCATCCAGCAAATCGGAATAAGCGATCGTTTTAGGACCACCGGACACGCTATGGCTGTCGAACTGCTTGTACAACATCAGCAGCAGCAACACCACAACTACCCAGATGGCGGATTTGGAAAACATGTTATTCACGAAAACTCCTTGGATGCGGGGCGCATCTATAACCTAGTGCTAGAAATCCGATTTTACCTGCAATAAACAGCCACTGCCAGAAGGCCATTCAGGGGTGCACGCAGATTTCTCGCCTAAAACACATTATTTGACCAAAACACGGGTGCGATCAAGTCAAAACTGATCTTCACGGTGGCTATGTGCGGCCCGTAAGGCAAATATCAAGGGCGAACGGGAGGGAAATCACCATCATCGTAAGGTTGCGAAGAAAGCATGCCATCGGTGGGGTTTTTCAGGCCCCGCCCCAGCAGGAAGATTTCCGACGACTTATCACGGCTGGCTTTCGGTTTTTTCTGGGTCACGGTTTTGAATTCCTGACGGAATTTCAATACGATATCGTTGAAACCCATGTCTTTAAAGCATTTCACCAGCAGCGCCCCACCCGGCTTCAGATGGGCCTGGGAGAATTCGATGGCCAGATCGATCAGGTGTTCCATCCGCGCCGCATCGGAGGCAGCAATACCCGACAGGTTGGGCGCCATATCGGACAGTACCAGATCGACTTTTTGACCTTGCACCACATTTTCCAGCTGCTGCAGCACTTCCGGCTCGCGGAAATCGCCCTGGATGAAGTGGAAATCGGCAATCGGCTCCATCGGCAGGATATCCAGCCCGATCAGGGTGCCATTGATGCCGCCGCCTTCCTTGCCGGCCAGCTTGCGACGCGTGTACTGGCCCCAGCTGCCCGGCGTACAGCCCAGATCGACGATGACCTGGCCCGGTTTGATCAGCTTCTCGTCCTCATCGATCTCCTTGAGCTTGAACGCAGCACGGGCGCGGAAGCCCTCTTTTTGCGCTAATTTCACGTAAGGATCGTTAATGTGGTCGTGAATCCAGTTTTTGTTGATTTTGTTCTTTGCCATTCGCGTAGAATACTGCCTTTAAGGGAACTACTAAAAAATATTATTATGCAAAAACTTACACCCGTTGAGCGCAGCGCACTGCGCGCCGAAGCGCATGGTCTCAAGCCTATCGTCCTGATCGGCGAGGCGGGATTAACCGCCAACGTCCTCAAGGAAATCTCGCTGGGCCTGGACTCCCATGGTCTGATCAAGGTGCGCGTGTTCGGCGACGACCGCGAAGCCCGGATTGCCATGTATGAAAGCATCTGCGAGCAACTCGATGCTGCTCCAGTGCAACACATCGGCAAACTGCTGGTACTCTACCGCCCTAAGAAGGAAGCAGCGGGCGAGCGTAGCGCCACGACTGGCCGCGGTCTGCGCGAAGTCACCATCGTCAAGCCTAGCCCAAGCGGCACCAAACGTCCATCGGTGACCAAAGTTCTGCTGAAAGGCAATGAACGCGTCACCCAGGGCGGCAACATCAAACGCGCCAAAGTGCGTCAGAAGTCGACCAAAAAGAGTCTGGGCTAATCCCGTCTAGACTGCGTTTTTGCGAGAAATTCGGGGCCGGAGCATACAGCATGCTCTGGCCCCGCTTTTATTGGCAGGACGACTACGCCGCCCCGCTAACTTATTGTTTGACTACCAGCCACGCGGCCAGCAAGCTCTGTACCAGATACAGGCTGCTGGATATGCCGTGCAGAATGCCGAACTCGTTGTGCGCAGCGCCGTCCATTACGCCACCGGGACCGGCCGCAGCGCGCAGGCTGGCCATCATGGGCTGCAGGCCGAAGTGCATGATCAGCGTGCAAGCCAGCATGACGGCAACGATGATCAAGAGCACGCGGCGGGTGCGGGCAGCGGAATTGGCGGCCGAACCGGCAAAGATACCGCCCGTCTCGCTGCCCCGCCCTACCCACAGCAAAGCCAGCATCACCAGCGCACAGGCGATCGACAGCCAGGCCTGATGGGCAAATAAATTGGCGGCAATATTGCCAGCCAGCACACGGTCACTCAGCGTGGCAAACAGTGTGGGCGCGGCCAGATAGCCTACCGTCCAGATACTGCCCGCCCACAGCGTTGCAACCAGTAGCCGTGTACGCGCGAGTAACATCAGACGTAACGCACTTCCAGAATTTCGTATTCGCGCGGACCCGACGGGGCCTGCACTTCCACTACGTCGCCAGCCGATTTGCCGATCAGGGCACGGGCGATAGGCGAAGTCACGGAAACTTTGCTCAGTTTCAGGTCGGCTTCATCGATGCCGACGATCTGGTAGGTCACTTTGGCGCCCGATTCCAGATCTTCCAGATCCACGGTCGAAGCGAACACCACGCGGCCTTCGGCGTCGAGGGTGGTCGGGTCGATGATCTGAGCCGCGCTCAGCTTGCCTTCCAGTTCGGCGATACGGCCTTCGACAAAGGCCTGACGCTCTTTGGCGGCATCGTATTCGGCGTTTTCCGACAGATCGCCGTGCGAACGGGCTTCGGCGATGGCGTCGATCACGACACGGCGCTCGACGTGCTTCAACTGGTGCAACTCTTCACGCAGCAGCTCGGCGCCGAATTTGGTAAGTGGAACTGAAGTCATCTTGTATTTACTCTGTTGTAACAATGGAAAACCACAGAGGCCGCGCCTGCCTGCTGCGCGAGCTCTGTGGTTAGGAAGTCCTGCTTGCCGTCGGCGCAGTGTTACACCACGCCGACTCAAGAACCTTAGTGTAAGGTTTTATGCAGCCCTTGTAAATCGTACACTTGCAACTGGTCCAGATGGCGGATACCTTCCACCGCCGCCTCGGCGCCAGCAATCGTGGTGTAGGTGGTCACACGGGCAGCCAGCGACGAGGTCCGGATGGCGCGCGAGTCCGTGATGGCGCTGCGCTTTTCTTCCACCGTATTGATCACCAGTACGATTTCGTGGTTTTTGATCATGTCGACCACGTGCGGACGGCCTTCCACCACCTTGTTGACGGGGGTGACCGGAATCCCGGCAGCGGCGATCACCGCAGCCGTGCCCTTGGTGGCCACCAGCGTGAAGCCGATTTCCACCAGATCACGCGCCACTTTCACGGCGCGCGGCTTGTCCGACGATTTCACCGACAGGAACACCTTGCCCGACTTCGGCAGCTTGATGCCGGCGCCCATCTGCGATTTGACGAAGGCTTCACCGAAGGTTTTACCCACGCCCATCACTTCACCGGTCGATTTCATTTCAGGGCCGAGGATGGTGTCCACGCCAGGGAATTTCACGAACGGGAACACGGCTTCCTTCACGCTGTAGTACGAAGGCACCACTTCCTGCGTAACGCCCTGCTGCGCCAGCGTCTGGCCGACCATGCAGCGCGCGGCGATCTTGGCCAGTTGCAGGCCCGTCGCTTTGGATACATACGGCACGGTACGCGATGCACGCGGATTGACTTCCAGCACATACACCACGTCCTGCAGCACGCCGTCGATTTCCTGCTTCTGGATGGCGAACTGCACATTCATCAGACCGACCACGTTCAGGCCCTTGGCCATCAGCGCGGTCTGGCGTTTCAGTTCGTCGATGGTGGCTTGCGCCAGCGAGTAAGGCGGCAGCGAGCAGGCCGAGTCGCCCGAGTGCACGCCGGCCTGTTCGATGTGTTCCATCACGCCGCCGATGAAGGTGGTCTCGCCGTCGCTGATGCAGTCAACATCGCACTCGATGGCGTCGTTCAGGAAGCGATCCAGCAGCACGGGCGAATCATGCGACACCTTGACGGCTTCGCGCATGTAGCGTTCCAGATCGCGCTGCTCGTGCACGATTTCCATCGCGCGGCCGCCCAGCACATAGGAAGGACGCACCACCAGCGGGTAGCCGATTTCCTGTGCCAGTGCCAGCGCGTCCGCTTCGGTACGGGCGGTACGGTTAGGCGGCTGGCGCAGCTCCAGCGTGTGCAGCAGCTGCTGGAAGCGCTCGCGGTCTTCCGCAGCGTCGATCATGTCGGGCGAAGTACCGATAATCGGCACGCCGTTCTTTTCCAGATCCAGCGCCAGTTTCAATGGAGTCTGGCCGCCGTACTGGACGATCACGCCCAGCGGTTTTTCCAGTTCGACGATTTCCAGCACATCTTCCAGCGTCAGCGATTCGAAGTACAGACGGTCGGAAGTGTCGTAGTCGGTCGATACGGTTTCTGGGTTGCAGTTGACCATGATGGTTTCATAGCCGTCTTCGCGCATCGCCAGCGCCGCGTGTACGCAGCAGTAGTCGAATTCGATACCCTGGCCGATACGGTTAGGGCCACCGCCCAGCACCATGATCTTCTTCTTGTCGGTCGGATTCGATTCGCACTCTTCATCGTAGGTCGAGTACATATACGCCGTGTTGGTGGCGAATTCGGCCGCGCAGGTATCGACCCGCTTGTACACGGGACGGATGTTGAGTTCATGGCGGCGGGCGCGCACAGCAGCCTGCGTGGTCTGCAGCAGGAAGGCCAGACGGCGGTCCGAGAAGCCCTTCTGTTTCAGCTTGTACAGGGTGTTCTTGTCCAGCTGCTCCAGCTTCTGGGTGTCCATCCAGAGTTCCAGATCGACGATCTCTTTAATCTGGATCAGGAACCACGGGTCGATTTTGGTCAGCTGGTGCACTTCTTCCAGCGTGAAGCCTTGCGCGAAGGCGTCGCCCACGTACCAGATACGCTCAGGACCCGGCTCGCCCAGTTCCTCTTCGATCTTCTCGCGGTCTTTGGTTTTTTCGTTCAGGCCATCCACGCCCACTTCCAGACCGCGCAGGGCTTTCTGGAACGATTCCTGGAAGGTGCGGCCGATGGCCATCACTTCGCCCACGGATTTCATCTGGGTGGTCAGGTGGTGATCGGCAGTCGGGAACTTCTCGAAGGTGAAGCGCGGGATCTTGGTCACGACGTAGTCGATCGAAGGCTCGAACGACGCCGGAGTAGCACCGCCGGTGATTTCGTTGCGCAGTTCGTCCAGCGTGAAGCCTACCGCCAGCTTGGCCGCCACTTTGGCGATCGGGAAGCCGGTAGCTTTCGAGGCCAGCGCCGAGGAACGCGAGACACGCGGATTCATCTCGATGACGATCATGCGGCCGTCTTTCGGATTGATCGAGAACTGCACGTTCGAGCCGCCCGTATCCACACCGATTTCACGCAGCACCGCCAGCGAGGCGTTACGCATGATCTGGTATTCCTTGTCGGTCAGCGTCTGGGCTGGTGCCACGGTGATCGAGTCACCCGTATGCACGCCCATCGGGTCCAGATTTTCGATCGAGCAGATGATGATGCAGTTGTCCGCCTTGTCGCGCACCACCTCCATCTCGTACTCTTTCCAGCCCAACAGCGATTCTTCGATCAGCAGCTCGTTGGTGGGCGAAGCTTCCAGACCGCGTTTGCAGATGGCTTCGAATTCTTCTTCGTTGTAGGCGATACCGCCGCCGCTGCCGCCCATGGTGAACGATGGACGGATGATGGTCGGGAAGCCGACATCGCGCTGCACAGCCCAGGCTTCGTCCATCGAGTGGGCGATGCCGGAACGGGCCGAACCCAGACCGATCTTGGTCATGGCGTCCTTGAACTTGGCGCGGTCTTCGGCCTTGTCGATGGCTTCCGGCGTAGCACCGATCAGTTCCACCTTGTATTTGTCCAGCACGCCGTTGCGGTGCAGGTCGAGTGCGCAGTTCAGCGCGGTCTGGCCGCCCATGGTCGGCAGAATCGCGTCCGGTTTTTCCTTGGCGATGATCTTCTCGACCACTTGCCAGGTAATCGGCTCGATGTAGGTAACGTCGGCCATTTCCGGGTCGGTCATGATGGTCGCAGGGTTGCTGTTGACCAGAATGACTTTGTAACCTTCCTCGCGCAGTGCCTTGCAGGCCTGTGCGCCGGAATAGTCGAATTCGCAGGCCTGACCGATAATGATCGGGCCAGCACCAATAATCAGGATGCTTTTAATATCAGAACGCTTAGGCATTTACTTTTTTCCCCGCATTTATTTTTTTTCAGATGCTTGCATCAGGCCGATGAAGCGGTCAAACAGATAGGCGACGTCAGTCGGGCCGGGCGATGCTTCAGGGTGGCCCTGGAAGCAGAACGCTGGCGTATCAGTGCGGGCAAAGCCTTGCAGCGAGCCGTCGAACAGCGACACGTGGGTGACGCGGCAGTTGGCTGGCAGGGTATTCGGGTCAACAGCGAAACCGTGGTTCTGCGACGTGATCATGACTTTTTTGCTGTCCAGATCCTGTACCGGATGATTAGCGCCGTGGTGGCCGAATTTCATTTTCAGGGTGGTGGCACCGGAGGCCAGACCCATGATCTGGTGACCGAGGCAGATACCGAACAGCGGGATCTTCTTCTCCATGAACACCTTGGCGGCAGCAATCGCGTAATCGCAAGGCTGCGGGTCGCCAGGACCATTCGACAGGAACACGCCGTCCGGATTCAGTGCCAGCACGTCGGCGGCGCTGGTCTGGGCCGGCACCACGGTGACTTTGCAGCCGCGCGAGGTCAGCATGCGCAGGATGTTGCGCTTGACGCCGAAGTCGTAGGCCACCACGTGGAACTTAGGATCAGCCAGTTTGCCATAGCCTACACCCAGCGCCCATTCGGTTTCGGTGAATTCGTAGCTGGACTGCACAGTGACCACTTTGGCCAGATCCATGCCGGACAGGCCGGGGAAGGAACGGGCCAGATCCAGCGCCTGCGATTCCGACGGCTCGTTACCTTGCGTGCCGACGAGGATGGCGCCGGACTGGGCACCCTTCTCGCGCAGGATACGGGTCAGTTTGCGGGTATCGATACCGGCAATGGCGACGATGTTCTCGGCCTTGAGGTAATCGGACAGCGACTGGGTGGAGCGGAAATTCGAAGCAATCAGCGGCAGGTCACGGATGATCAGACCGGCGGCATGTACTTTGGAGGATTCGACGTCTTCAGGATTGATGCCGTAGTTGCCGATATGGGGATAGGTCAGGGTGACCATCTGGCGGCTATACGAGGGATCGGTCAGGATTTCCTGATAGCCCGTCATGGAAGTGTTAAAGACTACTTCACCGGTAGTGTGGCCGGCAGCGCCGATCGAAAAACCTTTGAAGATAGTTCCGTCAGCAAGGGCCAGTATGGCTGGAACGGTGGGGCCAGAAAAAAATGGCGGCAAGGGCAACTCCTGATAAAGTTACCGTAGCTGCGCCACGTCAGACGACCGTCGTGCTATCTCAGCCATCTCAGGCTGGAAAGGATAGTCAGATTGAAGATGGATGAGTGGTAGTCGCTACGGTAGATGTGAGATTGGCTAAACCTTTGAATTATAACCAAATCTCCCCTACTTGGCAATGCGCAACCGGAGTTTTTTACGACTAAAGCCCGGTCACGGTATCCCGTGCCGGGCGATCTGCAGCGCTTGCTGCGGCAGAATCAGGCCTTGCCGGAACGGCGGCGCAGCAGCGCCAGCATGCCCAGTCCGGCCGCCAGCATGGCACCGGTCGCCGGTTCCGGCACCGGCGACACGCCGTTCGCCACTTCGGCCGCCGTCAGTGCACGGTCGAAGGTGGCGATGTAGTCCACGTTGCCGGCACCCGCCTCCGGTTTGGCATTGGTCAGGTCATCGACAAAGAAATTAGCCTTGGCGCCCGAGAACGTGGCGATATTGCCGCTATCGGTGAAGGACCCCGCCAGCGCCCCGTTCACATACAGGGAAACCAGACTGCCGCTGTCGCGCGTCAGCGTCACCCGGGCCGACTGGCCATCGGCCGGCACATTCCCCATGCTGCCTATATTGTAGAAGTACCACTGCGTATTGCTGGTGTACAGACCCATATCCGACGTACGGTCCTTGAAATCGATGATCTTCTGCCAGCCGCTATGGCTATCGAAGCTCATCACCATATCGATGGTGTACACGCTGCCCAGCGCCTCGGCCAGCGCCAGACCTTCGTTCTTGCCAAAGCTGTAGCTGCTGGCGCCCAGCGTGCCGCCCAGCCCCACCATGTCGGCACCGCCCAGCGCGTCGGCCATGGTGCCGTTGAAAGAGTACAGATGGTTGGCCGCACTGGCGCTGCCGCCCAGTGCCAGCATGGCCGCGCAAGCCAGTGCCTGTATAGTCTTCATGCGGATTCCCTAATGATCAAAAGATCACAAAAGTATCAACAAGGAAGCTTTTATTGTCAACTGATTATTAACACTTTCTACACACATACTCCGGCAGGCCAGCCCCGCCGGGGGCCAGAAACAGCAAAGCCGCCGGGCCTGGGCCGGGCGGCTTGATCTGGCTGCTACCGGACAAATTAGCCCAGCGCAGCGATACCTGCTTTGGCGATCTGCGCATCTTCGGCCGATTTCACGCCCGACACACCCACTGCACCGATCACATGGCCGTCCACCACGATAGGCACGCCGCCTTCCAGCATGCCGTCCGTCTGCGGCGCCGGAGCGCTGAGGAAGGAAGTGCGGCCGTTGTTGATCATATCTTCATAGATCTTCGATTCGCGGCGGCCCAGTGCCGATACGCGCGCCTTGGCCGGAGCAATGTGTGCCGACAGCGGTGCCGCGCCATCCTGACGCTGCAGCCACAGCAGGTGACCGCCATCATCGACGATGGCGATTACCACCGGCCAGTTATTGGCCACGGCTTCCGCTTCGGCGGCAGCAGCGATTTTCTTCACGTCGGCGAGCGACAGGTATGGTTTGCTTTGCATGTTGTTTCCTCTTTACGGGTGTGTGTAATAACGCAGTACTGCCCTATTGCGGGCGGCGCTTCGCTTCCAGTTTCTGTTTAATCTGCGCCATCACCTGCGCGGCAGCCTGCTCGCCGGCGAGGATGGCCTGATTGCGTCCAGCAAAATCATTGCTGGCCATTTTGCCCAGTGCCGGCACGATGACGATATCGGCATCCTTGAGTTCATACTGATTGATACGCTGGCCCATGATGCTGAAGGTCTGCATGATCACATCGAGCGAGCTGACCGTGGCCTGTACATCGGCCTGGGTGGAGATATTGACGGCGATGACAAAGTCGGCGCCCATGTCGCGCGCAAAGCGCACCGGCACCGGCGCCACCAGACCGCCATCGACATAGGTATGGCCATTGATGGTCACCGGCTGGAACACGCCGGGTACGGCGGACGAAGCCCGCACGGCCATGCCGGTATTCCCGCGCTGGAACAGGATGGGCTGACCATCCTTCAGATCGGCCGCCACGGCGCCGAACGGAATCTTCAGCTTTTCCATGGGCTGGTTATTCACCGCCTTGTTGACGTAGGCTTGCAGCGCCTCCCCTTTGAGCACACCGGTACTCTTGCGGAACAGCGGCAGCGCCCAGTCGGAGATCGACGCTTCATCCATTTCCAGCGCCATCTTCTGCAGCTGGAAACCGGAATTACCGGCTGCATACATCGCCCCGACCACACTGCCGGCGCTGGTGCCCACCACGACATCAGGGTGTATGCCCTGCGCTTCCAGCGCCTTGATCACGCCGATATGGGCAAAACCGCGCGCCGCGCCACCACCCAGCGCCAGACCGATACGGACTTTTTTAGGCGGCAGCGGCTCGGCCACCGGCGGCTGCAGTACCGGGGTTTCTGCAACAGGCGTGGTTTTGCAGCCAGCGAGTGTGGCTGCGGCAAGCGTGGCGATAGTGACAAGAGCGAGGCGGCGTGCAAACATGGACGGGGTTGGACTGAACGTTGGGTTGAATTCAAGCGCCCAGATTGTACACCGCCTGCCCTATTCCTTCAGTGCAGCAAGCTAATACTTGTCATTGTCGGCAAATATAGGTTTGCGCGACTTCCACTGCCCCGCCGTAAAGTCGGGGAAGTCCAGCGTCTGGAAGTTCTGCGCGATCGACTGCTCCGACAGCGGCGTGATGGCGCTCCACGTCACGGCATCGTAGATGTCGATAGGCATGGGCGCCTCGGCCTTGAGCGCTTCCACGAATGCGTGGATGACGAAGAAATCCATGCCGCCGTGTCCAGCGCCTTCGGCCGTCTTGGCATACTTCTTCCACAGCGGATGCTCGTAGCGGTCCTGCCATTGCTGGAAGTCGTCCCACTGGTGCGGCTTGCTCTGGCCTTCGATGTGGATGGCATGATTCACATCCATCCACAGCCCATCTGTGCCTTGCACACGGAAGCCCAGCGAATACGGCCGTGGCAGCGACGTATCATGCTGCAGGAGGATGGTCTCGCCGTTTTCGCAGGACAGCGTGGTGGTCACCACATCGCCGAGCTTGAACTGCACCCGCGCATTCGGATGCTGCGGCCCGCCCTGCTTGACGATGTAGTCGTGCAGGCCACGCGCCTTGGTGGCGAAAGTATTGATGCGGGTGAAGCGGTTGCCGCGATTGATGTTGGTGTACATCGCACATGGGCCGATACCGTGGCTAGGATACAGCTCGCCATTGCGCTGCACCGAATGTTCGGTACGCCAGCGCGCCTCCGACCAGCCCTTGCTGCCGAACTCCACGCCGCCGCCATAGGGCCTGGCCGGATCGCCGCTATTGAACTTCACCGCGCGCAGATCGTGCTGGTAGCCACCCTGCAGGTGCACCAGTTCGCCGAACACACCGGCACGTACCATCTGCAGCACGGCCATCACATCGCGCCGGTAGCACACATTCTCCAGCAGCATATACGGCGTGCCGGTCCTGAGCTGGGTATTGAGCACATCCCAGTGATCCTGCAAGGTAATGCCGGCCACCACTTCGCAGCCCACTGGCACCTTGGCCTGCATGGCCGCTATCGCCATCGGTGCATGCCACTCCCATGGCGTGGCAATGATCACGCCATCGAGCTTGCCGGCATCGAGCATGCGCTTGTAGGCTTGCGGGTCGCGATCTTCACCGAAAGTCTGCGGTGGCGCCTTACCGGCTTTTTCCACCTGCTTGAGCGCCTTGCCCAGCATGACAGGTTCGATATCGCACAGCGCCACCATTTCCACGTCATCGCGGCGCAGCAGTTCCTGCAGCAGCACCTGGCCGCGCATGCCGGTGCCTATCATGCCTAGCCTGACCTTCTGGCGCGTGGCCGCATAGCTGGACGGAAGCAGCAGGCTTCCGGCCAGCGCAGCGCCGGCCATCAGGAAATCACGTCGATTCAATTGCTTGTTCATCAGTTGATAACCTTAATGAGCTTGATCGGGTCCGATCCATTGTAACGGATCAGAAGAACTTGTAATTCAGCGAGAAGGCATACTGGCGGCCAAACAGGTTCTGGCTGTGGTTATAGCCTTCCCAGCCATTCGGATCGTAGTACGGCTGCTTGTTGAAGATGTTCTTGATATTCAGCCCCAGATCGAGATTCTTCATCGGCTTCCAGTTCAGGCCCAGATTGACGGTGGTATAGGACGGCGCACCATCGCACAGATTGGCCGGCATCTGCACACCGGCGGCGCTGCAGGTACCGGGCGCATTGTCGGTATCCCATGGTCCATAGGCCCACTTGGTGCGGCCCGTGTAATTGACGAACAGGCTGGTGACGAAGTCGCGGAAGGCCCAGTCGGCATTGAAGGTGGCGCGCATGCGCGGCGAATCGTAGTAGCCCACGTTATTGCCGCCAAAGCCGTTGCCGTCGTCGCTGTTATAGGTCTCGCGGCGACGGAAGGTGGTCGATACGCCCGTATTCAGCTTGCCGTAGACGCCCAGACTGAAGCGGGTGCGCGCATCCACATCGATACCATCGATCAGCGTGCGGCCACGATTCGAGTACGAGTTAATCAGGCCACCGATATTACCCACCGTGTAGGTAGGCAGCGTACCGGCGCAAGCTGCCGCGTTGGCGGGGTTTTTGCACATGCTGGCCACGGCAGCCATATTGCCGCGGTCAGCATCGCTGATCGGATTGCGGATCGCCGCGCTGGTGCCTGCCAGCGTCGGGCCGTATTTGTCGACCAGCTGGGTGAACAGCTCGTTGAAGTCCTGACGCACGATTTCATTGCGGCGGTAGGCAAACCAGTAGTCGATCGAAACGCTGACATCCTTGGCTGGCTGCAGCACCAGACCAGCCGTCGAAATCTTGGCTTTTTCCGGACGCAGATCAGGATTGGGCGGGGTCAGACCACCCACCGTGGTGGAGCAGTTGGAATTGAGCAGAGTCTTGCCCAGTTCCACTTCAGCCGGCAGCACGGATTTCTTGAGCAAATTGGCCATGGCATTGGTCTGGTCGCAGCGTACCGTGTCACGGATGCCGCCCACCTGGGCAAACACGCCACCGCTACCGGATTCCGCCAGATTCGGTGCGCGGAAGCCTTCCGAGTAGGTGCCCCTTACCAGCACTTCCGGCATGGCGCGCCACTGCACGCCCAGCTTAGGTGCCACATTCGCCGCAAAATTAGGATATTTATCGAGACGGGCCGCAGCATTGATTTCCAGCGTGTCCGTCAGCGGCACTACCACTTCGCTGAATACGGCAGCGACATTGCGCTGGCCGTCGAACCACGAGCCGCCCTGCTGGGTGATCAGGCCATTGGCCGCATCGGCATTGCCCGGGGTGTAGAAGCTCTCGCGCATCAGGCTGGCGCCGAAGGCGGCGCGCACTTCGCGTTCGCCGATTTTAGCGACCGTGCCTTCCACCTTGCCGTCCCAGGTAATCAGCTTGGTCCACGACTGGATATCGAAGGTCGGATAGGCCGCGCGCAGCAGCGCTGCATTGGCATCGCTGATCTCGCCGAACTTGTAGGCCGGATTGTCGGCAATATAAGTGCGGCCGGTGACGGGATCGGTAGTGAACGGACCGAACGCCGCCTGGAAGCCCTTGGTGTTGATGTTGATGGTCTGGTACAGGGTCGAATGGCTGCCGGCCACGCTCAGCGCAGTCTCGAAGTCCCAGCCGTTGGCAAAGCTGCCGCGCAGGCCAGCCAGCGCACGGTAGCTGTTATCGATATTGGTCTGGCCGAAGTGGCCCACCGCATCGGTCAGCAGATAGTTCAGACCAGCCGCTCCGCCCATCTTGGCCGCCATGTCGGCATCGAGCTTGCCTTTCAGGTAGACGTTGTTCGGGCCCAGATACGGCGTCACGAAAGTATTCAGATTGGTGCCGGTATTGCGCGAGAACCAGTTGCTGGTGCTGCCGCTATTGAAACTGCGCGGGCCGTTCTCGCCGCGCAGTTTGATATGAGTGTAGGCCGTTTCGGCAAACGCTTCCAGATCGCCGCCCAGTTTGATGCGGCCATTCAGATAGCCCGTTGCACGGTCCGAACTCGGGCCCGTGTCCAGTGCATACGGCAGCGAATTCCACACGCAGCGCGTGCCGGAAGCTTCCGTGATCGAGGTGGTGCAGCCTTTGACGGCACGCTGGGTGCGGGCATTCTTGTTCGCCGGGTCGAACACGAAGAAAGTGCCGGGGTTGACCACGCCCGGTTCGCTGCCTACCCCCACGCGGAAGCCCGGCACGAAGGTGGGGTTGTTGTCATAGAAGCCCGCTGGACGCTTCAGATAGGTGTCTTCCAGCGCAATGCGGTCGCGCTGATACAGGTTGATCGAGCCATAGATGTTATAGCCATCATTATTCAGGTCGCCCAGACCGTACAGCAGACTGCCCTGACGTTCGCCATAAGACTTCACCGTAGGCGAGAAGTCGCCGTTAGCGCGCAGTTCCAGACCCTGATAGTTTTTCTTGGTAATCACGTTGATGACGCCTGCCACCGCATCGGAACCGTACACGGCGGAAGCACCGTCAGTCAGGATTTCCATGCGTTCGATAGCCGCTGCCGGAATTGCATCGATGTTGACGAACATGGTCTGGAAGCCGGCTGGCGCACCATAGAACGACAGGCGGCGGCCATTCAGCAACACCAGCGTGCCCTGCGCGCCCATGCCGCGCAGATTGGCCTGCGAAGCACCATCCGATCCGGTGAACATGGAGCGGAAGTCCTGCTGCGCCGGGCGTGCCGCCGGCAGGTTATCGAGCACCTGCAGCAGCGTGCGACCCCCCATGTTTTCGATCTGTTTGGCATCCACCACCTGCACCGGCGATGCGGTTTCGGCGTTAATGCGCTTCAGGCTGGAGCCGGTAATCTCGACCCGCGTGATCTTTTCATCCTTCTTCTGCTTCTGCTCTTCCTGCTCATCCGCCGCCAGTGCGCCCGAAGCCAGGCCCACTGCCATCATTGCAGCTACCAGTTTTTTTATCTGCATGTTTATCTCCCTGAATTGCGTGGTGTCGTGTGTAACTCAAAACAAAAGGTTGCAACTACCCCTCCCCGGTCCGTGGAGGGGTTCCTACGTGTGAAAAAAGTGGATGAAATCAGCGGGTGCGGACGGTGCTTCCTTCGGTACCGATCAGCACCGCATTGGCCCAGTTGCCACAAACCTGAGCAGGCTTGCTGCCCTGCGCACCGAGCGTGCGCAAGCTAAGCTGGGTCAGTCCGCGCACATCGATCTCCGGCTTGACCACGGCTGGCGCGCTAATCAGACCGCTGTCGTACAGCAGACGCTCGCCCGTCCAGATCTGGAACTGCAGGCCGCCGGCGTTGCGGCAGCTATCGTCCACACCAAGGTCGGCGCGCAGCAGATTCCAGTTGCCGGCCAGTTGCAGATCGACGCGGCTGCTTGAGCCTACGCCCAGTCCCTTGCGGAACCACAGGCCGTTCATGCGCATCTCCTTGCCCTGCGCAAGCTGGTCGCGGTGCACCGATTTCGGCAAGGCCAGATCGGACAGATACTGCTGGATCTCCGGGCCTTCTTTGGGCTGATAAGCCATCACATGGAAGGTCGACAGCGTAACCGGTGCCACTTCGCTCGCTACCACCGCGTTATAGGCACGCGCTACCGGCGTGGCCGCTGCCGTCACCATAGGGTCGCTTGCAGAAGCACCGTCGCCTTCGGGGTTATGCGTGCTCAGTACACGGAAGCGCAACAGACGGCCTGCCGTGGCAGGGAAGCTGATGCTCTGCAGGCCTTGCGCCAGTTTCAGCTGGCCCCGTTTGACGGGCGCGCCCCAGTCGCCATTGTTATCGCCGAGGTAGACTTCGTAATCGCGGATCTGGCCATGCTTCCAGTGCTGGTCGTTACGCGGCGCCAGTTCGATACCGTCGATCAGGCGGCGCTCGGTAAAACCTATCACCCACTCGTGCGGCCCGCCCTGCACTGCCGGGCTGCGCGTGGTACGGAACCAGCTGGCCGGATTATCGTCAAACGCATTTTCCAGCGGATTGCCGGCTTCCTCCGACGGCCGGTTCAGCACCATCATGGCGTCAGCCGGAATGGCCCGGCCTATGGCTGGCGCGGCGGGGAAGGCATCGTCAGCCAGCGCCTGCGCTGCGGCGTGCTGTACCCGTACTTGCAGCGGCTGGCGGATATCCTGCCTGGCCAGTTTGACATGCAGCGTGCCCAGTCGCTCGGCGGCATCGAAATACCAGCCTTCGCCGGCTGCATCGAATGCAGCGCGGTCTGCCTGCGCTGCCAGCAGGCGGTCGCCGCTGCTGACCGTTGCAGGACGCTGGCGGCTCAGCACACGCAGCGCATAGGCGCGCTGCGCCAGCTGGCCATCGTAGCTGCCTACCACGGGTGCCAGTTCGAGGCTGTAGCCATCGGCCGCGCCGCGCAGGCGGAAGGTCTGCTGGCTGAACGCACCCTGCTGGTAGCGGCGCGAGTTGCCATCGTCCTCATACAGCGTGTACTCGGACACGCCGCTGCCCTGTTGCGGATACAGATCCAGCGTCAGCACATCTTTCGGCTTTTCGCCGTCGTACAGCATTTCCGGATACATGGGCAGAATGGCGCCGGCACGCACGAATACGGGCAGCTTATCGAGCGTAACGGCCAGATCGATATCGCGCCCGCCCTGATCTGCCGTGGCCTGGCGGCCATCCCAGTAATCGAACCAGCGGCCTTGCGGCAGGTGGATGGCGCGGCGCCAGCCACCGCTGACAGCCTGGCTGCGGTACACGGGCGCCACCAGCAGGTCGCGCCCCAGCATGAACTGGTATTTATAGGCTTCCGTATTGGCTGCCGGATCTGCCGGATAGTCCCACATCAGGCCACGCACCAGCGGCGCGCCGCTCTGCTCGGCCTCGTGCATCAGCGTGTACATATAGGGCGTCAGGCGCATCTTCAGCTTCAGGTAGCGCCGGTTGATGCTGACATACGGTTCGGCGAACCACCACGGATGCTTGCGCTCCGCCGCAGCCCAGCCGGACATCCCCATCAGCACCGGCGTAAAGCTCTTCCATTGCAGGTCGCGCGTATAGGTCTCGGGGCTGCCGCCGAAGATGGCATCCACGTCGCCAGTCGCATAGGCCTGACCGGACAGGCCGGAGCCGATCAGGGTCGGCACATGCCAGCGGATATAGTCCCAGCTGGCGCTCTGGTCGCCGGTCCACGTCACCGCGTAGCGCTGGGTCCCGGCCCAGCCCATCACGGTCCAGATAAAAGGACGGCCATCGGAATTATTCAGGATACCGTCGTAGGCCGATTTATTGGCATCGAGCGAGAACTGGTAGCCCTTGCCGGTCCATGCCACATCGAGCTTCTGTACGCGGGTGCCGGCCGTACCCACTTCCCAGGCCATTTTCTCGACGCCGTTTTCCGTCCACAGGCCGGTGCGGAAGCCATATTTGGCCAGCCCCTGCACGGTCTCCGGCAAGGCCGTGTAGCCGCAGCCATAGCCGTCGTTCGGCAGTATCCAGCCACCCGGCATATCGTTCTCGCGGTACTTGCGCGCCACCGTGTCGATCACGTCCGGCGTCTTGCCGGTCGGGCCATCGCTCCAGCCCTTCGGCACGGTGCCCGGCTTTTTCACGTTGTCGCCATCGTTGTAGCAGTCGGCATCGCCAAATTCCAGCGCCCAGCGCGGCAGCATGTGCGCCCGTCCGGTCCACTCGGTATAGCGCGCCAGTACATCCTTGACGTCTTTGCCGACAAAGTAATAGGCATCGAAGCGGGCTTCGTCATGGGCCAGCGCAATCTGCTCGTTCTGGCGCAGATCGTAATTCCCGTCCGACCAGGTATTGCGCAGCATGCCCCAGCCGCGCGAACTCATCAGGAATGGTGCCGGACTCGGTCTATCGCCCTCTTCCCAGCCACCGGAGTAGGATACGGGTAATTGCCTGCCTTTGAATTCATAACGACCATTCTGCTGGCCGCCGCCAAAGAAACGCTCGGCCTTGTCGCTGGAAAGAATCTGCACGCTCTGCTTGTCGCCCAGTTCCAGCGGCTGCACTTCGCGCCACAGCGGCTGCGCTTCGCCCGTGCGGTACAGGCTGAAACGCAGCGGCTTGCGTTCCACTTTCAGCGTCAGCGCTGCAGTGCGGATCAGAATATGGTCAGGCTGCTCGCTGACGCTATGCTCGACACTGGCCGCAGGCTGCGCCACCACGATGGCTGCTGCCTGATCGCCGGGGCCCGTCAGGCCGGCCTTTTTCGGACCAGCCCAGATGTGCAGCACATCGGCGCGGGGTAGACTCAGTTCTATCTGCGCACCGGTATCGGTCTGCAGTTGCCATTGTGCGCCGGCAGCGGGCTGTATCGAACGCAAATTGCCTATAGGTGCAGCGCAGGCACTAGCGCCGAACGCCAGCGTCGCCAGCGCGGCGGTAATGGCCTGCACAACAGGCCGGGTTGCAGGGGCAATAGAGAAAGCAGCAGGATGCGGAATCTGTTTCATGTCGTGTGAAATTCAAAAGTACAGCATTGCGATATGTTCACTCTAGAAATAAAAATTAGGCCGGTCAATGAAAAGAAAAGAAAAATTTTCAATTAAATGCAAAAATCTTTCGTTTACGTTCGAGCAACGAATTTTAACTTTCGTTTATGTAGTAAAACGGCCACATTGATGGGAAACAACTTTACTATTAGTCTTTCGTTTTACTTTCGTCTTTGACAAAACGAAAATTAAACTTTATTCTTCCCTACACCTAACCTGAGAATTCTTTCGATGACTACGCTATTCCAACGCACACCCGAAGCCTGGCGCGAACTTGGCGGCCTTGATACTGCCGAAGAAATCGCCCAGCAACCTGCCCTGTGGCGCGAGCTCGCCCGCCTGCTCGATAGCCAGCGCGCGGCGCTGAGCGACTTCCTTGGCGATGTACTGAGCACGCCCGAAGCGCGCATCATTCTGACCGGCGCCGGCAGCTCGGCCTACGCGGGCGAAATCATTGCCGATGAAATCAATGCAGCCTGGCCCTGCCAGGTGCGGGCTATTTCTACCACCAGCCTGCTGACCCATCCGGCCCTGTACCTGCGCCGCGAGCGCCCTACGCTGGTGATCTCGTTTGCCCGCAGCGGCAACAGCCCGGAAAGCACGGCCGCAGTACAGCTGGTGCGCGACATGGTGCCGCACGCACGCTTCCTCAATATCACCTGCAATGCCGATGGCGATCTGGCCAGACAGGGCGCTGGCGACCAGGCCACCTACAACCTGCTGATGCCGGCCGCCAGCTGCGACCGCGCCTTCGCCATGACCAGCAGCTTCACCTGCATGCTGCTGGCCGCACTGTCCGTGCTCGATCCCGACTTCCAGAGCGCGCAGATCGAAACGCTGGCCCAGCTGGGCGAGCAGGCGCTGGCCGACTGGTCGGCTCCGGTGGCACAGCTGGCAGCACAGAAAGTGGCGCGTGTGGTGTATCTGGGCAGCGGTCCGCTGGAATCGCTGGCCAAAGAAGCCGCCTTGAAGATCCTCGAACTGACGGCTGGCGAAGTGCTGGCCGTGGCCAATAGCGCGCTGGGTTTCCGGCACGGTCCCAAAGCCATGGTCAATCAGCAGACGCTGGTACTGATGTTCCGCAGCTCCGATCCGGTGGCACGCCGCTACGAAGGCGACCTGCTGGCCGAACTGCAGCGCGACCAGATTGCCGCCGCCTGCCTGACCATCGGCAGCGGCGGCGACTATGGCAGCGAGGCACCAGCATGGGCCGATGCATGGCTGGCGCCCCTGTGGCTGCTGATGGCGCAGCAGTATGCGCTGCACCAGTCGGCCATGCTGCAGCTGCGTCCCGACAATCCCTTCGCCAGTGGCACCGTCAACCGCGTGGTCCAGGGCGTCACCATCTATCGTCATGACGCGTTCTAAAGTACGCGGCTACCACGGCATCGATATCGGCGGCACCAAGATCGAACTGGTGGCCTATCTGGATGACGCGTCCGGCCTGCGCGAAGTGCAGCGCGAACGCATTCCCACGCCGGGCACGGACTTCGCCGAATTCGTCCAGTCCATGCAGGCGCTGGTGGCGCGGGCCGATGTGGCGCTGGATATGCGCGCTGCCGTCGGCATCGGCCTGCCCGGCATCGTCGATACCGTCAGCGGTCGTCAGCTCAGTTCCAACGTTCCGGCGCTGAACGGCCGGGTGGTTGCCAGCGCTCTGCAGGAAGCCCTTGAGCGCCCGCTGGTGATCGGCAATGACTGCCAGTGCTTTGCCCTGTCGGAAGCCGATGGCGGCGCAGCCCACGCCCTGCCCAGCATGTTCGGCGCGATTATCGGCACCGGCGCCGGTGGCGGCTATTGCGTCAATGGCCGGCTGCTGCGCGGTGCCAATGGCATCGCCGGCGAATGGGGGCACTGGCCCATACCGGCCGCGCTGCAGCAGCAATATCAGCTCCCCCTGCTGCCATGCGCCTGCGGCCGCAGCGGCTGCATGGAGCGCTATGTATCGGGCCCCGGCATGAGCCTGCTGCACCGCCATCTGGGCGGCGACGGCGCCGCGCCGCTCGCCATTGCGGCGCAGGCTGCCGCCGGTTCGCAGCTGGCGCAGCAGACCATGGCACTGCATCTCGACCTGCTGGCGCACGCACTGGCCACACTGGTGATTACGCTGGACCCGCACGCCATCGTACTGGGCGGCGGGCTATCGCAGATGAACCATCTGTACCAGCAATTGCCGGCCGCCGTGAAGCGCCACCTGTTTGCCGGCGTGATCGTCCCGCCCATCCTGCCGCCCGCATTCGGCGATGCCGGTGGCGCGCGCGGTGCGGCCTTACTGGCGCGCCAGCTTTATCCCTGATTGACACTGTGAAGAAAATGAACGCCCCACTCTCGCCCGTCCAGCAAATCATCGCCGCCCACCGTCGTGGAGAAGCAGCCGGCATCTACAGCGTGTGCTGCAGCCATCCTGCCGTGCTGCGCGCCGCCATGCAGGTAGCACTGCATTACGACACCATCCTGCTGATCGAGGCCACCTCGAATCAGGTGGACCAGTTTGGCGGCTACACCGGCATGACGCCTGCCGTGTTCCGCGACTACGTGCAGCAACTGGCGGTCGCGCAGCAGTTCCCGCTGGAGCGGCTGGTGCTGGGCGGCGACCATCTGGGCCCGAACGCCTGGCAGACGCTGGACGCCAACACGGCCATGAACCATGCCGAAACCCTGATCGCTGCCTATGCTGCAGCGGGTTTCCATAAAATCCACCTCGATTGCAGCATGCGCTGTGCCGACGATCCGGAAATTCTCGGTGACGACATCATCGCAGCCCGCTCGGCGCGCCTGTGCGCCGTGGCCGAAGCTGCTGCCGCGCAGGCCGGCCTGGCGCCGCCCGTGTACGTGATCGGCACGGAAGTCCCGATTCCGGGCGGCGAAGCCAATCTGGCGCAGGCCGGTGCCGTTACCGCGCCCCAAGCCGCCGCGCGCACGCTGGACGTACACCGGCAGGCTTTCTTCGCGCGCGAACTGCACAGCGCATGGCGCCGCGTGATCGCCATGGTGGTACAGCCCGGGGTCGATTTCGACCATAGCCGGATCCAGCACTATCAGGCCGATGCAGCCCGCTCGCTATCCGGATTCATCGCCGGCCAGCCCGGACTGGTATTCGAAGCCCACTCCACCGACTACCAGCGCGAGAGCGCCCTGCATCGCATGGTGCACGACCATTTCGCGATTCTGAAAGTGGGGCCAGCCGCCACCTTTGCCCTGCGCAGTGCGCTGCAGGCACTGTGCGCCATCGAAGCCGAACTGCTGCCCGCCACCCGCTGCTCGCAGCTGATGCAGATACTCGACGATGCCATGCTGGCCCAGCCCAAGCAATGGCTCAAGCACTATCCGGGCACGGCCAGCGAACAGCGTCTGCTGCGCCGCTACGGCCTGAGCGACCGCTGCCGCTACTACTGGGGCGAGGCCAGCGTGCAGGCGGCCGTCAACCAGCTGCAGCACAATCTGGATGGTCTGCAGATCCCGCTGATGCTGCTTGCCCAGTTCCTGCCGCAGCAGTACGAGGCGGTACGCGACGGCCAGCTGGCCGCAAGCTTCGACGCCCTGCTGGAACACAGCATAGGCCTGTCGCTTGCGCCGTATGCACGCGCCTGCAACCACAACCGCGCAATCTGTTAAGCTCGACGTCTTTTCTGCACTAGCCATTACACCATGCGACAAACCAGCCAACGCCGCGCCGCCATCCTGCAAGCCCTGACCGAACACGGCAACGTACAGGTCAATGAACTGGTGGAGCAGATGGGCGTCTCCGCGGTCACCATACGCAGCGATCTGAGCGCGCTCGAATCTCAGGGACTGGCACGGCGCAGCCATGGCGGCGCGCGCCTGAGCCGCACGCCGCCGCCGGAGCAGACCATACCGCAGAAGGATGCCCTCAATCACGAACAGAAAGAGCGCATCGGCGCCTGCGCCGCACGCATGGTGCAGCCGGGCGATAACATCATCATCGATTCGGGCACCACCACCATTTCGCTGGCGCGCCATCTGCACGACGCCGACAACGTAACGGTGCTGACCAATGGACTGAACATCGCCTGGGAACTGGCACAGGCACCCGGCGTGGACCTGATACTGACGGGCGGCCTGCTGCGCAAGCAGTCGCTGTCGGTACAGGGCAGCCAGGCCGAGGCCTGCCTGCAGGCCTACAGCTTCGACAAGCTGTTCCTCGGCGTGGACGGTTTCGATCTGCAGTTCGGCGTCACCACCCACCACGAGGCCGAAGCCAGCCTGAATCACAAAATGGTGGAACGGGCCAAGAAAATCATCGTCCTCACGGATGCCTCCAAATTTGGCCGGGTCAGCCTGCACCGCATCGTGCAGCTCGACCGGGTCGATACTGTTATCACCGACGCCAGCATCAGCGACGAATATCGCGAAGGTCTGCTGGCAGCCGGTATCGAACTTCTGATTGCGGATTAAGCACGTGATTCACGGTAAAGCCAACAGTAAAGTCAGCGGTAAAATTCTCACCCCTCAAGGCTGGCTGCAGGGCAGCCTGCATTTCGGCCAGCGCATCAGCGCTATCGAAGCCGACGCCAGCGCGGCCAGCTCCACTGGCGGCCTGACCATCCTGCCCGGCTTCATCGACCTGCACGTGCACGGCGCCGCCGGCGTCGATATCATGCAGGGCGGCGACGCCGGCATCACCGTGGCGCGCGCCCATGCCCGCCACGGCACCACGGCCATGCTGGGCACCACCATGACCGCCACCGACAACTCGATACGCCGCGCCCTGAATGGTCTGGCGCCAGCCATCGCCGCGCGTCCCGCCGGCGCAGCGCGCATGCTGGGCGTGCATCTGGAAGGCCCTTTCCTCAGCATCCAGCGGCTCGGCGCCCAGCCTGCTGACGCGGTAGTGGAAGGCAGCCTCGATCTGGTGCGCAGCTATCACGCCATTGCACCGATACGCGCCATGACGCTAGCCACCGAAGTCGCCCGGCATCTGCAATTGATACCGCAACTGACAGAGCTGGGCATCCGCGTCCAGCTCGGCCACAGCAACGGCAGCTACGACGACGGCGTCGCTGCGCTGGCCGCCGGTGCTGCCGGATTCACCCACCTGTTCAACGGCATGACGGCGCTGCAGCACCGCCAGCCCGGCATCGTCGGTGCGGCGCTGGCCCATGCCGAGTATGCCGAGATCATTCCCGATCTGCAGCACGTGCACGAAGGCGCCATCCGTGCCGCCCTGCGCGCCATTCCGCGCCTGTACGGCGTCACCGATGCCACCGCCGCCACCGGCATGCCCGATGGCGAATACGGCCTCGGTAGCCAGCGCGTCTACAAGTGCATGGGCTGCGTGCGGCTGGCCACGGGCTCGCTGGCCGGTTCCGTGCTGACCATGGATCAGGCGCTGCGCAATTTCGTCGCGCTGGGGCTGGATCTGGCCGACGCCTCGAACCGCCTGTCGCTCTATCCTGCCGACTATCTGGGCGAGACCGAAAGGGGCCGCTTGCAGACGGGCGCATGGGCCGATCTGGTGGTGCTCGATGCCGACCTGCAGCCGGTGGCCGTGTATGTCGAAGGCGAAGCCATCGAACTGACCCCGGCCTGATACACCCGCAACCATTTTTCCAACCCGAACCGGAGCACCGATGCACCTCACCGAGCCTAGCGCAGCAACGCCCACCGAGTTGAAATCCAGCGCCCGCGCCATGCGCTATCTGCTATTCATCGCCGGCATGGGCGGTCTGCTCTACGGCATCGATGTCGGCATCATCGCCGGCGCGCTACCGTATCTGGAAGCCACCGCCTCGGTGGCCTGGCACCTGAGCGCGCAGCAGCTAAGCTTTATCGTTGCGGCCGTGCTGCTCGGTTCCGTGCTGTCCTCGCTGTTCGCCGGTGCACTGGCCGATCTGATCGGACGGCGCTGGGCTATGGTGCTCGCTGGCGCGCTGTTCACCCTGAGCATACCGCTGATCGCGCTGGCCGATGGCTATCTGGCGCTGCTGCTGGGCCGTCTGCTGCAAGGCATCAGCGGTGGCCTGATCGGTGTGGTGGTGCCGCTGTATCTGGCCGAGTGCCTGCACGCGCGCCAGCGTGGCCGTGGTGCGGCGCTGTTCCAGCTGCTGCTGACTATCGGTCTGGTCGCGGCGGCGCTGATCGGTCTGTATCAGGCGCAGAACGTGGAAGCGGTCAGCAACGCAGCACAGGCGCTGCAGCCCGCGGCACGGGCCGAAGCCCTGTTTGCCGCGCGCGACCATGCGTGGCGCAGCATATTCTGGGTCTGCCTGACGCCGGGCCTGATCTTCACGCTAGGCAGCCTGCTGCTGGCCGAATCGCCGCGCTGGCTGGCCCGCCGGGGCGATCTGGCGCAGGCGCATCAGGCGCTGCTGCGCACCCGCCCGGCCGCCGAAGCGCAGGCCGAACTGCGCGAGATCGAACAGGCGCTGGCACCGGAAACCACTGACGCCACGCATGCCAGCGAAGCGCTGCTGAGCCGCCGTTACGTGCTGCCTTTCCTGCTCGCCTGTCTGGTACTGGCACTCACGCAGGCTACCGGCATCAATTCCATCCTCGCCTACGTGGTCACCATCCTCAACCAGGCCGGCCTGCCCGGTGCCAGCGCCAATATGGCCGACGTGGGACTGAAAGTGCTGAATGCCGTCATGACGGTGGTTGCCGTGGCACTGGTGGACCGCAAAGGCCGCAAATTCCTGCTGATGCTGGGTACCGGCGGCATCGTCGTGGCGCTGCTGTCGGCCGGACTGCTGTTCCGCAGCGCCGAAGGCAACCAGCGCGATGTCACCAGCGTGCTACAGGCACGGGCGCAGGGCGACAGTCTCGCCATCCAGCTCGATAGCGCCACGCTGCAGACACTGGACGGCGGGTTCACGCCGGCCGGCACGGTGCAGCAGCTCACGCTGGCCTATTCCTACGGGCCCTTCACCAACGTGCAAAGCCTGCGCAGCGACGATCCTGCCCTGCCGGTACTGCGTCTGAATCGCGCCGACACGGTGCAGGCCGATAGCGTGATAGGCGCTTTCTTCCGCCGCCTGCATCTGAATCCGTTTGCCGATCCCGCCGCAGGCGCCAGCGCGCCGCTGCACATCGAACAGGCCCACCTGTCGCCGCTGCCATCGACCAGCCATGGCTGGCAGGTAGCACTGGCGATGTGTCTGTTCGTGGCCAGTTTTGCCGTCGGCCCCGGCGTGTGCGTGTGGCTGGCGCTGTCCGAGCTGATGCCCAACCGCATACGCTCGAACGGCATGAGCATCGCCCTGCTGATCAACCAGTTTGTCTCCACTTCCATCGCCGCCGTGTTCCTGCCTACGGTAGGACAATATGGCTACGCCACGCTGTTCTTCTATGGCGCCGGCTGCGCGCTGCTGTACTTCCTCACGGCCGCCCTGCTGCTGCCTGAAACGCGCGGCAAGACGCTGGAAGAAATCGAAGCCCACTTCGCTGGCAAATAAGCCAGACATCAGCCCGCACAGGCAGCCGCCGCAACACGCGGCGGCTGCCCGCCTGCCAGCAAGTGCCGGCAACTGCGCGCTTACAGAAAACGTTCCGGAATATCGTCGTAGAACGGGTACATGCGGAAGTAGGGTTTAGCCTCCTCCAGCACGCGCTGTACGGACGGACGCGCCATCAGACGGTCAAAATAGGTATTGAGTGCGTCGTACTCCTCGGGGAAAGGCAGTACCGTAGCCGCATAGAACAGTGCCGGCGCCGCCGCGCAGTCGGCCAGCGAGAAGCTCGCACCACACATCCATACGCGTGCGTCCATGCGCTTCTCTATCATCTTGTAAGCCGTCTTGAGCTTGGTGCGGTCGCTGGTCAGGTCGCACTGGGTGTCGTTCAGGCGGGCCAGCACGATGGACTGCATGGGCTCCTGCACATAGTGATCGAAGAAGCGGTCCCACAGGCGTACGTCGAGCGCGACATCGGGATCGGGCGGTAGCATGGGCTGCGCGCCCGGATAATGCCGGTCCAGATATTCGATGATGATGCTGGTTTCCGGCACGTCGACGCCGCGCGCATGGTCGCGCAGCACGGGAAAGCGGCACAATGGCCAGATGGCTTCCAGCTCCGCACGGTCGGCCGGTTCACCCAGATTGATGATGCGGCGCTCGAAAGCGGTTTCATTTTCATACAGGGCAATCAGCACCTTGTGACAGAACGAAGCCAGCGGGTGGTAATACAGCGTCAGGGACATGGAAAGCTCCGGTGGGGAGGCATCACCGCGTGATACCGAAATATGCGGCACATGATACTTCAGACTGAGCGCTGGTGGCGTCTGATAAAAACGGCAATACTGCGTTCGCTCCAGCGCCGGGCCATTACACAACGCGCCGGCGGGGCAACGCCACTCCCACCAACGAGGAAATTATGAAGCCAGTCGCCACCACCTTTGCCGCCCTGTGCGCTCTCAGCGCCCTGAATATCCCCTGCTACGCCGATCCCCTTGCGGCCAGCGATCCGGAACAGAACCCGGCAAGCAGCAGCGCCGACAGTATGCATCTTGGAGTGGGTCTGGCCTATGTGCCCGAATATGCCGGCGGCAAAAAAAGCCGCGTGGTGCCGCTGCCGATTTTCGAACGCACTTTCAGCAACGGCTTTTTCATCAGCAGCACACGGGGCCTCGGCTACCAGATGGCCAAAGACAATCTGCAACTGAGTGCCGCCCTCAGTTACGGTGGAGCCCGCGCCGACCATAAACGCAATATCTTCGAAGGCTCGGACGCGCTCAAAGGCATGGGCGACATCGATGGTGCCGCACAAGCCGTGTTCAATGCCAGCTACCGCTTCGATGCCATCAGCGTCAGCCTGGGCACGACCCAGAACCTGGGCCAGCGCAGCCACGGCAACACCTACACGCTGGGCAGCAGCCTGCAACTGATGAACACCGCCAGCGATCAGCTGGGCCTGGGCATATCGGCCGAATACGGCGACCATAAACATGTACAGACCTATTTCGGCGTCACGCCGCGCCAAAGTATGTACTCGGGCTATAACACTTTCCTGACCAAGGCCGGCTTTACCAGCGTGGGCGCGGCCGTCAACTGGAACCACGTGATCGACAAACAGTGGTCAGTACATACCGTGGCCGGCTTCAGGACCCTGACCGGCGACGCCGCCGACAGTCCGCTGAGCAAACGCCGCACTGCCCCTCTGCTGATGACAGGCCTGATCTACTCGTTCTAAAACCCATGCCATAATGTTATGATCGGGAGCCGTACACCCTGCTCCCGTTTATGCTCGCTCTGATTACCGCCGCCCCGTATGCCCTGATCCTGATGAGCGCCGCAGGCGCCGTCTGGGGCCCTGCCATTTCCCTCTCGCCCCGCCTGCAGCTGCCGCGCTGGCTAATGCTGGCCGTGCTGGCACTGGGCTGGGCGTCCCTGCTGGGCGCTCTGCAGGTCGGCGGCTGGCTGGCACTGGCAACACTGCTGCTGGCCGCATGGGCTTACCAGCATGCTGCCCGGCGCACCCCGCGTCTGCTCGGCGGCCTGTGCACGCTGCTGCTGGCACTGGCGCTGGCCATGCACAAGGTGCCGGGCTTCGTGAATCCCGTGCTGCTCAAGGGCGTGCTGGTATCAGCGGACGCCATACCGTTCACCCAGTACGCCAATCTGGATAAGTCCTGCGTGGGACTGGTGCTGCTGGCACTGGTCAGCCAGCGCATCACCAGCATGGCGCAACTGCGGGCTGCCTTGCGCACTGCAGCGCCTATCGCTGCGCTGACCGTAGTGGCAGTCATGGCCGCTGCGCTGGCCAGCGGCTTGGTGCGGGTCGAGCCCAAACTGCCGGCCTATACGCTGCAGTTCGTGGTGGTCAATCTGTTCTTTACGGTGATAGCGGAAGAGACCTTCTTCCGTGGTCTGATACAGGGCCAGCTGGCGCGCTGGCTGGACCAGTGCTGGCCGCAGGCGCGCTGGTGCGGCCTGCTGGCGGTGCTGATCTCGGCCCTGCTGTTCGGCGCGGCCCATCTGGCCGGCGGTGCGACCTATGCCGCACTGGCAGCACTGGCCGGTCTGGGCTACGCCTATGCCTACCATGCCACGGGGCGCATCGAAGCGGCCATTGCCACCCATCTGTTGGTGAACACCGTGCACTTCATCGGTTTCACCTACCCCGCGCTGGCGGCTTAGTGCAGTTGCAGTTCGATCTGCGGCAATACCAGCGCCGTTTTCGGCATGCAGACGATGAAGGTGCTGCCCTTGCCGGATTCGGACTTGATCTGCAGCGTGCTGCTATGGCGCAGCAGCACGTGCTTGACGATGGCCAGCCCCAGACCCGTACCCTGGGTCTCGCGCGAGCGGCTCTTGTCGACGCGGTAGAACCGCTCGGTCAGACGCGAGATATGCTCGGTGCTGATGCCGATGCCGGTATCTTCCACCATGAACTTGGCGCCTGCATCCGAGGCCTTCCAGACCAGATGGATCTTGCCGCCCGCTGGCGTGTAGCGCACCGCATTCGACGCCAGATTGCCGAAGGCGCTATGCAGTTCTTCGTAGCTGCCCATAACGTCTGGCCCATCGATCACGATGCTAATCTCATGGCGTCCGGCCGACAGCGCTTCGGCATCGCGCTGCACCTGCTCCACCAGCCGCTTCACATCCACCCGCTCGGCGCGCAGCGGATAATCCACTGATTCGAGGCGCGACAGCGTCAGCATGTCTTCGATCAGGTGCTGCATGCGGTGACCCTGCTCCGTCATCAGCTTGAGGTGGGCACTGCGGGTGGCCGCATCGAGTCCTTCCGAAGCGGCGATTTCGAGGAAGCCCACGATCACCGTCAGCGGCGTGCGCAGTTCGTGCGAAGCGTTGGCGATAAAGTCGCGCCGCATTTCCTCGATGCGCTCGGCCTCCGTCACATCGTGCGTCACCAGAATCTGGCGGCGGTTTTCGAACGGGATAATCTGCACGATCAGCTTGCGGTCGCGGAAGCTGATGGTCAGCGGCTGGTCATAGCGGCCAAGGATGATGTAATCCATGAAATCGGGATTGCGCACCAGATTGGTCACCCGCATGCCCTTGTCGCGCTCATGGGTCAGGCCCAGATGTTTTTCCGCCGCAGGGTTGCACCATTCGAGGAACAGTACATCGTCCATGATCACCACGCCGTCCGGCAGCAGATGCATGGCCTGACGGAAGCGCGCCAGCCACTCGGTCAGCTCGGCCTGATTTTTCTCGTCCTCGCGCCGCATCTTGTAAAGACGCGAGAAGATGCTGGTCCACGCGCCCCAGCCATCGGGCAGCTTGGCGCTTTGCGGATCATCGAGCCAGCTACTGAGCTGGAACAGATAGGAGAGCTGCACGAACACCATCACGATCATGGCGGCCAGCGCCAGCACCAGCCCTTCCATCCAGCCGAACAGCCAGCCCAGCAAAGCACACACGCCCAGTATGATGGCGCTGCGCAGCGCCGCCGGCACCCAGAACAGCAACTTGGGATTCATCCGTCTCTGCTTTCTATTTTTCCGACAGCATGTAGCCTACGCTACGCACCGTCTTGATCAAATGCTCGGCTTCCTTCAGGGCTTTACGCAGGCGCAGCACATGCACATCCACCGTGCGCTCTTCGATCACCACATGGTCGCCCCAGACCTTATCGAGCAGCTGGCTGCGCGAGAACACGCGCTCGGGATGGGCCAGCAGGAACTTCAGCAGCTTGTACTCGGCGTGGCCGATATCGATCTTCTGCTGGTCCATCATCACCGTGCAGCTGACCGGATCGAGCACCACATTGGCAGCCCGCATGGTGGCCTGTGCATGTTCCGGCGCTTTGCGCCGCAGCAGCGCCTTGGCGCGGGCCAGCAGCTCGCGCGGCGAGAACGGCTTGGTGATGTAGTCATCGGCGCCGTTATTCAGGCCGGCCAGCTTGTCTTCTTCCATGCTTTTTGCCGTCAGCATGATGACAGGGATTTCATTGAAGTGGCGGTCGGCGCGGATGCGCGTCAGCAGGCGCAGGCCGGTCTGGTCCGGCAGCATCCAGTCCAGCAGTATCAGTTGCGGCGTACGGGTCTGCAGGAAATCCCACGCTTCGCCGCAGCTTTGAACCGCGACGCAGTTCCACCCTGCTTCGCGCAGGGAGAAGGTCACCAGTTCCACAATCGCCGGCTCATCCTCGACGATCAGAATGGTAGTTTTATCAGATGCCATAGCTCTTTATTTTATTTTAATTGTGCCGTTCGTTGCGGCAGATTACTCCGCCTGCTCGGGGGCGCTGTTTTCGATCTGTGCTGCCTTGGTGTGGCGGATATCCTTGCCATCGACCACGTAGATCACATATTCCGCGATATTCTTGGCGTGATCGCCTATCCGTTCGATCGCCTTGGCCACCCACAGCGTATCGAGCGCTGCCGAAATGGTACGGGGATCTTCCATCATGAAGGTAATCAGATTACGCATGATGGAGCGGAATTCATGATCGATCACGGCATCCTGGGCGATCAGCTGCAAGGCGCGCTTGCCGTCGTTGCGGGCAAATGCATCAAGCGCATCGTGCAGCATGTCGCTGGCGTTGGTGGCGATGCCGCGCACCATTTCGTAGTGGCTCACCGTGACGGCGCCGCGTGCATGCAGGGCCTTGGCGATGCGGGCGATCTTGGTGGCTTCGTCGCCGATGCGCTCCAGATCGGTAATCACCTTGATGGTGGCCATGATGGTGCGCAGATCGTTGGCCGCCGGCTGACGGCGCACGATCAGATGGCTGCAGGCGTCGTCCAGCGACACTTCCAGCTGGTTGACGGCGTCGTCTTCGCGCATCACGCGGTCAGCCCGCTCGGGGTTGCCGATGCGGAAGCAGGTCATGGCGTCGAGGAACTGGGTCTCGACGATGCCGCCCATCAGCAATACCTTGGAGCGGATGGACTCTAATTCGTTGTCGTACTGTTTGGATGAATGCTCACCGATCATGCTGCTCTCCGTAATCGTGTGGATATTATAAGGTTGATCAGCCGAAACGGCCGGTGATGTAGTCCTGCGTCTCTTTGCGGGCAGGATTCATGAAAATCTGGTCCGTCTCGCCGAACTCCACCAGCTCGCCCAGATACATATACGCCGTGTAATCCGAGCAGCGCGCTGCCTGCTGCATATTGTGGGTGACGATGGCGATGGTGTAATCGCCTTTCAGTTCGCTGATCAGCTCTTCCACCTTCGAAGTCGAAATCGGGTCCAGCGCCGAAGTCGGCTCATCCAGCAGCAGCACGTCCGGTTTCACGGCCACGCCGCGGGCGATGCACAGACGCTGCTGCTGACCGCCGGACAGCGACAGGCCGCTCTTGCCCAGCTTGTCTTTCACTTCAGTCCACAGCGCAGCTTTTTTCAGCGCCCATTCCACCCGCTCGTCCATCTCGCCTTTCGACAGGTCTTCGTACAGACGCACGCCGAAAGCGATGTTGTCGTAGATCGACATGGGGAACGGGGTCGGTTTCTGGAACACCATGCCGACCTTGGCGCGCAGCATGTTGACGTCCTGATTACCTTCCAGGATGTTATTGCCACGATACAGGATGGCACCTTCGGCGCGCTGGCCCGGATACAGGTCGTACATGCGGTTCAGGGTACGCAGCAGGGTCGATTTGCCGCAGCCCGACGGGCCGATGAAGGCCGTTACCTGTTTCTCGTGGATATCGAGATTGACGTTATGCAGGCTCTGGCTCTTACCGTAGAAGAAGTTCAGGCCTTTGATTTCAATGATTTTCGACTTGCCGTTCACGGCTGCGCTATTCTGGCTGGCTACCACGTTCTCTGCACTCAGTTGGGTATTCATGGATTATTCGCTCTATCAGATTAATTCGGTTGTTTCTGGCTAAACACGGTACGCGACAGGATGTTCAGCGCCAGCACGCTGAACGTCACCAGCAGGGCGCCGCCCCAGGCCAGTTCACGCCAGTTGTCATAAGGGCTCATGGCGAAGCCGTAGATCACCACCGGCAGATTGGCCATAGGCGCATTCATATCGGCGCTGAAGAACTGGTTGTTCAGGGCGGTGAACAGCAACGGCGCCGTTTCGCCCGAAATCCGCGCCACCGCCAGCAGCACGCCCGTGATCACCCCGGCTTTGACGGCACGCAGACGCACCATCAGCGCCACTTTCCAGCGCGGTGCGCCCAGCGCGAACGCGGCTTCCAGCAGGCTGTTAGGCACCAGTCGCAGCATATTGTCGGTGGTGCGCACCACCACCGGCACGGCGATCAGGGCCAGTGCGATGGAGCCCGCGTAGCCCGAGTAGTGCTTGGCCGTCGCCACATACATGGCCCAGACGAACATGCCGATCACGATGGACGGTGCCGACAGCATGATGTCGGTGACGAAGCGGGTCAGGTTGGCCACCTTGTTCTCTTCGCCGTATTCGGCCAGATAGATACCGGCCAGTATGCCGATCGGGGTGCTGATCAGGGTAGACAGGCTGACGATCATCACCGTGCCGAAAATGGCATTCATCAGGCCACCGCCTTCGCTGCCCGGCGCCGGCGTGGTCTGGGTGAACATATTCACGCTCAGCGCGCCGAAGCCTTTCACGATCAGCGTAATCAGTATCCAAGCCAGCACCAGCAGGCCGATCGACATGGCGCCCACCGACAGCGCAATGCCGATGCGGTGAGTCAGCAGGCGCTTGCGGTACACCGGATTCATAACTTGCTTCATTTGACGCCTTCCTTGCGAGACATGCCAGCCAGCATCAGCTTGGCGGCGGACAGAACGATAAAGGTGATCACGAACAGGATCAGTGCCAGCGCAAACAGCGACGAGGTATGCAGCGGCGTATCCGATTCGGCAAATTCATTGGCCAGCGTGGACGCGATCGAGTTCCCGGCCGCGAACAGCGACCACGACAGCTTGTTGGCGTTACCGATCACAAAGGTCACCGCCATGGTTTCGCCCAGCGCGCGGCCCAGCCCCAGCATCACACCGCCCACCACGCCGGTCTTGGTGTAAGGCAGCACGATCTTGCGCACCACTTCCCAGCGCGTGCAGCCGAGACCGTAGGCCGATTCTTTCAGCACGGCGGGCACGATTTCGAACACATCGCGCATCACCGAGGAAATGAAAGGAATGATCATCACGGCCAGAATCAGGGCGGCGGTCAGGATACCGATGCCCATGGTGGGACCGGCGAAGAACTGGCCGATAATCGGCAGCGGGCCCAGCACGCTCTTCAGCAGCGGCTGCACATAGTCGCCGAACAGGGGCGCGAATACGAACAGGCCCCACATGCCGTAGATGATGGACGGAATGCCGGCCAGCAGTTCCACTGCCGTCCCCAGCGGGCGACGCAGTCCGGCCGGGCAGATTTCAGTCAGGAACAGGGCAATGCCGAAGCTGACCGGGAAAGCGATCAGCAGCGCAATGCCGGAGGTGGCCAGCGTGCCGACGATGGCGATCGCCGCGCCGTACTGGTCATTGACCGGGTCCCACTCCACCGTGGTGATGAAACGGGGGCCGAACTCCTTGAAAGCCGGCCAGGCGCCCACCATCAGCGAGACGATAATCCCCAGCAGCACCGCCAGCACGGATAGTGCAAACAGCATGGTGGTTTTGTGGAAGAAGAAATCCTGTATGCGCTGCTTGCGCATGGTGCGATGCATGGCGCGCTGTGCTGCATCATCGGTGGTGGTGGCTATTGCCATCTGGACTGGCTCGTTAGTATTCAAGGGCGTGGAAGTGATGTCAGCACTCATATAGTGATCTCGTCGATGGAAGCTAGCCTGCGCCACCCGGACGGGAAGCGCAGGCTAACCCCCTCGCCGCCGCAGCAGCGAGGGGACTACAGATTAGTAGATTGCTTTACCCGAAGCGTCTTTCAGGTTGGCTTTCCATGCGTCCTGCACCTGTTTCACCACGGCTGGTGGCAGTGGCACGTAGTCCAGTTCAACTGCAGCAGCGCCGCCGTTCTTGAAGGCCCAGTCGAAGAACTTGATGACTTCCTTGCCTTTGTTCGCGTCAGCCTGCGCTTTGTGCATCAGGATGAAGGACACACCGGTGATAGGCCACGAGTTTTTACCAGCCTGGTCGGTCAGTACCACGCCGAAGCCCGGGGTTTTGGTCCATTCGGCATTGGCAGCAGCGGCTTTGAAAAAGTCGTCGTCAGGCTGCAGGTAGTTGCCATCCTTGTTTTTCAGCTGGGTGTGCGACATCTTGTTTTTCTTGGCATAAGCCCACTCGACGTAGCCGATCGAACCCTTGATACGCTGTACGTTGGCAGCAACGCCTTCGTTGCCTTTACCGCCTACGCCGACCACCCATTTCACTGCGGTGCCGGCACCGATCTGGGTTTTGAAGGCAGGGCTGGTTTTCGACAGGTAGTCGGTGAACAGGAAGGAAGTGCCCGAACCGTCAGCGCGGTGTACCACGGTGATTTCGCCGGCAGGGATTTTCACGCCAGGGTTCAGCGCAGCGATTTCCGGGGCATTCCAGTTGGTGATCTTGCCCAGATAGATGTCGGCAACGACCGGGCCGGTCAGCTTCAGCTGGCCAGGGGCCACGCCGTCCAGATTGACCACGGTAACCACGCCACCCATGATGGCCGGGAACTGCATCAGGCCTTCGGCGTCCAGTTCTTCGGCTTTCAGCGGCATGTCGGATGCGCCGAAGTCCACGGTTTTGGCTTTGATCTGCTTGATGCCGGCGCCCGAGCCGACGGACTGGTAGTTCAGACCGTTACCGGTGCTGGCTTTGTACGCTTCCGCCCATTTCGCATAGATAGGGTATGGGAAGGTTGCGCCGGCGCCGGTCATATCGGCGGCGTGAGCAGCGGACGAGAATGCCATTACAGCAGCCGCGCCAACTACCAGAGAGGAAAACAAGTGTTTCAGTCGCATATCAAGTCCTTTGTTATGACGGGTTAGGATGCTGCGCAGTCTAACCAGCGTTTGTGACAGCTTTATGACATGAACAAAAAATCCTGAAATTTCCCACTAGCCGACTGGAATAGACCCCGCACACTATGAGAAGTTCATCCGGATAGGACTAATATGACAGAGAGTGCTGTCATATTTCGCGCTTTATGACAGGCTTTTATGACAGCTTCTGTCACGGACTTGTCATATTTGCTGCTTACACTGTTACAACATTTACGTCATCTGGCGTAGAATGCCATAATTGCAAGGTGAATAAAAAGACATGAAGCCCGATCTGTCCGCTGATATTAGCAAGACCTCCGCCTTCCTCGACCGGGAAATTTCGCAACTGATGTTCAACCGGCGTGTGCTGGCGCAAGCCGAAGACCGCGCCATCCCCCTGCTGGAACGGCTGCGCTATTTATGTATCGCCAGCAGCAACCTCGACGAGTTCTTCGAAGTACGGGTGGCCAGCCTGCTGGCGGCCGGCACCATAGACGGCACCCTGTCCAACCACCCTGCTCTGGTCGCCACGCTCAACCGCATCAGCGACGAATGCCACGCACTGGTCGAGCACCAGTACGAAATCCTCAATCAGGAAGTGCTGCCGCAGCTGGCCGAAGCGGGCGTGCATCTGGTGCGCCACAATGAGCGCAATGCAGCCCAGCGGGCCTGGGTCAAGGAATATTTCGACAATGAAGTCCGTCCCCTGCTCACCCCTATCGGCCTCGATCCGGCCCACCCCTTCCCGCAGGTGGTCAACAAGAGCCTGAACTTTATCGTCTCGCTGTCCGGCAAAGATGCCTTCGGGCGCGGCACCGCCATCGCGATTGTCAAGGCGCCGCGTGTACTGCCTAGGATTATCCGCCTGCCCGACCACCTGTCGGACCATGGCGGCATATCGTTCTGCCTGCTGTCCTCGGTCATCCACGCCCACATTTCCGACCTGTTTGCCGGCCGCGAAGTGCTGGCCTATTCGCAGTTCCGCGTCACCCGCGACAGCGACCTGTGGGTAGATGAAGACGAAGTGAAAAATCTGCGTCAGGCCCTGAAGGGCGAGCTGCAGGGCCGTCAGTTCGGCAAATCGGTGCGGCTGGAAGTGGCCATGAACTGTCCGCCCGAACTGTCGCAATTCCTGCTCAACCAGTTCGGCCTTGACCAGAGCCGGCTGTATGCGGTGAACGGCCCGGTAAATCTGGTACGGCTGACGGAAATTACCGATCATGTCAACGAACCGGCGCTGCGCTTCCCGCCCTTCATCCCCGGCAATGCGCGCAAAAATGCCAACCTCGATATTTTTGCCGAACTGCGCCAGCACGACATTCTGCTGCACCACCCCTACCAGACTTTCCAGACCGTTATCGATTTCATCCGCAGTGCCGCCACCGATCCCCATGTGGTGGCCATCAAGCAGACCATCTACCGCACCGGCATGAACTCGGACCTGATGGAATCGCTGATACTGGCGGCCCAGCAGGGCAAGGAAGTCACCGTCATCGTCGAACTCAAGGCCCGCTTCGACGAAGAAGCCAATATTAACTGGGCCGACAAGCTGGAACAGGCCGGCGCGCAAGTGGTGTATGGCGTGGTGGGCCTGAAAACCCATGCCAAGGTAGCGCTGGTGATCCGCCGCGAAGGCCAGAAACTGCGCTACTACGCCCACCTCGGCACGGGCAACTACCACCCCAGCACCACCAAGTTCTACACCGACTTCGGCCTGCTCACCTGCCACGACGGCATTGCGCGCGAAGTCAACGAAGTGTTCATCCACCTGACCAGCCTGACCAAGCCGCACCGCCTGTCGCACCTGTGGCTGGCGCCGTTTGCGCTGCAGAACGAAATCATCAAGGCGATCCGCAATGAAGCACGCATCGCGCGCGCGGGACGGCCGGCGCGAATTATTGTTAAAATCAATGCACTGGTCGACGAATCGGTGATCCGCGCGCTGTATGCTGCTTCCAAGGACGGCGTGAAGATCGATCTGATCGTGCGCGGTGCCTGCACCCTGAAACCGGGCGTGCCCGGCCTGTCGGAAAACATCCGCGTGCGCTCCATCATAGGCCGCTTCCTCGAACATAGCCGGATCTATTATTTCCGCAACGATCTGGCACACGACATCCTGCTGGCCAGCGCCGACTGGATGAGCCGTAATCTGTTCCGCCGTATCGAAGTGGCTTTCCCTGTGCTGGATAAGCATCTGAAACGGCGGGTGCTGGCGGAAGGACTCAACCCTTATCTCAAGGACAACACTAATGCGTGGGAACTGGAACCTAGCGGCCACTACCAGCGCCGCAAACCGCGCGCCAAGCAGTCGCCCCTGAGCGCACAGCAGCACCTGATGGCAACGCTGGGTACACCCAGCCCGCAACTGGAGGAGTGAAATGGACTTGATCCTGTGGCGCCATGCGGAAGCGGAAGAGCAGCAGGCGGGCATGGCCGATCTGGAACGCGCACTGACCGGCAAAGGCCAGAAGCAGGCGCGCCGCATGGGCCAGTGGCTGGGCTCGCAACTACCCGATAGCTGCAAGGTACTGGTCAGCCCGGCCGTGCGTACCCTGCAGACGGCCGAAGCGCTGGGGCGCAAATTCCGCATCCACAATGATCTGGCGCCGGGCGCCGATCCGGTCGACATCCTGAAAGCGGCCAACTGGCCCGGCAACAAGGATTCCGTGCTGGTGGTGGGCCATCAGCCCACGCTGGGACAGGTGGCGGCGCTGCTGATGACGGGCGAAGATATGGACTGGGAAATGCGCAAGGCCAGCGCGTGGTGGTTCTGCCAGCGCGAGGCGGGCGATGCGGCCAGCCTGTATCTGAAAGCCGTCATGGCGGCTGATCTGGTCATGAAATAAGAGCGGACTGAGCTAGCGCAAATACCGCTTACGCCAGCCTTGTAAATCGGCAATTGGCTGCTAGAGTGAAAGCGTATCAACCAGAGGGAGGATCGCATGTTCACCTTGCTCACCATGGGTATCTTCGGCGGAATGATAGCCCTAGTCGTATATGAAATTATCGTTGAAACGCGCGGCAGCAAACACAAACTGATGGACCGCTATCACGAATAGCCCGGACGGCCATGAGCCAGACAGGCGCCTGCAGCAGATCGCTGCCGGCGCCTTTGTTTTTTTTGCGCTGCAGCCGTGGCTGCAGCGCAGCTTGGCTGCTGATTACATGCCGGTCTTGAACTTGGTGTAGAGACGGGTAATGTTGCGGCGGATATCCGCCGGCACGGCTTCGGGCGCGGCCATGCGCTGCTTGTCCGCATCGGTCAGGAACACCGTATGGTTGCCCGCGATATCCTTGCGCACAAACTTCACGCTGGCCGAGTTCGGGTTGGCATAGAACACCTTGTTGGTCAGGCTGGCATGCACTTCCGGACGCATGATGTAGTTCATCCACAGGTGGGCATTGTTCGGGTGCGGTGCATCAGCCGGAATCGCCATGGTATCGAACACCAGTGCCGCCGAAGTCTTAGGCACCAGCACTTCGATCACATTGCCGTTTTTAGCATCGATGGCACGCTGGCGCGCAATATTGATGTCGCCCGACCAGCCCAGCGCCACGCAGACGGCGCCGTTGGCCATGTCATTGATATAACCGGACGAACTGAACAGAGTTACGTAAGGACGGATGGATTGCAGCAGCTTGCCCGCTTCCGCGTAGTCGGCGGCATTTTTCGAATAGGCCGGTTTGCCCAGATAGATCAGCGCGGCCGGCAGTACTTCGGACGGCGAATCGAGGAAGGATACGCCGCATGATTTCAGCTTGGCTGCATATTTCGGGTTGAAGATCAGGTCCCAGGCATTGTCCGGCATGGGCATGCCGCCCAGCGCCGCCTTGACCTTGTTCACATTGATGCCCACCGTGGTGTAGCCCCACAGCCAGTCGATCAGGTATTCATTGTTCGGATCGATGCTGGCCAGCTTGGCCTGGATGGCAGGATCCATGTTTTTCAGATTGCTCAGCTTGCTCTTGTCGAGCTTGCGCAGCAGCTTGGCATCGATCTGCAGGCGCGCCCATTGCGCCGTCGGCACCACGATGTCATAGCCCGATTTGCCAGCAGTCAACTTCGAATTCAGAATCTCGTTGTTATCGAACAGGTCATAGCGCACCTTGATACCGGTTTCCTTCTCGAAATTCTTCACGGTATCGTCGGCGATGTAGTCCGACCAGTTGTAGATATTGAGGACTTTTTCCTCCTGCGCCTGCACGGCACCTGCCATCAGACCGGCTGCCAGCATCAGACCGCCAACGAACTTCCCTGCCATAACACCTCCGAAATAGGAAACGATCACTAGCCCGCATGATCGGGCATAGCTGGCAGGGATGCAAGGAATTCTGTAGAAAAAAGCGCCTAAAGCGGCTCCTGTCGCGTGCCGGCTCAGCCCAGCATATCGAACAGCGTACCGGCGCTGCCGGAACTGCCGTTGATGGCCGAGCCCGATCCCGTCTGGGCCTGCGCCGTGTACAGCGCGGCCAGTGCCGTGGCCTGTGCCGTCAGCGCCTTGCTCAGGCTGCTCCGTTTGGCCGTAATGCTGGTAATTTCCTTGCTCACCAGCGTAGTTTCACGCTTCAGCGCGCTGCTGTCGCCGCTCAGACTACCGGCCTGCGCTGCCAGCAGATCGGCCAGCCCGCGCCCATCATTGGTAAACAGTTTGCTCAGGGCGCCGGCATCGCTAGTCAGGGCCGCCTGCAGTTTTTTATCATCGAGCACCAGATTGCCATTGCTATCCTGCCCCAGCCCGGCAGCCGCCAGTGCCGATTGCGACACCCCGCCGCCCGACTTGATCAGCGTGCTGAACTGGCTGAGCGTCTGATTGAGCGCCGTATCGCCTTTCAGATCACCCTTCTGCAATGCCTGCAGCTTCTTGTTCAGTTCGTTGTAGGCCGAAACAAAGGATTTCAGATTGCTACCGATCTGGCTGGCATCCTGGGTCACCGTCACATCCGTCTTACCGGTACCGGTCAGTTTGAGCGTCAGTCCGGCGATAGCCTTGTCCAGCGTATTGCTGGCACTGGTGAGCTGCTTGCCGTTCACCGTCAGCACGGCGTCGCTGGCGGCGGCGCCCTGCTTGAGCTTCTGGGTGCCGTCAGGATCGAAACTGAGCAGACTCTTTAGTGCAGCATCGCCGGAAACGCTGATGCGCATGCTGTTGGCCGCACCGCTGGCGCCGTTCAGGGCCAGCGCGTATTTACCATCCTCGTCCTTGACGACTTGGGCATCCACTCCCGCTGCCTTGAGCGCCGCGGCGATGCCGGCGAGCGTGTTATTGCTGCTATCGATGGTGATGCTCTTGCTGGCCGTGCTGCCATTGAGGGTAAAACCTTTGCTGTCGGCCGTACCGAAATCGATTTTTACGGTGCTCAGGGCACCGCTGCCCAGTTTGCTATCGGCGGCAGCGAACGCATCGCTGGTCAGAAACTGGCCTTGCGCCAGCTGCTTGATATCGAGCGCATAAGTACCGGCCTTGGCCGCCCCGCTGCTGCTGGCCGTCAGCACGGATTTGCTCGACACGCTGGCACTGGTGCTCAGGCCGCCACCGGACAGGCTGCCCGCCAGCGTCTGGAAGGCCGACAGAGCGCTCTTCAGCTGCCCCAGACCCGACAGTTTGGTCTGATCGGCCTTGAGCGCGGCATTGAGCTTGGTCGCTGCCCCGTTCTGGGCCGACATGGTCTTCTGGACGCGGTTGTAGACGTCCGTCGATAGCGTGGAACTGCCGCTGGTGGTAGCAGTATTAATAGAAGAGGTAGCCATGGTGCAGTCCGATCAGAATTACTTACATAGTATGCAACATGATAGAACTTTTAAACCGCCGAGCAGACCCGCGAATCAGGCTCTGCTCCGGCGACTGGCCCGCCCTCCTGCCCTAGCGCATGTATTTGGCGACGGCCGCCGTGACCGCAGCATCAGGATTGACGAAATGGAAGCCGATCTTGAACTGGTCACCGCTGAATATGCAGTGGCTGACTTTGCAGCGGCAGGTCAGCACCTGCGCCTTGCCGTCGAGGAAAATCTCGTACATCATCTGGCCCGTCTGGCCCGGTTGCAGCTTGTGGTCTGACTCCAGTGACAAGCCCTGCGGGCTGATATCGATGGTGCGGCCCTGAAAAGGCGGCATACCGTCCATTGCCACCATTACTTTTGCTCTCAGAATCTTACGCGGCACAGCTCGTTGATCGGCTAACAATTTACTATCCTTTGGACTAATACTTGGCCGCTTTTTATGCGGCAAACCATGCTTTTTGGTGCTATTTCTGGCTCATAGACGAGCAGCCATAACAATACAGGTTTACTGGATTTCGCGCAGCTTGGTAAAGGCGTCGTCGATGCGGTCGACGGCAAGGATGGTCATGCCTTCGATAGCCTGCTTGGGCGCATTCGAGCTGGGGATCATGGCGATCGAAAAGCCCAGCTTGGCCGCTTCGCGCAAGCGCTCCTGACCGCGCGGCGCCGGACGGATTTCACCGGCCAGCCCCACCTCGCCGAACACCACAAAGCCGCGCGGCAGAGGCTTGTTGCGCATCGACGAATTAATCGCCAGCAGCACCGCCAGATCGGCCGCCGGTTCGGTAATCTTCACCCCGCCCACGGCGTTGATGAACACATCCTGATCGAAAGCGGCAATACCGGCATGGCGGTGCAGCACAGCCAGCAGCATGGCCAGCCGGTTCTGTTCCAGCCCCACCGACAGGCGGCGCGCATTGGGTTGGTGGCTGGCATCGACCAGCGCCTGGATTTCCACCAGCAGCGGACGGGTGCCTTCCTGCGTCACCATCACGCAGGAACCGGGCACCTGATTGTCATGCTGGGACAGGAACAGGGCCGACGGGTTGGATACGCCTTTGAGTCCCTTTTCCGTCATGGCGAACACGCCCAGTTCATTGACCGCGCCGAAACGGTTCTTGATAGCGCGCACCAGGCGGAAGCTGGAATGGCTATCGCCCTCGAAATACAGCACTGTATCGACGATGTGTTCAAGCACGCGCGGCCCGGCCAGCGCGCCTTCCTTGGTGACGTGGCCTACCAGTATCATGGTGATGCCGGTCTGCTTGGCCACGCGGGTGAGCTGGGCGGCACACTCGCGCACCTGCGCCACCGAGCCGGGCGCAGAGCTGAGCGCATCCGAATACAGCGTCTGGATAGAATCGATGACCGCCACTTCCGGTTTCAGCTCGGCCAGCGTCGCCTGAATTTTCTCCAGCTGGATTTCGGCCTGCAGCTTGAGCTCGCGCGCATCGATGGCCAGCCGCTTGGCACGCAGGGCGATCTGCGCCCCCGACTCCTCGCCACTTACATACAGCACTTTCTTCAGTTGCGAGACATTGGCCAGTGCCTGCAGCAGCAGGGTGGATTTGCCGATGCCGGGGTCGCCGCCGATCAGCACCACCCCGCCCGCCACCAGACCGCCGCCGAGCACGCGATCGAATTCCTCGATGCCGGTGCCGAAACGGGGCACATCGATGGCGTCGATATCGGCCAGCGACAGCACCGGCGCCGTCTGCGCCAGCGACTGATGCTGCGGCTGCGAGTAGCGGTTATTGCCTGCGCTCTCGACGACGGTTTCCAGCATGCTGTTCCACTGCTGGCAGGAACTGCACTGCCCGGTCCATTTATTCGCCACGGCGCCGCATTCGCTGCAGGTGTACTGGGTTTTCGCCTTGGCCATGGCTAGCCTTCCACCACCGGCACGCGGGGCGCCAGCGCGCACATCAGCTCATAGCCTATGGTACCGGCGGCCGTTGCCACCTCGTCGATAGGATTGCCGCGGCCCCATAGCACCACCTTGCTGCCCACCCTGGCCTGCGGCAGATGGGTCAGATCCACCGTCAGCATATCCATCGACACCCGCCCTATCAGACGGGTGCGCACGCCGTCCACCAGCACGGGCGTGCCCAGCGGCGCGTGGCGCGGGTAGCCGTCCGCATAGCCGCAAGCCACCACGCCGATGCGCATATTCCCTTCGGCCTGGAAACGGCTGCCATAGCCTACCAGCTCGCCATCCGCGATATCCTGCACGCCGATAATTTCGCTACTCAGCGTCATGGCGGGCTGCAGGCCGAACTGTTCTGCCGTGGCACCACCCGGCGTGCCGCCGTACAGCATGATGCCGGGACGTATCCAGTCATTGCGCAGGGTTTTCTGGTGCAGCAGCACGCCGGCCGAATTGGACAGGCTGCGCGCGCCCTCCAGCCCGGCCGTGCCGGCCTCGAAGCGGCGGATCTGCTCGGCGATAGGCAGCAGCGGGTGCGCGGTATCGTCGGCATTGGCAAAGTGGGTCATCATGGTGATGCTGGCCACGCAGGAAATCGCGCTCAGGCGGGCATGGGCCGCAGCAAAGGCTTGCGGCATGAAACCGAGCCGGTTCATGCCGCTATTCATTTTCAGATGCAGATCAAATCGCACGCCGCGCGCCGACAAGTCTTGCTGCGCCGCTTCCAGCCAGGCCAGCTGCTCGTTGCAATGCACGGCGGCCTGTATATTGTGCTCGGCCATGGTGGCGATATCCTGCGGGTCGAAGAAACCTTCCAGCAGCAGGATAGGCTTGGTCCAGCCCAGTTCGCGCAGCCTGACCGCGTAATCCACCTCCACCAGCGCCAGTCCGTCCGCGTCGGCGAAGCCGCGCATGGCCCGTTCCAGTCCATGGCCATAGCCGTTGGCCTTGAGCACGCCCCAGGCGCGCGCACCGGGCGACTGGGCTTTGGCCAGTGCCAGATTATGTTTCAGGGAATCAACGTGGATGGTAGCGAGTATAGGCCTAGGCATAATCACAGAACGCAAAATCGGAGAAGCCCGTATTTTACCGTGTGGCGCCTCTAACGCGCGGTGCAATTCTTGGGGATACGAACAAAGCATGGTATAAAGCAAGCCATATAAGTTTTCAGGCATCCAGTATGAAGCGTGGTTTCTACACCATCATGGCAGCGCAGTTCTTCTCGTCTCTGGCGGATAATGCGCTGCTGTTCGTCGCGATAGACTTGCTGGTAAGCATGAAGTCGCCAGCATGGATCACTCCCCTGCTCAAACTCTCGTTTACGCTGTTTTACGTGCTGTTAGCTGCATTTGTCGGCGCTTTTGCGGATTCCATGCCTAAGGGCAAGGTCATGTTCATCTCCAATCTGATCAAGGTTGCGGGCTGCTTACTGATCTTTGCCGACGTCCATCCCCTGCTCGCCTACGCGCTGGTCGGCTTCGGCGCAGCCGTCTACTCGCCTGCCAAATACGGCATTCTTACTGAATTACTTCCCGCAGAGAAACTTGTTGCCGCCAATGGCTGGGTGGAAGGTCTGACCGTGCTGTCGATCATTTTCGGCACCGTGCTGGGCGGCAAACTGGTGGGGGCACAGGTGTCCGGCTTCCTGCTGTCGTTCGACTTTCCCTTCATCGATACCGGCATCGATACGCCGCCCGAAGCAGCGCTATGCGTGGTGGTAACCATCTATGCGCTGGCAGCCCTGTTCAACACCCGCATTCCCGACACCGGTTGCGTGTACGGCCATCAGGAACGCAATCCTGTCAAACTGATCGGCGAATTCTCCAACTGCGTCGCCCTGCTGTGGAAAGACAAGCTGGGCCAGATTTCGCTGGCCGTGACCACGCTATTCTGGGGCGCTGCGCAGACCCTGCAATTCATCGTGCTGGAATGGGCCAACCGCACCCTGCATTTGACGTATGAACAATCGACCAGTCTGGTCGGAGTAGTCGCCATCGGGGTGGCGCTGGGCGCTGTGCTGTCGGCCCGCTTCATTGCCCTGCGCAAATCGCTGTCCGTGATCCCCATGGGCATCGCCATGGGCGTTATCGTGATGAGCATGACGCTGGTGACCTCGGTGAAAGTGGCCTACCCGCTGCTGATACTGGTGGGTCTGCTGGGCGGCTTCTTCCTCGTGCCGATGAACGCACTGCTGCAGCACCGCGGCCACGTGCTGATGAGCGCCGGCCATTCCATCGCCGTGCAGAACTTTAACGAGAACCTGTCCATACTGACCATGCTGGCCGTGTACTCGCTGATGCTGCGGGCCCACCTGAATCTGGATGTGATCATCGTGCTGTTCGGCCTGTTCCTCGCCGGTACCATGCTGTTCATCCTGCGCAAACATCAGGCCAACCAGCGCGAGTTCGATTCGATCGCCCTGATCGGCGAAGCCAAACACTGACGCTCGCTCAGACGGGCAGCGCCCCGCTCTGGCGACGCTGCCTGGCCTGCTCCGGCCAGGCGTCCGGCACCACAAAGCCGCGCCGCACTTCCACCAGACTATCCCCCTGCTCCGCCAGATGCGCCACCATCACGGGTGCGCGCGCCTGCGCCTGATGGTCGTCCAGCGCCAGCAGCAGTTCCGCCTTGCTCAGCACCAGGGACTGGCCCGCGCCGGACAGCGGCAGGCGCGCCGGTGCCAGCCATTGCAGGCGGGGCAGCAAGACAAACAAATCGCCCGGCAACTGCTGCGCCGCGCTGCGGCTCATCCAGTAGCCGTGGCAATGCGCGCCCGAGATGCCGCCCATGCAGGGCGCCACTTGCGGCGGATAGAACAGCCAGCCCTTGACCAGTGCCTGTGCGCTGGTGACCGGTGCAGGCAACAGAGCCTGCGCTGCCGGATGCGTGGCCAGCGTGAGCTGCTGCTGGAAAATCTTGCGCATCTTGGCACCCAGCGTATCGGCCAGATTGGGGCCGACCAGGCCACTGAAATCACTGCCAGCGCTGGCATCGAGCAGATAGAACTTAGTGGCAAATTCGAGGTGATGCAGACCGGCGCCGGCGCGCAGCAGAAAATCGAACTCCCCTACCGTGTCATTGCGGCTGGCGCGTACCTGCAAACCATGAGCGTGCAACTGCCCCTGGGCGGCAAAATAGAAAGCCATCAGCTGTTCGGCATATTTGCCGAGACGGGTTTGCCGATGCTGGCCCAGCGCCGCTTCCAGCGCCCCCGGCTGCTGGTCCAGCGCAGCCAGCCAGCCGGCAACTGCACTACCCACGGGGCCTAGCGTGGCGACCTGCCCCTGCCATTGCGGCGCAGCGCGATCGAGCAGATCGGGAGCATCGAGCAGCCATGCCAGTGCCCGCACATGGGGATGACGCAAATGCCCCCAGCGCTGCGCAAAGCCAGCCTGATAGGCATCGCCTTGCGCGGCGATAGGCTTAGTCACGCACCGACCTGGCAAGACACAGGTCGGCCCAGGCCTTGGCCTTGTCCTGCGGGCGTTGCAGCAGGTCGTCGGGATGGTAGGTGGCCACCACAGGCAGAGCGGCAGCGCCATAAGCCATGACCGATCCGCGGGCGGCGGCACCGAGCATGAACCCGCGCGCCGCCTGCTGGCCGAAAGTAATCGCCAGCGTGGCGCCGGTCAATGCCAGTTCGCGCTCCAGATACGGGCGGCAGGCTTGCAATTCCTGCCCGCCCGGTGCGCGATCCTGCCCCTGCGCGTCAACGGCGCGGCATTTGACCAGCGCAGTCAGATACACATCCTCCTGCACATCGAGATCTATGGCCTTAAGCATATTGCCGAGCAACTGGCCGGCATCGCCGGACACCAGTTCGGCAGCAGCTTCATCCTGTGCCGACGCTGCCGCAACCAGCGCAATCGTGGCTGCCGTGCGGCTGCCGCGGGCGACGACTGGCAGCCGACGGCTGGCGCACAGCGCGCAGCGCGTACAGTTGCGGATGGCGTTCTGCAGCGCCGGCCAGTCCAGTGCCGCGATGGCTGCGTCGGATAAGGGCATCGCCGTCGCTGCAAGCGGTTCAGCCGGCGGCGTTCCCTTGAGCTTGGGGGCTGCGAGGGGCGCAGGCACATCGTCAAACCACGACATGTCCTCCGCGCCAGCCGCAGGGGCAACCGGTGCTGGTGCCGGTGCCGGTGCCGGTGCCGGAGCATCGGTCGCGGCGAGAACGGGCGGTGCAGCAGGCACTGCTGCCGCCGCTTCCACTGGCGCTGGCATGTCAGCCGGCACAGCTTCCGCCGCAGCCTCAGGCTCGGCTGGCGCAGCCTCTTCCACATCCGCGGCTGGCCGCTGGCGCAACTGCCATTGCACGCCTATGCCCATCTCGTCGAGGAAAATGGCCGACCGTTTATCCATCGCGTTCATAGCAGGAAGCGCATCACCAGTGCGTCCTCACGTTGTCCGTTGGCGGCCGGATAATAGCCCTTGCGCCGGCCGATGTGTTTGAATCCGTAGCGTTCATAGATGTCCAGCGCCCGCGTATTCGAAGGCCGCACTTCCAGCAGCATGGATTCCATGCCCAGCCCGCGCGCACAGGCCACGGCCTGATTCAGCAGGAAACGCCCCAGCCCTTGGCCCTGCTGCTGCGCCGCCACGGCGACATTGAGCAGATGGGCCTCATCCACCACCGCCATGACCAGAAAATAGCCGAGCAGACTGCCGCTCTGGTCGCGCAGCACCCAGGCCTGATACTGGCTGCGCAGCGAATCTTCGAAATTAGCCAGCGTCCACGGGTGCGGATACACGCTCGCCTCCAGCGCTGCCACTTCCGGCAGATCGGCAGGCTGCATGGGCTCATACTGCAGCCGCGCCAGATCCCACACCGGTTTCACGCACCGCCCTCCGCAGCTTTGGCAGCGGCCATGGCAGCCCGCTCGGCCTGAGTGTAGGCGATCTTGTTGCGCAGGTAGAGCGGCTGGGCGTCGGCGGCCGCCACCGTCTGGCCAGCGGCAAAAGCCAGCGCTGCCAGCCGTGCGATCTGTTCGGCATGCGGCATGATATCGGCATACCCCTGCGCCAGCGCCGTGCCGGCATAGGCCTCGGCATAGGCCGACAGACCATTGCCGCAAGCGACAGGCGTGCCCTCGGGCTGCACGGCAGCCGGCGCCGACAGCACTGGTGCCAGCACGGTCTGCGGACCTGCCTGGTCACCAAAGCGGTACTGCGCCCAGTACACCTCGCCCATGCGGGCATCGAGCACGGTCAGCACATCCTGCGCGCCATGCTGCTGGTGGCAGGCCAGCGCCATGGCATCGAGCGTCACCACCGGCACGACTGGCAGCCTGGCGCCGAACGCCAGCCCCTGCGCCACGCCGCAGGCAGTGCGCACGCCAGTGAAGGAACCGGGTCCGGAACCATAGGTAATCGCATCGCAATCGCGCAGGGCAATGCCGGCTTCGGCCAGCAGCTCCTGTATCATCGGCAGCACCGACTGGGAATGGGTACGCACCCCGGACGAGACGCGGCTCAGCACCGACTCGCCGCGCAGCAGAGCGCAGGAAGCCAGTTCGGACGAAGTTTCAATGGCAAGAATAATAGGCATCCCCTATTTTAACCCGCCGAGCTAACCGGCGCGACCCCGCCCGGCCATGTAAAATACGCCTCTGAGCGGCTGGCAGCACACCCGCCCCGCTTCTGACTCCGAATCCGACTTTGAATCCGACTCTGGCCATGCCTGTATTAACCCTGAACGCCGACAACCGCAAGGAACTGGCCGCCGCCATCGCAGACGAGCGCTGGGTAGTTGCCTGCCTGTGCGCCGCCTGGTGCGGCACCTGCGGCAGCTACCGCGCCACCTTCGAAGAACTGGCCAGCCGCCATCCGGACAAGCTGTTTGTCTGGATCGATATCGAAGATCACGCCGACGTGGTGGGCGATCTTGACGTCGAAAACTTCCCTACGCTGCTGATCCAGCATGAAAATCTGGTGGCCTTCTTCGGCACCACCCTGCCCGATGCGGGCGTGGCGCACCGCCTGATCACGGCGCAGACCGAGCTCAGTGCAGCGCAACTGGCGGCACAGGCCGACAGCAGCGAGGAAAGGCGCGACTGGCAGCACGACTGCAATCTGCGCACCCTGCTGGGCGCCTGAGCGCCCCTTACAGCGCGAGTGGCAGGCTGCGCAAGCGCTTGCCGCTCAGTTTGAACACGGCATTCGCTACCGCCGGAGCAATCGGCGGCGTGGCCGGTTCGCCCATGCCTTCCGGATGTTCGGCACTCGGCATGATCAGCGTTTCCACCTCGGGCGCCTGCGCCATGCGCAGCACCGGATAGTCATGGAAATTACTCTGCTCTACCTTGCCGTCCTTGAAGGTGATGGCGCCGTACAGCGCAGCCGATAAGCCGAACAGCACCGCCGACTCGGCCTGCTGGGCAATGATGTTGGGATTGACGGCAATGCCGCAATCGATCGCGCACACCACCTTGTAGACGCGGATCTGGCCGTCTTCTATGGCCACCTCGGCCACCTGCGCCACGATGCTGCCAAACGACTGGTGCAGCGCCACGCCATGCGCGCGCCCCGCCGGCGCTGTGCCGGCGCGCGCCACGGCAGCATCGAGCACGGCCAGATGGCGCGGGTGCTGTTGCAGCAGCTTGCGGCGGAAGGCCACGCCATCCTGCCCGGCCGCATGGGCCAGCTCATCGATAAAACTCTCTTTGAAGAAAGCGTTATGCGAATGTCCGACCGAGCGCCAGTAGCCCAGCGGCACGGCACTGTCGACGATCACATGACTGATGCGCTGATGGGGGAATTCGTACTGCATATCGAACTCGCCTTCAGCGGTCGTCTTATCCGGCCCGCCTGCCGGCAGTCCCAGATTGCGCTGGAAGAACTGATGCGACACCGAGCCGCTGGCCGATTTGCACACATAGCCCAGCACATTACCCTGTCCATCGAGCGCAGCCTGAAAGCGCGACAGCGCCGCCGGACGATAGACATCGTGGCTGGTGTCGTCCTCGCGGCTCCAGATCAGCTGCACCGGCAGGCCGCCGGCCTGCTTGGCCACGGCCACCGCCTGCGACACCATGTCCACCTCCAGCCGCCGGCCAAAGCCGCCGCCCAGCAAGGTCACCACCAGTTCCACCTGATCCTCGGCAACGCCAGCGGCCCTGGCTGCCGCCTGCACGGCAAAGCCGGGCGACTGGGTCGGCACCCAAAGCCTGACCTTGCCATCCTTGACTTGCGCGGTGCAGTTAATCGGTTCCATCGCCGCATGGGCGAGGAAGGGCGCACGGTATTCGGCGTGCACGGCTTTTACGCCGGCCGCCACGCCAGCCTGGCGGAGGGCCGCTTCCGCATCACCCATATCGTAATAGGCATGGCCGGCTTGCCTATCCAGCTGGGCCGCCATGTCGGCGTAAATGGCCGCGCTATCCAGACTGGCGCCCTGGCCTTCGTTCCACTGGATAGGCAGGGCCAGCGCAGCCTGTCTGGCCTGCCAGTAGCTGCGCGCCAGCACCGCCACGCCTGCGCCGGCGCCCGTGCGCTCGGGCAATGCAGCAGAAAAATCCACCACCTGCAGCACGCCCGGCATTTTCAGCACAGCCGCCTGTTCGACTTTCGCCACGCTGGCACCCAGCACCGGCGCCATGCGCACGGCGGCATACACCATGCCCTCCGGCCGCACATCGATGCCGAACACGGCACTGCCATTGACTTTGGCCGCGCTATCGCGGCGCGGCTGGGCGCGGCCTATCAGTTTGAAGTCGCGCGGTGCTTTCAGCACCACCTCGCCCGGCGTTGCCGCCACCGCGGCATGGGCCAGCGCGCCATACGCCAGTTTGCGGCCATCGGCATGCAGCACAAAACCCTGCTCGGTACGGCAATCGGCCACGCGGGCCTGCCACTGGGTTGCCGCGGCCGAGAGCAGCATGGCGCGCGCCGTGGCACCTGCCTCGCGCATGGGCAGCCAGCCATCCTTGACGCTGGACGAACCGCCAGTGATGATCAGCCCCAGTTCGCGCGCCACCTTACCCACCATCCAGCTGGCCACGGCCTTCAGGCGGCCTGCGTCATCGGGGTGAAACGGCAGGCCGTCCTTGAGCATGGCGATATTGCCGTAGATTTTATCGATAGGTGCCTGCACCAGCCGGATCGCTTCCAGCGGCACATCGAGTTCCTCCGCCACCAGCATGGGCAGCGCAGTGTGTATGCCCTGCCCCATTTCGCTGCGCGGCATGGCCAGCGTCACCGTGCCGTCGGCAGCCAGCGCAATCCAGCCATTCAAAGCCACCGCGTCGCCGCTCAGCGGCAAGGGGTGGCTGGCATGCAGGCGCTGGCGCGGCGGCATCACGCCCCAGCCCACTACCAGCGCACCTAGTGCCGCCGCAGCGCCGAAAATGAAACGCCGGCGCGCAGGCCGGTCGGCCTGCGGCAGCTGTTGTTCTTCCTGCATGAGGGAGTCTCCCGTTTTTCTATTTTTGCCAGTTCGTCAGCATAACATCAGCTGCCAGCGGTTTGCTGTACAGGTAGCCCTGCGCCAGATGGCAGCCGTGGCGTACCAGGAACTCGGCCTGCTGCACCGTCTCCACCCCTTCCGCGATGACGGACAGGTTCATGCTCTTGCCCAGCTGGATAATCGCAATGGCGATGGCCTCGTCGTTGACATCGGTGGAGATGTCTTTGATGAAGGAACGGTCGATCTTCAGCGTCTGCACCGGCAGTTGCTTGAGGTAGGCCAGCGACGAATAGCCGGTGCCGAAATCGTCGATCGCCAGCCCCACGCCGATGGCGTGCAGGTCGTTGATGAAGACCATGGCATCGTCGGTGTTCATGATCACCGATTCCGTCACTTCCAGCTGCAGCCGGGCCGGTTCCAGTCCCGTTTCATGCAGGGTGTCGGCCACCATGTTGACGATGCTGCCCCGCTCGAACTGCTTGACCGACAGGTTGACGGCGATCTTGGGCACCACCAGCCCCGCCTCCTGCCAGCGCACCATCTGGCGGCAGGCTTCGCGCAGCACCCACTGGCCCAGCTGGTTGATAAAGCCGGTATCTTCGGCCAGCGGAATAAAGCGGACAGGCGGCACCAGCCCCAGTTCCGGATGGTTCCAGCGCACCAGTGCTTCCACCCCGACCAGCTCGCCCGTGACGATATCGACCTGCGGCTGGTAGTTGAGGAAAATCTCGTCCTTCTCGATGGAACGGCGCAGGAAAGTCTCCAGCCGCAGGCGCTCCACCCCTTCCCCCGTCATCGACGGCGTGTAGAAGCTGTAGCCATTGCGGCCGCGTGCCTTGGCCTGATACATCGCCACGTCGGCATTGCGGATCAGCATATTCAGATCGGTAGCATCGTCCGGGAACAGGCTGATACCCACGCTGCAGGTGACAAACAGTTCATGCCCGGCCACCACAAACGGCTGCTCGAACATCTGCACCAGCTTTTCCGCCACCTGACTGGCGCCGTACTGGTTGTCGATATCTTCCAGCAGCACGATGAACTCGTCGCCGCCCAGGCGGGCCAGCGTATCGCCTTCGCGCAGACGTCCCTGCAGTGCCTTGGAAACCTGCTGGAGCAGCTCGTCGCCGATGTGGTGACCCAGCGTATCGTTGACGTACTTGAAGCGGTCCAGATCGATGAACAGCAGCGCCAGCTGCTCCTTGTCGCGCGTGGCCCGCTGCAAGGCGTGCTGCAGGCGGTCGTGGAACAGCAGGCGGTTGGGTAGCGCCGTGAGCGGATCGTGGTGCGCCAGATGGTCGAGCTTTTCCTGCGATTCCTTGGCCTTGGTGATATCGCTGAACACACCCACGTAATGGGTGGTGACGCCCTCGCTATCGCGCACGGCATTCACCGTCAGGTGCTCCAGATACAGTTCGCCGCTCTTGCGGCGGTTCCAGATTTCACCGCGCCAGAAGCCCTGCGTGATCTGCTCCCGCCACATGCTTTCATAGAAGGCCTCGTCATGCCGCCCCGAGCGGGTCAGGGTATGATCCTTGCCCAGCGCTTCGGCCTCGCTGTAGCCGGTAATCTGGGTAAAAGCGGGATTCACCGCCACGATCACGCCTTGCGCGTCCAGCACCACCACGCCGTCGGCAATGTGCTCGATGACGGTGGCCGACAGGCGCAGCTTCTCTTCCGACTCCTTGCGCTCGCTGATGTCGGCAAACACCCAGATGCTGCCTTCCTCGGCGTGCTGTTTATCCAGCGCACAGCCGCTGACCTGACACCACAGCAGGCTGCCATCCTTGCGCCGGTAGTGGCGCTCTTCGCTGAAATACTCGCCCTGCGACAGCGCACGGTACTGGCGTATGCCGCTGGCTTCGAAATCGAAGCGGTCGGCAAACAGAATCGCTGTGGAAGCCCCCGTCAGCGCACCGGGCTCGTAGCCGAATAGCTGTTCGCAGCGGCGGTTGACGGAAACGATCTGGCGGCGCCGCACAAACATCACGCCAAACATCACATTATCAAGAATCGCGCTCTGTTCGGCCAGCAGCGCGGCGATGCGCACTTCGTTGGACTTGCGCTGGCTGACATCGGAAATGATGCCGTCCACCCACGGCGCCGGATCATCTTCATGGGTTTGCGGCTGGCCGTTTTCCAGCACCCAGCGTTCCGTCCCGCGCGCGTCGACGATGCGGTATTCCACTTCATAGGGCTGGCGCGAGGCGATCGCATCGGCCACCGCACGGCGCTGGCGGCGCCGGTCTTCCGGCACGATCAGATTGGTCCACTCCTGGGTCGTGCCACGCATGAACTGCGCCGCCGGATAGCCGGAAATTTCCTCGATGGCTTCCGAGACGAAATCGATGGCGCCATCGGGACGGCAGCGGAATACGGCACCGGGCACCTGCGTCACGATGGTGCGGAAGCGCTCCTCGCGCTGGCCGATATCGTCGAACAGGCGGCGGATCGCCACCCGCATCTGATCGAGCTGGCTGGCCAGCAGGCCCAGTTCGTCGCTGCCGCTCAAATCCAGCCGGGTATCGAAGTCGCCATGCGACAGGCGGTTGGAGAAGCGCATCAGCTTGCGCAAGGGCTTCATCAGACGGGCGTTCAGGAACAGCACGATCAGCAGCGCCGAAATCAGCACCTGACCGGCCAGCACCAGAATATAGGACGTGCGCTTTTCCGCCAGTTCCTGCTGGCTGCGCGCGTCATCCATCTCCAGCGTAATATGGCCGATGCGCTCGCCGCGCATCACCACTTCGCGCTCGGCGCGCAGCACATGGCCCGTCAGCTTGCGCTGCGACTGCACTTTCATGAACTGGATATCGGCCTGCCCCACCACCTGCACCTGCAGCACGGCGGGGTCGCGCATGACGGAATCGACCAGCGAATGGGCCGATTCGGTATTCATATTCCACAGCGATTCCTGCATGCCCAGCGCCAGAATGTCGGCATTGCGCTGCAGCGACTCCTGCAAGGCCAGCCGGGCCGCTTCCTGCTCGCGCACCCCCACCAGCACATAGCTGCCCACCATGGCGGGAACGGCCAGACCGCCCAGCACCACGAGCAGCAGCGCGCCATAAATGGAGCGCCCGTAGAGGAAACCCAGCCGCGCACGCAGGCTTACGTACACTCGGCTAAGCATGCGTGGACAGAGGAAAGAGTTGAGACGGCATCATGTGCGGCAGCTATGGATGGCGAAAAATTAACATTACTAAACAGAATTATGCACGGATTCCCTGATAAAAGTTCCCGGTCAAGCAAAAAACTCCATGGCACGCTATGATCGCCACTCACCGATCACGAGGGACTACCATGACTACCTTCTCCATGTACACCGCATCCATACCCGTGTTTAAACAGATACTGGGTGCCCAGCTGGCCTTGCTGGAAAAAGCCGAAGCGCATGTTGCAGAAAAGAAAATTGATCCGCAAGCACTGCTGCAATACCGCCTCTACCCCGACATGCTGAACTTCACCCGCCAGATCCAGATCGCCTGCGACTTCGCCAAAGGCGCCGCCGCCCGCCTCGGCGGCCAGGACGTGCCGTCCTACGACGACAACGAAACCAGCTTTGCCGAACTCAAGGCGCGCATTACGAAAACCCTGCACTTCATCGAAAGCGTACCGCGCAGCGCCATCGAAGGCAGCGAAGGCCGTGCCATCACCACCGGCAGCGGCGAAAAGACCAAGCACTTCATGGGTTCGGTCTATCTCTTCCACTACGCCCTGCCGCACTTCTATTTCCACGCCACCACTGCCTATGACATTCTGCGTCATAACGGCATCGACATCGGCAAAAAAGATTTCATCGGCAATTATTAAGCCCTGCATAGCATCAGGATTCAACAACTGAGCACTTGCTTGCCTACTGGCCGCGCCCTCGCGCCGGCCAGCCGCGCCCCTCAGGTGTTGCGGCGCGGATAACCCTGCGCCAGTATGCGCTGCCACACCGCTTCCTTGGCTTCGGCGCTCATCGCCACCCAATGCGCCACCTCCCACACGCTGCGGCCGCAGCCACGGCAGATTTCATCAAAGGTGGTCGAACACACGGCGACGCAAGGCGTGTCGGGCCGGATTGGCAGATCACTCATCTTTGCCCTGCATCAGCTTATCCCAGCCATCGTGACCCAGCGCACGCATGGTGGCAATGTTTTTCTCGAAAATATCGGCCGCTTCGGGGAAAGCTTGCACCGCGCGGTCTATGCTGTCCTCGCGGATCAGGTGCAGGGTGGGGTAAGGCGAACGGTTGGTATAGTTGTCGATATCGTTCTGGTCGGTATCGGCAAACTGGTAATCGGGATGGAAGCTGGCAATCTGCAGCTCGCCGTCGAGCTGCAACTCTTCCAGCGCCGCATCGGCAATATCCAGAAACTCGTTAAAGTCCGCGAAATCGCCCAGCACCTGCGGGTGCACCAGCAGCGTGGTGTCGATCTTCTCGGGGTTGGCTTCGGCCAGCACCTCCAGCTCTGCCACCAGCTGCTCCAGCAGCTGCTCGGGCGTGGTCGCGTCCGATACCACGTAACGGATCTGTTGTTTCACCTGCACTGCCTTGGCAAACGGGCACAGATTCAGGCCGATCACGGCCTTGTCCACCCAGTGGGCGGTAGCGGCGATGACGGCATCATGGTCGGGGACGGGACGGCTCATTTTTCATTCCTTTGGGACTGCGCAAAAGCAGGATTGTACGCACTCCGGCGCGGAAAGCCTACTTCCCGCATTCTGCCGCCATCTGCAGGCCAACTGTATGGAAATATTCTACAAACTCCCCTGTCATCCCCAAGACATAGTTCTTGACGCGCTCACAGGGTCTCCGTACACTCGGGGTTTATTCATAGTCCGCTCGATGTTTCCAGTCGACAATGTTAGGATACTATGCAAGCACGCTTCCCCCATTCCGCGCTTCTGGCCGCACTCCTCGTACTACTGGCGCCGGCCCGAGCGCACGATGACAACACCGGCTACGCGCCGGCCGGCTCTGCCGCCGCCACCAGTGCTGTCAACAGCATCAGCAGCAACCTCCCCCGCTTCCCCGTCTCCGACCTCAGCTCCCAGAAACCTGCCAAACCGGCCGCCAAAGGTGCCGAGGACGATGCTTTCCGCGAAAAAGACGTGTGGGGCCGTATCCGTAGCGGTTATGCCATACCCGACATCAGCAACGAACTGGTCGGCAAGCATGTGAACTGGTACACCGCCCGTCCCGACTATATTGCCCGCACCACCACGCGCGCATCGCGCTACCTGTTCCACGTGGTAACGGAACTGGAAAAGCGCGGCATGCCGACCGAACTGGCGCTGCTGCCTTTCATCGAATCGGCGTTCAACCCGCAGGCGCTGTCCAGCGCCAATGCGGCCGGCATGTGGCAGTTCGTGCCGGGCACGGGGCGCGATTTCAACCTCAAACAGGATGCCTTCAAGGATGAACGGCGCGGCATACTGGCGTCCACCGATGCCGCGCTGACCTATCTGCAGCGGCTGTACGATATGTTCGGCGACTGGCAGCTGGCGCTGGCCGCCTACAACTGGGGCGAAGGCTCGGTGCAGAAAGCCATCAAACGCAATCAGGCCGCCGGCAAGCCTACCGATTTCGAAAGTCTGGCCGAACTGATGCCGGCCGAAACCCGCAACTATGTGCCGAAACTGCAGGCGGTGAAAAACATCGTGGCCAATCCGGCCCAGTACGGCCTGAATCTGCCCGCCATCGACAATACGCCGTATTTTACGGCCGTGGACAAGACCAGCGACATCGACCTGACCATCGCCGCCCATCTGGCCGAGCTGTCGGTGGATGAATTCAAGGCCTTGAATCCCCAGTTCAAGCGTCCGGTGATTACCGGCGACGAACAGACCAAGATTCTGCTGCCCAAGGAAAACGCCGACAAATTCCACCTGAATCTGGCCCAGTGGGGTAAAAACCTGTCCACCTGGACCACCCACAAGATTACCAGTGCGCGTGAAAGCATCAGCACGCTGGCGTCGCGCTTCCACACCACGCCCGATGTGATCCGCCAGGCTAACAATATTCCGCAGAAAACCGCGCTCAAGGCCGGCTCCACCATCCTCGTGCCGAAACTGTCGACCAGCGCCAGCATCGACATTCCGGCCGAAGTGGAGCGCAATGCCACGGTGGCCTTCGAAGCCGAGCGCGAGCGCAGCAGCAAAAGCGCCAAGAGCAGCAGCAAGAGCGGCTACAAGCACGCCAAGAGCGATAGCAAGTCGGAAAAAAGCAGCAAACACAAGAAACGGCACGACGACTGATGACTGAAGGGTAAAACTGTGGTTTTTACCCCGTTGCACAGCCCATTTAACCGGTTTCACCCTGATATCAGCCAGTTTACACGGCCTCCGGCCTGCTGACCGGGTTGCAGTAGCGTGCTACTCGCCCTACAATCTCGGTCTTGTCCGGCCTCCGGCCTTTCAAACTCAACAACCAAACTGACGTCGCCAGCCCGCCCACTCGGCTAGCCCGGCACGCAGTCGTAATCGGAGTCATTATGGCGTTCCTGCAAGGCAAAAAAATCCTCATCACTGGTTTGCTGTCGAACCGTTCCATCGCTTACGGTATCGCTAAAGCTTGCCACCGCGAAGGCGCCGAACTGGCGTTCACCTACGTGGGCGAACGTTTTAAAGACCGCATCACCGAATTCGCTGCCGAATTCGACAGCAAGCTGGTATTTGACTGCGACGTCACCAGCGACGAACAGATCGCTGCCCTGTTTGCCGATCTGGGCCAGAACTGGAGCCAGCTCGACGGTCTGGTGCACGCCATCGGTTTCGCCCCGCGCGAAGCCATCGCCGGCGAGTTCCTCGATGGCCTGACCCGCGAGAATTTCCACATTGCCCACGATATTTCCGCTTACAGCTTCCCGGCACTGGCCAAAGCCGCCCTGCCGCTGCTGAAAGAAGGTTCCTCGCTGCTGACCCTGTCGTATCTGGGCGCTATCCGTGCCATCCCTTACTACAACACCATGGGTCTGGCCAAAGCTTCGCTGGAAGCTTCGGTACGCTATCTGGCCGAGAATCTGGGCAAGCACGGCATCCGCTCCAACGGTATTTCCGCCGGTCCAATCAAGACGCTGGCCGCTTCCGGCATCAAGGACTTCGGCAAACTGCTGGGCTTCGCGTCCTCGCATGCTCCGCTGCGCCGCAACGTGACCATCGAAGAAGTAGGCAATACCGCCGCCTTCCTGCTGTCCGATCTGGCGTCCGGCATCACCGGCGAAATCACCTATGTCGACGGCGGCTTCTCGCACGTCATGGGCCTGAACGCGGAAGACTACGCCTAAGCCCGTCCATCACGCTGGCCGCCCAGCCGGCCAGCGCTGCACTGCAGGATTTTCTACACAGCGGAGCCAATCTGCTGTATAGTACCGCCCGTACGCTGGCTGCAACAAACGGGCAGTGCCCCTTGTTAGCCAGATAATGTTGTTAGTGATAGCAGCATTAGCATTTAGCAGCATCGCAAGCCTTTAGCGCATCATCCTGATGTCGTTTATAAAGCCCTCCCGCCTTTGGTGTCGCACCTGACACCGTCCCGGCGCAAAGCTTTTGTGCCGAAATTTCATTCGATTTTGATTGAGTCATTTCGTTTTGGCAGGCGTTGCTATTTCGCGTTCGGTTGTTACTCCGAACGCCGTTTTTTACGAAAGAACAGCATGACATTTGAAGCACTTGGTCTCAACACGTCCATTATCAAAGCCCTGACCGACGCCGGCTACACCAAGCCTACGCCGGTGCAAGAGCAAGCGGTACCCGCCGCGATTGCCGGCAAGGACTTGTTAGTTTCCTCGCAAACCGGTTCCGGCAAAACGGCAGCATTCATGCTGCCGTCGCTGCACCGCCTGTCCGCCATCGACCCTGCCGTCGGCGGCAAAACCCACAATCAGGAAATGCAAGCTGCCCGTGCGCGCGGCGAGCGTCCCCGTTTCAAGCCAGCCCAGCCAAAAATGCTGGTACTGACCCCGACCCGCGAACTGGCTTTGCAGGTCACCACCAATACCGATAAATACAGCGTCAACCTGCGCCGCCTGAAAGCCGTCTCGATTCTGGGCGGTATGCCTTACCCGAAACAGATGCAACTGCTGGCCAAGAATCCGGAAATTCTGGTGGCTACCCCGGGCCGTCTGATCGACCACATGGAATCGGGCAAAATCGACTTCTCGCAACTGGAAATTCTGGTGCTGGACGAAGCCGACCGCATGCTGGACATGGGCTTCATCGACGACATCGAAAAAATCGTTGCCGCCACCCCGGCCAGCCGCCAGACCATGCTGTTCTCGGCGACGCTGGACGGCGTGGTAGGCAATATGGCACGCCGCATCACCAAGGACCCGCAGATCATCCAGATCATGACGGCCGCCAACAAGCATGAGAACATCACCCAGCGCGTGCACTTCGTCGACGACCTGTCGCACAAGAACCGCCTGCTGGACCACCTGCTGCGCGATGAAGCGCTGGATCAGGCGGTCGTGTTCACCGCCACCAAACGCGACGCCGACACCATCGCCGACCGTCTGAATATCGCCGGTTTCTCGGCTGCCGCACTGCATGGCGACATGCATCAGGGCGCCCGTAACCGCACGCTGGAAAGCCTGCGCCGCGGCCAGGTGAAGATCCTGATCGCCACCGACGTTGCCGCCCGCGGTATCGACGTGCCGAGCATCACCCACGTGTTCAACTACGACCTGCCGAAGTTCCCGGAAGACTATGTGCACCGCATCGGCCGTACCGGCCGTGCCGGCCGCAACGGTCTGGCCATCTCGCTGGTCAACCACGCCGAAGGCATGAACGTGAAGCGCATCGAGCGCTTCACCAAGCAGCTGATTCCGGTCAACGTGATCGAAGGCTACGAGCCTAAGAAAACCAGTTTCCCGCCACGTTCGACTTCGCGTCCGGGCGGCTGGAAGCCGGGTGACAACCGTGCCGGCGCCAAACCGGGCCAGCGCAGCTTCAGCAAGCCGGGCGCGCCGCGCAAAGAAGGCGGCTACAAGGGCAGCAACCCGCGCAGCAGCGATGGCTCTGCACGCCGCAGCTACGGCGACCGTTAATCGGCCGCCGCACCCGGGCCTGACCGGGTAAAAACACCACAACGCCACCGCCAGTCACACTGCCGGTGGCGTTTTTTCTGTCAGCGTCTACAATATCCGTTCCGCCAGCCCGTCTTCAGGGCATGACTCCCGCGCAAACCATGACAGAACAGGCTATCACCGCCACCGTGCTCAAGGAGCGTTCACGCCTCGGCAACTTCATCCGCCGCCGCGTGGCCGATCCCACCGATGCCGACGACATCCTGCAGGATGTGTTCCATGAGTTCGTGCAGGCCTATCGCCTACCGGAACCGATAGAACAGGTCACTGCGTGGCTGTACCGCGTGGCACGCAACCGCATCATCGACCGCTTCCGCAAGAAGCGCGAAGTAGCCCTGGCCGATCTGGCAGGCAGCGATGATGACGGCGATGAATACCACCTCGACCTGCTGCTCCCCTCGCCCGATGGCGGGCCGGAAGAGGCCTACGCGCGCGCCATGCTGCTGGAAGAACTGCAGGCCGCACTGGACGATCTGCCCGCCGCCCAGCGCGAAGTGTTCGTCGCCCACGAACTCGATGGCGTGAGCTTCAAGGAAATGGCCGAGGCCAGCGGCACCCCGATCAACACTCTGCTGGCACGCAAGCGCTATGCCGTGCAATATCTGCGCGCTCGCCTGCAATACCTGTACCAGCCCGAATAAGTAGCGAACTAGGAGAAACATCATGAAATGGAAACTGCTCTTCATTCCCCTGATACTGGCTGCCATAGCCGCCATGTCCGGCGTCGTCATGTGGCTATGGAACGCCGTCATGCCCGGCATCTTCAGCGGCGTCCAGAGCATCGATTACTGGCATGCCATGGGCCTGCTGATACTATGCCGCATACTGTTCGGCGGCTTCCGCGGGCGTCATGGCCACCACCACGGCTGGCACCACTCGCACCGCGAACGCTGGGCCCGCTGGCAAGCCATGACGCCGGAAGAACGCGCCCAGTTCCATAAAGACCGCGGCATTTTCTGCCGTCCCAAACCTGAAGAAAAGAGCGAATGAAAAAAACCTCCGCCACCCCGTTTAGCGGCTACCAGAAAATCGTCGTCGGCCTGCTGGCTTTCCTGCAGTTCGCCGTCATCCTCGACTTCATGCTGATGTCGCCGCTGGGGGCGCTGATCATGCCGGCGCTGCAGATCAGCCCCAGCCAGTTCGGTCTGGTGGTATCGGCCTATGCTTTCAGCGCCGGCATATCCGGCCTGCTCACGGCCGGTTTCGCCGACCGCTACGACCGCAAGCGTCTGCTGCTATTCTTCTATACCGGCTTCATCCTCGGCACCCTGTGGTGCGGCCTGGCCCAGAGCTTCGAGTCGCTACTGCTGGCACGCATCGTCACCGGCCTGTTCGGCGGCGTGATCGGCTCGGTCGTGCTGGCCATTGCCACCGATCTGTTCGCAGCGGAGCAGCGCGGCCGCGTGATGGGCCTGATCCAGACTGCCTTCGCCGCCAGTCAGGTGCTGGGCCTGCCGGCCGGCATCTACCTGTCCAATCAGTGGAACTGGCACGTGCCCTTCATTGCCATGGCCCTGTTCGGTCTGGCCGGCGGCCTGCTGGTGGCGTGGCAGATGCAGCCGGTGAATGCCCACCTCAAACAGCCGCAGGAACATAGCGCATGGCTGCACCTGTACCACACGCTGACCGAGCGCGAGCACCTGCTGGCGTTTGCCATCACTGCCCTGCTCAGTACGGGCGGCTTCATGCTGATGCCGTTCGGCAGCGCCTACGTGGTCAACAATCTCGGTATTTCGCTCGATCACCTGCCCACCATCTATCTGGTGACGGGCCTGTGTACCATCTTTATCGGGCCGCTGGTGGGCAAGGCCGCCGACAGCGTGGGCAAATTCCGCGTCTATCTGTTCGGCACGGCGCTGTCCATCGTGATGGTGCTGATCTACACCAATCTCGGTCACATCCCGCTGCTGGCGCTGATCATTATCAACACCTTGCTATTTATCGGCATCTTCTCGCGCATGATCCCCGTGCAGGCCATGATGTCCACCGTTCCGACGCCGACCAAACGGGGCGCCTTCAACGCCATCAGCGCTTCCATCCAGCAGCTCTCGGGCGGTCTGGCTTCGGTGGTGGCCGGACATATCGTGGCACGGGGCGTCAGCGGCGAATTGCTGCATTTCGACCGCATCGGCTACGTGGTGGTCGCTTCCGCTTTGCTAGCGATGATACTGGTGTGGCGTTTGCACCAGCAACTGGCGCTGCGGCCACGGCAATCTTGAGATTCTGTCCAAGACAATGAAATAATTGAATATATTGTTGCCGCACGGCATCTTTTTTGTACTATAATGGTTCATGTCGACTACCGCTCACCCGTTATTTATTACAGAAAGGGAAATAGCACATGAACCCGAGAACCATGGATGCCGGCTGCCTGCGCGCGCTGCGCCGCCGCGGCCATTCCGATGCCAGCATCAGCGTGATGACGCCGGAAGAAGCTTTTTGCGAATACTGCGCCTATCACGGCATCATGAACATGATGCCGGCCACGCTGGAAATGCTCGATAAGCTGCGCGCCGAAGCACCGGCCGCCGTCACTGCGCCCGCCGTCTGAGCGCAGCCCCCAAAGCTGCGCCGCTGGCGTAGCGCATGAACGTAAAAAAGCCACCAGCAGCACTGAGCACGCTCAGGCTGATGGTGGCTTTTTTACGCTGCGGGCTAGCTACCCGCACAGCGTTTAACGGTAATAAGCTTCGACTTTGCCTTTCAGCTTGATCAGCATCGGGCGGCCATGGCGGTCCAGACTACGGCCGGCAGCGACCTTGATCCAGCCTTCGCTGATGCAGTATTCGTCCACATCGAGGCGCTCTTTATCGTTGAAACGGATGCCGATATCGTGCTCGAAGATGGCGGCAACATGGAATTTGCTGCGCGGGTCGATCGACAGGCGATCTGGCAGCGGAGGGAGTTGAGTAGTATCGTTCATGGCGCGATTATAGCATCAGCTCCCTACAGGCCCGCTAGCCTGACGCTCAGCTGGTCTTGAAGATCAGCTGGGCTACCCGCTGCAATTTCGGATACACCACCGGCACAGTCAGCATGGTGCTGCCTATCGCCATCAGCAGCAGTGCGGTAAAGGTTTCGCTGGTGATGATCTGCTTGTCCAGCAGGATGTTGACGAAGATGATCATGATCAGTGCCTTGGTCTGCAGCAGCCAGCCGATGATCGATGCTTCACCGGGGCCCCACTTGAGGATCTTGCCGGCGATATGGATGCCGGCCAGCTTGCCCGACACGGAAGCGAACAGCATCACAGCGGCCACCACGAATACTGCCGTGCCGCCCATGGCCCAGTTGGTGCGCAAGCCGGTGCTGAGGAAGAATACCGGCATCACGGCCATCAGCACGTTGGCGCGCAGGAAGTCCATACGCTGCTGGTTGAACCATTCGGCATCCATCACGGCACCGGCCAGGAAAGCGCCCACCATGTAGTGCAGGCCGGCCCAGTCGGCGGCAAAGGCGCAGGCCGCAAGCCAGACGAAGGCCGCATACCAGCGGTCACGCTCTTCCAGCCACTGCATCAGGCGGCGGAACAGCACGGTCGCTACCGCAAACACCACGAGAAAACCGAGCTGGCGGCCCATGCGCTCCCAGTCCAGCAGAATCACGGCCAGCACGCCCCAGATGGCGATATCGTCCAGACTGGCGTAGCGCAGAATACGCTGGCCGATAGGCTGGCGCAGGATTTCCAGTTTTTCCATCAGCAGGATCAGGATGGGCAGGGCTGTCACGGCGCAAGCCATGCCCACGCCCAGCACAAACTGCCAGCTCTGGGCTTTCGGCCCCATCCAGCCGGCATAGCCGAGCAGCCCCAGCGCGGCTACGCTGCCGAACAACAGCGGCACACCCAGCGCCAGACCGGCGGTTATACCGCTCTCGCGCCTGTGCTCCCAGGCTTTTTTCAGATCCAGTTCGATACCGGCGATCATCACGAAGATCATCACGGCCCACCAGGCGATGCCGTTCAGCGACTGCACCACCTGCGGATTGAAAACAAACTGATAGTATTCGGGATAGGCGCGGCCAAGAATGCCGGGCCCCAGCAGAATGCCGGTAATAATCTGCACCACTACCAGCGGCGCATAGTAGTCGGTCTGGCCGACACGCCAGATCAGATAGGGCAGGCTGAATATGATCAGCATCGCGATCAGGAAGATTTCTGTGGTCGCCATGTGAAAAAGTCTCCGTATGGTTTTGTAGTTTAGGTAAAGCCGATTCTAGCCGGCGCGCCAATTCTAGCGCGGTTCATCGGAAAATTACGTAAATCAGTCCAGATTCTCTCTGTTTAGTAAGACTGTAGTTTTATGTCACACATTGTCCAAAACAAAACAATGCTTGCAGTGCCGGAGAAATCCTATATACTTGCTTAATCAAGTATTTATTCAGCATTTATCCAGCACTAATTCAGCGACTAACAAATTTTACTAGCTTACGGAAAGTAGACACGCATGAGCGAGCAACACCTCCCCCTGCCCGATAGCGGCGCCGCGCTGGCACTGGCGCTCAGCCTGGCCCGCGCCCAGGCCACCATGGTGCGCCGGCTTGATCAGGTGCTGGGCTCCTATCACGGTATCAGCTTTGGCGACTTCATGCTGCTGAACTCGCTGGCGCGCGCGCCGGGCGGACGCATGCGCCGGGTCGATCTGGCCGAACGTCAGGGCCTGACCGCTTCGGGCGTCACGCGCACCCTGCTGCCGTTGGAAAAAATCGGCCTGATCGAACGCCAGCAGGACCCGCGCGATGCGCGCGTGGCCTATGCCGCCATTACGGAGAGCGGACGCGAACTGCTGCACAACGCCACCCCGGCAGCAGAACAGTGCAGCAAGGACCTGCTGCGCAACTGCCCTGCAGAACAGTATCCCGCCCTGACGGACGCGCTGACCATCATCAGCGGCCTGCCCGGTGTGGCCTGACCCCAGCACCCGAATAGAAACGGAGCTAGCTATGCAAACCACGGCATCGAATCCACGCGCAGAACTGATGCGCAATCCCAATTTTCTATGGCTGCTGCGCGGCGGCGTGATCTCCATGCTGGGCGACCAGCTCACCATGGTGGCCCTGCCGTGGCTGGTGCTCCGTCTCACCGGCGACACCATGGCACTGGGGCTGGTGATCGCCCTGATGAGCATTCCCCGTGCCGCCTTCATCCTGATCGGCGGCGCCGTGGTCGACCGCTATTCGCCCAAAACGGTGCTGATGCTGAGCAAATATGCCAACGCCATCCTGCTCGGCCTGCTGGCCGTGCTGGTGCTGCGCCAGCACAGCGTGCTGACGCTGGCACTGGGCGGCAGCCTGCAACTGAGTCTGGAGCTGACTCCGCATATCACCCTGATGCTGATCTATGCCCTGGCACTGGGCCTAGGTCTGGCGCAGGCTTTCGGCGTTCCCTCGGGCACCAGCATCATGCCGCAGGCCATACCGGCCCAGTATCTGCAAGCCGCCAACGGCGTGCTGATGAGCTTGCGCCAGCTGACCATGCTGCTGGGTCCCGTGCTGGCGGCGGCCCTGCTGGCGTTTTCCGGCACCGGCACCGGCAGCATGCCGGACGCGCACGGACTGGCCGCCGCCTTTGCGCTCGACAGCCTGAGCTTCATCGTCTCGGCATGGACCCTGAGCCGGGTCCGCATGCAGACCTCCGCCGAGCACGCTGCCGGCCATGCCGCCATCTCCGTCTGGCGCTCCATCGGCGACGGCCTGCTCATGGTGTGGCGCGATGTGCCGCTGCGTCTGTGCTTCATCTACTGGGGCACGGTATCGCTGTTCATCGGTGGCGCCATGCAGGTTGCGCTGCCCGTGCTGGCTAGCGACGTGCTGCACGGCGCCTCCGCACTGGGCCTGCTGATGGCGGCCAACGGCGCCGGCACCCTGCTCGGCATGGCCGCTGCCGCCGCCATCGGCGCACGGCTGCGCTTTGCCAGTTTCGGCAGCATGATACTGCTGATGGATGGGCTGGCCGGCCTGCTGGTGATGGGACTGGGTGCCGCCGGCAATGCATGGCTGGCCGGCGCCCTGCTGCTCGCGCTGGGTGTGCTGGGCGGCTATGTGCAGATCAATGTCTTCACCTGGCTACAGCGCCGCGTGCCAGCACGGATGATGGGCCGTGCGATGAGCATCTTCATGTTCATCTTCATGGGACTGGCGCCTATTTCCGCTGCCGCTACCGGCTGGCTGCTGAAGCTGATCTCGCTGTCGCAATTGTTCGTCGGTGGTGGCATCATACTGGTCACGTTTGCCGCACTGGCCTACCTGTTCACGCCTATCGGCAGCATCACCGCCGACACACCCGAAACACCACAAGCGCAGTAAAGGAAAACGCATGGAAACCAAGTGGCTGGAAGACTTCATCTCGCTGGTCGAGACCAACAACTTCAGTCGTTCGGCCGCGCTGCGCCACGTTACCCAGCCCGCGTTTTCGCGCCGCATCCAGTCGCTGGAAAACTGGCTGGGCACCGACCTGATCGACCGCACTTCCTACCCCACCAGCCTGACCCCGGCCGGGGTGGTGTTCTACGAGCAGGCACTGGAAATGCTGGCACAGATTAACGGCGCGCGCGATATGCTGCGCTCCAAGCGGGCCGCCGCGCAGACCAGCATCGATCTGGCCGTGCCGCACACGCTGTCGCTCACCTTCATCCCCAAATGGCTGACGGCGCTGGAGCAGGATTTCGCCCCCATCAGCAGCCGCCTGATGGCGCTCAATGTGCACGATGCCGTGATGCAGCTGGTGGAAGGCGGCTGCGATCTGCTGCTGTGCTACCACCATCCGCGCCAGCCGGTACAGCTCGACCCTGGCCGCTACGACATGCTGGTGCTGGGGCGCGAATCGCTGCGTGCCTATGCCCGCTGCGACAAGAACCGCGTGCCGGAATTCAGTCTGCCCGGCACGAAAAAAGAACCCCTGCCCTTCCTGTCCTACACCAACAATGCCTACCTCGGACGCATGGTGGAACTGATCCTGACCGATGCGCGCACCACGCTGCATCTGGATCGCCAGTACGAAACCGATATGGCCGAAGGCCTGAAAATGATGGCACTGGAAGGACGCGGCGTGGCCTTCCTGCCCGAATCGGCCGTGACCCGCGAGCTCAAACAGAAACAGCTGGCACGCGCCGATGACGGCAGCGCGCAGTGGGAAATCGAGATGGAAATCCGCCTCTACCGCGAGCGCCCCTCGGCCAGCCGGCGCGGCAAAGCCATCGTCGAACGGCTGTGGGAATTCCTCGAACAGCAGCAGAAAAGCAGCAGCCGCAAACGCCGCGTGGCGGTGTCCGAACGCTAGTTGCGGCAGGCCGTATCTGAGCCAGATCAAATCAGCGAATTTCATAACTATGCAAATTTTGCATAATTGAATGCGCATACAGCATTGGCCGCCTCACGGCCTCCGGTTCTATGATTCGCCCCACTTGAAGCGCGCCACCAGTGCGCTTCAGCCTCGAATCTATCGGAGACCTGAGCATGACTACCGCACCAGCACACGTACTGCCTTCCTACCTGAATCCAGAAGATTTGGGCCCGTGGGGCGTCTACCTGCAACAGATCGATCGCGTCACGCCGCACCTCGGCAGCCTGTCGCGCTGGGTTGAAACCCTGAAGCGTCCCAAGCGCATTCTGACCGTTGACGTTCCTATCGAACGCGACGACGGCAGCATCGCTCACTACGAAGGCTACCGCGTGCAGCACAACATGTCGCGCGGCCCGGGCAAAGGCGGTGTGCGCTTCCACCAGGATGTCACGCTGTCGGAAGTGATGGCGCTGTCGGCCTGGATGACGGTCAAGAATGCAGCAGTCAACGTGCCATACGGCGGCGCCAAAGGCGGTATCCGGGTCGATCCTAAAACCCTGTCGCGCGGCGAACTGCAGCGTCTGACCCGCCGCTACACCAGCGAAATCTCGCTGATCATCGGCCCTAACAAGGACATTCCTGCACCGGACGTCAACACCAACGAACAGGTGATGGCATGGATGATGGACTCCTACGCCATGATCGAAGGTAATCTGTCGACCGGCGTAGTAACCGGCAAGCCTATCTCGCTGGGTGGCTCGCTGGGCCGCCGCGAAGCTACCGGTCGCGGTGTATTCGTGGTTGGCCGCGAAGCTGCCGCCAAGCGCGGCGTAGCGATCGAAGGCGCCCGCGTTGCCGTGCAGGGCTTTGGTAATGTGGGCGGCGTTGCTGCCAGCATGTTCGCCGAAGCGGGTGCGAAAATTATCGCCGTGCAGGATCATACGGGCACCGTAGTGCATCAGGGCGGTCTGGATATTCCCCGTCTGCACAAGCACGTGGCCGAATGCGGCAGCGTTTCCGGCTTCCCCGGCGCTGAAGCCTTCCTCGACCGCGACGCCTTCTGGGGCATCGAGTCCGACATCCTGATTCCGGCCGCGCTGGAACAGCAGATCACGGCTGCCAATGCACCGAAGATCCGCACCAAGATCATACTGGAAGGCGCCAATGGCCCGACCACGCCGGAAGCCGACGACATCCTCACCGACAAGGATGTGCTGATCGTGCCGGACGTGCTGGCCAACGCCGGCGGCGTCACCGTTTCCTACTTCGAGTGGGTACAGGACTTCTCCAGCTTCTTCTGGACCGAAGACGAGATCAATGCGCGCCTGACCCGCATCATGCAGGAGGCTTTCAATTCCGTGTGGACTGTCGCACAGGAGAAGAAAGTAACGCTGCGCACCGCTACCTTCATCCTCGCCTGCACCCGCGTGCTGCAGGCGCGCGAAGTACGCGGCCTGTATCCATGATTTACTGATCCCCAGCAGTTCGCGCCTGCACCGGCTCCGGCCCGTGCAGGCGTTTTTTACATCACACGCAGAGGACTACATGAGCACCATCGAACAGAAAGCACTGGCTTATCATCGTCAGGGCAGCGCCGGCAAAATCGCCATAGAAGTGACCAAGAGCGTAGCCACGCAGGAAGATCTAGCACTGGCCTATTCGCCCGGCGTGGCAGCACCCTGCGTGGAAATCCAGCGTGAACCGGCGCGTGCCTACGAGTACACGGCCAAGGGCAATCTGGTCGGGGTGATTACCAACGGCAGCGCCGTGCTGGGCCTGGGCAATATCGGCGCGCTGGCCGGCAAGCCGGTAATGGAAGGTAAAGTGGTGCTGTTCAAGAAGTTCGCCGGCATCGACGCCTTCGATATCGAGATCGATGAAAGCGATCCCGATAAACTGGTCGACATCATCGCTGCCCTGCACCCTACTTTCGGCGGCATCAATCTGGAAGACATCAAGGCGCCCGAGTGCTTCTACATCGAACGCAAGCTGCGCGAACGTCTCTCCATTCCCGTGTTCCATGACGACCAGCACGGCACTGCCATCGTGGTAGGCGCCGGCATGATCAATGCGCTGCAACTGAGCGGGCGCGATATCGGCAATGCGAAAATCGTCTGCTCCGGCGCCGGTGCTGCCGCCATGGCCTGCCTCGATCTGCTGCTCGATCTGGGTGCAAAACGGGAGAACATTTTTGTCTGCGACAGCAAGGGCGTGCTCACCACCCGCCGCCAACTCGACGGCGAAAAAGCCGCGTGGGCACAGGCTACCGACGCTACCACCCTGTCGCAAGTGATGGTGGACGCCGACGTTTTCCTCGGCGTGTCCGGACCGGGCGTGCTGTCGCCGCGCGATATCGAACAGATGAAGCGCCAGCCGATAGTCTTCACGCTGGCTAATCCGGAACCGGAGCTGCGTCCGGAACTGGTACGCGAAGCAGCACCCGATGCCATCATCGCCACCGGCCGCTCGGATTATCCTAACCAGATCAATAACGCGCTGTGCTTCCCTTACCTGTTCCGCGCTGCGCTCGATAGCGGCGCCTCCACCATCAATCAGGAAATGAAGCGCGCCTGCGTGATGGCGCTGGCCGACATGGCCCGCAGCGACAGCCGCTTCGGCAAGGATTACGTGGTGCCGGGCCTGCTCGATCCGCGCCTGCTGTCCGGCGTCACGCCTAAAATCGCTGCCGCCGCCTTCCGCAGCGGCGTGGCGCGCAAGCAGCTCGACGAGCAAGTGTATGCCGAGGACCTGAAGGACCTGGCCGGGGACCTTTTGTAATCGGCAGTCTAGTTTGGTCTAATCCGGTCTAAAACAGGCTAGATCAGACTAGAGACAGTCTATTTCATGCCTCACCGCATCATCCGTCCCGGCTAAGCTGCTCAGGAACGGGTGATGCTGAACACTTCCAGATGGTATTCGTCGCCGACCAGCAGCAGGCTGTGGTCGGCAAACATCAGCTGGCGCAGCACCGGATAAATCCCCATCACCAGTGCCCCGCCATACAGCCGCAAACGCTTGACGGTATTCTTCTGCGCCGACAGCGCCGCCGTGCCTATGCCGTAGTCGGCCAGCACCAGCACATCGCCCTGCGCGTCGCCGCTGGCATAAGTGCCCACGCCCACATCAGCCAGCAGCAGATTGTTCCTGTACAGGCGCGCATCGATGTAGGGCGCCCGTCCCGATGCCGCCCACTGGCCCGACAGCACTTCCTGCCCCAGTTCCGTGCGCCCCGTCGGCAGCACGGCCACGCCAGATTTATCCAGCGCTACCCCCATCACCCCGCCGGGGCTGGTGAACGTGGCCTTGCCATTCCAGATCGCGCCCATTTTGCCGCTGCCATCAAGCGCCACCGGCATGGGCTCGGCGCCGCCCGTCCCCAGCGTATGGATCACCGGAGCCCCCTGTCCCTTGGGCCACATGGCCAGCATGGCGGTAGAGCCATCGAGCCAGGTGGCGAGCACCGTGCCGTCCGACGTCGCCACATGCGGATGTACGGCAGACAGGGCGATCTCGAACGGCGGCGTCAGCTGACGCCCCGCAAAATCGTATTTGCACAGCTTGAGCAGGTACTGGGTCTTGTCATTAATCGGCAGCAGCGAGAAGGTGGTGGCCAGCCAGAAGCCGTTGCCATCCACAGCCGCAGCGTTTTCCGCCGCCGCCAGTTCGGTGGTCGAACTGGCCGCCACGGCCGGATACAGGTCGACCGCGCTGCCCTGCAATGTGGCCTGGGTGTCGAACTTCAGCATGCGCGTTCCGGGCCCCGCCTGCAGCATCACGAATCCGTCTGGCGCCGGCAGCAACAACCATTCGCCCACATAGCCATCTGCCAGTGTAAATCCGTAATCGACACTGGAAAGCAGCGTGCCATCCTTATCCAGCACACTCATGCGGGTGCGCGGATGGTATAGCTTTTTGTTGATCGTGATGTCAGAGTCGGAGGCCGATAGCACGACGACGCGCTCGCCCACCACCAGCGCTTCGCCCAGACCTTTGAGCGCTACATTGCCGGCCAGCGTGACCAGTTTCGGGCTGGCTGCCGTAATCGTGGCCGTGGTATCCGGCGTCGCCAGACTGCTCTCGCTAGCGGAGCTGGTCTGGGAACTGGAAGAGCCGGAAGATGATGATGAGGCGCCACCACCGCAGGCGCCCAGAGTAGCCGCCAGCAGCAGGCCGGCCAGCTGGCGGGGAAAAGCTTGAAAACGCATACGGGCTCGCAGGGCACGATCTGAAAGCAAAAAGTATATAGAAAAGCACATTTCGCCCTATACCATCTGCGCCACAACAGCATGACCTGGCGAGCCAGCGGGATGACCCGGCAAGCCCTATCTTGTTTATCGGCGGATCACGGCGCCGCCCTTCATCACGAAGCTGACTTTGGCCAGTTCGTCAATATTGGCAAACGGATCACCTTTCACTGCAACGATATCGGCAAATTTGCCTACGCTGAGCGAACCCACGCTGTCCTTCCAGCCCAGCAGATCGGCTGCATTGACGGTGGCCGCCTGAATCGCCTGCATAGGCGTCATGCCGTATTTGACCATGTAGGCAAACTGCTTGCCATTGTCGCCGTGCGGATAGACGCCGGAATCGGAACCGAAAGCCATTTTGGCGCCGCCGTTAAAGGCTTTGCGGAAGTTGTCGCGCTGGATCTGGCCGATCACCTTCTCCTTGGCGATGGATTCGGGCAGCATGCCGGCCTTCTCGCCTTCCTGCAGAATGTAATCGTCGTTGTAGATGTCCATCACCAGATACACGCCCTTCTCGCGCGCCAGACGGATGCCTTCTTCGTCTATCAGGCTGGCGTGCTCGATCGAGTCCACACCGGCAATGATGGCATCGCGGATGCTGCTGGTGCCGTGCGCATGCGCCGCCACCTTGCGGCCCAGCTTATGGGCCTCGGACACGATGGCCTGCATTTCTTCCAGCGTGTACTGCTGTGCGCCCGGCTCATCGCCCTTCGACAGCACGCCGCCCGATGCACAGATCTTGATCACGTCTGCGCCATACTTGGCCATTTCACGCACCTTGGCACGCGCTTCCCACGGGCCGTCCGCCACGCCGCGGCCTGTGACCTTCATATCGGCAGGCAGCAGGTTTTCGTCGCAGTGACCGCCCTGTATGCCGATGGCATAGCCGGCCGTGCGCATGCGCGGGCCGATGAAGTCGCCGTCGTTGATGGCGTCGCGCAGTGCCACGTCGCCAAAGCCGCCGGCGCCAACGTTGCGCACCGAGGTGAAACCGGCTTCCAGCGTCAGGCGCGCGGCGCGCACGCCATACAGCGCAGCGCGCGTGTCGGACACGCCCAGCGCATTGTAGCCGCCCAGCTTGGCGTCATTGGTCAGGTGGGTGTGCATGTCGATCAAGCCCGGCATCACGGTCTGGCCGGACAGATCGATCACCTGCGCCCCGCCAGGCACTTTGGTGCTGGCGCTAGGGCCAACGGCGCTGATGCGCTCTCCGTCGATCACAATGATCTGGTCTTTGAGTACCGTGCCAGCCACCACGTCGACCAGTTTGCCGGCACGGATCACTACCACCTTGCCATGATCGGCAGCAGCAACAGCAGGCACGGCGGCGCTAACGGCGCCCAGTACAGCGGCGGAAATCAGGAGATGCTTGAAATTCATGGGGAACGCCCTTTTCACTGGAAAAGAAAAGCATAGCAGAGCATTTCCGGATAGTCGTACGTATTGTTTAAAAATCTGCAGCGATTTCAGCCCGGCCACGCACAGGTGCGCAGGCCGGCAAACAGGTCATCGCGCTCGGGCAGGTGGAACAGGCGGAACTGCGCCGACAGCATGCGCTGCGGCGTGGCAAACGATGCGCCGCGCAGTACCTGATGGCTGGTGAAGCACGGCGCCGAATACAGCCGGTCCGGCCCCGGCTTGAAATCCGGATAGGGCTCGAACGGCGACGCCGTCCACTCCCACAACTGGCCCCAGCGGAATGCCGGATGGCCGGAACGGGCCGCGTATTCCCACTCGATTTCGGTCGGCAGGCGCCGCCCTGCCCACGCGCAGTAGGCCTGCGCTTCATACAGTGTCAGGTGGCGCACCGGCTCCGCGCCGGCCAGCGTGGCCAGCCGGCCAAAGCGCATGCAGCGCCACTGGGCACCGTCGCGCTGCCAGTAGCGCGGCGCCGAACGCTCCTGCCGCATCAGCCAGTCGGCACCGGCAGGACTCCAGAACTGGCGGTGGTCGTAGCCGCCATCATCGACAAAATCGGCAAACTGGGCATTGCTGACCAGTGTGCTATCTATGCTGAACGGCGCCACCCTGCAGGTATGCGCCTGCTGTTCATTATCGAAGGCGAAAGCGCCGCCACGCCGGCTGCCGATCTCGATGCTGCCGCCCGGGAAGCCGATTTCCGCTGGCGCATAGGCCAGCTGGCGCACCAGCGTGGCCGGTTCCGGCGCGGCCAGCCCCAGCACCTGCAGGGCCGCCAGCAAAGCTTCGCCATGCAGGTCTTCATGGGCCAGCACTAGCCGGTAGGGAAATAGCGCCACATGGTCGTCGGGTTCGCGCATCAGCTTGTCGAGTACGCGATCCAGCACTTCGTGACAGTAGGTTTTCAGCGCGCCGGGCGCAGGCAGATCAAGCCGCCAGCGCTGCAGGTGCGGCACCCGGCTGGCATCGAACCAGCTGTCGCCATGGGCCAGCAGGCAATTTCCATGTGCATCGTCCGGCTGGCTGGAGCTGGCGGCGCGCAGAATGAACCATTCCGCTACCCACGCGATATGCCCCAGCTCCCATACGGGCGGATTGAGGTAGCGTAGCTGCGGCACCAGCTTAGGCTGGTCCATGCCGGCAGCCATAAAACACTCGAACAGAGCGAGCGTATGGCTGCGCGCCTGACGCAATGCCTGGGCCAGCTGCTGCGGGGTCGCGCTACGGAACGAAGGAGCGGATATCGTCATGTTTCGATTGTAGCGCTTTTATCCCGTAACTCCAGTGCTGCAACGCCAGCGCAACAGCCAGGCGTGCGTCGCCTGCGCACTTGGGCGATAATCAGTCCTGTCTGATTCGATCCGAACTAAGGAACCCAACCATGAGCAATGAACCTATCCGCCTGACGTCGTTCTCGCACGGCGGCGGCTGCGGCTGCAAGATCGCCCCCGGCGTACTATCCCAGATCCTGAAGAATTCCAGCGGTTTTCCCGTGCCCAAGGAACTGCTGGTGGGGATAGAAACCTCGGACGACGCAGCGGTTTACCAGCTCAATGACGAACAGGCACTGATCGCCACCACCGATTTCTTCATGCCCATCGTCGACGATCCCTATGATTTCGGCCGCATTGCCGCCACCAATGCCATCTCCGACGTGTACGCCATGGGCGGCACACCCATCATGGCACTGGCACTGGTCGGCATGCCGATCAACAAACTGCCGATCGAGACCATAGGCCAGATTATCAAAGGTGGCGAATCGATCTGCGCCGAGGCAGGCATACCGATCGCGGGCGGCCACACCATCGACTCGGTGGAGCCTATCTACGGACTGGTGGTAATGGGACTGGTCCATCCTTCACGCGTCAAGCGCAATGCCGATGCCCGTGCCGGTGACGTACTGATACTGGGCAAACCGCTAGGCGTGGGCGTGCTCTCGGCCGCGCTCAAAAAAGGCCAGCTCGATGCCGCCGGCTATCAGGCCATGATCGCCAACACCACCAAGCTCAATAAGCCGGGCAAGGCGCTGTCGGAACTGGCGGGCGTGCACGCCATGACGGACGTTACCGGCTTCGGCCTGCTGGGCCACCTGCTGGAACTGGCCCGTGGTGCAGGACTGGAAGCACAGCTCGATATGGCCAGCATTCCCCTGCTGCCCGGCGTGGAGCAGCTGGCCCATGACGGTTTCTTTACCGGCGCATCCGGCCGCAACTGGGAAGGCTATGGCAAGGATGTGCAGCTGGCGCCCACCATTACACAGGCCCAGCACATGCTGCTGACCGATCCGCAAACCTCGGGCGGCCTGCTGGTATCGTGCGATCCGGCCAGCGTCGACGAGGTGCTGGCACTGTTTAAGCGCGAAGGATTCGAGCACGCGGCCGTCATCGGCCGCATGCAGGCCGGCGCAGCGCGCGCTGTCGTCGCCTGATTGGCGTCGACCTAGCCTGATCTGATGGCCGCCCGCGTTTTCGGGCGGCCAGCCAGCGGCTTTATTCTGCAGCGTCCTCCACCGGCAGCGCTTCACCGCGCCAGCGCAGCATGCCGCCAGCCAGATTGGCCACCTGGGTGAAACCGGCCTTGGTCAGCAGCACGCTGGCCTGCGCCGAACGCACGCCGGAACGGCACACCACCACCAGCGGACGTTCACGCTCGAATTCGTCCATCCGCTGCGTCAGTTGCGACAGTGGCACCAGCCTGGCGCCCCGCAGATGGCCCAGCTGGTCGATGAACTCGGCCTCCTCGCGCACATCGACAATCTGCACGCGCTCGCCCAGTTCCAGCAAGGCCATGGGTTCGATTTCCCACACGCCGCTAAAGCGCAGCGTCAGCGGCGCCCAGTGCGGATTATCCAGTGGCGGCGCAGCGCCTTCCGGCTGGCCGCAGCGCAGATTGGCCGGTACCGCCACGGCCATCTGTTTGGGATGGGGCAGATGCAGGTTGTCCATATAGCCGGTGAAATCGCCCACATCCACGTCCCCACCCAGACGCGGATTGTAGCGGCGCTCTTCCGCCACCGTGGTCACGGTAATGCCGCGATAGTCGTGGCCCGGATACAGCAGGCAGTCATCGGGCAGCGTCAGTATCTGGCCGCGCACGGAAGCAAACAGGTGGCGCGGGCTGCCCTGCTGGAAGTCGGTGCGGCCGCAGCCACGTATCAGCAGACAGTCGCCGGTAAACGCCATGCTCTGGTCATCGAGCACAAAAGTCAGGCAGCCATTGGTGTGGCCCGGCGTGGCGCGCACGGCCACATGGCGGCTGCCGAAGCTCACCATGTCCATGTGCTTGAGCGGCTGCTGCACGCCCTGCGCACCGGCCACCGACGCCAGCGCAATGCGGCTGCCGCAGCGCTGGCTCAGGCGCCACGCGCCCGTCACGTGGTCGGCATGGACGTGGGTATCGAGCGTGGCCACCAGCCGCAGGCCCAGTTCCTCCAGCAGTGCCAGATCGCGCGGCACCTGCTCGTAGACAGGATCGATCAGCAGCGCTTCGCCGCTGGCACGGTCGCCCAGCAGATAGGTATAGGTAGAAGAAGCGGCGTCATAGAGCTGGCGGAAGATCAACATGGTATTACTCGACAAAAAAACACCACGATACCAGACTGGCGTGAACCATCAAGCAATTTTGCTTGACACCGGCGCCGGCTTTCTCGTACATTAAAGCCCATGACCTCGCATCTGCACCTATCCGCTTTCCTGCTATCGCCTGCCAGCGCCCTATCGCTAGCAGCGCGCCTACTAGCACGCGCTTAAATCGCGTTCCAGCTGTACCCCCCGGCGGCGGCCACAAGCCCCTCCAGTCTAAAAACCCAGGAAAGTTTGCACCGATGTTCAACCCGGCTACCCATGCTCCATCTGGCACCAGCGCCTGCGCCGCGACCACCCGCGCGCTGCCTGTGCACGCATGCGCCCTGCCGCTACTGCTAATGCTACCGATCGGTTGCCTGGCCTAGTGTCCCGTGGCCGCCCGGCAGCCAGTTGCCACAGCAGAGCGCCAGCCCAGGCCGGCATCCAGCACTTTTCTTTTTCAAGACTCAGGAGCACCCCATGATGTTGCAAAACCCGGCAGCGAAATACCGCGCCTTCCCCGCCGTTCAATTGACCGACCGCCAGTGGCCTAACCAGATCATCAGCCGCCCGCCTATCTGGATGAGCACCGATCTGCGCGATGGCAATCAGGCTCTGATCGAGCCTATGAGCACCGAGAAGAAGCTGCGTTTCTTCGAACTGCTGGTGAAAATCGGCCTGAAGGAAATCGAAGTGGGCTTCCCTTCCGCCTCGCAGACCGACTTCGACTTCGTGCGCATGCTGATCGAGGAAAACCGCATTCCTGACGATGTCACCATCATCGTGCTGACCCAGTCGCGCGAAGAACTGATCCGCCGCACGGTGGAATCGGCGGCCGGCGCCAAGCGCGCCATCATCCACCTGTATAACTCGGTGGCGCCAGTGTTCCGCAAAGTGGTGTTCGGCATGTCGCGCGAACAGATCACCAACATCGCCACCACCGGCACCAAACTGGTCAAGGAGCTGATCAAGCAGCACCCGCAGACCGACTGGGGCTTCGAATACACGCCTGAATCGTTCTCCACCACGGAGCTGGACTTCTCCAAGCATATCTGCGACGCCGTCACGGCCATCTGGGAACCTAGCCCGCAGAAAAAAATGATCATCAACCTGCCATCGACGGTGGAGTGCAGCACGCCCAATGTGTATGCCGACCAGATCGAATGGATGTCGCGCAAGCTGGCACGGCGCGATTCGCTGATCATCAGCGTGCACCCCCATAACGACCGCGGCACCGCCGTGGCGTCGGCCGAACTGGCCGTGATGGCCGGCGCCGACCGCGTCGAGGGCTGTTTATTCGGTAACGGCGAACGTACCGGCAACGTCGATCTGGTCTCGCTGGCACTCAATCTGTACACCCAGGGCGTGCATCCGGGTCTGGACTTCTCCGACATCGACGAAGTGCGCAAGGTGGTGGAAGAATGCAACCAGTTGCCGGTGCACCCGCGCCACCCTTACGTCGGCGATCTGGTGTTCACCGCCTTCTCCGGCTCGCATCAGGACGCCATCAAGAAAGGCTTCGCCCAGCAGCAGCAAGGCGCGCTGTGGGAGATCCCTTACCTGCCTATCGATCCGCAGGATCTGGGCCGCAGCTACGACGCCGTTATCCGGGTCAATAGCCAGTCCGGCAAAGGCGGCATGGCCTATCTGCTGGAACAGGACTACGGTCTGGTACTGCCACGCCGCCTGCAGATCGAATTCAGCCGCGCCGTGCAGGAAGTGGCCGACGCCACCGGTCTGGAAATCACCGCGCAGGGCATCTACGACATCTTCAGCAAAGAGTATTTCGAGCCGGTGACGCCGTATGCCTACAGCGCCCATAAGCTGATCGAAGATACCACCAGCGACGAACCGGTGCAGATCGATATCGCCCTGCTGCACCAGCATGCACCGCTGGCCCTGCAGGGTGGCGGCAACGGCCCGATAGACGCCTTCGTCAATGCACTGGGACTGGACATCAAACTGATGGACTATCACGAACACTCGATCGGTTCCGGCGCCAACGCCAAGGCAGCCTGCTATGTGGAACTGCGTCTGGCCAACGGCCCTACCCTGTTCGGTGCGGCCATCGACAGCAACATCGTCACCGCCTCGTTCAAGGCCGTGCTGAGCGCAGTCAACCGTCAGTTGAAACGCAAGGAAACCATGCCTGAAAGCAAGGAAACTGCCCCTGTCTGAAGCTATCATTTTAGCAGTGAATAAATAACAAAAGGCCGCGTAGAAATACGCGGCCTTTTCGTTGTTGCGCTGCAACGGGCTAAATTCTTCATGCAGCGGATCTCGATATACTGAATTGAAATCCACCTGCCAAGGAAAAGTCGCCATGTTCATCTCCAACCTGAAAATCGGCGCGCGTCTGGGCGCTGCCTTTGGTGCAGTACTCCTGCTGATGGCAATCGTGATCGGCGTCAGCCTGCAGCGCCTCAACGGTATCGGCACGCTGAGCAGCACCATCATCGATCAGGACTGGATCAAAGCCGATGCGGCGGCACTGGTCAGCAGCACTACCCGGGCTAATTCCACCCTGACGCTGGAACTGTTCACGACGGACGATGCGGGCCGCATCGCCGCCATTTACAAGGAAATCGACAGCAACAAGAAAGCCATCACGGCGGCGCTGGAAACGCTGGACAAACTGATTATGCGTGAAGAAGGCAAGGCCCTGATGCAGCAAATCGGCGTGCAGCGCAAAGCCTATGTCGCTTCCTTCACGCAGGTAGGCAAATTGCTAGGTTCGGGCCAGCGCGAGGCCGCCATCACGGCCCTGCATACCGACATGCTGCCCAAACTGACTACTCTGCAGGAATCCATCATCAAACTCAATGAGCGCCAGCGCTCCCTCGTCACCAAGCATGGCGAAGAAATCGAACATAACATCAGCGTTGCCACCCAGATGATGATCTGGATGGGCATCGCTGCACTGGCCATAGGCGCGCTGGCCGCATGGCGCGTCACCCGCTCGATCACCGCGCCTATTGCTGTTGCAGTGGCGGCAGCGGAGGCCGTCGCCAAAGGCGATCTGACCTGCCATATCAGCCATGAGCATACGGATGAAATGGGCCAGTTGCTGACAGCACTGCGCCAGATGACGGATAACCTGTCCGACATCGTCGGCCGCGTGCGCGGCAGCACCTCCGCCATCCGCACCGCATCGAGCGAAATCGCCAGCGGCAATATGGATCTGTCCTCGCGCACGGAAGAACAGGCCAGTTCGCTGGAAGAGACTGCCGCCTCGATGGAAGAACTGACCAGCACCGTGAAGAACAATGCGGGCCACGCCATCGAAGCCAACGAACTGGCGCGCGCCGCCAATGACGTGGCCCGCCGTGGCGGCGAAGTGGTCGGCCAGGTAGTGGGCACCATGAACTCGATCAACGATTCGTCGCGCAAGATCGTCGACATCATTGCCGTCATCGACGGCATCGCCTTCCAGACCAATATTCTGGCACTGAACGCTGCAGTGGAAGCGGCGCGGGCCGGTGAGCAGGGGCGCGGCTTTGCCGTGGTGGCCACCGAAGTGCGCAATCTGGCCCAGCGCTCGGCGGCCGCTGCCAAGGAGATCAAGGAACTGATCGACGATTCGGTGGACAAGGTTTCGGCCGGGGCCAAACAGGTGGAGCTGGCCGGCAGCACCATGGACGAGGTGCAGGAAAGCATACGCCGCGTCACCTCTATCGTGGGCGACATTACCCGCGCCGATACCGAACAGCTAGGCGGTATCGAACAGATCAACATCGCCATCAGCCAGATGGATGAAGTCACCCAGCAGAATGCGGCGCTGGTGGAACAGGCCGCCGCTGCAGCCGCGGCCATGCAGGATCAGGCCGATGATCTGAACCAGATGGTGGCCCAGTTCCGCCTGTCGGCCTGAAACCGGTCTAGGCTGGCCCGCGCGCCAGCCGTATGCAGGTGAACTGCCAGCGCGCGCTGGCAGGGAAGAAATTGCGGTAGCTGGCACGCGCATGTCCCGCGGGCGTGGCACAGGATGAACCGCGCAGCACATACTGGTTCAGCATGAACTTGCCGTTGTATTCGCCCAGCGCCCCCTCCGCCGTGCGGAAGCCGGGATAGGCGGCATAGCTGCTGCTGGTCCATTGCCAGCCGTGGCCGAACATCTGCAGCAGACCTGCCTGTTCTGCGGCCAAGGCTGTGGCTGCGGCAGGATGGTAGCCCTCGATGATCTGCGGCGCAACCACCGCACCGCAGGCCGCAGCATGTTCCCATTCCGCCTCCGTCGGCAGGCGCGCACCGGCCCAGCGCGCATAGGCATCGGCTTCGTACAGCGACAGGTGGCAGGCAGGCCGCGCCAGATCCAGCGCCTGCTCGCCATACAGCGTGTATTCATGCCACTGCCCCTGTTCGTCCTGCCGCCAGTACAGTGGCGCAGCCAGCTGCTGGCTGCGCACCCAGTCCCAGCCTTCGGCCAGCCACAGCGTCACGTCGGCATAGCCGCCCGCATCGATAAAGGCCAGATACTCGCCGTTCGTCACCAGCCTGCTCGCCAGTTCGTACGGCTCCAGAAACTGCCGGTGCGGCGGCAATTCGTTATCGAAGCAGAAGCCCCCCTCTGCGCCCTGATAGCCGATATGGCACACGCCACCTTCGAACGGCAGCCACTGCATGGCAGCAGGTGCAGCCGCAGGCGGCAAAGGCCGCTCCAGATAGGCAGGCAGCAGGGGATTCTGCGCCAGCAGGTGCTTCACATCCGTCAGCAACAGCTCCTGATGCTGCTGTTCGTGCTGCAGTCCCAGCGACGCCAGTCCGGCTAGCTGCTCTGTCCTGTCTTGCGCGGCAGCGGCTGCGAGCAACCGCACCATGCGGGCATCGACATTGCGCCGGTAGTCGCGCACCAGCGCCATGGAAGGCCGCGTCAGCAGACCACGCTGGGCACGCGGATGCTTCTCGCCTATGCCGTTGTAATAGGAATTGAACAGCACCCGGAAGGCAGTATGAAACGGCGCAAAATCCGGTTCCTGCCGCTCCAGAATAAATGTCTCGAAAAACCAGGTGGTGTGCGCCAGATGCCATTTCACCGGACTGGCATCGGGCATCGACTGGGCGCCGCAATCCTCGTCGGATAGCGGCTCCGCCAGTGCCAGCGTATGGCGCCGCACTTGCTGGTAATACTCGGGCAAAGCACTCACCGCGTCACCGCACGCGCATACAGCACGGCAAACCAGTTAGCCGGATCGGTCCAGTACTGCACTGCTTCGAAGCCTGCGCTAGCGAGCAACTGGTTGAAACCGCCGCGGGTGTACTTGTAGCTGTCCTCCGTATGTATCCGCTCGCCACGGGCAAACTGGCGCGCCCCGCCCTGCCAGCGCAGCGTGACATCGCACTGCGCCTGCAGATGCATCTCGATGCGGCTGGCCGCTTCGTCGAAGTAGGCGCAGTGCTGCCACTGGCGCAGATCGAAATTGGCGCCAGCTAGCCGGTTCACATGGCGCAGCAGATTCAGATTGAAAGCAGCCGTCACGCCCAGTTCATCGTTATAGGCTGCATCGAGCACACTGCTTTGCTTGACCAGATCTATTCCTATCAGCAGGCCGCCATCGGCGCCGAGATTGTCGCGCAGATTGCGCAGCAGGCCTACCGCCTGCGGCGGCGAAAAATTACCGATCGACGAACCGGGGTAGAAGAACACCCGGCGACTTTTGCTCACATGTTCGGGCAGCTGGAATCCGGCCGAAAAATCCACTCCCAGCGGCGTCATGGCGATGGCGGGGAAACGCTGCTGCAGTCCGGCCACCGCAGTGGCGAGAAATTCGGCGGATATATCAAGTGGCACATACTGCTGCGGACGCAGCAGCGGGAACAGGCTGGCCGCCTTGGCGCAATTGCCGGCCCCCAGATCAATCAGGCTGCCCCCCTGCCCCACGCAGGCGGCAATGGCCTCGCCATGGCTGGTGAAAATCGACGCTTCGGTGCGGGTGGGATAGTATTCATCGAGCTCGCAGATGGCTTCGAACAGGCGCGAACCCAGCGTGTCGTAAAGGTATTTGGGCGAGATGTGCGAGCGGCGTGCCAGCAGCCCTGTGCTAATTTCCGCCAGTACGGCGGGGCTGCCCTGTGCCGCTCCCGCTTCGTTACAGCGGGCCAGTTCCGCCGTGCTGCAGACGCTGCTGACTGTAGAGGCCATAGGCCGGGTACTGCAACTTTCCGTCATCTGCATCATTGCTAACCCTTTCAAGGTGATGATCCCGGCTGCGGATGTTTGCTATGATAGCTGAAGTCGTATTGTCCTGTGTGACGCCGGTATTTCAGTGCGGCGCCCCACTCAGACCATCCATCAACCACCATCAGGATAAGGCCACCGCCATGAAGTTTCCCCCTATGAACACGCTCAAATCCCTGTTTGCCGCTGCGCTGCTGGCCACCACTGCCTTCGCTCAGGCGCAGTCGGCTGACCACGTTTTCCGCGTCTCGGCCATTCCCGACGAAGCACCGACCGAATTGCAGCGCAAGTTCAAGCCTCTGGGCGAATATCTGGAGAAGAAAATCGGCATGAAGGTGGAATTCACCCCCGTCACCGACTACGCCGCTTCGGTGGAAGCCCTGATCAATAAAAAGGTAGACATGGTCTGGTTCGGCGGCTTCACCTTCGTACAGGCCAAGGACCGCAGCAAGAACCAGATTACCCCGCTGGTGCAGCGTGCCGAGGACGAGAAATTCCGCTCCGTCTTCATCACCACCAATAAAGACATCAACAAGCTGGAAGACCTGAAAGGCCGCACCCTGAGCTTCGGTTCGGAATCCTCCACTTCGGGCCACCTGATGCCGCGTTCCTACCTGCTGGCTGCAAAAATCAATCCGGATACTGACCTGAAACGCATCGCCTTCTCCGGCGCCCATGATGCGACCGTGGCTGCCGTGGCAGGCGGCAAAGTCGATGCCGGTGCCCTCAACATCTCGGTGTGGGAAAAAATGGTAGGCGAGAAGAAGGTCGATCCGGCCGTCGTCCGCGTGTTCTACACCACCCCCGGCTACTACGATTACAACTGGAGCGTGCGCAGCGACATGAACGCCGATCTGAAGAAAAAACTGACCGACGCCTTCCTTGCGCTGGACCCGAAAAATCCGCAGGATAAGGTCATCATGGATCTGCAACGCGCTTCCAAGTTCATTCCGACCAAGGCCGAAAACTACACCGCTATCGAAGCAGCAGCCCAGAACGCAGGCCTGCTGAAGAAGTAATCGATGCTGACTTACCAACTGCAAGAGCTGACGGTGCGCCATCCCGGCGCAACGCAGCAGGCCGCGCTGCATGGCCTGAATCTGGATATCGCGCAGGGCGAGCAGATCGCCCTGATCGGCCCTTCGGGTGCGGGCAAAACCACGCTGCTGGCCACGCTGGCACTGGCCCAGCAACCGGCCAGCGGCAGCCTGCAGGCGTTCGGCGTGGCGCCGTGGCAGCTGTCGCACAGCGAACGCCACCGCCTGCGCGCCAAGCTGTTTCTGGCGCCGCAAACGCCGCCGCTGCCACCGCGCCAGCGCGTCGTTACGGCGGTGCTGGCTGCACGGCTGCCGCAATGGAGTCTGTGGCGCGCACTGGCTTCGCTGTTCAAGCCAGCCGATCCGGAAGCGGCATGGCAGGCGCTGGCGCGCTTCAATCTGGGCGACAAGCTGTATGCGCGCGTAGACCGCCTGTCCGGCGGCGAACGGCAGCGCTGCGCGCTGGCGCGCCTGCTGCTGGCACCGGCGCAGGCACTGCTGGTCGACGAACCGCTGTCGGCGCTCGATCCGGCGCTCTCCAGCCTCACGCTCAACACTCTGCGCGAAGAAGCGCGCCAGCGCAATGCCACCCTGATCTGCAGCCTGCATCAGGTGGAACTGGCGCTAAGCCACTTCCCCCGCATCATTGCGCTGCGCGATGGCCGTATCGCCTTCGACCTGCCGCGCGAACAGGTCTCGCCCGCCATGATCGCCACGCTGTATCAGGGCGACTCGTACACCGCGCCTGCGCCTGTGCCAGCGGAAATCGATCCGATGGCCGTCGTTCCCGGTGCTGGCGCCTGCCTGTGAACCTTTCAGGCTGCCAGCGCCGGCTCGAAGCGGTAGCCTACTCCGTACACGGATTGCAGGCACTCGGCCCGCGCGGCCAGCTTGCGGCGCAGATTGCGGATATGCGAATCGACTGTGCGGTCACTGGTATCGCGCTGATCCTCGTGCGATAAATCCAGCAGCTGCTGGCGCGAAAATACCCGCTGCGGGTGGGCTATCAGTTCGGCTAGCAGGCGGAATTCCACCGGTGTCAGCGCCAGCACCACGCCGTCGAGCGTAATGCGCATTTGTTCGCGCTGCACCACCAGTCCGGCCTGTGCCGAAGCTCCCGCAGCAGCCGGCAGCGGTGTTGCCACTGCCGGCATGCCCGGCCCCTGCGCCGCCATACTGCGGCGCAGATGCACGCGCACCCGCGCTACCACTTCACGCGGGCTGAAAGGCTTGCAGACGTAGTCGTCCGCTCCCGTTTCCAGCCCTAGCAGGCGATCGATTTCCGCCACCCTTGCGGTCAGCATGATGATGGGTAGCTGGGAGAATTCACGCACGCCACGGCACACGCTGATGCCGTCCAGCCCGGGCAGCATCAGATCGAGCAGCATCAGATCTATCCCGCCGCCACGCGCCTGCTCCAGCGCAGCATGGCCGTCCGCCACATGGCTGCAGCGATAGCCGGCAGCGACAAAATAGTCCTTGAGCAGCGCGGCAATCTTGGCATCGTCTTCGACGATCAGTATGTGGGCAGGATATTCCATCGTTCCTATCGCTCCTGGTGACGGGCAGCAGCTGATAACGACAGCGGCAGGCGTAGCTGCATGCGCACGCCGCCCAGCACCGAGGCGCTGGCGCTGAGGCTGCCGCCATGGGCCAGCACCAGCGCGCGGCAGATTGCCAGCCCCAGACCGCTGCCGCCCCGCTCGCGCGTGCGCGCCGCATCCACCCGGTACAGGCGCTCGAACAGCTGCGCATGGGCGCCTGCGGGGACGCCCGGCGCCGTATCCTCCAGCGTGATGTCGGCCTGCGTGCCCACTAGCTGCAGGGTCAGTACTATCTGTCCGCCGCGATCGGTATAGCGCAGGCTGTTTTCCAGCAGATTGACCAGCACCTGCGTCAGCCGGCCCGCGTCGGCGCGTACCCGCAGGGGCTGAGGCGCCAGTTGCCAGCTCAGATCCAGTCCCTGTTCGCAGGCCCGCGACTGGTAGCGCACCAGCAGCGGCTGCAGCAACGGTGCCAGTTCCACCACCTGCCAGTCATATTGCAGGTCGCCGGCATCGGCCATGGTCAGCTGGTGCAGATCATCCACCAGCTGGTTCAGCCGCAGCACCTCGCTGTGCAGCGAAGCCAGCGCCTGCGCATCGGCCTGCCGTATGCCATCCTGCAGCGCTTCGATTTCGCCACGGATCACGGAAAGCGGCGTACGCAATTCATGCGATACATCGGCCAGTTGCTGGCGCCGCTGCTGTTCACTGGCCTGCAGCGCCTCGGCCATGGCATTCACATGCAGCGCCAGTTCGGCCAGTTCATCGCGCGACAGCAAGGGCGCACGGGCAGCAAACTCGCCTCTGGCCAGCCGCGCCGTCACATCGCGCAGTGCCGCCACCGGCCGCAGCAGATGGCGCGCCAGCCAGATCGCGGCAAGGATGGCTAGCCCGAGCAAGGCGCAGGCCAGCAGCACGATATTGCGCAGCTGGTCGCGCAGAAAGCCTGCTGCGCTGGCATCGCTGCCGCCGGCCTGACGCAAGGGCAGCAGCCGCATGCGTCCCACCACCTGCCCATCGACCTTGATATCGCGTTCTATCCCGGGCGGGAAATCGGGCGGACCTATCAGCGTGCGGCCGTCCGCATCGACGATGGAAATCCGCGACAGAAAACCGACCGGATCATGCCGGTTGGGCGGCGGATCGGCCCGTGGGGCTGGCGGTGCGGGACGTCCGTAGCCGGGCGGTCCATCCTCGCGTGGCGGTCCGCGCCTGTCATCCGGACGCAAGGGACCGCGCCGCCCCTCGGGGCGTGGCCGCCCATCGTCGGCATCGGCCTGCAATTGCGGCTGCATCTGCGCCACCAGATCGCCCAGCGCGCGGGGCCGCCCGCGCAGCCATTCGAAATTGCCCTCGCGCCGGTAGCGCTGTTCCAGCAGCACGCGCAACTGGTCAAGATCCTGCGTCTGCAACTGGTTCAGATAGGAGACAAAACCACGCTGCAGACTGACGCTGGTCACCCACGCCATCGTGCCGAGACACAGCAGCACGATGGCCGTAATGGCCAGTGCCAGCTTGCGTGCAATGGTTAAGCGCCATCGGTTAGGCATGCGCGTCCTGAAAGTCCCGTTACACCACATGGTGTGTTGCCATCATACCTGCCGAATGTGCATGAAATGTGGATGTGCTGCCTTTCCCGTCCGGCCGCGCGACGATGCTGCATTTAAGCGACAAGAATTGCTGCCTGCATTTTTCCTGCACATTTGCCCGCCAAGCTGGCGCCATCAACCGTACAAGATTGGAGACCATCATGCGCCCGCTTCCCTCCCAGCCTAGTGCACCACTGGCGGCCGGCCTGCTTAGTGCAGCCCTGCTGACCGCCTGCGGTGGTGGCAGCACCGACATCGCCACCAGCAGCAGCGGCACGCGGCTAGCGCAAGGCGCGCCCGTGCAGGGCGCGGCAGCCACCAATACGGCTAATAATGCCACCACCAGCGCCGCCACCAGCCTACTGGCGCTAGCCGCCAATCCGCTGCAGCCGGTCGGCAACGAAGCCGGCAGCGCCCTCACTATCAGCAGCAGGGGCAGCATCGATAGCAGCAATCCCTTCTTTCAGCCCATGGGCAATGGGCGCAGCTGCGCCAGCTGCCACCAGCCCGACAATGGCTGGAGCATAGGGCCGGACAAGCTGGCGGCCCGCTTCGACAGCAGCGCCGGTCTGGATCCCGTATTCCGCAGCGTGGACGGCGCCGTATCGCCGCAAGCCCCCACCGCCACGCTGGAACAGAAACGGCTGGCCTATGCTCTGCTGCTGGGCAAAGGCCTGATACGGGTAGGTCTGGCGCTGCCGTCCGCCGCCGAATTCACCCTGAGCCGCGTGGACGATCCCTACCACTACGCCAGCGCCAGCGAACTATCGCTATTCCGCCGCCCCCTGCCCACCACCAATCTGACTTTCCTCAGCAGCGTCATGTGGGATAGCCGCGAAACCGCCAGCGCCAACACGGGCGCCAACTGCGTGCGCAATACCCGTCCGGCCCTGTGCTTTGCCAGCATCACCAGCAGCCTGCTGCATCAGGCCAATGACGCCGTGCGCGGCCACGCCGAAGCAGCGCAGGACCTGAGCGCGGCCCAGCAGCGCGCCATCGTCGATTTCGAGCAAACCCTGTACACCGCCCAGATCAATTCTTCCACTGCCGGCAGCCTGACCGCGGCGGGTGCACTGGGCGGCCCGCTGGCACTGTCGCAAACCGCCTACTACTTCGGTATCAATGATATCGATGCGGGCGACTACCAGACCGGCGCCCCGTTCAAGCGCGACGTTATCACCCTGTTCGGCGCATGGCGTAATCTGGACCGGCCGCCAGCGCCAGCACCAGCGCAGCGCGGCCGTCCGCCTGCACCGCCTTCCGCCACCGACGTGGCGCGCGCCGCCATCGCCCGCGGTGAACAGATATTCAACAACAAGGGCTTCAACATTAGCGGCGTGGCCGGCTTTAACGACGAACTGCGCCGGCCGCTGGCACGCGGCAGCTGCACCAGCTGCCACGACGCTCCCGGCATAGGCTCGCAATCGGTGGCGCGCATGTTCAATACCGGCGTGTCGGCAGCCAGCCGCCGCAGCGCCGACCTGCCCCTGTACACCCTGCGCAACAGCACTACCGGCGAGACGATCAGCGTCAGCGACCCGGGCGCCGCCATGCTGAGCGGGAAATGGAAGGACATAGGCCGCTTCAAGGTGCCCAGCCTGCGCGGGCTGGAATCGCGCTCGCCGTATTTCCACGACGGTTCGGCCGCCAGCATCGAACAGCTGGTGCAGTTCTACGACACCCGCTTCAATATCGGCTATACGGTGCAGGAGGCAGCCGATCTGGCCGCCTTTCTCAAAGCGCTCTAGGCGGGTGGTGGCCAGCACGTCCGGTATCTTTGCTATCATAGCGGCTCACCGATACCACGGCTGCCCGCCGCGCTAAACCGCACCATGACCACCACGCTCACCAGCACGCATCCCGACCCCGCCTGGCGCGGCCGCGTTGCCGCTTGCGTGCTGGCGCTGCTCCTGCTGTGGCCCATGCTGGTGGTGACGGAATTCAAACCATGGCTGCTGCTGGACTGGCAAAGCCTGAGCGCCACTGGCCGTTTTCTGGCTGATTTCCTCGTGCCAGCCCACAGCAGCGAATTTCTGCTGATGCTGGCCGAGCAGACCTGGCAGACCGTGGCCATCGCCACCGCCGGCCTCACGCTGGCCCTGATCGGCGCTATCCCCGCCACCCTCATCATCAACGAACAGTTGTCGATTTCGCGGCTGGGCACGGGGCGCATGCACCCGCTGGCGCGCGCCGTACGCCAGCTGGTGCGCTGGAAAATGGTGCTGCTGCGCAGCGTACCCGAACTGGTGTGGGCGCTGATCTTCGTGCGCATCATCGGTCTGGGCCCCACTGCCGGTGTGCTGGCCATTGCCCTCACCTACTGCGGCATGCTGGGCAAAGTGTATGCCGAAATACTCGAATCGTCCGACGCCCGCGCCAGCAATGCCCTGCTGGCCAATGGCAGCGGGCGGCTGGCGGCACTGCTCTATGGCGCCCTGCCCGAAGCTGCTGCCGAACTGATGTCCTACACCGTCTACCGCTGGGAATGTGCCATCCGCGGCTCCGTCGTCATGGGCTTTGTCGGCGCCGGCGGCCTGGGCCAGCGCATGGACGAATCCATGAAAATGCTGGCTGGCGCCGAAGTCAGCGCCATGCTGCTGGTATTCGTGGCGCTGGTAGCGCTGGCCGACCTGTTCTCCAAAACCTTGCGCCGCCGTCTAGGATGAAAACCCGTTTGCCGCCTCCGCCCGGTCGTGACTGGACCGTCATCAGCCTGATGCTGCTGGTGCTGCTGCTGATGATCGCCAGCTTTGTCTCGCTGCCACTGAAATGGCGCGAGTTCTTCACCCTCGATGCGGTGCGCAGCGTCATGGAGCTGCTGGCCGGTTTCGCCCCGCCGGAACTGGCCACGCCCTTCCTCATCAAAACCGGCTGGGCTGCCGTCGAAACCATGGCCATGTCGGCGCTGGGCACCCTGCTGGCCGTGCTGGCGGCCCTGCTGTTCTCGCTGCCCGCCTCGGGGCGCATGGGCCGCACTGCCCGCGCCGCCATGCGCGCCATGCTCAATGTGCTGCGTTCCATACCGGAGCTGGTCTGGGCCGCCATCCTGCTGATTGCCGCCGGTCTGGGACCGTTCGGCGGCACGCTGGCACTGGCCGCGCACACCGCCGGCGTGCTGGGCCGGCTATTTGCCGATGCACTGGAAAATGCCGCGCCTCTGCCCGAGCAGAGCCTGCGCACCAACGGCGCCAGCGCCGGCGCGGCCTTCTTCTATGCCACCCTGCCGCAGACGCTGCCGCAGATGCTGTCCTATACACTATACCGCTGGGAGAACAACATCCGCGCCGCCGCCATCCTGGGCGTGGTAGGCGCCGGCGGGCTGGGGCAGATGCTCAAATACCACCTGTCGCTGTTCCAGATGCCGTCCGCTGCCACCGTCATCCTCGCCATGCTGCTGCTGGTGGCGCTGGTTGATGGCGTCAGCTTTGCCCTGCGCCGCGCGCTCACCCGCTGACCCCCGCCCCCGAAAAGCCGCCATGCTAGAACTGCGTCACCTGAGTAAAACCTACGGCAATGGCCGCACCGTCCTGAACGACGTCAGCTGGAAATTCAAGGCCGGCGAATTCGTCGCCATCATGGGCGATTCGGGCGTGGGCAAATCCACCCTGCTCAATCTCATCGCCGGGCTCGATACGCCCGACGCCCACTGCCCGGCCGATGCCATCATGGTCGACGGGGTGGCACTGGCCAGCCTCGACGACGATGCTGCCACCCGCTTGCGGCGCCAGCGCATGGGCTTCATCTTTCAGGCCTTTCACGTACTGCCGCACCTGACGCTGGTGCAGAACGTGGCCCTGCCCCTGCTGCTGAACGGCATGCCCACCGGCGCGGCCAGCGAGATGCTGGCAGCCGTGGGGCTGGGCGGGCGCGATCACGATTTCCCCCACCAGCTATCGGGCGGCGAAATGCAGCGGGTGGCCATCGCCCGCGCACTGGTGCACCGTCCGGCGCTGGTGCTGGCCGATGAACCGACCGGCAATCTCGACCCGGATACGGCGCACAGCATCCTCGAATTACTTCAGCGCGAGATCAAGTCCACCGGTGCGTGCACCATTATGGTGACTCATGCGACCTCGGCCGCGGCGATGAGCGATAAAGTCCTTCATTTATCAAAGATTGGCATACAAGAAACAACAAACGTCAAGCTGTTTGACCAAAAAACAAGCTAATTCTTTTGGCAAACCGTGCCTTTCAGCACGCGCCGTAGTATGATTTACCTAACTTGCATGGTTATCAAGAATGTTGAGTAGCGCTCCGCATTCAGATAAGAGTGTGGGCGCTAGCCCTGCCAGGAAACGTCATCTTTAATTTACGTTTTGAGCAAAGGAGGAGCAATCATGAACGTACGGCAAAAGAAGCTGGAACTGATCGAAGCCATGAATCGTGCTCGGGCTCTGGAGCCATCCAGTTTTGTCCCGAACAAGCTGCTTGATACTTTGATCGAAAAGATGAACCTGAAAAACGACGCAGAACTCTGCCGAGTTTTGGAGGTACAACCTCCGATTATCAGCAAAATCCGTCATCGCAAACTTACCGTGGGCGCGACCATTTTGCTGCGTATGCATGAAAAGTCGGACATCAGCATACGGGAACTGAAAGACCTGTCGACCGCTTCCATGCACTAAACAGCGCTGCTGCTAGTGCCATGCCAGGCGCCGGCATGCGGTATCCGGCGCCCCCGAGTAGTAATAACGTACAGCCCAAACCCTGCTGAACGACCTCCCTGCTACAACTTCCCTGCTATTTTTCGTATTTCCAGTTACGTGCCTTGCCTTCGGCTATCCACGCCACTGCCTGCTCGCGCCTGCGCGTGCGGGTCGCTGCCGTCTTGGCTTCATCCAGCCATTCGATGTAATCACGCTGTTTGCTGGGGCTGAACGCGTCGAAATGCTGCTGCGCGCCCGCCTGCTGCGCCAGCGCTGCCAGCAAGTCGTCCGGCACCGTCACCGTCGCCGGGCGCGGCGTGCGACTGCGCACCGGCGTAACACCGGCATCGTTGAGCTGCATGGCCTGCAGCAGATAGGCCTGCAATTGCGCCGCCGGGGGCAGATCTTCCAGCGCCGTGATGCGGCCGAACTGGCCCATGGCATCGCGCTGGACTGCATCGCCCATCAGCAGTTCCGCTTTCCAGAAATTCAGTGCGCAGTGGGCCTTGAACGCCGCCATGCTGCACAACATGCCCTTGTACATAAAGTGCGGAAAGCTCCACTTCATGGTTTCCTCTACCTCGGGACAGGCCTCGTGCACCACCGCACGCAGATGGATCAATATGCTCTGGGCAAACGGCGCCGCTTGGGCGATATAGGCATCAACTCGAGGGTCTGGCGTCGGCATAAAAGAGACTATCCATGTGGCGGAAGCCACCAATATACCAAAAGTCTTGCGCGCAAAGGTAGAATGTCAGTATCCCATTGCGGAGCAGCCCATGCATCGTCGCCGCCTGTCTGCACTAGTGTTCGCGCTTGCTTTGCCCTTCCCGTTACTGGCTCCGTCATACGCTGCCACGCTGCGCCTGTGTACCATGGAAAGCCCGGTACTGCCCTACATCACGCCGCAAGGTCAGGGCACGGCGGACCTGCTGATCCGCATGGCAGCACAGGAACTCGACATCACCCTGATCTATCAGACCGCGCCGCTGGCGCGCTGCCGCGAACAGGTACGCTCCGGCATTGCCGACGCTTTTCCCGCCGCCCCTTACATTCCCACGCTGGCAGCAGAATTCCGCTATCCGCTACAACGTGGCGAAATCCAGACCAGCCACGCCGTGGTGAGCGGGCGCACCATGGTGTTCCGCCGCGTAGGTAGCAGCGTCGATTGGGACGGCACGCACTTTATCCGCCTGAACACGCCGGTACTGACACCATTTGGTACCGTCATGCCGCGTGAAAAACTGCAGTCACTGAACGTGCCTATCGATGCCAATGGCCGCACCATGGCGGCCAACTTCCAGAAAATGCTGGCTGGCCGCGCCGATGTGGCCGTGGCACTGGAAACCCATGGTGCGCAGTTGCTGATGCAGCACCAGTTCGCCGGTAAGATCGAAATGCTGCCCGCCCCTTTCCTCGACGAGAACTACTATCTGGCGATCTCGCCGGCCTATTACGACAGCCATGCGCAACTAGTGGAGAAGCTGTGGGACGCCATCAGCCGCCTGCGCTACAGCCCCGCCTATCTGGCCCAGCAGCGCAAGATCGTCGACGATCTGCTCAAGCCCTGAACGGGTGCCGCAAGCGGGTGCCGCAAGCCCGGCAATCTGCTCTATACTCCGCACAACGGAAACTATGGAACTCGGCTATGCCCAACAACAAAGCGCCCGGACGCATACAGGCTTACCCGCACGCCGCCGCAGGCTGGGGTGCCGTCAAACAGGTAGCGGTCAATCTGGTGCGCGAAAAAGTCAGCGCCGTTCATAGCAAAGCTCTACTAAGCCAGAACCAGCCGGGCGGCTTCGATTGCCCCGGCTGCGCATGGCCGGACCGCGCTGCCGGCGCCAGCTTTGCCTTCTGCGAAAACGGCGTGAAAGCCGTTGCGGCCGAAGCCACCAGCAAGCGGGTACGCGCCGATTTTTTCGCGGCGCACAGTGTCAGCGCACTGCTGCAGCAATCGGACTACGAACTGGAACAGCACGGCCGCCTGACGGCGCCCATGGAATACGATAGCGCCAGCGATCACTACCGCGCTATCAGCTGGGAGCGGGCATTCAGCGTGATGGCGCAGCACCTGCGCGCCCTGCCCGATCCCGATCAGGCCATCTTCTACACCTCTGGCCGCACCGCCAATGAAGCAGCCTTCCTGTTCCAGCTTTTCGTGCGCATGTACGGCACCAATAACTTCCCCGACTGCTCCAACCTGTGCCACGAACCCACCAGCCGCGGCTTGCCGGGCACGGTGGGCATAGGCAAAGGCACGGTAACGCTGGACGACTTCGAGCACGCCGACGCGCTGTTCATCTTCGGCCAGAATCCCGCCACCAACCACCCGCGCATGCTGGGCGAGCTGCGCGCCTGCGCCAGACGGGGCGCCACCATCGTCTCCATCAATCCCCTGCGCGAACGGGGACTGGAACGCTTCACCAGCCCCACCCACCCGGGCGAAATGCTGGGCAATGGCAGTACCACTATCAGCTCGCTGTTCATCCAGCCGCGCCTGGGCGGCGACTTCGCTTTGATCAAAGGCGTGGCCAAGCGCCTGCTGGAACTCGACGATGCTGCGCTGGCCAGTGGTGCCGCCAGCGTACTCGATCGCGCCTTCATCGCCGAACACACCAGCGGCTTTGCCGCCTTCGAACACGACCTGCGCAGCCAGCCATGGCAGCCGCTGCTGGAAGAATCGGGCGTGCCGCGCGAACAGATCGAGCAGCTGACCGATATCTACCGGCGCAGCCCCAATGTCATCAGCACCTGGGGCATGGGACTAACCCAGCACAAGGGCGCCGTGGCCACCATCCAGATGCTGTCCAACCTGATGATGATGCGCGGGAACATAGGCCGCCGCGGCGCCGGCCTGTGCCCCGTGCGCGGCCACTCCAATGTGCAGGGCGACCGCACCATGGGCATCGAAGACAAACCGACCGCAGCCTTCCTCGACCGCCTGCAGAAAGTGTTCGGCTTTGCGCCGCCGCGCCACCACGGCTACGACACGGTGGACAGCATACAGGCCATGCTCGATGGTAAAGTCAAAGTCTTCATCGCCATGGGCGGCAACTTCGCCATGGCCACGCCGGATACGCCGCTGACCTTTGCCGCCTTGCGCACCTGCGACCTGACCGTGCACATCGCCACCAAACTCAATCGCAGCCATCTGGTGCATGGTAAAGCTGCCCTGCTGCTGCCCACGCTGGGGCGCACGGAAATCGATCTGCAGAACGGCGTGCCGCAAGGCGTCACGGTGGAAGATTCGATGAGCATGGTGCACCTGTCCTATGGCCAGAACACGCCCGCCTCCAGCGAGCTGCTATCGGAAACCATGATCGTGGCGCGGCTGGCCGATGCCACACTGGGCAGCGGAAAAATCGACTGGCTAGGCTATGCCGGCAACTACGCCCGCATCCGCGACGCCATCGCGCAGGTATTCGACGACTTCCACGATTTCAACACACGGCTGGCGCAGCCGGGCGGCTTCCACTTGAGAGTGGCTTCGCGCGAGCGCGTCTGGCGCACAGCGGACGGAAAAGCCCGTTTCGTGGTGCATGCACTGGATCTGACTACGCCCATCCACCGCGCCCGTGCCCTGCATGGCGAGCGCCTGATGGTGCTGATGACGGCACGCTCGCACGACCAGTACAACACCACCATCTACGGTCTCGACGACCGCTACCGCGGCGTGTTCGGCCTGCGCCGCGTGCTATTCATCCACCGCGACGATCTGGCCATGCTGGGCTTGCAGCGGGGCGAGTGGGTGGACCTGCACAGCGTGTGGGACGACGGCGTGCAGCGCCGCGCCGAGCGCTTCCTGCTGGTGGAATACGATATTCCGCGCGGCTGTCTGGGCGCCTACTTCCCCGAGACCAATGCCCTGCTGCCGCTGCATAGCACGGCCGACGGTGCCGGCACGCCAACCGCCAAATCCATCCCCGTGCTGCTGCAGCGCTCGGCCGTGCAGGCATCGCTGGAATAGGCGCGATCAGGTGTACTCGACGCAGGCATCCTGACGGCAGAAGCTCACCAGCTTGACGCCGGCACGGCTGGCCACCTCGATGGCCAGCGTGCTGGGGGCCGAGATGGTTGCCAGCAGCGGAATCTGCATGCGCGCCACCTTGCGTACCAGCTCGTAACTGGCGCGGCTGGACATGAACACGAAGCCGCGCCGCATATCCACGCCGGTAGCAGCCAGCACGCCGATCAGCTTATCGAGCGCGTTGTGGCGTCCCACATCCTCGCACACCTGCAGCACATTGCCCGCCGCATCGCACCAGCCGGCCGCATGGACCCCGCCGGTAACGCGCATCAGTTCCTGATACTGGCCGAACTGCGCTACCGCATTGGCCACGGCAGCCACCAGTTGCGCATCGTCGTGCAGCGGCGGCGTGGTAATCGGTTCGGGGTGCAGATCGATCTGCTCCAGACTTTCCAGCCCGCACACGCCGCAACCACTGCGGCCTGCCATCGAACGGCGCTGCAGTTTCAGATCATGGAAAGCCTGCTGGGCCACGGTGAGCGAGACGGCAATACTGCCCGAATAGGAAGCCACTTCGATATCGTAGACATCGGCGGCCTGCGCGATCAGGCCTTCGGTCAGGGCGAAGCCCAGTGCAAATGCCTCCAGCTGGCGCGGAGTGACCATCATCACGGCGTGGGATATGCCGTTAAATACCAGCGCTACGGGCGCCTCTTCGGCCACGCTGTCATCGAGGGACTGCGGCGCCTGCGCCACTCTATGGCGGCGCACGGCGCGCTGCTGCGCGCCAGTCTGGTCCACCCCTGTTTCAAACTTCATTACCGCTCCGGTAGAAAAGCATTGCGGCTTATTCTACACGGCGCGGCAAACTACGTCAGTCCGGCACTGGCTAAAACTGCGTTCAGGCTTCGCCGTTCACGCCATAGTGGCGCGCATAACGGTTATCCAGATTGGCCAGTGGCAGCAGCAGGAACAGATCGGCACTTTCGAAATCAGGGTCCCATGCCGGTTCGCCGCAAATCCACGCACCCGAACGCATATAGCCCTTGAGCAGCGCTGGCACTTGCGGCTTCTGCGCGGCTTCCAGCTTGGAGAACGGGAAAGGCAGGTGCGGCGTCACACGGTATTCCATCGGTGCCATGTGGGCCGCTACCAGCTGCTGGTACACCGCCACGGCATTGTGGCCACCATCGGCCAGGCTGATACTGGCGCAGCCGATCAGGTAATCGCAGTTCTCGCGGCGCATATATTCCGCCAGACCGGACCACAGCAGCATGATCACGCTGCCGCCACGGTAGTCGGGATGGATGCAGGCACGGCCAGCTTCCACCATGCGGCCGCGCAGGTGATTCAGACGGCCCAGATCGAATTCGCCTTCCGAATACACGCGGCCCAGTTTGCGCGCGCGGGCGGCGCTCAGCAGGCGATAGGTGCCCACCACTTTCAGGGTGGCGCTATCACGCACGATCAGGTGATCGCAATGCTCGTCAAATTCGTCGGAGTCGAGACCGTCGTCGCGCATCAGCGAAGTCAGGCCCAGGGTTTCGATGAACACCTTGTAGCGCAGACGCTGAACCTCGCGCAGCTCCTCCGGTGTGCTTGCCATACTGAGTACCAGCTTGCCGGACGCTGCTCGGACGTCGGCTTGTATGATCGAAGTTTGCATGCTTCATCCTTTCTGTGGAAGACGAAGCAAGCGTAACGGGGGAATACTTCAAGAACATGACAGCGCTATGTCAGTTGCATGACATGCATCAAACTGTTGTAAATCAGGGGCGCAGGCAGTGCAAGCGCGGACCTGCCGCCCCGATGCTACCAGTTGCCGGGGTCAGACTTTTTTGGGACGGCCGGTTTTCAGCTGCGGCAGGCTGGCCAGCACATTTTGCAGTGTGGCAAGATCGATCTGACTGATCAGGGCAACGCCGATACGCAGCAGTTCGCTCTTCTTGATCTCGAAACCGGCTTTCAGGCAGGCTTTCTTGACCTGACCTAACACTGCATACTCCTGCTCCGGCATGGTAAAGCTGTCGCGCACCAGCTTTTCCTTGCGAGCCTTTTCAATCGCCGGAGCAGCCACTGGCGCAGCGGCAGCCGGCTTCGCCTGAGGCTTTTTAGCGGCCGGTTTAGCGGCAACTGCTTTGCTGGCAGGTTTGGCTGCCTTGACCACCGCCTTGGCAGGTGCTTTGCCGGCGGCTTTGACCGGGGCTTTCGCTGCTACTTTAGCCGGTGCTTTCGGCGCCGCCTTGGCAGCTGGCTTGGCCGCAGCTTTCGGCGCTACCGGCTTGGCAGCCACCTTCTTCGCGCTGCTAGCCGGCTTGACTGCTGCCTTGCTGGCTGGCGCGGCTGCGCCCTTGGCGGCTGGCTTGGTGGCCGGCTTGGCCAGTGGTTTAGCCGCGCGGGCAGCGGGCTTCTTCTCGGCGGCTGCAACTTTGCCGGCAACGGTACCATTCAAGGATTTATTCATACCTGCTCCAGATGATGTTAATACTATAAACAATATATACTATTTATGTCATTGTTGCTTGAATTAGCGCAAATGCGCAGCGACATGGCCAAACAGCACGGGCGGACTTACCGGCTTGCGCAGGAATTCCACCGCGCCCACACTGCGCCCCATCGCCTCGTCCTCGGGCTGGCTCTTGGCGGTCAGGAAAATGACAGGAATCGCACTGCTGGCCGGATCGGCTTTCAGACGACGGCAGGTTTCAAAGCCGTCCATGTCCGGCATCATGATATCGAGCAGGATCAGATCCACCTGAGAACTGGCCACTATCTGCAGCGCCGTGGCGCCGCTGGTCGCCACTTTGGTGTTGTAGCGGTCCTTGAGCAGGCCCGCCAGCAGAGTAATGTTATCCGGGGTGTCGTCGACGATAAGTACCGTTTTCCGCTGCTGGCCTGCACTCATGATCACTCCTGTTCCAGAGCTGCCAGCAATTTTGCCGCAGCTTCAAATTGATAATGCTCCATGTAGTCGGCCAGCCGGCTCATTTGCACCGGCGATAGCAAAGTCGCCAGCGCGGGCCGCACCCGCTCGAAATAATCGCCGCTCTCGCCGCTGAACTCGGCCAGCAGCTGGCGCAAGCCTGCTACTGCCTGCTGCGCATCAACGGCATCCGCGGCCGCGGCCACTGGATCGCGCGGCGGCACCGGCGGTATGACCTTGATCGACATCCCCAGCCAGCGCGACAGCACGGCATACAAGCGCTGCGGGTCGATAGGCTTGGTGATGTAGTCCTGCATGCCCTCCTCGATGCAGCGCGCCTGCATGCCTGCCAGCGCGCGCGAGGTAACGGCTATCAGCGGCAGTTCGTCGTAGCGCTTATCCTGCCGCAGCAGACGGGTGGCCTCATGACCATCCATCACCGGCATGGCCAGATCCATCAGCACCAGATCATAGCCCTGCGGCCCAACCTCCTTCAGCCGGTCCAGTGCTTCCTGCCCGTTGCCCACGGTATCTACCTGTAGCCCCTGCAGTACCAGCAGTTCGCGCGTCACATACTGGTTGACCGGGCTATCTTCGGCCAGCAGCACCCGCGCACTACGCCGCTGCGTCGCCTGCAGCGGCAGATCGGCCACAGCCCCCTGATGCAGCACGGCCTGCACCGACAAAGCGGCGGCATCCGAGCGCGCCAGTTGCAGATCGAAATAGAAGGTCGAACCGAAGCCGGGCCGGCTTTCGACCTCGATATTCCCGCCCATCAGACGTACCAGTTGCTGCGAGATCGACAGACCCAGCCCAGTACCGCCGTAATTGCGCGTGGTCGAACCATTGGCCTGACTGAAGGCGCGGAACAACCGGCCTTTCTGCTGCGCCGTCATGCCGATACCGGTATCGCGCACCGAGAAGCGCAGCCGCACCATGCCATCCGGCGCATCTCCAGGCGCCAGCTGGCAGCGCAGTTCCAGTTCGCCCTTTTCGGTGAACTTCACCGCATTATTGGCCAGATTGATCAGCACCTGTCCCAGCCGCAGCGGATCGCCCACCAGATAGCGCGGCACATCCTCGCCGGTGGTGACCAGATAGCGCAGATGCTTGTCGCTGGCCCGCTGGGTGGTGACGCTGGACACATTGGTCAGCACATCGTCCAGCAGGAAAGGAATCTGTTCCACTTCCAGCCGCCCTGCCTCGATCTTGGAGAAGTCCAGTATGTCATTGATGATGCCCAGCAGCGACAACGCTGCACGGTGGATCTTGGTGATATAGTCGTGCTGCTTGGGCGTCATTTCCGTGCGCAGCGCCAGATAGGCCATGCCGATCACCGCGCTCATGGGCGTGCGGATTTCGTGGCTCATATTGGCAAGAAACTCGGACTTGGCGATATTCGCCGCCTCCGCCATCACATTCGCATTCAGCAGTTTCTGTTCCCGCTCGCGCCGGTCGCTGATATCGCGGATGAAGGCGCAGAACTCGTAGCTATGCTGCCCTTCCGATTTCACCTTGGTGATCGCCAGTTCGATGGGGAACTCTTCGCCGCTGCGGCGCAGCGCCACCACTTCGATGCGCGCATCGAGCACGCGCGTCACATCGTTTCCGGCCGCAAGGCGCTGCAGTCCGCGCCGGTGCTCGTAGCGGAAACGCTGCGGAATAATGGTCTGGTCCAGCGACATGCCCATCACTTCATCGCGGCTCCAGCCGAAAGTGCGTTCAGCCTGGGTATTCCAGCCGACGATGCTGCCGTTCAGGTCCATGCGCACTACGGCATCGAGTGCCGTATCGACGATGGTCTGCAGCTTGGCCTGACTGTCGCCCAGACGCTGCATGGATTCCGTCAGCTCGTGAGTGCGGGTGGCAATGCGCTCTTCCAGCGCGCTATTCAGGTCGCGCAGTTCGCGTTCGGCGTCGCGCACGCGCGTCAGCGCATCGCGGAAGCGCAGCACCGCGCCGGATAGCCGCCCCACCTGATCTTCGCGGTCTATGCCGGACAGCTTGATATCGATTTCGCCGCGCGTCAGTTTTTCCAGACTGGTCTGGATATCGGCAAATGGCCGCGCCGCGCGCCGCCCTACCACGAAGATCGATCCCACGATGGCCAGCGCCAGCAGCAGGTTGGCTGCCACGGTATTGAAAATCTGCCGGCGCAGATCGCGGTCTATCTGCTCGCGCGAGAACGCCAGATCGATGGAACCCACCGCATAGCTGCGGCGCGCGTCGCTAAAGCTGATGTCGCGATGCACCTTGATAGCAGCTACCGGCGTATCGGTAGGCGATACATAGCTGGCCACTTCCGTGCCATTGGGCGCCAGTACGCGCAGCACCAGCACTTCCGGCGTAGCGCCCGAAGCATCGACCACGCTGTTGATGGCCGCGCTATTGATATCGAACAGGGGCCGCGCCAGTGCCTGCGACAGCACGGCAGCCAGCCGCTCGGCCCGTTCCTGCAGATTCTGTTCCGCTTCGGCGCTCAGCGAGCGCATGATGTAGGTCGTGTAGACCGCCGTGGACAGCGCCACAGCGAGAAAAATCCCGCAGCCCAGACGCAGCAGGATATTGCGCCGCCATAGGCGCAGCAACCGCGCCAGCAGGCTGCTGTTCGCGGCGTTCAGCGCATCAATGGCGGGCTCCTTCAGCCTGCTCCAGCTTGCGATAGGCGGGGCTATTACGCACTTCCTCTATGCTGCGCCAGATACGCTCGGCCAGTTGCGGATCGGCCGCTACCATCCCGTGCGAGAGAATCAGAAAATACGGCTTTTCGATGATGGGTATGGGCAGCTGCTCCAGCTGCGCGGCCAGCGGCCCGTGCATCAGGCTATAGGCGTCGCTGCCGCCCAAGGCAGCCGCTGCCACCCGCCCGGCAATCAGCTTGCGCGCCAGTTCGTCGGCACGCTGGCTGCCTTCGTCCACTTCCACGTTCAGGCCACGCAGCACATCGCCCACCGAATAACCGAGCTGGAAGCCCACCGCACCATCGAGATTGCGGAAGTTCTTGCCATCCCATTCCACCTTGCTGCCCTTGCGCCGCAATACCATATAGCTATCGATATGCATACGCTTGCTGGCATCGACTACCTGCCCGCCCGGGTATTCGCCCAGTTCGCGCCGGTCCGGCTTGTAGCTGACGGCAAACGCGCCGTCCACGGCGTTGGCCTTGAGCTGGGCCAGACAGCGCTTCCACGGAATGCCCTGGTATTCGAAGCGCAGATGGAGCCGCTGTTCGACCATATTGAGCAGCGCGAAATTGAGTCCGGCGCCGGACTCGGTGCGCCACGGCAGCACATTGGTCTGCTCGAAGCACAGACGCAAAGGCTCGCGCCGCTCCGCCGCCATGGCTGGCAGCAGCAACTGCGCCATCAACAAGCCAATGGCAACGCTCCGCAGGCCTGTGCCGTTCATCTTCGTCTCCGCCTCAAGTGGTACTGCGCAAGCTGAAGTCTACTCCAACTTCGTCCCACTGCTCCTGTTCCTTCTCCAGCCAGTATGACAGGGTAGGATGTTCGCTGATCCAGCTACGGCGCAATTCCAGTTCGATCCGGCTCTTGACGCGCAATCTGATCAGGCTGAAATCGATGTCCATGCGCGAGTGCATGAACAGCACGGCCAGCCGCAAGGCCACCACCGCCTTGACAAAGTCCGGCTCGCCCAGCGCCTCGGCCACCTTGCGCAGATTCCCCTTGTGCGCCGCGATCAGGCGCGCCATGGTCTTCTGCTCGCGCGCGGTAAAGCCCGGCAGATCGGCATTCTCTATCATGTAGGCCGCATGTTTGTGATAGCCCGTATGCGATACCACCATGCCCATTTCATGCAGCAGCGCGCTCCAGTACAGGTGGCGCGTGTACTGGTCGCTGGCCGGCTTGGTCTGGGCATACAGCGCCAGCGCATCGTCGGCCACGCGGTTGGCGCGCTTTTCGTCGCAATGGAAGCGCTGCACGCAATCGAGCACCGTCTGTTCGCGCCGATCGCGCTTGATGGAACGCAGATGCAGATCCCACATCACGCCCATGCGCAGGCCCGCTTCGATCGGCTGCACCACAGGGATTTCCAGTTCGCGCACCAGCCCGATCAGGATGGCCAGCCCGCCGATGATGGTACCGGCGCGCTCCGGCCGCAGGCCCGCCATATCGATCTTGCTGACGTGACCGCATTCGATAAAACGTTGTTTCAGCGCACTCAGGGTGGCGCCATTGACTTCCTTGCCGATGCCGTTCTTGATGATGATGTCGGCAATCGTGCGCGCCGTGCCCGACGAACCGTAGCACTGCTTCCAGAATTGCGGGTGATAGGGCGGCGCGGCATCCTCGAAATGGCTGCGCGCCGACAGGATGGCCGCTTCGAACGAAGCCGCATCGACCCGGCCGCCGATAAAGAACGACAGGCTCTGTTTCACCGTGCCGACACTGAACGACTCGACCTTTTCGATTTCCTGCCCGCGTCCCAGTATCAGCTCGGTGGAACCGCCGCCGATATCGATCACCAGCCGGCGCTCGCCCGGCGTGGCCAGCGCGTTGGCCACGCCCATATAGATCAGGCGCCCCTCTTCCTCGCCGGAGATAATCTCGATGGGATAGCCTATGGCCAGCTCGGCCTGCGGCAGAAACACCGCGCTATTGCGCGCCACCCGCATGGCCGAAGTGGCCACCACGCGCACGGCGTCGAGCTTGTAGGCGGCCAGCACAGTACGGAAATTTTTCAGGCAGTTGAGCGCGGTCTGCATGGCAGCCGGCGTCAGGTTGCCCTGTTCGTCCAGGCCGGCGGCCAGACGGATAGGCTCGCGCACGCTTTTCAGCACGCGTATGGCCTCGCCATCATGCTTGCCGATGTGGAGACGGAAGCTATTCGAACCCAGATCTACAGCTGCATACATATTTGGAAGTCTCTCCCGGAACTGGGTATCAGATTTATGCCAGATTAGGCTGAAATCAAACTAAACGATTTACATGATTATAGATCACGATAAGCGCAGTTTGTGACGGCTTAATGACAGCTTGATATTGGAATTTCAGACTTCCGGTGCGTTTTCCGCCTGTGCGGCGGCCACCACGCGGTTACGCCCTTCCCGCTTGGCTTGCTGGAGCGCCTCGTCGGCGCGTTTGAACAGGCTCACGGCCGCATCATCGGGCCGGATGGTAGTGACGCCCAGACTGGCCGTCATATTGATCACCGCCTTGCCGGCCTTGACCGGCAGCGCGGCAATCGCCAGCCGGATACGCTCGGCCACCATGCAGGCATCTTCCTGCCCCGTACGCGGCAGCTGGATGGCAAATTCGGCGCCGCCCATGCGGCCCATCAGATCGCTGTCGCGCAACTGCTTCTGGCACACTTCCACCAGTGCCTTGAGCACCAGATCGCCCACCGGGTGGCCATAGTGTTCATTGATGCGTTTGAAATCATCGAACTTGAGCAGGATCAGCGAGGTCGGCTGACCGGGCCGCCGTGCCAGCGCTATCCACGGCGCCAGCGCCTGATAGAAACCGCGCCGGTTCGGCACATCGGTCAGCGCATCGGCCACCTGCAGGCGCGCCAGCTCGCTCTCCTGCTGCTCGCGGCTCAGCAGCAGATAGCCGAACACATTGCCGAAAGTGAGCAGATACAGCGCCACGATGCCGGCCGCCTGTATCAGCGCAGGGCTCAGCCATTCGGCGCCGTCGGGCAGCAGCGCGGCCAGCACGCCGCGCAGCAGCACTACCAGCGTCAGGCTGAGCGTGGACAGCACCAGATAGCGCCGCAGCAGCGTGCCGCGGCGCCAGCCGCGCCCCAGTGCGCCGGCGCTGGCCAGCGCGAAGAAACCGGCCACCAGTGCGGCGATGCCGATGCGGTCGCCGGCCGGCATATCGAGCAGCCATGCGCCCGTAAACAGGCCGATCGAAACGCCTAGTGCCGGCAGCAGATAGCGCCGCCACACGCGCCGTCCGGCCAGCTCCCACCACGCCGAAGCGTCGAAGGCAAAGCCGCTGAACAGCACTGCATAGGCAAACGGAATAGTGAGGAAATCGGGCAGCGCGCCACGCAGATACAGCAGGCCCCAGGCTACGGCCTGCAGCTGGCGCGCGATGCGCCAGCTGCGCAGGCTGGCCGAAGGGCTACTGCGGCCTTCCTGCTGCTGATAAAAGAACAGCGCCGCGCACAGGCTGAAATTGCCCAGCGCTAGCGCCAGCACCAGAGTCTTGATATCCATGAACTACTGGTCGAAAAGCAGATCAGACTTCGTGTTCCACGTTCTGGGTGCCGTCACCCACTTTGCTGGCCCAGGCCTGGCCGAAGAAGACTTTTTCGTCTTCGGTCGGGGCATCGTGCCAGAACACGATCAGCGTGCCTTTGTGGTCATGCAGCTGACTGACTTTTTCGATAAAGGCCTGTTTGCCAGCCATGTCGGCCAGCGCTACCACATAGCCATACACGCGGGTCAGGCGCTCCAGACGATCCGGCTCGGTGAAGCTATTGGTGGCGGTCAGCGTTGGGTGATCGAGAAACATCGTCATACTCTCCAGTAGTGCCGCCCAGAGGGCTGGCTTAATCTAACGTCAATGTACATACAATTTTTCCATCTGTAAATGCAATGTCGTCTACACTAGACGTCAAGCGACATTAATTTGTGCCGCCACGACTGTTTCATGACACGGGAATTGCTCCGCTTACGCCGTCTAGCCATCTTGAGTTTGCCACCCGACCCGCCGCTGGTGCGCACCCGCGGCAATACCCGCACGCTGGAATTCGTGCCCGGCATGATACAGAGCGAGATGCGGCTATCCCATCCCGACCAGCTGGTGCTGGCCTATCCGCGTGCCATGATGTGCTTTGTACTGTTCCAGCCCCAGCCGGCCCACATCCTCATGGTGGGACTGGGCGGCGGTTCGCTGGTCAAGTTCTGCCACCGTTACCTGCCGCACAGCCGCATCACCGTGCTGGAACTGCGCGCCGACGTGATCGCTCTGCGCCAACAGTTCGCCATTCCGCCCGACGATGCGCGCCTGCGCATCATCGAGGCCGACGCCAGCGATTATCTGAAACGCTGCGATGATCCGGCCGATGTGCTGCTGATCGACGGCTTCGATGAACTGGGCCTGCCGCCGGCGCTGGGCAGCAGCAGCTTCTACCGCCACTGCCGCCGCATCCTGCGCCCCGGCGGCGTGCTGGTGGCGAATATCTTCAGCTACGATCCGGCCTATCCCGATATGCGCATGCGCCTGAACGCCGCCTTCGACGGCCAGCTATGCCGCTTCCACGGCATCGCCGGCAACAACCATCTGCTGTTTGCCGTGGCGGGCCAGGCAGCCACGCCGGCACTGGGCATGCTGCGCCGCGTGCAGCGCAGCACCCTGTTTGCCTTCAGCGCGCTCAATCGCCTGCTGGCGCACTGGGTGGTACGCCGGCTCGAACGGGGCCGCCCTGTGCGGCTCTAGCAGACGCCGCACCGCGTTATTTTTTGCGGGCGCCGTGCACCATCTGGCGCGCCTGCTTGCGCAGCAGCGCCTGATCCCAGCGGGCGCGCTGCACCTCGGTTTCCGGCACCAGCACCGGCACTTCCACCGGCTTGCGCTGTTCGTCCACCGCCACCATGGTGAAGTAGCAGCTGTTCGCGTGGCGCACCAGCCGCTGCTGGATGTTTTCGGTGACCACCCTGATCCCGACTTCCATCGAGGTGCGGCCCGTGTAGTTGATCGAGGCGAGGAAAGTCACCAGCTCGCCCACATGGATAGGCTGCAAGAACATCACCTGATCCACCGACAGCGTCACCACATAGCTGCCCGAATAGCGGCTGGCGCAGGCATAGGCCACGCTATCGAGAAATTTGAGGATGGTACCGCCGTGGACATTGCCAGAAAAATTGGCCATATCGGGCGTCATCAGCACCGTCATGGTGAGTTCATGGGCACTCCAGCTCATCGGTTTTTCCATTCCCAGCTCCCTAGTTGTTTGCGCCATGCTAACGGCTAAACGCCGGCTCGGCAATTAGTTATCAAATACTTCAAGTTTTGGCGTATGCTTTGCGCTTCACGCTTACCGGAGTCCCGTATGAAATGGAAAGTTCTGGCCGCGGCTATCACGCTAGGCCTATCGTCCGCTGCCCACGCCCTGACGGCCAGCGAAGTGCAGACCTTCACGCTGGCCAACGGCATGAAATTCATCGTGCTGGAATCGCACACCATCCCCAATGCCAATATGTACACGTTCTGGAAAGTGGGCTCGCGCAACGAAGCGCCCGGCATCACCGGACTGTCGCACTTCTTCGAACACATGATGTTCAACGGCTCGAAAAATTTCGGCCCCAAAGCCTTCGACCGCACCATGGAAGCCAAGGGCGGCTCCAACAACGCCTACACCAGCAACGACCTGACCGTGTATCAGGACTGGTTCCCGGCCAGCTCGCTGGAAACCATCTTCACGCTGGAAAGCGACCGTATCGCCCACCTCAGCATCGATCCGAAAATGGTGGCCAGCGAACGCGGAGTAGTGCTGTCCGAACGCAGCACGGGGCTGGAAAACTCGAATATGCGCATGCTGCACGAAGAGATCAACGGCGTCGCCTTCCGTGCTCACCCCTACTCGTGGTCGGTGATCGGCAACGAATCGGACATCAAGGCGTGGACGCAGGAAGACCTGCAGCGCTATTTCCACACCTATTACGCACCGAATAATGCGGTGAGCGTGATCGTCGGCGACGTCCAGGCCGACGCCGTGAAAAAACTGGCCACCCGCTACTTCGGCGCCATTCCGGCGCGCGCCATGCCGCCCGCAGTGCGCACGGTGGAGCCGGAGCAGAAAGGCGAGCGGCGCGTGTTCGTCGCCAAGGAATCGGCCACTTCGGCCAATCTGGTCTTCGCCTACAAAATCCCGCAAGCTAATCACGCTGATTACTACGCACTGGAAGTGCTGCAAAGCCTGCTGGCCGATGGCAAGACGTCGCGCCTTTACCGTGCGCTGGTGGAGCAGCAGCTGGCCACGCAAGTGGGTGCCAGCAGCATGGAAGGCTTCGATCCCGGCCTGATGTACATCTCAGCCGTGGCCGCCGCCAATGTCACGCCTGCCCAGCTGGAGCAGGCCCTGCTGGCCGCCCTCAACGATCTGGTACAGAACGGCGTCACGCCGGAAGAACTGCAAAAGGTGAAGAACCAGAAGCTGCTCAACTACTACCGCGCGCTGGAAACCATCAACGGCAAGGCCCAGCAGCTGGGTAATTACGAAGTGCTGTTCGGCGACTACAAAAAACTGTTCGATGTACCGGCCGCCTACGGACGTCTGACGCCGGCCGACATCCAGACCGTCGCTGCACGCTATCTGAAAAAATCACAACGCACGGTCGGGGTACTGGCCGCCCGGGAGGACTAAATGCATCACACTACCAAGCATACGCTGCGCCCCGTCGTGGCCGCCGCCGCAGTGGCACTGGCCGCTGCCAGCGCAGGCAGCGTTCATGGCGCGGAATTCCGCCTGCCCCAGTTCGAAACCGTCAAACTGCCCAGCGGCCTGACGCTGTACCTGATGGAACGCCATGAAGTACCGCTGATTTCCGTGCGCGCCGTGATCAAGGCCGGTGCCGTGCAGGATGGCGCCCAGGCTGGCCTGTCCAACCTGACGGGCGACGCCCTGCTGCTGGGCAGCCGCAGCCACAGCAAAGCCGAAATCGATCAGGCCTTCGACTTCCGCGGCGCCCGTCTGGCCGGCGGCGCCGGTACCGAATCGAGCACCGTACAGGCCAACTTCGCCAGACAGGACAGCGCCGCCCTGCTGCCGCTGTTTGCCGAGATCATCCAGCAGCCGGGCTTCGACGCCGCCGAACTGGCCAAGCTGCGCAGCCGCAAGGTCAACGGCTTGAAGCAGGCCAAGGAATCACCGCGCAATGTGGTCAGCCAGTACTACCGCGCCATGCTGTTCGGCGCCACGCCTTACGGCCAGCCGGCCGGCGGCACGGTGCAGAGCGTGACCGCGCTGACGGAACAAGACGTGCAGCAGTACTACCAGCGCTACTACCGGCCCGACAATGCGGCCATCATCGTGGTGGGCGACTTCGACACGGCGGCCATGCGCGCCCAGCTGGCCAGCCTGTTCGGCGGCTGGCAGGCCAGCGGCCCCGCTCTGCCTGTGCCGGACTACGGCAAGGTGCAGGCCGACCGTGCCCGCGTCTGGCTGGTCAACAAACCCGATGCGATCGAAACCACCTTCATGATAGGCGGCGTGGGCATCGCCCGTAACGATCCCGATTACGTGCCGCTGCAGGTGCTCAACACTATCGTGGGCGGCCGCTTTACCTCGTGGCTGAACGACGAACTGCGCGTCAACTCGGGCCTGACCTATGGCGCGCGTAGCGAGTTTGCCACGCTGTCGCAGACCGGCACGTTTGCCATGTCCAGCTTCACGGCACTGCCGAAAACGGCCGCAGCACTGGCACTGGCTAACCAGACCTACCAGCGCCTGTGGACCAAGGGCATCGATGCCGCCACGCTGGAATCGGCCAAAGCCTATGTCAAAGGGCAGTTCCCGCCGCGCTACGAAACCGGCGAACAGCTGGCCGGCCTGCTGGGCGATATGTATGCCTCGAATGTGGGACGCGAACAGATCGACAACTTCATGCGCGATGTCGACAGCCTGACGCCGCAGCGCGCCAAGCAACTGGTGGACGCCCACTTCCCCCGCCTGAAGCTGCAGACTCTGCTGATCGGCAAAGCGGACGCCATCCGTGACACGGCAGCCAGCTATGGCGAAGTGACGGAACTGCAGATCAGCGCAGACGGCTTCCAGCCTTAAGTGTCTGCAGGTCGGGCAGCGCGCTGCCCGACCTGCAGCACCGCCTGTCCTATACGGCTAGGCCTCAGTTTCCAGTCTGGCCAGCAGTTCATCCACTTCCACCAGCACGGCAGCCGCAGCCTCCAGCACCCGCGCCAGCTGCGCCCAGAATGGCGTACTGGCCTCTTCATGCAGCAGCAGTTCCGCGGTCTGCGCCAGCGCCTGCAGGCGTTCCGCACCTACCGTACCAGCCAGTCCTTTCAGCGTATGCAGTGGCGGTGTGGCCGCGGCCATATCGCCCGCCTGCATGGCCGCGTGCAGCAGCTCTGCAAGGCGCGGCCCTTCCGTAACAAAACCGCGCAAGGTGGCGGCATATACGGCCTGCATGCCGCCCAGCCGCCTGATGGCTGCCTCATAGCGTAGGCCCGGCGGCGGCAGCGTGGCACGCTCTGGCGCTGCGCCATAAGCTGCCGCATCAGCGCGTGCTGGCACGCTGCCCGCAGCCTGACCGCCTGCCAGCAGACTGGCCAGCGCCACGCTCTGTGGCCGCGTATGGCTGAGTATCACGGAGATCAGCTGCGACAGGTCGAACGGCTTGCCCACGTGGTCCACCATGCCCGCTGCCAGCGCGGCCTGACGGTCTGCCGCCATCGCATTGGCCGTCATGGCAACGATAGGCGGCGCCGCTGCGCCCAGCCATGCCTGAATGGCGCGCGTGGCCTGATAGCCGTCCATCTCCGGCATCTGGATATCCATCAGTATCAGATCGGGCAAGGGACTGCCATCGGTCACGGCGGCAATCGCCATCGGTCCCGAACTGGCCACCACCACATGGGCACCGTCGTTGCTGAGCAATTCGCTCGCCACCTGCTGGTTGGCCGGATTATCGTCCACCAGCAGCAGGCGCAATCCCTGCAGGCGGTGCATAGCTGGTACCGCCACCGCTGCCAGCGGGGTGCGCCGCCCCAGCCGTGCATCGGCCACCGCGTCGAACAGCATGGAAGCCGTCACCGGCTTGACCACAAAGCCGTCGAGTACGGGCGCCAGACTCTGATGGCGCTGGGCCAGCAGCTCGCGGTCGTGCGCCGTCACCATCACGATCAGCGGCATTTTGCCCGGCGCGGCCAGCTGGCGGATAGCGCAGCTGGTTTCCCAGCCATCGAGCCCCGGCATGCGCCAGTCGATGAATACCACGTCGTAGCTGCGCTGCTGCGCCAGCCGTGCTTCGATGGCGGCCAGTGCCTGCTGGCCGCTCGCAGCCAGTTCCACCTGCCAGCCGAACGAGCGCGCCATTTCGCTCAGCACGGTGCGCGCCACTTCATTATCATCCACCACCAGACACTGCATATCCTGCAAGGGCAGGCTAGGCGCCGCCGGTTCGGCCAGCGATATCGCTTCCTGCTGCACTACCTGCACCGGCAGCTCGAACTCGAACAGGCTGCCCTGTCCCAGCGCGCTCTCGACGCGCAGACTACCGCCCATCAGCTGCACCAGCCGCTGGCTGATGGCCAGTCCCAGCCCGGTGCCGCCGTAGCGCCGCGCGGTGGACGCTTCGGCCTGGGCAAAGCCATCGAAGATGTACTGGCACTGTTCAGGCGAAATCCCGATGCCGCTATCGCGGATGGCAAAGGCGATGGTCAGCCCCTGCGCGCTGCGCTGTTTGAGCTGGGCCGACAGCACCACCTCGCCGTGGGCGGTAAATTTGATCGCGTTGCCGGCAAGGTTGAGCAGTATCTGCTGCAGCCGCAGGGCATCGGCCACCACCACCTGCGGCAGTTCGGGGTCGATGCGGAACAGCACTTCGATATCCTTGTTACCCACGTTGGCCGACAGGATCACGGCCAGATCGCGCCACAGCTTATCGAGCCGGAACGGATGGGGATCGAGTTCCAGCTTGCCCGCTTCCACCTTGGAGAAGTCCAGCACATCGTTAAGCAAGCCCAGTAGCGCGCTGGCGGCGGCATGGGCCTTGGCCACATAGTCGCACTGGCGTTCGCTCATTTCAGTCTGCTGCAACAGCTGCAGCATGCCCAGCACTGCATTCATGGGCGAGCGGATTTCATGGCTCATATTGGCCACAAAATCGGATTTGGCACGTCCCGCCAGCACCGCCTCTTCCTTGGCCTGCAGCAGCGCCACATGGGCGGCGCGCGCTTCCGTGCAATCGGTACTGCTGCCCACCCAGCCCAGTATCACGCCCGCCGCGTTCTTGCGCGGCAGTGCGTGGTTATCGAAAATGCGCCACGCGCCATCATGCCGGCGCAGGCGGCAATCGCAGCGGAACTCGTCGCCCGCCGCTGCGGCCCGCTGCCATTCGGCCAGCAGGACAGCGCGGTCATCCGGGTGCAGCACCGGCGCCCAGCTGCCGGCAGCGATCAGCTGGGCCGATGGCACGGCACTGAAGCGTTCCCAGTGCTGGCTCATGAAGTCCACCCGCAGCGCCGGCGTCACCGTCCACACCATCTGCGGCAAGCCCTCTGCCAGCGAACGCCAGCGTGCTTCGGAGGCCTGCAGCTGGGTCAGCGAGCCCTGTAGCGCAAGATCCGTATCCACCAGCTTGGACAGCGACTGGTAGTGGCGCTGCATGGAATACCAGACGCTGGCCAGCAGCAGTGCCACGATGCCGGCCACCACGCCGAGAAACACGATGGCGTTGCGTACTTCCCGCTGCCATGGCTGCAGAAAATCTTCGCTGGCCAGCCCCACCAGGATGGCGATCGGATAGCTGCCCACCCGCTCGATACTGAGCGCCCGTTCCCGCCCGTCATGCGGGCTGACCACGTTATAGGTGGTGCCGCGCTGCCGCCCCTCGAGGATGGCGCGGGTCTGCGGCGCAACGGGAATGGTAGCGCCGAACTGCATATCGTCGACAAACGGATAGCGGTGCAGCACGCGGCGGCGGTCATCGAGCAGCAGGATGGAACCGTTGGGCCCCACATTCAGCGAGGAGAACAGCTCGGTCAGCCGGTCGCTATTCATCAGCGCATACACGGTGCCGCCAAAACTGCCGTCGGCGGCCGTCAGCGGATAGGCCATGGGCAGCACCCATTCGCCGCTGATGCGCGATTTGACGGGAATAGAGATGATCAGTTCGTGCTCGGCCTTGGCACGCTGGAAGAATTCGCGGATGGTCAGATCCTGCGGCCGCGCCAGGTCGATCTGCTCGCCAAAAATCACCTTGCCGTCGGCATTGGCGCCGCGCACCGCCTGCGCGTTCGGTATCCGTTCGCGCAGGGTGCGCAGATAGGCGCTGAATTTCTCGTCGCTGTAGCGATGTTCGAGTTGCATAGTGCGGAACTCGACATCGGCCCGCCGCATGGCAAGATCGACTTCCTCGAAATGGGACTGCAGGAAATTTTCCAGCGAAATCGCCAGATTATGCGCCGTGGCGCCGGCATTGGCGTAATAGCGCTCGCGGCTCTCCTGCAGGACATGCGCCACAAACACAGACACCACGATCAGCACCAGCGCCACGGCGGCCACCAGTATGCCGAACAGTTTGCGGAATTTCTGCAGCGTATGTAGTTTCATATTCAGCAGCGATATTTATCGGTATGACGCTACATTACCGCAAAAAAATCGCTGCTGTGACAGCTTTTTGCGGATTACAGGCCCAGCTGATTAATATCGGCCAGCGCTTCGCGGCCTTTGTCGCTCAGCGTATAGCTGCCATCGGGGTTGGCGCTGATATGGGACTTTTTGCCGAGGAACAGGGCGACATCGGCGTCGGGCACGCTGGCCGGGTCGCTGGCCAGCGCCCGCATGGCCAGCACGCAGCGCCGCAGGAACAGCACCTGCTCGCCTTTCTCGCTGAGCGAGATACGGCCGTTTTTAGCGATGGTAAACAGTTTCAGACCCGCCAGACGTTTGGTGTTGCGTCCGACGCAAGCGCTGACGCGCTCCCCCTTGATGCCGCGCTTGACCTCGCTCAGGGCGTCGTACTCGTCTTGCGTTAATTTTTCGTTGCTCATTGCCATACGTTCCATAAAAGACCGGTCCATAGCAGACCGGCCCTCATGGTACGCGCAGCGCGCTGCCACGGCAAGGTCGCCCCTGCCCTGCCAGCGCTGCGATCATGCATCAGAATGCACGGATAGCCAGCCAGATCAGACCGATGGTAGCAAACGCCGCGATACACAACAGCGCCTGCGTACGCTTACTGCTCAGGGCAATACTGCGACGACCGAGATAGATTTTATTGTGTAAAGAATTGCCCATGATCTCCTCCTTGAACGAAAACTGCTGCCATGACTAAATTATAGAAACTGTTTCGTGTCCAACATGTGACGCTCAACACAAAGTTTAAAAAATGTAGCCACTCGGCAACAATTGTCACGGATTCTCACCCGCGTGGGCCTGTACCGGATGCGGTTTGGGCTGGGGTTCTTCGATCGGCGCATGCTGGGGTTGCGGCCGCTCGTCCGGTTGCGGGTCGTCGTCCGGTTGCGGCGGCTGATCGGGGTCTGGTGTGCTATGTGCCCGCTGCGGGCCGATAGCTGTGGCAGGCTGGTGGCGATATTTCGACATGGCGATGCTCCTGGTGGACTGGTTGGAGAGAACTCCAAGATCAGGTCAGCACGGAAGCGCCACAAGCGGCGCATAGGGAATCAGGGTGCGCCAGCCCACACAGACAAGTATTTATTTGCCGCTAACTTGCAATTTTGCTCAGCCCACCCACCTAGGGTCGCATGATCCGACTATGAAAGCCTCGCCATGCTGGCACCCAAGCGCCCCGTCTCCGTGTTCGACCACCGCCCCGTTGCGGTACAACTAGTGCAGCAGCAACACAGCGGCGCCGTCGACAAGCACGTGTTGCTCGTCGATCTACCCGCGCAGGATTTACAATACCGGCTTTCCCGCACAACAAGGCCAGCCATGTCCACCACCCCGCTTAACGATGATGAATACGCCGCGCTCGACGCCCTGCAGGATGTAGCATGGCTGGAAGGTTTTCTGACGGCCATCGTCGTCACGCCAGTCACGCCGGCACAGGCAGCGTGGCTGCCCGCTGCCCTGAAAGATCCGCAGGCAGAAGCGCTGGCGCTGCGTCACCACCATTACATGCAGACCTGGATGGCCAAGGACCCGGGCAGCTTCGAGCCTATCTACGAATGCGGCGGCAACTGGACAGCAGTGCAGTGGGCTGCCGGTTTCCGCGCCGCGATGGCACTAGACCCTGTCGCGTGGGATAGCCTGCGCAGCGCGCATCCGGAATGGCTGGCCGCTTTTGCCGACGATGTAGCGGAAGATACCGCCTATGATGCCATTCCGTCCGCCGTGATCAGCATCCATGCGCACTGGCACCCGCCCAAAGGCGCCAAGGTGGGACGCAATGATCCCTGCCCTTGCGGCAGCGGCAAGAAATACAAGAAGTGCTGCGGCGCCTGACGCGGCCGTATTGCCAACTGAGCGAGTCAGGGTTCGCTGGCATTTGCAGGACTTTCCAGACGCTGCCGCTCATGTGAACGCGAGCGTAGTGCCAGAACCTGGGCTATGTCTAATTCTGTTCTATCAGGCGTCCGTCTTTGAACAGCAGACTGATGGTGATTTTTTTGCTTGGGAAGTTGGGCGCGTCGCCTGTGGTGACTTCCAGTCCGTCCAGACTGATCAGAGTCGCCCCGTTCTTGGCCTGGCCGATCACTTTAGCGTTCAGCTTCACGACGCTACGCCAGCCTTTGCCGCCAATACGCATCACATCGAGCAGCGAGTAAAAGGTGACGCCGCTCTGATCGGGTTCCATGCTGAAAACTGCGAAGTATTGACGATGATTGTTCCCTCCGCCATAGCCTTCAACCGAGAACGCCACTAAGGCCCATTGCTGGCCTTTGCTCACAGTCACCTGCTGCACCATCGTTGCGTCCGGATACAGCACCGCATAACCATCACGCAATAGTTCACTTAAGCGCTGCACCTGTTCCAGCAATGCAGGCGGCGCCTTGGCGGCAGGGGCGGCAGCGGCGGCGCTGGCGCAGCAAATGGCCCAGATAAAAACGACGAGTAAGCGCTGTATCTTGTTCGTTAGCATGGAAATTCAGGGTCAGGCGAGTGGCAATGAATGAATACTGCGAAAATAAAAAAACCGCCAGTCTTTTGCAAGACGGCGGTTTCTTTAAGCCTAGCCAGCTAGGCAGTGTTCTGGCGGAGAGGGTGGGATTCGAACCCACGGTCGGGTTGCCCCGACGCTTGATTTCGAGTCAAGTACAATCGACCACTCTGCCACCTCTCCTGATACTACTATTCCCTCTGCAGCGTCTGGCGGAGAGGGTGGGATTCGAACCCACGGTCGGGTTGCCCCGACGCTTGATTTCGAGTCAAGTACAATCGACCACTCTGCCACCTCTCCGTTATCCCACCTGCTGCTGCGAGAAGGCAAGATTATAGCAGGCTTGCAGGAAAATAAAAGGACTATTTACGCCTGCAACACTTTCAGACCGCCCATATATGGTTGCAGCACGTCCGGAATCACGACGGAACCATCGGCCTGCTGGTAGTTTTCCAGCACGGCCACCAGTGTACGGCCAACGGCCAGCCCGGAACCGTTCAGCGTGTGCAGCAGTTCCGGCTTGCCCTGGGCATTACGGAAACGGGCCTGCATGCGGCGCGCCTGGAAGGCTTCGCAGTTCGACAGCGAGGAAATTTCACGGTAGGTGTTCTGCGCCGGCAGCCACACTTCCAGATCGAAGGTCTTGGTGGCGCCAAAGCCCATGTCGCCCGTGCACAGTGCCATCACGCGATAGGGCAGGCCCAGACGCTGCAGAATGGTTTCGGCATGGCCGACCATCTCGTCCAGCACCGCATACGACTGGTCCGGATGCACCACCTGTACCATTTCGACCTTGTCGAACTGGTGCTGGCGGATCATGCCGCGGGTGTCGCGGCCATAGCTGCCCGCTTCCGAACGGAAGCATGGGGTATGCGCGGTCATCTTCAGCGGCAGGCTGTCGGCAGCGACGATTTCATCGCGCACGATATTGGTCAGCGATACTTCCGAGGTCGGGATCAGGTAGAAGTTCTCGCCCTCGCCTTCCGCGCCGCCTTTTTTGACGGAGAACAGGTCCGCTTCGAATTTCGGCAACTGGCCCGTACCGCGCAGCGAATCGGCATTCACCATGTAGGGGGTGTAGCACTCGGTGTAGCCGTGTTCGTCGGTGTGGGTGTTCAGCATGAACTGCGCCAGTGCGCGGTGCAGACGGGCGATGCCGCCCTTCATCACGGAGAAGCGCGAACCGGTCAGCTTGGTCGCCGTGTCGAAATCCAGCCCCAGCGGCGCACCCAGATCGACGTGATCTTTCACTTCGAAATCGAAGCTGCGCGGCGTGCCCACTTTGCGCACTTCCACATTGCCCGCTTCATCGCTCCCCACCGGCACGGACTCGTGCGGCAGATTCGGAATCGCCTGCATGAAGTCGCTCAGCTTGGCCTGCACCACGCCCAGCGCCGCTTCGTTGGCTTTCAGCTCGTCGCCCAGACCGGCCACTTCCGCCATCAGCGCACTAGTGTCTTCGCCCTTGCCCTTCATCATGCCGATCAGCTTGGACTGCGAATTACGCTTGCTCTGCAATTCTTCAGTGCGCATCTGGATGGCTTTACGTTCAGCTTCGAGCGCATTGAAGGCCTCGACGTCGAGCTGGAATTTGCGGGTTGCCAGACGCGCGGCAACGGTGGCTATATCTTTGCGGAGAAGTTGAATATCAATCATGAGAACAAGTGCCGTTGTATCGAAAACAGCCATTGTACCAAGAGGCAGCCACTTGTTTGCTAGTTTTGACCGGACTCAACTGTAGGATTTCTCCTACGCAACCTATCGTGCGCCACGCCATCGCCATGCTGGCTAAGATGCCATCACGATAGACTGCACAAGGAGATCACCATGATGACCCGTACTCTGGCGCTGGCCGGCGCCGCCCTGCTGCTGGTCAGCGGTTGCGCCAGCATGCATCCCGCTGCCAGCGACGAAGCGCCACCACCCGCCAATCCCGACTTCGCTGGCGCCATGGCCAAATTCAATGCCCAGTTCCCGAACGAAAAGGCGAGCCGCTACGAAGAGGTGTCTATCAACTACAACAACAACCTGAAACTCGACGAGAAAGGCAATTGCCACGAGCGCTCGAAATACCCCGTGGTGATCGTGCTGACGCTGGACGCCAGCGGCAAGGTGGTCGGTTCCACCACCGATGTGATGAACGCCAAGGCCGAATGTTTCCGCCAGGCCTACGCAGCGGCGCAGCTGCCGCCGCCGCCATTTGCGCCCTACCAGAAGCCTATCCGGCTGCGCTAGCTGGGCCAGTGCCCGTGCCGTGCGCGCAGCGCGGCACGGGGCTTAGCCCGGATCAGCCATCGGCGACCTCATCCTCGGCCGCACCTTCGCCCTCATGTTCGGGATGGGCGGACGGAATCGGCAGCCAGTCCTGCACGACCTTGTTGAAGCGCTCGGGCTGGCGCACCATGGGCCAGTGGTCAGTATTGAAAGGGATAATCTTGTTGCCCTTGCGCGCCTCGATCTTTTCCAGCCAGCTATTCGAGTGAAACATGAAAGGCTTGCGCACGCCGTAGATGTACAACATGGGCACTTTAGGCTCGAACGCTTGCAGATTGCGGTAGGAACCGGCCTCGCCTGCGGACAGGATGTAATACGGGTAATTCATCTGCGAGCCGATGTACTCGCGCACGGACGGCGCACCCAGCTTGCTGGCCATGCTGCGCGTAATCATATTGCCGATAGGGCCACCTATGGCCCACGCCAGCGACAGCATATTCTGGTAGGAGCTCACGCCCAGCTTCTGGGTAAAGCTGCGCGAGCGGCGCGTTTCGACGGAATTGGCATCACCGATATCGACGCCGATAATCGCCGACACCTGCTGCTTGTTGCGCATGTAGTATTCGTAGCCGAACACGCAGCCCCAGTCGTGCAGCATCAGTATTACTTTTTTCTTCTGGCTGATCGCATTGATCACGTAGGAAATGCTGCGCACCGTTGCATCGAGCGAGTACACGCGGCGCGGCGTATCGGGATCGAAGCCGGGCAAGGTAAAACGGACGCAACGGTAACGGTGCTTGAAGTCAGCCACCTGCGCATCCCACATACGGTAGGTATCAGGCCAGCCATGGATCATTACGATGGTTTCGTCACCCTCGCCATCGATATGGATATCGATTCCATCCACCTTCTTCACCTGCGACATGCCGCCCCTCGCCTTGTTAGCAAATAAAACAGTATCTTACCGTAACTGGCAGCGTTTAGTATGGGTATCAACATGTCCCTCGGGCTTGCAGCCAGCAAGCAGAAAATCTCCTTTACAAGCCTGTTTGATCTCCTTACAATTCTTTGCAATCGATTGCATTAGCGGATCTAGCCTGTGCCAGCGCAGGCAGTCCGACATACTGGGGAACAGGGCATGAACGCAAGCTTAATCCGGAGCGTAATGATGGCAGGTCTGGCTGGTCCGCTGTTAATGGCAGTGCCCGCAACGCAGGGGGCCGAGGGTGTCGCTCATAGCGGACACGGCAACACAGCTGCCGCGCCGGAATTAATCCAGCCGCAACCCTATCGCCCTGCCTACCATTTCACCCCGCCCCATGCATGGATGAATGATCCGAACGGCATGGTCTACTATAAAGGCCTGTATCACCTGTTCTACCAGTTTCATCCCTACAGCAATGTCTGGGGGCCCATGCACTGGGGCCACGCCACCAGCCCCGACATGATCCACTGGACACATCAGCCGATAGCGTTGGCGCCGGATGAGCTGGGCGCCATCTTCAGTGGCAGTGTCGTGGTGGACTGGAAAAATACCAGCGGCTTCGGCACAGCAGACAACCCGCCACTGGTGGCCATCTTTACCTATCACAATGAAGCAGACCGGCTGGCCGGCAAGCGCCCGCCGCAAAGTCAGGCACTGGCCTACAGCAGCGACAACGGTGCCAGCTGGACCAAATACGCGGGCAATCCCGTGCTGAAGGCGGCACCGGATCAGGGCGATTTCCGCGATCCCAAAGTGCGCTGGCACGAGGCCAGCCAAAGCTGGATCATGAGTCTGGCCGTAGGCGATCATGTGGAATTCCATGCCTCGCCCGATCTGAAGCAGTGGCACTTGCTCAGTCAGTTCGGCAAGAACGTGGGCGCCCACGGCGGCGTATGGGAATGCCCGGACCTGCTACCTATCCGTGTAGCCGAAACGGGCGGGCAGAAATGGATGCTTCTGCTGAGCATCAACCCCGGCGGGCCCAACGGCGGCTCGGCCACCCAGTTCTTCATCGGTGATTTCGATGGCCGCAATTTTGTGCTCGACCCCGCGTTTGCCAGCCAGCTCGAACAGGATGGACCGCAGTGGATAGACTGGGGCCGTGACAATTACGCCGGCGTGACATGGTCCGATGTGCCGGCAGCCGATGGCCGGGTGCTGATGCTGGGCTGGATGAGCAACTGGGATTACGCCACCAAGGTGCCAACTAGCGCATGGCGCAGCGGCATGACGCTGCCGCGCGAGCTGCAGCTGCACCGGCAGGCGCAGGGCTACGTGCTGCATTCCCTGCCCGTGCGCGAACTCGATGCGCTGAAAGGCCGCATCAGCCAGCCACAGACAGCAACCGCAACTGAAGGCCTGAGCTTGTCCGGACGCGCACTCGAGCAATCGGAAACCTATGTCGAATTCAGCCTTCCCGGCGGCAACAGCAAAGCCTATCTGGAGTTTTCCAATGCGCAAGGCGAGGCGTACAAGGTCGGGCTGGACGGACAGACAGGCCGCTATTTCAGCGACCGGCGTCAGGCCGGACGCAAGGATTTTTCCGAGCAGTTCGCCAGCAAGCTGCACACGGCACCGCGCCACGCGCAGTCAGCCGTCGTCAGGATGCGGGTCTACCTCGACCGCAATTCGGCCGAGCTGTTTGCCGATGACGGCGCCACGCTGATGTCGGAACTGATATTCCCCAGCGCCCCCTACACGCAGGTGCGCTTCCTCGTCGACGGACAGGCCGCGCAGCCAGCTGCATTCACAGTCACGGAAATTGGCAGCAGCCAGACCAGCATGCAGACGCCTGCAGAACCGGCCCGCTAGGGCGCTCGGGCATCCTCGTCGAGCTTGCGCAGGAAGGCCATTTTGTCGGCGATCTTGCTTTCCAGCCCGCGCGGGACGGGCTGATACCAGCCCGGCTCTGCGATGCCATCGGGCAGATAGGTTTCGCCTGCCGCATAGGCATGCGGCTCATCGTGGGCATAGCGGTATTCGTGGCCGTAACCCAGCTCCTTCATCAGTTTGGTCGGCGCATTACGCAGATGCACGGGCACTTCGCGCGATTTGTCTTTCTTCACAAACGCCATGGCCTGATTGAAGGCGTTGTAGCCGGCATTGCTCTTGGCGGCAATCGCCAGATAGATTACCGCCTGCCCCAGCGCCAGCTCGCCTTCGGGCGAACCGAGCCGTTCGAACGTGCTGGCAGCATCGTTGGCCAGCTGGATGGCACGCGGATCGGCCAGACCGATATCTTCCCACGCCATGCGCACGATACGGCGCGACAGATATTTGGCATCGGCACCGCCATCAAGCATGCGGCACAGCCAGTACAGCGCAGCATCGGGGTTGGAGCCGCGTACCGACTTGTGCAGGGCCGATATCTGGTCGTAGAAATTATCGCCGCCCTTGTCGAAACGGCGCGCATTGAGCGTCAGCGCATTCTGGATGAACTCGGCCGTGATATGGCTGTTGCGGGCCGCCTGTGCCGCCAGACTGGTCTGCTCCAGCAGATTCAGCAAACGGCGCCCATCGCCATCGGCATAGCCGATCAGCGTATCGATGGCCGCTTCATCGAACTGCAGATGGGCCAGCAGCGTAGCGCGCGCCTTGTCCACCAGCTGGCGCAACTCCTCCGGCGTGAACGATTGCAGCACGTAGACCTGCGAGCGCGACAGCAGCGCCGAATTGACTTCGAAGGAAGGGTTTTCCGTGGTCGCGCCGATCAGCGTGACCAGTCCCGATTCCGCATAGGGCAGCAAGGCATCCTGCTGCGACTTGTTAAAGCGGTGTATCTCGTCGACGAACAGGATGGTATGCTTGCCCCGCTCCAGATTGTGCTGGGCCTGCTCCATGGCGGCGCGGATATCCTTCACGCCGGAGAACACTGCCGACAGCGCGATGAACTCGCAATCGTAGGCCGTGGCCGTCAGCCGTGCCAGCGTGGTCTTGCCCACGCCGGGCGGGCCCCACAGTATCATCGAATGGGGCTGGCCCGATTCGAACGCCAGACGCAAAGGCTTGCCCGGCCCCAGCAGATGTGACTGGCCTATCACTTCGTCCAGCGTTTTCGGACGCAGTGCTTCGGCCAGAGGCGGGCGCGGTTCGGTGGAAAAAAGATCAGCCATGCGTGTTCGGAGTGGTAGACAGACAGCCCGCAACAGGGCGGGCATACCGCTTAATTATTGAAGACGTCGGCGCCTTTGGGCATGACGAATTTAAAAGTGGTAGCAGTCAGCGGCGGATTCTTTTCGATCTTGCGGAACGCCAGCACGGAAGTCTGACCGAAGCTGTCTTTCAGCTCCATGGCTTCCGGCAAGCCGTTGCGCAGGCCGATGGTAATCAGCTCGAAGCTGGTGTCCTTGGCTTTAGGCACGGCTTTCAGCCATTCCAGCCCGTCCTTGCTGCCGGCTTCCGACAGCGTGAAATTCTTTTCCAGATCATTGCTGCCGAACAGGATCGCGGCAGGCGAAGAACCGAGCGCGTCGCCCAGCTTCTTCACCGTAACCTGATTCAGGTCTTTATCGAAGATGAACAGCTGTTCGCCATCGGCCTGCAGTACCTGTTCGTAAGGCTTGCTGTAAGTCCAGATGAACTTGCCGGGACGGGCAAACAGGAAAGTGCCGCTGGCGGTAGAGGACACCTTGGGCGCTTCGCCTGTGCTGCTCTTCACCTGCCGCTGGCTGAACTCGCCACGGGCGGCCTTGGTCGAGCTGACGAAAGATTTGAACTGTTCCAGCGCGCTGGCCTGCGCCTGCGCTACCGCCAGCCAGCCGGCCATGGCCAGCGCTACAAATTTAAAACGATGCATACGATTTATCCTGATCTATCCGGTTGAGTCACACAGCGGCCCAGCCTACGCGCCGCCGCTTATCACGGGCTTAACGGCGCGCCATCACTGTTCGGCACTCGCGGTCGGCACCAGTATGTCGCGGTTGCCGTTGGACTGCATGGGCGACACCACCCCGCTCTGCTCCATCTGCTCGAGCAGACGCGCCGCGCGGTTGTAGCCGATGCGCAGATGGCGCTGCACCAGCGAGATCGAGGCGCGGCGGTTTTTCAGCACCACCTGTACTGCCTGATCGTACATCGGATCGGCCTCGCCGCCGCCCTCGCCTGCTGCCGCACCCTCGCCGCCTTCGCCGCCTTCCAGCGTACCGCCTTCGAGTATGCCGTCGATGTAGTTAGGCTCGCCGGTGCTCTTCAGATGTTTCACCACGCGGTGCACCTCGTCATCGGAAACGAAGGCGCCGTGCACCCGCACTGGCAAACCTGTACCAGGCGGCATGTACAGCATGTCACCCATACCGAGCAGGGTTTCCGCCCCCATCTGATCCAGAATGGTACGCGAGTCGATCTTGGACGATACCTGGAAGGCGATACGGGTAGGAATATTCGCCTTGATCAGACCCGTAATCACATCCACCGAAGGACGCTGGGTGGCCAGTATCAGGTGCAGGCCGGCAGCGCGGGCCTTCTGCGCAATCCGCGCAATCAGCTCTTCCACCTTCTTACCCACCACCATCATCAGGTCGGCCAGCTCGTCGATGATGATGACGATGGTTGGCAGTTTTTCCAGCGGCTCCGGCGAATCCGGCGTCAGGCTGAACGGATTCGGAATATGCTCTTCGCGCTTCTTGGCTTCGGCAATCTTGGCGTTGTAGCCGGCCAGATTACGCACACCGAGCTTGGACATCAGCTTGTAACGGCGTTCCATCTCGTTCACCGCCCAGTTCAGCGCATGGCCGGCCTGACGCATATCCGTCACCACCGGCGCCAGCAGGTGCGGGATACCTTCGTACACCGACATCTCCAGCATCTTCGGATCGATCAGTATCATGCGCACATCCGCCGGATCGGCCTTGTACAGCAGCGACAGGATGGTGGCATTAATCCCCACCGACTTACCGGAGCCGGTAGTACCGGCCACCAGCAAGTGCGGCATCTTGGCCAGATCAGCCACCACTGGCTTGCCAGCGATATCCTTACCCAGCGCCACCGTCAGCGGCGACGCATTATCGTGATACACCTTGGAACCGAGTATCTCGCTCAGGCGCACGATCTGGCGTTTCGGATTCGGCAGTTCCAGCGCCATGTAGTTCTTGCCGGGGATGGTTTCCACCACACGGATCGAGGTCAGCGACAGCGAACGGGCCAGATCGCGCGCCAGACCGACAATCTGGCTGCCCTTCACGCCCGTTGCCGGCTCGATTTCATAGCGTGTCACCACCGGGCCCGGATAGGCCGCCACCACCTTGGCTTCCACGCCGAAGTCGGACAGCTTCTTCTCGATCAGGCGGCTGGTGAATTCCAGCGTCTCGATCGACACCGTCTCCTGCACTTCCGCCGCTTCATCGAGCAGCGACAGGGCTGGCAGCGTGCTGTCGGTCGGCATATCCTGGAACAGGCTGGCCTGACGCTCTTTTTCCACCCGTTCGGATTTGACCACGGTGACCACCTGCGGTTCGATCTTCACTGGCGGCGCGGCCACATGCTTCTCCACATGCTTGGCGCGTTCCGTCACCACCACTTCTTCGCGCTTCACCGCTGCCACTTCGCCCTGACGGCGGTCTTCGCGGTACTGGTAGCGCAGCACCACCCATTCGATGCCCATTTCGATGGCTGTACCGACTTTTTCGGCCAGGGTCAGCCACGAGACGTGGAAGAACAGGCTCAGGCCCAGCCCGAACATCAGCAACAGCAGCAGGGTCGCCCCCGTAAAGCCCAGCGCAACGTGGGCAGTATGGCCCACCAGTTCGCCCAGCACGCCGCCGGGCGCACGGGGCAACTGCACGCGCAGCGTGTACATGCGCAGGTATTCCAGACCGATGGAGCCTATAAACAGCAGCACGAAGCCGATCGCGCGGATCAGCGGCTCCTGCGCATGTTCGGGCTCCGGCGCTTGGGCCAGCACATATTTATGGGTCAGGCCGCGATAGCCTAGCCAGACCTGACGCAGCAGGTAGAAGGCCCACCACCACGCCGAGAAACCGAAAATATAGAGCAGCAGATCGGACAGCCAGGCACCGGCACGGCCCCCCAGATTATGAATCTGCGGCACCAGCGTGCCATGCGACCAGCCCGGATCCAGCTTGTCATAACTGGCCAGTATCAGCACGAAATACACGCCCAGCACGGCCAGCGCCAGCCAGCGCGCTTCGGATAGCAGCCGCACTAGCCGGTTCGGCAGAGGCTGGCGTTCGGTAGGCGTGCGGGTATAGCCGGAAACCACGGCCTTGGGCGCGCGCTCCTGCACTTTTTTACTGCTCATAAATAGAAAGAAGAGAATACAAAGAGAAAGCCAAGTGTACGATCCAGCAATGTTATATGCCGAGAAATGTCCGCATACGCTTATTCTAAGCCATACGGCGGCGAACGGGACTGCCGATTCATGCAGGAACGCCGCTTGGACTATAATCTAGCCTTGCCCGGACGAAAGCAGGCTGCGCTACAACACTGCCGCGCTTGCGATTCGCTTTGCCGGCCCCACATCCGGATTAATTCAACACACAGAAGAAGCCTGCCATGACCACTCCTAAACACGCACGCGTATTGATCCTCGGTTCCGGCCCCGCCGGTTACAGCGCCGCCATCTATGCGGCCCGCGCCAACCTGAAGCCTATGCTGGTGACGGGCGTCGAGCAAGGCGGCCAGCTGATGACCACCACCGACGTGGAAAACTGGCCAGCCGACCCGATGGGCGTGCAAGGCCCGGACCTGATGCAGCGCTTCCTGCAGCACGCAGAACGTTTCAATACTGATATCGTGTTTGACCACATCCACACCGTCAAGCTGCAGGAAAAACCGATCCGTCTGATCGGCGACAGCCACGAATACACCTGCGACTCGCTGATCATCGCCACCGGCGCGTCGGCCCAGTATCTGGGTCTGCCATCGGAGCAGGAGTTCATGGGCCGCGGCGTATCCGCCTGCGCCACCTGCGACGGTTTCTTCTACCGCAATCAGGAAGTCGCCGTGATCGGCGGCGGCAATACCGCCGTGGAAGAAGCGCTCTACCTGTCGAACATCGCCAACAAGGTCACCATCATCCACCGCCGCGACAAGTTCCGCGCCGAAGCCATCCTGATCGACCGCCTGAACGCCAAGGTCGCCGAAGGCAAGGTGGTCATCAAGTACAACCACACGCTGCAGGAAGTAGTGGGCAACGAAGGCGGCGTCACCGGCCTGAAGATCCAGTCGACCGAAGACAACAGCGTCACCGAACTGAACGTGCACGGCCTGTTCGTGGCCATCGGCCACAAGCCCAACACCAGCATCTTCGAAGGCCAGCTGGACATGAACAACGGCTACATCAAGACCCGCGCCGGCAACGAAGGCATGGCCACCGCCACCAGCGTGGCAGGTGTGTTTGCCGCCGGCGACGTGCAGGACCACGTCTACCGTCAGGCCATCACCAGCGCCGGCACGGGCTGCATGGCCGCACTGGACGCCCAGCGCTACCTCGAAGCCCAGGAGTAATCGGTGGCACTGAAAGACTTCGCTGACCTGAAATCCCTCAGCAAGCAGCTGAGGGAACAGGCCGAGACGCGTGCCGCGGCCGAAGCCGAACGGGTCAAACGGGCAGCGCAGCAGGCACGCGAGGCCAATCTGTTCCAGTCCAGTCTGGGCGGCGTACAGCGCATGCCGGAACAGAACCGCCATGTAGCGCAGATGCCGAAAACTGTGGCCGCAGCGGCGGCGCCGGCACGCAAGCTGACCCAGGCCGAGGATGATGCGGCCGTGCTGCGCGAATCGCTGTCCGACCTGTTCGAAGTCGATCACTATCTGGAAGACGATCCGGCGCTCAACTACAGCGCGCCGGGCGTCGGTCCCGATGTCATGAAGAAGATGCGCAAAGGCCACTGGCCGGTGCAGGACGAACTCGACCTGCATGGCATGAACCGCGATCAGGCGCGCGATGCACTGGGCGCCTTCCTGACCCGTTCCGGCCAGCGCAACCACCGCTGCGTGTGCGTGATCCACGGCCGCGGCTTCGGTTCGCGCGGACAAGAACCGGTGCTCAAGTCCATGGTGCATAGCTGGCTGGTACAGAAAGGCGTCGTCGCTTTCTGTCAGGCGCGCAACCACGAAGGCGGCGAAGGCGCGCTGATCGTGCTGCTGCGCGCGGCACTACAGCCCGCCCGCTACTAATTCCCGGCAAGAAACAATCCTACACGCTGAGTGTAGGACATGTTAACCTATGGACATTACAACTTTGTCCATAGCACCCATGAAGCACGTCGTCGTACCCCACGTCTCCCTGATCACCGTCATCGAAGTCGTCGCGATTCTGGTGGGCGCGTTTTCCGGCTTCGTGGAAGCGCGCCGCAAGCGCATGGACATCGTCGGCATCTTCACGGTGGCCTTCATCACCGCATTCGGCGGTGGTACCCTGCGCGACATCCTGCTCGATAAACGGCCCCTGTTCTGGGTCATGCATCAGGAATACGCCATCCTGATCTTCATTCTGGCGCTGGTCGCTTCGCCGCTGATGCGCACCCTGCGCCAGATTCTGTCCGAGCGGCTGATCGTGATTGCCGACGCCATCGGCCTCGGCCTGTTTGCCGTGGCCGGCGTGTCGCAGGCGCAGGCGGCCCACATGCCGCTGTTCATTGCTGCCATGATGGGCGTGATCACCGGCATCTTCGGCGGCGTGTTGCGCGACATCGTCTGTAATGAAGTACCGATGGTCTTCCGCGATGGCAAACCGTATGCGATCTGCGCCTTCTTCGGCTGCTGGATGTACATCGGCCTGCAGTACACCGACGTCTCGGATGATTTTGCCCTGTGGTCCAGCGCTGCCGCCATCACCATCATCCGTTTGCTCACCTGGTCGTTCGATCTGCGCATCGGCAAGCACTAATCGGACATCCGGTACAGCGGCACCGAGTTTGCTGCCGGCGCCGGGCCGAGGGCGGGCTACGGCGCCGCGCTCGCTGCGCTGCTACCTTTCCCCTACTTTGCCTGATCATAGCCAGCCTGCACCCAGTGCCGACCTCCGCGCCTCGGGCACGGCGCAAAAAAAACGGCACACCCGCAGGTGTGCCGTTTTGCTTGGTCTAGCTAGCTAGATTAGAACGTGTAGTTCGCGCCCAGCGAGAAGAAGCGGCCTACTGCGCCAGCCTGATGCAGCGTAGCGTTGTACGCGGTCAGGTTGTTGGCATTGCCGTAGGTTGCTACGTCGATAGGCGGTTTGCGGTCGAACAGGTTCAGGATCGAACCTTTGATCATCCAGTTTTTGCCGATCTTGTAGGTCACGTTCAGGTCGGTCGACATGAACGATGGCACGTGGCAGTAGCCAGCCGGAGTGTCTTTACCGTAGAAGTAAGCACGACCCGATACCGAAGCGACGTCTTTGCACTCGGTCACATCAACCGAAGGATCCAGTGCCGAGAACGAGCCCACCCAGTTGAAGGTGGTGGTTACCGCCAGCGGACCTTTGTCCCAGCCCAGGGTCAGCTGAGCACGGTTTTTCGGATTGCCGGTGTCGCCCGAGATCACGGAAGGACCGTGGGTGCCTGCCAGTTCGTAATCAACGCCATTCGAGCTCAGCACATACGAAATCATGTGGTTGAAGGTCAGATCAGCTTTGATGTTGCCCAGCTCGCCCAGCTTCTGTTTGTACAGGAAGTCCAGTTCGATACCGCTGGTGGTGGTGCCGCCCGAGTTCACATAACCGGAGGAACCGTAAGCAATGGTACCCACTGCTGGGGTGCCCGAGTAGGTACCGCCTTTGCCGTCAGCGATATCGACTGGGAAGATCGCGTTACGCACATAGGTCGGTACGAAGCCTGGCAGACCGGCTGCAGTGTTGATCTGGTTGTTAACTTCGATACGGTAGTAGTCGAAGGTGGTGCTGAAGTTGCGGGTAGGCTCGAAGATCGCACCGAAGGTGTACGATTTCGATTTCTCTGGCGACAGATCCTTGGTGGTCTGCTGTACGAACGCAGGAGCGAAGTTACAGGCAGCAGGTACGTTGCCGGCAGTCTTAGGATTGCCGTCTTTGCACAGGATAGGGTCGTTGATCGCGTGGAACGAGAAGAACGAACCGGCGATGCCGTTTTCGGCAGCGTTCGGTGCACGGAAACCGCGCGAGTAGGTACCACGCAGGCTCAGCATGTCGACTGGCTTGTATTTGAAGCCAGCTTTAGGCGTGAACGAGTGACCGTAGGTATCGTAGTGGTCGTAACGTGCCGAAGCTTCCAGTTCCAGATTTTTCAGCAAAGGTGCCGACAGCTGGCCGTAAGCAGCGGTATTGGTTTCTTTACCGAACACATAAGCGCCACCGTTACCGACCACACCTTGAGCCAGCAGATCAGCCGACGGTGCGTTCAGGTTTTTATGGGTGTAGCTCAGACCGGCTGCGAAGTTCATGGTACCGCCTGGCAGTTCCATTACTTCATGCACACCGTGCACGTCAGCGAAGGTCAGGGTATCGGTAGCCTGGTTGTTGAAGTGCGGCGAAATGGCAGCCATGTCCGCAGCGGTGTTGCCACCCAGCGGGTTGAATGGGCTGGTTGCGCGGGTCAGCGCCTGATACAGGGCAGCACGGTTGACGTAGCCGCTGTAGTCGATGTCGGTCTTGACGCGGGTGTAGCCCAGCGCAGCGCCGATATCCCAGCCATTCCAGCTACCGTTCAGGTCAGCCACGACACGGCTCGAAGTCGCCTTGTTTTTCTGGGTGGTGGATGGATCCAGACCAGGGATGTAGCCGTACAGACGGGCCGGAGCACCCAGGGTGTTGAGCGGGTAGGAAGCCGGGAACACGGTCGAACCGTACACGTTCACGATCTTAGGATTGGCGCCCGGTACCAGCGAGGTGTTACCGGTGAAGCTGCTTGGCGAGAAGGTCGCCGGCACGCCACGGTTGTTTTCGCTTTCGCGCTGGAACACCGAAGCTTTTACAGCCAGTTTCCAGTCTTCACCCAGATTTTTGCTGAAGCCTACCAGGGCGTTGACGTTCTTGGTTTCTGGCTGCAGGAACGAGACGGTATCGCGGATCGCGCAGCCGCCGGCCATGTATTTGTTGTAGTTGCAGTTAGTATCCAGGAACTGGAAGTTGGCTGGGTTGTTCACGCCGCCGGTACCGGCCGGGTTGTAGAAGAACGGGCTGCTGGTCGCGATCAGACGGCTGTTCTGTGCATTCGGCACGCCGCGGGTCAGGTTCATACCGCCGCGGTCGGACCAGTTACCGTTAGCCCAGATCTGGTTGTCACGGTCAGCCAGTTTGATGGCGTCGGCGTGACGCAGTTCCAGCGAGCCGAACACGTTGTAGCCGTCGGTAGCCAGGTCACCGAAACCGTGGGTAATCGCGGTTTTATAGGTGGTGCCGCCGCCGTGCTGCGAGGTGCCTGCATCGGTCTTGATGCTGGTGCCGTTGAACGATTTTTTCAGGATGATGTTGATTACGCCGGCAATCGCGTCGGAACCGTACACCGAGGAAGCGCCGTCTTTCAGCACTTCGATGTGGTCGATGGCGTCGAATGGAATAGCCGAAACGTCGACGAACTGACGCTGGGCGTCGTCCGACAGCGGGTACGGAGCCATACGGTGGCCGTCGATCAACACCAGGGTCAGGCCCACGGTCAGACCGCGCAGCGATACGCCGGCGCCGCCGTTGGCGAATGCGCCCGAGAAGCCGCTACCCAGAGCACCCTGGCCGTTGGCCGACAGATTGCTCAGCACTTCAGCCACCGAGGTGTAGCCCGACTTGGCGATGTCTTCAGCCGTCAGAACCTGCACCGGGCTGGCGGTTTCCTTGTCAGCACGGCTGATCAGCGAACCGGTAATGACCACACGCTGTGGTACCACTTCTTCTTTTTGCTGCGCAAACGCAGGCTGGCTTACAGCCATCGTCAGAGCACCGCTAGCCACTACTTGCAGGATTGCAAGCGGCATGGATTTCATACGTAACTTCATTGCACTTCTCCCAGACCCAAAATTCTTCTTTAAAAACAAAACCGCTAGTCGCGCTGTTTTGCGCTAGCGGGGCCGCATGGTAAGCAACTTGATACGTGCATTACGGAAGGATATTCCGCTGCCCGCCAATTACTAACTGCGCATGGAACCATGTCACAGAACAGATCGTCAATATCGTTTTGACTCAATTCACAAATAAACAACAGTTACAAATTTACTTACCGAAAAACTAATTTTTCTGAGCTAATAGTACCGGGCACTTGTAACAATTAGTAACTAATCCTCAATCTTTCCATCAACCGCTTTGATCCCATAGCGATCTGCCTGTATTTGACCTGATACACCATGGGTGCGTACATCTGCCGTGATCGGCAGCATGTCTTTATTCCAGCTTTCCCATTGCGCTTTCAGCTGTTTGAAAATAGCAGGATGGCGTTGCACCAAGTTGGCGCGTTCTCGTTGGTCTTTTACAACATCAAACAGGAATTCATTGCCCCCTATGCGCAGATATTTCCAGTTACCGGAACGTATGGCCCGCTGGGCATTGGCCTTGTAGCGCCATAACAGCGTACGCGGCTGGACCGCTGCCTGCCCCAGCAACTGCGGCAGCAGATTCTGCCCGTCGCTGGGATAGGCCGGATCGGGCGCGCCGCCGGCTGCTGCCAGCAAGGTGGGCAGCCAGTCCATGCTGATAGCCACCTGATCGCTCACCTGCCCCGGCTTGATCTGCGCGGGCCAGCGCACGATGGCCGGCACCCGTATGCCGCCCTCCAGCAATTCGGTTTTCTGCCCCGTCAGCGGCCAGGTTCTGGAGAAGCGCTCGCCGCCATTGTCGCTGGTGAAGATCACGATGGTGTTATCGGCCAGCCCCTGCTCGTCCAGCGCCTTGAGCACGCGGCCGATGGAAGCATCGAGCGCTTCCACCATGCGGCCGTAGGTAGCCAGATCGCCGCCATCGTAGTGGAAGATGTTGCTGATATCGCGCGACACGGCCTCGTCATCCGGCCCTTCCCACGGCCAGTGCGGCGCCGTGTAGTGCAGCGACAGCAGGAAGGGCTGGCCCGGCCGCTGGGCGCGCACGTAATCGACCGCGCGGGCACCGAGCAGGTCGGTGTAGTAGCCGATCTGGTGCACCGGCACTTCGCCTTCGTACAGGTCTTCTTTCACCAGCGGCCCTACCCCGGGCTTATGGGTGAAATAGTCGATGGCGCCGCCATAGTTACCGAAAAAGCTGTCGTAGCCGCTTTTCAGCGGACCGAAGGTGGGCAGATAGCCCAGATGCCATTTGCCGATCAGCGCCGTGCCATAGCCCTGCTGTTTCAGCAGTGACGGCAAGGTCGGATGGCTGGGCGGCAGACCTATGGTGTCGGAAGCGCCGGCGATCGGTTCTTCCAGTCCGCCGCGCAGGCGGTACTGGTAGCGCCCCGTAATCAGGGCAAAGCGGGTGGCCGAGCACACGGCCGAGTTGGCATACGCCTGGGTAAAGCGCAGGCCTTGTGCCGCCAGCCGGTCGATATGGGGCGTGCGGAAGTCGGTCTGGCCATACACGCCCAGATCGGCGTGGCCGAGATCGTCGGCCAGTATGAAGAGAATATTCGGCGGCTGCGTTTTAGCCGCCAGTGCGCGCGGTAGCGCACCGGCCAGCGCCAGCGCAGGCAGGGTTTTGAGTAAATTGCGGCGACGGATACTGGTCATGCTGCTGCTCCTTAAAAATCTGCGCGGGCGGTCAGGCCGATCTGGCGCGGCGTGCCGATCACCGTGTTATAGGCGCCCGGGCTGGTGTTCCACATACTGGTGTAGTACTGCTTGTCGAACAGGTTCTTGGCCCACAGCGACACATCCCAGCGGGTACTGCCCTGACGCAGCTTCACGCCCGCCGACAGATTGGTCAGGCTGTAGGCAGGAATGCGCGAGTATTCGGACGCATCGAGTGTGCCGTAGGTGCTGCTGCGGTAGGCGTAGTTGATGTTGCCATAGGCTTCTACGTTAGCTGCCACGGCGGTGGCATACTGCGCCGCCAGATTGCCTATCCAGCGCGGTGCATTGACCAGCGCAGCGCGGCCGGACAGATCGCAGAAGCTGCCGTTACGCTCCGGCGGGCATGGCGCGTTCTTGTACTCCTTGTACTTGACGTCATTGAACGAACCGTTTGCGCTCAGCGTGAAGCCGTGCGCCAGCACCACGCTGCTATCGAGCTCCAGCCCGCGGCTACGCACGGTGCCGGCATTGGTCAGGTAGGAGGTGGCGCTGACGGGATCATAGGCATTGCTCTGATAGCCCGACACATCGTTCCAGAACAGGCTGGCATTAAGCTGTACACGGCGGCCCAGCAGATTGCTCTTCACGCCCAGTTCCAGATTGTTGGCCTTCTCGTTATTCACCTTGAGTGAGGAGACGCCAGCAGCACCGGGCACGGACAGATTGATGCCGCCCGACTTCTCGCCGTGCGAAGCGCTGGCAAACGCCAGCACATCGGTATCGACCTTGTAGGCCAGCGTCAGCAATGCCGAGGGACTGAGCTTGTTCAAGTACACCTCGCCCGAGTTGTACGCGCCGAAGCGGGCATTGCGCGAAGCCAGCGCCGCGCCCGACACCGCCACACCGCCATACGGTGCATCGCGCGTCACCTGCGCCAGCTTGTCTTCGTAGGTGGCGCGCACGCCGCCCGTCAGATCCCACAGCGGATCGATATGCCAGATACTCTGGCCGAACAGCGCGTAGCTGTTCACGCGCAAATGGCCATTGCCTATGCTGGTGACATTGCTCCATGCGCCAGCCGGCGTGCCATTGAACTTGTCGGCCAGCGGACCGTTGTAGGTGAAGTTGATGTTGTCCAGATTCTGGTAGTAGTAATACGCACCGAATACCGATTCCACAGTCTGGCCCAGCGGCGTGGCCAGCCGCAGCTCCTGCGTGAACTGGCGGTGGCGCGCAGCCGAGCCCACATTCAGCGTGACGGGCACTTCCAGCCCGTCGTCGTTATGCGGCGTAAAGTTCCAGAAGCGCGCCGCACTGATGGAGGTGAGCTTGTAATCATTGGCCAGCTTCCAGTTCAGCTCACCCGACACGCCGCCCTGATGCACCTCCACATGCGAGCCGTTATCCAGATTCACTTGCCGCAGTGATGGATCGGTCACCGGATGGCCGCCCACCGCCGCCGCCTGGGTGAGGAATTTGCCGCTAGGGCCGGCGTTGTAGAACACCAGCGTGCCGTTATTCGAATCTTCGCGGTTGTAATCGGCGATCAGGCGCGCGCTAAAGTTTGCATCCGGTTCCAGCAGTACTTGCGCCCGCACGCCATCGCGGTCGCCGCCCTGCACCTTGCCGCCCGTGTGGAGGTTGGTGATGTAGCCGTCTTCGTGGGTTTTATACAGCGCGATGCGGCCTGCCGCCGTGTCCGAGAAGGCGCCCGACAGCACCGCCTTGCCCTGCACATAGCCTTGCTGGCCCAGCGACAGCTGGGCGCTATTCTCGCTGCGGTAGGTCGGCTGCTTGCTGGTGATATTGAGCACGCCGGCCGTGGTGTTCTTGCCGAACAGCGTGCCCTGCGGCCCGCGCAGCAATTCCAGCTGCTGGATATCGAGCGCATCGAAGGCCGCCATGCCGGGCCGGGCCAGATAGACGTTATCGAGATACACGCCCACGCTGCCTTCCAGCCCGTCGCTGGCCGGATTATTGCCCAGACCGCGCACGGCAAAACTCATCTGGCGCGCATGCACATAATTGACCGTGGTACTAGGCAGCAGCTGCTGCAGGTCCTGCACGCGATAGACGCGGTTACCTTCCAGCGCGCTGCTATCGAGCACGCTCAGGGTGGTCGGTACGCTCTGCGACGACTCCACCCGGCGCCGCGCCGATACGGTCACACGGGCGATCACATCAAGCGAGGCATCTGCCGCAGCCGTGGCGGCGCCGCCCGTCTCTGCTGCCTCGGCGACCAGCGCTGCTTCTGCTGCCGGAGCCGCATCCGCTTCCGCGCCGGCCGCCAGTGCCGCGCTGCTGGCTGCCGCCGTCGCTACCGCCAGCTCCGCCGGACTGGCCTGCGCCAGCACGGTCCAGCCTAATCCATAAACGGCAGCCAGTGCCACCACGAGTTTCTTCTGTTGCATAACAAATCCTGTTCAAAAATTACGGGCGACAGCCGCCCTGCCCGCCCGCGTGAGCGCGGGTGGGAACGGTAGATACGAAAGAGGTGGCGCGCTGACTAGTGGGCGGCGACGCGATAGCTGGCCGGTTCTGGCGGGATCACCGCCTGTTCGGAGCGCGGCGTGCCCTCAGGCACCCAGTGGTAAGGCACAGGCTGGGCGCGATACACCCAGTTACTGCGCACGGCCTTGCCTGCACCGGCTACAGGCGTCTGGGCAAAATAGGGGCTGATGTATTCCCACGCAATGTCGCCCTTGGGGGTGACCTGGAAGATGCGGCCACTGGTGCCTTCGTCGATCAGAGTATTTCCGTTGGGCAGACGGCGCGCGCTGCTGATAAACGAGCTGTAGAACCCCCAGTCCGGCAGATTGGAATCGCGGCCCGTGTATTCCCATACGATCTCTTGGCTGACCGGATCGATCTCCAGTACGCGCGAACGCGGCTGCACGCCCACGCTCACACGCGGATAGCCGGCTTCGCCCTGATTGTCGAACACCAGCAGGTTGCCGGCGCCGGGCAGGCCCGGTTCGATCAGATGGGCATCGTGCTGGCCGGCGATCTGATCGACCTTGCGCGGCAGCGGCTGCGGTATGCGCAGCTGTGCCGGATAGTCCGGTCCCAGCCGCCACACCACCTTGCCGCTGTGCTTATCGATGATGGCGATGAAATTGGCCTCGCGCGCATCGATCATCAAATTATCGGGGTGGAAGCGCTGGTCGCCGGCATCGAACCAGCGATTCGGCCCCAGCACGGAGAGATTGTTCACATGCAGGAAGTCATAAGGCGCTGCCTTGCCGCGCGGCGAATGGCCGCCCTGCACCAGTTTCAGCGACGCCGGGCTAAAGCCGAATTCCTGCAGATGCTCGGCGGCGACCCACTGCCACACGATCTGGCCTTGCGGCGTCACTTCGTAGACCACGTCATCGAGCACCTGCGGCGCAGTAAAACCGCTGACCGGATGGAGCAGATTCGCCAGCACCAGCGTGTTACCGTTGGCCAGACGGCGCCAGTCGTGGTGCTGCTTGGCGCTGCCGCCCGGCACCTGCGCGGACTTGCCTTCTACTGGCGCGGCATAGGCGTCCTGCGCCGCGCCGGCCGAGCCCCATTGCCAGACCACGCGGCCCTGCCAGTCCAGCTCGCCGATGGACTGGTTACGCAGGCCATTGCCTTCGTTGCTGGTGCCGGCAGCACTGGCCAGCTGCACCAGCACATGGCCGCGCTGGCCACCCGTCAGAGCGGGATCGAGCAGCACCGGCGGGAAACCCTCGGCGTCCCAGCGCTGCACTTCATTGCCGTTCATATCGATCAGATGGGTCTTCTGGTCCTGACCGCTAAAGATCACATACTGGTTATGCGCAAGCGCCGGATCGTAGCGGGTGACGCCGGTAGGATAGACACTGGGGGCCGCACCGGCAGAGGCGCTGGCAGCCAGCAGAGACAGGATGAGCAGATTCGAGCGTAGGGACATGACACACTTTCTTCTTGGAATAATGGTGTGTCTATATTACTAATCTACATAGTAAATTCGAACTAATATAACCAAACATCGATATGCGAAAAAAAATGCCGCATCAGCGGCATTTTTCTATACGGCGCAAGTGGGCGAATTTAGACGGCGTCGGCGCCGGTTTCGCCGGTACGGATACGGATCACCTGTTCCACGTTCTGCACGAAGATCTTACCATCGCCGATTTTGCCGGTACGGGCCGCCTTGATGATGGCATCGACCACCTGCTCGGCCACATCATCGTCCACCACCACTTCGACTTTTACTTTCGGCAGAAAATCGACCACATACTCGGCACCGCGATACAGCTCGGTGTGGCCTTTCTGACGGCCAAAACCTTTTACTTCGGTCACGGTCAGGCCGGTGACATTGACTTCAGCCAGTGCTTCGCGCACCTCGTCCAGTTTGAACGGCTTGATCACAGCGGTAATCTGTTTCATCACTACTCCTTCGTTATATCTATCGAGAATCTGGTGCCGGGCATGCCTCTAGCGCTTGCGCATATTGTACCCCGCGCGCTGCGATCCGACGTGAACATCGTTTAAATGCTGGCGTCCTGCACCGGAATGGCGCGCAATTCTTCCATCCACACCACACTCTGGCTATCGCTGGGGGCACGCCAGTCGCCCCGTGGCGAGAGCGAACCGCCACTACCCACCTTGGGCGCATTCGGCACGCAGCTGCGCTTGAACTGGCTGGTGCGGAAGAAGCGGTCGAGGAAAATGCCCAGATACTGCTTGATCGCCACCAGATCATACTGGTTGCGGGTGACGTGATCGCCGTCCGGCCAGCGTCCGCGCGTCTTGTCCTGCCAGGCGGCCAGCGCCAGGAAAGCCACCTTGGAAGGGCGGAAACCGAAGCGCAGCACATAGTACAGGTGGAAATCCTGCAGTTCGTATGGGCCTATGGTGCTTTCCGTGCGCTGCTCGGGCTGGCCGCCCGCCGTGCCGGGCACCAGTTCCGGACTGATTTCCGTCGCCAGAATATCGAGCAGCACCTGTGCATCGCTGCGCCCGATCACGCCCGATTCGGCCACCCAGCGCACCAGATGCGAGATCAGGGTCTTGGGCACGCTGGCGTTGACGTTGTAGTGCGACATATGGTCGCCCACGCCATAGGTGCACCAGCCCAGCGCCAGTTCGCTCAGGTCACCCGTGCCGCAAACGATGGCATGGTGGTGATTGGCCAGACGGAACAGGTGATTGGTGCGCTCGCCCGCCTGCACGTTCTCGAACGTGATGTCGTATTGCGGCTGGCCGTTGATGAAGGGATGTTCGAGATCCTGCAGCATCTGCTGGCAGCTGGGGCGGATATCGATTTCCCTGGCTGCGCAGCCCACCAGTTTCATCAGCGCGTGCGCCTGCTTGAGCGTGCGTTCGCTGGTGGCGAAGCCCGGCATGGTGTAGGCCAGAATATTGGTACGCGGCAGGCCCAGTTTATCCATCACCCGCGCACACACCAGCAGCGCATGGGTGGAATCGAGTCCGCCCGAGACGCCGATCACGATTTTTTTCAAACCGCTGGACTTGAGCCGCTGGGCCAGTGCCTGTACCTGTATGTTATAGACCTCGTTGCAGCGCTCGTCGCGGCGGCGGCTGTCGGACGGCACATAGGGGAAGCGTTCGATGTGGCGCTTGAGCGGCAGCGTGGCGCTCTGGTCGATGTCGAGCTGGAAAAACACGGTACGGAATTTATTTACTTCCGCCGCGTGGCGCTGCACCGACTGCGCGTAAGTGTTCATGCGCATGCGCTCGCGCGACAGGCGCTCCAGATCGATATCGGCAAAAGTCAGCGTGGCCGTGTCGCTGTAGCGCTGCGCTTCGGCCAGCAGTTCGCCGTTTTCGCAAATCACGCCCTGCCCGTCCCACGCCAGATCCGTGGTCGATTCGCCTTCGCCCGCCGAGGTGTACAGATAGGCGGCGATACAGCGCGCCGATTGCTGCGACACCAGCTGATTGCGGTAATTAGCCTTGCCCACCAGGGCATTCGAGGCCGACAGATTGACCAGCACGGTAGCGCCAGCCAGCGCCGCAAACGATGATGGCGGAATCGGCACCCACACATCCTCGCAGATTTCGACGTGGAATTTGAACAGCGGCAGATCGGCCACTTCGAACAGCAGGCCGGAGCCGAACTGCACGCGCTCGCCCAGCAGATCGATTTCCGTTGCCACGGCATAGTCGCCGCTGCTGAACTGGCGCGCTTCATAGAACTCGCCGTAGTTGGGCAGGTAGCTCTTCGGCACCACGCCCTGTATCTGCCCGCCGGCGATCACCACCGCGCAGTTGTAGAGCTGATGTTCCACGCGTAGCGGCACGCCCACCACCAGCGCCATGCGCCACTCCTGCGAGGCCAGCACAATCTGCTCCAGTCCATCGAGACAGCCATCGAGCAGCGCGCGCTGATGGAACAGGTCATCGCAGGTATAGCCAGCCAGTCCCAGTTCGGGGAAGGCCGCCAGCGCTGCGCCCTGCTCGGCTGCCTGCGCCGCCAGCGCGATGGTCTGCGCCGCGTTATGGGCCGGATCGGCGATGCGGCTCACCGGCGCAGCGATCGCTACGCGGGCAAAATCGTGGGCATACAGATTGAGGAAATTGGTACTCATGGAAGTCTTTCGCGCACAGCGCCGTCAGGCAAAAAGTCATTATCGCATGGGCAAGGAAGGCCGACAAAATCAGTGCTGCGGCAACGCGCAACCGCCAGATAGGCTAGACTAAAGGCTGAGTATATGCACGGAGATGCGCGTGACCGCCGCCAGCCAGAGCGCCGAATTTAGCCTGATCGACAGCCTGACCGAGATCGTCCCCGCCGACTGGCAGGCGCTGGCGGGCGAGCAGCCCATGCTCAGCCACGCTTTTCTGCACGCCCTGCATGACAGCGGCTGCGCCAGCGAGGACACCGGCTGGGCGCCACGTTATCTGATCATGCGGCGCGCCGGACAACTGGTGGGTGCCATGCCGCTTTACCTGAAAAGCCATAGCCGCGGCGAGTACGTGTTCGACCATGGCTGGGCGCAGGCGTTCGAGCGCAACGGCATGCCCTACTACCCCAAGCTGCTGGGCGCCATTCCGTTCACGCCCGTTACCGGCCCGCGCCTGCTGGTGCGCGATGCAGCCGACCGTCCTTTGCTGGCGCAAGCGGCCATCGCACTGGCACGCCAGCTGGACACCTCCTCGCTGCACATCCTGTTCCCCTGCGAGGAAGACCGCGCCGCCCTGAGCGCGGCCGGCTTCATGCTGCGCGAAGGCGTACAGTTCCACTGGGAGAATGCCGGCTATGCCGACTTCGAGGCTTTTCTGGCCAGCCTGAAAATGGACAAGCGCAAAAAGCTGCGGCAGGACCAGCGTCGCGTGGCGCAGGCCGGCATCGACTTTCTGCACCTGCGCGGCGGCGCCATCAGCGCGGACATGCTGGCGTTTTTCTACCGCTGCTACGTGGGCACCTACCGCGCCCACTACTCGCGCCCCTATCTGACGCTGGACTTCTTCCAGCGCCTGCTACGCGAGCAGCCCGACAGCCTGCTGCTGATCATCGCCCGGCGCGGCGACCAGCCGGTAGCGGCAGCGCTCAATCTGATCGGCGCCGGCACCATGTACGGGCGCTACTGGGGCACCGAAGAATACATCTCCGGCCTGCACTTCGAAACCTGCTACATGCAGAGCATCGCCTACTGCATTGCCCACGGACTGGCCCGATTCGAAGGCGGCGCACAGGGCGAGCATAAAATCTCGCGCGGCCTGATCCCTACTCCGACCTGGTCGGCCCACTGGATTGCCGACGCCCGCTTTGCCGATGCTATCGCCGACTTCCTCGCCCGCGAAACGGATGCCATCGGCCACTACCTCGATGAGCTGGGCGAACACAGTCCTTATCGCAGCTGACACCGCGCCCAGCACTACTTGGTGCTCTGCTCTCTGAACCTTTACAAGGCAAGTGTTACCTATTTGATAGGTAAGTCATTATTTCCCAGCCTTTAAAGAGTGCGCCATGTATATTTCCACACCAGTTGTTTCCAGTTCTACTGAACCTTCCAACATTACTTTTAGCAGCCCTATCTCGAAAAAAAGAGTGTACGACTGCCAGTCGAATACTTTCGCGCGCAACCCATTGCGCAACGTCTGCAGCAAGATCCGTAGTGCATGGGGTGATCTGCGCGAATTCATCGGCGTGCCATCCGAAGTCCGGCGCTTACGCAATGCACTACCCGCTACGCTCGGCCCAGAACATCGTGCGCAGATAGAAAAGCTGATGGCGCACTTGAACGCGACGGGCGAGCAGGCACTGCACGCACGGCTGGATAAAAATCTGCATATCCTGCAGTTAAAAGAGCGCATTGAAAGCACCAACAGCCATATTTCAGATGCCAACAATAATCTCCAGCACTATGCAGCTCAAGCGAGCAAATTGAAACTGGAGATAGCGCAGTTAAAGCAGAGCCGTCTGCCCGATGAAGCAAAATTACCACAGGAAGTGCTCGCCAACCTCGATAGGGTAAATGGCAAGTTATTGCTCGCCCAGTTTGCACCAATACTGGTGACGGCAGACGATGTGGTGGCCGCAAAACAGTATCTGGAAACGGCACTGGCGCAATTGCCATCAACCACAGCATTCGGCGAGGCACGCGAATTATTGCTATCTGTACTCACCGTAGTTGATCGCCTGATGCCGCCGCAAGCGGATCCGGATCAAGTTTCGTCGCTAGCGCAGGAGGCCATTGCGACCGTGGATGCAATAAAGGATCTGTCCGCTTCTGCCCATGAGCGAGACGTCCATCTGGCACGCGAAATTGCGACCAAAGAAGCACAGTTAAAAAGTGAAGAGAATTCGCTCCACAATACAAGCGATAACCTGCAAGCCATAGAAAGCTGCAGAGATGAGCTCCAGCAGGAACTGAACGAACAACAAGCTGTGCTCGCCCTTCTGCCGACCATGTAACGCTCGTCATAAACGGAGCTAGTAAGCAGGAAGCAAAAAGCCCCGGTCACAACAACCGGGGCTTTCTGTTTGAAGCGTCAGGACTGCTTACGCTTCTGGGTTTTCTGCCTTGTAGGCGGCCACACCGCTGAGGATCTCGGCCTTGGCTTCATCGGCGCCGTACCAGCCGTCGATCTTCACCCATTTGCCTTTTTCCAGATCTTTGTAGTGCTCGAAGAAGTGCTGGATCTGACGCAGACGCAGTTCGTTCAGATCTTCCGGCTTCTGCCAGTGGCTGTAGATAGGCAGCACTTTGTCGACTGGCACAGCCAGTACTTTGGCATCTTCGCCCGACTCGTCGGTCATTTTCAGCACGCCGATAGGACGGCAGCGCACGACCACGCCAGGGATCAGCGGGAACGGGGTGATCACCAGTACGTCGACCGGATCGCCGTCTTTCGACAGGGTGTTCGGTACATAACCGTAGTTGCATGGGTAGTGCATGGCGGTGCCCATGAAACGGTCAACGAAGATCGCGCCCGATTCTTTATCCACTTCGTATTTGATCGGATCGGCATTCATCGGGATTTCGATGATGACGTTGAAATCGTTCGGCAGATCGCGGCCGGATGGGACTTTATTCAAGCTCATGGGGGTTTCCTCGTGTGTACTGACAAATTGGGGATCGCGTCATTATAGCGAAACAGAGGCCGTTTGTGCGGCGCAGCACCGCATTTCCGGCCTCTGATGACGGTAAAACTACAGGATGGTGGCCAGTGCGCACTGGCGGTAATGATTGGCTGCCTCTTCGGCCTGACCCAGCGCTTCATGCAACTGCGCCAGTTTCAGATGCGATTCGCGCACCATGCCCGCTTCAGTAGCATCGGACAGCGCCTGTTCCAGATAGCGCTGGGCTTTGCCCCACAGCTTCTGCTTCAGGCACAGAGAACCCAGCGTCAGCGCCAGTTCGGCATCGGCCGGATGCTGGTTGACCCAGCCTTCGCAGTGCTCGATCTGGGTCAGCAGCGCCGCCGAACCGGCCGGTGCTGCCGCATCGCGGTAGGCGCGCACGACCCGCTCGTCCCAGTCGGAGGCCAGCGATTCTTCCGCCACCAGCCGCGCTTCGTCATGCAGACCGCGCGCATTCAGTGCGGTGGCAGCACGGCAGGCCACGTAAGGCTTGATGCGGTCGGCGGTCGGCACGGTGGACCAGACCCGCTGCAGCGATTCGGCATCGTGACCGGCATCGGACAGCATATCGTCATACGCCAGTTCGCGCAGACGGGCCGACAGGGCCGGATGCAGCGCATGGTGTTTATCGAGCGAACGCACCAGGCGCAGCACTTCCGGCCAGTTCTTGGCCTGCTGCTGGGCTTTCAGCGACATCTGCAATGCATGGATGTGGCGCGTGCCGCTGGCATTGAGTTCGTGTACGGCTTCCAGCGCTTTTTCCGGCTGATGGTCATCCACCAGCAGTTCCGTCATCGTCATCAGACGCGCCGTTTTCATGCTGTTGTCGTCCGCGATCTTGCCCAGCCACTGGTCACGCCGCGCCGCCTGCCGCATGCGGTGCGCCGCACGGGCGCCTATCAATGCGGCCACGCCGGCGTTTTCCGCCAGTTCGCCAGCGCGCAAGGCCGCTTTTTCGGCATGGCCGAAACGGCCTTCGAACAGGGCTTTCAACGCTTCGCGCAGCCCCTTGTTACCGTCACGCTCGCGCTTCTGCTGACGGTAGGCGGCCACTTTGGATGGCATTTTCACGGTGGCGCGGAAGGCGCGGATCAGCACATACAGCAGCGCAAACAGCGCCACTTCCAGCACCACAAAGAAGTTCAGCGACAGGTCGATACGGTGCGGCGGGTAGAACAGCACCACATTGCCCGGGTTGAAGCGGGCTGTCACGGCGATACCGATGGCCGCAGCCATCAGCAACACTATCCAGATAAATAAACGCATGACTAGGGCTTCGCTTTGTAGTTACGCACGGCGTTCAGGCTGTCCGACAGGGTTGGCAGCTCGATGGTCAGGTTGTTACCCTGCACCTGACGCAGCATGGCTTGTACCGTCTGGGTCGATCTGGCGCGCACATCGAAATACTTGGTCAGCGCATCCTGCGCGGCGATCAGGTCGGCGCGGAAGGCCGCTTCGTTGCGCGACAGCAGAGCCATACGGGCATTGAGCAGACGCAGTTTCAGATTCTCGCGCAGGAAATACGCCTGGGTGGGCGACAGCATCAGCGCGTCCGGGGTTTCCACGCTGCGCACGCGGATCAGCTGGCGCACATCAGTCCACATCTCGCTGCTCCAGCCCTGCCAGATGGCCTGGGCCGATTGCAGCCAGGGACTCGTTACGCTCGCCTCGGCCTTGCCATCCTTGCCGGCTGGTTTGGCAGCGGTTTTCTTGTCCGGTGCAGCTGGCAGCGTCGGTTTTTCGTCGGCCAGCATAGGCAGGGTATCCACCTGGGCGATCACGTTATCGAGCCGCAGGGCCAGACCCACCGAATCCACGTTAGGCAGCGCTTTCAGGCGCTCGGTATCCTTGGCGATGGCGCGGCGGATGCTGATGAACTGCGGCTTATCGGAGCGCGACAGGCTGCGGTCGGCATTCTGCAGCGCGATCAGCGCGCCCGGCACGTTACCGGCCAGCTGCAGCTGCTGGCTGGCGGTGGACAGCACCTGTTCGATTTCGGTCAGGGCCCACTCGTCGCGGTTCTTGGACAGATCCTGATACAGCTGTTCCAGTGCCAGTTGCTGGCTCTGGGCTTCCTGCTGTTTGCTTTCCAGCAGACTGACTTTGGCCTGCAGTTCCTTGCTGGTTTCCTGCACGGTGCGCACCAGCGCGCCCGTTTCGGCGTTGCTGGCATCCCCCTTCTGCAGGCGGCGCGCCATTTCTTCACGCAGGCTGCGCACCTGATTGTGCGACGACCAAGTCTGGCCGGCCAGCAGGATGGCCAGCACCACGATACCGACCAGCAGCGTCTGCGGCTGCTGCACGGTTTCGAGCAGGCTAGGCTCAGGCTGCGGCGGCGCCGCGTTCGGGGTCTCGGCCACTGGCGCGGCGGGGACGACGGGATCGGGGAGTGTAGGCGTTTCGTTCATAGGCGTGATTGTAACGCGGCCAGCAGACGTTCGTCGCCTGAACCTGTCAGCGTAAGTCGGGTAAAACCCAAATTTTTTGCCGTCTCGGCAATTCGGGCATGCGGAATGATCAGATGTTGTTGTTGCATTGACACAACAGCATTCTGCTGCATCGCATCAGGGTAGCGCAAGTCCAGCTCGGCCAGCAGCGACAGCAGGCCGCGCAGCGCTTCCGAGCTGGTAATGATCCAGTCGCACGGTCGGGCCAGCAGCTGGCGCAGCAGCGCAGCCAGCGCGGGCGTGAGCTGGGGCAGCTGGCGGCGGTAGGCCGGCACCACATCCACCACGGCACCGGCTGCGCGCAGGCCGTCGGCCATCAGTTCGCGTCCGCTTTCGCCACGGACGATCAGCACGGGCTGGCCTTGCAGGGCGGGCAGATCGAGCGCCTGCAGCAGGTGTTCGGTATCGCTAGGCACATCCGCCGCCGGGCTGACAATATCTACTTCGCCGGGCCGGATGCCATGTTTTGCCAGCGCCGCGCGGCTGCCCTCTCCCAGCACGGCCAGCCTGACGCCGGCGGGCCAGTGATCGAGATGGGCAAACGCAGCATCGATGGCATTGGGCGACACAAAAGCCACCAGCGCGTAGCCGGGCGTGGGCGCCTTCAGGCGCGCCAGCGCCGCCAGCAAGGCTGCCGGTTCCGCCAAGGGACTGATTTCCAGCAGCGGCAATTCGACCACCGGCCGGCCCAGCGCGGCGATGTGCGACGCCAGCGGCTGCGCCTGCGCGGCAGGACGGGTGATCACCACGGTGGCGCCGGACGTGGCAGCCGGGCTGGCGTCGCCCGGCCCGGCGACAGTAGCGTTCATCGAAGGATCAGGCGTCCGGTGCCGCCAGCGTGGCGGAGCGGGCGTCGGCCTCGGCTTGCGCTGCTTCGCTCAGGCAGGACGACAGAATATCCACGGCATCCTGCGCCTTCAGCAGCTCGGCCACCTGCAGGCCCAGTGCTTCCGGCGCGGCGGCAGCACCACTGACTTCGGCACTGGCCATGCGCAGACCATCGGGCGTCGCCACCATGGCGCGCAGATGCATCTGCTCACCATCGACGGTGGCATACGCCGCCAGCGGCACCTGACAGCTGCCGCCGAAGACTTTCGACACCTTGCGTTCGGCTGCCACAGCTTGTGCTGTCGGCAGGTGGTTCAGCGGCGCCAGCAGCGCCTGCAGATCCAGTCCGTCCGCACGTTCGGCGATTTCTATCGCCATGGCGCCCTGCCCTGCAGCTGGCAGACTGGCTTCCGGCGCCAGCACGGCCCGGATACGCTGGGCCAGACCCAGACGTTTCAGGCCGGCGGCAGCCAGTATGATGGCCGCATATTCACCGCGATCGAGCTTGCCCAGACGGGTATCGAGGTTGCCGCGCAGCGGCTTGATCACCAGATGGGGGTAGCGCGCAGCGATCAGGGCCTGACGGCGCAGACTGCTGGTGCCCAGCACGGCGCCGGCTGGCAGCGCATCGAGCGAGTCGTAGTCGTTGGAGACGAAAGCGTCGCGCGGATCTTCGCGTTCCAGCACGGCGGCCAGCGCGAAACCCTCGGGCAGTTCCATCGGCACATCCTTGAGCGAATGCACGGCCAGATCGGCGCGGCCTTCGGCCATGGCGACCTCGAGCTCTTTCACAAACAGGCCCTTGCCACCCACTTTGGACAGGGTGCGATCCAAAATTTGATCACCTCGGGTCGTCATTCCTAGAATTTTGACATCGCACTGAGGATATAATTGCTGCAAGCGCACGCGAACGTGTTCGGCTTGCCACATGGCAAGACGGCTCTCGCGCGAGGCGATTACCAATTGGGACGGGGGAGTTGGGACCAATTCGGATGTTTTCAAAACCAGTTCTTTCGCTGTAGCTGACGCTAACCGGCGCAGGCCAGTTAATTCGCGCATGTTAAGGACCACAAATTCTAGCATGCTCACCTTCTTGCAGAACCGGGCCACAAGCCTTTGCACCGACATTTCATATCTTTGCGGCTTATCACATGGCAAAACAACTTAGTGCAAACGACGAAGTACCACGCGTAGAAGTAAATCCAGACAAGGATGCTCCACTCAAAGAAGACATACGTTTATTAGGTCGCCTGCTGGGCGACGTGCTGCGTGACCAGGAAGGCGAAGAGGTATACGCCGTGGTCGAAACCATCCGCCAGACGGCTGTGCGTTTCCGCCGCGAGGCCGATGCCGGCGCGGCCAAAGAACTCGATGGCATGCTCAAGATCCTGACCCGCGAACAGACCATTTCCGTGGTACGGGCGTTTTCCTACTTCTCCCATCTGGCTAATATTGCCGAAGATCAACACCACATCCGGCGCCGCCGCGCACACCTGCTGGCCGGTTCTGCGCCCCAGCAAGGTAGCGTTATCTTTGCGCTCGATAAGCTGAAAAAAGCCGGTGTGCAAGCTGAAACCGTGGGCGAATTCTTCCAGCAGGCGCTGATTTCGCCCGTGCTGACGGCCCACCCGACGGAAGTCCAGCGCAAGTCGATTCTTGATGCGGAACACGATATCGCCCGCCTGCTGGCCGAGCGCGATCTGCCGCTCACGCCGAAGGAACAGGCCGCCAATCTGCACCTGCTGCGCGCCCGCATTGCCACCCTGTGGCAGACCCGCATGCTGCGCTACTCCAAGCTGACCGTGGCCGACGAGATCGAAAACGCCCTGTCCTACTACCGCATTACCTTCCTGCGCGAGCTGCCGGGCCTGTACGACGACATCGAAGCCGATATCGCCAGCCACTACGGCGAACGGCAGGCAGTCGATGCACCGTATGTGCAGATGGGCAGCTGGATAGGCGGCGACCGTGACGGCAACCCCAATGTCAACGGCAGCACCATGGAACATGCGCTGACCCGTCAGGCCACCACCATCCTCGACTTCTATCTGGAAGAAGCCCACACGCTGGGTTCCGAGCTGTCGGTCTCCACCCTGATGATCGCCTGCAGCCCGGAACTGCAGGCACTGGCCGACCGTTCGCCCGATACGTCCGACCACCGCGCCGACGAACCGTATCGCCGCGCCCTGATCGGCATCTATGCCCGTCTGGCCAGCACGGCCCGTGCACTGGGTGCGACCAACATCCTGCGCAAGGAAGTCGGCCACGCCGAGCCGTATGCCAATGCCGCCGAGTTCGGCGCCGATCTGCAAGTGCTGATCGCCTCGCTCAACGCCAACCATGGCGCCGTGCTGGTGCAGCCGCGCCTGTCCACCCTCAAGCGCGCAGCCGACATCTTCGGCTTCCACCTCGCTTCGCTGGACATGCGCCAGTCGTCCGACATCCACGAGCGCGTGCTGGCCGAAATGATGGCCAAAGCCGGCGCCCAGGCCGACTACTCGGCACTGGACGAAGACGCCAAAGTGGCTTTCCTGCTGGGCGAACTGGCCCAGCCGCGGCTGCTGTACTCGCCCTACATCAGCTACTCGGCCGAAACCGATTCGGAACTGGGCGTGCTGCGTGCAGCGCGTGAAATCCGTGCCCGCTATGGCTCGCGCGCCATCCGCAACTACATCATCTCGCACACGGAAACCGTGTCCGACCTGCTGGAAGTGCTGCTGCTGCAAAAGGAAATGGGCCTGCTGCGCATCGCCGAACAGGAACTCGACCTGATGGTGATCCCGCTGTTCGAAACCATCCCCGACCTGCAGCGCGCGGCCGGCATCATGGAAGCCGTGATGGCCATCCCGCTGGTGCAAGCCCTGATCGCCAAGCAGGGCCAGATCCAGGAAGTCATGCTCGGTTATTCGGACTCCAACAAGGATGGCGGCTTCCTCACTTCCAACTGGGAGCTGTACAAGGCCGAGACCCATCTGGTCAAAGTATTCGAAAAAGCCGGCGTCAAGCTGCGCCTGTTCCACGGCCGTGGCGGTACGGTAGGCCGCGGCGGCGGCCCGAGCTACGAAGCAATTCTGGCCCAGCCCCATGGCACCGTGAACGGCCAGATCCGCCTGACCGAACAGGGCGAGATCATCGCGTCCAAGTTCTCCAACAAGGACATCGGCCGGCGCAATCTGGAACTGCTGGTAGCGGCCACGCTGGAAGCGAGCCTGATGCCTGCCACCGAAGATGCGGCACAGGTCCAGCAGCTGCGCCAGTTCGAAGCCATCATGGCCGAGATTTCCGACCGCGCCTACAAGGCCTACCGCAATCTGGTGTATGAAACCCCGGGCTTCACCGACTACTTCTTCTCGGCCACGCCGATCGCCGAAATCGCCGAACTCAATCTCGGTTCGCGCCCGGCGTCGCGCAAGTCGACCAAGCGTATCGAAGACCTGCGCGCCATTCCATGGGGCTTCTCGTGGGGCCAGTGCCGTTTGCTGCTGCCGGGCTGGTACGGCTTCGGTAGCGCCATCGGCGCATGGGTGGCGGAGGGCGATCAGGCCGAGCGCCTGAACCAGCTGCAAGCCATGTTCCGCCAATGGCCGTTCTTCGCCACCCTGCTGTCGAATATGGACATGGTGCTGGCCAAGACCGATCTGGCGATCGCTTCGCGTTATGCCGAGCTGGTGCAGGACAAGGAACTGCGCGAGCGCATCTTCAACCGCATCACGGAAGAACATGCGAATACGCTGACCATCCTGCAAAGCATCACCGGCGCGACAGAACGGCTGGCCGGCAACCCATTGCTGGCCCGTTCTATCCAGAACCGCTTCGCCTACCTCGATCCGCTCAACCACTTGCAGGTTGAACTGATCAAGCGCCACCGCGCGCTGTCGAGCGAACCGGGCAAGGCAGATGCGCGGGTCCACCGCGGCATCCACCTGTCCATCAACGGCGTGGCAGCGGGCCTGCGCAACACCGGCTAAACCAGCGCAGCAAAGTAAACAGGGGCAGCCTCGGCTGCCCCTGTTTTTTTCTGCTGATGCAGGTGTCGGTGTTTAGTTTTGCGTCAGGAAGGTTTTCAGCTTGTCCGAGCGCGAAGGCTGGCGCAGCTTGCTCATGGCCTTGGCTTCGATCTGGCGGATACGCTCGCGCGTCACGTCGAACTGCTTGCCCACTTCTTCCAGCGTGTGGTCGTTCGACATTTCCACGCCATAGCGCATGCGCAGCACCTTGGCTTCGCGCGGGGTCAGCGAATCCAGCACTTCCTTGATGACGTTGCGCATCGACGCGTGCAGCGCCGCGTCCAGCGGGGCCAGCGTGGTGTTGTCTTCGATGAAGTCGCCCAGTTGCGAATCACCGTCTTCACCCATCGGCGTTTCCATCGAGATCGGCTCTTTGGCGATCTTCATGATTTCACGCACTTTATTTTCCGGCATTTCCATCTTCACGGCCAGCGTGGCCAGATCCGGCTCGCTACCCGTTTCCTGCATGATCTGGCGCGAGATGCGGTTCATCTTGTTGATGGTCTCGATCATGTGCACCGGCACGCGGATGGTACGGGCCATGTCGGCGATGGAACGGGTAATCGCCTGACGGATCCACCACGTGGCATAAGTCGAGAACTTGTAGCCGCGGCGGTATTCGAACTTGTCCACCGCCTTGAGCAGACCGATGTTGCCTTCCTGAATCAGATCAAGGAATTGCAGACCGCGGTTGATGTATTTCTTGGCGATGGAAATCACCAGACGCAAGTTGGCGACCGTCATTTCGCGCTTGGCCTGACGGGCGCGTTTCTCGCCGGCGGCCATCTGCTTATTGATCTTGCGCAGATCAGCCAGCGGCAGTGCCACGCGGGCCTGCAGGTCTATCATCTTTTTCTGCAGCTCTTTTACCGCCGGCACGTTACGGCCCAGAATGGCGCTGTACGGATAGCCGCTATCGACTTCGCCGTCCACCCAGTCCAGATCGCATTCATTGCCGGGGAAAACCTTGATGAAGTGGGCGCGCGGCATGCCGCATTTGTTGACGCACAGTTCCAGCACGGCGCGCTCGATGTGGCGTACTTCTTCCATCTGGCCACGCAGGGTATCGCACAGCTTTTCCACCACTTTGGCGGTGAAACGTATGCCCAGCAGTTCGGCCGAAATGGCTTCCTGCGCTGCCATATAGCCTTTCGAACCATAGCCACCCGTGGCTTTGCGCATCTTGTCGTACTGGGCCGAGATCAGTTCGAACTTTTCCAGCGCCGACTTTTTCAGCTGCGCCAGCTGCTCGGTCGAGAAGCCAGCAGCGCCGCCGCCGGCGTCACCGTCTTCTTCCTCGACTTCCACTTCCTCTTCGTCGTCCTCGTCGCCCGCCACGGTGCTGCTGGCGGCGGCAGCCGGAGCGGCGCTAGCTTCGTTAAGGTCAACGAAGCCATCAACCACTTCGTCCACTTTCAGCTCGTCCGCTTCGATCTTGCGGGCCAGCGCGATGATTTCCGCGATGGTGGTCGGGCAGGCCGAAATCGCCTGGATCATGTCTTTCAGGCCGCCTTCGATACGCTTGGCGATCTCGATCTCGCCTTCGCGCGTCAGCAGTGCCACGGCGCCCATTTCGCGCATATACATACGCACCGGATCGGTGGTACGGCCGAAATCCGAATCCACCGTCGACAGTGCCGTGGCAGCAGCGGCTTCCACTTCATCGTCCGAGGTCACGGTCGCCACGCTATCGCTCAGCAGCAGCGATTCGGCATCAGGCGCGCGCTCGTAGATGGCGATGCCCATGTCGTTGAAGGTGGCGATGATGCCTTCGATGGCTTCCGGATCGATAATATTTTCCGGCAGCTGGTCATTGATCTCGGCATAGGTCAGGAAGCCACGCTCCTTACCCATATTGATCAGGTTCTTGATCTGGTTGCGCCGGCGCTCCAGATCTTCTGCCGAGCTCTTAGGATCCATGCCCATCAGATCGGCTGCGCCCTTGGCTTTACGCTCGCGGGCTTTGGAAACGGCTTTCAGTTCGGCGCGTTCCACCGCATTGAGTGCAGCGACTTCATCGTTTTCCGGGGTGAACTCGGACGGCTTGCGGCCACGGCGGCCCGGCACTTTCACGCTAGGCAGCAGGTAGCCCGAGGTGTCGATCGAGGCCAGCGTGGCGGCATCGGTCACCTGACTGACTACCGGGCCGGCGGTGGTGATGATCACCGGTGCCGGTTCGGCCTTGGCGGCCTTCACCAGTTTGGATTTGGCCTTGACGCTTACCGCCGGTGCCGCTGCCGCAGCAACGTCGCCATCGGCGGCCGGCACCGCAGCGGCCTTGCGGCTCACGCGTACGGCTTTCACCGGCGCATCGGTGCTCACGGCAGCCTGGGTGGCAGCAGGTGCATCGATATTGGCCGCTTCCGCAGCGGCGCTCAGACGGGTTTTCTTTTTGACCACCGTAACTTTACTTGCTGCCTCTTGCGCACTATCGATCACGTACGATAAAGTCGTTTTCGGCACCACCAGCGTCGCGGAGCTGGTGCGGGCGGCTTTACCGGACAGCGTTAAAGTTTTCGGCGTTTTCGTCATTAAAAATCTCTCTTGCGCTTACGCCAGAAATTACATTGCCATGGCTGGCGCTGCCGGTGACCCGGTGCGCGCATAGCGGGTGTTGTAGTTTGCTGACGAGGTTCTAACGGAATAACTAACGGAATAAAAAAAGCCCGCGTCCTGCTACGGGCTGATTTCTCTTTTCAGTGAAGAATAGGGAGAGGGCAAAACTGTGCCGTATAGCGAAACACCGGGCTAAAGGCTAATATTACAACCCGATATCTTAAAACCATATAACAAGGGCAACCGTCTATCAGCCACCCCGTCTAACCGTTCACATCGCATCCTGTACCAAACTGAATCGCACTGTCCTGCATTAGTGCGTCGGCTATTATACACGGTTTAGGCCACGCGCGCACCTGTGCCGCCACTTCCTCTGCGTCTCTGCAGTGTGCAACGGACGTGATCAATTTGCTATGATAAACCAAAATGCACTGCAATCCACAGGTGCCCATGATATGCTCACGCCTCTTGCTTTAAATTATGAAGTCGATGAACACTAGCACTACCCCAACGCCACCAGCCGACACGCCAGCAGCTACGCCTGCGCCGGCCAAAGCTGCCCTGACCCCGCGCAGCCTGCTCAAGCAATTACAGACGCAATTCCCGGCTTTCCGCGATTTCCTGCCACTGTCTATCGGTATCGATAAGCAGGTGCTGGCGGCCCTGCCCGAACTGGACCGCAAAACCATGCGCGCTGCGCTGGGCATCCATACAGGTTCGCTGCGCTACCTGAAAGTGATGGAAAAAGCCAAACAGCGGCACGATCTCGATGGCAAACCGGGCGCCGAAGTCACCGACGAGCACCGCGCCCATGCCACCCAGGTGCTGAAAGAGCGCCACAAGAAAGAAGCCGAACGCAAAAAAGCGGAACGCGAAGCAGCGGCAGCGGCCGAAGCGGCCCGCGTGCACGCAGAAAAACTGAGCCAGCTGGCGGCGAAATTCTCGCGCAAAGGCTAAGTTGGAGCAGGCACTGCCAGCGGCCGACGAGGCTGCAGAATTACCGCCCTACCCCGGCATACGGATCAGCGCCGTCACCATGGTCCGCTCGCTAGAGCAGGCCATGGCGGCGCGCGATGCCTTGCTGGCCTGCGCCGCCATCGGCTTCGACACGGAATCCAAGCCCACTTTCACCAAGGGCGAAGTCTCTACCGGCCCCCATCTGATCCAGTTTGCCACCAGCGAGCATGCCTATCTGTTCCAGATCGGCAGCCACACGGCCGAACCCATGCTGGCGATACTGAAAGCGATACTGGAACCGGTGGCGCCACTGAAAATCGGTTTCGGCCTGTCCGATGATGTGAAGCGCCTGCACGCCAAACTCGATATCCGCTGCGGCGGCATCGTCGACCTGTCGGTGGCGCTGCGCGAACCGGGCCAGCGCAACGATCTGGGCGCCAAAACGGCAGTCGCCAAATTCTTTGGCCAGACACTGCAGAAATCCAAAAAGATTTCGGTCACCAACTGGGCCTTGCCGCAACTGAACGACAAGCAGATTCTGTATGCTGCCGACGACGCCCAGGTGGCACTGCGCATCTACCTGCACGTTCAAGCCATAGGCCGCAAGCTGCCGCCAGTGAAGCCGATCAAATTCCCCAAACCGCCCCAGCCAGCCGCGTAAGCAGCAGCCATGCAAGCGGCTGCTCGTGATGGTCACGCCACTGCCCAGCTTCTGGTATCCTTGAACATGTTTTTTAGTCAAGGATAGGCATGCCGACATTCCCTGCCGTAAGACCTAGCGCACTGCTCGCCATTCTGCTGGCCTGCGCCGGCCTGCCTGCGCGCGCTGCCACCGTGCCTGATACGCTGGCGCAGCGCCTGGCTGCCTGCATCAGCTGCCACGCCAGAGAAGAAAAGCGCGACGCCTATTTCCCCCGCATCGCCGGCAAGCCGGCAGGCTATCTGTATAACCAGCTGCTCAACTTCCGCGCAGGCCGGCGCAACTACCCTTTGATGACCTATATGGTGGCGCATCAGAGCGATGCCTATCTGGCCGAAATGGCCGACTATTTTTCCCGCCTCGCGCCCAGCTATCCGCCGCTGGCGGGTCAGAGCGCCAGCGCCACCCAGGCCCAGCTGGCACGCGGCCAGACACTGGTCGAACAGGGCGACGCCGAGCGCAAGATACCGGCCTGCACCGCCTGCCATGGCGCCACGCTGGGCGGCGTGCAGCCTGCCATCCCGGGCTTGCTCGGTCTGCCCGGCGACTACATCAACGCCCAGTTCGGCGCATGGCGCAACCACACCCGCCACGCGGCAGCACCCGATTGCATGGCCGGCATTGCCGAGCGCCTGTCCGTCACCGACGTGGCAGCCATTTCCCAGTGGCTGAGCCGCCAGCCCGTGCCGGCCGATGTCCACCCTGCCGCCCGCCCTGCCCGTCCTCTGCCGCTCGCCTGCGGCAGCATGGCGGACAGCGCCCAACGCCCCTAGGCCTCAGCTATGCGCCGCCGCTTGCTACTTGCCCTCTTTGCGCTCTTACTGCTGCTCCTGCTGCTGGCCGGCTGGCTGGCACTGGCGGGACGCGATGATCCCGGCCCGCCGGCCCGTACGGGCGCCTTCAGCACGGAACAGCAGCGCAGCCGTGGCGCGTATCTGGCGCTGGCTGGCGACTGCATGGCCTGCCACACGGCGCGCGGTGGCGCAGCCTTTGCCGGTGGCCGCCTGCTGGCCACGCCGTTCGGCGCCATGCACACGCCGAATATCACGCCCGACCGCGCCACCGGCCTCGGCAGCTGGAGCGCGGACGATTTCTGGCGCGCCCTGCATAACGGCGTCAGCAAGGATGGGCGCCTGCTCTATCCGGCCTTCCCCTACACCAGCTACACGCGCATGCCGCGCGAAGACAGCGATGCACTGTATGCCTATCTGCAGTCGCTGCCAGCCATCCAAGCCGCCAATGCGCCGCACCAGCTGCGTTTCCCCTACAACCAGCAGATCTTGCTGGCCGGCTGGCGCGCGCTGTACTTCCGCCCCGGCGTGTACCGCGCCGATGCGGCTAAATCGGCCGAATGGAACCGTGGCGCCTATCTGGTGCAGGGACCGGCACATTGCAGCGCATGCCATAGCCCGCGCAACTGGCTGGGCGCCAGCGAAGGCGAATCACTGGCTGGCGCAATGCTGTCCATGCAGGGCTGGTATGCGCCGTCGCTGACTGCAGCCGATCAAGCGGGCCTGCAGCGCTGGCCGCAGGAGCACATCGTGCAGTTACTGAAAACCGGGGTCAGCGGGGACGCCAGCGTGAGCGGGCCGATGGCGGAAGTGGTGAGCCGCAGCCTGCAGCATCTGGACGATGCCGATCTGCGCGCCATGGCGCAGTATCTGCAATCGCTGCCGGCCAGTGCCAGCGCCGCGCCGAAAGATGGCGGCAGCAGCGTGGTTCTGCCAGCGTTTCTGGCGGCGGGAGAAAAACTCTATACACAGCATTGCGCCGATTGCCATGGCAGCACGGGGCGCGGACAGGCGCCGGCCTATCCGGCACTAGCCGGCAATCGCGCGCTGACGATGACGGCGACCGTCAACCCTATCCGCATGGTGCTGAACGGCGGCTTTGCGCCGGCCACGGCAGGCAACCCGCGGCCCTACAGCATGCCGCCTTTCGGCCCTGTGCTCAGCGATATGGAAGTGGCACAGGTGCTGACCTATGTGCGCGCCAGCTGGGGCAATCAGGCCGCGCCGGTCAGCGCCAGCGAGGTGAACCAGTACCGCAGCGTGCCGCTCGACTAGACAGTATCAGCACCGCTGCGCTCACGGCGGCGCGCTGGCAGCAGCGCGCCGGATCAGGTGCTGACTGACCAGCGATCAGGTCTGCGCAGCAAAGCCCAGCCGGTCGGTGGTGGCATTGCGCGCATCGTCCAGCTTCACTTTACCGGCGGCCAGCAGCTTGCGCAGCGAGTCGTTCATGGTGTGGCAGCCTTGCTGCGGCTTGCTCTCCATCCAGCTACGCAAAGCGCCGATCTGGCCGCCGGCAATCATGTTCACCACCTCCGGATTCGAGGTCAGGCATTCGGTAGCCAGATAATAGCGCTCACCGTCCACCGACGGCAGCAGCGCCTGACACAGCACGCCGCGCAGCGCGTGGGCCAGCGCCTGTGCCTGCGGCTCGGTATTGCCCAGCAGGCGCAGCATCTTCTGCAGCCCCAGTTCGGTGGAACGCGCATGCAGCGAGGCCAGCACCAGCGGGCCCGATTCGGCCAGCGCCAGCGCTTCCTGCGCCGTCTGGGCATCGCGGATTTCGCCGATCACGATGACGTCGGGACGCTCGCGCAGTGCATCGAGCGCGCCCAGATAGAAGCTCTCGACGTCGCCGTCATAGCCTACCTCGCGCTGGGTGATCACGCACTGGCGCTGCGGGATCAGCGTTTCCACCGGATCTTCGATGGTGATGATGTGGCCCGAGCGGTGCTTGTTGATCTCGTCCAGCATGGCCGCAATGGTGGTGGACTTGCCCTGACAGGTATCGCCGATGATCAGCACCAGCCCGCTGGTGAGTTTGGCGAAGTTCTGCTCGGCCTGGCGCAGGCCCAGCTGCGCCAGCGGCATGGGTTCGCGCGGGAAGCGGCGGATCACGCAACCGAGCCGCTTCTTGCCCTGGAAGCTGAAGCAGTTGGCGCGGATGCGCGCCGTGTGCAGATCGACGGCACGGTCGAAAGCCCGGTCCTGTATGCGCTCGGCCCAGTTGGGCTCGACCACTTCGAAGAATTCCTGCAGCTCTTCCCGTGTGATGGGCGTATCCGTCACCGCCACCAGCCCGCTAGGCTGGCGCAGCAGCAGCGGGCTGTTCTGGTGGATCAGGATGTCGCTGAAAATCAGCTTGGTATTGAGCAGGTGGAGTATCTGTTCGACCAGCGTACCGAACACCGGATGGTCTTCGTTCTCGATATAGGTCAGGGTACGAATTTGCGACGATTGATATTGGTCCATCAGCTCAGTAGTCTCCGCGAGGCAAAAAGTTAAAGCAGGTATTTAACTGCGCAATTTCGGGAATTTGAAGCCCGTGCACAGATCCATACTGTAACGCTGATTGCCCTCAATCACCAATACATGATCAGGCGGTTCTTCACCGGCCAGCACCCGCGAGATAAACGGCAGGCCTTCTCCCTTGCGGATCAGCTCATCGGAACGCTGGTACACATTGGGGCAGCCGGTCTCGGCCAGCAAAGCCTGTACGATCGCCACCTTCCACGCTTCCACGCCGCCGGAATTGAACTGGCAGATCAGATAACCATCCTGCCCGCTCCAGCTATGCACCAGCAGGCCGGACAGGCCATCTTCCTCGCCCAGCACCAGCGGCAGCAGCGCATTCGGCCCGGCCGCGCGCAGCGCCGGCAGGCGCTTGGCCACGGCCGCCTTGACGCGCCGCTTGATCATGGCGTGATCGACCGGCTCGTCTTCCTTGTAGCTCCACATGCGGGCACGGATCTGCGAATGGGCGTTATAGGCAGCGCGGCCGATAAACTGGCGCGACGAAGTCTGCACGATGGCCGTCGAGCCCGGTTTCGATTTTTCCTGCGGCTTGCCATCCACCCGTTCTATGGCGGTGGGGTAGATCCACGGGTCGCCGGCCAGCAAGCTCTTTTCCTTGCCCTGTTTGATGGTGATGATCAGCATGTAAGTCCAGTTTCTGCTGCATTGCAGCGTCGGTATATCGTTTCAAGGCCGCATGATACCGCATCGCCCGCCCCAGCCAGCTGTTGTAGATCGGCACACATCAACAATATGATGGCGCCGCCCCAGCGGGACAGTTACGCTAGCTGCATGCCTAAGTGTAGGCAACTAAATGTAGGCAACTAAGTGTAGGCCAACCAAGTAGCTATCTCAGGGGAGAATGATTTGAAACTCGACTACCCACGCTGGAGCGCTCTGAGCGCCCTCAGTCTGGCCCTGCTAGGCCTCGGCCTGAGCAGCCACGCCAGCGCCGCGATCACCGCCATCAAGGCCGCCCACATGCTCGATGTACGCAGCGGCACGATGATGGACTCTGCCGTCATTCTCATCGACGGCGAGCGCATTACGGCCGCCGGCAGCAAGCTGGCGATACCGGCCGGCGCCCAGGTGATCGATCTGGGCAACAAGACCCTGCTGCCCGGCCTGATCGACATGCACACCCACCTGACCGGCGATCCGCAGGATGCCGGCTATTCCGTGGTTGCCAAATCCGTGCCGCGGATGACCATGACTGGCGCCAAGAATGCCCGCCTGACCGTGCAGGCCGGCTTCACCACGGTGCGCAATCTGGGCGCCGAAGCCTATACCGACATCGGCCTGCGCGACGCCATCAACGATGGCGAAATGCCGGGCCCGCGCATCGCTGCGTCCGGCCCTGCCATGGGCATTACCGGCGGCCACTGCGACGACACCATGCATGCGCCCGAATACAAGAGCGTCAGTCTGGGCGTGGCCGATGGCGTCGACGAAGCACTCAAGGTTACCCGCCGCAATATCAAATACGGCGCCGACGTCATCAAGATCTGCGCCACCGGCGGCGTGCTGTCGTTCGGCGACGACCCGCGCACGTCCCAGTACACGCTGGAAGAACTCAAAGCCATCATCAGCGACGCGCACCGGCTGGGCCGCAAAGTGGCCGCGCATGCCCACGGTGGCGACGGCATCAAGCTGGCCGTGCTGGCCGGGGTGGATTCGATCGAGCATGGTTCCTACATCGATGATGAAGGCATCAAGCTGATGAAGGAACACAAGACCTGGCTGGTGCCTACCCTGTATCTGGGCGACTGGCTGATCGCCAATGCCGAAGCCATCAAGCTGCCGGCACCGCTGCTGGAAAAGGCCAAGGTGGTGCTGCCGACGGCGCGGCAGAATATCGCCCGCGCCATCAAGGCGGGCGTGCCGGTTGCCTTCGGCACCGATGCTGCCGTGTATCCGCACGGTCTGAACGGGCGCGAGTTTGCCGTGCTGGTGAAACTGGGCATGACGCCGCTGCAGGCCATCCGCAGCGCCACCGTCAACGCCAGCGAGCTGCTGGGCTGGGCTGACCGCGTGGGCAGTATCGAAGCAGGGAAATTTGCCGACATCATCGCCGTCGATGGCGATCCACTGAAAGATGTGACCACGCTGGAGCGCGTGCAGTGGGTGATGAAAGGCGGCGCCGTGGTCAGATAGGCGGGGCGCAAGACAGTCCGGGCCAAACCGGCCCGGACCGGCCAAACCGGCCCGGACCGGCCAGCTTAATCGCGTTCGCTTTTCAGGATTTCGCGGCCGACTTCCACTGTCGTGGTGCCATCGGTCAGCCAGATCTGGCCATCCTGTATGGTGCATTGCAGCTGCATGGTGCGCTGGGCCATGCGGCCCAGCTGCTCGGTGGCATCGGCATTCAGATTGATCACACTCAGGTTCTTGCAGCGCTCTACCTTGTTCGCCAGCCCTTTCCACCAGATGTGGCTGGTAGCCGCATAGCTGTACACCACCACATGCTCGGAACGGCCACAGGCCTTGAGCAGTACTTTCTCGTCGGGCTGGCCCACTTCTATCCACAGCTCGATGGCGCCGGTCAGGTCTTTCTGCCACAGATCCGGCTCTTCCACATCGAACAGACCTTTGGTAAAGCTCAGCGCTTCGTTGGCATGGATGGCATAGGCCACCAGCCGCACCATCATGCGCTCATCCGTTTCGGACGGATGGCGCGCCATGGTCAGCGCGGGCGACGCGTAATAATTGCGGTCCATGTCCGCAATCGATAGATCGGCTTTGTAAATTGTTGCTTTAAGGGCCATCAGGACTACTCTTTAGTGTTATTTGAAGACGACGGTCTTGTCGCCATTCTGTAAAACGCGGTGCTCGACAAACCATTTCACGGCACGCGCCAGCACCACGCATTCGACATCGCGGCCGATGGCGGACAGGGTGTCGGCATCCATCGAGTGATCGACCCGTTCCACATCCTGCTCGATGATAGGGCCTTCGTCCAGATCGCCAGTGACGAAGTGGGCGGTGGCGCCGATCAGCTTGACGCCGCGCTGGTGCGCCTGCGCATAAGGCTTGGCGCCCTTGAAGCTGGGCAGGAAGGAATGGTGGATGTTGATAGCCTTGCCCTTGAGCGCTGTGCACAGGCTGGGCGACAGGATCTGCATGTAGCGCGCCAGCACCACCAGATCGATCTGGTGCGAGTTGATCAGCTCGATAATCCTGGCTTCCTGCGCCAGTTTCACTTCGTCCGACGCACCGGTCGCCAGCGGCAGATAGTGGAACGGAATATTGTAGCTGGCGGCCAGCTGGTAGAAATCCATGTGATTGGACACGATGGCGGGAATTTCCACCGGCAGCAGACCGCTCTTGTAGCGGAACAGCAGATCGTTGAGGCAATGGCCGATCTTCGACACCATCAGCATCACGCGCGGCTTGTAGTGGGCATCGCGCAACTCCCAGTCCAGCCCCATGCTGGCGGCCAGCGTGGCGAAATCGGCGCGCAGGGCCGCATCGCCGAGGCCGCTATCTTCGAGCGCGAAGTGCACGCGCATGAAGAACAGCTGCGACTGGCTATCCCCGAACTGGGCCGAATCGATGATGTTGCAGCCATGCTCGGCCAGGAAGCCCGACACGCGATGCACGATACCGCGCTGATCGAGGCAAGAGAGAGTCAGAATGTATTCGGGATTGCTCATTTCTACCATCGTTAGAATTCATACAAGGCCGGTATTGTCGCACGGCTGGGCCGGAACTGCCCAATTCAACAGCAGCGTGGCGCCCCTATCCCCCGTTAGATGCAACACTTGCCAGCGCAAGGCCGGGAACTTTTCGTAGCAACCAGCCTCTATCTTCCTACCGGCCAGGCCGGACTATGTCACCGAATCAGGAGCTTACATCATGCCTAGCAACCCGCAGCCTCCCCTGCCCGCCCCCGCCTATGAACAGATCATCAACCTGTACCAGCAACTGGGACAGCACATCATTACCTCCATGCAGCGCCTGAGCGAACTGCATCTGCAACTGGGCCGCGACCTGCTGGCCGAGCTTGGCGATAGCCATGGCCGCTGGCTCGCCGGCAAGCAGGCCGGCGACTGGAGCAGCGTCCTGCTCCCGCCGCTGCAGCCATGGCAGCACTACCAGCAGCAACTGGTCGACATCCTCAGCATGACCCATTCCGGCATGCTGCAAACCGCGCACGAACACCTGACGGCCATGGAGCGCAAGCTGGAGCAGGCCAGCAAACGGGCCAGCAATGCCGCGCCCCGCGCCAGCGTCCAGAGCACCGTTGCCGCCTCGCGTACGCACCACTAATCGCCGCACCGGACTGGAACTTTCGTCAACCTTGCTTCTCTAATCATGCAGGGCAGCGAGCACTGCCCCACTATCCGACGCATCGCCACCACACCACCAAGGAGGACATATGGCCAGTAATTCCGGCAACGAAAACATCAAACCCAAGGGCAGCGCCAAGCGGGGCTTTGCCGCCATGGACGAAGCGACCCAGCGCAGCATCGCCAGCAAAGGCGGCCAGGCCGCCCACCAGAAGGGTACGGCGCACGAGTTCGACAGCGAGGAAGCCCGTCGGGCCGGTCAGAAAGGGGGCGAAGCGGTCAGCCGCGACCGCGCCCACATGGCCACCATAGGGCGCAAAGGGGGCGAAAGCCGGCAATCGGCCGCGCGTGCCAAAGCGCAGCAGGCGGCAAGCAGCGAAGCGGGCCCGAGCGGCTCGGAACAGGCCAGCAAAGGCGTCAGCCGCCAGAGCAGCAAGGCGGCCTCTCACTGATGGTTAAGTACCGAGAATAACGGCGGACGCCTTGAATATCGCGGTCGCCGGCATGCCCACGGCCAGTTCCAGCGCCTTGCCGCTTTCGCGCGTAACAATAGCGGCAACGGTGGCGCCGCCCGCCAGCGCAATGCTCACTTCCGTATTCACTGCGCCTTCCTGCACCCGGCTGATGGTGCCAACTAGCTGATTACGCGCCGAAAAGCGCGCGCCTTCCGCCTCGGTGAGCACGATAATCGAGCTGGCTTTGATCAGCGCCCACGCGCTGACGCCCGGCGCCAGTGCCAGACTGTCGCTACTATCGCGCGTAATGGTGGCAATGATCTGCTGTCCACCGGCAATCGCCAGTGCCACTTCATCATTAACGGCACCACGGGTGACCGCTACAACGGTGCCGCTGAACTGGTTGCGTGCGCTGGTTTTCATGGTGAGGTTCCTGATCACTAAGAGGTCGTCCGCCAGCGCCTGCGACTGGCCGCTCAGGGCCGCCACAAAGCGCCGGTGCGCAGCCTCGATTTTGGCAAAATTTTCCACCAGCTGTAGCCCGCGTGGCGTCAGGCGCGTGCCGCCGCCCCCCTTGCCACCCGCCAGCCGTTCCAGCAATGGCTCACCCGCCAGATTATTCATCGCTTCGATGGCATCCCACGCGCCTTTATAACTGAGCCCCACCGCCTTGGCGGCGGCCGTGATCGATCCATGCTCGGCGATAGCGGCCAGCAAATCCATCCGTTCGCGCCCGCCCAGCTTCTGTCCGCCTATGGTCATCCAGACACTGCCCTGCAGGGCCATGCCGCCCTGATCCTTGTCGGTCTTATCGTTCATGCATGACTCCCTGCACCGTCTTGCGGGTATCGATCAGGCGCCCCTGCTGCATGCGCAGCAGATGGTCGCCAAAAGCGGCGACATCGTCTTTGTCGTGGGTAATCAGCAGCATCGGAATGCCGAGCTGGCGCTGCAGCTTATCCAGTTCGGCGCGCATGCGCTGGCGCAGGGCCGGATCGAGCGCGGCAAACGGCTCGTCCAGCAGCAGTGCACGGGGCGCGGCGGCCAGCGCGCGCGCCAGCGCTACCCGCTGGCGCTGGCCGCCCGAAAGCTGATCCGGCATCTGCCCGGCCACACCATCGAGTTCCAGCCGGTCCAGCCAGTGACGCACGGTTTCGTGCGCAACATCGCGCGGCGGATTGCGCCAGCCACCTTGCAGGCCGAAAGCGATATTCTGCCGCACATTCAGGTGGGGGAACAGCGCATAATCCTGAAACAGATAGGCCAGCTGGCGCTGCTGCGGCGCCAGATTGATGCGTTCGGCATGTCCGTACAGGCAGCGCCCGGCCAATTCGATGCGGCCCTGATCGGGCGTCAGCAAGCCTGCCAGCGCTTTCAGCAGCATGCTCTTGCCGGCACCGGACTCGCCGTATATCACGATGCGCTGGCTGTCCGAAGTGAAATTGGCCTCCAGCGTAAAGTGCCGGCCAGCTGCTGCCAGTGTCTTGCGTAGATCAACTTTAAGCGTCATGTCACACCTGTAACGGACGGTGCGGCGTGAGCTTGTTGGCACTGACCAGCACCGCCATACACACCAGCGAGGTAATCATCACCAGCAGATTGGCCGTGTCGTCCTGCCCGGCTTGCACCGCTTCGTACACGGCGATCGACAGGGTCTGGGTCTTGCCCGGTATGCTGCCTGCCACCATCAGCGTAGCGCCGAACTCGCCCATGGAGCGGGCAAATGCCAGCAGCGTTCCGCCCAGCACGCCGCGCCATGCCAGCGGCAGGCTCACACGCAGAAACACTGCCCATGGCGACAGCCCCAGCACATAGGCCGCCTGTTCCAGCTGCGTATCGACCGCTTCGAACGCGGCGCGCGCGCCCTTCAGCACCAGCGGGAAAGCCACCACCGCGGCGGCCAGCACGGCAGCCTGCCAGCTGAAGATCAGCTGTATGCCGAAATGCTGCTGCAGCCATGCGCCTATGGGGCCATGGCGCCCTATCAGCACCAGCAGATAGTAGCCCAGCACGGTGGGTGGCATCACCATCGGCAGCGTCAGCAGTGCATCGAGCACTTCGCGTCCGATAAAGCGCTTGCGTGCCAGCAGGTAGCCAAAGCCGACACCGAGCAGCAGATCGATCAGGGTGGCCCACAGCGCCACCTTGAGCGACAGGCGCAGCGCGATCCACGCCGGTTCGGCGGTCAGTGATTCCAGCACTTATGGCCGCCCGAAACCGTAGCGGGCCAGGATCGTCTGCGCCGCAGCCGATTGCACAAATGCGCTGAACTGGCGTGCCGCCTGTGCCTGCGTGCTGCTGGCCACCACGGCAATAGGATAGGTCACCGGGGTTGCGGTCGGCACCGTGGCCACCAGCTGCACCTTGTCCTTGAACAGCGCGGCATCGGTGGCATACACGAAACCGGCATCGACCTCGCCACGGGCCACATAATCAAGCGACTGGCGCACCGAGGTCGCGTAGATCAGCTTGTTGAGCACGCCATTCCACAGTCCCGCCTGCTCCATGGCCTGGCGCGCATAGCGTCCGGCCGGCACGCTGGCCGGATTGCCGATGGCAATACGCTGCACGCCCGCCTGCGCCAGATCACGCAGCGCCCCCACCCCATATTTGCTGTCGGCAGGCTTGATCAGCACCAGCGTATTGCTGGCGAAATTAGTGCGGCTGCCTGCCGCCAGCAGCTTCATGCCTTCGGCCTTGTCCATGGTTTCCTGATCGGCGGAAGCAAACACATCCACTGGCGCCCCCTTGGCGATCTGCTGCAGCAGCGCATCCGAGGCAGCAAAATTGAACTGGACCTTGTCACCGCCATGCTGCTTTTCGTAGGCCGCAGCGATTTCCTTGAACGCGTTGCTCAGGCTGGCGGCTGCCGAGACCGTCAATTCGGCAGCACGGGCGGGCGCCAGCGCCATGCTCACAACTAGCACCGATAGCGCGAGAACAGTGTGTTTTACCGCTTGGCCGGACATATATTTCCTCATCGCAAAATTCGTCATGTAGTCGATTATATAGCGGTTGGAAAAACCGTGCTTTTAGCGCCATACGGCCCGGCTGTGGTACATTCACGCCTCGATAAAATTCTGTCCCGCCCCATGTCCCGCCTGAAGTACCTGAGTGCCTACTCCGAACAAACCCAGACCCAGGTTGCGCAGCTGATGGCGCAGGACAAGCTGGCCGCCGTGCTCAATAGCCGCTATGGCAAAGCCCACGATTACCGCACCGACAAGGCGCTATACCAGTATGTGCAGGAGCTCAGGAGCACCTATCTGCGCAATGCGGAGCCCATCAACAAGGTCGAATACGACAGCAAGATTCACGTCATCAACCACGCGCTGGGGCTGCACACTGCCATTGCGCGGGTACAGGGCGGCAAGCTCAAGGCCAAACATGAAATCCGCGTTGCCACCATGTTCAAGGCCGTGCCGATGGAATTCCTCACCATGATCGCTGTGCACGAACTGGCCCACCTGAAGGAAAAGCAGCACGACAAGGCGTTCTACCAGCTCTGCACGCACATGGAACCGAACTATCACCAGTACGAATTCGACCTGCGCCTCTACCTGACGCACCTGGATAACCAGGGCGAAAAATTGTGGAACTGATGCCGCGCTGACGCGGTCAGCCGCTCAGGCGCCAGCGCTTTTCAGACGCTGCAGCAGGCGTTCCGGTTCCGCTTCCAGCTGCATCAGCGCCACATGTTCGGCACGGATAAAACCTTGCGCACTGGCGTGCCGGATGAAGCCGGCCAGATGGTCGTAGAAGCCTGCCACGTTGAGCAGTCCCACCGGCTTGCGATGTATGCCCAGCTGGGACCAGGTCAGCATTTCGAACAGTTCTTCCAGCGTGCCCATGCCGCCGGGCATGGCGATGAAGCCGTCGGCCAGACTGGCCATCATGGCTTTGCGCTCGTGCATATCCTTGACGATGAACTGGCGCGTCAGGCCGTTGTGGCCCACTTCACGCTCCACCAGCGCGGTAGGAATCACCCCCGTCACTTCGCCGCCGTGCTGGAGCACTTCGTCGGCAATCACGCCCATCAGACCGACATTGCCGCCGCCGTACACCAGCGCCAGATTCTGCGCTACCAGTGCGCGGCCCAGCGCACGCGCTGCCTCGGCATACTGTGGATCATGGCCGGGATTGGCACCGCAATACACGCAAATCGCTTTCAAATCTGTTCTTCCTCTTCCAGTTGACGCCTGACCAGATCGGCATCGAGCCGTTCCAGCGCGTCCAGTGCGACACAGCGCGCAGCAGCCTGATACAGGGCGCGCGCCTCATCTTGTTTACGTTTCCCGTCCAGCATCTGCATGGCGCGCGCATAGCGCACCTTGACGATGGCCGATTCCGGCGTCAGTGCCAGCGCTTTTTCAAACGCGGCATAGCTTTCTTCCTTTTTGACGCCATAGGTCAGGCCACCCAGCAGCGCGCCTACCTTGTCGAGTATTTCCGCGTGATAGATGCCCAGTGCCACCTGCGCGTCGGCCCGCTCCGGCGCCAGACTCAGAGTGGTTTCCAGACTGCCGCGCACCTTGGCGCCCAGCCCCTGCGCCAGCGCCTTGACCACGGAAATGCCTTGCGCATACTGGCCCAGCGCGTACGCATGCCAGTAGAAGCCGGCCGGATTATCAGGCTGTTCCTGCTGCTGGCGTTCGCAGCGCTCGGCCACGCATTCGAAGGTGGCCAGCTTTTTCAGCAGACTGGGTTCAAGATACTGGGCATAGATGCAGATCGCCTTGTGCGCCACCGAGTAACCGGGCACGCCCACGTCCAGCCCGATGCGTGCCGCATGTTCGAATTCGCCTGCATGGAAAGCGATCCACGCCTGCACCAGCTTGGGATTGTCGGGCCATGGCTCGCGGTCACCCGCGTGCAGACGGGGCCACAGGCGCGCCAGACTTTCCGGCGTCTGCACGTAGGCGGGATCGGGATACGGGAAAGGAGTCCACGCCATAGCGGTAGTCCTACTTGAGCTTCTTCAGATATTCTTCGGACAGTTTCTGGAACAGCAAACTGGTTTCATTGCGCAGATACGGCCCGATCTGCGATAGCACCTGATAGCAGCCGCGCGCCAGCGCATCGGCCATCGATTGCTGCTCGCTGTATTTGCGCGGATTGCGCACATATTCGTAGGACAGCCAGTAGGTCGCCACCACCACCATATTGGTGGCCATGGCGTCGATGGCCGTGTCCGAGGCTTCCAGCGATTTTTCGCTGCGCAGGTCTTCGCACAGCTGTTTGGCCACCTTGATCTTGTGCGCCAGTATCTGCTTGAAGTGCAGCTCCAGCTTGCGGTTGCGCGACAGCAGATCGTTGAGATCGCGGTAGAAGAAACGGTAGCGCCAGATCAGTTCGAACATCAGGTGCAGATACAGCCACACGTCTTCGATATTCGAGCGGCGGCCATCGGGTACGGTCAGGATGCGGTTGATCTCCGCCTCGAACTGCACGAAGATGGAATTAACGATGTCGTCCTTGTTGCGGAAATGGTAGTACAGATTCCCCGGCGAGATATTCATTTCTTCGGCGATCACGGTGGTCGTGATGTTAGGCTCGCCAAATTCATTAAATAAGCGCAGCGACAGCTCTAATATGCGTTCGCGGGTACGGCGGGGTGCTTTTTGTAGCATAGCAAGGAAACCTCTGTTTATTCTCCTGCAAGCATAACACCGTTACCGCGAAGTTAAAAATTTCTGTCAGAGTAAGGGCGAGCGTACACCCTGCTGCGCCTTGAGCGCCGCCAGTTCACCGCTCAGCTCATCGACCCGCGCCTGCAGGCGCGCCACTTCGGCCGCCGTCGGCACACCGATGGCACTGAGGGCACGCAGCACACGCTCCTCGAAAACTTGCATAGAAAACATCTTGCCGCCCTCTTCCTGTGCTTGGGCAAAAGCGTGCAGGCCAGCCTGCCAGATTTCCTGCGACGACATGTGCATGGCGTCTGCCATACGCTGGTCATCGTCTTCCCGCTTCAACTTCTTGATCATGGCGTGTCCCATATTGTTTTGCGTTATTATTTTTTTATTGTAATGAGCAAAACTAGAGCCTTGGGTCTAATGCGCTGCCAGCAGCACGCTGCCATGCATCTGGGTCTGCAGGCGGAAGCCTTCGCGTATATTCTCCCGCAAAACGGAACCCTGCCACGGCTTGGTGTAGAAGCGGTCGATGGCGCCGTGATTGATGGCCTCCATGATGGGCGACAGATCGGTGTAGGCCGACAGCATGATGCGGAAAGTATCGGGCGCCAGATTCTTCACCCGCTCCATGAATTCCGTGCCGCTCATGGACGGCATGCACTGGTCGCACAGGATCACATGCACCTGGTTGTGCGCCAGCAGATCGAAGCCCTCGTCCGCCGTCTGCGCGGTCAGGATGCGGTAGCCGTCCTGCGCCAGAAAATCGGACAGCATTTCAAGCATGAACACATCGTCGTCCACGATCAGCAGCGTAGGCTGCCCCACCAGCCCCGCTTCCGGCGGCGCCTGCAGGAAATGGCCCTGACGCAGCATCTGCTCGAATTCGTCCTCGGGCAGGGGGCGGCTGAACAGATAGCCCTGCATCTCGTCGCAACTATGCCGGCGCAGATAGGCCAGCTGGGCATCCTTCTCCACCCCTTCCGCGATCACTTCCAGCTGCATGCTGTGCGCCATATTAATAATGGCCAGCACGATGGCCGCATCGTCGGGATTGCTGGTCACTTCGCGCACAAAGGCGATATCGATCTTGAGTTTATCGATGGGGAAGCGCTTCAGATAGGCCAGCGAGGAATAGCCGGTACCGAAATCATCGATGGATATCTGTACGCCGAGCGCCTTCAGATGCTGCAGCACGGTGATGGTTTCCTCGGCATTGGACATCAGCGAGCTTTCCGTCAGCTCCAGTTCCAGCAGCTCCGGCGCGATATCGAATTCGCGCATCACTTTCAGCACTTCTTCTTCCAGCCCGCCGACAAAAAACTGTATGCCCGACACATTCACCGACAGGTGGACAGCGCCCACGCCCGACTTGCCCCATTCGGCGATCTTGCGGCAGGCTTCGCGCAGCACCCAGTTGCCGACCCGTACGATCAGCCCCGTTTCCTCCAGCAGCGGGATGAACAGGGCCGGCGACACCATGCCGTGGCCGGGCCGGCGCCAGCGGATCAGCGCCTCGGCGCCGCTGATGCGGCCCGTGGCGATATTCACCTTGGGCTGGAAGTGCAGCACGAATTCCTCATTGTCGATGGCGCGGCGCAGGGCGATTTCCAGATCCAGCCGCGCAATCGACTGGGCATTCATCTCTGCCGTGAAGAAGCGGAAGGCATCGCGCCCAGCTTCCTTGGCGCGGTACATGGCCGTGTCGGCATACTGGATCAGCGTATCGGGATCGTCGCCGTCATCGGGATAGACGGAAATGCCTATGCTGGAGGTCAGCGTCACTTCATGGCCGCGCAGGTCGAACGGACGGCGCAGCGATTCGCGTATCTTGTCCACCACCGTCACCGCGGCCTGCGGGCCTTCCGGCAGGATCAGGATGGCGGCAAACTCGTCGCCGCCGAAACGGCCTATGGTGTCACGCACGCGCAGGCAATCGACCAGCCGGCTGGAGAACTGGCGCAGCAGTTCATCGCCGATGGTGTGGCCCAGCGTATCGTTGACGTTCTTGAAGCGGTCCACATCGAGAAATAGCACGGCCAGCGACCAGCCATGCTCGGCCGCCTGATGCAGCGAGTGGCCGAGCGAATCGTAGAACTGGCTGCGATTGGGCAGCCCCGTCAAGGTATCGAAATGGGCCAGTTTCAGCAGGCGCTGCTCGGCTTCCTTGCGCTCGGTGATGTCGCGCGCCACCGCCACCATGATCCAGGTCGAACCGGAGCGCAGCGTGCGCCGCTGTACCTCCACCGACAGCAGCGCGCCGTTCTGGCAGTGCAGCTGCAGCTCGCTCATGGCGCCGCTCTGTTCGCCGGACAGCAGCTTGCGGAACAAGTCTTCCAGCGGCTCCAGTTCACCGATGCCGCTGCCATCGGGATGCACGCGCAGGAAGTCCTCGCGCGGATAGCCGAGCATGCGGCACGCCGTGGCATTTACATCGACAAAACACATGCTGCTGCGGTCGAGCAGGAAGATGGCGTCGGCCGTGGCATCCATGGCCAGCCGGAAGCGGCGCAGGTCTTCGTCGAGCCGGATGCGCGCATTCATGTCGGCCGTCAGCTGGGCGTGGTGCTGCTTGATCTCTTCGTACATGGAGAGATTTTCGTAGGCCACCGCAATCTGCGCCGCCACCGTGATGGCCACCCGCTCATCGACTTCGGAAAAACCGTCCGAACCCAGTTTATCGACCAGATACAGCCAGCCATGCACGCGCTCGCGCGCAGCAATAGGCACACCGAGGAAAGAATGCACGGCCGGATGCTCGGCCGGCAGGCCGATGCTGACGGGATCGCCGTTCACATCGTTGAGGCGGCACACCTGTCCCTGTTCCAGCAGGCCGTGCAGCACGCCGGCGTGGGGGGCGGCAGCCAGCGCGCGTGCCGGCACCCCGGCACCACAGCTGGCAATATGGTTGAGTTCCCGGGTCTCGCTATCGAGCATGCCGATGCACGCATATTTCGATACGCAGATGTTCTGCGCCACCCGGCAACCGATTTCGATCAGCGCAGCGGGATCGCGTTCGGCACCGAGCTCGATGCCCAGTTCGATCAGCGCGGTCAGGCGCAAGCTCACTGCCTGCAGACTGGAGAGCGAACTGGTAAGGCGCTGCGTCATGCGCTCCAGATGTTCGCTGGCCGCGCCGCCAGTCTCGCCGGTCTGGTCGGCAATGCGCGACAGCTGGCGGCTGCTGTTTTCCAGTTCATCGAGATATTCGGCCACCTTGTCGTCGAAATGGTGAAAGCGGCCATCGAGCGGCGGCTCCGGCACATGGCGCGCCGGTGCCAGTTCGGACTGCATGCCCAGCGCTTCCTGCACCGTGCGGCGTATCACTTCGGGATCGGACGGCTTGGGCAGCACCCAGCGCACGCCGCAGCTCTGGGCCAGCGCCATGGCTTCGCGCTCGCGGTAGATGGCGGTATAGAAGATCACCGGCACTTGCGCCGTGGCCGGATTGGCATGCAGGCGGGTGACGAATTCATAGCCATCCATGCTGGGCATGAGGATGTCCGAAATTACCAGATCGGGCTGTTCGGCCTCCACCATGCGCAACGCTTCGGCGCCGTTGGCCGCCTCCAGCAGGCGGTGGCCGTCATAGCCCAGCAGCGTCATCAGAAATTCGCGGTTCAGCACATGGTCATCCACGATCAGGATGGTGGCCGCGGTCATTTCGTGCGGCTTTAGATAGGCCTCGATCTGGCCGACAAAACGCTCGGGCTCCACCGGCTTGCCGATATAGCCATCAAAGCCTGCTGCCAGCAGCTTTTCGCGGTCGCCCAGCATGGCCAGCGCCGTCACGGCCAGCAGCGGAATATGCCGCATGGTGGCATCGCCCTTGAGCGCCGCCACCACGCCATAGCCATCGAGCTTGGGCAGATGCACATCGCACAGGATCAGATCGGGCCGGTGCTGGCGCGCCTGCGCCACCCCGCTCTCGCCATCGCCGGCGCTGATGGTGCTGTGGCCATAGGCGCGCAGCAGGTAAACCATCAGTTCCAGATTGGTCGCGTTATCTTCGATGATGAGGATCCGTGCCGCCACAGTGCGCCCTCCTGATTTATTCTCTCGGCAGAGCCAGCGTGAACGTGCTGCCAACCCCGTATTCGCTATCGAACAGTATTTCGCCCTGCAGCAGCGAGGCCAGGCGCTGGCTCAGGTGCAGGCCCAGCCCGGTGCCTTCGAACTGGCGCACATTGCCGGCATCAAGCTGGGAAAAGGCCTGGAACAGCGCGCCGCGGTCCTCGGCTTCGATGCCGATGCCGGTATCGCGGATGCTGATGGTAACGCAAGCGCGCTCGCTCACCTGCGCCGTATCGAGGTTCACCTGCACCTTACCATGCTCGGTGAACTTGATGGCGTTATGTACCAGATTCATCAGAATCTGCTGCAGGGCGCGGCGGTCCGCCATCACTGTCAGGTCATCCTCGGCACTGACGAACTCCAGTTCCAGCCCTTTCTGGCGGGCCTGCGGGCGGAACAGCAGCAGCACTTCGTCGATCAGCTGGCGGCATTGCAGCGGCGCCAGTTCCAGCTCCAGCTTGCCCGCTTCGATCTTGGTCAGGTCGAGCAGATCGTTGATCAGCGAAAGCAGATGGCGCGCACTGCTCTGCACCGTACGCAGATGCTTTTCCTGTTCTTCGTTGATCGGCCCCGGCAGCTTCATCAGCATGGTGCCGGTAAAGCCTATGATGGCATTCAGGGGCGTGCGCAGCTCATGCGACATGCCCGCTAAAAAGCGATCCTTGGCGGCGCTGGCGCGGGCCAGTTCCGTGTTCTGTTCCTGCAGCGTGCGCTCGATACGTTTGCGCTCCGTGTTATCGCGGATGGCACTCATGATCAGCGTGCCCTCTTCCGTCGCGATGGGACTCAGGCTGATCTCGACGGGAAACTCCATGCCATCGCTGCGCAGGCCATACAGATCGCGCCCCGATCCCATCGGCCGCACTTGCGGCTGCTTCATGTATTCGCTGCGGTGCTGCAGATGGGAGCCGCGGAAGCGCTGCGGCATCAGCTGCTCGAGCGGCAGCCCGCGCATGGCACCTTGCGGATAACCGAACAGCGCATGAGCCTGACGATTGGCCAGCACTACCCGACCGCCCGAATTGGCCAGCAGGATGGCATCGGGCATCGATTCGAGCAGGCCGTCGAAGCGCGCTTCCACCAGTTTGGCGTCGCGCAGCACCTTGAGCGCGGTCACATCCTTTTTGCTCCACAGGATGTGCTCGGGCTGGCCCCGGGCATCGCGCACCAGTTTGGAACTGCTGTCCACATACACCAGCGCGCCGTCTTTGGACTGGCGCATCGATTCATAATTGGCCGAGCCGCTAGCGAGCGTCTGGGCAATCACGCCGGCCTCTTCCTCCAGCAGACCGGCCGGCACAATCAGCTCGGCCAGGCGGCGTCCCAGTGCTTCTTCGCGGCTATAGCCGAACACTGCCTGCGCGCCATTGGTCCAGCATTCCACCACGCCCTCGAGCGTGGTGACGATGACGGCATCCGGTGTTTCATTGAGTATCAAGCTACCAAAATCAGTGGGCATGGTGGCACCTTGCATAGTCTGCTAGCTATAGCTTATCCAACATACAGCAACCGTCAACGAAAATACTCACACAATGTCACGCGTGGGTCGCTGCCAAAATTTCGTCCATGACACGCGGCAATGTTTCCGCATGCCGACCTAACGCCACATGGCCGACGCCCTCGAATGCCAGCTGGCGCGCACCGGCCAGCTGGGCCGATTGCGCCGGCGCGACTATATTGTCATGCAAGGTATAGATTGTGCTGAACAGTTCCCGTTGCAGATTCGCCTCACCTGCGGCCAGTCCGCGCAGCCATTCGCTGTTGTACAGCATCTGCCGGACGTTCTGACCGATGCCGAACTTGGCCAGCGACAGTGCCGTACCCTGATGCGGCGTACCCAGCGTGATCACGCGCGCGACTGCCGCCGCACCATAACGGCGCAAATAGGCCCGTGCCACCAGCCCGCCCATGCTGTGCCCGACGATCACCACGCGCTGCTGGCCTGTGGCGGCGCACAACTGCGCGATGGCAGCGTGCACCTGCGGAGTAAAGTCGTCGATCGAAGCGCCCGGTGGTTCCAGATCGACGCCGAGATGGGCCACGCCAGCCTGATTGAGCAGGCCGCTCAGCGGACGCCAGTAACCGCTATTGCAGCCATAGCCATGAATCAGCAGCACCGGCAGGCCATGCTGCCCGGCCGGCAGTTGCAGGCCGACGGGATGCAGCATGTCGTAGCTGGTGGTTTTCAGATTGGAGCAGTATTCATGCGCCAGCAACATGCATAGCCGCGGCAGCGACAGCGCTGGCGCAGCGGGCTGGCCGCGCAGACTGAGGCGGAAATTATTGGCCGAGATAAGCAGGCGCAGCGTCAGCACCAGCACCCCGCCGCACAGCAGATAGAACAGCTCCAGCAGCGCCTGCCAGTACAGCGGGCCTGCCGGTTGCCAGTAGCGATGCAGCGTCGCAGCGACGATCAGTGCCGTCGCCAGCTGCAAACCCAGTAAGAGGAACACCACGCGTCGGATCATGCAGCCATCATAACCCGACTAAAAAATTTGCGTAGCGTCAGCTTCGTACGGGACGTGCAGCAGGCTGGCCCGTCAGCTGTTCGGCCAGCGTGCTGGCCAGCCGCGCCACGATGCCATAGATCGATAGCTGGGGATTGGCGCCTATCGAGGTAGGGAACAGCGAACCGTCATGCACGGAAACGTTGCTTAGACCATGATAGCGACCATCGGCCGCCGTCACGCCCTGACGCGCATCGTCGGCCATGGCACAGCCGCCCATCACGTGGGCCGACACCACACGCATGGCCAGCTGTTTCATCGGCAGCGCCCTGATGCCGGCCTGCGCCTCGGCCCAGCTCTTGTACAGCGGCGTGGCCTCATGCACGGGCGCGACATCTTTCGCCCCGGCGGCGAACTGGATTTCGGCCATGGTCAGCAAGGCGCGGCGCGCGCCGTCCCAGATGTAATCGCTGATCGGATAGTCGAGCACGGGCGCGCCATCGCTGCCGAGGATCACGCTGCCGCCCGCCGCATCGGCATGGAAGCCGTCGCGCAGCAGCGCCAACGTGGCCTGCTTGTAGGGGAACTGCGCCATATCGGCGGCATGGGCCGCGCCGAAGCCGGCCTTGGTCGTCGCCAGCAGCAGCGGATGCAGCGGCGGCACTTCCAGCTTGTAGCCTATCGGGCCGTCGATCGCCTGGGTGTGCAGGAAGTGGTCGGAATAGACGGTTTGCGGCGCGCCGGAAAAACTGTTCACGGGCTGCGCGAAAGTAGCGGCTGACACCACCACCGGATGCAGGAAAGTGCGCTGGCCTAGCAAACCGTGCGGGTCCGGTGCGGCGGAGCGCATCAGCAGGGCCGGTGAATTGATGGCGCCGCCTGCCACCACAAAATGGCGCGCCTTCAGCGTCAGCTTGCGTCCGGTGGGTGCGAGGCCCGCTGCATCGAGTGCCAGGCAGTCCAGCTGCACCGCCTTATCGCCCTGCAGCACCAGCCGCTGCGCGCGGGCGCGCGTGAGCAGCATGGCGCCGTGATTGAGCGCCGACGGAATGGTGGTAATCAGCATCGACTGCTTGGCATTGGTAGGACAGCCCATGCCGCAATAGCCGAGGTTCCAGCAGCCGTTGACGTTGCGCCGGATCAGCGCAGTAGGTATGCCGAGCTTGCTGGCGCCGCGCCGCAGGATATCGTTGTTCTCGTTAGGCGGCACATTCCAGTCGCTGATGTTGAGGCGCTGCTCCATCAGTTCGAACCATGGCGCCAGCGCAGCCGTATTGTAGGTGTGCAGGCCGAACTTGTGCTGCCAGTAGCCCAGCGTGCTATCCGGCGTGCGGAAGCTGCTGGTCCAGTTGACGGTGGTGCTGCCGCCCACGGTACGGCCCTGCAGAATATTGATGGCCTTGTCGCGGGTTTTGCGGGCCGCCGATTCCTGATACAGCTGGGGATAGGCTTGCGCCTCGTTCATGTTGAAATCGTTGGAAGAATGCAACGCTCCCTCTTCCACGATCAGCACGCGCAGGCCGGACAGGGCCAGAATTTCCGCCGTGACGCCGCCTCCGGCACCGCTGCCCACCACCACCACGTCCGCTTCCAGCGTCAGGTCGGCGCTCAGGCGGCTGGCATCGGTGACCTGCCAGCCACTGGCCAGGCCAGCCTGTACCGGGTCGGGTATCAGCGCCTGGGTCTGATTGATAGGTATATTCGTGCGGCTCATTTCAGCAACTCCTTGCGCGGACCGGGATAGCCGATGGCGGCCCAGGAAGACGGATCGGCATACCACGAACCGAGCACCAGATCATGCAGCGCCAGATAGGCGATCTGCAGCATGGCCAGGCGGTGATTGCGCCAGCTTTGCAGAAAGTCCGCCACCTCGGCAGGCCGGGCCTGTTCCCAGCTGTCGCTCACGCCCGCCAGCAGGCGCCGCGCCGGTGCCAGCGCCAGCAGGCCGAACAGGTCCTGGATTTCTTTCTGGGTATTCAGCGGCAGCCCCAGGATGGCGCCATGGGTGCGGGCCAGCGCGGCCTCCAGCGCTGGCCCACGCGTCGCCGCATCGGCGGGCAGCAAGGGCCCCAGCAGCGCCGGAATAATGGCATTCAGGGCCGCTCTGGCCTGGCCGTCAAGGGCAAAGGGATGGGGCAATGGTGACGGGGTCACCATGCGATAGATGGCCCCGCCCGCCGCCAAAGTAATGGCCGCGGCAGCGCCTATCTTCAGAAAAGATCTGCGGTTGCTCATGTCTCCGTCCTACTGGTTATTTTGTTATCTAACTAGTGTACGTGAATCAACTAACCGCAGAGTCAGCAAAAATAGAGTGATCGTTCTAGTTATCGCCTGCAGCGGGGCGCCGGCCTGCCATGTGACGCGCGATGCCGCGCAGAATATTCACTTCCTCCTGCTCCAGGTGGGCGCGGGCAAACATGCGCTTGAGGCGCGGCATCAGCTTGCGCGGGTTGCCGGCATCGAGGAAGCCGATGGCAACCAGCGCCTGCTCCAGATGCTGGTACATGCCTTCGATCTGGGCCACGCTGGCCGCGGCGCCCTGAAAACCGATGTCATTGGCATCGCCGCCCGGCTGGCGCACGCTGGGTGTGCCGTCCAGCGCAGCCATGCGGCATTCGTAGGCCAGCACCTGCGCCGCCTGCGACAGGTTGAGCGAGGAATAATCGGGATTGGCCGGAATATTGATCAGCACATTGCACTGTTCCACGATCTGGTTGGGCAGGCCAAAGCGCTCATTGCCAAATATCAAGGCCGCATGCAGTTCGGGCTGGGCCAGCAACTGCCCTGCCAGCATGCGCGGCGTCAGTACGGGCGGCGAATATTCGCGCAGGCGGGCCGAGACGGCGGCGGCAAAATGAATGCCTTGCAGTGCTTCGGCCATGTTGTCCACCACCCGTGCCGCCGCCAGAATATCGCCGGCGCCGCTGGCAAAAGCGATGGCTTCGGGGTCGTCCAGCGCCCCTTCGAAGCGGGGGCTGACCAGGACCAGATCGGTGAAACCCATGGTTTTCATGGCTCTTGCCACAGCACCAATATTGCCTGCACGGCTAGTTTCTACCAGAATAAATCGCAGCCGTTTGAAAAGATTCGTGTTGATTTCGGGCAGGTTCATTTAAAATAGCGCTATTGCGCAGTGTCGATACTAAGATTTTCCGGAATTTTACCCTGTCGGCGCCGCTCCGCTCTTTAATTCACTCTTGTACTCTATCGTGCTGCCGGGCAGGCTGAGGCCCCCGCTGGGCGTTAGCGTTCTTTTAACGGAAAAAGCTACCATGCATCCTATGCTCAACACGGCGGTGAAGGCCGCCCGCCGCGCCGCCGCGGTCATCAACCGCGCTTCGTTCGATCTGGACCGTCTGATCGTCAACGAAAAAAACCACAAGGATTTCGTCACCGATGTCGATCAGGCTGCCGAGCAGGCCATCATCGAAGTGCTGTCCAAAGCCTATCCTGACCACGCTTTTCTGGCCGAAGAATCGGGCGCTTCCGCCAACGCCCACGACGAGAGTGAATACACCTGGATCATCGACCCGCTCGATGGCACCACCAACTTCATGCACGGTTTCCCGCAGTACTCGATCTCGATCGCGCTGGCCCAGCGCGGCGTGATCACCCAGGCCGTGATCTACGACCCGGTGCGCAACGACCTGTTCACTGCCACCAAAGGCGGCGGCGCTTACCTGAACGACAAGCGTATCCGCGTCACCAAACTGGACCGCATTGCCAACGCCCTGCTGTCGACTGGCTACGTCGCCGGCAATGCCAAGGCGCTGGACGAATACCTGAAGATGTACGGCATCATGGCCGAGCGCTGCCACGGCGTGCGCCGTCCGGGCAGCGCCGCACTGGATCTGGCTTACGTGGCTTCGGGCCGTCTCGATGGTTTCTACGAAAAAGGCCTGAAGCCGTGGGACATCGCAGCCGGTTCGCTGATGGTAACGGAAGCGGGCGGTATCGTTGGCGAGTTCAACGGTGAGTCGGACTACCTGTACAAAGGCGACATCATTGCCGCCAGCCCGAAAATCTTCGGCCAGATGGTCGGTCTGCTGACCCCGTTCCACGCTGTGCCTGCTGCAGCAACGGCAGCGGAATAAGCCTGCGGGCAGGACAGTCCTGCCCAAATGTTTCATTGCTGAACTTTGTTACAAAAAAGAGAGCGTCCGCTCTCTTTTTAATTTCCGTATTGAAACAATATCCGGATGAAGCTGTTATACTCTGTGCTGCGGCTCCTTTGACCAGTCCTCTGCCGCAGTATCATCCACCTAGATTGCCTGCGACTGGCGCCAGCAACTGGCGACAGGCCTCTCCTCACTTAGAGTTACCATGTCCTTTACTTCCCTCGGTTTGTCCGATGCCATCGTCCGCGCTGTTACCGAAGCGGGCTACACCGCGCCCACGCCCATCCAGCAGCAAGCCATTCCGGCCGTGCTCAATGGCGGCGACCTGCTGGCAGGCGCACAGACCGGCACCGGCAAGACCGCCGGCTTTACCCTGCCCGTGCTGCACCGCCTGTCCACCGACGCGCGCGGCCTGGCACTGACCAATTCCACCTCGCCGCGTCCTATCCGCGCCCTGATTCTGACCCCGACCCGCGAACTAGCGGCACAGGTGGAAGAGAGCGTGCGCGTGTACGGCAAATACACCAAGCTCAACTCCACCGTGATTTTCGGCGGCGTGGGCATCAACCCGCAGATCAAGCAGCTCAAGCATGGCGTCGATATTCTGGTGGCCACCCCGGGCCGCCTGCTCGATCACATGGATCAGGGCACCGTCAAGCTGGAACAGATCGAAATTCTGATCCTCGACGAAGCCGACCGCATGCTCGATATGGGCTTTATCCGCGATATCCGCAAAGTGCTGGCAGCGCTGCCGCCGAAGCGCCAGAACCTGCTGTTCTCAGCCACTTTCTCGGACGAGATCAAGGCCCTGGCCGATGGCCTGCTGGACAAGCCGGCCACCATCGAAGTGGCACGCCGCAACTCCACGGTGGAAATCATTGCGCAGAAAATCCACCCGGTGGACCGCGACAAGAAGCACCCTATGCTGTCCTACCTGATCAAGGCGCATAACTGGACCCAGGTGCTGGTATTCACCCGCACCAAGCACGGCGCCAACAAGCTGGTGGACCAGCTCGGTGCCGATGGCATCGGCGCCATGGCCATCCACGGCAACAAGAGCCAGTCGGCCCGTACCCGCGCCCTGTCCGAATTCAAGGATGGTACGCTGCAGGTACTGGTAGCGACCGACATCGCCGCCCGCGGCATCGACATCGACCAGCTGCCGCACGTGGTCAACTACGATCTGCCTAACGTGCCGGAAGACTATGTGCACCGTATCGGCCGTACTGGCCGTGCCGGCGCCACCGGCGAGGCCGTGTCGCTGGTCTGCGTGGACGAGCACGATATGCTGAAAGACATCGAGAAGCTCATCAAGCAGACCCTGCCACGCGAAGTGATCGCCGGTTTCGAACCGGATCCAACCGCGCGCGCCCAGCCCATCCAGCTGCGCAGCGGCGGTCCCGGCCACCGCAATGGACCTAACCGCAATGGCAACAAGCCGCGCAGCAATGGCAACGGCCAGCGCAGCGCAGGCGGCGGCAATGCAAGTGGCAATGGCGGCGGCAATCAGGCTGGCCGCAACGCCAGCGGCAATGCACCACGCGGCAATGGCGGTAACGGTCCACGCAGCAACGCCGCCGGCCCACGCGGCAATGGCAACGCTCCGCGCGCTGCCGCCCAGCACCGCTCTGGCGGGCGCGGCCGCTAACTGCCCGCTAGCGGGCGCACGGCGGCGCTGCCCGCCGCCCGCTGCGCCCGTATGCTCCCTTTCCCCGTCCCTATGGCCGCACTGGCGGGGCCGCTGTGGACGATCAGCAACTTTCAGGTCAGACAGATTTTGGGCTAGGATAGCGCTTCCACCTATCCGCCGGAATTGCCATGCCCAAGTTCGCCGCCAATCTCACCATGCTGTTCAATGAAGTCCCCTTCCTCGACCGCTTTGCACTGGCGCGCGAGGCCGGCTTCGATGGCGTGGAATTTCTGTTCCCCTATGCCTACGAGGCGCAGCAGCTAGCCGAACGCCTGCGCCGCCATCAGCTGCAGCTGGTGCTGTTCAACCTGCCCTGCGGCGACTGGAATGCGGGCGACCGCGGCATGGCCTGCGATCCGCGCCGGCTGGACGAATTCCGCAGCGGGGTCGATACGGCCCTCGAATATGCGCTGGAACTGGGCGTCAGCCAGTTGCACTGCATGGCCGGCAAACTGCCTGCCGGACTGGCGCTGGAACGGGCACGCGCCACCTACATCGATAACCTGCGCTACGCAGCGGATAAGCTGGCGCCGCATAACATCAGCCTGCTGATCGAACCGATCAACCACTACGACATGCCCGGCTATCTGCTCAATACCAGCGCGCAGGCAGCCGATATCATTGCCGCAGCAGGCTGCCCCAACCTGTTCCTGCAGTACGACATCTACCACATGCAGCGCATGGAAGGCGAACTGGCCAACACTATCCGCGCACGCCTGCCGCTGATCCGCCACATGCAGATCGCCGACACGCCGGGTCGGCATGAACCGGGCACGGGCGAAATCAACTACGCCTTCCTGTTCCGTCACATCGACCAGCTAGGCTACGATGGCTGGCTGGGCTGCGAATATCTGCCAGCCGGCGACACGCTGGCAGGACTAGGCTGGCGCACTGCTCTGGCAGAATGAAACGCGCGGGCAGGCGCTTGCACGCTTGACGCCACTTTGAGCTAGCGCAAGACGGCGTCTGCCGGGCCGCCCAAACTGGGTGTTTCCCATGCAGGAGAGCCCATGCGTCAGTATTCCTATACAGCATTGCTGTGCTGTGCAGCCAGCTGCATCGTGCTGCTGGGCGGATGTGCCAGCAGCACGCCGCAAACCGCTGCCGTGCGCGACTTTGCCGCACTGGCGCCCAAGCTGCAAAGCTATCACGAACTCACCGAACGCTACCGCTATACCTATCAGCGCGAACAGCCATTTCTCGATGCTGCCGCCGATGCGAGCGAACGCCAGCAGGACAGAGAACGCCAGCAGGCCTGCAATGATTTCGTCAAGCTGCAGAGCGGCGTACTGGCCTATATGCAGGCACTGGGCCGGCTGGCAGGCGACAAGCAGTATGATCTGGAAGATCAGGTCAAAGGCATGGCCGGCGGTATCCGCGCCTGGCCCGATAAAGGACTGGACGAGCGCCATGTGAACGCCTTTGCCGGTCTGACCCGCCTGCTGGCACGCAGCGTGACTGCCCCCGCGCAGCAAACGGCACTGCAGGACCTGTTGCGCGCTGCCGCGCCAGCCGTGCAGCAGCTGCTGGACGCCATGCAGAACCTGCTGCGTCTGTACCAGCGCAGCAGCGAGAACGAACAGGCCATCGTACTGGGCATGCTGGAAACCGAATTGCCCTATGCCGATCCGCAGCGCCAGCGCCTGCTGCGCGCACTGGCCGGCGTGCTACAACAGGAAAAACGCCAGGAATACCATCTGTTCGGCCTGCGTAGCACGCTGGCCCGCCAGCATCTGGCAACCATCGCCGAACGCCATCAGGCCCTGCTGGCACAGCTGCCTGCCGCGCCTGCACCACAGGAGCGACCATGAACAGCGCCACTGACATCGAAACACTCGCCGGCCAGCTCAGCGACTGCGCCAATGCCCTGCACCGCCGCATTCTGCAGGCCATGCGTCCGCCGGCCGCAGCGCAGGCACAGATACAGGCCCTGTTCGGCCGGGAAGTAGCCCTGCGCTCCTGCGCCAACGGCCTGTACCTCGATGCCGCCCGGCTGGCGGCCAGCGGGCTCGATCCGGCCCGTCAGCAGGTGCTAGCCGTGACGGCCCGGGCACAGCTAACGCTGGAGCGGATACAGCACATCAAGGATGTATTCGATTTCAGCGCCGAGCTGCTGGCACTGGGCGCGGCCATCGCCAGCGGTAAGCCGGAACACCTGCTCAGGCCGCTGGAAAACCTCAAGCACCAGCTAGCCGCACTGGGCCATGCGCCCCCTGAAGGCTGAACAAATCGGCGCAAGCCCGGTCTAAGAAAAGGCAACAGGGAGCAGCGCGATGAACGGACTGGAATCACAGCAATTACTGAACTTGCAGGAAAATCTGCGGCAGAACTATGCCAGCCTGCTGGCCCAGCTTGCCGATGAAACCCTGCATACCGCAGCCCTGCGCCGCCCCCTGCCGCACGAAACGCAGGCTTCGCCGGCCGACAATGCAAGTCAGCGCAACCTGGAAGCCCAGAACATGGAGGCAGCCGCCCACACGCTGCAGCAGTTGCAGAGTGTGCGCCATGCGCTGGCCAAGTTTGCCGAAGCCAGCTATGGGCTGTGTGAAAACTGCGGAGATCCTATCGGCTACTCGCGCCTGCAGGCGCGGCCCGATGCACGCTTGTGCATCGCCTGCCAGACCCGTGCCGAACAGCAGGGGCGCGGCCGACTGGCCTAGGCGGGACAGCAGGGTATCGGCCAGTTCAGCGCTTTAATCGCGCCATGGCTGGCTACGGATCTTGGCGACCTGCCGTTGCGCCAGCAACCGCCACAGCTGCAGAGCATCCGCCTGTTTCAGCGCCTGCATGGTACGCGGCGTAGCCAGCGCAATTTCGCAATCGCGGTCCGACCATTCGGCGAAGCGCACATCGCCGCCGCCGGACACTTCCACTTCATACATCAGCCCGTCATCATAGCCGAAACGCAGCACGGCACTGCCGGGGCCGCCATCGGGATTTGCCACCTTGCCGCTATACACGTCCGCCAGCGCTGCCGCCATCTGGGCTTCGGACGGTGCCCGCACATCGCGGCCATCGGGGCGCGTAAGCTCTAGCCATGCCTGTGTCATTGACGCATCTCCTATCAGAACGCGCGGTTGCAACGGCTGCTGATTGATAACCTGATGCGCCTATCATACCGAAAAAAGGGCGGCGTGCAGGTGGCGTCTCGCATAAGCAACAATCAGGCAACAACAGTGCCGAAACAGCATGATTGCCTGCCAAAGCGCTTACCAGTAGGCTGGCGCCGCGTAGCTGGAAGAGGCCATGGCTGGCGGTGCGCTCGTCCACTGGCGCGGATCGACGCGGTAGTACTTGCTCAGCTCGGCATACAGTGCAGCGTGATGTTCTGCCATCTGATGCGGTTTTTCGAAAAAGGTTTCCGTCGCCACGGCAAAAAATTCGGCGGGACTGCTGGCACCGTAGGGGTCGATTACCGTGTGCTGCCGGTACAGGGCATGCAGGCGCAGATCGTGGTAGTCGCGCGATAGCACTTCGGACCATACACGGTAGCTGGCCGGATTACCCAGATAGGGCGCGCCGTTGGCGCGGCCCGATTCGCTGTCGAGCTGATGGGCAAACTCATGCAGCACCACATTATGGCCGTCGCTCCAGTCGGACATGCCGCGCAGCACGGCATCCCATGCCAGCACTACCCGCCCGTCATCCCATGATTCGCCCAGCATGCTCTGATGGCCAGGCGTCACCACGCCAGCGGGGCCCACATGGGCACGCGGCGCGACAAATTCTGTGGGATACAGCAATATCGTGTGCAGCGCCGGATACACCTTGCTGGGGCGGTTCAGTAACAGCATGCAGGCTTGCGCAGCAATCAGCACGGCCATGTCGTCGCTCACTTCCAGCCCTTCGCAGCCGATGAATTTCTTCTCGTGCAGGAACTGCCTTATCAGCCGCTGCAACTGCTGCTGCAATTCCGCCGGCATACGCCGGTAGACTGGCAGATAGTGCGCCAGCGTCGCCTGCGCAGCGGCGGGCAAAGGCTGGGCCAGCACGCGGCGCAAGCGCCAGCGCGGGTAATACAGCGGCAACGCTATCAGCAGCGCCGTCAAAGCTATCCAGAGCAGTGCATCCATCCGTCGCGCATCCGTCAGAGTTCAAGTCCAGCCTACATGGGGCGTTGCAGCGGCTTTTCAATATGCAAACAGCCGGACATGCCGGCTGTTCATCATACCTGCTCCGGCCACAGGCTCACATGCCGTGCTCTTTCTGCTGCGCCGGTGCTGTACCGAACAGGGCCGCCACGAGCGGATCGCGCATGACAGGGCTGCGATTAACCCGGATCGCATAGTGGGTATCGTCGGCCAGAATGTGGAAGTGGCGGCCGGCACCGGCCATGGCCTGTTCGCGCAGACCGGGACGCTCCTTGCGCGCAGGCGCGCCTTCGCGTTTGGGCTGGACGATGGCGGCCAGAAATGCACGCACCCGTTCCGGATCGGGCGTCAGCTGGTACACGGCTTTGCCCAGATAGGTGGCCGTGCCCTCGACATAGCGCGCCAGTTCGATCACGCCGGCCTCGCGCAGGTCGCGTATGTATTTGCGTGCACCGGATGGCGAAAACTTGAGAAACCACGCAATCTCGTCGGCCAGCATTTCATGCAGTTGCAGTTCGCCTATCAGCTTCTGCATGTTTTCGATGCGGCGCATGGTGGCCGAGGTAGAGCGCACGCGCTCGATAGAGGCCATGCACAGGCCCGGCTTGCGGTCGATAGGTGGGGCCGGACGCTCTATCAGTCCGGAGGATTTATGAGGGGCGGCTGATACTGGCATGATGTCCGGCCCCGACTGGGTTGGTCGCTCTGCATACATGGATACACTCCTTATCTCTATTGCCCGATCTGCTCGCAGCGTACGCGCTACTCTGGCGTCAAGGATGACGGCAGGCAGCGTTTCGGTCTGTGCGGCAGCGAACATTGCTCACAGAAGCTGTGCTTACCTATGTGACCCGTGGCAATGCGGGAAGTTGCAGCGAATGTGGCGCGATTGAGATAGCTCAAGCTTTCGTGCGTCAGCGTACGGATGAGCCTCAACTATCGGCCTAATCTCCACTCCAATAACGGTTTCCGGCCATCGGTGCCGGCCTACTCCCCCATCAAGAAACGGAGCGACACTGTGAAATACACCCATCTAGCCCTGCCCATCGCCACCGCACTGTGCCTACCCTGTCTGGCACAGGCGCAGGATCCCGTGATCAACCCATCGTGGTATCTTCAGCCCAGCCTCAACGCGCTCAAGCCCGATAGCGATTTCGGCACCAGCCAGCGCGGTTACGGGCTAGGCTTGCGTATCGGCAAACCCGTCAGCGAGGCATGGGATGTACAACTGGGCACCAGCTATGCGCGCTCGCGCGATAACGGACGGCGCTACCAGCAGAACACGCTCGGCATTGATGGGCTGTATCTGTTTTCGCGCCAGTCTTTCCGTCCCTTCCTGCTGATCGGTGCGGGGGCGGAGCGGGACAAGAGCAATCTGCCGCTACTGGCAGAACGCAGCAAGACGTCGCCCTATCTGAGCGCCGGCTTCGGCTTTCAGGCCGATCTGAGCGATCAGGTCAGCGTGCAGGCCGACCTGCGCAATGTGCATGGCTTTTTGCGCGGTGATGCCTTCCCCAGCAGCAAGAGCAATAATTACTACGCCACCGTCGGTCTGAATATCGCCTTCAACGCGCCGCCCAGGCCAGCGCCGGTAGCGCCGCCACCGCCACCTCCTCCCGTCGCGGCCGAACCACCGCCGCCGCCACCAGCGCCCGTTCCGACACCGCCACCACCGGCGCGCTTCGAAAAAATCACCATGTCGGCCACCGAACTGTTTGCTTTTGATAGCGCACAATTGCAGGATGGCCAGCCCAAACTGGACGAGATCGCCAATCTGCTGACGTCCCATCCTTCCATCGAACAGGTGGTGATTACGGGCCACACGGACCGGCTGGGCAACGCAGGCTACAACCAGAAGCTATCGGAACGGCGCGCTCAGGCCGTAAAGGACTATCTGGTCGGCAAAGGCGTCGCTGACCAGCGCCTGCGGGCCGTGGGCAAAGGCGCAGCCGACCCCGTCGCCCAGTGCAAGCAGAAGCAGCGCAGTGCACTGATCGCCTGCCTCGCACCTAACCGCCGCGTGGAAGTCGAGCAGATCACGGTCGAACGCCGCGTTCAATAAACGCGCCGGCGACAGCGGAGGCTGGTATGCAGAACTCACTTTACCGGCTGCTGCATGCCACTTGCAACGACTGGCTGACGCACCGCGCTGCCAGCAAGGGCGCGGCGCTGGCTTTCTACACGCTGTTCTCGCTGGCCCCCGTACTGCTGCTGGTGCTGGCCATAGCCGGCAGCCTGTATGGCGAAGCGGCGGCGCGCGGTCAGCTGTTCGGTGAACTGCGCAGCCTGCTCGGCAAGGATGGCGCGCAGGCCATAGAACTATTGCTGGCCGGTGCGCGTAACCCTGCAGCCGGACGCTGGGCGACAGCGCTGGCAGCGGCCATCCTGCTGGTCGGCGCGACGACTGTCTTTGCGGAACTGAAAGCTAGCCTCGACGAAATCTGGCACATCACGCCGGTACGCGATAACGCACTGCTGGCCATGTTGCGTACCCGCCTGCTGTCATTCGGCATGATACTGGTGCTGGCGTTTCTGCTGCTGGTATCGCTGGCGCTAAGCGCTGCCCTGAGCGTGCTAGACCAGCTAGGCGCCGCCGATAACCGCTATCTGGCGGCGGTGCTGGGACTGTTCAATTCACTGTTCGCCTATCTCGTCATCAGCGCATTGTTCGCTGCAATCTTCAAGTGGCTGCCCCAGGTGCGGCTGGCCTGGCGTGACGTGCTGACCGGTGCGCTCGGCACGGCGGCACTATTCACACTGGGCAAGCATCTGATCGGGGTGTATATCGGTCACAGTGCACTGGCCGACAGCTATGGCGCTGCCAGCGCCATGGTGGCACTGCTGCTGTGGGTGTACTACTCGGCACAGATATTCTTTCTCGGTGCCGAGTTCACGCGCCAGTATGCCTTGCAGTACGGCAGCTTGCGTCAGGTCCGAGGCTATGCAGCTTAGACGCACTATTGCTGGCGGCAGCGCCAGTAGTGGCCAGCCGATGCAACGGGCAGATCGGCCACGGGCACGCTGCTGGCCAGCGCCAGCTGGTCCGCTTCACGCAGGCGCGCATCGGGCGCTAGCACACGCGCAATCACGGCAGGGCTGACGCCTATCGTGCGCAGAAATTCCACGGCATGGGCCGTGCCCAGATCCCGCTGCATCGTGAGTGCCTGACGCACGATATGCTCGAGCGACTGCCAGCCCGCAGCTTCTGCTCCGTCCTGCCACGGCTGGCGTCTTTCGTGTTCGGGTTCCATGGCATCCCCCTGTTGCAATAGCCGGCCAGCCCCATGCTGACGCGAGCCCATGCTCCCATCTTAGCCAAGTTTCGGCACTAGACAAGTCATGACGCAACAGGACGATGCCGGGGTGGCCGCTTACTTCACGTGGATATCATTCTTGACGGCTTTTACCCCTTTCACACTGCGGGCAATTTCGGCCGCCTTGGCCATATCGTCAGGCTGAGCCACAAAGCCGCTCAGCTGCACGGTGCCCTTGAAGGTCTCGACATTGATCTCGGTGGACTTCAGGCTAGGCTCATTGAAGATGCCCGCTTTTACCTTGGTGGTGATGACGGAATCGTCGACATATTCACCTGTGCCCTCGCGCGTGGGCGTGGGCGCACAACCGGCCGCAGACAGCAGGGTTACGGTGAATAAAGCAGTCGCAATATGTCGGGTCAGTTTCATGGCATTCTCCTTGTGATGTTGTGATGTCGGATCAGTTGTCACTTGCTATCCGGCGATCTGTGCGATCACCGTTGTCTGACGTTTTACGCTCTATCCCGACTGTACTCCGTACGCTAGCGTACGAAAGCGGCGTTTCCCTCATGGGTGCAGCAGCGCACAGACCTTGCTCAGCGCTCGGCTTACCCTGTGGACATTATTTAAGGAGGAATACCATGCGCACCATGACTACGACTATCAGCGTCCTGCTCGCCTCTGCCGCCCTGCTGGGCGGCTGCGCCAGCAACCGTCCGCCCGCCCAGCAAGGCTATTACAGCAACCCTGCAGAGTCGGCCAGTTTTGGCACCATCGATGCCATCAAGATGGTTGCCGTGAACGATAGCAACAGCGGTACCGGTGCCGTGGCGGGTGGCGTAGTCGGTGCTTTGCTGGGCAATCAGGTGGGTTCCGGTAGCGGACGCACCGCCGCCACGGTCGCCGGCGCGGTAGGCGGCGCCCTGGTCGGCAACAATATCGAAAGCCAGCGCAAGGCCCAGTCGCGCCAGCAATACCAGATCAGCGTGCGCATGGACAATGGCGACTACCGCATCATCAATCAGGATGTGCTCGACGATCTGCGCGTGGGCAACCGCGTGCGCCTGATCGATGGGCGCGTGTATCGCTATTGAGTAGTGCGGCTAGCGCAGCGCTGATACCCGTATTGCAGCGCCGGACTGACGAGGTCTGGCCGATAGCCGCGCTTCATGCAGCGCGGCTATCGGCGCCGTGCGGAAGAGGTGGCAGTTCATGCACCACCAGCGGGGTATCCTCGCTCACCTGGCTGAGCCAGCCCGCTACCTCGATGGCGCGCAAGGCATCCTGATAACCCTGCTGCCAGCGCCATTCGATCGAACCCTGGGAAAAATTGATATCCTTGGCCGCCATATTCCAGTCGCGGCCTGCATACGGCAGGCGCACCACGTGCAGCGTGGAACCGCAGCCCAGCTCGGCCAGATCGCGTGCCCCCTGCTCGCTCTTTGCGTGTTCGGGCAAGGCCAGATACAGATCGCGGATTTTTTGCTGCATGCGGTGGCGCTTGACGTAATCATCGAGATGGCGCTGGGAACGCGAGGCAAAAGTCACATCCTTCTGCCGCGTCTGCACTTCGTCCAGCGTGCTTGGTTCGCGCCCGTCGGCACTCCACAGGTCCACCATGAAGCATAAGGTATCGATATGCTCGTTATCGTCGAGCACAGTTTCCAGCGGCGTATTCGAATACAGCCCGCCATCCCAGTACAGATCGCCGTCGATGCGCACCGGCGGGAAGCCCGGTGGCAAGGCGCCGCTGGCACGGATATGGTCGGCGCTGATGGTCTGCTGGCGATTGTCGAAACTGCGCAGCGTGCCGCAGGTGACCTTGAGCGCATTCACAGTCAGGCGCATGCCGCCCGGCTGGTTCAGGTATTCCCAGTCGATCAGCCGGTTCAGCGTAGTTTCCAGCTCGCTGGTATCGTAGAAACTGGCCTGCTCCGGCGCCACCGCTATGCCGAGCGGAAATGCGCTGGGCCAGCGCGGCCGGAAGAAGCCGGGTACGCCGCGCAGCAAGGTGTCCCAGGTTTGCAGCAGAACATTCGAGCGCCGCTGCATATCCGGCACGCGGCGCATATCGTAGCTGTCGCGATGGGCGATGCCCTGCCAGAAGGCGCGCAGATGCTCCAGCCGCGTTTCATGGGGATTGCCGGCCAAAATAGCCGCATTGATGGCACCGATCGAGGTGCCCACTATCCACTCCGGTGCCAGACCATGTTCGTGCATGGCCTGAAATACGCCTGCCTGATAGGCGCCCAGCGCACCGCCGCCCTGCAGCACCAGCACCACGCGCATGCGCGCCGGATTCAGATTCTGTCCCAGCTTGCTCATCCATCTACTCCCAAGTAAAAAACGCCGCAAGGTGCGGCGTTCAGGGCATCATTCCTGCTCGGTTTCTACAGTTCGGCGGCGCCGCAGCCACGCCGCGCCCAGGCCCGCCGCAGCCACCAGCACCAGCATAGGCTTGAACATACGCTTGCGCATCAGAAAGGAACCGACTGTCACGGCATACGGCATCAGCCATTTTACGTCCATGCCCTGCAGGCCACCGGGCTGCAGCAAACCACCGAGCCGCGACTGGGCCAGCCCCACGGCATGTTCCACCACGCCCTGCACCAGTGCATCGGGCTGCAGCGCATTACCGACCAGAGCCTTGGCATGCACTACCTTGATCCGGTATAGCTCGCCTTCGCGTATCAGCCGCTGTTTATCCGCTTCGAGGGCGGCGCGTTCAGCTTCTTTACTCATCGTCGCCCTCCTTACAGCAGCATGTCACGGTCGGCCTTGAGCTCGGCCATCGTGGCAGGCATGGACAGCTTGCCGCTACGGATCAGCCGCCGTGCATAGACCATCAGGCCCAGCGCCAGCGCTACAAACACGGCTGTCATCAGCGGCAGTATCAGCCAGCCCATGGCATTCCACGCCAGATAGACGATGGTCACAGTGGCATAGGCCAGCGCGAAACAGCCCGCCACCACAGCCAGTGCAAACGCCAGCACCAGCTGCAGCAGGTGATTGCGCACCTCGGATAATTCCAGCGCGGCCAGTTCCAGCCGCGTCAGAATCAGCCCTATGCTATTGCGGGCGATATTGCCCAGCGATGCAATCAGACCGGGCGGGCGTTGCGGAGTATCCGTCACGATGGCTTACTTGCGGCCAATGATCACACCGATCAGCAGGCCTATGCCGGCTGCCGCAGCGATCGAACGCCATGGGTTTTCCTTGACGTATTCATCCGCCTGTTTCGCCACTTCCTTGCTGGCAGCAATAGCGCTCTGCTGGGCTTCCTGTGCTTTGGCCAGTGCGGTATCGAGCGCACGCATGCCGCGGCCGCGCAGTTCTTCGGCTTTTTCGCCAGTCAGCGCCGTGGCGGCCGTGAACAATGCCTGCGCATCTTTCACCAGCGTTTTCACATCGTTGTTCACGGTACTGAAGTTTTGTTCCAGCATGATTAAGCTCCTGTTCTGGTGGGATAAGTCTTAACTGTACAACATTTTATTCGAGCAGATCGCGCATATCATCAGCATGTTCCTCCTCCACGGCCATGATACGAATCAACAAATGCCGTGTCGTCGGATCGCTATCGCCTATCTGCGCCACCATCTGCCGGTAGGATTCTATCGCTACCCGCTCGGCAACCAGATTGGCGCGCACCATCGCTTGCACGTCTACACAGACATCATACTCGGCATGGCTACGGGCGAGCAATGTTGCTGGATTGAAATCAGGCTCGCCATTGAGCTGGACAATGCGCTCGGCCAGCCAGTCGGCATGCTCCTGCTCCTGCAGCGCATGTTCGAGAAACTCGGCCTTGATGGACGCATGCTCGCGCCCCGTCACCGTATAGTAATGGCGCTTGTAGCGCAGTATGCAGACCAGCTCCGTGGCCAGTGCATCGTTGAGCATGGCCAGTACAGCCTGCCGGTCGCCCTGATAGCCGGCCGTGACGGGACCATCCTTGAGATTGCGCGCCGCAGCGCGAATGGCAGCAACGTCGATACCGCCCGCATGAGATAGCGAATGTTCGGACATGATGTTCTCCTTGCTTATTGCTGGCTGTTAGCGCCGGCTGGCGATGGGTGCGCCGTTCTGCGACAGCACGATTTCAACGCGGCGATTCAGCTGGCGGCTGGCTGCATCGGCATTGCTGGCCACCGGATAGGCCTCGCCATAGCCGCGCGTCGTGATTTTGTCCTGGCCCACGCCCAGTGCTATCAGCGCACTGCGCACGGCTTCGGCACGGCGCTGGGACAGTTGCAGATTGTGGTCGGCCGAACCCGTGCTATCGGTAAAGCCTTCGATCAGCACCACACTCTGGGGTGATTGCATCAGCACATCGGCCAGTTTCTGTGCCGTACGCATACCGTCCGTACTCAGTTCGGCCCGGTCCACCTGAAACAGCACATCGCTGAGCGTGATGACGATGCCCCTGTCGGTCTGCTTTGCCTGCAGGTCGGTGAGCTGCTGCTGGAGCGCTGCGTTGCGCGCCTGCGCCTCGCGCGCGCTGCTGGCTGCCACATCGGCCTGCGCTTGGGCACGCTGGGCCGCGCTGCGGGCCTGATCGGCTTCCGCCGTGCGCTGCTGCAGGCGCAGCTGGTCACGTTCGCGTCCCGCCTGGGCCACGCTGGCTTCGGCATGTTTCTGACGCGCCACTTCCTGCGCCGTAGCGATCTTCTGCCGAGCCAGATAGGCCAGCTTATCGATCTGCTCGCTGCTGTCGCGCCGTCCGGCCGCGTCATTAGCGCGGTCCAGTGCGGCGCCGGCATCCTTGAATTCCGCCGCAGCGTAGCTTGCCACCAAGGGATCGTTCAGCGCTGCCTGATAGTCATTGCGGGTCTGCTCCAGCAGACTGGTACTGATGGGCGTGGTGCTGCAGGCAGCCAGCCAGAATACCAGCAGCAAGGCCAGCAGAAATGCCAGCAGCTGGGCTGGCAGGCGTTCTGGCGGCTGTACTGAAAGCAAGGCCGTAGCGGGCGTGCAGGATGTTTTCTTGATGTACATGATAGTCCCTCCTAGCGGGTGACAGATGAGGTATTCCGTGACAGCTCGTCGCGCAGCGCCTGTATGCTGCGCTGAACTTCCTCCGCTGCCAGCGTCGCCTTGGCCGAATTGGCTTTGCTCTGAGCCAGCCGGGCATCGGCCTCGGCCTGATTGGCCCAGTCGGCCGCAGCCTGATAGTCGCGCGAGGCCAGCGCCTGATTGGCCCGCATCAGCTTGTCCCGCGCAGACTGCATTTCAGCGGGCGCCACTTCCGCCGCACCGGCACTGGCGGCGGCATCGACCGCCGCACGCGACACCGCCACATCGGCCGTCGCGGGCGTTTTCTCGCTCGCACAGCCAGCCAGTCCCGCCAGTGCCATCGCCCATGCCAGTGCCAGACGGCGGGGCCTATTGTTTTCGGATCGCTTCATCTCTCTCTCCTTGAAAAGCCTGTCGATAGCTAGACGTTATAGGCCTGTGGCGCAACAGTTTCAGTTCGCTGACGCACGCAAGCCTCGCCTGCTACGGTCCGTGCGACAGCACACTGCGATCGCGCCAGCAACGGTGTAAGCTAGCGCCACTGACCTGAGCGAGGAATGCCACCATGCCGCTACGCCGCCGTACCGTCTTCCTGCTGGCAGTGCCGGGCATACTGGCCGCACTGCTGGCCGGCATCGTCCTGCTGCTGACTCACGCCGACTGGAACCGCGCCCGTCCATGGCTGAATGACAAGATCAGCGTAGCCCTGCAGCGTCCGTTTGCGATACGGGGCGATCTAACGCTGCACTGGTCGTGGTCCGCCAGCCGCGCGGGACAGCAGGGCTGGCGCGCCTACCTGCCGATGCCGCGCCTACTGGCGCGCGACCTGCATCTGGCCCATCCCGCCCTCATGACGGAACAGGGCGAACTGGCGCACATCGACAGCGCCCTGATCGAAATCGAATTGCTGCCGCTGCTAGAGAACCGCCTATCCATCCCCCTGCTACGGCTGGAGCAGCCGAAAATCCTGCTCATGCGCCGCGCGGACGGACGTAGCAACTGGGAATGGACGCCGCCGCGCCAGCCGGGCACATGGAAACTGGAACTGCACACGCTGGAACTCGCTAACGGCCAGGTGCAGCTGCGCGACGCCGTGCAGCAACTGGAACTAGCCGCCAGCATGCAGACGCTCAAGGGCGATCCACTGTACGGCGTAGCATGGCAGCTGCAGGGTCACTGGAAGCAGCAGCCCGTACAGGGACAGGGCAAGGCCGGCGCCGTGCTGGGCCTGCAGGAACAGACCCGGCCCTATCCGCTGGAAGCACTGCTCGATGTCGGCGGCAGCCGCATCGTCATCAACGGCACGCTGACCCGGCCTGCCCGTCTTACCAGCCTCGATCTGCAGCTCAGCCTGTCCGGCGCCAGCATGGCAAGGCTGTATGGCCTGACCGGCGTGCTGCTGCCGGAAACGCCTGCCTTCAGCACGACCGGTCACCTGCATGGCGAGCTGGGCGAGCAGTCCAGCCGCTGGCAATACCAGAACTTCATGGGGCGGGTAGGCCAGTCCGATATCGGCGGCAATCTCGAATACCGCTATGGCCGGGCACTCAAGCGCCCCCAGCTATCGGGCGCCGTGCAGGCGCAGCTATTGCGTCTGAGCGATCTGGGGCCGCTGATAGGGGCCGATTCCAACCGCAGCAAACAGGCACGCGGCATGCCAGCCGTGCAGCCAGAGAACAAGGTGCTGCCGGTGGAAGCCTTCCGCAAGACACGCTGGACGGCACTGGATGCCGACGTCCGTTTCAGCGCGGCGCGCATTACGCGGGAGCAGGAATTGCCCATCACACAGGTCGATAGCCGCATCCTGCTGCGCGACGGGATCCTCAGCCTTGAACCGCTGCAATTCCAGATCGCGGGCGGCAGCTTCGATGCCAGCGTCAAACTCGATGGCAGTGGCCACCAGTTGCCGGACGCCATAGCCGCCAGCCTCAAGGCTCGCGCGCGCCACCTGCATCTGAAGCAGCTCTTCCCCCGTATCGAAGCCATGCAGGCCACGGTAGGCGAAATCAATGCCGAGATCGCCTTGAACGCACAGGGCAATTCCGTCGCGGAATTGCTGGGCGCCTCGAATGGCGAGCTGCGTGGCGTGGTCAGCAAAGGCAGCATCAGCAAGCTGCTGCTGGAAGAAATGGGACTGAATCTGGGCAGCGTGGTGCTGACCCGGCTGGTGGGCGACAAGCAGGTGCAACTGAATTGCCTGATCAGCGACTTCAGCGTTACCAACGGTCTGATGCAGACGCGCCTATTCGCTGCCGACACCACCGACGCGCGCATCGATGTCAGCGGACAGGTCAGCCTGCGCAAGGAGCAGCTGGACCTGACCCTGCGTCCCCAGGCCAAGGGTGTGCGCATCATTTCCCTGCGTGCCCCCATCTATCTGCGTGGCAGCTTTAAACAGCCGGACATCAGCATCGACAAGCAAGTGCTGGCCCTGCGTGCGGGCGGCGCGCTCGCGCTGGCGGCCGTTGCACCCATCACCGCCATCCTGCCGCTGATGACGGCAGGTAGTAGCGACGATGCCGGCTGTGTTGCCCTGCTGGCCAAGGCAGGGCAACACAGCACGCCCCCTGATCCGGCGCGCAAGGTGCGCTAGCGAACAGAGCTAAGTCGATACTCGGACTAATCTGGCAGCAAGCTGGTGGGCGGACTACGCCGCATTCTGGCGCTCCCACCATACTTTGCCCATAGGGCTGACCAGATCAAGGAGAACAAGATGCAACACTACACCCGCATACTGGGCCTGAGCGCCCTGATGGCTGCCTGCATGACGCTGGGCGCCTGCAGCAATATGTCGGCACGCGACCAGAACACGGCGATAGGCGCCGGTCTGGGCGCCGTGGCTGGCTCCGTGCTGACGGGCGGCAGTGCGGCCGGTACGGTAGGGGGTGCCGCTGTGGGCGGCGTCATCGGCAATCAGGTCAACAAGCCACCGCGCTAATTTTCCCGCCCCGCCACCACTCTGTTGGCGTGCAGGAACTAGCGCAGCACCTGCCCTAGCCCCAGCACGCCATCATCGCGCACCAAACCATAGCAACGGCAGGAAACCTGCTCCAGCCCCCCGCCGTCGAGAATTTCGATATTGCCGCGGCTGTAACCGATCAGCTTTTTCTCCTGCAGGGCGCTGGCCGCCTTCGTTACCCCTACCCGCCGCACCCCCAGCATCTGGGCCAGCGATTCGTGGGTCAGATGAAATTTCTCCGACTGAAGACGGTCGCGTGTAATCAGCAGGGAGCGCGCCAGCCGCGCCTCCAGCATGTGAAAGCGGCTACACACGGCGATCTGTATCACCTGCGCCAGCAAGGCATCGGTATAGCGCTGCAGCAGTTGCTGCAGCACGGGCATTTCCTCGAACAGACGACCGAAGCAGGCCGCATCCACCCGTAGCAGACGCCCTGCTCGCTGCACCACGGCACGCAGTTGCACAGGCCGGTCTGGCCGTATAACGGAAGCACCGAGCATGCCTTCACGCCCCACCACGCCCACTTCCAGCATCATGCGGCCATCTGCTACGGCCAGCAGCGACACCAGCGTATCGATCGGAAAATACATGCAACCCGGCATCTGCCCCGGCTCGAATAGCGCCTGCCCTGCCTGTACCCGCACGCTGTCGCACTGGGCCAGCATCTGCGCACGTTCAGGTTCGGGCAGCGCAGCCAGCAGCAGGTTCTGCGGCAGGCGCGCTGCGCCGTGCTGTTCGTCGGTGGCGGCGTAGGTAAGCATACCAGCAGCGTAGTGGCGCAATGATGTGCTGTATGTACGCTGACGCACGGAAGCAAAAGATGTCCTAGCGGAAAATCAGCCCATCTTTCACCTTTCAAGGAGTTCATCATGGACACTCACAGCACAGCTTCCGGCAAATCCCTGCATCCCATGCTCCTCAGCGCCGCCGTTGCCGTGGTGCTGTTCTGCGGCGTGGGCAGCGCGGCCATCATGGGCTGGCTGCCCGATACCCACGCCCGCGACAGCGTAACGCTACAGGCTGCCAGCGGCGATAACGCGCCACGTCCCGCAACAGACACCGCTCCCGTGCGTTACGCTGCGGTCGATGGCACGCGTAGCGCCGCGCCCGGCCAGACTGCGGAACGGCCAGCCGCCGCCGTCTGCAATAGCTGCGGCGTGATCAGCAGCGTCCGCAGCGTCGAGCAGCGTGGCCAGGGCACAGGTGTCGGTGCCGCAGGCGGCGCCATCCTGGGCGGCCTGCTGGGCAACCAGATCGGCAGCGGCCATGGCCGCCAGCTCGCCACCGTGGCCGGCGCCGTGGGCGGTGCGGTAGCGGGCAATCAGGTCGAAGGCAATATGAAGACCACCCAGCGCTGGGAGATCACGGTGCAGATGGATAACGGTGCGCGCCGCGTGCTGCACCAGCAGGCCCAGCCGCAGTGGCGCGAAGGCGATGCCGTGCGCATCGTCAACGGCCAGTTGCGCGCTAATTAAGTACGCTAGCGTACGGACACCCACCGCTGCGCTAGAGAGAATGCAGGCAAGCGTCGCCACGGCAGCACTGCCACCGGCGGCCTCACTTGAATAAGGAGAACGCTATGCTCTACACCATTGCCGTCGTACTCATCATACTCTGGCTGCTGGGACTGGTAACGTCCTACACCATCGGTGGTTTCATCCATGTGTTGCTGGTGATCGCCATCATCATGGTGCTGCTGCGCCTGATTAACGGACGGGGGCTCTAGACTTTCCGCCCCCCCTTAGGGTGACGCGCCGCGGCCTCAGGCCAGACCGGCAAACGCCATGTAACGGGCGTGCGCCAGCGATGCCATCGGGCCTATGGCCAGCGGGCGGTTTTCATAACGGGTACATGGCGACACCTTGCCGTAGTTACCCGTATTGAAAATTTCCACCGCCGTCTCCAGCTCATCCGGCCGCACGGTACGCTCTTCCACCGCTATCCCCTCCTGTGCCAGTAAAGCGATCACACGCGCCCGCGTGATGCCGGACAGGAAAGTACCATTCGCTACCGGCGTCACCACCTTGCCCTCGGGCGTGACGAGGAACAGATTGGCCGATGCAAACTCCGCCACATTACCCAGACTGTCGCAGACCACCGCCGTATCGAAACCACGCTGCTGCGCTTCGCGTATCACTTTCGAGGAATTCGCATACAGGGCCGAAGCCTTGGCATCGGTCGGCGCCATCGAAGGATCGGGCCGGCGCAAGGCCGTCAGGCAGGCCGAAAAGCCGTGGAACTTGGGCATGGGCGCATCGAACAGCGTCAGCGCAAACGCGCTCTTGGCTGGCACCGGCACCAGCAGACCGTCGGTACCGAAGACCAGCGGGCGCACATACAATTCCGCATCGGGCGGGAACTTGGCCACGCCATCGATCACCAGCTGCTCCATTTCATCCACCGTCAGCGGACACACCAGCCCTACCCGTTCCGCCGAATTGATTACACGCTGCAAATGCAGGCGTAAGTCCGGCAGGCGGCCACGGATCGCACGGGCGCCGTCAAACACGGAAGAACCCAGCCAGACACTGTGATCCATCGCGCCAAACAGGGGCGTATTGCCCTCGGACCAGCCACCGTTGAAATAAGTCAGATACATACGCGTTCCCGATTATCTTGAAAAGAGACAATTTAGCACGGATCGGCACCCGGCCATCCGTGCCAGCCAGCCACCGCCCCTCCTTGCCTATGTTCGCTAGCGAACATACTTAGCCGGCGCAGAGAGCTAGACTGCAGCATCCCCAACCATTACCCCGACCATGCTAGAGATACTTGAACGCCTAGACGGCGATAGCGGCGACATCGGCCTGATGGTGCAGCTGGTCGCTACCCTGCGCCCGCGCCGGGCCAGCGACCATGCCAGCGCCGTGGCCAATGTACGCACGCTGTGCCAGCTACTCAGAGGCAACCCGCGCCACGCTGCCGCGCTCTACCAGTACGCCTGCAATCTGCTGCGTAGCCGCCGCCATGCCAGCCTGTACACGGAAACGGGTGTGCTGTCCAACGACGGCTTTTTCAGCGAATTCAAACGGCGCGTGTCCTACCGCATACTGCCACCGGCACTGGGCGAGGACTATCTGAGCGATGCGCTGGACCGCATCCTGCTGCGCCGCAGCGACCAGCTGTGGATAGCCGCCGTGCCGGCCGAAGACTGGCTGGCCCTGCTCGATGTGCTGTGCGCCGCCCATGCCGGTCCAGCCGAACAGCTGATGCTGCCCGGCCTGCTGGAAGCCATACGTACGCTGTCCTACCGCATCAGTGCCAGCGGCCTTGAGCCGCGCCTGACCAATTTCCACACCGAGATAGAAACCTATGAATCGCCGTTTCTCGCCCAGAACGTGGAAACACTGCGCTATCTGGACAACTACCAGCAGCGCCAGCACGATCCGGCCATGGCACCCGAGGATGGCAGCCATCTGCTGGTGATGCTGGACCAGTGCGACAGCGTCATCGCCAGCATCCGCAAGAAGGCCCTCAGTCAGGGCACCAGCATCGCCCTCACCTATCTGCTGGTAACACTGAGCCAGAGCATACAGCGCCTGCGCAAACTGCTGGCACTGGTGGAGCCGCAGCAGCGTCCGCAGCGGCGCATGGCAGCACTGGCACTGGCACAGGAACTGATCAGCGCGCACAGCAACCGCTATCGGGTGCGCGATCTGGTGCGCGACAACATCAACCTGCTGGCCCGCAACGTGACGGAGAACGCCAGCCACACGGGCGAACACTATGTGGCCGACGATCGCAGCCAGCTACGCGCCATGTTCTATTCTTCCGCCGGCGCCGGTCTGGTGATCGGCTTCATGGCGCTGTTCAAACTGCTCATGTCCGGCCTGCGCACTGCACCGCTGGTGGCGACTCTGATGTACGCCATGAACTATTCGCTGGGCTTTATGTTCATCCACCTGCTGCATTTCACTGTCGCCACCAAGCAGCCTGCCATGACGGCGTCGCACATCGCCGCAGGCTTGCACAGCAAGGATGGCCGCAACATCGACATCGACAGCATGGCCGAGCTTTGCAACAAGGTGATCCGCACCCAGAACATGGCCGTGCTGGGCAATCTGGCCACGGCGATACCGGTGGCGTGGCTGATCGCCATGAGCTGGCCTTATCTGACGGGGCAGCCGCTCGTCTCGCCCGAGAAAGCCATGCATCTGCTGCACGACATCGATCCGCTCAATGGCTATACCCTGCTGTATGCCGCCATTGCCGGTGTCTGTCTATTTCTGGCTGGTCTGATTTCGGGCTACTACGACAATCAGGCCCTGTACACGCGCTGGGCCAGCCGCGTAATGCAGCTGCGTAGACTGGAGCGACTGATCGGTGCGCCACGGCTGGCTCGCCTCGGGCACTATCTGGAAAACAATCTCGGTGGCCTGATGGGGAACTTCTACTTCGGTATCATGCTAGGCTTTATGCCCTTGCTGGGCTTTTTACTGGGCCTGCCGCTGGACATCCGCCATGTGACGTTTTCATCGGCCAACTTCGCCACGGCCATGGTAGCACTCGATCATCAGGCTAGCTGGCAGCTGGTGCTCACTTCCGTGGCCGGTTTTCTTGCCATCGGCACGGTCAACCTGCTGGTCAGCTTCGGCCTGGCCCTGTGGGTAGCGCTGCGCGCCCGTCAGGCTCACTTCCGCCACGGCTGGCAGTTGCTCGCTGCGCTGCTACGGCGCTGGCGTCAGGGACCGATCCGCTTCTTCTTCGGCAGCGCTGAAGCGGCGGCGGAACGGCAGGGAGACTGAGCATGCGGGGGCACGGACTGCTGGCACTGGCGCTGCTGTGCTGCAGCCTGTTCGGTGCCTGCGCGTCCCTGCCCCAGCTGGCGCCGGCAAGCAGTCGGGACTCCGCCAGTATGCCGGCACTGCAGCTGCAAGGGGCGCAGGGCGAACTGTCCGCCGCGCGGGCACGCGCGCTGCTGGCCAAACGCTGGCCGCAGGGCCGGCTCGATCCGGCCACGCTGGCTGCGCTGGAACAGGATGCCACCGGCGTCCCGCTGATCGTCGGCAACCGCTGCACCCTGCTGTTCGATGGTCCGCAGACCATGGGCGAAATGCTCAAAGCCATACGGGGCGCGCGTAATCACATCAATCTGGAAACCTATATCTTCGATCAGGATGAACTGGGGCTGGAATTTGCCGAAGCGCTGATGGCCAAACAGCGTCAGGGCGTCACCGTCAACATTTTGTACGACAGCGTGGGCACCCTAGGCGTGCCGGCGGAATTTTTCCAGCGCATGCGCGAGGCCGGCATACGCCTGCTGGAATTTAATCCCGTCAATCCAGCCCATCTGCGCGGTGATACCTGGCAGCTCAACCAGCGCGATCACCGCAAAGTGCTGATCGTCGATGGCCGTGTAGCCTTCACGGGCGGCATCAACATCAGCGCCAGCTATGCACGCAGTTCGCTGTTCCATTCCGGCCGCAAGCGCAATGCCGCGCGCCAGCCGGGCTGGCGCGACACCCATATCAAGGTGGAGGGGCCGGCGGTGCGGGCCTTCCAGTGGCTGTTCGTGCGCCAGTGGGCCACGCAGGATAGTCAGGATCTGCCCGACGCCGATTACTTCCCGCCCGCCGCCAACGCGGGCGACAAGCTGGTGCGCGTGCTGGGCAGCGATAGCGACGATCCCTTTGATATCTACAAAGCCTATCAGCTGGCCTTCCAGCAGGCGCGCACCAGCATCCACCTCACTTCCGCGTATTTCGTGCCGGACCCGCAGACTATCGCTGCGCTGACTGCTGCCGCGCGGCGCGGGGTGGACGTGCGGATCATCCTGCCCGGCGTATCCGACAGCGGGCTGGTGTTCTACGCCGGCCACGCCTATTACGACCAGCTGCTCGATAGCGGCGTCAAAATCTACCACCTCAAGCTCAGCGTGCTGCATGCCAAAACCGCCGTGATCGACGGCCTGTGGTCTACCGTGGGGTCGACCAATATCGATACCCGCAGCTTTATGCACAACAGCGAGCTCAATGTGGTGGTGCTGGGGGCGGAATTCGGCCAGCAGATGGAAGCGGCATTTCAGGAGGACTTGCGCAATTCCGGCGAGATCACCCGCGCCGCATGGCAGCAGCGTCCGTGGCTGGACCGCCTGCGCGAGTGGGCCGCCAGCCTGATGCACTACTGGCTGTAGCGGCGCCAGTCCGGTCAGCCGCTACACCTGCTCGGTCCACACGCCTGCGCTGCGGCGGAAGTATTCGCTCTGGCTGGGCGCGAAGCTGGCACTGGCAGCATGCCAGCTATAGCGTTCCACCTGCACGCGGTCGTGCGCCACACGCAATACATTGAAACTGTTGTTCTCGCCCCGCGCGCGGGTGGAGGTGGCGGTACCGGCTTGCACCATCAGCGCTGCATAGCCGCTGATCTCGTAGCGCTGCGCCGTGTTGTGCGCGTGGCTCACATGCAGATGTCCGGCCAGCAGCAAGTCCACGCCGCAGTTGGCGAATGCCTGCATGGCCAGCGGCGCGCGGTTGACCAGATCCTTGCGGTCATAGTCGTCCGGCATATCGAACGGATGATGGGTCACCACGATGCGCGTCAGATGGGGGTCGACTGCACGCATGCGCTGATGGATCTGGTCTATCTGCTGGCGGTTGATGCGGCCATCCTTGATGGTGAGCGAGCGCGCCGTATTAATCCCCAGCACGGCGATCTCGTCATCGACATACTCGGGCATCAGGTCCAGCGTGACGTAGCGCGTGTATAGCCGCAGCGGGGTGAGGAAGCGGCTCGCCAGGTTATACAGCGGAATGTCGTGATTGCCGGGCACCACGATCTGCGGTCCCGGCAGCGTATCGAGAAAAGCGCGCGCCGCCTGGAATTCTGCCGTGCGGGCACGCTGGGTCAGATCGCCCGACACCACCAGCACATCGGGCGCCAGCGCTGCCACAGCACGCTGCAAAGGCGCCAGCAAAGCCTGATCGACGCGGCCAAAATGCAGATCGGATAAATGAACGATGGTACGCATGGCGGCCTCTCAGCGGGGAACGATTACCTGCAGCGCGGCAGGCAGCGAACGGTATTGCAGGGGCGGCTTCATGCGCGTCACTTCACCGTCCGTGGCCACGCGCAGGTGGCGCCGCCGGGTGGCAATCGACAGCGCCGTGGTCTGCAGCACGTCGAAGTCGCGCGCATGGGCCAGCTGGCCAAACAGCAGATGCAGAGCATAGCGCAGCAGTGCCAGACGGGTGGGCCGCTGCGCCACGTACAGGCACAGGTGGCCGCTATCGAGGCGGCTGCGGCGGCCAGTGGCAAGACCTTGCTGGTATTCGTTATTGCCGATGAAAATAAACGGCGTGCGGCGGGTGTGCTGCATGCCGTCTATGGTCAGCTGCAGCGACAGGAAAGGAAAGCGCCGCAGCGCGGCAAATACGGCACGGCCAAACGCCGGCCATTTGCTGCGGCCGAAACGGCGCTGCTGCTGTTCGCGGTCGCGCACGATATCGGGATAAATGCCGAGGCTGGAATTATTCAGGAAGATGCGGCCATTGACTTCGCCCACATCCACCTGCACCACCTGCCCCTGCACGACGTTGGCGATAGCCTGTTCGAGTTCGAGCGGAATGTGCATATCGCGTGCGAAGTGATTGAGCGTACCTAGCGGCAGCACGCCCAGCCGCGTGCGGCTGCCGACCAGTGCCGATGCGACGGCATTGATGGTGCCGTCACCGCCACCGGCCACCACGGTGCCCACGCCGGCCGCCACGGCCTGCTGGGCGCGGTCCACCAGCTCTGCGCCGCTATGCACGAGCTGCACGTCCGCGCTCTGGCCGTGCTGGCGGAAATGCTGCGCCAGTGCGGCGACTCGCTGCGCATCGGAACCGGTACCGGCTCCGGCATTGATCAGGACGACGATACGTTCCAGCTTGTTCTCCTCCACCCTGCTGCCTGCGCCGCTTGCGGCGTGGCGGCCATTTAATTTGCCAGTGCGCGCTGCTGCGCCTCGCGCCTGCGGCGCAAGGTTGACATCGCCGTGATCCAGATCGCCAGCCATGCCACGCTTTCCGCCATCGCTGCCAGCACATCGCTCAGATAGTGCGCGCCCAGATACATGCGGCTGAGCGCCACCAGCAGCACCATGCCGACGCTGAGCAGCACCGCCAGCAAGCGCGCATGCCATTCTGGCCGCACCATCACAAGATAAGATGCCAGCAAGCCCCAGTAGATGGTGGCGGCGGCGGTATGGCCACTAGGGAAACTATACGTCAATAAGGACACCAGCGGCTGCTCGAACACGGGACGGGGCCGCTGAATCAGGTATTTGATCGCCACATTCAGGATAGCGCCGGTAGGCGTGGCCACCAGCAGCGCCAGCATCCAGTAGCGCGCCTTGATCCGCCAGAAATAGTAAGCGAGCGCCAGCACCATCAGCACCATGGGCGCGCCCGTATGGAGGTAGGACACCAGCCGCATGAAGCCAGTCAGCGGCTCGAACGCGTGGCGATGAAACCAGTCGGCCACCTGCTGGTCCAGCACAGTGATGCCGGCCTGCCCCACCACCGCCTCTGCCAGTTCGTGCAAAACCGCCATCGCCAGCGCTAGCAGGGCCACGCCCGCCGTCAGATGCAGGCCGAATTCTCCCCCCGGCGACAACCTTGCCTCAATGAAACGTACTGATTTGCTGAAAATTTGGTGCGCCAACGCTGCTTCCCGTTCAAGTTGGTGGAAAAACCACAAAAAAGCGAATTTACTGTTTATTTACACAGTACCTGTTTATTCATACAGTAGTTATGCTATTCTGAACTCCTCGATCAACACAACGCATTCAAAGGAAACGACATGACTACATTGAATAGCAGCTTTGGTTCCCGCTTCGGTATGGAATACTTGCCGACTTCCTTCATGGTACGCATGGGTAAACGCGAATTGCTGGTGTGCCGTGACTTCCGCAAGCGCTACTACGCGGTCAATCCCATCCTCGAGTGCGACACCGGCGTGCAGCCTGGCCACCTCGAAGTGCTGGTATTCGGCCGCTGGCTGCTGATACTGTCGAAAGCGCACTAATGTTTGCCGGCGCCAGTTGTCCCGCCCAGTCGCCCGATCTGCCTGCCGATGCGGCAGCCTCGCGGGCGCTCCTCACCTGGGTGTGGCAACTGGCCTACCGTCATCAAACAGATTGGCCTCGTACCACAGCGTCACAAACAGCACCATTACCACCGGGCCGATAAACAGGCCCACCAGTCCCAGCGTTTCCACCCCGCCCAGTATGCCAAACAGCACGGCGAGGAAAGGCAGACGGGTAGCATTGCCTATCATGCCGGGCCGCACAAAGTGGTCGGCCACGAATAGCACGATGCTACCCCACACGGCCACAGCGATGGCGCCGGCTACTGTCCCCTGACTGGCCAGCACTGCGGCCGCGCTGAGGAAGGCGATGGGTGCGCCGAACGGAATAATGGCCAGTATGCCGGTGACGAAGCCCCACACAGCGGCCGAATGCAGCCCGGCCAGCGCATAGCCTATGCCGATCAGCACGCCTTCGCTCAGCCCCACCAGCACCAGTCCGTTGACGGTGGCACGGATGGCGGTCGGCACTTTGGCGGAGAAATGGGCCCAGCGTTGTTCGCTCACGCAATGGCTGCCGATGGCATGGATCTGGCGGCTCAGGGCAGCGCCATCTTTGTAGAAGAAGAACAGGCACAGGAAAGCCAGAGCGAAGTCCATCATCCGGTGCATGAAACCGGCGCCGACCACTTTGATCATGTCGCTGGCCGAGTGCAGGCCATTGATTTCGTGCTCGGACAGCAGATGGGCCAGCCCGTGCGGCTGGCTCAGCGTGGCCTGCCACCAGTTCGTCACCCAGTCAGCCACCATCGGCAAGCTCTGCACGAAGGCAGGCACCGGCATGCCTTCCGTATTGGCCTTGACGATAAAGCTGGCCAGTTCCGGCGCCTGTTTCGCGGCCTGCGTCACGCCCAGCGCCAGCGGCACCACGAACACGGCCAGCATCAGCAGAGTCAGCACGGCTGCGGCCAGCACAGCGCGCCCGCCCATGCGCGCCTGCAGACGCAGATACAGCGGCCACGTCGCTACGCACAGGATGCCGGCCCAGATCAGCGGCAGGAAGAAGCGGTGCATCACGAACGCGGCCAGTGCTATCAGAATCAGCGAAAAGCCGGCACTCAGAATATCGCGCTGGGTTTCAGTCATCGGAAGTTCTCCAGATAAATAATCCGGCTATGTTAAGCGTATTTCCGCCACAAACGTGCTTTACGCTGCCGATTTAATAACTTTCTAAGCCTGGCTACAGCGTTCGCGCAGGAAATCACGCAGTTGCAGCACGGTAGGCGTAATGTGCTGCCGGTGCATGCACAGCATATTCAGCGGCGCCGCTTCGCCCAGTATGTCCGGCAGCAGCACGCGCAGGCGACCGGTGCGGATATCATCGGCCAGATCCAGCCGCGATTTATAGGCGATGCCCAGACCGGCCACCGCCCAGCGCCGCACCACGTCCGCATCATCGGCACTGCGGTTGCCCTGCACATGCCATTGCTGCAGTTCGCCGCCCACATGGAATTGCCAGCGGTCGTGGATCACTTCCTCCACCATGAAGCGCAGGCAATTGTGCTGCAGCAGTGCCTGCGGCGAGGTCAGCGCCCCATACCGTTCCAGATAGGCTGGCGCTGCCACCAGCACGCGGCGGTTACCGGGCGCCAGCGGCAAAGCCACCAGACTGGAATCATCAAGCCGGCCATAGCGGATAGCCAGATCCACCGGCTGCCGGTACAGATCGGACACCCGGTCGCTCACGCTGAGCTGGAAACTGACGCGCGGATAGCGGGTCTGAAATTCATCGAGCCAGTGCATCAGGTAGTTACGCCCCAGATCGGACGGCATGGCGATCTTGAGCAGACCACCGGGCGTTTCCTGCCCCTGCTGCAAGGCTTCCTGACCTTCCTGCAGCAGCCGCAGGGCCTCGCGCGCATGACGCAGATAGTTTTCGCCTTCTTCCGTCAGGCGCAAGGAGCGCGTGGTACGGGCGAACAGACGCCAGCCCAGCACGCTTTCCAGCCGCTTCAGCGCCGCACTGGCCAGCGCAGGAGAAATCGACAACTGGCGCGCCGCAGCCGACAGACTGCCGCTATCGGCCGTGCGCACAAACACGGTCAGATCATCTAGCCTCAGCAATTTTCAAAATTCCTTTGAAAGTATTTCATCGAACTCCATCTTTTTCAAAGATTCATAATAAATCATCATACGCCCATACCTTAATCAAAGGAACTGTCATGAAAGCTGTTGCCTACCGCAAGTCCCTGCCTATCCACGATACCGACGCCCTGATCGATGTCGAACTACCCGATCCCGTCGCACAGGGACGCGATCTGTTAGTCGAAGTGCGTGCCGTCTCGGTCAATCCCGTCGATGTGAAAATCCGCCGCAACGTAGCCCCCGCCGAAGGCAGCGAGAAAGTCATCGGCTGGGATGCTGCCGGCATCGTGCGCGCCGTCGGCCCCGATGTCACCCTGTTCAAACCCGGCGATCAGGTCTGGTATGCGGGCGATCTGACCCGCCCCGGCACCAATAGCGCATTGCATCTGGTGGACGAACGCATCGCCGGCCACAAACCGGTCAATCTGGATTTCGCCCAGGCCGCTGCCCTGCCCCTGACCGCCATCACGGCGTGGGAACTACTGTTCGAACGGCTGGAAGTGAGCCGCGACAAAGGCCAGAGCGGCAAATCGCTGCTGGTGGTGGGCGCGGCAGGTGGCGTAGGTTCCATCCTCGTGCAGCTGGCGCGCCAGTTGACGGGGCTGACGATCATCGCGACGGCATCGCGCCCCGAGACAGCGGACTGGGTACGCACACTGGGCGCCCATCATGTGATCGATCACAGCAAGCCGCTGCATGAGGAAATTGCGCGCCTCGGTCTGCCGCCCGTCACTTACGTGGCCAGCCTGAACCAGACCGACCTGCACTGGAACGCAATCGCGGAACTGGTAGCGCCGCAGGGCAAGGTGGCGCTGATCGATGATCCGGCCAGCCTCGATATCCGTCTGCTCAAACGAAAAAGTGTCTCGCTGCACTGGGAATTCATGTTCACCCGCTCGATGTTCCAGACTAGCGACATGATCGCCCAGCACCGCCTGCTCAACGACGTGGCAAAACTGGTGGAAACGGGCGTGTTGCACACTACGCTGACGGAAATCTTCGGCACCATCAACGCGGAAAATCTGAAACGCGCCCACGCGCTGATCGAGAGTAACCGCGCGCGCGGCAAAATAGTACTGCAGGCAGAGTGAATGCCTGCTTGCGTGCGCCGGCCATGCTGCGCCGGCAGCGGCGAGTTGGCGCAGGCTGCTGCCTAGGCCTGCACGCTTTGCGCACGCAGGCGGGCCAGTACGGCGGCGTCATGTTCGGCCAGCACATCCAGCACGGCGCTGGCCGATACGCAGCAATGATCAAGTAAGGCCATCAGCGCAGCCTGCCGCCGCTGCAGGCCGCGCGAACGGTAACCGAACTGATTGAACATGCGTTCTACTTCGATGCAGTCGGCGCGCAAGGCCCACAGCATATCGCGCGTAGCCGCCATTTCGCTACGCAGCGCATGATCGACGTCGAGCATTTCCAGCTGTGCCTTAGGATCAGCGCCGAATGCGCGGATGGCATGCTTCCACCGGTCCAGCTTCTGCACAATGCGGCGCAGACGGGTGATCTTGCCATCGAGAGTGACGCAGTGCCGCCAGCACAGGCAGCTCAAAGGCAGAATCGCCAGTAGCTGCGGCAGCAACTGACGCACAAACCAGCGTTCCAGCTGTCGCCCCAGCGCCTGCAGACGCTGCACACAGATCTGAAGAGTTGAAGTTGACATAGTCGCCGCTCCGGTTGCCTAACTTCGTCACCATAGCCGCCGCATCAAAGACCGGATTTGATGCGGCGTAAATTTGCTGCAGAATTATTCAGGCTTACGCAGCATCGCCTTAATGCCTCGCAGTCCCTGCCGGATGCGCGCCTCGTTTTCGATCAGAGCAAACCGCACATAGCCGTCGCCGTACTCGCCAAAACCGATGCCGGGGGAGACGCAAACCTTGGCCTCGGCCAGCAGCAGTTTGGAGAATTCCAGCGAGCCCATATGGCGGTAGGCTTCCGGTATCGGCGCCCAGATATACATCGACGCTTTCGGCTTCTCCACTTGCCAGCCCGCTTCGCACAGGCCTTTATGCAGCACGTCGCGGCGGCTCTGGTACATGGCGCAGATATCGCTCACGCATTGCTGATCGCCTTCCAGCGCCGCAATCGCCGCCACCTGCACCGGCGTAAAGCTGCCGTAATCGTGATAGCTCTTGATACGGGCCAGCGCCGCCACCAGCTCGCGGTTGCCCACCATGAAGCCGATGCGCCAGCCTGCCATGTTGTAGCTCTTGGACAGCGTGAAGAACTCCACCGCCACCTCGCGCGCACCGGGCACCTGCATGATGGATGGCGCTTTCCAGCCATCGAAGCTGATATCGGCATAGGCCAGATCGTGCACCACCAGTATGTTGTGCTGCCTGGCCAGCGCTACCACCCGTTCGAAGAAATCCAGCTCCACGCACTGCGCAGTAGGATTCGACGGGAAGCCCAGTATCATCATCTTCGGCTTGGGATAGCTCTCGCGTACGGCGCGTTCCAGCTCGTCGAAGAAATCCACGCCGGGCGTCATGCGCACGGAACGGATATTGGCACCGGCGATCACCGCACCCCAGATGTGTATCGGGTAGCTGGGATTGGGCACCAGTACCGTGTCGCCCTGATCGAGCGTGGCCAGCATCAGGTGCGCCAGCCCTTCCTTGGAGCCGATGGTGACGATGGCTTCGCTATCGGGATCGAAATCCACAGCGTAGCGGCGCTGGTACCACTTGGTGATGGCACGGCGCAGCCGGGGTATGCCTTTGGAGGCAGAATAGCCATGGGTATCGGGACGTTTGACGGTATCGATCAGTTTCTCGACGATGTGGGACGGTGTCGCACCATCGGGATTACCCATCGACATATCGATAATGTCTTCGCCACGACGGCGCGCCGCCAGTTTCAGTTCGGCGGTGACATTGAAAACGTAAGGGGGAAGGCGGTCTATGCGCGCAAAGCTGCGCGACGGATTGGTATCAGTCATGGAGTTCTCACGTAAGCGCCCGGAACCGTCCGAGCGACGCTGATGCAAGTGCATCGGCATCCATACTAGCCCACGCGCACGCCTGCTGGAAAGCATCACGCCGCAGAATTAGCACGCAGCGCGAAGCATTTGTTCCGTCTCAGGAGAGCGTAGTCAATACCGAAGCGCCCACCATGCTGGCAATGGCCAGCCACTGTATCGCGCTCAGACTTTCGCCCAGCACCAGCATGCCGGCCAGTGCGCTCAAAGCCGGAGCCGCGCTGCTGAACATGCTGAAGGTGCGCTTGGACAGACGCCGCATGGACAGCATCTCCAGCGTGTAGGGCAAGGCGCTGCACATCAGCGCTATCGCCAGGCCGATGGCCAGATAGGACGGCGTCAGCAGCTTGCTGCCGCCATACCACGCGCCGATAGGCACGATGAATACGGAAGCCGCCAGCATGGCCCAAGCCACCGACTGCCCGCCGTGCATCACCGAAACGCGCTTGCCGAACACGATGTACAGCGCCCAGCACACGGCGGCACCGGCGGCATAAGCCACGCCCACCGGATCGAGCTGGTTGGCACCGGCATGGATGGGCAGCAGAAAGTACAGTCCCACGGCAGCCAGTGCCACCGCCACCAGATCGCGCGGGCGGCGCGAGGACAGCACCGCCACCGTCAGCGGTCCCGCCACTTCGATCGCCACGGCAATGCCGAGCGGAATACGGCTGAACGAGCGATAGATCAGCAGATTCATCAGGCCGATCACACTGCCGTAGATCGCTACGTTGACGGCCTGCGCCAGCGTCAGCGGCGTGCGCCACGGACGGAACACGGCGAGCATCATGATGGCGGCTATCCCCACGCGGTACGAGGCCACGCCTTCCACGCCGATCAGCGGGAACAGATGCTTGGCAATGGCCGCGCCCAGATTGAGCGAAATCTGGCTGGCCAGCAGCGCGCTGCCAGCCAGCAGCGCATTGCTGGCGTATCTGGAACTATCAGTCATATTGTTTAGATTATTTAGCCGACAGTTCCAGTTTCAGCGGCAGCGCATCGCCGCTGGCTACTTCGACCGCCTGTGGAGCGGCTGCCTGTGCTGCATCCGCTGCCACCCCCTCTTCCTTCAGGGCCGCCAGTATCACGGCTGCGCGCTGCGTGCCCAGCTGGCGCAAGGCATCCGCCGGCAAGGCTTGCTGCTGTTCCAGCCGCTGCTGCAATTGCTGGTAGAAGGCGCTGGCGTCTGCCACCTGCGGCTCGCCCTGCACCAGCTTGGCCATACGCTGCAACACTGGCAGCTTCTGCGCTGCACCAGCATCACCCTGAGCGCCGTTGGCCGGATTGCCTGCCGCCGCTTCGGCCGCTTTCTTCTGCTGCTCCAGCGCAGCTGCGCCAAAGCGCTCGCCGTACAGATCGCGCAAGGCCATGCGCACTTTGCGCTGGCCGATATCGAGTGGCCCCGCCGGTTCGTCCGCCGCCAGCGTTACACCAGCCTTTTGCAGCACCGTGCGGCGCACAGCCTGCTGGCGCAGCGCAGCGCCATCGAGCGCCTCGCCATACTGGCCCGGCACCGCCAGATGCAGCTGCGGCTTCTTCGCCAGGATCTGCGCCACCTGCTTGAGCTTCTCGCGCTCCGGTGGCGCCAGCCTGGCGCTGCCCGCATCGAAGCTGACGGCTTCCAGCTGATCGCCACTGATAGCAAACAGGCTGCCGAGCGCACGGAACGGCGACGTGACGATCTTGCTGAAAATATTGCCGATAGCCTTCCACACCACCGCGCCATAGCTGAACTGGGGATCGTTCAGATTGCCCGATACCGGCACACCCAGCTCGATGCGGCCATTGCTGTCCTTGAGGATGGCCAGCGCCAGCTCGAGCGGCAGCTTGAGTGCATCGGGGCTATCGATACGTTCGCCCAGCGTCAGCTTGTCGAGCACAATCTGGTTGCTGCCCTCCAGCTGGCCGTGGCGCACTTTGTATTGCAGGTCCAGCGAGATCTTGCCCTCGGCAATGCGGTAGCCGGCGAACTTCATGCTGTAAGGCGAGGCGGACACCATATCCACGTTCTTGAAGATCACGCTCAGATCGGTGTTATCAGCCAGCACAAAGGGATTGAGCTTGCCGCGGATACGGGTCGAACCATATTCGTCCACCCGTCCATCGATTTCCACCTGACTGCTGGCGTCGGCGCGCGACGACAGGCCGGTAATCACCCCGTTCAACTCATACATTTTTGCGCTGAACTGGGGCCGCAGGCTCAGATCGGTGAAGGCCAGTTTGGCGTTCTGCAAACGCAGCCGGCGTATCTTCACGGGGAATGGTGTGGCAGCAGGTGCCGCTGCGGAAGCCGAAGTCGCGGCAGGAATAGCAGCCGGCGCAGGCTGCGGCACCAGCAGGCGCGCCGCATTGAAGCTGCGGTCGTTCTCGATAATCAGGGTAGCATCCGGCTCCACCAGACGCAGTTCGCCGATATCGAGCAGATCAGGTTTCAGGCCTACCGACAGCTTCTCCGCGCGCAGCTGCTTCCAGTGCGCAAAGCGATCGCCATCATCCTCGTTCAGCACCAGCTCATCAAAATCGAGCCCGCCGTCATAGCGCAGTGCCGGGTCTTTAGCCGTACCGGCGCCCACATGCAGATGGCCTTGCGTAGAGATCGCGCCGCTACCGATTTTAAGGCGCAGATACTTCGCCAGCAAAGGCTGCACCGGCGCAATCGCCAGCTTGTTCAGTTTAAGATCGGCCTCCACCGCCGCACTGGCTGGCACCACTTTGCCCTGTGCCTGCAACTGTCCGCCTTCGCGCAAGGCCAGCGCGCCGTCAAAGCTCACCGCCTTGCCCAGATCGGTGCTGACATCATTGAGCGCCAGACGAAAATCCTGCAAGTTAGCCTTGATGCCTGTCGCCGCATCGTCATAGCGCGCGCCAAAGCGGTTCAATTCCACGCGCTTGATGCTGGTCGCCCATGCCGGTGCGGCTGCCGTTTTGCCGCTGCTGCGGGCACCGGCCGGCACGGCAGCTTGCGGCTGGCCAGATGCCGGCTCGCTGTGCGGCAGCGCCTGCAGGAACATGAACTGCCCCTTGCTATCACGCGACAGATCGAGCTGGCCGCCATCGAAGGCCAGCTTGCCTACGCTGGCACGCCTGGCCGCCAGATCGATCACAGCCTGATCCAGCGCCAGACGGCTTAGTTTGAACGGTGTCTGCGCCCCGCTTTGCAGTTGCAGCTTATCGAGCGACAGGCGGCCATCTTCCAGTTGCAGCTGCAAGCCCTGCTTGCCGGTCTGCGCCTGCAGGTTCAGATGCAGGGCAAACTGGTCGGCGTTGACCTTCAGTGCAGGCTTGACGCTTTCATCGAGCGCGCTCAATGCCACACCATCTATATCGAACTGCTTCAGATGCACCTTCCAGCCCGCAGCGGCGGGGGCTGGAGCAGCTCGGGCAGACGATGGCGTCTTCCCGCTCGCCGGCGCTGCGACAGGCGCGGAAGGCACGGCCAGTCCCGCCAGATCGAGCATGCCGCGCGCATCACGCCGCAGCGACAGCGCACCGCCATGCAGGCCTATGCCGCCGACGGCAACCGTCTGCTTGGCCAGATCAAGATCCACGCCGGTGATGTCGAACTTCTGCACGCGGGCAAACGGCGCTGCAGCGCCCTGCTGGTGCAGCGCCAGTTCTGCCAGCCCCAGACTGGCGCCATGCAGGCCAGCCTCCACCTGCCCGTCGTGATAGCGGAACTGGTAAGGCAGCGTAGCCGACAGGCGGCCTGCGGCAACGCTCATGCGCACAAATGGTTTCAGATAGCTGGACAGACCAGCCAGCGCCACATTCTCCAGCGCCAGCTCGCCGCTGGCACTGATAGGATTGAGCGCGGCCTTGCCCTTCCAGCGCAGCTTGCCGCCCTGCGCCGCATCGGCGCTCAGGGTGTAGTCGCCGTTATCGTCAGGCAGCGTGCTCAGATTATTCAGGGTGAAATCGATGGGCGCAAAGGTATCGCGATAGCCGGCGTGACGGTCCTGCACCGCCACCTTGCCCTGCTCCAGCGTGAAATGCCCCACCACCAGACGCGGCATGCCGCTATCCGGCTCGTCCTTCTTATGCTTGTCCAGCGTGGCAAGCAGTTGCGCAATATTGAAGGTGCCGTCAGGCGCGATGGCCAGTTGCAGATTCGGCCCCACCAGCCGGATATCGCCCAGACACCAGGCGCGGCGCAGCAGCGAGCGCCACTGCAGTTCCACCTCCAGCTGATCGAGGCTGAACAAGGGCGCGCCATCGGTTTCCGTCAGCGCCAGCTGCTGCATGGACAGGCGCAGCGTGAAAGGATTAAAGCGCACATCGGCCACGCTGGCCTTGCGTTCCAGTTCGCCAGCCACCAGTGACGGCAACTCGCTCTTGATCAGCTTAGGCAACAGCCAGCCGCCGGCCAGCGCATACAGGCCCAGCGCACCGGCCACCCCAGCGCCCCAGCGCTGCCAGCGTTGTTTAAAGACTTGCAAAACCATCCCCAGAAGTAGCTACTAACCAATAGTATAGCAAGCACAACAATGGAAACAGCGCGATCAGTTCCTGAACAGGCTGCAATACGCGCCATTATCTTCGATGTTGGCACCGGCTTTGCCATCGGCACCCACCAGCTTGATCCAGCCGTCCGGCTTGTTCGGCGTGGGGCGCTTGCCGCAGTTGGTATGCACCCAGTGGATGCCCGTACCGCCGTGCGTGTACAGCTGTCCGCACACGGCCACCCGGTCATTCACCTGTATCTGCTGGAGCGAGGCAGGAATGCTGTGCTGCTCGGGATTAAAGCCCTGAGCAAAAACATTATCGATGGCGACGTCATAAACCTGTCCGTCCTGCTCGGCTTTCATCTTCAGGTGGGTGTGCGACAGTTCCACGCCCTTGCGGTACTGGCCATGGGCGAATTTCGGCCCCTTCACGATCACGCCGCTACGATAGGTGCCGGCAGCAGCCGCACACTGGGCCGCGTCATCGGCCGCCAAGACGAGGTGATTGGCGCCTAAGCCCAGCAGGGCCATACTCAGGAGTAGTCGTTGCATAATCAAGTCCGTGGTCAGGTTTGTGACTGACATTGTGCAGCCATACACCCGAACTGACAACAGCGAACTTGATGTGGTGCAGATGTCCGGCATCAGTGTCCGGATGGCGCAGCGGCGCCGGCAGGGTCGCTACCCCGCACCTGAAAACGGGTGCTGGCCACCACCCGTGCGGCACTGTCAACCAGCGCCAGCGCATGCTGGCCCGGCGTGGGGTGCCATGCATAGGCGCTGCCGGCTTGCCCCAGTTCCGTGCCGTCCAGCTGCCAGCTCAGGCCTTTGCCTGCCTGCGCCTGAAAAAACACCCGCTGCACCGCCTCCGGCATGTCCGGATCGATGGCGATGATCGTCGATTCCGCCGGATAGATAATTGTCGGCACACGCTGGGCTTGCGTCACCAGCGTGACAACTGCGCTTCCCGTGCCCGCCATGAACCACTCGCTGCGCGGATTTTCCAGCGCCGGCTGGTAGCTGATCTGGCGTGATTGCACGCCTGCCGGCACGGCCGGAGCACGGCCCGGCTGCTGGCGGTGCAGATAATCCATCACATCGCGCCATGCGGGCGCCGCGCCCGTCACGCCGGATACATCCCACATGGGCTGGCCATCGAAATTGCCGACCCAGACGCCTACCGTGTAGCGGTCGCTATAACCTATGCACCAGTTATCGCGCATATCCTTGCTGGTGCCGGTCTTAACGGCGCTCCAGAAGCCGGTGGCCAGTTCGTTCTTCAGGCCGAAGGTCACGCTGCGCGCAGCACGGTCGGACAGAATATCGCTGACGATGAAACTGGCGGCGGCATCAAGCACGCGGCGCGGCGCGGGCAACTGGGCCGATGCCGTCAGCTTCACGCCGCTATACAGGCCGCCATTGGCCAGCACGCGGTAGGCATTGGTCAGTTCCAGCAGGCTCACTTCGGCCGAGCCCAGCGCCAGCGAATAGCCATAATAGTCGGGCGGCTCCGTCAGGCTGCTCAGGCCCACCTGCTGCAACCGGCTATGGAAGCGTTCCAGCCCCGTCATCACCAGCGTGCGCACTGCCGGCACGTTGAGCGAGCTGGCCAGACTGGTGCGCACACTCACCTGCCCTTTGAACTGCTTGTCGTAATTCTGCGGCACATACAGGCCGGTGGGCGTGGCGATGTCGATGGCACTGTCGTCTATCACCGAGGCGGCCGTCAGCAGCCTGCGTTCCAGCGCCAGCTGGTAGAGAAACGGCTTCAGCGTCGAACCGGCCTGCCGCAGTGCGGTGACGCCGTCTATCTCGGAACCGCCGGCATTGGCCACATAAGCCAGTATTTCGCCGCTGGCATTGTCGAGTACCAGCACCGCACCATCGCCGACATTGCGCTCGCGCAGCGCCATCAGCTGCTGGCGCAAGGCTGTCTGGGCAAATAGCTGCAGCTGGCCGTCGAGCGTGCTGCGCACATTCTGCCCGCTGCGGCCAAGCAGCTGCTGCGCTACCTGCGGCGCGGGCGTCAGCTCCTGCGCTATCTGCGGCTTGCCCATGGCGACCAGCGTACGCAACTCGATTTCGCTACAGGTGGCCGGCGCGCGCAACTCGCGCGACAGGGCGCAGGCACGCTGCCACACCATCGCCGGCGCGGCATTCGGCGCGCGCAGCAGACTGGCCAGTATCATCGATTCCGTCAGCGTCAGGCCGGACGGCACCTTGCCGAACAGGCCGCGCGCGGCCGCCCCCACGCCTTGCAGCTCGCCGCGGAAGGACACCAGATTCAGATAGGCCTCCAGTATCTGCTGCTTGCTCCAGCTGGCATCGAGCGCGCGCGCGGCCTGCACCTGATCCCATTTCTGCGCCCAGCTGCGCCCCTGCTTTGCCGCCTGCAGGCGCGGATCGAGCAAGGCAGCCAGCTGCATGGTAATGGTGGAGGCGCCGCGCGGGCGGCTGCGGAACAGGTTATCCCACGCCGCCTTGCCGGCGGCGCTCCAGTCCACGCCTTCGTGCTGATAGAAACGCTGGTCCTCGGCCTGCAGCACGGCGGCCGGCAACGCTGGCGAAATATCGCCCAAGGCCACCCATGGTGCGCGCCGTCCCTGCATATCGATGCGCAGCGCTTGCAGCGCCACGCCATGCCGGTCCAGCAATTGCGCTTCCGAGGCGCGATAGTCGCGCCTGACCTGTTCCGCCGTGGCCACCTCTGCTCTGGCAGCAGGCACAGACAGCGCGGCCCAGGCCAGCGTCGCTAGCAGCATCGCGCGCAGCACCGGTGACGCCCTGCCATATGGGCCAGATACAGCGCACATCATTTCACCGTCACCGCCACGTTAGGCAGTTCAGCAAACATCTCCGGGTTATACATGGCTTCCACGCGAGTCGCCGGCAGATTGAACTGGCCTGCGTTATTCAGCCTGACCGTGTACTCCACGGTCCATTTCCCTTTCGGTACAAACTGGTAGAACGCCCGATAAGCATCAAAACTGCGCTCCTCGAATGCTGGCCAAACCCAGCCGGTCTGCTTGCTGCTGCCCAGAATCTGGCTGTCCGTGCCCAGACCGGAACCGAGCACGGTAGCACTGGCCGGTACCGGATCATCTACCACCACCCAGGTCATATCGGCCTGCGCTTCCAGCTCCAGCCGTACGCGGTACACATCGCCGCGCGACCAGCTGCCGGCCTGCTTCTGTTCTACCGGCGTGATGGTCTTGCTGATGCGGTAGCCGCTGGAGACAGGCGCCTTGAGCGGCAGCGCAGCCAGCGTCTGCACCGTCACCCACGGCTTGCCCGTGCCCGTGTGATTGAGTTCCAGCTCAGCGGACGAACGTGGCCATGGCAGCAGTACCTTGCCACCCGTGGCATCGCCGCCGTAGGCGATGCTCTTGCTCACCTGCGCCAGAGTAGCACTGCTGCTACCCGTGACTTCAACCCGCTCATGCAGCTGCGAGAAGCGCGCCAGCGCCAGCGTGCCCCAGGTATTGGCCACGGTGGTGTTCCAGCGCCCCTGACGCTGGCGTCCCAGCGCACCGCGTGCCAGCCGGCCGATATCGTCCTTCCAGCCCGGATTGTCGGCCATGGCCAGCAATAGGCGGTTGGCATTGCTATCGGCCGAGGCCATCAGCCACCACCAGTTATCGTTACGCTCGGTCGAGAAGCCCATGGTTGTGCCCTGCAGGTTCAGGCGTGCGCGCAGAATCTGCTCAGCCTGTGCCCAGCGCTGCGCCCGCTGCGGCAGCTTAGGCGAACGCTTCAGGATCAGATACCAGTCGATCACGGCCGAAGTAGGCCACAGATTCGGCTCGACGGTGAACGACTCCAGCATCTCCGCCTGTATCGGTGCGCTGTGCGAAATCGCTTCCAGCGCCGCCAGCTTGCGCATCGCCAGATCCGTGGTGCGCAACGCCGACCAGCGCACGATGCGGCCGGCGACAAACTCGCGCAGCCCCGTCAGCATCCGCTCCTGCAGCTCGGCAGGAATGGCATAGCCAGCCTCGTAGGCTGCCGACAGTACATACGCGGTCAGCATTTCGTCGCCCTGCGTCATGGTCGCAAAATACTTGACCAGACCGTCGCTATCGAGATGCGCCGGCAGGCTGGCCATATTCGCCTGCCACATGGCCTGATCGTGCAAAGTAATGGCGCGCGAAGTCACCTGCTCGAAGCAGCGGTAAGGATACTGGTTCATATAATCGCGCAGCGCTGCCAGTTCGCTACCCAGTCTGGCGCTGAACTGTACCTGCACGCCGCCGCGGCCGGGCAAGGCATCCTCCGGCAAGCGCACCTGCATGCGCTGGCCGCGATCGAGCTGCAGCAGCGTTGCCTGCGTGGTACGCACCGGCACCGCCGGCAGCACGCGCTGGCTGACTTTCAGCCGGTCGCGCGCGGCAGCGCCATCGGCACCGGTGATGCTGGCCGCGATATCCCATGCCAGCGCACTGGCGCCGGCGGGAACCTGATAGTCCCAGCCCACTTCCTGCGCGGCGCCAGCTGCCAGTTCCACCTGCTGTGGCGGCAGCGCCTTGCCGCCCGCATTGGCCGTAACTGCCACCTGTACTGCCGCATCGGTGGTATTGCGCAGGGTGAAGCCGGCGCGCAGACGGTCGCCTTCGCGCACCACAGGCGGCAGGCCCGATAGCAGCATCAGATCCTGCGAACTGCGGATCTCGGTGCGGCCCGTGCCGAACAGATCGGCGTCGGCACTGGCGATGGCAACGATGCGGAACGCTGTTAGTGAGTCATTAATAGGCACCTGCACGCTGGCCTCGCCGTTTGCATCGAGTGCCACGCGCGCCTGCCAGAACAGCAGCGTATCGAACAGCTCGCGCCCGGCGCCTTTGCCGCCGCCACCACCGTGGGGCACGGCCTTGCGGCCAAAATGACGCTTGCCTACCACCTGCATCTGCGCGGTGGCCGTCTGCACCTGCAGATTACGCTGCTGCATCATGGCTTCCAGCAGATCCCAGCTGGTGTTAGGCATCAGCTGCAGCAGGCCCACATCCACCGCCGCCAGCGCCACTTCGGTGCCGGCAGGCAAAGGGGAGCCGTCAGCCCGCGCCACTTTTACCTGCACCTTCGCCTTATCGCGGATGTTGTACACCGCCTTGTCCGCCTTGACCTGCACTTTCAGTTCATGCGCGGCCCAGCCCACCCGCAACGGCGTGATGCCCAGCTTGTAGGCAGGCTTGCCAAGATCGACTAATGCGGTCGGCTGCACGCCGGCCACGCGGCCGCGCACCACCAGCGCCGACACATACACGTTAGGCGCGTAGTGTCCCTTGATCGGCAGCGTGAATACCGGCTCCTTGCCGGACAGCTGGCGCACATAGGTATCGAGCACGCCTTCACGTTCGACGGTAATCAGCGCAGTAGCCTCGCGGAACGGCATACGCAACTGGAAGCTGGCCGTCTGGCCCGGCTCGTAGCGTTTCAGTTCGGGCAGCAGATCGATGCGGTCATTATCGCTGGCGCTGAACCACCAGTCGGCGCCATCCGCCACCCAGGTTTCGCGCTGGGTCACGGAGCGGTGCTGCGCGCTGTCATAAGTAACTGCGCGCAGAATCAGGTTGCCGGAAGCAGGCGCTTTCACTTCGCAGATCAGCAGGCCCTTGCTATCGGTCTGGCCGGTGCAGGCCTGCCCCAGCGCTTTCACCTCGCTCTGGTTTTCATATGCATAGAAGCCGCCGATCAAACGGCGCCGGTGCGCATACTGCAAGCGCTGGAACAGATCCACCGTCACTGGCGCCTGTGCCACCGGCCGCCCCTGCACATCGAGCACGGCCACCGTGAACTTCATGCCGTCCTTGCTCATGACCCAGCCATCGGGCTGGATGCCGATCAGATAGGCCGAGTTCCATAGCGGGATGCGGGTAGTGGCCGACAGGGTCTCGCCGTTGGCGTCCTGATACGACATCTCGGCCAGCAGTTCACGCGGCGTGGTCACGGCGGGCAACTGGTCCAGCGTGATACGGGCGCCACCCTGCTTGTCGAGCGTGAGCTTGCGCGTCTTGAAACCGCTGGCGCCGCCATCGTCGCCCTGCTCGCCTTCGAAGCTCCCTTGGTCCTCGTCGAAAGCTGGCTGGTCGCGCTCCATGCCGCTGCTGACGTCGCCAGCATTGAAACTGAAGTCGGCGTAGTCATCGAAGAATATATATTTGTCCTGCAATACAGTGCGCAACTGTACCGGTACACCGGCCGCTGCACCACCGGACAGATAACTGAGCTGCACATCGAGATCGACGCTGCTGGCCTGCACCGGCGGCACTTTCGGCCCTTGCATCACCGCCTTCATGGTCGGCACGCGGAACTGCTCGACACGGAAGCGCCCCGCTTCGCGCCCGCCCAGCAGCAACTGGTACCAGCCCTGTTTGGCGTCGGCAGGAATCTGCCACTGGCTTTCGGCGCTGCCGTTGGCACTCCATTTGAGCGCCACGCGGTAGCGCTGCTCACTGCCCTCATGCATCAACTGCACGCTATCGGGCTGCGCCTTGCGTTCTTCCGGCGTAAGCTGGCGGCCATAGAGCGAACGCCGCCTGCTGCTCTGGCTATCTGCGGTCACCAGCGCAAAGCCCTGCTCCGTATGGCGGCGCAGGAAGTGCTTCATATGGACAGTCTCGCCTGCGCGCAGCAGGGTGCGGTCAAATACCGTGGTAGCGAGCACATTATCGTCGCGCACATCGCCGGTAGGCAGATTGAAGCGCCAGCCCTCGATACCGCGCGTCCACTCGGACATGGTAAAGGTCAGATCATTGCCGCTACGGGCCGTGATGAAGAAACCGCTGCTGCGCTGGCACGAGCGCTCGGCCAGTTCCGCGCTGATGCTGGCGACGCCATTCTGGTTGGTGCTGCCCTGCCACAGCAGCTTGCCTTCGCAATCGCGCACGCTGACCTGTGCCTGCGCCACGGGACGGGCCTTATCGAGCGTAGTCACCCACACCAGCGAAGAACTGGCGCCGTGCTTGAAGTGGGCCACCATATTGGTCACCAGTGCCGCCGCACTCACATAGGCAGTGGCAGGCGTTTGCGCCAGTCCCGCGCCCAGCTTCGGACTGGCCAGTTCCACTACATAGAAACCCGGCTTGCGTAGCGGGATACCGACCACTTCGAACGCCTGCCGGCCGGCCGGTTTGGGCACACTGAAACGATCTATGCGGCTGGCTTCCGCACCTTTTTTCTGCGCCAGCAAAGGCCGGAACAGTTCGTCGCCATACAGCTCCTGCGGCTCGCTGCCATAGCTGGTCAGCTTGCGCATCCACTGCAGGATCTGCTGGTCCTGCTCTTCCTGCGCCAGTACCGCATCATTGACCCGCAAGCTACTGCCCTGCACCTTTGCTGCAGCAACCGCAAGGCTGGCCTCCACATTGCGCATGGTGACAGGCAGCATACGGTCACCCTGCGCTTCGATAATCCCGAAACGCGCAGGGAATTTGATCAGCGGCGGCTGGGCATCGGTACGCAGCGCAAGCGGGAAGCGCGCGGCATTGAGCAGGCTGCGTCCGGCCTCGTCTTGCAGGCCTGCGGGCAGGTGCAGCGTGAATGCAGCACGTTCAGGGAATGGTCCGGCAAATTCCAGCATGTCGGCCAGTTCGGCCTGGGCCTGCTCTTTCGGCAGCCGGCCCTGGTAGCTCTTGCCCCCCGGTCCGCGCAGACTGATGGCCAGCAGATCGGCCTTGCGTACCGGCGCAGTGAACGACAGCCGCATGGGCAGGAAAGGAATGCAGCCGCCATCTTTCTTGAGCTTGTCGCAACTGAAGCTGGCGCTGAATTCCGGCCGCGTGGCAAACGTGCGTTCCTGATCCTGCTCGCTGTGCATGCCGTTTTCTGCCGCCACGCCGGCGCCCCATACCAGCGCCACCTCGGCTTTGACCGGCAGGCGCTGGCGGCACTGCAGCACTGCCAGCGGCATCTGCTCCATCCGCTTGCTCTTGACTGCCAGTTTTGCGCTCCACACGACACCGCGCGCATGGTAGTAGCTCACCAGATGGCGTTCGACGAAGTTACGGTGCTGGTCCAGTATGCGCTGGCGCTCTTCGCCCGTCAGCACACGCACGCCGATGCGCTCACTGATGCCCTGCGCACGGCACCACGCGTGTTCGCTGATGCTGGCATCGGTGGCGGGCGTATCGAGTCCCAGTATGAATACCTGCTCTTCATCGATATCACGCGCACCTTCCCGCGGCGAGGACATGATGATTTTCGGCCCGCCAGTATTGAAGCTGTAGCTGTGCTCCCCTTGCAGCGGCTGGCCGGCCAGATCGCGTACGCTGTCCTTGAGCGTGAAGCGGCAGCTGATGGCGGCAGGCAGATCACGCTCGAAATCGTAGGCCCAGGTGGCGCCATCGACCCAGCGCCCCTTGCCCGGCATGGGACAGTCGATGCTGAACGGATCATCCAGCCGCAGATCACCGAGCGGCACTATCTGCGCACTGAAATGCGCTCTGGCCTGCCGCACCTGTTTGACGGTGCCCACCGGACTGAAGGAGTTTATCGACGTTGCGGCCACCGCACTGGCCGGATTAATGGCTGGATTAGTGGCCAAATTCGTGGCCGGATTAGTGACCGAACTAGTAGCCAGGGCGGCCAGCGGCAAGCCGCACAGGACGGCCAGACTGGCGAGGCGGGACAGCAGGCGCATGCCAACTCCATAAGCTGTAAGGGAAACAGCTCAGTGTTGCAAACACCAAAGGCAAAGTCAACAACGTTACCGGAAAAACACCAAAATTCAAATACTTAAACTTCGCTTGTCATCTTGTCCCAGTACGGCGGCGTACCAAAGCGCTGGCGCAGCGCTGTCACCAGCTCCTTCAGCTTGCGCGATGCGCGCCGTCCTTCGGGGTGGGCCACGTAGATCAGCTCCTGCGCGGCCTCGTGGCCGATATCGACCTTGACCAGCTGGCCGGCGCGCAGCTCCTCACCCACGATGAAACTGGGCAGCAGCGCCAGCCCCAGTCCGGCCAGCGCGGCATCGCGCATCATGTCGCCATTGTTGACGCGCAGTGCTGCGGGCGGGCGCACAAACACATCCTGCCGCACGTCGGCAAAGCGCCAGTCAGCCACATTGCGGTTGGTGTAGTAGATGGCACGGTGCTGGCGCAAGGCAGCCAGCGAGTCCGGCGTGCCGTGCTGTTCGAGGTAGGCCGGAGCCGCCACCAGCAGCCTGCGGCTCGGTGCCAGCGGCAGCGCCACCAGCCGGCTGTCTTCCACCGTGCCGTGGCGGATGACGGCATCGTAGCCCTCGGCTGCGGCATCGATGCGCCGGTCGTCCAGTTCCAGCGTTAGCACAATATCCGGATGCTGGGCCAGAAACGGATACAGCGCCGGCCCCAGATGCATGCGCCCGAACGTGACAGGCGCCGACAGCCGCATGGGGCCACTCAGGCTGGCGCGCCGCTCGGAGACTTCGGCCACGGCATCCTGCACTTCCCACACGATGCGGTGGGCGCGCTCGAGAAACGCGCTGCCGTCTTCCGTCAGGCTCAGTTTGCGGGTGGTGCGATGAAACAGCGGTGCGCCCAGTTGCTGCTCCAGTTCGGCCAGCCTTTCGCTGACCACCGACTTCGACAGATGCAGGCGGCGCGCGGCAGCGCTGATCGAGCCTGCTTCGGCAATCGCGACAAAGCTGCTGATGCCATCGAGTTTGACCATGGCGACCTCCCGAATCTACGATTGTTCGATTATACCGAACACAAGCTCCTTCTTTTGCTCACTTATCCGGACGAGCTTTCATCCCTACACTGGATTCCGTAGCAGACATCACCCCTTCCCCACTTTCAAGGAGTCGCAAAATGAGCAACGCAGCCCAGCACACTAGCCTTATCCCGACTGCCGGCCACGGCCGCCTGCAGGACAAAGTCGCCCTGATCACGGGCGCCAGTTCCGGCATAGGCCGCGCTACTGCCCTGCTGTTTGCCGCCGAAGGCGCCAAACTGGTGGTAGGCGCCCGCCGCGACGCCGAACTGCAGTTACTGGTCAGCGAGATTACGGCGGCGGGCGGTCAGGCCGTGGCGCTGGCCGGTGACGTGCGTTCGGAAGACTATGCGGCAGCGCTGGTGGCGCTGGCGGTAGAACGCTATGGCCGCCTCGACATCGCCTTCAATAATGCCGGCACCATAGGCGAGAGCGGCGCCACTACCGGTATCTCCGCCGACGGCTGGAACGACACGCTGGCTATCAACCTGAGCGGTGCCTTTTACGGCGCCAAACACCAGATCGCCCAGATGCAGCAGCATGGCGGCGGCTCGGTGATCTTCACCTCTACCTTTGTCGGCCATACCGTTTCCTTCCCCGGCATGGCAGCCTATGCGGCCAGTAAATCCGGCCTGATCGGCCTGACCCAGACGCTGGCAGCCGAATATGGTCCGCAAGGCGTGCGCGTGAATGCCGTGCTGCCGGGTGCAGTCGATACCGATATGTACCGCGACACTAATAACTCGGCGGAATCGCAGGCTTTCATCACCGGCCTGCATGCGCTCAAACGCATCGCCACGCCGCAGGAACTGGCCCGCTCGGTGCTGTATCTGGCCTCCGACGATGCCTCCTTCGTCACCGGTACGGCAGCGCTGGTCGATGGTGGCCTGTCGATCACCCGCACCTGATCGGCAGCCAAAACAAAAACAGCGGAACCAGGTTCCGCTGTCTGTGCTATCGGGCCGGCCGGTTTGCTCAGGCCGGGTTCAGATCGAACACCGCCATCGATTCCACGTGCGAGGTGTGCGGGAACATATTTACCACCCCGGCTTTGCTCAGCGTGTAGCCGGCGTTGACCAGTATGCCGGCGTCGCGCGCCAGCGTGGACGGGCTGCACGACACGTAGACGATACGGCTAGGCAGCAGATCACGCCGGCTCAGGCTTAGCGCCAGCAGCGCTTCGCTCAGGGTCATGGCGCCATCGCGTGGCGGGTCGATCAGCATGCGGTCGAACTTACCCAGCTGGATCAGATGATCGGCCGTGACTTCGAACAGATTGCGCATGTAGAAGGTGGTCTTCCCGGCCAGACCGTTAGCCTTGGCGTTATCGAGCGCACGCTCCGTCAGCGCGCTGCTGCCTTCGATACCCACCACTTCGCGCGCCTGCGTGGCCAGCGGCAGGGTGAAGTTGCCAAGGCCGCAGAACAGATCGGCCACGCGGTCCTGCGGCTGCACTTCCAGCAGGCGCAGGGCTTTCACCACCAGCACGCGGTTGATGTAGTGATTGACCTGAGTAAAATCGACCGGCTTGAACGGCATGCGGATGCCGAATTCCGGCAGCAGATAATGCAGTTGCTTATCCCGCGGGTAGTACGGCGCCGCCGTATCCGGGGCACCAGTCTGCAGCCACAGCTGCACCTGATACTGGTCGGCGAAGGCTTTGAGCTTGACTTCGTCGTCGGCCGTCAGCGGGGCCATGATGCGGAATACCAGCGCCGTCACGTCTTCGCCGATCGCCACTTCGATCTGCGGAATCTGCATGTACAGCGACAGCGAACCGATCAGCGCGCGCAGCGGCAGCAGCAGATCGGAGATATAGCGCGGCAGGATTTCGCAGCTGCTGATATCGGCCACAAACGACGATTTACGCTCGTGGAAGCCGACCAGCACCGTCTCCTTGCGCGCCACATAGCGCACCGACAGACGGGCGCGGTAGCGGTAGCCCCAGGTGGGGCCATACATCGGCCGCATCACCGTGTCCGGTTTGACCTTGCCGATGTGGGCCAGATTATCTTCCAGCACGCGCTGCTTGACGGCCACCTGCGCCCCCGCTTCCAGATGCTGCATCGAGCAGCCGCCGCATACATCGAAGTGCTTGCACTGCGGCTTGACACGCATCGGCGATTCGCGCAGCACCGCTTCCAGTTTGCCCAGATCCAGATTGCGCTTCTTCTTGGTGGTGACGTAGCGTACGCGCTCGCCCGGCAGCGCCCCTTCCACAAACACCACTTTACCGGGAGTTCCATCCTCGTTTTGCAGATGGCCGACGCCACGGGCGTCCATATCGAGCGACTTGATGAGGAGGGTATTTTCTTCTTGCATGACGGTTCAGTAAAAAGGGATAGCAGACGCCGGCCGGCAATACGCCAACCACCACCGGGTCACGAACGGGTCAATATGATAGCAGATGACAGGGGGGACTACAGCAGCGAATCGCGCACCACGCCACGCGCCGCCATGGCGCGCTTGAGCTTGACGAGGGCTTCCTGCTGGATCTGGCGCACCCGCTCGCGCGTCACGCCCATCTCCTCGGCCAGCGTCTCCAGCGTGGCCGGATCATCGTTATCGAGGCCGAAACGGCGCATGATCACCACCCGCTGCTTGTCCGGCAGACGGGTTAGCCAGTCGCGCACCAGCAGCGTCATTTCGTGGTGTTCGGCGCGCGCATCGGGGCTGTCTTCGCTGGCGCCGGGCAGCATGTCCATCAGCGAGGACTGGGGATCGTTGTCGAGCGGCGCATCGAGCGAGGTAGCGTGCTCGGACATGGCGAGAATGTCCTGCACTTCTTCCACCGGACGGCCTACCAGTTCGGCGATATCCTCGGCGGTGGCATCCTTGCCGTCATGCTGGCGCGCTTCCAGATGGTATTTGCCGCGCAAAATCTGGTTCAGTTCACGCACCATATGCACCGGCAGGCGCACGGTACGGGCCTGATTCATGATGGCGCGCTCTATACTCTGGCGTATCCACCACGTGGCGTAAGTCGAGAAACGGAAGCCGCGCTCGGGCTCGAACTTGTCGATGGCGCGCATCAGGCCGATGTTGCCCTCTTCTATCATGTCGAGCAGCACCACGCCGCGATTGATGTAGTGCTTGGCGATCGAGACTACCAGCCGCAAGTTATGCTCGATCATGGTCTGGCGCGCGGCGAAATCGCCGTTCTTGGCCAGCGTGGCGTAATGCACTTCCTGCACGGCCGTCAGCAGCGGCCGCGTACCGATCTGGTTCAGATAGTGCTGGGTGGTGTCGGTGGACAGCTCGGCGGCCAGCACTTTCTTGAGCTCGTCAACACTTTCCAGCACGGCACCGGTAGCCAGTACCTCGCCTTCCGCCGGCTCGATGGCGACATCTTCGTTGCCATCTTCGCGATACTCATCGGGCAGTGCGTCGTCATCCATGGAATCGTGCGAGGTTGGTGTCATGGCTTAGCGCTAACGGTTAGGCAGGAAGCGCGACGGGTCCACGGGTTTGCCCTGCTGCCGGATTTCAAAGTGCAGCTTGACGGTGTCCGTATCGGAGTCGCCCATTTCCGCGATCTGTTGTCCTTTGGTTACGGTGTTGCCTTCCTTGACCACGATGCTGCGGTTGTGGGCATAGGCCGACAGCAGGCTATTACTGTGTTTCACGATCACCAGATTACCATAACCACGGATCCCGCTACCGGCATACATAACTTTTCCCGCGCCGGCGGCGACAACTGGCTGGCCCGCCTTGCCGGCAATGTCGACACCTTTGTTCTTACCCTCATCAAAAGTAGCAATCACTTTGCCCTCGGCTGGCCACATCCAGCTAAGCTTTTCCTCGTCCACAGCCGGCGCCGGAGCCGGTGCCGGCGGCGCAACCGGGGCCGCAGCCGGAACTACCGTCTCGGCGACGGCCGTAGCGGCGGCTGCACTACCCGCCTTGCCGGCAGGTTTGTCTGCCTTGACGCCGTCCGGCCGCTGCATCTCGGCCAGCGCCGCTTCGGAATAGGCTTTCTTGTCGCCGCGCGGCTCGGTCTTGCGCACCACCGGCGCCGGTTTATCGACGGGCGGCGGCATCACGATGGCGCCCGTCTGCACGCCGCTGCCAGCTGGCGCAGAGTCGGGCGGCTGCACGCGCAGCACCTGATCGACCTTGATGTCGTTGGGATTGGACAGATTATTCCAGGTCACCAGATCACGGTAATTCTGGCCGAATTCCAGTGCAATCCGGATCAGGGTATCGCCTTTCTTCACCGTGTACATGCCACGTTCGTCGCGTACCACGGGCGGCGCTTCCGCCACGGCAGGCTTGCTGCTCGAGGCCACATGGCGGTCCACCACCGGAGCCTGATTCGGTACGCTGGTGCAGGCTGTCAGCAGGACGCCGATACCCAATATCAGTGCGCTTGTGTTTTTGGTCATACGTGTTTGCTTCATCAATACTGTGTCGTTTAAATGCGGCCCATCAGATGGTGCCGGCCCGCAGCGGCACAAAATGGCAGTCTTCCAGCGTTTCGCTAGTCCATTCTGCCTTACCGGTACGGGTAATGAGTTCGAGGTGCTGGGCGCGCGCGCCCACCGGTGCGACCAGCCGCCCGCCTATGGCCAGCTGCTCCAGCAGGGCCTGCGGCACTTCCAGACCGGCTGCGGCCAGTATGATGCCATCAAATGGCGCAGCTTGCGGCAGCCCAAGCATACCATCCCCGTAATGCAGCCGCAGATTGGGCACGCGCAGCGGACGCAGATTGACCTTGGCCAGTTCGTGCAGGGGCTTGATGCGTTCGATCGAATACACTTCCTGCGCCACGCAGGCCAGCACAGCCGCCTGATAACCGCAGCCCGTGCCGATTTCCAGCACGCGCTTGAGCTGGCCGCCGTTGCGCATCAGTTCTATCATGCGCGCCACGATATAGGGCTGGGATATGGTCTGATGATGGCCGATCGGCAGCGAAGCATCGATATACGCCTGCGAAGCCAACCCCTCTTCCATGAACATATGGCGCGGCACCGTTTCCAGTGCGGCCAGAACCAGATTATCCTGCACACCCTGCTTGGCCACACGCTGCACCATGGCGCGCCGCACGGCATCCGACACCAGCGGACTCTGGCGCTGCCCCAGCACCGGCTGGGGCGCTGGCTGGCGCGGCTGGGTATGGGTATGCGACTGGGAATGGAATAGCGGCGGCTTGCTGGTGCTGCTAGCGCTGCCGGGACCGGTACTCGTGCGCAGCGGCTGCGGCAGATGGCGTGCCGCATTCTGGGTTGCCGTCTGTGGCCGGACTATGGACGCCGACACCGTGGCCTTCTTGTTCCCCTGATCGACGACCGAGGATAGCGGAAGCGGAAAGCGACGGTTCTTGTCGGTCATGCCAGTGCCTTTGCGAGTACGTCCAGCTGGGTTTTATGCGTGAGGTCGATCTGCAAAGGCGTGATCGAGGTGCGTCCGCTGGCACAGGCATGAAAATCCGTGCCCTCGCCGGCATCCTTGGTCGCCCCCGGCGGACCGATCCAGAAAATTTCCTTGCCGCGCGGATCGTGCGCGCGTATCACCGGCTCGGCCTGATGGCGCCGGCCCAGCCGCGTGGCGAGCGGCGTACGCAATTGCTCGTACGGCAAGTTCGGAATATTCACATTGAGCAGGTAGGGGGCGGGCAGCGCCGCCATGTACTGCACGATGATGTCGCGCGCATGGCGCGCCGCATCATCGATATATTCCCAGCCAAAAGCGCCCTGCGAAAAGGCGATGGCAGGAATGCCGAACAGATAACCTTCCGTGGCCGCAGCCACCGTGCCCGAATACAGGGTGTCGTCCCCCATATTGGGACCGTTATTGATACCGGATACAACCAGATCAGGACGGTAATCGAGCACGCCCGTCAGCGCCACGTGCACGCAGTCGGTGGGTGTGCCGTTAACGAAATAAAAACCGTTGGCAGCCTGCTGCACCGACAGCGGCCGGTCCAGCGAGAGGGAGTTGGATGCACCGGAGCGGTTGCTATCCGGCGCCACCACGACGATATCGGCGATGGGCGTCAGCGCAGCAGCCAGCGCATTGATGCCGGGGGCCAGATAACCGTCGTCGTTACTGATCAGGATTTTCATACGACGATTTTACCTGAAGCAATCGCCGCCCTGCTCGTTCGATGCTGCCCCCGCGCAGATAAATTTGCGTCAGCCGCTCTGGCTGCGGCCTGGCGCCGCGGCAGCGTCGAGCGCCAGCATCTGTTCGGCCGTCAGCTGGACCACCTCCGGTCCTATCGGATGCATGGGCTGCAGCGGCTGCAACAAGGCATCGTCGTAGGCATCGAGCGCACCTTCCTGACGCAGTTCCGGTACCAGATCGGCCTGGCCCGGATGCTGGCCCGCATGGCTGCCCGTCTGTTTGAGCAGGTCAGCCATGGCCGCACGGGCGCGCGCCACCGCCGCATGATGGGGACCATGCTGTTTGATACTAATTTGCAACACGGCATCGAGCAGGCTGTGCGCCACATCCGGCTCGTCGAGTTGCAGCATGGTCCACGCCAGCGCCGTGCGGCTGGCCAGCGTGTCCGCATGTTCGCCGCCAAGGCAGCGTTTACGCTCGGCCAGAATCTGCTCCTGTGCACTACGCGCCGCATCGAATTCGCCTTGCAGGAATAGCTGGCGCGCCCGTTCTGCCTTGCAGGCCAGCGTCAGCCTGTGCAAGCCGCCCAACTGGCGGACATACACAGCCAGCACCTCGTCATAAATCTGCATGGCCTGCTGGGCACGGCCACGGGCTCCCAGCGTAGCTGCCAGCGCCATGCGCGCCGCCAGCGTATCGGGATGTTCGCCCCCGAGCAAGCGGCCATGGGCTTCCGCCACGCATTCCTGCAATATCTGCGCCGCTTCCAGCTGGCCCGACTGAAACTGTACTGCCGCCAGCGCCGCCTTGCTGGCCAGCGTTTCCGCCTGCTCCGTCCCCACCACCTGCTGACGCATCTGGCAGGCCTGTTCGAAGCAGCCTTGCGCCTGCCGCCAGCGCTGCTGCGTGCTGTACTCCAGCCCCAGCTGGTGCTGCAGTTCGGCCTGCGCCAGCAGCAGGCTATGGCCCGTCAGCTGGCCCGGCAGTGCCTGCATACGCCTGAGCGCAAGCACCTCGGCGTGGGATTGCCACGGATAGTAGCCCGGCTCCAGCCATTCCAGCAGGGTGGCGTAGGAACGCACCAGTGTATGGCGGTCACCGTGCGGGGTGGCCTGCGCGGCCAGTTGCTGCGCCTCGTCACGGCTATGCTGGAGCTGGACTTCATCGCAATAGCTGGCTAGCGACAACTGACGCAGGCCATAGCAGTCCGACAGCAGCTGTTCGAGCCGCTGCTGGTAGCCGCCGTGACGCAGCTTGTCGCCATAGCGGCGCTGCGCGCGCAGGCTGGCATCGTCGCCTTCCAGCTGCACGGCAAGTGGATAGACCAGCAGGGGGCGCTGCTCGTCCTCGTGGCTGCAGCGATAGCTGGTGGCGCGCGCCACCATCTCGCAAGCGCCTTCGAGGCTGCCCTTGTCGGGGCCGAACAGCATCACCAGCTTGCGCGGCAGCAGCGTGGTGCACAGGCCCGCAGTTTCCGCCTGCCCGCTGGCAGCATCGACCAGCACATGGCGGAAGTGGCAGGCCATCTGGGCGGCGAAGCAGCGGAACAGCGCGGGGCAGCGCCGGAACAGTCCTTCCCAGTCCAGGGTACGCAAGCGTTCGGAATAGTGCTCGTCGAGCCGGCCAGCCGGCATCAGGTAGAGCTGGCTGGCATCGTCCACGCGCAGCACATATTGTTCCCAGTCCACTGCCGCCAGCACTTCATAGGCCAGCAGGGTGTCGTCGCTGAAGCCGCTAGGCTGGTGCTGGTCCAGCTGCTCGGCGCAGGCGAGGAAGAATTCCAGCACGCCCGGATGGTTGCGCGGCACGCCGAAATACTGGTGCAGTGCCGGCGCCGGCAAATCCCAGTCTATCATCAGGACAGGATTGTAAGCTGCCCGCTGGCGTGCCAGCAGTATCGCCAGATTGGCCAGCGCCGCGCTGCGGCTGCCATCATCGCGGTAGGCATAAAAAGTAATGACTTCGCCGTGATCGCTGAGCGGCGGCAGCAACAGAGGATGGGTTTCCATGGCAAACCTTTAGCGTGGAAAGTTAGGAGGAGGAATCACCCGCCATTCAGGCGGAATATCGGGCAGAACAAATTTGCTGCAATCGTGGCGGGGCGGCATATAGCGCTTCAGACAGTGGTAATGCTCGGCGATGCGCAGCACGATTTTTTCTATTTCGGGCAGAAATTCGGGATTGGATTTGAACGAATTGCTGGCCAGCGTATAGCGCGAAAAATCCACATACATGCCGGGCCGGGTAATCTGCGGCGGCAAGCCGGCCGGGTGGCGCGTCATGATGATGGGGATGATCAGGTGACTGGGCAGGCGGTACCACGCGCTGCGTTCCGCTTCGATGCGCTGCATGGCGGCATATTCGCGCCGCGTATAGCCGTGCGCTTCGTAGCGCGGCGTATAGATCACGATCATGCAGACGCTTTCGCACAGGGCCTGGGCGATGCGCTGATCCAGATCGTCCCCGCCACCGAGCTGGGCGCTATCGACGAAGAGCTCGTCCTCGTTATCGAAATGGGGCTCCAGATAGCAGGCCAGTGCTTCGATCAGATCGCTTTTGAAGCGGCTCATGTACGCGTGATGGCCATGGGCATAACTGATAAAACAGCCGTGTCGGATTGCCATGACATCCTCCGTAACTGCACGCCAAACGGTGCAGCGCAGAGTTCACTCTAGCGCCCAGTTCAGGCGCGAGTTTGTGCCAGCGCAAAGGTGTGCGGGGCGCTCAGAACGGCAGGAATCGATGCAGCGCTGCGCCGCCCTATTCCGCCTCGGCGGGCGGCGCAGGGCGGAAGAAGGCAATCACATCGGCCTGTTCGCGCGTGCGCTTGAAGGCCGGCAGGCTTTGCCAGATGCGTTTGCCATAAGGCTTGGAAATGACACGCGGATCGCACAGCATCAGCACGCCGCGATCGCCGACGTCGCGGATCAGGCGGCCGGCGCCCTGCTTCAGGTTGATGATGGCTTCCGGCAGCGTGTGATGCATGAAACCATTCTTGCCCTGTTTCTCCATCACTTCGATGCGGGCTGCCAGCACGGGATCGTCGGGCGGCGCAAACGGCAGCTTGTCGATAATCACCAGCGACAGCGCATCGCCGCGCACGTCCACGCCTTCCCAGAACGACTGGCTGCCGATCAGCACGCCGTTACCGGCGGCGCGGAACTGGTCCAGCAATTCCGTGCGGCCTTTATCGCCCTGCACGAACAGGGGGAAGTTCAGGCCGCGCCGCTCGAACTCGTCGCGTAGCCGTTCGGCGGCCCGCTTGACGGCGCGCAGCGTGGTGCACAGCAGGAAAGTACGGCCGCCCGCCGCTTCGATCACGGGCAGGGCCAGATCGAGCACGGCATCCGTATAGCCCATGGAATTCGGATCGGGCAAGCCTTGCGGCACATACAGTATGCCCTGCGCACCGTAATCGAACGGGCTGGGCCAGGTTTTGGACGGTTCGCCCGTCAAGCCCATCTGCTCGGAAAAGTGGCTGAAATCGTTTTTCACCGCCAGCGTGGCGGAGGTGAATATCCAGCTACGCGGCACGCCTTCGCGCTGGCCGTTGAAGATAGGCGCAATCGACAGCGGCGTCTTGTGCAGCTGCAGCGAAGAGGCATAGGCTTCCACCCAGAACACGGCTTCCGCGCCCTTCTCCACCCGCGCCTTGGGATCGAATTTCCAGTCGCGCAGCTGCTGCGCCAGCTGCAGGCCGCGCTGGCGGCACTGTTCCAGCGTTTCCGCCCGCTCCGCCTGGGTTTCCAGCACGGCCAGCAGGCCGTCCAGCTCATCCTTGAGGGTTTCCAGCGCGGGGAAAAAGTCGCTCGATGGCGCAATCTGCGGCAGCGACAGGCGCACGATATCCTGCGGGAAGGTCAGGCGCAGATCGCGCGCCGCTTTTTCCACCACCGTCACCGTCTTGCCCCAGTCGGCGCCATCGCGCGCGTGGGCCAGCCCTTCGGCCAGCACGTCGCGGCACAATTCCAGCACTTGCGAGGTGGAGAAGGTATCGCCAAAGAACAGCGTGGCCGTATCGGGCAACTGGTGGGCTTCGTCGAAGATCACGGTGTTGGCCGACGGCAGCAGTTCGGCGATGCCGGAATCCTTCAGCGCCACGTCGGCGAAGAACAGGTGATGATTGACCACCACCACATCGGCCTGCTGCGCCTCCTTGCGCGCCTTCATCACGAAGCAGTCCTGATAATACTGGCACTCGGCGCCCATGCAGTTGTCGCGGGTGGAAGTAACCAGATTCCAGATCAGGGCATTTTCCGGCACCCGCGCCAGTTCCGCCTTGTCGCCGGAATTGGTCATTTTCAGGAAGCGCGAAATTTCGCGCAGATGGCCCACGTCGTCGCGCGACGTCATGCGGCCATTCTGCAGCGTGCGCTCCAGATGGTAGTGGCACAGATAGTTGGAACGGCCTTTGAGCAGCGCCACCGACACCGGTGCCTGCAAAGCCGCCCGCACGGTAGGGATATCGCGCAGGAACAGCTGGTCCTGCAGATTCTTGGTACCGGTGGAAATGATGGTCTTGCCGCCCCACAGCAGCGCCGGCACCAGATAGGCAAAGGTCTTGCCCGTGCCGGTACCGGCCTCGGCGATCAGAGTGGTCTGGCTGTCGATGGCGGCGGCAACGGCCTTGGCCATTTCGGTCTGCGAACGGCGCGGACGAAAATCGCCTACCGCCGGACCCAGCGGTCCACCGGCACCAAACAGGCGTTCAACCTCGGCATCATGTTTTCCGGGGGGTGCTTCGGCGGTCTCGCCAACCACGGCGATCGGGGTCTGGTCGGACGGGGACGGGTGTTGAGTCAAAATATACTAGATAGGCAGCGGTAAGGCTCGCAACTCAGGCAGGAACATCCGGCACCAGTTGCATTTTGAGCAGAGTGATATGGTCTTTCAGTTGCAGCTTGCGCTTTTTGAGACGGCGCAATTGCAATTGATCGTGGTGACCATCGAGCGTCAGCATGTTGATGACAGCATCCAGATCGCGGTGTTCAACGTCGAGTTCTATCAGACGACGCTGGATATCGATTACATCAGCCATAATTCTCGGTCTCTACCCACACAAAAGTTTCACTGCAACAAGGAGTACTACTTTACAACGGTGACACATCACGTAGTTTAATCTACCCGGCGCGCGCAGCCAACTAATGCTGCTCTGCGTCACGTTCCAGCTGCAGTCCACGGCCTGCTTACTGACGCTGGACGGGGTCCGCTTTGCGCTGCGCCGCAGCTTCCCTGGCGGCCTGTTTGGCCTCTTTTTCGGCCTTCTTGCGCGCCACTTCGGCCTGACGGCGCTGCGATTCATCCTGCTTGCGCTCGAAACTGACCACATTTTCGGCCCGCTTGCCCGCATTGGCCGCATCCTGCGCTTCCAGCTTCTTCAGCTTTTCCGCATGGCGCGCTGCGCGGTCCACGGCCGGTCCGGTGACAGCTGGCGGGCGTGGCGTATCGTCCACGACTTTCGGCGCCTTGGGCGCCGTAGCCGCATGCTGGGCTTCTTCTTCGGCATCCTTGCGGGCCCTTACCGCCAGATCGGCATCACGCTTTTCTACCGAATCGGCGCGTTTGAAATGCTCGGCATCGACTTCGGCAGCACGCAGCACGGCCAGTGCCTTGCGCCGTACTTCCTTGGCATCGCTCAGGCAGGTGTTCACAAAAAAACGGCCATAGCAGATACGCTCAGCCTCGGCGAACTGGTCCTGCACCACGGCGCGCTCCTGTTCCACCTGACGCAGTGCTGCATTGGCCTGCTCGACCGACTGCACCTTGGGCCAGCGCGCTGCCGCTTCGGCCGCCTGCACCGGCGCCAGCGTCACTAGCCCCAGCATCAGGCCCAGTGCCAGCAGCCAGCCCGCCTTGAATTTACTCGCAATCACCATACACTTCCTAAAAAACTATGCCAGCGCTGCGGCAGCCGCACGCTGTTCCTTATCCATATATTCCTGCGACTGCATCTCGACGATACGCGAGACGGTACGGTGGAATTCGTTCGCCAGTGTACCGGTGGTGTAGAGCTGTTCCGGTTCCACCTCGGCCGACATCAGCAACTTGACGCCCTGATCGTAGAATACATCGATCAGCCAGGTAAAGCGGCGCGCTTCGGACGACATGGCCGCCGACATCATCGGTATGCCGGACAATATCACGGTATGGAAGCGGCTGGCGATTTCCAGATAATCGTTCTGCGAGCGGGGACCGCCGCACAGGGTATTGAAATCGAACCAGATGGTGGTGCCGGCCCGGCGCAGCGCACGGATTTCGCGCGCTTCGATGCGGATGGTGGGGTCCTCGTCGGCGCTCTCGGCTACGCGGGCAAAGGCAGCACGCAGCGCTTCGTCGGTAGCCGCATTGAGCGGGGTGTAATACGACTCCACCTGCTCCAGCGCGCGGCCCCGGTAATCGATGCCGGCATCGATATTCATCACATCGAGCTTTTCGTACAGCAGCGCGATGGTGGGCAGGATGCGGTCACGGTGCAACCCGTCCGGGTACAGCAGCTGCGGATCGTAGTTGGACGTCATGATGAAGGACACGCCGTTATCGAACAGTGCCTTCAGCAGGTTGTACATGATCATGGCATCGGCCACATCGGAGATGTGGAATTCGTCGAAGCAGATCAGACGGTATTTTTTGGCCACGCGCTTGGCCACTTCGTCGAGCGGATTGGCCAAGCCTTTCAGATCGTCGAGCTGGCGGTGCACGCCGCGCATGAATTCGTGGAAGTGCAAGCGGGTCTTGCGTACCACCGGCACCACCGAATAGAAACTGTCCATCAGGAAGGACTTACCGCGCCCCACCCCGCCCCACATATACACGCCGCGGGGCACATCGGGCCGGTTGATCAGGCGCTTGAAGGTGCTCGAGCGCTGGCCTTTGTAGGCCAGCCACTGATCATAGCACACTTGCAGACGGTCAACGGCGCGGCGCTGGGCAGCATCGGCCTTGAAATTGCGCTGCTCAAGCGCATGCTGGTAAAACTCTTCGACGTTCATGAGGATGGTTTCTGTACTGCGCAAAAGAAAAGGGCGGACCGCAGCCCGCCCGCAGTCCGCTAGAGGATTGCTTAGAAGTTCAGGGTACGCTTATCGATGGCCAGAGCTGCCTCTTTGGTCGCTTCCGACAGCGATGGGTGAGCGTGGCAGATACGGGCGATGTCTTCGGCCGATGCCTTGAATTCCATCGCTACCACGGCTTCCGAAATCAGTTCCGAAGCCATCGGTCCGATGATGTGCACGCCGAGGATTTCGTCGGTGGTGGCATCGGCGAGGAATTTCACCATACCCGAGGTATCGCCCAGTGCGCGTGCACGGCCGTTGGCCAGGAAGGGGAAAGTACCGGCTTTGTAGGCCACGCCAGCGGCTTTCAGCGCCTGCTCGGTTTTGCCTACCCAGGCGATTTCCGGCGAGGTGTAGATCACCCAGGGAATGGTGTCGAAGTTGGTGTGACCGTGCTGGCCAGCGATACGCTCGGCCACGGCCACGCCTTCTTCTTCCGCTTTGTGCGCCAGCATCGGGCCACGTACCACGTCGCCCACGGCCCATACGCCCGGCAGATTGGTTTTGCAGTCGCCATCGACGGCGACGAAACCGCGCTCGTCCAGCGCCAGACCGACTTTGTCCGCGCCCAGGCCATGGGTGTTCGGGGTACGGCCGATCGACACGATCAGCTTGTCGAACACGGCGGTCTGCGCTTCGCCCTTGGCGTTTTCGTAAGCCACGGTGACGTTGTTGTCGCCCTTGGTGATGGCGCCGATCTTGCAGCCCAGATTGATGGACAGCCCCTGTTTGGTGAACAGCTTCTGCGCTTCCTTGGCGATCTGCTCGTCGACGGCGCCGAGGAACACCGGCAGGCCTTCCAGCACGGTCACTTCCGCGCCCAGACGGCGCCATACGGAGCCCATTTCCAGACCGATCACGCCGGCGCCGATCACGCCCAGCTTGGCTGGAACAGCGTCGATGGCCAGTGCGCCGGTGTTCGACAGTATCAGCTTTTCATCAAACGCTGCGCCCGGCAGTTCGCGTGCATTGGAACCGGTAGCGATGATCACCTGTTTGCCGCTGATGGTCTCGTTGGCAGGTGCCGAGATGGCCAGCGGGTAGCCTTCTGCAGTAGCTGGACCGGCGAAAGCGGCGCGGCCGTGGAAGAAGCTCACTTTGTTTTTCTTGAACAGGAACAGGATGCCGTCATTATTCTGTTTGACGACGGTGTTCTTGCGCTTCAGCATTTGCGGCAGGTTCAGCGACAGACCGGCAACATCGATACCGTGTTCCTTGAACGCATGGCCAGCGTGCTCGTAGTGTTCCGACGATTGCAGCAGTGCTTTGGAGGGGATGCAGCCGACGTTGGTGCAAGTACCGCCCGGTGCCGGGCCGCCCTTTTCATTTTCCCACGCATCTACGCAGGCAACCGAGAAACCCAGCTGGGCTGCGCGGATGGCAGCGATATAACCGCCGGGACCGGCGCCGATGACTACTACGTCAAATTGTTTGCTCATTTCTTATCCTATCGTTTCTTCTTCTGGCACAAAGATCCAGAGCAGAAGGTAAATCGCGAGACCGAAGCCGAAGGTCAGCACGAACAGCACGAACAGCAGACGCCAGATCCAGGTCTCGACGCCGCTGATGCGGCCCAGGCCGCCACATACCCCACCTAGCCAGCGGTCGCTACGGGAGCGGCGCAATTTGCTGATGTCGCTGGAAAGCTGTTCGCTGCCATACGACCCGCTGCTGAGCAGCTTGGCCTTGGCAGCAGCGAACTCGGCATCCGACAGGGCGCCGGACTGGTGCAGTTCATGCAAACGCTTGATTTCTTCGGAAACGCTCATGGTTCTTCCTCTGAACAGCGTTCCGGCACCGGGGCCGGAACGCATTGGCGGGGATTACAGTTCCAGCAGCAGGCGGGCTGGATCTTCCAGCGCTTCTTTCATGGCTACCAGACCCAGCACAGCTTCGCGGCCGTCGATGATACGGTGGTCGTAGGACATCGCCAGATAGTTCATCGGACGCACCACGATCTGGCCGTTTTCTACCACAGCGCGATCTTTGGTCGCGTGCACGCCCAGAATCGCCGATTGTGGCGGGTTGATGATAGGGGTCGACAGCATGGAGCCGAAGGTACCGCCATTCGAGATCGAGAAGGTACCGCCGGTCAGGTCGTCCAGGGTCAGCTTGCCTTCTTTAGCCTTGGCGCCGAATTCGCCGATTTTCTTCTCGATGTCGGCGATCGACATCTGGTCGGCATTGCGCAGAATAGGCACCACCAGACCGCGTGGCGAACCCACGGCGATACCGATGTCGAAGTAGCCGTGGTAGACGATATCGTTACCGTCGACCGAAGCGTTCAGAATAGGGTATTTCTTCAGCGCGGCCACAGCAGCTTTAACGAAGAAGGACATGAAGCCCAGCTTGACGCCGTGCTCTTTCTCGAACTTGTCCTTGTACTTGTTGCGCAGGTCCATCACTGGCGCCATGTTGACTTCGTTGAAGGTGGTCAGAATCGCGTTGGTCGATTGCGATTGCACCAGACGCTCGGCGATACGGGCACGCAGACGGCTCATCGGCACGCGCTCTTCCGGACGATCGCCCAGATTGGCAGCGGCAGGCGCAGCCACCTGTTGCAGTGCTGGCTTGGCAGCGGGTGCCGCCAGAGGAGCCACGGCCGGGGCAGCCGGTGCCGAAGCAGCCAGTGCGTCGCCCTTGGTGACGCGGCCATCTTTGCCCGAACCGGCAACATCGCTGGCGCTCAGGCCTTTTTCCGACAGGATCTTGGCAGCGGCTGGCATGGCCACGTCGCCTTTGTTGCCACCGGTAGCGGCAGCAGCAGCTGGTGCAGCAGCAGCGGCGGCTGGGGCAGCAGCGGCAGCGGCTGGAGCGCTAGCGCCGGCGGTCGCTTCGGTATCGATGACGGCGATCACTTCGTCAGCCACCACGGTGCTGCCGTCGCCTTTGATGATTTCAACCAGCACGCCAGCGGCCGGGGCTGGCAGTTCCAGTACCACTTTATCGGTTTCGATGTCGATCAGGTTTTCGTCGCGGGCGACGGCTTCGCCGATTTTCTTGTGCCAGGTCAGCATGGTCGCTTCAGCGACCGATTCCGACAGTTGAGGTACTTTAACTTGAATTTGTGCCATGGATAACTCCGTATATTTTTGTAGTGGCGCTCCGCTGCAGGCTTGCGGTCACGCCGGTCTAATCATGAATGCTGTAAAAAGGCGCCGTGCCGGGCACGGCGCCATGGGACTTATTTGGTCAGGATGAAGCCTTTGAGCTTCGAGAAAGCCGTTTCCAGCAGATCTTTTTGCTGGGCATAGTGCTTGTCGTAGTAGCCGACGGCTGGCGATGCCGACGCCGGGCGACCGGCGTAGGCCAGACGCTGACCGGCTTCCATGCTCTCGAAGATGTTGTGCTGAATCTGGAACCATGGGCCCTGATTCTGCGGCTCGTCCTGTGCCCATACCACTTCCGCCAGGTTCGGGAACTTTTTCAGTTCGGCAGCGAACGATTTGTGCGGGAATGGATACAGCTGTTCCACACGGATGATGGCGGTATCGGTCTGGCCGCGGGTTTTGCGTGCGTTGACCAGATCGTAGTAGACCTTGCCCGAGCAGGCGATGACGCGTTTGACTTTCTTGGCGTCGATTTTCTCGTCGACTTCACCGATCACGGTCTGGAATGCGCCCTTGGCCAGTTCGGTCAGCGGAGTACCGGCATCCTTGTTACGCAGCAGCGATTTCGGCGTGAGGATGACCAGCGGTTTGCGGAACTGACGCACCATCTGGCGACGCAGCACGTGGAAGATCTGCGAGGCGGTGGTCGGCTGGACCACTTGCATATTGTTGTCTGCGCACAGCTGCAGGAAGCGTTCCGGACGCGCCGACGAGTGCTCCGGACCCTGGCCTTCGTAGCCGTGCGGCAGCATCATCACCAGACCCGAAGCGCGGCCCCACTTCACTTCGCCGGAGCTGATGAACTGGTCGATCACGACCTGAGCGCCGTTGACGAAGTCGCCGAACTGGGCTTCCCAGATGGTCAGGGTGTTAGGTTCTGCGGTCGAGTAGCCGTATTCGAAGCCCAGTACCGCTTCTTCCGACAGCACGGAGTCGATCACGGTGAACGGTGCCTGACCTTCGGCGATGTTCTGCAGCGGCACGTAGGTGCCGGCATCCCAGCGCTCGCGGTTCTGATCGTGCAGCACGGCGTGACGGTGGACGAAAGTACCACGGCCAGCATCCTGACCGGTCAGACGCACAGCGTAGCCGGAAGCGACCAGCGAAGCGAAGGCCAGATGTTCGCCCATGCCCCAGTCCAGATTCAGCTCGCCGCGGCCCATGGCCGAACGGTCAGCCAGCACTTTTTCGACCAGTGCGTGGACTTTGAAGTTTTCCGGTACGGTGGTGATGCGGCCAGCCAGACGTTTCAGTTCCGTCATCGGCACGGCGGTATCGGCGCTATCGGTCCACTTGCGGTTCAGGAACGGCAGCCAGTCGACGGCGAACTTGTTCTTGAAGTTGGTGATGACCGGATCCACCGTGTGCTTGCCGGCGTCCATGGCGTCACGGAAGGCCGATTGCATTTTTTCGCCGCCGTCGGCCGGAATCACACTCTGCGCAACCAGTTTGTCCGCATACAGTTTGCGGGTGCCTGGGTGCTGGCCGATTTTCTTGTACATCAGCGGCTGGGTCAGTGCCGGGGTATCTTGCTCGTTGTGGCCCAGTTTGCGGTAGCAGATGATGTCAACGACGATATCTTTCTGGAACTGCAGACGGTAGTCCATGGCGATCTGCGAAGCCAGTACCACGGCTTCAGGATCGTCGGCGTTGACGTGCAGCACCGGTGCTTCGATCATCTTGACGACGTCCGAGCAGTAGATGGTGGAGCGGGCATCGCGCGGGTCGGAGGTGGTGAAACCGATCTGGTTGTTGATCACGATGTGCACGGTACCGCCGGTGCCGTAACCACGGGTCTGGGCCAGATTCAGGGTTTCCATCACAACGCCCTGACCAGCGAAAGCGGCATCGCCGTGCACCAGAATTGGCAGCACTTGCTTGCCGGCGTGGTCGCCGCGGCGATCCATACGGGCTTTGACGGAGCCTTCTACTACAGGGTTGACGATTTCCAGGTGCGATGGGTTGAAGGCCAGCGACAGGTGGACCGGACCGCCAGCGGTCGAGATGTCCGACGAGAAGCCCTGGTGGTATTTCACGTCACCGGCTGGCAGGTCGTCGCCGTGCTTGCCTTCGAATTCTTCGAACAGTTCCTTAGGCGATTTGCCCAGGGTGTTCACGAGGACGTTCAGACGGCCGCGGTGGGCCATACCGATCACGATTTCCTGCACGCCTTTTTCGCCGGCGCGCTGGATGATTTCATCGATTGACGCGATGAAGGTTTCGCCGCCTTCCAGCGAGAAACGCTTTTGACCGACATACTTGGTGTGCAGGTAACGTTCCAGACCTTCGGCAGCGGTCAGGCGCTCCAGGATGTGCTGTTTCTTCTCTGCGGTGAAGTTAGGCGTCGAGCGGATCGCTTCCAGACGCTCTTGCAGCCAGCGCTTTTCGGCCGGGTCGGAGATGTACATGAACTCGGCGCCGATCGAACGGGTGTAGGTATCGCGCAGGAAGTTCAGCAGGTCGCGCAGGGTCGCGGTCTCTGGGCCGAAGTAGGTGTTGCTGATGTTGAATACGGTGTCCATGTCCGCATCGGTGAACCCGTAGAAGCTAGGATCGAGTTCAGGGATAGCCGGACGCTCCTGACGCTGCAGCGGGTCCAGATTGGCCCAGCGCGAACCGAGGTAGCGGTAGGCTGCGATCAGCTGGGTAGCAGCCACGCGTTTGCGGCCCATTTCGGCGTCGGCCGAAGCCACCACGGTGCGGATAGGACCGGCTTTCGCGCGTTCGGCGAAAGAGGCGATCACGGAGGCGTGGGCGACGTCGGGTTTATTGGAACCATCGACGGCCGGTACGTGCTGCATGGCGTCGAAATAGGCGCGCCAGTTGTCTGGCACAGAACCTGGATTGTCGAGATACGCTTCGTACAGTTCTTCGACGTACGGGGCGTTCCCACCAAACAGGTAGGAGTTGGACGTATATTGTTGCATCATATTGCTCACCTTTCTTCGCGCTTCGCGAGATTAGCGGGTTAATCTAACCTTCCGCGACACGGCCTGACCGGTTAGCGGATTGCACATCAAGTTGTGGGGAAGGGCTATATTTCTTCGGGTACTACAAAAATCGGTCATTCAGGATAGCACCGGTATTGTATCCGAACAACCATTTGTGCGGCAAAAACCCGTGAAAACTTGCGTTTTAATGTGGCATTAAGTGTGGCGATAGGCTTGCCCGACGGCCTAGCGCGCTGAAATGTTTTCATTAATTTAAGCTTTAGCCTTATCGCTCAGGAACGCGGCAGACGCTGCACCGCGCCGCCTTGTGCTGGCTCGGGGGTATGGGCCAGCCAGCCCGCATCGCTGCGGAACCACCCGGCCAGAAAGTCCAGCAGGGCGCGCAAAGCGGCCGACATATGCTGGCGCGAGGTATAAATAGCGTGTATACCCATCTGTTGCGGGGTGAATTGCGGCAGTAGTTGCACCAGCTCGCCGGAGGCGATCAGCCCCATAGCGCTGTACTTAGGTTGCAGCACGATGCCGGCGCCCTGCAGTGCTGCGCGCAGCAGACTGGTATCTTCATTGGCCGACAGATTGCCGCTGACCGGCACCGACATGGCCTCACCATGAACGTCGGTAAATTGCCACAGGCTTTTGCCAAAATAGCTATAGGTGAGGCAGTTGTGGCGCGCCAGATCGGCCACCTGCCCCGGCCTGCCATGCCGTGCCAGATAGGCAGGCGCCGCGCACACCACCGAATCGCAGCGGGCCAGCTGGCGCGCGATCAGATTCGGTTCCAGCGCATTGGTAATGCGCAGCGCCAGATCGATGCGCTGCTCGACCAGATTCACGGCGCGGTTATTAATCTGCATATCGACCTTAGTGTGAGGGTAACGCTGCAGAAACGCCGTCATGGCCGGCGCCAGCACGGCCTGCGCCAGCGACTGCGAACAGCTAATGCGCAGCAGACCGCGCGGTGCGCCCTCTTCCACCGCACTGTCGAGCGCCATATCCTCGGCCAGCTCCAGCATGCTGCGGCAGCGCGCCAGCGTCAGCGTGCCCGCATCCGTCAGGCTGAGACGGCGGGTACTACGGTGCAGCAAACGGGCGCCGGCCCACTGCTCCATCTGCGCCAGATAGCGCGTGACCATGGCGCGCGACATGGCGAGGGCATCGGCGGCAGCAATCATGCTGCCCCGTTCGGCGATGCTGACAAACACCTGGGCGGCAGTAATTCTATCCATAGATTCGTCCGATTTGCGCAATTAATTAGTGAATGATACGGGGTTTTTCTACCGTATCAAGCAATTTAAGATGACGTCATTCTAACCCGACACGAAAGCCCATCATGCTTAAGCAACCTTTGCAAACCCTGTTAGCCAGCGCCTTCGCCGCCACTCTGGGCAGCGCCAGCGCCGCCCCGCTCAAGGTGGAAGTATTCAATCCCGGCGAAGCGGCCATCTTCCCCGTCGCCTCGGTACTGGTCAGCGGCGCCCAGGATGCGGTACTGATCGACGCCCAGTTCTCGCGTGCCGAAGCCTTGAAACTGGTCGAACAGATCCGCGCCAGCGGCAAGCGCCTGACCACCGTGTATGTGAGCCACGGCGATCCGGATTTCTATTTCGGCCTAGACGTGATCCACGCTGCTTTCCCTGCAGCGAAAATCGTCGCCACTGCCTACACCGTGGCTGCCATCGAGAAGAAAAAAGATGCCAAAGTAGCGTACTGGGGCCCCATCCTGAAAGACAACGCGCCGCACAGCATCATCGTGCCGCAAGTGCTGCAGGGCGACCGCATCGAACTGGAAGGCGAAACCCTGCAGATCACCGGTCTGCAGCCGGAGCGCAGCTATGTGTGGATCCCGTCGATCAGGACGGTGGCCGGTGGCGTGGTGGTCTTCAACGACCTGCACGTATGGACCGCCGACACCCAGACGGCAGCCTCGCGCCAGCAGTGGCTAGCCACGCTGGACGGCATCGCCGCCCTGCAGCCGAACACCGTGGTGCCGGGCCACTTCAAGGTGGGCAGCGCGCTGACGCCTGCCAGCATCGGTTTTACCCGCGACTATCTGGTGAAATTTGAAGCGGAAACGGCGGCCGCCGCCAACTCGGCCGCACTCATCACCCGCATGCAGCAACTGTATCCGCAAGCAGGTCTGAAAGCAGCTCTGGACACCAGCGCCAAAGTCGCCAAAGGCGAAATGAAGTGGTAAGCCTGCAGATAAGCCAGCCACGCTGGGTAAACTAAAGGGGACTCGCGCCCCGCTGCGCAACTAGACAAATGCATCTAGATATTTTAATCTAGATGCATAGTCTTATAAAAATGCGCAACATGAACCCACCCGTCGCTAAACCCACCCCTGCCGAACTGGAAATGCTGCGCCTGTTGTGGGCCAGCGGACCGGCCACGGCCAAGCAGGTGCATCAGGCCGCACTGGCCAGCCGGCCCGAGATGAACTACGCCACCGTGCTGCGCCTGCTGCAGGTCATGCACAGCAAAGGTATCCTCAGCCGCGACGAAAGCCAGCGCGCCCACATCTATGCGCCGGCTCAGGCGCAGGATGCGCTGCAAACCAATCTGCTGAAAGAACTGATACAGAAAGCCTTTGCCGGTTCCGGCAAGGCGCTGGTGCTGGCGGCCCTGCGCGGCGGCCACGTGAGCAAGAAGGAACGCGCCGAGATACAGGCCCTGCTCGATCAGGACAACTGACAGCAGCGGCACGCACGGTGCCGGCTGGGCAGAAAACGGGCGAAAAAAAAGCGGGCCGCAGCCCGCTTTCTTGTATCCGAGACAGCGGATTAACGCTGGTCCAGCGGCTTGACTTCGCGCGTGGTCGAACCCACGAACAGCTGGCGTGGACGGCCGATTTTCTGTTCCGGATCGGCGATCATTTCGTTCCACTGGGCGATCCAGCCTATGGTACGGGCCATGGCGAAGATACCGGTGAACAGCGAAACTGGAATGCCCAGTGCCGATTGTACGATGCCCGAGTAGAAGTCCACGTTCGGGTACAGTTTGCGCGAAACGAAGTATTCGTCGTTCAGTGCAATCTTTTCCAGTTCCATGGCCAGCTTGAACAGCGGGTCGTCTTGCAGGCCCAGCTCTTCCAGCACTTCGTAGCAGGTTTCACGCATCAGTTTGGCGCGTGGGTCGAAGTTTTTGTAGACGCGGTGACCGAAGCCCATCAGCTTCACGCCCGAGTTCTTGTCTTTCACCTGAGCGATGAAGGCAGGAATGTTCTCGACGGTGCCGATTTCTTTCAGCATGTTCAGTGCAGCTTCGTTCGCGCCGCCGTGGGCGGGGCCCCACAGGCAGGCGATACCGGCAGCGATACAGGCGAACGGATTGGCGCCCGAGGAACCGGCCAGACGCACGGTCGAGGTCGAAGCGTTCTGCTCGTGGTCGGCGTGCAGGATCAGGATACGGTCCAGCGCGCGCACCAGCACGTCGTTGACTTTGTATTCTTCGCATGGGTTGCCGAACATCATGCGCATGAAGTTGGCGCTGTACGACAGGTCATTGCGTGGGTACACGAACGGCTGGCCGATCGAGTATTTGTAAGCCATCGCCACCAGAGTAGGCATCTTGGCGATCAGGCGGATAGCCGATACTTCACGGTGCTTGGCATCGTTGATGTCGAGCGAATCGTGGTAGAACGAAGCCAGCGCGCCAACGGTACCAACCAGTACCGACATCGGGTGCGCGTCACGACGGAAGCCGCGGAAGAAGAACTGCATCTGCTCGTGCACCATGGTGTGCTTGGTCACGGTGTCGACGAAGGTGGCTTTCTGTTCTGCGTTCGGCAGTTCGCCGTTCAGCAGCAGGTAGCACGATTCCATGAAGTCGGCGTTCACGGCCAGCTGTTCGATCGGGTAGCCGCGGTACAGCAGCTCGCCCTTGTCGCCGTCGATGTAGGTGATCGAGGAATTACATGCCGCGGTCGACATGAAACCCGGATCGTAGGTGAACTTGCCGGTACCGGCATACAGCTTACGGATGTCGATCACGTCCGGACCAACGGTCCCTTTGTAGATCGGGAAATCGACCGATGGGCTGCCATCGGAGAACGACAGTGTGGCTTTGTTATCAGAGGTGTTCATGAACTCTTCCTTCTTGGAGAGGTGAGACAAAAGTAAAAAAAACAGTTAATGCTGTACTCGTGCTTCAGGCTCAGGCCAGTCGCAGACGCGCCAGCAAGGTGTGTACCTGGGGCAGATCAATATCGCCGTCAGGCTCCTTGCGGGCCAGTATCAGATCCATCAGGGCATTGTCCGACAGATCCAGCAAACGCGTCAGAGCGTCCACTTCCTCGTCGGTCAATTCGGTTTCATGCGCATCGAGAAAACGGGTCAGGATGATGTCGTTTTCCAGCAGTCCACGGCGGGCGCGCCAGCGCAGGCGCGCGCGGTTGGCCGGGTCAGACTGGTGCGCAGCGGTATTCGTTGCAGTCATGGTGCGGCTACTTTACAAAAACGGGCGGCATTAAAAAGTCACACCGCCCGTGTGGTGCATCAGATGGCGCGACGCACCATCAGTTCCTTGATCTTGCCGATCGCTTTGTTCGGGTTCAGACCTTTAGGGCACACGTCGACGCAGTTCATGATCGAGTGGCAGCGGAACAGACGGTATGGATCTTCCAGATTATCCAGACGGGCGCCGGTGGCTTCGTCGCGCGAGTCGGCGATGAAGCGGTAGGCTTGCAGCAGGCCGGCAGGACCGACGAACTTGTCCGGATTCCACCAGAACGAAGGGCACGAGGTCGAGCAGCAAGCGCACAGTATGCACTCGTACAGGCCGTCGAGCTCTTCACGCTGGGCAGGCGATTGCAGACGCTCTTTTTCAGGGCGGATGGAATCGTTGATCAGGTAAGGCTTGACCGAATCGTACTGCTTGAAGAACTGTGTCATGTCGACGATCAGATCGCGGATCACCGGCAGGCCAGGCAGCGGACGCAGCACGATAGGCTCGGTCAGCTCGTTCAGGTTGGTGGTGCAGGCCAGACCGTTTTTGCCATTGATGTTCATGGCGTCCGAACCGCACACGCCTTCGCGGCACGAGCGGCGCAGGGCCAGCGAATCATCCACGTCGGACTTGATACGCTGCAGGGCGTCCAGCAGCATCTTGTCGGTGTCTTTCAGCTCGACCGTCACGTCCTGCATATAAGGCTTGGCGTCCTGATCGGGATCGTAACGATAAATTTTCAGTTTGAGAGTGCGTGCCATGTTCTTAGCTCTTAGAAAGTACGTGGTTTCGGTTTGAAGGTGTCGACCGTCAGCGGCTTGGTCACGACGGCCTTGTATTCCAGACGGTTGTCCGCCGAGTACCACAGGGTGTGTTTCATCCAGTTGTCGTCGTCACGCTGCGGGAAATCGTTGTGGGCGTGGGCGCCACGCGATTCCTTGCGAGCTGCGGCCGAGACGATGGTGGCTTTGGCAGTTTCGATCAGGTTGTCCAGTTCCAGCGCTTCGACGCGGGCGGTGTTGAACACTTTCGACTTGTCCTTGAACGATACGTGCTTGCGACGCTCGTCCAGTTTCATGATTTCTTCCACGCCTTTGTTCAGCATGTCGTCGGTACGGAACACGCCGCAGTATTTCTGCATGGCGGCGCGGATGTCGTTGGCCACACCCTGCACTTTTTCACCGCCGTTCGAGGTTTCCAGCTTGTTCAGACGGTTCATCGCGAAGTCGGCAGCGTCCTTAGGCAGCGGTTTGTTTTCCTTCTGCTTGAGGTTCTGCGCCACCACGTGGTTACCGGCAGCGCGGCCGAATACCACCAGATCGAGCAGCGAGTTGGTGCCCAGACGGTTAGCGCCGTGCACCGATACGCAGGCGCATTCGCCGATGGCGTACAGGCCGTTGACCACTTTCTGGGTGCCGTCGCCGTTCGGCGTCACCACCTGACCATGGATGTTGGTCGGAATACCGCCCATCTGGTAGTGGATGGTAGGCACGACCGGAATCGGTTCTTTGGTCGCGTCGACGTTGGCGAACTTGTGGCCGATTTCCAGAATCGAAGGCAGACGCTTCTGGATGGTGTCGGCGCCGATGTGGCGCAGGTCCAGCATCACGTGATCCTTGTTCGGACCGCAGCCGCGGCCTTCCTTGATCTCCTGGTCCATCGAGCGCGACACGAAGTCGCGCGGTGCCAGATCCTTCAGCGTAGGCGCATAGCGCTCCATGAAACGTTCGCCTTCGGAGTTGATCAGGATACCGCCTTCACCGCGTACGCCTTCGGTGATCAGCACGCCCGCGCCGGACACGCCGGTTGGGTGGAACTGCCAGAATTCCATGTCCTGCAGCGGCAGGCCGGCACGTGCCGCCATCCCCATGCCGTCGCCGGTGTTGATGAAGGCATTGGTCGATGCAGCGAAGATACGGCCAGCACCGCCGGTAGCGAAGATGGTGGTCTTAGCTTCCAGAATCATGCATTCGCCGGTTTCCATTTCCAGCGCTACCACGCCGACCACGTCGCCTTCGGCGTCACGGATCAGGTCCAGTGCCATCCACTCGACGAAGAAGTGGGTGCGGGCACGGACATTGCGCTGGTACAGGGTGTGCAGCAGTGCGTGACCGGTACGGTCAGCCGCTGCGCAGGCGCGCTGCACGGCTTTTTCGCCGAAGTTGGCGGTGTGGCCGCCGAATGGGCGCTGGTAGATGGTGCCGTCCGGGTTACGGTCGAAAGGCATACCGAAGTGTTCCAGTTCGTACACGACCTTCGGTGCTTCGCGGCACATGAATTCGATCGCATCCTGGTCGCCCAGATAGTCGCCACCTTTGACGGTGTCGAACATATGCCAGAACCAGTTGTCTTCGGCCATATTGCCCAGCGAGGCGCCGATACCGCCCTGCGCTGCCACGGTGTGGGAACGGGTAGGGAACACTTTCGACAGTACCGCGACGTTCAGACCGGCTTCAGCCAGTTGCAGCGATGCACGCATGCCGGAGCCGCCGGCGCCGACGATTACCGCATCAAAGCGGCGGGTAGGGATTGCAGATTTGATAGCTGCCACGATTAAACACTCCAGAGTATCTGTACCGACCATGCGGCACAAGCGATCAACCACACGATGGTGGCGACTTGCAGGGTCAGACGCAGACCGACGGATTTCACGTAATCCATCCAGATGTCACGTACGCCTACCCAGGCGTGGAAGAACAGACCGAACAGGGTCACGGCACTGATCAGCTTGAACCATTGCTGGGCGAACAGGCCAGCCCAGCCTTCGTAGGTGAAGTTCTGGCCGGTCAGGAAGGACACCAGCAGAATGACGGTATAAGCCACCATCACCACTGCGGTGACACGTTGCGCCAGCCAGTCACGCAGGCCGTAGTGCGCGCCTACCACGAGGCGTTTAGGTCCGATGTTATCGTTAGTTGCCATCTCAGAAGACTCCAAACAGTTTGAGGGCGATGATTGCGGTCAGGGTCAGGCTCACAGCCAGCACGGAAGCGGCCGAGTGACGCGCCTGTTCCTTGGCCAGACCGATGTGCATATCCATGATCAGGTGGCGGCAGCCAGCGCAGAAGTGGTGCAGATAGCCCCAGACCAGCGCCAGAATGATCAGTTTGACCAGCGGATAGGAAACGATGCCTTGGTAGTACGCAAAGGAAATTTCCGAGCGCAGGCTTTGCTCCAGCAGGTACAGCACGAATGGCAGCAGCAGGAACATCGTGAGGCCGCTGATGCGGTGCAAAATGGATACCAGGCCAGCCAAAGGCAAGCGGTAGTTGGACAATTCCGTCACATGGATGTTACGGAACTCCGGCCGTTCTTTCTTCGGGGCTTCCCTTACGGCTTCTGACATATCAAGACCTCCTAGGCATAAACAAAAATTTCGAGAATGCGATTTTCGCTGATTTTCGCATTTCTAACCAATATGTATTGTTACATATAACTAAAATAGTGGTAGTCAACAGCTGCGACGGCTACTTTCTGTAGCTCAACGTATTTTCAGCGCAACAAGGGTTTGCCTCGATTTCCACCCTGTTTTCGCCGCCCGCCGCTGCATTGCAACAAACGGGCATCTCCTCACATCAACTCCTGTGATCCGTACAGTTCAGCTCACTTAGTTCAATTCGTTGTGATAGTGGTGCCGGGCGGTCGAATACAGACCGCGGCGCAGTTCCACCGCTTTATCACCGTAAGTGAACGACACCCGCTCCGATTCCAGCAGCGGGGTCTGGGCAGCGATGCCCAGTAATTTTGCATCTTCCTCGCCCACGCTGACGGCGCGGATCTTTTCCGTCGCGCGTATCATGCGGGTGCCGAATTCCGATTCGAACAGGCCGTACATGGGCCCCTTGTATTCCACCAGCCGCTCGGCCGTCAGTCCCTTGAAGATCATGCCCGGCAGCCACAGCTCTTCCACAATGGTGGGCACGCCGTCAAACGCCTGCACCCGCTTGATGTACACCACGGCATCGCCCGACTTGAGTTCGAGCAGGCGCGCCACATCGGCGGGCGCACGCATGCGCTTGACTTCGATAATTTTGCTGTCGGGATAGTGCGGCACGCCTTCGTCCGGCATCAGGCGCAGGAAACGGAAGTGAGCGCGTGCTTCGTGATGGGTGGAAACAAAAGTCCCCTTGCCCTGCTTGCGCATGACCAGATTTTCCGCCGCCAGCTCGTCGATCGCTTTGCGCACCGTGCCCTGGCTTACTTTAAAACGGTTGGCCAGTTCCACTTCGCTAGGGATCAGTTCGCCCGGTTTCCATTCGCCCGACTGCAAACTCTGGGTAATCAGACCCTTGATTTGCTGATAAAGTGGCGAGAACGTGGGCGAAGGAGCCGCCGTAGCGCTGCCCGCACTGCCGCTTGCGGTAGTGGATGCAGGGTTATTATTAGGCGGCACGGAATTCATAGACCACGATTTCACCACAAATACCCCCTGCCGTCCAGCAAAAACCAGCAATAACTTATCTGTCTTATATAAGACATAAGATAGCATTGACATCTGCCAGACACAGGCCTACACTCCCAGCGAGGCGCTTGCGGCATGCCGTCTGACACCCCTTTCCGGCCCGCCAGCCAGCACTCAAATGCAGTATGATTACGGTTTCCCCCGGGCCGGCAGCGGCCCCGCTTAGAGAACGTTTTATTCCCACTTTGGAGATTCATCATGGCAAAAACCCCAATGCGTGTTGCTGTTACCGGCGCCGCCGGCCAAATCGGTTACGCTCTGCTGTTCCGCATCGCCAATGGCGACATGCTGGGCAAAGACCAACCAGTTATTCTGCAACTGTTGGAAATTGCTGACGAAAAAGCACAGAAAGCACTGAAGGGCGTCATGATGGAAATCGACGACTGCGCTTTCCCGCTGCTGACCGAAATGACCGCGCACTCCGACCCTATGACTGCCTTCAAGGATGCCGACGTCGCTGTTCTGGTGGGCGCACGTCCACGCGGCCCAGGCATGGAGCGTAAAGACCTGCTGGAAGCCAATGCCCAGATCTTCACCGTACAAGGTAAAGCACTGGACGCCGTCGCTTCGCGCAACGTAAAAGTTCTGGTAGTGGGCAACCCAGCCAACACCAACGCCTACATCGCCATGAAATCGGCACCATCGCTGCCAGCCAAGAACTTCACCGCCATGCTGCGTCTGGACCACAACCGCGCGCTGTCGCAAGTGGCTGCCAAAACCGGCAAAGCCGTTAAAGACATCGAAAAACTGTGCGTATGGGGCAACCACTCGCCGACCATGTACGCTGACTACCGCTTCGCCACCATCGATGGCGCGTCGGTCAAAGACATGATCAACGATCAGGAATGGAACGCTAACACCTTCCTGCCTACCGTGGGCAAACGCGGCGCCGCCATCATCGAGGCACGCGGCCTGTCGTCGGCTGCTTCGGCAGCCAACGCTGCCATCGACCACATCCACGACTGGGTACTGGGCACCAACGGCAAGTGGACTACCATGGGCATCCCATCGGACGGTTCCTACGGCATCCCTGAAGGCACCGTGTTCGGCTTCCCTGTGACCACCGAAAACGGCGAATACACCATCGTTCAAGGCCTGGAAATCGATGCATTCTCGCAAGAGCGCATCAATATCACCCTGAAAGAACTGACCGAAGAGCGCGAAGGCGTCAAGCACCTGCTGCCATAAGCCGGGCTGAACTCCTCACTCCCTTCCGCGTCCGTGGAACCGGTTAAAACACCGCTCCGCCGCACTCGCCGCGCTGCTGACAGCAGCGCGGCAGCTCCATCTCACCCCGCCGCACTACCTGAGCATTCACCAGACCACGCCTGCATGCATCCATCCGAGGTTTTATTCCAGGGCAATCGCCAACCCTTGCTGCTGCCAGCTTGTGACCATTACGCCGGCAGCGAAAAGCTGATGCGCAAATCGATTGCCTTGCAACAAGAACTTGGCCCATTGTTCGACATCACCCTCGATTGCGAAGACGGCGCCAGCGCCGGCAACGAAATCGAGCACGCCCGCCTCGTCGCCGCGCTGGTACTATCGGACGAGAACAGATACAGCCGCATCGGCGCCCGCGTGCACGATATCGCCAGCCCGCACTTTGCCAGCGATGTGGAAATCATCTGCACCGCCGCCAGCAAGCTGGCCTACATCGTGCTGCCCAAGGTGCATAGCGCCAAGGAAGTCACGGCAGCGATCAAACTGATCAACACCCACGCCGGCAAGGCGGGCCGCAAGGACCTGCCCGTGCACGTGCTGATCGAAACCCATGAAGCGCTGCATGAGGCCTACGCCATTGCCGCCCTGCCGCAAGTGCAGTGCCTGTCATTCGGCATCATGGACTTCGTTTCCTCGCATTACGGAGCGATTCCGGCCAGCGCCATGCGTACGCCGGGCCAGTTCACCCACCCGCTGGTCGTACGTGCCAAGCTGGAAGTGGCGGCCGCCTGCCATGCGCACGGCAAAGTGCCTTCGCACAATGTCACCACCGACATCAAGGATGCGGCCGTGGCCGCCAACGACGCGCAGCGTGCCGCGGCCGAATTCGGCTTTACCCGGATGTGGAGCATCCATCCGGACCAGATCAAGCCCATCATCAAAACCTTTACGCCGCGCATGTCCGAGGTCAATGACGCCACCGCCATCCTGCTGGAAGCTGCGGCAGTACAATGGGGGCCGATTTCGCAGAATGGCCGCTTGCATGACCGCGCCAGCTACAGATACTATTGGACTGTGCTGCAGCGGGCCAGACTGGCCGGCCTCAGCCTGCCGGAAGCGGCGCAAAGCCTGCTTAACGGCAACACCAAATAACCTTACATCTGGAAGTACCACCATGTCCCTCGCCAAACTGCTACTGGCATGCAGCCTGTCGCTGACCGCCCTGACTCTGAGCTCCGCTGCCCGCGCCGATAATGCGCCAGCCAAGCCTGCCACCAAGAAAACCGCCAAGGCCAAGCCTGCCGCCAAGGCAGCGGAAGCCAAGCCAGCCGACGAAGATGTGGCCGAACCTGCCGTGGGCGAATCGGCGGCGACCGAATTCGACTGCGAACTGGGCAACAAGATCACCATCTACGAAAACGTCAACGACGACGCCCACATCGCCCTGCGCTGGAAAAAGCGTTTGCACCGTCTGACCCGCGTGGGCACCAGTACGGGCGCCAACCGCTTCGAAAACCATGTGTACGGTCTGGTCTGGATCGGTATCCCTGCCAAGGGCATGCTGCTGGACTCGAAACAGGGCCGCCAGCTGGCCAACGAATGCCGCAATGCCGAACAGATGAAACCGCTGGCAGCTACCGCAGCAGCGGCCACCACCACCAGCCTGCAGTAATCCTGCTGCTCTTCCCCGCTATTCCCCGCTAATAGACAACAGGCAGGGAATAGCCTGCGCACCGACGACACCCCAAACCTAGGAGAAGTCATGGCACACAACACCCTCAATACGCTCAAGGAATTCGACATTGCCGGTAAAGCCGGCAAGTTCTACTCGCTGCCGGCTCTGGAGCAGAGTCTGGGCGCGAAAATCTCGCGCCTGCCAGTGTCCATCCGCGTGGTACTGGAATCCGTGCTGCGCAACTGCGACGGCAAGAAAGTCACCGAAGAACACGTCAGGCAACTGGCCAACTGGGGTGCCACGGCCGAGCGCGTAGATGAAATCCCCTTCGTGGTGGCGCGGGTAGTGCTGCAGGACTTCACCGGCGTGCCCCTGCTGGCCGATCTGGCCGCCATGCGCAACGTGGCTTACAAGATGGGGGTGAACGCCAAGAAGATCGAGCCGCTGGTGCCGGTCGATCTGGTGGTCGACCACTCGGTGACCATCGACCACTTCCGCGAAAAAGGCGCGCTGGACCTGAACATGAAGCTGGAATTCTCGCGCAATAACGAGCGCTACCAGTTCATGAAATGGGGCATGCAAGCCTTCGACACTTTCGGCGTGGTGCCGCCGGGCTTCGGCATCGTGCACCAGGTCAATCTCGAATATCTGGCGCGCGGCGTGCACAAGACCGCCGAAGGGGTGTACTACCCTGACACGCTGGTAGGCACCGACTCGCACACCACCATGATCAACGGTATCGGCGTGGTGGGCTGGGGCGTGGGCGGCATCGAGGCGGAAGCCGGTATGCTGGGCCAGCCCGTGTACTTCCTGACGCCGGACGTGATCGGCGTGAACCTGACGGGCGTGCTGCGCGAAGGCTGCACCGCCACCGATCTGGTGCTGACCATTACCGAACTGCTGCGCAAGGAAAAAGTCGTCGGCAAGTTCGTCGAATTCTTCGGTGAAGGCACCGAGACGCTGTCGCTGACCGACCGCGCCACCATCGCCAATATGGCCCCCGAATACGGCGCCACCATGGGCTTCTTCCCCGTCGATGACGCCACCATCGAATACTTCGAAGGCACCGGCCGGAGCAAAGACGAAATCGCCGCCTTTGCCGCCTACTTCAAGGCACAGGGCCTGTACGGCGTGCCCAAAGCAGGCGAGATCGATTACACCCGCGTGGTGGAACTGAATCTGAACTCGGTAACGCCGTCGCTGGCTGGCCCGAAACGTCCGCAGGACCGCATCGAGATCGGTCAGGTCAAGAACAACTTCACCGAACTGTTCTCGAAACCGACCAAGGAGAACGGCTTCAACAAAAAAGCCGAAGATCTGGGCGCCGTCTACACCACCAGCAATGGCGTGAACGTGAAGAACGGCGACGTGCTGATCGCCGCCATCACTTCCTGCACCAATACCTCCAACCCTAGCGTGCTGCTGGCCGCCGGCCTGCTGGCCAAGAAGGCGGTGGAAGCGGGGCTGAGCGTGGCGCCCCACATCAAGACTTCGCTGGCGCCCGGCTCGCGCGTGGTCACCGAATATCTGGGCGCAGCCGGCCTGCTGCCATATCTGGAACAGCTGGGCTTCGGCGTGACCGCCTACGGCTGCACCACCTGTATCGGTAACGCCGGCGACCTGACGCCGGAACTCAATGCCGCCATCACCAGCAACGATATCGTGGCGTCCGCCGTGCTGTCCGGCAACCGCAACTTCGAAGCGCGCATCCATCCGAATATCCGTTCCAACTTCCTCGCCTCGCCACCGCTGGTGGTGGCCTACGCCATCGCCGGCAACATGACGGTCGATCTGATGACCGAGCCTGTGGGCAAAGGCAAAGATGGCAAGGACGTCTATCTGGGCGATATCTGGCCGACCTCGAAAGAGATCGCCAAGCTGATGAAGTTCGCCATGAACGCCAAAGTCTTCAAGGCCAACTACGCCGACGTCAAAGGCAATCCGGGCAAGCTGTGGGAAGACGTGGCGAGCACCGAAGGTCAGGTGTACAACTGGCCAGCGTCCACCTACATCGCCGAACCGCCGTTCTTCGACGGCTTCGAGATGACGCCGAAAGCAGCGGCCACCGGCATTACCGGCGCGCGCGCGCTGGGCGTGTTCGGCGATTCCATCACCACCGACCACATCTCCCCTGCCGGTTCGATCAAGGAAGACGGCCCGGCTGGTCAGTGGCTGCTGGCCAACGGCGTGCTGAAGGCCGACTTCAACTCCTACGGCTCGCGCCGCGGCAACCACGAGATCATGATGCGCGGCACCTTCGCCAACGTGCGCATCAAGAACAGGATGATACCGGCCAAAGCCGACGGTTCCGCAGTGGAAGGCGGCATCACCCTCCACCAGCCTAGCGGCGAGCAAATGTCGATTTACGACGCCGCCATGAAGTATGTGGCCGAAGGCACGCCGACCATGGTGTTCGGCGGCGAAGAGTACGGTACCGGCTCGTCGCGCGACTGGGCCGCCAAAGGCACCCAGCTGCTGGGCGTAAAAGCCGTCATCGTGCGCTCGTTCGAACGTATCCACCGTTCGAATCTGGTGGGCATGGGCGTGCTGCCACTGCAATTCATCGGCAACGACAGCGTCGAGTCGCTCGGCATCACCGGCAAGGAAACCTATGACCTGAAAGGTCTGGATGGCGAGATCAAGCCCCAGCAGCAGGCCACGCTGGTGATCCACCGTGACGGCCAGCCGGCACAGGAAGTCAAAGTGCTGCTGCGTATCGATACCCCGATCGAAGTGGATTACTACAAGCACGGCGGTATTCTGCCGTTCGTGCTGCGCCAGCTGCTGGCCAGCTAAGCGCCCTGCTGCCCCGGGCCACACGCCGGCTAAATGCCGGCGTTTTTTTCGCCTTGCACGCTTATCATCTACAATAGAGCCATAAGGGTTATCATTTGTTTGACTGATCCGCTTTTTCCACTTTTATGAGACTCTTATTGCGTTATGCGTCGTCCTTCTAAAGATTCATCCCAAAAATTGTCTGCCGAAAGCCAGCGTCTGGTTACCTACGCCAATGCCGTGGGTCAGGCTGCCAGCCGGATCGAAGAGCGGACCTGGGAACTCAGCCTCGATGCGCAGTTGCAGAAGCTGCTCAAGACGGGCCATCAGGACACTATCGACGCCACCCTGAACCAGCTGTTCAAGGAAGATCTGAATGCCTACGACATCCTGATGGATAGCGTGGAAGCGGTCAGCGAATCGGCCACCATCCAGATCGAAACGGACGGCGTCAGCAAGGCCTATGATGTGCTGCTGGTGGCTGCGCCCATCCTTGCGTGGACCCGCTTTGCCATCGCTTCCGGCGCCATCCCCGCCGATATCCTGAGCACGCTATCGGCCCATTTCGGTGCCCACCTGCTGGCCGATGGCACCCGCATGGCCATGGCGCCTACGCTGTATTCGATCGACCAGCTGCCGCGCAGCCACGTGGAGACCTACGGCAAAGTGCACAAGCTGGGTCAGGCCGCCATCAAGGGCACGGCGCTGAAAGCCGACAGCAAGACGCCGGAAACGGCGCCCTTCCTGGCCGACACGCGCTACCTGCTGGCGGCCGTGGCCGCGCCGGCAGGCAGCGCGCTGTTCCGCTGGCAGATGCCGGGCCTGCAAGCCAATTATGCGGCCGAGCGTGCCAGCGCGCTGGAGCAGTGGCGCAATCAGGTCACGCCGACGGTGAGCCGTCTGCTGCCGGGCTGCGGCGTGGAACTGCTGCTGCCGGAAGCCTATTACATGGCCTGCCGCGAAGCCGACAAGCAGATCCGCCCTGTGTCTATCCGCGCCGCCGTGCACTACCTGACCCATACGCTAGGGCTGGAACCGGCTGGTCTGCGCGCGGTCATCGCCGGCTTTGGCGAAGAAAGCGCCGATGGCCAGATCGATGAATACCGCGTCGCCTTCACCCAGCGCAACTCCAACGACGTGATGTATGGCGTGGTATGGCCACTGTACGGACAGGAAGACGAAGACGGCACGCCGCCGGAAGGCCCGCTGCAAGGCGGCTTTAGCGGCTTGCAGCAGCGTCCTGTCACGCCGGTGGACGAGATCACGGCCCAGCTCAATGCGGCCGGTGTGACGCAGGTGAAAAAAATCAGCGAGCGCTATGTAGCCGAGTTCTGCGACGACTGCGGCGCGCCCCTGTTTGCCGATCCGCTGGGTGAACTGGCGCACGCCGAAATGCCCGAGGATGCGCCGTCCGGCACCGAGCACTTCCATTAATTCTGCCCATCGTACTTAGCGATAAGCCGGCCTATGCCGGCTTATTTTTTTTCGCCACCAGGCGCGGGCAGATAGATGATGATGGGTTGAACTGGCAGCGCTGCCGGCTGAACAGGAGAAGCTTGCGGCATAGCCTGTGGCAGGGTGGCGGCAGGCGCCGCTGCAGGCGCAGCGTTCTGGCTCTTCAGATTGCTATTCGATGCAAAGTAGAGGCCGCCAAAGCCGAGGAACATGCCTATCATGGAGGCTACCATCCAGCGATAGCCCTCCGCCGACATCTTGTGCATTTCCGCGCGCAAGACTTCAATATCGGCCTTGGTAGCCAAGGTCGGCACTATCGCATCGTAGTGCGCTTTAAGCGCATGGAATTCGCTGTCGTTCATGCTTACAGCATAGACGACAGCTTCGCCCTTACCAAGCCGAATACGGGTGCTTGATCAGGCTGGAATTCAGATAGCGCAGGTCGCTGGTGACTTCCTCGCCTATCCATTCCGGCAGGTCGAACTGCTCGGTTTCGCTGCCCAGTTCGATCTCGGCCACCACCAGCCCTGCATTCACGCCGAGGAACTCGTCCACTTCCCACACATGACCCGCATGCTCGATGCGGCGGCGGTATTTTTCGATCAGGGGCTGCTCGCACAGCAGCAGCAATTCGTTCGCGTCGGCCAGCGGAATCTCGTACTCCCACTCGCCGCGCACCGCGCCCACATTGCGCCCCTTGATAGTCATCACACCGCGCTCGCCCTCGATGCGCACGCGCACCACGCGCTCCTTGTGCGAGGAGAGATAACCCTGACGCAGCAGGACCGGCTGGCCCATGCTGCGCCATGCATCGCCGCGCAACAGGAATTTGCGCTCGATCTCGACACCCATCTCAGTCGTCCAGCGACAGCAGGATAGGCTGCAGCATGGCCGCGCCCAGCGCCGCACTGCGCGCACCATTCCAGCCCACGCGTGGATCAGGCAGGTCGGCGTTATCCTTGAACGGCATTTCCAGCGTCAGCGCGAGGCAGCCAAAATGGTGGCCCACATACTTGGACGCCAGCGTCAGCATGTCTTCCTTGTACTTGCTGGCGGCGTAGCCATACTTGTCCTGGAAATCCGGGCTGGCCGCCTTGTAGCGGTCGATGAAAGCCTGCTGGGCCACGCGGCGCTCGTCGCTGAAGTTCTCCAGCATTTCGTTACCGGCCACGAAATTGTATGGCAGCGCTTCGTCGCCATGGATGTCGAAGAACATGTCGATGCCGGTGGCATGCATTTTCTCCTTCACGCACAGCACTTCCGGGCTGCGTTCGGCCGTCGGCGTCATCCACTCGCGGTTCAGATTGGCGCCTGCAGCGTTGGTGCGCAGATTGCCGCGCACCGAGCCGTCCGGATTCATATTCGGCACGATATAGAACACGCAGCGCTGCAGCAGCTTGCGGGCGATAGGGTTGGCATCGTCCAGCAGCGCATCGACCAGACCTTCGACAAACCACTCGGCCATCGATTCGCCCGGGTGCTGGCGCGCAATAATCCAGATTTTCTTCTCGGCGGCCGGATTACCGACCACCACCAGATTCATGTCGCGGCCATCGACCGTGCTGCCCAGATCCTGCACGCGGGCCAGCGGATGCTCGCCGATTTCGCCCAGCAGACGCAGGTGGCGCTCGAACGAATACGGTTCGAAATAGGCGTAGTAGACGCTATCCGTATCCGGCGTGTGCTTGATGGTCATGACCTCGCCATCGAAATGGGTCGCTACGCGGAACCAGGTTTCCGTGTCGTAGCTGGCCACCGCCTGATAGTCCTCATAGCCCTTGGCATAGGTCGCCGAACCAGCGTTCATGAAGCGCATGCGCAGCTGCTGCCCGCTGGCGCCCTGCACACGGAAGTGGAACCACTGGTGGATGTCCGCGTTGTTATCCTTGCGCAGGTTCAGTTCGATCTCGGCTGCGCTATCGGCGCGCAGCACTTCGATCGCGCCCGAGTCAAAATTCTGGCTGATTTTAATGGTCATGGTAGTCCGTAATAAGAGAATGCCGAGACCATTATTTTACCAGCATGCTCCCCTCGCGTTTATAGCGCCCGTACCAGTCGAACGCCTGCTCCAGCACGTGCGGGGTCTGGCCGCCGCCCTTCAGCGCTTCGGCCAGATAAGCACGCAGCTGCGGGCGATAGTCTGGGTGAGCGCAGTGCTCGATGATCAGCGGTGCGCGCTCGCGTGGCGCCAGTCCGCGCAGGTCGGCCAGCCCCCATTCGCTCACCAGCACATCGACATCATGCTCGGTATGGTCTACGTGCGGCACCATAGGCACCACGCTGGAAATCGCCCCGCCCTTGGCGACCGATTTGCTGACAAAAATGGACAGCTGGGCGTTGCGGGCAAAGTCGCCCGAGCCGCCGATGCCGTTCATCATGTGCGTGCCGCCCACGTGGGTGGAGTTGACGTTGCCGTAGATGTCGAATTCCAGCGCCGTGTTCAGCGCGATCAGTCCCAGACGGCGCACCACTTCCGGATGGTTGCTGATTTCCTGCGGACGCAGCACGATGCGCTCGCGGTAGCTTTCCAGATTGCGCAGGAATTTTTCGTGCATGGCCGCCGACAGCGTGATCGACGAGGCCGAGGCCATGGACAGCTGGCCGGAGTCGAGCAGTTCGATGGCGCTGTCCTGCAGCACTTCGGAATACATGGTCATGTTACGGAACGGCGAATCGATCAGTCCATGCAGCACGGCGTTGGCGATGGTGCCTATGCCGGCCTGCAGCGGACGCAGCTCCGGTCCCATGCGCCCGGCCTGGACTTCGCCTTCGAGGAAGCGGATCACATGGCGTGCAATCGCATCGGTCTCCTCATCGGGCGGCAGCGCGTTGGACGGGCTATCGGGACTGTCGGTAATGATGATGGCGGCGATGCGGTCGGGATGGACGGGAATCGCCGTCCACCCCATGCGCTGCCACGGTGTCAGCAGCGGAATGGCGCCACGGTGCGGACGCGCCACCGGCAGGTAGATGTCGTGGAAGCCTTCCAGCGCCAGCGGCGTGCTCAGATTGATTTCTACGATGACCTGTCTGGCCTGCTGGGCAAAAGTGGCTGTATTCCCCACCGACATGCTGGGGATGATGCCGCCATCGGCGGTAATTGCCACCGCCTCCACCACGGCCACATCGATCTCTTTCAGATCGCCGGAACGCAGCTGTTCGGCCGTTTCCGACAGATGCTGGTCGATGAACATCACTTCGCCCGTATTGATCTTGCGGCGCAGTGCGGCATCGGCCTGGAACGGCATGCGGCGCGCTACCAAGCCTGCATTGGCCATCATGCCGTCGCTGTCGTTACCGAGCGAGGCGCCGGTCAGCAGCGTCAGTGCCAGCGGCTCGCTGCGCGAGCGCTCCACCAGTGCCAGCGGCATGGCCTTGGCGTCGCCGGCGCGGGTGAAACCGCTCATGCCTACCGTCATACCGTTTTTAATCAGGCGTGCAGCCTGCGCCGCGGTCATGACCTTGCTCATCAATTCCGGACGGCGTATGCGTTCTTCGTACATCAGGTGCTCCTCCTTGTATGTTTGTTTCAGTATAGAATTTAAGAACTAGTCGCTGCATGACTTAAATTCTCTGATTGGAGTCGTTTTTTTCATGGATCTACGCTCACTGCGCTACTTCGTCGAAACGGTCAGGCTGAACAGCTTTACCCAGGCGGCGGAAAAGCTCAACGTCACCCAGTCCACCATCAGCAAGATGGTGCGCCAGCTGGAACAGGAAGTCGGCAATGAACTGCTGCTGCGCAGCGGACGCCAGCTACAGCTCACCGATACGGGGCGCGTGGTGTTCGCCCGTGGCGAGGAAATGCTGGCAGCGATGCAGCAGCTGACCATGGAAGTGGCCGATCTGCAGGCGGCGCAGAGCGGTCACCTGACCGTAGGCATACCCCCCATGATCAACCTGCTGTTCACGCCCGTCCTGAAAGCGTTCCGCAAGCGCCACCCCGGCATCAGCCTGACGCTCAAGGAAGATGCGGGACAGGCGCTGGAACGGCAGGTGGCCAGCGGTGAACTGGAAATCGGCATGACGGTGCTGCCCGCCGACCCGCAGCTAGGCTTGCAGACGGCACCCATCGTCAGCTATCCGATCTGGGCGATCGCAGCACGCGGCACCTTTCCCAAACAGCGCAGCACGCTCAAGCTGAAAGCGCTGGCGACGCTGCCTCTGGTAATGCTGACCGATGATTTCGCGCTGACCCGCAGCCTGCGCCACGCGTTTGCGCAAGCGGGCATCGCGCCGGAGATTGCGGCGCAAAGCGGTCAGTGGGACTGGCTGGTGGCCATGGCCTCGGCCGGCATGGGCGTGGCGCTGCTGCCGGAGCCGCTAATCCACCGGCTGGCGATCGGCCATCTCGACAGGCTCAAGCTGGTGGAGCCGGAATTGCAGTGGCAGGCCGCCCACGTGTGGCGCGGCCCTTATCTGTCGCACGCAGCGCGCGCGTGGCTGGAAGTGTGTAACGAGGTGCTAGGCACGGCAGCATGACAGTCTGTCTGGCTAGCCGGCGTTGCAGCTGGCTGGCAGACTGTTCACCCTGCGCAGCTTACAGCGCCACGCCGCGTGCCTTGAGCGCGGCGCGCACGCCGGCACCGTAGGCGGGATCGGCCTGATCGAACTGGGCCAGCTGCCGCATGATGATTTCGCTGCTCACCTGACTCAATGGCCCGGCCAGATTATCGAACAGGTTTTGCTGCGCCTGCGGCGACATCAGACGGAACAGATTACCAGCCTGGGTGTAATCATCTTCCTGACCACGCCCGTCGTAGCGTCCTGCTGCCCCCGTCAGTTCCAGCGCAGGCTCGCCATGGCCCATGCCTTGCGGCGCACTGCCTGCCGCTGCCACCGTGTCGTAGTTCTGCGCGGCGCCCGCGCTATGGATGGTCATTGCGCCGTCACGCTGCTGGTTGTGAAACGGGCAGCGCGGCGCGTTCACGGGCAGGTGCTGATGGTTGGTGCCCACACGGTACAGCTGCGCATCGTGATAGGCAAACAGGCGTGCCTGCAGCATCTTGTCCGGCGAGTAGCCCATGCCGGGCACGATGTTGGCCGGCGACAGCGCGGCCTGCTCCACTTCCGCGTGATAGTTGAGCGGATTGCGGTTCAGTTCCATCACGCCCACCGGAATCAGCGGGAAGTCCTTGTGCGGCCACACCTTGGTCAGATCAAACGGATTCCAGCCGGTGCGCTGTTCCCACACCGCCAGTTCGGCCGCAGTGGCCACCTGCAGTTTCACCTCCCACTGGGGGAAGTTACCGGCTTCGATGGCGCCGAACAGATCGCGCTGGGCGTAATCAGGGTCCGTGCCGGCGATGCGCGTGGCTTCGGCAGCCGACAGATTCTTGATGCCCTGACGGTTCTTCAAATGCCATTTCACGTACACGCGCTCGCCCGCTGCGTTAATCAGGCTGAAGGTGTGGCTGCCAAAACCGTCCATGTGGCGATAGCCGTCGGGCGTGCCACGGTCGGAGAACAGCATGGTGACCTGATGCAGGCTTTCCGGCGCCTTGCTCCAGAAGTCGAACATCATGGTGGGCGATTTCAGATTGGTCTGCGGACAGCGCTTCTGGGTGTGCACGAAATCGGGGAACTTGATACCGTCCTTAATGAAGAACATCGGCGTGTTGTTGCCCACCAGATCCCAGTTGCCCTGCTCCGTGTAGAAGCGTACGGCAAAGCCACGGGGATCGCGTTCGGTATCGGCGCTGCCACGCTCACCACCCACGGTGGAAAAGCGCACGAAGACATCGGTCTGCTTGCCGATCACGGAGAACAGGTCGGCCTTGGTGTAGCGGCGGATATCGTGCGTTACGGTGAAAGTGCCGTAGGCGCCCGAACCTTTGGCGTGTACCACGCGCTCGGGAATGCGCTCGCGGTTGAAGTGCTGGAGCTTTTCGATCAGGTGGAAGTCTTGTAGCAGAACAGGGCCACGGGGGCCGGCAGTCAGCGAATTCTGGTTATCGGCAACAGGAATACCGGATGCGGTCGTGATGGCGTTATTAATCATTTCTATTACTCCTCGTTGTTTGATAGTGAAATCATTTTAAACAAGAAGCGTCTATTATGAAAACTAATTATATTTATCTATTTAATAGTTATAGACAATGATCACAGATAAAAAAAGGGCAGCCACAGGCTGCCCTCGTCCCGGAAAGAAGCGGCTTAAGCTTCTTTGATGCGCTTGGCGATGTGCGCCAGTGCGGCTTCTACCTGATCCACCAGTATCAGGCACAGGTCGCCCGGCTGCAGGCGCGCCAGTGCCGTATCGATGGCGAGGAATTCGCCGAAGATTTCCTGAATATGGCTGGTACGTGGTGCATTGTTCAGACCGGAGCGCAGCAGCGCCACCACTTCGCCATCACCACGGCCACGCTGGCAAGCGTCTTCGTACAGAATCACGTCGTCGAATGCGCGGCCCAGAATCTCGGTCTGCTGGCGGATATCTTCGTCACGACGGTCGCCCGCGCCCGAAATCACCACGCCACGGCGCTTGGCCGGCATGGTTTCCACCGCCTGCACCAGCGCCAGTATGGCGTCCGGATTGTGGCCATAGTCGGCGATCAGGGTAGCCCCCTTGTAGTCGAATACGTTGAAGCGGCCCGGCGCATTGTCGGAATCGTTGGCGAAGGTTTTCAGGCCGAGACGGATAGCGTCCCAGCTAATGCCCACACCCCATGCTGCCGCCACCGATGCCATCACGTTCTCGACCTGGAAGCCGATGGTGCCGTTACGGGTGATCGGCACTTCGTTCAGCGGGATGCGCTGCAGCTGCGTGCCTTCTGCCGCCACGATATGGCCGTCGTCCACGTACACGGTGCGGCTGCCCTGCGCCAGATGGGTAGCGATCACCGGATGACCGCGCTCGGCACCGAAGAAGATCACCTTGCCGCGGCAGTTGCCTGCCATGCCGGCCACGATAGGATCGATCGCGTTCAGCACGGCGTAGCCGCTTTCCGCCACGTTCTGCACGATCACGCGCTTGAGCACGGCCAGATCTTCCACCGTGGTGATGTAGTTCAGACCAAGGTGGTCGCCGCTACCGATGTTGGTGACAACCGCTACCTGACAGCGGTCGTAGGCCAGACCTTCGCGCAGGATACCGCCACGTGCCGTTTCGAACACGGCGGCATCCACGTCAGGGTGCAGCAGCACGTTACGGGCGCTGCGCGGGCCGCTGCAATCGCCGCTATCGGTCTGGCGGCCTTCGATGTACACGCCATCCGTATTGGTCATGCCGGTACGCAGACCGCTGGCGGTCAGCAGGTGGGCGATCAGACGCACGGTGGTGGTTTTGCCGTTGGTGCCAGTCACCGCCACCACAGGAATGCGGCCATTGTCGCCCGGCGCAAACATGGTATTGACGATGGCTTCGCCCACTGCACGGCCTTTGCCGAACGATGGCGCAATGTGCATGCGCAGGCCCGGCGCGGCATTCACTTCCACCACACCGCCGCGCTGGTTTTCGATCGGCTGCAGCACGCTCTCGCACACCACATCCACGCCGCAGATATCCAGACCTATCATCTGCGCCGCTTCCACTGCACGGGCAGCCACTTCCGGATGCACATCATCCGTCACATCGGTGGCGCTGCCGCCGGTGGACAGATTGGCGTTGTTACGCAGGATGACGCGCTGGCCTTTGGCCGGCACCGAGTCCGCTTCCAGATCCTGCAGCGCCAGACGGGCCAGGGCGATATCGTCGAAGCGGATCTTGGTCAGCGAGGTCGAGTGACCGCTGCCGCGACGCGGATCGGCATTGACGATGTTGACCAGCTCGCGCACCGTGTGCACGCCATCGCCCACCACTTGCGGCGGATCGCGGCGGGCCGCAGCCACCAGCTTGTTACCGATCACCAGCAGACGGAAATCGTGGCCCGGCAGATAGCGCTCGACCATGATGTCGTCGCGGAATTCACGCGCCGTGTGGAAGGCTTTTTCCAGATGCTCTTTGGTCATCACGTTGACCGTAACGCCCTTGCCCTGATTGCCGTCCTTAGGTTTCACCACCACCGGCAGACCGATTTCCTGCGCTGCGGCCCATGCGTCCTCGGCATCTTCCACCGTGCGGCCGATAGGCACCGGCACACCGGCTGCATGCAGCAGCTTCTTGGTCAGTTCCTTGTCCTGCGCAATGGCTTCGCCTATCGCACTGGTGGTATCCGTTTCGGCGGCCTGAATACGGCGCTGGCGCGAGCCCCAGCCGAACATCACCATGCTGCCTTCGGTCAGGCGACGGAACGGAATGTCGCGCGCTACCGCGGCGGACACTATCGCGCCCGTGCTCGGGCCCAGACGCACATCTTCATCAATTTCTGCCAGCTCGGCCAGCGCGCCTTTCAGATCGAACGGCGTATCGGCCAGTGCGGCATTGATCAGGCTTTCCGCCAGCGTGACGGCCATGCGGCCCACTGCTTCTTCGCTGTATTCCACCACGGTCTGGTAAATGCCGTCTTCCAGCGTGGCGGTGGTGCGGCTGAAGGTGACCGGGCAGCCAGCTTGCGCCTGCAGACTCAGGGCAGCCACTTCCAGCACGCGGGCCATCGACACATCGCCGGAATGGCCAGTAGGCTGCAGCGCGCCGATGGCAGGGAAGCGCGCATGCAGGCGCTGCTCGAAACCGGAAATGCCGGCTATCGAACGCTCTTCAGGCGGGCACGAAACAATAACCTCCACCGCAGTGTGGTGGCTCCAGAGATTCGGGCCGCGAAGGGCGCGAGTACGGATAACTTCCATAAATCTGTGTGTTCTCTCAGTGATGTGTTTTTTTCGGAGTCGCCTCGAAGGTGCGCAGACCGGCGCCGATCAGATCCGGCGTCAGGCCCAGCGCCCATGCGGCAGCAATCGCCGCCAGCACGGCTTCCGGCGGTACCAGTGGCGACAGCGGCAAGGTCGCCACGTCCACACTGCCCTCGCCCAGCACGATGCGGTCGGCCCGCTGGAACACCACGCGGCCCGCTTCCTGACGATGGGCAGCGATGGCGGCCAGATGCTCGTCCACGCCATAGAAAATCACTGCGCCGTCGCACAGTTCGGCCATTTCGACCACCTGTTCGTCGGCGGCATTGAGCACCGCAGCGCCGCTCGGCAGGATCACATCGACCTGCGTGCGCAGCACGTTGTACAGCTTGTCGGCGCTATCGATATAGAAATCGCTGACATCTTCGAAATCGCTGACGTCGGTGACCACGCCCACGGCGCACTTGTCGTAGGCCAGACCTTCGCTCAGGATCATGCGGGCGCTGGCTTCGAACACACCGGCTTCCACGCTCTTGTTGAGCAGCATGCGCTCGCCCGTTTCCCAGTCGGTCAGGCCGTCGCGCGGCAGCAGACGGCCATTGACGAACAGGCCTTCGGCGCAGCTCAGGCCAGTCTTCTTGCCGCTGATCTGCAGCAGCCAGGCGATGATACGGGCCGTCATGGTGGTGCCATGCTTGCCGGCGATGCCGACGATAGGCATGCGGCCATCGAGTTCCGGCGCAAACAGGTGATCGACGATGGCTTCGCCCACGTTGCGCGGTTCGCCCACGGCAGGTTTCAGGTGAGCCAGCAGGCCCGGGCTGGCATTGACTTCGATGATGGCGCCGCCCTGCTCTTCCAGCGGACGGGTAATGTCGCTGGCCACCAGATCGATACCGGCGATGTCGAGGCCCACCACGCGTGCTGCCAGCGTGGCCATGGCCGCTACCTGCGGGTGTACTTTGTCGGTGACGTCGATCGCTACATTGCCGTTCGGCTGGATCAGCACCTTGAAACCGGCAGCCGGTACCGACTGCACGGTCAGATTCTGGCGTTCCAGTTCCAGCAGGATTTCCGGGCTATGCTCGGGCGTGACCAGACCCAGCGGGTGGTCTTCCGTTTCGCCGCGGCGCGGATCGATGTTGATCTGCAGGTTGCACAGTTCGACGATGTTCGATTTGCCGTCGCCCGTCACCCACAGCGATTCGCCGGCAGCCGCTGCCACCATGCGTTTGCCCACTACCAGCAGGCGGTGTTCGTCGCCGGGAATGAAACGCTCGACGATCACGTTCTTGCTGCCGCCGCGCAGTGCCGCCACGTCATAGGCTGCGGCCACTTCTTCCGGCGTATTCAGGTTGAGCGAAACGCCGCGGCCATGGTTGCCGTCGTAGGGTTTCACAGCGACGGGCATGCCGATATCCTGGGCTGCTTCGGCCGCCGCTTCGCGGCTGGTCACCAGCTCGCCTTCCGGCACCGGCACGCCGCAGGAAGCCAGCAGCGATTTGGTCAGGTCCTTGTCGCTGGCGATGCCTTCGGCAATCGCGCTGGTGTCTTCCGTCTCGGCGGTCCAGATGCGGCGCTGACGCGCGCCATGGCCCAGCTGCACCAGATTGCCGTCGGTCAGACGAATGAAGGGAATCCTGCGCACGCCGGCAGCATCGACGATGTTGCCCGTGCTGGGGCCCAGGCACAGACGCTCGACCATATCGGTCAGCTCGGCCACGGTGGCGTCGAGATCATACGGACGGTCTTCGATCATCGCCATCAGCAGGTCGCGGCCAGCGGCCAGCGCAGCGCGGCCCACGCGTTCCTGACGGGTGCGGAAAGCCATCTTGTACAGACCCGTGTCTTCACCGATCTGGCGGGTTTTGCCGAAGCCGGTTTTCATGCCGGCCAGATTCTGCAGCTCCAGCACCACGTGTTCGAGGATGTGGCCGGCGTAGGTGCCATCGCGCAGACGTTCGAGGAAACCGCCATGCTCGCCCACACCGCAACGGTGCACGATCAGACCCGGCAGGATCGCCGTCAGGCGCTCATACAGACCGGGGAGCAAATGCGAGGGGAAGTTTTCCAGTTCACCGATATCGAGCCAGGCTTCAATCACCGGACGATAGGTCCAGATATTCGGTCCGCGCAGATACGTCACGCGCAGAATGTCGATGTCTTTCTTCTTGATCATGTTTCTATTCTTGTGTCTTTGTTATCAGCCGTGGCCTACCCGCGCCGTATTTTAACCCCTGAACTACTGCTTGCTGCCAAATAGCATTTGGTCGTACCCGTGGCCTCGATCAAGTTCATCAAGCTGTTCCGGCGTTTATGTCTGTGCGTTATACTTGCCGCCAGCACAAAACACCGGTATTTCCTTGTTTTCCGTCAAAACTGTTACAAGTGACAGAATACCGTAAATACGCACTTATATCAGCCGCAACTGCTTGCTGGCAAAGTGAATATTTTGCCCAGGCCCGCCAATTTCCCTTCCGGAGTACGCTGCACAATGACAACTGAACAACTTTCCTCCGCCGCCAGCGCTAGCGAACTGCCCGAGCGCTGGCGTTCCGAGATACAGGCACAACTTTCCAAAGGGGAAAACGTTGTAAGTGCCCTGGAGGTTGACCTGGATGCGCAACTTCGTTTTTCCAAAGGCCTGCTGGTGCTCACCGAACAGCGTCTGCTGGCCCGCGCACCGGGGGAAAAAGATTGGCAACATTGGCATTTCACCAAATCGCTGCAACTGCAGCACCACGACCATGCAGGCGTGGGCCACATCGAACTGCTCAACGACCAGGGCCGCCTCGGCGCATGGCGTTTCACGCTGGGCCAGAATCTGCAGGCTATCCGTCTGGTCGAACAGTTCGAAGCCCACCTCGACAGCCACGCCACCGGCCTGCCGGTGGTGCGCGAAGAGGCCAACGTCTGCCCTAGCTGCAAGGCGCCGCTGGAGCCGGAACAGGAAGAGTGCCCGATCTGCACCAAGGTGGTGTACACGCCGCCGTCGACGTGGACCCTGTTCCGCCTGTGGCGCTTCGCCAGTCCGTACCGCTGGCAGCTGGCGCTGGGCTTTACCCTGATGCTGCTCAGCACCAGCGCGCACATGATTCCACCGTATCTGACCCGTCCGCTGATGGACAATGTGCTGATCCCTTACCAGAACGGCCAGCCGGTCGATACCAATCTGGTCACGCTGTACATGTCCGGCCTGCTGGGCTCCGCCGTCCTCGCGTGGATACTGGGCTGGGGTAAAACCTATGTACTGGCGCTGGTGTCGGAGCGTATCGGCGCCGACCTGCGCACTACCACCTACGAGCACCTGCTCAAGCTGTCGCTCGAATACTTCGGCGGCAAACGTACGGGTGACCTGATGTCGCGTATCGGCAGCGAGAGTGACCGTATCTGCGTATTCCTGTCGCTGCACCTGCTGGACTTTGCCTCCGACTGCCTGATGATCATCATGACGGGCGTGATCCTGTTCACCATCGATCCGTGGATGGCGGCGATTACCCTGCTGCCGCTGCCTTTCATTGCGTGGATCATCCACGTGGTGCGCGACCGTCTGCGTACCGGCTTCGAGAAAATCGACCGCGTGTGGGGCGAGGTCACCAACGTGCTGGCCGATACCATTCCCGGCATCCGCGTGGTGAAAGCCTTTGCCCAGGAAGACCGCGAAGCCAACCGCTTCCGCACTGCCAACAAGCACAATCTGGCCGTCAACGATAAGCTCAACAAGATCTGGTCGCTGTTCTCGCCTACCGTGTCCTTCCTGACCGAGATCGGTCTGCTGGTGATCTGGGTGTTCGGCATCTATCAAGTCTCCAAAGGCCACATCACGGTGGGTGTGCTCAGCCTGTTCATTTCGTATTCGAGCCGCTTCTACGGCCGTCTCGATTCGATGAGCCGCATCGTCTCCGTCACGCAGAAATCGGCCTCGGCCGCCAAGCGCATCTTCGACATCCTCGACCACGTTTCCTCGGTGCCGGAACCGGCCCACCCTGTAAAGCTGGACAAGGTGGAAGGCAATATCACCCTGCGCGAAGTGGGCTTCCGCTACGGTAACCGCGCCGTCAACCGCAGCATCAACCTCAATATCAAGGCTGGCGAAATGGTCGGTCTGGTGGGCCACTCCGGTTCCGGCAAATCCACCCTGGTCAACCTGATCTGCCGCTTCTACGACGTGGCCGAAGGCGCCATCATGCTCGACGGCGTGGACATCCGTTCCTTTGCCGTGTCGGACTACCGCCGCAACATCGGTCTGGTGCTGCAGGAGCCCTTCCTGTTCTTCGGCACCATCGCCGAGAATCTGGCCTACGGCAAACCGGATGCTACCCGCGCCGAGATCATCGCAGCCGCCCGCGCCGCGCACGCGCACGAATTCATCCTGCGTCTGCCGCAGGGCTACGATTCGATGGTGGGCGAACGGGGGCAGGGTCTGTCGGGTGGTGAACGCCAGCGTATCTCGATTGCCCGCGCCCTGCTGATCGATCCCAAGATACTGATACTGGATGAAGCCACCGCTTCGGTGGACTCGGAAACGGAAAAAGAAATCCAGCGCGCACTGGAGAATCTGGTACAGGGCCGCACCACCATTGCGATTGCCCACCGCCTCTCCACGCTGCAGAAGGCCGACCGCCTGATCGTGCTCGATCGCGGCGAAGTAGTGGAAGAAGGTCCGCACGACGAGCTGATGGCACTGGAAGGCGCCTACTACCGCCTGTATCAGGCGCAAGCGCGCAATGCCGCCACCCTGGCCGAAGAATAAGCAGAGAACCGACTCATGACGACACAATTCAAACTGACGCGCAATAGCTACGGCAAGCTGATACTGACCACGCCGGAAGGCGATGTGCACGAAGGCGTAGCACCGGTGCGTGCTTTCCCCGTGCAGGCACCGGAAGACGGCATCTCGCTGGTTAACACGGACGGCAAGGAAGTAGCCTGGATAGACCGCATCGAAGACCTCGATGCGCAGGCCGGTGCATTAGTGCGCGAAGAGCTGGCCGGACGGGAGTTCATGCCGGAGATTAGCCGCATTCACAGTGTGAGCAGCTATGCCACGCCCTGCACGTGGACGGTGACGACCGATCGCGGCGAAACCGAATTCGTGCTGCGCGGCGAAGAGGACATCCGCCGCCTGACCGTGGACACGCTCTTGATCTCGGACATACACGGCATCCACTTCCTGGTGCGCGACCTGCGCGAACTGGACAAGCACAGCAAGAAGATACTCGACCGCTTCCTGTAAGCGGCCACCCGCACTAACGGGGGCAGTGAGAGCAAGGGGCGCCATGCCCGCTTGTTCTCACTGACCCCGTTGTGCGGTTCTAGCGGAAGGCTTTGACCAGCGTTTCCAGCTTCACTTTCAGCGATTTGTCGTAATGGCTGACTGGCGGCACGGGGCGTTTCACGCCCAGCAATTCATACACGGCCATCTGCGCGGCGCGCACCGAATACTCGACCGTGAACACTACATCTTCCGCTATCTCGACAAACTGGCTGACGAAGGCCAGATTGCGCGAGTTGCTCGGCACCGGCAGCGGACGGTCGCTCTTGAAGCGCGGCATAAACATGCTGGTGATGTAAGGCATGCGGCAAGGGATGCAGTTGGCCTTGGCCATGATCTCCATATCGAAGTTGAGGTGGCCGCACAGTTCGCGCAGTATCTCTTCGCCGCTACAGTCAGCCATAGGCTTGGCGACGAAGTTACCCACGCGATCAGGATGCAGGGCATAGCCCCAGAACACCTGCACGCCTTCCGGCTGGCCGGCAAAGTGCGGCTGGTGCGCCAGCACCACCGACATCAGCCAGCTGGAATCCTTGAACGTCACCAGCCCGCCCGTACCGTCGGTATTGCCGGTGAACTGCTCCATCTTGTCGAAGAAGGCCGGATTTTTCAGCGTCACGGTGAACGACTCCCACCACGATTCCGGGATACTGGTATTGAAGGTAGCAGGATTACCGAACTGGGGGCGGTCCACCGCCAGCTTTTCCCACAGCGCCCAGCCCTGGCTGTCGCGCTTATCGAATTTCGGCGGCGCGCTGTGCATAGTGCCGAAGCTGGAGGCGTCCGTCATCGAGCCATTCTGGAAGAACACCAGATCCTGCGGGCGTACTTCGATGGTTTCAGCCACGCCATCACGGATGCAGCGCAGGCGTTCGACAACGGTATTGCCGCCATCTTCATCCAGCTCGATATCTTCCACCTTGCAGTTGTGGACCACGCGCACTCCCTGCTCCTGCAGCCAGTGCTGCAGCGGACGCACCAGCGAATCGTACTGGTTGTAGACGGTGCGTTTCACACCGGCCAGCGTTTCGATACGCGAGAACTCCATCATGAAGCGATGCAGATAGCGCTTGAATTCCACTGCGCTGTGCCACGGCTGGAAGGCAAAGGTGGTGGCCCACATATACCAGAATTTGGTCTCGAAGAATTCCGGCGACAGCCAGTCGGTGATGGCGGTGTTGCCGAGCTTTTCTTCATCGGCTTCGGCCAGCGCCATCAGTTCGGCGCGCTCGTGCATATTGAAGCCCATCGACGACACATTCAGGCGGAAGCGGTTGCGGTCCACCAGCCGCGCTTTCGAGTGCGATTTGTGCATCTCGTTGAAAGCGATGGTTTCGTTATACACGCTCTGGCCCGCATGTTCGAGCGACGGAATGCTCTTGAACAGATCCCAGGTGCACTCGTAGTTATCGGTGGTGAGCATGCGGCCGCCGCGCAGGGTGTAGCCTGTGTCCGCATTGCCGCCGCCATCCAGACTGCCGCCCGACAGAGGCGACGCTTCGAAGATGGTAATTGCGCTGCCCGGCACGCCGGCATCGCGGATCATGAAGGCCGCAGCGGCAAGGTTACCGATACCGCCGCCGACCAGATATGCTTTGATGGAATCACTCATGACACTACCCTCTTGTATGAAAAATCATAAAAATAGAGTGTCATGATAGTGCGCTGCACAAGCCAAAATTGCGAGGCAGCACTCTAAAGCACGGTTTCCATGCGCCAGATCAAAAAAGTAATCGAATAGAGTGCATTTACTCTTCCGTGTACATATTGGCGTACTTCAGACCGAAGTAGAGGATGAAGGTATAGCAGGCCGCAGGCACCATGAAGGAAGTCTGCAGGCTGATGCTATCGGCCAGCAGCCCTTGCGCAAACGGCACCAGCGCACCGCCCACTATCGCCATGCACAGCAGGCCGGAGCCCTGCCCCGTCAGCGGGCCCAGTTTATTGAGCGCCATCGAGAAGATGGTCGGGAACATGATGGAGTTGAACAGGCCCACTGCCAGCATGGCCCACATGGCGACATGGCCGCTACCGAAAATGCCCAGCAGGACCAGCACGATCACGGCAGCCGCGTTGAAGGCCAGCGCCTTGCCGGGGCTGATGTAGCGCATGGCAGCAAAGCCGATGAAGCGGCCAACCATGGCGCCCCCCCAGTAGTAGCTGACGAATGGCGCCGCATCGGCAGGCGCAAGGCCCGCCACTTTGGCATCGCCGAGGAAGTTGATCAGGAAGCTGCCGATGCTGACTTCACCGCCCACGTAGAGGAAGATGGCAATCGCGCCCAGCACCAGATGGCGCTGCTGCAGCACTTGCCCCCAGCCGCCGGTGCTGGCTTCTGCGCCATCCACAATCTTGGGCAGGCGCGCCATGGCAAACAGCACTGCCAGCAGCAGCAAGGCCGCTGCCAGCACCAGATACGGCCCCTGCACCGACGCAGCCTGCGCCGCGTGGTAAACGGCCAACTGTTCGCTGCTCTGTTTGGCCAGATCTTCCGCACTCATCACGCCGCCTGCCAGTATCAGCATGCCGCCCAGAGTCGGTGCTACCGTGGTGCCCAGCGAGTTGAAGGCCTGCGTCAGCGTCAGGCGGCTCGATGCCGTCTGGGCGTCACCCAGCACCGTCACGTAGGGATTGGCCGCCACCTGCAGAATGGTGATGCCGCCTGCCAGTACGAAGAAGGCAATCAGGAACAGGGTATAGCCGCTGGTGGCGGCCGGATAGAACAGCGCGCAGCCGGCAGCGGCGATGGTCAGTCCTGCCACCGCACCGTGCTGGTAGCCGATTTTCTTAATCAGCATGCCGGCCGGGATGGAGACGATGAAGTAGGCGCCGAAAAAGCAGAACTGCACCAGCATGGCTTGCACATAGCTGAGCGTGTACACGGCTTTCAGGTGCGGAATCAGCACGTCGTTGAGCGAGGTCAGCAAGCCCCACATGAAGAACAGGAGGGTGACAATGACGAGCGGGCCGGTATTGCTGGCTCCCTGCGCCAGCTCGCCGCGCAGCGGCATGCCGTGGGAATGGTGTTCCATATGAGTTAGTCTCCGTCTGATTATTTGAAATCGCCGCACTTGAGTGCATCGGCATCTTTTGCCGCACCGCCGACGATCTGTACATTGGCAAAGCTGGCACTGAAGGCAGCATCGGCGGCGACGCTGAACGGCACGCTGATGGCCGACAGCGCCGCACCGCGGGCGCTGAAACAGGCCAGCGGCATTTTCACCGTCTGCTTTTCCTTGCCCGCCAGCCGCTGGAAGATGGCGCTGGCATCGAGCTCCGTGCCATCCACACCTACCGCCACTTTGCCTTGCGGTGCAGCGGCTACGATCACGTCGAACTGCAAGGCGGCATCCTGACTCGCATAGGCCGGCAACGGCGACGCTTTGGCAGCCTGCGCTTCCAGTCTGGCCGGGCCGCTCCAGGTCAGACGCTTGGCATCCTGCTGGGTGTTCACCTGCGCCGTCTCCACTTTCACGGTAGGCAGATTGAATACGCTGTTCAGGTCCGCACCCAGCGCCACGCGCTGGCCGGCACTGCTAACGTACAGGGCGTAGGTGGAACGGTCAGCCGGTGCGTAGATAGGCATGGCCGTGGTCTTGCCGCAGCCGCCAGCCGGATAGCTGGCATCGAGTTGCGACAGGCTGGTTTTGCTCTGGTAGTTCAGGCCATAGCCATATTTGAACAGCGGGTCATACCTGGCGTCGCCTACATTGAGCGGCGACTGGCAGGCCGATTTCGGCCACGAGAACGACAGCTTGCCGCGGAAGTCGGCATTGACCTTGCCATCGGCTTTGCGGAACAGCACGTCCGCAACACCCTTGCCCTCGGTACCCGGCAGCCACGCGGCCACAAAACTGTCCGACAGGTTGAGCAGGTCGTTCACATACATCGGACGGCCCGACATCAGCACCGTCACCACCGGCTTGCCTTTGCCTGCCACCGCCTGCAGCACGGCCAGATCTTCCGGATGGCGGCCGGACAGGCGCAGCGTGCCCGATGGGCCGATATCGCCATCGCCTTCCGCATACGGGGTTTCGCCTATCACGGCGATCACGGCATCGAACTGCGACACATCGACTCCGGCGGCGTTTTCACTGAAGATGACGTTGGCCTTGCCCACGGCATCCTGTATGCCGGCGAGGATGCTGTCGCTGACCGGATAGTCGGAATTCTTGTTATCCGTGCCTTGCCAAGTCAGCGACCAGCCGCCCGACTGGTTGGCCAGATTGTCGGCGCTCTTGCCCACCACCAGTACTTTCTTGCCGCGCGCCAGCGGCAGCACGCCGCCGTTATTTTTCAGCAGTACCAGTGATTCACGCACAGCCTGTCGCGCTAGTGCACGCGCCTGCAGCGCTTCCTGCTTGCCGGCGTAGGCATTCTGCGACGGCTTCTTGCCATCGAACAGACCTGCGCGCAGTTTCACGCGCAGGATGCGGGTCACGGCATCGTCGATACGGGACATGGGAATCTGGCCCTTTTCCACCTGTGCGATGGTGTTGGCGATGAAGGATTTCCAGTGCTCGGGCACCATCACCATATCCACGCCGGCATTGATGGACGCAGGGCAGCTGTCAACCGTGCAACCCGGTACTTCATCGATCGCATTCCAGTCGCTGACGATCAGGCCATCAAAACCCATTTTGATTTTCAGCGCATCGGTCAGCAGAGCTTTACTGCCGTGCATTTTGCCGTAGTCGACGCCGCCCTCGACATCGTTCCAGCTATTGAAGGAAGCCATCACCGTCTGCACGCCAGCCTGCAGTGCCGGATAGTAGCCCTGCGCGTGGATGTTGATCATGTCTGCCTTGCTGGAACGGTTGATGCCACGGTCCTTGCCTTCCGCCGTACCACCGTCGCCCACAAAGTGCTTGGCCGTCGCCACCACGGTGTTATCCGATTTCAGGTCGCCCTGCAGGCCCCGCACATAAGCCGCGGCATAGTCTTTGACGATGGCCGGATCTTCCGAGAAGCTCTCGTAAGTGCGGCCCCAGCGGTCATCGCGTACCACGGCCAGCGTGGGCGCGAACACCCAGTCTATGCCGGTGGCACGCACGGCCTTGGCCACGGCCTGCGCCATGTCGCCTACCAGCTTTTTATCGCGCGCCGCGCCAAGGCCGATGTTGTGCGGGAACAGCGTGGCGCCATACATATTGCTGTTGCCGTGCATCGCATCGATCCCCCAGATGACGGGAACCTGCACCTTCATATCGGTACTCATCGACGCGTCGTAATAGGCGTCCGCCAGCTTCACCCAGTCCGCCGCCGTTGCATACTTGTTCCCATCCGGCCAGCTGCCGCCGCCATTAAGCACCGAACCGATGTAGTACTCGCGCACCTGTGCGGGCGTAATGAATTTGATTTCCGGCTGGGTGATCTGGCCGACCTTTTGCGCCAGCGTCATGCCAGCCACGATCTGCGCAATGCGCGCTTCCATCGCCTTGTCCTGCTTGACGGCGCTGGTGATGTGCGGCCAGTCCTTGAGTGCTGCGCTGCCACTGGCGGCGGTAGCGGTAACAGTAGCGGCGCCCAAAGCCAGCGTGGCGGCCAGCACGGCACGGCGCATCAGATAGTTGTGTGGTGTGGTGTTCATGGTTTTGCTGTCCCCTTGTTAGATTTAGTTTTGTGCGCCGTGCAGAAAAGCGCTGTACCAGTGGCCGCTGTGCTTGAGCGTGCGCTCCTGCGTGGCGTAGTCGATATAGGTCAGGCCGAAGCGGCGCAGATAGCCTTCTGCCCATTCAAAATTGTCCAGCAAACTCCAAGCGAAATAGCCGTGGATATTGGCGCCGGCAGCAATCGCGTCGCGCATCGCCGCCAGATGCCGGATCAGATAATCGCGCCGCTGCACGTCGGCTATGCTGCCGTCGGCACTGACGTGATCTTCGTAGGTCGAACCGTTTTCCGTTACATACAGCGGGCCGGTGGGATAGTCGCGCTCGATGCGCTGAAGTAGTTCCACCATGCCTTGCGGCGCCACTTCCCAGCCGAATGCGGTGCGCTCGCGCCCTGCCAGATGCACGATCTCGCTGCGTAGCGGATACTGTTCCGGTGCATCACGCACCACCTCGGGGAAGTAGTAGTTCACGCCGAGGAAATCCAGCGGGGTGGCAATGGCGTCCATATCGCCCGCTTCGATACGCGGTGCATCGTCGCCCACCAGTTCCAGCACCTGCTGCGGATAGCCCCGGCCATACAGCGGATCAAGGAACCAGCGGTTGCGCAGTCCATCATGGCGCTGCACGGCCGCCTGATCGGCCGCGCTGTCGCTGGCCGCCCTGATAGGATGCAGGCTCAGTGCAATTCCCACCTGCGCATCCGGCACCTGTGCACGAATCAGCGCCACGGCGCGGCCATGCGACACCATCACGTGATGGCACACCTGCAGCGCCAGCGGCAGACTGCGCTTGCCCGGTGCATGCATGCCATCCCAGTTGCCATGCATGGCCGTGCACCACGGCTCATTGTGCGTGATCCAGTGGCGCACACGGCCGCCGAGATGGCGCGTTACGACTTCGACAAATTGCAGATAGGCGGCTATGGTGGCGCGGTTTTCCCAGCCGCCCTGATCCTGCAGGTACTGCGGCAAGTCCCAGTGGTACAGCGTGCACCAGGGTTGCAGCCCGCGTGCCAGCATGCCGTCCACCAGCTTCGAGTAGAACTCCAGCCCTCTGGCATTGGGCGCAGCGTCGACACCATTAAAAATGCGCGGCCACGCAATCGAGAAACGGTAAGCGTTCAGCCCCATGGACTGCGCCAGATCCAGGTCTTCCTCCCAGCGGTGGTAGTGGTCGCAAGCCTCCGCGCCCGTACTGCCATCGCGCACCTTGCCCGGCGTGGTGCTAAAGGTATCCCAGATCGATGGCACACGGCCATCGAGCGTAGCAGCGCCTTCGATCTGATAGGACGAGGTCGAGACGCCCCAGACGAAATCGTCCGCAAAGTCGGCGCGCCGGATCGCTACCGGCAGATTCTTGAATATCGGTGTCTTCATTTTTTCTTATTGAATGGTGTAGGCGGTACGGCAGCATTCATCCATTGCTGTGCACCCGGAATCACTTCATACGGCACACTGCCAAACTGGCGGAACAGATTTTCGATTTCGCTCAGCGAGGCCGTGCTGAAATCGAGGGATGGAATTTTTGCGCTGCGGGCGTTGGACACCAGTCCCCACGTACCGTTGCCCTGCCCGCCCTGATGGGAAACCAGCTTGTAGGCCCAGGCCGTAGCAGCCCAGCCCTGGGCCGTGTAGGCGTCGTAACTGACGCGCATGATCTGGCCGCCCAGCTCTGGCCCCAGCCCAGCCCAGGGCTGGAACTCGCCCACAAAGAAGGCTGCATCGATCTCGGCCAGCTTGCGCTGCCATGCGCACACGCCGCTCTTGCCGTCGCTGCCGCATTCCAGCCAGTCGCGGTGCACCTGCAGCCCGGGCTTGCCCCAGCCGAAGTGGCCGGGATAGGGATGCATCTCGATGGCGACATTCTGCTGCCCATGCTCGGCCGGTTTGCCGTAAGCGTCGAAGCCGCTGTTATGACCGGGCAGGATGATGACGTGGTTAGTGTCCACCGCGCGGATGGCGCTGTACAGCGTGCCCATGACACTGGCCAGATTTTCCGCCGTGGTGCCCCATGGTTCATTGAGGATGCTGTAGCCGGCCACGGCGCCTCTGTCCTTGTAGCGCGCAGCAATCTGCTGCCACAGCCAGATGGTGCGCTGCTGGTACTCGGGCGTAGTCCAGTACAGATTTTTTCCGGCGCAGCCGCTGTGGTGCTCCCAGCCCTGACTGCCGACTGCACCGTGCAGATCGAGCACCACATAGATGCCGCGCTGCTCGGCCTGATCGATGGCCTGATCCAGATAGTGCCATGCGTCGGCACGCAGCTGGTAGGGATGCTGTTCGTCTTCTACCACGCTGTAGATGAAGGGCAGGCGCACCAGATTGAGTTTGAGCTGCGGCAGCATGTTCCAGTCACGTTCGGTGATCCAGTTATCGCGGAACAGGCGATACAGCCGTTCGCGCTCGGCATAGCCGAAACGCCGGTCCAGCACCGCCTCCAGCTTGCACTGGTCATCGATGCCGGCGCTGCCCTGCCCCATCATCCAGAACTCCTGCATCAGGTAGTTGCCGAAGTTGACGCCCCGCAGTGCCACCGGCTGGTCCGCCGCATCGAGCCAGCGCCCGCCTTGCGTGTGCAGCATGGGCAGCGGCTGAGCCCATGCGGCTACGGCCGGCAGCAAAGCCGCCAGCAGACTGGCAACTCCTAGCAAACGCTTGGTGAACATGGCCTACTCCTTCGGATGGAATCGTTTCCAATAACACTCTGAAAAAAGGGCACATCAAACTGCCCTTTCCCCGTCTCCTACCTGCACGCCCTGACGGCTCAGGGCTGGCGCGCCGTGGCCAGCGATGCCCGCTCGGCCACATGCAACTGGTACTGCCGTTCTACTGGCCGGTGCATATCGTAGCAACGGTTCAGCAGAAAATTCAGTCCGTTCAGCGTCATCTCGCTCCAAGGTATATGCACGCTGGTCAGACGGGGCGCGGTAAATTCCGCGCTATGCGTATCATCATAACCGAGCACTGACACCTGCTGCGGCACTGCCACCCCGGCCTGCTGGAAGCACGACAGGGCTCCGACCGCCATTTCATCATTGGCGCAGAACAGCGCGGTAAATTCATAGTCCGACTTGAGCAGACGCTCGGCGCAAGCCCAGCCACCTTCCGGCGAAAAATCGCCGTCTTCCATCCACACGGAGGCCGGAGCGATACCTGCCGCTTCCAGTTCCGCCATAAAGCCGGCAATCCGCGCCTGATTATCGGCGGCCGCAGCGCGGCCGGCGATCACGGCTATCTTGCGGTGCTGCTGTGCCAGCAAGGTTCGTGCAGCCAGCCGTCCGCCCGCTTCATGGTCCACCGTGAAGCACTGCTCGGCGATGCTGGCAAATGCGTGGTTGATCACTACCACGCGCGCCTGAAACGGCCCCAGTGCGGCAAAGTCTTCCTCTTCCAGCGAGTTGGTCATCACGATCAGACCATCGCTACCCCGTTCGATCAGAAAGTTCATCCCTTCTATCGCCTGCTGGCGCGCATCGCCCTCGCCCACACCGAACGCTACCACCATATTCAGCCCTGCGGCACGCAGCGCCGTGTAGATCGACTGCAGTATCGGCGTATAGAACGTCCCGCTCAGATAGGGTATGTAGACCCCTATCATCTGCGAATTACCGGACAGCAGAGTACGCGCCGCGTGCGAGGGGCGAAAATCCAGTTCCTCGATGGCCTTGCGCACTTTTTCCAGCGTGGCCGGCGATACCGAGCCCTTACCGCTGATCACCCGCGACGCCGTGCCCAGCCCTACTCCCGCCAGGCGGGCTACGTCTTTAATGGTTGCCACCAGTTCCCCTGTGCTATCAGTCTATGCGGCGGCAAGCATACCGCATGGTCTGCCGCCATGACAAGCAATCATGGCCGGTCATTCCCGCCTAGTCCTGCAGCAGCGCCGCAGCGATGCTCTTCTGGGCTTTTTCCACCGGCATGCGGGTGTTCCAGAACGCCGTCAGCACATCCTGCAGCGCGCCATTCTGGTCCGGCGTGATATACACCTCGATCATGCCGACCTGCCGCGCCTTGTCCTTCATGGCTGCCATGCCGGCCTGCGCACAGGCATCCATCGACGACACATCGATATCGCTACGCACCGGCAGCGAGCCTTTCAGCTTGCTGAATTCCAGCTGGGCGGCCGGCGCCATCAGCGTGGTCGCCAGCAGCTTTTGCGCTTTGACGGTATCGGCATTGGCCGTTTTAGGAAACACGAAAGCGTCGCCCTGTATCAGATACGGCGCTTGCGGTCCCAGCCCGGGAATGCAGCCAAAGTCCTTGCCGGGGCTCTGGCGCGCTGCCGAGAACTCGCCCTTAGCCCAGTCGCCCATAATCTGTACCCCGGCTTTACCGCTGATCAGCATGGCCGTAGCGTCGTTCCAGTTGCGGTTAGGCGAGCCGGGATCGACATAGCTTTGCAGGCGTTTGAACGCCACCAGCACCTGTCTGAAGGCTTCCGAGTTGAGCGCTTTCGGATCACGGTCGCGCAGCACTTTCAGATACAGTTCCTTGCCGCCCACATTGGCCAGCATGGCCTGGAACAGGATGTTCTCCTGCCAGGCCTGACCACCGTGGGCCAGACCGATCAGCCCTGCGGCCTTGAGTTTATCGAGTGCGGCAAACAGTTCGTCCGGGGTGGCCGGCTCCTTGGTGATGCCGGCTTTCTTGAAGGCGGCCTTGGAATACCAGATCCAAGTGGACATATGGATGTTGACGGGCAGCGCATAATAATGCCCCTTCACCTTGATCACATCGAGCATGGGGCCGGGCAGCAGCTGATCCCATTTGTCGCGCAGCGCGACATCATCGACATTATTCAGCGAACCCTGATCGATCAGGTCGCGGAACTGTTTGGTGGTATTGAATTGCGCCGCCGTAGGCGGATTGCCGCCGACGATGCGGTTGATGGCCACGGCCTTGGCCTGATCGGCACCGGCAATGGCGGTATCGACCCACACGCCGCCAGCCGCGCGATAGGCATCGGCAAATTTGCGCACGGCGGCAGACTCGCTGCTGGAAGTCCACCAGTGCATTACTTCGGCTTTCGGCCCGGCCGCTTGCGCGCCCGTTGCCAGCGTCAGCGCCGCCATCGCTACGGCTACGCTGCCCATACGGTATTTGGTCATCCGGTCTCCTTGCATGCCGGTCGGCGCCAGCATTGCTCATTCGGGGTAAAACGCGATACTACGATGCCCGCCCTGTTCTGGCAAAAAAAACCGGCGCCGTCCACAGCGCCGGTAACTTCGTGCGAAGAGACTAGGGGTACATCGAACGGAATTGGAAACGTTACCAATTCATGCCGCCGACTATAGCATCGCTAGAATTTAAGTGTCAACCGGATTTAGCACGCGCCCGCCAGTTGCAGCCTGCGGGCGGCAGCTTAATCGCCTTCGCGCACGAATACGCGCAGACGGTGGCCATCGCGGTCCAGCGCTACAAAGGTGTAGCCGAAGTCCAGCGCTACCGGGCGCTGGGCAATCGCCACGCCCTGCCCGGCCCACAGCCCATGCAGACGGTCCACCTCGGCCCGGTCCTCGACACGGATGCACAGCTCGCTGCCGCCACCAGCGCCCAGCGCCATCGGCAGGACGGACTTGCGCGCCCACAGGCCGAACTTCAGGCCGTTTTCCAGCATGAACAGGGAAAACGTCGGTGCCGTATCCACCGGCTGCTGGCCCAGCAGGCCGGCATAGAAGGCGGCGCTGGCGATCGGATCTTCCACATACAACAGAGCATAATCAGGGCTAAACATTTTCCTACTCCTAGAGATGCACACCACCGCGGTGTTGCTTGTGCATATAGTAAGAAATCGCTCTGACAGTTTTTGTCAGGAGTGTGCGGCAGAAAAAACAAAGGCGGCCATAGCGGCCGCCCTGTAAGTACGGAACCCGGTCCGTATCATACTGCTGCAAGCAGATTAATCCAGTTTCCAGACGTATTCCAGCGTCTGCCACTGATCGCCGCCTGGCGAGACGAATTTGCATTTGGTGATGCTTTTCTCGGCAGCTTTGTCCAGATTTTTGAAGCCGCTCGATTTATTCACTTTCGATTCCAGCACTTTGCCCTCCGGCGACAGTTTCAGGCCCAGCACCACGGTGCCTTTTTCTTCATTCATCAGCGAGGCTTTCGGATACTCGATCGAGCATGGGACCTTAGGATCCAGAGTGGCCATTTTGTCGGCGGCGAACGCGGGCAGCGTGACCGACAGCAGACTGATTGCAGCAATGGCGAAACGTTTCATGAGGCTTCCTTTTTGTGAAATGAATAGAATGAAATCTAGCAGTAGCAAGCGCGGGATCCCCGCTGCTGCAACGTTTTGATCCTACGCCTGCACTTGCGCAAAGTCGATATTGACATGTAACACTGTTGCTTTCCTGCAAAAAATTGATGGAAATCAACACCAACATTGTCAGAAATATCTGTTTTCGATCAAGAAAACTCAGCGTTTTTCTTGATTTAGGTCAATGCGTCCGACCCGCCATCGCTTATATGATCGCGCCACTATGCAATCTACGCTTCCAGTCAGCCAACACTCCCTGTTCGACGATGCTCAGGCACTCGTTACCGGCACCCTGCTCATTTCGCTGGGCGTCAACCTGCTCGGCACCGCCAACCTGATTACCGGCGGTACGGTGGGTATCGCCATTCTGCTCAAGTACTTCACCGGCGTTTCTTTCGGCAAGCTGTTCTTTCTGGTGAACCTGCCGTTCTACCTCCTCGCCTACAAGAAAATGGGGCGAGTATTCACGCTCAAGACCTTCCTCTCGGTGGGCTTGCTGAGCGCATGGTCGGAGCTGCTGCCGCTGGTGTTCAAGATCGGCGACGTGAACCCGTTCTATTCGGCGGTGATGGGCGGCCTGCTGGCAGGCGTGGGCCTGCTGATCCTGTTCCGCCACCGCGCCAGTCTGGGCGGGGTGAATGTGCTGGTGCTGTTCCTGCAGGAGCGCATGGGCTGGCGTGCAGGCTATATGCAGCTGACCATCGACGGCGCCATCGTGCTGCTGTCACTGTCCATAGTGCCGATCGACCGCATCGCCATTTCCCTGCTGGGCGCCGCCGTGCTGAACCTGACACTGGCCATCAACCACGTGCCGGGCCGCTACGGCGCCGCCTGAGCGGCAGCCCGCGCCGGCCGCAACACCAGCAGCATGCCCAGTACGGCCAGCGCCATGCCGGCCAGCGTTGCGCTGCTCAGTGTGCTGCCGAACAGCAGCCAGCCCAGCACGGCCGTCACCACTGGCACCAGATAGAAGTAAGTGGCAACCCGCGTAGCCTCGCCACGCCTGATCAGATAGATCAGCAATAGCACGGCCGTGACCGATACGCCCAGCACCATCCACAGCAAACCGAACACGAATGTGCCCTGCCATTGCACAGGCGCGGAGTGATCAAACAGACACACCAGCCCCATCACCACGCTAACCGCCACATACTGGAAGAAAGTACTGGCAAACACATGGCCATCGGCAGGCAGCTGCTTCTGATAAAGCGTGCCGGTGGTCACTGCCAGCAGGGCAATGCAGGCCGCCAGGATGGCCCAGCCATCGAGCCCGCCCGGCTGCAAGCCCGGCGCCAGCACCAGATATACCCCGGCAAACCCCACGGCGATGCCCAGCCAGACCCGCCCACCCAGCCGCTGCTGGTGTGCCGTGCTCACATACAGTGCGGTGAGCACGGGCTGCAGGCCGGTGATGAGCGCCGTCACCGCCGCAGGCAGACCACGGCTCATAGCAAAGAAGCAGCCGCCCAGAAACAGAGTCTGCATCAGCAGGCCGGTCAGCAGGGCCTGACGCATGCCGCGCGGCGAAGGAAAGCGTACGCGGCAGACCAGCGCCAGTGCCAGAAACACCAGCGCCGACAGCCCGCCGCGCCACAGCAGCAGCTTGAACGGCGGCGCATACTGTACGCAGGCTTTGACCGCCACATACCCCGTGCTCCACAGGAAGACGAACAGCCACGGAACGCTGCGTTCGATCAGAGGCGACGGGTGGGCCATATAACTCCTGCAAATCAGACAGATGACAAACAGCTGCCATCAACAAGCTACAGCTTAACGTGGCACGAGTCGATAAAAAAGTGAATAATTATGCAGCAACCATTCATATATTGAGAATATGAAACTATCTGAACTGGAAATTTTTCAAGCCGTGGCTGAATGCGGCAGCGTGGCCGGTGCCGCCCAGCGTTTGCACCGCGTGCCCTCCAACGTCACCACCCGCCTGCGCCAGCTGGAAGAAGACCTCGGTGTGCAGCTGTTCATCCGCAGCAATCAGCGCCTGCAACTGGCGCCGTCCGGCCACAGCCTGCTGGAATACAGCCGCCAGATACTGGCACTGGTGGCAGAGGCGAGGCAGGCTGTCAGTGGCGGCGGCGCGCTCGGTACGCTGACGCTGGGATCGATGGAGAGTAGTGCCGCCGTGCGCATACCGCCGCTACTGGCAGAGTTCCACCAGCGCTATCCGCACATCCAGCTCGACCTCACTACCGGCGCCTCGGGACAGATGCTGGAGCAGGTGCTGTCCGGCCACTGCATGGCTGCTTTCGTCAACGCACCGCTGCTGCATCCGGCACTGGAAGGCCGCGCCGTGTATCGGGAAGAAATGCTGATCATCGCACCGCGATCCCAGCCCGTGTTCACCAGCGCCAGCGAACTGGCCGGACGCAATCTGTATGCCTTCCGCAGCCATTGCAGCTACCGCAGGCATTTCGAGGAATGGTTCCGCGCCGGACAGTCTGTTCCGGGCAAGATTTATGAAATGGAGTCCTATCACAGCATGCTGGCCTGCGTGATCGCAGGGGGCGGACTGGCGATGATGCCGCGCAAAATGCTGGAGAGCATGCCCGGTCACGAGCAAGTCAGCATCTGGCCGGTGGCCGAGGACTGGCGCTGGCTCGATACCTGGCTGGTATGGCGGCGCGATGCCATGACGCCGCAGCTGCGGGCTTTGCTGGAGTTGCTGCCGCAAGCTCCGGCCGACATCACCTGAACGCTATCGGGTCGATCTGCCGGCTAGCGTGGACGTATCCAGCCCTGCCGGTGGCGCACCGGCAGCCGGGAGCACGCCGGTCAGGTAATACGGGTCACTCCGTTTCCAGTCCGCCAGATCAAGCAGATACTGCCAGTAATCTGCATCGCCAAAAGCATAACCCTGCCCGACGGTGAGATCGTAACTGATCACTTTCTCGACCAGCCTATCCTCGCCTACGGCGGCGCCATAGCGCAGGATCTGGCCATGATTGGTCTTGGCGACCTGACGTTTGCCAAAGCTCGCCAGACGCGCGGCCACTTGCTCCGGCGCCTCCTCATGCGTCAGTCTGCTCCCATCCGGTCCGCGGTTGCTTGTGTGTTCGGGTACGTAATGACGCGAGAAAATGGCAAAGTCCTGCTGCTGTTCGGCATTGCTGCTTTCCTGCCCATCGAAAGCAACGTAGCCTTCATCGAAGTCCTCGCCCGTCACTGCAGGCACGGGAACCGCAGGAGCATTGATCCAAACCCGCTCCTGCGGCGCCGGCACACTCTGCACGCCAAACAGATTATTCCCCAAAAAATTACAGATAAGCGAGGTCGCACCACAGATCAAGCCAACACCGTTTTTGAACTAACAGTGTTTTGTGACCATGGTACCGTAGCTAATCGCCCCAATCGGTTAATTGTTGCAGTTGATCTTGATAAGTATCGATCTTGCCTTGACGCACACGGTTGGTAATTAATCACTATTTTTAGCCCGCCCTGTGCGGGCTTTTTTGTGCCCGCGACCAACCGTGACAATCTGTGATCATTCAAACATGCAATTTATTTAGAATTGCAGATGACTTCGTTAAAACAGAATGCTCATAGACATGCGGCACATAAAATTTAAGACGATCGCGACAATCCTCATTCTTTCAGCACTGGCTGGATGCGCCAAGCATTACACGGCCGCATCAATAGACGATCCATATGGATTCTTCTCTGGTCTTTGGCACGGGATGATCTTCCCATTGTCCCTTGCGGCCAATATCATTTCGTGGCTTGCGTCTTGTATTGGCGTGGACTTGTTCAAAGATATTGAAATTATTGGAAAGCCGAATACAGGATTTTTTTACTATTTTGGATTTATCTTTGGGATCTTTAGCGTAGGGGGCGGTAGTCGATAGACTTATGCGCGATGAGACAATTCGATAGATTTCTCTCCCCTGCCGATCGATACAATCAATTGTCCTCCCCCGACCGTATCCACATGCGAATTGCAGCCTTGCTCCTCGCTCTACTCTGCGAAACAGCAATAGCGGGCATCGCGCCTGCTTCTTCGTTCGGACGTCTCACAGGTACCCTGAGCTTACTCTGGCTGATGCGCGTGAGCGGCATCTTGAAGCGCGAAAGACGCTCGCCAGCGGCATCGACCCGCTACAAAACAACAAGCGCTCAAGGCCGCCTTGACGGTCGAACAGCTTGGCGACGAATGGCTAACCCGCGTCATCGAAAAGCAATTCAAGAAACCGGAGGAGGTGCGCCGCATGTTGAACGTAGACATCTACCCTCGTATCGGAAAATTCCTTGCGAGGGACATCACCAGCCGCGAAACGGCACTGGTCGCCGACGTATTGCACAGCTTCGCGTCGACGACCTGATCCAGAGACACCGGGCGGTCTTTGCCAGCAGTAAGCCAGCGACCGCAACGGCAAGCCGCGTGTTCTGGTTCCTGTTGTCGGAGGAACTGACAAGGCGGCGGGTTGCGCCGTGGATGCGACATCATCACTTGCCCCTCGAGACTACAGCACCAACCAACGATTCGCCTTGATGGTCGCAGATCTACGATATGTCAAATCTGTATTTCCTGATCACGCACGCCTGGTCAAGTATAGACGTTGCAGGGCTTTATTTTCTGGCACCGAATCGGCCTTCCACTCTGAAGCGGCTTTCTGCTTTTTTGACGGCACTCGCGACGCCTGGAAGATAACCAAAACACTAAGCCTCACCCCCGAGCAGCAACTTGCCTGCATGTGGCTTCAGTCGACCCCAATTGCGAAACGGATTGAATCCGCAGTGTTGATTTGCATCTAAAAGTGACCCACTTTGCCGCATAATTTGCACACGAAACTGACCCACGTTTAAGACACAATCCTGCTCATGACATTGAGTGGGGAATTGGAGTGATCGACGTGGCATTACTAGGCATTATTCGACGCTGGCACATTCGCGACCAGGTCCCACTAAGAGAAATCGCCAGACGTCTTGGCATCTCAAGAAACACCGTCCGGCGCTATCTACGCTCGGAAACCATAGAGCCATCCTACGCGGACAGGCGTTCACCCAGCGCAATCGACAAGTACGCTTTCCAGCTATCGGGGATGCTAAAGACCGAGGCGGCCAAATCACGCAAGCAGCGGCGCACTTTGAAACAGCTTCATGAAGACTTAAAGGAGTTGGGCTTTGAGGGGTCTTACGACAGGGTTGCAGCGTTCGCGAGGGTATGGCGGGCGGGTCAAACTGACAGGGTCAGGACCTGTCAGGAATTTTGTGTGCCGGGGTCGCGGTTCGTAGTTAATTAATCGCGTTGGTGAAGCGTTCCCCAAACAGAATGGCAAACTGGTTTGCTGCCATCTTCCAAGTTCGCTGCGGCATCTTC
>NZ_WWCM01000020.1 GCF_009857915.1 Duganella qianjiadongensis
AGATGCCGCAGCGAACTTGGAAGATGGCAGCAAACCAGTTTGCCATTCTGTTTGGGGAACGCTTCACCAACGCGATTAATTAACTACGAACCGCGACCCCGGCACACAAAATTCCTGACAGGTCCTTGGAAGCTGCTGCCATAACTTGTGATCATTGAGTGAAAACAAATTACAAGCACTGCCAAGCCAATGCGCAAGTAGTCGAATCCGCTAGCACGCCCGCCAGTCGCTGTAATTTGCTCATCTATGAGCGGCGCCGAAAGTAAAAACTTCAAATTAAACTCCGTTTACGCAATTTCTGTGGCTAGATGCTGCATCATTGCCGTTGTCAATTAGCTAAAGCCAGCAAGTGAGTATGCCTGAATTTGCGGAGGAGTCAAGATTTGGCGATGAATTGCCGTGGCGCAAGAGCGAAATACCTAGCAGGCGCGATGATTCGCTTTATAATTGCAATAGATGCACATTAAATGGTGTTTGTGCTAACATTGGACGTTTAATGTTAGCTGCTCCTTACATTTTTAGTAATTCTCGCTATTGAGGAATGATGAGCTCGAAAATGCAAAGTTTACCAACCGCAGCTAATATAAATGCACGGTTTCCAAGGCTGTTGGAGTCTCTTCCCATCATTGTGGGCTTGCTAGTTCTGTTTGTACCTACTCTCTATAGTCTATTGACTGGTATCTGGAGTTCGGACGAGCAGGCGCATGGCCCTATTGTGCTCTCCATTGCCGTTTGGCTCATGTACCGGAAATGGGACGAGATGCTTGTAGCAAGTGAAGGCAAGGCCGGGAGCACATGGGGGTGGATTCCTCTGGTGTTTGGCCTGTTGCTTTATATTTTAGGGCGTTCGCAGGAAATTCTTCTGTTCGAGGTCGGCTCCTCGCTGTGGCTTCTCGCTGGCGTTCTGCTATTGTTGCGCGGACCCGCAGCGCTCAAGGCTTACTGGTTCCCGCTGTTTTTCATGCTGTTCATGATTCCGCTGCCTGGGCCGATGGTTGATGCGCTCACTTTGCCGATGAAGACAGCAGTTTCCTTCGTGGCGGAGCACGTGCTTTACTGGGTGGGGTATCCGATTGCGCGCACTGGTGTGATGCTGCAAATCGGTCAGTATAGCTTGCTGGTGGCGGATGCCTGTGCTGGCCTCCACACTCTGTTCACGCTTGAAGCGTTAGGCCTACTTTACTTAAATATCGTACGGCACGACTCCACCTTCCGGAATATTATGCTGGCTTTGCTGATAGTTCCAATCTCGTTCACTGCCAACGTCATTCGTGTGATGGTGCTGACCTTAATTACCTATCACTTTGGCGATGCAGCAGGGCAGGGCTTCCTGCATGGGTTCGCAGGTATGGTGCTGTTCGCCAGTGCGTTGATGCTGATTATCGGTGTTGACTCGTTGCTGCGCTTTGGTGCACCCGATGCAGGGAAGAATGATGGACGCGCTGTCACGGGAGAAACGGCATGAAACAGTTTATGCGCTTGTCGCTGGCTATTGCGACGATGATGGTATTGGCCGCCTGTGCGACCGCCTATTTAACGCCAACCAAGCGCCTCACCGCCAAAGAGGATGCAATTGACCTGGAGGCGGCGGTGCCTAAGCAATTTGGTGGCTGGACCATGGAAACTGGCGGAGTACCCTTTGTTCCCTCTGAGGATACCAAGGAGTTGATTGCGCGAATTTATGATCAGACACTGAACCGAACATATGTTAATTCGGCAGGTGAGCGCATCATGCTGTCGATCGCGTATGGCGGAAGTCAAACACGGCAATTGCGTGCCCACCGTCAGGAGGTTTGTTACACCGCGCAAGGTTTTCAAATTTCCCAATTGGAACAAGCTAACTTGCAAATCGGAAACTCTACAATCCGCGGTACCCGTATGCTAGCCCGTCAGGGCGATGTTCGCGTTGAGCCCGTCACTTACTGGTTCACCATGGGGGATACAGTGGTTCAGAGCTATGTGGATCGTCAGATAGCCCAGCTGAAGTATGCGATGTCGGGCGTGATCCCAGATGGTTACCTCTACCGCGTTTCGTCTTTATCATCCAACTCTGCGCAGGCTTATGCTAAACAGGCTGCGTTTTCCACGGAGCTGCTGAGCCAGGTTGATCCGCGTTTGGCGCAGCGCTTGCTTGGTGGTGCAAGTAAACGATAATAGCCTCTACATCCATTTTCTAAATTTCAGGAATCGCTTCGTTCATGACAGGCACAAAGCACATACTTTTTATTGCAGGATTTCTGCTATTTGCCATCTTGCTAGGCATGCTTGTTGGTTTGGGCGCCGGGATTCCGTTAATCGCAATCATAGTGCTGATATGCGGATTGATTGCGACGATGGTGGACTATCGCGTTGGTGTAATTCTGGTTGTTGTGATGATGCCGCTTGCCGCGACGGTGCTGATGCCGCGGCAAATGTTAGGCATCCCCGGTTTTACGCCATTAAATATTGTATTGGCAGGCACCCTGGGGGCTGCAGTACTGGCGGGCGTAGTAGGCCGCAAGTGGTTGGCGCCAGTTCCGTGGCGCCTGTTTGCCCCTATTATTATCCTGTTGACGTCGGGCGCCCTAATCGGCATGGGGAAAGTGCATAACATAGCGGCGCATTATTATCTCAATACACCGACGCTATATACGACGGCCAGTGCCTATCTGGTCGCAGAATTGATTAAGCCTTTACTTATACTTGTGGCGGTTTGGCTGCTGTGTGCTGCTGTTGCGCAAAGTGAAAAACCTCAACGCTGGGTGGCTCTGGTAGGGGTTTCCATTGTCATGTTGCCGATTCTGGTGTTTTTGGTAGCTGCTCTGTCGGGTCTAAGCCTACGTGAGATGGCATCGCCGGCCGCGCGTACATTTTTGAACGCGACAGGCTTACATGCGAACGAACTGGCGGTGGAGTTGTTGCCAGCATATGCTGCCGCCCTTTTTATGTTCCCGTCATATCGTAGTTTGAATGCCAAGACATGGGGCGTTGCGGTGATGGGGGCCACGGTACTGGCCTTAGTACTGACGTTCTCCCGGGCGGCGTTCTTGGGTGTGATTTTAGTCACCTTTGCATTCTTCTTCTTGCGTGGTAGCTACCGTTATATTTTTGCGGGAGTGCTGGTATTTGCAGTGGTGGCAGCGTTCTTGCCAGATTCCATAGTTGAGCGAGCAACCACCGGTATCGGGCAAAAAGGAACGATAGGCGCCCATAATGATCCGCTGACGGCAGGCAGGGTACGTGGTATCTGGTTGCCTCTGTTGCCCGATGTGGCAAAGCATCCAATATTGGGTGACGGTACCAGTTCTATTCTTTGGTCTACGCCGGCGCGCCAGGGCTTAATTGTGGAAGGGCATCCGCATAATGCCTATCTGCGTCTGGTCAAAGACCATGGGATAATTGGTATTCCAATTATTGGCTACTTCTTGCTGCAGGTTTGGCGCTTGTTCAGGCGATTGGCGCGCGATGAAGAGCAGTCGCCGCTGGTGAGGGCGTATTTCAACGGAATGTCTGTCGCGTTGCTTGTGTTTTTTGTGCAATGCATGTCTGGGACGCGTCTGATTTTCGAATTACTGCACGTATTTTATTGGCTTGCCATAGCCATAGGCTTGGGACTGGAAGCGCGTAAGCTGCGGCTGAGTCAACAGAGTGAGCGAGAGGTGGCGCCGCACTGGAATTCTTTTAGTGGCGCTACTCGTGCGGTGCGCTAATCGGTAGTTGTTGATTTTTAGTCTCGGTTTAAAAATTTTCGCGCAATTTTATAAGAAGAAAATCGCATGCCGATGGAAGATATTATTCACCCATTCTTGAAGCACTATACGGCCGCGCCGCAGTGGATCAAGACTACAGTGGGTGGCATTTATTCGCACATACCAACCAGTTTTCGATACGGCGTCAGGTACGAGAAATTTCTTGCGGAAATACACGGCTGCCGCGATCCGGTCTGGATGGCCAAGCGAGCTGACGAGAAGCTAATGCAGACCTTGCGCTGGGCCGCCGAGACGGTTCCAGCCTACCGGCCTATGCTGGCAGAATTAGGGCGTGACCGCTCTCCTGACGAGCTCCTGGCTGTTTTTCCATTGCTGGAAAAGGCCAGCCTGAAGAGCTCGATAGAAAGCTATCTCTCAAACGCCAAGGCACCGAGGCATCGCTTGGCGGCCCATACAGGTGGCTCAACTTCGATCCCGATGCGCCTGTATCTGGAAAAATATGTATCGCGATCCAAGGATTTTGCCTATAACGGTACGTTTGACACGGTTGCCGGCATAGGTCCGCAAGATCGTATTCTGGCCCTGCGCGGACGCACTGTGCCCGGCGCAGACCGGCCGGGCGGTCCAATCTGGATGTATGATCCCATCAAGCGCTATCTGCACCTGAGTTCTGATCATCTTGAGCCGCAGCATATGTCGCGCTACATCTCAGCTGCGCGCGAATGGAAGCCAACTTTCATTCATGCATTTCCGTCAGCCCTGGTGCCTTTCGCCAAGTGGCTGGAAGCCAACCCGGCGCCGGATATCACCGAGCGCATCCGCTGCGTCCAGCTGTTCTCCGAGAACGTGTATGACTATCAGATCGAGTTGATCCGGCGGGTGTTTAACTGTCCCGTTCTGCTGGATTACGGCCATACCGAAAGGGCACTGAAAGCCATTTCCTTGCCGGAAGATGGACGCTACTTTTTCTGGCCTCTTTATGGCAAGCTCGAGTTGATCGGATTTGATGGAAAGCCTGTCACCCGCCCGGGTGAACTCGGTGAAATCGTGGGGACCGGGTTTGACAACCGCGTTATGCCCTTGATCCGCTATCGCACGGGCGATCTGGCCATGTGGAGCGGAGAGCCGAACACCATCAGGCCGGGTTTTCCTGTCGTCGATCGCATCGAAGGACGCTTGCAGGAGTTCTTGGTCTGCAAGGAGCAGCGCTTGGTGTCCATCTGCACCATTGGTGCCGCGCATTTCGAGCAATTGGCCGATGCCGATCGGATGCAATTCGAGCAGAGTGAGCCAGGGCACGCCCTGCTAAAAGTTTTGTCGACGACCGAGCTCAGCGAATCGGCGCGCGCACAGCTGTCGGCCGGCATACGGGCGAAAACCCAGGGTGGGCTGGAGGTGGAGATAGTGCGTGTAGACGAGATTGCTAGAACCTCGACCGGCAAGCACAAGTTGCTGGTTCAAAATCTGGACATTAGCAGCTATCTCGGCGCTTCCCATATTCAGGGGGAGGAATGAAGCGGGTAATCATGATAGGTCCTTCGCCTAGCGCAAAAGGCGGGATCGCAACGGTAATAGGGACTTTATTGCGGGTCGGTTATGAACGCGATGGGCACTGCCGTTTTATTCAGACCCATATCAGTGCCGGCTTAGTGCGCAAGGCCTGGGTGGCTCTCTGGGCATTGCTGCGCGTTACATGTTTGATGGCTACTGGCCAGGTCGCACTGCTGCATGCACATGTGGCGTCCGAGGCCAGTTTCTGGCGTAAAGCTATCTTTATACGTGTGGCGCAGTTTTTTGGATGCCCGGTAATTTTCCATTTGCATAGCGGAGAATTCAGAGTCTTTCTTGAACAACGCATGAGTCCTGGGCAGCGCAAATTCGCGGTCGCCCTGATGCGTCGGGTTGATTATGCGCTGGTATTAAGTGATGACGCGGCTCAGTTGCTGAGCGGGATAGGTGTACGAAATATTGAGCTTCTCCCTAATCCGATTGAGATAAACCGGGTCAGTCCGGCTCGCCAGACGAGTAGTGAAATTCTTTTCCTGGGAAGGCTGGATAATAAGAAGGGCGTTTATGATCTATTGCGAGCGTTTAAATATGTGCGTGATCAAGTACCAGAGGCGCGGCTGATTCTGGGCGGCGAGGGTGAAGTTGCTCAGGTGCGTGAATTGGCGACGGCGCTAGGTATACTGAATGCGGTAGAGTTGCCAGGCTGGGTCAACGAAGCTCAGCGATCAGTTCTGCTGGCACGAGCTGCAGTGTTCGTCTTGCCATCGCATTTTGAACAAATGCCCATGACGGTGTTAGAAGCCATGGTGGCTGGGGTGCCAGTAGTGGCGACCCGGGTTGGCGGTGTGCCGTGCATGCTGGAGAATGGAGCATGCGGAAAACTTGTCGATGTTGCCGATCTGGATGCTCTGGCCAGTGCCATTACCGGACTTCTGGTCGACAGACCTGCTGCGCAGGCGATGGCTGAGCGTGCGCACCAACGGGTGCTGAAAGAGTATGAGGCAGGTGTTGTACTTTCTCGGCTGCAAGAGCGATATGCGGCATTGGCCCAGTAGGGTTTTTTTGTTGGTTGATGTTGCCTATATTGCCATGTTAGGTCTGCATGGTGTACAGTGTGGCGGCTTTGGCTTTTAATGTTGCGGTGCATCATGGGCGGATGCCTGGCACTTTTTAATTGGCGGAACTTTCGATCTTATGACCAAGCCTTTGATTTACCTGGTTGCCGGCGCACGGCCCAATTTCATGAAAATTGCGCCTATCGTACGCGCATTTCAGGCGCATGGCGGGCTGGAATTTAAAATTATCCACACCGGTCAGCATTACGATCACGACATGAACGATGTATTTTTCCAGGAGTTGGGCATACCCGCTCCCGACTTGTTTATGGCCGCTGGTGGTGGAGGTCATGCTCAGCAGACGGGCAAGATTATGCTGGCGTTCGAAGAACTGTGTCAGCAGCAGCGGCCTAGTGCTGTACTGGTGGTTGGCGACGTCAATTCAACGCTGGCTTGTTCAATTGTTGCCAAGAAATTGCAGATTCCAGTTGCCCACGTCGAGGCCGGACTACGTAGCGGCGACATGGCGATGCCGGAAGAAATCAACCGTCTGGTCACTGACAGTATTACTGATTGGTTCTTCGTTACTGAACCCAGCGGCATGGAACATCTGGCACGCGAAGGTAAGCCGGCGTCGGCCGTGCATTATGTAGGCCACGTAATGGTCGACAATGTGCTGTATCAGGCGGAAAAGCTTGCTCGCTCGGGCGGTGCGGCGCTCGATCCTAACGGTTTCAAAGCGTCGCAGGCCGGTGCACGGTATGGCGTGCTGACCTTGCATCGCCCAAGCAACGTGGATGATCCTGTAACGATGGCACGAATTGCCAGCGGCTTGCGAGAAATTGCAGCGGAATTGCCGTTGATTTTCCCCGTGCATCCGCGTACCCGCGCCAACCTCGACAAGTTTGGTATCGATTTGGGGCCTAACGTCATGCTGGTTGGGCCGCAAGGTTATATGGCCTTTTTGAACCTGTGGAAAGACGCCGCGGTGGTGCTTACCGACAGCGGTGGCCTGCAGGAAGAAACCACGGCTCTGGGGGTGCCTTGCGTGACCATACGCGAGAATACTGAGCGTCCGGTAACGGTCGATGAAGGTTCGAATGTGCTGGTCGGCACAGACCCGCAGCAAATGGTGGCACAGGTCCAGTTAATTCTCAGTGGTCAGGGCAAGCAGGGGCGCCGTCCCGCCCTTTGGGATGGCAAAGCCGCCGAACGTATCGTCACCGTGCTGGCAGAGGTGTTGGCATGAGCGATGCAGTGAACGATTCGGGCCGTATTACCATGATGGGCTGTCAGATGGATAATCTGACGATGGAAGAAACTTTGCAACGCGTCGAGAGTTTTATCGCCAGCGGCAAACCCCACCAGCACGTGGTGGTCAATGTTGATAAGCTGGTGAAAGCCGATCGCGATTCTGAGCTGCGCCGCATCATTAATGAATGCGCGCTGATCAACGTTGATGGCATGCCGGTCGTGTGGGCTTCGCGCCTGTTGGGCAAACCGATCAAGGAGCGCGTGGCCGGAGTAGACCTGTTTGACTCCTTGATGGGACGTGCGGCCGAGCGTCAGTGGCGCGTCTATTTGCTTGGGGCGCGCGAAGAAGTGGTGTCCGGTGTCAAATCAGTTTACGAGCAGCGCTACCCGAATCTGATTGTGGCCGGCTATCGCAATGGCTACTGGAAGCCGGAAGAAGAAGCGGGGGTGGTGGAGGCGATCAGCGCGGCACGTGCTGATTTGCTGTTCGTCGCGATTAGCTCGCCCAAGAAGGAGCATTTCTTGGGGCGGTATCAGGAACAGATGAAAATTCCGTTTGCAATGGGCGTTGGCGGCACGTTCGACGTCGTGGTAGGACGGGTTCAGCGGGCTCCCCTATGGATGCAGCGCAATGGTCTCGAATGGTTTTACCGTTTCCTGCAAGAGCCGCGCCGCATGTTCCGGCGTTATTTTATTGATGATATGGCGTTTATCGGTCTTTTCCTCAAGGAATGGATACGCCGCTAGCAGTTCCACGTTTATTTTTCTGGTGAAGGATTTTTTATGACTATTATCGCTGTTATCGGACTGGGCTATGTGGGCCTGCCTCTGGTGGTCGAATTTGGTAAGCATTCCCGTACCATTGGTTTTGACATCGCACAAAACAAAGTAGATGCATGCCTGCGCGGTACCGACCCCTCGCGTGAACTGACCGACGAGGAAATGGCTGCATCGAAATTTGCCGAATACACTTCGGATCCTGCCAAGCTGGGCGAGGCAGATATCATTATCGTCGCCGTTCCTACCCCGGTCGATGATGCTCGCCAACCAGACTTTACGCCACTCATCGGTGCGTCGCGCAGTGCTGGGCGCAATATGAAATCGGGCGCCATTGTGGTGTATGAGTCGACCGTTTATCCAGGCGCCACGGAAGAGATCTGCATTCCTGTTCTGGAAAAAGAATCGGGTAAAACCTGGAAGAAGGACTTCTTCGTAGGCTATTCGCCAGAACGTATCAATCCGGGCGATCGTGAGCACACGCTGACCAAGATTCTGAAGATTGTTTCTGGTGACACGCCAGAAACTCTGGAAGCTGTGGCCAAGATGTATGAGAGCATCGTTATTCCTGGCGTGCATCGTGCTTCGTCGATCAAAGCTGCTGAAGCAGCCAAGGTGATCGAAAACACCCAGCGCGATCTGAATATTGCGCTGATGAACGAACTGGCCATTATTTTCGACAAGCTCGATATTGATACCAGCGAAGTACTCAAGGCTGCGGGCACCAAGTGGAACTTCCTCAAGTTCAGCCCAGGCTTGGTGGGCGGCCACTGCATCGGCGTAGACCCTTACTACCTGACCCATAAAGCGGAAAAAATTGGTTACAACCCACAGGTGATTCTGGCTGGCCGCCGTATTAATGATGGTATGGCTAAGTACATTGCCGAGCAGACTATCAAGAACATGATTGCGGCCGGTAGTTACATCAAGGGTGCCCGCGTAAACGTACTGGGTCTAACCTTTAAAGAGAACTGCGGCGACCTGCGTAATTCCAAGGTAGCCGATGTGATTACCGAATTGAAGAGCTACGGGGTGGAAGTGTTTGTGCACGATCCGCACGCTGAGGCTGAAGGTGCTGAGCACGAGTACGGCGTACAGTTGACCAGTTGGAATGATCTGCCGCGTGCCGACGCGATTGTAGCGGCGGTATCGCATAAGGAATTCGTCGCCATGGCAGCAGAGGACTTCGCTGCGAAGCTGGTCAAGGGCGGCTGTTTCATCGACGTAAAAGCTTGTTTCAACCAGGTAGCACTGGAGCAGGCCGGTTTGCGCGTCTGGCGTCTGTAAGATAGGGATGGACATGACTGCGTATCAAACCTTGCGCCAGCAATTGCTCGCCCAGCCGCGTAAGTGGCTGGTGACTGGGGTTGCCGGCTTCATCGGTTCGAACCTGCTTGAAACCTTGCTGAAACTGGATCAGCAAGTGGTAGGGCTCGATAACTTTATGACGGGGCATCAACACAATCTGGATCAGGTTCAGGCTGCGATCAGTCCGCAGCAGTGGGCGCGCTTCCAGATGATCACGGGCGACATCCGTGATGTGGAGGTTTGCCGTCAAGCTAGTGCGGGCGTTAACTACGTGCTGCATCAGGCAGCGCTGGGCAGTGTGCCCCGCTCCGTTGAAGATCCGATCACAACCAACGCATGCAATATCAGCGGTTTCCTGAATATGCTCGTTGCTGCCCGCGATGCCGGCGTTGAGCGCTTTGTCTATGCCGCTTCCAGCTCGACCTATGGCGACCATCCGGCACTGCCGAAGGTGGAAGATGCGATAGGCCGTCCGCTGTCACCCTATGCGGTAACCAAGCTGGTCAATGAACTGTATGCGGACGTGTTTGGTCGTACCTATGGCATGGCCACTATCGGTCTGCGCTACTTCAACATCTTTGGCCCGCGCCAGGACCCTGCTGGCGCCTATGCTGCAGTCATTCCTAAGTGGATTGCCGCCATGATTGCAGGCGAGTCGGTACGCATAAATGGTGACGGCGAAACCAGCCGCGATTTTTGCTATGTCGCCAATGCAGTGCAGGCTAATTTGCTGGCCGCGACGGTGACCGAGGCAGAAGCTATTGGCCAGGTGTACAACGTGGCCGTTGGTGACCGTACCACGCTGAATGAAGTGTGCGAAAGCATGCGGGCTGCGCTGGCGCCGAAATTCCCCCATCTCGAGGATTTCAAGCCTAGTTATGGCGATTTCCGGGTGGGTGATGTGCGCCATTCGCAGGCTGACGTTTCCAAGGCCAAGCGCCTGCTGGGATATGCGCCCAGCCACCGTATTGCTGATGGCTTGCAGGAATCTCTGGCCTGGTATGTGTCACGGCTGAGCTAATGCGTGAATGGCACAGGCACTGGCGTGAAGTATCCCGCCAGTGCCTGTGCTTATGCCAGTACAATGGCGGCTTCTTCCATCTTATAGCTGATGTGACGGTAAAGCTAAAGGCCGTTGCTTCCCCATTTCCCTTATGGCTGTCATTTCTCTCTCATCCGCGCAACTGGCTTTTGGCCACGTCGCATTGCTCGATAATGCTGAATTCTCGCTTGAAACTGGAGAGCGTGTTGGTCTGATCGGTCGCAATGGTACGGGTAAATCGTCATTGCTTAAAATTATTTCCGGACGTACCAAACTGGATGATGGTCTCTTGGTACAGCAGCAAAGTTTGAAGATCGCCTATGTCGAACAGGAACCCGCCTTCGACCCAGTGCAATCAGTATATGCTGCTGTTGCCGCTGGAATGGGGACCCAGCAACAACTGCTGCATGAATACGAATCCCTGACCGGTCAGATTGGGCAAGGCGATGATGAATCGATCATGGAGCGCATGCACGAGCTGCAGTTACAACTCGATGCGACAGACGGCTGGAATATTGCCAATAAGGTGCAAACTGCATTGGATCGACTGAATCTGGATGGTGCCGCGTTGATGGGGACCTTGTCTGGCGGAATGCAAAAGCGGGTAGCCCTTGCGGTTGCTCTGGTAGCTGCGCCCGACGTGCTCTTGCTTGATGAGCCAACCAATCATTTGGACTTCACGGCCATTGCCTGGCTTGAAGGTTTGCTGCGCGATTTCAAGGGGTCTGTGTTATTTATTACCCATGACCGTAGTTTCCTCGATAACGTCGCGACACGGATCATCGAACTTGACCGCGGGCGCCTGCTGTCTTATCCCGGTAATTTTAGCGCGTACCAGACCCGCAAGGGTGAGCAGCTTGAGATCGAAGAGGTCGAAGCTGCTAAGTTTGATAAATTCCTTGCTCAAGAAGAAGTCTGGATACGTAAGGGTGTTAAAGCACGCCGGGTACGCGATGAGGGGCGGGTCCGTAGGCTGGAATCGTTGCGCTTGCAGCGTGCCGCGCGCCGCGAACAGCAAGGGCAAGTCAAGCTTGAGCTCTCTGCGGGTGAGCGCTCAGGGAAAATTGTTGCGGATATGGAAAATATATCCAAGAGCTTTGGCGAGCAGCAGATTGTGTGCGATTTTAGTGCCACCATTCTGCGCGGCGATAAAGTCGGCCTGATAGGACGTAATGGGGCTGGTAAGACGACGCTGCTAAAAATGATACTGGGCGAATTGCCGCCAGATCAAGGGATTGCGCGTTTGGGAACCCGCTTACAAGTTGCATATTTCGATCAGATGCGTGCACAGTTGAACGAAGAGGCTAGTTTAGTGGATACCATTGCGCCGGGCAGTGACTGGGTAGAAGTGAACGGCCAGCGCAAACACGTTATGAGCTATCTCGGGGATTTCCTATTTGCCCCGGAGCGGGCGCGCTCTCCAGTCAAATCGCTGTCGGGCGGCGAGCGGAATCGTCTGCTGCTTGCGCGTCTGTTTGCCAAGCCGGCCAACTGTCTGGTGCTAGATGAGCCCACCAACGATCTCGATATCGATACATTGGAACTCTTAGAAGAGTTGCTGGAGGAATACACAGGAACGGTATTCCTCGTTAGCCATGATCGCATGTTTCTTGATAATGTAGTCACCCAGGTCATTGTTGCGGAAGGGGATGGCTTATGGCGTGAGTACGTAGGGGGCTATTCCGATTGGGAACGAGTGGCGGCAACCCTTGCAGCTGAGAAAAAAACGCAAGCAAAGCCGGCCGTCGCTGACTCCAAGCCGGTATCAACTGCTGCAGATGTTTCAGCTGTCAAACCGAAGAAGCTTAGCTATAAAGAGCAGCGCGAACTTGAGGCGTTGCCCGAACAGATAGCTATGCTTGAAGACGAACAGCGCGCATTGTCGATTTCCTTGGCTGCTCCTGATATATACCGGCAGAACCCCGCAGAGGCCAAGCGCATGAGTGCACGAATCGAGGAAATCGAAATTTTGTTATTGGAAGCTCTGGAGAAGTGGGAGCAGATTGAAGCGCGTAGTCGAATTTAATCTGAGCTTGGTCAATCTTGTGAGAGGACGTGCTGAAAAATGCGCAGGCCGCGGAATGTACATTCAAGTTTTTATATTGTGTGGCGAGTAATTCATGACGCCCCCGCGTCGATGGTTGGCGGGGCAATTTATGGTTAGTCAGGCAGGGGTGGCGCGCGTATTGCCGTTTGTAATCTATATAGCATTTATTGCTATAGCTGATGGGTTAAGCCGAATTGGGATGAGTGCCGATGCCCTGCGCTGGCTCTATCCCGTCAAAATCACTGCCGTTTCAATAGCCCTCGTCGTATTTTGGAAACAGTATCAAGAGTTGGCAACAATTCACATCCGTTGGCGTTCACTATTCTTGTCTGCCAGTGCCGGCTTGCTGGTATTGTGGCTTTGGATAACGTTGAATGCCGACTGGATGATAGTTGGTCACTCCGCTGGATTCGATCCGCGCGATGACGGGCACATCAACTGGTGGCTCGTGTCGGTGAGGCTGTTCGGAGGGGCTGTGGTTGTTCCGGTCATGGAGGAACTTTTCTGGCGTTCGTTCCTGATGCGGTGGATCGTTGCCCAAGATTTTAAAACGGTAGTACCTGCCACAATAAATTGCAAAAGTTTCATTGTTTCAGTGATATTATTCGGAATTGAACACAATCAGTGGCTCGCGGGAATTGTCGCTGGCTGTGTTTATAGCTTGCTTTACATGCGGACTAATAAACTTTGTTTATCCATATTGGCGCATGCAGTGACTAACGGCGGACTCGGACTCTGGATTCTGGCTTCTGGCCAATGGAGTTACTGGTAAGATATCGTAGTATCGATTTTTTAACATTTCTCAAAGACGAATAATTCATGCAGAGCCCTTTGGACATTCACTCCGATCGCCATGTCAAGACTATGTTTGCGCATGCCTTCGCAATGCTACCCGCAGGTCTTAGAAAGGCTGACTTTGTACGTAACTGCTGGCTAGGTGTTGCATTGATGAGTGCACTTGGCGCCAACGCGCAGCAGGTTCAATCTGGAATTCATCCTTATGCCACCATTGGCCAGTCCTATGACGACAACTTATTTCGTCTGAGCGACAATAATCCTGGCTATGGCGGTGTGCGCAGCGATCGATATACTCAACTGCAAGCAGGTTTGCTGGTCAATGAGACGCTGGGCCGCCAGACAGTCAAGTTCCAGGCCAATGCCAGCCGCGTGAAGTTTGAACATTTCACTCAGCTTGACTACAACGGTAAGGATGCGCAGGTCGAATGGGATTGGCAGCTTGGTAATCGTCTGCAGGGTACGGCTGGCATGATGTATGCTCAGGTTCTCGCCCCTTATACAGACGTTCTGACGAGTGAGCGCAATCTGCGCGTTCAGCGGGACGAGTTTGCCACGGCACGCTGGAGTTTTCACCCAAGCTGGCGCGCAACTCTGGGCTATACGCGCGATGTTTATAGCTACGATCTGACTAGCCAAGCATATAATAATCGCACCGTGGGCGCCGGAATGTTGGGGATTGATTATTTGGCATCTACCGGGAGTTCCGTAGGGGTAAGGGTTGATCAGATTCGTAGTCGATACGATATTCTGCGCAGCATTAGCGGCCGTATGATTGATGCCGGAAATGATCAGAACGATGTCAAATTGGACATTGACTGGCGTGTTACGCCGATTACGAGCGTACAATTTCTTGGTGGTTGGGCGAAGCGCAAGCACGTCTATTTTACAGAGCGTGATTCAAGCGGGTTTAATGCCAAACTTAAAGCAGCGACTTCGATGGACGGCCAACTGGGGTTGAATGGTGCGATCTGGCGAGAGTTTGTGGCGGTAGAAAGTTCCGTCGCTAGTTATGCTACGCAAACGGGCGTCAGTGCCAATCTGTTCTGGAATTTAACTTCCAAGTTGCAGGCGACAGGGGAAGGACGGGTTGAGCGGCGCGCCTACAGCGGTTTACTGGTCAGCGCCACTACACTGGATGTCAGCGATCGCAACCGCCGATTTTCCCTGGGATTAATCTACATGCCGCTGAACAAGCTACAAGTTTCTACTTCGGTCTTTGAGGAAACGCGCACGGGCCTAGCTTCTTTGGTACTTGGGAATGGTAACTACCGCGCCAAGGGCATTTCTCTAAATGTTAATGTGCAATATTGATAGCAGCACCATGACCCTCAGTGATATTCCTTTGATTTCGTTCTTTCAGCGGGTGCTTGATCCGCTGATTATCATGGGGACGCTTTATTTTTGTTCGATAGCGTTCCACGAGCCATTTACCGGTTATGCACTGGTCTTGATGATATTGGCGTTTTTTGTTTCTTCGTCAGTTTATCAGTATGTCGATCCGTATCGTACTTGGCGTAGTGGGCGGATGTTCGCCTACGCACGGGATACGGTGGTCGGCTGGTTGATTACAGTCGGAGTACTGTGCTTTATTGGTTCCGCCAGCGGACTGAATCGCCGCTTGGATAACCAAGCAGTAATTGTGTGGTTCCTGATTACACCGGTGATCTTGCTGGTAAGTCACTGGGCGCTTCGGCGCGTGACCTTTGGGACCAGCAAAGACAGTGAAGTACGGTCGGTAGTCGTAGTTGGGGTGAATGAAGTAGGGTTGAAGTTTGCCAATGTATGCAAGCAGCATCCAAATCTATTCTTGAACGTACTGGGTTTCTTCGACGACCGGGTCGAAGACCGAGTAGCGGGTGGCGGGCGTGATCCTCTGCTTGGCAAAATGGTAGATATCCCGGCTTATGTGCGCGAGCACAATGTGAAAATGATCTTCATTAGTCAGCCGATTTCTGCTCAGCCCCGTATCCGAAAGTTGCTTGACGAGTTGCAGGATACGACGGCATCGGTATATTTCCTTCCTGATATCTATGTGTTTGACTTGATGCAAGCTCGTTTTGATAGTGTCGGTGGCATGCCAGTGGTGGCAATCCGTGAGTCGCCATTTACGGGCATAAACAGTATGGTCAAGCGCGTGAGCGATATTGTGCTTGCATTAATTATCCAGATTGGGCTGTCGCCGATCATGCTGGTTATCGCGCTTGCGGTGAAAATGAGTTCGCCCGGGCCAGTGATATTCCGTCAGCGCCGGTATGGTCTGTATGGCGAAGAAATTATTGTTTATAAGTTCCGTTCGATGACCGTTACCGATGATGGCCCGACCGTTGTACAGGCAAAGGTAAATGATGCACGGGTGACTCGAGTAGGCGCATTCTTGCGCCGTACCTCACTCGATGAGTTGCCTCAATTCATCAATGTTCTACAGGGAAGAATGAGCATCGTGGGACCGCGTCCTCACGCAGTCGCACACAATGAGTTGTACCGCAAACTGATCAAAGGTTATATGCTGCGCCACAAAGTGAAACCTGGAATTACCGGGTGGGCTCAGGTGAATGGATTGCGCGGGGAAACTGAAACCTTGGATAAGATGGAGGCGCGAATTCATTACGATTTGGACTATTTACGCAAGTGGTCGTTGTGGCTAGATATCTGGATTATTTTGAAGACTGTGCATGTCGTATTGAAACGCGAGAATGCTCACTAAGGTGCAGGTTTTGACCCCATGTGGATAGTTCAATTTCTGTTGAATTAATAATGCGCTAGCGGTGCCGTATGTTATTTATAATATTGACAATCATGGAGCTGAGCATGCATACTTCGGCGCTAGTATTTGTGAGTTTTTGTCAATATTAATTGCTATTGATTATTGTTGTGCCGGGAGCGCAGCTAACATAGGTGGCGGATCGCAGTTGCTTTCGGGAAGCACCTTTTGGACTATCGAGGATGAATACGTTGAACCAGATCAGAAAGGCAAACTCAATGAACCGTGCTAAAACTCTTGCGACGCTACTGTTTGTCGCCGCTGGCTTGAGTGCTTGTGGCAATAAGGAATCTAAGCCCGGCCAGACACTGGTCCGGGTGAATGGCGAGGAGATTACTGTTTCTCAGTTGAATGAGGAATTGCAGCGGGCAAATGTTCAAGCACCCCAGCAGGAAGCGGCCAGCAAGCAGTTGATCGAGTCGCTGGTAGATCGTCAGTTGTTGGTGAATGAAGCGATGCAGGATAAGCTGGACCGTGACCCTAAGGTGGTGCAGGCAATTGAGCGGGCTAAGGCATTGATTATTGCCCAATCCTATTTGCAGAAAAAGTTGGGCCCGCCAGTCAAACCTAGCGCAGCGGATGTTGAAGCGTACTTCAATCTGCATCCGGAATTCTTTACCAATCGCAAACAGTTCGACATGAATGAATTGGTTTTTGCGACCAAGGATATGAATGACGCGTTGAAGGCGACCATCGATAGTGCAAAGTCGCTAGAGGAAGTTGCTAGCTGGATGGAGCAGCACAAAGTAGCGTTTGGCCGTACCCAGATTTCTCGTACCAGTGCTGACCTGCCGCCTGAACTGGTAAGCAAGTTGGTGGGCATGCCGCGTGGCCAGTTGTTTATCATTAAAGAGGGCGAGCGCAGCCTGCTGGTAGCGATCACTGAAATCAAAGATGCTCCAGTGAAGCTGGCCGCTGCTGCTGGCCAGATCGAACAATATCTGGTCAACAAGAAAAACAAAGATGCGGCTGATGCCGAGCTGGCACGTCTGCGCGGTAAGGCAAAAATCGAATATCTGAATGGTCGTCAGCCACCAGAAAAAGTCACTGCATCGGCTAGCGCAAGTGCTTTGGCTGAAGCGCCTGCTGTACCTGCCCAGGCGCCCACCGTGGGTGGTAGTGATAAGTCCGAGGTGAAATCGGATGACGCAGCGACTGCACGCGGTGTTACTGGATTGAAATAAACTTCCCTGACCGATAAGAGGTAGCATAATGATGAAACAACTGACTAAATGGCTTGCTTTGCTGGCGGTGTTGCTTATGTTTAGCAATGCGCAAGCTGCGGATGCGGTGCTGGGGCCTGGTGATATTCTCAAAATATCAGTGTACGGAAACCCAGACCTGGCAACCGAAACGCGGGTCAGCGACGCCGGTACGATTACCTTCCCTTTGCTGGGACCTGTGGAAATCGGTGGTTTGACCGCGACCAGTGCCGAGAAAAAGCTGGGCGGACTGCTTGAAACAGGCGGCTTCTTACGCAAGGCCCAAGTTAATATCCTGATCACGCAGATTCAGAATCAGCAGATATCTGTGCTGGGCCAGGTTAACCGCCCTGGACGTTATCCTATCGAAGGGCGTCGCAGCATTCTGGATATGCTGGCCATGGCTGGCGGCATCGCTGCTGATGGCGGTGATACAGTTTCCTTGATCCGCAAGCGAAATGGTACCACTACCAAGGAAGTGGTCGATATCATTGGTATGGTGCGGACCGGAGAGCTGGAGAAAGACTTCGAATTGGCAGCGAATGATGTTCTGTATGTCGAACGTGCGCCGCGCTTTTACATCTATGGCGAAGTTCAGCGCCCGGGACCGGTGCGGCTTGAACGCTCTATGACCGTGCTGCAAGCTTTGTCGGCAGGGGGTGGTTTGACACCACGTGGTACTGAGCGCGGCATGGTCATCAAACGCCGTGACATCAAAGGCAAGCAGCAGGTGCTCGATGCCAAACAGGATGACTTGGTGCAACCTGATGATGTGGTATACGTAAAAGAAAGCCTGTTTTAAGCCGTGGGCCTGAGCTAGTACTATCGCAATGCTCGGGCTTCTGTTTGCAATTCTTGTGAGAGTGTTTTCATGAACCCTACCCAATTCCTGCACGTCATGCGCGCCCGCAAGGGGATCGTGCTTCTAGTGCTTTTGGTTACGGTCGTTGCCACGACCATCGTTAGCCTTGTCTTGCCTAAGACTTATAAGGCGACTGCTTCCATTCTGCTGAACTATAAGGGCGTTGACCCAGTGACCGGCCTGACAATGCCGGGGCAACTGATGCCCGGCTACATGGCAACTCAGACTGATATCATTGGCAGTAAGAAGGTTGCATTGCGTGTGATTGATCGTCTTGGACTAGCGAACAATCCGACTGTTATCGAACAGTTTAATGATTCCACTCAGGGTAAGGGCAATGTGCGCGACTGGCTGGCTGATATTTTGCTCAAGAAGTTGGAAATTGCTCCATCCCGTGAAAGCAGTGTCGTAGAAATTAGCTTTAAGGGTAACGACCCGGCGTTTGTTGCGGTAGTTGCCAATACGTTTGCAGATGAGTACCAGAAAGTAAGCGTGGCGCTGCGAGTGGAACCATCTAAGAATGCTGCGGCCCATTTCAATGAGCAGCTGAAACAGCTGCGAGACAATGTCGAGGCAACCCAGGCTCGCTTGTCTAAATACCAGCAGGAAAATGGTATTGTCAGCGTGGATAACAGACTTGACGTCGAAACTAACCGTCTGAACGATTTGTCAGCTCAGCTGGTAGCAGCTCAGGGGCAACTGATGGAAGCGAACTCCCGGGCTGGTATTGCCAGCGGATCGACCGATTCGCCTGATATCAATGGAAATCCATTAGTGCAGAATTTGCGTATCGGTCTCGGCAATGCTGAAAGCAAGCTTGCCGAAATGTCGCAACGTTTGGATCGTAATCACCCTCAATACCAAGCTGCAAAAGCTGAAGTGGAGAAACTGCGTACTGATCTGAACGCGGCAATCAAGAGCGCTGGTAGTAGTGTAGGCAATAACGCAGCCATTTTCCGTCGCCGTGAGGCTGAGGTTCGTGCTGCGCTGCAGGAACAGAAGCGCAAGGTTCTGGAGCTGAACCGTACCCGAGACGAACTTGGTGCTCTGGCTAAGGATGTGGAAAATGCCCAGCGTGCGTTCGATATTACGTCCCAACGGTTCTCCCAGACTCATCTTGAAGGTCAGAGCGAGCAGTCCGATGTGGCGATCCTCAACCCTGCTGTTGCCCCGATAGATGCCTCAGGTCCTAAACTCATGTTAAATATTGTGCTGTCGTTTGTATTGGGCTCGATGCTCGGTACTGGTCTTGCGCTGGCAGCTGAACTACTTGACCGACGCGTCCGATCGGAGAGTGATTTGACTGACGCTCTGGAAATTCCGGTATTTGGGGTGATCGATTGGAATGTCACCACGCGTAAGCCTAGCCGCTTGCGGAATCTGCTGTCGCAACGTCGTCTGCGCTTGAATTAATAAGGGAACTGTTATGAATGCTCCAGTCCAATCTGTTTCTTCGTCCGCTACTTCGACGCCGCGCACTTCCGATTCCAGTATCGGCGGCCTGTTGCTTGAATCCGGCAAAATTACGCCTGAAAATGCCGAGCGCGTATTGCGTATGCAAAAAGAGCTAGGCATCCGTTTTGGCGAGGCAGCCCAGCGCCTCGGTCTTATCACTGAAAGCGACATTCAGCAGGTGCTGGCGCGCCAGTTTGACTATCCATACTTGCAGGCTGGCGAAGGGAGTTACTCGCCTAAGCTGCTAGCGGCATATCAGCCGTTTAGTAACCAGGTAGAGCAACTGCGTGCAATCCGTAGCCAGTTGATGTTGCGCTGGTTCGCACGCGGCCATAAAGGCTTGGTCATTATCGGCGTGGATTCCGGTGAAGGCACTAGCCTGTTTGCCGCCAATCTGGCAGTGGTATTTTCCCAGTTGGGCGAACAAACCCTGCTAGTGGACAGCAATCTGCGTAAGCCTAGTCAGCATGAAATCTTTGATCTGAAGTCTCGCCAGGGGCTATCGGATATTCTGGCTGGGCGCGCCGATACCAACGTTGTGGCCAAGGTTGATGCTTTCGTTGACTTGTCCGTACTGGTGGCCGGTACTTTGCCGCCTAACCCACAGGAACTGCTGAGCCGTAATAGTTTTGCGGCGCTGACCCCACGTCTCGATCAGCATTACGATGTGGTTCTGTACGATGTAGCTCCCTTCTCGGTGGGCGCCGATGCGCTGGCGATCGCTTCGCGTGTTGGTGGCGTACTCGTTGTGGCTCGGAAGAATCACACTAGGATCGAGGACATCAATGCGCTGCGCGAGCAGATGCGCCATAGTGGTGCGGAAGTCATCGGCTCGGTGCTGGTCGACTTTTAATCGTCTCATTGAAAAAGCCGGCTATGCCGGCTTTTCTATCTGGTTAAGACCGATGCCCCCTCTGACTAGGCTTTCCCGGCCTGAGCAAAGTGGTGCTGCTCTGATAATCTTGTTGGTAGTGGTTCTGGGCGCAGCGACTTTGCTCATGCGTTTTGCTGAACATTTGAATTTTGATCAGCGCCGTGAACGCATCACGCACCAGCGCTTGGCAGCAGCGCGCGACGCTCTGGTGGGTTACGCCGTATCTCACGGTCGCCTTCCTCGTCCTGCAGCCTCATCCCGCGACGGTAAAGAGGCGGAAGTTCCTTGTTCTACTGATGCGGACTGCACAGGCTTTATTCCGTGGGTCACCTTGGGTATCGATGGAGTGGACGGTTGGTGGCACTTGCTACGCTACAGCGTGACGCCCGCTCTGACAGGCCAAGAGGTACAGCGCGACGTCGTTCCGAATCGGACTGTAGCAAGGCGCCTTTCTAACGGTGATATGGTGTACGTGGTGGGACAGGACGAGTGCTCCAGTGCTCTGTTGTGTGCTCCTGCTGTTGTGTTCTCGACCGGTAAGAATAATTTTGGGGTTAGCCCGCAAGGGCTGCTACAGCACCCGAGTACTAGCGATGGTACCAGTATTGACGAACTGCGTAACATCACTGCGTCGCGCAACTATATTAGCCGGGAAAAAAGTACGGACGCTGCCGCCATCGGGGGATCGTTCGACGATTTGGTGGTGTGGGTCGATGTCGGACGCTTGCTGTCGTCTATGGATAAAACATTTCAACTTCGCGGAAAGTAGTACGCTACTATTTAATTGCCCTGGGATTAACGATGAATATTCTTGTGACGGGCGGTCTGGGCTACATTGGCTCCCATACCTGCGTTGAATTAATGAAGTCCGGGCACGCCGTGGTGGCGCTGGACAACCTGTGCAATAGCCATCGCTCAGTGGCGGAGCGGGTAGCTCGGATCACAGGGCAGCCGCTGGACTGGGTGGAAGCCGACATCCGTGATCGCGCGGCGATGGAAGCGCTGTTTGCCGCGCGCCAGTTCGATGCGGTGATTCATTTTGCTGGACTGAAAGCCGTGGGCGAGTCGGTCGAGCAGCCTTTGCGCTACTACGACAACAACGTCACGGGTAGTCTGGTACTGTTTGAAACCATGGCTAAATTTGCTGTGAAGACGCTGGTATTCAGCTCTTCTGCAACTGTGTATGGCGACCCGGCCTCGGTGCCGATACTGGAAGACTTCCCGCTGTCGGCCACCAATCCCTATGGCCGCAGCAAGCTGATGATAGAGGAAATGCTGCGCGATCTCTACAAGGCTGATACTAGCTGGCGGATTGCCTTACTGCGTTACTTCAATCCGGTCGGTGCCCATGAGAGCGGACTGATAGGTGAGCAGCCCAATGGCACCCCCAATAACCTCGTGCCTTATGTGGCGCAGGTCGCAGCTGGGCAGCGCAGCGTTTTGTCGGTATATGGCAACGACTACCCGACCCCTGACGGCACTGGCCTGCGCGACTACATCCACGTGGTCGATCTGGCGCTGGGTCACCTTGCTACATTAAACAAGCTGGCAAGTGCTGCTGGCGTCTATACTTACAATCTGGGTACGGGACGCGGCAACAGCGTGCTCGAGATGGTGCGTGCATTTGAGCAAGCTAGCGCGCGGACGATACCTTATCAGTTCGTAGCGCGGCGCCCCGGTGATATTGCTGCATGCTATGCTGATCCTTCTCTGGCAGAGCGTGAACTGGGCTGGAAAGCGCTGCGCAACATTGATCAGATGTGTGCTGATTCCTGGCGCTGGCAAACCATGTCCCGAATATAAGGAATCCGCATGAAAGCAATGATACTGGCGGCCGGCAAGGGGACCCGGGTTCGGCCCCTTACGTACGATTTGCCCAAGCCTATGATACCCATCCTCGGCAAGCCGGTGATGGCCTATCTGATCGAGCATCTGCATAAATACGGCGTAACCGAGATCATGGTCAACGTCAGCTATCTGCATGAAAAAATCGAAGAGTATTTCGGCGAAGGCCATCAGTTCGATGTGCAGATCGGGTATTCCTTCGAAGGCTACACCACCGACGATGGCGAAGTGGTGCCGCAGCCGCTGGGTTCCGCTGGTGGCATGAAGAAGATCCAGGAGTTCGGCGGCTTCTTTGATGACACCACCATCGTGCTGTGCGGCGACGCCCTGATTGATCTCGATATCAAATCTGCCTTATTCGAGCACCGCCGCAAGGGGGCGCTGGCTTCGGTAATCACAAAGGAAGTTCCCTGGGATAAGGTGTCGAGCTATGGCGTGGTGGTCACCGATGCCGATGGCCGGATTACGGAATTTCAGGAAAAGCCCAGCCAGAGTACCGCCAAATCCAATTTCGTCAGCACCGGCATCTATATTTTTGAGCCCGAAGTCATCGACCTGATACCTTCCGGGCAGATCTTTGATATCGGCTCGGAACTATTTCCACTGCTAGCCGCAAAGGGACTGCCGTTTTACGCCCAGACACGTGACTTCAACTGGATAGATATCGGTAGTGTGTCCGATTACTGGGAAACCTGCCAGAGCGTACTGATGGGGGAAGTGGCCAATCTGCACATGCCAGGTATCCAGGTTGATGATGGTTTATGGGTGGGGCTTAACACCAGCATAGACTGGGAAGGTACGCGCATTGAAGGTCCGGTCTATATCGGATCGGGAACGCGCATCGAGGCCGGGGTACACATCGTCGGCCCGAGCTGGATAGGTCATGGCAGCCATATCTGCGCCAGTGCCGAGGTGGTACGCAGCGTACTGTTCGAATACACTAGGGTGTTACCGAATGTTTCTTTGGACGAGATGATCGTGTTTAAGGATTATAGTGTCGACCGTTGCGGCGAGATGCGGCATGTATCGGAAATGCATCCTGACTCTTGGGCCAATGCGCGCGACCGGCGCAGCAAGCGGCGCACGGCGCAAGATACTGAATTAACTAAAAAGAGAATTAGTGCATGAAAATTTACCCGGTGATCCTTTCCGGTGGCTCTGGCACCCGTCTGTGGCCGCTTTCTCGGGCGGTGCTGCCGAAACAGTTGCTGCCGCTGGTTTCGGATCGCACGATGTTGCAGGAAACTGCATTGCGTCTGCACGATCGCCAGCACATTCAAGCACCATTGGTAGTATGCGGCAATGATCATCGCTTCCTCGCGGCGGAACAGATGCGTGAAATTGGCATTGAACCGCTCGGCATATTGCTGGAGCCAGTGGGACGTAATACGGCGCCTGCGGTGGCTGCCGCTGCTCACTATTTGCGCGCGATTGATCCTGCTGCCGTGATGCTGGTGCTGCCTGCCGATCACGTAATTAATAATGTCGATGCGTTTAATGCGGCGATCAATCACGCCGCAGCTATGGTGGAGCAGGGGGCGCTAGCCACTTTCGGCATCGTGCCTACCGGTCCGGAAACGGGCTATGGTTATATTCGTAGTGGTGCAGCAGCAGCTGCGCCGCATTGCTACACGGTCGATAGTTTTGTCGAGAAGCCGGACCGTGCCACGGCGCAGAGCTTTGTCGAAGCCGGAAATTACTACTGGAACAGCGGCATGTTCCTGTTCCGTGCGGACGTGTATCTGGCCGAGCTGCAGAAATTTGCGCCGGCGATAGCCGAAGCCACCGCCACCGCTGTCGGTAAGGATTATCGCGACCTGGACTTCTGCCGTCTGGATGAGGCGTCGTTTACTGCCTGCCCATCGGATTCGATAGACTACGCCGTGATGGAACACACCAAACACGCCATCGTTGTGCCAGCAGATATAGGCTGGAGCGATGTGGGTTCGTGGTCGGCACTGTGGGAAGTGCAGCAGCAGGACGGGCATGGCAACGCCACGCGCGGCGACGTTTATCTGGACGATGTCAGCGGTTCGCTGGTACGTGCCGAAAGCCGTATCGTGGCGGTGATAGGCGTGAAAGATCTGGTTGTGGTGGAAACTAATGATGCGGTGCTGGTGGCCCACAAGGATCAAGTTCAGCGCGTGAAGAACGTCGTGGATCACCTGAAGACCAAGCAGCGCACCGAGCACCTGCATCACACCAAAGTGTATCGTCCATGGGGCTGCTACGAAGGTATCGATATCGGCGATCGCTTCCAGGTTAAGCGCATTACCGTTAATCCGGGCGGCAAACTGTCGCTGCAGATGCACCACCATCGTGCCGAGCACTGGATAGTGGTCAGTGGCACGGCCAGTGTCACCTGCGGCGACAAGGTGACCTTGCTGACGGAAAACGAATCGACTTACATCCCGATCGGCATGACCCACCGGCTGGAAAATCCCGGCAAGCTGCCGCTACACCTGATCGAAGTACAGTCGGGCAGCTATCTGGGCGAAGACGACATTGTGCGCTTTGAAGATGTTTATCAGCGTGCCTAAGCTCTTGCGGTAAGGCTATAATCGAAACGGAAGCTGCGGCTTCCGTTTTTTTATTTGAAAGTTGACTGCCTTGCGCCATCTATTCCTGCTGTGTGCAGCCATGCTGCTGCTGACCTCTGCCCAAGCCCAAGTGCTGCCGCCGCGCGGACTCAGTGCGGCGCAACTAGCCATCGTCGTCAACGATGACGAACCTAACAGTGTCGAAATCGGCGAATACTACCGCAAGGCGCGCGCTATACCGGCTGCCAACATCGTTCATGTGCAGATCCCCCACAGTCCGCGCAAACTGGATGCCGATGAATTCGAAGCGCTGAAAACTAAAATCGACGCCCGTCTGTCGCCGGAAATCCAGGCTGTGCTGATGCTGTGGACCGCGCCGTATGCGGTCGAATGCAATTCCATCACCTCGGCCTATACACTGGGACTCGATAGCGCACTGTGCGCCAAACCGTGCGGGCCATCCAAACCCAGTGCTTACTACAATTCGCCCAGCACCCACCCGTACACCGACCTGAAGATGCGGCTGTCCATGCTGCTGCCTACCGATAATGTGGAAAATGCCAAGGCACTGATAGACCGCGGTGTGACCAGCGGCTTCTCGGCGCCGCAGGCCAGTGCGTATTTTCTCCAGACCAGCGACATTGCCCGTAGTAGCAGGGCGCGTTTCTTCCCGCGTTCCATGGTGCTGCCGCAACAACGGCTGAGCATCAAGACTCTGCAGGCCGATAGCATCGAGCAGGTCAGCGATATCATGGTCTATCAGACCGGGCTAAGCAGTGTCCCCAAACTGAATACCCTCAAATTCCTGCCCGGTGCACTGGCCGACCATCTGACCTCGTTCGGCGGCGACCTGCTTGGTTCTAGCCAGATGAGCAGCCTGCGCTGGCTGGAAGCCGGTGCCACCGCCAGCTATGGCACGGTCACCGAGCCCTGCAACCACTGGCAGAAATTCCCCAACTCCACCGTGCTGCTCAGCCAGTATCTGCGTGGCGCCAGTGCCATCGAGGCCTACTGGAAAAGTGTGGCCTGGCCAGCGCAGGGCGTGTTCATCGGCGAGCCGCTGGCAGCTCCTTACCGCCACTGAAGCTGGCAGCGCGGAACCTGAAGCAGCGCGTTTAGTCTGAATGGACTAATGCGCTGTCATCAAGGCGTCAATCGTGCGAATTACTATGCAAAATGTCATGTTTGAATACATTTTGTTAACTTCGCATTTTCGACACCTTTCCACTTCAGGATCTTTCATGAAAAAATCTTCCTACTTGTCGCGTGCTGCTGTCGGGGCCGCGCCCATACGTCGTACCGCGATGGCGGCAGCGCTGCTGGCAGCCCTGTCGGCACCGGCTCTGGCTGTTGTTGCAGTGCCGGCTATTACCGGCGCTCCTGTGGTAATCAGCCAGGTGTATGGCGGCGGCGGTAATACCGGCGCCAAGTACAAGAATGACTTCATCGAACTGTTCAACCGCAGCAATGCGCCGGTAACTATCGGCGGCTGGAGCGTGCAGTACGCTTCGTCCACCGGCACCAGCTGGCAGGCGACTAAAATTCCAGCCGGCGTAACTCTGCAACCCGGCCAGTACTATCTGATCCAGGAAGCAGCCGGCACTGGCGGCACGGACGCTCTGCCTGCGCCGGATGCAGCCGGTTCGCTGGCGCTGAGCGGCACCACCGGCAAGGTGGCATTGGTCAACAGCGGCACCGCGCTGTCCGGTGGTTCGCCGGCCGCCGGTACGTTCGTCGACCTGATCGGTTTCGGCACGGCCACCTATTATGAAGGCAGCGCTCCTGCGCCTACGCTGAGCAACACCACTGCCGCCCTGCGTGCAGCAGACGGCTGCACGGATACCGACAGCAATAGCACCGACTTCGCTACGGGCGCGCCCGCTCCGCGCAACAGCGCCACCCCGCTGCACGCCTGCGGCGTACCTGCAGCGCCACCTATCGTCGCCACCTGCCCGGCCAGTCTGGCACTGGGCAAGGGCGTGGGCGGCACGGCACTGCTGAGCGCCACCGACACGGATGGCATCGTCAACCGCGCCACCATCACCTCGGCTGGCATACCCGGCATCAGCCTGGTGGACTTTGTCGCTGCGGCCGGTGTGGGCGGCAATGCCAGCGTGACCCTGAGCGTCGCCGCCAGCGTGCCATCGAATACCTATCCCGTGACGGTACTGTTCGAGAATGACCAGTCGCAGCAAACCAGCTGCAACATCAGCGTTACCGTGGCCGCGCCTGCGGCCATCACCCATACCATTCCGCAAATCCAGGGCTCGGCCGCCAGCAGCCCCTACGCCAACACCGTGCAGACCACCGAAGGCGTGGTCACGGCCAAGGTAGGCACCGGCTTCTTCATTCAGGATCCGGTCGGCGACGGCGATCCCACGACGTCCGACGGCCTGTTTGTCTACACCACGGCGGCCAATATCGGCACCGTCAGTGTGGGCGATCTGGTGCGCATCACCGGCACCATCAGCGAGTACACGCCTAGCGGTGCTAACCGTTCGTACACCGAGCTGACCAATCTGAGCGCGATCACCAAGCTGGACAAGGATCGGGTGATTGCTCCGACCAACATCCAGCTGGGTACACAGGAGCTGGCTCAGGTGGAAGGCATGCTGGTGCGCTTTACCAATCCTCTGACCGTGTCGCAACTGGAATTCCTTGGCGATCGCGGCGAAGTCACGCTGTCTACGGGACGCCTGGAAATTGCGTCCAACCGTTATCGTCCGGGCACGCCAGAAGCGCTGGCCCAGGCTGCGGCCAATGTGAAAAACCAGATCATTCTGGATGACGGCATCTTTGTCACGCCCACCACCATCCCGTATCTGGGCGCGGACGGTTCGCTGCGTGCCGGTTTCACGGTCAGCAGCCTGACCGGCGTGGTGGACTTCGGCGCCAAAGGCGGCGGCGGTGCCGGCTTCAAGCTGCAACCGACCGTGGCGCCAGTATTCTCGGCCGACAATCCCCGCAGCGAACCACCGGCACTGGTGGCTGGCAATGTCAAGGTAGCCAGCGCCAATGTGCTGAACTACTTCACCACCTTCACCAACGGTACTGACGATCTGGGCAATACGGGGCAGGGCTGCTCGCTCGGTAGTTCGGTCAGCAAATCGAACTGCCGCGGCGCCGACAATCTGAACGAATTCAATCGTCAGACCGCCAAGATCGTGGGCGAACTGAAAGCCATCAATGCCGACGTATATGGCCTGATGGAAATCCAGAACAAGGGTGAGTACACCGTCACCAAACTAGTGGATGCACTGAACGAAGCGATTGCTCCGGGCACCGGTCTGAAAACCTATGCCGTGGTGCCTAAGCCAGCCAGCACCGGCACCGACGCCATCCGCGTTGCCATGATCTACAAGCCTAGCGCGCTGAAACTGGTGGGCGGCGCCCTGTCCGATGCCGACGCCATCAACAACCGTCCGCCTATGGCGCAGACCTTCCTGGCACCGAATGGCGCCAAGTTCTCGGTCATCGTCAATCACCTGAAATCCAAAGGCAGCTGCCCTAGCGGTTCGGGTGCCGACACGGATCAGGGCGATAGCCAGGGCTGCTGGAATGCCACGCGTATCCAGCAGGCACAGCGTCTGGTGGGAAGCTTCGTGCCGCAAGTACAGGCTGCCGCTGGCGACAACCGTGTACTGCTGATCGGTGATTTCAACTCCTACGGTATGGAAGATCCGATTGCTGCCATCACCGCCACCGGTTACGTCAACCAGCTCGAGCGTTTCGTGCGTGGTAGCGGCGCCATGCCTTACTCCTTCGTGTTCAACGGCGAAGCGGGCTACCTCGATCATGCACTGGCCAGCCCGGCACTGAATAGTCAGGTGGCCGACGCTGCCGAGTGGCATAACAACGCCGACGAACCGACTGTGCTCGACTACAACACCGACGGCAAGCCAGAGGATAAATACACGGCAGCGCCTTACCGCGCCTCCGACCACGATCCGGTGGTGATCAGCCTGAATCTGGCTGCCCCATACACCGACGTGAGCAGCAGCGTGCGTGCCGTGGCCTCCGGTCTGGTGCTGAACCGCATTACCGGCAAATGGAGCGGCAACCTGACGCTGACCAACACCAGCAACGTGGCGCTGCAAGGCCCGCTGCAAGTAGAACTGTCCGGTCTGGTCGCTGGTGCAACGCTGGTCAATGCCAGCGGCAGCCATAACGGCGCACCGTACATCACCCTGAACAGCAATCTGGCTCCGGGCGCCAGTGTTGTGGTGCCAACCAGCTTCAGCAAAACCGGCAGCGGCGGCGTGAGCTACTCGGCAGTTAAAGTCTATAGCGGTAATTTCTAAGGAATACATATTATGTCGAACATGATCTCTCTGCGTCGCAGCCTGCTGGCACTGGCTCTGAGCACCTGCGCAACGCTGGCTTCGGCCGCCACCACGCTGCACATCGAACTGAACACCGTCAGCTTCGGTACCTCGGGCTGGATAGACCTGCAATTCAATCCGGCACCGCTGGCGCCGGCAGCGGCAACGGCCGATCTGCGTAACTTTGTCGGCTTCGGCGATTCGGCCACGGCTCTGTGGCAGGAAGCCAGCGGCAGCTTGGCCAGCGGCGTGCACATGAGTACGGCCAACGGTCCTAGCTCGCTGTTCCATGAAGTGAGCTTCAGTGGCGGCAAGGTGGGCTTCGATGTCACCATCGATAGCGTAGCGGGCAACGGCGGCACGGCGTTCTCGCTGGCCCTGCTCGACAGCCAGGGCAATGCGCTGGGCGTAGGTCAGGGCGGTTACAGCCTGCTGACCATGGACTGGACGCCGGCCGCCACGGCAGGCGCCAGTGGCACGCTTGCTACCAGCAACTACAACGCCAACCTGGTGAATGTGACGGCCGTGCCGGAACCGTCCAGCTGGCTGATGCTGGGCGCTGGCGTAGCACTGCTGGGTCTGGTCCGTCGCCGCAAGTCGGCCGCGTAATCCCCTCTGTGCCGGGCCATTAGCGCCCGGCCGGATGTTTTAAAAACGACACACCGCCAGGCGGTCGTGTCGTTTTTTTGTTTGTACGGGCAAACGGATGTTGCTCGGACATGCCGTGCCAGCCGTGGAAAGCAGGGATATATAGGATAAAAATATAAATATTAAAAAAAAATCATATTAGTAAAACGCATGTTACATATTGCATAGTGTTTTCTTTACACGGATTTGCCATGCGACCAGCCCACATCCTTGTTATTGAAAACCAGCCGGCGACATTGCAATTAATCGCGCTCAATCTGGGCATGGCCGGCCACAGCGTCACCCGTGCGCAGGATGCCGAGAGCGCCATGCTGCTGCTGGAAGATGCAGTGCCCGATCTATTGCTGCTGGACTGGAATTTGCCGGGCCAGTCGGGGCTGTCGCTGATCCGCCGTCTACGTGCCCAAGCCCGTACCTGCAACCTGCCCATCATGATGGTGACCGCCCGCAGCGGCGAACCGGACAAGATCATGGCGCTGGAAAGCGGTGCTGACGATTACATGACCAAACCCTTCAGTCCTCGTGAAATGGTGGCGCGCGTGCATGCGCTGCTGCGCCGCTGCCCGACAGTAGTGCCGCAGCAGCCGGATAGCGATCTGCGGCTAGACCCGCATACTCTGCGGGTGACGGCCGGTAGCCAGCAACTGGCCATCGCAGGCATGGAACTCAAGCTGCTGCATTTTTTCATCAACCATCCCGAACGCGTGCATAGCCGCTCCCAGTTGCTCGATCAGGTGTGGGGCAGTGCCGTGTATGTTGCCGAACGCACGGTGGATACCCATGTCGGCCGCCTGCGTACGGCGCTGCAGCCCAGCGGCCGCGAAATCTGCATCGAAACCGTACGGGGTAGCGGTTACCGCTACAGCACGCGCCATCTGCAGGCCATGGCGGCGCGCGCATGAAACGTGATGCACTGGTCATATTGAGCAAACTCGAGCAGGAGTATCTGCTGCATGCCATCGAGGCTGCGCTGCCGGTGCAGGAGCGGCGCCAGTTCTTCCTGTGGTCGCAGGGGCCGCTGCAGGCCTTGCTGCCGCACCAGATGATGGTGTGCATGCAATTTGGCTCCGGCGATGTGCTGCAGCACATCGACGCTCTGCATTCCGTGGTGCTCGATGGCGACCTGCTGCGCCGCATCTGTCATCCGCACGATGGTCTGGCAGTGCGGCTGGCGCGCGCGGCCCGTCAGACGCAATTGCTGCCGGTATGGAACGAGGCCGGTGGCCTTGCCGCTCGGACGCCGCTAGACGGCTTTGCCGACGAATTGCTGGCGCTGGGGCTGGAGAACTTTGTGCTGCATGGTAATGGCCGCACCGCCGGGCAGGATACGGTCTTTCTGCTGTTTAACCTGCCGCAGCGGCCCAGCGCACGCCATGCCTACTTCTTCAGTCTGCTGCTGCCCACGCTGCATCTGACGCTGCTGAGGCTCAATCAGCGGCAGGCACAGGAAGGGCGGCTGGAGCGCCCCGTCAGTGCCCGCGAACGCGAAATTCTGCACTGGGTGCGTGAAGGCAAGAGCAATGATGAAATCGGCCTGATTCTGGGCATCAGCGGTCTGACGGTCAAAAATCATCTGCAGCGACTGTATCGCCTGCTGGGTGTTTCCAACCGTGCCCATGCCATCGCGCGCGGCATGGCCTTGCAGCTGTTCGAGCAGCCGCCAGCGCCGCTCGGCCGCGCAGCCTGAATTCGTCGTAATCTTGAGCTAGAGCGAACATTACAAGAAGAAAAGATTGTCGACTATGCAAAGCGCGTGGTAGCCTCTTGTCTCGTGCAAGCAGGTGTACAGGCTTAAGGAGTTGTTCGGATGGAGTTTGCTCAGATTCGCGGTCAGGCTGGCGCCCACAAGGCGGGCGGTTTTACCTTGCTGGAGTTGCTGGTTGTTATCGTCATCATCGGTCTGCTGGCAGCCTATGTAGGGCCTAAATATTTCTCCCAGCTAGGCAAATCGGAAGTGACGATCGCTAAAGCGCAAATCGAAGCGTTTGAAAAATCGCTCGATACCTATCGCCTCGATGTGGGGCGCTATCCGAGCACGGAAGAAGGACTGGCAGCACTGCTGGCGGCACCTGCTTCGGCCGGTGCCAAATGGAATGGCCCGTATCTGAAAAAAGGCGTGCCACCCGATCCGTGGGGCCATCCTTACCAGTACAAGGCTCCCGGCAGCAAAGGCGAATTCGAGATTGTTTCGCTGGGCCGCGATGGCCAGCCCGGTGGTAGCGGCGAGGACGCCGACATCAGTTCCCTGTAAGCTGCGCCGCTCCCCATGCAGTTCGAAGTCCGCACTCTGTCGGCCGAAATGGTGATCGGCCAGCTGCTGGTCGATGCCCGCGATGAAGCCGACGCGCGGCGTCAGGTCGAGGCACGTGGCCTGTATGTGAGTGCAATTGCGCCGCAGCGAGCTGCGTTGCGCGCTGGCGGCAAGCGCGGCGGCCTGTCGCTGCTGCTATTCAGTCAGGAACTGCTGGCATTGCTGACGGCGGGTCTGGGTATCGTCGAAGGGCTGGAAGCCCTGCTGGAAAAGGAAGCTAACCCTGCCACCCGCAATGTGCTGGAACGCCTGCTGGCCGGCCTGCGCGAAGGCCAGCGCTTTTCCGCCGTACTGGCTGACCAGCCGGAACTGTTTCCGCCGCTGTATGTGGGCATCGTGCGGGCCGCCGAAGGCACTTCCGATCTGCCGCGCGCGCTGGCGCGCTATATCGATTACCAGCAGCGCATCGATCTGGTGCGCGGCAAGCTGGTGTCGGCTGCCATCTATCCCTGCATCCTGCTGCTGGTGGGCGGCGGCGTCAGCCTGTTCCTGATCGCCTACGTGGTGCCGCGCTTTGCCGAAGTCTATCAGGGGGCAGGGCGCAACCTGCCGTGGTTGTCGCAGCAGATGCTCAACTGGGGCCAGTTCGCGGCCCAGCATACCAGTCTGTTGCTGGCCTTGCTGGCGCTGCTGCTGACGGCCGGCGTGCTGGGCGTGCGCCATCTGATACGTAGTGGCGGCGTGATGCGGCTGCTGGCGCGCCTGCCTGGCGTGGGCGAACGGGCGCACATCTACGAGCTGTCGCGTTTGTATCTGACGCTGGGCATGCTGAGCGAAGGCGGCATCACCATCGTGCATGCCCTCGACACCGTGCAGGGCATGGTATCGCCGGCGCTGCGCCTGCATCTGCAGCAGGCCCGCAGTGCGATCGAAGCGGGTCTGCCGCTGTCGACCGCGTTCGAGGCCAACCATCTGACCACGCCGATCTCGCTGCGCATGCTGCGCGTGGGCGAGCGCACGGGCGATATGGGGCCGATGCTGACCCAGTCTGCGGCTTTCTACGATGGCGAAATCAGCCGCTGGATAGACCGCTTTACCCGAACTTTCGAACCGCTGCTGATGGCCGCTATCGGCCTTATCGTCGGCGCCATAGTGGTGTTGCTGTATATGCCGATTTTTGATCTGGCCGGAGACATGTCATGACGGCTGCAATTCCCAGCCCGGGCGCAAGCGAGCAGGCCGAACCCAGCGAAGCGGTGCTCGATATGGCACTGGTCACGCGGGCGCGCCATGTGTGCCGCGCATCGGGCCGCGCGCTGGTCGATGAGCTGCAGGCGCAGAGCGCGCTCGATGCGCGCCAGGTAGTGCAGGCACTGGCCCGGCCATTTGGTCTGGCGGTACTGGAAACGGCGGATATGCTGGCCATGCTGCCAGCTTTCGATCTGCTGCCGCTGTCGCAGGCCATGGCGCGCCACTGCGTGCTGCTACGGGCGGGCGACGGCAGCGTGCTGGGGGTGATTGCCGATCCCTTCGATCTGGACCTGCAGACCTGGCTGGGCACGCAGGCGCGCGCGACGCCGCAGGCACCGCTGCAGACCCGGCTGGCCTTGCAGGCCGATATACAGGCCTATCTGTCCAAGCAGGAGGAATCGGCACGTGCCACCGATACGCTGCTGCCGGGTAGTAGCGAAGGACGGCGCGATGGCAAGACGGCAGCCGTGCTGTCGTTCGCTTCCGTGTCGGAAGGCGCCAGCCCAGCCGTACGGCTGGTCAACTCCACGCTGTACGATGCGCTCAAGGCGGGCGCTTCCGACATCCACCTTGAAAGCACGGCAGGCGGGCTGGCCGTGAAGTACCGCGTCGACGGCGTGCTCGATCACGCTACCGCTGTCAACGGCATCGACGTGGCCGAACAGATCATCTCGCGTCTGAAAGTGCTGGCCGAGCTGGACATCGCCGAGCGCCGCGTGCCGCAGGACGGCAGCTTCCGGGTGGAGGCTAACGGCCGCGAAATCGATCTGCGCGTCTCCATCATGCCCAGCATCCACGGCGAGGATGCGGTGATCCGTATTCTCGACAAGCGCGCCATGATCGAGGCCTACGGTTCGCTGACGCTGGAAGCGCTGGGTTTTGATGCGCCGTCGCTGGCCACGCTGCGCGTGCTGGCGCAGGAAGCATACGGCATGCTGCTGGTAACGGGGCCCACCGGCTCCGGCAAGACCACCACGCTGTATGCCGCGCTGACGGAGATTCACAACGGGCGCGAGAAGATCATCACCATCGAAGATCCGGTGGAGTACCAGCTGCCCGGCATCTTGCAGATTCCCGTCAACGAGAAGAAGGGGCTGACCTTCGCCAAAGGCTTGCGCTCGATCCTGCGGCACGATCCCGACAAAATCATGGTGGGCGAAATCCGTGACCGCGAAACGGCCGAAATTGCCGTGCAGTCGGCACTGACGGGCCACCTCGTGCTGACCACGGTGCACGCCAATAATGTGTTCGATGTGTTTGGCCGCTTCACCCACATGGGCATCGATCCCTACGCCTTTGTCTCGGCCCTGAACGGCATCTGGGCCCAGCGCCTGATCCGGATTAACTGCCCGCACTGCGCCACGCCCTATAAGCCGGACGAGCAGGAGCTGGCCAGCGTAGGGCTGACGCGCAGCGAGGCCTATGACTACCTCTTCATGCAGGGCAAGGGCTGCGGCGATTGCCGCGGTACCGGCTACAAGGGGCGCCGCTCGATCGCCGAAATTCTGACATTGAACGACGAAATCCGCGAACTGATCGTGGACAAGCGGCCGATTCGCCAGATCAAACAGGCGGCGTATGCCAACGGCACGCGCAGCCTGCGGCAGGCGGCGCTGGAACTGGTCAAGCGTGGCGGTACCACGCTGACGGAAATCAAACGGGTGACTTTGCATGCGTAGAGCTTGGGGACAGTCTTTGCGCATAGGCGTGGCGGCAAAAGGCGTGAGCCTGCTGCTGGAAAGCCGCTGGCGCAAGGCCGGCGTGACAATGCTGGCCGAGCATGTGTGCAGCGCCTCGGCCGAGCATCCGTATGATGCGCTGGCGCAGGCTCTGCGCGCACTGCTAGGTGAACAGCAAGTGGCTGGCTGGCCGGTGCGCTTTGTGCTGGCCGATGAGCTGGTGCGGCTGTGGCGGGTGGAACCGCCGGCAGGTGCGGCGCGGCTGGCCGACCTGCAGGCCAGTGCCGGTTTGCGTTTTCAGTCGCTCTATGGCGAAACTCCGGCCAGCTGGCAGATCAGTGCGGACTGGGATGCCACGGCGCCGTTCTTTGCTGCGGCCATCCCGCGCGATCTGCTGAAAGTGCTGCAACTGCTGGCTGAAGAAACCGGCCTGCATATCGTCGGCATCGAGCCGCAACTGGTGGCGGCGCTGAACCGCTGGCGCCGCGCGCTGCAGCCGGGGGCATGGTTCGCACAGGTGCATGATGGGTTGCTGACGCTGGCGGCACTGGAGCCTGATGCGGCGTCGCTGCGCGCCATACGGGTGCTGCCCTTGCCGTCAGGGCCGGATGCCGGTCAGCAGTGGCTGAGTCAGACACTGCAGCGCGAAGCGCTGCTGCTCGACCTGCCTGCGCCGCAATTGCTGCAGGTGTGCGGTAGCGTTCCGGCCGGGTGGCATAAGCCGGTGAATCAGAGTGGCCAGATACCCTGTGCCGTGCTCGATCATGCGCAGCAGGCCAGTGGGCCTGCCATGACCGCACTGGCGCAGCTGGCACGCAGCGGGAGTGCACTATGAAAGCACTGAACATCGACTTTGCGCCAGCCAGTGTGCGGCGTACGCTTTTTCACACCCATCCTGCGGTATGGCTGCTGGCGGCTGGCGCAGCGCTGCTGTGTGCCAGCGCGGCGCTGGCCGGCTGGCAGATGAGCAAACAGCAGCAGGCGCGTGCGGCTGAACTCGAACAGATACGCCAGCGTGCCGCTGCGCTGATGCAGCGGCCACGTGAAGTGACGCAGGTAAGCATTGCACCGGCACAGGCGCAATTCGTCAATGGCGCCATCGGGCAGCTCAATCTGCCGTGGCGCGAACTGCAGGATGCCGTTGCGGCAGCCACGCCGCGCCAGATTGCCTTGCTGGCACTGGAGCCTGAGCCGCGCAAGCAATTGCTCAAGCTGACGGCCGAAGCCCGCTCGGCCGATGACATGGTGACGTATGTGGCCCAGCTGAAGCAGCAGGAACTGTTTGCCAGCGTGACGCTGCTGCTTCACGAGATCAACGAGCAGGACCCGAACCGGCCCTTGCGTTTCCAGGTGGAGGCGATATGGCTAGTGCGATGAAACCACTGAACATGGCCGCACTGATGCTGCGCGGCCGGATTGCACTGCAGCGTGCTGGCGCACCGCTATGTGTAGCGGGGCTGCTGGCGCTGGCCGGCGCGGCAGGCTGGCTATGGCTATTGCCCCAGCGCGCCGCCTTGCAGCAGCAACTGGCGCGGCCATTGCCAACTCCGTCAGCGCTGGTGGTGGCAGCGCCGCCGCCTTCAGCCAACCAGAATCTGGCCGACTTCTATGCCGTGCTGGGCCCGCAGCGCTATGCCGAGCAACAGGTGAAAGTGCTGTTCGATCTGGCAGCAAAAAATGGTCTGGTGCTTAATCAGGGCGAGTACAAATCGGCGCGCGATGCGGCCAGCGGCGTAACCACCTACCAGATTATCCTGCCCGTCAAAGGCGCTTATCAGGCGATCTGGCAGTTTGCCATGCAGGCTTTGCGCGACATGCCGTTTGCTTCGCTCGATGAAGTGGCATTCCGCCGCGAGAGTATCGGCGAACCGGCAGTGGAAGCGCGTCTGCGTCTGACCTTATACCTGAAGGATGCCGCCTCATGAAACCTTATCAGATGCTGATGGCGCTGGCGCTGGCGGGTTCGGCAGGGCTGCTGCTGTTTGGCGATCCTAAGCCGGAGAGTGACATTGCCGAAGCCGTGCAGCGTCCCCGTGCGCCTGCGGCAGGGGCTCCAATAGTGCCAGCGGCGGGCGAGCCCTCAGCCGTTGCCGCCGCCACGCCGCAAGCAGCAGCGCCAGTCGTCCGAGGCGGCAAGGCACAGCCCGAGGCGGCGATACTGCGCCTGATCCCCCGTGCCGATCTGGTCGGCGTATCGGGCGAGGCGACTTTTGCAGCAGGCGAAGGCGTGTTTCAGGGGCAGAACTGGAATCCGCCACCGCCACCGCCGCCGCCCGTCTCGAATGTGCCGCCGCCACCGCCCATGGCGCCGCCGTTACCATTTACCGTAATCGGCAAGGCACTGGCCGACGGTGGGTGGGAAGTGTATCTGTCGCGTGGCGACAAGACCTATGTGGCACGCCCGCAAAGCATTATCGATGGCAGCTATCGCGTGGATAAGATCGCGCCGCCGTCGATGTCGATTACCTACCTGCCTTTGAATCAGGTACAACAGATGAATATTGGAGCGCTCGACTGATGCCTAGCCACCTGAAAAAACTGGGCCGCCGTGCTGCCATGCCAGCTTTGCTGGCCGCTGCACTGAGTGGCTGCGCCGGCCAGATGGCCTACCGTGATGGCCGCGCGCTGATTGCCGAAGACAAGATCGAGGCTGGGCTGCTCAAGTATCAGGAGGCCAGCAAGGCCGATCCGAATAACGCCCAGTACCGTGCCACCTATTTGCGCGAACGCGAGCGCGCCACCCAGCGCTTGCTCGATCAGGCCGACCAGTATCGGGCCGAAGGCAGTGCCGAACTGGCTGCGCAAAGCCTGTTGCGGGTGCAGGGACTGGATCCGCAGAACGAGCGGGCCCGTGCCGGCTTGCGCCAGCTGGAACGCGATGAGCGTCTGGCTAAGCTGCTCGACGCCGCAGCTCAGCATCTGGCCCGGAATGAACTGGAACTGGCCAAGCAAAAACTCAATGCTATCCTGACCGAGCAGCCCGGCCACGAGAAGGCGCGCCTGATGCTGCGCGATATTAGCGACAAGCAGGCGCCAGCGGCTGCCGAGACGGGGCTGGGCAAAGCCTACAAGCAGGCTATCACTATCGAATTCCGCGATGCACCGCTCAAGCAGGTGTTCGATGTAATCTCGCGCCGCTCGGGCTTGAACTTCATCTTCGACAAGGATGTGAAGCTCGATCAGCGCACCACCATCCTGCTCAGGAACAGCACGGTGGAGTCGGCGATCTATTTCATGCTGCTCACCAATCAGCTCGAGCAGCAGGTCATGGATGCCAACACCATTCTGATCTTCCCTAATGTAGCCGCCAAGCTCAAGGAATATCAGGAGATGTCGGTCAAGACCTTTTTTATGGCCAATGCGGAAGCCAAGCAGGTAGCCAACACGCTCAAGACTATCCTCAAGACGCGTGACGTGGTGGTGGACGAGAAGCTCAATCTGCTGATCATACGCGATACGCCCGATGCGATCCGGCTGGCCGAGCGGCTGATCGCGCTGCAGGATACGCCTGAGCCGGAAGTGATGCTGGAAGTGGAAATTCTGGAAGTGAAGCGGGGCAGTACGGTGGATCTGGGCGTGGCCTGGCCCACCAAGGTGGAACTGGCGCCATTGTCCACTACCGGCGGCACCGCCATTACCGTACGCGACCTGAACAACCTGAACCAGCGCTCGATAGGCGTAAGCGGTGTAGCGGCCAGTCTGAATGCCAATACCAAGGATAACAATACCAATCTGCTGGCCAATCCGCGCATCCGCGTGCGCAACAAGGAGAAAGCCAGCATCGTTATCGGCGACAAGCTGCCGGTGATTACCACCACCGTTTCGTCCGGTGTGGGCGGCTTTGCCAGCGATTCCATCAGCCTGGTGGAAGTGGGCCTCAAGCTCAATGTGGAACCCATCGTGTATCTGAATAACGAAGTGGCGATACGGGTCGCGCTGGAAGTGAGCAATCTGACCGGCACCATTACCACCAAAAACGGCGGTACGGCCTACCAGATCGGCACGCGTCAGGCCACCACCATGCTGCAGCTGAAGGATGGCGAGAATCAGGTGCTGGCGGGGCTGATCAATAGCGAGGAGCGCGGCTCGGGTGATCACATGCCAGGCCTGGGCGACCTGCCTGTGCTGGGCCGCCTGTTCGGCAATAAGCGCGACGACAAGCAGAAAACGGAAATCGTGCTGTCGATAACCCCGCACCTGATCCGTAATCTGCAGCGTCCGGAAGCGTCGATGTCCGAATTCTCGGCCGGTACCGAGGCGAGTTTCCGTCGCCGCCCCGATATGACGGTGCGTGCGCCGGTCGCCATGCCGGCACCGCCTGCCATACCGATGCCGGCACCCGTGCCGCCGCCGGTTTCTGTCGTGGCGCCAGCAGTTGATGGCACGGCTATGCCGCAAGCGGCCGTTATCAGCACGCCGGCGCCTGCCGAATCGCCTGCGCCGGCTGTCAACGCTCCTGCTGGCTCTGGCGGGCAGGGCGAGATCGTGGCGCCATCGCCGCTGCAGCCGCGCCCCTGAGTGTGCTAGATGAAAGGCTTTACGCTGATCGAACTGCTGGTGACACTGGCCATACTGGGTCTGCTCAGTGCGCTGGTGGTGCCGACTGCGCAGATTGTCGTGCAGCGCCGTCAGGAGCAGGAGCTGCGCGAAGGCTTGCAGCAGATCCGTCATGCGATCGATGCCTACAAGCTGGCCTACGAGCAGGGCCATATGACCAAGATGCTGGGCGAGAGCGGCTATCCGAAAACGCTGGAAGCGCTGGTGGCGGGCGTTACCGATGTACAGAGCCCGGCCCGTGCCAAGCTGTATTTTCTGCGCCGCCTGCCGCGCGATCCGTTCAATGCCGACCCTGCGCTGAGCGACGCGCAGACCTGGGGCAAGCGCAGTTACGCGAGCGAGCCGGATCAGCCGCGTGAAGGCAGCGATGTTTATGATGTGTACAGCCTCAGTGAAAAGACGGGGCTTAATGGTGTCCCGTACAGGAAATGGTAAACATGCGCCACCGAGGATTTACGCTGATCGAATTGCTGGTCGTGCTGGGCATTATTGCCCTGATGCTGACGCTGGCTGTGCCACGTTTTTTCCCGGGCATCGATAAATCGAAAGAAGTGGTGCTGGCAGATAATCTGCGCAATGTGCGGCAGGTGCTGGATCAGTATTACGGCGATACGGGGCGCTATCCGGATACGCTGAAGCAGCTGGTCGAGAAGAAGTATCTGCGCGCTATGCCGGTCGATCCGATCACCGAGAGCGATAGCAGCTGGATTGTCGTGCCGCCGGAAGATGGCAGCAAAGGCGGGGTGTACAACATCCGTAGTGGCGCCGCCGGCAATGACCGCAACGGCAAACCATACGCTGACTGGTAATGCCGGCTATGACGCAGCGCCGCCAGCACGGCTTTACTTACCTGAGCCTGATGATACTGCTGGCGATTATCGGGCTGGTGACGGCGAGCTCTATCAAGCTGGGCTCGGTTTTGCAGCGTAGCCGTGCCGAGCAGGAATTGCTGGAGATTGGCGCCGCTTTCAGCGATGCCCTGCAAAGCTATGCCGAGGCAACACCGGCCGGACAGGCAACCATGCCGCCTTCGCTCAAGGAATTGCTGCGCGATCCGCGGTTTCCCACTCTCAAGCGGCATCTGCGCAAGATATTTGTCGATCCGGTGACGGGACGGGCGGAGTGGGGCATCGTGTATGCTGGCGAGCACACTGGCGTGCTGGCCGTTTATAGTTTATCGACAGCCCGGCCGGTGAAGATCAGCAACTTCCCGCAGCGCTTTGCCAGTTTTGCCGGCGTGTCACGTATCTCTGACTGGAAATTTACAGCGGGGCAAATGTCTGCTAGTCCAGCGCCTGCTGGCGAAACGAATTCGCCACCGGTTGCGCCCGCTGTCGCGCCATCACCACAGTCCTCTGAAGAAAAACCGGAAAGTGCAGCGCCGGCGCCCGAAGTGATAGGGCGTGCTAGGGAAAACGAGGAAAGTCCTGCACAGGACGAGCCTCCTGTACCTGTTGCTGAACGGAATTTCACACCTTTTAAGCAAGATTTCTCCTGATTCCACATCTGTTCAGCATCAATTTAGTGCGTAAACTTTTGCCCGCGGGATAGAAATTCTACATGATGAAAAATATTGCAAAATAATAAATTAAAATAAGAAATTTGCAATTATTTGGCTATTTGTTGTGTTATGATTATTCAAGTAGCACTCCCGTTAATTAATTCGTGGCACGCACAGCGACGCCACAATTCGTCTGATTAAGGAAATCATATGAAATTGAAAACTCTCGCCGCTGGCGCATTGCTGGCCGCTGCTTCGTTCGCTGCCTCGGCAGCAACTTTTAACCTGAGCATAGACCCTGCAAGCGGCAATGCTTATTTTGGCAACAATACTACCGCGCTCGGCAGTTTTTCCGACGATTTCCTGTTCTCGGTGAACCCATCTACCGTTGCTGATCCTGCTGTATTTGGTCTCGCATCGGGTAAAGTGCAGGTGAAAATTGGTAAAGTCACCACTTTTGTCGATAACATGGCGTTCACCGCACCAGTGGAGTTCTTCCAGGTTGTTAACGGTGCTCACGTTGCTATCTCGACTGAAAATGTCGGTGGCACCTCGTATCTGCTGAATAGTCTGACCGCTGGCAATTACGGTTTCACCATCAAGGGCCAAACGCTGCTGCAAAATACTGTTGGTTCGTACAGCGGCACCTTTAATCTGGCCGTAACCGCGGTTCCAGAACCAGAAACCTACGGCATGCTGCTGGGTGGCCTGGCTCTGCTGGGTGTTGTTGCTCGCCGCAAGGCAAAAAAGGCCGCGTAATTTTTTGCTGACTTGAGGTAACTCACTTCAAGAACAAACCCCGCAAAGCTGGAAAACAGCTTTGCGGGTTTTTTTTTGCAAGTGCTCGATGAGTTTTCTAATTCAGAATGTCAGGGGATGGGGGAAATCGGGGGCGCCGTAGAACATAGGTGGCGCTGAAGTGAATAGCCAAATATGATTTAGCTCCTGAACGTAAAGAGCCGCCTGGAATGAGTTAATAGTTTTTGTTGAAACAAGTGAGCGGGCAGTTGTTCGATTTCGTCACAACTGCTTTTTGATCGCTTTTCGCTAGATGCAACTAATCAAAACTAGGTTGACTAGATATAAATTTTTAGGTCAGCTGCTATGCACTGCGAGCGCCGACCAGAGCTAATATCTTGGCACGGAAAGCGCGTCGCTGTTGGGCTGAAAAATGCTGTCGCAGTTTTAAGTATATCCAGCCACGCCAACTCAGTGCCAGCGCAGCATTTACCTGGTCGGTGCGCTGGCCACCAAAGCCTTCCTTAAATCGATTGATGCGCAGCAGATCTGGGTTATCTTGGCCTGCGTACCAGCCACCGAAATCGTAGATACTCTTGCCTTCAGCTTTGAAGGCTAACATATCGCGCCAGTGCAGCAGTCGATTAGCGCGCCCGATAGTGGCGCGCGACTTCGAGTCGTCTAGTTGTCGAAATAGCGAAGCTGAGTGTAGCAAGCAGGCGGTGGTCGGACCCATTACATACACATGCCAAACCAGAGTGCTGCCGTCCAACAGGGCACGGCTGAAGCGTAAGGTGCCGCAGCGCGAACGCGCTAACAAGGGCTCAATTGGTAGGCGGTCTAATCCTTTCGCGATCGCAAATTGCTCATAAAACGAATGAAAGGCACGGCAGACTTCCTCGCTAGATTCGGTCTCGACGATGCATTCGACCATGTCTTTGCTGGCTGCGCGGCGCACCTCATACTTGGTATCTCGGTCCAGTCCTTCCAGCAGCTGTTCTTCCGATAACAGCAAATTGATGGTCAAAGTAGAGAATGGCTTACTGATTGCACCTGCGGGCAACTGGCTATATTGCTGTAATGTCAACACATCGCATTTCTTGGGGCGGACGATAGGGGAGTCTAGCCATAACTCCGCCATTCTTAACCCATGTTTCCGGTACTTCACCATCCTTATATCCTTTCAGTTCAGGCAATGCCTTTCGCGTTGGTGGATTGTTAAACCCTACAATAAGTGCAATCGGCTCTACGTGGGAGGCATGGAATATGCACGTGGACATCTCTATCGCCCCAATCGCAGATTAGTCATTCTTTCAATTAGCCTTCGTTCATATGTGCTGAGCATAGGCGAAGTGCATTATCCAGCGGTAGTTGAGTTCGTATTGCAGTTTGTAGCCTCTAATCGATCTCTTGCAGGAATACGGCCAATAACGGCAGTCGGGCGTGATCGCTTTCATCCTGTGCGTCCACCGCATGCTAGGGATTTAATCGACTTTGTAAATATCCATGGTTTTGTTCATGTTGCAGTCGTGCTTTTTCTTCGTGTAAAAACTCTCACCGCCTCAGGTCATTTTCCGAGCTGAATGGCCGGCAATGCATGCGCCTTGCTTGGTGTAAAGCGCCATTGCTTGCACCTCTAGCTTGACACGGGGATGGTATATGGACTTTGGAAATTCAGTCATAGAGCAATTGCATTTTACATGCAGTGCAGGCGAATTTACGGTTCCCGCTGGCGTGCAACAATTGGCCCATCACATGCTACAGTTCAAGTAGTATCGCAATGATCACATCTTTGAATAATCGCCCCTATAGTCGTGAGGTGCATTGAAATTTCCCCACGGCTGATTGCATCCATTTCTGCGGTCATTTTGTTCTAGTTTGCGTTGTTCTCGCCAATTCTCTCCGACATTGTAGTTTGTCGCCAATCTAACGTTCAAATTCAATGCAGAATCTATCTAGCTGATTCTGGTTGGAGTGTTCCTGCGGCATTTGATTGCGGTGGCGGCAAAATACCAGATTCTGATTGGGACGAAAATTTTCATGTCTATGCGGAATTTTTCGTATATTTTCAATAAATGCCAGACAAAAAACCTCTGCCGCTGCTAATTGTTGCATTTGCCCCTACTAGTAACAAAGCCGGGGAATTTACAGAATGAACCCCAATTAATGATGGCGGTTTCAGATAATTCCGGAGGCAAAACAGCTTATTGTAATTTGATCTGGGGGGGGGGGGCGCAGCCAGCAGCAATTGAGCATATCATTGGGGATAAAAATTGTAAATATATTATTATCGAGACTAGCCGGAAGGTAAAGCACTACATGGGATAGGCCGGAAGCGGGTGGTTGTAGATGGTTGCCGCGGTGTACTCTGCATTTCTTAAAAGTAATACACCTGATCTGCTTCGATTAGTTTTTATCTGTTGGGGACGAATTAGACCTCGGATCTGTCTGGTCAGCCCAAGCTAATCAATCTGAGGTAATAAAAATTTAATATTTGCAAATAGTTATCAATTGAGAAACAACGGATAAGGTGTTAGACTCTGGAGAACAAAATTGCAAAATTGTATATTTCCTTATGAGCAACCGGACAACTACCTCTGGCAAGCTGGCCGTCATTTTGCGGTCTCACCAAGCGCACCTAAATTTCGTATTGAAACAGTATCCTTTGAGGACAAAATGTATTTCAGTTTGGCGAATTGTCAGAGGTTTGTTTTTTTTTCAACAACAGCGAGAATTAATGAGGCTGTCGTTAATAACCGATTTTGTCGCGCTACGCGCGAGCCATGATATTTTTTATCACCTGAGCCACCGGCATTACCTATCTTCTTTCCTCTCTTTGCGCGAGCGTGCAGAGTTCGCTGTTTTTCATATGCGCGTGGAGGACAGGTATTTCGATACGACATATAAGAATGCGGTATATCTTCAGGGGGGGCTAGTACTTTGGGAGCAGGTTGTTGAAGAAGTTCATTTCCAAATTAAGCTCAGAATGGCATCGATTGTGGCTCAGGAGGGGGATCTCGAAGTCGCACTATTTGTGGACGAGCAACGTCTTCATAGTTTTAAGTTCAGCTGGATCGACGGAGTGAAAATAGGTCTTCCGGGTGCCCTTGTTCCCTGGGTTACTACTTGCCAGGGTTTGAGGCATAGTAAAACAGAAGCACCTGAAAAGTTTAGTGTAGCCTTTCCGAACAACTGGGCTAAATTATTTTGTCTATCCGCGCTGCGGGGTATCGCGCTAGCGCTCGGCAGTGAAGTGTTCATTGGTATTGGTGGCGATTCACACGTCGCATTAAGTTCCGAGCGTAGACCGCAATTTATTGCCACATACGACGATCTTTGGCTGTCCATGAACGGAACCAAGGACTCGCGCTATGGATATCACATCCCATCACGCCTTCCATTGAAGGACCTGAAAGCAGTTCCATCTAAACACAGAAAGCGAGCAGAGCAACGACGTCAGCATTGGACGGAAATTGAGCAGAGGGCGAGTGCTGCAATAAGTCGTTGCTTTGCAGCTACATTGAATTGATGCATTGGGTGCGAATGGATGTTTGATCAATTCGTCTCACTACAAAGTCACAGTCATTGCTAAAACAAAGACTGTGTGAATTTTTGTGTGGCCGCTTGATGGACGAATTGGTGCTGGTCTGCAAACAACATAGCAGTCACGCCTAGAAGCAGGTGGCGATTAAGAGGGGCGATATTCTGAGTCTTCTCACTATGCGCGGCTTGATCTTGTTCAAGATCCAAGATCATCGGCTAAAATCTATGGGACTGGGGGGGGAAGACTCGCCTTAGCCGCATAATGCGACGATTTGCTCAAGTGGCTAGCAAATGCCGTTGCGCATTCCTCTAATTCAATTCGGCATGTAAGCGCGAATGCCCCGTCGCATAGTTAGTTTGATTAGCTGGGTATGGTTGCACTACCAGAACGCATAGGTCGAGACATCGGAACTGCTGCTGCGCAATGATTCTGGCATCGCGCGTCCGCCTGGGGCATGGATGAATGACGGCAATAAGCATTCCCCAATTGGTCAGCCTAAACCCCTACAGTTAAGGTCGCAATATGGGGTTAGGCGTTTGTTTGTAATTGTAAGTTTGCGTCAACGTGCGCTGCGCTTGAAATCGCGCAGGCGGAATCCCATGGCGAGCAAGGCGGCGAAGTACACCGCGCCACAGGCGGCGATTACCAGCGCCAGAGCGCCGATGCGCAGCAGCGTGTGATGCTGCATGCCCAGCCAGTCAACTTCGTGCGCGCCCAGCCACGCAGCGCCGCCCATCAGGGTGCAGGCGATGGCCAGTTTTAGGCAAAACAGCGGCCAGCCCGGCTTCGGGCGGTATATGCCGCGCTTGCGCAGTCCTGCATACAGGAAGCCAGCGTTGATGCAGGCGCCCAGGCCGATCGACAGCGCCAGACCGGCTACCTGTATATAGGGAACGAATAACTGGTTCATCAACTGGGTAGCGATCAGCACACCAGTGGCGATTTTCACGGGCGTACGGATATCTTGCCGCGCATAGAAGGCCGGCGCCAAGGTCTTGACCAGAATGATGCCCAGCAAGCCAGCGCTGTAGGCAATGAGCGGGCGGGCCGACTGAGTGGCTGCCTCGGCCGTGAATTTACCGTAATGGAACAGGGTGGCAATCAGCGGCTCGGCCAGCATGGCCAGTCCTACCGCCGCAGGCAAGGCCAGCAAAAAGGTCAGGCGCAGCCCCCAGTCCAGCAGGTCGGAATATTCTTGCGGGTCGCCGTCGGACTGGGCTTTGGACAGGCTAGGCAGCAGGATGGTGCCTAGCGCCACACCGAGCAGGGCGGTGGGGAATTCCATCAGGCGGTCGGCATAGGACAGCCACGAAATGCTGCCTTCGGTCAGACGCGAGGCGATGCTGGTGTTAATCATCAGGCTGATCTGTGCTGCCGATACGGCAAACACGGCCGGCCCCATTTTCTTCAGCACGCGCCGCACGCCCGGGTCGCCCAGGCCCGCTGCCGGATTCCACGACAGCGTAGGCAGCATGCCGATCTTAAGCAGGGCGGGAATCTGGATCGCGACCTGCAGTATGCCGCCGATGAACACAGCAATCGCCATGGCATAGATGGGCTGCTGCAGATGCGATTGCAGGAACAGCGAAGCGGCAATGAAGGAAATATTCAGCAGCACTGGCGTAAAGGCGGGAATTTTGAATTCGCGCCAGGTATTGAGGATGCCGCCGGCCAATGCCACAAAGGCCATGAAACTAATATAGGGGAACATCAACCGCGTCATCCAGACGGCGGCGTCGAAGGCGCCGGGTTGCTGGTCGAGGCCGGTAGCGATCAGGTAAACAAACACGGGGGCGCCGATAATGCCGATGGCGCTGACCAGCAGCGTGGACCAGACCAGGGTATTGGCTACATGGTCGGCCAGTGTCTTGCTGGCCTCCTGACCGTGCTGGTTCTTGTATTCGGATAGAATAGGTACGAAGGCTTGCGAAAATGCGCCTTCGGCAAATAGCCGGCGTAGCAGGTTGGGAATGCGAAACGCGACGATGAAAGCATCTGTATAGGCACCGGCGCCAAAGGCTCGGGCAAACAGGGTTTCACGCAACAGTCCGGTAACGCGGGACAGCATGGTCATGCTGGAGATGGCGGCTAGAGTTTTGAGCAAGTTCATGGGGCATGATTATAGTTGCTCCTGACCGAAAATATCGCTATAATCGCAGGCTGTACAAAATTCTGTTATGCAGACACTAATGTTTGGCAAGCAGTAGTTTGATCGGCAGATGCAATGAATTGCACCTGCTTGGCAAACATAAATGTTTGCAAACGCACCTTTACCCTGTTTTAGGAAATTCCATGGCAAATACCGCACAAGCGCGCAAACGTGCTCGTCAAGCAGTTAAGCAAAACGCTCACAACTCGGCTCAGCGCTCGACCCTGCGTACCGCGATCAAAGCAGTTCGTAAGGCGATTCAAGCTGGTGACAAAGCTGCTGCAACGACCATCTTCCAGTCGTCCGTGTCGACCATCGACAGCATCGCTGACAAGAAGATCATCCACAAAAACAAGGCAGCTCGTCATAAGAGCCGTCTGGCAGCTGCTCTGAAAGCACTGTCCGCTTAATTTCCCTCACCGGAAGTTAGCTGTGTAAAAACCCGTACTGGCCTCTGGCTGGTGCGGGTTTTTGTGCTTGCGCGAAGGGTTGCTGCGCTCGCCGAGGGAGCAGGCCAGCTCTGTTGCCTGAGCTGGCCTGCGCAAGCTGTGGCGTCAGGTATTCAGATCCTGTGGCGACACTTCCATCCACTCGCCCGGCATCAGAGGGTGGGTGGCCAGCGAGATGCCGCCGATGGCGGTGCGCACGAGGCGCAGGGTGGGCAGGCCGACGGCCGCCGTCATGCGCCGCACCTGACGGTTTTTTCCTTCCTGTAGCGTAATCGCCAGCCAGCTGGTGGGTTGCCCGGCCCGCTCGCGGATGGGCGGATTGCGTGGCCACAGCCACTCCGGTGCTTCGATCTGTACGGCCTTGCAAGGCTTGGTGACGAAGTCGCCCAGATCAAGCGGTGCCTGCAGCTGCGCCAGACTGGCTGCATCCGGCACGCCTTCCACCTGCACGATGTAGACCTTGGCTTCCTTGTGGTCGGGGTGGGCTATCATGTGCTGCAGCTTGCCGTCGTCCGTCAGCAGCATCAGCCCTTCACTGTCGGCATCGAGCCGGCCGGCAGGGTAGATATTGGGAATGGCGAGGTGGTCGGCCAGCGTGGCGCGACCGTCTTGTGGCGAGAACTGACACAGTACCTGAAAGGGTTTGTTAAATAGAATGAGAGACATACTTTTCTTGGGGTGTTTTGGTGTAGGCTTATTGGCCAGTATTTGAAAAACCGTAGCGCCTAGTAAAATTGTCGTGCATAATGTGAAACGCCCGTCTTATGTCTTATAGAAGACTTCGGACAAATGTACCAACGTGCAACTAATTCCTGCCTGATAGCAGTCCGCTGCTAGTCTAGCGTCCACTTCGGAGATCACGATGTATCAACATATCAAAGTACCTGCCGACGGCCAGAAAATTACCGTCAATGCCGATTTTTCCCTGAATGTACCAGATAATCCTATCGTTCCGTACATCGAAGGTGACGGCACCGGCGTCGACATCAGCCCAGTCATGATCAAAGTGATCGATGCTGCTGTTGCCAAAGCCTACGCTGGCAAGCGCAAGATCAGCTGGATGGAAATCTACGCTGGCGAAAAATCGACCAATGTGTACGGCCCGGACGTATGGCTGCCAGAAGAAACCCTGACGGTACTGAAAGACTACGTTGTATCCATCAAAGGCCCTCTGACCACCCCGGTTGGCGGCGGCATCCGTTCGCTCAACGTGGCTCTGCGTCAGCAGCTGGACCTGTACGTCTGCCTGCGTCCAGTGCGTTACTTCACCGGCGTGCCTTCGCCAGTGAAAGAGCCAGAGAAGACCGACATGGTCATCTTCCGTGAGAACTCGGAAGACATCTACGCCGGTATCGAATACCAGCAAGGTTCGGAAGGCGCCAAAAAACTGATGGACTTCCTGATCAAGGAAATGGGCGTGACCAAGATCCGCTTCCCAGAGACCTCGGGTCTGGGCATCAAGCCAGTGTCGAAAGAAGGCACCCAGCGTCTGGTACGCAAAGCGATCCAGTACGCTATCGACAACGACAAGCCATCCGTGACCATCGTTCACAAAGGTAACATCATGAAGTACACCGAAGGTGGCTTCCGTGACTGGGCTTACGAACTGGCACAAACCGAATTCGGCGCAGAACTGATCGACGGCGGCCCATGGTGCAAATTCAAGAATCCTAAGACCGGTAAAGACATCATCGTCAAGGATTCGATCGCTGACGCGTTCCTGCAACAGATTCTGCTGCGTCCAGCAGAGTACAGCGTGATCGCCACCCTGAACCTGAACGGCGACTACATCTCCGACGCTCTGGCAGCACAAGTAGGCGGTATCGGTATCGCTCCGGGCGCCAACCTGTCGGATTCCGTCGCGATGTTCGAAGCCACCCACGGTACCGCACCTAAGTACGCAGGCAAAGATTACGTGAACCCAGGTTCGCTGATCCTGTCCGCTGAAATGATGCTGCGTCACATGGGCTGGGTTGAAGCAGCTGACCTGATCATCTCGTCGATGGAAAAATCGATCGACTCGAAAAAGGTCACCTACGACTTCGCCCGTCTGATGGAAGGCGCAACCCAGGTTTCGTGCTCGGGCTTCGGCGACGTAATGATCGCCAACATGTAATTCATGCATTAGCATAGAGGGCCCGCTTCAGCGATGAAGCGGGCCTTTTTTTATTTTGGCGAGGGGAAGGCGATGGCGCAGCAAGAGCAGCAGAGTCACAGCAGACAGGAAGCGTCGGCAGGCCAGCAGGCGCTGCCCGTTGCCACGGCCCTGCCTCCGGCCGCGCCGAGCTTCTGGCAGGCCGTACGTTACTGGTGGCTGCTAGGCTGCATCAGCTTTGGCGGTCCGGCCGGACAGATCGCGCTCATGCATCAGGAACTGGTGGAGCGGCGCCGCTGGATATCGGAGCGGCGCTTTCTGCATGCGCTCAATTACTGCATGACCTTGCCGGGCCCGGAGGCGCAGCAGCTGGCGACCTACATCGGCTGGTTGCTGCACCGTACCCGCGGTGGTGTGGTAGCTGGCGTATTGTTCGTGCTGCCGTCGCTGGTGCTGCTGATTGTGCTGTCGTGGCTGTATGCTGCCTACGGCCAGCTGCCCCTACTGGCGGGACTGCTATATGGTATCAAGCCTGCCGTAACGGCCATCGTGCTGCAGGCAGCCCACCGCATCGGTAAGCGCACGCTGCGTAATGGCTGGCTGTGGAGTATTGCTGCTGCCGCCTTTGTCGCCATCTTTGCCTTGCACTGGCCGTTCCCGCTGATTATCGGACTGGCAGCGCTGGCTGGCTATGCCGGCGGGCGCTGGCGTCCTGCCGCATTCAGCATGGCGGGGCATGGCGCAGCAGTGCAGCAGCATTATGGCGCGGCCCTGGTCGACGATGACACTCCACCGCCCGCGCACGCCCGCTTCCGCTGGTCGCGCTTGCTGCTGGTGCTGGCCAGTGGCCTCTTGCTGTGGCTGCTGCCCATGGGCGCGCTGACGCTGCTGCTGGGCTGGCAGCACACGCTGACCCAGATGGGCTGGTTCTTCACCAAAGCGGCGCTGCTGACCTTTGGCGGGGCGTATGCCGTGCTGCCCTATGTGTATCAGGGCGCGATCGTGCATTACGGCTGGTTGCAGCCGGCGCAGATGATGGATGGTCTGGCGCTGGGCGAGACCACGCCGGGCCCGCTGATCATGGTGGTGGCGTTCGTCGGCTTTGTGGGCGCCTACGGCCAGGCACTCGCCGCTGCGCAGCCAGCCTGGCTGGCCGGTACCGTAGCGGCGCTGCTGGTGACCTGGTTCACCTTCCTGCCGTCGTTTATTTTCATTCTGGCTGGCGGTCCGCTGGTGGAAGCCACGCGCGACGATCTGAAACTGACCGCACCTTTGACGGGCATCACGGCTGCGGTGGTGGGCGTAATCGCGAATCTGGCACTGTTCTTCGGTTACAACGTTTTATGGCCGCAAGGCCCGACCGGACCGCTTGATCTGGCAGCAGCCGGAATTGCCATCGTGGCGGCCATCGCACTGATACGCTATCAGCAGAAAGTGCATAAAGTGATTATTTTCTGCGCTTTAATAGGGTTGCTCCATGGATACTTTTTGTAGGGCTTCTACAACAGGGGTGGCGGAGTAGGGATGAAAAAAAACCTCGCAGTGCGAGGTTTTTTACATCTGCTGCTTAAGAAATTAAGCGGATTGGATGTTGGAAGCTTGCTTGCCTTTAGGGCCTTGCGTGACTTCGAATTGAACTTTTTGACCTTCTTTGAGGGTCTTAAAACCGTTCATGTTGATTGCGGAGAAGTGAGCGAACAAATCTTCGCCGCCGTCATCAGGAGTGATGAAGCCAAAACCTTTGGAATCATTGAACCACTTAACAGTACCTGTTGCCATAAAAAGAACTTTCAAAATTAAAACGGATCACACGAGCCATAAAAGCAAGAAGCTTCTTGCCCCCTCCTCACGCCTCACTTCTTATCAACATGTACATTTCTGCACGCAGCCGATAACGCATTGTTAGCGTAGCAAATTCTAATGTCAAGCATATTTGTATCCATTTTGCTACTTTGAATTAAATTGGTGAAAATGCAACTCTTGAAATTGGAATAGAGGGAGCCATCTGCGACAAGTCGAGAAAACGCGTAAGATGGAAACTATAGACATCGCCATGTGAAATCACATTGCAACAAGACTGAAAGCATTAGAATATAAGCGTATGGCAACCAAGCATGACACCGAAGCGCTTCTGGAGCGGCAGGCACTGAAACCGCCGCCGCTGTATCAGGTAGCGCTGCTGAATGATGACTACACCCCGATGGAGTTCGTGGTGGCCATCATTCAGGAGTATTTCAATAAAGACCGGGAAACGGCCACGCAAATTATGCTCAGCGTGCACCAGCACGGCAAAGGTGTGTGTGGCGTATTTTCCAAAGACGTCGCCAGTACCAAAGTGGAGTTTGTTTTAACGCACGCACGCAAGGCAGGCCACCCCCTGCAATGTGTGATGGAGGAAGTATGATTGCGCAGGAATTAGAAGTAAGTTTGCACATGGCGTTTGTCGAAGCACGGCAGGCACGGCATGAATTCATCACGGTAGAGCACTTGCTGCTGGCCTTGCTGGACAATCCTTCGGCTGCCGAAGTGTTGCGCGCCTGCGCCGTCAATATTGAAGACCTGCGCAAAACGCTGACCAATTTCATCGGCGACAACACCCCGACCGTGCCGGGCACGGGCGAAGTGGACACCCAGCCTACGCTGGGCTTCCAGCGCGTGATCCAGCGCGCCATCATGCATGTGCAGTCGGCTTCTAACGGCAAGAAAGAAGTCACGGGCGCCAACGTGCTGGTGGCCATCTTCGGCGAAAAAGATTCGCACGCCGTGTACTACCTGCACCAGCAGGGCGTGACCCGTCTGGACGTGGTCAACTACATCTCGCACGGTGTGCGCAAGGACCAGCAGGGTGAGCCGGCCAAAGCCTCGGAAGGCGGCGAAGAAGGTACGCCTAGCGGTGAAGGCCAGCCTAAGGAAAGCCCGCTTGACCAGTACACGCAGAACCTGAACAAGGCGGCGGCTGAGGGCAAGATCGACCCGCTGATCGGCCGTGAAGACGAAGTGGACCGCGTGATCCAGATCCTGTGCCGCCGGCGCAAGAACAACCCGCTGCTGGTGGGCGAGGCCGGTGTGGGCAAGACCGCGATTGCCGAAGGTCTGGCCTACCGCATCACCCAGAGCGATGTGCCGGAAATCCTGCAGAATGCCGTGGTGTATTCGCTCGACATGGGCGCACTGCTGGCCGGTACCAAATACCGCGGCGATTTCGAGCAGCGTCTGAAAGCGGTGCTCAAGCAGCTCAAGGATAATCCGCACGGCATTCTGTTCATCGACGAGATCCACACCATCATCGGTGCCGGTTCGGCCTCCGGCGGCACGCTCGATGCGTCCAACCTGCTCAAGCCTGCCCTGGCCAATGGCCAGCTCAAATGCGTGGGGGCCACCACCTATACGGAATTCCGTGGCGTGTTCGAGAAAGATCATGCACTGAGCCGCCGCTTCCAGAAGGTCGATGTGAACGAGCCTACCGTGGAGCAGACCGTGCAGATTCTGCGTGGCCTGAAATCGCGCTTCGAAGAACACCATGGCGTGAAGTACTCGGCATCGGCGCTGTCCACCGCTGCCGAGCTGGCGGCGCGCTTCATCAACGACCGTCATCTGCCGGACAAGGCGATCGATGTGATCGACGAAGCCGGTGCTGCCCAGCGCATCCTGCCGAAATCCAAGCAGAAGAAAACCATCGGCAAATCCGAGATCGAGGACATTATTTCCAAGATCGCGCGGATTCCGCCGCAGACCGTCAATCAGGACGACCGCAGCAAGCTGCAGACTATCGACCGTGATCTGCGCAACGTAGTGTTTGGTCAGGACCCCGCCATCGAAGCGCTGTCGTCGGCCATCAAGATGGCCCGCGCCGGTCTGGGCAAAACCGACAAGCCTATCGGTTCCTTCCTGTTCTCCGGTCCTACCGGCGTGGGCAAGACGGAAGTGGCGAAACAGCTGGCCTTCATTCTGGGCATAGAGCTGATCCGCTTCGATATGTCCGAGTACATGGAGCGCCATGCGGTGAGCCGTCTGATCGGCGCGCCGCCCGGTTATGTGGGGTTCGATCAGGGCGGTCTGCTGACGGAAGCCATCACCAAGAAACCGCATGCGGTACTGCTGCTGGACGAGATCGAGAAAGCCCATCCGGACATCTTCAACATCCTGCTGCAGGTGATGGACCATGGCACGCTGACGGACAACAACGGCCGCAAAGCCGACTTCCGTAACGTGATCATCATCATGACTACCAACGCCGGTGCTGAGAGTCTGCAGAAGGCCTCGATCGGCTTTACCACGGCCAAGCAGGCAGGCGACGAGATGGCGGATATCAAGCGTATGTTCACGCCGGAGTTCCGCAACCGTATCGACGCCACCATCAGCTTCCGTCCGCTCGATGAAGAAATCATCCTGCGGGTGGTCGACAAGTTCCTGATCCAGCTGGAAGAGCAGCTGCACGAGAAGAAAGTGGAAGCCGTATTTACCGAGAATCTGCGCAAGTTCCTCGGCAAGAAAGGCTTCGACCCGCTGATGGGCGCGCGTCCGATGGCACGTCTGATCCAGGACATGATCCGCAAGGCGCTGGCCGACGAACTGCTGTTCGGTCGTCTCGTAACGGGCGGCCGCGTAACGGTGGATCTGGACGAGAAAGACCAGGTCAAGCTGGAGTTCCCGGAACCGCCGGATGCAGCACCAAGCACGCCACCGGAAACGGTCGAAGTGGAATAAACAAGAATCGGGGCCTGGCCCCGATTTTTTTTTGTTCTCAGCTCTGGCCTTCGGCGCGCAGTTTGCGCCACAGCGTGGTGCGGCTGATGCCGAGGTAGTCGGCGGCGGCATCGCGCCGGCCGCCGAAGCGGGCCAGTACGGCGCTCACGCTTTCGCTGGCGGGGTGGGGTACAGGCAGGTGACTGTTGCCGTACGGTGAGCTTGCTGTAGGCGTGGCTGGTACCGGCAACGGCACAGGTGGCAGACTGTCTGGCAGGCGCGGCGTTGCGCTGCGCACAGAATGCATGAGTTCCGGCGCCACGCTCAGCGCGAAGGCGGGCGTCAGCGCCTGTAGTGGTTCGGCAGCGAGGAAGAGCGCCAGACGCTCGGTCAGGTTGCGCAGTTCGCGCACGTTGCCCGGCCAGTCGTAGGCTTGCAGCACCGGTGCGCAGGCGCGCATTTCCGCATGCAGGTTGGGATGGGGGCGGGCGCCCAGCGATGCCAGCGCATTCTTCAGCGACCACTCGGCCAGCGGCACGATATCGTCCGGACGTTGGCGCAGCGGCGGCAAGGTCAGGCGCAGCACGGCCAGCCGGTAGAACAGATCGGCACGGAAGCGGCCCTCGCGCACGCGCTGTTCGAGGTCGCAGTGGGTGGCGCTGATGATGCGCACATTGATGGGTATGGGGCGTGTACCGCCCACCCTTACCACTTCACGCTCTTCCAGCACGCGCAACAAGCGCGTCTGCAAGGTCAGCGGCATCTCGCCGATTTCATCGAGAAATAGCGTGCCCCGGTTGGCTGCCTCGAACAGGCCGGCATGGCCGCCGCGCCGCGCGCCCGTGAAAGCGCCTTCCTCATGGCCGAACAGTTCCGACTCCAGCAGCGACTCGGCGATGGCGCCGCAGTTGACTGCCACGAAGGGCCGGTTCTGGCCTAGCGTGCGCGGACTTTCACGGTGGATGGCCTGTGCTACCAGTTCCTTGCCGCAGCCCGTTTCGCCCTGTATCAGCACGGTGGCGGCGGATTTCGCATACAGCACTACCGACTGGCGTATGCCTTCCATCGCCAGCGATTCGCCGCGCAGGTCGTTGATGCCGTGTTTGGCGCGCAGCGTGTCTTTCTCCACCGTGCCGCGCGCGCGGTGGCGGTTCGATTCCAGCTGGGTCAGGCGGGCCATTTCCAGCGCGTTGTCGAAAGCGTCGCGGATCGAAGTGGCCGAGTACACGAACACGCCCGTCAGCCCGGCTTCTTCGGCCAGATCGGTAATCAGGCCAGCGCCGACGATGGCTTTGATGCCTGCCGCTTTCAGGTCATTGATCTGGGCACGGGCATCCTCCTCCGTCGCGTAAGTGCGCTGCGCCACATCGAAGCCGAAGGTGCTGGCAAATTCGGCCAGTTCGGGCAGCTTTTCCTGATAGGTGATGATGCCGATGCGGTCCGACACGCGGCGTGCCCGGGCCAGCGCCTGCATTACATCGAAGCCGCTGAAGCGGGCTATCACCACCGGAACGGACAAACGGCCTTTCAGATAAGCGGCATTGGAGCCAGCCGCAATCACGGCATCGCAGCGCTCCGTCGCCATGCGTTCGCGGATATGCCGCGCCGCTTCGTCGAAACCCAGCTTGATCGGTTCGATGGTGGCGAGGTCGTCGTATTCCAGCGTGATGTCGCGGAACAGGTCGGACAGGCGCGAAACGGACACCGTCCAGATCACGGGTTTGTCGTTGGCGTCGAAGGGGAGGGGAGTGGAATGGCGCATGATTCTATTCTAGAGCAGGTGTTGCGATGTTTCAATGTGAAACGTCATTGAAACGCAATTGAAACATATATGAAACGTTGCAGCTTGCTAAGTGATTGATTTGTATAGGCTGGGAGCATGGCACGCTGCTTGCACTAAGGACAGCACTTAACGCAACATTGAAAGGTCACAACATGAGTCTCTATTCCGCAGGCGCCGCTTTCCGCAAAGCTGTACAGGAAGAATCCCCACTGCAAGTCGTTGGCGCGATCAACGCCAACCATGCCTTGCTGGCTAAACGTGCCGGCTTCAAAGCCATCTACCTGTCCGGTGGCGGCGTAGCGGCTGGTTCGCTGGGCCTGCCGGATCTGGGCATCTCCAGCCTGGATGATGTGCTGACCGACGTGCGCCGGATTACCGACGTGTGCGACCTGCCGCTGCTGGTCGATGTGGATACCGGCTTCGGTGCTTCCGCCTTCAACGTGGCCCGTACCGTCAAATCGATGATCAAGGCTGGCGCCGGCGCCATGCACATCGAAGATCAGGTGGGCGCCAAGCGCTGCGGCCACCGCCCAGGTAAAGAGATCGTCACCAAGCAGGAAATGGTTGACCGTATCGCCGCTGCAGTGGATGCCCGCACCGATGAAAACTTCGTCATCATGGCCCGTACCGATGCGCTGGCCGTCGAAGGTCTGGATGCCGCCATCGAGCGCGCCGTGGCCTGCGTGGAAGCCGGTGCCGACATGATCTTCCCTGAAGCCATGATCGACCTCGATATGTACAAAAAATTCGCCGCTGCCGTGAAAGTGCCGGTACTGGCCAACATCACCGAATTCGGTGCCACTCCGCTGTTCACCGTCGATGAACTGCGCGGCGCCGACGTTGGTCTGGTGCTGTACCCGCTGTCGGCCTTCCGCGCCATGAACAAGGCGGCGGAAAACGTCTACACCGCCATCCGCCGCGACGGCACTCAGCAGAACGTGGTCGACACCATGCAGACCCGCGCCGAGCTGTACGAGCGCATCAACTACCACAGCTTCGAGCAGAAGCTCGACGCCCTGTTCGCCGCCCAGAAAAAGTAAGAGGAGAATCCCAAATGACCGAAGCTACCTTCAAACCAAAAAAATCCGTTGCCCTGTCGGGCGTTGCAGCCGGTAACACGGCACTGTGCTCCGTCGGCAAGAGCGGCAATGACCTGCACTACCGCGGCTACGACATTCTGGACGTGGCCAACACCTGCGAATTCGAAGAAATCGCCCACCTGCTGGTACATGGCAAACTGCCGACCGCAGCGGAACTGAAAGCCTACAAGGGCAAACTGAAATCGCTGCGCGGCCTGCCAGCCAACCTGAAAGCAGCGCTGGAAGCACTGCCGGCATCGGCTCACCCGATGGACGTGATGCGCACGGGCGTGTCCGTACTGGGTTGCACGCTGCCGGAAAAAGATGACCACAACACCCCGGGCGCACGCGACATCGCCGACCGTCTGATGGCGTCGTTCGGCTCGATGCTGCTGTACTGGTACCACTTCAGCACCAACGGCAAGCGCATCGACGTGGAAACCGACGACGATTCGATCGGCGGCCACTTCCTGCACCTGCTGCACGGCGAGAAGCCACAGGCATCGTGGGTACGCGCCATGCACACCTCGCTGATCCTGTACGCCGAGCACGAATTCAATGCCTCGACCTTCACAAGCCGTGTGATCGCCGGTACCGGATCCGATATGTATTCGTCGATTACCGGCGCGATCGGCGCGCTGCGCGGTCCTAAGCACGGTGGCGCGAACGAAGTCGCTTTCGAAATCCAGAAGCGCTACGAAAATCCGGACGAAGCAGAAGCCGACATCCGCAACCGCGTGGCCAACAAGGAAGTGGTGATCGGTTTCGGCCACCCTGTGTACACCATCTCCGACCCGCGTAACGTGGTGATCAAGGACGTGGCACGCCAGCTGTCGGAAGAAGCCGGTTCGACCAAGATGTACGACATCGCCGAACGTCTGGAAAGCGTGATGTGGGAAGTGAAAAAGATGTTCCCGAATCTGGACTGGTTCTCCGCGGTGTCCTACCACATGATGGGCGTGCCGACTGCCATGTTCACGCCGCTGTTCGTGATCTCGCGTACTTCGGGCTGGGCCGCTCACATCATCGAGCAGCGCATCGACAACAAGATCATCCGTCCTAGCGCCAATTATGTTGGCCCTGAAGACCTGCAATTCGTGGCTATCAAGGACCGCAAATAATGAATACCCAATTCCGTAAAAGCCTGCCGGGTAGCAAGCTCGATTACTTCGACGCGCGTGCCGCAGTCGATGCCATCGCGCCCGGTGCCTATGACAAGCTGCCCTACACCTCGCGTGTGCTGGCAGAGAATCTGGTGCGCCGCTGCGATCCAGCCACCCTCAACGCTTCTCTGTCGCAGCTGATCGAGCGCAAGCGCGATCTGGACTTTCCATGGTTCCCAGCCCGCGTGGTGTGCCACGACATTCTGGGCCAGACCGCACTGGTCGACCTGGCCGGTCTGCGTGACGCCATTGCAGAGCAGGGCGGCAATCCGGCACTGGTCAATCCTGTGGTGCCTACCCAGCTGGTGGTAGACCATTCGCTGGCCGTGGAGTGCGGCGGTTTCGATCCCGATGCGTTCAACAAGAACCGCGCCATCGAAGACCGTCGTAACGAAGACCGTTTCGACTTCATCAACTGGACCAAGAAAGCCTTCCAGAACGTCGATGTGATCCCGCCCGGTAATGGCATCCTGCACCAGATTAATCTGGAGCGCATGTCGCCGGTGATCCAGGTGACGGATAACGTGGCTTACCCTGATACGCTGGTCGGCACCGATTCGCATACCCCTATGGTCGATGCGCTGGGCGTGATCGCCATCGGCGTGGGCGGTCTGGAAGCCGAGACGGTGATGCTGGGCCGCGCTTCGTGGATGCGTCTGCCGGACATCATCGGCGTGGAACTGAGCGGCAAGCCGCCAGCTGGTATCACCGCGACCGACATCGTGCTGGCGCTGACCGAATTCCTGCGCAAGGAAAAAGTGGTCTCGGCCTATCTGGAATTCTTCGGTGCGGGCGCAACTGCGCTGACGCTGGGCGACCGTGCCACCATCGCCAACATGGCACCGGAATTCGGTGCTACCGCCGCGATGTTCTCGATCGACGAGCAGACCATCAAATATCTGAAACTGACGGGCCGTGACGACGAGCTGGTGGCACTGGTGGAGCTCTACGCCAAGCACACGGGCCTGTGGTCGGATTCGCTCAAGAACGCCGAATACGAGCGCGTACTGAAGTTCGATCTGTCCACCGTGGTGCGCAATATCGCCGGTCCATCCAATCCGCACAAACGTGTGCCGACTTCGGAACTGGCTGCACGCGGCATTTCCGGTGTGGTGGAAAACGAACCGGGCAAAATGCCGGATGGCGCCGTCATCATCGCTGCGATCACCAGCTGCACCAACACCAACAACCCGCGCAACATGATTGCTGCCGGTCTGCTGGCGCGTAATGCCAACAAGGCTGGCCTGCTGCGCAAGCCATGGGTGAAGTCCTCGCTGGCGCCCGGCTCCAAAGCGGTGACGCTGTATCTGGAAGAAGCCGGCCTGATGCCCGAGCTGGAAAAGCTGGGCTTCGGCGTGGTGGCCTATGCCTGCACCTCGTGCAACGGCATGTCCGGTGCGCTCGATCCGGTGATCCAGCAGGAAGTGGTGGAGCGCGATCTGTATGCTACCGCTGTGCTGTCCGGTAACCGTAACTTTGACGGCCGTATCCACCCTTACGCCAAGCAGGCCTTCCTGGCTTCGCCGCCGCTGGTGGTGGCTTACGCTATTGCCGGTACGATCCGCTTCGATATCGAAAAAGATGTGCTGGGTACCGATGCCAGCGGCAAGCCGCTGACCTTGAAAGACCTGTGGCCTAGTGACGAAGAGATCGACGCCGTGGTCGCTGCTTCGGTCAAGCCCGAGCAGTTCCGCAAAGTGTATATCCCGATGTTCGACCGCAGCAATGCGGTAGCCGAGAAGGCCGAGCCGCTGTACGACTGGCGTGCGCAATCGACCTACATCCGCCGTCCGCCTTACTGGGAAGGCGCGCTGGCAGGCGAGCGTACCCTGAAGGGCATGCGTCCGCTGGCTGTGCTGGGCGATAACATCACCACCGACCACCTGTCGCCATCGAACGCCATCATGATGGACAGCGCGGCCGGTGAATACCTGCACAAAATGGGCCTGCCGGAAGAGGACTTCAATTCCTACGCTACCCACCGCGGCGACCACCTGACGGCGCAGCGCGCCACCTTCGCCAACCCGACGCTGAAAAACGAGATGGTGCGCAATGCCGACGGCAGCATCAAGGCCGGTTCGCTGGCCCGGGTGGAGCCGGAAGGTCAGGTGACCCGCATGTGGGAAGCCATCGAAACCTATATGCAACGCAAGCAGCCGCTGATTGTGGTGGCCGGTGCCGACTACGGTCAGGGTTCGTCGCGTGACTGGGCGGCCAAAGGCGTGCGTCTGGCCGGCGTGGAAGCGATTGTGGCCGAAGGTTTCGAGCGTATCCACCGCACCAATCTGGTCGGCATGGGCGTGCTGCCGCTGGAGTTCAAGCCGGGCGTGAACCGTCTGACGCTGGCGCTGGATGGCACGGAAACCTATGACGTGGTGGGCGAGCGCGCACCGCGTGCCACCCTGACGCTGGTAATCCATCGCAAGAATGGCGAAACCCTGCAAGTACCGGTTACCTGCCGGCTCGATTCGTCGGAAGACGTGTCGATCTACGAAGCAGGCGGCGTGCTGCAGCGCTTCGCGCAGGACTTCCTCGCGTCGTCCAAGGCGGCTTGATCATGGCGCATCTTCCACAGATCAAAGTCCCGGCGACGTATATCCGCGGCGGTACCAGTAAAGGCGTATTTTTCCGCCTGCAGGACCTGCCGCCAGCGGCCCAGCAGCCGGGCGCCGCACGCGACGCCTTGCTGCTGCGCGTGATCGGCAGTCCTGACCCATACGGCAAGCAGATCGACGGCATGGGCGGCGCTACTTCGAGCACCAGCAAGACGGTGATTCTGTCTAAAAGCAGCAAGGCCGATCACGATGTCGACTATCTGTTCGGTCAGGTCGCCATCGATAAAGCCTTCGTCGACTGGAGCGGCAACTGCGGCAATCTGTCGGCAGCTGTTGGCGCATTCGCCATCAGCGGCGGTCTGGTTGATGCTGCCCGCGTACCGCACAACGGTGTGGCCGTGGTGCGCATCTGGCAGGCCAACATCAGCAAGACCATCATCGCCCACGTGCCGATGACCAACGGTGAAGTACAGGAAACCGGTGACTTCGAGCTTGATGGCGTAACCTTCCCGGCCGCCGAAGTGCAGCTCGAATTCATGGACCCTGCTGCCGAAGAAGAGGGGGCAGGAGGTTCGATGTTCCCCACCGGCCAGCTGGTGGATGATCTGGAAGTGCCCGGCGTGGGCACCTTCAAGGCCACCATGATCAACGCCGGCATTCCTACCATCTTCGTGAATGCCGACGCCATCGGCTACACGGGGACGGAACTGCAGGATGCGATCAACGGCGACGCCAAGGCGCTGGCCATGTTCGAAACCATCCGTGCCCACGGCGCTCTGCGCATGGGCCTGATTTCGGATCTGGGCGAAGCGGCCAAACGCCAGCACACGCCCAAGATCGCCTTTGTGGCGCCGCCCAAAGATTACGTGTCATCCAGCGGCAAAGCGGTGGCAGCAGGCGACATCGACCTGCTGGTGCGGGCGCTGTCGATGGGCAAGCTGCACCACGCCATGATGGGTACCGCTGCCGTTGCCATCGGCACGGCTGCGGCCATCCCGGGCACGCTGGTCAGCCTCGCGGCGGGCGGCAAGGCGCTGCCGGCGGTGCGCTTCGGCCATCCGTCCGGCACCCTGCGCGTGGGGGCGGAAGCCCAGCTCAAGGATGGCGAATGGAGCGTGACCAAGGCGGTGATGAGCCGCAGCGCGCGCGTACTGATGGAGGGATGGGTACGCGTGCCTGGTGATACGTTCTAAATAGCTGCAATCTGATACGGAGTATGGAGGAGACATGAATTACGCTGATTTCTATCAGCGCTCTATCGCCACGCCTGAACAATTCTGGCAAGACGAATCTGCGCTGATCCACTGGAACACGCCATGCACGCAAGTGCTCGATCATTCCAACCCGCCGTTCGCCAAGTGGTTCGTGGGCGGCACCACCAATCTGTGCTACAACGCGGTGGACCGCTGGGCGCTTACCCAGGGCGACAAGGCGGCGCTGATCGCCATTTCGACCGAAACCAATAGCGAGCGTAGCTACTCGTTCAGGGAGCTGCAGCGCGAAGTCGAGCGCTGCGCCGCCATCATGCAGTCGCTGGGCGTAGGCCGTGGCGACCGCGTGCTGATCTACATGCCGATGATCGCCGAAGCGGCGTTCGCCATGCTGGCCTGTGCCCGCATCGGCGCCATCCACTCGGTGGTGTTCGGCGGCTTTGCCGCCAACTCGCTGGCCAGCCGCATCGATGATGCCAAACCGGTGCTGATCGTGTCCGCCGACGGCGGTTCGCGCAACGGCAAAGCCATCCCTTACAAACACCTGCTGGACGAAGCCATCAACCTGTCGTCGGCCAAGCCGGCCAAAGTGCTGCTGGTGGACCGCAAGCTGGCGCCTATGGAACTGGTGGCGGGGCGCGACGTGGATTATGCGGAACTGCGCGCCGCCCACATGGACGCGCAATTGCCCGTCACATGGATGGAATCGAACGAGCCGTCCTACATTCTGTACACCTCGGGCACCACCGGCAGACCGAAAGGCGTGCAGCGCGACGTGGGCGGTTATGCCGTGGCGCTGGCCTCGTCGATGAAGTACAACTTCTGCGGTAACGCTGGCGAAACCTTCTTCGCCACCTCGGACATCGGCTGGGTGGTGGGCCACTCCTACATCGTGTATGGCCCGCTGATCGCCGGCATGGCCACTATCATGTACGAAGGCATGCCTATCTGCCCTGATCCCGGCATCTGGTGGAGCATCGTCGAGAAGTACAAGGTGACCCGCATGTTCTCGGCGCCCACCGCGATCCGCGTGCTGCGCAAGCAGCCGCCCGAATATATGCGCAAGTACGACCTGACTTCGTTGCGCGCGCTGTATCTGGCCGGCGAACCGCTGGACGAAACCACCTCGCAGTGGATTTACGACGAGCTGCATGTGCCCATCATCGACAACTACTGGCAGACCGAAACGGGCTGGCCCATCCTGTCGATAGCCAAGGGCATCGAAGACCTGCCAACCCGGCTGGGCAGCCCCGGCGTGCCGATGTATGGCTACAAGGTCAAACTGCTCAACGAATCGACCGGCGCAGAGTGCGGCGCCAACGAAAAAGGCGTGGTGGTGATCGAAGGACCGCTGCCGCCGGGCTGCATGCAGACCGTGTATGGCGACGATCAGCGTTTTGTCGATACCTACTGGTCCACCTTCACTGACCGGCAGGTGTACTCCACCTTCGACTGGGGCTTGCGCGACGCCGACGGTTACTACTTCATCCTCGGCCGTACCGACGACGTGATCAACGTGGCCGGCCACCGTCTGGGCACGCGCGAGATCGAGGAATCGATTACCAGCCATCCGAACGTGTCGGAAGTGGCGGTGGTGGGGGTAGAGGACAAGCTGAAAGGGCAGGTGGCGGTGGCGTTCGTGATCGCCAAGAACGCTGCCGAGGTGGCTAGCGACGAGCAGCGTGCGGCACAGGAGAAGGAAATCTTTGCCGTGGTGGACCGTCAGCTGGGCGCGGTAGCGCGGCCGGCGCGGGTGTTCTTCGTCCCGCAACTGCCCAAAACCCGTTCCGGCAAGCTGCTGCGCCGGTCTATCCAGGCCATTTGCGAGGGCCGTAGTCCGGGCGACCTGACGGCCATCGAGGATCCGGCATCTTTACAACAGATCCAGAACGCTGTGCAGAATGGCTTGAAAAATTAATTTTGCCGTAAGGGGCTGGTAAGCCAGCCCCATTAATCTTGCCTCAAGCTCGAATAAAAAAAGAGTACCTGTACCTAAAATAGGAGACACAAAATGCAAGATCATCTCGTTCAGAAGATAAAAAGCGATCCCAACTATCACAAGTTGGTCAAAGTCCGTTCCAGCTACGGCTGGTGGCTGACCCTGGCTATGCTGGTGGTCTACTACGGCTACATCCTGCTGATCGCTTTCAACAAAGAGTTCATGGCGTCCAAACTCGGTGCCGGCGTAATGACCTGGGGCATGCCTCTGGGGCTGTTCGTCATTCTGTTCACCGTAGTCATCACCGGCATCTACGTGCGTCGCGCTAACAGCGAATTCGACGAACTGACCGAAGCCATCAAAGCAAAGGTGAAAGCATGAACGCACGTAAGTTTCTCACTCTGATGGCAGCCGCAGGGCTGCTCGGTGCCTCCGGTGTTGCGCTGGCCGCAGGCGGCGATCTGGGCCAGGCTACCAAACAGGCCACCAACTGGACGGCGATCATCATGTTCGCCGTGTTCGTGGTGTTCACCCTGTTCGTGACCAAATGGGCTGCTGCCAAAACCAAATCGGCGGCTGACTTCTACACCGCCGGTGGCGGCATCACCGGTTTCCAGAACGGTCTGGCAATCGCCGGCGACTATATGTCGGCTGCTTCCTTCCTCGGTATTTCCGCTTCCGTGTTCCTCAACGGTTACGACGGTCTGATCTACGCTATCGGTTTCCTGGTCGGCTGGCCTATCATCACCTTCCTGATGGCCGAGCGTCTGCGTAATCTGGGCCGCTTCACCTTCGCTGACGTGGCCGCTTACCGCTTCAAGCAGACCCCGATCCGCGTGTTCTCCGCGTCCGGTACGCTGGTGGTGGTGGCCTTCTACCTGATCGCCCAGATGGTGGGTGCAGGTCAGCTGATCAAACTGCTGTTCGGTCTGGACTACTGGATTGCAGTGGTACTGGTTGGTACCCTGATGATGATCTACGTGCTGTTCGGCGGTATGACGGCCACCACCTGGGTGCAGATCATCAAGGCAGTGATGCTGCTCGGCGGTGCCAGCTTCATGGCTTTCGTGGTGATGGCGCAGTTCGGCTTCAGCCCTGAAGCGCTGTTCGCTAAAGCGGTAGAAGTACACAGCAAAAAAGAATCCATCATGGGCCCGGGCACCTTCATCAAGGATCCTGTCTCGGCGATCTCGTTCGGTATGGCACTGATGTTCGGTACCGCCGGCCTGCCGCACATCCTGATGCGCTTCTTCACCGTACCTAGCGCTAAAGAAGCCCGTAAATCCGTGTTCTGGGCGACCACCTGGATCGGCTACTTCTACATCCTGACCTTCATCATCGGCTTCGGCGCAATCGTACTGGTCAGCACCAACCCAGACTTCAAGGATGGCGCCGGCAAACTGCTGGGCGGTAACAACATGGCCGCTATCCATCTGGCCAAGGCTGTGGGCGGCGACGTGTTCCTCGGCTTCATCTCGGCAGTGGCATTCGCTACCATTCTGGCGGTGGTGGCCGGTCTGACCCTGTCGGGCGCTTCCGCTGTGTCGCACGACCTGTACGCTACCGTGATCAAGAAGGGCAAAGCATCGGGTGCCAGCGAACTGAAAGTGTCGCGTATCACCACCATCCTGCTGGGTATCGTGGCTGTGGCACTGGGCATCGCCTTCGAGAAGCAGAACATCGCCTTCATGGTGTCGCTGGCCTTCGCGATTGCTGCTTCGGCTAACTTCCCTGTGCTGTTCATGTCGGTGCTGTGGAAAGACTGCACCACCCGCGGCGCCACCGTCGGCGGCTTTATGGGTCTGATCACGGCAGTGGGCCTGACCATACTGTCGAAATCGGTGTGGGTGGACGTACTGGGCAATGCCAAGGAAATCTTCCCCTACGCTTCGCCGGCCATCTTCTCGATGACCGTAGGCTTCGTCGGCATCTGGCTGTTCTCGATCACCGACAAGAGCAAACGCGCTGCGGAAGACCGTGCAGGCTACGAAGCGCAGGAAATGCGTTCGGAAACCGGTATCGGCGCCGACTCTGCCAGCGGCCACTGATAACGCCGGGTTAAACGGTGCTTCTGTGATGCAAACTTTCAATTCGAAACTTAGCTACATCAAGTGACCGGATTAGCTGGAAATAAATAGTGTTTGAAACACAATGCCCGGTTTGCCGGGCATTGTCGTTTTTAGGAGGACTCCCAGTCTGCCGCGTTGGCATTGGTCTAGTTTGTGGTTTATCATCTGCCAACTATGCTGCCCAGTGGTAACTGGCGAGGTGGCATCGCCGATTTGATGCCATAGGTGTTCATGACTTACGTTGCAAGCTACTCCGAATTTATCGCCGAGGCCCTAGCGCTGGTAGGCGTTCCCGCCTGCGCCTATGACGTGGATGGCCTGCTGCTTGCTGCCAATCCCGAACTGGTGGCTCTGCTGGGCGCAGATCCGGCCGGGCGTCAGGCCTGCGAGCTGTTTGCCCGCCATGTGCGTGCAGCCAGCCAGAAGGCCTTGCAGGCAGCCGTGGAGAGCGACCATGCAGGTCTGCGCTGGGATAGCTGCCTGACCTGTGCCGATGGCCGCTATCTGTCGGTGCAAGCTTGCAGCAAGCCGCTGCCGGCTGGTGCCGGAACGCGTGGCGCCACCATCGTGTTCCATGATATTACCGAGCTCGAACGCGATCAGCGCGCCTTGCGCAAGACCTTGCTGGAACAGCAGGCTATCCTCGAAAATGCCGCGGTGGGCATCCTGTTCACTAAGGATGCGACTATACAAGAGTGCAATATCCGCTGTGCCGAGATGCTGGGCTTTAGCCGGCAGGAGCTGGAAGGCGGTTCGACCAATCAGGTATTCCCGTCCGAGGCAGAGTTTATCGATCTGGGCCGCGCAGCCGGCCCGCTGCTGTCGCAGGGCCTGTCGTTCAAAGGCGAAGCGCAGTTGCGCCGCAAGGACGGCACGCTGTTCTGGGCGCGCCTGTATGGCCGCGCGGTCGACCCCAGCAATACAACCGACGGCACCATCTGGATCGTCGAAGACATCAATGAACACCGCATCGACGAAGAGAAGCTGCGCCGCGCGCTGCTGGAAATGCAGGCCATCATGGACAATGCACCGCTGGCCATCGTGTTCCAGCGCGATCAGCGCATCCTGCGCTACAACGACCGCTTTGCCGAGTTCTTTGGTTTCAGCGTCGATAGCGGCGTAGGGCGGCTGACTTCGACCCTGTATCCGTCCAGCGCAAGCTATGATGCAGCGATGGCGCAGGCCATGCCCCTGCTGGCTAGCGGCAAGCCGTATCAGGCCGAAATGGAAATGCGGCGGCAGGATGGTTCGACCTTCTGGGCGCATGCTTTTGGCTATGTGATCAATCCGGGCCGATCGCAGCAGGACACCATCTGGATCTTCGATGACCGCAGCGCCCAGCGTCAGCATGAAGAAGGCACGCGCCAGCTGCTGCTGGAACAGAAGGCGATACTCGATAATGCCTCGATCGGCATCCTGTTCAGCAAATCGCACACGGTGGTGAGCTGCAATCCGCGCATGGCGCAGATGTTCGGCTACGAGGTGGGCGAAATGATAGGCCAGCCTTCCTCGGCCGTGTTCCCGTCCTACGAACTGTATCGCGCGTTCCGGCGCGAAGCGGCGCCGCTGCTGGGCAAAGGCTTGCCGTTCGAACTGGCTGAATATGAATTCAAGCGCAAGGATGGCAGTCTGTTCTGGTGCCGTGTGCGCGCTAAAGCGGTCGATGCCAGCCACCGCGAGGGCGGCACTATCTGGATACTGGAAGACGTGACGGTATCGCGCCAGACCCAGATGGAAGTCGAAGCCATCATGACCAATGCTTCGATGAGTATTCTGTTCACCAAGAACCGCATAGTCACGCGCTACAACCGCGGCTTTGCCGAAATGTTCCGCTACGAGGGTGATGCTGCGCTGGGCCTGCCCGGCATGGCGCTGTACCCGTCGCGCGCAGCTTATGAGGCGCTGGGCGCCAAGGCCTATCCATTCCTGTCGGTGGGCAAACCGTTCCAGACCGAGATCGAAATGCGCCGTGCCGATGACAGTCTGATGTGGGCTCAGCTGATCGGCTATGTGATCAACCCGGAAGATCCGACCCAGGGCACCATCTGGGTGATCGAAGACCGCACCGAGCACAAACGTGCCGAGGAATCGCTGCGCAACGCGCTGCTGGAAAATCAGGCCATACTCGATAGTGCCGTGATGGGCATTTCCATGATAGAGCAGGGCCGCAACTTGCGCTGCAACGCCAAGATGGAAGAGCTGTTCGGCTATGCGCCCGGCGAAATGCAGGCGCTCAGCGTGCAGTCGTTCTACCCCACTCTGGCCGCATGGGAGCAGGCCCGTGCCGCCACCGCGCGCGATTTCGAGGCGGGGCGCGTGCACGCCGCCGAGTACCGGCTGGCGCGGCGCGACGGTACGCTGTTCTGGGGCCGCCTGTCGGGCCGGCCGTTCGATCTGACCCAGCCGCAGGGCCGTTCGGTGTGGCTGGTGGACGATGTGACGGAGCGGCACGAAGCGGCCGATGCCGTGCGCCGTGCGCGCGACGAGCTGGAATTGCGCGTGCAGGAGCGCACGGCCGAACTGGCCGGCGCCAATGCCCAGCTACAGGCCGAGATCGTCGAGCGCCGCCAGGCCGAGGCACGCGTGCATCACATGGCCTATCACGACAGCCTGACCGGCCTGCCGAATCGCGCTCTGCTGGCCGATAGGCTGGACCGCGCCATGCTGGCAGCGCAGCGCTCCGAGCGCCTGCTGGCCGTGATGTTCATCGATCTGGACCGCTTCAAGACGATCAACGACACGCTGGGCCACCTGACCGGCGACCAGCTGCTCAAGGACGTGGCCAGCCGGCTGTGCCGCGCGGTACGCGCCAGCGACACCGTGGCCCGGCTGGGCGGCGATGAATTCGTGGTGCTGGTGCCGGGCATCCGCTCGTCCGAGGAAGCCAGCAACGTGGCACAGAAGATCATCGAGGCGCTGTCCGAATCCTTCCCGCTGGAAGGGCGCAACCTGCATATCACGCCGTCGATCGGTCTTTCCATCTTCCCGGATGATGGCGGCGACGTGGAAACGCTGATGCGCCACGCCGACGCGGCGATGTATCACGCCAAGGCCAGCGGTCGCAATAACTATCAGTACTTCAAAGAGGCCATGAACCAGACGGCGGCGCGCCATTTCGAGCTGGAATCGAGCTTGCGCGGCGCGCTGGCGCTGGACGAATTCGAGCTGTATTACCAGCCCATCATGGATATCGGCACGCGCCGCCTGCACAGCATGGAAGTGCTGCTGCGCTGGCGCCACAAGGGCGAGCTGATACAGCCTGACCATTTCATCCCGATTCTGGAAGAGAACGGCCAGATCGTCACCGTCGGCGAATGGGTGCTGCGCCAGGCCTGCGCGCAGAGCATGGCCTGGCGTGCCGCCGGTATGCTGCCGGTGCCGCTGGCGGTGAACCTGTCGCCGCGCCAGTTCATGCACCGCGGGCTGATGGACGCTATCCGCACCATCCTCGCCGACACCGGCATGGATCCGCACATGATCGAGTTCGAAATCACGGAAACCGCGCTGATGCAGCACGGCGAACAGACGCTCGATGTGCTGGGGCAGATCGACAAGCTGGGCATCCGCCTGTCGATCGACGATTTCGGCACCGGCTATTCGAGTCTGGCCTATCTCAAGCGCTTCCCTGTGAAGAAGCTGAAGATCGACCGTGCCTTCGTCAAGGATCTGGAGGCCAGCGCGGAAGACCGCGCCATCGTGGAGGCGATTATTGCGCTGTCCGACAGCCTGCAGCTATCGGTGGTGGCGGAAGGGGTGGAGACGGAAGGGCAGTATGCGCTGCTGCAGCGTAGCGGCTGCCAGTATGCGCAAGGCTATCTGTTCTCGCAGCCGGTGCCGCATGCAACGGCCCAGCTGCTGCTGCCACGCGCCTGAGCGCGCGGCAACTTGCGGCGTTGCGAGCGCAGCGCCTAGTCCAGCGTGGCAACCACGGGCGCGTGGTCGGAAGGCTGTTCCCACTTGCGCGGTACACGGTCGATGATGCAGGCGCTGCAGCGCGCTACCAGTGCCGGCGACAGCAGGATATGATCGATGCGCAGGCCCTTGTTGAGGCGGAAGCCCAGCGCGCGGTAATCCCACCAGCTAAATGATTTCTCGGCCTGTTCGAACAGACGGTAGGCATCGGCGAGGCCGATGTCGAGCAGGCGCTGCAGCGCTGCACGTTCCGGCACCGACACCAGTACCTGACCTTCCCATGCGGCCGGGTCGTGCACATCGCGGTCTTCCGGTGCGATGTTGTAGTCGCCCACCACGGCGATCTGCGGATGCTGCGCTGCTTCGCTCTTGATCCAGTCATGGAAGGCAGCCAGCCAGCCCAGCTTGTACTGGTATTTGTCGGAGTCTATGCTCTGGCCGTTGGGCACATAGGCACACACCACGCGCACGCCATCGATGGTGGCGGCGATGATGCGCTGCTGCGCGTCCTCGTACAGCGGGTTGTTTTTGACCACATCGGCCATCGGTAATTTCGAGATGATGGCGACGCCGTTATAGGTTTTCTGGCCGCTGAACACCACGTGGTAGCCGGCCGCTTCGATGGCCGCTTGCGGGAACTTATCATCGGTCATTTTCGTTTCCTGAATACACAGGACGTCGATGGGATTTTCTTCCAGCCATTTCAGCACATGGGGCAGGCGGACATTCAGGGAGTTCACATTCCATGTGGCAATCTTCATTGTGTTTCTATCGCTTTTTAAAATCAGTATGTTACGGTGATTTGATGGTTGTTTTTTAGTTTGGCTATCCGCCTGGCTACCCGTTTTGAGTGCACTAGGAACACGGCGCTCACTTGTTGTTAATAGAGTACCCTAAAATAACAAACGCCCCAAATGGAGCGCTCGTAGTGAGGGCGTCTAGAATAATTGGGGTGCAGGAGCATAGCTCGCAACAGCTTCTCCATGCATTGGGTGTGTTATCTATGGTGCGATTGGCTCTACAACCAGACGAACCCCGAGTGCGGTACACACCCTATTTATCGTATCGAATCGAGGCGTACTATCTGCACGAAGCGCCTTGTATAGCGCCTCACGAGTAATGCCCGCAGACTCAGCAATGCTAGACATGCCGCGAGCTCGGGCGATGTCACCCAATGCGGCGGCCAGAAGGCCTGCGTCATTTGCTTGCAGGATGTCAGTGAGGTAGGCTGCAATAGTCGCTTCGGTGCTGAGATATTCGGCAGCATCGAAGGAGGGAAGAGAATGAATATCGACTGTAGCGTTCATGGTGTTCTCCGATCATTTCAGTGTGCTGGAGCCTGTCAGAATTTTTGTGTGAATCCGGGGTCATGAAATAATACCGAAAGGGATTTTCCATGACCGACGTAATGACCACTAAGAAGCCAAAAACCAAGAAGCAGTACCCGTTTCCCGTTGAACT
>NZ_WWCM01000021.1 GCF_009857915.1 Duganella qianjiadongensis
TTACTCACCCGTTCGCCACTCGCCACCAGAGCAAGCTCCGTGCTGCCGTTCGACTTGCATGTGTAAGGCATGCCGCCAGCGTTCAATCTGAGCCAGGATCAAACTCTTCAGTTTAATCTCTGTTTTTTGCCGATTTCTCGGCACCATCTTTCGATGGGTCGCTCACTCAAAATACTGACAGTTCGCTTCTTTTACAAAGCGTCCTATTTCATTTATTTCTTGTGAACATTTGATATTTTTTAAGTATCACGAAGACTAGCTTCGTGTGCACTTTCATCAAACGTCCACACTTATCGACTGTGAATTTTTAAAGAACTTTATTCGGTACTGCTTGCTGCGTTTTGACAAATCGTTTTGTTTGTCAGCAGCAGAGAAGCGAGATTATGCAGGCATTTCCCAAACTCGTCAACCCTCACTATGCAATTACTTGAAATGAATAGCGAGGGACTATCAGCACAGCTCTGATTACATGCCGTCAAAGTTAGGTGTACGTTTCTCGAGGAAGGCATGCATGCCTTCTTTTTGAGCAGGCGTACCGAACGCTGCCTGGAACAGGCGACGCTCGTAGTTCACGCCTTCCGTCAGCGTGGTTTCAAAGGCGCGGTTCACGGCATCCTTGATCATCATGGCAACCGAGGTCGGCATCGATGCGATCTGTTTGGCAGCGGTCAGCACTTCTTCGATCAGTTTATCGGCGGGCACCACGCGCGAAACCAGACCGATACGCTCGGCTTCCGCCGCATCGATGGTACGGGCTGTCAGCAGCAGGTCCATGGCCTTGGCTTTGCCGATGGTGCGTGGCAGACGCTGGGTGCCACCTGCGCCCGGCGTGACACCGACCTTGATTTCAGGCTGACCGAATTTGGCCGAGTCTGCAGCGATCAGGAAATCGCACATCATGGCCAGTTCGCAGCCCCCACCCAGCGCATAACCGGCCACAGCGCCGACTACCGGCTTACGGATACGCAGAATGTGTTCCCAGTTACGGGTGATGTAGTTATCGCGGTAGGTATCTACATAGGTGTAGTCTGCCATGGCAGCAATGTCAGCGCCTGCAGCGAAGGCTTTCTCGCTACCCGTCAGCACAATGCAGCCGATCGCCGGATCAGCATCGAACTTCTGCAGGGCGTCGCCCAGCTCGTTCATCATGCGGTCGTTCAGGGCGTTCAGCGCCTTGGGACGATTCAAACGGATCAGTGCCACTTTCTCGTGCACTTCGACGATCAGGTCTTCATACTGCATAGCTGCCTCCTTAATAGTGGGATATTTACTCTGCGATTGTAGCGCCTATCCGCTGCGCTGGTATCATAGTTCGTCCAGTCCAGACTACAGGAAGCTGCCATTCTCTCCGCTCTACGCCTCAAAGTTCAGCAATATCTGGAAGGTGACGCCCTGCTGCGCAACGGAAACTTCGTGCGCTACTGGATCAGCGCCATCCTCAATGACTTCGGCAGCTATATCAGTACGCTAGCCCTGCCCTTGTGTTCAGCCATACTGCTGCATGCCACGCCTTCCCAGATGGGCATACTGGGCGCGGCGGCAGCAGTACCGTTCGCACTACTGGCTTTGCCCGCGGGCGTATTTCTTGATCGGCATCGTAAATTGCCGGTACTACTAGCCAGCAAAATGGTACAGGCGGCCGCGCTCGGCAGCATCCCGCTGGCCTACTGGCTGGGCAAGCTGAGCATAGAATGGATGTATGTGGTGGCCCTGCTCAACGGCTGCTGCTCGCTGATAGGTGGCGGCGCAGAACAGATTTTCCTCACCAATCTGATAGGCCGCGACAAGTTGATCGAAGCCCAGTCCAAATTTGCCGCCGTGGACTCCATCGCCCGTATCGTCGCGCCCGGCATTGCCGGCGTGCTGGTTCAATGGCTGACCGCGCCATTTGCCGTGATCTTTAATGCACTGGGTTTTATCTTTTCCATCCTCATCCTGCGCCGGCTCGATGTCAACGACCCGCAGCCGGAGCCCTCGCAAAAGCACATGCTGCGCGATATTCATGATGGCCTGCTCTTCATCTGGCATAACCCTCTGCTACGCACGCTGGCATGGAGCGCAGGTTTCTGGCATATGCTGTTCTATGGTTTTACCGCGCTCGGCGTGCTGTTCGGCACACGCGAGCTGGGCATGACGCCCGGCCTGCTCGGCATGGCGCAAATGATAGGCGGCGTGGGAGTGATGCTAAGTTCTGTATTGCTACGCCCGCTCAATGCCCGTTACGGCATGGGCACCACGGTACTAATAGGCATAGGTCTGACAGCATGCGCGTTCACAGCCATGCCCATGATTCCGGCTAATCTGTTCGGCAGCCCCCTTGTCAGCGCCGTTGTCAGCGCACTGGTTACCATGATGCTCGATTGCGGCGTGATGCTGTTCTTTATGCCGTATATGACACTGCGCCAGAAAGTCACGCCCGATGCCTATCTGGGACGCATGGTATCGACCATGCGCTTCCTCACCGTGGCCAGCGCACCCGCGGGCGCGCTGATAGGCGGCTATCTGGGCGAACACTACGGCATCCGCACCGGCATGGCCTGTATTGCGGCGGGCGGGATCGTGCTCACAGTACTGATGGCCCTCAATCCTTACCTGAGAAAACCACCCGAGCCGCTGGCTACGGCACAGCATTAAGCCAGCAGCCCGTTACACCCGCTTACTGCACCTGCTTGGGCAGCAGTACCCAGACATTACCGCGCTGTTTCATGCGACCGGCATTTTCCGCCGCCTCGGTGCCGAAACCGAAGAAGTAATCCACCCGGATAGCGCCGCGAATAGCGCCGCCCGTATCCTGCGCCATGACCAGCCGCTGCAACGGAATATCACTGTTCGGCATGGTGGTGGACAGGAACACCGGCGCGCCCAGCGGCAATTGCGAAGCATCGATAGCGACCGAACGCGATGGCGTGAGCGGCACGCCTAGCGCACCTTTCGGGCCGATTTTCGGATCGGGCAGGCGCTCTTCTTTAAAGAACACATAGCTAGGGTTCACATTGAACAGCTCCTGCATACGGGTAGGATGACCGGCGATCCACGCCTTGATGCCCTGCGCCGAAGCCTGCTCCAGCGTCAGTTCGCCCTTCTCCACCAGATATTTGCCGATGGATTTATACGGATGGCCATTCTGGTCGGCATAGGCCACGCGCACGGTTTCCTTGCTATCGGTGAGCTGCACCCGCCCCGAGCCCTGCACCTGCAGGAAGAACGATTCAACCGGATCATCGACCCACAGCAGCTCCTTGCCGCCGAAGTCGGCTTTCTCGATATCTGCACGGGTGGCATACGGCACCAGCTTTTTGCCCACCAGCTTGCCGCGCAGGCGCATGCCCTTCAGTTCCGGATACACACTGGCCAGATCGACGGTGATCATATCCTCCGGCACTTTATACAGCGGGGTCTGGTAAGGGCCGCCCTTCTTGCGGGCGCCGCGCAGCAGCGGCTCGTAATAACCTGTCACCAGCCCTTCGTTGGCACCATCCGGCGCGATGACCTGATTCGGCTCCATGAACGCTTCGAAGAAGGTACGGATCGCTTTATCATCACTGCTGTTTACGCTGCGGGCGATGGTACAGGACTCCTTCCAGTTCGGCTGCCTGACCAGCACCGCGCAGGACGACATGAACGCCGGCCACGCCGCCCGCAGATCATCCTTGTCCCAGCCCGGCAGCGCGCTGAACGGCGCGGGCACCAGCTGCATGACAGCGGGCTTGGCCGGCGCCGGCGCCGGTGTGGGCTCGGGTGCAGGCACCGGGGCCGGTATCGGCGTGACAGGTGCGCGGCTGGTATCAGGCGGCAGCGGCGTCGAAGTACAACCGGCCAGAGCCAGCGCGACGAGAGTGAGCGGAACAGGTAGACTACGGCGTGTCGAGAACATAAGGACTGTTATGTGGATATTGATGATAGAAGCATGTGTGGCGTTTTTCCTGCTGGTGTTCATCGTCTGGTGGACCATGTACGCGCCTAAACCCAAACCGCGCGACGAGGACAAGCCAGCAGAACCACAGCGCGACGAGCAGAACTGATCCGCTCAGGCCGCAGCAGTGGTTGCGAGCACCTGACCTAGTGCAGGGTGCGGGGCAGCGACAGCACGAATTCCGGTATCGGCACTTCGAAGCGGTGGCCATTTTCCGCCACGCAGAAGTACTCGCCATACATGGAGCCCTGCTGGGTACGCAAGGCCGTGCCGCTGGTGTACTCGAACTGTTCGCCCGGTTGCAGCAACGGCTGATGGCCCACCACGCCGAGGCCGCTGACCTCTTCCTTGTGGTTGTTAGCATCCGTGATAACCCAGTGGCGCGAAATCAGCTGGGCGGCCACCGTTCCCGTATTCTTGATCGTGATCGAGTAGGTGAACACGAAATTGGTACGCTCCGGGTCGGACTGCTCCGGCAGATACTGGGTTCTGACCGTCACCGTCATTTCATAAGTGGCCATTCAAATTCCTTCAATCGGGGCGAGTGCACTGGCACTCTCAGCAAGGTTGGCGATTGTATATCGCCAGACTGCCATTGCACCCCAAATCGCCCCCGTATGCAAGGACGACGCGCCTGAAAACGGGCGCATAGCCGCTGTGCAGCGTAAAATAGCGCATCTTTTTTAAATGCAGGCCCATCCCATGTCCAATTTCCGCATTGCTCCCAGCATTCTGTCAGCCGACTTCGCCCGTCTGGGCGAGGAAGTGCGTAACGTCGTCAGCGCTGGCGCCGACATTATCCACTTCGATGTCATGGATAACCATTACGTGCCCAACCTGACCATAGGTCCGATGGTGTGCCAGGCTATCCGCCCGCACGTGGACGTGCCGATCGACGTGCACCTGATGGTCAAGCCAGTGGACCGCATCATCCCTGACTTCGCCAAAGCGGGCGCCAACATCATCACCTTCCATCCGGAAGCGTCGGAGCACATCGATCGCAGCCTGCAGCTGATCCGCGACCACGGCTGCAAAGCCGGTCTGGTATTCAATCCGGGCACGCCGCTGCACTATCTGGACCACGTGATGGACAAGATCGACATGATCCTGATTATGTCGGTCAACCCCGGCTTCGGCGGCCAGTCCTTCATCCCCGAAGCGCTGAAGAAAATCGCGCTGGCACGCCGCAAAATCGACGAATCGGGCCGCGACATCATGCTCGAAGTCGATGGCGGCATCAAGATCGACAACATCGCTGCCGCCGCAGCTGCCGGCGCTGACACCTTCGTGGCCGGTTCGGCCATCTTCGGCCAGCCTGACTACAAGGCCGTGATCGACGCCATGCGCGCCAATCTGGCCAAGGTGTAAGCATGAGTGTGCTGGCAGGCGTACGCGCCGCAATCATCGACCTCGACGGCACCATGCTGGACACGATTCCCGACTTCCACGTCGCGATCAACAGCATGCGTGAAGAGCTGAGCCTCGCTCCTATCAGCCAGCAGCAAATCGCGCTGATGGTAGGTAAAGGCTCGGAAAACCTGATCCGCGCCGTACTGGCGCTGGATCTGGCGCCGGACGAAGTGGAAGCCAAGTTTGCGCAGGCGATGGACGCCTATCAGCGCCACTATTTACGCATCAATGGTCAATTCAGCAGCCTGTATCCCGAGGTGCTGGAAGGCCTGAGTGCGCTAAAACAACAAGGCCTGCGGCTGGCCTGCGTGACCAACAAGCCGATCAGCTTCACCACCCCGCTGCTGGCCGCGAAAGGCCTGACCAGCTATTTCGAGGTGGTCTACGGCGGCGATTCGCTGGCGCGCAAAAAGCCCGATCCCCTGCCGTTGCAGACGGTCTGCGCCGATTTCGACCTGCCGGCAACGCAGGTAGTGGCGATCGGCGACTCGTCGAATGACGCGCAAGCCGCACGGGCTGCGGGTTGCCCGGTGCTGACGGTCCCTTATGGCTACAATCACGGCGAGGCTATACACACCATCGATTCCGATGGTATAGTAGACACGCTGCTATCCGCAGCGACTTTGATTCGTTCGCAAAATTAACCTTAGCTGAACCAACGCTGACCGTAATGTCTCTGTTCAAAAAACACCAAGTCAACCAAACCGGCGCGATTGAGGCCTGGCTTTGGCGACGCTGGCAATCCTGGCACAACTAAGCCGAACTGATTGCTGTTGCGCCCCTGCGCGACAGGTTTTTTGAACCACACCCGCCTGTACCACATCCATCGCTAGACAGGCGGCATGGAGAACAGACATGACCGAACTCGAATTCAAATCGTTGGCCACCGACGGCTACAACCGCATCCCGCTGATCGCCGAAGCCTTTGCCGATCTCGAAACCCCGCTCACGCTATACCTGAAACTGGCCCAGACCCAGAACGCCGGCAAGAATACCTTCCTGCTCGAATCCGTCGTGGGCGGCGAGCGTTTCGGCCGCTACTCCTTTATCGGTCTGCCAGCAACCACGGTGCTACGCACCTTCGGCCATCGCACCGAAATCGTCAAGAACGGCACGGTGATCGAGACGCACGAAGGCAATCCGCTCGACTTCATCGAGAGCTACCAGCAGCGCTTCAAGGTGGCCCTGCGCCCCGGCATGCCGCGCTTCTGCGGCGGTCTGGCCGGCTACTTCGGCTACGACACGGTGCGTCACATCGAAAAAACCCTGGCCAATACCCAGCCGAAAGATGATCTGGGCCTGCCCGACATCCAGCTGATGGTGACGGAAGAACTGGCCGTGATCGACAACCTGTCCGGCAAACTGTATCTGATCGTGTATGCCGATCCGACCCAGCCGGAAGCCTATTCCAAAGCCCGTCAGCGCCTGAAAGACCTGCGCATAATGCTGCGCCGTGGCGTCGATGCGCCAGTGACCAGCGCTTCCGTGCGCACCGAAGCGATCCGCGAATTCGCCAAGGAAGACTATCTGAAAGCCGTGGCGCGCGCCCACGAATACGTGATGGCCGGTGACCTGATGCAGGTGCAGATCGGCCAGCGCATCCGCAAGCAGTATGTGGATTCGCCGCTGACGCTGTACCGCGCGCTGCGCTCGCTGAACCCGTCGCCGTATATGTACTTCTACAATTTCGGCGATATGCAGATCGTCGGTGCCTCGCCGGAAATTCTGGTACGTAACGAGACCCTGCCCGATGGCGAAAAGCGTGTGACGCTGCGCCCGATCGCCGGCACCCGCCCGCGCGGCTCGACGCCGGAACGCGATGCCGAACTGGCCACCGAACTGCTGGCCGATCCGAAAGAGATCGCCGAACACGTGATGCTGATCGATCTGGCGCGCAATGATCTGGGCCGCATTTCCGATATCGGCACGGTGAAAGTCACCGACCGTCTAGTGATCGAAAAGTATTCGCACGTACAGCACATCGTCTCCAACGTGGAAGGCAAGCTGAAATCTGGCCTGTCCAATCTGGACGTGCTACGTGCCACCTTCCCGGCCGGCACCCTGACGGGAGCGCCGAAAGTGCGGGCGATGGAAGTGATCGACGAGCTGGAAATTTCCAAACGCGGCATTTACGGCGGCGCCTGCGGCTACCTGTCCTTCGGCGGCGAAATGGATGTGGCGATTGCCATCCGCACCGGCGTGATCAAGGACGGCATGCTGTATGTGCAGGCCGCCGCCGGCATCGTGGCCGACTCGATACCGGAAATGGAATGGCAGGAAACTGAAAACAAGGCGCGCGCCGTGCTGCGCGCTGCCGAACAAGTGCAAGATGGTCTGGATGGGGAGTTCTGAGATGCTGCTGATGATCGACAACTATGACTCCTTCACCTACAACATCGTGCAGTATTTCGGCGAACTGGGCGAAGACGTGCGGGTGTACCGCAACGACGAAATCACCATTGAGGAAATCGAAGCCCTCAATCCCGACCACATCTGCATCTCGCCGGGCCCCAAAGATCCGGCACAGGCAGGCATTTCCATCGCAGTGCTCAAGCACTTCGCTGGCAAGAAACCGATACTGGGCGTATGCCTCGGCCATCAGGCCATAGGCGAAGCCTTTGGCGGAAAAGTTATCCGCGCCAAGCAGGTCATGCATGGCAAAACCTCTCTCATCGCGCATACCGGCGTGGGCGTATTCAAAAACCTGCCCTCGCCTTTCACAGTGATCCGCTATCACTCGCTGGCCATTGAACGCAGCTCGCTGCCGGCCTGTCTGGAAGTGACGGCATGGACCGACGACGGCGAAATCATGGGCGTGCGCCACAAGGAATACGACATCGAGGGCGTGCAGTTCCACCCCGAGTCCATCCTGTCGGAACACGGTCACGCACTGCTGAAAAACTTCCTGGTCCGTTAAGGCTGGCGGCGCGCTGCATGCGCGCTCCTGTCTGCGCCTGTAGCGGCGCGTTTAACTGACTATCTGTGCCAAATTATTGCGAGGATTGCCATGCCTATCACCCATCAAGAAGCACTGCTGCGCTGCATAGAACACCGCGAGATTTTCCACGACGAGATGCTGCATCTGTTCCGCCAGATCATGTCGGGCGAAATGTCGCCCACCATGATCGCCGCCCTGACCATGGGCCTGCGCGTGAAAAAGGAAACCATAGGCGAAATCACCGCCGCCGCGCAAGTGATGCGCGAGTTCTCCACCAAAGTGCCGATGGCCGACACGCGCGGCCTGCTCGACATCGTCGGCACGGGCGGCGACGGCGCCCACACTTTCAATATCTCGACCGCTTCCATGTTTGTCGCCGCTGCTGCGGGCGCCCGCGTGGCCAAACACGGTGGCCGCAGCGTTTCGTCCTCGTCCGGCAGCGCCGACGTGATCGAATCGTTAGGGGCCAACATCAACCTGAAGCCGGAACAGATCGCACAGTCCATCGCCCAGACCGGCATAGGCTTCATGTTTGCGCCCAACCACCACGCCGCCATGAAGCACGCCGCACCGGTAAGGCGCGAACTGGGTGTGCGCACCATCTTCAATATTCTGGGGCCGCTGACCAATCCGGCCGGTGCACCGAATATCCTGATGGGCGTATTCCACGCCGACCTCGTGGGCATACAGGTGCGTGTACTGCAGCGCCTCGGCGCCCAGCACGCGCTGGTGGTGTATGGCCGCGACAATATGGACGAAGTCTCGCTCGGCGCCAGCACGCTGGTGGGCGAACTGGTCAACGGCGAAATCCGCGAATACGAAATCCATCCGGAAGACTTCGGCCTGCAGATGATCGCCAGCCGCAATCTGAAAGTGGCTGACGCCGCCGAATCCAAAGCCAAGATGATGGAAGCCCTGCGCGGCGAGCCGGGCGCAGCCTTCGATATCGTCGCGCTCAACTCCGCCACCGCGCTGTATGCGGCCGGCGTGGCCAGCTCGATAGAAGACGGCCTGCTGCGCGCCCGCGAGGCGATCAGCTCCGGTGCCGCACTGAAGAAAATCGAACAGTTTGTGCAGGTGACCCAGACGCTGGGCCAGCACAACTGACCGCCCGCGGGCAACGCAATCATTTACTCAGGTAGCCATCATGTCCGACATTCTGAATAAAATCCTCGCCGTCAAAGCACAGGAAGTGGCCGCCGCCAAGCAGCAGCGCAGCTACGCCAGCCTGCGCGCCGAGGTGGAAAACAATAGCGAGCTGCGCGCCGGTCTGCGCGGTTTCGAAGCCAGCCTACGCGGCAAAATCGCCGCCGGCAAAGCTGCCGTCATCAGCGAAATCAAGAAAGCCTCGCCATCGAAAGGCGTGATCCGCGCCGATTTCCGTCCCGCCGACATTGCCGCCAGCTATGCCCAGCATGGCGCGGCCTGCCTGTCGGTGCTGACCGACGAACAGTTCTTTCAGGGTTCGGTAGCCTATCTGCAGCAGGCCCGTGCGGCCTGCGCACTGCCGGTGCTGCGCAAGGACTTCATGATCGATCTGTACCAGATCTATGAAGCACGTGCCATGGGTGCGGACGCCATCCTGCTGATCGTCTCGGCGCTCGACCATGGCCTGATGGCCGAAATGGAAGCCTGCGCCCACGAACTGGGCATGGGCGTACTGGTGGAAACGCATGACGCAGCCGAACTGGATGCGGCCCTGCGTCTGAAGACAGCCCTTGTCGGCATCAATAACCGCAACCTGCGCACCTTCGACGTGACACTGGACACCACGCTGGGCCTGCTCGATCGCATCCCTGCCGAAAAAATCGTCATCACCGAATCCGGCATACTGGTGCCAGCCGATGTAGAGCGCATGCGGGCTGCCAATGTGCACAGCTTCCTCGTCGGCGAAGCATTCATGCGCGCCGACAATCCGGGCGCGGAACTGGCGCGGCTGTTTAACTAAGCTTCACGCTGGTCGCCATCACGGGCGCCAGCGACGGCATCGGTGGCATGGCCACCGCCGAAGTCACCACCGGCGCCGCGATCTCGATACGATCGCGGCCACCATCCTTGGCGCGATACAGCGCCTGATCGGCCCGCAGCAGCAAACCATCAAGATTCTCGTCCGGACTACTCTGGCAAGCCACGCCCACGCTGACCGTATAAGGCGGCAGCCCGTGCGCACCGGAAGCACGTACAGCTTTGAGGATGCGCTCGGCGATCTGCAGCGCGCGGTCCAGCCCCGTCTCCGGCAACAGCACAACGAATTCTTCGCCGCCGAATCGGGCAATGTGGTCCGAGACGCGCAAGGCTTTGCCTATCAGCCCCGCTACCTCTACCAGCACGCGGTCACCGACGATGTGGCCATGCGTGTCGTTGATCTTTTTGAAGAAATCCAGATCTATGCTGAGCACCGTCATCACCGTGAACTGGCGCCGCATCAAGCCCAGTTCCTTGGCATATACATCGGCAAAACCGCGCCGGTTCAGCACCTGCGTCAGCGGGTCCAGCGTGGAGCGGCGTTCCAGCAAGCCTTGCAGGCGGCGGGTAGACACAGTGTTGAAACTCACTGCCAGCAGCAGGATCATGAACTGGCCCAGCGCCAGATACAGGCTCTGGAAGGGGCCGATGGCCATGATATTCACTAGTTCGGAGCCGAACAGCATGGCCAGCGTACCGCGCGTGAACACCACTACCGACTGTATGCCCAGCAGCACATACAGGAAGCGGGTAGAGAAATGTGGCTCACCATAGCGCCAGACGATGATGGTGAGGTAGAAGTAATACACCGACACCAGATACGAGAACACGGCTACCCGCGCACTGAAACTGGGTTGCCACACATGCCAGTACGTTACGCCCGCCAGACAAAGCACCCACACCAGGGAGAACAGCCACCATGAAGGCTTAAGTCCGTAGAACTTCTGCGTACCGATCAGCGTCAGACCGACCCCGCAGACAAAGGCTGAATTTGCCGTCAGCAGCACCACCAGATCGGGCACGCCGAGCCGGTTGGAAGCAAACAGGCCGGCGCCGGCCACGAGCATCAGCAGGCTGGAGGCCCAGTAGTTCAACCCCCTGATCTCTGGCGGATAGCTGTAATAGGAAGAGAACAGCACAATGCTCATGGCAATTGCCATCAGCACCGACATGAAGATCAGGGTAGCAGGATCGAGCAGCATAGGCGCTTATTCGGCCTGACTTGGACGTTGCGGCGTGCCGGCTTTTTTGCCGGCGCCATCCACACTCAGGCTGATGCCGGGAATACGCTCGCCCTGCAAGGTGATGCTGAAGGTCATCAGTTCGTCGCGCCGGAACGCGTGCACACTGATCTGCGAGCCCACACCATAGCGCGACAGCAGCGTATCCAGATTGGCCGCCGTGACACGCAGACCGTCGATCGCTACCAGCACATCGCCCGCCGACAGCCCGCCAAGGTGGGCCGCACCGCCTTCGTGCACGCTATTGAGTTTGCAGTCGTTGCCGTCCTTGCCGGGATTGACGTCCAGACTAGGTTTGGCCGATTTACGCTCATCGGCATATTTGACACCGAACGGCGCCAGCAGCTTGGCCAGCGGCAGGTCTTCCGTACCGCGCACATATTTGTCGAAGAAGGGCTTGAAGCGGCCACCACTGATTTCATCGAACAGGGCTTCCGCTTCGGCCGGCGTAACGCCACGGCCTGCGCCCTGATAGAAGCTGGCGCCGTAGCGCTGCCACAGCGCGCGCATCACATCATCGAGCGACTTCTTGCCGCCTGTTTTGGCGCGGATGCTGAGGTCCAGCGCCAGCGCCACCAGCGAACCTTTGGTGTAGTAGCTAACGATGGCGTTCGGTGCATTCTCATCCTGACGGTAGTACTTGCCCCAGGCGTCGAAACTGGAATCGGCCACGCTCTGCTTGGTACGGCCACTGCCGCGCAGCACACTGCCCACGGTCTTGGCGACCAGCTTGAAATAGGTCTGCTCGCTAATCAGACCGGCCCGCACCAGCATCAGATCATCGTAATAGCTGGTAAAGCCTTCGAACAGCCATAGCAGCGGCGAGTAGTTCTCCACCTGCAGGTTGTAGGGCGCGAACACGGCCGGCTTGATGCGCTTGACGTTCCAGGTATGGAAGTACTCGTGGCTGCACAGGCCCAGATATTGCAGATAGCCGTCGCTGATGTCCTTGCTGGCGGCCTTGGTGCTAGGCAGATCGGCACGGGCACAGATCAGTGCCGTCGAGGCGCGGTGCTCCAGACCACCGTAACCATCGCCCACGGCCATGGTCATGAACACGTAGCGCTCCATCGGCGCTTTACGGGTCTTCGGTTCGAAGAAGGCGATCTGGGTTTCGCAGATTTTTTTCAGATCGGCGCACAGGCGCGCCATGTCCAGATGCGGTACCTTGCCGGTGATGACAACATCGTGCGGGATGCCGTGCGCCTTGAAGGTAGCCAGCGCAAACTCGCCCTGCTCGACCGGATGGTCGATCAGTTCATCGTAATCGCCGGCCACATACGTGCCGTAGCCGTAACGCTTGGCTTTGAGCTCGGGCAGGGAAGTAGCCACGCGCCAGTTGCGCGCCGCCGCATCGGCCGGACGCTGGATATCCACCACATGCGGCTGGTCTTCCTGCCCCAGCACGCGCAGGAACACGCTGGTGCCGTTGTAGAACGCGTGGTTCTGGTCCAGATGGGCAGCGCGTACCGACAGATCCCATGCATAGACTTCATAGTGGACGGTCAGGCTGGCGCCACGGTCCTTGAGTGGCGCAGCCTGCCAGCTATGCTTATCGAGCTTGCTCAGCGCTACCGGCTGGCCATTGGATACCGCATGGATGCGCACGATATTGCGCGAAAATTCGCGGATCATATAGCTGCCCGGTATCCAGGCCGGCAACGCAAAAATCTGTCCGCCTTCAGCCGGCTGGGCCACCGTCAGCGTGACGCGGAACAGGTGTGCGGCCAGATCGTGGCCAACAATGCTGTAGGCGATCGCTGCTTTATTCTTGTTAGGTTTTTTCATGACTATCCTTGATTACAAATCTGCGCGCGTGTCGATGTCGCGGATCACGCCCTCATCGTCCACCACCAGCTCACTTACTGCATGATTCTTTAAAATGGCGCGCGCGCCCTGATCGCCCTGCAGCGCCAGCAGCAATGGTAAATGATAGGCGCCAAAGGCCACCGGATTTCCCCGCTGGCCCTGATACATGGGCGCAGCGATACGTGCACCGCGGCCTATGGTAGCGGCCAGCTCGCGCATCGTTTCGGGCTGCACAAACGGCATATCACCAAGCGCAATCAGCCATCCCGGCGCGGCGCTGCTGGCGCGCAGGGCCAGCGTAAGCGACGCGGCCATGCCATCCGCAGCATTATCACAGACCAGCACCTCGCAACCAAGTTTGCCCAGCAGTTGGGCCACCGCGTCATCGCCACGGCGCACCACGGCCAGCACGCGCGGCACGGCAGCGAGCAGATTACGCGCACTGGCAGCCACTACGGGCTCGCCAGTGGGCAAGGTCTGCAACAGTTTGTTGTCGCTGCCCGACGGATCAAAGCGCTGGCCGCGTCCGGCGGCCAGCAGAATACCTGTCAGTGCCGGATGGTCAGGCACTGGCGAGGTCGAACGGCAGTTTGCGCAGACGTTTGCCGGTCAGCCTGAACAGCGCATTGGCGAAGGCCGGTGCCAGCGGCGGCAGGCCCGGCTCGCCCATGCCGGTAGGCGGGTCGTTCGACGGCACGATGTGCACATCGATTACCGGCATATCCGTCATGCGCGCCAGCGTGTAATCGCTGAAGTTCTGCTGTTCCACAACGCCATCCTTGAGAGTAATGGCAGCGCCAGGCAGGGTCATGCCCAGCCCCATCAGCGCAGCGCCCTGTATCTGCGCTTCGATGGTGAGCGGGTTGACGGGCTGGTTGCAATGCACGCCGGCGGTTACCTTGTGCAGCTTGGGCACGCCGTTCTTCACCGACGCTACTACCACATAGGCTATCGCCGTGTTGAACGATTCATGCACGGCCACGCCCCACGCCTGCCCTTTCGGCAAAGCCTTCTTGCCGTAACCCGATTTGGCTACCGCCAGATCGAGCGCGGCCAGATGGCGCTTGCTTTTCTCGCCCATCAGCTTCTTGCGGTAGGCCACCGGATCCATGCCGGCCGCATAGGCCGCCTCATCGATCAGGGTTTCCATCACAAACGCCGTGTGCGTGGAGCCCACCGAGCGCCACCATAGCACCGGCACATTGGCCTTGACGGTATGGGCACTCAGATTCAGCGGCACTTCATATGGTTCGCCCATGCCTTCCACCATGGTCGCATCGATGCCATCCTTGACCATCATCGGCTCGAACGGCGTGCCGCTGATGATGGACTGGCCCACGATCACATGGTCCCACGCAACGATATTGCCTTGGTCGTCCAGTCCCAGATCGGCGCGATGTACATGCGACGGACGGTAGTAGCCGCCCTTGACGTCATCCTCGCGGCTCCAGATCACTTTGACTGGCTCGGTCTTGCCGGCGGCGCGCCAGACTTTGGCGATGTTGACTGCTTCCACCAGATAGTCGGAACTGGGCACGGCGCGGCGGCCAAAGCCGCCACCAGCCATCATGGTATTGAGCACCACCTGTTCCGGCTTGAGGCCGGCCGTGGCCGCAATCGCGCCCTGATCGATAGTCTGGAACTGCGAGCCCGCCCATACCGTGCAGCCATCGGCGCGCAGATCGACCACGCAGTTGAGCGGCTCCATCGGGGTATGGGCCAGATACGGAAACTCGTACACGGCCGAGATTTTTTTCGCCGCACCGGCCAGCTTCGAGGTATCGGCCTTGCGTGCCGGTTTACCCGGCTGCTGCGCCAGCGCCTTGTAGTGCGCCATCTGCTCGCTGCTGCTGACTCTTTCAACCGCGCTGGTATCCCATTCGATCACCAGTGCGTCGCGCCCCATCTTGGCAGGCCAGTAGCCGTCGGCAATCACCACGACGCCATTGCCACCCCGGTCAGTGTTCACCGCCAGCACTTCGATCACGCCCTTGATGGCTTTGGCCTTGCTGGCATCGAACCTGGCGACGCGCGCGCCGAATACGGGCGGACGGGCCACCACGGCCACTTTGCTGTGCGGCGCCTTGAAGTCCATCCCGAACTGCAGCTTGCCGTTCGACTTGGCGGCAGCATCGAGCCGCTTCATAGGCTTGCCGATGAACTGGAAATCCCTGGGGTCTTTCAGCTTGACGCTGGCCGGCACCGGCTGGCGCATGGCAGCGTCGGCCATGCTGCCGTAGCTGGCCTTTTGCCCCGCAGGCCCCAGCAGCATGCTGCGCGAAGTGCGGATCTGCTCGGCCGGCACCTTCCACTGTTCGGCTGCCGCCGCAATCAGCATGACACGCGCCTTGGCGCCGATTTCGCGGTACTGGATATACGAGTGGGCGATGCTGCCCGAGCCGCCCGTAATCTGGATGCCGAACGCAGGGTCTTTGTACTGGTCGCCCGCTGGCGCCAGTGCGCCGTTCACTTTCGACCAGTCGGCATCGAGCTCCTCGGCGATCAGCATGGGCAGCGAGGTCTGCACGCCCTGACCGAATTCCAGCCGGTTCACCTGCACCGTCACCCGGTTATCGGGCGCGATGTGCAGGAAAGCGTTGGGCTGATACACCTTGGCCTGCGCCTGCTGGGCCTGAGCGAAGCGTCCGCCGGTCGGCAGGAAAAAGCCCAATACCAGCCCGCCGCCCGCGACTGCGCCGGCTTTCATGAAACCGCGCCGCGATACGCCGCCAGCTGCCGGCGCCTGCGTTTCCTGTTGCAGCCATTCGATACGCATGACAGTCTCCTTTAGGCGATGGATTTGGCGGCATCCTTGATGGCCGCGCGGATACGCTGATAGGTGCCGCAGCGGCAGATGTTGCCGCTCATGGCGTTGTCGATGTCGGCATCGGACGGTGCCTTATTAGTGCGCAGCAGGGCCGTGGCGCTCATGATCTGGCCGCTCTGACAGTAGCCGCACTGCGGCACATCGAGCTTGACCCAGGCCGCCTGCACGGCCTTGCCCACTTTATCGTTCTCCATCGCTTCGATGGTGGTGATCTTCTGCCCCACGGCGGCCGAGATAGGCGTCACGCACGAGCGTATCGGCTGGCCGCCCAGATGCACGGTGCAGGCGCCGCACAGCGCCGCGCCGCAACCGAACTTGGTGCCGGTCATATTCAGATTGTCGCGCAGCGCCCATAAAATCGGCGTCGATGGATCAGCGTCCACCTGCATGTCTTTGCCATTGATGTTCAAGGTAATCATACGAGTCTCCTGTCGGTGCAGCGCTTGCACGGCACTAGAACTAAACTTGGGTTGAACAACGAGGACTGCTAGCTCCGGGCCACAGAACTGCGGCCCGGGAAATCACTACGGCTTACTTTACTGCTTAATCTTGGCGAGCTTCTCTTCCAGCATCTTGCTATCGATCGCGCCCGGCACACGGCTACCGTCGGCGAAGAAGATCGCCGGCGTACCGTTCACCCCTAGCTTGCGGCCCAGCTCCAGCACTTCGTCATTCGGCGTGACGCAGCTGGCCGAGGCCGCGGCAGCTGGCTTGTTGCGGATCATCCAGTCATCCCAGGCCTGGCTGCGGTCCAGCGAGCACCAGATGTTCTTCGACTTAGTGAAGGAATCTTCCGCCAGAATGTTGTACATAAAGGTGTAGATAGTGACGTTGTCGGTATCCTTCAGCGTGGTCTGGCGGAAGCGCTTGCAGTAGCCGCAGTTAGGGTCTTCGAACACGGCGATCACGCGCTTGCCATCGCCCTTGACGGTCTTGATGGCCTTGTCGAGCGGCAGATCGGAGAATTTGATGCGATTGATTTCGTCCAGCCGCTCCTTGGTCAGGTCGGTGCTGGTCACCAGATTGAACACGTGGCCGGAGAACAGATAGGTGGCGGTTTTGTCGGTGTACAGAATGTCGGTGCCAACGCGCACTTCATACAGGCCGGCGTAAGGGGTTTCCTTGACCGAATCGACCTTCACATTGGCGCCCAGACGGGGTTCCACCAGCTTGCGGATCGCTTCAGTCGACGGCGTTTCAGCGCTCACACAACCGGCCATCAGCGCCGACAACAACAATAAACCCAGCTTACTCTTACTCATAACTTCTCCGGTAACGACAGACAAACCCGCACTTTTTGGTGAAAACCGGCTATTTTCCCAGCGCGTGGGAAATCAGCCGGCGCTTCACAGCGGGCAATTTATCCAGCAAGTTTAATCCGAAATTGCGCGCCACGCGCAGCGGCTCGACATTTGCCCCGAACAGCCGCGCCAGACCGTCGGTGGTCAGCTGCATCAGCAGCACATCTTCCTTGCGCGCGCGGGCATAGCGGGCCAGCACGCGCTCGTCGCCCAGGCTGCGCTGCGGCTCGCGCTCGCTCAGGGTTTTGACCAGCTGCGCCACGTCGGCAAAGCCCAGATTCATGCCGTGGCCCGCCATCGGGTGCACCACATGGGCGGCGTCGCCCACCAGCGCCACCCGCTGCGCCACCATGGAATGAGGTCGGATCAGGCGTAGCGGGAAGTCGCGTACCAGTTCCGGCTGCAGCGGAGTCAGTGCCCCCAGCTTTTCCTGCGCATATACGGCCAGCCGCGCCGCGATCTGCGCGGCCGACTCGCTGCGCAGGGTATCGGCCAGCGCATCGGGCGCCGACCACACCAGCGACACCTGATTGCCGGGCAGTGGCAGCAGTGCCACGATACCATCCACGCCGGTGAACCACTGGTAGGCAGCGCCATGGTGCGGCAGTTCGCAGGCAAAGTTGGACACCACGGCACGCTGGTTATAGCTGCGGTAATCGAAACCGATATCGCACTGGCCACGCACCCACGACTGGGCGCCGTCGGCGCCCACGACCAGCTGCGACTTGATGCAACTGCCATTCTCTAGTTGCACTGTGGCATCGTCCTGCGTCTGCAACAATGCCGTGGCACGGCCGTCTACCTGCCGCACATTCTGCGCAAAGCGCAGCGCGGCATCGAGCGCCTGGGCGATATTGCGGTCTTCCATGATCCACGCCAGCGTATCGGTACGGGCGCCGTAGGCGTCGAAACCGAGGCCGCCAGCCTGCGCACCATCACCCTGCACGATCATGGCATCCACCGGCGCAACCCGGCTGGCGTCGAGTGCTCCCCACACTTTAAGCGAAGATAGCAGACGATAGGCAGTGTGATTGAGAGCGTAGACGCGCGCATCCCAGCCCGGATCGGAGCCGGCCGGCGCCGGCGGCGGCGCAGGCGGCCCCAGCAAGGTCACGCTGAAACCGGCCTGGGCGAGGCCCAGCGCGGTGGTCTTGGCAATTGCGCCATTGCCAACGATACAGATATCACTCTCGATCACGCGCAGCGCAGCGCTGGAAGCTGGAATATTCATGCAATCATTATAGCGTTTAGCGTTGGCAGAAAACCGGCACTTGCACTTCTGCGCAAGTCTGCTACAATATTGCCTCTTGGCCTGGTAGCTCAGTTGGTAGAGCAGAGGATTGAAAATCCTTGTGTCGGTGGTTCGATTCCGCCCCGGGCCACCAAGAACATACCTCACGAGACGCCAACCATGCAGGTTGGCGTTTTGCATTGTGGGTTCTGTAGTCCTTGGCTCCGGTCTATTTTCGGAGGGGTAGGAAAACACTGCGCGCCACACAAATCCCACCCAACAGCCCTACCATTAGCCTTTATCGTTCAGCCTGTTCGTTTGCGCGCTGGATTGATCCCACTGGGGATCGGACAATTTCGAGCTGCGTTATGCAGATCGTCTAATCGATACGAAGCGTGACCTGATTTTCGGCCTGACGCTAAACAACAATCCATCACTGGCCGACCCTTGGAATACCGCTCCAGCCTGGATGCAGTATGTGCCAACTCAATTCGGTGTCACCGGCCCCGATGCTGCTCCAATCGTGTCTCAGCTAGGCACGCAGGCCGCCGGCGTCGCCGCCTATGCTTTCTTAAATCAGACCTTATACGCGGAAGTGGCTGCTTATCAAACCGCCAATGGGGCTTGGTCGTTCCTTAGCCAAGGCACCAAGAACGCCGATCAGGTCAAGCTACAAGGGACCAATCCATACGTGCGACTTGCGCTCAGCCACGACTGGGGGCCTCATAGCGCCATGGTCGGCGTGATGGCGATGAATGCCAACATTTACCCCGACAATCTGAATCCATCCGGCCCCACTATCCATTATCGAGATCGCGGCGTCGACGCCCAGTACCAACACCTGCTTGATCCACACGCAGCCACGATCCAACTGAGCTACATATCGGAAGCGATCGACAATGGAGACGCTACGGGCATGGCATCCAACCCGAACAACCGCCTCAGGCAGTTGCGGATTAAGGGCAGCTACGTCTATAGAGCGCGTTTCGGAAGTGGCATCAGCTACTTCCGCACTACCGGGACTTCGGACACTAATTTATATCCAGACGCTGCCAGTAATCCGGATACACGCGGCTGGATTCCAGAGGTGTTTTGGACCCCGGTACAATATTTGCGCGTCGGCGCCCAATATTTCAACTTCAAGCGTTACCATGGCTCAGCCGCCAACTACGACGGCGCAGGCCGCAATCCGAGTGGCAATAACACGTTATTCGTCTACGTTTGGGGAGCCTACTAATGATCGCCTGCTCACCCTTACGCGAGACCATAAGCACCGCGCTGGTAGCGTTGATGGTACTTGTTAGCATGACCGGATGAATCGCCACGAGTTTGCTCGACGCTCGACTAGCGCTGATGGGCCGCCGCAGTTGCGGCTATCTGATCCGATTATTTGCAGCACATCCTCTGCTAATTGGCCGTCCCCATCGAACGATTTTAATTTTCATTGCCAACTAGATAATAAAATATAAAAATGGTAAGCTCGGCCAGGTCAGGCGAGAAGTTCCCGTTCTAGCCAGACAGGCCCGCAGTGTCTAGTTGAAATTTATCAACGCGCTTGCCACCTGTTAAAAATAGGCAAAACACTGACAAATTCTGTTGACCAGCCTTCTCGACACCAGTCGAGTTCGATTTAAAGGGTAACCACGTGTCAGTTCACATCCTCCCAAGCAATCGAGGCGTCAGCCTGATCTACTGCCTGTTAGTGGCCAGCCTCGCTGCATGCGGTGGCAAGCCTGAGAGCACGCGCGCAGCCAGAACAGCAGCGTTGCGGCAAGGCGCAGCGCCAGTGGCGGCCGACTACACGAGCGCCCTGCAAAGCATTTATGTCGGCTATTTCGGCCGCCCCGCCGACCCGGCCGGATTGGCTTTCTATACCGAGCTGTACCGGCAGGCGGGTGCGCCTACCAGCGTGACCGGCATCAGCCTGGCGTATTACAGCAATGCCAGCGTCAAGTCCTTGATCGATACCTTCGCCACGAGCGCAGAATCACAGGCGCTCTATCCCGGGAATAACAACACCTTCATCAACGCCATTTACCAGAACCTGTTCAACCGCCCAGCCGAGGCGGCCGGCGCAGCGTATTGGTCGGACTTGCTCGACCGGGGCGTGCTGACACGCGCCGGCGCCGCACTGGCTATCATGAGCGGGGCGCAGGGCAGCGACATGACGACGGTGAATAACAAGACCAGTGTGGCGGTGAGCTTCACTGCCAGCCTCACCACCGCGCAATTGCAGGCGGCTTACTCTGGACTGGCGCCCAGCGCGGCGGTCCGGAGCATGCTGGGAGGCATCAGCGGGGACACCGACCTGAACACTGCTCAAAGCGCCCTCCTGGGCATACAGGCCACCATCGTCGACATGCTGGCCAAGGCGCTACGGGCTGACCATCTGCAGGTGATGGCGGCAGCCCCGCCGACCGAATTCGTGCCGCCGCTCACGCTGGCCGATGTACTGGGCACCTACCGTATGCTGCCAGCATCCAACGATCCTTATGCCAGCGGCACCATGTCACTGCGCGCCGACTCCGCAAGCGCGCTGCAATACCTCAATCAGGCGGGAACGAGCTGGAATCTGCAAGCCGATCTGGCCCACGGTCTGTTGCTGACCGACAGCAGCAATCCCTATGCATTCAATAAGACGAGCGGCATCAATTTCAAATTGCAGTTCCAGAACGGCAAAGTGGTCGGCTTCCGCAACAACGACAATATGTATTGGCGCGATGGCAGTGCGCCCCTGCAAGCGGACAGCGCGGACCAGCATCTGGGCGGCTACCTGCAGGCCTCGCCTTCGGCTGCGCCACCCGGCTACACCAGCGGCTACAGCATGTACACGGCGATCTGGCCCCTGGTCGATCCTCAATTAGGCGGGGTCAACCATGGCCTAGCTGGTACCTGGATCAATCCGGACAATGAGGACTTCACTTTGCCCCTGCTGCCACCGGGCCATCCGATGCGCGAGGCAACGCCGGACAGTGCCGCAACAAACTGGCGCACTTTGTTTCAAAGCATAGAGGGCAGCGCCGGTTACTGGGTCAATACCCACTACCGTTCAGCCCAGCCGAAGTTCCGGATCAACGGCACACCCAACGGCTACGTGGATGAACTGTCCGCGCCCGGCTGGGAATTCGGCCGTGACGCCGTGGCCGCAGGCAATACCAGCAGCTGGGGTCTGCCGATGGGAAGCGCTGGGCTGGCGCAGCTGAGCAACCGCATCCTGGTGCCGCCCGATGGGATGACCTTCAAGGCCGGCACGGCCGGCGAGCTGCTGGGCGTGTCCTGGATGGCTTTACCGCTCACATTGGCAAAAGGCGGCGCCACACCGGTAGGCAATCAAAGCTGGACGCTATTCCTTAAGGCTAGCAACTATCAGGGACCAGTCGCATTTTATCTGCCCGACGTATGGGAGGTGATGGCGAAGAGCTACCCCACCGTCGCCGGACGCGGCCTCGATGTGCGGCCGGCGCAGATCAAAACGCTGGTGATGGAAATGCAGATGCGCTACTTCACCGGCAAAGCCAGGAACGGCGATCAATATATGCGCCTGCAACGCTTTGCCTTTCCCACCGATGCCCAGGGCCTGAGCTATATCCTGACGGACTTCACGCTGTATTCGCGCGACGCGCTGTTCCAGCCCTTCCTGGACTGGTCGAACGGTACCGGCGCCATGCCCGCCGGGTTCGCTGCGAGTGGGGCCCACCAGCCGCAGATCTCGACGCCAAATTTTTATTTCGGTAACAACCAAGCGGGCTTGGCGGTGCAAAGCGTCAGTGGCTTCGAACAATTTGTCACCCCCAAAATCGTCCCCACCAGTGGCGGAAATGTTGCGCTAGCGCTGCAGTTTAGCGCCGCTGCGAAGAACGGCGTGTTTCCCGAGTACTATCAAACTGCAGGCGGCATCGCCCTCCCGCGCGACGTCGCCAGCGTGCCTGCCGAGACCGGGCTGAAGGGCGTGTCATTCAAGGTCATTCAATCCGAGGGTTGGGGCCAGGAACTCTACACGTCGCCGCCAAGCTGGGCCAAGCCGACCGCTGCCTCTGCGCCCTTGACGGCGACCCTGAGCGACGGCTCCACCGTTACATACGCCTGGTACCGCTTTATCGACCAGCCGTCACTGCAAGGCTTTGGCTGGACCCAGGAGGAAAAAAACCGTCTGCAAGCGCTGGTGGAAAAAATCCATGCTGGCTGGACCGGCAATACTGCGCTGATGTCGCCGCCCAGCGTCGGCCAGCTGGTGGTACTAGACGCCGCCATTTTACTGACGCCGCCAGCTGGTTACGAGGTCGGTTACGTGCCGATCGCACTCAGTCAAACTTATTACTGAGGCCCGCTCTTATCGCCGATCTAACTCGCGGCTCGTATGCAGACGTTCCACACGCGCACAAGAGTTCGGCTATAGGAGCGCGCTGCAATTTAATCCCGTTCAAGCTGCACTGGGCCGCTGCCACTCGATGTGGCGTGGCGTTCCTGTTTTCACCACCCGTACGGGCTAATCCTGCGCCAGCAACTGCCGCTGCGTGGCTGCCAAATCGGGCAGTCCCGCGCTTTTCAGTGGACAGAAATGGCGTATAGAATACGTGCATGGCCCGCACGCGCGCATGCTATTCTTGCACGGCTAATATTTCTTGAGGACACCATGCGCCCATCGCTCCCGCTGCTGCTGTGCACCCTGCTGTGCGTCGCCATCCCTGCTCTTGCTCAGGTCAAAACCCCGGCCACGCCGGAAAAGATGAACCAGCTCTACGCCCAGTACTGGGAAGACTATCTGCGCGAAAACCCGATCGCCGCCACCTACAATGGCGACCAGCGCTACAACCATCTGTTCGGCCCCCTGACAGCTGCCGAGGCCAATGCGCAGAGCCGCGCGCTGGCGGAAAAATATCTGGCTCTGACGGCCAGCTACGACCCCGCCCCATTGCCCGCCGAAGACCGCATCAGCTATGACCTGCTGCGCTACCGCCTGCAGCAGGTACTCGATGGCCTGCGCTTCCCTACCGACCTGATGCCGGTCGACCAGTTCTCCGGCCTGCACCTGAACATGGCGCAACTGGGCTCGGGCAGCTCGGCCCAGCCTTTCCAGACCGTGCAGGACTATGACAACTGGCTGCAGCGTGCCGCCGGCTATACGCCCGCCGTCGATCACCTGATGGACGATATGCGCAAAGGCATAGCGCAAGGCGTCGTCATGCCCAAAGCGCTGATCCAGCGCGTGCTGCCGCAACTGGAAAATGTCGGCAGCGACAATCTGGAAACCAGCACCTATATGGGTCCGGTGAAAAAATTCCCGTCCTCGTTCAGCGCTGCCGACAAGGAACGCCTGACGGCCGCCTACGCCAAACTGGTGCGCGAACAACTGGCGCCAGCCAACCGCAAGCTGCAGGCCTTCATGCGCGACACCTATCTACCCGCAGGCCGCGACACGGCCGGCATAGGCGCTCTGCCCGGCGGGCAAGAATGGTATGCCTTCCTGGCACGCCGCTCCACCACCACCGAACTGACACCGGCCCAGATCCACGATATCGGTCTGAGCGAAGTTGCACGCATCCGCGCCCAGTTCGAAATCGCCAAGGACAAAGTAGGCTTCAAGGGCACGCTCAAAGAGTTCTTCCAGCACCTGAACACGGCGCCGGAGCTGCGCTTCAAAACCCGCGAAGAAATTCAGGCCGCCTATGAAGCCATCCGCCCGCAAGTCGAGGCCAAACAGAACCTGCTGTTTGCGCACCTGCCGAAAGCGCCGTTCGAAATCCGTCCGGTGGAAGGCTATCGCGAAGTCAGCGCTGCGCCGGCGTCCTACCAGCGCGGCTCGGTCGATGGCAAACGTCCCGGCGTGTTCTACTTCAACGCCTACAAACCGGAGACGCGCACCCGCTACACCACCAACGCCTTCTTCCTGCACGAAGCCATACCGGGCCACCACTTCGAACGCAGTCTGGCACAGGAAACCACCGGCCTGCCGGACTTCCGCCGCTTCGGTTCCAGCACCGCCTTCTCCGAGGGCTGGGGCCTGTACAGCGAAATGCTGGGGCAGGAGATCGGCATGTACGACGATCCGTGGCAATGGGTAGGCCGCCTGACGGCAGAAATCTGGCGCGGCGTGCGGCTGGTAGTCGATACCGGCATCCACGCCAAAGGCTGGACGCGCGAACAGGCAATTGCCTACTTCAAGGACAACGTGCCGCAGGATGAAGTCACCGCCGTACAGGAAGTGGAGCGCTACATTGCGATACCCGGTCAGGCGCTCAGCTACAAGATCGGCGAACTGAAATTGCGCGAACTGCGCAGCCGTGCCGAAACCAAACTGGGCAAGAAGTTCGACCTGCGCGCCTTCCACAACGAAGTGCTGTCGCACGGCTCGGTACCGCTGGATGTACTCGAAGCCGCCGTGGACCGCTGGATCGCGGCACAGGCAAAACTGTAAGCCGGCTGACCGCCCTGCCAGCGGCGCCGCACCGTGCGGCTAAGCTGATGCAGGGCGGCGCAGCGCCAGCAGCGTGCAATCGTCTTCCAGCACGGTCTGTCCGGTAAAGTCGTCCAGTGCAGCACGCAAACCGTCGAGCGCCTGCGCCAGCGGCAATTCGGCCCAGCCGGACAAGCGCTCCAGCGTGCGCGCTTCGTCAAACAGTTCGCCCGCACTATTGGCAGCCTCGGTGACGCCATCCGTGTAGCACAGCAGCGTATCGCCAGGCGCCAGCACGGTTTCCATCCTGCCGAAATTCAGCCCGGGGAATGCGCCTACCAGTGCGCCTTTGGGTATCGGCAACAGGCTGGCCACGCCGCCCGACAGCAGCATGGGCCGGCAATGACCGCCATTCGAATAGCACAGCACACCGCTGCGCACATCATAGACACCCACAAACAGCGTCACGAACAGGCTCACCTCATTGCCCGCACACAGACGTTCATTGAGTTCGGCCAGCAGCTTTTCCGGCTCGTCTATGCTCACCGCCAGTACGCGCAGCAGGCCTATGGTACGGGCCATGAACAGCGCCGCTGCAATACCATGGCCCGATACATCGCCTATGCCGATGAAGAGGCGATGCTCGTCGATGAAAAAGGCGTCGAACAGATCGCCGCCCACATGCGAGGCCGGCTCCATAAAGCCGCAGATATCGACCTCGGCCCGGTCGGGGAACATCGGCCGCTGCAGCGGCACCATGGTGACCTGTAGCTGACGGGCGATCTCCAGTTCCTTGCGCCAGTGGGCCAGCTCCAGCGTGGCCCGCTGGGCTTGCAGCGCAGCCTCGTTGGAGCGTCGCATGCGCCCCGTCAGCGTGGTCATCAGATTACTGGCCACGCCGGGCAGCGCCATCAGCTTTTCCCAGAACAGGTCGCGCGACAGCTGCAGCACCTGCGCCGGCTCGCAAGCCTGCACCAGCGCCGATACCGGCTCGCCATCGATGGCAGACATTTCGCCTATCACCTCGCCCGGTGCTAGGGTGATCGCCGCCACCGATGCTGCCAGCCCATCAAAGTGGACCGACAGCCTGCCGGACAGCAGGATGTACACGCTATGATTGGCCGCGCCATATTCCAGCAGCACGCTGCCCGCAGGCAGCGCGATGACTTCAGCTCCGGCCAGCGTGGCCTCGACAGCCTCCGCACTGGCCTGACGGAACAAGCCTATCCAGCTCATGCCCAGCCGCCGGCGCTCGGCATCCGCCGCGCCAAGGCGGCGCTGGCCTAGCCAGTGATCGGGCACCTCACGCCGCCGGAACGGGCGGCGCGCAAATTCCGCACAGTTCATGCTGCGCCCAGGCCCGGACTGAGCAGGGTATTCAAGCCAGCGCTGCCTCGTCGGCCAGCGCCAGATCGCGCAGCATGGGAATCACGCCGTCTATGCCCGTCACTTCCAGCGTCTGCGCCACCAGCTCATTGTTTCCGACGAATAGCACCAGCCGCGTGCCGCGTGCCTGCATGGCGCGCGCATTGGCCACAATGGCGCGTATGCCTATTGACGCGAGATAGCTCACGGCGCTCAGGTCCACCACCACGCGATGTTTTCCCGAAGCGGTGAGGGCGGCAAACTGTAGCGCGATTTCTTCCGTGCCTACGATGTCCAGACGGCCGCCCAGCATCACTCTGCGCAAACGGTCACTAACGTCGATATGGTCTATGCTCATGTACATCCCACGAATTGAGGTTGGGGAGCGCATACAGCGCCCATCCGTACTAGCGTACGCGCCCAATGTGACTGGAGCGTGACAGCACCGGCGCCTAGCGTCCCGTATTGACGGGCCGGGTTTCTGCTGCGGACGGCGGTGCAGACTGGGCGGAGAAGAAGCGCCAGATCAGCTCTGTCGCATCGAAGGCTTGGCTACCCTGCCCTGCGCGGCTACCGGGCCACGAGTGCCCGCCCGTCTGCGTGACACATAGCTCGACGCTGCTTCCCGCGCTGCAGTCGCGATAGGCCTCGCACCAGCCGCCCGCTACCTCCAGCACGCGCACCGGCCGGTTCTGGCACTGGTCGCGCTGTACCCAGCGCGCGATAGTGTCCGGTACCGAGACAAATTCCATCACGCTGCGCCGGTCGCGGAACGCTGCCGGACCGGCACCGCCCGCATACAGCACATGATCATCGTCACGGGCATGGATATGCAGCACGGGGATGGGACGGGATGGCTGACAGCCTGCGCTGGCATCGGTGCCCGCCACGGAAGCGACGGCACGGAACAGATCGGCCGCATCGCAGGCGAGGCGGTGCGCCATCATGCCGCCATTGCTCATGCCGGCAGCGAACACCCGTGCGCTATCGATGCGGTAACGTCCCCTGAGCTCGGCCACCACGGCGCGCAGAAACGCCACATCATCCAGATTCTGATCGCGCGCGTAGCCGCAGCAGCCGCCGGCATTCCAGGTCGCCAGACGTCCGCCGGGCAACCGGCTGGCACCATTCGGAAACGCCACGATAAAACCACCCTGATCGGCCTGCCGCAGCCAGCCATACCGATTATCGTCCGCCATCAGTTCGGCATGCCCGCCGCCGCCATGCAAACCTAATACTAATGGCAGAACGCGGGTGGAATCATAACCAGATGGAACATGCACCAGCACCTTGCGCCCGTGCACGTACAACTCTTCCAGTTTCGCCCCTGCTTGGGCTAGCGGCACCCGGGTCTGCGCCTGCGCCGTTCTGACCGCCGCGAGCTGCTGCGTAGCCAGCATAAGAAAAAACAGTGTCAATAAACAACGTAAGGCTGGCATATACATCCCTCCGTCACAAACAAATCCAGTCTGCCGAACATTGCAAGACCAAGCATCATCACTCTCCCGCCCCCACACCTAGGTTACAAAAACACCGCGAAAATTATCAAATCGGCTACACTTTCAATTTATTTAACCAGCTTCCCTACTCGCATGAGTTATCTGATCAAGCCAAAATTGTTTGTCGACAGAATCACGGATACCCCGGAAAAGCTCGACCACTTTGGTCTGACTGGCTGGACCTCAGAATACTGCACAGTCGAACTGTATATGGATGGAACACTGCTGACGACTCTGACGTCCGGTGCAGACGGCATGTACACCTACCAGTTACCCACATGGCCAGCCTTTGGCCCGCACGAGTTCGTCGCCAAGGCTAGCAGCAAGGACTTCCTGACGGACAGCAGCGAAGTGCTGAAAGTGAATCTCCCTTTCCAAGTCGCGACTACAACACTCCAGTCGGGTTATCAGGGTCTGGATGGCGACTTTCATCAGGCACGCTCGCTTAACTTCTTTATGTATGGCATGAGCACACCCGGTGCAACCATACGTATCCAGTGCAACGGTCAAGCGTTCTATACTATTCGGGCCGAAGCTGATGGCCACTGGGCTGGTCTGACGCCCCATCTGGACGATGGCGACTACATATTCACCGCCACTGCTACCAATAATTTAGGTAGCACCAGCACAACCGAACCATGGAAGGTCCACATTGATAGCGTAGCCCCAGTTGCACCGACCATCATGCTGGACAACGGTGCCGGCAACGTCCTCAGCACTGACCGCCCACATTTCAGCGGAACTGCCGAGCCTAATACCGTCCTCATGATCTACCTCGATGGCAAGGAACAAGTCCGTACCGTGGTGGGGCGCGATGGCAACTGGGCGGCGTGGTTCGATCTGCCCGTTGGCAACTATCAGGTCACTGCCCAATCGATGGATCTGGTATTCCAAAAATCGCCCTTTACCGCGCCGCTGGCCTTTAGTGTCAGCGCCGCCAGCGAGTTGGCCGCCGATAATTCAACCGCGGGACGGCTCGACGTGGGGAGCAGCGTACAAGGCATGCTGGAAAAAGTTGGCGACCATGACTGGTTCCGCGTCAAACTCGATGCACTGACACTCTACCAGTTCACCTTCAAAGGGCTAGAATCACATGCAGGCACACTCGACACCGCTGGCTATGAAGTCTTCGAACCTTATTTACGCCTGTGGGAAGAGGTCGCGCCAGGCCAATTTGTCAATGCGGGCCTGACCGAGAGCGCGCCCTTAGGTGCCCCCGTTACCATCAAGTTCACCCCCACCCGTAGCGGCGAGTATTACCTCGACATGGGGTCCGCCTATCTACGTGGAAGTTATACGCTCAGCGCCAGCGTACTGCAATATGATGACCACGGCGACAACACATCTAATGCCACGCCCTTACCCGTCAATGGCCAGCTCAACGGCAAGATCGACTACGGCACCGATACCGATATGTTCGCCCTTTCATTGCAGGCCGGCGTCAGCTACACCGTCAAACTCGACCGCGGCACTGCCGCACCGGACCAGCTACAGCGCTATCTGTACTTCACGCCTGACACCTGGGTCAGTACCCACAGCTACACTAGCGATGGCGCGAGCTTTGTAACGCTGCTGCCTTACAAGGATGGCCAGTACTTCATCAGCGCCAGCAGTCTGCCTGGCGCAACGCCTGCCTACCACATCGCCCTGACATTGGCACCGGACGACTATCTGGCCAGCGTTGCAACCACCGGCCGCGTGCTGGCCAGCGCGCCGGCGCAAGGCAAACTGGAAGTGCTGGGCGATGCCGACTGGTTCAAAGCCACTCTAACGGCAGGCCAGTCCTACCTGATGCGAGCACAGACGAGCAACGGCACCAAGCTCGATCTGCATTTCTTCGACGCCTATGGCCAGCCCGCCGGCTTCGATAACAGCATTGTCAGCGGGCAGAATGCCCAGCTCTGGAAAGCCACGGCCAGTGGCGACTATTATTTTCAAGTCTCTAGCTTCTCCGAAACGGGCGCCTACACCCTGACAGTGGCGCCGGCTGCGCCAGATGATTTCAGCGCCGACACCAGCACCACCGGGCAGCTCGCTGCCGCAGCGCGCGCCAGCGGGACGCTGGAAGTGCCGGGCGATGTGGACTGGTTCAAGCTATCGCTGGAGGCAGGCACCGATTATATATTCCGGCTCGAGGGCGGTAACGCTGACCCGTCGTTGATAACGGCGGCGCGCTTGCAGTTGCGCGACGCTGGCGGCAAGCTGCTAGCGCAACGTACGGACTGGGGTTATGACGCGACTAGCCAGTTGGTTTTTCACGCCAGCCAGACGGGCACCTACTATCTGGCACTCGACGATCCCATGTATGCACGTACTGCCAGCTATACCATCAGCATGGCAGCCAATCGGCAAGACACTGTTGCTGGCGACACCAGCACGACAGCCAGCCTGAGCCCCGGTCAGGTCAAGCTGGGGAATATCGACTTTGCCACCGATGCGGACTGGTACCGCGTCGACATGCAGGCAGGGCACCAGTACAACTTCGAACTGACTGGTACCACCGGACGGGGTGGTACCCTGCCCTCGAATATGATGCAGCTAGCACTGGTGGATAGCAGCGGTACAGTCATCGCCAGCCCTAGTCCGCTGTACGGCAAAGATCCGGTACTTAACTATCATGCCAGCAGTGCTACCACGCTATATTTGCGCGTTGCGCAGCAGGACAATTCAACCGGTAGCTATACCCTTAAGGCTAGCCTTGATTACAATGCTTTCGTTGACACCCTGCCTCCGCTGTACAAATTCCTCGAGGGCGTCAGTGCCGGACGCATACTAGAACGGGGCACCGCGCTGTACCTTAATTTTGACGAAACCTTGAGTCTCGCAAGCGGTGCCGCCACCTTGCGGCTGGCCAGCGGTGAACTAGTCGAAGAATTCAGTGGCACCAAGGGCAATGCCAGCGTGGAGAGTGGCATGGCCACCCTGACCCTACGCCCTAGCGCGCTGGCTTATGACACAGATTATGTGCTGACACTAGCCGCCGGCAGCGTGGCCGATACCAGCAAGCACCTGTTCGAGGGCACCACTATCAAATTCCGTACGCCGGCCTCACCCGCAAGACAGGACGGTAGTGCCGCCAATGAAACCTTCCGCAGTCCGGTCGGCAACCAGATCATCGATGGCAAGGGCGGCATAGACACCGTCATCATGCCTGGCACGGCCAGTGACTACCTGATCCGCAAGACTGGCGAAGTACTCAAGATCGATGGCTGGTTCCTGCCGCAAGGCTTGCACACCCTGCTCGGCATCGAACGGGTACAGTTCGATGACCGCTCGATGGCCTTCGACATCGATGGCAATGCCGGCCAGGCCTACCGCATCTATCAGGCCGCTTTCGCCCGCAGCCCGGACAAGGGCGGACTGGGCTTCTGGATCAAGGCCATGGATCAGGGCGTCAGTCTGGCCGAGGTGAGCACGGCTTTCGTCCAGTCCGACGAATTCAAGACTTTATACAGCGGCGCCAGCGGCAACCGCGCCATACTGGAAAAAATGTATGACAACGTGCTGCACCGTGCACCTGATGCGGGCGGCCTGAACTGGTATCTGAACCTGCTCGATACCAAAGTCATTACGGTGGCACAGGCCCTGGCCGACATCAGCGAGAGTGCGGAAAACAAGGCAGCGCTGATAGGAGTGATGCAGAACGGCTTCGACTACACTCCGTATGGCTAGCCTGGCCGGCGGCGGCTAGTCCGGCACATACCAGTAGGCTTTGACTTGCAGCGGCGTCAGCGGCGACAGTTCCGGATTGTCGAGCCGGAAAATGCGCCGCTTGCGCAGGCCCGCCTGCTCGATCAGACCGTCGTAGAACTGGTGAAATAGCTGCTCGTAGCGGCCATCGGCAATCAGCCGCTGCAAACCGTATTCAAGCCGCTGCGCCAGCCGCTGCTGCTGTCCACCGATAAAGAAATAACGTGGCGCCGGAATGTAGAGGGCAAAGCTGCGCTCCACCGCCAGCGCAGGAAACTCCTGCACGTGAGCCGCCTGCTCGTAGAATGCTTCATCTATCGCACGAGGAAAATACTGGAAGCGCCCGGCCGCCAGCATATTGTGCAGACCCAGCGTGCTATTGCTTTCTACCAGCGGTAAACCGGCATGGCGGTAAATACTGCTGGAACTCCACTGCCGCCCCGTCCCCACACTGTACTGTTTTAGCTGATCGAGCGTTTGCACCGCGCTGAACAGGTTCTGCTTGCGCCCGTCGATCAGGGAAATCCGGTAGCAGGACAAGCCCTTGTCTAGCGGTATGCGGATAGGAATCAGCCGGCTTTCCCACTCGGCCGAAGTGACCTGCCCGCTCAAATTCACGCTATCGCCCTTGAGCATTTCCTGCAGCAGACGCTCGCGCTCCATGTGCAGCGAGGAGACCTTCAGTTCGTAGGCACCGTAGCGGCTACTGGAGGCCTCCAGCGCTGCCTTCAGCAAGTTCATCACATGGCTATTATTGAAGCGCGATTTGCTGGAGTTCATATCGATGGTGTACACATCGGTGGCCCATGCGTACTGCTGCAAGCCCACCAGCGCCAGCATGCACAATCCCCTACCCAGCACCCATCGGTATAGCGGCACGATATCTCCTCCGGATCGTCATTACCCGCAGCGGGTAAGCGGCCATGCTCCGGAGCTTATCATAAAGACATTTTGTGAGGCGCGGCCAGACCGCCACCACGCCCCGCGTACTAGTTCCCTTCGTAGATACCCACGCACACCATAGTGTTGGCTGCCCCCTGGGCGCAGTAAGACTTTTTCAGATCGTAGCTATTGGTCGCCGCATTATTGAACTTATAGGGCCCGTACCAGCCTTTGCCCTTGCTCTTGACCATGTCTATCATGTCCTTGATGAAGGGCTTACCGTCGACGTCTTTCATGATGTACAGGTTCTTGCCCACCATCTTGGCATTGGCCCCTTGCGCGAGACAGTTGCCCTCGAAGTCGTAGACGAACACATACATATCCTTGTCCCGGAATGCGCCATTCGGGTGCTCGGTAAAGCTCTTATAGGCTTTGTCCGGACCGGCCGATTTCACCAGTGCTACCGCCTGCTGCACCATGGCTTCCGCTTCGGCCATGCTGCCATGCGCCTCGCCTGCCTGCACACCGGCCAGCCAACCGCACTGCAACATCAACGCCATGAAGGCCGCGCTCTTTTTCATTGCTATCTCCTTTGTAGTTTCTCCCGCAAAATCGACCTTACGCCTGCCGGCAAAGTAAATCAATGACATATGGCAACACAACGTCGCACCATTCAGACAGTATTTCCCACAATGCGAAAAGGCATTCTCACATTGCAGAATCCGGGTCGCTAAAAAACCACAGATTTTATCCCATCCGATAAAAAGTCGTTCCACATCATAAAATTTAATAACTAAGTCATTGAAAAATAATAGATAAAATTAAGTTATATGTCTTATATAAGACATGCCACTCGAGGAAAAAAGGGCTATGATTATTCCATCGAACTTCGCTTTTTAAAGAAAGTTTTCAACGCATTATTTACTTACCAGCCGGCCACAGTGAACCGCATTACCCCCACTACCGGCGCCCTTTTTCAGTCTTAATTATTTCGTTTAACAGCCAAGGAAATCATCATGTCCCAATACCAAGACGACATCCAAGCCGTTGCTGCACTGAAGCAAAAAGAAGGTAGTGCATGGAACGCCATCAACCCTGAGTCGGCTGCCCGTATGCGCGCCCAGAACCGCTTCAAAACCGGTCTGGACATCGCTAAATACACGGCCAAAATCATGCGCGCCGACATGGCCGCCTACGATGCCGACCCAAGCAAATACACCCAGTCGCTCGGTTGCTGGCACGGTTTCATCGGTCAGCAGAAGATGATTTCGATCAAGAAGCACTTCAACAGCACCGAACGCCGCTACCTCTACCTGTCGGGCTGGATGGTTGCCGCTCTGCGCTCGGAATTCGGCCCGCTGCCAGACCAGTCGATGCACGAAAAAACTGCCGTATCGGCCCTGATCAAAGAGCTGTACACCTTCCTGCGTCAGGCGGATGCACGTGAACTGGGCGGTCTGTTCCGTCAACTGGACGCTGCTGAAGGCGCCGCTAAAGCTGCCATCCAGGAAAAAATCGACAACCACGTTACCCACGTCGTGCCTATCATCGCCGACATCGACGCCGGTTTCGGTAACGCCGAAGCAACCTACCTGCTGGCCAAGCAGTTCATCGAAGCCGGTGCCTGCTGCATCCAGATCGAAAACCAGGTTTCGGACGAGAAGCAATGCGGTCACCAGGATGGTAAAGTCACCGTGCCGCACGAAGACTTCCTGGCCAAGATCCGCGCCATCCGCTACGCCTTCCTGGAGCTGGGCGTGGACGACGGCATCATCGTGGCCCGTACCGACTCGCTGGGCGCCGGCCTGACCAAGCAGATTGCCGTGACCAAACAGCCAGGCGACCTGGGCGACCAGTACAATTCCTTCCTCGATTGCGAAGAAGTGTCGGCTGACGCACTGGGCAACGGCGACGTGATCATCAAACGCGAAGGCAAGCTGCTGCGTCCTAAGCGTCTGCCATCGAACCTGTTCCAGTTCCGTTCCGGCACCGGCGAAGCCCGCTGCGTACTGGACTGCATCACCTCGCTGCAAAACGGCGCCGACCTGCTGTGGATCGAAACGGAAAAACCACATATCGCCCAGATCGGCGGCATGGTCAGCGAAATCCGCAAAGTCATCCCTAACGCCAAGCTGGTGTACAACAACAGCCCATCGTTCAACTGGACGCTGAACTTCCGTCAGCAAGTCTACGACGCCATGAAGGCGGCCGGCAAAGACGTATCGTCCTACGAGCGCAGCCAGCTGATGAGCGTGGAATACGACAACAGCGAACTGGCCAAAGAAGCTGACGAGAAAATCCGCACCTTCCAGGCTGATGCAGCCCGCGAAGCCGGCATCTTCCACCACCTGATCACGCTGCCGACCTACCACACGGCTGCGCTGTCGACCGACAATCTGGCCAAAGAATACTTCGGCGATCAGGGTATGCTCGGTTATGTCGCTGGCGTACAACGTAAAGAAATCCGTCAGGGTATCGCTTGCGTAAAACACCAGAACATGTCCGGTTCCGATATCGGCGACGACCACAAAGACTACTTCAGCGGCGAAGCAGCCCTGAAAGCAGCAGGTAAAGACAACACGATGAACCAGTTCTAAGGTCAACGTGCTGGACTAGAAAACCGGGCTCTGTTTCTTGCAGAGCCCGGTTTTTTTTCGTCCTGATTTTTCTGCCTTATATGCCTTGTGTATCTTTGATATAGATCAACGAAATACTTGATCTCGCTCATTACACTGAATTGACTTCGTTAGGTTTCACCCACGACCACGTGCATAGCCAACGCACGTGCCTGTAACGCTACCCCACGTTTGACGATGCTGCCAGTTTATATTTCCCACCCCGATTGCCTGAAACACTCGATGGGCGATCAACACCCCGAATGCCCGGAGCGCCTGGGCGCGGTCAACGACATGCTGCTGATCAAGGGCCTGCTCGATTTCATGCAGCCCATGGATGCCCCGCTAGCCACCGAAAAACAGCTGGCGCAAGCCCATGCCAGCCTGTACATCCACGAACTGGCGGCCCAGTCGCCCAAGGAAGGCACGGTGCAGGTCGATCCTGACACCAGCATGAACCCTTACACCTATCAGGCCGCCCTGCGTGCTGCCGGGGCTGCCGTGCTGGCCACCGACGTGGTGCTGACCAAGGGCGCCGGCACGGCCTTCTGCAATGTGCGCCCGCCCGGCCACCACGCCGAGTACAACGCCGCCGGCGGCTTCTGCTTTTTTAACAACGTTGCCGTCGGCATACGCCACGCCCTCAATGTGCACGGGCTGGAACGGGTTGCGCTGGTAGATTTCGACGTCCACCACGGCAATGGCAGCGAAGACATTCTGCATGACGACGAGCGCGTGCTGATGTGCTCCATCTTCGAGGACAAGCTGTATCCGTTCTGCGGCAATGTGCCGCGCGGGCCGAATATGGTGAATGTGGCCCTGCCGGCCCGCTCCGGCAGCGAGCCGCTGCGTCAGGCCGTGCTGGAAAAATGGATACCCGCGCTGGATCAATTCCGCCCCCAGCTGATTTTCATTTCGGCCGGCTTCGACGGCCACCGCGATGACGACATGGGCAACCTCGGTCTGGTCGAGGCGGACTACGCGTGGATCACCAAACAGATCGTCGCCGTAGCGCAGCGCCACTGCCAGGGCCGCATCGTGTCCTGCCTGGAAGGCGGCTACGTGATGTCCTCGCTGGCGCGCAGCGCCGCCGCGCACGTGAAAGTTTTGCTCGGAATGGACGACTGAACCCGATCAATGCTATTGTCGGCAGCGCTTACCCGGCGCTTGCCGATCTCCCACACTGCCGATCACGCTCATGGAAACCCACTACCTTACCCCCCTGTTCTCGCCCCAGTCCATCGTTGTTTTTGCCGGCAAGCCGGACCAGCCGGACACCCAGACCAGCTATGGCCGCAGTATCAGCGCCCAGCTGGAACAGGGCGGCTTCAAGGGGCCGGTAACCTATCTGGATGTCGGCATGACAGGCACGCTGGCCGATCTGGCCCATTCGCGCGCCGATCTGGCCGTGATCGCCCTGCCCAACGAAGAACTGTGCTTTGCGCTGGAAGTGGCGGGCCGCATCCAGTGCCGCGCCGCGCTGATCCTGTCGGCCGGGGTGGATAGCACGCAGGCGCGCGAGCTGCACAACATCGCCCGCAAACACGGCATCCACCTGCTGGGGCCTAACTGTCTGGGCTACCAGCGTCCGCGCCTGTGCATCAACGCCAGCGTGGCCGGCCAGCTGGCCCAGCCCGGCAGTCTGGCGCTGATTTCGCAGTCGGGCGCGCTGACTTCGGCGATTCTGGACTGGGGCAACAAGAATGCCGTGGGCTTTTCCACCGTGGTGTCGCTGGGTGCCAATACCGCCGTCGATCTGGCCCAGACGCTGGACTTCCTCGCCACCGATCCGGCCACCCAGAGCATCGTGATCTACATGGAAGGCGTGACCAATGCGCGGCGCTTCCTGTCGGCCCTGCGTGGCGCGGCCAATACCAAGCCGGTGGTGGTGCTCAAGGCCGGCAATGCTTCGGCGGCTTCGGCGGCCGCACTGACCCACTCCGGCTCCATCGTCGCCTCCGACGAAATTTTCGATTCTGCCCTGCGCCGCACCGGTGCAGTGCGCGTGAAGTCGTTCGTGCAGCTGTTCGCTGCCGCCAAGTGTCTGGCTTCGCGCTACCGTCCGGTGGGCCCGCGCCTGGCCATCGTCACCAATGGCGGCGGCCCCGGCGTGCTGGCCGCCGACTGGATCGACGAACTCGATCTGAAACTGGCCCGTCTGTCGGACGAAGCGGCGCGCACCCTGATGCCTATCCTGCCGGCCAATGCCACCCTGTCCAACCTGCTCGACCTGTCGGAAGATGCCGATGCCGACGCCTTCTGCGCCGCAATACAGGCGTGCGCGCGCGATAGCGCAGTCGATGGCGTGCTGGTGATCTACTCGCCCAAACTGGGCGGCGATCCGGCCGGCGTGGCGCGCGCCGTCAGCGCCATGAATGCGGGACTGGGCAAGCCCCTGCTGACCTGCTGGATGGGCGACGAACAGGTGGCCGAAGCGCGCCAGATCATCAACACGGCCGGCGTGGCCACCTTCCGCACGCCGGAAGCAGCGGTCGATGGCTTCAGCAATATCGCTTCGTTCTACCAGAACCAGCAACTGCTGCACCAGACCCCGCCGCCGCTATCGCAGCTGGCCAAGCCCGATCTGGATGGCGCCCGCCTGCTGATCGAAGGCGTGCTGGCCGAACGCCGCAAGGTGCTCACCGAGATGGAATCGAAAGCCCTGCTGGCGGCCTTCCACATTCCGATCACCCAGACCATCCTCGCCCGCACGGCCAGCGAAGCCATGCTCATTTCCAGCCAGCTGGGCTACCCGGTGGCGCTGAAAATCGATTCCCCCGATATCCCGCACAAATCCGATGTGCAGGGCGTGGTGCTGAACCTGCAGAATGCCGCCGCCGTGCGCGACGCCTTCAGCGACATGATGGCCACCGTGCGCCGTTTGCAGCCGGAAGCGCGCATCAACGGCGTCACCATCCAGAAGATGGCTGGCAAACGCCATGGCCGCGAACTGTATATCGGCGTGGTGACCGACCACCTGTTCGGCCCCGCTATCAGCTTTGGCGCGGGCGGCACCATGATAGAACTGATCAACGACCGTGCGGTCGAACTGCCGCCGCTGAACCTGTTCCTGGCCCAGCGCCTGATCGACCGCGTGCGCACTGCCGAAACACTGGGCGAATGGCGCGGTGCGCCGCCAGCCCAGCGCGAAGCGGTCGAACAGATGCTGCTGCGCGTATCGGAAATGGTGTGCGAGCTGCCGCAGCTGCGCGAGATGGACATCAACCCGCTGATCGTCGATGAAAACGGCGCGCTGGCAGTCGATGCCCGCATCGTGGTCGACGCGGCGCCGCCATCGGCCAGCGATTACGACCATCTGGCCATCCTGCCTTATCCGTCCAACTACACGCAGGAATGGCCGATGCGCGGCGGTGGCCAGTACACCCTGCGCCCCGTGCAGCCGGACGATGCCTCCATGCTGCAGGATCTGGTACGCGGCCTGTCGGAGAAATCGCGCTACTACCGCTTCGCTTCCTCGCTGCGCGAACTGTCAGTGCCCATGCTGGCCAAGTACACGCTGATCGACTACGACCGCGAAATGGCGCTGGTGGCCGTACAGACCACCCGCACGCCGGGCGAAGATGGCGAGTTTATCGAGACCTCGCACATCATCGGCGTGTCGCGCTACATCGCCAATCCCGACCACAGCACCTGCGAGTTCTCGCTGCTGGTGGATGACCGCTACAGCGGCCAGGGTCTGGGCACGCGGCTGATGCTGGCCATCATGGACGTGGCGCGCGACAAAGGCCTGACGGAAATCGACGGACTGGTGCTGGTCAAGAACACGGGCATGCTCAAGCTCATGGCCAGTCTGGGCTTCCAGATCCAGCCGTATCCGGACGATCCCGACTTCCGTCTGTGCAGCAAGGCACTGTAAGCGCATCACTGCTGCGCTAAAACACACTGCAACGGTGCCCCGCCCAGCATTTGCGGGCACCGCGAGCAGCATTCGGCAAATCCGTGGATAATTCCCGCTCAACAGTTTTCTACGGACCCGACATGACAACTCTTGCTGACTTCCCCATCACCCAGAAATGGCCGGCGCAATTCCCCGAGCGCATCCAGCTGTACTCGCTGCCGACACCCAACGGCGTCAAAATCTCCATCGCACTGGAAGAACTGGGCCTGCCTTACGAAGCCCATCTAGTCAGCTTCGACAAGAACGACCAGCTGTCGACCGAATTCCTCTCGCTCAACCCGAACAACAAGATTCCCGCCATCATAGACCCCAATGGTCCTGAGGGTCAGCCGCTGGGCCTGTGGGAATCGGGCGCCATCCTGATCTATCTGGCCGCCAAGGCCGGCAAGCTGCTGCCCGACGATCTGGCGCTGCGCTACGAAACCCTGCAATGGCTGATGTTCCAGATGGGCGGCGTGGGCCCGATGTTCGGCCAGGTGGGCTTCTTCCACAAATTCGCCGGCAAGGAATACGAAGACAAGCGCCCGCGCGACCGCTACGTGGCCGAAGCCAGCCGCCTGCTGGGCGTGCTGGAACAGCGCCTGCAAGGCCGCCAGTGGATCATGGGCGAGCAGTACACCATCGCCGACATCGCTATCTTCCCGTGGATACGCAACCTGATCGAGTTCTACGGCGCCGGCGAGCTGGTGCAAATCAGCCGCTATCCCGAAGTGCAGCGCGTGCTGGCCGCTTTCGTGGCCCGGCCGGCCGTGGCGAAAGGCCTTCACATCCCGGCCCGCAGCTAGGTGTACTTTACGGGGCCAGCAAGGCCGGTCTGGTCCCGATATCCCATCTTTTTGATCCAGATCAAGGACTAGCTAGACGCTAGGCACTAAGATCCGCCACTTTGCGCGCTTCTTTTTATCATGCTTAGCTCTCCCGAACTCCTCCTGCCTGCCGGTTCGCTGGCCAAAATGCACGCCGCCTTCGATTACGGCGCCGATGCCGTGTACGCGGGCCAGCCTCGCTACAGCTTGCGCGTGCGCAATAATGACTTTTCCACCCTCGATGCCCTGCAGGAGGGTATCGATGGCGCCCACGCACGGGGCAAGCAGTTCTTCGTGGCCAGCAATATCTTCGCCCACAACGCCAAGCTGAAAACCTATCTGCGCGATATGGAGCCGGTGATCAATATGAAGCCCGACGCGCTGATCATGGCCGACCCCGGCCTGATCATGATGGTGCGCGACAAGTGGCCGGACGTGCCGGTGCACCTGTCGGTGCAGGCCAATGCCGTCAACTGGGCCGACGTCAAGTTCTGGCACCGCATGGGCCTGACCCGGGTGATCCTGTCGCGCGAACTGTCGCTCGACGAGATCGAGGAAATCCGCCAGCAATGTCCGGAAATGGAACTCGAAGTGTTCGTCCACGGCGCCCTGTGCATCGCTTATTCAGGCCGCTGCCTGCTATCGGGCTACTTCAACCACCGCGATCCGAATCAGGGCACTTGCACCAATTCCTGCCGCTGGGACTATCAGGTGAAGAACGCCGCCGAGGACGCCACCGGCGATCTGGGCCGGATGGAAGTCATTCCCCTCAACTTCCAGCGCGCCATCGAAGAAGCGGATGCCCGTCCGTTCTCCACCCTGCATCAGGAAGCGCGCCACCCGCTGGCCGACCGTCCGTATCTGATTGAAGAAGCCCAGCGTCCGGGCCAGCTGATGCCGATCATCGAAGACGAGCACGGCACCTACATCATGAATTCGAAAGACTTGCGCGCCGTCGAGCACATCGAGCGTCTGGTCAAGATCGGCGTCAATTCGCTCAAGGTGGAAGGCCGCACCAAGTCGCTGTTCTATGCAGCCCGTACGGCGCAGGTGTACCGCCGCGCCATCGACGATGCGGTGGCTGGCCGTCCGTTCGATATCAGCCTGCTGGGCCAGCTGCAGGGTCTGGCCAACCGTGGCTATACCGATGGTTTCTACCAGCGCCACCATACCCAGGCGCACCAGAACTATATGCGCGGCGCTTCCGAGGCCGACCGCAGCCAGTACGTGGGCGATGTGATCGGTGTCGAAAACGGCTGGGCGCGCGTCGACGTGAAAAACCGCTTCAGCGTGGGCGACAAGATCGAAGTCATGCACCCTGACGGCAACCACGACATCACGCTCACCCGCATGCTGTCCGACGACGGCAACGAGATCAGCGTCGCTGCCGGCAGCGGCCACATCGTGCGCATCGAACTGGGCGCCGCCTACAACCGCGCCCTGCTGTCGCGCTACCTGTAACAGCGCCCCCTGCTCCGGCCGCACAGCGCAGGCGGCCGTGCCCCGCGCGCCACCACGCCTACGTTTGCGCGTGGGCGCAGCGGGCGCTAATTTCACACGGTGATTGCTGCAGCCACCATTTGCCGTTAAAGTTGCATTTTAATTAGTTATCTAAAAATTATCATGCGCTTGCTTGCTGCTAGTCTCTTCAGTCTGGTGCTTTTCACCAGCCACATCCAGGCGCAAGCCCCCGCCGAAGTCGCCAGCCAGATTCCCGTCGAACAGTTTTTCCAGCGTCCCGACACCAGCGGTGCCACGATATCCCCGAATGGGCGCTATCTCGCCATCCGCCGGCTATCCCCTCATGGCCGCATGATGCTGGCCGTGCTGGATACGGCAACCCAGCAATCCCGTGCCGTGGCCAACTTCAACAATGCCGACATCGAGCAATTCTTCTGGCTCAGCGACGAACGCATAGGTTTCACTACGACCAATATCGACCATGGCGGAGAGATCGGCCAGACCGGACTCTATGCCATGGACCGCGATGGCAGCAACCGCATCCTGCTGCGCTCCACCATCGACAGGCCGCATGGCTTTGCCGATGGCTACCAGATCAAATACGATTTTCGCGGCCCCACCAACTACGGCGGTTTTCCCGTCTGGCCCAAGGACGAGATGTATGTCATTTCGCAATATCTGGACCACTCGGAAGTGGTGCGCCTGAACACGCGCACGGGCCGGATTACGAATATCCGTTCGCCCAGCGAAACCTTCCATACCCTGATCGACGCCGAGGGCCTGCCACGCGTGGCCGTGGCCCGGCGCAACGAACAAATGCGCAGCTATTTCCGCGATGGTGACAGCTGGAACGAATTCGACACCCGCGACATCCACCACGACGACGGCTTCAAGCCGCTGGTGTATGCACAAGACCAGTTGTATGTGCGCGCGCGCAATCAGCGCGACGAGGCCGCCATCTACCGCTACGATATGCAGCGCAGGGCGCTGCAGCAACCCGCCCTGGTCGTTGCGCCTGGCTTTGATCTGGACGGGCATTTCATCGTGGGGGCGCGCGATATTCTGGGCTACCGTTTCAACACGGATGCCACCACCACGGTCTGGTTTGATCCCGCCATGAAAGCCTTGCAGCAGCAGGTCGACGAACAATTCCCCGGACTGGTCAACCTGATTTCACGCGGACGCCAAAGCACTACCCCATATGTGCTGATCAATACCCATTCGGACATCCAGAGCCACGCCTATCTGCTGTACAACAGCCAGACCCGCGCAGTGCAACTACTGGGCACGGCCATGCCCGCCCTACCACCGCAGCGTATGTCCAATATGAACATGGAACGCTTTGCCGCCCGCGATGGCCGCATGATCCCCGTATTCCTGACCCTGCCTAAACATACAGGCAAGCAGCCGTTTGCGACTGTGCTGCTGAACAACCGCAACATGTCCGAGCGCAACGGCGTTTGGGAGTGGAATGCCGAAGTACAGTTCCTCGCCTCGCGCGGCTATGCGGTGCTACAGGTCAGCCCGCGCGGCAGCAGCGGCTTCGGCTGGCAGCATGCGCAAGGCGCGCCAGCGGGCCAGACGCCCGACGCGCTGACCGATCTGACCGACGCCGTGCAATGGGCCGTCAAGCAGGGCTATACCGATCCCGCCCGGGTCTGCATCGCGGGTGCAGGCAGTGGCGGCTATACTGCCCTGAAAAGCCTGCTACAACAGCCACAAGTATTCAAATGCGGCATCAGCTGGTCGGCCATGGTAGCGCCCAAGAACGACCCTGACAGCGCACACCTGCAGCAGTTGCAGCAGCCCGTACTGCTGGCATACGATAAGGATAGCGAGCGGCCCGATTACCAGCAGGGCCGCAAACTTTATGAAGCACTGCAAGCCCATCAGGCGCCCGTGCAGTGGCTCGAATACACCACCACAGTCGATGACTGGAAAACCCAGCGGCCACGCATAGACCTGTGGCGCCAGATCGAAACCTTCCTCGCCCAGCACATCGGCCAGCGCACGCCATAGGTATTGCGGCGCTGGTGCGGGAAAAAAAAGACCGCCATCGCTGGCGGTCCTGGTGCTTAATACTGCCTCAGCCTAGTGGCGCTTATTGGCGCTGGCATCGCGGATGATGCGGAACTCGGCATCCTGCGCCCAGTTCGGCCAGTCTTTCGACTCGGCCAGATCACGGCCCAGACCATACAGCAGGCCCAGATCGCGCGCCATGCCGGTGAACGGCCACTCGGCTTTCCACTCGTCCGAAGGCTGGTGGTAGTTATTGCTCACATAGTCTTCTTCCGACTTGTGGCCGGCGGCCAGACCGCCGTCGATCCAGTCGTCGCCGGAGCCGAAGGAAATTGCCGGTACGCCGCGCTTGGCCAGCGGGAAGTGGTCGGAGCGGAAGAAGTGACCGGCTTCCGGCTTAGGATCAGCCGCATACACCATGTCGTACTGCTTGGCCTTGGCGATCAGCTGGTCGAGCAGATCGAGCTTGGCACTGCCGGAAATGGTGAAGTTGCGCGCAGGACCATACGGGCTCAGTGCATCCATATTGATCGCGCCCACCGTTTCGGCCAGCGGATACAGCGGATAGGCGGCATAGTACTCGGAGCCGAGCAGACCTTTTTCTTCCGCCGTCACAGCGAGGAACAGCACACTACGCTGTGGCGCTGGCGCCTTGCCATAGGCACGGGCCAGTTCCAGCAAGGCGGCGATGCCGGTGGCATTGTCCACCGCGCCGTTGTAGATCTTGTCGCCTTTGGCGTCGGGCAGGCCTACACCGAGGTGGTCCCAGTGCGCGCTATACATCACGGTCTGCTCGGGATGGGTGCTGCCCACCACGCGCCCAGCCACGTTCTTCGAAACGATGGTCTGGGCATCGACCGCATAGCTGGCCGTCAGCGTCACGCCCTGCAGTTGCACGGGCTTGAAGTTGCGCGTCTGCGCCAGCTTTTTCAGCGCTTCGAAATCCTGCCCGCCGCGCTTGAACATCTCCACTGCCAGATCGCGCTGTATCCACGCTTCCATCGAAGCGTGCGCCATGGCTGGCTGCTTGCGCACGATGTCATACATGACGTTGGTGTTGGAGTTCTTCACCGTGGCCCAGCCGTACGAGGCCGGCGCCGTTTCGTGCACGATGATGGTGCCCAGCGCGCCGCGCCGTGCCATCTCTTCATACTTGTAGGTCCAGCGGCCATAATAGGTCATGGCCTTGCCGCCGAAGTCGCCCACGCCCGTTTCGAAGTCCGGATCATTGATCAGCACCACCGCCAGTTTGCCGCGCAGATCGAAGCCTTTGAAGTCATCCCACCGACGCTCGGGCGCATTCACGCCATAGCCGACAAACACTAGCGGCGCGTTGCGGAAATCGACTTTTTTGCTGCCGTTCATGGCGGCACGCACGGCCATGTCTTCGCCCTGTTTCAGTTCCTGATTGCCTTTGGCATCATGCAACTGCAGTTTGACGGGGCCTTTGATTTCAAAGCGGCCCAGCGGCACATCCTGGGTCCAGCTACGCACATTCTTCTGGCCTTTGAGCAGATCGCCAGCCGGCTGCAGACCGGCCGCTTTGAACTGTTCGATCAGATAGGCCACCGTCTTGGTTTCGCCGGCCGTATTCGGCCCGCGCCCTTCAAATTCATCCGATGCCAGCACTTTCACGTCCTGCGACAAGTGCTTGGCATCGAACTCCGGCCCCGTGCCTGCCTGCGCGGTGGCAGCAGCAAGCAGGGAGCAGATGAGCATGGTGTTTTTCAAAGCTATCTCCGTATTTTTTAGTTTTAATGCGGTGCGTTTGACCGATTACCCGCGCGGCAATACTGACACGAAATCCATAGCGCAGCAACCGCCTACTGGCCTGCCCGCTGACGCGGTGCAGCATTGACGCTGCCTGTAGGGACTGCGATACTGGTTTATCGCAGTCCGCCATCGCCGCTATGCCGACCCTGACCCCCACCCTGAAAAGCACGGGCAAGTTCTCGCTCAACTGGAGCTATCTGAACGCCATCGCCAACGGGGTGTCCGCCATCGATCTGGGCGCGCTGGCGTTGCGCAATCTCCACGATGCGCGCCAGTTCGTGCGCGAATACGGTTTCGATCTGGACCAGCCAGCTGCCCCCCGGCTGATCCGGCAGGCCCATGCCGAAGCAGTGGAATTCATCTGCCAGACCTTTCTCACGCCGGAGCAGGCGCTGCTGATTCCCGCCGAGGTGCGTGCGCCCGGCGATCCGCTGCAGCTGCTGGTGTATGCCTCGCTGCGCGGCCAGCAGGTCGATCTGCGCCGCATGTGGGCCTGCGCCGTGCTGAAAGTCATGCACGGCATTTTCTACATCGATAACAATCTCAAGCTGCGCCACTTCCACGCCATCCGCAGCCAGGTCTTCGGCTCGCTCGACGAAGTGATCCGCAGCGACGGCGAGCGCTACTTCCTGACCGATGGCGAAATCTGCCTGCCGCTGCTGCACTACGACCGCAAAAACAACAAGGGCCGCAACAGCATCCTGCTCAAGCTACTGCAGAAAGCCGCCTATCTGGCCGCCGACATCTTCGATCATCTGGGCGTGCGGCTGGTGTTTGCCACCCGCTTCGAATGCCTGCTGGCGTTGCGCGCCCTGCAGCGCTCGCACCTGCTGTCGGTCACCAACGTCGATGCGGGGCGCACCCGCAACACCCTGCTCGATCTCGATGCCGCCAAGCTGATCTTCAATAAATACCGCAGCCGCATTGCAGCCAGCGACGGCTACCCTAGCGAACTGCTGCGCCAGATGGATGCCGAGCTGGCCGAACAGGCCCAGCCCCTGACCCGCTGCGATAATCCCCATACCGGCAGCGGCTACAACAGCGTGCAGGTCACGGTGCGCAAGATGATCCATGTGCAGCAGCTCGACGCGGCGCCGGAACAGGATTACGACGTGGGCTTTTTCTTCGAGTACGAAATCCAACTGATGGATGCCGACAGCTACCAGCGCAGCCTGACCGGCCCGGCCAGCCACGACGCCTACAAAAAGCGGCAGGTCGATACGGCACGCACGCGCGTATTCGGACGCGAGCTGCTGCGCAGCATCGCCGCGCATACGCCGCACAGCTGACGCCGGCCGCCAGCGTACCCGATACAACTCGCGCTTGCCAGTCCTGGCAATTGGCCGCATGATAAGCCCATGAAAACCCGCCCTCCTCCTTTGCGCCGTCTGGTCTGGCTGGCCCTGCCCGCGCTGCTGGCTATGGCCAGCGCCTGCCATAGCCTGCCGGATGCGGCAGCGCCGCCCGCTACCACCGCCGAACTGTGGCAACAGCTACAGGCTGAAAGCCAGCGCAGCGGCTGCCAGCACGACCAGCAGTGCCACAGCCTAGGTGTGGGCAGCAAGGCCTGCGGCGGGCCGGAACGCTATCTGCCCTGGTCGGACGACCAGCGCCACGATCAGCGCCTGCAGCAGCTGGCTGCCGCCTATGCAACGGCGCGCAGTGCCGACGACCAGCGCCAGCAACTGATGTCCAACTGCGCACTGGTGCCTGATCCCGGCGCCCAGTGCCGCGCCGGACGCTGCGTGCTGCGCCCGCCCGCCACCGGCCCCGCCAGCAGCACGCCGGCCGGACGCTAGAACAAAAAAAAACCCGCGCACTGCGAGGTGCGCGGGCTTCTTACTGCTGACGGACGCTTAGTCGGCCAGTACCGGTTTGGCGCGCGAGTTGTTAAACAGCGGCAGCGGGTCGGTGGTATCGACATCAACCACGGTAGTGCCCTGCTTGACACCACCGAGCACATAGTTGACCACGCCGACATGACGCTTGCCTACCGGCAGACCGGACCAGCTCATGGCCACCGTAGCCGTACCGCCGATAGTGGCTGCACCCGGCGTGAGCACCTTGAAGTTGCCACCGGTCGAGCTTGGTTGTACCAGCCAGCTGGACAGGGTGTAGGTCTCGTTGCCGCCCGCCGGTGCATAACCGATCACGCAGACTTTGTAATCGCCCGCGGTCGGCGCCAGCAGCTGCACACGCTCGTTCGAGGTATCGCCACCACTGCTGGCCACCGCCGTCGTACCACGCACCACCAGCAGGTCCAGATCGGAATTGCCTTTGCCCAGAGTATCGCTATCGAACAGGGCAAAGCGTGCCAGCAGAGTACCGGCAGGGATGGTCACATTGTGCGCCACCACACCGGTACCGCCACCAGCCGCACAGGCCGCCGTCAGTGCCGCCGAAGCCGTATTGGTCGCTTTGGCGATGCTGCGGGTATCCTGGCTGGCTGCCAGCAGACCACCTTTGACGGTGCCCATGGTGCCGGCAAAACCGGTACCCACGGTCAGGATCTTGCTGCCCGAAGTCGCTTCGCTGTACACCGCCGATGGCGCAGCCAGTGCACTGCCGCGCACGGTCACCGGGCTACGCACGGTGTGCACGCCGTCGCTCCACACCAGACGGCCATAGGCCCAGGTATCGATCGGTGCGGTGGTACGGGTGATCTTGACCGTAAAGCTGGCTTTCTCGCCCGGTGCCAGGGTCAGCGCCGCTGGCTGGACATCGACCGTGTAGCCCGGCACCGCAGCCACTGCATTGTAGGTAGCGCGGCTGCTGCCCACGTTAGTAACAGTACGGGTCAGCGTCATCGAGCCGAGGATGTTACCGGCCGTCAGCGAGGCCAGATTCAGGTTTTGCGGAGCAATCGCCCCACCGGCAACAGTACATTGCGCAGCCGAATACACCTGACCCTGACCGCACAGGAAGCGGGTGTAGTCGTTAGGAACGATGTCATAGATCAGACCGGGATCTGCCGCCGAGGTCGGCGCGATATGGCCAGCACCCTGTGCCCATGGCAGCGTGCCGGTGTTCTTCGCCGTCGCGTCCCAGGCCACGCCCGTGGTCAGGCCATCGGTGTAGGTATCGAACGCGGTGGTCATCAGTGCCGACTTGATGGCCGCAGGCGACCAGTCCGGGTGACGCTGCTTGAGCAGTGCGGCGATACCGGCCACGTGCGGCGAAGCCATCGAGGTACCCGTGTAGAAGGCCCATTCGACTTTCGGTGCCACACCACCGGCAGCAACGGCATTGCGCTGGTCCTTGCTCAGGTCCGCCGTCACGGCAGCCAGAATGTCGGTGCCCGGCGCCGTCAGGTCCGGCTTCAGGATGTTGGCGTTTGCCACGTTCGGACCGCGCGACGACGAACCGTTCATGATCGGTGCTTTCACCGTTGCATCTAGCGCTGCATGCAGATTGCCCAGCGCAGCCGTGGCGGCGGCCGGATTGGCGGCCACATAGTTTTTCAGCGTGGTAGCGCTGGCATAATCGATGTGCACGGTCGAGACGGTGTGCGCCTGATTCAGGATGGTGGTGGCGCCACCGGCTACGTTACCGATCACCACGCCCACTGCACCTGCCGTTTTGGCATTCGCGCTCTTGTTCACCAGCACGTTGTTACCGCGGTCGCAGACCAGAATCTTACCGCTTACTTTGGCAGGATCGAGCAGTGCAGGTTGCGTGTCGGCAGCGCCGAAGCACTGCGCCAGTGCGACGCTGGCGGGATCGACGCCTGCCAGACCGGCATCCTTCGCCAGTATCAGCGGTGCCGAGGCAGTATTGGCGTTGCCCGAAGCGCCAGACAGCGCAACACCATTGCCGAGGATGGCATCGCCCAGATAGATACGGTTATGGGTCGAGTTACCTACCGTGGTCAGCCATGGGCTGATGTGGGCCACCGGCGCGGGTGCGGTCGAAGTCGGTCCGGAGTTACCGGCCGAAGCGGCCACGAACACACCCGCTGCGGCTGCGCCGAGGAAGGCCTGTTCGGTCGCTTCGTTGAAAGCACCGCCGCCGCTGCTAGGGCCGATCGAGAAGTTGATGACGTTGACGCCGTCTTTTACCGCCTGATTGATGGCGGCGACGCTGTTGGCGGTAGCGCAACCATTCTTGGCGGTGGCAGCGTCGGTCCAGCAGACTTTATAGGCAGCGATACGGGCACGCGGCGCCATGCCGGTGATCTTGCCCAGATTCAGGCCATTCTGCGTCACCGTCACGCCAGCGTTACCGCCTGCGGTACTGGCCGTGTGGTCGCCGTGGCCGCCCGAACCTTCGGCACCGCCGACGGAATCACGCGCCGAGTTGAACTCGGTCCAGTGCAGGCTCTGGCTGGCCGATTTGAAGTAGCGCGCGCCGATCAGCTTGTTGTTGCAGTTGTTGGTGCCGAAGCCTTCGCCCGTATCGCAGGCGCCCTTCCAGCCTGCTGGCGGCGCATCGTAGACGCGGGTGCTGCCGTTGTGGCTGGGGCTGCCGCTTTCATCGACGCGGTCGGCGAAGCTGGTGTGCTCAGGCCAGATACCGCCATCGACGATACCGATGATCATGTTCTCGCCGGACGAGCCCTGTCCGCCCAGCTGCTGCCACAGACCACCGGCCTTATCCAGACCGAGGAAACTCGGCGTGTAGCTGGTATCGAGCTGCATGATGGAGTCGGCCGTAATGGCCGCCACGCCCGGATTGTTTTTCAGTGCACGCACTTCATCGTCAGTCAGCAGCGCGGCAAAACCGTTAAAGACCACATCGTATTTGTGGGTGACTTCGGCAGCACTGACGCTGCTGATCACCGCCTGCTGCTTCTGTTCCAGATAGCTGATGTAAGCCTGCACATCGGAGGCATCCACATTCAGACGCTGGCCGCTGACGGGCATGGTGGCAGCCAGACCGGCGATCTGGCCGGTGTAGGTGGCAACCGGCTTATCCACCAGTTGCACGATGTAGGAACGGCGTTCTTCGTCAGCGTGCGCCGAGCTGGTCAGTGCCGACAGCACCAGCAGTACCGCCGAAGTAATTGGACGTAATTTCATGGAATAAATTCTTTCAGCTCAAGCGTTGTGGGATGCGCGACGGCGACGGGCCAGCAGACCGATGGCGGCCAGGCCGAGGCCCATCATGGCGTAGGTTTGCGGTTCCGGTACGGCAGCCACTTCGATATTGTCGATGCCGAACTGGGCCTGGTTTTTGCCCTGGCTGCAACCATTGGCGCTGTCATACACGCACGAACTGAATACCACGCTGCTGTAGGCCGCATTGCCGAACTGGCTGTCCAGCGTAGCGTGCAGGAAAGGCGAAGCACTGCTGTTATCGAGCGCACCGAACTCCAGTTCGGCATACACCGTACCGCCACCGACTTTTTCCGCCGTGATGGTCAGCTTGCCTGGCAGCAGACCAGCCGGCTGGCCGGCGAGCGGCGAAATGAAACCGAAATCCACGGCGCTCAGACGGAAGCCGCGCACATCGCTGCCCGTCATCTTGACAGAGCCATCATTGAGACCCGCATAGTAGCTGGTGCTATTGCCACTCGGGCATACCGCATTGCTGCAGACAAAAGGATCGTTGCCATTCAACACAGCACCGGCTAGACCGGTGCCGGAAACCGACAGCGGATTATCGAACACGTGGAACGTGTAGCCGCTGCTGGTAAAGCTTTCGCCGCCGCCAAAAATAGGGAAATCGGGAAGCGGGCCGTCAAAGGTGATGACATCGGCCATGGCTGGCGCAGCGCTCGCCAGAGCCATAGCGCCCAGCACGGATATGCCGAGCTGCTTCAGTCGGCGTGCGACCGGAGCCTGCTGCAATTGGGTAGATTTGTTCATTGGTCTGCCTTGTGGGAAAGGGATATCGAGGGCCCGACCGGTCGATACACCGACTTGAGCCTGTGGTCACTTTATTAAAAGTGCCAACCAATATAACAAACACTCAACATTTCAATAATGAAATGATACTGAATAATAATTAGAAAATAATTGAAAATGCAGAATAAAAACTTGACATCACTATGGCAGCCATGTCATAAAGCTGTCACAAAAACAACTTAAAATGAATGAATTTACGTTGTGTATCTGCAAAAATAAAATTTTCAGCAAAATTTATAAAATGTCTAAATTGAGACATTTTTCCGTATCGTCGCTCTCTGGCGATTAAATATCATCCAGCAAGCGTCTATTCCGGCGAAACTTCAGGAATAAAAAAAAGCCAGCCTTGCGGCTGGCTTTTGCTCAGTCAGAAGCTCAACAATTAAAATTTGGTGAGCTTTTTCTTTATGGCAACGCAACGCTGGTCTTCCTGATGTGCTACGAGCAAGGAACGCAAGGTCCCGGCGGACAGGGTTTTCGTTTCATCGAGCACAGCCTGCAGACGTGCCACACTGGCCGGAGTGCAAGCGCTAGGCAGCAGCGTGTTGGCGTAAGTGCGCATGAATACGGGGCCGGCACTCTGGTCCACCTGTGCCAGCTGGGCCAGACGCTGGGCAGCCGTCTGCTCCGCCAGTGCGCGCTGCTCGGCCGGATACAGGTTTTCCATCGCCTTGCGCACCTTGGAGAACGGCAGCTTGGTCTGCAGATCGTGTATCTTGCCCAGCCATTCCGTTTTCACTGCCGCATCAGGCTGCACTGCCGTCGCCGCCACCGCTGCCAGCTGGCCGGCATCGGACGGATCACGCGCCTGTTCGGCTGCCAGCAGCGCTGCGGCGCCCGGATAGGCATAGCGGTTCAGGCGGATGACGATGTCCCAGCGCAGATCCTGCCCCACCGTCAGGCCCGGCACCACCCGTTTGCCGCTGAGGATATCGGCCAGCTGTTCCAGCGCCGCCGGGGTACTGGCCAGACCGAGGAAGGTGCCGAACCAGCGCCGCTGGAAATTGTTATCGCCCTGTGCAGCCACACTGGCCTGATAGGCCATCTGCTCCAGCTGCGGCAGCAGCTGGTCGCGGGAGCTGGCCACCTCCGGCCCCATCTCGTCGAGATAGGCCTTGGCCATACGCAGCTTGCCCGTCACATCGCCCAGCAGGGTGTAGTCTTTCTCGGCGGGTGCATTGGCCAGCACCGTCTTGAGGAAATCATCGAGCGGCAGCTGGGCGGCACGCACGCTGTCCCACAGGCTTTGCCACAGCATGGAGCGCAGCATAGGATCAGCCACTTTGCTCAAGTTAGCCTGCGCCGTGCTGAACGAGCGGGCGTCGAGCTGCACCTGCGCATAACCCCAGTCCTGATAGTTGGGGTAGACCAGATCCGGACAGGCCGCACCTTGCAGCTGCGGCACTGGCGTGGCCGCGCCCTGATAGGTGACCGGCAGATTCTTGCTCAAGGCCAGACCTTGCGGCGTCAGCTTGAACAGGCCGATCTGTACGCGCTGCTCGCGCAGCGTAGGCATGGTGGCGCTCGGCGCACTCTGGCGCAGAGTGAACTGCTTGATCTTGCCACCGGCGCAGCTGAAGTCTGCCGCGATGGTATTCACGCCCGGTTCATACAGCCACTGCTTGGTCCAGCCGCTCAGGTCACGCTTGGCTGCCTCGCCCAGACTGCCGATGAAATCATCGAGTCTGGCGTTCTGGTAGGAGTATTTGACCAGATAGTTATGTACGCCCTGACGGAAGGTTTCTTCACCCAGCAGATGGCGCAACTGCTTGAGCGTGGAAGCGCCCTTGGAATAGGTAATCGCATCGATGTTATCGAACGCATTGGCAGTCGATGGCACCGGCGTTTCGATGGCGTGCGTGGTCACGCGCTGGTCCTGCACATAGGCAGCCTGCTTGCCGCCCGAGTAGAAGCCCTGCCATGCGTTGGAAAATTCGGTCGCTTCGGCCGTGGCCAGCGTGCCCATGAAGGAGGCAAAGCTTTCATTCAGCCACAGGCCATTCCACCACTTCATGGTGACCAGATCGCCGAACCACTGGTGCGCCATTTCGTGCATGATCACACCGGCCAGACTCTGGCGCTGGGCCGCCGTCATTTCGCTCTGGTGCAGGAAGCCGCCTTCGGCAAAGGTCACGGCACCGGCATTTTCCATGGCGCCATAGAGGAAGTCCGGCACCAGCAGCTGGTCATATTTCTCGAACTGGTAAGGCAGGCCGAAGTACTGGTCGAAGAAGGCCAGCCCCTGACGCGTGTATTTGAACCAGTCCTGCGGCGCTACTTGCTTGGCTACCGACTGGCGCGCGAACAAACGCATGGGATATTTCGCGCTGCCGTCTTCCCACACCTTGTAGGGGCCGGCGTGCATGGAGAAATTATAGGTACTCAGGCGCTTGGTGCGGGGGAAAGTCCAGCGCCGCGTGGCACCCAGATCTTCGATACCGCTCTCGCGCTTGGTGGACGACACCACCCAGTCTGCCGGAACGGTAACGGTAATGGCGTAAGTGCCTTTCAGGTCGGGCTGGTCGAACGAGGGGAACATCTGGTGTGCAGCGGCCGGCTCGAAGTGGGTGTAGGTGTAGACCCGCTGGTCGACCGGATCGACCATGCGGTGCAGGCCTTCGCCATTGGTGCTGTGCAGGCGCTCGTAGCTGATGGTGACGGTGTTGCGGCCAGCCACCAGATCGGCTGCAGCGATGGTGACAAACCACTGGTTGTACTGGGTGGTCACGACTTTGCCGTTGACGCTGACGCTATGCACGCTGGCCTTATCGAGATCGATGGTGAGCGGCGCGCTGGCATCGTTCAGGTCGAACTGCAGTGTAGTGCTGCCGCTGAAGCGCTCGGCGCCGGTCAGCGTGAAGTCCAGCGTGTAATCGACATTGGCCACGCGGGCCGAACGGGCCGCAGCATCCTGCTGCGACAGGTAGGCGTTTTCAGCACGGGCAGGCGTTGCGGCCATGGCGGCGCCATGCAACTGGCCCAGCAGCAGCGCAATGCTGGCTGCAATCAGAGTTTTTTTCATGGTATTCCTTGCAAGGGACAACGCCCGCATGGGCGGGCGTTGGATAAGGATGATCGGATAAGCTGAGTGGTTCAGCTTATTTTTTCAGATAAGTATCGAGCCAGTCGATCACCGTGTGATGCCACAGCACCGAGTTGGCCGGCTTGAGCACCCAGTGATTCTCGTCCGGGAACATCAGCAGCTTGCTCGGTATGCCACGGCGCTGCAGCGCCGTAAAGGTGCCTAAGCCCTGTGCGGTGGGGATGCGGAAGTCCAGATCGCCCTGCACCACCAGCATCGGCGTCTTCCAGTTTTTCACTTTCAGCGCCGGATTGAATTTCTCGTGCAGTTCCGGCACCTCGTAGTAAGGGCCGCCGTTTTCCCACTCGGTAAACCAGATTTCTTCCGTCGAGTAAGCCATGCCGCGGGTATCGAACACGCCGTCGTGGTTGACGATGCACTTGAAGCCATCGGACCAGTTGCCGGCGATCCAGTTCATCATGAAGCCGCCATACGAGGCGCCGAGCGCGCAGCTACGCTCGCGGTCCAGCCATGGGAATTTTTCCACCGCAGCGGCCAGACCTTTCTGCAGGTCTTCCAGCGGCTTGCCGCCCCAGTCGCCGCTGATCGAGTCGGTGAACTTCTGGCCATAGCCGGTGGAACCGTGGAAGTCGATGAACACGGTGGCGTAGCCGGCACCGGCATACACCTGCGGGTTCCAGCGATAGCTCCACGAGTTGCCGAAGCTGCCCTGCGGGCCGCCATGCACCAGGAAGGCGACCGGATATTTCTTGCCCGCTTCGGCATTCCATGGCTTCATCACATGACCATACACGGTTTCGCCGTTGGCACCCTTGAAGGAGAACTGCTCGTACTCGCCGAACTTCACCTCGGCCAGCGCCTGCGCGTTCAGCTGGGTCAGTTGCTGGGCCTTGTCAGCCGTGCCGCCCAGTTTGAACTTGTACAGCTGCGCGCCCGAGGACAGGCTGGCTTGCGCCATGACGATGGTGTCGCGTGCCACGTCGAAGCCGCTCACATAGCCATTGCCGCTCAGAGCACTGACCTTGCCGCTGGCCGCGTCGATGGCGAACAGCCGATGCTGGCCGATATCGTCGGCCGTGGCCAGCACGGTTTTGCTGTCCGGAGTCCAGCGGTAATCGGCGATGGAACGGTCCCAGCTATCAGCCACGCTGCGCTTCTTGCCCGTTGCCACATCGATCAGCACCAGGTGGAAACGGTCCGCTTCGAAGGTCGGCTTGTCCATGGCCAGATAGGCCAGCGTGCGGCCATCGGGCGAATAGATCGCCTTGCTGTCCCAGGCCTGATTGTCCGCCGTCAGATTGGCCGGCGTGCCGCCCGCAGCCGGCACCGTGTAGATATCGAAATTGGTCGACCATGCTTCCGTCTGGCCGGCGATACGGGCCGAGAACACCACCGTCTTGCCGTCCGGGCTGAAGTGATATTCGTCGTGGTCGCCGAAAGGCTTGGACGGCACATCGCCATCGAGCGTGCCGGACAGGCTGACCGGCTGGGCGGAAACCTTGCCGCTGGCATCGATAGGCGCCGAGTACAGCACATTGTTGCGGCCATCGGCCCAGGTATCCCAGTGGCGCGCGAACAGGCGGTCATACACTTTGCCGCTGGCCTTGTTCTTGGCCTGTGCGTCGAGGCGCGCTTTGCTGCAGGCCAGATCGGCGCAATCGCGGAACACGGCCAGGCTCAATGCCAGCCGGTCACCCTGCGGCGACAGGCGGAAATTCTCCACATCGAGCGGCAGATCCGTCACGCGCACGGCTTCGCCGCCAGCCAGCGGCAAACGCCATACCTGTTGCGAGCCCGAGCGTGCCGACAGGAAATACACTGCATCGCCATTGGGCGACCATTCCGGGTCCGTGCTGCTGGCTTCGGCCTGGGTCAGACGTACCGGCAAGGCTTTCGGTGCGCGCAGGTCCAGCATCCACAGCTGGGTGTTACCGCGGTTCTTGTCCATATTGGTGGCGCGCACGGTGTACAGCACGCGACTGGCGTCCGGCGACAGCACGGGGCTGCCCACGCGCTCCATCCGCACCAGATCTTCCACGGTAAAGCCGCGCGGCGCAGCCGTGGCACTGGAAGCCGCCAACGCGGTGCCCAGCAGCAACAAAGGTAGTTTCATTCGGTGATCTCCGACATTGTAAGAAAAGGCCGGCTCGTGGCCGGCTGTTCCGCATGATACCAAGAGTGCAGTGCAGCAATCAAAGTGCTGGCAGAATTGTTACTTTGCGATACTTAGACCAGCCTGGCCCTCAGTGCGGGCGTATGGCATAGGCCGCAATCTCGGGCGGATAATAGTGCTGGAACCACTTCCACAGCGTGCCCTTGGCGGCCTGGCGCAGCAGCTGGCGCAGCACTTCGCGGTCGGCCGCGCCCAGCGACTTCTGCGACAGATAGATGCCGCTCTCGGCGGGCGGCAAGCCGTCCAGAGCGGCCACCTGCACCTCGCTGGAAAAATTCGCCAGCGTGGCATCTTCCGAAAGCGAACTCAGGAAAATGATCGGCGCCACCACGGTAAAATCTACCCGCCCGACTTTCATCATGCGGGCCACCATCAGGGGCGCGGCCACATAGGAAAGTCTGTGCTGTGCATCAAGTTTCTCGATCAGGCTGTTGTATTCGTTGCCAAACACATAGCTGCGCACCACAGCACCGCGCCACTCGGGATGCGCTAGCAGATCAGCCACGCTGCTACTGCGTACCGGACTGCGCCTGTTGCTGATCAGCGCCATCCGGAGTTTCATCATCGGCACAAACTCGGCCTGACGGTCGCGCTCCTCGCTGCGCGAGGCGGGCAGCAGCAGATCCGATTCGCCGGAATTGAGGAACATATAGGTGCTGCGCGCACGCGGCACGACAGGAAAGACGAACTCGCAACCATATTGCCGACCCAGCTCGCGCAGGGCGTCGGGAAACGCCCCGCTCACCTGATTATCCTTGACGATCACGCTATAGCCGGTGGGCGCGACAGGCGCCACGATAGGCCGGCTGCAACCGGCGTGCGCCAGCCCGGCAGCCAGCAGCAGGACTGGCAGCATGCCATGCAGGCAGCGTACAGGATGGGCAACGCAGGACAAACAGACTCCGGATTGAACGTGCAGGGGACTATTCTATCGTGATTTCCTGTAGGAATAGATGCGGAAAATATTTTGTATCAATGCTGGCAAAACTGCCACGGCGGCCGCATGCAGGTGCATAATCTACGACTCAGAGCAAACCACTGCGCCAGCTTCTCGCCGGCAAGAGCAACGCAGCAAGGGTACCCGCCGGTAATGTGCTGTCGTATTGCCTCACGACTACTTGTGAACAATTGTAAATCGACGTTGTATGAGTCCGGTACGCCGCTAAGGTAATGGTCTACACCTCGGGCGCGATACCTAACGTGCTGCCGAAGTCTGACGAAATACGGGAATCGCCATGCTCACTGCTACCTATGTCTTGCTGACACTATCGATAGAACAGAAAAAAGAACGCCACTTCATCGCGCGCATGTTGCAATACGTCCAGAACAGCGCGCGCCGCCCGCAGGAAATCGATCCTGTGCATATCCAGAGCCAGTTGCAGGAACTCATCACCTTTGCCGAAACGCGCCACCAGCGCAAGGTGGAAGCCTGTCTGCTGCCCGCCGTGCGCGCAGCCGACGCCAGCAGCGCGGCACTGGTGAAAGATCTGGAAGCACTGAGCCGCATCGGCCGCGCCATGCTCAACGCCGTGCAAAAATGCCTGCGCCGCGCCATGCGCCGCAGCGCCATGCATGGCAAATTCCTCTGCCGCACCATCGATCTGTACTGCCAGAACCTGCTCACCCGGCTCGACAAGGAGGAACAGGAATTGCTGCCGCTGGCGCAGAAGGTCATTTCCAGCGAAGAGTGGTTCGAGATCGGCAGCCAGTTTCTGGCACAGGAAGGCCACGCTGCCGGACCGGACGACTCGCCCGCCGCGCAGCCGCCGGTGGCAGCCTATACCGGCTTCTACTCGCCGGCCTGAACGCCAGCGTGCAAAAATGATCTAAACGATTTACACCATATCGTCCCGCCGCAGCGAAAACATCGCGCGGCAAAGGTAGATGAAACGACAATGTGGATTAGCTAACGCGCTTGGGCTAGAATCCAGACCGTGCCGTGATCCGGCACGCTCCCTGGACCAACCTCACAGCAAAGCTAACGATGCGTTTTGTTCTAACTTTCCTGGCCGCCACAATAAGCGCCACCTCCGCCCCTGCCGCCCCTACCCCGATCACGCTGGAACAGGCCATGGCCCATCCGGACTGGATAGGCAACCCTGTCGAAGCCGCATGGTGGGGCTGGGATAGCCGCCAGATCTACTACAAGCAGAAACGCAGCGCTTCGCCCGTGCGCGACACGTTCAGCATCGATGCCGGCGGCAAGGTGCAAACCGTGGCCGCCTCTGCTCTGGCCAATCTTGATAGCGCTAACCCGATCTACAACCGCGAACATACGCGCGCCATCGTGCTGCGCAACGGCGATCTCTTCGAGCGCGACCTGAAAACGGGCGCGCTGACCCAGATCGTGCGGGGCAGCAGCCCGGCGGCTGCGGCGCAATATTCTGCAGATGGCAAGCACGTGCAATTCCGCGTCGGACAGGACTGGTTCAGCTGGAACCGCAGCGAACGCCTGATGACACCACTGGCCCTGCTGCGCGCGGCCAAAGATCCCGACGCCGCAGCGGAAGCCGATTTCCGCCGCGACCTGCAACTGCGCCTGAGCTCCACCCTGAGCCGCCTGAAAGCAGAACGCGACGCCCTGCGCGAGCAGCGCAATGCCGAGCGCACCGCCGATGCCAGCCGCGCCCCGCTGCCCGTGTATCTGGGCGAGAAGGTCGCGATCGATGCCAGCGCCCTGTCGCCGGACGGGCGCTACCTGCTGGTGATCACCAGCGCCAAGGATGGCGACAAGCGCCGCGTGGGCAAGATGCCGAAATACGTGACCGAATCGGGTTACGAAGAAAGCGACGACGAACGCAAGCGGGTGAGCGAAGCGGGCCCGCTGGAACAGCAGCTCAAGCTGGTGGAACTGGCGACGCGCAAAGTTACCGAGCTGTCGCTCGATGTGCTGCCCGGTATCGCCACCGATCCGCTGGCCGAACTGCGCAGCGCCCAGCATCTGGAGCCGCTCAAGGGCAACCGCAAGGTACGCTTCGAGGCAGGCGAACAAGCTATCCAGTGGAGCGCCGACGGCGCCCGCGTGGCCGTGATGGCGCAGGCCATCGACAACAAGGACCGCTGGATCGCCAGCGTCGATCTGACGACCGCGAAACTGCAGCCGCTGCACCGCCTGAGCGACAGCGCCTGGGTCAACAACCGCTACAACGACTTCGGCTGGCTACCGGACCACAGCACGCTGTGGTACCAGTCGGAAGAAAGCGGCTACGCCCACCTCTATCTGCGTAGCGCCGACGGCACAAGCCGCGCCCTCACCAGCGGCAAATGGGAAGCCAGCAATATCGAATGGAATGCCGACGGCAGCACGGCCTATTTCCTGTGCAACCCCAAGCTGCCGGGCACCTATGAAGTCTGCGCCACCGGCGTGCGCGACCACACCCTGCGCGAGCTGACCTCGGTGGGTGGCGTAGAAGGCTTCAGCCTGTCGCCCGATGGCCGCAAGCTGCTGCTGCGCCACTCCAGCGCCTACAACCCTACCCATCTGGCCACGGTGGCCAGCAGCGGCGGCGCTGTCACCGAACTGAACGACGTGCGCACGCCCGACTACAAGGCGCGTGCATGGATCATGCCGCAGATCGTGGCCGTGCCGTCCACCCATGGCGCCGATCCGGTATGGGCCAAGCTGTATCGCCCCGCCACGCTGGTCGCCGGTAAAAAATATCCTATCGTGATGTTCGTGCACGGCGCCGGCTATCTGCAGAACACCAGCCAGCGCTACCCGGTCTACTTCCGCGAGCAGATGTTCCACAACCTGCTGGTGGAACAAGGCTACATCGTGCTGGACATGGACTACCGCGCTTCGCTAGGTTATGGCCGCAACTGGCGCACGGCGATCTACCGCCAGATGGGCCATCCGGAACTGGAAGACTACATCGATGGTCTGAACTGGCTGGTGGCCAACCATCAGGGCGACGCCAGCAAGGTGGGCATCTATGGTGGCAGCTATGGCGGCTTCATGACCTTCATGGCCCTGCTGCGCGCGCCGGAGCAGTTCAAGGCTGGCGCAGCGCTGCGCCCCGTCACCGACTGGACCACCTACAACCACGAATACACGGCCAACATCCTGAACACGCCGGAGCTCGATCCGCACGCCTACAAGGTCTCCTCGCCCATCGAGTACGCCGAGCAGCTGCAAGGCCATCTGCTGATCGCCCACGGCATGATCGACGATAACGTGTTCTATCAGGATTCGGTGCGGATGGCGCAACGCTTGATCGAACTGAAAAAAGATAACTGGGAGCTGGCGTCGTATCCGCTGGAACGGCACGGCTTCGTACACCCCGAAAGCTGGTACGATGAATACCGGCGCATCTACCAGCTGTTCGAACGCACGCTGAAAAACTAAGGAGACTCATGAAAAAGCTTGCTACCCTGCTGCCGCTGGCGGCCCTGCTACTCGGCCCCGTGCCCGCCATCAGCCATGCCGAAACCAGCACCGTCAAGCATCCGGCCTGGACGCGCAGCGCCAACATCTATCAGGTGAACCTGCGCCAGTTCAGCAAGGAAGGCACGCTCAATGCGTTTGCCAGCAACCTGCCGCGTCTGAAAGCCATGGGCGTGGATGTAATCTGGCTCATGCCCATCCACCCTATCGGTGAGCGTAACCGCAAAGGCACGCTGGGTAGCTACTACGCGGTCAAGGATTACATGGCCGTCAGCCCCGACTACGGGACCACGGAAGACCTGCGCCGCCTGGTCAAACAGGCCCACGCGATGGGCATGAAAGTGATACTGGACTGGGTGGGCAATCACACGTCGTGGGACAACAAATGGGCCACCGAGCATCCGGACTGGTTCAAGAAGAACGACAAGGGCGAAATCTATTCCGTCACCTTCAAGAACGAAGCAGGCGAAATGGAAGAGTGGACCGATGTGATCGGCCTCGATTTCACCAACAAGGCGCTGTGGAAAGGCATGACCGATGCCATGGCCTACTGGGTGCGCACAGCTGACATCGACGGCTTCCGCTGCGACGCCGCCGGTCTGATCCCGACCCCGTTCTGGAATCAGGCGCGCACCGAGCTCAATAAGATCAAGCCCGTGTTCATGCTGGCCGAGTGGAACGAGCCCGATCTGCACGAGCATGCGTTCGATGCCAGCTACGACTGGCCACTGAGCACCCTGATGATCAAGATCGGCAAAGGCGAAGCCAATGCCAGCGACCTGCGCAACTTCCTTGCCAAGCCGCCCAAGGCCTATCCGCGCGACGCCTACCGGCTGGAGTTCACCAGCAACCACGACGTCAACTCCTGGCAGGGCACCGACAAGGAGCTATATGGCCCGGCCTATGGCGCCATGGCAGTGCTCAGCTACACCCTGCCCGGCATACCGATGATTTACAACGGCCAGGAATCGCGGCTGGAAAAACGTCTGGAATTCTTCGAGAAAGACCCGATCGACTGGAAAACCTATGAACTGGAAGGCTTCTACACGGGCCTGAACCAGCTCAAGAAAGCCAATCCGGCGCTGTGGAATGGTGCAGCCGGCGGTGCGCTGCAAATGCTCGACGTGGGCAACGAGCAGCTGTTTGCCTTCAAGCGCGAACAGGGCAAAAACAGCGTGCGGGTAATCGTCAACCTGAGCAACACGGTGCAGAAATACAAGCTGGCCGGTGATGAAGGTCCGGCCCAGCTCAAGCCGTGGCGCTGGCGCATTCTGGTTTCCGAATAAAGCGCAGGCAGCCATCAGAACGGCCCGGCGGGATGCATAGCACCCGCCGGGCCGTTGTTTTTAGTCCGTCGCCAGCCGCTTGCCCAGCCGGTACAGGAACTCCTGCCCGTCGTACAGCGACTTCACGCGGATGTGCTCATTCAGGCCATGGGCACCGCTGCCCTCGGGGCCGGCAAACATGCCGCTCACGCCATAGGTCCAGATTCCGCCGTTATTGAGGAAGCGGCCGTCCGTGCCACCGGTGGACATGGTGGGGATGACCGGCACGCCGGGCCACATCTGCTTGCTGGTTTCTTCGATGGCCTTCATCAGCTCCGGCGTCAGCGGCGGTATCGGTGCCCCCTCGCCTTCGCCGATGCGGGTGATGCGGATCTGCTCATCGGCCACCACGCGCTTCAGGGTCGCTTCTACTTCGGCCACCGTTTCCTGCGGCAGAATGCGGCAGTTGATGTTGGCGCGGGCGCGCTGCGGCTGGGCGTTGTCGGCATGGCCGGCATCCACTTTGGTGGCGATGCAGGTAGTGCGCACGGTGGCGTTGTGTGCAGGGCTAATTGCATACAGGCGCTCCAGTGCAGCCATGTCCGGCGGGTCCTGCAGAATGGCCTTCATATCGGCTGCCACCTGCCCCGTCTCGATGGTGGACATGCGCTCGTAGAAGGCGCGCGTCACGTCGGACAGGCGGAACGGGAAATCGAATTTGCCCAGACGGCTCAGGCCTTCCGACAGACGGTAGATGGCATTGTCGCGGCGCGGCACCGAGCTGTGGCCGCCGGGGTTGGTCACTTCGAACTGGAAGGACTGATAGATTTTTTCGCCAGCCTGTATGCCATGGCGCACCGGCTTGTCGTTCTTGTCCAGCAGGCCGCTGCCGCCTTCGTTGAGGGCGATCTCGGCATCGATCAGGTTGCGGTGATGCTTGAACAGGTATTCGGCACCATCGAATTCGGTCGGCACCATCTCTTCGTCGCAGGTCAGCGCCATGATGATGTCGCGCTTGGGGGCCAGTTTCTCTTTCTTGTAGCGCAGCATATTCGCCACGAAGGAGGCGGCCATGGCCTTGTCGTCGGAAGCGCCGCGGGCATAGAACACGCCGTCTTCTTCGATCAGCTTGAACGGATCGCGCACCCAGTCGGCGCGGTTGGCTTCTACCACGTCGATGTGGGCCAGCAGCAGCAGCGGCTTGCGGCTGCCGTCGCCCTTGAGGCGCGCCACCAGATTGCCTTTTTTAGGGCCGCCGGGCGGAATGATGATCTGCATTTCGCTGTCTTTAAAACCGCCCTGTTTGAGGCGCTTGGCCATTTTCTGCGCCGCCAGCGTGCACGATCCGGCAGAATTGGTGGTGTTGGTTTCCACCAGTTCCTGATAGATTTCGCGCATCTGTGCCTGTACCGGGGTCAGTGCAGCCCCATGCGCCCAGCCTGCTGCCACGCACGCTACCAGCGCGCAGAGTGTCTTTTTCATTGCAGTCCCATCAAGAATTAGCGAAAAAGACAAATTTATACCCCGAAAATATTGCTGTCAATAAAATAGGCACATGCCTCTTGCCAAACCCGGGGGGAGGTCTGCTATAATCTTGCTCCTTGGCCTGGTAGCTCAGTTGGTAGAGCAGAGGATTGAAAATCCTTGTGTCGGTGGTTCGATTCCGCCCCGGGCCACCAAGAATAAAAAGTGAAAACGCCGATCCTTGAAGTCGGCGTTTTTCGTTTTGGCCCAGACTTCCCTACTCTACGGTCTATTTCCTGCCCACGTCAGCCAGAACGGACCTGTCAGGAATTTTGTGTGCCGGGGTCGCGGTTCGTAGTTAATTAATCGCGTTGGTGAAGCGTTCCCCAAACAGAATGGCAAACTGGTTTGCTGCCATCTTCCAAGTTCGCTGCGGCATC
>NZ_WWCM01000022.1 GCF_009857915.1 Duganella qianjiadongensis
GACGACTTCTTGCCCTGGAACTGCGCCAGCAAACTTCCTGGCACTTAAACTCCGCTTCCCAGCGGTGTTGGGCACATCATCAGCTAAAGTAGCGTGGCGCTCAAGACGGCGCTGCTTTGACGCTTACTTTTCGGGCAACTTCTAGACTGAATTAGACCGATACAGCCCGTTCTAGACTGAATTAGACCCCAACTGAATCCGCGGATGCCCCTATGCACCGAGGCCGTACTGCCGCAGCGCATGCGGCTATCTCCGTGCTGGCTTTTTGTCCTAAAAGCTGCTATAGTCGCGGGCTTACCTCTTCCCACACCTGTCTTGACGCCAGGGTGGGCATATTCACAGTCCTTAAGGGAGTTTGCATGCGTCACTATGAAATAGTATTTATCGTCCATCCGGACCAAAGCGAGCAGGTGCCTGCCATGATCGAACGTTACAAAGCATCCGTAACGAGCCGTGGCGGTAACGTACACCGTGTGGAAGATTGGGGCCGCCGTCAAATGGCTTACTCGATCCAGAAACTGGCGAAAGCGCACTACATCTGCATGAACATCGAATGCGACAACGAGACCCTGGTCGAGCTGGAAACCGCCTTCAAATTCAATGATGCCGTGCTGCGTCACCTGACCGTCAAGATGAAGAAAGCGGAAACCGCTCCTTCGCCTATGATGAAGTCGGTACAACGTGAAGATGCAGCGAAATCGCATCGCGCCGAAGCTCCTGCAGCTGCTGCTGCCCCTGCAGCCTAAGAGCTGAAGGAGGCGAACTGAATCAGCTCCAGTTCATTGCCCTGATCGCCGAACGGGAAGCCTTGCGCTACACCCCGGCCGGTATGCCGATCGTGAACGCTGTTCTGCAGCACCGGTCGCAGCAAGTCGAGGCGGGAATTGCCCGGGTGAGCGAGTTTGAAATAGCCGCAGTTGCTGCAGGCGAAATTTCCAACAGCTTTCATCAGGCGCCACTGGGAGGTCTGTATCAGTTCCGCGGTTTTCTGAACAAGAAGAACCGCAATAGCAAAAGCCTGGTGTTTCACATCATTGATTTTAGTGCTGTCCAAGACAGCTCAATTTAGATACAGGAGCCTAAAATGGCATTCGGTAAAAAGTTCGACAAAAACAAGCTCAAGCTGAAAGAAAAGCGCAAGCAACAAAACCCACTGTTCAAACGTAAGAAGTTCTGCCGCTTCACCGCTGCTGGCGTTGAACAAGTTGACTACAAAGACGTCGACACCCTGAAAGATTTCATCCAGGAAAACGGCAAAATCATGCCAGCACGTCTGACCGGCACCAAAGCGCTGTACCAGCGTCAAGTGGACACCGCGATCAAACGCGCTCGCTATCTGGCCCTGCTGCCTTACACCGATCTGCACAACGCTTAATTGCGGCGGCTAGATAAGATTCTGGAGAAGAACTATGCAAATCATTCTGTTGGAAAAAGTTGTCAACCTGGGCAACCTGGGTGAAGTCGTTAAAGTTAAAGATGGTTACGCACGTAACTTCCTGATCCCGCAAAAAATGGCACGCCGCGCTACCGCTGCTGCTGTGGCGGAATTCGAAGTAAAACGCGCTGAACTGGAAAAAGCTGCTGCCGCTAAACTGGCTGCTGCGCAAGCCCAGGGCGAAAAACTGAACGGCATGACCGTGACCGTATCGCAGAAAGCCGGCGTTGACGGCCGTCTGTTCGGTTCCGTAACCAACTTCGACATCGCTGAAGCGCTGACCAAAGCAGGTTTCCCTGTTGAGAAAGCTGCTGTGCGTATGCCTACCGGCCCTCTGAAGGCTGTGGGCGAGCACCCAGTGAGCGTGTCGCTGCACACCGACGTACTGGTGGAAGTGACCGTTGCTGTCGTAGGCGAAGCTGCCTAAAAAACTGGAACAGACGGCAACGTCTGTCTAGTTTTGCAACATCTTTGTAAAAAAGCCGGGTTCGCCCGGCTTTTTTCTTGTCATGATTCTGTAGCACTGCACAAGCAGGTATAATTCGCGCCATGAACGCCCCCTCCGATCCGCAAGTCGATTCGCTCCGCGTCCCGCCGCATTCCATCGAAGCAGAACAGTCCGTCATCGGCGGCCTGCTGCGCGATAATGCAGCGTTCGACCGCATTGCGGATATGATGCATCCGGAAGACTTCTATCGCTACGACCACCGCATCATCTTCGAACAGATCGTCAAGATGATCAATGCGTCCAAGCCGGCCGACGTGATCACCGTGTTCGAGAACCTGACCCAGCTGGGCAAGGCCGACGACGTGGGCGGTCTGGCTTACCTGAATGCGATGGCGCAGAATACCCCGTCGGCCGCGAATATCCGCCGCTATGCGGAAATCGTGCGCGACCGCAGCATCCTGCGCCAGCTGATTACCGTGGCCGACGAAATCTCCGGTCAGGCGTTCAGCCCGCAGGGCAAGGAAGTCAAGCAGATGCTGGACGAGGCGGAATCGAAAATCTTCGCCATTGCCGAGCAGGGCGCCCGCGGCGCCGCCGGCTGGACTGCCGTGCAGCCCCTGCTGACCCAGGTGGTGGAGCGGATCGACGAATTGTACTCGCGCGAAAACCAGTCGGAAATTACCGGCGTGCCCACCGGCTTCATCGACCTCGACCGCATGACCTCGGGTCTGCAGCCGGGCGATCTGGTGATCGTGGCCGGCCGTCCGTCCATGGGTAAAACGGCGTTCTCCGTCAACATCGGCGAAAACGTGGCGATCGAAGCGGGCCTGCCCGTGGCCGTGTTCTCGATGGAGATGGGCGGCGCCCAGCTGGCCATGCGTATGCTCGGTTCGGTGGGCCAGCTCGACCAGCACCGCCTGCGCACGGGCCGTCTGCTCGACGAAGACTGGCCGCGCCTGACCCACGCCATCCAGAAGATGAACGACGCCCAGCTGTTCATCGATGAAACCCCGGCGCTGAATCCGATCGAAATGCGCGCCCGCGCGCGCCGTCTGTCGCGCCAGTGCGGCAAGCTCGGTCTGATCATCGTCGACTACCTGCAGCTGATGCAGGGCTCCACCCCGGGCGACAACCGTGCCTCGGAAATTTCGGAAATTTCCCGTAGCCTGAAAGGGCTGGCCAAGGAGCTGCAGTGTCCCGTGATCGCACTGTCGCAGCTGAACCGCTCGCTGGAACAACGTCCCAATAAACGTCCCGTCATGTCCGACCTGCGCGAATCCGGCGCTATCGAGCAGGACGCGGACGTCATCATCTTCCTGTATCGCGACGAGGTCTACAACCCCGACTCGCCCGATAAGGGAACGGCCGAGATCATTATCGGTAAACAGCGTAACGGCCCGATCGGCGCAGTACGTCTGACCTGGATCGGCCAGTACACCAAGTTTGGTAATTACGTCGGTAACCTGGCCCTGTATCAGGGTGATTAATCTTTACGTAGCCCCTTATCCCCGGGGCGACGATCTGCAGTACTTAATAAACGGAGAATACAAATGTTTGGACGTTTGATGCCCACCGAGGGCAAATTTTTTGACCTGTTTAACCAGCACGCCGACCTGTGCGTCAAAGGTGCAAAAGAGATGCTGGGCCTGATGTCCAATTTCGATGATCTGGAAAATCGCGTGCACGCGATCGAGAGCATCGAGAAGCAGGCCGACAAAATCACTTACGCAACGGTAGATCTGCTGCACAAGACCTTCATCACGCCGATCGACCGCGACGATATCCACAAACTGGTCACCAAGATGGACGACATTCTGGACCTGCTGGAAGATGCGGCCCAGACCGTGTCGCTGTACGACCTGCACTCGGTGACGCCGGAAGCCAAGCGCCTGGCCGAACTGGTGCTGGCCTGCTCGGAAAAAGTACGCGATGCCGTGGCTCTGCTGCACAACATGGATAACTCGAAGCAGATCGTCGCCATCTGCGAAGAAATCGACCGTCTGGAATCGGACGCCGACCACGTGATGCGCGCCGCCATGTCGAAACTGTTCCGCGACGAACCGGACGTGCGCAACTTGATCAAGATGAAAGCCATCTACGAAATTCTGGAAACCGTGACCGACCGTTGCGAAGATGTGGCCAACATCATCGAAGGCATCATCGTCGAAAACGCATAATGCACAACGCATAACTACTACAAAAGAATAGTCCTCTATGCATACCCTACAAATCAGCATCTATGTGCTGGGCCTGCTGATTGCCCTGGCACTGGTGTTCGACTTCATGAACGGCTTCCATGATGCCGCCAATGCGATTGCCACCGTGGTATCGACCGGCGTGCTGAAACCGCAGGCCGCAGTGGCCATGGCGGCGATGTTCAACTTTACCGCGATCTTCGTGGTCGGCCTGCACGTGGCCGGCACGGTGGGCAAGGGCACCATCGATCCCGGCGTGGTCGACCAGTACGTCATCTTCGGCGCGCTGGTGGGCGCCATCGCGTGGAATCTGTTCACCTGGTATTACGGCATTCCTTCCTCGTCCTCGCACGCCCTGATCGGCGGCCTGGTGGGCGCGGCAGTGGCCAAGTCCGGTACCAGCGCGCTGGTGGGCGACGGCCTGATGAAGACCGTGAAATGGATCGTGCTGTCGCCGCTGATGGGTTTCGTGTTCGGTTCGCTGATCATGCTGCTGGTGTCGTGGATCTTTGTGCGTTCCACGCCGCGCCGGGTGGATAGCTGGTTCCGCCGCCTGCAGCTGGTCTCGGCCGCTTCCTACAGTCTGGGCCACGGCGGCAACGATGCGCAGAAGACCATCGGTATCATCTGGATGCTGCTGATCGCCGTCGGCCAGGTGCCCAGCACGGCCACCGAACCGCCGCTGTGGGTAGTGGTGGCCTGCTACACGGCGATTTCGATCGGCACCCTGTTCGGCGGCTGGCGTATCGTCAAGACCATGGGCCAGAAAATCACCAAGCTCAAACCGGTGGGCGGCTTCTGTGCCGAAACGGGCGGCGCCATCACCCTGCTGATCGCCAGCCACTTCGGCGTGCCGGTGTCGACTACCCACACCATTACCGGCGCTATCGTCGGCGTGGGTTCGTCGCAGAAGATGTCGGCAGTGCGCTGGGGCGTGGCCGGTAACATCGTCTGGGCCTGGGTGTTCACCATTCCCGCTTCCGCCTTCGTGGCAGCGCTGGCATGGTGGGTAGGCCATCACATCATGTAATCGACGGCCACCTGCCGCGCCGGCGGGTGGCCAGCTCTGGCAGCGGGCGCAGGCCCGCTGCGGTCGTGTCAGCTTTGTGCTATTGCTCTATCATAGAGCGCTGGCCGCCATTCCCTCCCGTCCCGATGTTCATCCCTCGAAGCAAACTCTATACGCGCCGCAGGCAGGTGCTGCAGTCGTGCCGCCATGCGCTGCTGCTGGGCGGCTTGCTGCGTACGCTGAGCTACCGGCTAGGCCTGCACGGCCGGCTCGGAGTGAGCACGCACCATGTTATGCTGCCGCCGCGCCAGCGGCTGGCCCGTCCGCTGAAAATTGCCTTCGCTTCCGATCTGCATGCAGGGCCGTCTACCCATCCGGCCATCTTCGCGCAGCTGTTTGCCCGCATCCGTCAGGAGCAGCCCGATCTGCTCTTGCTGGGGGGGGATTATGTGGCCGGCGCGGCCCGCCATGCCGCTGCGCTGTGCGCCGGGCTGGCAGCCTGCCAGCCGCCGCTGGGCAAGTTCGCCGTGTTCGGCAACCACGATCTGGCCACCGATGATGGCCTGATCGGCACCCTGTTTGCCCAGGCTGGCGTGCAGATGCTGGTCAACCGCGCGGTGGGGCTGGCGGCGCCGTTCCAGCAGGTGTCGGTGTGCGGCATGGATGATCCGTGGACGGGCGAACCGAATCCGCGCCTGACGTTTGCGCGTGCCGGTGCGGTGCGGATTTTTCTGGTGCATGCGCCGGACGGGCTGCTCAAGCTGTCGGGCCAGCGCTACGATATTGCCTTTGCCGGCCACACCCACGGCGGCCAGATCGCGCGCCGCAATGGCCGGCCGCTGGTCTGGCCCAAGGGGCCGCTGTCGCGCCAGCTGTATCACGGCCGCTACGCCGTGGCCGGCAATGGCGATCTGATCGTCACGCGCGGGGTGGGCTGCAGCACCATCCCGGTACGCCTGAATGCCGATCCGGAACTGGTGATCTGTACCCTGCAATAAGCGGCCGGTGCCGCGCCAGCCACTACTACGCGTCAGTTCAGTTCTACCGTCATGCCTTCGTAGGCCAGCAGCACTTTGAGCTCGCCCAGCTGGCCCGCGTAGCGCTCCATCACTGCGGCAAACACGGCTTCCAGTTCGTCGTCGCTGCGGGTGGGTTCGTGGTGGGTGCAGTACAGCGCCTTGACGCCGCAGCGCAGCGCCATGGCCAGCGCCGTATCGAAAGTGCCGTGGCCCCAGCCCTGTTTGGCCGGATATTCTTCGCGCGTGTAGGAGCAGTCGGCAATCAGGGCGTCGACGCCCTGCACCGTGGCGTCGATGGCGGCGTTGCGCTCCTCCATCCAGCGCGCATAGGCCGCATGTTCGCTATGTCCGGCCGGGTAGATGTTGTACAGCGGTTCGTGGTCGCCCGTGAAGAACAGCGACTTGCCGCCCGATTCGATGCGGTAGCCCAAGTCCGTGGCCGGATGGTTCATCACCACATTGCGCACCACTGCGTCGCCCAGCACATACGGCTGTTCCACCTCCAGCGTCTGGTATTCGATGGTGGCATCCATCTGGGTTTCGCTGACAGGGAAGTAGCTGTTCTGCAGTTGCACCCCCATCACATGCTCGATGCCGTTGCCCGTATCGGGATCGGTCGCGCCGTGCAGGCGCACGCGGCTATCCTTGACGAACAGCGGAGTAAAGAAGGGCAGGCCGTGAATATGGTCCCAGTGGCTATGGGTGATGAAAATATTGGCGTGGATAGGGCCGTTTTTATTCTGCAGCAGCGACTGGGCCAGAGGGAAGATGCCGGTACCGCCATCGAGGATGAGCAGCGTGTTGTCGGCGCTGCGCACTTCGATACAGGTGGTGTTGCCGCCGTAGCGCGCCGTGCGCGGCCCTGGCGAGGGGATGGAACCACGCACCCCCCAGAATGTAAATTTCATGTGTTCTTCCCTGATTTTTTTGCCGTTGCTGCGGGCGATGATAGCTTTTTTTTTCGATAACAGGGAAAAAGTGACAATATCTGGCACAAATATATGAGGCCAATCATTTCTTCCTATACAACAGCTTGCACCGGAGATACACTCCTGATATGCACCGCGCCGGACCGCAGCGCGCACCTCTCCTACCCGCCGTTACACGAGTCACCATGCAAGAGTTGAATCAGACACAGATTGCCCAGCGCCTGGAACAGCTGATAGAGCTCAGCGTCGAACTGGGCAAGCGCCATGACACCCATGCCTTGCTGGAGCGTATCTTGCTGGTGGCGCGCGGCATGAGCAATGCCGATGGCGGTACGCTGTACCGCCCCAGCGAAGATGGCCGTACGCTGGAATTTGCCATTCTCTACAACAAGACGCTGAACATCCATCAGGGCGGCGTGGGCGGGATGCCGGTGACGGCGCCCGGCGTGCCGCTGTACGACGCCAACGGAGAAAAGAATCTGGCGGCGGTGGCCGCGTATGCGGCCCATTTCGGCCTGTCGGTCAACATCGAGGATGTCTACAAGGCCGATGTGTTCAACTTCTCCGGCATGGTCAAGTTCGACCAGATGAATGGCTACCATTCGCAGTCCTTCCTGACGGTGCCGATGAGCGACCATGAAGGCGAACTGGTCGGCGTGCTCCAGCTGATCAATTCCATCGATAGCGAAACGGGGCAGATCCGCGCCTTCACCGAAACCGATCAGCGTTTCATCGAAGCGCTGGCGGCCCAGGCGGCCGTGGCCCTGACCAACCAGCGCCTGATCGCCCAGCTGGAAAATCTGCTGGAAGCGCTGGTCAATCTGATCAATATCGGCATCGACGATAAGTCGCCCTACACGGGGCGGCATTGCCAGTTCGTGCCGGAACTGACCATGATGCTGGCCGAGGCCGTGCACAACACGGCCAGCGGGCCGATGGCCGAGTTCCGCATGAGCGACGCCGACCGCAAGGAGCTCTGGCTGGCCGGTCTGCTGCACGATTGCGGCAAGATCACCACGCCCGTGCACGTGGTGGACAAGGCCAGCAAGCTGGAAACCATCTACGACCGGATTGCCACCGTCGATACCCGCTTCGAAGTGCTGCTGCGCGACGCCGAGATCGCGGCGCTGAAACGCAAGCTGGCCGGCGACGGCGATGCTGCCGCCATCGATGCCGAACTGGCGGCGCAGCAGGCGGCGCTGCGCGCCGAGCGCGATTTCATCCGCTTTGCCAACGTGGGCGGCGAAGCCATGGCCACGGCCGATCAGGAACGGGTGCGCAGCATCGCCCAGCGGCGCTGGACGGGCCCGGACGGACAGGCGCAGAACTTCCTCAGCGAGAACGAGGTGCAGAACCTGACCATCAAGTACGGCACCCTGACCGAAGACGAGCGCAAGCAGATCAACAATCACATCTCGATGACCATCAAGATGCTGGAAGCGCTGCCCTGGCCCAAGCATCTGAAGAACGTGCCTGAATATGCAGGCGGCCACCACGAACGCATGGACGGCAAAGGCTATCCGCGCGGCCTGACGCGCGAGCAGATGTCGGTGCAGGCGCGGCTGATGGCGATCGCCGATATCTTCGAAGCGCTGACGGCAGCCGACCGCCCCTACAAGAAGGGCAAGATGCTGTCGGAAGCGCTGCACATCCTCGGCAACTTCTCGCTCAATGGCCATATCGATCCCGACCTGTTCGATATCTTCATCCGCAGCAAAATCTATCTGCAGTTTGCCCACAAAAATATGGATCAACGGCAGATCGACAGCATCGATGAAAGCCGTATTCCCGGCTACACCCCCTGAGTCCGGGCCTGACCATGCGCCTGCCTGATCGCTGGAGTAAGACGCTGTCGAAATACGGCCTGCGCTGGCTGCTCAGCGCGCTGGTCACGGCCATCGGCGTGGCCTATACGCTCAACTACTGGCAGAGCGACGCCGTGGTGCGGCTCGATAATCTGCTGGCCGGCGAGCGCATGAAGCTGGAACAGCCGGTGCTCGATCCGCGCATCGTCATCGTCGATATCGATGGCAAGGCGCTGACCGAGTTCGGCCGCTTCCCGTGGAGCCGCAACGTGCAGGCCCAGCTGATCCGCCAGCTGACCGGCCACTATCAGGTCAAAGCCGTGGGCTACGATATCTCCTTCCCCGAGCCCGACACCAGTTCCGGCTATGGCGTGCTGGAAAAACTCTCGGCGCGCGAATTGCGCGATGTGCCCCAGCTGAAAGACAAGCTGCAATCGCTCAAGACGGCGCTCGACTACGACGGCCTGTTTGCCAGCGCCCTCCGGGGCCAGCCGGTGATCCTCGGCTTTAATCTCTCGCCCGATCAGGTCAAGGGCGCGCTGCCGGCACCCCTGTTCAGCGAGGCGGACCTGAACGGACGCGAACTGCTGGCCTATAACGCGGCCGGCTACGAAGCCAATGTGCCGGTGCTGCAGCAGGCGGCCGCCGGTGCCGGCAGTTTTTCCGTGGTCACCGATCTGGATGGCGTGGTGCGCAATGCCTACCTGATCCAGCAGGTGGGCGAGCACTACTATCCTTCGCTGGCGGTGGCCACCAGCATGCTGTATCTCGATGCGCTGGCCGTCAAACCGCTGCTGACAGAATCCGTCGACCAGCTATCGCAGAGCCAGCTTGATAGCGGCGGCTACGATGCCCTGACCATATTGCTGCCGGGGCGCAAGCAGCGCCTGATCCCCGTGGGCGAGGCGATGAGTACGGTGGTGCAGTTCCGTGGCCGTGGCGGCCCCGCCGGCGGCGCATTCCGCTATGTATCGGCGGCCGATGTGCTGACCGGGCGGGCGCCGCAGCAACTGCTGAAAGGGACGCTGGTGCTGATCGGGACCACGGCGCCGGGACTGGTCGACTTGCGCGCCACGCCCGTCAATCCCGAATATCCGGGGGTGGAAATCCACGCCAACATCATCAAGTCGATACTCGACCAGCGCTTCAAGTCGCGCCACTACATGGCGTTCGTGCTGGAGGCCGGCGAAATTCTGCTGCTGGGGCTGGGCCTGGGGCTGGCGCTGGCCACGCTGTCGCCGCTGCGTTCCATCCTGCTGGGCGTAAGCGTGATGGCTGCCAGCGTGGGCCTGAACCTGTATCTGTACCGCGAGCTGGACCTGATGTTCAATTCGGCCATGCTGATCATCGTGCTGTTGGCCGTGTTTGTGCTGAATGTGGCGTGGGGCTATTTCTTCGAGGTGCGCAAAGGCCAGGCGCTGGTGTCGCGCTTTGGCGAATACGTGGCGCCCGAGCTGGTGGCGGAAATGGCGGAAGACCCGGAAAAATACAATATGGACGGCGAAAGCCGCGAGCTGACCGTGATGTTCGTCGACGTGCGCGGCTTCACCACCATTTCCGAAGGCCTGACGCCCAAGCAGCTGCGCGAATACATCAATCTCTATCTGACGGCGATGTCGGAAGATATCCGCGACAGCCACCGCGGCACGCTGGACAAATACATCGGCGACGCGGTGATGGCGTTCTGGGGCGCGCCGGTGGCGTTTGCCGATCACGCCAGCCGCGGCGTGGCCACGGCGCTGCTGATGCAGGCCAGCGCCAGGCGGCTCAATACCGACTTCCTGGCCCGTGGCTGGCCCGAGCTGAAGATAGGCATAGGCCTCAATTCGGGCCTGATGCACGTGGGCGACATGGGCTCCAGCATACGCCGCGCCTACACGGTGATGGGCGATGCGGTGAATCTGGCGTCGCGGCTGGAAGGCATTACCAAGGTGTACGGGGTGGGCATCGCAGTAGGGGCGGCGACCCGCGCTGCTGCGCCCGAGTTTGCCTACCGCGAGCTCGATCTGGTGCGCGTCAAAGGCAAGAACGAGCCGGTGGCGATCTTCGAGCCGCTGGGACTGGCCGAGCAGATCAGCCATGCCGAACGGCGCGAACTGCAGGACTGGCAGGCAGCCTTGCAGCTGCTGCGCCAGCAGCAGTGGCCGGCGGCGCAGGCGGCGATTGCCGCCTTGCAGCAGCTGGCGCCCGAGCGTTATCTGTACCAGCTTTACCAGCAGCGCATCGCCTATTATTGCGAGCATCCGCCCGGCGCCGGCTGGGATGGCGTGACGACGTTCGACACCAAGTAGGCATTCGTGCGGAATAGCTGCATTTACTGTCATTTGGGAAACTAAATTGGCAAATTTCTATTCGAAGCGCTGACACTCTGACATATAATTTGTTTCCAGTGGAATAATGCTTTTTGGCATATATTCGCTGGAACAGTTCACTGCGCTAAGGAAGTTGCCATGAAATCTACCCACCGTCGTCCGTCTGCCGGACGGGCGCCCGCGCCATTGCGCCGCAAAGTCCTGGCCGTACTGGTAGCTGCCTGCTATTCCACGGCGCAGGCCGGACCGCTGGCGCCTAACGTGGTAGCAGGGCAGGCCAGCTTCAGCCAGCAGGGCAAGACCTACACCATTACTAACCTCCCCAATACCATCATCAACTGGCAGGGCTTTTCGCTGGCCACCGACGAAATTGCCAAATTTGTCCAGCAGAGCGCCGATAGCCGCGTGCTCAACCGTATTACCGGACAGGACCCCAGCGTCATCCTCGGCGCTATCCAGTCCAATGGCAAGGTGTTCCTGATTAATCCCAACGGCGTGCTGTTCGGCGCCGGCGCGCAGGTGGATGTGAACGGGCTGGTGGCTTCCAGTCTGGCTTTATCGAATAGCGATTTCCTCGCCGGTAAGAACAACTTCAGCGGCAGTCCTGACGCGGGCAAGGTCAGCAATGCGGGCACTATCCGCACGCCGGCCGGCGGGCAGGTCTTCCTGATTGCGCCATCAGTAGAAAACCGCGGCATCATTTCGACGGAAAATGGCGAGGTGGTGCTGGCAGCGGGCCATAGTGTGCAGCTGTTCGAAGCGGCCGATCCGAATCTGCAGGTGGTGGTGTCGGCCGCCAGCGATCAGGCGCTGAACCTGGGCCAGATCGTGGCGCAGGGCGGGCGTATCGGCGTGTATGGCGCACTGGTCAACCAGCGTGGCCGCATCAGCGCCGATAGTGCCGTGCGCGGCGCCAATGGCAAGATCATGCTCAAGTCCAGCGGCACCACCTTGCTCGAAGCGGGCAGCAGCACCAGTGCCACCGGCAGCAATCTGAATATAGGCGGCGACATCATGCTGCTGGGGCCGCAGGTGGGGCTGACCGGCGATGCCGTGGTCGATGCCAGCGGCGCTGCCGGCGGCGGTACGGTGCTGCTGGGCGGCGACTATCAGGGCCGTAATCCGGCTATTGCCAATGCCAAACAAAGCTATGTAGGCAAGGATAGCGTGATCCGTGCCGATGCGATCAGCGCCGGCGATGGCGGCAAGGTGATCGTGTGGGGCGATGACGCTACCCGTATGTATGGCAGTATTTCGGCGCGCGGCGGCGCGCGCAGCGGCAATGGCGGGCTGATCGAAACTTCCGGCCATGTGCTCGATATGCGCGGCCAGGCCGATACCCGTGCGGCGCAGGGCAAGACCGGCACGCTGCTGCTAGACCCGGCCAATATCTATATCGCCGACGAACTGGCTACGGCCATCAATCTGGGCGGCATGTCGGAGGATCCGGCCAACTACAGCATCCTGAGCGGTGACACGCCGTTCTCGGCCACCGGGCCGAAAGGGGCTTCGCTGCTGACGACCGGCACGCTGGCCGCGGCGCTGCAAGGCAGCAATGTCAGCATCGTCAGCGTCGCCAGCAACGACACCATGGCGCCTGGCGCTGGCAACATCAAACTACTCAGTTCGCTGAGCTGGGATAGTAACAAGACCCTGCGGCTTGATGCGACCGGTAATATCGAACTGCGGGCCGCCGTCAGTGCCAGTCAGGGCGGACTGGATCTGCATGCTGGCGGCGCCATCAGCCAGTCCACCAGTCCGATCGATGCGCTGCAGCTGAAAAACCTGTCGGCCATTGCGGCGGACTCGCTGAATCTGATCAATGAATACAATCAGGTGACCAATGCGGTCAGCCTGCAGTCGACCAGCAGCGCGGTCAGCCTGTCCGGCCACAATCTGCTGCTGGGCACGGTGAGCGCGCAGGACACGCTGACAGTGGCGGGCAGCGGCACGCTGACGGTGAATAACGGCGCCACGCTGACCTCGGGCGCCAGCATGACCCTGTCGTCTCTGGCGTCTGATGGCAATCTGGTGATCGGCTCGAGCAGCCATCTCAATGCCGGCAGCGCCATTACGCTCAGCGTGCCGGACACGGGCAACCACCGGATTACCAATAATGGCAGCGTGCATGCCAGCGGCAGCCTGCTGGTGAGTGCAGGCAAGATGACGCTGGCCAGCGGCTCGCTCTATGGTTCCGGCGGCACCACGCTCAGCACGGGCAACCCGATCAACCTCGGCGTCAGCGGCAACGCAGCCGATACGCTGGAGCTGGTGGATAACGACTTTTACGGCGTGTCGAATACGCGCGTCTATCTGACTAGCACCCAAGCCGCCGCGGCCGATAGCATACTGGTCAGCGGCGCCCTCAGCCTGGGCCGCAGCGTGACCATGACCACCAACGGCAGCATACGCTTCGCTGCGCCGGTCCAGCTGGGCGACTACAGCGGCCTGACCCTGTATGCCGGCGATGGCCAGACGGTGACGGCCAGTAGCGCGCTCGATATCAGCGGTACTTTCTCGCTCCAGCGCGGCAACTGGAATCAGGTCAGCGCTACGCTGCCGGCTTTCAGCGCAGGCAATTTCGTCATCGGCGCCAATAGTACTTTCCTGCGCGCCAAGGGCGGCAACGGCAGTTCGGCCACGCCGTATCTGATCAGCGATATCTACGGCTTGCAAGGCGCCGCCGGTCTGGCGATGAGCAACTCCTACACGCTGACCAATAACATCGACGCCGCCGGCACGGAAGACTGGAACAGCCACGCCGGCTTTGTCCCTATCGGCAGCGAAGGCAATAAGTACACCGGTGTGTTCGATGGCGGCGGCTTTGCCATCAGCGATCTGACCATCCATCGTCCGTCGCAGCAGAACGTCGGCCTGTTCGCCTATCTGGGCAATGGCACAGTACGCAATCTGACGCTGGCCAGCGGCGAGGTAAGCGGCGCCGGCGTGGTGGGCGCGCTGGCCGCTGCCACCGATAGCAGCAGCCAGATCAGCAATGTCAGCAGCGCCATCGATGTGGCCGGCGACTGGGATACGGGCGGTCTGGTGGGCCAGAATCGCGGCAGCATCAGTCACGCCGGTTTCAGCGGCACGGTGACTGCGGGCGACGCCGGACAGCAATCGAATATTGGCGGCCTGGTCGGTTATAACGGGGGCAGTATCAGCTACTCGCAGTCCAGTGGCAGCGTGCATAGCACCTCCGTGACGGGCAATGTTGGCGGGCTGGTAGGCAGCAATCATGGCCAGGGCAGCACCTCGGCAGAGATCAGCAATTCCTATGCGACCGGCGAGGTGTATGGCGCCGGCCAGAATGTCGGCGGACTGGTGGGCGATAATCTGGGGGGGATCATCCGTACCTCCTATGCCAGCGGCAGCGTCAGTGGCGGGCGCAATATCGGCGCGCTGGCCGGGCACATGGACGCTGATGGCAGCCTGTATCCGCTGATCGAAAATTCCTATGCCACGGGCAATCTGAGTTCGAATGACGCCAGTGCCATCGAGCATGAGAATATGGGCGGCGCCGTGGGACTGATGGCGGCCGGCACCTTGCAGCAAGTATTTTATAGCGGCAGCTTGGATGGCTCGGCTATGCAAGGCAATGTGCACCCGCTGGTAGGCAGCGCCGCTGGCGGCAGCAGCGCGCATCTGTATTACAACAGCGAAACGGTGAACGCCAGCGGCGGCCCCGGCACGGGTCTGACGGCGGCGCAGATGATGCACGCAGAGAATTTCAGCGGTTTCGATTTTGCCAGCACGCCGGTCTGGCGTATCTACGAGGGCTACACCCAGCCGCTGATCAAGAGTCTGCTGACACCGTTGACCGTCACACTGAGCGGCGGCAGCAACGTCAGCAAGACCTTTGATGGCCAGAGCTCGGTGCTGAGCGGCGTCACCACCAGTGCCATACCGAATGGCGTGAGCGGTACGCTGGGCTGGGCTGGCGCACGCAATGTCGGCACCTACAATGTGGGCGGACTGTATTCGACCCGGTATGACATCAGCTACGCCGGCAGCAGCCCGCAGCTGGTGATCACGCCGCGCCAGATCACCGCCACTGCCACGGCAAACAAGGTGTATGACGGTCTGGCCACGCTCTCGCGCGCGCAGTACGGCTTCACCATCCACGGCGCGATCAGCAACTACGGCGATCTGGAGGTGGAAGCCGACGCCACGTTCGCCAACAAGAATGTCGGCGCGGGCAAGGCGCTGACAATTTCCAGCGCCACGCTGTCCGGCAGCGAGGCCGGCAACTACACGCTGGTGGGCAGCGTAACTGGTACGGGCACGATCACGGCGCGGCCTATCTACCTGAATAACCTGTCGCTGCAATCGACGCGCCCATACAACGGCAGCGATATTGCGCAAATCACGGGCGGCACCAGCATAGGCTCCGCGCTCAATGGCGACGACGTCCACCTCGCCACGGTGGGCACGGCCAGTGCCTATTTCAGTAACAAGAACGTGGGCAACAATAAGCCGGTGACGGTGATCCTGAGCGGCTACCAGCTGGGCGGTAACGACGCCGGCAACTACATGGTCAGCGTGGCCAACGAACTGACGGCCAGCATTACGCCGGCAGCGCTGACGCTCAGTGGCGTGACGGCGCTAGACCGCGTGTATAACCGCAACCTCGATCCGGGCAACGGCTACGCCACCGGCACGCTGGCCACGCTCAATACCAGCCAGAGCGTGCTGACCGGTATCTACGGCAGCGATCAGGTTTCGCTGGCCGGCGCGACGGCATCGTTCAGCGACCGTAACGTCGGCACGAACAAGAGCGTGACCGTGCATGGCGCCACGCTGAGCGGCGCCGATAGCGGCAACTATATGGTGAGCACCCTGCCGACCGGCCTGACGGCCTCGATCACGCCCGTCAGCCTGAACCTGACGCTGGCCAGCCGCCAGTACAACAATAGCACGCTGGCTAATCTCGAAGGTGCCGCACTGAGCGGCGTGCTGACCTGGGGCGAGGGCGGTTCCGATAACGTGACGCTAGTGCCCGGTTCGGCCGTCGCCACCTATGCCGACAAGAATGTGGGCGTCGCCAAGGCCGTTACGATCAGCGGCGGCGCGCTGACACTGGGCGGCAGCGATGGCGGCAACTACGTGCTCAACCCGGCTATCGTCGGCACCATCACGGCCCGTCCCGCCTCGACCTGGATAGGCAGCGGCGGCGGCTTGTGGAGCAGCGCTGCCAACTGGCAGGATGGGATTGCCCCCGATGGCAGCAATGTGCTGGCCGCCGTGCTGGGCAGCGGCGCCGGTACGGTGACCTATGACGCCAGCGCTGGCAATACCAGCGTCAACACCCTCAGTGGCGGCAGTGGCACCTCGCTGACCTTGACGGGCGGCAACCTGACGCTGGCCAGCGGCAGTTCCAGCCTGTCTGGCGGTGCGCTGACGCTGAACGGCGGCAATCTGGCGGCGAACGGCAATCTCAGTGTGGGCGTGCTCAATCTCAGCAGCGGCGTGCTGAGCGGAACTAATAGCGGCGCGGTGCTGACGCTGGGCCAGATCAATCACACGGGCGGCAGCATCAATACCAGCGGCATGCTGACGCTGGAAGGCAGCGGTAATATCGCCATGGGCACGGTGCGAGCCCAGCACGGCATCGTGCTGGCGACCAGCGGCGGCGCCGTCAGCCAGACGGGGCCGTGGACTAGCGACAGCCTGACGGTCTCGGCCCATAGCGGCGTGGTGCTGAGTAATCCGGACAATCATGTGAACGCTTTCAGCGCCACCAGCGGCAGCGGCGATATTACCCTGTATAACAACGTCAGCAGCGGCGCGCTGATGCTGGGCACGCTGTCCACGGAAGGCAATATCCTGATCGATAACCACGGCGGCATCGTGCTCAATGGCCCCGTCCATGCCCTGCACGCGCAGGCCAGTCACGGCCACGTATCGATCACGGCGCACAGTCCCGTCACCGTCAACGATGTGGTGGAGGGAACGGAGCTGGCGTTCTCGGCCAGCACCTCGATCAACTTGGGTTCGGCGGCGGCCCTGAATGCCGTCAACCAGATCCAGCTCACGGCCGGTACCGACATCGTGCTGGGCGGCGCCCTGAGCGTGACGTCGGGCTCGATTACGGCCACGGCCACCAATGGCAGTATCTCCGTCGGCAGCGCTACCTCGATCTCGACCAATGGCGGCAGTCTGAGCCTGAGCGCACCCCAAGGCTCGGTTAGTTCGAGCAATATTACGCTGGGCAGTAATACGGTGGCGACCATCGATTCCGGCAGTGCGGCGGCCGCTGCCGCTGCCGCGGCTCAGGCTGCGGCCGCCGCCGATGCGGCCGCTAAAGCCGCCGCCGATGCGGCCGCCAAAGCTGCCGCCGATGCGGCCGCCAAAGCTGCTGCCGATGCCGCCGCCAAAGCTGCCGCCGATGCTGCCGCCAAAGCTGCTGCCGATGCCGCCGCCCAGGCTGCCGCCGATGCGGCCACCAAAGCTGCTGCCGATGCGGCCGCCAAGGCTGCCGCTGATGCCGCGGCTAAAGCGGCGGCTGATGCAGCGGCCAAGGCTGCGGCTGATGCGGCGGCCAAGGCTGCGGCTGATGCAGCGGCCAAAGCGGCGGCCGATGCTGCGGCTCAGGCGGCGGCTGCTGCTGCCGCCAAGGCTGCTGCCGACGCGGCTGCCAAAGCTGCGGCGGACGCCGCCGCCGATGCTGCGGCTAAAGCGGCCGCGAATGCCGCTGCCGGCAGCGGCCAGCCATCCGAACCGATTACCCAGATTATCAATACCACGGTGAATCTGGTGAATGTTGCGCCTTTAGTCCAGACTGACCAGTACCGCGAACCGCCTCATGCAGTTGCCCCCGCCAGCGTCCCTGCGGCCAGCGGCAGCGGCAGCGGCAGTGGCAGTGGCACAGGCGCGGGCGGCAGCACGGCCCAGGCCAGCAGTGGCGGCCCTAGCAGCGGCAGTGCCCCGCCCGACGACAAGAAAACGGAAGAAAAAACCACCGATAAGGCTGCGGACGTGAGCAAACCGGCGACGGAAAAACCGCTCGCCAAGACTTATTGCAATTGAGCGCCCCAAGACCGACCTATGAAAAAACGCCACGAGTCTGTTTCCCCCGTACTGCATCCTGCCAGCATGCTCGCTGGCGCCGTGCTGGCCAGTGCCTTGCTGCTGCCGGCGCTGTCCCGCGCTGCCGACGACGACATCGTCCGGTTTGAAATCAGCCGCTTCGAAGTGCAGGGCAACTCCCTGCTCAGTGGCGCCGAAATCGATACGGCACTGGCGCCCTACACGGGCCGCAACAAGGATTTCGGCGATGTCCAGCGCGCGCTGGAAACGCTGGAAGCCATCTACCACGGGCGCGGCTACCGCATCGTCACGGTCGAACTGCCGGAGCAGGAGCTCAATGGCGGCAAGGTGCTGCTGCGTGTGGTGGAAACCCGCATAGGCCGGGTAAGGGTAGTGAACAACCAGTATTTCGACGAAGCCAATATCCGCCGCACCCTGCCTGCGCTGCAGGAAGGCCGCTCGCCCGACCTGACGGCGCTGTCGGCCAACCTCAAGCTGGTCAACGACAATCCGGCCAAGAATGTCACCATGAAGCTGCAAAGCGGCGAGGCCGATGACGAAGTTGATGCCGAACTCGAGGTCAAGGACCAGCGGCCATGGAAAGTCATGGCCAATCTGGACAACACGGGCACCGAGCAGACCGGCAAGACCCACGTCAGCACGGTGCTCCAGCATGCCAATCTGTTCGGGCGCGACCATGTGGCCACGCTGCAGTACACCACCACCGCCGAGGAGCCGGGCCGTGTCAAGGTGTATGGTGCCGGCTACCACATTCCCCTGTACCAGCTGGGCGATACGGTGGATCTGTATGCCAGTTATTCGAACGTGGATTCGGGCAAGGTGACGGCCGGTATTTTCAATCTGGCCGTCAGCGGCAAGGGGGCCACTTATGGCGCCCGCTACACCCACAATCTGGCCAGGCAGGGCGAGCTGGAGTCGCAGCTCTCGCTGGGGCTCGATTACAAGGCCTACAAGAACAGCGTACTGTTGCAGGGGCTGGAGCTGGGCAATGATGTGACCGTGCATCCGCTTAGCCTCGGCTATCAGGCCAGCCTGAGCAGCGGAGCCGGCAGCGTGAGCGGACAGCTGACCCTGTCGCAGAATCTGCCGGGCGGCAGCAAAGGCGACCAGCATGCCTTCAATGCCGTGCGCGACGGCGCCAAGGCCGGCTATACGGTGCTGCGCGCTCTGGGTAGCGCGGTAAAGGGTTTCAGCAATGACTGGCAGGTGCGTGCCATCTTCAATGGCCAGTACAGCCCGCACGAGCTGGTGCCGGGCGAGCAGTTCGGCGCCGGTGGCGCCAGTTCGGTGCGCGGCTTCCTTGAGCGCGAAATTGCCAATGACTCCGGTGCCACCCTGAATCTGGAAGTGTATGGCCCGAATCTATGCCCGCGCGAAGGCTGGAATTGCCGCCTGCTGGGTTTTTATGACAGTGCCTATATCCGCCGCAGTCATCCTGCTGCAGGCGAGCTGGCCAGCACCAGCATCGGCAGCGCCGGTATCGGCGCCCGTTTCGTGCTGTCCACCTACGTCAATCTGCAGTTCGACCTGGGCCACATCGTCAAAATGGGCGCAACCAGCCATCACGACGCCAACCGTCTGCACATACGCCTGGGCCTGGCCTACTAGGGAAGGAAATCTTCATGTTTTGCCTGAATTTCAAGTCATATGTCCGCTGGCTGCAGGTGCTGATGCTGGGCCTGCTGCTGGCCGGCGCCAGTGCGGCCTGGGCGGCGCAGGTGGCCGGCACCATCGTCCAGCTGAGCGGTCCCCTGCTGGCCAAAAAAGCCGATGGCACGGCGCGCATCCTGTCGCTCCGCTCGGAAGTGGAGGGCGGCGATACGCTGATGACGGAGAAGAACACCTATGCCATGGTGAAGTTCATCGACAACAGCGAAATTACCCTCAAGCCCAACACTACCTTCAAAGTGGAGAAATTCAGCTATGAGGCCGACAAGCCGGACGGCGACAGCGCTTCCTTCAATCTGGTCAAGGGCGGCTTGCGCTCCGTGACTGGCCTGCTGGGCAAGCGCAACAAGGAAAAGTTTTCCATGAAAACGCCGAGCGCCACTATCGGTATCCGTGGCACCACCTTCACGGCCGACTGGATAGCCCCCGATGCCGAAGCGCTGGCCGCCTACAACATGGCCAGCACGGCGGCGCTCGATCAATTTGCCGCACCGGTGAAACCGCTACAGCTGGCGCAGGCGGCGAATATGCCGAATGCGCCCAATGCACCCGGCTTGCAGCCCGGCCTGTATGTGCAGGTCATCGACGGGATGATCAATCTGAGTAACAGAGGCGGTAGCCAGAATTTTTCCGCTGGCCAGTTCGGCTACACGGCCACTTTCACCCATCCACCGGTAGTGGTGCCGGCCAATCCCGCCTTGCAGTTCAATCCGCCGCCGTCATTCAACTCGTCGCAGAACAGCCCTGGCAGCAGCACGGCCACACCGGCCAAGCCCAAGGATGTTGATTGCATCGTGCGGTGACGCTGTACTACGCAGACAGCGCTTGACCTTCCCATCGTGGGATACTCGATGCTATGGTTACCGAGTTGTCCCGCGAGATCATCATGCCTGCTACTAACACTCCTGCGCACACCCTGTCCTTCAAAGTCGAGGGCATGACCTGTGCATCCTGCTCCGGCCGCGTCGAGCGGCTGCTGGCGGCCATGCCCGGCGTGGCCGCGGCTAATGTCAATCTGGCGACGGAAACGGCGCGCGTCAGTTCGGACCAGCCGCTGGCGTTCGATACGCTGACCCAAGCCATAGCACAGGCCGGCTATCACGCGCTGGCACCGGCTGCGCCGCCGCAGGCTGCGCCCCTGCTGGCCACGGGCGGCGGTACGGCCGTGCTGCTGGCGGCCCTGTTTGCGCTGCCGCTGATGCTGCCCATGCTGCTGGAACTGGGCGGCAAGCACTGGATGCTGGACGGCCGGCTGCAATGGCTGCTGGCCACCCCCGTGCAGTTCTGGCTGGGCGCGCGTTTCTACAAGGCCGGCTGGGCGGCGCTGAAAGACCGCAGCGGCAATATGGACCTGCTGGTGGCGCTCGGTACCAGCGCGGCCTACGGCCTCAGCGTGTACCAGCTGCTGGCGGCGCCCAGCACCATGCCGCACCTGTATTTCGAAGCCTCGGCCGTGGTGATTACCCTGATCCTGCTGGGCAAATGGCTGGAGGCGCGCGCCAAGCGCCAGACGACCTCGGCCATCCGTGCCCTGCAGGCGCTGCGGCCGGAAACGGCGCGCGTGCAGCGCGGCACGCAGGAGGTGGAACTGCCCATCGCCGCGGTGCAGGTGGGCGATCTGGTGCTGGTGCGGCCGGGCGAACGGATCGCCGTTGACGGCATCGTGCAGCAGGGTGCCAGCCATGTGGATGAAGCGCTGATTACCGGCGAGAGCCTGCCGGTAGCGCGTAGTGCAGGGCAGCGCGTGACGGGTGGCGCGATCAACGGCGAAGGCCTGCTGCTGGTGCAGGTGACGGCGGTGGGCGCGCAGAGCACGCTGGCGCGCATCATTGCGCTGGTAGAGGATGCGCAGGGGGCCAAGGCGCCGGTGCAACGGCTGGTCGACCGCGTTAGCGCGATCTTTGTGCCGGTGGTGGTGGTGCTGGCGCTGCTCACGCTGGCGGGCTGGCTGCTGGCCGGTGCCGGAGTGGAACACGCGCTGATCAACGCGGTGGCCGTGCTGGTGATCGCCTGCCCCTGCGCGCTGGGGCTGGCCACACCGGCGGCCATCATGGCCGGTACGGGCGTGGCGGCACGCCACGGCATACTGATCAAGGATGCCACGGCGCTGGAACTGGCGCACCGCATCAGCAGCGTAGCGTTCGACAAGACGGGGACCCTGACCGAGGGCAAACCGGCGCTGCTGGCGCTGCATGCGCTCGATCACGATCAGGATGGTTTGCTGCGGGCAGCCGCCGCCATCCAGCGCGGCAGCGAGCATGCGCTGGCCCGTGCCGTGCTTGATGCTGCGGCGACGCGCGGGCTGGCACAGGATCTGGCTGCCAGCGAACTTTCAGCGCTGCCGGGACGGGGCGTGGCGGCGACGGTGGCAGGGCGGCGCCTGTTGCTGGGCAGCGGCCGGCTGATGAGCGAACAGGGCGTATCGACTGCGCCGCTGCAGGCCGAGGCCGACGCACTGGCACGGCAAGGCCGCACCATTGCGTGGCTGGCCAGCGTGACGCCCGCACCTCAGCTGCTAGGCCTGCTGGCCTTCGGCGACCGCATCAAGCCGCAGGCGCAGGCGGCGCTGCAGGCGCTGCACGCGCTGCATGTGGAAACCATATTGCTGACGGGCGACAATCAGGGCAGTGCCGATGCCGTAGGGCGCGAACTGGGCCTGACGCGGGTGATCGCCAATATGCTGCCAGCCGATAAGGCGGCGGCCATCACGGCGCTGCAGCAGCCCGGCGCCTGCATCGCCATGGTGGGCGACGGCATCAACGATGCGCCTGCGCTGGCGGCGGCCGATGTGGGCATCGCCATGGGCAGCGGCACCGATGTGGCCATGCATGCAGCCGGCATTACCCTGATGCGCGGCGATCCGGCGCTGGTGGCGGCGGCCATCAGCATCTCGCGCCTGACCTACCGCAAGATTCGGCAGAATCTGTTCTGGGCATTTATCTACAATCTGGTGGGCATACCGCTGGCCGCTTTCGGCCTGCTCAACCCCATGGTGGCAGGGGCGGCGATGGCGCTGAGTTCCGTCAGCGTGATCAGCAATGCGCTGCTGCTGCGGCGCTGGAGGCCAGCATGAATATCGGACAGGCCGCTGCCGCCACGGGCGTCAGCGCGAAAATGATACGGCATTACGAGAGCATCGCCCTGATCCCGCCCGGCAAGCGCAGTGCGGCGGGCTACCGTATCTACGCCGACAGCGATCTGCACGCGCTGCGCTTCATCAAGCGCAGCCGCAGCATGGGTTTTTCGCTGGAACAGATACGCGAACTGCTGTCGCTATGGCAGGACCCCAGCCGCGCCAGCGCCGACGTGAAACGCCTCGCGCTGGGCCATGTGGCGGAACTGGACACGCGTATCGCCGAGCTGACGGCCATGCGCAACAGTCTGCAGCAGCTGGCGGGCTGCTGCCATGGCGACCAGCGCTCCGAGTGTGCCATCCTGCAGTCTCTGGCCGACTAGTCTAGAACGATCTAGATCGCACTAGATCGGTCTAAAAAGGTCTAGAACGGGCTAAAAACGAGGGGGATAGTCTGGAACAGACTAAATCGGCCTAATATAGACTGGTCTAGACCGTATTAGACTGATCTAGACCTGTTTAGACCTGTTTAGACCGGATTAGACTAGGCGCGGACAAACATCCACACGGTCAGGCTGGCGCCGACCAGCACGACAAAACCGCGCATGACTTTTTCCGGCAGGCGGTGGATCAGCCAGCCGCCGACGAAGCCGCCCGCGATGCCGCCGGCACACAGGGCCAGCGCGGCTGGCCAGCTGATCAGCGAAGAGCTGGCGAAGATGGCGGCGGCCGCAGCATTCATGGCCATGGCCAGTACGTTCTTGGTGGCTGCTGCAGCGCGCACCTGCTGGCCGGCGATGGTCAGCGCGGCCAGCATCAGAAAACCTATCCCGCCACCGAAGTAGCCGCCGTACACGGCGATGCAGCTCTGCACCAGTATCAGGGTCCAGCGCGGCATGCTGCTGGCGGCGTGCAGCGGTTTTTTGCGGAAGCTGCCCCAGGCGAACACGCTGGTGGCGAACAGCACCAGCCAGGGCACCAGCCGGGCAAAGAAGGAAGGCGGCGTATTGAGCAGCAGAATGGCGCCGAACAGGCCGCCGATGGCGCTGATGATCAGCATCTGGCGGAACGTCAGCGGGCCCACATCGGCCACCAGTTTGCGGCCGGCATAACCGGAAGTGATCTGGCTGGGGAAGAGCGCGATGGTGGACGTCATATTGGCTGCCAGCGGATTCAGGCCGGCCAGCAGCAGGGCCGGGAAGGTAATGAACGAGCCGCCACCGGCAAGAGCGTTCTGTACGCCGGCCAGAAAACCGGCCGTGGCAACCATCAGTATCAGGGTAAGATCAAGCGCGGGAGCGAAGTGCATGGGAGAGGCGGCCGGCGGGTGTAGCGCAACGGTTAAAGTGAAATGGTTACCGTTGATTATAACCGCGCCAGCCACAGCCGGCCTGAACCGGCAGATTTCCCGCTGTGCCGGGGCTAGGCTGCTGAGGTGACGGGGTAACCGGCTTGCACGATGGCAGCCGTCAGGGCGGGCAGCGCCGAGCTGCTGTCGATACGTACCTGTTTGCTGGCCAGATCGATCTCGACGCGGGCGGCAGCATCGACTGCCTGTACGGCTTTGGTGACGGCGCCCACGCAGTGGCCGCAGCTCATGTTTTCTACCTGTAATTGATACATCGTGATTCTCCTGTTGGGGTGACGATGATCATACTGTAGCCCTTGCCACCGTGGGAAGGGCAAGCATTCTTCAGGTTTCCGGCGGATCGTCGAGTTTGGAGAGGTCCAGACAGACCAGCGCCCAGATGCCGCCAGCGTAGTCGGGCTGGCTGGACAGGCGCTCCACTTCCGAGGGTTTGATTTCGAAGGCCTTGCCCTGTTCCACCAGCTGGCCCACATGGCCATAGATGGCTTTGGTGGCATTGCTCATGGCTTTGCCCATGGTTTCGCCGCTGGTGACGCAACCGGGAATATCGGGCACGGTCACACCGTAGCGGCTGCCGTCTCGCTTGCGGATCAGGATAGGAATGTCCATGGTCACACCTCGGTTCGGTCCGTGGGGCAGGGAATACAGGGCTAGGCAGTCTAGTGTCATACAGCTTGCAGCCGGTTTCAAGCACTTTCGACGCCGATTGCGCGCGAGCGTAGCGAAAAATTTATTCCTGTTATTGATTGTTTCCTCAGGGGATAATTTTCCCGGATTCCGGACTGTGGGTGCGGCAGCGCTGGCAGGTGAAGCAAGGCGTGGCTGTCAGCGCTGGCAGCGGTGACGAATTCCTGTTGTCTGTGTGCGACAAGCACCGGACGGAACTGACTGCCGGCTCGGCTGCAGGCCGGCCGGCTCGCTTCAGAATTCCGTGTGCAGCCGTACCGAGCTCACATCTACCGGGCCGCGCGCGGCGTTGTAGGCGGGATGGCGGATGCGCTGCCAGTCCAGCGTCAACGCCAGCGATTTGCTGATGGCCAGATTGTAATAGGCTTCCACGGCCTGTTCCTGACGGTACTGCAGGGCGCCGTCGCCGATGAAGAAACTGATGCCGCCGGCGGCCAGATAGGCCCGGCGCTGGGCCGACAGGCCGTTGCTGGCCACGGCCAGGCCCACAGTATCCTGCGCACGCTGCCAGGCTGCGCCCTTGAGCACGGCGCCAGCCGTGATCGACTGGTCGATTTCCGTGAAGGCATAGGTTTCCGTCTTGCCGTCCGCCTTGCTGTAGCGCCCGAACAGGCCCAGTTCGGGGCTCACAGCCTGCTCGAAGCTGAGGCCCAGACCACGCTTGTGCTGGTTGCTGTTGCGCACCAGATTGATGTCGGGCGTGCTGCCGCTGCGGGCTCCCAGTTCGCTGGCATCCTGATAGCGCGCCATGCGCAGATGACTGTTGAAGGCCAGCAGCCGTACGCGGCCCGGCTGGCCGGCCAGCGTGTGAGCGTGTTCGAGTTCGATCTGGTCGCCATAGTGCTGCCAGATTTTCGGATCCAGCACCTGCTGGTTGGGCTGGCGCGGCTCGATAAAGCGGCCGGCCCGCAGCACCCAGTCATCGTGGTACCACTCGAGCGCGGCGCCCCAGGTGTAGCCGCGCGCATCGGCGGCGTAATCGTAGGCGCCGTAGGTCATCATGGCCCAGTTGAGGAACTGGGTACGCGGATCATGGCTATAGCTGTTGGGATCGAACACGTCGAGGATGGACAGATTGCCCGCCGTGAGCACCCAGCGGCGCCGGCTCTGCATGCCGGCCAGCTGGTTGGCGGCCGATTCCACGGCATCCTGTTCGCCTTGCTGTTCGCCGCCTTCCGGCCAGCTCTGGCGCAGGAACAAGCGGGCGCGGTAGATCTTCAGCGTCTTGCCGGAAGCTCGGCCCATGTCGCCATTGGTAAAACCGCCCAGACCCGTCAGGCCGGACAGGGGCACGCCCTGAGCCGCTTCGGGATTGAAGTACAGCTCGCCACCCCGCCATGGCCGCCAGCCCAGCGCCAGTGTCGTGGTCCAGGAATAACTGAGTTCGCGTTCTGGGCTCAGGCTGTTGGTGCCCGAATAGGCTGCAGGGAAAGCATGTTTGTTCTGCCACGTATAGGTCGATTGCAGGTGGGCATTCCAGTCTTCGGCGCTGATGTCGTCGCCGGCGTGGGCCAGTCCCGCCAGCAGAGGCAGGCTGTAAAGGGTGAAACGAGAAAAGAGACTGCGCATACAAACTCCCGGTTCCTGTACCGCGCTGGTACAGGAGCATGCCCGCGCTGGTGCGCGGGGCTGATTCATGATGATATGGGGAAGCATGTGCACGGATGTTGCTATCCGTGCAGGCTACTACCCGCCGTGCAGGCATGGTAGCAGCACGATATGTCGTGCGGATTACCTTGCCTGTGTGGGGTCGAAGTTTCGACGACTATAACTGTCCACAGCAGAGGCTCCGAAATGCAGAAGCCGAGATTATAACCGTTTCTTTTCCCAAATAAACAACCCCGCCGGCAGCAGGCTGCGGGCGGGGTTGCGGGTTGGTCGTGGCCGGCGGCTAGAGCACGTCGCTGGCGTGGTCGGCCAGACGCGAGCGTTCGCCCCGTGCCAGCGTCACGTGGCCACTGTGCGACCAGCCTTTGAAGCGGTCCACCACATAGGTCAGGCCGCTCGAACCTTCCGTCAGGTAAGGCGTGTCGATCTGGGCGATGTTACCCAGGCAGAGGATCTTGGTGCCCGGACCGGCCCGGGTCACCAGCGTCTTGACCTGTTTCGGCGTCAGATTCTGTGCCTCGTCGATGATCAGGAACTTGTTGACGAAGGTACGGCCACGCATGAAGTTGAGCGATTTGATCTTGATGCGCGAACGGATCAGATCCTGGGTGGCCGCCCGGCCCCACTCGCCGCCGTCGGAATCGGACTTGTTGAGCACTTCGAGGTTGTCGTCGAAGGCGCCCATCCATGGCGACATCTTTTCTTCCTCCGTACCGGGCAGGAAGCCGATGTCTTCGCCCACAGGAACCGTGACGCGGGTGACGATGATCTCGTTGTACAGCTTGGTCTCCAGCACCTGCGCCAGACCGGCCGCCAGTGCCAGCAGGGTCTTGCCGGTACCGGCCTGACCCAGCAGGGTAACGAAGTCGCACTCGGGATTCATCAGCAGGTTGAGGGCGAAGTTCTGCTCGCGGTTGCGCGCCGTCACGCCCCACACGCTGTTCTTGTTGTGGCTGTAGTCGCGCAGCGTCTGCAGCACGGCCGTCTTGCCGTTGATCTGCTTGACCTGACCATAGAACGGCGCTTCGCCATTCTTCGGTTCGAGGAAGACGAACTGGTTGACCAGCAGGCTGGGGATGAAGGGGCCCGTGACGCGGTAGAAGGTAGCGCTCTGGCCGTTCTTGTTTTCCTGCCAGCTTTCCAGATCCTTGCCGTGCTTGCTCCAGAAGTCATCCGGCAACTGCACGATGCCCGAGTACAGCAGGTCGGTATCTTCCAGCACGTGGTCGTTGAAATAGTCTTCCGCCGGCAGGCCCAGCGCGCGCGCCTTGATGCGCATATTGATGTCTTTCGACACCAGCACCACATGGCGGCCATCCTGCTCCGCTTCGAGCGAACGTACCACCGACAGGATCTGGTTGTCGGCCTTGCCGACCGGCAGGCCGAGCGGCAGATCGGCCGTCTGGATGCGGGTCTGGAAGTACAGCCGGCCCTTAGCATCCTTGTTGCCCAGCTTGGACAGGGGGATGCCCTGATCGATCGCATCGTCGTCCGTGTTGGACATCAGCGCGTCCAGCGTGCGCGACACCTGACGCGCATTGCGCGCCACTTCGGTCATGCCTTTCTTGTGGTTGTCCAGTTCCTCCAGCGTCATCATGGGCAGATAGACGTCGTGCTCTTCGAAGCGGAACAGCGACGTCGGGTCGTGCATCAGCACATTGGTGTCGAGTACGAACAGCTTGGTGGCGCCAGTCTGGTCGGCATGGCGGCTGGCGGACGATTTGAGCGGCACTTCCACCGGCTTGTGCTTGGCCGGATGGGGCGTTTTGGTACTGATCGGCGTGACTTTGCTGCGCGCCGCCGGCGCCACCTTGGCCCTGGCTGGTGCTTTGGCAGGCTGGGCCGCCGGTTCGGCGGCCGCTGCCGCCTTCAGCACGGCCGGTGCCGCTTTCAGCACGGCGGCGACCGCGCTGCTCTTGCCCGCTTTGGTGCTGGCAGGCGCTTTGGCCTGGACGGCTTTGGCTTTGGCCGGCGCCGCTTTCTTCGGCGCTGCGGCCGGCTCGGCCGGCACTGCCAGCGGCGCTATCGCGTGCGTACCGCTGGCTTTGGGATAATCTTTGGCCAGCAGGATGGTCGCTGGCTGACTTGGAATTTTTGGCAGTGGCATCAGGATCTCATTTTCTAAAAAGCTGGAGGAATCCGCCCATAGGCGCAGCGCGCTGTCCGGCGCTCGCGGCGCTGGCAACGTTGCAACCGGATGGGGTGGATGCGAGGGAAAACAACTTACAAGACTGCCGACGGGCGCTCATCTTGCCCGGGGAAAGAACCGCATGGCGACCGGCTGGCCACCATGTTGGGTGGGAGATAGTACAGTGCTGACTCAAGGATAGGTGCCGTTAAGGCTGTTCGCCTGCTTGGTTAACAAACGTCTTGCGACGTTCAGCAACGCTGGCGCTTGCAACACGCAACCGGTGATTAAGCCTGGCGCGCTACAAATTCCAGCACTTCATCGACGTGACCTGCTACCTTCACGCCTCTCCATTCTTTCACTATTTGACCTTGAGCGTCAATCACAAACGTGCTGCGTTCAATGCCACGTACAGTCTTACCATACATCTGTTTCATCTTCATGACGCCGAACTGCAGACACAGTGCTTCATCCGGATCGGAGATCAGTTCGAACGGCAGGCCCAGTTTGGTTTTGAAGCCTTCGTGCGAGCGCAGCGAGTCGCGGCTGATGCCGTAGATTTCCGTGCCGGCCGCCTGAAATTGCGCGTACAGGTCGCGGAAGGCAATGTTCTCGGTGGTGCAGCCCGGGGTGTTGTCCTTGGGATAGAAGAACAGCACCGTGTAGCGGGCCGGACGGCCTGCCAGCTGGAAGGTCTGGCCACCCGTCATGGCGGCGGAAAAATCACTTACTGCGGTAGGGCGGTCAGCCACAGGCGTCTCCAGTTCGGTTGTTGTGTCGGTTCAAGCGCGGGCATCACCCTGAACGATCAACTGTCCCGAGCGGCCCGGCAGTTCGCCCCAGGTGATAGCGCAAACGGGCAAAGTCTGGTGCTGCACTTTCTGGTAGTAATCGGCCATCGAGGCCAGCTGATAGCCTTGTGCTTTCCAGCCAGTGAGCAATTGCTCGAATATGGGGGCAAGTTTCTGCCCTTCAAGCTCTGCGTGCAAAGTATAGACGTGGTCGCGCGTGGCGCCCGCCGTCAGCTGCAACAGGAAGTCGGCAATATTGGCGGTGCTGATGGTGACCCCATTGATCTCGCGTCCCAGCAGCTCGTCCAGCGTGGGCAGGGTGGTGGGCAGTTGCACGTGCTTGAGCACGGTGGCGCCATCGCTGAGGCGGTGCGGACCATCGGCCGGATTAGCCAGCGTACCGTCCTCGTTGAGGCGGCAGCGGCCATCGGAAGCATAGGCATAGCCGGCCGTGTCGTGTTCGGCAAAGGCGGCAGCATTCATCTGCCAGCCGGCGGCGCCATGGGTACGCGGCGCCACGCCATACACCTGGCTAAAGCGGGCGGCTGCTTTGCGCATCATGCTGGTGGTCCAGCCGGCGTCGCGCTGCGCCACATTGTCCTGCCACAGCACGTGGTCCCAGGTGTGGATGCCGCACTCGAAACCGGCCGCCTGCACGCTGCGCAGCTCGGCAGCGCACTGCTTGCCGATGTCCGGCCCCGGCAGCAGGGTGCCGTACATCAGCGTTTTCAGGCCGTAATGCTCGACCACGGACGTGCGCGAGACTTTGCTGAAAAAACCGGGGCGCAGGGCGCGCCGTAAAGCCCAGCCCGTGTGATCCGGCCCCAGCGAAAACAGGAAGGTAGCGCCGGCCTGATGGGCCGACAGCATGCGCACCAGATTCAGCGTGCCTTCCCGGGTGCCGCGATAGGTGTCGATATCGATCTTCAACACCATCAGCGGTTTAGTCGTAGCAGTGGTCTCGCTCAAGGTCAGGTCTTAGTCCATCAGTTTCTGCGCTTCGGCTACCTGGCTGCGGTAGGCGTCGAAGATTTTTTTCAGGGCGTCGGCCATGGTGGTGGTCGGTTTCCAGCCCAGCTCTTCGCAGGTGTTGGTGATTTTCGGTACGCGGTTTTTCACGTCCTGATAGCCGGCGCCATAGTAGGCACCCGAGGTGGTTTCCACGATCTGCACTTTGGCAGCGCCGTCGGCGTACTCAGGGTACTGTGGCGCCAGTTTCAGCATCATGTCGGCCAGTTCGCGGATCGAGTAGTTATTCACCGGATTGCCGATGTTGTAGATCTTGCCGGTGGCAGCACCGTTCTTGTTCTCGATGATTTTCATCAGCGCATCGATACCGTCGTCGATGTCGGTGAAGGCACGCTTCTGATGGCCGCCATCGACCAGCGAGATGTTCTCGCCGCGCACGATGTGACCGAAGAACTGGGTCACTACGCGCGAAGAACCTTCTTTCGGGGTGTGGATGGAGTCCAGGCCGGCGCCGATCCAGTTGAACGGACGGAACAGGGTGAAGTTCAGGCCTTCCATGCCGTAGCCCCAGATCACGCGGTCCATCAGCTGCTTGGCGTTGGAGTAGATCCAGCGCGGTTTGTTGATCGGGCCGCAGATCAGTTCCGAATTTTCCGGATCAAACTCTTCGTCGTGGCACATGCCATACACTTCCGAGGTCGACGGGAATACCAGATGCTTGCCGTACTTGGCAGCCGAACGCACGATAGGCAGATTGGCTTCGAAGTCCAGTTCGAACACGCGCAGCGGTGCTTTGACGTAGGTCGACGGGGTGGCAATCGCCACCAGCGGCAGGATCACGTCGCATTTCTTGACGTGGTATTCCACCCATTCCTTGTTGATGGTGATGTCGCCTTCGAAGAAGTGCATGCGCGACTTGTAGCTCTCATTCTCCAGCAGGTCGGTGATACGGTCGGTATTCATGTCCATGCCGTACACGTGCCAATCGGTGGTTTCCAGAATGCGCTTGGACAGGTGATGGCCGATGAAGCCATTGACGCCGAGGATGAGGACTTTTTTCATATGCTGTTTTCCAGTAAGTGTTCAGTAGCCGCCGGCCAACTAGGCTGCCAGGCGGGCTTGCAGCTGCTCGGCCGAAATGGCAAGGCCATCGGCCGTCAGAGCGAAAATGGTAATAATGCCACCATCGCCGCAGACGCCAAAAATGCAATTATCCACTACTGTCAAGCCGAGTGGCAAACTTCGCGCTGCAACATTGGCGGAATTGCCATTTTCAAAAGCGCCGTGACGGTCGCCCAACCGGGCCCGTTCGATCACATAGCGTACCCCGTTATGCTCGGTGAAAGCGCCCGGATAGGGCGGGGCCACGGCGCGGTGCAGGTTGTACACCTGCTGCGCTGGCAGGTGCCAGTCGATACGGCCGTCTTCCGGCTTGCGGCCACCGAAGTAGCCGCCCTTGCTCAGGTCATTGTTGATGCGCATGGCCGTGCCATCGAGCAGCGAAGGCAGCACGCGCCACAGCGCCTGTTCGGCCGCCACGGTAACCTTGCCGAACACTTCGAACGCCGTATCGTCCGGCAGGATGGGCACCACCATCTGCGAGACGATGGCGCCGGCGTCGGGCTTGACCGTCATCTCATGCAGGGTCGCGCCGGTTTCGCTGGCGCCATGCAGCACGGCCCAGTTGACGGGCGCGCGGCCACGGTATTCGGGCAGCAGCGAACCATGCATATTGAAGGCCGGCGCCACGTCCAGCAGGCTGGCCGGCAGCATGTGGCGGTAGTAGAAGCTGAACATGAATTCAGGATCGGCTGCCTTCACCTGCGCCAGCAGTTCGGGCGATTTGGCATCGGGTGGCGTGATGTAGGGGATGCCCTCGGTCTGGCACAGGCTGACCACGGATTCGAACCAGATGTTTTCCGTCGCGCTGTCCTCGTGGGTGACCACCAGCGCCACATCGACGCCGCCGGCCAGCAGCACTTTCAGACAGCGCACGCCCACGTTATGGTAGGCGAACACCACGGCGCGTGCGCGCGGTTCCAGTTCCAGGTTATGCGATGTTTCAGTCATGGCGGCGTCCTACCGTACGTTTTTCTGCGCCTTGCGACGTTTCAAAGGGCTGACCGGGCTGCTGCTCGAGGATGGTCTGTACCACGTAGCGCGGACGGGCGCGTACTTGCTGGAAGATGCGGCCCACGTATTCGCCCAGCAGGCCGATGCCGAACAGGATGGTGCCCATGAAGAAGAAGGCAATCGCGAACAGGGTGAACAGGCCTTCCGCCTCGGCACCTAGGAAGATGCGGCGCACCAGCAGCACGGCCACCAGCAGCGCCGATGCAAGCGAGAGCAGGATGCCGAACATGGAGAAGAACTGCAGCGGCACCAGCGAGAAGCCGGTGACCAGATCGAAGTTCAGGCGGATCAGGCTATACAGCGAGTATTTCGATTCGCCGGCAGCGCGCTCTTCGTGCTCCACCACGATTTCGGTCGGGTTGCGGGCAAAGCGGTAGGCCAGCGCCGGTACGAAGGTATTCACTTCGCCGCACTGGTTGACCAGATCGATCACATTGCGGCCATAGGCGCGCAGCATATTGCCCTGATCGGTGATCTTGATGTTGGTGATGTTCTCGCGCAGGTGGTTCATGGCCTTGGAGGCGTAGGTGCGCCACGCGCTATCCTGCCGCTTGCGGCGGATCGAGCCGACGTAATCGTAGCCCTCGCGTATCTTGGCCACCAGATTGCCGATTTCCTCGGGCGGGTTCTGCAGGTCGGCGTCCAGTGTAATCATGATGTCGCCGCGCGCTGCTTCGAAGCCGGCCAGTATCGCCATGTGCTGGCCGTAGTTACCGTTGAATAGCACCACGCGCGTCACGTCGGGACGGGCGCGGAACTGCTCGGCCAGTATCGACACGGAGTTATCGCGGCTGCCGTCGTTGACGAACACGATTTCATAGCGGCTGCCCAGCTTGTCGAGCGCCGGATACAGGCGGTCGAACAGGGTCTGCAGGCCGGCCTGCTCGTTATACACGGGGATAACGACGGAGATTTCTGGTTTCATTGCAGTCGTACTCATTTGATCAGGATCGCTTTCACGGCGGCCACGGTGCGCTCGACGTCGGCCATGGTCATGGCGTAGAACATCGGCAGCGTGACGGTCAGACGGCCGATGCGCTCGGCCACGGGGAACATGCCTTCCTTGAAGCCCCGTTCGCGGTACATGGTGAACAGGTGGATGGGCGCATAGTGGTAGCCGGTGCCGATGTTATAGCCTTCCTGCAGGGCGCGCATGAAGTTGGCGCGGGTGCCGGGGCCGTGATCGGGCAGGATGATCTGGAACAGGTGGTAGTTGCTGCTGTCAAAAGCCTGCAGCGGCAACTGGGCGCCGGACAGCGCTTCGAAATCGCTGCCGAAGCATGCGTAGTAGTGGCGCGCCAGCGCGCGACGGTGCTCGGTGATGGCGGCGATATTGGCGAACTGGCCCAGACCGATGGCAGCCATGATGTCGCTCATATTGTATTTGCCGCCCAGTACATCGACATCGATGCCGTCGACGCCGCTGCGGGTGACGCCTTGCAGACGGTATTTCTCGGCCAGACGGGCTTCTTCCGGCGTGTTCAGTACCAGCGCGCCGCCTTCGCCGGTGGTGATGTTCTTGTTGGCCTGGAAGCTGAACGAGACGAAGTCGCCGAAGGCACCGATGCGCTGGCCTTTCCATTCCGAGCCGAAGGCTTGCGCCGCATCTTCCACCACGCGCAGATTGTGCTTGCGGGCGATGGCGTACAGGCGGTCCATGTCCACCGGCAGGCCAGACAGATAGACTGGGATGATGGCCTTGGTACGCGGGGTGATGGCCGCTTCCACCTTGTCCAGGTCGAGGTTGCGGGTGATCGGATCGATGTCGGCAAAGACGGGCGTGGCGCCGACTTCGATGATGACGTTGGCCGTGGCTACCCACGAAATCGGCGTGGTGATCACTTCGTCGCCGGGACCGATGCCGGCGATGCGCAGGGCGATCTCCATGGTGCAGGTGCCGGAATTGAAGGTGCGCACAGGGCGGCCACCGAAGTATTCCGACATCTGCGCTTCGAAAGCCTGTACTTTCGGGCCGCTGGTAATCCAGCCGGAGCGCAGCACTTCGCCCACGGCGGTAATGGTGGCTTCATCGATGGTGGGCTTGGAAAAGGGCAGGAAAGGCTGGGCAGAGGTCATGGTGTGCACTCGTTTCTAGTGTCAGAGCAGTCTCTGACGGTGGTCTGAAAAGGAGACCGGATCAGGTCTCCGCAGGTTTTGTCGTGGTCAGACGGCGTTGGCCGCATTCTAAAGCCAGACTCAGGTCCGCGCCAGTAAGGCAACGCCGACCAGTATCACTGCGATGGCGAACAGGCGCTGGAAAGTCAGCGCTTCGCCGAACAGATACCATGCGCCTATGGCCGTGACCACATAGCCCAGCGACAGCATGGGGTAGGCGATGGAGACATCGACCCGCGACAGGGCGATGATCCACAGTACCACTGACAGCACGTAGCAGGTCAGGCCGCCGATAATGGGCAGCTGGGTGGCGACTTTCAGGCCGACGCTGAACAGATTGTCCAGCGTCAGGTGGATTTCGCCCACATTGCGCGCGCCCGCTTTGAGCAGCAACTGGGCTACGGCGTTCAGCAGCACGCCGAAAACAATAAAACTGAAGGTGGCGATATTCATGCGGTAAATCAGGCTTTCATTTCAGGACTGGCGCCTGCACGGCGCCAGCGGGGGCTTACAGGTTGGCCACTACCACACGGCGGGTATCCTGCACGATCAGGCGCATGGGCAGGCCTTGCTGTTTCAGTTCGGCGTATTTTTCCGGGCTGATGATGGCCAGCGCTTTCACGCCCGCCCTGGTGTGCTGCTGCCAGCGTTCGACGAACTGCGGCACGGTGGGTATCGACAGTTCCGGCTGCTGGCTCAGGCCGAAGGTGAATTCATCCCAGTAGTCCACCAGCGTGACGGGGCGGCGCAGGTAGAAGGTCATCGACTGCTCGTAGGTGGCTACCGAGTAGACCGGGGTGTCAGGCGTCAGCTCCGGGCGCATTTTGAGCGCGGCGGTTTTACCGGCGCGCATGGCGCCGTAGGGCTCGAAGCCGGTGAGTATCAGCTCGGTGGCGGCAAAGCCGGCAATCGCCATGGTCAGCACGGTCAGGTCGCGGCGCAGGTGGCGTGCATGCAGCAGGGCCACGGCGCCGCCGGCGGCGGTGATGATGGCTGCCGCCAGCACCCACGGCTGGTAGGCCGTCAGCAGCGCCGTCTCGCTGGCATGGCGCACGCCGATCTTGACCATCTGCGGCACGGCGATGATGCCGGCAATGCCGATCACCACCAGCAGGCCGGCAGCGATGATGCGGCTGCGCCGTGGCGCCGTTTCCAGATAGGCGGCCAGCAGTAGGGCCAGCGCGGGGAAGATGGGCAGGATGTAGCCGGGCAGCTTGGAGCTGGAATAGCTGAAGAAGGTGAAGATGAACACGCTCCAGATCAGCAGCAGCAGGCGCGGCTGGAAGCGGGTTTCGGCGCGGCGGCGGCCGGCCGCCAGCAGTGCTTGCGGCAGCAGACCTAGCCACGGCAGTATGCCCGGTGCCAGCAGCACGAAGAAGTAGTACCACGCGCCTTCGCGGTGGTGGGTTTTGAGGAAGAAGCGTTCCCAGTGCTCGTGCACGAAGAAGAAGTGGGGCTGTTCGGGATTGCGCAGGCCCACCAGCACGAACCACGGCGTGGCGACGGCGAAGAACAGCAGCAGGCCTTTGCCCAGATGCAGACGCTTCCAGATGGCGATATCGCCCGACAGCAGCGAATACAGCACCAGCACGGCGCCGGGCAGCACCAGCCCGATCAGCCCTTTGGCCAGCACGGCCAGCGCCATGCCGGTCCAGCACAGCAGCATCCAGTTGCGCTGCTCGCTGGCCGTGGCGTCGTCGCGCTGGGCTATCAGCACCGCGCACAGCACGATGGTCATCATGCCGGACAAGCTCATGTCGAGCGAATCGATCTGGCCCGAAGCTACCCAGAACAGGCTGGAACCGAGTGCCAGCGCCGCGTAGAAGCCCGCGCGCGGGCCGAACACGCGGCTACCGGCATAGCCGCTCAGCAGCACACCGAGCAGACCGCACAGGCCTGTCCACAGGCGCGCCTGCCATTCGCCCAGACCGAAGGCGGCGAAGGACAGCGCGTTCATCCAGGTCTGCAGCGGCGGCTTTTCGAAGTATTTGATGCCGTTTAAGCGGGTGGTGACCCAGTCGCCGCTGGCGAACATTTCGCGCGCCATTTCCGCATAGCGGCCTTCATCGGGCGGCACCAGCGTGCGCACGCCCAGCGCATACAGCCAGACCAGGATGAACACCGCCAGCAGCGACCACAGGACTTTCTTGTTGTTATACAGATCGTTCATCAGGCAGCGCTCTCCCCATGCGGTGGAATGATCAGAGCCAGCGTGACCTTGCGGCCTTCGCCCATCAGGATGTTGTAGGTGCGGCAGGCCGCCTGGCTATCCATGCATTCCACGCCGATGCGGCGCATGGTCAGGGCGGCCGTCAGGCGCGGGTGGATGAAGCGCTGGCGCTCGCCCGTGCCGAGGATGACCACGTCGGGGTTGTCGGCACCGATTTGCAGGAAATGCGCTTCGGTGATGCTGTCGAAAGTAGGGGCATCCCAGGCGCGCGGCGCCACTTCGGGCATGACGATCAGGCTGTAGTCGTAGCGCTGGGCATTGATTTCGACGCCAGCGGCATCGTAGCCGGTGACGGTCTGGTATTTCTGGGTATCGCTGGCGTGAAGCTTCATGGAGCGTAGTTGGCGGTTTTAATCGGCTAAAGAAGCGTCATTGTAGCGTTTTTCCGTGCACTTCCAGTCTGAAAGGTTGATTAAATGGGATGCTTTCGGCAGAATGGGTCTTTTCGCATTGCAGCACGGGCCGGCGGGCATTTTTAGCAGGCCACAGCGGTTTGCCTCACCAGAACAGGATTTTATTTTGCGACCGATTCAAAAATCCAACAAATTAGCGGAAGTTTGCTACGAAATCCGTGGTCCGGTGCCGGAAAAAGCCCGGCAGATGGAAGAAGAGGGCCATAAGATTACGAAATTGAATATTGGCAACTTGGCCGTATTCGGTTTCGATCCGCCCGACGAGATCGTGCGGGACATGAAAATCAACCTGCCCGACGCGGCCGGCTACACGGATTCCAAAGGCATGTTCGCGCCGCGCAAGGCGGTGGTGCACTACTGCCAGCAGAAAAACATCCGTGGCGTGACCATCGACGATGTCTATCTGGGCAATGGCGCCTCCGAGCTGATCGTGATGGCCATGAATGCCCTGCTCAATAACGGCGACGAAGTGCTGGTGCCGGCGCCCGACTATCCGCTGTGGACCGCGGCCGTCAGCCTGTCCGGCGGCAAGCCGGTGCACTATATCTGCGACGAGCAGCAGGAATGGTATCCCGATATCGAGGATATGCGCAGCAAGATCACGCCCAACACCCGCGCCATCGTGGTCATCAACCCCAACAACCCGACCGGTGCGCTGTATCCGGTGGAGCTGCTGCAGCAGATCATCGAGCTGGCGCGCGAGCACCAGCTGATCATCTACGCCGACGAAATCTACGACAAGGTGCTGTACGACGGCGCCCAGCATGTGTCTATCGCCTCGCTGGCGGACGACGTGCTGTTCGTGACCTTTAACGGCCTGTCGAAAAACTACCGCGCCTGCGGCTACCGCTCCGGCTGGATGATCGTGTCCGGCGAAAAGAGCCATGCCAAGGACTATATCGAAGGCCTCAACATGCTGGCCTCGATGCGCCTGTGCGCCAATGCGCCGGGCCAGTTCGCCATCCAGACGGCACTGGGCGGCTACCAGTCGATCGACGATCTGGTGGGGCCGGGCGGACGCCTGCTCAAGCAGCGCGATCTGGCCTACAAGCTGCTGACCGATATTCCCGGCGTCACCTGCGTCAAGCCCAAGGCGGCGCTGTATATGTTCCCCCGGCTCGATCCGAAGATCTACCCGATCACGGACGACCAGCAATTCGCATACGAATTGCTGGCGGAAACCAAGGTGCTGATCGTGCAGGGCAGCGGCTTTAACTGGATTGCGCCCGATCACTTCCGCGTGGTATTCCTGCCCAATACCGACGATATGACGGAAGCATTCGGTCGCATCGCCAAGTTCATGGAAGGCTACCGCAAGCGTCACGGCAGCAGCTTCTGAGTCAACTGAATCACCAGAGAAACGGTTTATATGAAATCCATCAAAGTAGGTCTGCTCGGCGTCGGTAACGTCGGTTCCGGTACGTTCAACGTATTGCAGCGTAATCAGGAAGAAATCCGCCGCCGCGCCGGCCGCGGTATCGAAGTGGTGGCCGTATCGGCCCGCAATCTGGAGCGCGCCAAAGAACGTACCGGCGGCAAGGTCAAAGTGGTGGCCGACCCGTTCGATATCGTCAATGACCCGGAAATCGATATCGTCGTCGAGCTGATCGGCGGCTACGATCAGGCCAAGGCGCTGGTGCTGCAGGCGATTGCCAATGGCAAGCACGTGGTCACTGCCAACAAGGCCCTGCTGGCCGTGTACGGCAACGAGATCTTCGCAGCCGCACAGGCCAAGGGCGTGATGGTGGCGTTCGAAGCAGCCGTGGCCGGCGGTATCCCGATTATCAAGGCGCTGCGCGAAGGCCTGACCGCCAACCGCATCGAATGGCTGGCCGGTATCATCAACGGTACCACCAACTTCATCCTGTCCGAAATGCGCGACAAGGGCCTGGATTTCGCCACCGTGCTGAAACAGGCGCAGGAACTGGGCTACGCGGAAGCGGATCCTACCTTCGACATCGAAGGCGTGGATGCTGCGCACAAGGCCACCATCATGTCGGCCATCGCTTTCGGCATACCGGTGCAGTTCGATAAAGCCTATGTGGAAGGCATTTCGAATCTGAACGCCATCGATATCCGCTACGCCGAACAGCTGGGCTACCGCATCAAGCTGCTGGGCATCGCCAAGCGCGCCAGGGTGAACGGCGTGGAAGGCGTGGAGCTGCGCGTGCACCCGACCCTGATCCCGAGCAAGCGCCTGATCGCCAACGTGGAAGGCGCCATGAACGCCGTGCTGGTGCAGGGCGACGCCGTGGGCGCCACGCTGTACTACGGCAAAGGCGCAGGCTCCGAGCCTACCGCTTCGGCCGTAATTGCCGATCTGGTCGATATCACCCGTCTGGCTACGGCCGATGCCGAGCACCGCGTGCCGCATCTGGCCTTCCAGCCGAATGAACTGACCAATATCGAGATTCTGCCGATGGCGGAAGTCACCACCAGCTACTACCTGCGCATGAATGTGAGCGATCAGCCGGGCGTGCTGGCCGATCTGACCCGCATTCTGGCCGATGCCACCATCTCGATCGATGCCATGATGCAGAAAGAACCGGCGGACGGCGAAACCCGTACCGACATCATCTTCCTGACCCATCAGACGCAGGAAAAGAATGTACTGGCCGCGATCGCCAAGATCGAAGGTCTGGCCACCGTGTGCGGCAGCGTGACCAAGATCCGTCTGGAAAACCTGGCCTGATCAGGCTAGTGTCCGCTGCAGCCGGCATGCCTCGCATGCCGGCTGTTTTATTTGATGCGGCAGTTTTATGCCTGCCGCTTGATTCCGTGGCGCTTCAGGCCGGGCCCACGTCCATGCCGTCGTAGGATTCCAGCTGCTGGTCTGCGGCAAAGCGGTAGAACTCCTGATTGCGCGCGTGCAGGGTATCGACCGTGTGCAGCTCCACCTTCTCGATATGCAGCCACCACAGTGCAGGCGTATCGGCTTCCGGCTTGGAGTCGTAAATGCCGACCTGCTGGTAGCCTTGCGCTTGCAGCAGCTGGCCTGCCGTTTCCAGCTTAGCTTTATCCTGATCGGCAAAGAAATAGCCCCACAGCAGCGGCTTGTTCATATCCCAAGGGGCGTTCTTTTTCATATCGGCGAACAGGCCGAGCATATCTTCTCTGGAAATCATGGGAGAGCTTTCAAATACGGGTTGTGCGGTGAGGCGCTGGCGTCGCGGCAGCGCAAGCGGTGATTTTACCCGAGCAGCGCTGCCGCAGCGGGAAAACTCACCTGCACTTTCAGGCCGGGCGCCTGTGGCGTATCGGGGCTGGCGTCGCTCAGCGTAATGCTGGCGCCGTGCAGGGTGGCGATATCGCGCACGATGGCCAGGCCCAGACCGGCGCCGCCGGGATTGCGCTCCAGCGTGGCGCTGGCGCGGTAGAACGGTGCAAACACGCGCTCGCGTTCGCCGGCCGGTATGCCCTGTCCATTGTCTTCCACGTCCAGCAGCACCTGCTGCGCCACGCGACGCACGCGCAGGGTCACGCTGCCGCCGGCCGGCGTGTAGCGCAAGGCGTTATCGGTCAGGTTGGCGACCAGTTCGTGCAGCAGGAAAGCCTGCCCCTCGATCACGCATGCGGTTTCCGCTTCCAGCGCGAGATCAATCTGTTTGGCCACTGCTGCCATGGCCAGTTCCAGCCCTACCTGACGGGCGATTGCGCGCAGGTCCACGCGCTCGCTGGCAGTGCTGGCGCCTTCCAGATCGCCGCCATGTTCGATGCGCGCCAGCGTCAGCAGGCGGTTGGCCAGATTGATGGCGGAGTCGGTGGTGGCGGCGATGCTGTGGACGATGTCGTGCAAGGTGGCGCGCAGTTGTTCGGCATCGCTGGCGGGGCGTTCGCAGGCGCGCAGCGCCAGTTCGGCCTGAGTCTTGAGCACGGTGAGCGGGGTGCGTAGCTGGTGCGAGGCGTCGGCGATGAAGCGGCGCTGGCTGCTGATCAAAATCTGCAGGCGGGCGCGCGAACTGTTCATGGCCGCCACTAGCGGACGTACTTCGCGGTGCACCAGCGCCGGGTCCACATCCGAGCTGTCGTTGAGGGGGCGGGTTTCCACTGCCAGCTTGAGGCGCATGAGCGGGCGCAGCACCAGCCGCACGGCGAACCACACCAGCAGCGCCAGTGCCAGCAGCAGCAAGGCCTGCCATGCCAGCGTATCGAACAGGATCTGGTTGGACAGGCCGCGCCGCGCTTCCAGCGTTTCGCCCACCTGTATCAGCGCAATGCCGCGCATGGAGTCGTCATACACCGGCTGCAGCAGGGCGGCGATGCGCACCGGCTGGCCGTTGTAGTTGGCGTGATAGAAGCGTACCAGCGCCGGATAATTTTCCGAACGGGGCACATTGGCGGGAACTGCAGGCAGGTCGCCGTAGCCGGACACGGTTTCGCCATTGATGCCGGTGACTTTGTAGTAGATACGCCCCAGCGTATCGGTCTCGAAGCTGTCCAGCGCCACGTAGGGCACATCGGCCACGACTTTGCCATCGACAATGGAGACCCGCTCGGCCAGCGCGCGGGTAGAGGCCAGCAGCGAACGGTCGTAGGCCGTATCGGCCGCAGCGAGCGCGTTGCGGTAGACCAGATAGGTATTGAGTGCCACCAGTAGCAGCAATGGGCCCAGCAGCCAGCGTAGCAGCTGGCCGCGCAGGCTGCCCTGGCGGGCATCCGGGCCGAAGCGGCGGGCTATTCTGGCCAGCAGTGGCATACGGTGGTTGCCTAGGCGCTAGCTGGCAGGGCGCGGCTGCAGCAGATAGCCGATGCCGCGCAGGGTGGTAATCACCGCCGCGTCGGGAATCGCCAGATCGAGCTTTTTGCGCACGCGGTGGATATACAGTTCGATGGCGTCGAGGTTGGCGTCGTCGGCCAGTGCGAACACTTCGTCGAACAGCTTTTCCTTGGAGACGGCGCGGCCGGAGCGGGTAATCAGGGTTTCCAGCACCGCGTGTTCGCGCGGCGTCAGCGCCAGCGCATTGCCGCCGTAGCTGAACATGCGGGTTACCGTGTCGAAGCTGAGCGCGCCGCAGTGGTGCACCAGTGCTTCGTTGCCCACGCTACGGCGCAGCAGGGCTTTGACGCGCGCTTCCAGTTCGGCCAGTTCGAATGGCTTGGCCAGATAATCGTCGGCGCCCAGATTCAGACCCTGTACGCGGTCTTCCAGTCCGCCGCGCGCCGTCAGTATCAGAACGGGAGTCTGGCCGCGCGGCGCCGCGCGGGCGCGCAGGCGCCGTAATACGTCCAGACCATCCATGCGGGGCAGGGTCAGGTCGAGTATCACCAGCGCGTAATCCTGCGTGTGCAGCAGGGCGTCGGCGTCGGCGCCGTTATCGGCACATTCCACCGTCAGGTTGGCGTCGCGCAGGGCTTTGGCTAGCCAGTGCGACAGCTCGGTGTGGTCTTCAACTAACAGGATACGCATGGATTTGGCTTGTTTTCTTGCTGTTTTATTACTAACTGGTTGCTAAGCGATGGGAATCGGTTCAGTGTATGGACATGCATGATGGTGGTGTGCGCCGCAAAAGGGAAGTGTCGGCCGGGTTTGTGGCGGCGAGGCGACACTGAAAGGGAATTGAAAGGTTGTGACTCCTATAGTGGCAAGCCTGATCGCATATCAGGCATTACTGATAACTATATCTTCTGGAGACTCGAATGAAAAAATCCGCTTTGACTCTGGCCGTACTGGCCCTCGCTGCAGGTGCTGCCCAGGCACAATCGAATGTGCAGGTGTATGGTCTGCTGGACGTCGGCATGGAAACCGCCAATAACAAATCGGCTACCGGCGGCAGCCAGACCAGCGTGATTTCGGGCGGCATGAACACTTCGCGCTGGGGCCTGCGCGGCACGGAAGATCTGGGTGGCGGCCTGAAAGCCGTGTTCAATCTGGAAGGCGGCATCCTGATGGATACCGGTAATATGGACGGCGTGCTGTTCAAGCGTCAGGCCAATGTCGGTCTGGAAGGCAGCTTTGGCCGCGTGATCATCGGCCGTTCCTTCTCCACCGTGTATGACACCGTGATCTCGTTCGACCCTATGGGCTTTGCGCCTTACTACTCGTGGGCTGCTGGCGGCTCGGCGACCGGCGCTAGCAAATACGGCTTCACCACCGCCTACGACAACATCATCAAATACAGCGGTTCGGTGGGCGATCTGAAAGTCGGCGCCAACTACGCTGCCGGCGAACAGACCACCGGCGTGCAGGATAGCGCCAAGATGGGCTTCAGCGCCGTCTACAAACTGGGCGACGTGAATCTGATGGGTACCTGGGAGCGCAACAACGGCAACACCGTGGCCGCTACCGGCAACCGCGACAAGAACACCGTATGGCATATCGGCTTCAATTATGAAACCGGTCCGGTGAAAGTCTGGGGCGTAGTGCGCGACTACAAACTGGTGGCAGGCAAAGCCCTGACGGCGGATGTCGACGGCACCACCACCTGGGCAGGTCTGGCCTACAAGGCCGACGAAGCGACCACCCTGACCGGCGCGATCTATCACATCAATGTGAAAAATGTCGCGGCCGGCAAGGATGCCGATCCGACCATGTACGTGGCGCGCTATCGCTACGCACTGTCCAAGCGTACCGACGTGTTTGTGTCGGCCGCATACGTCAAGGCTAAAAATGGCCAACTGACCGGCATGTCGCGCGACGACGCCGGCTTCGGCACCAGCCAGCACGGTCTGGCACTGGGCATGCAGCACCGCTTCTAAGCGGACATGGGCGGCGCCAGTATCTCCGCTGGCGCCGTACTTTGAACGCTACACTGTTCGAAGATTTCATACACGATGATCAAAGTTTTGCTGGCTGGTCTGGCTGCCTTCTGGGTCAGCTGGACTGCGCAGGCAGCAGGCGCCGAGTGCATCGTGCCGTCCAAACCGGGCGGCGCAATGGACCTGACCTGCAAGCTTGCGCGCAAGGGTTTGCAGGGCTTGCAGGGCAGCGCCAAAGCGCCCCCGGCGGATATGCATATCAGCTATCTGCCCGGCGGCATCGGTGCGGTGGCTTGGCATTCGCTGGTGTCGCAGCGGCGCGCGGAGCCGAATACGCTGGTGGCTTTTTCGGGGGGCTCGCTGCTCAATCTGGCACAGGGCAAATTCGGCAAGGTGAAAGCTTCCGACGTGCGCTGGGTGGCGGCACTCGGTGCCGACTACGGCATGATCGCCGTGCGGGCCGATTCGCCTTACCACTCGCTGGGCGAACTGCTCGCTGCCCTGAAAGCCCAGCCGCAGAAAGTGCTGATCGGTGTGTCCGGCACGATCGGCAGTCAGGACTGGCTGAAGATGGCGCTGATCGTCAAAGCCGCAGGTATCGATCCGAAAGTGCTGCGTTTTGTGGCGCTGGAGGGCGGTGGCGAAGCCTTTACCGCCATGCACGCCAACTATGTGCAGGTGGTGTCGGGCGATGCCAGCGAAGCCAAGCTGTATGCGGCCAATGGCAATACGCGGGTGCTGGCTGTGCTGTCCGAGCAGCGCCTGCCCGGCGTGCTGGCCAGTGTGCCGACGGCGCGCGAGCAGGGCTACGACGTAGTGTGGCCTATCATTCGCGGCGTATGGATGGCGCCGCAGGTGCAGGAAGCTGATTATCGTCTCTGGGTTGCGGCATTCGACCGTGTACTGGCTAGCCCCGGCTACGCCGCCATGCGGGATAGTGCCGGTCTGTTCCCGTTCGGGCTGACGGGCGATGCGCTGACCCGCTATGTAAGCAAGGCCGTAGATGACTACGGCAAGCGTGCGACCGAACTCGGTCTGATGCGCTGAACACCAACCAATAAAACGACGGAGACAACAATGAAGTTACACATGACTGTGGCCGCTGCATGCGCCACCCTGTTTGCGGGCGCCGCCATGGCGCAGGCACCGGCCGGCTATCCTGCCGACTACCAGAAGATCGTCGATGCGGCCAAGAAGGAAGGCAAGCTGGTGATCTATGGCGCGACAGACAGCAAGGCTACCCAGCCACTGATCAAGGACTTCAACGCGCTGTATCCCGGCATTACCGTCGAATACAACGACATGAATTCCACCGAAGTATATAACCGCTTCATTTCCGAAGTGGCAGCCGGCGGCAATACCGCCGACGTCATGTGGTCGTCCGCCATGGACCTGCAGATGCGCCTCGCCTCGGATGGCTATGCGCTCAAGTACAAATCGGTCGAATCGGCCAAAATTCCCGGCTGGGCTATCTGGGATGACCAGGCCTACGGCACCACGTTCGAGCCGGCCGCTATCGTCTACAACAAGCGCCTGCTCGATGCCAAAGAAGTGCCGCAGAATCATGCCGACTTCGCCAAGCTGATCCTGCAGCCCAAGTTCAAGGACAAGGTCACCACCTACGATATCGAGAAGTCCGGCGTCGGCTTTATGTTCATGACGCAGGATGCGCGCGAAAATCCCAAGTTCCTGGAACTGGAAAACGCCTTCGGCGAAGCCAAGGTGCGTGTGCAGTCCTCCACCGGCACCATGATGGAGCGTATCTCCTCGGGCGAAAACCTGATCGGCTATAACGTGCTGGGCTCCTATGCGCTGGTGCGCGCCAAGACCGATCCTTCGATCGGCGTGGTGCTGCCCAAGGATTACACGCTGATTCTGTCGCGCGTACAGTTCATCAACAAGAGCGCGAAGAACGTCAATGCGGCCAAGCTGTGGGTAGACTATCTGCTGTCGCAGCGCGGCCAGACCATTATTGCCAATGACTCCAAGCTGTTCGCCATCCGCGAGGATGTGAAAGGCGAAACCACTTCGGCAGAGCTGATCAAACTGATCGGCAAAGACAAGGTCAAGCCGATTCCGGTGCATCCCATGGTGCTGCAATTCCTCGGACCAGCCAAGCGCATGGCCTTCCTCAAACAGTGGAAGGAAAGCGCGGGCAAGAAGTAAGCACCGCGATCCGTATGCCCGAAATTAGGCGTCAACGACGCTCAGGCAAGCCGGCGTGCGCCCTTTGCTGCGCGCTGGCCGTTACATCCATCCGCTACCACGGACTCACTATGCAAACTCTGAACCTCCCCGGCTCAGGCCGGCGCAGTATTAACTGGCCGCGCGGGGTGGTGGTGACGCTCGCCGCTACCGCCATCTTCCTGCCACTGCTTCTGATCTTCTATCAGAGCTTTCTGAATGCGCCTTTCTTCATGCCCGCCAAAGAGCTGGGACTGGACGCCTACCAATTTATTTTCGAGGACCCCGATTTTTCGGTCGCCTTCAAGAACGCGCTGGCGCTGGCGGCCGGTCTGACCGTCATCGCCGTGCCGCTGGGCGGCATGCTGGCCTTCCTGATGATACGTACCGATCTGCCGGGCCGCGGCTTGATCACGCCGCTGCTGCTGGTGCCTATCTTCGTCTCGCCCATGGTGATGGGCTTCGGCTACGTCGTGGCAATGGGGCCGGTGGGCTTCTATTCGCTGTGGGTGAAAGACCTGCTGGGCTTCATTCCATGGAATATCTACTCCTTCACCAGCATCGTGGTGATCGCCGGTCTGACCCATGTACCGCACGTGTATCTGTACGCTTCATCGGCCCTGAAAAGTCTCGGCTCCGATGTCGAGGAAGCGGCTCGGGTTACCGGCGCTTCGCCACTGCAGGTAATGTTCAATGTGTCGCTGCCCATGGTGACGCCGGCGCTGGCCTATGCCGCTGTGCTGGTATTCTTCCTCGGCTTCGAAGTATTCGGTCTGGTGCTGGTGCTGGGCGATCCGGAAGGCCATCTGGTGCTGGCCACCTATCTGTATAAGCTAACCAACAAGCTCGGTACGCCTTCCTACCACCTGATGGCGGCCGTGGCCGTGTGTCTGGTGGCCGTGACCATGCCGCTGGTGATGCTGCAGCGCTGGCTGCTCAAGTCGGCCAATAAATTCGTCTCCATCAAGGGCAAGGGCGCGCGCAGCAAACCCATGCCGCTGGGTCAGTGGAAATGGCTGGCCTTCGCGCTGATCTTCGGCTGGCTGATGATCACCATCATCATGCCGCTGTCGGGCATCCTGCTGCGCTCCTTCGTGCAGTACTGGGGCGAGGGCGTGCGTCTGGCCGATGTGCTGACGCTGCAGCACTTCCGCGAAATTCTGGAACAGCCGGCGCTGATGCGCGGCATCCTGAATACGGTGCTGATCGGCGTGATCGGCGGTGCCTGTGCCGTGATCTGCTACTGCGCAATTGCGCTGGCCATGCACCGCAAGCCCGATGGCATTACCCGCTTCCTCGATTACAGCGTGCTGGTGCCACGCGCCATACCGGGCCTGCTGGCTGGCCTGTCCTTCCTGTGGGTGTTCCTGTTCGTGCCTAGCTGGCTCGATGGCGTACTTAAAGGCATGGATAACGGCGTTGCGATCTGGCTGAGCGAACACGCGATTCCGCTGCTGCGCTCCCTGCGTTCGACCATCTTCGCTCTGTGGCTGGCTTATTCGGTGGTGTGGCTGGCCTACGGCATGCGTCTGATCTCGACGGCGCTGCTGCAGGTGGGGCCGGAACTGGAAGAAGCCGCTCGTGCCGTCGGCGCCAGCCGCGGTCAGGTCACGCGCGATGTCACCGTGCCGCTGGTGAAATACGGCTTGCTGGGCGCATGGCTGATGGTGTTCCTGATCTTCGAACGCGAATATTCCACCGGCGTGTATCTGCTCTCGCCCGGCACGGAAGTGATAGGCGCGCTGCTGGTTTCGCTGTGGGCAACCGGCTCCACCGATCTGGTGGCGGCGCTATCGTTCATCAATATTACGCTGGTGGCGATCGGGCTGGGCGTGGCGCTGCGCTTTGGCGTGAAGTTACATAACTAGTTTAAAAAATATGAAACGAGACATCATCATGAATGAACTGACCGTCAATGATCTGCATCTGGACTATGGTTCCGGCGCCCATGTGAACCACATCCTGAAGGGCGTATCCATGCACCTGCAGAAGGGCGAAGTGGTGGCGCTGCTGGGGCCTTCCGGCAGCGGCAAGACCACGCTGCTGCGCGCCGTGGCCGGACTGGAGAGCCCCAAAGCCGGCACCATCGCCATCGGCGAACGCAGCGTATTCGATGGCAGCCGCGCTTTCGAACTGCCTGCCGAGCACCGCAATCTCGGCCTGGTGTTCCAGTCGTATGCGCTTTGGCCGCACAAGACCGTGTTCGACAACGTGGCGTATGGCCTCAAGCTGCGCAAGCTGGGCGCCAGCGAAATCAAGGACAAGGTCAACGATGTGCTGAAGAACCTCGGCCTGGGCCATCTGGGCGAGCGTTTCCCCCACCAGCTGTCCGGCGGCCAGCAGCAGCGCGTGGCGATTGCGCGTGCGCTGGTGTATAACCCACCGGTGATACTGCTGGACGAGCCCTTGTCCAACCTCGACGCCAAGCTGCGCGAAGAAGCCCGCGCTTTCCTGCGCGAGCTGATCGTGCGCCTTGGCCTGTCGGCCCTGATGGTGACGCACGATCAGGCCGAAGCGATGGCGATTTCCGACCGTATCCTGCTGCTCAATAACGGCAAGATCGAGCAGCAGGGCACGCCGCAAAGCATGTACGAAACGCCGGAGACGCTGTTCTGCGCCGAATTCATGGGCAGTAATAACCGCCTGCCTGCCAGGGTGACGGCGCGCAGCGGCCAGCAGGTGACGCTGGCGCTGGGCGGCGCAACGCTGCAGGCAACGGCACGCGGCGCCGGTGGCGCCGAACCGGCCACCATCATCCGGGTGGAAGAAGTGAAGATCAGCGCCACGCCGGTGGACAACGCTATCGAATTGCCGCTGCTGACCTGCATGTATCTGGGCGATCGTTTCGAGTGCCTGTTCAAGAGTACCGACGGCAGCGACATCAGCGTGCGCGCCCATTCCAAGTACAAGCTGGAGGCGGGCAACTACTGGCTGCAACTGCCTGCCGATAAGCTGTGGGTGTTCTGATTCATCCTGTTTTCCTTAGTAGCGGCGCCCGGCTAATGCCCGGCGCCGTCTTTTTATAGGCAGCGAATTTTCTGCGCTGGCCGCTTTGCGCAAACCGGGGCCAAAACCTGAGGTTATAATCCGTTCAATCTTTCCGGTTTCCCTATATTGAACGGACCTGCCCAGCATGAGCCAGCCCAATCAGTTTTCCCTGTTGATGCAACGCCGCTTCGCGCCGTTTTTCTGGACCCAGTTCCTTGGTGCGCTCAACGATAATCTGTTCAAGACCGCACTGGTCGTCATCATTACCTACGACGCCCTTAGCTGGACCGATCTGTCGCCGGCCCTGATTACCAACTTGATTCCGGGGCTGTTCATCCTGCCCTACGTGCTGTTCTCGGCCACGGCCGGACAGCTGGCAGAGAAATACGAGAAGGGCGCGCTGACCCGGCTGGTGAAGTGGCTGGAACTGGGCATCATGACGGTGGCGGCGCTAGGCTGGTTCACCCATACCTTGTGGCTGCTGGTGCTGGGCGTGGTCGGCATGGGCGTGCATTCCACCCTGTTCGGCCCCGTCAAATATGCCTATCTGCCGCAGCAGTTGCAGCCCGAGGAGCTTATGGGCGGCAACGGCGTCACGGAAATGGGCACCTTTGTCGGCATCCTGCTGGGCGAGATTTTCGGCGCGCTGCTGGTGGTGCAACAGCCCCATGGCATAGCCTACGAAGCGCTGGCGACACTGGCCGTGGCGGCACTGGGGCTGGTGGCCAGCTACCGCATCCCGTATTCACCAGCGCCGGTGCCGGAGCTGAAAGTGAGCTGGAATTTTGTCGGCGAATCGGTGCGCAACATCAGCTACTCGCGCAAGAACCGCGTGGTGTTTCTGGCCATGCTGGGCAATTCGTGGTTCTGGTTCTACGGTGCGCTGGTGCTGGCCCAGTTCCCCGTGTTCGCCAAGGATTATCTGCTGGGCGACCATAGCGTATTTGTGCTGCTGCTCACGGTGTTCTCGCTCGGTGTGGGCTGCGGCTCGCTGCTGTGCGAGCGCCTGTCTGGCCGCAAGGTAGAAATCGGGCTGGTGCCGTTTGGCGCTATCGGTCTGACCCTGTTCGGCGCCGACCTGTATTTCGCCAGCCGCGGCATCCATACTACGCTGGCTGCCGCTGCAACTTCGGCTGCGCAGTTCGATGCGCTGGCTCTGCTGCATCAGCCGGGCGTGCCGCATATTCTGGCCGATGTGCTGCTGATCGGGCTGTTCGGCGGCTTCTACATCGTTCCCCTGTTTGCGCTGATCCAGACCCGCTGCGAGCCATCACACCTGTCGCGCACTATCGCCGGCATGAATATTCTGAATGCGCTGTTCATGGTGACGGCTGCCGGTGTGGCCATTCTGCTGCTGGGGCAGGGCTACACCATCCCTCAACTGTTCCTGGTCACGGCGCTGCTCAATGCACTGGTGGCGCTGTACATCTTCTCGCTGGTGCCGGAATTCCTCATGCGCTTCCTCGCGTGGCTGCTGATCCAGACGGTGCACCGCGTACGCAGCGTCGATGCCGAACGGATTCCCGTCGACGGCGCAGCGGTGCTGGTGTGTAATCACGTGAGCTATGTCGATGCGATAGTGATCATGGCGGCCAGCCCGCGTCCCATCCGCTTCGTGATGGACCACCAGATTTTCAGGACCCCGCTGCTGGGCTGGGTGTTCCGCACGGCGCGCGCCATTCCGATTGCATCGGCTAAAGAGGATCCATGGCTGATGGAAAAGGCCTTCGTGGATATCGCGCAGGCGCTGCACGAGGGCGATCTGGTGTGCATTTTCCCCGAAGGCCAGCTGACCCGCACCGGCGAGATCAATCCCTTCAGGACTGGCGTCAGCAAGATCGTTGAGCGCAGCAAGGTGCCGGTGATTCCTATGGCCCTGCGTGGCTTGTGGGGCCATCTGCTGAGCCGTAGCGCCGATAATGTGCTGGAGCGGGCCTTCCGCAGCGGCCTGCGTTCGCGTCTGGAGCTGGCCGTGGGGGAAGCTGTAGCACCGCAGGACGTTACGCCGGAACACCTGCAGCAACTGGTGCTGCGCTTGCGCGGCGACTGGAAGTAAGCGCCGCGAGTTTTTCCGCTGGCTGCGGCCAGATAGTCTAGCGGCGTATGCGCTGCGGTTTGCCTAGCTGCTTGTCCTGATACATGGCACGGTCGGCCCGGCCCAGCAGCATTTCGATATCGTGCGGATCATCGGGATGGTGCACGGCGATACCGATGCTGGCCCCCAGCGTGACGCTGGTGGTTTTCAGTCTGAAGGGCTGCAGCAGTGCAGGGCGCAGCTTGTCGGCGGTCTCCTGCGCCGCGCTATCGTCCTGCAGATTTTCCAGTATCACGACAAATTCATCGCCAGCCAGCCGGCCCACGGTGTCGGTCTTGCGCACGTTGTCGCGCAGGCGCGCGGCAAACTGGCGCAGCAGCTCGTCGCCTTCTTCATGGCCGTAGCGGTCATTGATCTGCTTGAAGCGGTCCAGATCGACGAAGAATACCGCGCAGTTCTGGCGCAAGCGATTGGCGCGCTGTATGGCTTCGTTCAGGGCCACCAGCAGGGCGCGCCGGTTAGGCAGACCAGTCAGGGTATCGCGCAGTGCCATCGCCTCCATCGAGGCAAACAGCGATTTGCGCTCGCTGATATCGTGCAGGAAGGCGATGAACAGATGGCCCGTACTGCGCGGCACGTAGGCCAGCGCCACTTCCACAGTCAGTTCCTGTCCGGCGCGGTTATGCAGGGTCAGCTCGATGCGCCGGTTCAGCACAGTGTCGCCACCGCTCTCGGCCAGCTGGCGCATATCGCGTTCGTAGGCGCGGCGCAGTAGCGGCGGCAGCACCATGGAGGCCAGCGGCTGGCCGATCACTTCGGCGCGGCGCCAGCCCAGCAGTTTTTCGGCCTGCCGGTTCCAGTCCAGCACCACGCCGCCGGGATCGAGCGCGATGAAGGCATCGTAGGCGTTATCGAGAATCGCGCGCAGTTCGGCAGCGCGTTCCTGCAGCAGCATCTGGGTGCTCTGTTCCTGCGCCAGTGCGCGCTCCAGCAGCATGGCCTTGCCGGCGATTTCACGCGTACGCTGGGCGACGGTGGATTCCAGCCGCTCGTTCAGGTTGCGCAGCGAATCAAGATGGCTTTCTTCCTTGCGCACCAGTTCCGCCAAGGCTTGCGACAGTACCTGCGCTTCGTGGAAGCTTTCGACCGGTGCAATCGGCGGCAGGGGGGCGCTGCTGTCCTGTGCGGCCAGCCGCTTCTGGATGTCGCCACTGAGAGCATTGAGCGGTGCCAGCAGGCGGCGCGTCAGCAGCATGCTTAGCAGCGCTGCCAGTACCGCCAGCAGGCCACCCAGCAGCAGTATGGGGCGCTGCAGGGCATCGGCACCGGCCATCGCAACAGCGTCGGGTTGGCGCACCAGCACGGTCCAGTCCAGATTGCCGGGTTCCTCGCTATTGCCCGTGTTGGCGTAGGCGGTCAGATAGGTTTTGCCATCGCCCCAGCTTTCGCGCACGCTGCCTGCTGTGCCGTTCCGGGCTAGCGTCAGGCTGGTGCTGCGCACCACGGTTTCTTCCGTTCCCTGTGGCCCGAGGATGACGGTGCCGTCAGCGCGCAGCACGAATAGCTCCACTTCCTTCTGGCCGCTGGTGGACGGCAGCATGGTCTGAACCAGACGGCGCACCCAGCCCCAGTTCATCTGCACGCACAGCACGCCGCGCAGTTTGCCATCGGCGTCTGGCACGGGGCCGGCCACATCGACGAAGCGCCACGGGTCGGTACCGCCCGGCAGCTTTTTGCCCAGCAGGGTGGTGGGGTGGTAGTCGCTGGCGTAGTAGCGCTCGCGCCCATGGTTGAACCAGTTGCGCGTACTGATGTCCTGCCCTTCCAGCGTGCTCTGGGTGGCGGCATACACTTTGCCGTCGGCCCGGGCCAGCCCTATCCACGCGTAATCGGGCGAGGATTTCTGCAGTGCTTCCAGCACCTTGCGCGCTTCCTCCGGCGTATGGGGATGGCTGATCTGGGGCAGTTCGCGCACCAGCTTGATGTCGTTGATGGCGGTCTGCACCACGCGGTTGAGAGTGTCGCGCATCTGCCATGACAGCTGCTGCAGGTGCTCGCGCGCATCGCGCTCGGTGTTTTGCCGGGTGTAGTGGTTCACCAGCCCCAGAGTGACCAGTACAGCAAGCAGCACGGCGGCAGCCAGACCCGCTGTGATCAGCATAGTCAGGCGGGGCCGTCTGGCACGTGTTGGGGACGCGAAAATCATGTACAGACGACCAAAACAATGACTGTGGGAAATAAATCATTGTAGCACCGGCCCGAGTGCGCAGCGGGGAACGGAAGGAGATTTCACTCTTGCGAGCGGCCGAAACACCACGTTTTCGACAGCTTGCTCGGGGAAATGTTGCTTGACTTAATTAGAATGATCGTTCATTCTAATGTCTGTGCTTATTTTTTATTCAGAAAGAATTCACATGGAAGCTCGTTTCTGCCCCCCGAATCTGCGCACGACCCGCCTCGTCGCACTGATTTCTGCCAGCGCTGTGCTCACTCTCAGCGCTTGTTCCCGTTCCAGCTCCGAAGCACCTCATGCGCAGGTGGCGGAGGTGGGCGTTTTCAAAGTAGCGCCGCAAGCGCTACAGATCAGCACCGAACTGCCGGGCCGCACCAGCGCCTATCAGGTGGCCGAAGTGCGCCCGCAGGTCGGAGGGCTGATCCGGAAACGTCTGTTTGTCGAAGGCGCCGATGTGCAGGCTGGCGCTGCCCTGTACCAGATCGATGCGGCCAGCTATCAGGCGGCCTACCAGTCGGCCAAGGCGGCGCTGGTCAAGGCGCAGGCCAATCTGCTGAGCAGCGCACCCAAGGCAGCGCGCTACAAGGAGCTGCTGGCGATCGAAGGCGTGAGCAAGCAGGAATATGACGATGCCGTGGCCGCGCACGAGCAGGCCAAGGCCGATGTGTCGGTGGCCGCGGCGGCGCTGGAAACGGCCAGCATCAATCTGCAGTACACCAAGGTGGAAGCGCCGATCAGCGGCCGTATCAGCCGCTCCAGCGTGACAGCCGGTGCGCTGGTGACGGCGGGGCAGAGCACGGCGCTGGCCACCGTGCAGCAGCTTGATCCTATTTATGTCGATGTCACCCAGTCTAGCGAAGATCTGCTGCGCCTGAAACGGGAACTGGAAAGCGGCAGCCTGAAACGGGGCGCCCAGCAGGCTAGCGTGCACCTGTTGCTGTCGGACGGCAGCCGCTACGCGCAGGAGGGCAAGCTGCAGTTCTCCGATGTGACGGTGGATCCCGGCACGGGCAACGTGACGCTGCGCGCCATCTTCCCCAATCCGCACCATGATCTGCTGCCCGGCATGTTCGTGCGCGCCGTGGTTGATGCAGGCGTGAGCGAGCAGGCCATCGCCGTGCCGCAGCAGGGCGTGAGCCGTAATCAGAAAGGCGAAGCTACCGCACTGGTGCTGAACCCGCAGGGCAAGGTGGAGCAGCGCATGCTGGTTACTGGCGGTACGCATGGCGATAAGTGGCTGGTCAAGTCCGGCCTCAAGGCAGGCGATCTGCTGATCGTGGAAGGCTTGCAGAAAGTCCAGCCGGGTGCGGCGGCACAAGTGGCCAAGCCAGCGGCAGCCACGGCGCAGGCCAGCAGCTCCGCTGCGCATGGCAGCGCGCAATAAAGGAGGCAGTTCATGTCACGATTTTTTATAGACCGGCCTATCTTTGCGTGGGTCGTGGCCATCGTCATCATGCTGGCGGGCGCAATTGCCATTAGCGGCCTGCCGATCGCACAATACCCTAGCATTGCGCCGCCTTCGATTTCGATTACGGGTTCGTATCCGGGGGCCTCCGCCAAAACCGTGGAAGACGCGGTGACGCAGGTGATCGAACAGAAAATGAAGGGCATCGATGGCTTGCGCTACATGTCCTCGTCCAGTGATGGCACGGGCGGCATCAGCATCACGCTGACCTTCAAGAGCGGCACCAATCCCGATATCGCGCAGGTGCAGGTGCAGAACAAGCTGCAGCTGGCCACGCCGCTGCTGCCGGCCATTGTTACCCAGCAGGGGCTGGTGGTGACCAAGGCCACCATGAACTTCCTGATGGTGCTGGGCTTCGTGTCGGAAGATGGCAAGATGACGCAGGCCGATCTGGGCGACTACGTGGCCTCCGATGTGATCGATAGCCTGAGCCGCGTAGAAGGCGTGGGCGATGTGACCTCGTTCGGCGCGCAGTATGCGATGCGGATCTGGCTCGATCCGGCCAAGCTGCACAGCTACCAGCTCACGCCGGCCGATGTGACGGCAGCTATTCAGGCGCAGAATGCCGAAGTCTCGGCCGGTGAGCTGGGCGGCGCGCCTGCGCTGCCGGGCCAGCAACTGAATGCCACCGTGTCGGCCCAGAGCCGCCTGCAGACGCCGCAACAGTTTGGCGCGATATTGCTGAAAACGGCCAGCAGCGGCGCTACCGTGTATCTGCGCGACGTGGCGCGCATCGAGCTCGGTAGCGAGAACTACAATGTGCTGGCGCGCTACAACGGCAAGCCTGCTACGGGCGTGGCGGTGAAGCTGGCCACGGGCGCGAATGCGCTCGATACGGCCAAAGCGGTAAAAGCCAAAATCGCCCAGATGGAAAAGCAGTTCCCGGCCGGGATGAAAGCTGTGGTGGCTTATGACACCACGCCCTTCGTCAAGCTGTCTATCGAAGAAGTGGTGAAGACGCTGGTTGAAGCGGTGCTGCTGGTATTCCTCGTGATGTATCTGTTCCTGCAGAACTTCCGCGCTACCCTGATTCCTACCATGGCCGTGCCGGTGGTGCTGCTCGGTACTTTCGCCATTCTGTCGGCGTTCGGCTACTCGATCAATACGCTGACCATGTTCGCCATGGTGCTGGCTATCGGCCTGCTGGTGGACGATGCGATTGTGGTGGTGGAAAACGTCGAGCGGGTGATGACGGAGGAGGGCTTGTCGCCGCTGGAAGCGACGCGCAGATCCATGGGGCAGATCAGCGGCGCGCTGGTGGGCATTGCGTTGGTGCTGTCGGCCGTGTTCGTGCCTATGGCTTTCTTCGGCGGTTCCACCGGCGTGATCTATCGCCAGTTCGCCATTACTATCGTTTCGGCCATGGTGCTGTCGGTGCTGGTGGCGATGGTATTTACGCCTGCACTGTGCGCTACGCTGCTCAAGCCGGTGGAGCAGGGCCATCACGCCAGCAACACCGGTTTCTTCGGCTGGTTCAACCGCAGTTTCGAGCGTGGCAGCAATACCTATCAGGGCTGGGTCAGCGCCATTCTCAACCGTCAGGGCCGTACGCTGGTGCTGTATGCAGTGCTGCTGGCCGCACTGGCTGCGCTGTTCATGCGTCTGCCCACCTCCTTCCTGCCGGAAGAAGATCAGGGCGTGCTGTTCGCCCAGATCCAGCTGCCTACTGGCGCTACCCAGCAGCGCACGCTGAAAGTGATCGAACAGGTCGAGCAGCATTTCATGAACGAGGAAAAAGCGGCGGTGGACTCGGTGTTCGCCGTGGCCGGCTTCAGCTTCAGCGGCAATGGCCAGAATACCGGCATCGCTTTTGTGCGCATGAAGGACTGGTCGGAACGTAAAGGCGCTGCCATGCGGGTGGACGCCATTGTTGGCCGTGCCATGGGCAGCTTCTCGCGCATCAAGGATGCGATGGTGTTCGCCTTTGCGCCGCCTGCCGTGATCGAACTCGGTAATGCCAGCGGTTTCGATCTGCAATTGCAGGATCGCGCTGGGCTGGGCCACGAAGCGCTGATGGCTGCCCGTAACCAGATGCTGGGTATGGCGGCACAGAACCCGCTGCTGATGGCCGTGCGTCCTAACGGCCAGGATGATACGCCGCAGTACAAGATCACCATCGATCAGCAGAAGGCGGCAGCGCTGGGCCTGTCCATCGACGAGGTGAACAAGGTGCTCAGTACCGCATGGGGCAGCGCCTACGTGAACGATTTCGTCGACCGTGGCCGTGTCAAGAAAGTGTATATGCAGGGTGCCGCCGAGTCGCGCATGGCGCCGGAAGATCTGGGCAAATGGTTTGCGCGCAATGCCCAGGGCGAGATGGTGCCATTCTCGGCCTTCGCCAGCGGCCAGTGGATCTATGCGTCGCCACGGCTGGAACGCTACAACGGCATGCCGTCCACCGAGATCCTCGGCATGCCGGCGCCGGGTCTGAGCTCGGGCGTGGCAATGGCGGAGATCGAGAAGATGGCGGCCAAGCTGCCACCCGGCATCGCCTACGAGTGGACCGGCCTGTCGACGGAAGAACGTGATTCCGGTTCGCAGACTACCCAGCTGTATGCGCTGTCGCTGCTGATCGTGTTCCTCTGTCTGGCGGCATTGTACGAGAGCTGGTCGATTCCGTTCTCGGTGCTGCTGGTGGTGCCGCTGGGCGTCATCGGTGCCGTGCTGGCTACGTTTGTGTTCAAACTGTCGAACGATGTGTACTTCCAGGTGGGCCTGCTGACGGTGATCGGTCTGGCGGCGAAGAATGCGATTCTGATCGTGGAGTTTGCCAAGGAACTGCAGGAGCAGGGTGTGGCGCTGAGAGAGGCCACGCTGCAGGCAGTGCGTCTGCGTCTGCGGCCGATCCTGATGACCTCTATCGCTTTCGGTCTGGGCGTGCTGCCACTGGCGCTGGCCAGCGGTGCCGGTTCCGGTAGCCAGAATGCAATCGGTGTTGGTGTGCTGGGTGGCATGCTGTCGGCCACCTTCCTCGGCATCTTCTTTGTACCGCTGTTCTTTGTGCTGGTGCGTGGCTACTTCGGGCAGAAAAAAGCTGCTCCGGCCAGCACGGTGGAGGTCAACTAATCATGAAAACGAGCATGCAAAAAACTCTGATCTCGCTGGCGACGCTGGCGCTGCTGGCCGGTTGCAGTCTGGCGCCTGTGCTGCCGCAGGCAGCCAGCGGCGTTGATGCGGCATGGCCGCAGGGCGCGGCATATCAGGCGCTGCCGGTTGCGGCCAGCGCCGCCCAGCCAGCCTCGGAAATTCTGTGGCGTGACTATTTTGCCGATGCCAGCCTGCGCGAAGTCATCGCGCTGGCGCTGGCCAACAATCGTGATCTGCGCGTGTCGGCGCTGAATATCGACAAGGCTAAAGCCCAGTACAACATCGATAGTGCTGCGCTGCTGCCCAAGCTGTCGGCCACGGTGAACCAGACAGCCAGCCGCACGCCGGCGACGATGAGCGGCAGCGGTGCGGCCCAGATCAACCGCCAGTACAGCGGTGGCCTAAGTATGGCGGCCTATGAGCTGGACTTCTTCGGCAAGGTGCGTAATCTTTCGGAGGCAGGGCTGCAAAGCTATCTCGCCACGGAAGAAGCCCGCCGCGCCCAGCAGATTACATTGGTTGCCGAAGTGGCCAACGCCTACCTGACGCTGGGTGCCGACCAGCAGCGCCTGAAACTGGCGAATGACACGCTGCAAAGTCAGCTGGCTTCCTATCAGCTGATACAGAAGCGTCAGGCCGGTGGTGTCAGTTCCGGCGTTGACCTGTATGAAGCCCAGAGCAGTGTGGAAGCGGCGCGTAGCGACGTGGCGCTGTACACGGCGCAGGTGGCGCTGGATGCGAACGCGCTGCGCCTGCTGGTCGGTGCCGAACTGCCTGCCGCCTTGCTGCCCGCAGGCGCGCTGCAGGTCAACTCCACGCTGGCTGCGATCCCTGCTGGCCTGCCATCGGATGTGCTGACCAGCCGTCCCGATGTGCAGGAAGCCGAGCGTGCACTGCGTGCAGCGAATGCGAATATCGGCGTGGCACGTGCCGCCTTCTTCCCCAGCATGTCGCTGACGGCCAGTGGCGGCAGCGCCAGCACCAGCCTGAATGGCCTGTTCAAAGCCGGTTCGTCCACGTGGAGTTTCATCCCCCAGATCAATCTGCCGGTTTTTGACGGTGGTGTGAACCGCGCCAATCTGAACATCGCCAAAGCCAATCGCGATATCTCGCTGGCGCAATACGAGAAGGCCATACAATCGGCCTTCCGTGAAGTGTCCGATGCGCTGGCCCAGCGCGGCACGCTGGTGCAGCGGGTGGAGGCCCAGACGGCGCTGGTCAGTGCGGCAGACAAGAGCTACCGCATTCACGATGCGCGCTACCGTCAGGGCAGCGAATCGCATCTGGCCGCGCTGGTGGCGCAGCGTGCGCTGTATGCAGCACAACAGGGGCTGATCGGTGCGCAACTGGAGCAATCCAGCAACGCAGTGGCGCTGTACAAGGTGCTGGGCGGTGGCTGGCAGCCGGAAAGCGCCAGCCCGCGCGGTTAGGGGTGATAGCGGGCGGGCAGCGTGGCCGGTGTTGTTTGGCGGTCGCGCTGCCTATCCGCCAAATTGACAAATACCGTATGCTTCGCCACAGTACCGCCTCAAGTCCGCCATTGGCCAGTCATCAGATTAGGAACTAGCATGAGCACAGCTCCCGTAAAACGCCGTACCGACCCCGAGCGCGCCGAGCAGCGGCGCAATCAGGTACTGGAGGCGGCTGCACTGTGTTTTGCCCGTAGCGGCTTCCATGGCGCCAGCATGTCGGAGATATCCAAGCAGGCCGGCATGAGCGCGGGCCATATCTATAACTACTTCGACAGCAAGGACGCCATTATTCTGGCCTTCGTCGAGCGTGAAGCGGAGTATGTGGCCGGACTGCTGCGTGATCTGGGCAGTCGCGACGATCCGCTGGAAGCGATGCTGGAGGACGCGCCCAAGCATGTGGACGAGTCGCTCGATCCGCAACCGTGGCATGTGCCACTGGAGATGTATTCGGAAGCGTCGCGTAACCCTGTAATTGCGGCAAAGCTCAAGGAAGTTGATGAGCGTGCGCATAAACAACTGCGCGAACTGGTCAAGCGTGGTCGCGAGCAGCGCAATCTACCGGTCGATGATGTCCTGCTCGATGGCAGGCTGAATACGCTGGTGAGTTTCTTTCATGGCCTGCCGGTGCGCGGCATCCAGCGGCCCGACATGGATAGAGCTGGATTGGTGGAAGGTTTCCGCTGCGCCATGCGGGCTTTGCTGATGACTTAGTGTAGTGCTGGCTGCAGACAATAGTCGCTGCATGAAAGCAAACATGACAAATGCTTAAAGTGGCTGTTATAATTTAATTCTAGTCGGGGCGTAGCGCAGCCTGGTAGCGTACTTGCATGGGGTGCAAGGGGTCGGAAGTTCGAATCTTCTCGCCCCGACCAGAAAAGATGTAATGAAATCAAAGACTTGCGAATCTAGCTGATCGTAGGTCTTTTTTCTTTTCTGGCTCCGTGCACCATCTGTGCACCAATTTCCTTCCGTGCTCCACTGCTCTACAACCCACCAATGAAAAAGCCGCAATCATTTCTGATTACGGCTTCTATGTCATTGCAGCGCTGTTGCCTGCTTCATCTCGATGTAAGCGTTGACTTCTGATAGTTTCCATCTCGTCTGCTTCGCTGATAGTTTAAACGGCTTGGGAAAGTCTGGCTGGCTCTTTGCCTTCTCCCACACGCCTGATACGCTGGCGCACAAGATATTGGCTACCTGTTGGACATTAATAAGCTGATTCTGAAACATCAATCCTCCTTCTAATCTAGTTTTTCGGCTCCTTGTAGAGTGTTTAGGGTTGTTGCTGACAGGCAGGGTGCCTGACACGCACCCGCATTATTAGCGATGCGCTAGAGGCGAAACAAGGGCTTTGTAAGTAAACTTACAAAATAGTCTGACCCGTTTAGATTTGATACGAGGCTAGAGCGCAACAGGCTTACTTTCGTGGCCTTGCTCGTCCATGCTCCCTTGATTTTCGTATGAGCCGAAAATTTGGCTGATACGATTTCCCTAGTTGGGTAAAGAGTGTAAAAAGCCGTTCCCAAAAATTTGGGAGCGTGGATTTTGGTAGTGTCCCAAAAATTTTGGGCACCCCTTTTCGCCCAGTACGACAACGAGTAGCGCCGTTCAAAGTGTAAAAAGCAGCCCCGAAATTTTACGGAACTGCTTTTTCGCCTAGTACGGGTGATGTTGTTGCCGTATTTTTGCGTTCCTAAAAATTTAGGAGCGTGTTTTTCACCCAGCACGGTAAGAACTTTACGTGTAGCACCGTTGAAAATCGGCACTTCAGTATGAAGGAAAGATCTCTCGCAAGCTGATTTTTGTATGAGCGTAAAATTTCGCTGATGATATTTCACCGAAAACAGTTGGCACTTTTGCAGGGAAATACTTATGTAGGATTGCCTTGCTTCCTTACCCTTAGCAGAACGCCCCACCATAGCTAGCTCCTTAGCCATGTCTAAGGAAATATGGTAGTCGATGGTTGGGCGACCACGCCCTTGAGTATTATTCCCCAAATTGGGGGAATATTCGGTAGTTCTAAAATCGACACCATAAACAAAGCCATACTTGTCAATACGAGCCTTAATCCACGTACTGAAGTCTTTTCCTACTTGCAGGAAGGCGTGAAGCTGACGTGCATTCACGGTTTCGATGGTTTCACCGCCTACTACAGCGCCCATGTTCACGCCAATGTCTTGCACGGTGGTGATGGTGCTAACTACAGGTTCCGGCGTAGGTGCAGCAGGTTTGTAAAAGGTTACGTCACTAGGTGCAACAGTTGCTGCACGGGCAGGGTTGTGTGCTGTAGCTGTAGACACAGCCCCTACCGGCTTGCGCATAAGATTCGGATATGTAGGGAGTTAAATTCTCACTAAAATATACGGAAAATTTCAAATTGCACTTGTTGTTGAAGCTATGAAACTGATTTACACTTGCCGAGACCGAATAGCTAAATTTTAAATTTTCTAATACTTATGCCGACCATATATCACTATTGCGATTCCAATGCATTAATGAACATCGTTAAGGAGAAGAAATTATGGCTTTCGTCGTTAAGTGCAATGAATGATACGGCTGAAATAAAATTTTTCTTAAATAAGGTTATTCAATTTATTGATGATGAATTCCAAAGATTAAAGATTCCACTTAAAACAATTGAAGCTTTTCATCGAGAGATAGAAAACTATAATTTTTATGCTGTTTGTTTTTCATCCAAAGGTGATGATTTATATCAGTGGCAATCGTATGGTGACAGAGGCCAAGGTTTTGCGTTAGGTTTTGATTCCACTTTGCTTTGTCGAAAGCCGACTTATTCCGTAAAGTTATTGGATTGGGAAGAATTTGGTGGGGCTGTGCCAAGTCGGCAAAAAGGTGGCCTATGCTTAACCAATGTCTTCTATGCCTCTGATAGTGAGGTCGAGAAATTGGCAAGGTCTATGGTTACTTTTGTTGAGACAGAGGCGCAGCGCTCATCAAGTGAATTATGGAGAGATTATGCAAAATTGGTTCATATACTTGCGCAAGTAACTAAGAGCAGTTATTTTGAGGCAGAGAAAGAATATCGTTTGATTTATGCTCCATTTACCTCTAATGAGGTTGATGGTGGAACTAACTTTGAACCATTGAGAGAAAGAAAGTGGAGAAATGGTCGTTTCGGTATTACTCCTTACTTTGAATATTCTTCCGTTCAAGAGCCAGTTTATCCATTTGAATATGGGGTAATGAAGTCGTTGAAGAAAATTACTGTTGGCCCATGCAGTAAAGAAAAAGAGTTAGATAATCTTCGCGAGTTCTTGCGATGTAATGGCTTTGGTGATGTTGAAATTGAAAAGTCAAAAGTAACGTTCAGATAGAAAAACCTAAAAAAAATTTGAGAAGGTGGGTTGTAGGTGAGAAAAGTCGGGGTGTCCATCGGGCTACTTAACGCGGCCAGCCCCCTATGCAATCTACGCCACAGGCTTTTTAAAATATCTGTAGCGCTTCGCTGGCGCTGGTGGGCAGCATTGCACTGCCCTTTAACTTACTTCAGCTAAGTCTGAATTGTAGTGGTTTAATGTATCCGGACACTGATTTAGGCGAGAATACTCGCCATGGAGAGGTGTTTGATGAGCAAGCAGAGACGTACGTTTTCCCCGGAGTTCAAACAGCAGGCTGCATGCCTGGTGCTG
>NZ_WWCM01000023.1 GCF_009857915.1 Duganella qianjiadongensis
AAGATGCCGCAGCGAACTTGGAAGATGGCAGCAAACCAGTTTGCCATTCTGTTTGGGGAACGCTTCACCAACGCGATTAATTAACTACGAACCGCGACCCCGGCACACAAAATTCCTGACAGGTCCGCATTTCGCTGCGCAAGGTTGCAATCTGGGATTGCATTTCACTGCGTAAAGTCGCGATCTGGGCCAGCATTTCAGTGCGCAAGGCTGCAATTTGCGTCTGCATCTCGGTGCGCAGAGCGCCGATCTGGGCCAGCATTTCGTTGCGCAGGATGTCGATGCGTGCCAGCAGGTCCGTCTTGAGCAGGAGCAGATCGCCCGGTGTAACCGTGGCTTCGTGCAGCACTTCAGCCAGCGCCTGCGCATGCGTCTCGGCCAGATCCGGCGGCAAGCCGCCTTCGCTCAGCTTACGTGCATATTCCAGCGTGTTGAAATGTATGGGCATATTCATCACCGCTCCCTGATCGCATGCTAGCAGAACTGGCCATTCCGGCAGCCAGTTCCTCATCGTATCGAATCAGGGGCGGTGCTGTTTGCGGACCCGCAAGCGTGCCGCACCCGGCCGCAGGCTTACTGGCTCATCAGTCCTTTGATGACGCGCACAGGAGCGCTGCCGTAGCTGAGGAACTGCTCGTGGAAGTCCTTCAGGTTGAACTTGCTACCTAGCGCCTGCTTGCGCTGCTCGCGCAGTTCCATGATTTCGCTGTAGCCGCTGAAGTAGCTGGTCAGCTGCACCGACGATACCTGTACGCGATGCCATTTTTCCGTTGCTTCGCTGCGCGTCTGGAAGGCTTGGCGGGTCAGCAGGTCCAGCGCCTGCTGTTCCGTCATGCCCAGCACATGCACGCTGTAATCGAGGATGGTGTTGGTTACGCTGCGCAGATTCCACTTCGAATACATCAGCCACATTTCGGGCGCATTATCGCCATAGCCCGATTCCAGCATCATGCGTTCGCCGTACACAGCCCAGCCTTCCACCATGGCGCCATTACCAAAGATGGATTTGACGATGGAGGGCGAACGGTTGGCATACACCAGCTGGGCGTAATGGCCGGGAATCGCTTCGTGGATGTTGAGGATCTGCAGTATCCAGTAGTTGTACTCGCGCAGACTGCTTTCGGCCTGCTCTGCCGTCGCGCCGTCGAGCGGAGTCACGTTGTAGTAGGTCTTATCCTGTGGCCGGTAAGGGCCGGGCGCATCGATGCTGGCACCGGCCACGCCTGCCGCGTAAGCCGGGGTGGCGCGCACTTCGAGCGGCTTGCTCGGGTCTAAGGTCAGCAGATCATGGCTGATCACCCAGTCCTGCAGCAGCGGCACCTGACGGCGGATTTCGTTCACGAAATCTGCGCGTGCCACATGACGTTCGGATAGCTTGTCGATCATCATGCCGATGCGGCCATAACGGTCAGGCGGACGCGGCGTTGCGCCCAGATAGCGGTCCCACAGTTCGTCCGTAATCCGGCTCATGTTCGACAGCAGTTCTTCCCGTGCTGCCAGCGCCTTCTGGTAGGTTTCTTCCGCCGTGCTGGCCGACTGGATATCGAAAGCGAACTTCTGTTCGTACAGTTCTTTGCCCAGACGGAAGCTGCGGCGGCCTGCGCTGTCGGACTGCTTGTCGAGCTCGGTGAGGAAGGCCACATAGCCATCGATGGCCGTCAGGGCAGCATTGATGCGCTGGGTATACAGCTGCTTTTCTACCGGCGTGAGGATGGAAGCCTGCGCAGCCTTGTCCACTTCCGTCAGCAGGGTCTGGATGCCGGGCGCCTGGGCGATGGCCAGACGGGTATGTTCGCGCGTGGGGTTGACGATGTTGGCACGCGCTGCGTCGTAGTAGGCGGGAATGCCGGCGATACGCTTGAGTAGGGTGCGCAGCCGCTGCGGCTGGGCCGCATATTCCGTGTTGAGGATCAGGTCGATGGGGCCGGCCACATTGTAGCTGGCCGGGTTCCATTCCCATTCCTTGAGCGTGGTGAGGCGGAAGCGGTCGCTATTGAGCTTGTTCATCAGCAGCGCCAGATCGGTGCGCTGTTTGAGCGCCAGCTTGCTGGCTTCAACGGCGGCGAACTTCATCTTCCACTCATCGATAAAGGCCAGCGCGCGCGCCTGCCCTGCCTTGTCGGGGATGGCCAGTGTCGCTGCGGTGTCGTACTTGCCTGCATACACGGCGCTTTCCGAGTCCAGACGCCAGAGCGCGTTGAGGAACTGGTTGCTCAGCGCATTGAAGTTGCGGTCGCGGTAGCTTTCCGGTGCCACCAGTTTCAGCGAGGCCGGGGTGGCAATGGCAGCACCTGCTACTAGCGCGTTGCCAGTGCTGGCGTGCTTATCCTTGCCGTGTTTGCTGCTCTTGCTGTCCTTGCTGCTTTTGCCGCCGCTTTTGCTTTTACTGCTTTTGCTGCTGCTCTTTGCGCTACTTTTGGTGCTGCTTTTTTCGCCGCCTTTGCTGCTATGGCTGCTTTTGCCCGAGCTCTTGTGGTGCTTGCCACTGCTGCTGGTTTCTTCCGTATCCTTGTGGTGGTGCTTGCTGGCGCTAGCCGGTGCGACGGCGAGCGTCGTCATCAGTACAGCTAGTGCAATCCTGGTTTTGATCATCGTGAACAGCCTTGTTGAAAGTGGCCCGGGTGTACCGGACCGAAGCGGTGGAGATTATCATTAAATCGCCCGTTTGCGCGTTCCCGTTTGTAACGGCTTTGCTACTTGCGTTCGCTGTGGTTTACTTGCGCAAGCCTTCCTGCAGCATGGCCAGCATTTCGCTGGCCGACATCCGGCCCGACACGTCGGCCCCCTCCAGCAGGCTATCGGCCAGATCACGCTTATGCTGGTGCAGATCGACGATGCCCTGCTCGATGGTGTGGCGCGCCACCAGCCGGTAGATGGTGACAGGGCGCAGCTGGCCCATGCGGTGGGCGCGGTCGGAGGCCTGATCTTCCACCGCCGGATTCCACCACGGGTCCATGTGGATCACGTAGTCGGCTGCCGTCAGGTTGATGCCCACGCCGCCTGCCTTCAGGCTGATCAGGAATACATCGCCCTGTCCGCTCTGGAACAGGTCGACGCGCTTCTTGCGTTCGGCCATGGGCGTCGCACCATCGAGATACTGGTAGCTGATGTTCTGCTGGTCCAGATGGGCGCGGATCAGCGCCAGATGGTCGACGAACTGGCTGAACACCAGCACCTTGTGGCGGTTTTCTAGCAGGCCCAGTAGCAAATGCGAGAAGGCTGCCAGCTTGCTGCTGGCCAGCCCCAGCTCGGGTGCCACCAGTTGCGGATTGCAGCAGGCACGGCGCAGCTTCATGATCTCGGCCAGGATCTGCATGGATTTCTTCTCGGCCGGACCTTCCGCCTGCGCCAGCTTTTCTAGTGCCGCGCGGCGCAGCGATTCGTACAGCGTGGCTTCTTCCGGCGACAGGTCGACTTCCAGCGTGATCTCGGTGCGGGCCGGCAGTTCGCTCAGCACCTGCGCCTTGGTCCGGCGCAGCATGAAGGGCTGGATCAGGCGGCGCAGACGATTGCGCGCGCCTACTTCGGCACGGTGGTCCTGCTGCCTTTCTATCGGGCCGGCAAAGCGCAGATTGAACTGATCGAGGCTGCCCAGCAGGCCCGGATTGATGAAGCGGAACAGATTCCACAACTCGCCCAGATGGTTTTCCAGCGGCGTGCCGGTGGCCACCATGCGGAACTCGCCCTGCAGCGCCATGACGGCCTGCGAGCGCTTGGTGGCGCCGTTCTTGATGGCCTGCGCTTCGTCCAGCACGATGGTGTGCCACTGCACGCCAGCAAAGCGCGCTGCTTCCAGCTGCAGCAGGCCGTAGCTGGTGACCACCACATCAAACGGTTGCAGATCACCCAGCATGGCGGCGCGGTCGCCGCTGCCGAACTGCAGCACGCGCAGCGTGGGCGCAAAGCGCGCCGCTTCGCTGATCCAGTTCAGGCAGACGCTGGTGGGGGCCACCACCAGCGCCGGGCCTTGCGGTGCGCGCGCCAGCATCAGTGCCAGCGTCTGCAGGGTTTTGCCCAGGCCCATATCGTCGGCCAGACAGGCGCCTACGCCCCAGTGAGCCAGACGTGCCAGCCAGTTATAGCCTTCCAGCTGATAATCGCGCAGTTCGGCCTGCAAGGTGGAAGGCAGTTGCGGCTGGAACGCAGCCCGCGCCGCCATCTGTTCCAGATGCTGCTTCCAGCGCTTGTCCGACTTCAGCGTGCCCACTTCGGCCGCCAGTTCCTCCAGCGAGAAGGCGGCCAGCGGATGCAGGCGTATGCCGTCGCCCTGCAGCTCGCCATAGGCCGCAACCTGCTGCAGGCGGCGGTGCAGCGCGTCGGTCAGCGCCAGATAGCGGCCCTCGGAGAGTTCGACGAAGCGGCTCTGGCTGTTGCGCATCAGCTCCAGCAGGGTTTTCAGATCGATCACCTGATCTTCCGCCACCTGCAATTCGCCGCTGGCGGCAAACCAGTCCTTATTGCTCTTGATGGCAAGGCGCAGCTGGCGCGTGCTGGCTTGGGCTGTCAGCGCGAATGGCTGGCCTTCGGGCCAGGCCAGTACCAGACTGTCGGCCGGCAGTTCCTGCAGCTCGGCCAGCAGCTGCAGACACAGGGCCGGTTGAGCGAGCAGCCATTCGTCGTGATCTTGCTCTGCCTCGGCCAGTACGGCGCAGCGTTCGATCAGCTGGCGCTCGGTTTCCTTTTCGTCGGCCAGCTGGCGCGTGGCGCGGGCTGGCTTGCCATCGATTTCGGCAATCACGTTGGCAGCGCCAGCGCCGGGCGCGTAGTAGGCGCCATTGGCCAGTGGCCGCACCAGTATCTGCAGTTTCAGGCCATGCTGGTAGGGCAGCAGATGCAGATGCAAACGGGTATCGGCTTCCAGCTGCAGCATGTCGGGCGCGGCGCCGCCGATTTCCGACTGTACCGTGACCATGCTGGACATGGCGCTGATGGCTTCCAGCACCTGCGCTTCGGCGCGTGCCGGTACCACCAGCCCGCTGCCGACGATGGCGGCTATGCGGCGGTGTTCGTCGAGGATGCTGATGACGCGCAAGCGGGTTGGCGTTTCGCGGCTGATGATGACCAGCGCGCTATCGTCGGGGATAGGCGGCTGCAGCCGCAGTTCCAGACTGCCGGCTTGCTTGGTGATCAGCAGTTCCGGCGCGCCGGCCAGCAGTTCCACCCGCGTGTCCGCTGCGTCCTTCCAGAACAGCAGCGGATGGCCGACCAGCAGGGGCGCGGCCCGCTGCGCATCGATTTCATAACTGAGCCCGCTCGAATAGTAGCTGCGGTGCGCCACGGCGATCGCTTCGGTGGCGCGGATATCTTGCGGTGTCAGGTAATCGAACTGCTCGGTTTCGAAGCGCAGCCGCTTCAGGCCTACTGCGCGGCCTTTGCTCCAGTGGCCGCGGGCGTCACGCTTCTGTTCGACGGGGCTGATTTCATGCAGGCCGTAGCGTGCATCGTAGCTGAGTAGCCATGCCAGACGGGTGGCAGCGCTGCTGTCGCTGGCGGCCGGCTGCTGCAGATTGATCAGCGCTGTCAGCTGGCGCTGCCATGCTTCCTGCCGCTCGAACCAGCTGGACAGATCGCACAGACCCGCTTGCTTGCGCAGCGCCTGCGCTTGCTGCTGGCGCGTGGGGTCACCGAGCGCGCCCAGCAGGCTGGCCAGCTGGGCGGCCAGCAGCAGATAGCCTGCCGCTTCGGCTAGCGCCAGCGCATCCTCCATTTCGGCGCGCCGCTCGGCCAGTTGCGGCAGCGAGAGCCAGAAGTACAGCAGACACTGGAACACCTGCGTCTGCAGCTGGCTGCCCCAGGCCAGTCTGGCGGCTACTTCCGCTGCCATGGTACCGGCGCGGATCTGGCGCAGCAGATCGATCTGCTGATGGATGGCGCTGTCGAGGTTAGGGCTGGCGCGCACGGCCAGCTCCAGATAGGCGCCGGCGGCCTTGCGGTGTTTGGCGTCGTCGCTGCGCAGCAGGGCCAGCATGTACAGATAGCTGCCCATGCCGCTGAACAAGCGGGTGCGCTTGCCGGTTTCGCGCCGCAGTATTTTCAGCGCGACCTCGTAGCCGGACAGCGCCTTGCCGCTATCACCGCGCAGCAGCTGCACGCTGGCAGCCAGAAACTGGCTTTGCCAGCCTTCCGTGTGTTCCAGATAGCGCTCGGCCGCGTCGCAGCGGCCACACAGGATGGCGTCTTCCGCCAGCGCCATGCGCAATTCCATGCTGATGTCGTCGCCAGCGGCTTGCCGGCTTTGCTGGTGCTGCTGGCAGTACAGGCGGATGGCGGGCGCCGAGGCGGGCGCATACTGGGCTGCCTGCAGCAGCAAGACCAGCACATCGTCGCGCAGCAGCGGATGGACTTGCGCCAGCATTTCCGGCTCGAACGGGCGGCCGAATATTTCCAGTACGGGGTGCAGCTGGGCCGCTTCGTAGCTGCCCAGACAGAAGGCCAGTAGCGGCTGGATCTGCTGCGGCGTATGGCCGCGCAGATAGCCCATGCGCAGGCGGGCGATGCCGGCACGGTAGCTGCGCGGTTCCATGCTGTTCCAGGTCTGGCGCAGGGGCGCTTGCATTTCGTAGGCCTGGCACAGATCATCGAGCATATGCTGCTCGATGGCGTACCGCAGCGCGGGCCAGCGCAATTTCGCATTGCAGACGAAGCCGCGCCCCGTCACCACGCTGACGAAGGCCAGCCGTTCCAGCTTGTGTATCACGTCATCGACGCTGGCAACGGTGAGTTTGCGCCGTTCGCCGTCGAGGATGTTCGCTGCGCGCAGCTGGTCCAGCAGTGCGGTGCGGCCCGTCGGCTCGCCGATCAGCGCCAGTTGCGCCAGCACGATTTGTTCATGCAGGGCCAGTGCGGCGAATTCGTCCTGCAGGGTTTGCTCGCTCATACTGCCTTAGTCTGTCAGGTTGGCGATCTGCACCGGCGCACCGGCCGAGGCGTCGTGCAGGCCGAACATGCGCTGGTAGAAGTACAGTTCCGCTTCCAGCGTGCGGATGATGGTGTCGGCTTTGCGGAAGCCGTGGCCTTCGCCTTCCAGTTCCACATAAGCCACCGGTACGCCGCGTGCCTTGAGCGCCTGTACCATCATTGCCGACTGCTGGGGCGGCACTACCTTGTCGTCCAGCCCCTGGAAGAAAATCATCGGGCAGGACAGCTTATCCGTGTGGTGGATGGGCGAACGCGCCTTGTACAGTTCTGCCGCAGCGGGTTGCGGCGCGATCAGGTATTCGTTGTAGTGCGATTCGAACTTGTGCGAATCCGCATCCAGTCCGGCCAGATCGGATACGCCGTAATAGCTGGCGCCCAGCTTGAAAGTGTCATGGAAGGTCAGCGCGCACAGGGTGGTCAGGCCGCCGGCACTGCTGCCGCGGATAATCAGGCGCTGCTGGTCTGCCAGTCCGCGCGCTACCAGCGCCTGTGCTCCGGCCACGCAGTCCTCCACATCGATGACGCCCCACTGGCCTTTGAGCAGGTCGCGGTAGGCGCGGCCAAAGCCGGTGCTGCCGCCGTAGTTCACATCGAGCACGCCGAAGCCGCGGCTGGTCCAGTACTGGGTCACGAGTTTCAGGGTGTTGACCGTCATGCCGGTGGGGCCGCCATGGCTGATGACGATCACGGGCGGCTGGCTGCCCTCGGGCGCCTGCACGGCCGGATTGCACGGCGGGTAGAAGAAGGCATGGGCCGTGCGCCCGCCGGCACTCGGGTAGCTGATGCTGGCCGGGACGGACAGGCAGGCCTCATCGGGCAGCTGGGCGATGGACTGGGCCAGAATTTCCACCCCTTCCTCGCTGAAATCTATGCGCGCCAGTTCCAGCGCAATGGTGGGGCTACCTGCCAGCATGGCGATATAGCCCGCTGCCACGCGCAGCTCGCGGATTTCCGCATACGGATGGGCAATCGGCTCCAGCTTGCCGCTGGCGGGCAGCAGGCGCGCCAGATGGCTGACGCCCTTATCGATATAGGTGCAGATGATTTCGCTGGCCGAGCGGAAGCCGTACATGCTGTTGCCGAAGGTCCAGTGCGGGGTGGCGAATTCTGCCTCCATCGGGCACAGGCCCTCGGTACGCTGGCCGTCGCGGCACAGGCGGTACAGATTCCACCAGCCGCTGCGGTCGGAGACAAAGTGCAGCAGGCCATCGGGCGACCATTCCGGCTGGCAGATGGATTCCTCACGGCTGCCGGCAATGCGGCGTGGTGCGTCCAGCGTGCCGTCGGCGGCGAAGGTGGCCAGCCACAGGGTAGTGCCCTGCCATGGCATGGCGGGATGGTCCCAGCTCAGCCACGCCAGCGCGCTGCCATCGGGCGCGATGCGGGGCGAGGAATAGAAGTCGGCGCCCTGCACCAGCACCTGTTCGCTGCCGTCGGCAGCGATGGCGCAGATGCTGTTGTGCGGCTGGCTGTGCTGGTCGCCATGCAGTTCGCGCACGGCGATCAGGCGGCCGCGCTGGCGGTCTATGGCCAGATCGGCAAAACGCTGCTGGCCGGCCGCCGTGATGACTTGCGGCGCCGGCACATCTGCTGTCAGATCAAGTCGGTACAGGCGGTTATCGGCGAAATGGGAGAAATAGACGGTAGCGCCATCGACGGCATAGGCGCCGCCGCCATATTCGTGCACGCGGCTGCGCACGTTGTAGGGCATGGGCGTGACTTCCTCCTCCTGCACGCCGTGGTAGCGCAGCAGCGCGTTGCGTCCGCCCTGCGCCGCCTTTCCCGCCAGCCAGAAAATATCGCAGCCATCGGCCCCGCCCAGCATCAGGCCCGAGAGTGGCGTAGCCCCTGCCGCCACCTGTGCGGCGCTGATGGTGGATGGCCAGACGCCATAGGGCACGACGGGGAGGATGGTGTTGCTCATGGGGTCTCCGGAAGGGGGAATTGCACAGTGCTAGGCATGATAGTGAATCGCGCGACGATCATCCAGCAAAAAAGCCCGCGCGGGATGTCATAATAGCCGTTTCACCGCTTTCGATTGCTACCCATGCCACAATTTGCCCCGCTCCAGAATGACAACTTCTTGCGCGCGTTGTTGCGCCAGCCGACCGATTACACGCCTGTATGGCTGATGCGCCAGGCGGGGCGCTACCTGCCTGAATACCGCGCCACGCGCCAGAAAGCCGGCTCCTTCATGGGGCTGGCCACCAATTCCGACTACGCCACCGAAGTGACGCTGCAGCCTATCGACCGCTATCCGCTCGATGCCGCCATCCTGTTCTCCGACATTCTGACGGTGCCGGACGCGATGGGGCTGGGCCTGTACTTTGTCGAAGGCGAAGGCCCGAAATTCGAACGTCCTCTGAAAACCGAGGCCGACGTGATGGCCCTGCGCGAACCGGCTGAAGGCTCGCTCGATTACGTCTTCAAGGCCGTGACCCAGATCCGCACCGAACTCAATGGCCGTGTGCCGCTGATCGGCTTCTCCGGCAGCCCGTGGACGCTAGCTTGCTACATGGTAGAAGGTCAGGGCTCGCGCGAGTTCCACACCATCAAGAAGATGCTGTACAACCGTCCGGAGCTGATGCACCACATCCTGCGCATCAACGCCAAGTCGGTGGCCGACTACCTGAACGCCCAGATCGACGCTGGCGCACAGGCGGTGATGATCTTCGATTCGTGGGGCGGTGCGCTGGCCGATGGCGCTTATCAGGAATTCTCGCTGCAATACATGCAGCAGGTGGTGGCGCAGTTGAAGCGCGAAAAAGACGGCGTCAAAATTCCGGCCATCGTGTTCACCAAGGGCGGCGGTCTGTGGATAGAGCAGATCGCCGGCATCGGCGCCGATGCGGTGGGTCTGGACTGGACCGTGAACCTGACTAAAGCGCGTCAGCAGGTCGGCGACAAGGTGGCCCTGCAGGGTAATCTGGACCCGGCTATCCTGCTGGCGAGTCCGGAGCAGGTGCAGGCTGAAGTGCGCAAGGTGCTCGATGCCTACGGCAAGCCGTCGGCAGACCACGGCCACGTGTTCAATCTGGGCCACGGTATTTCCCAGTTCACCGCGCCGGAAAACGTCGCCGCCATGGTGGAAACGGTGCACAGCTATAGCAAAGCCCAGCGCGCCTAAGGTAGTTTGCCAACAGAGGGCACGTTTCGCGAGGAAACGTGCCCTTTTTCATTGGTGTATAGAAGAAATCTGTAGCGACTTATGCACATTTTTTTCAGCTGTGGAAATATCCAGCACTGTATAACTTTCCTTCAGGGCGCTAGACGCAAGCCATTGATTTTAAACAGATTATTTTATTTACTCACAAGTAACTTTTAGCAAGTCGTAAACCCGGAAATGGAACTTCAACTGGTTTATTTGTTCATTGTCCACAAAGTTATCCACAAAAACTGTGGATAAAAAATAAAAGTACTTAGTAAACCGTGACTTAGCCATAATGTTGTTAATTTCCCTGAGGTTCATGTTGCGTTGCACGATTTTTAGGCAGTGATACGATGACTTTGCGCGGCTTGCGAGAAGACAAACCTTGTCGTTGAGGCATGTGTAGAATCCGCCGGCGGCACGCACTTATGCTGCTGTGCAGTATTGCTTCACCCTGTGCAAAAAGTGCTTGATTTCGGTAAAAAAATTTTTCTAAATACAGCACTTATGCACAGCGCAGACGTCACAGAGGGCATTTTCTCTCCTCTGGGAAGCATTTTCTAAGTGATTGATTTTAAATGGAAATAATTGTGAATTTTTAGCCAGTTTACGGGTACATCAAGTTGTCTGTACGCGTTTCTGGGGATTAAGATTCCTTTGTCCACAAAGTTATCCACAAAAACTGTGGATACATCAAATAGTTGAAGTGGTGTGGGACGCTCCCGAACCGCGGCGACGCTAAAGTAACGGGAGCTATGTCTGGTCTTTTAAACCATTGCATCTTGCAGGTCGTGCTCGATACGCCGCTGCATGCCGTGTTCGATTACCGCTGGCCTTGCGCTGGCGCAGAGCGGCCACAGGCCGGACAACTGGCGCTAGTGCCATTCGGCCGGCGCGAAGTGGCAGGCCTGATCGTGGGCGTGGCCGACAGCAGCGACGTGCCGGCCGACAAGCTCAAGGATGCGCTGGCCGTACGTAGCCAGCTCAGCCCTTTGTCGCCGCAATGGCTGGCGCTGGCCGGCTTTGCCGCCGACTATTATCAGCGTCCGCTGGGTGAAGTGGCGCTGCCCGGCCTGCCCAAAAACACCCGTCTGGCTACCACGGTGGCGCTCGACCGTGCTCTCAAGAAACTCGCCAAGCTTGATACGGCACATGACGGTACGCCGCTCAATGTGCCGCAACTGAATCCGGCCCAGCAGCAGGCGGCCGATGCCATCGGCGGCGCGCAGGGCTATCTGCCCACGCTGCTGCATGGGGTGACGGGCAGCGGCAAGACCGAAGTCTATCTGCAAGCCTGTGCGCAAGTGCTGGCGCGCGAGCCCGATGGCCAGATTCTGATCCTGGTGCCGGAAATTAATCTGACGCCCCAGCTGGAGGGCAATATCCGCGCCCGCTTCCCCGGCGTGATGCTGGCGACCCTGCACAGCAGCCTGTCGGAAGGCGAGCGCATGCTGCACTGGCTGGCCGCCCATGAGGGCCGCGCCCGCATCGTGCTGGGCACGCGGCTGGCCATACTGGCGTCGCTGCCGGCACTCAAGCTGATCGTGATCGACGAGGAGCACGACCCGTCCTACAAGCAGCAGGAAGGGCTGCGCTATTCGGCGCGCGATCTGGCCGTATGGCGCGCGCGCCAGCTCAACATCCCCATCGTGCTCGGTTCCGCCACGCCGTCGCTGGAAAGCTGGCAGCATGCCCAGTCGGGCCGTTACCGCCTGCTGACGCTGCGCGAACGGGCCGTGCAGAACGCCGTGCTGCCCCGTATCAGCCTGCTCGATATGGAGCGCGACAAGCCGCAGGATGGCCTGACCTCGGCGCTGGTGGCGGCGCTGCGCCTGCGCATGGAAAGGGGCGAACAGTCGCTGCTGTTCCTGAACCGGCGCGGCTATGCCCCCGTGATCTGCTGCGAGGCCTGCGGCTGGATCAGTAACTGTCACCGCTGCACGGCCTATATGGTGCTGCACCGGCCCGAACACCGGCTGCGCTGCCATCACTGCAGTCTGGAGATGCGCATCCCCCGCCACTGCCCCGATTGCGGCAATGTCGATCTGCAGCCGCTGGGACGCGGCACCCAGCGGGTGGAAGAAGGCTTGCAGCAGCTGTTTCCCGCTGCGCGCATCCTGCGCATCGATGCCGATTCGACGCGGCGCAAGGGCAGCGCGCAGGCTGCGTTCGACAGTGTGCACCGGGGCGAGGTGGATATCCTGATCGGCACCCAGATGGTGGCCAAGGGGCATGACTTCAAAAACCTCACGCTGGTCGGCATCCTCAATCCCGATACGGCGCTGTTCTCGCAGGATTACCGCGCCAGCGAGCGGCTGTTTGCCCAGCTGATGCAGGTGGCCGGACGGGCCGGGCGGGCTGGCCAGAGCGCCGGCGGCAGCGTCAGCGAAGTGCTGATCCAGACCCGTTATCCCCAGCATCCGCTGTATGGTTCGGTGGTGCGGCACGACTATGACAATTTCGCCTCGGCCCTGCTGGAAGAACGCCAGCAGGCCGCCCTGCCGCCCTTTTTGTATCAGGCGCTGCTGCGCGCCGAAGCGCCGGAGCTGGCCACGGCCATCGACTTCCTCACCCAGGCCCGCGATCTGCTGGTCCATCCCGAAGTGACGCTGCACGATCCCATCCCGATGAGCATGACGCGCGTCCACAACGTCGACCGCGCCCAGCTGCTGCTGGAGGCCGCTTCGCGCCCGCTGCTGCAGGCCTTCCTCAAGGAGTGGCTGCAAGTGCTGCGCACCGTGAAAACCCGCGTCAAATGGTCGCTCGAAGTCGATCCGGTGGATATCTGATGTGGCTGGGCTACAGCAGATAGCGTCTGGCTGTGCTGACGATCTGTTCGCTCAGGGCGCGGGTGAACGGCGTATCCAGATTCCACGCATGCCACTCCAGCGCCACATCGAGCGGCTGGCCCGGCGCCAGCTCCACCAGCCGTTCCGACGCCAGCGCAGCGGCCACCTGCAGCAGCGGCATCAGGCCGTAGCCCAGGCTGCCGTACAGGCATTCCGTGGTCGCCGCCGAGTGCGGCATGCTGTGGTGCGGATAGGCGCCCTGCAGGCCCAGCGTGCGGTGCAGGAAGGAGGCCATCAGCTCCGCGTCGCTGACGATGGCGGGCGCCAGCCGCGCCGCCTCGATGGAAAAACCGTCGCCGAACCAGTGGGCGGCAAAGGCCGGTGTGGCCACGCAGACATAGCGCAGCTGGCCCAGCGCGGTAATGTCGGGGCCGCTGGCAGGCGCTGCGCCCGGGCTGGCAGCGACGATGCTGCCGAACACGCCGCCTTCCTGCACCAGCTGCATAGCCTGTTCGCGCGCTGCGCTGTGGATCTTCAGCTGGCAGCGCGGCGGCGACAGCAGCGGCTGCAGGCTGAGCGGAAACCATGTGGCCAGACTGGCGCTATCCACCGCCAGTGCAATTTCCGGCATGCTGGTGCTGTGGCCCAGATCGATGTCGAGCGCCGCTTCCATCAGCCGCACGCTGCGGTGGTGCGACACTAGCCGCATGCCCAGCCCGGTGGGCACGGCCGGCTGGCCGCGGATGATCAGCAGGCGGCCCGCCGCATCTTCCAGCGCCTTGATGCGCTGCGACACGGCCGACTGGCTGATGCCCAGCGCCAGTGCAGCTTTCTCGAAACTGCCCTGCGTAGCGACGGCATCAAGTACAGCCAGTGCGCGGTAATCCAGAGTTCCCATAAGCTGCACTTATAAAAATTTGAAACGATAAGCGATACTAATACCTCTAACGGCAGCGAGGCAGGAATTCTTCAGTCCATTATGGCGTTGCAGTTCACCATGTTGGTGAAAATGTAGTGCAAAAATACAACATTCTCACACATTGTCACTAAAAAACGTCGTATGCTGCGGGCTCGGTGGCTTTCTATTAACAGCAATGAATATACGTAAAGTGACGGCGGCCGATCTCCATCTAGGCATGCCTATGCCATGGAATGTGTACGGCGAGAACGGCGATCTGCTGATGCGCAAAGGCCATATGCTGGCCAGCCCCAGCCAGATCAGTTCGCTGGTGGCGGAGGGCGTGTACGAAGATTACAGCGGCCACAGCAGCGTGCCGGCGTCGGCTGTGCGCAAGCTCAATGCGGCGGGTCTGCAACTGGCCGGCCTGCTGCCGCTGATCGAGCAGGGGACGGCACCGCAGGATGTGCTTGCGCGGCTGGACATGGTGGCGCGGCTGGTAGCGCGGGCGGTGGCGGTGGATGCCGACGTGGCCGTGGCTTCCATCCTGCACAACCAGCGCAGCCTGCCCTACAGCGTCCGTCACAGCCTCAATAGTGCCATCATCGTCCACCTGCTGGGACAGGCGCGCCAGCTGGCGGCGCAGGATGTGCACAGCCTGACGCTGGCCGCGCTGACCATGAATGTGGGCATGCAGGCCCAGCACCAGCGCCTGCAGGATTGCAGTCAGGAGCTGTGCAGCGCAGACCGCGCCATGGTGCTGGCCCATTGCGAGCGCAGCGTCGAACTGCTGCGCGCCGCCGGAGTCGATGATGCGCGCTGGCTGGAATGCGTGTTGCACCACCACGAGAATGAAGATGGCAGCGGTTATCCGCTGCGTAAATCGGGCGCCCAGATTCCGCCGCTGGCACGGTTGCTGGCGCTGGCCGACCGCTATTGCGCGCGCGTCAGCGAGCGCGCCTACCGCAAGACCATGGCGCCCAATCTGGCGCTGCGCGATCTGCTGCTCGATGCGAATGTGACGGTGGATGGCAATCTGGCGCCCATGCTGATCCGCGCGCTGGGCATTTATCCGGTGGGTACTTATGTGCGTCTGCTGAACGGCGAAGTGGCCGTCGTGGCGCGGCGCGGCCTGCAGTCGACCACGCCGCAGGTGGCAGCGGTGCTGTGCCCGCGCAGCGGGCCGCTGGCGCGCAGCGAACCGCGCGATACCCGCAGCGGGGTGCACGGCATCCGTGATGCGCTGACCACGGCGCAGGCGGCAGCCCTGCAGGCGCCGCCGCTGCGCATGGAACTGGTATGGGGCCGGCGCGCCGCCGTCTGAGCGGCGCCGGATCAGTTCAGCAGCGAGTCCAGCCGGCCCTGTGCGGCCATATCGCGCAGCACGCGGATGGTATCGAGATCGGCGGCGTGATAGGCCGAACGGCGGTAATCGTCATACATGCTGTTGGCCGCGTCGGTGGCGGCATCGTGGCCGTCGTCGTACTGGAAGCGCACAAACAGGGCGTCTTCGGCCGGGCTTTCGATGCTCATGATCAGGCTCGAAGCGCTGATCTCGCCCTGCGCCGCCACCAGATAGCGCACTTGCCGCATGGGCTCGAATTCCACTCTATCCTCGACCACCAGATCGCCGTAGCGCAGGCTGCGGCGCAGCCCTTCCACACTGCGCTCGTGGATCTGGCATTCGTCCAGATGGGGCATGAACAGCTGGGGCGATTCCGCCCGCAGCACCAGACCGCGCCACAGTTGCTCCACGCTCAGGGGATCGAGCAGGGGATTGAGCGGGTCGTTAATTTCAATTAAGTGTTCGAATTTCATGGTCTTCTGATGTCCAGTCAGGCGCTATGGCCAGATTCCAGCATGGTAACGCAAATGGCAGCGGCGGGTCCGGCAGCTGCGCCGGGCGGGCTGCTACAATGCACTTCTATTTCCCCTGCAAGAGCCCCATCCGATGTCCAAAGCCCCCATGTTCGGCCTGAATGTTCCGCAAAGCGAGGCTGTGACCTATCTGGACGGCCCCTGTCTGGTGCTGGCCGGCGCCGGTTCGGGCAAGACGCGGGTGATCACGCAGAAAATCGCCCACCTGATCGAAGACCGCGGCTATGACCCGCGCACCATTGCCGCGCTGACTTTTACCAATAAGGCAGCGCTGGAAATGCAGGAGCGTATCGCCAAGCTGCTCAAGCAGCCGCGCCAGGCCAAGCAGCTGACGGTGTCCACCTTCCACTCGCTGGGGGTGAAGATTCTGCGCCAGGAAGCTAATGGCGTGGGGCTGAAAGACCGCTTTTCCATCATCGACAGCGACGACTGCGGTTCGCTGATCCAGGATCTGGCCATCACCACCGACAAGCAGATCGTGCGCCGCATCCAGACCGATATCTCGCTGTGGAAGAATGGCCTGATCGATCCCGTGCAGGCCTTGCAACAGGCGAAAGATGAAGATCAGGCCCAGTCGGCGCGCATCTACGCTAGCTATGTGGCCACCCTGTCGGCCTATCAGGCGGTGGATTTCGATGACCTGATCCGCCTGCCCGTAGAACTGTTCCGCAACAACGAGCCTATCCGCGACAAGTGGCAGCGCCGCCTGCGCTATCTGCTGATGGACGAGTATCAGGACACCAATACCTGCCAGTACGAGCTGGTCAAGCTGATGGTGACGGGGCTGGGCAAGAAGCCCATGTTCACCGCCGTGGGCGACGACGATCAGGCCATCTACGCCTGGCGCGGCGCCTCGGTGGAAAACCTGAAAACCTTGCAGACGGACTTTCCCGATCTGGCGGTGATCAAGCTGGAGCAGAACTACCGCTCCACCACCCGCATCCTGCAGGCCGCCAATGCCGTCATCGGCAACAACCCCAAGCTGTTCGAAAAATCGCTGTGGTCGGAGCACGGTCTGGGCGAGCCGATCAAGGTGCTGGGCATGGCCAACGACGACCAGGAAGCCGAGCAGGTGGCCATCATGATTTCGGCCGACCACTTCGAGCGCAAGAACAAGTGGTCCGATTACGCCATCCTGTATCGCGGCAACCATCAGGCCCGCGTGATCGAGCAGTGTTTGCGCAAGGAGCGCATCCCCTACACCATCTCGGGCGGGCAGAGCTTCTTCGACAAGGCGGAAATCAAGGACATCATCAGCTATCTGCGCCTGCTGGCCAATACCGATGATGATCCGGCCTTCATCCGCGCCGTCACCACGCCGCGGCGCGGGGTGGGCCAGTCCACGCTGGAAACGCTGGGCACCTTCTCGGGTCAGTGGCAGTGTTCGCTGTTCGAAGCCGTATTTAAGGGCGGCATCGAAGCGCTGCTGGCGGAGAAGCAGCTGCGACCGCTGCGCGAATTCTGCAACTTCATCAACGATCTGGAATCGCGCGCCAGCCGCCCCGGCCCCGGCGGCAGCGGCGACAACGCGGCGCAGGTGCTCGATGACATGCTGGAAGCGATCAACTACGAATCCTATCTGTACGATATGTTCGACGAGCGTGCCGCCCAGAGCAAATGGCAGAACGTGCTGGAATTTACCAACTGGCTCAAGGAGCGCGGACGCGGCGGCAAGGACCGCGACGGCGACGAAAAAAATGTGCTGGAACTGACCCAGATGGTGGCCCTGATGTCCATGCTGGAAGGGCAGGACGAAGACCCCGATGCCGTGCGCATGTCTACCCTGCATGCCTCGAAAGGGCTGGAATATCCGCACGTGTTTCTGGTGGGGGTGGAAGAAGGCATATTGCCGCACAAGGGCGATGCCGATGCACCGGCCGAGCAGATCGCCGCGCGGGTGCAGGAAGAACGCCGCCTGATGTATGTGGGCATTACCCGCGCCCAGCGCACGCTGCATATCAGCTGGTGCAAGAAGCGCAAGCGCGCCGGCGAGCTGGTGCACTGCGATCCTTCGCGCTTCATCAAGGAAATGGCGCTCGATGTGGGCACGGCCGTACCGCAAGAATCCGAGGTGCTGACGCCCAAGGAAAGGCTAGCAAGAATGAAGGAATTGCTGGCGACGCCCAAGTCCTGAAGCAATCATGACGCTTAGGCAAAAAACGCTGTATTGAGTGTTGCGCAGATGTTGTAAATACGCGCCGCGCCGACACAATTCATGGAGTCGCGTGTGCACGGGTGGAAGAACAGGACTAGTATGAAGTCGTCGTGCAAATGTTAATGCACGTCAACTTTCATCCTGATTCCATTAAAAAAGAGACATCATGCTAAAGACTACTTCCCTCCGTCTGGCATTGGCTGTGGCTGCTTGCGCGCTGATGCCGTCTCTCCACGCCGCCGATGGCGGTGCCACCCGTGCCGATGCCGAAGCCATGGTGAAAAAAGCCGTGGCCCATATCAAGAAAGAAGGCGATGCCAAGGCCTATGCCGATTTCACCGGCAAGTCGCCGCAGTTCATCCTGCACGACCTGTACATCGTGGTCTACCGGCTCGATGGCACGGTGCTGGCACACGGCAGCAACACCAAAATGGTGGGCAAGAACCTGATCGAGCTGAAAGATATCGACGGCAAAGCCTTTGTCAAAGAGCGGGTGGAACTGGGCAAGTCCAAAGGCAGTTTCTGGCAGGACTATAAATTTACCAATCCTGAAAACAAGAAGATCGAGCCCAAGCAGATGTACTGTGAAAAGCTCAACGATACGGTGGTTTGCGGCGGCATATATCTCTAATCCGTAGTATCTGCGCGCCGCTTTGCGGCGCGCCATGTTTTGGATGGATAGACCTTGAAGATCGCACATAAATTGCTGGTCGTGCCAGCAGCGGCATTAGCCTGCCTGATGTTCCTCGGTACCGTGTCTTACTTCTCCATGCAGGACAACGAAGGCCGCATACAGGACCTGAAGGAAACCACCTTCGTAGCCCTACGAACGGCCAGCCAGCAAAGCAATGTGCTGGGTCAGGTTCATTCTGCAAGTTATGCAAAAATTGCCATCGCCGGCAGTCTCACGGAAGCGGATCTGGCCAGCTTCGGCAAACAGACTTCGGGCGAGCTCGATAAGGTGGCCGGTGAATTGACGCGCCTCAAGGACATGACAGGCGCCAGCGACGCGGCACAGGCTTTGCCCATGCTGGCCGCCTACCGCGCCGGTGTGGCGCAGGCGCTCGATCTGGCTTCGATGGACGCCAATACGGGCGTGGCGGCCATGCAGAGTGCCGACGGCCAGTACCAGAAAATGCGCGGCGTGCTGGACAAGGTGGTGGGCAATCTCAACCATCAGGCCGACCTGTCTTTGCAGGAAGCCAAAACGGCCGATAGCCGTGCCGTGTGGGTGATCCTGATCGTGATGGGCATAGGCGCGCTGGTGCTGCTGGCGCTGACGGGCGCGATTACCCGCGCCGTGCTGCATCCGATAGCCGATGCCTGTGCAGCGGCCGAACGACTGGCTGCAGGCGATCTGGCCACGCCGGTGGAAATGCGGCGCGACGATGAGATGGGTGCCCTGTCGCGTGCGCTGGGCACGGTGATCGACAACTGGACCCATCTGCTGACCGACATCCGCACTGCCGGCCATACGATCACGCAGGAAGCGGGCGAAATTGCACAAGGCAATGCCGATCTGTCGGCGCGTACCGAATCGCAGGCCAGCTCGCTGGAGGAAACGGCCGCTTCCATGCACGAGCTGACCAACACCGTGCGGGAAAATGCCGACCATGCCCAGCAGGCCAACCAGCTGGTGGTGTCCGCTTCGGATGTGGCCGTACAGGGCGGGCAGGTGATGGAGCAGATGGTGGGTACCATGGCCTCCATCAAGGAAAGCTCGGCACGCGTGGTGGATATCATTTCGCTCATCGACTCGATCGCCTTCCAGACCAATATTCTGGCGCTGAACGCAGCGGTAGAAGCGGCCCGTGCCGGCGAACAGGGGCGCGGCTTTGCCGTGGTAGCCACCGAGGTGCGCGGGCTGGCCCAGCGCTCGGCGCAGGCAGCGCGCGAGATCAAGGACCTGATCGACGATTCCGTGGCCAAGGTGGAAACGGGCAGCAAGCTGGCCGATACGGCGGGCCAGACCATGGGCAATATCGTCACTTCCGTGCGCCATGTGACGGAAATCATGAACGATATCAGCGTGGCCAGCCGGCGCCAGACGCAAGGCATAGAGGAAGTCAACAGCGCCATCACGGAAATGGATGACCTTACCCAGCGCAATGCGGCACTGGTGGAACAGGCCGCCGCTGCAGCGCAGAGCATGCGCGAGCAGGCGCACGAACTGCTCAAGGCGGTCAGCAGCTTCCAGCTGCCGGCATCGGCCGGGGCGAACAGCGTGCCCGAGGCGGTGGCCAGTGCGCCTACCCTGCTACAGCGGCGCGGCCATGCGGGTGCCGGCAAGCGGCTGGCAATTGCCAAGTCGTGATGGAGCAGAGCCGGTAAAATGCATGCTTTCCAGCCGGGAGCATGCCGTGAGCAACACTGAAGACCGATTTATCGACATAGAAATCAAACTGGCCCATCAGGAACATCTGGTGGAAGCGCTGAACCAGCGCATCTACGAACAGCAGCAGCAAATCGACAAGCTCGAACAGTTGTGCAATCTGCTGGTGCAGCATGTGCGCGATCAGGCGCGCAATGCCGGTGCTGCCCCGCTGGCGCACGAACCGCCGCCGCACTACTAAGCCATACGACGGGGCCGCCTGAGTGCGGCAGCCGGCTAGTTCAGCACGGCCTGCAGTGCTTCCACCAGCAGCGCATGGTCTTCGGCCTGACGCAGGCCGGAAACGGCCGCCGTGCCTATCATGCCGCTACCGCGCAGCAGGATGGGGAAGGCGCCGCCAAAGGCTGCATAGTCTTCCGCCGGCAGATGCTTCTGCTGGTCGAAGGCCACGCCGCGCTGGCGGTAGTCGCAACCGACCGCATACGAGCTGCGGCCAAAGCGCAGCACCACATTGCTCTTGCGCCGTATCCAGTCGGCCTGATCTGCCGTGGCGCCCTGCATGGCGTGCTGGAACAGCAGCTTGCCGTTCACGCTGATCTGCACTGTGATGCTTTTCTGCTTATACCTGGCCAGTTCTATGACTTTCAGACCCAGCGCGAGCGCCGTATCGCTGCTGAAAGTGGTAAATTGCAGTGCGTTTTCCTGCTGCGCCAGAGCCGCCAGCAGTTCAAGCTCGTTTTCCATCGTGCTGTCCTGTAACTGTCATGAGGCTGGCAGTGTAGCGTAAAGCTGCCGTGCCAGTCAGATGCGGCGGGATGGTGCGCTGGCCTATTCCCGTATCCGACAGGAGCAGAACGTATGACTCACACTATCAAACTGCACCGCGTGCTGCGCGCACCGGCCGAGCGTGTCTATCGGGCTTTTCTGGATGCCGATGCACTGGCCAAGTGGCTGCCGCCGCATGGTTTCAGTGGCAAGGTGCATGCGCTGGACGTGCGCGTAGGCGGCAGCTACCGCATGTCCTTCACCCATTTTGCCAGCGGCAATGCGCATTCCTTCGGCGGCGAATATCTGGCACTGGTACCCAACGAAAAGCTGATCTACACGGCCACCTTCGACGATCCCAATCTGCCGGGCCAGATGCAGACCACGGTAGCCCTGCGCAGCGTGTTCTGCGGAACGGAACTGGCCGTGGTGCAGCAGGGCGTGCCGGAAGTCATTCCACCCGAAGCCTGCTACATGGGCTGGCAGGAATCGCTGACGCTGCTGGCCCAGCTGGTGGAGCCTGAGATACCCCAGTAATTCTGCATTGTTGCAATAGGGCACTGTACTTTCAGTCATGTAGCCACTGTCGGCCATGCTTTGTTTGGAAAAATCACGGACTCTCCGACAAAGTGCAGTGCAGCATTTTTTGCCCGTGACGGCCGCCATGAGCGACTGCTATTATCGCCGCTGCATCTGTTGCGCCTGCTGGCTTGGCACCCGCAGGCGTCAGCATCTTCCACCGGCGTTTAATGAAAGAGTCCCCCATGTCCCGTCCTCAAATGCTTGTTGTCGCGGCCGCACTCGGCCTGGCGTTTTCCCAGACTGTGCTCGCTGCCCCAGCCGCATCGGCTGTGCTGGCCGGTAATCCGCTGGCCGCTGCCAGCAAGCTGCCGTTCAACTATCCGCTGTTTGACCAGATCAAGGACGAGCATTTCGTACCGGCGTTTAACGAGGGCATGCGCATCCAGCTGGAAGAAATCGCTGCGATTGCCGGCAACCCCAAGCCGGCCACTTTCGACAACACCATCGTGGCGATGGAAAAGTCGGGCGAGCTGCTGAGCCGCACCCAGACCGTGTTCTACAACCTGCAAGGCGCTAACACCAACGACAAGATGGATGCGGTGGACAGTGAAATGTCGGCCAAGCTGGCGGCTCATGGCGATGCCATCTACCTCAACCCGAAACTGTTTGCGCGCGTGCACAGCCTGTACCAGCAGCGTGCCAAGCTCAAGCTCGACGCCGAAGCGCGCCACCTGCTCGAGCGTTACCACAAGGACTTTGTGCGCGCCGGCGCCCAGCTGTCCGATGCCGACAAGGAGAAGCTGAAGAACATCAACGCCAGCATCGCCACGCTGCAGACCAGCTTCACCCAGAACGTGCTGAAGGAAGCCAATGCTTCCGCGCTGATCGTCGATAGCCGCGAAGAGCTGGCCGGCATGAGCGAGGCCGCCATCGACGCCGCAGCCGCCGCCGCCAAGGCCAAAGGCCATGAAGGCAAATTCCTCCTTGCCATCGTCAACACCAGCGGCCAGCCGGCACTGGCCGAGCTGACCAACCGCGCCGTGCGCGAAAAGCTGATGGCACTGTCGCTGGCACGGGGCAGTCATGGCGGCGAATTCGATAGCCGCGAAATCGTGCTGAAAATTGCCAAGGCACGCGCTGAAAAAGCCACCCTGCTCGGTTATGCTAATTTTGCGGCCTACGCACTGGACGACCAGACCGCGCACGACACCAAGTCGGTCAACCAGCTGCTCGGCGATCTGGCCAAACCGGCCGTGAACAACGCCCGCAAGGAAGCCGCCGACCTGCAAGCCATGGTGGTCGCCGACGGTGGCACTTTCCCGCTGGGCGCGGCCGACTGGGCCTATTACGCCGACAAAGTGCGCGCCCAGCGCTATGCCTTCGACGAGAAGCAGATCAAGCCCTACTTCGAACTCGATAACGTGCTGACCAAGGGCGTGTTCTACGCCGCCAACAAGCTGTATGGCATTTCCTTCAAGGAGCGTAAAGACCTGCCCGTGTATAACCCGGACGTGCGCGTATTCGACGTGTTCGACGCCGACGGCAAACAGCTGGCCATCTTCATCGCCGACATGTACGCGCGCAGCAACAAGCAGGGCGGCGCATGGATGAACGAATACAGCTCGCAGTCGAAACTGCTGGGCCGCCATCCGGTGGTAGCGAATCACCTGAATATTCCCAAGCCGCCAGCGGGCGAACCGACCCTGCTGACCTATGATGAAGTGTCGACCGCCTTCCACGAATTCGGCCACGCGCTGCACGGCATGTTCTCCAACGTGAACTATCCGCGCTTCTCCGGCACCAGCGTACCTAGCGATTTCGTCGAATATCCGTCGCAGGCCAATGAAATGTGGGCCGTGTGGCCGGAAGTGCTGGCCAACTACGCCAAGCATTACAAGACGGGCGAGCCGATGCCGAAAGAGCTGCTGGACAAGGTGATCGAGTCGCGCAAATTCAACCGCGGCTTTGCCGCCACCGAATATCTGGCTTCCTCCCTGCTGGACCAGCGCTGGCACCAGCTGACCCCGGCCCAGATCCCCACCGACGTGCTGGGCTTCGAAGCGGCCGCGCTGAAAGATCTGGGCGTGGACTTCGCTCCCGTGCCGCCACGCTACCGCACCACCTATTTCTCGCATAGCTTCTCGGGCGGCTACGCAGCGGGCTACTACGCCTATCTGTGGTCGGAAAAGCTGACCGCCGATACGGAAGTCTGGTTCAAGCAGAACGGCGGCCTGAAACGCGCCAGCGGCGACTGGTACCGCAGCAAGCTGCTGTCGCGCGGCGGTACCGACGATGCGATGAATCTGTTCCGTAACTTCCGCGGCCGCGATGCCATCATCGAGCCGCTGCTGGAACGCCGCGGCCTGAAATAAGCTGGTGCCTAACGTCTAACACTCATAACAGGAAAACCATGAACCGTCCTCTGATGATGGCTGCTGCCGTGGCGCTGGTCTGCAGCGCCGCGCAGGCCGCCGAACCGGCTGCCATGCTGCCAGCCAGTAATCCGTTCGCCCAGGCCAGCACGCTGCCGTTTGGCTACCCGCAATTCGACCAGATCAGGAACGAAGACTATGCGCCGGCGTTTGCCGAAGGCATGCGCATCAATGCCGCCGAGATCGAAGCGATCGCCAACAATCCCAAGCCTGCCACCTTCGAGAACACCATCGTGGCGCTGGAAAAATCGGGCCAGCTGCTGTCGCGGGTGAGCTCGGTGTTCGGCAATCTGTCCGGCGCCAATACCAACGATAGCTTCAAGGCGCTGGAACGCGAACTGTCGCCCAAACTGGCCGCACACAGCGATGCTATCCGCCTCAACGAGAAGCTGTATGCGCGCATCCAGTCGCTGTACGACAAGCGCGACAAGCTGCATCTCGATGCGGAAGCCAAGTACCTGCTGCAGCGCTACCACACCGACTTCGTGCGCGCCGGTGCGCGCCTGTCCGCCGCCGACAAGGAAAAGCTGAAAGTCATGAACGGCCAGCTGGCCAATCTGCAGACGGCATTTGCCCAGAACGTGCAGGAAGAAGCCAATGCTTCGGCGCTGGTGGTCGATACGCGGGAAGAGCTGGCCGGCATGTCCGCTGCCGCCATCGACGCGGCAGCTGCTGCGGCCAAGGCACGCGGCATGGAAGGCAAGTTCCTGATTCCGGTGGTGAACACCACGGGACAGGCCAATCTGGCCGTGCTGACCAACCGCGCCGTGCGCGAGCGCCTGATGGCCGCTTCGCTCGAACGCGGCAGCCACGGTGGCCAGTACGATAACCGCGAGGTGGTGCTCAAGCTGGTGCGTCTGCGCGCCGAGAAGGCGGCGCTGCTCGGCTATGCGACTTATGCCGATTACGCGCTGGAAGACCAGACCGCCCACGATGCGCAGGCCGTGAACCGCATGCTGGCCGAATTCGCCCGCCCGGCCGTGGCCAATGCCAAAAAAGAAGGTGCCGAAATCCAGCAGGTGATTGAGCGCGAACAGGGCGGCTTCCAGCTGGCCGCGCAGGACTGGTCGTTCTACAGCGACAAGGTGCGTGCCGAGCGCTTCAACTTCGACCAGAACCAGTTGCGCCCCTACTTCGAACTGAACAACGTGCTGACCAAGGGCGTGTTCTTCGCGGCCAACAAGGTATATGGCCTGACCTTCAAAGAACGCAAAGACCTGCCGGTCTACCATCCGGACGTGCGCGTGTTCGACGTGTACGATGCCAACGGCAAGCAGCTGGCCATCTTCCTGGCCGACTTCTACGCCCGCAGCAATAAGCGCGGCGGTGCATGGATGAATGCCTATGTGTCGCAATCGAAGCTGATGGGCACGCATCCGGTGGTGGCCAATCACCTCAACATCCCGCAACCCAAGGATGGCGAGCCCACGCTGCTGACTTACGATGAGCTGCGCACCCTGTTCCACGAGTTCGGCCACGCCCTGCATGGCATGTTCTCCGATGTGACTTATCCGCGTTTCTCCGGCACCCGCGTGCCGCGTGACTTCGTCGAGTTCCCCTCGCAGGTCAACGAGATGTGGTCGGTCTGGCCGGAAGTGCTGGCCAACTACGCCACCCACTACCAGACGGGCGCTCCCATGCCCAAGGAATTGCTGGACAAAGTGATCGCGTCGAAGAAATTCAACGAAGGTTTCCGCACCACGGAATATCTGGCGGCATCGATACTGGATCAAAAATGGCACCAGCTCGGTGTGGCGCAAATCCCTAACGATGTGCTGGGGTTTGAAGCGGCTGCGCTGAAGTCGGCCGGAATCGATTACGCGCCCGTGCCGCCGCGCTACCGCACCACCTATTTCTCGCACACCTTCGCCGGCGGCTACACGGCCGGCTACTACGGCTACCTGTGGTCGGAGAAGCTCGATGCCGATACCGTCAACTGGTTCAGCGAGCAGGGCGGCATGCTGCGCAAGAACGGCGACTGGTTCCGCAAGATGCTGCTGTCGCGTGGCGGCACCATGGATGCCATGCAGATGTACCGCAACTTCCGTGGCCGTGATGCCACCGTCGAACCGCTGCTGGAACGGCGCGGCCTGACGGAAAAATAAGCAGTTCAGAGCAGCCGTTAGCGCCGGGCCTGGTCGCCCGACAGCTTGGCTGCCACAGGCCGCTGTGCCGATTTATGTGAAAATCGGCACAGCGGTCTTTTTTTATGGGTAAGATAAAGCATGAGCAAACAACTGCAGGGCATGACACTGGAAGCGATACTGATCCGTCTGCACGCGTATTACGGCTGGGAGCAACTGGCCCAGCGCATCGCGATCAACTGTTTCATCAGCGACCCCAGCATCAAATCCAGCCTGAAATTCCTGCGCAAAACCCCGTGGGCGCGCGAGCGCGTCGAAGCGCTGTATTGCGCCTCCCACTTCAACGATTAGGATTGCAACATGGATAGCAAACTCAAGGCCACTCTGACTTCCCTGCATAGCCATCTGGCCCAGAGCGGCCCGCTGGACGAGGAATCGCGTGCCCTGCTGGCCCAGCTCGATGGCGATATCCAGCAGCTGCTGGCCGGTAATGCTGCGGCCGACGCGGGCGAGGAAAGCAGTACCTTCGGTCTGGCCGAACGGGCGCAGGAACTGGGCGCCAGATTTGCCGTCAAACATCCGCATCTGGAACCGGCCCTGCGCGAACTGGGCAATATTCTCTCCAGCATGGGCATCTGAGCCAGCTTGCCGGATAGGCCAGATGGTCTGCCTGTCCAGCTTGCCGGATTGCCTCAAGTATTTGAATACTAAAAGGTTTTTCGCTGGCGTGCCAAGCGGGGGCGGCGCATTTCCGGTACAATGCCGTCCGATATGAGCTCCCCTACTAATTTATTTGCGACCGTCCCCAAGCGGTCTGCCCGCGCTGCTGCCGCGCCTTTCCTGCCGATGTCCCGCGCCGAGATGGACGCGCTCGGCTGGGACGAGTGCGACGTCATTCTGGTGACCGGCGACGCCTACATCGACCACCCCAGCTTCGGCATGGCGCTGGTGGGCCGTCTGCTGGAAGCGCAAGGCTACCGCGTCGGCATCATCAGCCAGCCGGACTGGACTTCTGCCGACGCCTTCCGCGTGCTGGGCAAGCCACGCCTGTACTTCGGCGTTACGGCTGGCAATATGGACTCCATGGTCAACCGCTACACGGCCGACCGCAAAATCCGCTCGGACGATGCCTACACGGCCAATGGCGAACCGAATAAACGTCCGGACCGCGCCGTCACGGCCTATGCCCAGCGGGCGCGCGAAGCCTATCCCGGCATACCCGTAGTGATAGGTTCTATCGAAGCCTCGCTGCGCCGTATCGCCCATTACGACTACTGGTCGGACAAGGTGCGCCGCTCCGTGCTGGTCGATTCCAAGGCTGACCTGCTGATCTTCGGTAATGCCGAACGGGCGCTGGTGGACCTGACCCACCGCATGGATGCCGGCGAAGAAATCAAGACCATCCGCGATCTGCGCGGTACGGCCTTCCTGGTTCCGAGCGGCTGGCTGCCGTCGCCCGAATGGGGCGTGCATAACAGCACCCGCGTCGATACGCCGGGCAAGGTCGATGTCCACCCCGATCCGTATCTGATGGTGGCGCCGAATACCGCTTCCTGCGCCAGCAATGGCGGCACCGCAGCGCCTGCGGCGGCGGGGGAAGCCGCCGCTGCACCTGCTGCACCGGCCGTGCTGGAAAAACCTATCCGCATCATGAGCCGCGCCGAACGGCAGGCCATGGAGCGCGAAAAGCATCAGCGCACCGTGGTGCGTCTGCCCTCGTTCGAAACGGTGAGCACCGATCCGGTGATGTATGCGCATGCCTCGCGCGTGTTTCACCTCGAATCGAATCCCGGCAACGCACGTGCACTGGTGCAGGCGCATGGCGAGCGCGATGTGTGGCTGAATCCGCCGCCGCTGCCGCTGCGCATGGATGAAATGGATGGCGTGTACGACATGAACTATGCGCGCGCGCCCCATCCGTCCTACGGCAAGGCGCGCATTCCGGCGTGGGAAATGATCCGCTTCTCCGTCAACATCATGCGCGGCTGCTTCGGCGGTTGCACCTTCTGCTCGATTACCGAGCACGAAGGCCGCATCATCCAGAGCCGCTCCGAGCCGTCCATCCTGCGCGAGATCGAACATATCCGCGACAAGACCAAGGGCTTTACGGGTACGATTTCCGATCTGGGCGGCCCCACGGCGAATATGTACCGGCTGTCCTGCAAGGACCCGGCCATCGAGCAGACCTGCCGCCGTCTGTCCTGCGTGTTCCCGTCCATCTGCGTCAATCTGGGCACCGACCACAGCAAGCTGATTTCGCTGTACCGCAAGGCGCGCGCCATTCCGGGCGTGAAGAAGATCCTGATTTCTTCCGGCCTGCGCTACGATCTGGCCGTGCGTTCGCCCGAATACGTGAAAGAGCTGGTGACCCACCACGTGGGCGGCTTGCTGAAGATCGCGCCCGAGCACACGGAAGAAAACACTCTGAACAAGATGATGAAGCCCGGCATAGGCGCTTACGACGAGTTCAAGGAAATGTTCGACCGTTTCTCGCTGGAAGCGGGCAAGAAGCAGTACCTGATACCCTACTTTATCGCGGCCCACCCGGGCACCACCGATCTGGACATGCTGAATCTGGCGCTGTGGCTGAAGAAAAACAACTTCAAGCTCGATCAGGTGCAGACTTTCATGCCCACGCCTATGGCCATGGCCACCACCATGTACCACTCGCGCCGCAACCCGCTGCACAAGGTCACGGCTGATTCGGAAGTGGTGGAAACCGCCCGCAGCGGCAAGATACGCCGCACCCACAAGGCTTTCCTGCGTTATCAGGATCCGGAAAACTGGCCTATCCTGCGCGAAGCGCTGGTGGCCATGGGCCGTGCCGACCTGATCGGCAATGGCGAGCGCCACCTGATTCCCGCCTGGTCGGCTGGCGAAGGCGCCGGTATGCCGGCTGCAGCCTACGCAGGCAGCGCGCCGGCGAAAGCTAAGGGCGGCGGCGGCCATGCGGCCGCAGCGCCGGCTGGCCGTACGGCGCGCTCCGGGAAAGCGGGCGTGGCCGCCGCCGCCCAGCCGCAGGTGCGCGGTGCCCGCGCCAACGCGCTGACAGGTTCGCTGACGGCGCGTAAATCGCTGGAAACCAAGCCGCGCGCATCGATCCTCGACACCATCAAGGTGAAAAAACCGGCCAGTCCCCGCGGCCGCAAATAAATTCTTCATGGATTTATTTTTGCCTCGGCGGCAAGGTTGATCTTGTATTAAGCCGGTCCTGCCGGGGGCCGGCGTTCTAAGGCGCGAGTTAGCGCCTGTTTTCCGCCCTGCTCCGGTGATGCCAGCCCCGGTATTGCCGCTAAACTAGTTCGCAAGCTGGCCACCCATGCGCGTGGCCTCCACTGCATCCCTCCTTCTGCGAACTGGAAGATCATGAAAAAATTCTGTAATACCTATCTGCTGCTGCCTTTGCTGGGCTTGCTGGCAGCCTGCGGCGGTGGCGGCGGTAGCTCCACCACGGCAGCACCGGCCGTGCTGAAATCGATCGCCGTGACGGCGCCAAGCAACACCGTACCAGTCGGCACCACCCTGCAGCTGACCGCTACCGGCACCTATTCCGATAACAGTACCAAGGTGCTGACCACCGCCACCGGCGTGGTCTGGGCTTTCAAGGGCACGGGCGCCGTCGCCAGCATCTTTTCCAGCGGCAGTGTGACGGGCAAGGCCGTGGGCTCCGATACCTTCACGGCCACGCAGGATGGCATTACCGGCAGCATCAACCTGAGCGTGATTGCGCCATGGGCCAATGTGGTGGCGGGCGGTAACCAGACGCTGGCGCGCAAGGCCGATGGCAGCCTGTATGCATGGGGCTCGAATATCCGCGGCCAGCTGGGCGACAGCACCACCATCGACCGTAATGCGCCGGTGCAGGTCAGCGGCGGCAGCCTGCTGTGGAAGCAGATTGCCGTGGGCGATCAGTTTGTGGTGGCGCTGCGCAGCGACGGCACCATCTGGTCGTGGGGCTTCAATCAGAACGGCCGTCTGGGCGATGGCACCACCGTCGACCACGCCATTCCCGCCAAAATCGGCAAGGATACCGACTGGGCCTACGTGGCCGCCGGTAAAGGCCATGCCTTCGCGATCAAGACCACCGGCGTGATGTATGGCTGGGGCCGCAACTTCAATGGCCAGCTCGGTGATGGGACGACCATCGACCGTCTGGTGCCGACCAAGCTCACTTCGCCCACCACGGGCGGCTGGCAATCGGTCAGCGCTGGCGATACCCATACGCTGGCGATCACCAAGGATACGGGCAATCTGTATGGCTGGGGCGGCAATTCCAATGGCCAGGTGGGCAATGGCGGTCAGGTCGATGTGACGGCGCCAGCCAAGATAGGCTCGTCGACCTGGGCTTCCGTTTCTGCTGGTGCCAGCCATTCGCTGGCCATCCGGGCCGACGGTTCCATGTATGGCTGGGGCTACAACCTCAATGGCCAGGTGGGCAACAATGGCTCAGCCAGCGTGAATGCTCCCGTGCAGATTTCCACCGCCACCAACTGGGCAATGGTGTCGGCCGGTAGTGCACACAGCATGGCGGTGACGCGCGAAGGCCAGCTGTGGGGCTGGGGCAGCAATGCCGAAAGCCAGCTGGGCAATGGCGGACCGGATATTTCCGCACCGGCCCAGATCGGTACGGCCAGCAACTGGATTTCCGTCACGGCGGGCAATGCCCATACCTTCGGGCTGCGGTCGGACAATACCCTGTGGGGCTGGGGCCGGAATGTCGAAGGTCAACTTGGTAAAGGTGACAATACGCAAGCACCAGTGCCTGTAAGCATCCCTTAAGCGGCTAATTTAAGCGCTTTTTGCACGGACGGCCAGCGCAAGCTGGGCCGTCCGTTGCTTTTTGCAGCTTTGGCTTGCCGAATGGCATTTTGGCCTGCCGAAACGGCTACAATCAGTGTTCCATTGCTGCCAACAGGATATTCCGTGCCTCCAGCTTTACCTGCCTTTTTTGCGCACCTAGCAGCCCGGCTGATGCCGCAGGGCGTGCTGGCAGTAGCGCTGAGCGTAGGCGGCTTGGCTCCGGCACAGGCGCTGGAGCCGGTGACCTTGCAGCTCAAACATCACCACCAGTTCCAGTTTGCCGGCTATTACGCGGCGGTGGAGCAGGGCTATTACCGCGAAGCGGGGCTCGATGTGCGCATCCTCGAAGGCACGGACGGCAACGAGCCCGAGCGCAATGTGGAGTCCGGCAAGGCCCAGTTCGGCACTGGCGCCAGCAGCCTGTTGCTGGCGCGTGCAGCTGGCAAGCCGGTCGTGGTGCTGGGGGTGATCTTCCAGCACTCGCCCTATGCGCTGGCCATGCGCCAGACTGCCAGCGAGCCCGATCTGCGCCGCATCATCGGCAAGCGCGCCATGATAGGCACGCTGACGGACGAACTGGGCAACTCCGACGAACTGCTGGCCTACATGGTGAAAGAGGGCGTGCCGCCCACCAGTTTCCAGCGTGTCGAACATAGTTACAACGTCAATGACCTGATTAATGGCAAGGTGGAGGCCATGGCCATCTACACCACCAACGAGCCCGATCTGTTCGACCGCCGTGGCTTCCCTTATGAAATCTACAGCCCCCGTTCGGTGGGCATCGATTTCTATGGCGACAATCTGTTCACCAGCGAAAAAGAGATCGCCGACCATCCGGCCCGGGTGCGCGCCTTCCGCGAGGCCAGCATGCGCGGCTGGCAGTGGGCCATGAGCCATCCGGAAGAAACGGTGGAACTGATCCTGCGCTATTACGCGCGCGGCGCCGACCGCCAGCATCTGCTGTACGAAGCGCACCAGATGGTGCCGCTGGTGCAGCCTGTGCTGGTGGAAATCGGCTACATGAATCCCGAACGCTGGCGTCATATTGCCGATGTGTACGCAGGTCTGGGCATGATCCCCAAACAGGTCAGCCTCGACGGTTTTCTGTACAACGTCGATAGCAGTGCCAGCCGGCTGCGCTGGCTGTACCGCGCTCTGGCCGGCGTGGGCGTGCTGCTGCTGGCGGGGGGCGTGATCCACTACAGCATGCTGACACGCGAACGGCGCCGTACCAACGCGGAAATCCGCGCCGGCGAGCAGCGTTTCCGCACCATGTTCGAAGCTTCGCCGCTGGGCATAGCGCTGATCGATTCGGTGACCTATGAATACCGCGATATCAATCCCCGCTATCAGGAAATTCTGGGCCGCTCGCAGGACGTGCTGGGCAATATGCGCTGGCTCGATTCCGGCCATCCGGACGATGTGGCGCAGGTCAAAGCCCAGATGGCCCGCCTGATGGCACGGGAGATCAGCAATTTCAAGGTGAACAACCGGATGTTCCGCTCCGATGGCGAAATGGTCTGGATTGCCGTCTCGGTCACGGCGATCGAAACGCCGCCGGACAGCCATGCCCTGCATCTGTGCATGATCGAAGACGTCACCGACAAGAAGCAGACGGAACAGCTAGTCTGGCATCAGGCCAATTTCGATCCGCTTACCCAGCTGCCCAACCGCCGCATGTTCCTCGACCGGCTGGCGCTCGATCTGCTCAAGAGCCAGCGCAGCCGCAGCCGCATCGCCATCCTGTTCATCGACCTCGATCACTTCAAGGAAGTCAACGATACGCTGGGCCACCATCAGGGCGATGTGCTGCTGATCGATGCCGCACGCCGCATCAGCGACAGCGTGCGCAAGTCCGACACGGTGGCGCGGCTAGGCGGCGACGAATTCACCGTGATTCTGTCCGAGCTCGACAGCACGGAACGGGTCGAGGCCATCGCCCAGAACATAATCGACCGCATGTGCCAGCCGTTTGCACTGGGGCAGGAGCAGGCCTTTGTGTCGGCCAGCATCGGCATCACCCTGTATCCTGACGATGCCGATGATATCGATGACCTGCTCAAGCACGCCGATCAGGCCATGTACGCGGCCAAAGGGGCGGGACGCAACCGCTACAGCTACTTCACGCCCGCCCTGCAGGTGGAAGCGCTGACCCGCATGCGTCTGACCAATGACCTGCGCAGCGCCGTCAAGGGCGGCCAGCTGGAGCTGTATTTCCAGCCCATCGTGCACCTGAAGACGGGGCGTATCCACAAGGCCGAGGCGCTGATCCGCTGGCGCCATCCCACGCGCGGGCTGGTCAGCCCGATGGACTTCATCCCGCTGGCCGAATCGAGCGGGCTGATTTTCGATATCGGCATGTGGGTGTTCAGCGAATCGGCGCGCTGGGTGCAGCGCTGGCGCAGCGAACACCATCCGGATTTCCAGATCAGCGTCAACCAGTCGCCGCTGGAATTCCAGCGCGATGACGGCAGCTATCTGGAATGGCAGCGCCAGATGCAGAGCCTGACTTTGTCCGGCCAGGCGCTGGTGGTGGAAATCACCGAAGGCATGCTGCTCGACGCCAATACCACGGTGGCCAACAAGCTGCTACAGCTGCGCGACGCCGGCATACAGGTGGCGCTGGACGATTTCGGCACCGGCTATTCCTCGCTGTCCTACCTGAAAAAATTCGACATCGATTATCTCAAGATCGACCGTTCCTTCACCCGTAATCTGGCGCCCGATTCGAGCGATATGGCGCTGTCGGACGCAATCATCGTGATGGCCCACAAGCTGGGCCTGCGCGTGATCGCGGAAGGGGTGGAAACCGAGCAGCAGCGCGCCCTGCTGGCCGAGGCGGGCTGCGACTATGGCCAGGGCTATCTGTTCTCGCGGCCTATCCCGGCGCAGGAATTCGATGCCATGTTGCGTAGCCAGCAGTTCTGATCTCCTCCCCCTGCCCGCCATGGGCTGAGGTCATACGCGCGTCGCCTGTAGCAGCGATAATAGCTATCTGCTATGACGGGTCGATAGCTAAAACAAATTGATTATATTGGAACAATCAATTTTCCTAATAGCCGGAAAACCCGTACACTGGCGTCTCAATGATTCACAACCCAAGAGGAAACCACCATGTCTCTGATTAACACCCAAATCAAACCATTCAAAGCAACCGCCTACGTCAACGGCAAATTCATCGACGTTAGCGATGAATCCCTGAAAGGCAAATGGTCGGTTCTGATGTTCTACCCAGCCGACTTCACCTTCGTCTGCCCGACCGAACTGGAAGATCTGGCTGATCACCAGCCTGAATTCGCCAAGCTGGGCGTGGACGTGTACGGCGTTTCGACCGACACCCACTTCGCTCACAAAGCCTGGCACGACACTTCGGACGCGATCAAGAAAGTCAACTACCCGCTGATCGGCGACCCAACCGGCACCCTGTCGCGCAACTTCGAAGTGATGATCGAAGAAGAAGGCCTGGCACTGCGCGGTACCTTCGTGATCAATCCGGAAGGCCAGATCAAAGTGATGGAAGTGCACGACAACGGCATCGGCCGCGACGCTTCCGAACTGCTGCGTAAAGTGAAAGCTGCCCTGTACGTCGCTTCCCACCCAGGCGAAGTTTGCCCAGCTAAATGGACCGAAGGCGCTGCCACGCTGACCCCATCGCTGGACCTGGTCGGCAAGATCTAAGTCTTGAAGACAGCAGCACCATTACAGTAATACCGCGATGCCGGTCCGGGCGTCCGGCCCGGCATACGCCTAAATATTTGTAAGGAAAAGAATCATGTTGGATGCATCGCTCAAAACCCAGTTGAAAGCCTACCTCGAAAAAGTCGTGCAACCGATCGAACTGGTTGCAGCGCTCGATAGCAGCGCCAAGGCGCAGGAGATGGAAGCACTGTTGCAGGATATCGTGTCCCTGAGCGACAAGATTACGCTGGTCAAGCGTGCCGATCCCGGCGTGCGCCTGCCTTCGTTCAGCATCAACCGTGCTGGCAGCGATATCGGCGTACGGTTTGCCGGCGTGCCCATGGGCCATGAATTCACCTCGCTGGTACTGGCCCTGCTGCAGGTAGGCGGCCATACCATCAAATTTGACGACGCCGTGATCGAGCAGATCCGCAACCTCGACGGCGATTACGCATTCGAGACCTTCATCTCGCTGAGCTGCCATAATTGCCCGGAAGTGGTGCAGGCGCTCAATGCGATGGCGGTGATTAACCCACGCATCAAAGTCACCACCATCGACGGCGGCGTGTTCCCGCAGGAAGTGGAAGCCCGCCAGATCATGGCCGTGCCCATGATGTTCCTGAACGGCGAGCACTTCGGTCAGGGCCGCAGCAGCGTGGAAGAGATACTGGCCAAGCTGGACACCAATGCCGGTGCCCGTCAGGCCGCAGAAATGAACAAGAAAGAGGTGTTCGATGTGCTGATCGTCGGCGGTGGTCCTGCCGGTGCCGCTGCCGCCATCTACGCCGCCCGCAAAGGCATACGCACCGGTGTGGTGGCGGAGCGCTTTGGCGGCCAGGTGCTCGATACGCTGGCCATCGAAAACTTCATTTCCGTGAAAGAGACGGAAGGTCCGAAGTTTGCCGTGGCGCTGGAGCAGCACGTCAAGGAATATGCGGTCGACATCATGAACACCCAGCGCGCTGCCAGACTGCTGCCCGGTAAAGTGATCGAAGTGCAGACCGCCAGCGGCGCCACGCTGAAAGCCAAGTCGGTGATCCTGGCGACCGGTGCGCGCTGGCGCGAAATCAATGTGCCGGGCGAGAAGGAATACCGTAACCACGGTGTGGCCTACTGCCCGCACTGCGATGGTCCGCTGTTCAAGGGCAAGCGCGTGGCCGTGATCGGCGGCGGTAACTCGGGCGTGGAAGCGGCCATCGATCTGGCCGGTCTGGTCCAGCACGTGACGCTGATCGAGTTCGGCGCCGAACTGCGCGCTGACGCTGTGCTGCAGCGCAAGCTGCGCAGCCTGCCCAACGTGACGGTGATCGTTTCGGCGCAGACCACGGAAATCCATGGCGACGGCAAGATCGTCAACGGCCTCAGCTACACCGACCGTGTCTCGGGTGAGGCCAAGCGTATCGATCTGGAAGGCGTGTTCGTGCAGATCGGTCTGGTACCGAATACGGAATGGCTGAAAGGCACGGTAGCCCTGTCGCGTCACGGCGAAATCGAAATCGACAGCCGTGGCCAGACTTCGGTACCGGGCGTGTTTGCCGCCGGCGATGTGACCACCGTGCCGTACAAGCAGATCATCATCGCCACCGGCGAAGGTGCCAAAGCTGCCCTGTCGGCCTTCGATCACCTGATCCGCGCCGATGACGACAGCGCCGCGGCACCGGCAGCACAGGCGGTTGCCGCCTAAGCTGCTCCCTCAGCCGGCACGTCGAGCCTGCGCAGCCCGGTCGCAACTTGCGATCGGGCTGATTTTATTTGTGCCGGCGCATTCGCCGGGCCAGCTTAGCGTTTCAGGAGTTGGGCAAATCCGTACGGGACAGGACTCAGTCGATGCGGACGAAAGATTCCCGTGACCTTGTTGCCGGCTCGGCCGAATAGACTGCGCGACGGGGGCGCAAAGCTACGGCCAGCGCTCATGCGTTTTGTGGTGGATGACTGCAAGCTAACGTTGCGTAATTTCTCGCTGGTTTGCGGCGGGCGGGCGGCATTAGCGCAAACGTCACGGGGGAAAATGTTTCTGATTAAATTTGAAAGAAACATGCTAGCCTCTACGTGTAGGAAAATGAATTGTGTTCCGGTGAACACCCCATGAGTAACGCTGCGGCGAAAATGGTTGTTCGCTGAGCGTATTCCCCCTGTGCGCAGAGCTCACGCTGTTTGGATGCGATGTGTCATTTTGTTAATGCGGATCGGCGTCCGCGTTAACGGTTTAGTGCACCAGATCGGCGCTGGCCTGCCGCGTGCGCAGGTAGATGGCATTGCGGTGGCGCGCACGCAGGCGCGGATCGGTGATCAGGCGGCCCAGCGTTTCGCCCACTACCATCACCACGCCCAGCAGCGGCAGCACCAGCATCAGTCCTGCCACCCCGGCCACCGAGCCGCCGATGAAAATCATCAGCACCGTGATCAGCGGATGGATGTGCAGGCTGCGTCCCAGCGTGAGCGGCATGAAGATGAAATCATCGAGCAGGCGCACACCGATGAACACGCTGATGGCCATGTAGGCCATGGAAGGATCGCTGGGGGCATCGGTCGAGGCCACCATCACCACCAGCATGCAGCCGACGATGGAACCCACATACGGCACCCACGCCAGCATGGCGGCGATCAGGCCCAGCACCAGCGGCGACGACACGCCTATGGCCCACAGGCCCAGTGCCAGCACGATGGTATCGAGCACGGTGAGCTTGATCAGGCCCTGAAAATAGCGATGCGCAGTCTGGTCCACTTCATGCAGCAGATATAGCGCCCGTTCGAAGAAGGCATTCGGTACTGCGCGCGCCAGAAATTTCTTGAAGCGGGACCCGTCGCGCAGGAAGAAGAATGCCAGAAAGGGCGCCAGCAGCAGCGACGGCAGCCAGCCCGCTACCGACACCAGTATGTCGGTCAGGTGCTGCTGGATAAAGGTGCTGGTAAAGCTGCTCATGCGGGCGTTGACGGTGCGCGCCAGCTTCATCTGCTTGAGGATGGGGAACTGGCGTTCCAGCGAGGCCATGGTGTGACGGATGAAATCGAGCCCGCCGCTCAGGTATTTGCCCAGCATGGTCTGCCATGATTCGGATGGTCCCGCGTCCCAGTAGATGGCCAGCAGGGTGGCCAGCATCAGCACCAGCAGGAACATGCTGCCCACCATCAGTGTGGCCGCGTTGTGGCTGATGCCAAGCCGGATCAGGCGCTGCATGGGCGGCTGCAGGATGTAGTACAGCACGATGGCGAGCAGGAAGGGTATTGCCAGAAACAGCATCTGCTGCAGCAGGAACAGTAGCGCACAGGTGGCGGCGATGATGCCGCTCCAGACGATGGGGCCGGCGTGCTGCTGGGCAGGCAGCCGGCTCATATGGCCTCGATCTGCGGTTTGCCACTCATCCATTCGCGCAGGCGCGAGCCGATATGGCGCGCCAGTGCCAGCGAGATCTTGTAGCCGATTACGGCATCGGTTTCCATCAGGCCCATGAAGTCGGCGCGGAAGAATACGGCCAGCTCGCAGTTATCGAGGGCGCGCGTCTGGGCATTGCGCGGCGAGTTGTCGAGCAGGGCCAGATCGCCGAAGAAGGCGCCCGGTCCCATTTCCGCTACCACTTCGCGCCCCTGCGGACGCAGACGGCTGATGATCACGCGGCCCGACATGATCAGGTACAGGGCCTGCCCCTCTTCGCCTTCGTCGAAAATGATTTCATCGGCCAGATAGCGGCGCTCGTGCAGCAGGTCGTCGACGATCTTCAGCTCCAGCGGCGTGAGCGTGGAGAATAGCGACGAGGCCTTGAGCCGCTGCAGGCGCGGCGATAGTTCGGGCGATTTGAGGAAGCCGAATAACAAGGGAACTCCCGAGCTAAGGATGAGATTGAAATATGAATAAGATCATAACGCAAACACTGCCTGCACTGACGGGTAAGGCTGTCATGGCGTGGCGAGTTTGCCGCGCCGTTGAGGATGAAGACAGAAACACGGTGCGGAAATGAAAAAAGCCTTCTTCTGTACAGAGCGCGATCTTGATCGCGTTCAGACTGAAAAAGGCTTCTCTCGGAATTTGGCGGAGCGGACGGGACTCGAACCCGCGACCCCCGGCGTGACAGGCCGGTATTCTAACCAACTGAACTACCGCTCCAAATTCGTTCGTTATGTTTTACTGGTGGGTGCTGAGAGGGTCGAACTCCCGACCTACGCCTTGTAAGGGCGCCGCTCTACCAACTGAGCTAAGCACCCAGAAAACATATCAGCTTGTCGCTACTACTTTGCTACAACTGCTGAACGAGGCCGTATTCTACAGGGCGGCTCCGCCAAACCGCAAGGGTTTTTCCAAATAATTTTAAAAATTAATTGAACAATTCCTGCGGCCCGCATCTTTTCATGGTTGGCGCGGCATGGCGTCGAGGATTTCCTGCATCCCGCCGAGGAACATCTGGCGGCTGATTTCTTCGCCCAGATAGTGAGCGTTGTAGCGCTGCACGCTGCCATCGCCGATGATGCTGCGCAGGCTGTCCGCATAGCGCCGGCGGATTTCGGGTGCGACCCGGCGCGATACATACAGGCCGACGATGGTGCGCGGGGATTCGCTAAAGAAGCTGGCCTTCATCTGCCCCAGCAGCTGATGCTGGCGCTGGTAGCGTAGATGGATGGTGGGCGAGGCCAGCGTGCCCTCGGCGCGGCCGGCGACGATTTTGCGGAATACGGCCTCATAGTCGTTGACATATTCCAGCCGGCCCTGCTGCTGCAGGCGCTGCATCTGCGCCAGTGCGGCGCGCGAATAGGAGATCCCGCGCGGAACGTTGAGGCGCGCCGTGCTGTGTTCGACGAATTCGGCCAGCGAGTGGAATTTGCCGGCGCTGTCATTGCGCAGTACCAGTTCGAACTGGGTATAGGTGTAGGGCAGCCAGACGCCGTAGCGGTCGCGCTCGGGCGTGCGCAGGGAGGCACCGGTCAGTTCCAGCTGGCCGTCGTAGAACTGGGCATACAGGCGGCCATGGGGAAACCAGATCAGTTCGATGGGGCAGCCGCTACGGCGCTGCAACTCGTGCAGGAGGTCGACATTGCTGCCTCCAAATGTGCCCGCTTCGCGGTAGGCGGTGAAGCCGAGATCGCTGATGCCGGCCCGCGCCGGCGGGCAGCTGCCCGCAGCATGGGCAGTGGCGAGGGCCAGAAAGAACAACGCAGGGGTCACAGCACGCAATACAGTCATGTTGAGCCAGTTGTCGAATAGTTATCATGCCAGTGTAGCACCGTCGCGCCATAAGAAATAGCGACTACTTGCATAGCGCAATGTTTCGTAAGATACTGTATGAATTCACAGTAATTTTGTTCCGTCATGTCCGAAACACCGCGCCGCATAGCCCACCTCGATATGGATGCGTTCTACGCTTCCGTCGAGCTGCTGCGCTATCCCGAGCTGCGCGGCTTGCCGGTAGTGATAGGGGGCGGGCGCGACGCCCATCCCGTACGCCAGCCGGACGGCAGCTACCGCTTTGCCCGGCTGCGTGACTATGTGGGGCGCGGCGTGATCACCACCGCCACCTACGAAGCACGGGCGCTCGGTGTGGGCTCGGCCATGGGCATGATGAAAGCGGCCAAGCTGGCGCCCGATGCGATTCTGCTGCCGGTGAACTTTGATGCCTACCGGCAGATTTCGCGTCAGTTCAAGGCAGCGGTGGCCAGTATTGCACCTGATTACGAGGATCGCGGCATCGATGAAATCTATATCGACCTGACCCATGTGGCTGGCGAAACCCGCGAACTGGCCCAGCGCATCAAGCAGGCCGTGCATGCAGCCACGGGCCTGACCTGCTCGATCGGGGTGACGCCCAACAAGCTGCTGTCGAAAATCTGCTCCGATCTGGAAAAACCCAACGGTCTGACCATCCTCGGCTATGAAGACATCCCTGCCCGCATCTGGCCGCTGGGCGTGCGCAAGATCAATGGCATCGGCCCCAAGGCCACCGACAAGCTGGCCGCGCTGGGCATAGACACCATAGGCCAGCTGGCCGCGGCCGATGCCGGCCTGCTGCAGGACCATTTCGGCGGCCATTACGCGGCGTGGCTGGCCGCAGCGGCGCGCGGCGTCGACCAGCGCGCCGTGGCTACCCGCACGGAAAGCAAGTCGATCAGCCGCGAAACCACTTTCGAGCGCGATCTGCATGCAAGGCAGGACCGTGCCGTGCTGTCCGGCGTGCTGACGGCGCTGTGCGAGCGGCTGGCCGAGGATCTGCAACGCAAGGGCTATGTCAGCCGCACTATCAGCGTCAAGCTGCGCTATGACGATTTCCAGATCGTCAGCCGCAACCTGACGCTGCCCCAGCCCGTGGTGGATGGCGCTGCCATCCTGCACGCGGCACGCGAATGTCTGAAACGGGTGCCGCTACAGCGCCGGCTGCGCCTGCTGGGAGTGCGCGCCAGCACGCTGGAGCCGCCCGGCGCAGCGACGTTGCTGCGCGTTCCCACCCAGGGCGAATTGTTCGCCTAGAAAGCTGCGGCACTGCCGTCAGCGTGTAAAATGGCGCTCCCCCAGCATTACTGAAACAAGGCTCATTACATGTGGTTCAAGAATCTACAGATCTATCGTCTGCCGGCCCCTTGGGCCTTTACTCCGGAACAACTGGAAGAGGCGCTGGCGCCCCATTCCTTCACGCCTGCCAGCAGTAACGAACTGCTGCGTCAGGGCTGGGACAGCCCGCGTCCTAACGGCGGCCTGGTACACGTGGTGAACAAGCAGATGCTGATCCTGCTGGGCACGGAAAAGAAACTGCTGCCTAACACGGTGATCAATCAGGTGGCCAAGGCCCGTGCTGCCGAGCTGGAAGAAGCTCAGGGCTTCGCCCCGGGCAAAAAAGCCATGAAAGAACTGAAAGAGCGCGTGGCGGACGAACTGCTGCCGCGCGCCTTCTCGATCCGCAGCAATGTCTGGACCTGGATCGATCCGGTCAATGGCTGGCTGGTGGTCGATGCGGCCAGCCCGGCCAAGGCCGATGAAGTGATCAAATTGCTGCTCAAGGCCGTCGATAAACTGCCGTTAGAGAGTTTACGGGTACAGCGTTCGCCTGTGGGCGTGATGACGGAATGGCTGCAGGCCGACGATGCGCCGGCCGGCTTTACGGTGGATATGGATACCGAACTGCGCGCCACCGGCGAAAGCAAGGCGGCCGTGCGCTATGTGCGCCACACGCTGGAAGCGGAAGAAATCCGCCGCCATATTGCAGCGGGCAAGCAGTGCACCCGTCTGGCCATGACCTGGGATAGCAAGATTTCCTTCGTGCTGACCGAATCGCTGGCCATCAAGGCAGTGAAAGCGCTGGATGTGATCAGCGAAAAGGAATCGAGCACCAAGAATGACGAAGAGCGCTTCGATGGCGACTTCATGCTGATGACGGGTGAACTGGCCAAGCTGATGGCCGATGTGGTGGAAGCACTGGGTGGCGAAGCCAAAGCCTGAGTTGCTAGCCCTGTGCCGGGCCACTCTGGCCGGTCTTGAGTAGTTTGACAAGAATGCCGCAAAATCATTGATTTTGCGGCATTTTTACGCTGAATTTCGACGAAAATATCGCAGTTTCCGTGGGGAAACTGCAGGCTTTTCTGATATATTAAGAGACGTTGCTAAATTAGGAAGTCGTATGCCCTCGTCCATCCCCTCACTCTCTACTTCGCAGCTGGTCGGCCTGACCACAGCGCAGGTAGCGGCGTGGACGACGGAAGACATACAGGCGCTCAGTTCGCTGCAGGTGCAGGTTTTGCGCACCCAGCAGATGGCGGCGCTGAGCACGCTGCAACTGAGCTATCTGGCGCCTGCCAATGTGGCGGCGATCAGCACTCAGGATATCGCCGCCATTGCCCCGGCCCGGCTCGACGCCGTGGGGGCCGCCAGCAGCGATTTTCTCGCTGCCCTGAGCAGCCGCCAGATCGTGGCCCTGACTACGGCCCAGAGTGCCGCACTGGGTAGCGCCGCCTTCAGCACACTGGCCACGCAATCCATCGCTGCGTTCGAAACGGCCGATCTGGCCGCGCTGGGCACCGCCAGCATCGCCAGCCTGTCCACAGCACAGCTAGCCTTGCTCGGTACGGGCCAGCTGGCTGCGCTGACCACGCGCCAGCTGGGAGCACTGACGGCGGGCGCGCTAGGTGCCATCGGCACGCGCGGCATGGGTGCGCTGAGCACGGCCGATATCGTCGCGCTAAGTACGGCGCAGGTCGCGGAACTGGGTAGCGCGCAAGTGGCGGCCCTGTCCACTCTGCAGGCGGCGCAGCTGGGCAGCGCCCAGCTGGCGGCGCTGTCTACCAGCCAGCTGGCGGGGCTGGAAACGGCCGATCTGGCCGCCGTGCGCAGCGCCAGCCTGACCGCGCTGAACAGCCAGCAGCTGGCGGCGCTGGGTAGCGCCCAGCTGCAAGCGCTCACTACTGCGCAGTTTGCCAATCTGCGCAGTGCCCAGCTGCTGGCGTTGAACACGGCCTATCTGGCGCTGCTATCGACGCAGGATATTGCTGCGCTGGCCCCGGCTACGCTCAATGCCGTGGGTGCCAGCCAGAGCAGCTTCATGGCGGCACTGGGCAGCCAGCAGATTGCCAGTCTGACGACGGCGCAGGTAGCGGCGCTGGGCACGGATGCCTACACGGCGCTGGGCAGCGCGGCCATCACCCGCCTCAACACGGCCCAGTTTGTTGCACTCGGCACGCAGAACATTGCGGCACTTTCCACCGATCAGGCCGCCCTGCTCAGCACGGCGCAACTACAGGCGCTGGGCACGCGCCAGCTGGCCGTGCTGGTCAGCGGCGCGCTGGCTGCCATCGGCACGCGCGGTATCGGTGCGCTGAGCACGCAGGACATCGCAGCGCTGAGCACGGCCCAGCTGGGCGAATTGAGCAGCGCGCAGATTACGGCACTGAGCACGCTGCAGGCAGCACAGCTGGGCAGCCAGCAGCTGAATGCACTGAGCAGCAGCCAGCTGGCCGGGCTGGAAGCAGTGGATCTGGCGGCACTGCGCACGGCCAGTCTGAGCGCGCTCGATACGCGCCAGCTGGCGGCGCTGGGCAGCAACCAGCTGGCCGCGCTGACGACGGCGCAGTTCAGCAGCCTGCGCAGCGCACAGCTACTGGCGCTCAATACTGCCATGGTGCCGGCCCTGAGCACGCAGGATCTGGCAGCGCTGGCGGCCAGCGTACTCAATGCCGTAGGCGCGGCGCAGACCAGCTTCATGGCCGCGCTCAGCAGCAACCAGATTGCCGGCCTCACCACCGCCCAGATTGCAGCGCTCAGCACCGATGCCTGGCTGGCGCTGCGCAGCAACGGCGTGCAGGCGCTCGGTACGGCCAGCGTGGCGGCCCTGAGCACGGCGCAATTGCTGGCGCTGTCGACCAGCCAGCTGGCACTGCTCAGCAATGCCCAGCTGGCCGCTTTGGGTACGCGCCAGCTGCTGGCCTTGCCCAGCGATGATCTGCTGGCCATCGGCACGCGCGGCATCGCCGCCCTCAGCACGCAGGGCATTGCGGCACTGAATTCGGTCCAGCTGACGGCATTGACCACAGCCCAGCTGGTGGCCCTGACCACCGCTCAGGCGGCAGCCCTGAACAGCGCGCAGCTGAATGTGCTGACGCTGGACCAGCTGGCCGGCATGGAGAATCAGGATCTGGCGGCGCTACGCTCGAATGCCATCGTCGGACTGAATACGGACCAGATGGCGGCGCTGACCAGCAGCCAGATCCGCGCCATCAGCACGGCCGCATTTGTCGCCCTGAGCAGCCGCCAGCTGAGCGCACTGACCAGCGACGCGCTGGCCGCCGTGCCGCTGGCCGATCTGGCGGCGGTGGGCACGGCCTCGGTAGCGCAGCTGGTGCCTGCCGTGCTGGCGCTGCTGGGCAGCAGCCAGCTGGCTGCGCTCAACAGCGATGCATTGGGCGCCCTGAGCAGCACGCAGGTCGCGGCGCTCAGCACGGCGCAGCTGCAGGGCTGGAGTGCCAGCCAGTATGCGGTGCTGGGCAGCCGCCAGCTGGCCGGTCTGAGTAGCGATGATTTTGCGGCGCTCGGCAATACCGCCCTGCAAGCCCTGAGCACGGCGGCACTGACGGCGCTCAGTTCGGCGCAGCTGGCGGCGCTGCGGAATAGCCAGATCAGTCTGCTCGGTACGGCCCAGATAGCAGCGCTGCGGCCCGCTACGCTGACGGGCCTGAGCAGCGATCAGGTCGCGGCGCTGACGGTGGCTCAGGCGGCAGCGCTGGGCACAGGGCAGCTGGCGGCACTGAATACGGACCAGATGCAGGCGCTCAGCGGCGCCGGTCTGGCAGCCCTGCGCAGCAATGTGCTGGCCGCGCTGAGCACCCAGCAGGCGCACGCGCTGGGCAGCGCCCAGCTGGCCGCGCTCGGCACTATCCAGCTCGGCATCCTGAGCAGCGCCCAGCTCAATGCGCTGGCCACCAGTGCGCTGGCCGGGCTGTCCAGCAGCGCGTGGCCGGCCCTGAATACGGCCAGTCTGGCGCAGCTGAATACGGCCAGCATGGCGGCGCTGTCGCTGAGCCAGCTGGCGGGCTTCGGCACGCGCCAGATCGCCGTGCTGAATACGGCCCAGCTCAATGCACTGGGCAGCGACCAGTTCGGCAGTCTCAATGCCAGCCAGATTGCCACGCTCAGTTCGCAGCAGCTGGCGGGCCTGTCGCTGGCCGAAATGGCAGCGCTGGGCACGGCCACGCTATCGTCGCTGCGCACGGCGGCGCTGGCGGCACTGGGTTCGGCCCAGCTGGCCGTGCTGGCCGCCAGCGGCGGCAGCAATGCTATCCAGCAGCTGACCACCGCGCAGATCGCCGTGCTGCGCAGCGCCACGCTGGCCGGTCTGACGCCCGATGAAGCCACTGCGCTGACGGCGACCCAGACTTCGGTACTCACCAGCAGCCAGCTGCGCGCGCTCAGCACGCAGGCGGTGGCGGCCATCGATCCGCTCGATATTTCGGCGTTGCGCACCGCCGCCGTGGCGGGCCTGACCACGGCCCAGCTGGCGGCCCTGACACCGGCCCAGCTGGCAGCGCTCACCATGGCGCAGTATCTGACGCTGAGCACTACCCAGCTGCAGGCCTTGCCGGCCGATGTGATAGCGGCCTTCACCACAGCGAATATGTCGGCCTTCAGCACGGCCTATATTGCCGCGCTCAGCACGGATGCCCTGCGCGCCATGCCGGCGGCACAGCTGTCGAGCTTCAGTTCGCGCCAGTTTGCCGTGCTCAGTAGCGACCAGCTGGCGGCCTTGCGCAGCCAGCAGGTGGCCGGACTGGGCGCCACCCAGCTGGTGGGCCTGAGTTCGCGCAATGTGACCGGACTCTCGCCGGAAGACGTGGGCGCCATCAATGCGCTGGGCTTGCGCGTGCTGGGCACGTCGGCACTGGCGGCGCTCAATTCCGACCAGCTGGCGGCGCTTGGTAGCGACCCCACCGGCAACCAGATCGGCGTGCTCAGCACCGGCCAGTTTGCCGTGCTGTCGACGGCCGCGCTGGCCGGGCTGACGGTGCAGCAGACCATCGCCCTGACCACGGCGCAGGCGGCCATGCTCAATAGCGCCCAGCTGGCGGTGCTCAGCGCGGACGATATCGCTGCCATGGAAACGGCTGATCTGGCGGCGCTCACCACGCGGGCCCTGAATGGCCTGAGTACCGGCCAGATGGCAGCGCTGAATGGTGCGCAGGTGGCCGCACTGGGCAGTGCGCAAGTGGCTGCGCTGAGCAGCGATCAGGTACTGGCACTGAGCGATGGCGCACTGGCCGGGCTGGAAACGGCCGATGTGGCCGCGCTGTCGACTGCCGTGATGGCGGCACTGCCGACTGCCATGCTGGCGCAGCTCAGTGGCGATCAGGTGGCGGCGCTGAGCACCCGCCAGCTGGCCACGCTCAGCAACGACCAGCTCAATAGTCTCGACAATAGCCAGCTGGCGCAACTGGGTTCGGCCCAGCTGGCTGCATTCGGCTCGCGCCAGATCAGCGGGCTGACACTGGCCCATCTGGCCGCCTTGAATGTGGCGGCGCTGGTGGGCCTGAAAACCAGCGCCATTGCGGCGCTCAGTTCGGACCAGCTGGCGCTGCTGGCAACCGATCAGAACGGCGTCAGTCATATGGATCTGCTGAGCACCCAGCAGATCGCCTCGCTCGGCACAGCGGCGCTGGCCGGTCTGGGCGCAGCGCAGGTGGTGGCGCTGAGCACGGCGCAGGCGGCCGCGCTGGGTAGTGCGCAACTGGCGGCCTTCGCCACGGCCGATATCGCCGCGCTGGAACTGGCCGACCTGGCTGCCATCCGTACCCAGACTTTGCGTGGCCTGAGCGAAGCGCAGATGCGGGCCCTGAGCGCGCAGCAGCTGGCCGCGCTGGGCACCCAGCAGGTGGCGGCGTTGAGCAGCACCCAGCTAGGCGCCCTGTCCGATGAAGCCCAGGCCGCACTGGCCACAGCGCAGCTGGCGGCACTCGGCACGGGCGCACTGCTGGCCTTCGCGCCAGCGGCACTGGCGGCATTGACACCGGCCCAGCTGGCGGCGCTGAACACGCGCCAGCTTTCCGTCCTGAGCAGCGACCAGTTCGGCGCTTTGCTGCCGCAGCAGGTGGGCAGCTTCAGCTCGCAGCAACTGGGCGCGCTGGGCACGCGCCAGATGGTGGGCCTGAGTCCGGCGGCAGTGGCAGCGCTGGGCAGCGCCAGTCTGCCGGGGCTGACACCGCAGGCGCTGGCAGCATTGAGCGCAGACCAGCTGGCGGCGCTGGGCGGCGACCTGTCCGCGGGCCAGCTGGCCACGCTGCGCACGGTGCAGATTGCTGCGCTGGGAACGGCGGCCCTGCCGGGCCTGAGCAGTGCCCAGCTCAATGCGCTCAGCACGGCGCAGGTGACGGCGTTCAGCAGCCGCCAGCTGATGCAGCTCGATCCTTCCCTGATCGGCGCCATGGAGACGGCGGATCTGGCAGCGCTGCGCACGGCGGCCGTGATCGGCCTGACCACCGACCAGATCGGTGCGCTCGATGGCGCACACATGGCAGCCCTGAGTACGGCGCAGGTGAGCATACTGAACACGGCGCAGATGGCGGTGCTGGCGAATTATCAGGTGGCTGCGCTGAGCACGGCGCAGGCCGCTGCGCTGGGTTCGCAGCAGCTGCTCAGAATCGGCACGGAAGCGCTGCTGGCGCTGGGCGATGCCGATGTGGCGGCATTGAAAACATCGGCGCTGGCGGGGCTGTCGACGGCGCAGGCCAGCATCCTGCGCAGCAACCAGCTGGTGGCACTGCGCACGGCACAATTGACGGTGCTGCGCAGCGACCAGATCGCCGCACTGGGCAGTGATGTACTGGCTGCGCTGGGCAGCACCAGCATCGGTGCACTGAATACGGCGGCCATGGCTGGTCTGACAGGCGCGGTGCTGGCCAGCCTGAACACGGCGCAGCTGGTCGGACTGGGTACGGCGCAGATGGCCACCCTGCGCAGCGGCCAGCTGGCCGCGCTGGCCACCGGCCAGATCGCCGCACTGTCGGCTCGTCAGGCCGGTGCGCTGACGTCGGCGCAGATGGCCTATCTGCCGGCCAGCGATATTGCCGCGCTGAGTAGCAGCGCCATGCAGGCGCTCAGTTCGGGCGCACTGTCAGGCCTGAGTTCGGCGCAGCTGGCGCAACTGGGGGCGGACCCGTTCGGCAGCGGCGTGCAGTCCTTCGGTCTGCTCGGCACCGATCAGGTGGCGGTGCTGCGCACGGCCGCGCTGCAGGGGCTGAGCACAGCCCAGCTGGTGGCCCTCACCACAGCGCAGGCAGCGGCGCTCGGTAGTGCACAGGTACAGTCGCTGCAGACAGCCCAGCTGGCAGCACTGGAAACGGCCGATCTGGCGGCGCTGAAAACGGCCGCGATTGCGGTACTGAAAACGGCGCAGCTGGCGGCCCTGAATGCGGCGCAAGTGGCCGCCCTGAATAGCCAGCAGGTAGGCGGCATGAACAGCACCCAGCTCACGGCGCTGTCGAGCACGCAGGTGGCAGCGCTGCGCACGGCGGCAGTTGCCGCCATCAACCCGCTGATGCTCAACGCCTCGGGGCGTGATGGCAGCCTGCTGTCGGCCATGGGCAGCGACCAGCTGCGCGCGCTCACGGGCAGCCAGTTTGCTGCGCTAGGCTCGGCTGCCATGGGGCAGATCCAGACCGATATGATAGGCGGCATCGACGCGGCCGATATCGCCCAGCTGCGCACCGAAACTTTCCGCGCCCTGCGCAGCGACCAGTTGCTGGCGCTGAACACGGCGCAGGTGGCGGCCATGACGCTGGCCCAGATCAGCGTGATGCAGCCGAATGGCAGCAATGCCAGCCAGTTCACCACGGCGCAGATGGTGGCGCTGTCGTCGGGCCAGCTGCGGGCGCTGAGCACGGCCATGATAGCGGCGCTCAGTTCGCGCGATATGGGCGCCATCGAGGCGCGCGATATCGGCGGCCTGAGCACGCGCCAGATTACCGTGCTGTCGACGATGCAGATGGCCGGTCTGCAGACGGATCAGCTGCTGGCCCTGAGCACGGCGCAGATGCGCGCCCTGTCGGTGAACCAGTACAACGAATTGAGCGCAGCCCAGAAGGCGGCCTTCACACCGGCGCAGATCGCGGCGCTGACCTTTATCACGCCGCTGGCGCTGGATCTGGATGGCCATGGCGTGCAGACGCTGGCCGCCAGCGCCGGCGTGCAGTTCGATCTTGCTGCCAGTGGACAGCGGCAGGCAAGCGGCTGGATCGCCCCCGGCGATGGCCTGCTGGCGCTGGACCGCAATCAGGATGGCGTGATCAACGATGGCAGCGAGCTATTCGGCATGGCCACGCCGCTGGCCGATGGCAGCCGCGCAGCGGACGGCTACGCTGCGCTGGCCGCGCTCGATAGCAACCACGATGGCCAGATCGATGCGCAGGATAGCGCTTTCGGCCAGCTACGCGTGTGGGTGGATAGGAATAGCGACGGCCAGAGCACGGCGGATGAACTGTACACGCTGGGGCAGCTGCAGATCCGCAGCCTGGCGCTGGCAGCGCAGATAGGCGCCACGCTGGAGCAGGGTAATCTGATCGGCGCCAGCAGCAGCTATACCAGCACCGATGGCAGCAGCCATGCGCTGGCTGACGTCTGGTTCCGCCAGGGCGATGGCGCGACGCTGGCCGCAGCGGATGGCGGGCAGACGAATGGGAGCGCAGCAGGGGCGGGCGGACAGCTGAACCTGCAGACGGGCCGTCTGGCCGATGCGCTGCAGCAGTTTGCTGCGAGCGGCGGAGTGACCGCTGCTACCGCGGGCTATAGTCCGGCTACGGGGGCTACCAGCCAGCTGGCGCAGCCGGCCTGGCCGCAGCCAGACCCTGCAGCACTGCTGGCTGTGCCGCGCCGCTAGGGTAACGTGCTTACAGCGGCTGGAACACGCCCGCTGCTTTGTTTTTCTGTACGTTGTCCCACGCAAAAATTTTGCCGTTCATGGCCACATACACGCCGGCCGGCAGGGTTTGCGCCACGGCGCTGGCAAAGCCCAGATTGAACATGGCGTCCGAATTGGCAATTTCGTAGGGAATCATGGCGCCCGTCAGGACGATGGTTTTGCCCAGCTGGGCCGGGCCCAGTACGGTGGCCGTTTGCGGCATGGTATCGGTGCCGTGGATGATGACGATGGCTTTTTCCGCTGCGGCCGTGCAGCTGGCCAGTATGCGCTCGCGGTCGGCATCGACCATGTCCAGCGAATCCATCAGCGGCAGCTGTTCCAGCGCTACGTCCACGGTCAGGCGGCAGCGCGCCAGCAGGGCTGGCAGGTGGCTTTCACCAAAGGTCAGCTTGCCGTTGATTTCGTCGTAGTGTTTGTCGAAAGTGCCGCCGGTGGCGAGGATGCGCAAAGTCATGGTGTGTGCTCGGTGTCGGTAAAATGATGTGCATCATAACCTAAACCGTCAGGGCTCCGTAGCCTCGCCAGACACTGGAAATGTGCCCCGACTATGTCTACACTGGTTTCTTTGTCTGCGCGCTGCCCATGACCAACCTCGCACCCGGTACTGTGATTTTCCACCGCCATCGCGGCTATGGCGTGATCACGGCCGTCAATCTGCTGACGGGCTGGATAGCCGCCCGTTTCGGCAGCGAGTCGCGCACGCTGGACCTCAATCTCTCCACCGACGAAGTGCAGACGGCAGACGGCGTGCCCATTCTATTCCGCCGCGCCCCGCCCGACCGCATGCCGCAGGCGCGCTTGATGGCTGTGGTGCGCGCCCTGCACAGCGCCGGCTATCAGCGGCTATACCTGTACGTCTGGCCGAAAGCGTCCGGCCTGCATTGGCGCTGGCATCTGTTTACGGGACGGCGCGACTGGCTGCAGCGCTCGTGGCGCGAAGGCTGGTACGGCTCGGGCGCCGACTACAACGTCAACCCCGTGATGGGCTGGGGCGACAAGCCCGGCGCCAGCACCGAGGAGCTGATCGAGGCACTGGCCCGTTTCGATCCGCACGGACTGGCGCAGGCGCTAGGGCGTGACGAAGACCACACGGCGTGGTTTGCCGCTATCTGCGCTGCCCTGCTGCCCGGCTATATGTACAGCCTCGATATGGCGCGCCCTGCCCACGGCCCTTTGACAGAAATGCCGCCGCTGCCGGTGGTGCCGGTACGCGCTTCGCTGCCGCCGTATGCGGGGCCGGCGCTGCCTTGGCCGCCCGGCTGGCAGGGCTTGTGGAGCAAGGTGCATGCGCTGCCCCCGGCACGGCTGGAACTGGGCCCCATGGCGGCGCCATTGCCGCCTGCAGCAGGCGCGCCGTCCGATGCCGACGAGGAGCCCGATGCCGAGCAGGCGCCTGCCGCCGAGTAGCCGCTTCAGGCCAGCGGGCGTGCCTGCGCCCGATAGTCGGGATTGTGGATGGTCTGGCACTGGCCTGCCGCAAAATCGACGATGTTCTGGAAGGCGTGGCGGAAGTACAGCTCGTAGCTATCGCGTTCTACATAGCCCAGATGGGGCGTGGCCAGCACCGTGGGAATGCGCAGCAGCGGGCTATCCGTGCCTAGCGGTTCCGAGGTGTAGACGTCGAGCGCAGCATAACCGGGGCGGCCCCGTCCCAGTGCCTGCTCCAGTGCGTCGGGCTGCACCAGTTCGGCGCGGCTGGTGTTGACGAACAGGGCGTCAGGCTGCATGCGCGCCAGATCCTCGGCCGTGACGATGCCGCGCGTGTCCGCATGCAGGCGCAGGTGCAGGCTGAGCACATCGGCCTGTCCGAACAGCGCCGCGCGCGAGGCCGCCGCCTGAAAACCGTCGGCCACGGCTTTGGCGCGGCTGCTTTCGCTGCCCCACACCAGCACTTGCATGCCGAAAGCCCGGCCATAGCCGGCCACCAGCTGGCCGATCTTGCCATAACCCCAGATGCCCAGCGTGCGCCCCTTGAGCACCATGCCCAGTCCGTTGAGCTGCGGGTTGACGGAGGCGGTCTGCCACAGCCCGTCCCTGAGGTTGCTGGCATACGGCACGATCTTGCGCGCCGCCGCCATGATCAGTGCCCAGGTCAGCTCGGCCGGCGCGGTGGGCGAGCCCACCCCTTCGGCGATGGCGATACCCAGTTCGGTGGCCGCGGCGACATCCACATGGCCGGCCAGCTTGCCCGTCTGGGAAATCACCTTGAGATTCGGCAGCCGGGCCAGCAGGGCGCGGTTGAGTGCCGTGCGTTCGCGGATCAGTACCAGCGCATCGTAGGGCGCCAGCCGGATGGCCAGCTGGCCCAGTCCGCGCGTGGTGTTGTTGAACACTTTGACCTCGTGATCGCGCAACAGATCGAAGCAGGCTAGGCTAGGAGTTGCGTTCTGGTAATCATCAAGAATTGCGATTTTCATGGTAGATGCACGAATTTAATAGATATTGCGTAGGGAAATAACGGTCTGAACAGAAAGCTGAATAGCCTACTACTTTAGTCAACCAATTCTCCTACATTTTTGTCGGAAACAGGGATAGTCAGGTGTACAATCGCCGGACAAAAATAATACGGCCCCCCATCATACAGGGCTGCCCACCCGGCTTTCCGACTAGACCGCCGTATCCGCCGACCCATATCGTATGGGCTTCCGAGCGCAAGCCACAAGCTGACGACGATCCTGCCGCGCAGGGACACAGAATTCTTACATAGTCTATTGGAGGTAGTATGAATCAACCCGTCATGGGTGGCGTTGCAGCATTGAACGTCCCAACTTACGTCAAGCAGCAGAAGCTGATCAACTGGGTAGCGGAAATCGCCGCTCTGACCAAGCCGGCCCGCATCTACTGGTGCGACGGTACGCAGGAAGAGTATGACCGCCTGTGCGGCGAAATGGTCGCCGCCGGCACCATGAAAAAGCTGAATCAGGAACTGCGTCCCAACTCCTACCTGGCCTGCTCCGATCCTAGCGACGTGGCACGGGTGGAAGACCGCACCTTCATCTGCTCGAAAACCAGAGAAGAAGCCGGCCCGACCAATAACTGGATGGCGCCTGCCGAAATGCGCGCGACCCTGAACCCGCTGTTCGATGGCTGCATGGCTGGCCGTACCCTGTACGTCGTGCCATTCTCGATGGGCCCGCTGGGTTCGCCGATCGCCCACATCGGCGTGGAACTGTCCGATTCGCCTTACGTTGCTGTCAACATGCGCATCATGACCCGCATGGGCAAAGCTGTGTACGATGTGCTGGGCAGCGACGGCGAGTTCGTGCCATGCGTGCACACCGTGGGCGCACCGCTGGCCGCCGGCCAGAAAGACGTGGCATGGCCTTGCAACGCCACCAAATACATCGTGCACTTCCCGGATACCCGTGAAATCTGGTCCTATGGTTCGGGCTACGGCGGCAACGCGCTGCTGGGCAAGAAGTGCTTCGCGCTGCGTATCGCTTCCAACATGGGCCATCAGGAAGCCCAGAACGGCGGCATGGGCTGGCTGGCAGAACACATGCTGATTCTGGGCGTGGAATCGCCAGAAGGCAAAAAACACTATGTGGCAGCGGCCTTCCCTTCGGCCTGCGGCAAAACCAACTTCGCCATGCTGATTCCGCCAGCGACCTTCAAGGGCTGGAAGATCACCACTATCGGCGACGACATCGCGTGGATCAAACCGGGCGCCGATGGCCGCCTGTATGCGATCAATCCGGAAGCCGGCTACTTCGGCGTGGCGCCGGGCACCAACACCCGCACCAACTCGAACTGCATGGCGTCGCTGGGTTCGGACACCATCTTCACCAACGTGGCGCTGACCGATGACGGCGATATCTGGTGGGAAGGCCTGAGCAAGGAAGCCCCGGCCCACCTGATCGACTGGCAGGGCAAGGACTGGACGCCTGCTTCGGGCACCAAAGCGGCGCACCCGAACGCCCGCTTCACCGTGGCTGCCACCCAGAATCCGGTCATCGATCCGGCATGGGACGATCCGGCTGGCGTGCCGATTTCGGCCTTTATTTTCGGCGGCCGCCGTTCCACCACCGTACCGCTGGTCACCGAAGCGCGTAACTGGGTGGAAGGCGTGTACATGGCCGCCACCATGGGTTCGGAAACCACCGCCGCTGCTGCCGGCCAGATGGGCGTGGTGCGGCGTGATCCGTTCGCCATGCTGCCGTTCATGGGCTACAACATGAGCGACTACTTCCAGCACTGGCTGAACATGGGCGAGAAACTGGGCAAGATCAACGCTGCCACCCTGCCGAAAATCTTCTGCGTCAACTGGTTCCGCACCGACGAGCAGGGCCACTTCGTCTGGCCTGGCTTCGGCGACAATATGCGCGTGCTGAAGTGGATGCTGGAGCGTATCGAAGGCACGGCCGGCGGTATCGAGAACATCTTCGGCACCACCCCGCGCTTCGGCGATCTGAAGTGGGACGGCATTCCGTTCTCGCCCGAGGAGTTCGAAACCATCACCTCGATCGACAAGGATGCATGGCGCGAAGAACTGGTGCTGCACGAAGAACTGTTCACCAAACTGGCCTACCATCTGCCGCAGGAACTGCGCGATGTAAAAGCCGAGCTGGAAAAGCGTCTGGCACGCTAATCGACTGAACGGGGCCGCTGGCCCCGTTTTTTATTACGGGGCAGGTATTCTGCAGCTCATCCCCGGAAATTTACATTTCGTCACATCCCGGCTGCGTGCGCCGGCCGGCTCGCTTACAGTACAGGCTCACCACTTTACCGATAGGTCCGACTATGATGAATGTAACTTCCCGCATCGGCGTTGCCAGCGCCCTGCTGTTCTCCCTGATGCTGGGCGCAGCCCATGCCGAAGCGCCTGATCTGGCTGCGCGCCGCGATGCGCTCAACCAGCTGATCAAGGAGCAGTGGGAATACTCGATGAAGAACAGCCCCGAGTGGGCTTCACTGCTGGGCGACAAGCGGTATAACGACAAGTGGTCGGACTTTTCGCAGGCCGGCATCGAGGCGGATCTGAAGAAATCGGCGGATTTCCTTAAGCGCTTCGAAGCCATCGACACTGCCGGCTTCCCGCTACAGGAACAGCTGAACCGCGAACTGATGCTGCGCCAGCTGCGCGAGAGCGTGGCCGGGGCCCGTTTCAAGGACTGGGAGATGCCGCTGGCGCAGAATTCCGGCATCCACATCGATCTGCCGCAAATCGTTTCGGCCCTGCCGTTTGAAACCGTTAAGGATTACGAAGACTACATCGCCCGTCTGCATGCGCTGCCCAAGCTGTTCGAGCAGACCCGCATCCAGATGGAAAAAGGCGTGCAGGACAAGCTGATGCCGCCCAAATTCCTGATCCCGAAAATCGTCAAGCAGTGCGAAGATGTAGCTGCCATGAAGCCGGCCGATTCGCCATTTGCCCAGCCGATCAAGACCTTCCCTAAAGATTTCTCCGCGGCCGACAAGGCCCGTCTGAGCAAGGCCATACTGGGCGCGATCCTGCAAGACGTGACGCCGTCGTACAAGAAACTGGCGCAGTACACCAAAACCCGCTACCTGCCCCATGGCCGCACGGAAGTAGGCATGTGGTCGCTGCCCGATGGCGAGGCACGCTACACCTTCAAGGCCAACTCGTCGACCACCACCACCATGACGCCGGAGCAGATCCACCAGCTGGGCCTGTCGGAAGTGGCGCGCATCGAAGCGCAGATGCTGGCGACGGCGCAGAAGCTCGGCTACAAGGATCTGAAGAGCTTCAACAAGGCAGTGGAAGAAAACCCTGAGCTGCATCCGAAATCGCGTCAGGAAATCCTCGACCTGTACCAGAAATATACCGACCAGATGTACACCCAGCTGCCGCAGCAGTTCGGCGTACTGCCTAAAGGTAAAGTGGAAATCCGTCCGGTGGAAGAGTTCCGCGAAAAAGGCGCTTCCGGTGCGGCCTACATGACCGGTTCGCCCGATGGCAAGCGGCCGGGCCGCGTGATGGTGAACACGGGCGACTTCGAGAAGCGCTCCACCATCAGCATCGAAACCACGGCGCTGCACGAAGGCGTGCCGGGCCACCACATGCAGCTGACCATAGCGCAGGAAATCGACGGCCTGCCGAATTTCCGCCAGCAGGGCAATTACACGGCCTATGCGGAAGGCTGGGCGCTGTACTCGGAACGTCTGGGCGAGGAGCTGGGCTTCTACAGCAACCCGTACAGCTACTACGGCCACCTGCAGGATGAAATGCTGCGCGCCATCCGTCTGGTGGTCGATACGGGCCTGCACTACAAGAAGTGGAACCGCCAGCAGGTGGTGGACTTCTTCCACGACCACTCCGGTATCGAGGAAGTGGAAGTGCAGAGCGAGACGGATCGCTACATCGTCTGGCCCGGTCAGGCGCTGGGCTACAAGATCGGCCAGCTGAAGATACTGGAACTGCGCGACTACGCCCGCAAGGAACTGGGCAGCAGCTTCGATATCCGCCAGTTCCACGATCAGGTCTTGGGCGCCGGTGCGCTGCCGATGGATGTGCTGGAAACCCATATCAAGGACTGGGTTAGCGCCGAGAAGGCCAAGCAGAACCGCGTCAGCATGCAATAAGCGGTAGCTGGAATAAGCAACGCCCGCGCTGCAGTTTGCAGGCGGGCGTTTTTATTTCAGGGGACAACGCTTATTTCAGCAGCGGCACCAGATATTTGCCGGTCACGCTGGCCGGGTTGGCCGCCACCTGTTCCGGGGAACCGCTGGCGATGATCTGGCCGCCCCCAGCGCCGCCTTCCGGCCCCAGATCGACGATCCAGTCGGCCGTCTTGATCACATCGAGATTGTGCTCGATGATGACCAGCGTATTGCCCTGATCGCGCAGACGGTGGATCACCTTCAGCAGCAGGTCGATATCGTGGAAGTGCAGGCCGGTGGTCGGCTCGTCGAGTATGTAGAGCGTGCGTCCCGTATCGCGCTTGGACAGCTCCAGCGACAGCTTGACGCGCTGCGCTTCGCCACCGGACAGCGTGGTCGCGCTCTGCCCCAGCTTGATATAGCCCAGGCCCACATCGAGCAGGGTCTGCAGCTTGCGGGCGATCAGCGGCACCGGCTTGAAGAATTCGTGCGCGTCTTCCACCGTCATGTCGAGGATTTCTGTGATGTTCTTGCCCTTGTACTGCACTTCCAGCGTTTCGCGGTTGTAGCGCTTGCCGTGGCAGACATCGCACGGCACGTACACGTCCGGCAGGAAGTGCATCTCCACCTTGATCACGCCATCGCCCTGACAGGCTTCGCAGCGGCCGCCCTTGACGTTGAACGAGAAACGGCCCGCGCTGTAGCCGCGTTCCTTGGCCGTAGGCACGGTGGCGAACAGGTCGCGGATAGGCGTGAACAGGCCGGTATAGGTGGCCGGATTGGAGCGTGGCGTGCGGCCGATCGGCGCCTGATCGACGGCGATGACTTTGTCGAAGTGTTCCAGTCCGCTGATGCTGTCGTGCGGCGCCGGTTCCGTCTGCGAGCCATACAGGTGGCGCGACAGGGCCGGATACAGGGTGTCGTTGATCAGCGTCGATTTGCCGGAACCGGAAACCCCCGTCACGCAGGTCATCAGGCCGACCGGCAGCTTCAGGTCGACTTTTTTCAGGTTGTTGCCGGTAGCGCCGGTGATGATCAGCTGGCGGTCGGGATCCGCCTGATGGCGCTTGGGCGGCACGGCGATTTTCAGCGTGCCGTTCAGGTATTGCGCCGTCAGCGACTGCTTGTTCTTGAGGATTTCTTTCAGCGTGCCCTGGGCGATCACGTCGCCGCCGTGCACGCCGGCGCCCTTGCCCATATCGACGATGAAGTCGGCGGTGCGGATGGCATCCTCGTCGTGCTCCACCACCAGCACGCTGTTGCCGATATCGCGCAGGTGTTTGAGGGTGTCGATCAGACGGTCGTTATCGCGCTGGTGCAGACCGATGGACGGTTCGTCCAGCACATACATCACGCCCGTCAGGCCGGAGCCGATCTGCGAGGCCAGACGGATACGCTGGGCTTCGCCGCCGGACAGGGTGTCGGCGCTGCGGTCCAGCGACAGGTAATCGAGGCCGACGTTGTTGAGGAACTGCAGGCGCGAGATGATTTCCTTGACCACGCGGTCGGCAATCTCTTTTTTTGCGCCCTTGAGCTTGAGCTGCTGGAAGAACGACAGCGTATCGCGCAGCGGTTTCTGGGCGATCTCGTAGATGGCTTTTTCCTGTTTGCCGCTGCCGACCTTGACGTAGCGGGCTTCCTGCCGCAGCCGTGCGCCGTGGCAGGACGGGCACTGCTTCTCGTTGATGAACTTGGCCAGTTCTTCCTTGACCGCCATCGAGTCCGTTTCGCGGTAGCGCCGCGCCAGATTGGTGACCACGCCTTCGAAAGCATGTTCCTTGACGACGGTGCGGCCACGCTCGTTGACGTAGGTGAACGGAATCTGGGTTTTGCCCGAGCCGTGCAGGATCACTTCCTGCGCCGTTTTCGGCAGCTGTTCGAAGGGCAGATCGAGATCGAATTCGTAGAACGCGGCCAGATTCGACAGCATCTGGAAGTAGAACTGGTTGCGCCTATCCCAGCCCTTGACGGCGCCCGAGGCCAGCGACAGATTAGGGAAGGCGACGATGCGTTTAGGATCGAAGAATTCGATGTGGCCCAGACCATCGCACTCGGGGCAGGCGCCCATCGGGTTATTGAAGGAGAACAGGCGCGGTTCCAGCTCCTGCAGCGAGTAGCCGCAGGTATTGCAGGCGAATTTGTTGGAGAACACATGCTCCGCAGCGCTGCCTTCCGCGGCCTTATCCATTTCCAGCGCCACGGCGCGGCCATCGGCCAGACGCAGAGCCGTTTCGAAACTCTCGGCCAGACGCTGCTTGATGTCGCCATTCACTTTCACGCGGTCAATCACCACGTCGATGGTGTGCTTCTCGGTTTTTTTCAGCTTGGGCAGTTCGTCCACTTCGTAGATTTTGGCGGCGTGGGTGCCGCTCTGCACGCGGAAGCGCACAAAGCCCTGCGCCTGCATCTGTTCGAACAGGTCGCTGTGCTCGCCCTTGCGGTTGGCCACCACGGGCGCGAGGATCATCAGCTTGGTGCCTTCGGGCATAGCCAGCACGGCATCGACCATCTGCGACACGGTCTGGGCAGCGAGCGCCTGATCGGGGTGGTTGACGCAGTAAGGCGTGCCCACGCGTGCATACAGCAGACGCAGATAGTCGTGGATTTCGGTGACCGTGCCGACGGTAGAACGGGGATTGTGCGAAGTGGCTTTCTGTTCGATGGAAATGGCCGGCGACAGGCCTTCGATCAGATCGACATCAGGCTTTTCCATCAGCTGCAGGAACTGGCGCGCATAGGCCGAGAGCGACTCGACATAGCGGCGCTGGCCTTCCGCATACAGCGTATCGAACGCCAGCGAGGATTTGCCGGAACCGGACAGGCCGGTAATCACGATCAGCTGGTTGCGCGGCAAATCGAGATTGATGTTTTTGAGATTATGCGTGCGTGCGCCGCGGATACGGATTTGTTCCATGTTCTGCCTTTCGGGGTCAACCCGATACTATAGCTGGGTTTGATTATCTGCGCCGACCTTGCGCCAGATCGACATTTGAATAGCTTATACTGTATATAATACCAGTATTTCATTGCGCTGTTTCAATTCTGCGTCCAGCCTGCCGTGGGTCTACTAAATCTGCCGCAGGGACGGTCGGTGCTCTATAATCGTCGTTTAGCTAAAATTTGCCCAAAAGTCAGGGCGGTCGAACTTCAGGAGTTTTATACATGGCATCTGTCAACAAAGTGATCATCGTCGGCAATCTGGGCCGCGATCCGGAAATCCGCTACATGCCTAGCGGTGATGCGATTGCGAATATCGCAGTGGCAACGTCGTATCGTTCGAAAGACCGCAACACGGGCGAGCAGAAAGAGTTGACGGAGTGGCACCGTATTTCCTTCTTCGGCCGTCTGGCCGAGATCGTGGGCCAGTACCTGAAAAAAGGTTCCTCGGTGTACGTGGAAGGCCGTCTGCAAACCCGTAAATACACGGACAAAGACGGGGTAGAACGCTACGCAACCGATATCATCGCCGAACAGATGCAGATGCTCGGTGGCCGTCAGGGTATGGGCGGTGGCGACGGCATGGACGACGGCGGCTACGAAGCGCCACCACAGCGTCAGGCACCGGCACCGCGTCCGCAGATGGCGCCACCGGCAGCGGCTGCACCACGTCCGGCACCACGCCCGGCGCCGAACTTCTCGGACATGGATGACGACATTCCGTTCTAATAGGCACTTTAGGAGACTGTAACTAGTGAGCCTGTAGCCCTCGTGGTTACAGGCTTTTTTTGTTTACATTTTTTATACGTCGAGTTATCGTTTTCCGAACTAAGCACTTCTGAAAGTGTCAATAAATGGCGGAGCGCTATACGATTAGGACTTCGGTTTTTGAGTCAGGTGAACGTTTCCCATTGCTTGTAGATTTCTATTCCGGCGTTCCTTTATTCGACCCCACAGTCTTCACTCTTACCGAGTTCCGAGCGCGCAACCGAGCGAGCGCTACTATTGATCAGGTGCTACGCGCTTTAAAGGTGTTTCTGCTTTTCTGCGACAAGTATCAAATAGACATGGAAGAGCGCATGCTCGAAGGACGGATGCTGGAACTGGGCGAACTCGATGCCTTAGTGCAATTGTGCCGCCTTCCAATAACTGATATCGAGACTCAGAGCGATGCTAGTTCGCCTGTACCCGTGCGTGAGGTTGTTTGTCTCGAAAGATACCGAGCTAAAGCAAAGAAAGGTCTGCCGGAAGTTGGTGGCGACTCCGCTGGTGTGCGGATAAGGTACATTAAACAGTTTATTGGTTGGTTAGCTGACAGACGTCTGCTGAGTTGGAATGCTCATCATCCTTCGCGTGCCGCACTTCTCAATGCGAGGGGCATTGTGATTCACGGTTTAGCTGCCCGTATTCCTACAGGAAAGGGACGGAACAAGACCCGAAGCCGTAGAGCGCTTGACGAGCTCATACAGGAGCGTCTCTGGCAAATAGTCGATGTCAATTCACCGGAGAATCCGTGGGAAGGGAGTCACGCCAGAATTCGAAATGAGCTCATCGTCCGATGGTTCATGGGGCTAGGTATCCGCCGAGGAGAGCTTCTTGGTATAAGAATTACCGATGTGGATTTCCGGGCGAATGAAGTATTTATCGCGCGACGCGCGGATGATCCAAACGACCCGCGCGTCCAACAGCCCAATGCTAAGACGGCTGATCGCCTTCTGCCTATTAGTGACGATTTAGCGCAACGGACGCGTAAATACATTTTTGAGGAGCGACGCTCCTTCTCCAAGGCGCGCATGCACGGATTCCTCTTTGTCGCAAATGGCGGGGCGCCGCTTTCATTGCGCGGGTTGAACAGGATATTCGAAGTGTTGTGTACTAAACATTCTGGGTTGCCGAATATATTTCCGCACCTGTTCCGGCACACGAACAACCACAATTTCTCCAAGCTCGCCGATGAACAAAATATGGATCCGGAAAAAGAGAAGAAGACTCGGTCTCAATTGATGGGATGGTCAGAGACGTCTGGCACAGCCGAGACTTATACCCGGCGGGAAATCGAGAGAAAAGCCCGAGAGGCCTCGTTGCAACTCCAGAATACGATGGCGAGAATGCAAAATGACAGTGAGTAATACTACTTCAGCGCCCGAGCTGCTTTATACAGGCACTCTTCCGGAAATTGCAAAGGCACGCGGAGGGTCTTTGTTTCTGCCACAGCACGACTTTTGGGAGCTGAGAGAGGGGACGCATCAATTAATGCTTCACTTCGACGAGTTGCCCGAGCTTGAGTTTGGATTCAAGAATTCATTCAAAGCAGTGTTGCTATGGTACGCACAAAATAAGTCAACTCGGCACCTTGCCAATATGTTTTATCGTAGTAAGAGCTTGTTTTTATTCAAGAAAAATACCACTAATAAGCCGATATTCGAAATTACGGACCTTGATCTTTTGAATTATAAGAGTTTCATCGGGGAACATAAGCAATGGTATCTAAGTTCTCTGTCAGGGTTTCTCCAGCAATGGGCAAGGCTTGGTTTGATTGGTATCTCGGATAGCGCAATTGCTCTTTTTCGGCAAATACGATTGAAGGGCAACGAGAAGGGAGCTTCCACGGCCACAATGGATCCGATTAATGGACCATTAACGGCATTTGAACTTGAGGCACTTCAAACGGCGCTCAACGCCGCCTATGCTCGGCATGACGTCAGCATGGAAGAGTATGTGCTTTGTTGGTTAGTGATGATGCTAGGCCAGCGGCCAACGCAGTACGCTGCGCTAAAGATCCGCGACGTTGTTATTGTGCATGAGAAGGATGGTTCAACAACCTATTCGTTGAGGATGCCTAGGGCGAAAAGACGTGATAGTGACGCACGAGGTGAATTTAAGGATCGTGTGCTGACTCCTGAGATCGGGTTACTGGTCGCCCAATATGTTCACAAGGCTCTGACAAATTTTGCTGGATTGCTCGATGATCCTCTTGATGCTCCGCTGTTTGCTGGAGACCTAGTCGAGGGCGCGATTGCCGGATATGAGTTTCACCAGACGTCTGCACAAATCGGAAACAAGCTTAATGCCGTCATGAGACGGCTTGGAGTCATTTCGGAGCGGACCGGTGACTTCATTCATATCGGATCGAAGAGATTTCGTCAGACAGTGGGGACACGTGCGGCGGAAGAGGGGCACGGTGAGCTGATAATAGCTGAACTGCTTGATCATTCTGATACGCAAAATGTTGGGGTTTATGTGCGTTCGACCCCGGCTATTGTGGAACGCATCGACCAGGCAGTCGCGATGCAGCTTGCTCCACTTGCCCAAGCGTTTGCCGGTAAACTTATTGACGGCCCATCCGAGGCTTCTAGGCCTGACGATCCAGCCAGCCAGATTCGTGCTCCTGCCATTATCGGAAAAATCGATGCGATGTCCAGTTGCGGTAGGCATGGATTCTGTGGATTTCTCAAACCAGTTGCCTGCTACACCTGTAACAGTTTTGAACCATGGTTGGATGGTCCGCATGATAGGGTTTTAGAGTACCTAATTTCGGAGCGGGAGCGGTTGATGGCTGCAGGCGATGTTCGAATCGCGTCAATTAACGACCGCGCTATCCTCGCGGTTGCAGAAGTCATTCAGCTTTGCAAGACTGTGCGTAATCGGGGTGCTACCCATGACTAATATCGTCACCTTTGTGCCCCAAACTGACGTGGATGCGAAAGTTAATCTGGCTGGCTTCATTGATTGAACCGTTCCGGGATTTTGAGAGGCCCCGTGGTGTGAGTCAGACCGGGATGGCTTGACCGGAAAGTTGACGATAGTAATTCATTTCAGCTTCAGCAGGCGGGATATGGCCAATCGATTCCAGCAA
>NZ_WWCM01000024.1 GCF_009857915.1 Duganella qianjiadongensis
CAGTTCAACGGGAAACGGGTACTGCTTCTTGGTTTTTGGCTTCTTAGTGGTCATTACGTCGGTCATGGAAAATCCCTTTCGGTATTATTTCATGACCCCGGATTCACACTAAAATTCTGACAGGCTCAGTGAAACCTACCTGACTTCACGCGGGAGCAAAGTCGTGCGTAAACTGATGCTGTTCATGGCACTGTTGCCTGTGTTAACCAGTGCATGGGCGCAGGCGGGCTCGCACAAAATAAGTCGCAATACCTTCTATTCCGAATGCTCCAAGTCCTTTCCTAACTATCTGTTTACCGGTGAGGCACGCAATTCCTTCGACGGAATTTTCGACTACTGGGAATCAAAACGATATGAGGATAAGCGCTGGCTTGCCTATATTCTGGCGACCGCATATCGGGAAACCGCCGGAACCATGCTGCCGGTACGGGAAGGACTTTGTTCAAACGATCAATGTTCAATAGATGCGGTAACGGCATTATTTAAGAAGAACAATCGTCCGGACTCTGAAAATTATGCCCAAGATGTGAATGGAAAGTCCTATTTTGGACGCGGCTTTGTGCAAATCACACACAAGCGCAATTATGCGCGGGTCGGTCAGAGGCTAGGGTGGGGTAACGACTTGGTGGATCACCCAGAACTCGCGCTGCAAAGAGAAAAAGCCATTCCTATTCTTGTAGAGGGGGTGGTGCAGGGCCTGTTTTCCAGAGATCCCAAGACGGGCGAGTGGCGTAAATTGTCCACTTATCTCAATGAGCGCGAGTCCGACTGGCTGGGCTCCCGCCGTATCATTAATCCCGGCTCCAAACGGGCACAAATACCGGCGGAGTATGCGAAGAAATTCTACGCATGCCTGAGTAAATAGACAGGTCAATGCGGTTGGAAGGGCCTGGGCATGTATATTTCGGGGCAGAGGGTAGCCGTTTCGCGCCGCCCCCGGCTAGGTTCGTCGCATGCTGGTTGCCAGCAGTGGTGAGGCTCGGTGACAATAGGGCTAGCCCAACTGGAAAGTCCTGCATGCCATCCGAGATACGCCCGCCGTTCCCCTGGCGCCGCTTCGGCGCCGATACTTTGTATATGCTGGGGTTTAATCTGGTCCTGGCGGTAGTGCTGACGTATTTTTTCAGCCATGGCCGCTATTTCTGGCTGACGCTGGTGGCCACCAATTGCATCGGTCTGTGTTCGTTTTTCTACATCGATGGCTTGCGCCTGCTGTTGTGCCGGGGGCATACCGACAAACTCAACTGGCTGGTGTTCCTGCCGGTGGTGCTGACGGGGGTGCCGTTCGGTACGCTGGTCGGTTCACGTCTATCCAACTGGCTGGTCGGGACAGACGCGGTGTCGCTGGACGCTTTTGGCAGCGGCCGATTTAACGGCATGCTGCTCATCACGCTGGTGGCCACCATCATCGCTAGCACCCTGTTCAATAACCGCGACCGCGCCCGTCGCGCCGAAATGGCGGCCGCACTGGAAAAGGCACGGGCCGAGTCCATCCAGCGCCAGGCCCTGCAGGCCGAACTGCAGCTGCTGCGCGCCCAGATCGAACCGCACATGCTGTTCAATACGCTGGCCAACCTGCAGGGCCTGATCGCCATCGATCCGCAGCGTGCCCAGCAGATGCTGGACCAGCTGATCCAGCTCCTGCGCGCCACGCTCAGTTCCTCGCGCACGAAGAGCACCACGCTGGCCGAAGAATTCGCGCTGCTCGATGCCTATCTGGGTCTGATGGCGGTGCGCATGGGGGAACGTCTGCGCTACGCTTTTGAACTGCCGCCCGAACTGCGCGGTGCGCGGGTGCCGCCCATGCTGCTGCAACCGCTGGTGGAAAATGCTATTGCCCACGGCATCGAGCCGAATATCGATGGCGGCACCATTACCATCAGCGCGGCACAAGACGATGCCATGCTGGCGCTGACTGTCAGCGATACGGGGCGCGGCCCGCATGCCGGTGCCGGCAAGCCCGGAACAGGACTAGGCCTGCACAATACACGCGAACGCATCAAGGCGCTGTATGGCGAGCAGGCTAGTGTGACGCTGGCTGCTGCCAGCCATGGCGGCGCTGTCGCCCGCCTCACCTTACCACTTACAACGCCATGACGACTGCACTGATCGCCGAAGACGAACCGATACTCGCCGCTACGCTGGCGCATACGTTGCAAACCCTATGGCCTGAATTGCAGATCCTTGCCACTTGCCCGAATGGCGTGAGTGCGCTGGAGCAGGCGCTGGTACTGCGTCCCGAGGTGCTATTCCTCGACATTAAAATGCCGGGCAAGACAGGGCTGGAGGCTGCCGAGGAACTGGCCGAGCAGTGGAGCGGTCCGCAGCCATTTCCGCAGATCGTGTTCGTTACGGCCTATGACGAATATGCCGTTCAGGCCTTTGACCGTTCTGCGGCGGACTACGTACTGAAGCCGGTAAGCGCGCAGCGGCTTGGCCGTACCGTGCAGCGGCTCAGGGAGCGCATTAACCAGCAGGCGGCACAAGGCACGCAGAGTGGCATGGACGCGCTGATCGCCCAGTTGCGCGCACTGGCACCGGCCATGCCGCCTGCGGCGCCGGTGGAGCGCCTGAACATTATCCGCGCTGCCGTCGGCAACACAGTACGCATGATACCGGTGTCCGATGTGGTGTACATGGAAGCCATGGATAAATACGTCAACGTGGTGACGGCCGATAGCGAAGCACTGATCCGTATGAGTCTGCGCGAACTGCTGCCACAACTCGACGACAAGATATTCTGGCAGGTGCATCGCGGTACCATCGTCAATTCGACTTGTGTGCAGAGTGCCATGCGCGATGAGGCGGGCAAGATTTCGCTTAATCTGAAACACCGTAGTGAAAAAGTGCGCGTCAGCCCTCTGTACGCGCACCTGTTCCGCCAGATGTAAGGCAGGCTGGCGGCCTCGCTGGTCGCGGAACTAAAAGCTGCGCTGCAAGGAGGCAATGGCAAGGCGGTGCGTGAGCAGGCCGGCCATGCCGTTGTACTGGCGCAGGCTGGCGGCCAACAGCCATGGACCGGATTTCCATGATGCCGAAATGGTGCTTACCTTGCTCTGGCTTTGCGGCTGCCACAATATATCTGCCGAGAGATCGAAAGTATCCCAGTTCTGTGCGGCGCGTACAAAGACGTTGCGCTGCTGTTGTGCAGTCGCGCTACGGTCCAGCCATGCTTCGCCGATCACGGAGAACTGGCGCTCCGTGGTCCAGGTAAAGCCTGCCAGCGCTTTGCCGCCGCGTCCGGCCTCTACCCAGCGCTGCTGGCGCCATTCGTCGTGCTTCTGCTGCCACAGCATGGAGGCATGCAGTTCCGTGCCTTCGTCGAGTACATGCGAAAATGACGCTCCAGCTTCCAGTCCGTTGCGCTGCGACAGGCGGAACACGGCATATTCGTCACGCTCGCCACGATGGCGATAGAGCCGCGCGGCCAGCGCCTCGTCATCGCGTGGCTGGGCTGCTTTACCATGGCCCGGATTAGCCAGTACCATGGTCAGCGCATGGTCTTCATCAAACGCTTCCTGTGCCAGCAGGGGGATGCCTTGCAGCGTGATGGGATTGAGTGCGCGCCGGTCTTCCTGCTGCACCACATCGAGCGGGCGAAAGGCATATCCCACATCCCAGCTCATGATTTTTTTACCGGCTGTCAGGAAACCGCCTGCTAGCGGGCTTTCTACCGCCAGCTCGTTCACCTGCAGTGCGCTGCTGCCATCCTGCTCGTGGTGCGCACTCAGGTTGCCGCGCAGGGTCTGTTCCCATGGGCTATCGAGCTGCCAGCGCAGTTCTCCCTGCTGGAAGAAACGGTGGCTGTCGGCGAGGCTGAGCGGATTGTTGCGCGTGGCCTGATGAAATTCGCTCTGCGCCAGCACGCTGGCGGAGATTTCGTTACTGGCCACGGCCTGTCCGCCAACAGCGGACAGGATGGCCAATGCTAGCAAAGAGCGCTTCATAACTTGATATCGTTACGGCTAAGGTACATGGCATTGAACAGCTCATCGCCGAACTGGCGCGGTTTGCTGCTCAGGGTCGTCACCACAGTTTCGCGTGCAGTCTGGACATCGTCGCGCAGGGTGATGCGGGTGACAGTGGGGCGGCCGTCGCGCTGCTCGATGAAGTAGGAAGCCTGCTTGAGCCGGCGCCCCGAACTGGCATACAGGTCAGCGTGCAGTGGTCGGTAGTCCTGCCGTGCCACCTGCAGCACCACGCGCTGGTAGCTCAGTGTCTTGCGGGTGGCTGTCAGCTCCAGTTCCAGACAGGGCTGACCATCGCAAGTGCTCTCTCCCTTGATGCCGCCGTCGTAGTCGCCCGACCAGGTCATGGTAGCGATGTCGCCGGTGGAAGCATCGCCCAGCAGTTTCTGTAACGGCGTGATGCGCATCGGGCGGGCGCTGCCCGGTAACAGCATCCAGAAATCATCGCCCGACATCAGTACTTTCTGGCCCACTTCGCCGGGGGAGCGGAACAGGATCAGGCTTTTGCCACCGGGGCGTATCAGTACCTGATAGCGTTTTTCCTTATCCGGCTCGCCGTTCTTGTAAGTCTGGACCAGCGTTTCGATCTGGGCCGAACTGTCCGTCAGGCGGAAGGCATCGGCTTTTTTCAGTATGGTGGCAACGTCGCTGGCCTGAGCCAGTGTGCACAGGGATATCAGTAGCGCGCCAGCACCAGTAAGGAATTTAGACATGGGATAAAGCCTCCACAACGGATTGCTGCGCCGCCTTGCGGCTGACCAGCAGGGATGCCAGTGCCGACAATGCAGTGACGGCGATACCGGCGACGAGGAATAACTGCGGCGACAGTTCGATCACCAGCGGATAGCCGGAGCTGCGGCCCGGTGGTGGTGGCATCTGCACTTTCAGCACCAGTAGCAGGTAGGCGATCAGCGCGGCCAGCAGCATGCCGCTGACGGCACCTGCTGCACCGAGCGACATACCCTCCAGCGTAAAGACGCGGGTGACTTCGGCCGGCGTGGCACCCATGGCGCGCAGGGTGCCGATTTCGCGGGTACGCTCCATCACTGCCATGGCTAGCGTATTCCCCACTGCGAACAGCACGATCACCAGCACGATGATGCCGAGGAAGCCGAAGATGCGGTTGTACAGATCTTTGACGCTCTGGTAGAACTGCGCCATCTGCAGCCAGTCGCGCACTTCCAGTTTGCCTGCGGTTTCCTGCCTGAGCTGCGCCGTGACGCCAGCGGTATCGTCCATTGCGTTCAGGTAGACGTGCAGCGAGCTGACTTTACTGGTTGCCAGCAGCGTCTGAGCGGTACTGATGTCGACCATGACCAGCCGTTTGTCGAGGTCGGCGATGCCGGTAGAGACTATGCCAGTCACGGTGACATCGACGGCACTCAGTGCGCCGGTGACGGTCGATGACATCAGCGTCAGGCCGCTGCCGGGACGCGCATTCAGCGTGCGCGCCAGTATTTTGCCTAGCACGATGCCCGGGCCTTTGTCGGCAGGCCGGGCATCGAGCATTTCGCCAGTCACAGTTTGCATGAATGGCCCTTTGACGAGAAATTCCTGCTGCGGGTCGACGCCCGTGCCGATGAAGATTTCGCTGCGCTCGCCGTTGCCTATCAGGCCGGAGAACTGCAGCCTAGGCAGCACCCGCTTCACTTCGGGCCGCGCCAGCAGGTTTTGCGCCAGACCGGTGCTGTTCTCGAGGCCGAATTCCAGCGGGCTGTTTTCGGCGCCGTCGAAGTAGTGGGGCGCCGCTACGATGACATGGCCGGTATCGCGCGCCGATGCTTCGGCCAGCGACTGGTAGGTGTAAAGTGCAAAGCCGCCTCCCAGCAGGGCGGCCGCAGTGCCGGTGGCGGCTATGGCCAGCGTTACCAGCGAACGGCGGCGGTTACGCATGGCGTTTTTAAGGGCCAAGCCCAGCCAGGGAAATTCAATGCGCATACGAGCCTCCTGCCAGTACACCGTCGTCCAGATTGAGGGCTCGGTCACAATGGGCCAGCAGCCGTTCGTCGTGGGTGGCGACGAGGAAGGTGGTGCCTTGTTCGTGCGCCAGCTGCTGCATCAGTGCCACGATCTGGGCTGCTGTCACGGCATCGAGATTGGCGCTCGGTTCATCGGCGATCACAAGGCGGGGATTTTTGACGATGGCGCGGGCGATTGCTACACGCTGGCGCTGGCCGCCCGAGAGCTGGTCTGGCCGGTGCTGGCCGAACGCGCCCAGACCAACGGCGTCCAGTGCTGCGGCCACGCGACGCTGCCGTTCGCTGCTACTGATGCCCAGCAGGTAGAGCGGAAAGTCGACATTGTCGTGGGCGCTCATGACGGGCACCAGATTAAAGCTCTGGAACACAAAGCCTATGGTCTGGCGCCGCAAGGCTGTGCGTTCCTGTTCGTTGTGCGCAGCCACGGTGGCGCCGTCGTAGCGCACTTCGCCGGCATCGGCGCTGTCGAGCAGGCCGCATAGATTGAGCAGTGTGCTTTTGCCACTGCCGGAAGGGCCGGTAATGGCGGCGATTTCGCCACGGGCGATGTCCAGGTCGATACCACGCAAGGCGTGGATGGTATCGCTGCCCAGCGTGTAGCTTTTGCGCACGCCACGCAGCGCTAGCAAGGCGGTGGTGTGGTTCACAGGCCCAGCTCCTTCAGGCGCGCTACGGCACTGGCCTGCTGGCTGGTGCCGGGCAGGGCGGCGACCTTCTGCAGCCAGCTGATCTCGTCCTTGCTGCGCTGCTCCTTGCTGGCCAGGCGGGCAGCGGCTGCATACAGATTGGCGCGGAACTGGTCGCTCGCCTGTGCCAGTGCAGGCGAAGCCAGCGCGGCCTCCAGTGCGCGCTTGCCCTGGCTGCGGCGGTTCATGAAGTCGGGCAGCGCCATCAGCGTATTGGCAGCGACCAGCCGTACTTCCAGACTTTCCGGTGTGCCGTTGAAGAGAGCAACATCGTTGGCAGGCGTGAGCAGCGCTACTGCTTTTTCCAGCATGTCGGCGCCTTTTTCCGTGTACTTCATTTTGTCCCAGGGCATACTGGCATCGCGGCCCTTGAGCGCATACGCCGCGCCTTCGTAAGCCATAGGCAGGGGATGGCCGGGGAGGCTGGCCGCCATGGCATGGAAAGCTTCGATGGCGCTGTCGGCAGAGCCGCTCCTGCCTTCGGCTGCCGCCATGAACTGCTGGCGGGCCTGATTGAAGCTGGCCGGTGCGACTTCCTGCGGGGCGGCGCCAGCGCCGGCGCATAACAGGCAGATGAACAGGGCGAGAGCAGTTTGTTTCATGGTTTCCTCCGTTGGGTGATCGATAGCCTGCAGACTATCGAGGCACGTGGCAGAGCACCATGACAGTGCGATGAAACCGGCTTTACGGGCGGCGAAACTAGCTCGCTACGGCGCGAAATAAGGCCTGCAATCGGGCAGGGAGAAGTTGAGCAGACATGCGATGATGCGTTGGGTTGTGTGGTGTTTTTGATATCATTAGGCGAGGCACTATGATACGGCGCGAGCGACTGACAGCACAGATGGACAGCTGGCGGCAAAGCGGCCGCACTGACTCGCTCTGTTCTGTCAGCGTTGCACAGCGGGGCTGCCTGTCTGGTGTCGCGGGTTCCGGGCCATGTGCTCAGGGGGAGCTGGCTGGGTTGAAGGGCTGGCGGCAGGCCTGATCGCTTTCCCAGCGGCCCGCGCAGATCCGGCTGCGGCATAGCATGCCCTCTATCATTCCGAGCTGCTGGCAGCGTTGCAGAAGGTGGCCGGTATTATCGTTTGCCTGCCGTTCGACGATATCCCGGTTGCCTGTGCCTGTAGCGGACAGGTTGGTATTCCCATGTGCCACCAAGGCTGCCAGCAAAGCGGCATCGCGATCCATGCTGGCGTCGGCGGGGGGATTGCGCGGCGCTTTGTCAGGCAGCGTGGCAGGCTGGTTGGCGGGCAGGCTGGTTTTATGTGCGGGTGTTCTTTCATGGCGTGGTGCTGCATAGCTTGCCGTATGCCTTGCAGGCGGCTCGTCGATAACCGCGGTACTGACTATGTGCGCCGCTGCGCTTTCCGGACTGGGCGCAGCTTGTGCGGGGCGCGCAAGCAGGTCCGCTACTTCGGGCTTGCCTGCAGGGCCAGACATCGCTACTGCCATCGCCGGTTCGCTCCGGCGTGGCTGCAGATACCATGCGCTAGTGCAGATAATCGCGATCAGTATGCCCAGGCCGATGATCCACTGTTCGATGTTCCAGTGAGCTTGCGCCATGCGTGCAGGCCCCGTCTGCGCGCCGTGTTCCAGCTGCTGCAGTATGCGCCAGTTGTAGTTGCCCGCTTCCTGCACACTACTTTTCAGGTAGGGACGGAGACTGGCTTCCTGCGGCCTATTTTCAATAATATTGATCTGCTCTTTCATGCGTTTTCCTTCAAGGATTAGTCTGTGCTGCTGACGTTCAGCAGTGTCCGGCGACTTCGGCCTGTTAGCTTTGATGGAGCGCACCATGTTGCTTTTCTTTGTGCTGATGGCTTTTCTTGCTGCCTGTTTTAGCTGTTCGGTGCTGCTGTTTGCCCCTGTGCGTGAGGCCGTGCATGCGTGCCTGCGGACGATATGGCGAGGTGTTCGCCAGCCGTACTGGAATGGCGGACAGTCTCTGTCGGTGAGCATCAGCCGGATGCTGGCGGGTACCGGTAGCCACCTGCGCGGGATGCATGCGTTTATTTGCCGGCGCTGGCTGCTGGCGCTGGCCGTGCTGGTGCTGCTGACAGTACCGGTGCTATTGGCGTTTCAGCTATCAGGTAAAGCCATGCTCGATGGCTTTCAAGGCAGCGGGCGCGATAGCAACGAACAGGTGCTGGCGCTACTGCAAGGCGAACAGCTGACTGCACCGGTTGCTTTACCACCGCTGACCTTTACGACCGCAGAAGTGGTGCAACTACGTCCCATGCTCGATAGTGCCAATCGCAACTGGCAATTGCTGGAACCGGGTTTCTCCCAGCGTCTGCTGCGGGTGTTTCGCGTGATGCGCGAACAGTACGGCTACGAGATGGCGATACTGGAAGGCTATCGCAGTCCGGAACGGCAGAACCAGCTGGCTCAGGCGGGCAGTAACGTCACCAATGCCCGTGCATTCCAGAGTTACCACCAGTTCGGCCTCGCCGCCGACTGCGCATTTCTGCGCGATGGCAAACTGCAGATATCGGAAAAAGACCCGTGGACGCTGCGCGGCTACCGGCTCTATGGCGAAGTGGCCGAAGCGGCCGGACTGCGCTGGGGAGGCCGCTGGGCCATGATGGATTTCGGTCACGTGGAGTTGCAGCAGGCTGGGCTGTTGCGTAAATAGTGCCGCTGGTCATACATTGTTTTGACGCAAGAAAAGCCACCATGTGTAGTGGCAACATTGGCCGGTCCGCCTGCTGCTACGGCGCCATTTCTTATGCTGGCCAACCTCATGATGCGACGTCTCTGGTATTTTCTGACCGAACCCCGCCAACTCGCGCTAGCAGGACTGGCTGCGGCTATGGCCGTCTGCTTCGTCGGCGCCCAGTTGCTGGAACTGGCGCTGCTCTGGGCCGTGCTGGCGGTGCTGCTGCTGGTGCTGGGGGCGCTGCTGGTGTGGCTGTGGCGGCGTCGCCATGCGGCACGCGAGACCGCCCAGCTGGCATCGGCCATAGGCGACGCCGCTAGCGGCCAGGAGTCTTTGCAGCAAGAGCGTAGCGGGGAAGAGCTACGTCAGCTACGCGAGGCGTTGCTGAAAGCGATCGCCACGTTGCGCAGTTCGCGTCTGGGCGCCGTCTCGGGCCAGCGGGCACTGTACGAGCTGCCCTGGTATATGGTGATCGGCAATCCGGCGGCAGGGAAGAGTACAGCGATTGCCAACTCCGGCCTGCAGTTTCCCGTTGCGGAGGGCAAGGTGCTGCAGGGCGTGGGCGGCACGCGCCAGTGCGACTGGTTCTTCACCACCGAAGGCATACTGCTCGATACGGCGGGACGCTATTCGGTGCAGGACGAACATCGGCCGGAGTGGTATGGCTTCCTTGATCTGCTGCGCAAACACCGCCAGCGGGCGCCTATCAATGGCATCCTGATCGCAGTCAGCATTGCCGAACTGCGCGCTGCGGATCCTGCTGCAGGCATACAGCTGGCGCGCAGCCTGCGCAAACGTGTACAGGACCTGATCGAGCGACTGCAGGTGTTTGCCCCCGTGTATGTGGTGTTCACCAAGGCCGACCTGATTGCCGGCTTTGGCGATTTTTTTGCCAGCACGGAGCGCAGTGAGCGCGAGCGTGTGTGGGGCGCTACCATGCCATACAAGCGCAAGAGCGCCAGCCAGCAGATCATGGCGTTTTTCGATCAGAGTTTTGACGAGCTGTGTGCCGGCCTGAAAGACCTGAGTATCGCGAATATGAGCCAGCAACGGCGCGAGCGCATGGCCCCAGGGATATTCACTTTTCCGCAGGAGTTTGCCACCATCAGGGCGCCACTGCGGGCCTTTCTGGCGACGCTGTTCGAAGAGAATCCTTACCAGTTCAAGCCTGTTTTTCGCGGTTACTACTTCACCAGCGCGCTGCAGGAAGGCCAGAGCGACAGTGCTCAGGCACAGCGGCTGGCGCAGCGCTATGCGCTAGGCCGGGCTGACGTGCCGCGCACACAGGAAGCGGGACAATCAGGCTACTTTCTGCTACAGCTGTTCCGGCAGGTGATCTTTGCGGACAAGGATCTGGTCTCGCATTACGCCAGCCGCCGGCGGGTGCGGCTAAGTTATGCAGTATTCTTTGTCGCGGTGCTGCTACTGGGAACGGCCTTAGGCGGCTGGAGCTGGTCGTATCTGTCCAACCGCCAGCTGGTGAACAATGTGCAGGCCGATCTGGATAAAGTACTCAGGCTGCAGGACAAACGTATCGATTTGCAGGCCCGTCTGGAAGCGCTGGAGATACTGCAGGATAGGCTGGAACAGCTGGAACGCTACCGCAACGATAGGCCATGGAGTCTGCGTTTCGGGCTGTATCAGGGCGAATTGCTGGAGCAGAAATTACGGGCCGAATATTTTGCCGGAGTCCGGCAGATCATGCTGGCGCCGGTGGTCGCGAATCTGGAGGCGCTGCTGGCGGAAATGAATGCCCATGCAGATCAGCTGCAACTGGCGCCTGCGCCTACAGCCGGAACTACGGGGCGGCAGTTCCAGGATGCCTCGCCGCTCAACGTGGACGATAGCTACAATGCGCTGAAAAGCTATCTGATGCTGGCCGATCCGTCACATGCCGAAGCGGGCCACCTGAACGATCAGCTTACACGCTACTGGCGTGGCTGGCTGGAGAGCAATCGCGGCAATATGACGCGCGAGCAGCTCGTGCGTAGCGCGGAACGCCTGATGACCTTCTATCTGGGACAGATTGCTGATCCGGCATGGCCGCGCATTGAAACCCGGCTGGCGCTGGTGGATCAGGCACGCGAGAATTTGCGGCGGGTGGTGCGTGGTCTGCCAGCGCGCGAGCGCGTGTATGGCGAAATCCGTGCGCGCGCCAACACGCGCTTTCCGGCGCTGACGGTGGCACGCATGGTGGGCGAGCAGGATCAGGCGCTGATTACGGGCAGCAGTGTGGTGAATGGCGCCTATACGCGTGAAGCATGGGAGAAGTTTGTGCAGCCAGCGCTACGGGAGGCCGCCACGCATGATCTGCAGAGCGCCGACTGGGTGCTGAAATCGGCTGCGCGTGATGACCTGACGCTGGAAGGCAGTCCGGAGCAGATACAGAAAGGGCTGCTGCAGCTGTATCAGGCCGATTACGTGCGCGAGTGGCAGAAGTTTGTACAGGGTGTGAATATCGCCCCTCTGCATGGTTTCGACGCTGCGGTGGTAGCGGTAAACCGGCTGGGCGATCCGGTCGCCTCGCCCCTGCTGAAACTGTTCTCGTCTATCGCGCAGCAGACTAGCTGGGATAACGCCGGCACAGCGCGAGCCGAAGTGGCGCAGGCCAGATCGGGATTGCTGGAGTGGTTTAACAGCGTGGTACTGCGCCGGACGTCGCCTCCAGCCAGCATTAACGTGCCGCTGCCTGCCGCTGGCGCTGCGGGAACGATAGGCCGCGAATTCTCCGTTTTCTCGCATCTGGTCGCCGGCGGTGATAAGGACGCTACGCTGATGCGGACCTATCTGGAGGCTCTGGCACGCGTGCGTGGCCGGCTTAATCAGCTGAAGAATCAGGGCGACCCCGGTCCGGGTGCACGCCAGCTGATGCAGCAGACGCTGGAAGGCACGGGGTCGGAACTGGCGGATGCCCTGCGGCTGGTGGATGAGCAGATGCTGACCGGCGCGAGCGACGCGCACAAGCAACTGCTACGTCCGCTGCTGGTACGCCCGCTGATGCAGACCTTTGCCGTTCTGGTGGCGCCAGTGGAGGCAGAACTCAACAAAACATGGGTGGCGCAGGTCTACGGACCTTTCCGGCAGTCGCTGGCGCACAAGTATCCGTTCTCGCCGGCCGCGCGCGAAGAGGCGAGCGCAGAGGATATAGGCCGCATCTTCGGGCCCGAAGGCGCAATCGCGCGTTACAGCAGCAGCGTCATGGGGGCATTGGTGATCCGGCGTGGCGATCTGCTGGCGGCGAGAACGTGGGCGGAGATGGGCATACAGCTGTCTCCTGCGATGGCGGCGCGGCTGGCCGGCTGGATGGCTCCTGCCGGAACCGCGGCCGCGACGGCACGCAGCACCGCTGCGCAAACGCTGTTCCAGTTGCAGCCCATGCCTGCCCAGGGTGCCATGGAATACACCATCGACATCGACGGGCAGCAGCTACGCTACCGCAATACGCCGCCGCAGTGGGCCAGCATGGTACATCCGGCGGGACAGGGCGGCTCCGGTGCAAGGATCACTGCGGTGGCGCTGGATGGCCGCAGCATCGAGGTCTTTAACGAAAGCGGACCGGCTGGCCTGAAGCGCATGATAGAGGCTGCCAGCAAGCAGAAGCGCGAGGGCGGTGTATTCGAACTGCACTGGCAGGCGGGTGGCTTGAATATTCCCGTGGCGCTGAAGATCATCAGTAGTCCCGAGAGTGCCGTTGCCGAATCGGGCGAATCCGGTCTGCGCGGTCTGCAGCTGCCTGAAAGTATAGTGGGGGCGCAGCCGTGAGCGGCGTCGAACCGCGCGTGCAGCATGCCCGCATCGCCTACTTCGGCAAGCTGCCTGCGTGTGCCGATTTTATCAAGGCAGCCGAACACGCATCCATGCTGAATCTGCTCGATACATGGCTGGCCGAAGTGATGAGTGCGCTGAGTGCCGAGCCTCGCTGGAAGCTGCACTATGATGCCTTGCTGCCGCTGGATTTTGCGTTCGTCGGCACGCGTAGCAAGCATGCCATCGCGGGCCAGTTACGCGCCAGCGGCGATAGTTCGCGGCGGCGTTTCCCATTTCTGTGTGCGAGCCTGATCGAGGTGGCGGAGGCGCCCAGCTTCCTGCCGTTAAGCCCCCTGGTGCTGGCACCGCTTTGGCAGCGGCTGGGCTTACTGGCAGGTAGCGCCTGCAGTGCCGTGGACCCGGTCTTATCCTTGCAAACGCTGACCACCAGCAGTGTGGAAGTCGACAGCCGGACGGACCAGCAGGAGCAGTGCTTTGCCGCTTTTGTCGAGCAGCACAGCCTCGCAGCGCTGGAAGCCATGCTAGCCAGCCGGCAGATCAGGCAGCTCATACTGGCTCTGGGGCTATTGCTGCAGCCAGTGCGCCGCAGCGGGGCAGAACGCCTCGATAAGAGCCTGGTTTTGCCGCTGCCTATGGCAACGGATCACCGGGCATCTGTAGCAGCGTTCTGGCTGGCGCTGGTGGTGCCGTTCCTGCTGGCGGCAGATTTCGAACTGTGCGTTTTTATGGGGCAGCAGCGTGGCCAGTGCGTTCTGGTGCTGGGGTTTGGGGGCGCAGCGCCGGAGACCCTGCAAGCCATCATCGATCCCCTGTATGCAGTGGAGCAGCAGATCACTTTCGAGTACACAGGCTGGGTAGATGAACTGATATCTGGCGATGCGGATGTGCAGAAGCTGTCAGCCTATCTCGATCAGGGACAGTTATCGCTACGCTCCGTGATCGCACTATTTCAAGAGACGTTTCGCTGAAAGGAGTTCCCTCATGCCGACCTGCCGCAGTCTGTTTCCGCCGGTAGCCTTGCTGATTGCCGCACTAGCGCCGCAAGCTCCAGCTCAAGTGCCAACGCCAGTGCCAGTGCCAGTGCCTTCATCTGCCGGTGCAGCAAAGGTCGTCGTTCAGGGAGCCGTGCCGGACGAAGCTAGCAAGGCTGCCCTGCTGGCACGTCTGCGCGAACTGTATGGTGCGGAGCGGGTCGTGGATCAGCTGGCCGTCGCCAGCGTAGCCATGCCTGCTAACTGGCATGGCTACGTACAGAAGCTGATACAGCCCAACCTGAAGCTGGTCAGCAAGGGCGAACTGCGTATCGAGGGGAATAATGTCAGCCTGCGCGGCGAAGTGGCGAACGAAGCCCAGCGGCAGCAGCTGGCCAGCGATATGGCGGCGAGCCTGAATCCTACCTACACGTTCAGCAATGGACTGCGCGTGCATGCTGCCGAGCAGTCGCTGCTCGATGCAACGCTGGCGCGCCGCATTATCGAGTTCGAGAGCGGTAAGGCTGCACTGGCCGATTCAGGCAAACACATACTGGATGAGATGGCGCTGGCGCTACTCAAAGTGAATGGCAAGATGGTGGAAGTCATAGGCCATACCGACAATGTCGGTGTGCGCGAACGGAATCTGGCTTTGAGTCTGGCGCGGGCCGAGGCAGTGCGCGCGTATCTGGGGGAGAAGGGCATACCGCAGGCGCAGATACAGGTGGCTGGTCAGGGACCGGACCGGCCAGTTGCCGACAATGGCAGCGCCGACGGGCGGGCGCGTAACCGCCGTATCGAGTTCCGCGTTATGCCTTAGCGCTACGGTTATGGCAGGCTGATACTGACCCAGGCCGGGCGTGGCGGCAGTTTGACCAGATCATGGTAGCCGGCCAGCGTCTCCTGCGTATTGTGCCGTAGTGAGGCGGCTAGCCAGCCAAAGCTGCCCACAGCCACTAGCGCAAAAATGGCGCAGGCAGACCAGATAGGCGTGTGGCTGCGTAGCTTGTTGACGATCTGGTCGGGCCGCTGTGCCTGTGGCGCAAAGCCTTTGCTCTTGCCCTGCAAGCTGGCGATTTCTTCGCCCAGACGTGCAGTCAGATAGGCCAGCTTGTCCTGACCGTCGAGCGCGTAGCGCCCCTTGAAGCCGATGAGTAGGCACATCTGGAACACCTGCAGGGCTGCCAGCCGCGCCACGCCGCCGGAGCGTAGCACTTCCAGCCTATCGAAGAAGTGTTCGCCAGCAAGCTGGTCGCCAAAAATGGCCAGTTGCAGGGGGCGGCGCTCCCAGCCCGCGCGCAGAGCAAAGTCCGAGCCGAGGATGATTTCATCGAGCGCTGCGCAGTAAGCGTATTTGGCAGCCTCGATGTCTTCGCTCTGTGCACGGAGTTTGCGTGCATCGCGGTCGAAATCCGCAAGCAGGGCCGTAATGCTATTGAAGAACTGGGTATCTTCAGGTGGCGTGCTGCCGTTCTTCAGCATGTACAGCAGGTAGAACCCGTCGGCCAGCAGATCGACCAGTGTCTGGCTATGCCCGTAGCCGGGCTGCTGCTGGCGGCGCTGGCCGCCCATCAGCGTAGGAATGGCGCGCCTCTCTACTTGTAGGTTCATGCTGCTATCTCCCTGATGATATTGGTATGCCTGCTGGTCTGCGCCGCAAGCCGTATTAGAGGCTATCGATGCAACGGCATGCTTGTGGTCGCGCAAACTTCTTTCGTAGATGCATTTACTTGCGTATGCGCAATGGTCTGCTGGAGCGTTCATGAATAATGGCTTCCTCCCAGTCTGATGACGCGAAAGGAGCGAATCATGTCTATCTTGCGTAATGGGCGGCCTATGCTGGCGCTGGCAGTGCTGCTGTCGGCGTGTGCGACAGATGGCGCATTGGTCCGCAGTGACAGGCTGCAGCCCGTCAATCTGGAACGCAGCCTGGCGGAAGCCGATACGGCGCTGGTGGCGGGCCGCAACGAGCAGGCGCAGGAGCTTCTGAAAAATGCCGCTGCCGCCTATCCGGCGGATAAAGCACCGTGGCTACGTCTGGCGCAATTCAAATTCGATCGGGCCAGTTACGGCGAGGCCATCATGGCTGCGCTGGAAGCCCTGCAGCGTGACCCGGCCGATAAGCTGGGCAACAGCATCGTGGCGGTGAGCGGCTTGCGCCTGTCGACCAAAGCACTGGCTGATCTGAGCCAGCAGAACAATCTGAACGGCTCCTTGCGATCGGAAGCGTCCGATCTGGCACGGCTGCTGCGCGCCAGTCTGGGCGAGGAGGTGCTGGTGCCTAACGCCGCTACTCCGCCGCGCAAATCCCTAGCCGGCGGGGCTCCCGTACGCAAAGCCACGGCCACACCGCCGGGGGCCAAAACGGCGACCCAGAGCAGCAGTAATGATCCTTTCAGCGGCTTGAAGTAAGCGACCGATAGCAGTGCATTTGACAGGAGGCTGGCATGGCAAATCGCGACAGTGTGCAGAAGCGTCTGACCAAGGTGCGTCCGCCGAGGGTGCAGATGACCTATGACGTGGAGATAGGCGACGCAATCGAAAACAAGGAGCTGCCCTTTGTACTGGGCGTGGTAGGCGATTTTGGCGGCAACTCGGTACAGGAGGCTAGACGGCTCAAGGATCGCCAGTTTGTCGCCATCGACAGCGACAACTTTGACGAGGTGCTGGGCGCCATCGAACCGGTAGCGGAGTTCGCCGTGCCTAACGAGCTGGCGGGCGACGACAGCAGCTTTAACGTGGCGCTGCATTTCAAGGCCATGGCGGACTTCCGTCCCGAGTCGGTGGTGCGTCAGGTCGAGCCGCTGAACCGCTTGCTGGATGCGCGCAACAAGCTGGCGGACTTGCGCAACAAGCTGGCCGGAAACGACAAGCTGGAAGATTTGCTGAACGAAGTCCTGCGCAACACCGACCAGCTAGGTGCGCTGGTTCAACCACGGGGGAAGTGAGATGACGACTATGCCAGCACAGCTAGCAGTAGACGATTTCGCCGAGACGCCGGAAGCAACCAGCCTGCTTGACCGGATAGTTGAACAGAGCAAGGTCGCGCAGTCCGGCGCCGAACATGAACGCGCCAAGGACATCATTGCGGAACTGGTGCAGCAGGTGCTCGACGGTACGGTGATGGTGTCGAATAATCTCTCCGCAATGCTCGATGTGCGGCTGGCCGAGATCGACCGGCTGATCTCCGCACAGGTCAGCGCCATCATGCACGCTCCGGCCTTCAAGAAGCTGGAGCAAAGCTGGACGGGGCTGCAGTATCTGGTGAAGAACGCGAGTTCGGGGCAGGGCGTCAAGGTACGCATGCTCAATGCCAGCAAACGCGAACTGGTGAAGGACTTTCGCAGTGCGCTGGAATTCGACCAGAGCGCCATGTTCAGCAAAGTCTACGAAGAGGAATTCGGTACCTTTGGCGGCGCCCCGTATGGCGCCCTGATAGGCGACTTCGAAATCAGCCGGCAGCCCGAGGACATGTATTTCATCGAGCAGATGTCGCATGTGGCGGCGGCCGCCCATGCGCCGTTTATCAGCGCCGCATCGCCGGAACTTTTCGGGCTGGAGAGCTACGGCGATCTGGCGCGTCCGCGTGATCTGGCCAAGGTGTTTGATACGGTGGAATATGCCAAGTGGAAGGCCTTCCGCGAATCCGAAGATGCGCGCTATGTTGGCTTGACCCTGCCGCGGTTTCTCGGCCGTCTGCCGTATAACCCGCTCGATGGCACGACGGTGGAGGGCTTTAATTTTGTCGAGGAGGTCGATGGCAGCGATCACCAGAAATACCTGTGGTGTAACGCCGCCTATGCTTTCGGCGCGCGGCTGACCCAGGCGTTCGACGAATTCGGCTGGTGCGCGGCGATCCGCGGCGTGGAAGGGGGCGGGCTGGTGGACGATCTGCCTACCCACACCTTCAAGACGGATCAGGGCGATGTGGCCCTGAAGTGCCCAACTGAAGTGGCGATTACCGACCGGCGCGAAAAGGAGCTGAGCGATCTGGGATTTATCTCGCTGGTGCATTGCAAGAATACCGCCTATGCCGCTTTCTTTGGTGCCCAGTCGGCGCAGAAGGCCAGGCGCTACAGCTCCGATGCTGCCAATGCCAATGCGGTGCTGTCCGCGCAGCTGCAATACATCTTTGCCGTTTCACGCATCGCGCATTACATGAAGGCCATGATGCGCGACAAAATCGGCAGCTTTGCTGCCGCGTCGAACGTGGAAGATTATCTCAACCGCTGGCTGATGAAGTATGTGCTGCTTGATGACGGTGCTACCCAGGAGCAGAAGGCCCAGTTCCCCCTGCGCGAAGCCTCGGTGCAAGTGCACGAAGTGGCCGGACGGCCCGGTGTGTACCGCGCCGTCTCCTTCCTGCGGCCGCATTTCCAGCTGGATGAATTATCCGTATCCCTCCGTCTGGTCGCGGAGCTGCCGCAATCGACCAGTAAGTGATCATTCCCCCAACCTGAGAACGGAGCGTGCCATGGCAATTGATGTCTATCTGAGCATTGACGGGATTAAAGGTGAATCCAGCGACGACCGCCACAAGGACTGGATCGAGTGCCGCTCGGTCAGCTTTGGTGTGGAGCAGCCTAAATCGGCGACGGCATCCACTGGTGGTGGCCACACGGCGGAACGTTGCGAACATCGCGATATCGTTATTTCCAAGCTGGCCGATCTGGCCACGCCGGTGCTGCTACAGACCTGCGCAGCCGGACGCACCATACCGAAAGCGAAGCTTGAGTTCATGCGCGCGGACGGGCAGGGCGAGCGCGTCAAGTATTTCGAGATCGAGATAGAGAATGTGCTGATCGGCGCCGTTTCGCCGGCGGTGGATGAAGGCGACATTCTGGCGGAAGAAGTGGCTCTCAAATTCTCCAAGATAAAGTGGAAATACACCCAGCAGAAGATAGGCGGTGGTGCAGGCGGCAACGCTTCCGGCGGTTGGGATCTATCGGCCAATCGTATCGTCTAGGGCCAGCTGCGCCCATGTGCGCAGCGCAGCTGGCCGGTTGCGCTGCGTTGTTCATCTGCGGGCACGGTAGCGGCCTGCTGTCCATCATGCGGAGAACCAGGCATGGAATTCAATCTGAAGACGTTGGTAGCCAAGCTTAATCCGGCAACGCGCAATGCGTTCAGCCGAGCGGCTGGCATCTGCGTGAGCATGGGGCAGTTCGAAGTCGAGGTAGAACACCTGCTGCTAGCCTTGCTGGAGCAGCCTGCATGCGATGTATGCCTGATCCTGCAACGCTGCGACGTTAGTGCGGCCATGCTGGCGGACGACCTGCAGCGCACCATCAGCCAGCTCAAAGCGGGCAGCACGCGTACGCCGGTGTTCTCGGCGCAGCTGCTGCGGCTGCTGGAACACGGCTGGCTGATCGCTTCGCTGGCCGTGCCCCAGACGGCGCAGATCCGTAGCGGCCACCTGCTGGTGGCGCTGCTGACCGATAGTGTTCTGGCCCAGCTGGCGCAGCGTGCGTCCGGCCAGTTTGCACGGCTGCCCATCAATGAGATCAAGCACCAGATGGAGCGCTACACTAAAGGAACGGATGAAGCTGGGGCGACCGATCGTGTGCTGGCGCAGCCCACAGACGATGGCACAGCACAGATCTCCTTGCCGTCTTCTACGCCAGCGCTCGATCAATACACGGTGTGCCTGACACGGCAGGCCGGTGACGGCAAGCTGGACCCTGTGATCGGGCGCGAACAGGAAATTCGCCAGCTGATCGATATTCTGATGCGGCGACGCCAGAACAATCCTATCCTGACTGGCGATGCAGGGGTGGGCAAGACTGCAGTGTTGGAAGGGCTGGCTTTACGCATTGCGGCAGGCGACGTGCCGGAGGTGTTGCGCAAGGTGGCTATTCATACGCTCGATCTTGGTCTGTTGCAGGCCGGCGCCAGGCGTCAAAGGGGAATTCGAAAGCCGCTTGCAGCAGGTGATGGATGACGTCAAGCGCAGCCCGCACGGCATCATCCTGTTCATCGATGAAGCCCATGCCATGATAGGCGCCGGTGGCACGGCAGGGCAGAACGATGCTGCCAATCTGCTCAAACCTGCGCTGGCACGGGGGGAGTTGCGCACGATTGCAGCAACCACCTGGAGCGAGTACAAGAAATACTTCGAAAAGGACGCCGCACTAGCAAGGCGTTTTCAGGTCGTCAAAGTCGAGGAGCCCGACGAGGTGGTCGCTGCTGCCATGCTGCGTGCCATGACCCCGCTGATGGAGCAGCACTTCGGCGTGCGCGTGCGCGACGAGGCGGTGACGGAGGCGGTACGGCTATCGCATCGCTACATCATCGGCCGGCAGTTGCCCGATAAAGCCGTTAGTGTGCTCGATACGGCCTGTGCGCGGGTGGCGCTGGCCCACAGCGTGGCGCCCGCGCAGCTGGAGGATAGTCGTGCACACATCGCCAGACTTGAGGCTGAAGTGACAGCTTTGCGTGATGGCGAAGAAGCTTGCTCCGGCACGGACCGGATTGCGGTTCTGGAGCAGCAGCTTCAGGCTTTGCGCGCGGAGGCCGCTGCCGTCGAGCAGCGCTGGCAGCAGGAGCAGATGCTGGTGGCGGCGCTGCTGCGCGCGCGCGCCGGTCATGCTGAAGAAGGTGGCATGCCTGCCGATGCGGCTAGCTCTGGCAGTGCCGAAGCAGTCCGGCTACGCAATGAACTGAAACAGCTGCAGGGTGATGCACCGCTGGTGCCGCTGGAGGTGGATGTTGCCGCAGTGGCGGCCATCATCTCCGGCTGGACCGGGATACCGCTGGGACGTATGGTGCAGGATGATCTGCGCATCGTGCTGCACCTGCAGGAAGCCCTCGAGCGGCGCATACTTGGCCAGTCCGCTGCGATGGCAGCGGTGGCCCAGCGTGTACGCACCGCGCGCGCGCGGCTGGATGACCCGGTCAAGCCGCAGGGCGTGTTTCTGTTCGCCGGCCCATCCGGTGTGGGCAAGACCGAGACCGCTCTGGCGCTGGCCGATCTGCTGTATGGTGGCGAGCGCAAGCTCATCACCATCAATATGAGCGAATATCAGGAGGGGCATAGCGTGGCGGGCCTGAAAGGTGCCCCGCCGGGCTATGTAGGCTATGGACAGGGCGGTGTACTGACCGAAGCGGTGCGGCGCAATCCTTACAGCGTGGTGCTGCTCGACGAAATCGAAAAAGCCCATCCTGATGTGATCGAACTGTTCTATCAGGTGTTTGACCGAGGTGTGATGGAGGATGCCGAAGGGCGCGAGATCGACTTCCGCAACTGCCTGATCATCGCCACGTCCAATCTGGGGTCGGCGGCCATCATGCAGGCCTGCCTGAATCAGACGCCACCACCAGTGGCGGAACTGGAGCAGCTATTGCTGCCGCATCTGATACGTCACTTCAAGCCTGCGTTCATAGGCCGCCTGAAAGTAGTACCATTCTATCCCGTGAGTGACGGCATTCTCGCCCAGATTATCGCCATAAAACTGGGACAGATCGCGCAGCGTCTGCGCGATCAGCATGGTGCGGAATTGAGCTACGAGCCTGCCGTGATCGCAGCGGTGCTGCAGCGCTGTAGCGAGGTCGATGCCGGTGCCCGCAATGTGGACCATATCCTCAACGGTACGCTGCTGCCGGAGATCGCCGGCGCCGTACTGCAGCGCATGAGCGAGGCGGTGGCTATCGAGCACATCAAGGTCGGCATCAGCCGCCAGGGTCAGTTTAAATACTCCTTCAAATAAGGCAGTCCCGTCATGCTGAATATTCCCCAGCTATTGCAGCCGGTGAGTCCGGAACAGCCATGCGGCAGCGATCTGACCTATAGTGCCGACATGGATCAGATAGCCCATGCCCGCCAGCAGGATGATCCGGCGCTGGATCAGGGAGTGTGGGTGACCGCGCTGAAGCAGGCAGACTGGCCGCTGGTCGTGAGCCGTTGTGCCGTGCTGATCGAAACGCGCAGCAAGGATTTGCGGCTTGCAGTCTGGCTGGCCGAGGCGCTGGCGCTGACTCAGGGGCCGCGCGGGCTGGGCGACGGCCTGGCCGTACTGGCGGGGCTGTGCGAGCAGTACTGGGATGGCCTGTTCCCGCTCGGGGAGGAGGGCGATTACGATCAGCGCATCGGTAATTTGCGCTGGCTGGTGAACCGCACGCCGGCCATGCTGCAGCAGTGGCAGCAAGCCCACGGTACGGTGCTGCATGCCGATGCCGAATATTGCACCGCCATGCTGCAGCAACTGAATCAGGTGTGCGATGCCCGTCTGGGTATGGACGGCCCCAGTTTTGCGGCAGCGCGCGACGCCTTGCTGGCCTTAGCGCTACATGGCCAGGAACGCGCTGCCCGACCTATCGCCGCGGCAGTTCAGGATGGTGTGGCAGTTGAAAAGCCAGCAGGTGTTGCCGGGTCGATACAATCTCGTCAACAGGCGCTGAGCGAATTGCGCCGCGTGGCGGCCTATTTCCGCGCCACGGAACCGCATAGTCCGGTGGCTTATCTGGCCGATAAGGCTGCTAACTGGGGCGAAATGCCTTTGCATAGCTGGCTGCGCGAAGTAATCACGGATGGCGGCCAGTTATCGCAGCTCGAAACCATGCTGGGCGTACTCGCCACAGGCTAGCGAAATGATTCGGAGTTGCCAAGAAATAATGCTAGGATTAAAACACAGATTATTTCGTTGAGGCACTCATGAATAATTTCAAGATCGGGACCCGTCTGGGCATAGGCTTCGCGCTGGTGCTATTTCTGCTGGTGGCGATGACGGTGGTGGGGCTGGTGCGTCTCAGTAACGCCAGCGCCATGACCGAAGACATGATCAATGTACGCATCCGCGACGAGCGCATGATTGCAGACTGGGGCAAGATCATCGAAGTCAATGCGGCCCGTACCATGGGCGCAGTCATGGCCGCCGACCCGGCCGACCAGAAAACGCTGGAAGCACTGATGGCTGATTCCTCCTCGGCAGCTACACGGATACAGGACGAAATCGGCAAAAACATCGATGATCCTGATCTGAAATCCCTGTTCGAGCAATTGCTGGTGGCCCGCAAGACCTATACCGATATCCGCAAATCCGTGTTTGCCGCCAAGGCCGGTGGCGATCTGGAAGGCGCCAGAAAACTGCACGCAACCGAAATGACCCGCAGCCGCACTGTATATCTGCAGGCGCTGAAAAAATTTGCCGACCGCCAGAGCGAGGAGCTGGACGAGGCAGCGGCTGAAATCAAGAGCCAGTACACTAGCGGACGCATGATGCTCATTACGCTAGGCGTCGCCGCTATCGTACTGGGGGTGACGGCTGCGTGGTGGATTTCCCGTTCGATTACAGAGCCGATCAATTACGCCGTCAAGGTGGCGGAGACAGTGTCCTCGGGCGATCTGACCAGCGATATTCAGGTGCAGAGCGAGGACGAGGCAGGCAAGTTAATGCACGCGCTGAAAACCATGAACGGCAATCTGGTCAACATCGTCGGGCAGGTGCGTAACGGCACCGAGCTGATTGCCAGCGCGTCCAGTGAAATCGCTACCGGCAATCTCGATCTGTCGTCACGTACCGAGCAGCAAGCCAGTTCGCTGGAGGAGACCGCATCGTCGATGGAACAGCTGACATCGACCGTACGCTTCAATGCCGAGCATGCCCGTGAAGCCAACCAGCTGGCCAACGCGGCTTCCGAAATCGCCAGCCGCGGCGGTGCCGTGGTGGGCGAAGTGGTGCATACTATGGGCGCGATTAACGAATCCTCGCGCAAGATTGTCGACATTATTTCGGTGATCGACGGGATCGCATTCCAGACCAATATTCTGGCCCTCAATGCAGCGGTGGAAGCGGCGCGTGCCGGCGAACAGGGGCGCGGTTTCGCCGTCGTGGCCTCGGAAGTGCGCACGCTGGCGCAGCGCTCGGCAGCAGCGGCCAAGGACATCAAGATACTCATCGACGACTCGGTGCAGAATGTGGCGCGCGGTTCCGATCTGGTCGATAAAGCCGGTGAGACCATGCACGAGATCGTGGAGAGCATAGGCAAGGTCACTATCATCATGAGCCAGATCAGCAATGCCAGCGAAGAGCAAAGTCTGGGAATTGCGCAGGTTAATGATGCCATCACCCAGATGGATCAGGTGACGCAGCAGAATGCCGCACTGGTGGAAGAGGCCGCAGCGGCGGCCGAATCGCTGCAGGAACAGACCGACAAGCTCAATGAGCTGGTGGCGGTATTTAAACTCGATGCTGCCCAGGTGCGGCTGGACTCGCAACGCACACCGGCTTTGCGCTTGCAGTAAGATAGCGGGTTATGAATACCCGAAGTGGCGATGCGGCGCGCCCCATCGCCGCGCCCGTACCTGTTAGTCCTGCTTCTGGCCTGCCGGCGCGTAGTGTGTGCATCACCTGTTTGCGTCCGCAGCGCAGCTGTATCTGCCAGTGGATACGTCCGCATACACCACAGGTCGAAGTGCTGATACTGCAGCACCCGCTGGAAGTCCAGCAGGCCAAGGGCAGCGCGCGCCTGCTGCATCTGAGTCTGGCGGCCAGCCAGCTGGTGGTCGGTGAAAAGTTCGAGCCAGCGCAGCTGGCGGCGCTACTGGCTGGCCCGCGCCATAACATTCTGCTGTATCCCGACACGCCGGCGCAGCAGGCGCTGGGCATGGCGCCGGCGCAGCCGCTGGATGCGGCGTGGCTGCTGCAGCCGCAGGCGCTGCGTCTGATCGTACTCGATGGTACCTGGCGCAAGAGCCGCAAGATGCTATATCTGAATCCGCCGCTGCAAAGTCTGCCGCGTCTGCCGCTTAAAGCGACCCCGCCTTCGCATTACCTGATCCGCAAAGCCCATCTGCCCGACCAGCTTTCCACGCTGGAGGCAACCGTGTATGCGCTGGCACAGCTGGAGCAGGCGCCGCAGCGCTACGACGCGCTGATTGCCGCCTTCGATGGCTTTGTAGCGCAGCAGGCGGCGTTTGTGCCGCCCCGTTCAGGCGATCAGTTTTAGTCCGGGCGGCAGGGCGTCACCGAGCAGGCGTTTTTCGTCGGCCTGATCGAGCTGCACCACTGCGCGCACCATGGCGCTCCAGCTGGCAGGAGCGCCGATGCCGCTCAGCCGGCGCAGAATGTCGGCACGCAGCGTGTCGTCGATGTCGCGCGTGCGGTCGCCCGTCATGCGCGCCAGATGGGCGGCGGCATAAGCTGCAGCCTCCTGCTTTTTCCAGTCCAGCTGCTGTATCTGCGCCAGCCATTCGGTGACGATGCCGGTGTCCACCACGTCGTGGGCGCTGCCGTGGAAAGGCTGGCGCGCGCCCACTCGGCTCAGGCCCCACAGGAAGCGCGCCATCACGGCTTCTGTTCTGGCGGCCTCCTGGGTGGCGCTGCGGCTGCCGCTGGCGGCACGCTTGGCGGCGCTGCGGCCCAGCGCCTGCAGCCGGCCCATCATCCATGCGCCGATTTCGGCCTTGTAGTTGCCCGGTATGCGTTCCAGTGTAGCGCCAAGGCGCAGCATGTCTTCTTCGCTGCCGTTGACCAGCGTGACGGGACGGCGGCCACGTTCCGTTTCATCGGCCTGTACGTTGAAGGCGAAATCATCGAGCACGCGCAGCTGCATGGTCACATCGAGGCCACCGGCCACGCGGCGCCACAGGGTCCACCATTCGGCACAGGCCTGCGCATCCTTGTGGTGCTGGATGCCGGTTTCGTACATGGCCCACAGCTGTTCTATGCGCCACGCGTCGAGCGGCGCGCCAAAGCCCGGACGCAGGCAGTAGCCGCTCAGGTTGAGCCAGACCCGTTCGTGATCAGCCGAGCGGCGGCGCCCCTTGGCCCGTTCCAGCAAGGCGTCGAACAGGCGGCGCAGCAGGGCGGTAGGCCAGCTTTCGCGGCTGCCCAGCAGCTGTTCCAGCTGGCTGCGCAACTGGCGCACTTCCCTGAGTTCTACCTGCTGGGCCTTAGTGCCGAAAATCCGCTCTAGCTTGTCGATGGCGGCGGCAAAGCCCGCTGGCATGGGCGCTTCGGCGGGTGCCGCGCTGTCGTCCGCATCGACGCTGGCACCGTCGTCGCGCAGCTGGAACTCCAGCAACCAGCGCTGGCCGCTTTCCTGCGCCACGCAGTGCATTTCCAGCGTGCCCACTTCACTCAGGGTAGTGGCCAGCTGGACGGCGATTTCCTTGCGCGTGTCGGCCTGCGCATCGCGCAGCACTGTGGCTAGCGGGGGCAGTTCCACATAATCGTCGGGGTCTAGCTGTATCAGTTCGCCCGCCTGCGGAATGTGCTCCGCACCGCTGCTGGCGGCGAGGTGGAAGCGCACCGGGCGGCCAAGACGCAGTGCAAAACTGCGCTCGTCTAACAGCACTTCGCTATTCTCGGCACTGCCTTGCGGCAGCAGGCAGACGGCGCGGCGCGGCTGGCCGGTCCCGCTGCCATCATCGAGCAGCAAGTAGTAGCTACGCGCCGAACCTCCACCGATGACGGGTGCCTGTCCCGCCTGACCAAGTGCGTAGGCCACGCCGCCACGGGCCACGGCCACGTCGGGATTGTCGTTGTGGAGTAGCGTGAGCGGCTGGCCACGCCATGCCGCCAGTACCTCGGCCAGCCTGCGGGCGAGGGCGGGCGCACGGAAGACACCGCCGTTCAGCAGCAAGGTGTCCGGCACGGGAATGCTGTTGTCGTCTGCTGCCAGACCTAGCGCAGCGCGTGCTGCCGCGGCATGCTGGCGCAGGAAGGTGGCCAGATGGCGGGTGATGGCAGCATCGCTGGCGTAGGGCAGGCCGAATTCGGTGAGCGCTCCGCGGCCGCGCCGTGCCACTTCGCGTTCTGCGTTGAGGGGGAAGAAGCCATCCACCACCAGCGCCTGCACTTCTGCGCGGGAGAGTTGCGCCGAGCGGCTGCCGCCTATCAGTCTGGAGCCACTGCCCAGCAGGGTGACCGTGGTGTGGTCGGGGGCGTCGTCGGACAGCAGCAGTTCCTTGGCTGCCCGGCAGCGTTCTGCCAGCTGCGCCAGTTTGCTGGCGGACAGGCGTACGGCAGGTGTGTCGCTGCCTTGATGGAGACGCTGCTCGACCAGATGGGCCAGCGCCAGATCCATATTGTCGCCGCCGAGGATCAGGTGCTTGCCTACGCCGATACGCTCGATGACAGGCTGTCCGTCCTGCAGTGCCACTTTCATCAGGCTAAAGTCAGTGGTGCCGCCGCCCACATCGGCCACCAGTACCAGACGGGTGCAGGCCAGATCGCTGGCAAGGCAGGCCCGCTGGCGGTACAGCCAGTCGTAGAAGGCGGCCTGTGGTTCTTCCAGCAGGCGTAGTTGCGGCAGGCCAGCCATTTTTGCCGCCTGCAGCGTGAGTGCGCGCGCTGCCTCGTCGAACGAGGCAGGAATGGTCAGGACGATTTGCTGCTGCTCCAGCGGCAGATCCGGATGGCGCGTATTCCATGCGCTGCGCAGGTGCGCCAGATAAGAGGCGCTGGCAGCGACAGGCGAGACTTTGGCAACGTCGGCCTCGGCACCCCACGGCAGAATAGCAGCACTGCGGTCGACTTGCGGGTGCGATAGCCAGCTCTTGGCACTGGCTACCACACGGCCCGGAACCTGTGCGCCTAGCTGGCGCGCCAGTTGGCCGACGACGACCTGTTCAAGGCCAGCTACATCCTGCGCCGGCCACGGCAGCTGCAAGGCGCTGGCGGCCAGTTCACCCTGGGCCGGATGGTAGCGCAGCGAAGGCAGCAGAGTAGCGCTGCCGATCTCGCCTGCTGCAGTCAGCTGTTCGATCTCGAACAGGCGGATCGCGCTGCTGCCTGCCAGCGCATACGCCAGCACCGTGTTGGTGGTGCCCAGATCGATGCTGACGATGGCTGGCTGATGGGCTGACTTCATGCTGCGCCGGATGCTCCCGAACGGACATCGAATTCCACCTTCCAGCGCTGGCCATCGCTGGCCACGGCCAGCAGCTCCAGCGTGCCCGATTCGGTGGCCATGGCATGCAGGCGTACCTGCACCACTTCGCCAGCCTGACGGCCTTCGGGCGACAGATCGGCCTGAATCTCGTTTAGCTCCAGCAGCTGGTCAGGGCCCCAGAAGTCCAGCAGATCGCCGATCTGGTCCTGCCGGCGCACGGAGGAGCCGAAGAAGCGGAATTGCACCGGCTCGCCCACCACCAGACCGAATTCCTGCTGCGGCAGTTCCACCTCGCTGCCTTCTTCCATGCCGAACGGCGCCACGCACAGCGCCTGTATTGGCGGTTCCATGCCGGGGATGGCCGGCATCGACGATTCGATGGCAACGTAGTAGGAGCGCGCCGTGCCGCCACGGATGCGCACCCCGGCACCGCGCCGCACATAGCTGTAGTAGGCGGCGCCGCGTGCTACTGCCAGATCGAGGTCGGCGCCGGCCAGCATGCGGGCCGGTTCGGCGCCTTCCATGTAGAGCCAGTCGTTGATGGTGGCCATGACGCGCTGGGCCAGCAGTTCGGACTTGAACACGCCACCGTTAAACAGCACGGCGGTAGGATGCAGGAAGCTGGCGTCGGCAGGCTGTTTGCCCGCATAGCCTTGCAGCTCGCTGGTTGCGCCCAGCTGGCGCGCGAGGAAGGCGGCCAGATGGCGGGTGATGCCGGCATCCTGCGCATAGGGCAGACCAAGCTGGGTCAGGCCGGCGCGCGTACGCACGGCCGGACGGGCCGATGCTTCTACCTGCGGGAAGAAGCCGTCGAGGATGAAGGTGGTGACTTCGGCGCGGGTCAGCTCGGTGCGGATAGAACCGCCGATCAGCTTGGAGCCACGGCTAGGCACGACGATAGGGTAGCTTTCCACGCTGGCATCGGCCAGCAGCTTTTCCTTGGCGCTGCGGCAGCCATAGGTCAGGGCGCGCATCTGCCAGGCATCGAGCTGGGTGCCGCTGGCGGCCAGCTTGCGCGCCACCAGATGGGCCAGCGCCAGATCCATATTGTCGCCACCGAGCAGTATGTGGTCGCCCACGGCGATGCGGTGCGGTTCCAGCACGCCATCGCGTTCCAGCACGGCGATCAGCGAAAAGTCGCTGGTGCCGCCGCCCACGTCCACCACGAGGATGATGTCGCCCGGTTTGACTTCCTTGCGCCAGCGGCCTTCGCTGCCCTGTATCCAGCTGTACAGCGCGGCCTGCGGTTCTTCCAGCAGGGTGAGGTTGGTGTAGCCGGCGGCGCGGGCTGCATCGGCCGTCAGCTCGCGTGCGCCCGGATCGAACGATGCAGGTATCGTCACGGTGACAGCCTGTTCGCCAAATGGCGCTTCCGGGTGGGCCTGTTCCCAGGCCTGACGCAGGTGCGACAGGTAGCGGGTGGAAGCTTCCAGCGGCGAGACGCGCTGCACTTCTTCCGGCGCGTCGGCCGGCAGGATGGCGGCACGGCGGTCCACGCCCGCGTGGCACAGCCAGCTCTTGGCGCTGGAAACCAGACGGATAGGCGTGGTGGCGCCACGGCTGCGCGCCATTTCACCGGCCACGCTATTTTGTTCATGGGCCGGTGCGGCCCACGGCAGCGTGGTGTCGCCGGCAGCCAGTTCATCGGCGTGCGGCAGATACAGGAAGGAGGGCAGCAGCGGCAGTTCTTCCACCGTACCCGGTGCCGTCACCTGCGGGATAGCCAGCACGGATTGCCGGGTCTTTTCGCCTTCGCTGGCCTGCAGGTCAACGTAGGACAGCGCGCTATGCGTGGTGCCGAGGTCGATGCCGATGGCGTAGCGGGCCTTGTTCATCTCGCTCATAACTCCACCTCGGCCGGTGCCAGGATGCTGGCGTCATGGGCTTCGGCCAGCTTGGGCAGACGCACGCTGGTGGCGCGCCAGCCGCGGTGGCTGAGGGCGCCGCGGAACGGTGCGCTGCCAACCACGTTGCCGGTCAGGCGTACGGTGGCGGCGTCGAAGCCGGCTTCCAGCACGATGCGGCTGCCTTCGGATTCGCTACGTACCGGCTCTATGCTGAAGTGCTCGCGCAGGACTTTGTTACAGCCTTCATGTACCACGCGGGCAGCGGCGCCGATGTCGGCGTCGGAGTAGGCGGCCAGATTTTCCTGCGTGAAGTCGATCAGGCGGGCTTCGCGCTGCAACAGTGTCAGCAGCTGCAGGGCGGCGTCTGGCGTGGTTTCGCGCAACACGATAGGGGCTGGGGCAGGCACAGGCGCTGGTGCAGGTGCTGGGGCGGAAACAGGGGCCGTTACTGGTACAGAAACGGGTACAGAAACGGGGGCGCGGTCGATATCGCGCAGGCGGGCCGCGTAGTCAGCATCGGACAGGGCACGGAAAAAGGCGCCGATAGCGATGGAAATCCGGCTGGCGAAGGACGGCTGGGCTTGAGTGTTCATGATTGGGCTCACATAGGTAATCTTGCGTGGGGGCGCGCGGTGCGCTGGGATCAACCTTACCCCCGGAGGCCAGCATGATACCAGCTTGGCTCTGGCCTCCCAAGAAGGCGGGCGCGCACGCTTGATTTTTCACTTGATGTAGCCGGTCCATACGCCTAAAATACTGTATAAATTCACAGTATTTAATTGAAGTCTGCTTGCCGTTTTCTGTTTTCCGTTTAACGCTTACATCACTGCATAAGCTACGCCATGTCCCACGATGAAAATAACCAGTCGCAGGTGATGCTGCCTCCGCCTACGCTCAAGGGGCGGAAGGGGCGGGGCGCCGTAACGAATCTGCAAGGCCGCTTCGAGCGGCAGTTGCGCGAATCGTATGATGATGGCTGGGAGCAGGAAGACGATGGTGTAGCTGCGCCAGCATGGAAAACGCAGGTGACGGATGAGTACTGCAAATCTATCCTGAGCCGCAATGTGTCGCCGGACCTGCCGTTCAGTGTTTCGCTGAATCCTTACCGTGGCTGCGAACATGGCTGTATCTATTGTTATGCCCGGCCTACCCACAGTTATCTTGGTCTATCACCCGGCATGGATTTCGAGAGCAAGATATTCGCCAAGGTGAATGCGCCGGAGATGCTGCGGCGTGAACTGGCCAAACCCGGCTATGAACCGCAGTCGATAGCGCTGGGCGTGAATACGGATGCTTACCAACCATGCGAGCGGGAGCGCAAACTGACGCGGCGGGTGCTGGAAGTGCTGCAGGAATGCCAGCATCCGGTTGGACTGATTACCAAATCGGCCCTGATCGAGCGCGATATCGATATTCTGGCGCCCATGGCGGCCAGACAGCAGGCGGCCGTGGCCATTACGCTCACCACGCTAGACCCCGCGCTGGCCCGTACGCTGGAACCACGTGCTGCGGCACCAGCCCGGCGCTTGCGCACTATCCGCACGCTGACCGAGGCGGGCATACCGGTCGCGGTCAGTATAGCGCCCATCATCCCGTTTGTGACGGAGCCGGAAATCGAGCAGCTACTGGAGGCGGTGCGCGCGGCAGGGGCACTGAGTGCGCACTACACGGTGCTGCGTCTGCCGTGGGAAGTAGCGCCCTTGTTCCAGCAGTGGCTGCAAGCGCATTTCCCTGATCGAGCCCAGCGAGTGATGAACCGTGTGCGCGATCTGCGCGGCGGCAAGGATTACGACAGCAACTTTTGCGCGCGCATGCGGGGCGAGGGCGTATGGGCAGACATGATACGGCAGCGTTTCAAGATCGCCAGCGCAAGGCTGGGGCTGGGCGGGCACAGTAGCCGGTTTCACGCCATGGACACTAGCCAGTTCACGCGGCCTCTGGTGGTGCAGCCTTTAGGTGCGCGAGCGCGGTCTGCGGATACGGGGCAACTCGATCTGTTCTAGGTCTAGCGGGGTAGGCGTGGCAGCGCAAACGGGGCTGGCGTTTGCGCCATGGCTCATCCAGCTTTACTAAAGTCGGCCAGATGCTGTTCTATGGCGAACACATGAGGATCGCTCTGGCCCATGTCGCGCAGGGCGTGGGCCAGCAGGTTCAGATAGTCGGCATTGGGGCCGCTGGGGCCGGCCGAGCCTGCAATGTGGCGGGCGATTTCCTGTTCGCTGGCGGCGCCGAGGTAGGCAGCGTTATCGGGCATGGCGATATACACCAGCCCTTGTGCGCTGTGGCCATCGGCAAAGGTGATGGCCGTGGCAAGGCGCAGATAGCCGTTTTTTTCGCGGTGGTCGAGGTGGGCAAAGACTTCCGGCGTAATCAGATAGGCCATACCGTGGCAGATGGCGCCCGCATGTTCTATCAGCGTCACCACACGTCCCGGTGCCTCCGGCGTGCCACGGTGGTCATGCGAGCCTTGCCAGAAACGCCGCGTCCAGCCGCTAATGCTGGCGGGGCGCCGTTCCAGATAGGGGAAGTCGGCCTTGTAGATGAGGGAGCCGTAGCCGAACAGCCAGACACTGTGGTGACCGTCGAAGTCGTCCATCTGCTGGTTGATGGCGATAGTGTTTGCAGTCATGTCGATTTCAGCCTTGCGGCACATTCCATTCATGGGCGGCGGCGAACTCCTGCAGGAAGCTGACAAAACTCTCGGCAGCAGGCGACAGCGCCCGGGCGTTACGGGTGTAGACGAAGAAGCGGCGCGTCAGCGCAGGCGATTCCAGCGTGCGCATGCGCAGGCCATACAGCTGCACCATCTTTTCTGCATACGGCAGGCAGACGGTAATGCCCAGCCGCGCGTGCACCATGGCTAGCGCCGTCGTCATGAACGTCACTTCATTGTAGGGCGTGATGGACTGTTCGCGGAAGGAAGCGTGCATGTCGCGCAACAGCCGCTCCGTAAACTGACCCTGTAGCGAGATCATCGGGTAGTCGATCACGTCGGTCCAGGTGATGCGTTCCAGCAGGTCGAGCGGGTGGTCGGGCGGGAATACCACGACAAACGGCATTTCGAATAGCTGCTGGGCTTCGATTTCCGTGGCCGCGTCGCGCTCGGGGCCGATGCCGAAGTCGGTTTCGCCGCTGAATACCCGCGCCGCCACCTGTTCCACCGGACTGTCGGCCAGCAGCACCTGTACGTCAGGGTAGCGCGCGCGGTAGGCAGCGATCACTTCCGGTAGTAGAGTACAGGACAGCATCTGCGGCGCAGCGATCCGCACCGAGCCCTGTTTGAGCGCGCGCCGCTTGGCAATGTCGCCCATGGCACGGTCCAGATCCTGCAGGATTTTGTCGAACAGGGGCGTCAGTTCCCGGCCCAGTTCCGACAGCTGTGCTTTGCGGGTAGTGCGTTCGACCACCCGCACGCCCAGCAGCTGTTCCAGTTCCTTGATCTGGCCGCTGAGCGCCGACTGGGTCACGTTCAGGTGCTCGGCGGCCAGCGTGAAGCTGCCCGTCTTGGCAACGGCGACGAGGGCGCGCATCTGGCGTAAATTGGGATTCATCGGAAAATCTGATAAATAAGGTGAAAAATACTGTTTGTATGATATCTGAAATTGGCTTTTAATGGCGCATGTCCTAGTTGGAGGCAATCATGAAAATCAAGCAAGTACACCACGTCGCCTATCGCTGCATCGACGCCAAACAGACTGTCGAGTGGTATGGCAAACACCTCAATATGAATTTCGTTCTGGCCATCGCCGAGAACGAAGTTCCGTCCACCAAGGCACCGGACCCGTATATGCACGTGTTCCTCGATGCCGGCAATGGCAATATTCTGGCCTTCTTCGAGCTGCCCACCCAGCCGCCCATGGACCGCGACCGCAATACCCCGAACTGGGTGCAGCATCTGGCGCTGGAAGTGGAATCGATGGACGAGCTGCTGGCTGCCAAAGAGCGTCTGGTGGCTGCCGGTATCGATGTGATCGGCCCGGTCAATCACACCATCTTCAAGTCGATCTACTTCTTCGACCCTAACGGCCACCGGCTGGAACTGGCGGCCAATACGGGCACGCCGGAAATGATGGAACGCCTCGACGCCGTCAAATGGGAAATGCTGGAAGAATGGGCTCAGACCCGTAAAGCACCGAAACACGCCGCGTGGATGCACGCACCGGAGGCCAAGGAATGAAACTCGCAACACTGAAAGACGGCAGCCGCGATGGCCGCCTGGTCGTGGTGAGCCGCGATCTGTCGCGCTACCAGCACGTACCGAAAATCGCCGCCACCATGCAGCACGCGCTCGATAACTGGGATCTGGTGGCGCCGCGGCTGGAGCAGGTGTATGCCGCGCTGAACGCCGGTGAGTTGCTGGACACCCAGCCATTCGACCAGAGCTTCTGCCACTCGCCGCTGCCACGCGCCTACCAGTGGGCTGATGGTTCGGCCTACATCAATCACGTCGAACTGGTACGCAAGGCCCGCAATGCGGAAGTGCCGGCGTCGTTCTACACCGACCCGCTGATGTATCAGGGCGGCTCGGACAGTTTCGTCGGTCCGCGCGATCCCGTGTATGCGCTGTCGGAAGAGTGGGGCATCGATCTGGAAGCCGAAGTGGCCGTCATTACGGGCGATGTGCGCATGGGCGCCAGCGTTGCCGATTGCGCGCAATCGATCCGTCTGGTGATGCTGGTGAACGATGTCTCGCTGCGTAACCTGATCCCTAACGAACTGGCCAAGGGCTTCGGCTTTTTCCAGTCCAAGCCGGCCAGCGCGTTCTCGCCCGTTGCCGTAACGCCCGATGAACTGGGCGCCCACTGGGCCGACAGCAAAGTGCATCTGCCGCTGCTGGTGGAGCTCAACCACCAGCCGTTCGGTAAGCCCAATGCAGGCGAAGACATGACCTTCAATTTCGCCCAGCTGGTAGCGCACGCCGCCACCACGCGCGAGCTGGTGGCTGGTACCATCATCGGTTCCGGCACTGTCTCGAACAAGCAGGGCAGTCTGCACGGCTCCAGCATCGCCAACGGCGGCGTGGGCTACTGCTGTCTGGCCGAAGTGCGCATGTACGAGACCATCGAAACGGGCAAGCCGCAAACCAGCTATCTGCATTTCGGCGATACCGTGCGCATCGAAATGCACGACGGCGAGGGCTGCAGCATATTCGGTGCGATCGAACAGACCATTACCCATTATTCGGAACGCTGATCGTCCGGAAAGCTAACCAGCGTACCTCACGTAGAAAGGCAGCGCAGCAGATGCAGCATGCACCCGTTGATATTGCAGCACTGGTCGAACGGAATCCCATCAGCCGGTTCCAGCTAGGCGTGTTTCTGCTGTGCGGCCTGTGCATTCTGATGGATGGCTTTGACGTGCAGGCCATGGGTTATGTGGCGCCCGCCATCATTCAGGAGTGGCATGTCAGCAGAGCCAGTCTGGGGCCGGTGTTCGGCGCCGGCCTGTTCGGCATGCTGGCCGGCTCGCTGCTATTTAGCGTACTGGCCGATAAGCTGGGCCGCCGTCCTGTACTGATAGGCGCAACGCTGTTCTTCTCCGTGTGCATGCTGCTCACGCCTTCCTGCAGCACGCTGGAGCAGTTGCAGTGGCTGCGCTTTATCACCGGCATCGGGCTAGGCGCCATCATGCCGAACGTGATGGCACTGGCGGGCGAATACAGTCCGCGCCGCCGCCGTGTCACGCTGATGATGCTGGTTTCATGCGGCTTTACGGTAGGCGCCGTGGTAGGCGGGCTGGTTGCCGCGGCAGTCATGCCGCTGTATGGCTGGCATGCCGTGTTCTACATCGGCGGCGCGCTGCCTTTGCTGATCGGCCTGCTGATGCTGTGGATGCTGCCGGAATCCATGCAGTTCGTCATCCTGAGCGGCAAGCGCATCGAGCGTGTAGCGCAGTGGCTGCGCCGCATCGATCCCGCTTTTACGCCGCAGCACGGGCAGGGCTATCAGGTGCAGGAGCAGGGCGGGCAGCGTGGTTCTGTCGCCGCCCTGTTCAAAGCCGGGCGGGCCCGCACCACGCTGCTGCTCTGGCTGGTGAACTTCCTCAATCTGCTCAATCTCTATTTCCTGTCCAACTGGCTGCCGACTATCCTCAAAGACGCCGGCCTGTCCACCAGCACAGCGGTGCTGGCAGGTACCATCCTGCCGGTGGGGGGCACCATCGGTACGCTGGCCATGGGGCAGCTCATCGACCGCTCCGGCTTCCGCCGCGTGCTGATCCCCAGCTTCCTGGTCGCCGCGGTAGCCATCGCGCTGATCGGCCAGTCGCAGCAGCTGCTGGCGCTGCTGTGCGCGGCCATTCTCGTGGCCGGGTTCTGCGTTGTGGGCGGCCAGCCGGCCGTGAATGCACTGGCAGCGAACTACTATCCCACCACCCTGCGTTCCACCGGCATAGGCTGGAGTCTGGGCGTCGGGCGTATCGGCTCGATTATCGGGCCGCTGCTCGGCGGCGAACTGCTGCGTATGAACTGGCCCAACAGCACCATCTTCCTGATCGCGGCCGTGCCTGCGCTGCTCTCGGCTCTGATGCTATGGCTGATGGCGACGCCCGCAGGGCAGGACTGAAACAACTGATATCACCCGGGTTAATCATGAAGCTCTATACCTATTTCCGCAGTTCCGCTGCTTATCGCGTGCGTATTGCCCTGAACCTGAAGGGGCTGGCTTATGACGCCGTGCCCGTGCATCTGCTGCGCGATGGCGGCGAACAGCTGCAGCCGGCTTACCGTGCGGTCAATCCTGCCGGCCTGCTGCCTGCGCTCGATGATGGCGCCGCGGCCATCGGCCAGTCGCTGGCCATCATCGAATATCTGGACGAGAGCCGTCCCGACGCGCCACTGCTGCCAGCCGATGCCGCTGGCCGTGCGCGCGTGCGGGCGCTGGCGCTGACCATCGCGGCCGATACTCACCCGCTGGGCAATCTGCGGGTGCTCAAATATCTGACCGGCGTGCTGAACGTGACGGAAGAACAGAAGCAGGCATGGCTGCATCACTGGATGGGCACAGGGCTGGCTGCCTTCGAGCAGTTGCTGGCGACGGATGCCCGCACTGGCCGCTACTGCCACGGCGATACACCGACACTGGCCGATTGCTGTCTGGTGCCGCAGGTATTCAACGCCCAGCGCTTCCAGCTGGATCTGAGTGCGTATCCGACCATCATGCGCATTTATGCCGCCTGTACCGAACTGCCGGCATTCCAGCAGGCTCACCCGGCGCAGCAGGCGGACGCCGAGTAAAACCCCAGACTGCCACGCGCAGCCTTTTTCCGTGCTGCCTGCCTAGCCGCTGCACACCACGCGGTTGCGGCCCGATTCCTTGGCCTGATACAGCGCCTTGTCGGCGCGCGACACCAGCGTAGATGGGGTTTCCAGCGTATTCTCCGGCGCTGTCATGGCCACGCCTATGCTGATGGTGAAGCGGATGCTCTCACCCTTGTCGCCCCTGACTTCCAGATTGGCGATTTCCTGCCGCAGCCGCTCGGCAGCACTGCTCGCCACCGCGATCGAGGTTTCCGGCATCAGCAGCACAAACTCTTCGCCGCCGAAGCGCGAGGCCATGTCGATATTGCGCACTCCCCCGGCCAGTGTGCGGGCGACCGCAATGATGACGCGATCGCCCGCCTCATGACCATACTGGTCGTTGACGTTCTTGAAGTGATCGATATCGGCCATCAGCAGCGAGAGCGGGTGGCCGAAGCGGCGGCCACGATCGAGTTCACGGTTGATCTGCTCGGTCATGCGGCGGCGGTTGCCTATGCCGGTCAGCGGATCGGTGGTGGCCAGCAGTTCCAGCTTGGCATTCGCCTGCATCAGTTCCTGCGTGCGCTGCAGTACCCGTGCTTCCAGCTGGTTGCGCTCGTCGTGCAGGGCATCGAGCGTGGCGCGGCGCGAACGCAGGGCAAAGATCAGCGCCGAGATCAGTAGCCCTTGCAGTATGATCAGGGAGCCACCTAGCAGTATCTGCCACCAGTAACGCTCGAAGATGGACGACGACGCATCAGGCCAGCTACCGGTAGCCGGCGTGTGCTGCAGATTGGTACGCGGCTGCGCCGGCTGCTGCGGCAGCAGGCCGCTGGCGTTGTCGGGCAGGCGCAGGCTGTCGGCATTGCGCCTGTGACGCCGTTGCGGCTCTGCTTTCTGGTCTAGCTGCTGGCGCAGTTCGCGCAGATATTCGGCAACCGGTATATGTCTCGGTAGCAGTTCGCCTGCCCGGGTTGGTAGCGGCAGACTGCACGCGGCCAGCATTGCCATTACGCTCAGTAGACTGGCGCAGAATGCAACTGGTGAGTGGCGCGAGGGTGGCATGCTGACCTGCTAGGGTGGCTATCGCTGTAGTATGGACCGAGTCTAGCATGCTTTGTTTTTGCGTGCTTTGTGTGATGTGGTAAAGCTGCCGCAAATCGCGCGGTAAAGCCACAGATGCTGCGGGCGGCAGTCTTCAGGCTGCGCGCAAGGCATCCACGATAGGCATGCGGGCGGCACGCAGGGCGGGCAGGAAGCCGCCTATGCCGCCCATAGCCAGCGAAAACAGCAATGTTTTCACGATAATGGCGGGCGTCAGGCGGAAGCCGAAGGCCAGTTCTGAAAACGATTGGAAGTTAGTGGTGGAGAAGGAGATGAACTGCATCATCGATGCGCAAGCCAGCCCCAGCGCGCCGCCCACCACCGCCAGCAGCATGGACTCGCTGAGGAAGGCGGCCAGTATGCTGCGACGCTGGAAGCCCAGTGCGCGCAAGGTGCCGATCTCCCCTACGCGGTTGGCTACCGATGCATACATGGTGATGGTGGCGCCTATCATGGCGCCGATGGAGAAGATGATGGACAGGATCAGGCCCAGTACGCTGATAAAAGTCGACAGGGCTTTCGACTGGTCGGAGTAGAAGGTCTGTTCGCGCTTGGCGTCTATGGTCAGGCGCGGGTCGTTCTCGATATCCTGTTTGAACTGTTCGAACCGGCGGCTGTCGGCCAGCCGCAGCACCATGGCGGAATAGGCATTGCGGCGGAAGGCCGGCATCAGCTGGTCGGCATCGCCCCAGATTTCCGAATCAAAGCCGCTATTGCCTGCGTCATACAGGCCCACCACCGTCCACTCGCGCTGGCCGAAGCGGATTTTTTCGCCTATGCCGGCGCCACTGAAGCGGCGCGCAATGCTGGCGCCTGCAATGATTTCGGACGCGCCGGGGCGGAACATGCGTCCCGCTGTCAGCTTTACCTGCGGGCGCAGCGTCAGCGCGTGAGGCGCAATGCCGCGGATGATGACGTTGGAAGGCTTGCCCGAATCGCGCTTGATGAGCGAAATCAGTACCACGGTTTCCTTGGAAAGCCATGGCTGTCCGGCAGCATCGCGCGCAATGGCAGGGTGGCTGGCGGCGATGTTGGCCTGCACGCGGTCGATGCCGCTCTGGACTTCCGTCTCGGCGCCGCGCCGCACCAGCACCACGTTATCGTATTCTCCCGTGGTGACCATGGTGTTGCGCAGGCCTTCGTCCAGCATCAGCACAGTGGCAAACACGAACACCACCAGCGCCAGTCCGGCGCCCGTCAGCGCCGTGGTCAGGCGACGCGCCCACAGATTGCGTGCAACGTAAGACAGTGGAATCTTCATCCTATGCTCCGCAGACCGTCGACGATGTTGATGCGTATGGCGCGTATGGTGGGAGCAATCGCGGCGACGGCGCCTATTGCCAGCGCAGCTGCCACCTGCAGCAGCACGGTGAGCTGCGACACCTGAAATACGGGGAACATGGTGCCCATGACTTTGCCGAGGAAGGCTGCGAACGGGAACAGGATGGCGATGCCGATCGCTGCGCCCACCAGTGCCAGCAGCATGGATTCGCCAAAGATCATCAGAGCGAGAAAGCCGGGACCGAAGCCGAGCGCCTTGAGGGTGGCGTATTCGCCCAGACGTTCGCGCGCGCTCATGGCCATGGTGTTGGCCATTACCGCAGCGATGATGATAATCACCACAAAAGACACCACGCGGATGGCCATCACGATAGCCTCCGACATGGAGACGAAGCTGAGCTGGAAGGCTTTCTCCGTTTCCGTCAGCGTCTCGGCCAGCGAGTTGGCAAACTCCTTATCCACGGCGGCGGAAATGCTGGCGGCATTTTCCGGCTGGTTGATCTGCACCACGTACACGCCGATCTGGTTGGCGCGGCGCGGCATGATCTTCTTGATGGTTTCGTTGACGTAGTCCCAGTGGAAGAACAGGGTAGCCGTGTTGGTGCTGCTCTGGCGGCCATCGTAGATGCCGCGTACTACCAGCTCCCAGTTGCCGGGGTAGATGGTGCCTTTGAGGGGGATGGTATCGCCCACCTTGAAACCATACTGGTCGGCCAGCTTGCGGCCGACGATGCAGCCTTTGCGGTCGTGCAGGAAGGCGGCACGCTGCTCGGCAGGCAGCAAGTAGTCGGGATAGATATTCAGATAGCTTTCGCCCGACACGGCAAACTGGGCGAAGAAATTCTTGGGGTCCTTGTACACACCCTGAAACCAGTTGGCATAACCCACGCCCGTCACGCCCGGCACGGCGCGGATGCGCGCCTGATACGACAGCGGCAGCGGGAATACCAGCGAGGTTTTGTTGCGCGTGATGAGGGTAGTATTCGATGCGCCTTCCGAACCGGCATACCACGCGTCTACCACGGTCTGCAGCAGGCCGAAGGAAAAGATCGCCACCACCAGACCGAGCACGGTCAGGCCCGTGCGCAGCTTGTGGCGCATGGCGTTCTTGCAGATTAGCCGCAGCGAATACATGGTGTCAGGCTGCCTGTCCGGCGATCAGTTCGCCCTTTTCCAGATGGATCAGCGTGCGCGCCTGCGCTGCCGCGGTGGCATCGTGCGTGACCATGATGATGGTCTTGCCCAGTTGCTGGTTAAGTTGCTGCAGCAGGCCCAGAATTTCGCTGGCCGAGGCGCGGTCCAGATCGCCCGTCGGTTCGTCGGCCACGATCAGGGTAGGGTCGGTGACGATGGCGCGGGCAATCGCCACGCGCTGTTGCTGGCCGCCCGACAGTTCATTGGGCGTGTGGTCCATGCGGTCGGCCAGATTGACCATGGACAGCGTCAGTTCCACCCGCTCGCGCCGTTCGCGCCGCGATAGTGGCGTCAGCAGCAGCGGCAGCTCCACGTTTTCATAGGCTGTCATGACCGGCATCAGGTTGTAGAACTGGAAAATAAAGCCCACATTCTGGGCGCGCCAGCGCGCCAGATCCGATTCGCCCATGCCGGCGATATCGAGCCCGGCTATGCGCAGGACGCCGCTATCGGGCTTGTCGATGCCGGCGATCAGATTGAGCAGGGTGCTTTTGCCCGAGCCGGATGGCCCCATCAGGGCGGCAAATTCGCCAGCCGGAATATTCAGGCTGATATCGCGCAGCACTTCCACCACCTGATCGCCACGGCGGTAGGATTTGGCCAGATGTTCTATCAGTACCAGTGGTTCGCTCATGGCCGCTTATTTCTTGTTCAGGCTGACGGCTGCGCCGTCCTGCAGTTTGGCGTCCGGCGTCAGCACCACTTTGTCGCCCGCCTTCACGCCTTGCACTTCCACCAGTTCACCGAGCTTGCGTCCCAGCGTAACGGCGACCAGTCTGACTTTTTCCCCTTCCAGCAGGAACACCACCGGCTTGCCGTCGCGCGTGGTAATCGCGCTGGCCTGCACGGTGGTAACAGGCTGGCGGTCTTGCGGCGGCACGGCTTTGGACAGGAAGGCCACCTTGGCGCTCATATCGGGCAGCACGCGCGGATCGTGGTCGCTAAAGCGCACTTTCACCAGCAGGGTGGCTTTGCTGCGGTCGATAGTCGGCACCATGCGCGAGACGGTGCCGGCCAGATGCAGTTCGGGGAAGGCGTCCAGCGTTATGTCGGCGGGCTGGTCGACGCGGATCTTGCTCAGATTGGATTCGGAGACGTCGGCCTCTACTTCCAGCGTGCTCATGTCGGCGATGGTGACGACGGCGCCTTTGCTGTCCGCTGCCGAGGAATACGGGGTGATGTTGTCGCCTTCGTTGGCGTTCTTGGTCAGCACCACGCCATCGAATGGCGCGCGGATCAGCGTCTGGTCCAAGGCCACCTGCGCCACCTGCGCGTTGGCCTTGGCAGCGGCGATGGCGGCCTGATAGCCGGCGATATTGGCTCTGGCCTTGTTCAGGCGGGCCTGCGCAGCATCAAAGGCCGCGGCGGTAATGAACTTCTGTGCCAGTAGTTCGCCCGTGCGCTGGAAGCTGGCCTGCGCATCGGCCAGTTCGGCCTGGCCCTGATCCAGATTGGCCTGTGCCACCTTGATATTGGCCTGTGCCTGGCCCAGCGTGGCGGAAACGTCGCGGTTCTCCAGTCGCGCCACGATCTCGTCTTTCTTGATCGGGCTGCCTTCCAGTACGCCCAGCCATTCCAGCCGGCCGGTGGCTTTGGACGAGAGCGAAGCTTTGCGCTGGGCTACGACATAGCCGGTAGCATTGAGCAGGGTGTAGCTCTGCGATGGGTAGCTGAGCGCCACCGTCACCGTCTCGACCGGCGCCTTGCCGCTGAAGCGTCCCAGTGCCACGCTGGCGCCTAGCCCCAGTGCAGCGAGCAGCAGCACGATGCGCAGCCAGCGCCGCTTGCTGCGGCCGGTGCCAGCGATCTGGCCGCTGGCGCTGCGTTCGATTTTGAGACGGGAGATATCGGGTGTACTCACATTATCCTCACATGGACGGACGGCAGAATCAGACAGGATGCGCTCTGCATAGTGCAAGAAAAACCACATCGCCGCAAGCCTGATCCGGCAAACAGTAGTACTAACGTCGTATCGGCAACCACAGTGGCAAGGCGGTAAAATGACGTCCCCGCATATCCGGACCTTTAAGCGTCCCGCGCGGGCGATAAGCCAGCCAGATCAACCAGCCACCCGCGATGACCATACCTAGCCATTTTCTCCTAGCCTTAACCCGTGCCCATGCGTCGTGGCGTCCTCTGCTGGTGCAGGGGCTGGAAGCCATCATGGCGGCCACGCCCGATTATCTGCCACAACTGGCACAGGACGCTTATCTGCCCACCGGGCAGCGGCTGTTCGCGGCCTTTGCCCTGCCGCTCGATCAGGTGCGCTATGTGCTGGTAGGCGAGGGGCCGTATCCGCGCGCCGCCAGCGCTACCGGCGTCAGTTTCATGGACGGTGCTGTGGGCAGCCTGTGGTCGGACGAACTGGGCGGCGGACTGTCCAAGCCCGTCAACAAAGCCACCTCGCTGCGCAACTTTATGAAGATGCTGCTGGTCGCAGACGGTCAGCTTGATCTGGATGATACGGGCGGCGCTGCCATGGCGGCGATCGCGCTGCGCGCCCACGAAGGCAAGGGCAGCCATATCCGCACGCTGGCCGAGTTGCAGGACAAACTGACGGAGCAGGGCTTTCTGCTGCTGAACGCAGCGCTGGTGTTCCGCCCTCACGTTGCTCCGGTGAAAGATGCTAAAGCCTGGCTGCCATTTTTCGAGACGGTGATGGCGGGGCTGGCAGAACAGGCTAAGACGTTGCCGACCTTGATTCTGTGGGGAAAGATTGCGGAAGTGCTGAGTAAATTGCCATTAATGCAAAAATTCCCGCAGATACGGGCCGAGCATCCTTATAACCTGAGTTTTATCGGCAATGCCGACATGCACGCGCTGTTCGGTCCCATGAAGTTGCTGCAGGGGCGGGCGGGCCAGCCGCAGCCGGAGGCCGGCGGGCAGACTTCCTTAAAGTTTGGTATACTTGACTAATTCGATCAACTAATCCGCTTATTCAGGGACGCTGTGGGGTCGATATTTTAACCCAACCGAGGTAGTGATGCGTCTGACCACCAAAGGCCGTTTTGCTGTGACTGCAATGATCGATCTGGCGTTGCGCCAGGGAAAAGGTCCCGTCACGCTATCCGGCATCAGCCAGCGTCAGGCCATATCCCTGTCCTATCTTGAACAATTGTTCGGCAAGCTGCGCCGCCACGAGATCGTCGAATCCATCCGCGGCCCCGGCGGCGGCTACAGTCTGGCGCGCCGCGCCGACAAGGTGACGGTGGCCGACATCATCATCGCCGTGGACGAACCGCTGGACGCCACCCAGTGCGGCGGCAAGGAAAACTGCCATGGCGCCGACATCGCCAGCGGCGCCCGCTGCATGACCCACGAACTGTGGGCCACCCTGAATGAAAAAATGGTTGATTACCTCGATTCCGTGTCCTTGCAGGATCTGGTCGATCAGCAGAAGTTGAAGAACGCTGAACAGAACGTCGTGGTGCTGCATCGCAACCACGCCGCGCACGGTTGAGCGCCCCCTAACCCGGAGTTACCAGATGAACGCCCCTGAAAAAAATATCGCGCCTGTACAGTTCCAGACGGCCCCGCATTTCCCTATCTATATGGACTATTCGGCTACCACGCCGATCGATCCACGTGTGGCCGATCAGATGATTCCCTATCTGCGCGAACAGTTCGGCAATCCTGCCTCGCGCAGCCATATGTACGGCTGGACGGCAGAAAAAGCCGTGGAAGAGGCACGCGGCCACGTGGCGGCACTGGTGAATGCCGACGCCCGCGAAATCATCTGGACCTCGGGCGCCACCGAATCGAACAATCTGGCGATCAAGGGCGCGGCGCAGTTCTACAAAACCAAGGGCAAGCACATCATCACCGTGAAAACCGAGCACAAATCGGTGCTGGACACGGTGCGTGAACTGGAGCGCATCGGCTTCGAAGCGACCTATCTGGAACCGCAGGACAACGGCCTGATCACCATCGAACAGTTGACCGCCGCCATCCGTCCGGACACTATTCTGGTATCGGTCATGCTGGTGAATAACGAGATCGGCGTGATTCAGCCTATCGATGAAATCGGCGCGCTGTGCCGCTCCAAAGGCATCATCTTCCACTGCGACGCTGCGCAGGCTACCGGCAAGGTGGCGATCGACCTGCAGAAGACCAAGGTGGACCTGATGACCTTCACCGCCCACAAAACCTACGGCCCGAAAGGCATAGGCGCGCTGTACGTATGCCGCAAGCCGCGCGTGCGCATCGAAGCGCAGATGCACGGCGGTGGCCACGAGCGCGGCCTGCGTTCGGGCACCCTGCCCACCCACCAGATCGTGGGCATGGGCGAAGCCTTCCGTCTGGCCAAGGTCGAGATGGATGAAGAGATCGTGCGTATCAAGGCATTGCGCGACCGTCTGGCCAAGGGCTTGCAGGAAATCGAGGAAACCTATATCAATGGCGACATGGATCACCGCGTGCCGCATAACCTGAATGTCAGCTTCAACTATGTGGAAGGCGAGTCGCTGATCATGGCCGTGAAAGATCTGGCTGTGTCGTCCGGCTCGGCCTGTACTTCGGCCAGTCTGGAGCCTTCCTACGTGCTGCGCGCACTGGGCCGCAGCGACGAACTGGCACACAGCTCGATCCGTTTTACCATCGGCCGCTTTACCACCGAAGCCGATATCGACTTCGCCGTCGAACTGATGAAATCCAAAGTGGGCAAGCTGCGCGAACTGTCGCCACTGTGGGATATGTTCAAAGAGGGGATCGACATCAATTCGATCCAGTGGGCAGCGCACTAAATTTTACGAAATAGAGAACACAGGAGCACTATCATGGCTTACTCGGAAAAAGTACTCGATCACTACGAAAACCCGCGCAACGTGGGCGCCTTCGAAAAAGGCGATGACAGCGTTGGCACCGGCATGGTGGGCGCGCCAGCGTGCGGCGACGTGATGAAGCTGCAGATCAAAGTGGGCGCCGACGGCAAGATCGAAGACGCCAAGTTCAAGACCTATGGCTGCGGTTCGGCCATCGCTTCCAGCTCGCTGGTAACGGAATGGGTCAAGGGCAAGACGCTGGATCAGGCGCTGGCCATCAAGAACACGGAAATCGCCGAAGAACTGGCGCTGCCGCCAGTGAAAATCCACTGCTCGATTCTGGCCGAAGACGCCATCAAGGCAGCGGTTCTGGATTACCAGAACAAACACCCGGCTAGCGCCTAAGTTTGCTGAGCTCCGGCTCGTAACACAATCACGCCGCCGCCACCGTTGTGGCGCGGCGCGGGAGAATCAAATGGCTATCACCCTGACCGAAAAAGCAGCGAAACACATCAACCGTTACATCGAACGCCGCGGCAAAGGCATAGGCCTGCGCTTTGGCGTGCGCACTACGGGCTGCTCCGGACTGGCCTACAAACTGGAATATGTGGACGAAGTGGCCGATGAGGACAATGTGTTCGAATCGCACGGCGTGAAAGTGTTCGTCGATCCGAAAAGCCTGCCTTACATCGATGGCACGGAACTCGATTTTGCCCGCGAAGGGCTGAACGAGGGCTTCAAGTTCAACAACCCGAACCAGAAAGACGCTTGCGGCTGCGGCGAAAGCTTCCGCATCTGACCAGTCATGCAAAACCACTTCGAGCTGTTCAATCTGCCCCTGCAATTTGCTGTCGATGCGGCGGCGCTCGATAGCGCCTACCGCGACGTGCAGAACCGCGTCCATCCCGATAAATACGTCAGCGCTACCGATGCCGAGAAGCGCGTCGCCATGCAGTGGGCCACCCGTGCCAACGAGGCCTACCAGACGCTGAAGCATCCCCAGAAGCGCGCGCAATATATGTGCGAGCTGGCTGGCGTGGACTTGCAGACGGAATCGAATACGGCCATGCCCATGGCTTTCCTGATGCAGCAGATGGAATGGCGTGAAGAGCTCGGTGATGCCCGGGCAGCCCAAGACGTGGAAGCGCTGGAAGGGCTGGATCAGCAGCTGCGGCGCGAGCGCAAGGCGCAGCTGGCTGCCATCGAACAGCAGATCAGCAGCAACGATTATGCGCAGGCAGCACAGGGTGTGCGCGCGCTGATGTTCATCGAAAAGCTGAAACAAGAGATAGACAGTGCCTTGAGCCTGCTGGAAGACGCCTGAACGGGCGGGGCGGCAGGAGCATGCATTACCTGCCACAGCAAGGCCAGCACAGACACTGGCAGTACAGACAGACAGACTCAGGCCGGGCACGTCCCGGCCCCATTATTTAATCAGAGCCGCACGGCATACACTACATGGCCCTTCTGCAAATTTCCGAACCCGGCATGTCCACTGCACCACACCAGCACCGGCTGGCGGTGGGGATAGATCTGGGTACCACCAACTCGCTGGTTGCGACTGTCCGCAGCAGCATACCCGAAGTGCTGAGCGACGAGGATGGCCGTCCGCTGCTGCCATCCGTGGTGCGTTATCTGCCCAACGGCCATGCCAACATCGGTTACAAGGCGCAGGCTGCGCAGACCACCGATCCCAAGAACACCATCGTTTCCGTCAAGCGCTTCATGGGGCGGGGTCTGGCCGATATCGCCTATGCCGAGAACCTGCCCTACGATTTCCTCGATACGCCCGGCATGGTGCAGCTGAAAACCATCGCTGGCGTGAAGAGCCCGGTGGAAGTGTCGGCGCAGATACTGGCCACGCTGCGCCAGCGCGCCGAAGATACGCTCGGTGACGATCTGGTGGGCGCCGTGATTACCGTGCCGGCCTATTTCGACGACGCCCAGCGTCAGGCCACGAAAGATGCGGCGCAACTGGCCGGCCTGAACGTGCTGCGCCTGCTCAGCGAGCCGACGGCAGCGGCGATCGCCTACGGCCTCGATAACGGTTCGGAAGGCCTGTACGCCGTGTACGATCTGGGTGGCGGCACGTTCGATATCTCCATCCTCAAGCTGAGCAAGGGCGTGTTCGAAGTGCTGTCTACGGGCGGCGATTCGGCGCTGGGCGGCGACGATTTCGACCATCGTCTGTTCTGCTACATCCATCAGGAAGAAAAGCTGGCGCCGCTGTCGGAAGAAGATACGGCCGTGCTGATGGTGAAGGCGCGCGAAGCCAAGGAACTGCTGTCGACCAAGGAGGAAGTGTCGGTGGATGCGGTGCTGAGTTCGGGCGAAGAAGTGCATCTGAAGATTACGGCGGAGACTTTCCACGAAATCACCAAGCATCTGATCACCAAGACCATGAACGCCATCAAGAAAGCGCTGCGCGACGCCAGTGTCGATGCGGATGATGTGGATGGCGTGGTGATGGTGGGCGGCGCTACCCGCATGCCCCATGTGCAGCGCGCCGTGAGCGACTTCTTCCACACCATCCCCCATGCGAATATCGACCCTGATAAGGTGGTGGCGCTGGGTGCGGCGATACAGGCCAATCTGCTGGCCGGTAACCGCGCGGCTGGTGACGACTGGCTGCTGCTGGACGTGACGCCGCTGTCGCTCGGTATCGAGACCATGGGCGGTCTGGTCGAGAAGATCATTCCCCGTAACTCCACCATTCCTTGCGCCCGCGCGCAGGAGTTCACCACCTTCAAAGATGGTCAGACGGCGCTGGCTGTGCACGTGCTGCAGGGCGAGCGCGAGCTGGTGACGGATTGCCGTTCGCTGGCCCGCTTCGAGCTGCGCGGCATTCCGCCGATGGCGGCCGGTGCGGCCCGTATCCGCATTACCTATCAGGTCGATGCCGATGGCCTGCTGTCGGTTTCGGCACGCGAGCTGCGCTCGGGCGTGGAAGCGTCGATCAGCGTCAAGCCATCCTACGGTCTGGGCGATGATGATGTGGCGCGTATGCTGCAGGACTCGTATCAGGCGGCCGACGTCGATATGAAGGCCCGCGCTCTGCGCGAAGAGCAGGTGGAAGCCGAACGTATTATTCTGGCGACCGAGTCGGCGCTGGCCGAAGATGGTGCGCTGCTCACTAGCGAAGAGCGTGCTGCGCTGGATGCGCTGATCGCCAGCGTGCGCGGCGTAGTCGCCCAGTCGCAGGCCGGTGCCGTTGATCACACTGCCGTCAAGGCTGCGGTGGAATCGCTGGCGCAAGGTACGGAAGAATTTGCATCGCGCCGCATGGATCGCAGCGTGCGCAGCGCACTGGCCGGCAAGAAGCTGGATCAGGTCGTTTAAACATTTACAGAGGTTACAAGTGCCACAAATCGTATTCCTGCCCCACGCCAAACTGTGCCCGGACGGCGCCGTCATCGAAGCTGACGCTGGCAAAACGTTGTGCGACATCATGCTGGAGCATGATATCCACATCGAGCACGCCTGCGAGAAATCCTGCGCCTGCACCACCTGCCACGTGCTGGTGCGCGAAGGTTTCGATTCGCTCAGCGAAGCAAGCGAGAACGAAGAGGACCAGCTGGACAAGGCATGGGGGCTGGAAGCCGTGTCGCGCCTGTCCTGCCAGGCCGTCGTGGCGAATGAAGATCTGGTGATCGAAATTCCGAAGTACACCATCAACCACGCTAGCGAAGGCGGTCACTGACATGAAGTGGACGGACATCAGCGCGATTGCGGAAGCGCTCTACGACAAGTTTCCCGAGATCGATCCGCTGACGATACGCTTTACCGATTTGCATAACTGGATCGTTGAACTGGAAGAGTTCGACGACGACCACACGCGTGGTGGCGAGAAGGTGCTGGAAGCAATACAACAGGCGTGGATCGATGAAGCCAAATAAGCATGCGAGTAAGATCGGCGCAACCGTAACGGGCGCCGACAATATGCCGGAAATCCGCGAGGGTCAGACTGTCGCGCTGTTGCAGGAACTGCATATTCTGACGCGCGACGGCAAGATGAATCAGGATAGCCGCCGCAAGCTCAAACAGGTGTATCACCTGTACCAGTTCATCGAGCCGTTGCTGAAAGAACTGCTGGAAACCAAGGGCAGCATTGCGCTGGTCGACCACGGTGCCGGCAAGTCCTATCTGGGCTTCATCATCTACGACCTGTTCTTCAAGGCGCTTAATGTTGGCTCGGATGGCTCGCACATCTACGGCATCGAAACGCGCGAAGAACTGGTCCAGCGTTCGCAGCAACTGGCGCAGCAATTCAACTTCCCCGGCATGTCTTTCCTGCCGTTGTCGGTAGCCGAGTCCACCGAGTCAAAGCTGCTGCCCGAGCAGATCGACATCGTCACGGCGCTGCACGCCTGTAATACGGCCACCGATGACGCCATCGATTTCGCGCTGAAGAAAAAGGCGCGCTACATGGTACTGGTGCCGTGCTGTCAGGCCGAAGTGGCCTCCGTGCTGAAGAAGAACAAGGGCAAGGCGCTGGCCAGGTCGGCGCTGACGGAAATCTGGCGTCACCCTATCCATACGCGCGAATTCGGCAGCCAGATCACCAACGTGCTGCGCTGCTTGCAGCTGGAAGCACATGGCTATCAGGTCAATGTCACGGAGCTGGTGGGCTGGGAGCACTCGATGAAGAATGAGCTGATCATCGCCACCTACAAAGACCTGCCGCGCCAGCGGCCTTCGCAGCGTCTGCAGGAAGTGCTGGAGACGCTGGGGCTGGAGGAAATGGGCCAGCGTTTCTATACGCAGCAAGTGGCCGCGCAAACGACATAAGAGGGCAGTGCAGAACATGAGCGGGCTGAATGAACAATGGCTGGATTTACGCAGCGACACCGTCACCCGCCCCAGCGCGGCGATGCGCGCTGCCATGCACGCGGCCGAAGTAGGCGATGATGTGTATGGCGATGACACTAGCGTCAACCAGCTGCAGGATTACACGGCCGATCTGTTCGGCTATGAAGCGGCACTGTTTGCGCCCTCCGGCACGCAGAGCAATCTGCTGGCCCTGCTGGCGCACTGCGGCCGGGGCGACGAATATCTGGTAGGGCAGGAGGCCCATACCTACCGCTACGAAGGCGGCGGTGCGGCAGTGCTGGGCAGCATACAGCCGCAGCCTATCAGCAATCAGTCTGACGGCAGTCTGGCGCTGGCCGACATTGCGGCGCAGATCAAACCGGACGATATCCACTTTGCCCGCACCCGTTTGCTGGCGCTGGAAAACACCATAGGCGGCAAGGTGCTGGGGTTAGCCTATCTGCAGCAGGCAACCACGCTGGCACATGAGCGCGGCCTTGCGACCCACCTTGATGGCGCACGCATCTGCAATGCTGCCGTCAAGCTGGGTGTGAGCCCGCGCGAAGCAGTGGCCGGTTTCGATTCCGTTTCAGTGTGCCTGTCCAAAGGTCTGGGTGCGCCAGTCGGTTCGGTGCTGTGCGGTAGCAGGGCGCTAATCACCGAAGCCAGGCGCTGGCGCAAGATGCTGGGCGGCGGCATGCGTCAGGCCGGCATACTGGCAGCAGGCGGCTTGTACGCCTTGCAGCACCAGTATGCGCGACTGGCCGAGGACCACGATAACGCAGCCTACTTTGCCGGTGAACTGGCCAAGGTGAGGGGCATTACCGTGTCTACGCCGCAGACCAATATTTTCTACGTCGATATTCCCGCCGATGCCTGCCGCGGGCTGAACGACGTGTTGCAACTGACCCGTATCCGAGTGTCGATGGCGCCGCGTCTGCGCATCGTCACCCACATGGATACCTCGCGCGACGATATCGAACGCGCCATTACTGTTTTTGGAGATTTCTTCGGATGACTGAATCCACCCCTGATCAAAGTGTCCGCCTCGCCAAGCGCGTGGCCGAGATGCGTCCCTGCTCGCGCCGCGAAGCCGAACTGTATATCGAGGGCGGTTACGTCAGCGTGGATGGCGTGGCAGCGGAAGAGGCGGGCGCACGTGTCACGCCCGGGCAGGAGATTACGATTGCTGCCGATGCCACGCTGCTGGAAGCCGTGCCGGTGACCCTGCTATTGCACAAGCCAGTGGGCGTGAATGGCGGCATAGGCAAGGATGGTCTGCCCGCGCTACACCAGATCAAGCTGGATAATCTGACGCGCACGGCGCCGTCGCAGCGCTTCCTCAAGCGCCATCTGGCCCATCTGTCGCTGACGCTGCCGCTGGAGACCCAGGCCAGCGGTCTGCTGGTGCTGACGCAGGATTTCCGCGTCAACCGCAAGCTGACGGATGAAGCGGCGCGCATGGAGCAGGAGATCATCGTGGAAGTCAGCGGCGAAATCGCCGAGAACGGTCTGGCGCTACTCAATCATGGGCTACCGTTCAATGGCAAGCCGCTGCCGTCGATGAAGGTGAGCTGGCAGAACGAGCGCCGTTTGCGCTTTGCCGTAAAAGGCCCCAAGCCGGGCCAGATCGAACACATGTGCAAGATGGTGGGCCTGAGCGTGGTGGCGATGAAGCGCATCCGTATCGGCCGTATTGCCATGTCCAGCCTGCCGCAAGGCGAGTGGCGCTATCTGCAGCCACACGAGCGCTTCTGATCAGCGGGAGCCCGCAGGCCAGTGTCGCTCAGGTGGCGCTGGCCTGTTTCTTTTTCTTTTCCAATGGCGGCAGTTGCACCAGACGGGTGCCGGTCAGTTTATCGTGCAGGAACTGGCGGTCCGCATCGAGGAAGGCCGTCATGGCCCACACCAGCACACCGATGCCGATGGCGCCCAGCGCCTGCCACTTTTGCAGATGCAGCACGGCGCTGACAATCAGCGCAGGCAGTATCCACATCCAGCTCAGCAGATAGCGCACGGCGGCAGTCTGCAGCGACAAATGGGCATGGCCCGGACGAACCACTTTGAGGCGCCACGTGCGCATGGCCAGCGTCTGGCCTTCGCGGCTCCACTGGTGGATGAAGTAGGCGCCTAGAACGAGGAAGAGCAGGGCCTGACGGGTATGTTCGAGCGCGCGCGTATGACGGGCCTGCACGATGAATTCGAATATCAGGAAAGGCAGAAACAGCACGGCAAACGCCAGCAGGGTTTCGTACACCATCGAGATCAGGCGGCGACCCACGCTGGGGTTGGACACTACGGGTTCGGTAACTGGCAGGGTGGTAGCGGGTTTATTTGACATTGCTGCTGGTAGGCTGTGCTGCGGCCGGTGCGGGCGCCGGCGTGACGTTGGAGGCATTCGGAATCGGCGCGCTATCGCCAGCGGTGCCAGCAGCGCTGCCACTGGCGGCGCCACTGGCATTTGCACCGGCGGTGCTGCCTGCCGCACCGCTTGCAGGCGGCACGACATTGCTGGCCGGCAGCAGCGGAGCAGGTGCGGGTGGCGGCAGTGCCGGCGCACTGGCCGAGCCGTTTTCCGTCACCACCAGTGGCTTGATGGGCGCCACGGTTTTCATCTTGCTCTGGGCTGCCGTCGGCAGGTTGGCCACCTGCGGTTTTAGCGCGGCCTTGGCGGCCAGTTCTTTCTTTTCATCGTCCGACAGCTGCTGGTAGGACTCCCACTGGGTGTTCTTCTGCGACGGATCGATTTTTTTGGCGCGGGCGAAGTTCTGACGTACCTGACGGCGTTCATCCGGCGTCAGCTTGACCCACTCGCGCATGCGTTCCTGCACGCGGGCCTGCTCATCCGCATTCATCGAGGCGTAGCGCTTGATGATGCCTAGCCATTTTTGCCGGCGCAGCGGCTCCATCTGGTCCCATTCGGCGGCCAGCGGAGCGAGCGTCTGCTGCTGTTGGGGCGTGAGGTCCTTCCAGCGGGTTTTGTCAGCGGCGCTGCCTTTGCCGGCCACGCCCAGTGCGCTGCCTGCCTTGGCCAGCGGCTGGGCGATGGCAGGCGGGGCGTCGGGCTGGTTGCCGAACCATAGCAGGCCGGCAGCGGAGCCGAGTATCAGCACCAGTGCAACAGAGCCCCACTTTGCCTGACGACTTAAAGCCATACTTATTGCTCGCTTTGATTCAGGTAAGCGTTAAAGCCGTGGTCCAGATAGGCGGACAGCGGCAATTCGTCGGACAGCACGGCGGCGTCCAGCTCGGCGATTTCGGCGATATGTTCCTGCTGTTCGTACTGGTAGATGCCGATCAGGCCCGCTACCAGCACCAGCAGCGGCAGGGCGACGCCCATGCGGTTGAACCACGAGAACGACCAGTTGCCGCCCTGAACACCGGCCAGTTCGCTGCGCACGACGGGCGCGGTGCGGCGTGCCGCACCATCGGGCTTCTTGCGCGCTAGCGCCATCTGGCGTGCCTGGGCCAGCCGGTCGGTGGTGGTAGGCGGCAGATCTTCCAGTCGTTGATTGAGTGCATGACGCACTTTGTAAGCGAAATTGAGCTCTTCGGTGTTCATAGTGTAATCCCCTTGGCTTTCAGCGTTTCGGCGAGCGCATGCGTTGCTCGGGAGCAATGCGTCTTCACGCTGCCTTCCGAACAACCCATGGCGAGGGCCGTTTCGGCCACGTCCATATCCTGCCAATAACGCATGAGGAAGGCTTCGCGTTGACGCGCAGGCAGTTTTTGCACTTCTGCATCAATTATCGCCAGCACCTGATCGCGCTCCAGCTGGTCGGCGCTGGACTCGGCCGCGGCGCTGCCCTGTTCGGCGGCATAGGTCTCAAGTAGATCAAAATCTTCGTGTTCGTCGCCGCTGGGCCCCATGCCCGAGAACAGGCTGACCCAGGTGTTGCGAACTTTTTCCCTGCGGAAATAATCAAGGATGGTGGTCTGGAGTATGCGCTGGAACAGCATGGGCAGCTCGGCGGCCGGTTTGTCGCCATACTTTTCGGCAAGCTTGATCATCGCGTCCTGCACGATATCAAGGGCCGACTCGTCCTTGCGAACGGCATACACGGCTTGTTTGTAAGCCCGACGCTCGACGCTTTCGAGGAAGTCGGATAATTCTTTGTCTGTGGCCATGCGGAGTTGGATTTGCTCGCCGGAAAGCCGGCGCTGGGCCGCTCAGGCGGCTCTGGAACTGAGCGCATGCTAGCAAAAAATAGGCCTTTCTGCAGACTTTTCGCCGCACCCCCGCAAGAAAATGCTGCGATGCCGCGATTTTTTCTAACTTTCCCTTGCTCAAAACTTCGTGGCGGTGTACCGTATGGGACGCTTTGAACACCCCGAAGCTAAAGGTCAGATCGCCGCTGGCACACAACGCCGCAATCGATCCGACGCGCTTTCATATGTAGGCAGTTTGTTCTAACCCGCGCCACAAGCGCGAGAGGTATGTACAACCGCTACAGACAGATCTAGCCAACGAGTTTGCGTTGAGCACCGCTTTGCACGTCACTACGGTTGACGGAAGAGGCTGGTGTAAGCGCATCATAGACAGGGGTGCAGGTCCAAGCTGTAGAGGTGGGCATACTTCGCTAGGAAAGAACATCCGATCAATCTCCAATGGACCTTGAAAGGAATGTTTCATGAATACCGAAGCAACGCAGGGAGCAAATCTGCTCACTGGCGCGGAAATTCTCGTCCGCTGCTTGGCCGACGAAGGCGTTGAACACGTCTTTGGCTACCCAGGTGGTGCGGTACTGTACATTTACGACGCCATCTTCAAACAAGACAAATTCCAACACGTACTGGTGCGTCACGAGCAGGCTGCAGTCCATGCTGCCGATGCGTATTCGCGCAGTTCCAATAAAGTTGGTGTAGCGCTGGTAACGTCCGGTCCGGGCGTGACGAATGCCGTTACAGGTCTTTCTACCGCTTACATGGATTCCATCCCCATGGTGGTGATTTCGGGCCAGGTGCCTAGCCACGCCATCGGTCAGGATGCCTTCCAGGAATGCGACACGGTCGGTATTACCCGCCCCGTGGTCAAGCACAATTTCCTCGTCAAAGACGTCAAGGATTTGGCGGAAACCGTCAAGAAAGCCTTCTTCATCGCCCGTACCGGCCGTCCCGGCCCTGTGCTGGTCGATATTCCGAAGGATATCTCGATGCATAAAACGACGTATTCCTACCCCAAAGAGGTAGAGATGCGTTCGTACAAACCGGTCGACAAAGGTCACGCCGGTCAGATCCGCAAAGCGGTGCAGCTGCTGCTGCAGGCCGAACGCCCGATGATCTACACGGGTGGTGGCGTGATCCTGGCGCATGCGTCGCCGGAACTGAACAAGCTGGTCGATAAACTCGGCTTCCCCGTCACCAACACCCTGATGGGTTTGGGCGCCTACCGCGCCAGCGACGACAAATTCGTCGGTATGCCGGGCATGCACGGGACCTATGAAGCGAATATGGCGATGCAGCATTGCGACGTCCTGATCGCCATCGGCGCCCGTTTCGACGACCGCGTGATCGGTAACCCGAAACACTTTGCTAGCAACCCGCGTAAGATCATCCACGTTGATATCGACCCATCGTCGATCTCCAAGCGCGTGAAAGTGGACATTCCTATCGTCGGCAACGTGAAAGACGTGCTGATCGAGTTCCTGTCCCAGCTCGACGCGGCCGACGCCAAGCCGAATGCGCCTGCGCTGAAAAACTGGTGGAAGCAGATCAACGAGTGGCGCGGTCGCGAGTGCCTGAAATTCGCCCCGTCCGATCTGGTGATCAAGCCGCAATCGGTGGTGCAGAAACTGTGGGAAGTGACCAAGGGCGATGCCTTCATCACTTCCGACGTGGGCCAGCACCAGATGTGGGCTGCGCAGTACTACCCGTTCGACAAGCCTAAGCGCTGGGTCAATTCCGGCGGTCTGGGTACCATGGGCGTGGGTCTGCCATACGCTATGGGCGTGCAGATGGCCAATCCGGATGCTACCGTGGCCTGTATCACGGGCGAAGGTTCTATCCAGATGTGTATCCAGGAACTGGCGACCTGCAAACAGTATCACCTGACGCCGAAGATCATCATGCTGAACAACCGCTTCCTCGGCATGGTACGTCAGTGGCAACAGATCGATTACGGTTCGCGCTATTCGGAATCGTATATGGATTCGCTGCCTAACTTCGAGAAGCTGGCCGAGGCCTATGGCCACGTCGGCATGCGCATCGAAAAACCCGGTGATGTGGACGGCGCACTGCGCGACGCCTTCGCCATGAAAGACAAGCTGGTCTTCATGAACTTCATCACGGATCAATCGGAAAACGTCTGGCCGATGGTGAAAGCGGGCAAAGGGCTCTCTGAAATGCTGTTGGGTTCGGAGGACTTATAACATGCGACACATTATCTCTGTCTTGCTGGAAAACGAAGCCGGCGCGCTGTCGCGCGTAGTGGGCCTGTTCTCGGCCCGCGGCTACAACATCGAAACACTGACGGTTGCTCCAACCGAAGATGCCACCCTGTCGCGGATGACCATCGTCACCACCGGCTCGGACGACATCATCGAGCAGATCACCAAACACCTGAATCGCCTGATCGAAGTGGTGAAGGTGGTGGATCTGACGGAAGGCCAGCATATCGAACGTGAACTGATGCTGATCAAGGTGCGCGCCGTAGGTAAGGAGCGTGAAGAGATGAAACGGACTGCGGACATCTTCCGCGGCCGCATCATCGACGTCACGGAAAAGACCTACACGATAGAACTGACGGGGGCCAAGTCCAAGCTGGACGCCTTCATCGACTCGATCGACCGTACTGCCATCCTCGAAACGGTACGTACCGGCGGTTCCGGTATCGGCCGCGGCGAACGCATCCTCAAAGTGTAAACAAATTTATCCAAAGGAATGACCATGAAAGTTTTCTACGACAAAGACGCTGACCTCTCCCTGATCAAAGGCAAAAACGTTGCCATCATCGGCTACGGCTCGCAAGGCCACGCGCATGCACAGAATCTGAGCGACTCGGGCGTCAATGTGACCGTTGGCCTGCGCAAAGGCGGCTCCTCGTGGGCCAAGGTAGAAAAAGCCGGTCTGAAAGTGGCCGAAGTCAACGACGCAGTGAAAGCCGCTGACGTCATCATGATCCTGCTGCCAGATGAAAACATCGCTCAGGTGTACAACGAAAACGTTGCTCCGCACGCCAAGCAAGGCGCGGTGCTGGCCTTCGCTCACGGCTTCAACGTGCACTACGGCCAGGTTGTGCCACGTGCCGATCTGGACGTGATCATGGTTGCGCCTAAAGCCCCAGGCCACACCGTGCGCGCTACCTACACCCAGGGTGGCGGCGTGCCACACCTGATCGCCGTGTATCAGGACAAGTCCGGCATCGCCCGCGACATCGCGCTGTCCTACGCTTCGGCTAACGGCGGCGGCCGTGCCGGCATCATCGAAACCAACTTCCGCGAAGAAACCGAAACTGACCTGTTCGGCGAACAGGCTGTGCTGTGCGGTGGCGCCGTTGAACTGATCAAAGCCGGTTTCGAAACGCTGGTAGAAGCCGGCTACGCTCCAGAGATGGCTTACTTCGAGTGCCTGCACGAACTGAAACTGATCGTTGACCTGATCTACGAAGGCGGTATCGCCAACATGAACTACTCGATCTCGAACAACGCCGAATACGGCGAGTACGTGACGGGCCCACGTGTTGTGACCGCTGCTACCAAAGATGCAATGCGTCAGTGCCTGAAAGACATCCAGACCGGTGAATACGCCAAGTCCTTCATCCTGGAAAACAAAGCTGGCGCACCGACCCTGATCTCGCGTCGTCGTCTGACCGCCGAGCACCAGATCGAAGAAGTGGGCGCAAAACTGCGCGCCATGATGCCTTGGATCGCTAAAAACAAGATGGTTGACCAGTCGAAGAACTAATTAGCTTCCGGCTAAGTCAAGAGGGGCGTACCGCAAGGTCCGCCCCTTTTTCTTGTGCCCACAGCATGGACGCAAGCTTGTGGGGACAAGTCCCGCCGCCAACTGGCCATAGCGAGCGAAGTGAAGCGTAACTGTAGAGAGGCCTAGAACATAGCCGTAGGTATTGATGCCCCCACCAACGCCGTCGGTTTCAGCCCGGCGTGCGCATCAACCCACGGCCAACATGCGTTCATTTTCAACAGAGCTAGTATAGAAAACAACTGTCTCATTTAGCACCTATCCCCATTACAATTGCAGGCCGTGCGCGTGGCGTAAGTATTGCCTTAATTCTCTATGATCATCACATTTCCATGCCCATCAATCTCGATAAATTTCTTTTGCGCAACTCCTGATGCGAAGCCTTTTGTAAGCACGATAGACAATGTTTTATCGGCTGCCCTTCCTGTACCATCTGCATAAGACAGTTGCATCCCGTTCATCAATATCCCTCGAAGTTGATATAGCTGGGCCGCGTTCAATGCGATTTCCCGTCCGAAAGCATTCACCTTTAAGCTCGTAATTCCATCTGCAGATTGAGAACCACTGATCTGGACGGCTCCTGATGCGCCAATGCCAAGTGAATGAATCGTAAAGTTTGACCATACCAACAGCCCTTCTTTCGAAGCCCATGCATTGGACATGTTAGACATCAGTGCAACTAGCAACAATGCGTGAGTGAAGAGTTTGAATTCGCGCATATCTTTTCCTTCTATTTGCAGGCGCACTTCGGCGTCGTCCATATCCGTTTGTCGGCAACTAAATCAGTTATGCCATTTCTTGGAATGGATTAGCGCTTCGATCCTGCTAAGCGGCAGCGGTTCGAAAGTGGCTGGTTTTCGATAGAGGCCTTCGATCCCAGGAAACACTTTTAGTAATATCCGTTCAGGCCGCGAATTCCCTTCCGGCCACTCCGGCGGAAAATATTCGCTGAACGGGAATCCCGAGAGATCGACACCAAATTTCGTCACCAACACTTCCAAGCAATCCTCCGCACCCTCCCCATAGATCCGGAGATCGTGATAGAGCCTGTTTTGAGGTGTACAGGTGGATATGGTTTTATCCCTGAGTCCGCTCAGATTGAGGAACAGCTTCACTTGATCTGAAACTACTCCCGGCGGCTCAGACGACTTAGTCGCATTTGAAGGCATCGTAGACCTCATAAGTTGCCATCGCAGCGGATGCATATGGGAGTGTTCGCGAGACAGCACGTCCCATGTCGCGAATTACGTTCCTCGTCGCGACGGAATATGCCCCACTTCTTGCAAGCCCGTGATTGACTTGGTTATGCTTGTCAGGAGGAAGCGAGACTGTATTTTTTTATGTTCAATTTTCCCAGAGGATCTCTTATAGACCCATTCATCATATTCCGATGTTAATGGATATAGCGAATCTGCAGATGCGATGTCTGCTTTGTAGGCAGATTGGTAGCGCGAGAAGGTTGTCGAACTTCCATCGCCGTTGGTAATTACAATACTGGTTGGGGGAAATCCCTTTAACGTGTTCGTGATTAAAAACTGCCGCTCAAATGAGAATGACCAAAGGGTGCTGAACCGTTCCGGAAAACTGGGAGGCTCCATTATTTGAGAAAATGGATCTATGAAAAAATCTAAGCACTCGCCCGAAGTAATCGAACGCTCCGTCCGTATGGTCATGGAATGCCAAGGCGAGCACA
>NZ_WWCM01000025.1 GCF_009857915.1 Duganella qianjiadongensis
CGTCACCCAAAAGACGAGAGTAAACGCGAAAAGTCGGCAGTTTACAAGGGCAGATGCGAAAATTGACCAGCTAAGCCGGTTTCAGCTCGGGCGAGGCTCCGGCTGGACTTGTGTATAAGGGCATGGGGTAGACCTGATCTACTACAACTCCATTTTTGACATGTTCACTCTCGTTCAATACAAGTTAATGCGAGACGAAAATGGGGAAATGGTGTATCGCCAAGATAGTAATATTCATGCAGAATTGGATCGAATGGACCGATTTTATCTCTCAACCAAAGTTCAAAGTCCGGCTTCACAACACAAACATTTTCGTCTGAACGATGACGGATTTTTTTTCAAGTTCGTGCCAAATCGGGGCATTCAAGCCGCGACAGGAGAGCTTGTAAAAGGTATGTATTGCTCCCGGGAATATGTTCGCTATTTGCTCGGACCAGGTGGCCCAAAAGGGCCACAAAATGGGACACGTATTTCGTTTAAGGGAGCTCCGCGCTACTTGACGAATTCTCAATTTTCGGACCACGTACATGGCGGATGGCTTGGCAGTAGAAGCGACCAATCAAAGGCGATTTTCGAAATGGTGCAGACTCACCTGAGCACTGGCAGAGCGGTCGTCGTCTCCCGTGAAACACGACGCTAGCTGCATAAGTGTCGAGCATGACGACAAGACGACCCGTATTGGATCGACCATATCCCCCAATTCATCCAGGTTTAGGTTTCATCGTGCGTGGCCCGGCAATTGAGAGATAGCTACCGGTCGGACCTACTAAGTGGAATTGAACGCTCAGGACATGGTTTCGACCTTTACTCTTCGTCTCCCATTCGGCGTCGAAGCCGATGTGGACGACATCCTTTCCTTTCTTGGGAGGATATTGCCGTTCTTATCGGGGTGAGAGGGCGGCATCGCGAGGTATTGCAGATAGTATAGGATTGGCATGAGTCTGGAACTTACTTCGACTTGCGCAAGCGCTCGTGAAGTAAGAAGGATTTCTGCACGTCGGCGAAGCTCGCCAACGTGCGCAACTTCCGTACCTAAGATGCCTCCAAATTTTGAAAGAACCTGACGCGTTACTTTGCATCAGACGGTGCGCTTCGTGCACCACGGGACGCACTATAGCGGCAGTTTTCTAATCTGTCAGTATAGACGTCTGCTCACGTTTTTAGCACTTATCGACGCTGTTTTGATGTTTGGGGAACGCGCAAGATCTTATCTTCACAAAACGAATTCATATCGCGCGAATTGTCCGTATAAAATGGGGACTTTTCTTCGGAAATTTACACCGCCATGCTCTCCGCCTCAGAACAAGCCCACATCAAGCGACACCTACAGCAGTACGACGGGCGTTCATTCGCCCAGGTCGCAGTATCGCTAAGCCAAGCGTTCGGGCGCGAGATCAGCCGAAACACTGTTCGGCACTATCTCAGTCAGATGCAAGCCCACGTCGGCTTGTCGAAGGGGTGGCCTAGCGGCAGTAGCCGTAATGAGGATGCATGGGTACACCAGCCGCATGGGGGTTATAACTGTCCACCCACTCCTTTATATTTCTCAACAAAAGCGGCGATTTTCTGAAAAGCGCTTTGCTTCTTAGTCAGGTATTGAGGGTTAAGTGGGCTCATTTTGGGGAGGACAGCATTGAGTTCGGTGCCATTCTCGCTCGCGAATTCACGTTTTAATGAGTTGGCGATATAACGTTTCGCCGCGTCGGGATTTAGGTTCTCTGCGATGATCAGCTCTTGTGCTTCACGCTGTTGTTCCGCTTGTGCAAAGGTAAAGAATGAGTCTATCACATTGGCCTTGTCACGAATTTCGTCCAAATCGGTTTCGTTAATGAAGTCCACCAGCAGGCCCTCTTTGGCGCGGTTGCCGAGGCTAGCACGAATCACTCGGCGCACGTCTTCAACGAGGGCGGCCTTGTCCTTGACCTTCTTATTATTTTCAAAAATCAATTCAAGGATGTAGTCTAGATTGATTTCTTGTGACTTTAGCAGGTCTACCTCAAATACGACATCGTCCCAATCGATCGTAGATTTTTCTTTCTCGGCGGAAGATTTTTCTCGGCGCAGCCAATCGCGGATGTCGTTGTAGGTTGAGCGATAGTCCTGGATTTTCCTTTCAGAGGGTATCTTGATTGTTTGCAGCACCGCAAAATCATCATCGCTTAAATAATACTTCGACTTGAATTTTGCAACTTCATTCGGGTCGTCTACATTGGTGCTTTGCAAGGCTATTAAGCTGGCAAATTCATCGTAGTTTTGCAGCACGTTCTCCACGCGCAAATATTCGCCAAACAGTTTCGAAAAAGCCTTCTTATCAGACTCTTTTTCAATCATTGATGGATCGGGAAATCGTTGCTCTAACTCGCTTACTACGTCCACAAAACCACGCCTTGCCTCACCAGTTACGACGTCGGTGAAGCCTTCCATATATTCCGTGTAACTCTTCTCCAGCACCACATTCTTGGTATTTTTATCGCCAAATAAGGTAATAGCGTCAATGGTCGCTTGCTCAAGGTCGCGGAAGGTGACGATATTGCCGAAGGTTTTGGTGGCGTCAAAAATACGGTTAGTACGTGAATAAGCCTGCATCAGTCCATGATAACGTAGATTTTTATCTACAAATAAGGTATTAAGGGTCGGGGCATCAAAACCAGTCAGGAACATACCTACTACAATCAGCAGGTCGATCTCTTTTGCTTTGACCTGTTTGGCTAAATCGCGGTAGTAGTTCTGAAAGCCATTGCTGTCCACGCTAAAATTTGTTTTGAACAGCGCGTTATAGTCAGCAATGGCGGCATCCAGGAACTCTTTGGCGCTGGTATTCATAGCTGAGACATCAAAGCTCTCATCTTGAATATCTCCCACCGCATCCTGCTCTTCGTTAGGTGCAAACGAGAAGATGGTAGCCACTTTCAAAGGTCTGTCGATCCCTTTCTGCAAATCCTTAAATGATTCGTAATACAGCTTGGCGGCATCCACGCTGCTTACGGCAAACATTGCGTTAAACCCCTTTGCTCCAGCTTGAAGACGGTGAGTTTTCTGCTTGAAATTATTCAATACGTAAGTACTAATTTCCCGAATGCGGTCGGGATGTAACAATGCTTGCTTGTTTTCCGCTGCGCTCAGTTCCTTTTCATCTTGTTCGGTCTCAACAGCTTTGAACCGAGGACGGACATCGTTGTAGTCGACTTTGAATTTGAGCACCTTCTCATCTCGGATTGCATCAGTGATGACATAAGAGTGCAACTCACGACCGAACACGCTGGCAGTGGTTTCTGCACTAAGGGCGTTTTGAGGGAAGATTGGAGTGCCGGTAAAGCCGAACTGATAGAACTGTTTAAATTTCTTCTTCAGGTTCTTTTGTGCTTCACCAAATTGGCTACGATGACACTCGTCAAAGATAAAAACTACCTGCTTGTTGTAGATGGGCAGGTCGATTTCGCTTTTCATCAGGTTGTTGAGCTTCTGGATGGTTGTGACAACGATCTTGTTGTCATCTTTATCCAAGTTACGCTTGAGGCCAGCAGTGCTGTCCGATCCATTTACGCTGTCCGGAGAAAAGCGCTGGTACTCTTTCATGGTTTGGTAATCCAGGTCCTTACGGTCCACCACGAAGAATACTTTGTCGATGAAATCCAATTCAGTGGCTAAACGTGCAGCCTTAAAACTGGTCAGGGTCTTGCCAGAGCCGGTTGTGTGCCATATAAAGCCGCCACTTTCGGTATTGCTCCAGCCTTTAGCCTGATAGGCGCTGTTGATTTTCCACAGAATACGTTCTGTCGCGGCAATTTGATAAGGGCGCATTGCCAGCAACGTGTTGCTGACGTCGAACACTGAATAATGTAACAATACATTCAGTAGTGTGCGCTTTTGGAAAAAGGTAGCGGTAAAGTCTTTAAGATCTTTAATCAGACTGTTATCCGCCTTTGCCCAGTTCATCGTGAAGTCGAAGCTGTTCTTGTTGCGTTGAGTAGTGTTAGCGAAATATCGGGTGTCAGTACCGTTGGAAATTACAAACAGTTGCAAATACTTGAATAAAGAATTTTCGCTGTTAAAACTCTCCTTGCTATAACGGTGCACCTGATTGAAGGCTTCGCGAATGGCTATACCTCGCCTTTTGAGTTCCACTTGCACCAATGGCAGTCCATTGACCAGTATGGTGACGTCGTAACGGTTAGCGTGGGTGCCGGTCTGCTCAAACTGTTTGATTACCTGAACTTTGTTGCGGGCGATATTCTTTTTATCGAGCAAGTAAATATTTTGGATGTGACCATCATCAAACACAAAGTCATAAATATGGTTGTCATGAATCTTGCGAGTTCTCTCGACAACGCCATCGCTAGGCTTATCCAGCCAGGTTTCCACAAAGCGCAACCATTCTGCATCAGAAAATTCAATGTTGTTGAGAGTTTGCAAAGCGAGGCGCACATTGTCGAGCAACGCTTCCGACGTATTCAGACCTAGGAACTCATATCCCTGATTAACCAAGTCTTGAATAAACTCGCGCTCCAAGTCGCCTTCACTTTGGTAGCTATCGGCTATCTGCCATTCTTTGATGTATTTATCGAGAATGATGAAGTTATTGGACTCAGCCACGGCTGTGTAGTTAAACATGCTTACCCTTGGGTTCAGTTGCTAGCCTTCAGGTTGCTGAAAGCGATACATACTATTTAGTTCATTCACCAGATAACGCAGAACACGCTTATCATCTTCGGTTAGCTCTGCTACTTCTTCGCCGGCATGTTTCGAATGGCTGGAAATATTTATTATTCGAGTCTCATATGGATTAATTTTTCCATCGTCGGTCCTTGGCAGCAAATCGCCCCATTTGTTGTATCCAAGGAACGTCGAAGTCTTCTCAAGAATATTTCTCAAGAAATTAAAATGATACTTACTAATCTGACCGCTCGCGATTGCTTTTTCGATCTCTGACTTCAAGAAAAGATGGTAAGAAAATGGAGAGTCATTTGGCTGGCTGATGAGCTCATAAGTTCCGTCATCAAACTTTACCAGCCGATATTTTTCAAAATCCCTTCTTTTGTAGCTACCTGCGTCATTGCTCAGCTCGTTGTGTAAGACGTTGTAAAAAAGCGGATTATGTGTAGTGATAACGAATTTGACATCAGACTCGGTTGACTTAATCAACTGCGCGAGATCTACGGCTAGTTCAATCAAATGGTTCTCATCGAGCGAACTGACCGGGTCATCAATAAATATATACTCCAACAGGTCGAAAACATTTGTTTCACGATCGACTGACTCCGGCACATTTAGAACATCAATCACTTGCTCAAGCAACGTATAGAAAATACTCCAGATAAAATTACTTTCCTCACCTTTGGAAATTTTAAGATTGCCTGAGTGTTCATCATTGCCACGCTCAAGGGAGAAAGTCACCTCTGAGAAGGCTCTTACCGATGAATCTTTCCCAGCCTCATCTGTAGTCTTATATTCTTCGTTGAAGCGAGGTGTCAGCTTGTCATTAGTGTAGCGCTGGAACGTAGTGATGATGCGCTGATCTTGCCCTTGATCCTTTAGTACCCAATCGGTAAAGGTATTGGGCTGGATTTTAAGCTTAGGTTCTGCGTCTAGCTTCAAATCATTGTCCCAATAAAACAAATCCTCGGTAAAGGCGTTGTAGTAAAGAATTTTGTTACGAGTCAATTCGGTCGGTTCTGAGGCTTCATCGTCTCCATTACCGTCAGCACTTGGTGCAATCAATTGTTTAAAAGCCCTAGAAAGACGTGTCTTTCCGGTGCCGTTAAAAGCATAGATAAGTTGAACCTTTTTGTTTGCATCTTTTAGCTTCTGAGTAATTTCGACTAACGTTTTGCTCATGTCAATTCGTTACCTTTCTCGGCCTGGAAAAACCTAGTAGCCGTTCGCGATAATATTTGTATTGCATCTGACGCAATGATATTTCGCGCGGCAAACCTTCGCTCGCAGAGTAGATGAGATCGTTGAATTTATCCAGAATGGCGACGACTCGGGCCTGTTCAGCAAGAGACTTTTCGTTGTCGCTCGGGTAAGGTATTGGAATTCTGATTTTCGCGATTCCATCAATCAGCAGCCTATTTATTTTCCCCTGAGATACATGTTTCGCTTTCTCGTTGATGAATGTAGCGGTTTGCATCATGTAGGAGAGGAATTTTGGATTTATTGAATGGCGAAAAGCGTAGCTGTCGTCATGAATAGCGACGTTTTCATTGCCAATCCAGGCAACGGCCTTGCCAACATCTTCAACAGTTTCCCCAACACTTGCTATTACCACGTCTCCAGGCTCCGCATAACGTAGCGAATTGGCTAAACTAGGGCGAACCTTAGATGCCGCATGAGTTGTCCAAACACCGTACTGGGTATATATCTCACCGTAATGGATGGCACTGATTCCGTCCTCAACGTAGTCAGCTTTAGTGAAGCGTTTTCCTCTAATAAATTCGCCAATTTCGCCCAATGCCTTCCACTCTACCTCCCCGTCATCAAAACTCAACAACTTATCGCGATAGTAATTGTATTGTATTTTACGGGAAGTCAGCTCCGCGTTGAGCTCGACGGTGTACGATGTAAATGTGTCCAAAATACGGACAATTTCAGCTTGGATTTCCCGTGATTTTTTTGGGTCCTCCGGACATGGAATTGGAATTTGATACTTGTCAGTATCAGGCGTCGCAATTTGCGGCATCTGCATCTTGTTGCCGATATTTTGGAAGTGAGGCTCATTCAACTTCAAAAAATAATAAGCGTACTTAATATTAATTTCTTCACGGTTGGAGTGATATGACCACATCTCATTCTTGTGGGAGAATGGTTTATCGTAATATTCGAATTCAATGTTTCCACGGGATTTTACGACAATTGAGGGTTCATTATTTATGTCTTTTTCCGGGATATCCTCAAAATCGACAAATGCAATAGTTCTGCCACCCGCAAAAACTTTCAAAGGTGCGCCAGCCTTATGCAATTTTTTCATTTCGCCAGCGGTGATCTTTGTGCCCTTGGTACGAACAAGCAGACTCCCCAACGCCTCCCATTTGACTTCAACCCCATTCAGCAATTTTTTCATGACATCCATGCTCATTTCCCGAGATCCTTACCTTCGATCTTCGAGACAATTGAATCAATATCGGCGCGGAGTTTGTCGATCTTAGCAGCGGAGATCTTTAGCTCGGCATTGAGTTGGACGATATTAACGGCTTCACGCTGTTGTTCAACTTCGACGTAACTGCTCACAGAGAGGTTGTAGTCATTGGCTGCGATGGTTTCTATTGGCTCGGATTGGGCAAAATGCGCCACATCCATTTTGCTATCGAACACCTGCATAATTTGCTCGATATGCTCTTCGGTTAGCACGTTGTTATTGGTTTCTTTTTCAAAGAGAGCACTGGCATCAATGAATTGTGTTTTGGTATCGGTTTTGTGTTTGGAAAGAACTAGAATATTAACTGCGATGGTTGTGCCAAAGAATAGGTTGGACGCGAGCGAGATCACCGTTTCCACATAATTATTGTCTACCAGATACTGACGAATTTTCTGCTCGGCACCGCTACGGTAAAAAATTCCAGGGTAGCAAACAATCGCCGCACGCCCTTTGCTGGAAAGGTAGCTGAGTGCGTGCAGCACAAAAGCAAAGTCAGCCTTTGATTTGGGCGCAAGCACGCCAGCCGGGGCAAAACGATCGTCATTGATGAGCGTGGGATCGTCGCTCCCTACCCATTTTACGGAGTAGGGAGGGTTAGAAACAATGGCGTCAAAGGGTTTCTGATCGCCAAAATGGGGATCGGTCAACGTATTACCCAGCTGGATGTTGAACTTGTCGTAGTTGATGTTGTGCAGGAACATATTCATCCGCGCCAAGTTATGCGTGGTGTGGTTGATCTCTTGACCAAAAAAACCATCTTCAATGATGTGCGCATCAAAGTGTTTTTTTGCTTGCAGTAGCAGCGAACCAGAGCCACAGGCTGGGTCGTAAATCTTATTGACGCTGGTTTGCTTGTGCATGGCGAGCTGTGCGATCAGTCGGGACACATGCTGTGGGGTGAAAAACTCACCACCGGATTTACCAGCGTTAGCGGCATAGTTAGAGATCAGGAACTCATATGCATCGCCAAACAGGTCGATGTGACTGGCGTCGAAGTGGCCGAAATTTAACCCAGCCACGCCCTTAAGCACGGATGCCAGACGGGAATTCTTGTCTTTGACGGTATTTCCCAGGCGATTGCTGGTAGTGTCAAAGTCGGCAAACAAGCCTTTGATGTCGTGCTCTGACGGGTAGCCATTGGCGGAGGCTTCAATAGCGGAAAAGATGGCAGCCAAGTCGGTATTCAGGCTCTCGTTGCCGCTGGCATTCCCGGCGACATTCGCAAACAACTGGCTAGGGTAGATGAAGTAGCCCTTAGTTTTAATGGCATCGTCTTTGATGTCTACGGTGATGACGCTATCGGACAGCTCTGCGTACTTGACGGTGTCGTCCCCACCTTCGATATAGCTGGCAAAATTCTCACTGATAAAGCGGTAGAAGAGGGTGCCTAGGACATACTGCTTGAAGTCCCAGCCATCGACTGCGCCACGCACATCGTTGGCGATTTGCCAAATCTGGCGTTGCAGTGCGGCGCGTTGTTGGATGCTAATCATCGTAAAAGTTCTGTGTCAGTTCGGTTGGTGAGGCTTACGCACGACGCGTGAGCTAAGATGGGATGGTACGCAATAAAATGCGATATCGCCATAGGTAAGTGCTAGGAGGAGGCCATGGCCAACGAGCTTAGTCTCGATAGGTAAGCAAGCGCTACATTCACCGCAGATGTCCTTCCGGTTTCTGGTAATTCATTCGGACAACGACATGGGCTGCGTGGCAGTAAATGCGTGCATGATGGCTCCCGGCGGCACTGCATAAGTAAGGTAAGCGTCCTCCCAGCGCCGTCTGGACTACCTGACAGCCTCATCCATGATCAAATTTTGGCACAGCATTTGTGCCCACAATTTTCGATCTTGCCCTCAATAAAGGTACTTCGTACTTTTTGAGACCAAGAGCAACTTGGCATCGGACTGTGCAAAAAAATGATATTCGCAACAGAGAATAATTCCTTTAAAAACAATGGGTTATGTGAAATAAATTTCCACATGCATCTTCAACTGTGCTATCTTTATCCATCGTCATGACCAAGAATGGAAATACAAAATGGCCAGTATGTTGTTTGGTAGCGCCTTTATCGTAGCGAGATCCCGCGAACGGAAGCTCCAACGGGAAATCGCTCAAGCAGCTGGCATCGACCCAAGTTACCTAGCAAGCATTGAATGCGGGCGCCGAAAGGCCCCCAATTCCGAGACCACCTACAGGCTTATATCTGCGCTGAACGCGACCAAACATCAAGAGCAAAAGCTTCATGCGCTCGCTGTGGCTGACCGTCTGCTGGACACGACTGAAGAATATGCGGAGGAGGATGTCGCGGCGGCCAGGATGAGGAAATTGCTGCGCCAGGTGGCGTACTTTGGCAACAAAGAATGGAGTTCGCTAGATGCCGCAGTTTTCGCAATTACCCACTTGATGAACCAATACCAAGAGGAAATCATATGAACTGAAAACAAAAAAGCACCTACCCCTACTGGGGCGGCGCTTTTTGGCTTAAGCAGAAGAACTAGAACGTGAGAAGTCCAGTCTCTCCTGCCACACGCTGAAAGTCAAGCCCCCCTTACGCCAACTTCGCGATCTCATCATCGCGATATGGACTAAACACGTCCATAGAATTGACAAGGAATGTCATGACAAAGCATGAAGGAAGCTGTACACCCCTTGCAAACGCCAGAATCGGCACTTCGCGCAAACCACCGGCGAGGAGTGCTACAGCGAAGAAATTCATCGCTATCTACGTGATCCGCGTCGGGACGAGCAAATGAAAAATGCTCCATCTTATGGCGTGCGTAGTCGGCGACACCTGGCAAATACTGGAGTACGCCTCACAGCCAGCACCTTCGGCAAAGCCCGTATAGGCACATATGCCGAAAAGGCCAATGGCCATATCACGGTTGAGTCCGCTGCCGAACGCTTGGTCGCACACATGCTGTGTATCGATCCACGCGTGCGCTGCTTCAAACCGCAACCCTTTACGGTCGACTTGCACAGCAAGCGTTTACTACATACACGTGAAGAAGTCTCTGAAGCGCGCAAGGCTCGAAAAGGCTTGACCGGGAGCATGGAATACACCCCCGACTTCTCCACCGTTCAAATCAATGGCTTGCAGTACGCCTATGAAGTCAAAGCGGAAGGCTACGAGGGAGATGAGCACTACCAAGAAAAAATTGGACGAGCTCGGGAAATTATGGAGACTTATGGGTACTCGCTATTCACTTTGGTGGTACCAGCAGATGAACGGCATCCTCTGCTCATTAACACTCAACTGCTCAAACCTGCGCAAGCGAGAGCGCATGAGTATCTGACACCAGCCCTGGTTAACCAGATTGAACTCTACTGCGCTTCCGGCCCGGTTTTGCAGCGTGACCTCTGCGCTGACATCCAAATTTCAACTGGCTTGATTCCGCCGCTTCTTGCTATCGGTGTACTGCAAGCAGATGTGGCTCATCACCGTATCCAGGGATCTCTTGAATTATCAGCCGCGCTCGGTGATCTGAGCCATCTTTGCTTAATCGAGGCGCTGCAATCATGAATTCCGATCTGCGAATAGGAGATAGACTAGCCCCCGTCGGAAATCCAGAAAAATATTTCGAGGTATTAGACAGCCGCATTCATGCTGGCTCGATCCACATATTCGATGCCGAGAAACGCGAGTCCAAATTTATCGATGAAGCCAAGATTCGAAGCGGCATTTCGAGTGGCCAGATTGTTTTACATCGCAAAGGAATGCCACGCATCGGAATCGTCAGTCAGTATGATAATCCAGCGCTGCAGGCGAAGGTGCGCCTCCTTCAGAGCGCCTTGAAACGCATCGACACCCTTCGAAGCAAATGGAACATATCATTTGGCGCAGCTGTCCCCCTTGCTCGCCAAGCCTATGCAGAGGATAACGCCGGCGATGTACTGACTGCAGCATTTCCGTCGCGCGCAACGCTATTCCGAGCCCACAAGAATCAGCTACTCGGATTGCCTGTCCTTAAAGGTGACAAAAACAAAGGAAATGCGACGCCTAGGTATTCCCATGACCTATTAGAGCTCATCGAAAATGCCATTAACGAACTGTATCTGGTAACTGAATCAAGATGGACAATCCGGAACCTAACGGAATACGTCAATCGTGAAGCTCGGCGCCGCTATCTGCATGTCAAACAGCACGCAATCAGTCGCAAGTTTGTGGAATCGGTGATCCGCAGCCTCAGCGTCGATGCTACCTACGATCGAATGGACCCACTGGATCGTGTAGCAGGCAAGTCATTTGCAAAGAAAAGGATACGTGCCTCATTTGCGTTCGCACGCATTGAGCAGGACGCCTTGCACTTACCGTTCGTCGTGCAAACTCCGCACGGCATATCCCGAACCGTCTATCTGGTTCATGCTGTTGACGCGTGCACGGGATATCCAGTTGGATGGCACATCGTTATCGGAGCACCGCGCGAAATGGATTCAATCTCCTGCGTCGAGATGTATCTAACGCCAGCCAAGAAGGAGCGATTCAAGGAACTAGACATCAACCACGCATTCAACTTGTACGGCACACCGTCACAAATCATCTTTGACAACGGCCCCGAGTGCAAAGGAGGGCGAATTATCCGCCTAGAGTTGATTGAGATTGACATCAAACATTGCAAGGCGAAGGAAGCTCAAGGGAAACCATTTATTGAGCGACTGAATCGAGCGCTCAAAGATGCACTTGAGGTTCTCCCTGGAAGCACTCGCTTCAATGGAGAAGACGGCAAACGCGACCCGGAGGCCTTAGGTGACCAGCTGATGAGCATTGACGCACTTGAGAAATGGATTGTTCGATGGCTTTACGAGAATTGGGTCAACTCGCCCCTTGATCGTCTGCGTTGGGAAGAGCTGCTGGATAGCTCGGTCAAGGGGAAAACACCACTTGAACGCCTCACCTATCTGACCGAGGAGATGGGGCACCCCATCTCCATGCCACCGCCGCGGCAGAAATGGATGGGCGTAGTTTTTGAGCATAAACAGTGTGTGCTCAGCGCAAAGACCGGAATCACTCTGGAACATGGTTTCCGCTACAAAGGGGATGCAATGTCGTATTTGCTATCCCGCTACGGTGATCGTACTCCACTTCATGTCCTCTATAACCCCGACGATTTTCGCCAGGCATATGTGTACGAAGACGACGCACGTCCACTAGTACCACTCACGCATGAACATGTGCGACCGGATACCCCTGCGTGGACCTTCGCCGAAGCTAAGGAACGCTTCAAGGCTGGTATGGCCGATTGGGCTGAGCCCAACGCTAAGACTAAATTCCACGATGACCTGGACGATGCAGCGACCGCTAAAAATAAGCCCCAGAAAGGAAAATCGCGCAGCAAGCGCGAAGAAAACAAGGAAACAACCCAACGGGCAAAAGATCATGCAGCAGTTCAGCGAAGCATTAAACAGCCCCTTACTTCAGCGGCACAGTTTGGATCGTCATCGCAGACCGTTCCGCCGTGGGATACCGAAGGCAAAACTTCTGATAACTCCTGGTACAACAGCGTGCCAACAATGACCATCGTGAACCGAAACACGGGAGAAAGACTACTATGAACACCGCCCAACAGCTGCGCAAAGATATTGAAGCATGCGAAATTCCGCATCTGTTTTTCGATACACTTCTTACAGCACTTGAGCAACGGATCGAGGATACTCTTGCTGGGTTTGCGCCCAAGATAGAACGCATCTCTGGTCCAAGCGGAGTAGGAAAGTCCTCAATCGTCGCCTCGTTGGCGAGAAAATATCCGGAAAGCCGAATAGAAGGCCGACGCTATATACCTGTCCTTATCGTAAGAGTTCCCCAAGCCGCGACGCCGAAATTACTTCCAAAGAGCGTTCTTGCCGCGCTCGGCATCAAGGTTGCTGCGAGCCCTACCGCAGGCACTATGTTTGACCTAATGGTGGAGCAGCTTCGCCTGGCCGGCACGCGTGTGATCGTTTTTGATGAAACCTCCCATCTGGTTGATGAAGGTTCCCGAGTTCCCCCACGTGCAGCCAGCGATTGGCTTAAGGAATTAGCCGATAAGCTCGACATAACCCTGATTCTCCTCGGAATTCCTCGAATAGAAAAGCTCTTTTCAGCAAATGAACAACTACCCCGGCGTGCCCGTCCAGTGCGCTATTTCCGGCCATACGACCCTCGTGATGAAATGCAAATGGCAGCGTACGCTTCATGCGTTGCTAGCTACGGTGAGATGTTCGCCACAGCTGGCTATCCCATTAGCGTGCCCTCGCAGATCCTGACAGAACAAAGTTTTTTGCTATCGGGTGGCTTGATAGGAGTTCTTGCAGACTTTGTACGGGAGCTGGCCCGCTTACTGAACAACGTTGCTCCTCGGCCTGTTACATATCTCGATTGTGTACGAGCAGTCGAGGAAGTCAGTCACGCAGGATCGCCACATCAGTTAGCTTTCCAGAACTCCGCCGAAAACAATGCGGATGTGGAACCCGCTGCCCTGACACAGGCATACGCCCATGTTTTGAGCAGGAACACAATGCCTGTCACCATCCGCAAAAATGGAGGTATCCAACAATGAGCCTCGTCGTCACATCTGCGCCCCGAAACGACGAAGCTGGTTTCGGCTACTATCGTCGTCTTGCCTCGGACAACGGATTTTCCAGCTGGCGCGATCTCACTGATACAGCCGGAGTTGATCGAAATCGACGCCAGCTACTAATGCGCACAGATGAAGTAGCCAAAAATCTTGGATTGGAATCGATGTGGGCCGAGCATGCCAGGAAGCAAGAAGTCCTCTGTCGTAGCTGGGGAGCGCTGTATCGATCTCACACAGATGCAGTATGTTCTGAATGCCTGGCAGAATCTCCTTACATTCGCCACAGTTGGGAGCATGCATATTTCATCGCCTGTCCGCGACACCAGGTACAACTGGTCGATCGCTGCGACTCGTGTGGAAGAGGGTTGTCGAGGGAGCGTATCCATATCGGATCGTGTTCATGTGGCCACGATCTCACCAACTTGCCACGCATTCCGGCGACTCGCGTTCAGCTGTGGCTTTCGACACTTATATCCCACAATGGTCTGCAGTCTGAAAATATGGCGCCGATTCTGGATGGTATAGACCTAGGCCTGCTAACGAAGTTTATTCAGATCCTTTGCCTGCATGCCGACCCTATGCAGCCAAAACTAAAAGGCATAGTACCTACGCCGAAAACCATCTCCGAGGCGATTCTATTCCTCGCGCCACTTGAAGTCCTACTTACGGAGTGGCCAACAGGCTTCAAGCAACATGTAGAGCAACGCATTGCAGCCGGGCGTAAAAATGCTCGCACACTAAACACTCTACTCGGTGATTGGTATATTCGACTGCGCAAGCTTTCCGTCGATACGGAACTTGAGCAATTCATACGGATCGTCATCGATGTCGCCGCGCAGAAAACCGACTGTGTTCTTGGTCTTGACTCAGCCAGGGTATTAGCTGAATCCACCACTGGCCATCTTCGATCCTCGGAGGCAGCAAAAGCAATTGGAGTCAGTCATTCGAACCTTCTTGATTCGATCCAAAAAAATGAATGTTTGCACCGTACAAGACGAACCGGAACCCGTGGTCAAGTTTACGAAGTACCAAGCGTTGAAGTCGAACGCATCCTACAACATCGGGCCCAATGGATTTCTGATGCGGCAGCCTGTGAAATGGCACGGATATCTCAGGCAGTACTTGATCGCATGAAAGCGGCTGGTGTCATCCAGTCAGACGTCCGACGGCGAGAAGATATTTTGAAAGGGGGGCCGATCAATCATCAATCAATGATGAGCCTGTTTGAGAAGGTAACCCGTTTGGCCGAGCCAACCACGATAGTCAGCGATGCTACCGTCACCTGGGCAGAATTTACCAGCCGCCGCATGGGAGAAAAACAGGCCATCGAGTCGCTGATGAAGGCCATCTTAAACGGTCAAGTTAGAGCAATCACATCTGCTAAGCATCTTGGCGATCTATCCTTCCGACGCTCTGAAGTCGCGCAATATTTCGGTATGCCGCTAATCGAGGCAGGTATGTCGATTCAGCAGCTGTCCAAAGCAACCAACTGGAAATGGGAGTCCATCGCACACTGGGTAGATAACGGGCTACTCAATTCCGAGGTGGTGAATCGACGTGGTCAATCTTGTCGGATTGTGCTGCCGCATCAACTTCTCGCATTTCGACAAAACTATCTCCCACTCGCGGATCTGGCGCGAGCAATGGGCACTAAGTCATCCGCTCTAGCTCGTCTGCTTCATCATATCCAATTGATAGGTGCAAAGAGATTACATGATGGCACCATGCGAGGCGGACTGATTCGAATTGCTGATCTGGGTCATTTAGCCTTAGCCGGTGCAAAGGCGAAGGACGACCTATTCCCTGAGTGGTCACTTCCTACCGAACAGGAGCAACATAGAAGATTCCAATAACCTTGATAAGGTGCCGCTGTTTGCACATCCATTTGCCCCATGCGAATGAATGTGCAGGCCAGCGGCGCGCCTGTCGGCCATAGTCTCAAGAGGAACCAACACATCCATCTCGATGACTACGCCCCTAATACATTCAGATTGTTAAAGAACGGCGCATCGCCCAAGCAAGTAGCAATGCGCTCTTCCATTAGGAAGGAGCTCAACGCAAACCTACACATATCACTGCTATTTGTCCAACGCGGCCATGCTGACGATAGCATCGAACTCGCTCAACACATCCGGATGATGTCTTGTCAGATGACGTAGGATGGAGTCATTGGCCATTAGCTTCGCCAAATACCCTCTAGCTAGTACAAGGTTGAGGACATCCTGGCCATAGGACTGCTCTGCCAGCTTGAACTGCTCCTGCAGATTCCCCATCTCCCTTTCCATCTTCGCCATCTGGTCAGCGCTGATACCCGTCATTTTTCTGGTCTTGGTTTCACCGACAATCATGTTACTGGGCGTAGCTGCTACCAAGGCCTGTGAGTATGCAATGGTGAAGTTATTAGCGCTGACCATCAACTCTACACACTCGACCTGTCTGGTCGGCTTCAGCTTGCGTAGCACTGCTCCGAGATTAGCAGAGAACACCTGATCGCGCATTAATTCCACTGCCTCCGGGCAGATTCCGTCGAGCAGGTTCAGCTTTTTCAGAATATGGCTAATATCAACGTCCAGCGCCTCAGCAAGTCTCTCCGGCGTTACGCCACGCTCGACAGCACGCCGGATCATCACGTGCTCCTGAATACTAGAGAGACGATTTATTCGATTGTTGTAGGTATAGCTTTCATCATCGAGGGCGACTAGACATGGTGCCGTATCAAAGCCCAGCTGCTCTAAAACCGTCAGCCGCGAATGCCCATCCAGTAGGATGTATTGTTTGTCTCGATCAGGCTTACCTACCGATAAAGGCTCGATCAGACCAACGGCCTTGATCGATGCAAATATCTGTTTGAATTTTCGCGAGGTCAGCAATCCATCCGGTCTTTTTCGCGAAGGTAGAATCGACGACAGCGGCAAACTTAATGGTTCAGGCACAAAGCCCAGAGGCGGCTTTCCCATAATTAAATTCCTTTCGACCATACTCTGTCTGCAAGATACTGCGGCAGTGTATCCAGTCCTTCTGCGCGCAAAAGGTTCCCGAAATTTTCATCAACAAGTAGCTGGCGCAACGCGCCAACAATGAACAACAGACTGCGTTGCGCAGTCTCTGCTTTTCTGACCAACTGCTTCTGGCGCTCGACCTCGCGTTTATAATTGCGCACCAGGCTCGATGTGGTGACATCCTCGTTATGTTTACGGGGTGCCACCTTGCCGCCCATGCCTCGACCACGTGTGCGACGACGTTCAATTACCCTACGTGCTTGAATCAGTTGGCTGCCGCGTAGCTTGCCGGACTCATAGGCTTCCTGCAAAGCTGACTGGATCGCCTTGTCATCGTTGCCGGCGCCGGCGATAGTGATTGCTGCATTGAGCGGGATGCGTCCGCTACCGACAGCCATCAAAAGCCGCTCCTCACCGTTCTTGAGCAAGTATAGGATGCCCTGCACATAATCCAAGCTCAGGCCTGTCTTTTCTGCGATCGCCTTTTTATCGTATCCCTGATCTCGCAACTGCTCTATGCCAGCAAGCAGTTCCAGCGGACTGAACTTGCGGCGAGCGATGTTCTCCGTCAAACTCATAATAAAAGCTGACTCGTCATCGACGCTCATGACAATCGCTGGGATCTCTGACTGACCAAGGCTTCTGAACGCCTTGAAACGTCCCTCACCGCAAATCAGCAGGTACCGTTCGCCATCCTTACCTGATCGTGGTGTCACAACGATGGGTTTCTTCAGGCCGAGGCTTCGAATGTTGATAACGATCTGTTCAAACATCCGATTATTGCGTTCGCGCGGATTGAGTACGTCGATTTTCTCCAGGGGGATCATGCGCAGCTCAGAATGATGATAGTTCTGATTGTTGCTCATGCACTCCTCCTCAGACGAATACGCCGAGCCATGCCGTACAGATAATCCAGCGTGTCGAAGTGGTAGCACTCGAACTCAATGCAATTGTGATCGGCCAAGTGAATGCGTGGCTGCCCGAAGTCGAGCCGCGGCAAAAGGTAGTAATCCAGCACAGTCTGATTTTCACCATCCAAGCGTACTGCTACCGTAATGTCTGGAGCCAGAGTGGTGTCGAATCGCACCTTCCAGCGCCGGCGCCCATTGTCGAATGACTGGCAACGGGCCAGTACTAACGAGACCGTGAACTCGCGGTTGACGGTGAGAAGGTCCGTGGCCGGGTCGCGTTCAACTACGCCACCGACGTCGGAGATCATTCTCTCCGTCTCACCAACAATTTCTGGATACAGCCGGCGTAGGAACTGATTGGCTTCCAGGTACTGATAATCCCGGTCTGGCGTAAAGCCCACCGCCTGATATGCCCGAATAAGACTACCGAACCTATGCGCATAGGCCGCTGCCGATGGCATGCCTTCCGCTTCGTTGATGATCATCCCCGACAGGAAGCCATGTCGCTGATAGAGATTGCGCAGCTTCTCGACAAGTTCCTCCTCGCTGTAGCGGTGCGCCCTGGCGCGCATAATACCCTGCGTTGTGTAGAAAATCTCCGCAGGAACAATGCCTTCGAATGCCCCTTCCTTCTTGGTCCACATATCCGGGCTGTTGACTACACGATGCTTCTTGAGCTTGAACGATCGGCGGTTGTAGATATTATTCCCAATGTACTTCTCGTTAGAGAGTACCTGCCGGACCGTGGCTCGCGTCCAGTCGCGGCCAAGATCGGTCTTGACGCCCTGACCATTGAGCCGCTCTGCAATCTCTGACTCCACCAAATTGTCATCAGCAAACCAGCGATAAATTTTATTGACCACGGCCACTTCAGCATCTGGGCCTGGCTGCAAGATAACGCGGTCCGTTTGTAGGCTCTTATGCTCGCCGCGTGTCAACTCGCTTTTGAAGACACCCATCTGATCGACCAGGACGCGTCGCAGGCCATATCCAGCAGGGCCGCCTTGTCGAAATCCAAGTTCAATCAGGCGGCACTGGCCAGCGAATACTTTGGTCGACAACTCCCTGCTATATTCGCCGGCCATCGCGCGCTTGACACCTTTGACGATGGTAGACACAGGCGAGCCATCGTTCTCAAACTGCTCTGCACAATAGGCCACCTGAATTCCGGCACGACGACAGATATATTCGTAATATGCACTTTCATCGGCATCCTGAAATCGCCCCCAGCGGCTCACATCATAGACAAGGATGATCTGGAAATCCGTAGTTCCTGTCTCGACGTCTTTGATTAGCTGCTGCAAAGCCGGGCGACCATCGATGCTCAATCCGCTCTTACCTGCATCAGCGTAGGTACGAACAATCTCAATGCCGCGACGCTGTGCGTACTCGCGGATTTTGTCGGCCTGGTTCTCGGTCGAATACTGCTGATGCTCGGTGGACATCCGAACGTATTCAACGGCACGGAAAGTTGCCGGAGTTGTCGAGCGAGCTGGCACGCCAGCGGATTGTTCGTCTAGGTACATAGCATCCGATCCCTCTGCTTTGATATGCACGCCTTCGGTTCAGCCTTTCCAGCATCTGGCCACGATCACGTGTGCAGCGGCGCATCCCACCGCAGCGCTTTCATCAATCCGATCGAAAGCACGTCTGGCCGAAAGTACCGAACTTCTTCCGAAAAACCTAACGAGTCCTATCTTTGCACGCGTCCTTTTTGCAAAGACAATCCAGGCATACAGGAGTCATTTCAACGATTAAACTACCGTCGCTGGATATGCCATTCGCTCTGGCAGGCGATATCTTGTACAGTCCTGGCGCCAACATTGAGGGTGCAATCCACGAGTCCATCTTTACACTGTCTGTGTTGCTAAATGTCCCGGCTCGTTGTGGATCTGGGCGGCGTTGTGCATACTTTGGGTGGCGGTCGCGATATTGACGCCAGTAGTCGGGATGGTTCTCATGCCAAGCACGCTGAGCCTGTCGCTGGTTGTCTCGGTAATCAGGATCGGACTGCAGCTTACTTTGCTGCCATTGGCGCTTCCTGGTGCGCTGGCACGCCGGCGCTGAACAAAAGGTTTGCTTAGGGGCCTGGGGACGTGTCTGAAACGCCTGACCACAGCCGGCGCAGTGCTTGAGCGTCATTGATTTCTCCACATGAGGAATATGGAGACCTTGCTTGACTGCGGAACTTTGGCGCGCCAGATAGGCGCGCCGGTTATTTTTAACCCGAAATGGAAGCACGACCTCGATTAAGCCGAGCGGTTTCCTGCGATAGCCAAGACTCACTACGGCCGCAAATACGCGTCTTAGCAGCCCTCAGCACCTGCTCCTTGCACTCATCTACGAAGTAGGTCGCAAACGTTTTTCCATGCGTTTGGCAGAGCGCGCGGTAAGTTTCAGCCAAGGCGGCTTGCTGGTAGCTGAAAACTAGATCGAGCTGAATCGGGAGGGGCATTGTTCATGTCTCATTTGAGAGGCCTGTGCCACAGCATATCGCAATCCGGCGCGACATGGTTCATCTCTTCGAAGCTTCTCCTGCACCCAGAGCATGGGTGACGTGGATAAAATCGCTGCCCTCGGAACCCAAGGCTACTTCACTGATGTGAGAAGTCTCACATTATGCGTCCTCAAATCTCAATGGATTCTTCTCACCTTCCCGCGAAGACTGGTCGCACAGGGGTGTCGCGTCTCAGCATATGAATCTCGCTACACATTAATATCATGAGCAAGAACATGAATATTGATAAGCGTCGCTTTGATGAGTTGATCGACACGATTCTCGAATTTGAAGGGGATGCGCTGGTGGACAACGGCTCTTCGTCATTCCTTTCTTTGATGGCCTACATGATTGAGGGCGACACGATTGAGCAACTGCGAGAGGGAGGCAAAAACGTCATTTTCCATGCTGTAATTGTTGGCGGTATCGGCCGTGACGAAACGCTGCGCTCCCTCGCCGCCCCCGTTGGCCAGGCAAAATCCCCCACCGCTGGCCGGGTCAAAATCCCCCACCTCCTGACCGCTTAGCGCCGCCATAAGGCTGCCGACCAAAGTAGAGCAATCCCGCTGGCAGGACGTAACCTTACCCCTTCGACCATCGAAGGGGAGCATGGAGGGTGAACGTCTTGAAACCAAACAAACGAACCACTATCGCCACGCTGCTGGCGACCGGCACCAGCCAGCGCGAGATAGCGCGGCTCACCGGGGTAGACCGCAAAACCATCCGCCGCCTAGCGCTTGGCACGACCGGGCAGGAACCAAATTCCCCCGCCCTGGCCACCGGGTCAGCGACAGCAAATTCCTCCACCCCGGCCACCGGCGCCAACGTTGAAATTCCCCCACCCCGGCCACCGGCTAACACTGGGTACTCTACTGCCTTCATTATGACGTCATAATTGGATCACGAAAGGCATGGGGCTGCTGGATTTTCGCATATAGTTGCACAGTTTTTTGCGAGAAGATTGAGTAAATTCCCATAGAAACAATGACATAGTTTGCTCGTCTTTAGAATCTCAGTTTCAAATTGATGGGATCTTTGCGGTAATCCTCTAATTAAGAATTCTCATAACTTTTGATCTCACTTCTTGCGACGTATTGGTCCGTTGCCTTCCTATTCTTCAGCAATTCTCCTTTGGTTTTCGTGCCCAGAGCATGCGGCCGCCCCCTACGATGCGGATGTTCGCGTTTGTATGCTTGCTCATGCCCACCTCTCTCCAGCACTCTCCCTCCAGGTAATTCGAATTGGCTTAGAAAAATCAGCTTAATTCAACTAACCAACGTTTATAAAAATACCGTCAAAACCCTGCTTAGGCCGCTGACTTCGGATACAAACCCCGGCACTACCTCGTGCCAGCCCTCTGCGCGGCAACAAAAGAGCAAAGAGAACAAAGAGAGTGAACAAGGTCAAAAGCGTCTACAAAGGGACGGCCTCAGAATTCAGCGGCTTGCACCTATCAAAAGCACACGTAAAATGTCGGTTAGTTGAATACCGCCTGAAATGGCGTCGAATTCGTGGCCAATGTGGCTACCAGCCGAGAAAACACATGAACTCTGTAATCGAACAATGGGATGCAGACCCCATCGCCTGCTTTGGCAAATTCGTCGAGACGATTGAATTCGTTCGTACCGGCTCACGCCCTGCAGATCAAACACGCGAGACGCCCATGCGTGCGGAAGGGGCAAAAGTCTACAAGTTCATGTTCGGTAAATTCGCGCGCTGGCTGGCCAGCCGCAGCGTGCGCTTCTCGAAAGCCACGCATAACGACCTGCTGATGTTTCTGAAAATTGGGAGCGTCGTGGGCAATACCCAGGTTCAAGACCTCAATAGCAAAATCTCGTACCGCTACCTTCGGCTGATCGAGCGTTGCTACCACCACTTGAAGATTGCACCAAACCCAGCGCGACACGCAATATTCGGCGCCTTAAAGCAGCAGCGCTATTTCAAGGACACGGCAATGGTGGCTCTTAATGCTGGTGAAATAGAACGCTTCATGGCAGCCCTCCCCTCTTCCCTTGCGCCTGCAGAATGGCGCCGGCGGCGCGATCGCGCTATCCAGCTCACGATGCTATTCGCTGGCTTGCGTGTGTCGGAAGTCCTTGGGCTGTTGGTGGATGAAATCAGCCTGCAGGCCGAACTAGATGGTTCGCACAAAATCGAACTGACTCCACAGCAGAAGCATTCCACCAGCTACGAACATACGACAATCCTCCGGCCGCCAGCGGTCAATGACGTACTCGCGTGGGTAGATGAACGCAGCCGCTTGCAAATCCCGGGCTCTTTGGCTTTCCCTGCGCCCAGTGGCAAGCGCCTTAATGCATCGACGGTCTATCTGCAGGTGAAATCAACGCTGGCCAGCGCCAAGATCGATGTTAAGCGTTCCGGCGGCCGCACGCTGCGCAACACTTACGCAGTGCAGGAAATCACTCTCGGAACCCAGAAGCCTACGCTCACCAAGCAGCTCGGCCTCGCCCTTGAGCGCTCGACCGATACCTACATCAATGCGAAGCGCCAAAATGAAAATCCAGACCATACATGACGTGCTCCGAGCAGCTGACAGCAGCTGGCCGCACGACGTACGACTGGCAAAGCAAGTTGGTCTTTCAGTTATCACCAACGGAGATGTACCAGCTGCTCGCGGTTCTTGAACGCAAACTATCGGCCGTGAAGTTCACTGGCCATGGGCCAGCGCACGATAAGTTCATGGACTGCAAGGTGCAGGATGGCGGCTTCTTTGTTCGAATGGGGCAGACTGGAAGAGCGATCATTGCAGTACCAGTAGTTCCGGCCGATGCTGTGCGAATCATTAGCCTTCTGTACAAGCAGATACTGGCAAACGACACACATTTATGTGCCTCAGATCTTCAGCAGCTAATATCCTCCATGGCATCCATGATATCGACCAGCACAAGCACCTAGTACCTGATGGCCTTTCCTGCCAATTGTGCGGCCAACAAAAACAGTGACCTTACGCATACAGTCAGAACTAACGAGCCTCCAAAACTCAATGGCAAAGTCACGCTTTTTGTACCGGTGAATCACAAAGTTATGTTTTTGAGGCGCGCAAGCAAGTCAAAGTCACTGTTTTTGTAGGGAATTTGTGAATACTCACTCTCATTGAAACCCGCATTAACATGGAAAGGTCACTAAATTTGTAGTAGTTCTAGCGCCAGACAATAAAATTCCCGCGAGCTTCACAAGCTATACCCAACGAATCACAACAAATTTAGTGACCTTTTCAATTTAAACCGAGAAAAAAACAGGTGTATAACCGCCATTCTTCAAATCCAACAACAAATCTAGTGACCTTTCAGTCCCCAAATGCTGGCCACGCACTGATAACCTAATACCAATATTTTGAAAAAGTACATTTTAAAGGCTGAAACTTATCAAAAATTTACCTTTTGGCGTTCATTTTTAGCGACAACAAATACAGTGTCTTTGGCCTACAAATATAGTGACCTTCGTATTCCCAGAATCAGAACCCCACAACAAATACGGTGACCTTGTGCTACAGAAAATGACCTATCTCTACAAATCTAGTGACTTTGCTCATCATAAACGTGACCTTTCTTCACTAAGTCCTTGTTTTATAAAGAAAGCCGATTCCTCTGTTTGTATGTTTTGTTTTTAAAAAAAACTAACTTACTTCCGAAATTCTGTGGATAACACAAAAGACTCATAACATTAAATTCGCGAATCAGACACAAAGTCACTGTTTGTGTTTTGACACGGTGACTATTTCCAGTCACTATCTGTCACTATGAATCTGACGAACAAAACCAAGGATCGAACTGTGAACGACGACCGACAACTAGCACTAATGCTGTTTGACTCACTTTCACAGCAAAACAAAAACATTACCAGTGCCCCTACCAGTCTCGGGTATCGTCGCAATAACGCCTTGGTTCAAATCGTTGATTTGTCACTGGCAGGCCGCCGATTGCTCGATGTTGCTTATTTCATCGTAGCTACTGAAAGCGAAGTAAAAAAGACCTATTCAATTGAACTGGGTCTGTTCAAGTGGTTGCTTGGCACAACAAGCGATAACCGAGCGCACATCAAACGTCTGATTCGCGAGGCGCAAATGGCTGCTATTGAACTCAATGGCACTGAAATCCAATCCGATAACACGTATCCATGGGGTTCTATTCCATTGATGGGGACAGCACGCATAAGCAATGGTCGGTTTATCTTCGATCTAGCTGAGGAACTGCAATTGGTCATTCGTGACCCACGTGCTACGCACTTTTTAGCGCTTCGATACGTCTTCAAATCGGTCTACACTAAAATTTTGTATGACCGCCTGCAGCCCTACATGCAAGAAGGTGCAACACCTTGGTTTGGATTAGAAACACTCCGGATATGGTTGGAGTGCAACAAAAAAACCTACGAGTTGTTCAAACACTTCAGATCACGCGTTCTCGACGTTGCGATCGCTGAAATCCACGAGGTAACTGGTCTAGAAATCACTATGGTCACTCAAAATGTACCAGGTTCTAAAAAGGTAAATGAAGTTCGTTTTGTATGGGACGAAAACAATCGTGCCGACGAACAAAAGGCTGCCCTGGTTATTCTGAAAACACTATATGAGACGCTCAGGAACGAGATTGGGTTAAGCCACGCGGATATCGATGAAATCATCAAGGACCGAGCTCGTTATTCTGATGAAGTAATCCAGCAAGCCATTGACTACACTCGCCATGCTGCTGCTGCCGGCAAGATTAAGATTCGGGTCAGTGGTTACTTTATGAAAGCATTGCGCGAAGGCTACATCATAGGGACTCTGGATCAAGACCTGCGCCAGCGTAAAGCGATAGCTGCAGCAGATAGTCAGGCAGGTGCCGACGCGAAAGATATACGAGAAAAGTCGGCAGATAGAGAATTCACAGCCAAGCATAAACGTGACGCAAACGCCGGCTGGGAGGCCTTCGAAGCAATGTCAGTCGACGACCAAAATAAGTTAGCCCGAGCATTTGCAAACCTATCTACTTCCGCTCTATTTGCCACCAGACTTGGTATTGAAACTCATGAGCTGATTGATCACCTGCAAGAACCAATCGTGCATCAGAGTTTCGGCGCCTTCGTGACACTCCAGCTACAGCAACAAAAGAAGGCAGCCAAGATGAACAAAGGCCCTGGACTATTTGCTTCCGACAACTCCTAATCTAACAAACAAAACGGAGTCGATTTTTTAGAACCGACTCCGTTTTTATATAGTCACTAAAATTGTGGGACTATTCTGTCAAGCCAAAGCGATCGCGTAGTTCTGCGATCAGCTTCTGGCGCTCTACGGCATCGATGATTTTTACATCGAAAGATACTCGACCAGAATCCCACGTTTTCATAGATCCGATATCACGACCGTCGCGCGTAATCTTATATGCACGCGACGTTTCTTTCTGCTTACGCGCAGTTTTTGGTTTCTCGTAAATTTCACGTGCGTCGGTGATCGTTTTACGACTCACCTCCCCTGCCAAGATCCCTTGTGTCAATTCGATAGCTTTTTCAATCGGTGCCGATTCAGCGAACAGCTTCAATTCATATAGCAAACTAACTTTGAACTGTACCGGGTTCTCACGTACAATTGCCAAGATGGGTTCTGGCAATCCCAAAATAGCCATTGTTTTATTGATCGATGGCAGTGAATAGCCGGTTACTTCTGCGATTTCGGTTTCACTGGAATACACGCCTTTATCAATCAGGTTACGCCACGCCAATGCATTATCGAGCGCAGTTTCTTCTTCGCGATCATGATTCTCACGGAAGCTTTTAGCGTATAGCTCTTGGTCGGTCATCGGCGGATAAACAACCAGCAGCATTGGACGACCAAGGCGCTTGAGAGCTTTCCAGCGATAGTGGCCAGCGATCAGAATTACTTTATCGCCTACAGCCACGGCTGAGCCCGGCGTTTCTTGTCCATTGGCGCCAATACTGGTCGCTAGTTCATTCACTCGCTCTGGCCGATAGATGTGCCGTGCATTAAAGGGATTCGGTTCAATTTGATCAAGTGGAACTTCACGCAGTACTCCACCACCAGCGACCAAGACCGGTGCGGCTGTTGCAGCTTGTGTAGCAGGCACTGTCGGATGAACTGTTTCGGCAGGAGCGCTCTGTGTCGAGGCTTCTTCTTGCGCCTGCGAGGCAGGGAGCACTGGATTGAGTTCCGCCCGAGCAGCAGCGTGTGCAAACCGATTATTCAACGTGGGCGCAGACGAGACTGCAGAACGCATCCGCTGTGACAAATCCTGTTTTTTAATCTTATTCATTTCTTAGCTGCCTTGGGTTTTTTGAGATTCAGACCAACTTGGTTCGCCAGTTCATAGGCAACCGCCTCGATTTCATTTTTTGCGACAGATGCACCAAAGGCTCCTACAGAACATCCGTAAGCCTGGCACTCTGGGTAAGCATTACGCATGCCGACCTTAGAATTCATGATTGGGAGTTTGCTGTCCTCTTTAAGGGAGTCAAGGCAAGTATCAAACACTTTTCCTTTTCGCATCACACTTAAGAGGTACGTCGCGCCCAGCACTTCGTTAGGACGTTCGTCGCGTGCTTTAATAATAAGATCTTCAGCTATCTTCGATGCCCATACGTTATCAAGAACAGGGATGACGGGGATCACGGCGTAATCAGCAATCAGAAGCGATGTCCATGGTACTGGCGATTCAATCGCCGGTGGGCAATCCACTAGGATGACATCGTACTTATCTACTAGCTGCTCAACTTTGTGAATGAAGTTCTTACCGAGCGGCGCAAAATTCAGCACTTCAGCTGGGAATGGAGCTTCAGCAGTTGCCTGCAAGCTCCATAACTTGGCCGTGTTTTGTGGGTCCATGTCGATAATGCAAACCTTCAATCCAAGCATGCCCCAAGTACCACCAACCTGCATGGTAGTCATCGTTTTTGCACAACCGCCCTTCTGGTTGAATATCGTCACAATCTTGGCAGTCATCCCATCCTCACTTTCACCGGTGAAAGCGGCATACCGTTACGCCGCGATAAAGTAACATCATATTTTATTTTTTATTTTTGTGCAAATAATAAAAATTATGCGATCAAAATTACCAGAAGAAATTTCGGCGCAGTCTTCTTCTTATCGCATACAGACTTTCACCGGTGAAAGTGGTGAAATATTGAATCGATGAGGCGCCAATAAGTCCTGTCAGCTAAGTCGACAGCAGAAATGTCAGAGTCTTGAGTCAAGGTAGATGCTAAGGCTTAGCGCATTCAAATAGAACACAATCGCGTACCGGATATGACATATTCGGCGTGTCAATTTTAGGCACCGCTACTGATCATTTTCACCGGTGAAAATGGACGAAATGTGGCTGTCGGAAAAACGACCGAGCATTGCGCAATAGCCCTCAATGTTCTCTCCACAGACGTAATGACAAGCCACTTTCACCGGTGAAAGTGGCTCAGGAGGAGTATTAAATACTTTTCAGCAGCTTTTGCTTAAACAGGGCAGTAGCCCCCTCAACTTGGAATGTTAATCGAGGCATGGTCTGTCCCACGTCACGCATACTGAGACTGGCAAAAGGCGACTTGGTATCCAAGAACACGAAATTATCGCCCTGTATAGCGGAACAGCATGGGCAAGTATTCGCCCAATACCTCCCACCATAAGCGCGAGAACTTGCATACCTAATTGAACTAGGTGCTGGTGACGGTGGCGCAGTTTCAGCAAAGGGGACGCCAGGCCACCAGTCCACCACAATATCCGCGCTGCATTTATAGCACGATACCACTGCCCCTACGTAGGGATCATTAGGTAGTAGTTGACCGCGCTTATTAGCAACTGCCTTAATTCTCCTCGCTTGATCTCTGCAGTCCGGGCATAGGGTGTCTTTCAATCGTTCTTGCGTCGGCCTCCAGTAGTACGGATCATTGATAATGTCATTGGCATCTAACTCAATCCATGGAACCCGAAGTGCTTCACCCTTCGCTTGATTCACTGCGTGTGTATTGATCACTTCGATAACTAAAACCGCACTATCTCCCCTGTAGGCCATTACATCACAACGGAACGCCCCTTCCTGCGCTTCATTCACTGCGCGATCAAAGGCGCTACTTCCGAGCACAGTATCGAACTGCTTCCGACACTTACGACACGTACATGACAAACGCAACTCCTTAGCTGAGCGAGTCATTTCATTAATCACCTGTGCCACGAGTTCCTTTGCAATTTGATGGAGCACAGATTCGCCATCACAACGAGATCCAACCTTGTGAGCGAAGTGGTGGACCCGGAGATCGCCAGCTTTAAGTGTTAGCTGTGCGGCACAACTTAAACAATGGTACGGCTCCGTCGAATCAACATCATTTGCACATACAAGAACACCATGTGAGTTGATCCCGTATGGCACGGCCAATCCCTCAACCTCACGGGGCCGAGTCGCCAAGAATCTCTGTGGAGGTGGCGAAGATATCGGGGGGGAAGGATGCTTTCTGCGGCCACCCTTCAAACGTAAGTAGGCATCTGCGTCATCAATCGTTGCCTGAAGTTGCCCGGGTAATTTCGCATTGCGCATGGAATACGGATCGGGTATGCCTGCCTGTCTTCGAATGTCTGTAAGTGTGAGCAAAGCTCGATGGCGAGTGATGCCTTCTCGACTATGATTGTCATGAATGATGTGATTAATTTCTTCACCTGAGATGCCGATCTCTAGCATTTTAAGTTGCTGAAACTCCAACTCTTTATGCAAGCTATTAGGGATAAAGCTAACAAGACTCAGCAACGCTCGAAATTTTAATTTTTCATCTGCTACATTCATTTATCACACCATGAATTCGGGACACATGATCGCCGTGAGGGAGGGGAGGCGTGCTTGACACTATAGACTAGCCGACCAGGTTGGAGTTCGGCTATTCCATGAAATGAAGGTAACAAAACGTTTTCACTTTCACCGGTGAAAGCTGCGCTGCAATTAACTGCGATCCCTAGATTGATGCGCTGGGATCAGAGCAATTTCTTTAAGCCATGATACCGCTGTGGCACTATATGACGGTCGCCATGCGGCATATCTCCTCATTACCGTCTAGCTGAGTCAACGATTCAGCTATGCACAGCATCCTTTAGCTGGCCTGCATTTCTAACGCCGATTCTCGGCATTCGCTCTTCGATCACCATCTCATGCTGGTGCATCGCAAAGTACTTCACCTCAATGAGCTTGCCAGCTCACTATCAATAAGGATCTCATCATGATCAACGCAATCTACGCGGATATGCTCGCCATCATCAATAAACATCAGTTCGAAGTCTCCACGTTGTACCCAGTAGATCTGATCTGTGATCGCAGTCGACTGGAGGCTAGTGCGACTCCAGGTGCATCTATCGCATGGTGCGTGGGCAATAGCCGTGTGAGAGCTGCTGGTTTTCCGAACGCCAAGACGGACGCAAAAATTCTACTTTTTCGCTTTGGATATGTCTCTTTTGGCAAAGTACTTGGCACCTTCCTCCAAGATGCGCTTAGTCTTCGCCTGCACATAGATGGCCGTCGTGGCTGGACTCTGGTGCCCCATGATGGCTTGGGCAACATCGAGCGGCATACCATCTTCGACGGCCAGCGTTCCCCACGTATGCCGCAGCGCATGAGGCGATGCTGACTCCAGTTCATTGAACTGCTCGCTGGTGAATCCTTCAATCGCGTCCGGATCGAATTTGAGGCGCTTGAGCGTGGCTTGGAAGAGGCGATAGAGCGAGTCACCGGTATAGCCCACGACATTGGGCGTGGCATGACGCTCGATCGCGTCCTGATGCTGCGGGATGATGAGCGGCGCCAGTAGTGATACGGGCTGGTCGGCTTTATCGAAATCGAGCCCGCGATCAATCCAGTGCGCGCGCAGAGCATCCAGCGTCCGGGGACTAACTGGCACGATCCGCTCGGCGTTGCGCTTGCCGATCACGGTCAGCTGGCCAGCGTCGTAAGCCCATCTATTCGGTTTGAGTGCGTCGCGCATCGCGCCGGCGGCTTCTTCACGACGCAGGCCGGAGTCACCCAAGAGCAGCATCATGGCCAGCGCAATGCGGTCCTGGCTGTTCTCGGGTAGTTCGCACCGTTCCGTCAGCCGGTCGATGACTTCATCCCACAGGTCGCGCGACAGGGCTTTGTCGATCTGCATCTCGTGCACTTTCTTGACCACGACCGGACCTTTGACGGCCAACCACGGGTTGCCGGCCAGGTAGCGCACCGCGACGAGGTAGGCGAACGCCGAACGGATCACGACGATGGCGTGCAGCTGGGAAGCAGAGGAGAGCGGTTCCTTGCTGAAGGGGCGCCAGCGGGTCGAAGAGCGTGGTGCGCGGTCACCGACAAAACGGGCGCTTGGGCGCTTCAGAAACGCCTTGTAGGCCTCGCAATCGGTCACCAGCACCGAGGAGAGCGGTTTATTCGCCTCCAGCACGCACCAGTACAGGAATCGCTCCAGTTCCTTGGTGTAGGAGCGCAGCGTGTGGGGCTTGTCGCTGAAACGGTCTAGATAGGCTCGTATAGCCTCCAGATCGTTCTGTGCGCTGATGAAATTGAAGCGGTGGTCACGGTTGATGCCGGCCGAACCATCGAGCCAATCGGGCGCTTTGGCGTGTTTGATCGGCACCATGTACTCGTTCTGGCCAACGCCGAGCAGTTCGAGCTGGGTAGGGGAGGGGACATAGTTCCCCGTATAGATGCTGCCGAGGCTCGCTTCGTGTTTGCGCATCCAGTTGGCGATCGCCTCGGCGCGGTGTATCCCCACACGCGGCACCCCGCGCCACCAACTCGGGCCGCGGCGCAACATAAAGGCTCGCAAGTCGCCCAACGTGACTAGCTGCTCGGCCTTCAGGGCGGCCGTCGTGCGTGGCCGCATCCACATGGCGATGGTTTGCTCGGGCTTAGGTGTCGCCGGCGGCGCCTCGGCGATCTGAATCAGGAGATCCAGCGTGCGCGCGGTGATATGGCCGTTACGTCGCGCCGTTTTGAGGTTGTCGGCCAGCAGCGGGTTGTTCACGCTGGCGCGTTCGATCAGATCGTCGCGCATGGCGATCAGGTAGCGTTCCAGACCGGTTTCGAGCTGGGGCGCGTCATGGCTGTAGTAGCGGTCGGCGATCACATCGAGGGGGATTTTGAGGCAGAAGGCGCGCAAGGCGGTGTAATCGCCGCGGGTGTATGCCAGTGTTGGCAGAATAATATCGCTATGTTGCGCCATCGAGCTATCCTGTATGAGTGATCCCCAAACAATAAAGTTTGACACCACTCTGGGCGGGAGGCCGCATACGGCTGTTGCCGATCTCGGACTATGCACTGCAAGGGTGCAAATCGGTGTCCGACTCTATTACTGGGTGTCAGACTTTATTCCATGGTGTCAGACTTTATTCCTTTCCGACGTGTTACCCCCTCAATGATAGCGTTTCACGGCAAAAATCACCATAAATGCTTTCCCGATAATTCGGATTATCAGGTAAGGATAGGCCACAAAAAAATGGCCTGAAGGCGGTTTTTTGCATGATTGTGTTCTTTAGGGCGCCACGCTGGCCAGCCGAACACCTACTACCGGCGCCAGTCCCACGGAGCGCACGCAGCGATACTACTGTTTTAGCACAAAACCAGCCGGGAACAAGGGGGCTTTGCAGACACCCACAATTCTTGTGCTTGGGATCGGCCGCCATATCGATAACATGCCAGATGACGGCACGATGCGTATAGATAGCAAAATGGGTTTGGTAGAATGCCTTATAGTTATAAATAAAATATCTAATTTGAGGTGTTTATGGATGTCGCGATAGTTATCCTGTTCCTGCTATGTTGGCTTCTAGCGTCGCATTACCTGAAAACAAAGGGACAAAGTTTGTTTTTACGGAATGCAATCGGGATTCTGTTCGGTTTTTGTACCGTATTTCTGTGGTTCATGCTCTCGTCGATGCTTGAACTGCATCAGGTGACTGACGCCACGCCTGATTCGAATCCTGCTCCTTTAGAAAGTCCGGTGGCTTCCGAAGAAGTGAAGGATGATGGCGTTCTTACAGCACAACAGTATTGGTTTGCATATCAGGCAAATGAAGTCGCAGCTGATCTGAAATTCCGAAGTAAGCCGGTAACCATAAAGGGAGTGGTACGCGGCGTTCGGAAGGGAGCATTTGGAGGGATGTATGTAGACCTTGCAACTGCCGATGAACACAAGGATGTAAGTACTTCGTTTGAAACTGAGTTGGAAGCCTATGTTGCTAAACTATCTAAAGGAGATCAGGTGATCTTGACCTGCATTGGCAACGGACTGTCTTTTGGCGTCCCAACATTACGGAACTGTACATCAGAGTAGCCGCTTGATTGCATAAACTCATTCCCGGTATTTGCATAAATCTGTTCCCTTCTGCTCCACGTGAAAACTGCTGTGCTGTCTTTACGCTGAAGTGTACTAACCTACAACCGGAGCCAGAAATTAGCTGAGCAGGTGATTTCGACCAGCTAGGTTGAGCGGAATCACCTGGTGCTTTGCGGGTGTGGAATCGATCGGCACAATGAACGTTAGCGGCCGCGAGCGCGATCGATGTAATGATTAGGACAGGCGCAGAGATAATACCTTTCGACCTAATGGTTTAGATGCTTTGCTAAGTGCTTGATAATCGCGAGGGAAAGGCGCCGCGTACGAATCTTTATGTTGAGGCGTTGTGTGCATAGTCGAAACTAAGGTTATGGCATTGCTATTCTAGCATTGCTTGCGTGGTATATTGCGTAACCGCTTCCGGCCGGAACGCTTCTGTAGCGCCCTGCAGGATTTAGTCGTAGTCTGAATCGGCGCGGAACGGTAGGTCTGTCCGATCGCCCCCATTAGTATTAGGGTTGAACTCAATGTATGGAAGCACTGGGTCGTTCACTTGTGCTCCGCCTCGATGTCATTACCTATTCTTCCGTAGGTGTGATAACGCTGTAGAAACCCGCTTCGCTTCAATTAGATCCAGCGCTGATATTCTCGCAGCCCAATACTCCAGAACGGCGTCATTCTGCTCTCCCGCTTCAGATAACAACGCATAGACAAGGATCGGATCGTAGGCATTATCACGAGAACCAAAGATACTAACGAGTTCTTTGCGTCCGGTTACGTCACCTGAAAGTGCCGCAACCATTTTCCAACGCCTTGCTGCGACTTCATCTGAAGGTGTTCCTGTCCCAAACCCGTGCATACTCGCTAGCAAGCGTTGGCACGCAGTGTCGCCTTCCACCGCCGCAGCCTGTACATGCAAGAACGCGATTCGTCGTCACTCAAAGTAAATCTGCAAAAGGTACGATTCTGTAACTAATTGATTTTATTGGTTATCGTAAAATATTTTAGCATTTTTACTTCGATCATCAGCGAAGTAATTCTGTCATATCCTTGAATTTCCAAGTAAGTCTGCTAAATTGTTGTCAACCAGTCGGAGAACCGCATGGCGCCTAGTTCCATACCGCTGCGCTTCACCCAAGCGATCACCGAAACGCGTCCTAAGGGGGCTGGGCGTTTTGAGTTCTGGGCGCCCAAAATTGGCCGGAGGCTGACGCTGTTCAGCTCCCTGCAGGTGCGCCTCTGGACGTTGTTTGAAGCTACTCCATGGGTTAACTCTTATTGTGAGCGTCCGGCGTATTGGCGGCACGACGGCGGTAAACTGCTGACTGATTTCTGGGTTAAGGCCGGACGACGGGAGGTGTGCTGGATAGTCGCCGGCGAGTCCCGGCTGGGGTACGCCGGTGCCTTAAGTCCGAGCGAAGACATCAAGGTGCACTACATTGATGCCAGGTTTCTGACATCGCGTAGTATCTGGATTGAGAATTGGATGCGCATCCTGCCGTATCTGTCGGCGAATGCGCGTTTCGTTAGCCCCCGCTTATTGAAGGCCATCGAACAGGCGACGCGATCGGCACCGACATTGGGCGATATCGAGCGTGATTTTCAGCCGCTCGACATAGTGCTGGTACGCACGGCGGCGCTCATGTTGCTGCATCAGGGCCGCGTCACAGCAGGTTCTTTGCGCGACCGGGCGCTCGACGCAAGGACCGTCTTTCGGCGAGCGCGGATATGAGCCGGCTGCGACACGCTAGCGGCACTGTTCGCGCAGATCCTTGCGATTGGCCAACCGTGGCGTGGCCTATGCTCACTAGTAGCGAGCAGGAAGTATTTCGGGCCCGTGAAGAAGCTGTGCGCCGCTATTGCCTGCGCCAGTCGTTGCACGCAATTGAGGCCGCGACAGGTGTCTCGTACAGTACCGTGCGGCGTCACTATTTGCGCTGTCTTGAACCCCATGTGGACGGCCGGATCCAGGGCTTTCGTGCACTGATTCCATATGAACGGGTGAAACCCTATCGGCGTCTGGCGAGAATCGGACGACCTGGCAGTGCCGGCAAAGCCGGCGTATTTACCCAACTGCTGCAGCGCTACCCCGAGCTGGAAGCCCTGATCGTAAGCGAACTGCAAGCGCACCACGTGGTCTTGCACGAGGGGGCGAGTGGTCCGATTCTCGTTGGACTGACCGACTTGCATCAGCGCTTTCTCCAGCTATGCCTGCAACTTGGGCTGACCGAACGCGACTATCCATTGGTTCAGAAGCAGCGAGGTATCCGCAGTCTGGCCGCGGCCGCGAAAGCGATCGCGACGCGAACCTTTGAAACGGCGGCAGGTGCCGCGCTGGCGGACAAGCGCTCCGGTGGTGTCCGACCCGACGCACAGGGTCTTCCGTCGGTGGCGACGCAGCCTTATGACGTGGTCGAGTTCGATGGGCACCGAGTCGATGTACGACTGCGCGTGGTGTTCGAACGGGTGGCCGGCATTGAGGAGTCGTTCGACATTGAGCGGGTCTGGCTGCTCACCATCATCGATGTGTGCAGCCGTGCTGTATTGGGCTATAACATCGTGCTCGAGCCTGAATACAGCCGCTTCGATGTGCTCAAAACTGTGGAACGCGCGTTGCTTCCATGGCGCCCACCGGCATTGACGATTCCCGGTCTGCGCTACGCCCCCGGCGCGGGCATGCCATCGGAGCGCTTCCCCGAACTGGGCTACGCAGTCTGGAATATGTTTCGCTTCGATAACGCACGCGCCAATTTGGCCCACGACACCTTGCGCGTGCTGACTGAAGTTGTCGGCTGCGGCGCACAAGCGGGGCCGCTCCACCGGCCTAATGAGCGACCGCACATCGAACGCTTTTTCGGTACGCTTGCTTCGGTCTTGGCGCATCGTTTGCCTGGCACCACGGGTATCGGCGTTAGCGACCCGCGCCGGCGCATAGAGGAACTGGGGGCCGGTGCGCCGGCGATAGTGAGGCTCGATGAACTGATGGAGCTGACAGCGGTGGCCATCGCGAATTACAACGCCCATCCCCATGCAGGATTAGGCGGCCGCACCCCGCTGGAAACGCTGAGCTACTACGTCGACGAGAAACGCATCGGGTTAAGGTGGCTGGCCGAGCCCATGCGGCGCCATCTGTGCCTGCTGCAGCACCAACATGAGGGGCATATCCGCGGAAGCATCGCACGCGGAGTGCGGCCTTATATTCAATTCTTCGGCGCGAACTACACCAGCCGCAGCCTAGCTGGGCGGGCAGACCTGATCGGGCAGCCAGTGCTGATTTATTTTGATGTCGAGGACGTGCGTGTGTTGCGTGTTTTCGATGGCGGCGGGCGAGAGCTCGGCGTGATCGAGGTCCAGGGGGCCTGGCGACGCACGGCGCATACCTTGCATATGCGCCGGGAAATTATGGCACTGATGCGCGAGCGCAAGTTACGTATCCTGCGTTACGATGACCCGGTGCAGTGCTATCTCGAGTACCTGCGCAAGCATGCGGGAAAACGGCGTCGTGCCGCCAGCAAAGCGGAAACGGCGCGTCGTGTCGTTCAGGATGCAGCACCGGTTCCGAAGGCTCCGCCTGGGCCGGTTCACTCCGGCGGGCACGACTCGACGCTGGCGGAAGCCGCGCCCCAGCATGCCGACAGTGGCACCGGCTTGAGTGGCCCGGTGAAAGGACAGAGCCTGACTATCGGTACCGGTCAGGTGTTCTCGCACTAGCAGTTCTCTCGACAAGTAAAGGTGACTACGCTGTGAACCAGACTAAATTACCCGGACGCCCCGTCGCCAAAGAACGCCATCCCCTATCTACCCGCACCTATCGCGTCGCAACCGCCGCCATCGAGCACTGCTGGCAGCTGGTGTCGAAGTGCCTGCAATACCGGATTCCCGGTGCGTTAATCTATGGCGAGAGCCGGCTGGGCAAGACTTACGCGATCGAATATCTGCGCATGCTGATCCACCGCGAGCTGCCCGGCGTTCCGACTTTTCACGTGCAGGCCGAGTACAAGGTCAGTCGCAGCGAAGGGGCGTTCTTCTCTAGCTTGTTGCGCGCGGTACGCCATCCGCAACCCGATGCTGGACGTAATGCCTTTAAACGCAAGGCCCTGCACGATCGCTTGCTTGCGGTGGCGGAATCCCATGGTAGCGCCACGGTGGTCTTTTTTTGCGACGAGGCCCAGCGCTATTCTCTGCACGAATATGAGTGGTTGCGCGATGTCCACGACGAGCTGGCACAGAGCGGCGTACGCCTGACAACGTTCCTGTTTGGCCAGGAGCGGCTGTGCGAGCAGCGCACACACTTCCAGGAATCGGGTGATACCCAGATCGTTAAGCGCTTCATGGTTGAGACCCTGCGCTTTCGCGGCATATGCAGTGCGCTGGAGGCGGCCACTTGCCTCAGGAGCTACGACGAGCATGAGTATCCGCTTGGCAGTGGTTGGAGTTTTACTCGCTATTATCTCCCATACGCCTTCGAGGCCGGCTTACGGCTGGAGCAGTGTGCGCATCTGGCCTGGAATGCCTTTTCTACGGCGCATCAGCATGCGGCGCTGGCTGGCGATGTGGAAATTCCGATGGAATATTTTTCGCGTGCGGTGGAGGCGGTTCTGTTGGACGGCCTGACGCGCGATGCGCTTGATGCTGATTTAACCGATCGACGCTGGGCCGAGGTGGTGAAACACTGCGGCTACGTCGCTTCCGAACAGGCGGTCGAGCGCAACGCGCGCGGCGTGGGCCACTGAATCCGTCTTGGCATGGACTTGCCTTTACTTATCATTCCACCGAGCGGAATTAACGTGGTCGCTTCGCTCACACTTCCGCCACAGCTATTCGCTGCCTACGAAACCGCGTGGGCGTGGGGTGCCAAGCTAGCGGCAGTGAACGCGTTGTCGGCTTTCGAGGTGGCCGCGTGGATAGGCGTCCCCGCTAGGCAGGCGCACCCCTTGCTGCAGGTACGTCCGCCACGGAGCGCGCTGACGTTGGGACGGAGCGTGGGCTTGCCTTACCTGCGGATCGAGCAGGCGTTCTTGGGCGGCGCCTTGCAATGCCTGCATCCCCTAGTGTCCGAGTATCTGCGCAGGTGCCCGATCTGCGTCAGGCTGGGCTACCATTTTATTGTTCATCAGTTGCGCGTGCTCAGCACCTGCCCGCTGCACCATGTACCTTTGCGCGAGCACTGTTCGCGCTGTGCGACGCATCTGCCATATGACTTGGGCGCATCTAAAGTACAGGGCCCGATCATTTGTCCCGAATGCGCGGCGCCGCTGCTGCCGGTCACGCGTGGAGGCTTTCCAACCACGGTGGCGATCACTGGTCGCGAGTTCGGTTTGCTGGAGCGTTGGATGGCCTTCTTGCGGCGCCGCGCGGCGCTGCCGGCGTGGCGTAATGGCAGTGTCGTGATTGATACCAGCCGTCAAGCACTGACCGCTTCAGGGCATGAGCGGCTGTCGGCGATCCTGCCGGCCGGTTCAGTATGTCGTACGCTTACCTGCCAGCGCGCGTGCTGGTGCGACGATTGGGAACACCGGGCATTGGGGCAACGCTACTGGCAACATGCCAATGCACTCTGGCGGCAATGCGATCCACCATCGCGCCGGTGGTGCCGGTGCCTGCTGACAGGCGATGCTACCAAGACTGCGCCGAACGCTCACGTACTCGCCTTCCTGTATTGGCGCATGACCTGGCAAGGCTGCAGCAATCCGTACCTGTTACGACGAGGACATGGCTTGCCGCTGTATGGTATCGCCGAATGGCAGGCTGGCCAGCCTGCACCGGATAGCGATGATCTCGACGCGGAACTACTGGCGTTTTCCGACGCAATGGAGGCATCGTGGCGTGAATGGCTAGACTGCATCGACTTGCTTGGCGTCACGACATTGGAGCGGCGAACCTGGCGCTTGCGCGCTGTTCCAAGCGCCTATTTATAGATATCCAAAAGACAACCATAACCGCACATCGGCAATTTTGCATAATTACTTTGCATATGCTGTTAAGTCTCTGTTTTTTAATAAATTATTTGTCGAAGCCCGAAAGGTAAAATTTTTTTTGCACTTTTACTTCGATTTTTGAGCAAAATTGCTTTGCATGACGCATATATAGTTCTCTCTATAAATTTATTTATTTATTTCAAATATCGAAACAGAATTATTTTCGCAGGTGGCAATAAATTTATTGTTTGGTGATAGAGCTGCGCAATTCATTGATTTTTTACTCTGGTAAATTAATTTATTGTTGTTTTCATCTTTAATGTTGAACCAATTTACATCTCTGCTGGAAACGAGATCTATTGAGAATTTTCCATCTTTTGCATACTCAAATGATGTTCTTATTGATCCAGTTAGAGGTTTTCGGATGACTACACTTTCCCCTTTCACGATATTTATTTGCTCGATCCCCGTCCCTCCTGCGAAATAAATATCATCAGATGTCGTTCCTGTGCTAAGAGCTCCAAAGACATCCGGAACTTGAGAAAGTTGAATTATTTTTGTAATTTCTTTTTTTTCTAAATTTATTACGCTTAAGTATCCACCATCAGGTTTTTGTGGGTTACCAAAAACAGGCTGCGGCCCTGGCCCCTGCCATACGACAGCGTTTCTAACAGCTCCAGCGATAAGTAAGTTTTCGCCATCATTGGAATATTTCACCAGATATGGCTGAAATGGTACGGTGGAAAGGCTAATGATTTCTTGCCAATTATTGGTATTAAATACCCTAATCGTTGATGCTTTTTCAAAAATCCTACGGCCACCAATTAAAGCCATTTGAGTACCATCCGGAGAAAATGCAGTCGCAGTACAACCATTACCAGGAACTGGATCTTCGATGTCTTTAATAATTTTCCAATTATTGGTTTCCCATATTCGAACTACGCTACTCATTTTTGAAAATGTATGACAAGCAGCAAGTAGTCCACCATTTTGGCTAAATACTAGTTTTTGTGATGATAATATTCCATCTGTATTGTCAGGAATTTTTAGCTTTTTAACTATTGTTGAGTTTCTCCAATTCCAAATCTCTATATCTGAATTTCCGAAATAGACAGCGATATTGTCGCTATTTGGTTGGAAAGCAATGTAAGAACTATCAGAAATATTAATGGAAGATATTTTTTTAAAATTGAAATGCGATTTCACCTGATCAGACGGAAGAAGATCATTAAATAGTGTCATAGAATATGCTTCTTGGAAATTTAATAAAAAGAGTATCGATATGGTATTTCGAATTATCTTTTTTCTCATAGAAAAATCTTTCCTTAAAAATTATGGAAATTTCGCACAGCAAACCCAAGTATAGACAGTTGCCATAGGTGAAATGTCTCCGATTGTCACTAATATGGAAGTTAAAGGGAATATTTCCCAGCCCCCCCCTCCTAGTCTATCGTTCGAGGCCGTTTTCCCATCCTCACTGTTGAAATTTGGGTAAAGACAGAATTAGACGCATGATCTAAAGCAAAAAATTTAGCGCAATGATTATCACTTATGGCGACCTCTAAAAACCTACCTCTCGCTGGCGCGCCTCGGTAAAATTCCGCCATCGACCACGCCCAGCGAGTACCCGCGATGATGAAGCACCGGATCAGCCTGTTTGCAGAACATGAGCGCGAAGATCGGCGCTCAAAGATCGGCGATCCGCTAGTGGTGCAGCACTACTGGGTGTTCCCTGGCCGCGCTTGTCGGCCTGGTTGAAGTCCGGCGGGCCGCGCACACTGATGGCTCTGGATGCGCTAATCGCGTATCGCAAGCCCGCACCAAACATGGCACCTTTGGCTCAAATTGCTGCTCCTGTTTTGCTCAACGCACCAAGCCGTTCTCAATTTGAGCATGAAATATTGAGCACGCTAGAAGGGAGCAGTACGCCTCGAATCAAAATGGCTATCGAATCGGTGTTGAAGTATTCGGTAGAAATTCTTCGTGGCGGTGACCGTGGAGTCGCCATTTCCGAATTGCCCATGCTGTTCCTATGTCCAGAAAAATTCCTGAATGCTCAGCAGATTCTAAATCGCCATGATTCGGTGCTATCCGGAGTTAGGAACTCTATTGAGGCTGTAGTTAGCAAAAGTAACTCGAACTGAATAAGCCAGATATTGGTGAATAGGCTCCTATCGTAGCAGTGGGGTGAATTGGGAGATAGTGCGAAGGTCCGAGATAGTGCGAAGGTCCGAGATGGGGCGATTTGAGCTCGTGACAATTTGAGAGCTTTACGGTCCTTTGAATCGCTATGCTGATGCCTTTGTTGCAGGCTGCGCCTCTCAAATCGGAAAGCAGTTGCGGGCCTATCTCGACAAGATCGCAAGCACTCCTTCATCGCCACGGGAAAGCCACTGAGAGAATCTCTTGCGCACAAAATACTATGAAAACAATTTTCTGCGAATATCGTCGGCTATAATCGCGCCATGATCAACACGGCAAAGCGACATGCATTCTGCGTCTGGATCGCCATGTTGGCCATCCTGTTCAGTGCGCTTGCTCCGACAGTTTCGCACGCGCTGGCTGCTGTCAGCGTCGCCACCGATACGGTCGAAGTCTGTACGGTCAATGGCTATCAGTTGGTCAAGGTCCCCGATTCAGATAGCAGCAAAGCGCCGGCCCCGATGAAACACGGTATGGAGCACTGTGCGTTTTGCACCACTCAGGGCGGCTCATACACCCTGACAAGCTCGCTATCAGTAATCGCAGCCTTTGACGCCAGTCGCGATGTCTATCCGCCACTGTTTTATGCTGCGCCACATTCCCTGCATACCTGGTCTGCGTCCAATCCGCGCGCACCTCCTTTCCTTGCCTAACCATCCCTTCAGCCACACTTTCGTGCGCTGACCCGGTCACCTATCTAGTTCCAGTTTGAGTCCGGCTTGCCGGCGCACGTTGCCGCCGTTTATCTGGCGGCGATCCGAACCTGTCTAACAAGGATTGCCATGAACCAATCGGATATCGCTACACAAAACACGCTTGTCATTGTCCTGCGGACGGTGCGTTGTTTCAACGCCGCTGCTTTTATCGCGCTGGCGTTCTTCTACTTCGCATCATATAGCCTGCCGCCGTTGCCGTCCTACTCCTTGCGGCTGATTCTGATCACACAGCCATCACAGTACCTTTTACAGCTGCAAGCTGAAGGCAGTGCATTGCGACCGTTGCCGGGCCAGGGCCACTTCCTCGATGTGGACTGGACTATCGGCTTCTGATCACCCGCACCAATTTTGCAACGCTCACGATCTCATTCCTTACTACAACGGAGAATACCTTGAAGACATATGTGCGAATTATTTTGGCTGCAATCATTGCAACCCCATCCGCCGCCGCATTAGCATGCGCCAGTTGCGGCTGCTCACTCAGTTCGGATTGGGACAGTCAGGGGCTTTCTTCCGGCCCTGGCTTGCGCTTCGACTTGCGTTATGACTTCCTAAATCAGAATCAGATCCGCAGCGGCTCTGGCAAGGTCGGGACCTGGCCGGCAGCAGATCATGAGCAAGAGCTGTACACCAAAAATCAGTACCTGACGGCGGGATTCGACTACAGCGCATCGCCGAACTGGGGTGTCAGTGTCCAGCTACCTTACATTGACCGCTCGCATGCTACCAATGGATTTGCTTTTGACGGTTCGGACGCGGGCACTTCGCATACGCATAACCTTGGTGATATCAAGGTGATTGGTCGATATACCGGATTGATCGAAGAGAAGAACTTCGGAATTCAGTTCGGATTGAAGCTACCCACTGGCAGCCACACGGAAAATTTCAGCGGCGGTGCTATCACGGGTGCCCCTTTGGACAGAGGTTTGCAGCCAGGCACCGGGACGACTGACGCCATCGTCGGCATCTTCAAGTTTGCCCCTATCTCGCAAAATTGGGACTACTTCGCCCAAGCGACGGCGCAGGTACCTATGAACAGCCGGGACGACTACAAACCAGGCAACTCGTTGAACGTCAACCTCGGCATACGCTATATGGGTTTAGACAGCGTCGCGCTCCAACTGCAAATCAATGGCCGGGTGTCGGCCAAGGATTCGGGGGAGAACGCCTCACCGGATGACAGTGGCGGTAAGACTATTTACCTGAGTCCAGGCGTCACCGTGGCCCTCACGGAGAAGATCAAAACGTATGGCTTTATTCAGTTGCCGATCTATCAGAACTTGAACGGCTACCAGCTGGCGCCAAAATACACCGTCTCCGTCGGAACACGTTTCGAGTTTTGATTTAAGGTTGACTCAGGAGCGGCGTCACCAAGGTTTCGAGAGAACCGAGATCGACGGTCGGCACGCCTTCCTGGCCGTTCTTTCTCAAGATGCCGTTCCGATCAATCACAAAAGTGGATGGCATCCGCCATATTCGGCCCAATCCCTTGAAGTCCGAATCGGTTTTGAGCGCGATAGCGAAACTGTAAGACTGGGCGATCTTGCGCACATCCGCCACATCGTGCGGGTCGTCCATACTAATTGCCAGCACCTCCAGCCCCTGTGATTTGTACTTGTCGTAATACGCCTGGATTGCAGGCATTTCAACGCGGCATGGCACACACCAACTCGCCCAGAAATTGATGATTGTCACCCTGCCACTGCCTGGGCCTATTTTGACGTGCTGGGCGCTGTCAAGTAACGTCGCCTCAACTATCGGCATAGGCTTACCCACAGCCAAATCGGCAGCATAGGCATTGCAGGTGAACGTCAATGCGCAAGCAAGAAGTAGGTATCGGAAGATCATAGCTAAAGATTGTACCTTTTGTGGTTCCCGCATGCCTACCATCATCACGATAAGGCGAGTCTGTTAATTACCATCGCCGTGAGATGGTTTGTCTAACCCGCAAATTAATTTCCAAAGAACTCGATTGACCACGGCTGCCGGTAGTGCGACGTGCATCGTGGAGAGTGGGATGTAATCACCAACATTGGATTGCTGGTGAACTTCATTTGAACTTTTATCGCTATTCATGAGGTGCTCCTTAATAAATAGTAGATCAAGGCAGCGAAAGTGTAGCGCATGTGGGCGGCCCCAGTGATTGGATGCCCGATCATTCAGGCGCTGATCGCTGACCGACATGATCCGGTTGTGGCCGGATGCGCGGAAGAATACCGAAGCCTTCGAGACGAACTGCCTCGACAAGATCTCCGTCACGTCGACCGCACCCGATGCGGGGAAGTGATCCGATTCGAATGCTCGGATAACAGGGGAGCGTACCAAGTTCGTTTTTGTTCATACAATCAATGGCTTAGACCTATTTCTGCGGAAAAAAACCGTAATCCCTCCCGGCCCTCGTCAGGTCTTAGCTTAGCGTACGATATTTTCCGAATTCTGCGTCTGCCCTTATTTAAATCAATAGGTTACAGTAGTATTTGAGTTTTTTTACACGAATCCCGGCCGACCCTCTAATTATTGCTCCACAGTGAGGCAACCCGCAGTCCAAGATTAGGCCAATTAAATACCACAACTAATTACCTCGATGGTTTTATTACACAAGTGGTAGACCCGGCGGGACACACAACCTCTAGCGGATATCAAGCGTTCGATAACCCGGATGATGTCGCAGTTGCGTCTGTCGCTTTGCCTGAAAACGTGAATGTCGCGATTGCACGAGATAATTATGGTAAGCCGCAATCGATAACACGTAGTGGCAATGGGAAGACTGCTACACGCAGCTATATCTATGATGCTAATCAGCTGCTTTGTAAGACCATCGAGCCAGAGATTGGGGCTACGGTCCAACAACTGGATTTGGCGAACAACATCAGTTGGAAAGCAATCGGCTTGGCGCTGCCGAGCACAAGCGCTTGCGATCAGTCGTCGGTGCCTGCAACGAGGAAGGTATCTTATACATACGATGGACTGAATCGGCTAAAGAACACCAACTTCAGTGATGGTAGTCCCAATATCGCGCGTACCTATACGCCGGATGGGTTGTTGGCGACAGTTAATACAGATGGAGCTGCGCCGACGGCCTGGACCTTAAGTTATGACGCTCGCCGCATCCTGAACAATGAGAAGCTGGTGTTTGGTGGGGTGACGTACGAGTTTGTGCGCGGTATCGATAACGTTGGCAATTTATCGCAGCTGACCTATCCGGGGTCCACAGGATTTCCTGGGACGACAGCCGTGACGTTTGCACCGAATGCGCTGGGGCAACCAGGAAATATCAGTAGCACGACTGGAACGTACGCAAGCAACATTAGCTACTTCCCGAATGGTGCTGTAAAAGGTTTTACCTACGGGAACGGTATCGTACATAGCCTGAGCCAGAACACGCGTGGCCTGCCGCAGAACGCAACGGACGGCAGTATCCTGAACGATACCTATAGTTATGACCAGGATGGTAATGTGACGGCAATTGCCGACGGGACTGCCAATGGAATGAGTCGTAGCAACATGGTGTATGACGGCTTGCATCGCTTAACTAACATCAGCGCGCCTGGTATGTGGGGGACAGCGACGTATGCCTATGACGCACTGGACAACTTAACGTCTAGCGCAGTGGGTGGGCGCACTAGCCTGCATAACTACGATAACGTCAAGAATCGGTTGATGAGCATTAGTAGCAATGTAAGCGCTTATAACCTTTCTTACGATTACGATGGACAGGGCAATATCAGTCAGCGCGGTACGCAGGCTTTTGTGTTTGATCAGGGTAATCGCATCAAGAGTGCGACAGGCAAAGAGACTTACACATACGATGGCTTTGGTCATCGCGTGCAAGAACTGGCGGCTGATGGTACCAAGCTAATTCAGATATACAGCAGCAGCGGCCAGTTACTGATGGCGTCACAGACGGGAGGTGGCAAGCCGTCGAAAGATACCAAGTATGTCTACCTGAACCGACATTTGCTTGCTGAGATCGAGTTGGCCGGCGCGACCTCCGTTAGCTACAATCATACAGATGCGCTGGGTAGTCCGATCGCTAAAACTAACGCAATCGGTGTGCGTACCGCACTTACCAAGTATGAGCCGTACGGGCTCACGTTGACGGGTAGTACGACCCCAACTATTGGGTTCACTGGGCATGTGAACGACGCTGATACGGGGCTCACCTACATGCAGCAGCGTTATTATGATCCGGTAGCGGGGCGTTTCTTGAGCATTGATCCGGTGGTGACGGATATGAAGACTGGGGGGGGCTTCAACCGCTACATCTACGCCAACAACAGCCCGTACAATTACATCGATCCTGACGGGCGAGCTAGCGAGGTTACGTGGAATTCAGCTGGCACTGTGGTGAACATCAAAATTCCGTTTGCGATTTCTGATCCTGCAGGTGTCGCGAGATTCACCTCTTCGCAAGTTGCTACAGAAGTTGGCAACCGCCTGTCTGGAAATGTTGTGATCGGCGGTGTCGCCGTTAAGGTCACTACGGTTGGCGTTCCTGTTCCCTTGAATTCTCCGTCTGTAGTGAATGGGTCCGCAAATGTTATAACAGTTCGACCAGCGCTCGGTCGTTCCTTAACCAATGAAATTGGCGGAAACAAAATTAGCTTACGCGGAACGGCGGATGCTAAGGTCGTTACACATGAGTTGGCACATTCTGCCAAGGCAGGTGATCAATACCCTGGAGGTGTTGATGCAGCCGGTAAAGTAATCCCGGTTACTGCAACTCAGACAACCAATAACATTATGGGGGACGTAACTGGCGCTGCAAATGCACAGACATTAAGAGAAATGGCAGGACCACGTCCGCCACCGTCATCGATGGTATCTAAAGACTTTTGAGAAAATTATGAACAAGTCTTCGTTAATGGTTAGTCGTTGGTTTTGCGCCATTGCGCTCGCACTATCGACACCTATTCTTAGTGCTGCGCCACAAGAACCGCCGCTAAAATGTGAAGTTACTCACGGCGCATGGTGCGTTGCTAGGGGAATAGGGGAAATAAAATTTGTTGCTCATCAGAACGAACAATGGAACAGGTGGTCGCTATACGACAACTATTGGAAGCGGGAAGTCGGTGTTGTGCTCGAAACGCCTGGCTGCAGTGACACCGTGGCGGACAGGGTTGAATTAATTAAGATCAGCCCTAACGTGCTTTGGGAGGGTAGTCGATGGAAAGAGGCTGTGATCAGCCTACGGCGAGACGGAACTTGTGAGCTACGCCTAATGGTGCCTCTCAGTGATCTCAATTTTGTGGGGAAGGCTGCTAGTTCGTTAACCGGCCATATTGCCGCATGTATTGCCGGGCGTGCTTGCACCGATAACATGTTGTCGGCTTTCGCCTACAAATCACTGAAATAAAGTGACGGTGTCAGTGCTATCGAGCATGTGCCTTGCCACGCTCGCTGTCACGCTGCGCCATCACTGGCAAGGTTAATAAACAGGCAAAAATTAGCTTTCCTTGTATGCATCTGCAAGCCAGAATCGCGTATACGGATTTTTTGTTCTTTACTGACAACTCGCCCGACATAACCACCCCTGCGAGCCAAGATAGTTGTCGCATAAGTCTGTTTTAGAATGCGTCGGTCTCCCCTTTCTCAGCCGGTCACGCGGCGCGCTGCCGTCACTCAATGTAAATCTGCAAAAGGTACGCTTCTGTAACTAATTGATTTTATTGGTGATCGTAAAATATTTTAGCATTTTTACTTCGATCATCAGCGAAGCAATTCTGCCATATCCTAGAATTTCCAAGTGAGTTTACTAAATTGATGTCAACCAGCCGGAGACCCGCTTTGCGCCTAGTTCCACACCGCTGCGCTTCACCGGCGTGATCACCGAAACGGGGGGCGCTTTGAGTACTGGGCGTCGCGACGTTGGAGCGGCGAACCTAGCGCTTGCGCGCTATTCCAAGCGCCTATGTATAGATATCCAAAAGACAACCATAACCGCGCATCGGCAATTTTGCATAATTACTTTGCATATGCTGTCGTAGAGGAAAGCAATTGTGTCACCGGTTTCAACGCTTGCTTCCCTCTTGACCGCGGCCGGAAAGTGACACATTTACCGGCACGTCCAAGAAAGCAATTGTGTCAACTCGTAGCATCGGAAAGAAAATCCGTCAACTCGCAGCTTTGAAGATGCGGCAGCAGCGATAAGCTGCTGAAATCATGAGCAAAACCGCACGATTCCAATCGGCTGTTCCGCGCGCAAGGCCTGCCGGCTCTCGCATGATCGAGGCGTACAGCCTGAAGCTGGGCCGGCGCCTGCAGTGCTTTGGCGAAGCCGTTTTTGAACAGTGGATACGTCTCGAAGTTGATCCAACAATCCAGACATTTTGCGAACGCCCGCTCGACTTGAATTTCGCGGATGAGGTACTACAAGTCGACTTCTGGGTACGTCAGGGCGACCGCGAAACGTTGCTCGTCATGGACGATGCCTGCGAGGCGCGCAGCACGATAATCGATGGCGTCGAAATGGCGGTCCGCATCGTACCGCCCGCCGAACTTTTGGCGAGCAAAATGTGGACCGACAACTGGCAGCGCATGCTGGTGGCAATCACCTGCTCTCGAAAAGATATCCCCCCCTCGCTCCAACAATCGATCCTGAAATTTGTAGCCGAGCCGATGCAGCTTTCCCGCATCGAGCAGGAATTTTCCACCGGTGATCCAACGCCTGTGCGAGCAGCCATCTTTTGCTTACTCCATGCTGGAAAACTCCAGGCTCCGCAGCTGCACGCGGAAGAACTTTCGTTCTTGACTTCAATCCACCCGGTGAGGTCGCTATCATGAATCGTCAACGCAGAGACCTTCATGGCATCGACATCGGTATCTGGCCAGACGTTGATTTCAATGCCCTCTCCGATGCACAGCGCATCATTTTTTCCAAAAGACGGAGAGCAATTGAGCTGTATGCCGAAGGAGAGGCCATACGCCTGATTGAAGAGCGGACAGGCATCAACCGACACCAGCTCTATTTCCTGCTTGATCGTTGCCTGAAGATCGATGCGGATGGCCGAGTTGTTGGATTTCCGGCGCTACTCAAGTACCAACGCATTGCGCCATATACCCGCACTGCGCCGTTGGGAAGTGCTCACGCCGCCGCCAGCGGCGGCGGATTGGGCGGCGCCTTCGCGTTTCTGCTTGAACAGCATCCACCGCTGGCGCAATGGCTGACGCAAAAGATTCGCAAGCGCGCCGTCACGCTACACCAGGTCAGTACCGATGGCCCGCTCAAGACCAGGTTGAGTGGACTAGGCAAACTGCATGCCGGTTTTCTTTCGCAGTGCAGGGCCGTCGGTATCACGGCCGCCGACTATCCCTTGGACACGGATCGCATGGGCATCCGATCATTGTCGGCCTACGTGACGGCGAAAATACTCACCAACTTCGGTGACGCGGCGCGCGCCGCCGGCGCCACGCATCTCAAGGGCATGCCCGGCGCCGCCGGCCGCGGCGCCGTTCGTCCCTACCAGGTGGTCGAATTCGACGGACACCGGCTCGATGTGCGCTTGAAGATAGTGATCCGCGACCCGCTTGGCTTCGAACAGGAATTCGAAATCGAGCGCATCTGGCTGCTGGTGATCATCGACGTATGCACCCGCGCGGTGCTGGGTTACCACCTGGTGCTGTCGCGCGAATACAGCCGCTACGATGTGATCAAGACGATCGAGCAGGCGCTGACTCCGCACCGGCCGCGCACGTTCACCCTGCCCGACGTCGGATATGGATCGGCGGGCGGCTTCCCATCCAGCAAACTGCCAGAGCTGGGGTACGCGATCTGGGAACGCATGCGGCTCGACAACGCCAAGGCGAACCTGGCCAGCGACACCATGACGGCATTGTGTGAATTCATCGGCTGCGCCGCCGACGCCGGCCCGCCACATCATCCCGACGATCGGCCCTATATCGAACGTTTCTTCGGCACGGTCGCCAGCACGCTCTCCTCCCGCCTGCCCGGCTACACGGGCTCGAATCCCAAAGATCTCCGCCGCGCACTGGCCGACCCGAAGGGCAACCTGCGCTTGTTCGTGTCGCTCGCCGAGATGGAGGAATTGATGGAGGCGTCGATCGCTGGTTACAACGCCACGCCGCACGATGGCTTGAACGGCCGCACGCCGCTGGAGGCGATGGAATACCTGGTGCGCGGCAAAGGACAGATGATCTGGTGGCTGCCCGAGGCGAAGCGCCGCACGATGTGCCTGATGCAGACGGCGCACCGTTGCCGGGTCCGCGGCTATCTGGCGCAAGGCACCAGGCCGCATATCAACCTGTTCCAGGTGCGCTACACAAGCGAGGTGTTGGCCGCCAGCGGTGCGCTGCTGGGCAGGGATCTGCGCGTCTATTACAACAGTGACGACTTGCGCAGCGTGCGCGCCTTTCTCTCAGACGGATCCGAGCTCGGCATACTCAAGGCGCAGGGTGCGTGGGGTGAAATCAGGCACGACCTGAAGCTGCGCCGCGAGATCATGAAACTGCGCGCCAAGAAGCGGCTGGCATTCACGGTCACGCAGGAATTCATCAACCGCTTCGTCGAAGAAAAACGGAAGAAGGCAAAGCACAGCCGGCGCGCTGCCAGCGATCTGGAAAGAACGATGCGCGCTCTGGCCAATGCGCCAACGACCAACACACCGCCAGGGCCGCCAAAGTCCGGGCCGGTGTCGCCGGCCGCCGCGCCGCCGGCGACAACAGATTCGGCACTCCCGGCACAGACTCCTCAGAAAATCGAGCCGCTAAAGCTCACGATCCCTTCCGGCTTCACGACAGTCATCTAAACGATTCTTTCGCCAAGGAGAAGTCTGATGTCTTTGAAACTGCCCCGGCCCATCGCCCCCGATCTGCATCCCATCGCCACCGGCAACTACCGCATCGCCACACCGGCCATCCAGGAACTGCACGAGCTCGTCATGCGCTGTCTACGCTACCGGACCACCGGTGCGCTCATCCACGGTGCCTCGCGCATCGGCAAGACCCGCGCCATCGAATATGTGCGGCTGCTGCTGGCAGAGACCTATCCCAAGATCACCACCTACCACGCCCAGGCTGAACACAAGCCGCGCCATGCCGAAGGCCCCTTCTTCTCGAATCTGCTGGAAGCCGTGGGCTACCCCGATCCGGACCACGGATCGAATCCGACCAAGCGCATTCGGCTCATCAACAAGATCAGGGAGGCCTGCGCCAAGAATGGCGGCGGGACGGTCATCCTGTTTTGTGACGAGGCGCAGCGTTACGACGACAACGAGTACGAATGGCTGCGCGACGTGCATGACCATCTGGACCGGTTGCAGATCAAGCTGTTCACGATCCTCGTCGGCCAGCAGGATCTGCTGGCCATCAAGATCGCCATGCAGTGCGCCGGCAAGACCCAGATTGTGGCGCGCCTGATGGTCGACGAACTCGCATTCCATGGCATTCGCAATGCCGCCGATGTCGCCACCTGCCTGATTGGTTATGGCCAGACCAATTTCCCGCGCCGCACCGACTGGTCTTTTACGCGCTTCTATCTGCAGCAGGCGGTGGACGCCGGATATCGCCTGGTCGACGATGCCCAAGTGCTTTGGGAGGCCTTCGCCGCGATACACAACAAGGCGGGGCTGGCCGGCGCACTGGAGATTCCGATGGAATCGTTCACCCGTGCCGTCGAGATCGTGCTCAAGGAAAGCGAGCTGCAGGACGCTGCGCATTACCGGCCGTCGGCCCAGTTGTGGATCCAGGCGGTGCGCAGTTCCGGCTATGTCCAGGCTCGGGTGGCGACCACTTGCAGCCTGTCGGAACTGTCCAGCGCCGCGTGATGCCATGGAGGCCAAGAGCTTGCCCATCATGCTGTTCGACGAGCGCGCGCTGACGCCGTCTTTCGGCTACGTGTTCGACCCGAAATGGCTCGATCCGTTTGAATCGATCGTGTCCATCCTGTGGAAGCTAGCCAGGATGAACCGGCTATCCGGTCAGGCGATCACCACGCAGTTGGCCAAGTCTGACATTGACCCATATGAGGGCGTGGCGGCATGCCGCTCGGAGGTCGACCTGTGCCGCTTACATCTCACCCTGGGGCTACCGCTCAAACTGGTGTGGGACTCTGTGCTCCCCGATGCGTTGCAGGCCACCGCCGGCAACCATTTCCGGTATTGCCGGAAATGCCTGTGCCGTGGCTATCACAGTGTGGTGCATCAGGTCGGCACCAACAAATGCTGCCCGGTGCATGGCGACCCGCTGGAAATCGCCTGTCGCACTTGCGGCGCCAAGGCGCCCTACCGACTCAACGTAGCCCTGCTCGACGCGCCCTACCGATGCGGAAACTGTGGCCACCTATATGGCGCATCGCCGCCCGTTTCGCCGCGGAACAAGCGTCCATTCAACAAGAAGGCGCGCATCGCCATCACGCGGCTGCGATGGAGCTATTTTGCGTATTTCTGATCGTATCGATATGACGCTGACGATGCGAATCGGTGCCGATTTTCGGCGCCAAGGAAGTGACACATTTCCTTTCCTTGCATTCCAGTTGACACAATTGCTTTCCAAATTCGGTAAGTCGTTGAAAATATTAAAGAATTTCAACTTTCCCGACTCTGAAAAGATGGATTGACACATTTACCGTCGCAAAAGTGACACTTTCGCTTTCCACTACGATATCGAACAGCATCTCGATTTCCCAACGCGCCCTGTACCAATCAATCAATTCATTGACTTCATCGAGCGAGCTGGCATGGCGATTCGTCAGCAACCGCCATTCAACTGGCTTGGTCCCTGCCGGC
>NZ_WWCM01000026.1 GCF_009857915.1 Duganella qianjiadongensis
TCCTAGCCTCATGCAAGTTTGGATTGCACGTCGCTTTGTAGGAGATAGCCCAAGTCGCGTCGCTCGCTTTGCAGCACTGATTTCTGGTAATGAGGTCAGAGATGCTAGCGCAGTTCGGCGAGCAATGACGACACTGGATAAGCGTCTCGCTTCGGCCAAGGCATTGCACCGGAAGTCGTGACTGCAAGCAAGTGGTAGGAGGTAGGTGGCTGATCGGATACTACACCGGATAGCATGTATTTCCATTAGAGCCTTTAGCTAAAGGCGATTAACACCATTACGAGAATGATTTTCCAGTGTAGTTATGTAGCTCCGTAGCTCGTTAGAATACCTTTGGAAGCCTGCGCCTACGGCGCGGGCGGCTTCCCTAACTATTTTCGTAGTTATACGAAAGGCTCGCGGCTCCAGATAGGCCTACCTACCGGGAGCGAGAATACCCTCTCGGGAAGACGGGCCGCATTTCGTTCGACGACAACCCTGCGTTTGTAATTGGCACACTACTGCCCACTTCCGGGGTTCGCCAGAGTGCCAGGTATCCACTAGCCGGACCGGCTACCCGTATTTGTGTATTCCTGCCGAACGTGACCGGCAATTCTGGCCCATCATGACAGGTTTGGGCACCTAACCGGACTACACAATCACGATGCCGGAGTCTGCGGTCACGATCACTGGAATATGAATGCGATGATTCGAAAGGATCACAGGACTCTTGCTCGCCCCTTTGAACTGTGATGTGGCTGCCATACGCCTCCGTCGTCATAAGTTACATCGTATGATCCAGAATAGTCGCGCAGTGCGATTTCGCCAGCATGAAACACGCAAGATGCCGCGTTCACGGGGATCGCGTGGATAGTTTCTATGGTGCATTTCCGAATATTAAGGGGCATAGCGCTCACTGTAATTAGTTGTCGTCTCAATGTTGCGACAAAATGAAGTTTGAAGATTTGTCCCCGGATTGAGTGCGGATATGTGCTTGTTGCCAACTGCCTATTCGGACGATCGCAACCTCCAATTTTGGAATAGTGACCGCTCATTCTGATCGGATGCCAAAATCGGCCACGAAGGACCAGAATGGCCGGTCACGCTCTACCGAAATCGGAAGTTGCATTTGAAAGGAACACTCCAGGATTTCGTAGCCATTGCACGCATAAATATTTAACACATACAGGATGCATGTTTTAAGCATTTGATTTTATTAACAAAAAAATGTCACACGGCGCCTACGTCGCCTCTATAGCATTCGCTATCTGAACTTTTTACAGGAGAATGCAGTGACCAATGCCGTTAATATCAAAATGAAATGCCAATCTTCAAATCCAGGGAAGACTGACTCGCCACCGGTGTTGCGAGGTGCATATCGAAACTTCATTTGCTATCAGATTGAGCAATTCGTCGAACCGTGGGCGCGCAAATTCGTGATGCCTGCCATGGCCGGAGACGTTGATGCAGCGCTATCGCTCTCGGTTGCCGTGGGAAACAAGAGGCGCGGCCAAGTCGTCGTTGCCTTTTGGAGAGCAAAGGTTCCAAGGGAGTCATTCAGGGCGTTGCTCAGTTCTGTGTGGGACCATGATCACAATGAACTAATCACCGCTGCAAGAACCCGCCGGCTGCTGCGCGCGCTGTTCCGCTATGCTCAGTTCGATACCTCTATCCTTCCTGGAACAGTGCAAGTGTGGCGAGGAACATCAGGCTGCGATCCGTGGAGCGCAGCTAACGGCCAAGCTTGGACAACTGACAGAGATGTGGCATGCTGGTTCGCAATGCGTTTTGCAGAATTTCGTGGCAATCCACTTGTGCTGACATCAACGGTTCGTCGTGAAGACATTTACCTCTTTAACAATGAACGTAATGAGAGCGAAGTCGTGTTATTCGACATTCAATATCCTCGCATCGACGGTGATGTGAACGACTGGAAGGAGCGCGCTGCGAATCGATGCGCCAAGGTAAGAGCAAGGCATTCCGAGTATTTGTCTGAAACTGATGACGAGCCAATGGAGTTGGCTTAGCATTCTTGCTTGGACAATGTGAACTAAGCCTGTCTAGAATCGACTGCCTGCCTTTTATTAGCAACAAAAATAAGGCGGTTGGCAACCACTTCGGTGGCTGACTTGGTCAATCCTTGTGACAGTGGGAACTTGCCGAATAGATTAGTCTTTCAGCGTCGTCATACAAATGGCGGCGCTCCTCTTTTATTGCGCTTCTAAGCCCTGGGAGACACTGTTATGCAGACACGCGATGATTCTTCTGACGGTGCGGCACCGACAGAGAATGCCTTGGGTAGTTCATTAGTGGTGAACCTCCTTGAAGCTCGTAGGAGGCGTCGTTTGGCGGCGCTATTCGCTGCGAGCGGGTTGTGGAAAGACCGCACCGATATACCGGCGGATGGAGTTGAGTATCAACGCACTCTTCGCAAAGAATGGGATAGAGATGAGTAGTTAGCGATGGCGAGGAAAAATCAAACCAGGACCGCCGCTTGGCATGACCAATTCCATTAGTTCGAAAAAAGCTGATTCTTCTATAAGCTTCGGTGGCTGGACAGAAAATTAATCAACGGAACCGGTGTTTCGCCAATTCTTACAGGGCGCGATGGATGCAGAGTGCTCCATCCGTCCCCTTCAAGTGGCGTCGATTACAGCTTGGGGGGAAAGACTTGGGGCCGCCACCTCTTCCCTATATGTTTTTAAGAATTACTTCATTTAAGTCTTTAAGTATTTACGGAAAGACGTGACGGCCCCAACCGACTGCTACACAGATCGAAATATCACATATCCTCCTGCAAGCTCGCTTCACCGCCAAGTATTCCACTCGCTACCTCAGGCATCGGCTCAAATTTTTCTGCCAGTTCACGTGAGTCGAGGCAATTAGTGCTACTGGTGTATGGCCTCACATCTAGGAATCTGACGCACCAGGCCGATTTAAACGCGTTTTGAGACTGCCTCAGCACGAGTAATGCCCTTAATCAGATTTTCATTTTGAAGGGCGCGTCGGTGGGTTCTCGTCAGTCTATGCAGACGCTTTAAATTGACGGGTTGATCTCTGCGCAATTGGTCAAAATCGTTACGCATCAGTTACGCACCAGCCCGTCAATAAGTTCATTAAATATTAATAAAATCAATGCCTTACACAAAAATCGCCAAAATTTCAAAAACCGTCAGATTTCCAATAGTTTGAATGCAAATTGAGGAATTATCCAGTTCAAATCTATCTCGAGAATTTAATGGAACACCTAACGGCTACGGCGTTGTAGCCTACATATATTAGGGGCCATCGTAACCACTAATTCCGCTTCCTGCCCGAATCAGTAGTCGCATTAAGTAGAAGTTTCTGCCCCAGCTAAATTGAAGCGGTTATTCAAATTACCCCGGCCCTATAAGGATAAGCATTAATGGGCGGAAGTTAAGGAAAGCGTTGCTGTCACGATTCTGAAATCCTTCTAGGACTCCGTCAATTTCCACATCTACAACATTTTCACCTTACTCTAGCTGACCCACAAAAGCGCAAAATCTTAATTAAGAAATTACATCTTTAAGGTTTTACAGCTTTACGCCTCGATGCAAAACGTTGATTTGGTTAGCAACTCCACTTCCTTAAAAAAATCTACTTGGGTGTCAGCATTCTCCACCCTGAACTTAGTCTCGCGTGAACTATATTCATACCGAGCGCGATGCAGTTTGCAAAGCGATACTTTATGGGGTGAATATGAAAACAGTTACCAACATCAGTAACGAATCCATCGCGGAATTGATCATCCGCCGTCAGACGGAGCTTGGAAAAAGTGATGCGCAAATATCGCAGGCTCTTGGCTTCGAACGCGTCACGACCTTTGTCATGATCAAGCAGGGAAATACGAAGCTACCGGTGCAGAAGGTAGTTGCGCTCGCAACTGCATTGTCCATCGAACCTGTCCCTTTGCTGCGTCAACTTCTTGCGGAGTCGATGCCCGATGTTCTTAGCGCTGTAGATTCGTTGCTTACCCCCCTGTCATTGACCACTAACGAAGTAAAGCTCGTGCATACGTTCCGGGAGCTTTGCAAAGGTCAAGATGTCAGCCCGATAGTTGTAGAGGGTAATGCCATAGTCGCCTTGATAGTGGCGTAATGAGGAAGACATTTCAAATGACTTTGACCAATCGCGATGAGATCGCCGGCTTGCCCGCACTAAGTCTCGCTGAGTTCTTCCGTAACTACGACACCCCTATAGAAGCAGAAGACGTCGGCTCTTGGTTCAACCTGAATGAAGACGAAGAGAAAGACGCCTTTCGGCATTTGGTGAATAACGGCTATCTAGGTCTGAGCAAGAGCCGCAAAAACGTCGAACTCATCAAAACGAGTGCTGCGATCGCCATTGAGCGAGCAGCGCTGGCTCCGATACTCGAAGTCTCAGACGTTCACAGCATCATTCTGAAGCTGCTGATGGTCATCAACGACGTTAATACGAGTCCCGCAACTGGATATCGAATTCAAGGCATGACGATCATTCGTGGAGCGATTGATGGCTCGGCAGATCCCAAGTCGCTAGTGGAGGCCGCAATCGAACTCGCCCCTACATCTTACGAGTTGTCGATCCAACGGGGGATTGACGAGTTGGCTTATGAATATGCGAAGGCAAAGGGGCTTCCAATCCCATCCGTCGACGAACCTCAAGCGGCGTCGATATGGCATATTAAAAATGCGCTTTGGGAAACTCATGAACGTGCATCGTTGCGGTTTGTGATCCGTTGAGTGCAAAAGGGTTCGGCTCGCGCCAGCGAGTCGAACCTAACCATACTTGCTTGGGGCGTTAATCTCCCCTACTATCCACACCGGACAGGCCAAAATCCTGTCCAATTCCTGTCCAACTGCGTTGGACAAGATAGCTGTTTTTTGAGTTTTTTGGGCAAGTTCCTAAAACTTCAGCGTTGGCTGACAAGCTTTTTAAATCAAGAACTTATTAACGGTTTTCGACCGCCGTGCAGATCGGCCTGCTGACGATTTACGATATGTGCAAGGCGGTGGACCGTGGCATGGTGATGAGCGGCAGCCGCGTGATGGAAAAGCACGGCGGCAAGTCGGGCGACTGGAGCGCCACCAGCTAGCACGTCAAGGCAGGATGTCAGCGCTTAGGACACATTTGCGCGCATTTCATTCCCTATTCTCATACTAGTTTGTATACACTGGACCTCAATTTCTTGCACAAACATGCCTGAACAGGTCTGATGTGGGGCTGATCGTTTGTGCTAGGTCAAAGCCGGTCGCCGGCTATCGGCTAGCCGAGCCCGGGCCCGGATCATTTATTGCCTGATTGTTACCTCTAGAACACAAGTATATAATCTTTTCCATAGAGGTAATTTTTCCGCAGGCTGACCGCTGCCGTCAGGCGCATACGTGAAAGAATTTGCATGAGCAGCAACCCTCCATCGAACGAAAGCAAGACCCAGGAGTATGAGTTCGAGCAGATGAACTTGCAGGTAGGCAGCCGCATCCAGTTCATCACCCATCGCACCATCAAGCCGGTCCAGCACTTTTCTACGCTGATCGGCTGGGTCAAAGACGAGTATATGATCGTCAAGATTCCGTTCGAAAGCGGCGCGCCTATCGCCGTCAATGATGGCGACAAGCTGACTATCCGCGTGTTTTCGGGCGTCAATGTGTGCTCATTTTCCTGCGTGGTGCAGCGCGTGTTCCCGCGCCCCATGTTCTACGTACACCTGTCGTTCCCCGTGTCGATACAGGGCACCAGCCTGCGCACGGCCATGCGCGTCAAGGTCGATATTCCCGCCCAGGTCACCTCCTCGGCCGGCGCCACTTCAGTCTTTCTCGTCAACCTCAGCGTTTCCGGCGCCCTGATCGAGTCGCCCAAGCCGCTGGCCGATGATGGCGGCGAAGTGGGCCTGTCGTTCTACCTGATCGCCCAGCCCGGCAACCGTCAGGTGCGTATCAACCCCAACGCCACTATTCGCAATATCAATGTGGTCAAGCCCTCCACCGGTGACCAGCCCGAGGTGTTCACCTACGGCGTACAGTTCATCGACCTCGACCCTATGCACCACACCATGCTGCAGAACCTGACCTATGAAGCGCTGATCGCCGACCGCCAGAAAATCGTCTAGCGCGGTTCGCACAGGCGAAAAAAAACCGGCCTCAGCCGGTTTTTTTCTATCCGCCCGGACTATTAAGGGCCGACATTGTTTTTGGTCAGGGCCGTTTTAGCCGTATCGTTGGTGACGGTCGTGGTCACGTTCCAGGTGACATTGGCGGCACCAGCGGCCAGCGTAGGAGAGAAGGTAGCCGTCAGGCCATCGATATCTTTGCCCACGCCGGTCGAGAAGGTTTCGACGATCACGCCGTCTTTGACCGTGACCGATTTCACTTCCTTGGTTTCGGTAAAGGTTGGCACGCCTTTCGCGCCAGCGTCGCAACCGGTCAGGTCGCCGCCGCCTTCCTGAGCGCACAGGGCCACGGCCGATTTGATCGAATCGATCGCGCCTTGCGCATTGGCCATCTTGGCCTTGATGGTGTAATCGCTGTAAGCAGGGATGGCGACGGCAGCCAGAATACCGATAATGGCGACAACGATCATCAGTTCGATCAGAGTGAAGCCGGCTTGTGCTTGTTTTTTCATCATGTGCATGGTTTTCATAGTTGACTCCCGGGTGTGTGTTGAACAAAAGTTGTTGCCTACACTTTCCATAGAGCAATCAGCGTGCCAGCCTGTTTAACCATGCACTCGGCCATTTTTCTGACGAATTCTGTCACTTTTAGGGCCCCATACTGCCGTTTTTTGTCACTTAATTCCCAAAAGCAACTGCCGAATTTTGCCAGTGACAAATTTTGTCATTCGGAAATAAAAAAGGGGAGCATGAGCTCCCCTTCTATTTCCTTAACGGAAGGCTGTGATTACAGCATGGCTTTCAGCAGACGGGCCATTTCCGATGGGTTTTTGGTGACTTTGATACCGCAAGCTTCCATGATTTCCAGTTTAGCTTGTGCGGTGTCAGCGCCGCCCGAGATCAGCGCGCCGGCGTGGCCCATGCGCTTGCCCGGAGGAGCGGTTACGCCAGCAATGAAGCCGACCACTGGTTTTTTCATGTTGTCTTTGATCCAGTGAGCCGCGTTGGCTTCGTCCGGACCACCGATTTCACCGATCATGATCACGGCGTCGGTATCTGGATCGTCGTTAAACATCTTCATGACGTCGATGTGCTTCAGGCCGTTGATCGGGTCACCGCCGATACCCACTGCCGACGACTGGCCCAGACCCAGTGCGGTCAGCTGACCCACTGCTTCATAAGTCAGGGTACCCGAGCGCGATACCACGCCGATACGGCCTTTCTTGTGGATGTGGCCAGGCATAATGCCGATCTTGATTTCGTCCGGAGTGATCAGACCTGGGCAGTTAGGGCCCAGCAGCAGGGTTTTCGAACCGGCTTTGACCATGCGGTCTTTCAGAGCCATCATGTCACGGACTGGAATGCCTTCGGTAATGCAGATGGCCAGATCCATTTCAGCTTCGACGGCTTCCCAGATAGCGGCAGCGGCGCCTGCTGGTGGTACGTAGATCACCGACACGTTGGCGCCGGTTTCTTTTTTCGCTTCGGTGACGTTAGCGAAAATTGGAATGCCTTCGAAATCTTCGCCGGCTTTCTTAGGGTTCACGCCTGCTACGAAGCAGTTTTTGCCGTTCGCGTAGTCGCGGCAGCCGCGGGTGTGGAATTGGCCGGTTTTACCGGTGATCCCTTGGGTAACAACTTTGGTGTCTTTATTGATCAGAATGGACATGTTGATTCCTTAATTAAGCTTGACCGGCAGCAGCGGCAACGACGCTCTTAGCTGCATCTTCCATGGTGTCGGCTGCGATGATAGGCAGACCGGAATCGGCCAGCATCTTCTTGCCCAGATCTTCGTTGGTGCCCTTCATACGCACCACCAGCGGCACTTGCAGCGAAACGGCTTTGGACGCGGTGATCACGCCTTCGGCGATCACGTCGCAACGCATAATGCCGCCGAAGATGTTCACCAGAATAGCTTTCAGGCCTGGGTTTTTCAGCATGATCTTGAAGGCTTCGGTTACTTTCTCAGCCGTAGCGCCACCGCCTACGTCGAGGAAGTTGGCTGGTTCGCCGCCGAACAGCTTGATGGTGTCCATGGTGGCCATGGCCAGACCGGCGCCGTTCACCAGGCAGCCGATGTTACCGTCGAGCGAGATGTAAGCCAGATCGAATTTCGAAGCTTCCACTTCCGCTGGATCTTCTTCGTCCAGATCGCGGTAAGCCACGATTTCTGGTTGACGGAACAGCGAGTTGGCGTCGAAGTTGAACTTGGCGTCCAGCGCGATGACTTTGCCCGAACCGGTCAGGATCAGCGGGTTGATTTCAGCCAGCGATGCGTCGGTTTCCCAGTAGGCTTTGTACAGGCCTTGCAGGTTGGTCACGGCATCCGCGATCGAGCCTTCTGGCACGCCGATTTTAGCGGCGATGCTGGCAGCTTCAGCGTCGGTCAGGCCTACCGATGGATCGATAGCGATCGAGTGGATCAGCTCAGGGTGCTTTTCAGCCACTTCTTCGATGTCCATACCGCCTTCGGACGAAGCCATCAGCACAACGCGCTGCGAAACGCGGTCGGTTACCAGCGAAACGTACAGTTCTTTCTTGATGTCGGCGCCTTCTTCGATCAGCAGACGACGTACTTTCTGGCCTTCAGGGCCGGTCTGGTGGGTGACCAGCTGCATGCCCATGATCTGGTCAGCGTATTCTTTCACCTGTTCCAGCGACTTGGCAACTTTAACGCCGCCGCCTTTACCACGGCCACCGGCGTGGATCTGTGCCTTCACAACCCAGACTGGGCCGCCCAAGGTTTCAGCAGCTTTGACTGCTTCTTCAACGGTCATGCACGGGATACCACGTGGAACCGTCACTCCGAATTTTCGGAGGATTTCTTTGCCTTGATACTCATGGATTTTCATGCTGGCTTCCCTTCTGATGCTGATGTGTAAAAATCGGTTGATGTTACGAAAATACTGCGAAAATGCTACGAAAATAAGCGATATAAGGTGCTGCTAAAAGCAGAGATTGCTACGCGCTGCTCGGTGCTGCTTTGGCCACCCAGCGCGGGTAAAACTGCGCCACCGCCGCACCATCGGTGCGCAGCGCGTGACATTTATCTAGTTGAAACGGTTTCTGACGGGGCGTGCCATGGTCTTCCGTGGCCGCGTCATTGGTCGCCCAGACATCGTTGGCAAACGCCTGCACGGCGGCGGTCGGCAGTATCTGCGCCAGTTCCGTCAGGTGGGTGCAGCCGGCGCTGCCCGCCAGACGCTGTTTGAGTTCGTGACGGAAACCCTGCATCAGGTTCAGGCCAACCAGCTGTTCCTTGTAAGCGGGCGCGATGGTATCGCAATGGCCGGGATACGGCACAGCATCGGACGCGGCTTCGGCATCGACGATGTTGAGCTGATGGTCAACGGTCAGGCGTAAATGGAGGTCATGCAGGGGAGTACCGGCAGCGCGTGGGCCCGAGGCCAGCACGGTGTCGATCTGTTTGATATCGGAGATATGCGCGTCAAGATCCCATAGACCATCCTCGCGTGCATACGCTTGGACGACAATTGCGCGCGTGTGCCGTAGCGCACGTCGGTTAACTGGGGTTGACAGGGACATAGACCGATGCCGCTTTCGCGACAGAAATTTAGTAAGCAGCCATGTGCTGTAAAGCACGTATCCGCAGCTTCTACGGACACTTACCGCACCTGCGGCGCTGCAAAAACCCTAAAAGTGTAGCACATAGAGGCCATTTGTTGCGCGCAAACATAAGTTTTTCCGCGCAAAATCTGCCATCTGAGGCTATTTTGATAAGAGATTCACAGAATGTATTTCTGCCATAGAAACATTGCATGATGCATTGCGGCAGAAATTTCTGCTTAGATCATACTTCCGTCACTCTTCGAAGTGCTCGCTGCCCTTGAGCGCCGTCTGCACGGCACGCTGGGAGAAACCACGCTGCAGCAGGAAGCGCATCTGTTTGTTGCGCTGCTGGACGTCTTCGGCCACGCTGCCGAACTTGCGCTGCCACACTTCCACACAGCGCGCTGTCTCGTCGCTGGCCAGGCCCTGTTTGAGCCGGTCCAGTTCTTCGCCACGGATGCCATGACTTTGCAATTCCGCAACAATCCGCCCATTGCCGTAACGGGCGGAGCGGCGATGTATCAATGCTTCAGAGAAACGCTCCTGCGACAGCCAGCGGTTCTGTTCGAGCAGATCGAGCAGGGCTTCCACGTCGTCGCCCTCCTGCGCATAGCGGGCCAGCTTGCGCCCCAGTTCAAGCCGGCTGTGCTCGCGCTGCGACAGCAGACGCAGAGCACGCGCTTTAAGACTGAGTTCGGCTGCCGCCATGGCCTGCTCGCTATCCGGCGCTACTTATCAGGCAGCGTCGGCGCCTTTATCGACGGATTTCAGCTTCACCACGGTGTCGCCCTTGTCGCCAGCCAGTGGCGGCAGCGGACGGACGCCCAGCGATTCCCGCACCTTGTTTTCGATTTCCCACGCCAGTTCCGGACGTTCCTGCAGGAAGATACGGGCATTGTCCTTGCCCTGACCGACGCGCTCGCCGTTGTAGCTATACCAGGAACCCGATTTCTCGACGATCTTGGCTTCCACGCCCAGATCGAGGATTTCGCCTTCGCGCGAGGTACCAGCGCCGTACAGGATGTCGAAGTGGGCTTCCTTGAACGGTGGCGCGATCTTGTTCTTGACCACTTTCACCTTGGTTTCATTACCGATCACTTCGTCACCCGATTTGATCGAGCCGGTACGGCGGATATCCAGACGCACGGAGGCGTAGAACTTCAGCGCATTACCGCCGGTGGTGGTTTCGGGGCTGCCGAACATCACACCGATTTTCATACGGATCTGGTTAATGAAGATCACCAGCGTGTTGGTGCGGTTGATCGAACCGGTCAGCTTGCGCAGCGCCTGCGACATCAGACGGGCCTGCAGACCCGGCAGGGAATCGCCCATATCGCCTTCGATCTCGGCACGTGGCGTCAGTGCGGCCACGGAGTCCACCACCACCATGTCCACGGAGCCGGAACGTACCAGCGCATCGCAGATCTCCAGTGCCTGTTCGCCCGTATCCGGCTGCGAAATCAGCAGTTCGCTCAGGTTCACGCCCAGCTTCTGGGCATACACCACGTCCAGCGCGTGTTCGGCATCGATAAAGGCGCAGGTACCGCCCAGTTTCTGCATCTCTGCAATGGTTTGCAGGGTTAGCGTGGTTTTACCCGACGATTCCGGGCCATAGATCTCGACCACACGGCCGCGTGGCAAACCGCCTACACCGAGCGCCACGTCCAGACCGAGCGAACCGGTGGAGACGACCTGCACTTCTTCGATCGGCATGCTGGAGTCCATACGCATGACGGAGCCCTTGCCGAATTGCTTTTCGATCTGAGCCAGCGCGGCGGCCAGCGCCTTGGCTTTCTCAGAGGCAGGTACTACAGCTTTTTTGTCGTCCATAATGTTCTCTCAGCGGTTCTCTCAACGGGTTGTCGGTTGCTACAGTCGGTACTGTATAAAAAAACAGTGATCAATGCAAGCGGGATTTTTAAACAATTTTTGAGTTTTCACAAAAACTCGCTACTTGCCGCGAAATGCAACACAATACGGGCTCGTACAGCCGGAGTGTTTTACATGCGTATTTTACTTGCCGAGGACGACAGCGTTCTGGCCGATGGCCTGACCCGCTCGCTGCGCCAGTCGGGCTATGCCATCGATTGCGTAGGCAATGGCCAGGAAGCCGATACCGCCCTCGCCACCCAGGAGTTCGATCTGCTGATACTGGATCTGGGCCTGCCCAAGCTATCCGGTCTGGAAGTGCTGCGCCGCCTGCGCGCGCGCGAATCGCGCCTGCCGGTGCTGATCCTGACGGCAGCCGATTCGATAGAACAGCGCGTCAACGGCCTCGATCTGGGCGCCGACGACTACATGGCCAAGCCGTTTGCCCTGTCCGAGCTGGAAGCACGGGTGCGCGCACTGACCCGGCGTGGCGCCGGCGGTGGCGGCGCCATCGTCAAGCATGGCCCGCTCAGCTACGATCAGGTGGGCCGCAGCGCCTATATCAACGAGCAGATGCTGGACCTGTCGGCACGCGAGCTGGGGCTGCTGGAAATTCTGCTGGCGCGCAGCGGCCGTCTGGTCTCCAAGGAACAGCTGGTGGACCATCTGTGCGAATGGGGCGAAGAGGTCAGCAATAACGCCATCGAAGTGTATGTGCACCGGCTGCGCAAGAAAATCGAAACGGGCGGCATCCGCATTGCCACCGTGCGCGGCCTGGGCTACTGCCTCGAGAAATACGCGGAACCGGCCAAGTGACAGAGCAATCCGCCGTGCAGCAGGACGCTGCGCTGGACTACCAGCCGCCCGCGGCGGAGGCGGATGAAGGCATACAGCATTCGCTGTTCGGCGAGATTCTGGACTGGATGCTGGCGCCATTGCTGCTGCTCTGGCCGATGAGTATCGCCATCACCTATCTGGTGGCCAAGTCGATTGCCAACCAGCCTTTCGACCATGCGCTGGAAGACAGCGTCACCGTGCTGGCGCAGCAGGTGCGCGCCGTGGATGGCAAAGTCATCAAGGGCCTGCCCGGCTCGGCGCGCGACATCCTGCGCGCCGACGATATCGACAATGTCTACTTCCAGATTCAGGGCCCGCACGGCGAACATATCGACGGCGACCGTGATCTGCCGCCGCCCGTGCTGGACGAAGAAGAGCTGCCCACCAGTGCCAACGTCCACTTCCGCAACGACAGCATGCATGGCACGCCGGTGCGCATCGCTTACGCCTACGTGCGGCTGGAACACCCGCCCGGCAGCGAAGCGCCGTTGGCACTGGTGCAGGTGGCCGAGACGCTGGAAAAACGCGCCCAGTTGGCCAATGAAATCATCAAGGGTGTGATACTGCCCCAGTTCATCATCCTGCCCATCGTGCTGGCACTGGTGTGGTTTGCGCTGGCGCGCGGCCTGTCGCCGCTGGCCCAGCTGCAGGAACGCATCCGCGCGCGCGGTTCCGACGACCTTAGCCCGATCGCGCCGAATCAGGTGCCGGAAGAGATTTCGCCGCTGGTCAATTCGCTCAACGACATGCTGGCGCGGCTGTCCTCTTCCATCGAGATGCAGAAGCGCTTCATCGCCGATGCGGCGCACCAGATGAAAACTCCGCTGGCCGGCATGCGCATGCAGTCCGAACTGGCGCTGCGCCAGACCGATAGCGCGGAAATCCACCGCTCGCTGGAACAGCTGGCCAAAAGTTCGCAAGCGGCCACCCGTCTGGTCAACCAGCTGCTGGCACTGGCGCGCGCAGAAAACCAGCCGCAGGCCGGCACCAGCATGCAGCTACTGAGCCTGTCCGATCTGGCACGCAGCACGGTGCAGGACTGGGTCTCGGCCTCGTTCGCGGCGCGCATAGACCTCGGCTACGAAGGTCCGGACCAGCCGCTGGAAATCGAAGGCAACCCCACCATGCTGCGCGAAATGCTGTCCAACCTGATCGACAATGCGCTGAGTTATATTCCGTCCGGCGCCAGCGTAACCGTGCGTGTGCGCAGCGACGAGCAGCACGCCATCCTCGAAGTGGAAGATACGGGGCCCGGCATCGCACCGGCCGAGCGCCAGCGCGTGTTCGAGCGCTTCTACCGCATCCTCGGCAACAAGGCCGAAGGCAGTGGTCTGGGGCTGGCTATCGTGCGCGAAATCGCCCATCAGCACGGGGTGGAAGTGGAAATCTATAACAATCCGCGCGCCACCCAGCCCAAGCTGCCGGGCGCCCTGTTCCGGCTGGCCTTCCCGCTACCGCCCGAGCCGCCGATAGAAGAAAGCGAAGCACCGTATTATGGATAACGCCACGCCACCGCAGCCGCTAAGCCAGCCGTCCGCCCCCGTCCTGCCGGCAGCGCAGGCGCGTATTACCCGCGCCCAGCACTGGCAGCGCACGCGCCGCCTGTCGGTACAGTTGCTGCTGCTGTGGCTAGTGACGGGCTTCGGCGCAGCCTTCTTTGCGCGCGAACTGGCCAACCTCAGTCTGTTCGGCTGGCCGCTGTCGTTCTATCTGGCCGCGCAGGGTTCCTGTCTGGTGTATCTGGGCATACTGGCCTACTACGCCTGGCGCATGCGCCGCCTCGACAAAGCTGCCCGCGTGCCGCGCTCCGGCAGCAAGGAGCCGCGTCCATGAAGGCCGCCCGCACATTCCGCCAGCGCCTGCGCAGCTACTACCTGATGTTCACCGCCGGCTTCGCCGGTTTTCTGGTCTCGCTGGCAGTGCTGGAACAGGAAGGCATGTCGCGCATCTGGATAGGCTACCTGTTCATGTTTTCCACCATCGTGCTGTACGCCACCATCGGCGTCATCAGCCGTACTTCCAACGTACTCGAATACTATGTGGCGGGGCGGCGCGTGCCGGCCGTGTTCAACGGCATGGCCACAGCGGCCGACTGGATTTCCGCCGCCAGTTTTATCAGTCTGGCCGGCGGCCTGTATCTGCGCGGCTTCGACGGACTGGCCTACATCATGGGCTGGACCGGCGGCTACGTTCTGGTGGCGCTGCTGATTGCGCCCTATCTGCGCAAATTCAGCCAGTACACCATTCCCGATTTTCTGGCCGAGCGCTACGGCGGCGCCGCTAATCCCGCAGGCGGTGGCAACGTGGTGCGCCTGCTGGCCGTGGCGGCTACCATCATCGTCTCCTTTACCTATGTGGTGGCGCAGATCTACGCAGTAGGCCTGATCGCTTCGCGCTTTACCGGGGTGGATTTCTCGGTCGGCATCTTCCTCGGTCTGGCCAGCATACTGGTGTGCTCCTTCCTCGGCGGCATGCGCGGCATCACGTGGACCCAGGTGGCCCAGTACATCATCATCGTGGTGGCCTTCCTGATTCCGGCCGTCTGGCTGTCGGCCAAGCATAGCGATAACCCGATACCGCAACTGGCCTACGGCAAGCTGCTGCCCAAGCTGAGCGCACGCGAAGCCGTGCTGCAGGCCGACCCGCGCGAAGCGGAAGTGCGCGCCATCTTCCGCCAGCGCGCCGATGATTACGCAAGCCGTCTGCGCGGCCTGCCCGCCTCGTGGGAAGCAGGCAGACTGGAAGTCCAGCACAAGCTCGACAAGGTCAAGCACCGCAATGCCTCGCTGCTGGAAATCCGCAGCGCCGAACGGGCCCTGATCGCCTATCCCAAATCGGCCGACGAAGCGGAGCGGGTGTGGAGCGAAGCGCGCGCGCAGGCGCTGGCACGCTCCGAACCGATTACGCCGCACGCCACGCCCTATCCGGGCGATCCGGCCAGCTCCGACATCAAGCGCAACAACTTCCTCGCACTGGTGTTCTGCCTGATGCTGGGCACAGCCGCCCTGCCGCACATCCTGATGCGCTCCTACACCACGCCGAATGTGCATGAAGCCCGCACCTCGGTGTTCTGGACCCTGTTCTTCATCCTGCTGATCTACCTGACCATACCGGCGCTGGCGGTGCTGGTCAAATACGATATCTACAGTGCACTGGTGGGCATCGATTATCACCACCTGCCCAACTGGGTGTCCTACTGGGCCAATGTGGACAAGCTCAATCCCCTGTTCAGCATCAGCGACATCAACCACGACGGCATCGTGCAGCTGGCCGAGATCACCATCGACGCCGACGTGCTGGTGCTGGCCACGCCGGAAATCGCCGGCCTGCCCTATGTCATATCCGGGCTGGTAGCAGCGGGCGGTCTGGCCGCTGCCCTGTCCACCGCCGATGGCCTGCTGCTGGCCATTTCCAATGCCCTGTCGCACGATGTGTACTACAAGGTGGTGGACCGTAGCGCCTCGACCCAGAAGCGGGTAACCATCTCCAAGCTGCTGCTGCTCGGCGTGGCATTCGTGGCGGCCTACACCGCTTCGCAGAAGCCGGGCGACATCCTGTCGCTGGTGGGTGCGGCTTTTTCGCTAGCCGCCTCCACCCTGTTCCCGGCGCTGGTACTGGGCGTATTCTGGAAACGCTGCACCACACAAGGCGCGGTGGCCGGCATGCTGACGGGCTTCGGCGTGTGCGTGTACTACATGCTGCATACCAATCCGATTCTGGGCGGCAGCAGCGCAGCGCAGTGGTTCCACATTGCCCCTATCTCGGCGGGCATTTTCGGCGTACCTGCCGGCATACTGAGCATGCTCGCCGTCAGTCTGTGCACGCCCGCTCCCGCCCCGGCCACCGTGGCACTGGTCGACTACATCCGCGCGCCGGAACAATGACGGTCGCAACACGAAGATACATAGGCAACATAGATTTTTTAACAACAGGATGCTATTGTGCGCAATCTGGCGGACTGTCTACGCCTAACTTGTCACAAGAAAGTACCTTATGCCATTCCGCTATTTGCTGTTACTGGCCGCTGCCGCGTTCCAGCTCATGTGCCTGCCCGCAAAGGCCGACGAGCGTCCATCCCTCAGTGACTTCTTTTCCCAGCCCCAGCTCAGCGCTGCTGTGTTCTCGCCCAACGGTCAGTATCTGGCCGTGAAAATCGGCGCCAGCGGCAAACGCGAACGGCTCGCCGTGCTGGAACTGGCAACGGAAAAAATCACTGTGGTGGGAAATTTCACTGATGCCGATATCGGCGATTTCCAGTGGGTCAACGATCAGCGCCTCGCGTTCACTGCGGCCGACCGCGAAGCGGCGCAGGGCAATCAGCGCTACTGGCCCGGCCTGTACGCCGTCAACCGTGACGGTACGGGTTTCCGCCAGCTGGCCCTGCGCGCTGCAACGCCATTCATCACCGACGCATCGGCCACCCGCAACACCCGCGACCTGCTGTCCAATCACACTTTCCTGCTCGCTCAGGCTGGCGCGCAGAATAGCGATTATCTGTATGTACAGGAGCGCCATTACAGTGGCCGTGCCCAGGTCGACTATGTCAGTCTGCTGAAGGTGAACACCGTCACGGGCCGTCTGGCAGCGGAAGCCATCGCCACGCCCGATCACGCCAAACACTGGCTGCTCGATTATCAGGGCGAGCCGCGGCTGGTACAGACGCTGGATAAAGGCATCAGCAGCATCCTCTACCTCGATCCGGCAAGCAAAGCCTGGCGCAAACTGGCCGAGTTCAATGCATACGGCGAAAGCAAGGGCCACTTCAGCCCGCTCTCGTTTGGCCCCGATGGCACGCTGTACGTGATCGCCAGCCATGGCCAGAACACTTCGGCCGTCTATACCTTCGACGTGAACAAGCTGACTCTGTCGGAAAAACCGTTGGTGCGGCTGGAAGGCTACGACTTCAGCGGCCATCTGGTGATGAACGAACAGAAGCTGTTAGGCGTACGCTATCTCAACGATGCCTACGCCACCGAATGGCTGGATGACGAATTCAAAGCCATGCAGGCCAAAGTCGACAGCATGTTGCCCAACACCATCAACCTGCTGACGGCACCGCGCCGGGCTGAAACACCATGGGTGCTGGTCAATTCCTACGCTGACATCTGGCCGAATCGCACCATGCTATACAACCGTAGCACGCAGAAGCTGATGGCGGTGGGCGAAGCGCATCCCACCATCAAGCCGGAGCAGATGGCAAGGACCACCCTGGTGCATTACCAAGCCCGCGACGGGCTGGACATTCCGGCCTGGCTGACCATTCCGCAAGGCGAAGGCAAGAACCTGCCCATGGTAGTGCTGGTGCATGGCGGCCCGTATATGCGGGGCAGCAGCTGGCACTGGGATCCGGAAGTGCAGTTCCTCGCCTCGCGCGGCTATGCCGTGCTGCAGCCGGAATACCGTGGCAGCACAGGTTTTGGCAAAAAACACTTCCGCGCCGGCTGGAAGCAATGGGGCCTGAAAATGCAGGACGATATCGCCGACGGCACGCGCTGGGCCATCGCCCGCGGCACGGCCGATGCACAGCGCGTCTGCATCGCCGGCGCCAGCTATGGCGGCTATGCCACCCTGATGGGGCTGGTGAACGATACCGATCTGTACCGCTGCGGCATTGAATGGGCCGGCGTCACCGACATCAACCTGATGCGCACCGGCCACTGGGCCTACGTTTCCGATATGTCGGAAAGCTGGAAAGAGTACGGCATTCCGCAACTGGTGGGCGATCCGGAAAAAGATGCGGAACAGCTCAAAGCGACCTCGCCCATCCTGCAGGCTGCCCGCATCAAACAGCCGCTATTGCTGGCCCACGGCGGCTCCGATCTGCGCGTGCCGCTGGTACATGGCACGCGCTTCTATCAGGCCGTGAAGCAGACCAATCCCGATGTGGAATGGGTGGAATATCCGGATGAAGGCCACGGCTGGAGCCTGCCGGCCACACGCTACGATTTCTGGGCCCGGGTAGAGAAATTCCTCGACAAACATATCGGCAAGCACTGAAGTTCGCGCTATAGTCTGGGGACAGCTGGTTCAAACTCTATGGAGGGGCAAGCATGTCTTCAGGCAGAATTCTGGTCGCACAGGGAGGCGGTCCCACCGCCGTGATCAATCAGTCGCTGGCGGGCGTGGTGCTGGAAGCGCGCCGCTTCCGCGACGTCAGTCTGGTGTATGGCGCGTTGCACGGCGTGCGCGGCATCATCAACGAAGACCTGGTCGATCTGACGCGCGAAACCAGCCACAATCTGGAACTGGTGGCGGCCACGCCTTCGTCGGCGCTGGGCTCCACCCGCGACAAGCCGGACGTGCCATATTGTGCGGAAATCTTCAAGGTGCTGCAGGCCCACCAGATCGAACAGTTCTACTACATCGGCGGCAACGACTCCTCCGATACGGTGCGCATCGTCAGCGAACAGGCCCAGGCAGCCGGCTACCCGCTGCGCTGCATCCACATCCCCAAAACGATAGACAACGATCTGGTCGGCAATGACCACACGCCGGGCTTCCCTTCGGCGGCGCGCTTTGTGGCACAGGCTTTTGCCGGCGCCAACCTCGATAACGCCTCGCTGCCCGGGGTGTACGTGGGCGTAGTAATGGGCCGCCATGCCGGCTTCCTCACCGCCGCTTCCGCACTGGGCAAGAAATTCGCCGACGATGGCCCGCACCTGATCTATCTGCCGGAGCGGGTGTTCTCGCTCGAGCAGTTCCTGCACGACGTCAAAGACTGCTACGCGCGCTATGGCCGCTGCGTGATCGCCGTATCGGAAGGCATACACGACGCCTCGGGTACGCCGATCGCCAGCCTGCTGGCCAAGGACATCGAGCGCGATGCCCATGGCAATGTCCAGCTCTCGGGCACGGGCGCACTGGCCGATCTGCTGTGCGACGAGATCAAGGCCAAACTGGGCATCAAACGGGTGCGCGGCGACACCTTCGGCTATCTGCAACGCTCCTTCATCGGCTGCGTGTCGGACGTGGACCAGCGCGAGGCGCGCGAGGTGGGCGAAAAAGCCGTGCAGTTTGCCATGTGGGGCCAGCGCAATGGCTCGGTGGCCATCAAACGCACCGGCTTCTACTCAGTTGATTACGAACTGCTGCCGCTTGATGCTGTGGCGGGCAAAACCCGCACCATGGAAGATGAGTTCATCAGCGCCAGCGGCACCGACGTGACGGACGCTTTCCGCCTGTATCTGCGCCCGCTGCTGGGCTCCGGCATGCCGGACGCCTTCCGCCTGCGCCCTGCGCCCGTCGGCAAAATCCTGCGCAAATAAAAAAGCGCAGCACCCTGACGGGGCTGCGCTTTTTTTCAGACGCTGGTTATTGCGCGTATCAGACCACGATGGTCTGATGCTCGTCGCCCACGCGGGCGCGGATGCGGCCGATGGTGTAGACGGTTTCGCCAGCGGCTTCCAGCTGGGCTTTAGCAGCGGCAGCGTTTTCCTGCGAAACGATGACGGTCATGCCGATGCCGCAGTTGAATACGCGGTGCATTTCTGCGTCGGCCACGCCGCCATGCTGCTGCAGCCAGGTGAACAGCGGAGGCATGGTCCACGATTTGGCATCCAGTTCGGCCACCAGACCGTCCTGCAGTACGCGCGGGATGTTTTCCACCAGACCGCCGCCGGTGATGTGCACCATGCCTTTGACTTCCATCGAGGCCATCAGCGCCAGCAGCGGTTTCACGTAGATGCGGGTAGGCTGCATCAGCACGTCGGCCAGTTTGCGGCCATGGAAGTCGCCTTCCAGATCAGGCTTGGCCACTTCGATGATCTTGCGCACCAGCGAATAGCCGTTCGAGTGCACGCCCGACGAGGCCAGACCCAGCACCACGTCGCCCGGCACGATCTTGCTGCCGTCGATGATCTGCGATTTTTCTACTGCGCCCACGGCGAAGCCGGCCAGATCGTATTCGCCGGCAGGGTACATGGAAGGCATTTCAGCCGTTTCGCCGCCGATCAGCGCGCAGCCAGCCTGTTCGCAACCCTGGGCGATGCCCTTGATGACGTCGGTGGCGGTGGCCACATCGAGTTTGCCGCAGGCGAAATAGTCGAGGAAGAACAGCGGCTCGGCGCCCTGTACCAAAATGTCGTTGACGCTCATGGCCACCAGATCGATGCCCACGGTGTCGTGGCGATTCAGTTCGAACGCCAGTTTCAGTTTGGTGCCCACGCCGTCGGTACCGGACACCAGCACTGGCTCCTTGTATTTTTTGCTAATTTCGAACATGGCGCCGAAACCACCCAAGCCGCCCATCACGCCTTCGCGCAGGGTACGCTTGGCAAATGGCTTGATCGCTTCGACTAAAGCGTCACCTGCATCGATATCGACGCCGGCATCACGGTAAGACAGGGAAACATTAGAAGTTTGGCTCATGGTGTATTTCGCAGCGGAGGCGGTAAAATAGAAGGCGGCGACCTGTTTCGTAGCAAAATGGCACGAAAATGCGCAAAAAAGCAGCGCGACAAGCCGGTAAGACCGCTATTTTAGCAAAATGCCTAAGGCCACAGCCGTTTTTAACTATCTAAATCACACTCCATGCCATTTCCCCTCACGCTAGAGCAAAAGCAAACAGCATTCTGGCTCGCGGTCTGGGCGGCATTTTTCTTCCTGCTGGTGACGCTGGGCCCCATCCTCACGCCCTTCCTCGCTGCCGCCATCTTTGCCTACGCGCTCAATCCCGGCGTCGACGCCCTGCACCGCGTCCGCCTGCACCGCTGGCAGGTGCCGCGCGCCCTGGCCGTGCTGGTAGTAATGCTGCTGTTCTTCTCCGCCATTGCCACGCTGGTGCTGATCGTGGTGCCCGTGCTGCAAAAGGAAATCCCCCTGATGCAGGCGCAGATCCCCGCGTTTCTGGCCAAGATCAACGATATGCTGGGCCCGCGCCTGCAGGAAATGGGCGTGAAAATCCGCCTCGACAGCGTCGGCATCAAGAAGCTGGTGTCGCAGCAGATGGCCACCAGCGGCGATGAAATCTGGACTGCCGTACTCAATTCCGCCCGTACCGGCGGCACCGCCGTGCTGGGCTGGCTGGCCACGCTGGTGCTGATACCCGTCGTGCTGTTCTACCTGCTGCTGGACTGGCACGCCATGCTGGCTCGCATCGCCGCCTGCGTGCCGCGCCGCTGGATAGGCGCCACCGTGGCCATGGCCGAGGAAGTCGACGCCCTGCTGGCCCAGTATCTGCGGGGCCAGCTGCTGGTGATGCTGGTGCTGGCCGTGTACTACTCGGCGGCGCTGGGCATTGCCGGTTTCGAAGTGGCGCTGCCGGTGGGGATCATCACCGGCCTGCTGGTGTTCATCCCCTACCTCGGTTTCGGTCTGGGGCTGGTGCTGGCGCTGATTTCGGCCGTGCTGCAGTTTAACGACCTCAGTGGCATGGTGGCGGTGGCCATCATCTACGGCGCCGGTCAGGTCATCGAAGGCTTCTTCCTCACGCCACGGCTGGTGGGCGAGCGTATCGGCCTCAATCCGCTGGCCGTCATCTTCGCCCTGATGGCCTTCGGCCAGCTGTTCGGCTTCGTCGGCGTGCTGCTGGCATTGCCCGCTTCGGCCATCCTGATGGTGGCGTTTAAACACCTGCGCCGCCACTACCTGCGCAGCAGCTTCTATAATGCGTAACGTGGAACAGAAAAACGTTATGCAAAAGATCACATTCAGGCGGGCGCCATGAAGCAGCTGGTGCTCGATTTAGGCGCGGACCCGGCGCACAGCCTCAGCTCCTTCGAGGTAGGGCAGAACGCCGAAGCCGTGGCGCTGCTGGGGCAGTTTGCCGACCGCAGCGCGCGCGAGCATTTCGCCTACCTGTGGGGTAACGAGGGCGTGGGCAAGAGCCACCTGCTCAAGGCGCTGGCCAGCGCCGGCAGCGAGGCGGACCAGCTGCGCGCCCGCTATATCTCGCCGTTTTCGATCGAATCCGAGTTCGTCTACTCGCCCGAGGTGGACCTGTACCTGCTGGACGATTGCGAAAAGCTCTCGCCGCTGGCACAGATCGACGCGTTTGCCCTGTTTAACGAAATCCGCGCCAATGCCGCCTACATGGTGTGCAGCGGCGCGGTAGCACCTGCCGTGCTGCCGGTGCGCGAAGACCTGCGCACCCGCATGGGCTGGGGTCTGATCTATCAGGTGCACGGCCTGACCGACGACGAAAAAGCCGCCGCCCTCGCCGCCGCTGCCAGCGCCCGCGGCTTGACCCTGTCGCCGGGCGTGATACCCTACTTGCTGTCTCACTTCCAGCGCGACATGCGGTCACTTTCGACCATGCTCGATTCGCTGGACCAGTATTCCCTACAAACCCAACGCCCGATCACCCTGCCCTTGCTGCGCGAGTGGTTGCAGGCGGAAGCTCAAGCATGATGAATCTCGCCCTATTTGACCTCGACCATACCCTGCTGCCTATCGACTCCGACTACGAATGGGGCCAGTTCCTAGTGCGCATAGGCGCGGTTGATGCGGCCGAATTCGCCCGCCGTAACGACGCCTTCTTCGCCCAGTATCAGGCCGGCACGCTCGATCCTGTCGAATATCTGGAGTTCTCGCTCGGCACGCTGGCCAGCTTCCCGCGCGAGCGGCTGGCGGCCATGCAGGAACAGTACATGCAGGAAGTGGTCCTGCCGGCGATCCGCCCGAGCGCACTGGCACTGCTGCAGAAGCACCGCGACGCGGGCGATCTGCTGGCCATCGTCACGGCCACCAACCAGTTTGTCACCCGCCCCATCGCCAAGGCGCTGGGCGTGGAGCACCTGATTGCCGCCGTGCCGGAAACCGATAGCGCCGGTAATCTGACCGGCAAGCTGCTCGGCACGCCAACGCAAGGCGCGGGCAAAGTCACCCACACCAAAGCATGGCTGGCCAACATGGGCAAGCAGCTGGAAGACTTCGGCAAGGTGCACTTCTACAGCGATTCGCATAACGACCTGCCTTTGATGTCCATCGTCAGCCATCCGGTCGCCACCAATCCGAACGCCAAACTCAAACAGCACGCCGCCGAACATGGCTGGCCACATATCGACCTATTCAATGATTAAGAAACTGATCCGCAAAATCCTCGGCACCAAGAGCAAAGCCGAACGCGATACCAGCGCCCCTGTGGTGCTGGGGCCGGACGCTCATGGTATCGATCCGCGTCTGCTGTCCAATAACGCCGTGCGCGTCACCAGCACGCTGCAGGAAGCCGGCTACGAAGCCTTCGTAGTGGGCGGCGCAGTGCGCGACCTGCTGCTGGGCGTGAAGCCGAAAGACTTCGACATCGCCACCAATGCCACACCGGAGCAGGTGCGCAAGCTGTTCCGCCGCGCCTTCATCATCGGCAAGCGCTTCCAGATCGTGCACGTGATGTTCGGTCAGGATCTGCTGGAAGTGACCACCTTCCGTGGCACCAGCTCGGACAATGCGCCGAAAGACGAACATGGCCGCGTGCTGCGCGATAACACCTTCGGCAGCCAGGCCGAAGATGCGGCGCGGCGCGATTTCACCATCAACGCCATGTACTACAACCCGGCCAACCAGCAGGTGCTCGATTACCACGGCGGCATTGCCGACATCCGCGCCAAGACGCTGCGCATCATCGGCCAGCCGGAAAACCGCTACCGCGAAGATCCGGTGCGCATGCTGCGCGTGGTGCGCTTTGCCGCCAAGCTGAAATTCGAGATCGAACCGCATACGGGCGCGCCGATCAAGGTGATGGCGCCGCTGATCAACAACGTTCCTGCCGCGCGCATCTTCGACGAAATGCTCAAGCTGCTGATGAGCGGCCATGCGCTGGCCTGCCTGCAGCAGCTGCGCGCACAGGGCCTGCACCACGGCCTGCTGCCGCTGCTGGACGTGGTACTGGAGCAGCCGCTGGGCGCCAAGTTCGTGACGCTGGCACTGGACTCCACCGATGCCCGCATCCACGCTGGCAAGACTGCTTCGCCGGGCTTCCTGTTTGCCTCGCTGCTGTGGCATCAGGTACTGGAAAAATGGGAAGCCTACCGCGCCTCGGGCGAGCAGACCATCCCCGCCCTGCATCTGGCTGCGGACGATGTGCTGGAATCGCAGACGGAAAAACTGGCCCTGCAGCGCAAGATCGGCTCCGACATGCGCGACATCTGGGCCATGCAGCCGCGCTTCGAGCGCCGCGTCGGCAAGGCGCCATACAAGCTGCTGGAACACCTGCGCTTCCGCGCCGGCTACGACTTCCTGCTGCTGCGCTGCGCCTCGGGCGAAATCGACGCCGAGATCGGCGAGTGGTGGACTGCCTTCTACGAGGGCGACGAGGCCGAACGCGAACAGCTGATCACGGCGGCCAGCCAGCCGGCCGGCAGCGCCGGCGCCAAGCGCAAGCGCGGTCCGCGCCGCGGCGGCCGTAACCGTTCCGGCAAGGGCGGCGAAGGCGCTGACAGCGGCGGCGATGCCGGTGGCCACGGCGAGCACGACTAGGCTACTGCCGCACCATGAGCATACACAATATGGCTGAACAGGGCGGTCTGCCCTTCGCCATTGCCTACATCGGCATCGGCGCCAATCTGGGCGACGCCCGCGCGCAGGTGGAAGATGCCTTGCGCCGCCTGCAAGCCCTGCCCGGCTGCACGCTGATGGCCGCTTCCTCGCTCTACCGCACGGCACCCATCGACGCCGGCGGCGACGATTACGTCAACGCCGTCGCCCGCATCAGCACCACGCTGGGCGCAGCCGAGCTGCTGGCGGCTCTGCACGGCATCGAACAGGCCCATGGCCGCGAGCGCCCCTACCGCAATGCGCCGCGCACGCTGGACCTCGATCTGCTGCTGTACGCCGACGCCCGCATCGCCACGCCCACGCTGACCGTGCCGCACCCGCGCATCACCGAGCGGGCCTTTGTGCTGGTGCCGCTGCTGGAACTGGCACCGGCCATCCACATTCCCGGTCTGGGCGCAGCGCAGGCTTACGCTGGCGCCGTGGCCGATCAGCGCATAGACCTGATCACCTGATCTCTTGACTTTACAGCGCGCGATAGCCGTTAGGACTACACTATCGCGGTCAGCACATCTTTAAAGGAATACCATGTCTGCTTACCTGCAAGGAAACGAAATGGCTGCAAGCCAGAAGCCTGCCGCCAGCGCGACGCCTGCACCGGCCAAAACCGCGGCCGTCAAGGCTGTCACCGTTCCAACGCTGGCCCAACTGCGCGCCAGCGGCGAAAAGATCACCATGCTGACCTGCTATGACGCCAGCTTTGCCGCCCTGATGGATAGCTGCGGCGTGGAAGTGCTGCTGATCGGCGATTCGCTGGGCATGGTCTGCAATGGCCACACGTCTACCCTGCCGGTGACGGTGGAGGAAGTGGCCTACCATACGGCCGCCGTGGCACGCGGCAGCAAGGCCGCACTGGTGCTGGCCGATATGCCGTTCGGCAGCTACGCCACGCCGCAATCGGCGTTCGACAATGCCGTCAAACTGATGCGCGCCGGCGCCCACATGGTCAAACTGGAAGGCGGCGCGTGGCTGGCCGAGACGGTGCGCTTCCTCACCGAGCGCTCGATTCCCGTCTGCGCCCACCTCGGCCTGACGCCGCAATCGGTGCACCAGCTGGGTGGCTATAAGGTGCAGGGCAAAACGCTGGAAAGCGCCGACCTGCTGAAAGCCGACGCGCTGGCGCTGCAGGCAGCTGGCGCCACGCTGCTGGTGCTGGAAGCTATTCCTTCCGCGCTGGGCAAGGAAACTACCGACCTGCTGGCCATTCCTACCATCGGCATCGGCGCCGGTCCGGACTGCTCCGGCCAGGTGCTAGTGATGCACGACCTGCTGGGCGTGTTCCCGGGCCGCAAAGCGCGCTTCGTGAAAAACTTCATGGACGGCCAGACCAGCATCGGCGCGGCCATCAGCGCCTATGTCAGCGCTGTCAAGGACGGCAGCTTCCCTGCGCTGGAACACTGTTTCTAAATCGCGCTAAACCAGTCTAAAACCAGCTAGACGCATCTATTCCGCTCTAGCTGGTCCATCCCTCCCGCCAGCAGCGCAGGCTAGAGCAGCGCCTGCACACAATCTTCGAACGCCGCCAGCAGCCGCTGCACATCATCGCCCGTGGTCGCAGGGCATACCAGCAGCATGTTGTGGAACGGCGTAATCAGCAAACCGCGGTTGAGCAGATACAGGTGGATGATGTGTTCCAGCTCGCTATCGAGGATGGCCTGCGCCTGCGTACCGTTCGCAGGCGCCACAGGACAGAACTGGAACTCCGTGCGCGCGCCCACCTGCGTCACGCACCATGGCAGACCATGGCGAGCTATCACGCCGCGCAATCCATCGGCTAACCGGGCCGCCAGCGCGAACATATGCGCATAGGCCGCCTCTGTCATCACCTGTTCCAGATTGGCGCGCATGGCTGCCATGGCAAACATATTGGCACTGAGCGTGGTGCCCACACCGGAATGCCCGGCGGGCGCGCTGCGCTTGGCCTGTTCCACCCGCGCCGCCAGCGCTGCCGTCATGCCGTACACGGCGCAGGGTATGCCGCCGCCTACCGGCTTGCCCACCACCAGCGCATCGGCTGCTATCCCGTGTGCCCGCGCATAGCCACCGGGGCCGCTGCTGATGGTATGGGTTTCATCGATCACCAGCAGCGTTCCATGGCGGCGGATAATCTGCTGCGCCGCGTCCCAAAAGCCGGGCTGCGGCAGCACCATGCCGATATTGGTCATCACCGGTTCGGCCAGCACGCAGGCCACGTCGCCGTGCGCCAGCGCTGTCTCCAGCGCGGCCAGATCGTTGAACTCCACCACCACCGTGTGTTCGGTCAGCGCATAGACCTGCCCCAGCAGGCTGTCGCGCTGGGTCGCCACGCCATCGACCAGATCGACAAACACGTCGTCCACCGTGCCGTGGTAGCAGCCGTTAAATACCAGTATCTTGCTGCGCCCTGTGGCTGCGCGCAGCCAGCGCAGCACGAAGCGGTTGGCGTCCGATGCCGACAGGGCAAACTGCCAGTACGGCAGGCCGAAGCGGCGCGCCAGTTCCGCCGCCACCGGCGCAGCATCTTCGGAGGGCAACATGGCGGTGTAGCCGCGTGCCGACTGGCGCGCTATCGCTTGCGCTACAGCCGGCGGCGCATGGCCGAACATGGCACCCGTATCGCCAAGGCAGAAATCGATATATTCATGACCGTCTGCATCGCGAAAGCGCGCGCCGCTGGCCTCGGCCACGGTCAGCGCAAACGGCGTGGACCAGTCATTCATCCAGTGCATGGGCACACCGAATAGCATGTGCGCGCCGGCCTGCTGCGCCAGCCCTGCCGAGATAGGATTACGCGCCATATAGCTGGCACGTTCGCTTGCCGCCAGCGCCTGCGCGCGCTGCCAGTTCAGACCTGTGCGGGTAGTGTGCATAGTGCTCCCCTCACACCAGTAGCATCAGGTGTTCGCGTTCCCACGAACTGATCACCCGGCTGTAGGTAGCAAACTCCAGCTCCTTCACTTCGCAGAAGGCCTGCACGAACAGCTCGCCCAGTATCTCGCTGAGCGGCTTGCACTCGCGCAGCCGCATGATGGCGTCTTCCAGATTGCGCGGCAGCTGGTCGTGCACATGCTCGGCGCTGCCATAGGTAGGGTCGGATGGCTGCAAGCCTTCCAGCATGCCCAGATAGCCGCAGGCCAGCGTGGCCGCCATAGCCAGATACGGGTTCACATCCACGCCGGGTACGCGATTCTCCACACGGCGGTTGCGCGGATTGGAGTTCGGCACACGGATGCCGCAGGTACGGTTGTCATAACCCCAGTGCACATTGGTCGGCGCCGACATGAAGCGCGACAGGCGGCGGTAGGAATTCACATGCGGCGCCAGCAGCAGCGTGGCCGCCGAAGTGTAGCGCTCCAGCCCCGCGATATAGTTGAAGAACAGGGCACTGGCTTCGCCCGTTTCGGTGCTGAAGATGTTGTTGCCATCCTTATCCAGCACGCTCTGGTGGATGTGCATGGCGCTGCCCGGTTCAGTCTCCATGGGCTTGGCCATGAAGGTGGCGAAGATACCGTGCCGCAGCGCCGTTTCGCGCACGGCGCGCTTGAACAGGAATACGCGGTCGGCCAGCTCCAGCGCTTCGCCGTGAGTGAAGTTGATTTCCATCTGACCCGCACCGGCTTCGTGGATCAGCGTTTCCACCCCCAGATCATGCTGCTTGCAGAAGGTGGACAGTTCGAGGAAGAACGGGTCGAAATCATTCACCGCATCGATAGAATACGACTGGCGGCCAGACTCCGGCTTGCCGCTACGCCCCAGCGGTGGCGCCAGCGGTTCATGGGGATTGCTGCTGCGCGCGACCAGATAGAACTCCATCTCCGGCGCTACCACCGGCTGCCAGCCGCGTGCCGCGTACAGGGCCAGCACACGGCGCAGCACGGCGCGCGGCGACAGGCCCACCGGCGAACCATCGAAGTTCTGGCAATCATGGATCACCAGCGCCACGTTTTCCGCTGCCCACGGCACCTGCCGCAGCGTGGCCAGATCGGGCTTGCAGATCATATCGGGATCGGTCGCGCCCACATAAGGCAGGTTATTCGGCTGTTCGCCGTTCACCGTGTTGAGCAACACGCTCTTGGGCAAACGCATTTCGCCTTCGCTCAGGAACAGGTCCTTGGGGAGTATTTTTCCGCGTGCGATGCCGGTCATGTCGGCTATCACACACTCGACTTCGTGAATATTACGTTCACGCAGAAAATCCATCATGACCTGATCCATTTTACGTCTCCAGTAGTTACATCAAATCTTTCATCCTGTGATACAGCATGCCCAGCACGAGGGCCGGTGTGCGCAGCGCAGCGCCGCCGGGGAAGTGGTGGTGGCGCAGACGCGCCAGCAAATCGAAGCGGCTGGCCTGCCCTGCAATCGCCTGTGCGGCCAGCTGGCCGGCCATGCCGGTCAGCGCCAGGCCATGACCGGAGAAGCCCTGCAGATAATAGATATTCGTACCGAGCCGGCCAAAATCCGGGCCGCGATTCATGGTGATGTCGACAAAACCGCCCCACGCATGCGGCACCGCCAGATCGGATAGCTGGGGGAACACGGCCAGCATGCGCTGGCGCATGGAGCCGGCCAGATTCAGCGGCGTCGCACCGCTGTAGCTGACACGCCCGCCAAACAGCATGCGATGGTCGGCAGTAGGGCGGAAATAGTCGAGTACAAAATTGGTATCGCATACGGCAGCGCGATGCCGGATCAGCGCCGCCGCCCGTTCCGGCGCCATCTGCTCAGTGGCGATGATGTAGGTCCCCACCGGCATGATGCGCGGCGCCAGTTCCGGCGCCACGGCTTTGCCGTATTCGTTCAGGTACACATTGCCCGCCATGACCACGAAGTCACAGGTCACGCTACCCTGCTCCGCATGCACCACGGGCCGGCTGGCACGGTTCACCGTATGCACGGGCGTATTTTCGAATATCTGCACACCGGCAGCCCGCGCTGCCGCCGCCAGCCCCAGCGTATATTTGAGCGGATGCAGATGACCGGACTGGGGGTCATACACGCCCGAGTGAAAGCGTTCGCTGGCTATCCAGTTGCCCACATCGGCGGGCGCAATCGGCTGCACGGCATAGCCGTAGCGCTGCATCAGCTGCTCGCTGTAGCCGGCCAGCTCGCGCGCCTTGCGCGCATTCACGGCCAGACTCAGATAACCGGGCACGAAATCGCAATCGATCTGGTGGTCGGCTATCCGCTGGCGTACCAGCGCCAGTGCATCCACCGTGACCTGCCACGCTTCGCGCGCTGCAGCTGCATCGAGCTGCGATTCGATGGCGTCATCGCTGGCATAACCGGCGATCAGCTGGCCGCCATTACGGCCCGAGGCGCCCCAGCCTACCGTCTTCGCTTCCAGCAGCGCCACAGTAAAGCCGCGCTGGCGCAGTTCCAGCGCCGCAGAAAGCCCGGCCAGGCCCGCCCCCACCACACACACATCGGCGCGAATCGCACCGTTCAGCGATGCCTTGGGCGTGGGTCGGGAGACGCTAGCCTCGTAATAGGAGTTCTGCGTCAGGTGCACTTCTCTTTTGAGCAGCATGTCAGTATCGATCCAGATATCGGGCGGTTTCCCACGCGCTCACGTGCTGGCAGTATTCCAGCCACTCCGCATTCTTCAGCGCGGTAAATTCCCTGACCAGACTGCTGCCCAGCGCATCGGCCAGTACCGTGTCTGCCCTGAGCGCAGCGATGGCTGCACCCAGATTCTGCGGCAGCATCTGCAGCCCCAGTTCGGCGCGCTGCGCGGCCGACATGTCATACACATCCTCATTTACCGGAGCACTGGCCGGCAGATGATTCTCGATCCCATCGAGCCCCGCCGCAATCACTCCCGCCAGCGCCAGATAGGGATTAGCCGAGCTATCGGGCAAGCGCCATTCGATACGCTGGTACACCACCCGTGCCACCACCGTGCGGTTGTTTTCGCCATAGCCGATGAAGGCAGGCGCCCAGCTGGTGCCGGACAGCGACTCGCCGCACATCAGGCGCTTGTAAGAGTTCACCGTCGGCGCACATAGCGCCGTCAATGCCGGTGCATGGCGCAGCAGGCCCGCCATGAAATGATAGGCCAGCGGCGATAGCCCCAGACCATGTTCGCCCTGCTCGGCCTCGCCCGCACCGAGTGCGAACAATGGCTTGCCGCTGGCATCGGCTAGCGACAGGTGGAAATGCAGGCCGCTACCGGGGCGGTCGGCAAATGGTTTGGGCATCATGGAAAACAGCATGCCCTGTTCTTCCGCCAGGTGGTGCGCCGCCATCTTGAACAGCATGAAGTTATCGGCCGCCCTGAGCGCGTCGGCATAACGGTAATTCACTTCGAACTGGCCGGTGGCATCTTCGTGGTCGATCTGGAATACGCCCAGCCCGCACTGATCTAGGCCGCTGCTCAGCTGATCGAGGAAGGCGCGCTTGCGCATCAGGCTCTTGCTGTCATACGAAGGCTTTTCCAGCGTATCGCGCAACTCCGCATCGTAACCGTTGGCGCCCTGCTCCAGCAGGAAAAACTCGGGCTCCAGACCGGCGTTCAGCGTCCAGCCATATTGCGCCAGCCGCGCTACCTGCTTGCGCAGCACCTGCCGCGGGCAGGCATCGAAAGCCTCGCCCGCCACATAGCCATCGAGTGCCACCCGCGCATAGCCGGGCATCCATGGCATGGGCTGCAGCGTGGCCAGATCGGCACGGCCATAGTATTCGGAACGGGGGCCGTTGCGCGGCAAGCCAGTGCCCCAGATCGACGGCCCCGAGAAGCCCGCGCCGGGCGCCACGATATCGGGCAGATAAGCCAGCGGTATCAGCTTGCCTTTGGCCGCGCCATGGATATCGGTGAACTGGGCGAAGACATACTTGATGCCTTGCGCTGCCAGTTCGCGCTGCTGCTCGGTGACAGAACGGGTGCTCAACGGGGTACGATTCATGGGAACTCTCAGCCGATCTGGATCCAGGTGGTTTTCAGTTCGGTATATTTATCGAAGGCGTGCAAGGACTTGTCGCGCCCATTGCCCGACTGTTTGTAGCCGCCGAACGGCACGGTGATATCGTCCCCGTCGTACTGGTTGACATGCACCGTACCGGCACGCAGCGCGCGCGCCGTCTGGATGGCCTTGGAAATGTCCGCCGTCCACACGGCCGCCTGCAGGCCGTAGGGCGTAGCGTTGGCCTGTAGGATCGCTTCCTGCAGATCGGTAAAGCTCAGCACCGACAGCACGGGGCCGAAGATTTCTTCGCGGGCGATTTTCATATCGCTACTGACGCCATCGAACAGGGTAGGCTCGACGAAGTAGCCGCCGCTGGCCGTACGCGCCTGCTGGCCACCGGACAGCAGGCGGGCGCCATCCGCCTTGCCTGCTTCGATATAGCCGAGCACTGTCTTGAGCTGGGTAGCATCGACGATAGCGCCCATCACGGTGCTTTCGTCGAGCGGATCGCCGGGCTGGAAGTTAGGCATCATGGCCAGCGCCTTGTCGATGAACTGGTCCTTGATGGAGGCTTCCACAAACAGGCGCGAAGGGGCATTGCAGCTCTCGCCCTGATTGAAATAGATGGAACCGATGGCGCCTGCCACGGCAGCGTCGAGATCGGGACAATCGGCGCAGACGATGTTGGCCGACTTGCCGCCTAGCTCGGTCCACGCCCGTTTCAGGTTGGACTGGCCAGCCATCTGCATGATCTGTTTGCCCACCTTGGTCGAGCCGGTAAAGCCTATGCAATCCACATCCATATGCAGCGCCAGCGCCGCACCAGCCTCATGGCCATAGCCGGGCAGCACATTGAATACGCCAGCCGGTATACCCGCTTCCAGCGCGATATCGGCCAGACGCAGCGCCGTCAGCGGCGACTTTTCCGACGGCTTGAGTACCACGCTGTTACCGGCCGCCAGCGCAGGCGCTATCTTCCACGCCGCCATGATCATCGGATAATTCCACGGCACGATGGCCGCCACCACACCCACCGGCTCGCGCGTAATCAGCGCCAGACTGTTATCGGCCGTCGGCGCGATTTCGTCATACACCTTGTCGATCGCTTCGCCATACCAGCGCAGGCAGTTGGCGGTAGCGCCCACGTCCACGCTCTGGCTATACTTGATAGGTTTGCCCATATCCAGCGTTTCCAGCAGCGCCAGCTCGGCACCGTGCTGCTGCACCAGATCGGCAAATTTGATCAGCACGCGCTTGCGCTGCGCAGGCGACTTGCCCGCCCAGCGCCGGTCCTCGAACGCTGCGCGCGCTGCGGCGACAGCGACATCCACATCGGCAGCATCGCAGCGCGCCACCATACCGAGCTTGCGCCCGTCTATCGGAGACAGATTTTCAAACTGCTGCCCGCCCACAGCCCATACCCGCTGACCGCCGATGACGGCGCGGCCATCGATTTCCAGTTGTGCTGCACGCTCATGCCATGATGTTGCTGTCATCTTCGCCTCCACTTCTCTCTATTTTAGAAACTGACCACCGTCGAAACACCCAGCACGTGGTTGTCTTTGCGGTAGCTTTCATCAAACGTCTTGAATACATTGCCGGACGAACGGTCGTAACGGTATTCGCCCTTCAGATTCACGCCGGGCATCAGCGCATAGTTCACACCCAGCGACAGCGCATAACGGCGCGTGCCCTGGGTAGGATCGGCCACTACCCAGTTGGTCCCGTCAAACATCATACTGGAACCGAAACCGTTTCGGCCGTCCGGGCAGTTGGCATCGGCGCCGCTAATGTCCTTGCAGGTGCCGCCGAAGGTGGAACCGAATACGCCACCGCCGTTGCCGCGATTGTTGATGTAGTCGAAACGGGCGATGGTTTCGAAGCGCGGCGTGATCTTGTACGACGCCAGACCGGACAGGCCGAACCAGTGCGTGCCGTTGCCGCTGTAGGCATTCGACTCGGTGGCTTTCTGGCGTCCGTACGACAGCTGGCCCTGAACATTCCAGTCGCCACGTGTGAAGTAGCCATCCACTTCCATCAGATCGAGGCGGCCGAACTGGTCATGGTCGTCAAAGCCGGCATGAATGCCGGAGAAGCCGAAGCCATTGAACTCGCCTTTGGCATAATCGACGCGGTAGAACAGGCCCGGCGTCTCGCGCTTGCCCGTCTCGATGCGCGAGCGGTTCAGATTACCCACCAGTACCTTGGTATCCCACTGGCCACTGACGAACTCCATACCGGCACCCGTGTAGAAGTTAGCCGCCGAGAAGTCGAACAGCAGGTTGTGGGTAATCAGCTTGTTCTGATTCGACGGAATCAGTTCATAGCCGGTCCAGTCAGCCCACTGGCCAGCGATCAATCGGGTGTTCAGATCACCGAGCGGCACCACCAGCGTGGCTTCATGCACCAGATTGCCGAAGTTATAGCCGGCGCCAGCGCTCTTACTCGGCATCATGGTCAGTTTGACCTTGGTGCCGCCTTCCAGTTCCTTCTCGAAGTTCAGCATGCCGCTACCGAAGAAGGTATTGTCGTAGCCGAAGGTCTCGGTCGAGCCGTTCACCGCGCTGTTATTGTTCAGGAATACGAAGCTGGAAGTCTTCGCATTGCGGTTATGCATATAGGTCGGATCGATATAGCCGGATACCTTCAGGCCTTTGAAGCCGTTGGCTTCGTTGGCATCTTCCATCGCCTCGGTCTTGATACGGATACGATTGAACTCGGCAGGGTCGACGCCGCTATCGGCTACCTGCGCCACCTTGGTGCTCACTTCCGCAGCCTGAGTGCTGGCCTGTGCCGCCTGGGTACTGGCTTGCACTGCCTGCGTGCTGGCCTGCTGCGCCTGGGCGCTGGTCTTTTCGATCAGGGCTTCCAGCCGCTTGACCTGGTTTTTCAGCGCTTCGAGTTCAGCCTTCAATTCCTTGTTGGTCTGTGCACCAGCAATGGCTGGGTAGGCAACGGCCAGAGCCAGTACGACTTTCTTCAGTATGTGCATAGCTACTCCTTATGATTGTTGTTAGCGTTACTCGTTATCTGCTTTGAAGGCGGCAGAAATCTGTTTCTGCCGCAGGCGCTCGGCACGCGCCATATACAAACTCGAAGCAACCACACCGATGGAAACGACCAGTATCGTCAGCGCCGCCACCGCGTTCACGCGCGGATCAAGACCCAGACGGGCACGCGAGAAAATCACGATAGGCATGGTGGAGGAACCGGGGCCGGACAGGAAGGCCGACAGCACCACATCATCGAGCGACAGGGTAAACGTCAGCAGCCACGCCGAACCCAGCGCCTGCGTGATGTTAGGCAGGGTGACGAGGAAGAACACCTGATGCGGCTTGCAGCCCAGGTCCATGGCCGCTTCTTCCAGCGATTTGCTCATTTCCTGCAAACGCGACTGCACTACCACCGACGCATACGCCATACCGAGCAGCGTATGGCCCAGCCAGATGGTGGTCAGGCCGCGCTCGGGGAAGCCGAATACCTTCTGCACCGACACCAGCATCAGCAGCAGCGACAGACCGATAATCACTTCCGGCATCACCAGCGGCGCGCTCACCATGCCCGAGAACAGCGTGCGGCCATAGAAGCGCTGATAGCGGTTCAGCACGAACGCGGCGAACGTGCCCAGCACCACGGAGGCGCAGGCCGTCAACACGGCGATGCGGATCGACAGCCAGAAGCCGCCGATGATCTCCGTGTCGTTCAGCAGTTCCGTGTACCAGCGCGTCGAAAAACCGCTCCAGATCATGTCCTGGCGCGAGCTGTTAAACGAGAACACCACCAGCACCACGATAGGCAGATACAGGAACAGATAGCCCATGGACAGCCAGCCGCGCCCGA
>NZ_WWCM01000027.1 GCF_009857915.1 Duganella qianjiadongensis
TACTCACCCGTTCGCCACTCGCCACCAGAGCAAGCTCCGTGCTGCCGTTCGACTTGCATGTGTAAGGCATGCCGCCAGCGTTCAATCTGAGCCAGGATCAAACTCTTCAGTTTAATCTCTGTTTTTTTGCGATTTCTCGCACCAGCATTGCTGCTGGGTCGCTCACTCAAAATACTGACAGTTCGCTTCTTTTACGAAGCGTCCTATTTCATTTATTTCTTGTGAACATTTGATATTTTTAAGTATCACGAAGACTAGCTTCGTGCGCACTTTCATCAAACGTCCACACTTATCGACTGTGAATTTTTAAAGAACTTATTCGGTACTGCTTGCTGAGAAGCGTTGTGTTCATCAGCGAAGAGGCAAGATTATGAGGCGTTTCAAACATTCCGTCAAGTCTTACTTTTCAACTCGCTTAACTCAGCGCTGGGCGCCTTGTTTTGCGAGGGGGCGAACTATAGCAAGGAAGCCCTTGCCTGACAAGAGTAAAATACTGCCTTTGTCCGATCATCAAGCCGCACCATGACTATCCTGCTCACTACTCTGAATGCTCGCTATACCCATGCGTCACTGGGCTTGCGCTATCTGCTCGCCAATATGGGCGAGTTGCAGGAGCAGACCAGACTGCAGGAATTTGTCATCGGCGCCAAGACGACCGAGATCGTCGAACGCATACTGGCTCACGCGCCACGCATCGTCGGCTTCGGCATCTATATATGGAACGTGGAAGAGACTACCCGCGTTGTCGCCATGCTCAAGCGGGTGGCGCCGGACGTGGTGGTGGTACTCGGCGGCCCGGAAGTCTCGCACGAACCGAACGAGCAGGAGATCGTCAAGCTGGCCGACTATCTCATTACCGGTTGGGGCGATGTCACTTTCCCCAAGCTGTGCAGCGAAATCCTTCACGGCCCCAAGCCGCTAATGAAGATACATGCGGGCGTACAGCCGCCTATGGACCAGATCAAGCTGCCCTACTCTCTCTATAGTGATAGCGACATCAAGAATCGTACCATCTATGTGGAAGCATCGCGTGGCTGCCCGTTCAAGTGCGAGTTCTGTCTGTCCGCACTGGATAAAACCGCATGGCCATTCCCCTTCGATGATTTTCTCGCCGAGATGGAGTCGCTCTACGCGCGCGGCGCGCGGCTGTTCAAATTTGTCGACCGCACCTTCAATCTGAATATCAAGACCAGCCTGAAGATCATGCAGTTCTTCCTCGATAAGCTGGAAGCGCATCCGGACGATCCCGTCTACGCCCACTTCGAACTGGTACCCGACCACCTGCCCGATGCACTAAAAGAGGGCATCAGCAAATTCCCTGCTGGCGCCCTGCAGTTCGAGATCGGCATCCAGAGCTTCAATCCCGCCGTGCAGACGCTGGTGAGCCGCAAGCAGGATAACCAGAAGGCGGCCGACAATATCCGCTGGCTGACCAATCACTCCAACGCCCACATGCACGTGGACCTGATTGCCGGCTTGCCCGGCGAGACAGTGGACAGCTTTGCCGAAGGCTTTAACAAGCTGTGGTCACTCAATCCGCACGAGATCCAGTTCGGCATTCTGAAGCGACTGCGCGGCACGCCCATCATCCGCCACACGCAGGAATACAGCCTGACTTTCGAGCCGTATGCGCCTTACACCATTCTGGCCAACCGCGACATCGACTTCCCTACCATGCAGCGGCTAGTGCGCTTTGCGCGCTACTGGGATCTGGTAGCCAACTCTGGCCGCTTCGGCAATACCCTGCCGGTGCTGCTGGGCGACGATGCTTTCGGCCAGTTCATGGCCTTCTCGGACTGGCTGTACGCGAATACCGACGCCACCCACCGGATCGCCCTCGACCGGCTAGCCGCCATGGTGGCGCGCTGGCTGCAGACGCGCGGCATGAGCAAAACCGAGGCCGACGCCCTGCTGGCAAGCGACTATGCAGGCCGCAACGAGTCCGGCTCGCGCCTCAAAGGGGGCGCCGCCGGAGCCGAAACGGCGGCACCATCACGGCAGGCGCGCCATCTGGCCGCCTAGGTACCGTACCACAACGCCGAGCATGGATAGGTAGCGGTCAAGGCCAAAGTCCCTTAAACTGACATTATGCCCATTGCTAAAGAGCCTATTCTGACACTCTCACAAGCGACTGCCGCAGACCCCACGGTCACGGCGGGCGGTACGTGGCAAGTGCACGCTCTGGCGCAGGGCAAGGCTATGGCGACCATCAAGCAGCAGCTACTTGCGCTCAGAGGCAGGAACCCGCACTGGGATTTGCGCGCCATCGAGAGCATGGATCACATCGGCGCCCAGCTATTCTGGAACGCCTGGGGCAAAGCCCGCCCCGCCCAGCTGCAACTGGCTCCCGCACAGGAAGAGTTTTTCGTCCGGCTGGAAGCCACCGGCAAGCTGGAACTACCCGCCACCCGCCCGCAACGGCTGACATGGATCATGAAGCTGGGCTTCATGATGATGGAGTTCGTCACCCATCTCATCAGCTTCATGCGGCTGGTAGGACAGGTAGTCATCGATGCCGGACGCTTTGTCCGCGCCCCCATGCGCGGACCATGGAAGGAAATCTCGGCCAATATTTTTCATGCCGGTTTTCAGGCACTGGGCATCACCGCACTAGTCGGTTTCCTGATCGGCGTGGTGCTGTCCTATTTATCCGCCCAGCAGCTGCGGGCTTTTGGCGGCGATATCTATCTGGTCAACCTGCTCGGCATGAGCGTGATCCGCGAACTGGGCCCGCTACTGGCGGCGATTCTGGTGGCTGGCCGCTCAGGTTCCTCGATTACCGCCCAGCTAGGCGTCATGCGCGTGACGGAAGAACTGGATGCCATGCTGGTGATGGGTATTTCGCACGGCTTCCGGCTGGTGCTGCCGAAAGTACTGGCACTGGCGGTTTCCATGCCGCTGCTGGTGATCTGGACCGATACCATGGCACTCATAGGCGGCATGGTGTCGGCGCGGGTGGAACTCAATCTGTCGCCCGAATACTTCATCACCAAGCTGCCCGATGCCGTGCCGCTGGCGAACTACATGATAGGCCTGGGCAAGGGCGTGGTGTTCGGCATGCTCATTGCGCTGGTGTCCTGCCACTTCGGCCTGCGTATCAAGCCAAATACGGAAAGTCTGGGACGCGGCACCACCACCTCGGTGGTCACCGCGATTACCGTGGTGATACTGGCCGATGCCGTATTTGCCATCGTGTTTAGCGGCGTGGGGTTCTTCTGATGGCGAATCCTGCACTGGTCCCCGAACGCAGCTGTGGCGGCAGCCGCGGCGATGGCGAACTGACGCTGGACGGCAGCGTGCCTATCGTGGAAATCACCGGACTGTGGACCAAATATGGCCGCACGGTGGTTCATCAGGACCTGAATCTGGAGATCCGGCAGGGCGAAATTCTCTCCATCGTAGGCGGTTCCGGCACCGGCAAAACCACCCTGCTGCGCCAGATGCTAGGGTTAGAAACCCCTGCGCGCGGCTGTGTGCGTGTGTTCGGCGAAGATATTAGCGAAATCGACGCCGAACAGTTGCAGCAGTTGCGCAATCACTGGGGCATGCTGTTCCAGCAGGGCGCGCTGTACTCGGCCCTGACGGTGCTGGAAAATATCGCCCAGCCCATGCGCGAGCTGCATGCACTGCCGGAAGATCTGATCGTCGATGCCGTGCTACTGAAAATGAATATGGTGGGTCTGGGCCCCGAGCATGCCAACAAGATGCCATCCGACCTGTCGGGCGGCATGGTCAAGCGGGTAGCACTGGCGCGGGCACTGGCACTGGAGCCCAAGCTGCTATTCCTCGACGAACCGACCGCCGGCCTCGATCCCGACCTGTCGGAAGCTTTCGTTAGCCTGATTAAATCGCTGCATCGCGAGCTGGGCCTGACCGTGGTGATGGTGACGCACGATCTCGATACCCTGTTCGCGCTCTCCACCCGCATCGCCGTGCTGGCAGAAAAACATGTGATTGCGCTGGGCACTCTGGACGAAGTGCTGCAGGTCGATCACCCCTTCGTTCACGAGTTCTTCCTCGGAGATCGCGGCCGCCGCGCGCTGGAAGCACTGAACGAGAAAAAACCTCAGGAGCAATGATGGAAAACCGATCCCATGCCCTCACTACCGGCTTCTTTACGATCACGCTGCTGATTGCAGCCGTGCTGTTCGGCCTCTGGTTCAACCGCGACCGGGTGGAACGTGCGCCCTACGTGCTGGCCACCACCCGCCCCATCCCCGGCCTGAATCCGCAAGCGCCGGTGCGCTATCGCGGCTTACAGGTGGGTAAAGTGGCCAGCATTACCTTCGATCCGAATGTCACCGGCCAGATTCTCGTCACGCTCAACATCAACAAGGATGCGCCGATTACCAGCACCACCTTTGCCACCCTCGGCTATCAGGGCGTGACGGGCATCGCTTTCATCCAGCTCGATGACGACAGCATCGGTTCGCCACGGCTGGCCACCAATAACGATACGCCAGCCCGCGTACCGCTGCGCCCCGGCCTGTTCGACGTGCTGGAGAAACGCGGCAAAGCCATTCTTGACCAGACCGAGATCGCCACCCAGCGCCTGAACAATCTGCTCAGCGAGCAGAATCAGCGCGCCATCCTCAACACTTTCAGCGAAATCAGCGCCACCGCGCAGGCTTACCGCGCCTTGCCGGAACAACTGCAGCCCACGCTGGAACGCCTGCCGCAGCTGGCAGAACAGACCCAGCAAACGCTGAAAAGCTTCAACCGTCTGGCTGGCGACGCCGACCAGCTGGTGCAGAATCTGCAGGCGCCGAACGGTCCTATCGCCCGTCTGACCGACAGCACCGAACGCATCGCCGGTTCGGTTGAAGCCGTTGCTGGCGGGCTGGAACTGGATACCCTGCCGCAGGTAAACTCGCTGTCCGACGATACCCGTGCCTCCATGCGCGCACTGCGCAAGACCATGAACAAGATTAACGACCGCCCGCAAAGCCTGATCTTCGGTGCGCCCGGCATGCCGCCCGGCCCCGGCGAAGCAGGTTTTTCCGCAGGTGCCAAATGAGGAAGACCGCGATGACTGCCCAGCTCCGCCACCTGTTTGCCCTTGTCACCTGCGCCCTGCTGCTAGGCGGCTGCGCCAGCACTCCACCAGCCACGGCGCGCTACGACTTCGGCCCGCTGCCCGCTGCCAGCACTACCAGCAAGGTCGGCACCCTGATCGTGGCCGATATCACCGGCCCCACGGCGCTCGATACGGAACACATGCAATACCGCCTGCTGTATGCCGATGCACGGCAGGCGCGCCCGTATGCCTACAACCAGTGGGCGGCCACGCCATTCCAGCTACTGGGCCAGCGCGTGCGCGCCAACTTCGCACAGGCTGGCGTGCAGGTGCTGTCCACCACCGACGCCATCACCAACCCTACCGTACTGCGGCTGGAGGTGAACGAATTTACCCAGAACTTCGATACGGCCACCAGCAGCCGGGGCGTGCTCAATGTGCGCGCTTCGCTATTCCGCAATCACCGCCTGCTCGACCAGCGCACCTTCCAGCGCAGCGTGGCCGCGCCTACGCCTGATGCAGCCGGCGGCGCACAGGCAATGGCCGAGGCCAGCGATGCGCTGGCAGCCGATCTGCTGGCGTGGCTGGCCGGCGCGCCGCAGCCCTGAACCCTGAGGTAGCCCGGTGGAACAGCCTAGCAGCGCCAGCAAGACGTCGCCCTTTACCCGTGGCGCGCTGCTGGTGTACGTGCTGCTGATCGTCTATGCCAGCTGGTTCCCTTTTACTGGCTGGCACAATCAGGGACTGTCGCCGCTGATCTTCCTCGAACACACGGACATGCCGCGTTACTGGACCAAGTTCGATGCCATCATCAACGTGGTCGGCTATATGCCGCTAGGCACCCTGATCGTCTACGCGCTCTATCCGCGTCTGCAAGGCTGGCTGGCCCTGCTGCTGGCCAGCGTCAGCGGCGTACTGCTGTCGGGCCTGATGGAAGGCGTGCAAACCTATCTGCCTAGCCGGGTTTCCTCGAATCTGGATTTCTACACCAATAGCGTGGGCTGTATGCTCGGTGCCGTGGTCGGCGTATTGACCGTACGCCGCCTGCTCGATCAGAGCGAACTGCAACGGCTGCGCAAAAGCTGGTTCGCGCCGCACGCCAGCCACGGTCTGGTGCTGCTGGCCTTGTGGCCGTTGGCGCAGATCTATCCGCAAAGCTTCCTGTTCGGACTGGGGCAGCTGCTGCCCATCCTGTCGGAATGGCTGTCGCAGCTGCTCGATACCGACATCGATCTGGCCCAGTACCTGCGCCCCGACAGCGTACTGACCGTAGAACAGTACTGGCTATCGGAAACCATCATCACGGCCTGCGGCATGGTCGGTGCCGCCCTTACCCTGCTCTGCCTGCTGCGCCGGCCGGCGCCACGGGGCCTGCTGGTGGGCGGGCTGGTGGCAACGGCAGTGATCGTCAAGGCGCTGGCCACGGCGCTGCTATTCTCGCCGGAGAACGCATTTGTCTGGGTCACGCCGGGCGCCGAGGGCGGCTTTCTGATCGGCGCCATCATGCTGGCCGGCCTGACGTTTGCACCCCATCTGGCGCAACGCCGTCTGGCCCTGACTTCATTGCTGCTGAGTCTGGTCATCATCAACACCACGCCCTCCAACCCCTATTTCGTGGTCACCCTGCAGTCGTGGGTACAGGGCAAATTCCTCAACTTCAATGGCGCAGCCCAGTTCCTCACCCTGCTGTGGCCGCTGGCAGCCGTCTGGTACCTGTGGCTACCCGTGCACCGGCAAGCGCCCCCTGAGGTATCATAGCGCCACCTTCGTTTTCCGGACCTGATACCGCCATGAGCGATACCCCGTACTTCAAACACCATGTGTTTTTCTGCATGAACCAGCGCGACGACGGTCGCGCCAGCTGTGGCGAGCACGGCGCAGCCGCCGCCCAGAAACATGCCAAACAGCGCTGCAAGGAGCTGAACCTGAATGGCGCGGGCAAGGTGCGCATCAATCAGGCGGGCTGCCTCGACCGCTGCGAGCAGGGTCCCGTACTGGTGGTCTACCCGGAAGGCACGTGGTACACCTATGTGGACAACAGCGATATCGATGAAATCATCGACACCCATCTGGTGCAAGGCAAGGTTGTCGAGCGCCTCAAATTGTAAACACCCATGATCAAGACTGAAAAATTTACCCTGACCGGCGGCGCCGGCCAGATGGAAGGCATACTGGACTTCCCCAAAATCACGCCACGCGGCATCGCGCTGGTAGCCCACCCGCACCCGCTGTATGGCGGCACCATGGACAATAAAGTGGCGGTGACGCTGGCCCGTACCTTTGTCCAGCTCGGCTACGTGGTGGCCCGTATCAACTTCCGCGGCGTAGGCGCTTCCGAAGGCGTACACGACCATGGCAAAGGCGAGATGGAAGATATGGCCATCCTGCACCAGTGGATGACCCAGCGCTATCCGGGCCTGCCCGTCGCCCTGTCCGGCTTCTCTTTCGGCACCTTCGTGCAATCGCATCTGGCGCACCAGCTGGCCGCGCAAGGCACGCCGGCCGAGCGGCTGGTACTGGTGGGCAGTGCCGCCGGCAAATGGGAAATGGCGACCGTGCCAGCCGACACCATCCTGATCCACGGCGAGAACGACGACACCATCCCCCTGATCGACGTGCTGGACTGGCTGCGCCCGCAGGATATTCCCGTCATCGTGATTCCCGGCGCCGACCACTTCTTCCACCGCAAGCTGCAGCACATCAAGAGCTGGGTCACACAACTGTGGCACCGCCCGCCCGTAGCAGACGCGGCTGAAACGGACGCCGCAAGCGCCGATTGAAGCTCTATAATTCCTGCTCCTGTCTGACCGGCGCACTGCATTCTCCGTGCAGCCGCCTTTAACCGTATAAGCTGACTGACATCCATGAAGAAAATTATTGCGGCACTCGCTACCAGTGTCCTGATGCTGACCAACGCCGTTGCGCAAACCCTGCCGCCACCGAACATCGCCGCCCGCTCGTGGCTGCTGCTGGACGCCACCAGTGGCCAGATCATTGCTTCGCAAGATCCCAACGCCCGCATCGAACCAGCCTCGCTGACCAAGATCATGACGGCCTACGTCACCTTCGGCGCCCTGCGCGACAAGAAGATCGACCTCAAGCAGATGGTCAACGTCTCGACCAAGGCATGGAAAGTTGATTCGAGCAGCTCGAAAATGTTCATCGACCCCGCTACCCCGGTCAGCATCAATGACCTGCTGTACGGCCTGATGGTGCAGTCCGGCAACGACGCTGCCGTGGCACTGGCCGAAGCCGTCGCCGGCGACGAAAGCGCTTTCGTGGTGATGATGAACAAGGAAGCCCAGCGCATGGGCCTGACCAACACCCACTTTGCCAACCCGCACGGACTGCCTAGCCCGGAAAACTATTCCACCGCGCAGGATCTGTCGATACTGGCCAAGCGCGTGATTCTGGACTTCCCCGAGTTCTACAAGATCGACTCGGTGAAAAGCTTCACCTACAACAAGATCACCCAGCCTAACCGTAACCGCCTGCTGTGGCTGGACCCTACCGTGGACGGCATGAAGACGGGCCACACGGAAGCGGCCGGCTACTGCATGATCGCCTCGGCCCACCGTCCTAACGGCGCCAACGAACGCCGCCTGATCTCCGTGGTGCTGGGCACCTCGTCCGACCAGTCGCGCACGCAGGAAAGCCAGAAGCTGCTGAACTGGGGCTTCCAGAACTTCGATACGGTCAAGCTGTACTCCAAGGGGCAGGCCATTGCGACGCCGGAAATCTGGAAAGGTTCGCACAGCAGCGTGAAAATCGGCTTCACCAATGACGTACTGGTGACGGTACCGAAAGGCGTGGCAGCGAAAATGAAACCGCTGCTGGAGCGTAAAGACCCGCTGGTGGCACCGCTGGCCGAAAACAGCCGCGTCGGTACACTGAAGATGATGGTAGACGGCAAGCCGCTGCTGGAACTGCCGGTAGTCGCGCTGGAAACCGTCGATCAGGCTTCCATCTTTGGCCGCGCCTGGGACTCGCTGCGTCTCTGGATGAAGTAATGCAACTAGCAGAACGGGCGGTCTGCTGAGCGCCCGTGCCCTAACTGGCGGCTGGCTAGCTGGCCGCCGCCGTGTGGTGCAGCGCTTCCTGCGCCCAGTGAAAGGCAGCCTGACCGGCCTGCGTCAGCTGGTCGGCGTCGAGCCCCATACGGCCAGCCAGTTCCAGCGCACGCTCCACCTTGTCGCGCTCGAACAGCAGCGCCAGCATCAGATACGGCCCGTACGGCCCGCGATTTTCCAGCAGCACTTCGCGCACTTCCTCCGATAGCTGCATACTTCCCACCAGCTGTGCCATCGGCACCCCCATCAGCACATCGAACAGCGACAGCATCCCTACCAGGAACAGCTCATCGCGCTGCGGCGCAGGCAGGTGGCTGCAGGTTTCCAGAAAACGGGCGCGCGTCAGCGCCACTTCCAGCAGCGATTCGTCGCGCGCCTGATGTTCGCTGGCGCCCAGCCGGAACATGGAAACCGTCAGCGCCCGGTACAGCTGGTTACGGCCCAGTACCAGAAACGCCTGCTGCAGACTGGTTACCTGCGTGCCCAGCCCGTTGGCTGGCGCATTGGCCCATTGCAGCAGCTGATAAGTCATGCCGGGATCGCGCTTGACCACATCGATCAGGGCAGGCAGTTCGGCTTCCGTGCGCAGCAGATTGAGCAGCTCAATCGACGTCATGCGGCTCTGGTCGACTTTGGCCTGGCTGTCGGCTTCATCGCGCGTGGTCAGGAAAGGCCCCATGAAATAGTCGCAGCCCCACGACAAACACATGCGCTGCTCGTTCCAGGATTCCAGCCCGTCCACACACAGCTTGAGCGCAGGATAGCGCTGGCGCAGCTGCTTGATCAGCGCCTGGAACGCCGGCAGGCTATGTTCATTCAGGTACAGCAGCACCATATCGCACAGCGCCAGCAAAGGAGCTTCCTCGGCCGCCAGCGTCACGCCGCGCAGGGCCAGCTGGGCACCGCTCTCGCGCAAGGCGCCCATGCGGCCCGCCAGCTGTTCGGCCGGCAGTTCGCTGTGGCGGCGATCCAGCAGAAATACCGTATGCGCTGCCAGCAGCGGCAGATGGCGGCCAAACGTCACCGCCGGCACCAGCGCCAGCCGCTGGGCGGCAAACTCTGGTACGCGGGCTTCCTGCAGTGCCTCCACCATGGCAGTTTCGCCCAGCGGCGCACCGTGCTGGCGCGCTACGGCATGGAAGCGGTAACCGCACAGGCGGTGACGCTGGTCTATGATCTCCGCCCTGACCACCACGGGCATGGCAGCCAGCGGGCGCGACGGCACCGCGACGGCCTGCGCCACTGGCGCCGCAACCGCGGGCGCAGCGCCCAGCCAGCGCTTGAACAACGACATGATTCCCACTACGCGCACTCCATCCTCATCATCCCCCGCTACGATCCAGCCCTGATGATACAGGCAAACTACTAGCTACAAGTCAGATCGACAACTTTCCATCGTTCGATGTAATAAAGTTACAGCGGCTCGGTATAATGGCTGCCTGATTTTCTACTAAGGCCTGCCATGTCCCCAGCCCAGTCGCACCCGCTGTCCTGTCCTGCCAGTCTGACCCGCAAAGACGGCCTCACCCTGTCCCGCATCGTGGCCGGCATGTGGCGCATGCAGGAGTGGAACCTCACGCCGCAGCAGCGCCTGCGCCTGATCGAACAGTGTCTGGAACTGGGCGTGAGCAGCTTTGACCACGCCGACATCTACGGTGATTATGGCGTAGAAGCGCTGTTCGGCGAAGCGCTGGCTTTGCAGCCGGGCCTGCGCCAGCGCATGCAGCTGGTCAGCAAATGCGGCATCAAGCTGGTCAATCCGGCCCGCCCCGAGCACACTATCCAGCATTACGATACCAGCGCCAGCCACATTACTGCATCAGTCGAGCAGTCGCTGCGCAATCTGGGCACCGACCATCTTGATCTATTACTGATACACCGCCCTGATCCGCTGATGGATTTCGACGTCATCGCCGACACCTTCCATGCGCTGCGTCAGGCTGGCAAGGTAGGCCATTTCGGCGTTTCCAACTTCAGCCGCCACCAGTTCGAGTGCCTGAACCGGCGCATAGCCCTCACCACCAATCAGGTGGAATTCTCGCCGCTGCATGTGGACCCGATGTTCGACGAGAGCTTGGACGGCCTGCAGGATCTGGGCGTCGCACCGATGATCTGGTCGCCGCTGGCCGGTGGCCGTCTGTTCAGCAACAACGATGCTGCCGGCCAGCGCGTGCGCGCCGCCATCGAACAGGTTGCCGCCGAATTGCAGCAGCCGTTTGCCAGCGTGGTATTTGCGTGGATTATGCAGCTGCCGTCGCGCCCCATTCCGCTCACGGGCACAGGCCGCATCAGCGCGATAGCCGAAGCCGTGCAGGCGACTCAGTTCAGCCTGAGCCGCAGCCAGTGGTTCACCATCCTGCGTGCGGCACGGGGTCATGAAGTGGCCTGAAGCGAGCGCCTTGCTTTAATCGTGGAAAATCTGAGGCGGCGCAATGCCGCGCCAGCCCTGCTGCCAGGCTAGATTCAGCGCCAGCGTGAGGGCGATGTAGACGGCGAAGAACAGGGCAAAATACAAGGCCTGCAGCCACACCAGCAGGCCCAGATTGAGCACCAGTAGCACCAGTGCCAGCGTGCTTTTCTTCTGCTTCGAGCTGGGGAAACGCACCGTGGACACCATCAGGCTGCCCACGGCAAACAGCAGCGCCACCACCAGCCCGCCATGCAGCGCCGTCACCGGCGGCTGCGGCCACGCCACCACCACCGAGGCCACGCAGGCAGCACCAGCCGTAATCGGCATGCCGACGAAGTAGCGCGGGTCGGTCCGTCCCACGTTGACGTTAAAGCGCGCCAGCCGCAAGGCGCCGCAAGCCACAAAGAAGAAACTGGCAATGCCGCCCAGACGCAGCAGCGTGGGCTGCTCGGCGCCCAGTTGCACAAAGCCATAGCAGTACAGCAGCAAGCCGGGGGCACAGCCGAAGTTCATCACGTCGGCGATGGAATCGAGCTGCATGCCGAATTCGGAGGTGGTGTTGGTGGCCCGTGCCACCATGCCGTCGAGCGCATCGAACACGCCGGCCAGCACCAGCAGAATGGCGGCCAGACGGTAGTCCTGTGCGGCGCCGATGCGGGCATTATCGACAGAGATCACGATGCTGCCGAAGCCGCAGGCGATCGACATCAGCGTCACCATGCTGGGCAGGGCAAATTTGGCGCGCTGCACGCGCGCGTGATGGTGTGGTTTCAAAGCAATTTATCCGGAAAAAACCGGGCATCGCCCGGGCAAGCGCCATTCTACCCCGAGCAGCCCCCCGGACTACCCTGCTTTCAAATTGAAATCTGGCATAAAATGACAGCCAGCATTCCTGATCAACCACCGAGCCTGCCGCCTGCCATGATGACTCCTGACACCGACGTACTCGATACCGGTACCGGTCTGCAGCAACTGATGGGCGACCGCGCCCTCTACCAGCAGATCCTGCAGCGTTTTCGCCTGCGCTATCGGGATGCGCCGGCACAGGCCCGTGCCGCATGGGCTGCGGGCGATCCGGTGGTAGCGGCGCGCATCGCCCATACGCTCAAGGGCGCGGCCGGAATGATAGGTGCGCGCCAGGTGGCCCGTCTGGCCCATGCACTCGAAAGCGCCAGCAACGACAGCCTGCTGGCGGCACTGGAAGCTGCGCTGCAGGCCTTGCTGGTGCAGATAGAAGTGGTGTTGCGGGAGGATGATGCCAAGACGACGCCGGCACCGTATGCGGCTACCCACATGCCGACGTCGATGGCGCTGGTGCAGCATCTGGCCAGCCTGCTCGACGTCGGTGATGGTGCTGCCGTCGATCTGGTGGAACGGTCGGCTGAAGCGCTCAGCCACACGCTGGGCAAGCCGTGCTACGAGGCGCTAAGGGAACAGGTGCTGCAGTTCGACTACGAGGCAGCGCTGGCCCTGCTGCCGGCCGACGCTCTGCTGCCCTAACGCGTATATTCCTTTTCCTCGTCAAACGCATCGGCACACTCCTTGTCGCAGAAGCGGCGCACATTATCGAGCGGTTTGTCGCAATACCAGCACGCCCCTTTAGGCGGCAAGGCCTGACGGGCGCGCAAGGGCGCCGGCGCGGCGGCCGCAGCAGACGGCACACCGGTGTTGTCATCCTGTACGCTCTCTTGTATCGGATCCACGATCGCCTCCTTTCCAGGGCCGTGCTCAGGTCAACGTTGCAAGATTACTTCAGCGGAATAACACGTGCATGAGAATTCTCAAGCGAGTCATGATAGCAGGTTCATTCCGGCTGTCTGTGGCGCTAGCCCACCGGAATCAAGGCTGAGAATGCGGAAAGCGGGCTGGTCCGAATGAGGAAATATTTTTTTATTAAAAAGCCGGAATTGATAGTGCGGCGCATGTACCACGCTTGCAAACACTAAGTTGTGACGTACGGCAATCTTCAATACAATCGACAGCGCCTGTTCCCCCTCCGTGCGCCCGATGACCGACCGCCCTGCCCAGCATTCCGCTCCGCCCAGTGTCCGCCGCGTGCTGACGCTGCTGGTGGCCGCCTGCATCGTACCCATCGTGCTGGTACTGGCTGTGCTTATTATCAATTTCTACCGGCAGGAGGAAGCCCGGCTGGTAGAAAATACGCTCAATCATGCGCGCCATGTCAGCGCAGCCGCCGACCGCGAGGTGCGCAGTACCCAGCTGGCCCTGCAGGTGCTGGCCAGCTCCTATCTGCTGCATGAGCGCGATCTGCGTACTTTCCACGCGCGCATCAGCGCCGTGGTCGACAAGCTGCACGTCGATAGCATACTGCTGCTCGATCTCGATGGCCGCATCCTGCTCTCCACCCTGCGTCCATACGGCAGCGCGCTGCCGCAACTGACTGATCGCCCGCTGCTGCAGCGCACCCGCAGCACAGCCATGCCCGGTGTTTCCGGCATCTTTACGGGCCCGCTGGTCGGCCAGCCCATCGTCACCATTGCCGTCCCCGTCATCGAAAACGGCAAAGTGGTGATGAGCCTGAATGCCACGGTGACGCCGGCCACGCTGCAACCGCTGCTGTTCGAACAGAAGTTTCCCGAGAGCTGGCGCGCCGGCATCGTCGACCAGCAGTTCCGCATCATCACACGCAGCCATGACATGGCCAGGCTGGCGGGCCAGCAGCTTCCGGCCGAACTGCGCCAGCCGCTGTCGCGCGAGCGCGAATCGGCGTTCGACTCCTACACGCTGGAAGGCAAGCGTTCGCTGTTCGTCTACCATCGCTCGCCGCAAACGGGCTGGACAGCTATCCTGGGCATCCCCCACGACGAACTGACCGCGCCGCTGCAGCGCAGCCTGTTCTGGCTGATTACCCTCAGCGTGATTGCACTGGCACTAGGCAGCACCTGCGCCCTATGGCTGGCGCGCCGCGTCACCCGTTCCATCCAGGCCCTGATCGCGCCCGCACTGGCCGTGGGACAGGCCGTACCGCTGCCCCTGCCGCGGCTGTACTTCAGCGAAGCACGCGAACTGGGGCAGGCGCTGCAGATCGCTGCGCGCGACCTGCAACGGGCCCGCGCCGACAGTTCCGAAAGCGAGCAGCGCCTGGCACTGGCGGCACGGGCAGCCCATCTGGGCATCTGGACGCGCGACTTGCGCCAGCAGCAGATCTGGGTGTCGCAAGCCTGGCGCGAGCTGTTCGGCTTTAATGCCGAGCAGCCCATCACACTGGATGACCTGCTGGCACGGGTGCATCCGGCCGACCGCCAGCATGTGCAGCGCACGCTCGACAGCACGCTGTATGGCGCCACCCGCTACGACATGGAATTCCGCATCGAACTGGCCAGCGGCTGCCAGCGCTGGATCAGCTCGCACGGCAGCGTAGAGTTCGACCGCCATCAGCGTCCCACGCTGGTACGCGGCGTATCGCTCGACATTACCAGCCGCAAACAGGCCGAACTCGATCTGCAGCAGAAACAGAAAGAAGTGACCCATCTGGCGCGGGTGGCCATGCTGGGCGAGCTGTCGGGCGCACTGGCCCACGAACTGAACCAGCCGCTCACGGCCATCCTCAGCAATGCGCAGGCGGCCCAGCGCTTCCTTGGCCAGCCTGCGCCCGATCTGGCCGAAGTACAGGAAATCCTCAACGACATCGCCAGCGAAGACCAGCGAGCCGGCGCCATCATTGCCCGCCTGCGCAGCCTGTTCGGCAAACATGATGCCCAGCGCCAGCGCATCAGCGCGCAAAGTCTGATCGACAGCGTGCAACACCTGATCAGCAACGACCTGATCCATCAGCGCCTGACTCTGCGTACCGAGCTGTGCAAAGAAACCCTGACGCTGGAAGCCGATCCCGTACAGCTGCAGCAGGTGCTGCTCAATCTGCTGATGAATGCCTGCGACGCGCAAAGCCAGCAGATTGAGCACAGCAACCTGATCGTGCTGCGCAGCGCCCGCGTGGGCCAGACGCTACAGCTGAGTATCAGCGATAGCGGCGGCGGCATTCCCGCCGAAGCGCTGGAACAGATCTTCACCCCGTTCTACACCACCAAAGCGCGCGGCATGGGACTGGGCCTGTCCATCTGCCGCAGCATAGTCGACGCCCACGGCGGCCGGCTCTGGGCAGAAAACAACAGCCACGGCGGTGCCACCTTCCACCTGCGCCTGCCGCTGGCCGAGGCGGCCCAGCCATGAGCAGCGCCATGCAGATCTATCTGGTGGATGACCAGCCGGCCATCCTCAAGGCGCTCACCCGGCTGCTCAATTCGGCCGGTTATGCGGTGCAGAGTTTTGCCAGCGCCAGCGCGTTTCTCGGCACTGTAGACGCGCAGGCGCAAGGCTGTCTGATCCTCGATCTGGCCATGCCGGAAATGAACGGACTGGCGCTGCAGCAGGCGCTGGGCGAACGCGCCAGCCTGCTGCCGGTAATCTTCCTCACCGGTCAGGGCGATATCGAAACGGGCGTACGCGCCATGAAGCTGGGCGCCGCCGACTTCCTCACCAAACCGGTCGATGCGGAGCGTCTGCTCGCTGCTGTCGAGCAGGCCTGCGCCAGCAACCGCCGCGCGCACGACGCCGATCTGGAACTGACGGCCATCCGCCAGCGCCTGGCCACCCTCACGCCGCGCGAAACGGAAGTACTGGACCTGATTATCGAAGGTCTGCTGAACAAACAGGTGGCCGCGACACTGGGCGCGGCCGAAAAAACCATCAAGGTGCACCGCGCCCGCGTCATGGCCAAGATGGAAGTGCGTTCGCTGGCTGCGCTGGTGCGCATGGTGGACCGGGTGCGCCAGAGCTAGCCAGCCGGCGCTGTAGGCCCAAAGTCCCATAGGCAGCTGGCCGGCAGAAGGCTAACGTGGCTTTATGGAAACGAAATCACCATGGATAGCCGTAGTCGACGACGATGCCGCCATCTGCCGTGCGCTGGTGCGGCTGCTGCGCTCGGCCGGACTCAGTGCACGCGCCTTTCCCACTGGTGCGGTCTTTCTGCAAGCCATCACGGAGCAGCACCCGTGCTGCGTGATCCTCGATGTCCACATGCCGGAGATGACCGGCCTCGATGTGCAGGCAAGACTGGCCACGCTGGCGCCGGAAATCGGCGTCATCCTGATCAGCGGCCACCCCAAACCGCAGGAACAATTCCGTGCCCTGCATCAATTACCGCTGGCCTATCTGCAAAAGCCCGTCAATGACCAGTTGCTACTGGACGCCATCGCCCAGGTCTATCCTCAAGGTTCGCTGCCATGATTGCCGCCGCCCTGCTCCACCGTGCCCGTATCCTGCTGGTTGATGATCAGGAACTGAGCAACCATGTGCTGACCCAGTTGCTGACCAGCGCAGGCTACACTGCCGTCAGCAGCACCTGCGACGCGCTTAGCGTTGCCGAGCTACACAGACGCAATGCCTATGACCTGATCGTGCTGGACCTGCAGATGCCGGGCATGGACGGCTTTCAGGTGCTGGAGGCGCTATACCAGATCGAAGCCGACCAGTATCTGCCAGTGCTGGTGCTCTCGGCCCAGCATGAGAGCAAGCTGGCCGCGCTGGAAGCGGGCGCCAAGGATTTCCTCGCCAAGCCTTACGACCCGGGCGAACTGCTGAGCCGCGTGCGCAATCTGCTGGAAGTGCGGCTGCTATACAACGATACCCGCGCCTACGGCCTGCGCATGGCCAGCTACGACAGCCTGACCGGACTGCCCAACCGCCAGCTGTTTTCCCAGTCGCTGGCTACCCAGCTGGCGGCGGCCCAGCCGCATCCCAGCGCGCTGCTGCTGATCGATCTCGATGGTTTTACTAACCTCAACGATACGCTGGGCTATCCGGCCGGCGATGGCGTGCTGCGCCTGCTGGCCCAGCGGCTCAACCGGCTAGCGCCGCCACGCGCCAGCCTGGCCCGCTTCGGCAACGACGAATTCGCCCTGCTGCTGCCCGCGCTGGAGCACAGCGGCGACTGCGCCCAGATCGTCGGCATGATACGCGCCGCGCTGCATGAGCCTTTCCCGCTGCCGGCCGGCCGGCGCGCCCTCAGCGTCAGCATGGGCGTGGCGCTCTACCCCGACGATGCCGTCGATGCCGCCACCCTGACCCGCTACGCCAATATCGCCCTGCATCAGGCCAAGCAGTCCGGCAGCAACCAGTGCAGCTATTTCACCTATGCCATGAACGAACAAGCCCAACACCGCTATCAGCTAGAGCAGGCCTTGCGCCATGCCTACGCCAGCGACGAATTCGAACTGTACTACCAGCCTAAAGTCCACCTGCGCACCGGCCGCATGGTGGGCACGGAAGCACTGCTGCGCTGGAACCGCCCCGGCCACGGCATCGTCTCGCCGGCCGAATTCATCCCCCTGCTGGAGCAAACCGGCATGATCAGGGAAGTCGGCGGGTGGGTGATCGAACAGGCCTGCCAGCAGATTGCCCAGTGGGCGAAAAACGATGCCGGCCCGCTGCCGGTAGCAGTGAATGTCGCCAGCCACCAGTTCAGCACCGGCACGCTGGTGAGCACCGTGTCCGATGCCGTGCAGCGCCACCAGATCGATCCTGCCCTGCTGTCGCTGGAGGTGACGGAAACGGCGCTGATGGAAGATATGAGCCGCACCGCCGCTACCCTGTCCACACTGTGGTCTATGGGCGTGCGGATCGCCATCGACGATTTTGGCACCGGCTATTCCAGTCTGGCCTATCTGCGCCGCTTCCCCGTCGATACGCTGAAAATCGATATCGCCTTCATCCGCGAGCTGCCCCACAATGCCGACGATGCGGCCGTGGTACGCGCCATCATCGCCATGGCGCACAGCCTGAAACTCAAGGTGGTGGCAGAAGGTGTGGAAACGGCCGAACAGCTGGCCTATCTGGGCGAACATGGCTGCGATCTGATTCAGGGCTATTACTTCAGCCGCCCCATCCCGGCCGACATGATGACGCAGTTGCTGCGGCAAGACGCACGCCTCGCCTGCACTCCTGCGGGGAGCAGCGAGCGCTTATAATCGGTGCATTCTCCATGCCTAGCCAGGAATAGCCGCATGACCGACAGCACCATCGCAACGCCCGCCGCCGCCAGTGGCCACGGCCATCTCTCCACCCGCATACTGGCGCTGGCCAGCATGGGACTGATGGTGCTCGATCACGAGCAGCGCATCGTCGTATGGAACCAGTGGCTAGCCAGCCACTCGGGCCTGTCGGCTAGCCGTGTGCTGGGCCGTCCCCTGTTCGAAGTATTCCCCGAACTGGCCGGCCAGCGGCTGGAGCAGCTGGTACAGAGCGCCCTGCAAAGCAAGCTGCCGCAACGCCTGTCGCCGGCCAGCCAGCGCGCGCCTTTCCCGCTGTATGCGAGCGGAACATGGGGCGGCGAGCGCATCGAGCAGGCGGTAGCCGTCACCCCTTTCACGGAAGGCAAGCAGCACTACTGTCTGATCGAAGTGAGCGACATCAGCATCACGGTGGATAAGGAAAAGCAGCTGCGCGGACAGGCCGAAGCCCTGCGCGCGCAATCGTATGTGGACGGACTGACCGGCATCGCCAACCGGCGCCACTTCGACGTGGCGCTGGACCGCGAACTGCGCCGCGCCCAGCGCAACAACGGCCAGCTCTCGCTGCTGCTGATGGATATCGATTCCTTCAAAGCCTATAACGACCATTTCGGCCACCAGCAGGGCGACGCCTGTCTGACCGCCGTGGCGACCGCGTTTGCCGCCATGCTGCAGCGCCCGGCCGATCTGGCGGCACGCTATGGCGGCGAAGAATTTGCTGCCGTGCTGCCCGATACTAGCGCAGAACAGGCGGCCCAGCACGCCGAGGCCATCCGTGCCCGCGTGGCCAGTCTGAACCTGCCGCACGCACCAGCCGCCACCCGCCCGCACGTCACGCTCAGCATAGGCGTGGCCAGTTTCCACCGCGACCATCTGGCCGATGCCGCCAGCCTGCTGGCGGCGGCCGATGGCTGTCTGTATCAGGCCAAGCGCAATGGCCGCGATCGCGTCGAGCTGCACGTGCTGGCCGCAGCGGCGCAGGCCTGAGCACCGGCACGAAGGCTGGCACACGCCTGCTGCACCATGCCCGGCAACGTAAGCGGAACTTATTTGCCGATACAGAAGCGGCTGAAAATCACGCCCAGCAGATCGTCGGACGAAAACTCGCCCGTGATGCTCGATAGCTGGGCCTGCGCCAGCCGCAACTCTTCCGCGAACAGATCGAGCGACTGATCGTTCTGCGCTGCGTGTTCACCAGCGCGCGCCAGATGGGCACCGGCATTTTTCAGCGCGATCAGGTGGCGTTCGCGCGCGAGGTAGAGCGATTCGCCCGTTTGCTGCCAGCCGGCGATGCGCAGCAGTTCGCCGCGCAGCAGGTCGATGCCGATATTCTCGTGCGCCGACAGGTAGACATGCACGGCGTCCGCCATCTCATCGACCGAGGGCTTGTGGCCGGACAGGTCGATCTTGTTCCACACGCGCAGCACCGGCACTTCGGGCGGGAAGGCCGCCATGATGTTTTCATCGGCGCGGGTAGGCCCCTGATCGGCGTCGAGCAGATGCAGGATCACATCGGCCTTGCCCACTTCCGCCCACGTGCGTTCGATACCGATGCGCTCCACCACATCGATGCTGTCATCCACCGTGCGGATACCAGCCGTATCGATAATATTGAGCGGGATGCCTTCGATCTGTATGGTTTCCGTCACCTTGTCGCGGGTGGTGCCGGCGATCGGCGTGACGATCGCCACATCATTCCCGGCCAGTGCATTGAGCAGCGAGGACTTGCCCACATTGGGCTGCCCCACCAGCACCACATTCAAGCCTTCGCGCAGCAGCGCACCCTGCGCCGCCTGACGGAACACCTGATCGAGCGATTCCACGATAGCCTTGAGCTGGCCACGTGCATCGGATTTTTCCAGAAAGTCGATTTCTTCTTCGGGGAAGTCCAGCGTGGCTTCCACCAGCATGCGCAGGCCCGTCACCCCATCCACCAGCGCATTCACCGTCTTCGAGAACGCACCGGACAGCGACTGCGAAGCCGACTTGGCCGCCGCTTCCGTCGACGCATCGATCAGATCGGCCACGGCCTCGGCCTGCGCCAGATCGAGCTTGTCATTGAGGTAGGCGCGGCGGGTGAATTCACCCGGCTCGGCCAGGCGCAGTTGCAGCTCCGCACCGGCTTCCAGCACCCGTGCCAGCAGCAGCTGCAGCACGATAGGGCCACCGTGGCCCTGCAGTTCCAGCACATCCTCGCCCGTGTAAGAGTGAGGTCCGGGGAAGAAGATGGCGATACCCTGATCGATGATGCTGCCATCGGCCTGACGGAACGGCAGATAACTGGCATGGCGCGGCTGCAGTTTAGTGGCGCCGAACAGCGCCGTCACCAGCCCTTGCAGGTTTTTGCCGGAGGCGCGCACCACGCCGATGCCGCCGCGTCCGGGGGCGGTGGCAATCGCGGCGATAGGGGAAGAATCGATATTCATATTGGGATTGTAACCAAGTAAAAAAAAGCCCGCGAACAACACGGGCTTTTGTGCAACAAACTACGGTGCGGAATCAGCTATTGGCAGCTTCCGGCACAGCGAATTTCTTCGAGATCACATACTGCTGAGCTATCGACAGGATGTTATTCACGACCCAGTACAGCACCAGACCGGACGGGAAGAAGAAGAACATCACCGAGAAGGCCAGCGGCATGAACATCATCATCTTGGCCTGCATAGGATCGGCCGGTGCAGGATTGAGCTTGGTGGTGATGAACATGGTGATCGCGTACAGCACCGGCAGCACGTAGAACGGATCAGGCGCAGCCAGATTGGTGATCCAGCCCAGCCACGCAGCGCCGCGGATTTCCACCGAAGCCTGCAGCACCCAGTACAGCGCGATAAACACCGGCATCTGCACCAGTATCGGCAGACAGCCGCCCAGCGGATTGATCTTCTCGGCCTTGTACAGTTCCATGGTGGCCTGATTCATCTTGGCCGGATCGCCTTTGTGACGCTCGCGGATGGCTTGCATCTTAGGCGTCAGCACTTTCATCTTGGCCATGCTGCGGTAGCCGGCTGCCGACAGGGGGAAGAAGGCCAGCTTGATCAGGATGGTGAAGGCGATGATGGTCCAGCCCCAGTTGCCCAGTGCTTTGTGCAGCTGGTCCATGATCCAGAAGATAGGCTTGGCGATGATGGTCAGCCAGCCATAGTCTTTCACCAGATCCAGCCCCGGGGTGACCTGCTCCAGCAGTTTTTCAACCTGCGGGCCCGAATACAGACGCGCATCGTTGCTGATGGTGGCACCCGGTGCCAGCGTACCCAGCGGCTGGGTCACGCCGATGGCGTACTGGTTGGTGCTTACTTTGCGGGTAAAGATGGTACGGGCCAGCTTGTCCTGCGGTACGAAGGCCGACACGAAGAAGTGCTGGGAAATGGCGAACCAGCCGTTATCAGCCTTGGTCGGGTGATCCTGCACCACTTCTTTGCCCGTCTTGGCCGCTTCGGCAGCCGCTTTTTCCAGCGATTCGAACTTCAGCTTGTGGTATTTGTCCGCTTCCGTGTACAGGGTAGGACCGGTGTAGCTGCTGTTGAAATACGAGTCGCCAGCCGGTTTGTTACCGTCGTGTACCAGTTGCAGATACAGTTCAGGCTTGATCGGCGCCGTGCCCACGTTGGTGATGTCGTGACGCACATCGATCACGTAGTCGCCGCGCTTGAAGGTAAAGGTCTTGGTCAGCTTGACGCCGCCTGCTTCCGCTTCCAGTACCAGCTGGATCTGGTTGGCGTCGTTGAGCATGCGCGGGCCAGGCTTGGCCACGAAGCCGGTCTGGTGATTCGGCAGGCCGGGCGCACCGATCAGGCCGGTTTCAGCCAGATAGGTCTTGCCGGTCGCGCCGTCCACATCGAACAGCACCTGGTTTTTGCTTTCATCGATACCGTCCTTGAACTTCAGCAGTTCCAGACGGCGGATGGTACCGCCCAGCGTATCCACGTCCACGCGGAACAGGTCGGTAGTAATCGTTACCCGTTCGCTCTTGAACGGTTCCGCCGCAGGGGCGGCGCCTGCAACCGCCGCCGCGCCAGCAGCTGGCACGGTTGCGGCGGCCGAGGCCGGCAGTTCGGCTTTCTTCGCTTCCGGCGCCTTGGCCGTTTGCGGCGGAGGCGGTGCAAACATCGATGGATGGCCGTTCGATACTTGCCAATTGTTCCAAAGAACAATCATCGACACGGCAAACACGATCCACAGGATGGTACGTTTATTGATATCCATTACGGTATTTATCAGGAGTGGTTGCAACCGCAAGCGGTCGTTGAAGAATTCGATTTACTGCTGCCGGCAGGCGGCACCGGATCGTGGCCACCGGGATTCCACGGATGGCAACGGCAGATGCGTTTGATGGTCAGCAGGCTGCCACGGCCTGCGCCATGGACTTGCAGCGCTTCCAGTGCATAGTTCGAGCAGCTCGGATAGAAGCGGCACGAAGGCGGCAGCAGCGGGCTGATCGCCAGCTGATAGCCGCGCACCAGAAAACCTAGCAATTTTTTCATGATGCAGCAGATGGAGGCGGCGGCGCCGAAGACAAGGCCGGCTTGGGCGCGCGCGCCGCTGCCGTTCTGGCCTGAGCGAACAGACGTGACAATTCCACCCGCAGCGCCGCTTTTAACGTCGCCGAGGTGGCTGGACCGTCCTTGCTGTTGACCGGTCTGGATAAACGCACCAGACAATCGATCGCCGGCAGGCCAGTCTGACGGAACAGTTCGCGCGTGACCCGTTTAATCGTGTTACGCGTTACTGCGCGCGGCGCAAACCGCTTGGCCACCACCACTCCGAGGCGTGCATGGGGCAACGCGCTGGGACGGGTGTAGAGCACAAAGTGGGCGCTTTTTTGCGTAGGGCGCAAACGAAAAACGGATGAAAATTCATCCGTTTTAACGATGCGCCGAACGCGCGCGAAGTCGTGTGAACCTTCGCCTGTCGAGCCGTTTTGCAAACAGCTGTCCATGCGATCAGCTAACAAGCGATGGCTTATACAGCCAGACGCTTGCGGCCTTTTGCGCGACGTGCGTTGAGCACATCACGGCCACCACGGGTAGCCATACGAGCGCGGAAGCCGTGGGTACGCTTGCGGCGCACGACGGAAGGTTGGTAAGTACGTTTCATGTTGGTCTCGCTTAAAGCAGAAAAAAATGCAAAATCGGGTTGTGGCCCCGTCAGTTTTTGGTGCCAATGACACTTCGCGCACCTATGCCACCGATACCGGCACAAGCTGGGTCCATCTCATCGCCCGCTAAATCCACGCTTACTCCATATTGACGTCATAGTGAATAAACACGGAATACGGGCGGGGAACCCTGAATTATCAGCATTTTGCCCCCCCTTGTCAACAACTGATGGCGCCGCCGACGCTGCCCCGATGCGAAAAATAAGCGTCGCGCCTGTGGATAACTTCGCCCGGCGAGAGTAGAATAGCGCGTTACGTGTGACGAACCCCGGGTTCGTTCCCACCCCGGTCAGTAGTACAGCAGTAGTCAAGAATAGATATAAGATTCATGGAAAATTTCTGGCAGACGTGCTCCGCCCAGCTGGAGCTGGAGCTGACGCCGCAACAATTCAGCGCGTGGATTAAGCCGCTCATCCCCCTCGATTACGAGGCGGGCAAGCTGCGCATGGCCGCCCCTAACCGCTTCAAACTGGACTGGGTGAAAACCCAGTTTGCCAGCCGCATCACAGCGCTGGCCTGCCAGTACTGGGACGCCCCGACGGAAGTGCAGTTCGTGCTCGATCCGCGCCTGTCGGCGCCGAAAAAGGCCAGCACTGTTGCGCCCGTGCCGGATCTCAATGGCGGTGCGCCCAGCGGCAACGCGCGCATGGCCGACCCTGTGCCGTCGGTGCCGGAACTGCCCGCCTCGGCCGCGCCGCGCCGCGAGCAGAGCCGCATCAACACCGATCTCACCTTCGATAGCTTCGTGACGGGTAAGGCCAACCAGCTGGCCCGCGCGGCGGCGATTCAGGTGGCCAACAACCCCGGCGTCTCCTACAACCCGCTGTTCTTCTACGGCGGCGTGGGCCTTGGTAAAACCCACTTGATCCACGCGATCGGCAATCAGGTGATGGCCGACCAGCCGGGCGCCAAGATCCGCTACATCCACGCCGAGCAATATGTGCGCGACGTGGTGACGGCATACCAGCGCAAAGGCTTCGACGACTTCAAGCATTACTACCACTCGCTGGACATGCTGCTGATCGACGATATTCAATTCTTCGGCGGCAAGAGCCGCACGCAGGAAGAGTTCTTCTATGCTTTCGAAGCCCTGATTGCGGCCAAGAAGCAGATCATCATCACTTCGGATACCTATCCGAAGGAAATCACCGGCATGGACGACCGCCTGATCTCGCGTTTCGACTCGGGCCTGACGGTGGCCATCGAACCGCCGGAGCTGGAAATGCGGGTAGCGATTCTGCTCAAGAAAGCCAAGCAGGAAGGCGTCACCTTCTCGGACGATGTGGCCTTCTTCGTGGCCAAGCACCTGCGCTCCAACGTGCGCGAGCTGGAAGGCGCACTGCGCAAGATTCTGGCCTACTCGCGCTTCCACGGCAAAGACATCACCATCGATATCGTCAAGGAAGCGCTGAAAGATCTGCTGTCGGTGCAGAACCGCCAGATTTCGGTGGAAAACATCCAGAAGACGGTGGCCGACTTCTTCAACATCAAAGTGGCCGATATGTATTCCAAGCGCCGTCCGGCCAATATCGCCCGTCCGCGCCAGATCGCCATGTATCTGGCCAAGGAACTGACGCAGAAGAGTCTGCCGGAAATTGGCGAACTGTTTGGTGGCCGCGACCACACGACCGTGCTGCACGCCGTGCGCAAGATCGCGCTGGACCGCACCAAAAATCCGGAATGCAACCACGAGCTGCACGTGCTCGAGCAAACCCTCAAAGGCTGATGCCGGAGGCTGGCAAGAGCCGTGCTTTGCCTTTATGATTTAGCCCATCTGCCCACAAGGCAAAGTTGTTAAAAATTTACGATTCAATCTTTAAACCTGAGGATAAGCTATGCAATTGGTCAAAACCACCCGAGATACTCTTCTCCGGCCACTGCAGATCGTGAGCGGTATTGTCGAGCGTCGGCACACTATGCCGATTCTGGCCAATATCCTCATCAGCAAAGAGGGCGAGAGCGTCTCCTTCCTGTCCACTGACACCGAAGTACAGATCACCACCCACGCCGACATCGGTTCCGGCGCGGAAGTGACCGGCACCACCGTGGCCGCCCGCAAACTGCTGGACATTCTGCGCGCGCTGCCGGAATCGGGCGACGTCACCATGACGCTGCTGAACAAGCGCCTGACCGTACAGTCGGGCAAATCGCGCTTCGCCCTGCAGACCCTGGCCGCGGAAGAATTCCCTACCGTGCAGCAAGCCGACAGCTACAGCGCCAGCGTGACCCTGCCGCAGAAGACTCTGAAACACCTGTTCAACATGGTGCACTTCTCCATGGCCCAGCAGGACATCCGTTACTACCTGAACGGCCTGCTGCTGGTACTCGATGGAAACAACGTGATCGCCGTGGCCACCGACGGCCACCGTCTGGCCTTCTGCCAAGTGGAAACGGAGCAGACCTTTGCCCGTCAGGAAGTGATCATCCCACGCAAGACCATCATCGAACTGCAGCGCCTGCTGGAAGAAAACGACGAGACCGTGCAACTGGACATCGCCGCCAATCAGGTCAAGCTGCGCTTCGCCGACATCGAGCTGATCTCGAAACTGGTGGAAGGCAAATTCCCTGACTACACCCGCGTAATCCCTAAGGGCTACCAGAACGAATTCACCATCGGCCGCGATGAGCTGCTGCGATCGCTGCAACGTGCGGCCATCATGACCAGCGATAAATTCAAAGGCGTGCGCTGCATCATCACCCCGGGCAGCATGAAAATCAGCTCGACCAATGCCGATCAGGAAGAGGCCGTGGAAGAACTGGAAATCGATTACGGCGGCGACAGCGTCGATATCGGCTTCAACGTCAGCTACCTGCTCGACGTGCTGAACAATCTGAAATGCGATCAGGTCAATGTGGCACTGGGCGACTCCAACTCGTCCGCGCTGATTTCCATCCCCGACAATGCCGACTTTAAATACGTCGTCATGCCGATGCGGATCTGATCCCGCCCTCGTTCTTTGCACCGCGTTTTTTACTGTCCAGATATAAAAGAAAGCAGCACATGTCCGCCATTCCAGCAGAACAAGCAGCAAGCGCTCCGGCCAAGACCGAAGAATACGGCGCCGCCTCGATCCAGATCCTCGAGGGTCTGGAAGCGGTGCGCAAACGTCCCGGCATGTACATCGGTGACACCTCGGACGGCACCGGTTTGCACCATCTGGTGTTCGAAGTGCTGGATAACTCGATTGACGAAGCGCTGGCTGGCCACTGCACGGAAATCGTCGTCACCATTCATGCCGACAACTCGATTTCGATTACCGACAATGGCCGCGGTGTGCCGACCGGCCTGAAGATGGACGACAAGCACGACCCCAAGCGCTCCGCCGCCGAGATCGTGATGACGGAACTGCATGCTGGCGGCAAGTTCGACCAGAACGCCTATAAAGTCTCGGGCGGTCTGCACGGCGTGGGTGTATCGTGCGTGAACGCGCTGTCGAAAACCCTCAAGCTGACCATCCGCCGCGACGGCAAAGTGCACTTCATGGAGTTTACCCGTGGCGTGCCCGTCAACCGCGAAATGAGCATGCAGGATGGCGTGGCCGTTTCGCCTATCAAGGTAATCGGCGAAACCGATAAGCGCGGTACCGAGGTGCACTTCTGGGCTGACGAAACCATTTTCGGCGTGGTCGAGTTCCACTACGAAATTCTGGCGAAGCGTATCCGCGAACTGTCCTTCCTGAACAACGGCGTCAACATCAAGCTGACCGACCAGCGTACCGGCAAAGAAGAAGTGTTTGCCTTCGAAGGCGGCACGCGCGGCTTCGTCGAGTACATTAACAAGGCCAAGACGGTGCTGCACCCGACCGTGTTCCAGGCCACCGGCGAGCGCCTGTCCGATCAGGGCACGAATATCTCGGTGGACGTGTCCATGCAGTGGAACGATGCCTACAATGAACAGGTACTGTGCTTCACCAACAATATTCCCCAGCGTGACGGTGGTACCCACCTGACCGGTCTGCGCGCGGCCATGACCCGCGTGATCAACAAATACATCGAAGAGCAGGAACTCGCCAAGAAAGCCAAGGTCGAGATTTCCGGCGACGACATGCGCGAAGGTCTGACCTGCGTGCTGTCCGTCAAAGTGCCGGAGCCGAAGTTCTCCTCGCAGACCAAGGACAAGCTGGTATCGTCGGAAGTGCGTGGCCCGGTCGAAGAGATCGTGGCGAAAACGCTGGCCGACTACCTGCAGGAAAAACCGAACGACGCCAAAATCATCTGCGGCAAGATCGTGGAAGCTGCACGCGCCCGCGAAGCTGCCCGCAAGGCACGCGACCTGACCCGCCGTAAAGGCGTGATGGACGGTCTGGGCCTGTCGGCCAAGCTGGCCGACTGTCAGGAAAAAGATCCGGCCCTGTGCGAACTCTACATCGTCGAGGGTGACTCTGCAGGCGGCTCGGCCAAACAGGGCCGCGACCGTAAGTTCCAGGCTATCTTGCCGCTGCGCGGTAAGGTGCTGAACGTGGAGAAGGCGCGCTTCGAGAAGATGCTGTCGTCGGAACAGATCACCACCCTGATCGCCACGCTGGGCACCTCGATCGGCCCGGACGAATTCAACGTCGAAAAGCTGCGCTACCACCGCATCATCATCATGACCGATGCGGACGTCGACGGCGCTCACATCCGTACCCTGCTGCTGACCCTGTTCTACCGCCAGATGCCGGAACTGGTCGAGCGTGGCCACATCTACATCGCCCAGCCGCCGCTGTACAAAGTCAAAGCGGGCCGCGACGAGCGCTATCTGAAAGATGACGCCGAAGAAGCCACCTACATGATGAATGTAGCGCTGAACACGGCTGCCCTGACTCCGCGCGAAGGCGCTGATCCTATCGTCGGCGAAGCACTGGCCGAGCTGGTGCGCCAGTTCAATCTGGCCAACGTCATCATGACGCGTCTGACCCGCGTGATCGACCGTGCTGCGCTGACCGCCATCATGACGGGCGTCACGCTGAACCTCGATACGGCGGAGCTGGCGGAAGCATCGGCAACGGCGCTGAACGCCAACATCAATGACAGCAACATCAAAGTCAGCGTGCGTTCGGATGATCTGACGGGCAAGCATTTGCTGAGGATCGAGCGTATGCACCACGGTAATATCAAAGTCAGCGCCATCGACGCCGAGTTCGTACGCGGTGCTGATTACGCTGTGCTGGCGGCCGCTTCGGCTACCTTCACCGGCCTGATCGGCGAAGGCGCGTATGTGCGTCGCGGCGAAGGCGAGCGTACCAAGGAATCGAGCGTGACGGACTTCCACCACGCGATGGAATGGCTGCGTGACGAAGCCGAGCGCGTGGTCTCCAAGCAGCGCTACAAAGGTCTGGGCGAGATGAATCCGGATCAGCTGTGGGAAACCACCATGGACCCGCAAGTGCGCCGTCTGCTCAAGGTACAGATCGAAGACGCAATTGCCGCCGACCAGATCTTCACCACGCTGATGGGCGACGATGTGGAACCACGCCGCGCGTTCATTGAAAACAATGCGCTGCGTGCGGGGAATATCGACGTTTAAGCTTGGTGTAGGTTCTCAGAATAATTAAGAATTATCTCAAATAGTTGAGGTAAAAAACTCGCTGATGAACTGAACCCCGAAAGCTGGACACCAACTTTCGGAGTTTTCCATTAGCAAGGTACACAACAGCACTCAAGCTGGAGGTTGTCCAGCCGTAGAACGCCAACGTAACTGTAACTGCTGCCACAATTCTGAGACTAGACACCGCTCGTTGATGCGACGGCCGTGCCGCGCAGCGGTTGCCGACGTGCACACTGTTAGAACTAGGTGCAATAAGTGTGATGCTTGGTAGGCCAATAGCAGAAAGTGCAGCACATTGAACCGATCGCCTTTAGCGCTAAGGTGCGCAAATCATTGAAGCCGACCGGCTGCAGGTGAAGCGACTGTGGCGACGTTCACCAGCGCTACGAGGACGGAAATATCGGCTGTAAATTGTTGTCGAAGCATTATAGTCTCAGCTATAGCCAGCTGAGACGATGGGTGAATTTATTTCAAACGCACGGCGAGGCTGGATTGGAGCGAAAATCCGCCAGCTATAGTGCTGCACAGAAATTGGCAATACAGCAGCACATGTGAAACAACGAATTATCCTACGGACAAACTACGGCCGTGTTCAATATCCATCAACGCAGCGTTTGACAAGTTTAAGCGGTGACAGCCAAAGGCTTGATTGCTTTCGCAATTTTCTCACCGGCCGAGATTTCAGCCATTCGGAGCTCATAAGCGGATTGGAGGTTTAGCCAGCCTTGCGCCTCGCTGCCAAAGTAGCATTCGAGGCGCAGCGCCGTATCAGCGCTAACGCCCCGTTCTCCTTTAGTAATTTCACTCAAGCGAGAATACGGCACATGCAGCGCCATAGCCACGGCGCGCACACTCCCCCCCATCGGCTTGATGTAATCTTCAACTAGAACCTCTCCAGGGTGGACGGGCCGCATTCTATTTTTTAACATAACGCACTCCATTGCGGTTCAGGTTAGACGTTCGACAGCCAAGTTTAATGTGGGTCAACACGGCACAACGTTTTCTCAACGATTTACTTACAAGGCGGATGCACAGCACGCGGGACGCGCCAAAGCGTCGCCGTGTACCCATTTTGTTCTCGGCATGTCCCCATTTTGTACTCGCCGTGTTCACCGGCCGTCACCGTGCTGTAACCGTTTTGTTCACTTGGCCGGCTGCCGGTGGCGGCGGGGGGGCACATGCACAGTTCGGCGCTTGGCTACAAATAGCGCTCCAGCGAGCGCTTCAAAATACGCGGCAATTCTCGACCGATTGACCACATGTGTTTATCGGGCATGAACATCTCGCGCATCATTGGATGTTCAAAGGTGAACTCCACCAGTTCATAGAAGGTCTGAACCGACTCCTGCTTTTCTTCTGGGGACGAATTAGTCCGAAGCGTCCTGGCCACGTCCAGGCCAGAGTCATACAGCCACGGAAAATCTGCACGGAACAAACTCAACGCCATCTGGAAGCCGGCTAAATTCTTTTCCAAGCGCGGCGACAAATGAAGCAGCTCCTCAATAAACATCGGGTGCATCTTCCTGTCGCGGCGTATACGACGAGGCTCCATTTCGAAATCAAGCCGCTGACCAAACTTCTCCAACATCGACTTGATCGATTCGATTTCCTTGAGAAATTCGCCGTCTGGGTTCCTGAGCAGCTTTTGATTATTCCGCGTCAGGTCCAGGATTTCCTCCAGAATTTCGCCGGAAGAATCGATCGTCGCCTCCTCAGGATCGGCTTCGGGAACCAGCGGCTTGGTTTGCAGTAAATTGTTAAGCTGTTCCTCAAAGGTTGGGTACCAAACTTGGAATGCTTTTTCCAGACGCTCATCCGTCAACATATCTTCGCCGCAGGCCCGATTCAGCGAATGAACCAGTTTTTTGACATCTTCTTTTTCAAAGATTGTCGATTGAAATTGCAGAATCGGCCCATTGACCTCGGAGCGTTTTATATCAAAAAGGAAGGGGCTGACCGCCGATTTCTTCATCGTTTTCGACAATGCCCCAGCTTCGAATGTCAGCCATGGCGCATGTACATTTTCTTTTGTCACGCACAGGATGCCGAAGGTGGACTCCTCCAGCTCAGTGGCGATATCGGTACTCCACCTGGCCCCCTTGTCGATGTCTTCCGACGAGACATAAGGCACGATGGACTGAATCACGGACGGCAACCAGTCCCGAAAGATGATGGCGGTTTTATGACTCAGCTCCCCAGACCAGCTCAAGAATACTTTCATGCAATGACGCTCCTTATTGTTGTGAATTTGCACACTCATTCTATCCCTGAACGCATCGGCTGAACCAAGAACATCGCCGGCCGGCACGCATCATGCTGGCATACATTGCCTGACACCGTAACGCCTTGATTTTCATTGCAATTCAGCCTAACGGCCGCGTCGGCAGCCGTCCACGCATCGTTGAGTTTCTTACACGATTTATCCAGCAAATTCAATGGCATACGGGAGCTTTTCGGGGATCGTGTAAGCGTGCGTCATGTGTGTAGCCTAAAAACGGGGTACGGGTTCACCGCGACTTTCAAAAATGGGCTGCTAATGCGACCTCCAGCCATCCGTTGCCGCATCGGGAATGTGGCAGGGTATGGGGCGCGTCAACTCCATGAAGACCGCAGCGGTTACCGCAAGGGCCATGGCCACCGTACAACATGACGGCAGCACCCATGCTGCCAACGCCAGCCTGGTCATGCTCATTGGCAGTCAGCACAAAACCTGTCGCCAAGCGAGCTTGCAACCAATTTCAAGCCATCGTGGCAGCACCACTTTATGTTCCACTAAAAGCCAAGTGGGCTGTGCAATGGGTCTCGGGGTGTAGCCCTGAGTCGATGCGAATGGCGCGCAGCGATATCGCCCGAAATTCCAGATGTGGGATACATCTGGCATCCTGCCCAGCGTGGTGAGGTGATTGATGTGGCAAATCTGAGGGAAGATTGCGGCGAGTTTGCCGCCTTCATGGCACGGCTTCACCACGTATCGCTGGCAGACAATGGCTGACAGCCTAATGCTTTGATTTTGCTGGAAATTCAGAACGGCCGCCGTGTCGGCGGCTGCTCACGAGCAGGAGCCTGTCAGAATTTTAGTGTGAATCCGGGGTCATGAAATAATACCGAAAGGGATTTTCCATGACCGACGTAATGACCACTAAGAAGCCAAAAACCAAGAAGCAGTACCCGTTTCCCGTTGAACT
>NZ_WWCM01000028.1 GCF_009857915.1 Duganella qianjiadongensis
CCGGCGGCGTTCCTGGCTCACGGTCACTACTTCGATTGTTTGCTTGTTCCTAGTCATATGCACAGTCCTATTCCTATCCGTAAGAATAACGCATAGGCTGTGTCCGGTGATTCAAGGGGCTATCTCATCCGTGGCGATGGGGGAAGGCCAATAAATGCGCATCCACTATGGGTAATAAGCTGCGTTTGTAGAGGGAAGCGCTGGAAAGTTCAAGAACATGGATTTAGGTTAGAGCACTCTTGCACGGACCTCTGTAGCGACGCGTCACTAGACCGCAAGTCTCAACATCTGCGATCATTAGGTGTACCCACCGACATTTTGTGGTCTAATTTCTAACGATCTCATAATGCAACCTGAAGCAATGACCTGAATCACCACATGAATCGCAAAAGTGACACTTTTGCTTTCCACTACGGCTTCTTAGCCGCGCTGGACGCCGAGGGCGAGGATAAGGACAATGACCTGTGATGCTCGTCTCACAAAAGACAAGGCATGCTTGGGTCAGCCCCCGGCGAGTTGCGTTACAATACTTGAAAGCCCTTTTGAGGATGTTGTGATGCTAACAAAAGAAATGAAACTCCAGGCTTTCATGAAGCTGCGCGCCGAGAACTACCGCGCCAGCCTGCGCCTGGAGGGTCTGACTCCGCGCCCGGTGGCCACCCACAAGCCCGCGCCTACCACGGCCGCGCTCAAGACTAAACATGCCCGATAAGTACGGCACTGGCGGGGACACGCAGTACTGCTATCCCGGCTCCGACGTATTGATCAACAAGCTCGGCCTCACCAACGAGGCTGCACTGGAAGCGGCTGAAGTCGAGCTGACCCAGACGCGCCTCGAGCAGTTCAAACCCGACTTCGACAACATCTCCCTGTCGGCCTTGCGCGACATCCACCAGTTCCTGTTTCAGGACGTTTATGCATGGGCGGGCGAGCTGCGGACGGTCGACATCAGCAAGGGGGCGACCCGCTTCGCCAACGTGAGCCGGGTCGAGCCGGAGGCGAACAAACTCTTTTCGCAGCTGGCGCAGGAACGCTATCTGGTTGAACTGCCGCGCGAACGCTTCGTGGCCCGGTTGGCGCATTACTACTGCGAGCTGAATGTCGTCCATCCTTTCAGGGATGGTAACGGACGCGCACAGCGCTTGATGTTTGAAGTGATCAGCATCAACGCAGGCTACCTGCTGCATTGGGAGCCGATCGGCCGCACGGAGTGGTTGGACGCCAATGTCGCCGCTTACAACTGTCAGCTGGAGCCGTTGACGGCGCTCTTGGACCGGGTACTGACGCCGATGTGATTGGCGTGAAGCTGTAACAGGACAAGCCAACAGGACGCCAGGCTGACGCCGCTGGACATGCCGTAGAGGAAAGCAATTGTGTTACCGGTTTCAACGCTTGCTTCCCTCTTGACTGTGGCTGGAAAGTGACATATTTGCCGGCACGTCCTAGAAAGCAATTGTGTCAACGTGCAGCATCAGAAAGTAAATCTGTCAACTCGCAGCTTTGAAGATTCAGCAACGGCGATAAGCTGTTGAAATCATGAGAAAAACCGTACGATTCCAATCTGCTGTTCCGCGCGCCAGGCCTGCCGGCCCTGGCATCATCGAGGCGTATAGCTTGAAGCTGGGGCGGCGACCACAAATGCTGCCCGGTGCATAGCGCTCTGCTGGAAATCGCCTGTGGCACGTGTGGCGCCAAGGCGCCCTACCGGCTCAACGTCGCCCTGCTCGACGCACCCTACCGATGCGGAAGCTGTGGCCATCTGTACGGCGCATCGCCGCCCGCTTCGCTGCCACACAAGCGTTCATTCAACAAGAAGGCGCGCATCGCCATTACGCGATTGCGCTTCAGCCACTACTCGTATTTTTGAGCGGTCCTCGGCGTCCCGACGCCCACGATGTAGACGGCAAATTGCAGACAAATTTGCTTTCCTGAGAAATTTTGCAGACAAATTTACTTTCAATTCTCTAAGTATTTGATTTCGCGGTAAATTTTCGGAAAAATTCGATAAAGAGGACCTTGCAGACAAATTTGCCGTCGCGTTGCAGACAAAATTGCTTTCCCCTACGGCTACAGAATAGGCCGAGTTAGCTGTTCTAAGCGAATTACGCCTACAGGATCTGCCGCTAAGAAAGGGACTACCGCGTAGCGATGGGCATACTGAGTAGCCACCGCTGCAATGTGAGCCCGCTCATTCATGGCACGCTGGCGTAACAGCGATGAACGTGGATAGGCCGCACTCAAGCTATTGTTGATGATCCATGCCCACGGTTCAATACCGGCCCGGCGCAAGTCGGACTGTAACCCTGCAGCTTCAAGCACCGGAGTGGTCTCAGCCAGTGTCACGATAAGCACCATGGTCTGGACCGGATCCTGTAGTTGCATCATTGGTGTGGTGAAGTGTAACTGGGTATCCGCCATCTGACGCGTCACCTCTCTGTGATAGGCACCGGTAGCATCGAGTAGCAGCAGTGTGTGGCCAGTAGGAGCGGTATCCATCACGACAAATTTTCTCCCTGCCTCCCGGATCGCACGAGAAAATGCTTGAAAGACCGCAATTTCCTCGGTGCATGGTGAACGCAAGTCTTCTTCCAGTAAAGCACGCCCTGCCGCATCGAGCTTCTTCCCCTTGGTGTCCATCACTTCCTTACGGTAGCGCTCCGTCTCGGCGTGCGGATCTATACGGCTTACCGTCAGCAAGGCTAGCGATCCGCTAAGCGTTTCCTCCAGGTGGGCAGCTGGATCGGAGGTGGTCAGGTGGACCGCATGGCCACGTTCAGCCAGCGCAACGGCTACGGCTGTGGCAAGCGTGGTTTTACCGACACCGCCTTTTCCCATCAGCATAATCAGACCGTGGCCATTCTCGGCTATTTCGTCGATCAGGTCAGACAGCGGCGGGGTCGCTATAGCGGGAATCGCTGGCACTATTGCCGCCGCGTCGCCGGTATCAGACTGCAGCAATAGACGTAAAGCATCCACCCCTACCAGATTGAATGGCATCAATGGAATCTGATCTAGGGGAAGTGCTTTTAGTGCTGAGGGCAAATTCGCTATGGCTTGCTGCTCACGCTGAACAACGGCAGCTGCAAGTGCATCCAATGCACTCTCGCGCTCAGGCAGTACGCCATTGATGACTAGGTATTGTTGTGTCAAACCAATGGCAGTCAATTCATCATGAGTGCGGGCAGCTTCGCGCAAGGTAGCGCCTTGTGCGCGCGCAACCAGAATCAGTCGCGTGCGGGCTGGATCCGCGAGTGCCGCCACAGCAGCATGATAGCGGTCGCGCTGTTTTTCAAGACCAGCTAGCGGACCCAGGCAGGATGCATCACCTTTTCCCTCTTCCAGAAAGTCATCCCATGCACCTGGCAACTGCAACAGCCGAATCGTGTGACCTGTCGGTGCGGTGTCAAATACGATGTGATCGTAGTCCCGCAGCATCTGTGGGTCGGTCAGCAGGGCCGTAAACTCATCGAAGGCAGCGATCTCGGTAGTACAAGCCCCTGAAAGCTGTTCTTCAATCGACTTGACCACGGCATCCGGCAGTACGCCCCGCACCGGCCCGACGATCTTGTCACGATACAATTGCGCTGCGGCCTGCGGATCGATTTCCAAGGCACTCAAACCGGGAACTGTGGGGATGGCGGTCACGCTATTGCCGATTGCAACCTTAAAAACTTGACCTACATTAGATGCTGGATCTGTACTGACCAACAACACGCGCCGCCCTTGGTCTGCCAACAAGACAGCATGGGCGCAGGCCAGCGACGTCTTGCCGACGCCTCCTTTTCCCGTAAAAAACATAAATGATGGCGGGTTGTCGAGAAAGCGGAAGGCTGCGTGCATGATGGGACTCCTTAGCAGGTTTTGCCACTAGCGCAACAGGTGTTGGCTCGCTTGGCGTTAGAATCCGTATCCGGAAGGGTGAGGCCGGCCCAACGTGCGAGGTCTTCTCGCCGAGGGTAGCGCCCAGTGAGTGCGACTTCGCCTTCGACCAGTATCAACGGCAGCGCATCAGCGCCGGATCGTTCCAGAAAGCGCTTGACCACCGCGCTATCGGCGAAGGCCATTGGCTGTTGAGCCAAGTTATAGCGCTCTAGCTGCATGCCATTTAGCCGCGCCCAATCGGTATCGGCAGAAAACGCCAGTAATTGTGCGTCTACATCTAGTCCGCATACACCGCTGCTGCAATACAAAGCTGGTTCGAATACTTGAATAGTCACCATGATTGATCTCCCTATTGTTAGACAATGCACGTAAAAAGCATCGACGGCAAGCGCAGCAAAACGCTGCGACTATATTTATGATCAATATCAGTGCGGAATTCTCTCGCCGTTTTCGTTGACCACGCGCTCGCCATCTTCTTTCGTAAATGCGCCTCGTTGTGGTTGCGGAAAAATATCCAGTACGAGCTCCGACGGCCGGCACAGCCGCATACCCAGCGGCGTGACGACGAATGGACGGTTGATCAGGATGAGATGCGTCACCATCGCTGCAAGTAGTTCCATCTTAGTCTTGGACTGTGCATCCAATCCAAGCTCCTGATATGGGGTTCCCTTCTGACGAATCGCATCGTGAACCGTTAATCCAGATCTGGCGATCAGATCCAATAAAGTAACCTGATCAGGTGGATCTTTCAGGTATTCGATAATGACAGGTTCAATACCGGCATTGCGGATCATGGCCAGCGTATTGCGAGAAGTGCCGCAATCTGGATTGTGATAGATCGTAACAGTCATGGTTGTGTCTCCCTTATGCAAGGCGTACAGCGAGTGCAGCGAGCGTGATGAACAATACCGGGAGGGTCAACACGATACCGACGCGGTAATAATATCCCCATGAAATCTGAATATCTTTGCTCGCTAGGACATGCAGCCACAGCAGCGTGGCCAAGCTGCCGATTGGCGTGATTTTCGGGCCGAGGTCACTGCCGATGACATTCGCATAAATCATTGCCTCGCGCACCAATATCTAGCAAGCCAGTCACGATACAGAACTACGATTGCAGCCAGGCCATGATGAATTTGCACGGCCCTGTCAATCCGACAGAACGCTGAAAGGTTTGCAAAGACACAATACGTTCTTTCCATCCTGACGGCGATAACTTCCGCGCGTCGTCAGGCTACGTACTAGGTGAATGCCCAAGCCCCCTACTGGCAGCTCAGCCAATGACGTATTAAGGTTCGGAGCAGGGTAACGCAACGGATTGAAGGGCGGGCCATCATCGGAAAGTTCGAGTTCAATACCCAAGGTACTGCAGCTTAATGTAAGCCGTATGTGACCTTCACTATTACCGTGCCAACCATGAACAATTACGTTCGTCACTAACTCTTCTATAACTAAATTTAGTTGAAAATTTTCTTTCAACGCTAGTAAATGTCGTTCGCACCATGCCGCTACCGCATTTCCAAGAATAGGAACAGCTGCTAGTTCGCTACGCATGCGAAATTCGAAATCAGTCGACACTATTTCACCTAAAAGATAAATGCCCGAAGCACCAAGTATGCCGCATGCCGGTTGAACCCCGTGGAAAACGTCTCTGCTTGCTCATCAAACACCTTTACATAGCAGGCATTTTCGCTCAAATCAGTGTCCAGGTACATTGAACCACTACAGGTGGAGCCTAATGGGCGGCTTGCGACGGCGCGCAGCGAAGTGTTTATCGAATGTGGTAGCCGGATGCGCACTCTCCCCCAGCCGAGCCTGCAGACTAGCGACATCGAGGTGCCGGACGCAGCCATGCTCCGCTGCGGCGCATTGGGATGGCCACCCAGGTAGCGTATTTCAGTGCCGCTGCACTGGTGCAGGGGGCTGGGCTGGGAAGCATATGGCGGGCCGCTGGCGCCAGAGCGTCTGTTGGTCGGTAATTCCCCTCTGATGATCTGGGCGGGCCAGCCGTGCCCGTCCTATGGCCAGCTTGCGGCCGCGACGGCGCCAGCCCGCAAGCCCATGGGCTGCAGCAGTTTATCGACCGTGCTCAAGGTAGGGCTGGCGACGCCCCGTTCGATATCTTGCAAGGTGCGGGGCGAGACTTGACAAAGGCGGGCATATTCGGGGATGGTCAGGCGCAAGGTCTTACGGATCTCGCGTATCACGGCCGGAATCGGCATGGCCGGGGCCGCCTCCAGACGCAGCATCAGGTCGCGCCGCAGGGCGACCTGCTCGGCGGGGCTCAGCACGGCATAACGTTTATCCATCAGAGTGCCTGTAATTGCTCAAGGTTGGCGGCGATGGTGCGGCCTTTGAGGGCGAGCACATCGGCAATGCCAAGTGCGTGGGCATGTGCCATCAGCGTCTGCAAGGGCGCCACCATCGCTTGCAGGGCCGTGCGCAGCAGCGCGGCATCGACCCCGCTGGCCTGGGCCGCTTGGGCGATGACACTGGCCCAGACGGGCGCCCCGTGGTCATCTTCCGCCCAGCGCATGCGGCGGGCAATACCGTCCGGATGCAGGAACATGGGGGCGAAATCAAACAGGGGCGTCAGACGCACCCGGCCTTGCGCGTCGCGCTGGATGGCCGTGTTGCGCGCATGATTATCCGTATTGCCCAGCACGATATTGGCCACATCGCGCTTCAGATATTCCACCGTTTCGCTAGCGCAGTCGCTCACGCTGGCGCGCAGGCGCTGCAAAAATACATTATGGCTAGGAACCTCGCCAAACTGGTGCAGTCCGCACACGGAGGCCAGGCTTTCCTGCGCATGGCGCAGCACTTGCTCGCTGCTGATCTGCCGGTCGAAGCGGGGAATCCACAGGGAGCGCCCGTGCAATTGCAAATCCCCATGCACGCGCAGGCCGAGCTGGCGCGCCAGTGCCATATACGGCGCTTCACAGCGCAGGATCGTGGCCAGTGCAGGGTCGCTGCCGCGGCCAAACTTGACGATGTAGTGACGCTGGGCCAGCTGGTCGGGTAGCGTATGGTCAAGGTAATACAGGCCGTCCCGGGCCTGGGTCAGTAAAATCTTCGGCCATTCGCCCTGCACCCCCGACGAGCCGGCCAGAAACAGACCATGCTGCGCCAGATATTCATTGAAGTCACCGGCCCGCTGCGCCACCTCGTCGCGGGTAAAACCGCGCGGCGGGCTGGCGGATTGTTCCCCACTCCACGCGTGGGCTTCCTTGATGCGCAGGTTGCCGATGGGATTACCGGCACCGGCACCCAGCAGAGCCCAGTCTGCCGCCGGGCCGGCGTGGACATCGCGCTGTAGCTGCTTGAGCAACTCCTGGCGGCCATAGCCCTGTGGCAGCAAGTCGACCAGAAAGGGCGGCCAGCTGTCGTGCTTGATCAGGGCAATGCCGATCGGATGGTTGATCGAGAGCGCGGCCGCATCACGCCGGCCAAACTGGGCCAGCGCATAGTCGACCGTGTAGCTGAGCCATGTCGGTGTGGCCGTGCCGCGCGTGACATCGCCTTGCAAGGTCACGGCGGCCGCATCGTGCCAGTGGCCATCGAGATAGACCTGTAATGTGCAGTGTTCATCCATATACACAGTTTAATATCACATTACAGGCAAGTCTACTGTTTAATTGTGATATTCTGATGTGTATATATTGAATCGGCCGGACCAATAACGGCGCACGGCCGCCGGACTGGACAGCGCAGTAAAACCATCGAATTTTTGCTCACCGCAAAGCGCGACATGGTCGCTGCTCAACTTCTCTTCGACAAGGTCACCTAGTCTAAGGCGCTCGGCAAACTGTCCCAATCGATGCGGATCGTCCTGTTCTTGCGCTTGAAGTATCACAAACTAAGTGGCTGTGTTCACCGCATCCGGAAAGGGCCAGCTTGAAAAATGAATCGCCTCATTAACGATTAATTGCTGGGTCGATCTCCGTAGTCGCTCTGAAATCTTTCATTTCGCAATGCTCGACCTCTATCACGGTAGACGACTGATTGATCAGAGAAATCAGCGTCGTCTGTAAAATCTGACTTTGGAGAGGTTTATGCATGACAGAAATGCCTGTAGATGCAATTGTTTTAATTTGTTGAGGGGACGTGTCACCTGTAATAAGGATGGCTGGGACATCCAAGTTAAATTCATTACGCAGTTTGGTGACGACCTGTATTCCAGTTTCATTGTCACGCAGGCGATAATCGCATATTATTGCGTCTGGTGCACACGGACTGCTAGCTAGCATCTGCAGCGCTTCCGCTCCTGAGCTGGCAGTTATCACATGACATCCGAATTGCTCCAGCAGCAATCTCGATGCGCTCAAAATCATCGATTCGTCATCGATGACAACAATAAGTTTTCCTTCGAGGTCTGCGCCGTTAAGAGTATCGAGCGGCTTTTTTTGCAGTGGCGTAGGTGGCAAGAGGCTACGCGGGATTTCAACTTCAAAAACTGAACCATGGCCTATCTCAGAACGGACTGTCAGCGGCGTATGCATAAGTCGAGCTTGGCGGAGAGCAATCGCTAAGCCTAGGCCGAGTCCCTTAGAACGGTCGCGCGCTTTATTGCCAATCTGAAAAAACTCTTCGAAAATTGCCGCCTGCTGATCGATTGCGATACCCATACCAGTATCGTACACACCGCAGCGGATTGTATCGCCGGTACGACGGCAGCCAACTAGTATCTTGCCCTCGGTGGTGTAGCGCACCGCGTTGCTGACCAGATTACGCAATATATTTTCAAACAGATCCGCATCACTTCTAATCAACACTGAGCAAGGCGCTACACGCAATTGCAATCCCTTTGCCTGCGCCTGCGGAGAAAATTCGAGCTCGATTTTATTAAGCACCATCGCAATAGGAAATGTAGTGAAATTGGCCTCCATTGCATTGGCGTCAAGGCTGGAGATATTGAGCAACGCGCTAAACATTTCATCCATAGTGTGTGCACATTCCCTCACTTTATCCAGTACCGGATGGGCGCTCGGAGGAAGGTCTAAATTCGCTAACGCACCTAGATAAAGATTCAAGGCGTGCATGGGTTGGCGCAAGTCATGGCTAGCGGCTGCCAAAAATCGAGACTTGGCTTCCGTTGCCATCTCCGCTATTTCTTTCTGTGCCTGCAGTTTGACGGCCATCTCTTCAACTTGATAATGGTTGTACAGTGAACGGATCAGCGAGCGGTGCGCGCCAACTGCATAAGTACTCGACCACGCGAAGTAGCCACTCGCGCCAGTTACCACAAACATGGAGTAACTATCCAGATGTGCAAGTGTTGTTACGATCACACTACCCACGCAAGGAATAAGAAATAGGAAGAGTGCAGGCAGAGAGGCCTTCAACGAGTTTAATGCGCCTGAAGACAAACCGATAACGAAAAAAATCAGTACTAGCTGCATGGGGAAATTACCGGGTATCCACATCATCCAAATCCCCCCGGCCCAGATCAGTCCATTCATTGCGGGCAGCGCTATCGATCGACGCAAACGCTGAAAGACGTTGGCACCTGACAGGGGAATACGCCGCAGCCGAATACCTGCCAATAAAGAGTACAAATTGAAAAGCATCTGTGCCATGAGCCAGCACGACAATGAAATTAGCTGGGCACTTTTGTGAAATGTCCAGAAGCCAACCAAACCCATACCTATCGTGGCTATTCTTGCCCCTACGGAAGCGCTTTCTAAAGCGCGTACTTGATCCTGCAAAACTCTGCTTGACCTGCTCGCTTCATCAAGTGTGGGGAGGGAAATATTCATGAGCTTACCTAATGGCGTAAGGCGGCATTCACCGCATTTAGATTGCTAAAACTCGTTCGAAAAATTATATCTTACGCAATAATTTTCGCATGTGGCATCTACAGCCTAAATGAGTCTTGAATCGCTATAAGTCTGCTAGACACCTGCGAGCCGCTCAAGATACCAGCTTGGCCGCTTCGGATAGGAACATCGGCGGGAAGGTTGTCTTCACTTCCTTTCCATTTAATCCACTCAGAAAACGAAGGTTCGTCTCTTCATATACTTCAGTATATATCTAATAACTTTCAAAATTGCTAAGGTGTCGATGCCTAATGTTAATACGACATGCAACGGTTATCGCAGATTTTAGGATGAACTCGTCGAGATGGCATATCCGTATTCTAAGGATAGCTGCTGCATATCAGAACAGTTGGCTGCGCACAACATTACTTTCCTATCAACAACATGCTAAGCCTCCGGCTGTAATTCACGTGCATCCAAGATGACAATAGTATTTTTGGTAATGTCGCCGATAAAATATTTTGAAAGTTTGAAAATGAAAAAAAATTCGAGTGTATCGACCATCGGAGCACTAGTCAGTGCAGCCTTGCTTTTTCCAGCAACTTCTTATGCCGGTTGCAATGCCGGCAGCTTCTTTACAGGAGGTTGTAATGATAATATAACAAAAGTTGTTTATCAGGTAATTAACGGTACCTCGACTGCGATGAACACTGCCGGGGCATTCGCCAATGATGCAGCAGCTCAGGCATATGGCTTTGCCAACGCCACCGAAGCCAATGCTTTGGCAAAGACCACTGGCTTTGTCAGTTCCAGTGCCGCCATCACGGCAGGGTTTGCCGATAAGGTGCAATTGCAGGCAATGCATGATGCTGCCAAGGCTGCGGGTTTCGCCAATGCACAGGCTGCTTATGCCAGAGGATACGTTAGTACCGTTCAGGTTTCTGCTATGCAAACCTACGCGAAGAGTGCAGGTTGGACTTCACTGGCCGTTGCTGATGCCTTTGCAATCAGCAATGGCTTTGCCAATGTGGTCGCGATACAAGCCAAAGGATATACCTCATTAGCACAGGTGCAATTGTTTAGTGCAGCCTCCAAAGCTGCGCGTTATTCATCTATGGCGGCAGCGGAAGCGGAAGCTGAGGCACTCGGTTTTAGCAGTTATGGTGCACGCATCGTCAATGACAGCAAGGATCTGACGCAGGCGGAATTCAACAGCATTTCATCGACATTGCAGACGACTTACAACAGTGGTCTACATGCCGCCTATACGGTCTATGGCTATGCACTCACTGCGGTCGACTACCTCAAGGATCCTTCCAATGTCCTAAGTCTTCTCCAGAAGGCATGCTCCAAGAACGCTACGGACACCTTCAAATCAATGGGTGGCCCGTCGCAAACTATTGCACAGAATCTCATCAAAATAAATAATGTGCCGACTACCCCCAGCCAGAAAGCGCCGCCGCAACTTATTTTGGGTGCTGTTCCACCGGTGCCGACACTGACGCCGCAGATCCAGGCAACTCTAGATAAACAACATCGAAAACATAGCTCGGTTAGTGCCTTTTTTTCGGGGGGGCAAAATTCATTTAATAAGGAAGAACTCGCCGCCGCGGATGCCTACGTGATTGCGCTGCACAATCACGCCGAGGCATTGACTGCCAATGAGAATGCAAAGCGAAATTTTGCAGCGGATGCTATCGCGTACGCGCCCATCACAACCGGTACCGATGCCCAGAAAGCGCTGGTACGACTGATCCGTAGTATCGGTCGCGGTTCTAAGGTAGATAAACAAATGGCAGGTGACTTAGTCCAAGTCGCACAGGCTGCCGGCTTGATTGACTCGAATTTGAAAAACTTAGTATCCCCTTCGTCTCCTTGGAAGCCTGCGCACATCGGTATGTATGTGGGCATCGGCGCAACGGCCGAAAACGCCGGCGGTAATAGCACTGTCTCATTTGGATTAGACATTTCTCCAGCACTTGGATCAAACCAAATGGTCTATGCACTTACCGTCGGTGGTGGTGCCACCCTTACTACAGAAACGGCTGGCCAGGCGGGTATTTCTACTGGCGTATTCTGGGGCTCCGGTTCAATTAGAGATTCTGAGGGTATCTCACTGACGGCGGCATTCAACCAGCAAATAGATCAGCGCGCGTTTCTCGAAGAGGGGCTGAACTGGAACTTGCCGACTCAAATTGATAACTTGATCAAACATGCACGTGATAAAAATATTATTGCGATGGCAAAGGACGAACTCAAACAGATCACTGACTTTGTGAATATGGCCTGTAGTGCGCCGGATATTAGCACCGCTGGAGGTGTAGGTACGAAGGCGGAGCTAGGAGCAAGTTTTAATTTCCAGTTTGGTTATCAGAAAATCATCAAAAGTGGAACACTTTAGTTCATTTGGAACAGTTCAAGACTGAGCGGAACATGACACGCTACAGGGATGGACTGAGGGGAGCGATACTTTGACTTGAAGTTATCCAGCGCATGAAAATATCGTTTCTTTCATGCGCTGGAGCGCTCCAGTCGAATTAGGTCAGCACTTACTTAGGCGTTTGCCGCACCAGAGACGTGCGCCAACGCTAGGGCATGACCGGGTAACCGTTCAAGCGACTTCAGTGGTGCCTCAGCGGGCGGCGATATCGCAGCCCCAGAAATACCGATTCTTCGCGACTACATATCTAAAATGGAAAATATTCCAAAGTTCAAAAACTATATCGGGTTGTTTGTTGGCAGCTTGCTCATTTCAGGATGCGCAAGCTCACCAACCAACAAGCTGGCCGATAAAGGCAATAGTATGATGCCCTCAGCAGAGGATCCGAGCGCGATTAACACTGCACAGGTTGCCGAAGAAGGTATCAAATATCTGCAACTGAATGACTATGATAAGGCGCGTCGGCTATTTAGCGCTGCCATCAAGTTCAATGCTGCGAACGGAAATTTACACCTGCTTCTTGGTATGTCCTACCATCAGGAATTTATCAAGACGGGAACGCAAGAGGCGCGCGAAAAAAGTGCGGTAGGCTATCAGATTGCGGCTCGCTACGAGCCGAAAAATCCACTACCGTTACTACAACTGGCGCGGCTCGAAATGGATGCACATGATTACAAGAACGCGACACAGTTTTTTGCCAAAGCGATTACGGTCAGTCCCGGCAATGGCGATGCCTTCTATGGGCTGGCGTCCAGCAGCTACCTGAGTGGAGATTTGGTCACAGCCCTCTGGTCGGCCGATGAGTTGACCAAACTCCACTGGAACCCGCCAGCGGTCAATCGCCTTAAAACCGTGCTCTACAACGCTGCCGGTTTGCCGGAGCAGGCGGAACAGGCACGCGCAGCCTATATCAGTTCGAACCAGTTGCAGGGGAACGAGCTGACACAATTCGACCAGCGGCTAGAGGAAATTCGTGCAGTGATTGCTGGTCAGAAATGGCTAACCCCACCGCCCGAGCTTGCTGCGCAAGGCGAGCCAGCTACTTCTGCTGCCCCACCAACATCACCTGCTGTCACACCGCTTGCGGACGAGAGCAGCAGTAGCGATCTCACGGGTACGGCGCAAAAGGCCTGGTATGACTGTGCAGCAGCAGCGGCAGCGCCCTTGAAGTCTACAACGCAACAGCAGTCGGCCGGCGCAGGGGCGTTTGGTGGCATTCCCGGCATGGGCGTCAACGGCATGGGTTTTAACAGCATGCCTAGCTATAACAGCGGTTCATCGGTTCCCAGTAATGTCGGTGTGATCTCGACCAGTGGAGCCGGCGAAGAAATTTCACAACTACAGGCCTTGCCGCCCCCCTGCGTAGGCGCGGAGCCCCCTCGCATGGCGGTCATCGATGCAGTGATCCTGAGGACCGAAGTGTCCGATAGTCGCTCGTTCGGGGTCAATCTTCTGCAAGGTATCAATTTGTTTTTCAACAAATCCGCGGTACGTACCTCGCCCGGATCGACCGTTACCACCGTAAATTACGGTTTGGGCGGTGCCAGTATCAGCACGGCACTGGCCTACTCGCTCAATATCGCCAACGCCACCAATAACCGTAACGAGGTAATCGCCCGCCCATCGCTGCTGGCTATTGATCGTTTACCTTCGACATTTTTTTCCGGCACGACCGCATCAATCGCCGTTCAATCGGGGCCGGGCGGAGTTAGTAGTCTGACCGACAAGCAATACGGCATCAGCTTCTCGGTGACGCCCACGTTCATCGACAATAAGAGCGTCCTACTGAGTATCAAGGCGGTACGCTCGTTCGTCGAAGCGCCGGATCTCGGCACCTCCGGAGTGGCACTCTCGCTTTCACGCAATTCGGTTACGGCCAATGTCATTGCAACTTTTGGCGACACGATCATTCTGAGCGGACTGACCGAACGCGAACTTACCCGTAGCGACAATGGAGTACCCGTCTTACGTGATATCCCGCTGGCGCAATACCTTTTCCAGAATTACCGAACAACTGATTTTTTTAGGACAGTTGTCGTGATGATCACCTTGCGCAAACCAGTCACTGATTTAGAAAAAGCCGACAACGCCAGCCGAGATAAATTAGCCAACGCCAAAGGTGGTAATTCGCGCAAAGAATATGCCTTCTATTGGCGTATTGAGGAATACCAGAAATTCCTCAATTCCTACGCTCCCAATCTGGATACCGCCATCGACACACTGGAATCTAACGAACTGTACAAGAATTTCAAAAGCAAGGACTTGATTGATACAACCTGGGGGGCACAGCCACCCTTGAATCAGATACTGAACGATCTGAAAACTAGCATCTATCACGGTCGATAGGTTTTTCCCCCCTAGGCTTGCTGATGTCGTCCACGGGTGGAGGCACAGTCCTGCGCCCCTGCAGCGCGGTACCAGCTAAAGGAGGGTGGGAAATGAATTCACTTTAATTTACTTAACTTTTACAGACTACGATATGGCTAATCCGACTCCCCGAAAAATCGCGTGCTGGTCGACGCTGGCTTTGCTGCTGGGAGCGATATCTCCCTTCTCCGGCGCGCAAGAGTATCCATCCAAAACTGCTGATGAGCATGCTTTCACTGTGCGCGGTTTCGGCACGCTGGGCCTGACACGTACGGATACCGATGCAGCCAGATACCGTGCCAACTGGCAGAATAGCGGCGGTGCGGACAAAAAATGGGACCCTAGCGTCGATAGCAAACTAGGGGTACAGGCAGACTGGAGTATTAGCGATAGTATTGCGTTCACCGCACAGTCGACTGCCAGCAAGGGCGCCAGCGGAAGTTATGCGCCAAAAATCGAGTGGGCATATGCAAGCTATTGGATCGGTTCGGATCTGGCTGTGCGTATTGGCCGTACCCGGCTGCCAACCTTTTCCGCCTCCGATTACTACAATATCGGTAATGCCTACTTGTGGGTCAGGCCACCAGCCGATGTCTATAACCAGTTGTCCTTCTTCTCGGTTGATGGCGTGGATCTCGTCTACGAGTATCACACGGACCAGTATTCACTGCTGTTGCAACCAGTCGCAGGCAAGAGTAAATTCGATCTGTATTTCCCAGTTGCCGGTGGTCGCCTGAAGGGGAATGTCGCCAATATCCGCGGTATAAACACGTCAGTGCAAGCAGGTGAAATTTCGTTACGCCTAGGATGGATGCGTGGCCAGTTAGATCTAACCAATCAACCTGAAGCTCTCGCCAGCATCGTGGCCGGCCTTGAACAGGCCAGTATGTTTTTCCCGGCCGCGAGCGGCCTGGTGCAACGGTTTGGCCTGCACCAGCGCGATGCCAAGTTCGTCAGTCTGGGGGCTACCTATGACGGAGAACATCTGATGGTTCTGTCCGAATTTACCAAGCGACGTACTTCCTCGATCATGCCTGATTCTACCGGCTGGTATATCACCGCAGGGCTGAAGCAGGGGCGCTGGACTCCCTATATAACGTTTTCCGAGCAACGCATTAATAGCCAGCGCTATGATAATTCAATACCGGCAGCGGGTCAGTTTCTCCCGCTATCACAGGCGGTCAATGGAGTACTGGGCTATCCTACCGACGACAAGGCAATTGCACTGGGTGTGCGTTATGAGTTTACACCCAAGATGATGCTTAAGGCTGAAATCCAGAATATCAACGGTGGTCTGCCACCACTGCAGGGACGCACACAGCCAGGTACGGTCAAAGTTCTCAGCACGGTAGTCGATTTTATTTTTTGACTGATTAAGAAAACATCATGAAATTCAAATTTAATCTATCTGTGACGATGGTGCTCTCCCTAATCACGGTCATGGCCCAGGCACAGATCAAACCGCCGACCAGGTTAGCGATTGTGGTCAACGTCAACAATCCGACTACAACAATGTCCGCAGAAGAAATTGGCGATTTGTACCTGCATCGAGCGACCCATTTCCCCAATGCCAAAGAAGCGACCCTGATAGACCAGCCGGTCAATTCCGTGACCTATGAAAATTTCTACAGAGAAATAACCCATAAAACGCCGGGGCAGATACAAGGTTACTGGTCCAGACTGGTATTCACGGGGAAAGGACGTCCACCTAAGCAGGTCGCTGGCAATGCCGAGGTGAAAAAGATGGTAAGCGGCAATCAGGGCAATTTGGGATACGTCGAGGAGACCGCACTGGATAAAACCGTTAAGCCTGTGCTGTTGCTGAACAAATGATCTCGCTTGAACGGACGGGGACAGCGCTGTTGATGTCCAAGCGGGGCGGACGGTATCGATGAGCGCACGCCTCAAACAGAAGAAGCAGCGCGCTTCAGCACCTGAAGGCTATCGCTACTGGGCATTCATTAGTTACAGCCATGCCGACGAGAAAATCGTCAACTGGCTACACGCATCTCTCGAGCAGTATCGCCTGCCTGCCGGTCTGCACAACCAGCAGGGCGGGGCAATTACTGGCCAACTCTATCCGATATTTCGTGACCGCGATGAATTGCCCAGCTCAGCCGATTTGAGTCAGCATCTGCACCAAGCACTTACTGAAGCCAAATACTTGATCGTTGTCTGTTCACCCCGTTCGGCGCAGTCTCTCTGGGTGAACGAGGAGGTCAAATCGTTTAAGGCCATGGGACGGGCCAGCCGTGTGCTGTGCATGATTGTCGACGGTGAACCGAACGCCAGCGACAAGCCCGGCCTCGAGCACTTGGAATGTTTTCCAGCCGCCACACGCTTCGATGTGGACCCCGACCGTACGCTACTTTCGAATAGAACCGAGGTAATTGCTGCTGATGCTCGCAAAGGCAAGGACGGCAAGCGTCTGGCATTGCTGAAACTGATCGCCGGCTTGGCAGAGGCAAATTTCGCCGATCTGGTGCAACGACAGGATCAGCGGCGCTTCAGGCGATTGATGGTGCTCGCTAGCTTGATGTCCGTGTTAGCTCTGGCCTTTGGCGTGATTACCTGGCAAGCGGTGCACGCGAAAATAGAAGTCGAAAAGCTTTATCGCACGGCCCTATCTAGGCAACTCGCGCACTTTGCTGATGCGCCTACCAGTGGCGAACAAAATGTGGCCACGAATATCCTATTAGGAGCGCTGCTGGCCAATTTGGTTGAGCCAACCATCGAATCGCAGTCCAGTATGTTGCGGAGTATCTTGCATACAGAAAATATGCGTTCTGTTGTGCAGTTGCCTTCCGCTGCTGCTGGAGTCACACTGAGTCCTGATGGCAAGCTCTTGGCGACCGCCAATTGGGATGGCAGTGTCAGTTTTATAAGTCCTGCGACGCTGCGCGCTGCCCATCCGGCGCGCGTCGCCCACAAGGAAAAAGTGCTGGCCGTTGCGTTCAGTCCGGATGGTCGGATCGCAGCGTCGGGGGGCGTTGATCAATGCGTACAATTCTGGGATGCCGCAACTGGCACCCCTTCAGGCGAGAAAATTCACGCTCACAACGGCTGGGTCAGTGCACTGATCTTTCTATCCGGCGGTGGTCGAATGGTGACGGCCGGCTGGGATGGTCAAGCTCTGCTCTGGGACGTACATAGTAAGCGTGTCAGTGCGAAGCTGTTAAACCTCACAAATCCCATAACGGCATTAGCCTTGAGCCCCAACGGGCGCTATCTTGCGCTGGCCGCCGAGGCCGAAGGTATCTTTATCATCAATCTTGCCGATAAATCGAGTAGCTCCATCAGAAAAACAGGAGGCATCGTTCAAGCACTGAGCTTCAGTCCTGACAATCGGCACATTGCGGCAGCAGGTCTGGATAGGACGATCGATATTTTCGATTTGCAAACCGGTAAGCCTAGTGTGCCATCTTTGACCGGACATCAGGATGGGATCACCAGTCTAGCATTTAGCCCTGACGGCAAGTACCTCGCATCATCGAGCTGGGACAAGACCATCCGGTTATGGGATATGTTCAAGCAGGCAAAAAATGTGGGCATTCTGCGCGGCCATGGAGCACAAGTTACGGGCTTAGTCTTTGCGAGCGATAACCACAGCCTATACTCCTCGGCACTGGATCATAATCTCATCATCTGGGACCTGAATGCTGATTCGTCGCTAATTAAAAAGCATCGGGATTCAATCGCTGAAATCCGGCGGATTGCGCTATCGCCCAACGGCAAACTGCTGGCTACGGCCGGCTGGGATGGCACCGTACTGCTCTACGGTTTGCCGGATCTGACGCTGCTACCGCTGCGGATCTGGCTAGCGGGCGTTAACTTGTATACGGCGGTATTTTCACCAGATGGGAAAACGCTGGCCATCGCCGGCAGCGATAAAAAAATCTATCTATGGGACACAGATGCACATCACTTCCGTCAGACGCCATTGCTGGGTCATCAAGGCGCGGTTGTAAGTCTAGGTTTCAGTCCTGATGGGAAGCAATTGGCTTCAGGGGACTGGAATGGGGCCATTTTGTTATGGGATACGCAGCGGAACCAGCAAATCCCGCTACCGGCGATGAACCTCAACGGCCAAGTAACCAGCATTGTGTTCAGCCCAGATGGGCAGCACTTTGCTAGTGCCGGAGACGACGAGGCGATTGCTATTTGGACACTGGCTACAGCCGGTCGTACGCCTTCTATCATCAGACACAACATTACAGGACAAAATGCCATGATTACCAGTTTGAGTTACAGCCATGATGGCAAATTTCTCGCATCTGCCGGTGAAGATGAAACCGTGGCTGTCTGGGATACTGATACCTACCAGCAGAATGGAAATCCTATCAAGCTCGATGCCGTCGTCAGTAGCGTAGCATTTGATCGCGACGATCGGTTGCTCGCGACGGGAACGGTAAACGGTGATCTGCAATTATGGGATGTCGCATCGCGTCGGCAGTTTGGTGCCCCCATCCGTGCGCAGCAAGCACGGATTTCAAATCTGAGTTTCAGTCCGGACGGTAAGGCGATACTCTCCGGGGCATTTGACGGAACGCTGCTCAGTATGAGCCTCGATCAACGCGCATGGAAGCGGCGTCTATGCCTGGTCAGCAACCGGAATCTCAGCAAAGAGGAATGGACTGTAGCGGTCGGCTCCTATCTAACTTACCAGCCGGTATGTGACGTATGATAATAATGTCGTATCTGAATCGGTTCAAGTACGTACTGATCGCATTGCAAATCCTGCTGTGCATTACATTAGCCTATGCCGGCATTACGAGCTACTATCGAGACCGAGCGGAGCTCATCACGCCCGCAGCGGCAGGCTTCAAGGCTCTGCAATTTGTTTTACCAAACGATAAAAATAAATATGACGATCCATCACCACTGACGCTGACGGTTGCCAAACTTTGGATCAATCTGCTCATGGGTTATGCGGTGTTCCGAGGCATGTTGCTCGTGGCGCGCAACGAATACAATAAATTCATGACAGGTTTTACCTCTGGACATACCGTGTTGATCGGTTTGCACCTGAACAGTCATTACTTCACACTGGACTTTTTACGCCATTATCCCGATCAGACTATCGTGGTTCTTGCAAATGAAACCGAGCGCAATCTTGGTCATCTGTTGCAGCAAAATGGTGCCCGGATCATTTATGCTGACTGGAGCGATGCCGCTGTCTGGGATTTTCTGAATGTCTATCGTTTGCGGCGCCTGATTATTTTTACGGATAACGATGAGCGCAATCTGGAGCTGGCCAAGTCTGCGTTTAACTATCTGACATCACGCGCTGGTGGCGGTCTTGAAAAATTCAGATCCAGAAAACATCCCTTCGAAATGTGGACCCATCTGGATAACACTTCGGCTGGGCACGTCGCCGAGAAAAGCCCAGTATTTACTACCAAGCATCGGGGTTATGCAGCCCGAACGTTTAGCACCGCCACCATGCTGGCCAGATCGCTGCTGCAGCTTGCCCCGCCTGATTGTAGCCCAGCGTTTCATCATGATAGACCACCCAGATTTCTGGTATTGGGGGGAGGTGCCCGCGCCCGTGCCTTGACGATCGAGCTTAGCCGGCACTGTCATTATCCCGGCCTTTTCGTGCCAGATATCGTCTGGGTCGCCGGTGATGCAGATGACTTGTTGCGGACGATCCGGTTTGAAGTGCCCGCAGTGGATCAGTTTTGTAAAATTGTCGCCTATCAGATTAACCCTCTACAGGTCGGGACTGCTTTCTATGCAAAACTAGAAGAGCAGGCGTACTTTACGCAGGTCTTCCTCACGCTGGAAAGCGAGGTAGAGAATTTTATTTTGGCCAGGCACATCGGACGTGCGATGAAAAATCATCAGACACCGTTGATCATGGTCATCCGACCTGCCGTCGATTCTCTGTTGCCCGCAGTGAGCTCGACGACAATGGCTCCCGCCATACTGAATATCAAGAATCCCCTGCATCTATACTCTGTCGACAAAACCGCTGCCAACACCGAGGCCATACTGAACCAGCGGTTGGATCAGCACGCCCGGGCGATTCATGAAGCCTACGTTCAGGAACAACTCAAATACGGGGAGCAGCTCGGTGCTTGGGAATCTTTGCAGCACTGGGATGATTTGCCCGAAACCTACCGAGTCGCCAACCGTGCGCAGGCGGAACATCTGGCCGTTAAATTGCGTATTCTCGGCATCACGCTCCAGCAGGATCAATCAGCGGTGCTCGAAGCGCTCAGGCGCGAAGGCCGTCGGCTCACCAGCGAGCCTGGATATCTGGAGAAGTTGGCAGAAATGGAGCATCGACGCTGGAATGCGGATCGATGGCTGTCAGGCTGGCAATATCACTCGGAAAAGAACAATGATCTCAAACATCATCATAATCTGCTTCCGTATCAACAGCTATCAGAGGCTGATAAACAGAAGGATCGAGACACCTTTTTGGGCATTCAGCAAACACTGCAGCAGGTGGGGGCAATCAGCATAACGGTTGGGAGTAAATCTTTTTAATGAATCATATCGGTAACGCAATGCATGACCAGCTGACAGACGTCAAAGTGCGAATGGATCTGGTAGAAGCCATGGAGTCAGTGTCGATAGGCGGTATTATCGGTACCACTAACGTCGCAGTTTTGTCAGCCTGGCTGACAAGGTTCAATGCCGATTTTAACTGGATTATTGGCTGGCTTCTGGTCAAGGTATTGGTCTCAATCTACATGGTCTGGGTCGAAATCTGTGATCGACGCACACCAGTCAATACAGAAAATGTCAAATCACGTTTATTGAAACTCGCTCTCTTTCCCGCCGTAAATGGCGTACTCTGGGGCTGGGGGATATTTCTGATGTGGGAAGGTGGAAATACAGAAATCCAGCTGATTCTGATGCTGTTCACTGTCGCGATGGCCGCTGCAGCATTGCTGGAATTGAAGCAGCATTTGCCAGCCTTTTTTTCCTTTTTTATTCCCTCGCTTCTTTCTTTCGTTACGGCTAGTCTATGGTACAAGGATTCCAATACCGTATTTGTCTTTTTATCTGGAGCGACGTTCGTTGTCTGGTCAGTGCGGCATGCACTCATAGAAAACAAGCGGATTATCCGGAATTTATATAAAAAATATGAGGTCATCGAACTAACAATCAAACTGCAAGAACAAATTAAGATCACCGAAAGCGCCAACCATGCTAAGTCGCGCTTCATCGCTGCGGCCAGCCATGATTTGCGTCAGCCAATGCACGCACTAAGCCTCTACCTCGGAGCACTGAGTAATTTTGATTTACCTGCGTCGGCGCGCCCGGTTCTGGATAAAGTAAGAGAGTGTGCCAAAACGATGGATGATATGTTTGCGGCATTACTGGATATTTCCCGACTAGATGCAAGTTCATTTGTTGCGAATTTCACGACTTTTTCAATCACGGCTGTACTCGATAAAATTCAAACAGAGTTCTCTCAACAGGCCGCCGCCAAAAACCTGGAATTGCGGATTGCACCTTGTTCAGCGGTCGTGAGCTGTGATGCCGAATTACTTGAGAATATTTTACGCAATCTAGTCAGCAATGCCCTGCGCTATACCAATCAGGGCAAGATACTGATCGGCTGCCGCCGCCGGAAGATGGGACTTAGCATCGGTGTGTACGACACCGGGATTGGTATTGCCGACGATATGCAGTCGGCCATTTTTGAAGAATTTGTTCAAGTTCACAATCGGGAATTTGATCGGTCACAGGGGTTGGGGCTAGGACTGTCCATTGCGCAGCGTCAGGCTAAACTGATGCTTTCGTCACTCAGATTGACGTCTCAGTTCGGGCGCGGATCGGTATTTGAACTCCCTTTAAAGTTAAGCACTGAGGCACCTGTGTTAGCAACGCACGCTACTCGCGTTTCCAGCAGCCATTACAACATCGCAGGGATGCTAATTGTGGTGGTTGATGACGAAAGTATCATCCTGGATGCAGCAAATCTGATACTGACGCAATGGGGATGCGAGGTCATTACCGCGCAATCCGGTAGCGAGGCGTTGAGCAAACTGTCCACAAGCCACCGAGTTCCCCACGCACTCGTTTGCGACCACCATCTGCGCGCGGATGAATCAGGGATACAGGTGATTGAAGCCATCCGTAACGAATTTTCTTCCGATATTCCAGCCGTACTGGTATCGGGAGATACTTCTCCGGAACAAATGCAGATTATCGCTAGTGCCGGCTTTCCGGTCATGCATAAGCCGATACAGAGCCAAGAATTATATGACCTGCTGCAGGGGCTAATTTTCAATTCTGATTTGCGAGTGGAATAGGGGCGGAAGGTATTCTGGAACATCGCGGAAATTCTCCATACTTTACATCTTATGCCACCGGGGTAGTAGTGGGGCCTGAACTAGCTCCGCTATGCACAGGTTGCTGTGCGGGCTGGCCTTTACAAACGGCATGGCCGAGTACCCGGATATACGCATGCCTTTATACACAACTCGGCTTCAGTCGTAGGCCGAGTTCATTTCTCGTAGCGCTTCAGCGACGAGTCGTATCTTGGTCAGCCCCTTCCAGATCGCTTTCACACCTGGCTCGCCATCTCCTTTACGTGCCAAGAAGCCGCCTCGCTGTGCAATAAGCCTGAGCACTTCGTTCAGGCTTGGTCTGGCAGGTTGCGGTTTCTTGGCCAGCACGTAGGCGGCCTTGATTTCGGCCCAATCAAAGTAACGACCAGCGTCCAAGTCCGGACTGGTTCTTCCCAGGCGCATCAGGTATGCAACGCGCCATGCCACCACCATGAACATGGCCAGGGCACGCTGAGTATTTGCAGTGATACCGCCACCTATTTGCATTGCAGTCCCGCCACCTTTTTGCATCCAAAGCTAACCACTAATTTGCATCCCAATCCCGTCAGTAACTTTTCAGATCAAATATTTACTGCTACTTATGCATTATGGCCACGTTCAATTGTTTTAGATCCGCGTCCTGGGCCCACGAATCCCCATGTATAAATTAAATATTCCGAATCCTAGTTCATTTTATGGGACCACGTCGACTTGGATAAGCTCTATGGTCGTATGCATTTAGTAAGAGAGGCTCGACTTGAATATTCGCATCAGGTAGCTCCGCTGGTGTGCCCTCGACTCTACTTGTCTCTGATGGGCTTTTCCGCTAGGCTCATCCCATGAAAATAGCAGTCATGCCACAACCGTCGATTTTGGTTCGTCCTCGCATTTACATCGGTGCTGATATTTCCATAGGCCCAGGAAAAATTGACCTGTTGCGGCGGATTGATGAGACACGGTCAATCGCAGCGGCAGCACGGGCGATGGGAATTCCTTATAAGCGCGCTTGGCTACTGCTCGATGCGCTCAATCAGGCATTTGGCCGTCCGCTCATCCAGACCGCCAGTGGCGGCAAAGGCGGTGGTGGTGCTACGCTCACCCCTCTCGGTCTGCAACTAGTCATCTGTTATGCCGCACTTGAAGAGCGGCTCAATGCTGATTCTACGGCCGAACTTGAGGCCCTGCGTGGTTTGGCCACCTCGCCATAGTGACTATGTCGATTAGACGATAGAACTTAATGGCATGAATGCTTTATACTTCGTTATGTCATTTTTGACCTAACGAAGTACATAGCTGCGGGTCGGGTGATTTAGCTTAGCTGGCCGCCCCCCCCCCAACACTAAGAGACCACCCATGAAAATGCTCACCTCGCTCTTGGTTGCCTGCGCATTCGCGCTTCCCCTCGCCGCGCATGCGGAAAAGATTACCGTCGCCGCAGCAGCTGATCTGAAATTTGCGATGGATGAGATTGTCACTGAGTTCAAGAAGACCATTCCCGGAGAGGACGTTAGCGTAGTCTACGGTTCGTCCGGCAACTTCAATACCCAGATCCAGCAAGGCGCCCCATATGATCTGTTCTTCTCCGCTGACATCGGCTTTCCACGTGAGTTGGCCAAGACCGGGGCTGCCGCCTCGGTGGTGAAACCATATGCGGTGGGCCGTATCGTTCTGTGGAGTGCGACCATGGACGCCAGAAAAATGACGCTGGCCAGCTTGACCGATCCCCAAATCACCCGTATCGCGATTGCCAATCCGAAACACGCGCCGTACGGTAAACGCGCAGAAGAAGCGCTGCGCGCTGCCGGACTGTGGAACAAGGTCGAACCGAAGCTGGTCTATGGTGAGAACATTGCGCAGACGGCGCAATACGCCCAGACTGGTAACGTTCAGGTCGGTATCATCGCGCTCTCGCTGGCTTTGAACGCCGAACTCGCGAGCAAAGGCGGCTATGCGCTGATCCCGGACAATCTGCACGAGCCGCTGGAGCAAGGCTACGTCATTACCAAGCGAGCCGCCGGCAATGCGCTGGCCAAGAAGTTCGTGGACTACATGGAAAGCAAGCCAGCGCGTGCGTTGATGACACGCTACGGCTTTGTGCTGCCGACTGACCAGGCCGGAAAGTAAGGGCTAGCAGACCATGAGCGAAACTACCGCTGCACGCAGCACCAGTGGTTTTACGGCTGGCACACTGATTGGTATCTTGGGTGGTCTGGTTGGGCTGGGAGGCGCGGAATTCCGCCTGCCGGTACTGATCGGCGTATTCAAACTGCCCACGCTGGAGGCCATCATCTTCAACAAGGCGATGAGCCTGGTGGTGGTCATGGCGGCGTTGGTCTTCCGCGTCAAAACCATCCCGGTCGATGTCTTGGCCACCCACCTTGATGTTGTGATCAACCTGCTGGCAGGTAGTCTGATCGGCGCCTGGTGGGCCGCTGGCTATGCCATGACCATGTCTCGCAAATGGCTTAACCGGGTAATCCTGGTGCTGCTGGCTGGCTTGTCGCTGGTGATGTTGTCGGAAGCCTGGTTCAACATGCTCCAGAACACCACGTCGCTGTTTGAATCTGGCATCGTACGCATGGTCGCGGGCGTCATCGCAGGTTTTGGCATTGGCGTTGTCGCGGCAATGCTGGGCGTGGCTGGTGGAGAGTTGCTCATCCCAACCATCGTCCTGCTCTTTGGGCAGGACATCAAGGTCGCCGGCAGCCTGTCCCTGATGGTCAGCCTCCCGACAATGATCGTCGGCTTCCTGCGTTATACCGGCGCCGATGCGTTTGCGGTGCTGCGCCGTGAAAAGCCGATGTTCCTGTCGATGGCCGGCGGCTCGGTTGCCGGCGCCGCGCTGGGTGGTCTCATGCTTGGCCTGGTCCCGACACAGATCCTTATGACCTTGCTGGGCGTGATTTTGCTCATTTCCGCCATCAAGACCTTCCAGCATTCACATTGACCATGCAATTGCTCGACGCCGACTGGGAAGCGCTTTGGCTGACGGCCCGCCTAGCCGCTCTGGTGACTTGCATCCTGCTGCTGGTTGGCACGCCCATCGCATGCTGGCTGGCGCGCTCAAGCAGCTTGTGGCGTGGCCCAGTCAGAGCGATTGTCGCACTGCCGCTGGTTCTTCCTCCGTCGGTATTGGGCTTCTATTTGCTGCTCGCGATGGGGCCAGCGGGGCCCATTGGTCAACTCACCGAGGCGCTGGGCATCGGGCCGCTGCCATTCACATTCGGTGGCCTGGTTGTCGCGTCGGTGTTTTATTCGCTGCCGTTCATGGTACAGCCGCTGCAGGCATCGTTTGAGTCCATCGGTGACCGGCCACTGGAAGTGGCGGCGACCTTGCGCGCCTCTCCGATCGACGCGTTCTTCAGCGTATCCATCCCGCTGGCACTGCCGGGCTTCGTGACGGCAGGCATCCTGACTTTTGCTCATACGGTCGGCGAATTTGGCGTCGTACTGCTCATCGGTGGCAACCTGCCTGGCGTGACGCGCGTGGCGTCGGTACAGGTATATGACCACGTCCAGGCGCTGGAATATGCCCCCGCGCACCGCATGGCCATCGTGCTGCTTATTTTTTCGTTCCTGGTGCTGCTGGCTACCTACGCTTGGCGGCCCGCGGTCACGAGGCGATAGACCATGAGTGATATACAAGCCCGATTCCAGCATGGATGGCCTGGTTTTACCCTTGATGTCGATTTAGTGATACCCGGTCACGGTGTGACTGCTCTATTCGGAAGTTCCGGTTCCGGCAAGACAACGCTGCTGCGCTGTATCGCCGGCCTGGAACGGGCGCCGAGCGGACAACTTGTCGTAGACGGCGAAGTGTGGCAGGACGATACCACGTGGCTCCCAACACATCGAAGAGCCTTGGGATATGTGTTCCAGGAGGCGAGCTTATTCCCTCACCTGAACGTGCTGGGTAATCTTAGATACGGCATTAAGCGCACACCCCAAGGCTCGGTACTGGCGCTTGAGCAGGCAGTTGAACTGCTGGGGATAGGGCATCTTCTGCAACGTCGGCCTGATGGACTATCCGGCGGCGAACGCAGCAGGGTAGCCATTGCACGGGCGCTGGCTTTAAATCCTCGCGTGTTGCTGATGGATGAGCCGTTGGCGGCGCTGGATCTGAAGCGCAAGCAGGAAATCCTGCCGTATCTCAAGCGCTTGCATGCAGAGCTGGACATTCCGATTCTGTACGTCAGCCATTCACCTGACGAGGTGGCGCAACTGGCGGACTACCTGGTCGCCCTCGATGATGGCCGGGCTGTGGCACATGGCCCGGTGGACGACGTATTGTCGCGAATTGACTTGCCGATCCGCTTGGGTGAGGACGTCGGCGTCGTAATTGATGGGGTACTCGCCGCCGTCGATATCGGCTGGCACCTAGCGAGGGTGAATTTCGAAGGGGGGCATTTGTGGACGCGCGACCTGGGCCTGCAGGTTGGGCGCACCGTCCGAATGCGTGTGCTGGCACGAGACGTCAGTATCGCTGTCACAAAACCTGAAGGCAGCAGCATCCAGAACGTGCTGCCGTGCCGGATAGATGCCATCGCGGACGATGGCCACCCTGGTTTAGCGCTCGTTCGTGTCAACGTAGGCGTCACAGTCTTCATCTGCCGCACGACGAGGCGGGCGCTCGACACAATGAACATCGCTGTCGGCCTTAATGTATGGCTACAGATCAAATCGGCCGCGATCCTAGAATGGTAATCTTCGCAGCACTTCACATTGTGCTCTCGACGAGGAGAATATTTTGGTTTCCCCCCCTAGTCGTGGAAGTGCTGACCTTAAGACGTATCTTGCGCCGAAATTGCCAGAAGACGGAGTGGCCGCTCATAGAACCATTCTGAGCAGCCAATAAGCTTCGGCCTGAGTGCTCAGTTCAGGCAGAATTTGGTGTCCACGGCCGTCCGAAATATGCGTTTGCAATGCGCTAAGGTTTTAACTGTCTGGTTCTTAGTTGCACTTTGTTGGACGACTCTCCTTCCGTAGTTTTACTCAGCCCAAAGCTGAATCTGTGATGTTCCTACAGAATCTTATAAATCTGTGGCAACACTGATTTCAATCAGCGTCCTCAGCTCAGCAAGCAGTGAACCGTTCCGGAAAACTGGGAGGCTCCATTATTTGAGAAAATGGATCTATGAAAAAATCTAAGCACTCGCCCGAAGTAATCGAACGCTCCGTCCGTATGGTCATGGAATGCCAAGGCGAGCACAG
>NZ_WWCM01000029.1 GCF_009857915.1 Duganella qianjiadongensis
GTCCGCGTTCAATGGCTGGTTGAAAATTTGTGTCCATAATTAAATTTGTGGGCACAACTGCTGTGCCAAAATTCGATCATGGCTGGGGGCGGTTTCTACGTCCAGACGGTGCTGGCTTTACGCTTACTATCTATCTACCTTACGATATCTATCTCGATCTCGAATTGCATCTGCTGGAAACGCGGCCGGACATCAAGCCGGCGGCTTTTATTCAGGAACTGCTGCATCGCTGGCTGACACTGGATAAGGAACGACTTATTGCCCGTAAGAACGGACAAGCGCTGCGTGGATTTCAGTGGAAGAATGTCTTTCTTCCCGACGGCACGCGCCTGCGAACCCGCCATCACAATAAAGTGGAATTTGCCGCCGTAGTTGGCGAGCAAATCATTGCTGAAGATGGGCAATCGCTGACGCCATCCCAGTTCGCCAACCGGCACGCCTGCGGGCGCAATGCATGGCGCTTTGTATGGCTGCGCCTGCCCGGCGACGACTATTGGGTCCGTGCTGATCAATTCCGCTCACGCCTCGAACAAGCCCAGCAACAACGCACGATGAGCAAGGAAGCGCTAGCGGGGACAGTCTAAAAATTGCCGAGAAGAGTCTAAAACGGTCTAGAAAAATGTAATGAAGCGCGATTTCAGTCTAAAAAATCGGAAACTCTCCTACTTCTGGACTGGTTTAGACCGGAATCGCCCGTTTTAGACCGAAATAGACATAATTAAAAAAAAGAAGACCCAACACCGCCTGCTACTGCCGCCCAACCGACCAGCCGATAGACTTACCGACCTGTTGGCTGGCACGCTTGCTTGCCTGCTCTACTCGCCTACTCTATTTGCTTGCCAGCCCTGTTCTGCCGGCCTCCCAGATAAGCGAGCGCAAGCTAACTCTTCAGGTCAGGCAGGCAGTGCCATCCACCGCAGAACATCAGCGAAAATCTGCTCGCGATTAAGCTCGTTAAAATTCTCGTGGAAGTTCTCGGGGTAGCGCTGATAAGTCAGCAGCGCGGGCGGCACCAGCTTCAGCATAGCCTCGCCGGCATCGGCATCGGCCAGCTTGTCGGCACCGGCCACCACAGCAAACAGGCGATGCGACCAGGCCGGCATGCGTGCCGCCAGACCTTGCTGCGCATGGGTCAGCGCATTCCCAAAGCGCACCGTAATCTCGCTAGCGCGGATGCCATCACGCTCGTCAGCGTGGTGCCTAGCCGTGATAGTACTATCATGGGTCAGCATATCGGTCAGCGAAGCCAGCGGCACCTTCATGCGCGGCACCAGCGCACCCAGCACACCGGACAGCGCCAGCAGCACGGGCGACACCTTGATGGCATTGACGTAGTAAGGCGACGACAGAATGAAACCCTTGATGGCCGCATCACCGGCAAAGTGCCCCAGTCCCAGATGGGTAGCAATCAGCGCGCCCATGGAATGGCCCATCACATAGATAGGCACAGCGGGATAGCTGCTCTTAACCCACTGCAGGAACTGCACGCTATCGTCGAGGAAAACGTGAAAGCCCGGAATATCCACGCGGCGCGCATCCTGATGGCCGCACAGGTCATACGCCACAGTAGCGATACCCTGCTGGCGGAAATACAGCGCCGGCGTCACATAATCGCCGCCATGCGCCATACCGCCATGAATCGCAAGGATAACTGCACGCGGAGCCGCTGCCGGCTCCCACACATGGATACGGCGCTCGCCCTGCGCGCAACGGAAACTGGCCAGCCGGTCCTCGGAAAAGCGCATCATATCGCGCGGACTCAGGCTACGCCGTAGCGCGTACGGTAGGCCGCCACTGCATCCTTGTACTGCAGCAGTTGCGGATCAGCGCCAGCGCCATTGAGGTAGCTGAACAGATCGTCCAGATTACCGATCGAGATCACCGGAATATTGTAGGTATTGGCTACTTCCTGCACGGCCGAATTGGGCGACAGTTCGCCATCCTTGCCCGACCGCTCCATGCGGTCCAGCGCGATCAGCACAGCGCAAGGTTCGGCACCGGCAGCGCGTATCATATCGACCGATTCGCGCACCGAGGTACCGGCCGAAATCACGTCGTCGATAATCACCACTTTGCCCTGCAGCTTGGCGCCAACGATGGTGCCGCCTTCGCCGTGGTCCTTGGCTTCCTTGCGGTTGAAGGCGAAGGAAGTGTTGCGGCCTTTACCGGCCAGCGCGACAGCAGTAGCGGAAGCGAGGGTAATGCCCTTGTAGGCCGGGCCAAACAGCATATCGAATTCCACGCCCGAATCGAGCAGAGTCTGGGCATAGAACTGCGCCAGCTGGGCCAGCGTAGCACCATCGTGGAACAGGCCTGCGTTGAAGAAGTAAGGCGACTGACGGCCTGCCTTGGTGGTGAACTCGCCGAAGCGCAAAACCCCGGTTTTAACGGAGAACGCGATAAAGTCCTGACGTAAGTTATTCATGCTGCCTCATTTCTGCCAAATTGTGATGATGCCCGTATTTTAACGCTACACTATCGCATTCCGAAAAAATCACGCTTTATTTGCGTCCCACTGCACATACCTGACTATGCCGAAAATTATCTCCGCCAACCTGAATGGCATCCGCTCCGCCGCCACCAAAGGCTTTTTCACCTGGATGGCCGAACAGGATGCCGATTTCGTCTGCGTGCAGGAACTCAAGGCGCAGGCGCCGGATATGCAGCCGGAGTTCCTCAACCCGCAGGGCTACCATGGGCATTTCCACTACGCCGAGAAAAAAGGCTATTCCGGCACTGGCGTCTACAGCAAGGTAGCGCCGGATCGCGTGGTGATCGGTTTCGGTGCGCCGGAATTCGATGCCGAAGGCCGCTATGTGCGCTGCGATTTCGGCAATCTGACGGTGATCTCCGTGTACTGCCCTTCCGGCTCCTCGGGTCCGGAACGGCAGGAAGCCAAATTCCGCTTCATGGACCTGTTCCTGCCGCACCTGCAGACGCTGCACGCCGAAGGGCGTGAAGTGGTGATCTGCGGCGACTGGAATATCGCCCACAAAGAGATCGACCTGAAGAACTGGAAGGGCAACAAGAAGAATTCCGGCTTCCTGCCGGAAGAACGTGCGTGGATGACGCGCATTTTCGATGAAGTGGGTTTTGTCGACGTGCACCGCGGTCTGGACCCGCGCGAAGAACAGTACACGTGGTGGAGTAACCGTGGTCAGGCCTGGGCCAAGAACGTGGGCTGGCGTATCGACTATCAGGTGGCTACGCCCGGTATCGCCGCCACGGCCACCACGGTGGCCATCTACAAGGAGCAGCGCTTCTCCGACCACGCGCCGCTAACCATCACCTACGCCTGATCCCCGGCGCCGTCTCGCCTCACAGTGTGCGGCGGCTGCAAAACTCGCGCCTTTCGCCCGTCAGCGGATCGTCGAAAGCGATGCGGCGCGCCAGCAATTTCAAGGGCGCGGACACATCATCCTGCTTGCAGGGCAGCGCCACCGGATAGAACGCATCATTGATAATCGGGATGCCCAGCGCCGCCAGATGCACGCGCAACTGATGCTGACGCCCCGTATGCGGCAGCAGCCGGTACAGCGTGCAATCGGCGCGCCGTTCGATCACATCGATCACGGTTGCCGAATTCGGCTCGCCCGCCACCTCTTTCATGGTGAAGAACTTATCCCCTTCCACCATACGGCTGCGGTAAGTGAACGGGAACTCGCGCCCTTCCAGATGCGGTGCCAGCGCTTCGTACTCCTTCTCGATCACGCGCTGCTGGAAGAGCGACTGATAGGCGCCACGGCTATCCGGCCGGCGCGAAAAAATCACCACGCCCGCCGTCTCGCGGTCCAGCCTATGGATGGGCGTCAGCGCTTCCTCGTTGAACTGCTTCTTCAGCCGCACCAGCAAGGTCTCGTGCAGAAAGCGGCCGGACGGTATCATGGGCAGAAAATGCGGCTTGTCCACCACCAGCAGATGCTGGTCCATGAACAGCACTTCTTCCCTGAACGGTATCGGCGTTTCCGCAGCCAGTTCGCGGTAATAGAATATCCGCATGCCGCGGCGGAAGGCACTGTCCGGCGCCAGCGCTCTGCCCTCGCCGTCGCGCACCTCGCCGCGCGCCATGCGGTCGCGCCAGCTGGCTTCGGCCACATCGGGAAACCGTGCCAGCAGAAACGTCAGCAGGTCCGGCCACTGCCCTTCCGGCAGCCATAGATAGCTGGGCGCGACGCCGTCGCGCATGGGCAGCGGCGCAGCAGCCATCAGGATTTAGGCAGCGCCAGCGAACGGTAAGGCGGCAGATTGTCGGGGTCCAGCCCGCGCGCGCGGGCGAACACCGGCAGCACCAGATACATATTCTTGTCCATGTCCTCGATGCGTTTGCTGCCGCTAGGGTGAGTGGACAGGAAAGGCAAAGGCTGGCTCTTGTTCACGGCCCCCATCTTCTGCCACAGGGCGATACCGGCACGGGGATCGAAACCGGCGCGGGCCGCCAGATCCATGCCCACCAGATCGGCTTCGCTTTCGTCCTCGCGCGAGAAGCTCAGCGCGGCCCCTTGCGCCACCGCACCGGCCGCAGCATCGCCAAGACGCGGATCGACGCCGAAATAGGCCGAACCGATAGCACCGAAAATCCGTGCGCCCACCGACGTCAGGGCATTTTTGCCTGCCTGTTCGCGCGCATGCTCGCGCAATGCGTGCGCAATCTCATGCCCCATCACCATCGCTACCTCGTCATCCGTCAGATTCAGCTTGACCAGAATGCCGTTGTAGAAAGCGATACGGCCACCGGGCATGCAGAAAGCGTTCACGGTGGGCGAATTAAGCAGGTTGACTTCCCACTTCCAGCTGGCCGAATCGGGATTCCAGCGCGTAGTAAAAGGAATCAGACGCTGGGCGATGGCACGCAGGCGGATCAGCTGGGGATTGCGCTCGGTGGCGACGGCATCCTTCTGGTGCGCCTGCGCCAGCATCTGATCATATTGCAGCTTGGACTGCTGGTCGAACTGGCGCGCATCGCCACCGAGGCCGCGCAGACGCGACATGCGGGTAACCGGAATGCCGTCATCCTGCGCCGCTACCGGCAAGCCGCCGCACAGGCAGGCCAGCGCCAGCGCTGCAATAAGGGCTTTAGACTTTTTCATCACGAGTGTTCCATGGAGCGATTTTGGGCAGCATCATCATGGCAGGAAACGCCATGATAAAGCACACAATAAAGAACCAGAACCAGCCTGTCTGCGCCACAATATAGCCCACCGAGGAGTTGATAAACGTACGCGGCACAGCGGCCAGACTGGAGAATAATGCATACTGGGTGGCAGTGTAGCGCGGATCGGTCGCACGCGACATGAAGGCCACCAGCGCCGCCGCGCCCAGCCCCAGGCTGGCAAATGCTTCGAAGCCGAAGGCGGCGCTAAGCAGCCACATGTCGGGTCCCACTTTAGCCAGCCAGGCAAAGCCGAGGATGGCCAGCGCCTGCAGCACGCCGAACACCCACAGGGCGCGGTTGATGCCCAGCTTGATCATCCAGATGCCGCCAACGGCACCGCCAGCGAGCGCCGCCCACCAGCCGGTAGCATTGGCGGCCAGCCCGATCTGCTTGGTGGTGAAACCGATATCGAGGAAGAATTTGGTCGACAGCGCCGTCGACATGCTGTCGCCGATTTTATACAGCAGCACGAAGGCAATGATCAGCATGGCCTGGCGCCAGCCGTCGCGCTGGATGAATTCGCGGAACGGCAGCACCACCGCTTCCTGCAGATTTTTCGGCGGCGCGCCATATACGGCAGGCTCCTGCGCCAGCAGGGTGCACACCAGCCCCGGCAGCATGAAGGCGGCGACGATCCAGAACACGGCCTGCCACGGCATGCTGTCCGCCAGTACCAGCCCCAGCGCACTGGGGATCAGGCTGGCCGCCTTGTAGGCATTGACGATGATGGCCGCACCCAGCCCCTGCTCGTTCTCGGCCAGAATTTCACGCCGGTAGGCATCGATCACCACGTCCTGGCTGGCCGAGAGGAAGGCGATCAGGAACACTCCGCCTGCAATCAGCGGCAATTGCTGCTGCGGGTCCAGCATGCCGAGCGCGCCGATCACCAGGAATAGCGCCAGCTGGGTCAGCGCCATCCAGCCACGCCGCCGTCCCAGCGGGCCGATGGCGTAGCGGTCCATGAACGGCGCCCAGAGGAATTTGAAGGTGTACGGAAAGGTCACCAGCGCAAACAGGCCCAGCGCCTTCACGTCGAGGCCGGACTTGGCCAGCCACGCCTGCATCAGATAGATCAGCGTATACAGCGGCAGGCCGGAACTGAAACCGAAGAACAGGATAGCCGCCGTGCGGCGGTTGAAATAGGTACGCCAGTGGCGTGCTGCCGGGGTAGCGTCCTGTGCGGCCTCCTGTTTGGTCATCAGTACTACACCTTTCTACGTAAGCGGAACACGGCCAGATCGCCGCGCAGGTTAGGCAGGAAGTTTACCCGCTCCCCCTCGGCCAGCGCCACACATTCCATCACTTCCAGTCCGCATTCCTCGGCCAGATCGCGGAAATCGTTAATCGTCGCACAGCGCACGTTGGGCGTGTCATACCACTCGTACGGCAGCGACTCGGAAACCGGCATGCGGCCCTTGAGCAGCGCCACACGGTGCGGCCAGTAGGCAAAGTTAGGGAAGGATACGATAGCCTCCTTACCCACCCGCACGATATCGCGCAGCAGCGCTTCCACCTGCTTCATCATCTGCAGCGAGGACAGACACAGCACCGTATCGAAGCTGTTATCGCCGAACAGCGCCAGCCCCTTTTCCATATCCTGCTGGATCACGCGCACGCCACGCTTGGTGCTTTCCAGTACCTTGTCGTCGGCGATCTCGATACCGTAGCCGCTGCACTGCTTGTCGCTCTGCAGGTATTCCATCATCACGCCGTCGCCGCAGCCCACATCCAGCACATGCGCGCCGGGCGCAACCCAGTGAGCGATAAAGGCCAGATCCGGCCGCGCCTTGCTTAAGTCGTTAAAGTTCACTGTGCCTCCGCTATCTCGTCCCACACCTGGCCGTAATAGGCCCGCACCATGTTCATGTAGCGCGCGTCGTCGAGCAGGAAGGCATCGTGGCCATGCGGCGCATCGATTTCCGCATAGGTGACCTGACGCCGGTTGCTGATCAGGGCCTGCACGATTTCCTGACTACGCTCGGGCGAGAAACGCCAGTCGGTGGTAAAGGAAGCGAGGAAGAATTTGGCGCGGGTAGCGGCCAGCGTCTTCGCCAGATCGCCGCCATGGGCCCGGGCCGGATCGAAATAATCAAGCGCCTTGGTAATCAAGAGATAGGTGTTGGCATCGAAGTATTCGCTGAACTTGTCGCCCTGATAGCGCAGATACGATTCGATCTCGAAGTCCACCCCGAAGCCGAATTTGTAATCGCCGTCGTCTCCGGCCGCGGTATCGGCATCGCGCAGGCGACGGCCGAATTTCTCCGCCATGTCGTCATCCGACAGATAGGTGATGTGGCCGACCATGCGCGCCACGCGCAGGCCGTTTTTCGGCACCACGCCATGTTCGTAGAAATCGCCGCCATGATAATCAGGATCGGACAGAATGGCCTGACGCGCCACGTCATTGAAGGCGATATTCTGCGCCGACAGCTTGGCGGTGGAGGCGATCACCACGCAGTGACGCAAGCGCTGCGGATACATGATGGACCAGGCCAGCGCCTGCATGCCGCCCAGCGAACCGCCCATCACGGCGGCGAACTGGGTTATGCCCAGCGCATCGGCCAGACGTGCCTGCGCCGCCACCCAGTCTTCCACCGTCACCACGGGGAAGGCCGCGCCATACGGCTTGCCGGTGGCCGGATTGGTGTGCATAGGCCCGGTCGAACCGAAGCAGGAGCCGAGATTGTTAATTCCGATGACGAAGAATTTATCCGTATCGAGTGCCTTGCCGGGACCGACCATATTGTCCCACCAGCCCAGACTTTTCGGTTTGCCTTCATATTCGCCCGCCACGTGGTGCGAAGCGTTGAGCGCGTGGCAGACCAGCACCGCGTTCGATTTGTCGGCATTGAGCGTGCCGTAAGTCTCATACATCAGCATGTAGTCGCGCAGCGAAGCGCCACTTTGCAGCAGCAGCGGCTCTGCAAAATGCATGGTTTGCGGAGATACGTATCCTAAGGATGACATTATTTCAGTGTTTTCTAGGGGGCGGCCCCACGGGCCTACTAACAAGGCGGAACCGCGAGGATGGGTTCCGCCGTCTGGGTAGCCCCTCGGCTACATCAACTGCAATTGTTCGACCGCGTCTGCAATTACGTTGGGTTCCATCGAACGCATGATCTTGCGGGTTTGCGGCATGATGCGCGCAAGGTCGCTGTTCAGGATTTCCTGCTTGACCGACAGCAGCTGTGCCGGGTGCATCGAGAATTCGCGCAACCCCATGCCGAGCAGCAGACGGGTAAGCTTGATATCGCCCGCCATTTCGCCGCACACCGCCACGTCGATTCCGGCCTTATGCCCTGCTGCGATGGTCATGGAGATTAATTGCAGCACGGCCGGATGGAGGGGATTGTAAAGGTGTGCGACTTCATAATCAACCCGGTCGATCGCCAGCGTGTACTGGATCAGGTCATTGGTGCCTATCGACAGGAAGTCCATGCGCTTGACGAACATGGGCAGGGCCAGCGCCGCTGCCGGAATCTCGATCATGGCGCCCACATCGACGTCTTCATCGAATTTCTCGCCCCGTTCGCGCAAGGCGGCTTTGGCCTGCTCCACCATGGCCAGCGACTGGTCGATTTCGAACGCATGCGCCAGCATGGGGATCAGGATGCGCACCTTGCCGAACGCCGAAGCACGCAGGATGGCGCGCAGCTGGGTCAGGAAGATCTGCGGTTCGGCCAGACAGTAGCGGATCGCGCGCAAGCCCAGCGCCGGATTGAGCGCCGTCTGTTCGCTCTGGCCTAGCGGCTTGTCGGCGCCGATATCGAGCGTGCGGATGGTGACGGGGCGGCCCTTCATGGCCACCACGGCGCGCTTGTACTGCTCGAACTGCTCGTCCTCGGACGGAATCCTGCTATCGCGCCCCATGAACAGGAATTCGGAGCGGAACAGGCCCACGCCGTTGGCGCCCGCCTCCATCGCCGCTGCGCAGTCGTCCGGCAGCTCGATATTGGCCAGCAGGGTAATCTCGGTGCCATCCTTGGTGATGGCCGGGGTCTTTTTCAGCTTGTTGAGCTTCTTGCGCGCCCGCGCCGCCACGGCCTGACGCTCGCGGTACTGCTCCAGCACCAGCGAGCTGGGGTTGGCGATCACCACGCCGGCATCGCCGTCGATAATCAGCCAGTCATCCTGCTCGATCAGGGTGGAAGCGCCGGCCATGCCCACCGCAGCGGGTATATCGAGGCTGCGCGCCACAATGGCGGTATGCGAATTCTGCCCGCCTACATCGGTAACGAAGCCGATGAAGGAGCGGTCGCGGAACTGCAGCATGTCGGCTGGCGAGATATCGTGCGCCACGATGATCATCTGGGCCTGGAAATCATCCTCGCCGCCGGTGGCAGCGGGCAGAGTCTGGGCCGTGCCCAGCAAGACTTTCAGCACCCGCTCGGCCACCTGCTGGATGTCGGCCTTGCGCTCGCGCAGATAGGGGTCTTCGATTTCGTCGAACTGGGCCGACAGTTCATCGATCTGGGTCAGCAGCGCCCATTCGGCGTTGTAGTGGCGGGTGCGGATGATGTCCAGCGGTTCTTCCGAAATCATCGGATCGGACAGGATCAGCGCATGCACATCGATGAAGGCGCCCAGCTCGGTGGGAGCATCCTTGGGCAGTTCGTTCCACAGGGTCTGCAGTTCCACATGCACCTGCGCCAGCGCCTGCTGCAGCCGTCGCACTTCCGCTTCCAGCAGTTCTTCAGCCACCAGATAGTGCTGCACGTCGAGTGCGGCAGGCGCCAGCTTGTGGGCGCGGCCGATGGCGATGCCGCGCGAGACGGGAATGCCGTGCAGGGTGAACGAAGCGACTGGCGCTGCGCCCGGGTTACGTAAGCGGCTGCGGTCCCCCGGCATTACTCGCCTTCGCCGAATTTATCGTTGACCAGCGCCGTCAGCGCAGCGATGCAATCGCCTTCGTCGGCACCATCGGCTTCCAGCAGCACTTTGGCGCCTTTGCCGGCAGCCAGCATCATCACGCCCATGATGGATTTGGCATTGACCCGGCGCGCATTGCGGGTAAGCCAGACATCGCTCTGGTATTTTGCTGCCAGTTGGGTGAATTTAGCGGAAGCACGCGCATGTAAACCAAGCTTGTTGATAATCTCGAGTTCTTGCTGAATCATTTTTCTTTTATCTCAATCAGAAATGCGCACTGCAAACACCGCCGCCAGCGCTGCGCGCGCATGGCGGCGGCCACGAAAAACTGGCCTCAGACGGCACTCATCCGGCGGCCACTACGCCGCGCCGACGCGGATACGGTTATCCACCCGCACCGCGCCGCTCTGCGCGCCCGCCAGCGCCATCTCCACCACCACATCGAGCGCTTCGCGCCGGTAGGTAATGGCACGCAGCAGCATGGGCAGGCTGATGCCGGCGATGATCTCCACCCGGCCCGCATCGGCCAGACAGTTGCAGCAATTGGCGGGGGTACCGCCTTTCACGTCCGTCATCACCAGTACGCCACTGCCCGTATCGAGCCGCTTGATGGCGGCAGCGGCCAGCGCCTGCACTTCGCCCAGATCCTGGTCGGCAATCACGTCGATCGCTTCCAGTTGCTCGGTGGGGCTACGGAACACGTGCGCACAGGCAGCCAGAAAAGCCTGCCCCAGCGGCGCATGTGTCATAAGCAGTATGCCAACCATATTCTTAAACCGCCAGTCAGTACCGGAGTTTTTTAATACTATCCGGCAAAATTGTTAATTATTGGTTAAAAAGCCTAATTGCTGCCATTCCCTGCCCGGTCCTGCGCCACCGCCGCTTCCACGGCATCGACGAACATGGCCGCAACCTGGAAACCCGTCTGTGCCGTAATTTCCTGGAAGCAGGTCGGGCTGGTGACATTGACTTCAGTCAGGTTCTCGCCGATTACGTCTAATCCTACCAGCAACAAGCCCCGTGCGGCCAGTTTCGGCCCCAGCGTATTGGCAATTTCATAATCGCGCTCGCTCAGAGGTTGCGCTACGCCAACGCCGCCCGCGGCCAGATTGCCGCGCACTTCGCCGTTCTGCGGGATGCGCGCCAGCGCAAACGGCACCGGTTTGCCGCCGATCACGAGGATGCGCTTGTCGCCTTTGACGATGGCGGGAATGTAGCGCTGCGCCATGATGGTCTGGCTGCCCTGACGGGTCAGGGTCTCGATGATAGAGCCCAGATTCATGCCGTCGGCCGTGACACGGAAGATGCCGGCACCGCCCATGCCATCGAGCGGCTTGAGGATGATGTCGCCATGCTGCTGCTGGAAGGCGCGGATGCGCGCCTCGTCGCTGGTGACCAGCGTGGGTGTGGTGAATTCGCTGAACTGGGCGATAGCCAGCTTTTCGTTATGGTCGCGAATGGCGGACGGCTTGTTGTACACGCGTGCGCCCTGCTTTTCGGCCAGTTCCAGCAGATAGGTGCCGTAGATGTATTCCATGTCGAACGGCGGGTCCTTGCGCTGGATGATGGCGTCGAACTGGCCCAGATCGCATTCTTCTGCCGGCGCCGCGCGGTACCAGTCGTGCGCATCGCCGGTCAGGGTAATGGCCGCTACGCGCGCCGTGACGCGGCCGTTTTCAAGTGCCATATCGCGCTGCTCGAAGGCATACACGGTGTGGCCGCGCCGGGCCGCTTCCACCATCATGGCATAGGTCGAATCCTTGTAGGTCTTGAAGCTGGCCAGCGGGTCGGCAAGGAAAGCAATCTTCATGGGAAATCCATTCTAGAAATTGAATAATCGGATAGCGGCAAGCCGTGCGCGCCCTCAGTACACTTCAGGATTCGGGTCGGTGCGTTCCATTTCCAGCGAAGCGGCCAGCAGCGCCAGCCGCGCCACCACGCCATACACATAGAAGCGGTTGGGCGCTGCCGTGCCGGGCTTGGCTTTCAGGTCGGGCACGGCATGCTGCTGGGCAAACGCCAGCGGCACATAGTGCGAACCGGGCGCCTTCAGGTTCTGGTCCTTGCCCTTTTCCGCATGCACGCGATAGAAGCCGCCCACCACGTAGCGGTCTATCATGTAGACCACCGGTTCGGCCACATCGTCCTTGATGCTCTCGAAGGTCGGCACGCCTTCCTGAATAATGAAATCGGTGACTTCCTTGCCATCCTTGACGACGATCATGCGGTCACGCTGTTCCTGGCTCAGATCCTTGATTTCACTGGAATCCTTGATGGTCAGCACGCTGGTGCCATAGGTGCCCGCATCGGGCTTGACGATCACGAAGGGCTTCTGGTCCTTGATGCCGTATTCCTTGTACTTTTTCTTGATCTTGGACAGCAAGGCATCGACGTTGGCCGCCAGACAGTCATAGCCCTCGCCCGTACGGAAGTTCACTGCATCGCACTTGGCGTGGAAGGGATTGAGCATCCACGGATCGACCCCGATCAGCTTGCCGAATTTCTTGACCACCTCGTCGTAGGCGTTCATGTGGTTGCTCTTGCGGCGCAGCGCCCAGCCCGCATGCAGCGGCGGCAGCAGGCTCTGCTCGTGGATATTCTGCAGGATCTCCGGAATACCGTCCGACAGATCGTTGTTGAGCAGAATGGTGCAGGGATCGAAATCCTTCAGGCCCAGCCGGCGCCCGTTGGGCGAGCGCACCAGCGGTTCGATCACCAGCATATTTCCATCGGGCAATGCTAACGGAGTCGGTTCGGTAATTTCCGGTGACAAAGAGCCGAGCCGGACATGCAGCCCCGTCTGGCGGAAAATCTGCATCAGGCGCGCAACATTTTGCAGGTAGGAAGGATGGCGCTGCTTAATTTCAGGAATCAAGAGCAGGTTGCGCGCGTCCGGGCAATACTTGTCGATGGCCGCCATGGCCGCCTGCACGGACAGCGGCAGCATCTCGGTCGCCAGATGATTGAAGCCACCGGGGAACAGATTGGTATCGACCGGCGCCAGCTTGTAGCCGGCATTGCGCATATCCACAGAGCAATAAAACGGCGGCGTATGTTCCTGCCATTCGAGCCGGAACCAGCGTTCAATGGCGGGCGTGGCCGCCAGAATTTTCTCTTCGAGGTCTAGTAGCGGGCCGGTGAGCGCCGTAACGAGATGGGGAACCATGCTTACTTCCTTTATTGATGCGGGAGGATGCCCCTCCAGACACGCGGAATGGCGATATTACCTTGCAGATGGCCCATATCGGGGCAAAAACCTTAATTTAAAGACGGGAAATAAAAAAAGGCGCCCCATCATGAACTGAGGGGCGCCGAGGGGAGACCCGCCACGCTGGCGGGCACTACGAGATGCTTAGGAGTGGTAGGCCGACTCGCCGTGGCTGGTGATGTCCAGACCTTCGCGTTCCTCTTCTTCCGGTACGCGCAGACCGATCACGATGTCGACCAGCTTGTAGGCGATCAGCGACACAATACCCGACCACAGGATGGTGGTACCCACGGCAGTCGCCTGGGTGGTCACCTGATCGATGATGGAGTAAGGATCAGCCGACATCTTGTTGGCCACGTAGTCGAAGATGCCCTGGCCGCCCAGCGATGGTGCAGCGAACACACCGGTCAGCAGTGCGCCCATGATGCCGCCTACGCCGTGCACGCCGAACACGTCCAGCGAGTCATCCGCGCCCAGCAGGCGTTTCAGACCGTTCACACCCCACAGGCAGACGACGCCAGCCAGCAGACCCATGATCAGCGAACCCATAGGACCGACAAAGCCGCAAGCCGGGGTAATCGCTACCAGACCAGCCACGGCACCGGAAGCGGCGCCCAGCATGGAAGGTTTGCCTTTCATGATCCACTCGCCGAACAGCCACGACATGGTAGCGGCAGCGGTCGCCAGCAGGGTGTTGACGAAGGCCAGTGCAGCGGTGTCATTCGCTTCCAGTGCCGAACCGGCATTGAAACCGAACCAGCCCACCCACAGCAGCGAAGCGCCGATCATGGTCATGGTCAGCGAGTGCGGCGCCATCGATTCACGGCCATAGCCCACGCGTTTGCCGATCATGTAAGCACCGACCAGACCCGCCACCGCAGCGTTGATGTGCACCACGGTACCGCCGGCGAAGTCCAGCGCACCTTTCTGGAACAGGAAGCCGGCTTTGGCGGTTTCGCTGGCCAGAGTAGCCGCATCCTTGATGGCGTCAGGGCCGGTCCAGAACCAGACCATGTGCGCCACAGGCAGGTAGGAGAAGGTGAACCACAGCACAACGAAGGCCAGCACAGCGCTGAACTTGGCGCGCTCGGCGAAGGAACCGACAATCAGGCCGCAGGTAATGGCAGCGAAGGTAGCCTGGAATACCACGTACACGTATTCAGGAATCACCACGCCTTTGCTGAAGGTGGCAGCCGTCGAGAACGCAGCCTTAGCCGGGTCGAAGATACCGTTCAGGAACAGGCGGTCGAATTTACCGATGAAGGCATTACCCTCGGTAAAGGCCAGCGAGTAGCCATACACGCACCACAGCACGATGATCAGCGCGAACACGGTGAACACCTGCAGCAGGATGGACAGCATGTTTTTCGAACGTACCAGACCGCCGTAGAACAGGGCCAGGCCGGGAATCGACATCATGATGACCAGAATGGTGGAAACCATCATCCAGGCCGTGTCGCCTTTATTGGGAGCGGGTGCCGGAGCAGCGGCCGCATCAGCCGGAGCGGCGGCGGCAGGCGCAGCAGCAGCAGCAGGGGCCGAAGCAGCAGCGGAAGCCGCAGGTGCGGCAGCCTCGGCTGCAGATGCAGCAGGCGCTGCTGCCGGTGCGGAGGCCGCAGCCACTGGTGCCGCAGCGGCCGGTTTAGCCTCCTCGGCAAACACGGGCGCCGATAGCGCGCAGAGTACGGCGGCGCCAGCCAGCCAGGACGTCACAAATTTCTTCATCTAGCTTCCCCTTAAAGAGCGTCGTTGCCGGTTTCGCCGGTACGGATACGGATAACTTGTTCCAGGTTGTACACGAAGATCTTGCCGTCGCCGATTTTACCGGTACGGGCCGCACCTTCGATCGCTTCGATGGCCTGCTCGACCACAGCGTCATCGACGGCTGCTTCGATTTTGGTCTTGGGCAGGAAATCGACCACATATTCCGCACCGCGATACAGTTCGGTGTGACCTTTCTGGCGACCGAAGCCTTTCACTTCGGTCACGGTAATGCCTTGCACGTTGATGGCCGACAAAGCCTCGCGGACTTCGTCGAGCTTAAACGGCTTGATGATGGCGGTAATCAGTTTCATACAGGCCTCGCTTAGAAGGTTTTAGAGACGGACAGAACCAGCGCTTTTTTCGACAGATTCTTACCATTGAAGGTGTAGAAATCGGAATCGGCATAGACCGCCGCCAGAGCCACCGAAGCCACACCAAAATCTTTGGTCACGCCGACTTTATAGTCGGTGTAGCTGGCAGCGCCAGCATTTTTCACATTCTGGTGGCCCACGTGCAGGTTCAGTACCAGGCCTTCGCTGATGTCGAAGTTGGCGCTGCCATCCAGATAGCCGCTGTTTTTGCTGTTGGCAGTACCGAACAGATTGGTGGTCGATTGCGAGTATTTGACCGTGAACGGACCGTAGCCGATCTGGCCATACAGCTCGAAGGTGTTGGCGCTAGGGTGCAGACCATTCGATGGGTAGAAGTAGTACAGGCCGCCGACGTCATAGCTCACGTCCTTGACGATCTCGCCGCGCTTACCAGCATACAGATCCCATTCAACATCGCCAGAACCGCCTGCGTCCTTGGTCCACTTGATGGTGGACAGCCAGGTACCGGCGTAGAAGCCGGTCGGATTATTGGTATAGTCCGCGCCGCCCTGCAGAGCAGGTTTCAGACGGGTTTGCGATACGCCGCGATAGCGGTAGTCGCTGACAATGGCCGCGTTAAACGTTACTTCATTGTCCGGTTTTGCTTCGGCAGCGGGTGTCGCTTCCTCGGCATGCGCCAGCGAGGCGCTCATAGAGGCGAATGCTAAGGTCAACGCAGCGATCAGGGTGAAGTTCTTGCCCGGGTTTTTCATAATAGTTTTCCTCTTGAATTGAACTCAGATTGCAGTTGCGGTTTAAAATCCTGTTTGTTCGAAGCGATGAACAGCGTTCCCTCCTTCTTTAGCAGATTGCGTGCCAGCTTTTAAGATGCCTCAAAATGTGGCTTACGACGCGCCAAACTTGGGAAGCCAGTGCAAAACTTGAGAGTTTTCCGGTTTGCACATGTCTACAACGCAACAATCGCACCAGAATTAACCCCGCCAGCGCACCAGCATGGTGCGCCGCGCCCAGAACCGACCGAGGACTATGATGGACATGAATACTTTTTTTAATGATTTGCAAAGCAAGGTGAGCCAGGCCATCGAGAATTCGCCGGCCAAGGACATCGAAAAGAACGTCAAATCGATGATGACCCAGGGCTTTGCCAAGCTCGATCTGGTCACCCGTGAAGAATTCGACATCCAGGCCCAGGTACTGGCCAAGACCCGCGCCAAACTGGAAGTGCTGGAAGCCCGTCTGGCCGAACTGGAGGCCAAAGCAGGCAACTAGCACTGTCTCACTTGCCAGCGCCCGTTTGGGCTGGCGCAACATCCCGCAGCCGGATCAGCCTACGCTGGCGCAATGTCCCCACACTGCCCAGCCTAGCCATGAGCCTTGCTGTCCTCAAAAGCCGTGCCCTCGCGGGGATGGAAGCGCAGGAAGTGAGCGTCGAAATCCATCTGGCCAACGGCCTGCCCGCCTTCACCATCGTTGGTCTGGCCGATACCGAAGTCAAGGAAGCTCGCGACCGCGTGCGGGCTGCCATCATCAACAGCGGCTTCAGCTTTCCCGCCCAGCGCATCACCGTCAATCTGGCACCGGCCGACCTGCCCAAGGAATCGGGCCGCTTCGATTTGCCCATAGCGCTAGGCATACTGGCCGCCAGCGGGCAGATCCCCACGCGCCAGCTGGCCGAATACGAGTTTGCCGGCGAGCTGTCGCTCTCGGGCGCCTTGCGCCCCATCCGCGGCACGCTGGCCATGGCCGTCGCCAGCCGCCGCTACGGCGGCCTGTGCGGGCTGATACTGCCTATCGATAATGCCGACGAAGCGGCACTGGTGCAGGATGCGGCCATCTATCCGGCTGGCTCGCTGCTGCAGACATGCCGCCATTTCACCAGCACCGGCAGCGAGGGCAAATTGATGCGCCACCCTTCGCCCTCCCTGCGCCAGCTGCGCCACTACCCCGACTTTGCCGACGTCAAAGGCCAGCTCGCCGTCAAGCGGGGGCTGGAGATAGCGGCGGCGGGACAGCATAGCGTGCTGCTGGTGGGACCGCCGGGCGCGGGCAAAACCATGCTGGCGCTGCGCTTTCCCGGCCTGCTGCCTGCCATGAACGATGCCGAAGCGCTGGAAGCGGCAGCCATGCTCTCGCTGACAGGACAGTTCCGCCTCGACCTGTGGAAGCAGCGCCCCTTCCGCGCCCCGCACCACACGGCGTCGGGTGTGGCACTGGTCGGCGGCGGCAGCCTGCCCCGGCCCGGCGAAATCTCGCTGGCGCACCATGGCGTGCTATTCCTCGATGAGCTGCCCGAGTTCGAGCAGCGCGTGCTCGATGTGCTGCGCGAACCGCTGGAGTCGGGTCATATCACCATCTCGCGTGCGGCCCGTCAGGCAGATTTCCCGGCCCGCTTCCAGCTGGTCGCCGCCATGAACCCCTGCCCTTGCGGCTATGCGGGCCACAGCAGCGCGCGCTGCCACTGCACGGCCGAACAGGTGGCGCGCTATCAGCGCCGCATTTCCGGCCCGCTGCTGGACCGGATCGACATTCAGCTGGAAGTCGCCGCAGTCGACCCGCTTGCGCTGGCCGACAGAACCGGCGGTGAAAGCAGCAGCACCATCGCCGCCCGCGTACAGCTGGCGGCAGACCGGCAATGGCAGCGTCAGGGCAAGCCCAATCAGGCGCTGCTGCCGCGCGAACTGGAGCAGCACTGCAAGCTCGACGGCCCCAGCCACGTTCTGCTACAGCGCAGCATGGCACGCTTCCAGTGGAGCGGCCGCGCCTACCACCGCATCCTGCGCATCGCCCGCACCATCGCCGATCTCGCCGCCAGCCCGCAACTGCACGAGGCCCACGTTAAAGAGGCCGTGCAGTACCAGCGTGCGCTGCGCCAGCGCGACCTGCCGTGCTAAATTCTGCGCAAGGGGCAGCTAAGCGTCACTCCTACGCCAGCCTTGCTGCTATATTGTGCCCAGCTCCTATCAACCCACTTTGCCGCAATGAACCGTCTTCCCCTGATTCTTGCCGCCGGCGCCGTGCTGGCCGGCTGCGCCACGGCGCCCACCAAGCTGACTGACTTCACCGCCAATTCCGGCAGCCCGCGCAGCGCCGAGCAGCTCGCCATGCGCTTCGAACATGCCGATCTGGCGCTGCGCGTCGATCCTGCCACCCGGAGCATACGGGGCGATGCCACGCTCACCTTCGCCACCAGCGCGGAGCTGAGCCGCATCGTGCTGGAACTGGACCGCAACCTGCCCATCGATTCGGCCCAGGTGGACGGCGTGATGCTGCCGCCATCGGCTATCAGCAATCCCGAAGGGCGACTGTATCTGACGCTGCCGGCACCGCTGCCGGCCGGTGCGCATACCAAAGTGCGCCTGCGCTACCACGGCGTACCGCACGTGGCCAAACGCGCGCCGTGGGATGGTGGCTTTACGTGGAGTAAAACGGCCGATGGCCAGCCATGGATCAGCACCACCGTAGAAGGTGAAGGCTGCGACCTGTTCTGGCCTTGCATCGATCACCCGCAGGGCAAGGCGGAGCGGATAGACCTGCATATCAGCGTGCCGGCCCCGCTGGTCGTGGCGGGCAATGGCGTAGCCACCGGCATGGATGAAGCCAACGGCTGGCGCACCTACCACTGGCGCGCCAGACACCCCAGCACTTATGGCGTTGCGCTCAATATCGGCCCTTACGAAATGCTGTCCGGCGAATACCATAGCCGCTACGGCAATCGCATCCCGCTGCGCATGTGGTACCTGAAAGGACACGAAGAAAAAGCTCGCGGCCTGTTCGCCGAGTTCACGCCTATGCTGGACTTCTTCGAAAGCCGCATCGGCCCTTATCCTTTCGGTGACGAGAAAATGGGCGTGGTAGAGACGCCCCATCTGGGCATGGAGCACCAGACCATCAACGCCTATGGCAATGGTTATGCGAAGTCGCCGCTAGGCTATGACTGGCTGCTGCATCACGAACTATCGCACGAGTGGTTCGGCAACCAGATGACCAATGCCGACTGGGACGACATGTGGCTGCACGAAGGCTTCGGCAGCTATATGCAGCCGCTGTATCTGGAACAGCTGCGCGGCGAGCGCGAGTTCCAGTCCGAACTGTTCAACCACCGTAAGTCCTTGCTCAACAAGGCAGCTATCGTCAGCGGCAAGACCCAGCGCATCGAAGACGTGTATGACGATAGCCGCGGTGGCCCCGGCAACGACATCTATACCAAGGGTTCGCTGATCCTGCACACGCTGCGCAACCTGATCGGCGACGAAGCCTTCTTCGCTGCGACCCGCCGCATGGTGTACGGTACCGATCAGCCACTGCCGGGAAAATTCGTGCCGCGCTACAGCAGCAGCAAAGAATTCATCGCCCTGTGTAACGAGATCAGTCAACAGGATCTGGGCTGGTTCTTCGACGCCTATCTGTATCACGCTGCCCTGCCGGAACTGCTAGAGCAGCGCAGCGGCGACCAGCTCACGCTGACCTGGAAGCTCAAGGATGGCGGCAGCTTCCCCATGCCCATCGAGGTGCGCGTCAACGACCGTATCGAACGCCTTTCCATGGCCAACGGTCAGGGCACGCTGCAGTTGCCGCCCAATGCACGCGTTACCATCGATCCGGCCTCGCGCGTACTGCGTCATGCGCCCCACATCGATGCGTGGAAAGCCGAGCAGAATCAGTCTAAGAAAAAGGGCTAAGCGATGATCTACCGTTCCACCTTGGCACTTCTGCTTGCCGCTGCGCTGGCAGGCTGCAGCCCCAAATATGACTGGCGCGACTACCGCAGCAAGGACGCGCCCTACAGCATCCTGTTCCCCGGCAAACCGGCCAGCCAGACGCGCAGCATCACGCTCGATACGCTGCAACTGGACATGACCATGACGGCGGTGGAAATCGATGGCGTGGTCTTCGCAGTAGGCAGTGCACGCCTGCCGGACCATGCCAGCGCCATGGCAGCGCTACAGGCCATGCAGAGCGCACTATTGAAGAACATCGGTGCCACGCTACGCAGCAGCAAAGACAGCAGCACCGCTCTGCAAGCCATGCTGGAATTCGAAGCGGACGGCAGCCAGCAAGGCCGGCCGGCCCGCCTGATCGGCAAACTGGTGGCGCGCGATCAGCGCATCTATCAGATCATTATTCTGGGTCAGGCGCAGAATCTGGACACCGAACAGATAGACACCTACCTGAGTTCCTTCAAACTGAACTAGCTACTCGCCCGACTTGCTGGCCTTGAGCGGCAGGTCGATGGTGAAGCGCGTGCCGATATCGAGCGCACTATCAACCCGTATGCTGCCATCGAGTAGCGAGGTAACGATGTTGTAGGTAATGCTCAGGCCCAGACCATTGCCGCCCTGTCCCAGCTTGGTGGTGAAAAAGGGATCGAATATGCGTAGCTGATGTTCCGGTGCGATGCCCTTGCCATCATCCTGAAACACGATACGCACCCGTTCCGTTCCTAGCCTCACCGCCCACAGCCGTATCTCGCCGCCGCTGCGCCCCTCGAAGGCATGCAGCAGCGTGTTGTTAATCAGGTTGATAATCACCTGTCCATAAGGGCCGGGGAAGCTATCCATCTGTATGTCGTCCGGCATTTCCAGCACAATGGAATGGCCAGCCTTGCGGATCTGGTTGCGCATAGTCGTCACGATTTCCTGACTGGCCTGCAGCAGATTGAACGGCCGCCGCTTGGCACTAGCCTGATCCACCGCCACCTGTTTGAAGCTGTTCACCAGTTCGGCCGCACCTTGCAGGCTACGCATCAGCAGCGTGCAAGCTTCGCGCGCAGCGTCAATGAAATTGGTCAGATCGGATCGGCGCAAAGTATTAGTCTGCTGCCGCTGATGAATTTCATCGGTCTTGTCTTCCAGCGTGCTGGCCACCACCAGACTGTTGCCGATCGGCGTATTCAGCTCATGCGCCACACCCGCCACCAGCGCGCCCAGTGCCGCCAGCTTCTCCTGCTCCACCAGCTGCTGCTGGGTATCGAGCAGCTTACGGTAGGAATCAGCATTGGCAAACGCCACACCGACATACGATGCCAGCGTGGTCAGCATATCGACATCGATGCGCTGATAGGCATGCGGCCGGTAGCTATGCACGGTAATCGTTCCGCGCACCTGTCCGCCAACGGTGATCGGCACATAGATCAGCGAACGCGGTGCCGTCGGCAGCGAACCGTCTTCCAGTGTGCCCATGTCCTCCGCACTGGTTACGTGCTCGAGGTGAGCAATATACAAACCGTATTCCAGCTCCAGATCATTGATGAACACTTCCTTGCCATGCTGGATGCACCATACGGCCAGCTGGTTAGGTTCGCGCATGCTGCGCACATAGGGCGCATAGCGCTTGCCCTTCTCCATCGCGAACGGATATTCGATCAGCTCCTGCTCGGGGCGATAGATGCCGATGCCGAATACGCTGGCATCCATCAGCGCATGCACATGCTTGTACAGCATCTGCATGATGGCTTCGCTATCCAGATTGGCAGTGATGGCGCGGCCTATCTCGGATAGCAGCGAGATGTTGCGATGCGCGATTTCCACACTCTCCTTCTGATGCTCCACTTCGCGCTTCTGCCGCTCGACTGATTCCTTCTGCTGCACCAGTTCGCGCGTGCGGCTGCCCACTGTCGCTTCCAGTACGTGCTTCTGCTGAATCAGCATACGCACGCGGAAGCGGAACAGCATATACACACCGCCCAGCAGCACAGCCAGCATCGCTAGCCGGAACCACCAGGTCTTCCAGTACGGTGGAGCTATCACCACTTCGAGCGTGGTCGCCTCCTTGCTCCAGACCCCGTCCTTGTTGGCGGCCTTGACGCGGAAAACATAATGCCCCGGATCCAGATTGGTGTAGGTCACGTAGCGCTTGCCGGCATCGACTGTCAGCCAGTCAGGATCAAAGCCTTCCAGCTTATAGGCATACTGGTTGCGACCGGGGTCGGCAAAATGCAGCCCCGCGAATTCGATCGAGAATACCGTGTCGCGGTAATCGAGTGTCAGCGCTTTGCCATGTAATAGGGCATCCGGCATCAGCCTGGAGCCAGCGGCGCTGGCTGCGAGCACGGAACGGTTAAACAGCAGAAAATCCGTCACCACCACAACCGGTGCATACGGATTAATGTGAATATCGCCGGGTTTGAATGCGGTTACGCCGCTCAGCCCACCGAAATAAAGCATATCGTCCGGTCCTTTGTAGGCCGAGCCGATAAAGTAGGAGCCGTTAATCAGCCCGTCGCGTGCCGTGTATTCGCGGAACGCCCCGGTGCGCGGATCCAGCATGGTCAGTCCGGCCGTGGTGCTGATCCACAGGCGACCCTGATCATCGCCCAGTATCCCGCCTATCGGATCGGCGGCACGCGCAGCCGTCATCGGCACGGTACGAAAATGCAGCACGCCGTCAGCGCTGCGCTCCGCAACCGACAGACCGGCCGCCGTACCTATCCACAAACGGCCCTGCTCATCCTCGTAGAGATAGTGAACGCGCGAATGAATCAGGCTATCGCTGGCGCCTGCCACATGGCGGTAGTTGCGAAAGCTGCCTGTCAGCGGATCAAAACAGTCCAGTCCATTCTGTGTGCCTATCCAAAGCTTGCCCTTGCGGTCCTCCAGCAGTGCATAGATACGGCCATCGAGTACATCGGGGTCACTGGCCTGATGATGCCAGCTCGTGACGGCGCCGTTGCTGGCGGCGACACGATGCAGTCCGGCGCGAGTAGCCACCCACACCGTGCCATCGCGTGCTACCAGCACCCGCTGCAGAATGCGCGCTTCCGGCAGCGTATCCAGTTCAACGCGGGTAAACCGTCCCGTTTGCGGATCGCGCCATGCCAGGCCATTCACCGTGCCCACCCACAGGCGTCCACGTGCATCGGTGTCTAGCGTCAGCACCTCATCGTTAGGCAGGCTGGCCGGATCATGCTCGTCATGAAAATAGGCTTTGCTGGTACCGCGTGCCAGATCTACCAGCGTCAGGCCTCTGGCCGTCGCCATCCAGACCTGATTAGGCCCGGCGGCCACTATCGCGCGCACCTTGTTATTGCTAATCCCGGGCAGCACGCCCGACTGCTCGGAAAAATGTTCGAATCCGCCGCTACGCAAATCCACCCTATCCAGACCGTTATACCAGTTGCCTATCCAGAGCGTGCCGCTGCGATCCTGATATAGCGAATTAACCTGATTGTCGCCCAGACTATGGCGGTCCTGTCCTACGTGGCGGTAGCTATAAAAGCCGCCGCCAGCGGAATTGCGGCGCTTCAGTCCATTGGTATAAGTGCCCGCCCACAGCACGCCATCACGGTCTATCAGCAGCGCCTCCACCCGCTCGCCATGCAGATCATCCCGCGCGCTCAAGGCTATGCGGCTGGCCCGGCTATCCTGCCAGCGCCATGCCTGCAGACCATCGCGGCTACCAACCCAGAGCACGCCGTCGGCGCCCAGAGTCATGGTCTGTATCACCGTTGCAGCTGCGGTACCATCGCCGCTGATGATGTGTTCGAACCGGCTACCATCGGCCGGCATCAGATCGAGACCGGCATCCGTGCCCACCCAGAGCTGGCCATGGCGGTCCAGTGCCATAACATTGACGCGATCGTTGATGATGCTGGTAGCGTCGTGGTCGGCATGACGATAGCTCGCTACCTTGCCGCTGGCCATATCAAAGTGTAGCAAGCCACTACCCGTAGCCAGCCACAGGCCCTGCTTACCGTCGCTGATGATGGCATTCACGGAAACGCTGCGCTCGCGTCCCAGCAGATGCGTAAAGGTCTGACTAGCCGGGTCATAGCGGTCAAGTCCGCCGCGGCTACCAACCCAGATAGCACCCTGGCTATCCTCGTAGATAGCCTGTATGTAATTATCCTGCAGGCTAGTGTTATCGCCGGGATTATTCTTGAAGGCTGTGATGCGGTAACCGTCGTAGCGGTTCAAGCCTGCCTGCGTACCTAGCCAGAGATAGCCCTGCCTGTCCTGCAGAATGGCCGTCACGGTTTCCTGAGTTAAGCCTTGTTCGACGCCCAGATGTTCGAAGCGCAGGCTAAGCGGTGCAGCATGCAGCACCGAGGCAAAAATCCAAAACTGGCTTAGTAGTAAAAGAAGGCGTGCTGCATAACCTGCCATGGAATTGCTCCTACGCTATGCAAGTTATTCTAAAGCACAAACGCTGGCTACAGACGGAAAAAAGCCCCATCTGTGCAGAATACGCTGTGGTACTCAGACAAATGGGGCTTTTTAGTATAACTAGCTTGACGATAACCTACTTTCACACTGGTTGCAGCACTATCATCGGCGCAGAGTTGTTTCACGGTCCTGTTCGGGATGGGAAGGGGTGGGACCAACTTGCTATGGTCATCAAGCTTTGAC
>NZ_WWCM01000002.1 GCF_009857915.1 Duganella qianjiadongensis
GTCCGCGTTCAATGGCTGGTTGAAAATTTGTGTCCATAATTAAATTTGTGGGCACAACTGCTGTGCCAAAATTCGATCATGGCTGGGGGCGGTTTCTACGTCCAGACGGTGCTGGCTTTACGCTTACCCCGAAAAAGTCTAAATTGGTCTAGAAATTTGTCCTGCGAGCCATTTTTAGACTCGTATAGACTCATTTAGACCGAATTAGACCGAAGCCCATTTTTTGCATCCCTCTATCAAGCCGCTCTCCAGTTGGTAAATTTATTTCGCTCAAAGCAACAAATCCCCTTGCATTTACCGCCACACTGTACAAAAATACAGACTGTCTATATACACAGGCCAAATGCACTCTCTATGATCAAGCTCACCGCACGGCAGGAACAGATCCTTAATCTGATCAAGGATGCCATCGAGAACACGGGTTTCCCGCCGACCCGCGCCGAAATCGCCCAGGAACTAGGCTTCAAATCGGCCAACGCAGCGGAAGAACATTTGCAGGCACTGGCGCGCAAGGGCGCCATCGAAATCGCCGCCGGCACTTCGCGCGGCATCCGCCTGCTGGGCAGCCATGCCGAAGCGGCCCTGCCGAAAGTACCGGCCGCGCTGATGATGTCGCTGCCCCTGATCGGCCGCGTGGCCGCCGGTTCGCCCATCCTCGCACAGGAAAATCTGGAAACCAGCTACAGCGTCGATCCTGCCATGTTTGCGTCCAAGCCCGACTACCTGCTCAAGGTACGGGGCGAATCGATGCGCGATGCCGGCATCATGGATGGCGACCTGCTGGCCGTGAAAAAAGTCGATAGCGCCAAGAATGGCCAGATCGTCGTGGCCCGCATCGGCAACGAAGTCACCGTCAAGCGCTACCGCAAGACAGGCAGCAGTATCGAACTGCTGCCGGAAAATCCCGACTTCAAGATCATCAAGGTCGATCCCGAGGCAGACGAATTCGCCCTCGAAGGTCTGGCAGTAGGCCTGATGCGCACCTGGCACTAAGCCCCCCGGCACAAACAAATCGGGGAGGTGGCACCAGCCTGCTGGTGCCACCTCCCCTTTTTTATGTGCGGATGGTCTGCTTAGCTGGCGTTGAGCGCGCTGGCAAAATCCGCCAGCAAATCGTCCGTATCCTCGATGCCGACGGAAACCCGGATCAGCGATTCGGCAATGCCCATCGTGGCACGGCGCTCGGCGCCCATCTCGTAGAAAATGGTATGCGCCACCGGAATAATCAGGGTGCGGGTATCGCCCAGATTCGACGCCGGTATCGCCAGCTGCAAGCGATTCAGGAAGTCGAAACAATCGATACCGTCTTTCAGCTCGAAGCTCAGCAGCGAGCCATAGCTGCGGAACAGTTCACCGGCCAGCGCGTGCTGCGGGTGCGAGGCCAGCCCCGGATAGTAGACGGCCGCCACGCGCTGGTCCGCCTCCAGCAGCCGCGCCAGCGCCAGCGCGTTGGCGCAGGTGCGTTCCATGCGCAGCGCCAGCGTTTCCGCCCCCACGGCGATGTGGTGCGCCGCTTCCGGCGCCAGCGATGCGCCGAAGTCGCGCAAGCCCTTGGCACGGATCTGCGCCAGCCCCCACTGCCTGGCTGCCGCCTTCTTGTAGTTCTCGTAGATATTCGGGAAGCGGGTCCAGTCGTATGCGCCCGTATCGGTCAGGCTGCCGCCCAGCGCGATGCCGTGGCCGCCGATGGATTTGGTCAGTGCATTGACCACCAGACCGGCGCCCACGTCTTTCGGACGGAACAGATATGGCGTGGTCATGGTGTTATCGACGACGTAAAGAATGCCGCGCGCGCGGCACAGCTCACCGATGCGGGCCAGATCGGCGATCTGGGTACGCGGGTTGGCAATGGTTTCGACAAACACCAGGCGGGTGTTGTCATTGATCGCCGCCGCTACCGCCTCCACGCTGGTGGCATCGACGAACGACACGCCCACGCCTTGCGCCATGGTGGTCTGCCACAGGCTGTTGGTATTGCCGAACAGGAAGGAGGACGACACCACATGGTCGCCCGCCCGCAGCAGCGCCTGGAACACGGCGCCGATGGCGCCCATGCCGGTAGCGAAGCACAGCGTACCGACGCCCTGCTCCATCTGGTTGATCTTGTCTTCCAGCGCAGAGACGGTAGGGTTGCCCTGACGGCCGTAGCGGAAGCCCGGCTCCTTCCCCTGAAACACGGAAGCCAGCTGGCGTGCATCGGCATAGCCGAAAGCCACCGAGGTATGCACCGGCTTGTGCAGGGAACCATGCTCTATGCCCTTGCGGCGGTCGTTATGCAGGATGGTGGTGGTAAAGCCGTAATTCTTTTTGTCGTTCATGAGTACAGATTCAAAAAAAAAAGCCCGGTGCAACACTGCACCGGGCGATCATCAGCCTTCCGTGGCTGCGAGATTCAAATTGAGCTGGGTACGGGCCGCATCCTCAGGCTTGCCCGCCTTGGGGTTGTGACGCGCATATTCCAGCTTGTCCAGATAGTCCTTGGAAATGTCACCGGTGACATACACGCCGTCGAAGCACGAAGCTTCGAAGTTCTGCAGGGCGGGATTCACATCCGAAATCGCCCGTTTCAGCGCATCGATGTCCTGATACACCAGCGCATCGGCAGTGATCTCGCGGCATACTTCCTCGTTGGTGCGGCCAAAGGCGATCAGCTCGTCGCGGGTAGGCATGTCGATGCCGTACACGTTAGGGTAGATCACCGGTGGCGCGGCCGACGCGAAAATCACCTTCTTGGCGCCGGCTTCACGCGCCATCTGCACGATCTCGCGGCTGGTGGTGCCGCGCACGATGGAGTCATCCACCAGCAGTACCACTTTGTCCTTGAATTCGCTGGCAATCGCGTTCAGCTTCTGGCGCACGGATTTTTTGCGTGCCGCCTGGCCCGGCATGATGAAAGTACGGCCGATGTAGCGGTTCTTGATGAAGCCTTCGCGGTATTCCACGTTCAGCGCCAGCGCCAGCTGGATCGCCGCAGGACGCGAGGAATCGGGAATCGGCATGACGACATCGATCTCGCCATCCTTGAATTCGCGCTTGATTTTCTCGGCCAGATACTCGCCCATTTTCAGACGGGTGGCGTACACGGAAGCGCCGTCGATCACGGAATCGGGACGGGCCAGGTACACGAACTCGAACACGCAAGGGTTCAGGGTAGGATGATCGGCGCACTGGCGGGTGTGCACATTCATTTCCAGATCGATGAACACGGCTTCGCCCGGCGCGATGTCGCGCACGAAGCGGAAGCCCATGCCTTCCAGCGCCACCGATTCGGAAGCGACCATGTATTCGGTGCCTTGCGGCGTCTCGTTCTTGCCCAGGCACAGAGGACGGATGCCGAACGGATCACGGAAGGCCAGCAGGCCCACGTCGGCGATCTGCGCCACGGCAGCGTAGCCGCCACGCACACGGCGGTGCAGCACGGCGACGGCCTGGAAGATGGTGTCCGCATCGATCGAAATGCCGGTGGTGGCTTTCTGGATCTCGTGCGCCAGCACGTTGAGCAGCACTTCCGAATCGGAATCCGTGTTGATGTGGCGGCGGTCGATCTTGAACATATCCTGTTTCAGCTGTTCCCAGTTGGTCAGGTTGCCGTTGTGCGCCAGCGTGATGCCGTACGGGGCATTGACGTAGAACGGTTGCGCTTCTTCTTCGCTCGACGAGCCGGCCGTTGGGTAGCGGCAGTGGCCGATACCCGAGTTACCTTGCAGCGTACGCATATTACGGGTACGGAAGACGTCACGCACCAGACCATTGGCCTTGTGCATGGCGAACATGCTGCTGTGATTGGTCGCAATACCCGCCGCATCCTGACCGCGGTGCTGCAGCAGCAGCAAGGCGTCATACAGCAATTGATTGACAGGTTGATGGGAAACGACGCCGACGATGCCACACATGATGTTGCTCCTGGACAGGTACTACAGATTTAAAGACTTCAAAAATTCACATGCTGCGCGAGCGCAGCGGGTAACAGGGGTTTGACGTGGTGCGCGAGAGCTTCCGCATACGGGCTCAATCGCGCCTCACGCCAGAAAGGCTGCTGCGGCATAGCCGTCATGCCGCACAAAATCACCACCGTCAGCACGATCAGCAGACCGCGCAGCAGGCCAAACGCCACGCCCAGCAGGCGGTCAGCCCAGCTCAGGCCACCTGCTTCCAGCAAGGCGCCAAGCGCCATGGCCAGCAGCCCCGTCAGAATACGGGCGCCGATGAACAGAGCGATGAACGCCAGAATCAGCCGCAGTATTTCGCCCGGCACTGCCGGCGGCAGCATCTGCGCCAGCGCTGCCGCATAGGCATTCGCCACCACAAACGCCAGCACCCAGCCGGCCAGCGACAGCACTTCCTTGACCAGGCCGCGCATCAGGCTGATCACCACCGAGGCGCCCAGCACAAACAGCAGCAGATAGTCGAACACCGTCACGCCCGGCGCTACCTTATTGCGCTTCCACGCGGCCGCTCAGGCCCATGGACGCCAGCTTGGTGCGGACTTTTTCTGCTTCATCCTTGTTGCTGAACGGGCCTACGCGCACGCGCGTCCGGTCGCCGGACGGGGTCTTTTCAGTGAAAGAACTGATGCCCGCTTTTTTCAGTTTATCGCGCAGTTCTTCCACTTTGTCGTGATCGGCCAGCGCCGCCACTTGCAGCACAAATTTCTGATTGCCGTCGACGGCCGCGGCAGCCGGTTTGGCCGCCGGTTTGCCTTCCAGAATGGCCAGCGCGCGGGCATCTTCCGTAGCCTTGGCTTCGCCACCGGGTTTGGCGCTTTCACCGGCCTGCTTGGCCGCTGCGGCGCGCGCCTTGGCATCGGCGGCCGCTTTCACCTCGGCCGTCTTGCGCTCCACTTCCAGCTTGTAATCGGCATCCTGACGGGCCTGTGCTTCGGCCCGCGCCTCGCGCTCCTGCCGGGCACGGATGATGGCTTCGGAACGGGCCTTCGAATCGGAGCGCAGTTCCGGTTCGGCTTGCGTGCTTTCCACCCGTGCCGGCGCCGCTTTGGCCGGCGCAGCCGCCGCTGTGGTGTCCGTTGCGGCAGCGCCAGCAGCCGGTGCAGAGATGGTCGCATCCGCCTTAAGCGACAGCGCACCACGCCCGCCCTTGCCCGGATCAATGATTTCTTCCTTGGCATCGAGCGCAGCGCTTTGCGCCACCACCGGCGTCATGCCGGATACATCGCCACGGTCTTTGGGAGGTATCTTGATTTCGATATCGGAGGCCAGCGGTTTGGGCTCGGAATCGAGCACCATGGGCAGGCCGATGGCGACGCCCAGCGCCAGCGCTACGGCGCCCACCAGACGGCGGCGCGCACGCTTTTTTTCCGGCAGCATAGGATCGTCGGCGTCGCGTTCGCGGCCGCCGCGTCCCTTGCTATTGGCCGACGAGGCGCGCTTGGAGCGGGCGCGTTCCGTCATCGTCTGCTCGTCGGCGCTGCTGTAATAGCCGCTATCCTGACCAGCAGTATCTTGCTTGTTTTTACCGAGTTTCGAGAACAAGCCCATGCGTGATTTCAGTCCTGTGCGTTCAGTGTAGAGCGGATTTTCGCGCCGCCATGACACCGGCGACGGTAAGGAAAGATCCAAAGACCACAATTCTATCATTCTCCCCGGCCCGGCTGATGGCATTTGCATAGGCCGCGCCCGGATCGTCGAAGCTCTGGATGGTGCGTTCGTCCCGTTCCGGCTGCACTGCCTGTACTTTGGCCGCCAGTTCGGCCGCCGTGGCCGAGCGTGGCGACGGCAGCGTGGCCAGACACCAGTGATCGACATGTTCGGACATGGCAGCGATCACGCCGTCGATATCCTTGTCGTGCATGGAACCGAACACGGCATAGGTGTAAGGGTGGTAGCCCATGTTGCCGAGGTTCTGGTTCAGGGCCGCCGCCGCGTGCGGATTATGCGCCACATCGAGAATCACGCTAGGACGGCCCGGCAGCACCTGGAAGCGGCCCGGCAGCTCCACCGTCACCAGCCCCGTACGCACTTCCTGCGCGCCCACGGGCAGCTCCAGCTTGAGCGCCTCCAGCGCAGCCAGCGCAGCGCAGGCATTCAGTATCTGATTGGCGCCGCGCAGGCTAGGATAGGCCAGTGCATTGCGGCGCTGGCCACGGCCACCGTAGTTCCACTGCTGCTTGTCGCCCGAGTAATTGAAATCGCGCCCCATCAGCCACAGATCGGCGCCGATCGCTTCGGCATGGTCGATCAGGGACTGCGGCGGCACCGGATCGGAGCAGATCGCCGTTTTACCGGCGCGGAAAATACCGGCTTTTTCGAAACCGATGGCTACACGCGTATCGCCAAGGTAGTCGGTATGGTCGATATCCACGCTGGTGACGATGGCCACATCGGCATCGACGATATTGACCGCGTCCAGACGCCCCCCCAAGCCCACTTCCAGTATCACCACATCCATGCCGGCAGCAGACAGCAGGTGCATGATGGCCAGCGTGGTGAATTCGAAATACGTCAGCGGGGTATCGCCGCGCACCGCTTCGACGGCATTGAAGGCCGCTACCAGCGCGGCGTCGCTGGCCAGATCGCCATTCACGCGGGCGCGCTCGTTAAAGTCGAGGAAGTGCGGCTTGATGTACAGGCCCACCTTGTAACCGGCGCGCAGCAGCACCGATTCCAGCATGGCGCAGGTCGAGCCTTTGCCGTTGGTGCCGGCCACCATGATGACGGGGCAGCTAAATTGCAGCTGCAAACGTTGTTTGACAGCGAGAACGCGGTCCAGCCCCATGTTGATGACGGTTTCGGCGTGGCGCGACTCCAGCAGCGCTAGCCAGTCAGACAGCTTATCGGGGGTGGATGCAGGGGGCGAAACAGGGGTAGTTGGGGAGCTAGACATGATGTTGACTCGGAATGTAAAACGGCGCGCAGGCCGGATGATACCGGATTGCGCGCCGTTGCGTGGCAAAGCCAGCGAATTTTAGGCGAGGACTTCGGCGGCCTGATTCTGCAGCAGAGCCAGCAGGCGGGCGATTTCTTCGCGCATCTTGCGGCGGTCTACGATCATGTCCACGGCACCCTTGGTGACGAGGAACTCGGCACGCTGGAAGCCTTCCGGCAGTTTTTCCCGCACCGTGTTTTCGATCACGCGCGGACCGGCGAAGCCGATCAGGGCTTTCGGCTCGGCGATCACCACGTCGCCCATGAAGGCAAACGAGGCCGACACGCCACCCATGGTCGGGTCGGTCAGCACGCTGATGAATGGCAGTTTCTTGTCCGACAACTTGGTCAGCATGGCCGTGGTTTTGGCCATCTGCATCAGCGACATCAGGCCTTCCTGCATACGCGCACCTCCGGTGGCCGTGATGCAGACGAAAGGCACTTTCTGTTCCAGCGCTACCTGCGCGCCACGGACGAAACGCTCGCCCACCACGGAACCCATGGAACCGCCCATGAATTCGAACTCGAAGCAGGCCACCACCACTGGCAGGCTCATGATGGAGCCGCCCATGACGATCAGCGCATCGGTCTCGCCGGTGGCTTCCATGGCCTGTTTCAGGCGGTCAGGGTATTTTTTGCTGTCTTTGAATTTCAGGCTATCGACTGGCAGGGTGTCCATGCCGATTTCATAGCGGCCACCGGCGTCGAACAGGCTGTCCAGACGTTCGCGCGCACGGATACGCATGTGATGGTCGCATTTAGGGCAAACATGCAGGTTCGATTCCAGATCGGTGCGGTACAGCACGGCTTCGCAGGATGGGCATTTGACCCACAGACCTTCGGGCATGGTCTTGCGCGCGCCAGCATCGGAACGCTGGATTCGTGGGGGCAGCAGTTTTTCCAACCAACTCATAAATTCTCCTTACAGCAAACTTGTGGCCGAAGTGTAGCCGTTTCTTGCCCCCCTGTCGAACATTGCGATACATTAATTTTTCGATTTCGTCATGTTCCCGCCCCCGTTTTAGAGTAAATCCCCTACTGTTTTGCTGACAAAAACTCCTTGATACTGGTCAGTTCCAGTGGAATCCGGTAACCGGATCGAGCAATGTTTCTTAAATACAATTCCATAATTCTTTCCGCTGGCCAGCCAGCATCGGCACCGATACTTGCGAAATAGGCAATTACATCTTTGTGCAACCGCAGTCTCAGTTCGCCCCCGCCGGCTGCAAACGGATTGGCGATCGGCACCCAGCATCCAGCCTCGCGCGGCCCTTCTTCCATCGGCTCCTGCCCCTCGTGATTAATATTATTCATATACGCCTCCAGTAATGGCGTTTTTCCCACCCAAAGGCAAGACGCGCCGAAATAATTCTGACAATGTCACCAAGCTGACAACTATAAGTCACAATCAACAACCGACCGCGTTGACTCAGGCCCAATATCTGATAGCGCTGCTCAGTGCCTGAATGGTCGACATCGGCCCAGTGACAAGCAAGAACATCGTCGAACACCGTAGACGCCTCGTCAAAGCTGACGCGGTGCTTGAGTAAATTCAGGCGGGCTTTATTGGGATCGGAGAGAAAACGCACCACGGCTCCCTTTCACCATAGTCAGTGTCCGACTATGGAGCAAGGTGAGCCGCGGAATTTGATGTGCGCCAAACGGGCGCACAAAGGGGAACTAAACTGGGGAATTAAGCGTCGAGCACGCTGCGTATGCCGGCCACGAAACTTTCAACGGCGGCCACGGCTTTCTCCGCGCCCACGTTTTCGATTTCCTGAATGATGCGGCTGCCGATCACGACGGCATCCGCCACTTCGGCCACAGCGCGCGCCGTCGCACCATCACGGATGCCGAAGCCGACGCCTATCGGCAGCGGCACGTGCTGGCGGATCGCCTTCAGACGCTCGGCCACTTCCACCGTATCGATATTGCCCGCCCCCGTGACGCCCTTGAGCGAGACGTAGTAGCTGAAGCCGCCGCCCACCTTGGCCACCTGGGCAATGCGCTGCTCGGTGGAAGTGGGCGCCAGCAGGAAGATCAGATCGAGCCCGCCAGCACGCATGGCTGCCGAAAATTCCTCGCACTCTTCCGGCGGATAATCGACCACGATGGCGCCATCGGCACCGGCTTGCTGCGATTCGGCAATGAAACGTGCCGCGCCGATACGCTCGATAGGATTGGCATAGCCCATCAGCACGACGGGCGTGTGCTGATTGGTCTGGCGGAACTCTGCCACCATGGCGAAGACATCCATGATGCCCACGCCCTGCGCCAGCGCCCGCTCGCAGGCGCGCTGGATCACGGGGCCTTCCGCCATCGGGTCGGAAAACGGCACACCGAGTTCGAGAATGTTGGCGCCACCGGCCACCATGGCATGCATCAGCGCCACGGTCAGGCCGGGCGCCGGATCACCGGCCGTGATGAAAGTAATCAGGGCCGTCCTGTTCTGAGCCTTCAGTTCGGCAAAAGTTTGTGCGATGAGGGACATGCCGGCTCCTTAATTGAAATTCAAACCCATACGTTCAGCCACCGTATGCATGTCCTTGTCGCCCCGGCCCGACAGGTTAGCCAGAATAATCTGGTCGGCTGGCAGCGTGGCCGCCAGCTTGAAGGCATAGGCCAGCGCGTGCGACGACTCCAGCGCCGGAATGATGCCTTCGATATGGCAGCAGTCATGGAAAGCTGCCAGTGCCTCTTCATCCGTGATGGAAACGTACTGGGCCCGGCCGCTATCCTTCAGATAAGCGTGCTCCGGCCCTACCCCCGGATAATCGAGCCCCGCCGAAACGGAATGGGTTTCGATGATCTGGCCGTTTTCATCCTGCAGCAGATAGGTGCGATTGCCGTGCAACACGCCCGGATAGCCCTTGCTCAGCGAAGCGGCGTGCTTGTCGCCATTCAGCCCTTCACCGGCCGCTTCCACCCCCACCAGACGGACCTGCTTCTCGTCGATATAAGGGTAGAAAATCCCCATGGCATTCGAGCCGCCACCGATGCAGGCCACCACGTAGTCGGGCTGACGGCCCGTCATTTCCGGCATCTGCACCAGGCACTCCTCGCCGATCACGGACTGGAAGTCGCGCACCAGCATAGGATAAGGATGGGGACCGGCCACCGTGCCGATGATGTAGAAGGTATTTTCGATATTCGTTACCCAGTCGCGCATGGCTTCGTTGAGCGCATCCTTGAGGGTTTTCGAACCCGATTCCACCGGCACCACGGTAGCGCCCAGCAGCTTCATGCGGTACACATTCTGGGCCTGACGCTTGACGTCTTCGCTGCCCATATAGACCACGCATTCGAGGCCGAAGCGGGCGCAGATGGTGGCCGTGGCCACGCCGTGCTGGCCGGCGCCCGTCTCGGCGATGATGCGGCGCTTGCCCATGCGTCTAGCCAGCAGGGCCTGACCGATCACATTGTTGATCTTGTGCGCGCCCGTATGGTTGAGGTCTTCGCGCTTGAAGAACACTTGCGCGCCGCCCATCTGCTGCGACCAGCGCTTGGCGTGGTAGACGGGCGAAGGACGGCCGACAAAGTGCTTGAGTTCGTAACGGAATTCTTCGAGGAATTCGGCGTCTTTGCTGAATTTCTCGTAAGCCTGATTCAGCTCGGCCAGAGCGTAGGTCAGGGTTTCGGCGACGAAGGAGCCGCCGTAAGGGCCGAAGTGGCCGCGGTTATCGGGTAAATCGTAATCTTTAGCGTGGAACAGGGGCTGCGCTGGCGCATTCATGATGGGTGGCTCTCTCGATTAAGTCATCTCCGGCACGCACGGCTGCAACAAATGCAGCGATCTTGCGGCCATCCTTGATCCCCTTGGACGCTTCGACACCACTGCTGATATCGACCGCGTAGGGGCGTACCTCGCGCACTGCGTCAGTGGCGTTGTGTACGCTCAAGCCACCACTCAAAACGACCCGAGGCGCGAGCTCTTTTGGAATGAGAGACCAATCAAAACCCTTCCCAGCGCCACCGTAGGCGTCCACATAAGTATCCAGCAACAGACTGGTGAACCAGGGACCGGCAGCGCGGCATTGTTGCTCATATTCTAGCAAATCAGCGGGCGCTGTGTCAGGTTTGACGCGAAACACGCGCACATAGGGGCGTGCGGCCGCAGCGGCAATGGCCGCCGACTCGGCCACCGTCTCGTCGCCGTGCAGCTGGATCAGGGCGATAGGCGCGATGGCCACGGTGGCCGCCACTTCTGCCGGGCTGGCATTGACGAACAGCCCCGTACAGGTGACGAAGGGCGGCACGCAAGCAATCAGGGCCGCTGCCTGCTCGGGCGTGACATAGCGCGGACTTTTAGGATAGAACACAAAACCGATGGCATCGGCCCCGGCCGCCACAGCCGCCTGTACATCTTCTACGCGGGTCAGACCGCAAATCTTGATACGGGTGCGTGCCATGCTTATCCTTTAAAAGCCTTTAAAACCAGACCAGGGGGCTATCCGCTTCCTGCGGCAGCTGCCATTTCAGGTCATAGCCCACACGGGCCAGATACAGGCCATCGGGCATGAAAGTGGGCGCGGCCAGCGTGCGGTCTTTACTTTCCAACAACTGCCCCAGCCATTCGGGCTTTTCCCGCCCGCTGCCGATATACACCAGCGAGCCAACCAGATTGCGCACCATGTGGTGCAGGAAGGCGCTGGCGGTAATGGTAAACACGATCAGTTCGCCCTGCTGGCGGATCTTGATCTCGTGCATCAGTTTCATCGGCGATTTGGCCTGACACTGGGCCGCGCGGAAGGCGCTGAAATCGTGCCAGCCCACTAAAGGCTGCACGGCCTGCTGCATCAGTTCCACGTCCAGCGGGCGGAAGAAGAAACCGGCCCGGCCGGCCAGCAGCGCACTGCGCACCGGATGGTTGTGCAGCACGTAGTGATAAGTGCGGGAATGGGCGCTAAAACGGGCGTGGAAGAAATCCTGCGCCGCCGGATCGCCTTCGAGCTGTCTGGCCCAGCGTACGCTGATCGAGGGCGGCAGAAAGGCGTTGGCGGCGCGTACCCAGGCGTGCTCGTCGCGCTCCAGTTCGGTATCGAAGTGCACCACCTGCTCCAGCGCGTGCACACCGGCGTCGGTGCGTCCCGCGCAGGTGGTGGCCAGTTTTACCGTGGCAAATTTTTCCAGTGCCTCTTCCAGCTTGTCCTGCACGGTCAGGCCACTGGGCTGCTTCTGGTAGCCCTGCCATGCATTGCCGTCGTACTGGACGCCGATTACTATCCGTTTCAATTGCTGCCCGATCTGTTCTCTGAGTCAGCCATTATATACGGGCACATGCAAGGACACCGGCTGGCGCCGTGCCCAGGCAGCGGCGCCGGATGCAACATACTTAGCCCAGCTGGGCCAGCATGGTGTTGGCCTTGGCGATCTGGCTGCCGTTACCGCCGCGCAGTACTTCTTCCAGCAGTTCGCGCGCACCTTCCTTGTCACCGATCTCCTGATAGGCCACGGCCAGATCGAGCTTGGTGTCCATTTCCATGTGCTGGGCCGACATCGGCTCGTCGGCGCTGGCATCGGCCGGCGCCGCTGCGGCACTAGCCACTTCCGGCAGGTCGAGATCGATGCTCGACAGATCGAATTCCTGCGCGGCCGGAGCCGGTGCCGGCGTGACTTCTTCGGCACTCCTGAGCAGATCGGCCAGATCGTCTTCCGCAGTGGCGGCAGCGGCAGCCGCTTCGGCCGCTGGTGCAAGCGTCGCCTGCAGATCGAAGCCGGCCAGATCGAGGTCGAGTGCATCGCTGGCGCTTTCTGCGGCAGGCGCAGTGTCGCCCGGCAGATCGAGCGTGAAGTCCAGATCGGCAACCGCCGCGGGAGAAGCAGCAGCATCCGTCGCAGCTGAGGCTGCGCTGGCAGGCAGCTCGATCGCGGCAGGCGCATCGTCTACCGGCTCGAAACTGAGGCCGCCCAGATCGAAGTCCATCAGATTGCTATTCTCGGCGGCTACCGACGCCGGCGAAATGGCTGCATCGGCCGCTTGCGGCAGCGCGGTTTCCATGCCGGCGTCAAAGTTACTCATGTCGGCTGCGGGCGCAAAGGGATCAGCCGCATCAGCGACGCTTTCCGCAGCCGCTGGCGCCGAGGTATCAGGGCCACGTGTGTAGAGCGGATTGGCCGGATCCAGCGCCTGCCCCATGGCAGCGGCCTGGGTCCAGTCCTCGCCCTGACCGCGGGTCAGGCCATACAGTTCCTCGGCCTGCTCCTCGAAGGCGCGCAGATCTTTACGGGCCGTGTAAATTTCCAGCAGCTTCAGGCGGGCCGGATGACGCTCCGGATGCACGCGCAATGCTTCCTTGAGGATCTCTTCGGCCTGGGCGTCGCGGCCATAGGCTATGTACACATCGGCTTCCGCCACCGGATCGACTTCATTGGTATCGAGCTGGCTGGCCGACGGCGCAAAGTTGGAATTGAAAACACTGTTGCTGGTATCGACACTCTGGCCGCCCGTTTCTTCGATCAGGGACTGCGCCGTCAATGCCGGATCTTCCACGGCGATGGTTTCTTCCTTCGGCACTTCGAACTTGCGACGGCGCCGTGCCGCAAACAGCGCACCGCCGCCGGCCAGCAAGGTGGCAGCGGCAATGCCGACATATTGCAGGTTGTCCATCAGGATTTCGAAGATGCTAGGCTCTGCTGCTTTCTTCGGCGGCAGCACCAGCGTACGCTTGGGCTTGGCCGGAGCCGATGCTTCCGCCGAAGCGGAAGCCGAGGCGGAAGCGGAAGCAGCAGCGGAAGCGGAAGCTGAAGCGGAGGCCGAGGCCTTGGCCGCAGCCTTGCTCTTCATCGCCATCAGGTTTTCCAGATCGCGTACATTCTTTTCCAGTTCCTTGGTACGGGCGTCGGCCTCTTCCAGTTCCTTCTGTTTGGCGATCTTGTCTTCCACCGCCAGCCCGGTCTTGCCCTGCTCGGGCGTGCCGCTGGTGGCTTTCGACAGGGTCAGCTTGTCCTTGGCCGCATTCACGGCATTCGGCTTTTCTTCCACTTTGGCGGTGATTTTGCCCGTCACATTCTGGGCCGGATCGGCTTCCTTGGCCGGCGTGCTGTTGGCGACCTGCCCGGCCAGTTTGGCGCGATAGGCTGCAAAGTCGGCAGCATGGGCTACGACCACGCCGCGTGCCTCGCCTTCCGGCGCACTGGCGCGGATATCGTCGCTGCCCGGCACGGCCAGAATCTGGCCCGACTTCAGGCGGTTCATATTGTTACCGGCAAAAGCTTCCGGATTGGCGCGGTAGAGTGCCACCAGCATCATGTCGAGCGAGACATCCTGCGGCTTGACCTGGCTGGCAATGCGGCTCAGATTGTCGCCGTTCTTGACCGTGTATTCGCTGGCTGCCTGTGACGATGGCGGCGCAGTGGGCGCAGCAGCAGGTGCAGCTGGCGCTTGTGCCGCCGTTGCGGGCGCTGGCGCAGGCGTTGGCGTCGGCGCGGCAGCACTGGCTGGTGCCGCTGCGGGGGCCGGTGTGCCGGGCGCTGCCGGCAGCGGACGGCCCAGATCTACCGGCGCAGCCACTTGCGGCGCCTGCGTGGCGCGCATTTCGGCCGGATCGAGCAGGAAGGTGTATTCGCGCACGATGCGGCCACCATTCCAGTTCAGCTCCATCAGCATATCGACAAAGGGCTCGTTAATCGGCTGGCTGGAACTGACCTTGATCACCTGACGGCCGGCGCGCTGCTCGACGTCGAAGCGCAGCGACAGCAAGGCGGGATTGAAATCGATATTGGCCACGCGGTAGGCATCGGCCGGGGCCAGTTTGGCCACCAGCGCCGCCGCTTCGTCCGCCGACACGGCAGTCAGCTCGATTTCGGCGCGCAGCGGCTGGCCCAGCGAGGACAGCACCGTCAGCTTGCCCAGTCCGGCCGCATGGGCCGAGGCCATCAGCACCGCACTGGCCACCGCACCAGTGAGAGTTTTCAACGCAAACGAGGCAAAGCGGGAACGATTCGGTACGGGCATAGTGGGCAGCATTAGGTTGTCAGAGGGAAAATGTTACTTTCCCAGATATCCCAACATATCATCATGCTTTCAGGCACGCAAGCTTTGCACGACGTATGACGGGCCAGTTGTCACGTCTACGCCCACTTTAGACGAAAAAAAGGGGTTTTCCCTATGAGAACACAGAGAGAAAACCCCTTCAACTCGGGCGATCAAACGCCCGCCTGAAACGCAGATAAAGTAAGCGCTAGCTTAGTTGTCCAGCACAATACGCAGCATACGGCGCAGCGGTTCGGCCGCGCCCCACAGCAGCTGGTCGCCCACGGTGAAGGCCGACAGGTAGTCCGGCCCCATTTCCAGTTTGCGCAGACGGCCCACAGGGATGGTCAGGCCGCCGGTCACGGCGGCTGGCGACAGGTCTTTCATCGACGCTTCGCGGGTGTTAGGCACCACTTTGGCCCACTGGTTGGCGGAAGCGATGATGTCGGTGATCTCGTCCAGCGGCACATCTTTTTTCAGCTTGATGGTCAGTGCCTGCGAGTGGCAGCGCATGGCGCCGATCCGTACGCACAGGCCGTCGACGGGGATAGGCTTGGAACCGAAATCGGCGCCCAGACCCAGAATCTTGTTGGTTTCCGCGCCGGCTTTCCACTCTTCTTTCGACTGGCCGTTGCCCAGATCCTTGTCGATCCATGGAATCAGGTTGCCTGCCAGCGGCACGCCGAACTGCTTGGTTTCGTCCGCCGTCAGGCCGTGCTGGGTAGCCAGCACCTGACGGTCGATTTCCAGAATCGCCGAAGCAGGATTGTCCAGCAGCGGCTTGATGGCGCTGTTGATGGTGCCGAACTGGGTCAGCAGTTCGCGCATGTGCTGGGCACCGCCGCCCGAAGCGGCCTGATAGGTCATGGAAGTCATCCACTCCACCAGATTGTGCTGGAACAGGCCACCCAGACCGATCAGCATGCACGATACCGTGCAGTTACCGCCGATGAAGTTCTTCACGCCCTTGCCCAGCGCGTCCTTGATCACGTGCATATTTACCGGATCGAGTACGATCACGGCATCTTTTTCGATCCGCAGCGTGGACGCTGCGTCGATCCAGTAGCCGTTCCAGCCTGCTGCGCGCAGCTTCGGGAACACTTCGGTGGTGTAATCGCCGCCCTGGCACGAAATGATGATTTCGCACTTTTTCAGTTCGTCGATATCGGTGGCGCTTTTCAGTTTGGTTTCATTCTTCGCCATCTTCGGGGCATCGCCGCCGGGATTCGAAGTAGTGAAGAACACTGGCTCGATGTGGGCGAAATCGCCCTCTTCCTGCATACGCTGCATCAGCACCGAACCGACCATACCACGCCAACCTACCAAGCCTACCAGTTTCATAATTATTCCTTGAGTTTCAGTTTCTTCCCGAGCGGGACTGCTGTAGCTTGGCTTTCCCCAGCTGTTGCGGCAGTCAGTCCCTGTGCGTACTTCTTTACACCAGCGCTTTCACCACGGCGTTACCCATTTCTTCCGTGCCCACCTTGGTGGTGCCGGCTTCGTAGATATCGGCAGTGCGCAGACCTTGCGCCAGCACGGCCTTGACGGCGTTCTCGATACGGTCCGCCTGTTCCGGCTTGTTCAGCGAGAAGCGCAGCATCATGGCGGCCGACAGTATGGTCGCCAGCGGATTGGCGATGCCTTTGCCGGCGATGTCCGGCGCCGAGCCGTGCGAGGGTTCGTACAGGCCCTTGTTGCTGGCGTCGAGCGAGGCCGATGGCAGCATGCCGATCGAACCGGTCAGCATGGCCGCTGCATCGCTGAGGATGTCGCCGAACATATTGCCGGTCACGATCACATCGAACTTTTTCGGTGCGCGCACCAGCTGCATGGCAGCGTTATCGACATACATGTGTTCGAGCGCGACGTCCGGATATTCCTTGTGCACGTCGATCACGATGTCTTTCCAGAACTGGAAGGTTTCCAGCACATTGGCCTTGTCCACGCTGGTCAGGCGCTTGTCGCGCTTCTGCGCAGCCTGGAAGGCCACGTGGGCGATGCGGCGGATTTCGCCTTCCGCATAGCGCATGGTGTCGTAACCTTCGCGCTGGCCTTTGAACGGGCCGTCCGGGCACTCGCGCACGCCGCGCGGCTGGCCGAAGTAGATGTCACCGGTCAGTTCGCGGATGATCAGGATGTCCAGCCCGGACACCACTTCCGGCTTCAGCGTCGACGCGCCGGCCAGTTCCGGATACAGGATGGCCGGACGCAGGTTGGCGAACAGACCCAGTTGCTTGCGCAGGCCCAGAATAGCCTGCTCGGGACGCAGCGAGCGTTCCAGATTGTCGTACTGGTAGTCGCCGACGGCGCCGAACAGCACGGCGTCAGCCGCTTTGGCCAGTGCCAGCGTGCCTTCCGGCAGCGGATGGCCATGGGCCGCGTAGCCGGCGCCGCCGACCGGTGCCGTTTCCAGTTCGAACGGTTCACCGAGGACGTTCAGCACCTTGACGGCCTGGGCCACGATTTCCGGGCCGATACCGTCGCCCGGGAGAATTGCGATTTTCATGTTGTGATCTTGGTTAGCGTTTAGATGACATTGGCCAGCCAGGGCTGGCTAGCCAGATGGCGCTCTTCGAAAGCACGGATAGTGTCGGCATGACGCAGGGTCAGGCCGATATCGTCGAGCCCGTTCATCAGGCAGTATTTGCGGAAGGCGTCGATCTCGAATGGGTAGGAGACGCTGCCATTGCTGGTGGAAATGCGCTGCTGTTCAAGGTCCACCACCAGACGGTAACCGGGGAAGGCCTTGACTTCATTGAACAGATGATCGATCTGCGTTTCGGATAAAACGATGGGCAGCAAGCCGCTCTTGTAGCAGTTGTTGAAGAAGATGTCGGCAAACGAGGGCGCGATGATGGCGCGGAAGCCATACTGGTCGAGCGCCCATGGGGCGTGCTCGCGCGAGGAGCCGCAGCCGAAGTTCTTGCGCGCCAGCAGGATCGAAGCGCCCTGATAGCGCGGCTGGTTCAGCACGAAATCGGGATTGAGCGGACGCTTGCTGTTGTCCATGCCCGGTTCGCCGTGGTCCAGATAGCGCCATTCGTCGAACAGGTTGGGACCGAAGCCGGTGCGGTGGATGGACTTGAGGAATTGCTTGGGAATGATGGCGTCCGTATCGACGTTGGCGCGATCGAGCGGTGCTACCAGCCCTTCATAAATCGTAAATTTATCCATGATGCTCTATAAGTGGACGGCAGCGCAGAACGTACTGCGCGCCGTCATGGGGGTCCGTTTTAATGGCCCGCGGCGCCCTGCACCGCCTGGCCGGCTTTCTGCACATCCTTGCCGATACCGGCGACGGTGTTGCAGCCGGTCAGGAACAGGGTAGTCATGGCAAGAATAGTCAGTGCGATCAGTTTTTTCATAATGGGGCCTCGTGGGTCGTAAGAGTTCAATTAACGCAGACTGCGTACGTCAACGAAGTGGCCGGCGATACCGGCTGCCGCAGCCATCGCGGGCGACACCAGATGGGTGCGACCGCCCTGACCCTGGCGTCCTTCGAAATTGCGGTTGGAAGTGGAAGCGCAGCGCTCGCCCGGGTCCAGACGGTCGGCATTCATGGCCAGACACATCGAGCAGCCCGGATCGCGCCATTCGAAACCGGCATCGCGGAAGATGCGGTCCAGACCTTCGCGTTCGGCCTGCTCTTTTACCAGACCGGAGCCCGGCACCACCATCGCCAGCTTGACGTTGGAGGCGCGCTGCTTGCCGCGCACCACTTCGGCGGCGGCGCGCAGGTCTTCGATGCGCGAGTTGGTGCAGGAACCGATGAACACCTTGTCGATGCGGATATCGCTGATGGCGGTATTCGGCTTCAGGTCCATGTAGACCAGCGCTTTTTCGATGGCGCTGCGTTTGACCTCGTCTTTTTCATGGTCCGGATCAGGGATGCGGCCATCGATGGCCAGCACCATTTCCGGCGACGTGCCCCAGGTGACCTGCGGCTTGATCTCGGCCGCATTCAGCGTCACCACCAGATCGAAGCGCGCGCCCGCATCCGAGTGCAGGGTGCGCCAGTATTCGACCGCGCGGTCCCAGTGCGGACCGACCGGCGAGAACGGGCGGCCTTTGACGTAGTTGATGGTGGTGTCGTCCACGCCGATGATGCCGGCGCGCGCGCCCGCTTCGATCGCCATATTGCACACCGTCATACGGCCTTCCATCGACAGCGCGCGGATGGTGGAACCGCCGAATTCGATGCAGTAGCCGGTACCGCCGGCCGTGCCGATCTTGCCGATGATGGCCAGCACAATGTCCTTGGCCGTCACGCCGGCCGGCAGCGCACCATCCACCTGCACCAGCATGGCTTTGGATTTTTTCTGCAGCAGGGTCTGGGTCGCCAGCACGTGCTCCACTTCCGAAGTGCCGATGCCGTGCGCCAGAGCGCCGAACGCGCCGTGGGTAGACGTGTGCGAGTCGCCGCACACCACCGTCATGCCCGGCAGGGTCGCGCCCTGTTCAGGCCCGATCACGTGGACGATGCCCTGACGCTTGTCGTTCATATTGAAATAGGTCAGGCCGTAGGACTTGGCGTTGCTGTCCAGCGTCTCGACCTGCAGCCGCGAGACGGGATCGGCGATGCCCTGATCGCGCCCGGTGGTCGGCACATTGTGGTCGGCCACGGCCAGATTGGCCGATACCCGCCATGGCGCGCGCTGGGCGGCGCGCAGGCCGTCAAAGGCCTGCGGACTGGTGACTTCGTGCACCAGATGGCGGTCGATATACAAGATCGTGGTGCCGTCGTCTTCGGCCTTGACCACGTGGGATTCCCAGAGTTTGTCGTAAAGCGTCTTCATCATATTTGTTGAGTACTGCTACTGCCTGTGTGAGTGATCCACATCGATTATGCCATATTGTGCAACGCAATAGCGGTCGCTGCGGTCGGCCTCGTGAGCTGATGCAGTTCCGCTGATTTGATACACTTTTTATGACTCCTTTTAAAAAATTCTGTGCTGCAATGAAAAAAAAGCCTGCGAGGTCGCAGGCTTAGTGTCTTACTGGCCCGGCGAATTGCTAGGCTGCCATGCGCACATTGCCTCGACATCCATCCATCAGGAAGGATAGGCCTACCACTAGCACTAGTTCGCCTTCGGCCGAACGTGCTGTACCGGTAATGCCCTCGACCGCAATCGCCGTCATCGGTTTGATCACGAGGTCGGCAGTGCCGTCCACCGCGGCCACGGCCAGAATATACGGCTGTGGCGCTGCAACAACAATACCCACTTTCTCGCGGCAGCCTTCATAACCGAGCGCACCGGCCAGCGAACGCACCGGCAGCGGCCGGCCCTGATCTTTCAGCACGGGCGCACCGCCCACTTCCATGAACTCTTCCGGCAGTTCCACCACGCGCTGCACCACGGCCATCGGCAGCGCCAGCGCGGCGCCCGAGGTCGAGACCAGCATGGTCGGCACGATCGACAGCTCGATCGGCAGACGGATGGCGAACTTGGTCCCTTTGCCCAGTTCCGATTCGATGTGGATGGCGCCGCGGTTTTTCTCCACGGCGGTTTTCACCACGTCCATGCCGACGCCGCGGCCGGACACGCTGGAAGCCACTTCCTTGGTCGAGAAACCGGGCAGGAACACCAGCTGGAAGCAATCGTCGGCGCTCAGCTGGGCCGATTCGGAAATCAGGCCCTTCTGCAGCGCCTTGGCACGCAGCTTGACCGGGTCCATACCCTTGCCGTCATCCTGCAGCACGATCATCACGCTATTGGCTTCCTGCCATGCCTTGAGCGAGATATACGACTTGATCGATTTGCCGGCCACAGCGCGTTCTTCCGGCGTTTCCACCCCGTGATCGAGCGCGTTGCGCAGCATGTGCACGAGCGGATCGTACAGGCTGTCCACCACCACGCGGTCAACTTCCGTTTCCGCACCCTCGATGGTCAGTTCCACGTCCTTGCCCAGATCCTTGGCCAGTTCGCGTACCAGCCGGGGGAATTTCTGGAACAGACGGCCTACCGGCTGCATCCGGGTGGCCAGCGTGGCGCGCTGCAGTTCGGTCGAATAGCGCGAAGCGCGTTCCAGCGTTTCCGCCAGCGTGGCCATCAGCGTCTGGGCCTGGCCTTCGAACTTGAATTGCAGCAGACGTTCCAGCAGCACGGCAGCCTGATTGGCAGCCTGCACGGATTCACCGGCCACTTCCAGCAGTGCATCGAGCTTGACGGCATCGACGCGGATCGATTCTTCCTTGGCCGGTGCCGCATGCGGACGCTCCTCGCGCTTCTCGGCGGCTTCGCGTTTGACGGCGGTTGCGGCCGGATTTGCGCCGCTGGCGGCTGGCGCAGCAAGCGCTGCAGCGACAACCGGTGCGGCAGCAGGCGCGGCAACGGGCGTTGCCACGGCGGCGGGAGCAGCGGCCGCAGCAGGTGCCGGCGCAGCAGCCGCGGCCGGGCGCGTGTAGCTACCGGGCGGCATCACCGCCTCGTACATGGCATCCCAGTCCAGACCGTTTGCCGTCATGGTCGAGGCATTGCCGTCAACCGGCGCGGCAGCCACGGGGGCCGCTGCGGCAACTAAGGGAGCAACTGCTGGAGCAACTGCGGGGGCAGCGGCCGGTGCAGGGGCCGGTGCAGCGGGCGCCGAGTCGGTCTTGCCGTCGATGGCGTCCTTCAGAATGATTTCCAGATCATGCGGCATGGCCGGCAGCGTATCCGGCTCGACCCCGTTATTCAGTTCGGCCAGCTGGTCGGCCACGAAGCCGGAGGCCTGCAGCGCCGCTTCGATCGCCAGCGGCGTCACCGGCGCGGCGCCGGTACGCAGCGCATCGAACAGATTTTCGGTCAGGTGGCAGGCTGCCACCAGCGCAGGCAGGCCCATGAAACCGGCGCCACCTTTGATGGTGTGGAAGGAGCGAAACACTGCATTCAGTGTTTCCTTGTTGTCGGGGTCGCGTTCAAGCTTGAGCAGATGCTCTTCTACGTTGACCGCAAGATCCATCGCCTCGACGACGAAATCCTTGAGCATATCGTCCATTAGAATCCCAGATCAGCAAGCAAGTCGTCAACACTATCCTGGCTCAGCGCAACGGTCGGGGTCGACGGGCCTTGCATCAGGGTCACTTCTTTTGCCGCAATTTTCTCGCGCAGGGCTGGCGGTGCGTTATCACGCAGCAGCATGGCCAGTTCCTGTTCCACGGTCTTGGTGATGATCACGACTTTCTTGATCAGCTGGCCGGTAATATCCTGGAAGTCCTGCGCCATCATGATTTCCAGCAGACGGGCTTTTTCCGCTTCCGTCGCGGCCGAGACAGCGGCGGCGAAGGCCTGCGAATCGCCGGCCAGCTGCTTGAACTGTTCCTGACTGAGCTTGCCTGCAAACAGGTCGGCCCAGCGGTCTTCCATGTTCTTGGATTTCTTCGACAGGGCATCCTGTTCCGGCATGCCTTCGTCCAGCGTGTTGAGTACCTTGTTGGCCGCCTGCTCGGTCAGCGTGGCCACGTATTCGAGACGGTCCTGCGCATCATTGATCTGCGAGGACGCTTCCGTCAGTGCTTTGTCGTAGCCCAGTTCGCGCAGCGAATCGTGCAGCAGGCGCACGATGCCGCCCAGGCGTTCGAACATCGGCTTTTCTTCATCCGCGCCAGCAGCCGGCGCGGCATCGGCCGCAGGAGCCGGCGCCGGTGCCGGCGCAGCCACCGCAGTAGCGGGACGCGCAGCAGCGACTTCTTCGAACAGGCTCTCTAGATCGTCCTCGGCAGCGGCCGGTGCAGGAGCAGGCGCTGGAGCTGAAGTCTTGCTCTGCGCAGACACTTCATCAAATAATGCGTCGAAATCGTCAGCGGCGTTGGTCATAATCCCTGCTTCTCCATAATTTGTAAAAATGCTGCCCTAACTTGCTTTACGGGTGATGACTTTCGGCAATATAGCGCACCTGCCTGAGTGTAGCAGGGCACAGCCAGATTATTCAATCCCGTCACAGGGTGGCCTACCCTGCGCCACGGGTCCAGCTTAAGTTTCGTTGTATTTGGTGATACTAACATCGCTTACGGCGACAAAACATGGTTCATGACACAAAAGTAGTGCCCGGATGCAAAAAAAGCCGCGTCTCGCTAGCAAAACCACATCGCGCCACAAGGAAATCCAGCATTCACTTGATAATCATCAACTCTTTACATAGTAGCAATAATGTAAATCGGGACTAGAATGAAATATCCTGTAGCTAGTCACTGATGGGAGGCTGATCATGTACCGCAAAATCCTGATTACCACGGACGGCTCGGCCGTCTCCAGCAAAACTGCCTGCGCCGGCGTGGCATTCGCCGCCCAGATGCAGGCCGAAGTACTGGTGCTGTTCGTCGCCCAGGAGTACCAGTATCCGATCTACGTGGAAATCGTCCCGCCCAGCTACCCCAGCGAGGACGACTACCGTGCCGCCATGCTGCAGGCCGGCGAGGAGCACACCCGCACCGTGGTACAGGCCTGCCAGCAGCACAGCCTGCCCTGCCGCGCCATGACAGCCTTTGCCGAACATACGGCGCTGAAAATCGTCGAGGTGGCGGAACAACAACAGTGCGATCTGATCTTCATGGGCTCGCACGGCCGTAGCGGCTGGGGACAATTACTGCTAGGCAGCGTTACCAACAAGGTGTTGTCCCACACGCGCATTCCGGTTCTCGTACACAGGCTCATCAAGGAACCCGATAGCAAATAAAAAACCACTAGTCGATTTTTATAGTAAGATGATAAGATTGACTCAAACACAATAAATCTTATTAAATATTTCCTTCATGATTAGAATTGTCATCGCGGACGACCACACCATCATGCGCGAGGGTCTCAAGCGCATCCTCGACGGCGCACCGGATATCGACATCGTGGGGGAAGCCATCGACGGCTTCGAGGTGCTCGGCCATGTACGCCAGGGCGGCTTCGATCTGTTGCTGCTGGATCTCTCCATGCCCGGCCGCAGCGGCGTGGACCTGATCCGCCAGATCCGCTCGGAGGCCCCCAAGCTGGCCATCCTGATACTCACCATGCACGAGGAGGAACAGTATGCGGTGCGCGCCATCCGCGCCGGCGCACAGGGCTACCTGACCAAGGAGAGTGCCGGCACCCAGCTGGTCGGCGCCATCCGCAAGGTAGCCTCGGGCCGCCCCTACATCAGCACCGGCGTGGCTGAACAGCTGGCCCTGAATATCATGGCGCCCAACGAAAGCCTGCTGCACAAGCAGCTGTCGGACCGCGAATTCGAAGTGTTCTCGCTGCTGGTGGCGGGCAAGTCCATCACGGAAATCGCCAACAGTCTGCATCTGAGCGTGAAAACTGTCAGCACGCACAAGACCCGCATCATGCAGAAGATGGGCATGAGCTCGCTCTCGGAAATGGTGCAGTATGCCGTTGCCCACCGTTTGCTATCCCCGTTCAAGACCTGAACTCTCTTTTTGCATTAGGAAAACTCCTACAAGACGGCGCGTTCTCCTACGGCCAGATTCAGCCGTTGCCGATATATCCAGATTGCTTCTGTTGGCATACTGAAATCACTAAGGGCTATGCCTTACCACAGGAGATGATTATGCAGTCCACACCTTTCCCCGAACTACGCCCCGCCGGCAGCACCAGCCCCCAATCGGGCGCGATGGAAGCCGGCCGCCAGCGTCAGGGGCGCCTCTGGTCGAATCTGAAAGAAGTGTGCGACCTGCTGCACATACCGGCTGCCTGCAGCGTGAATTCGGAAGAACTGCTGTTCCAGCATGTGCAGTTCAAAACAGGCCAGCGCATCCACACCATAGGCCAGATCTTCGATACGCTGTACATCGTCAATTCCGGCTTCCTGAAAACCGTGCTGATCGACGAGTTCGGCAACGAGCAGGTACTGAGCTTCCCCATGAAAGGCGACATGCTGGGTGTCGACGGCATCCATACGCGCCACTATTCGTCGGAAGCAGTCGCCCTGTCCGATTGCGATGTGATCCTGCTGCCGTTCAAGAAGCTGACAGCGCTGGGCCGCGTCCATCCGGAACTGGAGCACCTGATGTACGGCGTGATGAGCCGCGAACTGGTGCGCGAACAGGCCATGATAGGCATGCTGGGCGCGCTCAGTGCCGAAGCGCGGGTAGCACGCTTCCTGATGTCACTGGCCGAACGCTTTGCCCAGATGGGCTATTCCTCCAAGCTGTTCAACCTGCGCATGACGCGCCACGAAATCGGCAGCTATCTGGGCCTGACGCTGGAAACCGTCAGCCGCACCCTGTCGGCCTTCAATGAAATCGGCCTCATCAGCGTAGACCAGCGCACCATCGGCATCAAGGATCCCGAAGCGCTGAAAAACCTGCGCCGCCTGCCGCCTTCGCGCACGCGCGCCAAGCAGCAGGCAGCGGCCAAAGTGCGCAACAGCGAAACCGCTCTGGCCACGCTGTAAGGAGCACCCCCGCGGGCGTATTGCATCAATTTCCCCCAGCCTTGAGCCCGGACTACCCGGGCTCTTTTTTTGTCCCGCCCGGCAAGCCGTTTGTCATTCGGCGCCCGCATTATCCGCCGCGACCCTGCGCCCTACGATTACGCTTGCATTCCGTCGCGCTATCCTCAATAATGAACGCAAATGCGAATCATTCTTATTTAAGGACTCCCCAACCATGAGCCATACTCTGCCAGCATGCACTCTTCAGCAAGCTGTTTCCGCCGCGCCCCAGCCCCGCGCCTGCCCCACTACAACGGCCAGCAACGCACCACGTCGCGTCAGCAGCGCCACGCTGATGGGCGACGGCCGCTCGATCGAAATCGAACACGGTGGCCGCATCTACCAGTTGCGCATTACCCAGCTCAACAAGCTGATACTGACGGCCTAGTGCCGCCAGCCAGTACTTTTATGCCTCGCCGCCAGCCTATCTTGCCAGCCAGAGTACCCAACTTTCCACTGGAGCGATACATGGCCTACGATCGTCACAATCCTATCTTCATGGCGCCGCCTGCCGGCCCCAATCCGGAACTGATGCTGTCAGCGGTACTGCATCTGATGTCGCACTACACAGCCCAGCACAGTGCCGAGGGCGGCTGCCTGAAACTGGCCTCGGTGATCGAGCGCCACCTCAAGGCGCTGGCCAGCCTGCCGGAACTGGCGCCAGTGCTCAGCGCCACCTGCCAGCAGCTGTCGGAACAGTGGGCCGGCGTGGTGGAGCGCCAGCTGCCCGTACCTGAACGCAGCAGCTTTCTCTCCCGCATCATGACGCGCACCCGCCACGCGGGCAGCGCGGCCTAGGGGCAGCCATGTGCGAACCTCGCGAGCACGCGGCGCCTACGCCCGCCCCCCCCGTTTCATCGCGCCGGCGCCGCCTGTGGCAGCTGGACCAGAGCAGCCATTGTCCGCTGATCGGAGTGGGACTGCCCCTGCCCGTACTGCGCAAACTGGTGGAAAAACTCAGCGGCGGAAAAACCATCGCCGACGACTACGAAATCCACGTCGGTGCGGTGAGCGAATGCAGCAGCCGCAACCGTTTATCCGAAGCACTGCAGAAAGAACTCGACCAGCGCTACGCCACCGTGCTGCTGCGCTACCGCGCCGTGCGCGACCCCGGACAACTATTTGCCCTGTGGCGCGCCGCCATCGCTGCGGGCGATGTGGCCGGCGCCTTCTGGGCGGCGCTGACCCATCCGCGTTGCACCGGCGCGCTGGAACAGCAGCTATGCCGCGACCTGCACATGGTGCAGCATCAGGCTGGCGCCTGTGTGCGCGCCGATCTGGGCAAGTTCAATGCGCTGGTCGGCGCCCATGCCCGTCTGACGCTGGACCTGGGCAAGGCCCAGCAGCGCGTGCTGGCGCTGCTGGCCGAGAAAAGTGCGCTGGCCATCCAGCAGGAGAACCGCATGATGCAGATGCAGGCTAGCCTGATCGGCAAAGATAGTCTGATTGCGTCGCTGCAGCAGCAGGTGGAACAGCTAAGCCACAGCCAGCCGGGCCTCGATAGCCGCCTGCGCCTGACGGCACGGCTGGAGCAGATGGAACAGCACAAGCGCGCCTTGCGCCAGCAGGTGGCCGACCTGCAACTGCAACTGGCACAGAGCGCGCAGCCGGCCGCTCAGGACCACCTGCCCACGGCAGGCCAGCGCGACGCAACTGCCAGCAGCAGCGCTACGCCAGCGACAGCAGCGGCACCCGTATGTCTGCAGCAGCGTGCCGTGCTGTGCGTCGGTGGCCGCAGCGGCAACGTCGCCACCTACCGCAGCCTGATCGAACGCGAAGGCGCCCGCTTCAGCCATCACGACGGCGGGCTGGAAGATAACGCCAGCCGGCTCGATGCCAGTCTCGCCGCGGCCGATCTGGTGATCTGCCAGACCGGCTGCATCAGCCACAGCGCTTACTGGCGCGTCAAAGATCATTGCAAACGCCACGGCAAACGCTGCGTCTTCATCGACAACCCCAGCATCTCCAGTCTGGCGCGCGGCTTGCAGCTAGGCGAGAGCGAAGCAAACAACTAGGCCGCACAAGGCACCGGCGTCGCGCACTGACCGTGACGCCGGCGCCAGTACTAGTACACGTCGCGCCGGTAGCGTCCGGCAGCCTGCAACTGTTCCAGAATTTCCGCTCCGAGCGCCGCCAGCAGCGCCGCATGCACTCCGGCCGCCATGCCTTCCAGACTGCCGCAGACATAAATCGCCGCACCATCGTGCACCCAGTCGCGCAGCCGCTGCGCCTGTTCGGCCAGCACGTGCTGCACATAGCGGCGCTCGGCCTGATCGCGCGAATACACCAGATCGAGCTGCTGCAGCACACCCTGTGCCTGCCAGTGCGCCAGCTCGGCGCCATACTGCCCATCGAAGGCAGCATTGCGTTCGCCGAACAGCAGCCAGTTGCGCGTCTGTCCGGCCAGTGCGCGCGCCTTCAGGTGCGCGCGCAGACCGGCGATGCCGCTGCCGTTACCGATCAAAATCAGCGGCAGCGCATGATTGTCTTCCAGCCGGAAGCGCCGGTGCGCGCGCACGCGCAGGGCAATGGCCTGCCCCGCCTGCGCTTGCTGCGTCAGCCAGCCGGACGCCACGCCATGGCTGCCGTCGGCATGACTGTGCAGACGCACCAGCAGATGCAGGCTGCCATCCGCCGGAATCGAAGCAATCGAATATTCGCGCGGCTGCTCCGGCGCGGCCGGTGCCGCGATCTGCACCAGATCGCCGGATTCCCATAGCGGCAAAGCGCCCTGCTGCGGTACCAGTTCGAGATGATAAAGCGGCGCACCGGCGCTGCCGGGATTGACGCAGACGCGACGCGCCAGCTGCCACGCTTCGAACGCGGGCGCACTCCAGTCTGGCGCGTCGCTGGTGCCGGCCAGATGGCTGAGCTGCTGGCGCCATGCCGCCAGCGCAGCCGGCGCCATGCGGTCCACTTCGATACGGGCGAACAGCGGCTGGGCGGCGCGCTGCTGCAGCCATACATCGATGGCGCGGCCAAAGCCGCAATACTGGCGGTAGCTGGTGTCGCCCAGCGCCAGCACGGCGTAATGCAGACGCTCCAGCGCCGCTGCAACACCAGCGCTACTGGCCGGTGCCGGATCAGCCGTGGCAGCAGGCAGCGCGCTCATCACCCGTGCCACAAAGCCGGCCGCCGCATCGGGCGCGTCGCCTTCGCCATAGGTGCTGACGATGAACAGCGCGCGCTCGGCCTGCTGCAAAGTGGCGGCATCGAGTTCCGCCAGCTCCAGCACCTGCGTCGCGATACCGGCCAGCTGCAGCGTGGCGGCAGTCTGCTGCGCCAGCAGTTCGGCATTCCCCGTCTGGCTGGCATGCGCCACGATCCAGCCGCTAGCGCCGGCCGCCTGCGCTGCGGCACGGGCCAGCCGTGCCTGCTGGCGCTTGCGCCTTCCCGGTAAATAGGCGCGCCAGCACAGCAGCGCGTACAGCAGGCCCAGCGTGGCCACCATCAGCCAGCGGACCGGTTCCAGAGTCCAGATCATCGGTCTAACATACTGCGGAAAGCAGAGCTCAGAGTTTCAGTGTAAGTACCATCGCCGTTGCGGCACAGCAGGCGCGCGGCCAGCCCCTGCCGCTCGGCCAGATGCAGGCCGGCCTCAGGTCCCAGCACGGTCAGTGCCGTGGACCATGCGTCGGCCGCCATGCATTGCGGATGGATGACGGTAACCGAGGCCAGCGCATTGCTGATCGGCCAGCCGGTACGGGGATCAATGGTGTGCGAATAGCGCTGACCATCATGTTCGAAATAGCGCCGGTAGTCGCCCGAGGTGGCCACCGCCAAGCCATGCAGCGCCAGCACGATGGACTCCGGCACGCCGGACGCATTGCGCTCGGGCGGCTGCTCCAGCACCACCCACCATGGCTGGCCATCGGGCTTGGTGCCGGCGCCGCGCAATTCGCCGCCCACTTCCACCAGATAGTGCTGATAACCTTGCGCCTGCAGATAAAAAGCCAGCCGGTCCACGCCATAGCCCTTGGCCACAGCCGACAGATCGAGCTGCACGGCGCCGGGCTGGCACACGCTGCGTGTGGCGGCATCGGGCGCCAGCGTCTGCGGCGCGATGCCCGCGCAGGCCTGCACCAGCTGGGCCGGCGTGGGCGCCGTGTAGCCTGGCTGATCGTAGCGCTCCGATGGGCCGAAGCCCCATAGATTGACCAGCGCGCCGGCACAGGGGTTGTAAGCCGCACCCGAAGCACAGGCTACGTCCAGCGCAAAGCTCAGCACATCGAAAAACGCTGGCGGCAGCACCTGCCGCGTGCCGGCAGGTGCGCGGTTGTAGCGGCCCAGATGGGAACCGGCTTCCCAGTGGCTCATCTGCGCCACCACATCATCGAGCTGCTGCTGCAAGCCCTGCTGCAAGCCGGCCAGATCCACCGCCAGCGGCGCAGCCAGCCGCACCGACCAGCTGGTGCCCATGCTCAGACCACGCAAATCATGCAGCACCGCGTGTTCGGGCGGCACGGCATCGCTGATGTAGTGTGGCAGTAGTACGCGGCGCATGCAGCTTTACTGCGGCAGAATTTCCACCGTAGCAGCGTAGCTGGCACGGCGCGCCGGCATCTGCGGCGGCTGGCCCGGCACGGCGGCTGCCGCCGCTGGCCACGAAGTACTGAGCAGATACATGCCGGCTGCCGGCAGCTCGAAACTCACTTCGCCTTGCGCATCCGTAGTCTTGCGGATTTCGCCCAGCGTGCCGCGATAGCGCACGCCACCCGGTATCAGGCTGACACCCTGATTGGCTGCAGGCTTGCCATCGAGCAGAAAACGCCAGGTCGCTTTTTCACCGCTGCGCAAATCATTCGGATGCGTCACCGGCACCAGCTCCAGCCCCACGCCGCTAGGTTTGAACACCGCCATGTCAGGCGTGCCGGCGCTGACATAGGTTTCCAGCCGGCTGTGCGAGCGCGTCAGCTTGACTTCGCTAGCGTCTGCCGGCACATCCTGCGCCAGCGTGGCTTCGCTGCCGCGGAAACGTTTCAGCTCGCCCGCCTTATCCTTGTAGCTGCCCATCACGCCTTGCGATACCAGTGCAATGCGATAGGTGCCGGGCTTGGCCAGTCTGACATCGAAGGTGTTGCGCAGCTTGCCGTTGCCGATATTTTCCATTGCCGCCGTACTACCGTCCGGTGCCGTAATCACGATGCCATCGAGCTTGAGGGGCTGATGGTCGATATCGAACAGGCCTTCGGAAATCGCGGCATCCACCGTTACCCACGGTTCCTTGCCCTCCACCACAGTCGACGATGGCAGCAGCCACGGTTTATGCGCCTGCGCCTGCACGGCCAGCAGCGCCAGACCCAGCGCTGCGACAGCGCGCAGCGAGGTTTTCAGTTTCAGCATGATCTATCCTCAGGGTTTCAGTTGTACCACGATGGCGCCCAGCTCTTCCTTGCCTTGCGCGCTCACGTTCTGCGCCGTTTTCGGCGGCCACTGCAAGGGCACTTTGACGGCTTCGCGGCCACCGGCCTCGCGTGCTGCTTCCACCACCAGCGTGTACTGGCCGGCCGGCAGCTTATCCAGCGTGGCCCTGGCTGCCGGGAAGGTCAGCGTATGCTCGCCCGGCGCGCGGGTCGCGCCGGAAACGCCGTCGAGCGGCAACTCCACTTCGCGTCCCGCCTTACGCCACCACTGGCGCAAATCCTTGGCCCACTTGGCGCCGCCGTTGTCTTTCTTGCGCGTGTCATACAGCACGCTGAGAGTGGTCACCACTTTCTGCTCCGAATTCTCCAGCCATGCGGCCAGATAGGGGCGGTGGTACTCGGCCACGTTCAGCTGCGGCAGTTCCAGTTTGAGTGCCAGATCGGCGCCCATGGCCGAGGCACTGGCCAGCGGCAGGCCCAGCGCGATGGAATACTTTAATTTCATGGATAACCCGTGTAAGAAAGATGGAACAGATTAGTGGATAAACAGCAAAGCTATAACAAACGGTATCAGTACGCCCAGCCCGACGATCGGCCAGGTGGACGGACGGTTGGCCGCATGGAATTTCAGGATCAGCAGCCCGGTCAGGCAGAACACCAGACAGGCCACGGCAAACAGGTCGATAAACCAGTTCCACACCGTACCCGTGTTGCGCCCTTTGTGCACATCATTGAGCCATGAAATCCAGCCGCGCTCCGTATTTTCGAATTCGGCACTGCCCTCTTCCAGCGCAAAGCGTACCCACGCATCGCCACCGGCCTTGGGCAGCGCCAGATAGACTTCATCGGCCGCCCATTCGGCCGCACGGTCACCCGCCTGCACTTTCCATGTATCACCCAGCCATTGCTGGGCAGCGGCAGGCAGCGCCAGCTTGGCGCCGTCATGCTGCTCGGCATAGCGGCGTAATTGATCTAGCAACGCTGGCGGCAAGCTGGCTTGCTGACGCTGTATCACCGGTTTGGCTTCGATCTGGCTAGCATGGTTCAGGGTAATGCCAGTGATACTGAACAGTAACATCGCCAGCAGGCAAAGCGCGGAGCTAATCCAGTGCCATTGGTGCAGATGTTTTAGCCAGAAGGCTCGGCTAGCGTTGCGGTTCGGGGCGGTGCTCAATCTCGGTTCTCCTGATTACCGTACAAATGATAATGATTATCATTTGCAATGTCAAACTATGCATTTATGAAACTTTACCATTGTGACTATGCCTAAGGCGGCAGGCTGTCGACGCCGGACGAAAAAAAGGCTATGCAATGGCCAAGTGTTGAACCGTTCGCGCCTCCATCGGTCTAATTGAGTAATTAGACCGATGGGAGGTTGTGATGAAAAAGACTGACTTTCAGAGACTGACTGATCAACTTGAGACTCTGTCACCCGAGCAGCGTACGGCGCTAAAGGGCATGTTGAGCCGCTTGTCTGAGCAAGACAGTGTATCGGTGCTGACGGAGTTTTTTAGCGCCAAGTGTTCGACTTGCCCGCATTGTGGGTCTGCTAAACTATACCGGCACGGCCAGGCGCATGGTCTGCCTCGATATCGTTGCCGAGCATGCCACAAGACGTTTAATCCTCTGACAGGCACACCACTGGCGCGCTTGCGACTGCGTCACAAGTGGCTGTCCTACCACCAGTGCCTGCTCGATTCCCTCACCATTCGTAAAGCCGCAATGGCCGTTGGCATCAGCCGCGATACCAGTTTCCGTTGGCGGCATCGTTTCCTTGCACGGGTAAAAGATGACCACCCCAAAAGTCTCCACGGTATTGCCGAAGCAGATGAAATGTATTTGCTAGAGTCAGAAAAGGGAGCACGGCATCTCGCACGTGCGCCACGCAAACGGGGTGAGGCTGCGAGCCAGCGAGGCACATCCAAAGAGCAAGTTTGCGTGTTGGTTGCACGCGACCGTACTGGTCAGACGCTGAATTTGTGACGGGGCGAGGACCTGTCAGCAAGGCACAATTACATCGCTGTCTGAGGCCGGTGCTCGATAGCGATGTGTTACTCGTAACCGATTCCAACGCGGTATATCGTTACTTCGCGCGCGAGGCGGAAATCAGCTATGAGTCGATCAACTTACGGGCCAAGCAGCGTGTGCGCGGAGCCATCCATGTCCAAAACGTCAACGCTTACCATAGCCGATGTCGTCAATGGCTACAGCGCTTCCATGGTGTCGCAACCCACTACCTACCTAATTATTTGGGATGGCGATGGGCACTCGACGCCCATCGCATTGGTACGCCCATCGATCTGCTAAAGGCATCGGCTGGAGTATTTCAACACTTTGCCGCAACATAGCCAAAAAAACCCCGACGGCACGACCGTCGGGGTTTTTAGCGGGGTGCTAGCTAGCTAGCACCAGCAATCAGGTTTTATTGCCGCTGCGTCCGCCCGTAGAGCTGCCGGAACCACCGGCAGAGCCGCTGCCGGCACCGCCTTTGCTGCTACGGCTAGATTCCTCGTCGCTGCTGCCACGGCTGCCGCCGCTGCCGCTCTGGGACGAACCACCCGGGCTGTTCTGGCTGCTGCGGCCATCATTCTTGTGGCTCATGCTGCCAGCCCGGCGGGCTTCTTCCGAGGTGAATTCGTGCGCCGTGCCTTTTTCGTGCGCGGCCCGGCCCCCTTCGGCAGCAATTTCGCGCTGCTGTTCGGGGTCCATGGAAGCGAAACCGCGTTTGCTGGTATCGCTCTGCTGGCCAGCGGACTTGTTATCGCTCTGCTGGCCACCGGACTTGTTATCGCTTTGCTTGCTAGCGGATTCGTTGTTCTGATTCGAGCTTGCCATGATGATCTCCTTTGGAACTGTTGTGCTGCCAGACCCTGCTTGCGACACAGGAGCAGTCATCGTAGTTCAGGGCGACATCGCACAGAATAGGACTCGACCATAACGCACTGTAGGAGTAGTCCCGCGCTAGCTGTCGGGCTCGATTAATGCGGACATAAATGTGGGCCGGTCGTCCTGCTGGACAATAAGGACTAGTCGCTCCTTGCCCACGCGCAGCAAGGGCTCCAGCAAAGGCGGCAAAGGCGGGATAACGCCCTGCACCTTGCGTGCCGGAGGTACGGGCGGCAGCGGTAGCAGCAGGGCGTCGAGTGGCAATATGGTTCTACTTTTTCTGGCGGGCATGTGGACTCCTGCAGGACCGGCCAGACCCGGACCGGTCTGACTATACCTACCAGCCTAGCGCGCAGATCGCGCGCAGGCTATCGGAAGGCGCTGAGTCGCGGGGTAGGAAGAAGCCCAAGGCACCTCGGGCAAACCCTGATTACTCGCAAGGCGGCTGCGACTGCTGCATGGCAGCCAGCATTTCTTCCTGCGACATATCACGGATGTGCTGGGCCAGCGCCCAGTGGTGGCCGAACGGGTCCGTCACCTGCGCATAACGGTCGCCCCAGAACATGTCGGCCGGTTCCATGCGCGATTGTGCACCGGCCGCCAGCGCCTGCGCATAGGAAGCATCCACATTGGCTACTTTCAGATGCAGGGTCACCGGGCTGCCCTTGAGCGCTTTCGGGCCCAGCCCGCCATACTCGGGAAAATCATCGGCCAGCATCACCACCGAATCGCCGATCTGCATGGCGGCGTGCATCAGACGCCCTTCCTTGCCCGGCATACGCATGATTTCGCTAGCATTAAACGCCTTGCCGTAAAACTCCAGCGCAGCGGCGGCACCTTCGCACACCAGATGGGGCGTGACACTATGCAGTTCTGCTTGTTCCATAGCAAACTCCTTGCAGTCAGTGGATGGGAGCCGCTACTGTACACCTGCGCTACAGCGCCACGTTAGGCCGCAGCCAAAAAAAAATCCGGCGTGCAGCCACACGCCGGATCTGTCAGCCCTTAGCGGCCGGAGGACGGACTCACACCTTGCGGCGCCGCAGTGCAGCCAGTCCCATCAGACCAACTCCCAGCATCAGATAGGTGTCCGGTTCAGGCACTGCCGTCACCACGGTCTGCGCCGCCCACTGCGGCGCCACCTCATTGCTGGCCGAATCGAGGAACAGCACATCGGCAAAGCTCAGCGTGCTGCTACCGGCGCCCAGCACATTGAATTTGAAGTGGGCCAGACTACCGCTGCCGTTCACACCCGGCACAGCACCGAGCATGGTATTGGCCACGTAGTCCACCTTGCCATTGGCATTATCCGTTGTGCCTTCAAAGAAGTAAGTCTCACCGGCAGCAGACATGAACGAGCCTTCCTTGACTGCATAGATCTGCAGCAGGGCCGGATCGAACAGCAGCGAGAAGTTGTAGGCATACAGATCGTTTACATCTGCAATGCGCACATCCACATCGACCATATTCCCCACCACACCGGTAGCCGGCGTCACCACAAAACTCAGTGCCGGCGCGGCTGCATACGCTGCAGGCGCTACCACTGCTACTGCCAGCAGCGCCGCCTGCAGGCTTTTTTGCATCGTTTTCATATTCAGCATATCAATTTTCCTTTTGCCCTCAGGGCTACATAGAATTACAGAGGTTTGCAGCTGACTGTAACGCGCTGGGCCACCAGCGCCAGATCACGTGCATCAACCACGCCGTCCTTGTTCACATCCGCTGCCGCGCTATAACCGGGCTGGCCAGTGCGCTTGCCCAGTGCCACTTTGACGGCATTCAGGTCGTCGCAGTTGATCGCGCCATCGCCCGTGATATCGCCCACCAGACGGATGGTGAAGTTGGCATCGGAAACGTCGAAGTACACATTGCCCACCGCCGCCACCTTGATCCGCGCCGTGCTGCTGGCCACCTGCGGCAGGGTCACCGTTGCGCTGCCGTTATTCGGCGTACTGGCAGCCAGCACGTGCGGATAGGTATAGCCGCCGTCCAGCGACAGCGTGATCTGCACATAGTCCGTGCTCACCGGCGCCAGATTGGTGTTGGCCACATTCCAGCTCACCGGCACTTTGCTGCCGGCATCCAGCGTAACGGCCGTGTTGGGTGCAGTGACCAGGAAAGGACCGGCATTCGGCGCCAGCACCAGACGGGTGGCGGCACTACCGACACCGCCACGGCCGTCACGCGCCGTCAGGCGGAAGTTCAGCGCCGCCGGATTGGCGTTGCTGCCATAACCCACATAGGCTGCCGTCGGCAGGAACTCCGAGAAACACTCGATATCGGCGGCGCTAGGCGTGGCCGCTGCAGTCGGGCAGCTGCCCGATGCCGCATTGGTGTTATTCGCCAGAATCTGCGCCATGTCCGGGAACACCCGGGTCGGATTGCTGCTGACGTGGTTCTCGCCCGGAGAGTTGTAGGTGATGGTATCGCTGGCGCTCACCACGGCACGAACGCCGAACTGGCGGAACAGCGGACCGTTGGTCTTGGTGTTGCTGATCAGGCCAGTGCCGGTAGTACCTGCGCGGTCATTCTGTTCCCACAGATAGGTCAGACTATCGGCTTCGCCATCGACTGCGGAACCGGTCAGTTCGAACGGCGTACGCAGCGGGATGGTGTAGCTGGCGGCCGTGGTGACCACCGGCGTGGTATTGCCCGTGTAGGACAGCGCACCACGGCGGGTGGTTGCGCCGCCGGTAGTGATCTCGCCCACATAGCCGCTGCACGAAGTGCTGCACTCGACCAGTTGCAGCAGGCCTGCCGGCTGGCCGGCCAGCGTGCCGCCAAAGGTGATGGTAGCGGCCGAATTCGACAGCGACGACACCGTCACCGTGGCGCCGCTAGGCCAGCCCGGAATGGCTTCGATGGCCGCCTTGACGCCAGCCGTGGTGTAGTTAGTGCCATTGATGATGGCAGCCGAGGTGGCGCCGTTGTAGCGCAGCTTGAAACGCTGGCCGCTGGTGTAGTTGGTCAGGGCCAGCATCTGGACGGAGCTCAGCGCCGATTCGGCGCCCGAAGTGTAGGCCACGATTTCATCGAAGCTGCGCTGCGACCAGTAGGCGTCGCTGTGGGTCTGCAGATTGTCGGTGCCGCAAATGCCGGCGTAGGCCATGATGGAGGAACCGCTGCCCGGCTCGATCGACGTGCCGGCGTTACGGTTGGCGCCACTGCAGCTGCCTATCACGCCATTAAAGGTGTGGTTGCCGGCAAACTGGTGCCCCAGTTCGTGTGCCACGTAATCCACTGCATAGAAGTCGCCCACCGGGGTAGGAATGCCGGTGCAGCCTTGCGCTTTATTGGTGCCGCCAACGACGCCCAGACCGGCAATACCGCCGCCATCGACACCCAGCGCAATGTGGCCCACATCGAATTTGCTGGCGCCTACCAGCAGACCGGCCACCACACGGTTGCGGCTCAGGGTGGAGCTCGAGCAGTTCGCTGCCTGCGTGGTGGTGTAGCAGGCCGTGGCGCCGCACGGACCGTTCGCGCCCGTCATCTGGGCCGCCGTGTTCAGATTCAGCTTGTCGGTATCGTTAATCAGCACCAGACGGATCGACGTTTCGTCTTCATATACCTGGGTCACGCGATTGATCAGCGTAACTTTGGCAGCCGTCACATTGGCCGCGCCAAAATAGGTGGCATACGAAGGATCGGTCACCAGCGCCAGACGGTAGGTGCGCAGCAGATTACCCGATGCCGGCGTGGTGGTCACTTCAGGCTCCACCACATGGTAGGCGGCGCTGCTACTGGTGCGGCCGTCACTGGCGGTCACTTCGAAAGCACCGCTGTTGCGCGCAGGATCAGCCACCAGCGTGGTATTGATCACGCCTTCCGCATCAGCATTGACCACCACGCTCTGACGCTCGCCGTTATCCCCTTCGGCACGTACCGACACGGTCACCGAAGCACCCGGCGTGTAGCCCACGCCGCGTACTTCCACCGTATCTTCCGCATGGTAGAAACCGCGCGACAGCGCCAGCTGGGCTTCGGTCAGCGGCGCTTCACGCATGGCGCCGTGCGGATTGGCCAGATCGCGGCTGTGATAGCTGTTGTAGGCGCTGTCGTCCAGCGGCGCCTGCGGATCGACATACCAGTTGCCTTGCGGCGTACGCACGGAAGCGTGCAGGCCGAGCGGCGTCAGGTCCATGCGCAGGCTGGCTTTGGGATCATCCACGCCACGGCCGGCAAAGGTCTTGATTTCCGGATGCTTGGCCGCCAGTTCCGCTTCCATGATGGGCGAATCCACAATTGCAAAGCGCTGATAGCCGCCGTCAGGGTGAGGCAGGGAGATAATCATCGGGCTGACCGTAGCCTCGGCACTGCGTTCCAGCGGCGCATTGGCCACCAGCGCGCGCAAGCCGGACTTGTTCAGGCGGGCGGCATGGAAGCGGCTAGGCGCGGTAGCCGACGCGGCGCTCTTGCCTGCGCCCGGCGTCACGCCGACGTCCTGCCAGAAGTCGCCCGTGGTCTGGCCGCTGGCCGCGCTGGCCGCCATCCCCCAGCTCATCAGTACCGAAGCAATAATCAAGCGTCCGGTGCTGGGACGCAACGTCGAGCCGGCCTTTGTGAGGCCGGCTTTGAATGACGATTTTTTCGTGTTTTTCATTCCTGCTCTACCCTGTTTGTTATGGTTTATTAAAAAAAGCAGCACTTTGATAAAAACAAATTATTTGTAAATTTGCATGCAAATAATTCAAGCAAAGTATTGCTGATTTAACTTTTTGTTACAACAATGAAAATAGAAAAATGTTGTGGTAAATACACACATTGAAAAAGTGGTATTAGCCTGCGCCGCCCCGGCAGGCTGGCCGTGCAGGTGATGGAGCGGCACCGCCGCCGCCGCATCCAAGGCCAGCGCTTTCCCGTATAATCCGACCTCCCGCAATAACTTGTGCGGCCCCGAATAACAGCAGAAAACAGCAGAACAGAACTGGCCAGATGAGCATTAAACCCACCGAAAAAATCACCCCCATGATGCAGCAGTACCTGAGCATCAAAGCGCAATATCCGGATATGCTGGTGTTCTACCGCATGGGCGATTTCTACGAACTGTTCCATGCTGACGCGGAAAAAGCCGCCCGCGTACTGGGCATTACGCTGACGGCGCGTGGCACCTCGGGCGGCCAGCCCATCAAGATGTGCGGCGTGCCCTTCCACTCGCTGGAAGGCTATCTGGCCAAGCTGGTCAAGATCGGCGAATCGTGCGCCATCTGCGAGCAGATTGGCGACCCGGCCACCAGCAAAGGGCCGGTGGAACGCAAGGTGATGCGCGTGGTCACGCCCGGTACGCTGACCGATGCCGACCTGCTGCCGGAAAAAGCCGAACGCCCGCTGCTGGCCATGTGCATCGTCAGCCAGCGCAAGGTGGCTACCGCCGGTCTGGCCTGGCTATCGCTCGCTAGCGGCGCACTGCGCCTGATGGAGTTCTCCGGCGACAGCCACACCGTAGCCAGCCGCATGCAGCAGGAACTGGAACGTATCGCGCCGGCCGAAGTGCTGCGCGGCGACAGTGCCGACCTGTTCGAAAACCAGCTGCCCTGCCACGTCAACCGCGTGCCGGACTGGCACTTCGATATCGTCAGCGGCCAGAAAGCGCTGCTCGACCAGCTGGGCGTTGCCACCCTGACGGCCTTCGGCGCCGACGGCCTCGGTGCCGCACTCGGTGCTGCCGGTGCGCTGCTGCGCTACGCCCAGTCGACCCAGGGCCGCGGCCTGCAGCACGTGCGCAGCCTGAGCACCGAAACGGAAAACGAATTCATCGGCCTCGACGCAGCCACCCGGCGCAATCTGGAACTGACCGAAACCATACGCGGACAGGAATCGCCTACCCTGTTCTCGCTGCTCGACCACTGCCGCACGGCCATGGGTTCGCGCCTGCTGCGCCACTGGCTGCACCATGCGCGGCGCGATCAGGCCATCGCGCGCGCGCGCCAGCAAGCCATCGCCGCGCTGGCCCAGGCCGATGTCACGGGCGCACTGGCGCACACGCTGGCACAGGTGCCCGATATCGAACGCATCACCACCCGTATCGCCCTGCTGTCGGCCCGCCCGCGCGATCTGGCCAGCCTGCGCGACGGCGTGCAGCAGCTGCCCGAGCTGCGCCACAGCATGCAGCGCGCACTGGGCGACAGTCAAAGCCTGCTGGCCGCGATAGCCGCTGATCTGGCTACACCGGACGCCTGCCTCGATCTGCTGCAGCGGGCCATCGCCCAAGAACCGGCCGCCATGGTGCGTGACGGCGGCGTGTTCGCACGCGGCTACGATGCCGAACTCGACGAACTGCGCGCCCTGTCGGAAAATGCCGGCCAGTTCCTGATCGATCTGGAAACCCGCGAGCGGGCCCGCACCGGCATTGCCAATCTGCGGGTGGAATACAACAAGGTGCACGGCTTCTACATCGAAGTCACGCACGGCCAGGCCACCAAGGTGCCGGACGATTACCGCCGCCGCCAGACCCTGAAGAACGCCGAGCGCTACATCACGCCCGAACTCAAGGCCTTCGAAGACAAAGCCCTGTCGGCACAGGACCGCGCGCTGGCGCGCGAGAAAATGCTGTACGACCAGCTGCTGGCCGAGCTGGCGCCCTATATCGGCACGCTGCAGAGTATCGCCCGCGCGCTGGCGCAGATCGATACCCTCAACGCCCTGACCACGCACGCGCTGCGCCACAACTGGTGCGCACCGCAGCTGGTGGAAACGCCCTGCCTGAACATCATCGAGGGGCGCCATCCGGTGGTGGAAAACCAGATCGAACGCTTCATCGCCAACGACTGCCGCTTCAGCGACGAACGCCGCTTGCTGCTGATTACCGGCCCTAACATGGGCGGTAAGTCGACCTTCATGCGTCAGGTGGCCCTGATCACGCTGCTGGCCTATGTAGGCAGCTACGTGCCGGCCGCCAGTGCCACCATCGGCCCGATCGACCGCATCTTCACCCGTATCGGCGCCACCGACGATCTGGCCGGCGGGCGTTCCACCTTCATGGTGGAGATGACGGAATCGGCGGCGATACTCAACGGCGCCACGGCGCAGTCGCTGGTGCTGATGGATGAAGTAGGCCGTGGCACTTCCACCTTCGACGGTCTGGCGCTGGCCTGGGCGATTGCGCGTCACCTGATCGATACCAGCCGCAGCTTCTCGCTGTTCGCCACCCACTACTTCGAGCTGACCCAGCTGCCGGAAAGCCATCCGTCCGCCGCCAACGTGCACCTCTCCGCCGTCGAACACAAGGACAGCATCGTGTTCCTGCACGCGGTGCAGGAAGGCCCGGCCTCGCAGAGCTACGGTTTGCAGGTAGCCCAGCTGGCCGGGGTGCCGCAACCCGTCATCAAGGCGGCGCGCAAGCATCTGGCGCGGCTGGAAGCGCAGGCGCTGGACGCCACGCCGCAGCTCGATCTGTTCGCCGCACCGCAGAACGATGCCGATGACGAGGAAATCGCGCCTGCCGCCGCTGATCCGGCAGCACAGGCCCTGCTCGACGCGGTCGAGGCGCTCGATCCCGATGCGCTCACCCCGCGCGAAGCACTGGAGCAGCTGTACCAGCTCAAACGCCTGTCGGCAGCGGCGCAGGCATGACCACGCGGCGCGGCCCATCACGCCTGGCGCCAGCGCTGCTGGCTGCACTGGCGGCGTTCGCGCTGGCCTCGCCGCGTTTCGCGGCAGCAGCACCGGCGGCCGCCTTCCAGTTCGGCGTGATCGGCCATAGCTTCAAAAGCAGTGCCGACGAAGCGCCGCTACGTCAGGCCATTGCCGGCGCCAGCCAGCAAGCGCCCGCCTTCATCGTGGCCACCGGCATCAAGTCCACCAGCGAACCGTGCAGCGACCGTCTGTATGCGCAGCGGCGCGCCCTGTTCAACGACAGCAGCGTACCGCTGATCCTGTCGCTCGCCGGCAGCGACTGGAGCGCCTGCCAGAACTCGGCCGGACGCTCGGCCGCCATCGAACGCCTGAACCGCATACGCGAACTGTTTTACGGCGATGCCGAATCACTGGGCCTGCGCCACCTGCTGCTCACGCGCCAGTCCGGCACGGCCAAGTTCCGCAGCTACGCCGAGAACGCCCACTGGCAGGTAGGCAAGGTGCTGTTCGCCACCATCAATCTGCCCGCCAATAACAACCACTACCGCGCCGAGGCAGGCCGCAACAGCGAATACGAAGACCGCCTGGTGGCCAACCGCGCGTGGCTGAACCGCCTGTTCTCGCTGGCGCAGCGGCAGAAGCTGCAGGGACTGGTACTGTTTTCCGATGGCGCCGTCACACTGCCGGAATCAGGCCTGCTGTCGCTGCTGCCCAGCTTCCGCAACAAGCAGGATGGCTTTGCCGAACCACGGCGCCAGATACACGCGCTGGCCGAAAAGTTCAGCGGACAGGTCTTGCTGATCGATGCGCAGGGCAGCGCTGGCGGCGACACCGTCATCAACTGGCATGGCAATGTAGGGTATCTGAGTCTGGCCGCGTCGTGGGCCGAGATCGGGGTGAACAGTGCTGCAGCACCGTTATTCAGCTTGCGCGCTAGCAGCGCCGATGTGACGCCGTAGACGGGGCTGAAATAAGCGCAGCCAGATCAAGTCTCTCCGATCTGGCTGGCTGGCGAGCGCCTGCTGCAGGCGCCCGTTTAGCAACGACTAAACGATTAAGCGATTAGTGGATAGGATGGATGGCGACGTGATCGCCCTCTTCGCCTGCCTCATCGTCGTCATCGTGGTGGTGGCCGTGGGCGCCGTGCACGTGACCGTGGGCGATTTCTTCGTCCGACGCGGCACGTACATCGACCACGCTCAGGCTGAAACGCAGGGCGATGCCAGCCAGCGGGTGATTTCCATCAAGTACCACTTTGTCATCAGCGATGTCGGTCACGGTGAAGATCATCGGTTCTGCATCTTCATCGCCATCGGGCATACCTTCGAACTGCATGCCGACTTCCAGCGGCTCAGGCAGGCGGTTGCGCTCTTCCACTTTCACCAGCGCGGCATCGTAGTCGCCGAAAGCATCGTCCGGTTCGATCTGGATGATGGAGCTATAGCCCACATCCTTGCCGTCGAGTTCTTCTTCGATCTTGGGCAGGGTGTTTTCATAGCCGCCGTGCAGGTAGACCATAGGCTGACTGCCATCTTCGATCAGGTTGTCCTGGGCATCGGTCAGTTTGTAGTTCACAGTCACGACCGTATTCTTGGCAATCTTCATGGGGTTTCCTTTCTTAATTAACCGCGTGATTATACCCTGTCTCACCGGCGCAACCGCCGTTAGCAGCCTTTCGTCGCAGCGCATGGGTATAATGCCGTATGAAAAAATTACCTCTCCTGGGCGACATCTCGCCTGCGCAGTTCCTGCGCGAATACTGGCACAAGAAACCTCTGCTGATCCGTAACGCAGTGCCCGGCTTCAAGCCGTTGCTGAGCGTGGAAGCACTGGGCAAACTGGCCGCCACCAACCATGCCGAATCGCGTCTGGTCACCAATGTGGACGGCAACTGGAACCTGCAGCACGGCCCGCTGGAGTCGCTGCCGCCTATGAGCCAGAAGGAATGGACCGTACTGGTGCAAGGCGTCAACCTGTTCGACGACAAGGCCGATGCGCTGCTACGTCAATTCCGCTTCATTCCCGATGCCCGTCTGGACGACCTGATGGTCAGTTTTGCCACCGATGGCGGCGGCGTCGGCCCGCACTTCGATTCGTATGACGTGTTCCTGCTGCAAGCCCAGGGCCAGCGCCGCTGGCGCATCGGCGCGCAGAAAGACCTGACGCTGGTGGAAGGCCTGCCGCTCAAGATTCTGGCCAACTTCGTGCCGGACGAAGAACTGGTGCTCAATCCGGGCGACATGCTCTATCTGCCGCCGCACTGGGCCCACGACGGCATCGCCATCGGCGACTGCCAGACTTATTCCATCGGTTTCCGCCAGCCCTGCTATCAGGAACTGGGCGAAGCCTTCCTGCAGTTCATGGCCGATTCCATCGACCTGCCGGGCCGCTACAGCGATCCCGACCTGAAACCGCAGAACAAGCCGGCCGAAATTCCGCGCCCCATGCTCGACACCCTGATCGACGAGATCAAGAAGGTGCAATTCACTGACGAAGACATCACCATCTTCCTCGGCGAATACATGTCCGAGCCCAAGCACAATGTCTTTTTCACGGCTCCGGCCAAGCCGCTCACCTTCGGCAAGTTCAGCGACAAAGCCAGCCAGAAGGGGCTGAAGCTGTCACGTAAGACGCAGATGCTGTATCGCGGCAAGCACGTCTTCATCAACGGCGAATCCTTTGGTGTGGGCAAGGCCGACCGTGTCACGCTGGAACTGCTGGCCAATGAGCGCCGCCTTGATGGTGCCGCCTACTCGGCTGCCTCCGACGACGTGCTGGAAGCGCTGTACACCTGGTATCAGGACGGCTGGATAGAACTGCTGTAAGGAGGCCCCATGGATGCACTGCACACCCCGTTTGACACGCGCAGTGCCTTCCAGCAGCATCTGGCCAGCTGCATAGGCGCGGCACAGCACAGGCTGTGCCTGTTCGACCCCGATTTTTCCAGCTGGGAGCTGGGCAGCAGCAACATGGATGCTGCCCTGCGCCGCTTCCTTCATGGCGGCGGCCAGTTGCAACTGCTAGCCCATCAGGGGCAGGCGCTGGAGCGCCATGCGCCGCGCCTGCTGCGCCTGCTGCAGAGCTACCAGCACCGCGTTGCCTTGCGGCGTACCCATCCCGCACTGCGCCAATTAAGCGACTCGTTCTGCCTTGCCGACCAGAGCCATCTGGTACGACGTTTTCATTCTGATCACATGCGCGGCGAATACAGCGTGAATGACGCTGCCGAAGTGAAAATCTATCAGGATCGCTTCATTACAATTTGGTTAGACTCGGGCGAGGGGCTACTGCTAAATCAGGCTGAAATTTGAGCATTTTCAGCGCAGAATAAGGCAGTTCGAAGCGGATACCGCGCAAGTTAGCGAAACTAGCCTTTCGGTCATAATTTGTAATGTTGCAGTATCGCAAATTTATTGCCGAAACGTCCGTGCGTCCTATTGCGACGCAGTAAAAATCGCTATAATATTTCGTTAGGAAGTTTCCGTTGTCTGGTAGGCACCTTACGAGGTACGCAAGCCTTCGAAGACGACCTAAAATAGAGCGATAATTACCGGTAATTATTAATCGCAACATTGTGTTTAATTTGAATTAACTAAGGAAAACCCATGAAAAAGTCCCTGCTGATCGTTTCCCTGCTGGCTGTTGCTCTGGCTGCTTGCTCGAAAAAAGAAGAAGCTCCTGCTGCTCCAGCTCCAGTAGCTGCTCCTGAAGCTGCTGCTCCAGCCGCTGCTCCAGCTGCTGCTCCTGCTGCTTCGGACGCTGCTGCTCCAGCTGCTGCTCCAGCCGCTTCGGACGCTGCTGCTGCTCCAGCCGCTGCTGCTCCTGCTGCTTCGAAGTAATCAGCTCGATAGAAAAACCGGCCTGCGGGCCGGTTTTTTTTACGTCTGTCACTTTTATAATCCGCTAAAACTCCAGCGCTAAGCCTGCCGATATTATCGGAAGCAGTTTTATCTCTGCAGTTTTAAATAAAAAAAAGCCGGCAATTGCCGGCTTCTCTATTAGCGCGCCAGTGATACACTGGCGCTGCAATTACTTCAGCTGTTCCTGCAGCAGCGTCAGAATCTTCTCGCCTACTGCGCCAGTATCGGCCTGACCGGCATTATTGGCCACCGTCACCACGCTGGTATTGCCAGCGCCGGCTTTCACCAGAATACGGTAGCGCTGGGCTTCCTTGTCAGCCTCGGACGAACCCCAGCTGAACAGCTTGGCGAAGAAGCCTTTGCCTTCCACGCTGTCATCCACATAGCGGACAAAGTAAGTACCCTGGGTACGGTCACGGTCTTCCACCGTGAAGCCGGCACGGTCCAGCGCCAGACCTACACGGCGCCATGCGCGGTCAAAGCCTTCATCCACCTGTACGGTACCCGCTACCAGCGTGGCGTGCTGGGCTTGCGCTGGTGCATTCTCGACCGTCGTGCGGGCCTCAGCCACTTCGCTGACATTGCCCAGCTTGGTCATCAGGCGGGCCAGGAATTCTGCTTCCAGACCGGGATCATTGGCGCGCGGCGTCCACGACGTGGTTTCGTTCTGCGGTCCCGTCACCACTTCCTTGGCGCCACGGTGGCTGATGTAGATTTCGCTGCTGCCGTCGGCGCGGCGCTCGATACGGGTACGGAACTTATCGCGTTCGCCGCTCGAATACAGCGAATCGAACACCTTGCCCAGCGTGTTGCGGATAAAGTCCTGGGGAATCTTGGCGCGGTTTTCGTTCCAGTCGGTTTCCATCAGGCCAGCCGTTGGCATTTCCTTGGCCAGCACGAAGCCCGAATCCTCCCAGAACTGCTTGAGCTGCGGCCACAGCTGCTCTGGCGTCTGCTTGACCACCAGCCAGCGCTGGTTGCCATCGCGCTCCACCTTGATATCGCCCACACCGGTCACCGCCACCGAACCGGCGGATGGCGTGCCCGGCACGATGGCCGCAGCATTGCCGCCGTTGCCGCGCGTAGCATTGTAGCCGGAAGCGGTAGCGATGCCGTTGTTCGAATCCGGCAGCGAATAGCGGTTATCTTTCTGTAACTGGGTCAGATCTGGCGGCACGTCCAGCGTGCTGGCCTTTTTCGCGGACTTGTAATCGACCTTGTCCGTACCGACCACGGAACCAATCATGCCGCAACCGGTCAAACTGGCCATCAGGGCGCCCACCAGCACAGCGCGTTGCGAGGAAATAGAAACTGTCTTGCGATTAGTCATGTGGTAACTATTTAAAAAGCTGAATAGCAGCAAATCAAAAACGATCCGAACCGTAGTCGGGGCTAGTGTAGTGATATAAATTACAGAACGCCGGATTCTTTCAGCGCAGCCCGCACGGCAGCGTGGCAGTCTTCCGCCAGCGGTACCAGTGGCAGACGTATGCCGGCTGGCATCTTGCCCATTTCCGCCAGCGCCCATTTTACCGGTACAGGGTTAGGCTCGATGAACAGCTTCTGGTGCAGCGGGAACAGCTTGTTATTCCATTCCAGCGCCTTGGCAATATCGCCGGCGATGGCAGCTTTGCACATCTCGGCCATGCCGCGTGGCGCCACATTGGCCGTCACGGAAATGTTACCGGCACCGCCAGCGAGCATCAGCGCCATGGCAGTCGGATCATCGCCCGAGTACACGGCGAACGATTTCGGCGCCAGACGCAGCAGGTCGTAGCCGCGGCCGATGTTGCCGGTCGCATCCTTGACGCCGACGATGTTAGGAATCTGGGCCAGACGCAGGATGGTTTCGTTGCTCATGTCGGCCACGGTACGGCCCGGCACGTTGTACAGTATCACCGGCAGGTCCACCGCTTCGGCGATGGCCTTGAAGTGCTGGTACATGCCTTCCTGGGTAGGACGGTTGTAGTAAGGAACTACTTGCAGGGTTGCATCAGCGCCCGCCTCTTTGGCGTAACGGGTCAGCTTGATCGCTTCCGCCGTCGAATTGGCGCCGGCGCCGGCGATGATAGGAATGCGGCCGCGCGCATGGGCCACGGTGGCCTTGATCAGCGCGCAGTGCTCTTCCACGCTGACGGTGGCCGATTCACCGGTGGTGCCGGCGATAACGATGCTGTCCGTACCTTCGGCGATATGCCAGTCGATCAGCTGATTCAAACCCGCGAAATCCAGACTACCGTCTGCGTGCATCGGGGTGACGATTGCTACGATGCTGCCCTTAATCATAGGTAACCACTGCGTAAAGAATTAAAACAACGATTGTAGTCGATAGGTCGCTGCCGTGGTGCATTCGCGGCGACAAATCAACCGTCAAAATGGGGGCAATAAGGCCGCCATACGGGGGAATTCCGGCTGCACGGCACATAGTCGTTGCACCATGGCAGCTTTTGGCGTATCGATCACGCCTTCTTCATAGGCAACGACCTGCAAACCGTGGCGCTGCGCCCAGCCCAGCAGCTCGCCAGACTGTAACAGAAACGCAGGATTCGAGGGCTTGCCAAACTGCTCATTTCCTACCGCAAAAGTCTCGTAGATCAGCACGCCATTAGGCGCCAGACTGGCCAGCATGGCCGGCACCAGCGGCCGGTGCAGGTAGTTGGTCACTACGATGCCGGCAAAGCGCTGGGCGCCGAACGGCCATGGCGCGCCCGCTTGCTCCAGATCGATTTCCGTGGTGGTAATGCCAGCGCCCGCAGCGGCGGCCAGCGCCGCCGGATCGCGGTCCACCGCCACCACGGCATGGCCGAGCGCAGCCAGATGGCGCGCATGGCGGCCATGGCCGCAGGCCAGATCGAGCACGGCGCCGCTGGGTATCAGCGGCGCATAGCGCTGCACCCACGGCGAGATCAATTCGCTGCTGTGGCTCATGTATAGGCCAGCCCCATGGCTTCGCGCACATCGCGCATGGTTTCCAGCGCCAGCTTGCGGGCCGCATCATTGCCGTCGGCCACGATGGCACGCACCAGCGAGGGATCGTCCAGATACTGCTGGGCGCGCTCGTGCATAGGTTCCTGTTCCTTGATGATGGCGTCTATCACGGGCTGTTTGCACTCGATGCAGCCGATACCGGCAGATTTACATCCTTTTACCACCCATTCCTGCGTCGCCGCGTCGGAATACACCTGGTGGAACTGCCAGACGGGGCAACGGGCCGGATCGCCCACATCGGTACGGCGCACGCGCGCCGGGTCGGTCGGCATGGTGCGGATTTTCTTTTCCACCGACGCTTTGTCTTCGCGCAGGGCGATGGAATTGCCGTAGCTCTTGGACATCTTGCGGCCATCCAGACCGGGCAGGCGCGAAGCGGCCGTCAGGCGGGCTTGCGGCTCCACCAGTATCAGCTTGCGGCTGCCTTCCAGATAGCCGAACAGGCGTTCGCGGTCGCCCATGGACAGACTTTGCGCATCGTCCAGCATGGCTTTGGCCTGTTCCAGCGCCTCCTCCTTGCCATCCTGCTGGTATTCGGTACGCAGTTCGTTGTACAGCTTGGCACGCTTGCTGCCCAGCTTTTTCACGGCTTCCTGCGCTTTTTCCTCGAAACCCTTCTCTTTGCCGTACATATGGTTAAAACGACGGGCAATTTCGCGCATCATTTCAATGTGCGGCACCTGATCGTCGCCCACCGGCACCTGACTCGCGCGATAGATCAGCACATCGGCCGCCTGTAGCAGCGGATAGCCGAGGAAGCCATAGGTTGCCAGATCTTTGTTGGACAGATTCTCGATCTGGTCCTTGTAGGTGGGCACCCGTTCCAGCCAGCCCAGCGGCGTGGCCATGGACAGCAGCAGATGCAGTTCGGCGTGTTCTGGCACGCGCGACTGGATGAACAGCGTGGCCTGGGAAGGGTCGATGCCGGCGGCCAGCCAGTCGATCAGCATGTCCCAGGTGCTGCGTTCTATCACGCTAGGGTCATCGTAGTGCGTGGTCAGGGCATGCCAGTCGGCCACAAAAAACAGGCAAGGCAGTTCGGACTGCATCTTGATCCAGTTTTTCAAAGCGCCGTGGTAGTGGCCCAGATGCATGGAACCAGTGGGACGCATGCCGGAAACTACACGATCGGGGTACATAGAGGGCTCAGCTAAGTAAGAAAATCAGGGGTGTCAGCAGAATGCGGAAGATGCTCTGCAGAATATGCATGCCGCCGACCAGGAAGTCGGTCAGCAGGCCGAACTGCATCATCAGTATCAGCGCAATGAACACATACATGCCGTAACGTTCGATCTGGGCATACTGACGTGCCAGCGGCAGCGGCAATATGCCCGTCACGATGCGGCCGCCATCGAGCGGCGGCAGCGGAATCAGGTTAAACACGCACATGGCGGAATTAACGCCATAGCCGGCCATGCTCATGGCCACAAAAAAATTATTCAGGTCGAGGTTGAGGCCGTGCACCAGCACGACCCACAGCGTCATCCAGCCCAGCCCCATGGCAAAATTGGCGGCCGGACCGGCGGCGGCCACCAACGCCATCTGCTTTTTAGGATTGCGCAAGCGGCCATAATCGACCGGCACCGGCTTGGCATAGCCGAGCGCGGGCAGATGCAGCAGACTGAGGATGAGCGGCAGCGCGATGGTGCCGAACGGATCGATATGGCGCAGGGGATTGAGGCTCAAACGCCCCTCGTTGGCTGCCGTCGGGTCGCCGAAATAGCGGGCCACATAGCCGTGTGCGGCTTCGTGCAGGGAAATGGCAAACAGCACGGGGATCAGATACACCGTGATGGTTTGGATCAGACTGTCAGTTTCGTTCATGAGGGGGATTCTACCAGAGGGCGGACTCAGCCCAAGCAGTGCCGTCAGGGGCCGGCACAGATACCCAGTTAATCACCAGACCATGCCAGTACCAGCTTAGTTCTTGCTTAGAAAAGGCCAGCCTGTCACAGACCGAACATCGAGGCGTCGCCGCGGCCCTGCCGCACCAGCTCGGCCTGCGCCCCCGTCAGATCGATCACCGTGGTCGGTTCCATACTGCAGGCGCCGCCGTCGATCACCAGATCGACCTGCTTGCCCAGCCGTTCGACGATGGTATCGGCGTCGTTCAGTGCATCCGCTTCGCCCGGCATGATCAGGGTGGTGCCCAGCAGCGGCTGCTGCAGCACTTCCAGCAGCGCATGGACGATGGCGTCTTCCGGCACCCGCAAGCCTATGGTCTTGCGCGACGGGTGGCTGAGGCGGCGCGGCACGCACTTGGTCGCCTCCAGAATAAAGGTGAACGGCCCCGGCGTGGCCGCTTTGAGCAGACGGAACTGCTGGTTATCGACGCGCGCATACACGCCGATTTCGCTGAGGTCGCGGCACAGCAGGGTCAGGTGGTGTTTTTCATCGACGCCCCGGATGCGGCGCAGCCGTTCCACCGCCGCCTTGTCATCAAGGTGGCATACCAGCGCATAGCAGGAATCCGTCGGCACGGCGACGATACCGCCATCGTGCACGATCTGCGCCGCCTGTTTGATCAGGCGCGGCTGCGGATTAACGGGATGGACCTGAAAAAACTGACTCATGGTTGCACTGGCTGAGGCCGCTGTAAAGTAAGCTTAAGATTGTACGCTACGCAAGGCCGCAATACGCTGTTCGAACGGCGGATGGGTGGAAAACAATGCGCTCCAGCCGGGCGAATTGCTGATCCCGGCGGCGGCGATGGATTGCGGCAGTTCGCCCGGCGTCACGCCGTTCAGGCGGGCCAGCGCATGCTGCATGGGCACGGAACTCCCCAGCAGACGGGCCGAACCGGCGTCAGCACGGAATTCGCGCTGGCGCGAGAACCACGCCACGATCAGCGAGGCCGCCAGACCAAAGATGATTTCGCACACAAATACGGTAATGGTGTAGCCGATGCCGGGGCCACGGCGCTCGCTATCGTCGTTCTTCAGCAGCATCTTGTCGACAAAGAAGCCCACCACACGGGCGAGGAACACCACAAAGGTATTCACCACGCCCTGTATCAGGGTCATGGTCACCATGTCGCCGTTGGCGATGTGGGCCACTTCATGACCGAGCACCGCTTCCACTTCCTCCCGGTTCATGCTTTCCAGCAGGCCAGTGGAAACCGCTACCAGCGCGGAATTTTTGAAGGCCCCAGTAGCAAAGGCATTCGCTTCGCCTTCATAAACCGCCACTTCCGGCGTGGCGATACCGGCCCGCTGTGCCAGACCGGCCACGGTATTGACCAGCCACAGCTCCGTCGAGCTAGCCGGCGAGCTAATCACCCGCGCACCGGTCGACCACTTGGCCATCGGTTTGCTGATCAGCAGGGAGATTATGGCGCCGGTAAAGCCCACCACCAGCGAAAACGCCAGCAGGCTGCCCAGTTGCAGAGTATTGCCACTGCCGGGACGGCCAATACCCAGCAGCGACAGCACGATGGACAGCACCAGCATCACCGCCAGATTGGTCAGAATAAACAGGACAATACGTTTCATTGCTTGGTCTCCCACGGAATTAAGGAAGGTCTCGCAGAGACTGCAGACCCGCGCGGCAGATAGATGCGTCTCGTTACGCCGATTTTCAAGTGGTTCAAGTGGCTGTAGCGCCCCGGCTAGAACCAGTCATGCCAGACCGGCGTCACACCGGCAGGCAGTGGCGGCAGCAGGGCGAAATCCACCCGCGCCTCGCCCGGCGCATGGAAATCCGTACCGCGCGAGGCGAGGAAACCGTAACGCCGGGCCAGCTCGGCATACTCGGGATACTGATCCGGCGTATGGCTGCCTGTCACCACCTCGATGGCCGTTCCGCCCAGCTGTTTGAATTCGTCGAACAGCACGCCCTGCGCCATGTCGTTGAATTTATAGCGGCCCGGGTGGGCAATCACGGCGATGCCGCCGGCCGCCCGTATCCAGCCCACCGCGTCTTCCAGCGTGGCCCAGCGGTGCGGCACATAGCCGGGTTTGCCTTCCGACAGGTATTTCTTGAACACGTCAGGTATGCTGGCGCACACGCCCTGCTCCACCAGATAGCGGGCAAAGTGGGTGCGCGACATCAGATCGGGATTGCCGACAAACTTCAGTGCGCCTTCATAGGCATCGGCGATGCCCACCTTGGCCAGCTCGGCAGCGATCTGGCGGCCACGGTTGTCGCGGCCGGCGCGGGTGGCGGCCAGACCGGCGCACAGGCCGGCATGGGTTTCATCGATCTGCAGGCCGACGATATGCACGGTTTCCTTAGCCCAGGTGATCGAAATTTCCACGCCGCTCACAAACTGCATGCCCAGCGCCTGCGCGGCGGCACGGGCTTCGGCCACGCCATCGACTTCGTCGTGATCGGTCAGCGCCCAGACATCGACACCGGCCTTGCGCGCCGTCTGCGCCACGGCAGCGGGCGCCAGTACGCCATCAGAAACATTGGAATGACAGTGCAGATCGACTTTTAAGGCATTAGGCATACGGGGACATAAAACGCAGCAATGAAGCTTGCATTGTACGCCTCTTGCACAAAATTCACTTAGCCCCGGTCATGGCGCTTACCGCTGCAGAAATTGCTCGATCAGGCGGGCCAGCGCTTCCGGCTGGTCATGGTGCAGCATATGGCCGGCATCAGGCAGGATGTGGCGTTCAACGTCGCGCAAATGACCAAGCCGGAAGTCCAGTTCCGTACGTCCTTCGGCTTCGCCGCCCATCCAGCTCCACATATCGGTCTGGGCTGCTTCCACCCACAGCACGGGCGCCGTGATGGCGCTCCAGCAGGCCAGCACATCTTCCGAGTGATACGGTAGCGGGCCATGCTGCTTGTGGGCTGGATCGCCCAGCACTTCCCAGCGTCCCGGCGCCGTCTGTGCCGACCAGTGCCGGGCCAGAAAGGCAGCCCGTTCATTGCTCAGGCGCGGGTTGGTTTTCTGCAAGCGCGCTGCCACGGCAGCCTCGCTGGTATAGGTACGCAGTTCCGGCGGCGACTGCAGGCCGTCCAGCCAGGCAGCATAGCGGCGCGGTGTCTGTTCCGGCTTGCTGGACTTCAGGCCGCCCCCTTCCAGATTGATCAGCTTGCGGATGCGTTCAGGCCGTGCCCCCGCATACAGGCTGACCACATTGCCCCCCATGCTGTGGCCGAGCAGGTTGATGGCCTCGCCCGGCGCGTAATGATCGAGGATGGCATCGAGATCGGCCAGATAATCGGGGAACCAGTAGGTATCGCTGCCATTGCGCTGGGACAGGCCGAAACCGCGCCAGTCCGGTGCGATCACGTGCCAGTCCCCCTGCAGGGCGTCCACCACGAACTGGAACGACGCCCCCACATCCATCCAGCCATGCAGCATGAACAGTTTGGGCGCCCCTACGCGCCCCCAGTGCCGCACGTGGCTACGCAGACCGCGTATGGTGAGAAATTCGGAGCGGGATGGCTTGTAAGTCATGACAGTCCTTGAAAAGGCGTAAATTGACGCAATATCAGCCTGCAAGCACGACAACTCAGCTAGCAGACGGCGCTGCAAAATAATAGCACGACCGTTCGATAGCTGCACAAGCGTAAAATAGCGACATTCTGGCGCGCAAGTCTCAGGTCATCTACACACAGCCCCGGGGCTGGCGCGGCGTCCTTCCGTATCCACAACGCCACAAAGGTTTCCAATGTCTATATATCAACTGGGCGAACACGCGCCCGAGATCGATGCATCGTCATTTGTTGCTGACACCGCCACCGTGATCGGCAAAGTCACGCTGCATGCCAACACTTCGGTGTGGTTCGGCGCCACCATCCGCGGCGATAACGAACGTATTACCGTCGGTGCGGGCAGCAATGTGCAGGAAGGCACGGTGATGCACACGGACATGGGCTACCCGCTGACGGTGGGCGAAAACGTCACCATCGGCCATCAGGCCATGCTGCACGGCTGCACCATCGGCGATGGCGCCCTGATAGGCATACAGGCTGTGATCCTGAACGGCGCCAGGATAGGCAAGGGCTGTCTGGTCGGCGCCGGTGCGCTGGTCACGGAAGGCAAGGAATTCCCTGACAACAGCCTGATCATCGGTTCGCCGGCCAAGGCCGTGCGCACCCTGACGGAACAGGATGCCGCCAATCTGCGCGCCAATGCAGACAATTATGTACAACGCGGCCAGCTCTTCAAGTCGCAACTGAAAAAGATAGGAACTCCATGAGCAACACCACCCTGCCCGGGCAGGACACCCTGCAAAAATTCATTTTCGAAAACGCTGCCGTGCGTGGCGAGCTGATCGACATTTCCGCTACCTGGCGCGAAGTGCAGGCACGCCAGCACTACCCTGCCCCCGTGCGCAAGCTGCTGGGCGAAATGGTGGCCGCAGCGGCACTGCTGTCGGCCAATCTGAAATTCAACGGTTCCATCATCATGCAGATCCATGGCGATGGCCCCGTGCGCCTGCTGGTGGTCGAGTGCGATGCGGAACTGCGCCTGCGCGCTACCGCCAAACTGGCGCCCGATGCCGTGATTGCCGACGACGCTACCCTGACCGGGCTGCTGCATGCGCACGGCAAAGGCCGCTTCATCATTACGCTCGATCCGGCCGACAAGCTGCCGGGCCAGCAACCGTATCAGGGCATCGTGCCACTCGATGGCGGCGACGTCGCCACCGTGATCGAAAACTATATGCTGCGTTCGGAACAGCTGGACACCAAGCTGTGGCTGGCGGCTGACGAGCATAGCTCGCGCGGCCTGCTGCTGCAGAAGCTGCCGCTGCATGGCGGCACGGCGGAAGCGGCACCTATCACTGCCGACGAAGCGCTGGAAACGTGGAATCGTGCCGTGATACTGGGCTCCACGCTGAAGCAGGAAGAACTGCTCGATACCGGCATCGACGTGCTGATGCAGCGCCTGTTCTGGGAAGAGACCATCCGCGTGTTCGATCCCGTCCATCCGAGCTTCCACTGCACCTGCAGCCGCGAAAAAGTCGGCAATATGCTGCAGATGCTGGGGCGCGATGAAGTGGAAAGCGTGCTGGCGGAACAGGGCCAGGTCGCCATCAACTGCGACTTCTGCGGCCAGCACTACGCCTACGACGCCGTCGATTGCGCCCAGCTGTTCATCACCGCTAGCGAAGCGCTGCTGCCTGCCAGCGACGCCAAACACTAAGGCTTACGGCCCGGCCTCAGCGCCGGGGCCGGCGCGCCCGCTCGTGGCGCACCGCTAATTCCACAGCTTGGCACAGCGCGTCTCCAGCGCGTCCACTTTGCCAACCAGCTTAGGCGCGTTCACGCTGCGCACCAGATCCACCCGCTCCACGCAATCCGTGCGCAGCATGCGCTCGAACGGCCGGGTGCACACGGTCACGCTGCCGGCCGTGCTGGCATTGCAGCTGAAGCCCTCGGCGCGCATACGCACCAGCGCCTCGTCCAGCGCCATGCCCGGCTGCACAGTCTGCGCCACATAGTTATTGAACGCGCCCTGATTCACCGTGCTACACGCACCCAGTGCCAGCAACGCAGCCAGTGCGCCCAGTCGCCATACAATTTTTCCCATCCTGCTTCCTTCCCTGTTCTTGGCCGTAGCGATCCGGCAGTGTAGCGCAATCGCGTCACGCTCCGGTAATAGTTGGTCACTATCATTGCCGACGTTACAAATTCCACCAACTTGTCTTGAAGGCATATCATGAATCGACCATTTTCCACTCTGGCACTGAGCATACCGCTGCTGGCCATGGCAGCCAACGTGGCTGCTGCCGTTGCCGAATTCTCCGGCGAAGCCGCCGCTGCCAATGCCGTTGCTGCCGCAGCGCTGGCCGCCGACACTGCGGCCAGCGCCGCTGCCGATAGTGGCGCACAAAGCGCCGCCGATGCCAGCGTGGGCGCCATGGCTGCACCGATGGCCACGGTGGAAGTCTCGACCCGCAAAACCCGTTCCTCGGTAGCGCTGGGCAAAGCCGACATGCAGAAAATCCTGCCCGGCATTAATCCGCTGAAAGCCCTGCAGACCCTGCCCGGCGTAAGCTTCCAGACCGCCGATCCATGGGGCAATAACGAACAGAATCTGTCGCTGTTCGTGCACGGCTTCAGCGGCCAGCAACTGGGCTACACCATGGACGGCGTGCCGCTGGGCGACCAGCAGTACGGCAATTACAACGGCCTGTCGCCACAGCGTGCCGTGATCAGCGAAAACGTCGGCCGCGTGATCCTGTCGTCCGGTGCCGGTGATCTGGCCACCGCTTCGACCAGCAATCTGGGCGGCACCATCGAAACCTTCTCCAGCGATCCGGCACGCGAGCGTAATCTGGCCGTGCAGCAGACGGTAGGCAGTTACAAGACCTCGCGCACCTTCCTGCGCTACGACAGCGGCGACTTCGGCAACGGCAACAGCGCCTACCTGTCGGCCATCCACCACGAACAGAAAGCCTGGGACTTCAATGGCCGTCAGGGCGGCAATCAGGTCAACGCCAAATTCATCCACAATGACGATGCCGGCAAGCTGACCCTGTACTTCAACTATTCGGACAAGATCGAGCCGAACGAAGACGCCACCGTGCACTCGGCCACGGAGAAATTCCAGCCCTACACCCGTCCCTTCATGTATCCGGACTTCGCCACGGCGCTGGCCTACCTGTCGCCTGCCGGCGCCACGCCTGCCGCTGAAGGCAACAACTACCACAACTACTACAGCGACGCGCAGCGTACCGACTACCTGACCTACGCCAAGTACGACATGGCACTGGGCGAGAACACCACCTGGTCCAACCAGATCTACTACCACAACGATGACGGCGTGGGCGTGGTGGCCGGCCCTATCGGCGTGGCTGGTCTGCCCGGCCTGTTCGCGGTGTACTACCCTAACCAGAATCTGAAGCAGGTGTTCGGCAATTCCGGCTACGCCACCCGCACCACGGAATACGCCATCAACCGCAACGGCTGGCTGTCTACCGTGCGCAGCGAATTCGGCAAGCACACCGTGCAGGGCGGCCTGTGGTTCGAACATAACCGCTCCTCGGCCTACCGCCGCTGGTATGCGCTGGACGTGAACAATCCTAGCTCGCCCTACAGCCGCCCTAGCAATCCGCTGATCACCCAGTACGGCAGCGAGATCGACAACAAGGTAGTGCAGCTGCACCTGCAGGATGAATGGCGCATGCAGCCGAATCTGGCGCTGCAGGCCGGCTTCAAATCCAGCCTGCAGTTCGCTGACGGCCAGTTCCCTGTACAACCAGCCAAGGGCGCCATCGCCAACGGCTCGCTGGCTCTGCCTGTGGGCAAAATCGACACCAAAAAATGGCTGCTGCCGCAGGTCGGTGCACGATGGGATATCAGCGCGCAGGATCAGGCCTTCGTCAACGTGCAGAAGAATATGCGCCAGTTCGTTACCTACGGCGGCGGCGGTGCTTCGCCATGGAGTCTGGCCAGCCAGGCGGCGTTCGACCTGTTCAAGAGCACGGCCAAACCGGAAACGTCGATCACCTACGAACTGGGCCTGCGCACCAGCCACAATCTCGATCTGGGTGCCATCAGCGCCTTCGACGGCCAGATCAGCCTGTACCATGTGGACTTCAAAGACCGTCTGCTGACCATCAGCCCGACGCCAGTGATTACCTCCATCATCGGCGGCAACCCTGTGCTGGCCAACGTTGGCAGCGTCAAGACCAACGGCATCGACCTGTCCGGCACCGTCCACATGGGCCGCAGCTTCTCGCTCTACAACGCAGTGTCGTTCAACCGTTCGACCTACTCGGACAACTACAACAACGGCAAGGATCTGGTGCCGACGGCCGGCAAGTCCGTGCCGGGCAGCCCGGAGTGGATGAACAAGACCGTGGCCACGCTGAACATCGCCGACACCGAGTTCCAGCTGATCGGCGACTACGTGGGCAAACGCTACGCCACCTACACCAACGATCTCGATGTACCGAGCTACTTCCTGATGAGCCTCGGCGTTTCGGGCAAGCTGCCTTTCCTGAACAGCAATGTGCTGAAGAATGCGCGCTACCGCCTCAACGTCAGCAATCTGGCCAACCGCGAAGGTCCGCTCAACGTGGTAGTGGGCGCCGCCAGCGGCACGTACAATACCTATCCGATAGCTCCACGTCAGGGCTTCCTGACTTTGATGGCGGATTTCTGATGCGTGATATGACATTGCAAGCGCGCCTGTCGCGGCGCGGTTTTCTCGGTACTGCGGCAGCTGCAGCCCTGCTGCCTGCCCAGGCCATGGCACAGGCCAGCACTGCGCTGGCCGGCAGCACGGCGAATGGCAGCGGCAGCATGCTGCCGGTAGCGGCACCGGCCACGCCGGACCTATCCGGTCTGCCCGGCGTGGCCGCCATGGGCAAAGGTTCGGGCAAGCCGCTGGTGTTCGGCCACCGCGGCGCCAGCGCGCTGCGTCCCGAACACACGCTGGCCTCGTACGCCCGCGCCATCGCCGATGGTGCCGACTACATCGAACCTGATCTGGTCAGCACCCGTGATGGCGTGCTGGTGGCACGCCACGACGCCTTCGTCAACGAAACCACGGACGTGGCCACAAGGCCGGAATTCGCCAGCCGCAAAACCCGCAAAACCATAGACGGCGAAACCCATGAAGGCTGGTTCGTCGACGATTTCACGCTGGCCGAACTGAAGACCCTGCGCGCCATCGAGCGCCTGCCGCAACTGCGTCCCGGCAGCGCCGCTTACAACGGCATGTTCCAGATCGCCACCTTCGAAGAGATCATCGACTTCGTCGCGGCCGAAGCGGCTGCACGCGGGCGCCTGATCGGCATCGTGCCGGAACTGAAAAGTTCGACCTATTTCAGCAGCGTGGGGCTGCCGCTGGAAGACCGTTTCCTCGCCATTCTCGCCGCGCACGACTACACGCGCCGCAATCCGGTGGAGATACAGTCGTTCGAGGTAAGCAATCTGAAATACATGCGCGGCAAACTGGGCCAGCGCGCCAATCTGCGTCTGATGCAGCTGGTGGTGAACGAGCCGGTGCGGCCTATGGATGTGGCCAAGGCTGGCGGCACGCTGACCTACCAGCAGATGTGCACACCGGCCGGACTGCGCGACATCGCCGCCTATGCCGATGTGGTGGCGCCGCCTACCCGCGCCATCATCCCGCTAAACAAGGATGGCACGCTGGGCCAGCCCACCGCGCTGGTGGAGGATGCCCACCGCGCCGGCCTGCGGGTGGAACCGTGGACTTTCCGTCCAGAGAACTACTTCCTCGCGGCGGATTTCCGCAGTAATGGCGGCCCGGCTGCGCGCCATGAGGCGGGTTCGATTGCGGAGATGCAGCGCTACATCGCCACCGGCATCGACGGCTTCTTCACCGACGATCCGGCGCTGGGACGGGCGGCAATCGGCAGCTAGTCCGCAACCCTGCTGGGCCAATACACAGCAGATCCTCAGCCGGCGGTGGAGCGTATGCCCACCGCCTTTTTTTTCACCATGACTCCAGCCCGTCACTTCGCTGGACTACGCCAAGGCCACAGATCGATAGCTTGATGTCAGAAACTATGCTATAGTTCTGACAAAAGTCACGACCATGAAAAGCTTGCCCGAATCCATATTGCTGCACGCACAGTCCCTTCCAGAGGGAGGCGTGTTGTCGCCCAAAGAGTTTTTACATCTTGGCAACCGAGCCGCTGTCGATCAGGCGCTGTCCCGATTCGCCAGAGAGGGCAAGTTGCTACGCGTTGCACGAGGGACTTATGTCAAGCCGGCATCCAGCCGGTTCGGCACGCGCGCACCAGCGTCCGAGAAGGTCGTACAGGCCTTGGCCGCACAAAATGGCGAGGTCGTGACACCCCACGGCGCCAATGCAGCTAACGCCCTGGGCCTAACACAGCAAGTACCGATTCGCGAGGTCTACCTGACGTCGGGGCGTACCCGCAAGCTCAAGCTAGGGAAATCCGAAGTTACCGTCAAGCACGCACCGAGCTGGATGCTTGCGCTAGGAGCTAGCCAAGCGGGGGCTGCCGTGCGAGCACTGGCTTGGATGGGGCCCACTCACGTGCGCGCATCGTTAGCTACCCTGCGCCGGACGCTGCCATCGGCCGAATGGCGGACTTTGACGTTGGCGCGTGCCGCTTTGCCTTCGTGGATGGCAAGAGCCATCGGCGAGGAAACGCTTCGTGGTTGAACATTTCTTCGCACTCAGCAAGGAGGACCAGGGCGAAGTGCTGGAACAAGCCCGGGAAAGCACTGGTCGGCCCACCCACCTTCTCGAAAAAGATGCGTGGGTGGCCTGGACACTCGGCGCACTGTTCGAATCGCAGTTTGCTGAGGACCTCACCTTCAAGGGCGGTACGTCTCTCTCGAAGGTTTACAAGATCATCGACCGATTCTCTGAAGACATCGACCTCACCTACGACATCCGCAAACTGATAGCGGATCTGACGGGCGGCGAGGAATTCTTACCCGTCAATCGCAGTCAGGCAAGCAAATGGACGAAAGCCGTGCGCGATCGCCTGCCTGACTGGATCGTCACCAGCGTGCTACCGGTTATTCAAACGGCGCTGGAACATGCCAAGATGGAAGCCAAGCTTGAACTTGCCGGCGCCGAGCGCGACAAGCTCCTGGTGCACTACCCAGCCATCAAACAAGGTAGCGGCTATGTTGCCCCGATCGTCACGCTGGAGTTTGGTGGCCGCGCGACCGGAGAGCCGCACCAAGTGTTGCCAGTGACATGCGACATGGAGGGGCAAGTAAACGGCGTGACCTTTCCAACAGCGTCACCTCTGGTAATGAGTATTGCGCGCACCTTCTGGGAAAAGGCGACTGCCACCCATGTCTACTGTGCCCAAGGACGGATTCGAGGCGAACGCTACGCGCGACACTGGCACGACTTGGCTGCAATCATGCGCAGCCCACACTTTGACAGCGTTGTCGGCGACCGCGCAGTTGCCCGTGCCGTTGCCGAGCACAAATCCTGCTTCTTTAATGAAAAGGATGCTGCCGGAAATGTCATCGACTATTCCGTCGCAGTGGAAGGCGCGCTGCAAATCGTCCCCGAAGGTGCTGCGCGAGAAGCGCTTGCATCCGACTATGCCAAGATGCTTGAAGACCAAATCATGATCGGAGACGCATTGCGCTTCGACGAGTTAATGGACGCGTGCGCAGAAGTGGCAGAGCGAGCCAACGCAGTAGTCTAAGCCCCGGAAGAAAACCAAGAGCCATAATCGATTTGCCGCGTGCCATGTGGTAGATCAACGAGACGAAGAAATAAGCGGCATACCACGCACTGAAGTTCCCACGAAATTTCGTCTTCCATGGGTGACGTAAAATTGACGCTATACAGAACGAGGCAAAAATGAAAAAATTAGCCGGCCTGGCTTTTACGCCGAGTTCAAGCAGCAAATTCTCGGAGACTGGATTATCAAGAATCAGCAGTTGAACGCCGCCTAGTTGTCGCCGGATGGAATGCGAAAACGGAGGGAAGCTTATTTTTTATTCCTGCTGCGTCGGCGTGGCCAGATAGTTGTTCTTCACCCGCACATAGTGCTCGGCCGAATAGCGCAGATAGGCGATTTCCGGCGCCGTCAGCGCGCGCACCTTGGCCGCCGGACGGCCTACATACAGGTGGCCGCTTTGCAGCACCTTGCCGGGCGAAACCAGACTGCCCGCGCCCACCATCACGTGGTCTTCGATCACCACATCGTCCATGATGATGGAGCCCATGCCGATCAGGCATTCGTTGCCGATGCGGCAGCCGTGCAGCAGTACCGAATGGCCGATCGTCACATAGTCGCCGATGATCAGCGGCGAGCCCTCCGGCTTGTCCGGCCGGCGGTGCGACACGTGGCACATGCTGAAGTCCTGAATATTCGAGCCCTCGCCCACCACGATGCGGTTCACGTCGCCGCGCAGCACGGCGTTGCACCATACCGAGCTATTAGCGCCCAGCTGCACATCGCCTATCACCTGCGCAGTGGCATGCAGATACACGTCGGCAGCCAGCTCGGGCGCCGTATCAAGGTAAGGCTGCAACGGCATGCTCAGGCTCCTGCCGTAACGGGATAAGTGCCGTCGCCATAGGGCGCGGCGCTAAACGCAGGCAGCGCTTCGGCCTGCTGCGAAAACGCCTGCAGCAGCGGGTAGCGGCTCGCCACCACCACATCGCCCAGCATCTGCTGGGTAAAGTACCAGGTCACCGCCGTCATCACGCTGGCATGATCGGGCTTGTGCAATTCCAGCGGCTGTTTCGCCAGCTCGGCCTCCAGCGCATCAAACGCTTCCAGCAGCTGGCTGGTCACCCGCGCCACCCACGGCTGGTGCAGCTTTTCCAGCGGACGCACTTTGTGTTCGTACACCAGCTGCACCGCCTTGTCGCAGGCCGCCAGCGCTACGCCCAGCACGCGCAGGGAGCGCAGCAGCTCGGTGGGCATCGATGGCGTCATGCGGCAGGCCGGCATGGCCAGCGCTTCGGCGTACTGGATAATCAGGGTGGAATCCATCAGCACCGTACCGTCATCGGCCACCAGCGTAGGCGCTTTGACGACGGGATTGATGGCGCGGAACTGGTCATAGGTGCTGAACACGGACAGCGACTGGTGCTCGAATTTCAGGCCCATCAGCTGCAGCGTTACCGCCACGCGGCGGACATAGGGCGAATCGAGCATGCCGATCAGTTTCATAGTAGCTCCGTTAGTAGGTCGATGAGGGAGGATACAGGCTCTGCGGCGCGCCTGCCAGTGGGCTGCACGTAGCATGCAGCGCGGTCACTGGGTTTTTTTGTATTTGTTGATGTAGTCGCCCAGATGCAGGCGATTGGTATCGAGCCAGGTCCACAGCGCTTCCACCTGTTCCGGGTGAGCGCGATAGTAGCCGGCATTGAAGGCCATCCACAGGCGGGTGTTAATCAGCGGCTGCTGCAACTGCACGATGCTGCCGCCATAGCGCTTGAGCGTAGCATCGAGGTGGCCCGGCTTGACCAGATTGGTCACTACGGCATCGACCCGCCCCAGTTTGAGCTTGGCCAGATTGCGGTCCAGATCACGCGCGCCATCGTCGACCACCAGGCCCATTTCGCGCAGGCGCGCATTGATAGGACTGCCCTGCGATGCGCCCACCGTTTTACCGCGCAGGTAGTCCTGCGGATTGCTGTTGGGCGGCACATGGTCCTTGGCGCGCACCAGAACCACCATGGTGTTGGGCATGGCACGGTTGCGGTCCACATTGCCGTCGCGGTCGCGCGGCAGGGCAATCTCGGGCGAGTAGCTAGGCTGTTCGCCGATCGGCGTCATGTCGATGTCACCGGCTTCCAGCGCCATCTTCAGGCGTGCCGCCGGCAGGCGGATCAGGGTGGGCGGGCAATTGAAGCCGCTGCCCTGCACGGCAGCGCGGATCAGATCAACGGAAGCACCGGCCGGCTCCGGCACCACTTCGCCCTCGCCCAGCCAGTAGGGCGGGCGGTGCTGGTCGATATAGCCGACGCGCACAGGCACGCAACCGCCGCCACTGTAAGCCAGCGGTGCCTGCAGCACCAGCAACAACAGGAAGGCGTAGCGCATCATCATCGCGGCCTCAGCGTGTTTCGGGACGTGGCGCCAGCGGTGGCGGCGGAGTAGCCTGCCCTTTGCCGACGATCTGGATGAAAATCTCGTTCTGTTTAATCATGCTCAACTCGTAGCGGGCCCGTTCTTCCACGGCCCCTGTACCATCTTTCAGGTCCATCACTTCGGAGTTGAGTTTAGCATTGCGGGCGATCAGCTCCGCGTTCTTCTTGTGCGCGGCGTTCACCTGCGCTTCGAAATCGGCTACGCGCAGCCAGCCGCCCTTCCCCAGCCAGAGCGGGTACTGGATCAACAGCAGCAAGGCTGTCAGGGCGATGGTAATTAAGCGCATAACTTGAAAGCGGCCGGCGGGGAGCCGGCCGCACTATCTGAATTACTTCAGATTATAGAACGCATCGCGGCCAGGGTAGGAAGCGATGTCGCCCAGATCTTCTTCGATACGCAGCAGCTGGTTGTACTTGGCCATGCGGTCCGAACGCGACATCGAGCCGGTCTTGATCTGCAGGGCATTCAGGCCAACGGCGATATCGGCGATGGTCGAATCTTCGGTTTCGCCGGAACGGTGCGAGATCACGGCGGTGTAGCCGGCGCGCTTGGCCATTTCGATGGCAGCGAAGGTTTCGGTCAGGGTGCCGATCTGGTTAATCTTGATCAGGATGGAGTTGGCGATGCCTTTGGCAATGCCTTCTTTCAGGATCTTGGTGTTGGTGACGTACAGATCGTCGCCTACCAGCTGGACTTTCTTGCCCAGAGCAGCCGTCAGAATCGCCCAGCCGTCCCAGTCGCCTTCGTGCATCGCGTCTTCGATCGAGATGATCGGATACTTGTCGCACCAGGTAGCCAGCAGGTTGGTGAACTCGGTGGCGGTCAGCGACAGGCCTTCGCCTTCCAGCTCGTACTTGCCGTCCTTGTAGAACTCGGAAGCAGCGCAGTCCAGACCGATAGCGATCTGGGTGCCCGGCTCGTAGCCGGCTTCTTCGATCGCCTGGATGATCAGCTTGATGGCTTCTTCGTGGTTAGCCAGCGAAGGAGCAAAGCCGCCTTCGTCGCCCACGGCGGTGTTCAGGCCCTTCTTGTGCAGGATCTTTTTCAGGGTGTGGAACACTTCCGCGCCATAACGCACGGCTTCCTTGAACGACGGTGCGCCCACGGGAATGATCATGAATTCCTGGATGTCCAGGTTGTTGTCGGCGTGTGCGCCGCCGTTGATCACGTTCATCATCGGCACTGGCAGCTGCATCGCGCCCGAACCGCCGAAGTAGCGGTACAGCGGCAGGCCGGCTTCTTCAGCAGCAGCTTTGGCCACGGCCATCGACACGGCCAGCATGGCGTTGGCGCCCAGACGGCTCTTGTTCTCGGTGCCATCCAGATCGATCAGGGTGCGGTCGAGGAAGGCCTGTTCGTTGGCGTCCAGGCCCATGATGGCTTCGGAGATTTCGGTGTTGATGTTCTCGCAGGCTTGCAGTACGCCTTTGCCGAAGTAGCGCTTGGCGTCGCCGTCGCGCAGTTCGATGGCTTCGCGCGAACCGGTCGATGCACCCGACGGTACGGCAGCACGGCCCATCACGCCCGATTCCAGCAGCACGTCGCATTCGACGGTAGGATTGCCGCGCGAATCGATGATTTCACGGCCGATAATGTCAACAATAGCACTCATGTCATTCTCCAAAGTTAGGCGATACGATGTCGCACCCGATGCTAGCGCATCTTGTGCGAGTCAGGATAACGGGAATTTCCCGCACACCCGACCTGCCTGGTGTGCGGGCTTGTTGCTTTTAGTTGAAGCTGTTCTCCAGGAAGCCAGCTTTCTTGGTGATGCGATCCAGTTCGATCAGGGTGGACAGCAGCTCGCGCATGCGGCCCAGCGGTACGGCGTTCGGACCATCCGACAGCGCTTGGGCCGGATTCGGGTGGGTTTCCATGAACAGACCGGCCACGCCCACCGCTACGGCAGCGCGCGACAGCACCGGCACCATCTCGCGCATGCCGCCCGAGGAAGTACCGTTACCGCCCGGCAGCTGCACCGAGTGGGTCGCATCGAATACCACCGGGCAGTTCGATTCGCGCATGATGGCGAGCGAACGCATGTCCGACACCAGATTGTTGTAGCCGAACGAAGCACCGCGCTCGCAGGCCATGAAGTTGTCTTCGTTAAGGCCTTTGGCACGGGCGGCCAGACGGGCTTTCTCGATCACGTTCTTCATGTCGCCGGGCGCGAGGAACTGGCCCTTCTTGATATTCACCGGCAGACCGGACTGGGCGCAGGCGGTGATGAAATCCGTCTGACGGCACAGGAAGGCCGGGGTTTGCAGCACGTCGACGACGGCTGCCACTTCGGCGATTTCTTCCACATCGTGCACGTCGGTCAGCACCGGCACACCCAGTTCGCGTTTGACGTCACCCAGTATCTCCAGACCTTTTTCGCGGCCCGGACCACGGTAGGAAGTACCGGAAGAACGGTTGGCCTTGTCGAAGGACGATTTGTAGATGAAGGGGATGCCCAGTTCGCCCGTCATTTCCTTCAGGGCGCCTGCCGTATCGAAAGCCATCTGGCGCGATTCGATGACACAGGTGCCGGCGATCAGGAAGAAGGGCTGATCCAGACCGACGTCAAATCCGCACAGTTTCATGCTGCATCTCCTTGTACGGCGCCAGCGGCCTTGTGAGCCAGTGCAGCCTTGATGTAGGACGTGAACAGCGGATGGCCGTCACGCGGGGTCGATTTAAATTCAGGGTGATACTGCACACCCATATACCACGGGTGAGCGTTGTCTCCGCTGCGTGGCAATTCCATAATTTCGCACAGGTCTTCGGTCGGCGTACGCGCTGCCACGATCAGGCCAGCCGCTTCCACGCGGGGCAGATAGTGGTTGTTGGCTTCGTAGCGGTGACGGTGACGCTCGGTCACCACGGCGCCGTAGATTTCCGCAGCCAGCGTGCCCGGCTTGATGGCGCAAGTCTGCGCGCCCAGACGCATGGTGCCGCCCAGATCGGAGTTCTCGTCGCGCTTCTCGACCTTGCCGTCGGCGCCCTGCCATTCGTCGATCAGGGCCACCACTGGCTGTGGCGTTTCCAGATCAAACTCGGTGGAGTTGGCGCTGGTCAGGCCGGCCTTGTGACGCGCATATTCGATCAGCGCTACCTGCATGCCGAGGCAGATGCCGAGGTAAGGGATCTTGTTTTCACGGGCGAACTGGGCCGCCATGATCTTGCCTTCCACGCCGCGCTTGCCGAAGCCGCCCGGTACCAGTATCGCGTCGTACTTGGACAGTTCGGCGCAGCCGGTGGTTTCGATCTCTTCCGAGTCGATGTACTCGATGTTGACCTTGCATTCGTTGTGGATGCCGGCGTGACGCAGCGCTTCCGTCAGCGATTTGTACGACTCGGTCAGTTCCACGTATTTGCCCACCATACCGATCGACACTTCCGCCTTCGGATGTTCGAGGGTGTAGATCAGTTTGCTCCACACGGACAGATCGGCCGGTGCCGGGTTCAGGTCGAGCGCATCGCAGATGATCGCATCCAGACCCTGGTCGTGCAGCATCTGCGGCACTTTGTAGATGGTGTCCACGTCCCATACGGAGATCACGGCCTGCTCTTCGATGTTGGAGAACAGCGAGATCTTGGCGCGTTCGTCTTCCGGAATGCGGCGGTCGGCGCGGCACAGCAGCGCATTCGGCGAAATACCGATTTCGCGCAGTTTCTGCACCGAGTGCTGGGTCGGTTTGGTTTTCAGTTCGCCGGCGGAGGCGATGTAGGGCACCAGCGTCAGGTGCACAAACGCCGAATTCTTGCGGCCAGCGCGCAGGCTCAGCTGACGTGCCGCTTCCAGGAAGGGCAGCGATTCGATATCGCCCACGGTACCGCCGATTTCGCACAGCGCGACATCGTAGCCTTCCGCGCCACGGCGGATGTAATCCTGGATTTCGTTGGTGATGTGCGGGATGACCTGCACGGTCTTGCCCAGATACTCGCCACGGCGTTCCTTGCGGATCACCGATTCGTAGATCTGGCCGGTGGTGAAGTTATTCACCTTTTTCATGCGGGTGGAGATGAAACGCTCGTAGTGGCCGAGGTCGAGGTCGGTTTCCGCCCCGTCGTCGGTGACGAACACTTCACCGTGTTGCATAGGACTCATCGTGCCCGGATCGACGTTGATATACGGATCGAGTTTGAGCATGGTGACTTTGAGGCCGCGCGATTCAAGGATCGCAGCGAGAGAGGCGGCGGCTATCCCTTTACCAAGGGAAGACACGACGCCACCAGTGACGAAGACAAATTTGGTCATTGCAGAGGGTGCCGAACGGCACATGCGGGAAATTGAAATTATAGCCTAAAACGCGCAAATCTTCAGCATCCGCCCCTGAAAAAACCGCCATTGCCTCCCAATTAACTACTGGTGACCGATCTTTTTTTGACCAAAATTCAGTTGTGCGTGCGGCGAATATATAGGATTTGATAGAATCGTCTGCGAGGTGAACATGCGTGACAAACCTATAGTTTGGATAGGCACTTCCCTCAAGGATTTGACCGATGACGCCTTGTTCCCCGCTGAGGCGAGACAATATGCAGGAGTACAGTTACGCAAGATTCAACGCGGATACGAGCCCGATAACTGGAAGCCATTCGAAGAACTTGGCGACGGAGTGCGGGAAATTCGCATCCTACGGTATGGCGGTGCTTATAGAGTCATGTTTGTGGCCAAATTTGCTGAAGCGGTCTATGTATTGCATTCCTTTAAGAAGAAGACGCAAAAGACCAGCGAGTACGACAAGGAAATTACCAGACAGCGTTACAAGGCTGTCATCAGGGCAAGGAGGACACCATGAATCCTGAACCAGTCATCACCCACGTCACTCCCGCTGACGGCAATGTCTTCGCCGATCTCGGGTTTGAAGCCACAGAAGCCCGCAGGCTGCTCGCCGAGACTGACGCTATCATTTCCGCAAAGTTAGCGATCAAACACTCCCTGATGAGCGAGTTGGCAGAATGTATACAGCGAAAGAACCTGAAACCAGCTGATGCGGCAGACATGCTCGGAATTACCCATGCAAGCGTCTCGGACCTCATGAACAGGAATAGCGTCAGATTCACCATCGATGCGCTAGTCGATATGCTGGCCAGAACCGGAAAAGAGGTCAAAATATCGATTCGCTAAGTTTGCTGTACCTGCATCTCTGTCCTGTGGTGCTCACCTTCTGACGGCAACGGCCACGCCGGGATCAATGAAAATCACGGCTGACTGACTGTAGTCGCCCCATCAGGTGGGACATATCCACTAACCGTTTGGCCACCAGATGGCAGACCATGCCTTCGCGCTGCCACACGCCGTAGACGCCAAGCAGGGCCGAGCCGAGTGCTTCGCGGCGCTGCTGTTCGAGCAGCGCGGGCCAGACAATGACGTTGATATTGCCCGTCTCATCCTCCAGCGTGACAAACAGCACGCCCTTGGCCGTGCCGGGCCGCTGGCGCACTGTCACCATGCCGCAGGCGCGCGCCAGCATGCCGTTAGTGTACTGGTTCAGTGTACTGGCCGGCAGGAAGCGCTGCGCCAGCAACCGTTCGCGTAGCAGCGCCAGCGGGTGGCGCCCCAGCGTCAGGCCATGCGAACGGTAATCGCCAACGATGTTCTCGCCTTCCGAGGGCGCGGCCAGTTGCGGCAGCGCTTCGTCCGGCGCGGTGGGACGCAGGATATCCTTGTCCGGCACCGCGCCCACGGCCTGCCACAGCGCCTGCCGCCGGTGTCCGGCCAGCCCCGCCAGCGCATTGCCCGCCGCTAGCACCTGCAGATCATGCCGCTCCAGATCTGCCTGCCGCGCCAGTTCGGCCACGCCAGGCCAGCCTCCTGCCGTACGCGCCTGCACGATGCGCCGCGCTGCTGCCTCGCGCATCCCCTTCAGCATCAGCAGGCCCAGCCGCACTGCCGGCTGCTGGCGTTTGCCCGCTGGTTCTTCCAGCGTGCACTCCCAGTCGCTACAGGCCACATCCACGGGGCGCACCACCACGCCGTGGCGGCGCGCATCCTGCACCAGTTGCGATGGACTGTAGAAACCCATAGGCTGGCTATTCAACAGTGCACACAGAAACGCTGCCGGCTCGTGGCATTTGAGCCATGAACTGGCGTAGGTCAGCAAAGCAAAACTGGCCGCATGCGACTCGGGAAAACCGTACTCGCCAAAGCCCTGTATCTGGCTGCAGATAGCCGCTGCAAACGCCTCGTCATAGCCATTCTTGCGCATGCCATCCATGATGCGCTGCTGATAGCGATCAACCCCGCCCTTGCGCTTCCACGCGGCCATGGCACGCCGCAACTGATCGGCATCGCCCTCAGTAAAATCAGCTGCGATCATGGCGATCTGCATGACCTGCTCCTGAAAAATCGGCACGCCCAGTGTGCGCTCCAGCGCTGCCTCTAGTCGCGGGGGAAATTTTATCGGCGCCTGCTGAGTTCGCCGCTGCAGATACGGATGCACCATCCCCCCCTGTATCGGCCCCGGCCGCACCAGCGCCACCTCGATCACCAGATCGTAAAATACCCGTGGCTGCAAGCGCGGCAGCATGCTCATCTGCGCACGCGATTCGATCTGGAACACGCCCACCGTATCGGCAACACACATCATGTCGTAGGTGGCGCTATCCTCGGCCGGAATATCCTGCATGCGGAAGGGCTGGCCACGCTGCTGGCTCACCATATCGAGCGCGCGGCGCAAGGCCGTCAGCATCCCCAGCGCCAGCACATCGACCTTCATCAGCCCCAGTTCTTCCAGATCATCCTTATCCCACTGGATCACGCTACGCCCTTCCATCGTCGCCTTCTCGATCGGCACGAGGCGCGACAGCTTGCCCTGCGCGATGACGAAACCGCCCGGGTGCTGCGACAGATGGCGGGGAAAACCCAGCAGAGTCGTAGCCAGCGTGGCCCACTGCTGCGCCAGCATGGAATCGGGCGCCAGCCCTACTTCGGCCAGCCGTCCCAGCAGATCGGCCTTGCCATCGAACCAGTGATGGGCCTTGGCTACCTGCTCGACGATGGCCAGATCCACCCCCAGCGCCTTGCCGCTGTCGCGCAGCGCACTGCGCGGACGGTAGCTGATCACCACCGCTGCCAGCGCGGCCCGCTCGCGGCCATATTTATCGTAGATGTACTGGATCACCTCCTCGCGCCGCTGGTGCTCGAAATCCACATCGATGTCGGGCGGCTCGTTACGCTCGCGCGACATGAAACGTCCCATCAACAGATGGCCCCGCTCCGGATCGACCTCCGTCACGCCCAGGCAGTAGCACACTACCGAATTAGCTGCCGAACCACGGCCCTGACACAGAATGTTCCGCGCACGGGCAAAGCACACGATGTCATACACAGTGAGGAAATAGGGCTCGTACTTCAGTTCGGCGATCAGCTCCAGCTCCAGTTCGATCTGCTTGAGCACCTTGGCCGGCACACCCTGCGGATAACGTCCGCGCGCACCGCACTCCACCTCCTGCCGCAGATAGCTGGCCGGGGTATGCCCGTGCGGCACCACCTCGTGCGGATATTCGTAGCGCAGCTCATCCAGACTGAATTTACACAGCGACAGGATGCGCAAAGTCTCCTGCAAAGCCGGCAAGGGATACAGATTGGCCAGCCGCAAACGGGGCCGCAAATGCTGCTCGGCATTCTGCGCCAGCGCATAGCCGCATTCGGCCACGGATTTACCCATGCGCACGGCACACAGGGTATCGAGCAGCGGCTTGCGCGAGCGCACGTGCATGCACACGTGGCCCAGCGCCACCACGGCCATACCATGCTGCAGCGCCACCTCGGCAATGCTCTCGCGGTGCGCCTCATCAAGCGCGCGCTGCAGCAGATTAAGCCCCATCCACGCCCGCCCCGGAAACGTGCGCTCCATCCATGCCGCCTGCACGTGCAGCGCATCCACATCTTCCGGCTGGAACACGGGATATTGCGGCAACAGAATCAGCAGACAATCGGGCAGCCCTTGCAAATGAGCATACTGGGCAGGCGGTGCCGCCAGGTCCGCCGGGGTGAGCAGATAACTGCCTTTCGCCACCCGGTTGCGCGCAAGGGTAATCAGTTCGCACAGATTGCCGTAGCCATTGCGGTTCTGCGCCAGCGCGATCAGCGACAGCGCCACCCGCCCGTCCGCTTCACGCAAATGGAAATGGCTGCCTATCACCAGCGGCAAGTCATGCTGCTTGGCCTGTGCGTGAGCGCGCACTACGCCGGCCAGCGAGCATTCATCGGTAATCGCCAGTCCCGCATAATCGAGCTGCACGGCGCGCGCCACCAGTTCCTCGGCATCGGAGGCGCCCTGCAGAAAGGAGAAATTAGTCAGGCAGAACAGCTCCGCATAGGCGGGCAGGCTCTGGGCCGACGCTGGAGGCAGGCTGGACATTTTTAATAAAATACTGTGTTTATATACAGTATTTTACACCTTACGCCGCCATACTCAAGACTGGAACTGCGCCGGTTATTTGCGCTGCGCCACCATCAGCTCTTTGATGGCCTGAATCACCACCTCGGGCGACGCCGTCTGCATCTGGTGATCCGAATCCACTACCACGGTTTTCGCCTGCGGATACATGGCGCGCACGGCAGCCATGGTCTGCGCATCATTATTGATAACGCCCAGATCGATCGGTATCGCCGTGGCCCCCTTGGGCTGGTTCACCAGCCGGATCATGGGCAGCTTATCGATATTCCCCTGCGCCAGCACCTGCTGGCCGGTCTGGTCGATGGCGTTGATTTCGCGCCGCACACTGCTCGAGAAAAACAGCACGGCCCCTAGGCGCGTCAACACAGGAAAATCTTCCGGCTTCTTGATCACGCCGGGATAAAGCGCATCAACCAGCACGATGCCGGCCACCTCCTCCGGATAGCGCTTGGCAAACAACTGGACATACAAGCCGCCCAGCGAGTGCCCCACCAGAATATACGGCGGCTTCAGGCCTTCGTGCTGCAGGTTGTGGCGCAGTTCTTCGACGATGCTCAAACCATCGCGCGCGGCCGGCGTACTGTCGCTCTTGCCGTAGCCGGGACGGTTATACGCAAACACGGAGGCCTGGGGCGCAACGCCTTCGATCACCTTGTCCCATTTATCGAGCGTCACGCGCGAGCCATTTTCAAACACCACCGTGTAAGGGGCAGCGGCTTGCCTGAGCGTCATGCACTCCACCTGACGGCCATCGATCAGCGTGGTGGCCACCAGCGCCGCCATGGCAGGTGCGGCAGCCAACAGGCTCAGCACAGGCAGGACTTTACGCATTATGATATTCCTCCAGATTTAATCTGTAGACATTCTTGCATTAACAACCGGGCACAGCCGCAAGGATGCGATGAAGTGCCCAATCCGGGGACCAGAATGCTAAAAACCAGCGTGCAGCAACTATTGTGCTTCGGCATACAGGCAGGAACGGGCAATCCCGCACTGGTCGTCCAGCACGACCATCAGGACGTAGCGCAGCGCCAGCAATTTGCACGGCACCGCAAGCTGCCCGCCTGCGTCTTCATCGACCGCAGCGCCGACGGCGCCATCGCGCTCGACTATTACTACCCCCATGCGCGCAGCCCGCTGTGCCTGCACGCCACGCTGGCGGCAGCACGGCTGCTGCTTTCGCCCGCTCAGCCACAGCTAAAAGTCCGCACGGCCATGCATGGCCAGGCCCTCACGCTCATCCTGCGCGGCGATCAGCTGTATATCCGGCTGGCGCCGCAGCAGCTGACCCAGCCGGCCATTGCGCCCGATCTGCCCGCGCGTCTGCTGGCCATGCCCGCCATCGCGCTGCGCTCGGCCCCTGTGGTGGCGTCCGTCGGCAGCCCCAAACTGCTGCTGCAGGTAGCCGACAGTAAGACGCTGCAGGCACTTGCTCCCGATCTGGCGGCCATCCGCGCATGGGGCAAGGCACAGGGTGTGAACGGCTGTTATGTTTGGTGCGAGCGCGCCGACGGCATGCTGGAGGGACGCAACTTCAACCATCTCGAGCCAGCCATGGAAGATCAGGCTACCGGCGTCGCTGCGGGCGCCCTGAGCCTGCATCTAGGCCGGCCTATCGCCCTGTTTCAGGGGGCGGCGCTAGGCCAGCCCTGCCTGATCCGCACTGAACTCGACGATAACGCCGTACTGGTAGGCGGCAGGGCAGAAATTCTGGCAGAAAGCTGACGTAACGATTGCTTACATCTCGCTAACGGCAGAAAACAGCGCTGCGCCCTACACTGGCTCCATCTTAGGCACAGGAGCACATCATGCGCCGCGCACTGTTACTCATGCTTTTTCTTTCCGTACTGCAAGGTGCACTCGCCTATGCAGCGCTGGGCAGTTCGCCCTCCTCGTTCGACCAGAACGGCATCCAGATGGCGGCCCGCAGCATCATGCCGCGCAGCGCCGACAGCATCGCCGTCTACACGGTGAGCCAGAACCGGCTGGCCAGCGGCACCGTGGTGCGCGAATATGCCAACCTGCAGGGCGCAGTGTTTGCCGTCAGCTGGAATGGCCCCACCCTGCCCGACCTGCAGAACCTGATGGGCCAGCAGTTCACCATGCTCAGCAACCACAGCACGCCCGCTAGCGCGCAGGTGGGCGCACCGCAGCGCCAGCTGGCACTATCGCCGTCCGACATGATGATGGTGGCCAGCAGCCATCAGCGCAATTTTGTCGGCCGGGCGTGGATACCGGCCGCCCTGCCGCCGGGCTTCAATACCGCCGTGATCGAATAACTGCACGATTAGTAGAAAACATTTATATTCTGTCACGATGCTGTCATAGCGCAGCGCTAGAGTCGCTACCTTAAATTTCCCCCATTTGAGGTAACGATGAAATTCAATGTGGTGCTTTTCGCTGCCATGGCAGCTGCTGGTCTGGTTGGCTGCGGTGCAGACTATAAAAACGGCCCCTCGATACCCGAGGGCACGACGGTGACGCTGGCACTGCTGGAAACCACCGACCTGCACGCCAACGTGATGAGCTACAACTACTACTCGCTGGCCGAAGACACCAGCCTCGGTATGGAGCGCACGGCCACGCTGGTGGCGGCCGCCCGCGCTGAAAATCCGAACAATCTGCTGCTTGACGACGGTGACGTCATCCAGGGCACCCTGCTGGGCGATCTGCAGGCCGTGACCAAGCCCGTTACCTGCGCCGACACCATGGCCATCCACAAAGCCATGAACGCCATGAAGTACGACGGCGGCGGCTTCGGCAACCACGAATTCAACTACGGTCTGCCGCTGCTGAGCCAGATCACCAATACCGACTTCGGCATTCCCGGCGTGAGCAAGCCAGCCGGCACCTGCGGCGGCCCCAACTTCCCGCTGGTACTGAGCAACGTCACCGGCGTAGCCAGCGGCAAGCCTATCGTCCAGCCATACAGCCTGCTGCCGCGCACTTTCTCGGCCGTGACACCGGACGGTAACAAGCTCGATGTGAAAATCAATGTCGGCATCATGAGCTTCGTGCCGCCGCAGATACTGGACTGGGACCAGAAAAATCTGGCCGGTAAGGTCGCCGTCACGGGCGTGCAGGAAGCGGCCAAGCAGTATGTACCGGAACTGCGCAGCAAAGGCGCCGATCTGGTGGTGGCACTGTCGCACGGCGGTCTGGACCCCAGCGCCTACAGCCCGAAAATGGAAAACGGCAGCTACCATCTGACCAGCACCGGCATCGATGCCCTGCTGGTCGGCCACTCGCACCTGATCTTCCCGAAAGGTAAAGAGACGGGCGCACCGGCGCTCGACCCGTCGTTCGCCGCCTTCCCTGCCAGCGCCAAGATCGATGCCATCAACGGCTTCGTCAACGGCGTACCGACCGTGATGGCGCAGAGCTGGGGCCGCCGTCTGGGCATTATCAAAATGACGCTGGCCTACACGGGCGGCAAATGGGTGGTGCAGCCTGCCAAGACCACGGTGGAATCGCGTGGCTTCAAATATACCGACGGCGTGACCAATGCCAAGGCCGATCCTGGCATCGCCCCGCTGGTGGCCACCGAACATGCGGCCACCATCGCCTACGCCAAGCAGCCGCTGGGCGTAGCCACCGATTTCGAAATGTCGGCCTACTTTGCACTGGTGGGCGATGTCAGCGCCATCCAGCTGGTCAATCAGGCCCAGCTCGACTACGTGAAAAAATTCATCGCCAGCAGCACCGACGCTACCATCGCCAGCTACAAGAACATCCCCGTGATCTCGTGCAGCGCGCCGTTCAAGGCGGGCCGCAACGGTCCTTCCGACTTCACCGACGTAGCGCCGGGCGCCAGCCCAGCCGCACCGGTAGGTCTGCAAGTGCGCAATCCCGGTGACCTCTACCTGTACAGCAACAACAATCTGCAGGCCGTGAAGATCAAAGGTTCCGACCTCAAGGCATGGCTGGAAACGGCAGCCAAGCAGTTCGCCCAGATCAATCCTGCCCTCGCCAGCGAGCAGGATCTGGTACCGAGCTACGGCACCATCTACAACTACGACGTGTTCTACGCCGAGAACAACGCGCTGACCTACCAGATCGATGTGACCAAACCAGCCGGCAGCCGCATCGTCAACCTCAGCTATCTGGGCAAGGCCGTGGCGGATACTGACGACTTCATCGTCGCCACCAATGACTACCGCGCAGGCGGCGGCGGTTCGGTGCCGGGCATCGATGGCAGCAAGACCATCATCAAGTCGCCCGATGCCAATCAGACCGTGGTGAGCAACTACCTGACGGCTCTGGGCAGCAGCAGCGGCAAGGTCACGCTGGCTGGCAACGGCAGCGCGCGCAGCTGGAGCTTCGTCAAAGTGTCCACCGCCGGTCCGGTGATACTGCGTTCGGCGCCGGGCCATCTGGCTCTGGCACAGAACAGCGGCATCAGCAGCATCACGGCAGAAGGCCCGCTCGATGCCAGCGGCTATGCCAAGTACAGCGTCGATCTGAGCAAGTAAGCCGCGTCTGATCGTTCGCAGCACAGGGAGCCGCTACGCCGGCTCCCTGTACAGCGATACAGCCGATACACAATCATCAAGAGGTGCCGCCCATGTCTCTGTCGAAATCCGCCTTTGCGCTCGCCAGTTCCATCCTGATTGCCGCCATGCTGCCAGCCTGCCAGATGCAGCAGGAGAAGCCCACTTCGGCGCAGATCGAAACGGTCAGCATGAAGGCCGCGCAGCAGGCCGATGCGGCCGCCGAACGCAAGCTGATGGCATGGGCCACACAGGGCCTGCCGGTAGCCCAGCGCGAACTGGGCTTGCTGTATCAGGCCCGCAGCACCCAGCGCGCGCAGGCCGTATCTCTGTTCGAGCAGGCCGCGCAGGCAGGAGATACGGAGGCGGCGTTCCGGCTGGCCGAATTGCTACGCAACGGTGCAGCGCAGATAGCGCCCGCACCGGCAGCGGCAGCCCACTGGTACGGTCAGGCTGCCAGCGCACAACATGCACGCGCGGCACTGATGCTGGGCCTGCTGTACAAGAATGGCGAAGGCATCGAACGCAACGAGCAGCAAGCCGCGCACTGGCTAGGCGTCGCCAGCGAACTGGGTAACCCCCATGCGATGTTCCTGCTGTCCTACATTTATCAGGAAGGGCGTGGCGTGACCGTCGATCAAGCCCGCGCCCGCGCGCTGCTGGAACAAGCCGCCGAACATGAATATCCGCCGGCCATACAGGAGCTGGCAATGACAGTGCAGATCGGCGATGGTCTGAGTCCGAAAGACGAACTGCGCGCCAGCCACCTGCTCAAGGAAGCGGCCGAGCACCGCCACAACAACTGGAACCGCTTTTAACGGCAGGCCTGCGCGGCAAACTGGCAGGCTGGCTTAGCCCGCCAGCTGGGCCATTTCGCGCTGCATATTCTCGATGGCGCGTTCGTTATACTGCTCGGCAAAATAGGCATTGCCGAACAGCTGCCCCGTCTCCGCTTTGCGGCACATATGGGCCAGCGCAGCGCGCCGCTCCTGGCGGTATTTCACATCGGGCAGATGGATGTACTCCTGCCGGATAGCGCGCGCATAGTTGCCATACACCTCGTCGTCCTGCCCGAGAATGGCCAGATCCACACCCAGCAGCACATCTTTCAGGCGGTGCTCGATATGGGCTTCCTGGAAATGGTCGGTGGCGCGGATCAGCGCGGCGGCATCTTCACGCTCCTGCCCCAGATGGCAGTCCAGCCACAGACGGGCGCTGGCTTCTTCGCTGGTGATGTCTATGCCCAGCCCCGCCGGCCCGTACTCGGCATCATGGAACCAGAAGGCCTGCTTGACGATGGCCACATCGGCCGGATCGGGACGGGTATTGGCAGCCCACACGCGGATCTCGCACAGGCCATGCACCAGATGGTCGAGGTTGTGATAATGGCGCTGCGGCCCGCCATACATGGTGGCGCCGGTCAGGCGGATAAACCAGTCGTCGGCATGGGCGATGGCGGTGGCGTCGATGGCTTCGTAGTCCCACAGCGCCTCCCACTCGCGCCGCAGCCAGCTCAGCACCCACGCGTGGTAGGCCGGACCGGGCACAAATTTCTTCATGATCCAGTTCCAGCCTATCGGCCCTTCCAGCGCCTTGACGAAGCTGGAGCTGACGGAACCGAGGTCGCGCGGCGGCATCACGAAGATGGTCTTGGCACCCTGCAGCACATCGACGTTGGTCTGCTGGATCAGGTTCTCGTAATCGAAATCGGCCGTGGTACGGATACCACGGATCAGGCAGTGCACCCCCTGCTTTTTGGCCGCCCGTGCCGTGTAATCGCCCTTGACGATCACCACCTGCACATTGTCCCAGCCCTGCTGGGCGCAGCTCAGGGCGATGATGCTTTTACGCTCTTCAGCGCTGAAACGGGGCTTCTTGGCCGGATTCTCGGACAGGAATACCACCACTTGGTCCGCCAGCGAACGGGCTTCGTTGATCACCCACATATGCCCATTGGTGATGGGATCGAAGGTGCCCGAAAAGCCGATTTTTTCCATGAACCGCTCCAACGCCTGATAAAACTGGCATTTTAGACTGGAGTGGCCTTCATGGTGTCAGGAAAATCGACCTTGATCTTCAGCCCGCCCAGCCGTTCGGAGCTATCAAGACTGAGCACCGCCTGATGGCGCTCGGCGATGGAACGGATAATCGCCAGCCCCAGACCGCTGCCGCCGGCGGGGCTGCCCGGTACACGGTAGAAGCGGCTGAACACCCGTTCGCGCTCTTCCGGCGCAATGCCGGGGCCGGAATCTTCCACGCACAGCAGTATGCGGCCCGGCTTGCCGCCTGCGCCTGCCGTGCGGCGCAGATCGATATCGACCGTGCCGCCCGAGGGCGTGTATTTGATGGCGTTATCCACCAGATTGCGCAGCAGGATCAGCAGCGCATCGCTCTGCCCTGCCACCGTCACATCGTCCGCATGGTGCACGCCGAGATCGATCTGGCGCGCCTGCGCCAGCCCGCTCATGTCGCCCAGCGTCCGCTTTATCAGCTCGGTCAGATTGACCGGCTCCAGCGTCACCTCATGCTGGACGCCTTCCTGCCGCGCCAGCACCAGCAACTGTTCCACCAGCCGCGTCGCCCGTTCGATCCCGGCGGTGACGCGTGCCACCGCCACGCTGCGCGCGGCATCGTCCTGTGCCCGCTCCAGACTGAGCACCTGCAGTTTCAGTGCCGCCAGCGGGGTGCGCAGTTCATGCGCGGCATCAGCCACAAAATGCTGCTGCGCCTCGAACGCCGTGCGTACACGGCCAAACAGCAGATTGAGTTCCTGAACCAGCGGCAGCACTTCATCAGGCAGATCGTTTTCCGACACCGGCGACAGATCATCGGCCTGCCTTGCCGCCACTTGCCGCTTGACGCGCGACACCGGCGCCAGCGAACCGCTCACTACCCACCACACCACCAGCATCAGCACCGGCGCCATCACGGCAATCGGCCCCACCGTACGCAATGCCAGCGTACCGGCCATGCGCTGGCGCACCGCCATATCCTGCGCCACCTGCACCGTCTGGTTACTGGTCTGTACGGAGAAAATCCGGTAAGTGGTGTTATTGGCTTTCACGTTGGAGAAGCCCAGCACGGCGCGCTGGGGCAGCGCGGCACGCGACAGGGAACGGAACACCTGCGCTCCGTCCGGCGTCCAGACCTGCACCACCAGATCGTCGTTCTCCGGATCGGCTGCCGTATCGGCCGCCTTGTTGGTCAGCGTGGCGCTGGAACGCAAGGCCATCGCCATCTGCTGCATGTGGTAATCGAAAATTTGATCGGCGTCATTCAGCGCACTGCGATAGGCCACCATGGCCTGCGCTATCGCCGCCATGGTAATGGCCGCCAGCAGGAACCACAGCAGACGCCCGCGCAGCGAGTGCGTTACCACCGGCACCTTGGGCAGCGGCGGCATGCGCACCTTGACCTTCATGCTCTTCATAGTTTGGGAACCATGTAGCCCAGACCACGCACGTTCTGTATCAGTTCTGCGCCCAGCTTCTTGCGCAGGCCGTGGATGTATACTTCCACCGCATTGCTGTTGACTTCATCCTTCCAGCTGTACAGCTTCTCTTCCAGCTGCTGGCGCGACAGCACGATGCCGGGACGGGCGATCAATGCTTCCAGCACGGCCCATTCGCGTGCCGACAGATTGACCTGCTTGCCATCGGCCAGCACTTCGCGCGTCTGCGGATTGACGCTCACATTGCCATGCTCGAACACCGGCTCGGCACGGCCGGCCGAACGGCGCAGCAGCGCACGGATGCGCGCCAGCAGTTCGTCCAGATCATAGGGTTTCAGCACGTAGTCGTCGGCACCGGCATCGAGGCCGGCGATGCGCTGCTCCTTGGCGTCGCGCGCAGTGGCGATCAGTACCGGCGTGAGCTCCTTGCGCGCACGCATGGAACGCAGCACTTCCAGACCATCCTTGCGCGGCAGGCCCAGATCGAGCAGCACCAGATCATAGGTCTGGGTCTGCAGGGCCGTATCGGCCATGGCGCCATCCTTGACCCAGTCTACCGCGTAGTGCTCGGCCCTGAGCAGGTCGAGCACTACTTCGCCTATCATCGTATCGTCTTCTACCAGCAGAAGTCGCATCTTGTTATTTCCTTTCTATTTTTGTGTCGCGTTCTGCCGGCCAGACTATGGCCTGCGGAATCCGGCTAAAGCATACGGCTCATTAACCGAGACGCACCGGAATGAAGATTCTATCGTCGCCCCGCTGGATCAGCAATGCCACCGATTTACCGGACTTGTCCACCACTTCGCGCACCTGCTCCACGCTCTGTACGGGACGGCCATTCACCGATAGCAGTACATCACCGGGCTGCACGCCTGCGGCTGCAGCGGCGCCACGGGCATCCTCGATCACCAAACCGGAACTGATGCCGGACTGGCGCTTCTCGATGTTTTCCAGCGGCCGCAACGACAGGCCCAGGCGCACTTTGCCGGTAGCCTGTTCCTCGCGGTCCGTATCGGCCAGCTGCGCCTTGTCATTGGCATTGCCCAGCGTCGCCTTGATAGCCTCCATCTTACCCTGACGCCAGACTTCCAGCGTCACTTTGTCGCCCGGCGTCGCAAGGCTGACCATGGCCGGCAGGTCGCCCGAACTGACGATTTTCTGGCCGTTGATGGTGCGGATCACATCGCCCGGTTTCAGGCCGGCCTTGTCGGCAGGGCCGCCTTTATCCACTTTCGAAATCAGCGCGCCTTCCGGCGTGGCCAGATCGAAGGAATCGGCAAAGCCCTGATTAACTTCCTGCACCGTCACACCGAGCTTGGCATGGGTGACCTTACCGGTAGCGATAATCTGGTCCTTGATCTTGCTGGCCACATCGATAGGGATGGCGAACGACAGGCCCTGATAGCCGCCCGTCTGGCTGTAGATCTGCGAGTTAATGCCGACCACTTCGCCGCGGGTGTTAAACAGCGGGCCGCCCGAGTTGCCGGGGTTGACTGCCACGTCGGTCTGGATGAAGGGCACGTTCCCATCCGGCAGCGAGCGGCCTTTGGCGCTGACGACGCCTGCCGTGACGGTGTTTTCCAGTCCGAACGGCGAGCCTATGGCCAGTACCCACTGGCCTACTTTCAGATCATTCGATTTGGCCAGCGGCACTACCGGCAGGTTTTTCGCGTCGATCTTCAGCACCGCCACATCGCTCTTCGGATCGGAGCCCAGCACCTTGGCGCGGAATTCGCGGCGGTCGGTCAGTTTCACCGTCACTTCGCTGGCGTCACGCACCACGTGGGCATTGGTCAGTATCACGCCGTCGCTGCTGACGATGAACCCCGAACCCATGCCATGGGTAGGCACGCGCTGGCCGCCACGCTGCTGCGGCATCTGGAAGCGGCGGAAGAATTCGAAGAAGGGATCGTCCGCAAACGGGTCGCCGCGCCCGGCCGGTTCGTTATAGGACGCGCGGGTGCTGCCGGTCACGCTGATGTTGACCACTGCGGGACCGTTGTGATCAACGATCACGCTGAAATCGGGCAAAGTGATGCCGGGTGCTGGCACGGCTACCGGCGCGGCGGCGGGCGCGGAAGCGGCCTGCACCACGGTTGGAGCGGCGGCAACAGCATTCCCTTGCTGCACTGCGACAGCGCCACCCACGCCGATCACGCCCAGGACGGCCACTGCCAGGGCTGCACGTTTGAGAGTAGATTGAGACATAGTGAAACTCCTGCAATGAAGGTTGCGATTAAGCTGACAACTAAGGTTGAACAACACTGCCAATATGCGGCAGCAAACTTAGACGCGTCTTAACTTTTTGCAGGTCGGCCGCAGTGCGGGAACAGCACTCGCCACGCGCCCGCAGGCCGACGCAGCACTGGCCGTGCCGGAAGAAACCGGCCGGCCAGACAGACGTAGAACTGGCCGGAAAGCTCAACTACGCTCCGGCCAGTCGGGATCATTCTAGACTACCGCGCTGCGGTAGTTAATATGCAACTCAAGCCGGCATTAAGCGGCCTGACGCTGCTCCAGTGCCGTCACATTAGGACCGCCGTCGATGACGATCTTGCGTGGCTTGAGGGCTTCCGGCACTTCGCGTACCAGCTCGATGGTCAGCATGCCGTTATCGAACGTGGCGCCGGTCACCTTGACGTGGTTGGCCAGCTGGAAGCGCTGCTCGAAATCCCGCGCTGCGATACCGCGGTGCAGATAGGTGCGCGCGCTAGTGTCCTTTTCCTTGCGGCCTACTACCTGCAGCGAATCACGCTCGAAGGTGATGTCGATTTCCGAACGGTTGAAGCCGGCCAGCGCCATGACGATGCGGTACTGATCGTCGCTCACCAGTTCGATGTTGTAAGGGGGATAGCTAGGGGTGGCATCGCCGCGTTGGGCGTCGTTGAGCATTTGGGCCAGACGGTCGAAACCGATAGCGGAACGATACAGTGGGGTCAGGTCGAAGTTACGCATGATAGATATCCTTTTCAAGTTAAGCGATATGGTCAGGTGGCCCCCATCTGGGCGACCACTGACTCCGATATAGGATGGTTTTTGCCTGTTTCAAGGCCTTGAAAAATGCTCTGCGCGTCCCCAGCCGGCCAGTTTTTTCACTTTTTTTTGAAAATTTTTTCGATTTTTCCCAAAAAATTTTCGCCGCGCGGACCCCGGCCGCCGCCACCGGCAGATACGCTTTGCAACATTTGCCATGTTTCCTACGTGCTACACTCGGTTTTTCCGTTTTTTTGACCTGAGACCATGTTCCTGCCTCGCGCCATCCTCGCTACCCTGCTCGCCTGTGCCTATCCTGCCCATGCCAGCAGCATTTCCGACCAGCCCTATCCGGGCACCATCGTACTGAAAGTGGACGCCACCAATACGGCCCAGCAGATTTTCCGCGTACGGGAAAGCATTCCGGCCCAGCCCGGCAAGCTCACCCTGCTGTATCCGCAATGGGTGGTCGGCAATCACGGCCCTAGCGGCACGCTGAGCCAGTTTGCTGGTCTGAAAGTATTCGCCAACGGCAAGCAGATCGACTGGGTGCGCGACACCGTCAACGTGTATGCCTTCCATATCGACGTGCCGCAGGGTGCCAGCAGCGTGGACGTAGAGTTCCAGTACCTGTCGCCCACCGAGGCCGCACAGGGCCGCACCACCATGACCAATGACATTCTGGGCGTGCAGTGGCAGTCCGTCACGCTGTATCCGGCTGGCTACGACAGCCGCAAGATCACCATGCAGGCCAACCTGACCGTACCGAAAGACTGGCAGTACGGCACGGCGCTGGAAACCGCCCAGCGCAGCGGCGACGAGATCGCCTTCAAACCGCTCGATCTGGAAGCCATGATGGATTCGCCCCTGTTCGCTGGACGCTACTTCCGCCGCATCGACCTCGATCCGGGCGCGCGCATCCCCGTGCACCTGAATGTGGTAGCCGACTCGGCCGACCAGCTGGAAGCCACGCCGGAACAGATCGCGCCGCACCGTGCCATGGTCCAGCAAGCGTATAAACTGTTTAACTCGCAGCACTACAAACACTACGACTTCCTGTTCGCCATCAGCGACGAATTCGGCGGCATCGGCCGCGAACACCACCAGTCCAGCGAAAACGGCGTCAAGCTCGGCTACTTCACCGAGTGGTCCAAGCACGAAGCGCGGCGCGAACTGCTGCCGCATGAATTCACTCACTCGTGGAACGGCAAGTTCCGCCGTCCGGCCGACCAGAATGTACCGAACTTCAACACCCCGCTGCAGAACTCGCTGCTGTGGGTGTACGAAGGCCAGACCCAGTACTGGGGCGCCGTGCTGGCGGCCCGCTCCGGTCTGATCAAGGCCGAACACACGCGCGATCTGCTGGCCGCCACCGCGGCCCGCTACGACAACGTCAAAGGCCGCGAATGGCGCGCCGTGCAGGACACCACCAATGACCCTATCGTCAATGGCCGCCGTCCGCAGGGCTGGAACAACTGGCAGCGCGCCGAGGACTACTACTCGGAAGGTGAGCTGATCTGGCTCGATGCCGATACCCTGATCCGCGAGCTGTCGGGCGATAAGCGCTCGCTCAACGATTTCGCCCGCCGCTTCTTCGGCGTCGATGACGGCGTCAACGTAGCCAAACACTACACCTTCGAGGACGTGGTGCGCGAACTGAACGCCATCCAGCCGTATGACTGGGCGACTTTCCTGCGCAGCCGCCTGGACGGCCATGGCCCGCGCGCGCCGCTAGCTGGTCTGGCCCGCGCCGGCTGGAAACTGGTGTACACGGAGAAGCCGACTGATTTCCTCAAAGCCCAGGAAGAGCAGAGCAAATCGGCCAACTTCCAGTACTCGCTGGGTTTCTCGGTGGGAGCCGAGGGCAAGCTGGAAGCCTTCCAGTGGGATGGTCTGGGCTTCAAAGCAGGTCTGTCGGGCGGTAGCACGCTGCTGGCCGTGAATGGCCGCGCCTACAAAGCGGAAGTGCTGCGTGCCGCCATTACGGCTGCCAAGACCAGCAAAGACCCGATCAAGCTGCTGGTAAAAAAAGGCAATCTGTACCAGACCTATGAGTTCGATTACCACGAAGGGCTCAAGTATCCGCGTCTGGAACGTATCAGCGGTACGCCGGACCGCCTGGAAGCCATACTGCAGCCGATGAAGTAAGGCTGGAACGCCCGCCACAGTCCGCCAACGGGCGGCTGTGGCGCCAGCGGGCGCCAATCTGGTGTATGCTGGCGCCATGAACCAAGACACCGACATCCATCTCAGCGGCCCGTTCGAGGCCATCGACGGCAGCGGCCGTACCCACAAAGTCAAAGCCATCCGCATTTTCGATGAAGGCTATGGCGCCATCGACGTGTACGTCGATTTTGCCAGCCCTATCAGTGGCCTGCATAAAGACGCCGGCCTGATCGGCGCCGTGCAGGCACAATTGCGCAAGCTCGGCTACAACGGCCCCAGCGTGCAGGCAGGCGATAGCGTACTGCAGGAAAACCGCCTGCTGGTGCTGGAAGCGCCCGATGCGTTCAATGCCTACGCTGCCAGCAAAGGCTGGAAAGACCTGTCCGAAGAATACGGCGACTGATCCTCTGCCCTGCCAGCCCGGCTGATGCGCATGTAGCCGCCGTGCTGGCTGCCGCTCAGGCGAAAAACCCGTGCAGATACCAGCGCGCCTCGGCCGGATCGCCGCCGCTGGGACGCTCGCGGTACAGCCAGTAATGGGCGTGGTCCGCCCCTTCCGCCATAAAATAATCGCGCGTCTGCAAAGACTGCCACCATCCTGCTTCTATCCGCTCGCCCGCTGAAATGATTTTCAGCGGCGAGCCATAGTAAGGCCGGTGCTCGCGCATCAGCAGCGCAATCGGCTGCGCCAGCAGCCATGCGGGACGGGGCAAGGCCGGTACATCAGGCGGCAGTTGCGGACGCGCTGCCGGCGCACGGATTTTCTGCTGCACGCTGACCCACTGGTTGGCATGCTCGGGCCGGTAATCGGCCAGCGGTGCCGCCTGCAGCACATTCTCCGCGCCCAGCCGCGCCGTCAGCACTTCCAGCAGGCGTTGCCAGTCCTCCTTGCTGCCGCCCGGTTCAGGGAACAACGAGTCGCTCGGCGGCGCCATAGGCTGCACCTGCGGCGCTTCCAGACATAGGCCAATTACGGGCGCATCGAGTTCCTGCCGCCCCAGCCGCTCTTTCAGCAGCCGCAGCAGATGCGCATCGCGCCACGTGGGTTCGGCCAGCACAATCTCGATCACCGTCGGCGGGCCTGCCTGCCGCCCCCGCTCATGTTCGAGCAGCAGGCGCACGCGCTGCACGGCAAACTGGTGCGCCGTCAGCCAGCCCGTCAGTTGCTGCAGCAGACACTGCACGCCGAACAGCAAGGCCGCAGTCTGCTCCACCCGGTCGAACAGTTCGATGCGGGCGCGGAAGCTGGCCGGTGGCTGCAGCCACTGGTAGAGCTCGGGGCGCATGCCGGCGGCGTCATCTAGCATATCGAGCAAGGCGCGGCCGCAACGGCGCTGCAAGCCGGGGCGCGGCAGCTGGCGCAACTGCCCCAGGGTCAGACAGCCTATGCCTTCCAGCCATGCCAGATAAGGCCGCGCTGGCGGCAGCACGCTCACATGCAGGCCATCGATCCGGCGCAGCAAGGTGGCCATTTTCAGCGCCCGTCCGCCGCCGCTGCGCGCCAGCAGCCACGCCCCGCGCGCCGTCGGTGCACAGCCCAGCGTGGCACTGTAACCCAGTGTGCGCAAGCAGGCGCGCACGCGCCGGCACAGCGCCAGCGGGCCGCCGAACAGACGCAGGCTGGCGCCCACATCGAGCAGCAGCGACGCTTCCTCCACCTGCGCCAGCTGCGGGGTAAATTGCAGCAGCGCCAGCGCCACCGCCTGCTGCGCTTCCAGCTCCAGTTGCGGCGCGCGCTGCTGGAACTGAGCGTGTGGCAGCAGCATCAGCGCACCGCCGCGCCGCATGCCCATCTGCACCCCGGCCTGCTGCGCCAGCGCCGACAGGGCCACCACTCCTTCCTGCTCCAGCACCACCGTGTACTGGTCAGCTGACCAGCGCGGACAGAAGACTTCGAGCGGCAAGCGCGGCAGGTGTAGAGCGATCCAGAGACGCATGGCGTTGAAACAGAGTAGGTGTCAGGGGTAAAAACAGCGGAGCATCGCGTTGCGGCCCGCGTCGTTTGACGAAACCGATGTCGATGCCGCCCGGCGCAGTGTGCAGCGCCAGCCTGAGCGGCGCCGGCGAAGCATCCTGCGCCGCCGCCAGCGGCCTAAGCAGGCAGAACAGCGTATCCCCGCTCTGCGCGGCCAGATGCAAGCGGCGCAGGGTTTCGCCACGGGCATGGTTCTGCCACAGCAGCAGCGCGCCGCAGCAGCCGCTGCGCAGCACCTGCTCGGCCGCCCACAGGGCATCGGCGCTGCGCGCACCGCTGCGTATCCACACCAGCTGCGACGGTTCCAGCCCCAGCGCCGCCAGCGCCAGCGCCTGCGGTGCATGGGGCGGCTGCAGCAGCACGATGGGGCGCCGCCCCAGCGCCTGTAAAGCCGGCCGCAGGAGGCGCAATTCGCCCATGCCGTGCTGTTGCAGCAACAGGTCGATCAGCACGCCCTGCGGCCAGCCGCCACCGGGCAGCTGGCTGGACAGGGCGGCAAAGCCGGTATCGATGCAGCGCCCGCTGCTGCGCGCCAGCTGTGACGCCAGCCAGAGCGAGGGATGGACTGTTTCCGGCGCGACAAGTGATGCGGAGCGGCTCATGAAGTGGGGATAAAAAAGCAAAATACTGTATGCACATACAGTACATTTTCCGCTCAGCTTAGTCAATGACTATCTTCCCAGCAAGACTTAAAGGAAACCGTACGCGGCTTGCTGTAACATGCCTATCTAGCCATTTATATCTTTCGACAAGGATCAACTTTGCAAACTGTACAACTGCTGGGCGCCATCCTGTTTGGTCTGGCACTACTGCATACTTTTGCCGCCAAATCCATCGAACAACTGGCCCACCGCCACCCGCGCCACGCAGGCCTGTTCCATCTGCTGGGTGAGGTGGAAGTGGTGTTCGGTTTCTGGGCCATCGTACTCATCATCAGCATGGCCGTGGTGGGCGGCGGCGAGAACGCCATCCGCTACGCCGAGTCGCGCCAGTACACCGAACCGCTATTCGTCTTCACCGTGATGGTGGTGGCCGCCTCGCGCCCCGTGCTGGCCGTGGTGCAAAGCCTGCTCGGGGGTCTGGCCCGGCTGCTGCCCATGCGCACGGAACTGGCGCTGGTCTGGTTCGGCATGGCGCTGGTGCCGCTCTCCGGCTCGCTGATTACCGAACCCGCCGCCATGACGCTGGCCGCGCTGATGCTGGCGCCGCTGGTGTTCCGCGACGAGCTGCCGGAATGGCTCAAGTACGCTGCGCTGGGCGTGCTGTTCGTGAACGTCTCGATAGGCGGCACCCTCACTGCCTATGCCGCCCCGCCGGTACTGATGGTGGCCAGCACATGGCACTGGGATAGCGCCTACATGGCCCAGCATTTCGGCTGGCGCGCGGCGCTGGCCGTGCTGTTCAACGCCAGCGTGATCACGGCCGTACTGGCGCGCCACCTGCGCCCGCACACCAATAGCGACAGCGACAGCGCACCGGTGCCGCTGCTGGTGAGTGCCGTGCATCTGGCGTTTCTGGCCTTGGTCGTGGTGTTCAGCCACCACCCGGTGCTGTTCCTCGGCCTGTTCATGCTGTTCCTCGGCTTCACCATTGCCTACCAGCGCTACCAGCAGCCGCTGATCATCAAGGAAGGCCTGCTGGTGGGCTTTTTCCTCGCTGGTCTGGTGGTACTGGGCGGGATGCAGCAATGGTGGCTGCAACCCATCGTGGAAAGTCTGGCGCCCACGGCGCTGTTCTTCAGCGCGCTGGGACTGACGGCGATTACCGACAACGCAGCCCTGACCTATCTGGGTTCGCTGATACAGGGCATCAGTCCGCAATCGCAATATATGCTGGTGGCCGGTGCCGTCGCCGGCGGCGGCCTGACGGTGATCGCCAACGCGCCCAATCCGGCCGGTGCCGCCCTGCTGCGCCATGGCTTCCGCGATGCGTCGATAGGCGCCATCGGCCTGCTGCTGGGGGCACTGCCCCCTACCGCAGTGGCCGTGCTGGCCTTCCTGCTCTGAGTTGATACTTAGCGCTGCATCGATTCCCAGACTTTCTGCAGGCGCTTGACCGACACCGGCATGGGCGTGCGCAGCTCCTGGGCAAACAGCGAGACGCGCAGTTCTTCCAGCATCCAGCGGAATTCCACCAGCTTGGGGTCGGTATTCCGCCCCGCCGATTTGTCACGGGCAGCGCGCTGGTACAGCTGCGCGGCCTGCTGCCACTCCGCCATCTGTTTGGCGTCACGGGCAGGATCGCCGCGCAGCTTTTCCAGCCGCACATTCATCGCCTTCAGGTAACGCGGGAAGTGGGCCAGCTGGCTGTACTCGTTATCCATCAGGAAGCGCTTGTTCACCAGCCCCTGCAACTGCGCCTGCATGTCGCTGGCCACCGCCGCAGGCAGCCCTTGCAGACGCTTGGGCATGCCGTGGAACTCGGTCAGCACCTGCGACAGCAGGCGCGCGATCTCGTTCACCAGCAGCACCAGCCGCGACTTGCCTTCGTCCTTGCGCTTGGCAAAGCTGTCGGCATCGAGCGGCAGCGGGTCCTGCAGACAGGCGATATCGAGCGCCTTCTGGATGATCTGCTCGCGCAGCTCTTCCTGCGTGCCCATGCTCATGAACTGCATGCCCATCTGCTGCAGATTGGGGATGCTCTTTTCGATGAACTTGATCTGGTCCTTCATCTGCAAGGCGAACAGCCGGCGCAGGCCGGCACGATGGGTGCGCGCTGCCACGGTGGGATCGTCGAACACTTCCAGATCGCAGTGCGTGCCCTTGTCCACCAGCGCAGGGAAGCCGATCAGCGTCAGCTTGCCCTGCACGATTTCCAGCAGCTCCGGCAGCTCGCCGAAAGTCCAGCTGGTCAGGCCATTGAGGGTGATGCCACTGGCGGTGCTGCTGCCGCTGGCAGCAGCATTGCCCGCAGGCTGGGCCTGAGCGGCTTTGCCGCCAGCAGCGGCGCCGCCCTTGGCGTTCGCCTGTGCCGCTGCCCCGCCATGCTGTGACTGTGCCTGCCCCTTGCCGCCGCTGGTACTGAGCGCACGCAGGCTGACACCCTGCCCGCCATTGGCCTCGGCCATCTTCTGGAAACTCTCACGCGCCTGCGTGCCGAATTCGGCCTGCAGGGTGGCCAGATTGCGTCCCATATCGAGCTGGCGGCCATGCTCGTCGATCACCTTGAAGTTCATGAAGTGGTGCGCAGGCAGCGTCTCCGGCTTGAAGTCACTGGTCAGCACCGAGATAGTGATCTGGGCCCGGATGTCGGCAATGATGGCGTCGATCAGATCGCCGCGGCCAAAGCTGCCCGCTTCCTGCACGCGCTCGCAGAAGCGCGCTGCATAGTCGGGCAGCGGCACGCAGTGGCGGCGCAGCTTCTGCGGCAGAGACTTCAGCAGCAGATGCACTTTTTCCTTCAGCATGCCCGGCACCAGCCATTCGCAGCGCTCGCGCGGCAGCTGGTTCAATGCATACAGCGGCACGGCCATGGTCACGCCATCGCGCACGCTGCCCGGCTCGAAGTGATAGGTCAGCTGCAGTTCCAGCCCCGTCACCGCCATGGTTTTCGGGAACAGGTCGGTGGTCACGCCAGCTGCCTCGTGGCGCATCAGCTCATCGCGGTTCAGATACAGCAGCTTGGGATTTTCCAGCGTCGCCTGCTTGTGCCACTTCTCGAAACCGGCGCCGTTGACGATATCGGCCGGCAGCAGCTGGTCGTAGAAAGCCGCAATCAGTTCATCGTCCACCAGCACGTCCAGACGGCGCGACTTGTGTTCGAGGTTCTCGATTTCCTTGACCAGCTTGTGGTTGTGGGCAAAGAACGGCGCACGGGTATCGTAATCGCCGCCGACCAGCGCATCGCGGATGAAAATTTCGCGTGCTTCGCCCGGGTTGAACTGGCCGTAATTGATGCGGCGCTGGCTGTACACCACCAATCCGTACAGAGTAGCGCGTTCGGACGCGGTGACCTGTGCGGCGCGCTTTTCCCAGCGCGGCTCGCCCCACGATTTTTTCAGCAGATGACCGCCCACTTTTTCCAGCCACTCGGGCTGGATCTGTGCCACGCAGCGCGCATACAGACGGGTGGTATCCACCAGCTCTGCCGCCATCACCCACTTGCCGGGCTTTTTCAGCAGCGAGGAACCGGGCCAGATATTAAATTTGATGCCGCGTGCACCGAGGTAGCCGGCGCCCGGTTCGTCGTCGCTCTTGAAGCCTATATTACCGAGCAAGCCAGTCAGCAGCGCCAGATGCAGGTTTTCGTACGTAGCCGGTGCCTCGTTGAGGCGCCAGCCCTGCTCTTTCACGATCGTCAGCAGCTGCGAATGCACATCGCGCCACTCGCGCAGGCGCAGTTGCGACAGGAAGTTGCTGCGGCAGTTATCCATCAGCTGGCGATTGGTCTTCTTGTGTTCGATGGCGCTCTCGAACCACTTCCAGATTTTCAGATAGCTGAGGAATTCCGATTTTTCGTCGGCGAACTTCTTGTGCGCCTCGTCGGCAGCCTGCTGGTGCTCCATCGGCCGGTCACGCGGGTCCTGCACCGACAGCGCCGAAGCGATGATCAGCATTTCATCGAGACAGACGTTATCCTGCGCCGCCAGTATCATCCGGCCCACACGCGGATCAAGCGGCAGCTTGGCCAGCTTTTTGCCCAGCGGCGTGATCTGGTTGTATTCGTCCACCGCGCCCAGCTCCTGCAGCAGCTGGTAGCCGTCGGCAATCGCGCGCGCCAGCGGCGGTTCGATGAAGGGGAAAGTCTCCACATCGGCCAGATGCAGCGTCTTCATGCGCAGGATGACGGAGGCCAGCGAAGAACGCAGGATTTCCGGTTCGGTGAACTTGGGCCGCTGCAGGAACTCCTGCTCGTCGTACAGGCGGATACACACGCCATCGGCCACCCGGCCGCAACGGCCGGCACGCTGGTTGGCCGCCGATTGCGCAATCGGCTCGATCTGCAACTGCTCGACCTTGTTGCGGTAGCTGTAGCGCTTGACCCGCGCCAGACCGGCATCGACCACGTAGCGTATGCCCGGCACCGTCAGCGAGGTTTCCGCCACGTTAGTAGCGAGCACAATGCGGCGCGCATTAGTTACCTTGAACACGCGCTCCTGTTCTTCTGCCGACAGGCGCGCGAACAGGGGCAGTATCTCCACGTGAGGCGGGTGATGCTTGCGCAGCGCTTCGGCCACGTCGCGGATTTCGCGTTCGCCGGGCAGGAACACCAGCACATCGCCGCTGCCGATACGGGCTACTTCATCGACGCCATCGACCACGGCATCGATCAGATCGCGCTTCTCGCGCGCTGCCGCCGTGCGCTGGCCTTTGCCTTCGGCATTGGCCACGGCTGGATTGGGCACATCGCTATCGATAGGACGGTAGCGCACTTCCACCTTGTACAGACGGCCCGACACCTCGATCACGGGCGCAGGCTTTTCCGCCGTACCGAAGTGGCGCGCAAAACGCTCGGCATCGATGGTCGCCGAAGTGATAATCACCTTCAGGTCCGGCCGGCGCGGCAGCAGCTGCTTCAGATAGCCGAGCAGGAAATCGATGTTCAGGCTGCGCTCGTGCGCCTCGTCGATGATGATGGTGTCGTAATTCTTCAGCAGCGGGTCGGTCTGGGTTTCGGCCAGCAATATGCCGTCCGTCATCAGCTTGACGGAGGCGCCACGGGTCAGCGTATCGGCAAAGCGCACCTTGAAACCCACGTGCACGCCCAGCGGCGCCCCCAGTTCCTGCGCAATCCGCTTGGCAGTGGAGGATGCCGCGATACGGCGCGGCTGGGTGTGGCCGATCAGCCCCTTCTGGCCGCGCCCCAGCTCCAGACAGATTTTCGGCAGCTGGGTAGTCTTGCCGGAACCCGTTTCACCGCTGACGATAATCACCTGATGGCCTTGCAAAGCCTCGGCGATCTCGTGGCGGCGGCCCGACACCGGCAAATCCTCGGGGTAGCTAATCTCCGGCAGCGGGTTGCGGAACATGCGCTCGGCTTCGCGCGCGGCCAGCTCCTCCGGCGTCAGCCTGGGGCGCTGCTCGCGCTCCTTACGCTCGCCCTGCGGCCGGCGTGCGCCACCCTGCCCTGCGGGCTGGGCAGGCTGGTGGCGCGGTGGCTGATCCGGCTTACGGCCTTGCGGGGAACGTTCTGCGGGGCGATTCTGCGGGTTTTTGGGCTGATTACGGACGTCTGACATTGTTTTTTACAAAGGTTTTGGCGCGGAAGTCGCGCACCGAATTATAATGCGCCTAATGGAAAACCCTACCCAATTCGTCCAATGGCTGCGCTCTGTCGCGCCCTACATCCACGCTTTCCGTGGCAAGACCTTCGTGGTCGCCTTCCCCGGTGAACTGGTCAGCGCCGGCGCCCTGCAGGTGCTGGCGCATGATCTGTCGCTGCTGCACGCGCTCGACATCAACGTCACCGTGGTCTACGGCTCGCGCCCGCAGGTAGCCGAACAGCTGGCCTTGCGTCAGGTAGAAGGCCGTTTCCACAACGGCGTGCGCATCACCGACGCTGCCGCACTGGAGTGCGCCAAAGAGGCCGCCGGTGAACTGCGCCTCGACATCGAGGCGGCGTTCAGCCAGGGCCTGCCCAACACGCCGATGTCGCATGCAGCGATCCGTATCATTTCTGGCAACTTCATCACCGCCCGTCCGCTGGGCGTGATCGACGGCGTCGATTTCGAGCTGACCGGCATTACCCGTAAGGTCGATGCCGAAACCATCCATTCCATCCTCGGTTCGGACGGTCTGGTGCTGCTCTCGCCGCTGGGCTTCTCGCCCACCGGCGAAGCCTTCAACCTGACCATGGAAGATGTGGCCTGCAGCGCGGCGATTGCCCTGCATGCCGATAAGCTGATCTTCATTACCGAAACCCCGATGATGACGGATGCGGGCGGCACCGAAATCCGCGAGCTGTCCTCGCATCAGGCCGAAGCCGTGCTGATGGCCGGTTTCCTGCCCGATTCGACCGCGTTCTACCTCAAGCACTGCGTCAAAGCCTGCCACAACGGCGTGGAGCGTTCGCACATCGTCCCGTTCGAGATGGATGGCTCGGCCCTGCTGGAGCTGTTCACCCACGATGGCGTGGGTACCATGATTTCGCATGACAATCTGGAATCGCTGCGCCAGGCCACCATCGAAGACGTGGGCGGCATCATCAAACTGATCGAGCCGCTGGAAGCCGACGGCACGCTGGTGAAACGGGGCCGCGAACTGATCGAACGCGAAATCGACTACTTCTCCGTGATCGACCACGACGGCGTGATCTTCGGCTGCGCCGCGCTGTATCCCTTCCCCGAGCAGAAAATGGCGGAAATGGCCTGCCTCACCGTCAATCCGGAAGTGCAGGCACAGGGCGACGGCGAGCGTATCCTCAAGCACATGGAGAACCGCGCCCGCGCCATCGGCATTACCAAGCTGTTCGTGCTGACCACCCGCACCGCCCACTGGTTCCAGAAACGCGGCTTTGTGCCGGCCACCGTGGATGCCCTGCCTAAAGACCGGCAGCGCATGTACAACTGGCAGCGCAAATCCCAGGTTCTGATTAAAACCTTATAATGGCGTTTTACGTTCAGCTTTAGGAGTGTCGCAAATGGCCCGCACCGTCCAATGTATCAAACTTAACAAGGAAGCCGAAGGCATGGACTTCCCGCCTTACCCGGGCGAACTCGGCAAAAAGATCTACGAGTCGGTGTCGAAAGAAGCGTGGGCTGCATGGCTCAAGCATCAGACCATGCTGGTCAACGAAAACCGTCTGAATCTGGCCGATCAGCGCGCCCGTAAATATCTGGCGCAGCAAATGGAAAAGCACTTCTTCGGCGACGGTGCCGATGCGGCAGTCGGCTACGTGCCGCCTAGCGCCTAAGCCAGCGCACAGTAGCGACTGCGTCCGCCCTTGCAGCGGACGCCTTCCTGCTTAGAACTTCAGAGTTTTCACGCCTTCGGCCATGCCCAGCAGGCAGACGTTGGCGCCACGGGCAGCGAACAGGCCCACGGCGATCACGCCGACGATCTGGTTGATCTGCGCTTCCAGCGCCACCGGATCGGTAATCGACAGGCCGGCCACGTCCAGGATATTGCCGCCGTTATCGGTCACGAAGGCTTCATCGCTGCCGGCTTTCAGGCGCAGCTTGGGCGTGCCGCCCAGTTTGGCCAGTTCGCGCGCCACGGCATTGCGTGCCATCGGCAGCACTTCCACCGGCAGCGGGAACTTGCCCAGTACGTCCACCAGCTTGGAACCGTCAGCGATGCAGACGAACTGGCCGGACACGGAAGCGACGATCTTCTCGCGCGTCAGCGCGGCGCCGCCGCCCTTGATCATGGCGCCGGCAGCGTTGATTTCATCCGCGCCGTCAATATACACGGCAATCGACGGCACCTCATTGAGGTCATACACTTCGATGCCATGGCCGCGCAGACGGGCTGCCGTGGCTTCCGACGAGGCTACTGCGCCCTTGATGCGGTGCTTGATCAGCGCCAGTTCGTCGATGAAGAAATTGGCAGTGGAGCCGGTGCCCACGCCGATGATTTCGTTGTCTACCACGTAGGCAATGGCGGCACGGGCTACCGCTTGTTTCAGTTCGTCCTGAGTCATAGTCTATCTATTCGAAGAGATGGGTGAAAGGGGATGGGCGCTATTTTAACGGATCACACCCGGCCTACCCGAATTACCAGTAGGAAATCAATTTCGTATTGCGCAAAAGTAACGTGGCGCGCCTGCCGCATCCGGCCAACGATCTTGCCATTCATATACGTGAATGTGCGAGAATCACAACTTGTCGACCCGCCCGCCGAGGATAGCGCCATGACGTCGCCCAAGACCATATTGATCGTCGATGACAGCCGGGTTTCGCGCATGATGGCGCGCAATTACATCGGCTTGCTGCACGCTGACTGGAACATCGAAGAAGCCGGCAGCGGCGAAGAAGCCCTGCTCAAGGCGCGCAGCTTGTCGCCCGATCTGATCCTGATGGATGTAAATATGCCCGGCATGGGCGGCATGGCCGCCGCCGAACAGTTGCGCCAGGAATGGCCGGCCGTGCCGATCTCGCTGCTGACAGCCAATGTGCAGACCGCCACGCGCGAACGCGCCGCGGCGCTGGGGCTGGGCTTTGTGGAAAAGCCCATCACCGAAGCCCGTATTGCCACTCTGCTTGCCACGCTGACTGCGGCCTGACCATGTTTGCCCTGTCCGAACTGGAAAACGACGCGCTGATCGAAATCTTCAATATCGGCGTGGGTCAGGCTGCGGCCTCGATGAGCGCCATCGTGGATGAACCGGTGGCCATGTCGGTACCGTCGATCAGCTTTGTGGACCGGCGCGAAGCCGCGCGCCTGCTCGACAACAAGGACCCGGAAGCGGAGCGCATCTGCGGCGTCAGCCAGCATTTCGAAGGCGCCTTCGATACCCAGGCCATCCTCATGTTCCCCGAAGATAAAAGTCTGGAGATCGTGCGCCTGATGGTGGGCGAAGCCGTGCCGCTCAAGGAGCTGACGGAGATGGAACAGGAGGCCATGTGCGAGATCGGCAACATCATCCTCAATTCCTGCGTGGGCACGCTGGCCAATATCTTCCGCCACGAGCTGCATGGCTCGCTGCCGCAATACCATGTGGGCACCAGCGATGAAATCATGAGCGCCTCGGGCAGCGGGCCCGATACCGTGGTACTGATGCTGCATATCGATTTTGTGCTGGAGCGTCACCAGATACGCGGCTATGTCGCCTTTGTGCTCGACGTCACCGCACTGCACGATCTGACGGAACAGATCAACCGCTACATCGCCCGCGCGATGGGGCAGGAGTGAGGGCCGGACCATGCCGAACTCGCCGCCCGAACTCCGCCTGCGACTGCTGCAAAGCGTGTTCTCGTCCATCAGCATGGGCGCCATCGTGCTCAATCCCGTGCGCCGCATCGTGCTATGGAATAGCTGGATGGCCCAGTATTCGGGCATCAGCACCGAACGGGCGCTGGGCCAGCCATTTCTGGCGATCTGCCCCGAACTGCAGGGCGGGCGGGTGGAGATGGCCATCACCCAGGCGCTCAGCAACAACTTCCCGTCGCTGCTGTCGCAGAGCCTGAACAAGGCCCCCTTCCCTCTCTACGCCAGCGCGCTGGCAGTGGAACGGCAGGAACGCATCCAGCAGGCGATCGAAGTAACGCCGATCGCCGTGGCCGGCGCCGAACGCCACTGCCTGATCCAGATTAACGACGTCAGCATCGCGGTGGGACGCGAGAAGCTGCTGCGCGAACAGGCGCTGGTACTGCGCTCGCAGACCTTTGCCGACGGCCTGACCGGCATCGCCAACCGGCGCCACTTCGATGTGGCTATCGACCGCGAGCACCGGCGCGCGCGCCGCAGCGGCCAGCCGCTGTCGCTGCTGATGATAGACATCGACCACTTCAAACCCTATAACGACCACTACGGCCACCAGAAAGGTGACCAGTGCCTGATCCGCGTGGCAGCCGCCATGGCCGCCATTCTGAAACGGCCGTGTGACCTGATGGCGCGCTACGGCGGCGAGGAATTCGGCATCATCCTGCCCGATACCGATCTGCCGCAGGCGCAGCGCATGGCCGAAGCCATACGCGCCGCCGTGCAGGAACTGGCCATCCCGCACGGACGCCATAGCAACTCGCAGCATGTTACCGTCAGCATCGGCATCGCCACGCTGGACGTGGATGCGCAGCACGATATCGAAATGCTGATCGGCGCGGCGGACCGCGCGCTGTATCAGGCCAAACACGCAGGCCGCAACCGCAGCGTCAGCTGCAGCACCTAGGACGGTACATGATCGAACAGGCAATCGGCAGCACTCCTATCTTACGCAGCATCGACCAGTTATCAGGCCCGCGGCCATGGCCAGTGGCCGGCAATCTGGGACAGATCCGTCCGGAACGTATCCATCGGCATGTAGAACGCTGGAGCCAGCAGTACGGCCCGATTTTCCGCATGCAGTTCGGCTCCACCCCCATCGTAGTACTGGCCGGGCATGAACTGGTCAATGCAGCCCTGCGCGACCGTCCCGACGGTTTCCGCCGTCCCGCCGTCACGGCGCAGGTATCGAACGAAATGGGCGGCCGCCCCGGCGTGTTTCTGGCCGAGGGCAGCGTCTGGCGCGACCAGCGCCGCATGGTGATGACGGCGCTGGCACCGCACGCCATCAAGGCCTATTTCCCGTCGCTGGTAAAAGTCGGACTGCGTCTGCGCAAGCACTGGCAGCAGGCGGCGCAGCAAGCCCGCGTGATCGATCTGTGCGAAGACCTGAAGCGCTACAGCGTCGACATCATTGCCGGCCTGGCCTTCGGCACCGAGGTCAACACCATCGATGGCGGCGAGGATGTGATCCAGCGCCACATGGATGTGATACTGCCCGAGGTAGCACGCCGCTCCGTCGCCCTGTTCCCCTACTGGCGCTACGTCAGACTGCCGCGCGACCGCCATCTCGACCGCAGCGTACAGGCCCTGAGCAGCGCCGTCGATGCGCTAATCGCCACGGCGCGCCAGCGTCTGCAGGACCAGCCGCAACGGCGCGAGCGCCCTGCCAATCTGCTCGAAGCCATGATCTGCGCCGCCGACGAAGGCGGCAGCGGGGTCGATGATATTGCCGTGGCGGGCAATGTGACCACCATGCTGCTGGCTGGCGAGGACACCACCAGCAATACGCTGGCGTGGATGCTGTACCTGCTGCAGCAGCATCCGGCGGCACTGGAACGGGCCCGTGCCGAAGTGCTGCGGGTGGCCCCCGATCCTGCCGCCTTCAGCATCGAGCAGATGGATGGCCTCGATTACCTCGATGCCTGCGCACAGGAAGCCATGCGGCTAAAACCTGTGGCGCCCTTCATTCCGCTCGAAGCGCTGCGCGACAGCGTGATCGGCGATGTGCAGATACCTAAAGGTGGCCTGATCTGGTGCGTGATGCGGCATGACAGCGTGAGCGAACAGCACGTCGCGCAGGCAGCCGCATTCGATCCCGAACGCTGGCTGCAGCAAGGCAGCGGCGCCATGAACAAGCAGCTGGCCATGCCGTTTGGTGCAGGTCTGCGCACCTGCCCCGGACGCTATCTGGCACTGCTCGAGATCAAGCTGGCCAGCGCCATGTTGCTAAGTAGTTTCGATATCACCATGCTGGGCACGGAAAACGGTGCCGAACCGGAGGAGCGCATGGCGTTCACCATGTCGCCCATCGGCCTGCGCATGACACTTCAGGCGCGCAGCGTATAGAATGACGCCCACTACGCATAGAAGTTGAGGAAGTCATGAAAATGTTGTCCCGCGCTGAAGCCAGCGTGACTGAAGAAATCCAGCGCCAGTTCCCGCAGTTGCAGCAGATTCGCGAACTGGCCGGCGATGGCGGCCTGCACGGCATGGCCATTTCCGTATTCGACCACTGGCTGGAAGATGAAAGCGAATGGCATCTGCTGGACTGCTACGAAGGCGCCGAGCGCGAACGGCGCAACCGTCTGTTCGAACGCCACTGGGCCGCGCTGTACGACCTCACGCCGCTCTATACGCTGCGCTACCGGGGCCGCTGGCCGGCCAAGGCCAAACTGGTCATCAAGCGCTACAACGACAAAGCGGGCTACCTGCGCCAGTGCCGCTACAGCGACTACGGCGTGCCCGCCCAGTTCATCATCATGCCGGAACTGGGCTGCATCTATGCCGCCGGCTGGGACGATACCAACATCCTGTACTACCGCGATGCCGCCCTCGCAGCACCGGTACTCAAACTCGCCACCGAAGCAGGCCTGCACTGCCTGCCGCAGCAGGCAATCTAAGCACCCATAAAAAAACGTGGTGTGCCGCCATAGCGGTCACACCACGTCCAAGGGAGACGGTACTTAGAGCGAACGCAGGCCGCTGGCAGCTTTGGCCAGATCGGTAATGCGCTGCCAGTCGCCAGCGGCGATGGCGTCTTTCGGCGTGAGCCACGAGCCGCCTACGCAAGCAACGTTTTTCAGCGCGAGGAATTGCGAGGCAGTGTCCTGCGAAATACCGCCGGTCGGGCAGAAGGTCACGTCTGGCAACGGGCCGCCGATGGCGTTGAGCATGCCTACACCGCCAGCCGGTACGGCCGGGAACAGTTTCAGCTGGCGGAAGCCCTGCTCGCGCGCTGCCATGATTTCCGAAGGCGTCATCACGCCCGGCAGCAGCGCCAGGCCGCTGCTCTTGGCTGCAGCGATCAGCGCTGGGGTCAGGCCCGGCGACACACCGAACACGGCACCGGCGTCACGCGCCGCAGCGAATTCGTCCGGCTGGGTCAGCGTGCCGACGCCAACGATGGCGCCTTCCACTGCCGACATGGCCTTGATGGCACCCAGGCCGTGCTTGGTACGCAGCGTTACTTCCAGCACGCGGATGCCGCCAGCGACCAGCGCACGTGCCAGCGGCACGGCGTGTTCAGGTTCGTCGATCGCGATCACGGGGATCACGGCGGAAGTGCGCATAATGTCGAGCAGAGTCATGGTCATGATCAGGCTTCTTTCTTCATCGAGAAATCTTCGTCGGAACCCGGTACGGTATTACCCACCGGATCTTGGTCGTGCAGGCCTACCGTGGTAGGAATCGGCGATGGCAGCGGGAAGGTGGTAGCACCCTTCTCGGCTTCGCATACGCTGTTGCGGAACATGGCGAACAGTTCGCGGCCCATGCCCACCTGATTCGGCGACAGATCAGCCGTGGCCATGGAGCGGGCATGCCAGACGGCGCTGTCGACCAGCGCTTCCAGCGTGCCGGTGCTGGCGCACAGGCGGATGATGTCGCCATCGCGCACCAGACCGAGCGGACCACCGGCCAGAATTTCCGGCGATACGTGTATCGCCGCCGGCACTTTGCCCGAAGCGCCGGACATCCGGCCGTCGGTCACCAGCGCCACATGGCGGCCGGCATCCTGCAGGTTGGCCAGTGCGGGCGTCAGCGCGTGCAGCTCCGGCATGCCATTGGCGCGCGGCCCCTGGAAGCGGATCACGGCCACAAAGTCGCGATCGAGTTTGCCGGCCTTGTAATCGGCCATAAAAGCTTCCTGCGAATTGAACACCAGTGCAGGCGCTTCTACCGTGCGGTGCTCCGGCTTCACTGCCGAGACTTTCATCACGGCGCGGCCCAGATTGCCCTTTACCAGTACCATGCCGCCGTCGGCCGAGAATGGCGCGCCAGCTTTGCGCAGCACTTTTTCGTCGCCCGATTCCAGCGGCGCGTCTTTCCACACCACGCCCTGGCCGTTCTCTCCGAGGAAAGGCTCGGCCGCGTGCGCGCGCAGGCCTTTGCCCAGTATGGTGGTAACGTCGTCATGCAGCAGACCAGCATCGAGCAGCTCGCGGATCACGAAGCCGGTACCGCCGGCGGCGTGGAAGTGGTTCACATCGGCGTCGCCGTTCGGGTAGATGCGGGTCAAGAGCGGCACCACGCGCGACAGCTCGTCGAAATCATTCCAGTCGATCACGATGCCGGCCGCCTTGGCAATGGCAACCAGGTGCAGCGTGTGGTTGGTGGAACCGCCCGTGGTCAGCAGAGCGACGATGGCGTTGACGATAGATTTTTCATCGACCACGTGGCCGACCGGCAGATATTCATCCGACTGCGCGGTGATGACGGCAGCGCGGCGCGCAGCGGCCTTGGTCAGTTCGTCGCGCAACGGGGTGTTGGGAGTAATGAAGGCGGCGCCCGGCAAATGCAGTCCCATCACTTCCATCAGCATCTGGTTGCTGTTGGCAGTGCCGTAGAAGGTGCAGGTACCGGCACCGTGGTAGGACTTGGCCTCGCCTTCGAGCAGCTCTTCGCGGCCCACTTTGCCTTGTGCGTACAACTGGCGCACTTTGGCTTTTTCCGAATTCGACAAGCCGGTGGTCATCGGGCCGGCCGGCACGAACACGGCTGGCAGGTGGCCGAAGTGCAGCGCGCCGATCAGCAGGCCCGGTACGATCTTGTCGCATACGCCCAGATACACAGCAGAGTCGAACATATTGTGCGACAGCGCGACGGCAGCGGCCATGGCAATGGCGTCGCGCGAGAACAGCGACAGTTCCATGCCGGGCTGGCCCTGCGTCACGCCGTCGCACATGGCCGGTGCGCCACCGGCAAACTGGGCCACCGCGCCCACTTCGCGCACGGCTTGCTTGATCAGTTGCGGATAGCCTTCGAACGGCTGGTGCGCCGACAGCATATCGTTGTAGGAAGAGATGATGGCGACAGAAGGCTTCTTCACTTCCTTCAGCACCAGCTTGTCGTTAGCAGGAAAAGCGGCAAAGCCGTGCGCCAGATTGGTACACGACAGCGCGCCGCGCTGTACGCCTTTGATACGGGCTGCTTCGAGGTGGGCCAGATACGCGCCACGCGACGGTTTGCTGCGTTCGATGATGCGCGCGGTGACGCTTTCCAGGACTGGATGCAAGGCCATGATCGTTCCTTATGAATTAACTGCGTGAAATTTTACTACAAATTTCCGTATCAGCCAGCCTTTTATTTACCCTATCGGTGCGCCAGCAGGCCAAAAAGCGACGTTTTATCACGCTAGTGGTGACCGGCGCGGACTAAAACACCCCTGCTCCGGCAGGAAAATCGCAAGCCAGACAAGTAAACGTAGTGAATTTACCTGTTTTTCCTGTATGATATTCCGCATCCCCTCCATCAGCACTCACAACGCCGACTATTATGCGCCTGCCAGCTCTGACCTCTACCGCCAATTTTCTAGCCCTCGCCAGCCACGCCACTACCGCCCGCACATGGCAGATGCGCCAGCTGTTTGCCGCTGACGCCCAGCGCTTCCCGAAACTGACGGTGGATGCCGCCGGCCTGTTCCTCGACTACTCCAAGAACCGCCTCGATAGCCGCACGGTCGGGCTGCTGCTAGATCTGGCACGCGAGCGCGGCGTGGAAAGCCTGCGCGACGCCATGTTCGCCGGCGAGAAAATCAATCTTACCGAACAACGCGCCGTGCTGCACACGGCCCTGCGTATGCCGCGCGGCAAAGCGCTGGTGGTGGACGGCCAGGATATCGGCCATGACGTGCACGCCGTACTGGACCAGATCAAGGACTTTACCGACCGCGTACGCAGCGGCGCCTGGCTGGGCTACACGGGCAAACCGATTACCGACGTGGTAAATATCGGCATCGGCGGTTCCGACCTGGGCCCGAAAATGGCCGTGCTGGCACTGCGCTCCTACAGCCACCCGCGCCTGAAAATGCACTTCGTCTCCAATGTCGACGGTCACGATATGGATGCAGCACTGGCGCAGGTGAATCCGGAAACCACGCTGTTCATCGTCGCCTCGAAGACCTTTACTACCGCCGAGACCATGCTCAATGCAGGCACGGCACGCCACTGGTTCCTGCAGTCGGCCACAGAAGCGGATCTGCCGCGCCACTTCGTGGCTGTCTCCACCAATCAGCAGGCGGTGGCTGCCTTCGGCATCGACACCGCCAATATGTTCCCGTTCTGGGACTGGGTGGGCGGCCGCTATTCGGTGTGGTCGGCCATCGGCCTGTCGCTGGCACTGGCCGTGGGCTTCGGCTACTTCACCGACTTCCTCGCTGGCGCGCACGCCATGGACGAGCATTTCCGCACCGCCCCGCTGGAGCAGAACATGCCGGTACTGCTGGCCATGGTGGGCTTCTGGAACCGCCAGTTCCTCGACGCCGGCTCGCTTTCCATCGCGCCCTATCATCAGGATCTGAGCCGCTTCCCGGCCTACCTGCAGCAGCTCGACATGGAGAGCAACGGCAAGCGCGTCACCCGTAGCGGCGCCGTGGTCGATACGCCTACCTGCCCGGTAGTCTGGGGCGAGTGCGGCACCAACGCGCAGCACGCCTACTTCCAGCTGCTGCATCAGGGTACCGACGTCACGCCTATCGACTTCATCGCCACCCTGCGCGCCACCCACGATCTGGCCGGCCACCATGACGCCCTGCTGGCCAATTGCTTCGCCCAGTCGGAAGCCTTTATGAAAGGTAAAACCGAAGAGGAAGCACGGGCCGATCTGCAGGCGCTCAAACTGAGCGAAGAGGAAATCGCTACCCTGCTGCCGCACAAGATCTTCCCCGGCAACCGCCCGTCCAACACCATCCTGATGGACCAGCTCAATCCGTCCGCACTGGGTGCACTGATCGCCCTGTACGAGCACAAAACCTTGGTGCAAGGCGCCATCTGGGACGTCAACAGCTTCGACCAGTGGGGTGTAGAACTGGGCAAGGTACTGGCCAAAAATATTCAGGCCGAACTGACCGGCAGCGTACAACCGGAGCGTCACGACAGCTCCACCAACGGCCTGATCGTCATGGCCAAGGCAGCACAGCACCTATGATGACTAGCGAAATCAGCGTCGCCTACGACGCCGTCATGCAGACCGGCGAGTGCCCGCTGTGGCACCCGCAGGAACAGGCCGTGTACTGGGTCGACATTCCCGCCTTCACCGTGCACCGGCTCGATCCTGCTACGGGCGCGCACCGCGCATGGAAGCTCGACAGCGAACCGGCCACGCTGGCGCTGTGCCAGCGTGGCGGCCTGATCGTGGCCATGCGCAGCGGCTTTGCCCACCTCGACACAGCCAGCGCCGAAGTGCGCCTGACGCCGATTGCAGCAGCGCCTTACGACACCCGCATCGCCCGCTTCAACGACGGCCATGTCGATGGCGCGGGCCGCTTCTGGGTAGGCACCATCTACGAGCCGCGCGACAAGCCGGCCGCGGAAATGTATGTGCTGGAAAAAGGCGCGCTACGTCTGGCATGGTCGGGCGGCGTAACCAATTCCAACGGCCTCGGTTTCAGCCCCGACTACCGCAGCCTGTACCACGCCGATACCAGCGCCCACCGCGTATCGCGCTACGACTTCAATCTGCAAAGCGGCACCGTGAGCAACCAGCGCACGCTGATGCAGTTCTCGGCCGATAAAGCCAATAATTACGGCGGCCGCCCCGATGGTGCGGCGGTCGATAGCGCAGGCAATTACTGGGTTGCCATGTTCGAAGGCGCGCGTCTGGTCAAACTGTCGCCGGAAGGTACGCTGCTAGGCGAACTGGCGCTGCCGGTGCGCTGCCCCACCATGCTGGCTTTCGGCGATGCCGACCTGCGCACGCTGTACATCACCAGCGCCGGCGCCCGCCCTGCGGACGAACTGGCGGCCTATCCGCTCAGCGGCAAACTGCTGCGCGTACGGGTGGATGTGGCAGGCCGCACGGAAGTACCGTATTTGGAATAAACTTTGTCATCCTGACCGACGGTAGCAGCCGGGCGTGGGCCATAAGCCTCAGCTCCGGCACTTTGTAGTAAATTTTCTTGCAACTCAACAATTCGTGTAGTAAATTTACACCTGCAGTCCTTTCTTTGCACTCTACTTACTGCGAATTCACACTATTATGGCTCTTACCGATTTTGACCTGGTTCTGTTTGGCGGCAGCGGCGATCTGGCGATGCGCAAATTGCTGCCTGCGATGTTTGCCCGCGATGTGGCCAACGATCTGCCGGCTTCGGCCCGGATTATCTGCGTGGGCCGCGCCGACGCCAGTCAGGAAGAATTCCTGCACACCATAGAAACCACGTCGAAACCCCATATCAAGGCGAGCACGGTGTCGGCTGCGGCATGGGCCAAGTTCACCGCGCGCATTACCTACGTGTCGCTCAACGCCACCGATGCCGGCACCTACCACACGCTGGTGGAAGCGCTGCGCAAGGACGACGCGATCACCAAGGTCTATTATCTGGCTACGCCGCCGGCGATCTTCTCGCAGATTTGCGAGAACCTGAAGTCCAACGGTCTGGTCACGCAGAATTCGCGCGTGGTACTGGAAAAACCGCTGGGTCGCGATCTGGCTTCGGCCAAACAGATCAACGCCGAAGTGGGCAAGGTGTTCGAAGAATCGCAGATCTACCGTATCGACCACTATCTGGGCAAAGAAACGGTACAGAATCTGCTGGCTCTGCGCTTCGGTAACATCCTGTTCGAGCCGCTGTGGCGCCGTGAATGGATTTCCGACGTGCAGATCACCATCGCCGAAAAACTCGGCGTAGGCAACCGCCTCGGCTACTACGACACCTCGGGCGCGCTGCGCGACATGCTGCAGAACCACCTGCTGCAGCTGCTGTGTATCGTGGCGATGGAACCGCCTACCTCGATCGCGCCGGACGCCGTGCGCGACGCCAAGCTGCACGTGCTGCGCTCGCTGAAAAAATTCACCCCCACCACGCTGGCCCAGAACATCGTGCGCGGCCAGTACCGCGCCGGCCATGTGGATGGCAAGGCTGTGCCGAGCTACCGCGACGAACCGGATGCGCCGGAACACTCGCGCACCGAGACCTTCGTCGCCATGAAGGCAGAAATCGATACGTGGCGCTGGGCCGGTGTGCCGTTCTACCTGCGTACCGGTAAGCGCATGGCCGACAGTCTGGCCGAAATCGTGGTGCGTTTCAAACAGATTCCTCACTCGATCTTCGCTCAGCCCACCAACAGCTTCCAGCCCAATTCGCTGGTGATCCGCCTGCAGCCGGACGAAGGCCTGCGCATGAACCTGATGGCCAAGACACCGGGCGACGGCATGCGTCTGAAACAGGCCGAACTGGAACTGGACTTCCGCGAATCGTTCAAATCCCCGCGTATGGATGCTTACGAGCGCCTGCTGCTGGACGTGCTGCGCGGCCAGCTGACCCTGTTCATGCGCGGCGACGAACTGGAAGCGGCATGGGAATGGGTCGAGCCTATTCTCAACAACTGGGAATCGGACGACAGCTTCCCGCTGCCCTATGCTTCCGGTACCTGGGGCCCTGCGGCCGCTTCGGCCCTGATCGGCCGCGACGGCCTGCAATGGCGCGAAGAAGTTCTGCCGGAAGATTAAGGTTCTATGCTGCTCGATTCGATCCGCACCCAGCTCGACTCGCTCTCCAAATCGGAGCGCAAGGTGGCGCTGGCCGTGCTTGACAACCCCGGCCAGACGGTCAGCCAGAACATCACTGCGCTGGCCAAAAGCGCGCAGGTGTCGGAACCCACCGTGGTGCGCTTCTGCCGCACTCTGGGTTACGACGGCTGGCACGAGTTCAAGCTGAAACTGGCGCAGGGGCTGGCACTGGCCCTGCCCGGACTGAACGAGCAGCCGACCCAGGATGATCTGGCGGCTGATCTGGTCAACAAGATCTGCAGCCGCTCCATCAACACCCTGCTCGATCTGCGCAACAACCTCGATCCGGAAGCGATCCAGAAGGCGCTCGACATTCTGTCCAAAGCCAACAAGATCGAATTCTACGGTCAGGGTACCTCCGGCATCGTGGCCACCGACGCCCAGCACAAGTTCTTCCGCTCGGGCGTGCCGACGGTGGCCTATGCCGACCCGCACATCCACAGTATCGCGGCCGCGCTGTTGCGCACTGGCGACGCGGTAGTGGCGATCTCCCAGCGCGGCAACAGCCCGTCGCTGGTGCGCTCCATCAAACTGGCGCGCCGTGGCGGCGCCGATGTGATCGTGCTGGCCCCTTCGGGCACGCCGCTGGCCGATCTGGCCACGGTGCTGATTCCTATCGATCTGATTTTCAACATCGACCCCTACACGCCGATTTCGGCCCGTCTGGCCTATCTGGTGGTGATCGACGTGCTGGCCGTTGGACTGGCGCTGCAGCGCGGACCGGACTTCCGCAAAAAAATGCAGAACGCCCAGAAAGCCTTGCAGGAATTCGACCTGCAGTTCGACTCCTTCATCCGCTGACGTTGCAAGAACGGCAAACTGGCGTTTATTGTATGGCGATATAGCGACTATATCGCCATGCTTGCTTTGCGCAAGCTGTTAGCTTGAGTACAATAAGACGACTTATTGTCCTTACACTGAATGGCAGCGCACATGAACCAGCTCGAACAGCTCAAGAAATTCACCACCGTGGTAGCCGATACGGGCGACTTCCAGTCGATACAGGCTTACACCCCGCGCGACGCCACCACCAATCCGTCGCTGATCCTGAAGGCGGTGCAGAAAGAAGAGTATCAGCCACTGCTGGAAAAAGCCGTGCGCGACAACCTCGATAACTCCATCACCACCACCATCGATCACCTGCTCATCGCTTTCGGCAAGCAGATACTGCGTACCATACCGGGCCGCGTGTCGACCGAAATCGATGCCCGCCTGTCGTTCGACACGGAAGGCTCGGTAGCCAAGGCGCGTGAACTGATCGAACTGTATCGCCAGGCCGGCATCGACCGCGAGCGCGTGCTGATCAAGATGGCTGCCACCTGGGAAGGCATACGCGCTGCCGAGATTCTGGAAAAAGAAGGCATACGCTGCAACATGACGCTGCTGTTCTCGCTCACTCAGGCGATTGCCTGCGCCGAAGCGGGCGCCCAGCTGATTTCGCCATTCGTCGGCCGCATCTACGACTGGTACAAGAAATCCACCGGCATCGAATATATCGCAGCGGAAGATCCGGGCGTGGCTTCCGTCAAGCGCATCTTCAACTACTACCGCAAGTTCGGCTACAAGACCGAAGTGATGGGCGCCAGCTTCCGCAACGTAGGCCAGATTCTGGAACTGGCCGGCTGCGACCTGCTCACCATCAGCCCTGAACTGCTGCAGCAGCTGCAGGACAGCGAAGGTCTGGTCGAGCGCAAGCTGAGCAGCGAAGCCGCCTCCACCACCGGCATGATGAAACTGGCGCAGGATGAAAAAACCTTCCGCTTCCAGCTCAACGAAGACGCCATGGCGACGGAAAAACTGGCCGAAGGTATCCGTGCCTTCTGCGCCGATTCCGGCAAGCTGAAACAGATCATTTCGGGCATGCGTTAAGCCGCCGCAGCGGAACCACTGCTCGGCACATGGGAGGCGGGCAACAGCACATGCTGTTGCCCGCCTCTTTTTTAATATTGCCATATACAAAACGTTACATAAACGTCTGTATTACAATGCAGCGATCCTCGCCAGCTGCCCAGTCTGGCGGAGCACTTCATCTACTTTCAGTTTCGACTACGAGAACCACATATGCGACCTGCGTCCCGTTACTTCCTGCTTGCCGGCAGCGCTATCAGCCTGTCGCTGCTGGCCGCCTGCGGCGAAAAAGCTGCAGCCCCTGCCGCCCCGCCGCCTGCCAGCGTGGCTGTTATCACTGTCGCCCCGGGCAGCGTCACCATCAGCAGCGAGCTGCCGGGCCGCACCGAAGCCTCGCGCGTAGCGCAGGTACGAGCCCGTACTGCCGGCATTGTGCTGCAGCGCGTGTATAAGGAAGGCAGCGAAGTCAAAGCCGGCGATGTGCTGTTCCGTATCGATCCGGCCCAGTTCCAGGCCAGCTTCGACAGCACGCAGGCCGCCGTCGCCAAGGCCGAAGCCAATCTGGCGCAGGCCGAACTCAAAGTAAAGCGCTACAAGCCGCTGCTGGCCGCACAGGCCGTGAGCCAGCAGGAATACGATGACGCCGTGACGGCACAGAAGCAGGCCAGCGCCGATCTGGCCACCGCCAAGGCAGCCCGCACCAACGCCAGCCTGACGCTGGGCTATTCCACCGTTACGGCGCCGATTGCGGGCCGCATCAGCCGCGCACTGGTCACCGAAGGGGCGCTGGTGGGTCAGGGGGAAGCCACGCCTATGGCCACCGTGCAGACGCTCGATCCTATCTACGTCACCATCACCCAGTCCTCGGCCGAACTGCTGGCGCTGCAAAAGGCACTGGCCAGCGGCCAGCTGAAAAGCGCCGGCAGCGGTGCGGCCCGCGTCACCCTGCTGACGGAAGATGGCCAGCCCTACCCGCAGGCAGGCAAGCTGCTGTTCTCCGATGTGTCGGTGGATGAAAGCACCGGCACCGTGGCCATGCGCGCCGAGTTCCCCAATCCGCAGCGTACCTTGCTGCCGGGCATGTATGTGCGCGCCCGCCTCGAACAGGGCGTCAACGGCGCTGCCATCAGTGTGCCGCAGCAGGCCGTGATACGGGGACCGGAAGGTTCCTCCGTGCTGGTAGTCGGTGCCGACAACAAGGTACAGTCGCAGCCGGTAACGGCCAGTGCTGCCGATGGCCAGAACTGGGTGGTCAGCAGCGGCCTGAAAGGGGGCGAGCGCATCATCGTGGAGGGCTTCCAGAAAGCCAAGCCGGGCGCCACCGTCAAGCCATCGCCATGGCAGGGCGCAGCGCCCAGCGGCACGAATGCCGGCGCGCCTGCCGCTGCCGCCGCAACTGCCAGCGCAGCGAAATAAGCGGGAGTCCTGATGGCCAAGTTCTTCATCGACCGGCCCGTGTTTGCATGGGTCATCGCACTGTTCATCCTGCTGGGCGGGATGCTGGCGATTACCGTGCTGCCCGTGTCGCAATACCCGACGATCGCTCCGCCTTCCATCGTCATCACCGCCAACTATCCGGGCGCCACGGCGCAGGTGCTGGACGACGCTGTCACCAGCGTGATCGAGCAGGAAATGAACGGCGCCGATGGCATGCAGTACATCGAGTCCTCCAGCGAAGCCAGCGGTGCTGTCACCATCACCGTGACTTTCCAGCCCGGCACCAATCCCGAGCTGGCCGCAGTGGATGTGCAGAACCGCATCAAGCGGGTGGAATCGCGCCTGCCAGCGGCCGTGACGCAGCAGGGTGTGCAGGTCAACAAGGCCCGTTCCAACATTCTGATGTTCGTCGGCCTGACCTCCACCGATGGCCGGCTCGATCCGACCGCGCTGGGCGACTACATGGCGCGTAACGTGGTCAATGAAATCAAGCGCATCCCTGGCGTCGGTCAGGCCCAGCTGTTCGGCACCGAACGGGCCATGCGCATCTGGATCGATCCCGCCAAGCTGGTAGGGCTGAAGCTGACCATGGCCGATGTCACGGCAGCCATCCGCGCCCAGAATGCGCAGGTCACCTCCGGCACGCTGGGCGACCTGCCCAGCCCCGCTGCGCAGACCATCTCCGCCCCCATCGTCGTCTCCGGCCAGCTCACCTCCGCCGCCGAATTCGGCCAGATCGTGCTGCGCTCCCAGTCCAATGGCGCGCTGGTGCGCTTGAAAGATGTGGCCCGTATCGAAATGGGCGGCGCCAGCTTCAGCATCAACGCCCGCCTGAGCGGCGCGCCGTTCTCGGCCATCGCCGTACAGCTCTCGCTGACGGGTAACGCGCTGCAGACCGCCACCGCCGTGCGCGCCAAGATGGAAGAACTGTCGAAGTACTTCCCGCCCGGCGTGAAGTATGCAGTTCCTTACGATACCTCGCTGTTCGTCAAGATCTCCATCGAGGAAGTGGTCAAGACTCTGCTCGAGGCCGTGGTGCTGGTGTTCCTCGTGATGTATCTGTTCCTGCAGAACTTCCGCTACACCCTGATCCCCACCATCGTGGTGCCGGTGGCGCTGATGGGTACTTTCGCTGCCATGCAGCTGTTCGGTTTCTCCATCAACGTGCTGACCATGTTCGGCATGGTGCTGGCCATCGGTATTCTGGTCGATGATGCCATCGTCGTGGTGGAAAACGTCGAACGCATCATGAGCGAGGAAGGCCTGTCGCCGCGCGATGCGACGCGCAAAGCCATGGGCCAGATTACCGGCGCCATCATCGGCATTACGCTGGTGCTGATCGCCGTGTTCATACCCATGGCCTTCTTCGGCGGCGCCGTGGGTGCGATCTACCGCCAGTTCTCGCTGGCCATGGTGTCGGCCATGCTGTTCTCGGCGCTGATGGCGCTGACGCTAACGCCAGCCCTGTGCGCCACCATCCTCAAGCCGGTACAGGCTGGCCACCATCACGAGAAGCGCGGCTTCTTCGGCTGGTTCAACCGCCTGTTTGCCCGCAGCGCCACACGCTATCAGGGCGTGATCGCGCACATGCTGCAACGTACCGGCCGCTACCTGATCATCTTCGCCCTGCTGTGCGGCGTAGTGGGCTGGCTGTACGCGCGCCTGCCTTCATCCTTCCTGCCCAACGAAGATCAGGGCTATCTGATCGCCAACGTGCAGCTGCCGCCGGGCGCGTCCACCAGCCGCACCCAGGCCGTGCTGGCCAAAGTGGATAGCTACTTCCGCCAGCAGCCGGGCGTGGCGCGCACCATCGCCGTCGCCGGTTTCAGCTTCTCCGGCAACGGCCAGAATGCCGGTCTGGTATTCGTGCCGCTCAAGGACTGGAGCGAGCGCGGTCCGGATCAGTCGGCGCAGGCCATCGCCCAGCGCGCCTTCGGCGCACTGTCCGGCATTGCCGATGCCGTGGTCTTCCCGCTCAGCCCGCCGCCTATCCGCGAACTGGGCAACGCCACCGGCATTACCGCGCGCCTGCAGGATCGCAGCGCGCAAGGCCACGCTGCCCTGCTGGCGGCACGCAACCAGCTGCTTGGTCTGGCCGCCAAAAGCCCGATACTGAAAGGCTTGCGCCCCGAAGGTCTGGAAGATGCGCCCCAGCTGCAGGTCGACATCGACCGCGAAAAAGCCTATGCGCTGGGCGTCAGCTTCGCCGATATCAACAGCATGCTATCCGGCGCGCTGGGTTCGTCCTACGTCAACGACTTTGCCAGCAGCGGCCGCCAGCAGCGCGTGATCGTGCAGGCCGACGCGCCGCGCCGCCTGCAGCCGCAGGACATCCTGCAGCTGCATGTACGTAGTGCCAGCGGCACCATGGTGCCCTTCGCCTCGTTCGCTACCTCGCACTGGATACAGGGACCGGTACAGCTGGTGCGCTACAACGGCTATCCGGCCATCAAGCTGACGGGCGATGCCGCACCGGGCCGCTCGACCGGCGAAGCCATGGATGAACTGCTGCGCCTGGCCGACCAGCTGCCGCCGGGCTTCAGCATCGAGTGGACCGGCCAGTCGCTGGAAGAGAAAACGTCCGGCTCGCAGGCACCGGCGCTATTCGCCCTGTCGCTGCTGGCGGCCTTCCTCGTACTGGCAGCGCTGTATGAAAGCGAAACCATACCCGTGGCCGTACTGCTGGTAGTGCCGCTGGGCGTACTCGGAGCGCTGCTGGGTGCTACGCTGCGCGGCCTGCCCAACGATGTGTATTTCAAGGTCGGCCTGATTGCGATTATCGGCCTGTCGGCCAAGAACGCGATTCTGATTATCGAATTCGCCAAAGACCTGCAAGCGCAGGGCAAAGGCCTGCTTGAAGCCACGCTGGAAGCGGTGCACCTGCGCTTCCGCCCCATCATCATGACCTCGCTGGCCTTTATCCTCGGCGTGCTGCCGCTGGTAATCGCCAGTGGCGCCGGCTCCGCCAGCCAGCGTGCCATCGGCACCGGCGTCATGGGCGGGATGATTACCGCCACCGTGCTGGCCGTATTCCTCGTGCCGGTATTCTTCGTGGTGATCCGCCGTATCTTCAAGGGCAGCGAACGCCAGCGCAAACTGGCCGCACATGAACTGAACGACAAGAACCATGAAACCATTGATTAAAACGGCTCCTACCCTGCTGGCGGCAACGCTGCTGTCGGCCTGCTCGCTGGCGCCCACCTATCAGCGCCCCGCCGCACCCATCGCCGCGGCCTATGCGCAGGATACGGCCGGCAGCGCCGCGCGCACCAGCGTAGCGCTGGCGGCTGGCGGCGCCGCTGTCGTCGATACCGGCTGGCGCAGCTTCTTCACCGACACCCAGCTGCAGCAGCTGATCGCCGCTGCACTGGAAAACAACCGCGACCTGCGCACCGCCGTGCTGCGCATCGACGAAGCGCGCGCTCTGTACGATGTGCAGTCGGCCGATCGCTTGCCTAATCTGAGTGCCAGCGCCAGCGTGGCGCGCGCCAAGACACCGGCCTTCCTGTCCTCCAGCGGCCACAGCACCATAGGCAAACGCTACGATGCGGGACTGGCGATTTCAGCTTTCGAGCTGGACTTCTTTGGCCGCGTAAAAAGCCTGAGCGATGCGGCGCTGGCCAGCTATCTGGCCACAGAAGAAGCCCGTCAGGCTGCGCAAATCAGTCTGGTGGCGCAGGTGGCGCAGGCCTATTACACGGAACGCGCCTATGCCGAACAACTGGCGCTGGCGCAGCAGACCTATGCGGCGCGCAACCGCACCTACCAGCTCACCCAGCAGCGCGCCGAAGTTGGCGCTTCGTCGCGGCTCGATCTGCGCTCGGCTGAGACGCTGATGGAAACGGCGCGCGCGGCCGCCCTGTCGCTGGCACGCCAGCGCGCGCAGGCGGAAAACGCGCTGACACTGCTGGTGGGCCAGAGCCTGCCCGCCAGCAGCGGTGCCCTGCCCGACCAGCGCCAGCTCGACGCCATGAGCGCGCTGCCGGCCGGCCTGCCATCCGAACTGCTGACGCGCCGTCCCGATATCCGCGCGGCCGAACAGCGCCTGAAAGCGGCCACCGCCAGCATCGGTGCAGCGCGCGCAGCCTTCTTCCCCCGCATCAGCCTGACCACCACGCTGGGCGCCAGCAGTCCCACGCTGGGCGGGCTGTTCGATAGCGGCTCCGGCAGCTGGTCGTTTGCGCCGCAGTTGTCGCTGCCCATCTTCGATGCGGGCCGCAACCGCGCCAATCTGAGTCTGGCCGAAACGCGCCAGAATATCGCCGTGGCCGACTACGAAAAAACCATCCAGACGGCCTTCCGCGAAGTGGCCGATGCGCTGGCAGCACGCGACTATCTGGGCGAACAGGTGCAGGCGCAGAGCAGCATCGTCGAGGCCCAGGCCGACCGCCTCAAGCTGCTGCAATTGCGCTTCGAGCAGGGCATCGCCAGCAGCCTTGATGTGCTTGACGCCCAGCGTGAACTGTTCAGCGCCCAGCAGACGCTGGTGCAGGTGCGCCAGCAGCGCAGCGGCAACGCGGTAGACCTGTATCGTGCACTGGGTGGCGGCTTGCAGCCATGACCTCGTCGATTACCATCCGCCTTGGCAAGCGGGCCCGCGCCCGCATTGCCGCCGAAGGCATGCAGGCAGCCGATATCGCCATCATTCCTGCCGCGGCGGGCGGCCCCAAAGGGCTGATCCTCAATGGCCTCGACATCTGGGCCTTTGGCGAATGGCTGAAAAATGCGCCGCGCCAGCGCCGTCTGATCGGCGCTTCGATAGGCGCCTGGCGCATGGCCGCAGCGGCATTCGAGGATCCGGTGGCCGCCCACAAGCGGCTGGCGCAGCTGTACTCGGCCCAGCAATATCCCGACAAAGTGCAAGCAGCGCAGGTAACGGCCACCTGCCGCACCCTGCTCGACGAACTGCTCGATGGCAAAGGCGCCGAGGTGCTCAACCATCCCCGGCACCATCTGTCCGTGCTCACCGTGCGCGGCGTGGGTGCGCTGGGCCGCAGCGACGGCCAGCGCTGGCGCGAAATGGCGGGCTTTATCGGCGCCGCTGCCGGCAATCTGCTGGCGCGCAGCCAACTGGCCCGAGCCATGGAGCGGGTGGTGTTTCACCATGCCGATGATCAGGCGGCGTGGCTGCGCACCGGCTTCGACGCCTTCAATGCCCACTTCGTCGGCCTGAGCGAGGCCAATCTGCGCGATGCCCTGCTGGCTTCGGGTTCTATCCCGCTGGTGCTACAGGCCGTCAACGATATCGCCGGTGCGCCGCAGGGCCCGTACTGGGATGGCGGCCTGATCGACTACCACCTGCACCTGCCTTACCAGCGCGACGAAGGACTGGTGCTGTACCCGCACTTTAGCGACTATATCGTGCCGGGCTGGCTCGATAAAAGCCTGCCATGGCGGCGCGCCCGCGACGCGGCACTGGACAACGTGATTCTGGTTTCGCCTTCGGCAGAATTTGTCGCCCATCTGCCCAACAGCAAGCTGCCCGACCGTGCCGACTTCAAAGCCTATGGCCAGAACCACGGCCTGCGCATGCGCGACTGGCGCCGCGCCATCGGCGAGAGCGAGCGCATGGCGGAAGACTTCGCCCGCTGGTGCGAGCGCCCCGATCTGAAGCTGGCTGCCAGCTTCGAATAAGCTTGCGCCGGCCGGGCCGCTGGCCCGGCCCCTAAGCCCGCCGCTCAGGTGGTGAGGAACATCTCCTGCAGATCATTGAGGAAGCGCTGCCCCAGTTCGGTCGGACGGATGATCTGGTGATCGCGGTACAGCAGCCCTTTGGCTTCGGCCGCATTGAGCTGGCGTTCGATGGCATTGAGCGCCATGCCGGTGCGTTCCATGAACAGGCGCGGATCGAAGCCACCGCACAGGCGCAGGGTGTTGAGCATGAATTCGAAGCCCATTTCGTCGCGGCCGATCTCGCGCTCTTCCTGCACCGCTGCGCCCAGCGCCACCTGCTCCATATAGGCCTTGGGCTGCTTGTAGCGGGCCTGACGCAGTATGCGGTGCGGGAAGGACAGCTTGGAATGGGCGCCCGCACCTATGCCCAGATAGTCGCCGAACTCCCAGTAATTGAGATTGTGGCGCGCGCGCCGCCCCGCTCTGGCATAGGCCGACACTTCGTAGTGCTGGTAGCCATTCGCCGCCGTCAGTTCGGCGATCATATCCTGCATGTCGGCACTGGCATCGTCATCCGGCAGGGACGGCGGATACTTGGCAAACAGGGTATTCGGCTCCATCGTCAGATGGTAGAGCGACAGATGCGGCGGCTGGTAGGACAGCGCCGTCTCGATATCGCGCTGGGCTTCTTCCAGCGTCTGCGAGGGCAGCGCATACATCAGATCGAGATTGAAGTTGTCGAAATTGGCCACAGCGATATCCACCGCGCGGCGCGCTTCGCCGTCGTCATGAATACGGCCCAGCGCCTTCAGGTGACGGTCACTAAAACTCTGGATGCCGATCGACAGCCGGTTCACCCCGCTGGCACGATAGGACTTGAACTTCTCCGCCTCGAAGGTGCCGGGATTGGCTTCCATGGTGATCTCGACATCGCTATCGAGCGGCAGCAGGGTACGCACGTCCGACAGCAGACGGTCCAGCCCCGCCGCCGACAGCAGGCTAGGCGTGCCGCCGCCGATGAAGATGGTGTAGATCTTGCGCCCCCAGATCAGCGGCAGCGCCATTTCCAGATCGGTGCGCAGGGCGTCCAGATATTCCTGCTCGGGAAAGCCTGCCTGATGGCCGCCATCTTTGGCTTCATGCGAATTGAAGTCGCAATACGGGCACTTCTTCACGCACCAAGGGAAATGGATGTACAGCGACAGCGGCGGCAGCGCCGTCAAATTCAGCGTGCCGCCGGCCAGATATTTCGCCGCCACACCCGCCACATCGCTATGGCTGGCCGGTGCGCCGGGCTGGCTGGCCGATTTGCCTGCGGCGTTGGCCCCCACTACTTTAATCGGAATCATTTGAGCTTCTCGACCAGTGCGCGCAGGGCCTGACCACGGTGCGACAGACGGTTCTTATCTTCCGCCGCCAGCTCGGCCACGCATTTGCCCAGTGCCGGAATGAAGAAATGCGGATCATAGCCAAAACCGCCTTCCCCGCGCGCCTCGGCGATGATTTCGCCATTCCAGCGGCCATCGGCGATCACCGGCTGCGGGTCATCGGCATGGCGCACGAACACCAGCACGCAGTAGTAGTAAGCGGATTTGTCGGCATGCGGGGCCAGATCGGCGATCAGCTTGGCGCTGTTGCGCGCATCCGATTTCGGCTCGCCCGCATAGCGCGCCGAATATACGCCGGGAGCGCCACCGAGTGCGTTGACGCACACGCCGGAATCGTCGGCCAGTGCAGGCAGACCGGTCAGACGCGCAGCGTGACGCGCCTTCTGCAGAGCGTTTTCCACGAAGGTGTGGAAAGGCTCGTCCGCTTCCGGCACGTCGTACTCGCCCTGCGCGCGGACCTCGTAGCCCACGGTGGACAGCAGTTGATTAAATTCTTTGAGTTTGCCCGCGTTATTCGAGGCGAGGATCAGGCGTTGGGTCATGATGTCGGCTGCAAGTGCGCTGTCGCGCTATAAAAAAGCATGGAAGCCGACATTGTAAACCGTTTGGCTGCCGCCGCTGCAGGGACAGCTGCAGCAGCCCGGTGCAGCGCAGGCTCAGGCTGTCAGGCCCAGTGCCTGCTTTTGCAATTTAATCAAGTCGGCAATCCCTGCCTGCGCCAGATCAAGCAGACGGTTCATGCCGGCGCGGTCAAACGCCGCGCCCTCGGCCGTACCCTGCACTTCGATGAAGTGGCCGGCATCGTTCATCACCACATTCATGTCGGTATCGCAGCCGGAATCTTCGACATAGTCCAGATCAAGCACCGGCATGCCCTGATACACGCCCACCGAAATCGCCGCCACAAAACTCTTGAGCGGAATCGCCGGCACGGCGCCGCTGGCGACCAGCTTGGAAAAAGCGTCGTAGGCCGCCACCATGGCGCCCGTGATGGAAGCGGTGCGGGTGCCGCCATCGGCCTGGATGACGTCGCAATCGAGGTGCAGGGTGCGCTCGCCGAAAGCTTCCAGATCGAACGCTGCGCGCAGCGAGCGGCCGATCAGGCGCTGGATTTCCTGGGTGCGGCCGGACTGCTTGCCGCGCGCCGCTTCGCGGTCCATGCGGCTGTGGGTGGAACGGGGCAGCATGCCGTATTCGGCCGTCATCCAGCCCTGTCCTTTACCCTTGAGGAAGCCCGGCACTTTCTCTTCGATGCTGGCGGTGCAGATCACCTTGGTGTCGCCGCATTCGATCAGCACGGAACCTTCCGCATGCTTGGTGTAGTTGCGCGTCAGGCGCAGGGTACGCAGCGCATCGACAGCGCGGCCACTAGGACGGGAGACAAAAGTCATACTGGTTTCCTTATTTGAGTAATTGCGAAGATTTTGCGATCGCCCCGCGTATTTCGGCAATGGCTTTTTCGATTTCAGCCTCGTCGAACAGGTCGGCATTCTGTCCGCCACTGCTACGCGCGATGGTGCTGCTGTGGTCCTGCTGCGTCAGTGCTGCGGTCGAGATCATGCTCGATAGCTCGTCGGCCATTTTGCCCTGCTGCCCGGCCACCGTACTACCCTGCCACGCGATGGCCAGCGCGGTCACGTTATCGCTGCGGCGTCCGGCAGCGGCCAGCGCTGCCTGCAGCATGGCCGGCACCGCCCGCACCACCGGCTGACGCTGCACGCTCAGGGCGATTTCATGGTCCGGCAGCATAGACCACAAACCGTCCGAACACAACAACAGCACATCGCCATCCTGCAGCACGCCCTGCCCCAGCGCCACGCGCGGCAGGCTGTCCGCGCCCAGGCAGTTATACAGCTTGTTGCGGTCGGGATGGGTATGGCGCTGTTCGGGCGCTATCCGCCCTTGGGCGATCAGGTTTTCCACATGCGAGTGGTCGCGCGTGCGCGCCAGCACCTGTCCGCCGCGCAGCCAGTACAGGCGAGAATCGCCGCAGTGAGCCCACACGGCCGTGTTGTGCTGCACCAGCGCCGCCACGATGGTGGTGCGCGGGGTGGTGCTCAGCCCCTTCACCTGGCGGTGCCGGTGCAGGGTTTCGTGCGCCGCCAGTATGGCCTGCTGCAGAAACTGTTCGGGCTTTTTCACGTAGGGCGCGGCCTGCTGCTGGAATAGCAGGGAGATGGTCTGCAGCGCCACCGTGGCGGCCACTTCGCCGTGGGCATGGCCGCCCATGCCATCGGCCAGCACCAGCAGCAGCGCATCGCGCGTGTAGCTATACCCCATGCGGTCCTGATTGCTCTGGCGTGCGCCGATATGGCTTTGCTGATAGACGGAGAATTGCATGCTGGCGCGCTCCGTGGCTACTGGCGGGTGTGCGGCGCTTCGCCTTGCGCGGAGGCTGGCGCAGCGGGAGCATGGCCATGACGCCCGCCGGCCCAGCCGCGCACACTGGCCGCCAGCCTTGCCAAGAAACCGGCCGGTGCCGCTGGCGCGGCGCTAGCCTGCGCCGGCGTGGCGGGGGTGGCAACGGCGGTCGCCATCAGCACCTTCTGCAGCGCAAACAGGCTTTGTGGCCGGTCCAGCGGCTCGGGCGCCAGACACCATGCAACCAGTTTCAGTAATTCGGCCGGATACTGGCCCTGCAGCTGCACGAAATGGGCTGCCATCTTGTCCTCGTTGCGGCGCTGGTCGGCCGGCTGGGGCGGCGCGCCCACCATGCAGGCAAACATGGTCGCGCCCAGACTGTAGATATCCGACCATGGCCCCAGCCCGCCCCCCCGGTCATACAGCTCGGGCGCCGCATAGCCGGGCGTGTACATGGGCGTTAGCGTCGGCAGATCCTGCTTCAGCGTCTGGCGCGCCGCGCCGAAATCGAGCAGCATGGGCGTGCCGTCCGTGCGCAGATAGATATTCGCCGGCTTCAGATCAAGATGCAGCAGCTTGTTGGCGTGCACCTCGCGCAAGCCCTTGATTACTTGCAGAAAAATAGTCCGGATAAAGGCAACGCCCACCTTGCTGCCGCGCTGGCGCTGACGGGCGATGTAGTCCTGCAGGGTGTCGCCCGATTCATAGGTCATAACCATATAAACGGTTTCGTTGGCGCGGAAGAAGTTACGCACGCTCACCACATTCGGGTGGGAGATCCGCGCCAGCGCACGGCCCTCCTCGAAAAAGCATTTGAGGCCGATGCGGAAAGCCGGCAGATGGGCCGGCGCCACCGTCGGCGCCAGTGCGCCGGGCAGGCGCTGCACCAGCGCGGCCGGCAAATACTCCTTGATGGCCACCGCCGCGCCCTCGCTATCGTAAGCAAGGTAAACAATACTGAACCCACCTGACGCAATTTTCTTTACAATGCGATATCCAGCAATTTCCAGACCATCGGGAAGGGGGGCGTTGTTTTGTGCTGCCATGGGACTCCTCGCCTGTACCCGCCGATTGTGTGGATAAATCACTGTTTTGTAAAGATTTAACCGGGGACATCCTTTGAGCATTTCCAGTATGACGGGCTACGCGGTCGCCACCAGCGAAAGTGCTGCGGGTACACTGACCATCGAAATCAAGAGCGTCAATTCGCGCTTTCTCGATCTACAGTTTCGAATAAACGACGATTTGCGCGCGCTGGAACCGGATTTGCGCGCAGCCATCATGGCCGCCATCACGCGCGGCAAGGTAGAACTGCGTCTGAGTTTCGGGCGCAAGGCGGCCAGTGCCGGCACGCAGGCGCTCAACCTGCCCCTATTAACCGAATTGCAACGTCTGCAATCCGAAGTCAGCAGCCACTTCCCTGCCGCGCACACCATGTCGGTGGCCGAACTGCTGCGCTGGCCCGGCGTGATCGAGGAAGCCGAAGTGGGTCAGGAATCGCTGCAGGCCGATGTGGCCGCCCTGATGACGCGCACACTGAGCGCCTTTGTCACCAGCCGCCAGCGCGAAGGCGCGGCGCTGGAAGCCATGCTGACGGCCCGCATCGATGCCATGGAAGCTATCGTCAAGCGCATCACCCCGCTGATTCCGCAGGTGGTGGCAGCGTTCCAGCAGAAAGCCGTGGAACGCATGCAGGATGCGCTGGGGCTGGCCTGCCAGGGGTCGAATTCGGCCCTGTCGCGGCAGGATGCGCTGGAACGCATCCGGCAGGAAGTGATCCTGTACGGCATCCGTATCGACGTGGCAGAAGAACTGGGCCGTCTGTCGGCACATCTGAACGAAACCCGCCACATTCTGAAAAAAGGCGGCCAGGTCGGCAAACGGCTGGACTTCATGATGCAGGAGCTGAACCGCGAAGCCAACACGCTGGGCGCCAAAGCTTCCGTCAAGGAGCTGGCCGATGCATCGATGGAACTCAAACTCTTGATCGAACAGATGCGCGAGCAGGTCCAGAACCTCGAATAAGCGCTGGCAGCGCAATGCAGCGGCCGCTGCATTGCGCTGCCCCCCCCCCTTCGCGGTCCCTCCCCCCTCCCCGCCCGCCGCCAGCCATCCCTGCACTGCGCCAGATATTTGCAGGCTTGGTGTCTTAACCCACAGATAAGCCCAGCGCCACCTGCAAGAATCACTGTATGGACGCCGCAGCAGACTGTCGCAAGCACCGGCCACACCCTCCGTCCCATCGCTAGGAATACCTGTGCAGAAGTGCACGGGTCGCACCAAAGTGCCCGCGTGTGCCCACGCCGGCACTGTTGTTCCGGCAGGCTGGGGAGCAATGCCCTGCGCGCGCCGCGCTGTACTCGCCGCCCGATCTCCGGGTGGCGAGAATGTCTTTATGGGGAAACCAAATGACTACCAAGTGGATTTACGCAGCACTCACCGTGCTCGCCATCATGCCAGCCGCACACGCCAACAACCTGAACGTAAATGCTGGCATACTGCCCATTACACCGCTCGCACCGTATGCCCACGTATTCAATCACGATGCCAGCAGCTTTACCGACACGGTCGATTTCTACTTGAGCACCAGTACCCTGGATAGTTCTGTCAATGCGCTCAATGTATCGCTACAGAACCTGAGCGTATTGAATATTCATGACCTCAGTTACACCGTCTGGGGCGGCAGTGCCGGCAATGACGTTACCGCCTATGGCACTTATGCGGGCACGAACACCAGTTACAGCCTCACTGGTCTGATGCCCGGCAACTACCATCTGAACATCTCGGGCGTGGCCGATGGCAGCGGCGGCGGCGCCTACGGTCTGGCCATGGCTGCCAGTGTGCCCGAGCCGGAATCGGTGGGCATGCTGCTAGTGGGACTGGGCCTGCTGGGCATCGTGCAACGTCGCCGCAGCGCCCGTAAAGACGCCAAGTAAGTGCCGCACGCCGCCCTCAAGGGCGGCCAACGCAAGACTGGCTGAGCGTCGGATGACTGGAACCCGCTATGAGCACCGCACAGCACTACCCGCAGGCACTGCTGACATGGCTCGATGCTAGCCCGGCAGCACAGCTTGGCGAGCGCAGTATCCGTATGTGGCAGACCATCAGCGCAGTGTTGCAGCCCATCATAGGCAGCGCAGCCATGTTCACGCTGCTTGATCGCTGCCAGCAACTACATCAGACCGCCTATCCCTGGCTGGCCGACAGCACCTCGCAACAGCAGCAATTCGCAGTGCTGCAGCAACGCCTGGCCGAGCACAGCGACGAACAAGCCCTGAATGCCAACAAGATCCTGCTGCTAAGCTTTTACGAAGCACTCACCAATATGATAGGACGGCCCTTGCTGGAAACCTGCTCGATGCCGCCGCTAGCCAGCTGCAGGAGAGCTGGCCCAGAGCCAAGCCACGCAGCCTCCATAGCCGCGACCAGCAGCGCGCCCGCCATACGCCGGCAAGAGCAACCGGCCCGCCGGGCCCGCTCGCGCTGCCCGCCGAATACTGGGCGCAGCTGCTAGACACCCTGCACCAGCGGCCCCGGCGGCGCTCTTTGCGCGGAGCACGCGCGCAGGGGCCGGCGCGCCTGCTCGCCAGCGTCTGGCCGCGCCAGCATCTGCATCGCAATGAACGCTTGTCTCCGCTCCTCCAGCAGGCGCTGTTACGCCAGAGCTGGCAACTGCGCCAGGCCAACCACCATCTGGTCGCCGCCATCCTCGCCGCCCAGCTCACCACCGATGTGGTACGCAAGGCGCGCGACCAGATGGCCTATATGCTGCACCATGATCCCTTGACCCACCTGCCCAACCGGATACTGCTGATGGAACGGCTGGTCCAGGCGATCGCCATGGCGCGCCGGCAGAACAGCTGCATGGCGGTGCTGTTCATCGATCTGGACCGTTTTAAAGTCATCAACGATTCTCTCGGACACGGCATGGGCGATCTGCTGCTGCAAGCGGTCGCGCAACGCCTGCAAGCACAGCTGCGCACCAGCGATACGGCCAGCCGCCAGGGCGGCGATGAATTCATCATCCTGCTTAGCGAAATCAGCAATGAACGGGGCGTGGCCGAACTGGCCGAAAAACTCTGCCATTCGATAGCGCAGCCCTACCACCTGAACGGTGCCATTGCGCATATCGGCTGTACCATCGGCATCAGCCTGTTTCCCGCCGATGGCGACGATCCGGAACTGCTGATCCGCAATGCCGATGTCGCGATGTACCACGGCAAACAGCGGGGCCGTAACCGCTGGTATTTCTACCGTACCGAGATGAATCTGCGCGCCGTCGAGCGCCAGCGCACCGAAGCCGATCTGCACCGGGCCTTGCGTCTGGGCGAGTTCGAACTCTACTATCAGCCCCGCGTTGATCTGGCCAGCCTGCGCATTGCCGGCGCAGAAGCGCTGCTGCGCTGGCATTGCCCGACGCGGGGCATGATGGCGCCCGAGCGCTTCATTCCCGTCGCCGAAGAGTGCGGCCTGATCGTACCGATAGGCCAGTGGGTGCTTCGTCAGGTCTGCTTCCAGCTGGCGCGCTGGCAACAGGAGGGTCTGCAGCTGCCTACCCTGTCCATCAACATCTCCACACTGGAATTCCGCACCGAGAGTTTTACGCCGGCACTGCGCATGGCCCTGGCCGACAGTGGCGTCGATGCCGGACGGATCGAACTGGAAATCACCGAAGGCGTGCTGATGAATGATGCGCGGGCCAGCGGCACCCTGCTCAACGAACTGAAAACCATAGGCGTAAAAATCGCCATCGACGACTTCGGCACTGGTTATTCCAGCCTCAGCTACTTGCACCGCTTCCCCATCGATGTACTGAAAATCGATCAGTCGTTTATCCGCGACATCGACCAGGCCAGCGATAGCGGCGCCATCGTCAATGCGGTGATCGCCATGGGCCACAGCCTGGGCCAGCGCGTGGTGGCCGAAGGCATAGAGCAGCCGTATCAGCTGGCATTTCTGCGCCAGCAGCAGTGCCATGAAGGGCAGGGTTTTCTATTTAGCAAACCCCTGAACGCCATCGAATTCGCCCGCTACTACCGTGCCGAGGGTCAGCCCTGACTGCGGCCATCCCACGCTATCGCCCGACAAGGACAGTCTATCATGCGCAATTCTTTCAGAATCAAACGGCTGGTCACCGCCATCCCCGGCCTCGATACCGTGCTCGGTGGCGGTTTTCCCGAATATTCCTTTAATCTGCTGGCCGGTTCGCCCGGCAGCGGCAAAACCACCCTGGCCCACCAGATCATGTTTGCGCTGGCCAGCCCGCAACGTAGCGCCATCTACTTTACCGCGCTGGGCGAACCGCCCCTGAAAACCTTGCGCTACCAGCAGCAATTCAGTTTTTTCGATCCCCATCAGGTCAATCGTTCGATCAAATTCATCAATCTGGCACCGGAATTGCTGAGCGGCGACCACGTGCAACTACTCAATTACATCAGCGAACAAGTTCAGCGCTTCGGCCCGGCGCTGGTATTCATCGACTCCTTCCGCTCCATCCTGCGCGCCAGCAGCGACCTGCAACATAACAGCCGCCGGCTGCAGCAATTCATACAGCAACTGGGGGTGCAGATGACCAGCTGGCAGGCCACCACTTTCCTGATCGGCGAGTACGAAGCGCCGCAAGTCGAGTCCAGTACCATATTCACCATCGCCGACGGCATACTCTGGCTGTCCCAGCTCAACCATCGCGACACGCTGATACGCAAAATCCAGATCATCAAGATGCGCGGCCAGGCGCAAAGTCTGGGCAAGCACCATTTCCGCATCAGCGACGACGGCATTACCATTTATCCCCGCGCCGTACTCGACCACACCCTGCCTGCCCTGCCCATAGGAGAAGCGGGGCGCCTGTCCAGCGGTATCGCTGCGCTCGACACCATGCTGGGCGGCGGCATCCCGCGCGGCTATGCGGTACTGGTGGTGGGCCCTTCGGGTGCCGGCAAGTCCATCTGTGCCAGCCAGTTCCTTCATGCCGGCATCGAAGCCGGCGAACCGGGCGTCATCGCCAGTTTCGAAAAGGGACCGGAACAGTTGCTGAACCGGCGCCTGCACCAGATGGTTGCCAGTGGCCAGGTGGGCCTGATCGACACCTTCCGGCTCGATCTGTCGCTTGATGAAATTCTGCATAACCTGCTGTCCAGAATCCAGCAGATGCAGGCCCGGCGGGTGGTTATCGATTCGCTCTCCGGCTGCGAACTGGCGCTGGCCGGACAGCTGCGCGCCGACTTCCGCGAAAACCTGAGCCGCCTGATCAGCATCCTCACCAGCCGCGGCCTGACGGTGCTGATGACGGCTGAACTGGAAGACCGGTATGGCTCGCTGAGTTTCAACGTCGATGGCAATGCCATCATGGCCGACATCATCATCATGCAGCGCTACATCGAGCTCAACGGAGCACTGCAGCGTGTCATCGCCGTCATCAAGGTACGCGGCAGCGACCATAGCAAAGCCCTGCATTTCTACCAGGTCGAGCAGGAGCAACTGGTGATCGGGGCGGCGCTGAGCGACTATCGCGGCATACTGACGGGCCAGCCGGCCGCTGCCACAGGCCAGAATAGCTGAATTCGCTTGACACAGCATAGGCATAGGCCGACTATCAGAAGAGAGCGCCTGTTAGAGCGAGTAGCTATGCCGCCTCGCCGGGATTCCAGCCGGCTTATCCCTGAAGGAGCTCGCGCTATGTCCAGCCTCATCCCCCCGCAGCGCAACCACCTGCTGGCAGCGCTGCCGCCAGCGGAACTGGCGCGCATGCTGCCCCATCTGCAACTGCTGACGCTGCAACGCAAGCAGATGCTGCACCGCTGCGGCGAGCGCATCGCCTATGCCTATTTCCCCGTCACAGCCGTGCTGAGCATCGACTATATACTGGAGAATGGCGATACCGCAGAAATCCTCAACATCGGCAGGGAGGGGCTGCTCGGCATCAGCCTCTGTATGGCCACGCACCACGCGGTGGAGCGCGCCAGCGTGCACACGACGGGCTATGCCTACCGCATCGGCGCCGCGCAGTTATTAAGCGAGTTTTACCGTAACGGACAACTGATGCGCCTACTCTTAGGCTATACCCAGCAGCGCCTGAACCGCATCAGCCTGTCGGCCATCTGCAACCGCCACCACTCGCTCGAACAGCGCCTGTGCCGCTATCTGCTGGAGATGCTAGACCGCGGCACCAGCCGCGAGCTCGAATGCACCCAGGAAGCGCTGGGGGCCATCCTCGGGGTCAGACGCGAAGGCGTGACCGAAGCGGTGCGGCGCTTGCAACTGCTGGGCGTGCTCCACTGGAGCCGTGGCCGGGTCAGACTGCTGTCCCGCGCCGGACTGGAAGCCCATGCTTGCGAATGCTATCAGGTACTGCGCAAACAGACTGCGCGCCCCGCCATCGCCCTGCTCGACCTGCCGGCCCATCTGCTACCGGAACGGCGCGCCGGCTTGCTGGTCAGCGGGCGGCGCGTCGTGGCCGAGCGCCGGCGAAGCTGGCAATTGCTAGCCGAGGCCAGCTAGCGGCAAGGCATGGATAGCCGGCCGGTATCGATCGCGCCGCACGATAGCAAAGCACACCATCGCGGTCGGTCCAGCGATGTTATCGTCTTGTATTGCGCTTTTGCGTTTCTTTGTAGGCGACTTTGCCGGGAAAGTGCAGCGTACCTCAGCCAGGAGAACCGCATGTCCCCCCTACCGCACAATCGCCGCCTGACCGGCCTGCAGAGTCTCATCATCGATCATGGACTGGGTCTGGCCCAGTTGCATGGCTGGTCCTACGCGCTCGCCTATCTGATCCATAAACAAACCAGCCCGCTGCTGATCCAGCGCCTGCTGACAGCGGGGCCGCGCGTGCGCAGCATGCCCGCGCGCGGCCGCGCCAGCCTGGCCGCCGCCTGGCCCGAAGACCGGGCCATGGGCGAACTATTCCAGTCGCTCCATCTGCGTCGCCGAACCTGAGGCCGGCGCGCGCCGCGCTGACGGCCGCAACCGACAATTTGGAACGGCTGGTAGGCTCTTGGTAGAATACGCCTTTGGGCGCTCACTGCCCACCTCAGGAAAGATCACGATGAGCTTAACCAACGCATTTGCAGGCAGCCTGTTCATGGTCGTCGCCCCCTCGGGCGCCGGCAAGTCCACGCTGGTCAATGCCTTGCTGGCGCAGGAGCCCAGCATCAAACTGTCGATCTCGACCACCACCCGGCCGCCGCGTCCGGGCGAGACCCACGGCAAGGAATACTACTTTACGACGGCAGAAGATTTCGAGCAGCGCGCCGAAGCAGGCGAGTTTCTGGAGTGGGCCGAAGTGCACGGCAATTACTATGGCACTTCGCGCATCATGATCGAACAGCAGATGAAGACGGGTACCGACATCCTGCTGGAAATCGACTGGCAGGGCGCGCGCCAGGTGAAGAAGCAGTTCCCCCAGGCGGCCGGTATTTTCATCCTGCCGCCATCGATCGACGCGCTGGAAGAGCGCCTGAAAAAACGCGCAACCGATGCACCGCACGTGATCACGCGCCGGCTGCTGGCAGCAGGCGGCGAAATCGCCCACGCTCCCGAGTTCGAGTATGCTATTATCAACGAAGAATTTGCCGTCGCACTCAGTGAATTGACGGCGATAGTCAGAGCGGCCCGCTGCCGGTTTGCGCAACAGGCGGCACGCAACGCCTCGCTGTTTGCCCAACTGGGTATCCACGCTGAATAAATACACAAGATTTTAGGAGTTATGATGGCCCGTATTACTATTGAAGATTGTCTGAAAAACGTCCCTAACCGCTTCCAGCTGACCCTGGCCGCGACCTACCGTGCACGCCAGCTGCTGCAAGGCCATACGCCTAAAGTGGAAGCCAAGGACAAGCCTACCGTGGTGGCCCTGCGTGAAATCGCTGCCGGTAAAGTCGGTCTGGAAATGTTGAAAAAGGTACCAATGTAATCAAGCTGGTTCCTTCATGAATCAGCTCACTGCCGCTCAGTCTCCGGCCAGCTCTGGCCAGAGCACCACACCCGCCGAACCGGATCGCACGCCGGTTGCGGTAGCGGCCAGCCCGCAGGCTGGCAGCGGCAGTGATGCCAGCACCCATGCAGCATCCTCCGCTGCACCGGCTGCCCCACTCCCGGCTTCATCCTCTTCTACCGCTGCTCCTTCTGTGATTGCTACGTCGCCTCTGGCTGCGCCTACCGTAACTGCGGGCGTCGCTTCGATTTCCCATCTGACTGAACGCCTGGCCGAATACATGTCGGCCGCCGACCTGAAAAAGGTCAAGGAAGCCTACCGCTTCTCCGACGAGATGCATCTGGGCCAGCTGCGCAAATCGGGCGAACCGTATATCTCCCACCCGATCGCGGTGGCCGAGATCTGCGCCGACTGGAAGCTCGATGCGCAAGCCATCATGGCCGCCCTGCTGCATGATGTGATGGAAGATCAGGACGTCAAGAAGGAAGAGCTGATCGAACGCTTCGGCGCGCCCGTGGCGAATCTGGTGGACGGCCTGTCCAAGCTGGAGAAGATCGAATTCCAGAGCCAGATCGAAGCGCAGGCGGAGAACTTCCGCAAGATGCTGCTGGCCATGGCCTCCGATGTGCGCGTCATCCTGATCAAGCTGGCGGACCGGCTGCACAATATGCGCACCATGGAAGTGATGGCGCCTGCCAAGAAGGCGCGTATCTCGTCCGAGACGATGGATGTGTATGTGCCGATTGCGCACCGCCTCGGCCTGAACAATATCTACCGCGAGCTACAGGACCTGTCGTTTTCGCACCTGCACCCCATGCGCTACCGCACGCTGGCCAAAGCCGTCAAGGCAGCGCGCGGCAATCGCCGCGAGGTGGTCAGGAAAATTCTCGACTCCGTCACCAATACGCTGGCGCTGGCGAATATTCCGGCCGAAGTATACGGCCGCGAAAAAACCCTGTACGGCATCTACAAGAAGATGCGCAGCAAGCACCTGTCGTTCTCGCAGGTGCTGGACGTGTACGGCTTCCGCGTGGTGGTCGACAGCTTCCCCAACTGCTACGTGGCACTGGGCACGCTGCACTCGCTGTACAAGCCCATGCCGGGCAAGTTCAAGGACTATATCGCCATCCGCAAACTGAATGGCTACCAGTCGCTGCATACTACCCTGATCGGCCCTTACGGCACGCCGGTAGAGTTCCAGATCCGCACTCAGGAAATGCACCGCACGGCCGAATCGGGCGTGGCGGCGCACTGGCTGTACAAGAACGGCGACGCCAATCTGTCCGACCTGCAGCAGCGCACCCACGCCTGGCTGCAGTCGCTGCTCGATATCCAGCAGCAGACCGGCGATTCGGCCGAGTTCCTCGAACACGTCAAAGTCGACCTGTTCCCCGATTCGGTGTATGTGTTCACGCCCAAATCGAAAATCATTGCGCTGCCGCGCGGCGCCACGGCCGTCGACTTTGCCTATTCCATCCATACGGGCATAGGCGACCATACGGTATCGGTCACCATCAACAACGAGGCGGCGTCGCTGCGCACCGAATTGCGCAACGGCGATATCGTGGAAATCGTCACCGATCCGAACTCGCGCCCTAGCCCCAGCTGGCTGTCGTTCGTGCGCACGGGTAAAGCCCGCTCGGCCATCCGCCACCATCTGCGCACCATCAACCTGCCGGAATCGATCACGCTGGGCCGCCAGCTGCTGTCGCATGCGCTGTCTTCGCTGGGCCTGAATCAGGAACTCGAAGACGGGCTGGTGGAACGCCTGCTCAACGAATCTAGCGCCAAGTCGCTCGACCAGCTGTATGCCGACATCGGCATCGGCAAGCGCATGGCGGCACTGGTGGCACGCCACATCCTCGGCCTGCGCGGCGGCGAATCGGCCAGCGGCCCGGTCGATCATAACAATGCGGCCGAACTCGATCCCGTCACCATCTGCGGCAGCGAAGGCGTATCGGTCCAGCTGGCGCCGTGCTGCATGCCTATCCCGGGCGATTCCATCATCGGCCAGCTGCGCCGTGATCAGGGCCTGCTGGTACACACCTTCGATTGCGTGCTGGCCAAGCGCCAGAAAGCCAAGGAGCCGGAACGCTGGATCGCCGTCAAGTGGGGCACGGAACTGAACCGCCGCTTCGACAGCCGTATCAAGCTGCTGATCAATAACGAGAAGGGCATCCTCGCCCGCGTGGCCGCCGAAATCGGCGAGTCCGATGCCAATATCACCTATGTGGGCATGGACGAGGACAAGGAACACGTGCTGCACCAGCTGCGCTTCACCATACAGGTAAAAGACCGCGTGCATCTGGCGGCCCTGCTGCGCAATGTGCGCCGTGTGGCCGGGGTCAACCGCGTGCTGCGCGAACGCAGCTAGCCACGCTGCAGCGCTGCGCTGCCTGCCCGTAAAGTCCTACGCTGGCGGCAGCGCGTAACACGTCTAGTCGGCCGCTGGCGCCGGATAGCTCACTTGCAGAATTTCCAGTTCATCCACACCATGCGGTGCGTGGAAGATGATCACATCGCCTTCCCGCGCCTTGGTCAGCGCGCGCGCCACCGGCGCCACCCAGCTGATCTTGCCGTTGAGGGGATCAAGCTCGTCGATGCCGACGATGGTGATGGTGCGCTCCTGCCCATGCTGGTCGCAATAGGTGACCGTGGCGCCGAAGAAGATCTGGTCGGAGCCATGGTGCACGCTGGGGTCGACCACGGCCGCCAGATCCATGCGCTTGGTCAAGAAGCGGATGCGCCGGTCGATCTCGCGCAGACGCCGTTTGCCGTAGATGTAGTCGCCGTTTTCGGAGCGGTCGCCATTCGAGGCGGCCCAGTGGACGATGCGCACCACTTCCGGCCGGTCGACGTCGATCAGCTGCAGCAGTTCATCCTTGATGCGCTGGTAGCCCGCAGGCGTAATGTAATTTTTCGAACCGGGCGGAATGGCGAGCGCCAGTGCGGCGGCTTCGTCATCGTCGTCGCCATCGGATTCTTTCACAAAGGCTTTATTCATAAGCTTATTGTAGCTCTTATTGTTGCCATTTACGCGCCCGCGCACTGTTGTAGCACCGCCCGAATTTCCCCTCAGCGACTATGCTTTCACGTATGATGCAGGCGACAGCCGACCTAACTCTGGCGTAGCAACTCAGGTAGCAACTCAGGTAGTAAATCAGGAAGACCTAGCCTCATGTCTGAAAAGAACCGCATCAAAATCTTTATCGCCGACGAACACGCCATCGTGCGCGAGGGTTTGAAACATGTGCTGGCCGGCACCCTCGACCTGCAATTCGGCGGCGAAGCCGATAACGGCCTCGACGCCATCCGCCTGCTGCGCAAAGCCCGCTGTCAGGTGCTGCTGCTGGAAATCGCCCTGCCCGACCGTAGCGGCATCGAAGTGCTGAAGCAGATCCGCAAGGACCACCCCGAACTGGCCGTGCTGATCTTCTCCCAGCAGCGCGAAGAACAATATGCGCTGCGTGCGCTCAAAGCCGGTGCAGCCGGCTATCTGGGCAAGCAGTGCGCACCGGCAGAACTGCTGGAGGCGATCCGTCAGGTAGCCGGCGGCCTTAAATATGTGAGCGCCACGCTGGCCCAGCAACTGGCCAACCACGTGGGCGTAGACCATCTGGCGCCACCGCACGAAAGCCTGTCCGACCGCGAATACCAGACCCTGACCATGATAGCTTCCGGCAAGACCGTCAGCAGCATCGCGCGCGAGCTGTCGCTCTCGGTCAAGACGGTGAGCGAATACCGTGCCCGTCTGCTGGTTAAAATGCAGCTGAAAAACAGCGCGGAACTGACGCACTACGCAATCCGCAACCACTTGGTAGAATAAAAAGACATACGGCGGGCCGCAGTGCCGACGGCTTGCCGTTTATTAATGCCAAAAAGAAATAGGCTTTCTACCCTCTACTCGGGGGAATGGCGAGCTCGACTGGCACTTAAGATGTTAAGAACGAGTCTATCTTCACGAGGTCGCGCTTCACATGTCCAGCAAACCGAACACTCCCGAGCAGAATCCGGCCGAGATCGCGCGCGAAGCTTTCCGCCGACTGGCCCTGCGGCGCGTTGCGCCCACGCCGGAGGCCTACCGCGACATCTACCATGAAATCGCCGGCACCCAGGCCGTCGCCCCCGCCACGCCGCTGGGCGCAGTCGATCCCGGCCCCGAATCCGTACTGAGCCAGTTTGCCAACCGGCTCGGCGAACAGAGCCAGGGCGATCTGGCCGATTTTGGCCGGCGCTGCCAGCGCGCGCTCAAGACGCGCGACTGGGATGGCTATGGCCGCGCCCTCAGCCAGCTGGCGGAAAAACATCTGCAGCCCAAACGCGGCATCGAAGTCGCCGGTCTGGGCGACGACGAACAGACCCGCACCCTGCGCGACCTGCTCAGCCGCACCCTCACCTATGCGGTCGCCTCGCTGCTCAGCGGCACCCCCGTCCTGGTGGCCGAAGCGGAATCGCTCGGCGCTGCCACCAAGCTGGCCCACAGCGAGGAAGCACTGGCCGATATCGCCGTGCGCCTCAAGCAGCTGTGCTACCAGATCGAATTGCGCGGCGGCGATAGCGCGGAACAGCAGGAATTGCTGCTGCGCCTGTTCCGCCTGCTGCTGGAAAACGTGGGCGAACTGCTCGATGACGATAGCTGGCTGCGCGGCCAGATCGAAGCCGTGCAGCACCTGATTGCCGGTCCGCTCGATGTACGGGCGCTGGAAGAAGCCACGCGCAGCCTGAAGGAAGTCATCTATAAACAGGGCCAGCTCAAGCACAGCCTGTCGGACGTCAAGCTCACCGTCAAGAATATGATGATGACTTTTATCGACCGGCTCGGCCAGGTAGCGGCCTCGACCGGCGACTTCCACGAGAAAATCGGCGGCTATTCGGAAAAGATCAGCAAGGCCGACAATATCGCCGAGCTCAATACCATCCTCGACGACGTGCTGCGCGAAACCCGCCTGGTGCAGAGCGAAGCGCTGAAAGCGCGCGACAAGATGGTGCTGGCCCAGCAGGAAGTGCACGATGCCGAACAGCGCATCCACCAGCTGGAAGCCAAGCTGCAGCACTTGAGCGAACTGGTGCGCGAAGACCAGCTCACAGGCAGCCTCAACCGGCGCGGCCTCGATGACGTGTTCGAACGCGAAACGGCCCGCTCCGACCGGCGCGGCACGCCGCTGTGCATCGCCATCCTCGATCTCGATGATTTCAAGAAGCTCAACGACACCTACGGCCACATTGCCGGCGATGGCGCCCTCAAGCATCTGGTCAAGATCGTCAAGGATACGCTGCGCTCGATGGATGTGATCGCCCGCTTCGGCGGCGAGGAGTTCCTCATCCTGATGCCGGAAACCACGGTGGAAGCGGCCACCAGCACCATGACCCGGCTGCAGCGCGAGCTGACCAAGCACTTCTTCCTGCACGATAACGAGAAAGTGCTGATCACCTTCTCGGCCGGCGTCGCCCTGCGCCGCCCCAATGAGGACCAGACCGAACTGGTCAAACGCGCCGACAAGGCCATGTACACGGCCAAGCAGACGGGTAAAAACCGTGTCGTCGTTGCAGATTAAATAAGCAAATCAGCGTTTTCCTAGGGAGCCCGGCTTGTGCCGGGCTTTTTTTTGCATGAAAACTTGAGCGAAAAATAAATTTTTTCGCCCTAAAGTTTCTGCTTTTGCCGTCGTTTAGACGCCCAGCAGCACGGAACTTGAGGCGTTTCCAACAAAATTTTGCGGCTTTTTTACCCTAAATTTTTCCCGCACGGCAACCGTTAGTCATCACAACAGCGGTTTGATTGTCTCGGAATAAGGAGGCAGACCAATGGGAATGAGCAAATAGCCCAATCGAAGTATTAAGTCTGGAGAAACATCATGGCACAAGTCATCAATACCAACCTTGCATCGCTGAATTCGCAACGTAACCTGACCACCTCGCAAGCATCCCTGTCGACCTCGCTGCAACGCCTGTCCTCGGGTCTGCGTATTAACAGCGCTAAAGACGACGCTGCCGGTCTGGCTATTTCGGAGCGTTTCACCTCGCAAATTCGCGGTAATACGACGGCTGCACGCAACGCCAACGACGGTATCTCGCTGGCGCAAACGGCCGAGGGTGGCTTGAGCACCGCCGGCGATCTGCTGCAACGTATCCGCGAACTGGCTGTTCAATCGGCCAACGGCACCAACTCCGATTCCGACCGTAAATCGATCCAGGGTGAGGTTTCCGCTCTGTCGAACGAACTGAACCGCGTGGCCAACACCACCCAGTTCAACGGCCAGAACGTACTGGACGGCTCGCTGACCTCCTCGCAATTCCAGGTCGGTGCTAACGCCAACCAAACCATCAACGTGGGCGTGCAATCGGCCAAAGCTACCGACATCGGCAACAACGCACTGGCTGCCCTGTACGGCAACACCGCCGGCAGCGCCAATGCTGCGACGGCTACCACCGCTAACGGTGTACAGGCCCAGACCCTGACCGTCACTTCCGGCAGCGGCGTGAGCACCAGCGTCGACGTCAAACTGGCTGATAGCGCGAAAAAAATTGCGGCTTCCGTCAATGCACTGAGCGGCACTTCGGGTGTTACGGCTACCGCTTCCACCACTGCTACCCTGTCGGGTCCTGCCGCTACCGGCTTCGCTGACGGCTCGCTGCAATTCACCCTGCGTGGCGACAACTCGATCGAAGCCGATGCCAACTCGACCGCTGTGACCATCTCGGCCAAAATCAAAGGCGGCGATCTGTCGGCAGTAGCCCAGGCCATCAATGCGCAAGTCGGCACCACCGGCATCAGCGCAACGATCCAGACCAACGGCACCACCCACAACAAAGAGATCAAACTGAGCAACGCTTCCGGCGCTGACATCCAGATCACCAACACCAATGCCGCTGCCGACGACTCGCTGGCCGCTGCGGCACTGCGTGGTCCGGATCAGCCAGCCAACGGCTCGGTAGCTGCGATAGAAGGTACCCAGCAGGTGATCGGTGCTTCGGGCAGCTCGAGCACGGTAGGCGGCCACCTCGACTTCTCGTCGGAAAGCGGCTTCACCATCAGCTCGACCACCACCGACCTCGTTGCGGCTTCGACCGGTTCGGATCTGCAATCGGTCGCCAAAATCGACGTCAGCACGGTAGACGGTTCGAACAAAGCACTGAAAACGCTGGACGCTGCTCTGAACCAGATCAACTCCAACCGCGCTGCACTCGGTGCGATCCAGAACCGCTTTGCTTCGACCATCTCGAACCTGAACATCGCGACCGAGAATCTGTCGGCATCGCGTAGCCGGATTCAGGATACCGACTTCGCTGCAGAAACCGCCAGCCTCACCCGCGGTCAGATCCTGCAACAGGCTGGTACCGCGATCCTGGCCCAGGCGAACTCGCTGCCTAACGGTGTGCTGTCGCTGCTGCGTGGCTAAAATCCGGGGACGAGCTGACGTAGTATTGTCACTCTGACTAGGTTCCCCGGCTGATTAGCTCAGTCGGGGATTTTTCACAAAGGAAGCATCATGACTATCGATACTATCGGCAACAGCACGACGGCCCGCACGGTCGACCGTCCTGCCGCCAGCGAGTCGGCCGCCCCGCAAGGTGCTGCCAAGGCCCCTGCCACCGCCGTGGAAACGGCAGCCGCAGTGACCGCTTCGGCCAATGTGCCGACGCTGGATCAGGTGAAAAATGCCGTGTCGCAGCTGAATAAATCGTCGCAAGCTAAATCGCAGGGCCTGGAATTTTCCGTCGACAATGACACCAAGCGTACGGTGGTCAAAGTGGTCGATTCCGGTACCGGTGAAGTGCTGCGCCAGATTCCTTCGCCTGAAGCACTGGAAATTGCCAAATCGCTGGAGTCGAAAGCCAGCACCGGTCTGCTGATCCAGCAAACCGCCTGAAGCAACTGCGCAGTTGCGCAGTTGCACACTACCATCTCGCCACGCCGCCGTTAGCGTGCCCGCCCCTCACGGCGGCGTCTGTGTGACGCCGGGCCGTCGTTTTGCCACATCCCTGCTGCCTGTTTTTTCAGCTTTTGCCGAACTGGCGGGTATTCTCCCCTCTCAAGTCAGGTTTGATTCGGCCGATATTGTCTTATATTATTGCTTTACTTAGGAGCGCATCGTGGGCATCTCATCACCCGGCATCGGCTCAGGCATAGACGTCAACACCATCGTCAGTAAGCTGATGGCGGTGGAGTCTGCCCCGCTGGCGGATTTCGACAAGAAGTCGGCCAGTTATCTGGCCCAGGTTTCCGCTTTCGGCAACCTGTCCAGCGCGCTCAGCACTTTCCAGGGCTCGCTCTCCGGCCTGACTTCGGTTTCCAGTTTCCAGTCGCTGGTGAGCACCCCCAGCGATTCGACGGTCATGAGCGCCACGGCCAGCAGTACCGCGCAGACCGGCACCTACCGCGTCAGCATCAACCAGATCGCCTCGGCCCAGACGCTGGCATCGGGCGGCTACAAAAGCACCACGGCCACTATCGGCCTGGGCAACAAGACCACGATTAATTTCGCGCTCGGCACGGTCAGCGGCGGCACTTTCGGCCTGAGCGGCACTGCCCTCGGTGCCAGCCTGAGCACGGGTGGTCTGACGCCGGGCTCGCTGACGCTCAACAACACCGTGATCGCTACCGATGGCACGACGCGCAGCGCCCGTCTGCTGGCCGACGCCATCAATGCCAAGAGCACCACCACCGGCGTTTCGGCCAAGCCCAGCGCCACCGTCACCAGCGCCAGCCTGTTCGGCGGCTCCGGCGCCAGCAACTTCGGCGCCGTCGATACCAGTGCCGGCGGCACCTATGCTCTCACGGTAGGCGGCATCGAAATTGCCGCCCAGGCCAGCGGGGTGGCCAGCGGCGCCGGTCTGACGGCCGCCGGACTCGATACCGCACTGGCTAGCAGCGCCGTGACGCGCGCACTGGCCGATGCCAATATCACCGTCAGCGGCACGGCCGCCGATGGTACCCTGCAGTTCACCAATGCCGACGGCAGCAATATCGCCGTCACCGAGGTGGTGACCGGCAGCGTCACTGGCGGCATCGGCAATAGCGGCACGGCCAATACCGGCTCCAGCAGCACCGCCGTGGGCAGCATCGCGCTGGTCTCGGCCGATGGCAGCCCGATTACCGTGGGCGGCACCAATCCGGCCGGTGCCGGGTTCACCGCCGGCACGGGGGGCGCCTACATCGGTGCCAGCTTTGCCGCCGATGCCACCCGTACCAGCGGCAACATCGTCATCGACAGTACCAACAACACCCTGCAAGGCATCCTCGATGCCATCAACAAGGGCAATTTCGGCGTCACCGCCAGCATCGTGTCGGATGGTTCCAGCGGCACCGGCGCCACCCCTAATCACCTGATCCTGACCTCCAGCGCCACCGGGGTGAGTTCCACCATGAAGATTACGCTGGCCGGCTCGGGCGGCAATCCGCCCGACCCCGATCTGGTGGCGCTGCTCGGCTACGATCCGGCCGGCACCCAGAATCTGAGCCAGAAAGCCGCGGCTGCCGATACCCGCGCCAGCGTCAACGGCATCGCCGTGACCAGTTCCGGCACCAGCATTACGGGAGCGATTGCCGGCGTCAGCATCAGCGCACTAGCGGTGGGCAATTCGACCCTGACCGTGGCCAAGGACAGCAGCTCGCTGACCACCTCGGTAAACAACTTTGTCAAAGCGTACAACGATCTGAACGGCCAGATCGTGTCGCTGGGCGCCTACAATGCCGATACCAAATCCGGCGGTCCGCTGCTGGGCGACACCACCTTGCGCAGCCTGCAGGCGGGCATACGGCGCCAGCTGTCGACCTCGATTACCGGGCTGCGCGGCACCAGCCTGACCAATCTGTCGCAGATCGGCATTTCCTTCCAGAAGGACGGCACGCTGGCGCTGGACAATGCCAAGCTGCAGAAGTCCATCAACAGCAATTTCAACGATATTGCCGGTCTGTTCGCAGCCGTGGGGCGCGGTACCGACCCCGATGTCAAGTTCGTCAGCTCGGGCACGAACACCAAGGCGGGCGACTACGCGCTCAACATTACCCAGCTGGCCACCCAGGGCACGCTGCAGGGCAGCGTGGTCTTGCCGGCGGAAACCACCATCGACAGCGATACCACCTGGACGGTTACGCTGAATGACACGACGCCGCCCACGCTGGCCAATACCGCCACCATCAGCCTGCCGGCCGGCACCTATAATCCCAGCCAGCTGGCGACGCTGCTGCAATCGTCCATCAACGGCGTGTCGGCATTCTCGAATGCCGGCGCGACGGTGACCGCTACGGTAGGCGATGACGGCAAGCTCAAGCTGCAATCGACCCGCTACGGCTCGAAATCGAATATCCATCTGATTACTGCCAGCGGCACCGACACCAGCGCCGTGTTCGGCTCGGGCAGCTCGGTGGATGGTCTGGATGTAGCCGGCACTATCGGCGGCTACACCGCCACCGGCGATGGCCAGAACCTGACCGGCGCAGCCGGGGCACCGGTCGATGGGCTGAAACTGACGGTCACCGGCGATGCGCTGGGCAACCGCGGCAACTTCGGCTTTTCCCAGGGCTATGCCTACCAGCTCAATGCGCTGGCCGCCAGCTATCTGGGCCCTAAAGGCGCTATTACCGGTCGTACCACGGGTCTGAATAATTCGGTAAAAGACATTACGACCCAAAAAGATGCTTTTAATTCGCGATTGACGGACATCGAAGCGCGTTATCGTAAGCAATATACGGCACTCGATACTTCGATTGCCAGTATGAATAAAACCGCGTCATTCCTGACGCAACAGTTCGCCGCCCTCAGCAAAGGCTAGGCGCGAACGCTTTAACAGGAGAGTGAGTATGTTCGGATCCCGACAAACTGGCGTGCATGCCTATGCCAAGGTAGGTATGGAAACCGGCGTTGTAGCCGCCAGTCCCCACAAGCTCATCGTCATGCTGTTCGACGGTGCACTGGTGGCGCTGGGCACGGCGCTGCATAGCATGCGCGACGGCAATATCGGCGAAAAAGGCAAGTCGATCTCCAAAGCCATCATGATTATTGATAGCGGCCTGCGTGCCGCGCTCGACAAGAAGGCCGGCGGGGAAATTGCCGAAGGCCTCGATGCGCTGTACGAGTACATGAGTGCCCGTCTGCTGACGGCCAATCTCAACAACGACCCTAGCATCCTGGAAGAAGTCCAGCGCCTGCTGACCGAATTGCGCGATGCCTGGAATGCGATTGCCGACACGCCCGCCGTCACTGGCCAGCCTGCCCCTACCCCTTCTCTCGCGAGCGCCTGATACATGATGAACCACCACGATGTCTTAGCAGTCTATGCAGCCATGGCCGACCTGACCGAACAGATGGTAATGGCGGCCCAGCGCAGCGACTGGGACCAGCTGGTACTGCTCGAGCACGCTTGCGCCGCCCATGTGCAGACCTTGCGCGAGCACGATCAGGGTACGCCCATGCGCGGCGCCGAACGCGAGCGCAAGATCGAACTGATACGCCAGATGCTCAATGCCGACCGCCAGATCCGCGACCTGACCATGCCGTGGATGGCGCAACTGTCGAAACTGCTCAGTGCCTCCGGCACGGAACGGCGCGTACTCAACGCCTACGGTAGCGTCTAACCGCGCTGATCGCCATGCTGCCCAGCCCGCTGACCATCACGCCCGTCGGCGCAGTCACGGCAGCCGGCCCGGCCGTCGCCATCGGCGATGGCCGTCAGGCCGCCTTCCAGCGCGCACTGCAAAGTCTGGTAGGCCAGTCCGTCACGGGCGAAGTGCTCTCGCGCTTCAGTGATGGCAGCTTCATGGTCAATGTGGCCGAACATGCCGTACGCATGCAGCTACCGGCCGATGCCAGCGTAGGCAGCCGCCTGCCCCTCACCGTCCTCAGCGCCGAACCGCGCGCCACTTTCGAACTCAACCAGCCCAGTAGCAGCGTGGTGCTCTATGGCGAAGCCCACACGCCGGCCGGCACGGGCGATCTGTATAGCCCGGGCACGGCAGGCAGCGGCGCGGCAGCACCCGCTGCAGCGGGTGCTGGCACAGCCAGCGCCGTCGGCAATGGCACCGCCAGCGCTACGGCCAGCACCGGCCCCAACACCGGCGCGAGCAGTGCCAGCAACGCGGCGGCCCTAGCAGCGCAGGCCGAGTTCGGCGCTGCAGGCCAGCCTGCCCTTGCCGGTAGCGCAGCCCTTCCGGCTGCGGCAGCCGGCACGGCCGCCCAGCTTGCCGCTGCGGCAGGCTATCCGGCACTGGCTGCCGGCGTCAGCCTGAACGGCGCCCCCGCCAGCCGCAGCAATTCCGCCAGCCACGCCTTGCTCCCCGCCAGCGAGGATGAGGCCGCCGGCACCAACAGCCCCCGGCCAGCGGGCGCCAATGCGGGCCATGCCACGGCCGGCGTCAACACGGCCAGCCAGACTGGCCGTACCCACAGTGCCGCCGCCAGCCTGCTGGGCAAAGCACCGCTGACGCCCGTGGCCGAACTGCCCGGCCTCGATGCCGGCACCAGCCAGCCGGAACTGAGCACTGCCGCGCGCATCCTCGGCTCCGTGCTGAGCCAGCCTGCTGCGGCCAGCGCCCTGCCCCTGCTCGGCAAAACCGCCCTGTTCAGCCAGGGCGCCCCCGAACCGGCGCAGCTGGCACAGACCCTGCAGAGCACCATCGAAGACAGCGGCCTGTTCTACGAATCCCATGTGGCAGCCTGGAGCCGTGGCGAACGCACGCTGGAACAGTTGCAGCGCGAGCCGCAGATGCAGCAGGCGCGCGCCAGCTCCGCCAGCAGCGCCGCTGCCGAGGCAGCCAGCCTGCCCGACCGCAGCGCTGCCCAGCAGATCAACCAGCAGTTGCTGGCCCATGAACAGGGACGGGTGCAATGGCAGGGCGAAGCATGGCCCGGCCAGCCCATGCAATGGGAAATCCAGCGCCAGAGCGAACGCCAGCCGCGCGGCCAGAGCCCTGCCGGTCAGGAGCCGACAGCGGTGTGGCGCAGCAGTCTGCGGCTGCGCTTTGCCGCTCTGGGCGAACTGTCGGCCACGATTACCATGGTGGGCCAGCAAGTCCACCTGCAATTGCAGACCGACGATGCCGCCAGCGGCGCCACCCTGCGCGCCCAGGCGGACGTGTTAGAGCAATCCATGGCGGCAGCCGGCATTGCTCTGAGTTCATGCAACATCCAGCACGGGCCAGCCCATGAAGGATGAACACAGCCCCCGCCCTGTGCCCCGTGCCGTGGCGCTGGCCTATGGCGTCAATGATGCCGCGCCCAAAGTGGTGGCCAAGGGACGCGGCCTGATCGCCGAGCAGATTATCGACATCGCGCTGGAAGCGGGCGTGTTCGTGCACGAGTCGCGCGATCTGGTGTCTTTGCTCATGGATATTGACCTGGACCAACAAATTCCGCCCACCCTCTATAGGACGATTGCGGAACTACTAGCGTGGCTATATCATATTGAATCAGCGCAAAAGTCTGGCCTGCCCGTTCCGGCGCCGCCCGACCCGCTCGCTTCACTCACCGCCACTCTCACCGATAAGCAGAACTGATGTACCCACATTTTCAGGATACGGCGCTAGAAAACTGGCACGATTTCGAAGTCGAATCGCGCAGAGAAATCATTTCCCTGCTGCGTGGCATAAGTAGCAAGAAACAGCTGATCCGCATGCTGATCCAGGGCGAGAGCGATGTCTGTGTCACCTCGATACTTGATGTCGACGAAGCCAGCAATACGGTGATCCTCGATACCGCCATCGATACGGCGCAGAACAAGCGCATCCTGTCGGCCAGCCGGCTGTCGTTCGAGACTTCGCTCGACAAGGTACGCATCCTGTTTGCTGCCGACGCCGCTTCGGCTAGCAGCTATGGCGGCCATCCGGCCTACCGCATCGCCGTCCCTCCCAGCCTGATCCGCCTGCAGCGGCGCGAGTACTACCGCATCGCCACGCCGGTCAGCAATCCCGTGCGCGTGCTGCTCAAACTGCCGGACGAGATGGGCGGCCCGACCAGCTTCCCGCTGGCCGACATCAGCTGCGGCGGCATTGCCATTCTCGACAACAAGATGGTGCTGGGCGAAGCCATCGGCCGCGAATTCAAGGAGTGCAAACTGGAATTACCTGAAATCGGCCCGGTGGTGACCGATCTGCAGGTACGCAACTCGCTGGACCTGACACTGCTCAACAACAAGAGCAACCGCCGGCTGGGCTGCGAGTTCGTCAATATTTCGCGCGGCAATCTGGCGGCCGTGCAGCGCTACATCACCCGCCTGGAACGCGAGCGTAACGCCCGCATAGCCGGTCTGAACTAGATCAACCCCGGCTTAGAAACTGTTTCAAAATGCGTGCAGCGCGGCGCGGCGACGAAGCTGCAGGCTTTTTGAACCGGGCTCTTAGACCTGCATATTCATGATGTCGTGGTAGGCCGACACCAGTTTGTTGCGCACCTGAATCGTGGCCTGGAAGTTGATACTGGCTTTCTGGGTTGCGATCATCATGTCCGACAGGCTGACGCTGTCATCGCCGAGCGCGAATTTCTGGCTCATGTCTTCCGCTTTCACCTGGCTGGCATTGACGCCGTCCAGTGCCGACTTGAGCGCATCGGCAAACTGCGCGCGTGGCGCGGCCGCCACCGCTTCGGTCTTGATGACAGGCGGGGTCAGCCCCGGACGGGCCGCGTGCGCCTTCAACTGCGCAATCATGTTCTGGATCTGCGTACTGTCGATGCCACCGGTTTTCATTGCTTACTCCGTCTTGTTGCTGCCATGGAACAAATTCCACGACATGGCGGGCCGCAGCGTTACAATACGTCACGGCTCTTTCAGTGCTAGCAGAATATCAGGGCACTAGTCCAGCGACAGTTGCGAGCAGAGGCCTAAACGAGGCTCTATTTGCCGGTTTGAAATGTCACAGTTCAGGCAATAATCGTTCATCCTCACACCAACCCCGTACCGGAAAACCATCACCATGGCCGTAGCCGACAACCTAGCCACCGAAAGCACTAGCGAGACTGGCGACGAAGAAGTTAGCGAACAGCTATCGTTCTTCCAGACTCCGCTGGGCCGTAATTTCGCCCGCGCCGCTGCGGCAGCGGCCGTGATCGCCGTGCTGTTCGGGCTCTACCTGTGGAACAAGCCGCCCGACTACGGCGTGCTGTTCTCCAACTACTCGGACCGCGACGGCGGCGCCATCACGGCCGAACTGGACAAGCTCAACGTCAAGCACAAGTTTTCCGACAACGGCACAGCCATACTGGTGCCTATCGATCAGGTGCATGATATACGTCTGAAACTGGCGGCACAGGGCCTGCCCAAAGGCGGCAGCGTCGGCTTCGAGCTGATGGAAAACCAGAAGCTGGGGGTGTCGCAATTCCTCGAGCAGGTCAATTACCAGCGCGCCCTTGAAGGCGAGCTGGCCCGTTCCATCCAGTCGCTGGCGGCAGTGGAAAACGCCCGCGTCCATCTGGCCCTGCCCAAACCGTCCGTATTCGTGCGCGACCAGCAGAAACCCACGGCTTCCGTGCTGCTGACGCTGCGTCCGAACAGCATGATCAATGTCGAGCAGACTGCTGCCATCGTCCATCTGGTCGCTTCCAGCGTGCCGGAACTGACCCCGGCCAATGTCACCGTGGTGGATCAGGCGGGCAATCTGATTTCCGAGCTGAACAAGAACGGTAACGCCAGCCTGAACGGCAAGAACATGAACGAGACCCAGCTCAAGTATGTCAAGGACATGCAGCAGCAGGTGATCCGTCAGGTCGAATCGATCATCATCCCTATCGTGGGCGAAGGCAATGTACGGGCCGAAGCGACGGCCGATGTGGACTTTTCCCAGATCGAGCAGGCGGCCGAAACCTATAAGCCCAATTCGCCACCGGCCGCTTCCGCCATCCGCAGCCAGCAGAGCAGCGAAACCAGCGGTAGCGCCGGCAGCAACAATCCCAACGGCATACCGGGCGCCCTGTCCAACCAGCCGCCCGGCACGGCCACGGCACCGCTCAACCAGACTGCCGCCACCGGCACGACGGCGCCAGCACCGGGCACGCCGCCGGGTGCCGCCACCGCTACCAGCGGCAGCACCGGCCCCACCCACAAGGAATCGACCACTAACTATGAAGTCGACAAGACCGTGCGCTACGAGCAGCGCGGCATGGGCGGCCTGCGCCGCCTGACGGTGGCCGTGGTGGTCAACCACAAGCGCATCGTCGGCAAGGATGGCAAGGTGACGGTCAAAGCCTATACGCCGGAAGAAATGGTCAAGATCAACGATCTGGTCAAACAGGCCATGGGCTACAACCAGGACCGCGGCGACGCCGTCAGCGTGGCCAATGCGCCGTTCGAAGGGGTAGACCGTCCGTACGAGCAGCCGCCGGAATGGTGGCGCGATCCGGCCAATCTGCCGCTGGCCAAGGACTTCGCCAAGTTCCTCATCACCGCCATGATATTGCTGTACATCGTACTGCGTATCGTCAAGCCGATGATGCGTCCCGTATTCAAGAAAATCGACGAGTTCAATGCCGTCGAGCCGGAACCGGAAGAGCCGGAACCGGAAGAGGAAGAAGCAGTGGACGACAGTCCGAACGAAGCGCTCATCGCCGAAGAAGAGCTGCGCCTCATGGAAGAAAACACGGTCCGCAGCTACCGCGAAAATCTGGCCATGGCGAAGAAACTGGCGACCGAAGACCCGCGCATTGTGGCCAACATCATCAAGGAATGGATAGGCGCAAATGACTGAAAATACCGGACTGCAGAAAGCAGCAATTCTGATGCTGTGCATGGGCGAGACGGAAGCGGCCGAAGTGATGAAATTCCTCGGTCCGCGCGAAGTGCTCAAGCTGGGCGCCGCCATGGCCACCATGAAGAACGTGCCGCACGAAGACGTGGTGGGCACACTCGACAACTTCCGCGACATGGTCGCGGCCGCCTCCACCGTGGGGCTGGATTCGGACGAATACATCCGTCAGGTGCTGACCAAGGCGCTGGGCGACGATAAGGCCTCCGTGCTGCTGTCGCGCATTCTGGGCGGCAAGGACGCGTCCGGCATCGAATCGCTGAAATGGATGGATTCCCAGTCCGTAGCCGAGCTGATCCGCAACGAACACCCGCAGATCATCGCCACCATCCTGGTCCACCTGGAGCGCGATCAGGCCTGCGAGATTCTTGGCCACTTCACCGACCGTCTGCGCAACGACGTGGTGCTGCGGATTGCCACGCTGGACGGCGTGCAGCCGGCCGCGCTGCGCGAACTCAACGACGTGCTGACCAAGCTGTTGTCGGGTAATGAAAACATCAAGAAATCCTCGCTGGGCGGGGTGCGCACGGCGGCCGAGATACTCAACTTTATGAGCGGCGAGCAGGAAGGTTCGGTGATGGACAACATCAAGAACTACGACAACGATATGGCGCAGAAGATCATGGACGAGATGTTCGTGTTCGACAACGTGATCGATATCGACGACCGCGGCATCCAGCTGCTGCTGCGCGAAGTCCAGTCCGACATGCTGGTGATTGCACTGAAAGGCGCTTCGCCCGAGCTGCGCGAGAAAATCTTCAAGAATATGTCGGCCCGTGCGGCCGAGATGATGCGCGAAGATCTGGAATCCAAAGGTCCGGTGCGGCTGTCCGAAGTGGAAGCCCAGCAAAAAGGCATATTGCAGATCGTGCGCCGTCTGTCCGACGAAGGCCAGATTGTGCTCGGCGGTAAAGGCGACGATTCCTTCATCTGATGAACAGTACGGTAAAAACACCCCAGCCAGCCTTCCAGCGCTGGCAAATGACCTCGTTCGGCGACGAGCGCCCCAGCGCCGTGGCCAAACGCGAGGCCGAGCAGCGCCTGCGCGACGCCGAGGCGGCCCAGCTGGCCGCCGAGCAGCGCGAACAGGAAGAACTGGAACGGCAGGCGCACGAGCAGGAGGACATGGGCCCGCCCGAACCGCCGCCGCCCGCCTACCCTACCGTAGAAGAACTGGAAGCCATGCGCGAACAGGCGCGTCAGGAAGGCTACGAGGAAGGCCATGCGGCCGGCCATGCCGACGGTCATGCCGAAGCGATGGAACTCGGCCAGCAGCGCACCGACGCCGTGCTGGCCGAGCTGCACAAGCTGGCGGAAAATTTCGCCACGGCGGTGCAGCAGGCCGACCAGCTGATCGCCAACGATGTGCTGGAACTGGCCCTGCATCTGGCCAAAAACATGCTCAAGACGGCCCTGCCCGTGAAACCGGAATTGCTGCTGCCCATCGTGCGCGAGGCGGTCGATTATCTGCCCTCGCTGCAGCAGCCGGCCGAACTGTTGCTGCATCCCGAGGATGCGGCGGCGGTGCGCGCCGGCCTGGGCGCCGAACTGGAACAAAACGGCTGGCGCATCGTCGAGGACGAACAGGTGGGCCGCGGCGGCTGCAAGGTCGATACCGCCAGCAACCAGATCGACGCCACGGCCGCCGTGCGCTGGCAGCGCCTCAGCCACGCGCTGGGCAAAGATGTGAGCTGGCTGGACTGAGATGGACACCACCCTGCCCGCACCTGCCGCCGAGTCTGCCAACGCCCACAGTGCGCGCTGGCAAGCGTATCTGCACGACTGCGCCACGCTGGCCGATTTTGTCGAACCCATGCATGTTTCCGGCCGCGTCACCCGCGTGGCGGGACTGGTGATGGAAGCGGTGGGGCTGCGCCTCGCGGTGGGGGCCGCCTGCACCGTGCCGCTGCCGGCCGGCGGCCATATCGAAGCGGAAGTGGTGGGTTTCGAAGGCGAGCGCCTGTTCCTGATGCCGCAAAGCGACGTCGAAGGCGTCGTGCCGGGCACCCGCGTATTCCCCGTCGAGCCGGCCATTCCCCGCCCCGGCAGCGTGCCCCATCCGCGCCGCCGCCCCAGCGACCGTGCCCGCCACCTGCCGGTGGGGCCGGAACTGCTGGGCCGCGTGCTCGATGGTGCCGGCCGTCCCCTCGATGGGCTGGGACCACTCAATGCCAGCGCCAGCGCCCCCATCAACACCCGCCCCGCCAATCCGCTGGGACGGGCACCGATTACCGCAACGCTGGACGTCGGCGTACGCTCGATCAATGCCATGCTCACCGTGGGACGGGGCCAGCGTATGGGCCTGTTCGCCGGTTCCGGCGTGGGTAAATCCGTGCTGCTGGGCATGATGGCGCGCTACACGGAAGCCGACATCATCGTGGTCGGCCTGATCGGCGAACGGGGCCGCGAGGTCAAGGAATTCATCGAGCAGATTCTGGGCGAGGAAGGGCTGGCCCGCTCCGTGGTGGTGGCGGCACCGGCCGACACGCCGCCCTTGATGCGCCTGCAGGGGGCGGCCTATTCCACCGCCATCGCCGAATATTTCCGCGATCAGGGCATGAACGTGCTGCTGATTATGGATTCGCTGACCCGCTATGCCATGGCGCAGCGCGAAATTGCGCTGGCCATAGGCGAACCGCCGGCCACCAAAGGCTATCCGCCTTCCGTGTTTGCCAAGCTGCCGATTCTGGTGGAACGGGCCGGCAATGGCGAACAGGGCGGCGGCTCGATCACCGCCTTCTACACCGTGCTGACCGAGGGCGACGACCAGCAGGACCCGATTGCCGACTCGGCGCGGGCGATTCTGGACGGCCACATCGTGCTCAACCGCCGGCTGGCCGAAGCCGGCCACTATCCGGCCATCGACATCGAACAATCGATCAGCCGCGCCATGCACGGCATTACCAGCGCCGAGCACCAGAATCAGGCACGCCGCCTCAAACAGCTATTCTCGCGCTACGAACGCAGCCGCGACCTGATCAGCGTGGGCGCCTATGCCGCCGGCAGCGATCCCGTGCTCGATCAGGCCATTCTGCTGCACGAGCGCATCGAGCAATTCCTCCAGCAGCAGATCACCGAACAGGTGACCATGGGCCAGAGCTTAGGGCAACTTACCTCTCTATTCGACTGATGGGCGGGCCGGGGGGCCTCCTATAATTGATGCATCATGGCTTCAAAAGCGCAATTAGAAACACTGATGGGACTGGCCCAGCGCGAAACCGATGAGGCGGCAAAACGCCTCGGCGTGGCGCTGAAGGCGGTCGAGGATGCCAAACAGAAGCATCAGATGCTGCAAGGCTACCGTGACGAATACGTGCAACGTTTTCACGCGGCGCAGGCAGCCGGCATCACGCCCATGGCCTATCGGAATTTTCAAGCGTTTATGGACAAGCTCGATGCAGCGGTACAAGGACAGCTGGAGATGATCAAGCATGCCGAGTACCGCGCCGAACAGGAAAAATCGGCCTGGCAGGCCAGCGAGCGCAAGCGTATGTCGTATTCCACCCTGAACGACCGGGCCGATGCCGCGGCGCTCAAGCTGGAAAACCAGCGCGACCAGAAGCTGATGGATGAACATGCAGCAAGGCAGGCGTATTACAAGCGCTAGCCGTAGCAACTAGCAAGCCCCGCAACCAACCGAGATGGCGCGAACATGCAAACCCAGAATCTCCTTACTCCTACGCTGAACGCCAACGCCGTGGCCGCTCCCAGAGTCAATCTGAATCTGCAGGCCAGCGGCGGTGACAATGCCTTCCAGCGCGCCCTGTCGCGCGAAATGGACCAGCGTCAGAGTAGCAATCTCACCCCGGTGATGAACAGCGGCGTACGCCAGCCTCCAGTGCGTAACGATAGCGGCAAATCCAGCCTGCCGGCCAATACGGGCAGCACGGCCAGCACCAGCCAGAACAGCAACACCAGTGCCGCCAGCGAAAAAGACGGCAGTACCAGTACCGATGCCGCCCCGGCCAGCACGGCCACTGCCAGCAGCGGCAGCAAGACCGAACCATCCAAGGATGGTAGCGACAGCAGCGCTAGCACGGCCAGTGCCGCCAGCGACGCTGCCGCTGCCGCCCAGACTGACCCCATGGCCCAGATGCTGGCACTGGTTGCTGCATTTAATCAGCCCGCCAGCACGGCAGCGGCAGCCGATGCTGCCGCCAGCGCCAGCGCCGACACAGCCGCGGTGGCTACCAGCGCCCAGTCCGCTCCCGACGTGCTAGCCGCCGATCAGGCCAGCGTTGCTGTGCAGGCCGATGCCGCTAGCGAATTGCCGGCCGCGCAGGCCGCCGGACAGGCTAGCGCCAGCGCTGCCCTGCCACAGGCAGCGGCCAGCGAAATCGCCGACCTGCCGGCCAGCTTCAAGCATGCGCTCAAGCAGGCCAGGGAAGGCGCCAGCACTGCCGGCGCGGCAGCCGCCCCGGCCGCCGGCGATGCCAGCAGCACAGTGCGCAGCGCCAGCGTGGCCAGTGCCGCACCGGTGGTGGCCGCAGCCGCCGCGCCGCTCGCCAGCCCGACCATTGCCAGCGCGGAGACGGAGCAGCCGGCCAGCACCAGCACGACGACGGGCGCCGCCACTACAGCCAGCAGCGCCGGCGTTAAAGCCGAACCGGCCAGCGTCAGCGCCCAGCCGGCCAGCGACAAGGCCAGCGTCAGCGCCGAACCGCTGACGGCCGCCATCGCGGCGCGCAGCACGGGCAGCAATGAAGCTGCGCCGCAGCTGAAGGAGGCCGCGCCGGCGATTACGGCCGCCAGCAATGCGCAAAGCGCCATGGCTGCGGCCAAGGCAGCCGTCAACGCCGTGCCGACCGACAAGCTCAGCAGCCGCGTCGGCACGCCAGCATGGGACCAGCAATTAGGCCAGAAAGTCATCTTCATGGCTGCCGGTGGCGAACAGAGCGCCACCATGGAACTCAATCCGCCCGATCTGGGTCCGCTGCAGGTGGTCCTGAGCGTGAACAAGGATCAGGCCACGGCAGCCTTCACGGCAGCCCAGCCGGAAGTACGGCAGGCGCTGGAATCGGCCCTGCCCAAGCTACGCGAAATGATGAGCGAAGCAGGCATACAACTGGGTAACGCCAGCGTGTCGGCCGGCATGTCAGATCAAGGCAACAGCGCCAGCCAGCAGGCCAGTGCGGCCCAGAGCGGTTCCGGCGGCTCCGGCCGTTCCGGCGACGGCACGGGCAGCGGTCGCAGTACGGGCCGTGAAAATGACGCCAACGCAACGGTACGCAGCGCCCCTGTGCGGCGCGCACCGGCCGGCGCAGTGGATACCTTTGCCTGACGGGCCTGAGCAGCGACACCAGCAAGTCAGGTAGAACAGGCGGGAAAGCGGTCTGCCTGTTACACTAGGGAAACAGCAAGCCCCCTGAAATTGCGCCGCTTTTCCATGCTTGTGGTGCCGCAGGGACAGACGTAGTGACATAATGGCGGAGTGATCCACTTTCCGTCGTAGAAGAGCAACTTGAAAGCGAACCCTAAAATGAAAGCCGAGCCTAAGGTCGAAGCCGCACCCGCAGCGGGCGGTGGCAGTAAAAAACTGATTATCATCATCGTGGCACTGCTGCTGGTGCTCGGTGGCGGTGGCGGCGGTGCTGCCTGGTACTTCCTGCATGCGAAAAACGCCGATGCAGCGCATGAAGAGGAAGAAGAAGCGCCCGTCAAAACCAAGCACAAGGCCTCGAAAAAAGGCCATTCCGGCGCACCGGAGTATGTGGTCGTCGAACCGTTCACCGTCAACCTGCAACCGGGTGAAGGCGGTGCCGACCAGTACCTGCAACTGGCCTTCACGCTGGAAGTGGGCGGTCCGGAAGAAAGCAAGACCGTCAAGGACAATATGGCCAAGGTGCGTAGCCGCATGTTGCTGCTGTTGTCGAGCAAGCACGCGCAAGACTTGAAATCGCCCGAAGGCAAAGTCCAGCTGGCCCGTGAAATCATTGCCCAGCTCAAGGAACCATTCGAGGACCGGGGCGAGCCGCAAGACATCCAGGACGTCTTGTTCACCTCGTTTATCATTCAGTAACCATACAGTAGCTAGAACGTCATGGCTGATAATTTTCTCTCCCAGGAAGAAGTCGATGCCCTGTTAAAGGGCGTCAACGGCGACCAGGACGATGTCGCGGCACAGGAAGATGTTGCGGGCGTCCGCACCTACAACCTTGCCACGCAGGAGCGCATCGTGCGTGGGCGTATGCCTACGCTGGAAATTATTAATGAACGTTTTGCCCGTCTGCTGCGGGTCGGCCTGTTCAACTTCCTGCGCCGCAGCGCCGAGGTGTCGGTCGGTTCGGTGCGGGTGTCCAAGTATTCGGAGTTCATCCGTAATCTGGTGGTGCCGACCAACCTGAATCTGGTGCACATGAAGCCGCTGCGCGGCACGGCGCTGATGGTATTCGATCCCGGTCTGGTGTTCCTGCTGGTGGACAATCTGTTCGGCGGCGACGGCCGCTTCCACACCCGTGTGGAAGGCCGTGATTTTACCCAGACCGAGCAGCGCATCATTCTGCGCATCCTCGATATCGTGTTCGAAGCCTATACCAAGTCGTGGGAACCGGTGTTCCCGGTCGAGTTCGAATACATCCGTTCCGAAATGAATACCCAGTTTGCCAACATCGCCACCCCCAACGAGGTGGTGGTGGCCTCCACCTTCACGGTGGAACTGGGTTCCGTGTCCGGCCAGATCCACTTCTGCATGCCGTACTCGATGATAGAACCGATCCGCGACTCGCTCACCTCCAGCCTGCAGGGCGAGGCGCTGGAAGTGGACAAGCGCTGGATCCGCCTGATGACGCAGCAGATCCAGATCGCCGAAGTGGAACTGGTGGCCACGCTGGGCACGGCCAAGGTGAACTTCGACGAGATACTGAATATGCGCGTGGGCGATATCATCCCCCTGAATATTCCGGAACTGCTGGCCGCCACCGTCGATGGCGTGCCCGTGATGGATTGCAGCTACGGGGTGATGAACGGCCAGTACGCACTAAAAGTAGAGAAATTGCTGGCCAATGCCGATAACATCAAATAAGACCGGCGTGGCCGGTGACCGCAATACAGGAGAGAAGCATGTCGGATAATCAAGACGATCAGCCTATGGACGACGATCCATGGGGCGCGGCCATTGCCGAGCAAGCCCAGGCTGAAGCGGCTGCGGCAGAAAAAGCCCAGGCGCAGGCGGCCAGCGCCGCCGTGTTCAAGGATTTTTCCAACACGGCGCCGAAAACCGAAACCCATAACGATATCGATTTCATTCTCGATATTCCCGTCCAGCTGACGGTGGAACTGGGCCGCACCAAGATTGCCATCAAAAACCTGCTGCAACTGGCGCAGGGCTCGGTGGTGGAACTCGACGGTCTGGCCGGCGAACCGATGGACGTGCTGGTCAACGGCTGTCTGATCGCCCAGGGCGAGGTGGTGGTGGTGAATGACAAGTTCGGTATCCGTCTGACCGATATCATTACGCCTTCCGAACGTATCCGAAAACTCAATAAATGAAGCGTGGCCTGACTTACTCCCTTCTGATCGCGGCGGCTCTGGCCGCCGCGCCTGCCATCGCCCAGCACCGGGTTTCCGGCACCATAGGCGGCCAGCACAGCGCCAGCGCCAGTGCCCATGCAGCAGCCGCCCCGCCCTCTGCCGCAGCCCCTGCGGCGGCCAGTCCGGCCGGCGATGCCGCCAGTGCAGCGGCGCCTGCGGCCAGCACCAGCCCCGCTAGCGCTACTACTGCTATTACCGCTACTGCCGCCAGTGCAGGCGCAGTGCAGGCTGCCGCCCCGGCCGGTCCGCTGGCCATGACCATCCCCACACCGGCCCCGGCCCCTGCCAGCAGCGGCGGCGGTATGGTGCAGACCACCATGGCGCTGCTGTTCGTGCTGGCTGTGCTGGTGGGTCTGGCCTGGCTGCTGAAACGCTTCGGCCCCAAACATCTGACGGGCAACCAGCGCCACATCAAGCTGGTCGATAGCCTCAACCTCGGTGCGCGCGAGCGCATCCTGCTGCTGGAAGTGGGCGAGCAATGGATAGTGGTGGGCGCCTCGGCTGGCCGCATGAATGCCCTGACCACGCTGCCACGGCAGGAACTGCCGCCGGAAGAAGACGATAGCGACACGCCGGCCCGGCCGAATTTCGCTGCATGGCTGAAACAGACCATCGAGCAGCGCCATGGCAAATAAGCTCCCGTTACGCCGCTACGGCGCGCGCGCCCTGCTGCTGGCAACGCTGTGCCTGCCCCTGCTGGCCGGCGCCGAATCGAGCATAGGCATACCGGCCCTGACGGCCACTCCGGCTCCGGGTGGCGGCACCAGTTACACGCTGCCTATCCAGACCATGCTGCTGATGACGGCGCTGAGCTTCATTCCGGCCGCGCTGCTGCTGATGACCAGCTTCACCCGTATCATCATCGTGCTGTCGCTGCTGCGCCAGGCGCTCGGCACCCAGTCTTCGCCGCCGAATCAGGTGATGGTGGGGCTGGCGCTGTTCCTGACCCTGTTCGTGATGGGGCCCACTTTCGACAAGATCTATACGGAAGCCTATCTGCCGCTGCAGGAAAACCGTATCAGCATGGGCGTGGCGATGGACAGGGGTTCGGCGCCATTAAAATTGTTCATGATGAAACAGACCCGCCAGGCTGATCTGGCGCTGTTCGTCAAACTCTCGCGCAGCCCTGACCTGCAGGGGCCGGAGGATGTGCCGCTGCGCATACTGGTGCCGGCCTTCGTCACCAGCGAGCTGAAAACCGCCTTCCAGATCGGCTTTGCCATCTTCATCCCCTTCCTCATCATCGACATGGTGGTGGCCTCGGTGCTGATGTCGATGGGGATGATGATGATGTCGCCGGCCGTGATTTCGCTGCCCTTCAAGCTGATGCTGTTCGTACTGGTGGACGGCTGGCAATTGCTGCTGGGCTCGCTCGCCCAGAGTTTCTACTAGGAGCGCCGTATGACCCCGGAAAGTGTCATGACGCTGGGCCGCCACGCCATGGAAGTCACACTGATGATCGCCGCGCCCATGCTGCTGGTGGCGCTGGTGATCGGTCTGGTGGTGAGTATTTTTCAGGCCGCCACCCAGATCAACGAAGCCACCCTGTCCTTCATTCCCAAGCTGGTCGGCATCTTTGTCGCGCTGGTGGTGGCCGGGCCGTGGATGCTGGCGACCATGCTCGACTACATGCGCGAAGTGTTTGGCGGCATCCCGGGACTGGTGGGCTAGCTTGAATATGCCCTGCGGAAATAAATTGTAGGCCTGCCCTCATGATTTCCTTCTCGACAGCCGATATCAACCTGTGGATAGCCGGGTTGCTGTGGCCCATGACGCGGATTCTGGCTTTGCTGGCGTCGGCGCCGCTGTTCGGCAATTCGGCCATACCGGCCAGCGTCAAGATCTGCCTGGGCACGCTGCTGGCAATGATGATTGCGCCGGTGGTGCCGCTGCAGCCGGCGGCTGACCCGCTGTCGCTGGCGGGCCTGCTGATCGTGGTGCAGGAAATGCTGATCGGGCTGGCCATGGGGTTCAGCATCCGCATCGTGTTTGCGGCAGTGGAAATGGCCGGTGAAATTTCCAGCCTGACCATGGGGCTGGGGTTTGCCACCTTTTTCGACCCCGGCACGCAGGGGCGTTCTTCGGCCATCAGCCAGTTTCTGGCGCTGGTCACGACCATGCTGTTTCTGGCCGTGAACGCTCATCTGGTGCTGCTGTCGGCGCTGGTGGAAAGTTTTTACAGCCTGCCCGTGTCGGCCGCGCCCGTATATGGCGGCGGTTTCAAGCAACTGGCGGACTGGGGCGGGAGGATTTTTAGTACCGGTGTGCAGTTATCGCTGCCCATCGTGGCAGCTTTGTTAATTACCAACGTTGCACTCGGTATATTGACGCGTGCAGCACCGCAGTTGAATTTGTTCGGTATCGGTTTCCCCATAACGCTAGGGGTAGGTTTGCTGGTGGTGGCCATGACGCTCCCGTATCTGGCCACACCGGTGCAGAACTGGTTCCTCGATGGCATAGAACGGGCACGGCTGATGCCGCGCACCTGGTCGCAGCGCGACAACAATGCGCCGCCCGCCCCGCCAGTACAGGGCAGGCGGCCGGCAGGGCTGAATGTAGTGCCATAGAGAAATACAATGAGTAGCTGGGCAGCACATAGCAAGGATTGAGTTTCCATACAGCAATAACGCAGGTAAAATGGAAGCTTCCGGGAGAACAGTGTAATGACTTCGATCGCTAATCTTTTTACAACAGACCAGATTGCCAGTTTCACGACTGTGCAGATCGGCCTGCTGACGACCGAAGATATGAGTGTGCTGAGCTCGGAACAGATCGCCGTGTTCAACACCATGCAGACCAAGGCGCTGCGCACCAACCAGCTCAACGCCCTGAGCGTGGCCGCGCTGGCCGGGCTGGGCACCGACAATATTCCCACCATGACCACCTTGCAGATCGCTGCCCTCAGCAGCGATCTGTTCTCGGCCCTCAGCACCGACCAGCTGGTGGCCCTCAGCACGCGCGAAATGGCGGCGCTGACCACGCGCCAGCTCAATCTGCTCAGCGGCGCTCAAGTCGTTGCGCTGGAAACCGTCGACCTGCGCGCCCTGACCACGGCGCAGCTGGCAGCGCTGGGTTCCGATCAGGCCGCCAGCCTGACCACCGACCAGCTCGGCATCCTCGCTTCCCAGCAGCTGCGCGCCTTTAACACCAGCGCCATCCAGGCACTGGGCACCAGCCAGATTGCCAGCCTGAGCACGGCCAATCTGGCCCAGCTGACCACCAGCCAGCTCAATGCGCTGAATCTGGACCAGATCGGCGTCGTCAGCACAGATCAGGTTGTGGGCCTGAGCGCAACCCAGGTGGCCGGCCTGAGCACCGACCTGCTCAACAGCCTGAGCAGTGACCAGATGGGCGCCATCGAAACGCGCGATCTGGCCGCCATGTCCAGCACCCAGGTGCGCTCGCTGGGTGCGCTGCAGCTGCTGGGCCTGAACACCAGCCAGATGCGCGCACTGCGCAGCCAGGCGATTGCGGCCCTGACCACCGACCAGATCGGTGTGCTGAATTCCGACCAGTTCAATGCCTTGAGCACGGTAACCCCGCTCAACTCGGCTCAGATGGGCGCGCTCACCGCCTCCCAGCTCCAGCATATCACCTTGCTCGCCCTGACCACGCTGAGCACGGCCCAGCTGGCCGCGCTCTCCAGCGATCAGGTGATTGTCCTGGGCACCGACCGGATCGTCGCGCTCACCACCGACCAGTTTGCCGGCCTGTCCACCGATATGCTGGCAGCGCTGGAATCGGACCAGATACAGGCGATCGAAACGCGCGATCTGGCCGTGCTGAGTACACGCCAGTTCCGCGCACTCAATTCCGACCAGCTGCTGGCCCTGAGTACCGACCAGGTCAGTGCCATCAGCAGCAACGACGTGGCCGCCATGCTGCCGGGCCAGGTGGCCAGCCTGAGCACCGACCAGATCAACGTGCTGCGCAATATGCCGCTGCTCAACTCGGCCCAGATCCGCGCCCTCAGCACCGACCAGCTGGTGGCGCTGCAAAGCCGCGCCATCGTCGCCCTGACCAGCAACCAGCTGGCCGCGCTATATGGCGAACAGGTGCAGGCCCTGAGCACCGACCAGATCATCTGGCTGACTGCCACGCAAGTCGCCAATCTGACCGGCGACACCCTGAACGCCATGAGCAGCGACCAGATCGAAGCGATCGAAACGCGCGATGTGGCGGCGCTGCGTTCCTCCCAGGTGAACCGGCTGAACACGGATCAGCTGGTGGTGCTGCTCACCGACCAGTTTGCTTCGCTCAGCAGCAGCGCCATTGCTGCGCTCAGCACCGACCAGATCAGCGTGCTGACCACCGACCAGCTCAATGCGCTGGCCACGCTGGCCGGCATGAGCAGCCGCCAGATCGCCTCGTTCACCACCGACCAGCTGCAATCGCTGTCGACCCGCAATCTGGCTACCTTAGCCAGCGCCCAGCTGCGCGTGCTAGGTTCCGACCAGATACTGGCACTCACCACCGACCAGATCGTGGCGCTCAGCGGCCCGCAGTTCCGCGGCCTGAATTCGGCTGCCATCACGGCCCTGAGTTCGGACCAGCTGCTGGCCATCGAAACGCGTGATATCGCCGCGCTCGATTCCAGCCAGGTCAACAAGCTGCTGAGCCAGCAGATCGCCGTGCTCAGCACCGAGCAGATTGCCGCCCTCACCTCGGCCGATACGGCAGCGCTGGCCACCGACCAGATCGTGGCCCTGAACAGCGACCAGATCGATGCGCTGCGCTATCTGTCGGCCCTGAACACGCGCCAGATCAAGGCGCTGACCACCGACCAGATCAGCACCATCACGCTGAGCGACCTGACCGGACTGAGCACGCGCCAGTTCTCGGCTTTTACCAGCGATCAGCTGCAAGCGCTGACCACCGACCAGATTGTGGCCCTGAATACCGCCCAGATCGCCGCCCTCAGCACCGGCGCCATCGGCTATCTGAGCACGGATGCCATTGCCGCGATCGAAACGCGCGATATCCGCGCGCTGCGCACGGCGCAGCTGGCGCAGCTGAGCAGCCTGCAGCTGACGGCACTGGGCACGGCCCAGGTGGCTGCTTTCACCACGGCCGAAATCCGTTCGCTCACCAGCGACCAGCTGTCGGCCCTGAGCAGCGACCAATTGGCCGCCATGAGTTCGCTCAATCCGCTCAGCTCGCGCCAGTTGCCCGGTCTGACCACCCGCCAGATCGCCGATCTGTCGACCACCAGCTTCGCCACCCTGCTGACCAACCAGCTGGCTGCCCTGAATACCGATCAGGCGGCCGCCATCAGCAGCGATCAGGTGTACGTGATGAGCACCGATCAGGTACGCGCCCTGAGTTCGATCGCCATTGCCGCCCTCGGCACCGACCGCATGGGCGCGCTGCGCAATGCCGATCTGGTAGCGCTGACCTCGCGCCAGCTGTCCTCGCTCACCAGCGCCCAGCTGCAGGCGCTGAGCACGGCACAGCTGCGCGCCCTGCCGTCGTCCAATCTGGCCGCGCTGACGCTGAGCCAGATTGCCAGCCTGAACAGCGAACAGATCGATGCCCTGGTGACGCTAGCTGCGCTCACTTCGCGCCAGTTCGGCGCCTTCAGCACCGACCAGCTGTCCACCCTGAATACGGCCGACTTGCGTAGCCTGACTTCGCGCCAGATTGCCGTCCTCAATACCGACCAGCTGGTCAGCCTGGTCACCGACCAGATCCGCGCACTCACCAGCAGCCAGCTGCGCGCCATCAGCGCCGGCAATCTGGCCGGCCTGAGCACCGATCAGATCGCCGCCATCAGCAATGGCGCCCTGGCCACGCTGAACACGCGCCAGATCGCCGGACTGGGCACCGATCAGGTAAGAGCACTGAGCACCGCGCAGATCAGCATCCTGACCACGGCCGAAATTGCCGCCCTGACGCCCGACCAGAAAGCCGCCCTGAGCAGCGACCAGCTGGCTTCGCTGACATCGCTGGCCAGCTTCTCGCCGGAAGCCATCGCCGCCCTGACCACCGACCAGATCGCCTCGCTCTCGCTGGTGATACTGGCCGGTCTGACCTCGCGCCAGATCGCTGCCCTGACCACCGACCAGATGCTGGCCCTGACCAGCGCCGAAGTGGTGGCACTGACCACCGGCCAGTTCCGCGCCCTCACCTCGGACCAGCTGGCCGCCCTGAATACCGACCAGATCCAGGCCATCGAACTGCCCGATCTGGCCGCCCTGTCGACCAGACAGATTACCGCGCTCACCAGCGACCAGCTGCGCGCCCTGACCTCGCCCCAGTTCGGCTCGCTCAGCACCATCGACATCGCCAATCTGACGCCGCTGCAGATCGGTTCGCTTTCGACCGACCAGATCGCCGCCTTCGCTTCGCTGGCGCCCCTGACCAGCCGCCAGATCGGCGCCCTGAGCACCGACCAGATCGCCAGTCTGGCGCTGAACCGCATTACCACGCTCAAGACCAGCCAGATCGCCGGCCTGACCAATCTGCAGATCGGTGCGCTGACCACGGGCGCGATTGCCGCCCTCAGTTCGGCCCAGGTGCGCAGCCTGAGCGGCACCACCCTGGGCGCCCTGTCGACCGACCAGATCGTGGCCATCCGCGTCGCCAATGTGGCCGCGCTGGGCACCAACCAGATTACCGCGCTCAGCAGCGACCAGCTGGTGTCGCTCACCGCGAACCAGTTTGCCGCGCTGACCAGCCGTACGCTGGCCGCCCTGCGCAACGACCAGATTGCCACCCTGACGCTGGCACAGGTTGATAGTCTGGCCACGCTGACGCCGTTCAGCTCGGACCAGATGGGCGGCTTCACCACCGACCAGATCGCCAGCCTGACGGTCGACCAGATACCGACCTTCCGCACCAGCCAGCTCAATGCCTTGAGCAATCTGCAACTGGCCGCCCTGACCACGGCCCAGATTGCGGCACTGGTGACGGCACAGGTGCGCGGCCTGAACCTGAACGCCCTGAGCAGCCTGAGCACGGACCAGATCGCCGCCATGGAACTGCCCGATGTGGCGGCCTTCCGCAGCGATCAGGTGGCCAACCTCAGCAGCGACCAGCTGCGCGCCCTCACGCTGTCACAGCTCGGTGCCTTCACGTCGCAGGAAATCGCGGCCCTGACGCCGGGCCAGCTGGGCATACTCACCACCAGCCAGTTCAATGCGCTGGGCAGTCTGGCCGGCCTGAGCACGCGCCAGATCCGCGGCCTGAATAGCGACCAGATCCAGGCACTGTCGCAGGTGCAGATTGCGGCCCTGAAAACTTCGCAGGTGGCGGCGTTCGACGAAACCCAGATCACCTATCTGACCACCGACCAGATTCCGGCCCTGAGCACGGGCCAGATCCGCGCCCTGCCCGGCACGGTAGTGGCGGCCCTGACGACCGACCAGCTGGTCAACCTGAGCGGCCCCGACCTGATCGCACTGAAAACCAACCAGCTGATGATGCTCAGCAGCGACCAGCTGGCCGCCCTGACGCTGACCCAGTACGGTACCCTGATCAGCAGCGAAGTGGCGGCCCTGACCACGCGCCAGCTCAGCTACCTGACCAGCGACCAGATCGCCGCACTGACCAATCTGGCCGTGCTGACCACCCAGCAGGTGGCAGCCCTGAGCAGCGACCAGCTGGTTTCGCTCACGCCGGCCCGCTTTGTTTCGCTCACCACCAAACAGCTGGCAGCGCTGAACAACCAGCAGGTGGCGGGCATCAATAGCGACCAGATCATCGCCCTCTCGACGGGCCAGATCCGCGCACTCAGCCCCAGCCTGCTGACGGCCCTGAGCACCGACCAGATCGACGCCATCGAAGCGCGCGATCTGGCGGCCATGACCTCGCTGCAGCTGCGCGCCCTGAGCACCGACCAGATGGCGGCGCTGCTGACCGACCAGCTGCATGCGCTCAATAGCGCCAGCATCTCCGCCTTTACCCAGACCCAGCTGGCGGCACTCAGCAATGTGCAGGCAGCCGCACTGGGCAATCTGGCCGACTATACGACGGCGCAGATCGCCGCCATGTCGACCACCCGCATCGCCGGCCTGTCGGAATTCGATATCGGCGTGCTCAATACCAAGCAGCTGGGCGTGCTGTCGGCCACCCAGCTGGCCGCGCTGACCACCGACCAGATGGTGCAGCTGCGCGGCAACCAGCTCGCTGCGCTGGCCACCAATGCCCTGTCCGGCCTGAATTCGGACCAGATTGCCGCCATCGAAGTACCCGATATCGCCGTCCTCAAATCGAGCCAGCTGCAAGCGTTCAACAGCGCCCAGCTGCTGGCGCTGACCACTGATCAGGTAGGCGCTCTGACCTCGCAGGAAGTGTCGGCCCTGACCCTGCCGCAGGTAGCAGTGCTGAGCACGGCCCAGCTGGCCGCCCTGAGCAATCTGCGCGGCATGGCCAGCAGCCAGATCCAGTCGCTCACCTCCGACCAGATCCTGTCGCTCTCGCCGGATCAGGTGGCCAGCCTGCGCACCGTGCAGGTGGCGGCACTGCGCTCGGCCCAGCTGGCCGTACTCACCACCGACCAGATCGGCGCCCTCAGCACGGCCAGCATCCTGGCGCTGAACACGCGCAATCTGTCGGCCCTGAATAGCGACCAGATCCAGGCCATTTCGCTGGGCGATATTGCCGCCCTGCGTTCGGTGCAGGTGCTGGCCCTGAGCAGCGACCAGCTGCAGGCTATCAGCATCAACCAGATCGGCAGCCTGAACACGGCCGCCGTCAGCACGCTGGGCCAGAGCCAGATGCGCGCCCTGACCACCGACCAGATCGTCAACCTGACGGAAAACCAGTTCCGCGCCCTGTCTACCCGCGCCATTGCCAGCCTCAGCACCGACCAGCTGGTGGCCATCGAACTCAATGATCTGGCCGCGCTGCGCAGCCACCAGATCCGCGCCCTGACCTCGGACGAACTGGTCAGCATGACCAGCCTGCAGCTGACCAGCCTGAGCACGGCACAAATCGCCGCCATGACCTCGACCCAGCTCGGCTATCTGACGCCGGACCAGTTCTTCCTGCTGGGCACACTGGGCGCCTTCAACACCATGCAGATCGCCGCGCTCAGCACGGACCGCATCCAGGCCCTGAATGACGACCAGCTGGCCGTGCTCAACACGCTGCAGCTGAGTGCGCTCAACAGCCGCCAGCTGGGCGCCATGAACACCCACCAGATCCAGCTGCTGAGCGTAAATCAGTGGCGCGCCCTCAACACGGCCGCCTTGCGCGGCCTGAGCAGCGACCAGATCGCGGCGATGGAAGTCGAAGACCTGGCCGGTCTGAAAACCAATCAGGTGGCGGCCCTGAGCACCCAGCAGATTGCCAACCTCAGTGTGGACCAGTTCGGCATCCTCACCACCGCCGAAGTGGCCGCCCTGACCACCCAGCAGGTGAAAGCCCTGACCAGCGACCAGATCAACGGTCTGCAGACGCTGGCCGGACTGACCACGCTGCAGGTGAGCGCCCTGACCACCGACCAGTTCGTTGCCATCAACGGCGACCACATGGTGACGCTGAAAACCAGCCAGACCGCAGCCCTGACCAAGGCCCAGCTGCAAGGCTTTACCACCGACCAGATCGTCGGCCTGACCACGGCGCAAGTGCGTTCGCTGAATGTCACCGCCTTCTCCGGCCTGAACACGGACCAGCTGCAGGCCATCGAAGTCGACGATGTGCCGGCCCTGACCAGCCTGCAACTGAATTCCCTCAGCCGGCTGCAGTTCGCCGCTCTCACGCTGGGCCAGATCGCCAGCCTGGTAACGCGCCAGATTGCTACCCTGAGCCCGGGCGACATCAGCGCCATGAGTACTGACCAGATCAACGCACTGCTGACGCTGGGACCGCTGACCGTGACACAGGTAGCCTCGCTGACCACTGACCAGCTCAGCTCGATCAACCTCGACCAGCTGGCCACCATCAACTCGGCCCAGCTGGCCGCGCTGACCTTGCGCCAGATGTCGACGCTGAACACCTCACAGCTGAACAGCCTGACGCCGAATCAGGCCCGTGGTCTGAACCTGACCACGCTCAACACCGACCAGATCGCCTCGCTCAATGCCGATGCCGTGGGCGGCCTGAGCACGGTCCAGCTGCAGACCCTGAAAACGGCCCAGCTGGCCGCGCTCACGGCTAACCAGTTCTCCGCCCTGAGCACCAAGGCACTGTCCTCGCTGGCCGTGACGCAGGTACGCGGGATTACCACTGACCAGCTGGCCGCGCTCGGTTCCATGAATGCCTTCACCACGACACAGATCGGCGGCTTCAGTTCCGACCAGATCAGCGGTCTGTCGTCCGATATGCTGAACGGCATGCGCACGGCGCAGATGGCCGCCATGGGCTCGACCCAGTCGCTGGGCCTGACCACGGCGCAGCTGGCCGTGATGGATCCGGTGCTGCTGTCGATGCTGTCGGCCTCGGCCCTGAATGCGCTCAGTTCCGATCAGCTGCGCTCGCTGGACGGCAATGAGATCGCCGCCCTGAAAACCACCCAGCTGGCCAATATGACGGCCAGCGCCATCGCAGCCCTGAGTGCCGTCCAGATCGGTTCGCTCACGACCGGACAGATGCGTTCGCTCAAAGCGACCCAGATCAAGGCGCTGACGGCCGAGCAGATAGCTGCCATCAGCATCGCCGATGTGGCCGCCATGGCCTCGACGCAGGTGTGTGCGCTGACCACCGACCAGCGTGCCGCCCTGACCGCCGACCAGCTGGCTGTGCTGCCGGCAGGCAGCCCGCTGATCCTCGATCTCGACGGCAACGGCATCAGCACCACCGGCATCGAAGCGGGCACCCGCTTCGACATCTATGCCGATGGCGAGCGCATCAACACCGGCTGGGTGGGCAGCGGCGACGGCCTGCTGGTACTCGACCGCAACCACGACGGCCAGATCAACGATGGTAGCGAGCTGTTCGGCACTGCCACCCGGCGCACTGACGGCAGCCGCGCCAGCGACGGCTTTGCCGCTCTGTCCGATCTGGACAGCAACCACGACGGCATGGTCGACAGCAAAGATGGCCAGTTCGCCGATCTGCGCGTCTGGGTCGACAGCAATGGCGACGGCATCAGCGAGAGCGGCGAGTTGCATACGCTGGCCTCGCTGGGCGTGGCCAGCCTGACGGTGGACGCCGCCAAGGTCAGCGAACTCGACAACAATAACTGGATAGGCCTGCGTTCCAGCTTCACCCGCAGCGATGGCAGCAGCGGCCAGCTGGCCGATGTCTGGTTCCTGACCAGCCGCGCCGCCAATACCAGTGCCCTGAGTCAGGCCATCAGCGAGTACAGCGCCGTCGCGCAAAGCGCCCCGTCCGCTGCCGGCGCCAGCCTGCATCCCGCCGACAGTCTGGCCAGCACGGCCAGTCAGGCCAGCCTGTCCGGTCAGGTGGCCGTGCTGGGCGAACAGCTACGCCGCTATGACGCCGCCACGGCCAGCATGAGCGACACCGCCAGCACCGCGCAGGACTGGCTGCGCCAGCAGGCCCAGCACGGTATTCTCGCCGCCAGATAGACGTCGAGATAGTCCGCAGCCTGCTCGTGCAGGCAAAAAAAACCGCACCCTGCGTTCATGCAAAGGTGCGGTTTTTTTGTAGAAAGGCCGGACTAGCCCGCCTTGCGCGGCTAGCTGATGTAATTGAACAGCGACAGGCCCGACAGCGATTTGAAGGATTTCTGTGCCGCGTCCAGCATGGTCTGCTGCTGGGTGAACTGGGAAATGGCTTTCACCGTATCGACGTCCTGCAAGTCCGACAGCGTGGCGGCATATTGCAGATTCAGGTCGTCGCCGGAGCTATCGAGATAATCGAGCTCTTTCAGGCGCGAACCCACCGCCGACTGCACCGACAGGATATTGTCGGTCGCATTGTCGATATTCATCTGGGCCTGATTGAGCTTGTTGTTCAGGCTGGCCTGACCGGCCGCGCCATCGCCGGGCGCGCGCAGCGCCGCGATCAGATCCGTCACGGTAGTGAACACCGACTGGCGCGTGCTGGGGACAATGGTGAAATTATCCTGATCGGCCGGATCGCCCTTGATTTCGAACTGCAGGCCGTCAAAGTTGATGCTCTGGCCGCTGGTATAGGGCTGGGGGACGGCCGGCACAGGCGCCGCCGGCACCGGCTGGTTGAGCGTGGTGTCCATCACCGTGTAAGTGGTGACCTTGGGCGTGCCCGGCGTGGCGGGCGTCACCTGGAAGCTGATCTGGTAGTTATGGCCGGTCAACTGGGTAGCATCCTTCACCGAACCGGGGCTGATGATGCCGGAACCGCCGCGCGTATAGTTGGCCGGGTCGGCACCCGTCACAAACGTGCCGTTGCCGGTCACATTGTTTTCGAAGATGGCGGCGCCGGAATCGGTGATCGGCACCTTGCGGGTGGAGCCCACCTGCAATTCGCGCTGCCCCTGATCGCCCTGATAGGTGGCGCCGCTGGCGGTGGGCGTGAACGGCAGCGTGGTGGATTTATAGCCGGAGAATACATAGCCGCCCACGCCATCGGAGGAATTGGCCTGGCCCAGCAGGTCGGCCAGCCGGCCTTCCAGTTCTACTGCCAGCGATTCGCGGTCTTTTTGCGTCATGCCGCCGTTGCCCGCATTCACCGTCAGGGTCTTGATGTCCTGCATGATGGAGGTGGAGCTGGCCAGCGCCACTGTTTCCAGCTGCAGCATGCTGCGCGCGTTGGAGCGGTTGGTCACCAGCTGGGTATTGATCGATTGCGACTGCGTCACTTCCAGTGCGCGGGCAGTGGCGATAGGGTCGTCGGCTGCGGTCAGATTGCGCCGTCCCGTCGACAGCTGCTGCTGGGTGCGCGACACGGAATTCTGCAGCGAGCCGATCTGGTTGACGCCGACGTCGAAGATAGTCTTCGAACTGATACGCATAATCATGATAATTACCTGATGTTGAGCAGAGTATCGAACAGGGTGCTGGCCATCTGCACCACTTTGCCGGCCGCCTGATAAGCCTGCTGATAGCGCAACAGATTGGCCGCTTCCTCATCGAGATTGACGCCGGACACACTTTGCTGCTGGTTGGTGGCCTGCTGCACAGCCACGTCGGCGGCGGTATTGCTGATCTGTGCTTCACGCGCCTTGTTGCCGACGAAGTTGACCATCTGCGCATAGGTGGTCTGGTAGGTCGCTTTGCCGCCGTCCAGAATATTCTTGCTCTGCAGTCCGGCCAGCAAGGCGCCGTTGCGGCTGTCGCCTACCCCGCTGATGTTGGGGCCGACAGTGAATTTATCCTGATCGGCCAGCGTGCCGCCTATGCTGAAATTGATGCCGCCGAAACTGAACTGCGCACCATCCGTGTACGGCACCGATGGCGTACCGGCCGGATACACGGTGCTCGTGCCATTCACCGTGACCGTCACGTCCTGGGTGGCGGGGAAACCGGACAGCGTGCCGCTGGCCTTGTCGAAGGTCAGCGTGAGGGGCGCCGTCAGTGCCGCGCCGGGCGCCAGATAGGCAGCATCCACGCTGCCGGCTGTGATCTTGCCGTTGCCGGAATTGCTGGTCGGCGCCGCAGTCGTGATCGGCGCAGCCAGCGCTATCTTGCTGCGGTCGCTGATCAGCACATTCAACTGGCTGGCGGCCTGATAGGTGGGGCGCACCAGGAAGTTATCCTTGGCCTGGGGCGTGCCGGTGATGGTGTAGTCCACCCCGTCTATGGTCTGCGGCACCGTCTGCGGGAATGGATTGATCTGGGTAATCTTGCCGTCGCTCTTGCGCGTGACATTGAAATTGGTGCCGTCATAATCGACGCTGTAATCGCTGGCCGTGAGGGCGCTGGCATCGCTGACCACGGCCGTCACATCGGCCGTGCTGGCCATGGAGTTGCGGTTGTTACGGCCCACGTAGGCATTGATGGGGCCGAAGAAAGCCGTACCCAGATCGCCATTCTGGTCCTGCCCCAGTGCATGCTGGGCATTGAAACTGACGGCCAGACCGGCCGCCACCTGCCCCAGCGAGTTCTGCGCCCGGTCCAGCGCACCGTTGCGGAATTCCAGCAGGCCGCCCAGTTGGCCGCCGGTGAAGACGCTTTCCGGCAGCGGGCTGAAGCCGCCATTATCGGCCTGATAGCCGAGCGTGACGCGGGCCACATCGGTGGGCGAATTGGAGGTGCCGAGCTGGAAGGCTGTAGTGCCCACCACCAGCGGCTGCCCCGTGCCCATCTCGACCGTCAGCGTATTGTTGGGGCCCTGCAGGATGGTGGTTTTCACCAGCTTGTTGAGCTCCGTGACCAGCTGGTCGCGATGGTCGAGCAGATCGTTGGCCGGTTTGCCGTCCGTGGTCAGACCGGAAATCGTGTTATTCAGGCTGGCAATCTCGCGCGCATAGGAATTGATTTCCGTGACGTTGGAAGCGATCTGGTGGTTCACCCCGTCGGCAATTTCCGTCAGGCGGGCGCTCAGCCCCTGGAAGCGCGAGGTCAGCGAACCGGCGCTCGACAGCAGCGCCTGACGCGATGCCGCCGAGGCGGGATTCGAGGTCGCATCCTGCACACCGTTGAAGAAATCCTGCAGTGCCGGCGACAGCCCGGCCGTAGGGTCGGCCAGCAGGTTGTCGACCTGGGCGATCTGCTTGCTGTAGGCATCGAGCGAAGCCTGGCTGGCTTCGGCGCCACGCAGCTGGGTCGCCAGGAAGTTATCGTAGAAGCGCCGCACGGCCGTCACTTCGGTACCGCTGCCGACATAGCCGAAGCCTTCGTCGCGGGTGGACGAATCGGCCTGGATGGCGACCTGACGGCTGTAGCCAGCCACACCAGCGTTGGTGATGTTATTGCCGGTGGTTGACAGGCCTACTTGCGCCGACAACAGCCCGCTGGTACCGATGCTGAGGAGACTGGACATGATGGATTACTCTCTATGGTGTGGTTTACGGCAAACCGGCGCCAAACTTGATTATCGGGACTATCCGGCCAGCGAGCGCTTGATGATGCTCGCCAGCTTGGTCGCATAATGGGGGTCGGTGGCATAGCCGGCCTTCTGCAGGCCCTGTGCGAAGCTGGTCGCATCGCCAGCGCTGGCCATCACTTTTTCATAGCGCGGATTGGTGGCGATCAGCTTAGCGTAATCCTTGAACGAATCGGCATAGCTGTCGTAGGCGCGGAAGCGTTCCACCCTGGTTTGCGCCTTGCCATTCACATATTCCGTCGTGGTGGCCTCGACCACTTTACCCTTCCAGTCGGCACTGGCTTTAATGCCGAACAGGTTGTGGCTGTTGCTGCCATCGCGGCCCTTGATCTCGCGTTTGCCCCAGCCGCTTTCCAGCGCTGCCTGGCCCAGCATGAACTTGGCTGGTATGCCGCTGGTGCGGCTGGCTTCCTCCGCTGCGGCACCGAGCTTCTGCTGGAATTTGCGCACATGGTCCGAACCCGAGCCGGTGCTGGTGGCCGGTACGGCGCTGTTATCGTCCACCGATGCCGTGCCGGCGCCGCCGGCGGCAGCAATCGCGCGCTGCAGGCGGGCATCCATCAGGCTGGCCAGCCCGCCAAAACTGCCGCCGCTGGCGTCGCCCGCTGCAGCGCTACCGGCAGCAGCATCGTTGCCGATGGCCAGCGCCTGCTGCTGGGTGCTGCGCGACAGCTGGCGCACCAGCATGTCGGACAGGCCGATGCCGCGCTTGGCAATATTCTGGCTGGTCTGCTGGTCCAGCATGGAAGTAAAGGTCTTGGTAGTCTGGCTATCCATCGGCCCATCCTGCGGCGTAGCGTCGCGCATCGACTTCATCATCATATTGACGAACATGGCCTCGAACTGGGTCGCCGCCGTCTTCAGCGCGGCCGGATCATTGGCGCGCGCCGACTGCTTCAAACTGCCCATGTCCTTGACGTCTAGGGCAAATTTGTTACTCAGATCGGTGGATAGGTTGGGGCTGGCCATGATGACGTCCGCTTAGATGATTTCCAGTTCGGCATGCAGCGAACCGGCCGCCTTCATGGCTTGCAGAATGGCCAGCAGGTCCTGCGGCGTGGCGCCGATGGCGTTGAGGGCTTTCACCACATCGGCCAGCGAAGCGCCGCCTTTGACCAGCATGACTTTACCGCTGTCGGCCTTGATGCCGATCTGCGGATTCTGCGTCACCACGGTGCGGCCGCCGGACAGGGCGTTAGGCTGGCTGACCTGCGGCTCGGCCGTGACCGATACCGACAGATTGCCGTGCGAAATGGCGCAGGTGTCGAGCGTGACGGCGCGGTTCATCACCACCGAACCGGTACGGGCGTTCATGATGACTTTGGCCGGCTGTTCGGATGGCGCGACCTGCATGTCCTGCAGCGTGCCGATGAAGGCCACGCGCTGGTCGCTGCTGCTGGGCGATTTCACCCGGATCACGCGGCTATCGAGCGCATAGGCGATGCCGGGTCCGTATTTGTCGTTGATGGCTTCCACCACGCGGCTGGCAGTGGTGAAGTCGGCTGTATTCAGTTCCAGATTGATGAAGTTGCCTTCACCCAGCTTGCTGGCCACGGCGCGTTCCACCGTGGCGCCAGCGGAAATTTTACCCACGCTCAGATGATTGACCACCTGCGAGCTGCCGCCCGAGGAAGCGCCGACGCCGCCCACCAGCACATTGCCCTGGGCCATGCCGTAGACCTGACCATCGGCGCCTTTCAGCGGCGTCATCAGCAGCGTACCGCCGCGCAGGCTCTTGGCGTTACCCATCGAGGAGACGGTAATGTCCAGCGTCTGGCCCGGCTGGGCAAATGGCGGCAGCGATGCGGTGACCATCACCGCGGCCACGTTTTTCAGCTGCAGCGTGGTACCCTGAGGCAGATTCACGCCCAGCTGCTGCAGCATGGAGACCACGCTCTGCACCGTGAACGGCGTCTGGGTAGTCTGGTCGCCGCTGCCGTCCAGACCGACCACGAGACCATAGCCGATCAGCTGATTCTGCCGCACGCCGGCGATGCTGGCCAGATCTTTCAGGCGCTCGGCGCGGGCCGGCTGCACCAGCAGCGCACCCAGCAACAGCACCAGCAGCAGCGCGGCCAGCTTGCACAGGCCAGCTACGCGCTGTACGCCGTCCGTAATTGAATGATTGCGGTCCATGATAGTTCTCAGAAAGGTAACAGGCTCTGGAAGAAGCGCGAGGCCATCGAGGTCATCTCGGCGCGGTCTATCGTGCTATTGGTGCGGTATTCCACCTTGGCATCGGCCACCGCCGTCGACTGCACGGTATTGCCCGTGCCGATATTGTCCGGATTGATCATGCCGGAGAAGCGGATGAATTCCACGCCCTTGTTCATGGCCACCTGTTTTTCGCCAGCCACGATCAGATTGCCGTTATCCAGCACTTCCACCACCGTCACGCCCATGGTGCCGGTAAAAGTATTGCTGGCCGACTGGTTATCGGCGTCGGAAAATTTACTGGCACTGTTGGCGCCCAACGTGCCGCCGAAGGTCGATTGCAGCGGACCCGGCACGCTAGCGCTGACGCTGCCCGATTTATTGCCCGAGCTGGCGCCGGCTTTGACGGCCGAGGTCTTTTCCGTGATGACCAGAGTCAGCACATCGCCGATATGGCGTGCGCGGCGGTCTTCGAAGATGGGGCGGTAGGCCGCCGGCTGGTAGATCGCGCCACTGTTGGGCGCGGCCTGCATCTGCGCGCTGGTGAGCGGACGTGCCGTCAGCGGCATCTGCACGATGGAAGTGGGCGTGCTGGCGCAGGCGCTCAGGCCCAGTGCCACAGCGAGGATCAGCAGCGGATGCGATATGCGCGAGTTCATGGTCTACTCCTTACAGCTGCGACAGTTTTTGCAGCATCTGGTCGGACGTGGTGATGGCCTTGGAATTGATTTCGTAGGCGCGCTGGGTCTGGATCATATTGACCATCTCTTCCACCACGTTGACGTTGGATGTTTCCACATAGCCTTGCAGAATCTGGCCGGCGCCGTTGGTGCCCGGCGTATTGGTCTGCGGATTGCCCGACACGCCAGTTTCCACGTACAGGTTCTCGCCTTTCGATTCCAGTCCGGTCGGGTTGATGAAGGTGGACAGCTGGATGCTGCCGATCTGCTGCGGCGCCGTCTGGCCCGGCAGCGTCACGGACACGGTGCCGTCCCGGCCTACCGTGAACGACAGCGCTGCCTGCGGTATGGTAATGGCCGGTTGCAGCACATAGCCGCTGGACGTAACCAGCTGGCCGTTGTTGTCGCGCTGGAAGGAGCCGTCGCGGGTATAGGCCGTGGTACCGTCGGGCAGCAGCACGTTGAAGAAGCCGTTACCGCTGACCATCAGGTCCTTGTCGTTGCCGGTGGCCTGAGAGTTGCCCTGGGTATGAATGCGTTCGATCGCGACGGGACGTACGCCGGTGCCGAGCTGCATGCCCGATGGCAGGTTGGTCTGCTGCGAGGACTGGGCGCCGGGCTGGCGCAGGTTCTGGTACAGCAGGTCTTCGAACACGGCGCGCGACTTTTTAAAGCCGTTGGTGCCGACGTTGGCCAGATTATTGGTGGTGACGTCGAGCGCAGTCTGCTGCGCTTCCATGCCGGTCTTGGCGATCCACAGTGAACGTATCATGATGCTTCTCCCTTGCTTGGACGGGGTAGCGACAGCTACTCATCCCACGCAAGCATTATGCGGGAGCAGGCATCAACTCAAAGCGAGGATCTGGGTGGCTTTTGCGGCGTTATTCTCGGCGTTCTTGAGCAGACTCATTTGCATTTCGAACTGCCTTGCCAGACTGATCATGTTGACCATGGAGTCCACCGCGTTGACGTTGCTGCCCTCCAGCGCGCCATCGACCAGCCGCACATTGGGGTCGTTCTCGGCCACATCGCCGCTGCTCTGGCGGAACAGGCCGTCATTGCCGCGTACCAGTCCCTTGGTGTCGGGATTGACCAGTTTCAATCGGCCCAGCACGTTGGCGGGACCGGGCTTGAAATCGGTCGAGATGACACTGACCGTGCCATCGCTGGCGATGCTGATATTGGTTTCCGGCGGCACGGCGATGGGACCGCCATCGCCCACCAGCGTCAGCCCGCTCTGGGTCTGCAGCAAGCCGTTGTCGCCCACTTTCAGGCTGCCGTTGCGGGTATAGGCTTCCGAGCCGTCGGCCGAGGTCACGGCCAGCCAGCCCTGATCGCGGATGGCCAGGTCGAGCGGCCGGCCGGTCGTCTGGATGGGACCAGCGCGCATGTCGGCGCCCACGGTAGAATCGACCACGAAGGTGCGCGTCGGCAGGCCATCGGACACCACCGGCACGGCACGGAAGCTGTCGAGCTGGGCGCGGAAGCCCGTGGTAGTGACGTTGGACAGGTTGTTGGCCACGGTGGCTTGCTGCTCCATCACGTGGCGTGCCCCTGTCATTGCCGTATAGACTAGACGATCCATGGCCGTTTCCTCTTTCTGTTCCTGTAGCTAGCTCAGGCTTAGCGCAGGTTGACCAGCGTCTGCAGTACCGAGTCCTGCGTCTTGATGGTCTGGGCATTGGCCTGATATACGCGCTGGGCGGTAATCATGTTGACCAGTTCCGCCGTCAGGTCGACGTTGGAAGTTTCCACCGAACTGGCGCGCAGCTTGCCCATCGAGCCGGCATTCGGCACCCCTACCGTCGGCGTACCGGAGGCCGAGCTTTCCGACCAGGCATTGTTACCGAGCGGCGTCAGGCCATCCACGCTGGCGAAGTTGGCCAGACAGATCTGGCCCATGGCACGCGATTTACCGTTGCTGTACTGGCCCAGAATCACGCCATTTTCATCGATGGCGTAACGCTGCCACGAACCGGCCGAATAGCCGTTCTGGGTCGAGCCCAGATCATTGGTGACACTGCCGTACTGGGTGGTCTTGTCGAAGGTGGTCGACACCACCATAGGCTGCTGGGCACCGGTATCGGGGAAGATCGGCAGGCTGATGTTGAACGGCAGCGTCTGCGGGGTCGGCAGCAGGGCCATGGCCTGCGGATTCAGGGCGCCGTTCTTGTCGAACAGCAGGGTGCCGACTTTAATCGCAGGCACGGTAATGGCTGCGGCCAGTTTGGCATTGATCTGGTCCGGCGTCTGGCCGGTGATGGAACCACTGGCGGTAGGATCGAGTGCCGAAAACGCTGCCGTCAGGGCATCGAGCTGGGCTTGCGAAGCAGCGGCTGGCGGCACCGAGGCGGCGGTCAGCATGGAATTATAGGCGGCGCTGGCATAGGCACCGGCGGCAGCCGCAATCGCAGCCACATCGGGTGGCGTGGCGCGCACGGCATCGTTGTAGGCGGTGCGGGCACCTTGCACGGTGGTATCGCTATTGATTGCTGCCGCCACACTGCCGGACACCACCTCTTTATTGTCGGCCGCGGCATATACGTCCCAGGTGTTCGCATCCGTTTTGACATAGTAGGTCGTCATGATGTGCGAAGTACCCAGGCTGTCGTACACGTTCAGCACGGTCTGTTTGTTGTAGCTGGTCGGATCACCGGCATCGAAAGGGATGGTGGCAGGCACTTTCTCTGCCGAGCTCAGGTTCAACTGGAAGTTCGCGGTGGTGGTCTGCACCGGCGTCAGGTCCGATTTATCGAGCGTCAGCGGGACAGGCGCGCCCAGCAGAATCGTACCGGCCGAATTCGACAGATAACCGGTCAGCACGGCACCCTGGGCATTCACCAGCGTATGGCTATTATCTTCATGGAACTGGCCATTGCGCGAATACTGCACGGCGCCATTCACCACTTCGCGGAAGAAGCCGCCACCGTTGATGGAGATGTCGAGCGGGTTGGTACTGGTTTCGATATTCCCCTGGGTGAACTGCTGGGCCAGCTTGGCGGTGGTCACACCGATACCGGCATTGTTGCCCGACACGCCGTTGAGCGAATTGGCATACAGGTCGGCGAACTGGGCCTGCGAGCTCTTGAAACCAACCGTGCTGGCGTTGGCGATGTTATTGCCGATCACATCCAGCGATTTGGATGCTGAGTTCAGGCCGCTAAGTCCTTGTTGGAACATGGTATTCCCCCTGCTAGGTATGAGCTAAAGTGCGCTTCGGATAAAGCGAGCTGGTTAATCGTTACAGTACTTCTTTCACTTGGGACATGGTGAACTGCCCCAGTGAAGTATTCAGTTTCACGCCGCCGCTGCCGGTCGACACGCTGGCCACCGAAGCCAGTTGCAGCGCAGTGGCATCGCTCAGCGTCTTGCCGCCGCTGACGGCCTTGACGGTGAAGGTGTAGTTGCCGTCGGCCGCTTTGCCGCCCGCATCGGTCTTGCCATCCCAGGTCACGGGATAGGTGCCCACATCAGGGCTCTTCAGGCTCAGGGTGCGCACGGTGCTGCCCGCGCTATCCTGGATAGCGATGGTGACGCTTTCCGCGGCCGAAGCCAAATCGACGCCGAACACGCTGCTGCTGGTGGTCTTGCCGCTGCTGTCGGTGCTGCTGGAGAGCTCGATACCTTTGCCCGCTACCAGCACGCCTTTGCCGATCAGATTGGTGGCCGTCAGCGACTGGGCACTGGCCTGGTCGGTACGCAAGGACTCCAGCGTGGCATTGACCTTGTTAATCCCCGTCACGGTGGACAGCTGGGCCAGCTGGCTGGTCATGGCAGCGTTATCCATGGGATTCAGGGGATCCTGATTCTTCAGCTGGGTGACCAGCAGCTTCATGAATTTATCCTGATCCGCCGCTACACTATCCGTGGCCGCCGTGCTCGCTGCACTGGCCACGGTGGTCGTCTTGGGCGTGTCGATTACTCCGCTAATAGTCATGATTGCCTCTTAGGTTTTACTGGCCGATGGTCAGGGTTTTGAGCAGCAGCGTTTTGGCTGCGTTCATGGTTTCGACGTTGGTCTGGTAGGAACGCGAGGCCGACAGCATATTCACCATCTCGTCCACCACATTCACGTTAGGCATGGTCACATAGCCTTTTTCGTCCGCCATCGGATGTTTCGGGTCATACATCTGTTTCATGGGCGACTGGTCTTCCACCACCTGCTTGACGCGCACGCCGGTGGAGCTGCCATCGCCGGCCTGCGGGGTGGCTTCGAACACCACCTGACGGGCCCGGTAAGCTTCGCCGCTGGCGCTAGTGGCACTGTCGGCATTGGCCAGGTTCGACGCCACCACATTCAGGCGCTGCGACTGCGCGCTCATGGCCGAACCGGACACATTGAAAATATTAAACAGCGACATAATTAGTTACCTCCCTGAATCGCGGCCATCATGTGCTTGATCTGCGCATTGATCATGGTGATGCCGGCTTCATAGCGCACCGCGTTGTCGGTGAACTGGTTGCGCTCCACATCCATGTCCACCGTATTGCCATCGACTGCGCCCTGGACCACGCCGCGGTACAGCAGCGGCGTGCCGTCGGCATTGCTGCCAGCTGCTTGCTGGGGGTTGGGGAAATGCTTGGCTGCCGTGGTTTTCAGCGTGGCCGGCACATTGCCGCTGCTTTTATCCAGCGCCGACTGCAGCGCGCTGGTGAAGTCGATGTCGCGGGCCTTGTAGTTAGGCGTATCGCCGTTGGCAATGTTAGAGGCGAGCACAGCCTGGCGCTGCGAGCGCAAGCTCAGTGCCGCTTCATTGAAGCTCAGATAAGCGTCGAGTTTTCCTAACATGGCTGCCTCCAACTTCTCCACTTGCGGGTCCGAACTACGGACGAGGTGTTATGACAGGATCGATGATACGCATGAGCAGCGCGCCGCCATCGACCAATAAGCAGGTACTTTTCCAGCCTATTCATCCATTCAAGTTGGGCCCGGACGATTAAGATGACAGCATCAGTAAGACTTTCCGGCTGCGGCCGCACATCTGCCATGAATACTCGCCTCGCCTGCACAATTAGCGCTGCCCTGCTCTGCCTGAGCGGCGCCAGCGCGGCCCAGACCGCGCCCCAGCGTCAGGACACGGCCACGCTGCGCCGCAGCGTCGAACAGTTCCTGCAAGTCCAGACTGCCGGCCTGCCCGGTCAGGTCACGCTCAGCATAGGCGCCATCGACCCGCGCGTGCAGCTGGCTGCCTGCGCCGAGCCGCAGCCCTTCTTCATGGCGGGCGCCCGTGCCTGGGGCAAAACCACGGTGGGGGTGCGCTGCGTCGCGCCGACGCCGTGGACTATCTATGTACAGGCCAGCGTCACCGTGATCGGCGACTACGTGGCCAGCGCCGTGCCGCTGGCACAGGGCCAGAGCATCGAAGCGGGCCAGCTGGTGACGCTGAAAGGCGACCTGACCATGCTGCCGGCCGGTATCGCCACCGAAGCAGCGCAGGTGATTGGCCGAAGTGCCAATATTTCTTTGCCTGCCGGTATGCCGCTGCGGCTCGATACGCTGCGCAGCAAGCCGGTGGTGCAATCGGGCCAGCTGGTGCGCGTGGTCACCAGCGGCAATGGTTTCAGTGTGTCCGCCGAAGGCCGTGCCATGAGCACGGCCGGCGACGGACAGGTAGTGCAAGTCCGCACCGCAGGCGGCCAGCAGGTCAGCGGCATCGCGCGCGCGGGCGGCATGGTAGAGGTAGCGTTCTAGCCGGCAAGGCTGGCGCAGGAGCAGCGACGGGCAATCTGAAGTTTATGCGAGGCAACGCTAAAGTTTCTTAAGACGGTGCCGATAGATACTCAGATCCCGGAGTTTCGTACTCCTACCAGAGAAGGAAATGCTGTGAAAATTAACGATACATTGAAGAGCACCACTGGTTTGCCGTCGGCAACTCCGGCCTCGACCTCGACTGCGCGCGGCGCAGAAAAGGCCGCTGCCCCGGCCACGCCAGCGACGTCAGACAATGTGCGCCTGTCGCCGCAAGGGCAGGCACTGGCGGCCAGTTCTGCCGGCAGCAGCAATGCCGTGTTCGACACCAAAAAAGTCGAACGCATCAAGCTTGCCATTGCTGACGGCCAGTTCCAGGTCAATTCCGAAAAAGTAGCAGATGGCTTACTCGACACCGTCAAGGATCTGCTGCACTCCCGTAAACGATAGGTCTATCATGGCAACCGCTACCCCGCTGAACAGCCTGCGCGAAGAACAACAGATCATGTCCACGCTGGTGGACGTACTCAAGCAGGAACAGCAATTACTGGTAGCGGCGGAGATGGAAAGCATGCCCGCCATCACCAGCAAGAAGAATACGCTGGTCACGCAGATGACCATGCTGTCGGCCCAGCGCCACCGGGCACTGGGCAAAGCCGGCTACCCGGCCGAAGAAGCAGGCATGGATGCCTGGGTTGCCGCCAGCGGCGCCGAGGCCCGTGAAGCCGCCACCCTGTGGCAAGCCCTGTTACAGCATACGCGCGAAGCCAAAGAGCTGAACCGCATCAACGGCATGCTGATCAACAAACAGATGAACCATACCCAGGCAGCCCTGCAGGCGCTGCGTCCATCCCATGCTGCGCCGAATAATTTCTACGGCCCCGGCGGCATGTCCACCACCCTGCCCCGCAGCCGCGGCTTCCTCGCGGGCTGATCTACCCTGCACGCCAGACAGCAACGGCGACCTTGGGTCGCCGCAGGCTTGAGGATTCGCGCTGCTTGCACTGCTTATGGATTCGGTAATCCGGTAGGAATTTCCGTGATGGTTTCCGGTATGCCGGACAGAATGGTGACCGCCACGCGGCGGTTGCGTGCGCGGCCGATAGGATCGTCGTTCGAGGCCACCGGCACATTCGAGCTGTAGCCCACCGCCGTCAGCCGCTCGGCGCCCACGCCGGCATCGACGAATAGCCGCACCACGCTGCTGGCGCGCACGGCCGACAGTTCCCAGTTGGAGGGGAACAGCGCATTGCGGATAGGCTGGTTGTCGGTATGCCCTTCCACCTGCACATTGTGGCTGTCGCTACGCAGCAGCGAGGCCACCGCGCGCAGGGCTTCGGTCGATTCCGCCGTCAGACGGGCATCGCCGGGATCGAACAGCACGGAAGCATTGATTTCCACGCTGACGCCGCGACTGTTCTGGGTCACCCGCACCTTGCCCTCCTTGACCAGCGGAGCCAGCGTGGACAGCAGGTCCTGCGCCAGCTTGGTCATATGCTCCTTTTCCTTGCGGATGGCTTCGGCGCGGCGCTTGATGGCCACATTCGGCAGCGGCAGGCTGGGCACTTCGGTGTTGATCAGCTGGGCCGAACCGGCGCCGCCGAAGGCATCGCCGAGCGCATCGGAGAATACCCGGTACTTGCCGATGTTGACGGAGGAAATCGCGTACATCACCACGAAGAAGGCGAACAGCAGGGTAATGAAATCGGCATACGAAATCAGCCAGCGCTCGTGGTTTTCCGGTTCATCATCGAACTTTCTGCGCGCGCGCCGGTATTGCATGCTATCTCCCCTGCATCAGCGTGGCGACCCGCTCATCGATCACCCGCGTGTGGTCGCCAGTGGCGATGTCGTAGAACACGGCAGCGGCAATCTCCTGCTGGAATACCGCCTGCGTGACCACGGCCTTGAGCTTGTTGGCGATCGGGTAGAACAGCAGATTGGCCAGTCCTACGCCATACACGGTAGAAACGAAGGCCACCGCGATACCGGCACCGAGCTTGTTCGGATCGGTCAGATTTTCCATCACGTGGATCAGGCCCAGTACCGCGCCCAGAATGCCGATGGTAGGCGAATAGCCGGCCGCCGATTCCCAGATGCGCACGGCCAGCCGTTCTTCCGTTTCGTACACGGTGATTTCGGCGTCGAGAATCTGGCGCAGCTTGTCGGGGTTGATGCCGTCGACGATCAGGCGCAGGCCTTTGGTAATGAACGGATCTTTCGACGCCAGCATATAGCGCTCCAGCGACAGCAGACCATCGCGCCGCGCCGACAGGCTCCACGCATTGATTTCGCGCGCCAGCGCCAGTCGCGTATCGGGCGGTGGCGCAAACACCAGTTTCAGCATGCGCAGACCGCGCTTGAAACTGGCATAGCGGCTTTGCAGCAGCACGGCGCCCAGCGTGCCCACTACCACAATGGCGAAAGCAGCCGGCTGGAATAGCGAAGCGAGCTTGCCGCCTTCCAGCGCCTGGCCGACGACGATGCCGGCCAGCGCCAGCAGCACCCCGGCTACGCTGGCCCAGTCCATGAGCGCTCCCGCAGCGAAGCACGCAGACGTGCCACTGCTTGCGTATGCAATTGCGATACGCGTGATTCCGACACGCCCATCACGGCGCCGATTTCTTTCAAGTTGAGCTCCTCTTCATAGTACAGCCCCATCAGAATCTTTTCGCGCGGCGGCAGCGCATCGATGGCATCGATCACGGCCTGGCGGAAATCGCCGTCCAGCAAAGCGCGCAGCGGATCGCTTTCTTCGTCCGAGCAGTAGCGGTCGAGGAAGCTGTCGTTGCCGTCGTCGTCGTGGAAATCTTCGTAATACACCAGCTGGTGGCCGCCGCCATCGGACAGCATTTCCTGATAGTCGGCCAGCGACAGCTTGAGCATCTTGGCCACTTCCGATTCGGTCGGCGGGTGGCCCAGGCGCTGCTGCAAGGTACTCATCGCCGCTTCGATCTTGCGCATGTTCTGGCGCATGGAACGGGGCAGCCAGTCGCTATTGCGCAATTCATCGAGCATGGCGCCGCGGATGCGCAGCACGGCATAGGTTTCGAACTGGGCGCCGTGGCTATCTTCGTACCGGCTGATGGCGTCCAGCAGACCGATCATACCGGCCTGCACCAGATCGTCGACTTCGACGCTGGGGGGCAGTTTCGCCTTCATGTGATGGGCCAAGCGCTTTACCAACGGCATATGCTCCGTCAGTAAAGAATTCTTGTCCGCTTTCCCTTTAACCGTGTACATAAACTGTTTTTATCGTCATTGAGTACGTATCGTCGTCACTCTTATTGCAGCTTTGGGCTGCGATTTGCTGCTTCTGCTTGCTGCTAGCGCCAGGCTGGCGTCGCCGCCATGGCAAACCGTCCTGCCAGCTGGCGGAACGCGACCGAAGCACCGGCCAGCGGGAAGGCATCGACCACGGCACGCCCCAAGCGTGCGGCACGTTGCAGGTATTCATCCGCCGGGACCGAGCCCATGGAAATCAGGTTGACCGCCAGATAGCGGCTAGCAGCCTGTGCCATATTATCGTATACCACCTTTGCTTCTGCTTCGGAAGCCCCGGTGACCAGAATTCCGAACGGGCGCCGGCCCAGTTCCTGATTCAGACGCTTGATCATACTGTATGCGGCCGTAATCGAGGCAGCACTTTTTCCTACTTGCACCACAATTTCCGAGCTATCCATGACGGGCAAGGGGAAACCGCCGCCATCGAATTCGCCATCAACGATGACGATGCCGGTCTGTTTCACCAGCACATCAAAGGCTTTGGCCAGCCGGCGCGTCTCGTCCGGGCCGCTGCGCGGCTGGCCGCGCGTCATCGAGGCGACGGCAAAACCCTGCGGCACCTGATGGATAACCTGATCGAGCGCACATTCCTGGCGTGCCACGTTGAGCAGGCTGGCGCCGCTATCGACGCCCAGACGGCTGGCCACGCCATGGGCGCTGGCGCAGGCATCCATCAGCAGCACATCGTTGCCGGCACGGGCCAGCGAGGCACCGAGATTGACCAGCATGGCGGCCTTGTCATCTGCCGCCTGAGCCGACAGGAAGGTAACGATGCGGGGCTTGGGCCCCGCCAGCATGCGGCGCAGGCCTTCGGCCTGATCGAAATCGAAATTAGCCAAGATGCACCTCGCGCAGTGCGGCATCGGCAGCGCCGGCGCCCATCATCAGGGGCAGCTCGGCATCGAGGAACTGGCTGGCGGCAGCGTCGCGCTTGAGCTTGAAGGCGCGGTCGATCAGATAGGCAGGATCGGCCAGATGCAGATCTTCCGGCACGCGCTGGCCGTTGGAGACATAAAACAGATTGAGTTTCTGGCGGATCACCACGTCCAGCACATTGCCGATCGCCGCTGCTTCGTCGAGCTTGGTCATGATGCAGCCGGCCAGACCGCTGCCCTGATAGGCACGCACCACTTCGTTCAGGGTTTCCTGGGTGGCCGTGGAATTCAGGCACAGCAGGCGCTTGACGTTGGCACCGGCGCCTTGCAGCATCGATACCTGCTCCGTCACCATCTGGTCGCGCTGGCTGACGCCCACGGTATCGATCAGCACGGTGTGCTTGTTTTTCAGTTCTTTCAGGGCGATGCGCAGATCGGCTTCATCTTTCACCGAGTGCACCATCACGCCGAGGATTTTGCCGTAGATGCGCAGCTGTTCGTGTGCGCCGATACGGTAGGCGTCGGTGGTAATCAGGGCCAGCTTGTCCGGGCCGTGGCGCATCACGCAGCGCGCAGCCAGTTTGGCGGTGCTGGTGGTTTTACCCACGCCGGTAGGACCGACCAGCGCGAACACACCGCCCTGATCGAGCAGCGCATCTTCATTCGACATTACCGACAGGTTGCGGCTCAGCACCGATTTAATCCAGCGCATGCTATCTGCAGCATCGCGGTTGGCCGGCAGTTTTTCGATCAGGTAGCGCGCCAGACTGGCCGAGAAACCGGCGGCCAGCATTTCGCGCAGTACGGCGGTTTTCTGCGGTTCGCGCGACTGGGTGGCGCCCCACGAAATTTCGGCCAGCTGGGTTTCCATCATGCCGCGCATGGCGCGGATTTCGTTCATCATGCCCATCATCTCGGCAGCGGCCGATTCCTTGGCGCTGGCAACGGCCGCGGCCACCATGGAATTGATCTGTTCGGCGCTCATGGCCGGTGCGGCGGCAGGCGTATAAACAGGAGCAGCAGCAGGCGCTGCGGCGCTGCGGCGTGGTGCGGCCGGAGCGCGCGGCGCAGGTGCAGGAGCGCGCAGCGATTCGGCACGCGCTACCGGTGCAGCGCTCGGCAGATCCAGCATAGGCGGCGCTTCGGCCATCGGCGAATGCGGTGCAGGCATAGCCAGCGAGGCAGCGTCTTCGTTAGCCAGTGCAAGAATCTCGATTTCACCGTCAGCCTGACGGTTAGACAGGATCACAGCATCCGGACCTAGTGCTTCACGCACTTTGCGTAAGGCTTCACGGGAGGTCGGGGCGGTAAATTTTTTGACGTTCATGGCCGGCTCTCTGCATTCTGGGGTGAGTACTGTCTTCTGGGTGAGACAACTTTTCCTCGTACAGTGCCATTATTGACGATGCACTCCGGAAACGATCCGATGAACAAGAGGACAATTCGGCCGTATTTCCCCTATGCAGCCCTAGCCGCCTACTCCGCCGAAAACACCTGCTCCAGTCGCTCGGCATGAACAAAGTTACGCGCCCAGCGCTGCAGCTGCGGAACCTCGGCCGCCGCCACGTGCTGGCGCACTGCCGCCGACAAAGTTCCGAAGCGCAACTCCAGCATATCCAGCAACTGCGTAGCCTGCCCCTGCTGCAATCCCTGCTGCAGGCCCTGCTCCAGACCATAACGTTCGAGATAAGATAGGTAAGCCATTTCTGTTTCCTCCCGTATCAGGTAAATCCCGCGCCTCACCCTGCTTTCCATTGCGTCAGGCAGGCGCAGCAGCCAGTCTATGGTGCGATACAGATCGATGATACGCTGCCTGTCCCAGTCGCGCCGCAACAGTAGTTTGGTCAAGCGCCACTTGGCATGGCGCCGCTGATAGGCGTTGCGCCGCGTCCGGCGCGCCTGCAGATGCGCCAGCGTGACCAGCCCGAACGGATTCGGATCGTCGTACAGTTGCGCAAGCTGCGCTTCGAAGTCACGCAGTTTGACCACCGGAAAATCCAGCTGCAGGCGGCAATCGAGCACCTGATACGCATAGCAGGCCGGACGCCAGTGCCAGCCGTCATCCAGCAACAGCGCCATGCTGGCCACTGGCTGGCGATAGCGGTCATACACGCGGTAATGGTAAATAAACATACGCTCGGCAAACGCCCCGTCACGCCAGCCCTGCAGCTCTACATGCAACAGCAAAGTCTGCGCGCTGCCATCGGCGCAGAACACCCGCACCAGCTTATCGAGCACGCGCCGGCCCAGTGCGGCGCCGGCACTCAGCGCTGCCAGCTCCTGATCGAGAAAGCTGTATGGGCGCGACCAGTCAATGGCAGCATGGGCGCGCGGAAAATAAAAGGCCATGAAGTCCGGCAGATAACGGACCAGTACTTCCTTCCACGGGGTATCGTAGTCATCGCTCATGCAGGCAGTCTAGGCTGCCTGCATGAACAGCACTGCGACTGGCGCAATGGTGGGCCAGTCCAGTGTGGCGGATTAAGCCGGCTGCTGCCCCACCAGCGCCGTCACGCGGATAGTCTTGGACTCGGGCACCTCGGCATGCGACAGCACTTTCAGCTGCGGCAGCGAACGGCGCAGGAAGCGCGACAGCAGGGCGCGCAGGGGGCCCGGCACCAGCAGCACCGGCGTCAGCCCCAGCGCCTCCTGCTGGGCCGCAGCCTGCTGGGCCTGCTGGGCAATGGTGTCCGCCAGCCCCGGCTCGATGCCGGCCCCATCCGGACCACTGGCTGCCAGCGCCTGCATCAGCAAGCGTTCCAGACGGTTATCCAGCGTCATCACGGACAGCTCGCTGGCGCCGGGGAACAGCTGCTGCACGATGGCACGACCCAGCGCAATCCGCACCAGTGCGGTGAGGTCGTTCGGATCCTGCGTATGGCCGGCATGCTCGGCCAGCGTCTCGATAATCGAGCGCATATCGCGGATATGCACGCCTTCCACCAGCAGGTTCTGCAGCACTTTCTGCAGGGTCGACAGCGACACCGTCTTAGGTACCAGATCTTCCACCAGCTTGGGCGCATCCTTGCCCAGATGATCGAGCAGCGACTGCACTTCGGCCCGGCCCAGCAATTCGGAAGCATGCGTAGTAATCAGGTGATTCAGGTGGGTGGCCACCACGGTGCCCGCATCGACCACCGTATAGCCCATGCTCTGGGCCTGATCGCGCAGGCTGGCATCGATCCATGTGGCCGGCAGGCCGAAGGCCGGATCGCTGGTGGCCATGCCGGGCAAGGTGCCGCTGGCCATGCCGGGATTGATCGCCAGGAACTGGCCGTTATACGCTTCGCCCGTGCCCACTTCCACCCCTTTGAGGGCGATGCGGTAGGCCGAAGGCTTGAGTTCCAGATTGTCGCGGATGTGCACCGGCGGCGCGAGGAAGCCCACCTCCTGGGCAAACTTCTTGCGGATACCCTTGATGCGCTTGAGCAGCTCGCCGCCCTGGGTCTTATCGACCAGCGGAATCAGGCGGTAGCCCACTTCCAGCCCCAGCGTATCGACCGGCATGATGTCCTGCCAGCTGGCTTCTTCCTGCTCGGGGGCTGCGGCCGGCGCTGCCGCTGCCGCTTCCGCTGCCGCCACTTCCTCTGCCTTGCTCGATTCTTCCTTGCGCGTGAGCAGATAGGCGGAACCGCCCAGCACGGCGGCCAGCAGCAGGAACACCAGATTCGGCATGCCCGGAATCAGGCCCATGCCGCCGATGATAGCAGCCGTGATATACAGCACCTGTGGCTTGGCAAACAGCTGGCCCACCACCTGGGTTCCGATGTCCTGCTCGCTGGCCACGCGCGACACCACGATACCGGCCGCAGTCGAAATTACCAGCGAAGGAATCTGTGCCACCAGACCATCACCGATGGCCAGCAGCGTGTAGTTCTTGATGGCGTCGGCAAACAGCATATCGTGCTGCAGCAAGCCCACCAGCAGACCGCCCACCACGTTAATCACTGTCACCAGAATACCGGCCACGGCATCGCCGCGCACATACTTACTGGCACCGTCCATGGCGCCATAGAATTCCGCTTCCTGCGCCACTTCGCTACGGCGCTTGCGCGCTTCTGCTTCGCCGATCAGACCGGCATTCAGGTCGGCGTCGATCGCCATCTGCTTACCAGGCATCGCATCCAGGGCAAACCGGGCGCCCACCTCGGCAATACGACCGGCACCTTTGGTCACCACGGTAAAGTTGATAATGGTCAGAATGATGAAGACCACGATACCGACTGTGTAGTTACCGCCAATCAGGAAGTGGCCGAATGCTTCGATCACCTTACCGGCCGCATCGGCACCGGTATGGCCCTGGGTCAGCACCACGCGGGTCGAGGCCACGTTCAGCGACAAACGCAGCATGGTCGATACCAGCAGGATGGTAGGGAAAGCCATGAAATCGAGCGGCTTGACGGTGTACAGACTGGTCAGCAGGACGATCACGGACAGCGCGATATTGAAGCTGAACAGCAGATCCAGTATGAAAGCCGGCAACGGCAGCACCATCATGCCCAGCATCATGATGATCAGGATAGGCGCGGCCAGACTGCTCTTGTTGCGGCTATTGGCCAGGCCTTGCAGCCATGGCGGCAGTTTGATGTTGCTCAGGGCGTTCATACAGGTGCTCCGTTGTTCGTATCAGTTTGCTGCTTGAGCGTGCTCACGTGCAGAGGGTCCAGCTCTGGCGGCACCTCGAGTTTCTTCGGTACTTCAGGCCGGTTGCCATTGCCTTTGCTAAACAGACGCAATTGGAACACATAGGCCAGCACTTCGGCCACTGCCGCGTACAGCGCTTCCGGTATCTCGTCGCCGATTTCCGTATGCTTGAACAGCGCACGGGCCAGTGGCGGCGCTTCCAGCATCGTCACCTTGTGTTCGCGCGCAATCTCGCGGATCTTGGCCGCCACTTCGTCCGTGCCCTTGGCCACCACGCGCGGCGCGCCGCGCATGCCGTCGTCGTATTTCAGCGCCACCGCATAGTGGGTCGGGTTGGTCACCACCACGTCGGCGGTCGGCACATCGGCCATCATGCGGCGCTTGGCCATCTCGCGCTGCAACTGGCGGATCTTGGCCTTGATCTGGGGGTTACCGTCGGATTCCTTGGATTCCTGGATCAGTTCCTGACGGGTCATCTTCAGCTTGTTAGCGTAATGCCACATCTGGTAAGGACCGTCGATGGCGGCAATGAAGCCGAGCGCACCGACGATGAACAAAAAGCTGCTGGCCAGTATGTGCAGCAAATGGGCCGTACCGAGCTTGAGCGGTTCAACCGCCAGACCGATCACGGCATCCTTCTGCTTCATCACCACCAGCCAGGCCACCAGTCCCACCACCAGTGCTTTGGCCACGGCCTTGAACAGTTCCACCAGCGCATTGGTGGAAAACATATTGCCGATGCCATTGATGGGATTGAGTTTGCCGAAATTCGGCATGACCGCCTTGCCGGTGAACAGCCAGCCGCCCACCAGCAGGGGCGACACCAGCGCCACCACCATCACGGCCACGCCCAGCGGCAGACAGGCCAGCAGCACCCGCACCAGATCGACCAGAATGCGATTGATCAGCACATCGGCATCGAACACCTGCTCCGGCGTCAGAGCCAGTCCCGACGCCAGCGCCGAACTGAGCTGACGGATCAGCCCTTCGCCCGTCATCCACAGACCGGCACCGGCTGCCATCAGCACGGTAAACGTCGCTACTTCCCGGCTGCGGGGAACGTCGCCTTCCTCACGCGCCTGCTCGAGGCGCTTCTGTGACGCGGGTTCGGTCTTTTCGGCGTCGCTATCTTCTGCCATGTTGCCTGCCTGCTGCGGGGATTAAAGGGAGTCGTTCGATCGTGCCATTATCCCGCTCGCGCGCGGCATCTGATCAGCCGAATACGGCGGGTTTTCCCGCCTTACTCGATGTTTCCCACTGGAAATCCGAGACGACTAGCCGCCTCAGATACCGGCCTGGGTGACTTTCTGGTCAATGGCGCCAAAGATGGACTTGCCGTCGCTATCGAACATTTCGATGCGGATGGTGTCGCCAAAGGCCATGAACGGCGTGCTAGGCGCACCATGAGCGATCATTTCCACGCAACGCTGTTCGGCGATGCAGGAATAGCCGCGCTTGCCGTCGGTATTCGATACCGTACCCGAGCCTATGATGGAACCGGCCCGCACGTTGCGCGATTTGGCCAGATGGGCGATCAGCTGGGGGAAATTGAACACCATATCCACGCCCGCCTGCGGCTTGCCGACCAGCTTGCCGTTCCAGGTGGAATGCAGCGGCAGGTGCACTTTGCCGCCCTTCCATGCATCACCCAGCTCATCCGGTGTTACCGCGACCGGGGAAAAACTGGTGGCCGGCTTGGACTGGACAAAACCGAAACCTTTGGCCAGTTCCTCGGGGATCAGGTTGCGCAGCGACACATCATTGACCAGCATGAGCAGACGGATACGCTGGTGCGCCTGATCGGGCGTCACGCCCATGGGCACATCGTCGGTGATCACGGCGACTTCTGCTTCGAAATCTATTCCCCATTCTTCACGGAACAGTGCAATATCGTCGCACGGCCCGATAAAATCATCGCTGCCGCCCTGATACATGAGCGGGTCTTCCCAGAACGATGGCGGCAGTTCCGCCCCGCGCGCCTTGCGGACCAGCTCCACATGGTGCACATAGGCCGAACCGTCGGCCCACTGGAAGGCGCGTGGCAGCGGCGCCATGCAGCGCGCCGGATCGAAAGCAAACGTGCGCCGCCCCCTGCCCTGATTCAGTTCCTGATAAATCGCATCGAGCTGCGGCGCAATGAAATTCCAGTCATCGAGCGCACGTTGCAGCGTACGCGCCACAGTGTCGGCCAGTTGCGCCGTTTTCAGGTCGCGCGATACCACCATCAGCTGGCCATCGCGGGTGCCGTCGTTCAGCGTGGCCAGCTTCATGCGCTCGGTACCAGCAATGCCAGCTGCTCCGGCGTCAGGTAGCACCACTCGCCCTCTTCCAGCGCCAGCGACTCCAGCGTCAGGCCACCGATGGCCGAACGGTGCAGCGCACTGCAATGGTTGCCGGCCGCCGCCAGCATGCGCTTGACCTGATGGTATTTACCCTGCTCCAGCACGATTTCAAGCTGGTGCTCGCCGCGCTGCACGCAATGCTGGGCCGCCAGCGGCGCCGGCTCATCATGCAGTTGCACGCCGGATTTCAGCTGGGCTATCAGTTCAGCGCTTACCGGCTGCGCCGTAGTGGCCTGATAGATTTTCGGCACATGGCGCTTCGGCGACGATTGGGCATGGATAAATGGACCATCGTCAGACATCAGCAGCATGCCGGTCGTATCATGGTCGAGCCGGCCTACGGGCTGCAATTCGCGCCAGCTGAACTGCTCCGGCAGCAGGGTCAGCACGCCGGGATGGTGGCTAGGCTTGCGCGAACATTCGAAGTTGGCCGGTTTGTATAGCGCAATATACAGATGCTCACGGTACACCCACTCTTCTTCGAAGATGGTCAGCACCAGTCCATCGGTTTCTATGGATTCTTTGTAATGATCATGGACGACGCCATCAATACTGACTTCGCCATCATCGATTAGCGAACGGCAGTACTTACGGGTACCAAAGCCCTGCGATTGCAGGATACGGTCTAGGGATAGTTTGCTCATAGAACGATTTTACAGGATGGCACAGCACGGGGGAAAGCTGGCGATGTGCTCTTGACAACCATGTCCTAGACAAACCGATTCGTTGACGTACATCAAATCGAGCATAGGTTCACTTGCTAGACTGAAACCTGATTAGGAATCCGCCTAATCAACTAGGAAAGCGCCGGAGAAAACAGCCATGCCGAAAAACACCAAGCATCTAGCAATCAGTGCAAAAGTTGCGGCCAGCCACAGAGCCCAACTCATCATACAACAATGCCGCTACGCCCCGCAGGAAGATGGCGTGCCCATGGCTGGAAACCAGCTATGGCACGCCCGGCGTCAGGCCGGCTTTCTCGCCTGGCTGGATCAGGGTGGCTTTACTCAAAAGGAAAATACAAAAGAAAACAGCGGCATTGCACCGCTGTCTTCAACCCCGGCAGGGGCTGTATGAGGAATCGCAATTCACTCTAGGCTGCATCCGCGATGCAGTGTAGTAGTTCCATCTGTCTGATCAAGTTTGTGGTGAAAACAAATAAACTGTTTATATCGCCCCCCTTGGAAAGAACTACAGCTTCACTATAGCTCATCACATCAAGGATACAAGTGAGATTTTCACCAATTCTCACTTATTTCAGCGCAACGCTGGCTGCACGCGCTCCATGCTGGCTTTCATGGCGCCTGCACCGAGCGCGGCGCCAAATTTCTTCAGTACCCGCTCAGGCAAGCCTTCATGCTGGGTGTAATCGATGATGTCTTCCGCCTTGATCACATCGCGCGCCACGCTATCGACCGTACCGAAAGCATCAGCGAGCCCCATATCGATGGATTTTGCGCCCGTCCAGAACAGGCCCGAGAACATTTCCGGCGTTTCTTTCAGACGCTTGCCGCGGCCATCGCGCACCACCTGAATAAACTGCTGGTGAATTTCGTTGAGCATGGACTGGGCATATTGCTTCTGCTTATCAGACAGAGGGCTGAACGGATCCATAAAACCCTTGTTCTCGCCAGCCGTCAGCAGGCGACGCTCGACGCCCACCTTGTCCATAATGCCGGTGAAACCGAAGCCATCCATCAGCACGCCGATAGAACCGACGATACTGGCCTTGTTAACATAGATCCGGTCGGCACCGGCGGCAATGTAGTAGCAGCCGGAAGCGCAGATCTCGTCCACCACCACATACAGCGGTTTGGCCGGATAGCCTTTACGCAAGCGGTGCATTTCATCCACGATCATGCCGGCCTGCACCGGGCTGCCGCCCGGGCTATTGATGTGCATCACCACCGCCACCGATCCGCTATCGGAAAACGCCTTGTTCAGGGCAGGTATCACGACTGCAGCCGAACCGCTGCCTTCCGCTTCGATGGCCCCTTCGATCTCGATCAGGGCGGTATGCCGGCCCAGTGCCTCGCCATCGGAACCGGTCCAGCCCAGATCGAGGTAGGCGCTCAGCGCCACCACCACCAGCACCACGGTAATGGCCTTGAAGAAAATACCCCAGCGGCGCGCCGCCTTCTGTTCGTTAAGCGCCGCAAAAACCAGCTTTTCCAATACTTCGCGTTCCCATGGCGCAGCCGCCACCGCAGCGCCAGAAGCTGGCGGTGCTATATTTTTTTCGGCGCCGTTATTCGGATTTTCCGCGTTTTCGCTGGTGTTATCGCTCATATTTACCTAGTTAACTACATTCAAGCCCGCGCCGGACGCACATACTCATCCGGCTGCCAGTACAGCTGCTGGTCGCGCTCCACCACGCCGATAGGCCGCAGCCGGCCGCCCTTGCAGGGCCCGCCAGCACATTGGCCGCTTTCCGGCACATACACGGCGCCATGGGTGGAACACATCAGATACAGACCGCTCGATTCGAAGAATTCGCCTTCGGCCCAGTCCAGTTCTATCGGCACGTGGGCGCAGCGATTCAGATAGGCATACGCCTGTCCGCCATAGCGCACGACAAAGCCGGTGGCATCATCACCGCCGGCAGTCACGGGGAAACGTACGCCCTTGCCCCCTTCCAGCACGGCATCGGCTGCGCAGATCAGGATTTCTTCAGTGGCCATTATGCGTGCTCGCTCAGCCATTGATGCAGTTCGGCCACCGTCGCCGCAGAGTACAACGGCTTGCAGGCAGCCAGCTGGTCAACCTGATGGGCGCCATACTGTACGGCAATGCCCTGCGCACCGGCATTGTTTGCCATTAATAAATCATGGGTGGTATCGCCGATCATCACCGTACGGCGCATATCCTGCCCCAACTCCCGCGTTAATTCCTGCAACATGGCAGGATGTGGCTTGGAGAATGTTTCATCAGCACAACGCGTTGCATCGAACAGCGACAATACTTTGACATCGTTCATGGCACGGTTCAAGCCTACCCGGCTCTTGCCGGTGGCGACTGCCAGGAAATAGCCGTTTTGCGACAGCTCGGTCAGCATGTCATGTACGCCGGGGAACAGCGCCAGTTCGTGGTCACGCGACAGGAAATGGTAGCGGTAACGCTCCACCATGCGCGGGTAATAGGCCGGATCGATCTCGGGCAGCACGGCCTGCATGGCTTCATGCAGGCCGAGCCCGATCACGTGGGCCGCCACATCATCGCGCGGAATAGGCAAAGACAGGTCGCGCGCAGCGGCCTGTATGCACTTCACGATGGTCGAGGTGGAATCCATCAGGGTTCCATCCCAATCGAAGACGATTAAATCAAATTGCTTTCTTGCCATGTAATCCGCCCTTGGGCCGGCTCCTCAGGATATTTACGATTAGTTAACTGGTTTCCCCAAGCTTAACAAGAATCGCTCACATTCGGGGGCCAAAGCTGCTTGCAGCGTCATGATTTTGCCTGACTCCGGATGGGTGAACGTAATCTGATAGGCGTGCAGGAACATGCGCTTGAGTGCGCCACGCTGGTCAGTAGCCTTCTGTAAAGCTTTGTTCAGGGCGAAATCGCCGTATTTGTCGTCACCTAATATAGGGAAGCCCGACGCCGACGTATGTACGCGAATCTGGTGGGTACGGCCGGTTTTCAGCTCCGCTTCCAGCAGCGCAAAGTCCTTGAACTTCTTCAGCAGGGTAAATACCGTGTGCGAAGGCTGGCCATCGGCCTGCACCGCTACCCGCCGTTCGCCATCGGCCGTACTATATTTATGCAGCGGCAGCTTGATATGCTGGCGTGTGTTCTTCCAGTCGCCAGCCACCATGGTCAGGTAACGCTTGTCCGTATGGCCGTCGCGCATCTGTTCGTGCAGGCTGGTCAGGGCCGAACGTTTCTTTGCCAACAACAGCAAGCCGGAGGTATCGCGGTCCAGCCGGTGCACCAGTTCCAGAAACTTGGCTTCCGGACGCGCCGCACGCAACTGTTCGATCACGCCGAACGACACGCCGGAGCCGCCGTGCACCGCCACGCCGGCCGGCTTGTCGATCACCAGCAGGTGAGCATCTTCGAAAATCACGCTGAATTCGGCTGCCGGCACATGGCTGCCGGCGGCTTTTTCGGCGATACGGATAGGCGGAATACGCACCATATCACCGGCAACTAGCCGGTAAAGCTGATCGATCCGCCCCTTATTCACCCGTACTTCGCCGGAGCGCAGGATGCGGTAGACGTGACTTTTCGGCACGCCTTTGCAAACGCGCAATAAATAATTATCAATACGCTGGCCCGCTTCCTCTTCCGAGATGGTCACAAACTGTGCTTGCAGCGAATTTTGCGGGCGCTCTTGTGGTGTTGAAGGCGGGGAAACATCTTTTTGTTGCCTCATTTGCTCTGTCTTCCCAGAAATCTCTCTAAGTCCTTCATTTTGAATATATAATCGTTTCGCTGCAGTGCATGCTGCGGAAAGTGTAAGAATAAAAGCACATTTTACACAGGGGCGTCTCCACTGGCCTCGCCTAATTGCAAATTCAGAGGAAAAAAATGTATACGCACCGCCCTTGCCGGGCTCAGGGTTGCACCGCAGTTGTAATCGGAAACAGGCAGGGACGTAGAATTAAGTGATTGTATTGTAAGGATAAAGTCCGGGCAGATGGATCAAGGGTCCAGCTCTCCGGTTGATGAAGTAGATAACGCTTGCCGTTTTTGCCAGACCCCGGGCTTTGCTGCACGTACGACGCACGGTTGCCAACAGCGACCTTAGCAGTCTGTGGCGTGCAGTATGCGAGCCCGTGCCGGATCTGGCCCAACCGAGGCTGTTCACCGCCCGCGATTCTCTGCCGTCCGTTGGGGCCGCATGGATGAGTTGCAGGTGATGCGAACACAGCGGCATGACGATCGGCTTCATGCGCCCAGTTGCGGCCGCGTGGTACACCCCGAGGGGTGTCCTGCGCCTACGCACAGGATGGGCATACCCACCGCAATCACTCCCGTTCTCGCGTATATCCCTGTACCACGTCACCCGGCCGCCCAGCGACCGGATGACACAGAGATGACCTTAGGGTCGCGGAGTTTATAAAAATGAAACGCATGTTGTTTAATGCTACGCAGCAAGAGGAATTGCGCGTAGCCATCGTCGACGGTCAGAAACTGATCGATATCGACATCGAAACGGCGGGCCGCGAACAGCGCAAGTCGAATATCTACAAAGGCGTGATCACCCGCATCGAACCGTCGCTCGAAGCCTGCTTCGTCAGCTACGGCGAAGATCGCCACGGTTTCCTGCCATTCAAAGAAGTTGCACGCACTTACTTCCGTGAAGGCATCGATGTCCGCAATGCCACCATCAAGGAAGCACTGCGCGAAGGTCAGGAAATCATGGTGCAGGTGGAGAAGGAAGAGCGCGGCAACAAAGGCGCCGCCCTGACCTCCTTCGTCTCGCTGGCTGGCCGCTATCTGGTGCTGATGCCTAACAACCCGCGCGGCGGCGGCGTATCGCGCCGTGTCGAAGGTGAAGAGCGTCAGGAACTGCGCGAAACCATGGACAAACTGGACCTGCCGCCGGGCATGTCCGTGATCGCCCGCACCGCCGGCATCGGCCGCAATGTCGATGAACTGCAGTGGGACCTGAACTACCTGATGCAACTGTGGCGCGCTATCGAAGGCGCCGGCAAGTCGGCCCCGGGCGCGTTCCTGATCTATCAGGAATCGTCGCTGGTGATCCGCGCGATTCGCGACTACTTCCAGCCTGATATCGGCGAGATCCTGATCGATACCGACGAGATCTACGAACAGGCGCACCAGTTCATGAGCCACGTGATGCCCGACATGGTGCACCGTGTAAAACGCTACAGCGACGACGTGCCGCTGTTCTCGCGTTTCCAGATCGAACACCAGATCGAAACGGCCTACTCGCGTACCGTACCGCTGCCATCGGGCGGCGCCATCGTGATCGACCACACCGAAGCGCTGGTGTCGGTCGACGTCAACTCGGCCCGCGCCACCCGCGGTTCCGACATCGAGACCACTGCCTTCAACACCAACTGCGAAGCTGCCGAAGAGGTAGCCCGTCAGCTGCGTCTGCGTGACCTTGGCGGCCTGATCGTGATCGACTTCATCGACATGGAAGTGGCCAAGAACCAGCGCGAAGTGGAACAGCGTCTGAAAGATGCGCTGCACCACGACCGCGCCCGCGTTCAGATGGGCAAGATTTCCCGCTTCGGCCTGATGGAATTGTCGCGCCAGCGTCTGCGCCCTTCCCTGTCGGAAGGTTCGCACGTGACCTGCCCGCGCTGCTCCGGTACCGGCCACATCCGCGACACCGAATCGTCCGCCCTGCAAGTGCTGCGGATTATTCAGGAAGAGGCCATGAAGGAAAACTCGGCCACCATCCACGTGCAAGTGCCGGTAGACGTTGCGGCCTTCCTGCTCAACGAAAAACGCGGCGAAGTGCTGAAGATCGAAACGCGTCATCGCATTACCATCATACTGGTGCCGAACAAGCATCTGGAAACTCCGCACTACAAGCTCGAGCGCATCAAGCACGACGATCCGCGTCTGGAAGACCATCAGGCCAGCTACAACCTGGCCGAGCAGGCAGAAACCGATATGGCCTACAGCAAGCGCCAGAAGGAAGAAGCCAAGCCGCGTCAGGAAGCCGTGGTCAAAACCATTACGCCGGATCAGCCTGCGCCTATGGTGGAACGCAGCAAAGCCAGCGAAACCGTCATCAAGCCTGTGCCAGCACCGGCCCCGAGCGCACCGAAGAAAGGCTTCTTCGCCCGTCTGTTCAGCTTCCTGAGCCCTGAGCCGGCACCAGCCGCTCTGCCGCAGCAGCCGACCATCGTGGTAAAAGCTCCTGCCGGTGACCGTGGCGAGCGCAATGGCCGCGGCCCGCGTGGCCGTAACCGTAACGGCAAAGGTGGCCGTGGCGAGCGTGAAGAGCGCGAAGCTGGTGCCGCCGCCCGTCCGGCTAGCGAAGAAGGCAAAGCCGAGAGCACGGCCCGTCCGGCCCGTCCACCACGCCCGCCGCGCGAGCCACGTGAACCACGCGAAGGCCAGAATGCCGAAGCGCAGGCACCACGCGAGCGCGCCCCGCGCCCACCGCGTGAACCTCGTGGCGAGAAAGCCAATCAGGAAGTCAAAGCAGAAGAGCTGGCACTGAATCCGGCAGCAACGCTGAACGGTCCGGCTACCGATGCTGCCAGCACCATCCTGAAAACCGCAGCGCAGAATGGTCCGGAGGGTGATGAGAACGAGGCAGCAGAAGGTGAAGAACCGCGCCGCCGTCGCCGCCGTGGTGGCCGTAACCGCAACCGCCGCGAACGCGAAGGCGCCGAGGGTCAGGAAGCCGTTGCTGGCGAACAGGATGAACAAGGCACGCTGCAGTTCACCGTGGCACCGGCCGAAACCGCTGATGCGCCGGTGGCAGCCGCCAGCGCAGCAGTTGCTCCAGCCGTTGTTCCTGTAGTTGCTCCAGTAGTTGCTCCAGTAGCTGCCGCAGTAGAAGCCGCTGTCGCGACTCCTGCAGCACCAGCAGCCGCTGAAGCAATGGTGGCCGCACCGGTTGCCGCCGTAGCGCTTGAGGCAGTCGCACCAGCGCCAGCAGCCGACGTCGAAGCGCCTGTTGCTGCACCAGCGCCTGCCGCCAGCCCTGCTGTCGAAACTGCGCCAGTTGCCGCCGAAGTGGCTGCTCCGGCAGTCGCAGCGGCTCCAGCTGCAGAACCCGCTCCCGTTGTAGCGGAAGCCGTTGCTGCACCAGTAGTGGAAACGGTTGCCGCGCCAGTGGTCGAAGTAGCCGCCGCGCCAGTGGTGCCAGCTGCTGCCTTACCCGCCGCCGCTGAACCGGTAGCCGCTGCACCCGTGGCAGAAGCTACGCCAGTCGAAGCCAGCCCTGCAGTAGCTGCCGTGCCGGTACTTGCCGAAGCTGCTGTCGCGGCGCCGGCACCCGTTGCTGCACCAGCCCCTGCTGCGGCAGCGGATCTGCACGCTCTGCTGAACTCCGCCGGTCTGACACTGGCGGCAACCGATCCGGCCAAGCTGCGCGCTGCGCAGGAAGCCGCTGCTGCCATCGTGGCACCGGTACGCAAGCCACGCGAGCGCAAACCACTGCCACCGCAGTCGGATGAGCCGCTGATCCAGGTCGATACCCGCCGCTAATTCGGTCGGCACTGGCCACAGAAAGGGAAGCCGCGTGCTTCCCTTTTTTATTCCTGCCGGCGCATAAACACGCTTTTTGCGCCAACGTGCTATCGTAGCGGCTCGCATTTCTCTTACGTACGTCTACCCATGGCCGAGAAAATCATCATGCTGGCGCAGCAGCGCCACGCCACGCCAGCCATCCCCGCGCGCGCTGAAAGCCCCGCCGGTTTGCTGGGCGACCAGCTGGGCCGCCCGCTGCGCGATTTACGCATTTCCGTGACCGACCGCTGCAATTTCCGTTGCGTATATTGCATGCCCAAAGCCGTCTTCGATAGCGACTACCAATACCTGCCCCACAAGGCCTTGCTGTCGTTCGAGGAAATCACCCGGCTGGCAAAGATTTTTGTAGCGCACGGCGTAGAGAAAATCCGTCTCACAGGTGGCGAACCGCTGCTGCGCAAAGATATCGAAAAGCTCATCGCCATGCTGGCGCAGCTCAAAACGGCCAGCGGCCAGCCGCTCGACCTGACGCTCACCACCAACGCCTCGCTGCTGGCGCGCAAGGCGCAGGCGCTCAAGGACGCCGGCCTGCAGCGCGTCACCGTCTCGCTGGACGCGCTCGACAACCAGACCTTCCGCCGCATGAACGACGTCGACTTCGACGTCGGCGACGTGCTGCAAGGACTGGAAAGCGCGCACAAGGTAGGACTGGGCCCTATCAAGATCAACATGGTGGTCAAGGGCGGCATGAACGATCAGGAAATTCTGCCCATGGCGCGCTACTTCCGCCACTCGCCCTTTATCCTGCGCTTTATCGAATACATGGACGTCGGTGCCTCGAATGGCTGGAAAATGGACGAGGTGCTCCCCTCGGCACAGGTGGTAGAGCGCATCCATGCCGAATTCCCGCTGCAGGCGCTGGACGCCAACTACAGCGGCGAAACGGCCACGCGCTGGCGCTACGCCGACGGCGGCGGTGAAATCGGCATGATCTCCAGCGTCACGCAGGCATTCTGCGGCGACTGTACGCGCGCACGCCTGTCCACCGAGGGCCAGTTATATACCTGTTTGTTTGCCAGCAGCGGCCACGACCTGCGCACCCTGCTGCGCGATGGTCATAGCGATAGCGACATCAGCGGTGCGCTGGCGCAGCTCTGGCGCGCACGCGGTGACCGCTATTCGGAACTGCGCACGGCACAGACGGAACTGCCGCCGGCCGAGCGGCGCAAAGTAGAAATGTCTTACATCGGAGGTTAGTTTGTCTTTCCACAACCAGATCACCGGCCTGATACTTGCCGGTGGCCGCGGCAGCCGCATGGGCAGCGTCGATAAGGGCTTGCAGCCTTTCCGCACCAGCACGCTGATAGAACACGTCATCGCCCGTCTGGCGCCGCAGGTAGCTAGCTACGCCATCAATGCCAACCGCAATCTGACGCGCTATCAGGAACTGGCCGGCAACGTCCCGGTACTGCCCGACTATCTCGATGGCTACGCCGGACCGCTGGCCGGCCTGCAGATCGGCCTGCAGTTCTGTCCCACCGAGCTGCTGCTGACTGTCCCCTGCGATTCGCCCTTGCTGCCAGCCGATCTGGCTCAGCGCCTGCATGCTGCGCTGAGCGAACAGCATGCCGACGTGGCACTGGCCGTTACCATGCAGACGCGGCCCGACGCCGCCACGCCGCAGCGCCAGCTGCATCCCGTCTTCGCCCTGCTTAAAACCAGCGTGCTGCCGCAACTGGAAGCATATCTGGCCAGCGGCGAGCGGCGCATGGAGAGCTGGTTCAAGTCGCTGCGCGTGGCTGAGGTGTTGTTCGAAGATGACGCAGCATTCAGCAACGTCAACACACTGGAAGAATTGCAAGCACTAGAACAGCCGCTTGTTCCGGCACCTCCCAGCCAGCACGACGCAGCGCTGCATGTGGAACAGGCCCAGCACCTGATTGCGCAACAGATTACGCCGCTCGATGCCAGTCTGACGGTGCCCCTCTGCAGTGCGCTTGACCGCGTGCTGGCACAGGATGTGATCTCGCCCATCAACGTTCCCGCCTACGACAATTCGGCCATGGACGGCTATGCCATGCGCGGCGCCGATCTGCCCACGCCGGAACAGGCGCAGGCCACCCTTAAAGTCATCGGCATAGCCTACGCTGGCCGCCCCTGCGCGCTGGAAGTACAGGCCGGAGACTGCATCCGCATCATGACCGGGGCTGCCATGCCGGCCGGCTGCGACAGCGTGCTGCCGCAGGAGCTGGCGGCCGCCATCAGCGAAAACAGCGTCACCATCGCACACGGCGTTATCCAGAACGGCGCCAACCGCCGCTTCGCCGGGGAGGACCTGAAACAGGGCAGCGTGGCACTGGCCAAGGGCAAGCTGCTGCGCCCTGCCGATCTGGGCCTGATCGCTTCGCTCGGCCTGGCCGAAGTCAGCGTGCAGCGCAAACTGCGTGTGGCCTTCTTCTCTACCGGCGACGAGCTGCGTGCACCGGGGCAGCCACTCGGGCAAGGCTGCATTTACGACAGCAACCGCTATACCGTGTTCGGCATGCTCACCCGGCTAGGCTGCGAAGTGATCGACATGGGCATCGTGCGCGATGATCCGCAGGCGCTCGATGCTGCGCTGCGCAGTGCCTGCCAGCAGGCCGATGCCATCATCACCTCGGGCGGCGTATCGGAAGGCGCCGCCGACTACACGCGCGACATCCTTGCCAGTCTGGGACAGCTATCGTTCTGGAAGCTGGCCATGCGTCCGGGCCGGCCACTGGCCTTCGGACAGATCCGCGACGGCGCACATAGCGCTTGGCTGATCGGCCTGCCCGGCAATCCTGTCGCCGTGGCCGTGTCGTTCTATCTGTTTGCCCGCCCCGCCCTGCTGGCCATGATGGGTGCACAGGCGCCGCAGGCAACACTGCAGGCCAGAGCGCAGACGGCCATCCGCAAACGCCCCGGCCGCACCGAATACCAGCGCGGCATCATCAGCCGTGGCACGGACGGTCGGCCCGAAGTGCGCCTGACCGGTGCACAGGGTTCCGGCATCCTGCGCTCCATGACGGAGGCAAACTGCATTGTGGTGCTCGGCCATGAACAGGGCAATGTGGCTGCCGGCGATATGGTAGACGTGCTGCCGTTCGAAGGACTGATCTAGTCCGGCGCAGCAGCCCGGCCGGCTTCAATCCGGCTCGGGCTGGTGAGCCTCAGGCTGCGCGCCCAGCAGCAATTGCGCCGCTTCACTGGGCAGCGCCTCCACCGTCTTGAGCTTGCGCGCCATCTGGCGGCTACGGGTTTCCGCCGATTCGATATTTTTGGCGGCGCGCTCCAGCGTCAGCTTGGTCGCTGCCAGCACATCGCCGAACTTGGCAAACTCGGTCTTCACCGCGCCCAGCACCTGCCAGACTTCCGATGAACGGCGTTCCAGTGCCAGCGTGCGGAAGCCCATCTGCAGGCTATTGAGCAATGCCGACAGCGTCGATGGGCCGGCAATGCTGATACGGTGTACGCGCTGCAGTTCGTCCGCCAGCCCGGGACGGCGCATCACTTCCGCATACAGCCCTTCGGTAGGCAGGAACAGGATGGCAAAGTCGGTAGTATGCGGCGGGGCCAGATATTTTTCGGCGATGGTCTTCGCTTCTCCCCGCACCGCACGTTCCAGCTCGCGGCCGGCCAGCGCCACGCCATCGGCATCGGCCTGCTCCGCCGCTTCCAGCAAGCGTTCGTACTGCTCCTTGGGAAACTTGGCATCGATCGGCATCCAGACCGGCACCGCGCCATCTTTCTGGCCCGGCAGCTTGAGTGCAAACTCCACCCGTGCGCCGCTACCGGCGATGGTTTCCACATTCTTGGCATACTGCTCAGGGGTGAGCACCTGCTCCAGCAGCATTTCCAGCTGCACCTCGCCCCAAGTGCCGCGCGTTTTCACATTGGTCAGCACCCGCTTCAGATCGCCCACACCCAGCGCCAGCTGCTGCATTTCACCCAGCCCCTGATGCACGCGCTCCAGCCGTTCCGACACCTGCTGGAACGAGGCGCTGAGGCGCGCCTCCAGTGTGGCATGCAGCTTTTCATCCACCGTCTTGCGCATCTCTTCCAGCCGCGCGCCGTTATCGGTCTGCAGATCGCGTATCTTCGCTTCCAGCGTAGCGCGCACTTCCTGCATGCGCGCCGCATTCGATTCGGTCAGCCTTGCCAGTGTCTGGTTCATACTGTCGGCGAACAGCTTCAGGTTACGGCTCTGCTCCTCGCGCCCCACCAGCCCTTGTGCTTCCAGCTGGCGCCGCAGTCCCTCGAACTGCTGCACCGTGGCGGCATGGGTAGCCTGCGCCGTCGTTTGCAACTGCAGGCGCACTTCACGTTCCACCCGTTCGATGCGCTCCGCCAGTCCTGCTTCCTGAGCACTGCTCTGCGCAGCGCGCGCGCGCAGCAGCGCCAGCACTTGCAGTACCAGCACAAAAGTCAATAACAGCAACAACACGAAAAATTCTATCTGGCCCATGGCATCAATCCGGTTTGTTGCGCATCCAGTCTGCCGTCTGATAGAAGGACTCCATCAGACGCAGACGCAAGTTCTCATCGACGCCCACATCTTCCATCGCCCAGGCCATCGCCTGCAGCCACTGGTCGCGTTCCTTGGTACCGATTGCGAATGGCATGTGGCGCATGCGCAGGCGCGGGTGGCCGTGCGCCTCCACATACAGGTCCGGCCCGCCCATCCAGCCACTGAGGAACATGAACAGGCGCTCGCGCGCATTGTCCAGCGAGGTGCCGTGTGTGGCACGCAGCAAGGCAAACTGCGGTTCCAGTTCCATCAGGTCATAAAAGCGATCCACCATGTCGCGCACGCGTGCTTCGCCGCCAATTACTTCGTAGAGAGTTCGAGATTCAGTCATAGCCGCCATGATAGCGCAGCGCAGGCGGCCATGCTGATCAAACCAGCGCCAGCCTGTGCAGACGCCGCGTCGATGACCAGTTCTGCCAGTCCAGCTCTTCACGCACGGCGGCGCAGCCCGCGATAATCTGCGCCAGCTGCGCCGCACTCAGGCCCGAATTGAGCGTCAGCCGGACCAGCGAACGGTTCTTCGCTGTCGCCGGTGCGCAGAACATGGCGCCGTACACACCGTGCCGCTCCAGCGCCTTGCGCAAGGCCAGCGTCTGCGGCTCCGGCCCCGCTTCCAGTGCGATAATCTGCTCGCTACCATCGCTGACATTGAAGCCCAGCTGCGCCAGCGCACTGCGCACATGGCTGGCATGCTGCTGCAGTGTGGCGCGGCGCTGATCGGCCAGACGGATGAAATCGAGCGCCGCATCGAACCACGCCAGTTCGTGGCGCAGCAGACAGGAACTGAAGATCGCCGGGCGCGACTCGGACAGGAAATAGCCTTTGAATCTGTCCGAACAACTAATCAGTCCTGCCCGGCCGGCAAATGCCTTGGCCAGCGAAGCCGTACGGAAATGCACGCGCTCATTCAACCCCAGCGCCGCCACCAATCCCGCACCTTGCGGGCCATGCGTGCCCAGCGAATGGGATTCATCCACGATCAGCATGCTGTGACTACACTCGGCCAGTTCCACCAGCTGAACTAGTGGCGCCACGCTGCCGTTGGTACTGTATAGCGCATCGACCGCAATCAGTCCCCGACCGTGGCGTGCCAGCTGCTTCTCCAGATGCCCCAGATCGTTATGCAGAAACGGCACCGGCTGGGCACCGGCAGACTGCACGCCCTCCCACAGCGATGCATGGGCCTGCATGTCGAGATACACGGGAATACCGGGTTCGGCCAGGGTCTGTACCAGCCCCACATTGGCGGCCCAGCCAGACTGGGCGAGGATGCAATCCTGCGCGCCCAGCCACTGCGCCAGCCGCTGTTCGAGCCGGTGCTGGGCGCTGCCCTGTTGCAGATACACGGCCGACATCAGCAGTTCACCCTGCGTCTGCACCAGCGCCGCCAGCTGGGCATAGCGCAAAGAGGCTTCATCTGCCAGGCACAGGTAATCATTCCCCGCTAGATACACAGCATCCGCCGGGGTGGGCTGCCATGCGTGAGGGTGTTCGCCACCCAGCAGTTGCTGTATCCGCGTGATATGGTGCAGATCCATGCGGCGTGCGACAAAATCCGGCAAACGGCATTCCGCAGGCAAAGGTTGAAGTGGCGAATGGACGGCATTATTCATGAGTGCTACTCCTTCAGGTTTGTTGATGGAATGAAATCAACAACAACCTTGAGGCCAAAAAAAGAACGCCCGTTTGACGCCGGTCAACAGGTGAGGCGAAACATTCAACCGCGCAACAAATTCAGGCGAAGATGGCGCTTTGATTAAGATCAACGCTGCTATGCCCCAGCACCTCCTCCCTCCCTGGAATTTCCGCCTGCGGACTTGCCTGCAGGACCTAGTGCATATTCATGGTCATGAGCAACATACCGTCGTGCGCGTGTTTCTGCTTGCCTGCATAGGCACGGTTACGATGCCGCTGTATTACCTGATCTGGCATCACTTTTTCCCTCAGGAGTATGAGTCGCTGACCCTGCGCGCGCTGGGGATCGTGCTCTGCCTGCTGGGCCTGTTCGCGCGCTGCTATCATCCGCGCATGCTGCAGGCCTATCTACTGCTAACGCTTAGCTATGTGCTGCCATTCTTTTTCACCTACATGTTCCTGATGAACCATGCATCCGGCGTTTGGGGAGAATCGCTGCTGATCGCGCTGGTGCTGCTGTTTCACTTCGAAACAGCGTTGGCTATGCAGGCTTATCTGGCTGGAACGCTGGCCGCCTGCTGCGCCGCGATTGTGGCGGGTGACGCCGCTACCCTGCTCAGCAAGGAAGCTTTACAGCAGCTACCTATACACTGGTTCACGATAGCCGTCCTGTCCGTTGCCAAAATCAGCCGTCACATGCTGGCGCAAGAAAAACTGGCTGGACTGGGCGCAGGGCTAGCTAGCGTGGCGCACGAACTGCGCACACCACTCAGTAGCGTGAACGCCAATGTACGGGGATTGCTACGCACTTACGGCACAGGCATCTGCCGCAACGGAGAAGAAAAATTCGCTGCCATCGATGCACTGGCGCGCATACAGTTCGAAGTACGCCATATGAACCACATGATAGATCTGTTTCTGCTCAGCGCTAGTGCCGTGCGGCAGAACCTGCGGCCAATCGAAATGGTATCCATGCACGCCGCAGTAGCAGCCATGCTGGAACGCTACCCTTTTGTCAGCCACGCCCAGAAACAGCAGGTCGCACTGGAACTGCGTACCGATTTCCACTTCGCAGGTCAGAGCGAACTGGCGGTGATCGTACTGCTCAATCTACTTCGCAACGCCCTCAAAGCCATCCATCGCGCCGGCAAAGGACGGGTGCGTATCATCGTCGATGGCCAGCATCAGGTTCCCAGACTGCTGTTCATCGACACCGGCTGCGGTATCGCGCGACATCATTTGCCACTCATTTTCCGCCGCTTCTACTCCTACCCTGCACACAACGGCAGCGGCATCGGCCTCGCGCTGTGCCAGGACATACTGCGGGCGTGGAATAGCCGCATACGCTGCGTCACGCGCGAGCAGGCATATGCCATTTTTGTACTCGAATTTCCACCCGTGCTAGCCACAACAGCGAGGTAATGCATGCATCTTCCTGTCTATGCACACCCTACCCTTACCGTACTGGTAGACGATAGCAGCTCGTTTCTGCGCAGCCTGTCGTTCCAGCTCGCCCCCGTCCTGCCCACGCTCGCTTTTGACGACGCCTTTGCCGCACAGCGCTGGCTCGCACGCGAACGCCAGCCGGAACGCATACCACTGCAGGTCAATTTCGATATGCAGAACCTGCCAGCAGACCAATGCAATGTCGCCATCGATCTGGAGCGCATCTACCGCATTTGCGAACAGCGCGAGCGCTTTGCCACGCCATCCGTCGTCGTGGTGGACTACTCGATGCCGCAGATGAACGGGCTGGAATTCTGCGCCGCCATCGCCCACCTGCCCTGCAAGAAAATCCTGTTCACAGGGGCAGCAGATGAAAAAATTGCCGTCAATGCTTTCAACCGCGGCCTGATCGACCGCTATATCCAGAAGAGCGATCCGCACGCACTCGATCAGCTGGAGCAACAGATCCGCACGTTGCAGCAAGCCTATTTCGACGACCGCGAAGAAACCCTGCGCGAACTGGTATTGCTGCACCACTACCACTTCCTCGCCGATCCGGTAGTGGCCGGACTGATAGACGACTTACGCACCCGCCTCGGCATCGTCGAGCACTATGTGTTCGCCAATCCCAGCGGCATCCTGCTCATTGACGGGCACGGCAAAGCCAGCCTGCTCATGATAGAAACGGCAGAAGGCATGTTCGCCCAGTATGAAATTGCGCGCGACAGCGATGCGCCGCCGGCCCTACTGGAAGCGCTGCTAGCCAAACGCGTACTACCATTTTTCCATGATCCGCACGGCGATAGCATGTACCGCCCAGACATCGGCGACCAGTGGCACCGCTACTGCGCCGCAGCACAAGTTTGTCTCGGCAGAAAAACGTATTACTGGGCCCTGTTCGACCTGCCTGCCCACTATTTCCGCCAGCAGCCCTACGCCTACGCCGATTTCCTCTGCCAGCGGCATGCCATCGATGGCACGCAAGCCTAAGCGCGACGCAAAAGCCAGCGCGCCGCAGTTGGACAGTTTGCCCTGAGCACAGGCGCGCAACTTACAGCAGAACTATCAGAGCTGCCCCGTTACATACTTGCATATGCATGCTTTACCACTCGGTTCTCCTCTACCATCTCAATGAAAGCTTAACCTCATGCCTAGCCGCGCAGAAAATTCAAGCGCCGTCGTCAGCGCAGTCCCCAGTAACTTTGTGGAAGTGATCCTTCATCCAAACAGCAGAATTTATACGCCGGTGCAGTCCACATGTGCACGCAAGCCTTGGAGCGCCCTCCAGAGCAAAATTCATAGTGTATGGGGAGATCTGCGCGAAAAAATTGGCCTCACTTCGGAAGTCCGGCGCATCCGCAACAAACTGCCCGAATTACTGAGCGAAAACTCGACACCGGAACTTGCTCGATTTCTGGCACATCTGGAAAAGACTGGCGAATTCACCCTGCATGCGGCCGTACAGGAAAAAATGTTACGCCAAGAGAAGCAGTCCGTGATGAACACGGTAAATCAGGAACTCAATGAGCGTTTAACCGAATTGCGCTCAAACGTACATCGCTGCTGCGACAGAACGTTCAGAAATCCTGATTACGTGGCCTGCCATCTGGACTATTTAAGGAGTGTGATGAAGGTTCAGAGCGAGCTCAGTAGCGATTCTAGCCATCTGGAAAAGGCACGCATGTTTATTGCCAACCTGAATGATCAGGCCCAACTATTATCTCCGGAACAGCAGCAACAGCTCTGCGAAATACGTCAGAGCTTGCGCTAATTAATACCTCCTGGCGAGCGCTAGCCATCGCTCCAGCACTTCCCGAAGAGGTGCTGGAGGTGGTTATACTAGCAGCATAATGTCGCTTACGCTCAAGCCTCGCGCAGCGTCTGCAAAGGCGGCTGGCGCAGCACATTGCGCAAGCCTAGCCAGCCGCCGGCTATGGCACACAAGCCGCCTGCCAGCAGGCCGATCAGCCAGACCGATGGCGTAAAACTCCAGGCGAATTTGAACTGATAAGTTGCCAGCGCCCAGCCCATGGTGGCCGCTGCCGTGGCTGCCAGCAGCCCGGACAGACCGCCCACCAGCAGAAACTCTATCATCTGCGCCTGCGCCAGCTGCTGACGGGTTGCTCCAAGCGCCCGCAGCAACGCTGCTTCACGGGTACGTTCATCCTGCGATCCCATCAGCGCTGCATACAGCACCAGCAAACCGGACGCAAGCGTGAAGATGAACAGAAACTCCACCGCCGTGATCACCTGATCGAGCACCTGCTGCACCTGCTGCAGAATTGCGCCCACATCAACGATGGTCAGATTCGGGTAATCACGCGTCAGCGTATTGGTCAGGCCGGCCTGTGCTGGCGGCAGATGGAAGGCGGTAAGCCAGCTTTGCGACACTTCCGTCATCGCTGCCGGATTGATAATCACGAAGAAGTTAACCCGCATCGAACCCCATTCCAGCTTGCGTATGCTGGTAATGGTGGCATCGACGGGCGCACCGGCAATATCGAAGCGCAGCTTGTCGCCCAGCTTCCACTTGAGCGTCTTGGCGATGCCTTCTTCCACCGACGCTTCCGGCGCCCCCGGCCGGTCGGCAAACCAGTGTCCTTGCACGATCTGGTTCTCGGCCTGCATCTGCGCCATGGTGGACAAATTGAATTCGCGGTCAGCCAGACCTCGCGCCCCTTCTTCCGTGTAGGTGTCGGCCGTCACCGCAACACCGTTCACGGCCGTCAGGCGGCCACGGATCATCGGATACTGCGGCGCGTAGCTGACACCCGCTGCCTGCAGGCGGCGCGCAATATCGGCCGACTGTTCGGGCTGGATATTGATGATGAAGCGGTTGGGTGCATCGGCCGGCGTGGCTTTGCGCCATGCCGTCATCAGATCGCCGCGCACCACCGTCAGCACCAGCAAGGCCATCAGGCCCAGCGCCAGCGCCACTATCTGCACCAGCGTGGCACTGGGGCGACGCTGCAGCGAGGTCAGGGCAAAGCGCCAGCTCTGATGATCGAGCATACCGCGCAGGGGTTTCAACGCGGCCAGCCCCAGCCAGCCCACCAGCGCAAACAGGCCGAAGGCGGCGGCAAAGCCCAGCGCCGTGTACAGCGCCAGCTGGGCATCACCGGCCTGCCACAGCAGCAGCGCGCAGAAGCCAGTCAGTCCGAGGCCGTAAGTCGCCAGCGCCGCCACCTGCGGCGGCTCCTGTTCGCGCCGGATTACACGGTTATGCGGCACTTTGCGCAGCTGCAGTATCGGTGGCAGTGCAAACGCTGCCAGCAGCAGCACGCCCGTGCCCAGTCCCTGCAGGGCCGGCACCAGCGACGGTGCCGGCAATTCATTGCCAACCAGCGAGGCCAGCGCCTGCAGCAGCACATGGTGCGCGGCATAGCCTATCAACACGCCGGCCAGACTACCGCCCAGCCCGACCAGCAGGAATTCGATCAGATACATGGCCGTCACCTGATTCTGCGTCAGACCCAGACAGCGCAGCATGGCGCAGGCATCGAGATGACGCTGCATGAAACGGCGTGCCGCCATGGCCACGGCCACTGCGGCCAGCAAAGCCGACAGCAGCCCCACCAGCGACAGGAAATGGTCGGCCCGTTCCAGCGTGGCGCGCATCTCGCCCCGTCCGCTGGCCAGCGTTTCGATCCGCACTCCTTTGATGTTCTGCGCGCTGATCTGCTGCTCCAGCCATGCGCCGAACTGGCCTGCCGCCTGGGTAGCGGCTTTCTGGCCATCCGCACCGGCCACCAGCAGGCGGTAGGTCACACGCGAGCCGGGCTGGATCAGATTGGTCGCCGCCAGATCACCGAGCGACAGCATGACGCGCGGCGCAAACGCCATGAAGTTGGCCCCGCGGTCCGGCTCGGCTGCGATCAGACGGGTGATGGTAAAACTGCGCTCGCCGAGTTTTAGCTGCTCGCCCACGCGGGTATCCAGACTACCGAGCAGCGCCGGGTCCAGCCATACCGTGCCTGCCGCCGGCACATCTTCGGCCACCTCGCCCTGTCCCTGCTGCGCGGCCAGTGCATCGGTCGTGGTACGCAAGCGGCCCCGCAAGGGATAGCCGGGACCGACCGCCTTCAAAGCAGCCAGCACGGAGCGCGACTGCTCGCCCTCGCCTACCTGCGCCATGCTGACGAAGCTGACCACATCGACCAGCACCAGCCCGCGCCGCTGCGCCTCGGCACGCCATGCAGGATTAACGGGCAGATCGGCATTCACCACCACATCGGCGCCTATCAGCTGGCGCGCATCGCGATCGAGTCCGGCGCGCAAGCGGTCGATGAAGAAGCCGGTGGCTGACAGCGCGGCCACGGCCACTGTCAGCGCCATCAGCAGGAAACGCAACTGGCCGGCACGCCAGTCGCGCAGGGTCATTTTCAGGGCAAGTGCAAACATGGCGGCTTACAGGGCAGCGAAATAGGCGTCAACTTCGTCCAGATAGGCCTGCTTCTGCGCCGGCGGCAAAAAGGAGGCGGCAAAGCTGTTACGCGCCAGCCGCTGCGCATGGTGCAGGCCTAGCGGCAAAGCCTCGAAAGCGGCTTCGAAGTTGGCATTCATATAGCCGCCAAAGTAGGCCGGGTCGTCGGAATTGACGGTAGCCATGATGCCGGCATCAAGCAATTGCAGCAGATTGTGCTGGCCCATGTCGCCAAATACGCACAGTTTGATATTCGACAACGGGCACACCGTCAGCGCCACCTGCTCGCGCGCGAGCCGCTGCACCAGCGCTGCATCGTCGGTGCAACGCACGCCGTGATCGATGCGCTCCACCTGCAAGGTGTCAAGTGCCGTGCTGATATAGGCTGGCGGACCTTCCTCGCCGGCGTGCGCCACCAGATGAAAACCCAGCTCCTTGCAGCGCGCAAACACGCGGGCAAATTTTTCCGGCGGGTTGCCCCGTTCGGAAGAATCGAGTCCGATGCCGATAAATTTGTCGCGGTGCGGCAGTGCAGCTTCCAGCGTGGCGAAGGCATCTTCTTCCGGCAGATGGCGCAGAAAACTCAGGATCAGCGTGGCCGATACGGGGCTATCCTGACAGGCACGATAGATGCCGTCGATCACCGCCTGCATGGGCACGCCACGTGCCGTGTGCGTCTGCGGATCGAAGAAGATTTCCGCATGGCGCACGTTGTCGGCAGCAGCGCGCTGCAGATAGGCCGCCGTCATGTCATAGAAGTCCTGTTCCTTCAGCAGCACGCTGGCGCCTGCATAATAAATATCGAGGAAGGATTGCAGATCGGTGAAAGCATAGGCGGCGCGCAGCGCTTCCACACTGGGGTAGGCCAGGCTCACATTGTTGCGCTGCGCCAGTGCAAAGATCAGCTCCGGTTCCAGCGAACCTTCGATGTGGATATGCAGTTCGGCTTTAGGCATCTGCTGCACGATCGTGCGCAATGGGGAGTTCAGCATGGTCGATTTTCCTGTTGCGAATAATTGAATGGGCACATCTTAGCGCATGCGCGCACGGCGCGTCAGGAAGCCCTGCCGCTGCTGGTTTTCTGCTCCGTTTGCGCTGCGATCAGCAGACCATGCGCAAGCGTGCTACTGTGACAGAAAAACTGGCCTGTCACAGCACGACAATTATTTTGACTTCCGTATTTAATAGCGCAATAATCAATTTCACAAACGTAAGAAGCATTACGCACTACACATATAAGCCGTTCGGCAATAAAGCCAGCTCACCGTTACGGGCAATCCGTCACCATTAAAGAAGCGGGCCACAAGAATAAGAAGATCAGAAAAGGCAGACATCGTGCAGAACCGGCAGCGTCATTGAACCGGCTCACGCGACCAGTAAGTTCACATTAAAGAGGACATACAAATGACCATTTTTGACAACTACGCCGCCCGCTACGAACGCACCAGAGAAGAAGAGATGTCCATGAAGGAATATCTCGAACTCTGCAAAAAAGACAAACTCACTTATGCGAGCGCACCGGAACGCATGCTGGCTGCCATCGGCGAGCCCACGCTGGTGGACACGCGCAACGATACGCGTTTGTCGCGCATCTTCGCCAACAAGGTCATCAAAATCTATCCGGCCTTCCGCGAGTTCTACGGCACGGAAGAAGTGATAGAACAGGTGGTGTCCTATTTCCGCCATGCGGCACAAGGGCTGGAAGAACGCAAGCAGATCCTGTACCTGCTGGGGCCGGTAGGTGGCGGTAAATCATCGATCGCCGAAAAGCTCAAATCGCTGATGGAACACGTGCCCTTCTACTGTCTGAAAGGCTCGCCCGTCAACGAATCGCCGCTGGGCCTGTTCAACGAAGAGGAAGACGGCACCCTGCTCGAAGAAGACTATGGCATTCCGCGCCGCTATCTGCGCAATATCCCCAGTCCGTGGGCGGTCAAGCGCTTGCATGAATTCAATGGCGACATCAACCAGTTCCGCGTGGTCAAGCGCTACCCTTCCGTGCTCAAACAGATCGCCATTTCGAAAACCGAACCGGGCGACGAAAATAATCAGGATATTTCTTCGCTGGTGGGCAAGGTGGATATCCGCAAGCTGGAAGACTATTCGCAGGATGATCCCGATGCCTACAGCTATTCGGGCGGCCTGTGCCTGGCCAATCAGGGCCTGATGGAATTCGTCGAAATGTTCAAGGCCCCCATCAAGGTACTGCACCCGCTGCTGACGGCCACCCAGGAAGGCAATTACAAAGGCACGGAAGGCTTTGGCGCGATACCGTTCGAAGGCATCATCCTGGCCCACTCCAACGAGTCGGAATGGAAAACCTTCAAGAACAACCGCAATAACGAAGCCTTCCTTGACCGGATCTACATCGTCAAAGTGCCGTACTGCCTGCGCGTCACCGACGAAATCAAGATCTACGACAAACTGATCGCCCATTCTTCGCTGGCGCAGGCGCCCTGCGCGCCGGGCACGCTCAAGATGATGGCCCAGTTCGCCATTCTGTCGCGTCTGAAAGATCCGGAAAACTCCAGCATCTTCAGCAAAATGCTCGTCTACGATGGCGAAAACCTCAAGGACACGGACCCGAAAGCCAAGTCCATGCACGAGTATGTCGACTATGCCGGGGTGGACGAAGGCATGAGCGGGCTATCTACCCGCTTCGCCTTCAAAATCCTGTCTAAAGTCTTCAACTTCGATAATACGGAAGTAGCCGCCAATCCCGTCCACCTGCTGTATGTGCTGGAGCAGCAGGTCGAGCGCGAACAGTTCCCGCCTGAAACGGAGCAGCGCTACTTCTCGTATATCAAGGAACATCTGGCGCAGCGCTATGTCGAGTTCATCGGCAAGGAAATCCAGACCGCCTATCTGGAAAGCTATTCCGAATACGGCCAGAACATCTTCGACCGCTACGTCACCTTTGCCGACTTCTGGATACAGGATCAGGAATACCGCGATCCCGATACGGGCGAAAGCTTCGACCGCGAGTCGCTCAACAACGAACTGGAAAAGATCGAGAAACCGGCCGGCATCTCCAACCCGAAAGATTTCCGCAACGAGATCGTCAACTTCGGCTTGCGGGCACGGGCCAATAACGGCGGCAAGAATCCGGCCTGGACCAGTTACGAGAAATTCCGCAGCGTAATCGAGAAGAAGATGTTCTCGAATACGGAGGAACTGCTGCCGGTAATTTCCTTCAATGCCAAAGCCAGTGCCGAGGATGCCAACAAGCATGCGGACTTTGTCGCCCGCATGGTGGAAAAAGGCTATACGGCCAAACAGGTCAGGCTGCTGTGCGAATGGTATCTGCGGGTACGCAAGTCGTCCTAGCGTAGCGGCTGTGAGCGCTGCGCGAGCAGCCTAGTAACGAGCAACGGGAGGTCATTTGACTTACCTCATCGACCGGCGTTTGCAGGGCAAGAACAAATCTGCGGTCAATCGCGAGCGCTTCCTGCGGCGCTACAAGGCCCAGATCAAGGACGCGGTGGGGCGCGCCATCAAGGGGCGCTCCATCACGGACGTGGAAAATGGCGAAAAAGTCTCCATCCCCGTCAAGGATGTGGGCGAGCCTTCATTTGGCCACGCTCACGGCGGCGTGTGGGAGACCGTCAATCCCGGCAACGAGGAATACCAGAAAGGCGATCTGATCAATCGTCCCCGTGGAGGTGGCGGCGCCGGACGGGGCAAGGCCGGCAATAGCGACCAGACTTCGGAAGACGACTTTATTTTCGAACTGTCGCGCGAAGAGTTCATGAACTACTTCTTCGAAGATCTGGAATTGCCGCATATGGTGAAAACCCAGCTCAGCAGCAGCACCGAGTTCAAGAACCAGCGTGCCGGCTACAATATGTCCGGTACACCGTCCAACATCCATGTACTGCGCTCCTTGCGGGGCGCACTGGGACGGCGCATTGCCGTGGGCGGGCATGCGCGCAAGCAGTTGCAGGAAGCCGAAACGGAACTGGTGCAATTGCTGCAGGATGGCACAGCCGCCGATGCGCCGCGGGTGCTGGAACTGAAAAAGCTGATCCACCATCTGCACACGCGGCTGATCGCGATACCTTTCATCGATCCGTTCGACCTGCGCTACAGCAACCGCATCAAAGTCCCCAAGCCCATGACCCAGGCCGTGATGTTCTGCATCATGGATGTCTCCGGTTCGATGGATGAAACGCGCAAGGACACGGCCAAGCGCTTCTTCATTCTGCTGTATCTGTTCCTCAAGCGCGTGTATGACAAGATCGACGTGGTCTTCATCCGCCACCACACGGCCGCAGCGGAAGTAGACGAGAACGAATTCTTCCATTCGCGCGAATCGGGCGGCACGGTGGTGTCGTCGGCGCTGAACCTGCTCAACCAGATCATCGACGAGCGCTACGGCGGCGGCGCCTGGAATAGCTATGTGGCGCAGGCCTCGGATGGCGATAACTGGGATAACGATTCCATCCTGTGCCGCCAGCTGCTGGTCAACACCATCATGCCCAAGGTGCAGTACTACACCTATGTGGAGATTACCGATGGTCCGCCGCAGAACCTGTGGGAACAGTATGCCCAAGTGCCGGATCACCACGCCCATTTCGCCATGCAGAAAATCGTCACGCCGGCCGACATCTATCCGGTGTTCCGCGAACTGTTCAAGAAGCAGCCGAAATCATGAACGCCATGCCCCGCCATCCCCATGCCCTGCCCGACCAGTCCGAATGGACCTTCGAGCTGATCGAGCAGGCCCATGAAGAAATCCGCCGGGTTGCTGCCAATTTCGGGCTAGACACCTACCCCAACCAGCTGGAAATCATCACCGCCGAACAGATGATGGATGCCTACACCTCGGTAGGCATGCCGGTGTCATATAACCACTGGTCATTCGGCAAACATTTTCTGGCCACGGAAAAGAGCTATAAGCGCGGCCAGATGGGGCTGGCCTACGAAATCGTCATCAACTCCAATCCCTGCATCGCCTATCTGATGGAAGAAAACAGCCTGACCATGCAGGCATTAGTGATTACCCACGCCGCTTACGGCCACAATTCTTTCTTTAAGGGCAATTATCTGTTCCGCACGTGGACGGATGCAGAAGCCATCGTCGATTACATGGTGTTCGCCAAGAACTATATCGCCGAATGCGAGCAGCGCCATGGCATCGATGCGGTGGAACTGCTGCTCGATTCCTGCCATGCCATCCAGAACTATGGCGTGGACCGCTACAAACGTCCGGCCCGCTTGTCGCTGGCGCAGGAAAGAGCGCGCCAGAAAGAGCGCGAAGCCTATATACAGTCGCAGGTGAATGAACTGTGGCGCACCGTGCCGCGCCGCGAAGAAGAGGAAGTCAGCAAGGAGGCGCTGCGCTTCCCGCCCGAGCCGGAAGAGAATCTGCTCTACTTTATCGAGAAATATGCACCATTATTGGAACCCTGGCAGCGCGAAATGGTGCGTATTGTGCGCAAAATCTCGCAGTACTTCTATCCGCAGCGCCAGACTCAGGTCATGAACGAAGGCTGGGCCACCTTCTGGCACTACACGATATTGAACCAGTTGTACGACGAAGGCGTCGTGGGCGATGGCTTTATGATGGAGTTCTTAAAGAGCCATACCAATGTGGTGTACCAGCCGCCGGTCAGCAGCCCCTACTATAGTGGCATCAATCCGTATGCTCTCGGTTTCGCCATGATGAGCGATATCCGCCGCATCTGCGAACAGCCTACCGACGAGGACCGGGCCTGGTTCCCTGATATCGCCGGCAGCGACTGGCGTAAGACGCTGGACTTTGCCATGCGCAATTTCAAAGACGAAAGCTTCATCGCCCAGTACCTTTCGCCCCGGCTGATCCGGGAATTCCATTTCTTTGCCGTACTGGACGACGACCAGAACGAAAAGCTGGCAATCTCGGCTATCCACGATGAATCCGGCTACCGCTATGTGCGCCAGCAGCTGGCCGAGCAGTACAACCTCGGCAACCGCGAGCCCAATATACAGGTATGGTCGGTGAATACGCGCGATGACCGCGCATTGACGCTGCGCCATACCCAGTTCCAGCGCCGCCCGCTCAACCAGCAGGCCGGCGAAGTGCTCAAGCATGTAGCACGCCTCTGGGGCTTTGATGTGCATCTGGAGACCGTGAACGCGCAGGGCGAGGTACTGAGCACGCTCGAAGTGAAACGGGAAAAACGGGGACGCAGCAGTTAGCCGGCAATCGTGACCACTAATCGCAAGCGGGCACAACTCTTGCAAGGTATAAACCATGCGGAATGCCTGCCATATTCGCTAATGCATGCTGCACTGCAAAAGTCAATCTTTTTTTGCAGTTATTTGATGCAGGGCTGGCGCAAGCATTTCACAAAAGAAAGATTTAGGGCCGAATTATCGTTTGGATGTAGTAATTTTACGTGCATAAAATTCCGTTTTTAGCCTTAAGGGAAAACTAAGTAATGTCGTGGTGCATCGCGCCGACAAAATGCACCGGGGTGACTTGCATTTTGTATCAGAGTGGTGCGATGAGAGCGCTAACACCTAGGAAAACCCTATGAAATTAAAGCGATTTAAGGGATGAAAATTCTATGTAAAATCAAGAATTCGTATGTATAATTCGCCGACGTCCCGGATGCGGCTGTTGTTTTGTGTCGCCATTTTGGGGTTTAAGTAGCAACAAAAAGAGTTGGTATTGGAGAAAGCAGGCATGAATTTCACGCACAACGAGAAAAGCACCGGGAAGAACTTTACGGGCATTACCATTGTCGTTTTGTTGCACGTCCTGGTCGCTTACGGCATCGTGACTGGCTTGGGCAAACGTCTGGTAAGCAAAATGATCGCACCAGTGGAGACCAAGATCATTGAGGAGGTGAAACCTCCTCCACCAAAGGAACTCCCACCGCCACCACCTCCGCCAGAGATGAAAGCGCCACCACCGCCATTCATCCCGCCAGTTGAGGTGAATGTGCAGCAGCCGCCACCGGCCCAGAGCGTTATTAGCAATGCTACTAACGTCAAGCCTGCGACGACTGAAATCCAGAAGACGCCTCCGGCAGCTCCGGCAGCGGCTCCTGGCCCGGCAAAATCGGTGCGCACGCCAGCAGTCGCTGACATGAGCACCTGCGCCAAGCCTGAATATCCTAAGAGCTCGCTGCGTAACGAAGAAACCGGTGTTACCACCGTTTCTTTCCTGATCGGGGTAGACGGCTCGGTGATGGAATCCAAAGTCACGAAGTCTTCGGGCTTCCGCGACCTGGACAAGGCAGCGCAAAACGCCTTGGGTAAATGCCGATTCAAGCCAGCCACGGTTGATGGCAAGCCTGAACAGCAGTGGCAACCAGTGCAATACGTCTGGTCGCTGGATTAAACCGAGACTGCAGTCTTAGTCTCATTTATGATTTCGTTGTCAAATAGTTCAGCGATCTTATTATTATCAATTTGGAGGAAGCATGTTTAAGAATACCCGTTTGTCCGCTGTACTGGCCGCAGTGCTGTTTTCCGTGACCGCAGCAACCGCCCTGGTAAGCGCACCAGCTTTCGCTGAAGATGCGCCAGCCTCGGCAGCCGCTTCGGCCCCAGCAGCCGCTCCAGCGGATGCGGCAGCTGCCCCAGCAGCAGAAGCACCAGCTGCTAAAGGCGCTAAAGAAGAAGTGGACAATCCTTACGGCTTCGCTGCTGTGTGGGAAGCAGGTTTCGTTTCGCGCGGTACCCTGATCATCCTGTCGCTGATGTCCATGGGTTCGTGGTACATCATCATCACCAAACTGATCGACCAGATGAAGATCTTCAAACAGTCGAAAGAAACTTCGGCTAAGTTCTGGAAAGCTTCGTCGATCGCTGCTGGTTCGGCTACCCTGACCGACGGCTCGCCATTCCGCTTCATCGCTGAAACCGGCACCAAAGCTACCGCTCACCACGACGGCGCCCTGCTGGAACAGATCGACCTGTCGACCTGGGTGACCATGTCCATCCAGCGCGCTGTTGACAAAGTTCAATCGCGTCTGCAAGACGGCCTGTCCTTCCTGGCAACCGTAGGTTCGACCGCACCGTTCATCGGTCTGTTCGGTACCGTTTGGGGTATTTACAATGCACTGATCGCTATCGGCATGTCGGGTAACGCATCGATCGACAAAGTTGCAGGTCCAGTGGGTGAAGCACTGATCATGACCGCTTTCGGTCTGTTCGTTGCAGTTCCTGCCGTTCTGGGTTACAACTGGCTGGTACGTCGTAACAAGTCGGCAATGGAAGACGTGCGTTCGTTCTCGGCTGACGTGCACTCGGTACTGATCTCGGGCGCAATGTCCACCAGCGAAGCTGGCCGTGCTGCTGGCGCTAAAAAGATTGGATAATTAATCATGTCGATGTCCGTAGGCTCCGATAGCGGAGACGAAGATCAAGTCATGTCAGAAATCAACACGACGCCCCTCGTGGACATCATGTTGGTTCTGCTGATTATCTTCCTGATCACGAGCCCGGTTGTTCTGAAGCTGATCAAGATCCAGCTGCCAGAAGAAACCAACCAGGTTATTCAGACCAAGCCGGAAGATGTCAACATCGTTGTAAGCAAAGATGGCGACATCTACTGGAATCAGAAGAAAATGCGCGACGCGAATGAGCTGTTCGACCTTCTGAAGGTGGAAGCAGTTAAGTTGCCTCAGCCGGAAGTACATGTACGTGGCGACCAGGAAACTCGCTACGAAGCAATCGGCAAGGTTATTTACACTACCCAGCGCGCTGGTATTCAGAAGGTCGGTTTCATTACCGAACCGCCTGATAAGGGTTAATCCCTCAAAGTGCATCGCAGACCGGTCCGCCGGTCTGCCCTTCTAAAAAGGAAACACCATGAGTATGAATGTCGGCTCCCCCGCCAGCGCAGGCGCGGATCCGGAACCAATGATGGAAATGAATATGACGCCCCTCATCGACGTGATGCTGGTGCTGATTATCATGATGATCATTACGATTCCTAAAGCCAACCACTCGGTCAACTTGAACATGCCGGTCGGCACCCCGCCACCGCCTGTGAAAGAACCTGTGGTCATCACGATTGACGTCGACTTCGACGGTACGATTCTGTGGGATAACGCTGTCGTTCCTGACCGCAGCTCCCTGGAAGCGAAACTGACCGATGTCGCCGCTCAGCCAGATCAGCCGGAAGTGCATCTGCGTCCGAACAAGCTGGTTTCGTATAAAGTCGTGGCAGGCGTGATGGCTTCGGCTCAACGTCTGGGCGTGACTAAAATTGGTCTGGTCGGCAACGAACAGTTCCAATAAACAGTTATATGTTCAACAATAGGCAGGACCATTCCTGCCTATTTCGCATTTTGATGAAAGAAAATCCATGACCAAGTTTCGTCTCGCTCATCTCGGCCTGGTAATGGCCGCTATTGGCTTCACTGCAGCAGCTCCTCTGGCCGGTCTTTCCTCGGTTGCCTACGCTGCCGAAGCAGTGCGCGCTGAAATCGGCAAACCACTGCAAGAAGCACAGAAACTGGCCGCAGCCGGCAAGAACAAGGAAGCGCTGGCTAAACTGAAAGAAACCGACGCTGTCGGTGGCAAGTCCCCTAACGAAATCTACATGATCGAGCGCACCCGCGCTTCGGCCGCAGCTGCCGCTGGCGATAACGACGCCGCCGCCAAGGCCTTCGAAACGGTCATCAACTCCGGCAAGCTGGCGCCTGCCGAAGCTCCGAAATTTACCCAGGCTCTGGCCGGTATCTACTACCGCGCCAAGGACTACCCGAAAGCCATTACCTGGATCCAGCGTGCACTGAAAGACAATCCGGGCGACGCCCAGATGCACGAACTGCTGATCCAGACCTACTACATCAGCGGCAAATACGCGGAAGCGGCCAAGGAACTGCAAGGCACCAAAGGCGCTTCCGAAGGCGCGCTGCAGATGCTGGCCAATATCCAGCTGAAACAGAACGACAAGGAAGGCTATGTCCAGACGCTGGAAAAACTGGCTGGCGCCTATCCTAAGACCAGCTACTGGGCTGACCTGCTGAACCGCGTTTCCGGCAAGCCTGGCTTCGCTTCCTCGCTGTCGCTGGACGTGCTGCGTCTGCGCCTGGCTAACGGTCTGCTGACCAAGCCTAGCGAATTCATGGAAATGTCGCAGCTGGCACTGCAAGCTGGCAATGCTGCCGAAGCCGTCAAGATCATCGATCAGGGCTACAAAAAAGGCGCACTGGGCACCGGTTCCGACGCTGCGCGTCACCAGCGCCTGAAAGACCTGGCTGCCAAGACCCAGACCGAGTTCGAAGCCAAGCAGGCTGCTGCTGAAGCCGAAGCAGTCAAAGCCAAGGATGCCGACGCTCTGTCCAACATGGGCTACGCGCTGGTTACCGCGGGCAAGACCGATAAAGGTCTGGCACTGATGGAGCAGGCTGTGAAACTGGACAGCGCCCGTAATCCGGAAGCTGCCAAGCTGCATCTGGGTATCGCTCAGTCTATCGCCGGCAAGAAAGCTGCTGCACTGAGCACCCTGAAATCGGTCAAAGGCAAGGACGGCACCGCCGATCTGGCCCGTTACTGGACTCTGAACCTGAACCGTTCGTAATCCGACACGGTTGTAGGGTTACTAGCGCCGCCGGCCCCGTGCCGGCGGCGTTTTTTTTGCCTGTTTGAGCTATCTACCCTTGCTTTTTGCCCGCCAGAGTGCGGTTAACTGTCAGCCACGGCCAACAGACCGTATAATCTCCCCTTTAGCGACAGTTCCACCCAGATTCCATGAAGGTATTTCGAGGTCTCCCTAATGCGGCGGCACGTGCGCCCTGCGCCCTAACGATCGGCAATTTCGACGGTGTCCATCTGGGCCATCAGGCATTGCTCGGCCGCGTGCGGGCAGCCGCCAGCGAACTGGGGCTGGAAGCGGCCGTGATGACCTTCGAACCGCACCCGCGTGAATTCTTTGCCCGTAAAATGGGCGACCTTAGCAAAGCGCCGGCCCGTATCGCCAATCTGCGCGATAAACTGCAATCGCTGTCCGATAACGGCATAGACCGCGTCATCGTCGAACATTTTTCCGCGCCGTTCGCCGCCCTCACCCCGCAGCAGTTCACCGAGCAGGTGCTGGTCGAAGGCCTGCACGTGAAATGGCTGATGGTGGGCGACGATTTCTGCTACGGCGCCAGACGGGCCGGCAACGTGGCCATGCTGATGGAAGCGGGCCAGCGCTACGGCTTTGAAGTGCATACCCTGCCGACCGTGATGCAGGGCGATCTGCGCGTTTCCTCATCCGCTGTGCGGCTGGCGCTGGCGCAAGGCGACTTTGTGCAGGCCGAAGCCCTGCTCGGCCATCCGTATGCCATCTCCGGCCATGTGATCCACGGCCAGAAACTGGGCCGCACGCTGGGCTTTCCCACCCTGAATCTGCGCGTCTCGCACCGGCCTGCACTGGCCGGCATCTTCATTGTGCAGGTGCACGGCCTGGCCGGCCAGCCTTTACCCGCCGTGGCCAGCCTGGGCGTACGCCCCACGGTAGACGATAGCGGCCGTGTGCTGCTGGAAGTGCACGTGTTCGACTTTGCCGCCAACTGCTACGGCAAGCAGGTCAGAGTGGAATTCCTGCACAAGATACGCGACGAAGCAAAATACACCGATCTGCCCACCCTGACTGCTGCCATCAACAATGACGCTGCCATTGCGCGGCGCTACTTTGCCGAACGCGATGGCGCCGTCACCGCAACCGACCGAATTTGAGCGCGCGATCAGCTACGCGCGCCGGCTAAACAGAACTCCGAATTAAATTACTGAATAGATCACCATGTCCGATAACAAATCTGCCAAAAAACCTGAAAGCAAATACCCGGTCAATATGACCGAAACTCCCTTCCCTATGCGCGGCGATATGGCCAAGCGCGAACCGGGCTGGGTACAGCAGTGGCAAGAGAAGAAAATCTACGAGCGCGTGCGCAAAGCTGCCGCCGGCCGTCCTAAATTCATCCTGCACGATGGTCCTCCCTACGCCAACGGCGACATCCACATCGGCCACGCAGTCAACAAGATCCTGAAAGACATGGTAGTCAAGGCGCGCAGCTTCGCCGGCTACGATGCGCCCTATGTACCGGGCTGGGACTGCCACGGCATGCCGATCGAAATCCAGATCGAAAAACAGTTCGGCAAAAACCTGCCGACTGGCGAAGTGCTGGAAAAAGCCCGCGCCTACGCCAAGGAACAGGTAGAGCGCCAGCGCAAGGACTTTATCCGTCTGGGCGTACTGGGCGAGTGGGATAACCCCTACCTCACCATGAACTACTCGAACGAGGCGGACGAACTGCGCGCGCTGGGCAAGCTGCTGGAAAAAGGCTATGTCTACCGCGGCCTGAAGCCGGTCAACTGGTGCTTCGACTGCGGTTCGGCACTGGCCGAAGCGGAAGTGGAATATCAGGAAAAGCGTGATCCGGCCATCGATGTGGGCTTCAAGTTCAGCGAGTTCGACAAGCTGGCCGCCGCCTTCAATCTGCCCAAGCTGCCGAGCGAGAACGGCTTCATCGTGATCTGGACCACCACCCCGTGGACCATCCCGTCGAATCAGGCGCTGAACGTCAACGCCGAAGTGATCTACTCGCTGGTGCAGACCGAGCGTGACGGCCAGCCGCTGCTGCTGATCCTGGCACAGGACCTGGTGGAAAGCTGCCTGGCCCGTTACAAGCTGGAAGGCACCACCATCGCCACCTGCCACGGCGCGGCGCTGGGCGGCATCGGCTTCCGCCATCCGCTGCACGCCAGCGACGCCTTCTTCGACCGCCTGTCGCCCATGTATCTGGCCGAATACGTCACCACCGAAAGCGGTACCGGCGTGGTGCACTCGGCCCCGGCCTACGGTCTGGACGACTTTATCTCCTGCCGCGCGCACGGCATGAAGGATGCCGACATCCTCACGCCCGTGCTGGGCGACGGCAAATTTGCTGCCAGCCTGCCGCTGTTCGGCGGCATGACCATCTGGGAAGCGTCTAAACCGATCTGCAACGCCCTGCGCGAAGCTGGTGCGCTGTTCGAAGTGAAGATGTTCGACCATAGCTATATGCACTGCTGGCGCCATAAAACGCCTATCATCTACCGCGCCACTTCGCAGTGGTTCGCCGGCATGGACACCGAGCCGAAAGATGGCGGCCCCTCGCTGCGCCAGACCGCGCTGGCCGGCATCGACCAGACCGAGTTCTTCCCCGACTGGGGCAAGGCGCGTCTGCACGGCATGATCGCCAACCGTCCGGACTGGACCCTGTCGCGCCAGCGCCAGTGGGGCGTGCCTATGGCCTTCGTGGTGCACAGGGAAACCGGCGCGCTGCATCCGCGCACGCCGGAACTGCTGGAGCAGGTCGCCAAACTGATCGAACAGGGCGGCATCGCCGCATGGCAGGCGCTAGCCCTGCAAGACCTGATCGGCGACGAAGCGGCCCAGTACGAGAAAAACAAGGACACGCTGGACGTGTGGTTCGACTCCGGCTCAACCCACCAGACGGTGCTGCGCGGTTCGCACAAAGAGCAGTCGGCCTTCCCGGCCGACCTGTATCTGGAAGGCTCGGACCAGCACCGCGGCTGGTTCCACTCCTCGCTGCTGACCTCCTCCATGCTGAACGGCACGCCGCCCTACAAGGCGCTGCTGACGCACGGCTTCGTGGTCGATGGCGAAGGCAAGAAAATGTCCAAGTCGATCGGTAATACCATCGCGCCGCAGGACGTCTGGAACAAACTGGGCGCCGACATGCTGCGTCTGTGGGTAGCCAGCACCGACTATACGGGCGAACTGTCGATCTCGGACGAGATCCTCAAGCGCGTGACGGAATCGTATCGCCGTATCCGCAACACCCTGCGCTTCCTGCTGGCCAACCTGTCCGACTTCGACGCCGCCCAGCACAGCGTGGCGCTGGAAGACATGCTGGAAGTAGACCGCTACGCGATTGCCAACATGGCCGCGCTGCAGGCCGAAGTGGCCCAGCACTACATGCAATACGAATTCCAGCCGGTGTACTCGAAGCTGCAGAACTTCTGCTCGGAAGACCTGGGCGGCTTCTATCTGGACCTGCTGAAAGACCGTCTGTACACCAGCGCCGTGACCTCCAAGGCACGCCGTTCGGCCCAGACGGCCCTGTGGCACATCACCCAGAGCCTGCTGCGCATCATGGCGCCGGCGCTATCGTTCACGGCCGAAGAAGCCTGGGCCATCTTCGCCAGTACCGACGCTTTCAAAGCCAGCGACGAAACCATCTTCACCCAGACCTGGTGGCAGTTGCCGGCCGACCCGCAGGCAGAAGCGCTGCTGGCCAAGTACACGGCACTGCGTACCGTGCGTGCCGACGTCACCAAGCAGCTGGAAGACCTGCGTACGTCGGGCGCCATCGGCTCCTCGCTGCAGGCCGAGCTGACCTTCAAGGCGGCTGGCGACAAGTATGCGCTGCTGGCCAGCCTCGACGACGACCTGAAATTTGTCTTCATCACCTCCGCGGCCAAGGTGCTGCAGGTAGCTACGGAAGCGGAAGAAGCGGTCGAAGTGGCCGCTTCCAGCGCCGAGAAGTGCGAGCGCTGCTGGCACTACCGTGCCGACGTGGGCAGCCACGCCGACCACCCTACCCTGTGCGGCCGCTGCCATAGCAATCTGTTCGGTGCGGGCGAACAGCGCAAGTTCGCTTAATATGTGGTTCGCCCGTCCGCGCAAAGCACGGACGGGCCTTACCGTCGTGACGAACCAAACCGAGTATTTATGGCCACTAAAAAAATCTTCCCTAGCAAATCCTCCGGCAGCCTGACTCCGTGGCTGGGCATCGCCACCATCGTGATCCTGCTCGACCAGATCAGCAAAATCACCATTACCCGCACGCTCCAGCTGGGCGAAGAACGCGTCATCACCAGTTTCTTCAATCTGGTGCTGGCCTATAACAAGGGCGCGGCCTTCAGCTTCCTGCATACCAGCAGCGGCTGGCAACGCTATCTGTTCACGGCCATCGGCATCGGTGCAGCCGCCTACATTATCGTGCTGCTGAAAAAGCACGGCGGCCAGCGCATGTTCGCCTGGTCCATGTCGCTGATACTGGGCGGCGCTATCGGTAATGTGATCGACCGTCTGATGTACGGCCACGTGGTGGACTTCCTCGACTTCCATCACGACGCGCTCGGCCACTTCCCCGCCTTTAACATCGCCGACTCGGCAATCTGCATCGGCGCCGGCCTGTTCATCCTCGATGAGCTGCGCCGCGTGCACCGCTAAGCCGCCATAAGGGCTGCGCTGTTTAACTCTCCTAATCAGGAACTTGCATCATGATGGAATTGACTGGCAAGAAAATCGTACTCGGCCTGACCGGCGGCGTGGCCTGCTACAAGGCTGCGGAGCTGTGCCGCGCCCTCACCAAGGCCGGTGCCTCGGTACAGGTGGTGATGACCGATGCAGCAACCCACTTCATCACGGCAGTCACCATGCAGGCCCTGTCGGGCCAGCCCGTGTACTCCAGCCAGTGGGACCCGCGCGTCAACAACAACATGGCGCATATCGATGTCACCCGCAACGCCGACGCCATTCTGATCGCCCCGTGTTCGGCCGATTTCATCGTCAAACTGGCCCACGGCGTGTGCGACGATCTGCTGTCGACCATGTGTCTGGCGCGGCCGCAGCACGTACCGCTGCTGGTGGCACCGGCCATGAACGTGGAAATGTGGAGCAATCCGGCTACCCAGCGCAATGTGGCGCAACTGCGCGAAGACGGCATCGTCTTCTTCGGCCCCGATTCGGGTGCCCAGGCCTGCGGCGAAGTAGGCATGGGCCGCATGCTGGAGCCGGACCATCTGCTGGAAGAACTGATCGCTTCCTTCCAGCCGAAAGTGCTGGCAGGCAAACGCATCCTGATTACCGCCGGCCCTACCTTCGAGCCTATCGATCCGGTGCGCGGCATTACCAATCTGTCGTCCGGCAAAATGGGCTATGCCGTAGCCCGCGCGGCACGCGAAGCCGGCGCCGAAGTGGTGCTGGTCTCCGGCCCGACGGCGCTGCCCGCGCCGTTCGGCGTCACCCGCATCAACGTCCAGAGCGCGCTGCAGATGCACGACGCGGTACTGGCCAATGTCGATCACCAGCATATCTTCATCGCGGTGGCAGCCGTAGCCGACTGGCGCGTGTCCAACTCCAGCGAGCAGAAGCTCAAAAAGAATCCCGACGGTTCCGTGCCGGACCTGAAGTTCGAGCAGAACCCCGACATTCTGGCGACCGTGGCAGCCCGCACCTCGCTGGCCGGCTATCCTTACTGCGTGGGCTTTGCAGCCGAATCGGAAAACCTCGTGCAGTTCGGCGCCGACAAGCGCGAAAAGAAAGGCATCCCTCTGCTAGTGGGGAATATTGGCCATCACACCTTCGGGCAGGACGACAACACCATCATCCTGTTCGACGAGAACGGCCATACCATCCTGCCGCGCGCCGACAAACTGACGCTGGCCCGCCAGCTGATCTCGGAAATCTCCAAACGTATCACCCAGCATTCACTGTTCGCTCATTAAATGAAAAAAATCGCCGTTAAAATTATCGACCCGCGCATGAAAGACAATCTGCCGGCCTACGCAACACCGGGTTCGGCCGGCCTCGATCTGCGCGCCTGCATCGATGCACCAATGGTGATAGAACCAGGTCAGACGGTACTGATACCAACCGGACTGGCGATCCATCTGGCCGATCCCGGCTACGCTGCCGTGATCCTGCCGCGCAGCGGCATGGGCCACAAAAACGGCATCGTGCTGGGTAATCTGGTAGGCTTGATCGACTCGGATTATCAGGGACAGCTGATGGTGTCGACCTGGAACCGCGGCCAGAACGCCTTTACGCTGAACCCGATGGAACGGCTGGCGCAACTGGTCATCGTACCGGTGCTGCAGGTAGGTTTTGAAGTGGTAGAAGAATTCGGCGCCAGCGAACGTGGCGAAGGCGGTTTTGGCAGTACCGGCAAACACTAAAGGAGAGCCGCATGGGGCAGCACACAGCATGGTTACCAGGCCGTAGCAGCTACACGCTGCTGGCGCTCGCCGCCCTGCTGTCCGGCTGCTCTTTGCTGCCCTCGCGGCCTGCACCGCAGCCAGCCGAACCGGCGGTGACCCAGTCCATGCAGGAAGAGCCGCCAGAGCTGACGGCGCGCACCGCTGCCGCCCGCACCGCCCTGACCCAGATGGTCAATCTGCAGGAGCAGCTATACCGCATCGCTGCCCCTATCTTGATCAACAATGCTGACCTGTGCCGCAATCATGCGCGCAATCTGCTCGGTTTCACTGCCAAGAACCGCTATTCCTATTCCGGTGAATTTGTCGATGCGGCCCAGAACGTGCTCGGTTACGGCGACCAGCTGGAAGTGGCCAGCGTACTGGCCGGCAGCGGCGCGGCACGTGCAGGCCTGCGCAAGGGCGACCGTCTGATGGCAGTGGAAGGCAAGAGCCTGCCCGCAGGCCAGAACGCAGAAACCCAGGCTGCAGCCATCCTCGCGCCGCTAGTCGGCAGCAACCAGTCGCTCAATCTGATCATCGCGCGCGATAGCCGCAACCAGAATCTGGCGGTGCCCGTCACGCGCGCCTGTGCCTTCCGCATCGATATCGGCAACGCCGACAACATCAACGCCTATTCGGACGATCAGCGGGTAATGCTCACGCGCGGCATGGTCAACTTTGCCCAGAGCGACGAGGCCATCGCCTATGTGCTGGCCACGGAAATCGCCCACAATGTGCTGGGCCACGCCGCCGTCACCCGTTCGGCTTACACGGTGGGCAGCATCATCGACAATCTGGTGGCTGTGCGGCCCGATACCAGCCAGCTGATCGGCACGGCCGGAGTCAAAGCCATGCCACAGGAACTCGATGCGGCAGCCGACTATCTGGCCCTGTATATGGTGGCGCGGGCCGGCTACAACCTCGATCGCGCCCACGCCTTCTGGCAGCGGCTGGCCACCCAGTATCCGCCCACGGTACTCAATAGCTACACGGCGCACCATCCTTCCACCGCCTACCGGCTCAATGTGATCGACAAGACGGTGGTGGAAATCAAGGCCAAACAGGCCAGCCGCCGGCCCTTACTTCCCTAGTCCCACGGATACTCGCACATGAAGCCACATGCCCTTGCCGTTTTCCTGTTGAGTCTCTGCTGCGCCAGCGCGTATGCCTCGGACTGGAACAAACTGGGCACGGGCGATGGCGCCGTGGTGTATCTGGACAAGGCCAGCATCATCAAGGGTGACAAGTCGCACAAGGTCTGGACCATGCGCAGCTACAGCAAGGCGCGCACGACGCCGGAAGGCAAAAGCTACCGCTCGGTGAAAGCCCTGCATACCTATAACTGCGAGCAGCGCACCACCATCCTGCTGGCGCAAGTGTACTACCCCGATGCCATGGGCAAAGGCGAAGCCGTGGGCAATTACAAATACGAGCGCTTCGAAGCGGAAGATATTATTCCCGACAGTCCCTTCGACCACGCGCTGGGCGCCGTGTGCGAGCCCTAGACGGTTTTTTCCCTAGTTAGGGAAATTCGGGAAGAAGTTACTCATCACCCAGGTCAGCACGCCCAGCGACAGCACGGTGGCTATCAGCACCAGCAGCAAGCGGCCGAATTTCGGTTTTCCCTCGTTTTCATCGTGCGTCGTCATGGCTAACCCTGCAAGCTTTAGAGAGCCGTAGTATATTCCATCCATGGACAGCATCGACCTCGAAGTTCTCAAAACCAGCGCCGGCTGGATCGCCGCAGGGCAGCGCTGCGAGCTGGTCACGGTCATCAAGACCTGGGGCTCCAGCCCGCGTCCGGTGGGCGCCACGCTGGCCATCTGCGCCGATGGCACGGTGGTCGGTTCCGTTTCGGGCGGCTGCATCGAGGACGACCTGATAGACCGCGTCCGGCGCGAAGGCATAGCGCAGACCACGCCGCGCCTGGTCAGCTACGGCATTACCGCCGACGAGGCGCACCGTTTCGGCCTGCCCTGCGGCGGTACCATAGAACTGGCCATCGAACCCTTATCCGGACGTAGCCGCATAGACGAACTGCTGCAAAGGCTGGAACAGCACCAGCTGGTGCAGCGCCGGCTCGATCTGCACACGGGCGCGGTGCAACTCTCGCCGGCCGCAGCGGGCACCCAGCTGCAGGTGAGCGAGCAGGCGCTAGTGACTGTGCACGGCCCGCGCTGGCGCCTGCTGATCATCGGTGCCGGCCAGCTATCGCGCTTCCTCGCCCAGATCGCCAGCGCCATGGATTACCACGTCATCGTCTGCGACCCGCGCGAAGAGTACCGCGCCAGCTGGCAGCTCGATGATGTGCCACTGCTGCACGACATGCCGGACGATGTGGTGCTAGCGCTGAAGCTCGACCACCGCAGTGCCGTGGTGGCACTGACGCACGATCCCAAACTCGATGATCTGGCACTGATGGAAGCGCTGCGCTCCGATGCCTTCTATGTGGGCGCCATCGGCTCGCGCCAGAACAATGCCAGGCGGCGCGAACGGCTGCTGCAGTTCGACCTCACTGCCGAACAGATCGCCCGCCTGCATGGCCCCATTGGTCTATACATCGGCAGCAAGACGCCGGCCGAAATCGCCATCTCGATACTGGCCGAAATGACTGCCATGAAGAACGCCGTGCCGGCCAGCCTGCTGGTGCCCCATGCCGCCACACCGGCCGCGCCGGGCAGCAGTGCCTGCGCCATCGAACTGGGCGCGGCGTGAAGCCGTTCGCGCCATCACACCGGATTCAAAAGCAAGAACCGGCTAGCGTGCGCCGCCAGACAGCGCGACAATCGCCTAAACCACCAACCACGGAAACCGCATGAGCACCACCAACCTGCTACGCCTGATACTGCTTGCCGCCATCTGGGGCGGCTCCTTCCTGTTCATGCGCATCGCCGCGCCGGTGCTGGGCGCCGCCGTGCTGATCGAATACCGCGTGCTGTTTGCTTCGCTGTTCCTCGCCGTGATCGCGCTGATTCTGAAAAAGCCATTGCATCTGCGCGAAAACTGGAAGCACTACCTGATACTGGGCCTGTTCAACTCCGCCCTGCCCTTTTTGCTGTTCGGCTTCGCCGCCCGTACCCTGTCGGCTTCGCTGCTGGCCGTGCTGAATGCCACGACGCCTCTGTGGGGCACGCTGATTGCCGCCGTCTGGACCCGCCACATGGTCAGCGCCAAAGTCATGCTGGGTCTACTGATGGGCGCTTGCGGCGTCTCCCTGCTGGTGGGCTTCGACCATGTCAGCAGCAAGCCCGGTGCCGGCATCGCCATCGCCGCCGTGCTGGTGGCCGCTTTCAGCTACGGCGTGGCCAGCAACTACGCCAAGCAGGCCAAAGCAGTCGAGCCGTTCGCCAATGCACACGGCTCGATGTGGGCTTCGACCCTGCTGGTCGCTCCAGCGCTGCCCTTCTTCCCCGTACCCGGCGAGCCTACCGTCGGCATTATGGCGGCCGTGCTGGCTCTGGGCATCCTCTGTAGCGGCATCGCCTATCTGCTGTACTTCCGCCTGATACAGGATATCGGCCCGTCCTCGGCGCTCACGGTGACCTTCCTCAGTCCCCTGTTCGGCATCCTCTGGGGCATCCTGTTCCTTGGCGAGCACGTAGGCTGGTACACCCTGGTCGGCGCCGCCATCGTCATTTCCGGCACGGCCCTGGTGACCGGCTTCCGTCCCAGTTTCAGCTTCCTGAAAAAACAGTCGGCCGCATGAAACCGCGCAAGCTCACGCTGCCGCCCCACTACCGCCTGCAGGACGTGCTGGCGTTCCATCGCCGCGACAGCGAGAGCGTGGCCGAGCAGGTGGAGCAGCAGCGCTTGCGCAAAGGCCTGCTGTGCGAAGGCAGCGCAGCGGTACTGACCATAGACTTCGATGCAGCCCATGCACCGACCACGGCACGCTACCAGCTGGATCTGGACGGCGCAGCCGGTGCCGCCACGCCTGCCATGCTGGAACAGGTGCTGCACAGCGTGCTGGGACTGCGCCTCGATCCGCAGCCGTTCTGCGACTTCGCTGCAGATGATCCCCTGTTTGGCCCGCTCACGCGCGCCCAGCCGGGCCTGCGCGTGGTGCAGTCGGCCACCCTGTTCGAAGCGCTGACCTGGGCCATCATCGGCCAGCAGATCAATCTCACCTTTGCCATCGCCTTGCGCCGCACGCTGATCCAGCAGGCCGGGCGCCAGCATAGCAGCGGCCTGTGGTGCTATCCCGATGCGCCTGCCGTGGCGACGCTCGAAGTGGAAGCCCTCACCAGCCGCAAATTTTCGCGCGCCAAGGCGGAAACCGTGCTGCGGCTGGCGCGGCTGGTGGCAGACGGCAGCCTGCAACTGGAACTCTCGGCCAGCAACAGCATCGAACAGGTCTCGCAAGCCCTGCTGGCCGTCAAAGGCATAGGCCCGTGGACCGTCAACTACGGCCTGCTGCGCGGCTATGGCTATGCCGACTGCTCGCTGCATGGCGACGTGGCCGTGCGTGCCGCCCTGCAGCATCTGCTGGGCGAGGACAGCAAGCCCGATATGGCCCGTACCGAACAATTCCTCGCCCGCTACCGCCCCCACCGCACCATGGCTGCCGCCCACCTGTGGGCCAGCCTGCATCCGCGCAGCGCCGATTAGCGGCATTAGCTAAATAAATAGCAACAATAAAACACAACAATATTTGACTGGCAATAATCGCATCGTTACACTCGATTGTTATAAAATAATCAACAGCCAGTCAACTATGCGTCCAGTTTTTGTTCTGCTTGCAGCCGCCCCTGCCCTCGTCTTTGCCGCACCTGCCGCCAAACTGCAGCCCGATGCCCCGGGCTTCAGCCGTAACCCCAGCCTGCCCCGCTGGATCGCCCCGCTGGCCGAAGTTCCAGCCACCGAGCGCACCACGCCTGTCGTAACGCGCCTGAGCGAGACGCAAACGCTGCTCGCGGCCACGCCCGCCACTCTGTACAACCGCGCCATACAGGTCAATGATTCGAGCGAACTAGGGAAAATCGGCCAGAGCCTGATCAGCTACTTTTCCCAGTACCAGAAATTGACGCTGCATCGCGTGATGATTTTGCGCGGCAGCCAGCAGATCGACCACACGGCCAGCGTCAGCATCCGCCCCATGCAGCGCGAAACGGAAATCGAAAGCGGCATGCTCGGTGGCGCCACCACGCTGCAACTGCTGCTCAATGATGTGCGCATCGGCGATACGCTCTGGCTCACCTACACCATCGAAGGCGAAAATCCCGTAATGGGAAAATTCTGGTCCGGCGACTATAGCTGGGACAGTCTCTACCCGGTCGAACGCCGCGCCATCACCGTGCTACATCCACGCAACCGCCCGCTGCAATGGCGCCAGCTAGGTGACTTCCATAGCGAAAAACTGACGCCGAAAATCGATACGCAAGGAGAGCTGGTGCGCATCCGCTTCGCAGGCCATGCCATCGAAGCCGTGGAGCCGGAACCGTCGATTCCGGCCAGCTACCTGCCAGTGCGCATGCTGCAGCTAAGCGAATATCAGGACTGGCAGGGCGTGGCCCGCTGGGCCGACAGCCTGTTCCCCAAACTGCCTGCCAGCCCCGCCCTGAAAGCGCTGGTCAGACAGTTCAGCCAGCAAAGCGATGCAGCCGGTCGCGCAGCCGCCGCACTGCACTGGGTGCAGAACGAGATCCGCTATTTCAGCGTATCCATCGGCGAAAACTCGCACCGCCCGCAAGCGCCCGACGTGGTGCTGCAACGTCGCTATGGCGACTGCAAGGACAAGAGCTATCTGCTAGTAAGCCTGCTGCGCGAACTCGGCATACAGGCCCAGCCGCTGCTGGTCTCGGCCAGCACGCCCCAGTTCCCCGCCAAAGTGCTGCCATCCGCGAACTGGTTTAACCACGTCATCGTACAGATCAGCATAGACGGCAAGGACTACTACGTCGATCCTACCCGCATCAATCAGCCCGAACCACTGGCAGCCCTGCCGATTGCCTTCCCCGGCGCGCAGGTACTGGCTGTCAACGCAAGCACCACGCAGCTGAGCGCAATACCCGAGCGCAGCGAAACTCTGCCGACGTTCGAGCACAGGGAAGAGATCACCATCAAGGATTTTAATGGCGCAGCCACTCTGGTCAGCCGCGATATCTATCGCAGCACATATGCCGATGCCATGCGCAGCTACTTCAGCAAGCTCTCGGCCAACGAACAGAAAAAAGCCGTGCTGTCCAAGTACGAGAAGCTGTATCCGGGCGTAAGCCTGCAGGGCACACCGAACTACCAAGATCTGATGCAGGACAATCGCATAGAAATTACCAGCGAACTGCAGCTGCCCAAGGCCATCAGCCTGAAAGATCATGCCTACCACGTTGCCATGAGTAGCCAGATACTCGACGGTGCGCTCGACATCCCTGCCAAGCTGGTACGCAACTTCCCGTTTGCGCCAGCGGGCGGTCTGTATAGCGGGCGCTATCGCCTGCAGATCCACTGGCCCGAGCAGGTGCGGCGCAACGACCAGCCCAGCCAGAAAATGATCGACAACCCGTATTTCCAGGCACGCGAAGAATTCGGCCTGCGCGGCGCCGACGTCGATTATCTGTTCGACTTTCACATCAAGCAGCGCGAAGTGCCAGCTGCCGCCTTGCCCCAGTTAGGCGAACAGGCACGCCTGCTCAACGAGTTTGTGGAAGGATCGCTGCGCGTACAGGAAAGCGCAGTTGAAAAAGAAGCCTCCCGCAAAGTCTCCATGCGCGATCTGGAAAGCCTGCGCGACAGCTATCAGATAATGGAAATCATCGAGCAGGTGCGCGATAAGAAGGACAGCGAGATCAGCGCGGAACAGGCCTGCACTTTGCTCTATCTTCAGCATGATTTGCATGAATTCATCGGACCCGATGCCATCCAGATGGGAAAACGCATGGAGCGCAAGCTCAATGCCGGCAGTGCCGCCGCACCGGCCGAATGCATGATCCGCCTATGGCTGGCGCGCGGCAACAGCGCCGAAGCGCTGGCCTCCGCACAGCGGCTGCAGGAGGCCGGCACTAGCGATCTGCTGCAACGGGAACTGGCATGGGCTGACTACTATGCCGGCAACACTGCTGCTGCACTAGAGCGCATGAGCCGCTACCGTGCGGCGCGTGAACGCAGCAACGGCGGCATGATCCAGAGCGCCGATGCCGCCAGCCACATCGCACTGCTGCAGCGCGCCGGTCTGGCCTTGCCCAGCGATCTGGAACAGTTCGCCCGCGACATACCCGACGGCCCATGGCCACGGCCGATACTGGCCATGCAGCTTGGTCTGATCAGTCAGCAAGATCTGCTCAAGCAGGTTGACGCCATGCGGCGCGACCTGCAGGCGCTGGCTAGGGAAGAAGCGTGGTTCTATATCGGCCAGCGCCGTCTGGCTGATAAAGATCTGGCAGGCGCGCGTCTGGCCTTCAAATGGGTAAAAGGTCACGGCCTGCGCAACCAGCCATTGGCTCGACAGGCCCAGCGCGAACTGCAGCGCGATCTTAGCGAAGACAAGCTGGCAGCAGCTGGTCAGCAGGCAAAGCTGAACAAGGATTATCCCAGCGCCGTGGGCTACTGGCAGCGAGGTGCGGCAGGCGGCAGCGCGGCCAGCCAGTACGCGCTGGCCATGGCCAAGCTGGGTGGCATCGGCACCCAGCGCTCGACCAGTGAAGCCGTGCAATTGCTGGAACAGGCCGCGGCGCAGGACTATCCGGAAGCACAGACGATGCTGGGGCTGCTGTTTGGCGAAGGCGAAGGTGTTAAGCGTGATGTGCCCAAGGCACTGGCACTGCTGGAACGCAGCGCCGCTAAAGGCGAAGCGGCCGCGCAACAGGAACTGGGCCGGCGCTATCGTCATGGGGACGGCGTGAACACCGACTACGCGCGTGCCCTGTACTGGCTACAACTGGCGGCCGATCAGGGCCGGGACGAAGCCATGGCCGAACTGGCGGCCATGTATAGCAATGGCGAAGGCATCGAGCGAGACCATGATCTGGCTATGTACTGGAACCAGCGCAGCGCCATCTATGACAACATCAGCGCGGCATTCAATATTGCCTATGCACTTGAAAACGGCAACGGCGCGCCCGTCGATTACAGCCGCGCCATGACACTCTACCGGCTCGCCGCAGAGCGGGGCCATGTTACCGCCATCAACAATATCGGCGCACTGTACGAGAATGGCTATGGTGTACGACAGGACTTTGCAGAAGCCATCAAATGGTACCGCAAGGCCGCCGACAGGGGCATGGCCCTGTCCATAAAAAATCTGGCTGTCATGTACAAAGAGGGGAACGGAGTTGCCAAAGATATGCAGCAGGCAGAAAAGCTGTTCCGTGACGCGGCCGAGCGTGGCAACGCCTACGCCAGTTCCGAACTGGGCTACATTTATGACACTGTCAAGAACGATGTCGAGCAGGCACGCCTGTGGTACGAAAAAGCCGCAGAACAGCACCACCCTATGGCGGAATACAATCTCGCCATCCTGTACGGCGGCACGCGTCTAGGCAAGCCTGATCTGCAGAAAATGCGCTACTGGCATCAGCGGGCAGCAGACGACGGTGATGAAACCTCCCAATTCATCTATGGCCGCATCCTCGTTTTCGGCATCGGCACCAAGGCTGATACCAGTCTGGGTTTGCAGTACCTACAGAACGCAGCAGATCAGAACAATGCCGATGCACAGGGCCTGCTGGGACGCTTACTGATGTTCGGCATCCGTACCAAAGCCGATCCCCTGAGGGCCCACCAATTGCTGGTAAAGGCCGCCAATAATGGCATCGTCGATAGCATGCTGGATCTGGGCGACTACTACGAATCTGGCAGGGGTGAGAAGATCGACTATCCGCAGGCAGCGCAATGGTATGCCAAGGCCAGCGAGCATTCGCTGGAAGGCACGGTGAAGCTCGGACATCTGCTGACGAGCAAAAACCTCGATCCTGCACGCGGCCAGCGCCTGCTTGAAGACGCTAATAAACAAACCAGCGCGGCGCAGTATCAGCAACTGGCAAAAATTTACGCGGATATCCAGCAGCGCGATAAGGCTGTGTGGGCGTATGAACGTGCTCTCGAACTGCTCCCCCAGACCGGCGCAATTGACGATAAGCTTAGCCACACTATTTTGCAGGGATACAGCAAATATCTGCAGGACATCCATCGTCATAACGCAGCGCTGCCTTACGCCGAGCGCAGCCTGACACTGGCGCAACAGCTGTACCCGGCGGATGACGATGATCTGCTTGAAGAAACCGAGAGTGTCTGCGACCTTTATCAGATGACCGGACAATACCCTAAAGCCGAAGCCTGCTATCTCGCACTGTTGCAACATAAAGAGCGCCTATCTGGCGCACGCAGCGCTACTGTTGCGGAACTTTTACACAGCATCTCGGGACTCTATCAGGCCATGCAGCATTACGAACAGGCTTATGACTTTGCCCGCCGTGCGCTGGAAATCAATCAGTCGGTTAACGGCGCCGGACTCGATGGAACCGAACGTAATCTGGCCGTCGTGGTGGCGGAAATGGGCCAATATCAGCAGGCAGAGAAGATGCTGCAGTCACTCATCAACCGCCTGCAGTCAGATCCGGAAAAAAACCAGTACAAGATAACCAGCGCTGAGCACCTAATGGGGGAAATCTATCTACGCTGGGAACACAACGAACAGGCCGACAGCCTGCTGCAGACGGCACTGACCAGGACACAGGCGGTTTCCCCTTCCAACAAGGACTACATCGCAACGCTACAGAATTCACTGGCACGCAGCCGTATTGCACTGGCACGTTACGCCGACGCCGAGGCATTGCTGGCGCAGGCACGCCAGCAGCAGGAAAGCTCGGCGCCTGACGACGCCGCCACCCACGACGTCAACCGCTTCCTTACCGGGCGTTTGCTGAACCAGCAGAACCAGTATGAACGCGCGCTAACCAAACTGAAAGAAGTCCAGCACCTGCGCGAAACCATGCCTATCTACGGCAAGTGCGATGTGGCCGAAGTACTGCAGGAAATCGCCGTCAGCTATCAGGGTCTGGGGCAAACGGACAGCGCACGTGCCGCTTTGCAGGCTGCACTCGAGATGCGGCTGGCAGTGCTAGGCGCCCAGCATCCGCATGTGCTGGAAATCCGGCGCCAGCTGGCTAACCTGAATAGCAAAAAGATCTAAGATTGGTGCGCCGAGGTAACGTCCGCCATATCTACCTGAACGCCGACCAGCCTGCGCTCGGGTAGATGCGCTGCGAACCTGCCTCACTCTGCACGCCTACTGTGGTGTGGATGCCACGCTAAAATCCACCAGTCCCGAACGGGCTGCCAGGTGCATCAGCTTGAAGTCGTTTTCTGCATTCAGCTTTTGCCGGATCAGGGTCAGGTAGTTCAGCACCGTCTTGGGACTCAGGTGCATCAGACTGGCGATATCCTGTACCGACTCGCCGTGCACCAGCAGGCGCAGCAACTCGAACTCGCGCGGCTTTAAGCCATGCACGCCTTCCTCGCTGGCGGCGGGCGCCAGCGCCTGCATATCGCGCGACAGCACTCGGTGCCCGGCCATCACGGATCGGATAGCCGCAATCACTTCTTCCGGTTCGCTGCACTTGGTCAGATAGCCATGTGCGCCGGCCTTGAGCGCCTGTACCAGATGGCCTGCATCGTCGTGCATGGACAGCACCAGCACGCGCAGGTCCGGCTGGCGAGCCAGCATGCCGGCAATGGCTTCTAGTCCGCTACTGCCCTTCAGGTTCAAGTCAACAATCGCCACCTCGGGGGTGCAGCGCGCCAGCAAGGCATTGGCTTCTGCCACCGTGGCGGCCTCCCCTACCACCTCGAAATCCGTCTCCGCTGAGAGCAGACGGCGGTAACCGCTGCGCACCAGTGCATGGTCATCGACCAGAACGATGCGTATCATGATGCCACTCCTGCCGCCATGGCGACGACCGAACCAGGCGTCCGCGCTAGCGGAAACTGCGCATGCAGATGCAGCCCGCCTGCTGGCGCATGCCAGACCCGCAGCTGGCCGTCCACCATGGCGATGCGCTCGCGCATGCCTAGCAGACCGCCCTGCCATTGCAGGTCGGACGGTAGACCACAGCCATCATCCATCACGTCCAGCAGCAGCATGGTGGCACTGGCTTGCAGCTGCACCGTGCAACTACAGGCGCCGCTGTGCCGCACTACATTAGTCAGAGCTTCCTGCACCACCCGGTAAATCACCAGCGCCAGCTGCTCGTCCACCTGCGGCAATGCCGGTGGCAAGGCCAGTTCGAAGCTGATGCTAGTCTGCCGGCTGCGCCAGCCCTGTAGCAGATCCACCAGCGCCTGCTGCAAGCCATGTGTGCTCAATCCGTGGGGACGCAGATTTTTCAGCATGCCGCGCAACTGGCCGCTCCCCGTGCGCAGTTCGCGCCTCAAGTCCGCCGCACATTCAGCCACTTGGTCTGGCGCCATACCGGCGGCGTGCCGCTCCAGATGGGCCGCCGTGACATTCAGCGCCGTCAGCGTCTGCCCCATTTCGTCGTGCAGCTCGCGCGCCAGCGTGCGTTTTTCATCTTCCTGCACCGTCATCAACTGGCGTGCCAGCGCCTGCTGGGCGGCCCGCGCGCTTTCCAGCGCCTTGGCCAGATAGTCTATCGCACGGGCTACCCGGCCAAACTCGCGCAGGGCAAAGCGGGGCAAGGCCGGATCAGGCTCACCCCGCGCCAGCCGGTGCAGACTGGCTTCCAGTTCCCGCACGGGGCGCAGGGCGCGGTCGGCGCTCCACCACGCCACCAGCAAAGTTGTACCAGAAAAGAACAACAGGGTGCTCCAAAGTCGCACAGTGTCCGCCAGCCGCTCGCTGATTTCCGAACGGGGATAGGGGGCGATGTAGAGCGTTTGCTGGCCGATGCGGATCTGCTGCTCCGGCTGGGCCGGCATCAGCCCCTCCAGCCCCAGCCAGCGTGGCAAGGCATCTGGCGCTGTGCGGGCCGCTGGCTGCCCCTCGGTACGGATACTCAGATGGCGCAGGCGCGCCTGTGCCAGCAGAGGTTGTAACGCCTGTCCGCCATCGGGCGCCATGCTGCCCGCCGCCAGCAGTACCCTGACCAGATGGCTGGAAGCCTGCACCTCGGCCTCCACATCGGCACGCAGCGAATAGAGCTGAACCAGCGCCGTCACCGCCAGCAGTGCGGCAAGTAACAAGCTGAGCGATCCGACCAGACGGCGGCGCAAATCCATGATGTCCCCCTCGTTTTGCATTTTATGTAGCGAGAGTTCGCAACTTCCATGCCAAGCACTACGCACACCAGATCGGGAATTTTTCCCTAGCCGGCAGGCCGGGGCGCTTGAAATAATCCGCTAAAACCAAAGCCGCACAGCCAAAAAAATTCAGGAGACGCCAGCATGCCAACCACCCCACCTATCTGCTACCCGCGATTACAGCCGCAGCGCCTCGCTCTAGCCATCAGCGCCATCTGCCTCGCCTTTCGTGCATGGGCCGCAGAAGGCGACGCCGCCGCGCCGATGCAGACGGTGGAAGTGATCGGCACCACGCCGCTGGCAGGCGCCGCACTGGCACGCGAACAGGTGGCTGCGCATGTCCAGCATCTCGATAGCAGCGATCTGGCTGCCCCCGCCAGCAGCAATCTACCGGACGCGCTGAATCGCAAACTGGCCGGCGTCACCCTCAACGAAGTACAGGGTAATCCTTACCAGCCCGATGTCAGCTTCCGTGGCTACACTGCGTCGCCCCTGCTCGGCACCCCGCAAGGACTGGCGGTCTACCTTGACGGCGTGCGCATGAACCAGCCCTTTGGTGACGTCGTGAGCTGGGACCTGATTCCCCATAACGCGATTGCCTCGCTCGACCTGCTGCCCGGTTCCGATCCTCTGTTTGGACTGAATGCGCTGGGCGGTGCGCTGGTCCTGCGCAGCAAGGATGGTCTGCACGACACAGGCAGTACGCTACAGCTGCAAGCGGGCCGTTATGACCGCAAGGAGCTGGCCTTCGAACACGGTGGCCACGATGCCAGCGGCTGGCACTGGTTCACTGCTGGTAATGGCTACCAGGAGGACGGCTGGCGCGAAGCCTCGCCTACGCGGCTGGGCCAGCTGTTCGGCAAACTGGGCTGGGCCGACCGCCACACCGACATCTCGCTGAGCAGCGCAATCTCTTCTTCCAGCCTGACCGGTAACGGTTTGCAGGAAGGACGTCTGCTGGAGCGCGACTACGCCAGCGTTTACACCCGCCCCGACCAGACCCACAACCACGGGCTGATGCTGAACCTGCAAGCTAATCACCGCGTTAGCGAGCAACTACAGTTTTCCGCCAACGCCTATTACCGCCGCCTGAAAAACGACACCCTGAACGGCGACATGAACGACGACTCCCTCGATCAATCTGTCTACCAGCCGAATGCAGCCGAACAGGCCGCACTGGCTGCTGCCGGCTATACGGGTTATCCGGCCAAAGGTGCCACGGCGGCCAACACGCCTTTCCCCTACTGGCGTTGTCTGGCCAACGTGCTACGCAAAGACGAACCGGCAGAAAAGTGCAACGGACTGCTTAACCGCAGCGCCAGCGAACAGCACAACGCCGGCTTCGGCGCGCAGGCCACCGTGTCCGGCGACTGGGCCGGCATGCCGCAGCAGCTCACCGCAGGTATGGCCTTCGACAGCAGCCATACGGAATTCCGCCAGTCCTCGCAGTTCGGCTATCTGAATCCGGACCGCAGCATCACGCCGGTCAACTTCTACGCCGACGGCAGCGAGATCGACGACAGCGGCATGCCGGTCGATGCGCGTGTCGATCTGGCCGGACGCACCCGCACTGCCAGCCTGTACGCCAGCCAGACGCTGAGCCTCAGCCGCTCGCTGCATCTGTCCCTGTCGGCCCGCTATAACCGCAGCAGCGTGCATAACCGCGATCACCTCACGCCCGGCGGCGGCCCCGGCTCGCTCGATGGCGATCACCGCTTCAGCCGCTTCAATCCGGCGCTCGGTGCGAGCTGGGATATCACGCCCGCAGCGAACTTCTACGCCCGCATCAGCGAAAGCAGCCGCACACCGACCGCCATCGAACTCGGTTGCGCCGATCCGGCCAACCCGTGCAAGCTGCCCAACGCTATGGCTGGGGATCCGCCGTTGCGTCAGGTGATCACGCGTACGCAGGAAGCGGGCCTGCGCGGCACACTGGCACGCAGCATAGACTGGAACGCCAGCCTGTTCAGCGCCAGTAATCGCGACGACATCCTGTTCGTCGCTGACGATAGCGCCGGCTACGGCTACTTCCGCAACGTAGGCGCCACCCGGCGGCGCGGTGTAGAGCTGACGCTCAACGGCAAGAGCACGCAACTGGACTGGTCGGCCGGCTACACCTATCTCGATGCCACCTTCCGCAGCAGCGAAATACTCGGTGGTGCAGCCAACAGCAGCGCCAATGCCGATGGCAACATCACCATCCACAGCGGCGACAGGCTGCCGCTGATCGCACGCCACAATTTCAAGGCCAGCGCCGAATGGCACGCCAGCACTGCATGGACACTAGAAGCCGATATGCGTGCCGTGTCAGGCGCCAACGCACGCGGCAACGAAAACGGCCAGCACCAGCCGGACGGGGTACATTATCTGGGTTCCGGCCGCATGGCCGGCTATACCCTGTTCGATCTGTCGGCCACTTATGCGGCCAGCCCGCAATGGCAGTGGTTCGCCCGCGTCAGCAACCTGTTCGACCGCCGCTACGCCAGCGCTGCACAGCTCAACGCTACCGGCCTGACGGCAACGGGCAACTTCATCGCCCGTCCGTTCTCGGCCAGCGGCGACAACCAGAGCGTGCTGCATTCCACCTTCTACGGTCCCGGCGCGCCGCGCACCATAGCTCTCGGCCTGCGCTATAGCTTCGGTGGCTAAAGCATAGCCTCTGAGGAAAATTGCGCCTTAGCTTGATGTAATCGATATGCCCTATCTTTCCAGTCGCGGTGACGGGTGCCATAGTGGAAGGCCCTTTCATCGCTGGCGACTGGACTATGACGGACTTTCCACCACGGCAGGGCTATCAACTTCCCACCTACCCCGAACAACAAAGCGGCTACAGAACACAGGGGTTTGCCACACCAGTCCAGGACAAACTTCCACAGACATTCGATATTCCACCCAGACGTGTGCTGCCGATCATCTTCCTGCCGGGGATCATGGGCTCCAACCTGCGCATGAGCGCGGAGCGCCAGCAACAAATGGGGAAATCGAACAATATCGCGTGGCGCCCCGATAACGCCATCGAGTCTGCCAAACTGGGCATGGCGAGTGCACGAATACGCCAGTTGCAACTAGACTTTGAGAACACTGAGGTCGATGAATACGATCCGGCTAACAACCCGACTGGCAATCCTAACGAAACTTCCACCGACCGCAACGGCAACGTTTCGGTGAATTTCTTTTACGCGCTCAACGTAGGGATAGATACGCCGCTACTGTGCGATGATCCGGCCTCCGCGTCACCGCGCAAAAGTAAAGACCAGAAGGCACGCGAACGCGGCTGGGGCGAAATCTACTTCGATTGCTACAGGACACTGCTAGAGACCTGCGAACTGGAATTGAACACCGCCTTCCATTATGGCTTTATGAACGAGCGATGGAAGCAGATCGTCGGTGTGCCGCCCTCAGTGTGGCAGGCGCATCCCCAACCACCACTGGAACCGCTGGATCGAAACACTCTTAAAGAGACCGTCGAAAATATCTGGTTTCCTGTGCATGCGATGGGATACAACTGGCTTAACACTAGTGCTGCTTCAGCACGTCGCCTGGCCCAACGAATAAATGTACTCATTAAGCGTTACCAGGATCAAGGCTTTCAGTGCGAGAAGGTCATTGTCGTTACTCACTCCATGGGAGGTCTGGTAGCCCGTGCACTGATACATCCAGAGATGGGCAACATGAAAGACAAAATACTCGGCATGGTTCATGGCGTAATGCCGGCGATTGGGGCGGGAGCAGCCTATAAACGCATGCGTTGTGGCTTTGAGGATAGTTTTTTGAGCATTTCGCCTAAAGTCGTCGGCAATAACGGAAATAAGGTAACGGCGGTTCTCGCAAACGCTCCTGGCGCACTGGAACTACTACCCAATCAGAATTACGGAAACGGATGGTTGCAAGTTACACACAATAATCAGACGCTATTGAGCCTGCCAGAGTATGGTGATCCCTACGAAGAAATTTATAAGCTAAAGGACGTCTGGTATGGCCTGATTAAAAATGAATGGATTAATCCAGCGCTAATTCTTCATGCGGGATTTGACCGCACGATTGAAATGCTGGAACAGACCAAAAAATTCCACTGCGACATAGCCGAAACCTACCACGAACTAAGCTATGCACATTACGGGGCCGATCCGGCAAAGGCCGCATGGTATCGAGTAGTCTGGTCACTGGATGGCGATACTCAATTCCGTGACGTAAGAAAGCTCGCCATACTTCGCGACAACAAGCAAGGCAGATTACATGTTGTCGCCCCTCCGGAAAACAGGCTCACTAACCATGATTGCAGAGCACTAACTGCGCACTTGATGCCTCCGACAGACTCTGGCGACCAGACCGTACCGACGCATTCATCTGACCACCAACTCCGCAGCGGAAAATTCAAAGGGATATTCCGCCAAACGGGCTATGAACATCAGGACAGCTACAACAACAGCAAGGTCCTGAATTCGACGCTTTACTGTCTGATTCGTATCGCCCAGACGATGAAATGGAGCAAATGATGAACTTCAGCCGCTCGTCCCATCCAAACTGGGTCTGGCTCGACCTACTGACACTATTCGCCACAGTGATGTTCTTAAAGGCCAATGCCTACCACAAATATACCTTTACAAGGCCCAACATGACCGAACTCTCCGCGCGCATATCTCCCTTATTTGAAAGGACTAAACCAGTCTGCTTCGGTCGCCTAATGATTGATGTACCAGCCACTGCTACAGTGGTGTACGGCCCCGCTGACGTTGACTTCCCTATTGTCTATATTGCCGATGAGGCCAAGCAGATCACCGCACATGTCGCAAAAGAAGTTGAGAAGTTTGAAAAGGAAAGTTATATGCTGCATGGGCTCAGTACTACTGATTTCGCCATGTACGGCAAGGTGATAGATGGTGCTGTGCAGGGGCAGAAATTGGTATTCGGTTCCAAAGGTTTCATTGACCTTACAATCGTTTCGTTCATCCCTTTAGGCAAAGACTTATATATTCAGGATGGCGGCTCCCCATTCAAGCAGATTGAAAAACATGTAGGGATCTTGAACAAAGCGGCGAAGAATTTGCGCTTGCGTGCAGAAGACGAAATACCCACAGAATCTGGTTTATGCATAGAGGGCGGATTTGCAAGGTCTGAATATGATTTTGAGAAAGCATCCATCGGCATCCGATTGAAGGAATTCCCGGATGTACATTTCTCTATCGAATCTTTAAAGAACGGCGATTACCTCGTCCCGTCCGACGATATCGAGGAACTCATAAAGGACGCCCGAGAAGTGACGCCCCACGGCCCCGGCACCTGGTACTCCAAAATAGATTTTCTGCGTCGTGGCCAGCGCCAGATCGCTCACTGGACGGGCTCAGAAGTGCTCGTTCACTTACCAGCGCAGAAAACAGCCACCTCTACGCACGAATTCCACTTCACCAGCAATGGCGCGATTAACGACCGCATTTACACCCGCCTCGACATCGAGCTTGATACGGGCGTTCAGGGTAACCGCAAGGGCGCCATCCGGCCCAGCCTTAACGATGCCGAGGCCATTGCCCTATGGGATAGACTGGTATCGACTTTGAAAATAAGACCTACCCAGCAAACGGCTAAGTAAAAAGTATCAAAAAAGCAAAAAGCCGCTGATACCTTGCGATATCAACGGCTTGAAATTTGGTTGCGGGGACAGGATTTGAACCTGTGACCTTCGGGTTATGAGCCCGACGAGCTGCCAGACTGCTCCACCCCGCGTCTGATACGAGTATTATAGGCCAGATCGGCAATTTAGGCAATATTAATCCCGAAATCGCTGGCGATAGCCCGAATAAATGCAGCCAGAGGCCCCTCGCAGCCATGCCGTAGCGGCCCCATTCAGTGTAAAGTAGCTGGCGTGAGCATCCTTATCATCCCCGGCTACCCTTTATGAAATTCTGTTCCGAATGCGCCTCCCCTGTCAGTCTGAAGATACCAGCAGGTGACAACCGCCCCCGCTACGTCTGCGACAGCTGCGCTGCGATCCACTACCAGAACCCGAAAATGGTACTGGGTACGATCCCCGTATGGGAACAGGATGGCGAACTCAAAGTGCTGCTGTGCAAGCGCGCCATCGAACCGCGCTATGGCTACTGGACCCTGCCCGCCGGCTTCATGGAAAACAATGAGACCACGGGCGAAGCTGCCCTGCGCGAAACCCGCGAAGAAGCGGGCGCCAATGTCACTCTGGGCAAACTATTTACCCTGCTCAACGTCGCGCGCGTCCATCAGGTGCACATGTTCTATCTGGCAACACTGCAGGATCTGGACTTTGCCCCCGGCGAAGAGAGCCTGGACGTGCAGATGTTCAGCGAAAGCGAAATTCCGTGGGACGATCTGGCCTTCCCCACTATCCAGACCACGCTGGAACTGTTTTTTGCCGACCGCGTCAAAATCCGTAAAGGCGGCGACTACGGTTTCCACACGCAGGATCTGACCCGCCCCATGCGCTCGGACGGCGAGACCAAGTGATCCCCTGGCTAGACCACGATACCCCTTTTCCTGACGTCAGCACGGCGCTGACGCAGGATGCACCGGGCCTGCTCGCTGCCGGTGCTGACCTCTCGCCCGAGCGCCTGCTGCTGGCTTACCAGCATGGCATCTTTCCGTGGTTCTCCGAGGGCCAGCCCATCCTGTGGTGGAGCACCGATCCGCGCATGGTATTGAAGACCGAACAGTTCCGTATTTCCGACAGCCTGAAAAAAACCCTGCGCAAAGTAGAAAAAGACCGGCTAGCCGGCGGCCGCTGGCAAATACGCTTCGACAGCGCCTTCGAACAGGTGATGCGTGCCTGCGCCGCCCCGCGCAAGGATGGCCCCGGCACATGGATCTCGCCGGACATCATCGCCGGCTATTGCGGCCTGCACCGGCTGGGCTACGCCCACTCGGCGGAAGTCTGGCTGGACGGACAGCTGGTGGGTGGCGCGTATGGAGTTTCAATCGGGAAAATGTTCTACGGCGAATCGATGTTCGCCCGCGTCACCGATGCCTCCAAGATCGCCCTCGCCTATCTGGTGGCCTTCCTGCGCCGGCAAGGCGTGCAGGTGATCGACTGCCAGCAGGAAACCGGCCATCTGGCCTCGCTGGGCGCCGCCCCCATCCCGCGCGCAGCGTTTCTGGCGCATCTGCGCCACAGCATCACCTTGCCGCAGATCGGCGACTGGCAAGTGATTGCACCGCTGCCCGCTGCCGGTTAAGCTAGCCATACGCCAAGCGCCAGCAGCGCAAAGCTTCCGCTTGCGCTATGATGAATGCCAACTGAACCCTGCCCGACAGGCCGTGCATGACGCAACTCAACGAATTGCCCTTTGCCACGCTGCAGTTCTATACGACAGCGCCCTATCCGTGCAGCTATCTCGATGCGCGGCAGGCCCGCTCGCAGGTGGCAACGCCCTCGCACCTGATCAATGCCGATGTGTATTCCGAACTGGTGCGCAACGGTTTCCGCCGCAGCGGCATCTTCACCTACCGGCCGTATTGCGACGGCTGTCAGGCCTGCATCCCGGTACGCGTGGTCAGCCAGCAGTTCCAGCCCAACCGCAACCAGCGCCGCGCCTGGGCGCGCCATAGCGAACTGATCGCCTCGGTGGCCGCACTGGCGTTCTCGGACGAACACTACGAACTGTATCTGCGCTACCAGAACCGCCGCCATGCCGGTGGCGGCATGGATCAGGATAGCCGCGACCAGTATGCCCAGTTCCTGCTGCAGAGCCGCGTCAACACGCGGCTGGTGGAATTCCGCGATCCGGACGGCACGCTGCGCATGGTCAGCATCATCGATGTGCTGTCCGACGGCCTGTCCTCGGTCTACACCTTCTTCGACCCCGATGTGGCCGGCGCCTCCTACGGCACCTACAACATCCTGTGGCAGATCGCCCAGACCCAGGACTTGCAACTGCAATACGTCTACCTAGGCTACTGGATACGCCAGAGTCCGAAAATGTCCTACAAAACCAACTTCCAGCCACTGGAAGCGCGCATCAAAGGCCACTGGAGCGTGCTGGACGCCTGATAAAATACGGGCTAAACATCAACCGAGCCCTGTCCATGTCTGCACATTCCCTGTATTCCCTTACCCGTCCCCTGCTGTTTTCCATGGATCCGGAAGCAGCCCACAACTTCACCCTGCCTGCCCTGAAACGCGCCCACGCACTGGGCCTGACCTCCCTGATCAGCAAACCGAAGGCCGATCCGCGCACGGTGATGGGACTGACGTTCAACAATCCGGTCGGCCTTGCCGCCGGTCTGGACAAGGATGGCGCCTACATCGACGGGCTGGCAGCACTGGGCTTCGGCTCGATCGAAGTGGGCACGGTGACGCCGCGTCCGCAGCCGGGCAATCCCAAGCCGCGTATCTTCCGCCTGCCCGCCGCCCACGCCGTGATCAACCGCATGGGTTTCAACAATGGCGGCGTGGATGCGTTTGTGGCCAACGTGCAGTCCTCGCGCTTCTATCAGGACAAGCTGGGCATACTGGGCCTGAACATCGGCAAAAATGCCGATACCCCGATCGAACGCGCCGCCGACGACTACCTGCACTGCCTGGAAAAGGTCTACCCTTACGCCAGCTACGTGACGGTCAACATTTCCTCGCCTAACACCAAGAACCTGCGCCAGCTGCAAGGCGGCTCGGAACTCGACGGCCTGCTCGGCCAGCTCAAGCAAGCACAGGCCCGTCTGGCCGACCAGCACAAGCGCTATGTGCCGCTGGCCCTGAAAATCGCCCCCGACATGGATGGCGAACAGGTGAAGAATATCGCCGATGCGCTGATCCGCCACCGCATCGACGGCGTGATCGCCACCAACACCACGCTCAACCGCGATGCGGTAACGGGCATGCTGCACGGCGCCGAAACGGGCGGTCTGTCCGGTGCGCCCGTATTCGAATTTTCGAATACCGTCATCCGCCTGCTCAAGGCAGAACTGGGCGACGCTCTGCCGATTATCGGCGTAGGCGGTATCATGCGCGGCGCAGATGCCCGAGCCAAGATCGCCTGCGGCGCGCAGCTGGTACAACTGTATAGCGGCCTGATTTATGCAGGTCCTGCGCTGGTGCGCGATTGCGCCGAAGCGCTGCGCCAGCGCTAGGATCAGGCTACCGGATAGTCCCACGATAGGAATAGCATGGACAAAGTACAACTGGGCCAGAGCGCCCTCGAAGTCAGCCGCATCTGCCTCGGCACCATGACCTTCGGCGAACAGAACACGGAAGCCGAAGCGCACAGCCAGCTCGATTACGCGCTCGAGCGCGGCATCAATTTCATCGACACGGCAGAAATGTATCCCGTCATGCCCAGCGCCGGCACGCAGGGTTCGACCGAACGCTATATCGGCACGTGGCTGAAGAAAACCGGCGCGCGCAGCAAGGTGGTGCTGGCGACCAAAGCGGCTGGCCCGAACAAACAGCTGACGTGGGTACGCGGCGGCAAGCAGAACTTCGACGCCGCCAATCTGCGCGCAGCGGTAGAAACCAGTCTGCAGCGCCTGCAGACCGACCATATCGATTTATACCAATTGCACTGGCCTAGCCGTAACGTACCTATCTTCGGCGCCAGCGTATTCAAGCCCGATCACGAACGCAAGCACGTCGCCATCGAAGAAACGCTGGCGGCACTCGGTGACCTGATCAAGGAAGGCAAGATAGGCGCGATCGGCGTATCCAATGAATCGTGCTGGGGCGTGAGCGAATTCATCAAGCAGTCCGGAATGCAAGGCCTGCCGCGCATCGCCACCATCCAGAACCTGTACAACCTGACGGCGCGCCATTTCGAAACCAGCCTGCTGGACGAAACCTGCTTCCGCGAGCAGGTCAGCCTGCTGGCCTACAGCCCGCTGGCATTCGGCCAGCTCAGCGCCAAGTATCACGACAATCCGCAGGCCCATGGCCGCCTGACCATCTTCCCGCCAACATGGAGTCCGCGCTACCTGCGGCCAGCCGTGCTGGAAGCCGTGGGCCGCTATGCCAGGCTGGCACGCGATAACGGCATGACGCCGACCGAACTGGCACTGGCGTGGTGCTATTCGCGCTGGTTCGTCGCTTCCACCATCATCGGTGCCACCAGTCTTGAACAACTCAAGCAGAACATCGACGCCTATCAGGTCAAATTGCCGGCCGAGGTTATCGCCGCCGTCGATGCCATCCACGCCAGCATCACCAATCCGGGCCAGTAAGCACGGCCCGCATCCCCCCGCCTCAGGCAGCATCCGCGCGCTCCGTTCTCCTGCGTTAGAAGGAAAACGGAGCGCTGTCCTGCACGATATTCAAAACTTGCATATCATTAGACATATCCATTCGTGGGCAATCCGCTAGCACGCTGGTAAGATTTTCTTCATCCTCAACGTAGAAAGTTCGTCTCATGCGCACCCGCACCATTGCACGTCCCCTGCTGTTAAGCACCCTGATATCCACCATCGTCATTCCCGCCTTCGCCCAGCAGTTGCCGGCAGAAGGCGAACTGCAATCCGTCGTGGTGACGGGCACCTATGCCAAAAACCGCCGCACAGTCGATTCCGAATCGCCGATCGACATCATCGGCGCACGTGAACTGCAGGCCAGCGGCTCGACCGAACTGGCCACCGTGCTGGGGCGCCTGCTGCCATCGATGAACTTCCCCCGCCCATCCGGCGCCGATGCCAGCGACGCCGTGCGTCCGGCCCAGCTGCGCGGCCTGTCGCCCGACCAGACGCTGGTCCTGGTGAACGGCAAACGCCGCCATAGCTCGGCGGTGGTCAATGTCAACGGCACCCAGGGCCGCGGCTCGGCCCCGGTCGATCTGAACGCCATTCCCCTGTCCGCCATCGACCACATCGAAGTGCTGCGCGATGGCGCCGCCGCCCAGTATGGCTCGGACGCGATTGCCGGTGTGATCAACATCATCCTGAAAAAAGGCGCCGGCGGCGGCGATGCCGAAGTGGGCGTGGGCGAATACCAGAAACGCGACGGCAAACAGCTGACCGTGCGTGGTTCCACCGGCTTCAATCTCGGCGATCAGGGCTGGGTACGGGTAGCGCTGGAAGCGGCTGACCGCGATCCCACCAACCGTGCCGGCGCCGACTTGCGCAATCCGGCCGAGCCGCGCTACGGCAAGGTCAACCAGCGCTTCGGCGATCCGGAAACCCGCCCGCGCAGCGTGTTCGTCAACAGCCAGTACCGCGTCAACGACGATATTGACTGGTACGCCTTCGCCAACTATGGCCAGCGCAATACGTCGGCCGCCGCTACGTGGCGTACTGCCCTCAACGGCACGGCCCAGCGCACCCCGCTGTATCCGGAAGGTTTCCTGCCGCTGGAAAACAGCGAATCACAGGATACCTCGCTGGTGACGGGCCTGCGCGGCGAAGCCGCCGGCTGGCGCTGGGACGCGAGCCTGAACTACGGCCGTAACGAATTCCAGCTCGACCTCGACCACACCGTCAACCAGACGCTGGGCGCGGCCAGCCCTACCCACTTCTACGCCGGCAAGCTGCTCAACACCCAGCAGCTGTTCAATCTGGATCTGGCACGCGAATATCCGGTGGCCGCCTTCAGCGGTCCGCTCACCGTCGCTGTGGGCGCCGAAGCGCGCCACGAAAGCTACGAGATCGGCGCTGGCGACGAAGCTTCCTACATAGGCACCGGTGCACAGGGTTTCTCCGGCTTCCGCCCCGTCAATGCTGGCCGCAACAGCCGCCACAACGAATCGGCCTACCTGAATCTGGAAGCTGATGTCACGCGCCAGTTCTCCACCTCGGCCGCGCTGCGCCATGAGCGCTATAGCGATTTCGGCAGCACCACTTCGGCCAAGGGTTCGGCGCGCTACGCTTTCAGCGAAGCGTTCTCGCTGCGCGGCACGGCATCGTCGGGCTTCCGCGCACCGTCGCTGGCGCAGCAGTTCTACACCATCACCACCACCAACTTCTCGGTAGTCAATGGCGTCAACACGCCTATCGAGACCGGAACATTCGCCGTGGGCAGCGCTGCCGCCGCAGCGCTGGGAGCCACTCCCCTGAAAGCCGAGAAAGCCCGTAACTACAGCCTCGGTTTGCAATTCTCCCCGCTCAGCAACTGGAGCACCACGGTGGATGCCTACCGCATCGACATCGACGACCGCATCGCCCTGTCGGCCAACATGACGCTGTCGCCCGCGCTGCAGGCCGCGCTGGCCAAGCAGAACATCCTGGTAGGCGCGGGCCGCTACTTCACCAACGCCATCGACACCCGCACCACCGGCGTGGATGTGGTCAGCACCTACCGTCTCGACTTGAAGACCTCGGGCCGTTACGACTTTACGCTGGCCTACAATCACAACAAGAACTCGCTCGAACACGTCAACGCCAATCCGGCTATCCTGACGGCCAACAATCTGACGCTGATCGACCGCCAGACCATCAACCGCCTGACGGTAGGCTCGCCCAAGGACAAACTGAGTCTGGCCACCGATGCCAGCTGGGGCGCCTGGTCGGCCCGTGGCGTGGTCACCCGCTATGGCAGCTTCACGGTGCCGCAGAACAACGCCACGCTGGATCAGACCTACGATCCGCAGTGGGTGCTCGACCTCTCCACCAGCGTCAAGCTGAACAAGAACTGGCGTCTGAGCGCGGGTATCGATAACGTCACCAACCGTTATCCGGATCAGGTCACCTCGGCCGGTAACCTGAACAACAACGGCATCAACCCGTACAGCGGCTTTGCACCTAACGGCTTCAATGGCCGCTACTACTACGCCAAGGCCGCCTATACCTGGTAAGCCACTCTGCGCTGAGCTGAGCTGAAACGACAGCGGCGCTGCTGACGGTACTCCCCGTCAGCAGCGCCGCAGTTTTTTGCCCGCGTCTCAGGCAGCGCTCAGCAAAGGCCGGCGTGGCCGCACCGCTGCCGCTGCCGGTGCCGCCGTCAGCTTAAATACGCTGACAGCCTGCGCCAGCAGGTCGGCCTGATCGCGCATGCTCTGGGCCGCCGCAGCCGCCTCCTCCACCAGCGCCGCATTACGCTGGGTCACATCATCGATCGACACGATAGCCTGATTCACCTGTTCGATGCCGCTGCTCTGTTCGCTGCTGGCAGCGCTGATATCGCGCATGATCTGCGCCACCTCCTGCACCGACTGCACGATACGCGCCATGGTAGCGCCCGCCTCGTCAACCAGCGTGGCGCCCGTATCGACCGTCGTTACCGACTCATCAATCAGCGCCTTGATTTCTTTGGCGGCCACGGCAGAACGCTGGGCCAGATTACGCACTTCGGACGCCACCACCGCAAAGCCGCGTCCTTGCTCGCCAGCCCGGGCCGCCTCGACTGCCGCATTCAGCGCCAGAATATTGGTCTGGAATGCAATCCCGTCGATCACACCGATGATATCGACGATCTTGCTGGAGCTGGCCTTGATCGCTCCCATCGTCGCTACCACCTCGCCCACCACCTGTCCGCCTTTACTGGCGTAGCTGGAAGCCGACTCCACCAGCTCGGTGGCATGGCGCGCATTGGCGGCATTCTGAGTAACGGTAGAGGTCAGCTCTTCCATCGACGAAGCCGTTTCCTCCAGACTGGAAGCCTGCTGCTCGGTGCGGCTCGACAGATCCAGATTGCCCGATGCGATCTGGTTGGAGGCGGTGGCGATGGTGTCCGTACCGGCACGCACCTGCCCGACCGTGCGCGCCAGCTGTTCGTTCATATCGATCAGGGCACGCAGCAGCAAACCGGTTTCATCGCGCGTATCGCATTCGATCTGCATGGTCAGGTCGCCCCCGGCCACGGCTTGCGCCATATGCACGGCGCGGTTGAGCGGCTGGGTAATGCTGCGCGTTATCCAGTACAGCACCCACGCCGCCAGTGCCGTGGCCAGCACAGTCAGCACGATCATCATAGTGCGGGCCTGGTCGAACGCCTGGTCGGCCACGGCAGCAGCATCGTCAATCGCCGCCTTTTGCTGCTTAACCATATCATTCAGGGCGTTCAGGTAGCTAGTCTGTTCCTTGCGCACCGTCGTCAGCAGGTAGCGCACCGCTTCGTCGCGGCGCGCCAGATCAGGCGACATACGGAGAAATTCAGACTGTACTTCGACGTAGCGGGCGCGCGCTTCCGTCACCGCTTTGAACTTGGCCATGCTGGCAGGATCGGCGTCATCGACGATCAGCGCCTCCAGCTTTTCCAGCAGCGCGGTATTTTCCGCCTTGCGCTTGTTGACGCGCTCGAGTTCTGCCTTCACCACTGCCGGATCGGTCGATAGCATGGCATTGCGCATGGCGCGGGCGATATCGTTGACGCCGCCCATGACTTCATAGGACAGCACGACCTTGGGAAATTTGTCTTCCGCCAGATCGCGTGTGTTGTGATTGAGTTGCCCCAGTCTGGTGATGCCGATAATGGCGATGCCCACCATGAAGAGTATCGCCACACCAAGGCCTGCGGTGAGGCGACTGCCGATTTTCCAGTTCCTGACGTCCATGCTAGCTCCCCAAAATAAACACGTATGCTTAGATTTCCGGTTGCAACTCTCTGTCCGTCCCAGTATATGGACTATCTGTCAGCTAATTCTCTCCAATTATTGCAGTTGTTGGCCGACCACAGCAAGCACAGCCAATTGGCTGCGCCGCCATGCCGGCATGTGCGGATTAGCCCGGCTCGCCGCCATTGAGCGCCGCATCGATATCGGCGCGGCTCAAGTCGGGCGCAAACTGCTGGATGAAGTGATAGGCATACGAGCGCAGATAGGCGCCGCGCCGCACCGCCAGCCGCGTGGTGTTCTGCGCGAACAAATGCGACGCTTCCACTGCCCGCATGCCCTTGTCGCGGCCATGGTCGAACGCCATCGAGGCGACAATGCCGACGCCCAGCCCCAGCGCGACATACTGTTTGATCACGTCCGAATCCATCGCCGTCAGCACGATGTCGGGCTTCACGCTAGCCTGGGCAAACGCCGCATCGATGTGGCCGCGCCCGGTAAAGCCCACGTCGTAGGTAATCAGGGGGAACTCGGCCAGATCTTCCAGCCGGATCGGGCTGCGCGTGAGCAGCGGATGGCCATCCGGCACCACGATCAGATGGCTCCAGCGGTAGCAGGGGAAGGACACCAGATCAGGGAACTGCGACAGGCCTTCGGTCGCAATGCCGATATCGGTCTTGCCCGACAAAATCCATTCGGCGATGTGCTCGGGCGCGCTCTGCTGCAAGGCGATGCGCACATCGGGATAGGCGCTACGGAAACTCTGCACCACTTTCGGCAGCGCATAGCGCGCCTGCGTGTGGGTGGCCGCCACGCTGAGCGTACCGCTTTGCTGGCCCGTGTATTCCAGGCTGGCCTGCTGCAGGTTTTCCGCTTCGATCAGCAGGCGATCGATGATCTTGAGGATGCCCTTGCCCGGCTCCGTCATGCCCGTCAGGCGCTTGCCGTTGCGCTCGAAGATCACCACGCCCAGTTCATCTTCGAGTTCGCGTATCTGGCGGCTCACGCCCGGCTGCGAAGTGAACAGGGCATTCGCCACTTCCGTCAGGTTATAGCCGCGCCGTGCTGCTTCGCGGATGGAACGCAATTGCTGGAAATTCATATCGCCACTCCTGCATCGACAAACACCTGCAAACGCTTGGGCCGCACCACCAGCGTTTCGCCTTCGCGCAATTGCAGCGCGCTATAACGCTCGTTACCCAGCACGGCTTCGATCAACTCCCCCGTATCGGCGCGTTCCAGTTCCAGCTGCGCCAGCGGACCGATGGCGTGGCCGCGCAGCAGCTTGACGACGATGCCTTCGGCGCCGGGCGTGTAGCGCTCGATTTCCAGATCATGCGGACGCACATAGGCCGTGCCCTTACCTTCGCTGCCGGCCTGCGCCGGCACGGCAAAGCTGGCATCGCCACTGGCCAGCACACCATCCTGCACGCGGCCATGGAACATGTTGACGTTGCCGAGGAAGCTGTACACAAACGGCGACGCCGGATGGTTGTACACCTGATCGGGCGTACCGATCTGCTCGACCTGCCCTTTATTCATCAGCACCACCTGATCAGCCACTTCCAGCGCTTCCTCCTGATCGTGGGTGACAAAAATCGACGTCACGTGCAGTTCGTCGTGCAGACGGCGCAGCCAGCGGCGCAATTCCTTGCGCACCTTGGCGTCGAGCGCGCCGAACGGTTCATCGAGCAGCAGCACGCGCGGCTCCACCGCCAGTGCGCGCGCCAGCGCAATGCGCTGACGCTGGCCGCCCGACAGTTGCGGCGGATAACGGTCGGCCAGCCAGTCCAGCTGCACCAGTTCCAGCAGCTGTTTCACTTTTTCGCGGATCTGCTGTTCCGACGGGCGCTGGGCACGCGGTTTCACGCGCAGGCCGAAGGCCACGTTCTCGAATACCGTCATGTGCTTGAACAGCGCATAGTGCTGGAACACGAAGCCCACCTGACGCTCGCGCACATGGCGCTGCGATGCGTCTTCCTTGTCGAGCAGAACCTGACCGGAATCGGGATGCTCGAGGCCGGCGATGATGCGCAGCAGGGTAGTTTTGCCGCAGCCCGATGGCCCCAGCAATGCGGTCAGTTCGCCGTTGGGAAAATCCAGCGACACATTGTTCAGGGCGGTGAATTCGCCAAAACGCTTATGGATATTTTTAACTTCGATTGTCATGATTACTCCGTAGGGCGGACATCGTCGGCGCGGTTTTCATTCAGGCGCCAGGCGACAAAAGTTTTCAGTGCCAGCGTGACCAGTGCCAGCAGCGCCAGCAAGGAAGCCACGGCAAAGGCGGCAGCAAAGTTGTATTCGTTGTAGAGAATTTCTACCTGCAGCGGGATGGTGTTGGTTTCGCCGCGGATGTGGCCGGACACCACCGATACGGCGCCGAACTCGCCCATGGCGCGGGCATTACACAGAATCACGCCATACAGCAGGCCCCATTTGATATTCGGCAGCGTCACGCGGCGGAAGGTATCCCAGCCGGATGCGCCCAGCACGATGGCCGCTTCCTCTTCTTCGCTGCCCTGCGCCTGCATCAGCGGTATCAGTTCGCGCGCCACAAACGGGAAAGTGACGAAGATGGTCGCCAGCACGATGCCCGGCACGGCAAACAGAATCTTGATTTCATGGGCCTGCAGCCACGGTCCGAACCAGCCCTGCGCGCCGAACAGCAGCACGTAGATCAGGCCCGAGATCACGGGCGACACGGAGAATGGCAGATCGATCAGGGTCAGCAGGATGCTCTTGCCGCGAAAATCGAATTTGGCGATACACCACGAGGCAGCCACGCCGAACACCAGATTCAGCGGCACGGCGATCACGGCTGTCAGCAAGGTCAGCTTGATCGCGGCCAGCGCGTCTTCTTCCACGATGGCCGCCAAATAGGCATCCCAGCCTTTACGGAAAGCTTCCGCAAACACTGCCATCAGCGGCACGAACAGGAACAGCGTGAGGAAGGTCAGCGCGACGGCAATCAGCACACCGCGCACCCACAACGGCTCCAGTATCTGCGGCGGCGCTGGCAGTTCGCCACGGCGTACCGGCGTATTCGGCAAGGCGCTCATGCTTTGCCTCCTTTGCCGCGTGCCCAGGCCTGCAGCAGATTAATACTGAGCAGCATGAGGAAGGACACCACCAGCATCACCACGGCGATGGCCGTGGCGCCGGCATAGTCATACTGTTCCAGCTTGGTGATGATGAACAGCGGCGTGATCTCGGAAATCATCGGCATATTACCGGCGATGAAAATCACCGAGCCGTATTCGCCGGTCGCGCGTGCAAAGGCCAGCGCAAAGCCCGTCATCAGCGATGGCAGAATGGTGGGGAACACCACGCGGGTAAAGGTCTGCAGCGCGCTGGCGCCGAGGCTGGCCGCCGCTTCTTCCAGTTCGCGCTCGGCATCTTCCAGCACCGGCTGCACGGTACGCACCACGAACGGCAGGCCGATGAAGGTCAGCGCAATCACCACGCCTATCGGGGTGAACGCCACCTTCAGACCGAACTGCCCTTCCAGCACGCGGCCAAACCAGCCGTTAGCCGAATACAGCGCCGTCAGCGTAATACCGGCCACGGCGGTGGGCAGCGCGAACGGCAGGTCCACCAGTGCATCGATGATGCGCTTGCCGGGGAATTCGTAGCGCACCAGCACCCACGCCACCACCAGCCCGAACACGGCGTTGATGGCCGCGCCCAGCAGCGAAGCACCGAAGGTCAGCCGGTAAGATGCCATCACGCGCTCGTTGGTGACGGCATGCCAGAAACCTTCCCAGCTCAGGGTGAAAGTCTTGAGAAATACGGCCGACAGGGGAATCAGGACGATCAGGGTCAGATACAGGATCGTGAACCCCAGCGACAGCCGGAAACCCGGCATGACGCGGAATGGCGCGCCCTGCTTGCTTAGCGCGGGCGCAGCGAGAACTGCAGACATAAAGGCTCCCTTATTACAAATTCTTCTATAAGGGCGTCATATTCTCACTGATGCTTCATAATCCAAACGAAGCTTTTATCATTTAATTAGACGTTTCCGCTATATAGCGGAGTGCTGGCAGCTCAGGACACCAGCTTGGCCGCTACCGCCACCAGCGTGAAGGCCAGCAGGACGCGCAGCAGACGCTCCGGCACAGCGCGGGCCGCATACGAGCCGATAGTAATGCCGGGCACGGAGCCCACCAGCAGGGTCAGCAGCAGGCTCCAGTCGATCGAGCCCAGCCACCAGTGGCCGATGGCAGCAATCGCTGTCAGCGGCACGGCATAGGCGATGTCGGTGCCAGCCACTTCGGCTGGCGTCAGGCGCGGATATAGCATCACCAGCAGAGTAGCGCCGATAGCGCCAGCGCCGATAGAGGAAATGGTCACCAGCGTGCCCAGCACGGCACCGGATAAAATGGTGGCCCACACCAGCTTATCGCCCTGCAACTGGCGTTCGGGATGGGCATTAATCCATGCCAGCATTTTGCGGCGGAACAGGATGGCCACCACGGTCAGCATCACGGAACCGGCAATCATGTAGCGGATGATCTGGCCGATTTCCTTGTTGAGTGTGCCGAAATGTTTGAGGGAATAGCTGGCCAGCAAAGCCGCGGGCAAGGCGCCCAGACAGAGGCGGCGCACGATTTCCCAGTGCACCGTGCCGCGCAGGCGGTGGGTGAAAGTGCCCACGCCTTTGGTAAGCGAGGCAAAGGCCAGATCGGTACCGACTGCCACCGCTGGCGACACGCCGAACAGCAGCGTCAAAAGCGGCGTCATTAGCGAACCGCCGCCTACGCCCGTCATTCCGACCAGCAGACCTACGGCAAAACCCGATGCGACAAACGACAAATCCATACATTCCCCCAAGAGTAGACCGCAGGGTACAGACTCTTGGGGAAGAACCCAACAACACAGATTTTATTTGCTTATGCGTTATTTGTTAGGCTGAGGGGTCACGCGCAGATAAGGACGGGCAGCCGTATAGCCTTTCGGATACTTCTGCTTGAGCACTTCCGGGTCCTGTACCGTCAGCGGAATGATGACATCATCGCCATCTTTCCAGTTGCCGGGCGTGGCCACGGTGTAGCCGTCGGTCAGCTGCAGGGCATCGATCACGCGCAGCACTTCATCGAAATTGCGGCCCGTACTCATAGGATAGGTGATGTTCAGGCGCACTTTCTTGGCTGGATCGATCACGAACAGGGTACGCACGGTGGCCGTGGCGGAAGCGTTAGGGTGGATCATGTCATACAGCGTCGATACCTTGCGGTCCGCATCGGCGATGATGGGGAAGCCCACCACCGTGTTCTGCGTCGCCTCGATATCGGCGATCCACTCCTTGTGCGACTCGGCCGGGTCGACCGAGAGCGCAATGGCTTTCACATTGCGCTTGTCGAATTCCGGTTTCAGTTTGGCCGTCAGGCCCAGTTCGGTGGTGCAGACCGGGGTAAAGTCTGCCGGATGGGAAAACAGCACTACCCAGGAATCGCCTGCCCATTCATGGAAGCGCAGCGGTCCGATGGAAGAGTCCTGCTCGAAATCAGGGGCGATATCGCCCAGTCGTATGGTCATGTTCAGCTCCGGATTGTCATCAACTAACTATCGTCACACACAGAAATCATAGGCTACAGCTTTCCTATTCTGCGCCTTTTCTGCTAAAAAATACAAGGTTTCCAGGCCTTGCTGCCAGTCGCCCAGATTCGACTCGGCATTAATATGACCGAGCGCACCCGCGTCAACCAGCACGCTGTTCCAGCGCTGCGCCCAGCCGGCGGCTTTCTCCAGCGTCATCCACGGATCGTTACGGCTGCCGACAACAATGGACGGCACCGGCAAGGCCTGCTGCGGTAGTTGTGCAGCCACCTTGAATTTATCGGGATCGGCCGGTGCCACCAGCAACACGCCGGCCACGCCGGCCGGATTGCGCGCCACACTATGCACGCTCGCTAGCGCACCGAAGCTATGCGCCACAATCAGCACTGGCCGCGCATCCCGTCCGTGCTGGCGGTGATGGTCGATGCGGCCAGCCCAGCGATTCAGATCGGGCTGGGCCCAGTCTTCCTGGCGCACCCGCTCGAACGCCGGATTATGCAGCTGCCAGCGGCTTTGCCAGTGCCCCGGCCCGCTGTTATGCAGGCCGGGCGCTATCAGCACGCGAAATTGGTCGAGTGCGCTGGCCATGATTATTTCGGCTGATAGATCTGATCGAACAGGCCACCGTCAGCGAAGTGGGTCTTCTGCGCTTTGCTCCAGTCACCTGCCACCTGTGCCAGCGTGAACAGCTTCACATTCGGGAACTGGCTGGCGTATTTCTTGGCATATTTCTCGACGACGGGACGGTAGTAGTTCTTGGCAATGATGTCCTGCGCTTCGTCGGTGTAGAGGAAGTTCAGATAGGCTTCGGCCACTTTGCGGGTGCCGCGCTTGTCCACCACTTTATCGACCACCGCCACTGGCGGCTCGGCCAGTATGGACACAGATGGCGCCACGATATCGAACTTGGTCGGGCCCAGTTCCTTGATGGCCAGCAGCGCTTCGTTTTCCCATGCGATCAGCACATCGCCGATGCCGCGCTCGACAAAGGTAGTGGTGGCGCCGCGGGCGCCGGAATCGAGCACCGGCACGTTTTTGTACAGCTTGCTCAGGAATTCTTTCGCCGACGCTTCGCTGCCGCCCGGCTGGCGCAGTGCGTAACCGTAGGCGGCCAGATGGTTCCAGCGGGCACCGCCCGAGGTTTTCGGATTCGGCGTGATAACGGCCACGCCCGGTTTCACCAGATCGTTCCAGTCCTTGATGCCTTTAGGATTGCCCTTGCGGACCAGAAACACGATGGTCGAAGTGTACGGCGTGCTGTTATGGGACAGCTTTTTCTGCCAGTCGGCGCTCAGCAGCTTGTGCTCGGCAATGGCGTCGATATCGTAGGCCAGCGCCAGCGACACCACATCGGCTTCCAGTCCATCGATGACGGCGCGGCCCTGTTTGCCCGAGCCGCCATGCGACTGCTTGATCTTGACCGTATCGCCAGTCTTGGCTTTCCACTGCTTGGCAAATTCGACGTTAACGTCCTGATACAGCTCGCGGGTAGGATCGTAGGAAACGTTAAGTAAGGAAACTTCTGCCGCCAGCGCAGGAACAGCAGCGGTAACAGCAAAAACGGCAGCAGCGATGATTTTTTTGGACAGCATAGGATTCCCCTGTGAATGAAGGTCTCCAGATTACTGCCGTCCTTTATAATTTAAAACGAAACTTTTAGCACTTCAATATACCAAAACTTCATATACAGTTAGAGAAAGCGGTTAGCCAGCACCACGATCCAGGCCGCCGCCGCCAGCAAACAGGCCAGCAGCACCGCCGCACTACCGAAATCCTTGGCATTCTTGGACAAGGGGTGGCGCTCCAGCGACACCCGGTCCACCACGGCTTCGATCGAGGAATTAATCAGTTCCACGATCAGAATCAGCACCAGCACACCGATCAGCATCAATTTTTCAAAGGCTGAAATACGCAAGGCCAGTGCAATACACGTTCCTAGCGCGAAAACACCCATTTCCTGACGAAAAGCCGCCTCGTCACGCCATGCAGCACGGAAGCCATCTTTCGAGTAACGCAGGGCAGCGAACAGCCGCTTCAGGCCCGGTTTGCTTTTGAATTCACTTTGAGGTTGCATAGATTAGCCACATTAGAAGAATCTCTCATTATGCATTATTTCACATTGTTTTCACATTGTGGTATAAAGAAGTCATCGCATACCGCAGCGCACCAACCACATCATGAAAATCGAACCGGTCCCCGAACAAAAAACCACCATACAGGTGATAGAACGTATGGTTGCCTTACTCGATGCATTGGCCAAATATCCCGACCCTGTCAGCCTCAAGGAACTCTCCAAAGTCTCGGGGCTACACCCTTCGACGGCGCACCGGATTTTGAACGATCTGGTACTCACCCGCTTCGTCGACCGGATCGAACCGGGCACCTACCGGCTCGGCATGCGCCTGCTGGAACTGGGCAATGTGGTCAAGAGCCGCCTGTCCGTGCGGGAAGCCGCCGTGGACTTTATGCGTGCACTGCACAAAAGAACCCAGCAGACCATCAATTTATCAGTTCGCCAGGGCGACGAAATCGTCTACATCGACCGTTCCTTCTCCGAACGCTCGGGCATGCAGGTGGTACGCGCCATCGGTGGCCGTGCACCGCTGCACCTGACCTCGACGGGCAAGCTGTTCCTGTCGGTGGATGAGCCTAAGGCCATCCGTGCCTATGCCACCCGCACGGGTCTGGCGGGCCACAACAAGAACTCGATTACGGATCTGCCCAAGCTGGAACGGGAGCTGAGTCTGGTCAAATCGCGCGGCTATGCGCGCGATAACGAGGAACTGGAACTGGGGGTACGCTGTATGGCCGCCGGCATCCACGACGATAGCGGCAAGCTGATTGCCGGCCTGTCCATCTCGGCGCCGGCCGACCGTCTGCAGGAAGAATGGCTGGAAGATCTGGTCAGCACGGCCAACCAGATCTCGGCCACGCTCGGTTACATTCCGGTCGAATAGCTAGGCGCACTCAGGCTGGCAGGCTTGAGCGCTTCCAGCCACTTGCGCATGCGGCCGGCATCGGCAGCACGTGCCTGCTTGCCCTTGGAATCGAGAAACACCATGATCACGGCACGGCCTTCGATCACGGCCTGCATCATCATGCAGCGCCCTGCCTCGTTGATGAAGCCCGTCTTCTGCAAGCCTATAGACCAGTCCGGGCTGGCCACCAGATGGTTGGTGGTGCCGAACTGCATCGGCTTGCCATTGGCTTCCACGATGGCCTTCACATCGGTCGAATACTGGCGCAGCAGCGGTTGCTGGTAGGCCGCCATGGCCAGCTTGGCCAGATCGCGCGCGCTGGCCACGTTCATCTTCGACAGGCCGCTGGAATCGACATAATGGGTATCGGTCATGCCCAGTTCGCGCGCCTTGGCATTCATGGCTTCCACGAACGCAGGCTTGCCGCCCGGATAGTGACGGCCCAGTGCCGACGCCGCACGGTTCTCCGAACTCATCAGAGCGATATGCAGCATATTGGCGCGGGTCAGTTTGCTGCCGACCTTCAGGCGCGAACTGCTGAATTTCTCGCGGTCCACATCTTCATCGGTCACGGTCAGCACTTCATCCATGTCCTGGCCCGCTTCCACCACCACCAGTCCCGTCATCATCTTGGTGATGGAGGCGATCGGCAGGGCCACATCGGAATTCTTCTCGAACAGCACTTCGGCATTCGACTGGTCGAGCACCAGCGCCACATTCGATTTCAGGTCGAGCGGATCATGCGTCTGGCTCAGGCCGGCCAGATCGCCCATGGTCGGCACGGCAGGCGCGGCCACCATCATGCGCTGGTACACCACTTTGCGCTTGCCATTGACCATCATCACGCGCTTGACCGTGCGCTCGGCCGAGGCCGCAGCCACCACCTTGCTGCTCTGCGCTTTGGACTTCTTGCCATGTTTTTTGGCCGCCCCGGCATGCGCTGCATGGGCCACACCGGACACCAGCATCAGCGCGATCAGCGCACCGCCAGCTTTCGACATCAGCGTTTTCTTAACCATTGCTATCCCCGCTAAACCTGCATCAACAACAAGCAATTACTTGCAGTTTAGCAAATTGCCAAACTAGTACAAGCCTTGCTCCTTACAAACTATTCGACAAATTTCACAAACTCTTGAAGCGCCATGCGCTCCGTCTGCAGACTATTTTCCACCTTGCTGTGATCAGCATAGCCCAGTGCCATGCCGCACACCACAGTTTCCTGAGCTGGCAGCTGTAATTGTTCCGTAATGATGCGGTGATACTGGGTAAACGCTGCCTGCGGGCAGGTATCCAGACCTCGGCCACGGGCCGCCACCATGATGTTCTGCAGGAACATGCCGTAGTCCAGCCACGAACCCTGTGCCATCACCCGGTCGATGGTGAATATCAGCCCTACCGGTGCACCGAAGAAATCATAATTCTTGCCATGCTGGGCGGCCATGCCGGCCTTGTTGTCGCGGGTCAGGCCCAGCAAGGCATACAGGTCCCAGCCCACCTTGCGGCGGCGGTCGATGAAGGGCGACACCCACTGGCTGGGATAGTAGGCATATTCCTCCGTATGCTGGGCCGCCAGCGCCGGATCGCTGTGGGCCGCCAGTATCGCCGCCGTCAGCTGCGCCTTGCGCTGGCCCGTCAGCACATACACTTTCCAGGGCTGGGTGTTGGTGCCCGACGGCGCCCGTCCCGCCACCTGCAACAGCTGCTCGATATCTTCCCGCGCCACGGCCTGCGGCAGATACGCGCGGATGGAACGGCGGCTGGTGATGGCGGCATCGACGGCCTGCTGGGTAGAACTGGAAATCATACGGTCTCGCTATCAAGGCGCACTCGCGCTAGTTTGGTTTCTTCACGACAAATATAACACCAGTCACGGCCAAAACCATCCCCAGAATACCGAGGGAATTAAAGGCTTCACCGAACATCAGCCAGGCCATCACGGCCGTAGTGGGCGGGGTCAGATACATCAGACTGGTGACTTCGGTGGCATGGCTGCGGCGGATCAGGGCAAACAGCAGGAAAATCGCGCCTATCGACAGGCCCAGCACCGACCACAGCAAGGCAAGCAGAAAACGCGGCGTCCACTGCACCGCCGCAAAATCTGGCCCCAGGCCTTCCAGCCATATGGCCAGCGGCAACACTAGCAACAGCGAAGCGCTGAACTGGATCACGGTTCCCGTACGCAGATCGAACTGCGCGCAATAGCGCTTCTGGTACAGCGTACCGGCCGTGATCGACAGCAGGGCCAGCACACATAGCAGTATGGCCGGAACGGTTAGCCCCACCAGCCGGATCTTGGCGGCCACCACCAGCGCCACCCCGCCCAGACCGAACGCCAGCCCCAGCCACTGGCGCGGACGCACCCGTTCGCCGATCAGCCGGGCTGACAGCGCCGTCAGGATAGGCTGCATGCCCACAATCAGGGCCGACAGGCCGGCCGGCATGCCCTGCTTGATAGCGCACCAGACGCCAATCAGATAACCGGCCTGCACCAGCAAACCCGCCAGCGCGATATGGACTATGCGCCCATGCGGCCAGGGCGCGCGCAGCACCAGCACGGCAGGCAACAGAAACACCAGCACGCCAAGGAAACGCAGCACCAGAAAAGTCAGCGGCGGCGCATAGGGCAGGCCGAACTTGGCAACAATAAACCCGCTACTCCACAGCAATACGAAAAAAAGGGGCAATGGCGACAGAAAGGAGGCGCGTGCTGCGCTGCGTGATGATGGGCTGGTGGTAGTCATCGTACGAGTCTAACACGGCCGGATGCCCCCTGCGGCAAGCCCTGCGAAATGTCAATATTGCATGCTTTGATGCAACGCACAAAAAATGCTTGACTTAATTCTTGAAGCCCGTAGAATTCGTCTTGTTGCGTTGCACAATATGTTGTTCGGTCTGAAACGTCGCTGCTCTGTTTCTAGCCGGCTGTAAGAAACAGCAGTACCCACACAATACCCTACTACTGGAGAGTCACATGTTTTCGATCCCTGAGCAATTTTCCAATGCGACCAAAGCCAACTTTGAATCGCAATTCGCTATCTTCTCGACCCTGACCAACAAAGCTTTCGAAGGCGTAGAGAAATTCGTCGACCTGAACCTGAACGCTGCCAAAGCTTCGCTGGAAGAGTCGTCGGCTACCGCCAAGCAACTGCTGGCGGCTAAAGATCCACAGGAATTCTTCTCGCTGGCTACTGCACAAGCTCAGCCAGCTGCTGAAAAAACCCTGGCTTACGGCCGTCATCTGGCCAGCATCGCTTCGACCACTGGCGCCGAGTTCAGCAAAGCTGCCGAAACCCAGATCGCTGAAACCAACCGCAAAGTCATCTCGCTGGTGGACGAAGTGAGCAAAAACGCCCCGGCCGGCACCGAAAACGCTGTGGCTGCTTTCAAATCGGCGATCGGCAATGCCAACGCTGGCTACGAGCAGTTCGCCAAGACCGCCAAGCAAGCTGTTGAATCGCTGGAATCGAACCTGAACCAGGCTGTTAGCCAGTTCACCGCTGCCGCTTCCAAAGCAACTGCCAAGAAGTAATTCTGCTCAGCCCTGAAGCGTGATCGCTCCGGCCTGGCCGGGGCATTTTTCAGGGTCGGCTAGCAAAAAGGGCAACCCGCGGGTTGCCCTTTTGTATTTCCGGCGCCCGATTTATTCGCCCAGATACGCTGCCTTGACGCGCGGATCATCGAGCATGTCAGCCGCATTGCCGGTCATGGTGATCACCCCCGAATCCATCACATAGCCGCGGTGCGCCGCCTGCAGCGCCAGCTTGGCGTTCTGCTCCACCAGCAGGATGGTCACACCCTGCGCCGATACGGCACGGATCACTTCGAAGATTTTCTCCACCATGATGGGCGACAAACCCATCGATGGTTCGTCCAGCAGCAGCAGTTCCGGATGCGACATCAGCGCGCGCGCCATGGCCAGCATCTGCTGTTCGCCGCCGGACAGGGTGCCGGCCAGCTGGGCCGAACGCTCCTTGAGGCGGGGGAAGGTTTCGTACCATTTGGCGATGTCGGCATCGATGCCGGCCTGATCATTGCGGGTGTAGGCGCCCATCATCAGGTTTTCATGGATGGTCATGCGGGTGAACACGCCGCGCCCTTCCGGTACCATGGCCAGCTTTTTTTCCACCAGATGGAAGGACTGGCTGCCTTTGAGCGATGCGCCCTTATAGCTGACCGTGCCTTCCACCTTGCAGGCGGGCAGCGTGCCGGTAATGGCTTTCAGGGTGGTGGTCTTGCCGGCGCCGTTGGCACCGATCAGCGCCACCAGCTCGCCTTGGTTGACTTCCAGATCGATGCCTTTGACCGCCTTGATACCACCGTACGCGACTTTCAGTCCCGCTACTTTAAGAACATTGTCGCTCATTAGTGCGATCCTCCCAGATAGGCGTCGATCACCGCCTGATTACTCTGTATTTCTGCCGGCAAGCCTTCGGCGATAGGTTTGCCGTATTCCAGCACCATCAGCCGGTCGCACAAGCTCATCATCATCTTGACGTCGTGCTCGATCAGCAGCACGGTCTTGCCTTCGTTTTTGATTTTCACCAGCAGCTCGCGCAGCGCCAGTTTTTCCGTGGCGTTCATGCCGGCCGCCGGTTCGTCCAGTGCCAGCAACTGCGGTTCCGTCGCCAGTGCGCGGGCAATTTCGAGCCGGCGCTGGTCACCGTAGGAGAGGAACTTGGCGGTGCGGCTGGCGAACTGGCCGATGCCGACGAAGTCCAGCAATTCCTGCGCGCGGCGGCGGATCGCCGCCTCTTCCTCGCGTGCCGCCTTGTGGCGGAAAATGGCGCCAAACACGCCCTGATGGGTGCGCACATGGCAACCCACCATGACGTTTTCCAGCGCCGTCATTTCACCGAACAGGCGGATATTCTGGAAGGTACGGGCGATGCCGGCCTTGGCCACCTCATGCGGCGCGGACGGCGAATACGGCTTGCCGGCCAGCTCGAAAGTGCCCGTATCGGGCTGGTACAGGCCGGTGATCACATTGAAGAAGGTGGTTTTGCCGGCGCCGTTAGGGCCGATCAGGCCGTAGATCTGGCCGCGCATGATCTTGATACCCACATCGGTCAGCGCCTGCAGGCCGCCGAAGCGCTTGTTCACCCCGGCGATGTGGAGAATTACTTGTTCGTTCATCTGTCTTTCCTCAGGCCGCCATGGTGCCGGACGATTGTTCTTTGGTGTCGGAATCGCCATCGGGGCGGTCTTCGTGCTTGGGCGCCGGCCACAGGCCGGCGGGACGGTTCAGCATGATCAGCACCATGGCCAGGCCGTACAGCAGCTGACGCAGCACTTCCGCTTCCACCAGCACATGGCCGAACAGGCGTTCCTGCAGCGGCTCCACCACATGGCGCAGCACTTCCGGCAGCGCCGCCAGCAGCGCGCCGCCCATGATCACGCCGGGAATATGGCCTATGCCGCCCAGCACCACCATGGCCAGCACGGCGATCGATTCCGTCAGCGAGAACGACTCGGGCGACACAAAGCCCTGGAACGATGCAAACATGGCGCCGGCGATGCCGCCGAACGACGCGCCCATCGAGAAGGCCAGCAGCTTGACGTTGCGGGTGTTGATGCCCATGGCCTTGGCGGCGATCTCGTCTTCGCGGATCGCCACCCACGCACGGCCCAGCCGCGAGTGCTGCAAGCGGGTAGTGACAAACACCACGGCCACGCACAGGAACAGGAACAGGAAGTAATAGGCATTCACCGACGGCATGGCATAGCCGCCCACCATCACGGTGGCGCGCGAACCGGCTTCGCCGGCCAGATTGACGCCGAACACGCGGATAGGGTCAATCAGGTTGATGCCCTGCGGACCGTTGGTGAAGTTGATCGGCTCGTTGAGGTTGTTCATGAAGATACGGATGATCTCGCCGAAACCGAGCGTGACGATGGCCAGATAGTCGCCGCGCAGCTTTAGCGTAGGCGCCCCCAGCAGCGCGCCGAACAGGCCGGCCAGCGCGGCCGCCAGCGGCACGATCACCCACACCGACAGGTGGATGCCGTTCTGCTGGATGTCCGGGCCCAGCACGGCCACCAGCGTATTGCCGATGACCGGATATTCATTGATCAGCGATTCCAGCAGCGTGGCGAACTGGGGCGAAGCCAGCAGGCCCGTCATGTACGCGCCCACCGCATAGAAAGCGATGTAACCGAGATCGAGCAGGCCGGCAAAGCCCACCACAATATTCAGGCCCAGCGCCAGCATGATGTACAGCAGCGCCATATCGACGATGCGCACCCACGAGTTGCCGAACGGTGCGGCCAGAAACGGGAAGATCAGCAGGCCGATCAGCACCACTGCCATGCTGGCATAGGCCTGACGGGGATTGCGGGAAGTATCGAAATTCAGAAGTGCCATGGTTATCCTTCCTGCTTAAGCGCGGTCCGCCACGCGTTCGCCCATGATGCCGGAGGGACGCACGGTGAGCACGATGATCAGTACCACGAAGGCGAAAATATCCTGATAGTGGCTGCCGAGGAAGCCGCCCGTCAGGTCGCCGATGTAGCCGGCACCCAGGCTCTCGATAATGCCCAGCACAATACCGCCTATCATGGCGCCGTAGATATTGCCGATGCCGCCCAGCACGGCAGCGGAGAAGGCTTTCAGGCCCGGCACAAAGCCCATGGCGAACTGGATGGATGCATAGTTGGCACCCCACATCACACCGGCCACGGCGGCCAGCGCGGCGCCCAGCGCGAAGGTGGTGACGATGACGCGATTGGCGTCGACGCCCATCAGTCCGGCTACACGGGGATTTTCCGCCGTGGCGCGCATGGCGCGGCCCATTTTGGTTTTTTCCACCAGCAGTACCAGCCCCACCATGGACAGCGCGGCCAGTACCAGCAGCAGAATCTGGGTTTGCGAAATCAGCGCACCGCCCAACACGATAGGTTCCGACGACAGCAGCTGCGGGAAGGCCAGCGGATTGCGCGACCAGATCATCATGGCCACCGTCTGCAGCAGAATGGACACACCGATAGCGGTAATCAGGGGGGCCAGCCGTGGCGCATTGCGCAGGCGGCGGTAGGCTACGCGCTCGATCAGCACATTGACCAGCATACACACGGGAATAGCACCGGCGATAGAAATGGCCAGCTTGGCGTAGCCGGGCAAATCTGGCGCATATTCGTTCAGGTATTTGAGGATGGTCAGGCCCGTCATCGCGCCTACCATCAGCACGTCGCCGTGAGCAAAGTTAATCAGGTTAAGCACGCCATACACCATGGTGTACCCGAGCGCGACCAGTGCATACATGCTGCCGAGCACCAGCCCGTTAATAATTTGTTGGATAAAAGTATCCATGTAGAGTGCCTTTACTATTGTGTTACACAGCCGGTTCAAGTAACAAAAACGGCACCCGGAGAAGTGGTCTCCGTAGTGCCGCCGTTGACTACGCTTTTACGTTGCAAGTTCTATGCCTGAATCGGCACCTCGCTGCGAGCCGCGTCCTCCACGCTTCGAACTGCCAGTTGACAGTTCATCTACTAAAGGGCGAAGCAATGATAGCGAGATTTTAGGAAAACGAACGGCGAAAAAGTTCACCAAATACTAAATTTTATTTCGTCACCCGTGTGACAGCACCTAGGCTGCGCTATGGCCTTCCTCTGTGGCTTTATTGCCATCGAGCCCCTTGGGCAGGGGGAAGGTGACCGCTTCCTCGACACCGTCCAGGGTGCGGACACTGCGCGCGCCCAGTTCCTTGAGACGGTCGATCACGGCCTGCACCAGCACTTCCGGAGCCGAAGCACCGGCTGTGACGCCGATACGCATTTTACCTTCCAGCCATTCCGGCTGGATCAGGCTGGCGTTATCGACCATATAGGCCGGCGTGCCCTTCTTCTGCGCCACTTCGCGCAGGCGGTTGGAATTCGAGCTATTCGGGCTACCCACCACGATCACCACTTCCACCTGCGGCGCCATGAACTTCACGGCATCCTGGCGGTTGGTGGTGGCGTAGCAGATATCGCCCTTCTTCGGCTCGATGATGGCCGGATAGCGCGCTTTCAGAGCCGCAATAATGTCGGCTGTATCGTCCACCGACAGCGTGGTCTGCGACACATAGGCCAGCTGATCCGGCTTGGACACGCTGAGTTTGGCCACATCTTCCACCGTTTCCACCAGATACATGCCGGCATCGGCCTGCCCCATGGTGCCTTCCACTTCCGGATGGCCCTGATGACCGATCATGACGATCTCGCAGCCCTGCTTGCGCATCTTGGCCACTTCCACGTGCACCTTGGTCACCAGCGGGCAGGTGGCGTCAAAAATACTCAGGCCGCGCGCTTCCGCTTCGGCACGCACGGCACGCGAAACGCCGTGGGCCGAGAACACCAGCGTATTGCCAGCCGGTACATCGTCGAGCTCTTCGATGAAGATGGCGCCCTTGGCGCGCAGGTCTTCCACTACGTAGGCGTTATGCACGATTTCGTGGCGCACATAGATAGGCGCACCAAACTGGACCAGAGCGCGCTCGACGATTTCGATGGCCCGGTCTACGCCGGCGCAGAAGCCGCGCGGCTGGGCTAGCAGAACTTCTTTTTCGCTCATCCGTTCCTCACAGCACAGAAATAATATTAACTTCGAAAGTCAGCGGCTCGCCGGCCAGCGGGTGGTTGAAGTCGAACAGGCAGACTTCGTCGCCGAGCTCGCGCAGCACGCCAGCGAAGCGGCCGCCGCCGGGTGCTGCGAAATCAACCAGATCGCCGACCTTGTATTCGGCGTCCGGGCTGGAATTTTCATCCAGCGTGGCACGCGACACCTGACGCACCAGTTCCGGATTGCGCGGACCGAAACCGACACCCGGTTCCAGATTGAACGTGCGGTGCGTCCCTTCCGGCAAGCCCAGCAGCAGTTCTTCCAGCACCGGCGCCAGCTGGCCCTGGCCCAGCATCAGCGTGGCCGGATTGGCATTGAAAGTGGTAACAATGTCTTTGCCATCGAGCGAAGCCAGACGGTAATGCAGAGTGAGATAAGCCGATTTGGTGACGACAGCAGGTTGCGCGTTTGACATGACGTGAGATTGGTTAGGCTAGCAAAGGCTATATTGTAAGCCAAGCCAGCCAAAACGCCCCGTATCGGTGGCATTGCACGGAGCCTGTGATGAGTATCAAGCTATGGCCGCAACAACAACGCCCGCGCGAGCGCCTGATCCGCCAGGGTGCCCATACCCTGTCCGATGCCGAACTGCTCGCCCTATTCCTGCGCACCGGCGTGCCGGGCCGCGATGCCGTGCAGCTAGCCCAACTGACCGTGCAGCATTTCGGCTCGCTGCAGGCACTGTTTAGCGCCAGTCTGTCGCAATTCTGCGCCATCCACGGGCTGGGTCCGGCCAAATATGCCCAGTTACAGGCGGTGATGGAACTGGCGCGCCGTGCCATCGGCGAAGACATCCGCAGCGGCGCCGCCATGTGTTCGCCGGCCGCCGTCAAACAGTATCTGCGCGCCACCTTCAGCGGACAGGCACGCGAAGCCTTCCATGTGCTGTTTCTTGATGTGAAGAACCGCCTGATCGAAGCGCGCGAAATGTTTCGCGGCACGTTGACCCATACCAGCGTGTATCCGCGCGAAGTGGTCAAGGCAGCGCTGGCCAGCAATGCAGCCAGCGTGATGCTGGCGCATAACCACCCGTCCGGCTCGCCCGAGCCCAGCGAATCGGATCTGCTGCTCACCCGCGCATTGTTGCAGGCGCTGGCACTGGTCGATATCCGCATCCTCGACCATTTTATCGTGGCCGGCCAGCAAGTTTACTCGTTTGCCGAGCACGGCCAGCTCTAGGTTTACCCCTATGCGCTCAAGGGTTTACGCGCGCTTTCGCATGGAATACACAATTGTTAAATTTTTTCATTATTACGAGACACAATTGTTTTTCACAAGTCATTGAAAAAGCTCAGTTTTTTAGATATACTCTTGTTTTTCCAATTCTGGAATGTCTTTTAAGGAGTGCGTTATGGCACGTGTTTGCCAAGTTACTGGGAAGAAGCCGATGGTCGGCAACAACGTTTCCCATGCAAACAACAAAACCAAGCGTCGTTTCCTGCCTAACCTGCAGAACCGTCGTATTTTTGTTGAATCTGAAAACCGCTGGGTCTCCCTGCGTCTGTCCAACGCTGGTCTGCGTGTAATCGACAAAGTCGGCATCGATGCCGTACTGGCCGACATGCGCGCCCGTGGCGAAAAAGTCTAATTAGGGAGCTACCATGGCAAAAACTGGCCGCGACAAAATCAAACTGGAATCGACCGCAGGTACGGGTTTCTTCTACACCACCACCAAGAACAAGCGCACCATGCCAGCGAAAATGGAGATCATCAAGTTTGATCCTAAAGCTCGCAAGCACGTCATGTTCAAAGAAACCAAGATCAAATAATCGATCTCCGTTTCAGAAAAAGCCGCTCAGCATTAGCTCAGCGGCTTTTTTATTATCTATCTTCATAGTCCCTCCCCATAGGCAGTCCGCGTGCATCATGCCATTTTGCAACATCCAATACAAAAAAAATAATTGCATCGGTAAATCAGTACGTTATAATCTTCCTTAGAAATTGCTTAATAAATATTTTTATTGCATTAAAGTAATCAATAAAGGGGAAACACATGAAGAAAACTCTGCTCGCCGGCGTCGTCGCCCTGTTCGCTGCTGCTGCCAACGCTAATGCTGCGGTTAATATTGCAGCCGATCTGTCGGCGCAAAGCTATACGCAAAGTAGCACCTGGAACGGCTACAGCGCCCAATCCGCCTTTAATGGCGGCGGCTGGAACTCGGGTAACTTTGGCTACCAGTGGATACAGGTGGATCTGGGTTCGGTCAAGAATATTGCCAGTGTGCAATATGCGCTGGACTTGCTGCCAAACAACAACGTGATCGAGCAGGTTTTCGTATCGAATAGTGCCATCGGCACCAACTGGACCAGCCTCGCTCCTGTTGCCACCTTCAACGGCTTTGGCAGCAACGGCGATGTGCTGAACCAGACCCTGAATACCAGCGGCCGCTACCTGCAGATCGTTGCCAACGGCGGCCAGAGCTGGACCGCCCTGTCCAACGTGAACGTTGCAGCCGTTCCGGAACCGGAAACCTATGCCATGATGCTGGCCGGTCTGGGCCTGGTTGCGGCCATCAGCCGCCGCAAAAAAGCCGCCTAAGCTTCATCAGCCTACACAGGCAAAAAGAAACGGCACCCGAGGGTGCCGTTTTTACTCTCAGCAGTAGCTTTACGCGTAACTGCGCAGGCGCAGGGAAAAATCTTCCAGTGCCTTGATGCCCGACGCTTCGGCACGATCGCACCAGTCCTGCAGCTTGTGCAGCAGCTGGTCGCGGGTAAAGTGCGAACGCTCCCAGATCACGCCCAGTTCCACCCGCATCAGATGCATGGTCTCTAGCGCCTTGCTGTGCTGGAACAGTTCGCTCAGCTGCTGTTGCTGGGGCGCCTGCAGCTTGCCCGGTTCGCGCTGCAACAGCTTGCGCGAGGACTTCAGGAAACGCGCTTCCAGCTGGGCCTTGTCCTTGAGGTGACTCAGCTCTTCCTTCCAGGCCTGCTTGAAGGATTTGGCGTACTTGGCCATCACATCGTAGCGGTTGGTAATCACCGATTGCAGCGTATCGAAATCGGCTTCCAGCTTGCCTTTGGCGAACTTCGGTGCCGGTGCGCGCTTCTTCACTTTGGCCAGCCCCACCATTTCCATGGCACGGATATAGCCCCAGCCGATATCGAACTCATACCATTTCGACGACAGTTTGGCCGAAGTAGCGAAAGTGTGATGGTTGTTATGCAGTTCTTCGCCGCCGATCAGCAGACCTAGCGGGAAGATATTGGTTGAAGCATCGGCGCAATCGTAGTTGCGGTAGCCCCAGTAGTGGCCGATACCGTTGATGATGCCGGCCGCCGTTACAGGGATCCACATCATCTGCACGGCCCAGACGGTAATGCCGATCACGCCGAACAGGGCGAAGTTAATGATGAACATCAGCACGATGCCCATCCAGCTGCGGCCCGTGTAGACATGCCGCTCGATCCAGTCATCCGGCGTGCCGTGGCCATACTTCTCCATGGTTTCCAGATTCTCCGATTCGGCACGGTAAAGCTCGGCACCTTGCCAGAACACTGTCTTGATGCCGCGGGTTACCGGGCTATGCGGGTCCTCTTCCGTATCGCACTTGGCATGGTGCTTGCGGTGGATGGAAGCCCACTCCTTGGTCACCTGCCCCGTGGTCAGCCACAGCCAGAAGCGGAAAAAATGGCTAGGCAGGGCGTGCAGATCCAGCGCGCGGTGAGCCTGATGGCGGTGCAGGAAGATGGTCACGCTGGCGATCGTCATATGCGTCACGATCATGGTGTAGGCAAACACCTGCCAGGCGCTGGCGCGGGTCAGGCCATTCGACAGAAAATCCAGTACATCGTAGAGATACAAGCTCATTACAGCTCCAAAGTAGGCGTGTCTCGCGTTCGGATACTTACGCCAATGTTGCGATTTTTACAGGCATAAACAGTCCCGAACTGCTTCTAATAGGCGGATATTGTACGCCGGTTTAAGGCTAACCCGATCAGGGATTTCCCTACATCATCAAAATTAGCGCGGTGTTTGCGGACTCTCTACGGCGACGAATGGCGGCACGGCCGGTCCCAGTATGCGCATTTCGCGTTGCGGGAACGGAACAGAAATATTGTGTTCCTTGAGCGCGCGCCAGACTGCGCGGTTCACATCGGAGATGACGCCACCCCGGCCATTCTGCGGGTCATTGATCCAGAAGCCCAGTTGCAGGTCCAGCCCATCGGCGCCAAAGCTCAGCAGCTGGGCTGACGGCAGCTTTTCTTCCTTCAGCACGCGCTCTACCGACAGCGCCGCCTGTTCCAGCAGGCGCAGTACCTGATCCACGTCCGTATCGTAGGCAACGGAGACTTTGGTGGACAGCCACAGCTGGCTGTTCGACAGCGAAGAATTCTGCACCGCGCCCGACACCAGCATTTCATTCGGCACGATGGATTCCACGCCGTCCAGCCCCTGCAGCACGGTGTAGCGGGTATTAATCTGGGTAACCCGGCCGCTGTATTTGTCCACCGTAATCATGTCGCCTATGGTCAGGCTACGGTCAAGCAGGATCACGAAGCCCGACACATAGTTGCTGGCGATCTTCTGCAAGCCCAGCCCCAGCCCCACGCCCAGCGCACCGCCGAAGACGGACAGCACGGTCAAGTCTATTCCCACCAGCGTCAGGCTCATCAGCACTGCCACCAGTATCAGCAGCGCGCGCGCCGTACGCGCTACCACCACGCGCAGATTGGTGTGCATGCCCTGCACTTTCATCAGTTGCTCTTCCAGCGCCGCACCGGCCCACAGGGCCAGTATCAGCAGCACGATCACCGAAACCGTGGCCTGCAGCACATCGGCAATCGAGACCTTGTACTTACCCAGTGGCAGGATGGTGTTATCCATATAGTCGAACACATCCACCCACAGCCCCGTGATATACAGCACGAAGGCCAGCCAGACCAGCAACTGGAACACTTTTTCGAAGGCCAGCATGGTGGCGCTGACCTGACCGTGGCGGGCAAATACGCGCCGCAGCAGATAGAAAGTGAAACGGATGACCGCCAGCGAGCCGAAGATAGGCAGAGCAATCTTGAGCAGGTTCACATGCTGATGGTATTGCACGAACAGCAGCCGGGCCAGCCATAGCCAGCCCACCACGGCCAGAGGCGCCAGCACGCGGCCAAAACTTTCCACACCCCAGACCACCACACCACTATGAGCATCGCCCCGACGCAGGCGCTGGCGCAATAGACGCGCCAATCCGAAACCCAGCACGATAGATAGCAGCACAGCGCCTAGCTGCCACAGCAGGCTGGGGTCCTGCAGGTCGCCGGTCAGGTCATCGATCAGGTTCAGCAGCGGCTGTTGCGGATTCATCTTCATGGGGGAAAGTTAAAAACATTGCTAGATTAACGTAAAAAAGGCCGGTTACCCGGCCTTTTCAGATCAGTAGTGCGGCGGCTTAGTATGACCAGCCCCGCTTAAGCCGCACTGAACCGGCATACGCACATTACTCTGCGCTATCCTGCGCCTCGTCCTTGCTGGCTTTTTTTGCCATAGGCTTGCGCTCGAACACGGCAGCAAAGAAGCCGTCGGTTTCGTGCTTGTGCGGCAGCAGCTTCAGATAGTCGCCCATTTCCAGCGCGATTTTCTGCTCGGCCAGCACTTTGCTCATCGGCACCAGTTCGAAATCAGGGTGGGTGGCAATGAACTGCTGGGCGATGAAATCATTTTCGTCGTCGAGGAAGCTGCAGGTGGCATACACCAGACGGCCGCCGCCTTTCAGCAGACGGGCCGCGCCATCGAGAATGGCGGCCTGCTTCTGCTGCAGTTCGGCGATAGCGCCCGCCTGCTGGCGCCATTTTACGTCCGGATTACGGCGCAGCGTACCCAGACCCGAGCACGGCGCATCGACCAGTACACGGTCGATCTTGCCAGCCAGACGCTTGATCTTGGCATCGCGCTCGTGCGCGATCAGCACCGGATGCACATTCGACAGGCCGCTACGGGCCAGTCGGGGTTTCAGCTTGGACAGGCGCTTTTCCGACACGTCGAAGGCATACAGACGGCCCGTGTTGCGCATGGTAGCGCCCAGCGCCAGCGTCTTACCGCCCGCACCAGCGCAGAAGTCCACCACCATCTCGCCGCGCTTGGCGCCGACGATGGCCGACAGAATCTGGCTGCCCTCGTCCTGCACTTCGATATGGCCATCCTTGAACAGCGGCAGATTCTGCAGCGCAGGCTTCTGCAGCACGCGCAGGCCCAGCGGTGCGTAAGGCGTGGGCGTGCTGCGGATAGGGGCTTCCAGCAGCTTGGCAGCCACGTCCTCGCGGTTATCCTTGAGCGCATTGACACGCAGGTCCAGCGGCGCCGGCTTGTTCATGCCGTCGGCCAGCAGCAGGGTTTCCTCTTCGCCCATCTGCTCGACCAGCTTGTCGAACAGCCATTTCGGCATATTCGAACGGCTCGATTTATGCATCAGCTTGCGGTCGATCTGCATGATGCGCTCGACCCAGGCCACTTCCTCTTCCGTCAGGCCGCCCAGCGATTCCACACCCACGGCATCGCTCATGCCCAGCAGGGTCAGGCGGCGCATGGTGGCGCCGCCGCCAGCTTCGGAGAAGTCCGTGTAGAAGGACTTGTTACGCAGCACGTTGTAAATACACTCGGCGATGGCGCCGCGCTCGCGGCCGCCCAGACGGGGATGATCTTTGAAGTAGCGCGACAGGGTGGTGTCGGCCGGCGCGGAAAAGCGCAAAATCTCGCGCAACACTTCTTCGGCGTTGGCGAGTATCGCTGGTGGCAATCTCATGGAGTTCCTTGTTTAGTTTTTACTTACTGTGGTCCACCTGGACCGCGCCCTGCACTATCGTTAGCCGGTCTTCGACAAACCAGCGCACTGCCTGCGGATAAATGACATGTTCCTGCTTGAGCACCCGGGCGGACAGGGTGTCTACGGTATCGTCGGGCATGACCGGCACGGCAGCTTGCACTACCATCGGGCCATGATCGAGTTCGGCGGTAACAAAGTGCACGGTGGCACCATGCTCGGCCACACCGGCGCGCAAGGCTTGCCCATGGGTATCTAGCCCGGGGAACAGCGGCAGCAGCGAGGGGTGGATATTAAGCATGCGTCCCGCGTAATGTTCCACGAACGGGGGCGTGAGTATCCGCATGAAGCCGGCCAGCACCACCAGATCGGGCGCATAGCCGTCGATCACAGTCTGCAGGGCCGCGTCGAACTCGGCGCGACTGGCATAGTCTTTATTGGCGACCACAGCCGTCGGGATTCCCTGCGCCGCCGCAAAGTCGAGCCCGGAGGCGTCGGCACGGTTGCTGATCACTGCGGCAATACGGGCGGGCCAGCGCTGCTCCTGGCAGGCGCGTACCACGGCTTCCATATTGCTGCCGCGACCGGAAATCAGGATGACGATATTTCTCATAGCCCGCCATTGTACCCTGTTCAGGCGGTCGGGACTACCACTAAGCGGGACTGCCGGCCGCGCCGGAGCGGGTTTTCCAGGGCCGGACGGGCGTGATAGCGCTTATTCGAACGAGTAGAACACGCGGAATGGCACTTTTTTCTCGGCCCAGAAGTCGGCCGCGTCGCGGAACACGTCGAGCAGGGTTTCGCGCGCTTCCTTGTCGAATTTCTGGGTATTAGGCAACTGTTCCAGCACCACGAGGAAACCGTTCTGCGGGCCGGCAGCGGCCATGGTTTCCGTCAGCGTGGTGCGCAGACCATCAAAATTCTTGCCTACGCCTTTAGGGAAACGGAAGGATTCGGAAATAATACCCAGCACCTGCTGCTTGGTCAGGCCGGCAATGCAATGGGCGTAGAGAAAATGCTGCTCCAGCCGGGCCGCTTCTTCCTGCAATTCGGCGACGCGGAACGCGCGTATCGATTGCACCAGATTGGCTGGCACGCTCATCAGCAGACTCTCGGGTCCTTCGGATTGACCTGGCATGTAAGGTGTGTCCACTTTTTTGTCGGGAGTGCCTAGCTTGTGAATTAATGAGTAAATAATTTGAGCACCTGTGCACTTTACGCGGCGTACGGGTCGGCGTCTGGCCGCGGTGGTATCCTATGTTTCACGAATTCCCTACGCTCGTTAGGGTAACGTGTTGTTCCTTTCAGATCAACTTGATTGTGGTTTCGCACGCAATATTTGTTAAAAACAGAACATTTTGTCCGAGATTGTGGGTCAATTCGGCACATTTCCTCCTCTGGCAAGGCGGCGACGGGCAGACCGGGCCGATGTTACAATTTGTTGCCATAGATACTTAATCAGCACTAGTTGCCGCTCTGCGCGGGGGGTACCATACTCTTCATGCAATATCAGAATCCCTGATAAGACATTCAAATTGAAACGAGGTTACCAAATGAACTTGCAAGCCAAACTGATCGCATCCGTCCTGTGCGTGGGCGCCCTGCCTTTTACCGCTCAAGCAGCCGATTTTGAAGATTTCGGCCGTGTGGTTCGGGTAACCCCGCAGGTAGAACAGATTAACCGTCCACGTCAGGAATGCCGCACCGAATACGTCCAGGTCCAGCAGCCAGCGCCTCAGCGCGGCGTGGGCGGCGCCATTGTCGGCGGCCTGATCGGCGGTCTGGCCGGTAATCAGGTGGGCGGCGGTTCCGGCCGTTCGGTCGCCACCGCTGCTGGCGCCATCGCCGGCGCGCTGGTCGGCGACCGCGTCGACAACGCCAATACGCCAGCCAGCGGCGGCGTGCAGGAACAGCAGGTCAAGCAGTGCCGTACCGTCGATCACTGGGAATCGCGCACCTCGGGCTATGAAGTGACTTACGACTACCGCGGCCGCAACTACACCACCGTGATGTCCTACGATCCGGGCGAGCGCGTGCGTCTGCGCGTGGCAGTGGAACCTGCCCAGCGTTAATTCACGCCTGATCTTCGCCGTTTTACCCTGCGCTGCCGGTCGTTGTACCGGCAGTGCCGTTTTCAGGCTTGCCTTGATCTAAAGCATCGCGGGATAATGCCGTTTCACTCTGTCGCCACCCGCCCCATGCTGATCAAACGTAAATCCATCGAAAAAGAAGAATCGTCCCGTCCTGCGCGCAAACCTAAATATGCGCCGGTCACCCTGTCGGAACAGGAGGGCGTACGCTATCTGCACTTCGGCACGGAATGGGTGCAGGGCGCCATGCGCATCCGCAAGCCCAACTGGCCGGAGCTCGAATATGCCCAGCAGATGATGGCCTGGATGCTGTGGCTGCCCCAGCCGCGCCACATCGCCCAGCTGGGCCTGGGCACGGCCACCCTGACCAAATTCTGCTACACCAGCTTCCCCCAGGCCAGCGTTACGGCGGTAGAGCTCAATCCGGCCGTGATCACGATCTGCGAGTCGATGTTCAAGCTGCCGCCCAACGATGCGCGCCTGCAGGTGCTGGAAATGGATGCGCTCGATTACGTCAACGATCCTGCCAATGCCGGCACGCTCGATGCCCTGCAGGTCGATCTGTATGACGCCACGGCGCGCGGCCCCGTGCTCGATACGGCCGAGTTCTATCAGGCCTGCGCCAACTGCCTGAACGACGACGGCATCATGACCGTCAACCTGTTCGGCGACCACCCCAGCTATGCGCGCAATACCAAAGCCATCAAGTTCGCTTTTGCACAAGTGATTTGCCTGCCGCCTGTGCATGATGGTAACGTGATTGCCATTGCCTTCAAGCGCCAGCGAACAATAGATCTGGAAGCTCTGAAACTGCGTGCCGCCGAGATCGTGGCAGCCACCAAACTGCCGGCCAAGAGCTGGGTTAAAGGGCTGGCAGCGGCCTAACTCCTACTGAAAGTGGCGCCCGATGTCTGCAACTCCTGCTACCGCAACTGCCCAGCCGCCCGCGGCGCCACTCGACCTGCAACAGCTATACGGCTGGCTGCTCGCCGACGGCATGGTGCGCAAGACGGACGTCAAGGAACTGTTTTCCCATAGTCAGGGCATACTGAAAAACGCCGTCGGCAGCATGCACCCGCTGTGCGCGATTGCCCACAGCAAGATACTGTCGGCCCGCCCGCCCCACAAGCTGCTCACGCTGGACCTGCTGTGCGAATGGCTGGCGGCCCGCTGCGGTCTGGGCTTCACCCGCATCGATCCGCTCAAGGTGGATTTCACCCGCGTGGCCGACGTGATGTCGGCCAGCTATGCGGCGCGCTTCAACATCCTGCCGCTGGAAATCAGCGCCGATACGCTGGTGGTGGCCACCGCCGATCCCTATGTGACGGAGTGGGAGCATGAAATCAGCAGGATTTCGCGCCGCGCCATCCGCCGCGTGATCGCCAATCCGCTCGATATCGCCCAGTACATCACCCAGTTCTTCAGTCTGGCCAAATCGATCAAGAAGGCCAACAAGCACAGCGGCAACGACCTTGCCTTGCGCAGCAATTTCGAACAGCTGGTCGAAATGGGCAAGAGCAATAAGCAGGTCGATGCCAACGACCAGCATGTGATCAATATCGTCGACTGGCTGTGGCAATACGCCTTCGAGCAGCGCGCCTCGGACATCCATCTGGAACCCAAACGCGAACTGGCCGCCATCCGCTTCCGCATCGACGGCGTGCTGCATCAGGTATATCAGGTGCCGGCCGTGGTGATGATCGCCATGACGGCCCGCATCAAGCTGCTGGGCCGGATGGACGTGATCGAAAAGCGCCGTCCGCAGGATGGCCGCATCAAGACCCGCACGGCGGGCGGGCAGGAAATCGAACTGCGCCTGTCCACTCTGCCCACCGCCTTCGGCGAAAAGCTGGTGATGCGTATCTTCGACCCGGAAGTGGTGGTCAAAACTTTGCCGGAGCTGGGTTTCCCGCCCGCAGCAGCGCAGCGCTGGGACCAGCTGACCCAGCGTCCGCACGGCATCATACTGGTGACCGGCCCCACCGGCTCCGGCAAGACTACCACCCTGTACACCACCCTCAAGGCACTGGCGACGACGGAAGTGAATGTCTGCACGGTGGAAGATCCTATCGAAATGGTGGAACCGGCGTTCAACCAGATGCAGGTCCAGCCCGGCATCGACCTGTCGTTTGCCGACGGCGTGCGCGCGCTGATGCGGCAGGACCCCGACATCATCATGGTGGGCGAGATCCGCGATCTGGCCACGGCCGAAATGGCCATACAGGCGGCTCTGACGGGCCACCTCGTGCTATCGACCCTGCACACCAACGATGCGCCCTCGGCCGTGATGCGCCTGCTGGAACTGGGTGTGCCCTACTATCTGCTGGAAGCCACGCTGATCGGCATCATGGCGCAGCGGCTGGTGCGCACCCTGTGCAGCGACTGCAAGCTGCCGGATGGCAGCATCAGCGACGAAATCTGGCACAGCCTGGCCGGTGGCTGGAATATGCCCAAGCCAGCCACCGTGTACCGTCCGGTGGGCTGCCCCGAATGCCGCCAGACCGGCTACCGCGGCCGCACGGGGCTGTACGAACTGCTAAGCGTTACGCCAGCCTTCAGCCAGCTGGTACGGGCCGATAGCGAACTGGAAGCATTGCGCGCCCGCAGTGTAGCTGATGGCATGCTGCCGCTGCGCATCGCCGGCGCCCACAAAATTCTGGAAGGCGTGACCAGCGCCGACGAAGTGCTGAAAGTGACGGCGGCACTGGGCATCCCTGCCGGCGACCGCTAGAAAAACATCATTATTGAAAAAAGAGCTGTCAATGCTAAGTAGAAATGTCCCCCGTTCCGCTAAATAGAAATGTCCCCTTCGGGACGTATCTTGGGGAAGCGGGGGCGAAGCCATCTTTGGTATGAGTGAATTGAGCTTGTACCGGGATGGTCCCTGGCGGCGTTGCCATGCGCTGTTTCCATGGATGGCCGATGGCCTTGGCTGGGTATAGGCGCCGACGCAACGCTTGCTCGACCTTGGCATTGACGTTCTTGCCATCGACCGCAGCAGCCTCTCGTTTGCCTGATTTTGTGCTGCAGGTATATGGTAATACGCGCCCTTGCCATAACAGCTCTTTTTTGCCGTCCGAGTGTTCGACGACTGATATCTGGGCCCCCCGTAACGCCAGTCCTTGATCAGCGCTTTGAACCTGATACAGCAGGCCATTGTGCTGACAACTGAGGTTACTCGATAAGCGCCGCTTGGTATGTGTCGCCAGTATGCGCTGCAAGGCCTTACGTGACCCTGTGTAAGGTACATGGGCGTCGCCAGTCATGGCAGGCACTACCGCAAACCGGCGGTTGAAGGCCCTGATGTACTGCGGCAACCAGGCATTGGCCGCCGCCTGGCTGCTGATCCCCTGCAAACGCATTTCCTTGACCAGACGGTCTTGCAAGGTTTTGTTGGCACGTTCTACCCGACCTTTAGCCTGCGGGCTGTTGGCCTGAATGCCTTCAATACCCAACTCTTCAAGTGCGCGCCCAAACTGGGTCTGCGCATCGCTGGCATCCTTGTAATCGCCCTTGGAAACACAGAAGATGCTATGGCGATCACTGTACAGGGCTGCTGGCAGACCGTGCTGGTGCACGTACTCTTCCAGCAATCCCATGTAGCCGAGAGTGGTTTCCGTGTCGACAAAGCGTAGGGCCATCAACTCTCCGCTTGCGTCATCAATGAACACTAATAAACAGCATGCTGGCGCGCGCCCCTCAAACCAGTCATGAGGCGAACCGTCGATCTGGATCAGCTCGCCGCGCCTTGCGCGGCGTTCACGCATGGGGTGAGTGCGTGCCCCGGCACCTCGTCTGGCTTTCCATATCCCTGCAGCCAGCATCGCCTGGCGCACCGTCTCCACCGATAGCTTGATCTCGTGCAGCTCTCGCAATTTCTCGCAAGCTAGCATCGGCCCAAAGTCCCCATAGTGGGTTCTAATCAACTCGACTGCCTGCGCTAATAAAGCTACCGGAATGCTCCGGTTGGACTGTTTGCCACGCCGCTTGCTCACTAAACCTTGCACACCCTCGTTGAGCATCCGACGCTTCAGTCGTTTTACCTGCCTGACGCAAACCCCTAAGCGGGCAGCGGCACTAGCCTGATCCAACTGACCATCTATTACCTGCGCCATGATCTGGCTGCGCAGCACCTCCTTGCCCGTCATCGTAATTTCCATCCTCTCCTCCCCCTTGAGACATCCTAGGGGACATTTCTATCTAGCGGAGAGGGGACATTATCATTTAGCGCTAACAATATTGAAAAAAGAGCTTTGCAGTTCAGCTCAGCGTGTATATAATAATGCCTCTTTCGGGGGTCGTTAGCTCAGCTGGTAGAGCAGCGGACTTTTAATCCGTTGGTCGCAGGTTCGAATCCCGCACGGCCTACCACCGAATTTGCTGTAGTAAATCAAGGAGTTACGAGTGATCGTAGTTCCTTTTTTTACGTCTGCAGGTTTTCCGCAGCAGCCATCTCCCCCTCCCGCCGTGGGAACACCATGCAACACCACACTCCCCTACCGCCGCAGACGCTTGCAGCAGAGTAGTGTAAGCTAGACACTATCAGTCGGGAGGAGACAGCATGGTGCAATGGCGTGACAGACTCGGCATGTGGCTCGCCTGCATGTTTGCCGTCACCTGCTGCGCCACCATTCTGCCAGCGCATGCCGTCACGCTGCGCACAGCGGCGCAGGAAGGCACGGAACCCAAGTTCATCGCCGCCGGCGGCGAGCGCATAGCCGGCATGTGTGTCGACCTGTTCCGCGCAATCGAACAGCTCGATCCGGAACTGCAGATCGTGGGGGACCAGAGCTGGAAACCGCTGATCCGCGCCTATTCCGAACTCGAACACGGCCAGCTCGACCTGGCCTGCGCCGTGCAGCGCATCGGCGAACGGGAACGGCGCTTCCATTTCATCGGGCCGCCCCTATACAACAACGAATACCATTTTCTGGCGCGCATCAGCGACCCCATCCGCATCTCCAGCTGGGACGACGTGCGCCAGTTAGCCCCCGACAATACGGTACTGATCAACCGCGGTTTTGCGGCAGGCGATATCATCCGCGCTCAGGGCGGCATACCGATCGATGACAGTGCCACCAATCAGGTACTGAACCTGCAGAAACTGGTGGCCGGACGGGGCCGCCTGTTCTTCCACCGTGGCCGTGATCTGCGCAAGCTGCTCGAACGTACGGGCAACAGCAGCAAAGTACGTGTACTGCCGCAAGTAATGCTCAGCTCGCCAGTATATTTCGCCACCAGCAAGCAGCTAGCGCCAGATAGCCGCGACCGGCTGGAGCGGGCCCTGTTCCAGCTTGAAAAAAGTGGCGAACTGGACCGCCTGATCCGCAAATGGGATTAAGCCGCCCAGCCGCCAATTTCCCGTTGCTGGGCGAGCTTATTCGCCCATCATGCGCACCCGTCCCGACACCCGGATAGCGCCCCCCGGCTCGGCCGGTATGCTGACCTGCAGATGGCAGGGTGCGCCCATATCCACGCCCTGTTCGATGGCAATACTGCCGCCATGCGGCCAGTCCAGATCCCGCAGATAGCCGGCCAGCGCTGCCGCCGCTGCTCCCGTAGCGGGATCTTCATACACGCCGCCCGATGCAAAGGCATTGCGCGCATGGAAGCGCTGCGGGGTTTCGGCATAGATCAGCGAGATCGTCGTCAGGCCATGCTGCTGCATCAGGCTGCGCCCTGCCGCTAGCTGGTAGCGCATGGCGCGCAGCTGTTCGCGGCTGGCCAGCGCCAGCACCAGATGGCTGGCGCCACCGTTGGCGATGGCCGGCGGAATCCGGTCATCGAGATCGGCCAGCCGGTAGCCAAATAGCTGCAAGGCCGCCTGCACCAGCGCAGGCGGAGCCGGCAAGCTGCTGGTCATGGGCGCTTGCAAGGTGGCATGGCCTTTACCATCGCGCGCCTGCGCCTCCACCACGATCTGGCTGTGGTTGGTGGTGAGCGGAAATACGCCGTCGCCATGCTGCTGGGCCAGCACCGTGCCCAGCGCTATGGTGGCGTGGCCGCAGAACGGCACTTCGCCATCCGGCGAAAAATAGCGCACGCGCCAGCCATCGCCGGCCGGTGCGGCAAAGACGGTTTCCGAATAGCCCATCTCGCGCGCGATTTCCTGCATGGCACGCTCGTCCGGCAGGGCTGCGCGTATCATCACGCCGGCCGGATTGCCGCCCTGATCGTCAGCGGTAAAAGCAGCAACCTGATGGACTTTGATGATGGTTTGCATAGCTGGTTCTCCATATAGAGGGTGGAATGGAAAAGCTTCTTGATTGACAGCAATGAGAGAGTTAGCCACTATCACGATTCACCGACTTATCTGCGAACTCGCCATGACTATACCGCGACTTTCTTTTATCGCCATGTTAATTTCTGCCGGCTTGAGCCTGCCCGTGCTCGCCGCCGCCGAAGACTCTACGGCCAGACATCCGATTACCCATGAAGATGTGTGGCTGATGAAGCGGGTAGGCGCTCCGCTGCCTAGCCCGGATGGTAAATGGGCCGTATTTTCCGTTACCGACCCCGCATATGACAGCAAAGAACAGTGGTCCGACCTGTGGATCAAATCCCTCGCCGATGATACGCCGGCACGCCGCCTGACGTTCAGCAAAGGTGGAGAAGGCAGCCTGAACTGGTCGCCCGATAGCCGCTATCTGGTCTTCGTGGCCAAGCGCGATGGCGACGAGGCCGGCCAGATCTACCGCCTCGATCTGCAGACCGGCGGCGAGGCCCAGCGCCTGACCACGCTGACGCTGGGTGCCCGTGCCCCGCGCTACAGCCCGGATGGCAAGCAGCTGCTGTTCGTCAGCGACATCTATCCGGGCAATAGCTCGGAAGACGATATTAAGCAGTCTGCCAAGGAACACAAGGATCGCAAGTATTCGGCGCGCGCCTACGAAACCTTCCCGCCGCGCTACTTCGACAAATGGCTGGACGATAAAAAGGTCCGTCTGTTCGTCATGGATGCCGAGCCCGCCGCCAAGCCGCGCGACCTGCTCGGCGGCACCCGTCTGGTCACCCTGCCCGGCTTTGGCGGCGCACAGGGCGACGAGGGCCAGTCGCTGGAAGCACTGTGGGCGCCTGATGGCAAGACCGTGCTGTTCATCGCCTCCACCAACCGCGACGAACTGGCGCGCGCCAGCGGCTATACCCAGATCTACAGCATGCCCGTTGCAGGGGGCGAGCCGCAGCAGCTGACGCGCGACCGCCACAGCTACCATAGCCTGAAGTTCGGCAACGAAGGCAAGTCCCTGTTTGCGCTGACGGAAGCGGAGCAGGAAGGCAAGGTGTATGACGTGACGCGCCTGATCAGTTTCGCCTGGCCGTTCACCAGCACGACACCGAAAGTGCTCACGGCCACGCTGGACCGGTCGATTTCGCGCTATGTTCTGCCTGCTGGCAGCAACCGCGTGGTATTCAGCTACGAGCATGCCGGACTCGAACAGCTGCACTCGATGAATCTGCAGGGCGGCGATCTGCGCGACGAAAAATCGCTGCCGACCGGCAGCATCAATTCGCTCGCAACGGGCGGCAAAGCCATGGTGGGCGTGTGGGAGTCTTCCATCCATCCGCCCGAAGTGTATGCCTTCGGCGCCAGCGCTCCCAAACGTCTGACCAGTTTCAATACGGAGCGCGCCGCCGGCATAGACTGGCAGGCGCCCGAGCACTTCTGGTTCAAGGCCAGCGATGGCCGCATGATCCACAATATGCTGGTCAAGCCGGCCAACTTCGATCCCGCCAAAAAGTATCCGCTGTTTGCCGTGATCCACGGCGGCGCCGCGAATATGTGGCGCGACCAGTTCGTGCTGCGCTGGAACTACCACCTGCTGGCCCAGCCCGGCTATGTGGTGCTGCTGACCGACTACAAAGGCTCCACCGGCTATGGCGAGGAATTCGCCCGCGCCATACAGGGCGATCCGCTCAAGGGCCCGGCCGACGAAATCAACGAGGCGGTCGATGAAGCGATCAAGAAATACAGCTATATCGACGGCAGCCGCCTCGCTGCCGGCGGCGCCAGCTACGGCGGCCACCTGGCCAACTGGCTGCAAGCGACCAGCACACGCTACAAGGCCATCGTGTCGCACGCGGGTGAAATGGACCTGATCATGCAGTGGGGCACCAGCGACAGCATCCATGGCCGCGAAGTCAACAGCGGCGGCCCCGTCTGGGGCGACCAGCCGGTATGGCGCGAGCAGAGTCCGGTACTACAGGCAGGCAATCATGCCAAAGGCACGGGATTCACCGCACCTATCCTGATTTCGGTAGGCGAACTCGATTACCGCGTGCCGGCCAATAACGCGCTGATGAACTACGCGCTGCAGCACCGCCTGAACGTACCGGCCAAGCTGCTGGTGTTCCCCGACGAGAACCACTGGATCCTCAAAGGCGAAAACAGCCGCTACTTCTATCAGGAAGTGCACGGCTGGCTGGCCAAATACCTCAAGTAAAAGACGCCGCAAAAATACCAAGCCCCGGATGCTGGCCTGCGCCAGTCATCCGGGGCTTTATCTATTTCAGCCGATTACTGCTGTTTGCGGCGACGGGCCACACCCACCAGTGCCAGACCGGCCAGCAGCATGGCATAGGTTTCCGGTTCCGGTACGGCGGTTACCGAGTTAATCCAGCCTATGTGCGAGTAGGTCGCGGTCGACCCGGACAGGTCGCCATAGCTCGAACCGTTCTTGGTAGCATTGTCGCAACCGTTCAGACCAAATGCGCCGCAAGCCGAGCTACCGCCCCAGCCCCACGAGTGCACGCCCGACAGCAGCCATTCGGTGCCATTCCAGACGAAGTCGCCACCGCCCGAGTCGCCGCCGGCGATCAGACCTTCGCGCGCGCCCAGACCGGTGCCGCTGCTCCAGGTGGTAGGCGCGACTACGCCCGAAATACGGCTCAGGGTGTTGTGGGCAGCGGTACCGTCATCGAAATCGCTCATGTAGGTAGCGCCAGGAGCATAGAAGCTTTCATCGAAGTCGTAGCCATATTTAGCGGCATCTTTGTTGAAAGTCTTGCTGTCCACATCGAATACGTTGTAGGCGTAGTGGCCCCAGGCAACGTCATTCCAGTTGGTAGCGGCATTGGTGTTGGCGTTCTGGGTAGTGCCGTAGCCGGCCATCAGGTATTCCTTGCCCACGTCATTGGTGGTGCTCAGGTGGTAGCCCTTGATGGTGGTCACTGCGGTATCGAGTTTCAGAATCGCGATGTCGGCGCCGGTATCCAGTTCGCCAGTCCATTTTTTGTTGACGTAGGCATTGCCGACCGACACGTTACGGCTGATCGCCGCAACGCCATTTTCCCAGCCGAACTGCACCGTCATCTTGGTGAAATCATCGGCGCAGTGGGCTGCCGTCAGCACGTATTGGCCACCTGCCAGCAGGGAGCCCGAGCAGGCCCAGTTACCCGCCGAATTGCTGAAGCTCAGACGGGCTACGCCGTCGAGCGCACCTACCACGCCATTGAAAGTCTGGCCAGCAACAAAGCGCCAGTTCGACGGTGCCGAAGTATTGCCTGTCATTGGATTCAGCGAACCGATGGTGGCATTCTTGTCGCCCACAGCCTGTGCCGAACTTGCCAGCAATACGGCTGCGACAATGGCAGCCAGTTTGAATTGTTTGCTTCCGATGCTCATGTGTCCTATCCCTTTGTGATTTCTTTTGGAAAATATTTTCTAATTGAGAAACCCGACTAGCCCGAATGTGGTACACCCCGGATAGCTCAAGTGTGACAAAAATATATCATTGATTTTTTGCAACTCGAACTTACAGAAGTAGAATTTATTTTTCTGAATATGTCTTGATAAGTGTTACAAGATGTGACAGGAATTGCATAAATTTCCATATTTCAATTATTAGAATTATTATCAATATTTATTCGAATCAATTACACCAGCATGAATGAATTTCATTTTTCAGAATGAAATCAAAGACAAACGTCTAAGGGATGGGGAAAGCGGACGCAACAATGAATCCCGCCTAGGCGGGCATGCCATGACATCAAGCGGGCAAAAAAAAACGCCCCGTAGGGCGCTTTAAAAAGTAAAAAAATGTTGTGGAAAACATACGTCATCAAGCAAAAAAAGCAAGCTTAGTATTCGTTTACATACATCTGATACTCGCCATCTTCCCCACGGGGAAACTACCGCATGCAAACGGGTCACGCACTATTTGATGCGTAGCGAGCTTTGCACCTTGTTGACACCCTGAACATTACGGGCCACATCCACGGCTTTATCAACTTCGGCCTGCGATGGCACAAAGCCACTCAGCATTACCGTGCCATTCGTGGTCTCCACGTGTACATCGAGCGACTTCAGGCTAGGCTCGGCCAGCAGCTCGGTTTTCACCTTGGTGGTAATCATGGTATCGGCCATGGTATCGCGCGCCTGAGCCGTTTTCGAACGGGTCTCGCAGCCCACTTTATCGGCTCCTGTCATAGTGCTGCAATCAATGCCGGTCTGGGCGGCATCAGCCATCCGGCGCCCTTCTTTGGCATCGTTGATAGCGGCCACATGGGCCGTTTTGGCGCTATCGAGACAGCCTGATTTATCGGCGCCCGTCATCGAAGCGCAGCGCGCTTTGGCCAGATTGTAGTTGGCATCGGCTACTTCGGTCTGGGCCTTCTGCAGGGTTTTTTTGTCGTTGCGATACTGCATGGCAGCTTGCGCTTCGCTATTGGCGCGGGCTACCTTGGCCTGTTCGATACAGACATCTTTGCCAGTGCCGGACTGTGCATCGCAGGCATCTTTGGCCGACTTGTAATCAGCCGCTGCTTTCTGGGTGGCGTTCTTGTAAGCCACGGTATCGCTATTCGGTGCCGACGCGGCAAAACTGGCGCTGGTAGCCGTCGCCATCACGATGAAGAGTAGTTTGTTCATGATGTGTCCCTTTATGGTAGTTGGTGGACACATTAAACCCCGGCGGGTGCCGTGCATCTGTGCGGAAACGTACAAAGTTGCAAAATCGCTAGCGCAGCACACCGCACTCATCGTGTTGCAGACCCTGCTGCCACAGCTGCTCTACTTGCTGCTGCCATGGCCGACCCGCAGCAAATACCTGCGCTGTGGGCGCCTGCTGCAGCCATGCCAGCGTGCTGTGGCTACCCGCCGTCATACCGCCTGGCTGGCGCACTTGCGTCATCCATTGCAGCACGATGGGGTAACGTTGCGGCTGCCTTTGCGCTATCCATGCCAGCGCCACCAGATCGGCATAACCTTCTTCGCGCCGGGTTTCCTGCAGCGCCATTTCCGGTGTGCTGGCCGCCTGTTCGAAGCCGGCAGGCAGGCTGTGCCATGCGCCTTGGGCATAGCGCCAGCAATGGCCTATCTCGTGTGCCACCATGGCTTCTATCATCCAGCTTTGCTGCTCTGGCGGCACGCCGGCCAGCACGTCTTCACTATGCGAATTGCCGCGCAGCGACAGCACCAGCTTGCAGCGTCCATCCTGATAGCCTAGCGCCAGCGGCACGTCGCTGGCACGTGCCTGGGGCTGCACAGTGATGTCGAGCGGAAGCTGCAGCGTCTGTCTGGCATAGGCCAGCACGCTGCTGCCCGCGTTAAGCCAGCGGATTTCCTGCGCCGTCAGCTCGGCCGCCTGCAGTGCGCTGGCGCACAGAATAAGGGCTGACAGGGACAGACAGTGCTTGATCATGGTGATCAGACTGTAGCACGGCACAGGGCGAAAAAATTGCCGTATGGAAGGATCTACAACGCTTTATTTCTACGTAGAAAATTTGGAATGCCGGAACGGCAAGTACTGTTGCGGCAGGCGGCGAGGCACGGTGCAGACAGGGGGGGAACCGCCTGCCGTACCTGCCGCCAGAGATGCTTATTTCACCAGCTGGGCCGCCGTCCTGAAGGCTGGCCGGATATCGTTCGGCACTACCTTCATCTTATCGAGCACTTTCTGCACCTCGGGGCGGATCACCACGTATTGGGCGATCATGGCCTGCGCGCGTGCATAGTCACCCGTCGCTTCGATGGTGAGGAACTCGCGGTCCAGATCCGTCACAGCCTGGCGTATCTGCTTGAAGTCGACCGAGAAGGTGCCGTCGCCGTGGGCGACGAAACCGCCTTTATCTAGCAGGTAGTTGACCTGGATTGCCATGCCGCGCGCATGCGCATCCGTCAGACCGAAATGCAGCGTGCGGAAGGCCGAGGCGAGGAAGGTGGTGTACAGCTTGCGCTCGGCGGCGGCGCCCTGCCCCAGCGTACCGGCCAGCTGGCCCTTGTCCATCATATAGGCCAGCGCATACAGGCCGGTGATATCGGCTTTGGCTTCCTCGATGGTGGAATAGGCTTCCTTCAGATCCTGCCGCGGCGTCGATTCGGCGCCGTTCACGCGGGTGCTATGCGGTCCCAGACCGTGCATGATTTCATGCGCCAGAATATGGGTGAAGAAGGAATCGAAATCCAGATCGCGCTGGTCAGCCTTGTTCAGCACCAGCCGCGAAATCGGCGTCAACGTGGCCTTGAATTTGGCCTCCTGTACATTCTTCAGCATCACGCGTTTGGAACCGCGCTGGCTGATGATGCGCTCGTCGTTAGGCAGGTTGTAGGCGGCAGTCTGCACGCCCATATTGCCATCGCCTGCACCGTACACCTGGTTCACCACCACCATGGGCGCGGCCGCACCGACTTTCGGATTGCGGTATTGCGCATCGAGCGGCAGATGGTCTTCCAGCTCCTGCATATGCTGGGCAAAGAAGTCCAGCTTGCGGGTCTCTTTCTCGTCGCGGATATTCACGTAGGCCTCGAACGCCGCCTTGTAGCCGAACAGTTCGTCGTTATAGGTTTCGTAAGGACCGATGGTGACATCCACGGGCGCGTCCAGATCCATCCATGCAAAATCAGAAGCCAGATAATCGTTGCTGAGGAAAGCCTCGGCACGCAGGGTGAGGAATTTTTTCAGCGAGGCGTTATCGGTATCGGCTGCTGCCTGCTTCAGTAAAGCGGCAGCACGCTCGAGTTCCGGCTTGTATTCATCGGAATATTTGACGGCGACGAACTGGCCGGCAGCATTCTTGCGGATGGTGGTGAAGAACCACTGGGCCTGCTCCTTGTCGGCCGCTGGCAATGCGTTAATCCAGCTTTCCAGCACCTGCTTGCTGGCACCTTCAGGATAGAAGTTTGCCGCTTCCGGCTTCTTCTCGGGGATGGAGATGCCGGCCAGTTCGGCCGGCAGGAAGCGCTGGTGTCCATCGAGGATGGACCATGGCCCCTTGTTGAGCCAGAAGTATTCCTGCCGCGCTTTCCCCAGTGGGCTGTGGTCTTTCTGCAGCGCGGCCCACAGCGCCTCGTTGCCGGACCAGCGCTGGCGCAGCTGCAGCACGTCCAGAATCCTGGCCGCTTCGATCAGTCTGGCGATAGCTTGCTTGTCGCCCGCCGACAGGGCACTGGTGTCGGCCGTCAGGGCAACCGGAGCAAAGCGCTTGGTCATGCGCTGCAGTTCGGCCACACTGGCCGGCGCAGCATAGGCGGTGAAACAGGCGCTAGCCAGCGCCAGCGGGAGCAGAATTTTCTTCATACTAGCCTCGGAGATAGTGAGGCTGGTATTTTAATCCAGCTCGCTGCTGGTGCCGTTTAACGGGGCAGCGTGCCGTTCTGGGCTACCTGCGCCAGCTGCGCCGATGGCTGCCAGCCTGCGCCCAATGCACGGGCCACCGACACGGCGGACAGCAGGCGCTGGGTGCTGATCTGCACGGCGGCGCGATCTGCTGCCAGCGCGCTGCGCTGGGCATCGGTCACATCCAGATAGGTCGATACGCCCCGCTCGTAACGGGCGCGCGCTACCAGATAGCCGCGTGCTGCCGCCACCTGCGAAGCCGCCTGCGCTTCACCCTGCAACTGACGCTGCTGTACGTCGGACAGCGCATCTTCCACTTCGCGCAGGGCCGTCAGCAGTTTGCTCTGGTGGTTAGCCACCGCTTCTTCATAGCGCGCCTTGGCCACAGCCAGATTGGCCTTGTTGCGGCCACCATCGAACAGCGGCAGCGACAGAGCCAGCGGGCCGGCGCTGAACTGGCGCGCACCGCCTTTGCTCAGGTTTTGCAGGCTCTCCGAAGCAAAGCCGAAGTTGCCCGTCAGGCTGATGGAAGGATAGAACGCGCCTTCGGCCACGCCTACCTGTGCGTTGGCGGAACGCAGCGTCGCCACGCTGCCTGCCAGATCGGGACGCTGGGCCAGCAGGCTGGCCGGCAGACCGACCGGAATCGCCGGCGGCTGCGGCAGGCTCACACCAGCGCCGCTGGCTGGCAATTGCAGCGCTGCCGGGCTGGCACCCACCAGCGTGGCCAGACTGTGTGCGAGCAGATTGCGCTGACGCTGCACTTCATGCAGATCGGCCTGCGCATTGGCGCGTTCGATACGGGCGCGCGATACATCGAGCTCGTTCGACAGGCCGGCATTAAAGCGTGCCGTCACCAGTTCTTCCGATTCGCGACGGGTGTCGAGCGCATTGTTCAGAATGGCGATTTCCGCATCCAGACCGCGCAACTGCCAGTAGGTGGTAGCGACCTGCGAGGATAGCAGCAACAGCACGCCATCGCGGTCGGCCTCGGCAGCCAGTGCCTGTGCGTCGGAAGCTTCCACCAGACGGCGTACGCGACCCAGCAAGTCCACTTCATAGGACAAGCCCACGCCAACCTGGTAATCATTCCCCTTGATGGAGCGTCCACCGAGCGCCAGACCTTGCGAGGTCTCGGCCGAACTGCGCGAATTGCCGATCGAGGAGCGGGCATTGATCTGCGGCTGCTGGCTGGAACGGGTTACGCCAGCCTGTTCAAGCGCCTGCACCAGCCGCTGGGCTGCGGCTTTCACGCCGGGGTTGTCGCGCAGCGCTGTCTGCTCCAGACGGTCCAGCGTGGCGTCATTGAATACCGTCCACCACTGTGCCGGCAGGCGTGCTTCGCTGCTGGCGGCAGGCGCCAGATGGCGGAAGCTGGCATCAGCTACGGCAGGCGGTGGGGAGAAGTCGCTACCGACCGTGGCGCAGCCGGTAACGGCCAGCGCAACGGCAGTGGCCACAGTCAGACGCTGGAAAGCGGAATGGAACATAGTGTTACCTCACTTGTATTTGATTTGTCGGGTACTGCACGCGGGTCTGGACAGACCGCCTAGTGCGCACCACCACCGCCACCCGAAGGGGCTTTTACTTTGTCCGAGAACCACAGCACGCCGATACAGCCAAACAGCACGGCGCCGACCAGGAAGAAGCCGTCGTTATAGGCCATCACATAAGCCTCGCGCCGCACAATGCCGTCGATGGCCTTGAGCGCCATATCGCTGGCCGTCGCCGTATCGAAGCCGCGGCTGAGGAATGATTGCGTCAGCGCCGCCAGACGTTCCTGCGTGGCCGCAGCAAAGCTGGTGACGGATTCACCCAGCCGCTGCGAGTGGAAATGCTCGCGCGAGGTCAGCGCCGTCGCCAGCAGAGCGATGCCGATGGAACCACCCAGATTACGGGTCATGTTGATCAGGCTCGAAGCCGACGGCATGTCCTTGGGCTGGATGCCGTTCATGGCAAAGTTCGACAGCGTCAGCATCACGAAGGGCTGGCCCAGCGCCCGCACGATCTGCGACAGCAGCAGCTGGTCATAGCCGGTGGTGGCATCCATGTAGGCGTTCATGAAGCAGGAGCCGCCGAACAGCAGCAGGCCGAAAGTACACAGGATGCGGTTATCCACCTTGGACGACAGCTTGGCCACAAACGGCATGATGAACAATTGTGGCAGGCCGGCCCACATGATCACTTCGCCGATCTGCATGGGCGAGTAACCGGCGATCTGGCCCAGATACAGCGGCAGCAGGAAGGACGAACCATACAGGCCCATGCCCATCGCCATCGACAGTGCCGTGGCAGCGAAGAAGTTACGCTGGCCGTACAGGCCCAGATTGACGAAGGGCTGCTTGCGCAGCGCGCCCGTCACGGCCCAGCCCAGCAGGCCGATAATCGCCAGCGCGGCAAAGCTAATGATGAAGCTCGATTCGAACCAGTCCTTGCTATTGCCTTCTTCGAGGAAGATGGTCAGGCTGCCCAGCCCCACGGCCATGAAGGCAATGCCCAGCCAGTCGGCGTTGTAGAGCAGGTTGAGCTGACGCTTTTCCTTGTCCAGTCCCAGCGCAATACCGGCGATCAGCAGCAGGCCCGGGCCCCAGTTGATGTAGAAGATCGAAGGCCAGCCATACAGCTCGCTCAGATAGCCGCCGAAGGTCGGGCCCATGGACGGCGCCAGCGTAGCGGTCAGGCCGAAGATCGCCATACCGGTGGCGCGTTTGCTGGCGGGCAGCTTGGCCATCACCAGCGTCATCGCCATCGGTATCAGCGCACCGCCGGTAAAGCCCTGCATCATGCGGAACACGATCATGCTGGGCAGGTTCCAGGCGAAGCCGCACAGCGTGGAACACAGCAGGAACAGCGAGGTGGTGCCCATCATATAAGCGCGCATGCCGAACACGCGCGTCATCAGCCCCGTCATCGGGATGATGATGATTTCGGCCACCAGATAGGCGGTGGCGATCCACGAACCTTCTTCCTGCGTGGCCGAAAGCGTGCCAAGGATGTCCTTGAGCGAGGAATTGGTGATCTGGATATCGAGCACCGCCATGAAGGCGCCCAGCATCCCTGCTGCCACCGCCATCCAGGTGCGGGCGCTCACCTTCTCGCCCGGCGCCGGCGGTGCAAACGGCTTGGGCGTATCGTGGGTTGTGCTAGCCATGAGGCGGCTCCTTAGTGGGCAGCTTTAGCGTCGGCCGCAGCGCCGGAATGTTTGAGCGAGACTTCCGCAATGGCCGACATGCCCGGTACCAGACGGCCGCTCAGCGCTTTCACGTCTTCCGGCTGGAACACGATTTTGACCGGTACGCGCTGGACGATCTTGGTGAAGTTACCGGTGGCGTTATCGGCCGGCAGCAGGGCAAACTGGGCGCCCGAAGCTGGCGCGAAGCTGTCCACTTTGCCGATCAGTTCCTTGCCCGGCAGAGCATCGATGGTGACTTTCACTTCCTGGCCCGGCTTGAGCTCGGCCAGCTGGGTCTCTTTGAAGTTCGCCGTCAGCCAGACGTTTTCCTGCACGATGGCGGTCAGCTGCTGGCCAGCCGTCACGCGCTGGCCCACTTCCACCGTACGCTTGCCGATGCGGCCATCGACGGGTGCCAGCACACGGTTGTAGGCCAGCTGCTGCTGGGCGTCCTTGAGCTGCACGCGCAGCACCGAAGCCTGCGCCTTGAGCACATCGCGCGCAGCGTGGGCGGCGCTGATCTGGGCCTTGGCGGCAGCCGCGCTATCCTTGCGTGCCGTGACATCGGCAGTGGCGCTGGCGCGGGCGGCAACGGCGGCATCGAGTTCGGCTTTCGACACGGCTTTCATCTGGCTGTTATACAGCTGGCCGAAACGGTCGGCATCCTGCTTGGCGCGCACCAGCTGGGCTTCCGACTGGGCCACCTGCGCTGCGGCGGCACTGGCCTGCGCCTGCACCTGAGCGATCTGGGCATCGGCCTGGGCGATCTGCTGTTCCACCGAACCGATCTGCGCCTGGATCTGCTCCACTTTCACCTGCTGATCAAATGGATCAAGTTCGGCGATCACATCGCCGGCATGCACCATCTGGTTATCGTCGATCAGCACCTTGGTCACGGTACCGGCGATACGCGCCGACACATTGTGTACATGGCCCGCTACATAGGCATTTTCCGTCTCGACGTAGTAATGGCTGCGGTACCACATGCGGCCACCCAGTGCCAGCGCGACCAGACCGATCACGGCGGCAATCACCACCACGCGGCGGTTGGCAGGCGGCGTCGCGGCCGGGGCGGCCGGGACAGCGCTGAGCACTTTCTGTTCCTGATTTTGCTGAGTGGACATGTGCTGCTCCAATAAAAAATGAAATGAGAGAGGTGCATTATGGCCTTTTTTTGGGCAAAGTCAAGAAATGAAACGATTGCATTTCATTTTATTTTGCACTACGATGAAGGCATCGAAGCTCACTACCATCATGATCATGAACGCCCACGCCCTCGACGAAACTGATTACTCCGAGGAAATTACCGACCAGACCGGCGCCACGCCATGCAGCGGCAAGAGTGCCGGCCGCCCGCGCGCAGCCGACAAGGAAGCCCGCCAGCTGGCCCTGCTGCAGACGGCTGGCCGCCTGTTCCTCGAAAAAGGCTATTCGAATGTCAGTCTGGAGATGATTGCGCGCGAAGCGCACGTGGCGGTGCGCACCATCTACGTCAAGTTCGGCGGCAAGCTGGGACTGCTCAAAGCCGTGATCGGCAATGGCCGCGCGCACTTTTTCGAAGACATGCAGAGCATGGAAACCGATAAGCGGCCAATGCAGCAGGTACTGTCCGATTTCTCGCTGCGCTTTCTGGAACTGCTATCCCAGCCCAAATCCAACCAGCTATACCGCATGGTGGTGGGCGAATCGCGCACTTCGCCGGAACTGGCGGAGACTTTCTACGAAGCGGGCCCCAAACGCACCCGCGAGGAGCTGGCACGCTACTTCGACCGGCCGGAAATCCGCGCCCAGCTGCGCAGCGAGTTCTCCAGCGACGTACTGGCCTTCCATCTGCTCAACTGCGTGCTCGGTGACGGCATGTGCAGTCTGCTATTCCCGCAGGACACGGGGATGCCGCTGGAAGTACGTCAGGCCCGTGTCAAACAGGGGCTGGAGCTGTTCCTGCACGGCGTGCAGCAGCGGGCGATGTAAAAATTTATCATTTGGTCTATACTGCTTTTTTTACATGGAGCAGATATATGAGCAAAGCGAATCGACTGGACTGGAGTAGACAGGTAACGCTCATGAACGAGCGCATTAAATCGTTTCAGGCCAACCCCGGTCAGGAACAGCTGGATGCCGTGATCGCGCAACTGCAAGCCTACGCAGAGGCAGCCCGCAGCGGCGGCATTGAAATCCCCGCCCAGTTCACCGTCAACTAAGACCATCAACTAAGACCATCAACTAAGCTTCCCCTGCGGCTGCAATCAGGCGACAACATGGCACACGGACAGTGCTATGCTAGGGCATCCTTCACTATACCTAGACGGAGCGCCCATGAGCCTGAAGCAGATCGCGTTTGCCGTCCTCACGCTGGCCTATGCCACCGTGCAGGCGGCGCCCCTCTCCCCCATCGAACAGCGCATCGTCGCCGAAGTCCAGGCCCATAATGAACAGGGCCTGCAACTGCTGGAGCGCGCCGTCAACATCAACAGCGGCACCATGAACCACGACGGCGTGCGGGCCGTCGGTGCCCTGTTCCGCGCCCAGTTCGACGAACTCGGCTTCCAGACCCGCTGGGCCGACATGCCGGCCAGCGTACAGCGCGCCGGTCACCTGATCGCCACGCGCGACGGCAAGCAGGGCAAGCGTTTACTGCTGATCGGCCACCTCGATACCGTGTTCGAAAAGGATAGTCCGGTCGCGCTGTGGCAGCGCAACGGCGGAAGGGTACGCGGTCAGGGCGTCACCGATATGAAGGGCGGCGACGTGATCCTGATCCAGGCCCTGCATGCGCTACAACGCGTCGGTGCGCTCGACAACACCCGCATCAGCATCATCTTCAGCGGCGACGAAGAAAACGCGGGCGATCCGATCGACATCTCGCGTGCCGACATGCAGGCACTGGCAAAACACAGCGATCTGGCGCTGGCGTTCGAAAACACTGCGCGCAATAAACGCGGCGAGGATACCGGCACCATAGGCCGGCGTGCCTCGTCCGAATGGGAGGTCAAGGTCAAGGGCAAACAGGGCCACTCCAGCGGCATCTTCAGCGAGCAGGCCGGCTATGGCGCCATCTACGAGGCGGCGCGTATCCTCGACGGCTTCCGCCAGCAGGTGATGGAGCCGGACCTGACCTTCAATCCGGGCCTGATCGCGGGCGGCACCGGCGTGAGCACCGAGGGCAGCCGCGCGCAGGTGGCGGGCAAGAACAACATCATCGCACCGAATGCCACCGTCAAAGGCGACCTGCGCTACCTGAACTACGAGCAGCGCGACCGCGCCCACGCCAAAATGCACGCGATTGTTGCGGCCAGCCTGCCCGGCACCAGCGCCAGCATCGAATTCCACGAACACTATCCGCCGATGTCGCCCACGCCCGGCAATCTGGCCCTGCTCAAACTCTATTCGCAGACCAGCGCCGATGCGGGACTGGGCGAAATCCCTGCCTTCCCGCCGGGCGAACGGGGCGCCGGCGACATCCAGTTCGTCGCGCCCATGCTCGACAGTCTGGACGGTCTGGGCGCCACCGGCAGCGGCACCCACTCGCCCGACGAAGAGCTGGAAATCGCCTCGATCGAGCGGGCCACCATCCGCACCGCCCTGCTGCTGTACCGCCTGACCCGATAAATTAAGCACAGCACGATTCGCGCAAACTCGGCATCCAATACGGTGTTACCATGATCATTCGAACAAGGAGTGATCATGGCAGCCTGTACTGTGGTCAATCGTGATGGCAGCATCACCATTCCGGCTCACATCCGTGAAATGTACGGTATCAAAGAAGGTGCCGAAGTTCAATGCGTTATTAACGGTTACCAGATAGAGCTACGCATCACTGCAAGCTGTCTGCCAGAACTCACAACCACCATTAATAGCGGCTACGGTCTGATAAGTAGCCAGATGTCATCTATCGATCCCCACACTGGCATCTGACAAAAATGATAGGCCTCGACACCAACGTGCTGGCACGCTATTACATTGCGGATCAGGCCGACGCGGAGGCTCAGCGTCAGAGATTGCAAGCACTAAACGTGCTCGAATCAGGAACTGCACTGGCCGTATGCAAGACTGTCATAATCGAACTGGAATGGCTAATGCGCCATCACTATGGACTGGACTGCAGCGCCAGCACAGCCGTCATACAGCATTTGCTTAGCCAGCCACAAATTACCATCGAAGACAGACCAGCAATTATGCAGGCACTGCGCAATCATTTACTTGGACTGTCGTTTGCGGATGCTCTGCATCATGCCAGCTATTTACACTGCACTAGTATGCTCACTTTCGACGATCGAAAATTTGCGCGCCGCGTACGTGCACTCAAATTAACACCTACTGTCAAACTGCCCTAGCATTGACCGGTTAAGTATATAAAAAAGCCGGGAACGTATGAACGTATCCCGGCTTTTGGTTTGATGCGTAACGCGATTGCTTAGCGCTTGCGCGGTGGCGGCAGGTCGGTACAAGTGCCTTCGTACACTTCCGCAGCCATACCGATCGATTCGCCCAGCGTAGGGTGCGGGTGGATGGTCTTGCCGATGTCGGTGCCGTCGCAGCCCATTTCGATGGCCAGCGCGATCTCGCCTATCATGTCGCCCGCATGGGTACCGACGATGGTGCCGCCGATGATGCGGTGGGTTTCAGCGTCGAACAGCACCTTGGTGAAGCCTTCGGCACGGCCATTGGCCACAGCGCGGCCGCTAGCTGCCCATGGGAAGTGGCCCTTCTCGACCTTGATGCCCTTGGCTTTGGCTTCGTCTTCGGTGATGCCCGCCCATGCCACTTCCGGATCGGTGTACGCCACCGACGGGATGACCTTCACATCGAAGTGCGACTTCTGGCCAGCAGCAGCTTCCGCTGCCACGTGCGCTTCGTGCACGGCCTTGTGCGCCAGCATAGGCTGCCCCACCAGATCGCCGATGGCGAAGATGTTAGGCACGTTGGTGCGCATCTGGCTGTCGACCGGAATGAAGCCGCGGTCGGTGACGATCACGCCAGCCTTGTCGGCTGCCAGCTTCTTGCCGTTCGGGCTACGGCCCACGGCCACCAGCACCAGATCGTACACTTGCGGAGCAGGCGCGGTAGCACCCGCTTCGGCCGCTTCGAAGGTGACTTTGATCCCTTCCGGCAGCGCTTCAACCGCCACCGTCTTGGTCTTGGTCATGACGTTATCGAAGCGCTTCTCGTTGTACTTCTGCCAGACTTTGACGGCGTCGCGATCAGCGCCCTGCATCAGGCCGTCCATCATTTCGACCACGTCGATGCGCGCACCGAAGGTCGAATACACGGTCGCCATTTCCAGACCGATGATGCCGCCGCCGATTACCAGCATGCGCTTCGGAATCTGGCGCAGTTCCAGCGCGCCGGTCGAATCGACGATGCGCGGATCTTCCGGTACGAACGGCAGTTTCACCACCGAGGAACCTGCAGCGATGATGGCCTGCTTGAACTGCACCACTTTCTTGCTGCCGTCAGCCGCGGTGACTTCGATGTGGTTAGCGCTGAGGAACTGGCCAACACCCTGCACGATCTGGGTCTTGCGCGCCTTGGCCATGCCGGCCAGACCGTTGGTCATGTTGGCGATCACGCCTTCCTTATACTTGCGTACCTGATCGATATCGATGGCCGGCTTGGCAAAGGTTACGCCAGTGTTCGACATATGGGCCGTTTCATCGATCACGGATGCCACGTGCAACAGCGCTTTCGACGGAATACAGCCTACATTCAGGCAGACCCCGCCCAGCGTGCTGAAACGCTCGACGATCACGGTGCTCATGCCCAGATCGGCCGCGCGGAAAGCTGCCGAGTAGCCGCCAGGGCCGCCACCGAGCACCATCATGTCGCAGTCGATATCGATCTGGCCACTGTAGCTGCTGCCAGCCGGCGCCACGATAGGCGCAGCTGCCGCTGGCGCCGCAGCGGCCGGAGCCGGTGCAGCAGCGGCCGGAGCCGGAGCGGCGGCGCCTGCGCCCGCTTCCACCAGCAGCAGGGTTACGCCTTCCTTGACCTTGTCACCAACCTTGACCAGCACTTCCTTCACCACACCTGCGTGCGAGGAAGGCACTTCCATACTGGCCTTGTCCGATTCCACCGTCACCAGCGACTGGTCCACCTTGATGGTGTCGCCCGCCTTGACCATCACTTCGATTACTTCTACTTCTGCGAAGTCGCCGATATTCGGCACTTTTACTTCTGTGCTCATAGTCGCTCCTTACAGCAGAATTTTGCGCATGTCGCCGAGCACTTCGCTCAGGTACACGGAGAAGCGGGCGCCCATCGCACCATCGACCACGCGGTGATCGTAGGACAGCGAAGTACCCATCATCAGGCGAGGCTGGAAGGCTTTGCCATCCCATACCGGCTTGATGGACGCTTTCGACAGACCCAGAATCGCCACTTCCGGCGCATTCACGATAGGCGTGAAGTGGGTGCCACCGATGCCGCCCAGCGACGAGATGGTGAACGTTGCACCCTGCATATCGGTCGGTTTCAGCTTGCCTTCGCGCGCCTGAGCCGACAGTTCCGTCATTTCGCGGGCGATCTGCGAGACCGATTTCTGATCGGCGTTTTTCACCACCGGCACGACCAGACCATTCGGCGTATCGGCAGCGAAGCCGATGTTGTAGTACTTCTTCAGAATCAGGTTCTCGCCCTTCTCGTCCAGCGAGGCATTGAAGGTCGGGAATTTCTTCAGTGCGGCCACGGAAGCCTTGATCACGAAGGCCAGCATGGTCAGCTTGGCCGCATCCTTGTTCTTGGCATTGGCGTTATTGGTCTCGACGCGGAACGCTTCCAGATCGGTGATGTCGGCATCGTCGAACTGGGTAACGTGCGGAATCTGTACCCAGTTGCGGTGCAGATTAGGACCGGAAATCTTCTTGATGCGCGACAGCGGCAGCAGTTCGGTCTCGCCGAATTTGCTGAAGTCCAGCGACGGCCATGGCAGCACGCTGAAATTGCCGCCACCACCTACCGAACCACCGGCAGCAGCGCCGGCCGGTGCGGCCACGCTGCCAGCCATCACGCCCTTGACGTAGCTCTGCACGTCCAGCTGGGTGATGCGGCCTTTCGGACCGGTGCCTGCCACTTTGCCCAGATCCACGCCCAGTTCGCGGGCGAACTTGCGGATCGAAGGCGAAGCGTGCGCCAGTTTGCTGGTCTGTACCGAGCCTTGCGAGGCTGCGGCGGCTGGCGCGGCAGCAGGGGCAGGCGCGGCGGCCGCCGCTGGTGCGGCTACAGCAGGGGCAGCAGCCGGTGCAGCGGCGGCCGGTGCAGCAGCACCGCCAGTCGCTTCCACCACCAGCACTACACTGCCCATGCCGACCTTATCACCGACCTTGACGCGCATTTCTTTCACCACGCCGGCGTGCGACGAAGGGATTTCCATGCTGGCCTTGTCCGATTCCACCGTCAGCAGCGACTGATCGACCTTGATGGTGTCGCCTACTTTGACCATGACTTCGATGACTTCCACTTCCTTGAAGTCGCCGATGTCCGGCACGGTGACTTCCACCGGACCGGCCGCAGCAGGAGCGGCAGCCGGTGCTGGCGCAGCCGCCGCAGGGGCCGGAGCTGGAGCTGCAGCGGCTGGTGCAGGTGCTGCTACCGCAGGTGCAGCCGCCGCGCCATCCGCTTCCACCATCAGCAGCAGCGAGCCTTCGGCAACCTTGTCACCGACTTTAACTTTGATTTCCTTCACCACGCCAGCGGCGGAGGAAGGGATTTCCATACTGGCTTTATCCGATTCGACGGTGATCAGCGACTGATCGACCTTGATGGTGTCGCCGACTTTAACCATCAGCTCGATGATTTCCACTTCCTTGAAATCACCGATATCCGGGACTTTAACTTCCACAATGCTCATAGCGTTTGCTCCGTATCTTTTTTAGCGGATTACTGGGTCACCGGATTTGGTTTGTTCGGATCCAGACCGTATTTGACAACAGCCTGCTCCACCACTTTGGCGTCGATCTTGCCTTCTTCGGCCAGCGATTTCAGCGCTGCCACGGTGATGTAGTAGCGGTTCACTTCGAAGAATTCGCGCAGCTTCACGCGGCTATCCGAGCGGCCGAAACCGTCGGTGCCCAGCACGCGGTAAGTACGATCCTTAGGCATGTAGGCGCGGATCTGCTCGGCGAACAGACGCATGTAGTCGGTGGTGGCAACGATAGGACCTTCGGTGCCCTGCAGCAGCTGGGTCACGTATGGCACGCGCTGTGGCTTGGTCGGGTTGACCAGATTCCAGCGTTCGGCATCCTGACCTTCGCGCGCTACCAGCGTCAGCGACGGAGCGGACCAGATGTCGGCGGCGATGTTCCAGTCGTTTTTCAGCAGTTCGGCAGCGAAAATGGATTCGCGCAGAATGGTGCCCGAGCCGATCAGCTGCACGCGCTGCTTGGCGGCTTTGTCGCCTTCCTGCAGCAGGTACATGCCTTTCAGGATACCCTCTTCCTGACCGGCTTTCAGGCCAGGGTGCGGGTAGTTCTCGTTCATGATGGTGATGTAGTAGAACACGTCTTCCTGTTCCGTCACCATGCGGCGCAGACCATCCTGAATGATCACGGCCACTTCGTGCGAGAAGGTCGGATCGTACGGCAGGCAGTTCGGAATCGCGGCAGCGAACAGGTGGCTATGGCCGTCCTCGTGCTGCAGACCTTCGCCGTTCAGCGTGGTACGGCCAGCGGTACCGCCCATCATGAAGCCGCGAGCGCGCATGTCGCCGGCAGCCCAGGCCAGATCGCCGATACGCTGCATACCGAACATCGAGTAGTAGGTGAAGAACGGAATCATCACGCGGTTGTTGGTCGAGTACGAGGTCGCCGCAGCGATCCACGAGCTCATACCACCGGCTTCGTTGATACCCTCTTGCAGAATCTGGCCGGCCTTGTCTTCGCGGTAGTACATCACCTGATCTTTATCGACTGGCTCGTACAACTGACCTTGCTGGTTGAAGATACCGATCTGGCGGAACAGACCTTCCATACCGAAGGTACGCGATTCGTCCACCAGAATCGGCACCACGCGCTGACCCAGACTCTGGTCTTTCAGCAGCGCGGTGATGATACGCACGAAGGCCTGAGTGGTCGAAATTTCGCGGCCTTCCGGCGTCGCTTCCAGTACGTTCTGGAACGACGACAGTGGCGGCACTACCAGCGTTTCGTCAGCTTTCACGCGGCGCGCAGGCAGGTAGCCGCCCAGCGCTTTGCGGCGCTCGTGCAGGTACTTGATTTCCGGTGCGTCGTCGGACGGTTTGTAGAACGGAATGTCGGCCAGCTGATCGTCCGGAATCGGGATCGAGTAGCGGTCGCGCATTTCGCGCACAGCTTCGTCGCTCAGTTTCTTGGTCTGGTGAGCGGTGTTACGTGCTTCACCGTGTTTGCCCATGCCGAAGCCCTTGATGGTTTTCACCAGCAGCACGGTAGGCTGACCTTTATGTTCCTGCGCGACCTTGAAGGCAGCGTAGATCTTGTGCGGATCGTGACCGCCGCGGGTCAGACGCCAGATGTCGTCGTCGGTCATGTTGGCGACCATTTCCAGCAGCTTAGGATGCTTGCCGAAGAAGTGCTTGCGCACGTAGGCGCCATCTTTGGCTTTGTAATTCTGGTATTCGCCGTCGACGGTTTCCATCATTACTTTTTTCAGGATGCCTTCCTTGTCCTTGGCCAGCAGCGCATCCCAGCCCGGCCCCCAGATGACTTTGACCACGTTCCAGCCGGCGCCGCGGAAGTCCGATTCCAGTTCCTGAATGATTTTGCCGTTGCCGCGCACAGGGCCGTCCAGACGCTGCAGGTTGCAGTTGACCACGATGACCAGATTGTCCAGTTTCTCGCGGCCGGCCATGCCGATCGCGCCCATCGATTCCGGCTCGTCCATCTCGCCGTCGCCGCAGAAGGCCCAAACTTTACGGTCGGTGGTATCGGCGATCGAACGGGCGTGCAGATACTTCAGGAAGCGTGCCTGATAGATGGCCATCAAGGGGCCCAGACCCATGGACACGGTAGGGAACTGCCAGAAGTCCGGCATCAGTTTCGGGTGCGGGTAGGACGACAGACCTTTGCCATCGACTTCGCGGCGGAAGTTGGTCAGCTGGTCTTCGCTCAGACGGCCTTCGAGGAAGGCGCGGGCGTACACGCCCGGCGAGGAGTGGCCCTGAATGTACAGCAGGTCGCCACCATGGTTTTCGCTCGGCGCTTTCCAGAAGTGGTTGAAGCCTATGCCCAGCATATTGGCCAGCGAGGCAAACGAGGACAGGTGGCCACCGAGGTCGCCGTCAGCGCGGTTAGCCTTGACCACCATGGCCATGGCGTTCCAGCGCATCCACGAGCGCAGCTTTTCTTCGTATTCCAGATTGCCCGGGCAGTGGTTTTCCAGATGGGCAGGAATGGTGTTGACGTAGGCCGTATTGGCGGAGAAAGGAATGTCGGAGCCAGCCTGACGGGCCAGATCGATCAGACGTTCCATCAGGTAGTGAGCACGTTCGGGGCCCTCTTGTTCCAGCACTGCGGCCAGTGCGTCCAACCACTCTTTAGTTTCCTGCGCGTCCGGGTCGGTGCTTACCGTAACCTGGTCAAGTTGAGCTGACATGTATGAAGTCTCCTGAGTCTGAGTCTGTAGGGGCCCGATCTTGCGGCACCGAAAGGGTTTTTACGCTGATTATTTACCAATACTACTAAGCCGTGTGCGGATTCTAACAGCACTTTTCCGCTTTTTCAAATTACGATATGAGATTTTATATTGTGAAATTTCACTATGAAAAACTTGTGCGCCGCAGCACCTGATCGTGCAGGAAACGCGGCGCAATGGGCGCTGCGGCCTTATAATCACGCTTTCCCTCTCTTTCCATCCTCACTCTGCCCACATCATGACTGCTCAACTGATCGACGGAATCGCCCTCTCCCAAAAACTGCGCGCTGAAATTGCTGCACGTGCTGCCAAACTGACCGCTGAAGGAAAACAACCCGGCTTGGCCGTGATTCTGGTCGGCGATGATCCAGCCAGCCACGTGTATGTGCGCAACAAGGTCAAAGGCTGCGAAGATGCCGGTTTCTACTCGCTCAAGGAGCAATACCCTGCCGATCTGACGGAAGCCGCGCTGCTCGAACGTATCGCCGCGCTCAACGTCGATCCGGCCATCCACGGCATCCTCGTGCAGATGCCGCTGCCTAAGCACATCAACCCGCACAAAGTGATCGAAGCCATTTCCACCAGCAAGGACGTGGACGGCTACTCGGTGCTGAGCGCGGGCGAACTGATGACCGGTCTGGCAGGTTTCCGCCCATGCACCCCTTACGGCTGCATGAAACTGATCGAAAGCACGGGCGTGGATCTGCGCGGCAAACACGCCGTCGTCATCGGCCGCAGCAACACCGTGGGCAAGCCGATGGCGCTGCTGCTCTTGCAAGCCAATGCCACCGTCACCATCTGCCATAGCGCGACGCCGGATCTGGGCCTGTACACCCGTCAGGCCGATGTGGTGGTCGCAGCGGTAGGCCGTCGCAACACCCTGACGGCAGACATGGTGAAACCGGGCGCCATCGTGATCGACGTCGGCATGAACCGCGATGACGCGGGCAAGCTGTGCGGCGACGTCGATTTCGCCGGTGTGAAGGAAGTCGCCTCGCACATCACGCCAGTACCGGGCGGTGTGGGTCCGATGACCATCACCATGCTGCTGATGAACACGGTTGAAGCGGCCGAACGCACCTAAAGATTACCCATCAACGGACTGGATACGAGATGACTGAACAAAATCCCCTGCTGGACTTTTCCGGCCTGCCGCGCTTCGATGCCATCAAGGCCGAACACGTCACGCCTGCTATCGACGCGCTGCTGGCACAGAGCCGTGCCGTGGTGACGCAACTGGAAGCACCGCAAGAGCAAGTAAGCTGGGACAATTTCGTCGCACCGCTGGAACAGGCGACGGAACTGCTGGGCCGCGCATGGGGCATCGTCAGTCATCTCAACAATGTGGTGGATACGCCCGAGCTGCGCGCCACCTACAACGAGAACCAGCCCAAAGTCACGGAGTTCTGGACCGCGCTGGGCCAGAACGAAGTGCTGTTCGATAAATACAAGGCGCTGCGTGCCAGCGCCGGATTTGCCGGCCTGTCGCCGGCACGCCAGCGCATCATCGACAACGCCGTGCGCGACTTCCGCATGGGTGGCGCCGAGCTGCCGCCCGAGCAGAAACAACGCTACGCCGCCATCCAGGAGCAGCATGCGGCCGTCTCCACGCGCTTCTCGGAAAACGTGCTGGACGCCACCAACGATTTCAAACTGCTGGTGACCGATGAAGCGGATCTGGCCGGCGTGCCGGCGGATGTGAAAGCGGCCGCACGCGCCGCCGCCGAAAAGGAAGGCAAGGCCGGCTACGAATTCTCGCTGCACTTCCCTTCCTACTTCCCGCTGCTGCAGTTTGCCGATCAGCGCGCACTGCGCGAGACCATCTACCGCGCCAATGCCACCAAGGCTTCCGATCAGGCCGAGGGCTTCAGCAAAAAGGACGACTGGGATAACACGGCCAACATCGTTACCCTGCTCAAGCTGCGTGACGAGGAAGCCAAGCTGCTGGGTTACCGCAACTTCGCCGAAGTATCGCTGGTGCCGAAAATGGCGCAGTCGCCCGAACAGGTGATCAGCTTCCTCGAAGATCTGGCCCGGCGTGCGCGCCCTTATGCCCAGCAGGATCTGGATGAACTCAAACAGTTCGCCCGTGAAGAGCTGGGACTGGACGAACTTAAGGCATGGGATATTCCCTACGCATCGGAAAAGCTGCAGGAGCGCCGCTACGCCTTCTCGGCACAGGAAGTGAAGCAGTACTTCCCTGAACCGAAAGTGGTCGATGGCCTGTTCCGCCTGATCCAGCGCCTGTTCAATGTCGAAATCAAAACCGACAGCGCACCGGTCTGGCATCCGGACGTGCGCTTCTTCCGCATCGAACGGGCCGGCAAGCTGATCGGCCAGTTCTACCTCGATCTGTATGCGCGTGCCGGCAAGAGCGGCGGCGCATGGATGGATGATGCACGGGGCCGCCGCGCCAGCGGCGACAAGGTGCAGACGCCCGTCGCCTACCTCACCTGCAACTTCACCGAACCTGCCTTGGTTGATGGCGTGGCCCAGCCTTCGCTGTTCACCCATGATGAAGTGATCACCCTGTTCCACGAGTTCGGCCATGGTCTGCATCACATGCTGACGGTGGTCGATGAACTGGGCGTATCCGGCATCTCGGGCGTGGAATGGGATGCCGTGGAACTGCCATCGCAATTCATGGAAAACTTCTGCTGGGAGTGGGACGTGCTCGAACACATGACGGCCCATGCCAGCACCGGTGCGCCGCTGCCGCGCGCCCTGTACGACAAGATGCTGGCGGCCAAGAACTTCCAGTCCGGCCTGCAGACCCTGCGGCAGGTGGAATTCTCGCTGCTCGATATGCACCTGCACTACGACTACGATGCCAGCGGCAGCCAGTCGGTACAGGAAGTAATAGACGGCGTACGCCAGCAGTTTGCACTGATCATTCCGCCGGCTTTCAACCGCTTCCAGAATTCCTTCGGCCATATTTTCGCCGGTGGCTATGCCGCCGGCTACTACAGCTACAAGTGGGCCGAAGTACTGTCTGCCGACGTGTATGCAGCTTTCGAAGAAGCGCAGGCCATCAGCCCTGCTGCCACGGCGGAAACGGGCAAGCGCTACCTCGAAGAAATCCTGTCCGTGGGCGGCTCGCGGCCGGCGCTGGAATCATTCACGGCCTTCCGTGGCCGCGAACCGAGCATCGACGCTTTGCTGCGCCACAGCGGCATGGCGGCCTAAGCCGCTCGCGGCCAGCGAACGGGGAAAATCGGGCAAATAGCAACCGGAAAAATCGCCCTGTGCTAACGCCGCAACACGGTGTTAGCACGCACAAAAATCGGCCAAGTCAAGCACCTGAAACCGGCGCGCACGGTAGCAAAAGCGATGCCAGCGCACTCGCCGTTTTTCCCTTACACTGGTCGTTCGCCCTGTTGCAAAGCGCCGGATTTTTACCTGCTGGCAGGGGCACCAGAACGGTGCGCCAGAGCGCAATCAGATCTGAATAAAGCCTGAAAAATCATCCCAGATAGCCCCATGACCCGCATCGACTTTCACACCAATGTGCCGGACAAAATCGCCTACGCCTGCCGGCTAGTGCGCAAAGCCCGCTCGGCCCAGCACAAGGTCGTGCTGATGACCGAAGATAGCGCCCAGCTAGCCGAACTTGACGAGGCAATGTGGACTTTTTCCGCCACCGACTTCCTGCCCCACGTAGCCGCCAGCGATGCGCTGGCCACGCAGACGCCGGTGCTGCTGACGGACAACGATGCGGCAGAATTACCACACCGCGAATTATTAATTAATCTGTCGCGCCGCACGCCGGCCACGCTGGACCAGTTTGCGCGCGTGATAGAAATCATTTCCTCCGACGAGGAAGATGCGGCCGCTGGCCGCAAGCGCTACAGCGCCTACAAGCAGCAAGCCTATCCACTCACCCACTTTGTCACAGGAAAATCATGAGCCAAGCACCATCATTTGATGCCAGCATCCCTGTCTTGACGGAAGTAATGAAGGTCGACACCCTGAGCGACGACCTGCTACCGGGGGAGAGCGCCCCGCCCCGTCGTGCCGAGCTGGCGGCACAACTGGAAGAAGATGCCATCGAAAACTGGACCGATGCGGAATGGGAAGCCATGGAACACCGCTTATCGAGCCGCATCATGCAGCGCCTGCTCTCGCGCGTCGATTTCGTACTCGAGCAGCGCATCAAGGACAGCATGGCCGAGGTGCTCAACCACGCCCTGCGCGACCTGACCAATGAAGTCCGCGTGGGCCTGCACGACACTATCGAAAAAATCGTTGCCCGCGCAGTGACGCAGGAACTCATCCACTTGCAAGCGCGCAAGAAGTAAGCCTGCTAAATAGCCCCTCGCGGCTGCCGGTAGATGCCCGCCATGGTGCATCTACCGCCCTACTCCAGAGCAAACCTGCCTCGCCGCAGGGCATGCTCTGCGAAATCCCCACACTGCTGCAATCTTTCCTATCCGTCATGCATATTTTGTTGTACGGTATGGCTCTTGCAGAAAATTCTGCCGCGTCCGCGCACCATGTCGCTATTCAACCATTGGAGAATGTATATGCTGTTCAAGACTAGGTTCATGCCGCTCGCCATTGCTCTGGCTTTTGCTACGGGCGCTCAGGCGCAGGAAGTGATCAAGCTCGGTCACGTTGCCCCCGTTTCCGGCCCGTCGGCCCACCTCGGCAAGGACAATGAAAACGGCGCCAAGATGGCGGTGGAAGAACTGAACGCGAAAGGCATCAAGATAGCGGGAAAACCCGTCAAGTTCACGCTGATGCTAGAAGATGACGGCGGCGATCCGAAACAGGGCACGGCCGTGGCGCAGAAACTGGTTGATGCCAAAGTGCAGGGCGTGATCGGCCACCTGAATTCCGGCACCTCGATTCCGGCCTCGAAAATCTACCATGACGCCGGCATTCCGCAGATTTCACCTGCCACCACCCAGACCAAATACACCCAGCAGGGCTTTAACTCGGTGTTCCGCGTGGTGGCCAATGACGCCAAGCTGGGCGGCACGCTGGGCGCCTATGCCGTCAACAAACTGGGCATCAAGAAAATCGCCGTGATCGATGACCGCACCGCTTACGGTCAGGGCGTAGCCGACGAATTCATCAAGGGCGCCAAGAAAGCCGGCGCCGGCGTGCAGATCGTCGCCAAGGAATTCACCACTGACAAGGCCACCGATTTCAACGCCATCCTCACCACCATCAAGGCCAAGAATCCTGATCTGGTGTTCTTCGGCGGCATGGACTCGGTAGGCGGCCCGCTGCTGCGCCAGATGAAGGCTCTGGGCATCAAGGCGCGCTACATGGGCGGCGACGGCATGTGCACGGAAGCGCTGCCCAAGCTGGCAGGCGAAGGTGCTGCCAATGAAATGGTGGTGTGCGCCGAAGCAGGCGGCGTGACACCCGAGCTGCAGAAAAATATGGACGACTTCGTCGCCCGCTACAAGAAAAAATACAACGCCGATGTGCAGCTGTATGCTCCGTATGTGTATGACTCGGTGATGACCATGGCCGCTGCCATGCAGCAGGCCAACTCGGCCGAGCCCGCCAAGTATCTGCCTGTGCTGCAAAAAATCCAGCATCAGGGCGTGACGGGCATGATCATGTTCGACAGCAAGGGCGACATCAAGGATGGCGCACTGACCCTGTTCACCTACAAGGACAACAAGAAAACCAAAATGGAAGTGATCAAATAGGCATACATAGGGCCGGCTACCACCGGCCCTGAACTTGCTCAGGCTGCCGAGCAGCCTCGCGCAAAGCAAGCTAATCCCACACGGCCCGTCCGGGCTTCTGGCTATAAGTCAGGTCACCGATGTAGTTGTCCAGCTGAGCATGCGGATCTCGCATGAACTGGGCGACCCGCTTCTGCGCATGGAAAACGATGCCTAATGCGCGCAGAAATTCTCCAATATTCTTGAGCTGATCATCACCATAATAGGATTGATAGATCGCAATCAATGCCTGCCGCTCGTCATGAGCTTTTGCCTGCTGAATCTGCCCAAAGGGAACACAGCTAATGCCCGGGTGATCAACCAGTTTGAAGTCGAGCATATAGCAGCGTATGCGCGAGAGGCTGATGTCATGATAAATGTAGCCGGCCTGATGGAACGACTTTAAATTGCGCAGAAATGCAATCGCGCGGCTCGATACCTCCCAGCCAGACCGGCGCGTGCACTCCAGACTTTCCCCGGGACGCAGAGCTAGCGCGCCTGCTGTTCCTTGAAGAAGCTCGAAACTGCCTAGCGTCTCCTTGCTAAGCGATGGCAAGGGCACGCATTGCTCCAATTCAGCTAGCAATGGGGAGTGCCTGAATTCCTGCAAGCGCGTCTGCGCCAGTTTCACCAGCTTCGCACATGCTTCCGGGCTAAGTGCTGCAACCATCGCCCTGGCCTGCTCTGGTGTAGCGGCAGACAACTTGAGTTTTTCCAGCGCTATCTGACCCGCATCGTCGTGGTCATAGCAGGCATTCCAGCGTCCGGCTGCACGCATGGCGCGCGTTGCATCATCGCTAAAGGCACAGCGCACGCGGCCCAGCAGGTTCCAGCGCGGCGGCGGCTGGTAGTTAGCGCAACGGGCATGATCAGATGAGGCGGTAGCACAGCGCTGTTGCGCCCACTTAGGGGCATCAGTACGCAGCGACTGACGGGAGAGTGCATAGCCGAAACGAAGGACGTGAGACAGAGTGGGCATGGAGAAAATTGCCTGAGTAGTGGGTAAGTACAGAATCGCTTGCCGAATGAGTAACCCAAACCTGTCTGAAGTTCCTCCGTCCTGCCCCAAAAAAAATACTGCCGCTATCATCACCCCGTGTTGAAATGAAAAGGGCCGGACTCTGTGCAATACAGAATCCGGCCCCTGCACGCCTGACCGACCTTCCCGCGCAGCGGGATCAGATCAAATCAGCGCGTTGCTGCTTTTCGAGCAAAGCTTATTTTTGCGACAGCACCCATTTCACCAGAGTTTTGGCTTCGGCTTCGTTCACTTGCGGGTTAGCTGGCATAGGGATAGCGCCCCAGGTGCCCGAACCACCCTTGAGTACTTTGGCAACCAGCTTGCCTTCGGCATCTTTCTGGCCAGCGTATTTAGCAGCGACATCTTTGTAGGCAGGACCTACCAGTTTGGTGGCAACTGCGTGGCAAGCCAGGCAGTTTTTGGCTTTCGCCAGATCCAGACCTGCATCAGCCATAGCAGCTTGCGAAGCAAAAGCCGAAGCCAGAACCAGCCCAGCCATCATTACGTTACGTTTCATCGTTTTCTCCAGTTGAGTACTAAGCAATTCTATGGGCCATTCTACCGTGTTTTCGCCTGTTGCTATTAACGTTGGTAGCGGTTTCGACGTTGACGCCACACTTAAAAACACCTTTCAAATTTCCACAGGGAAAGTACAATACTTTGTAAGATGGCGTATCGGAGAACTAAGTCATGCCACTGATCCTGTTGATCGCCGCGCTGTGCGGTTTACGCTATTTCGAAGTGTGGCGCTTTGCCACGCTATCGTGGTGGTGGGTAGGCGCGCTGATGCTGTTCGCCTTCATCTGGTTCGAATGGCTGGAGCCCTTGCTGGGACTGGACAAACGCAAAGCCCATAACGAAGACGAGCAACGCCGCAAGGCCCGCGTTGCCAAGGAGTTCGATACAAAAAAATAATCCCGCTCCGGATGGAGCGGGATGCAGGCGTTCAGACAGACAGAATTAGCGCTTGATCTGCGACAGGTCGCGCACTGCGCCACGATCGGCCGACGTAGTCAGCGCAGCATAGGCCTGCAGCGCTTGCGATACATAGCGCTGGCGGTCCACCGGCTTCCATGCGGCATCGCCACGGGCATCCATCGCCACCCGGCGCGCGGCCAGTTCGGTGTCGCTGATGCGCAGGCTGATGCTACGGGCCGGAATATCGATATCGATCATATCGCCCTCTTCCACCAGACCGATGGCGCCACCTTCGGCTGCTTCCGGCGAAGCATGACCAATTACCAGACCGGAGGAGCCACCCGAGAAGCGGCCGTCGGTCAGCAGCGCGCAGGCCTTGCCCAGACCTTTGGATTTGATGTACGAGGTCGGATACAGCATTTCCTGCATGCCGGGGCCGCCTTTCGGGCCTTCGTAACGGATGATGACGACATCGCCTTCATGCACGGTATCGCCAAGAATCCCTTCAACAGCGGCATCCTGGCTTTCGAACACGCGTGCCTTGCCGCTGAATTTGAGGATGCTCTCGTCCACACCGGCGGTTTTGACGATGCAGCCATTGACGGCCAGATTGCCGTACAGGACAGCCAGACCGCCATCCTGCGAATAGGCATGCGCCTTGTCGCGGATGCAGCCGGTGCTGCGGTCCAGATCGAGCGCGTCGTAGCGTTCCGCCTGCGAGAACGCCACCTGCGTCGGCACGCCGCCCGGCGCAGCGCGGAACAGCTGCTGCACCGCCGGATCGTCGCTCACCTTGATGTCGTTGCGGGCAATCGCTTCGGCCAGGGTCGGCGCATGGATGGTCGGCAGCGACGTATCGAGCAGGCCGGCGCGCGCCAGCTCGCCCAGAATCGCCACGATGCCGCCGGCGCGGTGCACGTCTTCGATGTGGAATTTATCCGTCATCGGCGCTACCTTGCACAGGCAGGGCACTTTGCGCGAGATGCGGTCGATGTCGGCCATGTCGAAAGCCACACCGGCTTCGTGCGCCGCCGCCAGCAGGTGCAGCACGGTGTTGGTGGAGCCGCCCATCGAGACGTCCAGCGCCATGGCGTTTTCGAACGCTGCCTTGGTGGCGATGGAGCGTGGCAGTACCGAGTAGTCGTCCTGCTCGTAATGGCGCTTGGCCAGTTCCACGATCAGACGGCCGGCACGCAGGAACAGCTGTTCGCGGTCGGCGTGGGTAGCGACGATGGTGCCGTTACCGGGCAGGGACAGGCCCAGCGCTTCGGTCAGGCAGTTCATCGAGTTAGCGGTGAACATGCCGGAGCAGGAACCGCAGGTCGGACAAGCCGAGCGTTCGATTTCGGCCACGTCGGCGTCGCTCACGGTCTGGTCACCGGCCTTGATCATGGCGTCGACCAGATCGAGCTTGATGACTTTCTTGGCGCCGTCCACCACTTTCAGTACCTTGCCCGCTTCCATCGGGCCGCCGGAGACAAACACCACAGGAATATTCAGGCGCATGGCAGCCATCAGCATGCCGGGGGTGATCTTGTCGCAGTTGGAAATGCACACCATGGCATCGGCGCAGTGCGCATTGACCATGTACTCCACCGAATCGGCGATCAGGTCACGCGATGGCAGCGAATACAGCATGCCGCCGTGGCCCATGGCGATGCCGTCGTCCACCGCAATGGTGTTGAATTCCTTGGCGACGCCGCCGGCTTTCTCGATCTCGCGCGCCACCAGCTGGCCCAGATCCTTCAGGTGCACATGGCCCGGTACGAACTGGGTGAAGGAATTGACCACGGCCACGATAGGCTTATCGAAATCGCCATCCTTCATGCCGGTGGCGCGCCACAGGGCGCGGGCACCAGCCATGTTGCGGCCGTGGGTGGTAGTGCGGGAACGGTATTGCGGCATGTTGTCTCTCCGGTAATGCGTGATGTGCTGCTGAAATCGGTAAGGCGGCTTTAAGCGCCGTAAAATAAGCTCGTCTAGCATGACAGATTGCCTTGGCCCTGCCTGCGTGTCAAATATATGATTTCGACTCCTGTGAGTCGTATAAAATATCACAGTACCCATACACCCAAGCTCCGCATATGACTAACGACTTGCGCAACATCGAACTGCGGCCGCTGCGCTACTTCGTCACGGTGGCGGAGGAACTCCACTTCGGCAAGGCGGCGCTGCGTCTGCACATGACCCAGCCGCCGCTGTCGCAGACCATACAGGCGCTGGAGCAGCAACTGGGCGCGGCCCTATTCGAGCGCAACCGGCGCGGCGTGGCGCTGACACCGGCCGGGCTGGCCCTGCTGCCTGCGGCACGCCGCCTGCTGGCACAGGTGCAGGAACTGCCGCAACTGGTGCAGCGCGCCGCAGCAGGCGAAGTAGGCAGTCTGACGCTGGCCTTTGTATCATCGGCGGATTACAGCGTGCTGCCGCCCTTTCTGCGCGCCTACCGCGCCGCCTATCCGCAGGTACAGCTGACGCTGCAGGAAGCCACCTCCGACCTGCAACTGGACGATCTGCTACAGGGCCGCATCGATGCCGGCCTGCTGATCCCGCCCCTGCCCGACAAGGCGAAGCAGGAACTCGACTACCTGCCCGTGCTGAACGAGCCGCTAGTGCTGGCCATACCGGCCGATCTGCCCGGCGTGAAGCGCAAGGGCAAACTCACTCTGGCCAGCCTGCCGCCGCTGCCGCTGATTATCTTCCCGCGTGCCATATCACCAGCCTTGTACGACGCCATTCTGTCCGTGTTCCGCACGGCAGGCTTGACGCCCCAGATCGGCCAGCAGGCCATACAGATGCAGACCATCGTCAGTCTGGTCTCGGCCGGCATGGGCATGGCACTGGTGCCGCAGTCGCTCTCCAACCTGATGCGGCCCGGAGTAGAATACCGGGCGCTGGCCGAAGCTACGCCGCAGGTGGAAACGGGGCTGGCATGGCGGCGCGATAACGCCTCGCCGGTCCTGCACGGATTTTTGGATTTACTGAGAAAGAGCACTGTATGCTGATACACCCCATGCCCGATCCCGTCGCCCTGCATCTGGGTCCGCTTGCCATCCACTGGTATGGCCTGATGTATGTGCTGGCCTTCGGCCTGTTCGTAGCGCTGGGCCGGGTGCGCATCCGCCAGCCGCACATCGCAGCGCAGCGCTGGACCAAAGAGGATCTGGACGACATGCTGTTCTATGGCATGCTGGGTGTGGTGATCGGCGGGCGCCTGGGCGAAGTGCTGTTCTACCACCCGCTCGAATACTTCGCGCAGCCACTGGAAATCTTCAAGGTCTGGCGCGGCGGCATGTCCTTCCACGGCGGCTTCCTTGGCGTGCTGATCGCCATGGCTGTGTGGGCGCGCAAGGCTGGCCGCAATCTGCTCGATGTATATGACTTCATCGCTCCGCTGGTGCCGCTCGGTTATGCTGCTGGCCGCCTTGGCAACTTCATCAACGCCGAACTGCCGGGCCGCGTGGTCAGCGATCCCTCGCTGCCGTGGGCCATGCTGTGGCCGGACAATGCCTACCCGCTCACGCCTGCCCCCGTATTTCTGCAGGGCCTGCGCCATCCGTCGCCGCTGTACCAGATGCTGATCGATGGTCTGCTGGTGTTCGTGATGCTATGGCTGTATGCGCGCAAGCAGCGTCCCCGTCTGGCGGTGGGCGCCTTCTACACCCTGCTGTATGGCTGCGCGCGTTTTGGCACCGAATACTTCCGCACGCCGGACTGGGAAACCACGGTGCTGGGCCTGCCCATCACTTCGGGCCAGGTGCTGTCGCTGCCCATGATCGCTGGTGCGGTTGCCATGCTGATCTGGTCCTACAAGGTAGGCCAGCAAGGCCGCCCGCCCATCGGGCGCTAGCATCTCGCTGACGCCATGGTGGCAGAAACTAGTTGAGCGCCTTGTTCAACATATACGCGGCCAGACAGTAGAGCATCACGGCAAAGATTTTCTTCAGCGTCTGCACCGGCAAGCGGTGCGCTGCGCGCGCACCGAACGGCGCCATACTCACACTGGCCAGCGCCATCACCGCCAGCGCGGGCACATACACAAAGCCCAGTGCATAGGGCGGCAGATCGGGCACCTGCCAGCCGTAATAGATATTCGACAGCGTACCCGACAAGGCAATCGGAAAACCCAGCGCAGCGCTGGTCGCCACCGCGTTATGGATGGGCACTCCGCGCCGCATCAGGAAGGGCACGGACAGAAAGCCGCCGCCTGCCCCCACCAGTCCCGAAATCACCCCGATCACCATGCCGGTGCCGAACATGGCGCTGCGGCTCGGTAAGTGCGTTACGGTCTGCGGCACCGCGCCAACCGGCTGCGGTGCTGGCGCCTTTTTGCCGAACAGGATCTGGGTCGCCGAAATCGTCAGGAACACGGCAAACAGCATGGCCTGCCCAGACGAACTCAGTTGCTTGGCAATCCACGGTCCGCACCATGCCCCCAGCAGTATCCCCGGCGCCAGCAGCGCCGCCACCGGCCACAGCACGGCGCCATGCTGGTGATGGGCACGTACCGAGGACAGCGAGGTAAACATGATCACGCCCAGCGAGGTCGCCACCGCCATGTGGATGATGGCGTGCGGCGCAAAGCCCTGCGCCGTAAAGATCATGGTAATGAAAGGCACGAGGATCATGCCGCCGCCTATGCCCAGCATACCGGCAGCAAAACCGCCGAAGGCCCCCATCAGCAACAGCAGCAGGATCAGGCCCGCGCTCATGCGGCGCCTGTCAGCAGTGCCTCGATATAGCGCCACTGGTCCGGCGTCACCGGCGTGATGGATAAGCGGCTACCCTTCTGCAACAGCACCATCTCGGCCAGCTCCGCTATGCTGCGCAGCTCGGCCAGCGGCAGCAGCCGTGTCTTGCGGGTGCCCTGCACGTCGATGGAAATCCAGCGCGGCTGCTCGGGCGTGGCTTTCGGGTCGTAGTAGTGGCTGGCCGGATCGAACTGGCTAGCATCAGGATAGGGCTGGCCGACGATGCGCGCCAGACCGGCAATGCCGGGCTGGGCGCAACTGGAGTGGTAGAACAGCACGCCATCGCCATCGCGCATGGCATCGCGCATGAAATTGCGCGCCTGATAGTTGCGCACGCCGAACCATGCCGTGGTCTGATTGGGCGACGCCATCACATCATCGATGCTCACTTCATCAGGCTCGGACTTCATCAACCAGTATTGCATCACTTTGCTCCGGACGAAAAAAAGCGGCTGCGCATTCTCATGCAAGCAACCGCTTCAAGGTATTCGGCCCCGCCTGTGCCGTCTTTGCCGGCATCCCGAACCGAATGGTTCAAGGTGGTCACAGTTAGTTCAATTTCGGGTTCATCGGACTAGCGACGCTCACGCCCATCAAACAAAATTCCGCAACCGGTGCACATAAATGGTTCAAGGACTATATGGCAATCGCGAACACCGCAGGGTAGGAAGCAGTTTACTCCTTTGTGCGCCGCAAAGGAAGAAAAAACCCGAATTAAAACAGGGTTTCTTGCGGGGTTAGCGCGCCATCAAGCACCTGATGCATGGCACTGATCTTGGTCTGCATGTCGAGTAGTGACATATCCGACAACGGTCCGGCCGGCGAACGGGCCGACAGAAACTCCGCTGCCACGCCCAGTGCCGCCATCACGGCGATACGGTCATTGCCCTTGATCTTGCCTGCGTCACGGATAGCCGTCATTTTCTTGTCGAGAAAGGCAGCCGCTTCGCGCAGGGCGCGTTCTTCGCCCTCCTTGCAGACGAGGCGATACGGTGCGCCCATGATGGTCACATCGACAGTACTCATTGTGCTTCCTCACTGGCAGGCAGTTGCTCGGGATCGATCTCCTCCTCAAGCGCAGGGATCTGCTCCAGCAGGGCGGCCACGCGCGCGGACGCCTCCCCCAGCTTGCGCTGGTAGCCCATGTTTTCCACCACTAGCGCCGAATTAGCCTGCCGTAGCTGGGCATTTTCGCGGCGCAGAGCGTGAGTCAGTTCGGCCAGCTGGTCGATTTTATCGGAGAGTTCTTGGAAATCTGGAATCATCCCATCACTATAGGGAGCGCGCCGTGCGCCGTCAACAGGAGCACGCTCTGCGCTGCCAGATTCAGGGGCGCAATGTGGCAAATACTTTCCGCACGATCAATGTTGAGCTTGCCCTTGTCAGTCTGACAGCAAAATAAACTTGATCCGGCCAATAAAAAAGGCGGGAAGCGCTAAGCGCCCCCGCCAACAGAACACACGACTACGGGATCAGAACTTGTAGGACAGGCCGAGGTTGTAGCGGCGGCCGAATTCCGTTACTTCCTGCTGCTGCGGCACATTGGCGCTGGTGTACACCACTTTCTGGTTGGTCAGATTGTCGATGCCGAAGCGCAGCTGCAGTTCTTTGCTCAGCTGCTTGGCCAGATTCAGCGTGACATAAGTCTCCGCGCCATTCTCGATCAGCTGGCCGGCCGCCCAGGTCGGGTTACGCACAAACTTGCTGTGGTAGTTGACCGAGGTACGGGCTTCGAAGCCATCGCGCTCATACCACAGGGTGACGCCGCCGTTCTGCTTCATCAGGCCTTCGATAGGGAAGGGATTATTCGCCGGGAAGCTCTCCTTGATGTCGCTATTGGTGTAGGCAAAGTTGCTGAAGATGCCGAAGCCATTATCGAACGCGTGCTGATACACCAGCTCCAGACCCTGCACATTACCGCCCTCGCCGTTGACCGAACGGGTGATGATCGCCTTGCGGCCATCGATGGTGGTGGTGTCGCTGGTGATGCCGATATAGCGCGTAACCTTTTTGTAGAAAGCGCCGGCCGACAGCAGCGAGCCTTTGCCGAAGTACCACTGGTAAGCCAGATCGAGCTGATTCGCCATCATCGGCTTCAGGCCCGGATTACCGGCGCTGCCCGTGAGCGGCATGGTCGGATTCGGGTCGATGTAAATGGTGCGCGAAGCCCGCATTTCATCGAGCGGCGCACGCGACATGGCGCGCGCCACGCTGAAGCGCAGCTGGCGCTCCTGCTTCTCGTCCAGATTGAAAATCAGGTTCAGGCTAGGCAGCACTTCGGTGTAGCTGGCGCTTTCCGCTACCGGGGTTGGCGTTGCACCGTTCAGTGTCTGCATGCCTTCGCCGGTCTGGCTGGTGTGCACCACACGCACACCGGTATTGCCACGGTAGCTCAGGCCAGCCAGCGTGCCATCCAGATCGCCCTGTGCATACAGCGAGGAGCTGCGCTCTTTCACCTTCCAGCCCGACAGCAGATCGTTCTGGGTCTGGGTACGGCCGCTAGGATCGTAGGCCTTGGCGCCGAAAGCTTTCAGCGTGCTGCCCATGAAGTCTTTCAGCGCCAGATACGGTGCCGACAGACCGGCGACCTTGACCGACTCGTACTCGGAATCCGCTATCGCGCTGACCGGCTGCAGACTCCACGTGGTCTGGTGGTAGTCCTTCTGGCGCTCGGTCACGCGTGCACCGAGCTTGATGCGGCTAACCGCCCCCCAATCCACGCCGCGCGAGGCGTTCACGTGCAGGGCATCGAGCGTATCGCGCAGGTGGCCGTCAGTATCGACGTACATCGTGGCGGGCCAGAAGTTGGCCGGATTGCCGGTATCCTGACCGAAGGAGAACGACGGATTCTCGTTGCCGGTAAAGGAATAGCTGACCGTAGCGCCGTTCTTCGACGACTGGCGCAGGTCATACCATGCGCTGTCGCGGCCTGCGCGCGAAGTCGACAGATCAGTTTCCAGCTTCCACTCGCCCACATTGAACTTGCCGTTCACGCCGGTAGCGAAGGTATCCATATCCTGCGTCCACAGGGTGTCGTTAGTGGTCAGCCCCACGCCCGTTACCGTCGCGCCCACGACATAGCCGTTGCGGATATCGAGGTTGCTGTAGGCCGACTTCTGCCAGCCATCCCAGTTGCCCACGTCGCCGCTCCAGTGCTCCAGACCCGGCTCGCGGATCTTGGCCTGCGCATAGTAGGCGTCGCCGGTGATGATGGCGTCGCTGCTCGGCTTCCATTCCACCTTGCCCAGCACGCTGCTGCGTTTATCCTTGCCGCGCTTGATCGAATCACCCCAGCCCCATGGTGTCTTATCGACCTTGCCGTCGCCATTCAGGTCGCCCGAGTGGTCTTCGTTGAAACCCCAGTGCTTGACGTTCTTCTGTATGGAAGGCTGGTCCTGATAGCTGAAGGCCAGCGCCACGCCCAGCTTGCGGTCATCAAACTGGTCGATGTAGATGCCACCCAGACGCGGCGCTGTCTTGCTGGCACCGGGCACGTCGCGGCCGATTGCGTAGTACAGCGCATCGGCTTTCAGCGAAGCCTGACGGCCGTTGTATTTGAGCGGGCTGACCGTCTGCAGATCGATGGTGGTGGCAATGCCGCCCTCCACTACTTCGGCCGACTGGGTCTTGTAGATGGTGGCACCGCTCAGCGATTCGGACGGGAACTGTTCGAATCGCACGGCGCGGTTCGGTTCCGACGACGCCAGCTCGCGCCCATTCAGGGTCGCGCCGATAAAGCGCGGGCCCAGACCCCGCGCGACGATCTGGCTGGCGTTGCCGCGATCCAGACCGGACGACATGCCGGGCAGACGCGCCAGCGATTCTGCGATGGTGGTGTCCGGCAGTTTGCCGATGTCTTCCGACGACACCACTTCCACGATGCTGTTGGAAGCTTCCTTGATAGCCAGCGCATTGCGTACCGAAGCGCGAATGCCGGTGACGTTCACCTGCTGCGTTTCGGTATTTGCTGCATTGCCGGCTTCTTGTGCCTGCGCCAGCATAGGGGACGTGAATAGCGTGGCGATCAGCCAGCTGATTTTTTTATGCTTCATTAGCATCTCCAGTGTTTGTATTTATATTCCGTCTCTATTGAGCGACTCGGACGAATAACTGGATGCTAGCGAAACGCTCCACGCAGTTCCAATTCCTTATTGCGTGCGCGCCATATCAAGATCGTATATCAGGAATAGTCCGGCAATGATCGTGTTCAGTCCGGCCTGCGATAGTGAGGATACATGCTGGCCGCGGCATCGCGCAGCGCCTGCAGCATGGCGTCGGCTCCCGGCGAGAGCTGGTGTCGCTTGCGCGTCACAATACCGAAGGAGTCCATGCTGACACCGAGATCGAATGGCAGTGCCGTCATCAGACCGGCCGCCAGATAAGGCTGAACAGCATCTTCCGGCAGCGCCACGATCATGTCGCTATTGAGCAGCAGGCTTGCAACGACAGGCAGATCCGGCGTTTCCACGGTTTCTGCCGGCTGCTCCAGCCCGCGCGAAAGGAATAGCGCAGTCAGACGGTCGCGCAATATGCTGCCGGCTGGCGGCAATATCCAGCACTGCGCCATCAGCTCTTCCAGCTGCAGATCATCGCGCCCGGCCAGCGGATGGTCTGCACGCACGATCAGCCGGTGCGGTTCGTCCGTCAGCGGTTCGAAATTGAGTTCATCTGCTGCTGCCGTATCGAGGATACGGCCGATGACCAGATCGAGTTCGCCGCCGCGCAGGCGCTCCACCAGTGCTTTGCTGGTGGACATGCTGACCGCCACATGCACCCGCGCGTGGCGCGACTTGAGCAGCGTGATGGCCTGCGGCACCAGCCCCGTTGCAGGCGCCAGCACCGTGCCCACGCCGACGCGGCCACGCAGGCCGGACAGCAGTTCCATCACTTCCTGATGGGCCGCATCCATTTCCGCCAGCGCCGCACCGGCACGCCGGATCAGCACCTTGCCATACCAGGTAGGCGCTACGCCGCGCGACAGCCGTTCAAATAGTTGAACACCGAGGGCGTGTTCCAGCTCGCCCAGCAGCTTGGACGCGCCGGGCTGGGTAAGATTGGCAGCTTGCGCCGCATGGGCGATGGAACCGTGCCGCCCCAGTTCGACCAGCAGCACCAGATGGCGGGTCTTCAGATGGGAGCGGACAAAACGGTCGGAGCGGGAATCAGTCATGATGGGCGATAAAGAGCTTGCCCATCATAAGGCGGGGTAGCGTGAGCGTCAATCACCGCGCCGCGCCTGCGCGCAGCGGCAGCGCTTCGGCATAGGCATCCTCGAAGGGCGTATCGGCCAGTCCCGTGAAGTCCACGCCGCCAACCCGAGGAGAGACTCTAAACACGCCGCCGTCTGCGCCAATTAACAACAGCTGATCCAGTTGCATACCACCTGCCGCGGCACCCGCCAGCACCTGAGCGCCGATGACTATCATCTGGCGCACCGCGCCGCCGGCGTCATGCTGGCACAAGGCCGGCCCCTGGGTACTCCAGACCTGATCGCTGGCGTCAACCAGCAGCGCCCCGCCGCCTATGCCGCCCTGGGCGAACAGCTGCACTTCGCCCACGCGGGCCCGCTCGGCATCGTAGGAGCAGCGCATGATGGCGCCCTGCGTGGCATCGGAAAAATACATCTGCCGGCCATCGCGGCTGAAGGCGATACCGCAAGCCGTGGCGACCGTGGGCAGCGCCAGCCGGCGCAGGCCATAGCGCTGGGAATACTGGTAGAAGCTGCCTATGGGACGCTGATCGGCGGCGATATTGGCGCTGCCGAAGACGAAATAGCCATGGCGGTCGGTAGCGCCATCGCTCATTACCGTGCGCGGTTCGGCCGGATCAATGGTGGCCAGCACCTGCGCCTGCAAGGGCCGTGCTGACGCCGCACCGGCCGGCAGTTCCGCCATGCCTAGCCGCTTGCCCTGCCCCAGCAGCACCCGCCCCGAACTGCAGATGGCCATCACCCCGGCATGCTCCTGCAAGCGCTGGGACTGGGCGCCATCGCCCTCCTCCGCCAGCGTATAGAGTAGCCCGCTGACCGGGTCCAGCCAGCGCCATGCTCCGCTACGGACATCCCAGCGCAGCGCAGCCGCGCTCTGGCCGCAGCGCATCAACAAGGGGGCATAAGTGGAGACTAGGCTCATGCTGCAGGGGCTCCGTTCGGAAAAATGTAGGAATATGGGCGATGAAGGCCGTTAGCGCGCCAGTCTAAGGGCGCAGACAGCCGCTGAGCTATGAATAATCGCACCCCTGCCATAGCGTTTTCGGATAGCGCTACCAGCCTGCGGCCAGCTATCCGATATTGATATGCCTACTTACGAATTAATCATATTTCCGATCTAGCGCAGGGGCTTAGACTGCATGCTGTTCCTGAACTTATTCTTTCCGCCTCTATGAAAATCATCAAACTGACGACCTACCGTGTACCACCGCGCTGGATGCTGCTGAAGATAGAAACCGATGAAGGCGTGGTCGGCTGGGGCGAGCCGGTAATCGAAGGCCGCGCCCGCACCGTGGAAACAGCCGTACAGGAAATGGAACCCTATCTGATCGGTCAGGACCCGGCCCGCATCAACGACCTGTGGCAGACCATGTACCGCGCCGGCTTCTACCGTGGCGGCGCAATTCTGATGAGCGCCATCGCCGGTATCGATCAGGCCCTGTGGGATATCAAGGGCAAGGTAATGGGCCAGCCGGTGCATCAGCTGCTGGGCGGTCTGGTACGCGACCGCATGAAAATGTATAGCTGGGTAGGCGGCGACCGTCCGTCCGACATCATCGAACATATCCGCACCCTGCGCGCCGGCGGCTTCAACACCTTCAAGATGAACGGCACGGAAGAACTGGGCATGCTCGATACGGCGGCCGCCGTGGATAAAGCCGTGGAGCGTGTGGCCGAAATCCGCGCCGCCTTCGGCAACAGCATCGAGTTCGGTCTGGACTTCCATGGCCGCGTCGCCGCGCCGATGGCAAAAACCCTGCTGCGCGAACTGGAACCTTACCGTCCGCTGTTCGTGGAAGAGCCGGTACTGGCCGAACAGGCCGAATACTACCCGCGTCTGGCCGAAATGACTTCCATCCCGCTGGCGGCAGGCGAACGTATGTACTCGCGCTTCGAGTTCAAGCATGTATTCCAGGCCGGCGGCCTGTCCATCGTCCAGCCCGACCTGTCGCACGCTGGCGGCATCACCGAGTGCATGAAGATCGCCGCCATGGCCGAAGCCTACGACGTGGCACTGGCGCCGCACTGCCCGCTCGGTCCGGTGGCGCTGGCTTCCTGCCTGCATGTCGACTTTGCTTCCTACAACGCCGTGCTGCAGGAGCAGAGCATGGGCATCCACTACAATCGCGGCGGCGAGCTGCTCGACTACGTCATCAACAAGGAAGATTTCCGCATTACCGACGGTTACATGCAGCCACTGACCAAGCCCGGTCTGGGCGTGGTGGTGGATGAAGAAAAAGTCATCGAAGCGAGCCGCAATGCGCCGGACTGGCGCAACCCCATCTGGCGTCATGCCGACGGCAGCGTGGCGGAATGGTAAATCGCAGTACCCTCGCCACAGAATAAAAACGGAGACCCGATGCTGTTCTCAAGCTCTTTTAACTTGCGCCGCCGCAGCAGCGCCACGCTGATCGCCTGCCTGTTTGCCGGCAGCGGCAGCAGCTACGCTGCCACACTGCGCATCGATGCCAGCGCCGCCACCCCGGCACCGCAGGCAGCTGCCCTGCGCATGGGCAGCGCTATCGCGCCCAACGGCGACACGCTGGGCGTCAATGCCCGCTACCTGACCCGCAACGGCGCGCCATGGCTGCCCGTGATGGGCGAATTCCACTACAGCCGCACGCCGGAAAGCCAGTGGCTGGCCGAACTGCAGAAGATGAAAGCGGCCGGCATCGACATCGTCTCCAGCTATGTGATGTGGAACCACCACGAAGAAGTTGCCGGAAAATTCGACTGGAAGCAAGAGCGCAATCTGCGCCGCTTCGTCCAGCTGGCCGCACAGGCCGGACTCGATGTCGTGGTACGCGTGGGACCATGGGCCCACGCCGAAGTGCGCTACGGCGGCGTGCCGGACTGGGTGGTCAACAGCATGCCCACCCGTAGCAACGACGCCCAGTACATGGCGCTGGTGGAAAAGCTGTACCGCGAAATCGGCCAACAGCTCAAAGGCCAGCTATGGAAAGACGGCGGCCGCGTGATCGGCATCCAGCTGGAAAACGAATACAACCTCGATGGCCCCGGTCAGGGCAAGGCCCATATCGCCGCGCTCAAGCAGCTGGCCCTGAAAGCCGGTCTCGATGTGCCCTACTACACCGTCACCGGCTGGGATGGCACCGTTTATCCTCACGGCGAAGTCACCCCCGTCTTCGGCGGCTATCCGGACGAACCGTGGGGCACCAGCACCACCGAACTGCCGCCCAAGGAAACCTACGCCTTCCGCTTCGATACCCGTGTGAGCGGCGACCTCGGTGCGCAGACGGCGGCCCATGCACCGGGCAGCGCCGAAACGGACAAGGATGTGACGCCCTTTCTCGGTGCCGAATACGGCGCCGGTCTGCCGTTTATGTACCGCCGCCGCACCGTAGTGTCGGCCGACGATATTGCCTCCATGCTGCCGGTGCAGCTGGGCTCCGGCGTCAACCTGATGGGCTACTATATGTTCCATGGCGGCCGCAATCCCACTGCGCTGGGCGGCACCTCGATGGAAGAAAGCACGCTCAGTGGCGGCTATAACGACACCACCATGATCAGCTACGACTTCCAGGCCCCGCTAGGTCCGGACGGACAGCAGCGCAAGGTGCTGGAGAAGCTGCGCCCCTTCCACCTGTTCCTGCATGATTTCGGCAGCCGTCTGGCGCCGATGACGGTGCGCAAACCGGAACTGTCGCCCGCCACGCCCGACGATCTGAAATCGCCGCGCTACGCCGTGCGCAGCGAGGGAGATCGGGGCTTCCTGTTCGTCAACAACCACGTGCGCCAGTACGACATGGCGGCACAGCAGGCCAGCCAGTTCGAAGTCAAGCTGCCGAACCAGACCCTGACGCTGCCCAGCAAGCCGGTGGATATTGCCAATGGCGCCTACTTCATCTGGCCGCTCAACCTCGATCTGGACGGCAGCAACCTCGCCTACGCCACGGCCCAGCCACTGACGCTGCTCGATCAGGGCCGCGCCGGCGTGGTAGCCGTGTTCAGCGCCAGCGCCGGCGTGCCGGTGGAACTGGCACTGGACGGTGTGCTGAGCCAGCAGGTGCAGGCCTATGGCGCCAGCATCAGCGTCAGCAACGGCCGTCTGCTGGTGAGCGATATCCAGCCCGGCACCAGCGCCGCGCTTACCGTGCAGCGCCATGGTGCGCGACCGCTGACCATCATGGTGCTGACGCCGGAACAGGCGCAGCAACTGAGCGTGGTGCAGCTGGCCGGCCAGCGCCGCCTGTTGCTCAGCGCCCAGCAAAATTACGTGGCCGACGGCGCGCTGCAATTGCGCTCGGTCGGCAGCAACCAGTTCCGCTTCGGTGTGTATCCCCCTCTGCCGAAACAGCCGCACACGGATGCCGCCGCATCCGTGCTGCGCGCTGGCGGAAACGATGGCCTGTTCCAGACCTATAGCGCCGAGCTGCCGGCCCGCACGGTAAAAGCCGACATCACGCCGCTACGCGCAGCGCAGGAAGCTGCGCCCGTGGTGATCGGTGGCGGCGCTCATGCTGCCATCCAGCCGGCGCCGGAAAGCTTCAAGGCTGCCGCCGCTTGGCGCATCAGCGTGCCGCAGGAACAGCTGCGCGGCCTCGACGACGCCCTGCTGCAGATCGATTTCGTGGGCGACATCGGCCGTCTGTTTGCCGGCACCCGCATGCTCGACGACTGGTACTACAGCGGCTATCCGTGGCAGGTCAGCCTGCGCTCGCCGCAGACGGCAGCCAGGGGCGAACTGACAGTGTCGGTGCTGCCGCTACGTGCCGATGCGCCGGTCTATCTGCCGCGCGCAGCGCGGCCCGACTTCGGCACAGCCAGACAGATTGCACAACTGCGCGGCGTCAGCGTACTGCCGGTGTACCGCTTGCGCGTCACGCCTTAAACAAGAATAGCAAAGGAGATACTCATGAAACGACACCTAATCGCTGCGGCAGCCTTGTGCCTGATGGCTGCATCCCAGCTGGCACACGCTGCGGACGCCGTGAAAATCGGCTTCCTCGTCAAACAGGCCGAGGAGCCTTGGTTCCAGGATGAATGGCGCTACGCCGAGCAGGCGGCCAAAGACAAAGGCTTCGTACTAGTCAAAATCGGTGTGCCGAACGGCGAGAAAATGATTGCCGCCATCGACAATCTGGCCGCCCAGAAGGCGCAGGGTTTTGTCATCTGCGCGCCGGACGTCAAACTGGGCACGGCAGTGGAACGCGCTGCACGCCGCAACAACATGAAAGTGATATCCGTCGATGACCGTCTGGTCGATGGCAGCGGCAAGCTCATCGCCTCGATTCCCCACATGGGCATTTCCGGCTACGCCATCGGCAAGCAGGTAGGCGAAGGCATCGCGGCCGAAATCAAGGCACGCAAATGGAATATGGCCGAAGTGGGCGCCATCCGCGTCGCCTACGACCAGCTGCCGACGGCCAGGGAACGCACCATGGGCGCTATCGACGCGCTCAAGGCTGCCGGTTTTGCCGCCGCCAACGTGATCGATGCACCACAAGCCAAGACCGATACGGAAAGCGCCTTCAATGCCGCCAACATTGCCCTGACCAAGAACTTCCGCTTCAAATACTGGGTGGCCGTGGGTCTCAACGATGAAGCCGTGCTGGGCGCCGTGCGTGCTGCCGAAGGCCGCGGCATCAAGGCCGACAGCATGATAGGCGTGGGCATAGGCGGCGCCAAAGCGGCCGAGAACGAACTGAATAAACCGGCGGCGACCGGCTTCTTCGGCTCCGTCATGATCAGCGCGAAAGAGCACGGCTATCAGACCTCGGTCAATCTGTTCAACTGGATCACCGGTAAAGCCGTGCCGCCAGCGGAAGTGCAGACCAGGGGCATGCTGATGACCCGCGCCAATCAGGCCGAAGTGCGCAAGCAGATGGGCCAGTAAGATGAACGCGTATCTGCAATTTGATCAGGTCAGCAAAGTCTTCCCGGGCGTGAAGGCGCTCAACGGCGTGAGCTTCGCGGCCCATGCCGGCCAGGTACACGGCCTGCTCGGCGAAAACGGCGCGGGCAAATCCACCCTGCTGAAAATTCTCGGTGGCCAGTACAAGCCTGATGGCGGCCGCCTGCTCGTCAACGGTCAGGAATGCCGCTTCGGCAGCGCCAAGGATGCGATAGCTGCCGGTGTCGCCATCATCCATCAGGAGTTGCAATACGTGCCGGAACTGACGGTGGCCGAAAACGTGCTGCTGGGCCGCATGCCTACCCGCTTCGGCCTGCTCGACAAGCCGCGTGCCTACCAGATCGTGGCCGAAAAGCTGGCGGCCATCGGCGTCGATCTGGCGCCGGACGCCAGGCTGGCCGACCTGTCCATCGCCCAGCGCCAGATGGTGGAAATCTGCAAAGCCATCATGCAGGATGCCCAGGTCATCGCTTTCGACGAACCGACCTCCAGCCTGTCGCACCGCGAAACGGAAATCCTGTTCCGGCTGGTGAAGGAACTGCGCGCCGAAGGCCGCACCCTGATCTACATCTCGCACCGGCTGGAAGAGCTGTACGAACTGTGCGACGCCTGCACCATCTTCCGCGATGGCCGCAAAATTGTCACCCATGATGTAATGGCCGAGGTGCCGCGCGAGCGCCTGATCAGCGACATGGTAGGCCGCGAACTGTCCGACATCTACGATTACCGCGCCCGCCCGCTGGGCAAGGAACGCCTGCAGGTACAAGGCCTGTCGGGTCAGCACATCAGCCAGCCGCAAAGCTTCAGCGTGCGTGCCGGCGAAGTGCTGGGCTTTTTCGGTCTGGTCGGCGCGGGCCGCAGCGAATTAATGCGCCTGCTGTACAACGCCGACGCACGCAAATCCGGCAGCGTGCTGCTTGACGGCGCCGTGGTGCCGGCCAGCAGCCCGGCGGCGGCCATCAACGCCGGCATCGTGCTGTGTCCCGAAGACCGCAAGGAACAGGGCATACTGGCTACCGCTTCCGTGGCCGAGAACATCAACATCAGCGTGCGCCGGCTCGATCTGCTCGGTGGCCTGTTCCTGCGCCACCAGCGCGAGGCCGCACTGGCAGAACAATTCATCGCCCGCCTGCGCATCAAAACGCCGAACCGCCAGCAGGAAATCCGCCTGCTCTCGGGCGGCAACCAGCAGAAGGTGATACTGGCGCGCTGGCTGGCCGAACCGGGCCTGAAAGTACTGATCCTCGACGAGCCTACCCGCGGCATCGACGTCGGCGCCAAGAACGACATCTACCGCATCATTCACGAAGTGGCCGAGCAAGGCTGCTGCGTGATCGTGATTTCGAGCGAACTGCCGGAAGTGCTGGGCATTTCCGACCGCGTGATCGTGATGCGCGAAGGCCAGATCTGCGGCGAACTGCCGCGCGCTCAGGCCAGTGAAACCGCTGTGCTGGCGCTGGCCCTGCCCGATACGGCCGCAGCCAGCAGCATTACTGCCGAACCTACCGAAACTATCGAATCTTCCGCCCTTCCTATCCGGAGCATTGCATGAACGTCGCACAAATGAATTCCGCCGCTACCCCCGCGGCCAACCCGCGCCAGCGCCAGTGGCTGGTGGACTACAGCATGCCGCTCGGCTATGTGGTGCTGTTCGCCGTGCTGTCGGCCACGGTGGAGAACTTCTTCTCGCTGACCAATGTGGTCGGCCTGATGCTGTCTGTCGCGCAGATCGGCATGGTAGCCTGCACCATGATGCTGTGTCTGGCCTCGCGTGACTTCGACCTGTCGGTCGGCTCCACCATCGCCTTTGCCGGCGTGCTGGGCGCCATGGTGCTCGAACATACGGGCAGCGTACTGCTGGCCGTCGGTGCCGGTCTGGCGGCCGGCGCCATCATCGGCGCCGCCAACGGCGTGCTGATCGCCTACCTGCGCGTCAACGCCCTGATCGCCACGCTGGCCACCATGCTGATGGTGCGCGGGCTGGCCTTCATCGTCTCCAAAGGCCAGGCTGTGGGCATCAGCAACGACGCCTTCATCGATTTCGGCGATAGCCGCATCTTCGGCCTGCCGCTGCCGGTGCTGGTGTGCGCGGCCTGTTTCGTGGTGTTCGGCGTGCTGCTCAACCAGACCATCTTCGGCCGCAACACGCTGGCCATAGGCGGCAATCCGGAGGCGGCCCGTCTGGCCGGTGTGCAGGTGGAGCGCCTGCGCGTCTGGATCTTCCTGATACAGGGCGTGGTCACCGCCATGGCCGGCCTGATACTGGCCTCGCGTATCACCAGCGGCCAGCCTAACGCAGCGCAGGGCTTCGAGCTGGACGTAATCTCGGCCTGCGTGCTGGGCGGGGTGTCCCTGCTCGGTGGTAAGGCACGCATCTTCGGTGTGCTGATCGGCGTGCTGATCATGGGCACGGTAGAAAACGTGATGAACCTGCTCGACGTGGACGCCTTCTACCAGTACCTGATGCGCGGCGTGATCCTGCTCGCTGCCGTGCTGCTGGACCAGCTGAAAACCCGCGGCGAGCGCCGCTAAGCCTTAACGTCCCCCTGCGGCACGAGCACCGTGCCGGCGACGCAGAATCGGGCTTGAGCCGCCGCTCAAGCCCGTTTTCGTATCCTCCAAGCAAGAATCCTCCCGGAAGATGTGCTTTTTTGCGCTTGCGCAAATTTTACGCCTTGAAATGGCCAAGGGTCGTCCCTATAATTGGCACTCGATACGGAGGAGTGCTAACAGCCTGCTTCGTTAAATTTCCGCTGCGGCAACCTTGTTGAAGCGGCAACAAACTGTACCATTGTTAATCATTAAGGAGTTTTGTATGAACCTTCGCCCTTTGAACGATCGCGTAATCGTCAAACGCCTCGACCAGGAAACCAAAACTGCGTCCGGCCTGATCATCCCTGATGCGGCTGCTGAGAAACCGGATCAAGGCGAAGTCCTGGCTGTCGGCAATGGCAAGATTCTGGAAGACGGCAAAGTCCGTCCACTGGATGTCAAAGTAGGCGACCGCGTTCTGTTCGGCAAATACGCCGGCCAGACCGTCAAAGTTGACGGTCAAGAACTGATGGTGATGCGCGAAGAAGACATCATGGCCATCGTGGTCAAGTAAGACCTGCGATAGACCTCGTACCTACCTAATTTCGGAGAATTAAACATGGCAGCTAAAGATGTAGTATTCGGCGACGCAGCGCGCGCCAAGATGGTTGAAGGCGTGAACGTACTGGCCAACGCCGTTAAAGTAACCCTGGGCCCTAAAGGCCGTAACGTGGTGCTGGAGCGTTCGTTCGGCGCCCCTACCGTGACCAAAGACGGTGTATCGGTTGCTAAAGAAGTAGAACTGAAAGACAAGCTGCAGAACATGGGCGCGCAGATGGTGAAAGAAGTCGCCTCGCGCACCAGCGACAACGCTGGCGACGGCACCACCACCGCTACCGTGCTGGCACAAGCCATCGTACGCGAAGGCATGAAGTTCGTTGCCGCCGGCATGAACCCGATGGACCTCAAGCGCGGTATCGACAAAGCCGTTGCCGCTACCGTCGAGCAGATCGCTGCAATCGCCCGTCCATGCACCACCACCAAGGAAATCGCACAAGTTGGCTCGATCTCGGCTAACTCGGACACCTCGATCGGCGACCGTATCGCTGAAGCGATGGAAAAAGTCGGCAAAGAAGGCGTGATCACCGTGGAAGACGGCAAATCGCTGAACGACGAACTGGACATCGTAGAAGGTATGCAGTTCGACCGCGGCTACCTGTCGCCGTACTTCATCAACAACCAGGAGAAGCAAGTTGCTGCGCTGGACAATCCATTCGTTCTGCTGTGCGACAAGAAAATCTCCAACATCCGTGATCTGCTGCCAGTACTGGAGCAAGTTGCCAAGTCGGGCCGTCCACTGCTGATCATCGCTGAAGACATCGAAGGCGAAGCACTGGCAACTCTGGTGGTGAACAACATCCGCGGCATCCTGAAAACCTGCGCAGTGAAAGCGCCGGGCTTCGGCGACCGTCGTAAAGCCATGCTGGAAGACATCGCTATCCTGACCGGCGGCCAGGTAGTGGCAGAAGAAGTGGGTCTGACCCTGGAAAAAATCACCCTGGAAGAACTGGGCCAGGCCAAGCGTATCGAAATCGGCAAAGAAAACACCACCGTGATCGACGGTGCTGGCCAGGCTGCTGCCATCGAAGCACGCGTAAAACAGATCCGCGTGCAGATCGAAGAAGCCACCTCGGACTACGACCGTGAAAAACTGCAAGAGCGCGTAGCCAAACTGGCTGGCGGCGTCGCCGTGATCAAAGTCGGTGCTGCCACCGAAGTGGAAATGAAAGAGAAAAAAGCCCGCGTTGAAGACGCACTGCACGCTACCCGCGCAGCTGTGGAAGAAGGCATTGTGCCAGGCGGCGGCGTAGCCCTGCTGCGTGCCCGCGCTGCGCTGAGCGTCAAAGGCGACAACCCGGATCAGGACGCAGGTATCAAGATCGTTCTGCGCGCAATGGAAGAGCCACTGCGCATGATCGTTCAGAACGCCGGCGAAGAAGCTTCGGTAGTGGTTGCAGCCGTACTGGCTGGCTCGGGTAACTACGGTTACAACGCTGCCAACGGCACCTACGGCGACATGGTTGAAATGGGCGTGCTGGACCCAGCTAAAGTCACCCGCTCGGCTCTGCAGAACGCAGCGTCGATCGCTGGCCTGATGCTGACCACCGACTGCATGATCGCTGAAGTAGCCGAAGACAAACCAGCCGGCGGCATGGGCGGCATGGGTGGTATGGGCGGCATGGGCGGCATGGACGGCATGATGTAATACCGCAGGGACGGCAGCGCCGTCCCTGTGCCAGCCTCGCTAGCAAAAAGGGCAGATCTCGCGATCTGCCCTTTTTGCTTTGCGAACTATCAGATTCAGACGTCGTGGTAGGCCGCTTCCAGTTCTTCGCGGCGCGGTGTGTCGGCGATATGCACGATCAGGGTTTCGCGCAGCGCCAGCGCCGGATGGGCGGCACGGTGACGGGCATACCAGAACACTTCTTCCAGTTCGTCGTCATCATGGGCGGTGACCACCACGGCGCGTTCAGCCGGCACATCGTCGTAATCGGCCGCTTCCAGCGCGGCATCTTCCAGCGCTTCGCGCCATGCTTCACAGTCTTTGCCCCACACCAGCGCCAGCATGCAGCCCGATTCCACCAGGCCGCGCGCCAGTTCCCACATGCTCATTTCGGCGACTTCGCCATCCAGCACAAGGATGACCTGAAACTGCCCCATGCCCTTGAGTTCAGGCAGCGGACTAGCGGGAGTGAGGTGCAGATATTTGAGCGTATGGTTTTGCATGGGATGGCTACTCGGCTATGACGTCCGGCATTCTAGAACGGGTCCATAGCCGGTGTAAACTTGCCGGCCGCGTCAAGCGCGCCCATGGTGTAGCCCTGCCAGCCCGGATAGGCTTGCGGCTCCCAGTAGAACACCCCGAGACCGTTGCTGCCTAGCGCCTTGGTCTTGCTCAGCAAATCCGCCAGCATGGCTTTGGCCGTGGCGCTCTGGGTCCAGTCCATGCCGACTTCCGTTACCATCACCGGCTTGGCATAGCGCGCCACCATATCCCACATATTGGTGGAGATTTTGGCGTTGTAACTGGCCCAGTCCGATGCCGGCGGATAGTGCGACATGCCGATCACATCCCACTTGGCGCCCGCCCCTTTTACGCCGTCAAAGAACCAGCGGAACACGGCGTTGTCGTAACCATTCGCCAGATGCACGATCACCTTGGCATTCGGGTAGACGGCCTTGGTGGCGTTGTAGCCGCTGTTGATCAACTGGGCCAGATTGGCGAAGCTGCTGGTTTTCCCTTCCGGCCACAGCATGCCGCTATTGATCTCGTTGCCCACCTGTACCCACTCGACTGTGATGCCGTTGCTTTTCAGGTAGCTCAATATACCCTGCGTGTGGCTGTACACATCGTTATTCAACTGGCTCAGCGTATGGCTAGCCCATGCTGCAGGCTTGGTCTGCTGACCCGGATCGGCCCAGCCGTCGCTGTAATGGAAGTCGATCAAGATGCGCTGGCCCTGTGCCGCCGCGCGTTTGGCCTTGTACAGCACGTCCGCGCCATCATTCCAGCCGCCGGACGGATTGACCCACACGCGCAGGCGGATGGCATTCACCTGCAGATTTTTCAGCAGCACGAACGGGTCGGTCTTGACGCCGCTACTGTTATAGAACGCATAGCCGCTGGCCTCCTGCTGGCTAACCCAGCTGACATCGGCTCCGTTGGCAAAGGTGGCAGCCTGCGCTGCCATACCCCACATCAGACTCGCTGCAGCTAGCCAGCCTGCCAGACGCTTTTCCAGTTTCATTTTTATGTCTCCTACTTTGTTTTTGTTGAAGCGACTACCAAAAACCGGCGCGCAGCAGCACCTGCCGCTGCGCACGCGGCACCTAAAAAACGGGGATGGTGCGCTGGCAGAACGCCAGCGCTTACTTGAGACTAGCCGTAGCAGTAAGCGGCCACGCCGGGCACGGCTACGCGCGCCGCAAACAGCGCGCCGCTCAGAGGATAGGCTTGCAGCTGTTGCGGCGTATTGTCTTCGCATGCCGTGGTGATGTAGAGCGTGCGCAGATCGTCGCCGCCCAGCGTGCACGAGGCCGGATTACGGGCCGCCACGGTGACGGTTTCCAGCAGCGTGGCATCCGGCGCATAACGGCACACGCGGCCGCCGCCCCACTGGGCAACCCACAGGCAGCCTTCGCTATCGACCGTCATGCCGTCCGGCGCACCTTCGTCGCCTTCGAACTGGCGCCACAGGCGCGGCTGGCCCAGCGTGCCATCGGCTGCCAGCGGATAGGCGTAGATGCGGCCCTCATAGCTATCGGTGTGGTACAGCGTGGCGCCATCAGGACTCAGCGCCGGGCCATTGCAGATATGGTAGTTGTCGTCGGCGATGCTCAGACTCTGGTCGGGCGCCAGCCGGAACAAACGTCCTGCGGCCTGCGCATAATCGCTGTTGTGCATGGAGCCGGCCCAGATACGGCCCGTGCTATCGGCCTTGGCATCGTTCATGCGCAGGCCGCTGCCTTGGGCGAACGGACGCGCCACATAGTCGATGCGCACTTGCGGCTCCAGCCAGATGCGCGCAATGCCGTCGCGCAGGCCGGCCATGAAACCGTCGCCATCGCGGCGCGGCACCAGCCAGCAGATATAGTCGGGCATCTCCCAGCGGTGCTGCTGGCCGTCGGCCAGATCAAGCGCATGCAGCGCGCAGCCTTTCAGATCGACGAAATACAGGCGGTTCTGCTGTGCCATCCACAGCGGCCCTTCGCCCAGTTGCGCGCCCAGTGGCCAGATGCACTGCGCTTCCTGCTTGCTCATACGCTGTTCTCCAGAATTCGAATCCGCCATCATAAAACCAAACGGCAGCTTACAGTGCGCTCAGGCTGCGCCACTGCTGCATATAGGCCTCGGCGCGGCGGCGCAATTCGTCCAGCGCTACGCCTGGCGTGTACAGCTGGCCGCCGATGCCGAAGCCGGTGGCGCCGGCCAGCTTCCAGCCTGCCATATTGTCTGGCGTGATGCCGCCCACCGGCCATACGGGCGTACCCGCCGGCAGCACGCTGTTGAAGGCTTTCAGGCCCGCATGGCCCACCATATCGCAAGGGAATATCTTCAGCGCGTGAGCACCGGCATCGAGCGCTGCAAACGCTTCGGTTGGGGTGGCCACGCCGGGCGCGCAATACATGCCCAGTTCGGCCGCACGGCTGATCACGGCAGGCACGCAGTTAGGCGACACCAGCAGACGGCCACCGGCAGCATGCACGGCCTCCACATGCGCCACCGTCAGCATGGTGCCGCCCCCCACCAGCGCATCGGGAAAGCGCTGCGACAGCGCAGCAATCGCTTCCAGTGCGCCGGGCCGGTTGAGCGGCACTTCCAGCGCGCGGAAGCCCGCCTGATACAGCACTTCGCCTACCGCGACGGCATCGGCAGGAGGCAAACCGCGCAGAATGGCGACCAGAGGTACAGCAGGATGGGACAGTGGCATGGTGTCTTCAATCAAAAAAATCACAGGAAAAACTGCCGGGCGGCGGCGCGGAACACGGAGTGGGGATCGAGCACCGTGCAAGGCAGATCGAAATGGCTGGCCGCCTGCGCATAGCGCTGCGCCAGTGCCGGGCTGCCGATCACGGTAATACCGCCAGCGCCCGCAGCCGAACGGGCGGCCGCGCTAAATTCGGCGCCTATCAGCAGGCCGCTGACTACAGCCGTTGCCTGCTGCGCCGGAGCCGCCTTGGCCACTACGCCGGCGCGCACGCGAAACAGGGTGTTGGATAGCGGTGCGCCAAGCGCGGCCTGCTGCAAGCCGGCTGTGTAGCCTTCGGCATCGGCGGCATCGCCTTTCATCATGGCCGACAGCGTGCCGCCCGCCGACAGCATGGCAAACAGCTCGCCCGTCATATAGGTCGATATGGACTGCATCACGCCATCACGCAGCAGCACCCATTTGCTATGGGTGCCGGGCAGCACCAGCCAGCCGTCACGGTGCCCCAGTGCCACGGCGCCCAGTAGCTGGGTTTCCTCGCCGCGCATGACATCGACTGCCGTGCCGCTGCGGTAGCAGTAGCCGGGCACGATGCGGCAGCGCCCGGCCCAAGCCGGGTCCTGCACAGCCGCCAGATGGGCCGGCAGATACTGCAGCGCTACCGCACTATCGAGATAATCGACTTCCTGCCAGCCGGAGGCGCTGCCGACCATGCCGGACATCACCACCGGCACCTGTGCGCCCACGCCCATCGTCTGGCACAGCTGCGCCAGCGCGGCGCTGAAATGTTCGCGCCCGCCCACAGCCAGCATGCCCAGGCCATCTTCATGCTCGGCCAGACACTGGCCCTGTTGATTGATCAGATAAGCGCGGCGGTTGCTGGTACCCCAGTCCACCGCCAGAAGTTGTTTGTCCACGTTGCAGTATCCCTAAGCTGATGCTGCAGCCATGGTAAGCAAAACCGCCTTCCGCCTCCAATGAATTATCTCGCCCGACTAATACGAAAATAGTATAGGCAGCGCCGAAAAAGGCCCGAAATCGTTGCCCCTACAGTAGCTTTGGTTTAGTATGGCCGACAATAATGTTGCCCAGGTCAGCAAGTTTATGGAATCGCATACCCAGTCCTCCCGAAATCTGTTTCTCGCAGGCGTGATCGCCGGAGCGACCCTACTGGGCGGAGGGCTTTATTTCGCTAACCAGACACAGGCCGGCGCCCCCGGCGTTACGGCCCCTGCCCTGCCGGCGGCCAGCGCCAGCAGCAGCACTGCCGCCAGCGGCCCTGCCAGCACGGCCAGCGCGCCGCGCGCCAGCAGCGCTCCGGCGCCCGTGGCAACGGCCGAAGCCCACCACCTGCATAGCAAGGAACAGAGCGCCGCAGCGCTGATGGCCCTGCCGGAACTGCAGGCATGGTCGGCCATCATCGAAAAGAACTCGGGCGGCAAATCGCACGGCGCCCTGATCGAATACGACCCCACGCCGCGCAAGCTCAACGGCAAGCTGTACTATCAGTTCAGCTTTGTCGACAACAGCAGCGATGCCGCCCAGCGCTGGGAAAGCTTCCTCGTTTCGTCCAGCGACGACGAGATACTGGTGGAAGACGCCAGCACCGATGAAGTCATCAGTCTGGCGCGCTGGCGCCGTGAAAAACACCCGGCCAAGCGCACCAGCATCGACGGTTAAGCCTTGGCTGCCAGCGGTGCCGGCGTCACGCCGGCACCCACCCGGCCTATCCACAGCACGGAAAACAGCGTCAGCCCCACGGCCAGCCAGCCATTCAGGCCATAGCCGCTGATATGCCCGCCCGCTTCCGTGTGCAGCAGCAAGCCACCCAGCAGCGCCCCCACGCCATTGCCCATCGACTGGATCGCCGAGTTAGTGCTGAGGAAAGCGCCGCGCCGTGCCGGCTGCGGCACTGTCGTCATCAGCGCCTGCAGCGGAATATTCCGCCCCGATAGCGCCATCATGAAGAACGGGAAGAACAGCATCACACCCCACAGCGGCAGTTGCGGCATATGGGTCATGAACAGTATCGGCAGCAGCGAGAACAGCGCCACGGCGCGGTAGACGAACTGCGGCCCGGCTTTATCCGACCAGCGGCCGATGCGGCGCGCGCTGAACAGCGTGGCCACCCCGCCCGCCAGATACACGAAAGTGATTTCGGCCGGCTGCACGCCGTTGTTATTGACCAGCACCGGCGAGATAAACGGTATCACCAGCATCCCCGTCAGCATGTTCACGCCGGACAGCAGAAAGGCTTTCTGGTGGCCGGGCACGCGGTACAGCGCCAGCAGCTCGGGCAGCACCTGCGCCAGCGGCACGCGCCGCGCCAGATGGCTATCGAGCGCAGGCAGCACGCGCCACGCCGCCGCCCAGATCAGCAGCGAGAACACTACCAGCAGGTAGAACGGCGAGGCCCAACCGTAGTGGGCCGCCAGCATCACGCCGGTCGGCACGCCCGCCACGGCGGCCAGACTGAAGGACGTCATGACGATGCCGGTGGCGGCGCCGCGCCGCTCGGCCGGTATCAGGTCACCGATGATAGCCATGATGATGGAAGCGAGCACGCCGCCGGTCAGACCGGCAAAGGCGCGCGACAGCACCAGTACATGGAAATTGGGCGCCACCGCACAGGCCAGATTCGAGACGGTGAACAGGGCAAACATGGTCAGCAGCAGCCGTTTGCGGTCAAAGCGGTCGATATACATGGAGGCCAGCAGGCCGGAGATACCGGCGCACCACGCATAGGCGGAGACGGCGCCCGACACGGCAGCCGGGGAAATGTCGAAAGCACGCATCAGCTGCGGTGCCAGCGGCATCATCACCATGAAATCCATGATCACGGTGAACTGGGTCAGCGCCAGCAGCCACAGCACGATGCGCTCGCGCGCCGGTGCCGCTGGATGAGTCACCGCCCGACTCATTCCAGCCCCTGAATTTCTGCCGTCGCGCGGCGCAGCACGGCACGGATGGCGGCCAGCCGCTGCGGGTTGGACTGGAAATCCTGCGCCTGCGTGATCACGGCGTGCTTGAGTTCATGCATGAGGGTGCGCAGATCATCGCGCGCATCGGCCGGCTCGCCCATGCGCTGCTGGATCGCCTCGACGAACTGGCGGTTCTCGGCCAGAAACGCCTCGCCTTCCGGCGTAATGGTGTGCAGCTTCTTGTTGCCGTCAGCACTGGCCAGCACATGGCCCATATCGAGCAGCATGGACAGCAGGGGATAGATGGCGCCGGGGCTGGGCGTGTAGGCGCCGCCCGAGCGCTGCTCCAGTTCCTTGATGATTTCATAGCCGTGACGGGGCTTCTCGGCGATCAGCTGCAGCACGATATAGCGCATGGCGCCGGCATCGAACATTTTCGGGCCGCGGCCACGGCCACCGCCGCGCAAACCGTGATGCTCGCCATGGCTGGCGTGGTGGCGATGCTGATGATGTAAAAATTTAAACATGGTGAAACTCCTTAAGATCTGGCAACTTATTTTTGGGAATGAATGCACGTCAACTTAAGATATATCACGTTAAGATATGTCTTAATAAGATATATCTTAAACTCTTTTCCCGAGAATGCAAGTAAACTTTGCGGCACAATAAAGACTTGACCTTCACGCCACGTGAGCCCTGAACATCCCCCCATGCTTACAGTTAAACAACTCTCCAGCCTCAGCGGCGTGACGGCGCGTACCCTGCATTACTACGACGAAATCGGGCTGCTCCGCCCCACCCGCGTAGGCGACAATGGCTACCGCTATTACGACCAGACGGCGCAACTGCGCCTTCAGCAGATACTGTTTTATCGGGAACTGGCGGTGCCGCTGGCGGACATCCGCCAGCTGATGGAGAGCGACGACTACGACCTGATGGCGGCGCTGCAAGGCCACCAGCAGGCGTTGCGTCAGCAGGCCAGTCATTTGCAGCAGCTGCTGACGACTGTGGAGCAGACCATCCTCCATCTACAAGGAAAACAGACCATGACTAGCCAGCAGATATTCGCGGGACTCAATCACCCGCAGCAGCAAGCCTACGCCGCCGAAGCGGAACAGCGCTACGACGCCGCCATCGTGCGCAAAGCCAGCCAGCAATGGCAGGACTACAGCAAGGCCCAGCAGGACGCCATCATGGCGGAAGGAAATACGATTTATACCGATATGGTGGCAGCCATGCCGCAAGGCGCTGCCAGTCCGGCAGTACAGGCCATCGTGGAACGCTGGCGCCAGCACATGGCCTATTTCTGGGTGCCGCAGGCGGCGCAGCTGGAGGGACTAGCCGCCACTTATTCGCAGGATGCGCGCTTCAAGGCCAACTTCGACAAACTGCACACGCAGCTAGCCGAGTTCATGCTGGAAGCGGTGCAGCACTACGTGCGCCAGCTTGCCTGAACCTAGGCTAGAAAGAAATCAGGCCACCGGCAACGGCGGCCTGTTCTACGACATACCGGGGCGGCGGCGCAATGCCTAGCTATCGAGGTGGGAGATCAGCAGACGGCGGCTATCCGCCTCGCTGCTGGCCTTGTGCTCGACCACCAGACGCGAGTTCTGCGTATCGAGCGATATGCCGACCGACAGAATATCGATCAGCAGCAGCTGCAATATGCGCGAAATCATCGACAGGAAGGTGGTGCTGTCTTCGCTGTGATCGACCGCCAGACAGACACTGGCCTTCTTGGCCAGCGGCGAATTGCTGGAGGTGATGGCGATGACGTCGGCACCGGCCGCACGCGCCGCATCGACCGCTTCCAGCAGCTCCGGCAAGCGGCCCGAATTGGAAATGGCGATCACCACATCACCCGGATTGAGCAGCTCGGCCGCCAGCGTCAGCAGATGCGAATCGCCATACGCCGAAGTAGGAATACGGAAGCGGAAGAACTTGTGCTGGCCGTCCAGCGCCACCACACGCGAATTACCCATGGCGTAGAACTCGACGCGCTTGGCCTTGGCGACCAGTGCAATCGCCTTATCGAGCGAACGCACATCGAGCTGGTCGCGGAATTTCAGAATCGCCGAGACGGTATTGTCGATCACCTTGGCACTCAGGTCGTGCGTGCTGTCGCTCACCCGCACCTGACTGTGGCGCACGGGAATGGCGCCAGTCAGGCTGCTGGCAAACTTCAGTTTGAAATCGGCCAGACCGAGGAAGCCCAGCGAGCGGCAGAAGCGGATCACCGTCGGCTGGCTCACTTCGGCCAGACGGGCGATATCGGCAATCGGCTCGTTCAGCACGAGGCGCGGCTGCTCCAGCACCAGCTGCGCCACGCGCTGCTCGGCTGGCGTCAGTTCATGCTGCAGATGCTGCACCCGCTCCATCAGCGTGTTGGCGCCACTACGGCCACGCAGGTGCTCGGACAATATCGTCGCCACGCCATAGAAAGCCGGATTCGGCGTGGTAATCACATAGGTGGGAATTTCGGCCAGATAGCTGGTGAAACGGCCCTTGGCTTCGAAGCGGGCACGGAACGGCGAGGTGGCAAACCACTCGCCCATGCGCGGCACGATACCGCCGCCGATGAACACACCGCCGAAGGCCCCCAGCGTCACCGCCAGATTGGCGCTGGCGCCGCCCAGCATGGCGCAGAAGCATTCCAGCACTTCCATGCACAGCGGGTCTTTGTCGGTCAGCGCACCGGCCATGATTTCCTGCGACGTCAGATCGCGCACCTGCCGGCCATTGCGCTTGGCGATGGCGCGGTAAATGATTTCCATGCCGGGTCCGGAAATCAGACGTTCGGTCGATACGTGCGACCAGGTCTGCCACGCATATTGCAGTATCGCGTATTCGCGTTCGTCGGCCGGGGCAAAGTTGGTGTGGCCGCCTTCCGAACCCAGCGTCACGAAACCATCGACCGTGGGAATCACGCCCGACACACCCAGACCCGTACCGGGGCCGAGCACGCCGATCACGGAATTCGAGGCCGGCTTGCCGCCGCCCACCTGCATCAGGTCGGACGATTTCAGGCCCGGCAGCGACATGGCCAGCGCGGTAAAGTCGTTCACTACCAGCAGCGTGTGCAGACCCAGCGCACGCCGCACCTCGTCGGTGGAGAATTCCCATGCACGGTTAGTCATGCGCACATAGTCGCCGCTGACGGGGTTAGCCACGGCCAGCGCGGCATGGTTAAGCGTCAGGTCGGCATGGTCGGACAGATAGGATCGCAACATGGCGACGATGTCGGTGTAATCGTCGCACTTGAGTACGCGCACGGCGCGGAATTCGCCGGGCGCCGTCTGCAGGGCAAAGCGGGCATGGGTCGCGCCGATGTCGGCCAGCAGGCGCGGGCCGTCAGCAAAGGCGGTACGGTTCAGTTTTTGATCCACTTCGGCTTGTTTCATTGTCTAACCAGTAAAAACAGTTGGCGGAAGCATACCCGAAATACCCGATGTTAAAAAGCCGGGGCGGCAAATCCCCGGCCTGTCTACCACAGCCTCAGGCAGCGTAGCCGAACCACGCGCCGAAGGCAGGCAGCGCAACCTGACCATCGACCACCGAACCGGGCAGGCCATAACCGGCTATCTGCTCGCCCCCCGCCGCCTGTGGCAGCGCGCAGCTGACCGGTGCGCCACTGAGATTGAACACGGCAATGATGCTGCGCTCCCCTGCAGCATCGCGGCGCAGCGCCAGCACCGGTTCCGGTGCGTCGAAGAACTCGATGTCGCCGCGCGTGAGTTGCGGGAACTGGCGGCGCCACGCGATAAAGCGGCGGGTAAATTCCAGTGACGACTCGGCATCGCCTTCCTGTTTCGAAGCAGCCTTGACCAGATGGTCGGGCGAAACGGGCAGCCATGGTTTGCCAGTAGTGAAGCCGCCATTGGCCGCGTCGCTCCATGCCATCGGCGTGCGGCAGCCATCACGGCCTTTGAATTCGGGCCAGAAGGTAATGCCGTACGGGTCCTGCAGCAGCTCGAATGGCACATCGGCTTCGGCAAAAGCCAGCTCGTCGCCCTGATACAGACAGGGAGTACCTTTGAGCGACAGCTGCATGGCCAGTATCATCTTGGCGAAAGCCACCGGCGCCTCGGGCCCGCCCCAGCGGGTAGCGACGCGCTGCACGTCGTGATTGCCGACCGACCACGAGGCCCAGCCGCCCTTGACACGCGCTTCGAAATTTTCCACCTGCTGGCGGATGTAGTGGGCCGAGCATTGCGGCACCAGCAGATTGAAGCTGTAGGCCATGTGCAGCTTGTCGCCATCGGCCGTGTACTCGGCCATCACGGCCAGCGAATCGTCGGCCCCTACTTCGCCGATAGACACCGCCTGATATTCATCGAGCAGCGCACGCAGCTTCTGCAGGAAAGGCAGATTCTCGGGGCGGCTCTTGTCGTAGATGTGGGCCTGCATGCCGTAAGGGTTCACATCCGACACGGTGGCCGTATCGCGGTTGGTGGCGGGCGGGTTGCTGCGCAATTCGGTATCGTGGAAGTGGAAGTTGCAGGCATCCAGACGGATGCCGTCCACCCCGCGCTCCAGCCAGAAGCGCAGCGCATCGAGGTGCGCCTGCTGCACGGCGGGGCAATGGAAGTTCAGATCCGGCTGACTGGTAAGGAAATTATGTAAATAGTATTGACGACGGCGCGTATCCCACTGCCACGACGAGCCGCCGAACACCGACATCCAGTTATTCGGCGGATTGCCATCGGGCGCGGGATCGGCCCACACATACCAGTCGGCTTTCGGATTATCGCGGCTGGAACGGCTCTCCTTGAACCACGGATGTTCTTCCGCCGTGTGCGACATCACCTGATCGATCATGATCTTCAGGCCCAGACTGTGCGCCTTGGCGATCATGCTATCGAAATCGGCCAGCGTGCCGAACATCGGATCGACGTCGCAGTAGTCCGCGATGTCGTAGCCGAAGTCCTTCATGGGCGACTTGAAGAAAGGCGAAATCCAGACGATGTCCACGCCCAGCGAGGCGATATAGTCCAGCCTGGCCGTGATCCCCGGCAGATCCCCTACCCCGTCACCGTTGGTATCCATGAAACTGCGCGGATAAATCTGGTAAATAATCGCTGTGCGATACCAGTCCGACGCATGCGGAGAGACTTGTGTTAGTTGCTTGGTCATATGAGAATCCGGGGTGGGCCCGGTGTTGGATTATGTTTGTAGAGAATATACATCACGAATTCGGAATTTTCAATCACCGACCGGACCGCAGATTTTGCAACTTATCAGTTTAAAATCAATAACTTGGAATTTTTACAGAAAATTCCAATTCTAAAAAATAGTAGTCAAACTACACAAATCAGGAGAAATACAGTGAGTGATCACGGTAACGGGCCTATGCCCCGACAGATTCCCTACATCATTGCCAACGAAGGCTGCGAACGTTTCAGCTTCTATGGCATGCGCAACATCCTCACGCCTTTCCTGCTCACTACCCTGCTGCTGTTCATCCCGCTGGGCGACCGTCCGGCCGAAGCCAAGCACGTATTCCACACTTTTGTGATCGGGGTGTATTTCTTCCCCCTGCTGGGCGGCTGGCTGGCCGACCGCTTCTTCGGCAAATACAACACGGTGTTCTGGTTCAGCCTGATCTATGTAGCGGGCCACGCCTGTCTGGCCATCTTCGAAGACAACCTCAAAGGCTTCTATCTGGGTCTGGGCCTGATCGCCTTCGGCTCGGGCGGCATCAAGCCGCTGGTGGTGGCTTTTGTCGGCGACCAGTTCGACCAGACCAATAAGAACCGCGCCAAGCTGGTGTTCGACGCCTTCTACTGGATCATCAATTTCGGTTCCTTCTTTGCCTCGCTGCTGATGCCGGTATTCCTGCGCGACTACGGCCCTGCCGTCGCCTTCGGCATACCCGGCCTGCTGATGGCGCTTGCCACTTGCGTGTTCTGGCTGGGCAAACGCAAATACGTGCATGTGCCGCCGGCCAAACCGGACCCGAACGCCTTCAGCAGCGTGGCCCGCACCGCCCTGCTGGCTAAACGCACCGGTCAGGGCCGGCCCGGCCTGATGGTGGCAGGCGCCGGCGCACTGGGCGCGCTGGCTTCGCTGGCCATGACGCCGCAATGGGGCTTTGTGATTGCCGCCTGCACGGCGCTGGTGCTGCTGCTGGCTTTCGGCGGCATCGGCATGTCGCTGCAACTGGACCGCGCGCGCGGCCCGCACACGGATGAAGCGGTGGAAGGCGTGCGCGCCGTGCTGCGCATCCTGATCGTGTTTGCCATGATTACCCCGTTCTGGTCGCTGTTCGATCAGAAAGCCTCGACCTGGATCGTGCAGGCCAACACCATGCACAGCCCGCTGCTGTCGCTGTTCGGCTGGGAATTCACCCTGCTGCCGGCGCAGATGCAGGCAGTCAATCCCATCCTCGTGATGCTGCTCATCCCGTTCAACAACGTCGCCCTGTTCCCGCTGATGCGCGCCATCGGCATCACCCCCACGCCGCTGCGCCGCATGGGCATGGGCATTGCGCTGTCGGCGCTGGCATGGGTGGTGGTGGGCATGCTGCAACTGCAACTGGACGGCGGCGATCAAGTCTCCATCCTGTGGCAGTTGCTGCCGTATGCCTTGCTGACGCTGGGCGAAGTGCTGGTTTCGGCTACCGGGCTGGAGTTTGCCTATAGCCAGGCACCGGCCACCATGAAAGGCATCATCCTCAGCTTCTGGTATCTCGCGGTTACCGTCGGGAACCTTTGGGTGCTTATTGTCAATTCTGGCGTGAAGCACGAAGCGGTCAGCGCCCGGATTGCCAGCAGCGGCCTGAGCCCGATTGCTTTCCAGATGTTCTTCTTCGCTGCCTTCGCAATGCTGGTGGCTGCGCTGTTTGCGCTGTATGCCATGCGCTACAAGATGGTCGATAATTATCGAAAAGAAACTATTAATTAAGTAGTTTCACTATTAATTGTTGCCACGGGGGAGCAAAATAAGGGAGTCACTTATTTTGCGAGCCCCTGCATGAAGAAAGTTATCAGCCAGTTTCTCTCCCTTCCCCTGTGGCGACCCGGCGCCCGCCTGATGCGCAGCCTGCGCCTGCCGGGCAAGTTCCTGCTGATTAGCATCAGCTTCCTGATTCCCCTGATCTGGCTGTTCTATAGCTATACCGCTGCCGCCATGCTGGATTTGCGCGTAGTCGGCAAGGAGAGGACCGGTGTGCGCGTGATGGCGCCACTGCTGCAGGCCCGCGAGGCCGCCATCAGCTGGCGCCTGCTGGCCCGTAACGCCGCCGACGGCGAAGCCGCAGCGGAATTAGCCACAGTGCGCAGCGCTTTCGACAGTGCTTTCCAGAAGCTCGACGGCGTCGAAGCCGAATCGGCCGATGCACTGGGCACCAGGGCTGACATGCTCAACGTGCGCGATGCCTACCGCGCGGCCCAGGGCAATTTCAGCAACGGCGAGGAAGCCGCGCAGAAGTTGCGCGCGCTCGATCTGGCGCTGGTACGGCTGGCCGACGGCACGCTCGATAACTCCGACCTGTCGCTCGATCCGGCACTGGAAAGCTACCACCTGATGAGTGCCGCCCTGCTGCATGCGCCACAAGTCATCGACCGCCTGTCGGAATTGCGCACGCTGGGCCGCAGCAGCCTGAAAGCCGGCAGCATCACGCCCCAGCAGAGCGCGCAGATGCAGCGCCTGCTGGCCATCATCGAACATGAACAGCGTCAGGCCAAACAGGACCGCGCCATCGTGGCGGCCGCAAAACCGCAATATGCCAGTGCCCAGCGCAGCGACAGTGAAGCGGCGCTGAATGCACTGGCCAGCGCCGTGCGCAGCATCTTCCCTTACGGCCAGAATGAAATTTCAGGTGACCGCATTGCCTTCGGTACGCAGGTCAGCAGCGCCATCCGCCTGCAGTTCGAGGATATTGCCGCCAACCTCACCGTGCTCGATACCATGCTGGCCGAGCGCGAAGCCGGCCTGCGCACGTCGCTGTACGCCACCCTGACGCTGTGCCTGATCGCGATTCTGCTGTCGGCCTATCTGTTTGTCGGCTTCTACAACGCGATGCAGAGCGGCTTCAAGAAACTGCGGCGCGAACTGATCGCCATTTCCATGGGCGATCTGCGCTCCGACATCAAACCGACCGGCAGCGATGAACTGGCCGGCATGCTGCGCGAACTGACCAATATGCAGAAGGCGCTGCGCGACACCGTCACCGAAGTGCAGCAGGCCAGCGATATGGTGGTGTCGTCCAGCATCGACATTGCCGAAGGCACGCGCAATCTGTCCAGCCGGACGGAAGCCGCGGCGTCCGCACTGGAAGAATCGTCGGCAGCACTGGAACAGACTATTTCTACCGTACAGATGACGGCCGATTCGGTGCGTCAGGCATCGGCCATTTCGATAGAAAACGCCAGCGCCGCCACGCGTGGCGGTGTGGTGATGCAGAACGTGGTGCAGACCATGGAAGGCATCGAAGCATCGTCGAAAAAAATCAGCGAAATCATCAGCGTGATCGACGGCATCGCCTTCCAGACCAATATTCTGGCCTTGAACGCTGCAGTGGAAGCTGCCCGCGCCGGCGAACAGGGGCGCGGCTTCGCCGTGGTGGCCACCGAAGTGCGGGCACTGGCAGGCCGCAGTGCCGCAGCTGCCCACGAAATCAAGGCGCTGATTACCCAGAGCTCGCAGGAAGTGCGGGCCGGTACCGACGTTGTGCGTCAGGCTGGCCAGACCATTACGGAAATCGTCGCCAATGCGGCACAGATCAAAACCCTGCTCGATGAAGTCGCCAACGGTGCGCGCGAGCAGAGCATGGGCATAGGCCAGATCGGCGAAGCCGTAGCGGAGCTGGACCGCAATACCCAGGCCAACGCCCAGCTGGTGGAAGAAACCGCCGCCTCGGCCGGAGCCCAGCGCGATGTGGCCATCCATCTGGCGGCGCAGGTGGATGAATTCCGCCTGCCCGGCAAGGCTGCCGGCAAGCTGGTGGAAGGCGTCGATGTGGACAGCATCATCGACGCGCACCGCCAGTGGAAAGTCAAACTGCGCGACGCCATCGAAAAAGGCGACCAGATCGACGTCAAGACGCTGGAGCGCGACGACTGCTGCGCGCTGGGCAAATGGATTTATGGCGATGGCCAGCGTTTGAGCGGCCGCCCCAGCTTTGTCGCCCTGATCGACAAGCATGCCCGCTTCCACCGCATTGCCGGTCAGGTGGGCGAACTGATTAACAAGGGCGAATACCTGCGCGCCGAACAGGCGCTCAGCCATGGCACGCCGTTCTCCCAAGCCACCACCGAAGTGGTGGAGGTGCTGTCTGGCGCAAAACGCGTAGGATTCGAGTAAAAAACAGCCATCAAGTATCAAAACTACAGAATTTGGATTACCATAACCGGCAAATCCACCCGTATTGCAGCATTTTTGTAACTGCACTACTAAAAATTCTAACGTTTCGGAGACTAGTATGGCTGCTCATCCCCGTGCCGCGTGGCGTTTCGCGGCTGGCCTCACTCTGGGCGGCGTTATGGCGCTGCCCGGCGTCGCTGCCACCGCCGCCCCTACACTGGCCGCCTGCGACGCGCCGTTCGCCACCACCCTGCAAGCAGCAGCGGCCAGCGATGCGCGCGCCTACTGGCTGGACCGCCAGACCATACAGTGGCCCAACACCGGCGCCAGCGATGGCGTATTCAAACTGTATTACGCCGCCACGCCGGCCATCAGCGCCAGTAGGGGCAGTGCCGTGCGCGGCGCCGAAGCTGCCCTGACGCTGACGCCGTCGACCAATGCGCTGCCCGATGCGCTGGCCCAGCGCTTCCGCTTTGTCGGCAAAGGAGCGCAACTACAGCTGTCGGCTGCCGATAGCGCCCGCCTGCCGCAACTGCTGACAGGCCAGCTGGTGCTGGTACTGGAAGGCACGGACGGCAAGGTGCGCGATGCCACCGGCCTGCAGCTCGCCGGCGCGCTCGACGACCTGTATGCCGCTGCCAGCGATGTCACCGATCTCGGCGTCACCGTCGCAGCGGCCAGCGTAGGCTTCAAACTATGGGCGCCCACGGCCCAGCAGGTCGCCGTCTGTACCTATGCCAGCGGCACGGCAGCCGCCAGCAGCATACAGCCCATGCAGCGCGATAGCGTCAGCGGCGTCTGGTCGCTGCAGTCTACGGCTGCACAGGATGGCCAGTACTATCGCTACGTGGTCGATGTCATCGCCCCGTCGGCGGGGCTGGTGCGCAATCTGGTGACCGATCCCTACTCGGTCAGCCTGACCACGGATTCGCGCCGCAGCTATATCGCCGATCTGAATGCGGCCCGCCTCAAGCCAGCTGGCTGGGAGCGCGAGCACCGGCCCAAGCGCGTCTACTTCCAGCCCGACATGACAGTGTACGAACTGCATGTACGCGATTTTTCCATCAACGATGCCAGCGTCAGCGCCGCCAATCGCGGCAAGTATGCAGCCTTTACGGAAACCGCCAGCAACGGCATGCAGCATCTGGCAGCCCTGAGCAAAGCCGGCATGACCGACATCCACCTGCTGCCCGTGTTCGATATCGGCAGCGTGCCGGAACAGGGTTGCGTCACGCCGCAGATCCCGGCCGGACTGGCGCCCGACAACACGGAAGCGCAGGCCATCATCGCCCGCACCCAGGCCAGCGACTGCTATAACTGGGGCTATGATCCCTACCATTACAACGCACCCGAAGGCAGCTTTGCCAGCGATCCGGCCGATGGCGCTACCCGCATCATCGAGTTCCGCCAGATGGTACAGGCGCTGCACAAGACCGGCCTGCGGGTAGGTATGGACGTGGTGTACAACCATACCTTCATCGCCGGCCAGAACGAAAAATCGGTGCTCGACCGCATCGTACCCGGCTACTACCACCGCCTCAACGGCAACGGCGAAGTGGAACGCTCCACCTGCTGCGACAACACCGCCACCGAGAATCGCATGATGGGCAAGCTGATGATCGATTCGGTTGCCCAGTGGGCGCAGCAGTACCACATCGACTCCTTCCGCTTCGACCTGATGGGCCACCAGCCGCGCGCCGCCATGGAACAGCTGCAGGCCCGCGCCGATAGCGCGGCCGGGCGCCACATCAACCTGATCGGCGAAGGCTGGAATTTCGGCGAAGTAGCCGATGGCGCCCGCTTCGTGCAGGCGTCCCAGCTTTCGCTCAATGGCAGCGGCATCGGCACCTTCAGCGACCGCGCACGCGATGCCGTGCGCGGCGGCGGTGCCGGTGATAGCGGCATGCAGATGATCAGCCAGCAGGGCTATATCAATGGCCTGGTCTACGACAACAATGCGCAGGCGGGCAAGCGCAGCGTGACCGATCTGCTGCAGGCCGCCGACATGGTGCGCGTCGGTCTGGCCGGCTCCATCCGCAGCTACACCATGCGCCGCTACGACGACAGCGTCCAGCCGCTGCAGAACATCGTCTATGGCGGCAGCCAGCCTGCCGGCTACGTAAGCGAGCCGGGCGAGGTGGTGAACTATGTGGAGAACCACGACAACCAGACACTGTACGACATCAACGCCTTCAAGCAGCCTGCCTACACCAGCAGCGCCGAGCGGGCGCGCGTGCAGATGCTGGGCGCAGCCATCAACGCATTCAGTCAGGGTGTGGCCTACTTCCATGCGGGCTTCGATATCCTGCGTTCCAAATCACTGGACCGCAACAGCTTCGAATCGGGCGACTGGTTCAACCGGCTGGACTGGACCTATCAGGATAACTACTACGGCATAGGCGCGCCGCGCGCCGAGGACAACGGCAAGGACTATGATCTGATCCTGCCGCTGCTGCGCAATAGCGCCATCAAGCCCACGCCGCAGGATATCGCCTTTGCGCGCGATGCCTTCCGCGATCTGCTCGCCATCCGCGCCAGCAGCACGCTGTTCCGCCTGCGCAGCGCAGCGGAAATCCGCCAGCGCCTGCGTTTCTACAATACCGGCAGCGGGCAGGTGCCGACGGTACTGGTGGGCCACCTCGAAGGCGCCGGTTATCCGGGCGCCCAGTTCAAGTCCATCACCTACCTGATCAACGTCGATACGCAGGTGCAGAAACTGGTCATCAATGAGGAACAAGGCCGGCGCTACCAGCTGCATCCGGTACACACCAGCATGACCGCAGCGGACAAACGCGTGGCCTCGGAAGCCAAGTTTGATGCTGCCAGCGCTTCCTTTGTAATTCCGCCACGAAGTGCCGTGGTATTCGTAGAAACGTACTAAAAAATCATGCTATCTTTCCGGCTCCCTATGGATCCGGAAAGAGATCGTGATGAGACTCCGCAACGCAGCAGCCCTGCTCCTGTCAGTGTTACTTTGTGCCTGTGGTGGCGGCGACTATGTGCCGCAGGCTAACCACGCGCCGGTGGCCAGTGCCGGCCCAGCGCAGGTGGTCACGGTAGGCACATCGGTAAAACTGAATGGCACGGCGACCGATGCCGATCAGGATCTGCTGTCCTACCTCTGGACGCTGTCCAAGCCCGCCAACAGTAGCGCCTACCTGCTCAACTCCAAAGTCGCCACGCCCACCTTCAATCCCGATGTGCCGGGGGTGTACGTGGCTACCCTGATCGTCAACGACGGCAAGGTCGATAGCCTGCCCTCTACCGTCATGATTACGGCGCAGTAAGCAGGCCTGCACCGTCAGGCGTACTCAGTCCTGCCCGATCAGCACCACGGCATTGCGCGTGCCGAAATTCACCGCGCCGTGACGCACCACCGCCGATTTTCCGCTGTAGTAGTCGCGCACTTTCACACCATCGGCAAACACGCCGTGCAGCGCAATGCTGGTGCTGCGATCAGTCGGCAGATCGAGCGCCACCACCACCTTATCCTGCAGCGCGCCTTTGCTGTAGGTGCGTTTGAAGACGTATGGCTGTGCCTGCAGCTGCTGGTGCACGCCCGCCCCTACCGCAATATGCGCCTGACGGAACAGGCCCAGTTTAGCCCAGTGCGCGCGTACATCCGCCACGCGGTAGCCATCACGCCGGGCGTTCTGTTTCAGCTCGTCCCAGTTCATGAAGGAGCGCAGCTTGGCGTCGCCCACTGCCTCGGCTACATCGAGTTTGCGCGCCGTCTCGTCGCCGTAATAGATCTGCGCGGCGCCGGGCGCCAGCAACAGCTTGTTGGCCGTCACAAAAGGACGCTTGCGGGCCGCATCGAAGGGCCGGTCGAAATCGTGCGAAGCCAGATAGTTGAGCACCGAGTAGCCTTCCAGTGCACCGCCGTGCAGCATGGCGGAATAGCTGCTGAACATGGTCTCGTAGTCGTGTTCGGCATCGAACACGGTGCCGAAATTGATCAGGCTATCGAAACCATTCTGGTAGTAGTTGGCCATCTGTCCGCCGCCCAGATCGTGCAACTGGCCGTCGGCCAGCTTGTAGTTGTAGACTTCGGCCGTCATGTAGAAATGGTCATCGGACAGCTTCTTCGCGGGGTTGGCGCGTTTCCATTGCTCGAACGCCGCATCGGCCACCTTGCGCAATTCTTTCCATACCGGCGCTTCGACATGCTTTACCGTGTCGGCACGGAAGCCATCCACCCCGTATTTGCGCACCCAGTCGCTATGCCATTTCATCAGGTAGTAGCGCGGCGCACGCGGATAGCCGGTGCGGGCAAAGAACTCGTCCAGTTCGCGCTGCTCGCGCTCCAGTCGTCCTTCGCGCTGCCACTTGGCCACCAGTGCTGGCGGCAGTGCTACCGGCGTATCGCTATCGGTACGCACATCGGGCAGATTCTTCACCAGCGTGCAGCTGATGGTGCTGGCCGCATCCTTGTAGGTACAGCCTGGTCCGGTACGCACCCACTCGTCCGGCCAGACCGGATCAAGCTCCGTCACCGGGCCCGTATGGTTCATCACCACATCGAGCAGCACGCGGATACCGCGCTGATGCGCCGCTTCGACCAGCTCGCGGAAATCCTGCTCCGTACCCAGATTGGCGTCGATGGCCGTGAAATCCGCTGCCCAGTAGCCGTGGAAGCCGTAGGATTTACCCGTGCCTTCATCGGTACCGGCATGGATCTGCTCCACCGGCGGCGTCAGCCAGATGGCGTTCACGCCCAGACTGGTGAAATAGCCCTCGCGGATTTTCGCCGTAATACCGGCCAGATCACCGCCCATAAACCCGCGCAGCGGCCCGGCATCGGCGCTACGGCCATAGGCCAGATCGTTGGCCTTACTGGCATTGTTGAAGCGGTCCGTCAGCAGGAAATAGACTGTCGCGTTCTCCCACGAAAATGGCCGGGCGGCCTGCACAGCCTGAGCCTGTGCCGCTTTCGGCGCCGCTGTGGCAGCAGCGTTGCCGCCCAGTGCCAGAGCCAGTGAGATTGCGAGAGTAGTCAGTTTCATGCTGTCGTCCTGTAGTGGTTTAGGTGATAACGCTAGGGCGCGCGCGGCCGGTCCAGCCGCTGATGCCTGCCACCTGTTCGGCGATCAGTATCAATGCGGCTAAGGCCTGCTGCGTGAGCAGATGGTGGTAGGTCGGGTCGGCTTCGTAGCGCTCCAGATAGACGCGCAGCGTGGCTCCTTCCGTGCCCGTGCCGGACAGGCGGAACACGATGCGCGAGCCATCCGTCATGACGATGCGTATGCCCTGCTCCTTCGACACGGAAGCATCGACCGGATCGGTGTAGGCAAAATCGTCGGCATAATCGACCACGTAATTGCCCAGATCTCTGCCCGCCAGTGCGGGCAGCTTGATGCGCAGCGAAGCCATCAGCTCGTTGGCAGCGCGGGCGTCAATGGCCTCGTAATCGTGGCGAGAATAATAGTTGCGGCCAAAGCGGGCCCAGTGTTCGTCCACCAGCTGGCGCACGGTCTTACCTGTCACTGCCAGCAGGTTGAGCCAGAACAGTACGGCCCACAGCCCGTCCTTTTCGCGGATATGGCTGGAACCCGTGCCGTAGCTTTCTTCGCCGCACAGGGTGGCCTTGCCCGCATCGAGCAGGTTGCCGAAGAATTTCCAGCCGGTCGGGGTTTCGAAACAGGGAATGCCCAGCGCTGCGGCCACCCGGTCAGCCGCGCGCGAAGTGGGCATGGAGCGGGCAATGCCGGCCAGTCCCTGCCGGTAGCCCGGCGCCAGCGTGGCATTAGCTGCCAGCACGGCCAGACTGTCGGACGGGGTCAGTTCGAAACGGCGGCCCACGATCATATTGCGGTCGCCATCGCCATCCGAGGCGGCACCGAAATCCGGTGCGTCGTCTGCCGCCATGATGGCGATCAGCTGCGCCGCATTGACGGGATTCGGATCGGGATGGTGGCCGCCAAAATCTTCCAGCGGCACGGCATTGATCACCGTGCCCTCCGGTGCGCCAAGCTGGCCTTCCAGTATGGCTCGGGCATACGGGCCGGAGACAGCATGCATGCCGTCGAAGCACATGCGGAAGCCGCTGGCGAACAGGGCCCGCATGGCGTCGAAATCGAATAACTGCTGCATCAGCTCTGCGTAGTCGGCGACGGGATCGATCACCTGCACCACCATCTGCTCCAGCTGATGGGTAGCAGGTGTACTCAGATCGATCTCTTCCCCGTCGCTGATGCGGTAGCTGCTGATGGTCGTGGTGCGCTGGTAGACCGCCTCGGTCACGCTCTCGGGGGCCGGACCGCCGTTGGCAATGTTGTACTTGATGCCGAAATCGCCATCGGCGCCGCCCGGGTTATGACTGGCTGACAGCACGATGCCGCCCATGGCCGCATATTTGCGGATCACGCAGCTCACTGCGGGGGTAGACAGTATGCCGCCCTGCCCCACCAGTACGCGGGCGTAACCGTGGGCCGCCGCCATGCGCAATATGGTCTGCACGGCCACGCGATTGTAGTAGCGGCCATCGCCGCCCAGCACCAGGGTCTGGCCGGTGCAGTCGCCCAGCGTGTCGAACACGCTCTGGACAAAATTTTCGAGGTAGCCGGGCTGCTGGAAAATAGTGACTTTTTTTCGCAGGCCGGAAGTGCCGGGCCGCTGGCCCGGGAATGGCAGGGTAGTTCTGGTCTGAAGGCTCATGTTCGCTCCGTGCAGTGGGAATGCAGACGACGGACACTCACTGCGCACATGGTGGCCGCCGCTCAGGCCAGACCGCACACGCAGATCGTGATCATACGAACAATATTACCTTACTGGCCGACCGGTTCTGCGTTGTCGCGCACTATCAGGGTCAGCACACCGGCAACGATCATGCACACGCCGCCCAGCATCACCGTCTGCACGGTATGGCCGGCAAAGAAGTGCTTGGTGACGAAACCGAGCAGCAGGCCACTGACGATCTGCGGAATCACGATGAAGAAATTGAACACACCCATGTAGTAGCCCATGCGTTTGGCAGGCAGCGCGCCAGCCAGAATTGCATACGGCATGGTCAGAATACTGGCCCAGGCGATGCCCACGCCTATCATCGGCACATACAGCAGGCTGACGTCGTGGATGGCGTAGAGACTGAACAGGCTCGCGCCGCCGATCACCAGGCAGCTCATGTGGACAAACTTACGGCTGGTGTAGCGCGCAAAGACAGGCAGGATGAATGCCGCCAGAGCCGATACGCCGCTATACACGGCAAACATCACGCCGACGCGGTTACCGGCTTCCTGATAGGCCGCCGACTGCGCATCTACGGTGCCGAACACGTTCTCGCCTATGGCCGAGGTGGTGTAGATCCACATCGCGAACAGCGCTATCCAGGTAAAGAACTGCACGGCAGCCAGCTGCATCATGGTGGCCGGCATACGGGTAAAGCCGCCCATGATTTCACGCACGGCGATCGCCATGCCTTTGGTACGGCGCTGTTCGGCGCGGAACGCTTCCAGATCGTCCGGCGGGGTTTCCTTGGCTGTCAGCACGGTCCACAGCACGGCCAGCATGTAGATGGCGCCGCCGCTGTAGAAGGAGTAGCGCACCGTATCGGGGATGGCACCATTCACCGGCACATTGCTCACGTGCAGATAGTCGGCAAAGATGGTGGGCAGCAGCGAGGCAATCACGGCACCCCAGCCGATGAAGAAAGTCTGCATGGCGAAACCGGCGGTCTGCTGCGAAGGCCCCAGCTTGTCGCCGACGAAGGCGCGGAACGGTTCCATCGAAACATTGATGGCACCATCCATCAGCCACAGCACGGCCACGGCCATCCACAGCGCGCTGGAATTGGGCATCAGGAACAGGGCGATCGACGCCAGCAGAGCGCCCACGAAGAAGAACGGACGGCGGCGGCCCCAGGTCGGGTGCCAGGTATTGTCGCTCAGGTAGCCGATAATCGGCTGCACCAGCAGGCCTGTGACCGGTGCGGCCAGCCAGAATAGCGAGAGGTCGTCGGGATTGGCGCCCAGCGTGGAAAAAATGCGGCTGGTGTTGGCATTTTGCAGCGCAAAGCCGAACTGTATGCCGAAAAAGCCGAAGCTCATATTCCATAACTGCCAGAACGACAGTATGGGCTTACTGGTGGAAGTGTGCATGCGGCGTGTCCCCGACTATTTTGAGATTTGTAGCAAAATAACACGCCGTACTATGTGTGTCAAATGATAGAACCCAAGGTAGAATACAGGAAAAAAGCCGCACGGGCAGCCTATATTCCTGCTTAAATGTAGCCAAACAACATCAATACGGACCATTTCGAGACGACCCGACTACATGAAAAAACCGACTTTGACCCGCCTTGCCGCCCTGCTGCCCCTGACGCTACTGGGCAGCCACAGCGCGCTGGCACAGAATGCCGAGCGCAAATTCGAAAGTGCCAGCCAGCGCGATGGCCTGCTGGAAGTACGCACCAGCGATGGCCGCTACCTGATCAAGCCCTACACGGGCAGTATCGTCGAAACCACCTTCGTGCCGAACGGAGAAGCCGTCTATCCCGTTTCGCACGCAGTGGTACTGGCCCCTGCGGGCGTAAAAACCGCACTGGCCAGCAAAGCCGACCGCCTCGAATACACGGCCGGCGGCATGCAGGTAACGATTACCAAAGCCCCGTTCCAGATCAGCTACGCCTACAAGGGCCGCAAGCTGGTAGCGGAAAAACACGGCTACCTGAAGAAGCAGGATGATCTGGTCAACGGCAGCAAGGATATACACAAGGGCGAGCCGCGCACGCTGGAAGCCATCGAATTCGCGCTCGACAAGGACGAGGCCCTGTATGGCGCAGGCGAGCGCGCCGTCGGCATGAACCGCCGCGGCCAGCGCTTTACTCTGTATAACAAGGCCCACTACGGCTATGGCGAGCAGTCCAGCCAGATGGGCTACGGCATGCCGCTGGCGCTGTCGTCGAAAATGTATGCGCTGCACTTCGACAATCCGCAAACCGGCTATCTGGACTTCGACAGCCGCAAGGACAATAGCCTGAGCTACGAGACCATTGCGGGCCGCAAGACCTATCAGGTAATCGCCGGCGATAGCTGGGAAGACCTGATCGCCAGCTACACCAGCCTGACAGGCAAGCAACCCTTGCCGCCGCGCTGGGCGCTGGGTAACTTCGCCATGCGCTTCGGCTACCGCGACGAGACCATCGCGCGCGCCACCGTCAGCAAATTCATCGCCGACGACATCCCGCTCGACGCCATCGTGTTCGACCTGTTCTGGTTCGGCAAAGAAGTCAAAGGCACCATGGGCAATCTGGCCTGGGACAAGGACAGCTTCCCCAACCCGGCGGGCATGATCAGCGACTTCCGCAACAAGGGCGTGCAGACCGTAGTCATTACCGAACCGTTCATCCTCGATAGCTCGGCCAAGTGGCAGGAAGCCGTGGACAAAAAAATCCTCGGCACCGATGGCAGCGGCGCGCCGCTGGCCTATGACTTCTACTTCGGCCACACGGGCCTGATCGATATCTTCGGCCAGCCCGGCAAGGACTGGTTCTGGAACATCTATAAAGAGCTGCACCAGCAGGGCGTCACGGGCGTGTGGGGCGATCTGGGCGAACCGGAAGTGCATCCGGCCGCCATGCAGCATGCCACCGGCAGCGCCGATGCCGTCCACAACATCTACGGCCACCAGTGGGCCGGGCTGGTGGCGGAAGGCTATCAGCGCGACTATCCGGCCGAACGCCCCTTCATCCTGATGCGGGCCGGCTACTCGGGCACCCAGCGCTACGGCATCATTCCGTGGTCGGGCGATGTGGACCGCAGCTGGGGCGGCCTGCACTCGCAGCCGGAAATCGCCCTGCAGATGGGCATGCAGGGCGCCGCCTACATGCACTCCGATCTGGGCGGCTTCGCCAATCCGGTGCTCGATAACGAACTGTATGCACGCTGGCTGCAATATGGCGTGTTCCAGCCCATCTTCCGTCCGCATGCGCAGGACGACGTCGCGCCGGAGCCGGTGTACCGCGACGACGCCACCAAAGCGCTGGCGCGCGCAGCGATCCGCCTGCGCTACCAGCTGCTGCCGTATAACTACACACTGGCCTTCGACAATCACCAGCAAGGCCTGCCGCTGATGCGCCCCATGCTGTATGAAGAACCGCGCAACGCCAAAGTGTATGCCATGTCGTCCACCTACCTGTGGGGCAAGGACCTGCTGGTAACGCCGGTGCTGAACAAGGGCGCCAGCACGGCCGAAGTCTACTTCCCCGCGCGCAGCGTCTGGTTCGATTTCTACACCGGCGCCAAGCATGCGGGCGGCATGAGCGACAGCGTCAGGCTGGAAGCGGACCACATACCCGTGTATGTGCGTGGCGGCGCTTTCATCCCCATGGCCAAAGTGGTGCAGAGCACGCGCGACTACAATACCCGCCACATCGAACTGCACTACTACCACGATGCCAGCGTCAGCGCCGGCAGCGGCAAGCTGTATGACGACGACGGCCTGACGGCCAACGCCTACGAACAGGGCCAGTACGAACTACTAAGCTTCGCCAGCAAACTGCAGGGGCGCGAACTGAATATCAGCATCAGCTCCGAAACGGGCAAGCAGTACCAGCGTCCCGACCGCAGCATCGCCCTGCAGGTGCACAACGTCGCGCGCGCACCATCCGTGGTGCGGGTGGACGGCAAAGCCGTAATGTTCGTCTGGGACGAGACCGGCAAAGTACTGAGCGTGGCCATGCCGGCTAGCAGCGCCGCCAGCCGCAGCATCAGCATCACCCTTTAATCAGGAGCACACCGGGCGGGCCGTTTTGTCCGCCCGGTTTCCTTCTAGGTGTATCATTGCCGCCCATCGGATGGGTCCATCCGGTGCCATGACAAGATCACCAAGGGAGATGCCTGTGACACCAAAAATTATCAGCACGCTGCTGGCGCTGGGCGCCATGTCAGCCGCCAGCACCACCGTGCTGGCCGCCCCCACCCAGAAGCCCAGCGCCGCCGAAGCGGAACGCTTCCTCAACGCGACCGAAGCCAAACTCAATAAGCTCAATAACGAGCAGGCCCTGGGCGCATGGGTCGGTTCCAACTTCATTACCGACGACACCGAGGCCATCGCTTCCTACTTCGCCGAGCACTACCTGACCGCCTCGGGCGAAGCAGCGATCGCTGCGCGCCGCTTCAATGGTCTGAAACTGCCTGCCGAATCGGCCCGCAAGCTGATGCTGCTGCAGCAGTCGCTGGTGTTCGCCGATCCGAAAGAGCGCGAACAGTATGCCGGCCTGCAGGCCGCCCTGAATGGCGCTTATGGCAAAGCCAAATACTGCCCGAAAAACACCGATGGCAGCGCTGCTGCCTGTATGGCGCTGGGCGAAATGGAAAAAGTGCTGGCCACCAGCCACGACGAAGCCAAGCTGAAAGAAATGTGGGCCGGCTGGCACGCCCAGTCTCCCGCCTACAAGGGCAAATACCTCGACTACATCGCTCTGTCCAACAAGGGCGCCAAACAGATGGGCTTTGCCGATACGGGCGCCATGTGGCGCTCGCAGTACGACATGCCACCGGAAGCCTTTGCCAGCGAGATGGAACGCCTGTGGCAACAGGTTAAGCCGCTGTATGACTCGCTGCACACCTACACCCGCTACAAGCTGCGCGAAACTTACGGTGCCGATGTGGTGCCGCTGGAAGGCCCGATTCCGGCCCACCTGTTCGGCAATATGTGGAGCCAGACCTGGAGCAATCTGTATCCCATCCTGAAACCGGCCACCGGCGCCAGCAGCTTCGACCTGACGAAAGTGCTGGAAGAGCGCAAGACCGACGCCAGGCAGATGACCAAGTACGCGGAAGGCTTCTACACCTCGCTGGGCATGCAGAAACTGCCTGCCTCGTTCTGGGAGCGTTCGCTGTTCACCAAACCGCGCGACCGCGACGTGGTGTGCCACGCCTCGGCCTGGCCGCTGAACGAAAAGGATGATGTACGCATCAAGATGTGCATTACCCCGACAGCGGAAGACTTCACCGTGATCCACCACGAACTGGGCCACGTCTACTACTTCCTCGGCTACACAGGCCAGCCTTACCTGTTCCGCGCCGGTGCCAATGACGGCTTCCACGAGGCGATCGGCGACACCATCGCCCTCTCCATCACCCCCGGCTACCTGCAGAAAATCGGCCTGATGGATCAGGCACCGGACGCCGATGCAGATATAGGTCAATTACTGGAACGCGCGCTGAGCAAAGTCGCCATTCTGCCATTCGCCTATTCGGTCGACAAATGGCGCTGGGATGTCTATGCCGGCAAGACCAAACCGGCCGATTTCGACAAGAGCTGGTGGCAGCTGCGCGAGCAGTATATGGGCATGAAACGTCCGGTGGCAGCCGATGCCGGCGGCGCCGGTTTCGACGCTGGCGCCAAGTACCATGTGGCGGCCGACGTGCCATACGCCCGCTACTTCCTGGCCGATATGCTGCAGTTCCAGTTCCACCGCGCGCTGTGCCGCGAGGCAGGCTACACGGGGCCTCTGCATCGTTGCTCGATCTATGGCAACGCCAAGGCCGGCGCCAAACTGCAACAGATGCTGGCCATGGGCACCAGCAAACCGTGGCCGGAAGAGCTGAAAGCCATTTCGGGTGAAGAGCGTATCGACGGTGCCGCACTGCTCGATTATTTCGCACCTTTGAAAACCTGGCTGGACGCGCAAAACGCTGCCTACGCAGCCGCTGCAAAGAAGTAAAAAAGGCAAGTGACAGCGCTGCTGCGCGGCGCTGTTTTTAAGCGACAGTCCGAGACTCCGCGCAGCCCAGCGTGTATGATGAAGCACCCCGAGCTACGGGTGCTTCATCAGCTAACACACTGGAATTAACGGAGTAAAAATGAGTCTGGGACTGGTCAAAAAAGTCGTCATCGTCGGTGGCGGCACATCGGGCTGGATGACCGCCGCCGCGATGTCCACATTAATCTCCAACGGTTGCCAAATCCGCCTGATCGAATCCGATGAAATCTCCACCATCGGCGTGGGCGAAGCCACCATTCCTGTCATCCGCGGGTTCAATGACCTGATCGGCATCGACGAAAACGAATTCCTGCGCAACACGCAAGGCACTTTCAAACTCGGCATCGAGTTCGTCAACTGGGGCAAGCAGGGCGACTCCTATCTGCACGGTTTCGGCGTTATCGGCCGCGACCAGATGCTGGCCCGCTTCTACCACTACTGGCTGAAGATGTACCAGGAAGGCAAAGCGCCGAATATCGAAGACTATTCGATCAATACCGCCGCAGCGCGTCAGTTCAAGTTCATGCGCGCCGACCGCGAAAGCGGCGATTCGCCGCTGGCCGACGTTTCCCACGCCTTCCACTTCGACGCTTCGCTGTATGCCAAATACCTGCGCCGCGTGAGCGAAAGCCGTGGCGCCATCCGCACCGAAGGGCGCATCGTCAAGGTCGAACAGCGCGCCAGCGACGGCTATGTGGAAGCGGTGGTACTGCACAGCGGCGAGCGTGTCGAAGGCGATCTGTTTATCGACTGTTCGGGCTTCCGCGGCCTGCTGATCGAAGAAACCCTGAAAACCGGCTTCGAGGACTGGTCGCACTACCTGCCTTGCGACCGCGCCATCGCTGTGCCATGTGCCTCGGTCAGCCCGCTGCTGCCCTACACCCGCTCCACCGCCCACAAGGCGGGCTGGCAGTGGCGCATTCCGCTGCAGCACCGCATCGGCAATGGCCACGTGTACTGCAGCCAGTTCATGGAAGAAGCCGAGGCCGAAGACATCCTGATGAATAATCTCGATGGCAAGGCGCTGGCCCACCCGCGTCACCTGCGCTTCAAGGCGGGCAAGCGCAAGCTGGCGTGGAACCGCAACGTGGTGTCCATCGGTCTGGCCGGCGGCTTCATGGAGCCGCTGGAATCAACCAGCATCCATCTGGTGCAGACCGGCATTACCCGCCTGCTGATGATGTTCCCCCACATGGGCTTCGAGCAGGCCGATATCGACGCCTTCAACCGCGCCAATGATGACGAGTACATCGGCATCCGCGACTTCCTGATCCTGCACTACAAGCTCAATCAGCGCGTCGGTGATCCGTTCTGGGACTATTGCCGCAATATGCCGATTCCCGATTCATTGCAGCGCCGGATCGATCTGTATCAGAGCAATGGCCGCCTGCTGCTATCGCGCGACGAACTGTTTACGGAAACCAGCTGGATACAGGTGATGCATGGTCAGGGCCTGCGCAGCAAGGGCTACCACCCGCTGGTGGACCAGCGCACGCCGGAAGAAATCGAAGGCTTCCTCAACAACGTCAAGGATGTGGTGCAGCGCTGTGTCGAGCACATGCCGACGCACGAGGAATACATTGCAGCGCAGTGCGCCGCAGAGAAGATGTAAAGCTGTAAGCGAGGCCGAGGCAGCGAACGCTTTCGCCTGCCTCGGCCCCATTCTCTCGTTACTTCGCCGGTGCAGCGCAATGCTGCGCGATATAGTCGGCGTGGGTCGGCATATGCTGCACGCACTGGGCGATCACCTCGCGTATACTCTCCAGATACTTCTCCGCCTCCTCTAGCGGCAGCAGATCGGCCAGCGGATCATAGCCTCGCGGTGTCAGATTCTGGCCATGCATCACCTGCAGCCAGCCCGTCTCGGCAAACAGCTCGTTATCGAAGCGCACCACGCGGCCACGCGCCTGGAACAGATCTATCTTGTGCTGCAGCGAATCCGGCACCGCCATGGCGGCGCACTGCTTCCAGAACTCGGAATCATCACGCTGGTTGGCCTTGTAGTGCAGGATCACGAAGTCGCGGATACGCTCGTATTCGAAGCGGCTCTGGCGGTTGTATTCGGCCACTTCCAGCGGATTGAAGCCGCTGTCGGGGAAGAACTGCAGCAGGCGCGCTATCGATGACTGGATCAGGTGTATGCTGGTCGATTCCAGCGGCTCGAGGAATCCGCTCGAAAGACCGATGGCCACCACATTGCGGTTCCAGCCCTGCTTGCGCATGCCGGTTGTAAACTTGATCTGGCGCGGGTCAGCCAGCACATCGCCATCCAGATTTTTCAGCAGGATGTCCTGCGCCTGCGCGTCGTCCATAAAGGCGCTGCAATACACGTGGCCGTTGCCGGTGCGGTGCTGCAGCGGAATGCGCCATTGCCAGCCAGCCGTGTGGGCGGTGGAACGGGTGTAAGGCGTCAGCACGGAGGCGGATTTGCAGGGCACCGCCAGCGCACGGTCGCAAGGCAGCCAGTGCGACCAGTCCTCGTAACCGGTTTTCAGCGCCTCCTCGATCAGCAGGCCGCGGAAGCCCGAGCAGTCGATGAACAGATCGCCTTCGATCCGCTCGCCCGATTCCAGCACCACCGCTTCGACAAAGCCGTTATCGGACCGCAGCGCCACGCTGGCAATCTTGCCTTCGGTGCGGCGCACGCCGCGCTGCTCGCACACGCCGCGCAGATAGCGCGCATACAGGCTGGCGTCGAAGTGATAGGCATAGGCGATATCGGCCAGCGGCGAATTGGGAAGATCGGGCCGCGCCGGCATGAATTTATTGTGGCGGGCTGCCATGCGGGTAATCGAATATTCATCCAGCTCGCGCGCCTTGCCCAGTGCGCGCAGACGCTGCCAGTACTGGTCAAAGCGTACGGTCCACAGGTCCTGCCCCAGTATGCCGAAGCCATGGATGTAGCGGTCACCGAGCTTGCCCCAGTTGACGAATTCGATGCCCAGCTTGTAGCTGCCCTGCGTCGCTTTCATGAACTCCGCTTCGTCGATACCGGCCACCTGATTGAAGCGCTGGATCATCGGAATAGTGGCTTCGCCCACGCCGACGATGCCGATTTCGTCCGACTCCACCAGCCGGATGTTGTACTGCCCGCGCAGGATGGTGGCCAGCGCCGTGGCGCTCATCCAGCCTGCCGTACCGCCACCGACGATCACGATATTTTTAATCGCAGTCTGCTGCATCCAACTCACTCCTCGAAAAACCTGCTCCAGAAACGAAACAACCCCGGCGAACCGGGGTTGATGTTAGCACTAACTACCGACTAACTACGGGAGTTAGAACTTGTAGGTCAGACCGAACTGGTAGGTACGGCCGAACACAGTTTTGTACGAGATGGCGTTGGAATCAACACCGTTGTACTCCTGGTAAGGCGTATTGTTCCAGTTGTTAGCCTGTACGTAGACCGACAGACCTTTCAGGAACGACTGCTGGAATTCATACGAAGCCTGCAGGTCGATGATGGTCTCGCCTTTTACGAAGGTCAGCTGTGCGTTGTCCTGATAGTCGCTGATCTGGCCCAGAAAGTCGGAACGGCGGCGGGCAGCCCATGCAACCTGGAAGCCGTTTTTCTCGTAGTACAGACGCAGGTTGGTCACGCGCTTCGACAGGCCAGGCAAAGGAATCTTCACGCTACCTACGCCCTGGGTGGCGAAACCGACCGCAGGCAGTTCGATGCCGCTTTCGGTATTCGAGAAGTTAGCCGATGCACCGAAGCCGTCCAGATAGGTCGTAGCCAGCGAGAACGGTACGTTGACTGCGAACTCGTAACCGTGCAGATTGCCGCCGTCGCCGTTGGTCGGGATGGTCAACAGGCCGAGCGTCGAACCAGCGTATGGGCCGGTGGTTGGCAGCGGGGTCGCAGCCGTAACCTGACCTTTGAAGTCGAACGCACGTGGTGCACGCAGGATGTAGGTATCGAGCTTTTTGTAGAAGGCAGCAGCGCTGAAGTAGCCCTTGTTGCCGAAGTACTTCTCGTACGATACGTCCACTGCTTTAGCACGGAACGGTTCCAGCTTGGCGTTACCGCCGCTACCGGTCAGGATAGGCACGTTGTTGTTCTTGCTCACGCCGAAGGCCGAGCTGGCGCGCATATCGTCGAGGTTAGCACGGGCCAGCACTTTAGCCAGACCGAAACGTACCTGCTGTTCACGACCCAGATCGAACGACACGTTAGCGCTCGGCAGGAAGTCGTTATACGAAGTGCCGTCAGCGATAACCGCCGATGGGCAGGTTTCGGCAGTGATGCCGGTGCAGGTTGCCAGATCCACTTTGTTACCGGTGGTGGACTGGCTGGTGTGCACGAACTGCGCACCGAAGTTACCGCGGTAGTTCAGGCCAGCCAGCGTACCGTCCAGATCACCCATGGCGTAAGCGGTGGTGACTTTCTCCGATACCGACCAGTCTTTCGCCAGCACGCTGGCATCTACCCACTTGGCCAGGGTGTAGATCGAACCCAGCGTACCGGTAGGGTCGAACGAAACGATAGGAATGCCGGTGGTACCTGCAGTGGCGACATCGCTGCCCGGTACGGTGGCGGTAGCGTAGCCGCCGTTACCTTTGACAACCAGACGACCTTCTTCGCCGTAACGTACTTTGCTACGCTTGGTGTAGTTCATACCGAACTGCACGGCGGCCACTGGGCCCCATTCCACTTGCTGACGGCCCGACAGACGGATCGCGTCGATCTTGTCGTCCACGTTAGGCAGTGCTACATAACCGGCCTGCGGCGAGTTAGGGCCACCGCCCCAGCCGTCGGTATCGGTCAGGAATACTTGCGAGCGGTTCGAGTAGTCGAAGCTCGAGGTCAGTTTCATGGCCGACAGGTTGGAACCGTCGAAGCCGGTCCACGACAGGGAACCGATCTGCGAAGCGGGTACGTTACCAGCCTGACCGGAAGTGGTTTCGTAACGCGAGGCGTTTTTGGTAGCTTTCGAGTGCGACAGGTCGCTGGTCATGGTCCAGTCGGCCATCTTCCACTGGGTGTTCCAGCCGATAGCGGTCAGCTTGTCATCAGCCGATTCTTTGTGGTTACGTACGTCGCCCTTGAAGTTGCTGAAGGTACCGGCAGTGGCCACGCCATTCTGGATGGTGGCGTTGCTCAGCGTACCAACCGGGTCATAACCACCCCACGAACCGCCGATCGAACCTTCCAGACCGGTTTTCTTCAGGCTGTTGCTACCAGCCGAATAGAACAGATCGACCGAAGTCTTGAAGTCTTTGTTAGGACGGTATTGCAGCATGGCGGAAACGCCATCGCGGTTGTCTTTGGAGGTTTCGGTGTCAGCTTTGAAACCGGCTGGCACGATCACTTTCTGGCCGTTGTACATCACGGTGTCGGTGCCGCCGCCTTCGAATTTCTGCTGGCCGCCGCCGTTTTCTTTGTAGCTGGTGACACCCAGTGCCACACCGATGGTACGGTTGGCGAACTGGTCAACGTAGCTGAAGGTGTAGCGCTTGCCGTCGCCCTCTGGCGAACCGGAACGCACGCCGGTGCGCTCGTTACGGGCGCCGGCAGCCAGCACGCGGCCCGGGAAGTCCAGCGGCTGCACAGTGCGCAGGTCGATGGTCGATGCCAGACCCTGACCGATCACGGTCGCGTCCGGGGTCTTGTAGATCATGGCGCTGCCGATCAGTTCAGCCGGGAACAGATCGAATTCAGGGCTACGGGCATTGCCGGTCGAAGCCATTTCGCGGCCATTGACCAGCGTACCGTTGAAGCTAGGCGCCAGACCGCGCACGCTGATGTCGGCAGCTTTGCCCGAACCGCGGTTACGCTGGGCGGTCACGCCTGGCAGGCGGGCGATCGATTCGGCCACGCTGGAATCAGGCAGCTTGCCGATGTCTTCCGCGGAGATGGCTTCAACGATGGAGGTGGAATTCTTCTTGATCGAGATCGCTGCTTCGATACCGCGACGGATACCGGATACGACCACGGTCTGTACGTCCGCCGATTTGGCGTCGGCTGGAGCGGCCGTTACGTCTGCGGCCTGGGCAGCTTCGCCTTGCGCAGCTTCTTGCGCGTAGACGTTGCTCGCCATCATAGACAGGAATACAGCGCAGCCAGCTGCCACCGGATTCAGTTGGAACGCAGCGCTTTGACGGCGCTTATTCGCGAAAATACTCATTTAATGTCCCCTCAACACACGACACAAAAGTTAATTCCCGCAAACATCAGCCGCACCGCAAGCCGGGGCGTCTCAAACTACACGGGATCCAAGGAAAAACAACGTTCTTAAGACGTTCTGGAAAGAATTTTGTACTAAAACTAGATTCTGTGTCAAACAAAAGCACGGGCAACTACGCTTGACAACACGCTTACAAGCGGGTTTCCCCAGCGAACAAGGGTGACTCGTTGTATTTCGGCTACAGGAACAGTACAAAGATCATGTAGTGGAACTACAGATTTCCAACCAAGACCACTTTTTTCTGCAAGAATTTTTCAAGTCCCGTCCGCGGAATTTGCACTAAACATCTGGCGCCGGGATGGCATGAAGACAAAAAACGTGCAAACTTTGTATTTTGACTAAAATTGCTTTTCTATTCGCCCACGATCAGCGCACTTTTTTGACGTAATCTATTGGCTAAACAAGCAAAATGGTTAAAAAGCAATAAAAATAACGCCTGTAGTACGACTACTCACCTGTAACGGAGACACCATGAACAAGCGCCTGCTGCTGGCCGCCCTCGCAAGCCTGACGCTGGGCAGCGCCAGCGCCGCCCCCGCCGACTACCGCATCGATCATCTGGAACCGCCCAGCTGGTGGACCGGCATGCATGAGCGCACCCTGCAGCTACTGGTGCACGGCCCGCAGATCGGCGAGCTGACGCCCACCCTGCATTACCCCGGCGTGACGATTACCTCGGTGGAGCGGGTGGCCAACCCCAACTACCTGTTCATCAACCTGCGCATCGGCGCCGGGGCCCGGGCCGGCCAGCTCGATCTGAACTTTGTGGCGCGCAGTGCGCAGGCTAGCCGTGCGGCGACCGTGCTGCACTACCGCTATCCGCTACAGGCGCGCGCTGCGGGCTCGGCCCAGCGGCAGGGCTTTAACCGCGCCGATGCCATCTATCAGCTCATGCCCGACCGCTTTGCCAATGGCGATCCGGCCAACGACAACACGCCCGACATGCGCGAACAGGCCCAGCGTACTGCCCCCGGCGGACGCCACGGCGGCGACCTGCGCGGCATCAGCCAGCATCTCGACTACATCGCCGCCATGGGTTACACCCAGCTCTGGCCCACGCCGCTGCTAGAATCGAATATGCCGGCCTATTCCTACCACGGCTATGCAGCAACCCATCACTACCGCATCGACCCGCGCTACGGCAGCAACGAGGACTACCGCGCCATGGTGGCACTGGCCCGCAGCAAAGGGCTGGGCGTGATACAGGATGTAGTGCTCAACCACATCGGCAGCGGGCACTGGTGGATGCAGGATATGCCGGAGCCGGACTGGCTGAGCTATCAGGGCCGCTTCGTTCCCACCGAGCATCACCGCGTGGCCGTGCAGGACCCTTATGCCTCGCAGCAGGACAAGCGCAACTTCACCGAAGGCTGGTTTGTCGAAAGCATGCCGGATCTGAACCAGGCCAATCCTCATGTGGCGCGCTACCTGATCCAGAACACACTCTGGTGGATAGAGTACGCCGGCCTGTCCGGCCTGCGGGTCGATACCTACAGCTATTCCAACACGGATTTCCTGAGCCGCTGGTCGGGCGCCGTGATGGCCGAATACCCGCGCCTGAATCTGGTGGGCGAAGAATGGAGCACGCACATACCCGTGGTGGCGCACTGGCAGCGCGGCAAACGCAACGCCAATGGCTATGTCTCGCACATGCCGAGCATGATGGACTTCCCGCTGGCCGACGTGCTGCGCCGTGCGCTCGCCGCCCCGGACGGCAGCGACTACAGCCTGACCAGCCTGTACGAAGCGCTGTCGCAAGACCATCTGTATGCCGATGCCGGTAATCTGGTGCTATTCGAAGGCAACCACGATATGTCGCGCCTGTTCAGCGAACTCGGTGAAGACGATGCGCTTTACCGCATGGCGCTGGCCTTCGTCGCAACGGCGCCGCGCATACCGCAGTTCTATGCTGGCACGGAAATCCAGCTGCCCAGCTCCACCGGAAACCGCGACGATGCGTCCTACCGGCGTGATTTTCCCGGCGGCTGGGAGGGCGATGCGATCAACGCCTACAGCGGTGCCGGCCTGACGCCGCAGCAACGGGCCGCACAGGACTACCTGAAAAAACTGCTCAACTGGCGCAAGCATGCCACCGTCATCCACCACGGCCGTACCATGCACTTCGGTCCCGAGCAGAATACCTATGTCTATTTCCGCTACGACGAGCAGCATAAAGTGATGGTGGTACTCAACAAAAACCGCAAAGACACCGTGCTGAACACCGCACGCTTTCAGGAAATGCTGCAAGGTGCGCACAGCGGTACCGACGTCATCAGCGGTCAGCGCATAGCATTAGGCGAACAGATAACCCTGCCGGCCCGTTCGGCACTCATACTGGAGATAGCACCTTGAAGACCACCCCGCACGTACTCTCCGCCAGCGTACTGGCCGCCATGGGCCTGCTGGCGCTTGCCCCAGTACCGGCAATATCCGCCCAGGCAAGCGCCGTCAGCGCAGACGCCAGCCCGCTCAGCGTCAGCTATCCGGTAGCGGCGGGTGCCCCCTACACGGTACAGTACAGCGTCACCCAGCTAGAACATGGCCTGCGCCGCTACACCCAGCGCAGCAGCATGCCGGTGCGCGTGGGCGAACAGGAAATCAGCTACAGCGAAGTCATGGGCCAGCCGGTAGTGCGCAGCGGCAACAGCGGCTTTGATGCGCTGTTCACGCTGGCCGGTCTGGAAATGGGACAGAATTCCGTCAGCCAGATCCGCGACGGCAGCTATAACGGCGGCCAGCCTATCAGCTGCAACTGCTTCGAAACGGGCGAGTACTGGCACTATGTCTGGACCCGCGACCTGTCGTATGCGGCTGCGCTGGGACTGGGCATGCTGGATCCGCGCCGCGTGCGCAACTCGCTCGAATTCAAACTGTCCGGCTACCGCAGCGGCGTCACCCCCGGCAGCCACGTGGCCGGCAGCAGCGATGGTCTGCAGATTATTCAGGATACCGGCAGCGGCGGCAGCTGGCCGGTCAGCACAGACCGCGTCAGCTGGGCCTTCGGTGCGGACGAAGCCCTCAAGACGCTGGCGCCGGACGAGCGCCGCGCCTTTGCTGCCACCGCTTTGCGCGCCCTCTCCAACACGCTGGAGAACGACCGTCTGGCCGCCTACGACAGCAGCGACGGCCTGTACACGGGCGAACAGTCCTTCCTCGACTGGCGCGAACAGAGCTATGCAGCATGGATCACCAGCGATCTGTCCAGCATGGCCAGCAGCAAAGCCCTGTCCACCAATGCCGCCCACTACAAGGCGCTGACGCTGGCGGCACAGCTGGCGCGCGAACAGCAGCAGCCGGAACTGGCGCAGCGCTATGCCGGCTGGGCCGAAGATCTGAAGCGTGCCATCAACCAGCATCTGTGGCAGGCCGATCGCGGCATGTACAGCAGCCTGAGCGCCGGCCATTTCGATGGCGCTCCGCTCTACAAATACGACTGGCTGGGCCAGTCGCTGGCCATCATCACCGGCATTGCCGATGCCCGCCAGGCAGCCAGCATACTGGCGCACTATCCGCACGGCCCCATGGGCGCGCCCGTGATCTATCCGCAGCAGCCGGATACGGCGATCTATCACAACCGCGCCATCTGGCCTTTCGTCACCGCCTTCGGTCTGAAAGCTGCCGCCATGGCAGGCAATACGGCGGTGGCCGATGCCGCCTACCAGACCCTGATGCGGGGCGCCGCCACCAATCTGTCGAATATGGAAAACATGGAGTGGCTGAGCGGCCTGCCCATGCTCAAGGACCAGCGCGGCAGCCGCGATCTGAGCGGGCCGGTGATCAATTCGCGCCGCCAGCTATGGTCGGTGGGCGCCTATCTGGGCATGGTGGTTGGCAGCGTGTTCGGCGTGCAGACCACCGAGCAGGGCATCGCCCTGCAGCCCTTCATCACGGCGCGCCTGCGCCGCGAGAACTTTGCCGGCAGCGACAGCATCACGCTGCAACACCTGAACCTGCGCGGCAAGCAGCTGCAGGTCACCTTGCGCCTGCCGGCGGCCAGCCAGAGCGAAGGCTATTACAGCATTGCCAGCATCCGCCTGAACGGCCAGCCGGCCAGCGCCAGCATAGACTGGGCGGCGCTGGGCACCGATAACCAGATCGTCATCACGCTGGGCGCCCTGCAGCCGGGCCAGCAGCAGATACAGCGCGTCAGTGCGGCGCCACTGGCGCAGGACAGCAGCGTCACGGCACCTGCCGAACCGCAGCAGCCGGCGCTAGCGAAGGGCAGTTTCGGTTTCCCTACGCTGACCTTCAGCGCACCGCCCGCGGGCCTGCGCTACAACGTCTACCGCAATGGCCGGCTGGCCGTGCAGGGCCTCACCAGCAGCAGCTGGGCCGACCGCCGCGCCCCGCTGCTCGGTAAAGGCAGCGCCGACAATCTGTGCTACAGCATGGAAGCCGTACATCAGGCCAGCGGCCACCGCAGCCACCACACGGCGCCGGTGTGCCTGAACCCGGGGCTGGAAATCGCTGCCGACGATGCGCGTGTCCAGTCCAGCATCGTCGCGCAGCAGGGCCGCATCGCCGGCTGGGGCGCCAGCAGCGATACCCTGAGCGTCAGCCAGTTGCGCGTCGAACGGGCCGGCCGCTACGCCGTGCAGCTCAAATACCGCAACGCTGCACACGAAATCAATCTGGGCATCAGCGGCGGCGTCAAATGGATGACGCTGAGCGACGAGGCCGGCCACATCGTCGCGCAAGGCGTGGTGCAGCTGCCGCATAACGCCACCGTGGGCTGGTCAACGCCGCTGGTGGCGCAGCTGCAGGCCGGCAGCTACCGTATGCAGCTGGCCGATTTCTACAACATGAGCTACCTGCAAAGTAACAGCAGCTACGGTGATGCCGGCGGCCTCAAAGGCCCGTCCAACCGTTTCGATCTGTATGGCCTGCGTCTGCTGCCACTGGCCGCCGCAGTTGCGGACCAGCGGGCCAGCAGGGCGCCCGCCGCCGCAACGGCGCCGGGCGCATTACCGCCGTTGCCGCCACAGGGCAGCGTGCAGATCACTGCGCCGCTGGCCTCGCCCCAGCTGGGCAACCAGCGCCAGCTGCGCATCTATCTGCCACCCGGCTACGAGCGCGATACGGCACAGCGCTACCCCGTGCTGTACATGCACGATGGCCAGAACCTGTTCGATCCGGCCAGCGCCGCCTATGGCGCAGCGTGGGAAATGGCCAGCGTAGCCGACCGCCTGATCGCCAGCGGCGCGATTACTCCCGTAATCATCGTCGGCATCGACAATACGCCGGACCGCATCGCCGAATACACGCCCTGCTGCGATCCGCAGTATGGCGGCGGCAAGCTCGACGCCTATCTGGCTTTCGTCACCGATACCGTCAAGCCATGGGTGGACGCTCACCTGCGCAGCCGCCCCGAACGCGAGCACACGGCCATCATGGGTTCGTCGCTGGGCGGGATTGCCTCGGTGTATATGGCGCAGCGGCGCCCCGACGTGTTTGCAATGGCTGCCAGCCTTTCCGGCTCGTTCTGGTGGAATCAGCAGGCGCTGATCCGCCAGCTGCCTGCCCGCGTGCCGGTGCGATTCTATCTGGATGCCGGCACCTCCGGCGACGGACTGGAACAGACCGAAAAAATGCGCGACGCCTTGCTGGCACAGGGCTATCGCGCCAATACGGAGCTCGAGTTCTATGCCGCCGATGCAGCCATTCACAACGAGCGCTCGTGGGCGGCGCGGGTGGAGCGGCCTATGCGCTGGCTGTTCGCCGCACCGCAGCAGTAAGCCTGCCGCGCCGGCCTGATGGACTCAGGCCGGTGCCGCCAGCAATTGCCGCTGAGGCGCAGCCGCCAGTCTGGCGCCGCCCTGCAGCTTGAAGACACTGACCGCATCCGTCAGCCTTGCCGCCTGCTGCTCCAGCGCCTCCGCTGCTGCCGCCGATTCTTCCACCAGCGCCGAGTTCTGCTGGGTCACGCTATCCATCTGGCTGATGGCGATGCTGATCTGCTCTATGCCATCGCGCTGCTCGGCACTGGCCACGCTGATTTCACTGATGATGGCGGTAACCCGCTGTACGCTGGCCACCACTTCATCCATGGTCGCCCCAGCCTCGCCCACCAGCCGGCTGCCTGCTTCCACCCGCTCGACCGAATCGCCTATCAGTTCCTTGATCTCCTTGGCCGCCGCTGCCGAACGCTGGGCCAGATTGCGCACCTCGGATGCCACCACCGCGAAGCCACGCCCCTGCTCACCAGCCCGCGCCGCTTCGACTGCCGCGTTCAGCGCCAGTATATTGGTCTGGAAGGCGATACCGTCGATCACCGAAATGATGTCGACTATCTTGCGCGATGATTCGTTGATCGAGCCCATGGTGCGCACCATCTGCTCCACCGCATTCCCGCCTTTGGCGGCGACGCTTGATGCGGCATCGGCCAGCCGGCAGGCTTCCGTGGCATTGGCATTATTCTGCTGCACGGTAGTGGTCAGTTGCACCATGGCCGCAGCGGTTTCTTCCAGCGAACTGGCCTGCTCTTCGGTGCGCCCCGACAGATCGAGATTGCCCTGGGCGATTTCCGACGAGGCCAGATGGATGCTGTCCGTACCGTCGCGCACCTTGCCGACGATGTCGCTCAGATTGTTCTGCATCTGCTTGAGTGCGCCCAGCAACTCGCCTATCTCATCGCTGCTGTTCACCTGCACTTCGGTGCGCAGATCACCGGCGGCCACCGTCTGCGCCATATCGACGGCTTCGCTGAGCGGACGGGTGATGCTGCGGATCAGCGCCACCACGGTTACCCAGCCCACCACCAGCGTCACGGCCAGCGTGATGCCCATGGCCAGCACGGCCTTGTCGTGCGCGGCCTTGTTGGCCACGGCCATTTCTTCCGTGAGGCGCTGTGATTCCTTGCCGATGTAGGCGACGATATCGTCGATCTTCTTGGTCGGCTCGCGGTCCATGCCTTTCACCAGCCCGTCCACGATATGCACGCTGTCCGGATTGGCGCCGTCGTACTGCTTGAGTGCGTTCAGATATTTGCTCACCAGCTCATTCTGGGTGCGGAGGGCCTCTTCCACCAGCGGCGTACCGAGTTCCAGCTTTTTCAGCAGCTCATCGAGCTGCTTGAGCTTGGCACGGGTCTGCTCCCCGCCTTTGACAAAAGCTTCGCTGTATTTCTGCAGGGCGGCAGGGTCATTGCCACGGATCAGAATGTTCTTCCATTCCTGCACCTGTATCTTGAATTCCACCTGCGCGGCACGGGCCGCGTCGATGGCCTGACTCAGCGCAACGGAGCGTGCCATGGCCTGTGCACTGATCTCGTTGGTGTCGTGGAGGGCACGCCAGCCCCCCGTCGCCACGATCGATAAAGCGATAAAAAAGAATACCCCGAGTAAGCGCAGCCTGATACCTATCTTCAGATTCGACAAATTCATGACTTCCCCCTTGGCAACAATCCGGAACCATCATGCCCGCCTTGCATGGAAATACCAACACAATCAGCGGGAAATTTAACAAACTGAGTTTTCTTGCAACACTTTTAATTTGATAGTTATCTATCCCGGTCTATGCAGACGCGAAGGCGATCCGGTATTTATTGGTGGCGACCGTATTCGGCGGGAATAATTCGCTGCCGATGTAGCGCAGGCCCAGCTTTTCCAGCAGACGGATGGAATTAACATTGCTGGGTTTCGTAATGCCCATCAGCGCAGGCAGTTGCAGCTGTTCGCGGGCATAGGCCAGCACTGCAGCCGCCGCTTCATAGGTATAACCCTGACCGAAATAGGCGGGCCGGATGGCATAGCCGATATCCACTTCCGGCAGCGTATCGCGCTTGATCAGGCCGCACAAACCGAGCGGCTGACCATCGCTCCGGCGCTCCATCACATACAGCGAATGGCCGTGCTGGGCCTGCATGGCCATGGGCCCTTCCAGGATGGCGCTGCGCGCACCTTCCACGCTGCGCACCCCCTTGTCGCCGATATTTTCCAGCCAGGTCGGATCGTTGACCAGTTCGAAATAGAACGCGGCGTCGTCCGGATTCATGGTGCGCAGGTGCAAACGTTCAGTGCTCAGTATCTTCATACCAGAAACTAACCTCAGAAAAAACAGGACTATGCGCAGCAGTGCAGACTAGCAGGGCACTTTGCCAGAGCGCAACAGAAAGGACATCCTGATTGTCGGGGATTTCATACGGCAAGTCCAGCGAGCCTTGCCGTACTGTGGCTTCTAGCGCTGCAAGCGGAAATCTACCTGTCCGGGGCGGCCAGCAAGATGCAAGCGACTCACGGCCCGCGGTGCCTCGGCCACCACTTTACCGCGCCGCATCACCATGCGGCGCGCGGCGCGCAGACGGATGGCGGCTACCGGATCGGGCGCATCGAGCAGCACCAGATCGGCATGGTGTCCGACTGCCACGCCATAGCCCTGCAGGCCGAGGATGCGGGCCGGATTGCTGGTCACCGCCTGATAGCAGGCACGCATGGCGTCCTGTCCCGTCATCTGCGCCACATGCAGGCCCATGTGCGCCACTTCCAGCATATCGCCCGAGCCCAGGCTGTACCACGGATCCTGCACGCAGTCGTGGCCGAACGCCACCTCCACGCCAGCGGCCAGCAGTTCCGGCACGCGCGTCATGCCGCGCCGTTTCGGGTAGCTGTCGTGCCGCCCCTGCAGGGTGATGTTGATGAGCGGATTGGCGATCGCCGCCACACCGGCTTCGCGTATCAGCGGCAGCAGCTTGCTGACGTAATAGTTGTCCATCGAATGCATGGAGGTCAGATGCGAGCCGGCCACCCTGCCCTGCAAGCCGAGGCGCTGGGTTTCGTAGGCCAGCGTTTCGATGTGGCGCGACAGCGGATCATCCGATTCGTCGCAGTGCATATCCACCATCAGGCCCCGCTCGGCGGCCAGTTCGCACAGCAGTTTGACCGAAGCGGCGCCATCGGCCATGGTGCGTTCGAAGTGCGGAATGCCGCCCACCACCTCCACCCCCATAGCGAGCGCGCGGCGCAGATTGGCCAGCGCCGTCGGACTGCGCAGCACGCCGTCCTGGGGGAAGGCCACCAGTTGCAGATCGAGATAGGGCGCCACCTGTCTGCGCACTTCCAGTAGCGCTTCCACCGCCAGCAGGCGGTCGTCGCATATATCGACGTGGGAACGGATGGCCAGCAGGCCGCGCGCCACGGCCCAGTCGCAATACTGCAGGGCGCGCTCGATCAGCGCCTGCTGGGTCAGTTGCGGCTTGAGCTCGGCCCACAGCGCGATGCCTTCCAGCAGCATGCCGGACGCATTTACCCGGGGCAGGCCGTAGCTGAGCGTGGCGTCCATATGGAAGTGGGCATCGACAAACGGCGCGCTCAGCAGATCGCCCTGCGCATCGATTTCCTGTGCCCCGCGCAGCGCCAGGGCGGGGCCTAGCGCCGTAATGCGTCCGCCCGCAATGGCCACATCCACCCCGCGCTGGCCATCGGCCAGACTGGCATTGCGGATTACTGTATCGACCGTCACATCCATGTGCGCTCCCGCCTATTTCTTCCAGTAAGAGAATTCCGTCTCGTAGCACTCGGTCTGCAGTTCGGCTATCCGCTCCTGCATGGCGGCCTGCGCATCGACGATGGCCTGATTGTAGACAGAGGGACCGATTTCGCGCAAACAGAAGTCCAGCAGCAGACGCGCTTTCAGATCGCCCACTTCTTCATCCAGATGCTCGGCGCAATAGCGCTGGATAGAGCCGATCAGGCGCTGCTCCACATCCTTGTCCAGCTTGATCGCCATGTTGGCGTCCTTTCATCTAAACATAAAAATTATTGCGCCGCAGTAATTCATCGACGATGTCATACGAAAATGCTTTTCAAGCCTAATATTCAAGGCTAGAATCAAATTATTGCATCGCACCAAATGTATCGGCCAGACGCAACCATGCCGACATTCTAATCGTCCAGGAGAAACCATGTCTTCGATCACCGAACAGTTTTCCGCAGCCACCCGCAGCCAGCTTGAAAACCAGATCGTCCTGCTCAATACACTGGCCAGCAGCGCGGTCGCCAGTGCCGAAAAATTGTTTGCGCTCAACCTCAACACCACCCGCGCCAGCGTCGTACAAGGCTCGGCTGCGGCCAAAAAGCTGCTGGAAGCACGCGGCCCGCAGGAACTGTTCCAGCTCAATCAGGCCGACACGGCGAATTTCGACCAGCTGTTCGACTATGGCCGCGCACTGTACGGTATCGCTGCCAGCGCCCAGACCGAACTGCTGCAAAGCGCCAAAGACACCCTGCAGAAACTGACGCCATTCAGTGCCGCAGTTGCACCGCAAGTAGCGCCGGCAACAATCGCCGCAGCAAAACTGGCTGCCGTCGCCAAGCCGGCTGTGGCTAAAGCCCCCGCCAAAGCCGCCGAACCGGCACCGGTCGTCGAAGTGGCTGCCGTGGCGGTGGAAATCGTCAGCCCCGCACCAGCACAGGCCCAGCTGATCGAAGCGGAAGTGGTGGAAGTGAAGGAGCTGCCCGCTGCCAAAGCCGCCCCGAAAGCCAAGCCAGCCAGCAAAGCCAAAAAATAACGCCTGCCGGGAGGTGATGCAGGCATTGGTGTATCCTAGCGGGCTGTAAGGTTTCCGCTGGGTTTTATGGCAACACTCTCTCGACTGATAGGCGGCTTCGTGCGCCAGCACAGCCGCGCCTACGCGCTCTCGGCCATCATGCTGGCCGGAGTGGCCACGCTAACCATCTGGGTGCCGCGCAAAGTGGGCGCCATGATAGATGGACTGGCTAGCCACACGCTGGGCGGCAGCGACCTGCTGCGCGAAATCTCCTACCTGCTGCTGATAGGCGCAGGCATCTATTTCCTGCGGGTGGGCTGGCGCCAGATACTATATGGCGCGGCCTACCAGCTCGGCGTCTCGCTGCGCACCCGCCTGTACACCCGCCTGACGCTGCAGGGCCCGGCCTTCTACCAGCAGCAGCGCACGGGCGACCTGATGGCACTGGCCACCAACGATATCGACGCCATCGAAATGGCCGCCGGCGAAGCCATGCTGGCCGGCTTCGACGGCGCGCTCACGCTGGCCATGGTACTGGGCGTGATGCTGCTGGGCGTAGACTGGCGGCTGGCCTGCATCGCCCTGCTGCCCTTCCCGCTGATGGCATGGTCGTTCTGGTTCATTTCGGGCCATATCCACACGGCTGCCACGGAAACCCTCAAGCATTTCAGCGCCCTCAACGACCATGTGCAGGAAACCCTGTCCGGCGTGCGCCCCCTGCGCGCGCTGGGGCTGGAACAGCGCAGCGCCCGGCATTTCGCCACGCTGGCCCGGCACGCCTCCGACGCCAGCCTGCGCGCACAGGTGTGGGAAGCGGCCTACGAACCGGCCGTGGGCCTGACACTGACGGCAGCGGGCGGCCTGACGCTGGGGCTGGGCGGCTATCTGGTCTGGCAGCAGCAGCTGACCATCGGTGCGCTGACCAGCTTTTCCATGTATCTGGGCCAGCTGATCTGGCCCATGTTTGCTGCCGGCTGGGTGCTGGCGCTGATCGAACGGGGACGCGCCGCGTGGCAGCGCCTGCAACCCCTGCTCGATGCGCCGCTGGTGATCGACGACCACGGCACGCTGGCGCAGGTGGCGAGCGGCCCGCTGGCGCTGCAGAACGTGACCTACCATTATCCGCAGCAGAGCGCTGCCGCGCTGGAAAATATCACGCTGACGCTGGCCGCCGGCCAGACGCTGGGGCTGGTGGGCCCTACCGGCAGCGGTAAAAGCACGCTGCTGCGCGTGCTGCTGCGCCAGCTCACGCCGCAGTCGGGCAGCGTGAGCTGGGCCGGCCAGCCGCTGGCCAGCTACCAGTTGCAGGCGCTGCGCGCGGCAATCAGCTGGGTGCCGCAGGAATCCTTCCTGTTCTCGGCCTCGATTGCGGAAAACATTGCACTGGCCCGGCCTGAGGCGAGCCGCGCCGAAATCGAACAGGCGGCCCGGCTGGCCGATATCCACCACGATATCCTGCGCTTCCCGCAGGGCTATGCCACGCCGGTAGGCGAGAAAGGCATCACCTTGTCGGGCGGCCAGCGCCAGCGCGTTGCCATCGCCCGTGCCCTGCTGGCCGATAACGATCTGCTGCTGCTCGACGATGCCCTGTCGGCCGTCGATACCGGCACGGAAACCCGCATCCTCCAGCATCTGGAACAGCTGCGCCAGCAGCGCAAAGGCCGCAGCGCCATCATCGCCAGCCACCGCCTGAGCGCCGTGGTCAACGCCGACCTGATCGTTGTGCTGCGCGCTGGCCGCATCTGCGAAACCGGCAGCCACGCACAGCTGCTGGCCGCCGACGGCTGGTATGCCAGCCAGTGGCGCTATCAACAACTGGAAGCGAGCCTCGATGCAGCCTGAATCGTCTAGCAAAACTGCCGCCACACAGGCTTTCCGTCCGGCGCTGGCGCTGCTGCAGCGCGCCGCCCATCCCGATCTGCACCATCTGTGGCGCGCCATCGTCTGGCTGGTGCTGGCCGCCCTGCTGGAAGTGCTGGGCCCCATCATGGGCAAGGCGCTGATCGACCAGCATCTGCTGCCGCACCATCTGGACTGGCCGCGCATGGCAGCCCTGCTGGCCGGCGTGGTGCTGACCGGCTGGATCGCCAGCGGCCTGCGCTACCTGCAGCTGGTGCGCCTGTCCGGTCTGGCCATGCGCTCGGTGATGCGGCTGCGCGAAATGGTGTACAGCCATGTGCTGCAGCTGCCCATGGCCTACTTCGATCGCGCCATTACGGGCCAGCTGGTGTCGCGCGTAACGAACGATACCGAGGCCGTGAAGACCCTGTACATACAGGTGCTGTTCGTGATGCTGGACAGTTCCATCGTGCTGATCGGCACCGTGGCGGCGATGGCCTGGCTGGACTGGCACCTGATGCTGATCGTGCTGGCCCTGCTGCCCATGGTGCTGCTGATCGTCTGGCTATACCAGCGCTGGAGCGCGCCCGCCGTGACGCGCGCGCGCGCCCTGCGCAGCGACATCAACGCGCAGATGGCCGAGTCGATAGCGGGCATGAGCGTGCTCCAGGCCAGCAATGCCGAACGCCGTTTCGGCCAGCGCTTCGCCCGCACCAATACCGATCACTACCACGCCCGTCTGGCCGAACTGCGCGCCAATGCGTGGCTGCTGCGCCCGGCGCTGGACCTGTTCAACATCATCCTGCTGGCAGCCGTGATTTTCCTGTTCGGCCAGCGCGCCATGACAGCGGCCGAAGTAGGCGTGCTGTATGCCTTCATCAGCTATCTGGCCCGCGTCATCGAGCCGCTGATCCAGATCACCATGCAGTTCAGCCAGCTGCAGCAGTCCGTCGTGGCCAGTGCCCGCGTCGCCACCCTGCTGGACGAAGCGCGCGCCGACGAACACTGCGACGGTAGCCGTGCATCTGCCGCCGCCGCTGCCGTGCCGACCGGGACGGGCGGCAGCGCCGCCGTCAGCATCGAACAGGTGGATTTTGCCTACCATCCCGGCACGCCTGTGCTGCACGACCTGTCGCTGCAGATAGCCAGCGGCAGCTACATCGGCATCGTCGGCCATACCGGCAGCGGCAAATCCACCCTGCTGGCACTGCTGCTGCGCTACTACACGGCGCAGCAGGGCAGCATCCGCCTGTACGGCACGCCGCTGGCCAGCATCGCCAATGACCGCTTCCGCGCCGAAGTGGGGCTGGTGCCGCAAGATCCCTTCCTGCTGGCTGCCTCGGCGCGCGAAAACATCGACATGGGACGCGGCCTGTCCGACGCCAATATCGTCGCAGCAGCACGCGCAGCCCACGCCCATGATTTCATCTGCGCGCTCGATCAGGGCTATGACAGCCCGCTGGGCGAAGGCGGCTCGCGCCTGTCGGTAGGCCAGAAACAGCTACTGGCAATTGCCCGCGCGCTGGCCGGCAAGCCGCGCATCCTGCTGCTGGACGAAGCGACTTCGCACATCGACTCGCAGACCGAGCAGATCGTGCAGAGCGCACTCGATGCCCTGCGCGGCAGCGTCACCGTGATCGCCATCGCACACCGCCTGTCCACCATCCGCGACGCCGACCGTATCATCGTGCTCAGTCACGGCCGCATCGCGGAACAGGGAGCGCATGAGCAACTGATGCAGATACGCGACGGTATCTACCAGCGCTTATACCTGCTGCAGCAATTGGCTGCTTGAAACTCGAGCGGGCAAGCATTAATATTTTTTAAAATTGAACAGCAAACAGGTGCAGCAATCCAACAGTAGGCCATGCCGCAGCGGCCAAAACTGTGGCGTTTTAGCCAAAATAGCGGATGCGCGGGATTTCCGATCAGCAACAAGAATATAATCAGCTACACACTCGAACCGCGCCATCATCCGAGGAGACCGATCGTTGGCAGCACGGCACCTACACCCACGGCAGCAGTCTAGCGCTTTTGCGCTGGCCGCTGCATTGCTGTTGCCGCCGCTACTGGCTTCGGCCCAGGCCGAGGCGAGCAGCGTGTATCAGCACATTCTCGATATCCGCGAGCAGAGCCGCTTCGTCCCCGAAAAAGCCCTGACCCAGCTGCAGGCCCTGCAGACCAGAGCAGAACACGAAACACCTGCCACCCGCGCCGAACTGCTTAACCAGCTCAGCATCGCCCACCTGCGCACGGGCCAGCTCGATGCCGCCATCGCCGATGCCGAGCAGCTGATCAGCTTTGGCCGCAGCCAGCGCGACGATGCCATGCTGGCCAAGGGTTTGCTGGCCAAGAGCTATGCGCTGTTCGAAAAAGCCGAAGCCGGCGCCGCCTACCAGCTGGCCTTCGAGGCAGAAAAGCTGGCCGCCAAATCCAGCGATCTGCTGCTGCGCTCCCAGACCCAGATCACGGCGGGCCAGGCTTATGCCGAACAGGGCGACTTCCCCAACGCACTGGCCAAGATGCAGCTGGGGCTGGATACCGCGCGGCAGGCCACCAGCGATCCCGTGATGCTGTTCGGCGCGCTCAATGCCATCGTCCAGCTGTACACCCAGATGAAGGAGTACGACAAAGCCGAAAGTGCCCTGCAGGAGCTGCTGGCGCTGGCCGAGCAGCTGCATTTGCCGGGGCGCATGGCCATGGCCAAGACCACCGAATACGGTCTGGCCATCGACATGGAGCAGTACAAGCGGGCCATACAGGCGCAGCAGACGGCGCTGGACCTGATGCGCAAGCTGGGATCGGAACGCATGATCGGTCTGGCGCTGGGCAATCTGGCCGACGCCTACCTGAAACTGCACGACTACCCGCGCGCAGCCCAGTATGCCAGCGAATCGCTGCGTTCGACCCAGAAGACGGGCGACCGCGGCATGGAATCCACCGCACGCGGCAATCTCGCCCAGGCCTATCTGGGCATGGGCCGCATCGTCGAAGGCAAGCGCCAGTACGAACAGGCGCTGGCCCGCTACGAACAGGAAAATAACAAGCCGCAGCTGCAGGCCGCGCTGCGCGAATACGGCGAAGCGCTGGAGCGGGTGGGCGACACGGCCGGTGCCATTTCGGCCTATCACCGCGAGCGCACCATCTCCGACCAACTGTTCGAACGGCGCCGCCAGCAGGCCATGCTGGAACTGCAGGAAAAATACGAAACCGAAAAAAAGCAGCGCCAGATCGAACTGCTCAGCCGCGACAACCAGCTCAAAGGCACCGAGCTCGATAACAAGCGTTTGCAGCAGCGCGTGTGGTGGCTGCTGGCGCTGGTGACGGCGCTGGGCGCCCTGATCGTGGGCATGCTGTATCGCCGCGTGCGCCATGCCAACGCCCAGCTGGAAGTCAAGAATCTGGAGCTCAAGGCGCAGTCGGTGCGCGATCCCCTGACGGCGCTGTACAACCGGCGCCATTTCCAGGACTTCATGCGCGCCCTGCCCCACACCGAAACCCAGCCGCCGCGCGAGGCCGATGTGGTGGGCGCGCTGTTCCTGCTCGATGTTGACCACTTCAAGCACATCAACGACAGCTACGGCCACGCCGCCGGCGACGCCGTGCTGAAAATGCTGGCCGAGCACCTGCGCGTAGCGCTGCGCGAAACCGATATGATCGTACGCTGGGGCGGCGAGGAATTCCTCGCCTATCTGCCCGCCGTTGCCCGCCAGGGCATCGACGATGTGGCACGGCGCATCCTGCGCAGCATCGCCGCCCAGACGGTGGAATATCAGGGCCACAGCATTACCGTACAGGTCTCGGTCGGCTATGCGCCCTTCCCGCTGGCGCCCGATGGGTCGCCGCTGCCATGGGAGCGGGTGGTCAATCTGGTGGATATGGCGCTGTATCTGGCCAAGGCCCATGGCCGCCACCGCGCCTACGGCCTGCGCGGCTTCGCCAACTTCGAACACACTTCGCTGGAAGCCATAGAACAGGATCTGGAACGGGCCTGGCGCGCCGGTTTTGTCGATCTGTCGGTGGTGCTGGGCGATGCGCCGGACGCCATCCCGCCCAGTCCCAACGAACTCAATAACGTGGTACACATCAAGCACGCCCAGAAAAATAGCCACGCTACCTGAAGCGGTATGATGGCTATTTCTTCCCGCAGGACGCGCTGGCGGCGCCCTCGCGCTGATTATTCGGCGTTGATTTTCTTCGGTGCCGCGGGCGGTGCGAAGGCGATGTTTTCCGTCTCCGGCGCGCCATCAATGGCGTCCGATTGTTCCAGCCAGCTGCGCAGCTTTTCCATCCGGCGTATTAGTATGCCCTTGTTGCTGATGTAGCCCACCTGCTCGAAATTCTCGGCCTTGACGGTCATCTTGGAAACCGTCGGCAGATTGTCCACCAGCCGCTCGAAGGCCTTGCGCGCCTTGTGTTCCCACTTCTGCAGATTGGGCTCGTTAAAGCGGTTGCTCTCGTAATAGATCGTCAGCGTACGGTCATGATTACCGAAACCGACGATAGCCGCACCCATGCGTACTGTTTCCAGCACATCAGGCTTGATGTTCGGGGTCGGCACAAACAGCGCCGCGCGGCCTGTTGCATCCGGCCGCTCGTACGGCAAATCCTGTCCCATTAATACGCTCATCACGCTTCCTGTTGTTATGTTGCTGCTAGGCTATATTTCGATTCTATCCTGCGATTTTGCACATTACAAGGAGAAAGCGCAGGAACGTGGCATTGCAGATAATCACCTGAGCGCAAGCCGTATAATGCCGGCTGTCATCAAATAACCGCCCGCTACCATGAGCTTCCCTCCCCCTGCCAGCGCCACTCCAGCCAGCCCTTACGGCGTAATTCCCGCCTCCGCGGTAGAGACGGCGGCCATCAATATCGGCAACACGGTGCGCATCGCCATCGGCCTGACGGAACAGCAGGCCGCACTGATCGTGCACGACCAGCGCACCGACCTGAACCGGGCGCTGACGGCAGGCTACCGGCGCAGCCTGCCGCAGGCCGAGTTCATCGACTTCGACAGCGTCACGCCGGAGCAGGTACTGGCCGCCTTCGAGCGTTACAAGGCCGGCGATCTGGTGGTGCTGATCCAGTCCACCAGCTTCCGGCTAGAAGCCTTCCGCGTGCGCATCGAACTGTTCAAGCGCGGCCTGAAAGTGATCGAGCACGTGCACCTGTCGCGCATGCCCGATACGGCGCAGGGCCTGCTCTACATCGACGCGCTGGCCTACGATCCGGTTTATTACCGCGGCGTGGGCCATGCGCTCAAGGCCCGCATCGATCAGGCGCCCCATGGCATGGTCGATAGCGGCAACGGCGAGAAGCTGGTATTCGGCGCGCCGTTCGAAACAGCCAAGCTCAATATCGGCGACTACAGCGCCATGCAGAACGTAGGCGGCCAGTATCCGCTGGGCGAAGTGTTCACCGAGGCGCAGGATCTGGAAGCCGTCAACGGGCGCGTGCGCATCTATGTATTCGGCGACACCAGCTTCCGCGTCAACCATCCGGCCACGCCCATCACCCTGATCGTGGTAAAAGGCCGCGTCACCGGCACCGAAAACAGCACGCCGGAATTCGATACGGTGCTGGAGCTGATCCGCGCCCATGAAGGCGAAGTCTGGCTGCGCGAACTGGGCTTCGGCATGAACCGGGCCTTCTCGCGCGAACGCATGGTCAGCGACATCGGTACCTACGAGCGCATGTGCGGCATCCACCTGTCGCTGGGCGCCAAACATGGCCAGTATGCCAAGCCGCAGTTCCGCCGCGCCGACACGCGCTACCACATCGACGTTTTCGCCATTACCGAGGGCGTGTATCTGGGCGAGGAATGCGTCTACCGCGACGGCGCATGGCAGGTCAGCCCCACCGCCGACTACAGCGATAGCCGCTACGTGCCTGCCGCCAGCCTCTAACTGGCCAGCAGCCCCGCTGCCATCAGCTCGCGGTCCCACGGCGGCGCAGGCTGGTATTCCGCCAGCAGAAAATCGATCAGTGCGCGTACTTTGGCGGACGGCTGGCGGCTAGCCGGATACAGCGCACTCAGATGGTTGAGCGGCAGCGTCCAGTCCTGCAGCACGGGCACCAGCGTGCCGGCCAGCAGCGCGCGCCACGCCAGGAAGGTGGTGTTATACACGATGCCCAGTCCGCGCTGCGCCGCCTGTTGCAGCACCACCCCGTTATTCGCCGTGAAGCTGGCCGCCACCCGCACCGACTGGCGCTCATCGCCTCTTGCAAACTGCCACAGCGTGCCATCCGTCAGGTGGCTGAAATGCAGGCAGCGGTGCTGCTGCAGCTCCTGCGGGTGGCGCGGTACGCCATAACGCTGCAGATAATCGGGCGAGGCACACAGAATGGCGCGGCACGGCGCCAGCGGGCGCATGGCCAGCGCATGCACATCCGGTATGCCGCCCACCCTGATGGTCAGATCAAATCCGTGCGCGATCGGGTCGAGCAAGGCGTCGTCCACGTACAACATCGGCGTCAGCTGCGGGTGCAGCGCGCTGAAACGCGCCACCGCGTCGGCCAGCCACTCGCTGCCGAAACTGGACGGCGCCTGGATGCGCAAAGGCCCCGCCAGTCCCGCTCCCGCCGTGGCCTGACTCACCTGATGCAGCGTGCGAGTGGCTTCCTGCGCCTGCGCCAGCGTGGCCTGACACGGCGCCAGATAGGCTAGCCCGGCATCGGTCAGACTCACTTCGCGCGTGGATCGGTGCAGCAGCCGGGCCTGCAGCCGCTGTTCCAGCTGAAGTATGTGCTTACTGACCATGGCCCGCGTCAGGCCCAGCCGGCGCCCCGCCTCGCTAAAACTGCGCCAGCGTGCCACCTCGACAAAGATTTCCATCGCCCGTAACTGATCCATGCCGCCATTGTCTCGATTCTGGCGACAATGTGTCAACCATCGCCCCATTGTGGATGGCTGTTTGTCGCCCTAAACTGCCAAGCGCTATGTATTCGCCCTCGAAAACGGAAAAACCATGCTGACAGACATCCAGAAACAGCAATACCAGCGCGACGGTTACATCGTCCTGCCCAACTTCAAATCGGCCGAGCAGATCGCCGCCCTGCGCGCGCGCGCCGAACAGATCGTGGAAGCCTTCGATCCCAGCGAGCGCTCCGGCATCTTCAGCACCATCGAACAGGAAAAGACCAACGACGCCTACTTCCTCGGCTCCGATAACACCATCCGCTGCTTCTTCGAGGAAGAGGCCTTCGCTCCGGACGGCCAGCTGAAACAGGCCAAGGCCCTGTCGATCAACAAGATCGGCCACGCCATGCACGACCTCGACCCGGTTTTCCGCAGCTTCTCCACCGATATGCGGCTGGCCGAGCTGGCGCGCGATCTGGGACTGGCTCAGGCGCAGGTGTGGCAATCGATGTATATCTTCAAGCAGCCCGGCATAGGCGGCGAGGTGCGCTGGCATCAGGACGCCACCTACTTCGACACCAACCCGATCAGCGTCACCACCTTCTGGTTTGCGCTGGAAGACGCCACCCTGCAGAACGGCTGCCTGTGGGCAGAACCGGGCGGCCACAAAGGCCCGATGCGCGAACGCTTCCTGCGCAGCGGCGACGAGCTGCGCATGGAAACTCTGAGCACCCAGCCATGGCCCGACGACAGCACCGCCGTGCCGCTCGAATGCAAGGCCGGCAGCCTGGTGTGCTTCCACGGCCTGCTGCCGCACTACAGCGCGCCTAACCGCTCGCCGGTTTCGCGCCACGCCTACACCCTGCACGTCACCGATGGCGCCACCGAATACTCGCCCAACAACTGGATACAGCGCGACGCCGCTTTCCCGGTGCGGGGCTTCATCTGATGAAAATCGAAATATTTGCCGCCCACTGGGGCAATAACGAACTGCCTGCCGACGTCTTCATCGAGCGCGTCAAGCAGGCCGGTTTCGACGGCATCGAAATGTCGCTGCCGCTCGATGTGGCGCAGCGCGAGGAATGGACCGCGCGCATCGCCGAAGCCGGTCTGGGCCTGATCGTGGCACAGTGGGAAACCGTATTCCACAGCGACTTCGCCGCCCACCGCGCCGCGCTGGAACAGCTGCTGCACAATGCCTGCGCGGCCCGTCCGCTGCATGTCAATTCGCACACGGGCAAGGACTACTACACGCGCGAGCAGAACCTGCAGTTGCTGGAACTGGCAGCCGACATCTCGCGCCAGCACGGCGTGCCCATCGTGCACGAAATCCACCGCAGCCGTTTCAGCGGCCACCCCATGCTGTTGCTGCCGTATCTGCAGCAGCTGCCGCAACTGCAGCTGACGGCCGATCTGTCGCACTGGTGCTGCGCCTGCGAGTCGCTGCTGGAAGACCAGCCGCAGACGCTGGCCGCTACGCTGCCGCAGGTACGCCACATCCACGCCCGCGTCGGTCATCCGCAAGGTCCGCAAGTGGCCGACTTCCGTGCGCCAGAAGCCCAGGCGGCGCTGCAGGCGCATCTGGGCTGGTGGGACGAGATCATCCGCCTGCGCCGCGCTGCCGGTGCCAGCCGCATGACGCTGACGCCGGAATTCGGCCCCGTGCCCTACACCCAGACCCTGCCCTATACGCAGAAAGAAGTGTCGAATGCGTGGGAACTCAATGTAGCCATGCTGGAGCTGCTGCGCCAGCGCTATGCCTGAACGGGCCAGTCTGAACTGCGCGCCCGGACGGCAAGCGCCGTTCAGGCTGCAGGCAGCGGCTGTTCTTCGGGCGGCAGCTGCAAAGGCAGCACCAGCGTGACGGTGGTGCCCTGGCCCGCCAGCGACTCCACCTGTATGGTCCCGCGCAGCACGCCGGTGACGATGTTGTAGACGATGTTCATGCCGAGACCGGAGCCGCCCTGACCCAGCTTGGTGGTAAAGAAGGGATCGAAGATCTTGCGCAGCGTGCCCGGCGACATGCCCACGCCGTCATCGGTAAACCGCAGCGTGACGGCATCGGCGCTATCCTGCCAGCCTTCGATGCTGATGCCGCCGCAATCGCGCCCGTCAAAGCCATGCAGCAGCGCATTGCCGATCAGATTACTCAGCACCTGACTCAGGCTGCCGGGGTAGGAATCGAACTCCACCCCGGCCGGCAGATCGACTCTGACGTTGCAGGCGCTACGGCGCAGCTGCGCCGCATAGGTGGCCAGCGTGTCGTGCACCACCTCGTCGAGCTTGAAGCGGCGGCGCTGGCCGCTGGCCTGATCCACCGCCACCTGCTTGAAGGAGGTAATCAGATCGGCGGCGCGGGTTAGCGAGCTATTCATGATATCGCAGGCCTTGCGGGCATCCTGCATATGCGCTTCCAGCGCCGAGCGTTTCAGGCCGCCATCGGTCGCCAGTTTGTGTTCCAGCTCGCGCACCATATCGCTCAGCGCACTGGCCGTCAGCAGGCTGTTGCCGATAGGCGTATTCAGTTCGTGCGCCACGCCCGCCACCAGTGCGCCCAGCGAGGCCATTTTTTCCGACGTCAGCAGATTGGTCTGGGCCTGCTTCAGGGTTTCCGTCAGTGCGGCCAGATCGGCGCGCGCCTGCTCCACCTTGTGCTTCTGCCGCTCCAGTTCGGCCAGACTGTATTCCAGCCCATGCCGCGCCACGGTCATGCGCCGGGTCGACACCAGCAGGGCGGCGATCAGCGCACTGATAATCACGCCGGCAATGCCGATCAGGACCACCGGCCACGGCGCACGCGTATAGCGGCTGCCGGCATAGCCTTCCAGCGCCACCTGCCACTGGCGCATGCCGACCGATAGCGGCATCTGTACTGCCAGTTCTTCCAGCACCGGTGCGCCGGCAGCGGCCAGCGAAGACTGGCTGCGGCTGTCGTACATCAGGGTGCGCTCGCTGGCCGCCAGCGGTGCCGCGTCCTGCCGGTAGCCACGGTCGTGGATGCGTACATGCAGATGTGCCAGCATGGCGGGATCGATCACTTCGCGCATCAGCGTATTGACCTTGAAGACTATCGCGACAAAGCCCACCAGCGCGGCTTCGCGCTGGGCTGGCGTTTTCAGTTCCGCGCCGTTACGGTACACCGGCGCGCGCGCCACGAAGCCCGGTTCGCCGCTGCTGTCCTGCACCAGCGTAATGCGCTCGGTGGCCACGATCTCGCCGCTATCGCGCCCCAGTTCCAGCGCATGCAGATGCTGTGGCAATGCGGCCAGATCCAGCCCGAACGCCGCTTCATTGCCTTTCAGCGGTTCGCTATACTCGATCACATAATGGGGCTGCTGGCTGCTGGCCGGATGCACGGTAAAGGCCGGGTAGCCTTCCTTGCGCACATTAGCGCTGAATTCCTGCAGGCGCTGGTCCGGCACACGCCGTACGAACTGTATCGCCTGAAAGCCGGGATAGCGCTGGTCCAGCTGTAGCTGGTTCACGAAGCGCTGGAAGCGCTGGCGGTCCATGCTGTCATCGAGCGCATACACGCCCTTGAGCGCCAGCAGCATATCGAAATAAGTCTGCAGCCGGTTCTCCGTATCGCGCACCACTTTTTCGGCATCGCGTTCGAAGTTACTGCGGATCTGGTGCTGCTGCGCTGTCAGCACGATCTGGCAGGTTGCTGCGGTCAGACATAAGCCCACGATAAATGCCAGATAACCGCGCGATTTAAGCATGAGACGCTACACCTATTCCAGCGCAGCAGGCGCAGTAGCGGGAGCCTGGTCCTCGTCGCGGTAGCGGGCAGCGATTTCCATGAATTCTTCTTCGATGGTGAGCATAGCGTCCGCTACATCGGGATCGAAATGTTCGCCGCTGCCCTGACGTATCATCTCCATCGCCGTCTCGTGGCTGAAGGCAGGCTTGTACACCCGCTTGGAAATCAGCGCATCGTACACATCGGCCACCGCCATCAGACGCGCCGAAACGGGAATGGCATCACCGGCCAGCCCTTGCGGGTAACCGCTGCCATCATATTTTTCCTGATGCGAGTAGGTGATTTCGCGGGCGAAGCGCAAGAAAGTATTCGAGTAACCGAGCTGGTTTTCCACTGCCACGATGGCGTCGCGACCATATACCGTGTGCAGCTTGATGACGGCGAATTCCGCCTCGGTCAGACGGTCCGGCTTGAGCAATATCGCGTCGGGAATCGAGACCTTGCCGATATCGTGCAGCGGCGCAGCCTTGAATAGCGCCTTGATATTGGCCTCGCTCAGTTCATCGGCAAAGCGGGGGTTATTGCGCAACTGGCGGCCCAGCGCCGCCACATAGTGCTGCACGCGGCGCAGGTGGTTGGCGGTTTCGTACTCGCGCGTTTCGGCCAGCGAAGCCAGCGCCCAGATCATGGCATCCAGCATCTGGCTCAGTTCCACCGTCAGCTCTTCGACCACATGTTCGAGCAGGTTGCGTTGCTGTTTCAGCAGTTCGCGCGAGTGGCGCAGCTCCACATGGGCCGCCACGCGGGCGCGCAGTACATCGGCAATCACCGGCTTGTGCACGACATCGACGCCACCCTCGAGCAGAGCGCGCGCTTCGTCAGGCTGCTGCTGCAGGAAGATGACGGGAATTTCGGCCGTATCGGGACTGGACTTGAGCTGCTGGCAGACGCTGTAGCCATCCATGTCGGGCAGCGCCGTATCGAGCAGCACCAGATCCGGCCGCGGTACCTGCTGCATCAGCTGCAGCACGCTGGCGCCCTGATTCGCCAGCAGCACATCATAGTGCTCCTGCAGCATCCCGTTGATCGAGATCAGCTTGTCCGCTGCTGCATCGGCAATCAGCACGATGGCCTTTTTGGTGTTCATCCGCTGCCACTCCAAAGGTTGTTCCCTACCGTTATATTACCTGACAGTAGTGCCAGCCAGACATTTTTCTCCGCTGAATGTCGCCCCTGCGATAAACCGCCAGCCTGCCCGGTCTTGCCCCATTGCTTGCAATTGGATAGCGCACTATCTATACTGGACGCATGAGCAATCCAACTATCCCCCCCGCCGTCCCCCAGCTGGACCAGCAACTGTGCTTCGCGCTGTATTCCACCTCGCTGGCCATGAGCAAACTGTACCGCAAGCTGCTGCGCGGGCTAGGCCTGACCTATTCGCAATATCTGGTCATGATGGTGCTATGGGAACGCAATGAACTGACCGTGTCGGAAGTGGGCGAACGCCTGTTTCTGGATTCCGCCACCCTGACGCCGCTGCTCAAACGCATGGAGCAGGCCGGCCTGCTCACGCGCGCCCGCGCCGCCAGCGACGAGCGCCAGGTCATCATCAGCCTGACGCCGCACGGCGACGCGCTGCGCCACGAAGCGGCCAAGCTGCCGCCCTCCATCCTGCAGGCCACCCATTGCAGCGTCGATCAGGTGGCCGGCATGAAAACCCAGCTGGATGCCCTGCGCGCCAGCCTGATGTCCGCCAGTTAAAGCACACCATGACCAGTCCCGCACCGTTTTACACCCACCCCTCGCAAATGGCCGAAGCACTGCGCAAGGACGGCTACGCCATCCTGCCACCGCAGGATGTGGCCGCACTGGCCGGCGTGCCGCTGGCCACCCTGAACCAGCTGATTCCCAGCTGGGACGCGCTGGAACCGGATCTGTACATGAAAGACGGCGGCCGCTACCGCCGCCGGCGCCATTCCTGCTTTATCCAGCATGGCGGCGAACTGCAGCAGACCGCCCACCGCGCCCACTGGCAGCCGCTCGAATACAACGCTCTGCATGGCGGCATGAACCGTCTGTTCGAACCCATGCTGGCCGAAACGGTGGCGCTGCCGGCGTGGCCGGCGCTGCTGCAGGGACTGGGCCAGCTATGCAGCGCAGCGCGCCGCACCAGCACGCCGTGGTATGTGGAAGCGCACCAGTTCCGCATCGACACCACCGACGGCATAGGCCGCCCCACGCCGGAAGGCGCGCACCGCGACGGCGTGGACTTCGTCGCCGTCATCCTGATCAGCCGCAAGGACATCAAGGGCGGCGAATCGCGCCTGTTCGAAGCGGACGGCCCGAACGGCAAGCGTTTCACCCTGACCGAACCATGGACCCTGCTGCTGCTCGACGATGCCGCCGTGATCCACGAATCCACCCCTATCCAGCCGCTGCAGCAATACGGCCACCGCGATACGCTGGTGCTGACCTGGCGCAGCAAGGGTTTCCAGGGCCAGCCCTGAAGCCCGGCTGCAGTGCAACAGCAGATTTGATTTTTTGCTAATCTGGCGAGATCGACAGCGTAGTTCTACGGTATTGCACTGCAACATAAATAGGTCTATAGTGGAACTGTCTCCTCCGATTGTCGCCTGACATTGGAACTGTGCCCGCCCTTCTGGTAGCGGGCATTTTTTTGTCCATTGCAGTCCGCCTCCCTCCGTCGTCAGATTTTTTTATTCCTCCTACAATATTTTTCCGCGCCAGACGACTGCACAGCATCAGTTGTGGAAATTGGCAAGGGAACGGCCGCGTTTCCGTGCCCTGTTGCGCACTTTAAATTAAACAACTGATTTAGTTATATCAATTGTTTAATTTATGTGATGTAATCGCTCCATGAACGCAAAAGCACTCCACGACGACAGCCGCAAGCCCCGCTCCGATGGCGAGCAGTCGCGCATCCGCCTGCTGCAGGCGGCCACACGCCTGTTCGGCAATCAGGGCTATAGCCGCACTTCGACCCGCGAAATCGCCCAGGCCGCAGGCGCCAACGTGGCCGCCATCAGCTACTACTTCGGCGACAAAGCCGGCCTGTATCAGGCCTGTTTTGCCGCCATGTGCGAGCCGGCGCCTGACAACATCGCCCAGTTCGACCAGCCGCATTACTCGCTGCGCCAGTCGCTCGACGGCTATTACCGCCAGCTACTGGCACCGCTGCTGGCGGGTGAGGATGCGCAGCAGCTGGTGCGCCTGTTCTACCGCGAAATGCTGGAACCGACCGGACTGTGGGAACGCGAAATCCGCAACAACATCAAACCCGAACATCTGGCACTGGCCGGTGTGCTGAGCCGCCATCTGGGACTGGCCCAGCCGGACGATAGAGTGCACCGGCTGGCCTATGCGCTGGTGGGCATGGCGATCCAGCTGCTGGTCGGGCGCGACATCATCCACACCATCACGCCCCACCTGCTGGGCACAGCGGAAGCCATCGCCGAGTGGCTGCAGTATCTGGGCGACTACGCCGAGGCGCTGGTGCTGGCCGAGAAAAACAAACTTCAACAAGGATAAGCATGAAGCTACTTCAACGCGCGGGGGCACTGGCCGCCGTCGCTACGCTGAGCGCCTGCGCCACGCAGACGCCCGCGCCCCATGTGACGGCAGATCTGCCGCAGCAATGGCAGGCGCCTCTGCCCCATCAGGGCAATCAGACCGAGCTGGCCAACTGGTGGCGTGCCCAGAGCGATACCCTGCTGGTGCAGCTGATCGAGGCGGCGCAGACGGCCAGCCCGGATATCGCCGCAGCGGCCAGCCGCATCGCCCAGTCGCGCGCCGAGCGGGTGGCTGCCGGTGCTGCGCTGGCGCCCACGCTCGACGCGGCCAGCAGCATCAGCCGCGCCAACCAGCAATCGACTCTGCCCATGGGCACGGTATCGCAGGCCGCGCTGCAGGCCAGCTGGGAAATCGACCTGTTCGGCGCCAACCGCGCAGCGCGCAATGCGGCGCAGGACCGCTACGACAGCGCGCGCGCCGGCTGGCACGATGCGCGCGTTTCGGTGGCCGCCGAAGTGGCCAACCAGTACTACGGCCTGCGCGCCTGCGAGCAGCTGCTCACGGTGGCGCAGCAGGATGCGGCATCGCGCGCCGATACGGCACGCCTGACGGAACTCAGTGCGCAGGCCGGCTTCCAGTCGCCCGCCAGTCTGGCACTGGCACGCGCCAGCGCCGCCGATGGCAGCAGCCGTGCCATTGCCCAGCGGGCCGCCTGCGATGTCGACGTCAAAGTACTGGCCGCGCTCACCGCCATCGCCGAACCGGAACTGCGCCGCCAGCTGGCGGCTGGTAGCGCCAGCAGCAGTGCTACGGCCAGTGCCAGTGTAGTTGCAGCTGCGCCGTCTATGGCTATCGCCGCACTGCCAGCGAGCACACTGAGCCAGCGCCCCGATGTCTTCAGCGCCGAACGCGCCGTCAGTGCCGCCAGTGCCGATGTGGGCACGGCGCAGGCGGCGCGCTATCCGCGCCTGACCCTGTCCGGCTCGGTCGGGGTGGCCAACTTCCGCGCCGGCGGCGACAACACCAAAACCGATACCTGGACCATAGGCCCGCTGGCCATGACCCTGCCCATCTTCGATAGCGGCCGGCGCAGCGCCAATGTGGAGGCAGCGCAGGCCCGCTATGACAGTGCCGTGAGCAGCTACCGCGCCACCGTGCGGCAAGCCGTGAGCGAAGTGGAACAGGCGCTGGTCAACCTCGACGCCAGCGCAGCCCGCAGCAGCGATGCGCAGAGCGCGCTGCAAGGCTACCGTATCAATTTCGGCGCAGTGGAACAGCGCTACCAGAACGGGCTGGCCAGCCTGTTCGAACTGGAAGACGCACGCCGCACCCGCCTCGCAGCGGAACAGAGCGTCATCAGTCTGCAACGCGAACGCAGCGCGGCATGGGTGGCGCTGTACCGCGCCGCCGGTGGCGGCTGGACCGCTCCGACCAACCGCCCGGCCACCGCCAGCACTCACTAATTCCCCTACGCTATGAAAACTCTGAATACCTCCTACCAGCCTGTCGCCCTTGCCCTGCTGGCGATCTTCACCGCCGGCGCAGTCGGCATTGCTGTATTTGCGCCCGCGTCGCACGCCGCCAGCGACGCCAAACCTGCCGCCGCCAAACCGGCGCTCACCGTCACCACCGCAAAACCGGTGGCGGCCCGCCTGCCTATCAAACTGGCGGCCAACGGCAATGTGGCCGCATGGCAGGAAGCCAGTGTCAGCAGCCAGTCCACCGGCTTGCGTCTGGCCGAAGTGCGCGTCAACGTCGGCGATGTGGTCAAGGCAGGCGATGTGCTGGCCGTGTTTGCCGCCGAAACGGTGGAAGCCGATCTGGCCCAGGCTAAAGCTGCGCTGCAGGAGGCCGAAGCCAATGCCGCCGAAGCCGTGGCCAACGCAGCGCGCGCACGCAGCCTGCAGAACACGGGCGCCCTGAGCGCCCAGCAGATCAGCCAGTACAGCACGGCCGAGCAGAGCGCCAACGCGCGCATCGCCTCGGCCAAAGCGGCACTGGCCAGCCAGCAGCTGCGCATGAAATACACCCGCGTCATCGCGCCGGACAACGGCGTGATCACGGCCCGCAGCGCCACCGTGGGCGCCGTATCGGGTACCGGTACGGAACTGTTCCGCATGATCCTGCAAAGCCGGCTGGAATGGCGCGCCGAAGTGGTGGCGGCCGATCTGCGCCAGCTCAAACCCGGCACCACGGCCACCGTCAAGGCGGCCAACGGCAGCGAAGCCAGCGGCAAAATCCGCATGATCGCGCCTACCGTGGACGCCCAGACCCGTTCGGCGCTGGTGTACGTCGACCTGCCGGCCAGCGCATCGGCCGGCAAGGATGCGCCGTTCAAGGCCGGCATGTTTGCCAGCGGCCAGTTCGATCTGGGCACCTCCGATGCCATCACCGTGCCGCAGCAGGCCATCGTGGTACGCGACGGCTTCAGCTTCGTGTTCCGCCTCAATGCCGACCAGCATGTCAGCCAGATCCGCGTCCAGCCGGGCCGCCGGCTGGGCGAGCGCATCGAAGTGCTGAGCGGCCTGAATGCCGATACGCAGGTGGTGGTGCGCGGTGCCGGTTTCCTCAATGACGGCGATCTGGTGCAAAACGTGGCCGATAGCGCCGCACCAGCCAAACTGGCCGCCAAATAAGGAATTCCGATGAACTTCTCTTCACTCTCCATCAAGAATCCGATACCGGCGATCATGCTGTTTGCCCTGCTGTCGCTGGCGGGTCTGATGGCCTACAAAGCCAATCCGGTGCAGGACTTCCCTGACATCGAACTGCCTATCGTCACCATCACCGCCTCGCTGGACGGCAGCGCGCCGGCCCAGCTGGAAACCGAAGTGGCACGCAAGATCGAAGATTCGGTGGCCACTCTGCAAGGGGTGAAAAACATCTATACCACGGTGCTCGATGGCGTTGCCACCACCACGGTGGAATTCATCCTCGAAAAGCAGATCGCCGACGCCGTTAACGACGTGCGCGATGCCGTGGCGCGGGTCAAAGCCGATATGCCGGCCGAACTGCGCGACCCTACCGTGACCAAGGCCTCCACCGCAGGCCGCGTGGTGCTGACCTTCACCGCAGCCGCCGCGCAGGCGCCGGGAGAAAAACTCGACACGCAGGAGCTGAGCTGGTTCGTCGATAACACCGTCTCCAAGCGTCTGCTGGCCGTGCCGGGCGTGGGTGCCATCAAGCGCGTGGGCGGCGTCAAACGCGAAATCCGCGTGGAACTCGACGATGCCCGCATGGCGGCCTTGCGGGTTTCCGCCATCGACGTCTCGCGCCAGCTGCGGCTGGTGCAGAAGGAGGCCCCGGGCGGCCGTGGCGATGTAAGCGGCGCCGAACAGGCCGTGCGTACCATTGCCACCGTCAAGAGCGCGGCCGAGCTGAGCGCCATGGAACTGCCGCTGGCCGATGGCCGCCGCGTGCGCCTCGATCAGGTGGCCACGGTAACCGATACCGTGGCCGAACCGCGCGCCGTGGCTCTGCAGGATGGCGTGCCGGTGATCGGCTTCGAAATCTTCCGCACCAAGGGCGCCAGCGAACTGGCCGTGGCCCGAGGTGCGCGTGCCGCCATCGCCGAACTGGCGCAGGCCAACCCGCGGGTAGAACTCAAGCAGGTAATCGACAATGCCTTCCCGGTCGAAGAAAACTTCGGCGGATCGATGGAGCTGCTGTACGAAGGCGCGATACTGGCCGTGCTGGTAGTGTGGTGGTTCCTGCGCGACTGGCGCGCCACGCTGGTGGCTGCCGCAGCGCTGCCGCTGTCGGTGCTGCCGGCTTTCCTCGGCATCTACCTGCTCGGCTATACGCTCAACACCGTCACCCTGCTGTCGCTGGCGCTGGTGGTGGGCGTGCTGGTGGACGATGCCATCGTCGAAATCGAAAACATCGAGCGCCACCTGCGCATGGGTAAAACGCCGATGGAAGCGGCCATGGAAGCGGCTGACGAAATCGGCATGGCGGTCATCGCCACCACCTTTGCGCTGGTGGCCGTGTTCCTGCCGACCGCCTTCATGGGCGGCATACCGGGCCTGTTCTTCAAGCAGTTCGGCTGGACGGCAGTGGTAGCCGTGCTGGCGTCGCTGGTGGTAGCACGTCTGCTGACGCCGATGATGGCGGCCTATCTGCTCAAGCCTGCCGCCCACACCCAGCAGGTCGATGGCTGGCTGATGACCCGCTATATGAAAGTAATGCGCTGGTGTCTGCAGCACCGTCTGGTGACGGCCAGCGCCTCGATGGCCTTCTTCGTCGGCTCCATCATGCTGGTAGGTTTGCTGCCGACCGGCTTCGTGCCGGCTGCCGACCGTTCGCAGACCCAGATCAATCTGGAACTGCCGCCCGGTTCCACGCTGGCCGAAACCCGTGTGGTGGCCGAACGTGCCCGCACCATGGCAATGGAAGTCAAAGGCATCAAATCCGTATTCAGTTCCATCGGCGGCGGCTCCAGCGGCGACTCCTTCGCGCCCGGCGCGGCGGCCGAAGTACGCAGCGCCGTGCTGACCCTGACCACCGTGCACCGTAGCGAGCGCAAAGCTTCGATGGCCGATCTGGAAGGCGAAATCCGCGACAAGCTCAATGCCATACCCGGCGCCCGCTTCAAAGTGGGCCCGCCCGACAACGGCGTGAAAATGCAGCTCGTGCTGCGCAGCGAAGACCCGGTAGCACTGGCCGATGCAGCACAAAAAGCCGTGCGCGAACTGCGTACGCTGAAAGGCGTGGGCAACGTGCGTTCCAGCGCTGCGCTGGTGCGTCCTGAAATCATCGTCACGCCGGACTTTGCCAAAGCGGCCGATCTGGGCGTCACGGCGGCCGCCATAGGCCAGACCGTGCGCGTGGCCACGGCGGGCGATTACGATACCGACCTGACCAAGATGAACCTGCCGGAGCGTCAGGTGCCTATCCGCGTCAAGCTGCCGGATGCCGTGCGCGCCGACCTCGACGCGATTGGCCGCCTGACCGTGCCGGGCAAGAACGGCCCTGTGCTGCTGGCTACAGTCGCCAGCCTGGCAGTGGAAAGCGGTCCGGCCCAGATCAACCGTCTGAACCGCAGCCGCAACGTCACGCTGGAGGTGGAGCTGGGCAAGCGCGCGCTGGGTGAAGTCAATCAAGAAGCGCGCGCCCTGCCATCGCTGAAAAATCTGCCGCCGTCGGTAAAGATCGCCGAACTGGGCGACACCCAGGAAATGGCCGCCCTGTTCGCCAGCTTCGGCATCGCCATGCTGATCGGCGTGCTGTGCATCTACTGCGTGCTGGTACTGCTGTTCAAGGACTTCATGCAGCCGGTGACGATTCTGGCCGCCCTGCCGCTGTCCATAGGCGGCGCCTTTGTAGCCCTGCTGATTACCGGCCGCGCCCTGTCCATGCCGTCCATGATAGGCCTGATCATGCTGATGGGGATCGTTACGAAAAACTCTATCTTGCTAGTTGATTATGCTATTCTGGCGCGTCAGGAAGGCATGAGCCGTTTCGAAGCACTGGTAGACGCCTGTCACAAACGTAGCCGCCCTATCCTGATGACCACCATCGCGATGGGAGCAGGCATGATGCCGCTGGCGCTGGGGCTGGGAGCCGATCCGAGTTTCCGTTCGCCGATGGCGATTACGGTAATCGGCGGTCTGATTACCTCGACCCTGCTTAGCCTGCTGGTAGTTCCGGCCGTGTTCACCTACATCGACGATCTGGAACATCTGCTGAAACGGCTGATGGGCAAGCTGCGCCGCCGCCCGGCACAGCATGACGACGTCCAGCATGGCCCCAGCGCAGCACCACTGCGTCAGGTTGCCGGAGGTGGCCACTAGAACGGACACTTAACAATCAAGCTAAATAAAGGGGCAGGACATGGAATACGACATCAGGCAGCTGGCACCAGTTCGGGTAGTCTATCTGCGCTACAAAGGGCCGTTCGGTCCTGCCCTCGGCGAATTCTGGCAGGAAGTTTTCACTCCGTGGCAGAAAGCCATGGGCCTGATGAACAAGGTCACCTACGGTGTGGCGCTGGACGATCCGGCTACCACCGCCGCAGCCGAATGCCGCTACGACGCCTGCGTCGAAGTCTCGGCCGAATATCCCGTGCGCGAACCGGCGCGCGCAGCGGAACTGGCAGGCGGCAGCTACGCGGTAACCAGCTTCCATGGCACGGCAGCCCAGATAGGCGCTGCCTGGGGCGCCTTCTTCGGCCAGTTGCAGGCCGAGGGCAAACATCCGGCCGGCCCCTGCTTCGAGCGCTACGCCGCCGATTACGCCATGGACCCCGCCACCGGCGCCTTCAGCGCAGAACTGTGCATACCGCTGTAACCGCGCTGTAAAGAAACTGATACAAATCGGCCCGCAGAGTGCGCCCTGAATATGCGATACTCCGAGCCAGTACAGGGACTTTTTCAGAACATGGCGTTTTTCCGCAAGCTGCAGCCTATACCCGCAACGGCACTGGCACCCGGCCAGCGCATCATGCTGGCCAAAACCACGCAACTGGGCGATCTGGTCATCAGTCTGCCCATGGCTGCGGCACTCAAGCGGCACGATCCGCACTGCACCGTCATTCTGCTGACCAACCGCCGCACGGCCGACATCGCGCGCCACTGCCCCGATGTGGACGAAGTCTATGCGGCGCCGGAAAATCCGGCCGAACTGACTGCGCTGCTGGCCGCCATCCGGCCCGACATCTTCATACAGGTCAATCCCTGCCGCCGGCTGGCGCAATGCGCCTACGATGCCGCCCTGCCTATCCGCATAGGCTCGCTGTTCCGCCTGTATAACTGGCGGCGCTGCACCCATCTGGTGCCGATTTCTTCGCCCAGTTCGGGCCTGAACAAGCGCCTGCTCGACCTGCAGTATCTGCGCCCGCTCGGCATCGTCATCAACGACGCTGCCGAGATACCGGCGCTGTACCACCTCGCTCCGCCGCAGGCTCGCGCAGACGGCAAAGCGCCTGCCGCAGCCCTGCACCCTGCGCAGTTTGCGCAGGGCCGCCGCAGCGTGATACTCAGTCCGGCACTGGTCACGGCGCGCTCGCACCAGTGGCCGCTGGAGTTCTATGCGGAGCTGATCGAGCGCATCGATCCGCGCGAGGTGCACTGGTTCATCTGCGGCACCGCCGACGACCGCGCCAGCCTGCAAGCGCTGCTGCAGCGCCATGCCAGCGCCGCCAATGTCACGGATCTGGTGGGCCGCTTGTCGCTCACCGAGTTCATGGCCTTTATCAGCCAGTGCGACGGTCTGGTGGCCGGCAGTACCGGTCCCTTACATCTGGCGGCCGCACTGGGTATCCACACACTAGGTCTGTTCCAGTCGCGCCAGAGCGATGTGCGGCGCTGGCGTCCGCTGGGCCCCATGGCCAGCGTGCTGCATAGCCATGTGCGCTGCCGCGGCGAGCGCCGTCTGCAGCATGGCGGCAGCGTGATCCCCTGCCCGTGCATGACGGCGATCGCCCCGGCCACCGTGGCCGAACATGTGCGTGGCTGGTTCGGCCCGCGCAGCCAGCCGAACTAAATTCGGCTGCAAACGTGTTCCTTCGGATGAAGGGAACAAAATAGCGGCTCGGCGCCACTAAGTCACACGATAATATTTTCCGTTTTTAGGGATAATCCTGCTATCGTTTTACCACACCAATATTCGGAGATCACATGAAATTGAAGCACATCGCAATGGCCGCAGCCCTGCTGGCCGCCACTCAGGTTCAGGCACAGGACACCGTGGTGAAGATCGGCCATAGCGGTCCGCTGTCTGGCGCGCAGGCATTCTCCGGCAAGGACAATGAAAGCGGTGCGCGGCTGGCGGTGGAAGAGCTGAACTCTAAACCCATCACCGTGGCAGGCAAGAAGCTGCGCTTCGAGCTGCAATCGGAAGATGATCAGGGCGATCCGAAAGCCGGTGTGGCAGCCGCCCAGAAGCTGATCGATCAGGGCGTGAAATTCGTGGTAGGCCCGTACAACTCGGGCGTAGCAATTCCCGCTTCGCGGGCTTATAACGATGCCGGTGTGCTGATTGCGACTGTGGCCACCAATCCGAAACTGACCCAGCAAGGCTACAAAGGCATCTACCGCGTCAATGCCAGCGACACCCAGCTGGGCGGAAAAATGGCGCTATATGCGGCCAATGAAATGAAGCTCAAGAACGTGGCCGTGATCGACGACCGCACGGCCTTTGGCCAGGGTCTGGCGGAGGAATTCAAGAAGCAGGCCAAGGCAGCCGGCATGACGGTGGCAGGCCACGAGTTCACCACCGATAAATCGTTCGACTTCACTTCCATCCTGACCAAACTGAAAACCAAAAAGGTGGAAGCGATCTTCTTCGGCGGCTATGCACCGCAGGCCGCACCGATGGCACGCCAGATGAAGCAGCTGGGCATCACCGCCAAGCTGCTGGGCGGCGACACCATCTGCACGGTAGAAATGGGCAAGCTCGGTGGCGATGCCGTGGGCGAGAACGTACTGTGTTCGCAAGGCGGCACGTTGCTCGATAAGGCGGCCACCGGCCCCGCCTTCAAGACCAAATTCAAGGCCCGCTTCAAGCAGGACGCCGACGTATATGCAGCCACCTACTACGACGCCACCATGATGTACGCGCAGGCCATGCAGAAGGCTAACTCGCTCGACCCGGCGAAAGTCGGCGCGGTGATCAGCGCGGGCGAATACAAGGGCGTAGCCGGCAGCTACAGCTTCGATGCGCACGGCGACATGAAGCAGTCGCCTGTCACCATCTTCAACTTCAAGGGCGGCCAGCCTAGCGCCATCACCGGCTACTGATAGTCAGCCCTCAGCCAGCGGGGGCACGCCAGCCTAGGCGGCGTGCTCCTCGTCGGCATAGCGTGCCGCAATGGCACGGAACTCGTTCTGCAAGGTGATGAAGGCGTCGAGTATATCGGCGTCGAAATGGCTGCCCCGCCCTTCGCGCATGATGGCCAGCGCCTCCTCGTGGGTCTTGGGCGCCTTGTAGGCACGGCGCGAAATCAGTGCATCGTACACGTCAGCCACCGCCATCAGCCGTGCCGAGAGCGGAATCGCGTCGCCCTTCAATCCCTCCGGATAACCGCTGCCATCCCATTTCTCCTGATGCGAATAGCAGATCTCCTTGGCCGTCTGCAGGAAAGGCACGCTCACGCCCAGTCCCTGCTCCGCATGCACGATGGCGTTGCGGCCCAGCGTAGTGTGGGTCTTCATGATTTCGAATTCGTCGGCATCGAGCTTGCCCGGCTTGAGCAGTATCCGGTCGGGAATGCCCACCTTGCCGATATCGTGCAGCGGCGCCGATTTGAATAGCTGGGTGATGTAGCGCGGCGTCAGCGTGGCGGCAAAGCGCGGATGCGGTGCCAGATATTCGGCCAGCAGCTTGACGTAATGCTGGGTGCGCAGAATGTGGTTGCCGGTCTCGTTGTCGCGGGTTTCAGCCAGCGACGCCATGATCAGTATGGTGACATCCTGCAGCGCCTGCACTTCGTCCGTGCGGCGCTGCACTTCACGCTCAAGGTAGGCGTTCTGGTCGCGCAGGAAATCGGCCGAAGCTTTCAGCGTCAGATGGGTCTGCACCCGCGCCAGCACGATGGGCGGACTGACCGGTTTGGTGATGTAGTCCACCGCGCCCAGATCGAAGCCCATCTGCTCGTCTTCGCGCTCGGTTTTCGCCGTCAGGAAGATCACGGGAATTTCCGCCGATACGGGATCGGCCTTGAGCCGGCGGCACACTTCGTAGCCATCCATGTCGGGCATCATCACGTCGAGCAGGATCAGGTCGGGCGCCTTGTCGCTCTGGGCGATTTTCAGTGCGCGTGCGCCGTTGGGCGCCACTTTCACCGTGTATTGTTCGGACAGCAGATCGCTCATCAGAGTCAGCTTGTCGGGGGTGTCGTCCACTACCAGAATGACGGGTTTGCGCGCGGTGATGCTCATGCATTTTCCTTATTGGCTGTAGTCTCGGCGGCACTGTCCAGCAGTTCCAGCGCCCGCTCCATATCGAATTCGCGTATCGCCTGTTCCAGCGCAGCAAACTGCTGCGGGAACTCGGCGGCAAACAGGGTTTTATGTTCATCCAGCAGATGGGCGCTGCGCGCATCATCATCGGCCAGCAGGGTTTTCAGTTCGCTCACCAGCTGCTTGCGGCGCGCCGGGGTGTACTGCACGGCGGCGCTGGCCGCTTCCGCCGGCAAAGCCGATTCGATCGCGCGGATCTGGCCTGCCAGCACCTGCGCCAGTTGCGCCAGCTGCGGTTCCAGCTGCTGCGCCAGCACGGCGGCACGGCTAGCGCCCGCCTGCGCCGGCGTCAGCGCGTATTCGATTGCGTCCGCCAACAGCTGCAATGCGTCAGCGCCGATATTCCCGGCCAGCCCTTTGAGCGTATGGGCCGTGCGCTCCGCACCGGCGCGGTCGCCCGCTTCCAGCTGGTCACGTATCTGCTGCACGGCATTGGCCTGATTACCGGCAAAGGCGCGCAGCATATGCACGTAGCGCGCCTGCTTGCCCATTACGCGGCGCAGGCCGCCCACCATGTCCAGTCCTTCGATGGCTGCCAGCGGCGTCTGTTCCGGCGCGGCGTATTCCACTGCCGGTTCGGCCACAGGCGCATCGGCAGCCTGGGTGCGCACGGGTATCCAGCGCAGCAGCACGCGCCACAGTTCATCGGGTTCGATAGGCTTGACGATATAGTCCACCATACCCGCCTGCATGCACAGTTCGCGGTCGGCCTGCATGGCATTGGCCGTCATGGCCACCACCGGCAAACCAGCCAGCGCAGGCAGAGCGCGTATGGCACGGGTAGCGGCAATGCCATCCATCTCCGGCATCTGCATATCCATCAGCACCAGCTCGTAGCTGCCGCGCTGCGCCATCGCCAGCGCTTCCACCCCGTTGACGGCGATATCCACCTGCAAGCCGGCATCCATCAGCAATTCGGCTGCCACCTGCTGGTTCAGTTCATTATCTTCCGCCAGCAACACGCGCGCGCCGCGTATGGTGCCCAGCGCTGCCAGCACGCTCAATGGCGCTACCCGCGCCTGCGCGCTGTCGTCCACGACGCCGCCCAGCAGGCGTATCAGGGTGTTGAACAGCACCGAGGCGCTGACCGGCTTGATCAGCACATCATCAAAGCCCGCGCTATGGGCCTGCTGTATCACTTCCTCGCGGCCGTAATCGGTCACCATCAGCAGGCGTGGCGGCTGCGCCAGCGCCAGCGCGCGGATCGCGCCCGCCGTATCGACCCCGCTCAGGGCCCCCATCTGCCAGTCCAGCAGCACCACCTCGAACGGTACGTCGCTCAATGCCGCCACCCGCACCATGGCCAGCGCTTCGGCACCGGAGACGGCGGTCTGCACCTCGAAGCCCATACTGCTCAGCATACCGGCAATCACCGCGCGCGCACTGGCGTTATCGTCAGCCACCAGCAGGCGCCGGCCACGCAGATCGGGCGACGGCAGCAAGCTCGGTCGCTGGCTCTGGCCTATCGCCAGCCGCGCCGTGAACCAGAAGGTGGAACCCTGTCCCAGCACGCTTTCCACCCCTGTGTCGCCGCCCATCAGGTGCGCCAGCTTGCGCGAAATCGCCAGCCCCAGCCCCGTGCCGCCATATTTGCGCGTAGTGCTGGCATCGCCCTGCTGGAAGCTCTGGAATAACTGGCCGATCTGCTCTTCGCTCAGGCCTATGCCGGTATCGCGCACGGCAAAATGCAGCAGCACATGCTGCGCATCGCGGCTCAGCACACGCACCGACACGGCCACTTCGCCCCGCTCGGTAAATTTCAGTGCGTTGTTGGCATAATTGATCAGAATCTGGCCCAGCCGCAGGGCGTCGCCTTCCAGTACCGTAGGCACATCCGGTGCCACATCGAACACCAGTTCCAGCCCCTGCGCACTGGCTTTATCGCCGATCAGGGTGGCCAGATTTTCCAGCAGCTGATCCAGCTCGAACGGCTGCTTATCCACCTGCAGCTTGCCCGCCTCGATTTTGGAAAAGTCCAGTATGTCGTTGATGATGCCCAGCAGATGCTGGCCGGCGCGCTGGATTTTTTGCACATAGTCGTGCTGGCGCGGCGTCAGCTCGGTTTTCAGCGCCAGATGACTCATGCCGATGATGGCGTTCATCGGCGTGCGGATTTCGTGGCTCATATTGGCCAGGAAGAGCGACTTGCTGCGGGTAGCTTCTTCCGCCGTCTGCTTGGCCGCACCCAGCGCCTGTGCTGCCGCATGTTCTGCCGTCACATCGGCCAGATAGCCGTTCCATACTTCTTCCTCGGCGCTCTGGTGCACGCAGCTGCAATGCAGTTCTATCCAGCGCTGCGACAGTCCGCCCTCGGCGCCAAAAGCGATACGCCGGTGCACAAACCACTGCTGGCGCGCGCTATCGGCAAACTGGGCCAGCAAGCCGCTCTTGCCTTCCGGGTCGAGCAGCGCAAACAACGCCGCACCGTCGGCCAGCACATCGCTGGCCTGCAGTCCCGTAATCGCCGTAATGGCCGGGCTCATGAAGCGGAAGCGCGGCCGGCCATCGCCATCCATCTTGAACTGGTACACCGCCACCGGCAGATTATTGGTGATCTCGCGCATGCGCCGTTCATTTTCGAAGCGCACCTGACGCGCATGTTCGGCCGCGCGGCTGCGCCCCGTCACCACCATGGCAAACAGCCAGACTGCAGCCATGCAGCCGGCCGCCAGCGCCAGCTGGTGCCATACCGGCAGCCACTGGTTGCGGTCCTGCAGGATCAGCACGCGCCACTGGCCGCCATCATCGGGCCAGCTTAGTGCAGCACTGGCAATCGCATGGGTGTGGCCGTCGATGCTGGTCTGGCTGCCCCGGGTGTCGAACGGCAGCTGCAACGGGCCGCTGGCAGCGAATACGTCGCCGAACTGGCGCTCCTTCTCCAGCTGGGCCATGCGGGCCGGTGCAATCTGGCCGCTGACCATGTACAGGTATTCGTTGCGATTGGTAGCAAACACCACGCCATCGGGCGACAGCAGCAGCGCAGGGTCTTTGCTGCGCACCAGTATGCGGTCGATTTCTGCCGCCGCCATCTTGATGGTGTAGACCCCGGCGATAGGTGTGTCGCGCGAGTTCCCGCTGTACACGGGAGCGGCAAAATACAGGCCCCGTTCATGCGAGTTGCTGCCGATGGCGGCGTACACATTGGCCTGCCCGGCCAGTGCGCGCCGTACATACGGGCGGTAGCGCAGATTGCGCCCCACTCCGATCGCCTTGCCTTCCTTGTTCAGATAGGCCACGGTAGTGCCGTCGCCGGCCAGCACGAACACGGTATCGGCGTTGTACTGGTCCAGCACCGCGGCAAAGTTGACGTGCAATCGATAGGCATCGGCACCGAGTTCGCCGGACAGCAGCTGCTTGACGCTGTCCTCCACCAGTCCCATCAGAATGGCGCCGCCCATCACGCGGCCATCGGTGCTATCGATCTGGATCTGGCGGGCGATATCGTCGGCGCGGGCACGCAGGTCGCGGCTATGCTCCTGGAACACCACCTGCCGCTGGATCATGACCGCACTAGCCGCTACCAGCAGGGCCAGCCCGGTCCAGCGTATCAACATCAATTTGCGCCAGCCGCGCGCGTGCAGGCTGTTCCGGAAATGCCGTAGCGGACGGACAGGCAGAGCCGCCGTTCGCTGAGGTTTTCCGTCTGCTGGTCCGTCCATTGCGCCTGGCATTGCGTGAATATTTGACAATAGAGTATAACTGAAAAGTACACTGCAAACGCTTCCACCCATCCCCATTCTGTGATTTACTGCCTAGGCTGACACCGCGAGGATAGACCATGCTGCGCAATTCCGGACGTATTTACCCGCTTTTACTACTGCTGGCTGCCCTCGGCGGGGCGGCATCCGGCGTGGTAGCGGCACCACGTCCGCTGGCGTTCACCGCGGTCGATTCGCTGGGCGCCGATAGCCGCGCCATCCTCAGCATCCTGCAGGACCGGCAGGGCTTTGTCTGGATCGGCACCATCGAAGGTGGCCTGTTCCGCCACGATGGCCACAAACAGGTGCGTTTTCTCAGCGATCCTGCCAATCCGGCCAGCCTGCCCGGTGGCCGGGTTACCTCGCTGTTCGAGGACGAAGCGGGACGGCTGTGGGTAGGCACGGACGAAGGGCTGGCCCGCTTCGACCCGGTGACCAACGGTTTTGTGCGCTATCTGCCCAGGGAAGGGCCGCCCAATGCCCGCATCATCCGCCGCATCATCAGCGATTACCGTGGCGGCATGTGGCTGGCCACGTGGGGCGGCTTACAACACTTCGATCCGCGCACAGGCGCATTCTTGATCTACCAGCACGAAGAAAGCCGCACTGATAGCCTGCAATTCAACGATGTCAACGCCGTCGCCGTCGATAACAAGGGCGGCGTGTGGGCCTCCACGTGGCCGGGCGGACTCGATTATCTGGCGCCCGGCGCGCGCGGCTTCCAGCATTTCCGCATCGACGATCCGGCCCGGCCCAACCCCAAGGCCAACGATGTGCGGGCGCTGTATTTCGATAGCGCCACCACGCTGTGGATAGGCACGGCCGACGGCGTCTACACGTGGAAGTCCGGTCAGCCGTGGGAACAGCGCACACTGATGCCGGTAGCTGCCAAGCGCGTCACCGACATCGACGAAGACCGCGCCGGCGATGTCTGGATCAGCACCCGCACGGCGGGCCTGATACGCTATGACCGCGAACTGCGCCAGTTCCAGAGCTACCGTCACCGCGCCGAAGATGCGCATAGCCTCAACAGCGACGCCATCAACACCACCATGCGCGACCGCGCCGGCACGCTGTGGGTCGGTTCGCTGACGGATGGCGTAAGCCGCGCCAATCTGGGCTATCACGGCTTCGAACGGTTTGTACCGCGCGATATCGAGCCGGACTTCGTCAAGTCCAGCAACTTCGTGCGCAGCATAGGCGCTGCTGCCAACGGCCAGCTCTGGCTCGCGCTCGATGACGGGCTGGCCCTGTTCGATCCCGTCAAACGCGACATGGTGCGCACCTACAGCGCCATACCGAAACGCCCGGGCGCACTCAGCTCCAACGTCATCTACTGCACCTACCACGCGCCCGACGGCACGCTGTGGGTAGGCACCTCGGAAGGACTGAACCGGCTCGATCATCCGGAAGGCCCGTTCAAGGTCATACAGTTCGGCAGCAAGACCAGCAACTTCGTCAACGCGATTTCGCCGGGACGGGGCGGCGTGCTGTGGCTGGCCACCGGCGCCGCACTGCTGCGCTACGATCCGGTCAGCGGCGCCACCGAGAGTTTTACCCACGACCCGAAAAATCCCGACAGCCGCAGCGTGAACGGCGCCACCACAGTGATCGAGGACCGCGCAGGCCGCGTCTGGACCGGCGAATTCTATCGCGGCGGCGGGCTCGATATGCGCGACCCCGTCAGCGGAAAATTCCACCACTTCCGCCTCGATCCCGCCAATCCGGCTAGCCTGAGCAGTGACCGCGTCAGCACCATGCATCTGGACGCCGACGGCAGCATGTGGATAGGCACCTCGAAAGGCCTGAACCATATCGTGGCCGACAAAGATGGCAAATTCACCGTCACCCGCATACAGGAAAAAGGCGATCTGGGTACCCGGTTGATCGAAGCCATACGCACCGACAAGAACGGCTTTATCTGGGTGACCACGGCAGCCGGCATGAGCAAGATCGACCCTGCCTCATGGACGGTAACGGAATACGCGGTGGAAGACGGCCTGACCGAAGGCTTCTACATGGATTCGGCCGCCAACAGCAGCGACGGCCTGCTCTACTTCGGCAGCAGCAGCGGCGTTACCGCCGTCAATCCGGCCATCCATAGCAGCGCATCGCGCCCGCCCCAGCTGGCCATTACCGATCTGCGCGTGCTGAACCGCTCGCTCGGCAGCGGTGCGCTGCCCGAAGGCGTGCAGCTGGAAGGCACGTTGACCCAGCCGCGAGCATTAACAGTACCATGGAGCGCCAACACCATCTCCTTCGAGTTCGCCGCCCTGCACTATGCGGAGCCGCGCCGCAACGCCTACACCTACTGGCTGGAAGGTTTCGACAAGCAGCCGGTGCAGGCCGACGCCAGCCGCCCTGTGGCCACCTACACCAATCTGGCGCCGGGCAAATACCACTTCCACCTGCAGGGCACCAATAACAAAGGCGTGGCCGCGCGCGATGAAATCATCCTGCCGGTCACCATCACGCCACCGCCATGGGAAACCGGCTGGGCCCGCGCCGCACAGGCCCTGCTGATGCTGGGCGCCGCTGCCGTGCTGGCGCGCTGGCTGATGCGCCGCTGGCGCGCCCGCGCGCGGGAGCTGGAAACCCTGCTGGCGCAGCGCGATGAAGAACTGCGCAAAGCCCGGCACAAGCTGGCTTATCTCTCGGCCAGCGACAACCTGACGGATTTGCCCAACCGGCGTAATTTCGACGACCAGCTGGTGCGCGAATGGCGCCGCGCTGCACGCGAAGAACAGCCTGTGGCCATGGGCCTGATTGCCCTCCAGCAGATGGACGTGTATCAGGAACTGCATGGCGCGGTGGCGGCGGACGAACTGCTGCAGCAGGTGGCGCACACGCTGAAGAACTGCATGCACCGTGCCAGCGATACACTGGCGCGCTACGGCGCCGAGCAGTTTGCCTTCCTCGCGCCAGCCTTAGGTGAAGACGAAGCACAGCTGCTGTTGCGCCAGATAGCGGCCTGCCTGGAAGCGGCAGGGGTAGCACGCAGTGGTGCGGGCAGTGCACGCTTCAGCATAGCGGTACGCACGGCCAGCCCGTACCAGAACGCCAGCGTACTGCAGCAGGCGGCAGAAGAAGCGCTGCACCAGCAGCACGAGCAGCCGCAGCGCTCAGAAATTCATGGGTGACTGGCGCCGCCGCACGGCCTGCCAGTCGTCAAAGACGGGAATGATGGCCAGCGTAAGCAGGGCCAGTGCCAGCGGCACAGTGACAATGTAGCCGATATATTTGAAGCCGAAAGCCCCCGTCAGGCCGCCGCAGAAAAACATCGCCAGCAGAGAACTCAGCAGGCGCAGTTTGTCGCGATCGGCGCACACCGGTTCCAGCGTGGGGTCGTCCTTCACGCGGTTCCAGTACAACATCTTGCCCAGTTCGATGCCGATATCGGTCACCAGCCCCGTCACGTGGGTGGTGCGGATTTCAGCACGCGAAATTTTGGTGACGATGGCATTCTGCAGCCCCATGACGAAGCACAGCAGCGAAACGATGGCATCGATATGGCCGGAAGCGTCGAGCATGGCTCCCATCAGGCCGAAGGCGAGCAGCAGCATCGCTTCCAGTATCAGCGGTAGTGCGAACTGGCTGTGGGTGCCATGCCGCCGTCCCCAGTTCACCATGATGGTGGAAAACGCCGCTCCCCAGACAAACGACAGCAGCGACATCAGGCCCGCTCTCAGCACCGGCAGATCGCCGAGCGCTGCGCCATCGGCCAGCGAGGAGACGATGCCGGACATGTGCGAGGTGTACTGGCCCACAGCGAAGAAGCCGCCGGCATTGACAGCGCCCGCGACAAAAGCCAGTGAACGGCCCAGATGACGATTACTCAGGTGTGTACGGTGCGGACTGGTGAGAGCCCGGAGGTAGTGCATAGGCATAGTGAACCCGATGTGACAGACGGCTAAACCATTGTAAGCCATCGCCACACCGGATCGTCAAGCCTGCCGCATCCGGCAGCGCAAACAGCGCAAATTAAACGCCATTACGGCGCTTTTATGCGACATAGCAGGAATTTTTCAGGCCACCGGAACAAACCAGCTTGCGCTAGTCGAGTGCCTTGAAGCGGATCGCGGCACCGCCACCGGCAGCCAGATGCAGCGTCATAACCTCGCTGGCGCGCACCTCGCGCTGCTCGATCACCATATCGTAAGGAGCGCTCTCCCAGTCCGCGTTCGCACCATCGCGGTAGATCTGCGCCTGATAACGCCGCTGCGGATCAAGGAAATCGAGCTTGAACTGTATATCGCGCGCGCGTTCGTTGCTCAGTGCCCCCAGATACCAGTCCTGCGCGCCGCGCTGCTGACGTGCCATCACCACATACTCGCCCACTTCTCCGGCCAGCGCACGGCTCTGCTCCCAGTCGGTCGGCACATCGGCTATGAACTGGAAGGCATCGGGACGGGCTTCGTAGTTTTCGATCAGGTCTGCCGCCATCTGCACGGGCGAATACAGCACCACATACAGCGAGAGTTCCTTGGCCAGCGTGGAACGCACACGGTTCTCGTGGCCTTTGCCATTCGGTTCCAGATTGAAGATGCCGGGCGTGTAGTCGAACGGCCCGGACAGCATGCGGGTAAACGGCAGTATCGCCGTGTGCTCGGGCGGATTGGGCGGGTAGCCCCAGGCGTTGTACTCCTGCCCGCGCGCGCCCTCGCGCGAGATCCAGTTGGGATAGGTACGGCGCAGCCCCGTATCCTTGATCGGCTCGTGGGTGTCGATAGCGATGTGACGCCTGGCCGCCTCAGTCACCGAACGCAGATACTCGCCCGCCATGAACTGGCCATCGTGCCACTCGTAGCGCACCTGCCCTGTTTCATCGATGCGCTTGATACGCTCGTTATCGGCCACGTAGCCGGTCTTGATGGTATCGATATTACTGGCGCGGGCGTAGTCATAGGCGGCGCCCATCTGGCTGGCGTAGTGGCTCACGGCACCCGAGGTCTCGTGGTGGCCGATCAGCTTGACGCCCTTGCTACGGCCATAGGCTGCTACTGACGCCATATCGAAGTCCGGATATGGCTGGGAAAATCTGAACAATTCGCCGTTCTCGGGCCAGTCGCCATCCCAGCCCACATTCCAGCCTTCGGCCAGCACACCGCTAAAGCCATGCCTGGCGGCGAAGTCCATGTAGCGCTTGACTTCGGCCGTGGTTGCGCCATGCTTGTCGCCCGAGGCCCAGGTCTTCTGCCACAGGTGCATGGCCCACCAGATGCCCACGTACTTGCCGGGTTTGACCCACGAAACGTCACCCAGCTTGTTCGGTTCGTTAAGGTTCAGGATCAGATCGGAATTGAGCAAACCCGCTGCATCAGGCGCCACTTGCACCGTGCGCCATGGCGTATTGAATGGGGCGCGTAGTTTGACCTTGATGCCATCCGACCATGGAGTGAGATCGGCTTTGAATATGCCCTCACGGCGCTGGTTCAGCGTCATCGACGCATAGTTGGTCAGCGCAGCTTCATGCAGCGCCAGATGCACGCCACTGGGCAGTCGCAGCGTGAACGGCGTTTCCACATGCGCGGCATCGCGCAGAGCGGTTTTCTGGTACAACGCTTCGTAGCTGCGCCAGTAGCGCGCCGGTATCCACCATGCACGCACCTTGTCGCTCTCGGCAAAACGGAACTCGGTGCGTTCGTCAGTAATCTCCACCTGCTCTACGCCTCGCTGACGCGGCACCTCGTAGCGGAAGCCCAGACCATCGTCGAAAACGCGCAGGCGCAAGGCGAACTTGCGTGGCGTTTTACCGCCGCGCGTCAGCTCCACCAGCAGTTCGCGGTGATGGTCGCGCACCAGCCGGCGTTCGCCCCATGGCTGCTCCCATGTCTCATCCTTGTCCGACGTATGGATGGCGGCGATGCTGAAGCCCTCGCCCAGTTCCGGCCCTGCGCGCAGCGCCAGGCCCAGCCGTGCGGCCGGCATGATTTCCTTGCCCGCATAGCGGACGCGATAATTCGGCGCACCGCGCTCGTCGCTGACGATCACGATCAGCTTGCCATCGGGCGAGCTGACACTGACTTCCTTCGCCTGCAGCTTGCCGCATACCAGCGCTACGGCGGCCAGCAGCAGGGCCGCGCCCTTTCTATTCCGTTGCAGTTCACTGCGCATCGTCTTACTCCACGGTGATTTCATCGGCAAAAATAAAACTGCGGTTGCCCTGCCCTTTGTGCCAGTCCGGGCACCACACGGGTGCTACGCCACGCACCCGCACATAACGGCCGGCTTTGCCATCCGCGTTCACGGCCAGCTCACGGATAATACTGCCGTCGGCATGTTCGTCCACCATATTCTGCACTGTCCCCAGCAGTGTCCATTGCATACCGTCGCTGCTGGTTTCCACTTCCAGCGCCCTGGGCATGAAGATCCAGCTATTCTGGTCCTGCAGGAAGTTCACGGCCACCCGCCTGAGCTTGCGCTGCTCGCCCAGATCGATCACACCATCCAGATCCACGCCATAAAAACCCAGCCAGCCGCCCAGACGGAAGTCGTTCCCGCCACGGATACCATCGACCAGCGCTGCCGCACCGCCAGCGGCATACTGCCCATTCGGCGCATGCTTGAGGGTGATCTTCAGTTGTTCGCTCAGTTTCACCGCAGGCACTTCGGTTACAGGGCTCCAGTACTGACCGCGCCGTGCGCGCAGCTTGAGTGTGGTCGTTGCGCTGACCGTCAGCGGACCATGCCACAGAGGGCTGGCGGCATCAGGCTCGCTGCCGTCAACGCTGTAGTGGATAGCATCGACCGGTTCCATGACCTGCGCATCAAGCACCGCGGTATCCTTGAAACGATATGGCCCGCTGGCCACCGGTGCCAGCACCACCTGTTCGACAGCATGTACCTGACCGCTACGGGGCCGCTCTGCCACCGCACTGCCCCATTGCGACGGCGTAGCCGCCATGCTGAAGCGCAGTTCACCGCCCTGCATGATGGCGTCGTGCGCAAGCCATACGGGACTCCAGCGCTTACCGTTCAGTTGCGCTGCCTGTATGTAGGGCCCAGCGCCATCGGCACGGATGGTGAAGCGCCTGCCATTTTCCAGATGGATGGTGGCGCGCCGGAAGCGCGGCGTGCCAATCACGTAATTTGGCTGGCCCGGCGTCACCGAATACAAGCCCAGTGCACTCATCACATACCATGCGCTCATCTGGCCGCAGTCTTCATTTCCGGCTAGCCCGTCCGGCGTATCGTTGTACATTTCGTCCATCAGCCGTTTTACCAGCGCCTGGGTTTTCCATGGCTGGCCACCGTAGGCATACAGGTAAGCCATATGGTGGCTAGGCTCGTTGCCGTGTGCATACTGGCCTATCAGCCCCGTGATATCGACCTGATGGCGCCCGCTCAGGCCTTGCTGCGCATTGAAGCAGTCATCCAGCAGCTGCAGGAACTTCTCCTTACCGCCCACCCGCGCTATAAAGCCTTCGATGTTATGCGGTACGAAAAAGCCGTACTGCCAGCCATTCGCTTCCGTGAAATTGACGCTGACTTCAGCCGGATCATAGCCTTCCAGCCAGCGCCCTTTGACACGCGGATGCACATGGCCTTGTTCATCGATCAGATTGCGCCAGCCTTCGGCGCGGGCGGCAAAACGCTGTGCAATGTCCTTCTCGCCCAGCGCCGTCGCCAGCACGGCAATGCACCAGTCGTCATAGGCATATTCCAGTGTCTTGGAGACGCTTTCGGCTTCCTCGTCGCCTTGCAGATAACCCTGTTTGCGATAGGTCGTCAGGCCATACTTATCGACTTCGGCGCTCTTCACCATGGCATGCAGCGCAGCCTTGGCATCAAAGCCGCGGATGCCTTTTGCATACGCATCAGCGATCACGCTCACCACGTGGTAGGCTATCATGCAGTCCGTCTCGTTGCCCCACAGTTCCCAGACCGGCAAGCGGCCACCTTCATTAAACTGGGCGATAAAGGTCTTGATGAAATCTTCGCTGCGGCGCCGCTCGACGATGCTGTACAACGGGTGGGCAGCACGGAAGGTATCCCACAACGAGAACACGGAGTAGCGCGTGCCATCATGCGACAGATGCACCCGTCCATCGCGGCCTAGATAGCGGCCATCCACGTCCTGAAAAGTATTCGGCTGCACAAAGCTGTGATACAGCGCCGTGTAGAACACCCGCGTGTCCTTCTCGCTACTGCCTTCCACTTCGATACGCGACAGCTGGCGATTCCATGCGGCGCGTGCCTGCTGGCGCACCTTATCGAAGGCAAAGCCCTTCTGCTCTGCCGCCAGATTAGCTGCTGCCCCCTTGGCATCAACGGCAGAAATGCCTACCTGCGCCTGCAGCACTTCGCCCGCCTTCAGGTCGAATGCCAGCGCCGCCTTGATCTGCTCCTGCCCCATCGGCCCTGCCAGACGTTTGAAGGGATGATCGAAGCGGACGATGAAGTAGACCGGACGATTCGCCGCCCACGCTTTAGTACGGCGCCAGCCCGCCACGGTACGGTCATCAAGCACGTTCAGCCCCGCTGCCAGCAGTTCGCCACGATGGGAAAGATCGAGCATGACGTGGGCCTGATCGGCCCGCGCAAACGTCCAGCGGTGCAGCGCCGTGCGCAAGGTCGTGGTGATCTCGGCCCGCACGCCATAATCCTTGAGCGTTACGCCGTAATAGCCGGCTTCGGCCCGTTCGCTGGCTTTATCGAACTGGCTGCCGTAGCCGCTGCCATCGAACGGCAGCGGGTCCTCGCCCTTGTAGCGGTAGCCGCTAGCCCATTTGACCTTGCCTGTTGCAGGCAGCAGCAGTATGTCGCCATAGTCGGATACGCCGGTGCCGGAGAGATGGGTGTGGCTGAAGCCATACACCACGCGATCGCTATCGTGGTAGCCGCTGCTGCCATCCCAGCCCGTCAGGCGGGTATCGGGGCCCGGCTGTATCATGCCGAACGGTAGTGTAGGTCCGGGGAAGGTGTGGCCATGGCCGCCGGTGCCCACCATGGGGTTGACGTAGCGCGCCAGATCGGCCGGCGGGGCCGCCCACGCTGAAGCAGTAGACAATGCAGCGGCCCATGCTACAGCGAGCATGATAGAGCGATAAAGCATGGAGAACGTCCCTTTCTAATCGTAGTGGGCGTAGTTAAGGCTAGTTATTCGGTCGGCAGACCGTACTTTCGCGCACCACCAGATTCACCGGCAGCACGCGTTCTATCACTTCATCCGTTTCGCCATTGAGCAGCAGTTCCACGCCCAGCGCACCGAGCGCGCTCTTGTCCACACTGAGCGTGGTTAATGGCCTGCGCGCGTGAGCAGCGGCAGCAATATCGTCGAAGCCGACGATGCTGATATCGTAGGGAACCTTGAGGCCGGCGCGCATGCAGGCATCCATGGCCACCAGCGCCGCTGCATCGTTGTAGCAGAACACGGCATCGGGCGGATGGGGCAAGGCCAGCAGCGTTTCCATCGCTTCGCGCGCCGCCGCTTCCAGCTCCACGCCTTCCTGCATCATCACTTCCAGCCGCGGATCGGCCAGCACGCCTGCATTGAACAGCGCCTGACGGAAGCCACGCGCCCGCTCGCGAATACTGAAGTGGGCCAGCGAACCGGAAATAAAGCCGATCCGTTCGCGCCCGATATCGAGCAGATGGCGCGCTGCCAGATAGCCACCCATCATATTGTCCGGATTAGCCGAGGTGTAGCCGGCCAGCTTCATATCGATCAGTACCAGCGGCTTGCCTATGCTGCGCAACACGGCCAGCAGCTCCGGCTCGAAGTAGCCGGCACACAGAATCGCGTCCGACTGGTGCAGACGGATCTGCTCGACGATGCCGTCCGCCGGCCCCACCGCAGTGAACGAAAGTATGATGCCGTGCTTGCGGCAGGCTTCTGCCGCGCCATGCAGCACCGGCGTGTAGAACGGGCTGCTGGACATATTGTTGTGCTGGCGGTGCAGCAGGAAGGTCAGGCGACGTAGCTTCTTCTGGCGCAGCCGCCCCATGTCGTAACCCATGCTGCGGGCCGTTTCCACTACCATACGGCGGGTTTCTTCTGTCAGGCCGCCCTCGTTTTTCAGTGCGCGCGAAATGGTGCCGCTCGAAAGCCCGGTGGCTTTGGCGATATCGCGGATGGTAACGCTCATGTGTCTCACTCCCGTTTTTACTAAACCCATGCAATCTGCGCCTCTGCGGGCTGCTACACTTGTCAGTATAGCCATGGCACTGTCGCCAGCAAGGGCTGGACCAGCCACAGATAGCGAGTTTATCGGGAATTTACTAAACAAAACCGGCACTCCTGTCAGTGCAGCAGACCATCGTGGTCGATCTGCAGCGTGGCCTGACCGTCGCGGCCCTGCAGGCGGGCCGAGAACTGCTGCGATGTCGCTTCGATACGGGGCGGCCAGACATAGCCGGCCACCGGCGCCAGTTTCAGCCCCAGTTGCGACAGGCTGGCGGCGAAGCGCTGGTGTTTAGCGAAATAGCTGCGCTGGGCGTAATACACTTCGCGCAGCGCCCACTTCGCCGCCTGTGCCGGATCGGGGCGCCATGCATCGCGCTGCCCTCCTACATTCTGGCCGGAGAACTGCACCACGCCCCACATCTCGGGATAGTGCATATTGACCACGCCCTGCGGCGACCATACCCAGTTATCCTCGGCCAGCGGCTGGCCCGTTGCGGCATCGGTCAACTTGCGGTAGCGCCCATCGGCACTGCTGGTGCGCCACTCCACGCGCGAGAAGTTCAGGCGCCACTGTTCACCAGCCAGCGGATGCAGCACCGCGTCATGGCTTTCGCGCAGAGCGCGCCACGGTATGGCCACTTCCACCGTCCAGCCTTGATCCTGGTCGCCGGGATGGTTCAAGCTGCCGCGCAGCTGGCGGCCTATCTTCAGGCCATGCATGTCCCAGCCTGTGTAGGCTACTTTGTCGCCATCGCGGTAAGGTTTAGTCAACAGCAGATCCCACGCTGTGCCGTGCTGATTGATTTCCAGCTCCATGTAGCGGTGCGTGCTGCCTTCGGGATCGATGAACAGCTCGATGTCGTTATCGTGATAGATCACGCTATCGCGCTCGGTCAGTGTAGCCCACAGGTCGGGCTCTTCCATCTCCACGGCGAAGTACAGGTACTCGTCGTCCCACAGCAGCTTGGCGCGGGTGCGGAAGCGCGGCGTGGGTCTGGACGGGCCTTCGATATCGACAAAGTCTTCTGTCCATTCCGCCTTCTGCCAGTCCGCTTCGTCCAGCTGGCCGTCAATCCGGGGCGGCGTGCTGGCGCGGTAGGCGATGTAGTAACGCGGCTGGAAAGCGATGGCAGGATGGGCCACCGCTGCCAGTTGCGCATAAGCGCCCGCCCCTGCCAGCGCAGCACAAAGAGCCAACGCAGGTCTCAGCATCCGCATGGCGCGCATTTCAGGCCTGCTCGCCAGTGCTATACAGTCCGGCGTATTTCACGCCGAAGTACAGCACAAAGGCATAGCACAGCAAGGGCATCAGGAAAGACTGTTGCAGGCCGATGGAATCGGCCAGCAGGCCCTGGGCGAATGGCACGATGGCGCCGCCCACGATGGCCATGCACAGTATGCCCGAAGCCTGACCGGTCAGATTACCGAGGCGGTACAGTGCCATACTGAAAATGGTCGGGAACATGATGGAGTTGCACAGACCAACCGCCAGTATCGCCCACATCGCCGTCTGGCCGTGGCCGAAGATGGCCACCAGTATCAGCGTCATCGAAGCAGCGGCATTGAAGGCCAGCGTCTTGCCGGGGCTAACGTAGCGCATCACGAGGAAGCCGATGAAACGGCCTACCATGGCGCCACCCCAGTAATAGCTGACGTAGTGCGCTGCCATATCGGCCGGCAGGCTGGCGATATTCGGCTCGCCAAGGAAGTTAATCAGGAAGCTGCCGATACTAACTTCGCCACCCACATAAAGGAAAATGCCGATGGCGCCCATCACTAGCTGTGGATGCGACAGCGCCGATTCTTTCGCTGCGCCAGCAACCGGAACGGAATCTTCCGCATAATCGATTTTGGGCAGACGGGCAAAGGCAAACATCAGGGCCAGCAGCAGCAAAGCGCCGGCCAGCGCCAGATACGGCCCCTGCACGCTGGCCGCCTGCGCCGCACGGTCCGTCACGTCACTGGACAGTATCAGAATGCCGCCCAGCGTAGGCGCCACCGTGGTGCCCAGCGAATTGAAGGCTTGCGTCAGTGTCAGGCGGCTCGATGCCGTGCGCGCATCGCCCAGCACCGTCACATAAGGATTGGCAGCTACCTGCAGTATCGTGATGCCGGAAGCCAGTACGAAAAAGCCCAGCAGGAACAGCGCATAGCCGCTCATCGAAGCCGGATAGAACAGTGCACAGCCGGCGGCGGCAATCACCAGCCCCGCCACTGCGCCATTCTGGTAGCCGATCTTTTTGATCAGCATACCGGCGGGCAGCGACACGAGGAAGTAGGCGCCGAAAAAGCAGAACTGCACCAGCATGGCCTGCACGTAGTTGAGCGTGTACAGTGCTTTCAGGTGAGGGATCAGCACGTCGTTGAGCGCTGTCAGCAGCCCCCACATGAAGAACAGCGTGGTGATGATAATCAGCGGGCCGGTATTGGCGCTACTGGCCTGCGCATGCTGCAACGGCGCGCGCTGCGAAATGTGTTCCATCGTGTACTCCTGTGGTCTCTTCGTTGTCGTTGTTATTCAGGGTGGACTGGCAATTCCGCTCAGGGCGCAATCCCAGCCGGCGCTTTGGGCAGATCACGGGCGCGGGTGCCCCAGCTTGCGCGTTCGGCCTGCGGCGTCAGCTGGTAGTCCAGCGTGCCACCGGCCTGGATCTGCTCCCAGTCCAGCCAGACGCGTGACTGCGGCTGGCTATCCCATCGCACGCTCTCCACAAAGCGGCGCTCGCCCGGGACTGCGGCGGGTGCCTTGATGCTCAGCACACGGCCTTGCGGCAGATCGATCTCCGCCTTGGCAAAACGCGGCGCGTGCAGCAGGAAGCGGCCACTGCCCGGCACATCGGGATACAGCCCCAGTGCGCTGAACAGATACCAGGCCGACATGGTACCCAGATCGTCATTACCCGTCACGCCGCCAGGGCCATTGCCGAAAAGAGTCTCTGCCGCGCGCAGCACGGTAGTCGTTTTCCACGGCTGGCCCATCAGGGTGTACATCCATGGTGCGTGCAGGTCCGGTTCATTATTCGGGTTGTAACGGAACTGGCTGTAATAGCTGTACGGTCCCACTACCCATGACTTGCGCACGGCTGCGGCATCGGCCTGCACAGCGTCATAGTCGAAGAACAGATCGAGGCGGCGCAACGCTTCCTTCTGTCCGCCCATGGCTGCCACCAGCCCCGGCACGTCCTGCTGCACCAGCCACTGGTACTGCCATGCCGTGCCTTCATGGAAGCCACGATCACTACGCGGATCGTAGCCGCCCGTCAGTTCGCTGAACCAGCTGCCATCCATCAGGCGCGGACGGGGAAAGCCTTGCAAACCCGTGGCCGCATCCTTGACGCTGGCATCCCAGATCGTGCGCCAGTTCAGGGCACGCTGCGCCAGCGTCGCCGCATCGCGCTGCTGGCCCAATGCCTGTGCCATGGTAGCCAGTGCACCGTCGGCCAGTGCATATTCCAGCGTAGCCGAGGCACCGTGGTGCGGATCGACGTCCATGCCCTTCGAGACAAAACCACGGTCGTACTGTACAAAGCCCTGACGCATATAGCTTTCATTACCGGCACGGCCCTGAGCACGGATGCCGTTAGGCGGCACACCAAAGGCATTCTCGCGCAGCGCGGCATAAGCTTCCTGCTCACGCCCCTTGAGTGCGCCATAGCGCCACAGGTCAACCAGGAAAGGTGTTACCGGATCGCCCGTCATGATATTGGTTTCGAAATTGGCATAGCCCCAGCGCGGCAGCCAGCCGCCCTGCTCGCGGATTTTCAGCACGGAGCTGGCGATATCGCGCGCACGTTGCGGATGCAGCAGTGCCAGCATCTGGTTCTGCGCACGGTAGGTATCCCACAGCGAGAAGAATTCGTAGTAGGTCCAGTCTTTCGCCGTATGTATCGCGCTGTCGTAGCCGCGATAGCGCCCATCGGCATCGTTGCCCGTCAGTGGCTGCAACAGGGTGTGGTACAGAGCCGTGTAGAACACCGTGCGGTCATCCTGACTGCCGCCCTCGATGCGCACGCGCGACAGCTCGCGCTGCCAGCTAGCCTGTGCCTGCGCGCGCATGGCGTCGAAACCGAGCGGACTGCCACCTTGCATACCTTCGGCCTGCAGGTTGACGCGGGCGCCCTCCGCATCGACATGGGAAATCGCGCTCACCGCAGTGACGCTGCGGCCCGACTTCAGATCGAAGCTGAACCACGCGCCGTGCGGACGGGCTTCGCCCTGCTGGCTAGGTCCGTTCACACCTGCTTTGCCGCCCTGATCATCCCAGATGCCATGCGCCGTGAATGGCTGGTCGAACACCATACGGAACCACGTGGTGTACTGGGCGCCGCCGCAGAAGCTTTTGGTGACAACCTTGCCCTCGATGCTGCGGTTATCGATAACGCGTAGCTCGCTGCCCACCACCGCATGCCGTTCGTTGGCCTGTCCCAGATTGACCAGCAGATGGCCATCTTTCGTGCCGGCGGCAAACGTATAGCGTTCGGCTGCGGCGCGGGTCAGCGCTGTCGCTTCGGCAGTTATGCCGCCGTAGCTGGTCAGCTGCACTTTGTAGTAGCCAGCCTGTCCCACTTCACCATCATGGGTGTATTCGGCTGCGTAGCGGCGGTAGTCAAAGCTCTCCGCCTTGCTGGTGTCGATATCGCCACCGGCGCCGATGCGGCCTGTCACCGGCAGCACGGAGACCTGCCCGCCCTGCTCCCAGCAGCCGGCACCGGACAGATAGGAGTGGCCAAAGCCGCGTATGCGCGCATCGCTGTAACGCCAGCCGGCGTAATGCTCGCCGCTAGGACTGACCTGTATCATGCCGAACGGTGCCGAAGCGCCGGGGAAGGTATTGCCTTCGTCCTGAGTGCCGATGAAGGTATTCACCGGCATGCTAGCTGCCGGCATAGCGGCCAGCGCCAGTGTCTGCAGCCCGCAGGCTGCTGCAAGCAAGCCCAGACGGCTCAGGCTACGGCTTAAGGTAATGAGGTTCATCTGCCTATGCTCCGCTTAGTGCGCTGCCGGTGCTGCCGCTGGCAGATGCAGCGGGTGGGCTTCCGTATTGAAGGTGACGCCGTCGAAATTCAGCGCGCTCTTAGGTGCGAACAGCAGGTAGAAGTATTTGAACGTCTCGGCAAAGACGAAGCTCTCCATCGAATCTTCCTGCTCCTTGCTGCGTACATCTTTCAACGCAGCGTAGCCTGCTTCGGTGCGGCAGTAACGCACAAACGCTTGCCAGAACTCGCGGCCCATGGCGCGGTAGCGCGGATTGCCCGTGTAGTGGTGCAGGTAGTAGGCCGATTCGACGATCTCGGGGCGCAGTGCATAGCCGGGCGACTGCACCGTCATGCTCGCATAATCGAGCGATTCCGGTTCGACGCCATGCAGACGCCACATGCGCAGGCCGGATTCCTGCAGTGCCCTGGCACGCTTCATATCGCCGCCCAGTGCCAGCAGCGCCGGCATGAAGGCATCCAGCGCACCGTACTGGGTTTTCGTACGGATACCGGTATTCATATCGGCGTGGCCGTACCACAGGCCGCCGTTACGCTGGTCCGCCAGCGCCTTGTTCACACCTTCGATGCTGTGCTCCCACATGGCTTTACATTCCATATCGCCAAACAGGCGCCAGCATTTGTTCAGGTACTCGTAGTAGGAATCGATGCCGCCGCCGATATGGGCCCCCGTATCGGCCCAGCGCCCCGTCTCCACGTCGATGGTAGAGCCGACCAGTCCCATAGGCGATGCAGCCTTGTAGGTGGCGACCAGCGCGCGCTTGGATTTTTCGAAATACACCGGCTTGCCCGTCAGGCGGCTCAGCATGCCGAACTCCAGCACCAGCGTGCCCGTCTCGGCCGGATTACTGAGCTTGCCGCGTACCTTGCCGGTGCGCAGATTCACATGGGTATAGGGCAGGCCGGTAGGCGATTCGAATACCGGCAGCAGGCGCTTGCCCAGATCTTCGGCCTTGTCGAGCAGGCGTGCATCGCCGCTGATCTGATACGCCGAAATCAGGCCGCCCAGCAGGCGGATGGTGATTTCGAAGTTCTGCACATACATGTCCTGATCGAAGTTGAGCTGCTGGGCGATCAGCTCGCGCGCCTCATCCGCTTCCGTCTTCAGGCCCATGATCATCAGGGTATCGAGCGCATCGACCGGCGTCATCAGCAGCGAATGCTCGTACCAGTCACGCGGCTTCTTGCTGAGCGGGCTAAGGGCATCGTGGCCCCATGCGTATTGCTTGTAACCGTGCCACGCATGGCGTACTTCATCCTTGACCTGCTGGGCCAGTGCCGCTGCTTCCGCCTCGCTGACCGGACGCAATGGCGTGGCCGCTGCCGCCTTGGCACTCGCCTTAGCCGCCAGCGGCGCTTCTGCCGCACCGGCACTTTGCGCGAACCATGGCAAGGTAGCCAGCAGCGCGATATTCAGGCCGCGCAGTGCGGGCTGGAACAGGGAAAATCGGTTGGGTTGTTTCACTTGCTGTCTCCTTGTAATTGTTCGAAGAATTGGTTCATCGCCGCTGCCTGCGGCGGATTGGCACCTGCCTGCAGGCAGGCAGCAGAACCTGCCGCCAGCGCGGCATGCAGGTGCGCCTGCAGATTTCGTTGCGGGTAGCAGGCCAGGCTATGCAGCAGGCCCGCCACACTGGCGTCGCCAGCGCCGACGGTATCGACCACTTCCACCTGCGGCGCGCGCGCATCGGCCCGCTCGCTGCCATGGAACAGCGTCGCGCCCTGCCCGCCGCGCGTCAGCAGGCAGTAGGCCGCCGGATTAGCCGCACGCAGCTGCTGCAAGGCCTGATCCAGCGTCGCGCCGGGGAATAGCCCGCGCAGATCGTCGTCCGATACCTTGATCACATCGGCCAGTGCCGCCATGGTGCGCAGCGTAGGCTGGTAGCTCTGGTCCATCAGATTGCGGAAGTTAGGGTCATAGCTGATCGCCACGCCCTGCGCTTTCAGCTGTCCGGCCAGCGCCACCAGCGTACCGGCCAGTGGCTGGCGGGCCAGACTGATACCGCCAAAGTGGGCCCAGCGCAGCGCGCCGGACCAGCCAGCGGGCAGCGCGGCAGGATTGAAATGCAGGTCGGCGCTATCGTCGCCGACGAAGAAATAGCTGGGCGGCTCGCCCTGCTCCACAATGGCCAGCAGCGGCGAGCGCTGCACGCGCTGGATCAGCCGCATATCCAGCCCCACGGCAGCACTGGCATTCCACAGCGCTGCGCCAAACCGGTCGTTGCTGATCGCGCCAGCAAACGCCGTACGCTCGCCCAGCGCCGCCAGCGCGCGCGCCACATTCCACACCGAGCCGCCCACCTGACTGATCCACTGCTCATGGCCCTGATGGATCATATCGGTCAGCGCCTCGCCGGCGCACAGCATTACGGGAGCTTCATGCATGATCGGCCTTTCCCAGCACGGTCAGGATGTCGTAGCAGGCACCCATGGTGTGGTAGTCGACTTTTCCAGCCGGGCTCTTTTCGTCACTGAGCTTGCGGTTCTGCTGATCGAGTATGCGGTACCACGCGCCATATTGGTGATCGACCAGATAGGTCCAGCTGTATGCCCACAGACGCTGGTACCAGTCCCAGTATTCGCTATTGCCGGTGCGCTCGGCCAGCAGTGCCGCTGCGGCTGCGCTTTCAGCCTGCACCCAGAAGTACTTGTGGCCGTCGCACACATGCAGCTCGGGCGCTAGCGAATAGCACACCCCGCCGTTCTCCGGGTCCCAGCCCTGTTCCAGCGCTACACGGAACAGGCGCTCGGCCGTCGGCACCAGCCAGTCCAGCGGCTGCGCCAGTACGCCGTGGGCGCGAGCTTCCAGTTGCACCAGCAGTTTGGCCCATTCGGTAAAGTGGCCAGGCTGATAGCCCCAAGGACGGAACAGGTTTTCCGGATCATCGAAGTTGAACTTCCAGTCAGGCTGCCACTGTTCGTCATAGTGCTCCCAGATCAGTCCACCGCAACGCTGCGCCTGACGCTGGGTGATGTTGTAGGCCACCGTATAAGCCCGCTCCAGATAGCGCAGCTGGCCCGTCGCCTGATGGGCCGCCAGCAGCGCCTCGCAGGCATGCATATTGGCGTTCTGGCCGCGATAGCTGGACAGCACACTCCAGTCTTGACTAGCTTCGTCGGCATACAGGCCGGCCTGCGCATCCCAGAAACGCTGCTCCATCAATGCGAAAGTCTCTTCTATCCATGGCTGCGCCTGTTCCAGACCGGCCATGCTGGCGTGGGCATAGGCCAGCAGCACGAAAGCCTGTCCGTAGGCGTGCTGGGTGCCATCGATCACCTGCGTGCCATCGAGCAGCCATGCGTAACCGCCGCCTACCGGATCGCGGTGCACTTCACGCAGAAAGCGCAGCGCATGCTCTGCGCCCTTCAGATAAGCTTCATCCTTGAAATGGCGGTAGGCCATGGCGTACGTGAATACAAAGCGCGTACTGCTCACCAGATGGCGCTGCTGCATGTCGTACACGCTGCCATCGTCCCTGAAGTAGTGGTACATGCCGCCAGCCGGATCGATCGCGCGCGGATGGTAGAAGCGCATAGTGTGCCGTGCATGCTCCAGCAAGACACTCGGGCTGCGGAAATTCGGTAAATTGGTCATAGTTATTCCGGTTGGTTGGGTTAAACGCCGTGACTGCTCTCGCGCACGATCAGCTCAACTGGTACGGTTATCTGGGATGGGTGGTTTTCAGTTTTTTGTAGCAGTAGTTCGACGCCGGTCTGTCCCAGTATCGCCTTGTCCACGCGGACAGTGCTGAGCGGCGGGATGCCGGCAGGAGCGGCAGCGATATCGTCAAAGCCGACGATGGCAATATCCTGCGGGATCTTCAGCCCCGCTTTGCGGCACGCTTTCATGGCTGCCAGCGCGGTACTGTCGTTGTAGCAGAACACGGCATCGGCCCGTTTAGGCAATGCCAGCAAGGCCTGCATGGCGTCGCTGACACTCTGTTCGGCGTCGCCCACTGCGGGCAGCATCACTTCCAGATCAGGATCGGCATGCACTCTGGCGTCGAACAGGGCCTGCCGGAAGCCGCGATTGCGCTGCTGAATGCTGTAATGAGCCATTGAACCGGACAGCATGGCGATACGTCTGCGCCCCGAGCGCAGCAGATGCTGGGTAGCCAGATAGCCGCCGTGCAGATTGTCCGGATTGACGGACCTGAAGCCGCGCCGCTGCATATCCACCAGTACGATGGGTTTACCGGCTTGCTGCAATGCGGTCAGCACTTCCGGCTCGAAGTAGCCGGCGCAAAGTATGGCGTCCGGCTGGTGCAGACGGATCAGCCCCGTCACCGGCTCGGCGGGACCGACGGCGAAAAATGATAGCGCTATCCCCTCGCGCCGGCAGACTTCCTCGGCACCATGCAGCACTGGCGAGAAGAAGGAACCCGAAGCGAGCGTGTTGTGCTGGCTATGCAGCAGGAAGGCGATGCGGCGGATAGGGCCACTGCGCAGCTGGCCGAAGTCGTAGCCCAGGCGTTCCGCCGTTTCACGCACTAGACTGCGGGTAGACTCCGTCATGCCCGTCTGGTTTTTCAATGCGCGCGATACCGTGCCGATCGACAGACCGGTGGCAGCCGCGATATCACGCAGGGTGGCCTGGCTCACGCCAGCTCCCGCAATATCCACGGCCCGCCGCGCAGCAGGCCTTGCAGCAAATTCAGAATCATCTAGTGTCTCCAGTTTTCGGTTTAATAAACGTTTCGGCGGACGTTTTATGACGGTAGAAAATCCGGCTTTTCGCCTTGTCCCGCCTATGCCGCTTTTATATCAGCGGCAGTTTTTACCAACAATCGTGCACGCCGGATGGGGACGCTCTTTAGCATTGTTTAGTAAAACTGAACGCATCAAAGTTCCGACCGTGCCAGCACATCGCCCACCGAGAACACGCGCAAGGCTTTGCGCAACGCGGCCAGACTGGCGCTGGAGCGCAGTGGCAGACGTACGGTTTCACCGGGCAGCAGCGTCAGTGCGTTATCTGCCGGCTCCGCGTCGAGATCGCCAAAATCTATCCAGACTGCGCGGGCCAGATGGCGCGCGCTCAGTTCCAGCTGCATGCCGCCCCGGGTCTGGTGTATCCGCGCCTGTAGTTGCGCGTCCGGCCAGCGCATTGCCTTGGCAGGAGAGAAGTACAGCACGCTGCGTGACGCGGCCTCGCCTGCGACCTGTAAATCGAACACGGCGAAGGTAGTAGCGGGGTCAGCGCCACCTAATAGCTCGGCATCGGCATATTCAGCAATGCGCTGCGCTGACAGCGGCGCCAGTGCTACGCTGCGGTGCTCGTCGCGCAGCACACGGCCATCGAGCGTCATCACGCGCATGTTCAATTCGCCGCGCACAGCACGGTTGCGGTCATTGAGCAGATTGACGGTACTGGTGCCGCCAGCATTGCGCAGCGCAGCCACTGCTACCGGCGCGTAGAAGCGGCGCGCATAGAAATGCAGTGCCTTCCAGCGTCCGTACCAGTCCACGCTGGACCACGAAGCACCGGGCCACACGTCATTGAGCTGCCAGTACAGTGATCCCATGGTGTAGGGCCGGCTGACGCGGTGGTGGCTGGCGGCCAGCGCGATGCCTTCGGCCTGCGCCACCTGACTCAGATAGATAAAGCTGGCGAAATCCGCTGGCGTGCCGAATTCGTCGCTCACATATTTCAGTAGGCGCTCGTTGCCTTTACCGGCCATGAATTTCTGGTGCGCCTCGATGACGGGCGTCGCCATTCCCTGCTCGGCGCGTTTAGCAAACGCGTCCACCGTGCGCTGCACCGGCCAGGCTTGCAAACCATATTCCGACATGAAGCGCGGCGTAATCTCCAGATATTTACTCACCGGATGGGCCGGATTGCCCCACACTTCCCAGTAATGCATGTCGCCGCTAGCGGCAGTGTTGGCGACTTCGGCCAGATCATCGCTAGGTGAACTGGCCCAGTAGGCGATGCCGCCACCTTCCTCCGCTACCACCTTGCGCAGATCGGTGCCGAACAGTTGCACGTAGCCGTTCCAGACCCGCGTTGCCAATGCAGGATCTGCCTGCATCATGGCCTTGCCCGGCCCCCAGTACTTCCAGGCGATTTCTTCTTCGTTATTGCCGCACCAGAGTGCAAGGCTGGGATGGTTGCGCAAGCGCCGCACATTGTCGCGCGCTTCAGCAATCACACTGGCACGAAAAGCTGCGTCATAGGCGGGCTGCATGCCGCCGCCGAACATAAAGTCCTGCCAGACCAGCAGCCCCAGTTCATCGGCCAGCTCGAAGAACGCATCGCTCTCGTAGTAGCCGCCCCCCCAGCTGCGCAGCATATTCATATTGGCATCACGCGCTGACTCCAGCACGCGCCGCAGCTGCGCCTTGCTCACGCGCGGACGGAACATATCGAACGGTATGCTGTTGGCGCCTTTAGCAAAAACTGGAATGCCGTTCACCTCGAAGTAGAAGCTCTGCCCCTGCGCGTCACTCTCGCGCTTGAGCACAATGCTGCGCAAGCCGGTGCGGGCACTGCTACTGGCAAGCTGTTTGCTCCCTTGCGCCACTTCCAGTTCATACTGGTACAGCGCCTGTGCGCCGTAGCCGTTGGGATACCAGCGCTGCGGATGCGCCACATGGACCGGCAATTCGATGCGGTTGCTGCCCTGCTTCAGTTCCGCGCGCTGCTGCACCGCCAGCACGCGCTTGCCGTCCGGCGCGGTCTGCCACAGACGCAGTTCGACACTGCCGGCCGCTACTGCATCAAGGGTGGCGATGGCTGCCAGTTCGGCGCGCTGCTCATCCACATGATCCTGCCGCAGCTGCAGATCGTCGATACGCAGCACATCCCAGCTTTGCAGCTGCACCGCGTTCCAGATGCCGGCGGTGACATAGCGCGGCCCCCAGTCCCAGCCATAGTGATAGCCGGGCTTGCGTACAAAGTTGGCCGTCATGGCATCGGCTGGTTCATCGCCATAGGGCGAGGGATAATTCCCGGCCAGCTTGTTCGGCATCGCCGCTACTTGCGGCAGCAGCTTGTTGATGGGCGAACGCAGCACGATGCGCAGCTCGTTGCCACGCGCGCGCAAGCGCCCTTGCACTGCTACACGCCAGACGCGGAAGGCATTGTCGGCATCAAGCAGCTTCTCGCCGTTAAGCCACACCTCGGCAAAGGTATCTATACCATGGAATACCAGATCGCTACGGGCGCTGTTGCGTGTCGCCGTGCTGGCATCAAAGCGGCTGCGGTATTCCCAGTCCGCCAGCCCTATCCATTGCAGGCCCGCTTCCGGTGCACCCACGTAGGGATCGGGTATCAGCCTGTTGGCAAACAGGTCGGTATGCACCGTACCCGGCACCGTCGCAGACTTCCAGCCCGCCGCCTCCGGATGCGCGGCCATCTGGGCATCTCCCGGCAACAGGCGGAAGCTCCAGCCCCGGTCGAGTATTTGCAGGCGCGACGTCTCGCGCCCGCCCCTGGCAGCCGTATGTTCCGTTAGGACAGAAGTTCGGCTAGCTTCAGCAGCACCGGCCTGTGCTCCGGACAGTAGCGTTAGCAGGCCGCCAAGCAGCAGCGCAACGCTGCACCACGTGATGGTCCGCGCACTCATGCTGCACGCGCTTTCCAGTAACGCTCCAGCCACTCCTGATGGCTGGGCATGGCCGCCACGGCATGAGCCAGCATGCCGCGCATGCCTTCCACCAGTTCCACCAGTTTAGATTCCGGCATCTCGTCCACGATGGGATGGTAACCCTGTGGCAGTATGCCCTGCCCCAGCATCACCTGCACCCAGCTAGGCAGGGCGAAGAAGTCCTCCCCATTGCGGAAGTAGCGCCCGTCGGTACGGAATAGTTCCATCGCTTCGCGCAGACTGTCAGGCACCTGCATGGTGCGGCAGTAGTCCCAGAACGGCGTGTCGCTGCGCTCGGTGGCGTGGTAGTGCAGAATCAGGAAATCGCGCACCCGTTCATATTCGAATGCCGTCTCGCGATTGTATTGTTCGGCTAGTTGGGGATGGAAGTCCGCATTGGGGAACAGGCCAAGCAGGCGCGTGATACCCGATTGCGCCAGATAGATGCTGGTCGATTCCAGCGGTTCAAGGAAGCCGCTGGCCAAGCCCAGCGACACGACGTTACGGTTCCAGATTTTCTTGCGCATGCCGGTGGTAAAGCGCAGCAGGCGCGGCTCGGCCAGCGCTTCGCCATCAAGGTTGGCCAGCAGAGTCGCTGCGGCTTCGTCGTCGCCCAGATAGCGGCTCGAATACACATAGCCATTGCCGATGCGGTGCTGTAAAGGGATGCGCCACTGCCAGCCAGCGGCGCGCGCCGTCGAACGCGTGTAGGGCGTAATCGGCTGCACGCTGGCGCAGGGAACGGCCACCGCGCGGTCGCATGGCAGCCAGTGCGACCAGTCCACATAGCCCGTCTTTAAGGTCTCTTCGACCAGCAGACCGCGGAAACCCGAGCAATCGATAAACAGCTCGCCATCGACCACCTGCCCCGAAGCCAGCGTGACGGATTCGATAAAGCCATCGTCCGCGCGCTGCTGCACGCTGACGATCTTGCCCTCGATGCGCTGCACGCCGCGCTGCTCCGCCACCTCCCTCAGATAGCGCGCATACAGGGCCGCATCGAAATGGTAGGCATAGGCGATGTCGGCCAGCGGCGAGCCCGCTGCGGCATTGCGGTCGCCCGAAGTGAATTTGCCCTGTGGCGCCATGACTGTCTGCGGCGAGTAGTCGCCTATCGCTCCGGCTTTACCAGCCAGATGCAGCTTGAGCCAGAACTGGTGAAATGGCAGCGGCCCCAGCGAGCGTCCGATGGCGCCGAAGCCGTGTATATAACTGTCGCCTATGCGGCCCCAGTCGTTAAATTGTATGCCCAGCTTGACTGTGCCCTGGGTGCGCTTGACGAATTCGGCTTCGTCCAGCCCCAGCCACTGGCCATTGAACTGGCGGATGTGCGGCACGCTGGCCTCGCCCACGCCGACGATGCCGATTTCCTCGGACTCGATCAGCCGCACGGAGGCGCCCTTTCCCAGATACGTAGTCAGTGCTGCAGCGGCCATCCAGCCGGCGCTGCCGCCCCCCACGACGGTGATTTTGGAAATGCGTTTGTGCGTAGTCATTGCGCCGCCCAAAAGAAGAAGGCAGTTGCCAGCACAACCGGCAACTGCGGAGAAAACTCCCCACCCGGCGGGATGGGGAGCCGGGGGAGGTTGTTAGAACTTGTAGCTCAGGCCACCGTAGATCACACGGCCCGTGTAGTTATTGCCGTAGAAGCGATCCGTAGTGTCATTACCCAGATGCGAACGGGTTTCCTGACGGGTCAGATTCAGCACCGAAGCAGTCAGGCTCAGTTGCTTGGTGAAGTTGTACGACGCGTTCAGGTCCACCTGGCTGTACGGATCCGAATACACATTCAGACCGTTGATCAGGCCACCCACCACCTCGCCGCGACGGTTATACGAAGCCCGCACCATATACTGGTCCGTGCCGTAGAACACGGTCAGGTTGGTCTGGTTGCGGGCGCTGCCCACCAGTGGCGAAGTGCCGATCTGTTTACCGTCAGCCAGCGTGATCGCGGCCTGATTGGTCTTGTTGTAGGTGTAGTTGAACTGCACACCCAGACCGTTATCGAGCGTATGCTGGCCATACAGTTCGATACCTTGCGATACCGCGTTACGGCCACCGGCACTGGTCGAGTAGTTCTGCACACTGACCGTCTGGCCGCCTACCGTCATCGGCATGGTCAGCACCACGGGTACGGCGAAGTTGCTAACGTTCTTGCGGAACAGGCCAGTACCCAGCACCGAACCACGGTGGAAGTACCACTCCAGACCCAGATCGAACTGCTTGGCCTTGTACGGTTCCAGCGCCTTGTTGCTGCCTTCGCCGAACCAGCCCTGCTGGTCGCCGCCACCGATCAGACGGCGATCGTTGACGTATTCCTGGCTGTAGTACTGCAGGCCGCCGGGCGAAGCGATATCGCCGTAGCTAGGACGGGCCACTACTTTGGATGCTGCAGCACGCAGCAGCAGCTGATCGCTCAGGTCGTAGGCCAGATTAAAGCTAGGCAGCACGTCGTTATAGGTGCGGTCCAGCGAGCTGACCACGAATGACGAGGTATGCGCCGTGCTGTCCGGCAGCGTGGTAAAGCCGCTGACGCAACCGGAACCGGCCGGTGCACCGGCCGCCGGCTTGCCACCAGCCTGGCACGGTGCCGGCGCGCCATTGGCGCCGTTGAAGAAGTAGTCGCTGTAGTTATCCACGCGGTCGGTCGAATCGGCGTGCTGGCGGGTACGCACCGCACGCAGGCCGACATTACCGCGCAGACGGTCCGTCTTCACATTCGCCTGGAAATACAAGGACGAGATTTTCTCGCCGACGTTGTAGACGAAGTTGTCTTCGTTACGGGTCTGCATGGCGCCGTAGGTCTGGTTCAGGTAGGCGATATAGGCAGGGAAGTTAATCGCCGGGAAGGCGCTGGCCTTGATGCCACCCGTCAGATTAGCCAGCGAATCAGCATACAGGAAGCCCGGCTGGAAGCGCGAAGCCGTGGAATCGCAACCGGCCTGATAGCGGTTATCGTAGTTGCTGGCATCCTTGCCTTTGCAGGCCCAGTAGTTATTACCAGTGCTGCGGTGGGTGCCGCCGTCGCGGTATTTGGCACCGAACTGCAAGGAATCGAGCCAGTTGCTATCGGCATGCCACGTGAAATCACCCTGCAGATACTTCTGCTCGGTGCTGTTGCGGGTCCACGAAGACTGGGTCGAGCCGAGGTCGATCTCGCCTATGCCCTTCTGCAGATTGGCCATCAGTTCAGGCGAGAAGGTCATGGTCGGCGTGCCCTGCGTGCTCCATGCGCTGGCGTAGTTACCCAGCGTCCAGCTGCCATCGGCATTCTGCACGCGCGGCTTGATCGGCATGGTGAACTGCATGGAAGGACCGCCACTGGCCCAGGTGCGGCCCAGCTTGAACAGCGCGTCGAGCGACTGGCCGTGCCAGTCAGCTTCGAAGTCGGCCGTCTGCGATAGCGACTTCTCCTGATTGTAGCTGCCGGTGATCTGCGGCGTAGGAATGGTGCAGTCGTCCGGACCGAAGCCGCCGGTGTTCTTGTAGCCTGCGGCAGCAGCGGCATCGCCACTGCAGTAGTATTTCTTGCCGGCGTGGGCGCTGTACTGCGCGCCGGTGACGATGGTGCCGCTGCGGTCGAAGGTCAGGCCATCGAGCATACGGCCACCGGGCCAGTTGCCGTCGCCATCGTAACGCGCCAGATTCCACTCGGGGACTTTGAGCGTGTTGGTCTGCGAATCCTGCGACAGATCGAAGCGGAAGTAGTTACCGGTCAGCGTAAGGTTGCGCATCGGTTTGAGCTGCATGGTCAGCTGGCCGCCCTTGCGTTCACGTTCCTCAGTCTTCACGTTCAGATTGACGGAAGTAGGCATCATGAAGTTGGTGTAGTACTTGCCGTTCTGGTCGTAGAAACCGGACTGCCCCCACCAGCGCGAATTCAGGCCCGATGGTTTGCCGTTCACGTCGGTGGCCGGATGGGCTTTGTAGTCGTCCGCATACCACTGCCAGTTTTCCGTGCTGGCGCCCATGGTGCGGGTGGTGCGCTTCTGCTGGGTGTAGCCGGCCAGAATACCGAAGGTGTTAGCGTCGTCGTGCCAGGCGTACTGGCCGGAGAACTGGCCGTCGGTTTTCTTGGTCGTGTCGGCCCAGGTGCCCTCGGCCGAAACGAAGCCGCTGCCCGACTTCACTTCCAGCGGACGGCGCGTGTGCAGGATCACCGTGCCGCCGATGCCGCCTTCGTCGAGGCGCGCTTCCGGCGTCTTGAACAGTTCGGCGCTGGACAGCATATTCGACGGCATCAGCATGTAGTTAAACGAACGGGTAGGGTCGCCGTTCGATTCGGCGGTAGCGATGTAGTTGCCGTTCAGCTGGGTCAGCGTCAGTTCCGACGACAGGCCGCGCACACTGACGTTCTTGCCTTCGCCGCCATCGCGGTTGACGATCACGCCCGGCACGCGCTGCAGCGCATCGGCCACGTTCTTGTCGGGGAATTTGCCCACGTCTTCGGCGGTAATCACTTCGACGATAGCGTTGGCGTTGCGCTTCTGGTCCAGCGCTTGTTCGATCGCATAGCGGTAGCCGGTAACCTGCACGGTCGCTGGCTGGACGCTATCGCCTTTGGCATCGGCTGCTTTGCTTTCCGTTTGCGCGTGGGCGCTGGACAGCGCGACCAGTGCCGCCGCTACCGCGAGGGCGAGCGGTTTGACAGAGCAGCGGGGCTGCCGGCTGGCGAGATGGGTACTGAACATCATGTAGATCTCCTAGTTATGCCCGAGTTCGGGCTTTTTTATATGGCGGTAGCATAGTTCCCATGACCCGTGGAACTGGTGGCGGCCTCCCGCGTCTCTCCGTATTGCTGCACTGTGCACCGCGTTTTGGGGCACAGCTTCAGACGATTTACTAAACGACAGAGGTGCCACCTGCATGTCGATGGGCATCGCGTTTCGCCCATAACTGTTTATACAAACTAAGTTTTTGCCATTCAACAGGATTTCAAAATTGGCATTTAGTTTAGTTTGATTAGTAAACAAGAGTGAGGTGTATTTACGACAACGGCAAATTTGCCTCGTAAGCGGCATCTGGCCGTCACTAAACAAATCTGGCGGGGATAGGCAGGGACAGGAATGCGGCACGAAGGCGCTGCAATATCAGAGAGGTAAGCGGTGCTTCTTTTGGCGGAACAACTAGAGGCTGAAGAAAAACAGGCCGCTGACAGAGCGGCCTGCAGAACAGTACAGTGTTAGGCGTTTAACGGCTGATGCAGCAGGCCGCTGTTACACGCTGGCCTTGCGCTTGCGCACCAGCCCTACCAGCCCCAGACCGGCACCAAGCATCAGGTAGGTGCTAGGCTCCGGCACGGCAGTAACCGTCAAGGTATCGATGCCGATAAAGTTGGAGTTGTCGCCATCCGGGCCGCCATCAGTCACGGCATAGCGGAAGGCCAGTGCACCGGTGGTTGCGCCGGACAGGCCGCTCAGCGTCACGCTGTATTTGGTCCAGGTCTCGGGATAGCCGAACAGATTTTCATTCGGATTCACCGACAGCAGCAAGGTGGAGAAAGTGCCGACGCTATCCGAAGTGCTGCCCACATCGATGCCACCAACCTTGCTGAAGCGCAATTCCAGACGATCGGGCCAGAGCGAATTATCTGCCGTACGGGTGAAGAACGAAACCGTGTCGCCATTATGGAAAGTGGAAGTTGGCATGATCAGCCAATTGCTGATATTCGACACATCCGCGCCGCTGTTGTAGTTAGCAGCAATATAGGAATTGGCTGCGCCACTTTGTGCTGCGAATACTGCAGGATTACCTGTGAACCAATCGGCCGAGCCAAGTGGATCGCTGTTATTCACCACAGTCCATCCTTGCGGTATGCCACCATCAAAATTTTCCGTCAAAGCACCAGCAGAAGCCGCGCCGGCACCTAAAGCCAGCGTAAGGAACAGAGCCGACAACAACGCAGGTTTAAACGTTACAGCCATATCTACACCTCCATCAAGCAGTCTATGGGAATCCGGCGAGACACCCGCCACGCCGGGCTATGCAAACTTCATGTTATGAATATGCATGAACAAATAGTATATTATTTATAATATTTTCATTATTGTTTTAATGCTCAAATTGAAATTTTTGCATAAAAACAACGATCTGCTTCAATCCCGTTGATGGCAACATTCAGGCGATTGCACATCCATACGGCGAGCATCCGGGAACCGTGCCGGCACCAGCGTTACTTACCGCGGCAGAAGCAACAAGAAAACAGGACCACCATTGATTTCATCCTCTTTGCCGCGCACCAGTTCACCGGGGCCTATCGATACCGACATACAGCCTACTCACGCCGGCGCTAGCACCTCCCCTCTATCTAGCCGTGCCTTACATAGCGCCGCCAGCCCAGCCGCGCGATCGCGTCTGGCCACGCTAACGCACGCGCTCGCCCATCCGATGGCTGCGATCAAGGCTCGTATTCGACGGGGCAGACAGAAACGCTATGACTCGGCAATCAAGCAATTCGAGTCCAGCCGATCTAGCTTGCAGGATCAATGCCGGCAGTTGCAGGCCGCCCTGCGGGCGCTGCGCAGCGATTATGCAAAGCACGGCGCGCTCAGCCTATACGCCTCCTGTTTCGACGAACTCGCCGCTTTCATCTCTGCCTGGCGCACGGTCAGCCGACTGGCTGGAGCCAGCAGCATGCAGGCAGATTTAGCGACGAACCAGTTCGATGAGGAAGCAAAAGCCATGGTGCTGCAGATCGCGGAACAGCACCAGCGTGGACTAGGCGCGCCGAGCGCCGTACGGGCATTGAGTCTGGCGCACGCAGTCTGCGATGAGCGGTTTCAGTCTAAGCTTGCCACCATAGACCGCATCCCGCCGGAACTGGAGCCGGCCTTCGAAGCGTATTGCGATGCGGCGGATGATTATCTCCACACCGCCAGTCTGGCATCCATGACCGGTAGCACTGCGATTGATGCGGACCGCAAACGCATGCTCAATCAGCTAAACGCGGGGCGCCGTACGCTGGCGCATCAGATAGCGGTAATGCCGATGGGGCATCACAAGGAACACTGGCAAAGCCAGCTCAGCGAGCACACAGAGGAATTTGACAGGAAACGCGCCGAGCTGGCCAAGTCTTATGTGCGCGACGCAATATGAATGGTATCCGTGTGTTTGGTTATCAACCGCCGCAATCGGAAAAACCATCTTTTGGAAGCATGCGCCAAAATATCTTGATGCAAGCGGCTGCAAGGAATATCGATGACGTCACTTATATTGACTCTCAGTCTAGCCATTTCCAACGAGCTAGCTCAAAGCTACCAAGACTATTTCAGCGCGTTGCCGAGGCAGGTATTTCCACCTGAGGCCATTAAACCGGCACCTAACTTTGCGGATGATCATTTATTCTGGAAAGGAAGCAGAGTTTCTCTTGCAGGTGCAAGAGCTTTCCCAACCGAGAAAATTAGCCCGGGAGATCTTGGCAGCCATCCCACTTTCTATCAATCACGGAAACTAGCATGCATTGAAGGGCAACCATCCGCCAGCAGCGGAACTGCTGTACGGCACTTTTCCGTCTATCTGATAGATCGTCCACACAGGAAAACCGTCATTTATAAACTCCCCGGCATGTTTGGCTCATGCCAAAACGTACGCAAAGCGCAAAACGGCGTCATACTTTTTGACGACATTAATTACCGCTATAAGCCCGGCACAGATATTCCCTACGGGATTAACTTCACCGAATATCGTATTGAACACGGTAGATTCAGCGCAACCGGCAAGATCCGCTACGCCCGATTTATTGAGCAGGATAACGTCTGGAAGTTCCGCATTGAGAATTAAAGACTTTCGCCCACGGGAACGGGAATAAAAAAGGAAAAAGCCCGCCACTCTGTGAAGAGTGGCGGGCTTTATGATCCTGGTGCCGCTTGCCGGAAATGAGCAATCGAACTTGAAGCTCTAAGCCATTGATTCCAAAAATAGTCTTGATGGTTCTGGTTAGTCGATTACCACAAAGATTACCACAGACTAAAACGCAGTGACAGTTCCTCCAATCCTCTCTTGCAATCGGACTACTTAGATGAGGCCGGACTTCGCAGCGACAGACGCCGGAACCAAACTGGTTCCCAACCATGTAACAGCGCCAAACTGATCGATCCGCTATGACAAACTTTAAATAATAGGGCGCGACGGCGGCTGGCTTTCTATTTCAACTCAGAGAGTCATCAGGCGTATTAGAAATGGAGAGTCACTAAGCCTTAACCTGAACTTGCACCCTTTGATAAAGCCGAATCTGCGACTCATGGGATAACTCGACAACGACCGCATATCGTTGACGTTGGACTATTGACGTTGCCCATCCCCCCTCACACCGAACCACGAGAAAATATTTATCGCCATAACCCTCAATGTCAGTCTTAAAGTCCACACTTGCGGTTTGCAGTGTAGACTTTTCTCTTGTACGCGGTCCCGGTTTCAGAGAACAGTCGTATCGCCCCGCAATTTCAGGAAATGGACCGTCAGCTTTAGTTCTACGCCGATAATGTTCAAATACCAAGTCGGCATTACAACCTCGAATCAACCTGAAACTCATGCCTACTCCGACATAATCCTCTCGGGTATGGCGTACGGGGGGATCATAGGCCAAGGTTACTTGAATAGTACGGCGGCCCTTTTCTTTTTGAAAGATGTCAGGTATCGGCACCTCGTAAACAGCGAAGTGATCAATTGCCAATTCGTCGTCTGTATACAGCACTACACGCGCATCGTCTGAGTATGCCGCCCTAGTCAAATCAACTATGCCGTGCCCGCACACAACTTCTGTAGCGCTCTCAGTTAAATTAGCAAGTGCAGCGATGGATTCAGGTGGTACAGTTGCAGCCCCAACAAGCAAAGCCCTAAGAAGATTTGCGCTTGCTTGAGGAAGAAGTCCCAAAAGCTGACTGGCTTTAAACGCCACCAAGGGAGTCGAATAAGAAGTACCTGAGCCTGTAGTAAAAAGTTGTTCTACCGGTCGATGATGAAGCGTCAGAATTCCAGCGCTAGGCGCCTCTTCACCATTACGCAACCTCATAGTTACAGCATCAAATACGAGTGTCCCACCAATATCGACAATATCCGGCTTCACCGAGCCACCTACCCCAGGGCCAATACGAGTAAAGGGAGACGGTTCACGCTCTCTCGTTATGGCATGAACGTTTACATCATCAATCATCTCCTGCGTCATACCGCTACTATGCGCTAAAGCACCAACCGTTAAGACATTAATTGCTCCCGCAGGCTCAAATATTCGATTAGATTCTTCCAATAGGTAGTTTGGGTATTCAGTTACAGCTTGCTCAATTTGGTTGCCCCCCCGTGGACCACGATTACCAGCAGATACTACAATTAAGACATTTAGTTCTCGCGCTAACTCGTCCAAAGTTGCGGCCCATGCCCCCACTCGCTTGCCACTAAATGGGCGCTTATTGTCGCCTAATGAGATTACAAAAATACGGCAACCAAAGCGCTCATGCAGTGTCGTGATAGCCTCACGCATTTGCGACGGAACCAGCCGCTTATCCTCAAATCGGCCGTGCTGATTAACTACTTTTGCGGAACACAGCCTAGCCCCTCGGCTCAAAGTCCCCGACTCTAACTGATAGCGCAAATCGCCAAAAACAGCTGCTCCCGCAACTCGGGTCCCATGCCCGAAATCATCAGCAACACCCAGTGTCTCTGGGACACCAATGGAGCCAACAAGTATGTCCTCAATTAACGGGTGATTATTTACACCACTATCAATAATTCCTATTACGGGTGCATTTTCGTCAAGCTCGTTTAAAGATGGCAGTTGCGGCAAAGTGAGCCTCAGTGCAGGAGCTGTCACAATATCCGGCTCAGGCGGCATGTCGATTGTAGCAACCACCTCGATCGACAGCAGCGTCTTTAAAACAATACCTTTTACTTTAAGCCGCAGCAGCGCTATCGATGGGCCAAGATACTGCTCATATACTTCGCCCTGCATCGCTGCAACATAATTGCCAATATCGGAAAGCGCCTTTTCTTTTAAATTACGACGCCCCAAATCCCACAGTTCCAAGTCCACCAAATAATCTGCTTGGGGGTCAAAGTCGTCTAGTGTAACAATCCCCGCTTGCCGGAAAGCTAGTCCAATTCGGTCATCGGGGCCGACTACGTCAATAGCGTCAATCGCAGTAACGAAATTTTGGAAAGGTGGATTCTTTTGATCTTGGGGTATCGGTCCCGCGTAAGCGATAAAGCGATTCCGCAAAGCCGCCATATCGTCAACACTAGAGAACAATACTAGTGTACGATCGGAATCACTAGAGAGCACTGTGAGGCCAAGACTCTCCCAGTCAGGCTCATACAATGCCCCAACCATTTTTACTTTCAGTATTAACGCCGGATCGATGAACTCCGGCCGCCTGCGCCCTTGCTGTATTGCCACGGCATTATTCAAGTCAGTCGTTAGCTTCGCCGCATGGGGACCTTTGTCCCTAGCGTAAGGTCTCCCGAATCCTTGCTGCAAACGGCGTTCAAATTGCTCTGGCATACGAACCAGTTTTAAATGCGCATAATTCGGCATTTTTCACCTTACTAAGAGTTATCGGCACACGGGAATAAAAACCGCGCCAGTTTTCCTAGTAGAAAGTGTAATCTATTTTACAACCATCAGTAAGTACTAGTTACTTATCGCGCAGCCTGCGCTCGACGGCGCAATTCATCATTTAGTGCCGCAAGGAAATCGGACTCAAGTACTTTTTTGTGATCATTGATAATCGCCCATTTCATCGACATATCACAAACACGCCCAATCTCCGCATAAGAAAACCCATCAAATGAAGCCGCATGCTTCAATAGCGAGAAGTCAACCGGTGTGTTTTTGAATTTAATCTTGAGGAAATGAGCAATTAAAGATGCGTTGGGCTTCTCGAACCAGAGAACATCATCAAACCGCCGCCAGATCGCAGGATCAAGCGATTTGTCTAGGTTAGTGGCAGCCACCAAGAATCCCTTAGGTTGCATCCTATCTATGAATAGCAAAAGACTATTCACCACACGCCTGAGTTCGTTATGCTCGCTCGAATCTCCCCTCGAGCGTGCTAGAGCATCGAATTCATCCAAAAATAGAACACAAGGGCGCTTACGTGCAAATTCGAATATCTTGCGAATGTTAGTAGATGTTTCCCCCAAGTATGACGAAATTAGCCTATCCAACTTAACAACAAATAGTGGCAACCCAAGCTCAGCAGCGAAGACTTCTGCACAAAGTGTTTTACCGCAACCCGGAGGGCCACAGAAGAGTAATTTTGAGCGAACTGGAAGACCTCGCTTACGAATATCGTCTCCACGTCGGAACTCCTTCAATAAGCCTTGAAAAACTCGCACGTTCTCAGCGGATAAGGATATGTCTTGGTGTGTGGCAGAGGGCTCAATTCGCTCCACGAAGTCACTCACAGGATCAGTTATTGGTAATAGTGGGGAAAGTCCCTTCACTGCCGACTGAGGTCCTGTCGAGCCGTCTAAAGCGCGCCTGAGAGTTTGGGCAAGTACCCTATTTTTTTTATTTTCTTCTTCAAGGATTATTTGCTCAGCAGTAGCGCGAAATTCGTCTTCACGCCCATAGCTGCTGAGTAATTTTTTAAGTAGCTCGCCACGCGCCATGATCAATTACCAATCTTTTCATTTGTTTGCTGCAGCCAAATAGGCTCACTGCAGTAATTTTGTCATTCTAACAGCCAAGGCAAGTCCATCACCCAACAGTTTTGAAGTGCATCGTCTTCGCTACGACCTCTAAATATGACTGAGGGGGAGTCTTCAACACTTTGAAGGTCTCCTCAGATTTGCCGCACTCAGTCATGCTCTAGTGGTTTAATGTGTCCGAACGATGCTTTCTGACGTAATCTTCTGGGGGGGCAAAGCGAGGCTGGGCAGGTCTCTACTTGCATCTTCTTTAGCCACCGCTGCGAGGCGTGCCGACAATTCGTAATTAACCATTTCGGCCAAAAGATGATGAAGATGGGTAAGATTGGTCGGATTATCCATGAAACGTTCCATCCGCAACATGAGGTCAGCTTGCGCTGGGGTCAGGTAGCGCTTGGACTTTTTAATCGTCATAGGGTATTTCCAATTATTTTGTTAAAGCGTAGGGTTTCGGCTAATCGGGCCTTCGCGCTGCGTATCAAAAATCGGCTCATGCTGCGCGGGAGTGACGTCTGATAGCCACGGATCATTTTGTGCAACTCCGATACACGATCAGTAGCTTTGGGAATATTCATAGGAAGTTTTTAACGAAGTAAAGGGAGGGGCGAGAATGGTTATCCATCGGACTTAATCTGACGCGAGTTGTTAGATAAGGTAGAGTTCTGGAAGGGGCACCGGGCACAAGCAATGGTGTTCAAAGTTAAGTACTAAGAAGATCGATCACATGACACTCGATAAGCGATCCTGTATGGCGCGCGCTCAAGCGCTGATGGCCGAGGCAAAGATTGAGAACTTGAAATACGCTGCGCTGGAACTCCGACTTTGCATCGAGTCCCAGACATACGAAAAGCTCCGCGCATTCTCTAGTATGGTTCCTGAAGATGTGCTGAGAACTTGGCAACCACCTCAGGCTGTGAAGATGCTGCTCGAATTTGAACCACATGCCGATCAAACGTTCACTATATATGCTGGGCTGGAGGAGGAATATGGCAAGCCTGCCAAGGAAATGTCATTTGTTGGCACACACAGTTCACTGCGCCTCGGTTGGCTACGCAAACACTACAACAAACTCGGAAGCTTGCTACATGCGCCCGCAGTCTATGAGCCGAGGCTACATAACCTCGCCACGTTGAAGCAATACTTGGAGGAGGTAATAGAAGACCTGAAGGAACCCCTAGAAAGCACAATTACCGGCGGGGCCATTCGAAATGTCGTAAATTTTACCTGCTCTGAATGTGGCAAACCGGTCATTGCTAACGCTGAAACTTTACGTAAGAAGCGCAAAGCGATATGCCTGAACCCACAATGCAAAGCAGAGTATTACGCGAATATTGATGAGACTGGTCAGGTTACCCTCCAATTAATGGCAACCGGCTTCGAGTGTGCCTCGGAAAGTTGTGATGGTGTGGCCCAGATCGAAAACCGAAAGTTGGAAGTGGGAATAGAATTTTCATGTCCCAAGTGCGGCCTTAGGCACCAGATTGCTCACCGGGAATGGGGGTACGGCCCCATTGAAAAATGATAGGTTGCGCACTCAGAAAGACATAATCACGCGTCAGCGCTTATGACTACTTTTTTGCCTGCCCCTCCCCAGTGGCAAGTCGAACGTCGTGTGCCAAGCATGGGCCAATAAACTTTAGCTTTCAGAAAATATTAAGGCAAGGCGATATCGGCGGTGTATTCAAGACTACACCGTGTAATCAAACTGCGTCCCTAGAGGAGCACACATGAGAGTTAAAACTCACTAAACGTCTCTGCTTGTGCATCTCTCGACAGCCTTAGTGGTTCGCCAGTGACCTCAAAGAACAATTCTTCAACAGCCGTGAGGAACGCTTCGGGTTGTGCCTTGATATCAGCGGCATACTTGAGCGTAAGCGACCTCAATATTTTCTCAACGGCAAGTCGCTCGACGTCAACCGAACGCTCCTGCGAATGCCGTTGTTCCCGCCATTCAGCGATTGACTTCCACAAAGGAGCGTGCCCCCTGCAATACTCGGGTGTAAACGGGACGCCCGAAGTCATAGCCATCCGCTGTAACTCTTCCCGCACCACCCGTGCCTCCTTATCCATTCTAGTTACTGTGCTGTGCGAAATGCGGTAACGTTTAACTCGTTGGCGGACACTTCCAGTCACCTCGCCACTCAATAATGCCAGCCAATAGGCTTGCAAAACCTCCCGCTTGTTCATCGCAAGGTGTGCCCTGCGATTCACTTCAAGGGCCAATGCTCTGGCTTGCGCCTCATCCGGGCTTTTGAATTTCTGTATCCACACTTTGGCATTGGGGAGGAACCCGGCCTCCAACATTGCCTCGTAACGGTGATGGCCTTCAAACACGAAGAGAGCACCGTCATCGTCAAAAACGAGGAGCGGATCAAGTTCACCGCCGCTTTTCAGTACGTCAACCAAGTCTCTGCTCAATTCGATGGAGGCCTTCTTCGCTAGGACCGAATCAACATATGAACAGGCGTCAGGATTTCTCACTTGGAATCGCTCAGGGGCAACTTGAAGGCTCCCGAAGAGAACCTGTTGGGGCCTGCTCAGCAATGCATGATGCATACCGATAGGTCCGCCGTAATGTGCGTCCATGCCTTCTTCGCTGCCGTGGCCAATATTACGCTTCTCCATGGTCAACTCAACTTCGCAATGGCATCATGTTCGACTTCATACTGTTCAGGTTGCAGCTTCCGTAAGTGGTCTAAATAGAGGTCCAAGGAGCGGCGAATGATAAGGCTGAAGCTAGGGCGGCTACCGTCTGGCCACTCAAGCGCTGGGTGGGTACTTTGAGCGTCCCGAAGGGGAATCGCTAAACGATCTTCTAGGAGTACCTTGAGGGCCGTAGCATTACTACGATTTTTCTGGGGTGAATATTTACGTTTAAAGTCAGTCATTCGATACCTTCTAAATAAGCTATCAGATTTGAGAAAAAAAGAGGAACAGCCAGCGGGTGCTAGCTATGAGAGGGGAGATTGAACTGATGCTCGAACAAGCAATTGAATAAGGCCGAACGGCCAATGCTACGTGCGCCAATGAGAAGCCAGCGCGTCAATCCTATTGTGGGCCATAGAGGATGCCTGCTGGGCTATCCTATTGTGGCACCAAAGGGACGATCTTTATTTGCCTAGCGGCTGATTATCCTATTATGGCACCTATCGTCACGGAAACGTCGCTAGAGCGGTCTCTAGGCCCTGTCACGGACTCGCATGATAGTTTGACGTGTCGTGTCGTAGTCGCGAGCAAGCTGTGACACCGTAGCCCCCTCAGCCAACTTAAGTCGCACCTGCTGTTGATCCTGAGGGGACAACCGCGAGGGGCGTCCGAAGGCCTTACCAGCTGCCTTAGCTCTAGTGAGCCCTGCATAGGTTCGCTCTATCAGCAAATCACGTTCAAATTCAGCTACAGCGGCAAGCACCTGCATTGTCATCCGGCCAGCGGCACTAGTTAAGTCAACACCACCTAAGGCAAGGCAATGGACCTTTATCCCAGACTCAGCCAGTCCCTCAACCGTTGCACGTACGTCCATGGCATTTCGACCTAGCCGGTCTAGTTTGGTAACTACCAACACATCGCCAAACTCCATACGATCACGCAGCTTTGCGAAGCCGGGGCGCTCAGATGCGGCTACAGACCCGCTAATGCTCTCTTCAATAATGCGCTGATGCTGTAAAGCGAAGCCTGCGCCTTTAATCTCAAGAACTTGGTTTTCCGTGGATTGGTCAGACGTAGAGACGCGGCAGTAAGCAAAGACTCGGGACATAATAATCTCTCATGTACGAAATGGATGTCCGAATATTAGCGCATGTACGTAAATATTCAACCCTTAGTTACGTACACCACCCAAACATATGTCCGAAAACCTTCCATTTCGTACATTTCAGAATGTGCCTACTGGCGCTGCATGTATAGTCAAAATACCGAGATCAAGCGGATGGCTTCTTAAATATCCACTTAATGACTCCGACTGTCAAAAAAAGTGCGATTAGGAAATATAGCCATTGCACAATAACTCGACGCACATAAGAATGTCTGCGCCGTTGGTCGTTTTCAGATAGCGATCTAAGGTGCTCTACGGCGAACTGAGGCGGCGATTTTGATGCCATGACGATATTCCGGTAGTGTTCCACCATAGGCGACTCAGCTATACGCTCTTCTCTGTCTTGTTCAAAGACCAAATAGTCACTTGCCACTCCAAGTAGGATCGAAACTACAATCATTAGCTTGGACAACCGTGATAAACCGTTAAGGAAAATACTCATGGGATACCTTTCTGACTAAACCAGATACGCGCCCTCAAAATGGGTCGTAAATGCCGTGGCCTTAAACGCATCATAGCGCGACCATTGGCAATATGCCAAGAACGTCCGTTAAAGTTGATTTTGATAGCTCCCTAGTCGCCTTAGGAGCATCTATACGGGCAAAGCGGAGGCAGCTACATCTGTCGCAAGAAGCCCTCGCAGATTCATCCGGGCTGGACAGGGCACACATGGGAAAGATAGAACGCGGAGAGCGAAACGTTTCTGTTTTAAATGTGCTGCGAATAGCGCGCGCACTTGACATGACTGCCGCTGAACTTCTGGATGCTGCAAAACTGTAGGTCACATCAACTTGGACGGACAAGTACGGGTCTACGGGGGGAATGGTAAGAGCACCTCAGCTTGAGTAGGGTCTCACATTTTTCGAAAAAATTATTTTGACTTTGGGATAAGGCCGTCATCGAGGAGCATGCAGTCATAGACCTCTTGCAGCTCCTCATTGAAACGGAAATTGTCGACACTAAAAAACGCAGCGAGTTTGCTCCCCAGCTCCTCCTCCGAGGGTCTGAATGGAAACTCAAAGGTCTCCGAACGAGTCCCTTTCGGGGTCTCCCAGTTAATGGTCAGCTTATGCTTCCGGTCCATGCGATTCTCCTTTAAGGGCAATCTTCGATAGCCAGTCAGCCTTTACTTTCAGGCCGTAGCCGTAACCATACCGCGTACCCACCTCTTGTGATGCCCATCCGCCAATAGCAAAACGAACGTCTTCAGGGCATTGCGCTTCCCGCAATCTGTCAACAATAGTATGCCGCAGTTCATGGGGCGTATGGTCGAGATGAATAGACCGGAGCCACTTCCCCGCTGCCGCTGAAGCGTTGTTAGCGTTGCAGGAAGCCTCATTGGTATATCGGGGAAACGCAAAGCGTTGACCATGTACCGCACTAGACTTGATGCGCTGCGCAGCCCACAATGAAGCACCAACCAAAGGGACCTCACGGGCACTGCTTCTGTTCTTCAAAGACCGCCAAGGGTGCGGCTGGATCACGATATGGGGAACCTCTGCGTCAAGCCGGATATCGTCCATGGAGAGACCGGTGACCTCTGCCAAGCGCGCGCCAGTGTCTGCAATCAGCGAGATTAGCCAGCGCAAAGAATCGTCCTTGGACTTGCAAGCCTTGTAAAGATCAACCAGCTCCGCAGGCGTGAAGGTCACACGTTTCTTGGCATCCTTACCTTCCGCAAGAATTGGAACCGCCTCAAAAGGATTCGCCCGATTGAGGTCACGCTCTCTCAAATACGTCTTCATAACGGCGTTGATGGTATTGATTCGTCGCCGAATGGTGCCGGTACTGAGCTTAGATTCAGACTTAACGTACCGATGCGCATCCTCACGAGAAAGGTCCTCCATGGCTTTATCACCAATAACGGCGATTAAGGTCTGAAAAGCTCTACGGGTGTATGTGCTGAATTTCTTATCATAACGCTTATGATGTATCGCGAGATATACCTCTAGCGCATCAGAAAGAGTCTCCTTGCTACGACCTGCGAGAAGTTGGGCTGCCTTTATCTCAACAGGAGATAGATATTCTTCGGCTGGATTTTCACGGTACAAAAGCTCGTCATCGCCAGCATATGCCTCGCGCTTAGCGTCCAATCGATCATAGAACTGACTAACAGCCAGATCATCATTAGCAGCGGGTGCAGGCGACAATCCAAACTCTCTTAACAGCGCTTCGGCATGAGCCTTCAAAGCCTTAGGAGAGGAATGAGGGTCAGCACGCATGGCAGACCATTCCGCCTCAAATTTCTCGTTGAGATTTCTAATACGCTTCTCAGCACTAACGATGTCGCCAGTTTTGAGATTTATCTTTATGAGCTTATGGGGATAGCGATCCTGCAGGTCCTTAGGGACTGCACGCTGATAGTAAATAAGACCGTTGCGGGAATACGAATTGGGGAGAGTCACTTGGAGCAATCCGAAGGTTATTTTCAAGGTAGATTACCACACTTTCTACCACCGAAAACTTCCTTCGGACGTCCTAAGCCTTTGATTCCAAAGGCCTTAATGCTTAAAACTTGGTGCCGCTTGCCGGAATCGAACTGGCGACCTTTTCATTACGAATGAACTGCTCTACCGACTGAGCTAAAGCGGCTGGGTCGCATATTCTAACAAACATTTCTTGCAGCGCGCTAGTCCCAAATCCAAAAATTTGCAACGCGCTAACAAGAAACCGTCAGAAGCCGCGAAAAACCGTGGTTTTACGCCTGATGGTAACCGGTCACCACCGCCACTTCATCACGCGAACCGAGGAATACCGGCACGCGCTGGTGCAGTTTGTGCGGCTGGATATCCATGATGCGCTGCTGGCCATCGGTGGCCGCGCCGCCTGCCTGCTCGACGATGAAGGCCATAGGATTGGCTTCGTACATCAGACGCAGCTTGCCCGGCATCGAAGTGTCACGCAGATCGGCCGGATACATAAACACGCCGCCGCGGTTCAGAATACGGTGCACGTCGGCCACCATCGAAGCGATCCAGCGCATATTGAAGTTGGTGCCGCGCGGGCCCGTTTCGCCGGCCAGCAGTTCGTCGATGTAGCGCTTGACGGGCGGGTGCCAGTGGCGCGCGTTCGACATATTGATGGCGAATTCCTTGGTCTTGGCCGGGATCTGCATATTGCGCTGGGTGAGCACCCACGAACCCATCTCGCGGTCCAGCGTGAAGCAGTTCACGCCGTTGCCGGTGGTGAGCACCAGCATGGTCTGCGGGCCGTACACGGCATAGCCTGCGGCCACCTGCTGGGTGCCCGGCTGCATGAAGTCCGCTTCGGTCGGCTGGCCCATGCCTTCCGGCGCTTTCAGCACGGAGAAGATGGTACCGATGGAGACGTTCACGTCGATGTTGGAGGAGCCGTCCAGCGGATCGAACAGCAGCATGTATTCGCCCTTAGGATAGCGGTTAGGGATAGGGTGGATGGACTCCATCTCTTCCGATGCCATCGCCGCCAGATGGCCGCCCCATTCATTCGCTTCCAGCAGAATTTCGTTGGAAATGATGTCCAGCTTCTTCTGCACTTCGCCCTGGATGTTTTCCGTTTCGGCGGTGCCCAGCACTTCGCCCAGCGCGCCTTTGCCGACAGCGTGGCTAATGGTTTTGCAGGCGCGCGCCACCACTTCGATCAGCAGGCGCAGTTCGGCCGGAATCGAGTTGTGCTGGCGTTGTTCTTCCACCAGATATTGAGTAAGGCTGATACGTTTCATGACTACCCTTGGTTTGGTTTGAATTAGTTAGCCAGCGCTTTGCTGACGACTTCCTGTACGTCGTTCGACAGCTTGCTCCGGGCGGCGACCTGTTCCAGCGCCTGCTTCATTTTTTCCTGCAGCGCCGGTGCGTAACGGCGCCAGCGATCCATACTGCGCGCCAGTCGCGCGGCCACTTGCGGGTTGATGGCATCGAGCTCGATCACCAGCTCGGCCCAGAATGCATAGGCGCTGCCATCGGCGGCATGGAACTGGGCCGGATTGCCGTTGGTGAAATTGAAGATCAGGCTGCGGGCGCGGTTAGGATTTTTCAGCGTGAAGGCCGGATGCTGCATCAGCTTGCGCACGGCGGCCACATTGGTGGCCGGTGCGGCAGCCTGCATGGCGAACCACTTGTCCACCACCAGCGCTTCGTTTGCGAAATCCTGGTAGAAGGCATCTAGGTAAGACGCCGCATCGCTGCCGCTATGGATCAGCGCCACCAGCGCTGCGGCGCGGTCGGTCATATTGCTGGCGTGGTCGAACTGCTGCTGCGCCAGTTGCAGCTGGGCGGCATCCGGCGCCACCAGCAGATAGGACAGGCACAGGTTTTTCAATGCACGCTTGCCGGCCGACAGAGCGTCCGGGCTGTAGGCACCGGGGGTCTGGTTGGCGTGGTATTGCGCCAGCAGTTCGGTTTTCAGTGCAGCGCCGATAGTGCGGCGCATGAACTGGCGCGCCGTGTGGATGGCTTGCGGGTCCACCACTTCCATCTGCTCGGCGATGATGGTTTCCGACGGCAGGATCAGCGCCAGTTCGCGGAACGCCGGGTCCAGCGCTTCATCCACCAGCAGCGCGCGCTGCGCTTCGATGAAGGTGCTATCGAGCTTGAGCGCTGCCGCATCGCCGTGCGCCGACACCTGCGCCGTCAGCTTGAGCAGACGCTCCATGGCCAGACGCTGGCCAGCCTCCCAGCGGTTCACGGCATCGCTGTCGTGACGGTACAGATGCAGCAGTTCGTCGTCGGTGTAATCGTATTCCAGCACTACCGGCGCCGAGAAGTCGCGCAGTATCGACGGCACCGGACGCTCGTCCACGTTGCGGAAGCGGAAAATCTGCTCCTGCTCTGTCAGTTCCAGCACCACCGTGGTGGCGCCTTTCGGATGGTCGCCACCTTCCAGCAGCAGCGGCAGGTCCTTGCCATTGGCGTCGAGCAGACCCACGGCCACAGGGATATGGAACGGCAGCTTGTCCGGCTGGCCCGCCGTTGCCGGGCAGCGCTGGCTCAGGATGATGTCGAAATTACGTTTGACGGCATCGTAACGGGTGCGCGCCGATACCACCGGCGTGCCGGCCTGGCTGTACCAGCGCTCGAACTGGCGCAGGTCGCGGCCATTGGCATCGGCCATGGCAGCGCGGAAGTCGTCGCATTCCACTGCCTGCCCGTCGTGACGGGCGAAGTACAGGTCCATGCCTTTGCGGAAGCCGTCGCGGCCCAGCAGGGTCTGATACATGCGCACCACTTCGGCGCCTTTTTCGTACACGGTCACCGTGTAGAAGTTATTGATCTCGACGAAGGAATCTGGCCGTACGGGATGAGCCATCGGGCCCGCATCTTCGGGGAACTGGGCCTGACGCAGGGTGCGCACCTGATCGATGCGGGTGACGGCACGGCCGCTATCGGTGCCTATCATGTCGGCGCTGAATTCCTGATCGCGGAACACGGTCAGGCCTTCTTTCAGCGACAGCTGGAACCAGTCGCGGCAGGTCACGCGGTTACCGGTCCAGTTGTGGAAGTATTCGTGCCCCACCACGGCTTCGATACCGGCGTAGTCGATATCCGTCGCCACGCGCGGATTGGCCAGCACGAACTTGGTGTTGAAGATGTTCAGTCCCTTGTTTTCCATCGCGCCCATGTTGAAGTCGCCCACGGCGACGATCATGAAGCGGTCCAGATCGAGTTCAAGGCCGAAGCGCTCTTCATCCCAGCGGATCGAATTCTTCAGCGACTGCATGGCGTAATCGGTCTTGTCCAGATTACCCTCTTCCACCCACACCTGCAGCAGCACTTCGCGGCCCGACTTGAGCGTATAGTGCTCTTCCTGACACACCAGCCGCGCCGCGACCAGCGCAAACAGGTAGGACGGCTTCTTGAACGGGTCTTCCCACTTGGCGTAGTGGCGGCCATCGTCCAGCTCACCGGATTCGATCAGATTACCGTTGGACAGCAGCACCGGATAGCGCGCCTTATCGGCCCGCAGCATCACGGTGTACCTGGCCATCACATCGGGACGGTCAGGGAAATAGGTAATGCGGCGGAAGCCTTCCGCTTCGCACTGGGTGTAGAAGCTGCCGTTCGACACATACAGACCGGACAGCGAGGTGTTCTGCACCGGCGTGCACAGGGTTTCGATTTCCAGCACCACCTGCGCCGGTGCGCGCGGGATGGTCAGCACCGAGCCTTCGATCTTGTATTCCGTCGGTGCCAGCGCACGGCCATTCAGGCGCAGTTCCACCAGCTCCAGCTCCTCGCCGTGCAGCACGATGGAGCGGCTGGGACTGGCCGGATTGTGCTGCATAGTGATGCGGTTGGCGACGATGGTACGGTCCGGATCGAGATCGAATCCCAGCTCCACTGTTTCCACCAGATAACTTGGAACGGTGTAATCTTTACGGTAGATGGTCGCTGGCGTGCTGTCTGGTCGCATGAAATATTCCGTGAAACATGAGCAAAAGCCTATTTTACCAATACCGGCACTGGCGGTCGCCTGAAATCGGCCATGGTGCATCGATAAACGTGACAGCTTTCCCGCCAGCCGTAACTTTCTGTAAGATTCATGCAATCGTGTGCAGGTCGTCGTAAACTGTCAGATGCACCCGTCCAACCAAATTTGCCGAGGCTAAATTATGAAAAAAATCGCCCTCATCGCCACCGCAGCTGTCGTGCTGCTCAGCGGCTGTGCCACTACCCTGCGCAGCGACGTCACCTCGTTTAATGCGTGGAGCGCCGAAGCACGCGAGCAGAGCTATGCTTTCGAAGCGCCGCAGGGCGCCGACGACACGCTGGAATACCGCAGCTACCAGGTACTGGTGGCGCGCGAACTGGACAAACTGGGCCTGCATCAGGCCGGCGCCAGCCAGCCAGCCCAACTGTTGGTAGGAATGAAATTCAGCACCATCGACCACCCCGTGCGCATACTCGAAGCGCAGGACCCGTTCATGACCGGCCCCTACTGGGGTCCGGGCTGGGGCCGTTATGGCTGGGGCTACAGCCGCCTGGGCTACCGTCCGTATTTCTATGATCCGTTCGGCTATGGTGCGCCCGTCATGGTCACCGAGCGCATCAAGCATGAATACCAGCGCCAGCTGCGCATCACCATCAACGGCACCGATGGCCGCAAGCTGTACGACGTCACCGTCAACAACACCAGCCGCGTGGCCGCCACGCCGCAAGTGATGCCGGCACTGGTGCAGAGCGCCTTCACCGGCTTCCCCGGCGAGAACGGCGTAGCGCGCCGGGTTGATCTGGAACTCAAACCGCAACCGGATAGCGCGCCAGCGGCACCGGCCAAAGCCGGCTGATCATGCGGCACACTGTCCGCCAGCGCGGACAGATAACGCCCGCATCCCCCTCATGCAGCCGGGTCCACCGGCTGCATGGCGTTTACGGCAGCAGTATCGAGGAACCAGTGGTCTTGCGCGCTTCCAGTTCCGTATGGGCGCGGCCCACGTCGGCCAGAGCATAGCGCTGGCGCACATCGATTTTGACTTCGCCGCTGGCCACCACGCCAAACAGCGATTTGGCCGCCGTTTCCAGCTCGGCGCGGGTGGACATATAGGCCATCAGCGACGGGCGGGTAACGAATAGCGAACCACGGTTAGCCAGCTCGCTCAGGCTGAACGGGTCCACCGGCCCCGAGGCATTGCCGAAGCTGACCATGGTGCCCAGCGGACGCAGGCAGTCCAGCGAACCGATGAAGGTATCCTTGCCGATCGAGTCGTAGACGGCCGTAACGCCTTTGCCACCCGTGATCTCGCGCACGCGCGTGGTGAAGTTTTCCTTGTTGTAGTTGATGACGTGGTGCGCGCCGTTGCGCGTGGCCAGCTCCGCCTTCTCGTCCGAACCGACGGTGCCGATCAGCGTTACGCCCAGCAGTTTGGCCCACTGGCAGGCAATCAGCCCCACACCGCCCGCTGCGGCATGGAACAGTATGGTGTCGCCAGCCTTCAGCGGCACCGTGCGGTGGAACAGATATTGCACCGTCAGGCCCTGCAGCATCATGGCGGCAGCCGTGTCGAAATCCACGTTATCGGGCAGCACCAGCAACTGCGAGGCGGGCATATTGCGCGCCTCGGCGTAGGCGCCGATGGGGCGGCCCGCATAGGCCACGCGGTCGCCCACCTTGACTTCGGTTACGCCCTCGCCGATGGCTTCCACTACACCTGCCCCTTCCATACCCAGCCCGCCGGGCAGCGGCTGCGGGTACAGGCCGGTACGGAAATACACATCGATGAAATTGATGCCGATGGCGTGCTGGCGCACCTGCGCTTCGCCGGGACCGGGCGGGCCCAGCTCCACGTCCACCAGCTCCATCACTTCGGGACCGCCGACGCGGTTGATGCGAATTACCTTGGTCATAACGCCTCCTGTACGCCTGTGCCTGAGGAAAGGGAAAAGGAAAAGGAAACGTCTAGCGCCGCTCAGCCGCGTGCAGCGCGCTGCTGCAATTGCGACAGCACCAGATGGGCCGACGAGACGTTGGTGGCGCACGGCGTGTTATGCACGTCGCAGGCGCGCACCAGCGCATTGATATCCGGTTCGTGCGGCTGCGGCGTCATCGGGTCGCGCAGAAAAATCACGCAGTCGATGCCGCCTTCCACCAGCATGGAGCCGATCTGCAAATCGCCGCCAAACGGCCCGGAATGCTTGCGGTCCACCGTCAGGCCCACTTCCTTGACCAGCCGGCCGCCGGTGGTGCCGGTAGCGGTCAGCTCGCAGGTAGCCAGAAAATCCTTGTACTGGCTGGCCAGCGCAATCATGTCGTCTTTTTTCTTGTCGTGGGCGATCAGGGCAATGCGGGTTTTCATCAGAGAGTTTTCCTATTTTTTTGATAAGAGATAGATCCCGGCCAGCACCAGCGCGGTGCCACCCAGCTGCCAGGATGTAACGGGTTCGCCCAGCAGCAGCGCCCCCAGAAACAAGGTCGAAACGGGACCGATCATACCAGCCTGCGAGGCCGTACCGGCGCCAATGCGTTCCACTGCTGCCATGGTCATAAACACCGGCATCACGGTACACAGGATACCGTTCACCAGCGACAGCCCGTACACGGGCAATGGCTGAATCAGGCCCGCAACGGGGCGCAGCAGCAGAAACTGGCCGACGCAGGCCACGGTCGATACGCACATGGCATACGACACCAGCCGCAGCGAGCCCAGACGGCGCACCATTTCGCCCGACAGCAGCAGATAGACGGCGTAGGCGGCGGCCGATCCCGTTACCAGCGTAGCGCCCAGCGCCACATTGCGGTTGCCGCTATTGAGGTCGTGCAGGAATACGAACACGATGCCGCAATAGGACAGCAGCAGCGCCAGCCACTGGCGCCGGCTGATGTGCTGCTTGAGCAGCGTGGAGGAAATCAGCAGGACGAAAGTCGGCGTGAGGAACAGGATCAGGCGTTCCAGCCCGACCGAAATATATTGCAGTCCGAGGAAATCGAGAAAACTGGACAGGTAGTAGCCCACCAGCCCCAGTCCCAGCACGCGCCAGCGGTCGGCACGGGACAGCGGCGGGCCTTTCCGCATCTGCCAGATGGCCACTGCCGCGAACACGGGCAGGGAAAACAGCATGCGGAAAGCGATCAGGGTCACCGCATCGATCTGATAGCGGTAGAGCAGCTTGGCCACGACGGCCTTGGTAGAAAACAGTATTGCACCGCCGATAGCGATACCCAGCCCGCCCAGATAGGCAGCACGCGCCGTAGCGCCATCCTTGATCCCTTTATCCATGCAGCAATTGTAAATGGAAATCGGGAATAAGGTCGGCGCAGCGCCAGAACGGGGGCGGCAAGCGCTCTGGCCGCCCTCCCCCACACTTCCGCTTAGCTGATGGTAACCGCCGCGCTGCCGGCGTTCACCGTCGCCGTGGTGATGCGTGCCACCACATTGGCGGGTGCACTCGTACCTGCCAGCTTGTTGACCTGCTTGAACTGGGCCACCAGCTTGCCCGGCGTGAGCGTAACCAGCGTGTAGCCCTGCGCATCCGTGTTCAGATGCTTGAGCCACGGGTTGTTGCCCAGTGCGGACAGCTGCTGCGCCAGCGCCAGCAGGCTGGTATTGAAGTCGCTATTGGCCTGCAGACCGGCCAGTACGGCACCCGTGGTGGCGTCGAGCTGGGCTTCCGGCAAACCTTTTGCAGCGAGCGCGCCGCGAATCTGCACGCGGGTCTGCTCCAGCAGGCTGGCCACAGTCGGCGCAGCTTTGCCCATGGTGTAGTCGAGCAGATTGAAGCTCAGGTTCAGCGTGCCCAGCCCCGTCACAGGGATCGCCAGCGGATACGACACCAGCGCTGCGATGTCGCCCAGCGAACTGGCCGCATCGCGCAGATACGAGAAGAAGGAATCCGAACTGATGCCGGCTGTGACCAGATCCGTGATGACTGGCGTGCCGCCACCCGTTGCATCGTAATCGTCATTGACGGTACCGGCAAAGAAGGCATGGATATCGCCCGTCAGCGCCACCACATTGCTCACTCTATTGCTCTTCAGGTGAGCCATCAGCGCTTTGCGCTCGGCGTTATAGCCGTCCCACTGGTCGCAATTGACGAGGAAGCGGGCGAAGAATGGCGCCAGCGTCGCCTGCTTGCCGCTGGCCTGCACGAACACGGAGGCAGCTTTGTTAGCCTGCACATCCGGCTTGATGTAGCCAAACGCGATGGTCTGTGCGCCTGCCGCCGCCAGGGCCGCCGGGCTTGCGGCCACTACACCGCTAGCGGCCAGATACACGGCCGTGTAGGCTGCCACGGCGATGCTGGCCTGCGCCGCCGTCAGGCCACCTTTCATGCCGGCGGCTACGCGCGCTTCGCCCGTGCTGCCCGGCACGGCGTAGACGGCCATGATGGCGCCCGCCCCTTGCTGGGCCAGCGCCGGCGCAGCGCCCGCCGTTGCTGCCGCCACGATGGCCGCGGCCAGCGGGAAGTTGCCGCCCGTTGCAGTGGCCGTGCTGACTATCGAGCCCGCCAGCGTGGTAACGGCGTTCAGCGCCAGCAGCGTGGCGATGGCATCCGTACCGTTCAGCCCCATGCGCAGCAGCGAGACTTCATTGCCCCACAGCTTCCACGTGCTGCTGGCCGATTTCATCTTGTCCATCCACCACTGGCGCTGGGTCGCGCCCAGCATGGACACGGTGGCCAGCGGCTCCAGACCGATCGCCGTGGCGCCGGCCATTTTCTGCGCCTCCACCGTGTTGTACACCTCCTGCTGCACCAGATAGCGCGAGCCCAGACGGCCCAGCGGCTTGCCGGTGGCCGGATTGATGGACGACTCGGGAATCACGTGGTCGGCGCGGTACAGCCGCTCGTCCGTCATCACCAGCTGCATCAGCTTACCGAACTGGAAATCACGATAGATCTTGATGTTCTGGAAGCCGGCAGCGGCCGAATCAAGCACCACATCGGCCGGCATGAATTCGAACCACGCCTGATTGGCGCTGCGGCGCCGCGCCGTCTGGTGCAGGTCCGAACCATCGGCAGTGTTAAAACTACCGTCATAGGTCTGGGCATCCTGCCAGGCATCGTCGCTGAATTCGTGGTCGTCCCAGATGGCGATGAAGGCAAAGCGCTCGTGCAGCGCCTGCAGGCGCGCATCGGTGCGGTACTTCTTGTACAGGTAGCGATAGTCGGCCAGCGTATTGGCATACTGGGCGCCGCTGCTGCCGCTCTTGTAGGCGCCATCAGGCAGCTTGAGCTTGTCGTGGCGGGCTTCCACACTGCCCTGCTGGAAGTCCTCGCCCACGGTCTCGTAGATGTAGTCGCCCAGATGGACAATGAAATCGAGGTTCTCGCCGGCGATGCTGCTCATCGCGCCCCAGTGGTTGATGCTCCAGTCCTGACAGGTCATGTAGGCGAACTGCAGCTGGGCCACATCGGCCTCCGCTGCCGCTGCCGTTTTGAAGCGGCCCACGTTGGAGCGGCTGTCGCCAGCGATGAACTGGTAGTAGTACAAAGTGTTCGGCGTCAAGCCGGTCACCTTGTGGCGCACGGTGTTGTCAAATTGCGACTGCAGCGGCACGGTGGCGTCGGCCACCAGCTGCCCGCTCAGCGCTTTATTGCTGCCCATGGCGGCGCTGTTGTCAGCCGCCGTGAGGATCACGCGGATGCTGCTGTCGGCCACGCCCGTCAGCACGGCCACATCGTCGGCCGTGGCCGGAACGGCGCGGGTCCACAGGATGATGCTGTCGCTGTGCGGGTCACCCGAGGCCACGCTTTGCGGGAACTTCCACGCGCCGCTGGCCGCCGGCAGGCTGCCCGCGCTGCTGCCGCCGCCGCAGGCCGACAGGCTCGCGCCAGCCGCTACGGAAGCGGTAATAAAGCTGCCGAATTTGATGAATTGTCTTCTGTCCATAGTCTCTCTCGCTACTGTTGTTGTGATTGTAGTAAAAGAAACATTAGCAGTGATATATGACAGCCGCACTACTTAAAATCGAGGTATTCCTCTAAGCTTCCCGCCAGCTACTTTCTCGCCGCGAGAGGGTGGCGCTGGCGTAGTCCGGCATCCGGCCTATGCTAGAATATCGCCCTCACCGAACACCAACTGACACCGCCGAAGGAAGAGCAAACATGGCTGGACATAGCAAATGGGCCAATATCAAACACAAAAAGGCTGCCACTGACGCAAAGCGTGGCAAGATCTGGACCCGTCTGATCAAGGAAATCACCGTTGCTGCCCGCATGGGCGGTGGCGACGTTCAAACCAATCCGCGTCTGCGTCTGGCCGTCGACAAGGCTGCCGACGCCAATATGCCGAAGGATAACGTGCAGCGCGCGATCAACCGCGGCACCGGCGGCGATGACGGCGCCAACTACGAAGAAGTACGCTATGAAGGCTACGGCGTCGGCGGCGCCGCCGTGATCGTCGACTGCATGACCGACAACCGCGTGCGTACCGTGGCCGAAGTGCGCAATGCCTTCAACAAGAACGGCGGCAATATGGGCAACGAAGGCTCGGTGGCCTTCATGTTCAAACACTGCGGCCAGTTCCTGTTCGCACCGGGCACCAACGAAGACGCGCTGATGGAAGTGGCGCTCGACGCTGGCGCCGAAGACGTGATCGCCGACGAAGAAGGCGGTTTCGAAGTGCTGTGCGGCCCGCACGATTTCGCCGGCGTGAAAGACGCGCTGGAAGCGGCCGGCTTCAAGGCCGAAGTGGCCGAGATCATCATGAAGCCCGCCACGGAAACCGTGTTCAGTGGCGACAACGGCATCAAGATGCAGAAGCTGCTGGACGCACTGGAAGCTCTGGACGATGTACAGGAAGTCTACTCCAACGCACTGATCGAAGACTGAGGACATATGAAAATTTTGGTAGTCGGCTCTGGTGGCCGTGAACACGCACTGGCCTGGAAACTGGCGCAATCCGAGCGCATCCAGATGGTCTACGTTGCTCCCGGCAATGGCGGTACCGCACGCGATGCGCGTCTGGTCAACGTCAACATCACCGACCTGCACGAACTGGCAAACTTCGTCGAACAGGAAAACATCGGCCTCACCGTGGTGGGTCCTGAAACCCCGCTGGCTGGCGGCATCGTCAACCTGTTCCGCGCCCGCGGCCTGAAAATCTTCGGCCCGTCGAAAGAAGCTGCCCAGCTGGAGTCGTCGAAAGACTTCGCCAAAGCCTTCATGCAGCGCCACGGCATTCCCACTGCCCGCTACCAGACTTTCTCCGACGTAGCTCAGGCCCACGCCTATATCGATGCCAACGGCGCGCCTATCGTCATCAAGGCCGACGGCCTGGCTGCCGGCAAAGGCGTGGTGGTCGCGCTGACGCTGGAAGAAGCCCATCGCGCGGTAGACGATATGCTGGCCGATAACCGCTTCGGCGACGCCGGTGCCCGCATCGTGATCGAAGAATTCCTCGCCGGCGAAGAAGCCAGCTTCATCGTCATGTGCGACGGCAAAAACGTGCTGCCGCTGGCTACCAGCCAGGACCACAAGCGCCTGAAAGACAATGACGAAGGCCCCAACACGGGCGGCATGGGCGCCTATTCGCCTGCGCCTATCGTCACGCCAGCCATGCATGCCCGCGTGATGCGCGAAATCATCAACCCCACCATCGCCGGCATGGCCAAGGATGGCATCGTGTTCACCGGCTTCCTGTATGCCGGTCTGATGATCGATGCGGCCGGCAATCCGCGCACGCTGGAATTCAACTGCCGCATGGGCGATCCGGAAACCCAGCCTATCATGTCGCGCCTGAAGACCGATCTGGTCAGCGTGATGGAGCACGCCGTCAACGGCACGCTCGATCAGGTGGAACTGGAATGGGACCGCCGCACCGCCGTAGGCGTGGTGCTGGCAGCCGCCGGCTACCCTGACACGCCGCAGAAAGGCGCCGTGATCGACGGCATTCCGGCCGAAACGCCAGAAAGCGTGACCTTCCATGCCGGTACGGTGGAAAGCGCTGGCCAGCTGCAGGTCAGCGGTGGCCGCGTACTGTGCGTGGTCGGTCTGGGCGACAGCATCAAGATGGCGCAGAAGCAGGCTTACGAAGTGGTCGACCAGATCAGCTTCGAAGGCATGCAGTGCCGCCGCGATATCGGCTGGCGCGGTCTCAAGCACTAAGAGGCCGTTTCAAAAAGCCTGCAGTTGCGTTGCGGCGCCTCGCTGCACGCAGTTTGAAGCAGCCGCTCAGTTCTGCCGCAGGCAGGTGGGTATCACAAAAACGCGCAACAGGGTACAATCCACCCTCACTTTTTTTAATTGCGCCGCTTTATGCCCACCTCCCCACAACCTGAAGCCGTCAAGGCTTATCTGCTGGAGCTGCAAAACCGCATCGTTCAGGCACTGGAAGCGGTGGATGGCAAACCCTTTCTGCGCGACGCGTGGGAGCGGCCCGAAGGCGGCGGCGGGATTTCCCGTCTGGTGGAAGAAGGCCATGTAATCGAACGGGGCGGGGTGAATTTTTCCCACGTGGCGGGCGCCAAACTGCCACCGTCGGCGGCCGCTGCACGCCCCGATCTGGGCGGCAATCCATGGGAAGCCATGGGCGTTTCGCTGGTGCTGCATCCGCGTAATCCGTATGCCCCCACGGTGCACATGAATGTGCGCTTTTTCACTACCACCAATGCCGCCGGTGAAGCGGTGTGGTGGTTCGGCGGCGGCATGGACCTGACGCCGTACTACGGTAATCTGGACGATGCGCGGCACTTCCACCGCACCTGTGCGGACGCGCTGGCGCCGCATGGCGCAGAACTGCACCCGCGCTTTAAAAAATGGTGCGACGAATATTTTTACCTGAAACACCGGCAGGAAGCACGCGGCGTAGGCGGCGTGTTCTTTGACGATTACAGCGCAGGCGGTTTCGAGGCCAGCTTCGCCATGATGCGTAGCGTGGGCGATGCCTTCCTCGCAGCCTACCAGCCGATACTGGAGCGGCGCAAGGATACGCCGTATGGCGAGCGCGAACGCGACTTCCAAGCTTATCGCCGTGGCCGTTATGTCGAATTCAATCTGGTATTCGACCGCGGCACGCTGTTCGGCCTGCAGTCGGGCGGGCGCACGGAAGCCATCCTGATGTCGATGCCGCCCATCGTCAAATGGCGCTATCGCTGGGAACCCGAAGCCGGCTCGCCGGAAGCGGCGCTGTACACCGACTTCCTGCCCCACCGCGACTGGCTCGCTGCGTGACGATGGCCCGCCGTATCGCACTGCTGGGAGGCAGCTACGATCCGGTGCATAACGGTCATGTAGCGCTGGGACAGTATTTCGCGCACTTGCTGCAGGCTGACCAGTTACGCATCATCCCGGCCGGTGCGCCGTGGCAGAAATCCGGCCTCAAGGCCAGCCCGCTGCAACGGGCAGAAATGACGGCGCTGGCATTTGCCGGCGCGGCCGACCATGTGGTGATCGACCCGCAGGAAATCGAGCGGGCCGCACAGGGGCAGCCAACCTACACAATCGATACGCTGCGCCAGGTGCGCAGCGAACAGGGGCCGGACGCTTCCATCAGCTTCATCATGGGCGCCGACCAGTTACAGAAACTCGATAGCTGGCGCGAATGGCGCATGCTGTTCGACTACGCCCACATCTGCGTAGCGGCCCGCCCCGGCTATGACATTGCCACCGCTGGCTTGCCGCCGGCCGTGGCGCAGGTGTTTTCCAGCCGGCTGGGAACACCAGAACAAATCCGTAACACGCCGCACGGTCTGACTTATCTGGCACAGGACCTCGCGGTGGATATCTCTGCCACCCGACTACGTGCGGCATTACAACGGGGGGAAGCGGCAAACTCGCTTATCCCGCCGCTAGTGCTAGACTATATTGAACAACACCATCTATACAAAAGCTAATGGACATCAAAAAACTGCAAACCCTCGTCGTTGACGCTCTGGAAGACGTCAAAGGCCAAGATATCGCCCTGTTCGATACTACCCACCTCACCAGTCTGTTCGACCGCATCGCCATTGCCTCCGGTACTTCGAACCGCCAGACCAAGGCGCTGGCCGCCTCGGTACGCGACAAGGTCAAGGAAGCCGGCGGCGACGTGTACGGCATGGAAGGTGAAGACACCGGTGAATGGGTACTGGTCGATCTGGGCGATATGATCGTCCACATCATGCAGGCACCGATCCGCGCCTACTACCGTCTGGAAGAAATCTGGGGCGACAAGCCCGTCAAACTGGGCGCTGCCAAACGTAAATCGACCAAAGAAGGCGAAGCTGCTGCCGCGCCGAAGAAAGTCAGCACCCACCTCGCCGCAGGCAAGAAAGCCGTAGAAGCTAGCCCGGTCGTCGAGAAAAAAACGCCAGCCCGCAAAGCCGCTGCTGCCAAACCCGCCGCCGAAAAGAAAACCGCCGCCAAAAAAGAAGCTGCTGTCCCCACTGGCAAAACCGTCAAGGTTGGCAAAACCAAATCGGCCATCGCTGCTGCCGCTGCACTGAAAGCCCAGCCGCCTAAACGCAAGCCAGCCAAACCGAAAGCTGAGGAAGCGCCGGCAAAAACCGTCATTAAGCGTATCAAGAAAGCTGCCGAGTAATTCTGCATGCAGCTCATCATCGCTGCGGTCGGCCATAAAATGCCGGCCTGGATAGAGACAGGCTACGCCGAGTATGTGAAACGCATGCCGCCGGAACTCAAGATCGTGCTGAAGGAAATCAAGCCGGTCGAGCGTTCCGGCAGCAAGACTGCGGCCACCGCGATGGCGCTCGAACGCGAGCGCATCGAGGCAGCCCTGCCCAAATCGGTGCGCATCATCGCGCTCGACGAGCGGGGCAAGGACCTGACTTCGGTCGGCCTGTCGCAGCAGCTGGAAGCGTGGCAGCAGGACGGGCGCGACACCGCCTTCCTGATCGGCGGCGCCGACGGTCTCGATCCCGCATTAAAAGCCCGCGCCGAAGGCCTGATCCGCATCTCCAGCATGACCCTGCCGCACGGCATGGTGCGGGTGATGCTGGCCGAGCAGCTCTACCGCGCGTGGACGATCACGCAAAACCATCCCTACCACCGAGTCTGAGGTCCGCCATGCAGTCAGCCGAAAACATGATCTATCTTGCTTCCAAAAGCCCGCGTCGCCGTGAACTGTTGCGCCAGATAGGCGTCGATTTCGAACTGCTGCAACTGCGTAGCGATGGCCGCCGCGGCATGGACGTGACGGAAGAAGTGCTGCGCGGCGAGACGCCGGAAGTGTATGTGGCGCGGGTGGCGCATGAAAAGGCCCACTTCGCCAACCGCATCGTCAAGCTGCGCAACATGCCCTCGCGCCTGATCCTCGGCGCCGACACCACCGTCACCATCGACGGCCGCATCCTCGGCAAACCGGGCAGCGTGACGGAAGCGCGCAATATGCTGGAGCTGCTGTCGGGCCGCACCCATCAGGTACTGACCTCGGTGGCGGTCTGCTCGGACGCCTTCCAGGGCCAGTTCACGCAAGTGTCCGAAGTACGCTTCTGCCAGCTCTCGCCGGCTGCCATCCAGGCCTACTGCAACACCAAAGAGCCGTTCGACAAAGCCGGCGGCTACGGCATACAGGGCATGGCCGGCCAGTTCATCGAGCACATCTCGGGCAGCCATTCCGGCATCATGGGTCTGCCCCTGTTCGAGACGGCGCAGCTGCTCAAGCAGGCCGGTTTGCCGCTGCTGTAAGCGGCGTGTATGATCGACGTTCATAACCAGATGCAGTCCCCGGAGACCTATGAACGAAGACATACTGATCAACATCACCCCGCAGGAAACCCGCGTCGCCCTGATCCTGCAGGGCGCCGTGCAGGAACTGCATATCGAACGCACACTCACGCGCGGCCTGGCCGGTAACGTCTATTCCGGCAAGGTAGTGCGGGTGCTGCCCGGCATGCAGTCAGCCTTCATCGACATCGGTCTGGAACGGGCCGCTTTCCTGCACGTGGCCGATATCTGGGAAGCCCGTCCGCACGACGGCAGCCAGAACGCTGCCCCTACTCCGATAGAAAAAATCCTGTTCGACGGTCAGGTGCTGACGGTGCAGGTGATCAAGGACCCGATAGGCACCAAGGGCGCCCGCCTGTCCACCCAGATTTCCATCGCCGGCCGCATGCTGGTGTATCTGCCGCAGGACAGCCACATCGGCATCTCGCAGAAAATCGAAAAGGAAGCCGACCGCGAAGCCTTGCGCGCGCGCCTGCAAAGCCTGCTGCCGGAAGATGAAAAAGGCGGCTATATCGTGCGTACCCAGGCCGAGGAAGCCAGCGATTCCGACATCGCCGCCGACATCGAATACCTGCGCAAGACCTGGAGCGCGATCAGCCACGGCGCCCGCACCAAACCGGCCACCACTCTGCTGCATCAGGATCTGAGTCTGGCCCAGCGCGTGCTGCGCGACTTCGTGCACGACGAAACGGCCACCATCCAGGTGGACTCGCGCGAGAACTATCTGAACCTGCAGGAGTTCGGCAAGACCTACACGCCTAGCGTACTGCCACGGCTGCAGCACTACACGGGCGAGCGCCCGCTGTTCGACCTGTACGGCGTGGAAGAAGAAATCCTGCGTGCACTGGGCCGCCGGGTCGATCTGAAATCGGGCGGCTACCTGATCGTCGACCAGACCGAAGCGATGACCACCATCGACGTCAATACGGGCGGCTTCGTGGGCGGACGCAATTTTGCCGATACCATCTTCAAGACCAATCTGGAAGCGGCGCACGCGATTGCGCGCCAGCTGCGCCTGCGCAATCTGGGCGGCATCATCATCCTCGATTTCATCGACATGGAAAACACCGAGCACCGCAATGCCGTGCTGCAGGAGTTGAAGAAAACCCTGTCGCGCGACCGCACCAAAGTCTCCGTGTCGGGCTTCTCGGCGCTGGGTCTGGTGGAAATGACGCGCAAGCGCACGCGCGAATCGCTGGCCCACATCCTGTGCGAACCCTGCCCGGCCTGCAACGGCAAAGGTCAGGTGAAAACCTCGCGCACCATCTGCTACGAAATCCTGCGCGAACTGCTGCGCGAAGCCAAGCAGTTCAACCCGCGCGAATTCCGCATCCTCGCTTCGCAGGAAGTGGTCGACCTGTTCCTCGAAGAAGAATCGCAGCATCTCGCCATGCTGGGCGATTTCATCGGCAAGAAGATTTCGCTACAGGTGGAGACCGCCTACCATCAGGAACAGTACGACGTGATTTTAATGTAGCCTTTTAACGATTTATAACCAATAACTTATACATCGATCTGGCGACCAGATAAGCAGCTAGCTATCCATGTTTGATTGGCACGCGCGCGCCGTTGAGCTTGCATGCCACTCCTATGCAAGGAAATGTATTGCTGAGTAGTCACGTGCTACTCTTTGTAGATATGTGGCGTCATTGTGCCGCGTCAATCTTCCAAATAACCCAATCGGTTTGGGTTTCCGATACAATGCCAACTGTACTGACGATTTTTGGCTTGCGTGTGGTCATCTACCCCAACGATCACCGTCCTGCTCATGTTCATGTTCATGTTCATGTTCAAGGCAACGGCTGTGAAGCAGTGTTCAATTTGCATTGCCCAGATGGGCCGCCTGAGTTGCGGGAGAACTACGGTTTTTCGCAAAAGGAGCTGGGGAAGATAGTCGGGGCGCTCGTCAGGAATCTGGTCGAGCTATGTGCTGAATGGAGAGCGAGACATGGACATTACTGATGCCACATTCGAGGCCGCGAACCGTCGTGGAGCGGCAAAAAAAACTGCTTTCCCGGCTGCCGTGGCGGTACGTTATGACCGTCGCATTTCGCGCATCGTGATCACCTTGGCGTCCGGTTTGCAAATCGCGTTTGCGCCCCGTGACGCACAAGGTCTGGAGAACGCACACCCGGCAAACCTGATCGATGCCGAGATCAGTCCTTCCGGTTTGGGCGTGCACTTTCCTAAACTCGATGCGGACCTTTACATCCCCGCGTTACTGGAAGGCTTTCTTGGCTCCAAGCGCTGGATGGCTTCACAGATGGGCAAAGTAGGTGGCAAAGTATCCTCCGCTGCCAAAACGGCCGCATCGCGTGAAAACGGGAAACTGGGTGGCCGTCCAAAGAAAGTCAAGGGGCCAGTTGCAGCATAAAAAATCAGACTGCGCGGGGTAGTCGGTGATGGGCTTCTCTCGCCAACTCGATACCGCCCTTGCTGCGACTGCGACCGGCTGCAAGACTGGCTGTAGCTACTGCTGCCGGTGATCCGGCGCCGTAGTGTACTTTAAAAAAATCCTGCATGACAATTATCGTTTATTTTGTGAATTTTGCTGAAAATGGCAAAAACGGGAATCGACGCTTGCAGGGTCGCTCCTGCCACATTTCGAGACATTGCAGCAGACAAATCCCGCTACACTGGAATAACCAGACCGTGCCGGAGTCGCCATGACCAGCCCCGCCCCTAACCCAGCAGTACCTGCGCACGACGGGCTCCTGCAGGCCCGCGCCGCGCTTTACAGCACTGGCGCCAGTGCTGCGCTGGCCCTGCCGGCCGGCATACACAAACTGGCATTTCCCGCTCAGCGTCAGGCTGTGCTCTACATTCCGCCAGTCAGTACAGGCCCGCTACCATTGATGGTTCTGCTACATGGCGCCCGCGGCCAGCATGGCGGTGCCGACGCCGCGGCCCTACGCTATGCCGTGCGCGAACAGGTGCTGCTGCTGATCCCGGAAGCACGCGGCACCAGCTGGGATATGTTCCGCGGCGGCTATGGCCCCGATCTGGACTTTCTCGACCAGTCAATGAAATGGGTTATGCGCCGCCATGTGGTGGATGCGGAAGCCATTACGCTAGCCGGCTTTTCCGACGGCGCCTCGTATGCCCTGTCCGTAGGGCTGATGAATGGCGAACTATTCAGCGATATTCTGGCTTTTTCACCGGGCTGCATGCTGCCCAATGGGCGCAGCGCCAGCCCGCGCATCTTCATCGGCCATGGCACGGGCGATGCCGTGCTGCCGGTCGAACGGGGCCAGTCGCTGGCCACGCAACTGGCCAACGAAGGCTATCAGGTACATTACGCGGAATTCGATGGCGGCCATCTGGTGCCGCCTGCCGTGGCCGAAGCAGCGTTTGCGCTGCTGGGCCACGCTGATGCTAACCTGCCGCCAGCATAGGCTGCAGACGCTGCCACACCAGCTCCGGCGCCAGCTTGACCATGCAGTCCTGATGGCCAAGCGGACATTCGCGCTGCTTGCACGGCGCGCAGGCGAGACGCAGCGAAATCGATGCCGCCAGATCGGAGAACGGCGGCGCATGATCGGGATCGGTAGGACCATACAGCGCCACCACGGGACGGTTAAGCGCCGAAGCAATGTGCAGCAGGCCGGAATCATTGGCCACCACGGCACTGCTGCCGGCAATCAGGGCGATCGCTTCGGCCAGCGAGGTAACGCCGGCCAGATTGAATACCTGCGCGCCAGCCAGTTGCGCCGCCACTTCGCTGCAGGCCTCTTTATCCTTCGGTGAGCCCAGCAAAATCACCTGGGTGGCAGGCTGCTGTGCCACCACGGCACGCGCCAGCGCGGCAAAATGGCTGGCCGGCCAGCGCTTGGCACCACCGAATTCCGCGCCCGGCGCCAGTGCCAGCACAGGCTGCGCCACAGCGATACCCAGCTTGGCACACACTGCCTCGCGCTGGGCGGCGGCTACCTGCATGCGCGGCTTGGGCAGCGCGCTGCGCATGGCGGCAGTCTGCTGCGCCAGCACGGGCCCGCCCAGCGCCGCATAGAATGCCACCATGGGACGCGGCGGGGTTTCGTCATGGTGCATCAGATTGATCAGACCATAGCGGCTCTCGCCCTTGTAGCCGACCCGTTGCGGGATGCCGGCCAGCCATGGTATCAGCGCGTACTTGATGGTATTGGGCAGTACATAGGCATCGGCATAGCCGCGCTGGCGCAGCAGCCGCGCATACTTCCAGCGCTCTTTCAGCTGCAGGGCGCCATGGCGGAACGGAGTCTCCAGCACCTCGGCCACTTCAACCATCTGACGCCAGACAGGCGACACCGCCGGCGGCGCCAGCACGTCGATAGCACGCTCAGGATGGGCGGCTTTCAGTAGCTGCAGCAACGGCTGGGCCATCACGGCGTCGCCTATCCAGTTAGGCGAAATCACCAGGGTACGCAGTTGGCTCATGCCTTCTCTCCACTCGCGGGCGGCGTCTGCGTATTCAGACACAGGCCTATCAACAGGAACAACATCAGCGCGTAGAACATACAGCTACGCACCGACCAGAAAATCACTTCGGTCAGGCCGAAAGCAAAGTAGCTGAGCACCAGCAGCAGGCCAGCCAGTGCCGGCGCGTAGGCGCCATTGCGGCTGGCCTCAGCGCAGTTCAGCATACGGATGAAAAACAGCATGGGCACGACCAGCGTGGCGCCCCATACCAGCAGGCCCGCCACGCCGCCGAATACCAGCGCCTGCAATATATCGTTGTGATAGTGGGGGAATTCCAGCACATAGGGATGCACGCGCCCGGCCGCTACCAGCGCTTCCAGCTCGCTGCGCTCGCTAACAGGGTTCAGGCCCAGTAGCGGATGCTGGCGGATCAGCTGCACGGCACTGCGCCACAGCTCGAAGCGTATGCCCACATTGGTATAGGTTTCGCCCCCGCTCAGATACTGTTCCACATCGTTGATGCCCTGATCGACGCGCACCCGCGCACCCGTCTGCGGAATGAAGAAAGCGCTCACCATCAGCGCCAGCGCCAGCAGGGCCAGCCCCTTGCGCAGACGGCCGCGCAGCACATGGCTGTAGCGCAGCAGTACGATCAGCGCGAACACGATGGCGACCCAGCCGCCACGCGTGCCCGATGCAATCGAACCGAACAGACCGGCCAGCGCACCGAGACCGGGCCAGATGGCGGCACGGCCGGGGAAATCCTGCATACCGGCCAGGCACAGCAGGCCCATACACAGCACGATATCGCCGAAAGTGATCGAATTAATCAGCCCGCCCGGACGGTCCACCCCCAGCCCCCAGCGCTGATAGGCTATGAAGATGGCGCCGGCGATGGTGCCGGCAATCAGCCCCCACCACAGGGCGCGCCGCTGCGGCCGCAGCGCCAGCACGGTGAGCATCACGGTGGCGGCAGCCAGCATGCGGGTGGGCTTTTCCATATCGCGCAGCAGCACGCCGTCGCTGAAGCACAGATGCAGCACTGCCAGCAGCAGGGCCAGCGCAAACGCCATCAGCACGGGCCGCACGGCCGGCAGATGCACGCGCAAGGCTGCCCGCGCAGGGCGCTGATAGACGATGGCCGCCAGCAGGAAGGCAAAACTGCACAGGCCTACGCCAAAACTGCTGATCAGCGCCAGGAATGGCAGCATGAAAATCAGGCTGTGGATAAAGACAGTGCTGGCGCGATTCGGAGGTGAGCTATTATTCATGCATTCTTATGTTTTATGCGGTGCGACGGGACTGCCCTTCGTGCGCGCAGTTTCCAATATGCCATCGCCCACTATTTCCGTCGTCGTCACCACCTATAACCGTCCCGATGCCCTGACTTGCGTCATCGAGGCCTGCTTTGCCCAGGACGATCAGAACTTCGAAATCATTATCGCTGATGACGGCTCCGGCCACAACACGCAGCAGGCCATCGCCGCCCTGCAGGCCCGCGCGCCCATGCCGCTGCGCCATGTGTGGCAGGAGGATCTGGGTTTCCGCGCCGCCCGCGCGCGCAATCTGGGCACGCTGGACGCCCGCGGCGACTATATCGTCTTCCTCGACGGCGACTGCGTACCGCAGCGCGATTTTATCAGCCAGCACCGCAAACTGGCGCAGCGCGGCTATCTGGTCTCGGGTAGCCGGATTCTGCTGAGCGAACAGGCCACCGCCCGCACCCTGCGCGAGCATATCGACCTGCAAAGCCTGACGCTGGCCCAGAAACTGGGCTGGCGCGCCCGTGGCGATACCAACAAGGTGCTGCAGCTGCTGGCCACCTGGCCCGACCTGTGGCGCACCAGCAAGCGGTTTACCTGGCGCCGCATCAAGAGCTGCAATCTGGGCGTCTGGCGCAGCGATCTGGACATGGTCAACGGCTTCGACGAGAGCTTCCTCGGCTGGGGCCACGAAGATTCCGATCTGGTGGTGCGCCTGTTCAATGCGGGGGTGATGCGCAAGGACGGGGCTTTCAGCACGGAGGTGTTCCACCTGTGGCACCGGGAAAACCAGCGCGATCAGGAGACCAGCAACCGCAAAGTGGTGCTGCAGCGCGCCGTGGACCGCACCGTGGTGGCCGTGCAGGGGCTGCGCGAGCACGCCTGAAGCGCCGGCGCCCTGCGCGGATACGCCGGGAGCGCCCCGCTCAGCCTTCGCTTTCGAGCATGCTGATGCGCACCAGATCGGCCACGTTGTCCACCCCCAGCTTAGCCATCAGGCGGGCCTTGTGCACTTCCACCGTGCGCACGCTGATGCCCAGTTCGGGGCCGATATCGCGGTTATGCCGTCCCGTCACCACCAGCTTCATCACTTCGCGCTCGCGCGGCGTCAGCTCGCCGAGCAGGTGCACGCTGCGGTCACGCTGCTCCTGCGCCGTATGATGGCTGCGGGCCAGCTCCAGCGCTTCGTCGATGGCCGCAATCAGCTTGCCATCATCGAACGGTTTTTCCAGAAAATCGACCGCATTGGCGCGGAATGCTGCGCGCGCCATGCTGACATCGCCGTGCCCGCTCATGATGATGATAGGCAGCGCGCAGCCGCGCTTTTGCAGCTCCTGCTGCAAGGCCAGACCATCCATGCCGGACATGCGGATATCGATCAGCAGGCAGCCGCGCCAGCCCGCCTGCCACGACTGCAGAAACGCTTCGCCGCTGGCGAACATGGCGGTGCGGTAGCCGCGCACGCCCAGTAGCAGGCCCAGCGCATCGCGCACTGCCGGGTCATCGTCGACGATAAAAATAGTTAGATCATGTTGCATTATTCACCTGCGTATTTACCTGCTCGCCAGACCGACGGTCATCAATCTGCGCACTCTGTGCCGGCGCTTGTACCGCCGGCCCTGTTTCCTGTTCGTCGGCACGCGCTAGTGGCAGAGCCAGCCTGAAAATACCATGTTGCGCCACTTCTGCCCACAGCGTGCCGCCGTGCGCTTCCATCATGGCGCGGCTCAGCACCAGCCCCAGCCCCAGTCCGCTCGCCTTGGACGAAACAAAAGGCTCGAACAGGCGCATGGCCTGCGCCGCCGAAATGCCTTTACCGCTATCTTCCACCGTCAGCTGCATGCTGCCATGGCGGCTGCGGCGCTGGCCCGCGATCTGGTTCACCGACAGTGTCACGTGACGCTGCCCGGCCGGTTGCTCCTGCACGGCTTCCATGGCATTGGCCAGCAGATTGCGCAGCACCAGTTCCAGCTGCAGCCGGTCAGCCTGTACCGCTAATGCAGGCCCCGGCAATACCGTCAGCACCACCCCGTGCTCGCGCATAGTCCCGCTAAACTGCTGGCTGACCGTGGCCACCACCTGATCCATCTGCAGCAATTCCAGCTTGATGGCGCCGGTGCGGAAAAAATCGCGCAGACGGCGCACCACATCGGCCGCACGGCCCGACTCGGCGATCATGCGCTGGATCGCCCCCTTCAGCACCGCGCCACCCTCGCCCCGTTCCAGAAGCAATTCGCATGCCTTGCCATAGGCGCCCAGTGCCGTCAGCGGCTGGTTCAATTCGTGCGCCAGCGCTGCCGCCATTTCACCGGCAGCAGCCAGCCGCAGCGTGCGTTTCAGCTCGTTCGACGCCTTGCGCAGCTCATCGACCGCAATGCCGATGGAAAAGCCCACCAGCGCCAGCACGGCATCGAGCATTTGCAGTTCGTGCACGGCAATGTCCACCGCGTGGTTCCATTTCACCAGCGCACCGATTGCTGCCTGCAGCGTAAACACCATCAGCGCCGTACCATATAGCCCCTGGCGGAAGGCTGCCCAGATCACCGGCAGGAACAGGAAATAGAAGTGCTTGAATTCCGATGTGGCGATCGAACCGAACACCAGAAACAGCACGCCTATCGTCAGTCCCAGATAACCCAGCGTCTCGGCACGCCACACGGTGGCAAACAGGCGCTGCCGCCCGGAGGAACTGGACAGCATCCAGAACAGCGGCATCGACACCAGTATCCCCACCACATCGCCTATGCCGAAGCGCAGCACGGCTTCGCTCCACTGCCCGAGCGGAATCAGCCCGCCCGCCCACAGCAGGGCGATATAGCCGAGGTCATTGAGCAGCACCCCCACCACCACAATCAGCACCCAGCGGAACAGACGGTCGCGGCTATCGAACACCCCGCCATCACCGAACTGGCGCCGCAGCATGGTACCCAGCAGGCCATAGCCGCAGGTCAGCCACAGCGAACTGATCAGCGTCAGCGCCCAGCCGGCCGGCAGGCCACGCACCAGCAGCTCGCCGCCTATCAGCGCCACGCACCACGGCAGAGCAGCCTGCCAGCCGTAACGCAGCCAGAACACCAGCCCCAGCGCCGGATCGGGATTCCACGGCGTGATGTTCAGGCCGTACAGCGGATCGACATAGGTAGCCCAGTCGAACAGCAGGTACAGCGCTATAAACGCCGGAAATTCCAGATAGCCGGGACGGATTTTTTGCATACAGGGTTTATGTATCGTTTTGTAGCATTATGCATGCTCTGGTTGCAATAATCACTGCTTTTTTTCCTACGTGTTTCCCTTATATTTCAAGAGGTTTACGTCTTACGGAGGCTATTTTCCCAGACCAGCATTATTAAGGGAAAAGCGTAGTCCTTTACACCAATTTACATTGCGTTACATAGCACGTATGATAGAGGATTAAATAAAGTGCAATGAAAGTTTCCCGATGCCTAACTCCATATCTCTCCGGTCCGGCGTAACCGGCTTCCGTGGCCTGAAACGGCTGCGCGAGTCGCTGAAACTTTCCGTGCGCGGCCTGTGGCATCAGGAAGCTACCGGCGCATGGCTGGGCTTTCTCAATTCGCACCCGCTGTTTCTGGAGCTGGTGCGTGCCCGCCCGCGTCTGCTGTACAAAATCTACCGCCCTTATCTGAGTAATACCGCCAGCTGCCAGCAGCGCGTCAGCCTGATGCAGCAGCATTACGGCTTCATCTTCCGTCAGGGCCTGGGCCCGCTGACCGTGCGCGCGGCCCGCGCTCCCGTGCTGCTGGGGACGATTAGCGGCAAAACCGGCCTGCCCTACCATATCCAGCTGCGCGCCATCGAACCGATGGAACGCGAAGGCGAGCTGGTACTGCAACTGCTGCAAGGCGAAGCGCTGGTCTATAGCTGCGCCTTCTCCTTCCTGCAAGGCACGCGCGGCATGCAGCTGGGCGTAGGCTGCATGCAGGGTCCGAAAGGCGAACAGGGCCTGCAGCTGATCAAGGACGCCACGCGCGAATTGCACGGTCTGCGTCCCAAAAACCTGATGATCAAACTGCTGAGCCAGATCGGCCACGACCACGGCTGCGTGGAAATGCGTCTGGTCAGCAATGCCAATCGCGTGGTCCAGAGCGCCACCCGTCAGGGCAAGGTACATGCCGACTACGACGCCCTGTGGCAGGAACTGGAAGCGGCGCGCCGCAGCGACGGCGACTACCGCCTGCCCTGCGCGGCCATCAGCGCACCCGATCTGGCCGCGATCGCCTCCAAAAAGCGTTCGGAAGCGCGCAAGCGCCACGAAACCCTGCTCGAACTGGCGCTGCACATCCGCCACAGCCTGCATGCGCCACGCTTCGAAGCCGTGCCGGGCACGCTGGGCCAGCACTATCCCGTCAAACCGGCACCGCAACTGCTGGACGACGAACTGGCACTGGCTTAACAGCGCTGCGCCCTTGCTGCCTGCAGTGCCGCAGCAAGGGTCACGCCGCCGGCTAGTATTCGATCGTCACTTCGCTGGCGCCCAGCACCTGCTGTAGCGCCAGTTGCAGCTCATCCGACGGCGCCACACGCCAGCCTTCGCCCAGCTGCAGCACGCAGCTTACCCCTTGCGGCATCACCCGTAACGACACCGGCAGACCATCGGCCTGACGGTGCGGCGTCAGCAGCTCGGCCATCTTGCGCGCATCGATCGTCGCCGGCAGGGCCATGCCCAGCTGCTTGCCGTAGTTGACCCGCGCCGTGATGATGTCGAATACCCGCTCGGCCGAAATCCGCAAGCCGCCATTGAAACGGTCTTCCGACACCTTGCCCACCACGGCGAGGAATTCGTCTTCGCGGAACATGTGCTTGTTCTCTTCGAACACCTCGCTGTACACGGTTACTTCCACCACCGAGGTCTTGTCGTCGAGCGTAACGATCAGGATCTTGCCGCGCTGGGTCATCTGCGGCCGCACGCCCGTAATCACGCCGCACAGCATGCGCGGCTCGCGCGACGGTTCCAGTTCGGACAGCTTGGTGCGGCAGAAGCGCCGCGCTTCCGGCGCAAACGAATCGAACATATGGCCGGACAGGTAGAAGCCCAGCGCGATCTTTTCTTCGGCCAGCTTCTGCCGGTCGGTGAACGGCGCCGTCTTGACATACTCCGGCGGCGCCACCAGATCGCTATCGTCACCGCCGAACAGGCTGACCTGATTGGCGGCGCGGGCTTCCTGCTCGGCGCATTCCATGGCAAAGCCGACCGATGCCAGCAGTACGGCACGGTCCACCTTCAGGCAGTCGAACGCGCCCGAACGGATCAGCGATTCGATGGTGCGGCGGTTGATCTGCTTCTTGTCCACCCGCTTGCAGAAATCGAACAGGCTGGTGAACGGGCCGCCCGCTTTACGCGCCGCGATGATGGCTTCGATGGCGTTCTGGCCCGAGCCTTTGACGGCACCCAGACCGTAGCGGATATGGGTGACTTTCTTGCCCGTCACGGAAGGCGCCTCGCCCTCCGGCGTGAAGCGGTAATCCGAGTGATTGATATCGGGCGGCAGGATGGTCAGGCCGCAGATATCGATGGCGTCTTCCACCAGGATCTTGACCTTCTCCGTATCGTCCATGGCCAGCGACATATTGGCTGCCATGAAGGCGGCCGGATGGTGCGCCTTCAGATAGGCCGTGTGATACGACAGCAGCGCGTAGGCAGCAGCGTGCGACTTGTTGAAGCCGTAGCCCGCGAACTTTTCCATCAGGTCGAAAATCTCGTCGGCCTTTTCTTCCGACAGGCCGTCCTTGGCCGCACCGGCGCGGAAAATGGCGCGGTGTTCGGCCATCTCTTCGGCTTTTTTCTTACCCATGGCCCGGCGCAGCATGTCGGCGCCGCCCAGCGAGTAGCCGCCCACGATCTGCGCCATCTGCATCACCTGCTCCTGATACACCATGATGCCGTAGGTTTCCGACAGAATCGATTCGGTACGGGGATCGGGATAATCGAACTTCTCGCCGTGCTTACGTTTGCAGAAGTCGGGAATCAGGTCCATCGGGCCCGGACGGTAGAGCGCCACCAGCGCGATAATGTCCTCGAAACGGTCGGGCCGCGCATCTTTCAGCATGCCCTGCATGCCGCGCGATTCCAGCTGGAACACGGCCACCGTTTTAGCCTTGGTCAGCAGCTCGTAGGACGGGCGGTCGTTCAGCGGCAGCCTGGCCAGATCGAAATCCGCCTCGGCCGGATCGAGGTCCTTGATGTAGCGGACCGCGCGGTCCAGAATGGTCAGCGTGGTCAGGCCTAAAAAGTCGAACTTCACCAGACCGACCGCTTCCACGTCGTCCTTGTCGTACTGCGACACCACGCCGGTATCGCCGGACTGGGTGTACAGCGGGCAGAAGTCGGTCAGCTTGCCCGGCGCGATCAGCACACCACCGGCGTGCATGCCGATGTTACGGGTAATGCCTTCTACCTGCTGGGCCAGATCGAGCAGCTGGGCCACTTCTTCCTCGTTCTGCTGGCGCTCCTTGAGCATGGGCTCTTCTTCGATCGCATCGGCAATCGACACGGGCTTGCCCGGCTTGAACGGAATCAGCTTGGAGACGCCGTCGCAGAAGTTATAGCCGAAGTCCATCACGCGGCCCACGTCGCGGATCGCGCCCTTGGCCGCCATGGTACCGAAGGTGGCGATCTGCGACACGGCATCGCGGCCGTACAGGTCCTTGACGTGCTGGATCACCAGCTCGCGCTTTTCCTGACAGAAGTCGATATCGAAGTCGGGCATGGAAACCCGTTCCGGATTCAGGAAACGTTCGAACAGCAGATTGTATTTGAGCGGATCCAGATCGGTAATCTTGAGCGCATACGCCACCAGCGAACCGGCACCGGAACCCCGCCCGGGGCCGATAGGCACGCCGTTGTTCTTGCCCCACTGGATAAACTCGGCCACGATCAGGAAGTAGCCGGGGAACTTCATCTTGATGATGGTGTTGTTCTCGAACTCCAGCCGCGCCTCGTAGCGCGGGCGCTCCTGCTCGCGTCTGACGGGATCGGGAAACAGATGCAGCAGGCGCTCTTCCAGCCCTTTCCTGGTTTCGGCCACCAGAAATTCATCGATGGTCATGCCGGGGGTAGGGAAGTTAGGCAGTTGCGGCTTGCCCAGCGTGAGCGTCAGGTTGCAGCGCTTGGCGATTTCCACCGAGTTCTGCAAAGCTGCCGGCAGATCGGCAAACAGCTCGCGCATTTCCGCCTGCGACAGGAAGCGCATCTGCTCGTTGAACTTGCGCACCCGCTTGGCATTGGCCAGCAGCTCGCCTTCGGCGATACATGTACGCGCTTCGTGCGCAATGAATTCTTCCGCCTTGAGGAACTGCACGGGATGGGTGGCCACCACGGGCAGGCCCAGTTTGGACGCCAGCGCCACCGAATGGCGCACCTGCGATTCCTGATTGGGCTGGCCGGCGCGCTGGATCTCGATATAGAAATGGCTGGGGAATATGCTGGCCCATTTCTGCGCCAGCTGTTCGGCCAGCGCCGGATTGCCGTTTTCAATCGCCATGCCGATGTCGCCGAAGTGGGCGCCGGACAGGGCGATCAGGCCGTTGGCCGGGTTATCGTCGGGCAGTAGCGGATAACTCTGCTGCGTCAGTTCCTGCAGCCATTCCGTGCGGATTTCGGCGCGGCCGCGGTGCTGATTGGTCAGCCAGGCTTTGGACAGCAGTTCGCACAGCTGCAGATAGCCCATGCGGTTTTTCGCGAACAGCATCAGGCGCGAAGGCTTGTCGCGGTTCTCGTCATTGCTGATCCAGCAGTCCACCCCGACCACAGGCTTGATGCCCTTGCCGCGCGCCGCCTTATAGAACTTGACCATGCCGAACATATTGGCCAGATCCGTCACTGCCAGCGCGGCCTGCTTGTCCTTGGCCGCCGTGCTCACCAGATCGTCGATGCGCACCAGTCCATCGACGATGGAATACTCGGAGTGCACGCGCAGGTGGACGAAATCCGGGCCGGTGGGCAAGGCTGCCGGGGCGGAATCGGCGGAGGTTGCTGCTGGGTCTACTACCATGGTCATATGCTGCTCGATGCGGGTTCAATATCCTCCTATTCTACCGTGCGGGACGGCCACTCCGGAAATCAACTAGCATACGTAGCGCGCACTGATGTTGTAGAAAATATAATTCTGTGTTACGCCCCGCTGGGCGCGAAAAAACCGCAGACGGTCAAGCTTGCGTATAATGTCGTCTCCCAAAATTTTTTGATCTGGATCATCATGCACGCTAATACTGCTTTACAAGCTGAAGCGCATGCCGCCGCAACTGCCGCCGCTGCCGCTCACGTCAACATCGCCGCTTACAAATTCGTCACCTTTGACGATACGGAAGCCAAACGCCCCGAATATCAGGCCATTTGCCAGCGTTTAGGCCTGAAAGGCACGATACTGCTGACCCCGGAAGGCATCAATATGTTCCTCTCCGGCCCGCGCGCCCACATCGACGAATTCCTCGCCTGGGTGCGCAGCGACGCCCGTTTTGCCGATCTGGAAGTCAAGGAAAGTTTCTCGAACGAGCAATCACACAAGCGCATGCTGGTCAAGCTCAAAAAAGAAATCATCACCATGCGCATGCCGCTGATTAAGCCGGAAGAAGGCCGCGCGCCGTTCGTCGAGGCGGCTACGCTCAAGCGCTGGCTGGACAACGGCGTCGACGACAAGGGCCAGCCGGTGGTGATGGTGGATACCCGCAACGATTTCGAAGTGGATGTGGGCACCTTCAACAATACGGTCGATTACCGCATCAGGAAGTTCACCGAGTTCCCCGAAGTGATCGCCGCGCACAAGGAAGACTTCACCGGCAAGACCGTGGTGACCTTCTGCACGGGTGGCATCCGCTGCGAAAAAGCCGCCATCCACATGCAGAACATCGGCTATCAGGATGTGTATCAGCTCGAAGGCGGCATCCTCAAGTATTTCGAGGAAGTGGGCGGCGACCATTACACGGGCGACTGCTTCGTGTTCGACTATCGTACGGCGCTCAATCCCAAGCTGGAACCGACTGAGACCGCCCAGTGCTTCAACTGCCGCGCCGTAGTGACGCCACGCCAGCAACTGGCGCCTGAATTTGTCGAAGGCAAATCCTGCCCGCACTGCTACGGCAAATAAGCTCCCGACCGCAAGGACCGCGAATACGGCAGGTCCAATCAGGCTTTCTCCCCAAATCCAAAGTAGTAACATCCCTACATTCAGCAAACATGTAGGGATGTCGTCATGGTCATTACTACCATTACTAGTCGGGAATTCAATCAGCAGGCAAGCGAAGCCAAACGGGCAGCCAACAAAGGGCCGGTATTCATCACCGATCGAGGTCGTCCAGCCCATGTATTGATGAGCTTCGAAGAATATCAGCGCCTTACCAAGCAAAGACGCAATATTGCCGATGCTCTGGCAATGCCGGGGCTTGCCGACATCGAATTTGATCCGCCACGTGCAAACATTGAAATCCAGCCGGCAGATCTCTCATGATGTTTATTCTCGATACCAACGTGGTATCCGAACTACGCAAAGTGCGACACGGCCAAGCCGATAAAAACGTCACAGCCTGGGCGAGTAGCGTGGAAGCCACCGACCTTTTCGTATCAGTGATTACCATCATGGAGCTTGAGCTAGGCGTTTTGACTATCGAAAGAAAAGATCCAGTTCAGGGAGCCATGTTACGGACCTGGCTGGCCCAGCACGTTCTACCTGAGTTTGCCAAACGCACCCTGCCGATTGATAGCGTGGTAGCACAACGCTGCGCCAAATTGCATGTACCCGACAAACGTGGCGAACGCGACGCACTGATTGCTGCCACGGCACTGGTGCATGGCATGACACTGGTCACTCGCAGCATTGCCGATTTCATCGGTACCGGCGTGACGCTGATCAATCCATGGGAGTAGTCTTCAATCTCAACGAAACTACCCAGATAGCTGTGAGCAAGCCAGCCAGCTTATCAGCCCAGTCGGTCTTTCGCGCCAAGGTAAGCAAGGTTGCGTTCTCGCTTGCCGACAGCAATCACCGTCACGTACAGCACCTCATCTTCAACCCGGTAGACCAAGCGGTATCCTGCTGCCTTGAGTTTTATCTTGTAAAAATCAGCCATGCCATGTAAAGCGGCACTCGGCACCCGTGGTTGCTCTAGTCGCTCGGCTAATTTCTTCTTAAATGGTTCCCTCACACTAGCATCTAGCTTCTGCCACTCAGCCCAAGCCAGCTTATGGAAGCGTAATTTAAAGCGCATTCAGCGCCACATCGACAAACGGACCGCTGGCACGTTCACGCACCAGCTTGGCATCTTCTAGATCCTCCATCCGTGCAATCAGCATCTCGTAGTAATCGGCCGATAGCAGGTATGCCTCAGGCCGATTGTGATTAAGCACGGCGACCGGCGTGTTTTCCATTTCCTTGAGGATATTGGCATAGTTACGCTTTAGCTCCGTAACACTCACGGTAATACTGGCCAGCAATGTATCCATCGTCATTTCCTAGCGCAAATTAAATGCTTATTTAAGCATCTAATATAACATGATTTTCATCTTCAAGTTGTCGCCGGCACTGCATATGGAAAATGAAAAAATGGGGGACGTAACTGAACTGACCTCATTAATTTGAACCGCAGCACTACAGGCGCTAATGAAGAAATCCAAGATACTGTCCAGCGAGAATTAGAAATGCGGCGGAAAATCTAATTGACGCCAGACACAGGGAAGGTGTACGCCTAGCGGCAATCGATTTTGACATCAAACTGTCCAGCCTTTTCTCCCCGCTTATATAAAAAAGTACATGCTTTGATTGCATCTGGCATACGCCGGGAAAGCGTTAGCTGATTGTGAGTTCCGTATCCACACTCAAGCCATTTACCATCGGGAAAATCTCGCTGCAAATTGTAAGTGTATGACCAAGTATTTTTGCCACGCCGGGAAGTATATTCAGCCAGATCTCCGTGCTGCTCAGGCGGGCCGGCAATAGGCGTGGCAGAGTTAAGATATAGCACCCTGCTGCCCTCGACGCGCCATTCCTGCAGCGCAGAAACGCCTTCCGGCGCCATTGTGATCGGCACAGACGGCGGGCAATTCAGTTGGTCCACGTCTGCTGCGTGGCTTTGCGCCGTGAGCACAGCAGCAAGCATTAAGTTGGCACGCATAGGGCTATTCGATGACAAAGAATGCGTCCGCATTGTCACTCGGGAATTTAAAATTGCCCTTTTTATCTTTTCCCTGGCATTTCAGGAAGCGGGAGCTGATTTTTCCGCTCTTCTTGGTCTTCCACTGATCCATCACGTAAATGCCGTCGGCTCCCTGCCGAAGAAACAGGGCGGCATGATTGCCATGGGGATGATTCGCATATCGCCCACGCACAAACGTAGCAATTGCAGTGCCTTTCTTCAACAACGAATTCCCTACCACCGCATCGCCTTGGCGCCACAACGAAGTGACCGGTGCGCCGGCATAGCGTTGAACCAGGGCCACGCATTGATGTGTGCCAACCATTTCGTGTTCTTCCAGTGTATCCGCATTTGCATATTTGTATGACATCGCGCACCCCTTAGGATTTGAAACAGGAATAACCGTGTTTCAATCTAAGGTAAGGCACAGGAGAACTATTTGCGTTGGGGCAAATCAGAGGAGAGTAGGCAGAGCTTCAAAGAACTCACGCCGAATATCTACTAGGCGGACCGGTTAAATGAAGCCATCCGCATTGCTAGGGTAAATAGGCTCCTTACTAAATATGCCGCAAGCATCAACAGTCGCAGCGAATCAATCTGGTTTTATCGAAGGTAAATTCTGCCCGCACTGCTACCGCAAATAAGCGCGCCACTTGCCGGCATAGCATGCCGCTGCTGAACGGCGGCGCAACATACCGGCGCCTCGGGCCTGACCTGCTCCGCCTATCTCATCCTATTCCGCACACGGAAGTGCTAACTCAAACTAACAACTTGGGTTATCCTGAGCAACCTTACGCTCCGAATGTGAAAGCATAAACTATGACGGATTGGACTTCTGGCTATGTTGCAACGATAGGCTATACCTACGGCTATTACGCCGAACTGAATTCTCTGCATATGCGGCTTGCCTTCCTACAGGCAGGCATCGCCTTGCCGCAAATTGGCACCGCCTGCGAACTGGGCTTCGGCCAAGGCGTTAGCACCAATTTTCACGCTGCGGCAACGCCTACACGCTGGTTCGGCACCGACTTCAATCCGTCCCAGGCGGGCTATGCCCAATCGCTGAGTCTGGCTTCCGGCGCCACTACCGGGCTATATGATCAGGGCTTCGACGAATTCTGTCAGCGCAGCGATCTGCCGGATTTTGACTTCATCGTCTTGCATGGCATCTGGAGCTGGGTATCCGACGAAAACCGCAGCATCATCGTCGATTTTATACGGCGCAAGCTCAAGGTCGGCGGCGTGCTCTACATCAGCTACAACACCCAGCCGGGCTGGGCCACCATGGTGCCCATGCGCGATTTGCTGATTACGCACAGCGAGGTCATGGGCAACGCCGCTCAGGGACTGGTGCCGCGCATTGACGATGCACTGGCCTTCACCGACAAATTAATGGCGACCCAGCCTAGGTTTGCCAAAGTCAATCCGCTGGTCGGCAAGCGGCTCGCCGAGCTCAAGTCGCAGGACCGCCATTATCTCGCCCACGAATACTTCAACCGCGACTGGCTGCCCATGCCCTTCTCGCGCATGGCCGAGTGGATGACACCGGCCAAGCTGGACTTCGTCTGTTCCGCCAATTATATGGAACACATCGACGAGCTGAATCTGAACCCGGAGCAGCAAGAATTGCTTCAACAGATAAACCACCCCGTATTCCGCGAAACCGTGCGGGACTTCTGCGTCAATCAGCAGTTCCGCCGCGACTACTGGATCAAGGGAGCGCGCAAGCTCTCACCGCTCAAGCAGATCGAGCAGGCGCGCGCGCAGGCAGTGGTGTTGACCAAGCCGCGTTCCGGTATCTCGCTCAAGATCGCCACCCATCAGGGCGAAGCCACAATGCAGGAAGCGGTGTACGGCCCGCTGCTCGATTACCTTGCCGATTATCAGGTCAGGACACTGGGCCAGATCGAGCAGCATCTGCGCCCGCTCAACATCGAGCTTCCGCAGATCATCCAGGCTAGTCTGATACTGGGCGGGATAGGCGCGTTGAGCGCAGCCCAGTCCAGCCCCCCGGACGCGCAAAGCTTGAAGCAGACGCAGCAGCTTAATGCCTATCTGTGCCGTGAAGCCTGTAGCGGCAGCGAAATTACCTTCCTCGCCAGCCCTGTCACGGGCGGCGGTATTGCCGTGTCCAGCGTGCATCAGATTTTCATCCATGCTTTGCTGGAAGGCCATGCCAGTCCGGAAGGCTGGGCCAGTGTGGCGTGGCAGGCGCTGCAACAGCTAGGTCGCTGCGTGCTACGCGACGGCAAGGCGCTGGTCAGTGCCGAAGAAAATCTGAGCGAACTGTGCGAGCAGGCCGCACACTTCGCCCAGCAACAGCTGCCGCTATTGCGAGCGCTGCAGGTAGTCTGAACGATTGCGCCTGAGGCTGGCGCAGCGGCATGCTACGCCAGCCCCTATCGCTAGACTGCGTAACGGCGCGCCAGCGCTATGGCGCGCCGGTCGACATAACGCTCGAAGCAATAAGCCAGTGCAAACGTCGCGCCGGCTCCGACAAGCACGCTGAGCGCACATGCCCATGCGTAGGAATAGCCTGCCAGCGCAGCAAATATGGCGCAGCCTAGCGTAATCAAAATCGGGAAATGCAGCAGATAGACGCTGAACGACAAGCGTCCCAGACCAGTCAGCAACGGGCGCGACAGCCAGCGCTGTAGCGGCACGCACAACAGCACACCCATAAAGATCGCCAGCGCACCGATCTGGCTCTGCCAGTGAAAATCGCTGTCGGCATGATACAGACCCAGCTGCCCGATAGCATTCCAGACGGTACTCAGCAGGGGTATGGATTTGCTGCCGCACGCCATCAGTCCCGCCAGCACCATCGCTAGCCCAGCCACATTTTTCAGGCGCGGGCGTATGGCTTGCAGCCACGGCCAGACTTGATACAGGCAATAGCCGGCCAGGAATAAGGACAGCTGGCTGCTACCGGCCAAGCAGAAAAATAGCAGCAGCACAGGCCAGCGGCGATGCCCTCCCAGTCCGCGCAGGAGATAGACCAGCGCAATCAGCATCAGCGATCCCCAGAATTCCACATGAATAGTCCACATGGGGGAATTGAGCGCAGTTTCGAGCGGCGCCACATGCATCAGCGAGGCCAGTTGGGGCCAGGGAGAAAACACCGACAGATTCTGATAGCCGGCCAGCAGTGAATTCCATAGACCGTCCTGCAATAAGGGCCAGATCTGCATGGAATTATGATTCATGAAATCCAGCCATGGCGAACGGGAGTAAGCGAAAGCATGCTGTTTCGCCGACGGCAAGGCCAGGCTCAGGATGACCGCCAAACCAAACGCCGCAAGCACAGGCAGCTGCAAGCGTATCAACCGCTTCAATGCAGTGCGCCATGCTGGCATCGTGGAATACTGGAACGAGGGCGCCAGCACAAAGCCGCTCATCACAAAAAACAGGTACACCGAGGAATACCCGTCCAGCAATAGAAAAAACGGACTGTGGCTCAGCCAGCTCTCGGCCGGGAAGCGCGCCTGGCCCGGCACACGAGCCAGTACGGGTAAAAAGGCTGCGCAGTAATGCAGCAATACAACCTGACAGGCGGCCAAACCACGCAAGCTCTCCACGAACAGCAACTTGGGTGCTGCGGGCAAGGCGCCGTTCTGCTTCACTGCTATTGCTTAGGACGGGGCAACAGCTGCTGCAATGCGGCCTGATACGCATTGCGTGCCGTCTGATAGATTGCCAGCTGGGCGGACAGGTCCGCCATCTGGGCATCGACAAACTGCAGGCTCGTAACCTGTGCACGCGCCTCTTCGCTCAGATCAGCCACCTTGTAGCTTATGCCGTCTACGGTGACTTCCAGCTCATCATCCATCATCATCTTCATGCCGCTGGCCTGAAATAGGGTGCTATTTCACGTAGGTCGTCGCCCGACAGGGTGCCGACTGCCGCACGCATACGCAAAGTGATCAGTAGATAATTGTAGCGGGCCTGAGCCTGATCGCGCTTGACAGTAAATAGCTGCTGGCGGGCGTTGAGCACATCCAGATTAATCCTCACGCCACCAGCAACGCTACGCTGGGTAGCGTCTATCAGGGTAGTAGCAGAAGCCACAGCTTTTTCCAGCGCGCCGAGACGCGTGATGCTGCTCAGCAGAGAGCTATAATCCTTGCGCAGTTCCAGTACCACTTTATCGGTCTGGGCTTGTAAATCAGCCTCTGCTTTCAGCTTGTTGGCCACCGACTGACGCGTCTGGGCATTCACCGCACCACCTGAATACAGCGGAATATTGATCTGCACGCCCAGGCTACGTATGGTCTGATCTTGATTCACCGTAGTGATGGAGTCAGAAGCCGTCTTGCCATAAGTGGCGACAAAATCCACGCGGGGAGCATGGCCGGAGCGTTGCCGGTTAATATCCTGCGTAGCGATTTCCACGCCGAGCCGGGCAGCCTTGATATCGGGATTGCGTTCCAGCGCGATAGTCTTCCACGCTTCAAAACTCACACTATCGGCGGGCCGCGGAGCAAAGTCCAGCATCAGCACGTCGAGCGTGCCGATCTCGCCGCCGACGATGGAACTCAGAGTGTCGCGCGAAAACTGCAATGCGTCTTCCGTTTCGAGCACCTGCGCCTGCGAGGCATCGAGCCGCGCCTGAGTTTCCAGCATATCGGTACGGGTACCCTCGCCTTTCTCGAACAGCCGGTCATTAACCTTGCGCTGTTCCAGATACATGTCACGCTCCACCTTGGCCAAGGCCAGCAGGTCCTGTTTATACAGCACATCGAGGTAGGCACTCATCACTCGGACGATGACTTCCTGCTGCTGGCTAGCGAACTGGGCATCGGTATACTTGCTCTGCGCCGCACCCTGCTTGAAGCGGAACCAGCCATCCAGATTGAACAGCGACTGGCGCAACTGCACCGTCGAGGAGCGGCTGATATAGTCGTAGGGATGGATGTCCTTGCCAACTTCGAGTGTCGTGCGATTCTGGCTAGCGCTATACGAGCCATTTATCGACGGCAGCAGATTCGACATGCCCAGCGTACGGTTCTCTTTACCGGCTTCGGCCGCATAATAGGCGGCACGGTAAGCCGCATCGTTTTGCAGCGCCGCCTCGTATGCCTGCAATACCGTCATGGCATGAGCACCCGGCAGCGCGAACAGAGAGCCCAGCCCCAGTACGCCTGACAACGCCAGGCGCAGCGTGCTTTGCTTTAGCGGATAAGCCATATCAGTCCTCCGTCATCGAGGATTTGGCGCGGTCGAACAGCGGCTTAAGCAGGTAGCTCATCATGGTGCGCTCGCCAGTCTTGACAAACATATCAACAGGCATACCCGGTACGATCGCCAGTTTTTTCTGCTGGATCAGCTTCACGCCTTCCGGACTTACCCGGGCGCGGACCTTGTAGTAAGGTGCGCCGGTACGCTCGTCGATGCTGCGGTCGGCCGCAACCTGTATGACTTCGCCTGGAATGTGCGGCGTACGATTGGCATTAAACGCGGCGAAGTTCATTTCCACCGGCAGGCCCACATGTATCCGGTCGATCAGATTGACGGCCAGCTGGCCTTCTACCACCAGTGCATCGTCATCCGGTACGATTTCCATCAGCTTGGCACCGGCGCCCACCACACCGCCCTTGGTGAATACGCTGGAACCGACCACCACACCAGCCACCGGCGCTTTCAGTTCCACGCTGCCCACGTCAAATTTCTGCCCGGTCAGGCGGCCTTGCAGTGCTTCCGCTTCTTTGCGCGCATCGGCCAGCTGGCTACGCACTTCCTTCTGGTAGTCGCTCTGGCGCAGGGTCTTGCGCAGCTGGGTTTCGCTGATCTGCTTCTGTGCCCGGCCCAGCGTTCCCGTGTCTTCGGCGATGGCGCCAACCACTTGCTCATAGTTGCGCTTCACATCGAGATAGCGGTTACGCGCGATAAAACCATCCTTGGCCAGATCCGCCATGCTGTCGATCTGCTCTTTCAGCATGGCCAGCTGGGCCTTCTTGCTGGCACGCGATTCTTCCACGCCTTTGACTTGCGCTTGCAAACCGGCGATGGTTTCGTCCATAACGCTCATTTCGCTTTGCAACGACGCCTGGCGCGAACTGATCAGCTGATTCTGCAAAGCCATCGCTTCCGTCGTCTGGCTTTCGCTGCGATACTCTTGCAGCGACTCAGGCAAGCTCACCGTATGTTTGCCTTGCAGCTCGGCGAGCAGGCGTGCTTCCGCGCTGCGTGCGCTGATGTACTGAACCTGGGTAATATCGAGCGCCGACTTGGCTTGCACCGCATTCATTCGCACCAGCACCTGGCCAGCAGCGACATGATCGCCATCTTTGACCAGAATGTCCTGCACGATACCGTTTTGCAGATACTGTATGGCCTTCTTGTTGCCTTCTTTGGTGACCGTACCAGACAGAGGCGAACCCTTGTCCAGCGGAGCAAACGAGGCCCAGAGCACAAAGCCCAACACACCGGCCAGCACGATCAACCATCCCAGCCGTGCGTAGGCGGCTGCATCGGTGTTGACAGTCAGCGGCGCCACATCATGGCTAATCACTTCGACCGCAGCATCCTGTTTTTTGATCATATTCATGTTTATTCCTATTCCGTTGCTGCGGCCTTGGCCGCTTGCGCTGCCGCAGCTGCCTGCACTTCCGCCTGTTGCGCGGCCAGCTGGGCCTGCGCCTGACGCTGGCTTTCCTGCAAGGCCTGCAATACATCGTTGGTCATGCCGAACATGTGCAAAGCACCATCACGCAACAACAATAACTTGTTGGTAGCACCGATCACACTGGTGCGGTGGGTGATCAGCACGATAGTCTTGCCGCGTGCGCGCAAGTCATTGATTGCCATCAGCAGTGCGTTTTCGCCCACGTCGTCCAGATTCGAGTTCGGTTCATCGAGCACCAGTACGGACGGATCGCCATACATGGCACGCGCCAGCCCCAGACGCTGGCGCTGGCCACCGGACAGGCCGGCACCGCCATCACCCAGCTTGGTGTTGTAACCGTCCGGGAAATGCAGAATCAGATCATGCACCCCTGCCCGTTTGGCCGCCAGTACAACTTTCTCGGGATCGACTTCGCCAAAACGGGCGATGTTGTCGCTGACCGTACCGGCAAACAGCTCAATATCCTGCGGCAAATAGCCGATATGAGGTCCCAGCTCAGCCTTGTTCCATTGGTAGATATCAGCGCCATCGAGACGGACTTTGCCCATCAAGGCCGGCCAGATGCCCACCAGCAGACGCGCCAGCGTGGATTTGCCCGAACCGCTAGGGCCGATCACGCCCAGCACATCCCCGGGATTGATGGCGAAGCTGATGCCTTTGAGCACAGGCGCCTTGGCGCCCGGTGGCGAGGCCGTTACGCCTTCCACGGTGATTGCGCCATTTGGCTTAGGCAGCGCCATGCCAACTTCGCGCTCCGGATTTTCTTCCAGCAGCTTGGTCAGACGCTCGTACGCGCTACGGGTACTGGCCCACGATTTCCATACCGCGATCACCTGCTGTACCGGCTGCAAGGCACGGCCCACCAGTATCGAGGCGGCAATCATCATACCCGCCGTAATCTTATTTTCCAGTACCAGCAGCGCACCAAAGCCCAGCACCAGCGATTGCAGGGAAACCTGGAAGAATTTGGTCACTGCGCCCACCATACCGGCTTTTTCGCTAGCGTCGGCCTGCAAGTGCAGGAAGCGGCTATGCAGCTTCAGCCAGCGGCCCATCAGATTAGGCAGCATGCCCATCGACTCGATCACTTCGGCATTGCGCAGGTTGTTAGTGGCCAGTGTGGAAGCGGCAATCGCCATGCCGTTCGCTTCGGCCAGCGGCTTGTGCGATACGCGTTCATTCACATAAGCGCACAGCACCAGCACTGCCGTGCCGCACAGAGCGAACACACCAAGCGAAGGCTCGAAAGCGAAAATCACGATCAGATAGATAGGGAACCACGGTGCATCGAAGAAAGCGAACAACGCATTCCCCGTCAGGAACTGGCGCAGGTTGGTCAGATCGGCCAGTGCCTGGCCCGCATTGACGCCGCCACGCTTGAGATTCTGTTCGAAGGCGGCGGTGTAGACACGCTTATTGAGCTGCATATCGAAGCGCGCACCCACGCGCACTAGCACGAAGCTACGGATCAGCTCCAGCCCGCTCATAAACATATACGCCACCAGCATCATCAGCGTCAGCATCAGCAGGGTGACCTCGTTACGGCTACCCAGCACGCGGTCATACACCTGCAGCATGTACAGCGATGGCACCAGCATCAGCAGATTGCTGATGGCACTGAAGGTACCGACGGTTACAAAGGTACTTTTAAACGTCAGCAGTATTTGCTGAATTTCGTTCTTGGATTTAACTAGAGGGTTTTTCATGGATATGTCCGCCATATCGCCCAACTCGGGCGAGAGCAGACATTATCGCCTATGTAGCGCAAAAAATGTGATCCTCGTCACATTTTTTTACGATAATTCATTGCTAACCGGAACTTTCTGCCAGCAATAAAACAATATCAGACATAAAAAAAGCCGGACTGTTGCCAGTCCGGCTTTGGGATCTAGTGCTTACTAAGCGACTATATCTCTCATCTAAAGCCGGGAACCTGCAGCAAGCTGCGTGTTCCCGGTAGAGTCGGAATTAGCCGATCAGCAGAACTGGAGCGGTTGCGTTGTTCAGCGAAGCGGTGCTCAGATCAACCAGACCGGTCAGTTTCACAACGATGTCGGTGCCAGCTTGGAACGTGGTGGCGTTCGACAGATCTTCCACGATGTAGGTGTTGCCAGCGTACTGGAACCACTTGATCGCGGCGTTAGCAGCACCGGTTGCACCAGCAGCAGCCAGATCAACGTAGTTCTGGAAGGTTGCGGTGTCACCCAGCGACAGCTTGGCGGTGGTGAAGGTCTCGGTACCGTTGTTAGCCAGCTGGATCGAATCGCCGCTCGATGCATCGGTGATGGTCGAGTACACGTTGACGTTCGACGATGCGGTAGCAACGATGAACTTGTCGCGGCCAGCGCCACCGGTCAGGGTGTCAGCTGCGCCGTTAGCGGTCAGCGTGTCAGCGCCCGAACCACCGATCAGACGATCGGAATTCGCACCGCCAGCGGTCAGGTTGTTGGCTGCGGTAGCCGAACCGGTCACGGTCTGAGCCGCGGTACCCGAGGTGGTGTAGGTGAAGCCAGCAGTCATCGTGCTTGCGTTCACGGTGGTCACCAGAGCTGCGGTCGAGGTCAGCGACAGAGCTGCGTTGCCCGATACGGTGATCGAGGTAGCAGTGTCACCAGCCACGGTCAGCGTGTTGCTGTTGGCAGCGGTGGTGTCGGTGTCGGTCGACGAGATTACCAGCGACTCAACCTTGTTGGCGGTCACGGTACCAGCGGTGATACCAGCAGCCGACGACAGAGCGATGTTGAAGCTGTCGGTGGTTGGGGTGGTGAAGGCGCTGCTCGAAACAGCGTATGCACCAGTGGTACCAGCGATGCTGCCCGAGATGGTCAGGGTGCCACCGGAGGTGAAGCCGTCCAGGGTCAGAACGCCGCCGTCAGCTTCGCCGCTAACGATAGCCGAGTTGTAACCGCCCAGGGTGTCAACGTGAACCAGCTGTGCACCGGTACCGCCGGTCAGTTGCAGGGTTTCGAAGTTGGTCACTTTGGTCGAGAACAGGCTGTTAGCCGAAGCGGTAACTGCGTCAGCAGCAACCATTACCAGGGTGTCGGTACCGTCGCCACCGTTGATCAGGCCGGTTACCGAGGTGGTGCCCGAAGCCAGAGTCAGTTTGTCGTTACCAGCGCCCAGGGTGATAGCCTTGGTAGGAGCAACAGCCGAAGTGGTCACGTTGTCCACACCCGAGCCACCTTCGTAGGTTGCTTTGGTAGCGTCCAGAGTGATGGTGTTGGTGCCCGAGCTAGCCGAAGCGTTCACGTCGGTAACGGTGGTGAGTGCACCAACGTTTGCCGTCAGACCAGCAGCGCCCGAAACGGTCACGGTTGCCAGCGAGGTCAGACCAGCTGCCGAGGTCAGGGTCAGGCCTTTGGTACCCGATACGTTCAGAGCAGTAACGCCACCGAAGGTGATGTTAGCCAGCGTCGAGTTTTTGGTGCCCGAGGTGGTGACATTCAGGGTGGTGTAGATGTCTGCGTCGTCCAGAGCACCGCCGGTCTGAGCATTGATGTTCAGATTCAGGGTCTTCACGGTTGGGGTGGTCAGACCGCTGTTGTCGATGTTGATGTTGCCCGAACCGCCGGTTACATTCAGGGTGCTCAGTGCAGTGTCATTGATCTGCGCGGTGGTGAAGTTGCTCAGGGTTGCCGAAGTGATCTTGCCCAGAGCCGTTGCGCTACCTGCGTTCACGTCGGAGATCGCGATGGTGTTAGCAACAACACCAGCGTTACCCACAACTGCAGCAACAGCGTCCACACCTTGTGCGGTGGTGGTTGCAGCCGCACCTACGCCGCTAACAACGATGTCGGTCACTGCACCAGCCGATGCACCGGTGAAGACTACGGTGTTGCTGGTTGCGCCCGATACAGCACCCGACACGAAGGCCGAGGTGTTGAACGCGCCGGTGTACACACCCAGGGTCGAGTTACCTTGCAGAGCGCCAGCGGTCAGGTTGGCGAAGGCAGCAGCGGTTTGAGCGATGGTGGTGCCAGCAGCGCCAGCGGTGAAGGTCAGGCCGTTCACGGTAACCGATTGGCCGCCGGTCAGGGCGGTGAAGGTTACGCTTGCCGATTCCGTCGCAACAGCCACTGCGTCGCTCTGGTTGTGTACGGTAGCGATAGCGTCGTTGGTGACGGTAACAGCGGTGGTGTTGGCGCCGCCGGTCACTGCAACAGCAGCTTGGGTCACGGTGAAGTTGCTGGTATCAGCAGCAGCAGCGGTGTTAGCAGCAGCCGAAGCAGCGTGCTGGGTCACAGCGATGGTGGTGCCGCCTTTAACAACAACGTTGCCCAGGGTGAAGTCAGCTGCGGTCGAGGTGCTGTAAGCACTGGTCGAGTCAACAGCGATAGCGCCGGTAGGCTTGGTGGTGTTACCAACGGTGATGGTGCCGGTGCTGACGCCAGCGGTGGTCACGTTCACGGTGGTGCCGCCGTCGATAGCGATAGCGGTTGCGCCTTGTGCTTTGGCGTTAACCGTTACGGAACCGGTAACAGCGGTGGTGCCGCCCACGGTCACAGCGCCGGTGGTGTTCTGGTTGATCACCAGAGCGCCTGCGGTGCCGTCAACGGTGATGGTGCCAGCGGTGCCGTTTTCGGTGATGGTCACTGCTTTACCGCCAACCACGGTGGTGGTGTTGGTGTTTGCAGTGTTGGTCAGGGTGACGTCGGTGGTAGCAGCAGCTTTAACGTTGTCGTTACCGATCGAGTTCACAGCCAGGGTGGTCAGGCTGTCTACGCCGCTTACGTCGTACACAGCAGCCGAGGTAGCAGCAACAGCAGCCGAGCCAACTACGTTAGCTTGTGGGGTTGCTTGTACCCAGGTCACATCGCCAGCAGCGGTGTTGACTACGGTGGTGATGGTAGGCAGAGCGGTGCCGGCTACTGGAGCGGTCACAACAACTTGGTTGCCAACGGTGGTAGCAACGGTCGAACCAGCGATCGCGTTGATTGCCGAGGTTACCAGTGCGCTAACTTCAGCAGCGGTCACGGTACCGTCCATTGCAGCGGTGGTAACACTTACGCCGCCGTAGGTAACGGTGATGGTGTTGGTCGAACCAGCGGTCACCACGGTTGGGGTGATGGTCAGCACTTGCTTAACAGCAGCAACAGCAGCGCTACCAGCCGAGGTCACTTGACCCAGCGAACCAGCGGTGTTGATGGTGATGGTCTGGATGTTTTTCAGGGAAACGCCTGCTGGCAGGGTGGTTGCCATCAGCGACGAAGGATCCTGAATCGACAGGGTGTTTTTGCCGGTGCCGCCGTCGATCGAGTCCAGAGCGGTCAGGGTTGCGCCGGTAGCGTTGTAGGTGTCGTCGCCTGCGCCGCCCAGGAAGGCTGCGCCAGTGTCTACGCCAGAGGTCAGGGTGAAGCTCTTAGGCGTTGCGGTGTCAGGTACTGGCAGCAGTTTCTGTGCAGTAGCGTGTACGTTGGCAACAGCGGTAGCCAGGGTGTCATCGGTGGTCACGCCAGCGATGTAGGATTTAGCAGCAGCCAGCACGTCAGCAGTACCCGACGAGTAAGCTACGCGCTCAGCTTCGTTACCGGCGGTGCCGATTTCGGTGGTGAAAGCAACAGCAGCGGCCACTTTGTTGTTGAATACTGCGCCGTCGGCGTTAGGAGTGCCGTCAGCATTCAGAGCACCAGCGGTGATGAATTTTACCAGGTCAGCAACGGTGATTTCTTTGGCGGCGATTTTTTTGCCCCAGAAATCCAGACCAACGCTGTCAGCGGTACGGCCGAACAGGTTCTGGTACACGGTGTTGACGATAGCGTCTGCGCTCTTGCCTGCGTAGGCGTTGGTGTATTCAGCTGCGTTGTTGAAGTTCTTGCTGATGGTATCGATCGAGGTACCGTTGTTGTAAGCGTTAACCCAGAACGCCAGACCAGCTACGTCGGCAGGACGGTTGTAGTACGCAACGTACAATTGTTGAATCAGTTCAGTAGGTGTAGCCATTTGTATAACTCCTAGGGTTAATAAATAAGCGCTTCGGCAACGCAACCTGCGAACCGCAAGACAGCGTACCGAATCATGGCAGAGGATAGCTGGGGAAGAATGTGACGAGCGTCACACCAAACCTCAATTACCTCTACTTTTTTTGCTTTTTTGCGACATAAAATTACCGCGCGGACATTATGTTTGATGCCCTTCGATAAATCAATCAGATGCGCAAAAGCGTGGCTACCCCGCTTTTCGAGTATCCACACAGCAAAAAACTCTTAGACATCATCGAACAGCATACCGCATATCCACTCGATCTTGTCATTTTTAAAACTTGCAGCAACGAAAAAAACCCGCCCCCACAGGCTCATGAGGACGGGTTTTCGACAAATTTAATCTGAATCACTTTTTCCAGTTCGTCACCCCATTGACGACATGCTTGGAATCCGGTGTGCCCTGGAAGATATAACTGGCGCTGGTGAGATCATTGAGCGCGCCCGTTACCGACATATTATTAGTCTTGATATTGGCAGTCTGGCTGGAGAACAGGCCATCACTGGTTACCCTGCCCGCACTGGCCATCTTGTAGGTTTCCGCATTCTGGGTCAGCAGATCAAACTGGGTGCTAAAGCTGGAATTGCCAAAATCAAAAGCCAGCACGCCGTTCTGCAAGGTCGCCGCAGCTTTGCCCGTACCGTCTATATTACGTATATAGGCCTCGCCAGACGCCAGCGCAAATGCGGCACTGCCCTGCACCGGCGTTGCCAGCGTGCTGCCAGTACGGCTACGGAACAGCACGAAGTCTTCTGTCATACCCAGACGTTCGGCACCGGCCTTGCTCAGACCGCTGGTGGCAGGCTGGTCGGCAATCGCCGTGTAGCGTCCCCAGCTAACTTCCTTAGGCGGCACCACTGGCTGAACAGGAACCACGGGATCACTGATGATCACTTCGGGCGGCGTTACCACAACATCAGGCACGCTAGGCTTGGTGGTGCTAGGCTGCTGGGCTATCGCTTTCTGATTAGCCTTTTCCTGCTGCAAGTTCTGATCTTTCTTCAGGTCCAGACTAGGCTCGGTGGGAGCCGATGCAGTACCGCTGGCAGGTTTGCCCGGCTCATCGGAGCGTGGCGGCGCTACCAGATCCGGCGCCAGAGTAGTGTTGCCCTGCAATAGCTGCGGGGCGGCCTGACCACGCTGCAATTGCAGCAACTGGCCTTTTTGCGCCGCACTGAGCTCGCGCGCCATCGCCCCCTCGCACGGGCCCGTACCCTCTGGGCGGCAGCCATTGGCAAAGCCGCTCATGGTAATACCGCCGGACAGCACGGTGACCCGCGACGTCTCGTTATCTGTGGATACAGTAAAGTCGGTGCCACGCACGCCAATGGCCGCAACCGGGGTATTGAAGCGGAAATTCTGGCGCGCCAGCTTGACCGCCTGGCCCGACTGGCTGCGTGCCACGCCACTGATCAATTCGAGCTTGATACGGGTATTGGCAGGATTGACACTATCTATATGGTAGCTGGCAATCCGCGCCTGGGTATTCGGACGCAGAATAAACAGACCATCGTCGATAGTCTTGATGTAGATATAGCCGTCCGCGCCGGTACTGAGCATTTCGCCTTCATTCACCGGCGCATTCAGGACGGCTGCATTGGAAGCAACCTTGGCTGCACCTGCGACGAATATGATTTTCCCTGCCTCGGCGGCATGGACAGCGTTAGCCAGTAGCCAGCAGCCAGCAAGTAGTAGTAATTTACGCATCATAGTTCTCCTTGGTACAAGCAGAATTATCCCATCCACAAAGGATATTTCCGTGATGAACGTCACATTCTACTGAAACCCCTGCGCAACATCGCCAACTTTACACTTTGTAGCAAAAGCGTTTGCTGCGTTAGGCTGGGTGTTGTAACCTGTCAATCTCTCTCTGACAGAACGCTGCCGCATTCCCTGATGACCAACGTGCCGGGCCCGCGCTCGCCCTTTCCTGCCTTTAGCCGGCAACTTCGCTGGCTACTGCCTTTACTGGCAATACTGATCACTGCGGCGGCAGAATGCTTCCCCCCTCCCGGAACCAGCTTTCTGGCCGAGGAATGGCTGCGCGACCGGTTTATCCAGCTCCAGACCAGCAGTGCAGAAGACTCGCGCATACTGGTAGTCGATATCGACGAAACCAGCTTGAATACAATCGCCCCATGGCCGTGGAGCCGGGGCCGGATTGCCGATATGGTGGAAATTCTGCTGACGGACTACAGTTCACGCGGAATCGCGCTCGATATCCTGATGCCCGATGCCGGCGATACGCTGGGCGATACCCGGCTAGCGATACTGGCCCAGAATGCCCCGCTGGTGCTGGCCCAGGCGCTCGATTACAGCGCAACCCGGCCCGAACCGCTGCACAAAGGCGTACTGGGCGGTGCCATTCGCAGCACGGCGCCAGCCCTGCCCGCGACCGGATATATTGCCAATCATATACAGCTAGCCCGTCACGCCGCCCATATCGGCAATATCGGCTTTGTGCCGGATGCTGACGGTACACTGCGCCGGGCGCCGCTACTCAGCCAGTACAACGGCCAGACCTATCCGGCACTCAGCTTGGCGCTGGTCAACTGCTGCGCAGGCGGCGCCCCCATCACGCCCGGCGGCGACAGTGCCGGGCTACGCATATCCTATCTGCGCGACTGGCCCGCCTACACCGTCGTCAGCGCCGCCGACATACTACAGCGCCGCATTGATCCGGCCAGTGCCAGCGGGCGGTTAGTGCTGATCGGCTCGTCCTCGCTAACGCTGGCGGACCGCGTCACCACGCCGCTGGCAGCCAACCGCCCCGGACTGGGAGTTCAGGCTGCACTGCTCTCGACCCTGCTCGACCAGCGCGACGGCCTGACTGCGGCCCGCTGGCCCGGACGCTGGATCTCCTGCCTCTGGTCAGCCCTGATGGCGCTGCTGATCGGCTACAGCCTGCCACGTCTCTCGGCCGCCCGGAATGTCGCCCTACTGGCCACCGGTTCGCTGTGCTGGCTGGTGCTGGCTTTTATCATCAGTGGCCACGATGCCGAATTCTCCACCACGGCCCCGCTCGCTTCGCTGCTATTCCTGCTCACCTTTGCCGTGCCTTACCAGTGGCAGATGACCCAGCAGCGCTCGCGCCATCTGCTCGACACCCTGCGCCAGTATGTCGCGCCGGCCGTCGTGACGGAATTACTGCGCAGCGACATGATGGATCCCCTTGCCCCGCGCCAACTCGATGTGACCACTTTAATTGCCGACATGGAAGGCTACACCACCCAGGTCGAATCGCTTCCGGTCGATGAAGCAGCCAAATTGACGCGCGATTTTCTCGAATGCCTGACCGGCCCCGTGATCAGCCATCAGGGCACGCTAGACAAATATACGGGTGACGGTCTGGTAGCTTTCTGGGGGGCGCCATTACCAAATTTGCAACATGCTGATTTGGCATTAGACGCCGCCCATGCTATTGTGCGGCGCGTACAGCAATTAAGTATTGAACAACAGGCAAAAGGACGACCGCCATTGCGCGTGCGCATAGGCATCGATAGCGGACTGGCCATGGCTGGCGACTTCGGCACCACCTTCCGCAGCATCTATACTGCCGTCGGCGACAGCGTCAATACTGCCTCACGGCTAGAACAGGCGGCGCGCGATTACCCCTACGACGTCATTGTCGGCGCCGGTACGGTGGAACGTTCGCGCCGTCACCGCTTCATTCCGCTAGGCGAACGTTTATTACGGGGCAAGGAAAAGCCCACCACAGTTTATACTTTAGAAACACTTATGAGCACCACCGCAGCAGCAAAGTCCGTCCCGAGCAAGGCCTCACAACAGGAGCAAGGCGCTTGAAAGCCTCCCTGTCCGCCGCGTTGCTCGCCACGGTCGCGCTGCTCTACCCGTTCTCGCTGCAGGCGCAGGAAGATGCGGGCGAAAATCAGCAACTCTACCGCCAGGCGCTGCAATCAATCGCCGAAGGCCGCAACACGGATGCCAGCGAGACTTTGCGCCAGGTGATCGAAGGCGAACCCTTGCATGCGGGTGCCTGGCTCGATCTCGCACTGATCCAGTGCGCGCTAGGCCACGAGCAGGAAGCCGAACGCATGTTCGAGGTGATCCGTAGCCGCTTTAATCCTTCACCCGGCATCATGCAGCTAATTACGGAAGCACGCAGCAATGGTTGTGCGCGCTGGCGGCCTAATGCCCAGCTGGCCTTCAGTCTGGGCCGCGGTATCGACCAGAACGTCAACCAGGGTTCCAGCATCGGCAGCTATACGGCCAATTCCTCCGGCGTGCCGGTGGAACTGCCGCTGACCGCGGACTTCCTGCCCAAACACGACCAGTACACGCTGCTGACCGCCGACTACCTGCGCGACCTGACGCCCAACGGCACTTCCGGGTATATACAACTACAGTCGCGGCGCTACGACCGTCTGGGGCAGTACAACTCGTCCTCGCTGTTTGCCGGGCTGGACACACCGTGGCGCTTTGGCCGCTGGACCCTGCATGGCGCGGCCAGCGTGGGGCTGATCACGCTGGGCACCCAGCTGTACCAGCGCCAGAGCCAGATACAGGGCCGGGTCGGGCCGCCCTTGCCTTTGCCGGGCAGTATGCAATTCAATCTAACCACGGCCCTGACCCATGTTGAATACCTGACTCAGGACAATTTCAACTCGAATACCGCCGAGATCAAAGGCCAGTTTAACTACCGCCTGGAAGACAACAGCGCCAGCATGACATTTGGCCGGCTAGCCGACCACGCCGGATCGGCACGCCCCGGTGGCAATCGCGAAGGCTGGGTGACCAGCGCGCAATGGCGCCGCCGCCTGGCGGGTGAGACCACGGGAGAGCTCAGCTACACCCAGCAAGTGTGGGACAGCAGCAAAGCCTATTCGCCCGGCTTTATCGACCAGATCCGCCACCAAAATACGCAAGTCTGGCGGGCGGCGCTTACTTACCCGCTAAGCAATACGCAGTCGCTACAACTGGAAGCACGGCAGGTACGCAACAAGGAAAATATCTCGATTTTCCATTATAACGACCGCCAGCTCCAACTGACCTGGCAGTGGCAAGGTCTGTAGCGTTGTGCTGCCTCGGCGGCGCGAACACGTTACAATGACAGCATGACGTCGAATACCGCCCCAGCAAGCAATCCCGTTCCCACGCCACCGGCCGGAGAAGAACCGCAGATTCAGATTTTCCTCAGGAAGATCCCCCTGCTGGCTGAACTCACTCCGGAGGAAATGGCTGCGATCAAGCCGGAATTGCGCATCCGCCATTACGCCAAGCGCGAAGTGGTGCTGCACAAAGGCGGCAGCGGCGACGGCCTGCTGTTCCTGCTTTCCGGTTCGCTGCAGGTGGTCGACATCACGGAAGATGGCCGCGCCATCGGCCTGCGCATGCTGGTGCCCGGCGACTTTTTCGGCGAAATCGCCCTGATTAACGGCTCCACCCGCTCCGCTTCGGTGGTGGCCATGAGCGATGTACTGGTGGCCTTCCTGCCGGCGCCAGTCGCCATGAACCTGTTCTCCCACTCGCCGTCGGTGGCGCGCCAGATGCTGCGCCACCTGGCCCAGAAAATCCAGCGCGACTCGGAATTCCGCGCCCTGCTGAGCATCAACAACACCTCCAAGCGCATCTATTCCTACATCGTGCTGATGCAGAAAAAGGATGCCGACGGCACCGTGGTGGAAAACCTGCCCACCCATCAGGACATCGCCAACATGATCAATACCAGCCGCGAAACGGTGACCCGCGCGCTGCTGGCGCTGACCCAGCAGGGCATCGTGCAGAAGGAACCGCACCGGCTCATCATCAAGAAGCCGGATGAACTGCAGAAGCTGGTCCAGAGCGAATAATTGCGGTATCAGGGCAGCGTGTGACAAGCTGTAACATGTTTCTAGCTTAACAAGCCGTGCGGTATAATCGCCCACTTGTAAACTGACCTGCGGCGCTGTTTCTGCGCCCTGCCTGCTGATGATGCCAGCCCTGCGCTTTACCCTGTCCATCCCGTCGCACTTCACCATGAAGGGCGCATAATGGCGCTCGCCATGTTCGGCGCCCTGTGGCGCTATCGCGGCTTTGTCAGTGGCAGCGTCAAGCGCGAATTCCAGTCCAAATACCGTAACACCATGCTGGGCGCCGCCTGGACCGTACTCAGCCCGCTGGCGATGATACTGGTGTACACCCTGATCTTCTCGCAGGTGATGCAGAACCGTCTCCCCGGCAATGCCAGCACCTATGGCTACAGCATCTACCTGTGCGCCGGCATTCTGACCTGGGGCCTGTTTGCCGAAATCACTTCCAAAGCGCAGAACATGTTTCTGGAGCAAGCCAATCTGCTCAAGAAAATCAGCTTCCCCCGCATTTGCCTGCCCGTTATCGTGGTGCTCAATGCGCTGGTGAATTTCGCCATCATTTTCGGTCTGTTCAGCGTGTTTCTGGTCTTTAGTGGCCAATTCCCCGGCGCCGTCTTTGTGCTGATCCTGCCGGTACTGCTACTGCAGATTGCGCTGGCCATCGGTCTGGGCATGGTGCTGGGCGTGCTCAATGTATTTTTCCGCGATGTGGGCCAGTTCTTCCAGATCTTTATCCAGTTCTGGTTCTGGTTCACGCCCATCGTCTATCCGGCCAGCATACTGCCCGCCGAGGTGCGCGGTCTGCTGGCGTGGAATCCCATGGCGGCCGTGATCCAGTCCTACCAGACCATCCTCGTCAGCGCGCAGGCGCCACAATGGTCCAGCCTGCTGCCAGCGGCCATCCTGGCGCTGCTGCTGTGCGCACTGGGCCTGCAACTGTTCCGCAAGCGTGCGGGTGAAATGGTGGACGAACTCTGATGGGCAGCATAACCGTAAGCAATCTGGGCAAGGCCTATAAACTCTATCCCAACCGCTGGGCGCGGCTGCTGGAATGGCTGCTGCCGTTCCGTCCGGCGCGCCACCGCCTGAAATGGATATTGCGCGACATTAGCTTCCACGTGCAGCCCGGCGAAGCCGTGGGCCTGATCGGCATTAACGGCGCCGGCAAGAGCACCCTGCTGAAACTGATTACCGGCACCACCCAGCCCAGCACGGGCAGCGTCTACATGGAAGGCACCGTGGCGGCCCTGCTGGAACTGGGCATGGGCTTCCATCCCGATTTTACGGGGCGCCAGAACGTCTACATGGCGGGCCAGCTGATCGGCCTGTCCGTCGACGAGATCACCCGCCTGATGCCGGACATCGAAGCCTTTGCCGAAATCGGCGACTACATGGACCAGCCGGTGCGAGTGTATTCGAGCGGCATGCAGATGCGCGTGGCGTTTGCCGTGGCTACTGCACGCCGGCCCGACATCCTGATCGTGGACGAGGCGCTGTCGGTGGGCGACACCTATTTCCAGCACAAGAGTTTCGAGCGCATCCGCCAGTACCGCCGCGCCGGCACCACCCTGCTGCTGGTCTCGCACGACAAGCAGGCCATCCAGTCCGTATGCGACCGTGCCATTCTGCTCGATGGCGGCCTGCTGGCGCGCGAAGGCGCGCCGGAAGAAATCATGGATTACTACAATGCCCTGATCGCGGAACGGGAAAACAGCACCCTGCGTCTGAGCCAGCGCGATGACGGCAAGCTGCAGGTGACTTCCGGCACAGGCGAAGCCACGGTGGCCGACATCGCCCTGCTCAACGCAGCGGGCGAAGCGGTCGAAGTGATCGACGTGGGCCAGCAGGTGACGCTGCGCGTGACGGTGGCCGTACATGCCGCCATACCGCGCATGGTGCTCGGCTATATGATCAAGGACCGTCTGGGCCAGACCATGTATGGCACCAACACCCACCTGAAGGAACTGCCGCTGGAAGACATGCAGGCCGGCCAGCGCGTTACCTACAGTTTTACCTTTGCCGCCAATCTGGGCGCGGGCAGCTATTCGGTGGCCACTGCCATCGTCAGCACCGCCACCCATCTGGTCAACAATTACGAATGGCGCGATCTGGCGTTGGTGTTCACGGTAGTGAATATGCAGCGTCCCCATTTTGAGGGATCGGCATGGCTGGATCCCGCTATCGAGATTACCCGCTCATGAGTTTTCTTTCCTACGCCCAGAACTACGAGGACGTGCTGCTGTGGCGCGCGCTCCAGCATGTGCCCAACGGTTTCTATATCGACGTCGGCGCCAATGATCCCGAACTGCATTCCGTCACCAAGGCGTTCTACGATGCGGGCTGGAGCGGCATCAACATCGAACCCATGCCCTCGTATGGCGCGGCGTTCCGCGAGCAGCGCACGCGCGACATCAATCTGAACGTGGCCGCTGGCGCCAGCAGCGGCAGCATCACCCTGTTCGATGTGCCGGACGTGAACGGCTGGGCCTCGACCGATGCCAGCGTGGCGGCCAATCACCGCGCCCACGGCCACGCCGTGGTGGAACACACGGTGCCGCTGTTGACGCTGACGGAAATCTGCCGCCAGCACGTACGCGGTCCGGTACATTTCCTCAAGGTCGATGTGGAAGGCTTCGAAGCCGATGTCCTGCGCGGTATGGACTTTAGCCTGTGCCGGCCATGGATCGTGGTGGTGGAAGCCATCATGCCCAACAGCCGCGATAGCAACCACCTGCAATGGGAGCATCTGGTCACCGATCACCAGTACCGTTTTGTCTGGTTCGATGGTCTGAACCGCTATTACGTGGCGGAAGAACACGCCGAACTGGCGCAGCATCTGCAAGTTCAGCCGAATGTCTTTGACGACTATCTGACGCACCACCTCGATAAAGCTTGGCAGCGCAACAAAATGCTGGACAGGAAGCTGAAAGAAACCTGGGAGCTCAGCGTCAAGGCCGACCAGCGCGCCAGTCAGCTGGAACACACGCTGGCCGATACCACGGCGCGGCTGGAAGAACGCGCCCAGCAGCTGACGCTGCAAACCCTGCAGCTGCAGGCCGATCTGCGCCAGGCCGAAGCCACGGCACGCCAGCTGGAAAGCAATCTGCACCAGACTGCGGCATGGGGCAAGGATCTGGAGCAGCGCCTGCTGGCGGTGTACGCCAGCAGCTCGTGGCGCATTACCGCGCCGCTGCGCTTCATCATGCGCCGTGGCGACAACAGCCTGCCGAATCTGGCCAGACGCGCCGTGCGTGGCGCCATCCGCCGCGCCGTGCGCTGGCTCACCAGCCGTGAAATGCTGCGCCGTGCGCTGCTGCCCATCATTGTGCGCTCGCCCATGCTGAGCCGTCTGGTCAGCCGCAGCCTGCACGTGATCAAACAGGGTGGCGGTCCGGCCGCCGGCGCGGCCGACGTGCCGCATCTGCAGCGCGAACTGCCACTCTCGGCGCGCAAGGTACTCGACGATCTGCGCCGCGCACAACACAAGGAACAACACTGAGTATGCGTCTGCTTATCGATCTTCAAGCCTGCCAGAACGGCGCGGCGCGCAATCCGCAAGCCATCATCGCGCTGGCGCAGGCACTGGCACGCAGCGCCGCCGGCCGTCCGCAAGCGCATAGCCTGATCATCGCACTTGACGAGCGCCACAGCGACAGCATCGATATGCTGCGCCACGCTTTCAGCGAACTGCCGGTGCAGCTGCGCAGCTACCGCACTCCGGCCGGCGACGGCTGGACACGGCAGGCGGCGCCGCTGGTACGCGACGGTTTCATCGCCAGCCTGCAGCCGGACGTAGTGCTGCTGCCAGGTCTGTTCGATCTGGCCCTTAACGACACCCTGTTCAGCAGCGCAGCGCAGGAAGCGCTGGTAGTCTATACGCTGGCCAGCGGCACGCAGGAAAAGACGCTGCCCGAAGCACAGCAGCAATGCCTGCGCGATGCCGCACTGGTGCTGCGCGACGAAGTGTACGAGCAGCCGGAACAGGCCGCGCCAGCCCTGTGGGCCACACTGGAAACGGCGCTGGCCCGCCGCAATGACAATAAGACTGCGCCAGCCGGCCGTCCTGCACTGGCCTATATTTCGCCACTGCCGCCGGAAAAATCCGGCATCGCCGATTACAGCGTCGAACTGATCGCCGAGCTGGAGGCCTACTACGACATCTCGCTGGTAGTATCCGATGCTGCCGCTGCCGGTGTGGCCGCTACCGCGCTGGGCCAACGCCTGCCGCTGCTGACGCCCGCGCAGTTTGCCGCCCGTGCAGAGCACTTTGCACGCCGCCTCTACCACTTCGGCAACTCCAACGCGCACCAGTATATGTTCCCTCTGCTGGAACAGTATCCGGGCATGGTGGTGCTGCACGACTTCTTCCTCAGCGGCGTGATCGACAATATGCAGCGCGACGGCGTGCAGCCGCTGGCCTACTTCCAGGCGCTGTATGCCTCGCATGGCCACACGGGTCTGCTGGCGCACAAGGAGCTGGGCCACAATCCTTCGATCTGGGCCATGCCGTCCAACAAGGCAGTGCTCGATCAGGCCAGAGGCGTAATTGTGCACTCCGATTTCTCGCGCACGCTGGCGCAGCAATGGTATGGCGCCGGCTATGCGGACCAGTGGCATACGCTGCCCCTGCTGCGCGGCCTGCCTGCCGCGCTGGCGCAGGCCACGCCGGAACAGAACCGCGCCGCAGCAAGGCGCCAGCTCGGCATCGCCGACGACACTTACCTCGTCACCAGCTTCGGCATGCTGGGACCGACCAAACTCAATCACCGCCTGCTCGACGCCTTCCTCGCTACGCCACTGGCGCAGCAGGCCAACTGCCAGCTGGTATTCGTGGGCGAAAACGAAGCCGGCCAGTACGGCACCGAACTGCAAAGCCGCATCGCCAGCGCCAATTGCACCGCCAGCATCCGCATCACCGGCTTTGTCAGCGCCGACGACTACCAGCACTATCTGGCCGCCAGCGACACGGCCGTGCAGCTGCGTACCCAGACCCGCGGCGAGACTTCGGCCTCGGTGCTGGACTGCCTGCTGCATGGTGTGCCGACCATCATCAACGCGCACGGCGCTGCAGCGACGCTGCCGGACACGGTGCTGATCAAGCTGCCGGACCTGTTCGACGATAGCGCACTGACTGCCGCACTCACCGGCCTGCACGCCAGCGCCGCACAGCGCGCCGCACTGGCTGCTGCTGGCCGCGCCCACGTGCAGCAACACCATGCGCCAGCCGAAGTAGGCCGCCAGTACCATGCTGCGATCGAACAGATCACCCGTCACAGCAGCGCCAGCCACTACGCCCAGCTGCTGGACGTCCTGATGGCCCTGCCCGGCAAACAGGCCGAAGAAGCACAGCTGATCGCCACCGCCAGCGCCATCGCCGCCAACCAGCCAGCCACGGCACCTCGCCAGCTGCTGGTGGATATCTCGGCACTGGTGCAGGTAGACCACAAGACCGGCATCCAGCGCGTGGTGCGCAGCATCCTGCTGGCGCTGATCAAGGCACCGCCAGCAGGCTACCGCGTGGAGCCCGTGTACGGCGAAGGCGGCAACCGCAGCTACCGCTATGCGCGCAGCTTCACCACTGCCATGCTGGGCGTGCAGTCGCCGCAACTGGAAGACGCGCCCATCGAAGCCCGTCCCGGCGACCTGTTCCTCGGCCTTGATCTGGCCTCCAACAGCACCACCCAGAACGAGCCGCAACTGCTGGCCCTGCGCCGCCATGGCGTGGCCGTGTGGTTTGTGGTGTACGACCTGCTGCCCGTGCTGCGGCCAGAGTGCTTTGTCTACGGCGCGGAAAAATACTATAGCGACTATCTCGACACGATCACCTATGCGGCCGATGGCATCGTCACCATTTCGCGCGCCGTGTCGGACGAACTGGCAGCATGGCTGGCCGCCCGCCCCAACCGCCGTCAGGCGCCGCTCAAGCTCAGCTACTTCCACCTTGGCGCCGACATCGATGCCAGTGCGCCTAGCACTGGCCTGCCCGCCAATGCCGACAAGGTGCTGGCCGCACTGAGCGCCGCTCCCACCCTGCTGCTGGTCGGCACACTGGAGCCGCGCAAGGGACAGGCGCAGACGCTGGCTGCGCTGGAACTGCTGTGGCAGCAAGGCGTGGCAGTAAATCTGGTCATCGTGGGCAAGAACGGCTGGCTAGTCGATGCGCTGGCCAAAAAGCTAGAAGAACACCCGCAGCGCGAGCAGCGCCTGTTCTGGCTGCCCGGCGTATCCGACGAAATGCTGCAGAAACTGTATCAGGGCTGCGCTGCCCTGCTGGCGCCATCGGAAGGCGAAGGCTTCGGTCTGCCGCTGATCGAAGCGGCCCAGCACCAGCTGCCCATCATCGCGCGCGGCATCCCCGTGTTCCGCGAAGTGGCAGGCGAACATGCCTACTACTTCGAGGGCAAGGAGCCGCAGGCGCTGGCCGACGCCATCGAACAGTGGCTGGCGCTGCATGCGCAGGGCAAAGCACCGCCATCGCGCGAACTGCCATGGCTGACGTGGGCCCAGAGCGCGCAGCAACTGATGGAGGCCACCGTGCATGGCCACAGCTACACCAGCGTGGCAGCGGACGGCATCGCACCCCAGTTGCTGGTGGATGTGTCGGCGATTGCGCGCGAAGACCTGAAGACCGGCATCCAGCGCGTGGTGCGCGCCCAGCTGGCCGAACTGCTGGCCCAGCACAGCACGCGCTATCAGGTGCTACCCGTCTATCTGAGCGATGAAGGCGGCCGCTGGCACTACTGCTACGCGCGGCGCTACCTGCACACACTGGCCGGCACCGACAGCTACGGCGTGGTCGATGAAGAAGTCAAAGTACGCGCCGGCGACGTGTTCTACAGCCCCGATTTCTATCCGGGCGCCGTCACGGAAGCCGCCCGCACGGGCCTGTACCAGCGCTGGCGTGCCGCCGGCGTCAGCGTCAATTTCCTGATCCACGATCTGCTGCCGGTGCTGCGGCCAGAGTTCTTCCCCGGCCGCGTTGACGATGTGTTCGAAAAATGGCTGCACACGGTCACCAGCAATGCCGACCGCCTGCTGTGCATCAGCGGCGCAGTGGCTGATGAAACGCGCGACTGGCTGCGCCAGCACGCGCCGCAGCGCGCCGTGCCGCAATTCGCCGTGCTGCACCACGGCGCCGACATCGCAGCGTCCATGCCCAGCACCGGCCTGCCCGACGATGCCGCAGCCGTGCTGGCCGATATCCGCTCCGTGCCCAGCTTCCTGATGGTAGGCACCATCGAGCCGCGCAAAGGCCATCTGCAAGCGCTCGACGCGTTCGAGCAGCTGTGGGCTGCCGGCGTCGATGTGCGGCTGGTCATCGTGGGCGGCGAAGGCTGGAAAGGCCTGCCGGACAGCCAGCGCCGCACCATACCGGCCATCATGGCACGCCTGCGCAACCACCCGCAACTGGGCCAGCGTCTGCACTGGCTGCAAGGCATCAGCGACGAATATCTGGAGCATGTGTACCAGCACTGTGCCTGCCTGCTCTTCCCTAGCGAAGGCGAAGGATTCGGCCTGCCCCTGATCGAAGCGGCGCGCCACGATATGCCGCTGCTGACCCGCGACATCCCCGTGTTCCGCGAAATCGCCGGTGCGCACGCCCAGTATTTCAGTGGTGGCAGCGGCGCCGCACTGGCGAGCGCCGTACAGGAATGGCTGCGCCTGCACGCTGCGGGCCAGACCATTCCGTCCAGCGCCATGCCTTGGCATACCTGGGCCGACAACGCCCGCATCCTGACCAATCTCCTGTTTGCCGAAGCGGCAGACCCGCAACACACCTAGACCGCATGCCGCCTATGTCCAACATCAACGCCCACGCCCGCATTGCCGTCGTCATCCCCAGCTACAAGGTCACGCGCCACATTCTGAGCGTGATTGCCGCGATCGGCCCCGAGGTCGAACGCATCTATGTGGTGGATGACCGCTGCCCCGACCAGTCCGGCCAGTTCGTACGCAGCCAGTGCAGCGATGCGCGCGTGGTGGTACTGGAAAACGCCGTCAACTGCGGCGTCGGCGGCGCCGTCATGGCCGGCTATAAGGCAGCGATTGCCGACGGCATGGACATCATGGTCAAGATCGATGGCGACGGCCAGATGGACCCATCCCTGATCGCTGACTTCATCGGCCCGATACTGGCCGGCGAAGCCGACTACACCAAGGGCAACCGCTTCTACGACCTGGAGCAGATCGGCGCCATGCCGCCGGTGCGCCTGTTCGGCAATGCCGTGCTGTCGCTGCTGACCAAGCTCTCTTCCGGCTACTGGCATCTGTTCGACCCCACTAACGGCTACACGGCGATACACGCCGATGCAGCACGCCATCTACCATTCGACAAGATCAGCCAGCGCTATTTCTTCGAAACGGACATGCTGTTCCGCCTCAACACCCTGCACGCGGTGGTGGCCGATGTGCCGATGGACGCCGTATATGGCGATGAAGTGAGCAACCTGAAGATTTCGAAAATCATCACCGAGTTCATGGCCAAACACGCGCGCAATTTCATCAAGCGGCTGTTCTACAACTACTATCTGCGCAATATGTCGCTGGCCTCGATCGAATTGCCGCTTGGTCTGGCCATGATACTTTCCGGTCTGGGCTACGGCATCTGGCACTGGGCCGATTCGGCCCGCGCCGGCGTGGGCACACCCGCCGGCACCGTCATGCTGGCGGCGCTGCCGCTGCTGATGGGCGTGCAGCTGGTGCTGGCCTTCCTCGCCTACGACATCGCCAGCGTGCCGCGCCAGCCGCTGCATCGCAAACTGTTCCGCCGCCGCGCCGTGCGCAGCCCGGCTAGCATCGACAGCGCCAGTAGCGTCCAAGGCAGCCAGCTGGCGCAAGGCCAGAGCGCTGGGCAGGCCGATGACTGAACGCCGTCCGCAATTTGCCGTCTTCGTGCTGGGCGGTCTGCTGTGCGCCGCGCTCGATGTCGGCCTGATGAAAATGCTGCTATGGCGGGGCAGCAGCCCGATGGTCGCCACCAGCGGCGGCTTTCTGGCCGGCCTGCTGTTGAACTACGCCTTCCACGCGCGGGTGACTTTTAGCCGCCTGGCTACGCAGGGCAGTTTTGTGCGGTTTCTCTGTGTGGTGGCAATCAACTATATGATCACGCTAGCGCTGGTCAATCTGGCCCTCGCCCTGGGATTCCCTCCACTGGCCGGCAAAATCGTTTCCCTGCCGGTCGTGGCGGTGAATGGTTTCCTGCTCAGCAAACACTGGATATTCAAGTGATTACATTCGCCAACGTCGAAACCACCCCGCTTGCGCTGGAGCGCTATCGCGAACTGTTTACTGCCTGCTTCCCTGCCGGTGCCTCGGACCGCTTCACGCCCGAATATCTGGAATGGCTATACCGCGCCAATCCCGATGGCCGCGTGGTGGGCTTCGACGCCTGGGATGGCGACACGCTGGCCGCCCACTACGTCTGCCTGCCCGCCCAGGCCCGCTTCGAGGGCCAGCTGATCCGCGTGCTGCTGTCGCTGAATACGGCCACCCACCCCAACTATCAGGGTCAGGGCCTGTTCAGCCAGCTGGCCCATATGTGCTACGACGCCGCCACCGCGCTGGGCTACGACGCCGTGTACGGCGTGGCCAACGCCAACAGCACGCCCGGCTTCATCCGCAAGCTGGGCTTCCAGCTGGTGCGCCCGCTGGAAGCCCGTGTGGGGCTGGGGCCCTTGCTGCATAAGACTAGCCAGCGCCAGCCTTCGTTCGAGCGCCACTGGAGCGCTGCCGCACTGGCCTGGCGCTGCGCCAATCCCAACAATCCCGTCACGCGCCGCGCGGCGGGCGATGGCTGGCAGTTCTTCGCCCCTTCTCTCAGCCCCCTGCTGCCAGCTATCGCCACGCTAGACCACGCGCCGGAGGTTCCCGCCGTGGCCAGCGCCGGCTGGACTTCGCCGGCACGCCTGTTCATCGGCCTGATGCCGGATGCAGAGCGGGCCTACTGGAACTATGCCAGCATCCCCCAGCGCCTACGCCCTTCGCCGCTGAACCTGATCTTCAAGCCGCTGTCGGCACGGGTAGCGCGGCTCGATCCGGCGCGCGTACGCTTCAGCTTCCTCGACTTCGATGCCTATTAAACGCGCCCTGTTCCTGTTCGCCCATCAGGACGACGAATACGGCGTGTATGGCGCCATTGCCGACTGCGTGCAGCGCGGGCTGGCGGTGCAGTGCGCCTATTTCACCCGCGGTGCCGGTGCGCTGGCGCAGCAGCGCAATCAGGAATCGCTGGCCGTGCTGGCACGGCTAGGCGTCCCGGCCAGCGCTGTCAGCTTCGCCGGCGACCAGCTGGACATCGCCGATGCCAGCCTGCCCAGGCATCTGCACGCTGCCGGCCAGTGGCTGGAACAATGGCTGCTGCCAGGGCAGGAATCGACACACGCAGCTGACAGCATAGACAGCCTCTACGTCACCGCCTGGGAAGGCGGCCATCACGACCACGATGCACTGCATGCGCTGACCTGCGAAATCGCCGCCCGTCATGGCCTGCTGGCGCAGGTGCGCCAGTACGCGCTATACAACGCACTGGGCTGCCCCGGCCCGCTGTTCCGCGTGCTGTCGCCGCTGGCGCAGAATGGCGCAGTGACGCGCCAGCGCCTGACCTGGCGCCAGCGCTGGCAGCATCTGCGCCTGTGCCTGATGTACCCGTCCCAGCGCACCACCTGGATAGGCCTGTTTCCCTTCGTCGTGCTGCACTATCTGCTGCACGGCGAGCAGCAATTACAGAGCGTGGCGCTGGCGCGCCTGAACCAGCGCCCCCATGAGGGCGCGCTTTACTACGAAAACCGGCGTTTCTACCGCTGGGAGCAATTACAGCAGGAGCTGGCGCAGTGGCGCGCTAGCCGCTAGCAGCACGGCAGGCTCTGGCCGCAGGACTATGTCAGCGCCAGACTTAGTTTATAAATAATATTGGTATAATTTAAAGTGCCCCGCAATCCATTCCGATCTTTCATGTCCGCCCTGCGCCCCAACTCGCCGGCCCCTTCCCATATCGCTCCACTGCTGACGGCACTGGCGCTGCTGGTGCTGTTCGCTCTGGTCTGGCGTAATCACGCCGCCTATCCGCTCATCTTCATGGACGAATGGAGTTACAGCAGTTTCGCCCGTCTGCAGCCGCTGGCCGAAGCCAGCGTGCCGTCCTACCTGTATCTGGCCCTGTTCGGCCTGTCCAGCGCCTGCGGCGACGCCTTCCTGCAATGCAGCCGCATCGGCAACGCCGTGCTGGTGGTCGCTGCCGTGCCCTTCCTCTACCTGACCGGACGGCGCTACTGCAGCGCGCCGCTGGCCGCCGCTCTGGCGCTGCTGGCCGTGCTGGCGCCGTTCAACAGCTACACCGTGTACTTCATGCCGGAAGCGACCTACTTCTTCGGCTTCAGCGTATTGAGCTGGGCCGTGCTGGCGCGCCATGGCCAGTGGCCCGACCTCGCCGTGGCGGCGCTGGGCGGTGCCCTGCTGGGCGTACTCAGTCTGGTCAAAGTACATGCCCTGTTCCTCACGCCGGCACTGCTGGCCTTTATCTGGTACTGCGGCTGGCGCCGTGGCGGCTGGCGTGTGCTGCCGCTGCTGCTGCCGGCCAGCGCCGTCATCAGCGTCGTCTGCCTGCTGGCCGTCAAGCTGGGGCTGGGCTATCTGCTGGCCGGCAAGGCCGGCCTGAGCCTGCTGGGCAGCTTCTACGGCGGCCACGCCAGCAACAGCTCCGGCTTTGCCCATCTGCTGCCCGTGCTCGCCGCAGCGTGGCAAAGCCTGCAGGGCCACCTGCTGGGACTGGCGCTGATGTACGCGCTGCCCATGGCTGCCCTGCTCACGCTGGCCTGCAGCCCGGCCCAGCGCAGCGCCATACCGGGCGCTGCAAAACTCAGCCTGTACACCGTGCTGATGCTCGGTGCCGCGCTGGCCATGACGGTAGCCTATACGGGCTCCATCGCCAGCGCCGCTGCCGGTGAAGGCGAACGCATGCACCTGCGCTATTACGATTTCGTTTTCCCGCTGATGCTGCTCAGTAGCGCCGGTCTGCTGGCCGCGCCGGATACGCGCCGCAGCCTGCGCCTGCTATGGGCACTGCCACTGCTGGTGGCTGTGCTGCTGGCCCAGCTCTGGCTGCCGGAACACTTCCATCCCGCGTTCATCGACGGTCCGGAACTGAGCAAACCTATGCGCTGGGTGGGCTGGCTGCAGCTGCCCTTACTGCTGCTGTGGGTACAGCGCCCCCGATTGGCCATGCTGGGCTTCCTGCTGGTGCTCACGCCACTCAACTGCGTAGTGGGCGAACTGCAGACCCGCACCATACTGAACCAGGCATCCCAGCCCAGCCCTTACGATCTGGCGGGCCGTTATGCCCATCAGGCGCTGACACCGGCCCAGCGGGCCAGCCTCAGTATCGCCGGCGCGGAAGTGCCGGGCATCTACCGCGCCATGTTCCATGTCGACCAGCGCGATGTCGGCATGGTACGCCTGCAGCCCGGTGCCCCGCTCGAACTGACTCAGGCGCCGGCCGACAGCGACTGGCTGCTGGTAGTGGGCGAGCATGCGCTGCCGGCCCAGCTGGCCGTGCAGGGTTCCGGTCCCGGCTACACCCTGCTGCGCCTGCCGCCGCGCAGCAAACTGCTGCACACCATCGAATTCAAACAGCCGGACCGCAGTGTGCTGGCTGGCAGCAGCGGGCTCGGTGATGCCGAGCACTGGGGCAGCTGGACCCTGGGCGACACCGTGCAGTTGCAGTTTGCCCAGCCGCTGCCGCAGCGCCTGACCATACAGCTGCGCGGCCATGCCTACGGCCCGAATGTGGGCGCAGCGGTACTGGCCCGCGTCGGCAGCCAGCAACAGAGCTTCCGTCTGAACGCCAGCGACAGCGAACAGGATGTCACGCTGCAGTTCGACACGGACGGCCAGCAGCGTAGCCTGCAGCTGACCATCCCCCATCCCGCCACCCCGCAATCGCTAGGTCAGGGCAATGACCCGCGTGAGCTGGGGCTGGGCCTGATTAACCTGCGCATTGCTGAACGCCCTGCCACTCCTTAAAAACAGAACGACAAGAACAACACCCATGATTATCGGTAACGGCTTATTAGCGCAAGCTTGCGCGCCCCATTTCCGCCAGCGCGACGACGTGCTGGTATTCGCCTCCGGCGTGTCCAACTCGCGCGAAACCCGGGCAGAAGAATATGCCCGCGAACAGGCCATGCTGGAACAGGCCCTTGAAGAAGCCAGCAAGCGCAATCTGTTCACCGTGTACTTCAGCAGCTGCTCGGTGCACGACGCCGAACTGGCCCACATGCCTTATGTACAGCACAAGCGCGCAATGGAAGCGCTGATTACGGCACGCAGCCGGCAGATGGCCATCATCCGTCTGCCGCAGGTGGTGGGCAGCACGCCCAATCCCCACACGCTGACCAACTACCTCAACGAACAGATCGTCGAAGGCAAGTCCTTCCAGCTATGGCTGCGCGCCTGGCGCAATCTGATCGACGTGGAAGACGTGGCCGCCATCGTCGCCCAACTGATCGACCACCACTGGGCCGACGGCGTGATCACCAATGTGGCCTGCCCGTTTTCCGTGCCGGTGCCCGAACTCGTGCATACTTTCGAACAGGTGCTGGGACGCCGCGCCAATTACACCGAAGTCGATGCGGGCGACCACTACCAGCTCGACGTCGAACTGTCGATGGCGGCAGCGCGCGCCATCGGGCTGGAATTCGGCCCCGATTACATCGTTAACCTGATCCGCAAATACTATGGCCACTGAAACCTCTCTCGCCCTGTCGCTGGTCATCCCCGTGTATGGCAGCGAACTGGTGCTGCCGGAACTGGTGAGCCGCCTGCAGGCGACACTCGACAGCCTGCCCGCCACCCGCGGCAGCTATGAAGCGATTTTCGTCTGCGACTGCTCGCCCGACCGCAGCTGGCAGGTGCTGACCGAACTCTCGGCCCAGTATCCATGGGTGCGCGGCATCCACCTGCGCATGAACGCCGGCCAGCACAATGCCATCATGGCCGGGCTGGCGCGCGCGCGCGGCGCCATCATCGTCACCATGGACGACGATCTGCAGCATGCGCCGTCCGACATTCCTACCCTGCTGGCCGAACTCGATAAAGGCCGCGATGTCGTGTACGCCGGCTTTGCCCAGCGCCAGCACGCCGCGTGGAAGCTGCTGGGCAGTCGCCTTAATGACAAGGTGGCCAGCTACCTGATGAAAAAACCCAAGGGCCTGTACCTGTCGCCGTTCCGCGCCATGCGCGCCAGCATCGCGCGCGATGTGCTGCGCTACCACGGTCCGTATGTGTATGTGGATGGCCTGATCCTGTCGGCCACCCGCAATATCGGCAGCGTCACCGTGGCGCACCATGCGCGCTTTGCCGGCGACAGCGGCTACAGCCTGAAAAAATCCATTTCGCTGTGGCTGAAAATGGCCACCAGCTTCTCCATCGTGCCGCTGCGCCTGACCTCCTTTGCCGGCATGGCCATGGCAGGGCTGGGCTTTGTGCTGGCCATTCTGCTGATCATCCAGAAGTTCACGCTGGACCGCATGCCTATCGGCTGGTCCTCGCTGATCGTCACCGTGCTGATTATCGGCGGCGTGCAGCTGGTAGCGCTGGGCATGCTGGGCGAATATCTGGGCCGCGTGCTGCTCACCCTCAATGGCCGGCCCCAGTACGTCATCGGCGACACAGTCGGCCTGCCGGCGGAGGACGCATGATGCAGTTCATCCTCTACTGCCTGTGCGGCGGGCTCGGTGTCTCCAGCGATTTTCTGATTTACCACCTGAGCATCAGCCACGGCATGGGGTATCAGGCTGCCAATGTGTTCGGCTATCTGACCGGCACCCTGCTCAGCTTCGCGCTCAACCGCATCATCACCTTCCGCCAGCGCGACCGCGTGCTGCAGCGCCTCAGCCTGTTCCTCGGCGTGGCCACGGTGGGCTACACGGCATCGGCCATCCTGCTATGGCTGCTGGTGGCGCAGGCCGGCCTCGATGCCCGCCTGGCCAAGCTGCTGACGCTGCCCATGGTGGTGGTACTGCAATTTGCCCTCAACCGCCGCTTTACTTTCCAGAGCGCGCAAGCCGCGCCTGCCAACTGATACTGTTCCATGACTGCTCACACCCATAACACTCCCGACTACGACGTCGCCATCGTCGGCGCAGGTTTCACCGGCCTCAGTGCCGCCCTCGATCTGGCCCGCGCCGGTCAGCGCGTACTGGTACTGGACGGCGATTCCGGCCCCGGCGGGCTGGCCGGCACTTTCCAGTTCCGCGATGGCGTCACCATCGAAAAGTTCTACCACCACTGGTTCGACAACGACAGCTATGTGCCCCAGCTGGTACGCGAACTGGGGCTGGAAGGCGAGATCCAGATCATGCCGTCCAAGACCGGCATGTATTTCAATGGCCGCCACTGGCGTCTGTCTACCCCGCTCGACCTGCTGCGCTTCAAGCCGCTGTCGCTGTTCGACCGCATCCGCCTAGGCCTGCTGGTGCTGCGCGTGCGCAGCGTCAAGGACTGGCGCGCCATCGAACACCTGACCATACGCGAATGGCTGGAACCGCTGTGCGGCAAGAACGTCTACCGCATCGTGTGGCAGCCCCTGATCGAGAACAAGTTCGGCATCTTTGCCGATGCCATCAACGCCGTCTGGATGTGGAAGAAGCTGGTGCTGCGCGGTAGCACGCGCGACGCCAAGGGCGGCGAACAGCTGGCCTATTTCAAGGGGGGCTTCGGCCGGCTGGCACAGGCCATGGCCGATGAAATCACCCGCCTCGGCGGCCGCGTGCAGTATGGCGCGCCCGTCAGCGGCCTGGGCCTGTCGGCCGATGGCCAGCAGGTACAGGCCGTGCAGACGGCGCAAGGCAGTTACACGGCGCGCGAATTCCTGTTCACGCCGGCCCTGCCCATCATTGCCGACATCTTCGAAGGCAACGCCAAGGCCGACTGGCTGGCCAGCCTGCGCCGCGTCAAATATCTGGCCAATGCCTGTCTGGTGCTGCAGCTGGACCGCAGCCTGTCCGACACCTACTGGCTCAACGTGAACGATCCCGGCTTCCCGTTTGTGGGCGTGATCGAGCACACCAACTTCGACAGCCCGGCCAACTACGACGGCAAGCACATCGTCTTCCTGTCGCGCTATCTGGCCAAGGAAGACCCGCTGTGGGCGATGGATGATGGGGACTATCTGGACTTCGCCCTGAGCCATCTGCAGCGCATGTTCCCGGCCATGCAGCGCGACTGGATCCGCGACTACCAGATCTGGCGCGCCGACTACGCCCAGCCCGTCACGGAGCGGAATTACTCGTCCTATGTGCCGGCCGCCGCCACGCCGTTTGCCAATGCCCGCATCAGCACCATGGCGCAGATCTATCCGGAAGACCGCGGCACCAACTACGCCATCCGCGAAGGCCGCGCGGCAGCACAGGCGCTGCTGGCCCGTCTGGGCGGAAAGCGCTGATCATGCCGCACACTCCCGCCCAAGCCCGCAGCCAGAACGGCCTGCGCCCGTGGATGCTGGCCCTGCTGGTACTGGCCCTGCTGCCGCTGGTACTGGGCGGGATGGATGGTCTGTATGCCCATTCCACCGATCTGGGCCACCATTACGCCCTGACGGCGCGGCTGTATCAGGACTGGTCACTGCCGCCCGGCGTCGACCGCAGCCTCGGTGAAATGAACTTCTACCCGCGCGGTTCGCATCAGCTGGCCGCGCTGCTAGGCAAGCTACTGGGCTCGCCGCTGGCCGGCATGCAGCTGCTGGCCGGTCTGTCCATCGCCATCATCTGGAGCGCCCTGTGTGCCGTGCTGCTGGCGCTGCCGCTGCGCGCGGGCTGGTGCTGCGCCCTGCTGCTGGCGGGCCTCATGCTGGGCAATAGCGCCAGCCTGCAGCTATTCGTCCACGCCAGCGAAATCGGCGGCTATTATTTTTACGCCCAGCTGGTAGGCCATGCCGGTGCTGCGCTGGTACTGCTGGCCGTGCTGGTGCTGGAACGGCGCGGCGTGCCCGCATGGTGCCGCCACCTGCTGATCATTGCCGGCATCGCGCTGGTCGCGCTGGTACACCTGCTGCCTGCCTCCGAACTTCTGGGCCTGCTCGGCGCCAGCCTGCTGCTCGACCTGTGCCAGCACCGCCCCACGCTACGCCAGCTGGCCGCCAGCGCGGCACTGGCGCTGCTGGGCGCGCTGGTGTTCATCAAACACCCCAGCTACATCGCCATGAAAGAAATCGCCGCCAACAATGGCGTACTCGATCTGGCCTACATCCACAATATGAAAAGCATGGCGCTGCTGGCCATCGCCGTGCTGGCGCTGGCGCTGCTGCTAGCGTGGCGCTGGCGCCAGCTGGCGCAGCGCGGTGCGGAACCGGCCAGCCAGTCGCTGGGCCTGAAATATCTGGCCCTGTATGGCGTGGCCGTGAGCGGCATGTGCGTACTCCAGCTGATCGCTCTCAAGCTGGGTCAGGGTTCGGAATACGCCGTAAAAAAACACATTTTCGCACTCGATAGCGCCCTGCTGCTCTTGCTGGCGCTGCTGCCCATGTTGCGCAACTGGGATAACCAGCCGCGCGCCAGCTGGGCCGAAAGCCGTGCAGCCCAGCTGCTGTTGCTGCCGCTGCTGGCAGGCGTGGTCTGCTACGCCGTGCAGCCGCAGGGCCCCAAGCGCGATGCTTCCGATCTGGTCCAACTGGAACACCAGCTGACGCTGCGGCGCGACCTGCTGCTGGCGGAGAAACCGGCGCGCAATGTGTATGTGCTACAGATGAACAACAGCGACACCTACCTCGACTACATGTACAGTCTGGGCATCTTCCGCACCAGCCGCGAAGCCGCGTTCGAAATGCTGGCTCCGCTGGGCGAAGCAAAACTCGACGGCATCGTGCTGACAGGGCAGAACTCCACGCTCAGCAAACTGACCCGGTGCGCGCTGCCCGGTTCCAGCGCAGCCTTCCCCATGCTGGAAGCGCAATGCGTCACGCGCGAACTGGTGGCGGCGCAGCCGGTGATCGAACTGGGTAGCAAAGCCCTGCCGCCACCTTGCACCATCCGCGGTTTCAGCTTCCCCGAACCGACCGGCCGCTGGAGCGAGCAGACCAGCGCCAGCATCCAGTGCCCGCTGCCGCAGCTGGACGGCCAGCGGCCACGCAGCGTGACGCTGCATACCTCGGCATTCGTGGAAAAAGCGCATAACCAGCGCCTGCAAGTACGCGTGAATGGCGCTGCGGTACAGGAGTTTGTGTTTGATGCGGCCCACCCGCAGCAGCAGATCACGCTGGCGCTACCGCAGGACCAGCGCAGCAATGTGGAACTGGAACTGAGATTGCCCGATGCTGTTTCGCCCCACACCCTGGGCATAGGCGAGGACCAGCGCCAGCTGGGGGTCATACTGGCGCGGCTGGAATTTCGCTAGAACTCCCCTTTCGCTTTACGGCGCCAGTCCTAACTGGCGCGCGTAAGTACTGGCGACATACAGGTCGCCGTCATAGCTCAGGTGGTGGGTATCGCGGTACATCAGCTTACCGTCCAGCATCACGTGACAGCGGCTGGCGTCGCACAGCGGTGCCGCCGTATCGAATACCTTCACTTGCGGGAACTCCTTGAGCAGGCGCGCCACGATGGCCGCATGGCCAGCCGTATTGCGGTCAAACGTGGCACGCGGCAGCGTGCAATCCTTGCCTGCTCCCGCCAGCCCCATGCCGGGCCGCCCTATGCAGGAGCGCGGCTCAAAGTCCAGCATCGGCACATCATTCACCCACACCAGCTGTTTGCCTGCCGCGCTGAAGCGCTGCAGCGTGGTACGCAAAGCCTGCACGGTGGCGATGCCATCGGGATTGCCTTCATGGAGCTTGAGCGCGGTGGAGAAAATCACCGTCTGCACGCTGGCCGTATTGAGTGCCAGTTCCAGCATGCGCGGCGTGGCCTGCTGATACGGATCGTCACCGGATGGCAGGCCGATAAACGGTACCCGCGTGCCCAGCATCAGCAGGTTGCCGCCATGCGCGTGGTAATAGCGCGTCAGTCCGGCCACCAGATGGTAGGCATGGCTGTCGCCGATCAGCACTACCGTCGGGTCCTGCTTCACCTGATCGAGCAGGCAGTATGCGTATTTGCTGGCGAAACCGTAGCGGGCCTTGCAGGCTTCCGCATTGGGCACGTCTTCCACCACGATCAGCGACTTCTGCAAAGCGGCATTGGCGACGATGCCGGCACGCTGCGGCAGGCCCGCATGGGTGGCGATCCACAGGCCGGCAGCGGCCACCAGTGTCATCACCACGCTGAGCAGCACCACCTTGCGCCGGCTGTGGGCGGGCGCGCGCACGCGCTGCTCCAGCACACGGTAGGTAAGCCATGCCAGCAGCACGGCCAGCAGCACAGCCGCAGCACGGATCTGCCATGCCGGCTGGGCCGAATGCAGGATATGCGCAAACGACAGCAGCGGCCAGTGCCACAGATACAGCGGATAGCTGATCAGCCCCACGCCCACCATCAGCGGCTGGGCCAGCACGTAGCGGTTGCACCATGCCTGCGGACCGGCAGCGATCAAGAGCACTGCGCCCAGCGTAGGCAGCAGGGCCCACCAGCCGGGGAAAGCGCGGCTACGGGTCACCAGCACAAAGCCCGCCACCAGCAGCGCCATGCCCAGCACACTGTACAGATTGCGCCGCTGTGCGCTGGGCGCAGGCGCCGGTGCACTGGCGCCGCGCAGCAGACCGGCCAGCGTCTGGCCGTGCAGCGTCAGATAGGCCAGCATGCTGCCCATCAGCAGTTCCCACACGCGGCTGGCCGGCGAATAGAAAGTAGCGCTCGGATAGCGGTGCACCAGCGCCACATTGAGCAGGAAGGACAGGCCGCCCAGCAGCAGCGCCCACCGCCACGCACGCTGGCGCCAGCGCTGCGCCAGCATCAGCAGGATGGGCCAGAAAATATAGAACTGCTCTTCTATCCCCAGCGACCACAGATGCAGCAGCGGCTTGGTATCGGCGGCCGTATCGAAGTAGCCCACTTCGCTCCACAGCAGCAGGTTGGAGATGAAACCGGCACCGGCCACCAGATGGCGTCCCAGCATTCTGAATTCATCGGCAAACAGCACGAACCAGCCGGCCACAAAGCAGCTGGCCATGACCAGCGCCAGCGCCGGAAAAATGCGCTTGACGCGGCGTCCGTAGAAGCGGGCAAAGCTGAAGCGCTGCTGCTCCATCTCGCCCATGATGATGCTGCCGATCAGGAAGCCGGAAATAATGAAGAAAATATCGACGCCGATAAAACCGCCCGGCAGCAGGCTGGGGAAAGCATGGAACAGCACTACGGCCAGCACGGCGACCGCGCGCAGACCGTCGATATCGGGCCGGTAGGCCGGATGGGGCGGCGCAACGAGGGGCGCCCCGGCGGCGCTGGCGGACAGTGATTCACGTTTCATGGCGACAGAGACAGAGCAAAAAGTCGCTCATTGTAAACCAGCCCCGGCCCGCTCATGCCGCGTGAAATTGCAAGAATTGTAAATAGGCGCTGGCTGCGTGCCTAGCGCAGTGCTGGCCGCCAGGGCGCGAGCCGGCCGTCCGAAGGCAGTGGCGCCAGCGCCAGCAACTGCATCAGCAGCGGATACACATCGACGTTGTCGATCACCGGCAGCTGCACGCCGCTGCGCAGGGCCGGGCCGGCTGCAATGCACAGCGCTGCCATCTCGGGCGCCGCATTGTCGTAGCCGTGGCGGCCGCCATGGACTTGGGCCGCCTGCTCGGCGCTGAACACGATGCTCCAGCCGGGTTCGGCCAGACAGAGCAGCGGCGGTACGCGCGCATGCCGGCCATATGCCAGCCGGGCCGGAATATCCTGCTTGCGCCAGCACTGCATGTGCGGCCATGGCCTGAGCAGCGCTGCCTCCAGCCGCGCCGTGCGTCCGGCCACGGGATACAGGCCCGCATAGGGTCCGTCCACCACTTTTTCGTAGCTGCCCTTGGGCGCCAGCCGGTCCAGGCGGATTACCCGCCGGGGACTCACGGCGGCCATGCCGTGATCGGCCACCACGACCAGATTTGCCTCCACGCCGCGCTGCTGCAGCCCGGCCAGCAGCCGGCCTATGGCCTGATCGGCCTGCGCCACCGCTGCCGTGGTGAGTTCCGCATCCGGTCCGTAATCATGGCCGGCATGATCCACATGGCTGAAATACAGCGACAGAAAATCCCACTGCTGCTGCGGCTGGTCCAGCCATGACAGCAGCAGATCGACCCGCTGCTCGGGCGTGAGCGTATCGTCGAAGGGCGGCGCCAGCGTGGGCCGCACGCCCTGGATATCGGCCTCGGAGCCGGGCCAGAACAGCGAGGCCGAACGCAGCCCGTGCTGTTCCGCCGTGACCCACACGGGCACACCCTGATCCCACCAGCGCCGGTCCAGCACGGCCAGCTTGTCCTTCAGCTGGAAGCGCCGTTCGGGGATGGCCGGATCGATGATGACATTGCCCACCAGTCCATGATGGTCGGGCCGCAAGCCCGTTACCAGCGTGTAGTGGTTGGGAAAAGTCAGCGAGGGGAAGGATGGCCGCATGGCCTGCACCCTGACCCCGCGCGCCGCCAGCGCATTCAGGTTCGGCGTCACGCCGCGTTCCAGATAGTCGGCGCGGAAGCCGTCGATCGATATCAGGATCAGCGGCGCTGCGGGACGGGCCAGCACGGTCTGCGCCGCCAGCATCAGCAGGAGAGCAAATAGTTTTTTCATAGCCCTCTACCTTAACACGGCGCTGCCGGCAGCGGCCTGGCCTCAGGCCGCAACAGCTGCAGGCAAAAAAAAACGCGCCGGAGTCCGGCGCGTTAGTTCTTCGGCGTCAGAGCGACGCCGCAGCATCAGGCCTTGCGCGCTTTGCGGCGAGCTACCGCGCCTACCAGAGCCAGACCGGCCAGCAGCATGCCATAGGTTTCCGGTTCTGGTACCGGCGCTGCAACCAGCGAAATTTTATCGAGCGAAGTGCCGAGCGAATCGCTGGTACCGGCGGCAGCAAAGCGCAGAGTGCCGCTGGCGCCGTTGCCGATCACATCCAGAGTTTTAACGGTCCAGCTGGTGGCATTGCTGAATACACCCTGGCTAGTACCGTTCCAGAACACTTCCACACCTTGCGAGCTCAGATCCACACCGGCGCGATCCTGGATGGCGAAGCTCAGGGTGTAGTGCTTGCCGGCCGAGGTAGCCACTTGCTGCTCGATAGCGCTGTTGCTATAGGAATCCAGTTCAACAAAATTGCGGCCGTCGTAAGCGCTACCTGCAATATTGTTACGCAGCTCGATGCCGCTGCCGATGTTGGCCCAGCCTGGCAGCGAACCATACACGCTCCAGCTACCGTCAGGAATGCTGGTCGCTTCGAAACTGCCATTGGTAAGCAGCTCGCTCGGGGCTGCATGAGCCTGACCAGCAACCAGAGCAGCGATAACAGCAACGGATTTGAAGATGGTAGCAGCGCGCATTCGATTCCCCTTTGAACTTGTTTATTTGAAATTATTGTTTCCTAATGAATACAACTAGTGTATCCATGACATCATCGCATGTCTAGCAGTTTTTGATAAAAATTAGAAAATATAATTTCCACAAGGAATCATCAGTAAATTACTGCGGCAAAAACAAACGCGCCCCGCAGAAAACTGCGGGGCGCGTTCGGACCGGCGCTAGAGCTTTCGTGTTTACGCCTGAGCAGCTTTGCGGCGGCGCGCTACCACACCCACCATGGCCAGACCGGCCAGCAGCATGGCATAGGTTTCCGGTTCAGGTACAGGAGCGGCAACCAGCGATACCTTGTCGAGCGAGGTACCGTAGGAGTCGCTGGTGCCGACGGCAGCAAATTTCAGCAGGCTGCTACCGGCAATACCTTTTACGTTCAGGGTCACGGTTTTCCAGTTGGTGGAATCGTTGTACACCCCCTGGCTCACACCGTTCCAGAATACTTCGATACCTTCCGATTTCAGTGCCACGCCGGGACGGTTTTCGAAAGCAAAGCTCAGCGTGTAGTTCTTGCCCGCAGCGGTAGTAATGGACTGCTGCATGGCGCTATTGGCGGTGGTGTCCAGTTCGACGAAATACTTGCCGTCGAATGCGCTGCCTGCCACGTTGTTGCGCACTTCGATACCGTGGCCGATACCGCTCCAGCCAGTGATGCTGTTGTAGATATTCCATTGACCACTGGCCAGCGTGGTGTGGCCATCGATCGATTCGAAACTACCGTTATTGATCAGCTCGATGGCAGCGGCATGAGCCTGGCCAGCTACCAGAGCAGCGATCACAGCGAAAGATTTGAAAAAGGTGGCAGCGCGCATCAGATATCCTTAAATGTTGATTAATATCAATTTATGTTTCTTTTAAGATGCACAAATTGTAGTCACCTCAACAGTTCCTGTCTAGCGAAATCTGATGCTCAATTGAAAATATAATTTCCATGAGGTAAATATTTGCCTCCTCTTAGTACAGAAAGCGCTTATCTCGCCACTAAGCGTTGAACTACTGCGACCTCTGCCTTCCGCAGTATGACGGGCGCCCTCGGTCTGACCAAGAGCGCCGCCGCCAAGGGAAGATAGCCGGAATCACGGACGCCCTCCCTGTTGCCGCTTGTGCGGTCTACACGGTCTGGCTTGCCGGCGCGAACAGCCTTCTGCTCTGGCTTCTATCAGACGAAATCTGCTCATACCAGAGACCATCTCGCTTGAAGTAATGCCACAGGTGTTCAGGTACGCTCGGGATAATATCGAGCGGACCGGGACCATACCTGAACAGTTTTCTGTGATCGGGATGCTGGAAAAGCGGCGCGAATAGCTTCAATTTGGCGGCCGTTTCGCCGGTGAAGCCAAAACGCCTGTAGGCGCACAGGGCCAGGATCGCAGGGCCCACCGGATTGTCTAGCGGCTTGTCAGAATTGATTTTAGCCGCATAATTGATCAGCGCCACCGCTTCCTCGTGCGTGGCAACGCGTACCGCTCCCAGCACATCGGAGTAGTTATCGGCGTTAGTCAGTGCGTTCCATACTTTTTCCTTGCGCGCCCGAACGGCATCATTTCTGCCCGTTTCAACATCCGCAATACCGGCCTGTATGCCCCTCACCAGCTCATACTCCGCGAGGTGATCTGCGCTGATAGCATTCTGCCAGAGCGCCACCACCGATCGGATACCTTCTAATATGTTGACGCGCTCGGCCGTGGGCCTGCCATCAGCCGCGGCATTGCCCTCTATTTGCTGTGTTCTGGCGGCATCGACTATCGTCTTCATGTGCTGCAAAAAATCCATACGCGCTTCCGGCAGCATGGCAAACCGTATCGTCTGGGCATCCTCAGCTTTTCTGGCGTACGCCAGTTGCTGCAGCAGTTTCATAAACGCCACGTCTTTCTGCTTGGCCTCGCCATGCAGATAGGCTTCGTAGCGCCCGGCTGCACGCTTGCCCTGCGTAAGTCTGGAACTGAATACGCATTTCAGATGCGTTAGGAGATTGCGCTGTTCTGGCTTGACAAAGCCCAGACGCGCGAAAGTGGCAGGTTCCACGCTGCAGGTCTGCAGCGACGCTTTGCGGCCGCGAGTGGCAGCGACATGTGGGAGATCGGTTTTTTTATCGAACCGGAAGCCGTAGGAAAAGACGAAGTCTGGCAATTTAAGAGTGTTCATGATGTCGGGTAAGGGTCTAAGCAAGTATCTAATGGGATGCCACGCAGACGCAGTCCGCGCATCTACTCGCTATTTCTGTAACCCGAAGACGGCAAAAGTTCAGCTTGCGGCCGCACGATGTGTTGAGGTGCGGCGCAGCGTTTGAGGAGTGCCGCGCGGAACGCAGCAACTGTCCTGCGAACGAACACGGGGGATGCGGGCCGGCACGCTCGGACCGGCGTGAAGTGGGAACAATTCGAAATTTGGCCCTTACATAGCCCAAAAAAAACCGCCCGGCATAGCGGGCGGTGATGGTTTCAGCTGGGCCGGGCTTAGCCGCGCGGCACGCCGCCAAGCAGGAAGGCCAGCTTCTGCTTGGGCTTGGGCGCTGCCGCCGAAGCAGTGCTCAGGGTTGCCGTAGTGGCAGGAGCCGGCGCCTTGGCTGGCTCGTACGGCTTGAGGAACCACGGATCCACTTTTTCTCGGCGCGGTGCGAACGCGCTGCTGCCGCTACGCGGCACGGCACGCTCGCCCATACGGCTGCTGCTGCTGCGCGGTGCCTCATCGCGGCGGCCACGGCGCTCGCCACGTTCTTCGCTTGCATACGCGGGCGCCGGATTGAAGCCGGCCAGATCGCCACGCTTGATGGTCTGCTTGATCAGCTTCTCGATATCGGCCAGCAGGCGCTCGTCCTTGTCCGAATAGATCGACAGCGCATCGCCGGACGCGCCGGCACGGCCGGTACGACCGATACGGTGCACATAGTCTTCCGCGTTATACGGCAGGTCGTAGTTGATCACGCACGGCAGATCGGAAATATCCAGACCGCGGGCCGCCACGTCGGTGGCGACCAGAATATCGATTTCGCCTTTCTTGAAAGCGTCCAGCGCCGCCATCCGTTCCTGCTGGCTCTTGTCGCCGTGAATGGCCACGGCTTTCATGCCTTCCTGTTCCAGTCCGCGCGCCAGACGCGACGCGCCGATCTTGGTATTCGAGAAGATGATCACCTGTTTCAGCTCGCGCTGGCGCAGCAGGTGCACGGTCAGCGCATGCTTCTGGTTCTCGGCCACCTTGTACACCACCTGCGTCACCTTGTCGGCGGTCTGGTTGGTGCGGGCCACTTCGATGGTGACAGGATTGGTCAGGAAGGTGTTGGCCAGCTTCTTGATCTCCGGCGAGAAGGTAGCGGAGAACATCAGGTTCTGGCGCTTGGCCGGCAGCAGGTTGATGATGCGCTGCAAATCAGGCAGGAAGCCCATGTCCAGCATGCGGTCAGCTTCGTCCATCACCAGCATCTGCACCTGATTCAAGGCGATATTCTTCTGTTCGACGTGGTCGAGCAGACGGCCCGGCGTGGCGATGACGATTTCCACGCCATTGCGCAGCACCACGGTCTGCGGCTTCATGTCCATGCCGCCGAACACCACGGTGGAACGCAGCGGGGTATGCTTGGCATAGGCCTGCACGTTTTCCGCTACCTGCACGGCCAGCTCGCGGGTAGGCGTGAGGATCAGGGCGCGTACCGGATGGCGCGCCGGCGAGGTGCTATGGCTGGCGTGGGCCAGCAGCATCTGGATGATGGGCAGCGAGAAGCTGGCAGTCTTGCCGGTACCGGTCTGGGCCGCACCCATCACATCGCGGCCTTGCAGCAGCACGGGGATGGCTTGCGCCTGGATAGGCGTCGGATGTTCGTAGCCCTGCTCGGTCAGCGCGCGCTGGATCAGCGGCGACAGGCCGAAGTCAGAGAAGCGCACGCCGGCCGGCGCTGGCGCGGCAGCCGGTGCGGCGACATCCGTTGCTGCGGCCACGGCCGCGACTTCGCTCACGGCAGCGGCGCCAAGCTCGCTGACAACTTCGACAGAAACGCTTGCTACGCTAAGAACTTCGGCACTAAGGGCGGCAACAGCTTCAACAGCAACTGGCGCGACTTCAACCGGGGTGGCCGCAATTACTGGCTCGGCGGCAACTGGCACGCTGGCTGGCACTGGCTCGGACACGGTCGGGGTGAAATTATCGGTTTCGGACATAATGTGGGTGGCGGCCCTGCGGCGGGCAGCCCAGCTTTCTTCAATTAACAACCTGTTTGCGCGGCCGGCCCGGCGCTACTGGACAACCTGGGAGAGGTGCGGAACCACCGGCGGAGCGGTAATGCGGTGAGCACGATACTATAAGCGCCGTAAACTATACCCTAAATTCCGGCAACTGCGCTAAAAAACCCCAGTTTGTGTTAATTTCATTGCATCAATGGCATGTATAATAGTCATTCTGCTCAGATACCAATCAATGTTTAGCACGGCGCGTGGCTGCTTGCGCCGACCATGGAAAATCAACATGCCTGACCTAGCACCAGCCTTGCGCCGCGTTCTGCGGCTATTTCTTTTTGCCTGTACCGTACTGTGTATCCTGCCCGCCGCCGAGGTGGCTGCCGCCCCCGCCCCTTCCCTGCGCTTCAAGAAACTCGGCCCGCTCGATGGTGACGAACCGTCCATGCTGTCGCTGCTGCAGGACCGCAAAGGCTTTATCTGGATAGGCACGCATACCAATGGCCTGTACCGCTACAACGGCTATCAGGCCGTCAAATACATCAACATCCCCGGCGATGCGCACAGCCTGCCCCATGACCGCGTGTCCGCCATCTACGAAGACCAGCAGGGCACGATCTGGGCCGGTACCCAGAACGGGCTGGCCCGCTTCAATCCCGACACCAACAACTTCACCACTTTCGCGCCCAGCGACAAAGCGCCCAAGAACCACCGCATCATCAAGAACATCATTTCCGATGGCAAGGACGGCATGTGGGTGGGCAGCTGGGGCGGTCTGCAGCACTTCAACCCCGTCAGCGGCAAGTTCACCGTCTACGCCCATGACGACAACGATCCCGACAGCCTGGCCAGCAATGACCTCAATGCGCTGGAACGCGATAGCCGGGGCGGCGTCTGGATCGGCACCTGGCCGGGCGGACTCGATTATCTGGCGCCCGGCAGCAAGCGCTTCCAGCACCATCAGGTCGACCCCAACCCCGTGCCCGATGCGCGCGTCAACATCGTGCGCGCCCTGCAGTTCGACCGCAACGGCGCGCTGTGGATAGGCACGGAATCGGGCGTGATCCGCTGGGACGGCAAGAGCGACTGGAGCACCCGTCAGGCCATCGCCTCGCCCTACAGCCGCATTACCAACTTCAACCTCGACGACAAGGGCACGCTGTGGTGCACCACCCTGTCGGCCGGCCTGCTGCGCTGGAACGACGCCACGGCCAGCTTCGACCAGTTCGTGCATGCCGCCGACGACCCTTACAGCCTGCCCGGCGACAATCTGCGCGCCGTGCTGCAGGACCGCGCCGGCATGCTGTGGATCGCCTCCTTCACGGACGGCATCAGCCTGGCCAATCTGAATAGCGAAGGCTTCACCCGCCACGTGCCGTTCCGCATCGACAGCCGCTCCGGCCCGGCCAGCAATGCCTTGCTGAGTCTGGCGCGGGCGCCGGGCGGACGGGTCTGGCTGGGCGGGAATGTGGGCATGAGCTTGTACGATCCGGCCACCAGCACGGTGATCCGCACCTACCATGCCGACGACAAGACCAAGGGCAAGCTCAGCCACTCCATCATCTACAGCATGTATCAGGATGTGGCGGGCAAGGGCCCCCTGTGGCTGGGCACTTCCAACGGTCTGAACCGGCTCGACACGCCGGACAGCCCGTTTCAGGTCATCCACTTCGGTAATACCGCCAGCGACTACATCAACGCCATTGCCCCCGGCGCCGGCGGCATGCTGTGGCTGGCCACCGGCAATAGCCTGATCCGCTACGACCCCAGAACCGATGCGCGCAAGATCTATTACAACGATCCGAAAGACCCTACCACGCGCGCCGTCAACGGTACCTCGGCCGTACTGGAAGATCGTCAGGGCCGCGTCTGGGCCGGCTCGGAATGGAATGGCGGCGGGCTCGATCTGCTCGATCCGGCCACGGGCAAATTCCGCCACTTCCGCCACAGCAGCAAGGATGCGGCCAGCCTGAGCGACGACAATATCGCCAGCCTGCACGAAGATGCGCAGGGCCGCATCTGGGTGGGCACCAGCAAGGGCCTAGACCTGGTGCAGTTCGGCGCCGATGGCACGGTCAGCTTCAAATCCTACGCCGCCGCCATGCGCGCGCCGAAAATCCTTGCCATCGAGCACGATAGCGAAGGCCGCATCTGGTGTTCCACCATCGCCGGCCTGTACCGGCTCGATCCGGCCAGCGGACAGGTGGCCCGCTTTACCGCCTCCGACGGCCTGACGGAGGGCTTTACCGTCAACTCCTCCACTACCGACGAAAAGGGCGTGCTGTACTTCGGCGGCGTGCACGGCATGACGGCCGTTACGCCGGCCAATGTGCGCACCAGCTCGCGCCCGCCGCAGGTGGCGATTACCGACATCACCGTGTTCAACCACTCGCTGCAGGATGGCAAACCGGGCGAGAACGTCAAGGCCGAGGGCCCCGTCACCGCCCCCACGGCGCTGACCCTGTCGGCCCAGGCGTCGGTGTTCTCGATCGAATTCGCCGCCCTGCACTACACCGAACCGGGCCTGAACCGTTACGCCTACCAGCTCGACGGCTTCGATCAGGACTGGGTGGAAACGGATGCAGCGCACCGCAGCGCCAGCTATACCAACCTCAATCCGGGCCGCTACATCTTCCGCGTCAAAGCTGCCAACCATCTGGGCGTGTGGAATCCGCAACCGGCTACGCTGGAGGTGACGATTACGCCGCCGTTCTGGCAGCGCTGGTGGTTCCGCGGCGGGGTGGTGGTGCTGATCGCCGGCGCCCTGTTCCTGCTGTATCAGATCCGCATCCGCCGCCTGACCCGCCATCAGGCCAAGCTGGAACAGCTGGTGATGGCGCGTACCGCCGAACTGGAAGAATCCAACCGCAAGCTGGCGGCCCTGACCACCACCGACGGTCTGACCGGGGTGAGCAACCGGCGCGGCTTCGATCTGGCGCTGGAAGCGGAATGGCGCCGTGCCGCCCGCACCGGCCAGACGCTGGCCCTGACCATGCTCGATGTGGACTACTTCAAGAAATACAACGACCACTACGGCCACCTGGCCGGCGACAGCGCACTGCGCACCGTGGCCGAACTGATCACCAGCCATGGCCGCCGCACCACCGATCTGGTGGCGCGCTACGGCGGCGAGGAATTCGCCCTGCTGGCCGCGGCCACCGACGCCACCGACGCCTATGGCACGGCACAGGAAATCTGCGCCGAGCTGGCACGCCGCCAGCTGCCGCACGTGGCCTCGCCGTTTGGCGTGATGACCATCAGCATAGGCGTAGCCGCCATGGTGCCGAGCGAGGACAGCACGCCGGACCAGCTGGTGCAGATGGCCGACCGCGCCCTCTACCGCGCCAAGGAAAAGGGCCGTAACATGGCGCTTCTGGCCATGCCACCTGTCTGAGAAAACTATGTCTGAAGCAAACACACCTGTATCACTGCCCGCCGTCCCTGAGCACGATCCGCAACCGGAGGCACCGCAGCCACCGGCACCGGGCGACTGCTGTCACAGCGGCTGCACCTACTGCGTGGAAGATATGTATCAGGGCGAGCTGGATCGCTACCGCGTCGCCCTCAGGGAATGGCAGGAACGCCAGAGCGCCGCGCAGCAGAAGGCTGGTGACGCCCAAGCGTAAGCAGCGGCTGCCGGCGAATTAGCGGCGGCTGGCGGAAAAATCGAACAGCGGCATCAGATCGCCTATCGCCGGACGGTTCAGCGGCACATACGGATCCGCCTTGCCATGTACGGGATTGGGCAGATTGTCGCGGCTGCGTGCCGACAGCGGCGGCAGCGACCAGTTGCGCTCGATGAATTTGGCAATCGACGCGTGGTCGTAATAGGTGTGATCGACTACACCCTTTTTGGCCCACGGCGACACCACGATCAATGGTATCCGCGTGCCGTCGCCGAAGAAGTCGATCGGCTGCACATAGCCTGAATCAAAATAGCCGCCGCCTTCGTCGAAGGTAATCAGGATGGCAGTGTTCTTCCACAGTGCGGGATTAGCTTTAACGCGGTCTATCACACCGGCCACCAGTTCGTCGAAGCTGGTCTCCATGGCATAGCCGGGATGACCGGAAATGCTGTCGTACGGGGCGATGATGGACACTGCAGGGAAGCTCGCTGCATCTTTCACATCGACGTAGAACTGCATCAGATCGACCAGCTTGGCCTTGTCGGCGCCCTGCATGGTGGAACTGAAGAAGGTGGGCGTGTCGCACATGCCGCAGTATTCCTTGTCCACCTTGACGCCGTCGTTGCGGCCGCCGCTATACCACTTCCACGACACCCCGCCCGCCGTCAACGCATCGCCGATATGCGGCATGGTCTGCGGCGGCAGCAGGAATTTGTCCGGCCCCAGTTCCAGCGCCTGCCCCATCGGGCCATAGGCGGGATCAAGGTTGTTGACCATGTAGTAGTGGCCCGGCGCGCAGTTGCCGTCGTTGAAGGCTTTATATGGCAGCGCCGCCAGCAGCTGGCGGATACCGACCACACCGGGCTGGCTCTCGTCGGCACAGGCCACATAGGTGCCGCCACGGTAGCCGTCTTCCGTGTACCAGTTATTGCTACCCGGCTGGGCATCGGGATTTTCGATCAGCTTGGCCGGCGGCGTGGCCGGTTTGCCGTCTTCCAGATACACGCCCACATCGGCGGTGGCCAGCGCAAAGTAATTGGCCGTGGTGCCGCCCATGATGGGCTGGTGATAATTGTCGGCGATGGCGTATTGATCGGCCAGCCGCTTGAACAGTGCCGCATCGCCGCGCGCCATATTGTAGAAGCCCATGGCCACGCCGCCCTGCCCCGTCCTGCCGGGCGCCAGCGGGAAGGGATTGCTGGGACCGGGGCCGGTCTGGTCGCCCACCCAGACAAACAGATCGTTCTTGCCGCCGTTCACCTGCTGCCACATCTGGAAGAAGCGGTGCGTGGGGTCGCCCGTGTGGGCGCCGTAGCCGACGTGGTGGGTGATCTGGAACGGGCCGTTAGGCAAGTCAGCCGGGAAGCGTGCATCGGGCACGTCCTGACGCTGGCCGAAAGCACCGGCCGCCCATGGCTGCGGCAGGGTTGTGTACGCCCCCGTCACCGCAGGGGTAGGCGTGTACGCGCCTTGCGACAGGCCCAGCTTCTGCGCCGCATCGGCGTAGCGTGGGCCTGGCGTGCCGTCGAGATTGACGATCTTCTTCGACAGCAGGTTGGCAACAGTCTGTCCCCTGCGTGGCTGGTAGACCCCGTACAGATTATCGAAGGTCCGGTTCTCGCCGATCAGCACGATGACGTGCTCGATCGGCGTAGTGGCCGCTGCGGCGGCCGTGACGTTCAGCGCACCGCAGACCAGCGCCAGCAGGGGTGCCCGCATTACAGCTTACCGTTCAGCGAGACGAACAGCTGACGTGGAGCACCCGTCAGCATACTTTGCAGAGTATGGCTAGGATCGGTCGCAGTGAAGCCGTTGGTGCCGATAGACCCCAGATACTTCTTGTCGAACAGATTGGTCACATTGGCTTGCAGGGTCAGGTCTTTCAGGCCGCCCATCGCTTTCAGCTTGTAGCCGGCCGACAGGTTGGCCAGCCAGAACGACGGTACGCTGGCATCGTTGGTGTAGGTGTAGTAGCGCTGACCCGTGTACTTGGCGCCGAGGCGGGCGAACCAGCCGGCGTTTTCGTACGAAGCTTCGGTGTTGAACAGCACGCGCGGCGCATCGACCACCTGCTTGCCGCTGACGGCGACCAGATTCTTGCCATCGACGTAATCCGATTTGTATTTCGAATCATTGAAGGTGGCCGAGTTGAACCAGCTCAGTTCACGGTTGATCTTCCAGACAGCGATCGCTTCCGCACCCTTGGTATCGACCTTGCCCACGTTGACCAGCGTCGACGGGCAGCCGACGATACCGGCGCAGGTAGCCACGCTGAGCTGACGGTCGTCGAAGCGGGCGCTGTAGACGGCCAGCGAGCCCTGGACGTCAGCGCGCTTGAAACGGTAGCCCAGATCCAGATTCACCGAGGTTTCCGGCTTCAGTTTGGCCGAGCCGGCATCGAATGCCACCTGGGTCTGCGAGAACGGACCGCTCACGCCCGGCTGGAAGGCACGCATGTTTTTCGAGGCCGAAGCAAACACTTCGTCATCGCGGCTGATGGCATAGTTGACGCCTGCCTGCGGCAGGAAGGATTTCTCCGCGCTCAGCGTGCCGGCAGCACGGCTGCCGACCAGATTGGTGGCATTGATGGCGACATCCATGCCTTTGAAGCCGGCGTTGAATTTCAGCTGGCCGTCCATGGCGCTGAAACTATCCTGCAGGTAGTACTGCGAGGTGGTGGTGATGAAGTTCTGTTTCCAGTCGGTGCGGAACGGCTTGGACAGGAACACCATGGTGTCGGCAGGACCGGTCACGCTGTAGTAGTTGCGGCTGACGGTGTGATTGCTGCGCTCGCCCCACAGACCGAAGTTGACGGTATGGCTGCCCAGTTCCCAGCTCAGATTGCTGGTCACGCCGTCGCGACCGATCGAGTATTCGGTGGTGCGCAGCGAAATCGGATTAGCCGCATCGGTCGGCACATACGGGGTATACCAGTGGCCCTGACCGTCGTTATCGTGGTGGTAGATGGTGCTGTTCAGGTTGACGTGGCTGCCGAAGTTCAGATCCAGCGTCAGGCCGCCGAGGGTATCTTTGCGCAGGCCGCCGGCCGAATAGTAGGCATCATCGAGGCTGTTGACGCCACCCGTGAACTGGCCCTTGGCCGCATTCACGGCACGCTGCCAGTCGCCTTCGTAGTTATCCCACTGATAGCCCAGACGCTGCACCATTTCCGGCGACACGTCCTGATAGTCGACTTCGCGGCGGTCCGAGTAGTTGAGGAAGCCGGTCAGCTTGTTTTCGCCGAAGTTGAAAACGAACTTGGAGTTCAGCTGATCCTGATTCTGCCCACCGGCGCCCTTGGTTTTATCGGTGCGCTGGCGGGTGCCGCTCAGATAGGCTTTGGCCACGCCGTTCAGCAGGCCGGTATCGACGCGGGCAAAGGTGCGCGAGGTGGAGTCGCTGCCGAAGGTCTGGGCGAAGGTCAGGCCCAGTTCATCGCTCGGCATCTGCGAGAAGAACTGCACGGTGCCGCCCAGGTTGCTGGTGGAAGCGGTGGCCAGTGCACCGGCGCCTTGCGACACGGTGACGCTGCCAATATTTTCCGACGAAATCGCACGGCTGATGTGCAGGCCGTTGTTGTTACCGTAGCTCATATCTCCGAGCGGCACGCCGTCCAGCGTGAAGCCCAGCTGGTTCTGGTTGAAGCCGCGCACGCTGAAGCGGGTCGACCATTCGTAGGCGCCGAAAGGATCGGCCGACTGGAAGTTCACACCCGGCAGTTTCTCCAGCACTTTCAATGGGCTGGTGCCCGGCAGCGCTTCGGCCAGATCGGTCTTGTTAATGTTCTGCACCTGACGCGACTGGCCGCGGCCAGTGATCTCTACCGTCTGGATAGGGCCAACCACGGCACCAGCCAGATTGCTGTCCGCAGCGGCATCGGCTGCGTCGGCAGGGTTTGCCGCCAGAGCAGCGTGGCAGGCCAGCGCCTGCAGAACCAGCAGGCACAGAGGTTTCAATGGGAAGCGCTGTTGCATGATTTTTTCTTTCTTGTGAGTGAATGTAGAAGCGGTGCAAACTAACTCGCAAGATTGTAGAAACAGCATGTGACGCGTCTATGACGCAGCCATGACAACTTTATGACAAGATTTCTTCACCTCGGTTAGTATGCAGAACCGAGTTCCACTCCGAGACGCATATGCCTCAGCCCACGCCACCCAGCTTCGGCACGCCGCCGCCAAGCCGTTCTGCCAGTCGCCCTGCCAGCAAAGACAGCAGCTGGCTGGGTAAGCTCGGCCCCGGCCTGATCACCGGCGCGGCCGACGACGATCCCAGCGGCATCGCCACCTATTCGCAGGCGGGTGCCCAGTTCGGCCTGCAGATGCTGTGGACCGTGATCCTGACCCTGCCGCTGATGGTGGGCATCCAGGCCATCAGCGCCAACATCGGCCGCGTCAGCGGCGCCGGGCTGGCCACCAATATGCGGCGCCATCTGCCACGCCCGCTGCTGTACGCCATCGTCAGCCTGCTGCTCGTGGCCAACACCATCAATATCGCCGCCGACATTGCCGCCATGGGCCAGGCGGTCAGCCTGCTGACAGGCGGCGGCAGCCACTGGTACGCAGCTGCAGCCGGGCTGCTGTCGCTGCTGCTGCAAGTGCTGCTGCCCTACCACCGCTATGTGAATGTGCTCAAGTGGCTGACCCTGGCCCTGTTTGCCTACGTGCTCACGGCCATCAGCCTGCACCTGCCATGGCTGCAGGTGCTCAAGGCCATCGTCTGGCCTGAGCTGTCATGGCAGCCAGCCTATATCACCACCGTAGTGGCCGTATTCGGCACCACCATCAGTCCCTATCTGTTTTTCTGGCAGGCCTCGCAGGAAGTGGAAGACCTGCGCGCCGACCCGCTGGCCCACGCGCTCAAGCACGATGCCGGGCAGGCGGGCCCCCAGCTCATGCGCATCAAGATCGACACCGTGGTCGGCATGGGCTTTTCCAATCTGGTGGCGCTGTGCATCATGCTGACCACTGCTGTCACGCTGGGCGCGCACGGCATCACCGACATCGCTTCTTCGGCGCAGGCGGCGCAGGCCCTGCGCCCCATCGCCGGCGACTTCGCCTTCGCCCTGTTCAGTCTCGGCATCATCGGCACCGGCCTGCTGGCCGTGCCCGTGCTGGCCGGTTCGGCCGCCTACGCCATGGCCGGCGCCATGCACTGGCGCGGCAGTCTGGAACTGCAGTATGGCAGCGCGCGCAAGTTCTACGGCATCATAGGCGCCGCCACGCTGATCGGCACGGCGCTCTGCTTCACCAGCATCGATCCCATCCGCGCGCTGTACTGGAGCGCCGTGCTGAACGGTGTGATCTCGGTGCCCATCATGGTAGTGCTGATGCTGCTGGCACGCCGCCCTGCCGTAATGGGCGCGCTGGTGATTTCGCGCCGTTTGACGCTACTGGGCTGGCTGTGCACGGGCGTGATGGCGCTGGCGGTGGCCGCCATGCTGGTGACGATGGTTTTATAATGGCCGCAACAGAGACAGGGAGCAGCCCATGCGAGCGACACTCCGGCTAGCGCTATTGCTGCTGGCCAGCGCGGCCAGCCTGGACGTACAGGCTTACGAACGTCCGTTTCCGGCCCATGCCGTGCGCGGCAAAATGACGCCGGCCTATTTCCCCGAAGTGCTGATCGATGGCAAAGTACGCCAGCTGGCACCGTCGGCGCGCATCTTCAATCAGGACAATCTGATCGAGCTGCCCGCAGCGATACGCGGCAGTGATCTGGTGGTCAATTACACCGTCGATAGCTGGGGCAATATCGACCGCATCTGGATACTCACGGCTGAGGAAGCGGCGCAAAAACCGGCAGCGGCCGGCAACGGCCGCTGAAACCCCAGCGCTGCCAGCAGGGCAGGCTCAGACGCTGGCAGCCAGTTGCGGCAGTGCGCCCGCTTTCAGGCGGCTGGCAAAGCCCGGCAATTCATCGGCCGGTATCGGCAGCGAGATGTGATAGCCCTGCAGATGATGGCAGCCAAGCTGGCGCAATATGCTGGCCTGCCCTGCCGTCTCCACGCCTTCCGCCACCAGTTGCAGGCCCAGGCTCTGGCCCATGGCAATAATCGCATGCACCAGATTATTGCTGCGCTCACTGTGCTCGATATCCATCACGAAGGCACGGTCTATCTTCAGCGTATTCAGATGGAAGCGGGTCAGGTAGCTGAGCGAGGAATAGCCGGTACCGAAATCGTCCAGCGAGATGCCCACACCCATGCCGCGCAGCTGCGCCAGCACGCTCTGTACCTGACTGCCGTTATCGATCAGCACCCGCTCCGTCAGTTCCAGCTCCAGCTGGCGCGGCGCCAGCCCGTTGCGTTCCAGTGCCTGCTGCACCAGCCCGACAAAAGCCGGATCAGCTAGCTGCCAGGCCGAGACATTGATGCTGACCGTGAGCTCGCCCAGCGCGCCGGTTTTCCACACGCCGAGCTGGCGGCAGGCTTCGTTCAGCACCCAGCTGCCGATTTCCACGATCATGCCGCTATCTTCCGCTACCGGAATAAAGCGGTCGGGCGCCACATTGCCCAGCGTGGCGCTATGCCAGCGCAGCAGCGCCTCCACCTTGGTCATGGCACCGCTGGCCGCACTGGTAATGGCCTGGTACACGAGACGGAATTCCTGCCCCGCGATGGCGCCGCGCAGCGCACCGTCGATCACCAGCGCATCCTTGGCCGCCGCATTCATGGCGTCATTAAAGAAACGCAGCTCGCCGCGTCCGCTCTTCTTGGCCACATACATGGCGATATCGGCATGGCGGATCAGCGTGGCGCCATCCAGACCATGCTGCGGATAGCAGGCCACGCCGACGCTGGCCGACACGCCGATCACATGGTGGGTCACGGTAAAGCTGCTCTCCATGGCAGCGATAATCTGTTCGGCGCAGGCGCGCGCGCGCTGCTCGGCGCTGCCCGCCGCCAGCTCCGGCAGCACCACGATGAATTCGTCGCCGCCGAAACGGGCCAGCACATCCTGCGGCCCCAGCACGGAATGCAGGCGGCGCGCGAACTGGCGCAGCAGCTCATCGCCCACGGCATGACCGAAGGAGTCGTTGACGCGCTTGAACTTGTCCAGATCGATGAACAGCACGGCGCACTCGCAGGCCGCGCTGCAGGCCAGCGTGACCTCTTCGCGCAGCCGGTTGGTAATGGCGTGGCGGTTGAAATAGCCGGTCACCGGATCGATGTTGGCGGCCTGACGCAACAGATCATCCTTGCGGGTGCGTTCGCTGATATCGAGCAGCTGCACCAGACAGTAAAGGCGGCCGCGCTCTTCATACGGCGATGCCAGCAATTCCACCGGCAGCCGCGTGCCATTGTGCAGCTGGAACATGGCCGTCTCCACCAGCGGATAGACGGCATCGGGCGCCATGAAGCGCTGGAAGTATAGGTCGGCCATCTGCGGTGTCAGTCCCGGCAGCAGATCGCTCACATGCCTGCCCACCAGATCAGCCGGACCGGCAAAGCCGAGCAGGCGCGCGCAGCGCTCATTGGCCACCTGCACATAGCCGCGCCGGTCGCGAATCAGGAAGCCGTTACTGAGGCTGTCGATGGTGCGCGCATAGCGCTGCTGGATTTCCTGCTGCACGGCGTAGATCAGCCCCAGCATGCTCAATGTCTTGAGCACCGTGGTGCCGACAAACCAGAACAGATACAGCTCGGGCCCCAGCGTGACGGCACTGAGCATATTGAAAATCCCGCGCAGCAGCAGCGTCATGCCGAGGAACTGGTAGCGGTTCTTGTTGCGGATCAGGCGCTGGCCGCACCACACCATCACCACGCCGAGGATGGCGGCGCTGCCCGGCGCCAGCAGCGCCGGCGTGGCATCCCACACCCGATAGCAGACCAGGGTAATGGCCAGCGCCACCGGCAATATCCAGCGCTGCTGCGCACGGTGCAGTTCACCGAGGAAGAATTTGGTGCCGCTCCAGTAGCCCGCCATGCCGGCCGCCAGCATGGCCGCGCAGAGGGGAATGCGCCACTGTTCGGACAGATAGCGGCCGCCGATAAACCACAGCACGATGCCGCTCATGACGGACAGCTGGCCCAGCCCCCAGTACAGCGCATGCTTTTCCTTGCGCTGCATCAGCCATAGAAAAATCAGCAATGTGCTCAGAATGGCATCGGCCGCAAAGGCCGCGGCGATGGCGGATAGGTGGCTGTAACTACCGAGATCGGTGCTCATAAATGGGGCCCTGCGGTCCAGCGTCTCAATGATAGGAATAATTATTCAGACCATTGTATGCCCAAGCTCCCGCGCCGCGATACGGCAGAGCACGTCTAGCGCCGATTTCTGTTGCCGATTAACACAGACGCTGTCACAGGAACAAGGAAATTGCCAGACTCCACATCACCAGCGCAATCACCGCATCGAGGATCTGCCATGCACGCGGGCGGGCAAAGACGGGCGTCAGATAGCGCGCCCCGAAGCCCAGACTGGTGAACCACAGCAGCGAAGCGAGCATGGCGCCCGCCGCAAAATACCAGCGCCCCATGCCGGCCTGCTGGCCGCCGATGGAACCGAGCAGCACCACCGTATCCAGATACACATGGGGATTGAGCAGGCTGAAGGCCAGCATGGCCGCCACCACCGTACGCCGTTCGCTGGCGCCGCTATTGGCCTGGGCCTGCATGCTGCCCGGCTGCAGGGCGGAACGGGCAGCGCGCCAGCCATACCAGCCCAGAAAGGCGGCACCGGCCAGTTTGATCAGCCACAGTAGCGACGGCGCCTGCGTCATCAGTTCGCCCATCCCGGCCACCCCGGCGCCGATCAGCAGCACATCGCACAGCACGCAGATGGCTACGCACACCAGCACGAACTCGCGCTTGAGGGCCTGCCGCAGCAGATAGGCGTTCTGCGAACCGATGGCCACGATCAGGCTGCCGCCCAGCCCCATCCCCTTGAAAAAAGCTGCTGCCAGCATGCTGTCCCCCTGATTGAAAACGCCAGCTTAGCGGGACGGCGGAGATAAGTATAATTAATAAAAATCACCAAATATTAGGAAAACTAATGAAGCAGGTCGATTATCGGGGTCTGGCCGCGCTCGATGCCATCATCGAATACGGCAATTTCGACAAGGCCGCTGCCGCGCTGGCCATTACCCAGTCCGCCGTGTCGCAGCGCCTGCGCATGCTCGAACACAGCGCAGGCGAACTGCTGATCGTGCGCAGCCAGCCACCGGTACCGACCGCAGCCGGCCAGCGCCTGATCGCCCACTACCGTCAGGTGCGGCTGCTGGAAGCGGCACTGCTGCAGGCCGCGCCGGGCGGCGCACCGACGGTGGAAATCGCCATCGCCGTGAATGCCGACAGTGCCGCCACATGGCTGCAGGAAGCCATCACCCCGCTGATGCTGCGCGGCGACTGCATGCTGCATATCCGTATGGACGATCAGGACCACACGCTGAGCATGCTGCGCGAAGGCCGGGTATATGGCTGCGTCACCAGCGAATCGGCGCAGGTGGCGGGCACCTCCTCCACCCCGCTGGGGCGGATGCGCTATCTGTGCGTGGCCAGCCCCGCCTATGCGCAGCGCTGGTTCCCGCAAGGGATGACGGCGCAGGCCGTGCAGACCGCTCCCGTGCTGATTTTCGACCGCAAGGATGCGCTGCAGCAGCGCTACATCGCCCAGTACACCGGCTATACGGGCAGTTTTCCGCACCATGCCTACGCCAGCTCGGACGGCTTCCTGCGCTTTGTGGCGGCCGGTTTCGGCTACGGCATGCTGCCGGTGCTGCAATGCGCAGCAGGCTTACGGGATGGCACGCTGATCGATCTGACGCCGGGCCACTATCTCGATGTGCCCCTGATCTGGCACCGCTGGGATATCGATACGCCCTACACGCGCCAGCTATCGGCGCGCATCATCGCAACGGCGCAGCGCTGGCTGCTGCAGGAAGCGGCCCCGCACTAGCGCGCGGCCAGTTCGGCCCGGGCGCGCGCTTCCCATTCGGCCGGATCAGCGCCGTAGCTGAGCGGCGCTGCTGCGCTGCCATCCCAGTCGCCATAACGCTGGTACAGATTCACGCTGGTCCATGCCAGCGTACCGGCAGGGAAATGCTGCAGGATGCGGAACGCCGGATGCTGCAGCGGATAAGTGGTGGTCGATACCAGCGCCCCCGGCTGCAGCTCGCTGGCCAGTTTTTGCGCCAGCGCCGGCATCAGCGGGCCGAAGCAGGTACTGTAGAGGAACACCAGCGTGGCCGCGCTGACATCGACCTTGAACATATCGGCCTCGATAAACGCCAGCCGCTGCGGCAGGTCGCGCAGATGCGCCAGCGTCATACTGGCACCGGACGGCAGCAGCAAGGTCTGCTCGTGCTGCAGCGGTGGCGGCAGCTGGGCCAGCTGCTGCCCGTTCAGCGCCAGCATGTGCTGGCAGCGCTGCAAGGCCAGCTGATGGCGATACGCCATCAGCTCCACCCCCACACAGCGCCGGAACGGCAAACTCAGCGCGGCCGTCATCACCACCTTACCCAGACCGCTGCCCAGATCGACCATCAGGCCGCCGGGCGCCACAAACGGCGCGATGGCCGCAAAATAGCGCTCCAGTTCATCCTGCTGCAGTTCGCCGTAGATCAGGCCGGCATCCTGCACCAGCCAGTCATGAATTTCCGTATCGCTGATCTGCTGCAAAGGGCGGAAATGCGGCAAGGCCGGGCTACGCGGCAGCATGCTGTGCGGCTGCAGCCCGGCCGGCAGCGTGCCGACGATCACGCTGGCATGGGGGCGCAGGCGCTGCAGCAGATAGTCGTGCTGCAGGCGGTCCTCCAGACAGGCACGCAAGGCGTAGCCGGTTTCGATATATGCGAGAAAGGGCGCATCAGGCGCCAGCAGCAGGGGCGGACGCTGGTGCTGCTCGCCGCCCTGTATGGCGGCGTACAACGGTGCCAGCAGCTGCGTCGCCAGCATATCAGCGCAGGCTGGCCAGCATAGCCTGCACCTCGTCGTGTGCAGCCTGCCAGCCCACTTCCTGCAGGCGCGGCGCGCAATGGGCGCAGCCCTCGAACGGATTGCACAGGTGCTGCAGATCGATAAAGTGCTTGCCCGCTACCGGCTTGCCGGCATAGCTATCCACCGTCACGGGGTGGGAACGGGGCGTGACGGCCGCAATGGCCGGTACAAAATCGGCGCCGCCGGGCGGCAGCCAGCGGGCGAATGGCTCGGTGGCCTTTCCGTCCGGTACATACCACGACTTGCGCTCGCCATTCCAGCGTGCACCGAGCGCTTTGGCTTCATCCTTTTCCGCAAACGGAACTTTTAAAAACATCATGACGACAACTCCTCTTTACTCCGCCATTTTACTCTGCCTGCGCCCGCCGCTGCGGCAAACTGCCCCAGCCCCGTTATCTCCGTAATCGCCGTCATCCACGCTACAATAGCGGCTTGCAAGCAAACGCGCCGCAGGGCCAGCCTGTCCCCGAACACCATGTCTATTATCGAACCGATCACCCTCACCGTCGCCGAACTGGCCGCCCGCTGGCAGCAGAGCGAAGCGGCTATTCTCGCTAGCGGCCTGCCCATGTATTTCTACTTCGACGGACTGGTATTCGAATTCGGCGACAAATGGCACCGCCATCATGGCGAGCTGCAGGAAGCGCGCAACCTCGAAGCGCAACAGGCGCGCCAGAGCACCGTCGATCTCGACATCCAGCGGCAGAATCTGCACCGGCGCGGCCTGCTCAAGCTGACCCAGTGGGAAGCCCCGCTGGACGACGACGCGCTGGCCGCGCTGTATGCCGAGCAGGAGCACTTGATACAGGACATCAAACGCCTGCAGACGCTGCTCAAGGCGCGCAACGAAGAGCGCCAGCGCTTTGTGCGCAATGGCCTGCTGCGTGCCGCGCCGCGCACACTGCGCGAGATTGCCGCCCATGGCCACAGCAGCTTCCCCAACTTTGCCTTCATGCCGGCCAGTACCAGTATCGGCGCCGACGAAAAGATCAGCGCCGGCGCCGTGGTCGCGCTGGAGGACGGCTTCCCCGCCAAGACCCGCCTGAGCGCGGCCGATCTGGTGCTCTCCATGCACGACGTGCGCGGCAAGGAATAGTCGCCGCGCTGCTGCACTGGCCCGGTGTGGCGAGCTTGTGCTAGGCTAGCCCGACATTTTTTGCCGTCATCGATGATCGGGGACTACGCCATGCCAGTTTCACGTCTGCACCAGTATGCGATTGCCGCCAGCGTTGCACTGGCCATACTCGGCTCCACGCTGGGCGGCGCGACCATCTGGTTGCACTACTTTGCCAAGCCGCTGGCCACCTTGCTGATCGCCGCGCTGGTCTGGCGCCAGCACGCCCCCCGGCATGAAGCTTATCGCCGCGCGCTGCTGGCAGGGCTGGCTTTTTCGTGGCTGGGCGATGTGCTGCTCATGCTGCCCAGAGAGGTGCTGGCGGCGGGCTTCGAACTGGGCCTCGCGGCCTTCCTGCTGGCCCACCTGTGCTACCTGCGCGCGCTCACGCGCGATGCGCGCTGGGCCCGTCCGCTCTGGCCTTTGCTGCTACTGCTGCTGGTGGGTTGCCTCAACCTGGCCGTGCTCTGGCCCGGCATAGGCGCCGCGCTGCGGCCCCCCGTGCTGGCGTATATGCTGTGTCTCGTTGCCATGAGTGCCCAGGCCATCGCCCGTGCCCGCAGTCTGGCCACGCCGGCCAGCACTAGCGCAGCAGCGGGAGGCCTGCTATTCCTCAGTTCCGACACGCTGCTGGCCTATAACAAATTCCACGCGCCGCTACCCGCTTCCGCCCTGCTGGTGCTAGGCACCTATTATGCAGCGCTATATCTGCTGGCACGCTCGCTGCCCGTCGCGGTAACCGCCTCGCCAGCCGGCCTGACATCCAGCAGCAGCACGTAACGGCGCAGCAGCCAGACACTGCGCTCGAACAGGCCGGTCGCCGAGAACACTGCCTGCTGCACCTCGGCGGCCACCCCGCCGCCCTGCAGGCGGCGGCGTATCGCATCCATCAGTTCCGAGCGGTCGTGGGTCAGCATGCGCAGCATTTCCAGATCGGCTGCCGCCGGTGCTGCCGCCACTTCGGCCAGCGTTTCCAGCATCATGTGCAGGCTTTCCACCATACTGTCGATCAGGCCGCGCACCTCGCCCATGCGGGCCGGATCGCCGATAGTCTTGTCGAGTTCCGCCAGCGCCTCCTGCAGATTGCCCAGCAGCTGGTTGCGGTCGCGCAGCACGATGGTCTGCTCCAGCACTTCGCGGCTATGGTTGCGGTCCGCCAGTTCGGTCAGGAATACGGCACACTCGCGCAGCACGCCGCCTTCCGCCGCCAGCAGTATATGCGCGGCCGGGCTGGTGCTCGACACCTCCTCGCGCACCGCATCGAGATAGGCCGGCAGGCTGGCCAGCAGACGCTGCTGCTCGCGCTCCACCAGCAGCAGCGCAGTCTCCGGTTCCACCAGCGCTTCATCATTGATGTAGTGCGGCCGCCCCAGCGTTTCCTCCACCGACGGTGGCGCCAGCCGCTCGAGCAGCTGCAGCACAGGCGCGCGCAAGGCGCGCATGGCCAGATCGGAAGCAATCTGCAGCAGAATATAGATGGCCGCCAGCTGACCGGAAGGCCCCAGCCCCAGTTGCAGCATGGCGTGCTCCGCCAGCCCCTGCCCCGATAGCCAGTCCGCCGTCAGCAGGGCCAGCATCACGCCCACGCCGCTGGCCTTGAGCGCCACCTGATACAGCACCAGCTGGCGCGCACTGCCGGTCAGCTTGCCCGTCATCGATAGCGTGGCAAGACCGGAGCCCAGCCCCGCTCCCAGCACGATCATGGCGCCGCTACCGAATGGCAGCAGGCCCGCCGCCGCCATCGCCATCGCCACCACCGTCACCGTGGGCGACGACTGCACCAGCGCCGCGATGGCCGTGCCGATGGCGAAGCTCAGCAAAGGATAATGGCCGGCCACCTGCATGGCATCCTTCAGCCAGGCCGTGTGTTTGAGGATGGCCGAGCCGGATTTGATGAAGTCGATGCCGAGGAATAGCAGCCCCAGTCCCAGCAAAGCACCGATGGCATGGCGGTAGCGCGCCGACTGGTCCAGATTCAGGTAGTAGGTGGTGCCGGTAATCCCGATCAGCAGCAGGATCAGCCAGTGCATATTCAGCGTGGCCATCAGAATCAGCACCGAGGTGCCCAGATTGGCCCAGCTGATCACGGGGAAGGCGCGGCGCTTGTCGATCGCGCCGGCGCTTACCAGCGCCACCATCACGAAAGTCACCGCGTTCAGGCTCTGGATGATGGCGCCTGCGAGCAGGCCCAGTAGCGCCACTGAACCATTGCCGGACACCACGCGGGTGATCAGCACGCGCATGCGCCGTCCGATCAGCTGCTTGACGTTGTTACTGAGCAGACGGATGCCGATGAAAAACAGCCCCAGTCCGGCGAATACGCTGGCAAAAATATCCATGCTGGCTAGCCCGGTTAGGCGTAGTGTCAGGCGCTGACGCGCAGCTGCTGCAGCGCGCCGGCAGCGTCGTCGGCCACATCGAGTATGCGCAGGAAGCCGCTGATTTCGAACACGTCGCGCACCTGCTGCTGCAAGCTGCACAGCACCAGCGCGCCCTGACTCTGCTTGGCGCGCTTGGCTGCCATCAGCACCACCCGCAGGCCGGCGCTGGAAATGTAGTCGAGCGCGCTGAAGTCCAGTAGCACGCGGCTGGCGGGCAGCGTGAACAGATCCTGCAGCGGTTTTTCGAAGCCGCTGGCCGTCGCGCTATCGAGCCGGCCGCTCAGGCGGACGGCGGCTGCGCCTTCGAGTTGGGATAATTCGTATTGGAAGCTCATGATAGGTCCTCGGCAGGTAGTCGGTTCGGGGGAGTTCTGGGGGCGCTTCAGGTGCGCAGGGTTTTCAGCAGTACGATCAGATTGCCGCTGCCGTCGAAGTAGGCGCGCGCATCATCCATCAGGGTCTTCACCAGATGCACGCCCAGACCGCCGATCGGACGGGCATCCAGATCGCCATCCAGATCGGGTGCCGGCGCTTCGGCAAACGGATCGAACGGCGGTGCATCATCTTTCAGGATGATCTCCAGCCATTCATCGGAAATGCTCATGCGTACATGGATCACCCGGTCCGGCGCACTTTCGAGGCCATACTGTATGGTGTTGGTGACCAGTTCTTCCAGACAGAGATTGGCGGCAAACGCCAGGTCGCTGCGCTCCGGCAGCGCCGTATTCACCGCCTCGGCCAGCTGGGCGATTTCGTCCACCCGCGACGGCAGGTCATATTCCAGCAGCAGGCGTTTGTTATGCAGGACGATAGGTGTTGTATCCATCAGGGGGACTCCCGGTTTTCGTCTGAGCACCAGACAGGTCAGATCATCGGACGCTTCCGCGCCATTCACGAAACAGGCTACATCGCGCACCAGACTGGCTACCGTGGCGGCGGCACTGCTTTCATTGCTGCTGCCGAACCACTGCAGCAGGCGGTCATCGCCATAGGCTTCGCCCGCTGCAGAGAAGGCTTCCGTCACGCCGTCGGTGTACAGCAGCAGCGCTTCACCGGCCGCCAGCGTGGCATGCTGGTCGGTGTACGCCAGTGCCGGCATCCAGCCCAGCGCTACATCCATCATGCAGGGCAAGGCGGTCACTGTGCCATCGGCAGAACGCCGCAGCGGCGGCGGATGGCCCGCGCTGGCATACACCAGCGACCCATCCTGCGGGTTGTAGATGGCGTAGCAGGCCGTCACGAACAGTTCCATGGGGTTGCGTTCGCACAGCAGGTCATTGGCGGCGGCCAGCACCCTGGCCGGGGCGTCACCAGTCATCGCCAGATCAAGCAGCACCGTGCGCGAGACCGCCATGAAGAAGGCCGCCCCCACGCCCTTGCCCGAGACGTCGGCCACCAGCACACCGCAGCGGCCGTCCGCCAGCGGGAAGCAGTCATAGAAATCGCCGCCCAGTTCGCGCGCCGGATACATGGCCGCATGCACCGCCCAGTCATCCTCGGCCGGGAAGTGCTGCGGCAGTATGGCCAGCTGCATGGCACGCGCCAGATCAAGTTCTTCCTGCACCCGTTCACCGGCAGCACGCAGCGCCTCGTTCTTCTCCGCCAGTTCCCAGGTACGCGCTGCTACCTGCTCTTCCAGTTCGCGTTCGCGTGATTCGTTCTGCTCGCGCACCACTTCCAGCAGGCCGGCAAACTCGCTGGCCACCGTGTTGAAGTTATTCGCCACCAGCACCAGCTCGTCGCGCGTATCGATATGGATGCGGGTATCGAGCCGGCCCGCGCAGAACGACTGCGTGCCTTCCGACAGGCTGCGCAGCGAACGCAGGGTGGACAGGTAAATACCGGCGAACAGATAGGCGATGGCTGCGATCACGGCCACCAGTATCAGCGCGACGATGATCTGCGACTGCTGCAGGCGGGCGATGCGCGCTGCCAGAAATTCGTCGGCATCGCCTGCGGTGGCTTCCAGCAGCTCGCGCGCGGCCTGCAGATTGTCGGTGGCCAGTGCGCGCAGTTCGTTGACGCTGGCGGGCGCATCCAGCGTTTTGTCGGCCGCATCCTGCTGGCGCGCGATATTGGCCAGGAACTGGCTCAGCGGCTGCTGCAGCCGCTGAGCCGGACCGTGCAACGCCGCCAGCTGCGACAGGCCGGCCTTGAGATTGGCTACGGATTCGCTCAGCACCACTTGCGCGCCCAGCGCATACGAGGCCATATCGTCCGAGCTGAAGGTGAGCGCATCCTGCTGGCGCGCCAGCGTTTCCGCTACCAGCGGCAGGCGGTTGGCCAGCATGTCGAAGGTGGCATCGAGCTCGCCATCGACATTGAGCCGGTGGCTGCGCGCATCTTCGCGCATCAGTCCCAGCACCGCATTGATGCTGCCCGTCAGCGCCACAAAACGCTGGCGCCGGTCCCCCGACTGGGCAATGCTCTGTACCTGCAGCCAGCTGCTGCGCACGCGCGCCGCTGCCTCCTGTGCAGCGCCGCGGTATTCGGCGAGCATCAAGCGGGCCATGCTGCTGTCCAGCGCCTGCCAGTCGGGCCGGTCCAGCGGTGCCAGCACCGCGGCGCTGCGCGCGTTCACCAGCGCATACAGCACTTGCGCCTGCGCCCGATAGGCTACCAGGCCTTCGCGCTCGCTGCGCGCCAGCTCGATATCGCTGCCCACTTTGCGCAGCAACGGTGTGCACAATAAGGCCAGCGCCAGCAGCACCACCGCACCGATCAGCGCGTACTTGCGCTTGAAGCTCAGGCGGCTGGACAGCCAGACGGTGGGAGCCAGAAAATGACTCAGCATGGTGCGGCGCAATCAGGGTGTCGTTTCAAGGACCACTTTCAGCGGCGGCGCCACCTGCTTTTTGTTGATGTAGCCAATCGCGCCCGGCGTGGCCTGTACCAGCTTGCTCACTTCCTCGGCGCTATCGGCCTGCTTGGGCGGAAAGCCCATACCGGTAAAGCTCTGGCGCGCCCAGTAGGCTCGCACCTGGCCGGGGCTGCGTCCGGTCACCTTGCTATAGAACTCGGCGCGCAGCGGCGCACCTTCGCGGATATCGATAGGCTGCACCGGTTTGCCATCAGGCCAGGTCTGTACCTGCTTGAGGAACATCTGGGTGGCCTGATCGGAATTGATCTTTTCCACGGCAGTGTCGCGGTTGACCACCACCACGACCTGCGCCTGGGCCCAGCTGCAGGCCAGCAGCAGGCAGCTGATCAGAGAGTACTGTGCTATGCGCATGATGCGACCTTCAGAAAACGAAATCGAGCGACACAGTGAACAGGTTCACGGCCGGACGGATAGGCAGGTGGGACACGGCAAAGTAGCCGGGGGCATAAGCGCCGGGTGTCTTCAGATGGTCATACTGGAGTTTCAGCGCCATATTGCCGCGGAAGTCGTAGCGCACGCCGGCACTGATGGAGCGGGTGGAGAGATCGGCATAGCGCGCTGCCTGATCCAGCCCGCCCTTGAGTTGCGCCAGTGCGCCATCGAGCGCAGGATCGAGCCCGGTGGGTGCCAGCGCCGAGGTATCGAGCGCCGCACTGGCGCGGCGCTGGCGTGCCAGCGATACATACGGTGTAATCTCGTCGAAGCTGCGCGCCAGCGTGAACTGGTAGCCGTGGTATTTGCCCACCATGGCGGAGCGCGAATCGAGCCGCGTGGCTTCGCCCAGCAGGCGCCAGTCGCCGGCATTGGCGTCGAAGCCCACACTGGTGTATAGCGGACGGCTATCGAACGGAGCGGCCAGCGCGCGTATGCCCTGCGCCTTGGCCTGCAAGCCGGCGCCTAGCCCAGCCGGCAGGAAGGGATAGTCCGCAGCAGCCTGCAGCGCGCCGGCAAACTGCGCGGTCGCACCGTTAATCTGGCTGACCTGCGGCGAGCGCATGGTGTAGCTGCCGATCAGGCTGTGCGAAGCGCGCAGGATCAGATTCGGCAAAGTGGCGCTCACGGCCAGCCCGCGGATGTGGCGCAGACTGGCATCGGCCGCCTGCACGGGAGCGAGATTGTAGAAGCGGTGATGGTAATCGGACTGGCCGTAATAGGCCTGCGCCAGCACGGCGGTATCGCCGAAATTGTGGCGCCACTGCAGATCGGCGCCATCCAGCGAAGCCACGCTGTTGACGGTGCCGTACAGCGGCAGCGCAGGACGGGCCATCAGATAGGCATAGCCGATTTCCACTACATCCGAATCGAAGTACAGCGGGCTGCGGATACGCCCCCCGCGTACGGCAAAGTCGTTGCTGATCTGCTGGCGCAGATAGGCCATGCGCAGCGCCGGCGACAGATCGTCGCCCGCCCGTGCTACGCCCTGCAGCACGAAGGCGGTATTCTCGCCGGCCTGCCATTCCAGCTGCAGCCCCAGTACGGAATCCAGATTGGCCGACCAGCCCTGTCCGGCAGGCCGCTTCTGCGCGCTGGAGAATATCGCACCGGCATCGTGGTTGTCATTGTGGGTAAAACCCAGTGTGCCGAAACCGGATAGGCGCAGCGCTGGTGCATCAGCTTCGTCAGCGCGGGCAGTGGCCAGCGCACCGGCCAGCAGCAAGGCCAGCGCCAGCGACTGGCGGCGTGTAGGAGTCAGGAAAAAAGTGGTCATCGCGCTTGCAGTCGGTGGTGGTTCCATGCGGGCCGCGCCGGCAACACGCACGCACCCGCCCTCAACGCAGTCCGCCGGGGCACTGCGTCACTTGATGATAAAATATCCTAATTGCATTAAATATAATTTTGATCGTAACAAGCCAGCGTAAACTGGACGTAAACTGAACGCTAGCTGAACGTTAGCTGCGGCCCACGCTGCCACCTGGCGATGCTCTGACAACCAACCACCCGACCCGCGCCATCACCATGCCAGCCGCCGCCAGCTCTCCCGTCCGATTGCATCTCAGCCTGCTCGGCGACATCGAACTGCGCATCGAGGGCCAGCCGGCTGCTGGCAAGGTGTATGGCAAGATGCTGGCCCTGCTGGCCTATCTGGCACTGGAGAGCCAGCGCAGCCACCGGCGCGAGCAGCTGGCCGACCTGCTATGGCCACAACTGCCGGCCGAAGCGGCCCGCATCAACCTGCGCCAGACGCTCTACCACCTGCGCCGCATGTTGCGTGATAGCGACGCCCGGCTAATCACGGGGCGTGATGCCGTACGCCTGAATAATGCCGGCGACTGGTGGCTGGACGTGCGCGCTTTTCTCGCCGCCGCCAGCTCGGCCGGCAACGGCGCGCAGTCCGATCATCCGCAGCAGATCGAACAGATGGAGGCTGCGGCGGCCCTGTACCGTGGTGACTTCCTCGCCAGCCTGGCGGTGGACGATGCGGCCGAATTCGAAGGCTGGCGCGATGGCTGGCGTGCCACGCTGCAGCAGCACATGTTGCGCCTGCTGGAACGCCTGCGCGATAGCCATGCGCAGCAAGGTACAACCGAGCGCGCGTTGCAGCATGCCCAGCACCATCTGGCACTCGAACCGTGGAACGAGGCGGCGCACCGCGCCGTGATGCGGCTGCTGGCGGCAGCCGGACGCACGGCCGAAGCACTGGACCAGTTCGAAAACTGTCAGCGCCTACTGGCGCAGGAACTGGGCACCAGCCCCGCTGACGCCACCCGCCAGCTAGCCGAGGCCCTGCGCGAAGATCTGCTGCGGCGCGAGCACAGCAAAGTGCCAGCGGCGATGCCTGCCCCCAGCGCAGCCGGACAGTACGGCAGCGTGCTGACTGCGGCGTATGCCGAACGGCGCCAGGTCACCATCCTGTACTGCAGCCTGAACGCATCCGGCAGCGCGGATGCAGAAGAAATCGCCGAACGCCTGCGCCTGCCCTACCAGCTTGGCACCCGGCTGGCCAGCCAGCATGGCGGCCATGTTCTGGCCGCGCCGGGTGGCAGCTTCATCGCCTACTTCGGCTATCCGGTGGCGTCGGAAGATGCCGCGCGCAGTGCCGTGCGGGCCGCCCGCGCCATCGCCGCCATCTGTCGCGACGGTGTGCAGGCCCGCAGCGGCATCCATAGTGCCAGCATCGTAACCGGCAGCATCGCCGGCCAGCCCGATCCCGCCGGAGTGGCTTCCGCACTGGCGCTACGCCTGTGCGAACGGGCCGCGGGCGGAGAAGTCCACCTCAGCGACAGCACTCGCCAGCTGGTAAGCGGCTACTTCTATCTGCAGCCCTGCGGCTCGCAGGCCTTGCGCAGCTACCGCGTCGCTGGCGCCACCTCCGCCAGCAACCGTCTCGATGCGGCCGCGCAGCTGCAGCAGCTAGTGGGCCGCACGGCAGAAATGGCACAGCTGCTGGCACTGCGCGATGCGGCCAGCGCAGGGCCAGCGCAGCAGGTGGTACTGCGCGGCGAAGCCGGCATAGGCAAATCGCGCCTGCTGCGCGAACTGGCGGGCACACTGGCCCCGGCGCGCTGGCAGCGGCTGGAGCTGCAATGCGAAGCCGCCTTCCACAGCACGCCGTGGCAGCCGGTGATCGCTCTGCTGGAGCGGCTGATCGGCTGCCAGCCAGACCAGCCGGCGGCCAGCAAGCGCAGCATGCTGTCCGACTATCTGGCCAGCCAGCACGCTGCACTGGCAGCGAGCGTGACAGCCACGCTGCAAACGCTGCTCGGCATCGCCGAACAGCCTGCGGCCATCAGCAGCGAAGCGCTCAGGCAGCAGACCAGCGCAGCGCTGCTGGCCCTGTTCCACAGCGCCGCAGCGCAGCGCCCCGTACTGCTGGCAGTGGAGGATCTGCACTGGGCCGATCCCTCCACGCTGGCGCTGCTGGCCGCACTGGCACGCCACACGGCCGCGCTGCCGGTAATGACGGTCTACACCGTGCGCAACGACAGCGGACTGGAACCATGGCTGCAGGAGAACAGCACGGTGCTGGAACTACAGCATCTCGATGATGGCGCGATGACGGTGCTGGTGGGCGCGACCGGCGCAGCCCTGTCGGCAGCGGCGATTGCGCGCATCGTCGCCAGCGCCGAGGGCATACCGCTGTTTGCCGAAGAACTGGCACAGCAGGCGCTGGAGCAGCCCGGCGCGCGCCAGTTGCCTGCTACGCTGGCCTATCTGCTGGCGGCCCGGCTCGATACCACCGGCGCAGCGCGCCGGCTGGCGCAGCTCGCCGCCACCATAGGACGCCGCTTCGATCTGGAGTTGCTGGCCCACGTCGGTCCGGTCGATAACGATCATCTGCAGGCCTTGCAGCAGGCCCGTTTACTGGAACAGTGCGATGCGCGCCATTTCGAATTCCGCCATGCGCTGATCCACGCCGCCGCCTACCAGTCGCAGACCCGTGCCGACCGCCAGCATGCCCACCGCCGCGTCGCCGATGCGCTGCTGCAGCACTACCCTCAGCGGGCCAGCCAGCAACCGGCCCAACTGGCCCACCATCTGGGCGAGGCCGCCGACTATCCTGCTGCGCTGGCATGGTGGCTACAGGCTGGCCGTCAGGCGCTGGCCGCACATGCCTGCGCCGAAGCGGCCGAACATCTGCGCAGCGGTCTGGCCGTCCTGGAGCAGATACCGGCCAGCGCCGCGCGCGCCGACAGCGAATGCGAGCTGCTGCTGGCACTGGGCCAGACCCTGCTGGCACTGGCGGGTTATGGTTCGGCCGAAGCCGCCAGCGTGTACGACCGCGCCCATGCGCTGTGCAGCGGCGAGTATGCTGCGCAATGCGACGGCGCCCGGCGCTTCGACGTGCTATGGGGTTTGTGGATGGTCTCCAGCTCGCGCGCGCAGGCCAGTTTCCGTACCAGTGCCGCGCTGATCCCCGACCTGCTGCAGGCGGCCAGTGCCAGCGGCGACTGGCAGCGGCGCGGTCATGCCCATGCGGCGGCAGCCAATCTGGCGCTGTGGCGGGGGCGCTTCGAGGCAGCGCTCGAACATGCGCGCAGCGCCGTGCAGCTGTGCAGCGGCCAGCCGCGCCCGCGCGATCACCAGCACGGCCACGACCCGCAGGTCGCGGGGCTGGCCTATGCGGCATGGGCCCACCTAGCACTGGGCCAGCATGCCGCTGCGCTGGAAGACTGCAGTGCCGCCATTGCGCTGGCACGTACGCTAGACCATCCGGATTCGCTGTGCTTCGCGCTGGTGCATGCCGCCACCGTGTACCGGCTGCGCCACGATGCGGCGACCGTCGCTACACTGGCCGACGAAATTCTGGCACTCGCGGGCCAGTACCAGCTGGCGCTCTGGCAGGTGGCCGGCACCATGCTGCGCGGCTGGTGTCTGGCTTATGCGGGCCAGCGCGAAGGTCTGGCCCTGCTCGAATTTGCCGCTGACGCCGTGCGCAGCGTGATGCCGGGCATACTGGTAGCCTTCCTGCATCCGCTGGCCGAAGCGCTGGGCTTCCTGCACGACTACCCGGCCCAGCTGGCCCAGCTCGATGCCGCGCTGGCCAGCGCCGAGCAGCTCGATGACCAGCTGCACCGCGCCAGCCTGCTGCAGCTGCGTGCAGCCTGTCTGGCCAGCCTCGAGCATCAGGCTTGATTCTGCCCGCGGCAGCCTGACGGTGGCCCATCAAACTCACAGGCATCGGCAGACGGGTCTGGACCTAGATGGCCAGCAGAGTAGCTAAGCCCGGCAATAATTGCCCTTGCTTTTCAGCCTGCTCAACAACGCGGATAGGCGCGCTCAGCAAGCTTCTGACATGGTCGCGATACTCGGGCCGAACATACTCGGCTATCCAGCGGTCTCGCCGCAGCTGTGGCAACTCCCCCGATTTAAGCAAGCTGCTTGCCCTGATCATGCTTAGCAGCATGGCGTATTGATCGCTAGCCTGAAACGCTATGCGCCGGTTGTCGTGCATAGCCTTATGCAACTTGGGCGTGGTCCACGCGGGCGTATAACCAAATGCCTGGCGCTTGGCGGGATGCCAGTTGATGCGTCCATCCACATCGATAAAACGCACCTTGTGATCATCAAATGTCAGATTGGCGGTCTTGATATCGACCAGATAAATTTTCTTGGCGTGCATGGCGTCCAGATCCGCCAACGCAGCTTTGAAAGCGCTCACCGGCACTTGCTGCCCCGCCCCGATCCGCGTCGCAAGGTCAGTGCCGGCATTGTGCGCCAGCATCAGGCGATCACTCACCACCAGATCCACGCTTACTGTCTCGAACGGCAAGATGTCCGCATTATCCCGGCCACGGCCGAACCCTTGCAATGTGCGCGGCTGCAGTGCGACAAAGTGCTGATCCTTGCCCACCATGGTCTTCCATCCCCCCTGAGTGGTCTGCTTGGGCGGCGTCTGCGGCGCGTAGGCGACGGGGAAGCGCTGACGCACATTGGCAGCCACCGGATAGTAATAAACCTGCCGGGTGGCCTCGTGCTTTAAGCGGGCCAGCGGCTGTTTATTCTCTCGGGCCGCTTGCAGCGCCTGCTCTTTGGTTTTGGCATGCAGTTGCACATTGCGCGCAATCGTCGCGCTTGCCAGATAGCTGGCGAGTTCGGGGATATCGCGTTGCAGCGTAGCGATCAGCGCAGCACGCTGTGCTACGGGCACCTGGCGCATGAATACGGCAATCTTGCGCAAGATTTGCTGACGCTCGACGCTGCCGGCAGCTGTCGCTGCAAACTCCAGCGGCCAGCGAGCTATCGTGGCCTGGCGGGCCTGAGCCAGATGTATGGCTTTTTCATAATCCTCACGCAAGCCACCTGCCAGCCCGGACGAGGAAGCGGCCTTGCCCGCTGGCGCATCACTGCCGAGCTTCAGCCCTTGCGCTTGCTGTGCTTGCAACTGGGCAATTGGCTGCCATGACAAGGCCTTGCGCACGTCCGTGTGTATTAAGTGTTGTTGGGCGACGATTTCTTCTGTCGCCACCCCTTCAAGCTTGCCCAGACGCAGCAATAGCTGATCCAGTCTGCGCATCGATCCCGCTGCAATGACGCCTGCGGAGGCGCGCTGGCTTAACTGGTGGCGAAAATAGCGTAGCTCGGTTTCGATCACGCGACGCCGTGCCGTGCCGGAGCGGAGCGGCAGGGTAACACGCTGCCACAACGACGAACGACTGGGCTCGGGCATGACACTCGCAGCACGGCTGGGCTTACTCGCAGATATAGTGGGCAGCATGGCAGAGGAATAGAATGGTTACTGCCATAAGTAACACGCCCGCGCATTGTGTTCTGTACCGGGCCGGCACGACCGGCGCAGCAATGAAAAAAGGAGCCAGACTTTAGGTCTGGCTCCTTCTTGTATTGGTAGGCCGTGCAGGACTTGAACCTGCGACCAAAGGATTATGAGTCCTCTGCTCTAACCAACTGAGCTAACGGCCCATACTTTGCAAGCTTACGCCTTAAGGGTATCGGCAACGATCCGCTAAGCGAATGCGCGAGGATACTGGCTAGCGGGGCCTAGCGTCAAGTCCTAGTTACCTTCCAGGAAGCTCTTGAGCTTGTCGGAACGGCTAGGATGACGCAATTTACGCAGTGCCTTGGCTTCGATCTGACGGATGCGCTCGCGCGTGACGTCAAACTGTTTGCCCACTTCTTCCAGCGTATGGTCGGTCGACATTTCGATACCGAAACGCATGCGCAGCACCTTGGCTTCGCGTGGCGTGAGGGAATCGAGCACATCCTTGACCACACCGCGCATCGAGGCATGCAGGGCCGCGTCGGACGGCGCCAGCGTGTTGTTATCCTCGATGAAGTCGCCCAGATGGGAATCGTCATCGTCACCGATAGGCGTTTCCATGGAAATCGGCTCTTTGGCGATCTTCATGATCTTGCGGATCTTATCTTCCGGCATCTCCATCTTGATGGCCAGCGTGGCCGGATCCGGCTCGGCCCCCGTCTCCTGCAGGATCTGGCGCGAAATCCGGTTCATCTTGTTGATGGTTTCGATCATGTGCACGGGAATACGGATGGTGCGGGCTTGATCGGCGATGGAACGGGTAATTGCCTGGCGGATCCACCAGGTGGCATAGGTGGAGAATTTATAGCCGCGGCGGTATTCGAACTTGTCCACCGCCTTCATCAGACCGATATTGCCTTCCTGAATCAGATCAAGGAATTGCAGGCCGCGGTTGGTGTATTTCTTGGCAATCGAGATCACCAGACGCAAGTTTGCTTCCGTCATCTCGCGCTTGGCCTTGCGCGCCTTCATTTCACCGGCCGCCATCTGGCGGTTGATGTTGCGCAGATCGGGCAGCGGCAGCACCACGCGGGCCTGCAGGTCGATCAGACGCTGCTGCAGTTCCTTGATGGTCGGGATATTACGGCCCAGAATCGCGCTATAAGCGTGACCGGCAGCCACTTCGCCATCGACCCAGTCCAGATTGGTTTCATTGCCGGGGAAGACCTTGATAAAGTGGGCGCGCGGCATGCCGCACTTGTTCACGGCCACATCCAGAATCTGCTTCTCGATATGGCGCACTTCATCGACCTGACCGCGCAGGGTATCGCACAGCTTCTCCACCACTTTGGCGGTGAAGCGTATGCCCAGCAGCTCGTAGGAAATGGCTTCCTGCGCCTTGACGTAGGCTTTCGAGTTATAGCCTTCTTTCTCGAAAGCACGGCGCATCTTGTCGAAATTCAGAGAGATGACATCGAATTTTTCCAGCGCAGCCGCTTTCAGAGCTTCCAGCTGTTCCGCCGAGTAACCGGCCGCCCCGGCGGCAGACCCACCGGCCTCTTCCTCTTCCTCTTCTTCCTCTTCTTCCTCGTCCTCGTCTTCTTCCTCGTCTTCGGACGGGGCCGCAGCGGCAGGCGCGGCGGCGGCTTCCTCGCTCTCGTCTACCAGACCGTCAACGATTTCGTCGATCTTGATCTCTTCGGCGCGGATCCGGTCGGAAGCAGCGATAATTTCGGCGATCGTTACGGGACAGGCGGAAATCGCCTGGATCATGTCTTTCAGGCCGTCTTCGATACGCTTGGCGATTTCGATCTCGCCTTCGCGCGTCAGCAGCTCGACCGAACCCATTTCGCGCATATACATCCGCACGGGGTCGGTGGTACGACCGAAATCGGAATCGACGGTAGACAGCGCGGCTTCGGCGGCCGCTTCGGCCTCGTCGTCGCTGGTGACGGTGGCAACGTTATCGGACAGCAACAGGGTTTCGGCATCGGGCGCATGCTCGTAGACGGCGATGCCCATGTCGTTAAAGGTGCCGATAATGCCTTCGATCGCTTCCGGATCGACGATATTGTCAGGCAGGTGGTCGTTGATCTCGGCGTAGGTGAGGAAACCGCGTTCCTTGCCGAACTTGATCAGCGTCTTGAGTTTCTGGCGGCGGCGTTCGAGTTCTTCTTCCGACGCTTCCGTATCCGACGAGAAAGCATCCTTGAGCAGTGCTTTTTCCTTGGCCTTGCGGTCCTTGGCCTTGGCCTTGTCCACCGCCTTCAGCTCGGCGCGCTCGACCGCATTCAGTGCGGCCACTTCGTCGTTTTCAGGCTGGAATTCCTTGGGCTTGCGACCGCGCCGCCCCGGCACTTTCACCGTCGGCAGCACGTAGCCCGAAGTATCAATGGCTGCCAGAGCGGCAGCATCGGTGGTCTGGCTCACGGCCGGCACTTTGCTGGCAACACGCGTTTCCGACTTGTCCGCCGTCTTGGCAGATTTTGCGGTCACTTTGCTCGGCTTTGCAGCCGCTTTGGATTCAGGTTTCTTGGTTGGCACAGGCGCTTTCGATTACACAACGACTTGCTTATTTAGGATAAAGTTTCTTGCGGCCCTATCGAACCTCGGTCTGCGGACTTGCCGACTACCCAAGTCCGACAATACTACGACTTACTTACATCCGGTCAGGACGATCTACCGCGTTAGAACTCCGCCACTCTTGGCAGAAATTCTACTGCATAGGAACCGTGTGTGGGGACAAGAAACCATGACCGGGTTGGAAGCGCACTCGCGCGCGCCGCATATTGCTCTTGCAACAGGAACACTCCTGCTGCCACAACCCAAGCTGGCCCATGCCGCCGACACCCGTTCTTCCATGTCGATCAAGAGCCTAACTTACTGAAAACAAACACACTCTGAGCTGAAAAACGATGCCTAAAATTACAACACTTAGCGTTTTATTATAGCACGCCACTTTTCAATTTCCAGAGGGCGGAACCATGCTACGCCCTCTACTACAGACCACACAGACAGACTGTAGCGGACCTGAGCCAGATCAACGGTTCGCCGTTTCTGCCTGCGCTTCGCGCAACAATTGATCCTGCTGCGCAGTAATCTCGCGGTAGCGCACGCCGATCTGCTCGGACGACAGGCCGGCGGCAAACAGCTGGCTGAGTTCTTGCTTCAATGCATCATTTTTCACCTGCCGGATGGCGCCGCGCAAGAATAGCCGCACGGCATCAAACTCCGATTCAGGCTCCTGCACGATTTCGGCAATGATGCTGTCGTACTCGTCGCCCTGCGCTTTCAGATGTTGCGCAAATGCTGCAAAACTGCCTTGCGGCCCCAGTGCCTGCGCTTGCGCCACCAGCTGGGCCAGCCGTTCGGCCGGTTCCGCCCCGAAGTACTGGAAGGCCGCCAGCGCCGCCCCGTCCACTTCCTGCGCCAGCGGCGGATGGGCAATCAGGATGCGCACGATCTGCAATTCCAGCCCCACCGGCACCGGCCGCCCCGTACGGGCCGGGGCCTGGCGCGCTAGCGCCACCGGCTTGGCCAGCTCGTACAGCACCTCGATCTCGGATGGCGAGGTCTGGGTCAGCTGGGCCAGTCCGCGCACGATCTGCAGCCGCAGCGCCGTCGGCGTCATGGCCTGCAGCATGGGCTTGGCGTCGAACTGCACGCGCGCCCGCCCTTCCGGACTCTGCAGATCATGCTCGCCCACCGCTTCCTTGATCAGGAACTGCGACAGCGGCATGGCTTCATGTATTTCCTGCTCGAAGGCCTCCCTGCCGTAAGTGCGCACATAGCTGTCCGGATCATGCTCGGTGGGCAGGAACAGGAAGCGTATCGTCTTGTTGTCCGTCACATGGGGCAGACAGGCTTCCAGCGCCCGCCGCGCGGCACGCCGCCCAGCCTTGTCACCGTCGAAGCTGAAGATCACATTGTCGGTTTGGCGCAACAGCTTCTGCACGTGGAACGGCGTACACGCCGTGCCCAGCGTGGCCACCGCCTGCGGAAAGCCCATCTGCGCCAGCGCCACCACATCCATATAGCCTTCCGTCACCAGCACATAGCCGGCATCGCGGATGGCCTGACGGGCTTCGAACAAGCCATACAGCTCGTGACCCTTGGAAAATAATGGCGTTTCGGGGGAATTCAAGTATTTCGGTTCGCCCTGATCGAGCACGCGTCCGCCGAAAGCGATCACCTGCCCCTTGGTATTCTTAATCGGGAACATCACCCGCTCGCGGAAGCGGTCATAACGCTTGCGGTTGCCGCCATCCTCGTCGACGCGGTCGATCACCAGCCCCGCTTCGGCCAGCACCACGGCTTCGTAATCAGGGAAGATGCTGCGCAGATTATCCCAGCCGGGCGGCGCATAGCCTAGCCCGAAACGGGCGGCAATCTCGCCCGTCAGGCCACGCCCTTTCAGATAGGTAATCGCATTGGTGGCACCACGCAGCTGGGCGCGGTAAAAGTCGCTGGCACGGGTCATGGCTTCCGTCAGCGCCATGCTGTGCGCCGCCATCTGGGCGCGCTGGGCCGGCGGGATCTTGTCATCCTGCTCGGGCACCACCATGCCCACATTCTGCGCCAGCTCTTTCACCGCATCGACGAAGCCCATGCCCGAATATTCGATCATGAAACCGATCGACGTGCCATGGGCGCCGCAACCGAAACAGTGGTAGAACTGCTTGGTGGGACTGACGGTAAAACTGGGGGATTTTTCGCTGTGGAAAGGGCACAGGCCCATGTAGTTAGCGCCGCCTTTTTTCAGCTGCACATAACGGCCCACCACGTCGACGATGTCGACCCGGTTGAGCAAATCGGCAATAAATGATTGTGGGATCACAGGGCTATACAGTCTTGTTGTGAATCAGGCTATACCGCCGCAGCGATCCGGTATTGCGCCGGATCAGACTGCAGCTGCTGGACAGCATAACGCCATCCAGTCTCTTACTGGCAGCAATTATGCCGGAGCCAGTGCCTTTTTCACCAGTGCCGACACCACCGTCATATCGGCACGGCCAGCCAGCTTGGGTTTGACGATGGCCATCACCTTGCCCATGTCCTGCGGACCGGCAGCACCCGAGGCCGCCACGGCAGCAGCCACTTCGGCAGCCACTTCTGCATCCGACAGGCCGGCCGGCATATAGGCCAGCAGCACGGCCAGTTCGGCTTTTTCGATATCGGCCAGATCGGCACGGCCACCGGCCTCGAACTGGGTGATGGAATCCTTGCGCTGCTTGATCATTTTTTCCACGATGGCCACGGTCTGCTCATCGCTCACTTCGATACGCTCGTCCACTTCCTTGCGCTTGATTTCCGCCAGAATCAGACGCACGGTCGCCAGACGGCCGGCGTCTTTGGCACGCATCGCGGTTTTCATATCTTCGGTAATTTGTTCTCTCAGGCCCATAGCGTTCTTTCAGAAGGAATAAAAATGCGAAAACCCGCCGCGGCGAACCGGGGCGGGTATCTCTCGATGCCGCAAGAGACAACCCGAGGCGTAAGCGCCATACTGCCGGGTTGACTCCTTGGAGCAGTCTTAGAAGAGTTTTTTCGGCAGCTGTTGGCTGCGGATGCGTTTGTAGTGACGCTTAACGGCAGCTGCCAGCTTGCGCTTGCGCTCAGCCGTTGGCTTTTCGTAGAACTCGCGTGCGCGCAGTTCGGTCAGCAGACCGGTTTTTTCGATGGTGCGTTTGAAGCGACGCATTGCGACTTCGAACGGCTCGTTTTCTTTAAGGCGAATGGTGGTCATGTAAAATTCAAACCGTTAGAGGTTATAGGAAGAAGAAGATAGTAGCACTATTTTTGAAAAAAGGGAAGCCCGAAATCGGCTTCCCTTGCGCCCTGCGTGGCGAAAACAGTGACGAGACAGCAGGCTAATCAGGCCTTGCGGCGACGTGCCGCACCTGCCACCAGACCCAGGCCGGCCAGCAGCATGGCATAGGTTTCCGGTTCCGGCACAGCAGCGACGTTCATGCCGACATTGTCAATAAACGCCGAGGTATCGTAAGCGTTGTGCGGATTCAGACCGGAGAAGGTCAGCGTATGACTGCCCGCAGCCAGAGTGATGGCGCTGGTGCTGAACGAGTTCCAGCCGGTCGAAGCCGCATCGTAGTTGCCCAGCGAGTGGCCATCGAGGCTGACACTGACGACCTGGCCAGTGCTGTAGTAAGGACGCAGCGCCATATCGAAGGTGATGGTGTAGCTGGCCGCCGAGCTATTGCTGAAAGTCTGGGAAATCGATGCGATATTTTGCAGCACTGCGAAATAATCGCCGCTTGCCGTATTGCCATACCATGGAGTGCCGTTATGCGACACTGCGCCACCGCCGGTAAAACTCCAGCCGGCGGCCACATTGCCGTAGTCATACCAGTTACCAACGGTGTTCACTTCAAAGCTGGCATTTTGCAGGCTGACGGTATTGGCCAGCGCGCTGGTGCTGAGCAGGGTTGCGGCGATAGCGATAATGATTTTTTTCATGATGGAGTCCCGAGGGTTAAATATTTGCACCCCACCTGATATTATCAAAACAACACTTCAAGTGTTTTAAGTGCAACTTAAGTATTCATGATGCAATGCTCGGGACTTGAAGTCAAGAAAATAATTATTATTTCTATACGGAAATACCCGCCGCCACTGCGGAAGCCCAGGCCCACTGGAAGTTATAGCCGCCCAGCCAGCCCGTCACATCGACCGTCTCGCCGATGAAATACAGGCCCGGCACCTTGGTCGCCATCATGCTCTGCTGCGACAGTTCGCGTGTATCGATTCCGCCACGCGTGACTTCGGCTTTCTTGTAGCCTTCCGAACCGCTAGGAGTGAGCGTCCACTGGTTGATGGCAGCACCGAGTTTGCGCAGTTGGGCGTCCGGCATATCGGCCAGTCTGGCATCGCCAGCAAAACCATGGGCGTGCAGCAGGCCTTCGGCCAGCCGCGCCGGCAGCCACTGCGCCAGCACATTGCCCAGCTGCTTCCTGACGGTGCCCTTGGCTTCGATCAGCGCGGCGGCCAGATCGAGTTCCGGCAGCAGATTGATGACGATGGGCGTGCCCGGCGTCCAGTAGGACGAAATCTGCAGGATGGCCGGACCGGACAGGCCACGGTGGGTGAACAGCAGGTCTTCGCGGAAACGTGCTCCGGTAGGATTGCGGCCTTTGACGGAGCCCGTCTCCACATCGACTTCGAGCGCAATTCCGGCCATTTCCACGAATGGCGCCCAGCTTTGCGCATCAAAGGTCAGCGGCACCAGCGCCGGACGGGGCGCCACCATGCGCAGGCCGAACTGTTCGGCGATGCGGTAGCCGAAGTCGGTGGCGCCGATTTTCGGTATCGACAGGCCGCCAGTGGCGATCACCACGCTATCCGCTTCGATCTCCCCCTGATCGGTCTGCAGCACGAAGCCGCCTAGACCAGCCGGTGCCTGCTGCAGCGCTGCCACCTTGCAAGGCATGCGCCAGTGCACGTCGCCACGGCTGCACTCGTCCTTGAGCATGTCGATGATCTGTTCCGCCGAGTCGTCGCAGAACAGCTGGCCGCGGTGTTTCTCGTGGTAGCCGATGCGGTGCTTCTTCACCAGCGCAATGAAATCGGCGGCCGTGTAGCGCGACAGCGCGCTTTTGCAGAAATGGGGATTTTCCGACAGATAGTTGGCCGGAGCGGCATTGATATTAGTGAAGTTGCAACGCCCGCCGCCGGAAATGCGGATTTTCTCGGCCAGTTTGCTGGCGTGGTCTATCAGCACCACGCGCCGTCCGCGCTGGGCCGCCGTTGCTGCACACATCATGCCGGCAGCACCTGCGCCGATTACCACCACGTCAAACTTAGCCATAACTATCCTATCGTCCAAAGGGATATTGTACTTGAGACACACCCCTGGCCGGCAGAAGCTGGCTGTTCCAATACTGTCCTAGACGATAGGTTCCTGGATGCGCTGGCGCGACTGCAGCGTGCGCGATACCAGCAGACACTGCGCCACCTGCTCGGCGATCGAGGGCGGCACGGCAACGTCGCCGGCCAGCACGGCCTGGATCCACGCCGCCGTGGTGGCTGCATCGCGCTCGGCCGGCAGCACGGGCAGTTCACCCACCAGCGTCTGCTTGGGCACCAGCGTAGTGCGCAAGCCGCCGTGGAACCAGTCGATCTGCTGGGCCTTGTTGGCATTGGCCACGGTTTCCCCTTCCGTGCCGCGCATCAGGAAAGCATCGCCCCGTTCCGGCAGGGCCGAACCGGTGAAGTACTCGCCCAGCAGTTCCAGATATTCGGGGTGGGTGTAGGACACCAGCCGCAGCGCCGGACCGGCAAACGGCTGCATGATTTTCACCAGCGTGTGGGTGGAGTTGCGCACGCCCAGACGGCGCCGCAGCGACAGCAGATAGGCCAGCTTGGGCGCCAGGGTATCGATGGTGATCAGCGCCACCTTGCCCTGCGCCAGCGACTGTTCCGCCTCGGCACTATCGCTTGCGGGCATCACGCCGAGCGCTTCGAATACTTCGGCGGTACTCACCCGTCCTGCGTCGCGCAGCACGCCATGCACCAGCACGGGCACGCCTTCGCGCGCCAGCAGCAAGGCCAGCAGCGGCGTCAGATTGGCCATCTTGCGCGCACCGTTGTAAGTGGGAATGCAGACGGGCGCATATTGCCCGCCCGGCGCCTGCAAAGGCGGGAACGAGGCTTCAGCCGCATCGAGGAAGCCGGCCAGTTCGGCTATGGATTCGCCCTTGATGCGCAGCGCCAGCAGGATGCCGCCCAGTTCCAGTTCTCCCACCCGGCCGTCCAGCATGGCACGGTAGAGTTCGCGGGCATCGTCGCGGCCCATGCTGCGCGCGCCATGCTTGCCCCGCCCTATCTCCTTGATGATGGGAGCGGCAGGAAACAGTGTCTCGGCGGAAGGGGGATTAGTCGTCGTCATACGCGCAGCTTAAACCAGTCTGGCCCATTTCGGCTACACTATCCCTCCCCCGCATTGAAACGAGCTAGAGAATCATGATCTCCCCAGATATCGAAAACATCAACGTCACCTCGTTCGCGCCCATGCCGACGCCGGAAGCGCTGCATAGCAAGCTGCCACTGTCGGATGCGGCCTCGGACACCGTGATGAAGGGCCGCGAGGCCCTGCGCAACATTATCGACCGCAAGGACAAACGCCTGTTTGTCGTAGTGGGCCCCTGCTCCATCCACGATCCCGTTGCCGGTCTGGACTATGCGCGCCGCCTCAAGGCGCTGCAGGCAGAAGTGGCCGACACCATGTTGCTGGTGATGCGCGTGTATTTCGAAAAGCCGCGCACCACCACCGGCTGGAAGGGCTATATCAACGATCCCGACATGGACGATTCCTTCCGCGTCGACGTGGGCATGGAAAAAGCGCGCCAGTTCCTGCTCGACGTGTGCGAACTGGGCCTGCCCACCGCCACCGAAGCGCTGGACCCGATTTCGCCCCAGTATCTGGGCGACCTGATCGCCTGGACCGCCATCGGCGCGCGCACCACGGAATCGCAGACCCACCGCGAAATGTCGTCCGGCCTGTCCACCCCGGTGGGCTTCAAGAACGGTACCGACGGCGATATCGGCATTGCCATCAACGCCATCCTGTCCTCGGCCCACCCGCACTCCTTCCTGGGCATCAATGCGCAGGGCAATGTCGCCATCGTGCGCACACGCGGCAATGCCTATGGCCACGTGGTACTGCGCGGCGGCGATGGCCGTCCCAACTACGATTCCGTCTCCATCGCGATTGCCGAACAGGCCCTGCACAAGGCCAAGCTGCCGGCCAATCTGGTGGTCGACTGCTCGCACGCCAACAGCTACAAGAAACCGGAACTGCAGCCGCTGGTAATGGCCGACGTGATCCACCAGATCGCGCAGGGCAACCAGTCGCTGGTGGGGGTGATGATCGAATCGAACATCGTCGGCGGCAACCAGAAGATTCCGGCCGAGCTGAGCGAACTGAAATACGGCTGCTCGGTAACGGACGGCTGCATCGACTGGGAAACCACGGAAAAAATGCTGCGCGACGCGCACCAGCAGCTGAAAACCCGTCCGTAATCGCGCCGCCCAGAGCGGCCGGCAGACGGCCAGGCACGCGCCCCTAGCGGGCTGCGTGCCTTTTTTATGGGCGCGCCCCGCCTGTGGAGGATGGGGCCGCCCGTACGGCTTTCCATTACAATGGCGGATTGTTCTCTAGCATAGACTGCATTTTATGATCGTTCTCGGCGTTGAATCTTCCTGTGACGAAACTGGCCTGGCGCTGTATGACAGCGAGCACGGCCTGCTGTCGCATGCCCTGTATTCGCAAGTGGCCATGCATGAAGAATATGGCGGCGTGGTGCCCGAACTGGCTTCGCGCGACCATATCCGGCGCGCCCTGCCCCTGCTGACCCAGGCGCTGGATACAGCCGGCAAGCAGCTGGAACAGATCGATGCCATCGCCTACACCCAGGGTCCCGGTCTGGCCGGCGCCCTGCTGGTGGGTTCCTCGCTAGCCTGCAGTCTGGGGCTGGCGCTGGACAAGCCGGTGCTGGGGGTACACCATCTGGAAGGCCATCTGCTATCGCCGCTGCTGGCCTCGCAGCCGCCGGAATTTCCGTTTATCGCCCTGCTGGTATCGGGCGGCCACACCCAGCTGATGCGGGTCGATGGCGTGGGCCAGTACACCCTGCTCGGCGAGACGCTGGACGATGCGGCCGGTGAAGCGTTCGACAAATCCGCCAAGCTGCTGGGTCTGGGCTATCCGGGCGGACCGGCGATCTCGCGGCTGGCCGAATTCGGCGATCCGGCCGCCTACAAGCTGCCGCGCCCCATGCTGCATAGCAAGGATTTCAACTTCAGCTTCTCCGGCCTGAAAACGGCCGTGCTGACCGTGGTCAAAAACCACGAACAGCAGGTGGTGGCCAATATCTGCGAGCAGGACAAAGCCAACATCGCCCGTGGTTTCGTCGATGCAATTGTCGATGTGCTGACGGCCAAATGCGTCTCCGCGCTGCGCCACACGGGCCTGAAGCGGCTGGTGATCGCCGGCGGCGTAGGCGCGAACGCCCAGCTGCGCGCCTCGCTCAACGCGGCGGCGGCCAAAAAGAAGTTCAGGGTCTACTACCCGGAACTGGAGTTCTGCACCGATAACGGCGCCATGATCGCATTTGCCGGCGCCATGCGCCTGCAGATCAATCCTGCTGCTGCCAAGAAGGACTACAGTTTCAACGTGCGGCCGCGCTGGCCGCTGGAAGAATTGCGCGTCATCTAGGACGGCTTTGCGTAGCAGGCCTCAGGCCTGCACGAAGGCCACCGAGGCCAGCACGGCCAGCCCCACCAGCGGGATCAGGTAATGGGCCTTGCCCAGACGCACACCCTGCGCGGCGATGCGTTCGCTGCGCGAACGGCGCTCGTCGGCGGCGGATTCGTGGAAAACTTCGCGGTTTTTTTGTTCGATTGTCTTATTCATAACTGCCTCCATAAGGAAAGATAATCTTACTTTCCAGAAGGCATTGCAATTGTCATGCCATACAACATTGTCTGAAATTGCTTCAGATCAGGAATTTCTAGCACTTTTGTGGTGAACATGCCACAGTCTGCGTGCCACGACAGTTCTCCGCAGCACCAAAGTCGTGCAAGCGGCCTGTCATGCGGGTTTCCGCGAATCAACTTCAGATCTAAAGTATGCCGTTCACGCGCGGCACCAGCAGATCCTGACGGGGATAATCCCATTGCGGCACGCCGGACGGACACTGGCCCGGCGGCTGGCCGGCCCCGGCCGTTTCCAGCACGGTGAAATTGCCTTTGGGCGTGGCCGCAAAGCGATAGTCGCTCAGGCTGCCCGTCGCCAGCACCAGCGCGGGCAGGCGGGCAAAGCGCAGCCATGCTGCTGCCATGCAATTCTGTTCCTGCAGCGTCTGCAGCGCCGCCAGCGGCGCCAGCACATGGGCAAATTCGCTCACCGTGGGCGACAGGGGCTGGCGCGCTTCGCTGCCCACCAGCGCAGCCGGACAATCGAGCGCAGGCGACAGGCTGAGCACACCACGACGCAAACGGTAATAGCCCTGGCGCGGATTGCTTTCCACGCTGGCATAAGTCCAGCACAGCGGCATGCTGGGGAAAGCCGTCATGGCGACATCGAGCACCTGCGCTTTGGGATCCAGCTGCTGCAAGGCCGCCGTCACCGCCTGCCGGCCCAGCTGCGAGGTGTAAGCCTGCAGCCCCAGAAAAACTGCGCTCAGCGCCAGCCCCAGCAGCAGACCGGCGCGGCCCTGTTCGCCTGCACGGCGCTGCACCCATGCGCCCGCCACGCCCAGCAGGCCCAGCGCCGCTAGCGCCGGCCAGAGCAGATAAGCCTTGAAGGCAAACGCCAGCACCACGCCGGCCAGCGCCAGCAGCCAGCCGTAGCGCAGCCATGGCCGCCGTACCAGCATGGCCAGCGGCACGCCCAGCAGCACCCAGAATAGCGGTTCGACGATGAACACCATATCGCCGTAGAACCAGCGCGCGTCGAACGGATACCACGGATGCAGGCCGTAGGAATTGCTGTAGTCCATCAGCAGATGCAGCGCCAGCCCCAGACCTATGGCCAGCCCCAGACCCCGCCGCGCCGTGCGGCTGGCACGCAGCAGTGTACGTGCGGCCGGCCACAGCAGCCAGAGCAAGCCGGCTAGCAGCAGACCTTGCGGTATGGCCAGCAACGCCGTGTGCGTAAATCCCCGATGATGGAGCAGATAGCCGAGCGGTTGCTGGAGCAGCGGCGAGAGCAGCAGATCGAGATCAGGAAAATTGCTGGCCAGCACGCAGGCGAGCAGCAGCAGACGGTGGCGCAGACGCTGGGCAGCGCTGTCGGGTTCGGCCGGCAGGCTACGCTGCACCACGACGCCAACGGCAGCGCCGATGATGCTGTGCGTCAGATTATCCATGTACGGCCAGGCTGCCGGCGCTGTCACTGCGGGCTTGCGTCAGCATGCGCCCGGCCAGTTGCAGCAGGCTGTCGCCATCACTGATCTCCATAAAGTCCAGCGCGGCCACGCCCACACTGGCGCTGAGCAGCATCTCGCGCCCGCCCAGCCGGTGCACTTGGGCGGCAATTTTCAGCCGCAGATTATTGGCCAGAATGCGCGCACCATCGGGCGGCGTGTTCGGCAGCAGGATGCAGAACTGGCTATCGTTGTAGCGGCCGGGCAGGTCGATCACGCGCACGCTGTCGCGCAGCAGCTGGCCTACGCTGGCCAGCACCTGTTCGGCAGCAGCCGGGCCGTAGGCGGCACGCAGCTCGGCCAGCTGGTCCAGTTCCAGCATCAGGGTGGACAGGTGGGAACGGAAGCGGCGTGCCCGCGCCACTTCGAAGGTCAGCTTCTGCAGCAGCGAACGGCGGTTGTGCAAACCGGTGAGCTCGTCGGTGGTGGCCAGCAGTTCACGTTCCTGCAGCACGCGCGCCAGCGTGTTCTGGGCGGCATTCCGGTCCAGTATCGCCATGACCTGCCGCGCCAGCTGCAACAGCGTGCTGCGCTGTTCTTCGCTCAGCTGGCCGGGCTGCCCGCTCAGCACGGCCAGAGTGCCGATCGGATAGCCATCAGGCGACAGCAACGCCGCCGCACAGTAATGGTGCACCTGCGGCGCCTGCACGCTCCAGCGCATGCCGGCGGTGCGGTAATCCTGCTGCACATCGGTGAATTCGGTGATGCCATCGCCCAGCACGGCCAGCGCGCAGTAGCTATCGTCGCGCTCCAGCGCGTGGGTGGGCAGGCCGTAACCGGACTTGAACCAGACCCGCTCGCTATCGACCAGCGCCACGCAGGCCAGCGGCATCGCGCACAAGCGGGCCGCCATGGCAGTCAGGAAATCGATATCGGCATCGGGGGCGGAGTCGAGGATCTGGTAGCGCTGCAGGGCAGCCAGACGGAACTGCTCCGTCTGAGGACGGGCAAGCGGGAGGGACGTAACGTTTTCAGCGACCTGCATGGGCTTCCTGTACGGCTACGAACTGCGATGAATAAGCACTGGACGCCGTTGCACAGCGTCCACCAAAGATGCAATTCAGACAGTTTAGCCGAAACAGGCTTAGCTTTGTGCCATGATTTCGCGCAAGGCTTTTTCGAACACGGCGGCCGGCTGGCCACCGGCGATCAGGTGGCGCTGGTTGATGATCACGGCGGGCACGGAGTTGATGCCGTGGCGCTGGAAGAACTGTTCGGCCGCGCGCACCTCGTCGGCAAATTGCTGCGAGGACAGCACTGCCGTCGCCGCGTCCTTATCGAGGCCCACGGCTACGGCGGCGCGCAGCAGCACTTCATGCGAACTAGGGTCTTCGCCACGGGTGAAGTAGGCGGCGAACAGTTCGCCCTTGAGCGCTAGCTGCTTGCCCTCGCCTTCGGCCCAGTGCAGCAGACGGTGCGCGTCGAAAGTGTTGTAGATGCGGTCGCGTTTGCCCATGGCGAAATCGAAGCCGACTTCGGCCCCGCGCGCGCGTATCATGGCCCGCGCCTGTTCCTGCTGCTGCGGTGTCGAGCCATATTTCTCGCTCAGATGTTCATCGATATTCTGGCCTTCGGGGCCCATGTTCGGGTTCAGTTCGAAGGGCTGGATATGCAGCGCCACTTCGGCCTCGTCGCCGATATTGTGCAGGGCCTGCTCCAGCGACTTCAGGCCGATCGCGCACCACGGGCAGGAAACATCAGAAACGAAATCGATGGTCAGGGACTTGCTCATAACGGCCTTTGCTAAACGGATGAAAGTTCAGCATATGGCGATGAGGCTGGAAAAATCAAGGGAGGGACAGGCCTGCCTGTCCCTGCCGCTTATTTCTTTTTGGCATCGGCGCTCTTGCTGCCGATACGGCTTTCCTTGCCAGCCAGAAGGTTGCTGATGTTTTTGCTATGACGGAAGGCCAGCAGCGCGCTCATCACGAACACAGCCACCAGTTCGGCATCGGCACCAAACAGCAGGCCGTAGTAGAACGGCGCAAACAGAGCCGCCACCAGCGCGGCCAGCGAGGAATAGCGGAAGGCAAACGCCACCGCCAGCCAGGTCACCAGCGTTGCCAGACCCAGCCATGGATTCAGCCCCAGCAGCACACCCAGCGCCGTCGCCACGCCTTTGCCGCCGACGAAACGGAAGAACACGGGCCACAGGTGGCCGAGGAATACGGCGATCGACACCAGCGCTATCGTCATGTCGCCGATATCGAGCTGTTTCTGGAAATGAATCGCCAGCCAGACGGCCAGCCAGCCCTTGGCGCCATCGCCGATCAGGGTGGCGATGGCGGCTGCCTTGTTACCACTTCGCAACACATTGGTGGCGCCGGGATTTTTCGAACCATAGGTGCGCGGATCGGCCAGCCGGAACACTTTACTCATTACGACGGCAAACGAGATCGAGCCGATCAGATAGGCGGCAACGGTCATCCAAACTGTATTCATTGTTTCCTCAAAGTAGATCCGCAGGGGCTGAAAAATTGCCCAAAACGCTAAAATATACACTGTCCGCCGTGCGCCGACCAGAGCCAGCCTGCACGACATTACTTGCAAGCACTATAGTTAATTGCTACAGTGCATCAATCACTGGCGCCCATGCCGTTCCGCGCCCAGCATCCACAGCCTCGCTGTTCCAGCGCCGCCCAAGCACCGCGGCCCCGTTTTCCACCACCCCCAGATCCGGTGCGGCCACTTTTCATGGTCGTCGAATAGTCTTACCCCTACAAGAGAGAAAAAAATATGCAATCGATTGCTTTTAACGCGTTTACCGCGCGCCCACGTCTGCTGGCACTGGCTGTGAGCCTGTGTTTTTCCGGCGCTGCCCTGGCCGGCACGAGCGAACAGGCCCGTATCGCCGAACTGGAAAAGAAACTGGAAAAGAGCATGGCGCTGATCGAGCAGCTGAGCAACCGCCTGCAGCAGGTGGAAGCTGGCGCCGCACCAGCCAGCGCCAGCGCCAGCAAAGCCCAGGCCGCTGCCGCCGAAGCGACTGCCAGCGCGCGCGCCGCCAGTGAAACACTGGTGGCCCAGCAGGCCCGTATCGAACAGGTGGAAAGCAATCTGGTACAGGTGGCCGACACCTCGGCCAAACGGCGCGAAATGGGCCTGCCCGTACACGGCTTTGCCGACGTCGGCTATGCCTATGCCAGCAAGCCGCTGGACAAGCGCAAATCCGGCTTCGTGCTCGGTAACTTCGACCTCTACCTGACGCCGGATCTGGGCGACCGCGTCAAAACCATCATCGAGCTGGCCTTCGAATACGATGAAAAAGGCAATTCCGTCGGCACCGACGTCGAACGCCTGCAGATGGGCTATACCTTCAGCGACGAGCTGACCCTGTGGGCTGGCCGCTTCCACACCCCGTACGGCTACTGGAACACGGCCTTCCACCACGGCGCCCAGATTTCGCCATCGATCGCCCGTCCGCGTCTGATCGCCTTCGAAGATCAGGGCGGCATCCTGCCTTCGCACACGGTGGGCGCCATGGCTACGGGCACCACCCGCATCGACGGCGGCCGCCTGAACTACGAAGCGTTTGTCGGCAACGGCAGCCGCCTGGCCGGCGACACGGGCGACAAGACGCTGGACTACAACGCCGGCAAGGACGACAACAATAACAAGGCAGTGGGTGCCAATGTGCGCTACACCTTCGGCGGCGTGCTCGACGGCGTGACGGTAGGCCTGAATGCCCTGCGCCAGCAGGTGGACGAAGAAAACACGGCCAACAAGACCCGCCTGAACATGACGGGCGCTTTTGTTGCCGTCGACCGTGACAACTGGGAAATCATCAGCGAGTACTACCGCTTCCGCAATCAGGACCTGTCCGGCAACACGGGCAAGCATAGCAGCTGGGCCGGCTTTGCCCACCTCGGCTATGCCATCAACCCCGTCTGGACGCCGTTCGTCCGTCTGGAAAAAGCGGTGCTCGATCAGGCCGACAACTACTTCCTCGGTAATATCAATGGCCGCTCCTACCAGCGTCAGGTGTTCGGCGCCAAGTACAACCTGACCAACACCACTGCCCTCAAACTCGAGATGAACCGTACCAAGGAACTTCAGCCGGCTGGCGAATTCCAGTACCACGAAGCGCGCGCCCAAGTCGCGATTCGTTTCTAAGGAGCCCGCCATGACCGTATTTTCCCAACTATCCCGCACCCTGCTGGCGCTCGCTCTGAGCCTGCCGGCGCTGGCCATGGCCGGCGATGTGATCGTGATCAGCCACAGCAGCCTGAACATGCCGGCCGGCGACATCCGCGACGCCTACATCGGTGAAAAGCAGATCGAAGGCGGCACCAAGCTGGTGATCTTCGATAACGCCGCGCTGCAGAAAGACTTTCTCGACAAGGTGGTGCAGGTCGATAGCGCCAAGTATTCCTCGATCTGGACCAAGAAAGGCTTCCGCGAAGGCCTCAATCCGCCAGCCGTAAAAGCCACCGACGCCGAAGTGATCGCTGCAGTGAAGAGCACGCCCGGCGCAGTAGGCTACGTCAGCAAAGCACCAGCCGACGTCAAAGTCGTCAAGAAGTTCTAAGCCGTGACAGCATTGCCCCGCCGCACCGACTGGCGCCACTGGCTGGCGGGCGCCGTGCTGGGCGCCTGCGCACTCGCTGCGCAGGCCGTCGGGCTGCTGTACCAGATGCCCTACCGCTGGGTGGATACGGACGGCCAGAGCCTGAAGCTGAGCCAGTATCAGGGCAAGCCGGTGGTACTGACGCTGGCCTACGGCGCCTGCAAGAAAATCTGTTCCAGCAGTATCTACGCCATGGAACAGATGCAGGTGCTGGCCGACCGCCACAAGACCGAACTGCAGTTCGTCATCGTCAGCCTGGATCCGGAACAGGATACGCCGGCCGACTGGCGCGAATTACGCAAAACCCGCAAGCTGCAGCGCCCCAACTGGAACGTGCTGTCCGGCTCCGTGGCCGACACCCGCGCGCTGGCCGCCGCGCTCGGCATTACCGTATGGCGCTACCACGACCATGTGCTGCATGACTTCGGCATCGCCCTGCTCGATGCCAACGGCAACATCGTGCGCACCATGCGCCACTACGACGACAGCATTCCCGCATTTCTACAGGGCGTACTGGCTACGCCCGCCACCAAAACTCTGGAGTAAGCATGTTCGCCCGTCTGAAACTCAAACAGAAAATGTATCTGGAATTCGGCCTTGCCGTGATTCCGCTAGCCGCCCTGCTGCTCTATCTGGTCACTTCCGTGAGCGATCTGCCGCAGCGCGTCAAAGGTGCATTGAATACCTACCACATCGGCCTGCAGGCCACCTCGGACTACAAGGATTTCCTCAATGGCGTAAGCGATGCCGTGGACACCGGCAAACTCAGTGACAAGAGCCTGACGCTGCTGGCCGCCACCCGTGCGGAAGTGGAAAAACTGCGCAGCAGTGCCTCCACGCCCACGCTGGAAGCACTCGCCACCACATTGGGTCGGGTGTCGCAGAGCCTGAGCCGCGATGCCGGCATCGCGGCCGTCATGCCGCTGCGGGATGACCTCAACACCATCAAAAAAGGGCTGGAACAGCTCAATGCCGATACCGAACATACGCTGGAAGACATGGTCGAGCAGGATGCCAGCCATGCCAAAACTAGGAACCGCGTGATCGGTATTGCCGCCGTGATTACCATCGGCTTGCTGGCTTACATGATCCGTAGCCTGATCCACGGCATCCTCGCGCCCGTGCTGTGGGCCGTGCATGCCGCCAAGCGTGTCGCAGCGGGCGATCTGTCCGGTGCCGGAAGCATCGCCATGCGCCACGATGAAATCGGCGAACTGCAGCAGGCGCTGATGGAAATGAACGATGCCCTGATCGCCGTGGTCACCCGCGTGCGCGAAGGCGCCGACACCATCGCCATGGCCTCGAGCGAGATCGCCAGCGGTAATCAGGACCTGTCAGTGCGCACCGAACATCAGGCCCATGCGCTGGTACAGACGGCTAGCTCGATGGGCAACCTGACCACCACCGTAGCGCAGAACGTGGACGATGCCGTCCACGCCAACCAACTAGCGCAGCAAGCGTCGCGCGTGGCAGCCGAAGGGGGCAACATCGTCGAACAGGTAGTGGACACCATGGGCGCCATCGCCACTTCGTCGAAAAAAATCGTCGACATCATTGCCGTGATCGACGGCATCGCTTTCCAGACCAATATTCTGGCACTCAACGCGGCAGTGGAAGCGGCCCGTGCCGGCGAGCAGGGGCGGGGTTTTGCAGTGGTAGCGACCGAGGTGCGCAATCTGGCCCAGCGCAGCGCCACGGCAGCCAAGGAAATCAAGGACCTGATCAATGATTCGGTCGACAAGGTCAACAGCGGTAACGAACTGGTCGGCCATGCCGGCAGCCATATGCGCGACATCCTCAGCAACATCGATGAACTGGCTACTATCATGGACCGCATCACAGCCGCCAGCCATACCCAGCGTGCCGGGATCGAACATGTGAGCGAAAACATTGCCAGCGTCGATGGCAGCACCCAGCAGAATGCGGCACTGGTGGAGCAGGCTGCCGCCGCCGCGACCAGCATGAGCCAGCAGGCGCAGACTCTGGTGAAGGTGGTCAGCGTGTTCAACCTCAAGCATCAGAGCGCAGGCGTGCAGACCCGCAATATTCCACCGGCACGCCGGCTAGCCGCTTAGTTGCACACTCAGTTGCTCACTCAGTCAGCCAACTTAGTTAGCTAACTGAGTTGCCGGCTTAGTCCGGCAGCGCCACTTCCACCGCCCGGGCATTGAGCACGCGCAGCAGTTCCTGCGGCGCGATACTGACCAGAAAACCGCGGCGTCCGCCATTGATATAGATCTGCGGCAGATCGAGGATGGTCTTTTCCACGTAGATGGGCATCTGCTTGCGCGTGCCGAAGGGGCTGGTGCCGCCGACCAGAAAGCCGGTGTGGCGGTTGGCTACTTCCGGCTTGCACGGATCAACCTTCTTGCAGCCGATCTGGCGCGCCAGATTCTTGGTCGAGACCTTGCAGTCGCCATGCATCAGCACCACCAGCGGCTTGGCCGCCTCGTCCTCCATGATCAGGGTTTTGACGACCGCGTGCTCATCCACGCCCAGTTCACGGGCGGACACACTGGTGCCGCCGTGTTCTTCGTAGTCGTACGGGTGTTCGGTAAAGGAAACGCCGTGCTTACGCAAAAACTGCGTGGCGGGCGTCTCGGAGATATGCTCTTTTTTTGCCATGCGTGATACGCTGCCTGTCTATCGGGGTTTAGCAGAGGAGGCTGTCATTATGCCGCAGGAAATCCGTTTTGCCACTTTCAATGTATGCAATCTTTCCCTGCCCGGCGAGCAACTGTATGACAATCTGCCCCCCCTCACCCCCGACGCCTATGCCGCCAAAGTGCAATGGACGGCGCAGCAGCTCGACCGTCTCGATGCCGACGTGATCGGTCTGCAGGAAGTATTCAGCCTGCAGACCTTGCGCGACGTCATGGCCGCTAGCGTAGGCTATCGCAATGCCGTGCTGGCAGGCGTCAGCACCGCGCCCGACCCCGTCACAGGACAGCCGCGCCAGATGCCGCAGGTGGCGCTGATCTCGCGCCTGCCACTGGCCGCACCGGCCGCCATCCATACCGATTTTCCGGCCGGCGTCACGCTGCCGGCCGGCAGCCGCGACGCCCTGCGTTATGCCCGCGCCCTGCTGCGTGTGACGCTGCAGCTGGAGCACCAGCGCCAGCTCGACGTCATCGTGCTGCACCTGAAATCCAAACGCCCCGACTACGACGGCGAAGTAGCCCACGACAACCCCATGTGCCACGCGCAAGCCCAGCTGCGCTCGCTGATCCGGCGCGGCACGGAAGCCGTAGCGCTGCGTTCGCTGCTGTGCCAGCTTAACCGCGAGGCGCCCCGCCCCCGCATCGTGCTCGGTGACTTCAACGATAGCGTCGATGCCGTCACCACCTCCATCATCATGGGCGAAGGCGGCAGCGAGACGGCAGGCCGCTATTACGATAGCCGCCGCATCCAGCAGGATCCCACCAGCTCGGCGCACGGCTACACCATCCTGCATGAAGAACACCGCATGACCATCGATCACGTGCTGGTGTCGGAGCACTTCCATCCCGCCTCGCCGCAAGCGCTGGGACGGGTGAGGTCGGTGCGCTATTTCAGCGAGCACTTGCCCGAGGCAAGTCCCTGCGCTTCCGATCACGGCCAGGTATTGGTACAAGTGCAACTAGACTAGGCTGCGGCGGCACGGCCCGTTTGCCTCACTTCAGCGCCGGCGGCGCCATTCCAGCGGCAACATTGCCACTTTCGCCCCCCTGATTTAGCAGTTCAGCGCGAAATTCGCACCGCCTGTCGCACGGGACTGGTCAGTGGCCTGGTAATTTCATACAGTGGCAACATGCGCCATGCCGCCCATTGCTCCATGCCGATTGCGGCCTATCAAGGATAACCACAAATGAAACTAGAGACCCTGCCCCCAAGCCAGCACGCCACCCGTTCCAGCCGCCGCTGGCGCAAGCCGGTGGCCATCCTCGTCGTGCTGGCCGCCGCAGGCGGGGGCTGGAGCGTGATGCAGAACAAGGCGGCACCACCTGCTACGGCCGCTGCCAAAGACAAGGCCCCCGAAGTGCTGGAACTGGCCGGCACCGACATCACCGCCGTCGATGCGCGCGCGCTGGACGTCAAGCTGCCCCTGTCCGGCTCGCTGGCGCCGCTCAGCTCGGCCACCATCAAATCCAAGGTCTCGGGCGTGGTGGAAGCCACTACCGTGCAGGAGGGCATGAGCGTCACGGCCGGTCAGGTACTGGCCCGCATCGATCAGGCCGACCTGCGCGCCCGTCTGCAACAGCAGCAGGCTGCGCTCGATGAAGCGCAGGCCAAGTTGTCGCTGGCCAGCAAGAACGAGAACAATAGCCAGGCTCTGCTCAAGCAGAAATTCATTTCCCAGACCGCCTACGATGCGACCCAGAACAGCGTCGATCTGGCCCGCGCCAACGTCAAATCCGCGGCGGCCATGGTGGAAATCGCCCGTATCGCCCTCAACGACGGCGTGATCCGCGCCCCTATCAGCGGCGTGATCAGCAAGCGCCACGTGCAGGCCGGTGAAAAACTGGCGCCCGATATGCCCGTGTTCAGCATTGTCAATCTGTCCGAACTGACGCTGGAAGCCCAGGTGCCGGCCGCCGAAATCCCGCGCGTAAAAATCGGCCAGGAAGTCAAATTCAAGGTCGATGGTTTCCAGGGGCGCGACTTCGCCGGCAAGGTCAGCCGCATCAATCCGGCCACGGAAGCCGGTTCGCGCGCCATGCTGGTGTACATTGCCGTGCGCAATGAAGACAGCGCGCTGCGCGCCGGCATGTTCGCCAAAGGCAGCATCGTCACCGACCGTTCCGCCGTTGCTCCCATCATTCCGCTGACGGCTCTGCGCGGCGACCAGAACCAGCCGGTGGTGTACCAGATCGTGGCCGGCAAAGTGGTAGCCCAGCCCGTCAAACTGGGCCTGCGCAACGAGGACGAAGGGCTGGTGGAAGTGCGCGCTGGCCTGCAGGCCGGCGCCAACGTCATCGTCGCCAGGCTCGATGCCGTCAAGCCGGGCACCCAGGTCAAGCTGCCTGCCGCCGCGCAGGATAGCAGCCGTCAGGCCAGCGCCGCAGCCGGCCAGAAAGGCTGATCATGTGGATTACTAAAACCAGTATCCAGAACCCCGTGTTCGCCACCATGGTGATGGTGGCGCTGATGGTGCTGGGCCTGTTCTCCTACCGCGGTCTGGGTCTGGAAGCCATGCCCAATGTGGACATCCCCGGCGCCATGATCGAAGTGAAGTATCCCGGCGCTTCGCCCGAGGCGGTGGAGAACGACATCACCCGCCCTATCGAGAACGTGGTCAACACCGTCAGCGGCATCAAGACCCTGCGCGCCAACTCGTGGGAAGGCCGCTCCGGCGTCTACATCGATTTCGAACTGTCCACCAATATGGACAAGGCCATGCAGGACCTGCGCGACAAGGTAGCGCAGGTGCGGCCGCGCTTCCCGCGCGAAGCCAAAGACCCGTTCATCGTGCGCTTCGAAGGCGAGAACAGCCGCCCTATCGCCCAGATCGGCCTGACCGCCACCGGCCATACCCTGCGCGAGCTGTCCACCATGGCCGACCAGCTGATCGGCAAGCGCTTCCAGGGCGTGGCCGGGGTGGGACAGGTACGCCTGAACGGCATGTCGGCGCGCGAAATCCTGATCAGCCTGCGCCCGCAGGATCTGACCGCGCAAGCCATCGGCGTCGATGAAGTGATCAACGCCATCCAGGCCACCAACACCAACCTGCCGGCCGGTTCGATCAGCTTTGCCGGCAACGAACAGCTGGTGCGCATCGAAGGCAAGATGAAAGATGCGCGCGACTTCAACCGCATCATCGTGGCGCGCCGCGCCAACGGCCCCGTCTATCTGGATCAGGTGGCCACGGTGGTCGATGGCGCGCAGGAAGAACTGTCGATCTCGCGCCTGAACGGCCAGCGCGCCGTCACCATCGATATCACCAAGGTGCAGGATGCCAATGTGGTGGAAGTGGGCCGGCGCATCCAGAAGGTGGCCGACGAACTCAAAGAAACCCTGCCGGCCGACATTACCCTGACGGTGCTCAACGACGAATCGCTCAAGGTGCAGAGCCAGCTCGATAACGTCAAGGAAACCATCATCGAAGGCGCCGTGCTGACCATGGTGATCGTGTTCTTCTTCCTGCACTCGTGGCGCTCGACCATCATTACGGGGCTGACCCTGCCGATTTCCGTCATGGCCAGTTTTATTGCCATGAAATTCTTCGGCTTCACGCTTAACTTCCTCACTCTGATGGCGCTGTCGCTGTGCATAGGCCTGCTGATCGACGACGCCATCGTGGTGCGCGAAAACATCGTGCGCCACCTCGGCATGGGCAAGAACCACCGCAAGGCGGCCGAAGACGGCACCAACGAGATCGGGCTGGCCGTGATGGCCACTACCTTCGCCATCGTGGCCGTGTTCATACCCGTGGCCTTCATGCAGGGCATTATCGGCCGCTTCTTCCTGCAGTTCGGCATCACGGTGGCCGTGGCCGTGCTGGTGTCGCTGTTCGTCAGCTTCACGCTCGATCCCATGCTGTCCTCGGTGTGGCCGGACCCGGTCAAGAACCGTTTCCGCTATGTGCCTTGGCTGGGCCACTGCATGCACCGCATCGAACACGTGATCGAGCATCTGCACGTCTGGTACGGCAAGGTGCTGGCGCTGGCACTGCGCTGGCGCAAGCTGACGCTGACCATCGCCTTCGCCCTGTTCGCCGGCAGCCTGATGCTGGTGCCCATGATAGGCGGCGAAATGTTCCCCGAGCAGGACAATGGCTGGATCAATCTGCGCCTGAAAACCCCGGTCGGTTCCAGCATCGAATACACCGACAGCAAGGTCAAGCAGGTGGAACTGGCGCTGAAAGAATTCCCCGAAGTGGCCAAAGTCATTGCCGTGGTGGGCACGCAGGATGGCCGCAACACGGCGCAGGTGGACGTCAAGCTGCAGGACCGCAAAACCTTCAAACGGCGCAGCCAGAAGGAACTGGAAGGCGTGGTGCGTGCCCGTCTGAACAAGATTGCCGGCATCACCATGTCGGTGGGCTGGAAGCCTATCTTCATCGCCATTCTCGGTACCGATGAAGGCAAGCTCGATGCCGTCGCCCACCGCCTGATGGACAAGATGCGCAAGATTAAAGGCGTGGCCGACCTCGAATACAGCCAGGAAGGCGCCAATCCGTCCACCACCGTGCGCATCAACAATGAGCTGGCCAGCGATCTGGGCTTATCAGTGCAGCAGATAGGCACAGCCTTGCGGCCTTTCGTGGCCGGCGATACCACCAGCCACTTCCTCGCCGACGACGGCCAGAACTACGACGTCAATGTGCAGCTGCCCAAGTCGGGCCGGCAGAAGATCGCCGATCTGGCCGACCTGTCGCTGGCCTCGTCCAGGCTGGGCCCCGATGGCCGGCCGCTGATGGTGCCGCTGCGTCAGGTGGTGGAATTCGTGCCCTCGTTCAGCCCGCAGGTGCTCAAGCGTCAGGCCCTGCAACGCCGTGTGGCCGTGTACGCCTCCGTCGAAGGCCGTCCGGCCGGCGACGTCGACAGCGATGTGCGCAAGGCCATGAAGGAAATCGAGCTGCCGGCCGGCGTGCGCTTCGACGTGGGCGGCAATGCGCAGGATATGGCGGAGAGCATGTCCTCGGCCATGATCGCGCTCAGCATCGCCGTGATCTTCATCTATCTGGTGCTGGCCTCGCAGTTCGGCAGCTTCCTGCAGCCGGTGGCCATCATGATGTCGCTGCCGCTGTCGCTAATCGGCGTGCTGGTGGCCCTGCTGGTCACGGGCAGTACGCTCAACATCTTCTCCGTGATCGGCTTCATCATGCTGATGGGACTGGTGACCAAGAACGCGATTCTGCTGGTGGACTTCAGCAACCATGCCCAGCGTGACGGCATGGGCCAGATCGAAGCGCTGATGAGTGCCGGTCAGGTGCGGCTGCGGCCCATCCTGATGACCACGCTGGCCATGATCTTCGGCATGCTGCCGATGGCGATAGGCATGGGCGATGGCGGCGAAACGCAGGCGCCCATGGGCCGCGCCGTGATCGGCGGGGTGATCACCTCGACCCTGCTGACGCTGGTGGTGGTGCCGGTGGCCTACACCTACCTCGACACGCTGGGCAAACGCTGCGCCCGCTACTTCCGTGGCCGTGCCCATGACGAAGAGGAAGAACATCTGCATCCGGTCAAACCGGCAGATATCGCGGAAGTAGCCTGAGCCGCCCTAAGGCAGCAGGTACATGCGAGAAGTAAACGGCAAAACCGGGCCTGGCCCGGTTTTGCCATATTCCCGCTACTCGCCAGCCGCAGCTTGCTGCTCCCCGTCATCGGCGCTGTCCGTCTCGGCCAGCTCCTGTTCTGCTAGTCCGGGCTGAGCTTTAGCCTCGGCTTTGCGTCTGGCTTTCTCCTCCGCCTTTTTCTTTTTTTCCAGCTCGCGCTGGCGCTTTTCATATGCGAAGTTGGTTTTTGCCATGTGCCGCCTCTCTCTATCCGGTTCGTTATTCACCCCATTATGAACCAGTTAGCGTCTGGCCTGCTGATTCATCCACGCGGATGATGATGTGCATGCAATTGTTTGAGACGTTCGCGCGCTACATGGGTGTAGATCTGGGTGGTGGAAATGTCGGCATGACCGAGCAGCAATTGCACCACGCGCAGGTCGGCGCCATGGTTGAGCAGGTGGGTAGCGAATGCATGGCGCAAGGTGTGCGGCGACAGCGGCACGCTAATACCGGCTTGCAGCGCATGTTTCTTGACCAGTATCCAGAACATCTGGCGCGTCATGGCGCCGCCCCGTGCCGTGACGAACAGGGCGTCATCCTGCTGACCGTTGAGGATCTGGCCGCGCGCGTCGCGCAGATAGCGCTCCAGCCACAGGCGTGCCTGCGCACCGAAGGGTACCAGCCGGGTTTTGGCGCCCTTGCCCGTTACCCGCAACACGCCATCATTGAGGCCCAGATCGAGCAGCTTCAGGCTGACCAGCTCGGACACGCGCAGGCCGGACGCATACATCAGTTCCAGCATGGTACGTTCGCGCAACCCCAGCGGCATGGCCACATCGGGCGCCGCCAGCAGTGCTTCCACCTGAGCTTCGCTCAACGTATGCACGAAGCGCTGCGGCTGCTTGGCAGAGACCAGTTTCAGGGTGGGATCAGCGCTGATGCGGTGCTGGCGCAGCAGCCACTGATAGAAACGGCGCAGCACCGAGCGGCGCCGATTAGAAGAACTCGCTTTCTTGCTGTCCTCATGGCGCGCCGCGATATAGGCCTGTATGTCGTGGGCGGCCACGCCGGCCAGCCCCGCCACCTGCGGCCGCTGGCTGTCCAGCCAGTGAGCAAACAGGCGCAGGTCGCGCCGGTAGGCTTCCAGCGTGTTTTTCGACAGCCCGTCCTCCAGCCACAGGCTGTCGCAGAACTCGTCGATCAGAGCAGCGTTGTCTGTTGCCATGCGTATTCGCTCGAACCTTCATGGGCCAGCAGCCAGCGTTTGATCGCCAGCAGATAGCCGTTCGGATCATCACTGCGGGAAAAGCCGCCCAGTCCGGTAGCCGCCGTCACGCGGTGGCAGGGTATCACCACGGGAAACCAGTTGGCGCCGCAAGCCTGGCCCACGGCACGGGGCACCGAACCCAGGTGGCTGGCCAGCTCGCCGTATGTACGCACGCTGCCGCGCGGAATGGAACGGATGGTGTCCCACACGCGCTGCTGGAATGGCGTGCCCACTGCGCGCAGCGGCAGGTCGAAGACATAATCAGCGTCCTCGCAATAGCGCCGTAATTGATGTGCCGCAATTTCGGCGATGGCGTCCTGTGGCGCTTTTGCATCAAAATGGGGCGGCAGGTAGCACAGCTCGGCAATCTGCCCGGCCTCCGTCCGCACCCCGATTTTGCCTAGCGGCAAGTCTACTATGGCCTGAAACAATGCGACTTCCTGTTGTATTTTCATCACACCACATGCACCAAAAAAGGATGGGCAACGTTGTAAAAATGCACCAACATGTTGCGATTTCATCATATTGAAATAATCGTACAACTGTCTTGCTGACAGCATTCTAAGCGCCAGCACCGATTCGCGGCGCAAAAAAAAACGCACCCTCAGGTGCGTTTTCAAATACTGCTTCACGTTCCCGGTCGTTTGCGTGATGCCGTAGCGCGCTTATGGCGGCTTGCAGCCTCTATCACAACGACATTCTGTAAAACGTGTGTCTCCTCGTTCAATCGCCGGCATTGATTGCCGTTTCTCTACACACTCCCCACCTACAATTCTGGGCTCTTGCTACAGGGACAAATATGTTTATGCGTTATTCCCTGAGAGCGACGCCATCATAACGTAAGGCTTTCGTTTTTGACCAACTATTTTATCCGCGCCCGGAGGGGATTATTTCAAATCTGAACCAATTTTTACGCAGATGGCGAAAGTTGTGGTAGGCATCTTTTTGCTGTTCCCACCTAGTAATTCCCCTCATTGCCAGCCATGGCGCATCCTTATATTTTTAGCCCACAGCCGGATTTCCCGGTACCAATATAAAACTCGAGACACATCATGCTAAACAAACTACTCGATCACTTCGAGGAGTGGATGATCACCTTCCTCATGGGTGGGGCGACATTCATTATCTTCCTTTCCGTTGCACACCGCTATGGCACCGGCCTGCCGATTCCGGGCGTACAGGACTATCTATTAAGTCTGCACTTCGAATGGGCGCAGGAACTGGCCATCATCATGTTCGTGTGGATGGCCAAATTCGGCGCCGCCTATGGCGTGCGCATGGGCGTCCACGTGGGCGTGGACGTACTGGTCAGCCGCCTGCCGTCGGAATGGCGCAATCGCGCCACCTATGTGGCACTGGCCTGCGGCATGCTGTTTACCGGCATTATCGGCACACTGGGCCTGACCTTTGTGTGGGAAAACGGCATGCACTATGCCATCTTCAACAAGCTCGGTCTGGATGTCAGCGCACTCACCGAAGGTCCCACCACGCCCGATCTGGAATGGCCGACCTGGTTTGTGTATTCGGTCGTGCCCATGGGTTCCTATCTGATGTGTCTGCGCTTTATCCAGGTCACCATCGCCTTCTGGCGCACCGGTGAAATGCCGCATCAGGACGAATCGCAGGTCGATGGTCTGGATGACGATGAAGACGACGACATGTTCGCCGTTGCCCAGCCCGCCCAGGGAGGTGCCAAATGAGCCACGCTAATAATGCCCTCACCGCTGTCGCCCAGATGAGCAAGCAGCGCGCCGGCGCCTGGCTGCTGGGCATAGGCGCGATTTTGCTGGCGCTATGCTTCATTGGCGGCAAGGTCGGCATCGTGTTCGCCCTGCTACTGGCGCTGATGCTGACCGGCATCCCCGTCTCCATCGCGCTCGGTCTGACCGTGCTGATGTTTATGTATCTGCTGACCCACGTACCGGTCGAAGCGGTGGCGCTGAAGCTGTTCAGCGGCATCGAGAAGTTCGAAATCATGGCGATCCCGCTGTTTATTCTGGCCGGTAACTTCCTTACCCACGGCGGCGTGGCCAAACGCATGATCAAGTTTGCCACCAGCCTGATCGGCCACTGGCACGGCGGGCTGGCGCTGGCCGGGATTATCGCCTGTGCCATGTTTGCGCTGGTGTGCGGCTCTTCCGTTGCAACCGTGGTGGCGATCGGCTCCATCATCCTGCCTGCCATGGTCAAGCAGGGCTATCCGAAACGCTTCGGCGCCGGCGTCATCATCACGGCCGGTTCGCTCGGCATTCTGATGCTGCCGTCGATCCCCAAAGTGATCTACGCGATTTCCACCAACACCTCGATAGGCGCGCTGTTCCTGGCTGGCCTGTTCCCCGGCATCCTGCTGACGGTCATGCTGTGCACCACCACCTGGGTACTGGCCAAGAAAAACGGCTATCCGCGCATGCGCAAGGCTAGCTGGGGCGAGCGCCTGAAAGCTTTCAAGGAAAGCGTGTGGGGACTGATGCTGGTGGTAATCATCATCGGCGGTATCACCAAGGGCATCTTCACCCCGACCGAAGCAGCCGCCATGAGCGCCGTGTATGCCTTCCTCATTTCCGTGTTCGTCTACAAGGACATGCCGCTGAAGAAGACGCCGGAAGTGCTGAAAAAATCGGCCAGCCTGAGCGCCATGCTGCTGTACATCATCACCAACGCCGTGCTGTTCTCCTTCCTGATGGCGCACGAAAACATTCCGCAGGCAATGGCGGACTGGATCCTGGCCAAGGATCTGGGTCAGGCCGGCTTCCTGTTCTTCACCAACATACTGCTGCTGCTGGCCGGTAACGTGATGGAACCCTCATCCATCATACTGGTGATGGCGCCTATCCTGCACCCTGCAGCCATCCGTCTGGGCATCGATGCGGTGCACTTCGGCATCATGATCGATGCCAATATGGAAGTAGGCCTGTGCCACCCGCCGGTGGGCCTGAATCTGTACGTGGCCAGCGGCATCTCCAAGATGAGTATTTCGGAGCTGACGGTGGCCGTCATGCCGTGGCTGCTCACCATGCTGGTGTTCCTCGTCATCGTCACTTACTGGCCGGGACTGTCCCTGTGGCTGCCGAAAGCCATGGGCCTGATGTAAGCAGGCCCGCCTCCCCCCGAACAACGTCACTGATAACGTTGTTCGGGGCTTCCTGCATGAACCTATCAGCCACTTCCGTCCGGCATGGAAAGCGCTGGACGATCTGCAGCCTCTCCCCCTCCATCGATGAATCGCACCGCCAGTCAAGCTGGATGCGCGAGTGCCGACGATTGAACATCGCTACGGCACGCTGGGCCACAATCCGAGCAAGAAAACGTACATCTTGCAGATCGGCGCGCTCAACCGGGCCCCTGGGCTTATCTGGTGCGCTTGCTGGGGCAAATATTTCCCAATATAGGCGTTGAGACAACTTTTTCTCTGTGGCGGTTACCTAGAGAGAAGAGGGTCTGCACGCTGCATGCCTAGCCTTAAAAATAACTTTAAGCAGAAATATTGCCATGCCGATTAAAACATCATCTATCCGAAACTACCTTAACACCAACCCACTGCAGGAATGCTCGCGCAAAAATATCGAAAACAGAATTAAGGCGCTGGAGTCGAAAACCGTCCATCCGACGCAGCCCACCATTGCACGCGCTTCCAGCAAAAGCAGCCCTTACAAACTGGTGACCAACCTTTTTGAACGCGTCCGGATTGCGTTGTTTAGCAACACGGCTGAAAAACGAATCCGTGCAATCGCGCGACTCAATACTTTCGTCGCGCTTGAATCGTCAGCGCAAAATCCCAAAGAAAAAAAATGGTATGCGACCGCTATAGATATTTCGCTAGCTAAATGCAAGGAAACGGGGGTGGCTGTGCCGCGGGATGCCCTAAGTAAGGCCTATGAAAGAGATGGATTGACTAGTCCAGCCTATGCGGTGTGGGAAAATTATTGCAACGAAAAAAAACTGACTTCCACATTGGCCCTGACGCTAGGCGACGTAGCTAGCAACGATCCGTTTGCCGATATTAGTGAAACTGCAACAATGTTCTCGATACATGCAGCACCGGCAGAATATTGTATGAATCCGTTCGGCATGGAGCCTGTTCGCTCTGGCGGCAATAACTTGACTCCGTTCGATCCGAATGAATCGTGGTCCTAGTCGGGCAAAGTCGAGCGCGTCAACGGCTATTTTCGACTAAAGCCGGTTTGCCTGGCCGTGCGTAAGTGCAGCGGCCCAAGACAAAAACCCCTTGTGGCGTTTAGTCCACACGGGGTGCGGCGCACGGCCCGCTGCGCGCCCCGGCGGAAATCAGAAAAGAACCATCACAGACTGATGTTATCCAGTATCCCGGCCTGCAGCGCAGCGATGCAGTTGGGATAAGACCTGATTTAAGTAAGTGAGATCATGCATATCAGTCAGAAAGAACATACTATTCTCTATGAATATGATCAGGCGCTACAGCAGGCCGGCGGGCGTGATTTTCAATTTCGCATAGACGGCCGGAGCTATTCGGTAACTGCCTGCGCGACCAGTCATCTGCAGGTGCGCTGCCGCAGCACCTGGGCACGCTGGACCGGCAAATGGCTCGATCAGTCTGCGCAGATAGAAAGCACGCTACGCCGGCACTACGCCAGCTATCAGCAACAGAATTTACCAAGCTATCAGTCGATTTGTTTTAGTGGCGGCGGCGCCAAGGGGATCGCTTATAGCGGCGTGATACGCCAGCTGGGCAAGCGGCTGGGCGCTGTGCGGCAGGTATCGGGCGCCTCGGTAGGCGCCTTGACTGCCATGCTGGTGGCGGCGGGCGCCGACAGTGACGGTATCGCCAAAATATTCCGCTCCCAGCCAAGCCGGCTGGATCAGGAGCTTCTGAAGCAGAGCTTGCGCGCAGCACTGTGCCAGTGCTTGTCGCCCTATCGCGCCATATTTGCACAGGTATTGCATCTGGCCGAAACGCAAGTGAGCGACGACATGCTGCGCGATATCAGTTTCGGACAACTCGATGCGCTACGGATAGCCTTGCAAAATCAGGGAAATTATTCCTTGAAGGAGCTTTTCGTCAATGCCAGCCTGTTCGACCAAGCGCGCAATCTTGGCGGCGAAGTCTTGCTCTCCGCAGCAACCACGCCTGATCTGCCTTTATGGCAGGCAGGTATCGCCAGCGCGGCCTTACCGCTGGCGCTGCCGCCCGTGGCCATTCCCAACCATATGCTGCTGCAAGGCGCGGTATATGGCGCGGACCAGCCGGAGCATGCAGTTTTGCTGCGCGATGGGGGCTTGCAGAACAACTTGCCACACCTTTATCTACATCCCGTCAACAAATTAATTCTCGGTTTCAGCTCGGACCGGCATCTGGCCGCCCATGGCCCGACATGGGTATCCCGCATCAAGGAATTTCTATGCGGAGAACCGGCCTATGCCCGCCGCTATGCAGATCTACAGCTGGCACAGTCATACGGCATGCATTACATCGATGCCGGGGTCGGCACCTTGCAGATCAAGGCAGCAATCGCCCGCTACACCGAGCTTACTGATCGATCTGCGCGCGATTTTAACTTTTACGAGATTGTGCAGCGCCCCGTAGCGGGCCAGCCTGCCCCCTGCTCCGCTGAGCAGAGCTGGAAGCAGCTCAATGCGAGAAAATATGCGACCGCGGGCGAGAAGTCAGGCTTCTGGGACTGGTGGTATCAAGCACGCCATGGGATGCCGGCCAAATCGGCTACAGGGAGCTGAATCAGGCCCGGGCAGCACCCGCGAGCGCGGGTGACTGCCGGATCAGGCTGGCCGCTTACTTGGCAGCTTCCTTGTTGATTGCAGAGATCAGGTCTTTACCAATACGGCCTTCCATATCCTTCTGCACCGGCAGCAGGGCTTTACGCCATTCAGCCTGCTCTTTTACGCTCGGCGTATAGATTTCCGTCTTGCCGGCCTTCTTGATAGCATCGAGCGCCATGTCGTTGTCGCGCTGGGCGATGGCTTTCTCGAACGTGGTGGCATCCTTCATGGCTTTGTCCAGCGCGGCACGGATATCGGCCGGCAAACCGTCCCAGAACTTCTTGTTGACGATGACCGCATAGCCCAGATAGCCGTGATTGGATACCGTCACATGCTTCTGCACTTCATGCATCTTCTGGGTGTACATATTCGATGGCGGATTCTCGGTACCGTCCACCACGCCGGTCTGCAGTGCCTGATACACTTCGGAGAAGGCCAGCACCTGCGGATTGGCGCCCAGCGCACGCATCTGCGCGTCCAGCACTTTGGACGACTGGATACGCATTTTCAGGCCTTTGAAGTCGCTCACTGCGTGCAGCGGCTTGTTCGCCGACATTACCTTGAAGCCGTTATCCCAGAAGGCCAGGCCGGTAATACCTTTAGGCTCCAGCTTTTTCAGCAGGCTCTTGCCGATTTCGCCTTCCGTCACGTTATACAGTGCCGTCTTCGACGGGAAAATGTAAGGCAGGTCAAACGCTTCGAATTCCTTCACGCCCAGCGGGCCGAATTTGGCCAGCGATGGCGCCAGCATCTGCACGGCGCCCAGCTGCAGCGCTTCCAGTTCTTCCTTGTCTTTATACAGCTGGCTGTTCGGATATACCTCGACCTTGACGCGGCCGTTGGTGGCTTTTTCTGCCAGCTGCTTGAAGCGCTCTGCAGCCTGTCCTTTCGGCGTATCCGTTGCCACCACGTGGCTGAATTTGATCACGATAGGTGCCTGGGCATAGGCATTGATGCTCAGGGCGGCGCCCAGAGCCAGAAGCATGGCGTTGAGTTTCATGGAGTCTCCAGAAGGAAGGAAAATACGGTATTGTTCTAGTGTGAACGATTCTCACCATCCTAGACAAGCCCTGCAACTGTGGAAAACCACAATGGCGAGCAGCGTGCAAGGCGATACCCTGAACGCCCATGACCGACTCCACCACCACCTCCTCCACCGGCCGGCGCGGCCTGTCCAGCAGCGCGCTGCGCTGGCTGCTGCCCATTGTGCTGGTACTGTTTTTTCTGGCAATATTAATCTGGCTGCCATGGCAGGCACGCCAGATGGAAAGCACGGAGCGGCAGGAACAGCTGATCGCCGACACGCTGTGGGTAGAGCAGACCATACGCTTTCAGCTGGGCCGCGATGAAGAGTCGCTGCGCGCGCTGGCCAACGAAATCGGCGCGGTGCACCTGAGCGACGAACAGCTCAAGGCACGCCTGACACGCCTGCTGAAAAACGGCCATGAATTCCTCCGCGTGGTGTGGCTGCGGCCCGATGGCAGCCTGCACGCCAGCAGCGACGCCATCCCCCTGCCGGTGCGGCTGACCCAGGCCTCGGCATCCACCATGGAACTGGTGCGCAAGACCCGCAAACCGATGTACACCCAGCCCGAAGTCCAGAGCGGCAACCCGAATGCGGCGCCGGCCGCCGTGCTGATGGACTACCACGTACCGCTGTTCCGCGGCGACGAATATCTGGGCGATCTGGTGGCCACTTACCAGACCAGCGTGCTGCTGGAAGAAATGGTGCCATGGTGGTTTGCGCAGGATAATCAGGTATCGCTGATCGACCGCGACGACCGCCTGCTGGCGCGCCGCGCTGCGGCCGGCCCCGGTCACGGCGTGTACACCCACAAGCGCGCACTCGATCTGCCCGGCGCCAACATCACGCTGGTGACGGACAGCGTGAAGAGCGAACCCAAGCTGCTGCCCAATCTGCTGGTCGGTTCCGTCATCGTGCTGTCGCTCGGCCTGCTATGGAGCCTGCTGGCTCTGTGGGGCCACATCTCGCGCCGTCTGGCCGCCGAAGGCGCGCTGCGCCAGCAGATGTCGTTCCGCACGGCGATGGAGAATTCGCTGGTGACCGGCCTGCGCGCACGCGATCTGGAAGGCCGCATCACCTACGTCAATCCGGCTTTCTGCCAGATCGTCGGCTATCCGGCCGAAGAAATTGTCGGCAAGCTGCCGCCCATGCCCTACTGGGCGCCCGAAGCCATGGCCGAATACCAGACCCGCTTCGCCTCGGTGCTGGCCGGTAAAGTCACGCCGCAGTTCGAAACCTATTTCCAGCGCCCCGATGGCGAGCGCGTGCCGGTACTGATCTTCGAAGCGCCGCTGGTGGATAACAACGGCAAGCAGACCGGCTGGATGGGCTCCATCCTCGACATCTCCGACCGCAAGCGGGTGGAAGAACTGAATCGCCAGCAGCAGGAAAAGCTGCAGTCCAGCGCGCGCCTTGCCACCATGGGCGAAATGGCTTCCATGCTGGCGCATGAACTGAACCAGCCGCTGGCCGCCATTTCCAGCTATACCACCGGAGCCCTGAATATCCTCAAGCGGGCCGCCGGCCAGCACGCCACGGTCGAAGCCAGCGCGCTGATTCCTGCACTGGAGCAGGCCAGCACGCAGGCGCAGCGGGCCGGCCAGATCATCCGCAGCGTGCATAAATTCGTCAAGAAGAGCGAACCGCAGCGCCAGCAGATCGCCATTGCGCCGCTGCTGGAAGGCATACGCACGCTGATCGAACTGCAGGCGCGTCAGGCCTTCGTGTCGTATAAAACCAGCATCCCCGACGATCTGCCGCCCGTGCTGGCGGACCGCGTGATGATAGAACAGGTGCTGCTCAACCTGAGCCGCAACGGCATCGAAGCCATGCAGCACATACCGCCCCAGCGCCGCGTGCTGAAAATCCAGGCCACCTATCTGCCCGCAACGGCACAGGTCAGCGTCGAAGTGATCGACCAGGGCCACGGCATACCGGAGGATGTAGCGCAGCGCCTGTTCTCGCCGTTCTTCTCGACCAAGGCCGAAGGCATGGGCATGGGCCTCAATATCTGCCGAACCGCGATAGAATTCCATGGCGGGACACTGACCCATAGCGCTAACCCGCAAGGGGGCACCATATTTACCTTCGTACTGCCGGCAACCACGGACAGCACGAAAACGGAGACATAAAGCATGCTGCATATCGTTGATGATGAAGAAGTGGTGCGTGACGCACTGACCTGGCTGGCCACCTCGCGCGGCATCAGTTCGCGCAGCTATGCTTCGGCACTGCAGCTGCTGCGCCATGCCGATAGCGGCCAGTTCGATCCGGACGGCGATTGCGTGCTGCTCGATGTGCGTATGCCCGACATGAACGGCATTGCCGCTTTCGACCAGTTATCGACCCGTGGCCTGACCCAGCGCATGCCGGTGATTTTCCTTACCGGCCATGGCGATGTGCCTATGGCGGTTGACGCGCTCAAGCGCGGCGCGTTCGACTTCTTCGAAAAACCGTTTAACGACAACCAGCTGATGGACCGCGTGCAGGAAGGTCTGGCCGGTTCGCGCAAGGCCGGCGAAATGGCGCAGGTGCACGCCCGCCTCGCCACGCTGTCGGCACGCGAACGCGAAGTGCTGGACCTGATACTGGCGGGGAAAATGAACAAGGTGGTGGCCGATGAACTGGGCATCAGCATGCGCACGGTGGAAGTGCACCGCGCGCATATCTTCGACAAGATGCAGGTAAAAACTGCGGTCGAACTGGCCGGCCTGCTGAAGTAGCCCGCAGGCCGCCTTATTATTGTTACTGGCGCCGTGTCAGCCCTTCTTCTGCGCCGCGATCCACTCGTCCACCACCTGCTCCAGCACGGCCAGCGGCACATTGCCCGTCTCCAGCACGGTGTTGTGGAAAGCCTTGAGCGAGAAACGCTCGCCCAGCGCCTGCTGGGCACGGGCACGCAGCTCCAGGATGCGCATCATGCCGATCTTGTAGGAGCAGGCCTGGCCCGGCATGGCCACATAGCGCTCCACCTCCGCCGGCGTGATGCCGTAATCGATGCCCTGCTGGCGCGTCCATTTCATCGCGTGCAGGCCGGTATCAACCACTAGCCGGCGCGCGCGGAACAGCTCCGCATCGAGCTGGCCCAGATGGCCCACGACATCGCCGTCATACCAGTGGTTTTCCACCGCCAGCTGCTCGGCATACAGCGCCCAGCCCTCGCCATAAGCCGAGCCGACCGGGAATACGCGGTCGCGCCGATAGCGTGGCAGCTGATTGTTTTCCTGCTGCAGCGCCACCTGGAAATGGTGGCCCGGCACACCCTCATGGTAGGTCAGCGTACGCAGGCCGACGATGCGGAACACAGGACCCGGCATCGGCGCCCAGAAAATACCGGGGCGGGTGCCGTCATTGGCCGGCCCCGTGTAGTGGGCCGCTGCCGTTTTTTCCGTAAACGGCGGCTCGCGCCTGACCACCACCGGCGCTTTGGGCGTGATGTCGAACAGTTCGCGCGAGCGTTTCTCCGCATCGCGCAGCACTTCTTCATAGCGCGCCAGCAGCGCCGGACGCGGCTCGGCTTCCTGCGGCTGCTGGTCCTTTTCCAGCCTGGCCATACGCTCCTTGGTACTGCCTTCCGTATAGCCCAGCGATACCAGCAGGCCATCCATTTCCTTCTCGATGCGAGCTACTTCGCGCAGGCCGATCTGGTGCACCTGCTCGGGCGTGTAATTGGTCGAGGTCATCTGTTTAAGCAGCACGGCATAGGCCTTATCGCCATTGGGCAGACGCCACAGGCCCGCATCGCTGGTGGTATGCGGCAGCTGCTCCTGCAGCAGCGTGCGGACGCGCTGATAGGCCGGCAGCACCGACTGGCGCACGATGTTCTCGGCACTGGCAGCAAACTGCTGCTGGGCTTCCGGCCCCAGCTCCTTCACGGCCGCCATGCGCTGCCTGAGCGACACCACCAGCACATTGGCTTCCGCTCCGCCTTCGAGGAAGCGGTCCAGCTGGCCGATGGAAGACTGGGTCAGGAAGGTCGGCATCAGGATGCCGCGCGCGCCCAGTCCGCGCGCCTGCAGTATGCCGGTATCGATCTTGCCCGCTACCGCCTGCAGCCGCACCAGATAATTTTCCACATCGCGCTGGTTGCGGATAGGGTGGGCCTGACTGAGGAAATTCACCAGCTGTACATGCAGACCGCCAAACTGGTTGAACACGAAGTTATAGTCGGCATAGGCATAGTTTTCCACCTGTCCCTGCAGGTTCCAGCGGATGGTAGCGGCGCTGGCGCGCTGCTGCGGCGTGAGCTTGTGCAGGTCCATCTTGTCCAGCTGGGCCAGCGCCTTCTTGGCTGCCGCCACGTCACGCGCCCGCTGCACGATGGAATTGGGCGTCAGCTTGCGGTCCAGCGCATCCTGCTCCTTGCCGCTGAAATACTGCTTGAGCGTGGCCTGCTCCGGATCGTTGCGCACGCGGGTAGTGGCCAGATTATCGGCCCACTGGTCAAAGCTGAGTGCCTGCGCCGGCAGACTGGCTGCAAAACTCAGCACAGCACTGGCGGTGGCAAGAAACACGATGGCGTGGCGCGGAGTAGGCATGATCTTCCTCGGTAAGTCGATCACGCGAGTGTAGCGCAGTTCAGCGGTGGCAGGCCAGCGCCCACTCCAGATGCTCGCGCAGCAGCGGCGTAGCATCGGCGCAGCGCGCCGTCAGGGCCGCCACGATGGCGCTGTCGCCATGCGCGCCCATGCTGGCAGCATTGCCCAGCGCAACCGCGATATTGCGCAGCCAGCGTTCATGGCCGATGCGGCGTATCGGGCTGCCTTCCATCTTGCGGTTGAATTCATCTTCCGTCCACGCAAACAGCTGCAGCAGGCTGGCGCTGCCAAGGCCGTGGCGCTCGTCGAAATCCGGCAGTACGGCCTTCTGCGCGAACTTGTTCCACGGGCAGGCGGTCTGGCAGTCGTCGCAGCCATAGATATGATTGCCGATCAGCGGGCGCAGCTCAGGCGGAATCGCGCTTTTCAGTTCGATGGTCAGATAGGAAATGCAGCGGCGCGCATCGAGCTTGCCCGGCGCGAGGATGGCAGCGGTGGGACAGGCAGTGATGCAGGACGTGCACTGGCCGCAGTGGGCGCCGGTGGGCGCATCCACCGGCAGCGGCAGATCGACCAGAAATTCGCCCATGAAGAAAGTGGAACCGGCGCTGCGCGAAAGCAGCAAGGTGTGCTTGCCGCGCCAGCCCAGCCCGGCCTTTTCGGCCAGCGGCAGCTCCATCACGGGGGCCGAATCGGTGAACACGCGGTAGCCGAATTCGCCGATCTGCGCCTTGACCTTGTCGGCCAGCTGCTGCAGACGGGCGCGCAGCACCTTGTGGTAGTCGCGGCCCCGCGCATACACCGAAATCACCGCCGCCTGCGGGTCGGCCAGCCGCTGCGCTTCCCGTTCGCGCCAGTCGGGCGCGGTGTCGCTGGGCAGGTAGTCCATGCGGGCGCTCACCACACGCACCGTGCCCGGCACCAGCTCGGCGGGGCGGGCCCGTTTCATGCCATGCGCCGCCATGTAGTCCATTTCGCCATGATAGCCGGCGTCCAGCCAGGCCTGCAGGCCCGCTTCGGCGTGACTGAGGTCGATATCGGTGATGCGTACTTCGGCAAAACCCAGTTCCACACCCCAGCGTTTGATGCTGGCGGCCAGTTCGGCTAATTCATTTTGGGACAGGGAATGCGGCATGGGGCGGTGTAACGATGTAAGAATGGTCGCAGGCGGTTACAATGGCTGGCGTAGCCACCAACCTGACATTTTAATTGATGCCGCACTTTCAAGCCCATCTCCACGACGAAGCCGGCACGGCCGCCCTCGGGGCCGCGCTGGCGCACGCCATGGCGCCCGGTCTGGTCATCTATCTGCATGGTGATCTGGGCGCAGGCAAAACCGCCCTCACCCGCGCCCTGCTGCACGCGGCCGGCCACGTGGGCACCGTGAAAAGCCCTACCTACACCCTGTCCGAGCCATACGCCATCACGCTGGGCGGCCAGCCCGTCAGCGTGATCCACTATGACCTGTACCGCATGGGCAGCCCGGAAGAGTTCCTCGACGCGGGCTTCCGCGAAGACTTCAACGGCAGCAATATCTGCATCGTCGAATGGCCGGAAAAGGCCGACGGCGTGCTGCCGCCGGCCGATCTCGATGTCAACCTGAGCGTGGCTGGCCACGGTCGTGATGTAGAATTGCGGGCATCCACCCCCGCCGGTCACTCATGTCTGCAACGCCTGAAATTCGCGCCCAATCTGTGAGCGCCGCTGACGCTGGTACTGCCAGCCCCGCCGCGCGCAGCCGCCGCACCGTACTCAAAGCGGGCGGCGCCCTGCTGCTGTCCGTGCTGGCACCTACCCGCGCCATGGCGGCGCAGATACTGGCCGTGCGCGTCTGGCCGGCCGAGGACTACACCCGCGTCACGCTGGAAAACGATGCCGTCCTCAAAGCCACCCACTTCACGGTCAAAGATCCGGAGCGGCTGGTGGTCGATATCGAAGGGCTGGAACTCAATCCCACGCTGAAAAGTCTGGTCGCCAAAATCCAGTCCAACGATCCGTATATCAGGCAGGTAAGGGTGGGCCAGAACCGGCCCAACGTGGTGCGGCTGGTATTCGACCTGAAAGAAGAAGTCAGGCCGCAGGTGTTCACGCTGGCGCCGGCCGGCAGCTACGAGCACCGCCTGATTTTCGACCTCTACCCTGTCAGGGAAGCCGATCCTATCGCCGCCATGATAGAAAAAGGCGACTGGTCCAACGATGGCAAGAGCGCCAGGGCTGATCAGAGCGCGCCGTCCGCCAGCAAGGCAGCGCCGGTCGAGACCCCGGCCACGCCCGCCAGCACGGCCAGCACAGCCGAAACGGCAAAGCCCGAACATGACGCCAAACTGGCGGAAACGCCCGTCAAGCCGGCGGAAAAATACGACCATAACGGCAAGCTGGTACGCATGCTGACAGTGGTGCTCGATCCCGGCCACGGCGGCGAAGACCCCGGCGCATCGGGCAAGAACGGCAGCCGCGAAAAAGATATCGTGCTGGCGATTGCCAAGCGTCTCAAGAACAAAATCGAAGACATCCCGAATATGCGGGTCATGCTTACGCGCGATGGCGACTACTTCGTACCGCTGGGCACGCGGGTGGAAAAAGCCCGCAAGGTGCAGGCCGACCTGTTCGTCTCCATCCACGCCGATGCCTTCGTGCAGCCCACGGCGCGCGGCTCCTCGGTGTTCGTGCTGTCGGAAAAAGGCGCCAGCTCGACGGCGGCGCGCTGGCTGGCGGACAAGGAAAATCTGGCCGACACCATAGGCGGCGTCAACGTGCGCAGCCACGACCGCCAGCTGGCCAGTGTGCTGATCGATCTGTCCACCACGGCCCAGATCAACGATTCGCTCAAACTGGGCAAGTCCGTGCTGGGCGAAATCGGCGGCATCAACCGCCTGCACAAAGGCTCGGTCGAGCAGGCCGGCTTTGCCGTGCTGAAGGCGCCGGACATTCCGTCCATCCTGATCGAAACGGCATTCATCTCCAATCCGGAAGAAGAAGCCAAACTGCTCGACGACGGCTACCAGAACCAGCTGGCCGATGCCATCGTCAAAGGCATACGGCGCTATTTTGCCAAGAACCCGCCGCTGGCCAAGAACCGCCTGACCTGAGCCCGGCCTTACTTACTCACGCATTCACCCACTTTACGGAACCCACATGGCTGTAGTAACGATGACGGAATATGGCGCACTGCCTGCAGCGCAGATCTGCGCTGCTGATGGCGCCGAAATCACGCTGTCGCTGTTCGGCGCCCACCTGCTGTCATGGAAAACCGCCGATGGCCAACAGCGGCTGTTCGTCAGCAGCCAGACCCCGCTCGATGGCAGCAAGGCCATACGCGGCGGCGTGCCGGTGATTTTCCCCCAGTTTAATATGCGCGGCCCCGGCCTGCGCCACGGCTTTGCCCGGGTCAGCCACTGGCGCGTGGGCGCCAGCGGTGAAGAAAACGGCCAGGCCTTTATCGAACTTGAGCTGAACCAGCAGGACCTGCCGGCCGAACATGCCGCCGCATGGCCGCATGACTTTGCACTGACGCTGCGCTATACGCTGCAAGGCGATGCGCTGGCCGTGCGCTTCACCGTGCACAATTGCGGCACGCGGGAGTTCCCTTTCGGCGTGGCGCTGCACACCTATTTCGACGTGGGCCAGCTCGCTGCCACCAGCGTCGCCGGCCTGCAGGGCCAGCGCTACACCGACCATCATCTGCAGACCGCCACGCAGGACCAGCCTGCCCTGCACTTTACGGAAAAACAGGACCGGCTATACCAGTCGACGCCGGCGCTGACGCTGAACACGGCCAGCGCCACGCTGCAGCTGGAACAGCAGGGCTTCGATAACTGGGTGGTGTGGAATCCCGGTCAGGCCGATGCAGCAGCACTGACCGATCTGGCGGATGAAGAATATCTGCGCTTTATCTGCATCGAACCGGCCCGCATCGACCAGCAGCCGCTGGCAGCAGGCGCCAGCTGGACCGGCTCGCACCGGATCCGCTGCTGCGGCTAACGCTTAATCCGCTTAATTCGATTCCTTGATGATGCGGCCGGAACCGGGCTGGATGGGCCGCGCATTCATCGGATACAGGCGGGCAAACAGCGCCATCTGGGCTGGCGAAGCCTGTACCGGTTCTTTCATCACCAGCCACAGCACGCCTTCGCTGCAGGGCGGCGTGGTCAGCGAACCCATGAAAGTGTAGTAGTCGCGCCGGGCCGGAATCAGGTCGATAGGATCGATCACCGAGGACGGCGCCATGGTGTCGAGCTTTTCCAGCGGCAGATTGTTCCACACCGTCTGGATCACCGGCTGCGCACGGCCACGCTCGAGCAGCAGCGCAATCACCGCCAGTTTGCCTTCGCCATCCTTGTGCACCAGATGCATCACCATCTCGTAGCCCTTGCCGTTGACGCGCTCTTCCGAAGGACGGTGGAAGTGGAACTGGATCAGTTCATACATGCGGTTCTGCACCGTGATGAAGTTACCGCCCCCCAGCATCACCTGCACGGTGTGGCCGTTGTCCGTCACATTGAACGAGGACGGATGATAGTCGAAGCTGATCTGCTCCAGCTCGACTTTCATGCCATCGCGGATATCGATAGGCGACTGGCGGTTGCCGGTGCTGCATTTGGCCCATTCAGGATTGATCTTGCCCCAGTTGGCAGGGCCGTTCTCGCCCTCGTACGACCAGTGGTGGCTATACACTTTGGGCACGGCTTCCACTGCGGCAGCGGCTTTCTTGGCTTTGGCAGCCGCGGCCACGCGGGCCTGCTGGTTGGCGCGCATCAGCGCCAGACGGGCAGCTATCTTGGCCGACAGATCGGCTTCCGCCTCGGCTTCGCGCTCGCGCGCGCTAGGCGCCGCAGCCGATGCCTTGCGCGACGAGGACGCAGGTTCGCTATCGCCTTTTTCGGCAGCCGCAGCCGCGATCTGCTTGAGCGGCACGCCGCCCACGCTCACGCCATGTTCCGATTTGGCGCCCGCAGCCGGAGTGCCTTTGGTTTTCACCGTGGATGCTGCTTTGCCCGCTGCCGGTTCAGACGCCTCGGAGGCGCTGGCAGCATGGGCGAACGCGCAGCAGCAGACGATCAGGGTGAGTAAAGTACGCATCGCAGTCCAGAAGTATAAGAATTACACACTGGTATACGGATGCAATTGGGAAAAACTTGAGCGAACGTCCGGATAGGAGATATTTATTTGTGAAATATGCCGGAATCCACTGCCGCGCCGCTGGCCCGGATGCGGCGCAGCGGCAGGCTGGCCTAGCGGCCCAGCATGCGGCGGCCCAGCTTGTACACGCCGCCCAGCGCCATCGGCACCACGGCCACGCCTACGCCCACCAGCACGATTTCCGTCAGATGCTCGCGCACGATGGCGATATTGCCGAAGAAATAGCCTGCCGTCGTCAGCAGGGTTACCCACAGCAGGGCGCCGGTGATGTTATACAGCTGGAAGCGGCCATGGGTCATGTCCGACACGCCGGCCACGAACGGTGCAAAGGTCCGCACTACCGGCACGAAACGGGCCAGCACGATGGTCTTGCCGCCGTGTTTTTCGAAGAATTCATGGGTACGGCGCAGGGCTTCCTTGTTGAGCCAGCGGTAATCATGGGTGAACACCCGCTGCCCTATGGCCTCGCCTATCCAGTAATTGGTGGTGTTGCCCAGTACGGCAGCAGTAATCAGCAGCCCGTTGAGCAGGAACAGATTCATTTCGCCCAGCGCGCACAGGGCGCCCGCGATAAACAGCAGAGTGTCGCCGGGGAAGAAGAACAGAACGACCAGTCCCGTTTCACAGAAAATGATGGCAAACAGCACGACATAAATGAGCGTTCCGTATTGCTCTATCAGCACTTGCAGCGTTTTGTCGACATGCAGAATCATGCCGAAGAATTGCATAAAATCCATATTCTTCCCGTAAAGTCAGCGCCGGAATCATACACCACGATGGCGCCCAGGTGAGCAGTTTCCAGCGGCGTGTCATCCAGATTAAAATCTTTCACGGCCGCGCAAACCGCGCGCCCCACTAACCAGGGAGATACCGGATGTACCGAACCATGCTGTTACCGTCCTTGTCCGCTGCCGCGCTGCTTACCAGCGGCCTGGCCAGCGCTGCCGATCTGCCGGTCAAACCGAGCGTCGGCGACCTCGTCAAGCAAGCGCAGGCGTCCGACTGGCGCCCCACCGACCCGCAACACACGCTCTACATGGAACTGGACAGCGGCCGGGTGGTGATCGAACTGGCACCCGATTTCGCGCCGCAGAATATCGCCAACATCGAAACGCTGGTGAAGGAAAAGTATTACGACGGACTGGCCATCCTGCGCTCGCAGGACAACTATGTGGCGCAGTGGGGCGATCCGCAGGCCGAATCGGCCAGTCCGCGCCCGCTCGGCAGCGCCAAGGCCAAGGTAGTAGGCGAATTCAGCGTGCCACTGAAGCATGACAAACACTTCGTACGCCAGCCGGACCGCGACGGCTATGCCCCGCAGATCGGCCATTCCAACGGCTTCCCCGTAGGGCGCGACCCGAAAGCCGGCACCACCTGGCTGGCACACTGCTACGGCATGGTAGGCGTGGGGCGCGATACCGGCACCGATAGCGGCAATGGCGCCGAGCTGTACGCCGTCACCGGCCACGCACCGCGCCATCTGGACCGCAATATCACGCTGGTAGGGCGCGTACTGTCCGGCATCCAGCTACTGTCCACGTTGCCACGGGGCAGCGAAGCCATGGGCTTCTACGGCGCCAAGGAGACCCGCATGGGCATCAGATCGGTGCGGCTGGAGGCCGACGTGCCGGAGGCCGAACGCAGCCATCTGGAAGTGATGCGCAGCGAAGCACCGATCTACCAGCAGGTGATCGATGCCCAGCGCAACCGTGGCGGTCCGTGGAACAAGTTCTCGCCCGGCTACGTCGAGCTGTGCAACGCGCCGATACCGGTGCGTGTGCGTCCCTGAGCGGGCGCGCTCGCAGCGCATCTGGCGCGCTGCGAGCAGTTATAATCGCGGGATGAATGCGCCCGATACTTCCCCTAGCAGCACCGGCCCGCGCCCTATCCGCGCCCTGCCCGACCAGCTGATTTCCCAGATTGCCGCCGGCGAGGTGGTAGAACGCCCCTCGGCCGTGGTCAAGGAATTGCTGGAAAACGCGCTCGATGCGGGCGCTACCCAGATCAATGTGCGGCTGGAAGAAGGCGGCGTAAAACGCATCGCCATTACCGATAACGGCCGCGGCATTCCGCCCGAGCAGATGCCGCTGGCACTGGCCCGCCACGCTACCTCGAAGATCGCCTCGCTCGATGATCTGGAAAACGTCGGCACGCTGGGCTTCCGCGGCGAGGCACTGGCCTCGATTGCCTCGGTAGCTTCGGTCACCCTGACTTCGCGCACGGCCGACGCTGCCCATGCATGGGAAATCGCCGGTTCGCATCAGGGCACAGTGGCACCATCCTCGGGCGCCTATGGCACCACGGTCGATGTACAGGACCTGTATTTCAACACCCCGGCACGGCGCAAATTCCTCAAGTCGGAACAGACCGAATTCGGCCACTGCGCCGAAGTGGTGCGCCGCATTGCGCTGGCGCGGCCCGACGTGGCCTTCACCCTCAGCCACAACGGCCGCACCATCGATCACTGGAACGTCACCGAGATGGCCAAGCGCAGCGCCCACATACTGGGCGACGGCTTTGCCGAGGCGCGCCTGCAGATCGACGAGAGCGCAGGCCCCTTGCGCCTGCACGGCTATACCGGCCTGCCCACCGCTTCCAAGGCGCGTGCCGATGGCCAGTTCTTCTACGTGAACGGCCGCTTCGTACGCGACAAGGTGCTGGTCCACGCCGTCAAGGCCGCCTATCAGGATGTGCTGCATGGCGACCGCTTCCCGTCCTATGTGCTGTCGCTCGATCTCGATCCGGCGCTGGTCGACGTCAACGTCCACCCGTCCAAGATCGAAGTGCGCTTCCGCGACAGCCGCGCCGTGCACCAGTTCGTATTCCACGCCGTGCAGCGCGCCCTGGCCCAGACTTCGGCCACCGCCCACGGCAGCGCACCATCGCCACTGCCCGCGGCCGACAGCCTGGCAACCACTCCATGGCGCGGCGAGCAGACCAGCTTCGGCGCCCTGCTCAAACCGGACTACACGCCCACCTTTTCGCCTTCGCCGTTTGGCCGGCCGGCGGGCAGCGAAGCCGATAGCAGTTCCGCTGGCGGCCCAAACTATGCGGCCCACGCTGCGCAGCGTTTCGATGCGCGCAGCGGTGGCATAGCCCAGAGTACCGAGCGCTATGGCGCCCTGTTCAGCGAGGGCGCCCGCAGCGGCGCGCCCGCTGGCGACTACAGCCGCAGCGACAGTGCGCTGGCCGATAGCGATCGCGCCCTGCCACAGGCCAGCAGCTACACCGTCTCCCCCGCTGCCATGGCGCAGGAAGAGTTCCCGCTCGGCTTCGCGCTGGCCCAGCTGCACGGCATCTACATCCTCGCCCAGAACGCCAAAGGGCTGGTGCTGGTGGATATGCATGCCGCGCACGAGCGCATCCTGTACGAACAGCTCAAACAGGCGCTGCAGAGCCATGTAGCGGGTGTCGCCATGCAGGTACAGCCGCTGCTGATCCCCGTCACCTTCTACGCCGATACGATAGAAGTGGCCACCGTGCACGAACATCAGGACACCCTGCAGGCACTGGGCTTCGACATCGCCGCCCTGTCGCCCACTACGCTGGCCGTGCGCTCGGTGCCGGTGCTGCTGAAAAATGCCGACGCCCAGACGCTGGCGCGCGACGTGCTGCGCGATGTGCGCGAATTTGGCGGCTCGCGCCTGCTGATCGAACGCCAGAACGAACTGCTGGGCACACTGGCCTGCCATACTGCCGTACGGGCCAACCGCATCCTGTCGGTGCAGGAAATGAACGCCCTGCTACGCCAGATGGAAAGCACCGAACGGGCCGACCAGTGCAACCACGGCCGCCCGACCTGGGTGCAGGTAGAAATCGGCGCGCTCGACAAACTGTTCCTGCGTGGCCAGTAACATGACGCAGTCTGCACAACGGCCACTGGCCGTGGCCATCATGGGCCCCACGGCGTCCGGCAAGACGGCCGCCGCGCTGGCCATCGCCGCGCGCATTCCGGCGGAAATCATCTCGGTCGATTCGGCGCTGGTGTTCCGCGGCATGGACATCGGCACGGCCAAGCCCACCCGCGCCGAACTGGCCGCCGCGCCGCACCACCTGATCGACATCATCGATCCGCTCGACGCCTATTCCGTCGCCCAGTTCCGCAACGATACCCTGCGGCTGGTCGATGACATCGTCGCGCGCGGCAAACTGCCGCTGCTGGTGGGCGGCACCATGCTGTATTTCAAAGGGCTGGCCGACGGTCTGGACGACCTGCCCGGCGCCGATCCGGCCCTGCGCGCCCAGCTCGAAGACGACGCCGCCCGCGTCGGCTGGCCTGCCATGCATGCCCGTCTGGCCCTGCTCGATCCGGCCACGGCAGCACGGCTGGCGCCCGCCGATGCCCAGCGCATCCAGCGTGCGCTGGAAATCTGTACGCTGAGCGGCAAGCCCATGTCGGCCCTGCTGGCCCAGCGCGAGAAAACCGAACTGCCGTTCGAACTGCTGTCGTTCGCACTGGAGCCGTCCGACCGCGCCGTGCTGCACGAGCGTATCGCCCGCCGTTTCGACCTGATGCTGGCCGATAGCCCGGACGGCAACCTGCTGACGGAAGTGGAACAGCTGCGCCGCCGCGGCGACCTGCATCCGGGCCTGCCCTCGATACGCTGCGTGGGCTACCGTCAGGCCTGGGATTACCTCGACGGCAATATCGACTACGCCACCATGCGCGAAACGGGCATCATCGCCACCCGCCAGCTGGCCAAACGCCAGCTGACCTGGCTGCGCTCCATGCCGGGGCGCAGCGTGATCGACTGCCTGGGCGCCAACCCGACGGGCGAATTGCTGGCACAAATCGGCAAAAGGCTGGGCTAGCAGCCAGCCCTGGCGTCAATCGGACGTTGAAAAAATTGCACGCTTTATCGCCCCAAACAGCCCTGCGTAAACAAAATAAACGGATTATTTGGGGAAAAACCGGCGCTATCCTTGACAGTCCGGCGCTCTACCCCGATAATATCGGGCGTTGCAGGTGATATAGCTCAGTTGGTTAGAGCACAGCATTCATAATGCTGGGGTCGATGGTTCAAGTCCATCTATCACCACCAAGAATTCTAAAAAGCCTCTAGCAGATCTGCCTAGAGGCTTTTTTAATCTGCTTAGCACCGGTGATATAGCTCAGTTGGTTAGAGCACAGCATTCATAATGCTGGGGTCGATGGTTCAAGTCCATCTATCACCACCACGAATTCCGATCAGCCTCCCCGCAGTCCTGCTGCCGGGAGGCTTTTTGTTTGGGCGCTTCGGAGTGACTAGTCCTTGCTCTGCATGCGCGCCACTACCACGCCCGCTACCAGCGTAAATGTCACGACCACCGCAGCAATGATCCAGAAACCATCAGGGTGCTGGGCCAGCGGTATGCCGCCCACGTTCATGCCCAGCATGCCGGCAATGATGTTGATCGGCAGGGCCAGTACAGTCACGATGGTCAGCACATACAGGCTGCGTCCCGTTTCCTCATTGAGTTGCGCGGCAATTTCTTCCTGCAGCAGTTTGATGCGCTCCTGCAGCGACGAGACGTCGCTGAGCACCACGGCAAACTCTTCGCTCGACTGGCGCAACTCCTGCGTATCGAGTTCGGACATCCATGCGGGCGGCCGCTGCAGCAAACGCAGCAGGGCAGACGGCTCAGGCGCCAGCAGCCGCTGCAGGCGTACCAGCACGCGCCGCATATTACCCAGATCAGCCCGCTTGGCGCGCACCCGCCCCGCCAGCAGCGAATCTTCGATGGCATCGACCCGCGCCACCGCCGTGCGCACGATATGCATCAGCACATCGGCCTGATCGCGCAACAGGTGTACCAGCAGTTCCACCGACGAGCGCAAGGGCTCGCCGCGCCGCACGGCCTGATGCAGCCGCTCGATCGACTTGAGCGGCGTACGGCGCGCGCTGATCACCAGATGGGGCGCCACTCCCAGCCACAGCGTGGAAATATCGGATGCGTCGAAATTAAATTCATGCAGCACGTCGTTGACCACCGCCACCAGCGCATTGTCGACCAGTTCGATACGGGTGGAACGCGAACCCTGATGCAGGGTCTCGAAGAATTCGTCGGACAGGCCGGCATACGCCCTCAGCCATTTTTCGCTGGCCGCGTGGGACAGATTGAAATGCAGCCAGATAAACTCGCCCGCCTTACGCGGCGCACCGTTCAGCCATGCCAGCGCCTGGGTGGAATTCATCGCTTGTGCCGCTGCCTTATCCGGCCCCAGCAGATAACCCCACACCAGCCCGGCAGTATCCGAGCCATATGTCACATCGATTGCTTCCATATTCTTCCCAGCGCAGCTTGCCCAACGCGGATTGTAGCCGAGCGGGATGAATATTTGATGACCGTATCATATTCTTATGGAACGCCCGCCGGGGCGCACGAACCGGTCAGCGCTTCAGCACATCGAAGACGGGAGCGTTGTCATCCTTGGGACGGCAGAAATGCGCCACCAGCGTAGTCGGCAAACGGTTCATGGTTTGCTGCAGGCCAGTCATCAGATCGGCAAAGTACACATTCTTGGCCTCGCGGTTGAGCAACACAAAGTCGAACGGCCGGGCGGCGCCATCACGGTTGATTTCGCCTATCAGTTGCGCCACATCTTGCGGCTGGGTGCCTATGCCGCCATCCAGCGAATAATTGGTCGAATTCAGCCGTGGCGCCGACATATAAATCTGATCGTCGGCAATGGCAATCTGCTTATCCTTGAGCCGCTTCGCGTATTCCATGGTACGCGACGACATCACCGTGTTATCAGGCGTAGCGAACTGGAACTCTACGCCGCCGGGCTTGGTGAAAGTACGCCCCTCCCTGCCATTGCCGTGCGACGATAACATCATGGTAGGGTTGTATTTACCCTTGCCGTGGAATACATAGGCTATTTCTTTGCCATCGAGAATAACCGGCGTAATGTCGATATTGTGGCGCGCCATCAGCTCCAGTCGCGCTGCCTCGGGCAGGTTGGTAGAGCTGGCCTGTATATGGCGGCCGGGCGTCAGTTGATCTACCAGGAAGGGCTGCACCTCGTCCAGACTTTGCGCCACATAGCAGCCCTTACCCGGCACGGCCACGCCATAGCCGCCGGGCACACTCTTGCTAGGCCAGATGGCCGGATAGCCAGGCTGGGGCTCAGGGTAGGACGCCAGCACGGTGACTTGATGGCCCCAGCGCTGGGCTGCCGCTTTTTTCAAGTCATCAAGCGATACGCCACGCTGCGGCGCGACGCTGGCGGCCATCTCCACTATCGGCGAGGACGGACGCGGCGGCACTGCCAGTGCAGTGAGAGGCCGATCAGTGAATTCCGTCTTGTCGGCACGCGGTGGCTGTGCCACGGGCGCCAGATTGGCTCTCCACAACTGCAATTCGGCCCAGCTCATATGCGTACGTTCGACGCCAGCCCCGGCGCTCGGCGCAAGTGTCGAGACTACGTTGTCCGGCGCAGCCGGCTCAGGTGCACTAGCCTCTTGCTGCTGCGACTGGTACTTGACCAGCCCCTCCCGCGCTGAGGCGATATCCTGGTATCTGGAAAAGTCTTTATTGCCGGGGAAACTGACGCCAAACGTGCCCGGCTGACTTGCACTAGGCCAGATCGCTGGCACATCCAGTACAGCATCAGGTTTGCTTGTGAGAACCCGGACGAACGGCAGCTCCCGCACCAGATGGTCGAGCGCTTGAAGCGAAGCAGAGGCAGACTGGGCTGGCAGAGCTGGCTGGGCTGGCTGGACTGGCTGGGCTGGCCGGGCTGGCTGATCGGGCCGGGCCAGCGTTGCCGTCACGCCAGGTGCCGGCGCCGGCTGCTGTCTTGCCAGCGACGCCACCACCTCCAGCTTGCGGCTGGTCAGCGCCGTTGGCGGCGTTGGCACTGCAGCCTGCTTACGCCGCGGGAACAGCGCTTGCACAGCGCAAAAGCTGCGTTTAAAAAAGCTGCCACAGGCACGGAAGGCCGTGATCACTGGCGCCAGTATGGTGGATGGCTGATTGGAGGAAATGTTCATCGGGCGGCTAATGGAAGGGAGCGTCCAAAGCTGGCACAAGCGCCAGCGAAAAAAGTGGATTGATGCCTATCAGTAACCGTAAAAGCCGCAAGGTTCCATCGGCGGCGGCGGATTGCGCAGCTTGGCGCACAGCGGGCCAGTTGGCCCCGTCGAGTTCCGTAGTAACACGTAGAGAGAGGCTTTCCCGAGGATTTTTTGATTCAAATCATACCGGCTCTCACTTCGAAAATTTATCGTGCAACTTCCTTAATTAAAAACAAGATGTTTTGAGCAAGCGCATGCTGCGCATCGCCACGCACTCGCTGGCACTCGAAGTACTCGCAACTGTGAAAGCCTCCCATGAATTTCAGGAACTTAGCCATCGGTAAAAAACTTGGACTCAGCTTCGCCATCGTGATCGGCATGCTGATCATCGTTGCCGCCCTCGCCTATCTGCGTGTGAGCGGCCTGAGCGACGACCTCCACCTGATCAACCAGGACCGCTACCCGAAAACCGTGCTGGTGCATACGGTCAAAGATGAACTCAACGAGCAGGCACTGAATATGCGCAACCTGCTGCTGATGGATAAACCCGAGGACGTGGAAAAGGAATACGCCAGCATCGCCAAAAACACCCGCGTGATCACGGAAACCCTGAGCAAACTCGATAAAGTGCTGACCAGCGAAAAAGGCGTGGCGCAGCTGCGCGCACTGGAAGAATCGCGCCGCAAATATCTGGCCGCCCGCACCACCTTCCTCGACAACACCCGCCAAGGCCAGCGCGACGCGGCCCTGCATAATCTGCTCGACGAAGTGCGCCCCATCCTGCAGGTCTACACCACCCAGCTCGACGGTCTGATCGCCTATCAGGAAGAACTGATGACGGCCTCGGGTCAGCAATCGCAGGCACAAGCGCAGCAGACCATCGTGCTGATCGCCGCGATCGCGCTGGCAGCCTGCCTGATCGCCGTCACGCTGGCCGTGCTGACCACCCGCACCATCACCACGCCGCTGCATCAGGCAGTCGATGTGGCGCGCCAGGTGGCCGATGGCGACCTCACCATGCTAATCCGCGTTGATACGGCCGAAGAAACCGGCCAGATGCTGGGCGCTCTGCGCGATATGAACTCGGCCCTGACCCGCATCGTCGACGAAGTGCGCACCGGCGCCGACAATATCGCCACCGCCTCCGGCCAGATCGCCAGCGGCAACCTCGATCTGGCGGCGCGCACCGAGCAGCAGGCCGGCTCGCTGGAAGAAACCGCCTCCGCCATGGAACAGCTGACCGCTACCGTCAAACACAATGCCGATAACGCCCGTCAGGCCAACCAGCTGGCCGTCTCCGCCTCGGACATTGCCGTCAAGGGCGGCTCGGTGGTAGCGCAGGTGGTGCAGACCATGGGCGAAATCAACAGCTCCTCGCACCGCATCGTCGACATCATCAACGTCATCGATAGCATCGCTTTCCAGACCAATATTCTGGCGCTCAATGCCGCAGTGGAAGCGGCGCGTGCGGGCGAACAGGGGCGCGGCTTTGCCGTAGTGGCCACCGAGGTGCGCAGTCTGGCCCAGCGCTCGGCGGCAGCGGCCAAGGAAATCAAGCAGCTGATCGATGATTCGGTGGGCAAGGTGGAAAGCGGTTCGCGCCTCGTCAACGAAGCAGGCGACACCATGAACGTGATCGTCGACAGCATCCGCAGCGTGGCCGACATCATGGGCGAAATCACCACTGCCAGCGCCGAACAGACCCAGGGTATAGAACAGATCAATCAGGCCATCGTCGAGATGGACCACGCCACCCAGCAGAATGCCGCGCTGGTGGAGGAAGCCGCATCGGCCGCCAGCGCGCTGCAGGAGCAGTCGCACCGGCTGGTGGATGTGGTCGATGTGTTCAAACTGGCCGTTACGTTCGGCGCGCCGCAGCAACGCAAGCGCAATGCGGCCTCTGCCATGGGCCGCCGCCCGCTGCATGCACTGGCCAGCTAAGACTAGGCCGCCTGATATCACGGGTCATTCTTCACCCCGCGCTCGGGGCCGTCCGTCCATGGCGGCAAGCGCGTCCATGGCTGTTCCTGCTGCCAGCGCGCCAGCCAGTCGAATAACTCACTGGCTGGCATGGGGCGCGCAACGCCATAGCCCTGCGCCAGCTCGCAGCCCAGTTGCAGCAGCGCGGCGCCGTGCTCCAGCGTTTCCACCCCTTCGGCTATCACCCCGCGGTGGCAGGCGCCAGCGAGGCGGATAATCCCTTCGACGATGCCGCGGTCGTCAGGGTCGCTGAGGATGTCGCGGATAAAGCTCTGGTCGATTTTCAGCATATCCACCGGCAGCTGACGCAGATAGGTCAGCGAAGAATAGCCGGTGCCGAAATCATCGAGCGCGAAATGCACGCCCAGCTCGCGGCAGCGCAGCAGGATGGTGATAGCCTGCTCCATATCGGCCAGCGCCGCCGTTTCCAGCACTTCCAGTTCCAGCAGAGCGGGCGGCATATCGGTGTGCTCGGCCAGCAGCGTCTGCAGCTGGCTGAAGAAGCTGCCATGCAGCAGATGGTCGGCGCTGATGTTGACGCTGATGCTGGTGGCGCGTCCTTCACGGGCCCAGCTAGCGCCCTGCGCCAGCGCCGTGCGCAGCACCCATACTCCCACCGGCTGTTCCAGCGGACTGCCATCGACGGCGGGCAGGAACTGCGCCGGCGGCAACAGCCCCCGTTCCGGATGCTGCCAGCGTATCAGCGCTTCCACCCCCACCAGCTGACCGCTGCGCAGATGCACTTTGGGCTGGTAGTACAGCACCAGTTCGTTGTTCTCCAGCGCCTGCTGGATAGAATCGAGGAAGCGGCGGTGCTCCTGCACCTGCCGGTCCGCCTCGGGATCGAACAGATGGTAGCGGTTCTTGCCCGCTTCCTTGGCCAGATACATGGCCTGATCGGCATGGCGCAGCAGCGCATCGGCATCGGAATTATCGGTCGGGTACAGGCTCACGCCTATGCTGGCGGTGACGCTGATCGCTTCGCCCTCCACCTGTACCGGACGGGTAATGGCCTGCAGCACGCGGTCCAGTATCAGCATGCATTCCTCCGGCGTGGCGATATCCGACAGCAGCACCACGAATTCGTCGCCGCCCAGCCGGGCCAGCGTGTCCTCGCTGCGCAGCATGTGCTGCAGGTGATGCGCCACCCCCACCAGCAGGCTATCGCCGGCAGCATGGCCCAGCCGGTCGTTGATCTGTTTGAAGCCATCGAGATCGATAAAGCACACCGCCAGTGCGCGCCCGCTGCGGGTGGCACGGGCAATGGCCTGCTCCATGCGGTCGGTCAGCAGACGGCGGTTGGGCGTGCCGGTGAGCGGATCGTAGTGGGCGATGCGATCCAGCTCCGCTTCGTGCGCCTTGAGCTGGCTGATATCGGAAAACACGCCCACATAGTGTTCGATTTCGCCGGCACTATTGCGCACGGCCGAAATCGACAGCAGCTCGGCATACAGTTCACCGCTCTTGCGGCGGTTCCAGATTTCGCCGCTCCAGAACGTCTTGTGCAGCACCGATTCCCACATATTGCGGTAATAGGCCGGATCCTGCTGGCCGGACGACAGTATGCTGGGCGGCTGGCCTAGCACTTCGTCCGCCGTATAGCCGGTAATGCGGGTGAAAGCCGGATTGATCTTGGTGATCTTCAGGCCGGCGCTGACCACCATGATGCCCTCGTAACTGCTTTCGAACACGGTGCTCGCTTCGCGCTGGGCCAGCTCGAATTCCTTGCGCTCGGTGATATCGGTATGGGTGCCGGACATGATCAGCGGCCGGCCGTCGGCACTGTGCTGCACCACGCGGCCGCGCGTCAGTATCCAGCGCCAGCCGCCATCCTTGGTGCGGGCACGAAATTCCGCTTCGTGGCTGGCGCTGTTGCCGCTCAAGTGACGCTGGATCGATGACATGGCGAGCGGCAGATCGTCCGGATGCACCAGCTGATTCCAGTTGCCCACCGAAACATCCATTTCGCCGGGACGGTAGCCCAGCATTTCCTCCCAGCGGGCGCTGACTTCGAATTGCTGGGTCTGCACATTCCAGTCCCAGTAGCCCTGATCCGAGCCTTCCACCACGCGCGACAGGCGCTGCTGCTGTTCGCGCAAGGCAGCGGCAGCCTGCTTCTTCTCGCTGATATCGGACAGGATGCCGACGATGCGGGCGACCGAACCGTCGCTATTGAATTCGGTGGCGCGCCCGCGCGTGTGCATCCACTTGATATCGCCGCTGCGGGTCTGCAGGCGGAATTCGAAATCCAGCCCGGCCGACAGTCCTTTGCGATGGGCGTCGATCGCGGCCACGACGCCAGGCAAATCATCGGGATGCACGAGCCGTCTGAAAAACGCCAGATCGTGGGTATCTTCCGCCGCCACATAGCCGGTCACGGCATAGTACTGCGGCGAGCGGTAGACCTTGCCGGTGCGCAGATCCCAGTCCCACAGGCCGTCACTGGTGGCCTCGATGGCCATTTCGAAGCGCTGCTGATTGAGCCGGTTCTGATGCGCAATCTGTTTGGCTTCCGTGATATCGCGCGAGATGCCGAAGATGCCGCCGATCTGTCCCAGCTGGTTCAGGATGGGCCCTTTGGTGACAGAAAAGTCGCGTACGCTGCCATCGGGCAGGGTCAGGCGTTCTTCATGGGTATGGGTGGCGCCGCTGGCCATGACGGCATGATCCCTATCCTTGACGATCTGGGCCGATGTACCGCCCAGCAAGGCATAATCATCCTGTCCCAGTATATCGCTGACAGGCTTGCCCAGAAAACCGGCTGTGGCCTGATTGGCCAGCTGGTAGCGCCCCTGCAGATCCTTCACGAAGATGGCGTCGGAGGTACCGGAAATGACGGCATCGAGCAGCTGGCGTTTGGCTTCGGCGCGGTTGATGGCCTGTTGCAGCATTTCGCTCAGCACGCTCACCGCCACGCCGTTGACCACCATGAAGCCCCATTGCAGCAAATTGTTGGGATTGCCGATATGCCAGTCGAACACGGGCGGAATCAGACAGTATTCCGTGCTGATGGCAGCCAGCGCCGTAGCCAGCAGACCGGGCCCCATGCCGCCCAGCGTCGCACTGAGCACGATGGGCAGCATGAACAGGATCAGCATGGGATCGCGCTGGGTGGTCCAGACCAGATGCAGGGCCAGTGTGCTGAGCGTGATGATGGTCGCCACCAGATACATGGGCCAGCGGCTGCGCTGCTGGCTCAAGCCGCTGGTCAGGGCATTGATCAAGGTCAGGTTGGACGGCGCATCGCCGGCCGGCACCGAACGCAAGCCCCAGAAAAACAACGCGGCCGTGGTTATGACGAAGAAGACCCCTTTGGCTGTGGACAGCCAGACGATGGACTGCCAGTCCGTCAGGGCCGACAATAGCTGGTCAGACAGGAAAATCCAGAGCAGAGCGCCAACGACATACAGTGCCGTGACAGAATAGATGAAACGCTGGCGGGAAGAAACGGTAAAACGCATGGATTCTCACTATGGGCAATTACACCTGCGCGGCAACGTATCGCAAGGTCAGGGCGATACCAGCGCAGACCCTTCCAATCTGAACGTTTTGCGTCAATTTGTCTACCAAAATTGCCGTGCCGGCGTTGTAGCCGTGCAAGATTTGCAGCGCGCACGGCACTGTGCCGTTGACTTTTACGCTACCATGACAGCCAGCTATTTACTCGATTGCAGGATACGTTTGCGGAGCCGCGCCATGCGCCGATTGCTGGCAGTATGCCTAGGGAGTCTCATGTGCGCGCTGGCGCAGGCCGCTCCCATCGAAATCATGGTAGAAGACGCTGCGGCGCCCATGTCCAATCCGGATGGCAGCGGCTATGCCAACGAAATCGTGCTGGCTGCATTTGCCGCCATGGATACGCCTGTCAAACTGACGGTGGTGCCGTATGCGCGCTGCAAAAAATACGTGCTGTCCGGCGCTGTGGCGGCCTGCCTCAGCATGTCCGACGCACCCGAGCTGGCCGGCAAGGTGCGGCTCTCCGGCCTGCCCCTGTTCTATGCCTATCCGCGCTTCTACTACCATGCCAGCCATCCGCTGAGCGCGAAAGGGCTGACCGATCTGCAACCGGGCCTGCGCATCGGCATCGTCAACGGTTACGAATACCCGCCCGAAATCCTGCGCCTGACGGAACGCGGCATCCATCTGCTCGAAGCCCGCTCGGAAGAAACCAATCTGAAGAAACTGGCCGTGGGCCATATCGATCTGGCGGTCAGCATGATGGACGATTTCAAAAGCGACGATGCGCTGATCGCGCGGGCCGGCGTGCAGCAGGTGGTGTTTGCTTTCGAAACCACGCCGCAGGGATCGTATATCGGCTTCAGCAGCCTGCACCCGCAGGGCGAACAGGCACGCCAGCTGTTCAATCGCGGCTATGCCGCCATCATACTCAATGGCACACGCGCGGCCATCGAGCGCAAGTGGAAACGTGGCAAGCCCTTATCCTGACAGACACTTTAACGATTTGCTATGTTAGCTGCAAAATAGCAACACACAGCTGAGCCATCAGTCTATCGCTGTTTGGTTGCAAGCCACTTCATGGGATACTCGATCCACGCGCCAGTGCGCAACAGGGTCATGCCATGTCAGCTTCGGAAATCAGCCCACAGCATGCGGCAGCCGCGCCGGCGGAGCTGCTGCTGCACAAGCTGCGGGTATGCCTGTCCGGCCACGAAATGCTGCATTTGCGTCCCGTGCTGCTGCAGCTGCAGGCAGAGAAACTGCATGCTGCGCAAAAGCTGGAATGCGCAGCCTTCCAGCTGCTGGACCGCGCCGCCAATGTAGAAAATTCGGCCGAAGCGCTGCTGATGCCGGCCAAGTCGCTGCAGCTGCAAGCCCAGACCGAACAGCACCCGCTGGCGCAGGCCGCTGCCTTCCGCGCCCTGCACTGGGTGCAGATGCGCATGCGTCTGCACCATGCAGCGCTGGACTCGCTGGCCCGTGCCGCCGAACTGTACGAACGCTGCGCCCAGCCGGCGCTGGCGTTACAGATGAAGGCAGCGCGCTGCCGCGTCCTCCTGAGCGCGGAGATGCACGAGGAATTGCGCCAGTTCTGCGCCGACATGCTGGCCCAGAGCGGTACGCTCAGCCCCGCCATCTACACCACCCTGATCGATTATTCCGCTTCCGCCTCCTACTATCTGGCGCTGGAAGAAGGCGATCCCGTCAAGGCCGACCAGCACTGGGGCGACTGCCTGTCGCGCCGCTTACAGGTACTGCAGTGCACGCGCAGGTTCGGGCTGGAATCGCAGGAATGCGTGGCGCTGCTGAATCTGGCGGTGGTCTCGGCTACGCGCGAGCAGACCGGCGAAAGCCGCCACTACATGCAGCAGGTGTATGACAAATATGGCAGCGAGGGCTACTGGGAACCGTGGCTGCACCTGTGCCGCCTGCTGATCCAGTGCGCCGAAGGCGAACCGCGCAAGGCGTGGCAGGAGCTGCTGGCCTACGACGCCACGCTGGCACGCGCATCGCTGCATCCGAGCCGGCTGCGTGAAATCAGCCTGTATGCCATCCGCCGCTATGGCCGCCGCTGGGGCCATCTGGAACAGGCCCTGCAGGCCACCATCGATCAGGTGGCGATGGAACGCCATTACAAACGCGAACTCTCTACCTCGCTGGGCGAAACCCTGACCGCCGTGATGGAACGCCCGCAACTGCTCTACCAGAATGCCCTGCTGGCCCAGCATGGCACCGTGCTGGAAAACTCGCTGGTGCAGCGCAATCAGGAACTCCAGCAGACACTGGACAACCTGCAGCGCGAAGTAACGGTACGGCAGGCGGCGGAAGCGGCACTGCAGACGGCACACGACCGGCTGGAACAGGAAGTACGCGAACGCACGGCGGCACTGGAGCAGGCCATGCACTCGCTGATGCAGCAGGAGAAGCAGCTCGGCCTGTCGCGGCTGGTGGTCGGCATGGCGCATGAACTCAATACCCCGCTGGGCAATGCGCGCGTGGCCGCCAGCGCCATCACGGCACAGGCGGCAGCGCTGCAGCAGACCATGGCCGCGGGCAGCCTGCGCCGCAGCCAGCTCGATGGCGTGCTCGACGATGTGCAGATGGGCGGTGCGCTGGTGGACCGGGCACTCTGCCAGATCAGCCAGCTGGTGGAGCGTTTCAAGAGCCTGTCGGGCGAACCGGCGCAGGAAGTGGCCGGCCGCTTCGACTTGAGCGACCGTCTGCGCTACTGTGCCGACAGCTGGCGCCCGCAGCTACAGGCGCGCGGCATCACGCTGACCCTGTCCATGCCCGAGCAGCTATGGCTGGTGGGCTATCCCGGCGCCTGCCAGATCGTGTTCCAGCACCTGCTCGACAACTGTCTGATGCACGCTTTTGCCCAGCGCAGTAACGGCAACATCGTGGTGCGCACGGCGCTGCGTGCACAGACCGTGGAAATCGACTGGGTCGACGACGGTTGCGGCATCGCGCCCGAACATCTGTCGCATGTATTCGAACCCTTCTTCACCACCCAGCTGGGCCTGACAGGTACCGGACTGGGACTGGCCAGCGTGCACAGCATGGTGGTCAGCATGATGCGCGGACAGGTTATACTCGAGAGCACCCCCGGTATCGGCAGCCACTTCAAGCTGCGCCTGCCCACCGGGCTCGATGCCTGAACCACCCTACCGGAAAGTAGCAACACCTTGAAGCTGGAATTTGAAACGTGGCTGGCCCGCGTCCTTTTACTCAACGGCCTGCTGACGCTGGGCGTCTGTCTGGGCTGGCTGGGCGAAGCCCATAGCGGCCTGCCGCTCGCCATCCTGACCGGTTGCGCGATGCTGGCCATCGTTTCGGCTGCGCTGGCACTCAAGCGACAGCGGCTAGGCTGGTACGGCGCGCTGCCGTATTACGGCGTGCAGGTCGTGAGCTACTATGCCTACGACGGCAGCAGCCTGTGGGCCGTCAAGGCCGGCGTCAGCCTCGGCATGGTGCTGCATCTGGCCAGCGGCGTCGTGGTACTGAATATGCTCGCGGCCTGCCTGCTGGCGGCCAGCGGCTGGGTACTGTGGCGTCAGCATCATCCCGTCTGAGCGGCCAGCGCGCTTTCTGCTTGCTCGAAAGCCGCATTAGCTAACGCGAATTACTTCGTTCACGCTGCGCAGCGCACAGCGCATACTGCCGCACTGACAGCCCGCTGCATCATCCGGCAGCAGGGCTGGCGCATGGCCACCATCACGGCCATGCGCATCGACTTTACACCAGCGCGGCGGGCCCCATGCAGAACCTCATCCAGCTACACGGCATCAGTAAATCCTTCCGGCTGCCCGATGGCAGCCGCTATCAGGCACTGCAGGACGTCAGCCTGTCGGTACGGGCGGGCGAAATCGTCGGCCTGATCGGCCGCAGCGGTGCCGGCAAGTCCACCCTGCTACGCAGCATCAACCTGCTGGAGCGGCCCGACCACGGCACTGTCCAGATCAATGGCCAGGACCTGATGCGCATGCCTGCTGCCCGGTTGCGCAGCGCGCGCGAACAGATAGGCATGATGTTCCAGCACTACAATCTGCTGCATAACCTGAACGTCTACGAAAACGTCGCCTTCCCTCTGCGTCTGCATGAACGTCTGAACGCACCACGGCTGGCGGCACGGGTGCGCGAATGTCTGGACATGGTCGGCCTGGCCGACCGCGCAGGCAGCTATCCGGCCCAGCTTTCGGGCGGCCAGAAACAGCGCGTCTCGATTGCGCGCGCGCTGGCCAGCCGTCCCGATGTGCTGCTGTGCGACGAGCCCACCTCCGCACTCGACGCCACCACCATGCGCAGCATCCTCGCCACGCTAAGCAACATCAACCTTGCGCTCGGCGTCACCATCGTCATCGTCAGCCATGAACTGGCGGCCCTGGCGCAACTGTGCCACCGCGTGGTGGTGCTGGAAGATGGCCGTATTGCCGAGCAGTTCGATCCGGCCGATACCGCCAGCTTACGTGTCACGGCGCTGGGACGCGAACTGGCCTACTACCGCAGCGAAAGCGGGCAGGCTTGCAGCCGCGAAGGAGTCCAGCATGTTTGAATCGCTACTGGCGATCATGCCAGATCTGTGGCTGGCGCTGGGCCAGACTTTGCTGATGCTGGCCATCTGCCTGCTGGTGGCCGTGCTGCTGGGCGGCCCGCTGGGCGTGCTGCTGTTCCTGCTCGGCCCGGGACAGATGCTGCAGCAACGCGCGCTGGGCGCCGTGCTGGGCTGGCTGGTGAATACGCTGCGCTCCTTCCCCTTCATCATCCTGCTGGTGGCGCTGGTGCCGCTCACCCGCTGGATAGTCGGCAGCTCGATCGGCCCGCTGGCCGCCTCGGTGCCGCTGGCCTGCGCCGCCGTGCCGTATTTCGCCCGGCTGGTGGAACAGCAGCTGCATGAAGTACCGCGCGGCGTGCTGGAAGCGGCGACCGCCATGGGCGCCAGCCCGTGGCAGATGGTATTCCGGGTGCTGCTGGTGGAAGCCCGTTCCGGTCTGGTCAGCGCGCTCACCGTGCTGGCGATCAGCTTCCTGTCCTACTCCGCCGTGGCTGGCGTGGTGGGTGGCGGCGGCATCGGCGATCTGGCGATCCGCTTCGGCTACTACCGTTTCGATACCGCCATGATGGTGCTGACCATCGCCGTACTGGTCGCGCTGGTCCAGCTGATACAGTTCGGCGGCAGCCGGCTGGCGCGCCGCCTCGACCGGCGCTAGTGCCCTCTATCTTCCCTAATTTGTCGCTTTATCTGACGGAGAATTCCATGCCATCCCATCGTTCCGTATTACGCCGCCGTCTGCTCGGTCTTTCGCTGGCCATGCTGGCCAGCCACAACGTCGCCGCTAAGGATCCCCATGAGCTGGTCATCGGCACCAGCGTGGGGCCCTACGCCGATCAGGTCAAACTGGGCATCAAGCCGATACTGGAAAAACAGGGCTACAAGGTGAAAGTGGTGGAATTCAGCGACTACATCCAGCCCAATTTCGCGCTGGCCGAAGGCGCGCTCGACGCCAATATCTTCCAGCACATCGTGTATCTGCGCCAGTTCGCCAGCGAGCATAAACTGGCCCTTAGCGAGCTGATCACCATCCCCACTGCGCCCATCGCCATCTACAGCAAAAAACACAAGGCACTGACGGAAGTGCGCGAAGGTGCGCTGGTGGCCATGCCGAACGATCCTACCAACCAGGCACGTGCGCTGGTCCTGCTCGACCAGCTGGGCTGGATCAGGCTGCGTCCTCAGGTCGATCCGCTGCGTGCTTCGGAAAAGGATATTGCAGTCAACCTCAAAAAACTCAAACTGGTGGCGCTGGAAGCGGCCCAGCTGCCCCGTTCACTGCAGGACAGCGACTACTCCTTCGTCAACGGCAATTTCGCCCTGGCCTCGGGCCTTAAACTGACGGACGCACTGATCACGGAAAAGATCTCGCCCAACTACATCAATCTGGTCGCCGTGCGCAGCGCCGACAAGGACAAGCCCTACGCGCGCGACATCGCCGCGGCCTACCGATCGCGCGCCTTCCTCGATTTCACCAACCAGTATCTGCAAGGCTATGCCAAGACCGACTACCAGCTGGCGCAGCAAGCAGCGGCGCGCTAGCCGGCAGCCAGTGCCAGCCGCGCTGTCCCCGCATTCGGACGCTCGCCCAGTTTGAAGGCGGCCACCAGTGCCGCCAGATGCTGGGCTTCCTGCGCCAGCGCATCAGCCGCTGCGGCATCCTCTTCCACCAGCGCGGCATTCTGCTGGGTGGTTTCATCAAACGCCACGATGGCGCTGTTGATCCGCTCTATGCCCTCGTTCTGCTCCTGATTGGCGCTGCTCATTTCGCCCATAATGGCGGTTACCCGCTGCACGCTAGCGACCACTTCCAGCATGGTACTGCCGGCACCGTCGACCAGCCGGCCGCCGCTCTCCACCGTCTGTACCGTATTGTTGATCAGTTCCTTGATTTCCTTGGCGGCAGCGGCAGAGCGGTGCGCCAGATTGCGCACCTCCGTCGCCACCACGGCAAAACCGCGCCCCTGCTCGCCTGCACGCGCTGCTTCCACCGCAGCATTCAGGGCCAGAATATTGGTCTGGAACGCGATCCCGTCGATCACGCTGATGATGTCCACGATCTGGCGCGAGGACGCATTGATCACGCCCATAGTATCGACCACCTGCCGCACCGCCTCACCACCGCGTTCGGCAATCTCGGAAGCACTCTGCGCCAGCGCATTGGCCTGACGCGCGCTCTCGTTATTCTGCCGCACCATGGCAGCCAGCCGTGCCATCGAGGTTGCCGTCTGCTCCACGCTGCTAGCCTGCCGTTCCGTGCGGCGCGATAACTCGGCATTGCCGTGCGCAATCTCGCCCGAGGCGGCAGCGATCGCATCGGCGCCGGCCCGCACTCCGCCTATGGTTGCCCGCATGGTGGCCAGCATTTCCACCAGCTTGCTGGCGAGGCGGCTGCGCGGGCTGGTCTCGGCAGCCGACAGGTCGATGCGCCCCTCGATGGCCGCCAGCGCCGCCACGATGCTTTCCAGTTCGGCGGCCTGACAGGCAGCGCGACGCAGTATCAGCGACAGATGAATCAGCACCGCCGATTCCACCACCACGTACGCCGCATGGATAAACACGGTGGACAGCTGCGGGCGGGTAAAGCACATCACCCCGTAGCCCCATTCCTGCAGATAGTGGAAGCTCAGGTGATGCACGGCGATGGCAGCGGCAGCAACGACGATCGGACGCCAGTCGCGGTAGGCCAGCAGAAAAGCCAGATAGACGAATATGCCGAAATGCAATTCGGTCAGACCCGCACCCTGATGGATATTCAGCGCGGCAAACACCATCAGGGCTAGCGCGATGGCACAGCGCGTCAGCAATGCGCCGGGGGCGTTAAAGTGCAGCATGGCGGGTAGGGCGGCGCTGGGCAGGCCGATCAGCAGCGCCAGCCCCCACGTGTGGTTCAGTCCCGCCAGGGCTAGGGAAAACAGCAACAGTGCGCCCAGTACAGCGAGCATGATCTTGTCGGCCTGCTCGGCGATGGCTTGCAACGGGTCATAACGCTCTTGCATGGAATACTCCCGATGGAAAATCTGAAGGACTATGGCAATAAGCTCGGCTGCTTGCGCGATGATATGCCAGAGTTCCCGCAGCGGAAAGTATTTATTTTCCCGCTACACCGCCACGCAACAGGCGGCGCCACCAGCGCGATGGTGCAGCGCTCGCATCTGGCGCTCTGGCCGGTTGTGCTGTCGCCAGCGTCATCCCCAGTCGGAGTTCGATACGGGTGCCCTGCCCCGCTGCCGATTCGAGCTGGAACTGGGCTCCCATGGCGACGGCCCGCTCGCGCATGCCCACCAGCCCCCAGTGGCCTGCGCGCTGGCCCGCCTCGGCAATATGGCAGGGCAGGCCCAGGCCGTTGTCGCTGACACGCACGATAAAGTACTCGCGCTGGTAGTCTATCTCCAGCACCACCATGCTGGCCTTGGCATGGCGTGCCGCGTTAAGCAACGCTTCGCGCGCGATGGCATGCACTTCATTACGCACCGCATCGCACAGCACTCTGGGCTTGCCCAGCACGCGCATAGTGAAGTGCTCGTGCAGTAGTACCCGCCCATACTGTTGCAGCGACTGTTCCAGCTGGTCCGGTATGGCCTCGCTACGCAGATCCATGATGTGCTCGCGCCCTTCCACCATCAGCTGGTCGGCCAGATCGAGCGTCTGTTCCAGCTTGGCCCGCTCTGCCGAATCGCTAGGCAGGCGCCGTGCCTGACTGTCGAAATACATGATCAGGCCCTGCACGCTTTGCAGCAGCGTGTCGTGCAGGCCGCGCGCAATGCGGGCCCGTTCCGCCAGCCGTTCATGCATCAGGTCCTGCATATGCGCGGTCAGGTAGCGCACTCGCAGCAGGTAGAAAATGTACAGCAGCACCAGCGCAGCAGCGGCCAGCAGCAGGTAGAACAGCGGCGTTTCCGTAAACGCCGGTGCGATGTTCAGCCACACGTCTGCGCCCTGTTCGTTCCACACGCCGTCTTCATTGGCGGCCTTGACGATAAAGCGATAGCTGCCCGGCGGCAGGTTGGTGTAAAACGCTTCGCGCCGGCCCTGCGGGTCCTGCCACTCTTTATCGTAACCCTGTAACTGGTAGCGGAACGCCACCCGCTCCGGCATGCTCAGGCTGAGCGCGGTGAAACTGAAGCGCACGTCGCGCTGATTCTGCGGCAGCTGCACCGCCGGACTGGCCGGATAATCAAGCCCGCCCGCGCGCACGCTGGTTATCTGCACAGACGGCACCAGCGCATTGCGCACAATCTGGCGCGGATCGAGGCTGGCCACTTCGCTGGCGGTGGAAAACCAGAGCCGCCCCGCGCTATCGGCCTGCACGGTGTTGAGCGGCCGGAACTGGCCCGGCAGACCGGGCAAACCATCGAGCGCATTGAACTGTTCGGCCGGCACCGGCTGCTCCGGCTGCGCCAGCAGGCGCACCACATCTGCTGCGGCGATGCGGGTAATGCCATTGGCGCCATGCAGCCACAGCTCCCCCGCGCTGGTACGCACGATGCCGGAGATACCGCGCAGGCCAGAGCCTGCGGCACTGCCAGCCAGATGGACGGGCTGGAATTGCAGCGGCTTGCGTTGCAGGTCCAGCACGGCCAGCCCCGTTTCACCGCCTAGCCAGAGATGATCGCCATCGACCAGCAAGGCGAGTACATTGCCCAGCGCAAGCCCCTGCACAGGACCAAACAGCTGCACCGTACGGCCTTGTATCATGGCCAGCTGATTGCGCAGATAGCCCACCCAGACCCGGCCCGCACCATCTCGGACCAGACACATGGCCATGTCGTCGAGCAGTCCAGCGAGCCCGCCGTGCTTGCGCCACTGGCCGTGCTCGATGCGGTACAAGCCCTTGCGTCCGACCGACACCCACATCCGCTGCACCTCGTCATGCACCATGGCCTGCACGGGAAAGCCCGCCAGCTCCGGCGGCATGGGCGTGCGGCTATAGCGGGCCGGCCCTTCGCGGCGCCACAGTCCAGCACCATTGCCCAGCCAGATAGCGCCCTGCCCGTCGCGATAGGCGCTATCGAAGTGAGCGGCCAGTTCAAACTGGGCGCTGCCATCGGGACGGTAGCGCCGCAGCGGCGCGGCCGAATCGGAGATCAGCATTTCGCCATTGCCGGCGCTGACCATCATGGGCTGGTCGAACGGCACGGCTACCGGCATCACCTGCAGGCGATTGCGCCGCAAACGGTCGATGCCGTTCGACGTGCCTATCCAGATATTACCTTCGCGGTCCTGAAAAAACGTCTGCGGCAGCGGGCCGCTCAAGCCGCTCTCCTTGGTCAGCTGCTGGGCTGCAGGCACCGCTCCGCTGCCCGCCTGCAGATGCCGGTTCAGCGCATGGAAGCGCAGCGTCCACATGCCGCCGGCACGGTCGAAATGCATGCCGTTGCCTTCCACTTCCGCCCGCGGCGCAGCATTGCCGGCCGGCGCAGTCATGCTCATTCGATAGCACTTGCTGAGGCCATCGCAAGCCCACATGCTGCCATCCGGCCCTTGCGCCATCGCCATCAGATCGAGCCTGGGCCAGGCCTGCGTATAGCGGCTGGCGCCCGGCGCACGGAAATATACCCCGCCTTGCGCCGATACCCATTGCACCCCGGCGCGGTCGAACAGAATCTGGCGCACCAGCGTATGGGCCAGTCCCGAAGTCTGGTCCGGCGTGGTGAATTGCGCTGCGCCCGGTGCCAGACTGGCCATACTGGCGCTGGTAGCCACCCACACGGTGCCGTCCGGCCCCTGCGCGATACTCCACACCGAGCTATCGGGCAGACCTTGCGCCGGACCGAAATGGCGCACGCCCTGCGGGCCGAACACGCTCACGCCACCGAGCCGGTAGCCCACCCACAGGCTGCCGTCGGGCGGCGCCAGCAGACCCATCACGTTATTCGAGCGTAGCGCCTGCCCCTGTATCCTGTCCATCCGTTCGAAATGCACGCCATCGAAGCGGAACAGACCAGCAGGCGTGGCAGCCCATAGCCAGCCATCGCTGGTCTGGGCGATCTTGTGCACATCGATGGGAGCGCCATTCAGGCCATTCCACGCCGTATGGGTGTAATCGGATAGCAGCGGACTGGCTGGCGTTGCCGCCTGCAGCGGCGTCAGCGCCAGCAGCCCGGCGCCACACGCCAGCACTGCTTTGCTCAACCCGGCATGTATTTTTGCAAAATACACAAACATTCCTCTGAGCATTATAAAAATGACAGTGTAACCAGAAATGCAAACAGGCAGAGGACTGGCGGCTATGACTTTTTTCACGCGATCCGGCGCCGAACATCATCGGCGGTTGAGGCCGCAAACTCTTTCAGCGCTGGGTCAGCAGCACGGCAGCGAGTATGGCGCTAGGCCCCAGCAAGGCATAGAAACCGGCGTAGTGGTAGGCAAACGCCCCGGAGATGGCGCCCAGACCGAAAGCCAGCACCGGCCAGAGAAATTTCCCCAGGCGCGAGAGCGTGCCGGGCGCAGCACTGGCCCGCGCCAGATCCACCAGATCGATTACCAGCTGGGTCACATTGCCCGTCATGACGGTAGTGGGCGCCAGCTCGCTCCAGACTAGCCGGCTGGCGGCATTCTGCACCCCCATCGCGGCGGCACCGGCCATGCCGGCCAGCAGCGGCAGCAGCGCATCGGTCTGCTGCACGGGCGTGGCGGCACAGCCCAGCAGCATAAACCCCAGCAGCAATAGCAGTTGCAGCAGGGTCAGTGCCGGCGCGGCCGGACGCTGGCGCGCTTCCAGCCATACGGACAGCAGACGTGCTGCCGCTACCGCCAGTATAAAAGCGGGAAAGGCCAGCAGCTTGATCAGCACGCCATGGCCGGGCCGGGCCAGCTCGCTGCCGATCAGCACGAAGTTGCCCGTAACGTGGGCGGTGAACAGACCGAATAAAGCAACGAAGCCCACCGTGTCCACATAGCCCGCCGTGTAGCCTAGCGCTATGCCCAGCGCGTGCCGGTTAGCCATGCGCGCCGCCGGCAGCAGACGACTCGCGCTTGGTGTCCGCCGGACCCAGTAGGGCCAGCAGCGTGTAGCGGCCCGGCCCCGCCACGCTGATGCTGGCAAAGATCACCAGCAGCAGCCAGCCGAACTGGCCATCGGCCAGACTCCAGTCCGGATGCACCGCCAGCATGGAAACCAGCAGCAGCACCAGCACGGGCAGGCAGGCTAGCCGCGTGCACAGGCCAGCGGCGATCGCCAGCGGGCACAGTACTTCAGCCAGCAAAGCCAGCCACAGGGTCAGCCCGCGCCCCAGATGCAGCGGGTCGTCGATGTGGGCCAGTTCGCCCGCGTAGTGCTGCAGCTTGGGCAGGCCATGCACCATCAGCAGCAGATAGGCGCCGCCCAGCCGCAATAGCAGCAGACCCAGATCGGGCCGGGGTGCCAGCCATGAACGAGGTTTCAGCATAGTGTCCTCACGCTAGCTGGGCAGCAGCCAGATAGCCTGCCGTCATGGCCACCACCAGCAGCGCGCCGATAGGCGTAGGTGGTGCCGGTGAAGGAATATCGAGCCAGCGGCACAAGCCACCGATGGCCAGTCCCAGTAGCACGCCGATTAACAGTCCCATCTCAGCCCTCCTTGCCCATGCTGACGGCGTGGCCGCCGCACAGGTGCTTATGCTGTGCGGCGCGCCGGCGCATAACACGGTCCACCAGCCAGTAACCCACGCTCATGGCAAACACCAGCAGCGCCCCGCTCAGTACCGGTGGCGAAGGCACGGGAATGCGCAGCAGCTGGCAGCCCGCCCCTGTGATGAAGGAGATCACCAGTCCCAGTAATACTTTGGCATATGACATATGGCGCTCTCTCAGAATGCAAAGCAGCTGCAACCGAACGCACCCCAGAATCCGGCGTAGTCGGAGACTGGTACCTTGGAGCGGCGCGCCACATCATGCTGGTGCGCATGCACGCCGCAGGCACCACGGCACTGGTGCGGCAAGGCAGCTTTGGGCCGGGACGAATACACGGCGCGGTAATGGCCGCTGACCTGCGTCACAGGCGACCATTCGGGCAGCACAGGCAGGGCCGGTGGCCCCAGCGGGCCGAATTCCGCCGCGCCATAGACGATCTTGCCATCCACCATAGTCAGCACGGATTCGATATCCTTGATGCAGCCTTCCGGCACGCTGAAGTAATCCGCCGACAGCACCGCCAGATCGGCCAGCTGGCCTTCTTTGATCTGCCCCTTCTTGCCCTGTTCGTTGGAGAACCAGCTACTGCCCCGCGTCCACAGCTCCAGCGCGGCGTCGCGCGACAGCCGTGCATGGACACCGGCGATGCGCAGGCCGCCCACGGTGCAGCCGGACACCAGCCAGTACAGCGCCGTCCACGGGTTGTAGCTGGCCACGCGGGTGGCGTCCGTGCCGGCGCCTACCGGCACGCCCATTTCCAGCATTTTGGCGACCGGCGGTGTGGCGCTGGCCGCCTCGGCGCCATAACGCTCGACAAAGTACTCGCCCTGGAAGGCCATGCGGTGCTGGATGGCGATGCCGCCGCCCAGTGCGCGCACGCGTTCGATATTGCGCTCGGAGATAGTCTCGGCGTGGTCGAACATCCAGTGCAGACCATCGAACGGAATCTCGCGGTTGACCTTTTCGAACACATCGAGCATGCGGCTGATCGATTCGTCGTAAGTGGCATGCAGGCGGAACGGCCAGCGCTGGCTGACCAGATGGCGCACCACTTTTTCCAGCTCGTCTTCCATGCCGGCCGCCAGATCGGGGCGCGGTTCAAGGAAGTCCTCGAAGTCGGCAGCGGAAAACACCAGCATTTCACCGGCGCCGTTATGGCGGTAGAAGTCGCTGCCGTCGCCCGGTTTGACCATGCCGCTCCAGCGCTGGAAGTCCTGCAGTTCCTGTCCCTTGTTCTGGGTGAACAGGTTGTAGGCGATGCGCACGGTAAGCTGCTGCGCGCGCGCCAGCTGGTCGATGATGGCGTAGTCCTCGGGGTAGTTCTGGAAACCGCCGCCCGCATCGATGGCGCTGGTCAGGCCCAGCCGGTTCAGTTCGCGCATGAACTGACGGGTGGAGTTGACCTGCATTTCCAGCGGCAGCTTGGGGCCCTTGGCCAGCGTGGCATACAGGATCATGGCATTCGGGCGGGCGATCAGCATGCCGGTGGGATTGCCGGATGCATCGCGCTGGATTTCGCCGCCGGGCGGATTCGGCGTATCTTTGCTGTAGCCCACTGCGCGCAAGGCAGCGCGGTTAAGCAGAGCGCGGTCATACAGGTGCAGAATAAACACCGGTGTATCGGGTGCCGCAGCGTTGATTTCGTCCAGCGTGGGCATGCGCTTTTCGGCGAACTGGAATTCGGTCCAGCCGCCTACCACGCGCACCCACTGTGGCGTGGGCGTGCGCAGGGCCTGCTGCTTGAGCATGCGCAGCGCATCGGCCAGCGAAGGCACGCCTTCCCAGCGCAGTTCGAGGTTGTAATTGAGTCCGCCACGGATCAGATGGATGTGGGAATCGTTCAGGCCGGGGATCACGCAGCGCTTCTGCAGGTCGATCACGCGGGTTTTCTCGGTCAGCAAGCGCATTACGCTGGCATCGTCGCCCACGGCGAGGAATTTGCCATCCTTGATGGCGACGGCGCTGGCCAGCGGCTGGCTGCGGTCCACGGTGTGGAACCGGCCGTTATGGAGTATCAGGTCTGCGGACATGGGAGCCTTCCGGTATGCAGGGTGTGGGTCCGGCCGGCACGCTGGCCGGACCCGGTCTAACAAGGATACAAATAACGTGGCTAAATGTGCCGCTTAATGGCCTTCGCTGGCGTTGAACATGCTCTTGGCATAGATCAGGCCCAGACCATAACCGCCGCCATGGGTGACTGCCGTGGCCACGGTCTGGTTATAGGTCTCGCCACGGGCCCAGTCACGCTGCAGTTCCAGCAGATACTGCAGCGAGGTCATCGGCCGTGCACCCAGCTGTATCATACGCTCCATGGCGCGCTGGTGCGCTTCGTCGGACACGTCGCCGCAGGCATCGGCGATCACATACACTTCGAAGCCCTGCTCCAGTGCCGACAGGGCCGGGCCGACGATGCACACCGAAGTCCACAGACCGGCCAGCACGATGCGGCCCTTGCCTTTGGCATTGACCAGTTCGGCGATGCGGCTATCTTCCCAGGTGTTCATGGTGGTGCGGTCGATGATGTGCTCATCGGGGAAGACGCTTTTGATCTCTTCGAAGATGGGGCCGGAGAAGGATTTTTCCGCCACCGTGGTGAGAATGGTCGCCACCTTGAATTCCTTCGCGGCCTTGGCCACCATGGCGGCATTGTTACGCAGCGCCACCGGGTCGATGGACTTGGTCGCGAACGCCATCTGCGGCTGATGGTCGATCATGATCAGGGTGTGGTTGGTCGGGTTCAGCAGGGCTTTGCCGGCTTCGGCTTTTGCGATAGGCATGATGTCTTCCTTGGTTGGGGTGGGTGAATCAAATAAATGCGGGTACTGCAACTGCGCGCCTAGCCTTGCAGCGCCGCCAGTGCGGCTGCAACACCGGCGCCATAGGCCGGATCGGCGAGTCGGCAATGACTGATATGGCGCTGCTGGATGTCGGCGGATACGCCATGCAGCGAACGGGCCGTGTTGTCGAACAGGGCCTGACGCTGTTCGACATCGAACAGGCGGAACAGCGCGCCGGGCTGGCTGTAATAGTCTTCGTCGACGTGGTGATCCCAGTGACCCGCTGCGCCTTGCAGCGCCAGCAGCGGCTCGGCAAACTCGGGCTGCTGCTGCCATGCGCCGTGCGAATTGGGCTCGTAGCCTTTAGTGCTGCCGTAGTTGCCATCGACCCGGCCGGCGCCGTCGCGGTGATAGCTGTGGAACGGACACTTCGGCGCATTCACAGGGATCTGGTGGTGGTTCACGCCCAGCCGGTAGCGCTGCGCATCGCCATAGGCAAACAGACGCGATTGCAGCATGCGGTCAGGCGAAAAGCCTATGCCCGGCACCACATTGGCGGGCGAGAAGGCAGACTGCTCCACGTCGGCGTAATAGTTATCGGGATTGCGGTTCAGTTCCAGCACGCCCACTTCGATCAGCGGATAGTCCTTATGGGGCCAGACTTTGCTCAGATCGAAAGGGTTGAGGTGGTAGCTCGCGGCGTCGTGTTCCGGCATTACCTGTATCTTCAGCACCCAGCGCGGGAAGTCGCCGTGCTCGATACTGTGATACAGATCGCGCTGCGAACTCTCGCGGTCCTGCCCCACCAGCTGCTGTGCCTCGGCATCGGTCAGATTGATGATGCCCTGCTGGCAGATGAAGTGGAACTTCACCCAGAAGCGCTGGTTGCTGGCATTGAGCATGCTGAAGGTATGGCTACCAAAACCGTGCATGTGGCGGTAGCTGGCGGGGATGCCGCGCTCGCTCATCACGATGGTAATCTGGTGCAGCGCTTCCGGCATCAGGGTCCAGTAGTCCCAGTTGTTTTCGGCACTACGCAGGTTACTGCGCGGGTCGCGCTTGACGGCGTGGTTCAGGTCGGGGAACTTGAGCGGATCGCGCATGAAGAATACCGGCGTGTTATTGCCCACCACGTCCCAGTTGCCCTGCTCCGTGTAGAACTTGACGGCGAAGCCGCGGATATCGCGCTCGGCATCGGCGGCGCCCCGCTCACCGGCCACGGTGGAAAAGCGCATGAAGATAGCGGTCTGCTTGCCCACTTCGGCAAACAGTTTCGCTTTGCTATACGCCGAAATATCATGCGTGACCGTAAAGGTGCCGAAAGCGCCGGAGCCTTTGGCATGCATGCGCCGCTCCGGTATCACTTCGCGGTTGAAGTGCGCCATCTTCTCCAGATGCCAGACATCCTGCAGCAGCAAGGGGCCGCGTGCACCGGCACTCTGGGTATTCTGGTTATCGGCCACCGGAGCACCGGCCGCCGTCGTCAGTTTAGTCATCATCATTCTCGCTTTTCAGATTTCATCATCAGGGCTGTCAACAGCTGGTTCGGGCGCGGCTGCCGTTCGCACCACGATCAGGCGGCGGCCGAAAAACTGCGCGTCCAGCGAATAGGCACCGGGCCCCAGCAAGGCCAGCGCCACGCTGTTGGCTATCATCAGTCCGTACATCACCAGCACTGGCGGCGCGGCAGGCCAGTGGCTGCCCAGGCAGTACAGCGCCGTTGCAGCATCGAGCAGGGCCAGCAGCGGCGTGGCGATACCTATGCACAGCAGCACGGCCAGCACCTGCGCCAGCCAGACCACGGTGCCCGCCATGACAGGGTGGGCGCAGCCGCCGCCCAGCGCCAGCCACTGCAGCGCCACCACCAGCCGCAGGATCAGCAATCCCGCTCCGGCCCTGCCAGCCGGGAACATGGCAAACAGTCTGTGCATGGATGGGCGGCTTATCCCTTGATAAAGGCCAGCATGTCCTGATTGAACTGCTCCTTGTGGGTGTCGGTCAGGCCGTGGGGCGCACCGGCGTACTCGATCAGTTTCGCGTTCTTCACCAGCTTGGCGGCAGCGCGGCCCGCCGCGTCGATAGGCACGATCTGGTCATCGTCGCCATGCACGATCAGGGTGGGGATGTTGAATTTCTTCAGGTCCTCGCGGAAGTCGGTTTCCGAGAATGCCTTGATGCAGTCATAGGTGTTCTTGTGGCCGGCCTGCATGCCCTGCGCCCACCACGAATAGATCAGGCCTTGCGACACTTTCGCGCCCGGACGGTTGAAGCCGTAGAACGGGCCACCGGCAATATCCAGATACAGCTGGGCGCGATTGGCTAGCGAGCCGGCGCGGATGTCGTCGAACACCGACATCGGCAGACCGCCGGGGTTGCTATCGGTTTTCAGCATCAGCGGCGGCACTGCCGAAATCAGCCCCGCTTTGGCCAGACGCTTGCTGCCATGGCGGCCGATGTAGCGGGCCACTTCACCACCGCCAGTAGAAAAACCGAACAGGATCACATTCTTCAGGTCCAGCAGTTCGATCAGCTGGTGCAGGTCATCGGCATAGTGGTCCATATCGTTGCCCTGCCATGGCTGGCTGGAACGGCCGTGGCCGCGGCGGTCGTGGGCGATGCAGCGATAGCCTTGCGAGGCGAGGAAAATCATCTGCGATTCCCAGCTATCGGAGTTCAGCGGCCAGCCATGGCAGAACACCACCGGCTGACCCGAGCCCCAGTCCTTGTAGTAGATATCGGTACCGTCTTTGGTTTTGAAGTAAGCCATTTTTTTCTCTCCGTGAAAGTGATGTTCGGGCTGAGTGCCTGCTGCCATTGCTGCATAAGGGAAGTTGAGTGCGCCGATTGCGGCGGCGCTACCGAGCATGACCATGCGACGCTGCTGGTCTACCGGCTCTTCGCTATCCATGATTTCTCCTATCCCATCTGGTTGAGGACTACGCAGCGCGCAGAAAGTTCACGCTACGCCTCGCGTCCAGACCACAACTGACTGGATCACGTATGCCACCAGTTTAGGAAAAGCGACAACATTGCACATCGCCATTAAGCGGGGGAGAACGGCTACTCTTTCGGGTAATTTCTAGCGCCGCGCGGGCGTGCTAGAACGGGTATAGGTGCTGCTGCCACGGCCGGCAGCGGCCATGCTGCGCAGTGCCATGCAGAGCGAACTGGAGCAGCAGTTCCAGTCCGGCGGCGCCGCTCCATACCTGCAGTGCGCCAGGCTGGGCTGGCGGCAGCAGCCGCGCCAGAACGGCAGCATCGAACGGCTGGCCCGGAGTGGTAGCGCTACCATCATGGCGCACATACAGGCGCAGCACATCGCGTCCGAACAGCAGCTCCACTTCGACTTGCCGTCCGGCTGGCAGCGCACTCTCCAGCACCGCCTGCACCGCCTGCAGGCTGGCCTGCCGTATGGCCAGCGGCAGTGCCTGCGCCCTGCCCTGTACGCTCACGCGATACGCCAGTTGTCCCGGCCAGCCTGAGCACTGCGGCAGTTCGGCCAGTTGCTGCTCCAGCCGGCAATCGGCTTCGCGCTGCAGCTGCAATGCCAGCCGGCTTTGCGCCAGCCAGCGGTCGCCCTCGTCGAGTAGCCGGTCCAGTTCATGCCGCCCCGCGCTACCGGCAGGCAGATGCAGCGCTGCTGCGTACAGGCTCAGCATCAGTCCCTGCCCGCCCTGTATCAGCGCATCGTGCTGGCCCAGCTGTCCGGGCCGGCTGCGGCTGACCAGACGGCGCGCCCGCGCCATGGCCACCACACATAGCCCATATACCAGCGCACTGCTGGCCAGCACCTGAAGCAGAGTGGACACATCCTGCCCGCGCGTAGCGCACAGCAAGGCCAGAACAACGTCGGGAGCTAGCAACATGGGACCCATACTCCGGTCAGAAAAATGCACTGTCGCCGCTGCGGCGCCGGATCACAATGACCCGAAAGGGTAATTGACTTTACGCCCCTGCCTGCAATGCAATGGCAGCAGGCAAACCTGCCCCGGCATCAGCTCTGCCAGCGACTACCGGTTAGTTAAATAGGTGCTATAGTTGTGATTTACATCAATACTGTGGATGCTAGTGACGGCCGCCTGTGGCGTGCTGGCACCCAGCTCCACTTGCGGTTGGAATCATGGAAACTTGCGAAAAGACCGCAGTGATCCGCATACTGTCAGTGGATGACCATCCACTGATGCGGCAGGGTATTGCCAGCGTTATCGAAAGCCAGCCTGACATGCGGCTGGTGGGCATGGCAGCCAGCGGCAGCGAAGCGCTGGAAGTATTCCGCCAGCTCCAGCCGGACATCACACTGATGGACATCCAGATGCCGGACCTGAACGGCATCGACGCCACCATCGCCATCCGCAAAGAATTCCCGCAGGCGAAAATCATCATCCTCACCACCTACGAAGGCGATGTGCGTGCCCTGCGCGCCGTAAAGGCCGGTGCGTCCGGCTACCTGCTGAAAAGCATGCTGCGCAAGGATATGCTCGATACGGTCAGACAGGTGTACGGCGGACGGCGCTGCATCCCGCCCGACATCGCCATGGAAATGATAGACCCGGCCGGTGGCGATACGCTGAGCAAGCGCGAAGTGGAAGTGCTCAGGCTGGTGGCCGACGGTAAATCCAACAAGCGCATCGCCCTCAATCTCGACATTTCCGAAGACACCGTCAAAGCCCACGTCAAGAACATCCTGGCCAAGCTCACCGCCAACGACCGCACTCATGCTGCCGTGCTGGCACTGCAGCGCGGCATCATCGAACTGAACTGCGCACGCTAGGCGGCGCGCAGGTCGCGCCCTTCTTCCGTGCGCAACTGGACGCTCAGACCGTCGCAGCTGGCCGACCAGCGCAGCAGCCAGTCCGGCAGCGCCGGTGACTGTTCCGCCACGCCGAGGTCGCGCACGATTTCCACTGGCGCCAGCGTGCCCTTGGCAGCACGGAACACGCCGCGCATGATCACCACGCCCACCACCCGGCCTTTGCTGACGAAACGGTGCTCCATGAAGCTCCACTTGTCATCCCAGCCCAGCATGCGGGTATGGATTTCGAAGCGTTCGAACAGGCGCAGCTCGCGGCGGAACTTGCCCCACACATCCCCCACGATGGGCACGGCCTTGTGGCGCAGGGCGGTGCGGTAGGCGCCAGTCTTGAGCACATAGTCCATGCGGCCCACATCGGCCATGGTGAAGTAGCGCCCGTTGGTGACGTGGACATTCAGATCAAGATCGAGCGGCCACACCCGCATCTGCACCACGGTGGTGGAAAACGGATCGGCCGACTGGCGCCACGGACGGCGCAGCAGCATGTTCAGGAGACGGAACCAGAGATTCATAGCGCAGCAGGACGAAGTAGAGGATGGACACCACTATAGGGCAGGCAATTCTGCTAAGGTAGGTGCAGAAATGACTTATTTCATGCGAAATCCGCCATGCACCTGACCCTGCTCCTGTCCGACCTATGCTCGGCCGCCAGCGCCACCACGGCACTGGAACTGCTCAAAGCCGCCAACCTGTTTGCCGGCCAGCCCGTATTCGAGATCCACACCGCCTCGCTCGACGGCGGCCCCGTAACCACCCTGAGCGGCCAGACCCTGCATGCCGATCTGGCGCTGGACGCCATCAGCCACACCGATCTGGTGCTGGTGCCGGGCTTTCTGTTCACCCTGCGCGATGCCCTGCCCGGCTTCGGCCGCTATGCCGACTGGCTGCGCCGCCAGCACCAGCGCGGCGCCGTGCTGGCGTCGCTGTGCACGGGCGCTTTCATGCTGGCCGAAACGGGCCTGCTGGACGGCGCGCACGCCACCACCCACTGGGCGCTGGCAGATCTGTTCCGCCGCCGCTACCCGCAGATCGCCATGGCCGAGCGCGACGTGCTGTGCGAAGACAACCGCGTCATCACCAGCGGCGGCGCCGGTGCTTCGGCCCATCTGCTGCTGCACCTGATCCGCCGTTACGGCTCGCTGGAACTGGCGCAGAAATGCAGCCGCTATCTGCTGATCGATAGCGCCCCCACCGAGCAGTCGGTGTACGTGATGTGGAATATGCCCAAAGCCCATGGCGATGCCGACATCCTGCGCGTGCAGAACTGGCTGGAGCAGCATTTCGATCAGCCGCTGGCCATCGACGAACTGGCCCAGCGTTTCGGCTTCAGCCCGCGCAACTTCGTGCGCCGCTTCAAGGAAGCCACGCAATACACCCCGCTCGCCTATTTGCAAACATTGCGTCTGGAGCGTGCCAAGCACCTGCTGGAATCGACCCGCATGAACCTCGACAGCATCACCTTCAAGGTGGGTTATGAAGACAGCAACTCCTTCCGCCGCCTGTTCCAGCAGCGCGTCGGCATGCAGCCTGCGTCCTACCGCAAGAAGTTCCAGTCGCCGGCCGGGTGAGCCAGTGCCCGTCACACCAGAGCGAATCCAGGGGTGAATTCAGCTATAATGTGGGCCGGATGCGGGCTACTCCTGCACACTCCAGTTAGCCGATGCGACCACTCAATTTTCCCGCCTTATTCAAGTTCGCCATTACGTTCACCATAACGTGTACCAGTTCCGTTTTCAGCGCCACCGCGCTGGCGGCTCCGGCCCATGCAGCGGCGCACGCAGCACCTCATGGCCACGCGCCCGCCCATAAGAACAACGCGCCGGCAGCGAACAATGCCAGCAATGCCCGCACCCCGTGCGCGCGCCTGACGGCACGCCTGCAAAGCGTGACGCCCGCCATGTGCCAGAACAGCCAGCTGGTGCAGTCGGGCGCCCGTTCGCGTCAGGGTTTTCCCATACTCACGCGCCAGCAGGCCTCTACCAGCAAAAAGGATTCCGTCCGCGTGCTGCTGATCGGCGGCATCCACGGCGATGAACTGAGCGCTTCTTCGGCCGTATTCCAGTGGATGCAGTGGCTGCCGCCAGCCGACAGCAGCCCGCTGCACTGGAATATCGTGCCGGTGCTTAATCCCGACGGCATGCTGGCGGCCAAGCCGCGCCGCGTCAACGCCAACGGCGTGGACCTGAACCGCAACTTCCCTACCCCGCGCTGGAATGTGGAAGCGCAGCGCTACTGGATCAGCAAGACGGGACGCGACCCGCGCCGCTTCCCCGGTTCCAGCCCGCTGTCGGAACCGGAGAGCCGCTGGCTGAGCGACGAGATCAAACGCTTCAAACCACAGATCATCATCTCCGTGCACGCGCCCTTCGGCGTGCTCGATTTCGACGGCCCGGTCGATCCGCCGGTGCGCTTTGGCGCGCTGCGGCTAGCGCCGATCGGCGTCTATCCCGGCTCGCTCGGCGCCTACAGCGGCAATCAGGTGCCGGTGCTGACCATCGAGCTGCCGAGTGCCGGCCGCCTGCCCGATCAGGCGGAAATGCGCCGCATCTGGCAGGACATGCTGAAATGGATAGAGCAGAATATCCCGTCCGGCAATCAGATCGCCATGGCCAACAGCAAGTCCAGCGCGCAGTAACGCCTCCTAACCGGCCCGCCACGCAGTGGGCGGCACGCCCTCCCAGCGCTTGAAGGCGCGGCGGAAATTGGCGATATCCGTATAGCCGAGCGCATAGCTGATTTCCTGCACGCTGGTCTGGCCGCCACGCAGATATTCGAGCGCCAGCATGTGCCGTACTTCGTCGAGTATCTGCTGATACGAGGTCTGCTCCGCCAGCAGGCGCCGGTGCAGCGTGCGCGGCGTCAGATGCAGCATACGCGCCGTCAGCGCCAGCGAAGGAAAAGCCGTGCGCTGCTCCAGCATCAGCTTGCGCACCCGCCCTGCAGTGGAATACGGCGTCGCCAGTTTGTCCAGTTCGCGCTGGCAGATCTGCAAAGCCAGTTCGAAACTGGCCGCGTCGCCCACCTTGAGCGGCGTATCGAGTGCCGCCGCAGGCAGCAGCATGCCGCTCCAGTCCTGAGCATAGCGCACTTCGCACTGGAACAGTTCGCGCGCCAGTGCCATGTCGTCCGGCGCCGAACAGCTGAACGCCACCAGCTGGCACGGCGCACTGCCGCGCGCAATAAAATCAAGAATGTTCTTAATCGACAGCAGCACCGCTTCCAGCACAGGACGGGCAATATCGCCCAGCGGCAGGCACTCCACCAGCTGCAGACGCAGATACTCGCCCTGCTGCTCCAGCGCCGTATCGAGCATGCTGGTGCGCAGACGGAAATAGCGCCGCGTGACGTCCAGCGCCTGCCGCAAGGTGCTGCTGTTGATGGCGGCATAACCGAGTATGCCGTGGGTGTGGGCGCGCATGCGCTCGCCGATCAGCAAGCCTAGCGCAGGCTCGCGCGTCAGCGCCATGGCATCGAGCAGCAGCAGGCGGAATACGGGAAACGACAGCTGGAAGGCCGGATCATCCAGCTGCGCCGTCTGCAGGCCCTGGCGTCCCAGCCATGCATCCACATCGCCGCCCATGCTGGCTACCTGATCGGCAATCTGGCGCAGGTAGCTGCTGGCCATGGGCGGGTCGTTGAACGGCATCGTCATGCTGTGCCCCCGCGCACGGCCAGCTGGCGGTACTGGCTAGGCGTCACGCCCGTGGTGGCCTTGAACTGGCGGGTAAAGGCCGAATGGTCGCCATAGCCGCAGGCCTGCGCAATGTCGGCCACGCTGGTGTCGCCTTGCAGCAGACGGGAAGCGGCATCGACCCGGGTCTGGATGATCATCTGACGCGGCGTCAGGTGGAAGATGCGCAGGAAGTAGCGTTCGATCTGCGCCACCGACATGTGCGCGGTGGCGGCCAGTTCGGCCAGCGTCAGCTGGCGGCCATATTCTTCGTGGATCAGGCTGACGGCGGCAGCCACCTTGCGGTAGGCCGGGTTCTTCTTATCGGCCATGGCCAGATCGCGCGACACCCCGGTCAGGCCGACGATGCGCCCATGGCTATCACGCAGGGCTTTTTTTCGGGTCAGACACCAGCCGGGATCGCGGTTGGGATACAGGTGCAGCTCCAGCTGCTCCTCGATCTCGCCGCCTCCGCCCAGCACCGCCATATCCTGCGCCAGATAGGACTGACCGAACGGGTGGGCAAACACTTCCGCCGGCGTGCGGCCTATCAGGGCGGCCTTGTGCTTCTGGCCGCAGCGCTGGGCCAGCGTCTGGTTCACCACCACGTAGCGGCACCGTTCGTCCTTAACGAAAAACACCACATCGGGCAGCGCATCGAATAGCGCTTCGCTGAAAAAAGGGTCGGCAATGGCCGCGCCCAGAGCGCGCCGCGCCACCTCGTCATGTAGGGATTTTTGCATAGTTCCGATTCTGCCAGCGCCCTCGCAAAGTGTCGCGTTTTTTTCGCCATTGTGCAGATTTCGTCATCCAACATGCGCAGACCATGCAAGACAGCAGGAGCCTGCAGGCCTAACATGGCGGTATGAAAACCATCAACATCATCGATTCCCACACTGGCGGCGAACCTACCCGTCTGGTCGTGGATGGCGGCCCGGAACTGGGCAGCGGCCCGCTCAGCGAGCGGCTTGCACGATTCAGGCAGGAGCACGATGCCTTCCGCACCGCTGTGGTGTGCGAGCCACGCGGCTCGGATGTGCTGGTGGGTGCGCTGCTATGCCAGCCGCATGCCCCCGATTGTGCTGCGGGCGTCATTTTCTTCAACAACGTCGGTTACCTCGGCATGTGCGGCCACGGCACCATCGGGCTGGTCGCTTCGCTGGCCCACATGGGACGCATCGGCGTGGGCCGCCACCGCATCGATACGCCGGTGGGCGTGGTGGAAGCAGAACTGCATACCGACGGCAGCGTGACGCTCGATAACGTGGCGGCCTACCGCAGTCAGGCCGCTATCACCGTGCTGGTGCCGGACTACGGCCCTGTGACGGGCGATATCGCATGGGGCGGCAACTGGTTCTTCCTTGTCTCCGATCACGGCATGGAAATCAGCCTGAAAAACATCGATGCGCTGACCGATTTCTCGGCGGCCATCAGCGCTGCGCTGGAACAGAGCGGCATCCGTGGCGATAACGGCGGCGTGATCGATCATATCGAACTGTTCGCCCCGTCGCGCACCGGTGCCGACAGCCAGAGCTATGTACTGTGCCCCGGCAAAGCCTACGACCGTTCGCCTTGCGGCACCGGCACCAGCGCCAAGCTGGCCTGTCTGGCTGCCGACGGCAAGCTGGCCGAGGGCGCGCTGTGGAAGCAGGAAAGCGTGATCGGCAGCGTGTTCGAAGGCCGCTACCACTACCGCGACGGCAAGCTTATCCCCAGCATCCGTGGTCGCGCATGGGTCAATGCGGAAGCCCGCCTGCTGATCGATCCGGCCGATCCTTTCGGCTGGGGCATCAAGTGAAACAGCCCGATGTCATCATCGTCGGCGCCGGCATCATCGGCGCCGCCTGCGCCGACACGCTCAGCGAGCGCGGGCTGCAGGTCACGGTGATCGAACAGGACGTGCCGGGCAGCGGCGCTACCGCGGCCGGCATGGGCCATCTGGTGGTGATGGACGATAATCCGGCCGAACTGGCCCTGTCGTCCTACTCGCTGACGCTATGGCGCCAGCTGGCCGCCGGGCAGGATCAGGCGGCCAGCCACGAATACCGCCAGTGCGGCACTATCTGGGTCGCGGCTGACGAAGAAGAAATGGCGGCAGCCCGCGCCAAGGCCGAAGTGCTGGGCGCCCACGGCATCGCCTGCGACATGCTGGACGCGAACCAGCTGTATGCCGCCGAACCGCAGTTACGCGCCGGTCTGGCCGGCGGTCTGCTGGTGCGCGGCGACGGGCTGGTGTACGCCCCCAAGAGTGCCCGTCTGCTGCTGGGCAAAGCGCAGGCGCGCGGCGCCGTGCTTGAATATGGCAGCGTAACGGCGCTGCAAGACCACGGCGTGCTGCTGGCTGATGGCAGCATCCTGCACGCCCCTCGGATCGTGCTGGCCGCCGGTTCGCGCTGCAGCCTGCTGCTGCCGGAACTGCCGCTGCAGCCAAAAAAAGGCCATATCGCCATCACCGACCGCTATCCGGGCTTTATCCGCCACCAGCTGGTCGAGCTGGGCTACATCAAAAGCGCCCATGCTGCCAGCGGCAGCTCGGTGGCCTTCAATCTGCAACCGCGTCCCACCGGCCAGATTCTGATCGGCTCCTCGCGCCAGTTCGGCAGCACCGATCCGGCGCTCGACAACGCGATGCTACAAGCCATGCTGCGCCATGCCGTCAGCTTTACTCCGGCACTGGCACAGCACCATATTCTGCGCTGCTGGACCGGCCTGCGCGCCGCCACGCCCGACGGGCTGCCGCTGATCGGACCACACCCTGCGCGCCAGGGCCTGTGGCTGGCCACCGGCCACGAAGGCCTGGGCATCACCACGTCGCTGGCCACGGCCCAGCTGCTGGCCAGCCAGATGTGCGGCGGCAGCAGCGCGATTGCCACCAGCCCCTATTTGCCGGGACGATTCCATGGCTGAGATCACCATCTACATCAACCAGCAGGCCGTGCAGGTCGAGGCCGGCATCAGCGTGGCCTCCGCGCTGGCCATGCATGGCAGCGCAGTGACGCGCTATTCGGTTAGCGGCACGGCGCGCGCCCCGCTGTGCGGCATGGGCGTGTGTCAGGAATGCCGCAGCACCATCAACGGCGTACAGCACCAGCTGGCCTGCCAGACGCCGTGCGTAGCAGGCTTGCGCGTCGAGCGCTGCGAGGTGGTGCGATGAAGTACTACGATATTCTGGTGGTGGGCGCCGGTCCGGCCGGACTGGCGGCAGCGCAGGCGGCAGCGGCCAGTGGCCGCAAGGTCGGCATCATCGACGACAATCCGCAGGCCGGTGGCCAGATCTGGCGGGGCGGTCCCGCCAGCCAGAGCGACGCGCGCGCCCGCACCCTGTGGCTGGCCTTGCACGACGCGCCGAATGTGGAATTCCTCAGCCAGACGCGGGTCCTGTACGCGCCGGCCCCGCAGCAGCTGCAGGTACAGACGCCGGTCAGTGGCATGACCTTGCACTACCAGCGCCTGATACTGGCCACCGGCGCGCGCGAACGCCTGCTGCCCTTCCCCGGCTGGACCCTGCCCGGTGTGACCGGTGCAGGCGGCCTGCAGGCACTCAGCAAAGGCGGCTATCCGGTCGCCGGCAAGCGCGTGGTGGTGGCCGGCACTGGCCCGCTGCTGCTGGCCGTAGCGGCCACCCTGCGCGCCCGCGGTGCGGAAATCGTCGCCATCATCGAACAGGCGCCCATGCCGGCACTGGCGCGCTTTGGCGCCGGCCTGCTGGCGACGCCATCCAAGGCAGTGCAGGCGCTGCAACTGGCGCGCCAGTTGCGCGGCATCCCCTACTGGACCGATAGCTATGTGCGTGCCGCGCTCGATGACGCGATGAAGACTCAGGAACTGCAGGCTGTGCAGGTGCAGCGCGGCAGCAGCATCGTTACACTGGAATGCGACTATCTCGCCTGTGGCTACGGCCTGCTGCCGAATGTGGAGCTGGCGCAGGCACTGGGTGCGGCCACCCATAGCCGCAAAGGCCAGACTGCCGTCAGCATCGATAGCTGGCAGCAAACGTGCATCAGCGATGTGTATTGCGCCGGCGAAGGCACCGGCATAGGCGGCGTCGATCTGGCGCTGGTGGAAGGCCGCATCGCCGGACTGGCCGCCAGCGGCGCCGTGGCCGAAACGGAAACCCTGTTCCGCCAGCGCACCCGCTGGCGCAAGTTCGCCAGCCGCCTTGAACGCGGCTTTGCCCTGCGTGCCGAAGTGCTGGCACTGGCCGAGGACAGCACGCTGGTGTGCCGCTGCGAAGACGTCTGCCACGGCGACCTGAAAACCCACAGCAGCTGGCGCAGCGCCAAGCTGCACACGCGCTGCGGCATGGGCCCCTGTCAGGGCCGCATCTGCGGCGGCGCCACCGAATTGCTGTACGGCTGGCGGCCAGCAGCCGTACGCAGCCCTATCGTACCGGCCCGCGTGGCCAGCATGATAGCCTCAGCCCCGGAAGAGACGCCGGACCAGCAAGCAGCCCAGTAACTGAACATCCAACCGAGCACCCAACCGAACTATCACAAGGAGAGCATTATGGCAGCAGCAAAATGGCAAGGGGTCTTCCCTGCAGTAACCACCAAATTCAAGGAGAACGAAGATCTCGACCACGCCGCAATGGAACAGCACTTTGCTTTCCAGATCGATAGCGGTGTCGATGCGCTGCTGACCTGCGGTTCGCTGGGCGAAGCCAGCACCCTGTCGTTCGATGAAAAACTGGAAGTGACCAGAACCGCGCTGAATGTCGCCGCTGGCCGCGTGCCGGTGCTGGTCAACGTCAGCGAAACCCGCACTGCCACCGCCTGCCGCTTCGTCGAAAAAGCACGCGAACTGGGCGTGCAGGGCCTGATGGTGATGCCGTCCGTGCTGTATGCAGCCGATGCGCGCGAAGCCATGGACAACCTGCGCACCATCGCCCAAGCCGCCCAGCTGCCTATCATGGTGTACAACAATCCCGTGTCCTACAAAGTCGATCTGACGCCGGAAGACTTCAAGCAACTGGCCGACTGCGAATGGATCGTGGCGATCAAGGAATCGACCGACAACGTGCGCCGCATTACCGACCTGCGCAACGCCGTGGGCGATCGCTACCAGCTGTTCATGGGCGTGGACGATCTGTCCTTCGAAGGTCTGGCCGTGGGCGCGGACGGCCTGCTGGCCGGCTTGGTAGTGGCCTTCCCGAAAGAGACGGTGGCCCTGTACAAACTGATGAAAGCCAAGCGCTTTGACGAAGCCCTCAAGCTGTACCAGTGGTTCATGCCGCTGATGCACCTTGACGTCTCCACCAAACTGGTACAGAACCTGAAGCTGGTGGAAACCCTGGCCGGTGTGGGCAACGAAAACGTGCGCCGTCCGCGTCAGCCGCTGCAAGGCGCCGACCGCGCCCGCGTCACGGCCATCGTGCAGCAGGCACTGGCTACCCGCCCTGACGTCAGCAAATTCTTCTAAACCCGGGCACTGGCGCGCTGTACCACGGCGCGCTTCAAGGCAAAACGCCAGACCCGCCGCTACGACGGCCGGTCTGGCGTTTTCATTCAGGCGGCGCGACGCTTACAGATCGGTGATTTCCTTATGCCGAGGCACCAGCGCCTTCATCACGCACCATGCCACCAGATAGGCCAGCGCGCAGATGGTGAACAAAATCATATAGCCCGTGCCGATATCGTTACGTGCCTTGTAAAAGTCGAACACCCAGCCGCCTAACTTGGTCAGCAGCACGCCGCCGATACCGCCGGCCATGCCGCCTATGCCGATCACCGAAGCCACCGACTTTTGCGGGAACATGTCCGACACCGTCGTAAAGATATTCGCCGACCAGGCCTGATGGGCCGAAGCGCCCACGCCGATCAGCAGCACCGGCACCCAGTAGCTGACACTGCCTAGCGGCTGGGCCAGCAGCACCACCAGCGGGAAGAAGGCGATCACCAGCATGGCGCGCATGCGGCCATCATAGGGCGCATAGCCGCGTGCCATGAAATAGCTGGGGAACCAGCCGCCGCCGATCGAGCCGACCATGGTCATGCTGTACAGCACGGCCAGCGGGACCACGATGGCATCCCCCTTCATGCCGTACTGGGCCGACAGATAGGTCGGCAGCCAGAACAGGAAGAACCACCACACGCCATCCGTCATGAATTTACCGAAAGCGAAGGCCCAGGTCTGGCGGTATTTGAGCAGCTGCAGCCACGACACTTTGGCAGCTGGTGCAGTCGTCGCTGGTGCCGCCGGGGCCGCGCTCTGGTCGCGCCGGATGTAGGCCAGTTCCTGCGCCGACAAACGGGGCTGGCGCTCCGGCGTATCGTACAGGGTTAGCCACACGCTCATCCAGATGAAGCCGACCATGCCGATCATGATGAAGGCGCTTTGCCAGCCCCAGATGCCGGCGATGATAGGCACCGTGATAGGCGCCAGGATGGCCCCTACGTTGGCGCCGGAGTTGAAGATGCCGGTCGCCAGCGAGCGCTCGTTCTTGGGGAAGTATTCGGCCGTGGCCTTGATGGCGGCGGGGAAGTTGCCTGCCTCGCCTATCGCCAGCACGGCGCGCGACAGCATAAAACCCAGTATCGACGGCGCCACCACGATGCCGGCCGCGCCGAGCAGCACGCCAGCGGCCTCGCCCATAGGCACCGAGAAGGCGTGCATCAGCGCCCCCAGCGACCACACGCAGATCGCCACCACATAGGCGGCGCGGGTGCCGATGCGGTCGACCACCCGTCCGGCAAACAGCATGGACAGCGCATACACAAACTGGAAAGCGGCAGTGATGTTGGCGTAATCGGTATTGCTCCAGCCGAATTCACGCGACAGCTGGGGTGCCAGCAGGCTCAGCACCTGCCGGTCCAGATAGTTGATGGTAGTAGCGAAAAACAGCAGGGCGCAAATAGTCCAGCGGTACTTGCCGATGGTCGCGCCGACGTTGACGGGCTCGTTCAGGTTCATGGCATCACTTCTTATCGGATGTTCTAGTGATGATCTCTCTGTCTCCACGAGATCATTGTTGTATGTCATCGTACAACTATAAAACTGACGAGGCAAGCAAAAACCGTAAAAATTCCCTATTTCCTGAAAAATCAGTAGCTTGCCTTCACAGGCAAGCCACCAAGTCATACGACAACAACCGCTTAATGGGGTGTTTCGTGCTTAACCAGCAGCAGCGCGACCAGACTGATCAGCGCCGCACCCGACAGATAATAGCCCACATATTGCAGGCCATAATTGGTCGCCAGCCACGTCGCCGCATACGGCGCCAGCGAGGCGCCCAGGATGCCGGCCAGATTGAAGGTCAGCGAGGCGCCCGTGTAGCGCACGGCCGGCGGGAACAGCTCGGACAGTATGGTGCCCAGCGGACCATAGGTCATGCCCATCAGACCCAGCCCCAGCGAGAGGAACACAGTCACCAGCAGGCTGTTGCCGGAACCAAATAGCGGCGCCATGCTCAGGCCGAACACGACGATGGCCGCCGAGACGGCCATCAGGGTGGCGCGACGGCCATGGCGGTCCGCCCACAGGGCCGAAACGGGAATGGTGAGACCAAAGAACAGCACGGCGAACAGCTGCTGGATCAGGAAGTCCTTACGGCTGAATTTCAGCGCCGTGGTGCCCCAGCTCAGGGCAAACACCGTCATCAGGTAGAACAGCACGAAGGTCGCCATGGCGATCAGCGTGCCTAGCAACAGCACGCGGCGGTGCTCGCGCCACACGGTCAACACCGGCACCTGCACCCGCTCGTTACGTTCGATAACTTTCTGGAAGTCCGGCGTCTCATGGATTTTCAGACGGATGTACAGGCCCACCAGCACCAGCAGCGAGCTGGCCAGGAAGGGAATACGCCAGCCGTAGTTGAAGAAATCGGCATCGCTGAGCGTCTGGCTCAGCAGCAGGAATATACCGCCCGACATGAAGAAGCCGATAGGTGCGCCCAGCTGGGGGAACATGCCGTACCACGCACGTTTGCCCGCTGGCGCATTTTCCGTCGCCAGCAGCACCGCCCCGCCCCACTCGCCGCCCAGGCCCAGGCCCTGGCCGAAGCGGCACAGCGCCAGCAGTGCCGGCGCCCACGTGCCGATGCTGGCATAGGTAGGCAGCGCGCCGATCAGCACGGTGGACAGGCCCATGGTCAGCAGCGCTGCCACCAGCGTGGCTTTACGGCCGATGCGGTCGCCAAAGTGGCCGAACAGGGCCGAGCCGACAGGACGGGCAAAGAAGGCGATGGCGAATGTGGCCAGCGATTGCAGCATGGCGGCAGCCGCATCGCCTGCGGGGAAGAACAGCTTGGGGAATACCAGCACGGCCGCCGTGGCGTAGATGTAGAAATCGAAGAACTCGATGGTGGTGCCGATCAGGCTGGCAAATAGCACCGTGGCGGGCGAGTTACGCGGGCTTGTGCTCGGGTGTGGCTGTGACATGCGGGGCAACTCCTGCAAAGGGAAAGGTGGCCACGATCATACACAGGCCCTGCAGATGCTGCCAAGAAGTTAAAGCTGACGGCTAGTCAACAATTTGCGCCAAAGCCACAGCGATCTCGTCGGCCTGCAAGGGACGTACCAGTCTTGCCACTTCCACCCCGTCGCGCAGGAAGATCAGGGTAGGCCATAGCTTGACGCGGTAGGAGCGGCCTAGCGCCCGGCCCGGTCCGTCTTCGATCTTGTAGTGGCGTAGCGGAGGCTGGGCGGCCATGGCCTGCGCCAGCGGCGCCTGCGTGGCCATGCAGTGGCCGCACCAGTTGGTGCCGAACTCCAGCACGGTGGCACCGGATAGCGCCAAGATGCTGCTGCGCTCGGGGGCGCTCGGCGTATAAACAGTTTCCATAGTTTATTTCGCTCCCTGCTTCAGACTGGCGCATGGATCAGGCCGCACGGGTGCAGCCACCTGTACCACCGTATCATACTGCCCCGGCACTGCAGCCGCTTCCGTGTAGCCCACACTGTGCACGCTCAGCGCAGGCGGCAGACGGGCCAGCCAGTGCGGCACGGCGATATCCTTGCGCACATGGCCATTGCCGGCGATGAGCACCACATCGCGCGGGCGCTGCTCGCGTATCAGCCGGGCCATCCAGATATCGCGCGCCACCTGCGCATTGACCATGCCATCGACCATCATTTCCGGCAGCATATTGCAATGGCTGGCGGCTATCTCGGCGGCCTGCGCCGCGCGCAGATCGGCCGGTAAAGCCTGCTCCAGCTGGTAATCGCGCATGCTCTGGGCATCGAACACGGCGCGCATGCCGTCGCGCACCACGCGCGAGGCATCGGCCCGCGACAGATTGCCCGCTACCAGCGGCAGATGGTAGTCGAGCGCCAGCTGCAGCAGCGGGTAATACTGCTGCCAGTCCCAGCGTCCGCCGCCGGCCACCCGGATCAGGCACTGGGCGTCGAGGCAGGACTTCTGCGCCTTGTCGAGCAGATCCTGATTCTCGCGGTCAAACTGCTCCAGTACCAGTGCCGGCCGCCAGCCCTGCTCCACACGCTGCTGCAGCAAAGCGTAGCGCTGCTGGTGGCCAGCCGGATTATCGTGCACTTCCCCCAGCAGCCATACTTGTGCAGGAGCAACGTTCTGCGCTGCCTGTTCGGCTACCGGCTTCTGGACCGTCGTGCAGCCCCCGAGCAATGCAAGCGCCAGCAATAGCAAGCCCCTAGTTCGACCAAATGAAAAAATCATCTAAAACTGTCCCCGATCAAATTGAATTATTGCTTGCATATTGGAGTATTTCTGCGCCACAGGCATCAATTAAAAATTTTCGTGTTGCGTTGCATTATTTGATTGCATAAAACAAAACACAGATGGCAATTTGTTACGAAATGTGATTTAATGCCATTTATTGGACGGCGCGCACTCCGTCGCGAAGAAAAAAACTCTAGCGAGTGTGCGTTAGGTAAGCCTTAACGCCTTGTCCAGTATGCCTTACAGGAGTACATAGTGAAAATTTCGACTTGGATAAATTGCGCGCTGGCAGTGTTTGCTCTGGCCGGTAGCGCACAGGCGCAAACAGCGCCAGCTGAAAAAACCAATCTTGCACCTGCAACAATCGTTCTTGCTCCTTGCGACCAGCACGCCACGGCCAACTGCGGTCTCGATAATACTGCCAGCAAGGATAGCGATCCGGACACCTTGCCTGTTAACGACCCGAAACGGGCGCAGGAAGTCGAACCGGTAGCCCAGATTCCCGAGCCGCAAACCTTCATCATGCTGATGTTAGGTCTGGTAGTACTGGGTTTTGCTTCGCGTCGTAGTGACGCTACGGAAAAATTCACTGATTAAACTACCCGCCGCTTTTCAAAAAAAAATCCCGCCTGTGTCTGCGCATGGCGGGATTTTTTTTGGTTCTTCACGGAATACCGGGAAGTAATCTAGAAATGAGAAAGCGGTGAAGAAAAGATAGACTAGTTGTGCGACCAACAAGTGCTTTCTTAACCCACCGCTTCCATGACGAATCTTAAACTCAGTCTCCCGTTCTGGGAAGGCTTCCTTGTCTCAAATTTGGAAAGGCGCCCTGGCGCAACCTGGATCACGTTGGAACCCGATGCCGGTGTTCCCCCGGTTTGTCCTAGGTGCAGCGATACCTGTCCGATTCATGAAACGACATGGCGCACAATTCGTGACATGCCCATGTTTGGCGACCCCGTATGGTTGCAAGTACCGCTTCGGCGTGTTCGCTGCGACAATTGTGGAGCCCGAGTTGAACGCGTTAGTTGGCTCGACCGCCACGCCCGCATGACGCGACGATTGGCTGACTTCGTAGCGCTGTGGTGCGAGAAGTTGGCCGTAGCCCATGTTTGCAAGCTTTCTGGTCTGCACTGGGAAACTGTGCGCAAGATCGACCGCCAGCGCCTTGAACGACGCCTCTCAGAATTGCCAGAAGCGCAGCCGACGAGGCTGGTTATGGACGAATTCGCCCTATTTAAAGGGCATCGCTATGCGACGGTCGTGCTCGATGCCGATACACGGCGAGTGCTGTGGGTCGGCGAAGGTCGCAGTCGGGAAGCAATACGACCATTCTTCGAATGGCTCGGACCTGAGCGCTGCGCGGGCATCAAGGCCGTGGCAATGGACATGAATACGGCGTTCGACCTTGAGGTGCAGATGCAGTGCCCTGATGCGCGGGTGGTCTATGACCTGTTTCACGTGATTGCCAAATACGGTCGGGAAGTCATCGACCGTGTGCGGGTCGACGAGGCAAATCGGCA
>NZ_WWCM01000030.1 GCF_009857915.1 Duganella qianjiadongensis
GCCGGCAGCGCCTGGCCCGCGCGCCGACAAGGCCGGACAGGCCGAGACGCCGCGCGCGGCCACGCGCACGCGCGCAGCCCCCGCAACCAGCAGCGATAGCGCCAGCATCGATCCCGAACGGCTGCGTCTGTTCGGTCTGATCGGACTGCTGCTACTGATCATTGCCGGCTTTGGCTATTACTACTGGCAGGCCGTGATGGCGCCCGGTGCTGGTGCGCGTCTGCCGCCCGTCCCCATGCCGCCGCCCGGCGCCACGGGCGCCACTCCGGCCCTGGTGGTCACGGCACCAGCCCGCCCGGCGGCCGCTGCAGCACCGGCGGAGGATGGCGCACTGCTGCCGGCCAGCCCGAAAAATAATCCCCAGCGCGACGAACTGGAGCGCCGCCTGACTCAGGCCGAGCAGCAACTGGCAGCCACCCAGCAGGCCGTGCAGGCCCAGCTCAGCGCGCCCCAGCCGGAGCGCCTGCCGCCGCTGGCAGCGCCGGAGAGCAGCGAAATCCGCGTTGCGCGCGGCGTCAAGTCGGAGCCGCTGGCAGCCCTGCTGGGCACAGCCTATCAGGCGCTCAACAAGGGCGATCTGGCTGGCGCACGCCAGCAATACGAAACGGTGCTGCAGCAGGACGGCAACAACCGCGATGCCCTGCTCGGCTTAGCCAGCATCGCCAGCCGCGAACAGCAACCAGCCCAGGCCGCCAGCCATTATCTGCGCCTGCTGGAACTCGATCCGCGTGACGGTGCGGCCATTGCCGGCCTGGTCGGCCTGCGTCAGGGCGATCCGGCGCAGAACGAAATCCGCCTGAAAAGCATCCTCGCCAGCAATCCCGATGCAGCGCCCGTGCATTTCGCACTGGGCAATCTGTATGCCCGCCAGGGCCGCTGGCAGGAGGCGCAGCAGGCCTATTTCCAGGCCTACAGCGCCGCTCCGACCAATCCCGACTATGCCTACAATCTGGCCATCGGGCTGGACCGGCTGAATCAGGGCAAGCTGGCACAGACTTACTACCAGCGCGCGCTGGCGCTGGCGCAGGATACGGCGGCCGCCTTCGACCGCGCCGCGCTGCAAAAACGACTGCAGGAACTGGGCACCAGCGCCCGCTAGAACGAGACCCATGGCTGAACAGGCAAAACTTCCACTCGGCAAACTGCTGATCCAGAAAGGGGTCATCAGCGAAGACCAGTTGCGCATCGCGCTGATCGAACAGAAACGCAGCAACGAGCCGCTAGGCAAACTGCTCATCACGCTGGGCTTCGTCACCGAAGCCACGGTGCGCATGGCGCTATCGGAAAACCTCAACCAGCAGAGCGCCGACCTGACCAGTCTGGTGGTCGATGCCATCGCCCTCAAGCTGATTCCCAAGGAAGTGGCCAAGCGCTACCGCGTGTTCCCCATCGTCTATGAACGCGCTACCGACAACCTGATCCTGGCCATGTCCGACACCAGCAACATTGTCGCGCTGGACCAGATCAGCGCCATGCTGGTCAAAGGCATTACCATCAGCCCCCTGCTGGTGAACGAATCGGACATCAGCCGCGCCATCGACCAGTACTATGGCTTCGAGCTGTCGATCGATGGCATCCTGCATGAAATCGAAACGGGCGAAGTCAATTACGCCAGTCTGGGCACCACCTCGGACGAATACAGCCAGCCCATGGTGCGCCTGATCGATGCGATTCTGGCCGACGCCGTGCAGAACGGCGCTTCCGACCTGCACTTCGAACCGGAACAGTCCTTCCTGCGCATCCGCTACCGTATCGACGGCATCCTGCGTCAGATCCGCAGCCTGCACAAATCCTACTGGCCGGCCATGGCGGTGCGCCTGAAAGTGATTTCGAATATGAATATCGCCGAGACGCGGGCGCCGCAGGATGGCCGCATCTCGATCAAATTCTCCGGCCGCCAGATCGACTTCCGCGCTTCGGCCCAGCCTACCACCCACGGCGAGAATTTCGTGCTGCGCGTGCTGGACCGGCAGAAAGGCATCGTTCCGCTCGACGGCCTCGGTCTGGGCGAGGCGGAACTGGACCTGCTCAAGCTGATGATCGCCCGCCCCGACGGCGTGATCCTGGTGACGGGCCCTACCGGCTCGGGCAAGACCACCACGCTGTACTCGGTGCTCAACCATATCAATACGGAGAGCGTCAACATCATGACGCTGGAGGACCCGGTCGAGTATCCGATGAATATGATACGCCAGACCTCGGTCAACGAATCGGCCAAGATGGGCTTTGCCGAGGGCATACGCTCGATGATGCGGCAGGATCCGGACATCATACTGGTGGGTGAAATCCGCGACAAGGAAACGGCCGAAATGGCTTTTGCCGCTGCCATGACGGGCCATCAGGTGTATTCCACCCTGCACACCAATTCCGCCGTCGGCTCGATTTCACGCCTGCTCGATATCGGCATCGTGCCCGACATCATGGCCGGCAACATCATCGGCATCGTAGCCCAGCGGCTGGTGCGCAAGCTGTGCATCCAGTGCCGCGCCCCGCATGAGGCGGATGAAGTGGAGCGCCGCCTGCTGGGCCTGTCCGAAGCGGCCGGCCCGCAGACGCTGTACCATGCGGTGGGCTGCCCCCATTGCGCCCATCAGGGTTACAAGGGCCGCATCGCCATCATGGAACTGCTGAAGATGACGCCGGCTATCGACGAACTGATCGCCCGCCGCGCTTCCACCCGCGAACTGCGCAATGCCGCCCATGCAGCGGGCTTCCATAGCCTGATCGACGACGGCCTGCGCCGCGTGCTGGACGGCATTACCACCCTCGAAGAAGTGGGCCGCGTGGTGGACCTGACCGAGCGCCTGAGCCCATGACCCAGTTCTACTACCGCGCCATGGATGCGTCCGGCCATATCCAGCCCGGCAATATGGACGCTGCCAACGAACCCGATCTGGAACTGCGTCTGCACCGGATGGGGCTGGACCTGATCGATTGCCGCGCTTCGCGCACCAGAGTGGTGGCACTGAAACGGGTGATCACCCGTCACGACCTGATCAATTTCTGCTTCCACATGGAACAGCTGACCGGCGCCGGCGTGCCCATCCTCGAAGGCCTGAACGACCTGCGCGACAGCATAGACCATCCCCGTTTCCGCGAAATGATTACCGGCCTGATCGAGAATATCGAAGGTGGCCAGCAGCTTTCCGCTGCACTGGCGGCCTATCCGGAAGTGTTCGACCTGACGTTTACCAGCCTGATTACAGCTGGCGAACAGAGCGGCAAGCTGGCCGAAGTGTTCAAGAATCTGTCGGAAAGCCTGAAATGGCAGGACGAACTGGCATCGCAGACCAAGAAGATCGTCATGTATCCGGCTGCCGTCGGCAGCTTCGTCATCGCTGTCACGTTCTTCCTGATGATCTATCTGGTGCCGCAGCTGACTTCCTTCGTCAAGAACATGGGCAACACCCTGCCGCTGCATACCAAGGCGCTGATCTGGCTGTCGAATCTGTTCATCAACTACTGGTATGTGCTGACCGGCCTGCCGCTGGCGGCCTATTTCGGCGGCCGTGCCTGGCTGGCACACAGCGAGGCGGCGCGCTTCCGCGCCGATGGCTACAAGCTGCGCATCTGGCTGATCGGCCCCGTGCTGCATAAAATCATCCTGGCCCGTTTCGCCACCTTCTTTGCCATGATGTACGCATCGGGCATTACCATCCTCGAGTGCATCCACCTGTCCGAAGGCATCGTCGGCAACCGCGTCATCGCGGCAGGACTGCGCCGCGCTGCCCAGCTGATTTCGGAAGGCCACGGCATCACGGCAGCCTTCCAGCAGACCGGCATCTTCCCGCCGCTGGTGATCCGCATGCTGAAAGTGGGCGAAGCCACCGGCGCACTCGATGGTGCGCTGCGCAATGTCAGCTATTTCTATAACCGCGAGGTCAAGGAGATGATAGAAAAAGTACAGTCCATGATAGAACCGGCCATGACGGTGATACTGGGCGTACTGGTGGGCTGGATCATGCTGTCCGTGATGGGCCCGATTTACGACACGATCAGCAAGATCCGCACCTGAGGCTGACGTGCTATGAGCAAACATCTTTTCTACCTGAGCAGCGAACAGCTAACCGCCTATGTCTGGCAAGGCGGCCGCCTGCGCGGCGGCAGCGTGTTCGCCAGCGATGCCGCCGGTATCGAAGGCTTCATGGACTACCTCGAGCACCAGCCGATGCTGCCGGCCCTGCTGCTGGCCGATCTGGTCGAGGAAGACTTTCAGCGCATCAACGTGCCCCATGTGGGCGGCATGGGCGGACGCAAACTGCTGCGGCGCCGCCTGCAGCAGCAATACCGCGAAACCCCGTACCGCCATTTCGAAATCCAGGGCCGCCTGGCCGAAGGCCGGCGCGACGATATGGTGCTGCTGGCAGCACTGACCAATCCGGCCACCGTACAGCCCTGGCTGGACGCGCTGGACCAGCTGCAGATTCCCCTCGCCGGGCTGTATTCGACCACCCTGCTCAGCTCCGCGCTGGTGGCCCGGCTGGGCCTGCGCGACGAACATCTGCTCCTGCTTACCCAGCAGTCGGGAGGCTGGCGTCAGAGCTATTTCCAGAACGGCCTGCTGAAATTTTCCCGCCTGACAGCCGCCATCAACCGTGACGGCCAGCCCATTAATCTGGGCGCCGAAGCCGCCAAGACCCAGCAGTTCCTCACCAGTGTGCGGCTGATGGGCCGCGGCAATGTGCTGCACGCCGTCGTCATCGCGCCGCTGGCCAGCACGCCGGTGCTGGAAAGCCAGTGCGAAGACGGACCCGAGACCTCGTTCCGCTTCCTCGCCCTGCATCACGTGGCCGGCAAACTGGGTCTGCGCAGCGACGAACTGCGCGTCACCGAACTGGCTGCCCAGCTGGCCGATCCCATGCTGCTGGCCCTGCTGGCACGCCAGCACGGTGTCAGCCAGTATCCGCTGGGCAGCGTGCGGCGCCACTACAAGCTGTGGCGCATCCGCCGCGTGCTGTACTGGAGCAGCGCCGTGCTGGGTAGCGCCAGCCTGCTGTGGATGGGCGTCAACCTGTGGCAGGCGCGCGAGGCACAGCAGGATAGTGCCCGCCTGATGGCCGAAGCGGCCAGCTACGACCAGCGCTACCGCAGCGTGATGGCGGCCATGCCGCCCAGCGTCACCAGCACGGCGAATATGCGCGCCGCCGTCAATGTGGAGCGCATGCTAGGCACCCAGGCGCCCACGCCGTACGATATGACGGCCATGGTCAGCGCCGCGCTGGAGCAGACTCCGCAGATACGCTTGCAGCAGCTGGAATGGAAAGTGGCACAGGGCGACGCCGCAGGCGCTCCCGCCGCCACGCAGGGCGATGGCCATCAGGCGGCACCGATTGCGTCCGCCCTGCTGGGCATACCCACCCGGCCAGCGCAGAGCCTGCGGCTGGAAGCGGAAATCATGGGGGATCAGGACGACTACCGTGCCGCCGTGGACAGCATGAACCGCTTCGCCCAGCAGCTGGCCAGCAACCCGGGCCTGACTGTGGCGATCGACAAGCCGCCGCTCGATACCCGCTCCTCCGTCAAGCTGAGCGGCAAAGCCGGTCCGGCCAGCGAGGATGCCCACCCGCGCTTCTCCCTTATTCTGGTGTGGAAACCATGAGCAGTCTACCGACCACCGGCCGCAAGGCCGCAGCCCGTCCCCTGACGCTGCCCTACTGGCTGGCCGAGTTCGGCCGCATCCGTACTGCCGTGCTGGTGGCACTGGCCTGTCTGGTGCTGAGCCTGAGTGCCTTCCAGCTCAGTCACTGGCGTCTGGACAGCGCAGAAGACCGGCTGCAACTGGCCCAGCGCACGCGCGACGCGGCTTACACGCGCTATGCCCATGTGGATAATGAAAAGCGCGATATCCGCAATTTCCAGCCACGCTATATCGAGCTGCGCGCACGCGGCCTGATCGGTGCCGAAAAGCGACTCGAATGGGTCGATGCCATCCGCCACGTGCAGGAACAGCGCCGTCTGCTGCCGCTCAGCTACGAAGTGGAGCCGCAGCAGACCGTACAGCTGGTGGCGGCGCTCGATCTGGGCGACTACCAGCTGCAGGGCAGCCGCATGCGGCTGCACATGGATTTGCTGCACGAAATGGATCTGTTCAACTTCCTCGCCGACCTGCATCAGACCAGCTTCTTTGCCGTGCAGGACTGCAATATCAAACGGCTGGCCCGGGCGGTGGGCGCGCAATCAGGGCCGACGCTGGGTGCCGACTGCACACTGAACTGGGTAACACTGAACCTGCCGGTCAAAGCGCCGGCCAGCTCTGCCCCGGCACGCAAGGAACTACCATGAGCAGCACGCCTATCCGCCTCAGCCAGGCAGCGCTGGCACTGTCACTGCTGCTGGCGGCAACCATGGCGCCAGCCCGTGCCCAGACGCTGGGCCGCCTGTTCGCCACACCAGCCGAACGCGATGCCATGGAAGGACAGCGCAGTGCCGGCGTAGGCGGCAACATGCAGCAGGCCGCCGCACCATCCGCCCCGCCTGCTCCGTTCCAGCCTGCGCCTGCCGCCGAGCCTGCGCCAGCACCAGCTGGCTCCGCCACGCTATCCATGAGCGGCAGCCTGCGCAGCAGCACGGGGCGCAGCACAGTCTGGCTCAACAACGTCGCCCAGAACGATGGCCAGAACAGTTTCAGCAATACGGGAGCGAACGCAGTGACGATTACCCTGTCGAACGGCAAACGGGTCGTCCTGAAGCCGGGCCAGCGCTATGATCTCGATACGGCCCGGGTGAAAGATGTCAATGAACCCTGAACGCGCCTCGTCCCGCTCTGTGCGGCACCAGCACGGCTTCACGCTGGTGGAAATTGCCATCGTGCTGCTGATCGTCGGCCTGCTGATAGGCGGCATGATCGCCCCGCTCAGTTCACAGCTGGAACAGAAACATAGCAGCGACACACGGCTGGCGATGGAAGAGGCGCGCGAAGCACTATTCGGCTTTGCTCTGCGCAATGGCTATCTGCCCTGCCCCGCCATTTCCGCCACTAACGGACTGGAAGACCGTACCGGCAGCGCCTGCAACAAGCGCTATGGCCTGCTGCCATGGGCCACGCTGGGCGTGGGCCGGCTGGATGGCTGGAACCGCATTCTCGGCTACAGTGTCACGCCGGCCTTCAGCGACAGCGTGCTGCTGTTCACCCTGAAAACCCCGCGCGACATCACCATCGCCACGCGCGATGCCAGCGGCCGCCTGCAGCCGCTGACGGAAAACAATGATATTCCGGCCGCCCTGATTTCCTTTGGCAAGAACGGCTACGGCGCCTTCAGCGACCAGAACACCCGCATAACCGATCTGGGCGCGGGCAACGAGGATGAAAAACTCAATCTGCAGAGCGGCACTGCCCTGATCAGCCGCGATCCTGCCGAGGATCCGCGCGCCAGCGGCGGTACCTTCGACGACATCGTGCTGTGGATTTCGCCCAATATCCTGTACAACCGCATGGTGGCGGCGCAACGCCTGCCTTAATCGCCATGTCCGCCAGCTTCACTATCGCCCGCTATACCATACTGGAAGCCGTGCGCAACCGCTGGTTGTGGCTGCTGCTGGGGCTGCTACTTGCCTGCATCGCCCTGAGCGGCCTGCTCGATGCCATGGCGCTGACGGAAAGCCGGCAGATCCGGCTGGCACTGCTGTCCAGTCTGCTGCGCCTCGCCAGCGTATTTCTGCTCACCAGTTTTGTCGTCAGCAGCATGGCGCGCGAAGCGGCAGACAAAGGCCAGCAGATGCTGCTGGCACTGGCGCATCCCCGTGCCACCTATCTGGCTGGCAAGCTGCTCGGCTATGCCGCGCTGGCCCTGCTGCCGGCACTGCTGTCCGGCCTGCTCGCCGGCTGCTATGCACCGCCCCTGCAGGCCGGTCTGTGGGCGCTGTCCCTGCTGGGCGAATGCTGGATCATGCTGGCGTTCGCCGTGCTGTGCATGGTCAGCATGCAGCAGCTACCGGCGGCACTGGCCGCCTGTAGCGGTTTCTACCTGCTGGCGCGCAGCATAGGCACGCTGCAGCTGCTTGCCCACGGCAGCCGTCCCGACGGTAGCAGCAGCACTGCTGCCAGCCGGGTGTTCGACCTGCTCGGCACCGTGCTGCCCCATCTGGACCGCTATGGCAGCAGCGACTGGCTGGTCTATCAGAGCGGCAGCCTGCAGGATCTGGCCGGCATGCTGGCCCAGACCGCCCTGTTCGTCACTCTGCTGGTACTGGCCGCTTTATACGACCTGTACCGCAAAGCCGTCTAGCCGCGCCGCCCGCATGGATGCCCTGCGCCCTCGCCACCCCCTGCCGCGCTGGCTGCGCCCGGCACTGCTGGCGGCACTGCTGCTGCAGATACTCTGGCAGAGCCTGCAACCGGCGCCGCGTGCCCATGCGGCCAGCCTGCCCGCCGTGCCGCCGGTTGAACTGCTACGGCTGGCCAGTCTGGGCGAGCCGGTGGCGCTGGCCAAAGCGAGCATGCTGTACGTGCAGAGCTACGACGAACAGGCTGGCCTCAGCATTGCATTCCGCGAACTCGACTATGCACGTCTGCGCGACTGGCTGGAGGCCGTGCTGGCGCTCGATCCGCGCGGCCAGTATCCGCTACTGGCCGCCAGCGAAGTATATGGCGCCGTCAGCGATCCCGTACGCGCCCGGCTGATGCTCGATTTTGTCTACCGCCACTACCGCGCCGACCCGCAGCGGCGCTGGCCCTGGCTGGCCCACGCCGCGCTGGTGGCACGCCATCAGCTGCACGATATGGCGCTGGCACGCCGCTATGCCGCCGAATTACGCCAGCAGGCAGGTGCCGCGCAATTGCCCGCCTGGGCGCGCGAACTGGAGGTATTCATCGCGGCCGACATGGATCAGGCCGACAGTGCCCGCACCCTGATTGGCGCCCTGATCAGCAGCGGCCAGATCAGCGACCCGCAGGAACTGGCTTTTCTGGCGCGGCGGCTGGAACAACTGGCTCCGGCGCAACACTAGCGCCTAGGCTTGCGGTAAGATAACAGTATCAACCGGAAAGGAATCCCATGCGCACTCTTCCCCAACGTTCCCGCGGTTTTACGCTGGTCGAAATTGCCATCGTGCTGGTCATCATCGGTCTGCTGCTGGGCGGCGTACTGAAAGGACAGAGCCTGATCGATAGCGCCCGCGTCAAGAACATCGTCCAGCAGGCCACCTCGCTGACGGCTGCCGTGAACGCCTATCAGGACAAATTCCATGCCCTGCCCGGCGACGATGTGCAGGGCACCACCCATGCGCCTGGCGCAACGGGCAACGGCAATGGCGATGGCCAGATCGACGAATACCAGCTGGCGCCCCAGCATCTGGCCCTGGCCGGCTTTATTACCGGCTCCTTCAATGGCAGCACCGATTTCATGACCAGCGCCCAGGGCGGCGCCGTCTACATCTACAACGACGTGGTGGGCGGCCGTGGCGGCAATGGCGTGCGCCTCGATAATCTGCCGGACAGCTTTGCCGAACAGGTCGATAGCAAGCTCGACGACGGCAAATACAATACCGGCTCGGTGCGGGCATCCGGCCCCTACACCAACAATGGCAGTGTCATCCAGCGCACCGCCGTGTTCTTCTAAGCGCCATGTTCGCGCAGTTCGAAGGCACCCGCGCCATTCCGGCGCGGCAGCAGTTCGATCTGGCCGCACTCGACGCTTATCTGCGCCAGCATGTGGCCGGCTATCCGGCCGGCAAGCTGAGCGCGCTGCAATTCAAAGGGGGCCAGTCCAACCCTAGCTACCTGCTGGAAATTGCCGGCCAGCGCTATGTGTTGCGCACCAGGCCTGCTCCGGCGAGTCAGCTGCTGCCTTCGGCCCACGCCATCGAACGCGAGTTCCGCATCATGGACACGCTGGGCCGGGCCGGCTTTCCCTGCCCGCGCCAGCTACTGCTCTGTCTGGACGAGCGCATTATCGGCCGGGCTTTCTATCTGATGGAGTTTGTCGCGGGCCGGATACTGTGGGACCCCAGTTTGCCCGGCATGGCGCCGGCCGAACGCGCCGCCATCTACGACGAAATGAACCGCGTGCTGGCCCGCCTGCATAGTCTCGACTATCAGGCGCTGGGACTGGCCGACTTCGGCAAGCCGGGCAATTATTTTTCTCGCCAGATCGAACGCTGGAGCCGCCAGTATCTGGCCAGCCAGACCGAAGCGATCACCGCCATGGCCGAGCTGATGGCATGGTTGCCCGCGCATATACCGCCCGGCGAGGAATGCGCCATCGTGCATGGCGACTACCGGCTCGACAACCTGCTGTTCCATCCCACCGAGCCGCGCATACTGGCCGTGCTGGACTGGGAACTCGCCACGCTGGGCCACCCGCTGGCCGACTTTGCCTACCACTGCCTGAGCTGGCATCTGGCACCGGGCCAGTTCCGCGGCCTGGCCGGCCTTGATCTGGCGGCACTCGGCATCCCCGACCAGCAACGCTGCATGGCCCGCTATGCCGAACGCACGGGCCGTACGCTGCAGGCGCAGCAGATGAATTTCTATCTGGCATTCAATCTATTCCGCCTCGCCAGTATTCTGCAAGGCATCATGAAACGCCACAGCGTAGGTACCGCTGCCAGTGCCGAAGCGCTGGCAGCCGGCCAGATGGCCCGCCCCATCGCCGAACTGGGCTGGCGTTATGCCTGTGGCAAGAGCGCTGGTCCGGATGCAAAATAACTTTCTGAAACGCACCAGCTCGGCTACTATCCAAGGGCATCATGCTCAGATTGCCGTCCGGGGTTAGGCTTGCAAGAAATTCAATACCGTCCTTCCTACACACTGCGTCGCCAGCTCACCGTGCTGGTCCTGCTGTGTTTGCTGCCTGCCGTGCTGGCCATCATTCTGCTCGCCGCGCGCTATCAGCAGTACCAGCACAGCACGCTGTCCGAGCAAAGCCAGCAAACCGCCCGCCTGCTCCATTACGCGATCGAAGGCGATGTCCAGCAGGCGCGCCAGCTGCTGACCGCGCTCAGCATCCACCCCGCACTACAACAGGACGATCTGGCCCCCATCCGGGCCCAGGCCGCGCGCCTGCTGGGTGGTGGCGGCCCCATCAGCCAGTTGCTGCTGCAGGACCGTTCCGGCCATATCCTGCTACAGCTAGGCACGCCGCTGCCGGCCGCCATCAGCCCGGAAGCCACGCTGCACCGGCTGGCGCCGCTGTTTGCCGGTGCCAGCCAGCGCGTCGCGGTGATCGACCTGCAAGGTCAGAACCTGCTGACCGTCGATCTGGCAGTGCCGGGCAGCGACACCCCGCGTTACGTGCTGAGCGCAATTTTCCATCCCGACTGGCTGGGCAGGATACTGCGCGCCCAGCAGCTTGCGCCGGAGCAGCATGTCAGCGTCTATGATGCCGACGCCGCACTGCTGATGAACGGCGGCGCAGCACGGCTGATCTGGAGCCAGTCCAGCGAAGCTGGCCTGCGCAGCCTGCTGCACGAACGGCGCACGGCCATCAGCACCGCCGAGACCAGCGCCCGCAGCAGCTATCTGGTCGCCATCAGCCGCGCCGCACACAGTCTGAGCACGGTGGCGCTGGCTACGCCACAGCAACTGCCGGCCAGCAGCATGCTGGCCGATCTGGCCGCACTCGGCACCGGCACCGCGCTGCTGCTGCTGGCAGTGGCGGCACTGGCAGGCTGGTGGACTAAGCGGCTGGGCAGCAGCATGCAGCAGCTGCGCGAGGCTGCGCAGGCACTCGCGGCCGGCCAGCCCTTCGCTCTGGGCAGCATGGCCTTCCGCGAAGCGGGACAGATCGCCCATGCCATCGCTGGGCTGCAGGGCAATCTGCGCCGTCACCAGGCACGGCTGGAATCGCAGGTGGCGGAACGGACTGCCCAGCTGGAGAAAAACCGCGTCCAGCTGGAAACCCTGTATGCCACCGCTCCCGTGGGGCTCAGCTATGTCGATGCCGAACTGCGCTATGTGCGCCTGAACGAATTCCTTGCCGCACTCAACCGCCAGCCCGTGGTCGCCCATCTGGGCCGCCATGTGGCCGACATGATTGCCGATGCCGACCTGCGGCGCGCCGTGCTGGCCGATTACCGTACCGTGCTGGAAAGCGGCCAGCCGCTGGTCAATCTGCCCCGCTCCGGCCACCCGGAGACTTCGCCCGAGCAGTTGCGCCACTGGGTGATCAGCTACTACCCGCAGTTCGGCAACGACGGCCGCATCGCCGGCATCACCGGACTGATGCTCGACGTCACCGAACAGAAACGCATCGAAGCGGAATTGCGCCAGTCGCGCCAGCTGCTGCGCTCGGTGGTGGAGAATATGCCGGCCATGATCTTCCTCAAGCGCCTGCCCGACCTGCGCTATGCCATGTTCAACCGCTATGGCGCCCAGCTGTACGAACGGGCCGATGGCGACGAACTGATAGGCCTGAGCGATGCCGACTTCGTGTCCCCTGCCGAAGCCGCCGAGTTTGCCGTCACCGACCGCCAGCTGCTGGCCGCCCCGGCCGATACCGTGGTCGAGATCGCCGAAGAACCGCTGCGCAACAGCGCTGGCCAGACCCGCTACCTGACCACCCGCAAAGTGGCGCTGCGCGACGAACGCGGCGTGGCGACCCACGTGCTCGGCATTTCCATCGATATCACCGAGCGCAAGCAGGCGCGCGAAGCGCTGACTGCCAGCCTCAACCAGCTGGCCGAGCGCGAGCAATTCATCCGCACCGTGACCGACAACCTGCCCGGCATGGTGGCCTACTGGGATACCGGCCTGCGCTGCCGCTTTGCCAACCGCTATCTGCTGGACTGGCTGGGGCGCAGCTCGGCCGAGGTGCTGGGGCGCTCCATGGACGACCTGCTGGGCGCCAGCCATGTGGCGCGCCACAGCCGCCAGCTCGACGCTGCCATGGCCGGCACGGCACAGAGTTTCGGCGGACAGGTAACGGATATGCATGGCACCGACCAGCACCTCTGGGTCAACTACTTCCCCGACCTGACGCCGACCGGACAGGTGCGCGGCCTGATCGTGCTGGTTTCCGATGTCACGGCGCTCAAGGAATCCGAACTGGACCTGCAGCGCCTGAACGAAGAACTGATCACGGCGCGCGACCGGGCCGAGGCCGCCAGCCATGCGAAGAGCGAATTCCTCGCCAATATGAGCCACGAAATCCGCACGCCGATGAACGCCATCATCGGTCTGGCCCGGCTGCTGGAAGAAGCCCAGCTGGCCCCGCGCGAGCGCGGCTATCTGGACAAGATACAGCTGGCCACCCAGTCGCTGCTGGGACTGGTCAACGATGTGCTGGACTTCTCGCGCGTGGAGGCCGGCCAGCTGACGCTGGAGCAGACCCCGTTCCGGCTGGAACACCTGCTGGCCAGCATCAGCGTGCTGGTCAGCGGCAGCGCCAGCGACAAGGGCATAGAACTGATCTACGACATCGATCCGCAACTGCCGCTCACCGTACTGGGCGACCCTATGCGGCTGCAGCAGATTCTGCTCAATCTGCTCAGCAACGCCATCAAGTTCACCGAGCGCGGCGAAGTGGTGCTGCAGATCCGCCAGAGCCAGCAGGAGGACGGGCTGTGGCTGGAATTCCGCGTGCGCGACACCGGCATCGGCATACCGCCAGCCCAGCAGGCGCATATTTTCGAAGCCTTTGTGCAGGCCGACAGCAGCACCAGCCGGCGCTTTGGCGGCACCGGACTGGGGCTGGCCATCTGCCGCCAGCTGGCCAGCCTGATGCGCGGCAGCATCAGCCTGTTCAGCGAACCGGGCGTGGGTTCCGAATTCCAGTTCCGCTGCCCCTTGCAGGCACTGGAAGCCGCGCCCGCCCCCGTGGTCGATGCCGCGCGGCGGCCATGGCGGGTGCTGCTGGTCGATCCGAATGCGACCGTGCGCGCCGTGCTGCAGCGCTGCTGCCAGCAGCTGGGCTGGCAGGCCGACAGCGTAGCCAACCTCGACGCTGCCGCCGCCCGCATCGATGACGGAGCGGTCACCGATGTGATGATACTGGGTGCCAGTCTGCTGGCCGAGCTGCATGCCTGTCCGCAGGCGGGCAGCCGGCGCTGGCCACCGCTATTGCTGATGACGGGTGAACAGGGCGCCGTGCGCCAGACCGGCCAGGCCGTAGCAGGCCTGCTGCCCAAACCGGCCACTCCGGCCCAGATACGCGATCAGGTGGCGCAGATACTGGATCCGTCGGCGCTCGCCCCGCCCGGCCTGGTGCTGGCGGCCCATGCCCCGTTGCACGGACGCCTGCAGGGCATGCGCATCCTGCTGGTGGAAGATAACCAGATCAATCAGGAAGTGGCACTCTACATCCTGCAGCATGCAGGCGCGCAGGTCGACACTGTGGAAAACGGCCAGCTGGCGCTCGACCTGCTGCGCGCCGGCCCGCAGCGCTACGAACTGGTGCTGATGGATGTGCAGATGCCGGTCATGAACGGCTATGACGCCACGCGTGCCATCCGCGCGCTGGGCGGCCCGCTGGCCACGCTGCCTATCGTGGCCATGACTGCCAACGTGATGGAAGACGACCGCCGCCGCGCCAGCGCAGCAGGCATGTCGGCCCACGTGGCCAAGCCCATCGATGTGGAGCAGCTGATCGCCGTGCTGGTCCGGCTGGTACCGGGCGCCGTCGCTGGCGCGCCCGCCGCGGCGCCACAGGCCCGGGACGCCGGGGCCGCTGCCCAGCAATGGCTGACATCCATCCAGCAGGCAGGGCTCGATGGCGCCGCCGCCTTGACGCGGCTCGATGGCGATAGCCAGCTGCTGCTCAAGCTGCTGCAGCGCTTCAAGCGCGAACATGCGGCCAGTGCCGCGCCTATGCTGCAACTGCTGGAACAGGGCCAGGCCGGACATGCGGAACTGGCGCGCCAGTTGCACCGCCTGCGCGGCATTGCGGCCAATCTGGGTGCGCTGCCGATCGCCACCTGCTGTTCTGCGGCCGAAGCTGCCCTGCACGCCGACGGCAGCAGCGCAACAGCGGCGCCGCACCTACGCGAGAAACTGACTGAACTGGACAGTGCGCTCCAGCGGCTTGCCTCTGCTATCCCCGATTTGTCCAGCACAAACAAGGAAGAGCACGCCATCTCCAGCGAATTTGGCGAAGATGCAGTGCGACAAACACTGGCGGAGCTGCGCACTTTACTTCAGAATAACAACATGAAAGCGCTCGACGTACTGGCACAGCTACAGGCCGGACTCGCCGCCGGAACCCTGCCCGCCGCGCTGACAGACGCCATCGGCAAGCTGGACTTCCGGGCTGCGTCGCAGCTACTCGACGAATTTTTGCAGTGAAAGGGCAGTGCATGAGCTGGACCAACCTGGCCTGGAATGGTCGGATACTGGTGGTTGATGACGCCATGGAGAATATCCAGATCCTGCACCACGCCTTGCGTGACGAACACGAAGTGCTGTTCGCGCTCGATGGCGCGCGCGCGCTGGAAATGGCGCAGAGCCAGAAGCCGGACCTGATCCTGCTCGATGCCGTGATGCCGGGCATGGACGGCTATCAGGTCTGCGCCGCCCTGCGCGCCAACCCGGCCCTGCAGGATATCCCCGTGATCTTCGTGACGGCACTAACCCAGCCCGAAGACGAAACCCGCGCGCTGGAAGCGGGCGCGGTGGACTTTATCAGCAAGCCCTTCAATGTGGCCGTGGTGCGCGCGCGCGTGCGCAGCCAGCTCACCATCAAGCGTCAGGCCGACGCCATGCGCGAACTGAGCCGCACCGACAGCCTGACTGGCGTGGCCAACCGGCGCAGCTTCAATCACACGCTGGAAGCGGAATGGCGCCGCTGTGCGCGCGCCGGCCTGCCCCTGTCGGTGATCATGATCGATATCGACCACTTCAAGCTGTACAACGACCACTACGGCCATCAGGCCGGCGATATCTGCCTGCAGCAGGTCGGTGCCGCCATGTCGGCCTGCGCCGCGCGGCCGCAGGACATGCTGGCGCGCTATGGTGGCGAGGAATTCGTCCTGCTGCTGCCGCAGGAAGCGGCCGGCGGCGCAGCCGTGGTGGCGCAGCGCGTGCTCGATACCATCCGTCGCCTGAAAATACCGCATGCCGGTTCGCCCACCTCGGCCTACGTCACAGCCAGTCTGGGCGTGCACACCATGCTGCCGCCATTCGAAAACAGCGACAGCGATGCCCTGATCCGGCAGGCCGACCAGCAGATGTACCGCGCCAAGCAGAGCGGCCGCGACCGCGTCTGCGTGGCAGAACTGGGCTAGCCGCCTGCCGTTTCAGGCGTGCTCGGCGAAGGCTGGCTGGGCCGCGAAGCGCTGCAGGTGGTGGTCCACATCCCCCAGCGTCAGATCGATCATGGTCAGCCGCTTGAACAGATGGGCAGCCGCCAGCTCGTCCGTTACTCCCATGCCGCCGTGTAGCTGGACCGCCTGCTGGCCGATGAATTTGGCGGCCTGCCCGATGCGCACCTTGGCGGCCGATACGGCACGGCGGCGCTCGGCGGCATCGCCGCCATCCTGCCGCGCAGCAGCCAGCATGGCCATGGAGCGGGCCTGCTCCAGATGGATGTACATATCGGCCATGCGGTGCTGCAAGGCCTGGAAACTGCCGATGGCCGTGCCGAACTGCTTGCGGGTTTTCAGATAATCGAGCGTGGCGGCAAACAGCGCATCCATCGCTCCCACCGCTTCGGCGCACAGCAGCGTCACGCCGTAATCGGCCGCCTCGTCGAGCAGGGCGGTGCCGGCACTGCCCTGCGCCAGCAAGGCACTGGCAGGCAGGCGCACATCGCACAGCGCCACCGTGGCGGCACGCTGGCCGTCGATGGTGCGGTAATCGCGCCGCTGCACCCCTGCCGTTGCGGCCGGCAGCACAAACAGGCTGACGCCATCGGGCGCCGCCGGATCGCGCGCCGAGACGATTAGCGCGCCGGCCTGGGCGCCGTGGATCACCACGCTCTTCACGCCGTTCAGGCAATAGCCGTCGCCGTCGCGTACGGCGCTGGTGCGGATATCGTACAGATCATGGCGGCTCTGCTGTTCGCCCAGCGCACAGGCCAGCTTGAGTTCGCCGCTGGCCACCTGTTCCAGCAGCGCCGCCTGATTGCCGGCGAGGCGCAGAAACTGCGCGCCCCAGACCGTGGCGAAATACGGTTCCACCACCAGACCACGGCCCAGCTCCTGCATCACGACCCACAGGTCGACCGCGCCGCCGCTGAAGCCGCCCTGCTGCTCCGGCACCGGCAAGGCCGTCATACCCAGCTGTACCAGCGTCTGCCACGCGCTCTCGCTGACGCCGCTGGCACTATGGATGATCTGGCGCCGCGTTTCATGGCCATAATCCTTGTCGACCCAGCGGCGCAGGGCATCGGCAAATTGTTGCTGTTCTTCGCGCAATTGAAAGTCCATGGCTGCCCCTTACAGTCCCAGTATCATCTGGGTGATGATGTTTTTCTGAATTTCGTTCGAGCCGCCATAGATCGACGTCTTGCGGAAATTGAAGTAGTAGCCGGCCAGCGGTGCGGCGGCATCGTCGCCCGTCAGCGCGTGCTCCTGCTTGCCTTCGAGGTAATCGGTGTCGAACGGCAGGCCGTTGGGGCCCAGCGCTTCCAGCATCAGTTCCGTCAGCAGCTGCTGGATTTCCGAGCCGCGCACCTTGAGCAGCGACGCTTCCGGGCCGGGCCGGTGATCAGCCTTGGTGATGACCCGCAGCACCGTGGTTTCCAGCGCCATCAGTTCGATTTCCAGACTGGCTACCTTGGCGGCAAACACCGCATCCTGCAGCAGCGGGCGGCCGCCCTTGAACTGCTCGCTGGCGATCTTCTTCAGGAACAGCAATTCGCGCTTGGAGCGGCCCACGGCGGCGATGCCGGTACGCTCGTGACCGAGCAGATATTTAGCGTAGGTCCAGCCCTTGTTTTCCTGCCCGATCAGGTTCTCTACCGGCACTTTAACGTTATCGAAGAATACTTCGTTCACCTCATGCTCTTCATCGAGCATGATGATGGGGCGCACCGTGATGCCCGGCGTTTTCATATCGATGAGCAGGAAGGAAATGCCCTCCTGCTTGCGCACCGTGCTGTCCGTGCGCACCAGACAGAAGATCATGTCGGCGTGCTGGCCCAGCGTGGTCCAGGTTTTCTGGCCGTTGACGATGTAGTGTTCGCCCACCCGTTCCGCCGTGGTCTTCAGCGAGGCCAGATCGGAACCCGAGCCGGGCTCGGAATAGCCCTGGCACCACCAGTCGTCGCAATGGAGGATGCGTGGCAGATAATAGGCTTTCTGCGCCGCGTTGCCAAAGGCCATGATGACCGGCGCCACCATATTGACGCCGAATGGCAGGATGGGCGGCGTACCGGCGCGGGCGCACTCTTCTTCCCAGATATGGCGCTCGGTGGCGCTCCAGCCGGGGCCGCCGTATTCCACCGGCCATGCCGGTGCAGCCCAGCCCTGGCGGGCGCAGATGCGGTGCCAGCGCACGTAATCATCCCGTTCGAGCCGGCGATGCATGCGCACCTTCTGCTGCAGGTCGGCCGGTAGGTTGGCTTCGAGGAAGGCGCGTACCGTATCACGGAAGGCCAGATCCGTCGCCGTATAGTCGAGGTCCATGCTGTCTCCAATATTTTAGGTCCGCGCGAAAAAGCACGGTCGTTCAGATTATTCTACCCGAAAATCTGGCACCGGCCGTGGCATTTTCGCTGCGCCGCGCATGGCCTCGCGAGCCAAAGGAAACTTATTCGATCTGCAGCGCCAGATCGTGCAAGCCTCCGGCCGGATTACCGGCATAGTCGCGTGCGCTGATGCGCAAAATGTAGGCGCCCGCCGGCAGTGCAGCGATCTGCCACAGACCGGGCGTGATACGGCCCTGCTCCAGCGTGTTGTGCAGCGCGTAGGAAAAGCGGGTTTCAGCGGCGCCATGCACGGTAATGCCGCTACTTGGCGCGTAGGCGTACTGCACGGCTTCGCGACTGCGCGGCAGGCGGTCATAGGTCTGGGCCACCTGCGGCTTCGGCATGCTGGCTAGAGGCTGGCCCGCGCTATCGAGCAGCTGATAGCCGAGCTGATACAGGCCGAGCCGGCGTCGCGCCTGATTGCCATCCATCTGATCGTAAGCGTCGACGATGATCTGCACGCCGCCCAGACTGCGCGCCAGCAGCAGCCTGCCCTGCACTTTCGCCGTGAGCGGCTGGCCCTGACTATCGGCCAGAACAATACGCTGGATTTGCGGTGCGATGGTGTCGCGCAGACCGATAAACGGCAGCGTCAGCGGATTGACGGCTTCGCCGGCCGGACGGTAATCAAGGTGCACGTGCGCCATGCGGTTGACACTGCCCAGCGCATCGCCCACCGCAAAACGCGTGCCGCGCTTGACGCGCAGCGCCACCGGCTTGCCTTGCTCGTCGCGCTGCAACTGGAAGCGGGCATCACGCACCTTATCCTTGCTATCGCGCCCCACCCGCATGTGGATGTAATTGAAGTCGCCCAGCGCCAGCCCTTCCGACAGATCGCCATACGACCAGCTGGCCGCCGGACTGCTCACTTTGGCCGCCACCACGGCCAGTACCGGCGTGCCGATCGCGGCCTGCACATCGAGGCCTGAATGGAAATGATGGCGGTTCTCGCCTTTGAAGCTGCCGCGCACTTCGCCCATCAGGCCCACCACTTCATGCGGCTGATCCTGCGGCGCCACCGGCCACAGGGTGCGTGCGCCGGCCACCGGCAAGGCCAGCGGCGGTTCGGCACTCGCCGCCATGCTGTCGGCTGGCGCCACGTGGTAGATGCGGCGGGTGGCCGCATCACTCAGATACAGGCTGCCATCGGCGGCCAGCGCCATGCCGCGCGGCGCATGCAGCCGCACAGCGCCATCGCCGCCGTAGCCGGGCTGGGCCGGATGATCGGCATCCTCCAGCGCCAGCACTTCACCTTGCGGCGTGATCTGGGCGACGCGGCCATGGCTCTGGCTGGCCAGATACAGATAGCCGTCGTGGCTGCGCGCCAGCGCGACGGGCGCGCGCAGCAGGGACACCCGGTCATCGTCGGGCGCAGCGGCAAGGGTAGTGACCATGCCGTCAGTACCCAGACGGCGAATGGCATCGTTGCCCGTGTCGGCAATCAGCAGCGCGCCATCGGGCGTGGCCAGCAGGCCGGTGGGCAAATCGAAACGCGCCTGCGCAGCGGGCCCGTCGGCCAGACCGTTGAACTTGCTGCCCGCCAGCGTGCTCACCATGCCATCGGGAGTGATTTTGCGGATGCGGTCGTTATAGGTATCGCTCACGTAGACCACACCGGCACGGTCCACCGCAATGCCGACCGGCCCGTTGAAGCGCGCCGCTGCACCCAGCCCGTCGGCGCTACCGGCCATGCCGCCGCCGGCCAGTGTGCTCACTACGCCCTGCGGGCTGATCTTGCGGATAGCGTTATTGCCGGTATCGGCCACATACAGATTGCCGGCGCTATCGAGCGCCAGCCCCGAGGGCGTATTCAGGGACGCCGCCGTACCCGTTCCATCGGCATAGCCTTCCTTGCCGCCCGCCAGCACAGTCACGCTGCCGTCGCTGGCGATGCGCAGCACGCGGTTGGCAGCGCCGCCTTCGGCCAGATACAGATTGCCGGCGCCGTCGCGCACCAGTCCGAACGGATCATCGAATTGCTGGGCAGGCGTCAGGCCCGCATGCACGGCCACGCGGGCGCGCCAGTGCGGCTCGGTAGCGCGTATCTTGCCACGCGCCACACTGATGCGGCTGGCATCGGGCACGCCCTCCGGCTTGAACAGATACACGGCAGCGGCGCCCAGCGCCAGCACTACAGTAGCTCCAGCGAGCCAGATCAAACGCTTGTTAGCCAACAGACACCGTCCAGAATTAACTTTAAAGCAGCATTCTAGACGATGACGTAGCAACGGTGGCATGCGCGAGTCAGGTACGTCCCGCCCCTAGGCCAAAAAAAAGGTTCTTCACGGAATACCGGGAAGTAATCTAGAAATGAGAAAGCGGTGAAGAAAAGATAGACTAGTTGTGCGACCAACAAGTGCTTTCTTAACCCACCGCTTCCATGACGAATCTTAAACTCAGTCT
>NZ_WWCM01000031.1 GCF_009857915.1 Duganella qianjiadongensis
AGATGCCGCAGCGAACTTGGAAGATGGCAGCAAACCAGTTTGCCATTCTGTTTGGGGAACGCTTCACCAACGCGATTAATTAACTACGAACCGCGACCCCGGCACACAAAATTCCTGACAGGTCCGTGTGCTGGCTAGCTTTTTTGCTGTCTTTATGTCCTGTTTCTGGCTTTTCTTTGACCCGCCAACTAAAAGAACGATAATTTGATTGCCGCGTTGTGTGAAGTAAATTCACCACCCGCCGCCGACGTGAATACGGAGTTCTGACACGCCGCCTCCAACTGACTCCACATCGCCCATCAGACCTAGTTCTAGCCGCTTTAGGCGCGCTACTAGCAGGCCTCGGATCACGCTATCTTGCAGGCTGGTTAGCCAACTGGTGAACTCTGGCAGGGGCTTTAACGTATACATGGGAGTAGTGTAATTGTTCGATTACACTTGCACAAGCAAATGCGACTCACTGTATTGTGTGTTTCAGTTCGCTGGTACGAGCGAATACCAATTCTACGAGACGGCAAGTATGGTCTTTCGAGATATTTTGATATGCCAAGAGACATCAATCAACTTTGCCACGTAGCTCATTTTATCGTGATGATCTTTGTTGCGGCGCAGTTCGGGCGGTTGAATTTATGCGCGCATCTTACCGCATCTACCGAGTCTAGGTTGATGTTGTTGAATTAACCAGTTTTGTAAAAAAACATGGGAAATCGCTTTGTGCGTGGCGAGGGGAAGGCTAAAATGCAGCAAATCGCTGAAAAGTGAAAAAAAATTTCTGAAAATGTCTCGTCGTTGTCAAAAATGAACGGAATATGCAGACATCGCCAGGAAAAAAGAAATATACTATTGTAAATTCATAAGAGAACTAGTTTTTCTTGTAGGCAATAAAAAAATATCAAGTACTGCGCATATTTCTATGTTGTAAAAGAATAATAAATGGTACTATATGGAAATTACTTGTGGTTTTAATAGTGAATTGCGCGTAGCGCATTTGCAAAGGATGAAAAATGCGAGCTGCATTTGAAGCATGGGCACAGAAAGACGGTCACATCGTCCGACGTCGCGAAGATAAACCTGATGAATACCTGGTCTTTGAGACTCAGCGCCGCTGGGTGATCTGGCAGGCTGCACTAGCCCACGGCAAAGCGCCTGGTGGCCGCAAAACTGCTGCCCAGAAAGAAGCTGAAGCGCAGGAAAAAGCCAAGCAGGCCGTGCAGCGCGCACCTGCGATTGCACAGAATGACGCCGCGGTGCGTAACCAGGTTCTGAACGAAGTGCTGGATGCGTTTTCGTCGCTCGGTGGTGCTGGTGGTCTGGACGATATCCTGAAAGTAGTGCAGGGTCTGAAACAGAAACAGGATGGTATTGCCGAACAGCCCGTTAAAACGGCTGAACGCGTGCATCACAACGCCTGATGGTGCAACGCTACAGGCATTACAAAGGTGGCCTCTACGAGCTGGTGTGTGAGGCCACCCAGGAAGCAGATCTCCGTCCAGTCATCGTGTATCGCGCCGCGAACGGCACAGTCTGGACCCGTCCCAAAGATGTATTCTTCGAACTCGTCGAGGTCGATGGCGTGAAAGTACCCCGCTTTACGCCGCTTGATTGAGCCTTTGCTTTTCCGCTACCCTGCTACACTGGTGTGACCGAAGATCCTTCTGGGCCACCATGTTCTATCGCTTATTCCCTGTTACTGCCGCTACGCTCGCCGTGCTGGCATTGTCTGGCTGCGCCACGCTGACGGAAAATACCGAACAATCCGTGCTGGTGCAGACCGTGCTCGACCATCGCCAGATTGCTGGCGTGGGCTGTGTGCTGTCGAACGATGTGGGCAGATGGTTTGTCACCACGCCCGCGCGCATCAGTCTGCGCAAGAGCGCCAGCCCGCTGCGTATCGATTGCAAGCAGGATGGCGCTGGCTGGGCTTATGAGAAAGTCGATTCCAAAGCCAATAGCAGCTTGTGGGGCAATCTGGTGCTGACGGCTGGCGTGGGCTATTTCGTCGATAAGAATACCGGCGCCGGTTATGAATATCCTGCCACGCTGACGGTGCTGATGCGCCCGGCGGTAGAACGCGAGGTGGCGCCGCCGCCGGCGGCCGGCGTGACGCTGTACTGAAGCTTGGTACGAAGCGTAGTAATTAAAAAGGCCCGCGCTAGCGGGCCTTGTGCTATCTGGTAGTCTGCCTTGGCAGACCGGCCAGTGCCGGCGATCAGGTGCGGTTGATCAGGAAGTTGGTCAGCAGCGGTACCGGACGGCCGGTGGCACCTTTGGCGCCGCCCGATTTCCATGCCGTGCCGGCGATATCCAGATGGGCCCAGGTGTACTTGCGGGTGAAGTTTTCCAGGAAGGCCGCGGCCGTGCAGGAGGCGCCGCCCGGCGTGCCGATGTTGGCCAGATCGGCGAAGTTGGATTTGAGCTGCTCGTTGTACTCTTCGCCGATAGGCAGGCGCCAGGCGGTATCGCTGGCAGCTTTGCCGGCGGCCAGCAGTTCCTCGGCCAGCTTGTTGTGGGCTTCGTCGTCACGGGTGAACAGGCCGCTCTTATGGTGGCCCAGCGCGATGATGCAGGCGCCCGTCAGGGTGGCGATGTCGACCACGGCGGCCGGATTGAAGCGCTCCGAGTAGGTCAGGGCATCGCACAGTACCAGACGGCCTTCGGCGTCGGTGTTGAGGATTTCGATGGTCAGACCGTTCATCGAGGTGACGATGTCGCCCGGCTTGGTAGCGCGGCCCGACGGCATGTTTTCGCAGGCGGCGATCACGCCGATTACGTTCAGCTTCAGATTCATTTCGCCGATGGCGCGGAAGGTGCCCAGCACCGAGGCAGCGCCGCCCATGTCGAATTTCATCTCGTCCATGCCTGGACCGGCTTTCAGCGAAATACCGCCGGTATCGAAGGTGATGCCTTTACCGACCAGCACCACGGGCGCATCCTTGGCTTTGCCGCCCATGTGTTTCAGGATGATGAATTTAGGTGGCTGTTCGCTGCCGTTGGTGACCGACAGGAAGCTGTTCATTTTCAGGGCTTCCAGCTGTTTGCGGTCCAGCACTTCCACCTCGAACTTGTAGTCCTTGCCCAGTTTTTTGGCAGTGTTAGCCAGATAGGTCGGGGTGCAGACATTGGCCGACAGGTTGGCCAGTTCTTTGGTCAGGTCCATGCCGTTGGCGATGGCAATAGCCTGTGCCAGTGCCAGCTTGGTGGCGGCAGTATTGGTCACGGCGAGAGCGATTTTCTTCACGCCGGCCGGCGCAGGATCTTTCTTGCTCTTCTGGCCGTCGGTGCGGAACACGCCTTCGTGAGCCGACTGCACCACGCAGCGGATAGCCCAGTTTACGTCGCGCTCTTTCACTTCCGTCATCGGCAGTGCGATAATAGCGTCGCTTGCACCCAGCGTCGCGAATACCTTGAGTGCAGCGGCCACGCCGGCGGCAAAGCTCTTTTCGCTGATGCTGTCTTCGCTGCCCAGACCTACCAGCAGTACGCGCTCGGCGCTGGCGCCTTTGACGCCGCGCAGCAGCAGGGTGCTGCCGGCTTTGCCGGAGATGTCACCAGACTTCAGCGCAGCGCTAATTTCGCCCGCAGCATCGAGTGCCTTGGCCGCTTGCGACAGCTTCTTGTTTTCGAAGACTGCAACGGCCACAACGCCGGCTTTGGCCGTAGCGATGGTGTTTTTTGTGTCGAATGCTTTTATGCTAAAGTCCATTTGATTCTCCGTGTCGTATACGAATTGCCAGCCCGTTATGCAGGCTGTTATTTAAACTGTGGCTCTGTGATGAGCCCAAACCCTTAACTACCGAATTATAAACTTCGAATGATCTTTCAACGCGCCTTACGTCGTGAAATGGCCAGTGCCGCCGGGGCCACCTTCACGGTGCTGTTCAGTGTCAGCGTCACCTGGACCCTGATCGGCGTCCTGGGTAAGGCTGCCGGCGGCAAGGTCGCGTCCAGCGACGTGATCGCGCTGATCGCTTTCGCCGCCTTGAATTATCTGCCAACTATCGTCATCCTCACCAGCTTTATTTCGGTGCTGATGGTGGTAACCCGTACCTACCGCGATTCGGAAATGGTGGTGTGGTTCGCCTCCGGCCTGAGCCTCACGCGCTGGATCAAACCGGTGCTCAGCTTCGGTTTGCCGCTGGTGCTGGTAACGGCTGGCCTGAGTTTTGTCGCCACGCCGTGGGCCCAGCTGAAAAGCTCGGAATATGTGGACCGCTTCGAAAAGCGCGAAGATTTGCAGAAAGTCTCGCCGGGGCAGTTCAAGGAATCGGCTTCGGCCAACCGGATATTCTTTGTCGAAGGCGTGGCCGGCGAAAAAGCCGTGGTGCAGAACGTATTCGTCAATACCGTCGATGAGCATGGCACCGCCGTGGTGGTGGCGCGCGAAGGGGTGATCAATATCGGCCCTAAAGGCGAGCGCTATCTGGTACTGAAAAACGGCCGTCGCTATCAGGGTACGCCGGGCCAGTCCGATTTCCAGACCATGGAATTCGAAAGCTACAGCATGCGCGTTACGCCGCGCAGCCAGGATCTCGATGCCGAGCGCAACATCAACGCCGTGCCGACCATGGAACTGCTGGCCGATAATTCCAATCTGGCCCGCGCCGAACTGCTGTGGCGCATCGCTTCGCCGGCCACCTGTCTGATCCTGATACTGCTGGCGATCCCGCTGGGCTTCGTCAATCCCCGTGCGGGCAGCTCGGCCAACCTGATCATCGCGCTGCTGATCTTCTTCAGCTATAGCAATCTGGTGAAGCTGGTCGAGGCCAGCGTCAAACAGGGCAAAGCCAGCTTCGTCATGTCGTGGTGGCCGCTGCACCTGATCGCGCTGCTGCTGGTGGTCATCCTGTTTGCATGGCGTCTGAATCTGAACCACCGTTATCACCCGCTGGCCTTGCTGTCGGCTCTGAAGCGCCATCGCGCCGCCGACAAGAAAGCCGAACTCCAATGAAAATCCTGCAACGCTATTTTGCGATCTCCATTCTGCAGGCGGTCGCCTTTGTGCTGGTGGCCTTTCTGGCTCTGCAGGCCTTTATGGACCTGACGGGCGAGCTGCCCTCGGTCGGCAAGAATGGCTACTCGATTCAGTATGCCTTCCTGTATGTGCTGGTGCAGTTGCCGGGCCATGTGTACGAAGTGATGCCGCTGGCTGCGCTGATCGGCACCATCTATACCATGGCGCAGTTTGCCGCCACCTCCGAGTTCACCATCATGCGGGCATCCAGTATGTCTACCGGCATGGTGGCGTGGATGCTGGCCAAAATCGGTCTGGTGCTAGTGCTGATCACGTTTATCTTCGGTGAAGTGATTACTCCGCGTACGGCGCCTATCGCCGAAAAAATCAAGCTGACGGCGCGCGGTGCGGCAATTTCGTCGGAATTCCGCTCCGGCCTATGGACCAAGGATATCGTCAAATCGGAAGGCATGCAGGGGGCGGTGATCGGCTCGCGCTTCTTCAACGTCAAGAAGGTGCAGCCGGACGGTACGCTGGTGGGCGTCAAGCTGTACGAGTTCGATAACGAGTTGCGCCTGCGTTCGATCACGCTGGCGGCTACAGCTTCCTTCAAGGGGAATAATCTGTGGCAGATGACGGATGTGACGGAAAACCTGTTCACCAATCCGGCCCTGCTGAAACCGGGCAGTGTGGCCACGCTGGAAAATAACTTCGCACAGGACACCAGCATGATCAGTACATCCAAGCTGGCGACCAAGGATCTGCTGTCCGAAGTGACGCCGCGCATACTGGCGGTGGCTGGCTCCGATCCGGACCGCATGTCGGCAGCGGAACTGGCCGCCTATACGCGCCACCTGCAGGAAAACAAGCAGGAGACCGAGCGCTTCAAGATCGCATTCTGGAAAAAGCTATTCGATCCGCTGGCCATCTTCGTGCTGATGGCGCTGGCGCTGCCGTTCGGTTATCTGCATACGCGTGCCGGTGGCGTCAGCCTGAAAATTTTCATCGGCATTATGATCGGCGTGAGCTTCCTGCTGGTGAACACACTGTTCTCTCATCTGGGGATGCTGAGCACCTGGCCTGCCGTGATTACGGCAATCGCACCTAGCATATTGTTCCTGCTGCTGGCGCTATGGGCGCTGTGGTGGGTGGAACGGCATTAAGGATGGATGTAGAAATGACCCGAGCACTGGTATTGTTTGCCCATGGCGCACGCTCTGCTGCGTGGGCTGTCCCGTTTGAAAAGCTGCGCGACCTGACGCAGGCCCGGTTGCCTGAAGTGCAGGTGCGGCTGGGCTTTCTCGAGCTGATGTCGCCGCGCCTGCCGGAACTGGTGGCGGAACTGGCTACCGGCGGTGTCACCCAGGTGACGGTGGTGCCGGTGTTTCTGGGCCAGGGTGGCCATGTGATGCGCGACTTGCCGTTAATGGTTGAGGAACTGCGCAGCAGCTATCCGCATATCGCCATTAATGTGGTGCAGGCGGCAGGCGAGAACGCTGCCGTGCTCAATGCCTTGTCCGATTACTGCGTCGCTGCGCTGCCGTTTTAAATCTGAACCGGCTTATTTGCGCGGCACCAGCTTGATTTCGTATAGCTTGGGCCACAGCTTGCCCGTGACGAACAGGCGCTTTTTCTCGGCATCGTAGGCGATGCCATTCAAGACATTTTCGCCGTTCAGGCCCATGCCGGCGGCCGGATAGAGCTTGGCCAGATCGATCCAGCCGGTGATCTTGCCGGTCGCGGGATCGATGCGGGCGATGGTGCTGGTGTGCCAGATGTTGGCGAAGATTTCGTCACCCACCACTTCCAGCTCGTTGAGCTGATCGACGGCAATGCCGTCCGCGGTCACTTTTACGCGCCGCACTTCGAGGAAGGTTTTGGGGTCGAGGAAGCGCAGCGTGGCCGTGCCATCGCTCATGATCAGTTCTTTGCCGTTCTGCGTCAGGCCCCAGCCTTCGCCCGGATAAACGAACTGGCTGCGCATTTCAAAGGTGGCCAGATCGAACACAAAGCCGGTCTGGGTCTGCCAGGTAAGGCCTACCAGGGTATTGCCCCATACCGTCAGGCCCTCGCCAAAATACTGCGGCGGAATGTCCTTGCTTTGCAGGACAGCGCCAGTTTCCAGATTCACCTTGCGGATGGACGATTTGCCATTCAGGCCGGTGCTCTCGTACAGGAAGCCGTCGCGGTATAGCAGGCCTTCGGTGAAGGCCTGCGGATCATGCGGATAGCTGCGCACCACCTTGAAATCGTAGGTGGGGAGAGCGGCATGCGCCTCCAGCGGCAGCAGGGCCGCGGCGAACAGGGCAAACGAATAGCGGGTGGTGGCGTATGACTTGCGCAGAAAATCCATTGTGACCTCGGTTGGTAGCAATGGATATTCTATTACGGATCAGGCGCGGCGTTGCTGAGGTTTTGCTTCGGTGGCGAATGCGCTGCTGCTATCGGCATCGTACTGGTGGGCGCGCATCTGCATGGCCTCGCCCAGCATCACCAGCACGGGGCCATGAGCGGCGCCCAGACCTTGCGCCAGCGAAGCGATGGTGAGACGGCGGATATGCTGGTCGGGACGGCTGCAGTTTTCGATCACCACCACCGGCGTAGCGGGATGGCGGCCTTGTGCCAGCAGGCGTTCTGCCGTGGCGATGGCTTCGCGTCCCCCCATATACTGCACCAGCGTGTCGGTGTCGGGGATGGCATCGTGCTCGCTCAGCTCCGGCGCCGTGGACGAGGTGAAGAAGGCCACGCTGCGCGCTACGCCGCGTTTGGTCAGCGGCTGTTTGCTGGCTGCTGCGGCGGCCAGTGCGGTAGTAATGCCGGGCACCACTTCCACTTCGATGCCGGCTTCTTCCAGCGCGCGCAGCTCTTCATCGGCACGGCCGAACAGCATCGGGTCGCCGCCTTTCAGACGTACCACCAGCGGAAATTTTTTGGCGTTATCGACCATCTGCTTGTTGATGAACTGCTGCGCCGTGGAGAGCTGGCCGCAGCGTTTGCCGACCAGGATTTTTTCCGCTTGCGGGCACAGTTCCAGCATTTCGTCGGTGACCAGAGCGTCGTGCAGCACCACGTCCGCTTGCGCCAGCAGGCGCGCGCCACGTAGGGTGATCAGATCCTGCGCGCCGGGACCGGCGCCGATCAGATAGACTTTTCCGAATGCTGGCATGCTGTGCTCCTTGCTGCGGTTTGCTTAGTCGGCCAGACGGATCATGCCCGCTGCTACCGTCTGGTGGGTGACTTCATCGATCAGGATGAAGGCGCCGGTGGCACGGATATCGGCGTAGGCATCGGCGGCCAGCGGCTGCTGGACTGTCAGGCCGATACGGGCGATATCGTTGAGCTTCAGGCCTTCCGCGCTGTGGCGCTGCTGGGTGTTGATGTCCAGCAGAGATTCGATAGCGGTGATCTTGGCCGAAGTCTGTTTAGTGCCGTGCTTGATCCAGTATTTGCGGCGCAGATCGAGTGCTTCGTCCGACATCCAGCAGACGTCTGCTTTCAGCTGCTTGAGCAGGGTGGCCGGCTGGTCGGCGCCGGCCAGCATGTCGCCGCGCGAAATGTCGAGGTATTCGTTCAGCAGCAGGGTGATGGACTGGCCTACCACGGCCGACTGGTGCGAGCCTTCCAGCGTCAGAATGTCTTTCACGGTGGCGCTCTGGCCCGAAGGCTGTACTACCAGCTTGTCGCCCACCGACACTTTACCGGCTTCGATACGGCCCATATAGCCGCGGAAGTCGTTGGCTTCGTGGCCGTTGTGGCGTGCCACCAGCTGTACCGGGAAGCGGAACGGCGCAGCGTGCGATTCGTCGTACACCGAGAGCGATTCCAGCAGCTCGATCAGGGTGGGGCCCTGATACCAGTCCAGCTTCTCGCTCTTGTCCACCACGTTGTCGCCGGTCAGGGCGGACAGTGGAATCGGCGTGATGTCTTTCAGGCCCAGCGTGGCGGCGAATTCGCCATAAGCCTTGACGATGCGGTCGTAGATGCTCTGGTCGTAGTTCACCAGATCCATCTTGTTGACGGCCACGATCACGTGCTCGATCTGCAGCAGGTGGGCGATGGTCGAGTGGCGCTTGGTCTGGATCAGCAGATCCACACCGCCATCTTCGCGCAGCTTCACTTTCGACACGTCGATCAGGATGATCACGGCATCGGCAGTGGAAGCGCCTGTCACCATATTGCGGGTGTACTGCTCGTGGCCCGGCGTATCGGCAATGATGAATTTGCGTTTAGGCGTGGCGAAGTAGCGGTAGGCCACGTCGATGGTAATGCCCTGTTCGCGCTCGGCCTCCAGACCGTCCGTCAGCAGCGACAGGTCGACCGTGTCGCCTACCGTGCGCTTGTGCTTGGAGCGCGACATGGCGTCCAGCTGGTCGGCGAAAATGCCTTTGCTGTCGAACAGCAGGCGGCCGATCAGGGTGGATTTGCCGTCATCGACGGAACCGGCGGTAATGAAGCGCAGCAGGCCTTTCTCGGTCTGGTCTGCGGCTTGGGTGTCTATGCGTGCGTTCATCAGAAGTATCCTGCTTTTTTACGTTTTTCCATCGATGCTTCGGAGGTCTGGTCATCCATACGGGTGGCGCCACGTTCGGTAATCTGGGTCACGGCCGTTTCGGCGATGATCTGCTCCACCGTGGCGGCATCGGACGATACCGGGCAGGTGCAGGAGATGTCGCCCACGGTACGGAAGCGCACCACTTGCGTTTCCACCGTTTCGCCTTCGCGTGCCGGGGTCAGATCGGTCAGCGGCACCAGCAGGCCGTTACGGGGAATGACCTGACGCTCGTGAGCGAAGTAGATCGGCGGCAGTTCCAGTTTTTCGCGGGCGATATACTGCCACACATCGAGTTCGGTCCAGTTGGAGATGGGGAACACGCGCATGTTCTCGCCCGGATGGACGCGGGTGTTATACAGGTCCCACAGTTCCGGACGCTGCGATTTCGGATCCCACTGGCCGAATTCGTCGCGGAAGGAGAAGATGCGCTCCTTGGCGCGGGCTTTTTCTTCATCGCGGCGGGCGCCGCCTATGCAGGCGTCGAAGCCGTGTTCGGCGATGGTTTCCAGCAGCGTCACGGCCTGCGCAGCGTTGCGCGAATCCGTTTGCGGGTTACGCAGACGTACCGTGCCTTTCTTGATCGAGTCTTCCACCGAACCCACGATCAGGCGCTCGCCCAGTTCGGCCACGCGCTTGTCGCGGAAGGTGATCACTTCCGGGAAGTTGTGGCCGGTGTCGACGTGCACCAGCGGGAAGGGGAATTTACCGGGGCGGAAAGCTTTTTCCGCGAGGCGCAGCAGCACCACCGAGTCTTTACCGCCCGAGAACAGCAGGGCAGGGTTGCTGCATTCGGCCGCGACTTCGCGCAGGATGTGGATCGCTTCCGATTCCAGAGCATCGAGGTGGCGCGAGTTGACGTGCGCGGCGTGGTTTTCAACGAGAGCGTTCATTGCGATTGCCTATTTTTCTGTGTACTGGGTTTTCTATGGCGATGTAGCTTACGCCGCCACGGATTTAATGCGTATCAGTTTGCCGTCGACCATGTGCAGGCCGCACTCTTTCGAGTCGGGGTTCTCCCACCACCAGCGGCCAGCGCGCACATCTTCGCCCGGCTGGACAGCGCGGGTGCAAGGTTCGCAGCCTATCGAAGGGTAGCCCTGATCGTGCAGTGCGTTATATGGTACGCCATGGTTGCGCAGGTAGTCCCACACGTCCTGCTCCGACCAGTCGGCCAGCGGATTGAACTTGGTCATGCCGTGCGCCGGATCGTCTTCCTGCACATGCAGTTCGGCGCGGGTGGTGGACTGGGCGCGGCGCTGGCCGGTAACCCATGCCTTGTTGCCTGCCAGAGCGCGGCCCAGCGGCTCGACTTTGCGGATGCGGCAGCACTCGCGGCGCATGTCCACGCTGTCGTAGAAGGCATTCAGGCCATGCTGGGCTACGTAGCTTTCCACTGCTTGCGACTGCGGGCGATATAGGGCGATCTCGTAGCCATTGTAGTGCTGCTTGACGCGCTCCAGCATGTCCAGCGTTTCCTTGTGCAGACGGCCGGTTTCCAGCGAGAAGATGCCGATATCGAGCTTGGCCTTCAGGATCAGGTCGGTCAGCACCATGTCTTCGGCGGCCAGACTGGAGGCGAAAACAGCCGGGCTGAATTCGGCCGCAATGCGGGCCAGCGTGGCGCTGGTGTCGGCGATTTTCTGGTTCAAGTCAGTCATGGCGCGTCCTCAGATACCGAAGCCGGCATCGCCGCTATTGACACCGACGTTACGGGTGTGGCGGCGGAACAGCGGTACTTTCTGATCGACCGAAGCCTGATAGGTTTCCGAGAAATCGGACAGACCTTTCAGTGCGTCATGAATATCGCGGTCGGCGCGCACGGCATAGGCGTCGAAGCCCACGCGCTGCATCGAGAACAGCTGATCGCGCAGCACGTCGCCGATAGCGCGCAGTTCGCCGCTCCAGCCCAGGCGGGTGCGCAGGTTGTAGGCGATGGAATAGCCTCGGCCATCGGTGAATTTCGGGAAGTCCACGGCGACCACGGCGAACTTGGCCAGATCGTCTTTGAGTGGCTCGGGACGCTCGTCGCTGGCGAACCAGACGCCGATTTCGCCGTTTGCAGCGCGTGCCAGCAGGGCCTCGCGCTGGGCGTTCCAGACTGCCACCGGCACAATGACTTTACCGGCAGGGACAGGCAGGGCAGCGATGTCTTCCGCTTCGGCCTTGACGCCTTCCGGCAGTTCCGGCGCGCGCAATACCTGCCACTGATCTTCGACGACGCTACGGCCTTTGATGATCTGGCGTGCGTTATTGGTGCTTACATCATGCATATTCATCCTCTCCTACCAGACGACCGGGTTCGACGATCGGCGTGGCGTACACAAATTCCTTGAACGGGGCGATGCCCAGGCGCTGGGCGCATTCGGCAAACGGTTCGCCCTCGGCGCGCTCGCGCACATACACTTGCAGCAGGCGGCCGATTACTTCCGGCATCTGCAGCGCCGAGAACGACGGGCCGATGATCTTGCCGATGGCGGCGTTGTTACCTTGCGCGCCGCCGATCGATACCTGATACCACTCGCTGCCATCCTTATCCACGCCGAGTACGCCGATGCCGCCCACGTGGTGGTGGCCGCAGGCGTTGATGCAGCCCGAAATATTGAGTTCGATATCGCCGATGTCGTGCTGGAAGTCGATGCTGTCGAAGCGCTCGGCAATGGCCGCCGCAATCGGAATCGATTTGGCATTGGCCAGCGAGCAGAAGTCGCCGCCGGGGCAGCAGATCATGTCGGTCAGCAGGCCGATGTTAGGCGTGGCCAGACCTTTGGCCTTGATCTGTTCCCACAGCGTGTACAGCTGCGACTGCTCTACGTCGGCCAGCACGATGTTCTGTTCGTGCGTGACGCGCAGCTCGCCGAAGCTGTATTTGTCGGCCAGATCGGCCATGAAGTCCATCTGTTCGGCGGTAGCGTCGCCCGGCGGCACGCCGGTCTTCTTCAGCGACAGCACCACGGCGGCGTAGCCGGCCTGCTTGTGCGCCTTGACGTTGCGCTTGACCCAGTTGTCAAACGCCTTGTTATCGGCGTGCGGCGCCAGATAGTCGATGTTGTTTAGCGCCTTGTAGGCATGCGGCTGGAAGTAATCGATCACGCGCTGCATTTCTTCCAGCGTCAGGGTTTCCGGACCATCTTTCAGGTCGGCCCATTCGGCTTCCACCTGACGGGTGAATTCTTCCACACCGATGGCCTTGAGCAGAATCTTGATACGGGCCTTGTACTTGTTGTCGCGGCGGCCGTACTGGTTGTAGACGCGCATCACGGCTTCCGTGTAGGTCAGCAGGTGCTGCCATGGCAGGAATTCGCGGATGACGCTGCCCAGAATAGGGGTACGGCCCATGCCGCCACCGGCCATGAATTTGAAGCCGATTTCGCCAGCTTCGTTACGCACCACGGTCAGGCCGATGTCGTGCACGGCAATCGCCGCACGGTCTTCTTCGGCGCCGTTGATGGCCACCTTGAATTTACGCGGCAGGGCGATGAATTCAGGGTGGAAGGTGGACCACTGGCGCAGCACTTCCGCATACGGACGGGGGTCGATAATCTCGTCAGCGGCAACACCGGCAAACGGGTCGGAGGTGGTATTGCGGATGCAGTTGCCCGAAGTCTGGATGGCGTGCATTTCCACCGAAGCCAGTTCGGTCAGGATGTCCGGGGTCCGCTCCAGCTCTACCCAGTTGAACTGGATGTTCTGGCGGGTGGTGAAGTGACCATAGCCGCGGTCGTACTTGCGGGCGATATGGGCAAACATGCGCATCTGTTTAGCGGCCAGCAGGCCGTAAGGCACGGCGATGCGCAGCATGTAGGCGTGGCGCTGCATATATAAGCCGTTTTGCAGGCGCAGCGGCAGGAATTCGGCTTCGGTCAGCTCATCGGCGAGACGGCGGCGTACCTGATCGCGGTACTGGGCAATGCGTTCACGGACGATGAGATGGTCATATTGGTCGTATTGATACATATTCTTCCTAGAAAGTCGCTGGCTAGAATCCCCAAACTAGCGCCAATAGTAATAAACTTCGTCTTTATTCCATACGACTTAGTCTTTATTTGCTTATATACGTATTGGGTATAAGCTAGAACACTTAATAATTAAGATGGGCCAGAACCTGCAATGAACCTACATCAACTGCGTTTCGTACGTGAAGCCGTGCGCCAGAATTACAACCTGACCGATGCTGCCAAGGCCCTGTTTACCTCGCAGCCGGGGGTGTCCAAGGCGATTATCGAGCTCGAGGAAGAGCTGGGGGTGGATATCTTTACCCGCCATGGCAAGCGTATCCGCGGCCTGACGGAGCCGGGCCGGCTGGTGCTGGGGTCGGTGGAACTGATTATGCAGGAAATCGACAGCCTGAAACGCATCGGTAAGGAATATGCGGCGCAGGACAGCGGCAGCTTTACCATCGCCACCACCCACACCCAGGCGCGTTACACACTGCCTAAAGTGGTGCAGGCCTTTATGGTGAAATTCCCCAAAGTCCGCTTATCTTTACTGCAAGGCAATCCCCAGCAGATTGCCGAGATGGTCCAGCGTGATCAGGCTGATCTGGCGATTGCCACCGAATCGATAGCGGAAATTAGTGGTCTGATAACTTTGCCATGTTATCAATGGGAACACGTGGTGGTGGTGCCGCCTGACCATCCTTTGTTGAAATCCCGGCAAGTAACGCTGGAAGAAATTGCCGCTTTCCCCATCATCACGTACGATAGCGCCTTCGCCGGCCGCAGCAAGATCGACCATGCGTTTTCCCTGCGTGGTCTGAAGCTGGACGTGTTGCTGGAAGCCATAGACGCCGATGTCATCAAAACCTATGTGGAACTGGGCATGGGCATAGGCATTATTGCCGGCATGGCGTTTGACCCGGAACGGGACAAGAATCTGCGCGCCATCCCTGTGGGCCATCTGTTCGGCATGAATGTGTCGCGGGTGGCGGTGAAGCAGGGCGCGTATCTGCGCAGCTATATATATACCTTCATCGAACTGCTGGCGCCTACGCTCAACCGTAAGCTGATCGAGCAGGCCATGAACGGTGAAAAAGAGCACTACGAACTATAAAGAGAAAGCATCCCATGATTACCAATCAGTTGGCACAATTTTATGCCGTCAACGCCGACAACTATGATCAGGTCTATGCGCAGGAAGAGCGCTTCGACGATCTGGACGACCTGCAGGAAATGGTGGCCGAGCTGTTTCAGGGCCATAAAGTGCTGGAGCTGGCCTGCGGCACGGCTTACTGGACAGATCTGATCGCCGAAGTGGCCGAATCCGTGCACGCCACCGATTTGCTGCCGGAAATGATAGAACTGGCCGAGACCCGCGGGCTGGACGAAGATGTGGTGACCTTCGGGGTGATGGACGCGTTTAATCTGCCCGATGGGCTGGAAGGCAAGTACACCGCCGTGTTTGCGGCAGGCCTGTGGGCCCATGTAAAACGCGAAGATCAGGAAAAATACCTGAAGACTCTGCGCGCCAAGCTGGGCAAGGATATCCTGCTGGTGCTGCTGGACGAATCCTATGTGGACGGCAATTCCATGGTGTTTGCCCGCACCGATGCCGAAGGTAACACCTTCCAGATTCTGACGGCGGATGACGGCCAGCGATACGAAATCATGAAAAATTACCTGACCGATAGCACCCTGCGTAAGCGTTTCGCGACGGCTGCGCGGCAGATCCGCGTGGAGCGTCTGGAATATTACTACCTGCTGAGCTGCCGCTTGAAGTAAGACAGAAGCAGGAATTTCCTTGAGAAATATCGACAAAAGCCGCTTTTAGCGGCTTTTTCTTTTATGACGTTGATTTGCAACAAAACATTCCATGTCACATTCCTGAAGCAATTGGCAGGCATGATGCCCCCGTAGATGCAAAACAAGCTTTACCTTCTATCAACTCATCAAAGAGATTTTCAAGTGAAAAAACTGACTCTGGCAGCAATGATCATCGGCGGTTTCGCCGCACAAGCCCAAGCTCAATCGAACGTTACGATTTACGGTCTGGTCGATGCAGGTCTGGTGAGCGAGCGCGGTGGCGCCGCCGGCAGTGTGACCAAGGTAACCAGCGGCATCGGCGGCCAGTCCCGTCTGGGCTTCCGCGGTACCGAAGATCTGGGCGGCGGTCTGTCGGCCATCTTCCAGCTGGAAACCGGCCTGAAAGTGGACGATGGTTCGCTGGACAACGCCAATAGCGCACTGTTCAACCGCCAATCGTTCGTCGGCCTGAAAAGCAAGGAAGCCGGCACCCTGACCATCGGCCGTCAGTACACCATGCTGTACAACGCCATGAGCCAGGTGGCTGATCCGTTCGGCGCCGGCTACGCTGGCAGCATCAAGAATCTGTTCCCTGCCGCTGGCGCCAACACCCGTACCAGCAATGCGCTGGTGTACGCTACGCCAGTGATGGAAGGCTTCAGCGCCGAAGCCCTGTACGCGCTGGGCGAGCAGGCTGGCAGCGCCACCGCTGGCCGCCAGTTCGGTCTGGGTCTGAACTACGCCCAGGGCCCGCTGAACGCCCGTCTGGTGTACAACAACCGTAACAACGACACCGCAGCGGTAGGCACCACCCCGGCCAAACTGCAAGACACCGGCCGCAACACCCTGCTGGCAGTGAACTACGACTTCCAGGTTGCCAAAGCTTACTTCGCTTACGGCGCTGATAAAGGCGTCAACAGCGCTGCTCTGCCAGTGGCCAATGCTTACGGCTACGCGGTAGCACCGAAAGCTAGCCTGGACAGCAACGACCTGCTGATCGGCGTATCGGTTCCTGTCGCTCCGGCCGGCACCATTCTGGCTTCGTATGTGCGCAAGAACGACAAGACGGCTAACAACCAGGACGCCGATCAGTGGGCTCTGGGCTATCTGTACTCGCTGTCGAAACGCACCAGCATGTATGTTGCTTACGCCAAGATCAAGAACAAGAACGGCGCTGGCTACACTGTTGGTAACAACAACGAAGCTGGTAGCGGCGACAAAGCCTTCAACGTCGGCGTACGCCACTCGTTCTAATCGGCAGTGGCGGGAGCCTGACTCGGCAGCGGCAGGCGGATGGAAATCCGTGTGCCGCCATCGCTGAGGATGGCGATCTCGCCATGCAGTGCCCGCACTCTCTCGCGCATCCCGAGCAGACCGAAAGCCATGGCCTTGTCCATGTCCTGCTCGGCGATGCCGCGTCCATCATCCTGTATTTCTATCTGCAGCTCATGCTGCTGGCGCTGGACCGACAGCAGTACCTTGCTGGCTTCCGCGTGACGGGAAATATTCGTTAGCGCTTCCTGTGCAATGCGGAAAATCGCCGTGGTATAGGCATCATCCATTATTAATTCTTCTTCATTGGCCTGCAGCTGGCAGGCGATGCCGTAGCGATTGACGAAATCGTGGCACAGGCTTTCCAGTGCGTAGTACAAGCCCCCTTCATCGAGTGCACGCGGACGCAGATTGCTGGCGATCCTGCGCAACGAGGTAATGGCCGACATCAGCAGTGTATCCATGCCGGTGAGTAGCTTGCGGGCAGCCGGGCCGTATTGTTGTGTGCGTTTTAGCAAAGCCAGATCGACGCGCAGCGTCGCCAGTAGCTGGCCTAAATCGTCGTGCAATTCCCGCGCGATGTATTTGCGCTCTTCTTCCCGTATGGTTTGCAGTGCAGCGGATAGTTCGCGCAGCTGGGCGTAGGACTGTTCAAGTTGTTCCTGCACCTGTTTGCGTTCGGTGATGTCGCGCAGGATGATGGTATAGATGCTGTGCTCGCCTTCGTTCAATGCAGAAATCGAACCTTCGAGCGGGAACAGCTGGCCATGGGAGCGCTGGCCTGTTACCAGATAGTCACCGGCGCGCCGGCCTTTCATGCGCAGGCGTATGCCGGTATTGCCGAAATAGCGTCCCGCTGTATTGTCGTGGTACTGGCGCTGGTCGCGCGGCAGGTAGTCCTGTAGCAGCGCGCCTTCCATGGCTTGCACTGTGGTATCGAACATGGCAGCAGCTGCCGGATTGGCATGCAGTATGCGTTGCTCTTCGTCTGTGGAAATGATTGCGTCACTGGCATGCTGGATGATGCTGCGGCTACGCTGCGATGCAGGGCCGTTGTTGCCGGCTGCCGGCCGCTGGCGCTGTAACCAGTAAAGCGCCAGTGTGATACCGGTGCTAAGCCATAACATGGTGCGGTTGCGAGCCATGGAGTTCTCCCTCGCGGCATGCACCGCGTGGCTCTACACTAGAGCAAGCGAGCCGCGGCAGTTTGCGCTGCCGCAGGCGTCGCTGGCCGGGCTACATCTGTTTGAATAGATGCAGGAAGCTGCGGCTTACTTCAAGGCGCTCGGAGCGGCCTTTGATCATGACCAGATGGCGGCCACGGATATCGCGCGTCACACCTTCGATGGCGTTGACATTGACCAGTGTGGCACGGTGGATCTGCCAGAACAGGGCTGGATCGAGCTCCTCTGCCAGGTCGCGTACCGGTTTGCGGATTAGAGCTTCATAGCGTTCCGTCTGGACGCAGGTGTATTTTTCATCCGAGCGGAAGAACAGGATTTCTTCTACCGGAATCATGCGCAGATCCTGACCGATGCTGGCCTGTATCCATTGCAGGTGAGCGGGCTTGGGCGCAGCGATTTTCTCCGCCAGTTGCGATAGCATGGCCGTGACGCTGGCATTCACATCGGCAGCTGGCTTGGAGAGGCGGGTCTTGAGGCGATCCACGGTAATCTGCAGACGCTCAGGCTCTGGTGGTTTGAGCACATAGTCCACGGCGCCCCGCTCGAAGGCCTCCACGGCATAGGCATCGTATGCGGTGACGAAGACGATATGGCTCTTGGTGCCGATGGCGCTGGCGGCCTCCATGCCGGTTTTGCCGGGCATGCGGATGTCGAGGAAAGTAAAGTCGGGCTTGAGCTGGTCGACCAGTTCGATGGCTTCGTCGCCATTTTTGGCTTCGCCTATGATGTCCAGTTCAGGCCAGACTTGACCGAGCCGCATCCGCAGCTGGTCGCGCATTAATCTCTCGTCGTCGGCAATAATTGCAGTAGGCATGTGGGCGTGCTCTTAGATGTTTTTTAGTTAAGCGATTATTCAACGAATCGCATTATTAATCAATTGTGTTTTTTGTCGGAAGACTGCGCCAGCTGGTACGGCACTTCGATGGTGGCAATCACGCCACTGGGGCTATTGGCCGCGATCAGTAGCTGGCCCTGATCGCCGTGCAGCAGTTTCAGGCGTTCGCGGATGGTCATCAGGCCCAGACCAGTTCCATCGCTAGGCACGGCGCCAAAGCCCAGACCATTATCGGTGACGATCACGCGCAGCTTGTTGTGGGCCACATCGGCGCGCACTTTCAACGTGCCGCCTTCGGGCTTGGCTTCAAGGCCGTGCTTGATGGCGTTTTCCACCATGGATTGCAGCATCATGGGCGGGAAGGCGGCAGTGCGCAAGCCTTCGGGAATGTCGAAGTCTACCGTCAGGCGTTCTTCCATGCGCATCTTGAGCAGGTTCAGATAGGCGAGCACCATGTCCGCTTCGCGGCCCAGATTGGTAATCAGGGTGTTGTCGCGCATTTGCGGCAGGACGGCACGCAGGTATTTGATCAGACTGCGCTGCATGGCCGAGGCGCGTGGCGGATCCGTTTCGATCAGGTGTTCGACCGAGGCCAGCGTGTTGAACAGGAAGTGCGGTTCTACCTGAGCCTGCATCATCTGCATTTTGGCTTCGCTCAGCTGGCGCTGCATGGATTCGCGTTCGGCTGCGGCGTTGGCATTCTGGGTTTCGGCTTCGGCCCGTTTTTTGCCGCCCATCAGTGCTTTGGTGCCGAACAGGGCCAGCACCAGCAGGGTCACGAAGCTCTTGAACCAGGTCGAGGCCTGACGGTGATAGCGGGTGACCTTCTGCTCGGCAGCATCGTCGACTGCTTCCTCGATAGCGTTCGACAGTTCTTCGCCGATCTGTGGTGGCAGGTCGATATGCACCTCTTCACCGGGCAGGGTGGGGAGGGCTGGTACAGAAGATGAGCTAGCTTTTCCCGATTTGCCGGCATGGCCTGCGCGGGCAGGCGGAGCTGGCTCGACCGGTTCCGCCGGCGGCGCTGCTTCGGCTGGTTCCGCGGCAGGTGCCGTCGGAGCGGATGGGGCGGAACTTTCACCATCTTTGTTGCGGATTTTTCCGCGTGGATTGAAGTGGATGCCGCTGTCATCAATCAGGATATTGGTGTCGCCGTTTTTACGTTTGGGCCGCTTTTCGTCATGGATTACTACTTCTTCGTCGGGGCCGGAGGAAAATAGCTCATCCTGCAGGATGGAACCGGCGATCAGCATCAGGATCGCAAAGACCAGAAACTTCCACCACGACAGCTGGGTTACCCAGGTTGCGACCGAATCGAAAAAGCGATGCAGCCAGATACCGGCGGCTTTGAGGCTTTCCTGGGTTTTAGGTGTAGGCAGCATATAAGCGGAGCACTCCTGAATTCAGTCTTTGTGGCAATTGGTCAGATGTTACAACTGTAACGAGGCAGGCCGATAGTTGCCAAGTGAATGCGACAGTCTGCATAAAAACGGGAGTGGGCGGTGAAAAACTGGATAAAAAGCCGGGCTTGCCGAAACCCGCTGTCATTTGCTATAGTTCGCCCCCTCGCAAAACAAGGCGTCGCTTAAAGCAGTGCCAAGTTAAACGGGTTGAAAAGTAGGGGTTGACGAAACGATTTAAACGCTTCATACTCTCGCTTCTCTGCTGCTGACAAACAAAACGATTTGTCGAAACGCAGCAAGCAGTACCAAAAAGTTCTTTAAAAATTCACAGTCGATAAGTGTGGACGTTTGATGAAAGTGCACACGAAGCTAGTCTTCGTGATACTTAAAAAATATTAAATGTTCACAAGAAATAAATGAAATAGGACGCTTCGTAAAAGAAGCGAACTGTCAGTATTTTGAGTGAGCGACCCAGCAGCAATGCTGGTGGCAGAAATGCCAAAAACAGAGATTAAACTGAAGAGTTTGATCCTGGCTCAGATTGAACGCTGGCGGCATGCCTTACACATGCAAGTCGAACGGCAGCACGGAGCTTGCTCTGGTGGCGAGTGGCGAACGGGTGAGTAA
>NZ_WWCM01000032.1 GCF_009857915.1 Duganella qianjiadongensis
AATTTTTAAAGAACTTATTCGGTACTGCTTGCTGAGAAGCGTTGTGTTCATCAGCGAAGAGGCAAGATTATGAGGCGTTTCAAACATTCCGTCAAGTCTTACTTTTCAACTCGCTTAACTCAGCGCTAGGCGCCTTGTTTTGCGAGGGGGGCGAACTATAGCAAAGGTATGCCCCGTCTGACAAGGGTAGAATACCGGCTTCATCCGATTTGCATAAACCATAATGTTGACGCCTACTATACAAGCAACCCACAACGAGACGCTCGCGACAGAACTCGACCGCGCTATTAATAACAAGACCAAGCCGCTAGGCAGCCTGGGGGCATTAGAGACTTTGGCAAAACAGATGGGGCTGATACAGAACACCCGCCAGATCAGCATTAAAGATCCAGCCATCCTCGTATTCGCTGCGGATCACGGCATCGTGGCCGAGGGCATCTCCGCCTATCCACAGGACGTTACTTGGCAGATGGTTGAAAACTTCCTTGCCCAAGGCGCCGCGATCAATGTCTTCGCCAAGCAGAATAACTGCGCTCTCTATGTAGTGGATGCAGGTGTCAATCACGAGTTTGGCCCGCGCGATGGACTGATCGATCGCAAACTGGCTAACGGCACGCAGAATTTCGCCCAGCAGGCAGCCATGAGCAGCGCTACCTGTGCAGCGGCGCTGGAAGCAGGTATGGCACTAGCAGCTGATATACAAGGCAACGTGGTGGGCTTCGGCGAAATGGGTATCGGCAATACCACCGCTGCCGCAGCGCTCATGCATAAGCTCACCGGCATTCCTGTCGCCGAATGCGTGGGGGCTGGCACCGGCCTCTCGCCAGAAGGCATACAACATAAGCAGCGCGTTATCGAAGTGGCAGTCGCTAAACATCAGGGTGTAGAGACGCCTTTCGATATACTCGCGACTTTCGGTGGGCTGGAAATCGCCATGATGGCGGGGGCCATGCTGAAAGCTGCCGAATTGCGCAAAGTACTGCTGATCGACGGCTTCATCGTCACCAGCGCCCTGCTGGTCGCTGCGCGCATGCAGCCCGCCATCCTTGATTACTGCGTATTCTCCCACTGCTCTAACGAGCAGGGACACCAGAAGATGCTGGACGCATTGCAGGCTCGCCCATTGCTCAACCTCGGCCTGCGGCTGGGCGAAGGCACTGGCTGCGCACTCGCGCTGCCCCTGCTGCACGCGGCCGCCAACTTCGTCAATCAGATGGCGACTTTCGAATCCGCGCAGGTCAGCGAAAAGTCCGAGTAAAGTAAAGCGCATGCACCAGCTCCGCCTGTTCTTCACTGCCCTGCAGTTTTTTACCCGCCTACCCATTCCGGGCTGGGTGGGCTTCGACGCTGCATGGCTGAATCAGGCATCACGCTACTTCCCGCTCGTGGGCGTGGTGGTAGCGCTAATTGGGGTAGGCGTATATGCGCTGGCGGCCCTACTGCTTCCGGCGCCGGTGGCTGCACTACTCTCTACTGCAGCCACGATCTACGCCACAGGCGCCTTCCACGAAGACGGCTTAGCCGACATGTGCGATGGATTTGGCGGCGGCATGAATCGCCAGCGCGTGCTTGAAATTATGAAGGACTCGCGCATCGGCGCCTACGGCGCGATAGGCATCATCTGCATGCTTGGCCTGAAATGCACCACATTGGCCATGCTGAATCCTGCCAAAGCAATCGCTGCACTGCTGGTAGCCCACCCGCTGTCGCGGCTTATGGCCACGGCACTCATCTGGCGCATGCGCTACGCACGCGAGGAAGGCAAGGCCAAACCACTGGCACAAAGTATGCGCAGCAGCGAATTCGCGCTTGCCAGCTTTACCGCGCTACTTCCTGCCATACTGCTTGGTGCTGGCGGCTGGCTGGCGTGGCCGGCTCTGGGCTACAGCATTCTGGCTGCAGCACTCGTTACACTCTGGCTGGCGCGCAAAATTCAGCACCGCCTTGGTGGCTACACCGGCGACTGTCTGGGCGCTGTTCAGCAGGTCAGCGAAGTCGCCATCTATCTGGCCTTGCTGGCAGCAACCGGGCCAGTCATCGCGCCAGCTGCATGGCATAGTTAAGCCCATGCGCTTGCTACTGGTACGCCATCCACAGCCCCTGATAGAACCGGGCATCTGCTACGGCAGCAGCGACCTCCCCGTTAGCGCCGAACAGCTTGCGCAAACTGCAACCGCACTAGCAGCGACGCTGCCCACCTCCACTATTCTGTACACCAGTCCTTTGCAACGCTGTGCGCAACTGGCACAGGAACTGGCCGAACGGCTAGCGCTGGCGCAACCTGTCGCCGATGCGCGACTCGCCGAAATCCATTTCGGTCTATGGGAACTACAGCGCTGGGACGATATCAGCCGCGCAGAGATCGATGCATGGGCTGCGGATCTGGTGCATTACCGACCCGGAGGTGGCGAAAGCGTGCTGCACATGGCTCAGCGCGTACACAGCTTCTATCACGAATGGTACGCCCGGAAGCAGGAGGCCATCGTCATCTGCCACGCCGGAACTATCCGTTTGCTGCAAGCCTGTCATAGCGGACTAGCGCCAGCAGCGATGGCGCAGGAGGCAGCACAACGCCCCCACAACATCGACCATGGCAGTACTTTGCTGTTAAAAGCCTGAGCAAATAGCCTGAACAAAGCCGTATAATGGCGATGTTTTGGTGCTCGCGCGTCTGTCCAGATGCGCAGTTAAACGGGAAACACGAAGCTCCATCCAACAGGAATGAGCCTGCGTGTGCTGCCCCCGCAACGGTCAACAAGTGTCGCAGAAACTGCGCGACAAACCGCCTCGGATAACCACTGTGCTAGTCATGGGAAGGTGAGTCGGCTTACTTGTCAGCCCGGATACCGGCCAGAATAGGTGGAAGTGAGCGAACGGGATGTGCGCAAGCGGATAGGGTAGCAACGCTACCCGGGCTGGCCTCACCCTGCGTTTCTCGCTTCTGTTCAATCTGGCCTACGGGGATGTCGGCTGGTTGCTTCTTACTGAAAAACGGCATGAACACTCATCGCATCACCCGCCCGGCGGCATGGACGTCGCTGGCACTGGCTATGGCCACCCCTACCCTGCACGCAGAACCAACACCTACCGTCGTTGTTACCGCCACCCGTAGCCCGCAGGCGCTGGCCGACACCATCAGCGACACCATCAGCATCAGCGCCGAACAGATCGCGACATCGGCCGCCGGGTCGATTATCGATCTGCTGCAACGCCAGCGCGGCATCGAAATCGCCCGCAATGGCGGCTCCGGCACCAACGCTACCGTATTCCTGCGTGGCGCCAACAGCAACCAGAACGTGGTGCTGGTCGACGGCGTGCGCATCGGCTCCTCCACCACCGGTGCGGCCAACTGGAGCGCCATTCCGTTAAGCGCCATCGATCACATCGAAATCGTGTTCGGACCATTAAGCTCGCTGTATGGCGCCGACGCCATCGGTGGCGTGATCCAGATTTTTACCCGCAAAGGTCAAGGCGCTGCCACGCTGACCGCTTCGGCCGGCTACGGCACGGACAACACCCGCGCGGGCGAAGCTGCCATCTCCGGCAGTCTGCAAGGCTTCAGCTACGCCATTAGCGCCGGCAAGGAAAAATCGGATGGCTTCTCCGCTACCCGCCCGGGCAGCTCCTCCTACAATGCGGACAAGGATGGCTACGACCGCCAGAACGCCGCCGCGCGCCTGAGCTACGAATGGGCCGCAGGTCAGGAAATCGGCACCCAGCTGATGCACGGCTCGCTCTCTTCGCAATACGATAATGGTCCAACGCCGTTCGACGTGCGCTCCATCGCGGACATCAATAGCGTAGCCTTCTATAGCCATAACCAGCTGCTGCCCAACTGGCAGAGCGCTGTACAGATAGCCCAGACGCGCGACGACGGCTCCACCTATTCGAGCGCAGCTGCCTCCGGCTACTCGAAGATCAATACCAAGCAGACCAGCTGGAGCTGGCAGAATGACATTATGCTGGACCGTGATGTGCTGCAGCTGCTGCTGGAACGCCGCAAGGAAGAAGTCGAAACCAATGGCTTCCAGCTTATCAACCCGCAGCGCTACACCAACTCAGTCGCAGCTTCGTACAACGCGCGCCGCGGCGAGCAACTGTTCAATGCCAGCGTGCGTCGCGACCGCTCCATCTATGGCGCCAAAAATACCGGCGCCTTCGGCTACGGCTATTTCTTCAGCCCTGCCCTGAGTGCCAGCGCCAGCTACGGCACCAGCTTCCGCGCCCCGACCTTCAACGAGCTGTATTACCCTGGCTACGGCAATCCGGCGAACAAACCGGAACTGGGTAAAAACAGCGAGGTCGGTCTGCACTATGGTGCGAGCGGCAGCACGGCAAGCGTCACCTACTACCACAACCGGCTGACCGACCTGATGGTCAATATCAACCCCTGCCCCTATGGAACGGCGGAATACAAGTTCGGCTGCGCCTACAACGTCAACCACGCCCTGCTGCAAGGAGTAACGCTGGCCGCCAGTCAGCAAATCGGCGCCTTCACCTTCTCGGCTAACGCCGACTGGCAAGATCCGAAAGATGAAACCAGTGGCAAGCAACTGGCACGCCGCAGCAAACAGCACGGCAATCTGGCCGCCGACTATGACGGCGGCGGCTGGAAAGCCGGTGCGGAAGTAGTGTTGTCGGGCGACCGTTTTGACGATGCGGCCAACAAGTACCGCCTGCCCGGCTACGGCTTGCTCAACCTGTACGCAAGCTACCGCCTGAACCGTGACTGGTCGGCACTGGCGCGCTGGAATAACGTCGCCGACAAACAGTACGATCTGGCACGTAACTACGCCACGCCTATGGGCAAGGTGTACGTGGCACTGCGCTACGGATACCAGTAAATCGCGATGATGTAATCTGCCGGATGCCCACCATGCAACCGGCGGATTACCCGCTTAACAGAAAGTAGTCCATGCATCCGAATCCACATCATTTACGCCGGCGCGCCACCGTCATCCTGACGGCCTTGCTGCTGTTCGCTCTGGCCAGCCTGATCTTCGCCGGCATGACTGGTTCGGTGCATATACCGCTAGCCGATATTCCTGCGGCGCTGGGCGAACTGGCACGCGGACAAGCCCAGACTCTGGCTGCCACCCTGCTCGACCTGCGCCTGAGCCGTGCCATGACGGCCTTTGTCACCGGCGCCGCGCTGTCTCTGGCGGGCGTCATGATGCAGGCCCTGCTGCGCAATCCACTAGCAGACCCCTACGTGCTGGGGATCTCGGCTGGGGCGTCGGTCGGCGCACTGGCCGCGCTGCTGTTCGCCTGCGCGATCTGGGTCGTCGATAGCGCAGCCTTTGCAGGTGCTGTCACCGTATCGATGATGCTGTACCTGCTGGCGCGACGCGACCTGCGCGGCGGCACGGCGGCCGAAGGCGGCACCGCGCTCCTGCTGCTGACCGGTGTGATTCTATCCTCCGCCTGCATGGCACTGGTAACGCTGATGCTGTCGATCGCACCGGAAAGCCGGCTACGCAGCATGGTGTTCTGGATGATAGGCGATCTGGCAGGTGCTCCCGTACGCGCGCTGCCATGGCTGGTGCTAGGCGGGGCGCTGCTGTTTGCTCTGCGTAGCGCCCGTTCCATGAATGTGATGGCACTGCATGCGGAAGCAGCAGCAACGCTGGGCATACGCGTGGGCGCACTGCGCAAGGGACTGTTCTTTGTCTCGGGCCTGCTCACTGCCAGCGCCGTCACCAGCGCAGGCAGCATAGGCTTCGTCGGCCTGATCGTACCGCACGCCTGCCGTTTTGCCGTAGGCCCTGACCATCGTCTGCTGATTCCGGCAGCCACACTGGCCGGCGGCACCTACCTGATGCTGGCCGATACGCTGGCGCGCACCATCATCGCCCCCCAGCAATTGCCGGTAGGCGTAGTCACGGCACTGATCGGCGCTCCCGTGTTCCTGTACCAGCTGCACCGTTTGCGAAAATAATATGCTCCGTACCCATCAACTTTCACTGAAAACCGGCCAGCGCCAGCTGGTGACGGCGCTCGACTGGCAGGTAGGCGACGGCGAGTGCTGGAGCATCATAGGCCGTAACGGCGCCGGAAAAAGTACGCTGCTTAGAACGCTGGCAGGGCTACGCGCTCCCGACGGCGGCCATGTCGCTATCGCAGGTCGCCCGCTGACCGAGTGGCCGCTGGCCGAACTGGCGCGTCAGCGCGCCTTTCTGGCGCAGAGCCGCAGCGACGCATTTGCCTACAGCGTGGTGGAAACCGTCCTGTCGGCACGCCATCCCTACCACGACAACCGCTACTGGGAGGGCAGCGACGACCACACCGTCGCCATGCAAGCGCTGGCTGCGATGGAAGTCGATGATCTGGCCAGCCGCGATGTACGCACCCTGTCCGGCGGCGAGCGCCAGCGGGTGGCCATCGCCGCCATGCTGGCGCAGGATACGCCGCTGCTACTGCTGGACGAACCGGCCAATGCGCTCGATCTGGCCCATCAGGTCAGCGTCATGAGCCTGCTGGCTCGCCTGTGCCGCGAACAGGGCAAGACTGCCATCATGGTAGGCCACGACCTGACGCTGGCCCACAGCGTTTCCACCCATGCGCTGCTGCTGATGGGTGACGGCAGCTGGCTGGCCGGCAGCACCGCCGACGTCATGCGCGCCGACATCCTGAGCAGCTATCTGGGCCACCCTATCGACGTACTCCAGCACGGCAACCGCAGCATCTTCATTCCCTCCGAGGCACTAGCATGACCGAACAGAATTCCAACGACATCGATGCATTGAACGAACGCCACCGCCTGCGCATGGAACGCAAGAAGGCGATTATCGATGCCAAAATCGCCGCTGCGGACAAACAGATCGGCATCATCATCGTCAACACCGGCAATGGCAAAGGCAAAAGCTCCAGCGCCTTCGGCATGGTAATCCGCGCCATGGGCCACGGCATGAAAGTCGGCGTGGTGCAGTTCATCAAGGGCGCCATGCAGACTGGCGAAGAACTGTTCCTGGGCCGCTTCCCCGAAGAAGTCAGCTTTCACTCCGTGGGCGAAGGCTATACGTGGGAAACCCAGAACCGTGAGCGCGACATCGAAAAAGCCCAGCTGGCATGGGAGCAGGCCAAACGCTTTCTGGCCGATCCGGAAATCGGTCTGGTAGTGTTCGACGAACTGAATATCGCCCTGAAATACCGCTATCTCGATACGGATGCCGTCATCAGCGATCTGCTGGCCCGCCCATCCATGCAGCACGTGGTGATTACCGGCCGCGGCGCACCGCCGGAACTAATCGCCATTGCCGACACAGTCACCGAGATGGATGTCGTTAAACATGCCTTCAAGGCGGGCATAAGCGCACAGGCAGGCACCGAATGGTAGCGCAGCGCTACGTGGAAGCACGCGCAGTACTCGTCTCCGCTATCGCTTCAGGTCAGGGCAAAACCAGCGTCACGGCTGCACTGGCGCGCAAGCTGGTCAAACAGGGTAAGCGCGTGCGGGTCTTCAAATGCGGCCCGGACTTCATCGATCCCATGATTCTGGAACGCGCCAGCGGCGCTACGGTACGCTCGCTCGACCTGTGGATGGTAGGCGCAGAACTGTGCCGCAGCCAGCTGGCAGCAGCGGCCGAAGCTGATGTGCTGCTACTCGAAGGCGTCATGGGCCTGTACGACGGCACGCCCTCCTCGGCCGACCTGTCACGCGAATTCGGCGTTCCCGTCATGGCCGTCATCGATGCCGCAGCCATGGCACAGACTGCAGGCGCGCTGGTTATGGGCTTGCGCGATTATGGACCGGTACAACTGGCAGGCGTCATCGCCAACCGCGTCGCCAGCGAAGGCCATGCCCGCATGGTGGCCGCCTCGCTGCGCGACATTTCCCTGTTCGCTACCTTGCCCAAACAAGCTCGCTCGCTGCCTGAGCGCCATCTGGGCCTGATGCTGCCCGATGATGTGAACGATATCGATACCCTGCTCGATGAACTGGCCGAGCAGCTCGTGTTCGACCTGCAGGCATGGGAAGCCATGCCGCCAGTACGCTTTGCTATACCTGACGTGGCCAGCGCACCTGACCGACTGCTGGCAGGCCGCACGATCGCAGTGGCGCGCGATCAGGCCTTCATGTTCATCTACCCGCACAACCTGGATACGCTGCGCGAACTAGGCGCTACGCTGAAGTTCTTTTCGCCACTGGCAAATCAGCCTGTTCCGGCCGAAGCCGATGCCGTCTATCTACCCGGTGGCTACCCCGAACTGCATGCGCAGGCACTGGCCCAAGCCGGCGCATGGCAGGCGTCCATGCGCGCGGCCCATGCAGCAGACCTGCCCATCGTGGCAGAGTGCGGCGGCATGATGGCGCTGGCAGCAACTCTGACCGATCAGGCTGGAGTCACATGGCCAATGGCGGCGCTGCTACCGGGCGCCGTCACCATGCGCGCACGTCTGTCCGGTCTCGGCCTGCAAGGACTGCCCACCGCACAGGGCCAGCTGCGTGGCCACACCTTCCACTACTCGCAACTGGAAACGGCGCTGGTGCCGGCTGCGCACACCATCAAGCATCCATCGGCCCAGCAGGGCGAAGCCTGGTATCGCCACGGCTCGCTCTCGGCCTCGTACTTCCACGCCTATTTCCCGTCCAATCCGGCAGCTGCCGCTGCCCTGTTCACAAGGAATACCGCATGACCCGCACACTGATACTGGGTGGTGCACGCTCGGGCAAGAGCAGCTATGCCGAAAAGCTCGCCATCGAATCCGGCAAGGAGGTGGTGTATATCGCCACCGCGAGTGCCAGCGACAGCGAGATGGCCGAACGCATCCGCCGTCATCGCGCCAGCCGGCCAGCCGAATGGATTACCGTCGAAGAGCCGCTGGCACTGGGCAACCAGCTATTACGCTGGTCGGCACCGGAGCGCGTGATACTGGTGGACTGCCTGACACTGTGGCTGGGCAATCTGCTGTTTAGCAGTGGCGAAGAGTTTCCCGAGGTAGGCACCATCGCGCTGCCCGCGCTATTCCACGAACAGCAGGATATGCTGGCCAGCGCACTCGCCCGCTGCAGCAGCGACGTCATCCTCGTTTCCAACGAAGTCGGCATGGGCATCATGCCTGTGGGCGCGATCTCGCGCTGCTTCATGGACGAACAGGGCCGTCTGAATCAGGCCATGGCCGCGCTATGCGACCGCGTCGTGCTGGTAGCGGCCGGCCTGCCGCTGGTACTGAAGGGCGCAACGTGCTGACTGGACTAGGCTGGGGCGCCATTACTTTCCTGCTGATGGCCGGCGTGCTGCTCGACCTGCTGCTGGGCGAAGTGCGGCGCTGGCATCCGTTAGTGGGCATCGGCAATCTGGCCTATGCGCTGGAGCGCCGCCTCAATCGAGACGCACTACGCTTCTGGCGCGGCATACTGGCATGCCTGCTCGCCGTCGTCCCCATTACCGCTGGCACAGCAGTGCTGATCTGGTGGCTGTCACCGCATTCCTACCTGCTCTGGCTGTGCCATGCAGTGCTGCTGTATTTCAGCCTTGGCCTGCGTAGTCTGGGCGAACACAATCTGCCAATTGCTGCCGCGCTGGCACAGCAGGATCTGTCGCAGGCACGCCTGCTGACTGCGCGCATCGTCAGCCGCGACACCAGCAACGCCAGCGAGCAGGATATGACCCGCGCCAGCATCGAATCACTACTGGAGAACGGTAACGACGCCGTCTATGGCACGCTATTCTGGTTCATGCTGGCCGGTGGCCCCGGTGCCGTGATGTACCGGATTGCCAACACCCTCGACGCCATGTGGGGCTACCGCACCGAACGCCTGCGCCAGTTCGGCTGCTGCGCAGCACGCATGGACGACGCGCTCAATTATCTGCCCGCCCGGCTGACAGCCCTCAGCTACACCCTGCTGGCCCCCACGCTGGCGGCCAAACGCCGCGCATGGCGCTGCTGGCGGCAGCAGGCACCGGCTTGGGACAGCCCGAATGCCGGCCCTGTCATGGCCAGCGGCGCCGGCGCACTCGGCATCCGGCTAGGCGGCGCCGCGATCTATCACGGCGTGCTCGAACAGCGCCCGCAGTTGGGCGAAGGCGCCAGTGCTAGCGGCAGCGACATTTATCGCGCGTGGCGGCTGGTTAGCCATACGACGCTGTTCTGGCTTGCGCTGGCCGCCATTATCGCCACTCTGCAGCTCGGAGGTTTGCATGCTTGAACACGGCGGCAACCTGCGCACGGCAGCGCTGCGCTTTGGCCAGCATGAATGGCTGGACCTCTCTACCGGCATCAATCCGCACTGGTATCCGGCGCCCGTCATTGCTGCCAACGCGTGGCACCGCCTGCCGGAGCCGTCGCCCGAGCTGGCGCAGGCAGCAGCGAGTTTCTATGGCGCGCCGCTGATGCTGCCCGTGGCCGGAACACAGGCAGCCATACAGGCTTTGCCCCGTTTGCGGCCACCGTCGCGCGTCACGGTTTCAGCCCCATCGTATGCGGAGCATGCGCATCATTGGCAGCAGCACGGGCACACGCTGACGCAAACCGCTTACGCCGAACTGGAACAGGCGCTTGAACACAGCGATGTCATGGTGATCTGTAACCCCAACAACCCCACCGGTGCCTGCATACCGGCGGCCACCCTGCTGCGCTGGTCGCAGCAACTGGCAGAGCGCGGCGGCTGGCTGGTAGTGGACGAAGCGTTCGGCGACACTACGCCCGAAAACAGCGTGGCGGCACATAGCCAGCAGCCCGGCCTGATTGTGCTGCGCTCGATCGGAAAATTCTTCGGGCTGGCCGGCATACGGCTAGGCTTTGTCGCCGCCGCACCGCAGCTGCTCGATGCGCTGGCCAATCTGCTGGGCCCATGGACCGTGAGCGGACCGGCCCAGCAGATCGCACTGGACGCACTACGCGACAGAACATGGCAGGAACACACGCGCACCACCCTGCAAGCTAGCGGCGCACGCCTGCAACGCCTGCTCGCCATGCATGGCATCGCCAGCAACGGCAGCGCCCTGTTCCAGTGGTGGGCCGAAGCAGAGCCGGAGGCCTTCTGGCAGCACATGGCCGAACGGGGCATCTGGGTACGCCTGTTTACTCGGGCCGCACGCGGCATCCGGCTAGGACTGCCGCCCGATGAAGCGGGCTGGCGGCGACTGGAAACCGCTCTTCAACAATGGACTCACAAGGATAGCCCATGAAGTACTTCACTACCGCTTTGCTGCTACTGGCGCACTTCGGCAGCGCAGACGCTGCCATCAGCGTGCGCGATGACGATGGCAACCTCGTCACCTTGCAAAAACCGGCGCAGCGCATTATCGCCATGGCACCTCATGTGACCGAGCTGCTGTATGCAGCGGGCGGCGGCAACAAGATAGTCGGTGCAGTGACTTATAGCGACTACCCGGAAGCAGCAAAGAAACTGCCCCGCATCGGCGATAACCGTCAGGTCGATATGGAGCGGGTAATCGCCATGAAACCGGACCTGATTGTGATCTGGCTACACGGCAGCTCGGAGCGCCAGATCGACACGCTGCGCCAGTTAGGCGTGCCACTGTTCCACAGCGAACCACAGAAACTGGAAGGTATCGCCGACAGCCTGCTACGGCTGGGCCAGTTGATGGGCACGGAAAGCGTCGCGCAGCCCGCCGCTGCAGAAATCAGCCGCCAGTTTGCCGCGCTGGCCAGACAATATGGCAACCGCCCGCCCGTACGCATGTTCTATCAGGTGTGGGACAAACCGCTCTATACGCTGAGCGGCAGCTCGATCGTCAGCGATGCCATGCGCCTGTGCGGTGGCGTGAATATTTTTGCCGATCTCAAAGTCACGGCACCCGTGGTCAGTACCGAGGCGGTACTGCAGGCCGACCCCGAAGCGATCTTCGGCACCAGCGAAAAAAACTACGGCGGCGTAAATCTATGGCGGCCCTACACCACCATGAAAGCTGTACGTAACGACAATCTGTTCACGCTCAACGGCGAACTACTGAACCGCGCCGGCCCGCGCATGGTGGCCGGCACCGCCGCTCTGTGTGAAAAACTCGAACTGGCCCGCCAGCACCGGAAGAACTGATATGAGCTTTCCTTTTACGACACTGATGGTACAGGGAACCACCTCGGATGCCGGCAAGAGCACGGTGGTAGCAGCACTATGCCGCCTGCTGCGCCGCAAAGGCATACGGGTCGTCCCCTTCAAGCCGCAGAACATGGCGCTCAACAGCGCCGTCACTGCCGACGGCGGCGAGATAGGCCGTGCACAGGCGCTGCAGGCCATAGCGGCCGGGCTGGCTCCGCATACGGATATGAACCCCGTGCTGCTCAAGCCATCCAGCGACATCGGCGCACAGGTCATCATCCACGGCAAAGTGCGCGCAGAAATGGATGCGCGCGACTACCACCAGTACAAGACCATTGCCATGCATGCGGTGCTGGAATCGCACCAGCGCCTGTGCCAGCAATACGACAGCGTCATCGTCGAAGGCGCCGGCAGTCCGGCCGAAATCAATCTGCGTGACCGCGACATCGCCAACATGGGCTTTGCCGAAGCTGTCGACTGTCCGGTGATACTGGTTGCCGACATCGACCGTGGTGGCGTGTTTGCCCATCTGGTCGGCACGCTGTCCTGCCTGTCGCCTAGCGAGCGCCATCGGATAATCGGCTTTGTCATTAACCGCTTCCGCGGCGATATCAGCCTGCTGGAACCGGGACTGGAATGGCTGGAAGAGCAGACCGGCAAACCGGTGCTGGCCGTACTGCCCTATCTGCATGGACTGTTCCTCGATGCTGAAGACGCCGTGCAGGCAGTTCAGGCATCGACGGGGGCATTCCGCGTAGTGGTCCCCAGCCTGCCGCGCATGAGCAACCACACCGACTTCGACGCACTGCGCGCCCATCCCGAAGTTGACCTGCGGTTTGTGCGTCAGGGCGAACCTATACCACCGGCGGACCTGATCATCCTCCCCGGCAGCAAGAACACCCGTGCCGATCTGGCATGGCTGGAGCAGCAAGGCTGGCCGCAGCAGATCGCGCGCCATCTGCGCTACGGCGGCAAAGTGATAGGCATATGCGGCGGGTTCCAGATGCTGGGCCGGCAAGTGCACGACCCACGTGGGGTGGAAGGCACGCCGGGCAGTTCCGCCGCACTCGGCCTGCTGGACATGGAAACCGAGATGACAACGCATAAGCGCCTGCAGCAAGTGCAGGGTAACTGTGCGTTCGGAACGCAGCAGGCAGCCGTTACCGGTTACGAAATCCACATGGGCGAGTCACGCGGACCAGCTCTTGACATACCAGCCTTCGTGATAGACGGTCGGGCCGAAGGCGCCGTATCACCTGACGGTAAGGTGCTAGGCACTTATCTGCATGGCCTGTTCGACACGCCATCCGCCAGCAGCGCCTTGCTGCGCTGGGCCGGCCTTGAAAGTGCACACGCGGTCGATACTCATGCCTTGCGCGAAGCCAGTCTTGACCGTCTGGCCGATGCTACCCAGCCATTGCTGGACGCCTTGTGCGTGCTACGCAACGACAATCTCGATGTCAGCGCCTAATCCCGAACTACCTGTCTAGCTGCGCGCGCATTCCTCGATACGGCGGTTGCCAGGACCGGGCAAAGTACGCAGACTGCGCTCGGTAGCGGCGGTAAATTCGCGCTGCATCACCGTATCGACAAAGCGCCAGTCACAGCGTACCTGCTCATGGCTGGCGGTGATGATCATGTAGCCACGCTTGCTGGTCTGGGCATAGTACAACGGGGCGATCAGGTCCACCATCATGGCCGCCACATCGTCAGGATCACGATCACGATAAAGGCCCTCCATGCCGGGCGAGGTGACCGAAGCCGTGGCAAATTCAACGCCGATCTGGCGCCCTTGCGCATCATGCAGGTCGCTGGCCCATGCGTTATGCGTATCCCCCGCCAGCACCACCATATTCTTGCGATGGCGCTGCATCATGCCGAACACCTGCTCGCGGTCGTTCTGATAGCCGTCCCACGAATCCATATAGCAGGGCAGCGTGACCGCCGCGGCCAGCCATCCCTGCTCCCGCTTGCCCAGTGCCGCAGGTTCGCGCCCCGAGCGCAGCTTCAATGCAGCATAGTCGGTACAGCTACACTGACCCATGGCGATCGCCAGCGGATACTCCATACGGGCCATCAGCACCTGCTGCCCCAGTACCTGCCAGCGCGCTTCCGATTTCTGTACCTGCTGTTCCAGCCATACCATCTGCTCGCTGCCCAGCATCTGGCGGCGCGGCGAAGCCACATCGTGGCGGAATTTTTCCACATCGAACTGGCGCCTGCTGTCGTAGTAGGAGGACATCAGCAGCTGCTGGTCCCGCCCTACCAGACGGGTATCGAGCATATGCAGCGACAGCACCGTGCCGAAATCAAACGACCGGTAAATCTTCTGCGGACTGGCAGGATCCGGCACACGGATAGGCAGCCATTCGTGGTATGCCGTCATCGCTGCCTGTTTGCGCAGAGCGAAGGGGCCATGTTTGCGCGCTTCGTGTGCCGCCGCACCATCCCGCCAGGTATCGTCGGCGAATTCGTGGTCATCCCAGACGGTGATGAAAGGCAGCACCGCGTGCAGCGCCTGCAGGTCCGGATCGCTGCGATATTGCGCATAGCGGCGGCGATAGTCTTCCAGCTGCAGCAGCAGTTCGCGCGGTTCCGACACGCGTCCCAGCGCTGCGGCATTGCTGCTGGCGTAGCCGGTACTTTCGTATTCATAGATATAGTCGCCGATATGCAGTGCCACATCGATATCATTCTGGCGAGCGGCATCGGCATACACGTTGAAGTAACCGGCCGGGTAGTTCGAACAGGAGAAAACTGCTAGCCTGACCTGATGTACATCGGCACGCGGCAGTGTCTTGGTACGGCCGACAACGGAGCGCACACCATCAGAGGCGAACTGGTAATAATACACATGGCCGGGCAGCAATCCTGCCGCATCGATCTTGACGGTGTAATCCTGCGCTGCCGAGGTGGTGTGACTTCCCTGCGCAACCACCAACTGCATCGCCGCATCGGTCGCTACCTGCCAATAGACCATATGTTCGACATTCGCCGTTTCAGGAGCCGGAGTCACGCGAGTCCAGAGTATGACCCTGTCCTGCAAGGGATCGCCGCTCGCCACCCCATGCTGGAATTGCACTGCCTTTCGCTCCGCGCTATTGACTGCGGGGCTGCTACAGCCAGCCAGACCCGCGCCCAGTACCGCTGTCGATGCTACCTGCCGGAGAAACTCCCGCCGGCCCGAATCCGGTGCAGTTTTCGTCATCATGACTCCATCGGCGATTGCGATGGTCGCCAACTTACGCCCTATTCATGACCGCAGCATGACCCCCTTTTTACTTTTGTGTGACAATCCTAGGCATGAATACCACCGCCGCCAAAAGCTATCTGCCCTGGGTTGTGGCCACTGCCCTGTTCATGGAGCAGCTGGATTCAACCATCGTCAACACCGCAATTCCCAGCATGGCGGCAAGTCTGCAGGTGACGCCGCTCAGCCTGAAAGCGGTGGTCACCAGCTACATTCTGAGTCTGGCCGTCTCCATACCCATCAGCGGCTGGATGGCAGACCGCTATGGCACCCGCCGTGTCTTCATGAGCGCCGTCGCTATTTTTACACTGGCCTCGGTAATGTGCGGCCTATCCATCAACTCGCCCATGCTGGTGGCAGCGCGTCTGCTGCAAGGACTTGGCGCCGCCATGATGATGCCGGTGGGACGTTTGACTATCGTTCGCACCTTTCCCAAGTCCGAGCTGCTCTCGGCAATGAACTTCGTGATTGTGCCTGCGCTGATCGGTCCCCTGCTGGGGCCCACCGTCGGCGGCCTGATCGTACACTGGCTGACCTGGCGCGACATCTTTTTTGTCAACGTCCCGGTCGGCATCACAGCGATCTTTCTGGCCCATCGCTACATGCCCGACTATCGCGGCGACGCAACGCGCCCGCTCGATCTGGTCGGGCTGGTGTTATTCGGTACCGGCGTGGCGCTGCTTTCGTGGCTGCTGGAGATTTTTGGCGAGCACCAGATCGACATCACATCGGCCGCAGTACTGTTCCTGATTGCACTCAGCCTGCTGCTGGCCTACGGCTGGCATGCGCGCGATAGCGCTTATCCCTTGCTGCAACTGGCGCTGTTCAAAATACGCACCTTCCGCGTATCGGTGCTCGGCGGCTTTATCACCCGCATAGGCGTAGGCGGACTGCCCTTCCTGTTGCCGCTGCTGTATCAGCTAGGTCTGGGTCTGCCGGCATGGCAATCGGGTCTGCTAATGATGCCCTCGGCCGCTGCGGCCATGGGCATGAAACTGATCTCGGCGCGTGTGCTCAACCGCTTCGGCTACCGTCAGGTCCTGATCGTCAATACGGTACTGATAGGCCTGACCATCAGCCTGTACACCTTGGTCCAGCAAGGCACGCCGCTCTACCTGATCGTCGCCATCAGCCTGATGCTGGGCTTTTTCAATTCGCTGCAGTTCTCCAGCATGAACAGCATCGCCTATGCCGACGTCACTGCGAACGATTCAAGTATGGCCAGCACCATCGCCAGCTCCATGCAGCAGCTTTCGATGAGCTTCGGCCTCGCCACCGGTTCGCTGGTCACGGGCTGGTTCCTCGGCGGCTTGCCGCAATCGAACCGCGTCGCACTGACCGGCGCGATCCATCACGCCTTCCTGACACTGGCGGTAGTCACCATCCTCTCCTCGCTCACCTTCTGGTCTTTGCGCAAAGAGGATGGCGAGAGTATCAGCAAAGGCAGTATGCCTTAACGAGCTGTCTTGCGACGGCGTGCTACCAGCGCCATCAGTCCTAGGCCGCCAAGCAGCATGCCGTAGCTTGCCGGTTCCGGTACAGCCGCTACGTCGGTGTACTTGCCATCAAACTGATAGCGCACGGCTAGCCCGTTAATGCTGGTGCCGTTCACCAGTTGCAGGAAACTGGCATCATGGGTGACATCGCCCAGCAGACGGAAAGCATATGCACCGCTAGCTGCTTCGGTAAAGGTCAGCGTCTTGCCACTGACTACAGCACCAAGCCCGTTAAATGTCAGCGAGGAGGCACCCAGCAGCACGGCCGAATTATCCGTCAGCGACAGGCTGGCAAAGGTCTGCCCCTGCCCCCCTGCCTGCAACAGCTGCAGGCTGCCGCCGTTCAGTTGCAGCGCACTCGCAGAAGAAAGCCGGCCAGCCCCCACCAGTTGCAAGGTACCGCCACTGAGTACGGTGCTGCCTGCATAGGTGCTCTCACCGGACAGAGTCACTACGCCGCTTTGTACTTCAACGTGATTGAAATTGGAAATCGAACCGGAATAGGCGAAGGCGTTGCCAGCACCTACACTGAACAGCATCGTATTCTGGCCGCCGCCTCCATTGATATCCCCTGTGATGCTGCCGCCATTTACTGTCAGTGTGTTCTTTGCATTGCCGAACTCGATGGCTTTACCACTGCTGCTGCCATCTATGCTGCCGGCATTGACCAGCACCGTGTTATCCGCGCCGGTCTTGATGGCAGCGCTAGAACTGCCCCCCCCCCGTATCACGGCACCTGCCGCGTTACTGATACTCACCGTGTAGCCGCTGGCCGCGCCTACCGCTACGATGGCCGAGTCGCTCTGGCCGTAAATCAGGCCACCCTTCTGATTGCTGATCACAGCATTGCCATACAGGCCTTCGCGCGAACCGGGTTTGCCGGCAATGTCGTTACCTGCCAATGTGATGCCGCGGCCAACCGCATTAGTATTACCCGCGGCGACCAGACCTTCGATGGTGCCGGAATTGGACACCGTTCCGCCGCCTATGCTTATGCCTTCGCTGAAAGCCAATTCGGTGGCACTGTAGGCATTGATCGAACGGATCAGGCCCGAGTTGGTGATATTAGCCAGTCCATCAACATCGACACCGTCGCCATCGCCCTTCACGCCATTGCCGATAATGCTGCCTCGATTGACGATGGTGGCCACTTGGCGGCCGTTGTAGCCGTCGATGTTGATGCCCGCACCATTGTTCGCGCTGATCAAACCACCTGCCTCGTTGTTGATGCTGATGGTGTAGTCCTGACTGGCATCCTTCTGGCCGCCAGTGATACCGTGCCGGCCACCAGTGATAACGCCAGTAAGGCCATTGACGATGACGATGCCGCTGTTATTCTGGCCGTCGATGGCATCACTGCTGCTGCCTGTAGTGGTAATTGAAGTTATCAAGCCGTTGTTGTTGACCACTCCATTCACCCCGGGACGCACAGCGTCCGCTTCGTAGGCAGTCATCACTCCGCCGGCAAAGTTATTGACGACGTTAGATCCACTGGCGATAGCGTTGAAATCGATCACCTGATTACCCGCCGCACTGGCATTCAGTGAGAGCATGCTGCCATAGTTATTCAGCGTGACGCTGGCATTCGCCTTGTTCATCTGGATAACATCAGCATCGGCTGCTTTCATCAGAGCCGTGCTGTTTTTATCGCCGCCGTTAGTAATCAACAGATTGCTTACGCCGGTGTTGTCGCGCACTATACGGCCCGTACCGGACTGGAATATCACGCCCTGATTATTCAGCGTGGCGCCATTACCGGTCACCGTGACAGCAACCGAGCTACCTGCCACGGTCAGCGACCCGGCGCTAGACACCGTTCCGGCCTGATTCTTATCGAGCGTCTGTGCGACGGTGATCGCAGTGTTGATAGTCCCCGGAAAGGCCGCAGCAGTCACCACCAGCGGTGCCGGCGCCGACAAGGCCAGAATCTGGATTGCGGAAGAAATTTTAGACAAAGTGAGCGACATGACAGGTTCCGAAAATAGGGAAACCTTGACTATCGCACAATAAAATGACGGGATAGTGACGCAGATCAAAGCAAAAAACCCCTCATCTGCACTGAGCGCGGTCTTGAGCGCGTTCAGGCTGATGAGGGGTTTCTCTAATAACTAGCTTGACGATAACCTACTTTCACACTGGTTGCAGCACTATCATCGGCGCAGAGTTGTTTCACGGTCCTGTTCGGGATGGGAAGGGGTGGGACCAACTTGCTATGGTCATCAAGCTT
>NZ_WWCM01000033.1 GCF_009857915.1 Duganella qianjiadongensis
AGCTTGATGACCATAGCAAGTTGGTCCCACCCCTTCCCATCCCGAACAGGACCGTGAAACAACTCTGCGCCGATGATAGTGCTGCAACCAGTGTGAAAGTAGGTTATCGTCAAGCTAGTTATTAAGAAAAACCCCCTTCAGCCTTAGGCCGTTGGGGGTTTTTTGCTTTTGCAGCTGTCTTTTTACCTGTGAAAAATTGATCTATCACAGGCATGGAGACTGTCACAGCTGTTTCAGATTGGAGCAATCAGACGTTCGGAGACTGGGGAAATGGCTTGGCACGGCGTTTGCTCTATGACTGTTATTCTTAAAACAGTCAGGAGACTTCACCATGAAAAGCACCATCCGCACTTTCGCCGCAGCCCTCATCGCCAGCTCGGCTCTGTTCGCCCTAAACGCCTCGGCCCACGGTAACGTCGTGCCACAATCCGTGGATACTACCGGTCTGCCTCCGGTCGGCGACAAATGGGCCGAGCAGAATCCTTACCGCGGCAACAAGCTGGCTCTCAAGATCGGTGCCTCGGCCTACAACCAGAACTGCGCTCGCTGCCATGGCCTGGAAGCTGTCACTGGTGGTATTGCGCCCGATCTGCGCATGCTGGACCGCGACTGCATGGACGTGAAAAACGACAGTAAGAAAAAGGCCTGCTTCAAGGAGATCGACAACTACTTCCTGACTTCCATCCGTAACGGCAAAGTGCGCAACGGCGCTGTCTACATGCCACCGTTCGAAGGCGTATTCAATCAGGAAGCCATGTGGGCCATCAAGACCTATCTGGAAGCCCGTCGCGACGCTAGCAACTAATCGGAGCCTGCCATGCTGAACTCTACTTTGCGTAAGCTGGGACGGGTATTACTGGCAGCGGGTGTGTGCGGCAGCGTGGCGCTGCCGGCACATGCGGACTGGGACAAGATCCACCAGTCCGGCACGCTGAAAGTGGCCGTGTACGAACAGTTCGCGCCGTTTTCGGACCGGAATGCTGGCATCGATGTGGAACTGGCCCAAGCCTTGTCTGCCAAGCTGGGTTTGAAACTTAAGCTGTTGCCATTCCCGGCAGGGGAGAATCTTGGCGATGACTTGCGCAATATGGTGTGGAAGGGCCACTACCTTGGCTATGGCCCTGCCGACGTGCTGCTGCACGTGCCGGTGGAACCGCAGCTGATGAACGATAATGGTAAGGTGAGCATCTTCGCCCCTTACCATGTGGAGACGGTAAGGCTGGTACGTAGCGCTCGCACCATGCCGCAGTTCGACGGGATTGAGTCGCTGGCCGGCAAGACCATAGGCGTCGAGAAGGTATCGATCGCCGGCATGGTGTTGCTGGGCGAGGGCAACGGCCGCTTCCGCGACAAAGTGCGTATTTTCGAAACAGCAGGTGAAGCGCTGACCGCCCTGAAAGCGGGGGAGCTCGATGCGGTGCTGGCTAACCGCTCGGAGATTGAAGCAACGTTCCGCGATGATCCGGCCTTCCCGCTGAACGAAGTGGCGTTCCAGCGTCTGCCGCGTGCCGGCTGGGCAGTTGGTATGGCCGTGCGCAAAGAAGATCAAGACGTGGCTCGCATGTTGCAGCAGGCCGTAAACGAACTACGCGCCAGTGGTGAATTGCAGGCGATCTTTGCGCGGCACGGCGTGCACGAACAGATGCCCTGAACCGCAGCCATACAGCGCAGTCTTCCTACTGCAGCGTAACAATCCCCCAAAACAGAGCGCCACCTTGAAGGTGGCGCTCTGTCTTTCCTGCTGCTTTAGAACCGATACTTAGAACTGATACTGCGCACTTGCACCCATCAGCCAGTTGCGCGTCGGTGCTGCTTCGTAATAGCGCTTGTTACTGTCGCCGACAATCACCGAACCCACATACTGACGGTCCAGCAGATTATTCAGACGCACAAACTGCTTGAACTGCCAGCCGTGCCAATGCTGGCTGCTACCGATGCGGGCGTTGAGGACTGCATAGCCGGGTGCTGCCTGATCGGCGTTGGCGTCGTCGGCGTAGATACGACTCGATGCGATTGCTTCAACTGCGGCGCTGAACAGACCCGAGCTATCTTTCCATGCGAGGTCTGCATAGCCATTCGCGTTCGGCACGCCAGGCAGGCGGCTGCCTTTGAGCACGCTGCCAAAGCCTTCGTCATAGATGGCGCGCAGGCTGGTCAGCGCTACATGGCTGCTGAAGCCGTAACGCCAGCTGGTATCGAGCGCCAGTTCGCCCCCCTGGCGTAGCGTGCGGCCTGCGTTGCGGTAGCTGGTACGGCCGCCGCTGCTGCTATCGACGACTAGTTCGTCCGTGGTGCGGATCTGGAACACGGCAGCATTGAGGCGCGTGTCGTCGCCGCTACGTAGTTTGATGCCTGCTTCAAGATGTTTGCTGTGTGCAGGCTGCAGGTGGAAGTTAAAGCCGCCGCCTGTGCCGGAGTAGAACAGTTCGTTGAGGGTAGGTGTCTCAAAACCGCGCGCTGCGCTGGCGTAGGCATGCAGAGCTGGCGTAAATTTGTACAGTACTCCCGCCACCGGCGTGGTGTGGCTATAGGAGAGCGCACCGCTGTCGTTGCCATTGGCGAGGTAATGGTCATCCACCGAGATGCGCACGCTGCTATAGCGTAGACCGGCACTGAGCATCCACGGGCCGGATTGCCATTCGGTCTGCAGATATGGCTCGGTGCTGCTGACGTTATCATCTTCCGAACGGCGCAATGCACCTTTGACGCCGAACTGCGTGCCGATGAAGTTTTCGTAGCCGCGCCGGTCATCGCCCGAGTGGCCATATTCCAGTCCGGCGGTGGTGCTCAGAACGCCGTCTGCCAGGCGCGCCACGTGTAGCCAGTTCAGATCCGCACCATAGAAGTTGCGGTCAAAATCGACCACGCCGCCCGAATGGCTGGCCGGTGCCTGAAACGCTTTGGAGAAGGCCTGATACTGGATTACCTGCCGGTTGCCGCCGTAGGTACTCAGGTGCAGACGGTCTTCGCCAAACTGCTGTTCCCAGTTTGCACCGATCTGCTGGTGATCGATACTCTTGCGGGTGTTGTACCTGTCGGCCAGTGTGCGCTTGGGTGTCTGGGTATCGGTGGTATCGATCTCGCCCGCACGGGGATCACGCTGATAGGTGGCCCATGTAACACCAAGTGCATCCTGGGTGTCACCCTGATGCAGTCCATTGGCGATGATGGTCAGCACGGCATGGTCGAGTGGCTTGAGTGTCAGCTTGGCCGCAGCCTGATCGCGTTTGGCCGCGCTGTGGGCGCGATAGCCATCCGTCTCGAAACGTGAAGCATCGAGTACGTAACCGACGCTGCCTTGCTGTCCCTGTGCGTTGAGGTCCAGCTTGTGGCTGCCGTAACTGCCTGCGGTTACCGTAGTCTCTACGCTGGGCGAGCCTTCGCCATCACGCGTGAACAGCTGGATGACGCCGCCCGAGTGATTGCCATAGATGGCGGAGAAGGGGCCGCGCAGCACTTCGATGCGTTCTGCCAGGTCGAGATTGAAAGTAGCCGCCTGCCCCTGACCGTCGGGCATGCTGGCAGGGATACCGTCGGCGATCAGACGCACGCCACGCACGCCAAAGGCGGAACGGGCGCCGAAGCCGCGCGAGGATATCTGCAGGTCCTGCGCGTAATTCTGGCGGTTCTGCGCCACCAGTCCCGGCACGGCAGACAGCGCTTCCGAAGCGTTGACGCGCGCCTGCGCTGAGCGGATACGCTGGCCATCCACCACATCGATCGCTGCGGGCATGTCGAAAATGGTGTGACCGACGCGGGTGGCGCTGACAACCACGGTGTCGATCGGCGCGCTGCCTTCGTCGGCGGCGCAGGCAACGCCACCGAGCGCAAAGAGCGCTGCGACGGCGTTGAGGCGGTAGTGCTGTTTCATGTTGTCTCCGTTCTGGTGAGTGTTATACCAGACATATAAGCAATATGTTTGCCATCTCTGTAGCGCTCCATGCCGATCGGTGGCACGGCGTTTGCACTATGGGTCGCATACGCGCGCGATCCCGCGCGCGAACGACGAAAGGCAAACCTGTGAAAACTCCCATTCTGCTGCTCTCCCTGCTGACCTCACTGGCCCTTCCCGCACTGGCGGCGCCGCTGGCCTATGTACCCAACGAGAAGTCCGGCAACGTCAGCGTGATCGATACGTCGACCGATACGGTGCTGCGCCAGATCGCTGCCGGTAAGCGCCCGCGCGGCATCGCCATCGATCCGGCAGGCAGCCGCCTGTATGTGACGGATGCTGTTGCCAACGAATTGCTGGTGCTCGATACCGCCAGCGGCACGACGCTACGCCGCATAGCACTGGGTAAGTCGCCTGAAGGCGTGAACGTGTCGCGTGATGGCCGTCTGGTTGCGGTGGCGGTTGAGGAGAGCAATAGCGTGGCCCTGATCGACACAGAACAACTGCGTGTCATCGCTGATATTCCCGTGCGGGGCAAGAATCCCGAGCATGCCGTGTTCAGTCCGGACGGGCGCTGGCTGCTGGTCAGTGCCGAAGAAGCCGAGCAGGTGGACGTGATCGATGTGGCGGCAAGGCGGCAGAGCGGCAGCGTAGCCGTGGGGCTGCGCCCGCGCGGCATGGGTTTCACGCCCGATGGCAGCCGTGCCTATATCGCTTGCGAACTCGCCAATGCCGTGTATGTGGTGGAGATGGCGACGCTCAGGCAGATCGCGCGCATCCCCGCAGGGAAAAACGCTAACGGCATCGCGGTTCATCCTTCGGGCGAGAAGGTATTTGTCTCTAACGGTATAGATGCGACGGTAATGGTGATCGATACAGCCACCCAGCAGGTGAGCGCTACGGTGGCAGTGGGGAAGCGCCCGTGGAATATGGCCCTAACCCCCGATGGCGCCAAGCTGTATGTAGCCAATGGCCGGGCCAATAGCGTCTCCGTGATCGATACCGCTAGTGCAGCCAAACGTAGCGACATCAGCGTCGGCGAATTGCCATGGGGTGTGGTGATCCACTGAATTCCTGCTCCATGTGCTGTTACACCTGTTCCAAAGCTGAACAGCTGTAACAGTGTGCTAGCCCTGTAATCAGACCGTTTACCTCGTTTTCCCTAGGCCGTAGCAGTGATGAAGCAATAGCAGCGCGAGCTGGCACGGTGTTTGCGAAAAGGAGGATGTGCACTACCCAATGCCGCACTTTGCGGCCTTATATAACCACAGCAGAAAGAGGACGACATGAATCTGGCAGACATCAGCAAACTGGGCGTAGCTAATCCTTTCAAAGCACGCTATGACAACTACATCGGCGGCAAATTCGTCGCCCCTGTTAAAGGCGAGTACTTCGCCAACGTAACTCCGATCACCGGCCAGCCGTTCTGCGAAGTGGCTCGTTCCACCGCAGAAGACGTGGAACTGGCCCTCGACGCTGCGCACGCAGCCAAAGAAGCCTGGGGTAAAACCTCGCCGGCCGAACGCGCCAATATCCTGAACAAGATGGCTGACCGCATGGAAGCCAATCTGCAGCTGATTGCCACCGCTGAAACCATCGACAACGGTAAGCCTATCCGCGAAACCATGGCTGCCGACATCCCGCTGGCGATCGACCACTTCCGCTACTTCGCCGGTTGCATCCGTTCGCAGGAAGGTTCCGTTGCCCAGATTGATTCCGAAACCTATGCCTACCACTTCCATGAGCCGCTGGGCGTCGTTGGCCAGATCATCCCCTGGAACTTCCCTATCCTGATGGCAGTGTGGAAGCTGGCGCCGGCACTGGCAGCCGGTAACTGCATCGTGCTGAAACCAGCCGAACAGACGCCTGCTTCGATCATGGTGCTGCTGGAAGTGATAGCCGATCTGCTGCCACCGGGCGTGCTGAACGTGGTCAACGGCTTCGGTCTGGAAGCTGGTAAGCCGCTGGCTTCGAGCAAGCGTATCGCCAAGATCGCCTTCACCGGTGAAACCGGCACCGGCCGCCTGATCATGCAATACGCTGCACAGAACCTGATTCCGGTAACGCTGGAACTGGGCGGCAAATCGCCTAACATCTTCTTCGAAGACGTGATGGATGCTGACGACGCCTTCTTCGACAAATGCCTGGAAGGTTTTGCCATGTTCGCGCTGAATCAGGGCGAAGTCTGCACCTGCCCATCGCGCGTGCTGATTCAGGAATCCATCTACGAGAAATTCATCGAGCGCGCACTCAAGCGCGTGGCGGCCATCAAGCAGGGCAACCCGCTCGATTCGAGCACGATGATCGGTGCACAGGCATCGCATGAACAGCTGGAAAAAATCCTGTCCTACATGGACATCGGCAAACAGGAAGGCGCACAGCTGCTGGCTGGTGGCGAGCGCAATGTGCAGGGCGGCGATCTGGGCGGCGGCTACTACGTGCGTCCTACCGTCTTCAAAGGCGACAACAGCATGCGCATCTTCCAGGAAGAGATTTTTGGACCGGTGGTGTCGGTCACCACCTTCAAGGACGAAGCTGACGCACTGCGCATCGCTAACGATACGCTGTACGGTCTGGGCGCCGGTCTGTGGACCCGTGATGGCAGCCGCGCCTTCCGCGTAGGCCGCGCCATTCAGGCTGGCCGTGTGTGGACCAACTGCTACCACCTGTACCCAGCCCATGCTGCGTTCGGCGGCTACAAGCAGTCGGGTATCGGTCGCGAAAATCACAAAATGATGCTCGACCACTACCAGCAAACCAAGAATCTGCTGGTGAGCTACAACCCTAACGCACTGGGCTTCTTCTAATCATGGACCACATCATCGCCCGTGTGACGGCCACGCCAGCCGCACTCGATCTAGTCGCAGCATTGCGTAGCCGTCACGGGCCGGTGATGTTCTTCCAGTCTGGCGGCTGCTGTGATGGCAGCACGCCGATGTGCTACCCGCTGGGCGAATTCGACGTCAGCGATACCGATGTCTACCTCGGTCATCTGGACGGTGCCGCGTTCTATATGGGACGCGAGCAGTTCGAATACTGGGAGCACACGCAACTGATTATCGATGTCGTCGCAGGGAACGGCGGCATGTTCTCGCTCGATAACGGGACGGGCTGGCGGTTTATCACCCGCTCGCGCCTGTTCAGCGACGAAGAGCTTGCAGTACTCGGCTCGGCAGCATAGCAGCACATTACAACCATAAAATCCGGAGATCAAAGTGCAGAAAATTGTCATCGCATCGCTGGCGGGGATGTCCTTCCTGACGCTGGCCCATGGTACCGAAGTTACTTCGGCCATGCTCAAAAACGCCGCTACCGACACCAGCAACGTGCTGTCGTTCGGTATCGGTTCGGAAGGTCAGCGTTATTCGCCATTAACGCAGGTGAACAGCAAGAACGTGTCCAAGCTGGTGCCGGCATGGTCGTTCTCGTTTGGCGGCGAAAAGCAGCGCGGCCAGGAATCGCAGCCGGTTATCCACAACGGCAAAATGTTCGTCACGGCGTCGTATTCGCGTATCTTCGCCATCGACATGAAGACGGGTCAGAAGCTCTGGAAGTATGAGCACCGTCTGCCAGACGGCATCATGCCTTGCTGCGATGTGGTGAACCGTGGCGCTGCACTGTTCGGCAATCTGGTGATTTTCGGTACGCTCGATGCGCAGCTGGTGGCACTGAATCAGGATACCGGTAAAGTTGTGTGGAAAGAGAAGATCGATGACTACGCCGCTGGCTACTCGATGACGGCAGCTCCGCTGATCGCCGATGGCGTTCTGCTGACCGGTGTATCGGGCGGCGAGTTCGGTATCGTCGGCCGCGTGGAAGCGCGTAATCCGCTGACCGGCGAACTGCTGTGGACCCGTCCGACGGTGGAAGGCCACATGGGCTACCGTTACGACAAAGATGGCAAGGCCATCGAGAACGGCATCTCCGGCACCCTGAACAAAACCTGGCCGGGCGATCTGTGGAAGACCGGCGGCGCCTCCACCTGGATGGGCGGTACGTATGATGCCAAGACAGGTCTGGCCTACTTCGGCACCGGCAATCCAGCGCCATGGAATAGCCACCTGCGTCCCGGCGACAATCTGTACTCTTCGTCCACCGTGGCACTCGATGTAAAAACCGGCCAGATCAAATGGGCCTACCAGAACACCCCGAATGATTCGTGGGACTTCGATGGCGCGAATGAATTCGTTACCTTCGATATGGATGGCAAGCGCTATGGCGGCAAAGCTGACCGTAACGGCTTCTTCTACGTGATCGACGCGAACAATGGCAAGCTGCAGAACGCTTTCCCGTTCGTGAAGAAAATCACCTGGGCCTCCAGTATCGATCTGAAAACTGGCCGTCCTAACTTCATTCCGGCCAATCGTCCGGGCGATCCGACCAAAGGCGAAGAAGGCAAGAAAGGCAGCACCGTGTTCGCTGCTCCGGCCTTCCTCGGCGCGAAGAACCAGATGCCGATGGCCTACAGCCAGCAGACCGGCCTGTTCTACGTGCCTGCCAACGAATGGGGTATGGATATCTGGAACGAGCCTATTAGCTATAAGAAAGGCGGCGCCTATCTGGGCGCGGGCTTCACTATCCGTCCGCTGTTCGACGATTACATCGGCGCGCTGCGCGCTATCGATCCCAAGACCGGCAAGATCGTATGGGAAGTCAAAAACACCGCTCCGCTGTGGGGTGGCGTAATGAGCACCGCCGGTGGTCTGGTGTTCTACGGTACGCCTGAAGGTTTCCTGAAAGCGGTCGATGCCAAAACAGGTAAAGAACTGTGGAAGTTCCAGACCGGCTCGGGCGTGGTTGCACCTCCTGTGACCTGGCAGGATGGCGACACCCAGTACGTGGCCGTGGTGTCGGGCTGGGGTGGCGCGGTACCTCTGTGGGGTGGCGAAGTGGCGAAAAAAGTCAACTTCCTCGAGCAGGGCGGTTCGGTATGGGTATTTAAGTTGTCCTCCAAGTAGTCGGTAGTTTCGGGTACGTTTTGCGGCGGCTTCGGCCGCCGTTTTTTTTGCACAAATGCTGTAGCTGCGGGCTTTGTGCTGCAGGCGTAGCGATCAAATTCTGAACAGTGTGCTGTGGCGCTGATCCGTAACTGCACAGCTTTTCGATGCAGTCTATGGGTGCTCCCTCTGCTGCAGACTGGGCACGCAAATTGCCATATCCCGTGTACATCGCTTGATGTAGATAACCATTCCAAAAATATCGGGAGACATAAATGAAAAAAGTAATCGTGCTGGGCGCATTGGCTGTTGCAGGTACTCAGGCTGCACAGGCTGTCGATTTCAAGGCAGGTGACTGGAACGTAGCGCTGGGCGGCATCGTCAATGCCTACTACACGCAAGTGTCCTGCAGCGGCGATAGCGTTGGCGGTCTGGCCCTTGGTGGCAAAGGGCTGGGCTGCGGCGGCGAGAACAACCGCACCACCATCGGCAACGGCCTGCTGCCTAACGGGCTGGTGACCTCGGCGACGTCGAAGCAGGGCGACTTCGACGTCAAAGCGCTGATCGGTATCTACAACGCCACGGCTACCGATAGCGCGATTGCTGCCAACTCCGGTGTCGACGTGCGTCAGGCCTACTTCAGCTTCGGTAATGCCGAAATGGGAACGGTGAAACTGGGCCGTGATAACGGCATCTTCGGTGCTAACGCCATCTTCTCAGATATGACGCTGATCGGCTCCGGCGCACCGGTGCAAGCCACCCAGCGCGGCCGTGTAACGCTGGGCCATATCGGCGCTGGCTATAGCTATGTTGGCTACTATGGGCAGATCGCTTATAGCGCGCCCAAATCGTCCAGTGGCGTGGGCTTCGATGCTGCTGTGGTGAGCCCGGTGGCGGATACACCTATTGTCGCAGCGCCGGCTTACTCTGCCAAATCCAGCCCGCAAGTGCAGGCACAGCTGACTTATGCTGCGGATGGACTGAAGGCCTGGGTGGGCGGCAAGTCGCAGAAATTCTCGGCTTCGGCCAGCGGCGCCAAGGATTTCACCATGTCTGCCGTCGAACTGGGCGCAAGCTATCAGGCGGGCGATCTGAACTTGCTGGGCAATGTGCAGAGCGGCACTGGCCTCGGCATTCTGTCCGATGCTGATCAGGGCAATACCAAGACCAAGGCGTATCTGGTGCAGGGCACCTACAAGGTGGCAGAGAAAGTCCGGGTGGGTGTCAACTACGGTATCAGCCGTAACGATACGAATACGGCCGGCACGGGTGGTTTGAAATCGAATGCCAATGTGACGCTGGGTGTGTACTACACGCTCAATAAGGTGATCACGCTGGTAGGGGAAGTGGGTGAAACCCGTTCGAAAGCCTTCACCGGCGGTGAAGCGAAGATGAACGGCGCTTCCTTCGGCGGCATTATCTTCTTCTGATGCGGTCTGCCTTGCTGGGCTTGCGCGTGCCGGACTGGCGCGCGCTGTTCGCTGGCCTGTGTCTGTGCATGGCGGCGTATTGCGCTGCCGTGCCGGCAAAGGCCGGTGTACTTACGCACGCCGAACTGGTGCGGCGTTTCCCTGCGCCGCTCATCGTTGGCGAACGTGACACGGAGCTGCCGGTCTGGCCGCTATTCAAGCAGAATGCCACGGCGACCGAGCTGGTAGGCTATGTGTTCGAGTCCATTGATCTGGCACCGATCCCCGGCTTCGCCGGCGTGCCGCTCAACCTGATGGTGGCGATAGACCCTAAAGGCGTGTTTATCGGTGTGCAGGTGCTATCGCAGCATGAGCCGGTTTTTCTCGACGGCCTGGGCGAGGCGCCTCTGCTGCAGTTTGTGCAGCAGTATAAAGACCTGTCGCTCAAGCAGAATATCAGCATCGCTCAAGGTACGCGCAGCGGCGCACGAGCTGATGCGGCCAATGCCCATATCGACGGCGTGTCCAAAGCCACCGCCTCGGTACGGATCATCAATCAGAGCATACTGGCGGCCGCGCTGAAGGTCTCGCGCAAGAAGCTGGGCTTCGGCGCTGCGCGCGATCCTGACCAGATTGCGCAGGTGCGTGGTGATGTGTTCGAGCCGCGCACATGGCAGCAGCTGTGCGACGATGGACTGGTGCAGCATCTGCGGGTTAGCAACCGCGCGGTGGAGAAGCTGTTCGCGGGTACTGTTGGCGCGGGTCTCGATAGCGTAGCGCTTAACCAGCCGGACGAACTGTTCATCGATCTCTATCTGGCCTATGTTTCAGTGCCCACGATAGGGCGCAGTCTGCTCAAGGAAGGAAGCTGGCGCAAATTGCAGGGCCGCCTTGAAGCGGGGGATCATGCTTTGCTGGTCATGTCGTCGGGACGCTATAGCATTACCGGTGAAGACTTTGTGCCTGGCAGTGTGCCCGACCGTCTGCTGCTAAGGCAGGAGAGGCTGCCTGTCGATATACGTGATCTGGATCTGGATGTGCGCTTTGCACAAGGTGTCCCGGGCTTCGAGAATGTCACGGTATTGCGGGTCATTGCGCAGGCTGGTCTTGATCCGGCTGGCGCGCTGGATTTCGCGCTACCTATCACGCGCAACAAGGGCATAGTTTATCCGGAGCGGATTACGCGTGAGCTGGGCGTGTCGTATCAATTGCCATCGCACCTGTTGATACCGGCGCAGGCCAGTAGCAAGTCATGGCAGGGTATCTGGCGCACTCGCCAGAACGAGCTGGTGCTGCTGGTGGCGGGTCTGCTGGTGCTTGCGGCAGCGCTGCTGATGCAGCGTCACCTGACCAGTGACGCGCGGCGCTTTGTCTGGCTACGCCGCATCTATCTTCTATACACCGTGGGGTTCATCGGGTATTACGCGCAGGGGCAGCTGTCGATAGTGAATATCACCGGTGCCGTACAGGCACTGGTGGCGGGACGTAGTCTCGAATTTCTGCTGTTCGATCCCATGACCGTGACGCTATGGATCTTTGTAGTACTGTCGCTGGTGCTGTGGGGGCGCGGCACCTTCTGCGGCTGGTTGTGTCCCTTCGGCGCGCTGCAAGAGTTCAGCCACCAACTGGCTCGCCTGCTGCGGCTGCCGCAGATAAGGTTGCGTACGCGGCTGGACCGGCAACTCAAGCGCATCAAGTATGTGCTGCTGGCGCTGATACTCAGCAGCGCTTTTTTTGCCACCGAGTGGACTGACCGGCTGGTAGAGTTGGAGCCATTCAAGACAGCAATCACTTTGAATTTTGTGCGCAGCTTGCCGTTCGTGCTCTACGCAGTGGCGTTACTGATGCTTAGCGGTGTAATTTACAAATTCTATTGCCGCTATCTGTGTCCCTTTGGCGGAGCGCTGGCGCTGCTGGGCAAAGTGCGCTGGCTGAACTGGATACCGCGCCGTAGCGAGTGCGGTACGCCGTGCCAGACCTGTCGCCATCGTTGCGACTATCAGGCCATTGCACCTGCCGGGACGATAGAGTACGACGAGTGCTTCCAGTGCATGGATTGCGTGGTGATCTATAACAGTGAACAGAAATGCGCACCGCGCATGCTGGAGCTTAAACGCGCCAATGTGATTCCGATACAGCCTGTCATGAAAGGCGGAGAGAACAAATGAAACGTCGTACCTTTATTGCCAGTGCTGTAGGCAGCATTGCCGGCGTGGCCGGCTGCGTCTGGACGCATGGTGCCACGCTGCATACGGGCGCGGCATTGGCGTTCGGGACTACGATCTCGATATCGGTAGTGCATACCGATGCGGAGCTTGCGGCGCGGGCCATTAGCGATGGTCTGCGCGCAGCGCAGCAGATCGACGCCCTGATGAATATCTACCGCCCCGACAGTCAGGTATTTCAGCTCAACCGGGATGGCTATCTGAATCAGCCCGATAGGCGGCTGTTACAGGTGCTGCAGCAGGGCGCGCAGTTGTCGCAGATGACCGATGGTGCATTCGATGTCACGGTGCAGCCATTGTGGCTGCTGTATTCGCAGGCGGCCAGTGCGGGGCGATTGCCGGATGCAGCGGCGATCCGTCGTGCCCGCTCACTGGTGAACTGGCGCGAGCTGGAAATCCGGCCTGAACAGATACGCTTCCAGCGCACTGGGATGGCGCTGACGCTAAACGGGCTGGCGCAGGGCTATGCGGCCGATCAGGCATTGGCCGCCGTGCAGAAGTACGGCATACGCGACGCCTTGCTCGATACGGGCGAGTTCATCGCCCGCGGCCAGCGCGGAATGCAGCGCCCGTGGACGCTCGGTGTGCGCGATCCCCGCGACGATGGCAAACTGGCAACCACCTTGCGGGCGCAGGGCTGTAGCGTTGCCACTTCAGGCGATTACGAGTGTCTATTTACGCCCGACTACCGGCACCACCACATTTTCGATCCTGCACTGGGCGATTCGCCGCCGGAACTGGCCAGTGTTACGGTACTGGCCCCCAATGCCCTGCTGGCCGACGGCTTGTCGACTGCCTTCATGGTGATGGGATGGGAAAGGGCGCAAGCGCTGGCGGCACGGATGCCGGCAGTAGACCTGCTAGTGATCGATAAGCAGGGGCATAGCCGCTGCTCGGCAGGTTTCCCTGCCGAGGTGTGAGGCGGTTTACTTCAGGTTGGGTACTTTGCGGTAGATGGTATTGCGCGAGACGCCTAGCGCACGTGCTGTTGCCGAGACATTGCCGCCATGGGCCTCCAGTGATTTGAGAATCACGGACTGCTCCATCTCTTCCAGATTGGCGCCGCTTGCCACCATCTGCGCGGGGTCGGGTACCGCCAGTTGCGTGGCGGCTTGTTCTATGTCGTCGAGGAAGTCGTCCGGCATGTGGCGCAGGCAGATCTCGTGTTCGTCGCCTGCCATGACTATGGCGGTGCGCAGCAGATTGGTCAGCTGGCGGAAGTTGCCAGGCCAGCGGTGCTGGCGGAACAGTTGCAGGATTTCCGTCGAAACGTAGTAGCGGCCGTTGTTGGATTCGGTTGCCAGTATCTTCTTGACGACGGTTTCCAGATCGGTGCGTTCGCGCAGCGGCGGCAGTTTTACCACCAGCCCGTTCAGACGATAGTACAAGTCTTCGCGGAACAAGCCCTTAGCGATGCGGTCGCGCAGGTTGTGATTGGTGGCGCAGATCAGCTCTACATTGACGGGGATGGACTTGTCGCTGCCCAGCGGCGTGACCATACGTTCCTGTAGCACGCGCAGCAGGCGGGCCTGCAGGCTAAAAGGCATATCGCCAATCTCGTCTAGGAACAGCGTGCCGCCATTGGCCTGCAGGATTTTGCCGATAGCGCCTTTCTTGCGCGCGCCGGTGAAGGCGCCGTCTTCATAGCCGAACAGCTCCGATTCGATCAGTGTTTCCGGAATCGAAGCACAGTTCACCGCTACAAAGGGGCTCATGGCGCGTGGCGAATCGTTGTGGATGGCTTGTGCCAGCAGTTCCTTGCCGGTGCCCGTTTCGCCCATGATCATGATGGGGATGTCTTTGCCCAGCACGCGCGTGACTTTCTCGATCACCAGCTCCAGCTGCTGGTCGCCAGTGCGCAGGTAGCGCAGACCGGACAGGCGGCGCGCTGTGCTGGCTGCCTGACTGGCGGACATCGGCGCTGGCTGGGCAGCGGGAGTGGAGCGGTCCGTGCTGAGCGACTGCTGGAATACGCTATTCGACAGGCGTAGCTGGGCGCGGCCATACACGCTGACGCCGTTATGCATGCATAGATTGAGCAGGCCGGGCGAAGCGGTGCGGTAGTGGTCAAACAGCGCTGAAACGGGTAAGCCGAACAGCGAGCTGAAAGTATGGGATTGCAGCGCTGCCGTCGAAAGTCCCAGCTGGAACAGGCCATTGCGGTTGGCAGCGAGGAAGCGGCCGCCGGGGCTGAAGGAAGCTATACCTTCCATCAGCGTGCCGATAAACTCGGGGCGGGCGTGGAAACGGATGGTAATGGCATCTTCAAAAGCGGCCGAGAACAGCTGATTCTCGATCATCAGCGCCGACATGCGCACTAGGGCCATGGTGTGCTTGTGGTAGCTGCGCTGGTCGCCCGATACATCGAGTACGCCAATGACATTACCCTGATGGTCGGCGATAGGCGCGGCCGAACAGGTCAGGAAGTGGTTGGCTGACAGGTAGTGCTGGTCCGCGTGCACCAGTGCCGGTGTGCCTTCCGCAATGGCTGTGCCGATTGCGTTGGTGCCGCGGCTCTGTTCCGACCATGCGACGCCCGGCTGCAGCGCGACGCGGCTGGCTTTCTCCAGAAAGTCATCGTCGCCCAGCGAATGCACGATCACGCCTTTGGCATCCGTGAGGATCACCATATTGTGAGTGTTGACGATCTGCTGATACAGCGTTTCCATGGCCGGTACCGCATGGGTGTGCAGCAGCCGGTTTTGCTCGATTAATAGGGAGAGGTCGTTGCGGGCCAGAGGTGCGTAGTCTGGCGCAGACTCGCGGCGCAAGCCATACTGCTGCGAGCGCGAGTGAGATGTTTCGATTATTCGTGGCATATTGTCCGCCCACGCCTTGCTTAGGCGTGTGCTGTTCATATCTGGAGCAGTCTGGTATTCCATAATGGTCTCGTTGTCTCCGGCGGCCGTGATCGGCTCTGTTTTGTATGCCTAGGTGTTCCATAATGTAGCACCTGTGCAAAATGTGAGCAAAAGCTCTTCGTTTAGGCGTTGCTTTAGTATTCAAAGCAAATGAAGTGCCAGCGGAAAATAAGACTGGACGGCAATGGATCTGACTTGCTATAGTTCGCCCCCTCGCAAAACAAGGCGCCCAGCGCTGAGTTAAGCGAGTTGAAAAGTAAGACTTGACGGAATGTTTGAAACGCCTCATAATCTTGCCTCTTCGCTGATGAACACAACGCT
>NZ_WWCM01000034.1 GCF_009857915.1 Duganella qianjiadongensis
GCCTTGTTCACGATTCTCGCCTTCGATAAAGCGCTTCATTTGACACCCGTGGTCATGAGATACTGGTTCAACGTTTACAGGGCAGGTTTCGTTTACACGGTTTTACGTTTTTACACGGTCTGGGCCAAGAGCAGACGGCTATGTCACTGAATAAAAACAATGTGCCAAGGCATCTCATTGCTGAAAATGACAACGTCCATCCGGGCTTGCGAGGTGACGAAAACCCAATGCTTGCAGATGAAATCAATATGGTGGCTTAAGCGCCCGCGCAGGCCATCAGGTGGGAGCTTTAAGCCCGTGTTCGAGCATGCGGGCAAACACCGTGGCGGGCACGGGCTGGCTGTAATAATAGCCCTGCACCTGATCGCAGCCGCTGTCACGCAATAGCTGCAATTGTTCGCGGGTTTCCACCCCTTCCGCAATCACCGTCAGTCTCAGACTATGGCCCATGCCGATGATGGCGCGGGCGATCGCCGCATCCACCCGTCCGGTGGCGATGTCGGTGACGAAAGCGCGGTCCATTTTCACGCTACTGAACGGAAAACGCTTGAGGTAGGCGAGCGAGGAATAGCCGGTACCGAAATCGTCGAGTGCCAGCGACAGGCCGGCAGCGCGCAAGGCCTGCATGGTGGTCGCGGCCGCTACCGGATCCTGCATCACCATGGTTTCCGTCAGTTCCAGTTCGATGCTGGACGGCGCCAGTCCGTGGCGCGCGAGTGCCTGTTCGATGTCGGCCAGCAGTGCGCCGCTGCGGAACTGCAGTGCCGATAAGTTGAGTGCTACAGGGACGATAGGGAGGCCCAGCGCTTTCCACTGCGCCTGCTGGGCACAGACGGCATCGATCACCCACTGGCCGATCGGCAGGATGAGACGGGTCTGTTCTGCCAGCGGGATGAATTCGGCCGGGCCGATCAGACCCCGTTCGGGATGCTGCCAGCGTAGCAGCGCTTCGGCGCCGACGATGTGGCCCGAGAGCAGATCGATCTGAGGCTGGAAATAGAACAGCAATTGCTGCAGCGTCAGCGCCGAGCGCAGCAGATTTTCCATCGCCAGTCGCGCCACCACGCCCGCATGCAGGGCCGGTGTGTGCAGCGCGAACTGCTCGCCGCTGCACTGCACATGCTGCAGCGCGGCTTCGGCGTTGCGCAGCAGTGTTTCGGCTGGCGTCACCGACGCACTGCCCATGGCGCAGCCGATCAGCGAGGCCGGCTGCAAGCGCATGCGTTCAAGCTCGATAGGCTGCTCCAGCAGCGTGGACAGCGTTGCACGTAACCGGATCAGTTGCTGCGGCTGGCTGCACTCCATGGCGATGGCGTAGCTATGGCCCGACACGCGGGCTAGCGCCACGCTGGCACCGAAACCCCGCCGCAGGCGTTGCGCCACCAGTTGCAGCACCTGATCGCCGCTGGCACGTCCCCACACCTGATTGATGTCGCGAAAATGCGCGAGACAGGCAACCAGCACGGCCACCTGCCGGCCCGCTGCAGCCTGCATCAGGCGCGCGAGCTGGTCGATGAACTGAGCTGCATTGGGCAGGCCGGTGAGCAGATCGTAGTGGTGCAGATAGTTGAGCTGGTGCGGCTGCAGCGCCATATCCTGTGCGCGGCAACGGAGTGCGCAACTGCGCGTCTTCAGCCGCGCGGCGATGCGTGCGCTGATGGCTGGCCAGGCCTGGCCGGCTGCCACGTAATCGGCGACACCGAGCCGGAATAGGGCGATCTCCTGCCGTACCTGCGCCTGCGCGGCCAGTATGAATAGGGCGGCCGGCGGTAATTGCCAGTGCATGACCAGCGTGGTGGCAGCCCGGACGGCGGGCATGCCGCCCTCGAGTCCCAGTAGGAATAGAGCCACTCGCCCCGTGCCGGCGAAGTCGACGATCTGCTGCAGGTTCTCGGCTTGCAGCATGGTGTAGCTGGCGCCGAAATCGCGCACCAGACGGGCGCGCGTGGTAGCGGTAAGCTGATAATGAACGATGGCTGGAATAGACATGGGATAGGCGGCAATGGCACCGGATTATTCAGGGGCTTGGTGCGGATCAAGGGTGATGGTGGCGCCGATCGCGATGGTGTCGAACTGGGCCGGCGTGAGGCCGGCCCGCTCGCGCGCCTGCAGCAGGTCGCGAGGCGGCTGGTCGGCGGCTTCATCGCCCAGTGCAAACGTGCCCCAGTGGATGCCGATACTGCGGCGCGCGGCCAGATCAAGGTGGATCTGCACAGCTTCGGCCGGATCGACATGCTGGCCCTGCATGAACCAGCGTGGCGCATAGGCGCCGATTGGCAGCAGGGCCAGATCGAAGCCCTGCTCGCCCAGTCGTGCCCGGAAGTGTTCGCGGGTGCGGAGGAAGTCGCGGCTATAGCCGCTGTCGCCGGCGAAATACCAGCGCAGGGTGGGCCCGAATACGGCCCAGCCGCCCCACAGCGTACGGTTCTCGTCGCATAGCCCGCGCGCCGACCAGTGCTGGGTCGGTGTGAGAAGGAAGGTGGTGGTGCTGACGCTCACACTGTGCCACCAGTCGAGTTCCTGCACCTGCGTGATGCCCCAGTCGCGCAGCACGGCGCGCACGCCCAGCGGCACGAGGAACAGGATAGTGCGGCCGCGCGCAGCGGCCTGCTGCTGTAGCGCGAGCACGCTGTGCTGGTCGAGGTGATCCGGATGGTTATGCGAAATCAGCACCACATCGATGGGCGGTAGCTCGTCCAATGCAATGCCGGGCGGCTGCAGCCGGCGCGGACCGGCAAACTGCACCGGCGAGGCCCGCTCGCTGAAGATCGGATCGGTCAGTATGGACAGGCCGCCAGCCTGTATCAGCACGCTGGCATGGCCGATCCAGCTCAGGCTGGGCTGATCCGCGCCAGTCTGTTGCGCGTAGGCGTGCAGGCGCGCCAGATCGGGGCGGGCGCTCGCTGGTGGGTTGACGGCCGGCACCGGTAGTTGGTCGCGCCAGCGCTGCCATCGCCAGCGCAGCACACTGCTCAGCGGCTGGCTGACGCGTTCAGTGTCATGGTTGCGGAAAATCCTAGCGGCGGCGGGGTAAGCTGTCTCGTCGGCAGCTTTGCTAGCCCCGCACAGCAATAACAGGGCAGTCAAGCCGCCCAACATGACGCTAGCGCTGTGCCGGTAGCCGGCGTGCTGGCGCTGTGCGGACAACTTCACTACGCTTGCGACGCAGGCGGATAGACGTGCAGTGCTGTAGCCAGCCCGCCCATCAGTTGCTGGCTGACTACGCGTGCACCGGCCAGGCCGGCTTGCTGCAGCCAGCCGTTCAGTTCGGCGTCGCTGACTTTTCTGGCCAGCCAGTGCCATAGCAGATAGGCCGCCGCATCATGGGCGCGCATGCCTTGCCGTGCGATCCACTGGCGCGCCTGACGGGTAGTGAAGTCGCGCGCCGGCACCAGCAGCGCTAATGCACCGCCGTGGCGGCAGACGCGTGCCATTTCACGCAGCACGGCGACCGGATCGGCAACCACATTCAGCAGCGAGGCAGCCAGTACGATGTCGAAGCCGGCATCCGGATACGGTAGCGCGCTGGCATCGGCCACCGTGAAGCGGGCTTCGGCGTGACGTGCGCTAGCCTGTTGCACCATGCTGGCGCTGCGATCGACCCCGTGTACACTGGCGCCCAGCGTCACCATCACGCCGCAGAACTCACCGGTAGCACAGCCGATTTCCAGTGCTGTCACACCGGCCAGGTGGGCAGCGGTGCGTGGCAGCGTGGCCATGAGCGCACTGCGGTACCAGTACAGACCGTGCAGGTGACGGAACAGTGCAGGAGGTGAGGTGAGCAGGCCCAGCAGATGCAGCCATGCTTTCAGGGCAGACAGGTATTTCATGCGGCGTTCCGGCGATACCACACAGCGCAGCAGACGCCTATCCACAGTGCGTTAAACATGGGGAAGGCCGAGAGCTGCAGGGGGACGATGCCGCTGATGGTGTAGAACACACCTGCGGCCAGATCAATTAGCTGGATCAGCACCATCAGCAATACCCACAGCGCGTGTTCGCGTGCGTTACGGCTGATCAGCATGAAGCCGATGCCGTAGGCGATGAAACGTGCCGCCAGCATGGCCAGCGGATAATACAGATCGGGCGCTGCGGCCGAATGGCCCATCTGCTGTAGGAAGTTCGCGGGCATGAATAGATAGCACAGGCCCAGTAACAACTGGATGGCGCCGACGACACGCAGGAATAGTGAAAACATCGTAGAGACCTTGGGAAAATTTGCGGTAGGCGGATGTTATGGTCTAAGCTTTTCCTCCGGAAGTAGTAACCAAAAGGGAAGTTATGAGCAAAATGGTGGATGCGGCCCTATGTGCCGGTGATTGTCCGGTGCAGCGCGCAACCCGGGTGTTCGATGGCAAATGGACCACGCTGGTACTGCGCGATCTGCTCGGCGGCACCAGACGCTATTCGGAGTTGCAGCGCAGTCTGGCGGGCATCAGCCCGCGTCTGCTGTCGGCGCGTCTGAAACTGCTGGAGCAGCAGGGACTGGTGCTGCGCACCGAATACGCCACGGTGCCGCCCACGACGGAATACGCGCTGAGCGAACAGGGCATGCGGATTATTCCCGTAATACAGGCACTGGCGGCCTACGGGCAGGGACTACTGGAAGAAGATGCTAGCGCGGCGCAGCGGCGTGCGGCGCAACCGGCGGCAACGCAGACCGGCGTGACGCGGGTGCGTAACGGTAAACGGGTGTCCTGAACCAGTGCGTTGGCGCAGTGTAGACCACGCCTTCAAAATTGCAATTCACTCCATGTTTTCGGCAGTCTATCGAATAGAACATGTAGTGGTCTAACGTACCCAGGCGCGCTTTGATTTAGTTAGTCTTCTGGCCTGAACCAACTCGCACGCTGGTTGAGTAGGGGGAGTTTTCATAGGCGTACTTGGGTTAAAAAAGATCGAATCAGGACGCGGGAATGACTTCACCACGGAAAGAGATGCGCAGCCGTGCCCATTCCGCGACTAGAAGTGCGGCCGCGATGAACACAGCCCCAACAAGGCCGAGTGCATATCTGTCCAGCCAGGTCATGGCGACGACGCCGATGATGCCGGACACCGACACACCGACATAGACTGCCGCGGAGTTCAGCCCCAATAGAAGTGGTGACGAGGCCGGCGACAGGCTGATCAGCCGGTGCTGCTGAGGCACCAACAGCCCCCAGCCGCACAGGCCCCACACGACGACGGCAAGCAAGGCAGTCGCCAGTGAGGCCGAAGACCAAGGCATGAGGGCGAAGTCGAGCGCTGCTAAAACGATGGCCGTGTTGATGATGCAACGGCTGCCGTAGCGGTCGGTCAACGAAGCGGAACGAAGCGGGATAACCAATGGAATCGAGAAAGCTTTAACCAAATTGCAGTCATTGGCCAGTGGGTGCATTTGGCCGATCTCGGCCTAACGCAGCAGGATACCAGCTTGCTGAAATGGAAATATCACACATTTTCACAATTCGATGAGGAGGCCTGCCCTCCGAATCATTTGCTACGTGGGGTGTCCGTACAGGAGAGTTGCTGTCCGGCTTGCGATGCCAACAGTTGTCCGACTTCAAGTGCCATCGGCTGTCCGGATTGAGATGAGAATGAGTGTCCGGCTTGATGAGAATACTCATGCTCTGCAAAGAAGTGCTATTCAACGTCCCCCTTCGTTCGACTCTTTGATTGTGAGTGTCAATCACTACGTATTTATTGCGTTACATTCATGCTAGACTTCCGAGTATGATCATTCGCAGCACAATTTTTCGCTTTGCACTCTGGCTCGCGGCACTGGCGATGTTACTGTCGGTGCTGGCGCCTACTATATCGCGCATAAGCACTAAGAGTGATTGGGTAGAGGTCTGTAGCGTAGTTGGTAGTAAACTCGTGCGGGTTGTCGCCAACACCGATGGTGATCAACCTACCGAATCCCGCGCTGCAATGAACTGTCCATACTGTGCATTGCATATAGATCTTGCTTTGCCTTCCCCTCCACAAGTAGCACTGATCGACCATATCATCCGACTTGCATTTGTTCCCCGTCTACTCCTACAAGCACCGCGAGCCCAATTTGTCTGGGCACCGGCTCAGTCACGCGCCCCGCCTATTCTGGCCTGATCCATTGTGATTTGTCGTCTCGGCATTCTCGCCGAGGCATGGATTCGATAGGTTCAGAGGCCGAATGTCCTCGAATATCAACAGCACTCGTCTACTACTGGCATCGCAGGTGCTCTGTTGCACCCGTTTGTGCCAATTTACCGTATTCGACCTGTGGGATATCCGCATACCTCTGTAACTCTCGAAGACGTACACCAACGTAGTCTTATTTCCCATTGACTCTTAGTCAGGCAGAGTCTCGCCGCTAAGTTCGCTATAGCGAAACAAGACATTCCTGCTAGCTAGACAAATGGAAAAAGCAGTAACAGGAGGAAAAGATGCAAAGCATAAATATCTATAAAGCTTCGTTGCATTTACGCCCGCGTGAACAAATGCAGCGCTCACAGAAAAATAGTCTATGGTGCGTTAGCAAAGGAGTCTTGCGCATTGATCGCCAAATGGCAGATGAGGCCTTGCACTTCGTTCGATTAGCGTTACCCGGCGACATCTTGGGTATCGAACGCATCGCTGAAGCCGCCCAGGACGATATCGTGAAGGCAATTACCAGCGCCTATTTGACGCCATTTACGGTTAGGGATGACGTCCACCTGGCCAGTCTGTTTCGAGACTCCACGCTCTGTAACTATCAACGTTGCCGTGAAACAGCGAGTCTACGCATCGGGACGGTAGACGAGCGCGTCCGTCGCTTGTTGTTACTTGTCGCGAACGGCAATGACAAACAGCGGGATGAAGTCGAAGTCACCACTATTCCTAGCTTGGTGAATATCGCCAGCATTATCAATGCCGCGCCGGAAACCGTTTCTCGCATCATCACAGGTTTTCGCGCAAGTGGCTTTCTGCGGGAAGAGAAGCGGCCCAGAAGGGGCACGATGGCTCTCGTAGGTAAGCCGCAAGGCAATGAACAATGGGCGATTACCTGATTGGAAAAGATTGCATGCCTAGCCACATACGGCAAATAAAGATGCGTATGAAATTCAGAAATTCTCAAAACATCTAAGGAGTATCTATATGAAAAATAGTAATTCGAGTGCTTTTATACCTTCTCGTTCAGTGTTGAACACGGCAATTGGAGTTGCCTTGTGTTCTAGTGCTTGGGCACAAGAGGCAAAGCCACTTCCCCAACTGCCGACAGTCACCGTCATTGGTGAAAAAGCATCCGAATTCGGTTTGGTCATAGACGGCAAAAATTTGTCGTCTCGCCGTTTCGCTACCAATGACACAGCTACGCTATTAGACGGCGTCCCAGGGATCAGCCTGTATTCTGGCGGTGGTGTTTCTAGCCTGCCAGCAATCAATGGCTTGGCCGACGACCGTCTGAAAATTACCGTTGATGGTATGAGTATCACATCTGCGTGTCCCAATCACATGAATCCAGCACTGTCGTATATTGACCCGGCGGCACTCAGCCAAGTCAATGTGTACGCAGGCATTGTTCCTGTTAGCCAAGGCGGAGACAGTATTGGCGGTGCAATAGCAGTCAAGTCAACGCCGCCCGTGTTTGCCAAAGAGAATGAAGGAATTAAGACCACTGGCAATTTCACAGCGTTTGAACGAAGCAATGGGGACGTCAATGGAGTGAGCCTCCAGGCGAATGCTGCGACTGAGAATTTCAGCATAGGCTACACGGGGAATACGGTAGATGCGGGGAATTACAAGGATGGCAAAGGAAAGGAAGTGGCGGCAAGTCGCTACAAGGTACGTAACAATACACTGAAATTTGCCACGGTGTCAGGCCAGGATTTGTGGACGATTGCTCTCGGCTGGCAAGATATTCCCTTTCAAGGCTATCCGAATCAATCGATGGATATGACCTCAAACAAGAGTTTTTCCATCAATGCTAGCTACGCAGGAAGCTTTCACTGGGGGACCGTAGATGCTCGCGCTTTCCGTCAGCATGTGCGCCATAAGATGGATGTACTTTCAGATAAAGCTGCTGCGGCAGGCTTCCCCATTGCGGACTCCTATATGCCCATGGATACCGATGCGGTGGATCTTGGCTACTCAATCATCGCTGCAGCGCCGCTAAACGAAAGCCAGATTGTCCGCTTTGGGCATGAGTTTCATCGTTACACGTTGAATGACTGGTGGCCTCCACTTGTTGGGTCGATGGGAATGTCGCCAAATACCTTTTGGAATGTCAACGGCGGACGGCGAGACCGGATAGCGCTCTTCTCCGAACTAGATACGAGGTTAAGCAAAGAACTATCGACCCAACTTGGCGCGCGAGTTGAACGAGTGGCGATGAGTACGGGTAAGGTGCAAGGCTACCATGAAGCCAACGCGCCATTTGGCGATGCTTATCAGACAGATAGTGCAACGTTTAACGCCAAGAACCACAAGCGAAATGATGTAAATTGGGACTTGACGGCTTCTGCTCGCTACCTGAACAGCTCCAGTGAAACCTACGATAGTGGTTTCTCACGTAAGACCCGTTCACCGAATATGCATGAGCGCTATACGTGGTCCAACGAAGCCATGATGGCTGGACTCATGAATAACTGGTTTGGTGACTTGAATTCGTATGTTGGCAACTTGAATCTCAAACCGGAAGTGGCCTACAGTTTCAAAGCAAACGTTGATTGGCATGATGCCGAACTTCGGGACTGGCAAGTGAAAATGTCGCCTTTCTATACATATGTGAAAGACTACATCAATGCAGTTTCGAATACGTCAGCCAACCCGTACAACATGAGCGGAATATTGGGGCGTCAATCCCTGACGTTTGCCAATCAGAATGCTTACCTGTACGGCGTCGATATTTCGGGGAAGAAGCTGCTCGGCAAAGCTTATGGTGAATGGACCATGCGAGCTTCTTTGAGCTACACACGAGGGAAGACTACCAATGGTGAAAATCTCTACAACATCATGCCATTAAATTCCCGGCTGATCATTGACCATACGCTTGGCTCCTGGTCCAACACGCTGGAGGCCGTGTTCGTCGGGGCGAAGGACAAGTTGAATGCTGTCCGCGCCGAGCAAGGTACGGCGGGGTATTCGGTCGCGAACTATCGCACTAGCTACAAGCTCAATAGTTCAGTCAAATTTGATGCTGGCGTAGATAACATATTTAATCGTCAATACGATTTGCCTCTGGGCGGATTGGAATACGTTTCTGCCAATATGACAAATGCGCCTCGGCCTCTGCGTGCTATGGGGCGCTCGGTGAATATCGGCATTTCGATCAGCTATTAATTCCGCTCACTGCTGTTTGATGTCGGCAACTATAGGCACTCAATACACCCTCTATAACTTGGTCACGCTGCTCTCCTTGCGCAGGCAAAGCAGCGTGATGAATTCATATCTCAAAGCACTATATTTATGCACTCCGTTACCTATCCCCGTACGCTTACGAAAAGCTATTGTTATTGCGCCTATCTATCCGCTATTTTGCTACCTGCACTACTAGGAGCTACCGCCTTCGCCAATGCTCAAGAACAAACTGATGATGCAACTCTGTATGTTGGGCGAGTTGACATCAAAGGTCAACGATCCGGGCCACTTTCCGCGCGTAGCGTACTGAGCTCGGTGGATGTTTTAGGTGCTGAACTGATCGAAGAACAGCAAGTGCAACATGCATGGGAATTGTTCACCCGAACACCTGGTGTGATGTTGACCCAATTTCGACAAGGTAATGAGTCGGGTAAGCTTTCTTTCCGTGGCTTTAACGGTGAGGGTGAAGTCAACGCGGTGAAACTGCTGATTGATGGCATACCTAGCAATGACAATGCTGGCGGTATGCCTTTCCTCGATATGCTCTTTCCGTTAGAGATTAATAGTATTGAAGTAGTGCGCGGTACCAATGACCCCCGCTTTGGTCTACATAACATCGCGGGCAATGCAAATATCAATACGCGTCTAGGTGGTAATGAAACTGTGGCCCGCGTCAGTTACGGTAGTTTCGCGACGAGAGAGTTGCAATTTGCGCAGGGTATGGAAAGTCGGAATTGGGCACAAAATTATTTTGTGGGCTATCAAAAGTCGAATGGCTACCGCAGCAATGCAGAGTTCGATAAATTTACTGTCAGCGGGAAATGGACATACACCAGCGACGATAGTCGCACACGCTCTGGCTTCAGCATTCGCCGCACCGAAGGTAATGGGGAAGAGCCCGGTTATCTTGAAGTCAAAGATGCACGCAGCGACCCTACGGCGTCTTATGCCTATGCTCAGGCAACCGGAGGCAACCGCCAGATGAGCCAGATCAGTGCACATGTTAGCCAAGAGTTATCAGAGGGATTATCATTGGCGGCTAAGATCTATCGTAACAGCGTGGAGGATCAGCGATGGTTGCGTTATGCAATTACAAGCTCTCAACAGGAGCGGATAATCGACGAGATCCATACAGGCTTACTAGCCAGCGCGACATATCGTCCCTTTGGCATTACGTATGCATTGCTGCGTGACGTGTCGATTGAAGCAGGTGTGAACGCTGAGCATCAGCATGACGCTAGTCCTCGCTATAGTACTAATAACAAAGTGAGGGTGGTGACCACACGCGACCAGCACTTCCGCTTCGATAACTATGGTGCGTATGTGCAGGCGGTTTTGCAGCCGTTTCAAGGCTTTAAGCTCATTCCAGGCTATCGCATCGATCAAGTTGAGGGTGAGTTCAAAGATACATCCAAGAACGTGCAATATGCGATTCAGGACTACGGCATTATCAAGCAACCTAAATTAAGCGCCGTGTACGCCTTATCTAGCGCGGCAAGTATTTACGCCAACTGGGGAAAAACCTTCCAGATAGGTGCGGGTGCGGCAGCCTATCAGTCCGCTGGAAGCAGTGTGCGGCCATCGGTCAATCAAGGCTGGGAAAACGGCATCAAGTTTGCGCCACTTGATTGGGTCAACGGTCGTTTTGCGATGTGGCGGCAAGATGCCTCTGACGAGGTGAAGCGCCGCCTGAATGACCCTGCAGGGGGATCAGAGAACGTGGGCAGTACTCGACGCGAGGGGATAGATTTGCAATTGAATGCACGAACGAACAACGGAGCAAATGCATGGCTAAGTTATTCGTTGCAACGTTCTCGTATTGTTCGTCCAGATCCAGCTGCGCCGGCCACACTCGGCAATGAGATAGACCACCTACCACGCAACTTATTCTCCGCCGGCTATGAATTGCAGCTTAATCCTGCGTGGAAACTTTCGACTTGGGCTAATGGACAAGGCAGCTACTATTTGACCACGGCGAATGTCGGCAATAAGTATGGTGCGTATGCGCTGTTAAATGCTAGTGCAAGTTATCGAGTGAACACCAAGCTGAGTCTTGACCTACAAGTGAAGAATCTATTCAACCGGTACTACGAGTATGTCTGGCTCAATGACCAGACTCGGCATTCCCCGGGCGATAGTAGGGCCTTGTATCTGGCTGCAAATTTTAGTCTGTGAAGCTTCCAGCAAAGCGGGTGCTATTCTTACTCCATCGTTGGGTAGGAATAGTACTGGGGATATTCTGCGTATTATGGTTTTGCTCCGGCATAGTGATGATGTACGTGGGCTACCCCAAACTGACGGAGGTGGAGCGTTTGCAACATTTACCTGTACTCGACTCTACTATTCCAATGCTGGCTCCTGCCACAGCGTTGCAGCGGGCAGGCGTATTCGGTCCGCTGCGGGAGTTAAGGCTGGCACAAGCAAGTGGTGCACGTCCCGTGTATCTGGCACAGCCTGCCAGCGTGAACAATACGGTGCAAACTACAATGCCAGCTGTGATCGTAATCGATGCGCAGAGTGGAATGAGGTTGCCGCCGGTTGATGCGGCACACGCTGTGGCCAGCGCACAAACGTATGCTGGCAGACATATAGAATTGCAGTATCTTGATCAAGTTCAAGAGGATGCCTTTACGCACACAAGAAGCCTTGATCGCCATCGACCGCTACACCGAGTACTGTTAGATGATGTGGACAGGACATTACTGTACATTTCAGGACAGACAGGCGAAGTCGTGCGCGACGCAGCCCGCAGCGAGCGTTGCTGGAATTACGTCGGCGCGTGGATACACTGGCTGTACCCATTACGCGGCAATGTATTTCAACCGTATTGGTCGTTCTTGCTGGATAGCCTTGCAATAGCTTGTAGCGTAGCTGGGATTTCAGGTGCTTGGATAGGGATTCTGCGTTGGCGTTGGCGCCAGCGATATCGCAACGGCAACACTTCGCCGTACCAGAATGGAGCGATGCGCTGGCACCATCTGGGCGGTCTGAGTTTTGCGTTGATTGTCGTGACATGGTCGTTCAGCGGACTGATGTCTATGAATCCTTGGCACATATTTAATAGTGGACGCGCACCCTTACAGCAACAGGCGCTTAGAGGCGACGGATTATATTTGACAGAAAGCGATGCGGCACCTGCATTGCTATTACGGATTGCTGGCGCCAAGATACGTGAGCTTCGATGGCAACGGGTAGTGGGGCAAACTATCGTATTGGCACAGGCAGAGACAGACGCCCCAGTAATTCTTGATAGCGCCAGTGCGTATCAAATGGCGCTGAACCAAGACCAGTTGCTTGAAGCTGCTCGGAGTTTGTTATTGTCACCGGTGAGGGCCGTAACATGGCAAACGGAATATGATTTTTACTATTACAACCGTGACGCCCACAGCCTCTATGGTGACCGAATCAAACCGTTACCTATCGTACGTTTGGAATACGACGATGCCTATAGAAGTTGGGTCTATTTGGATCCGCATACTGGCCAAGTTATAAGCGAGTTAGATCGTCGCCAACGTTTTAGTCGTTGGCTATTCTCAATGTTGCATAGTTGGGATTGGCTTCCATTGCTAGAAAATCGTCCCGCATGGGACATCCTTTTAATTACGCTGAGTCTAGGCGGATTATTAACGGGCGTAACCGGATGCATTATTGGTGCTCGTAGACTGAATCTCACACTGCGGAAGAGATAATAGATATTCCCGCCGATCATACGGGGGCAATATCACTATCTCAAGACCTTTGTACATTCGCTAGCAAAGCAGTGTCTTATTGTGCCTTTGAATAGAGAACATTAAAAATTGATGATTCACCTATTTAGACGAAGGTCCGCAATGGGGTGCCAGACTGTGTGAAAACCCGAGTTTCTGCGCGGCGAGCGGCAGCGCCGTGCAAGTGCTGATTTTTTCTGGCATGAGCAAAATTTTAAAATGGGCTCACGCCCCCAGCAGCGCCGCTTTCAGCCCCTGATGCCCCATGATGTTCACCATGCGTTTCAAGTTGTAGGCGAGAACATGTAAGCTCATCTCTGTTTTCACGTGCGGCAAAGTTCGAGTTAGGAAATGCGTCGCTCCCATCCAAGCTTTGAGCGTGCCAAAGGGATGTTCGACAGTTTGTCGTCTGATTCTCGCTATGTCTCCGCGCTCAGCCAACCGCTTGCTCATCCGATCCAAGGCATCTTCATGCTCCCAGCGGGAGATGCGTCGATTTGTCCCCGTTGTGCATTGAGATTTGATTGGACATTTGGGACAAGCTGACGACCAGTATTTATAAAACAGCAGCCCTTTTTCAACTGTGCTGCATCGTCGAATTGCCCGTTCTCCGGCAGGACATCGGAACTCATCGCTTTCGGGCAGATATCGGAAGTCGCGTTTGTCGAAGAGACCCTTTGCACGATTGCCCGAAGTGAGTGGCTTAGGCACTAACGGCACCATGCCCGATTCCTCGCACACCAAAATTTCGGGGCCGCTGTAATAACCACGATCGGCATAAACTTCCAGATGCTCCTTGCCGAGCACCTCGTTAGCTTGCTTGGCCATTAAGGCAAGCTGGGCGCGATCATTTCCTATGTTGGTGACTTCATGCGCCACGATCAAGTAGTGCTTGGTATCGACGGCAGATTGCACGTTGTATCCGACAGTGGCTGTGCCTCGTCCGCTGGTCGACATCGAACGTGCATCAGGATCAGTCAGCGAGATCTGCTGATCTGGCGTCTGTTTTAATTGCTTGTCGAGTTCACCCAGGCTTTCGATCTGTTCTTTCAGACCTGCGATTTTTTCTTTGATGCGCGTTACGCGAATACCAGGCACAAGCGCAGGATCGCGGTCGGCGCGGTCAAGCTCGTCCATGTAGCGCTTGATGCTTTCATCCAGCTGTTCCAGACGTGCTTCGAGCTTGTTGTTGGTGAAGTTACGGTCGCGATTATTTACCGCTTTGAACTTACTGCCATCGATTGCCACGCTGCTGTCGGAGAAAACATCAAGCCGACGGCATATCTGAACGAATTGACGGCATACTTTGCAGATAGCAGGGCCGTTATCCTTGCGAAAATCAGCGATGGTTTTGAAGTCCGGCGATAGCCTGCCGGTGAGCCACATCAATTCGACATTGCGCTGGGCCTCGCGTTCCAGGCGCCGGCTGGACTGGATGCGATTGAGGTAACCGTAGATGTAAATCCCAAGCAGAACTGCAGGATGATAGGACGGCCGCCCCGTTCGTGCGGGCTCTGCGCCAGCAAAGCCAAGCGCCTTGAGGTCAAGCGCCTCGATGAATGCTTCCACAATCCGAACGATATTGTCTTCTGCAACATAATCGTCCAGATGCTCAGGAAAGAGAACACTCTGGCTGCGGTCGGTTCCTTCAACAAAGCGCTTCATCCTGCTCTCCTGATGGCATCAGATGAGCTATTAACGCGTCAGCAAGAATCTCGTTTACATTTCGGACGCGGTTTCACACAGTCTGGGGCGTAAGCCGCCTGTCATTTAAAATCCATTATTCCCAATTCATTTGATGATATTTTAGTGTGTCGATATCGAGCCAAAATCAATGGCTTAAACCCATGCCCTTATACACAAGTCCAGCCGGAGCCTCGCCCGAGCTGAAACCGGCTTAGCTGGTCAATTTTCGCATCTGCCCTTGTAAACTGCCGACTTTTCGCGTTTACTCTCGTCTTTTGGGTGACGCG
>NZ_WWCM01000035.1 GCF_009857915.1 Duganella qianjiadongensis
TGGCATACAGCGGCAGGATCATGAACGGCAGATAGGCGTACACCATGCCGATGATGAGCGAGAACTGGGTGTTCATCAGGTGCAGCGGTTCGCTGATCACGCCCATGCTCATCAGGATGTGATTGAGGATGCCGTTGTTGGCAAGGATGCCCTTCCATGCATAGATACGCAGCAGGAAGGAAGTCCAGAACGGCAGCATCACCATCATCATCAGCACGGGACGCAGGGTGCTGCGCGCGCGTGCCATGAAGTAGGCGAACGGGTAGCCGATGATCAGGCACAGCACCGTAGTGATGGCGGCGAACTTGAGCGAACTCAGATAGGTCATCACATACAGGTCATCCTGTGCGATGAACAGGTAGTTGGATATCTTGACCTTCAGCGTGATCACCCCATCCACCATGGTCATCAGGGTGCCGAACGGGTTGCCGCCGTCCGATTCCGTAAAACTGATGCGCATCACGATCAGGAAGGGCACGAGGAAGGCAAAGGTCAGCCACAGGAAAGGCACGGCGATGACTACCCGCCGTCCCGTAATCCAGCGCAGACTCAAGGCATGCATGAGAGATTTCTTCATGGCGTCACTCAGCTGGTCAGTGCCACGATGTCGGAACCATCCCACCATGCATGCACGCGCATATCGCGCTCCAGCGTGGTGGTCTGGTGGCGCGCTGCATTGGTACGCGAGACGCGCAGGTCCATGCCGCTATCGAGCCGCACGTGGTAGCGGGTCTCGTTACCGAAGTAGGCCAGCGCCGTAATCACGCCGGAAGCCTGGTTATAACCCTGTTCGGCCAGACTGGCGCGCTGCTGGTCGGTTGGCGCCTCGAGCTGGATGCAGATTTTCTCGGGACGCACGGCAATAGCTACTTCCATGCCCATGGTGCCGGTAATGCCGTGGTTGATGTAATGCTGGCCTTCGGGCGATTCGACGATCACATGGTCCGGCTGATCCACCACCACGCGGCCTTCGAACATGTTGACGCTGCCGATGAAGTCGGCCACGAAACGGCAGTTCGGGGTTTCGTAGATTTCGTCCGGTGCGCCTACCTGCAGAATACGCCCTTCGCTCATGATGGCGATACGGGTGGCCATGCTCATGGCTTCATCCTGATCGTGCGTCACCATCACGCAGGTCACACCCACTTCCTCGATAATGCTGACCAGTTCCATCTGCGTCTGTTCGCGCAGCTTCTTATCCAGCGCACCGAGCGGTTCGTCCAGCAGCAGCAACTGCGGACGCTTGGCCAAGCTGCGCGCTAGTGCCACACGCTGCTGCTGGCCACCGGACAGCTGATGCGGCTTGCGCTTGCCGTACTTGGCCAGCTGTACCAGATCGAGCATCTTCTTCACCCGCTCGGCCACCTGGTCTTGCGGCATGCCGTCGCGGCGCAGGCCGAAGGCCACGTTGTCCCACACCGAGAGATGGGGGAACAGCGCATACGACTGGAACATCATATTGATGGGACGCTGATATGGCGGCACGCTGACGATGTTCTGCCCGCCTAGCAGTATCTGGCCCGAAGTCGGCGTTTCGAAACCGGCCAGCATGCGCAGCAGGGTGGACTTGCCGCAGCCGGAACTGCCGAGCAGCGCAAAGATTTCGCCTTTGTGGATGGATACCGAAATATCGTCCACGGCACGAACGCCATCGAACGATTTCACCAGATTCCGGATCGCCAGAAACGGCTGGTCGGCGTCTCGTACGGACGTAGCAATAGAAGCTTTATTCATGATAGAGCAGTCAAAAAATCAAACGGACATGCGGCGGCCGCACCCGGGCCATGCCGGGTGCCCGATACAGCGATCAGAGGCCGGTTTTGAACTTGGTATAGACGCGCGTCATGACGCGGCGGGTATCGGAGCTATAGGGCTCGGGCACCGTCATGCGTTTCTTGTCTTCGTCGCTCAGGTAGATGGTCTTGTTCTCGGCCAGTTCCTTCTTCACGAACTTGAGCGCAGCGGCATTCGGATTGGCGTAGAACACCTTGTTGGTCAGACTGGCGTGCACCTCGGGACGGGTGATGTAGTTGATCCACAGGTGGGCATTGTTCGGGTGTGGCGCATCGGTCGGGATGGCCATGGTGTCGAACAGCAGAGTAGCGGTAGTCTTGGGAACCAGCGCGACGATGTTGTTGCCATTCTTGGCGTCGATGGCGCGCTGACGGGCGATGTTGATATCGCCAGACCAGCCCAGCGATAGGCACAGCGAGCCGTTGGCCAGATCGTTGATGTAACCGGAAGACGAGAACAGGGTGATGTAGGGGCGAATCGATTGCAGCAGACGGCCGGCGTCCTGATAGTCGGAAGCGTTCTTCGAGAAGGCTGGCTTGTTAATGTACTGCAGTGCAGGCGGCAGAATTTCGGAAGGCGAGTCGAGTACGGATACGCCACAGGACTTCAGTTTGGAGACATATTTCGGATCGAAGATCAGGTCCCAGGCATTTTCCGGCATGGGCGTGCTGCCCAGTGCAGCCTTGACCTTGTCCACATTGATGCCCAGCGTGGTAAAGCCCCACAGCCAGACCACCAGATGTTTATTACCCGGATCGAGCTTGCCTATCAGTGCCTGCAGCTGCGGGTCCATATTGGCCAGATTAGGCAGCTTGCTCTTATCCAGCTCGCGCAGCAGGCCACCATCGATCTGCAGGCGCGCCCAGTTGGACGAAGGGACGACGATGTCGTAGCCGGTTTTACCTGCCGCCAGTTTGGCATGCAGTACTTCGTTACTATCGAACAGGTCGTAACGGACCTTGATGCCGGTTTCCTTTTCAAAGTTCTTGATGGTGTCTTCGGCAATGTAGTCCGACCAGTTGTAAATGTTCAGGACCTTCTCTTCCTGCTGTGCTGCGGCAGGAAGCGCGGCTGCTGCACTAAGGGCTGCTGCAGAAATCAGGCTAGCCAGCCCGCGGGACATTCGATGCTTTAGTGCTGGATTAGGCGTCATTATTATTTTCCTCTTTCGATCTGTTGAGAATACGTCCGGAAAAAAACTGTGCTACTAAACTTCGTGTCTACCTTCAGCAAAAACTATACCCAGCCGCGCTTCTGTACATCGGCATATGTCAGGTCCAGACAGTGGCGGATCAGGGCTATCATTTCGTCGATCTGTGCCGTCGTCATCACCAGTGGCGGCGCGATAATCATGCGGTCACCCACAGCACGCATGATCATGCCGTTGTTGAACATATAGCCGCGGCACACCATGCCGACTGCCAGCGCTTCATCAAAGGCTTCATGATCGTGCACCACCGCAGCCTTCTTGCGCACCAGATTGAGGCCAGCTACGAAGCCGCAGCTATTGGCATAGCCCACCAGCGGATGATCGGCCAGTTCGGCAAAGCGCTTGTTCAGATAAGGCCCCGTTTCATTTGCAACGCGCTGCACCAGCTCTTCATCTTCGATGATGCGGATGTTTTCCAGCGCCGCTGCGCAGGCCACCGGATGGCCGGAATAGGTGAAGCCGTGATTGAATTCGCCGCCCTGCTCGATCAGCACTTTGGCAACGCGGTCGCCCACCAGCACACCGCCCAGCGGCACGTAGCCGGAGGTGACGCCTTTGGCAAACGTGATCAGATCAGGCTTGATGCCGAACAGCTCGGAGGCGAACCAGGTACCGAGCCGGCCAAAGCCGCAGATCACTTCATCGGCGATCAGCAGAATGCCGTACTTGTCGCAGATGCGCTGGATTTCCGGCCAGTAGGTTTTGGGCGGAATAATCACGCCGCCCGCGCCCTGCACCGGTTCGCCGATAAAGGCGGCGACTTTTTCCACGCCCACTTCGAGAATTTTTTTCTCCAGCCACGAAGCTGCTTCGATGCCGAATTCGTCTTCCGTCATGCCACGGCCCGACTCCAGATAGTTGGGCTGGCCGATATGCACGATGCCCGGTATCGGCAGGCCACCCTGCGCGTGCATGCCTTCCATGCCGCCCAGCGAAGCTCCGGCCATGGTGCTGCCGTGATAGGCATTGTGGCGGCTGATGATGGTGTGCTTGTCCTTGTGGCCCAGCACATCCCAGTAGCGCCGCACCATGCGCACATTGGTGTCGTTGCCTTCCGAGCCGGAACCGGTAAAGAACACATGGTTAAGGCCCGCTGGCGCGATTTCCGCCAGCTTGGTCGCCAGCTTCACCGCCGGTACATTGGTGGTGTTGAAGAAGCTGTTATAGAAAGGCAGCGTCTCCATCTGCTGGTACACCGCCTGCGAAATGCTGTGGCGGCCATAGCCCACATTCACGCACCACAGGCCCGACATGCCGTCGACGATCTTCTTGCCTTCCGAGTCCCACAGATAGATGCCATCGCCGCGCACCATCACCCGCGCGCCCTTCTCGCCCAGCGCCTTGTGGTCGGTGAACGGATGCATATAGTGCGCCGTATCGAGCTGCTGGATTGCTGCCGTGTCCACTACTTCCTGTGCCACGATACTTTTGACAGACGTGACGAATGCGGCGCTAGGCGCCAGAGGATTATTAGCCATGTTAATTCCCTACTTTTTTAAGGATGAAATCAGACGTGCAGCAACAGGTGTTCGCGTTCCCATGGACTGATCACCGTCATGAATTCCTGGTGCTCCAGATCCTTGATGGCCGCATACACATCGATGAAGCGCTCGCCCAGCACGCTGCGCAGCTTGTCCTCGTTGCGCAGCAGTTGCAGCGCTTCCGGCAGACCCTGTGGAAGTTCCACTTTCAGGTCGTAGGCGCTGTTGACGGTCATCGGCGTAGGCTCCAGCTGTTCGGTCATGCCGAGGAAGCCGCAGGCCAGCGTGACCGCCAGCGCCAGATACGGATTGGCATCGGCACCGATAATGCGGTTTTCCACGCGGCGGTCATTGACGCCCGATTCCGGCACACGGAAACCCACGGTGCGGTTATCCATGCCCCACTGGATGTTGATCGGTGCGGCCGTGTGACGCACCAGACGGCGGTAGGAGTTCACGTATGGCGCAACAATCGCCATGGCCGACGGCATGTAGCGTTGCAGGCCGCCGATGTAGTGCTTGAAGATAGGGGCAGCAGAACCATCTTCTGCGCTGAAGATGTTCTTGCCGGTCTTCACATCGACCACGCTCTGGTGCACGTGCATGGCGGAACCGGGTTCGCCAGCCATAGGCTTGGCCATGAAGGTGGCGTACATATCGTGCTTGAGCGCCGCTTCGCGCAGGGTACGCTTGAAGAAGAATACCTTGTCGGCCAGACCTAGCGGATCGCCGTGCAGGAAGTTGATTTCCATCTGACCTGCGCCGATTTCGTGAATCAGGGTATCGACGTCCAGATTCATCATGTCGCAGTAGTCGTAGATGTCTTCGAACAGCGGGTCGAACTCGTTCACTGCGTCGATGCTATACACCTGACGGCTGGTTTCGGCACGGCCGCTACGGCCTACCGGCGGACGCAGTGGCAGATCGGGATCGCTGTTTTTGGCGGTCAGGTAAAACTCCAGTTCCGGCGCCACCACAGGTTTCCAGCCGCGGTCTTCATACAGTTTCAGTACACGGCGCAGCACCGAGCGCGGCGCAAAGTCCACCAGCCGGCCATCGGCAAAATAGCAGTCGTGGATCACCTGCGCAGTCGGGTCGGTCGCCCATGGCACCATGGTGATGGTGGTAGGATCGGCGCGCAGAATCATGTCGCGGTCGGTGGCGGAGATGGCGCGGTCATAGGCATCATCTTCGGTCGGGTAGTTGCCCGTTACCGTCATACCCAGCACGGCTTCAGGGATGCGCATGCCGCGCTCGGTGGTGAATTTACCGCGCGGGAGGATTTTGCCGCGTGCCACACCGGTCAGGTCGGGCACCAGACATTCAATTTCTGTAACGTGTTTTTCATTCAGCCACAAGTCCATGTCGTTGTAGGTGAAATTCTCGCGTATTGCCATAACTCTCTCTCGTATTGTCTTAATCATCTGCAGGACTGGCCGGGCGCTGGCCAAGGGTTAGCCCACTTTTCCTGCTACGGGTAATGCTGTACTACCTTAGTACCAAACGGCGCCACTACGGCACGCCGCCTCGCCCTTCTTTATAGATGCGACAAGCCTCGCCAAAGGCGTGGAACAGCTTCATCGATTCGGGGTTTTCCTGCAGGCGCCACTCGGGGTGCCACTGCACTGCCAGCGTAAAGCCGGCCGCATCGGCCACGCGGTAGGCTTCCACCAGACCGTCGTCGGCACGTGCTTCCACTGCCAGACCGGGCGCCAGTTGCCTGATGCCCTGTCCGTGCAGCGAGTTGACCATGATTTCGCTAGCACCACCGAGCATCTGCATCAAATGTCCGGCAGGTTCCAGCTGCACACGGTGGGCCAGCGCATACTGCTGCTCCAGCGGCTGGCCTTTCTGTTCGCGGTGGTCGGCCATGCCTGCTACTTCATGCACGGCCTGATGCAGCGTACCGCCCAGCGCCACGTTCACTTCCTGAAAACCGCGGCAGATGGCCAGCAGCGGTATGCCGCGCTTGATGGCTGCGCGAATCAGCGGCAGCGTGGTGGCATCACGCGCCGCATCCTGCGGCAGGGCAGGATCACGCACGGTTTCGCCATACAGGCTGGCGTGCACATTGGATGGAGAGCCGGTGAGCATGATGCCGTCCGCCAGATCAAGCAGCGCATCAAAGTCGGTCTGCTCGCCGAGTGCCGGCACGATCAGCGGCGTAGCGCCAGCACCGGTGGCGACGGCGGCTACATATTTCAGCTGGGCCGTGTGATACGGGTGGGCGCCAATCTGATTCACGCAGGCGGGTAACAGAACGATTGGGCTACGCATATGAACTTTCATTACGCATTTTTGGTACCACTCTATGACTGCTGTGTGACGCCAGCGCAGAAATTGCCCAAAGCAGGTCACAAAGCAGTGTATTCAAGTCAATCTTGCTCCGATATGGCTTGAATTTCAATTAATCATATGCGGAATTTGGTATCATTGTCAGTGCCACTTATGGCTTATGAATAGAACCACTTTAAAAATGCTCTCCACTTCCGATCTGCTCGCCCATACGCTGGCCGAAACCGACTTCCATCCGCGCCTGCCCCAGCAGCGCCGTCTGTACGAGGCGGCCAAAGCCGCCATCCATAAACAGCAGCTGGGCGCAGGCAGCAAACTCCCGTCGAGCCGTGATCTGGCGCGGGATCTGGGGATTTCGCGCAACACCGTGATCGCCGCTTTCGAACAGCTGGCGGCCGAAGGCTATGTGCATAGCGAACTGGGTAGCGGTACTTATGTGAGCGATCTGCAGGCGCACAGCGCCAGCATGCGCGGTGTTGGTTCTGCGCCACACAGCCCGCGTGCTGCAGTGCCGAGTAGCGGCGGCGGCATGCCGCTGTCGCACCGCGGCCAGGCACTGACCAGTTTCGCTGCCGGTCCCCGCTTCGAGATACAGCCTTTTGCACCGGGCGATGCGGACTTTTCTTCCTTCCCCTTCAAGCTGTGGCAGCGCCTGCAGAACCGGGTGTGGCGCGAAGCGCGCGCCGATCTGCTGGACTATGGCCAGTCCGGCGGCTACCTGCCGCTGCGCCAGGCCATTACGGAATACCTGCGCATCTCGCGCTCCGTCAAAGTGCAGGTGGAACAGGTGATGATCACCAGTGGCACCCAGCAGTCGCTCGATCTGTGTGCGCAACTGCTGGCCGATGTGGGCGATACGGCTTGGGTGGAGGACCCTTGTTACTGGGGCGCGCGCCGCGTGTTCGAGGCGCGCGAACTGAAGCTGCATCCGATTACTGTCGATAGCGACGGCATGGCGCTGGAAGAAGCCGATCTGGCTACCACGCCCAAACTGATCTATGTGACGCCATCGCACCAGTACCCCACCGGCGCTGTCATGAGCCTGACGCGCCGTCGCGAGCTGCTCGATGTGGCCGTGCGCAAGGATGCGTGGATACTGGAAGACGATTACGACAGCGAATTCCGCTACACAGGGCGTCCGCTGGCAGCACTACAGGGCCTCGATAACGATGACCGCGTGCTCTACATGGGCACTTTCTCCAAGGTGCTCTACCCCGGTATCAAGATCGGCTATCTGGTGGTGCCGCCGGCGCTGATCAATGGCTTCAAGAGCGCGCTGTATGATCTGCAGCGCCCCGGCCAGCTGATGGTGCAGGCGGCACTGGCCGACTTTATCGCGCTGGGCCACTTCACCACCCACATCCGCAAAATCCGCCAGACCTACGGTGCACGGCGCGAGTTACTGCGCCGTACGCTGGTGCACCAGCTAGGTTCGCAGCTGGCCCAGACAGTGACGATATCGAGCGAAGAATCGGGCCTGCATCTGGTGGTGGAACTGCCCGATAGGGTGGACGACGTGGCGCTGGAAAAACTGGCGGCCGAATCGGGCATACAGGTCAAAGCCCTGTCCACCTACTATCTGGCGCCGCCCGTGCGGCGCGGCCTGCTGGTGGGCTATGCCTACTGCACGCCGGAGAAGATCGCCTACTATGGCCGCCTGCTGGCCGCCGTAATCCAGTCGGGAGTACGCTGATGAAAACTATGCCATGGCGTGACTTCATCGCCCTCGTGGCCAGCATCGGCGTGGTCGGACTAGGACTGGGCGCCACCATACCGCTCACCGCGCTCACGCTGGACAGCCGTGGCGTCGGCACCGACATCATCGGCATCATCACGGCTGCCAGTGCCTTCGGCATACTCGCCGCCGCCCCGTTCGTGTCGCGCTGGACCGCCAGCCACGGCCCGCGCAGCAGCATGATCGCCGCCATCATCGCTGGCGGCCTGTCCACCGCGCTGATGGAAGTGACCGATTCGCTGCTCTGCTGGGGCCTGCTGCGCTTTATCTTCGGCGCGGCCATGGGTGTGCTGTTCACCATAGGCGAAGCCTGGGTCAACCGGCTGGCACCCGTCAATTCGCGCGGCCGCGTGGTGGCCATGTACACCACCAGCTTTACCCTGTTCCAGCTGATCGGCCCTGCGCTAGTGGCGCAGATGGAGGGCCGCGTCAGCATGCCGTTTGCCGTGTGCGGCGCGCTGTTCCTGCTGGCTCTACCGGGCATGGTGCTGATTTCCGGCGGTGCCCACGCGGATGACGACGAGCCCCATGTGTCATGGCAGCGCGTGCTGCCGCGCATGCTGATGATAGTCGCCGGTGCCGCCTTCTTCGCCCTGTTCGATACACTGGCACTGAGCCTGCTGCCGCTGTATGCCATCCGCCATGGCATCGCCACCGAACTGGCGCTGCTGTCGGCCACCGTGGTGCTGGTGGGCGACACCGCGCTGCAATTCGTCTTCGGCTGGCTGGCCGACCATGTGGGACGGCGCAAGGTGCACACCGGCTGCGGCATTGCCGTCTGCCTGCTGCTGCCGATACTGCCGTTTGCCGCTGGCACACCGTGGCTATGGTGGACTGTGCTGTTGATGCTGGGCGCCACAGCGGGCGCCATCTACATGCTGTCGCTGGTGGCCTGCGGCGCGCGCTTCAACGGCCAGTCGCTGGTGGCCGCCAGTGCCGTGGTCAACGCCAGCTGGGGCATTACCAGCAGCGGCGGCCCGCTGCTGACAGGTGTGCTGATGCAGACCGTGGGCATCAACGCCCTGCCCGCCGTGCTGTGGTGTGGCGCGGCGATTTTCGTCGGCACGGCATGGTGGGAATACCGTCAGGGCTATGTTGAACGACAAGAACGCAAAGTGGCACCATCAACATCTTAATTGTGGCCCTATTCATGGTTCCGTTTCGGCGTGTAGTATCGATTTAGCTTTTTGATCAACCCGTCCTATCCGGAATCACCATGAATAATGCAGACCTGCAGAAACGTAAAGATGCGGCCACGCCACGCGGCGTGGGAGTGATGTGCCAGTTCTACGCCGAGCGCGCGCTAAATGCCGAACTATGGGACGTGGAGGGCCGACGCTATATCGACTTCGCTGCCGGTATCGCCGTGCTCAACACAGGCCACCGTCATCCCAAACTAATGGCCGCCATCGAACAGCAACTGGGCAAGTTCACCCACACCTGCTATCAGGTCGTGCCGTACGCCCAGTACGTGGAACTGGCCGAACGCATCAACCAGCTCACCCCGGGCAAGCATGCCAAGAAAACTGCCTTCTTCTCCAGCGGTGCCGAAGCCGTAGAAAACGCCATCAAGATCGCCCGCGCCGCAACGGGCCGCAGCGCAGTGATCGCCTTTGCCGGCGGCTTCCATGGCCGCACCATGATGGGTATGGCGCTGACCGGCAAGGTGGCGCCGTACAAGATCGGCTTTGGCCCCTTCCCTGCCGAGATCTATCACGCACCGTATCCGGTAGAACTGCATGGCGTGAGCGTAGATGACGCCATGAATGCCGTGCACACGCTGTTCAAGGCTGATGTCGATCCGCAGCGGGTAGCTGCCATCATACTCGAGCCGGTGCAGGGCGAAGGCGGCTTCTATGCGGCGCCGCCGGAGTTCATGCGTGCGCTGCGCGCCTTGTGCGACCAGCACGGCATCCTTCTGATCGCCGATGAAATCCAGACCGGCTTTGCCCGTACCGGCAAGCTGTTCGCCATGGAACACTACGACGTGGTGCCGGACCTGATGACGATTGCGAAAAGTCTGGCAGGCGGCATGCCGCTGTCGGCCGTATGCGGCCGCGCCGAAATCATGGATGCACCGAATCCCGGCGGCCTCGGTGGCACCTATGCCGGTAATCCGCTGGCGATAGCTTCGGCACTGGCGGTGATCGACGTGATCGAGGAAGAACAGCTATGCCAGCGCGCTATCGTGCTGGGCGGCCGTCTCAAGGAAACCCTGCAAGGCCTGCGCAGTGCCGTCCCGCAGATTTCCGACGTGCGCGGCCCCGGCGCCATGATCGCGATGGAGTTTGCCGATCCTGCCAGCGGCGAACCGGATGCTGCCTTTACCAAGAAGGTACAGACACTGGCCCTGCAAAAAGGGCTGATACTGCTCACCTGCGGCGTGTATAGCAACGTGGTGCGCTTCCTGTTCCCGCTCACCATAGAAGACCATGTGATGGATGAAGCGCTGGCCATCCTGAGCGCGGCACTCAAGGAGGCGGCAGCATGATCGCCCTGAAAGACCCTTCCCTGCTGCGCTACCAGTGCTACATTAACGGCGCATGGCTGGACGCAGCCGATGGCGCCACACTAACCGTGCACAATCCGGCCACCGGCGCAGCGCTGGGCAGCGTGCCGTATATGGGCGCGGCCGACACGGCAGCCGCAATCAGCGCCGCCAGCGCCGCATGGCCCGCATGGCGCAAAAAAACTGCCAAGGAACGCTCCGCCCTGCTGCGCAAGTGGAATGACCTGATGCTGGAAAACGCTGACGATCTGGCCCTGATCATGACAGTAGAACAGGGCAAGCCACTGGCCGAAGCCAGAGGCGAAATCGCCTACGCTGCATCCTTCATCGAATGGTTTGCAGAAGAAGGCAAGCGGGTAGCGGGCGAAACCCTGCAATCGCCGTGGCCGGACCGCCGCCTCGTGGTGACCAAAGAGCCTATCGGCGTATGCGCCGCCATCACGCCATGGAACTTCCCTTCGGCCATGATCACCCGCAAAGTGGGGCCGGCACTCGCTGCGGGCTGCCCTATTGTCGTCAAGCCTGCAGAACTGACGCCATATTCTGCTCTGGCGCTGGCCGTGCTGGCAGAACGGGCCGGCATTCCAGCCGGTGTGTTCAACGTCATTACGGGCGACGCCCGTGCCATCGGTGCAGAGATGAGCTCCAATCCGGTGGTGCGCAAACTGAGCTTCACCGGCTCCACCGCAGTGGGCCGCCTGCTGATGCAGCAATGCGCGCCCACCATCAAGAAGCTGTCGCTGGAACTGGGCGGCAATGCGCCCTTCATCGTGTTCGATGATGCCGACCTCGATGCGGCCGTTGAAGGCGCTATCGCCTCCAAATACCGCAATGCCGGCCAGACCTGCGTATGCGCCAACCGCCTGTACGTACAGGATGGCGTGTACCAAGCCTTCGCTGCCAAGCTGGTGGCTGCGGTAGCTAAACTCAAGGTAGGTAATGGGGTGGAAGCGGGCGTGACGCAAGGCCCGATGATCGAAGAAAAGGCTATCCTCAAAGTGGAGCAGCACATCGCCGACGCCGTCGCCAAAGGCGGCAAGGTGCTAGCCGGTGGCGCGCGTCACGCGCTGGGACATAGCTTCTTCCAGCCCACCATCATCGCCGACGTCACCAGCGATATGCTGGTCGCGACTGAAGAGACCTTCGGCCCGCTGGCCCCGCTGTTCCGCTTCCATAAGGACGAAGAAGTGCTGGCCATGGCCAACAATACCGAGTTCGGTCTGGCCGCCTACTTCTATTCGCGCGACATCGGACGCATCTGGCGCGTGGCAGAAGGGCTGGAGTCCGGCATGGTGGGCGTGAACACGGGACTGATCTCCAACGAGATCGCGCCGTTCGGCGGCGTCAAACAGTCCGGTCTGGGACGCGAAGGCTCTACCTACGGCATGGACGATTATCTGGTCATCAAATACATCTGCATGGGAGGCATTTAAGCGATGTCGAATCATGAATTTGCTTTCCGTTCGAGCGGCACCTACCTCAACGTCGAACGGGGGGAGCACGCTACACCGTACTGCATCGCCGGTCTGGCTTTTGACGGTGCCGTTACCAACCGCCCCGGCGCACGGCTCGGACCTCAGGCCATCCGGCTGGCATCGCAGATGCTGTGCGACGCCACCCACCCGCATTTCGACACCACGCCTATCGGCCAGTTGTCCGATGCGGGCGACCTGCTGCTACCCAATACCGGCATAGGTCCCATGCGCGAAGCGCTGATGCCGCAGGCGCTGGCGCTGCTGCAGAAGTACCACATGGTCTGGCTAGGCGGCGACCACTCCGTCACCCTGCCGCTGCTGCGTGCGCTCAACAAGATCCATGGCGGCCCTGTCGCCGTCGTCCACTTCGATGCGCACTGCGATACATGGACCAATCACTTCGGCGAGCCGTCCGGCCACGGCACATGGGTGTATGAAGCGATGGAAGAAGGTCTGCTGATTCCGCAAGCATCGATACAGCTGGGCATCCGTTCATCCGGCGAACGTGCGGCACGCGAATACGTGAACACCGTTGGTGGCCGCGTCTTCACGGCGCGCGAACTGCGTGGTCTGGAAAGCCCGGCGCAACTGGCGCCAGTACTGGCCGAAATCCGTGCCCGCATGGCGGCAGCAGGCCACCCGCCGGTCTACATGACACTTGATATCGACTGTCTCGATCCGGCCTTTGCACCGGGTACGGGTACGCCGGAACCGGGCGGCATGACCTCGGCGCAGGTGCTATCGATTATCGAGGAGCTGGCGGAACTGAACTGGTGCGGGATGGATTGCGTGGAAGTGGCGCCGCCTTACGACCACGCGGAACTCACTTCCAACGCTGCGTCCACGTTTGTGTGGACTTATCTGTGCGCGCGCATCGCGCAGCAGAAAAAGTGATTCAGGCCGTAATGGCCTGAATCCGGTCAGCCTTTGGCCGCAGCAGCGACCTGCTTCTGACGCAGACGCTCGCTGCGCGCCATATACAGGCTCGATGCGATCACACCGATAGACACCACCAGTATGGTCAGCGCCGCCACCGCGTTCACGCGCGGATCAAGACCCAGACGGGCGCGCGAGAAAATCACGATAGGCATGGTGGAGGAACCGGGGCCGGACAGGAAGGCCGACAGCACCACATCATCGAGCGACAGGGTAAACGTCAGCAGCCACGCCGAACCCAGCGCCTGCGTGATGTTAG
>NZ_WWCM01000036.1 GCF_009857915.1 Duganella qianjiadongensis
CGTCGGCTGCGCTTCTGGCAATTCTGAGAGGCGTCGTTCAAGGCGCTGGCGGTCGATCTTGCGCACAGTTTCCCAGTGCAGACCAGAAAGCTTGCAAACATGGGCTACGGCCAACTTCTCGCACCACTGAGGTAACCTGAGTTTTTTGGACACTTCCATTTGATAAACTTATCAAAGGGAGTGAGGTCATGAACTCAACAATATACACACCGGAGTTCCGGGCCGAAGCAGTGAAGCTGGTACTGGCGCAAGGTCTGACGCTCGAGGAAGCCGCTAAGCGAATCGCTATACCGAAAGGGACGCTGGCGAATTGGGTGAGTGCTGCCAAGCGGCATTCCGATCCCGCTGCGCCGCCTGGTAGCCGCAGTGTCGCCGAACTGGAGGCGGAAGTGGCCAAGTTGCGCAAGGAGCTTGCCGTGGAACGGATGGAAAAGGAAGTGCTAAAAAAGGCCACCGCGTACTTTGCGAGGGAGTCGCTGCCCGGTACGCGTTCATGAAATCTGTGCGGCTCGAATACCCTCTTGGCTTGTTGTGCCGGGTCTTTTCGGTGTCGCGCAGCGGCTTTTATGCGGCGGGGGATCGACCACCGTCTCAGCGACGGCAGGACGATGAGCGGTTGAAGGTTGCCATTAAGGCCGCGCATGCACAGACGCGCGAGACCTACGGGCCGTTGCGCTTGCAGCCAGAGCTGGCCGCACAAGGTTTTGACGCAGGTCGTGATCGTATCATACGGCTGCGGCGGGAACTGGGCCTGCGCTGCAAGCAAAAGCGAAAGTTCAAGGCCACGACCAATTCGACGCACGCCTTCCCAGTGGCGCCAAACCTGCTGGAGCAGACGTTCGCACCGAGGCGCCCGAACGAGGCATGGGTTAGCGATATAACCTATGTCGCCACCGAGGAAGGATGGCTCTACCTGGCGGGCATCAAGGACGTCTTCACCTGCGAGATGGTCGGATATGCGATGGGCGCGCGAATGACGCAGGAACTGACAGCGAAAGCGTTGTGGCGCGCCTTTCAGAGTAAGCGGCCGGCACCAGGGCTGATTATGCACTCCGACCGAGGGAGCCAGTACTGTGCTGACGATTACCGCAAGCTGGTCGCGCAGTTCGGTATGCAGGCCTCCATGTCGCGCAAGGGGAACTGCTTCGATAACGCACCGATGGAGAGTTTCTGGGGCAGCTTGAAGAACGAATTGGTTCATCATCAGAAGTACGCTACACGCGCCAACGCGGAGGCGGCAATCAGGGAGTACATCGAGATTTTCTACAACCGCCAGCGGCGTCATTCGCGCCTTGGCTACGTATCGCCAGCGAGGTTCGCTGAGAACTTCAGCAAACAAGCGCTGGCTGCTTGAAACGGAAGTGTCCACTATTGACAGTACACCTCACACAGTGCTACGAAGTCAGCCAGTCGTCGCGTCATGCGGGCGTGGCGGTCGAGCCAACTAACGCGTTCAACTCGGGCGCCACAATTGTCGCAGCGAACACGCCGAAGCGGTACTTGCAACCATACGGGGTCGCCAAGCATGGGCATGTCACGAATTGTGCGCCATGTCGTTTCATGAATCGGACAGGTATCGCTGCACATAGGACAAACGGGGGGAACACCGGCATCGGGCTCCAACGTGATCCAGGTTGCGCCAGGGCGCCTTTCCAAATTTGAGACAAGGAAGCCTTCCCAGAACGGGAGACTGAGTTTAAGATTCGTCATGGAAGCGGTGGGTTAAGAAAGCACTTGTTGGTCGCACAACTAGTCTATCTTTTCTTCACCGCTTTCTCATTTCTAGATTACTTCCCGGTATTCCGTGAAGAACCAAATATTGTGGGGTCGACCGCACACGCAATGTGGCTGCCAGTGGCATGGAGTTGTATCTAGTGCCGCCCATCGTCAACCTGTATGCCAGTGACATCGACCTAAGTAACCACAATAGAGGCGCAACCTCCCCCACTGAAACTTCCCCTAGCCAAACAGGAGAATGATACATGAGCGAAGCCCTCAGAGTCATTCTGGTCGAGGACGATCAGGATCTACGCGAAAGCATATCTGAATGGATGTCTCTACACCACACTCCCATCACGGCAGTGAGCAACGCGAGCGAGTTTTATCAGGCCTTGCTCGGCCAAGCATTCCAGATTGCCATACTGGACCTGAATCTACCTGACCAGCAGGGCTTCGTGCTTGCCGAATATGCGCGTGCCAACTACCAGATGGGTGTCGTCATCCTGACGGCGCGCAGCGGCATCGACGATAAACTCAAAGGATACCAATCGGGTGCAGATGCGTATCTGGTGAAGCCTGTCGATTGCCGCGAACTGGCTGCCGTTATCCTCAGCGTGGCGGCCCGTAGCCGTTCAGCGGCATCCGTCCAGGCCTGTGCCACGCCCTCGACGCAAGGATGGCAAATCTCATTGACCCAATGGACACTACGCTACGGCCAAGGTTCCGTAATCTTGCTAAGCCAGAAGGAATTGCACCTTATGCAGCTACTAGCAGCCCAACCAGGCAGCGCGGTACAGAAACGTACTATCCTGTCCCGCCTGTATCAACGAGACGACTACCATTGCAGCCGTTCGCTGGACACACTGATCAGGCGCTTGCGCAACAAAGTTCTGAACCAAATAGGGATTGAAGCTCCCCTACGCACAGTGCACTCGGTTGGCTATTGCTTTGCTGGCGAAATCCGCTTTGAAGAGACCGACTTCGCTTAGCCAGCAACAGCAACGTCACATTTAGTCACATTCCGTCGGGAAAGGTGGATTGCAATTAAACATGCGATAACATTATTATTGAAATGTCACTCATAGTTTCAAAATGTTTAAGCCCTCCCCACCTTTTTTACCGAGGATCTCATGAAAAAAATCTCTATTGCTCTGGCCGCTGCTGGCCTATTCGGCGCAACCGGTGCAGCTCAGGCTGACACTATTTCTTTCAGCGCCAGCAAAGCCGAAACCTTGACCGCATGGAATGACGTTTTGTCCTTCGGCAAATTCAATTCCAACCTTGGTACCCTAAACTCAATCACCTTCGAACTCGGAGGCACCGTGACGGGCAGCGGTAGAGCCGAATCGCTCGATGCTACAGCGTCGACCGTAACCTTATCGCTGAGCTCGCTACTGAAACTGGCCCGTCCAGACGGTTCGACAATTGTGGTGACTAATCCTGTTTTCAGCAACAGCTACAAGCTAAGCGGGTTTGACGGTGCGATTGACTTTGCCGGCACGTCGGGTGTCGTCACTGGCCAAGTCCAAAGTAGCCACAGCGAGAGTTTCACCTCCTTGGCAAGCAACGACTTTGCACTATTCTCGCAAGCCGGCGGCGGCACCATCAACCTAAAACTGGGAGCAACTGGTCTGTCCAACGGTAGCGGCGCTGGTAACCTGCTGTCGCAATTCAATACTTCAGCGGCTGGCAGCGTTAAAGTTACCTACGACTACTCGGCACCGGCACCAGTACCTGAACCAGAAACCTATGCCATGCTAATTGGCGGTTTGGGTCTGCTGGGTCTAGTTCGCCGCCAAGCCGCAAAAAAAAACGCCTGATAGTCCAGTTCTACGGGTGACTCAAGCAGTTGCCCGTTTTAACTTAACACCGACAAGCCGCACCTCCGAAGCCGGGATATCGGTGATGATCATGTCCGCAACCAGTCATGTCTTAAATGATCGCACTAACGCTAGCCAGCGCCACTGCCGCGGCGCGTGAACAGACCGTTCTTAGGATCATCCAAGAGTAAGCGTAAAGCCAGCACCGTCTGGACGTAAAAATCGCCCCGAGCCATGATCGAGTTTTGGCACAGCAGTTGTGCCCACAAATTCAATTATGGACACAAATTTTCAACCAGTCATTGAGCGCGGACCGCGCGGCAAGTACCGCCAGCATTCCTTGGAGTTCAAGTGAGCACTCTTGGAAATGGCGATGCAGCCCGGTGTTTCTGTAGCGCGCCTCGCTCGCGAGCACGGAGTCAATGCGAACCAGGTGTTTAGCTGGCGCAAGCTATACGAGGCAGGGCAGCTGGTGGGCGGCGCAACTGCGCAGGGCAACGAGTTGCTGTCAGTGGTGGTGACGGCGCCAGCGCAAGCACCTGCTGCTGAACCAACCCCTACCGGAATCATCACGCTTGAGATTGGTCGTGTGCGGCTGCGTATCGAAGGCCAGGCCAACGCCGCCACAATGGCACAAGTGCTGGAGCGCGTGCTGCGATGATCGGGCTGCCAGCAGGTACGAAAGTCTGGTTGGCCGCAGGCGCTACCGACATGCGCAGCGGTTTCAATGGCCTGCCAGTGAAAGTGCAAACCGCACTGGAAGAAGATCCGTTCAGTGTTCACGTGTTTGTGTTCCGTGGCCGGCGCGGCGACTTGTTCAAGCTGCTGTAGTGGACCGGCGACGGCTTGTGCTTACTCGCTATCCGCAGTCGCATTGACCCTGAGCATATGCCCAGTAATCACAGACTTTACCTCCCGGTACCGGCCGATCTGACAATACACGGAGCTACCCATTAGTTTGCCTCCGCGAACAGTTTTTCTGCGCGCTGGCCGCTCATGCGCTGAGCCGCCTCATTGAGCGCCTGTGTGAGTTCGGCCGGCGTCGGTTCTGTGTAGATCTGTTGGGAATCCTGTCTGAAGCGGCCGGTGGCCCTGCCGCCGCTGCGGTCCGCGACAAGACAGGCGACGACTACAAGGCGCTCATTAAGACGTTCGCCGGCGCCGTCGACGGCAAGTCCAGGAAGGCCTCCAAACGGAAAAGGTCCGTGTTATACGACATCTTGGAGGGAGTCTCCGATCCCGTCCTTAGAACCCGGATCGGAATCTTGCTCGCTGAGCTGGAGTCGGCACGCGGGCAGATCACGGCGCTTCGGCACCTGGCTAGTCAACACGCCGTGGTGTATCTGGATGGGCCCGACACCGCCACTTGCAGCGACGTTTTGACGCCGCCCTTTGATCTCGCCCAGCAGGAGCGTAACGTTCTGGAACGTGCTATTGCCCCTGCCACGCTGATGCACTGGGGCTGGGTGGCGGAACCTAATGGGTGGCTGAAGACCGATACCGGCCAGGTTGTCTATCCTGCTGGCTACATTACGGCCATTCAGAAGGTTCTCGGCCGGTAAGCACCAAGGCACACTTGAATGTGATAGTAATACGCCGGGAACGCCTGCGTGACCGTACTTATGATATTCCTCACTGACAAGTCCCCGACTCGAGAGCACTGTGCGTTACCTCGGCATCGAAGTCGATGATGCGCTGGAAATGGCTGAACAAACGGATGCGTAACGTGGGATTGCGATGGCGCGCAGCGAAGTATCTATCGAATGAGGTATAGGTTCTTATCTTTACCTTCAAGCCACTTCGGTGCGCGTCCGCGGCCGGTCCAAGTGTTGCCAGTTGTTTCATCCTTGTATTTGACTTCGACCGGCTTACGGGTGGCTTTTTTGGGGGGCTTCGCAACGCCGTCAATATCAGCTAAGGTCAACCCATATTCGGCCATGATCACCCGGATCTTAGCCTTTGCTTCAGTCACTTCAGAGCGGCGTGCCTCTTCAGCTTTGGCCAGCAATTCTGCGATTTGTTTCTGATAGTCTTGGTATGTAGACATTGGATGGAGTCCTGAGTGAAATGTTGTGAGCTAATTGTACAGCGGCTGAATTCACAGCGGAAACGTTATCGTGATAATGCGTGTATTTTGCATCCGTGCCAGATGCTATCCTGCTGATATTGGCACTAGAAGATCATTCGGGAGCGTTAAACTAAACGGTATGAGGCAGCTTGAAAGAGATAGATCGGCATGGAGATTCAATTTATAGAAACTTCAGAGGAATACGCGAGAGCCCTCAAGGAGATTGACGCGTTAATGTTAGTTGGAGCAGGTACTGAAGAGGGAATTTGATTAGAACGTTTGTCTGGGCTAGTTCAGGAATATGAGGCGAAAATTTTTTCGATCGGTGACACTACCAAATCTTCAGAGAGAAAAAGAGTTTAGCCCGATGACCGGCCTCAGCCAGCGACAGACTGTGGAATTTAGCGAGGAATAGATATGCGACGAAGAGGCGATTGCACTTGTCGGGCTTTTGGGGAAAATGGATGCTTCGGGTTCGCTTCATCGCTCATGCACCTTATTGAAACTGCACCTGGTTGGCCGATAGAAGCCTGCCTTATTGATACCGGCAATCCTTGGGTTCTCGAATTGAAGAATCGGGCTATTCGGGGTGGTGTTAGTATTTAAGGCGGACAATCGGTTACGGCCGTATCGCAAAAAACGCATCTCACATTGTTAATTGCTATCCACTTTGTTCTTAGTTCTGTTTTTGAAATAATTCGTAACAGTTTGTAATGCCAGCTTCGATCGAAAACGGCTATAGCTTTTTCCCCAAAAAATACCATAAAGGAAAATTTATGTCTGCTACAGATAGTAATTTGTCTACCATCGGGTACAACTTAGCGTGTGCTGTTACACAAGATGCGATCAACCATACGATGGGAACATATTATGAGAATTTGAACGGGAAAATTGATTATTACATAGTCATTGATATTACTACTGGTACTACGTCGCAAATGACTTCTGCTCAATTTGCATCGATCTGTTCTGTAGACCCAAAGTCCATCCCAGATACAACGAACTTTACGCTAGAAACAGCAACGACGTCACTTGACGATAACCAGAAAGCCCTGTTATCTCTTTATGAAGCGGGCTTTCAGTATGGAATTCAAGCGGTCACGGGGATTAATTCTACTTGGACAAAAGTACCGGAAATTGTTGAGCTGTCAGTTCAAGGAACGATGGTGACATACAACATGTATTTTGCCTCCATAAATGTAATGGAGGTGCAAGAAAAGTACGGTAAGGTAACAATGGTCAACTCTACGCAGGCCGTTGACACGCCGTGGATATTTAGTTGGCTTGTGAACTTCGATTTAGCGTCACCGGCGCCGGGGTCGGAAGGAGTGCCCATCCCCGAGGAGAGTTTTAGTATCCAGCAGCTTTATTTGTTGTTGAATACGTTAATAGACGGCGTGTATCCTAGTATTTCGGGTGTTAGTCCTGAATGCACCACTTTTGTTACTGGGCTGATTGATTCCTATGTGAAGTCTATCCCAGCTGGTCAGTCTACAATCAGTTACATTCAGCAACCTACAGGATCGGTGGCTCCTGGCACCTTGGCCCTGACATGCCTAAATTATGAAGTGTCCCCGAATAGTTCTGATCGCGGACTTAGTGTACTAAATTATCTGTGTATGTCAGATAACAATACTCCACCGACTAGTACAAACTATCCGACTTGGCAATGGGTGACCTCCGATGAAACATGCAGCGGAGTGATGGCCATTGAACGGTTGACGTTTACCAATTATCTAATCGCCGCTTTTAATCAAGGCTTCGGAGGGCTTTCAATTCAAACAAGCTGTTCACAGGACATTAAAGATAAGGCTTTCGATTGCTCTTGTAAATTTAATTTTAGCTATCAATCTGCTCCAGATCCCGCTACATGGATTGCTGCGGATGGAACCAGTAAAAATGTGATTGCTACAGCATCGTATTCTCATTATTCTAGTAATAACCAATATGACTATAGCTTGAATTGTAGTGGAATTTGTGGTAGCGCCTCTTCGTACTGGAATTACAGCCTTAACGGCACGTTAACATGCATTAATAACGTTGATAGCGCGGGTATTTATGATGGAACTACGACCGTTTCGCTTGCATTAACGATTGTATCCCCAGCGCATGCTCATTTAGAGGGGGCAAATTCGAATGCAAACGTGGTCGATATTGCTGCGTCATTGGATTATATTATTAGTGTCAATGAGCAAGGTCAACTTCTAGTTACAAACAAAAATTATGTTCTTACAAATAATTCTCAGAGTTTGAATTCAATTAACGTTGGTGCCTGCGGAGGAACAGAATCATTCGGCGATGTGAATAATATGAATAAAAATTTGCAAACGATCTTGATCAATGCGTTGAATAGCTATGAAAACGTAGTTTATGAGGCATTATCTAGTTCCATGACCTGGTTCTTCCCGGGCGCTAGTTCGTTTAAATTCAATAACGTGGAATTTTCTGAATTTGGAGATCTGACGGTACAAATTAGCTATCTGGATCCAACATCATCGGGCGCTGGTAATCCGAGCATCGTCCAACCTGCATAGTATTTCAGTTGTCGATTTAATATTGGGAGCTATAGCGTGATTAATCCAAACGATGTTTACAGCTACTGGGAATCAATCCCAATTATCTCAGGATCAAGCGGATCAACTCCTACAACGGAGATTGGTTTGATTACTGCAGAGTATGAGGTTAGAGAATATAACGATATTCGAAATCTGTCCTCGGAACGTTCTTACATTGTGACCTGCAAGCAGCGTATCAATGTATGGAATAGCGCTGGGTTAGATACTCTGACCGAGAAAAATTTGGCCAAGTACGAGAACTATCCGATTATGCTGGTGACAAGTATGGAAATCGCCGCTGCGCCAGCAGGGGCGATTTACACGTTGCTTGAATACACACCGAAAACAGTTAACACAGCGGTCAATACTAGTACCGCGAATTCGACATCTAGTGGTTCGGCTAACACTACCACATCGGAAACAACATCTGGCCAATCGATGACAAGTACCAATACATTTGAAGTCAATGGTTCGGTAGGCTTGATGGGGGACGTACCTACTGCGTCCCGTGGCGGTTCGTTTTCCCATAGTCGAGCAAAAGAGACGTATTCCTCAGTGATGAATGGATCGTCTTCAACCAACAACGCTGAACATAATGCGTCCAGTTCGAATTCGATGAGTATAAAAAACTGGGGAAGTTATGCAAGTGTTCCGGTGCAATCGGCACCGTCATGGGTATGGGCACAGGAATATCCGTGGGACGTTACTCAGTTTCATAATATTGTTGAGGGAACAGACCAGTCATCGAATGTAGTTACTCTTCCCAATTTTGTCCAAGGATTGTTAGTGGATCAGACGTCGGGATACGTCTTTCCGCCAAGCCAGCTTTCGCTATTTGGCGTTAATTTTTTAGCGACAGCAAAATGGCAAGTTGTCGTTCCTCAGACATACAGTGGCGCGATGGAGACTCTGACTATTACTCATAATATTACGTGTACTGTTGCATCCCATGAAGTGAATGCGGTCAAGGATACAGATGGAAACATCACTTCTTACTCGGCTATTGCTAAACTCGATACGCTGACCAAATTTACATCTACACCAAATGGATCGATGGATTTAGTCAAGATTGCTCTAGATCCCATTGGTGGTTCGGGAAATGGAAATGGAGCGGTAGTGGGATTTGTATTAGCGCAGTTTATTCAATTGCCGCCCGTGGCTTCTGATTCATTTCGAATTAAGTCGGGTGCCAACAATGTATTGGTTACCGGTAACGGGTTTACTGCACCGGCAAGTAACGATGATCCGATGACAGCAGATTTAGCGAACGGTACAGCGACTTTTCAGGTGTATTTTAAAATTATCGATAAGACTGAAAATTTCACCCTCTACATTAAGCATTGGATATCACAAACGGGATCACCTTGTTGTATGGCGGTGACCATCAATGGACTATCTACACTTTATCGCTATGTGGAGACTCCTGAAAATGGTGGTGGCTCTAATAATGTGACGACTATTGTGCTGAGGGATCAGGATTTTTCTTCTGCTGACTTCTATGATTATTTGATTCTGGGAATGAATGAAATAACAGTCACTGTTTCTGCTACTGATGTCCCCGGCGCGCAAGTTGTGCCAGGAATTTATTCCATTAGGGCTCTTGCAATTGGGTAGAACCGATGACAAAAAGTGGGAATCCATTACAAAACAATTATCCTCAGATTGTTCAAGGTGACGATCTAGATAATTTAAGATCCCGGTCTCGCCTTCTGGGAAAGAATTTAGCATCTGGTTTTGACCAAAAATTATTGATTCAGTTATCAAGCCTGAATCAACAACTTGATCATGAATTTGGAAATCTTAATGAGGGAAAAATTCAAGATACTATTAAAAGTATGATTGCAGCCAAGGCAGACAAAGCCCTCCGTAAAACCGCAGACGGAGCTTGGCATGATGCCGATGGCGGGAAAGACGAGGCTATTTCAACAGCAACAATTTTAGATTTGATGGAAGGAATGACTGAGCAGCAGTTACACGATTCTTGCACAATCGAATTGTTTAAATTATTTAGCCGCCCCCGTCTGCCGACTGTGCAGGTTGGTTTTCAAATTGCCCGGTCTGATAATAAACCCAATGATGAGTTTCAACATCCCACCAACCCCGACAAAGCTTACTTTGCAACGACAGGGAAGAACCATGGAAAAGTTGATGAAGCACGCAGATGTGCGGTGCTAGCGGCTGGAGAGTTTCGCTTAAACAATCCTTTACCCAATAATCCTTCGAATACTTTCCATGTTGCCGTTGATATGGTTGGCAAAGCTATAGCCTTTACCACTAACAATATGGCTGGAGCTATTGAAGCAAGTAACATGAGTTACTTTAACACCCCCCCGCAAAATGAGCGATTAAATGCCATTATTGAAAGGGAGTTTTATATGAAATTTTTGTGGGCACGAATTAAAGACTTCGCCAAACCTTTGCTAGGTACTTTGTATTTATCAAATCAACAGCCATCAAACGCTGAATGGAAAATTAGTGGAAACGGTCCACCAACTCCAAGACGCATGTCTTTTACTGGTGTAAAACCAGATCCACTTGGAAAGGGGTATTTCCCAATCAGTACGAAAGTACCTACCGGAAGTGCTAATTTCTCCACTAAGCCGAATAAAAAACCTAAAGTTGTAAAGGCCGTTTCTTCAATAAATTCATTTAAAAAACCTACAGTTCCAAAGTCTAATTTTTCTTCTAAGCTGAATAAAAAATCCATGGTTCCAAAGCTTAGTTCTTCCACTGGGGCACTAGTGAAGCCGTAAATACGCACCAGAAAATTGTGTATATTGACAAGCTGGAAGCACGATTTGTCTATTGCCCAGCAATAGGCAAACTAAGGAGGCGGCTTGCATTTAGGCCTTAGACGATCAGTTCTAGTAGCCTAACTCAACAAGCAGCACTTAGCTTTCTCATCGCACGAACGTAGGTTTGTAATGACGCAGTGAATTCCTGCTCAAGTGATAATACGGAAAGGAAATCACATGAGCATGGTCATGGAAGAAGAAGTCAAGCGATGGACAGCGAAGCGCAAGGCAGCGTTGGTCACAGAAATCATTCAAGGTAAAACCACGGTTGCCGAGGCGAGCCGTGCCTTCGATATGCCGCCTTCAGAAATCGAGGAATGGATCGACGAAGCTAAGCGCGGCATGGAGAACGCCCTGCGTGCCAAGCCACTGGATGTGCGCGAGCAGTACGGGCGCCAGATCAAGGAACTACAGGAAGCATATGGTGAAGCCATGCTTGAGCTGCGTGCTCGAAAAAAGCTGGCGTCCCTGCTGGGCGAGGAAGAGAAGTGATCGAAACGATCCGCCAGGGACTGGAAGAAGATGGATTCAAGCTTTCGATCAGCAAACTATGCCAGTGGTTTGATATGCCACACCGGACCGTGTACTACAAATCCGTCAAGGCAAGACCGAAGGTACAGCCGCGCTTTGCCGAGCCAATCAAGGCGATGATCAACGAAGAACCATCCTTTGGCTATCGAACTGTTGCGGCCCTGCTTGGCTTCAACAAGAACACCGTGCAGCGTATCTTCCAGCTGCGCGGCTGTATTACGACGCTGGTCAGGCAGTCCAGACGACACTGGGCCAACGCTTACTCCCCAAAGGTCTAATTGACTTTATATTTAGATAATACTGTGCACTCCGAGCCGTCAGGCTCCCTAACATCTTCCATTGGTCGGTCCGATCGAACGAACGGCCAAAGCGGCATACCATCGATTTTAGGGAATAAAATAATTCCTCTTTGTCTTTCGCGTAAGCGCCCGTTAAGAATAGGAACAAGAACGCTTGCAGGGAACCCTCGGCCCTCGAATAATTTTTGAACAGGCCAATTACTATGGTTTAAAACGATTGCATGAATGATTCCAAACAGGCCTAGTAAATAAGCATGTAAAGCAACGCGAAGTAAACGAGTATAAAAACACCAAATTTCAAGAGGTGATGGCAAGCTAATAATTGTTGCAGTATAAAAATTAGGTGCGGAATAAAAATAACGCCCTTCCATAGTGTAGCGTAACAAACAGTAGGTCAAAACTAGTGACGGCCAACTTCCAATGCATTCTTCATTCTCCTCCGACCTTTTAAAGGCAACGCATGCAGCCGAAATGTCATGTATCTCGCCTTGTTGATTAAAAACCCATTGTTCGAGCCTTCGCAGGGTAGCTCTGTACTGACCATGTCTCAATTTTATCGCTCGAGCTTGAGTTCGTTCATTATTCGAAATGTCTCCGCCCCAAGAAAAACGATCAATATTCCACCTCAACCTTACGATCCCACGGAAGCAGGATGCACCACTACTTTCTCCTGCTTCGGCATTCATGTGAAGAATAATTCTAAGCAACTGCTCTTCAGAATGAAAAATTTTAAAGCGTTCAGATTCAGCCATTAATTCTTCAACCTTAAGGCGGGGATTCATTGTGACATACGAGTTCAGCTTACGTGCGTAATCCCGAAAAGGGCGAAACCTTTGTTCAATCATAATGGCGTGGTCACGCAAGCTCAAGTGTTCTGCTAAACTCGGCTCTGCGCCACACAGAAATTTTTTGCACCGCGAGCATCGATACTGAAACCGGCGTAGCCATTGGCCGGGCTTTAATGGAAATGGACGCTCGCCACAATGTTGGCATAAATCGGTTAATTCGCAGCCATGTATGGGACAGGTACGGATGAATTCGTAGGAAAAAAAAACGCTGTGGTATGCGCCTAGTAGACAAAACGGGCAATATCGAAATACTGTTAATAGGACAGCGGAGACTCGAAAATTCTCTAGTTTATCCTGCCAACAAGTTAACGTTCGCCAATATTGTTCTCGGGGGAAACTATCTGTAAAGAAGTGACGATGTTCTTCAGAACTATCAAATAGGCGTGTATAAGCCTTTCCGTTTCGCCAACCTAATCGCGCACATGCCGAATCGTACGATTCGAAAGGTAACGGTGAAAGCTTTAGCCCAATTAGCAGGTGTGGGATGCTCATAAGGTCACCTTTAATTTACGGTGTTTTTTTTCACTACTTGCGACTGCCGCTGCTTCCGCGATCAGCGCATATTGATTGCATTCAGTCCAAAGATCTAAAGGTATAGCTTTTTGCTCAATATCTAACTCGGCAATAGTCATAAGAAAACGACGAATTGCCAAAAAAAGTTGGCGAGCCGATACGCCGTTACGGCTAACGCCTCCGGGAACCAACTCATTTAGTGAACTAAGCATTGACGCTACCTGTCTCTCCATCCGAAATCCACTATCCCAAGCATTAGGCGCGAAGTACTTCGTCCAAGGGCAATCGCTGTTTGCAGGGTAGCAAGCCTCGTCAATTATCGAGAACAAGTTTATAAAATCTGATTCAGCCTGTAGTGTAGTGGTTTAATGTATCCGGACACTGATTTAGGCGAGAATACTCGCCATGGAGAGGTGTTTGATGAGCAAGCAGAGACGTACGTTTTCCCCGGAGTTCAAACAGCAGGCTGCATGCCTGGTGCTG
>NZ_WWCM01000037.1 GCF_009857915.1 Duganella qianjiadongensis
TATTACTCACCCGTTCGCCACTCGCCACCAGAGCAAGCTCCGTGCTGCCGTTCGACTTGCATGTGTAAGGCATGCCGCCAGCGTTCAATCTGAGCCAGGATCAAACTCTTCAGTTTAATCTCTGTTTGTGTCGGGCTATTTCTAGCCCAAACTCGTCCCATTGGTCCGAGTTTGCTCACTCAAAATACTGACAGTTCGCTTCTTTTACAAAGCGTCCTATTTCATTACTTCTTGTGAACATTTGATATTTTTTAAGTATCACGAAGACTAGCTTCGTGTGCACTTTCATCAAACGTCCACACTTATCGACTGTGAATTTTTAAAGAACTCTTTGGTACTGCTTGCTGCGTTTCGACAAATCGTTTTGTTTGTCAGCAGCAGAGAAGCGAGAGTATGAAGCGTTTAAATCGTTTCGTCAACCCCTACTTTTCAACCCGTTTAACTTGGCGCTGCTTTAAACGACGCCTTGTTTTGCGAGGGGGCGAACTATAGCAAAGGCCTCACCAGTTCGGCAAGGCCTTTTTTCAAACATCAGCCGGCCAGCATCTGGTCGATCAGTTCGATCCAGTGGCCTACTGGCGTGCGGGTGCCTGACTGCAAATGACTCTGGCAGCCGATATTGGCCGAAACAATGCGCCGCGCTCCCGTCGCCTCAAGGTTGGCCAGCTTACGATCGCGCAGCTGGTGCGACAGTTCCGGCTGCAGCACCGAATAGGTCCCCGCCGATCCGCAGCAAAGATGGCTATCTGCGCACAGGCGCACATCGACACCTACCGCACGCAATAAATCCTCCACTTTGCCGCGGATTTTCTGCGCGTGTTGCAGCGTGCACGGCGGATGGAACGCTACCGGCTCGGCAGGCGGACGCTGTTTCATCAGCGCGACCAGTGCTTCCTGTTCGCTGCATAGCACCTCACTAACGTCGCGCGTGAGTTCCGATACCCGTTTGGCCTTGGCCGCATAGACGGGATCATCGCGCAGCAGGTGTCCGTATTCTTTTACCGTCGCACCGCAACCGGATGCCGTCATCAGTATCGCTTCCGCGCCCGCTTCGATCAGCGGCCACCAAGCATCGATATTGCGCCGCATATCATTCAGACCACCATCATGGTCCGCCAGATGGTAGCGGATCGCGCCGCAGCAGCCCGCGCGCGGCGCCACCACCAGCTCCACACCCAGCGCCGCCAGTATCCGCGCCGCAGAGCTATTGATGTTAGGGGCCATTTCCGGCTGCACGCAGCCATCAAGCAGCAGCATTTTGCGCGGCATACTCTTTTGCGGCCAGATACCGGCATCCGGCACCGGCTGCATTTTCTCCGCCAGCGATTCAGGCAGCATAGGCCGCATCATGCGCCCCGCTTTCATCGCAGGACGGAATAGCCACGGGCGCGGCAGCGCTTCTTTCAGCAGCAAACGCTTATAGCGCGCCGATGCCGGACGTTTCACTTGCTGTTCAACGATATGTTTGCCGATATCGAGCAAGCGGCTGTATTGCACGCCAGATGGACAGGTGGTTTCGCAGTTGCGGCAAGTCAGACAGCGGTCGAGGTGCAGCTGTGTGCGTTCGGTCGCCGGCGCACCTTCCAGCACCTGCTTGATCAGATAGATACGGCCACGCGGGCCATCGAGCTCGTCGCCCAGCAATTGATAGGTGGGACAGGTCGCCGTGCAGAAGCCGCAATGCACGCAGGCGCGCAGAATGGCTTCGGCTTCGTCGCCGTCCGGCGTGTTCTTGAATTGTGCTGCCAGATTGGTTTGCATAATTACAGATCCTGATACATGCGACCGCGATTGAAAATGCCGGCCGGGTCGAAATACTGTTTGAGATTGCGGTGTATGGTGTGTACGGCCGGTGCCAACGGCTGGAATACGCCAGCGGCTTTGTCACCACCACGGAATAGCGTGGCATGGCCACCGAGCGCCTGGGCGCGGCTGCGCATGGTCTGCGCATCGAACTCGCCACGTATCCAGCGCTGCGCGCCGCCCCACTCCACCAGCTGGTCGTGCTGACCGAATTCGCCCAGCACTTCAGTGGTCGATGGCAGCGACAGGCGCCACAGCGGCATGCCATCCAGCCGCACCGCGTCGAGCAGCGGGTGACGCTGTTCGCGCAAATCCGTCCACCAGTGTTCAGCCACGCCGGCATCGAGCACCTCGCCACCGATATGGCGCACCGCCGATGCGACAGCCGCTTCTGCACCGGACAGACGCAAGGTCAGTCCGCCACCATGCCAGCTCGACGCCGATAGTGGCAGCGGCTGGCCCGCCCATTTGTTCAGCTGCAGCAGCGCATCCTCCTGCGACAGTTCCAGCCGCAGGGTCTTTTCCGCTACCGGTTTAGGCAGCACTTTCAGCGACACTTCCAGCACCAGGCCCAGCATACCCATGGAGCCTGCCAGCAGACGCGAGACGTCATAACCCGCCACGTTTTTCATCACCTGACCACCGAAGCGCAGCGCTTCGCCACGGCCATCCATCAGAACGGTGCCGAGCACGAAGTCCCGCAAGGCGCCTGCACTGGCGCGGCGCGGTCCGGACAGACCGGATGCCAGCATACCGCCCACGGTGGCATCGTCGCCGAAGTGGGGCGGCTCGAATGCCAGCATCTGTCCTTCGGCCGCCAGCGCCTGCTCGATTTCGCGCATGGGCGTGCCACAGCGGGCGGTCATTACCAGCTCGGTGGGTTCGTAGGCGATGATGCCGCTGTAGCCACGCGTATCGAGCACTTCACCAGCCGCCGCCTGACCATACCAGTCCTTGCTGCCACCGCCGCACAGACGCAGCGGCTTGCCATGCACGGTAGCGTCGACGATGCGCTCGCTAAACTGCTTTACCTGATCTTCCATCGTCATGCGTTCACCTGTTTGACAAATTTGAATAGCCCGCCGCGCGCCTGCCGCTTGCCGTAGGCAGCACAGCGATCCAGCGTCGGTATGGCCTTGTTAGGATTGAGCAGGAAGGCACCATCGAACGCCCGCTTGACGCCTATGAAGGCAGCGATCTCGCTGACTTCAAACTGCTCGCACATGGAATCGATCTTTTCTATCCCCACGCCGTGCTCGCCCGTGATAGTGCCGCCCACGGCAACGCACAGCGCCAGAATCGCTTCGCCAAACTGCTCGGCGCGATTGAATTCGCCTGGCGCATTCGCATCGAACAGAATCAGCGGGTGCAGATTGCCGTCACCCGCGTGGAACACATTGGCGCAGCGCAGGCCATAGGTCTGCTCCATTTCCGCTATCCCTACCAGCACCTCGGCCACGCGCTTGCGCGGTATGGTGCCGTCCATGCAGTAGTAGTCCGGCGAGATGCGGCCCGCCGCGGGGAAGGCGTTCTTGCGGCCCGACCAGAAGCGCATCCGTTCCGCCTCGTTCTGCGACACGGCAATCGCATTGGCACCAGCACGGTACAGCACTTCCGACATGCGGCCGATTTCTTCTTCCACCTCTTCCTGCAGGCCGTCCGACTCGCACAGCAAAATCGCTTCGGCATCGATGTCGTAACCGGCACGCACGAACGGTTCAACCATGCGTGCGCTGGTCTTATCCATCATTTCCAGACCAGCCGGAATAATCCCCGCGGCGATCACTGCCGCCACCGCATCGCCTCCGCTAACCACGTTATCGAACGAGGCCATGATAACCTTGGCGACTGGCGGTTTAGGAATCAGGCGCACCGTCACTTCCGTCACCACGCCCAGCATCCCTTCCGAGCCAATGAATACGGCCAGCAGGTCCAGCCCCGGCGCATCGAGTGCCGCGCCACCGAGTTCGATCACCTCGCCTTCGATCGACACCATGCGTACCCGCATCACGTTATGCACGGTCAGGCCGTATTTCAGGCAGTGCACACCACCGGCGTTTTCCGCCACATTGCCGCCTATGGTGCAGGCAATCTGCGACGAAGGATCCGGTGCGTAATACAAGCCGTGCGGCGCAGCCGCTTCCGAAATCGCCAGATTGCGCACGCCGGGCTGCACCCGCGCCGTACGCGCCAGCGGATCGAGTGCAACGATGCGGCTCATCTTCGCCGTCGAAATCACGATACCGTCGGCAATCGGCATGGCACCACCGGACAGGCCGGTGCCTGCGCCACGCGGTACGATAGGCACCTGCAGTTCTCGGCACACTTTCAGCACGGCGATCAGCTGCTGCTCATTCTGCGGCAGTGCCACGGCCATAGGCAGCTGCCGGTAAGCCGTCAGGCCATCACATTCATAAGGTCGGGTATCTTCCTGCTCGGACAGCAGGCATTCGGCCGGCAGTAGCGCACGCAGCGCGGCCAGTATGGCCTCGCGCTGGTGCTGCTGCAGCGTTGTTGCTTCGGTAGGCGCGTTCATGTTGGACTCTGGATGCTAAATAGTGGCACCCAGTGTAGCCATCAATAACGCGCGTCTGCGGTGAAAAGAATTAAACGGCGCGACGCAGATTTTTCACGCATCGCGCAGCGAGTCCGGATAAGCCGCCATCATCCAGTCGATAAACAGCTGAACCTCAGGGCGGGTGCGGCTTGTCTGCTCGTACACCACGTAATACGCATGCGGCGGTGCTTCCAGACGGATGTCGAAAAGCTGCACCACTTCGCCCTTGGCGATCATCTCCTGGGCAAAATGGTGTCGCGTAAGTCCAACACCATGGCCATGTTTGATCGCCTCCAGCAGCAGGCCCAGATCGTCGACGCGCAATGCATCCATCGGTTCGGGCCAGTCCAGACCGGCCTGCTCGAACCACGGTTTCCACTGTTCCAGCGCCGAACGCAGCAGCGTGGCCTTGTTCAGATCGGCCGGCGTGGCGATGCCGCCTATGCGTTCCAGATAGGCAGGGCTGGCGACAGCGAATGCCGGTTCGCCGAACAGGCGGGTGGTTACCATGTCCGGGTATTTACCGGCGCCGAAGCGCACTTCCAGATCCGATTCGTTCAGGCACAGATCGTACAGCGGCACGGACAGGAACACTTCCACCACGATGTCGGGATGGGCTTCGGTAAATTCGGCCAGACGCGGCATCAGCAGATAGCGTGCAAAAGTCGGCGGCACGGTGATCTTCACGCGCGGCTGGGCCGACAGGGTACGGTGCGGCAGCGGGAAATCCGTCAGCGTACGCAGCGCCTGCACCACCACGTCAAGGTAGCTACGACCAAAAGCGGAAAGAGTCAGATTGCGGCCATCGCGGATAAACAGCCGGTCACCGACAAATTCTTCCAGCAGGCGGATGCGGTGCGACAAGGCGGAAGGCGTGATGCACAGCTGCTGGGCAGCGACCGCAAAGGAGCCGGCCCGCGCCGCTGCCTCGAAAGCGGACAGAGCATGAACCGGAGGAAAACGTCTGGGCATGAATTACACCTCTCACAAACCCGCAGCCTGCAGGCCAACAATTACGCGCAAATAAGCACAAATGCCAGCGCGTGCCACGGAAAACCGTGGCACGCGCTGGCGTTAGGCAGGCGGGACTGATGCCCTGTTTTAGTGCGGGATCATGCCGGTAAATACATACGCCTGCAACACCGTCATGATACCAACGATCGTTGCAAACAACAGGCTATGTTTGAGAGTAAAGCGGAACAATTCCGATTCGCGGCCCACCAGACCGGTCGCAGCGCAGGCTACGGCGATCGATTGCGGCGATATCATCTTGCCAGTTACACCGCCGGTGGTATTGGCTGCCACCAGCAAGGTATCGGAAACATTGATCTGGTGCGCGGTGGTATTTTGCAGCGAGCAGAACAGTGCATTCGACGAGGTGTCGGAACCGGTCAGGAATACGCCCAGCCAGCCGAGGAATGGCGAGAAGAACGGGAAAGCGGCGCCGGTACCAGCGAGCACCAGAGCCAGCGTCGACGACATGCCCGAGTAGTTGGCCACGAAAGCGAAGGCCAGCACCAGACCGATGGACAGGATAGGACGGCGCAGTTCAACCACGGTATCGGCCAGCGCGCGTACGCCCGCCATAGGCTTGAAGCGCAGCAGAGCCATCGAGATCAGGGTCGACAGCAAAATTGCGGTGCCCACAGCCGACAGCAAGTCCAGCTTGAACACAGCTTCATAAGCTTTAGGTGCCGACACGATAGGCGTCATCTTCATGACCATCTTGTCCAGATACGGTACGTGGAACTTCAGCACGGTATTGGCCAGTGCGCCAGTGCCGTTGAACAGTGCTTTAAACTGCGGCAAACTCCACACCGTCACGACGGCGGTCAGAATACCGAACGGTGCCCAAGCACGCACGGTCTGTGCGGTGGTGTAAGGCGAAGCTTTACGGATGCTCGGTGCGGCACCGTTGGCAGCACTGCCGCCGAAGGTTGCCATGGCAGCAGTGCCGCCGCCCATCGAGATGGCGCTACGACCGCCGGCTTTGGCGCTGGCAGGCTGCCATACTTTCAGCAGCGCGGTCAGCGACGCCAGACTTACCAGAGCCGAAGTAATATCAGGCAGTTCGGGACCGATGAAGTTCGAGGTCACGTACTGGGTCACGGCGAAGCTGCCACCGGCAACCAGTGCTGCTGGCCAGGTTTCTTTCACGCCGCGGGTGCCGTCCATCATGAACACCAGCCAGAATGGCACGGCCAGCGACAGCAGTGGCAGCTGACGGCCAGCCATGGCGCCGATGTGCATCGCGTCCAGACCCGTCACCTGACCGGCAACGATAATCGGAATGCCCATTGCGCCGAAGGCCACCGGCGCCGTATTGGCGATCAGGCACAGGCCTGCTGCGTACAGCGGGTTAAAGCCCAGACCGACCAGCAGCGCCGAGGTAATGGCAACTGGCGCGCCGAAGCCGGCTGCACCTTCGAGGAAGGCGCCGAACGAGAAACCGATCAGCAGCATTTGCAGACGCTGGTCGTCAGTAATCGACAGCACGGAGGCGCGGATAATTTCCAGCTGCCCCGTACGTTCCACCACTTTGTACAGGAACACGGCGCTGACAATGATCCATGCGATCGGCCAGATGCCGTAAGCGAAGCCGTAACCGGCGGCAGCGAGTGCCTGCGATACCGGCATGCCGTAGGCGAAGATGGCGACAGCCAGCGACAGTAACAGCGTGACCGCTGCCGCGGCGTGGCCTTTAATCCGTAGCACGGCCAGTGCCAGGAAGAAGAAAATGATGGGCACTGCGGCCATCAGCGCGGATAGCGCCAGGCTTCCCATCGGGTCGTAAATCTGATTCCAAGGTTGCATTAAGGTCTCCTCCAAAGGTACAAGTATTCTGCTGTGGCGACTTATGCCGCTTCGCGTGGGTAGTGCGAAAAGTTGCAATGAGTGTACGGGTGTGCAGCGTGAAATCGGTGGCAAACAATGATGAAATGAATTAGTCGGCCGGTTGAAAATTATTCACCGGCCTGATTTGCCACCGTTCGACTACTCTGCCTGCCCCCTTTCCCGCAGCAATTCTGCGAGACTGCGCGGGGCCGGTTTCAGGGGCGTACGGTGCTGCGTCCAGCCTAGCTGGCTGCTTGGCGCAAAGGCGCGCAGGCGCGTCGCGGCCCAGCGGAACCAGCGATAGACGCTAGGCCGGGCGAAAGCGCCACTCCAGAATCGCCACACCAGTTGCTCGCTGCGGCTGTAGCTGGCGCCCTGTCCGCGTAGCGGATGCGCAACACTTTGTTCGGGGTCGCGATTGGCTTCCGTGCGCAAGCGCACGAGTAATTGCGGTATCGGTATGCGTACAGGGCACACTTCGCCGCAGGCGCCGCACAGACTCGACGCGGTAGCAAGGTCTGCCGTTGCAGCTAGGCCCAGCAAATGCGGTGAAATGATCTTGCCTATCGGGCCGGGATACGTGGTGCCATAAGCATGACCACCCACGCGCGCATACACAGGACAATGGTTCATGCAGGCACCGCAGCGTATGCACTGCAGCGTCTGGCGCAACTGCTCGTCGGCGTAGGCCTGGGTGCGGCCATTATCAAGCAGGACCAGATGCATTTCGCGCGGACCATCGAGCTCGCCCGCACGGCGCGGCCCCGTTATCAGGTTGAAGTAGGTGGTAATCGATTGGCCAGTGGCCGAGCGCGTGAGCAGGCTGGAGAGCGGAACGATGTGCTCCAGACTGGCGACCACTTTTTCCAGTCCCATCAGGGCAATATGCACGTCCGGCACGGTAGTCGATAGACGGCCATTGCCTTCATTCTCGACCAGCCAGATAGTGCCGGTATCGGCGGCGGCGAAGTTCACGCCGGACAGGCCGATATCGGCATCGACGAAGGCCTGCCGCAAGGCACGGCGCCCGGCCTGTATCAGCGTATCCACATCTTCCGTGTAGCTCATGCCGGGAATATGCTGCTCGAACAGGGCGCCGATATCAGCCTTGGTCTTATGCACTGCAGGCATGACGATGTGCGATGGCTTTTCATCGGCCAGCTGGACAATGTACTCGCCCATATCCGATTCCACGCATTCGATCCCGCGTTCGGCCATGTAGTGATTGAGTTCCACTTCCTCGCTGGCCATGGACTTGCCCTTGATGATGCGCTGCGCAGCACGGCGCTGGGCTATGCCATGAATGATGGCGTTGGCTTCTTCGGCCGTTTCAGCCCAATGCACCTGCACGCCATTGGCCTGAAGACTGGTTTCCAGCTGTTGCAGCAGTTGCGGCAGATTGGCCAATGCATGGCGCCGCACCGCTTCGCCCAGATCGCGCAGCAGTTCCAGTTCATCAGCATCCGGGAACTGGCTCTGGCGTTTGGTCTGCAGGAAGTCCATGGCGCCGCGCATACTGCTGCGCAGTTTGCCGTCCTGCAGCGCCTGATCGACACGGGCGCGAAAATCGGCGGGCGAGACAAAATTCAGCGGCACGCTACTCATGCTGCACCTCCCTGTTCCACTGCATCGTCCACAATAATCAGCCACAATGCGCGCGGCCCGTGGGCGCCATACGCCAGCGTCTGCTGGATGTCGGAAGTTTTGGATGGACCGGAGATCATCACCAGATTGGTCGGCATGCCCTTAGTCCAACCTTCGCTGCGTGCGGCAGCATGCATGTCGGCGTACAGGGTGCTGGCATACACCAGCGCGATGTGCAGCGGCGGCACCAGCGATACGGTGCGGGGCGCGCCAGCATCCGGCACCACGATCAGCGTGCCGGTAGCGGCAATGCCGGAGCGTGCCACGGTAAAGCCAGCATCGACGGCGTTAAACAGTTCGGCCTTCCATTGTTCGATAGGTTGGGCAAACGACTGTGTCTGCACCGAGTCGGGCAAAGCCGCTGCCAGCACAGCACCTTCCTTGCTGCCGTGATCAAGCAACAGGCGTTGGACGCCGGCTTCGGCCAGCTTGTCGGCCAGTAGCTGCGGCCAGCTAGCAGCATCGGCACGCCATACATCCGTGCGTACGGAAGCCATGATGCTTTGCAGGCGATCAGCCAGCTGGCTAGGGCTGGCGCTGCGCAATGCACCATCCGCATAATGCTCATCGATGCGCTGCTGCAGTGCTGCTGCATCGTGGGTAGGTGCCGGGGCAGCGGCGCGCAGTTTGCCCAGAATGCGCTCGCGGGCGCTCATCGTGCTCATGGGTTCAGGCTTTCATCGGCATCGGTGCCATTGACGCGGCGCCACAGGAAACTGGCCATGTGCTCAACCTCCAGCGGCACTCCCTGATATTTGGCAGCGTGGCCGATATTGAGCAGGCAGCCGCAGTCCGCCGACACCACGCGCTTGCAGCCCGTTGCGCTGGCCGCGGCCACTTTGTCGCGCACCATGGCGCCAGAGATATCGGCATGTTTGAGCGAGAACGTGCCACCAAAGCCGCAGCACTCCGATTCATGTTCATGTTCTACGCGGGTAACACCAGGCAGTGCATCGATCAGTTCCACCCCATGCACACGGGTGCCCATTTCACGGCGTGCGCCGCAGGAAGTGTGCAGCACTACGCGTTCGCCATCCTGCTCAGGCACGCCGGGATAGCGCACCTTCATTACGCGCAGCAGAAATTCGCTGAGTTCGTAAATGCGCTCGGCAAGCGCACGGGCCTGCTCGGCCAGTTCTGGTTCATCGGCAAACAAGGCGGCCCAGTGATGGCGCATCATGCCTGCGCAGGAACCGGATGGCACAATCACAGGCCAGTCGTTCGGGAACAGGTCCAGCTGCGCACGCACCACCGCGCGGGCCTGCTCCGGATTGCCGCTGCTATAGGCGGGCTGGCCGCAGCAGCTTTGACCGCGCGGGAAATGGACAGTGAGTCCCTCGCGCTCGAGCAGACGCACGGCATCAAGGCCGGCTTCGGGCATGAACAGATCGATAACGCAGGTACCGAACAGATAAACCTGTCGATCTGCCGGCGGTTTCGGATAATGGCGGGTTTCCAAGACTGGTCTCCTAGTTTTGCTTATTTGGCGGGCAGGCGCCATAATTCCCGCATCGCGAAATCGTCGCAAACTGGTTGGACCAGTGCTGTGACAGGAGAACAACACTATGAAATTGCAAGGATTGGTAGAAGATGTGCAGCGCCGGCTGGAGCAGGCACTGCTGGATGGACGCTATACCGCGAATAGTCGTCTGCCTTCCGAGCGCGTTCTGGCCGAGCAATTTAGCGTGTCGCGCAACACCGTACGCGAAGCCACCCAGCGTCTGGTGGCGCGTGGTCTGTTACGCAGCCGGCCAGGGGCAGGCGTTTATGTGAGTGATCAGTTGCGCACAGGGGCAGCCAGCCCGTGGGGACATCTGGTGGCGGACCATCCGGCTGTTCTGGCCGATGTGCTGGAATTTCGCCGCGTGCTGGAGGGTGCCACGGCCTACTATGCCGCGCAGCGCGGCACTGCTGAAGAGCATCAGCGGATAAGGGATCTGCTAGCGCAGCTGGAATTGGCGCGAGCCGAGGATAGAGCAGCCGACGAAGCGGCAGCCGACGCACAGATGCATGAAGCAATTGCGCTGGCCTCGCACAACAGCATGTTCCTGCATCTGCATGCCAGCGTGCTGGGCATTCTACGCGAACACATCACCCTCAACGGCACCAATCTGCGCGCACTCGCGCCCGATGTTTCGGCCCAATTACTGCAACAACATCGCGCCATCAGTCAGGCCATTTGCGCACGCCGCCCCGAAGCCTCGCGTACAGCCATGCAAGCGCATATCGACTACGTTATCAGTATGCTGGAAGCGGAGTAAGAAGACTTTGGAAAGGCAACTGGCCCTACCAATTTTTTCGCCATTTTCTAGCGTTTAAAGCAAAAAACCCCCAACGGCCTAAGGCTGAAGGGGGTTTTTCTTAATAACTAGCTTGACGATAACCTACTTTCACACTGGTTGCAGCACTATCATCGGCGCAGAGTTGTTTCACGGTCCTGTTCG
>NZ_WWCM01000038.1 GCF_009857915.1 Duganella qianjiadongensis
TAAAGGAGATGGCGAGCCAGGTGTGAAAGCGATCTGGAAGGGGCTGACCAAGATACGACTCGTCGCTGAAGCGCTACGAGAAATGAACTCGGCCTACGACTGAAGCCGAGTTGTGTATAAAGGCATGGCTTAAGTCAGGGAAAATCGACGCAATGTCCTTTGCAACTTCAATAGCAGTTAAGGTGTCATTGGACGAGGAGGAGAAGAACGTAACGGCATCGACCGGTACGGGTTTTGTCGCGGTAACGCAGCCAGATAACAGCAGCGCACATGCCAAAAAGAGTGATTTCAGGTCGCCCAGATTCTTCATCGATTCTTTCATAGTGCTGGGTAAGGAGATTTTTGGTAATTTTTTGGAAAATTTACTCAAATTACCAATATATTATGAAGACCAAATGATAGCCCAAGCTCACCATTTCTACCAATATATTGGGAGAAGTGTTTGGATCCAGGTGTCGCATTCGGTCAAGTTCTTCGGGGGCTACGGCGAGAGGCCGGGTTGTCGCAAGAGCAACTGGCGTTCTCAGCTGAGATCGAGCGAAACTTCGTTAGCCTGATCGAACGAGGAGTGAATCAGCCAAGCATCCGTGTTATCTTCAAGTTGGCCCATGCACTTGGAATTTCTGCTTCCCAAATGCTTCTGTTGGTCGAAAACAAAATGCTTGATGGCCTACGAAGTGACTAGTCTGGTTCCGTCAACGTAATCGAACTCTGCACGCTGAATTTCGTTATTCACCAAGCGTCGGAGGTCGAAGCCTTCTCAGTTGCTCCCTTTTAATGAACCACTAGGCTAACCAACCCCATTGCACAGACATTCTTTAGCGAAGCATATCTCCGAAAATTGGGGCGCGATCGTAGCCCATTATAGGTAATTCCTCTTAAGCTCCAGTCATCCTCGTTTCCTGCTGAAAGGGGAACGAGGAATCACAATCCCTTCCATGCAGCTCTTATATGAACGGAAAGTCCTCCGGGCTGGATAGCTGCGCACCAGCTTGGTGTAGCTGCGGCTGGTGAAAACCAAGCCATTATCCAACCGCAGCAGGAACGGCGCCGTTACCTTGCCCAAGGTTCCGTAGCGTGCAATGAGAGCCTGCTCCAAGGCTGCTTCCGCAGTCTTGGCCTTGCCCGAACGAGACAAATGCCAGCCCAGTAATTCACGGGTAGCCATTGAAACGCTCGACGTTGCCTTTGGTCTTGGCTCGGAATGGGCGATTTTCCTCTTCAAGCTCCGTCATGCGGGCCATCAGGGAGGCATCCATACCGCCGAATTTGGCGCGCCACCTGTAAAACGTCGCCGAGCTCATGCCATGCTCGCGGCATAGCTCGGGGATCGGGTGTGCTGTGGCTACCTAAGTTACAGCGTCCGTCGCACGGCTGTGTCGATTGACGTGACAGTGACGGCCCCGGCTGACGTCGGCGCCGATGATCAGATCTTGTTTTCGCATCTACTTCCTGGATAATTGACGCAACTGCAGGCGTGCAATCGTTTTAAACTCTTGGATTTTAGGATTTGCGCTCTATAATGTTAAATATACTTAACATTACTTGGTTCTAACATGAATCTGGCCCAGATTGGTGGTGAAATTCACAATAAGCGTGTCCAGGCTGGTCTGCTGCAGGAGCACCTGGCCAAGTTTGCTGGCCTTTCCCGCGTCACGATTAATCAATTGGAAAATGGGACGCTGAAGGACTTAGGCTACACCAAGCTCAAGGCCGTGATGGACATTGTGGGTATCGACATGGAAACAGTACACCCCTCTGGATTGAAAAGCGCGCTGGTGATCGCTGCGCGCAGCATCAGCACCAGTTACCGGGACGTCGTGACGCCAGAGATGCTGTCGCTGATGCTTCGTTCCGGCCAGGCACCTGAACAATTCCAGCCGCACTTGATGGCGTTGCTTGATGAGACTCCGCTGCCGGTCGTCGTAAAGGCTGTGACCGAGGCGGCGACGCCGGACGTGCCTGCGAAAAAGATCATGAAGAACTTGAGCTTGTGGGCTGAGCAGTGGCAAGTATGCAGAACAGTCTGGTGATGGCGGGCGATCCGGACATCCCAACGACATGGGAAACACTGTTTTCCAATGCCCTGACGGTCATCGGCGAGATTGCCCGCCATGGCCGCGCCGTTCCGTTCTGGACGTTTGGCGGCGGCACGGTCCTCATGCTGCGCTACGGGCACCGTTTCAGCAAGGACATCGACATTTTCGTCCCCGATCCGCAGTCCCTGGGATTCGTCACGCCTCGCCTGAGCGAGGTCGCAGAGTCGATCACCACCGACTACGTCGAGGGGGCCGGTTACGTGAAGCTGTATCTTGCCGAGGGAGAAATCGACTTCGTGGCGGCGCCGAACCTGACTACACCAGGCTTCGAGATTGAAATGATACTGGGGCAACAGGTCCGGGTGGAGACCTCCGTGGAAATCATCGCCAAGAAGATGTGGCATCGAGGCGATCGCATTACGGGGCGCGATATCTTCGACTTTGCGTTGATTGCTGAGCGGGAGCCCAAGGCACTCATGGCCGCCGCCGAATGGATGGTTCGCCATGCCGCCGCGTTATTCCAGCAACTCGACGAACGATATGAACCGTTAAAAAAGCAATTTGAGGCGGTCGATGCCCTCAATTTTCACCCGACCTTCGACCAGGCCTGTGGCACCCTAAAAGCAATGCTAACAGCCATGCTCGAAGAATCGCCCCAACGAAAACGTGACGCGCCGGACGTTGACGACGGACCGCACGATGGGCCAGCAGTAACGGGAACGTGATGCGTTATCCAAAGCCACAAAAAGGCAACCCTCACAAACTGACGATCGATCAGCAATTTTTTCCAAGGCCTGCATAGCCCGTTTCGCCCGTGAGAATGGCACGGTGCAGGTGCGCCGTAAAAGCGACGAGCAAGATCTGTGGCTAACGCCTGGCAACTCGTACTTTTGCGCACGCCGCCTGTGGGACCAGAAGGCCGAATCCGTCTTCATGAAGGTGATCGAGGATCAGTACCAGGACGTCGCAAAGAACATAGTCGCCGGCGCCGTTACCACGCTTGATGCTGCGATGAATGCGGCTGTCACCGACATGTATCTGCTGTGGACTCTCCGGCATGAACGCTACCTTAATCCGCTTCCTGATATCCGAATGAATATGGTGGCGCCAGAGCGAGAGATGTCGATCGACACGCAAGAGATCCTGGAGGCCAACGGCTATGTGTTCGCTTCGCTGGACAATACCCTCGCCAGCCGTTTCATGACTGGATTGTGCTTTACGATCGAGATGGGCAGGGAGCGGCAACGAATGGCGGGCAAGAGATGGGGTATATTGAAGGCGGCCGATGCCGAATTTCTGGTCCCAGACAATTTTTCGGCATACAGCGTCGTTCCGTTATCGCCTACGATCGCTCTCGTGGAGGGACACGCGGACCAGCAGATCGGTTTCCACCAAGTCGCCGATATCAACGGCCGAGCGGTCCATGGCTCCCGCCGCTACTATTTTGCTCGGGACATCACCCGCTGTCCCATCCTGAAACATCGCATCTTGGATGGCCTGTTCCAGTGCCCGGCGGGCTAGGCAGCTTCTTCTGCTGCGATCAGACCGAGATTCGAAAGCAGCGGCTCCCAAATAAATACCAGCATAAGCACAAGGTCGGGGCCGGAAATACTATTGTTTCGCGTCCTGACCATGATTTCCTGAACGGCGGCTGGCTGCTGCCCGGCAACTGCGGGATCGATTTGAAAGTCGATCGTGGTGATCACTTCGGGGCCCGCGTCCGCATTCACCACAAAATGCTTGGCGGCCGTGGCGAGCTGAAAACTCATGTTCATCCACGGGCTGTTCGCCGTAAGAAAATTGCCAAAATCCCTCGTCCCGGTAATTATGCGGCCGGCGACTCAATGCAGCACGTCAAGCTGGCCTGCCTGGCGTAGGGCCTGATAGACCCAGTCCTTCATCTGCCACGCACTGATCACAGCGTTCATCACGGCATAGGCGCGCTCCGTCATATCGTCGGGCGGCACCTGTCGAAGTGTGCGGGCTTCGAACTGCATTTTGCGAAACAGGTCTGCCGGAGTTTGCAAGGAAAAAGTGCGCGCATTGGCGCCTGCAGGTGGCATAGCGGATATCCTCAAAAGAGACCTGAGCGACAGCTGGGGCGCAGGGATTACGATCTATCTAACTCGTGGGCGATTGCTCACGCTATGTTCCATCCGGCCCTTTGCATACGAGACTGACGCGTCCAGATATCTTAGCGCTGACTTGATGTCCCGCCAACCGACATATTCCATGAGGCTCTTTACGTCCCAGCCATCAGCCGCCGCCCAATTCGCAAACCCCCGGCGCAGCGAGTGGCCGCTGTATGCGTCGGACGAAGCCAGGCCTCCATTTTGGAGAATCGCCCGCAATAAGGGAGCGATGCTGTCGATATGCAGTCCAGTTTCTCCGACATGCCCCCAGCGATCGATTGCGCGATAAACGGGACCGCCAGTCAGTTGCGCGGCACCGATCCAATCGAGATAGGCATCCACGGGGCACAGACGCGACAACGCCGGCGCCCTGAATGTGGTACCGAGGTTTTGCCGATCGCCCTTGGTCCACGCGAGGAAGCAGGTGATGCCTTCACCGGCACTGGCCTCGACATGCTCGACACGCAACCGACTCAGTTCGTCACTGCGAAACCCGCGCCAGAATCCAAGCAGGATCAGGGACTTGTCCCTCAGATTGCGCAGCTCGCCGGCGCGATCATTACCCCGCCGGGCGTCGGCCGCGGCACGATCGAGCGTGCCAACGACACGCTCCAGTTCATCGAGTTGCAGGGGCTTCGCCTGTTTCTCCTGCGCCGGATGCAGCGCCCGGATGCCCCGCATGGCCTGGCGGACGATCGGGGCCTTGGTGGGGTCAGGAAAACCCTGAGCGTTGTGCCATTGGGCGAGCGCCGCCAGGCGCTGCCGCAGCGTGCTGACGGCCAGCGTGTCGGCATATTCCGCCAAGTACTGGGCGACGCCATCGGCGGTGGCGGGCAACATCCCTTTCCATTGCACCTCGAAGTGCTCGATGGCTGCACGGTAGCTTTGACGGGTGTTGTCCCGCGTTGCTGCTTCAATGTATTGATCGAGCTTTGACATGGAGTCAGTGTCCTACCTTGGCCTGGATATAGTTGAATATCGTGCGGGTCGCATTGACGGCCAGATGGGCTTCCGGTTCGCCTAGCAGGTCCTCGGACGGGTGTGCAATGCTACCGTTGTTACGCAGGGAATTGATGGCGTCGATCGCGTTCGCAAACCCGTTCAGCACGCGCACCATGTCATTATCATACGAGCCCAAGTCCTTGAGTATCGGATGTGCCGTGCGCAACGCCTTGAATAGTGCGGTCAATGAGGCATCGTCGGCCACGCTGAGGCCGGCGTCGGCGCACAGGCCTCGGAAATAGCCATGCAGCGCCGTATGCAGGCGGTCGACTGCACTGACCGGGCCGCTGATATGCATAAGGCGTTCGGCATCATTAAGTGCGAGCAAAACCACGTCGCCGCTCGACAGGCTGGCCGGTGCTTCGGTCTTTACACTTTGAACATCCCGGTGCACAAAAATCGATAGGTCCGGGATCTCGGTCAACAGATGGCTGGACAGCTTGGGATGGTTGATGAGCTGATCGACGATATCCCAGCCTTCACGGGTGAAACGCTCAAGCGCCTGCAGGACGCAGTCGCCGTAATCAGGATCTTGCCAATGCAAGCTACGCAGTAACCGGTCATGGCACTGGATATAGTCAGATTGTCCGGACAAATACCCGAACTCACGCCAGTCTTCCACAGTGAATTCGCTGACGATCGCTCGCCTGAGCGCAAGGATAAGCGCACCGCGTTTTTTTGAATCAATGGTGTATTCGTCGAGTTTCACTATCGCTGCCTCCACAGCAAGGAGTCCATGTCGCTGTCCAGCGGGGAATTACAGGGAAAAATTCAGAAAATCGACCGGTTTCGGCCATCACATCGGATAAACTTACTTTATCCGATATAAAATTTAATCGCAATTGCTCTTGGAATTCTGCATATTCTGGTATGTAATAACATGGTATGTAACATATTATCTTATTCATCCTCGGGAGACCCTATGGCACGCAGTGGGCTTTACAAATCGGACGTACTAAAGGCGCGTGACGCCCTCATTGCGCAGGGGGGTGAACCCGTCGGTGGACGCCGTTCGCGTGGCATTGGGGAATACAGGCTCCAAAACCACAATCCACAAGTACCTCAAGGAATTGGAGGAAGAGGATGGCGGCGCCGGCGGCAAGCGCAGTTCGATCAGCGAGGCTTTACAGGACTTGGTCGAACGGCTGGCAGCGCGGCTGCAGGATGAAGCACAGGAACGGATAGCAGCGGCTCGCACCCTATCGGATGCGACGGTGGCCGAACAGGCGGCGCTACTGGAGGCGGCCCAGAACGACAATGCGCAGCAGCGGACCCGCGTGCTGGAGCTGGAAACAGTCCTCCAGGAGCAGGCCGCAGTGCTGGCGGCTAGCCGTAGCGACCAACAACGGGAGTCGACCATGCGCCAGGTCGCAGAACAGCAGGTGGACAACCTGCAGCAACGACTTGCCGAAAATGAAGCACACCGACAATCTCTGGAGGAGAAACACCAGCACGCGCGCCAGGCTCTGGAGCACTATCGCCAGTCGGTAAAAGAGCAGCGCGAGGCCGATATCCGGCGTCACGAACTACAAGTACAGCAAGTGCAGGCCGAGCTGCGCCTGGCACAGCAGGCGGTCGCCATCAAACAAGACGAGATGACCCGCTTGAACCAAGAAGGAGCGAAGTTGGTGTCGGAGTTATCGCACACCAAGCAGGACCTGTACGAGCAGCTGACGCAGGTCCGCAAGCTGGAGCAAAAAGTCGAAGCGCTGCAATCGCTGCAGCTGCGCGCTGCGGATACTGAGCGCCAACTGGTCAGTAAAATTGCCGAAACTGAGCTACTGACTGAACAATTAAACAAAGCCAACGACCAGATGGCTCCGATTAAGGCACAGGCCCGTGAATTGGAGCTTTTGCTGGCCCATGCCAACGCGAAGGCACAGGCACAGGAGCAGATCGGGGAGCAGTTGCGGGCCTGTCTCAGCAAGATCGTCACCACGTCAGTCGCGCCTGAGATAGGAAAGTAAGCCCTCCCTCTCTTTCGCACTACAGCAAGACGCGATGTTTACAACTACAAATAAAATGGCGTACAGGCTTAGCTGAACTGTATCAGTTTAAGCACTCTTTTTTGTGTCTTTGTAATTGATTGATTTTAACAAAATTGTGAGATTTGCGCATTTTTAACCAAGCAAAATGGTATCCTCATGTTCGAAGACCAAGTTCGGCGGATAGTGCATATAGGGTTCTTTTCCCTCCAGTAATACCTACACCGAATCTGTAGAAAGAACTATATGGAAAAACGAATAGCGGTGGAATTATTGCAAGAGGTGCTTAAGTTAACAGAGCATCTCAACACAATAATTCACAAGATTCAAGAAATCACCCCTGAATCTGAGCGTCGTAGTTTTGATTCTCATATGGGACACATGCTTACAGCGTGTGACGAGCATCTTTATCGGCCAATATTAAGGAATTACCCCGAACTGGACCCTCATCGATAGCTCACTGGCTGAGCGTCCTGTGGGCGGCTTAGGCATTCATCTAGTGCGCAGCCTGACGGCGTACGGTTGCTATCAGCGTCAACACCAGCAGAACGTGCTGAAGCTGTGTAAACCCTACTGCACCGAGGCGGGCTAGGATCTGCCGCGTTAGTGATATACAGGCGCATCGCGCACAAGAGTGGTAATGCTTCATCGGCCAAGCGTTCGCCAGTCCTGCTGAGTGCAACGGGTGGTGTTCACCCTTGCCAACGTCAACACCAATGCTGGTGCAGCTATTACAGCTGGTCCAGTACCACCAACTGGCCCACGACGGTCTCGATTCGATGCTTATACCGCCCGTCGTTTGCACTGGCCGGCTGCAGCGGCACTTCGGAATTTGAATGATTCAGACCGGAAAAAGTAGCGTGGCGCTCAAGACGGCGCTGCCTTGACGCTTACGGGTGGGGAGCATCGCCATGCTCAACCAGAAGAATTCCCACCAATCACATCCAAGAATGGCGGACGAAAACCTGAAGCCCAAATTCTCTTCTCTATAATTTTAAGGCCATCAAGCTCAGGATCGTAAGGTGTTCCGTCTTCTAAACGTAACTCGCCAAGCACATTTAGCATTTGGCAATGTCCTTCGACTGCACCAAGCGCTGTAATTAAAGTGCCTATTGGATCGCGTCCGGATACCACTGTTGGTATCAGCGGCGAGGGCCCTGTAGTTACGGTGCATTCATATGATCCAACTGGGGAAGGACGCTCCGCCAACCTGATAGGGCCAATACTGATAAATAATTTACGCTGAATACTCGCGCCATCTCCAGAGCGAGGGAGAAAAGTCAAATTGCGCGTAATTAGTTGGTGATTCATATTCCCTCCTCATGAAAACGGATTAGAAGATACATGCATCTCTGCAAATTGCATTGTTATTTCTCGCCCACGCTTCGCACGCAGCGTATTTTGCCGCGTCTTGTGGCATAACTGCCGCGTTCCAGCAGGCTGTTACCCACATATCCATTTCAGTATCACATCCTTTTAAACATGCGTAGTATTTGGCTATACGAATAATATAATCGCCAGCTGAATATCCTCCATCGTCACCAGGATATTCCCCACCTGGGTCAGCAGGCTCACCACCGCCGTCACCACCGCCATTTCCGTCACAAGATGCGGTCGCATCATCCAAGTCGCAACTGGAGAAAGCCGTAACGCTGTCGCTTATGGAAAAGAATTTTTCACTGATGGAATTTAAACCACTTTTAACAGAGACTCGGGCACTGGAATAGCTGACGAGCATTTTATCAACATTGGAACTAACAAATCCAATCGGTCCTATATTCCTCTCTGCCAATTCATTTTTCTTGGGAGCGCTAGGAAAACCTTCAAGACGAGAACAAATAACTTTGACGCTGTCTGTCTTTAACGCGCACACACTGCCGTATTTTTTCGTAAAAACCAACCAAGAAACGGAACTCCCTTCAATTGGAGGAATAGCTTTTAATGATTGAACTTTTCCCCCGATAGCATTAGGCATTCGCACCTGCTTGCATACTGACTTTTCCTCATCTTTCCAGCACGCGGTCAATGCATGTTGCGGGCCCAAATATACTTCAGTCTTACTACCAAAATCAGATGTACTTTGTGAAGTCTGAGCTGATGCAGGAAATAATAGGTTGAATGAAAGAGCTGTTCCCAAAATACAAAGTAAGATTCCACGGAACTTGCACATGATTGCCTTTCTATTGACGGACAGTAAGAGGAGGTAATTACAGATCTATTCTAAGGAAAGAATCCACCAAGAATTCTCTCAGTTTATCACTTAAGAAATAATAATAAAAACGCAATCAAGATTAGCGCATCATATTTGCTTCGTCGGAAACACTGTACAAATGCTGCCTAATGCGTATTGGCACGATTACGTCAGCATTACGCATTGCTGCGGTCGATCTGGCAAAGCGTAATTGGCCTTGGTGCTGATGGGCAGCAAATGGGCCAGGTGAATGTACGTGATCCACATCGCTTCGGGTTTGGCAAAAACGGCGCTCATAAGTTGGCCAGCTACATAGCAAAGTATTGCTCTAAGCAAATGGATGCTCGGAAATTAGACCAAGAACGCTATTTCCGCTCTAAGGGAATTGTCTTACCTGAGGTCGATTCTGTGCGCCTGTTTTGCACAACCATGCTTGGCGCAGTTCAGTCGGCTTTTAGCATCATGGGGCAGTTGGGATATGAGGGATTGCAAAGCTGGTGCAACAACGGGTTAGGCGTCGTGTGGCTCTCCGGAGCACCTAGAAATGGTGAACTTTCTGACTGTCCTTTTTAAGCTACTAGATATTCTATTACCGAATGGTATACATTGCCTTAAAGAAACTATCAGTATACATTTGTCATATGCAACTTGACCTTTCCCCCTATCAGCAGCTAACTGAAGTAGAGTTGCGTCATATCTATTATGAAATACGTTTGAATTATTATCGAATTCGAAATTTACGTGGTGGAAGGTTTGGGCAGGCCAGACTTAGGAAGTATTACCGCATAGTCGCGAATCTGAAGTTGCAGCTGCAACTAGCGGGAGTGCCGAAACGGGACATCTTGGATTTGCTTGCATGTTGTAGGTGCGAATGTAGCAGGACAAAACAACCATTTACCCCCTGCAAATATTGTTCGTGAATTGCATCTGGTAGAATTGTCAATTATCAGTATTGTCATTCTCTGGAGACGCAAACATGGCTATCATCGTTCTGTTTTTTTTCATTCTGACTATGTATCTAGTGTTTAGATTTGCGAGAAGGCAAGGGCATAGTTATTTTCTAAGTTTTGGGCTTGGAATTCCGGCTTTCATGTTGGTTGTTTATCTATGCCAACTCTTTTTTTCATCCTTTGAGCTTCGAGAAGAATCTTTAGCGTATTCTTTGCCTGATCCGGTTGCCGCAGTGCCTTCTACTGCTCCAATTGTCGAGGTAGACGACGGGATACTCAGTGCAAAGCAACTGTTTTTAGAATATCAAGAAAATGAGGTTGCTGCTGATCTTAAGTATCGAGACAAGCGGTTCAAGATAAAAGGGATTGTTCACAAAATACGAAAAGGTGTATTGGGTGGCATCCTAGTGGATATAGCTACGGTTGATAAAGAAGACGATCTCATTGCTCCTTTTGAAAAGGAGTTTGAAGATTTTGTGTCAAAGCTTTCTAGAGGGGATAAAGTTATACTTGAATGTACTGGTCAAGGCTTTTTCCTTGGTAAGCCTTCGCTGAACGATTGCAGGCCTGAGTAGTGGCTTTTTTGCACAATTAGGAAAAACACCATTTTTATTTAATTGAACAGAGTATGTCAATTCAGCACGTAAACGAACAACTCCGGACCTGTCAGGAATTTTGTGTGCCGGGGTCGCGGTTCGTAGTTAATTAATCGCGTTGGTGAAGCGTTCCCCAAACAGAATGGCAAACTGGTTTGCTGCCATCTTCCAAGTTCGCTGCGGCATCTT
>NZ_WWCM01000039.1 GCF_009857915.1 Duganella qianjiadongensis
AAAGGAGATGGCGAGCCAGGTGTGAAAGCGATCTGGAAGGGGCTGACCAAGATACGACTCGTCGCTGAAGCGCTACGAGAAATGAACTCGGCCTACGACTGAAGCCGAGTTGTGTATAAAGGCATGGGTCTACCCCCATGGTCGTTTCCAGGGAATTGCGATTCGCATAAACAACGTCCAGTCGCCGATCACCCAGATTAAAGGTGGAACCGCCAAGTTGATGCAGCGCTGTGGCGCCTTGCCAGTTCATAAGATCATGTTGCAGTGCGGACTCTTCCTGTATATGACGACTAGGGAGCCCGAATAAGAATGACGATTCTTTAGCGGGTTTTAAGGTCCCAGTTTCGCCGTCAGCGTTCAGGATAACATCCGTTTCCACAGGCGCCCACTGACTCAGTACTTCTTCACGCAGTCCGGTACCGCCAGAAAATATATCTAGCGAGATACCAACAGCCTCTCGCTCCTGCAACGCGACCTCAGCAGTTGGACCGCTCAATCGAACCCCCGAAAGACGCTGAAGAGATAAAACTCTGTCGATTTCAGCCGCAATATGTGGACGAAGTTCTTTGAGCGCAGCGATGAGGGAATGCCATGTGGCCGCCGGAAACGCGCCTCCCACACCACTAGATGCGCGAATGAAATGTGATTTAATTCCTGTTCCCAACCGGGAGGTGATATCTGAAACTTGAATACTTTCAAGGCCAACAAACGAAGTGAACTCGACGCGCTGTTTTGCAGTGACAACCGTTTTGCCTCGTTTGGCTAGGCAAATGTAGTCAATGGTTGACTCCGAAAAACCGAGCAACGCGACGCAAACTTTACCGACATTCCAGTCGCGAATGCTCAACGCATCTGAAAACGTAGTAGGAATACCGGAAGATCCTTTATCAAGTAATTGATCGAGTCGAGCCTCGTCAAAGTAGACTAAAAATCCCTCTTTTTTAGATGCCATTATTTCTCGGCCTTTGATATTCGGTCACAGAGACAATCATGATCTAATTCTCCAGCCGTACGAAACAAGAAGGTATCGGAACGCATGTAAGATATCGATTATGGTAAATTTTTGCCGGTATAAATCGAAGAATTAAACACCAATAACGAGATGCGGTATTTTTTTCGTGAAATGACTGAAATATTCCTACAAAAATCTCGAATTGGGGAGGATATCATTTTATGTTAAACCGCATTAGGGGCGGGAGCAGGAATATAGACACGTCGAAGTGGGATCAGGCCTTTATACTTGGAATCTAGCGCTTCATAATGTTCAAGTATCAGTGCGACTAAGTCGTCGCCGTCGATCAATCGCAGGTTGCTCTTGCTACGAGCAAACTGGATGGCTTGGTTAGTGAAGTACCCCAGAGTGACGAATAGCCCAAATTCATTTGGAGCGACTTTCCCGTAAAGCTGAGAGATGAGCGGATCGCCGATACCACCTTCGGAACTCTTGCATTGAACTTTAATAATCGGTGGCTCGAATCCCAGTTCATCCTTATGCGCTACGATATCGATCCCTCCATCGGGGCCCTCAGCAGAGACTCGGGTCCTGTAGCCCATTGTTTGCAATAGATTTGCTACAAAATCTGCGAAAGGATGGCCTTTTGTTTGCTGTGCTAGAATTTTGAGCACAAAGTCACGTGTGTTCTCTTCGATATCTTGGCTGATTTCCTCAACGGAATCGTCGCTTATTACTGGCACAGCAGGCGGTTCTTGAGACGCTTCGATTGCGCTAAGAAATTCCTCAGCATAATTTTTGATAACAAAAACGGACAGTGCAGACCCAATTTCGTAGAGGGCACCTTGGGAAAAATGTGATCGTGGAATAGCCTTAAGCCATCTGACGGAGCGACGTTGCGGGTAACCGGCAGCCCCGGTCCCATCATATTTGTATGAGGACGTAATGCGTCCGAGATGTATCAGTTTGGACTTCTTTGAAGGATAGGCTACCAGATCACCTTCTTTCATCTCATGAGCAAAACGGTAGAGTTGCCCAGCAGATGTCGGGACAGTTCCTGGTTTAGCCTTCGCCGCATCAACGTAGGTCTGAGCATATTTTTCCTTAAAGGCCTCACGCGTCGGTTTTAATTGCGTTAGGTCTCCAATCGCGTGCCAGCCTAGAGCTACCACGTCGTTATTTATGAACAGCGTATCAGCATCGCCCGTGCGGCCGGCATGAATACCCCAAAGTGTATGGTTGCTCATTTAAACTCGTTCTGAAACACGTTACTGAAGGTCTAATCATATCGGCATTACGGCTCTTCGTAAATTATGGAGCATCCTTCGTGTCTTCATAGAGCTGATTTATCAATTCAGCGACGATCTCAAAAGTCCACAGAACATTTGGGTACAGATGATCGCTGCCATGAGCGTGCATGTTTCGTTGAAGTGGAAGATGGGCTGCGAAGTGGCCGATCCAGTCAAACGCCAGGTCTTCTTCTGTTGGCTGAACAGAGCTGTAGTCTACTGTCATCGAAGTTACACCATCTCTCATCATCCGGGCAGTTATCTCGTGACTGAATCTGTTCTGGGCCATCTCCAATGCACGGGCCTCGCGCGAAGGAAGTTTGGCGTTGTCTAAATATCCTAGTGTTGCGGCCATTGATAACAGCTCCGCAAGACCAGGTGGTCGCTTTATTTGCTTTTGCGTGAAGTGAGCATGGAGTCGTCCACGAAGTGCCATTTCCAGTGTAGAGAAGACGTAATGCTCAGCTACCATGTAGAAGCGGTAAACGAACCAGGCATACAAATATAGATTTTTTGCTGTTTCGAAATGAACGCGGACAGATTCTGGCGTCGTCGCCACCAAGACAAAGCGGCTGATAATTTCGTACTGATCTTCGAGTGTCCTGTTGCGTATCGTGCCGTCGTCCGCTGAAATTCTAGACATCATCCGAGAATCGGGTTGCAGCGCCTGAACTGCTGTTCGCAGCTTATCTTCTGTATCCATTTCGTGCGTCCCTCAAAGCCCGATCAAAAAATATGCGTCCCTGAAGAGGCGGCACGCTTTGTACATAACCTAGTAGCCGCGTAGGTTTTGTGAGTTGAGTATTCCCGTACGGCTACGTGACCTGACATGGCCGTCTGCTCATGCAAAAGCTCCAAAGCGGTCTCGCCAAGGTGAAACTCGAATTCCTCACCACGAGCGCTGGCGGCCAGCTGCCCGTCATCTGCGTGATCTGGTGCCAGGCGACGTCCTGATCCTTCTGTCGCGAGAAAACGGCTATGACGTTACAGTTCGCACCGTACACTTACATGAGTCCGACGGCCTAGCTTTGGATGGTGGCGAAATTGTAACTAGCGAAAATGAAGTTGTGATCATTCCAAGATCGTCATTGATTCTTGTTACGCGTGCGGGGGCCTAATGGCCTAGGTTACCCTCCTTCAACAAGATGCGCTGCATCAAAATTTTGCCAAGAGAGGAGGGCTGCAAGCCACATGGCCGTTTCGAGCACAATAATTTGTTTATAATTACTTGAGATAATAAGAGTGAATACTTTACATGCAAAAAGATCATCTTTCCGCCCAACATTTCAACGATAGCTTCAACCTTGGTTTGCAAGGTATAGAGTCGTTTTCGTTTGCGGGCAAGAAGCTCACCGCACTACAACTGGCGCGTCTTTCTGGCGCCCCAGATGGCGCGAAATTTACTTTTACCAATCAGGTTTCTGGTGTGATGATCGAAGTGGTCCATCCGTTCTACGAGCACCCATCTGCACGAAGGGTGTCGATAGATGCAGAAGGCTACCTGCGGCTCTGGAATTTTAATTTGCATATCCTTCCTCAATCAGCGGGTGGGCCTGGCCCTGGTATGGGGACCCGTATCTTCGCACGTCAGGTGAAAGCCGCGCGTGAACTGGGTATTCCGAACATCACTACTTATGCAGGTGCTAAAAAACCCGGCAAGGCGTTAGTCGGCTATGCGGTGTGGCCTACCTTAGGGTTTGACGCTAAAATACCTCCAGAAATGCTGGTCAACTTGCCATCAACGTTGTCGAACTGCACTCTCATAAGCCAGCTTTATGGGTCCGCCGAGGGTAAAAAATGGTGGATAAATCAGAAGCAAGGATGTATCATGAACTTTGATGTGAGAGAAACTAGTGCTCAGTCGCAACATTTATCTAACTATCTGACTTTGAAAGGAGTGAGTGTATGACGTACCATAAATTGATGGCGTTTCGTGTGCAGTCACGTCTTTCGCCGCTGCGTCGCATTGTTGCAACGCCAAAGCCAGTGGCAAAGGTGCATGTTGTGAATGCAAGCCTCACGGCTGAACAATTGGAAGCGAACTTCCTGCGTGACATGGTCGCATTTGGCTATGCTGAAGAAGTGACCGAGTTCGATATCGCTTAATTGCGTGATCGAAGTCCGACTTACACAAAAGGGCCTTTTAAAGGCCCTTTTTTCATTTCAGAATCCCACCCGCAGTTGAGATTGTACCGACGCACGCGGATGGTGACGAAATTACGTGCGAGGCCGGGCATGTCTTTCCCCGCGATGCAATCAAGCTGGGGGGATGGGGTGTACATGATTTTGATCTGATTTGCGACTGACTTCGCTCGTAAGCGTAAAGCCAGCACCGTCTGGACGCGGTGATCGCGTCCGCCCATGATCGAATTTTGGCACAGCAGTTGTGCCCACAAATTCGATTATGGACACAAATTTTCAACCAGTCACCCAGCGCGGGCGGCGAGGCAAGTATCGTCAGCACTCGCCAGAGTTCAAGCGCATGCTCGTGGAATTGGCGATGCAGCCTGGCGTCTCGGTAGCGCGCATCGCGCGTGAGCACGGTGTCAATGCAAACCAGGTGTTCAGCTGGCGCAAGCTGCACGAGGCGGGGCAACTGGTGGCAGCTGCGCCGGTGCAGCAGAGCGACTTGGTGCCGGTGGTAGTGGCGGCACCACCGCAAGCCCCGCAGGGGGAAGCTGATGGCGCCATCACACTTGAGATCGGGCGCGTGCGGCTGCGTATCGAAGGTCATGCCAATGCCGCCACGCTGGCGCAAGTGCTGGAGCGGGTGCTGCGATGATTGGTCTGCCTGCCGGGACCAAGGTATGGCTTGCCGCCGGCATCACCGACATGCGTTCCGGCTTCAATGGCTTGGCGGCGAAAGTGCAGACGGCGTTGGAGGAAGACCCGTACAGTGGCCACGTGTTCGTATTTCGTGGCCGACGCGGCGACCTGATCAAGCTGCTGTGGTGGACCGGCGACGGCCTGTGCCTGTTGGCCAAACGCCTAGAGCGTGGCCGCTTCGTCTGGCCGCAGGCCAACGACGGCAGCGTGGCGCTGACGCAGGCCCAGTTGTCGATGCTGCTGGAAGGAATCGACTGGCGCCGCCCTGAGCGTACCTGGCGGCCACAATCGGCCTTGTAAACATGATACGACCCGCGTAAACTGGGTCGCATGCTCAACGCCGCCGACCTACCCAACGATATCGAAGCGCTCAAAGCCATGCTGCTGGCACGCGATGCCGCGTTGTTGGCCAGCGAGGCGAAGGTAGCACACCTGAGCGCGGAACTGTCCACTCGCACCGCAGAAATCGAGCATCTGAAGTTGGTGCTGGCAAAGCTGAAGCGCATGCAGTTCGGTCGCCGTTCGGAAAAGCTGGATCAGCAGATTGAGCAGCTGGAGTTACAGCTGGAAGATCTAGAGGCCGAAGCGGCTGTGATGGAAGCGCAAGCGCCGGTGGAAGTGGCGCCGCGCAAAAAGGCCGAGCGCAAGCCCTTGCCGGCCCACTTGCCGCGCGAGGAACGCGTGCAGCTGCCCGCCAATGAAGCCTGTCCGGCCTGCGGCGGCAAGCTGAAACAGCTGGGCGAAAGCGTTTCCGAGCAGCTGGAGTATGTCCCGGCCAGCTTCCGTGTGATCCGCCATGTGCGTCCCAAGCTGACATGCGCCTGCTGCGACGCTATCGTACAGGCACCGGCCACCAGCCGGCCGATAGAACGTGGCTTGGCCGGTCCCGGCCTGCTGGCGCATGTACTGGTGGCCAAGTTCGCCGACCACATTCCCCTGTACCGTCAAAGCACCATCTACGCGCGCGAAGGCGTGGAGCTGGAGCGCGCCTTGCTGGCTAGCTGGGTCGGCGCCGCTGGTGCGCTGCTGCGGCCCTTGGTCGATGCGCTGCGCCGCCATGTGTTTGCCGCCGCCAAGCTGCACGCCGACGACACACCGCTGCCGGTGCTGGCGCCCGGCCATGGCAAGACGCGCACAGCGCGTCTATGGACCTACGTGCGCGATGACCGTGCTAGCGGCGATGGCACGCCACCAGCCGTCTGGTTTGCTTACACGCCGGACCGCAAAGGCGAGCATCCGCAGGCGCACCTAGCCAACTTCAGCGGCATCCTGCAGGCCGACGCGTATGCCGGCTTCAATGCCGTCTACGACAGCGGCCGGGTGCTGGAAGCAGCTTGCTGGGCACACGCCCGCCGCAAGTTTTACGACCTGCATGCAGCGCGGCCATCGTCCTTGACCACCGAAGCGCTGCGGCGGATCGGTGAACTGTACGCCATCGAAGACGGCATACGAGGCAAACCGCCTGACGAGCGGTGCACCGTTCGCCAGCAGCATGCCAGACCATTGCTCGACGACTTGGAGCGATGGCTGCATGCCACACTCGCCACGCTGTCGCGCAAATCCGATACGGCGGCCGCCATCCTTTACGCGCTCAAACTGTGGCCTGCGCTGACCCGCTATTGCGATGACGGCCGCATCGAGATCGACAACTCCGCCGCCGAGCGGGCCCTGCGCGGCGTGGCCCTGGGCCGCCGCAACTTCCTCTTTGCGGGGGCGGACAGTGGCGGCGAACGCGCTGCCGCCATGTATGGGCTGATTGGAACGGCCAAGCTTAACGGTGTCGACCCCGAGGCTTGGCTGCGCTACGTGCTTGCCCATATCGCCGACCATCCTGTGAACCGGGTGGACGACTTCCTGCCCTGGAACTGCGCCGACAAACTCGCCGACGCTTAAACTCCGCTTCCCAGCGGTGTTGGGAACATCATCGATTAACGTGACGCTGTGCTCAAGACGGCGCTGAATTGACGCTTACCTTCGCTCAGCGTAAGCAATTTCGCAGTGATCGGGCACCTTCCCCCGTTTTGGGGCATCTTTATAATTTAGCATAGGTGCGCCGGCGCCATAGTGCGGCTGGTGCGGGACTTCTTGCGACTGACCTACCGCTCCGCCGCAGTTCTTGCAACCAGACCGCGGCAGTCAGCGCTGCGGTGCCAGGGAAGTAGGGGGAGTGCATCAACTCCGGCCATCAGTCGCAGAATTGTGACGCCAGTTGCATATACTTTGGCGCCCTACGACGAGGCTAGAAGGTAACAGTAGGAAAGCATGAAAGTCAAAAGCCACCCGAAGGTGGCTTTTGACTCTATACCAAAGTGGCATCACCGACTTTATGTCTCTGCAATAAGCAGGGGCGGAAGAGGGATCACGATGGGCTACAGTTTTATTATACAGGTAGCAGGCTGTCCCACTCAGAGCTATCGAGACGCATCTTTGGATAAAAATCTCAACGGATGCGTCCCAAAATCTCAGTTTATGACTCCTGCTACATAATGTGCTTTGCACCTAGTTTTTTGTAACTGCTAAATGTAGGATTACCTGGGTCAGTATCTGCCAGATAGGTGCCCTCGCCAAAGTGCTGCGCGAGAATTGCGGCAATAAAAGATTTTCCAACGCCACCCTTAACAGTCAGAACCATGTGAATATTGTTCATTTCAATCCTTCAATTAATCTAAAATTTAATCTCTTCGTGGACATCAAAGGTAAATGTCTTAGGCCCACTGTTTGGTAATGCTGCTGGAACTGCCTTCGATTTTTCTGCTGTACTGGAGGTATTTATTCTCTTTCCGCCAACGGCGTTTTCCTTCTTCTTTGCTTCCTTTCTGAGGCGATGTAGCGCATCTGCAAAGCTTCCCATAGTTAAGTTGAATCCGTTTGAATGTAGTGGTTTAATGTATCCGGACACTGATTTAGGCGAGAATACTCGCCATGGAGAGGTGTTTGATGAGCAAGCAGAGACGTACGTTTTCCCCGGAGTTCAAACAGCAGGCTGCATGCCTGGTGCTG
>NZ_WWCM01000003.1 GCF_009857915.1 Duganella qianjiadongensis
GACGACTTCTTGCCCTGGAACTGCGCCAGCAAACTTCCTGGCACTTAAACTCCGCTTCCCAGCGGTGTTGGGCACATCATCAGCTAAAGTAGCGTGGCGCTCAAGACGGCGCTGCTTTGACGCTTACGATAGATAGTCTGTTTCGCCAGATAAGTCATGTCCGTGTCCTCCAGATAAGTGTCTAGAAGTTGGATAGGCGAATCAAAAACTAGTTCGTTTTAGACTCTTGGGAGAAATTTTTAGACCGGTTTAGACCCCACCTTTCTCGTTCTAGACCGGATTAGACTCAACGAGATCGAATTAGAATGAATTAGACTGCAATTGGGATTAGCAACCCGGATTCCCGCCTTGCCTCATACCGCTGGCGTTTCAGGAGCCGATGGCGCTGGTGAAGGTGAGCCGGTTGCCGAACGGATCATGCACCGTCATATCGCGCGTACCCCAAGGCATATCCTGCAAGCCGGGTCGTGCATATTTGTACTGCTTGGCGCTCAGCTCTGCGTGCAGTTCCTCGATATTTTCAACCTGTATGCGCATGGCAGCACCGGCTGAGCAATCACCGTGATGTTCGGACAGATGCAGCGTACAGCCGCCCCGTGTCACCTGAAAATAGATAGGCAGACCGGGCTCGAAGCGGTGCTCCCAGTCCAGCGTAAATCCGAGGAAACCGACATAGAACTCGCGCGCCTTGGCCTCATCGAATATGCGCAGTATCGGTGTAGTGCTAAGAATTTTCACCATGGGCCTCATTGCAGTTTAGGGCGATGTCTGTGAACAGATGTCGTCGGATTCTACACTTAGCCGGCCCCGTCGCACTTGCTGTCAAACGCCGTGCGGGCCGCTGCGTAGCGGGAAGTGCCGTTTCAATGGCGGCGGTCTGTTGTGTTCAGTGCACTCTCTAGCACGATGCTGAAGCGCGCTCCGCCCAGTGGCGAATCGCTGATGGTGACGCTGCCGCCATGCAGTTGTATGGCCTTGGCGCAGATGGCCAGCCCCAGACCAAAGCCGTTGCTGGCATGGTCTTGCTCGCGTTCGAGCCGGACGAAGGGTTCGAAAACACGCGCCCGCGCGCTGGCCGGTACACCGGGGCCATCGTCGTCTACGTGGATGTAAATCCGCTCGCCGTCACGGAACGCGCTCAGTGCAAATTCGGCATGGGCATATTTGGCGGCATTGCCCAGCAGGTTGTGAATTGCGCGTGCCAGCAGCCGCCCTTGGCCATGGATTTCGCCCAGATCGGCGGTTAGCGTGCGGCTATACCGGGCCGTAGCGGGAGGCGGCGTACAGCTCTCCAGCAGCGGCGCCAGTGCCAGCAGCTGGGCGGGCAGGGCGGACGGGTGATCGAGCTGCGTCAGCGTGAGCAGTTCGTTCACCAGCGTCTTCAATTCTTCCACATCCTCGTCCATGGCCTGCAGGCGGCGCTGTACGCCGGGTAGTTCGGTGCCAGGCTGATCGCGCAGCAGTTCCAGACTGAACTCCATGCGTGCAATGGGCGTACGCAGTTCATGCGAAACGGAGCGCAGCAAGTCGCGGCGCGCCTCCAGCAGTTCGCTGATGCGGTCTGCCATCTGGTTGAAGCGTTCTGCCAGCGGGGCAATGCTGGACGGCAGGTGCCCACAGGCACGCGCAGCCAGATCGCCCTGTCCGAAAGCGTCCGTCATACGCGATAGCGACAGCAGGCCGCGCCAGTGGCGCTGCGTCCACCAGCCTATAGGTAGCAGCAGGAATAGGGCAATCAGCGCAAAGCGTATGGCTTCCATGCCCAGTGCCTGCGCGATATTGATGGGCAGATGGCTGGCGTGTATCAGTTCCGCCTCGCTGCCGATGTAGCGGTTGCCGTCGCGGTCCACGCGCCGGTAGAAGCCTTTGCCGCCCGCGTCGATGATGATGTCGCCGTCCAGCAGCTGCTGGCGCTGGCGGGCGGATAAGCGGGGCAGCAGTGCAGCGAGCGGCTCCAGTTCGAACGAGGCGGCCGAGACTTCGCGCACCTTGTTCAGGCGTGGCAGCCATTCGTCGGCGCCGGCCTGATCGATGTACTGCTCGAGCAGAAAAATCTGGCCGGCCGCCTGACGTCGCGCCATTTCTTCCAGCGGGTCGCCGAACAGCAGGCTGAAGGTGATATAGATGGCGCCTGTGGCTAACGTAATGGCCAGCAGCACTAGTGCTGCAAAGCGCCAGAACAGGCGGTTCATTCCCATGCGGATGGACTGAACAGATAGCCTTCGCCCCAGACGGTCTTGATGCGTTCCGCCGTGCCGTCATCGAATTTGCGGCGCAGGCGCGAGACGCAGTTATCGATGCTGCGATCGAGTCCGTCGAACTCGATGCCGCGCATACGCACCAGAATATCGTTCCGCGACATCACCTTGCCCGCTGCCTTGGCGAGGATGGCGAACAGTTTGAACTCGGCGCTATTCATGGCCACCTCCTGGCCGCGCCAGAATACCGTGCGGTTCTCGCTCGAGATGCGTAACTGGCCGAACACCAGATCGGCGCCGTTCACCGCATGGCCACGCCGCTGCAGGGCGCGCAGGCGGGCCAATAGCACGCGCGGCTGCACCGGCTTGTTGACGTAGTCGTCGGCACCCTGTTCCAGTCCCGAGACTTCGTCGAAACTGTCTTCGCGCGCCGTCAGGATCAGGATGGGGATGGCGCTGAGCTGGCGTAGCTCGCGGCAGATCACCAGCCCGTCGATGCCGGGCAAAGTCAGGTCGAGGATGACGAGGTCGGGCTGGCTCTGGCGAAAGCGTGCCAGCGCCTGATCACCGCGCGTGACCACATCGACCTGATAGTCGTATTCCTCCAGATATTCCTTGATCAGCGCGGCAAGCCGCGCATCGTCTTCCACCAGCATCAGACGCTGCATCGCACCTCCAGTTTGCGGCTATTGTAGTGGAGAGCGCGGCGCTAGTGGCTTTTTTGACAATCCCGTACACTTGGCTACACTTTTTATACAAATGCGGCCTACAAATTCGGGACAATTTCATGACAGTCCGGAGCGGAACTGGCGCGGCCATCTGCCTACCATGGCAGCTCCTACAGCAAACCGGAAACTGAACATGAAAAAATTTGTATGCTTAGCCTTGCCTATGCTTGCTGCCAGCGCGCTCGCCCAGGCAGAAGACTTTTATCTGGGCGCGAGTCTGAGCGGCACCACGCGCGGCCACATCGCATATACCGACGGCGCCAGCAAAGTAGATCAGGGGCAGTCGAAAAAGGGGCTGCCCTATGGACTGTATGCGGGCTACGCGCTGTCGAAAGACTGGGCAGTGGAAGCCGGCTATCGTGGTGAAGCCGGTGCTGCTACCTTTAACCTGCCGCAGAATTACCAGATGAAGATGCATACCAGTGCCGCTTATCTGGCAGCGCGTGGCAACTGGGCCTTGAATGAGGACTGGTCGCTGTTTGGCAAAATCGGTATAGCGCGCGGTGAGGCAAAGGCCGAGATCAGCGGCAAGAACGCGCCGCCGGCGGAGAAATTTAGCCGTACCGGCGCTTACCTGAGCGTGGGCGCCGCGTACATGGCAGCCAAAGGCGTGGCGCTGGAAGTGCAGCTCGAGCACACGGATAAACTCAAACGCGACGGCCTGGTTGCCAATATGGATAGGATTGCGCTAGGCGTGAAGCTGGATTTTTAAGGAAACCATGAACAAGCTGTTCCCACTAGGTGTATTGCTGTTGGTCTGCGCTGGCGCGCAGTCGACGGATATGATGATGCCCGATGGTAGCAAGGACATGTATGTGGGCATGGCACTGGCAACCCGCACCGTGGCAGCAGGCGAAGAACGCCGCGTGCTGCTGCGGCCCTTGTTGCAGGTGCAGTGGAGTAATGGCTTGTTCGTATCGGCCAGCGGCGTGGCCGGGCTGCATCTGTCGGAAACGCCGGGGCTGGAGTATGGCCCGCTGCTAGCGGCCAGCAATTCGCGCCAGCCCACCGATAGCTGGCGCTTGCGCGGTTCGCAGCCGGTGGACGGCAAAGCCGATGGCGGCGCCTTCCTCAACTACTATCTGGGCAGCGAGACGCGGCTGCAATCAAGCGTATTTTACGATACCAGCGCGCACGGTATGCGTGGCTATGTGGGCGTGCAGCGGGCGGCGAACCTGCCGGACCCGCACCACAGACTGGCCGTGACAGCCGGTGCGTACTGGGCCAGCAGCCCGGTCATGCGCGAGCTGTATTCGGTCAGCGCCGCGGCAGGCGGCGTGCGCGACTACCGTCCCGACATGGGGCTGAATTCGCTGAGCGTGGGGCTGGACTGGAACTGGGCGCTGAGCCGCCAGTGGCTCGTGCATAGCGGCGTTAGCGCCACCCGGCTGGGCAGTGGTGCAGCAGATAGCCCGGTGGTCGAGCGGCGCAGCTTCATCAGCTGGTCCAGCGGGCTGGCTTACCGGTTCTGATCTGATGCGCCGCTACGCTATCGCCAGTGTCGTTGTCAGCGCCGTCGCGGCCTGCACCCTGCTGTGCGGGCCGCGCACTGCCGCAGCGCAGGAGGAGCAGGACTGGATCGCCTATCGCGATGCCTATCGCCAGATGATCTGGTTTGAAAAGTACGGCAAACCCAAGCAGTTCCTGCAAAGTCATTTCCGTATCCGTCCGCGCGAGAAGGGCACGAGTTTGGATGGCCTGCGGCTGAATTTAAACAGCAAGACCATCCAACTAAGCCTGCCGCTCGATGCGCTGGGACGGGCCGTATTCCCGTTTTCCAAGGCGGCATATGACGATAACGCCGAGCTGACGCTGAACCGCAATGCCAGCCAGTTCCGGACGGCGGCTTGGGTGTCCATCGTGACCCGTGCCGATGGCGTGTACGCGGCGGCCGATCTGCGGACTGCCTGCGAGCAGCTGCTGGCCTATCAGCAGTATGCCGGTGCCGCACCGGGCAAGGTTTGCGTCGGCGTGCAGTTCAGCTTTCTGCGCAGCGATCCGGCCGAGGTGGTGTTCCAGCCGGCGGGCGGCGCCAGCACGCTGCTGGCGGTGCGCGAAGGCGCTGCGTTTCCCGCTGATGTGCAGAGCGGCTTCCGCATCGTCGCCTACCGCTTTGCGTCTTTTCCGGAGAACGGACGGATCGTGAGCAGCAGCGTGCCGCTGGCGATAGCTGCCTTGCTGGAGTAGCGGTAGATGCTTGCAACGCAGCCGGCAAGATGCCAGCAAAAAGGGACGCCGTAGCGTCCCTTTTTTGCCGGCTGGCGGCGGCTTAGCCGGCCAGTTTGGCTTTCAGCAGCTCGGTCAGCTGGGCCGGATTGGCCTTGCCGCGCGAAGCTTTCATGGCCTGACCGATCAGCGCATTGATGGCCGCTTCCTTGCCGGCGCGGTACTGCTCGACCGATTTGGCGTTGTTGGCGATCACCTCGTTGACGATGGCTTCCAGCGCGCCCGTATCGGAAATCTGCTTCAGACCTTTCGATTCGATCAGCTCGTCCACCAGATTGTCGTTGGCCGATCTGGCCGCCCACATATCGCCGAACAGTTCCTTGGCAGTCTTGTTGTTGATGGTGCCGTCGGCGATACGCTTGATCATCAGGGCCAGCTGGGCCGGCGACACTGGCGCGTCAGCGATATCCACGCCTTCGCGGTTCAGGGTGGACGATACATCGCCCATCAGCCAGTTGGCAGCGGCCTTGGCGTTGTCCTTGCCGGCGCTTTCCACCACGGCGACGAAGTAGGTAGCCATGGCCTTGGAAGCCGTCAGGATCAGCGCATCGTATTCGGGCAGCGCGTATTCGCTGATAAAGCGGGCGCGCATCGCGGCCGGCAGCTCCGGCATGGAAGCTTTCACCTGTTCTATCCATGCATCGGAAATGATCAGCGGCGGCAGATCCGGGTCTGGGAAGTAGCGGTAGTCCTGCGCGTCTTCCTTGCTGCGCATTTCGCGGGTTTCCTTGCGGTCCGGATCGTACAGACGGGTAGCCTGCACCACCTTGCCGCCGTCTTCGATCAGTTCGATCTGGCGGCGCACTTCCACGTGCACGGCTTCTTCGATGAAGCGGAACGAGTTCAGATTCTTGATCTCGCAGCGGGTGCCGAATTCCTTCTGGCCTTTAGGACGCACGGAAACGTTGACGTCGCAGCGGAACGAGCCTTCCTGCATATTGCCGTCGCAAACGCCCAGCCACATCACCAGCGAGTGCAGTGCTTTGGCATAGGCCACGGCTTCCGCTGCGCTGCGGATTTCCGGCTCCGACACGATTTCCAGCAGCGGCGTACCGGCGCGATTGAGGTCGATGCCGCTCATGCCTGCATAGTCTTCGTGCAGCGATTTGCCGGCATCCTCTTCGAGGTGGGCGCGGGTCAGGTTGACCGTCTTGGTGACGAATTCGCCATCCTTCTCGTAGCCGAAGGTGAGCGCGCCGCCGATGACCACAGGGTCTTCGAACTGGCTGATCTGGTAGCCTTTCGGCAGGTCCGGATAGAAGTAGTTCTTGCGGGCGAATACCGACTGCGGTGCCACCTTGGCGCCCACCGCCAGACCGAAGCGGATGGCGCGATCCACCGCCTGCTTGTTCATCACCGGCAGCACGCCGGGCAGAGCCAGATCCACCGGGCTGGCCTGAGTATTGGCTGCGGCGCCGAACTTGATCGGCGAACCGCTGAAAATTTTAGATTCGGTCGTGAGCTGCACGTGGTTCTCAAGACCGATGACGACTTCCCATTCCATATTCTTCTCGCTGTATTGTGTGTCGCTGTAGTGTTAGTCGCAGTATCGGCTAGATCAGATGCCGGCTGGCGCGCGCTTGTGCCAGTCGGTGGCCAGCTGGAACTGGTGGGCCACGTTGAGCAGCCTGGCTTCGCCGAAATGCTTGCCGATGATCTGCAGACCCACGGGACGGCTGGCGTTCTTCTCGCCCTGGCCGAAACCGCAAGGGATGGACATGCCGGGCAGACCGGCCAGGCTGGTCGACAGGGTGTAGATGTCGGCCAGATAGGCCGCTACCGGATCATCCGACTTGTCGCCCAGATCCCATGCCACGGTAGGCGCTACCGGTCCCATGATGACGTCGCACACGGCATTGGGGCCGTTGAGCACGGCTTCGAAATCCTGCGCGATCAGGCGGCGGATTTTCTGCGCTTTCAGGTAGTAGGCATCGTAGTAGCCGTGGCACAGCACATAGGTGCCGACCATGATGCGGCGTTTGACTTCGGCACCGAAACCTTCGGCGCGGGTCTTGCGGTACATATCGGCCAGATCCTTGTAATCGGCCGCGCGGTGGCCGTAGCGCACACCGTCGAAGCGCGACAGATTGGACGACGCTTCAGCCGGTGCAATCATGTAGTAGGCCGGAATCGACAGCGCCGTATTCGGCAGCGAAATGTCGACCAGCGTGGCACCGAGTTTTTCGTATTGCGCCAGTGCGGCGCGCACGGCCTGTTCCACGTCGGCCGCCAGACCCGCGCCGAAGTATTCCTTCGGCACGCCGATGCGCAGGCCCGTCAGCGGCTGGCCCAGCTCGCGCGTGTAGTCTTCGTCCACGCCGCCCAGTTCCGGCGCCAGCGAGGTCGAGTCGCGCTCGTCGAAGCCGGCCATGGCGTTGAGCAGCAGGGCGCAGTCTTCCGCCGTCTGCGCCATCGGGCCGCCCTGATCGAGCGAAGAAGCGAAAGCGATCATGCCGAAGCGCGAGACGCGGCCATAAGTCGGTTTGATGCCGGTGATGCCGCAGAAGGCGGCCGGCTGGCGGATCGAGCCGCCCGTATCGGTGCCGGTTACGGCCGGCGCCAGACGGGCTGCCACGGCAGCGGCCGAGCCGCCCGAGGAGCCGCCCGGTACGGCGGTTTTATCCCACGGATTTTTTACCGCGCCGAAGGCCGAGTTTTCATTGGCCGAGCCCATGGCGAATTCGTCGCAATTGAGCTTGCCCAGCGTGACCATGCCGGCCGCACGGAATTTTTCCACCACGGTGGCGTCGAACGGGCTCACATAATTGGCCAGCATTTTCGAGCCGGCCGTGGAGCGCCAGTTGCGCGTCACGAAAATGTCCTTGTGGGCGATCGGCACGCCGGTCAGCGGCGTGGCCGTGCCGTTGGCGATGCGGGCATCGGCTTCGGCTGCCTGGGCCAGCGTCAGGGCGCGGTCCACATGCAGGAAGGCGTTCAGATCGCTCTGTTCGATACGGGCTAGGAACTGGGTAGCCAGTTCGGTGGCGGTGATGGCTTTGCTTTGCAGCAGAGCGGATAACTCTTTAACGGTTTTGGTATGCATGACGATTTCTATCTTTGATCGGTGTACAGAACGGAGCGCAGCAGGCGGGGCCGCTTTACTCGATCACTTTCGGTACCAGATACAGGCCATCCTGGGTTTTCGGCGCCACGGCCTGATAGTCGTCGCGGCGGTTCGGCTCGCTGGCCACGTCTTCGCGCAGGCGCAGGGCGATGTTATTCATGTGGGCGGCCAGCGGGTGGCTGAGCGGAGCGACGCCTTCGGTGTCGACCGCCTGCATCTGCTCGGCCAGCGCGAAAATGCCATTCAGTTGTTCCAGCGCGGTGGCGGACTGCGCCTCGTTCATCTCAAGCTGGGCCAGTTTGGCTATGCGGGTTACGTCGGATAAGGTCAGAGACATGGCAAATGGCGCGGTCTAGCCGCGCAGGTTGTGTTATTTTAATGATAAAAATCCGGACTGATCGCCCGAAAGTGGATAAATTACCGACAAAAGCACGGAACAGCCGCCCAAACAGCGGCTTTCACCGATACACTTTAGGGTGGATATTCGGCAAATCGCAGTCAAATTATAAGGTAGAATGGCGGGTTGATGCGTTGTCGGCGCTGAATCATTGCTGCCGCCGCTACATGACAGGATTTCTTTCTAACGGATTACGCGCACTTTAGTGGCGCCACAGGACACACATGTTTGGTTTTTTACGCAGGTATATTTCCACTGATCTGGCCATCGACTTGGGCACGGCCAACACCTTGATTTATGTACGTGGCCAGGGCATCGTCCTGGATGAACCATCGGTCGTTGCGATCCGCCAGGAAGGCGGCCCGAACGGCAAAAAGACGATACAGGCAGTTGGTAAAGAAGCAAAACAGATGCTGGGTAAAGTGCCCGGCAACATCGAGGCTATCCGCCCGATGAAAGACGGCGTGATCGCCGACTTTACCGTCACCGAGCAGATGCTCAAGCAGTTCATCCGCATGGTGCACGACTCCAAATTCTTCCGTCCGTCGCCACGCATCATCATCTGCGTGCCTTGCGGCTCGACCCAGGTGGAACGCCGTGCGATCCGCGAATCGGCGCTGGGCGCCGGCGCGTCGCAGGTCTACCTGATCGAAGAACCGATGGCGGCGGCGATCGGCGCCGGTCTGCCAGTCTCCGACGCCACCGGCTCGATGGTGGTCGACATCGGCGGCGGTACCACGGAAGTGGGCATCATCTCGCTGGGCGGCATGGTCTACAAAGGTTCGGTACGCGTGGGCGGCGATAAATTCGATGAAGCCATCGTCAACTACATCCGCCGCAACTACGGCATGCTGATCGGCGAACAGACCGCAGAAGCGATCAAGAAAGCCATAGGCTCGGCCTTCCCCGGCTCCGAAGTCAAGGAAATGGAAGTCAAAGGCCGCAACCTGTCGGAAGGTATTCCCCGTTCGTTCACGATTTCGTCCAACGAAATTCTGGAAGCGCTGACCGACCCGCTCAACAACATCGTTTCGGCCGTGAAGAACGCGCTGGAACAGACCCCGCCGGAACTGGGTGCCGACATCGCCGAAAAAGGCATGATGCTGACCGGTGGTGGCGCACTGCTGCGTGATCTGGATCGCTTGCTGATGGAAGAAACGGGCTTGCCGGTGCTGGTGGCGGAAGATCCGCTGACCTGCGTGGTACGCGGCTCCGGCATGGCGCTGGAGCGGATGGACCAACTGGGCTCGATCTTCTCCTACGAATGATCCGATAAGACGGGGCCGCACAGAGCGGCCCCGGTTTTTGGTGCTGAGTTGTTAGTCTCGTAGGCGCGCGAGCGCCGGATTACTGGAAGTCATGGAATACAGTCCTCCGCCACTTTTCAAGCAAGGCGCTCCGGCCCGGGTGAAGATGATGGTGTTTGCGTGCATTTCGATTGCACTGCTGCTGGCCGACTCGCGTGTGCGCACCCTGCAGACGGTGCGCAAGGTGGCCGGCACCATTCTGTATCCCCTGCAGATGGCGGCGCTGATGCCGCGCGATGCCATCTACGGCGTCGGTGATTATTTCTCCTCTCTGTCCGCACTGGAAAAACAGGTGCGCGAACTGAAACGCCAGCAGATCGCCAGTGCGCTGCTGCTGCAGCAGGCGCAGCAACGCGTAGCGGAAAACAACCAGCTGCGCCGTCTGATCGATGCGCGCGAACATCTGCCCATCAAATCCATGCTGGCGGAAATCCTGTACGACGCGCGCGACGTCAACAGCCGCAAGATTATTCTTGACCGTGGTAGCCAGCAAGGGCTGGTACTGGGCCTGCCCGTGATCGACCATCAGGGCGTGGTAGGGCAGGTGACGCGGGTGTTCCCCTTCACCTCCGAAGTGACGCTGCTGACCGATAAGGAACAGGCGATACCCGTCCAGCTGCTGCGCAACGGCTTGCGCAGCGTGGCCTACGGGCGCGGCAAGGCCGGCACGCTGGAACTGCGCTTCACGGCGCCGAATGCCGATATCCAGGTGGGCGACATCGTGGTGACCTCCGGTCTGGATGGCGTGTATCCGGCCGGTCTGGCCGTGGCTCGCGTGTCGCAGGTAGAAAACAGTGCCGCCGGTTCCTTCGGCGGGGTAATCTGCCAGCCGCTGGGCGGCATTTCCAATCATACCCAGCTGCTGGTGCTATTGTCGGTGCCGGATATGCCGCCGCGTCCGCCCGACGAAGAACAACGCCAGCCGCGCAAGCACAATAACAAGATGGGACCGATCAAGGATCCGGCCCGCGAGGCGGATGGTAACGCTGCCGCAGCGGCCGCTCCTGCCGCCGCTGGCGCGCCTGCCGCTGTTGCTGGTGCCGGCACAGCCGCCGCGCCTGCCGCCAATAACAATGGCGCACCGGGCCTGATGCCGGTCATGCCGGCCGCCCGCCCGGCGCCGGCCCCGACCGGCGTGACGGAAACCGCCACGCCGGCCACTTCCACCAACGCGCTGACAGGCGCGCCGCCGGGCGCCCGGGCGCCTGCAGCCGCGCCGGCCAAAGCCAAGGAGCCAGTACGATGAACCGTCCGTATTACATCCTGCTGCCGGTAAGCCCGCTGTTCATTGCCTTCAGCCTGTTCTGCGCCTTCCTGCTTAACCTGCTGCCATGGGGTAACTTCATCGGCGTGCCCGATTTTGTCGCACTGGTGCTGGTCTTCTGGGGCATCCACCAGCCGCGCCGGGTCGGCATCGGCACGGCCTTCTGCCTCGGCCTGCTGATGGATGTGCATGATTCCACCCTGCTGGGCGAGAACGCGCTGGCTTACACGCTGCTGTCCTATTTCGCCATCATGCTGCACCGGCGCGTACTGTGGTTCCCGCTGGTGACCCAGGCCATGCATGTGTTCCCGTTGCTGCTGATGGCGCAGTCGATCCAGCTGCTGGTGCGCTTCATCGTCTCCGGCAAATTCCCCGGCTGGTTCTATTTTGTGGAAAGCGCCGTCTCGGTGGTGCTGTGGCCACTGGCGACCTGGATCCTGCTGGCGCCGCAGCGGCGCGCAGTAGACCGCGACCACACCCGTCCGATCTGACGCGGCTGGCAGCATGACTGAGCTCAAGGACAATCAGCGCGAACTTTCCCAGTTCCGCCTGCGCCTGACGGTGCTGGGCGCTGTGGTGTTCATCTGTTTCGGCCTGCTGCTGTCGCGCTTCATCTGGCTACAGGTCTACAAGCACAGCGACTACGTGGCGCAAGCGGAAGAGAACCGCATCGCCATCGTTCCCATCGAACCTAACCGCGGCCTGATCCTCGACCGCAACGGCGTGGTGCTGGCCCGTAACTACTCGGCTTTCACGCTGGAGATCACTCCTTCCAAGCTCAATGCCACGCTCGATGAAACCATAGACGAACTGGCCAAGCTGATCACCATCGAAACCAAGGACCGCAAGCACTTCAAGAAGCTGCTGGAGGAATCGCGCGGCTTCGAGAGTGTGCCGCTGCGTAACCGCCTGAGCGACGAAGAAGTGGCGCGCTTTACCGCCCAGCGTTTCCGCTTCCCCGGCGTGGAAGTGCAGGCGCGCCTGTTCCGTCAGTACCCGCTGGGCGAAATCGCCTCGCACGTGATCGGCTTTATCGGCCGCATAAACCAGTCCGAGGCCAAGCTGATCGCGCAGATGGATGATGCCGCCAACTACAACGGCACCGACCATATCGGCAAGGAAGGGCTGGAAAAAAGCTACGAGAAGCAGCTGCACGGCATTACCGGCTACGAGGAAGTAGAAAAATCGGCCGGTGGCCGCGCCATCCGCACCTTGTCGCGCACGCCCGCCACGCCGGGCAGCAATCTGATCCTGTCGATCGACATCGAGCTGCAGAAGGTGATCGAAGAAGCCTTCGGTGAATGGCGCGGCGCACTGGTAGCGATCGAACCGGCCACGGGCGATATTCTGGCTTACGTCTCGCGCCCCGGCTACGATCCCAATCTGTTCGTCGACGGCATCGACAGCCAGAGCTGGAACGAACTGAATAACTCGCTCGACCGCCCGATGGTGAACCGGCCGCTGTCCGGCACCTATCCGCCCGGCTCCACCTTCAAACCTTTCATGGCACTGGCCGCACTGGAACTGCACAAGCGCACTCCCAGCCAGACCATCTACGATCCCGGTTCGTTCACGCTGGGCGGGCATAAATTCCGCGACGACAAACCGGGCGGCCACGGCACGGTGGACATGTATAAGTCCATCGTCGAATCCTGCGACACCTATTACTACCTGCTCGGCAACGAGATGGGCATAGACGCCATCCACGACTTCATGAAGCCTTTCGGTTTCGGCCAGATTACCGGCATTGATCTGGAGCACGAAAAGCAGGGTGTGCTGCCGTCCAAAGAGTGGAAAGCGGCCCGCTTCAAGAAGAATCCGGCGGCGCAGAAATGGGTGGGCGGCGACACCATTTCCATCGCCATCGGTAACGGCTACAACAACTACACGCCGCTGCAGCTGGCGCACGCCGTGGCCAATCTGGCCAATAACGGCGTGGTGATGAAGCCCCATCTGGTAAAAATCATCGAAGACAGCGCCACCCGTACGCGCAAGCTGACGGTGCCCAAGGAAAGCTACCGTATTCCGCTCAAGCAGGAAAATATCGACATCATCAAGAACGCCATGGTGGGCGTGACCCTGAGCGGGACGGCGGCGCGCGCCTTTGCCGGCGCCCAGTACACCTCGGGCGGCAAGACCGGCACGGCGCAGCTGATCGCCATCAAGAAGAACGAGAAGTACAACGCCAATCTGATCGCCGAACGTCTGCGCGACAATGCGCTCTATACGGCATTCGCGCCGGCCGACAATCCCCGCATCGCCATTGCGGTGGTGGTGGAGAACGGCGGCTTCGGCGCCGGGGTGGCAGCACCCATCGTGCGCAAGGCGCTCGATTACTACCTGCTGGGCAAACGCCCGCATGAAAAAGAAACCACGGCCGTGCCGCGCGAGGACGCCGAGCTGCGTTCCGTGCAGGACGTGCAGGCCGAGCAAGGCCTGAGCGACGAAAAACGTCCCGGCGCCGAAACTCCCGGCAACAAGGAATAAGGGTAACCATGCATATCAACGAAAGGCGCTCGCTGTGGCGCCGTCTGCGGCCATATTTCACGGTATTCGATGTGCCGCTGGCCCTGATCATAGGCGCCCTGCTGTCGGTAGGGCTGGTCACGCTGTATTCGGCCGGCATAGGTATCCCCGGCAAGGTGGAAGACCAGCTGCGTAACATCTTCCTTGCCTTCATGGTGATGTGGGTGGTGGCAAACATCTCGCCGCAGATGATGATGCGCATTGCCGTGCCGGCCTATCTGGTGGCGGTGGCGCTGCTGGTGGGCGTGGCCCTGTTCGGCACCATCAAACTGGGTGCGCGGCGCTGGCTGCATGTAGGGGTGGATATCCAGCCGTCCGAATTCATGAAGATCGCCATGCCGCTGATGCTGGCGTGGTTCTTCCAGCAGCGCGCCGGCCAGCTGCAATGGATACACTATGCGATAGCCGCCGTGCTGCTGGCCATTCCCGTAGGTCTGATCGTCAAACAGCCCGATCTGGGGACGGCGCTGCTAGTGGTAGCCAGCGGCTTTGCCGTGATCTTCCTCGCCGGTCTGGCGTGGAAAGCGCTGATCGCGCTGCTGGTGGCAGGCGCCGCCAGCCTGCCCGTGATCTGGTCGGTGCTGCACGACTACCAGCGCGAGCGGGTGATGACGCTGATCGATCCCACCTCGGACCCGCTGGGCAAAGGCTTCCACATCATCCAGTCCACCATCGCGGTAGGCTCGGGCGGTATTACCGGCAAGGGCTGGACCCATGGCACCCAGGCTCATCTCGAATTCATCCCCGAACGTACCACCGACTTCATCTTTGCCGTGTTCTCGGAAGAATTCGGCCTGACCGGCAATCTGGTGCTGATGGTGCTGTACCTGCTGCTGATCGGTCGCGGGCTGGTCATTGCCGGCAACGCACCCACTTTCTTTACCCGTTTGCTGGCGGGCGCCATCACCATGATCTACTTCACCTATGCCTTCGTGAATATGGGCATGGTCAGCGGCATCCTGCCGGTAGTGGGCGTGCCGTTGCCGTTCATGAGCTATGGCGGTACTGCGCTGCTGACGCTGGGCCTCGGTGCCGGCATCCTGATGAGCATACAGCGCCACCGCAAGCTGGTGCAGACTTGAGGCGTAGCGGGAGCGGCCGGCCATGGTAGAAATGAAGGACACCGGGCGCGAGCTCGCGCAGTTCCGTGTCCGCATAACGGTGCTGGGCGCGCTGGTGCTGTTCTGCTTCTGCCTGCTGCTATTGCGCCTGCTCTGGCTGCAGGTGATCAAGCACGAGGAGTTTGCCACCAAGGCGGACGAAAACCGCATTGCGCTGGTGCCTATCGTGCCTAGCCGTGGCCTGATCCTCGACCGTCATGGCGTGGTACTGGCGCGTAACTATTCCGCTTTCACGCTGGAGCTCACACCGTCCAAACTGGCTGCGCCGGTGGATGAAGTGATCGACGAACTGGCCAAGCTGGTGACGGTGGAGATGAAGGACCGCAAGCGCTTCCGCAAGCTGCTGGAAGAGTCCAAGAATTTCGAAAGCGTCCCGCTGCGCAACCGCCTGTCCGATGAAGAGGTGGCGCGCTTTACTGCCCAGCGCTTCCGCTTCCCCGGGGTGGAAGTGCAGGCTCGTTTGTTCCGCCAGTATCCGCTCGGTGAAACCGCCTCGCACGTCATCGGCTACATCGGCCGCATCAACCGCAGCGAAGCCAAAGCACTGGAAGAGAGCGACGACGGCGCCAACTACAACGGCTCCGACTATATCGGCAAGGAAGGGCTGGAGAAAAGCTACGAGAAGCAGCTGCACGGCACCACCGGCTACGAGGAGGTGGAAGTGACTTCGCGCGGGCGCGCCATCCGCACGCTGTCGCGCAAGCCTGCCGTGGCGGGCAATAATCTGGTGCTGTCGATCGACATCGAACTGCAGAAAGTGGTGGAAGAAGCTTTTGGCGAACGCCGTGGTGCGCTGGTGGCGATCGAGCCGTCCACCGGCGATATTCTGGCCTATGTCTCGCGCCCCGGCTACGATCCCAACCTGTTCGTCGATGGCATCGACACCGCCAGCTGGAATGAACTGAATAACTCGCTCGACCGGCCCATGGTGAACCGTCCCCTGACGGGCACCTATGCACCGGGTTCCACCTTCAAGCCCTTCATGGCGCTGGCTGCGCTGGAACTGGGCAAACGCACGCCCGGCCAGACTACGCCCGATCCCGGCTTCTACTATCTTGGCGGCCACAAATTCAATGACGATCTGGTGGGCGGTCACGGTTCGGTCGATATGCGCAAATCCATTATCGTCTCGTGCAATACCTATTACTACGCGCTGGGGCATGACATGGGCATCGATATGATCCATGATTTCATGAAGCCGTTCGGTTTCGGTCAGCTGACCGGCATCGATCTGGAAAATGAAAAGACCGGTGTGCTGCCGTCGCAGGAATGGAAACGCAAGCGCTTCAAGGGCGCGGCAGGCAAATGGGTGGGGGGCGACACCATCTCGGTCAGTAACGGCTCCGGCTACAACGCCTATACGCCGCTGCAGATCGCCCATGCAGTATCGAATCTGGCCAATGACGGCGTGGTGATGAAGCCCCACCTGGTTAAAATTATCGAGAACGGCGCTACGCGGGCACGCCGCCTGACGGTGCCCAAAGAGAGCTACCGTATCCCTCTAAAGCAGGAGAACATCGATTTCATCAAGAGCGCCATGGTGGGCGTGACCAGCGAAGCCGGCGGCACGGGCTTCCGCGCCTTTAGCGGCGCGGCCTATACGGTGGGCGGCAAGACCGGTACGGCACAGGTGATCACGATTAAGTCGGGCGACAAGTACAATGCAGCCAAGCTGGCCGAGCGTCTGCGCGATAATGCGCTGTTCACCGCATTTGCGCCGGCCGACAAGCCGCGCATTGCACTGGCGCTGGTGGTGGAAAATGCGGGCAAGGGCGGACTGGAAGCGGCGCCCATAGCGCGCAAGGCGATAGATTATTATTTGCTAGGCAAGCGTCCGGCCGAAAAAGACAGCACCAGGGTGGCGCGCGAAGATGCCGTGGCCGTGGTGCCGGTGGAAGGCGAGCTGCTGGAGCAGCAGGCGGCAGAAGCGGAGCAGGAGCGTCAGTCCGCGGCGGCGCCTGCAACGGCTCCAGTAACGATGCCAGCAACGACGCCGGCAACGGCTGCGCCAGTGCTGGCAGCACCGAGAAAAAAACAGTAAGGAGACAGGCATGCGTGATTACCGGAGTCGTATCCTGATGTGGCTGGCCGCGCTGGCCCTGCTGGCGCTGGCCGGCTGTACCACTGCGCCTGTCGTCAGCGATACTGCCCGCGTGCCGCGTCCGACCGCACCGGCCGCGCCCGTGCTGCGCGCGCCTTCGGCTGCCAAGCCTGCGACCGGGCTGCCGGAGCTGCCGCCTGCCAATTCCGGCCGTGGCGGCTATTATCAGGATGATGGCCCGGGCGATGCCCCGCCGCCGGATCTGGAAAACGTGCCGGATGCGGAAGTGCGCAATGATCCGCTGCTGCCATTCTCCAACCGTCCCTACACGGTGTTCGGCAAAACCTATACGCCGATTACTGACAACCGCCCATTTAGTCAGATCGGGGTCGGCAGCTGGTACGGCAAGAAGTTCCATGGCCAGCGCACTTCGTCCGGCGAACTATACGACATGTACAAGATGACGGCAGCTCACCCCATTCTGCCTATCCCCTCGTATGCCCGCCTGACCAATCTGGTCAGCGGCGCCGTGGTGATTGTGCGCATCAACGACCGCGGCCCCTTCCATGCCAACCGTGCCATCGACGTGTCCTACACGGCGGCGCTGAAACTGGGCCTGCTCGGCAAGGGCAGCCACGAACTGCAGATCGAGCGCATACTGCCGGAAGAAGTGGACCGCATGCTGGCCACGCGCGGCGGCGTTTCCACCACGGTGGCGCCGCGGCTGACATCGCAGGCGGCGCGCAGCAGCGCTGGCGCCGGTCTGCTGGGGCGGGGCGATGCCGGACCGCCGCTCTTGCTGACGGCGGCCACCACGCTGGGCGAATCGGCGCCAGCCAGCACCAGCGATATCGAAGCACTGATGCGCGATGACCGCGCACCGGGCGAGGGCGGCAGCGAGGCGCAGCCTGCCAAGGCGAACTTCTATCTGCAGCTAGGCGCCTATGCGCGCGCCGAAAACGCCGAAGCCGTGCGCAGCAAACTTGGTGGTAGCGGTCTGGAAGGGCTGGAAGTGGTGAAGAATGGCGTGGTGCACCGGCTGTTCGCCGGGCCGTTCGCCAGCCGTCAGGATGCGTTGCAGGCCGCGCGCGGCCTGCCCGCAGCGCTGAATCTGAAGCCTATCGTGATCCAGCGCTAGCAAGCCCTATTTGCAGCTGCGGCTTTCCGTGCCGGGGAAGCTGCTGCGCAGCTGTTCCAGCCGGTTCTTCAGGTCCGGATCGACATCGCGGAACTGGAACGACAGCAGTTTGCTGCCGCTCATGCGTGGCGCGATCTTGGCGGTGCGTACGCCCTGTTTCATCAGTGCGGCCAGCTGATTCTGCGCCGCCGTCTCGGTCTTGAACACACCCAGCGAAATGGCCCAGCGCATAGGCGTGTTATCGCTCATGATGAAGTAGTTATGCACGCCCAGCGCGCGCAGTTCGGCGGCCTTCTTGTCGGCGCCTTCCTTGCTGCCCTGCGGCGGCATGTACACCACGTAGCTGGAAATTTCGCTGCCCGGCAGGTTGTGGCGCGACTGGCGGTCGCCCAGTTTCAGCGGCGCCAGCACGGTTTCGAAGCGGCGCGCATCGGCCAGCACGAAGCTGGCGATTTCCACGCAGGCCTGTACTTCCGCTGCAGGCTTGGCAGTTGCTGCCGCACTGGCACTGGCACTGGCACTGGCACTAGCGCTGGCCGCACCAGCTGCACTGGCCACAGCGGCGCTGGCGTTATTGGCTTTTTCTTCCGGGATGATGACTAGCTTGTCGGCATTGAGCTGGTTGCTGAGCCGCTGCGGCTCGCGTTCGTTGCCGCTGAAGTGGCCCAGATAGCCTTTGCCATAGGCGAACAGCCCAGCATTTACCGCTAACAGCGACCAGAAAATAAATTTCAGCACGACGCTTTCCTCGAGTGTTACTGCCTATCCGGCGCTGCCGCTGGCAGCGTGCAGGCCGATCAGAACGATGTTGTCCACCATGCGGTACGGTACGGTGAGCATGGGCGCGATGAACTGGGCCGCGCCGCCCGAGATGATGCATTCCGCTGCCTGATGGCGCAAGAACGCATGTTCGATGGCGCCGCTCTGCGCAGCCAGACAGCCGCTCAGAATGGCATCGTCCGTGTTGTCGGCAAATCCATCCGGCAGCTTACCGTCTTGCGCGATCTGCGGCAACTGGGCGGTGTTGCGCGCCAGCGAGCTGGCCATCAGACCCAGTCCGGGCACGATCATCCCGCCGAGGAAATGGCCGTCGGCCGTGACGGCGTCGATGGTGGTGGCCGTGCCGCAGTTGGCCACGATGACAGCACGCCCCGGCGCCAGTACATGGCCGGCGATGGCGGCAGCAAAGCGGTCGCAGCCCAGCTGGGCGGGATTGCGATAGCCGTTGTGCAGCCCGGCCGCTTCGGCTACGGAAGCAAACCAGCTGATGGTCTGTTCGGGCAGCAGCATGGCGGGAAAGGTACGCTGCAGCACGTATTCCAGCTGCACGCGCAAGGCATTGCCCGCTACGTTGGCGATGATGATGCGGTCGACGCCCTGTTCGGCCACGGCGTCGTGCAGATGCAGTTCCAGTTGCGGCAGGTCGGCGTGGCTGACGGCACCATGGGCAAACCATGCACCGAGCGAGGCGCCGATTTCCACCAGCGCCCATTTGACCCGCGTATTCCCTGCGTCTATCAGCAAAATCATATTAGTCCGTATAGTTCGGTGTTAGGCCGGCGGGCTGGTGCAGGGGCGTAGCAGCGCCGGCGGATTCGGGCTTGAGGCGCAGCGACACATCGCCCGATAGCACTTCCACCCGTCCCGCAGCCGTATCGAGCAGCAGGCGACCGATGGCATCTACGCCTGCTGCACGGCCCTGCTGCACGATCTGGTCCTGATCAAGGATCACCACTTCGCGGCCATGCCATGCATGCAGCGCATTCCAGCGTTCACAGAACGGGGCAAAGCCGGTATCGTCGAATTCGGCCAGTACGGCAGCCAGACGGCTGAGCAGCGCGGCCACCAGCTGCTCGCGCGGCATCTGCGCCAGCCATGGTGCCGCCGCGACGCTGCGGCCGATCCGGCTTTCCAGCTGGTCCGGCATCAGCAGGTTGAGGCCCACGCCGATCACGGCCCAGATGGCGCCGTCCGTGTCGCGCTTGGCTGTCTGGCTCTCCACCAGTATGCCGGCCAGTTTGGCGCCATCGCGCAGCAAGTCGTTGGGCCACTTGATCTGCACCGGCACGCCCAGGCTGCCCAGCGTTTCGGCCAGCGCTACGCCCACTGCCATCGGCAGGCCGGACATGCGGTGCAGCGGGCCTTTGAAGCGCCACGCCAGCGAGAACATCAGCGCCGCACCGGGTTCGGACAGCCAGCTACGGCCTGCGCGTCCCCGCCCCGCCGTCTGCTGGTGGGCGATGCGCAGGGTAGGGCCAGCCAGCGTGTCGATGCGGGCCAGCAGGTCGGCATTGGTGGAGCCGGTCTGTTCGACGATTTCGATGGCCACGTGGCTGGCACTGCTGGCGCAGGCAGCGCTGATGGCCGCAGCACTGTTCTGGTCCAGCGCGGCGCGTTGCGGCGGGTGACTTAGTGGCCGTACTGGCTGGGCTGGCTGTACTGGCTGCATCATGCGCTACCCTTGCGCGGCTTGTGCGGCGCATTGCCGAAGGCCAGATCGTACAGCCAGTTAGGCAGCAGGCGCAGCACTTTGGCGACGACGCCCATCTGCCACGGAATCACGCGGTAGCTGCTGCCCCGTGCAATGGTCTGCACCGCCTGCACGGCGAATTTCTGCACTGGCATCAGGAACGGCATGGGATAGGGATTAATCTGCGTCATCGGCGTATCGATGTAGCCGGGGCAGATGGTCACCACGCGGATATTGTGCCGCTTGAGTTCCAGCCGCAGCGACTCGCAGTAGCTGATCACGGCCGCTTTGGAGGCGCTATAGGCTTCGGCGCCGGGCAGGCCGCGTATGCCGGCCACGCTGCCTATGCCCACCAGCCGTGCCGGCGTTCCTTGCGTTTTCATGGCAGGAATGAACGGCGCAAAGGTGGCTGCCGTGGCCACCACATTGGTAGCGATTACGGCATCGAATACCGGTATATCTTCGGAAAACTCGCTCAGGGTGCCGACTGAAATGCCGGCGTTGGCCACCACGATATCGATGCCGCCTGCGTGGCCGAGAAAGTCCTGCGCCGCTGCGGCTATGGCAGCATGATCGCGCACATCGACCGCATAGGCGCGATGCCTTTCTGGATGGGGCAGAGTAGCGATCAGATCATCGAGCACGGCGCTGCGGCGCGCCAGCAGACCTAGCGTGGCACCTTGTGCGGCATACTGGGCGGCCAGAGCCTCGCCTATGCCGCTGGAAGCGCCGGTGATGAAGACCCGCTGGCCAGCGCCGCCCTGCTTGTTCATGCTTATTTCTTTTCCGCTTTGGCCTTGGCGACCAGAATATCCATCACCTGCAGCGCCTGTGCGTGCAGCTGGGCTTCCGAAGTTGCGCTCTTGCTGCCTTCGTTGGCCATGGTCGGCGAAGTGATGTACTTGCCGTCGATGGCGATCAGCGGCCACGAATCCACCGTGTAGGCATCCATCATCGAGCCGGCACGGCGCACACTGCCTGCCACGCCGAAGCCGCGATAGGTGTCGATGAATTTCTGCTTGTCTATGCCCTGTTTGGCGATGAAGTCGAACACCAGTTCGTCGCGATTCATGCGGTTGCGGTTGACGTGCATCTCCTGGAAGATCTTGCTGTGCATGGCGTCGTTCATCAGGCCCATGGCGATCAGCGTGAAGTACATTTTCTGCTGCGGCAGATCAGTCCCCTGGCGGGAAATGTGCATGCGCTTGAAGACGATGTTGTCGCCCTGTTTTTTTACCCATGCCGTCAGGTCCGGATCGAAAGCATTGCAGTGCGGGCAGGCGTAATCGAAGAACTCCAGTACTTCCACTTTCTTGCCCGCTTCGACCGGCTGGGCGCTGGCCAGCACGCGGTATTCCACGCCGTTTTTCGGATCGGCCGGCGATGCAGCCGCCATGGCTACTACACCCAGCATCAATGCACCTGCCAGCCATTTCATGAAACGCATAGAGCTACTCCCGATACAAGATAGTTAGACGAAAGGTCGACTTGCGGCGCGCCTTATTTCTGGTTGCGCACCACGGCTACATCGATGCCGTTTTCCGACAGTTTGCTGCGCACTTTGTTCATGGCTTCGACCTGATTGAAAGGCCCCATGCGTACGCGGTGCAGCACGCCGTTGTCGGTGGCGCGGTCCGATACATTGGCTTCGAAGCCCAGCAACGCCAGCTTGGCACGCGCGCTTTCTGCGTCGCCCACTTCGCGGAAGGCGCCGATCTGCAGATAGTAGATGTATTTTTCGTCGCTGCTGTCAGCTGCGACTTTGGCTGCCGGTTGCGGTGCTACATTGGCCGCTGCCGGCGTGGCAGCCGGTTTGCTCTTCTCGACCACCGGCGCCTGCGCCGTTGCCGGTGCTGCCGGTGCTGCCGGGGCAGCTGGCGTGCCTTGTATCTTGTCCACCACCGACTGCAGCGGATCGGCTGCCGGTGCTTTCGGCGTGTCCTTGCTAAAGTCGCGCGCTGCTTCCCGCGCCGCGTCCTTGTTGCCGTACATAGGCTTGTTCGGATCGGCCGTCTGCCCCGCCGTCGGTTCCGCCGTCTTGCTGCTGCGTCCCTTGTCGGTGAATGGCGTGGCGCCCTTGTTGATGACGAGCGCCACTACCACAGCGATCGACAGGCCGATCACCAGCCCGATCACGATGCCGATGATGGTATTGCCGCGCTGTTGAGCCAGAGCAGGAAGACGGGAACGGAAAGTCATAGTGCAGGACATCCTCGGTAATTACATCTTGGCCGGTGCCGAAACACCGATCAGTGCCAGACCATTGCGCAGAACCTGACGGGTAGCCACCATCAGCGCGATACGGGCTGCTTTCAGGGCTTCGTCGTCGACCAGCACGCGCTCGGCGAAGTAGAAGCTGTGCAGATTAGCGGCCAGATCGCGCAGGTAGAAGGCGATCTGGTGCGGACCCAGTTCGGCCTGGGCGCGCGCCAGCGTTTCCGGATAGGCGGCCAGCGTGGCCAGCAGGGCAGCTTCGGTCGGTGCCGTCAGCGGCGACAGATCGACCGTGGCCAGATCCGCTTCGTTGCCGCTCCACTGTTCCAGCATGCGGCAGATACGGGCATGCGCGTACTGCACGTAGTACACCGGATTTTCATCCGAGGTTTTCAGTGCCACATCGACGTCGAACACGAATTCGGTGTCGGCTTTGCGCGAGATCAGGAAGAAGCGCACGGCATCGCGGCCTTTCTCGATATCGCCGCCGCCCGACCATTCGATCAGATCGCGCACGGTGACGTAGGAACCGGCACGCTTGGAAATCTTGACTTCCTCGCCGCCTTTCATCACGGTGACCATTTTGTGCAGCACGTAGTCAGGGAAGCCTTGCGGTATGCCCACGTTGACTGCCTGCAGACCGGCGCGCACGCGGGCGATGGTGCCGTGGTGGTCGGAACCCTGCACATTGATAGCCTGGGTAAAGCCGCGCTGGAATTTGACGATGTGGTAGGCCACGTCCGGCACGAAGTAGGTGTAGGTACCATCCTTCTTGCGCATCACGCGGTTCTTGTCGTCGCCGTAGTCTTCGGTCTTCAGCCACAGCGCGCCATCTTCTTCGTAGGTCTTGCCGGACTTGTTGAGCATGTCCACGGCAGCATCGACCTTGCCGTCCGAGTACAGCGACGATTCGAGGTAGTAGTTATCGAACTTTACGCCGAAGGCCTGCAGGTCGATATCCTGTTCGTTACGCAGATAGGTTACGGCGAACTGGCGGATCGATTCGATATCTTCCACTTCGCCGCTGGCGGTGGCTGGTGCGCCGTCGGAGGCGGATACCGTCTTCTTGAGTTTGAAATCTTCGGCGATATCGGCGATGTAGTCGCCGTTGTAGGCCGATTCCGGCCATTCTGCGTCGCCCGGCTTGAAGCCGCGCAGACGGGCTTGCACCGAATTGGCCAGCGTCTGGATCTGCACGCCGGCGTCGTTGTAGTAGAACTCGCGGGTGACATCGTAGCCCTGCGACTGGAACAGCGAGGACAGCGCGTCGCCCAGTGCGGCCTGACGGCCGTGGCCTACGTGCAGCGGACCGGTGGGGTTGGCCGAAACGAATTCGATGATGACTTTTTTACCGGCACCGGCGCTAGCGCTGCCGAATGCGCAACCCTGTGCCAGCACGGCTTTGACCACGGCCTGCTTGGCCGCCGCGCTGACGCGCAGGTTGATGAAGCCGGGACCGGCGATATCCGCCGATTCCACCAGACCCTGAGCCGCCGGATTGGCCAGCAGGGCGTCCACCACCTTGGTGGCCAGCTCGCGCGGGTTCATTTTCAGCTGTTTGGCCAGCTGCATGGCGATATTGCAGGCGACGTCGCCGTGCGACGGGTCGCGCGGGCGCTCCAGCACGACGTTGGCAAGCACTTCGGTGCCGGCCAGCAGAGGGGCCAGAGCGGACTGGAACAGGGCGGTGATATCTTGTTTTTGTTGGGCGAGCATGGGCAATGGGGCGGTCTAGCCGCGCAATAGGTCGAGTGGGTCTATCCAGAAGCGAAAACGGCCGGTACGCTGGCACCGGCCAAACAGCGGTAATTATACTGGTTTGCCGACGGTGGGTCATTGCGGCGGACGCGGCCAGCAGCGCCGTTAGCGGCGGAATGGCATCGCCACGGCAGAGTCACTACTGTATACTGCGCGATTACTTGGCTATTCGCGCGCCATGGCCGTTCCGGTTCGGCCCGCGCGCCGCAGCCGGCCCACTCTGGAATTAGCATATGAACAAGCGTCCGACGCTCTCTCTGAAAACCCCTGCCAAGGCGTCAGCCAAGGCCGTAGCCAAGGCGCCCGCACGGCCATCCGCCTACGGGGCGGCTAGGGCAACAGAACAGGTGCCGGCCGGAGCGCCAGTCAAAGCAACCGTACCAGTCAGACCATCCGCAGCAGGCCAGGCGCCTGCCAGAGCGCCCGCAGGCGCGCTGCGCGCCAGCCATGCACGCGAGCTCAAGCCGACCCTGCAGACCAGCTTCCAGACTGGCCTGAAAGCCGATTCGCTGGCTTTCAGCCTGCTCGGCGCGGCACAGGCAGTGGCGCTGGTGCGTACCGGCACCAATCTGCCGCAGGCGCTGGCCCAGCTGTGGGCGCGCAGCGAGACCAGCCCGCAGGCGCGCGGCGCCATGCAGGATATTGCCTACCGCTGCATGCGCCAGCTTGGCCAGAGCGAAGCCCTGATCGCCCAGCTGGCGCCGAAAGCGCCCGATCCGCTGGTTGCTGCCCTGCTGGCCTGCGCACTGGCCCTGATGACGGCGCCCGATGCGGTAGCGCCTTACGAAGAATTCACCGTGGTCAACCAGACAGTGACGGCGGCCGAAGCCCACCCGGACACGGCGCGGGCCAAAGCCATGGTCAACGCCGTGCTGCGCCGCTTCCAGCGCGAACGCGCGGCCTTGCTGGAAACCGCACTGCTGCAGCCGGTGGCGCAGTGGAACTACCCGCAATGGTGGATCGATGCGGCCCGCACAGCCTGGCCGCGCGAATGGCAGGCCATACTCAAGGCCGGTAACGGCGCGCCGCCGCTCACGTTGCGCATCAATGCCCGCAAAACCACGCTGGAACAGTATCTGGCCACCTTGCAGCAAGCGGGTATGGCGGCCAGCGCCATCGGCCCGTACGCCGTGCGGCTGGAAAAGCCGGTCGGCGTGCATCTGATTCCCGGTTTTGCCGAGGGCGTGGTCTCGGTGCAGGATGCCGGCGCCCAGCTGGCCGCGCCGCTGCTCGATGTGCGCGATGGCATGCGTGTGCTCGATGCCTGCGCTGCGCCGGGCGGCAAAACCTGCCACATCCTGGAGCTGGCCGATGCTAAAGTGACAGCCCTCGATGCCGACCCCAAGCGGCTGGCGCGGGTGGGCGAGAACCTCGAACGGCTGCAGCTCAAGGCCACCCTGCGCACGGCCGACGCCCAGAGCGCGGCATGGTGGGATGGCCAGCAGTTCGACCGCATACTGGCCGATGTGCCGTGCACCGCCTCCGGCATCGTGCGGCGCCACCCCGATATCCGCTGGCTGCGCCGCAAGGGCGACACGCTCCAACTAGCAACACTTTCCGCCAAAATCCTCGACAATCTTTGGCAGATGCTGGCACCGGGTGGTAAATTGCTATTCGTGACCTGTTCGCTCTGGCCACAGGAATCCGAGGCGCAGGCCGCGGCATTCGCAGTACGGCATCAGGCTGTGCGGCTAGCTGCCCCCGGCCAGTTGCTGCCGGGTGGCGTAGCGGGACAGGATCATGATGGTTTGTTCTACGCCCTGTTCCAGAAAAATGCGTAGTTTTAGCTCCCTTTGCCCGCACCAACCAAGTACCGGCCCTGACGTGACACGACGAGTTCTTCGCCTGCTGATCGCCCGAATCCTGCTGATACTGGCGTGCGTCCTGCCGCAGCTGGCGCGTGCTGACGGAGTGGAGATCCGCCGTTTCAACATCGAAGCGAGCGAAGAAGGTTACCGGCTGAATGCCCGCTACGGTTTCGAACTGAGCCCCGATATGGAAGACACGCTGCAGCATGGCGTGTCGCTGTACTTCACCACCGAAGTCGAATTCACCCGCCCGCGCTGGTACTGGTTTGATGAAAAGGCGATTGTTGCGCGCCAGACCATAGTGCTCGGTTATAACGTGCTGACCCGTAAATACAGCGTCAACGTCAACGGCAGCCTGAAACAGAACTATTCCTCCTCGCTGGAAGACGCGCTGCTGTCGATCCGCAACCCCAACCGCTGGGTGGTGGCACCCCGTTCGTCCCTGAAAGTGGGCGAGAACTACAACGTCAAACTGAGCATGGGGCTGGACACCAACTACATCTCCAAGCCACTCAAGGTTAACGCGCTCAATAACAGCGAATGGCGTTTGACCTCGGACAAGAAAATCTTCCAGTACAAGGCGGAGTAAGTGAATACAGCGTTGCGGTATTTATCCGTCGTTGGCGGCGTGGTCGTCAGCATACTGCTGTTCCTGCTGGCTTCTGCTTCCGATAATTCCGGCTTTTTCGACCGCTACTATGGCTGGCTGCTGGGCCTCAATGCTGCCGTAGCCTGCGCCTTGCTGCTGCTGGTGGCGGTTTCGCTGTTCCGCCTCTACGTACGCTATCGCACGGGAGCTTTCGGCTCGCGCCTGATGACCCGGCTGGTGCTGCTGTTCGCCGCCATCGGTGTGCTGCCGGGGCTGGTGATCTTCTTCGTTTCCATCCAGTTCGTTTCGCATTCCATCGATTCGTGGTTCAACGTGCCGGTGGAAGAGGCACTGCAGTCCGGCATCAATCTGGGCCGCGCCGGGCTCGATACGGCACTCAACGAGTTGCAGGGCACGGCGCGCCGCACGGCCGACCAGCTGGCGGAACAGCCGTTCGGTACCGAACGGGCTACCCTGGCCTATCTGGTGAAACAGCAGTACGGCATGCAGAACGCCATCATCGTCGATGCGGAAGGGGGGCTGATCATCAGCGCCCGCGCCAGCCGGGGCGGCAACCTGAGCGCCGATTTGCCTACTAGCGAAATGATGGCCAAAGCCAAAAGCGATGGCCTGTATGGCGCGCCGGAAGGCGGCAACGAATTGCGCAGCAATCTGATCAACGCACCCGGCGGTTCGCGCGATGTGGTGCACCAGTTGCGCCTGCGCGTGGTGCTGCCCATCCCGGAACGGCCGCAGCCGAACGGCGTGCATCTGGCGCCGCGCTATCTGCAGCTGATCCAGCTGGCGCCGGAACAGCTGGCGGCCGATGGCGAAACCATACGCAGCGCCTATTCCGATTACAAGGAACGCTTCGTAGCCCGTGTCGGGCTGCGCAAAATGTACATCGTCACCCTGACCCTGACCCTGCTGCTGGCCGTATTCGGCGCCATTGCCAGCGCCTTCCTGATCGCCACCGATCTGGCCCAGCCTTTGCTGCTGCTGGCCGAAGGCACGCGCGCCGTGGCCGAGGGCGACCTGTCGCCGCGCCCCATCATGACCACGTCCGACGAGCTCGGTACGCTGACCCAGTCGTTCAACATCATGACGCGCCAGCTGTTCGATGCCCGCACGGCGGTGGAACTGAACCGCACCGCGCTGCAGAACGCCAAAGCCCACCTGGAATCGGTGCTGGCCAATATGTCGGCCGGGGTGATGGTGCTCGATCCGGAATTCCATCTGGTCAGCTGCAATGACTCGGTGGAGCGCATTTTGCAGCAGCCCGGCCCGGCCCTGCTGGGGCAGAAGCTGGACCAGATCGACGGCCTGCAGGAATTCGGCGGCGCCATCGTCGCTGCGTTTGCCGCCCAGAGCGCGCAGTCGGCCTCGGACCGCACGCTGCAGCGGCTGCACTGGCAGCGCCAGATCGAAGTGCCGCGCCGCTCGGCCAGCCTGGATGATAACGATCAGACGCTGCTGGCACGCGGCTCGCGTCTGCCCATCGAAGGGGGCGAAAGCGGCTATCTGGTCGTGTTCGACGATATTTCCGATGTGATTTCGGCCCAGCGCTCGATCGCCTGGGGCGAAGTGGCGCGCCGGCTGGCGCACGAGATCAAGAATCCCCTCACGCCTATCCAGCTCTCGGCCGAGCGCATGCAGATGAAACTCGATGGCAAACTGGCACCGGCCGATAATGAGTTGCTCAACAAGGGCACAGCCACCATCGTCAATCAGGTAGCGGCCATGAAGCGCATGGTGGACGATTTCCGCGACTACGCCAAAACCCCGCCCGCCCAGCTGGAGCCGCTGGACCTGAATGCCCTGATCGAAGAGATCCTGAACCTGTATCTGGCCGGCGAGGGCGACGACATCATACACCCGCAACTGACGCCGGGCCTGCCGCTGGTGATGGGCGATGCCACGCAACTACGTCAAGTGATCCATAATCTGCTGCAGAATTCGCAGGATGCCATGGCCGAGCGTCCCGAGGGCGCGCCGCAGGCGCACATTGACGTGATCAGCGAAGCCATCCATTATCAGGGCGCCGATGGCAGCACGCGCACGGCAGTACGGCTGGCAATCAGCGATAATGGCCCCGGGTTCGCGCCCAAAATCCTGGCGCGGGCCTTCGAACCCTATGTCACCTCCAAGGCCAAAGGCACCGGTCTGGGCCTGCCGATGGTGAAAAAGATTATCGAAGAACATGGTGGACGGATCGATATTCAGAACCATGTCGATAGAAGTGGTGCGTCGGTAGTGATTTTGCTGTTAAAGTTAGCGCCGACGACGCAAAATACCGAAGTAAGCACCGAAGTAGGCACTTGAGTTAGTACCTGAGTTTTAGTACCTGAGTTGCACGGATTAGAAAAATCATTGCCGGCTACCAGCTGGCGAAATGAGGAAGGCAAGGGAAGATGGCAAATATTCTGGTAGTGGACGATGAAATGGGTATCCGCGAGTTGCTCTCGGAGATACTGAGCGACGAAGGACATGCAATAACACTGGCCGAGAACGCCCAGCAGGCGCGCGAAGCGCGTGCCGCCGGCGCGCCCGATCTGGTGCTGCTCGATATCTGGATGCCGGATACGGACGGCGTCACGCTGCTCAAGGAATGGCAGCGCGACGGCCTGCTGACGATGCCGGTGATCATGATGTCGGGCCATGCCACCATCGATACGGCGGTGGAAGCGACGCGCATCGGCGCGCTCAACTTCCTCGAAAAGCCAATTGCGCTGCAGAAACTTCTGAAGGCGGTGCAGCAGGGCCTGACCCGTGCCCAGGAAACTGTGCGCGCGCCGGCGCTGGCAGCCCGTCCGGTGGTGTCCAGTCCGGTGGAAGAGAGCATTGCCAGCAGCTTCGGTCAGGCCAGCCCGGCCGCAGCGATTGCCGTGCGCGGCGGCGCCACCATCGCCGGTGCCGACAACCATATGTTCAATCTGTCGTTCGATCTGCCGCTGCGCGAAGCCCGCGATGCCTTCGAACGCATGTACTTCGAGCACCATCTGGGCCGCGAAGGGGGCAGCATGACCCGTGTGGCCGAGAAAACCGGGCTGGAACGTACTCACCTGTACCGCAAGCTCAAGCAGCTCGGTGTAGAGCCGGGCAAACTGGCCAAGAAAGGCGTATAAGCCGGTGTCCGCTGCCGGCCCGGTACCCACCTGGCTGGCCACTGGCGCGCAGCGCGAGGCAGCCATCGCTGCCCGCCTTGCTGCTACCGGTTCCCCTCCGGTAAATTCTGTAGTTATTCTCGAAGGCATGCCCACCGGGCTATCGCCGCTGGCCGATCTGGCCGATACATCTCCTATGCTACAAGTGTTGCGTATTGCTCCCGGTTGCCTGCATTGCAGCGGTAATCTGGTTTTGCGAGTAACATTGAATCGTGTTCTGCGCCATCCGCCCGCGCAGCTGTTTATCGGGCTGGCCAGTGCCGAGCACCTAGAGCTGTTGCGTGACTTTTTACAGGCGGCCCCGTACGCCGCTTTGCTGGACCTGCAAGCTGATCCGTCAGCCTGAACTTCGCTGGCGGGCGGCAGGACTTGTAATTGGGCGTCTTCCGCCCCACATCGGAGGGGAAGGCGCAACCGACCAGTGTTACGTCCCTAGTGAAAGGAAGCAGCATGAACCTCATCTACAACAGCGAACAGTTCAGCGTCCTCGAGTTCGGCGTCGACCGCAGCCATGAAGCCTTGCGCTTTGGCGGCTATGAAATTGTCGACAAAGGGGGCAAACGTGAAATTTTCATTAACGGCATACTGGCGCAGAATTTCCGCCGCGACGTCAGTGATCTGATCGCGAGCGAACCGACCATGGCCGAGATCGACGAATTCCTCGGCAGCTATAACGAAGTCATGAGCTATCCTGCCACGCTGCACTGAACGCGGCAGCACGTAACATCGCCGGTGCCGGCGTGGCAACACGCCCGCACCGGTTTTTCCTTGGCGCAGCCGTAAATTTGCTGCGAGGCGCGCGCGGCCAGTGGTTATAATCGGGTAATGTGCCAATTACTCGCAATGAACTGCAATGTGCCCACCGACATTGTGTTCAGCTTCACCGGCTTTGCCATGCGTGGCGGCCAGACCGATACCCACCACGACGGCTGGGGCATCGCCTTTTTCGAGGGCGCTGGCGTGCGCCATTTCGTCGACCATCAGGCCGCCGTGAGTTCGCCTATCGCCGAGCTGATCAAGCGCTATCCCATCAAATCCAGGAATGTGATTGCGCACATCCGCAAGGCCACGCAGGGGCAGGTTGCGCTGGAAAACTGCCACCCCTTCGTGCGTGAACTGTGGGGCCAGTACTGGGTGTTTGCCCACAATGGCGATCTGAAAGCGTTCGCGCCCGTACTCGACGGGCCGTATCGGCCGGTGGGGACGACCGATAGCGAACTGGCGTTCTGCTACATCATGCAGCAACTGCGCAGCCGTTTCGGCACCGAGCGCCCTGGCCGTGCGGCACTGCGCGCCGCGCTGGCCGTGCTGACGCAGGAAATTGCCGCCTATGGCACGTTCAATATGCTGCTGTCGTCAGGCGCGGAACTGTTTGCCCACTGTTCCACCCATCTCGTGTATCTGGTACGTCAGTTTCCGTTTGACACGGCGCAATTGTCGGATGAAGATGTACAGGTGGACTTTTCACAGGTGACGACCCCGGATGACCGGGTTGCCATCATCGTGACGCAACCGCTGACGAGCAATGAACAGTGGACGGCATTCAGGCCGGGGGAGTTGAAAGTGTTCGTGGACGGTATGCCAGAAGCGCAACTGTAATGTAAATATTTCAAGACAGGCTTGCGCTTTAATGTCAAAATAACAGCATGGCGCAGTGTCGCCGCTTTTTTGTATTGGCAAAGGCAATGATCGAACTATCTCCCCGCGGCCCTGACGCCGACAGCTTACGCGTACGCGAGTTTTATCTGGGACGTCAGCCTGTACTCGATCGTAACCAGTCGCTGTTTGCCTACGAATTGCTGTTCCGTAATGCCCCGGTGGGGCCTGCCCGCATCAGCAACGAACTGAACGCTACTGCCGCAGTCATCGCCCATGCTTCACAGCTGGGCATGGACCGTACGGTGGGTGATGCCATGGGCTTCGTCAACGTCGATGCCGAATCGATCATGACGGATATTTTCTCCTTCCTGCCGCGCGAACGGCTGGTGCTGGAAGTGAGCGAACACACGCCACCCACGCCTGCCCTGATCAGCCGCATGGCCGAACTGCATGCGCAGGGTTTCCGTTTTGCGCTCGATGAGGTGGACGGCACGGCGCCCGGTCTGCACCGTCTGCTGCCGCTGGTCGATTATGTGAAACTCGATGTGCAGAAAGTGGATTTGTCCAGCCTGATGAAGCTGGCGCCGCGTTTCCGCGAGAGCCGCAAGACCCTGATCGCCAAGAAAGTGGAAAGCCGGGAAGAGTTCAAGAACTGTCTGGATCTGGGCTTCGATTATTTCCAGGGCTATTATTTTGCCAAGCCCGTCATCATGAGTGGCAAAAAGCTGTCGCCTTCGCAGCTGGCCGTGATGGAGCTGATGACGCTGGTGACCTCGGATGCCGACAATCTGGAAATCGAACGGGCCATCAAGCGCGATGTGTCGCTGGCGCTGAACCTGCTGCGGCTGGTGAATACGCCGGCGGTAGGCTTGCGCCACCGCGTCGATTCGCTCAGCCAGGCCGTGATGATACTGGGCCGGCGCCAGCTGCAGCGCTGGCTGCAGATCATGCTGTATGCCGAACCCAGCAAGCGGGGCCATAGCATGACCCCGCTGCTGATGCTGGCCACCACCCGCGGTCGCCTGCTGGAACTGCTGGCCGGTAAATTGCGTCCGGCACATCGCCAGTCGGCCGAAATTGCCTTTACCGTCGGCATCATGTCGCTGATGGATACCCTGTTCGGCCTGCCCATGAGCGATATTCTGGCGCAGATTCCCGTCAGCGCCGAAGTCACCGGCGCGCTGCTGGAGCGCGAAGGCTTTTTCGGCGATCTGCTCAAGCTGGCCGAATGCATAGAACGTCTGGGCGACATGGATCACCACATCCTGCCTACGTTGCGCGATCTGGCCGTCTCCACGGACGACCTGCTGGAGCTGGAAATGGCGGCCTTCGAATGGAGCGATAACGTGGTGCGCTACGCCCTCTAAGCACCGCCCTTTCCGCAAGGTTCAGGTGGCGTGACCCGCGCCGGGCCAGTGCTTGTGCAGCTCCGGATCGGTGCGCATTTCCCACAGCGCCAGTACCACTACGGCGATGCCGACGACAAGCGAATTCCACATCAGTTCGCGGTTGTCGGCAATTTTCATCAGCCATGGCGACAGCGCTACCCAGATACCTACCAGCAGATTGAGCAGCACTGCCCAGAAATAGGTTTTGTACAGGTCAAACGCGGCCAGTATGGCCATCACTGCGCCGGAGATCATGGCCGTTCCCGCCTGTATCGACGGGATGGGATAGGAAAAGACCCACGGTGAAACAAAGAACCACAAACCCAGCAGCAATATCAGCTGATCCTGCCAGCGTTTGAGGGATGGATGGTTTTCCGGATGAGTTGCCATATACACCTCCTTGATTGAGCCGCCGGATGGCGACATTCCCGTTTAGGCTCGCTGTTGCGCAAAAAGTTCATATTTTTGTATTTCCCTCGGGCTAACTTGCCTAATAAGCATGACCTCGCTATGCTGGCCGCTTATCGAAATTACAAGCGACGGGATGGCTTATGGCAGCGGTTCTACTTAGCGTCAATCAGCTCAGCAAGTCTTATGGTGCCCGCAAGGCTGTGGACGGGGTGAGTTTTCAGGTTCAGCAAGGCCAGACGCTGGGGCTGATCGGCCCCAACGGCGCCGGCAAATCCACGACGGTGGGCATGATCTGCGGCCTGCTGCGCAGCGATAGCGGCAGCATACTGCTCAATGGCGCGCCGGTGAATCAGGGCAATAGTGCAGCCAAGCGCCAGATCGGCTATGTGCCGCAGGATCTGGCCCTGTACGAAGACCTGTCGTCGCTGGAAAATCTGCAGCTGTTCGGCGCGCTGTACGGCATGCAGGGCGCGGCGCTCAGGCAGCGCTGCGAACAGGTGCTGGCGCTGGTCAACCTGAGCGACCGGGCTGGCGACCATCCGTCCACCTTCTCGGGCGGGATGAAGCGGCGGCTCAATATTGCTGCCGCTCTGCTGCACGAGCCGCAGCTGCTGATTCTTGACGAGCCCACGGTAGGGGTCGATCCGCAGAGCCGCAATGCCATCTTCGATACGCTGGAAGCGCTGCAGGCACAGGGCTGCGCGCTGATCTACACCAGCCACTACATGGAAGAAGTGGAGCGGCTGGCCGACCATCTGGTCATCATCGATCATGGCAAGGTGCTGGCCGACGAAACCCCGGCCGCGCTGTACCAGCGCCTGCCGGCCCAGGCCGCGCTGCAGGTGGAGCTGGCCCACCCGGCCGGCACCGAACTGGTGGCTGCGCTGTCCGCGCTGGACGGGGTGAGCAGCGTGCAGGCCAGCGGCCAGCAGCTGGCGATCGCGCTGGCCGATGCGGGCCGGGCGGCCGCCGTGCTGGGCTGGCTGGCCGGGCAGGGCGTGGCACTGCTGCATTTCGCTACCGCCAAGACTTCGCTGGAAAACATCTTCCTCAACCTCACCGGCCGTTCGCTGCGCGACTGATCACCATGACTGCTCTGATAGCTTTGATCCGCAAGGACCTGAAACTGTATCTGCGCGATAAGCGCGCCCTGATGATGCATCTGCTGATGCCGGTGGTGCTGGCGGCCTTCTTCGGCTCGCTGTTCGGCGGCGGGCCGGAAGCCAGCACCAGCAAGGTGGAAGTGGGGCTGGTGCTGCTCGACCAGTCGGAAGTGGGCAAGCAGATCGCGGCAGGCCTGCAGGCCGACAGTGCGCTCAAAGTCAGCCTGCTGGATGCCGCGACAGCGCAGGAGCAGGTACGCAAGGGCAAGCTGCCGGTGGCTGTAGTGATTCCGGCCGGCTTTGGCCAGAGCGCAGCGGATGCCCTGTTCAGCGGCATCGACAAGCCCAGCCTGACGGTCTACTACGATCCTTCGCAATCGACCATGCTGGCCATGGTGAAAGGCCTGCTGACCCAGCAGGTCATGCAGGCCAGCAGCGCTGCCGCTTTCAGCTTCAAGGACAGCAGCGTGACCAGCAAGCAGTTGCAGCAGGTGGCCGCCAGCGACCTCGCGCCTGCGGACAAGGCGCAGCTGAGCGATTTCCTCGGCAGCCTGAAAAAATATCAGGACCAGCGTGCCGCCACGGCGCAGAAAGAGCAGGCCGAAGGCAAAACTACCAGCGCCCAGGCCGACAAAAAGCCGGCCGGCATGAGCGTGCCGTTCAGCACCAGGGACGAGGCGCTCAGCAGCGGCCCGCGCTACAACGGCTATGCCCACGCGTTTGCCGGCATGGGCGTGCAGTTCATCCTGTTCATGGGCATAGACATGGGCATCAGCATTCTGCTGGCGCGCCGCTCCGGCATCTGGAACCGCCTGATGGCAGCGCCCGTGACGCTGACCACCGTGCTGCTGGGACGCGGCCTGTCGGGCGCGCTGATCGCACTGGGCCTGATGTGCGCGCTGTTCACCTGCGCCATGCTGATCTTCAAAGTCACCATCAGCACGCTGGCCGGCTTCCTGCTGCTGGCGCTCAGCTTTGCCCTGATGACGGCCGCCTTCGGTCTGCTGATTGCGGCCTTCGGCAAGACGCCGGAAGCGGCGCGCGGCATGGCCGTGTTTGCCACCATGATCATGGTCATGCTGGGTGGCGCATGGGTGCCGTCATTCATCTTCCCCGAATGGATGCAGCAGGTCACGCTGGCCATTCCGACCCGCTGGGCGGTAGACGGCTTTGACGCCGTGACGTGGCGCGGACTGGGCTTCGATGCTGCGCTGCCGCCGGTGGCCGTGCTGCTGGGCTTTACGCTGGTGTTCGCCGTGCTGGCAATCTGGAAATTCCGTAGCGAAGCGCAGCAATAGTCTATGCCCCGGCAGGGGCGTAACGGCATGAATAGCGGGTGTATCGGGCTAAAGTTTCTCTGAATCAACCCGATACACTAGGTAACATTCTGTTACGTGAGTAAATGATGGCTTTACCCATCCGGACGCTGATTGCCCATTGCGTGAATCAGGTCATCCGCCAGTACTATCCCCGTCAGTACAGTTCGCTGTGCCATGTCTATGCCATCATCGGTTCCAACCTGATCAGCATCGTGCTCGATCGCGTCTACCGTCCGGTGGCGGGACTGGCGGCGATCGATTGCGGCGGCGGCCAGTTGATGACCATGCTCGATAATGGCGCCTTCGCCCATGCGGCCGGCGGTTCCTACCATTGCTGGATCGAATCGGCCGATGATCTGGCGACTGAGTGCGAAGTGGTCGATCTGACTTTTCGCCACAACCATACCTATGCCGAGCAGAACGGTTTTGGCTGGCAGCGTGCGCTGCCGCCGGATTTTTTGTGGGGCAAGCAGAGTGACATCGTGGTGCAGGCGCCGCTGCACGCCATCCCGCGCTCCTTTCCCGAAGGTATGGTGTGGTTGCAGGAGACGGATGAAGGCTGGCACTGGATGATGCGCCAGCTACAGGAGCACCAGAGCGCCTTCGTCACGCTGACGGCGGAAGCGCTGAAGTTATTCCAGGCCCATCTGGCACCCGATTCGGCCTTGCTGGCGCGGCCAGCGGCCACCGAAACACCGGCCACCCTGCTGATGGCCGCAGTCTAGGCTGGCAGCGGATTAGGACAGATTCGGCGCCAGCCAGCTTTCCAGCTGGGCCTTGTCGACCTGACGGCGGGCTGCCATATCGTCCAGCTGGTCCTGGCCGATCTTACCGACCACGAAGTACTTCGATTCCGGATGGGCGAAGTAGAAGCCTGATACCGCCGCGCCGGGGTGCATGGCGAACGATTCCGTCAGCGTGATGCCCACGTTTTCCGCCTGCAGGGTGTTGAACATAGCGCGCTTGACGGTGTGCTCGGGACAGGCCGGATAGCCGGGAGCCGGACGGATGCCGCGATACTGCTCGGCGATCAGCGCAGTGTTGTCCAGCGTTTCGTCGGCGGCATAGCCCCACAGGTCGGTACGCACGCGCTGGTGCAGATATTCGGCAAACGCTTCGGCCAGACGGTCGGCCAGCGATTTGAGCATGATGGACGAATAGTCGTCATGCGCTGCTTCGAAACGCTGCTCGTATTTTTCGATGCCCAGACCGGCCGTGACGGCAAACATGCCGATATAGTCTTTCACGCCCGATTCCTTGCTGGCGATGAAGTCGGCCAGACACTGGTTAGGCCGCGCCACGCCATCGATCACCGGTTTGACGCCCTGCTGGCGCAGGCCGTAGTAGGTGAAGTCGACGGTGCTGCGGCTGTCGTCGGTGTAGATTTCGATATCGTCGTGGTTGACGCTGTTGGCCGGCAGCAGGGCGATCACGCCGTTGGCCGTGAGCCAGCGGCCATCGATCAGTTTCTTCAGCAGGGCCTGGCCTTCGGCATACACCTTGGTCGCGGCTTCGCCCACCACTTCATCGGTGAGGATGGCAGGGAAGGGACCGGCCAGATCCCAGGTCTGGAAGAAGGGACCCCAGTCGATGTACTGGGCGATGGTGGCCAGATCGACATTCTTGAATTCGCGCCGGCCGATGAATTTCGGCCTGACGGGCGCCTGCGCGCCGTCGAACGACAGCACCATCCTGTTGGCGCGCGCCTGTTCCAGCGTCAGCATAGGCAGGGCTTTCTTGCCGGCGTGCTGGACGCGGATGCGCTCGTAGTCTTCGGCGATTTCGTCTATGTACTGCTGGCGGCTCTCGGGCGTCAGCAGCGACTGCGCCACCGACACGGAACGCGAAGCGTCCGGCACATACACCACCGGCCCTTCGTAGTTGTGGGCGATCTTCACGGCCGTGTGGGCACGGCTGGTAGTAGCGCCGCCGATCAGCAGGGGGATCTTCATCATGCGGAAGTGCTCGTCGCGCTGCATTTCCTTGGCCACGTGGGCCATTTCTTCCAGCGACGGGGTGATCAGGCCGGACAGGCCGATGATGTCGGCGTTTTCCAGCTTGGCGCGGGCCAGAATTTCCGAGCACGGCACCATCACGCCCATGTTCACCACTTCGAAGTTATTGCATTGCAGGACCACCGAAACGATGTTCTTGCCGATGTCGTGCACATCGCCCTTGACGGTAGCGATGACGATCTTGCCCTTGGGCTTGGCGACGATGCCGGTGCGTTTTTCTTCCGCCAGTTTTTCTTCTTCGATGTAGGGCACCAGATGGGCCACGGCCTGCTTCATCACGCGGGCCGATTTCACCACCTGCGGCAGGAACATCTTGCCCTGGCCGAACAGGTCGCCGACGATGTTCATGCCGTCCATCAGCGGGCCTTCGATCACGTGGATAGGCCGGCCATGGGCGGCCATCACCTGCTGGCGCATGGTTTCCGTGTCTTCGCTGATGTACTGGGTAATGCCGTGCACCAGCGCATGGGCCAGACGTTTTTCCACCGGCAGATTGCGCCATTCCAGATTCTGCGCATCCTGCTTGCCGGCGCCGGCTTTGAGCGTGCCGGCGAATTCGATCATGCGTTCGGTGGCGTCTTCGCGCCGGTTCAGCACCACGTCTTCCACCCGCTCGCGCAGTTCGGCCGGCAGCTCGTCGTACACGCCCACCATGCCGGCATTGACGATGCCCATGGTCATACCGGCCTTGATGGCGTGGTACAGGAACACGGTGTGGATGGCTTCGCGCGCCGGGTCATTGCCGCGGAACGAGAACGATACATTGGACACGCCGCCCGAGACTTTGGCGTGCGGCAGATTTTCGCGTATCCAGCGGGTGGCGTTGATGAAGTCCACCGCGTAGTTGTTGTGCTCTTCGATGCCGGTGGCAATCGCGAAAATGTTCGGGTCGAAGATGATGTCTTCCGGCGGGAAGCCCACGGTTTCCGTCAGCAGCTTGTAGGCGCGGGCGCAGATTTCGATCTTGCGCTCGAAGGTGTCGGCCTGGCCTTTTTCGTCGAAGGCCATGACGATCACGGCAGCGCCATAGCTCAGGCACAGCCTGGCCTGACGGATGAATTCTTCTTCGCCTTCCTTCATCGAAATCGAGTTGACGATGGACTTGCCCTGCACGCATTTCAGGCCCGCCTCGATCACCGACCATTTGGACGAGTCGATCATGATGGGCACGCGCGAAATGTCCGGTTCGGACGCGATCAGGTTGAGGAAGCGCGTCATCGCGGCCTGCGAATCGAGCATCGCCTCATCCATGTTGATGTCGATGATCTGGGCGCCATTTTCTACCTGCTGGCGTGCCACGCTCAGGGCCTCGTCGTACTGCTCGTTGAGGATCATGCGGGCAAACGCTTTCGAGCCCGTCACGTTGGTACGCTCGCCCACGTTGACGAACAGCGAGGACTGGTCGATGGTGAACGGCTCCAGACCGGACAGGCGCTGGGCTACCGGCACTTGCGGCACCTGACGCGGCGCCGTGCTGGCGAGAATCTCGCCGATGGCGCGGATGTGGTCGGGCGTGGTGCCGCAGCAGCCGCCGGCGATGTTGATGAAGCCGGCGTCGGCAAATTCGCGCAGCAGGGCCGAAGTATCGGCCGGCAGCTCGTCGAAGCCGGTATCGCTCATCGGGTTGGGCAGGCCGGCGTTCGGGTAGATGCAGACAAAGGTATCGGCGATCTGCGACAGTTCTTCCGCGTAGGGGCGCATCAGTGCCGCGCCCAGCGCGCAGTTCAGGCCGATAGTCAGCGGCTTGGCGTGGCGCACCGAGTTCCAGAAGGCCGGCACGGTCTGGCCGGACAGAATGCGGCCGGAAGCATCGGTGACGGTACCGGAGATCATCAGCGGCAGACGCGGCTGGTCCGGATGGGCGGCGTAGTACTGGTCGATGGCGAATAGCGCCGCCTTGCAGTTGAGCGTATCGAAGATGGTTTCCACCAGCAGCAGATCGACGCCCCCGGCGACCAGACCTTCCACCTGCTGCTGATAGGCCGTGACCAGCTGGTCGAAGGTGATGTTGCGCGCGGCCGGATCGTTGACGTCGGGCGAAATCGAGGCCGTCTTGGGCGTCGGTCCCAGTGCGCCGGCAACGAAGCGCGGCTTGTCGGCGCTGCTGTACTTGTCGCAGGCAGCACGCGCCAGCCTGGCGGCGGCCACGTTCATTTCATAGGCCAGATGGCCCATGTGATAGTCGTCCTGCGCAATGGTGGTGGCGCCGAAGGTATTGGTTTCGATGATGTCGGCGCCAGCGGCCAGATAGCGCTCGTGTATTTCCTGGATCACCTGCGGCTGGGTCAGCGTCAGCAGCTCGTTATTGCCTTTGACGAAAAGCTCGCGCGCGCCCGTATCGGCCGGTGCGGCGAAATCGATAAAAGCGCCTTGCGGGCCGCCGCGGTAAGCCACCTCATCGAGCTTGTACTGCTGGATGATGGTGCCCATCGCGCCGTCGAGAATCATGATGCGGCGCGCCAGAATTTCGCGCAGCTGGGCATCGGTCTTGGACATGACGGGGCGGGACACGGTGTTATTCATTTGTTACTTTCTGAGATCGTGGACTAGCAGGGTCCAGAAGTTGACGGCGGTCTAAGATTATACGGCATCGCAAAATTTGCTTCAGAAAACCACGGCGAAACAGCAACAAAATGGCGCGATCGGGCTGATGGCTTGCTGACAGCGGGCTCTGCTTGTGAAATGATAGTGATGCTTCAAGGCAACGGAAAACTTCAACTGATAGAATATTTGTTATGTAAATATTGCAACTATTTGCAATCGGACTTATGTTGTATGTGGGCCTGCGCGTACCGTAGGCGCAGCAGCTTCCCTGCATTCTTAAACCATGAGGGTGGTGATGATGGATGGTTGGCATCGCTTGCGTCAGACGCTGGCCTGGGCTGGGCTGACGCCGCTGTTACTGGCTTGCTCGCCGCAGGCGTCGGCGCCGCCTGCCCCTTCGGCCGGCCAGGTAAAACCGGTGGCCGGTGCGCAGATGACGTATTACGCGGCGGCGCGGGCGGCCGAGCAGGTCAGCTTCGGCGCCACCCCGGCACTGGTGGCGGAACTGTCGCAAAAAGGGCTGGCGGCATGGATAGATGCCCAGTTCGCCCTGCCTGCCAGCACGGCCGTATCACCAAGCTGGGTACGCTATTTCGATGGTAATAACGAAGTCGCCAGCAACCGCGCCGGCAATGTCCCGGTGGACCAGTTCTGGCGCCGCGCACTAACGGCGCCGGACCAGCTGCGCCAGCGCGTGGCATGGGCGCTGTTCCAGTACATTCCCGTGGCGCAGGGCCAGCCCAATGGCCAGCTACAGTACTACAACATGCTGATTAACAATGCCTTCGGCACCTATGGCCAGCTGCTGCGCGAAGTCACCGTGCAGCCCATGATGGGCTGGTATCTGAACAACGAGACCAACCGTCCGCCTTCGCCCGAATGTCTAGGCTGCACGCCGAACGAGAATTATGCACGCGAGCTGATGCAGCTGTTTTCCATCGGTGTAGTGCAGCTCAATAGCGACGGCAGCGTGATCCGCGATGCCGGCGGCAAGCCCAGGGAAAGCTATACCCAGAAAGATGTGGAAGCACTGGCGCGCGCCCTGACAGGCTGGCGCAATCCGTGGGATACCGACCCTAACGGCAAGATGGCCGATTTCGACCAGCGCATGACGCCGGAGCCGCAGGCATTTTTCCATGACAGCACGGCCAAGGTGGTAATGGGCATGCCGCTGGCCGCCGGCATGAGCCCCGATACTGAACTGGATGCGGTGATCGCGCTGCTGATGCAGCACCCCAACGTGGCGCCGTTCGTCAGCCTGCGTCTGATCCAGCATCTGGTCACCAGCAATCCTACACCCGCCTACCTGAGCCGCATCAGCGCTGTGTTCCGCAACAATGGCAAGGGTGTGGCCGGCGACCTGCGCGCCGTGGTGAAAGCCATTCTGCTCGATCCGGAGGCGCGCGCCGGCGATGTGCCGGGCCAGCAAAGCCGCCAGTTCGGCAAGTTCCGCGAGCCGGTGCAGTGGCTCAGTGCCCTGATGCGCGGGCTAGCTTGCAGTGCGCCCATGTACAGCACCAATGGCAGCACACAGTGGGTGGTATCGCCGCCGGGCCAGCCGCCGAATGCGCCGGCCAGCGTGTTCTCGTTCTATCAGGCCACCGACCGGGTACCGGGCAGCAATCTGCTGGCACCGGAGCAGAAGATCGTCGGTACGATGGAGATGAACAACCGCTTCGGCAATCTGAACTGGCATCTACTCGATAGCAACAATCCGGCCAGCGCGTCCAACCGCGCCAGCAGCGGCTGCGATCTGGCCACTCCGGCCGCGCTGCTGCAAAACGATCCGGGCGGCTTCCTCGACTGGGTCAGCCAGCGCTGGTTCCGCGGCGCGATGCCGCCTACCTTGCGCAGCAAGATGGCGCTGCTGATGCAAGCGGAAAGCTGGGCCAGCGGCGAAGAAGGCGCGCTGACCATGATCCAGTTTGCACTGGCCAGTCCCTATTTCGGAGCCATACGATGAAACGACGCGATTTTCTGCGCGCCGGCACCCTGCTGGGCGGCGCTGGCATGCTTGGCGGTCTGGGGCTGGGCCATGCGGCCGGCAGCGACTACAAGGCGCTGGTGTGCCTGTATCTGAACGGCGGCAATGACGGCAACAACACCCTGATTCCTACCGATGGCGCCTATAGCGACTATGCTGCCGCGCGTCCGGTGCTGGCCTTGCCCAAGGACTCGCTGGCGGCGCTCAGTGGCAGCAGCGCCGGTCATACTTTCGCGCTGCATCCGGCACTGGCGCCGCTGGCCAGGCTGTACAACCAGCAGCGGCTGGCGTGGATCGCCAATGCGGGCCCGCTGATCGTTCCGTCCACGGCGGAACAGGTGATCAATAATGCCGTGCCGCTGCCGCCGTTCCTGATGTCGCATAGCGACCAGACGGCCATACAGCAGGGCTGGGGCGGCGATGCCGACGCCAGCGGCTGGGGTGGCCGCGGGCTGGAACTGCTGCCCGCCACGCTGTTCAACCCGCTGCGCGCGATGACCATGAATCAGGACCGCACGCTGGTGCTGGGCCGAAACTCGGGGGTGTCGCTGATGACTTCAGGTGGTACCCAGTACTGGGGGCGGGCCGATCTGGCCCAGCCGCAGTCGGCCTGGACGCAGACCCTCAATACCATGGCGCGCTGGCAGTTCGGCAATGATTACGAAACTGGCTTTGCGCGCAACTTCGGCGCCAGCGTGGACGATGCCACTTTGCTAGTGAAAGTGCTGGCGCAGGCCAAAGCGCCGGCAGCCAGCTTTGGCTCCGATGATCTGGCCAGCAATTTGCGGGCGCTGGCATCGGCCATGCCGGTATTTAAATCCATGGGTTACCGGCGTCAGGTGTTTCTGGTGAGCTGGGGCGGCTTCGATACCCATTTCGACCAGCGCGGCACGGCGCCCCGCACCCAGGATGCCCAGCTGGCCGTGGTGGCCAAGGCAGTGGAAGCGTTCGATCAGGCCAATCGTGCAGCGGGCATAGACCTCGACGTCACTACCCTGATGATGACGGATTTTGGCCGCACGCTGCGGCCCGCTTCGGGCGCCGGTTCCGATCATGCCTGGGGCAACCACTGGTTTGTGGCGGGTGGCGCCGTGGCTGGCGGGCAGGTGATAGGCCAGTTCCCCACGCTGAAACTGGGCGGGCCCGACGATGGCGACCCCGGCGGCGGCGGCCGCATGGTGCCCACTACCAGTACCGAACAGGTGGCGGCCACGCTGATGCAGTGGATGGGCCTGCCGGATGCTGCACTGTCTTCGGTGTTTCCTACGCTGGCCAATTTCAGCACACATAAACTGGCTTTCCTGCGCGGCTGAAGGCCGCATTCAACGGAGGCAGAAAGGTCAACATGGACGTCAATGGCAGCGCTGGCGCAGATCTGTATGATCAGCAGAAGCTGGGCATCAATGACTGGATCGATTATTTCGGTCTGGCAGGGGACGACATCATCCGCATGTACCGGGGCAGTGTCAATCCCGGTCCCGGCAACGACACGGTGGAAAAACTGCCCGGCACCATCTGGGACAAGCTGGCCGTGCGCTACTGGGATGCGCCCAGCGGCGTGGTGGTCGATCTGGCCGCAGGCACGGCGCAGGATGGTTACGGCGGCACGGATAAGCTGATCAATGTCGATGATGTACACAGTGGCGGCAATAACGACCGGCTCTACGGCAGCGCTGCCGATAATCTGTTTTCGCCCGGCGGCGGGCAGGATGTGATCGATGGCCGCGGCGGTCAGGATACGGTGATCCTGCCGTGGGTGTATGGCCACGTGGCCACGCTGGCCGATCTGCGCATCGACGTCTCGCTCGACGGCACCCATGCCGTCATCACGGCGCCGCAGGACGCCAGCTTCCGTCTCGATCTCAGCAACATCGAACGCATCGCGCTGGACTGGGACCAGCCGCGCCAGCTGCTGACCGATTTCATCACCGCCCAGCAGATCGCCCAGCAAGCCATCGTGGCGGGCGACAGCCTGCGCTGGAATGCCGGCACGGCAGCGGGTACGGCGGTCAGCGTCAGCTACAGCTTCGTTACTACGGCGCCTGCCAGCGGGGTGGGCGCCAGCGGCTTCCGCGCATTTTCGCCGGCCGAACAGGCCGTGGTGCGCCAGTTACTGGCCGACACCAGTGCCCTGTGCGGCATCAGTTTTACCGAAGTCAGTGATAGCAGCGCCAGCCACGGCCAGATCCGCTTCGGCGTCAGCCAGCAGGCCAGTACGGAAGGCGTGGCCTGGCTGCCCAATCAGAGCGGGGCGGGCGATCTGGCGGGCGATGTGTGGATGGATGTGGAGTCCATGGCCAGTCTGGCCAGCGGCAGCGAGGGCTATGCGGCGCTGCTGCACGAGCTGGGGCATGCGCTGGGCCTGCGCCACCCGACCAACAGCGACGCCGGCGATGCCTGGACCAGCGTGGTGATGGCGGCCTATAACAATAAGCAGTGGTCGGTGATGGCCGCGCAGGGGGCGGGCGACGGCCTGTTCCGCAGTGGCTGGGGGCTGTACGATGTGCTGGCACTGCGCTATCTGTATGGCAGCACGGCGCATGCGGCCGGCGACGACCATTACCAGTTCGGCGCCAATGCCGGCGGCGAGATCACGCTGGTCGATGATGGCGGCAGCGACAGCATCGATGCCTCGGCCGCCACGCTGGGTGCGCAGATCAGTCTGGTGCCGGGCAGCCTGTCCAGCATAGGCCTGACGCCGGCTGGTGTCGCTGCCGTGAACAATCTGGCCATCGCCAGCGATAGCTGGATCGAACAGGCCATAGGCACGCGCTACGACGATGTGTTGATCGGTAACGAGCGCGATAATCTGCTGCAGGGTAATGGCGGCAACGATGTGATCGACGGCGGCAAGGGACAGGACACGGTGCTGTTCAGCGGCCGCATGAGCGACTACCGGATCAGCAGCAGCTACGGCACGGTACAGGTGGAAGCGAAGGATGGCCAGTCGGGTTTTGCCACGCTGAGCAATGTGGAGATACTGGTCTTTGGCGACGGCAGCCGCATGCTGCTGGGCGACAGCGCCGCCAATACTCTTGGCGGTAGCGCCGGCAACGACGTGCTGCAGGGTGGGGCCGGCAACGATACGCTCGATGGTGGCGCCGGGCTGGATGTGGCCAGCTACAGCGGTGCGCGCAGCCAGTACAGCATCAGCAAGAGCGGCGCTGGCTACAGCGTCAGCGATAGCAGCGGGGCAGAAGGCGTCGACCAGTTGCTCAATATCGAACGCCTGCAGTTCAGCGACGTAGCGGTGGCGCTCGACATCGGCGGCACGGCGGGCAAAGCCTACCGCATCTATCAGGCGGCGTTCGACCGCACGCCCGATGCCGCCGGACTGGGTTTCTGGATTAGCGTGATGGACAAGGGCTATGCGCTGGTCGATGTAGCCGCCGCGTTCATCCAGTCGGCCGAATTTGTCACTCTGTATGGCGCCCAGCCCAGCAATGCCGATCTGCTTACGCATATCTACCAGAACGTGCTGCACCGTGCGGCCGATGCGGGCGGCTATGCCTTCTGGCTCGGCGTACTGGATCGCAATGCCGTCAGCCGTGCGCAGGTGCTGGCGGAATTCAGCGAAAGTCCGGAGAATCAGGCGGCCCTGATCGGCGTGATCGGCAACGGTTTCAGCTATCAGCCCTACACCGGCTGAGGCTATACTGATGCTCTTGCACAATCTAGGACCTTGCAATGAATCTCCTGTCCATGTGGCGCGGTGCCGTGCTGGCCTGCGCGCTTGTTTCCGTTTCGGCCAGTGCCGACAGTCTGGCCTCCTCGGCTTCCAGTGCCAGCTCCGCTTCCAGCGGCAGCGTGTCCGATTCGCTGAGCAGTTCCAGCAATAGCTCGGGCGGCAACCAGCGCAAGGTAGCCGACGGTCATTACCGCATCATCGATATCGCCGCCACGCCCGGCCAGGTGGGGCGCACCCGTCTGACGCTGCAGGGTGAGCAGGCGCAGCAGCAGGTGGTGCTGGATCTGCCGCAAACCACTTTCGCGGCCCAGCAACTGGCGCAGGGCGACAGCATGTATGCGCAGAACCGCGTGTATGGCATCGAATTCGGCCGCGCCGATACCCGCCAGCCTTTCTATCTGGTGCTGGCCGACGCGTGGTACGGCGAGCTGGCTAGCCGTCCTGTCAGTCTCTGATGGGCAGGCGGGCAGCGGCGCTGGCGCTGCTGCTGGCGCTAGCGGCAGCATTACCTTACCGCTGCGCTGCGGCCAGTGATCATCATGATGGCGGCACTGCTGGCGGCGGCAGCGCCGGTGCGGGCTCGGGCTCGGGCCGATTTTGCGACCGCAGTCTGGCACTGACGGCAGCGCAGCAGGACCGCCTGCTGCGCTTTGCTGCCGTGCTGCGCGAAGAGCTGGCGCTCGATGATGGCATCGTGCTGCTCAGCCGCTCAGGGCTGGACCTGTCGCGTTTCGCTATCCGTTATTCCCATGCCGCGCTAGGCTGGCGTTCGGAACAGGGCATCTGGTCGGCGCGCCAGCTGTACTACGCCTGCGATGAAGGCCGTCCGCGCATCTTCGATCAGGGACTAGCCGGTTTCGTGCTCGGCACGGACGATGCGGCGCTCGGCTATGTATCGCTGGTGCGCCTGCCTGCCGAAGCCAGTGCGCCACTGCGCACGGCGCTGCTGGATACGGCACGGGTGCAGCAATTGCTGGCGCCAAGCTATAGCGCGAATGCCTATGTGTACAGCCTGCGCTACCAGAACTGCAATCAGTGGGTGATGGAAATGCTGGCCGCTGGCTGGGGCGCTCTGGCCGGGGGGGACGACCTGCGTGCACAGGCGCAGACATGGCTGGCGCAGGCAGCGTATGCGCCGCAGCCGGTGGAAGTGGGCTCGCGCTGGCTGATGCTGGCCGCGCATTTCGTGCCGCTGCTGCATCTGGACGACCATCCGGCGCAAGCCCGCGCAGCCATGCGTTTGCAGGTCAGCCTGCCGCAGTCGGTGGAGCAGTTTGTGCAGCAGCGCTATCCGGCCAGTAGCCGGGTGGAGCTGTGCCACGATGAACATCAGATTGTGGTCCATCGCGGCTGGTCGCCCGTTGCTGCCGGCTGTGTGGCAGGCGCGGACGACCGGGTGATACCGCTGGCCGATTAGGCCGTGGTATGGCGCCGGCCGGCTGGCCGGCGCAGCGCCGTCATCAGGCGATTTCGGACACCAGATGCTCGCGCGAGCGGCGCACTTTTTTCAGGTTGACCAGCCAGTCGCCGTCATGGGCGCGGTAGCCCAGCGGCAGGATCACCACCGAGCGCAGGCCGCGCTCTTTCAGGCCCAGAATTTCATCGACAGCAGCAGGGTCGAAGCCTTCCATCGGCGTGGCATCAACCTGCTCTTCGGCTGCAGCCACCAGCGCTACGCCCAGAGCGATGTAGGCCTGACGGGCCGCTGCGTCGAAATTGGCCTGGTCGCCACGGGCGGCTACGATGCCTTTGAGCTGCTTGCGGTAGGCTTCCCAGCCTTCGTTGATGAAGCCGCGCTGCTCGTTGGTCAGGTCGAACATCATATCGATGCGGGCTTCCGTGATGTTGTCCCATGCAGCGAAGACCAGCAGGTGCGACGCTTCCGTTACCTGTGCCTGATTCCATGCCACGGTCTGGATCTGGGCGCGTTTTTCCGGATTGCTCACCAGCAGCACTTCGAAGGGCTGCAGGCCGCTGGAAGTAGGGGCGAGGCGGATCGCTTCGAGGATGCGCTCGACCTTGTCGGCAGCAACTTTTTTCGAGGCGTCGTATTTTTTGGTGGCGTAGCGCCAGTTCAGTTTGTCTATCAGCGTCATGGGTGATGTTCCTGTCTATGTTATGTCATTCAAAACAGAACCCGCGTTTTAGCGGGCTCTGGCATAGGACGTTAACATAAATTTTCAGGACGCGCTGAGCACCCCCGCGTTTGCGATGACTGGCCCGCGAGCAACTCCGCAGCAAACCCCGCGTTGTCGCAGGCCCGCTGCCGGCCCCTATCCGGCCAGCGTCAGGACAATTTTAGGCCTTCCAGCGGGAAACCTTTGATGAATTCGGCGGCTGGCAGGCGTTTGCCGCCCGGTTTCTGCAGCGCAGTCAGGCGCAGCGTGCCCTGACCGCAGGCCACCACGATGCCGTGCTGGGCATCGGCAGCGAGCACCTGACCCGGCTCGGCGTGGCTATCGGCCGACAGCACTTCGGCGCCCCACAGCTTGATGTGGACACCGTTGACGCTGGCATGGGCGCCGGGGAAGGGATTGAAGGCGCGGATCTTGCGATCCAGTTCCAGCGCCGGCAGGCTGAAGTCCAGCGCGGCTTCTTCCTTGCTGATCTTGGCGGCGTAATTGACGCCTTCGGCTGGCTGCGGCACGGCTTCCAGCTGGCCATGCTGGAGCTGGCGCAAAGCCTGCACGATCATCTGGCCGCCCATGGCCGCCAGTTTATCGTGCAGCGTGCCGGTGCTGTCCTGCGCCGTGATGGGCAGGCTTTCCACCAGCAGCATGGGGCCGGTATCGAGGCCTTCTTCCATCTGCATGATGGTGATGCCGGTTGCCTTGTCGCCCGCTTCGATGGCGCGGTGGATGGGCGCCGCGCCGCGCCAGCGCGGCAGCAGCGAACCGTGGATGTTCAGGCAGGGCTTGATGTCCAGCGTGCTGCGCGGCAGGATCAGGCCGTAGGCCGCCACCACCATCACATCGTAGGGCGTGGCCAGCAGGCGCGCGTGTGCGGCGCTGGCCTGTGCGGCGCGTACCGGATCAGGGCTATCCATGCGCAGCGACAGCGGCTGCAGCACTTCCATGCCGTGCGCCACGGCGTACTGCTTGACGGCGGATGGCTGCAGATGCATGCCGCGCCCGGCCGGACGGTCGGGCTGGGTCAGCACCAGCGGAATTTCAAAACCGGCCTCGTGCAAAGCTTGCAAGGCCACAGCGGCAAATTCCGGCGTGCCGGCGAAAATCACTTTCATGCGGGTTCCTGATCGGTAGCGTAATCTCGGACGGCGGCTTAGAAGCGGCGGCCTTGTGCGCGCAACTGGGCAGCGCGTTCCATGCCGCGTTCTTCCTTGAGCAGCTTGGTCTTGATGCGGTTACGCTTGAGTGGCGACAGGTATTCGACGAATACTTTACCTTTCAGGTGATCCATTTCGTGCTGGATGCAGACGGCCAGCAGGCCATCGGCTTCCAGTTCGAAGGGCTGGCCTTTGGCGTCCAGTGCGCGCACTTTCACCCGGGCCGGGCGTTCCACGCCGTCGTAGATGCCCGGTACCGACAGGCAGCCTTCGTCATACACTTCGCGCTCTTCGCTGGCCCAGAGGATTTCCGGATTGATGAACACTTGCAGTGCATCCTTGGTTTCGCTGGTGTCGATCACCACCAGCTGTTCGTGCACGTCTACCTGCGAAGCAGCCAGGCCCACGCCTGGCGCGTCGTACATGGTTTCGGCCATGTCGGCGACGAGTTTTTCCAGACGCGCGTCGAACACGGTCACAGGCTGGGCCACTTTGTGCAGACGGGGATCGGGATAACGCAGAATATTCAGGATAGCCATAAGGGGTAGGTAACTCTCGATGTAATACGACGGCTGTCGTAGTTGATAACTATGTGATTGCCTTGATAACGCGGGCTGCAGTGACTGCACATCGCACTATGTTTTTTGACCCGAAATGCAACACAGAGACACAGTGGTTTCGCTTGCTAGTTCAGGGTTTTGTGGGCAGAATTTGATTCAATTTGGCAACTTCAGCGGCCTGCATGGTGTAACGGCAGGATGCTGTTTGCGGTGTGTGCCTGCTGCCCGAAGCAGAGGTAAAACAGGCGCACTTACTGGATCCAACTATGAAAAATTTTAGCACAGTCGGCCCCCGCTTAGCACGGACACGCGTGTGGACAGGTCTGGCAGCAGCGCTGGCGCTGGCAGGCACGGTACTGCTGCCGCCAGGCGCTGCTGCGGCGCCAGCGGCCTGCAGCTTCCGTGCCGACGCGCCGGACCAGCACAAAGTTGTCAAAGGCGACACCCTGTGGGATATTGCCGGCCGCTTCCTCGACCAGCCCTGGTGCTGGCCTACCGTATGGGGCATGAACCGCGAGGAAATCGCCAATCCGCACTGGATCTATCCGGGCCAGATCATCTGGTTCGACCGCGCTGCCGGCCGCTTGCGGCTGGGCCAGCCGGTGGCCGTCAGCAACGACGATGGCAGTGGCATGGTTACGCAGCGCCTGCAGGCGCAAACCCGCGTGCTCGGTGTGGGGCAGGATGCCATCCCCAGCATTCCCGCGCAGGTGATCGAGCCTTTCCTAACCCAGCCCCTGATTATCGAAAACGACGAACTGGCCGGCGCGCCGCGCATCGTCGCCACGCCCGATAACCATGTTTTTATCGGCAAGGACGACAAAGCCTATGTGCGCGGCAGCCTGAACGGCGCATCGGCGTTTCAGGCTTTCCGCCCCGGCAAGCCGCTGAAAGACCCGCAGAGCGGCCAGGTGATCGCCTACGAAGCCTTTTATTTGGGCACGCTGAGCCTGCAGGCGGCGGCCCAGCCCGGCAGTGATGTGCATACCTTCACCGTCCAGAGTGCCAGAGAAGAAATGGGCAAGGGCGACCAGTTGCGCCCGCTACCGCCCATGCCCATGCAGAACTTCGTGCCCCATGCACCGGCCCAGCCGGTGGCGGCGCGGGTGCTGGCGATATATGGCGGGGTTAGCCATGCCGGTCAGAATCAGGTGGTCAGCGTTAATCGCGGCCAGCTTGACGGACTCGATGTCGGTGCCGTGCTGCAGCTATACCATACAGGGAAGACTGTGAACGACGAGACCGCACCGAAAAGCTGGCTGGGCTTGCGTACACAGCAGGTCAGATTGCCTGACGAGAAAGTGGGCAATCTGTTTATATTCCGCGTGTTCAAGCATGTGTCGTATGGCCTGATCATGCAGGTGTCGGCGCCAGTGGAGGTGGGCGACTACGCCAGATCACCCGAGTGAGGTGTGCCGTGCCAGCCACGGAATGCGAGTCTAGCCAGTTACAGCCGGTCAGTGCGCAAGCGCTGGCCGGCTGTTTGCGTTTACAGCAGGTCGATGGCGTGGGCCTGCAGACGGCGCACCGGCTACTGCGCCGCTTTGGCAGCTATGCCGCCCTGTTTGAGGCCAGCTACGAGGCGTTGCTGGACTGCCTGCGGCCGGCTCAGGCCAGTGCGCTGCTGGCCGCACCGGCGCCCGCGCTGGCCGGGCTGGTCGAGGCCACGCTGCGCTGGCAGGCGCAGCCCGGCCATGCCCTGCTGTTGTTTGGTGCGCCCGGCTATCCGCCCCTGCTGGCCCAGCTGCCCGCGCCGCCGCTGTTGTTATATGTGCAGGGTAGACGCGAATTGCTGGCGCAGACGGCGCTGGCCATCGTCGGTTCGCGCAATGCCAGCGGGCAGGGCCGGCTGACGGCGCAGCGCATGGCGCACACGCTGTCCGATGCTGGTCTGACCATTATTTCGGGGCTGGCACTGGGCATCGATGCGGCGGCCCACGTGGGCGGACTGGCGGGGCAGGGCAGCACGGTGGCCTGCATAGGCACGGGGCCGGACCGCATCTATCCGGCCTGCCATGGGGAACTGGCGCGGCGCATTGCCGTGGAAGGCTGCATGGTCAGCGAATTTGCGCTGGGCACGCCGCCGCTGCGCGATAACTTCCCGCGCCGCAACCGGCTGATCAGCGGGCTGGCGGCCGGGGTGCTGGTGGTGGAGGCGGCGGCCAAGTCCGGTTCGCTGATTACGGCGCGGCTGGCGGCTGATCAGGGGCGGGAAGTGTATGCCATCCCCGGCTCCATCCACGCCACGCTGGCCAGAGGCTGCCACCAGCTGATCCGCGAGGATGGCGCCAAGCTGGTCGAGAGTGCCGATGATATTCTGGTCGATCTGGGGCGGTTGCAGCGGGCCGCCGCCGGTTACGGCCCGCCCGACGATGGCTTTGTCGATACCGTGCTGGCGGCGCTGGGCCAGCACAGCGCCACGGCAGACGGGCTGGCCAGCCAGCTGGGCCAGTCCGTGGCCGAACTGCAGGGGCAGTTGCTGGCGCTGGAACTGGCCGGGCTGATCGAACGCCTGCCGGGCGGTCAGTTCCAGCGGGTCTGGCAATAGCCTGGCAGGGGGGCGATGCACGCGGCTGTGCAGGACAAGGCGGCCAGACTTGTCGGCGCGCGGCCTTAGCTGATAGAGTAGAGCCATGTTCGATATCCTAGTCTACCTCTACGAAACCTATTACCGTCCGGATGCTTGTCCGGAACCGGTGGCGCTGGCCAAGAAACTCTCGGCCATAGGCTTCGATGACACGGAGATTTCCGAAGCGCTGGTGTGGCTCGGCGATCTGACGGCCATGGCCGGTGTCGAACAGACGCTGACGGCGGCCTCGACCGGCACGCGTTTCTATGTGGATGAAGAACATGATGCGCTGGGCAGTCAGGCCATCGGTTTCATCCAGTTCCTCGAGTCGGCTAAAGTGCTGACGCCGCTGCAACGCGAGATCGTGATCGAGCGGGCGCTGTCGCTGGGCGAGACGCCGATAGCGCTGGCCAAGCTCAAGGTGATCGTGCTGATGTTGCTCTGGAGTCAAGGTAAAGAGCCAGATGCCCTGATGTTTGACGACCTGTTCGGCTCGGACGAAGATCAAGCCCCGCGCTTGCTGCACTAGACTTGCATTTATTGAATTGTTGCAATCTGCCTAAGGCTTAATCTGGTTTAAGCTGCTTGCAGTGCTGCCCGCAAGGCGCTTATTATTGGCGCTTTGACAAGTCACTTAGACAATTATCGTTGTGCCGTTCTTGCCATCAGGCGCGCAAACGTGCAGACTGCGCGGCTAGCCATGTATGATGCGCATGCTGCACCGACCCCCAAAGTGTTAAAAACGAGATACAGAATATGACAAAAACCCTCATCATCGCCGAGAAGCCATCTGTCGCGAACGACATCGCGAAGACGCTGGGCGGCTTTACCAAGCACGATGAGTACTTTGAATCCGACGAGTTCGTGCTGTCCTCCGCCGTCGGTCACCTGCTGGAAATTGCCGTTCCGGAAGAGCATGATGTCAAGCGTGGCAAGTGGAGTTTTGCCCACCTGCCCATGATACCGCCGTATTTCGCGCTCAACCCCATCGCCAAGACGGAAGCGCGGCTCAAGGTGCTGAACAAGCTGATCAAGCGCAAGGATGTCACCACCCTGATTAACGCATGCGACGCGGGGCGCGAAGGGGAGCTGATTTTCCGCCTGATCGCGCAGAACGCCAAAGCCAAGCAGCCGGTCAAGCGGCTGTGGCTGCAGTCGATGACGCCGGGCGCTATCCGCGAAGGCTTTGCCCATCTGCGCAGCGACGAAGACATGATGCCGCTGGCCGATGCCGCGCGCTGCCGTTCCGAGGCCGACTGGCTGATCGGCATTAACGGCACCCGCGCCATGACCGCGTTCAACTCGAAAGAGGGCGGTTTCTACCTGACTACGGTAGGCCGGGTGCAGACGCCTACCCTGTCCATCGTGGTAGAACGGGAAGAGAAGATCAAGAAATTCGTGCCGCGCGACTTCTGGGAAGTGCGCGCCGAATTCGTCTGCGCCGCCGGTGTGTACGAAGGCCGCTGGCTCGATACCAAATTCAAGAAGGACGAGAACGATCCGGAGAAGCGCGCCGAGCGCCTGTGGAGCAAAACCGCCGCCGACACCATTGCGCTGGCCGTGCGCGGCAAGCAGGGCAAGGTGACGGAAGAAGCCAAGCCCACCACCTCGATGGCGCCGGCCCTGTTCGATCTGACCAGTCTGCAGCGCGAAGCCAACTCGCGCTTCGGCTTCTCGGCCAAGAATACGCTGGGTCTGGCACAGGCCCTGTATGAAAAGCACAAAGTGCTGACCTATCCGCGTACCGACTCGCGTCATCTGCCGGAAGACTATATGCCGACCGTGAATCAGGCGCTGGAAGTGGTCAAGGAAAACCCTAACTACCACCAGTTCGCCAAGCAGATACTGGACAAGGGCTGGGTCAAGCCGAACAAGCGGATTTTCGACAACACCAAGATTTCCGATCACTTTGCGATCATCCCGACCACCATCGCGCCGAAGAATCTGTCCGAACCCGAGCAGAAGCTGTACGACCTCGTGGTGCGCCGCTTCATGGCAGTGTTCTTCCCGGCCGCCGAGTTCCAGGTCACCACGCGCTACACCGAAGTTGCCGGTCACCAGTTCAAGACCGAAGGCAAGGTGATGACCAATCCGGGCTGGCTGGCCATCTACGGCAAGGAAGCCGATAGCGACGACAAGGAAGGCAACAACAAGAGTCTGGTGCCGGTGGCCAAAGGCGAACAGGTGCTGACCGATCAGGTCCATGCTAACGGACTGGTGACCAAACCGCCGGCACGCTATACCGAGGCGACGCTGCTGTCGGCCATGGAAGGCGCCGGCAAACTGGTGGAAGACGACGAACTGCGCGACGCCATGGCCGGCAAAGGTCTGGGCACGCCAGCGACGCGCGCTGCCACCATCGAAGGCTTGCTGACGGAACGCTATCTGCTGCGCGAAGGGCGCGAGCTGATGCCGACCGCCAAAGCGTTCCAGCTGATGACTCTGCTGCGCGGTCTGGGCGTGAACGAACTGACGGCGCCGGAACTGACGGGCGAATGGGAATACAAGCTGTCGCAGATGGAAAAGGGCAAAATCTCGCGTGACGAATTCATGCGCGAAATCGCCCAGATGGCGCAAGTCATCGTCAAGCGCGCCAAGGAATACGACAACGACACCATCCCCGGCGACTACCACACGCTGCACACGCCTTGCCCTAACTGCGGCAGCGTAGTGAAGGAAAACTATCGCCGTTTCGCCTGCACCAAGTGCGATTTTTCGATGAGCAAAACGCCGGGCAGCCGCCAGTTCGAAATCGAGGAAGTGGAACAGCTGCTGAAAGACCGCACCATTGGTCCGCTGCAGGGCTTCCGCTCCAAGATGGGCCGTCCGTTTGCCGCCATTCTGCGCATCGTGCGCGACGAAGACATCAGCAACTTCAAGCTGGAGTTCGACTTCGGCCAGAACGATGATGCCGAGGACAGCGAGCCGGTCGATTTCAGCGGCCAGACGCCGCTGGGCGCTTGCCCGAAATGCCAGGGTGGCGTGTACGAAATGGGGCTGGCCTATGTGTGCGAACACAGCGTAGCCAAACCCAAGACTTGCGACTTCCGTAGCGGCCGTATCATTCTGCAGCAGGAAATCCTGCCCGAGCAGATGGCCAAGCTGCTCAACGACGGCAAGACTGATCTGCTGCCGGGTTTTGTTTCGCAGCGTACGCGCCGTCCGTTCAAGGCTTTCCTGACGCGCGGTAAAGATGGCAAGATCAGCTTCGAGTTCGAAGAGCGCAAGGCCAAGGCGCCAGCCAAAGGCAAGGCGGCGGCTGCCGGGTCTGCTGACGAGGCCGTCGAGGACAGCGCAGCAGCGCCGGCCAAAAAGGCCCCGGCCAAGAAAGCGGCGCCTGCCAAGGCTGCTCCAGCCAAGAAACCGGCTGCCAAAAAAGCTCCGGCCAAGAAAACGGCTACGAAAAAGACTGCCAGCGCAGAGTAAGGTGCTGGCGCAGTATCAGACGGGACCCGCTGCGGTCCCGTTTTTTTTGGGAGAGGGCATCTTGCGGATAGCGCCCTGCAGGGAGCGCGCCGTACTTGTGGTCGCCACCTGAGCGCGCTATATTGAAAGCATCATGAGCCTGTCTATCAACGCCTATAGCCCTGCCAGCAGTGTTGCCACATCGGCCACACAGCCCACGGCTGCGACTGCGGCCAGCCCTGCTCAGCCCGCCTCATCAGGTAGGGCAGGAAATCTGGCATCGACCGCCATCACGCTGTCCTCCGATTCCGCGCTGGCGGCATCGCTGGGCAGTTCGGCTGCGGCCACGGTGTACACGCCGTCCGGACTGTTGAGCAGTTTGCAACAGGCGGGTACGGTAGGGCTGGAGCTGACCATACCGGCCACGGGCAGTCAGGCCGATACGGCGCAAATTGCAAGCAATGCGCTCGATCAGGCGGTGCTGAACGAGCTGGCAGCACCAGCCTCGTCGTCGGGGATCTATACGGGCGCGGGTAATCTGGGCGGCATGTCGGCGCAGGCGGCTGCCAACTGGGCCAGCCTGCTCAAAGCCCAGCCCGGACTGGCGGGCAATGCCATTGCCGATTCCGTCAATGCCGGCGTGGTCGCGACCCTGCAGACCCAGGCCTGAGCGGGGCCCGCGACTGCTGCAGCAACAGTCGCCGCCCTACAGGGCAAGGATTTCCACGTTGATCATATTGTCGCGCGGCTTGCGGTCGATCAGCTTGTTGTCGGGATCGATGCCGGCTTTGGCCGGACGAGTGTTGACGATCACCGTGTACAGATTGTCCTTGTGCGTCATCAGCTTGCGCTCGCGGTACAGGCTGTTGCCATCCTTGTCGTCGATGCCGACTTCTATCCAGTCGCGCAGCAGCATGTCTGTCTCGGCGCCCTGTTCGTCGGCCTGCACCTTGGCGGCGCTGACGCTGAACGCCACTTCATAGCGCCCGTCCGGCAGGCGGCGCGCGCTGGCCGACACGGCGTGGTTCTCGTACAGCACGATGTGATTGAACACATCGTCGATCAGATAGGCGTAGTCGGGTGGCGTGATCTTGCGCAACGCCTCGATCAGCACGCTCACCGACGGGTAGGGACCGGCGCGATGGTTGTACTGCGCCAGCATCTCTTTCAGTGCAGCGTTGATGCGCGCCTCGCCTATGGCTTCCTGTAACTGGTACATGGCCAGACTGCCCTTGCGGTACTGGATGTAGTTCTGGTTTTCATTGTCGGCCAGCGGCAGCTCCTTCTTGCGCTCGATGGCACGGCCCATCAGATACTGTTCAAGGTCGTAGCGCAGGAAGCGCCGCATGCGTTCGGGGCCGACGTTTTTCTTCATCACCATCAGGGCCGAATATTCGGCCAGTGTTTCGCTCAGCACGGTCGCGCCGCGGGTATTTCCGCCCACCAGCTGATGGCCCCACCACTGGTGCGCCACTTCGTGCGCCGTGACGTAGAACGGATAGTCCACATCCTTGGCGTTGCGCTCGTTGACCTTGGCAATAAAGCCCATGGCTTCCGAGTAGGCGATGGTGCTGGGCAGCGCTTGCGCGTAGCTGGCGTAGCGGGGGAATTCGACGATGCGTACCAGCTTGTTCTGATAGGGGCCGAAATTGCGCGTGTAGTAGTCGAGCGCTTCCTTGATGCCCTTGTTCATGCGTTCGAGGTTGTAGCTATGGCCGGGGTGGTAGTACAGCTCGATGCTGACATCCTGCCACCAGTCGCGCTTGACCTGATAGCGCGCCGACTGGAAGGCGTACAGATTGAGCATGGGCTGTTCCATCCGGTAATGGTAATAATGGCGGTCCTTGCTGGTCCACTGCTTGACCAGCGTGCCGGGCGCAATCGCGGTCTGGTCGGCGCTGGTGCTGACGGTGGCGTCGAAGCTGATCCAGTCGGCATCGCTGCTGACATGGTTGTTGGCGAGACCGGCCGCATCGTCGCGCGGCGGCAGCTTGTCGCGCGCCGGCAGGCCGTGCTTCTTGCGGTCGCCCGCATCCTGCAGTTCCAGTGCGGCCTGATAGCCGATGTGGGGCAGCAATTCGTTGCTGAAGAAGGTGCCGTTGTCGATGACGGGCGTTTCGCCGCCCAGCCCCAGTATGCCCTGCGGCTGGTAGGCCAGATCGAAGTCCATCGCCAGCTTTTCACCGGGCGCCAGCGGCGTCACCAGCTTGTAGCTGTAGAAGCCCAGCAGACTGTCGCGCAGGCCGGGACGGCTAGCCTGGCTGAAGCGCACGTTGTAGCTGCTGGCCTTGCTGTCCTGATACACGATGACATCGGTGACGGGCTGGCTGCCTTTGTTGTGCAGCAGGTAACGGCCTTTGACCACCAGCGTGCGCTGGGCCGGGGTGATTGCCACATCCAGTTTGACGTCGATGATGCGGGCTTGGGGCAGCGTCAGGTACTGGCGGTATTTGGTTTCGTAGGCAGCGCGGTCGGCATCCTTCTGCCAGCTCGATTCATAGCGGTTGGCCACATGGGTGTTGTAATACAGCAGGCCGCCGGCGCCGCCGAACACCAGCAGGCCCAGCGCGAAGCCGCCCAGCACGGGCGCCGTCAGCCCGTGGCGCGCCAGCTGCAGCCGCTGGCGCCAGCTATGCGGCGTGCCGCGCGACCAGAACAGCAGCGACAGCAGTACCAGCATCAGCGCTGCGCCGCTCCAGTACAGCAGGAACCAGTGTTCGCGCGTCAGGTAGTGGCCGTAGCCATTCATGGCCGAATAGATGAAGCTCGGTGCATTGCCGTAGATGAGCATGGGATCGTCTATGCCCAGCGCAGCACCGGCGATGCTGAAGATGTAGTACACGATCATCACGAAATAGGCCATGTAGCGCTGATTGATCAGCACCTGCAGGGCGATGGCCAGCACGGCATGCAGGGCATAGCCGGGCAGCAGTACGAGGAACAGATGGTGCGCATACAGGCCCGGTTCGAGCAGGAAATAGCCCTGCGCGATCTGGATGCTCATTCCGCACAGCATCACCACCAGCATCAGCAGGGCCTGCAGGCTGATCAGGGCCAGCAGCTTGGCCAGCAACGGCAGCCAGTCAGGGATAGGCAGGGCATCGAACATCTGGCTGATGCGCGCTTCGCGTTCGCGCCACACCAGCTCGCCCGCATAGAAGGTGGTGACGATGAACATGAACAGGGCAAAGGTTTCGGCAATCGATTCCAGCACCAGATACGTGACCGGATAGGTTGGCGTGCCGTACATGGCACCCAGATCGAGCGAACTGGCAAACATCATCAGCACGCCGGCGAGCACGATGACGAGGAAGTAGATGTTCTTGATGCTTTCGCGCACGTTCATCCAGCTCATCTTGGCCAGCAGCAGCGTCAGGCTGCGGCGGGCGAAGTCGGGTTGCTCGCGGGTCTGCTCGGCGGTGCTGCTCAGCTGGCGCGCTGCTTCGCTGTCGCCGGGCGCGCGTCCCGTATCGATGCTGGCAATGAAGTGGAAGCGCCAGTAACCGGCCAGCAGGCCGAGTATGGCAAACGAGGCCCACATCAGACGGTTGACCAGATACACGCCCTCGGGCCAGAACATGCGGGTGTTGCGCTCGATGATGGGCCAGTATTCGGTGACGCGGCCCACGGCCATGGTGCCGAAGGGATCGATCAGTGCGGCCAGGGTTTTGTAGTCGAGGTCGCGCGCCAGACCGGGCGCCACCAGATAGGCGACCAGCATCACCACGCTGGCAATGTAGACCGGCAGCATGCGCCGGCTCAGCGCCGCCAGCATGAAGAACACTGCGCCGAAAATCAGGATATTCGGCAGGATCACCAGCAGATAGGGCATCAGATAGGCCAGCAGGCTGGGCTGGGCTAGTTTTTCTGCATCGATGCCGGGCAGGTAACGCCCCAGCCATGCACCGAGAATGATGCTGGTGAAAATCACCGCCAGCGTCAGATAGGCGCCCAGAAAACGCCCGAACATGTACTGGGCCTTGCTGATGGGCGCACTGAAGAAGAAGTGCTGCATGTCGTACTCGAAATCCTGCTGCACCGAGCGGCCCATCATGGCAGCGATCACCACCACCCCGAACGAGCCCAGATAGCTGGCCGTCAGCATCAGCGAACGGGGCGAATCGATCATCACGCCGCCAAAGCTGACATTGGCCTGTTTTAGCGCGCCGCCGGCCGCTGCCATCCACAGCAGGGCAAGGGCGAAGAACCCGGCGAAATACACCCAGGTGGAAAGCAGCTTGAGGCGCTGGCGCGCTTCAAAGGAGGCGATGGCGAACATGATCTGTCCTCAAGCGCACTGGCTATCGGCCTGATGGCGGCCGGAAATCGTGGCGAAATACACATCTTCCAGATCACCCAGAGTTTCCTCGAAGCCGTCGCCCGGATCGTTTTCGCTATATACGTGGATCAGCGTGCGGCCCGACAGCAGGCGCGAGGAAATCACCGGATGGCGCAGCTGGAACGAGGGCAGGTCGCGCTTGTCGATGAAGCGTGCCCAGATCTTGTCGCTGACGTCGTGGATCAGCTGCTGGGTGGGGCCGCACAGCAGCAGATGGCCTTTGTTGATAATGGCCATATTGGCGCACAGATCGGCCACGTCGCTGACGATGTGGGTGGACAGGATTACTGTCTTGTCCTCGCCGATATCGGACAGCAGGTTGTGGAAGCGTACCCTTTCCTGCGGGTCGAGGCCGGCAGTGGGCTCGTCGACAATAATCAGCTTGGGGTCGCCCAGCAGGGCCTGGGCGATGCCGAAGCGCTGGCGCATGCCGCCGGAAAAGCCGCCCAGGCGCTGGTGCCGCACTTCGAACAGATTGGTCTGCTGCAGCAGTCCGTCGACCACCTCGCGCCGGCGCCCGCGGCCTGACAAGCCTTTCAGTTCGGCCAGATGGTCGAGCAGTTCGTAGGCCGTGACTTTGGGGTAGAGGCCGAAGTCCTGCGGCAGGTAGCCGAGCAGGCGGCGCACGGCATCTTTTTCATCAAGTACATCAATATCGTCGAGGAAGACGGCACCGGAATCGCATTCCTGCAGGGTAGCCAGGGTGCGCATCAGCGTGGACTTGCCGGCGCCGTTGGGGCCAAGCAAGCCGAACATCCCGCTGGGGATGGTCAGCGAGATATTGTCCAGTGCCACTACGCCATTCGCGTAGGTCTTGGACAGGTTGCTGATACGTAATTCCATGCTGACTCCTGTGGCGGGCATTGCCCTATTTCTTCCTAGCTATACACCGCATTGTATTGAACTTGTGCAGGACATGGGCGCTGAATGCGATAGTCGGCAAAAAGTTTGCGCCAAGCTGCAGAAAAGCCCTACTGGACGGCAGGCGAATATTTGTCTTGTGGAAATACCCACACGCTGATGCAGCGCCGTAGCGTTTGATACCCGCAGCGCAGCGAATATGGGAAAATGGGCGCATGAATCCGGAACTCCAAGAAAAAATACTGGCCGTCACCCGCTGTGGCGTGGACCGGCACGAATCCACCGGCTTTTTCCGCGTGGCGCTGGGGCTGTATTACCTGTCCGGCCTGATGACCAAGGAGACGCTGGATTTCAAGCGGCTCGACCGCCAGTTCAATCGTTTCATCTATCACACCATAGGCAAGGGCCACAGCATCACCAGCATCCTGCAGTACATGAGTGGCGAAAAAGTCGTGCCGGTTCTGGAATCCCAGCGTTTTCTGCGTGCTTTTGGCCAGTACTGCACGGAAGTGCCGGTGGAGAATATCCCCTTCCTGCTGGGGCTGAACCTGAGCGTGGCAAAAGATATTTCCAAAATTGATGTGCGCGGGCCCGTGGCCGACTACATCGAACGTCAGCGCCAGTTGCGCGAGGCCGCTGAAGAGGCGGCGCGGCTACAGCCCGGACAGTGACGCGGCGGAGGCCATTCACAGCGACAATCCGCGGCAGCGCCGTATAATATGCGCTCCCTTATTCTCGAGTCTGTCATGGCTTACAAGCACACCCCACTGGACCGTTTCATCTCTGGCGCCGACAAGGCATTGCGCGTGATCACTGGCGTGGCCTCGGCCTCGCGTCCCACGCCGGCCCAGCACATCCCCGATGCGGAAATGAGCGACGCCGAGCGCCGCCATAGCGCCGGTCTGATGCGGGTCAATCATGTGGGCGAGGTGTGCGCGCAGGCGCTGTATAACTCGCAGAGCCGCTTTGCCAAGACGGACGAAATCCGCGCCCAGTTCGAGCAGGCGGGCCGCGAGGAAGAAGATCATCTGGCCTGGACCGCCCAGCGTCTCGACGAGCTGGGTTCGCATATCAGCGTGCTCAACCCCTTGTTCTATGCGGGCGCGTATGCGCTGGGCACGGTGGCAGCCGTGATCGGCGACAGCACCAGTCTGGGCTTTGTGGTGGAAACGGAGCGGCAGGTGGAGGCCCACCTGATGAGCCATCTGGAAAAACTGCCGGAGCAGGATGCCCGCTCGCGCGCCATCGTGGACCAGATGCGCATCGACGAAATCGAGCATGGCGCGGCGGCGCAGGCGCTTGGTGCCATCAACACGCCGGCACCCGTGCAGGCGGTGATGGCAGTGATGGGCAAGGTCATGACCAGCACCGCCTACTACCTTTGATTTCTGGGTAGTCTAGATCGGTCTAAACCGGTCTAAAGCTGTCTATCCGGATCTGGACCGGTCTAAAAACCGCATCCAGATCAAGCTTCGATAATCTCGAAGGAGTGGGTGATGCTGGCGGTTTTCGCCAGCATGATGGACGCCGAGCAGTATTTTTCGTGCGACAGTTTGACCGCGCGTTCTACCGCCTCCGGTTTCAGGTCCTTGCCCGTCACGGTGAAGTGGAAGTGGATGCTGGTGAACACTTTCGGTTCCGTGTCGGCCCGTTCCGCTTTCAGCGTGCAGTCGCAGCCGCGCACATCGGCACGGCCTTTTTTCAGGATCAGCACCACGTCATAGGCCGAACAGCCGCCCGTGCCGAGCAACACCATTTCCATCGGACGCGGTGCCAGATTATGCCCGCCGCCTTCCGGGGCGCCATCCATGTTGACCAGATGGCCAGAACCGGTCTGCGCCAAAAAACTCATGCCCGTAGGGCCATTCCAGCTAACTTTGCATTCCATCGTGCTCTCCGCGTGTAAAGGTTGGCCGTATTGTAATGGACTCGGGCAGGGCTGGCAGGCGGCCGCACTGGCGGGCCGCCCGATAAGCGGCAAACTGGGCGGGAAAGCGCAGCCAGCCTTGACTTGCGGCCGATTTAGCGTTTATACTTATCGGCTTTCCATTCGCTCAGGAAAGTAAATAAGAAGGCCGAGTCCGCTGAAGCTGTGGCGGAACCACCATTTGAGCGTGTTTTACTTATTAGGAAGTCAACATGAAAACTTTTTCCGCCAAGGGCCATGAAGTCCAGCGCGATTGGTTCGTGATTGACGCGACGGACAAAGTCCTCGGACGTGTTGCCAGCGAAGTGGCACTCCGACTGCGCGGCAAACACAAGCCAGAATTTACTCCTCACGTCGACACCGGTGACTACATCGTCATCGTTAACGCAGGCAAACTGCGCGTGACCGGCACCAAAGCAACCGAGAAGACCTACTACCGTCACTCGGGCTACCCAGGTGGCATCTACGAGACCAACTTCCTGAAAATGCAACAGCGTTTCCCAGGTCGTGCTCTGGAGAAGGCCGTTAAGGGTATGCTGCCTAAAGGCCCACTGGGCTACGCAATGATCAAGAAGCTGAAAGTGTACGCTGAGGGTACTCACCCACACGCTGCTCAGCAACCTAAAGCACTCGAAATCTAAGGAACTGACATGATCGGTAACTACAATTACGGCACTGGCCGTCGCAAGAGTGCAGTAGCTCGTGTGTTCATCAAAGTTGGCACTGGCCAAATCATCGTCAACGGCAAACCAGCTGCTGAATACTTCTCCCGCGAAACCGGTCTGATGGTCATCCGTCAACCGCTGGAACTGACCGGCAACGTAGAACGTTTCGACATCAAAGTCAACGTACACGGCGGCGGTGAGTCGGGTCAAGCAGGTGCAGTTCGTCACGGCATCACCCGCGCTCTGATCGACTACGATTCGGGCCTGAAAGGTGATCTGGCACGCGCTGGCTTCGTTACCCGCGATGCACGTGAAGTTGAACGTAAAAAAGTTGGTCTGCGCAAAGCACGTCGCGCAAAACAATTCTCGAAGCGTTAATTTGCACGCTCTGGTGCTCTGCTTGCAGAGCGCCATCAGAAAAGCCGCCGGCCTTGTGTCGGGCGGCTTTTTTGCCATCTGGCGCGTCGCTTTGCGCGTCACTGCGCCGTCACACATGCCCTGCTAAAATGGGCATCTTATTCTCTGCAACACCTCATTCAAGGAAAGAACATGATCAAAGTTGGCATCGTCGGTGGCACCGGATATACCGGAGTGGAATTATTGCGCCTGCTGGCCGTCCATCCCGATGTACAACTGACCGCCATCACCTCGCGCAAGGAAGACGGCCTGCCCGTGGCTGACATGTTCCCCTCCCTGCGCGGCCGCGTGCATCTGGCGTTTTCCTCGCCGGACAAGGCAGATCTGCGCCAGTGCGACGTGGTGTTCTTTGCCACCCCGCACGGTGTGGCCATGGCGCAGGCGCCGGAACTGCTGGCAGCGGGCGTGAAAGTGATCGATCTGGCGGCCGACTTCCGCATCAAGGACCGCGCCGTGTTCGAGCAGTGGTACAAGATCGAGCATACCTGCCCCGAGTTGCTGGAAGAAGCCGCCTATGGTCTGGCCGAACTGAACCGCGATGCCATCAGCCAGGCCCGTCTGGTCGCCAATCCGGGTTGCTACCCGACCACCATGCAGCTGGGCTACTACCCGCTGCTCAAAGCCGGCGTGATCGACGCGGGCAGCCTGATCGCCGACTGCAAGTCGGGCGTGTCCGGCGCGGGCCGCAAGGCGGAAATCGGCACCCTGTTCTCGGAAGCCAGCGACAACTTTAAAGCCTATGGCGTGGCCGGCCACCGTCACACGCCGGAAACCGTGGCGCAGCTGCAGAAATTCAGCAGCTCGCCGGTGGAACTGGTGTTCACCCCCCATCTGGTGCCTATGATACGCGGCATGCATTCGACCCTGTACGGCCGCCTGACCCGCGATATCAGCAACGAAGAACTGCAGGCCCTGTTCGAAGAACAGTATAAGGATTCCGCATTCGTCGACGTGATGCCGTTCGGCTCGCATCCGGAAACCCGCTCCACCCGCGGCTCCAATATGCTGCGTCTGGCCCTGCATCGTCCGGGCAATGGCCGTACCGTCATCGTGCTGGTGGTGCAGGACAATCTGGTGAAAGGCGCCTCCGGCCAGGCAGTGCAGTGTATGAATCTGATGTTCGGTCTGGCGGAAAATACCGGCCTGACCCAGATCGCGCTGCTGCCGTAAATCAAACCCGGGCCGGCTGCGGCAGGTAGATTAGAGGCTACCTGCCTGCTAGCGGAAAGCCTGCCATGATCGAGATCGACAGCGTGATCGGGGAACAGATGCGCGTAGTCGGGCATCTGATGTTTCGCGGCGGCTTGCGCATCGATGGCGTGGTGATCGGCAACGTGGTGGCCGAAGCAGGTCAGCATGGCTACCTGGTCATCGCTGCCCAGGGCCGGGTCGAGGGCGAGGTGTGTTGCGAACACGTCATCCTCAACGGCGAAATAAAAGGTTGCGTGATCTGCGCTAATTTGCTTGAAATGCAGCCACATGCCCGCATCATCGGCGATGTCTGGTATAAAGCACTGGAAATGCATGGCGGCGCTAGGGTGCTGGGGCATCTGCACCCGCTGGAAAGCCGGGGCCAGGTGGCGGCAATTATGCGCCCAAGAGCATGATTTTCGCCAAAGGTCTATAATGGATCAAATTGTTCTACCTAGGAGTCTGAAATGAACGCTGTCGCCGACGCACAAGATGTAATGCCAGCACCAATTATCTTCACCGATAGCGCGGCTGAAAAAGTCGCTCAACTGATCGAAGAAGAGGGCAATCCGGATTTGAAACTGCGCGTATTCGTACAGGGTGGCGGCTGTTCCGGCTTCCAGTACGGCTTTACCTTTGACGAAATCGTCAACGAAGACGACACCACGATGGTGAAAAACGGCGTTCAGCTGCTGATCGACTCGATGAGCTACCAGTATCTGGTGGGTGCCGAGATCGACTACAAGGACGATCTGGAAGGTGCGCAATTCGTTATCAAGAATCCAACCGCGAGCTCGACTTGCGGCTGCGGTTCCTCGTTCTCGGTCTAAGGACCTTGCGCCGGTTTTCACCGGCTGCGACTAAAACGGCGGGCAACTCCGGTTGCGCCGCCGTTTTTTATTGCTTTTTTATTGGTTTAAGCGGGGTACAGGGCGCCGAGGATGCGCTCGCCGCTGGCGCCCGTGACAGCGGGCAGATTGCCCGCCAGCCGGGTGCTAAAGCGCTGGCCCAGCCATGCAAACGCCAGCGCTTCCACCTGGTTGGGCGCCACACCCAGCGCGGCGGTTGACTGTACGCTGGTCTGCGGCCCCAGTTCGGTCGCCAGCAACTGCATCAGCAAGGCGTTGTAGGCGCCGCCACCACAGACATACACGGCGCTGGCGCTGGCGCCTTGCGCATCAGTGCGGATTGCTTGCGCCAGCGTGCGCGCAGTCAGGGCAGCCAGCGTGTGCTGGATGTCGGCCGCACTGGCGCTGGCAGCCGCAGGGCAGGCCGCCAGATGCTGCTCCAGCCATGCCATGTGGAACAGGTCACGTCCCGTGCTTTTCGGCGCGGGCAGGGCAAAGTAGGGCTCGCGCAGCAGATGTTCCAGCAGTGCCGGCACCAGCTGGCCGCTGGCGCCCCAGGCACCATCCTGATCGTATTCGTGGCCGAGGTGACGCTGTATCCAGCCATCGAGCAATGCGTTGCCGGGGCCGGTGTCGAAACCGCGCACGCCGGCTTCCGCCAGGATGCTGATGTTGGCGATGCCGCCGATGTTGGCGACGATGCGGGTCTGGCCCGCCTGAGCGAATAAGGCATGGTGGAAGGCCGGCACCAGCGGCGCGCCCTGACCGCCGGCAGCGACGTCGCGGCTGCGGAAATCGGCGATCACATCGATGCCGCACAGTTCGGCCAGCAGGGCGGGGTTGTTAGTCTGGCGGGTAAAGCCCAGCTCGGGGCGGTGGCGTATCGTCTGGCCGTGCACGGCCACAGCGCGGATCTGCGCGCGGTCATGGCCAGTCTGCCTCAGCAGCAGGGCAACGCAGTCGGCATACACGCGCGCCAGGCCGTTGGCGGCCAGTGCTTCGCGCTCGATTTCATTGGCGCCAGCCGCCTGCAGCGCCATCAGCTCGCTACGTAGCGGGGGCGGGAAAGCGAGAAAGGCGGCGCCCAGCGTGGCGATGCCCTGCGCATCGATGCGGGCTAGCGCGGCATCCACGCCATCCATGCTGGTGCCGGACATCAGGCCGATATAGAGACTCATGGGCGGTGCTTTCCTGTGGCGGGTGGTTGTGGGGCTGGTGCCGGTTCGATAGTATAAAAAAACAGGCCGCCGTGGCGACCTGTGTTCTGTTGCTGCGATCTGGCGGGCAGTGCGGGCTTACTTGGCCGCTACCCGCGTACCGCGCGAACCGCCCGGCTGCAGCAGCGCGAAGCGGTGCGCCATATCCGAGGCATAGGCCTTGAAGCGGCTCATTTCCGCTGCCGTCAGGGGTGCCTGCTGCTGCACGTTCATGGTGTTGGGGTCGCGCGCATCGCCGCCTACGCGGAATTCGTAGTGCAGGTGAGCGCCGGTGGACCAGCCCGTGGTGCCCACATAGCCGATCACGTCGCCCTGGCTGACTTTCGTGCCTTTCTTGATGCCGCTGGCGAAGCGGCTCATGTGGGCGTAGGCGGTGGTGTAGTTGGCCCAGTGCTTGATGATGACGAAGTTGCCGTAGCCATTCTGGGTGCCGGCGAAATCGATCACGCCATCACCGGCGGCACGGATAGGGGTGCCGGTGGCCGCCGGGAAGTCTATGCCTTTGTGGGCTTTCCACTGGCCCGAAATCGGGTGCACGCGCATGGCGAAGCCGGAGGATATCCGCGAGAATTCGACGGGCGACTTGAGGAAGGCTTTTTTCAGCGATTTGCCGTCGAAGCTGTAGTAGCCGCCGCCCTGCTTGCTTTGCGGGTCTTCGAACCAGACCGACTGGTAGGTGGTGCCCTTGTTGGTGAACTCGCCCGCCAGCACGCGGCCTGCGCGCACGAACTCGCCATCCTGCCAGAAGGTTTCATACACCACGTTGAAATGGTCGCCCCGTTTCAGGTCGCCGCGGAAGTCTATGCTGGTCGAGAACATCTCGATGATCTGGCGCACGATGCTGTCCGGCAGCTTGGTACCGTCTTCGCTGGAGTCGGTGGCCGCATACAGGGTGGAGCTGATGGTACGGGCATGCATTTCCACCCGGCGTTCCAGTTTGGCGGCTTCTTCCTGTGCCACGAAAGCGCTGCCTTTGCGGGTAATGCGGATGTTCTTGACAGGGATGTCCTTGCCGTCGACCACGACGGCGCGCAGCCACTGCAGATTGCCTTCTTCATCGGTCTGGGCCTGCACGCGCTTGCCCGCCTTGAGCTGCATCACGCCTTTGGCGATGCTGTCTTTTTTGATGAAGGTTTCCGCCGCTTCGTCTTCCACGCCCAGACGGCTGAGCAGGGTGGCCAGCGTGTCGCCGGCACGGATTTTTTCTTCGTGGACGAACTGCTCGGTCGCGGATTTCTGTTCGATGGCGGCAATCTGGGCGCTCAGGTCAGGCGCGACGACGTCTTCCTGTACCGATTTGACGGGCAGATCCGATGCATCAGGCGCCAGTGGGGCAACGCCGGCAGCACCAAAAGCACATACTGCAAGAAACAATGCAGACGCGCTGATAATGCGCGCCTTGCGCGTCGAACCTAGCAGACTGAACAAGCGTGAGCTTGTGATTTTATGTATTTGGTTCATGCAATCAGTTAAAATTTGCCGCTTGAACTATTCGATAGGGTTTTATTTCTTCTTCTTGTGGTCTAAGTTCGTTTTCATACGGCAATATTGATCGATCGAGGATTATATCAAATTCTATCCGCTACCTACTCATTTCTGAAAAATACCGCCCTAAAAATTATGACTACTAATGTATCGACATCGCCGGCTGCGACTGAAGCCCTGCCCCTGACAGATCGTGTACTGGAGGCGCTCGCCATCACGAAACGCGGTGTCGACGAGTTGCTGATTGAAAGCGAATTCGCCCAGAAGCTGGCCCGCTCGGAGAAGAGCGGTGTGCCGCTGCGCATCAAACTCGGACTTGATCCAACCGCTCCCGATCTGCACCTGGGCCATACCGTGGTACTCAACAAGATGCGTCAATTGCAAGATCTGGGCCATCAGGTGATTTTCCTTATTGGTGACTTCACGTCCATGATCGGTGACCCGTCGGGCCGCAACATGACCCGTCCGCCCTTGACCCGCGAGCAGGTCGAGCAGAACGCCATGACCTATTTCAAGCAGGCTTCGCTGGTGCTTGACCCGGCCAAGACGGAAATCCGCTACAACTCCGAATGGTGCGATCCGCTCGGTGCACGGGGCCTGATCAAGCTGGCCTCGCACTACACGGTGGCGCGCATGATGGAGCGTGATGATTTCAGCAAGCGTTTCAAGGGTGGGACTCCGATTGCCGTCCATGAGTTCCTGTATCCGCTGATGCAGGGCTACGATTCGGTGGCTTTGAAGGCCGACCTTGAGCTAGGTGGAACGGACCAGAAATTTAACTTGCTAGTTGGCCGCGAGCTGCAAAAGGACTACGGCCAGGAGCCGCAGTGCATCCTCACCATGCCGCTGCTGGAAGGTCTGGACGGCGTGGAGAAGATGTCCAAGTCGAAGAACAACTACATCGGCATCACCGAAGTGCCGAATACCATGTTCGCCAAGATCATGAGTATTTCCGACACCATGATGTGGAAATACTATGAACTGCTGTCGTTCCGTTCGCTCGCTGAGGTGGCGGCGCTGAAAGCGGCCGTCGAGGGCGGCGCCAACCCGCGCGACGCCAAAGTGGCGCTGGCGCAGGAAATCGTCGCGCGCTTCCACTCGCAGGACGCCGCCGAGCAGGCGCTGAACGATTTCGTCAACCGCTCCAAAGGCGGCATCCCTGACGATATCGCCGAAATCACCGTGCCGGGCGCTCCGGCCGGCATCCAGCAACTGCTGAAAGCGGCCGGTCTGTGCGCTTCCGTGTCGGAAGCGGGCCGCATGATAGAGCAGGGCGGGGTGCGCATCGACGGTACCGTCATCAGCGACAAGACGCTGAAAGTCGACGCCGGCACCATGGTGCTGCAAGTCGGCAAGCGCAAGTTCGCCCGCGTGACGCTGACGGCATGATAGGGCTGCTGCAAAGAGTCAGCAGCGCCAGTGTGGTAGTCGATGACGCCACTATCGGCGCCATCGGGGCCGGTCTGATGGTGCTGGTATGCGCCGAGCGTCACGACAGCGAACAGGAGGCCGATGCCTTGCTCAACAAGCTGCTGGCCTACCGCGTGTTTGCCGACGAGGCAGGCAAGATGAACCGCAGCGTCACGGATACGGGTGGTGCGCTGCTGCTGGTGCCGCAGTTCACGCTGGCCGCCGATACCAACTCCGGTACCCGGCCATCGTTCACGCCGGCGGGAGCGCCGGCCGACGGCAAGCGCCTGTTCGATTATTTTCTGGCGCAAGCGCGCTTGCGCCACCCGCAGGTGGAATGCGGCCAGTTCGGCGCCGACATGCAAGTCTCGCTGACCAACGATGGCCCGGTGACATTCTGGCTGCAGACCCGTCCCAAAGCATGAATCACAGCACCATACTTCTGATCCGCCATGGCGAAACGCCGTGGAACGCCGTGCGCCGCCTGCAGGGCCATACCGATATTCCCCTCAACGAGGAAGGCCAGCGTCAGGCCGCGGCGCTGGCCGGCGCCTTGCTCGAGCAGGGCGTGGATGTGCTGGTGTCCAGCGATCTGCAGCGCGCCATGCAGACGGCGCAGGCCCTGAGCCGGGTGCAGGCCGGACTGGCATTGCAGACCGACGCACGCCTGCGCGAGCGCTGCTACGGCGTGTTCGAAGGCATGCTGTATAGCGAGATTGCCGAGCAGTATCCGGACGACTATGCGCGCTGGCAGGCGCGCGAGGTGGATGCCGTGATGCCCGATGGCGCGCGGCCAGCGGAAAGCTTCCGCCAGTTCTACCAGCGCTGTCTGGACGCCATCGCCGGCTGGGCCCGGCGCCATCCGGGCCAGACCATCGCCATCGTGGCGCACGGCGGCGTGCTCGAATGCGCCTACCGCGCAGCGCGCGGCATGAGCCTCGACAGTCCGCGCGATTTTCAGGTGAAGAACGCCAGCATCAACCGCTTCGTGTGGGATGGCGCGCAGCTGCAACTGGAGCACTGGGGCGATGTGGCCCATCTGGCAGCGAGCGTGCTGGACGACATCATCTGACGGCTGCCCGCCGCATTAGCTACAGGCTGTTGCGCGCGCCCGGCGACCGCAAGTATGAAAAATAGTGCTTATTATTTGAGCAGCCGATGGGTTAAAATAGAGGGTTCCTTCCCTCGCTACAGATATTTCCAGTGCAAATCGGTCCTTATATCCTGCGCAACAACGTTTTCGTCGCTCCCATGGCGGGTGTGACGGATCGTCCGTTCCGCCAGCTGTGCAAACAGCTGGGCGCCGGCTATGCCGTATCGGAAATGGCGGCCTCGAATCCGCGTCTGTGGGCCACGGAAAAGAGCGCGCGCCGCACCGACCATACGGGCGAGATGGAACCGAAAGCCGTGCAGATCGCCGGTGCCGATCCGCAGGATCTGGCCGATTGCGCCCGCTTCAACGTCGAGCGCGGCGCCCAGATCATCGACATCAACATGGGCTGCCCCGTCAAGAAAGTCTGCAACGCGTGGTGCGGTTCGGCCCTGCTGCAGCATGAAGAGCTGGTGCAGACCATTTTGAAAACCGTGGTGGCCGCCGTCGATGTGCCCGTCACGCTGAAATTCCGCACGGGCTGGGACCGTGCCAACAAGAATGCGCTGACCATCGCCCGCATGGCCGAGGATGCCGGTATCGCCATGCTGACCCTGCATGGCCGTAGCCGCGCCGATGGTTACAAGGGCGAGGCCGAATATGACACCATTGCGGCGGTCAAGCGCTCGGTTTCTATCCCCGTGGTGGCCAATGGCGATATCACCACGCCGGAGAAAGCCCGCTATGTGCTCGATGTCACGGGCGCCGATGCGGTCATGGTAGGGCGCGCCGCGCAGGGCCGCCCGTGGATCTTCCGCGAGATCGACCACTATCTGCGCACCGGCAGCCATCTGCCGCCGCCCTTGGTGGCCGAGGTCAGCCACCTGATGGACGAGCATCTGCGCGCCCATTATGCGTTCTACGGCGAATATCTGGGCGTGCGCACGGCGCGCAAGCATATCGGCTGGTATGTGCGCGAACTGCCCGGCGGCGAGCCGTTCCGACAGCGTATGAACCTGCTGGAATCGACCGGCGAGCAATTGCGGGCTGTGGCCGAATTCTTCGAATCGCAGGCCGAGTACGGCGAGCGGTTACAATACTGCCCTTCGCCGCAGCCGGAAGCCGAGCGAGAGGCGGCCTGAACTGGCCGCCGGCACAGCAAAGACGTCAAAAAAGTCGGATAAGAACGGTGAACACCGCGGCCACAAGCCCCTCGTGATTCATCCGCTTTACAGTTAAATCAATACAGCGAACGAAACAAAATGAGCAAAGAAAGTATCCAGGAAGTAGTCCATAAGAGCCTTGAAGAGTACTTCAACGATCTGGGCGAGCAGCAGGCCTCGAATATCTATGACATGGTAGTGCTGACGGTAGAAAAGCCGATCCTGGAAGTGGTGATGCACCGCGCCGATGGTAACCAGTCGCATGCTGCGCAGATGCTGGGCATTAACCGCAATACCCTGCGCAAGAAATTACAGGAACACGGTCTGCTGTAAACCGCGCTCTTTCCGGCATCAGTGGCTGGGGACGGCCGCTGTGGCCGGCCGTCAGAATATCTTTACGTCGCACCTTGCAGCACAACGCAACGCCTCTCGCATCGAATATTTAACCACCCGTCCAGCTCACGCTGGACCCCCACTAGCCTGAAAAGCCATGATTAAACAAGCTCTCATCTCCGTATCCGACAAAACCGGCGTGCTCGACTTCGCGCGCGCCCTGTCCGCCATGGGTGTCAACATCCTGTCGACCGGCGGCACGGCCAAACTGCTGGCCGACAACGGCGTGGCCGTGACCGAAGTGGCCGATTACACCGGCTTCCCGGAGATGCTCGATGGCCGCGTCAAAACCCTGCACCCGATGGTGCACGGCGGTATCCTGGCGCGTCGCGATTTCCCTGAGCACATGGCCAAGCTGGCCGAGCACAACATCCCCACTATCGACATGGTGGTGGTCAATCTGTACCCCTTCCAGGCCACCGTGGCCAAGGATGACTGCACGCTGGAAGACGCCATCGAGAACATCGATATCGGCGGCCCGGCCATGCTGCGTTCGTCGGCGAAAAACCACAAGGACGTGGTGGTGATCTGCGACCCGACCGACTACAGCAAGGTGCTGGACGAAATCAAGGCCAACGACGGCGTGGTCAGCTACGACACCCGCTTCGGTCTGGCCACCAAGGTGTACTCGCACACGGCGCAGTATGACGGCGCCATCGCCAACTATCTGACCAGCCTGGACGCCAGCCGCAGCCACGCAGCGCGCGGCACCTATCCGCAGTCGCTCAACGTGGCTTTCGAAAAAGTGCAGGACATGCGCTACGGCGAAAACCCGCACCAGTCGGCGGCCTTCTATCGCGACGTGACGGCCACCGCCGGCGCATTGGCCAACTACCGCCAGCTGCAGGGCAAGGAGCTGTCGTTCAACAACATCGCTGATGCCGATGCAGCGTGGGAATGCGTGAAGAGCATGGGCGGCTTCGACCAGAGCGCGGCCTGCGTGATCGTCAAGCACGCCAATCCTTGCGGCGTGGCGCTCGGCGCCAACGCAGTGGAAGCCTACCAGCGCGCGCTGCAGACCGATCCGACCTCGGCTTTCGGCGGCATCATTGCCTTCAACGTGGAAGTGGACGGCGCCGCTGCGACCGAACTGGCCAAGCTGTTCGTGGAAGTGCTGATCGCCCCAGCGTTCACGGCGGAAGCCAAACAGATTCTGTCGGCCAAGCAGAACGTGCGTCTGCTGGAAATCCCGCTGGGCACCGGCGTCAACGCCATGGACTTCAAGCGTGTGGGCGGTGGTCTGCTGGTGCAGTCGGCCGATGCCAAAAACGTGCTGATCTCGGACCTGAAAGTGGTCACCAAGCTGCAGCCTACCCAGCAGCAGCTGCAGGACCTGATGTTTGCATGGCGCGTGGCGAAATACGTGAAATCGAATGCCATCGTGTTCTGCGCTAACAACATGACGCTGGGCGTGGGCGCCGGCCAGATGAGCCGTATCGATTCGGCCCGTATCGCTTCGATCAAGGCGCAGAACGCCGGTCTGAGCCTGGAAAATTCGGTGGTGGCGTCGGATGCCTTCTTCCCGTTCCGCGACGGCCTCGATGTGGTGGTGGACGCTGGCGCGCGCTGCGTGATCCAGCCGGGCGGCTCGATGCGCGATCAGGAAGTGATCGATGCAGCCGACGAGCGCGGCGTGGTGATGCTGTACACGGGCACCCGTCACTTCCGTCATTAATTTCTAGGAAATACCGGCACGGCCAGCACTGGCAGTGTCCGGCGAGTGTCTACAGTGTGGCGATCTGGTCCAGGTCGCCACACTGTTTTTATATACAGCATTCCAGTTTCGCGGTTACAATCGCGCAATGATAATTCTCGGCATAGACCCCGGCTTGCGTACCACCGGCTTTGGCGTCATACAACAGCACGGTAGCAAGCTGCGCTACATCGCCTCCGGCACCATCAAGAGCGGCGAGGGGGATCTGCCGACCCGTCTGAAAGTCATCCTTGACGGTGTGGCCGAAGTGGCGCGCACCTACCAGCCTGACTACGCCGCTATCGAGCAGGTGTTTGTCAACGTCAATCCCCAGTCCACCCTGCTGCTTGGCCAGGCACGGGGCGCAGCCATCTGCGCGCTGGTTTCGGCCGAACTCAGCGTTGCCGAATACTCGCCTACCCAGGTCAAGCAGGCCGTGGTGGGCACGGGGCGTGCCGTCAAGGCACAGGTGCAGGACATGGTGGCGCGCCTGCTGGCGCTGCCCGGCCTGCCCGGCACCGACGCCGCCGATGCGCTGGGCGTGGCCATCTGCCATGCCCACAACCGCGAGACGCTAACCCTGATACAGGGGCGCAGCCAGCACCGTAGCCGGACTGGCGGCACGGCGGCAGACGCCGTTGCAGGCACGGCATCCCACAGCCCGCTGGCCGGCTTGCGCATGCGGCGCGGCCGGCTGGTGGGCTGAACTTTTACTAAAGGCATTGCAATATGATCGGTCGTCTCTCCGGTATTCTGCTCGAAAAAAATCCGCCCCAGTTGCTGGTCGATTGCGCCGGCGTCGGCTATGAAGTCGATGTGTCCATGACCACCTTCTACAACCTGCCCGGCGTGGGCGAGAGAGTGGTGCTGTTCACCCATCAGGCCATCCGCGAAGATGCCCATCTGCTGTTCGGCTTCGGCCATGCCGAGGAGCGCGCCGTGTTCCGCCAGCTGATCAAGATCACCGGCGTGGGCGCGCGCACCGCGCTGTCCATCCTGTCCGGCATGTCGATCGCCGATCTGGCTCAGGCCGTGACGCTGCAGGAATCGGGCCGGCTGGTCAAAGTGCCGGGCATAGGCAAGAAGACTGCCGAGCGCTTGCTGCTGGAGCTCAAAGGCAAGCTCGGTGCCGACATCGGTGCGGGCGGGGCCCATGCCGTGCCGGACTCGCAGTCCGACATCCTGAATGCGCTGCTGGCGCTCGGCTACTCCGACAAGGAAGCCCTGCTGGCACTGAAGACCGTGCCGGCTGGCGCTTCCGTATCGGACGGCATCAAGCAGGCGCTGAAAGCGCTCTCGAAAGGCTGAGGCGCGGTGTATCATGGCTGACATGGCAGCGTGCGCCGGCCTGCCACCTTGCGTGATTGAATAGGTTACCAGAAACTGCATGAGCATCCAGACTGACAGCTTTACCGAACAGCGCATCATCGATGCGGCGCCATCTTCGCCCAACGAGGAGGCGATCGAACGGGCGCTGCGGCCCAAACTGCTCGATGAATACGTCGGTCAGGCCAAAATCCGCGATCAGCTGGAAATCTTTATTTCGGCGGCGCGCAAGCGCAGCGAGGCGCTCGACCATACGCTGCTGTTCGGCCCGCCGGGGCTGGGCAAGACCACGCTGGCCAACATCATTGCGCGCGAAATGGGGGTGAACCTGCGCCAGACTTCCGGCCCGGTGCTGGAACGGCCCGGCGATCTGGCCGCGCTGCTGACTAATCTGGAAGCCAACGATGTGCTGTTCATCGATGAAATCCACCGTCTCTCGCCGGTGGTCGAAGAAATCCTCTATCCTGCGCTGGAAGACTATCAGATCGACATCATGATAGGCGAGGGGCCGGCTGCCCGCTCCGTCAAACTTGACTTGCAGCCGTTCACGCTGGTGGGGGCGACCACCCGCGCCGGCATGCTGACCAATCCGCTGCGCGACCGCTTCGGCATCGTCGCCCGGCTGGAGTTCTACAACACTGCGGAGCTGACCCTGATCGTCAAACGCAGCGCCATGCTGCTCAAGGCCAATATCGATGAGGAGGGCGCCCATGAAATTGCCCGCCGTGCGCGCGGCACGCCCCGTATCGCCAACCGTCTGCTGCGCCGCGTGCGCGACTATGCGGAAGTGAAAGGCAATGGCGATATCACCAAGGCGATTGCCGATGCCGCGCTGGTGATGCTCGATGTGGATACCGTGGGTTTCGATGTGATGGACCGCAAGCTGCTGGAAGCGGTGCTGGTCAAATTCGGCGGCGGGCCGGTCGGCATCGGCAATCTGGCGGCGGCGATAGGCGAAGCGGCCGATACCATCGAGGATGTGCTGGAACCGTATCTGATCCAGCAAGGCTATCTGCAGCGCACGCCGCGCGGCCGGGTGGCCACGGCGGCAGCCTATAAGCACTTTGGCGTGCATCCGCCCCGCACCAGCCCTAACGGCGAACTGTGGGAACTGTGATGCAGATCTGGGTGGATGCCGACGCCTGCCCCGCCGTCATCAAGGAAATTCTGTACCGCGTGGCCGAACGGCTGGCCGTGCCGCTCACGCTGGTGGCCAATCAGTTGCTGCGGGTGCCGCCCTCGCGCCATATCCGCGCCGTGCAGGTGCCGGCCGGGGCGGATGTCGCGGACCGGGAGATCGTGCGTCTGCTGGCGCCCGGCGACTTGGTGGTGACGGGCGATATACCGCTGGCGGCCGACGTGCTGAAACAAGGCGGCTATGCGCTCAATCCGCGCGGCGAGTTCTACACCGAGCACAATATCGCGCAGATGCTGACCATGCGCGCTTTCATGGATGAATTGCGCGGCAGCGGGGTGGATACGGGCGGACCTGCTGCCTTCAGCCAGAGCGACCGGCAGAATTTTGCCAACAGTCTGGACCGCCACCTGAGCAAAGTGCTGCGCGCCCGGGCGCGCCAGCAGAGCTAGACGCCCGAGTGCGACTGCCGAGTCAGGCGCTTGAGCGCGCCTGCAGAGCGGTGCTTATTCCTGGCGCAGCCAGACTTGCGAACGGCCCAGCATCGGTACGCCGATGTAGCCGCGTACATTGAGTTTTTTGCCGTTGTCGCTCAGGTGCATTTTGCTCTTGTAGACTTTGCCGTTGTCCGGATCAAGAATTTCGCCGCCCGTGTAATCGTCGCCATCCTTTTTCAGGCCGGACATGAACACCATGCCGATGATGGGCTGGTTCTTGCGGGCGTCTTCGCATTTTTCGCATTTCGGGTTCTGCTCTTCGCTGGGTGCGCGGAACAGCTGTTCGATCTTGCCTTGCAGTACGCCATTGCTCTCCGAGATACGGATCAGCGCCTTAGGCTTGCCCGTCACGTCGTCGATATTCTTCCACAGGCCTACCGGCGAGCTGTCATCGGCAAATGCCGGGGCGATGCTGACGGCGGCGGCGAGGGCGTAAGCGAACCATTTCATTGCATGTCTCCAGAGTGAATTTTTAAGGTCCGACGAGTGTAGCAAATAAAATGACCGATCGTGCTATTTTTATGCAACTGTCGTGAAAATGCTAAAAACGGCTATCATTTGCGGCTGGAAACATTCACCACAGGATCACGATGAACCCGCCTAATCTGCCTACCTACGCCGATGTGCAGGCCGCCGCCGCCCGCATCGACGGCTATGCCCACCGCACGCCCGTGCTGACCTCGCGCACGGCCAATGCCGAACTGGGCGCCGAAGTGTTTTTCAAGTGCGAAAATCTGCAGCGCATGGGCGCTTTCAAGTTCCGCGGCGCCTACAATGCGCTGGCCCGCTTCGATGCCGAGCAGCGCCGCGCCGGGGTGGTGGCGTTTTCCTCCGGTAATCACGCGCAGGCCATCGCCCTGTCGGCCCGCCTGCTGGGCATGCCGGCCACCATCGTCATGCCGCTCGATGCGCCGGCGGCCAAGGTGGCCGCCACGCGCGGCTATGGCGCCGAAGTGGTGCTGTACGACCGTTACAAGGAAGACCGTGAACAGATAGGCCGCAATCTGGCGCAGCAGAAGGGCATGACCCTGATTCCGCCGTATGACCATGCCGACGTGATTGCCGGGCAGGGGACGGCGGCCAAGGAGCTGTTCGAAGAAGTGGGGCCGCTCGACAGCCTGTTCGTCTGCCTCGGTGGCGGCGGTCTGCTCAGCGGCTCGGCGCTGGCCACGCGGGCACTGTCGCCGCAGACCCGTTTGTACGGGGTGGAGCCGGAAGCGGGTAATGATGGCCAGCAATCGTTCCGTAGCGGTAGCATCGTGCATATCGACACGCCGCAGACCATTGCCGATGGTGCGCAGACCCAGCATCTGGGACATCTGACTTTTCCCATCATCCGGCGCGACGTCAATGACATCCTGACTGTCAGCGACGCCGAACTGCGCGCCGCCATGCGCTTCTTTGCCGAGCGCATGAAGATCGTGGTGGAGCCCACCGGCTGCCTGGGTTTTGCAGCTGCGCGCGCCATGAAAGACGCGCTGCAAGGCCAGCGCGTCGGCATCCTACTCAGTGGCGGCAACGTCGATATCGCCCGCTACGCCGCCCTGCTGGCCGAATAAACACGGGGGCATAAAATTAGGGGCAGGACAGGCCAGCGCTGCTTGCCCGTCCTGCCCCCGTGGTTTGCGCTTGCTAGTGCTTAAGCTGGCAGCTTGGCGAACTGCTCGCGGATCTTGGCCAGCGTGGCGCTGAAGCTGGCCACGCGTTCCTTCTCTTGCGCCACCACTTCGGCCGGTGCGCGCGCCACGAAGCTTTCGTTGGACAGCTTGCCGTTGGCCTTGTTGATCTCGCCTTCCAGACGGGCGATCTCCTTGCTCAGGCGCTCACGCTCGGCTTTCACGTCGATTTCCACTTTCAGCATCAGCTTGGTCGTGCCGACGATGGACACGGCCGCCGGCGATTCCGGCAGCAGGTCCACGATCTGCACTTCGGCCAGCTTGCCCAGCGACTGGATGTAGGGCGCGAACACGCTCATGGCTGCCTTGTCCTCGGCATTGCCCGGCTCGACGATCAGCGGCACGCGCAGCGACGGCGCCAGCTGCATTTCGCCGCGCAGGTTGCGGGTGGCGTCGGTCAGGGCCTTGAGCTGCTGCATCCACGCTTCGGCCGCTTCGTCGATCTTGGCCGGGTTGGCGATCGGGTAGGGCTGCAGCATGATGGTGTCGCCCGTCTTGCCGGCCAGCGGCGCCACAGCCTGCCACAGCGCTTCGGTGACGAAAGGAATAATCGGATGGGCCAGACGCAGCACCACTTCCAGCACGCGCAGCAGGGTGTGGCGGGTGGCGCGCTGCTGGCCTTCGCTGCCGCTCTGCACCTGCACTTTGGCCACTTCCAGATACCAGTCGCAGTACTCGTCCCAGACGAATTTGTAGATGGTCGAAGCGATGTTGTCGAAGCGGTAGTCTTCGAAGCCTTTGGCCACATCGAGTTCGGCTTTCTGCAGCAGCGAGATGATCCACTTGTCGGCCATCGACAGGTCGGCTTCGTTGGCGCTGCAATCCTTGCCTTCGGTATTCATCAGCACGAAGCGGGTGGCGTTCCACATCTTGTTGCAGAAGTTGCGGTAGCCTTCGGCGCGGCCCAGATCGAAGTTGATGTTGCGGCCCAGCGAAGCGTAGGAGGCCATGGTGAAGCGCACGGCATCGGTGCCGTAGGCAGCGATACCTTCGGGGAATTCCTTGCGGGTAGCCTTGGCGATTTTCTCGGCCGCTTTCGGGTTCATCAGGCCGGTGGTGCGTTTTTCCACCAGCGCTTCCACGGCTATGCCGTCGATCAGGTCGATAGGATCGAGCGTGTTGCCCTTGGACTTGGACATCTTCTGGCCTTGCGAATCGCGTACCAGACCGTGCACGTAGACCGTGTTGAACGGTACTTTGCCGGTGAAGTGCGCCGTCATCATGACCATGCGCGCCACCCAGAAGAAGATGATGTCGAAGCCCGTCACCAGTACCGACGATGGCAGGAAAGCTTGCAGGTCCGGCGTCTGTTCCGGCCAGCCCAGGGTGGAGAACGGTACCAGCGCGGACGAGAACCAGGTGTCGAGTACGTCGTTGTCACGGCGCAGCGGGCCGCTGCTGCCCTTGGCCGCAGCCTGGGCCTGCGCTTCGGCTTCCGTCTTGGCCACGTACACATTGCCGGCCTCGTCATACCATGCGGGAATCTGGTGGCCCCACCACAGTTGGCGCGAGATGCACCAGTCCTGGATGTTGTTGAGCCACTGGTTGTAGGTGGTGGTCCAGTTCTCCGGCACGAACTTGATTTCGCCCGAGGAGACTTTTTCCAGCGCCACTTCGGCGATCGATTTGCCCGGATTGAACGTGCCTTCCGGTGCCGGCTTGCTCATGGCTACAAACCACTGGTCGGTCAGCATAGGTTCGATCACCACGCCGGTACGGTCGCCGCGCGGCACCATCAGTTTGTGCGGTTTGACCTGTTCCAGCAGGCCTTGCGCTTCCAGATCGGCAACGATTTTCTTGCGCGCTTCGAAGCGATCCAGACCGCGATAAGCTTCGGGGGCATCGTCGGTGATCCTGGCTTCCAGCGTCAGGATGGAAGGCATGCCCAGATTGTGGCGCTGGCCCACGGCGTAGTCGTTGAAGTCGTGCGCCGGCGTGATCTTCACGCAGCCGGTACCGAATTCCTTGTCCACATAGCTGTCGGCGATGATGGGGATCTCGCGGTTGCACAGCGGCAGCTTGAGCATCTTGCCCACCAGCGGCTGGTAGCGCTCGTCGGTCGGATCGACCGCCACGGCCACGTCGCCCAGCATGGTTTCCGGACGGGTGGTGGCCACCGTCAGGGTGCCGCTGCCATCGGCCAGCGGGTACTTGATGTACCACATCGAGCCGTCTTCTTCTTCCGATACCACTTCCAGATCGGACACGGCGGTGCCCAGCACGGGGTCCCAGTTGACCAGACGCTTGCCGCGGTAGATCAGGCCCTGCTCGTGCAGGCGTACAAACACTTCCGTCACTACTTTGGAACGGGCCTCGTCCATGGTAAAGTATTCACGTTCCCAGTCCGGCGAGGCGCCCAGACGGCGCATCTGGCCGGTAATGGTGGAACCGGATTTCTCTTTCCATTCCCAGACTTTCTTGATAAAGGCGTCGCGGCCCAGATCGTGGCGCGACACTTTCTGCGCGTCCAGCTGGCGTTCCACCACGATCTGGGTGGCGATGCCGGCGTGGTCGGTGCCCGGTATCCAGGCCGTGTTGTGGCCCAGCATGCGGTGGTAGCGGGTCAGACCGTCCATGATGGTCTGGTTGAAAGCATGGCCCATGTGCAGGGTGCCGGTCACATTCGGCGGCGGCAGCTGGATGCTGAAAGAAGGTTTACCGGCGTCCAGCGAGGCGCGGTAGTACCCGCGTTGTTCCCACTCGCTGCGCCAGAACTGTTCAATGTCGGCAGGCTCGAAAGACTTGGCTAATTCCATGATTTGACAAATTAAATTGGCGAAAACAGCCATTATAGATGACTGGGCGGGCCAAACGTCAGGCGCGGGGGGCTTTTTGATTGACGTAGCCAGTTTTTTAACGACAAGATAAGCGCATAAACGTCATCTGGAGCTTTGCATGTCTGAATCTATCCCGGCTTTTGAAACTTTATCCGTCAGCCTGGAGGGGGCTGTCGCCATCGTGCGCCTGAACCGTCCTGACAAGCTGAATGCGATGAATCTTGCTATGTGGAATGAATTACGTAGCGCATTCCAGTTCCTCGATGGCTTGCCGGAAGCCCGCGCCATCGTGCTCGAAGGCGAGGGGCGCGGCTTTACTGCGGGCATAGACTTGCAGATGATGATGGGGCTGGGCAGCCAGATCCAGAACGACTGCGATGGTCGCATGCGCGAATCGCTGCGCCGTATCATTCTCGATCTGCAGGATAGTCTGACCAGTCTGGAGCGCTGCCGCAAGCCGGTGCTGGCTGCCGTGCATGGCGCTTGCGTGGGCGGCGGTATCGATCTGATCTGCTGTGCCGATATGCGCTATTGCTCGGCGGATGCATGGTTCAGCATCAAGGAAATCGATATCGGCATGACTGCCGATGTGGGGACGCTGCAACGCCTGCCCAAGCTGATCGGCGAGGGTATGGCACGCGAGCTCGCGTATACGGCGCGCAAGGTCGATGCGGCCGAGGCCAGGGAAATCCACTTGGTGAACCGCGTGTTCGAAACGCCGGAAGCGCTGCGCGAGGGCGTGCGGGCTATTGCTGCCGAGATCGCTGCCAAGGCGCCGCTGGCCGTGCGTGGCGTCAAGGAAATGATCACCTATGCGCGTGACCACAGCGTGGCCGATGGCCTGAATTACATCGCCACGTGGAATGCGGCCATGCTGATGTCGGCCGATCTGCAAGCGGCCATGATGGCCGGCATGAGCAAGACCACGCCTGTCTTCAAGGATTAATTCTGTCCCGCAGGGGAGCGTCGTGCGTGGGGTATTCACCTCCCCGCGCACTCGTTATCTCAAACGTTCTATTTTCCTTCAGTCCTGCTTCTATTTTCTTCTATTTTTCCTATTTTTGAACTCTGCAGCCGTGGGCAGGTCTAAAAATAGGAAAGCAGAAGGAAATAGAAGGAAAAATAGGAGGAAATAGAACATGGACGCGAGCGAGACCATCCCTATCGAGCGCCGGCTGCTGGAGCGGCTAACAGACCATCTGGCAAGGCGCGGTGGCGCACCCGATCTGCAGCAGGCGCTGAATGCCGCGCTAGAAATGTGGCTGGGCGAGCAACTCAAGCTAAGGATCGATAACGATCCGGCCAGCGTGCGCGGCTACCAGTGGAAAACCGTGTTTTTGCCGGAAGGCACCTTGCTCTGCACCCGCACCTATGGCGAATCGCAGTATGCCCGCGTCCATGGTGAGGAAATTATCTTTCAAGGCAGAGCGGTTACTCCCAACCGGCTGGCCCACTGGGCGGGCCGCGGCAGGCGCAATGCCTGGAACGATATCTATGTACGCCGCCCGCAGGATAAATTCTATATTCGCGCTCAGCGCCTGCGTGCACAGCTTGCACAGGAACTAGAGCGCGTCACTTCTGCGCTGCCTGTTCCGGCGCCCGTTGCAAGCAACTCGGCTGAAGTGATGAGCGCTGTCGTGACTGCCTTGCAGGCGAGCGAACAGACCAAGCTGGCGTTTGCGGCGCTATTTCCGTCGCCGGCCCCGGACGTACAGCGGGATTGCAGCCAAGGCGAAGGCTGGAACTTGCCCGAGCGGCGCAAGTATCGTTACCGTATAGAAGATGTGGCATTCAGCTAGCGCAATTGCCAGCTATCGAATCAGCTATTGTCGGCATGTTAAAACGCGGCGTATAATCGGCGCGCTGCCGCAAGGTGGCAAACGCTAGGGGTCCTGTGCATCGCTGTGATGCGCGGGTGAGAAATACCCTCCGAACCTGATCTGGATAATGCCAGCGAAGGGAAGCTAAGGACAGCGCCGTTACACCGCCCGTTACGCAACGCCGTAACACCTGCGCGGCTAGTGGCAGCCCCATCCTACCTCCTTTGCTGGCTCCTGTAGCCAACCAAGGAGCCAAATGAACGCCAACGCCAACGCCAAATTCCTGTCTGCCACCGCCACGGTGGATAGTGCAGCCATCCAGCCTTTACCCAATTCGCGCAAAGTCTACGTCCAGGGCAGCCGTCCCGACATCCGCGTACCCATGCGCGAAATCAGCCAGGCCGACACGCCTGCCTCCTTCGGCTTCGAAGCCAATCCGCCCGTGTATGTCTACGACACCTCCGGCCCCTATACCGACCCCGCTGCCGTGATCGATATCCGCTCCGGTCTGGCGGCCACGCCGCGCCTGCCATGGATACTGGAGCGCGACGATACGGAAGAACTGGACGGCCCGACTTCCGATTACGGCAAGGCGCGGCTGGCCGATCCGGCGCTGGCCGAGTTGCGCTTCAATCTGCACCGCCAGCCGCGCCGTGCCCGCGCCGGCAAGAACGTCACGCAGATGCACTACGCCCGTCAGGGCATCATCACGCCGGAAATGGAATTCGTCGCGATCCGCGAAAACCTGCGCCGCAAGGAGTATCTGGAACAGCTGAAAAATTCCGGTCCCAATGGCCAGCGTCTGGCTGATTTAATGGGCCGCCAGCACCGCGGCCAGTCTTTCGGCGCCAGCATCCCGGCCGAGATCACGGCGGAATTCGTGCGTGAAGAAATCGCCCGTGGCCGCGCCATCATTCCTGCCAATATCAACCACCCGGAAGTGGAACCGATGATCATCGGCCGCAATTTCCTCGTCAAGATCAACGCCAACATCGGCAACTCGGCGGTGACCTCGTCGATCGGCGAGGAAGTGGAAAAAATGACCTGGGCTATCCGCTGGGGCGGCGATAACGTGATGGACCTGTCCACCGGTAAGCACATCCACGAAACCCGCGAATGGATCATCCGCAACAGCCCGGTGCCTATCGGTACCGTGCCTATCTATCAGGCGCTGGAAAAGGTCAACGGCAAGGCCGAAGACCTGAGCTGGGAAATCTTCCGCGACACCCTGATCGAGCAGGCCGAGCAGGGCGTGGACTACTTCACCATCCACGCCGGCGTGCTGCTGCGCTATGTGCCGCTGACGGCCAAGCGCCTGACCGGCATCGTCTCGCGCGGCGGTTCCATCATGGCCAAATGGTGTCTGGCTCACCACAAGGAATCCTTCCTGTACGAGCACTTCGAAGAAATCTGCCAGATCATGAAAGCCTATGACGTCGCCTTCTCGCTCGGCGACGGTTTGCGTCCCGGCTCGATCTACGACGCCAACGACGAAGCCCAGCTGGGCGAACTGAAAACGCTGGGCGAACTGACCCAGATCGCCTGGAAGCACGATGTGCAGGTGATGATCGAAGGTCCCGGTCACGTACCGATGCAGCTGATCAAAGAGAACATGGACCTGCAACTGGAGCAGTGCCACGAAGCGCCGTTCTACACGCTGGGCCCTTTGACCACCGACATCGCACCCGGCTACGACCACATCACGTCCGGCATAGGCGCGGCGCAGATCGGCTGGTACGGCACGGCCATGCTGTGCTATGTCACGCCGAAAGAGCATCTGGGCCTGCCTGACAAGAATGACGTCAAGGATGGCATCATCACCTACAAGATCGCCGCCCACGCTGCCGATCTGGCCAAGGGCCATCCCGGCGCGCAGATCCGCGACAACGCCCTGTCCAAGGCGCGCTTCGAATTCCGCTGGGACGATCAGTTCAATCTGGGCCTCGATCCGGACAAGGCGCGCGAGTTCCACGACGAGACGCTGCCCAAGGATTCGGCCAAGGTGGCGCACTTCTGCTCGATGTGCGGGCCGCATTTTTGCTCGATGAAAATCACCCAGGAAGTGCGCGACTTCGCGGCAGCGCAGGGCGTCAGCGATGGCGCCGCGCTGCAGCAGGGCATGCAGGAGAAGGCGGTGGAATTCATCCGCGATGGCGCCCAGCTGTATCACAAGCTGTGAGGCACTCATGATCGATATCGAACTCAATGGCGAGCCCTATCAGGTGCCGCTGCAGCACACGCTGGCCGAGCTGATCGCCGCGCTGGCGCTGACGGGACAGGCGCTGGCGCTGGCCGTCAACCGCAGCGTGGTGCCGCGCCAGCAGTGGCCGCAGCACCAGCTGCAGGCGCACGACAAGGTCGAGATCGTGCGCGCTATCGGCGGCGGCTAGGCCATGACGCCTGACGCCCTTCCCACAGTTGTATCTGCTAACGGACCAAGGAAAACTCATGAACAGTATTCATCGTAACGAAGGCGTGGCCGCCGCATCGGCCGCACAGGACCTGCTGACCATCGCCGGCAAGAGCTACCAGTCGCGCCTGCTGGTGGGCAGCGGCAAATACCGCGACCTGCAGCAAACGCGCGAAGCGACCGATGCCGCCGAAGCGGAAATCATCACCGTGGCTATCCGCCGCGTCAATATCGGCCAGGACCCGAAAGCTCCCAGCCTGCTCGACGTGCTGCCGCCGTCGCAGTACACCATCCTGCCCAATACGGCGGGCTGCTACAACGCCAAGGATGCCATCTACACGCTGCAGATGGCGCGCGAACTGCTCAATGGCCACAAGCTGGTCAAACTGGAGGTGCTGGGCGACGAGAAGACCCTGTTCCCGAACATGCCGGAAACGCTGGTCGCCGCCGCAGCGCTGGTGAAGGATGGTTTCGATGTGATGGTGTATTGCAGCGACGATCCGATCCAGGCGCGCATGCTGGAAGATATAGGCTGCGTCGCGGTGATGCCGCTGGCGTCGCTGATCGGTTCCGGCATGGGCATTTTGAATCCGTGGAATCTGTCGCTGATCATCGAGCAGGCCAAAGTTCCCGTGCTGGTCGATGCCGGTGTCGGCACGGCTTCCGATGCTGCCATCGCCATGGAACTGGGCTGCGACGGCGTACTGATGAACACCGCCATCGCCGGTGCACAGGACCCGGTGCGTATGGCGCGCGCCATGAAGCTGGGTGTGCAGGCAGGCCGCGAAGCCTATCTGGCCGGACGCATCGCCCGCAAGTTCGCCGCCTCGCCATCCTCGCCGATGGCCGGCCGGCTGGCATGAACCCGAGCGGAAGCATGAGCCCAAGTCCAAGACCGAGCCCGCGGCTGGACTCGCGCCGCCCGTGCGTGCTGGTGTTTGCCGGCTTCGATCCGTCGGGCGGCGCCGGCCTGAGCGCCGATCTGCAAGCCATTGCAGGGCAGGGCGCCCATGCGCTGACGGTGGTGACTGCGCTGACGGTGCAGGACAACGATCGCGTGCGTAGCGTGCATCCCGTCGCTGCCGAGCTGCTGCGCCAGCAGGCGCAGGCACTGATCGCCAAATTTGCCATCAGCGCCGTCAAGATCGGCATTACCGGCAGCGCGGAAAATGCGCAAGCCATCGCCGAGCTGATCGTGCAGCTGCGGCGCGATCAGCCGCAGCTGGCGGTGGTGCTCGATCCGGTGCTGGCCAGCGGCCATGGCGATCTGCTGTCGCGCGACGATGCCGTGCAGGCGCTGGCGCCATTGCTGCCGCTGGCCACCGTACTGACCCCCAACGAGCCGGAAGCGCAGGCGCTGACGGGCCAGTCCAGCGTGGCGGCCCAGATGCAGCGCCTGCACCAACAAGGCTGCCAGCATGTGCTGCTAACAGGCGGCCATAGCGATGGCGAGGTGGTGCTCAACCGCTGGTTTGGCCCGCAGGCGCAGCCGGACGCGCTGCGCGAGTGGCGCTGGCTGCGGCTGGCAGGCGGCTTTCATGGCAGCGGCTGCACACTGGCGTCGGCGCTGGCGGGTCAGTTGGCCATGCAGGTGCCGCTGGCGCTGGCGCTCGACGCGGCGCAGGCGTACTGCCACGCGGCGCTGAGCGGGGCCTATGCGATCGGCAGCGGCCAGCGCATCCCTGCGCGCAGCACTTACTTCTGAAACGATAGCGTTTAGGCTCCCGTTTCACTTCGTCTCTTTACCGTTACTTTTTCATTGAAAGTCAAGCTACTACCATGCAAGGTCTGTATCTGGTCACCCCCAACTGGGACCACACTGAACGCCTGCTGACCGTGACCGAGCAGGCATTGCGGGCGGCGCAGGGCCGCCAGCCCGGCATCGCGCTGCTGCAATACCGCCACAAGCACGCCAGCCCCGCACTGCGGCTGGAACAGGCCACGGCTTTGCGCCGCCTGTGCCGGCAGTATGACGTGCCGTTCATCGTCAACGATTTTGTCGACCTGGCCTTGCAGGTGCAGGCCGACGGCGTGCATCTGGGCGCCAGCGATGCCGCGCTGGCAGCCGTGCGCGCCCAGCTGGGGCCGGCGGCCATCATTGGCGCTTCCTGCTACGGCGATATGGCACTGGCGCTGGCCGCGCAGGCCAACGGTGCCAGCTATGTGGCCTTCGGCGGCTTCTATCCATCGCGCGTCAAGCAGTATGCGGTGACCACGGCAGCGGCCATACTGGATCAAGCGCGCCAGCAGATCCATCTGCCCCAGGTGGTGATAGGCGGCATGACGCCGGCGCTGGCCGCGCCGCTGGTGGCGCGCGGCGCGCACATGGCGGCAGCCATCAGCAGCATCTATCTGGCGGCCGGACCGGCCGCCGACGATGCGACGCCCGATGCGGCCCAGCTGGCAGCAGGCGAGCCGGCGGTGCGCCGGGCGGTAGCAGAATTTCTGCAGCTATTCGGCAGCACCGCTGTTGTTTAAACGCGCATCAAAGCTGCAAAAAAAACTGGGGTGAGGCGGAAAGTCGCACGAAAGCCTTACAGTAGGTGAAGTTTTCGGCCTTATAATAGGTTCTTAGCTTTACTCCAAGGTTGTTGCTCATGAATGGTTCCTCCAGCGCCAAACGTCTGATACTGATCGTCGATGACGACCAGCTGCTGCTTGATTTCCTCGGCGAAGTACTCGGCCATGCCGGTTACGACGTGCTGAAGGCGCTCTCGGCAGAGCAGGCGCTACAGTTGATCAGCCAGCGCGAGCCCGATCTCGCCCTGCTCGACATCCACATGCCCGGCATGAATGGACTGGAACTGGCCAAGCAGCTGCATGCGAGCTCCTCGGTGCCCTTTATGTTCCTGTCCGGCCGCGGCGATGCCGATGCCGGCAAACAGGCGGCTGCCTATGGCGCGGTGGGCTTCCTCGTCAAGCCGGTGGATGAAAAGCACCTGATGCCGGCGTTTGCTGCCGGTCTGGCCCGTGCCGACGAAATCCGCCAGCTGCGCCGCACTGAACTGAACCTCAACGCGGCGCTGGCCTCGGGGCGCGAAACCAGTCTGGCGGTAGGCCTGCTGATGTGCAAATTCCAGACTGACCGCAATACGGCGTTCGAAGTGCTGCGCGACCACGCCCGCTCGAATCGCCGCAAAGTCAACGAAGTGGCCGATCAGTTGCTGAGCGCGGAAGAAACCCTGAACGCTTTGCATGCGGCATTCAACCAGCGTCTGAAAAAGTAAACGCCGGCGGACTTTTTTTCGCTGTTTTACTTAATTTGCAACTATCTCTGGGGTAGACTGTTGGTTAGCAGGGTGATATACCTGCTGGCAACATTGTGCGACGGGCTAGTTTAGCCATATCCCGCTAGTCTCCCCCCAACGTGCCGTCACCGCCTCTGCCCTGCGGGGACACCTCCAGCGTCCGGCCCAACTCCGCCGACTTCTGCATGGCCGCGTTTGCCCTGTGCTATGCAGTGCCACCCGTATTGCTTGCGGAGACACAGAAATGAGCCGATATATGTCCGATCAACAGGCGGCCGAGATTGGATGGTCGTTACTGGAACAGCCGGAACTCGGTATCGCCGCCGAGGTGCCGCGCGTATTGCTGATCGATGCCGATGCCGATGCGGTGCTGGTGCTGACCGCCTTGCTGGTACCGGAAAATCAGGTGTGCGTGGCCAGCAGCGCCGCCGCGGCGCTGGCCCAGCTGCAGCAGAACGCGTTTGCGCTGGTAGTGCTCGATCCTGCCGTGCCCGACAACGATGCTAAAGCCGAAGCCGAATCCGAATCCGAAGCCGAATCCGAATCCGAAGCCACCCCGGCCGCGCCGCCCGATCTGCTGGCGCTGGTCCGCCAGTATCACGGCGTAGCGCCGCTGCTGCTATATTCGGCGCGCGCGCCGCACACCATCGCCGGTGCCCGCGGCCTGTCCTATCTGGCCAAACCATGGAGCACGCCGCGCCAGCTGTGGCACGCCATCAGCGAATTGCTCGTTAGCGCAGCGGTGCTGCGCGGCGCGGCCACGCCCGGCAAGGAAAACTCTGCGCTGGTATGATGTCGTACCTGTGCGGCGCCTAGCCGCCGCACGACCTGCACACACCAGCCAGAGGAAAGTTCCATGAAAACCAAAGCAGCCGTAGCATGGCAGGCGGGCAAACCGCTGACGATAGAAGAAGTAGAACTGGGCGGCCCGCGCGAGGGCGAAGTTCTGGTCGAAATCAAAGCCACCGGCATATGCCACACGGATTACTACACCCTGTCCGGCGCTGATCCCGAAGGCATCTTCCCGGCCATCCTCGGCCACGAAGGCGCGGGCGTGGTGGTCGATGTCGGTCCCGGCGTGAAGTCGCTGAAAAAAGATGACCACGTGATTCCGCTGTACACGCCGGAATGCCGCCAGTGCAAATTCTGCCTGTCGCAGAAAACCAATCTGTGCCAGTCTATCCGCTCCACCCAGGGCCGCGGGCTGATGCCGGATGCCACCAGCCGCTTCTCGCTGGACGGCAAGCCTATCTACCACTACATGGGCACCTCGACCTTCTCCAACTACATCGTGGTGCCGGAGATCGCGCTGGCCAGGATCCGCAGCGATGCACCGTTCGACAAGGTCTGCTACATCGGTTGCGGCGTTACGACGGGCGTGGGCGCCGTGCTGTTCACGGCCAAGGTGGAAGCGGGCGCCAATGTGGTGGTGTTCGGTCTGGGCGGCATAGGCCTGAACGTGATCCAGGCGGCGCGCATGGTGGGTGCCGACAAGATCATCGGGGTCGATATCAATCCGGCCCGTCAGGAGATGGCGCGCAAATTCGGCATGACCCACTTCATCAATCCGAATGAAGTGGACAACGTGGTCGATGCGATTATCCAGCTCACCGATGGCGGCGCCGACTACAGCTTCGAATGCATAGGCAATACCACCACCATGCGCCAGTCGCTCGAGTGCTGCCACAAGGGCTGGGGCCAGTCCATCATCATCGGCGTGGCGGCAGCGGGGCAGGAAATCTCCACCCGTCCGTTCCAGCTGGTGACGGGCCGCGTGTGGAAGGGCTCGGCCTTCGGCGGTGCCCGTGGCCGTACCGATGTGCCGAAGATCGTCGACTGGTACATGGAAGGCAAGCTCAATATCGACGACCTGATTACCCATCGTCTGCCGCTCGAACGCATCAACGAAGGTTTCGACCTGATGAAGAGCGGCGAGTCCATCCGTTCCGTCGTGCTGTACTAAGCCGCTAGGCGGGCGCACCCGCCGCCCCGCCTCTGCGCTCCCGATGTAGATAAAAAGTTCTAGACATCGTCATCTAGATAATTTATTCTACATCTACACATCGGGAGCGCAGCATGTCTTTACTACGCCAATTCAACTTCACGCCGCAGGCAGGCCGCCATGCATAATCTGCTCGATGCGCTGGTCGCGGCGCTGGGGTGGGCCCTGCTCAACTTTGTCTGGCAGGGCGTGCTGATCGGCTGCAGCGTGGCGCTGGCCATGCAGTTACTGCGCCGCGCCCGTCCGCAAACCCGTTATGCCGTGGCCTGTGGCGCCATGCTGCTCTGCCTGCTGCTGCCGCTGGCCAGCGTGATCGGCGCCTTGCGCGATGACGGTCGCAGCGACAGCCAGACTGCATTGCTGACGACCGGTCTGTATGCCAGCTGGCAGGGGGCCGGTCAGGACGCCGGTCAGGACGCCATGGCCAGCAGCGCACCCGCTGCCGATGCTGGCAGCCTTCGCGGCCCGGCTGTGCATGTCCTGAGCCAGTTCGGCAGTGCGCTGCGGCGCGACAGCGAGCGCGTGCTGCGCCAGCAGCTGCCATGGATAGTCGGCCTGTGGCTGGCTGGCGGCGTGCTGATGACCTTGCGCCTGATGCTAGGCCTGCAATGGGTGGCCGCCCGCACGCAGCGCAGCGCCTACACCATCAACCATTACTGGCAGCGCCGCATGGCACTGCTGGCCAGCCGCTTTGAAATTCGCCGCGATGTCCGTCTGGGCGTGGCCGGGGGCATCGACAGCCCCATCACCGCCGGTTGCTGGCGTCCCATCATACTGGTGCCGGCCAGCCTGATCAGCGGCATGCCGCCCGATCTGCTGGAAGCGCTGCTGGCCCACGAACTGGCGCATATCCGCCGTCACGATTATCTGGTCAACCTGCTGCAAAGCGCGATCGAGATATTGCTGTTCTATCACCCTAGTGTTTGGGCCTTGTCACGCAGGATACGCATAGAGCGAGAACAAATCGCCGACGATCTTGCCGTGGACATGCTCGGCCAGCCGCAAAAGCTGGCACAAGCTCTGGCGCAGCTGGACCAGTTCCAGTTCGACAGTACCCAACTAGCCCATGCGGCTCACGGAGGAAATCTCATGTCTCGTATTCAGCGCCTGGTGCGCCCCCATTCTGAACCAGCCAGCCGCAAACTGGCCTTGCCCCTGTTAGGCCTGTTTGCCGCCGGCGTCATGCTGTATGCCCACGCCACGGCAGATACGGGCGCATCGCGTCCATTGCCTGCACTGCCTGCTGTGCCGCCACTTGCTGCGCTACCGGTACCGCCCGCACCAGCCGCATTGCCAGCATTAGCCGCACGGCCCGCACCTCCGGCCCCGCCTGCACCAGCGGCTGCGCTGCCGGCCCTGCCGGCCCCGCCAGCTCCACCAGCTCCACCAGCCGACGCGGCGGAACCGGGCCTGAGCCGGGGTGCTGCATTTGCACTGGTCCACGACGACAAGCGCACCATGGTTACCCGCACTACCAGTCTGGACCGCGCCCAAATCGATGCTGCCCGCAGCCGCCTCAAAGGTGATTTCATCTGGTTCCGCGATGGTAAAAAAGGCTATGTGATCCAGGATGCCGCCATGCTGGCACAGGCCCATGCCGCGTGGGCACCGGTGGAAAGCCTGGGCGCCCGTATGGAAGAGCAGGGCAAGAAAATGGAACAGCAGGGTCAGTCCATGGATGCCATCGGCAAGCAGATGGACGCTATGGGGCGCGATCTGGAACGCCAGTTTGCCGCCCCGTCGGCCGAGCAGCAGCGCAAGATCGACGCGCTGGCACGCCAGCAGGAAGCGATTGCGCGGCGCATCGAGCAGGCCGCACGCAAGCTGGGCGAGCAGCCTACGGCCGAGCAGCTGCAGCAGTTCCACCAGCGTCAGGCCGAGCTGCAGCGCGCAATGCAGCCCTTGCAGCAGCAGATCGAGCAACTGGCCCGGCAGCAGGCGCAGCAGCATGTGCAGGCGCAGGAACAGGCGCTGCAGCAATCCATGCAGGGCCTGCAGGCGCGCATGGCCGAAGCCAGCAAACCCATGGCCGCACTGGGCCAGCAGATGGGCGAACTGGGACGCGAACAGGCACAGGCCAGCCGCGCCGCCGAACGGGTCATGCGCGAGCTGATCCGCGAAGCGAAAAAGAACGGCAAAGCGCAGCCCGTTAGCACTGCCGATCCGGCCTGAGGAGCCAGTGCCGGTATAATCACGGCATGCAAAATCTTTTACACAATCTCAATGACGAGCAGCTGGCAGCGGTCACGCTGCCACCGCAAAGTGCCCTGATTCTGGCGGGGGCCGGCTCCGGTAAAACCCGTGTGCTGACCACCCGCATCGCCTGGCTGATCCAGACAGGGCAGGTGTCGCCCTCGGGCATACTGGCCGTGACCTTTACCAACAAGGCCGCCAAGGAAATGCTGACCCGTCTCTCCGCCATGTTGCCGATCAATACGCGCGGCATGTGGATAGGCACTTTCCACGGGCTGTGTAACCGTCTGCTGCGCACCCATCACCGCGATGCAGCGCTGCCGCAGACCTTCCAGATTCTGGACACGCAGGACCAGCTGTCGGCCATCAAGCGCCTGATCAAGGCGCACAACATCGATGACGAAAAGTTCCCGCCCAAGGAAGTCATGTACTTCATCAACGGCGCCAAGGATCAGGGCCTGCGTGCCGACAAGATCGAAGCCTATAACGCCGATGAGCGCAAAAAAGTCGAGCTGTACCAGCTGTACGACGAGCAGTGCCAGCGCGAAGGCGTGGTGGATTTTGCCGAACTGCTGCTGCGCAGTTACGAGCTGCTGAGCCGTAACCAGCCTTTGCGCGAACATTACCAGCAGCGCTTCCGCCACATATTGGTGGACGAGTTCCAGGATACCAATGACCTGCAATACAAGTGGCTCAAGCTGCTGGCCGGCGTACCGGGCCAGCATGGCAGCGCACTGTTTGCCGTGGGCGACGACGATCAGAGCATCTATGCCTTCCGCGGCGCCAATGTGGGCAATATGAGCGCTTTCGAGCGCGAGTTCCAGGTCAGGAATCTGATCAAGCTGGAGCAGAACTACCGCTCGCACGGCCACATCCTTGATGCCGCCAACCAGCTGATTTCGAATAACAGCAAACGGCTCGGCAAGAATTTGCGCACCGATGCCGGGCAGGGCGAACCCGTGCGCGTGTACGAAGCCAGCTCCGATCTGGCCGAAGCGCAGTGGATCGTGGAAGAGACCAAAAACCTGATCGCGGACGGCGCCGAGCGGCGCGAGATCGCCGTGCTGTACCGCTCCAATGCGCAGTCGCGCGTGATCGAGCATGCGCTGTTCTCGGCCGGCATACCGTATCACGTGTATGGCGGCCTGCGCTACTTCCAGCGGGCCGAGGTCAAGCACGCCATCGCCTATCTGCAGCTGATGGACAACCCGCATAACGATTCGGCCTTCCTGCGCGTGGTGAACTTCCCCACCCGCGGCATCGGCCTGCGCAGCATCGAAGCGCTGCAGGCGGCGGCTGACCAGCAAGGCATTTCGCTGTATGCGGCCGTGCCCCATGTGGCGGGTAAAGCGGGTTCCTCGCTGGCCGGTTTTGTGCGCCTGATCGAAGGCGCGCGCTTCGAAACCCAGCAGATGGCCTTGCCGGAACTGGTGCGCGTGGTGCTGGAACACAGCGGCCTGCTGACCCACTACCAGACGGAAAAAGAAGGCGCCGACCGTATCGAAAATCTGGAGCAGATGGTCAGTGCCGCCACCCAGTTCGTGTCCGAAGAGGGCTACGGGCAGGGCGCACCGGCCCATCTGGGACCGGCAGCGCAGGCACAGAGCGGCGCTGCCGTACTCAATCAGGATGGCTTCGAAATCCTCGACGCCGACGCGCCGCTGCCAGCGGTAATGTCGCCGCTGTCGGCCTTCCTGTCGCATGCTTCGCTGGAAGCGGGCGACAATCAGGCCACGGTGGGGCAGGATGCCGTGCAGATGATGACGGTGCACTCGGCCAAAGGGCTGGAGTTCAACAACGTCTTCATCACGGGGCTGGAAGAGGGCCTGTTCCCGCACGAGAGCAGCTCGCGCGAGCACGACGGGGTGGAAGAGGAGCGCCGCCTGATGTATGTGGCGATTACGCGCGCCCGCCAGCGCCTGTATATGTGCTTCGCCCAGACCCGCATGCTGCACGGCCAGACGCGCTACAACATGAAGTCGCGCTTCTTCGACGAGCTGCCGGAAGAATCGCTGAAATGGCTGTCGGCCAAGGTGCAGTCGCACTGGTTTGCCTCGCCCAAGTCGGCGTGGGATGCGGCGCCGGTACTGGGTTCCGATAATGCCATCGCGCAGAAGATTGCGCACAAGTCGGCCGGCAGCGGCTGGCGCATCGGCGAATCAGTCCAGCATGCCAAGTTCGGCGAAGGCGTGATCGTGAATATCGAAGGCAGCGGTCCGAGTGCGCGCGCCCAGATCAACTTCGGCAATGTCGGCATGAAGGTGCTCGACCTCAGCATCGCCAAGCTGGAGCGCATTTAGCGCCCGTTTCAAACAGCCTGCAGCTTGCTCGCCATGCGAGTGCGCTGCCTTCGCTGGTGCGCCGCGCTGCACGCATGTTGAAATAGTCTGTTAAGCGCGGCGGCTTGCCAGCACCCTGCGCACATAGGCCAGTGCTGGCGCTTCCACGCAGTGCCAGCTGAACACCGACAGCGGCAGCACGATGGCCAGCGTGGCCGCCAGCATGGTCCAGATGCCCACCGGCGGCAGCACTGCCTTGAGCATCAGCATGACGGGCCAGTGGTAGATGTAGATGGCATAGGAGTAGTCGTGGCGCTGCAGGTGGCGCCAGCGCGAACCGAGCAGGCGCGAACTGCCCACCCACAGGGCCAGCGTCACGGCCACCAGATTCACGCCGAACACCGTCAGCGCCTGATGTTCGAGGTCCAGCCAGCGGGTCGAGTTGAGCGCCAGCAGTACGCAGGCCACGATGAAGGGACGCGCGCCTATGCGTACCTGTTCGGCCAGCGTTTGCAGCAGCATCCCGCACAGGAACAGACTCCACAGGCGCGCTTCCCAGATATAGCCTGCCAGCACGGCAGGGAACTGGAACGCGGCCAGCGTCAGCAGCAGCGACATCACCATCATCCAGCGCCGCATCGGCAGAATCGCGGCGGCGCCGATCAGGGCCACCATCACGTACATGCGGCCTTCCCAGTACACGGTCCACAGCGAGCCGTTCAGCGCCGCGCCGCCCAGCACGCCGGGAATCGCCAGTTCGGACGGCGGAATGATGTACACCAGCCAGTGCAGCATGGCGCCGTTGACGATGTAGCGCCACGGCGCCGGATCGGCCAGCCCGGCTATGCCTCGGGGCGAGAAGCAGATCAGGGCGACGCTGGTAGTGAGCGCCAGGCAGACCAGCAGGCCCGGCACCAGCCGCGCCACGCGCCGCACGGCAAAGCGCAGCAGATCAGGGTCGCGCAGCCAGCTCTGGGTGATGAACAGCCCACTGAGCAGGAAGAACACATCGACCGCCAGCGCGCCGATATCGGCCACCGGCAGCATCAGCGCGCTGAGCGGGTCCGGCCCCGGCGCCACGGTATTGTGCTCGCCGGCGTGAAACAGCACCACCAGCAGCGCCGCCACCAGCCTGACCAGATTGAAGCTGTTATCGTTGGAGGCGATGGCGCTGGCCAGCGTGCGGGGTGCTTGCATGGGCGGGGTCTCGGTCAGGCGATGGGGGCGCAGGCTGCTTCAGCGCAGCGGCACGGACGGCGTGGTCGCTGCCGGCGTGCCGAAATAGTGGCGGTAGCACGCATACAGCGTGCAGTGCATCAGCACGACCAGCACCAGGAAGATGGCGAATATGACGGTCAGCATCAGCTGCGGCGAGCTCAGTAACAGTACCGGTAGCGCCGTACCGACCTGGAACAGCATGAATAGCAGCAGCGCGGCGCCGAAGAAGGCACGGAAATCGCGCATCACCGTCACCACGCTGAAGAACAGCGCCTTGGCCAGCGGCATCTGCTGCCAGCCGATGAGGGGCGCGCTCAGGCAGGTCAGCAGCCAGCCCAGCATGTAGATCAGCGAGCCGATAAATAGCGGGCCACGCGACGGCGCCAGTGCTTTGTCGTCCATGGGCAGCTCGCCGCTGGCGATGCGCAGCAGGTTGCCGTCGTCGAGCAGGGAGACGATGCCGAGTGCCAGCGTCACCAGCAGCAGGTAGAGCAGCCCCAGCCCCAGCAGGGGATGGCGCGCCGGCTGGCGGAAGCCGTTAAACAGCACCCGCGGCTGGGCGCGCTGGCCCTGATCGATATCGCTGCAGGCCTGCAGGATGGCGAGCGTGAACATGGGCGCCATCAGAGTCGGTGCAATCGAGCCGAGCAGGGGCACGAACAGCGTGAACATGGACAGGAACATGCAGCAGAAGAACAGCGACATCAGGCCGCCCGGCTGCTTGCGGAATAGCTGCCAGCCCTGTTTCACCCAGATAAAGCCGGCGCGCATGGGGAGTCGGTTCATCCGGTGAGCCCCGGCGCCGGTGTGGCGATGCGCTCGCGCAGGATGCGCTCGAAGTGGGTCGGATCGTGCGGCGTCAGCATTTCCGCCTCGCGCGGCTGGTAGTAGTCGTACAGACGCGACAGCCAGAAGCGCAGCGCAGCGGCCCGCAGCATCGGCTGCCATGCAGTCCGCTCGGCTGGCGTGAACGGCCGCACGGCGTGGTAGGCATCGAGCATGGCGCGCACGCGGGGCGTATCGAGCACGCCGCTAGCGAGGTCGATACACCAGTCGTTAATCGTCACCGCCACGTCGAACAGCCAGGTATCGCAGCCGGCGAAATAGAAGTCGAAGAAGCCGGTCAGGCGTTCGCCGACAAACATCACGTTATTGCGGAACAGGTCGGCGTGGACCGGGCCGCGCTGCAGCTGGCGGTAGGTGTCGCACCCGGCAAAAGCTTCCTGGAAGTGCATTTCGGCGCGCAGCAGGTGGGCATTCTCGGCTGACAGATAAGGCAGCACTTTCGGCGTGGTGAGGTTCCACCAGTCCAGCCCGCGCAGATTGGGTTGTACCAGCGGATAGTCCTGCGCCGCCAGGTGCATGCGCGCCAGCATGCTGCCCACGGCCGCGCAATGCACGGGCTGCGGGTCCATCTGCGAACTGCCTTCCAGCTTGGAGACGATGGCGGCCGGCTTGCCATGCAGCGGCACGATCAGCTCGCCTTCGTGGGTGGCGACCGGCGCCGGTACCAGCACGCCCCGTTCGGCCAGATGGTGCATCAGCTTGAGATAGAACGGTAACTGCTCGAAGGAAAGATTTTCGAAGATGGTGAGGACGTACTCGCCGCCTTCGGTGGTCAGAAAGAAATTGGAGTTTTCGATGCCGGAGGCGATGCCTTTCAAGGCAACAGCTTGTCCGAGGGGGAATTGTTTGATCCACTGGGTCAGGTCGCCCAGCGTGACCGAAGTAAACACTGCCATGGGTATAAATCAGGTTCGGTGAGCGGTGCCGCCGTCGGGCGGCGCCCGCGGGCGCCCGCTAGCGCGGGCGTGCGCGTTCGAAGTTGGCTACTTCGCGGCAGGAGGTGGCGTGGTGGTGTCAGCTGCGCCTTCTTCTTCTGCCGTTTTCTTCTTTTTCTTGCCGATATCAAATTCCATCACCGTCCACTGCGGGCCGCGGTTGGCGCCGCCCATTGCGTCGCCGGGCAATGCTGTGCCGACGGGGTGATTGGGCCGCACCGTGTAGGTGCTAGGGCCGCTCTTGACGGTGGCTTCCACCACTTTGCCCGTGTTGTCACGGCGCTCAGTGATCTTGGTCTCCGGACCCTGCTTGGAGGTCACGGTGATCGGGTCTTCCGTTACTTCCTCGAGCTTTTCCAGTTTTGGTGGCGCCTGGCTGGGAGTGGACTGGGCGAACGCCGTGTGGGCGCTCAGGGTCAGAAGCAGGGCAGGCCAGAGGGTGGAAGTGCGCAGCATGGTGGATCGCCTTAATCGGGTGCTTGGGTATAAAACCCGGGATAAAAAACCGTCAAATTTTTCTATATGGTCCATTGTAACAAACTGACACGCAAGACTGGCTTAAAAGCGGTTTTCCTATCAGGTTTCTGCTGCAGCGCGGCGCCCTGATTGTTTTTTTGTAAAGTTGTCTAATGGGTCAGTCAGCTTAGCAAAACCTGCGATAATGCATGTTTATGGCGGCGCAAGGCTGCCTCATTCCAGATTTCAAGCTATGCAAAATACCCTGCTGTTAGTTGACGGTTCCAGCTACCTCTATCGCGCCTATCACGGCCTGCCCGACCTGCGCAGCGCAGACGGCTATCCGACCGGCGCCATGCACGGCATGGTCAACATGCTGCGCCGTTTGCGCGCAGACTATCCGGCAGCGTATATCGCCTGCGTGTTCGACGCCAAGGGCAAGACCTTCCGCGACGATATGTACCCCGAATACAAGGCTACCCGCGCTTCCATGCCGGACGATCTGCGCCTGCAGATCGAGCCTATCCACCAAGTGGTGAAAGCCATGGGCTGGCCCATCCTGATGGTGGAAGGAGTGGAGGCGGACGACGTGATCGGCACGCTGTCGCTGCAGGCCGCGCAGGCCGGCATGAATGTGGTGATCTCGACGGGCGACAAGGATCTGGCCCAGCTGGTCAATCCGCAGGTCATGCTGATCAACACCATGACCAATGAAAAAATGGATGAAGCGGGCGTGCTGGCCAAATTCGGCGTGCCGCCGAATCGCATCATCGACTACCTGACCCTGATCGGCGATACGGTCGACAACGTGCCGGGCGTGACCAAGTGCGGCCCGAAAACGGCGCTCAAGTGGCTGACCGCCTACGACAGTCTGGACGGCGTGATGGCCCATGCGGCCGAAGTCGGTGGTGCCGTGGGCGAACACTTGCGCAATGCGCTGCCGTGGCTGCCCAAAGGGCGCGAACTGATCACCGTGAAGCTCGATTGCGACCTGTCGGCGCATATGGACAGCATCAGCGCTTCGCTGGTGGCGCAGCCGGAAGACAAGGAGGGCCTGCTGGCCTTTTTCGGCAAATACGGCTTCAAGACTCTGCTGCGCGAATTGGGCAGCGGTGCCAGTGCGACGGCGGCGCCGGCCGCAGGCAGCGCCGGCGCCAAGGCTGCGGCTGCCGCTGCGGCGCCGATCGCCGCCGGTGGCGCGGTATCGGCCAACCTCGACATGTTCGGCACGGCGCCGGAACTCAAGGCCGAATACGAAACCGTGCTGACGCAGCAGCAGCTGGAGCGCTGGATAGCCCTGATTAACGGCGCTGCGCTGACGGCAGTGGATACGGAAACCACCTCGTTGGAACCGATGACGGCCCAGCTGGTGGGCATCTCGCTGTCGGTAGAAGCGGGCAAGGCCTGCTACATCCCGCTGGCGCACGCTTATCCGGGCGTGCCGCAGCAGCTGGACCGTGCAGCCACGCTGGCGCAGCTGCGCCCGTGGCTGGAAGACGCCAGCAAGGCCAAGCTCGGTCAGAACCTCAAGTACGACGCTCACATCTTCGCCAATCAGGGCATCACCCTGCGCGGCATCGTGCATGACACCCTGCTCGAATCGTATGTATTCGAATCGCACCGCAGCCACGATATGGACAGTCTGGCCCTGCGCCACCTGAACTACACCACCATCCCGTTTGTGGACGTGTGCGGCAAAGGCGCCAGCCAGATCACCTTCGATCAGGTCGACATCGAGCGCGCCACCGCCTATGCGGCGGAAGACGCCGACATTACGCTGCGCCTGCATCAGGCCATGATCGCTCAGGTGGAATCGGACGCCAGGCTGAACTTCATCTATCGCCAGATCGAGCTGCCTACTGCCACCGTGCTGCAGAAGATAGAACGCAACGGCGTGCAGATCGATGCCGCTCTGCTGCAGCAGCAGTCGGTCGAGCTGGGCGCGCGCATCGTCGAGCTGGAAGCCAAGGCACATGAACTGGCCGAGCAGCCGTTCAATCTGGGCTCGCCCAAACAGATCGGTGAAATCTTCTTCGACAAGCTGAAACTGCCGGTGGTGAAAAAGACGCCGAGCGGTGCTCCCTCCACCGACGAGGAAGTGCTGCAGAAGCTGGCGGAAGACTATCCGCTGCCGAAAGTGCTGCTGGAATACCGTAGCCTGTCGAAACTGAAATCGACCTATACCGACAAGCTGCCCAAGGGGATCAACCCGGCCACGGGCCGCGTGCACACCAACTATGCACAGGCCGTGGCGGTAACGGGCCGGCTGGCCTCGAACGACCCCAACCTGCAGAACATCCCCGTGCGCACCAAGGAAGGCCGCCGCATCCGCGAAGCCTTCGTGGCGCCGGCCGGCAGCCACATCGTCTCGGCCGACTATTCGCAGATCGAGCTGCGCATCATGGCGCACATCTCGCAGGATGAAGCCATGCTGCGCGCCTTTGCCGAAGGCGTGGACATCCACCGTGCCACTGCCGGCGAGATTTTCGGCGTGGCGCCGGAAGACGTCGACAGCGAACAGCGCCGCTACGCCAAGGTGATCAACTTCGGTCTGATCTACGGCATGAGTGCCTTCGGTCTGGCGGGCAATCTGGGCATAGAACGCAGCGCCGCGCAGAACTATATCGAGCGCTATTTCGCCCGCTTCGCCGGCGTCAAACAGTATATGGATGACACCCGCCAGCAGGCCAAGGCGCGCGGCTACGTGGAAACTGTGTTTGGCCGCCGCCTGTGGCTGCCCGAAATTAATTCGCCTAACGGTCCGCGCCGTCAGGCGGCAGAGCGCGCCGCGATCAATGCGCCCATGCAGGGCACGGCGGCGGACCTGATCAAACTGGCCATGGTGGCCGTGCAGGACTGGCTGGAGGCGCAGTCGCTGCAGACCCGCATGATCATGCAGGTGCACGACGAACTGGTACTGGAAGTGCCGGATGCGGAACTGGCGCTGGTCAAGGACATGCTGCCGAAGCTGATGGCCGGCGTGGCCGAACTGAAGGTGCCGCTGATCGCCGAAGTCGGCGTCGGCAACAACTGGGAAGAAGCACACTAGTCTAATTTTGAGCACCGGGCGCGCACCAGCCGCCCGTGGCGGCGTGGCCGGTGCCCATCTATCTGGGAGAACAATGCATGGATGATCTGCAAAAAGACGCGGTAAGTCTGCTGGCTAAAACCAGCCTGTCGGACGGGATAGCACGGCGTGATTTCATCAAGGTGGCGCTGGGTACGGGCTTCGCTGCGGCAGCCATGCCGGTGGTGGCGCAGAACGTGATTAGCACCGATACCAAAGGACTGGTGGCCGGCACCATCGAAATCGAAGTGGCCGGCCAGCGTGTGCCCGTGTATCGCGCCCAGCCGGAAGGCAAGGCGAATCCGCCGGTAGTGCTGGTGGTGTCGGAAATCTTCGGCGTGCACGAGCACATCGCCGACGTGGCGCGCCGTTTCGCCAAACTTGGCTACATGGCGCTGGCGCCCGACCTGTTCGTGCGTCAGGGCGATCCGCAGAAGGTCGCGTCCATCGCCGAACTGCAGCGCGACATCATCGCCCGCACGCCGGACGAGCAGGTCATGGCCGATCTGGACGCCACCGTGGCCTGGGCTGCCGCGCAGGGCGGCAATACGGACAAGCTAGGTATTACCGGCTTCTGCTGGGGTGGCCGCATTACGTGGCTGTACGCCGCCCACAATCCCAAAGTCAAAGCAGGTGTAGCGTGGTATGGCCGTCTGGTGGGAACCAGTAGTGCCATGACTCCCAGGCAAGCTATCGATATCGCTGGATCTCTGAAAAGCCCCGTGCTGGGCCTGTACGGCCTGAAAGATACCGGTATCCCGCAGGATAGTATCGCCGCCATGCAGAAAGAACTGGCCAAGGGCAGCAGCGGTTCGCAATTCGTGATCTACCCGGATTCCGGGCACGCCTTCCATGCCGACTATCGCCCCAGCTATGTGGCGGCCGATGCGCGCGATGGCTGGCAGCGCCTGCAGAACTGGTTCAAGCAGTTCGGTGTAGCGCCCTGAGGGCGCCAGCAGGCATTCCCGAGCTGTTTTAGGCAGAAAACCGGGCAGGGCGTTAAAATAAGGCCCCCGCGGTCGAGTTTGGCAGCGGTTCCCCCGTAAGAAGAGGCGATAAGATCGATCCCGTACTGATTTCCATCCTGTTAGCCACCACGGTGGCCGGCGTCGTCAGCATATCTGCTGCCGCGCTGTTTTCGTTCACCCTGCTGTCGAAAATGGTGGAACGGATGGTCAGCCTGTCGGTCGGCATCATGCTTTCGACTTCGCTGCTGCACGCCTTGCCGGAAGCGTTCGAATCGCAGGCTAGCGCGCGCAGCCTGTTTGCCACCCTTCTGGCCGGTCTGCTGGCCTTCTTCCTGCTGGAGAAGCTGGCGATACTGCGCCATTCGCACCACCATGAGGGCGATGGTCACCACCACCACCATGGCCACGACAAGCATGAAGCAGGCAAGGCCGGCTGGATGATACTGGTGGGCGACGGCATGCACAATTTCACCGACGGCATACTGATCGCCGCCGCGTTTCTGGCCAATCCGGAGCTGGGTCTGGTGACGGGCATCGCCATCGTGGCGCATGAAATACCGCAGGAAATCGGCGACTTCATCGTGCTGCTCAATGCCGGCTTCTCGCGCACCCGTGCCTATGTCTACAACCTGCTGTGCAGCCTGCTGTCCATCGCTGGCGGCCTGCTCGGCTATTACACGCTGGACCGCGCCAGCGGCCTGATACCTTACGTGCTAGTGTTTGCCTCGTCGGGCTTTATCTACATCGCCGTGAGCGACCTGATGCCACAGATGCAGCGCCGCGCCACGCTGCGCGAGAGCGTGCCGCAAGTGCTGCTGATCGCCCTCGGCGTGGCGATCGTACTGTGGCTGACTCACAGCCACCACTAACTAACTGACTGTCTGCCGCTCAGGGGCACAGGCTAATTTCCGGTGGCGACAGGGCGGGCCGGATCGGCGCACCATTCGCTCCACGAACCCGGATACAGCGCTGCGCCGGGCATGCCGGCCACTTCCAGAGCCAGCAGATTGTGGCAGGCTGTCACGCCCGAGCCGCACTGCATGATGGCTTGCGCGGCAGTGGCAAACAGGGGCGCGAACTCGCTGCGCAGCAGAGCGGCGTCCTTGAAAGTGCCGTCGGCCGTCAGGTTGTCCTTGAAGAAGCGGTTGCGCGCATGGGGAATGTGGCCGCCGACAGGATCGATGGTTTCGTTCTCGCCGCGATAGCGGTCTGCGGCACGGGCATCGACCACGATGCGGTCCTGAGTCGACAGATTGAACAGCACATCGTCTACCGTTACCGTCTGCACCAGCGCTGCGCGTTCGCTCAGCGTGCCGGCACCGGCAGGGGCCGGCGTGGCCGTTTCCAGCGGCTGGCCCTGCGCCTGCCATGCGGGCAGGCCGCCGTCCAGCACGGCCACACCGGCGTGGCCCATCCAGCGCAGCAGCCACCACAGGCGCGCCGCAAACATGCCGCCGTGGGCATCGTAGGCTACTACCTGCGTGGTGTCGCTCATGCCCCAGCCGCGCAGCGTAGCCAGCAGGGTGGCCCGTTCCGGTAGCGGGTGGCGGCCACGGAACACGCCGTCCGCTCCCGTCTTGGCGCCAGACAGATCGGTATCGATGTTGGCGAAACGGGCGCCCGGAATATGGCCGGCGGCATAGGCCTCGCGCCCGGCGGTGGGGTTCATCAAATCATGACGGCAATCGAGTACCAGCCACTGGCTGTCGTTGGCATGGCGCGCCAGTTCGGCGGCGCTGATCAGGGTAGTGTGCATCTCTGGGCTCCTTGCAATGGAATTCAAACCGAGCCCGGGCGCCGGGCTCAGACTTCGCTGGCGATCGGATCGGTACTGGCTATGGCCTTACCGCGCTCCGTGTTACGGGTATTGTAGAACGTTGCGGCCACGCCCGACAGCAGGATCACGCTGATACCAACCCAGCTATGCCAGCTGAAGGCATCATCGAACACCAGCACGCCCCAGACACTGGAGAACACGATGCCGGTGTACTGCAGATTGGCCACTACCAGGGTCTGACCCAGCCGGTAGGCGCGCGTCATGGCGATCTGCGCGCTGGTGGCGCAGATGCCTATGCCCAGCAGCAGCAAGCCGCCGTGCCAGCTAGTGATGGGGTGCCAGATGGCAGCGCCAGCGGGGGCGAGCGCGTAATTGCCGGCGATGCCAGCCAGCAGATTCATGGCAGAGAAGTACAGTACCACGCGGTTTTCCGGTTCACCGGCCAGCCCCAGCTTGCGCACCTGCATATACGCCATGGCCGAGAGCACGCTGGAGCCGAGTGCGATCAGCGCCGTACCCAGCTGGTTGGCATGGAAGGCTGGCTGCAGCAGCAGGGTGACGCCGCCGAAACTGGCGGCAATGGCCGCCAGCAGTGGCCATCTGACCTGATTTTTGGCATGCCACCAGCCCATGACGAACAGCCACAGTGCGATCCAGATGGGTGCCATGTAGTTGAGCGTGACGGCAGTGGCCAGCGGCAGGTTGGCGATGGCGTAGAACCACATCCACAGCGACACCACGCCGACCACGCCGCGCCACAGGTGGGCGCCCGGCATAGTCGTGCGGAAGCTGCCGCCTTGCAGGCGGATGATGAGGGACAGTACCACGACACCGACGATGCCGCGGTACATCACGATTTCGGAGGTGGAGAACTGCTGCGACGCCAGCTTCACGCACACGCCCATGGCGGCGAACATGAAACTGGCAAACAGCATCCACAGAGATTGCATCGTGACCTGGTTACCTGGACAGTTCGATGTTAGCGCGGTACCACTCGTGGAAGTGCTGCATGCCGTCTTCCATCGGCGACTGGTAAGGACCGGCGTCGTTCTGGCCGCGCTTCATCAGCGCCTTGCGGCCGGCATCCATGCGCTGGCCGATTTCGTCGTCCTCGATGCAGGTTTCCATGTAGGCAGCCCGTTCGGCTTCGACGAACTCGCGCTCGAACAGCACGATCTCTTCCGGATAGTAGAACTCCACCACATTCTTGGTGCGCTGCGGACCGTCCGGCCACAGGGTGGAAACGATCAGCACGTGCGGATACCACTCCACCATGATGTTGGGGTAGAGCGTCAGCCAGATCGCGCCATAGGGCGGAGCTTCGCCGCCACGGAACTTGAGCACCTGTTCCTGCCAGCGCTGGTAGATCTCCGAGCCGGATTTCTGCAGACCCTTGTGCACGCCCACCGTCTGCACGCTGTAGTCGGCGCCGAATTCCCAGCGCAGATCGTCGCAGCTGACAAAGCTGCCCAGACCCGGGTGGAAAGGCTCGACGTGATAATCCTCCAGATAGACTTCGATGAAAGTCTTCCAGTTGTAATCGCAGTGATGCACTTCCACGTGGTCCAGCATATAGCCGGTGAAATCCAGATCCTTGGTGACGGACAGCTGCGCCAGCTTGTCCATCACGTTATAGCCGTTCTGCTCGAACAGCAGGCCGTTCCAGCTTTGCAGCTTGGTATTGGGCAGGTTCAAGCAGGGCGTGGCCGGGAAGTGCGGCGCACCGATCAGCTCACCCTTGAGGTCATAGGTCCAGCGGTGCAGCGGGCAGACAATGTTGTTGGCATTGCCACGGCCGTTGACCATCACCGCCTGCCGGTGACGGCATACGTTGGACAGTAATTCCAGACCGTCGGCATTGCGCACCAGCACACGGCCCTCGTTTTCGGATGCCAGCGTGGCATAGTCGCCCACATTCGGCACCATCAGCTCGTGGCCGATATAGCGCGGACCGTTCTGGAAAAGTTGCTGCATTTCACGCTGCAGTAGCGCTTCGTCAAAATAGACGTCAACCGGTAGTTGCGCGTTAGAACGCGCCAGCTTAGCGTGGGTACCCAGATCGGACATCCCAACCCCCCTTAATATGTACTTCAAACCAAGAAGAGACAGAATCCGTAAAGACCTGAATTCAAAGTTGTTGAAAATGGTATTTCGGACAGAACCGGCGATTATACCGTGTTTCCGTCCCCGCAGGCGCGATGGCCGCTGTTTTCCCGCTGCGCCGGACCGGTAAACCCCGGGTTTGCGCTGCCGGCGTGGCTAATTGCGATAAAATCTACGGTTTCCACCGCCGCGCGGGCCGCTAGAGTACCACCGGATCAGGTGGTTTGTTCTAAAATAACGGGCTACACTGCGCTGGCACGTGTATTGCCATACAAACTGAGTAACTATGTCTAAGAAATCAACTGCCGATGCTGCCAGCCCGGGTCCGTACCCGGTTCCGGCCTCGTTTGAGGACGCCATGGCCGAACTGGCCCAGCTGGTAGCCCGCATGGAAGGTGGCCAGTTGCCGCTGGAAGCTTCGGTGGCGGCCTATGCGCGCGGCTCGACGCTGGTGCAGTTCTGCGCCGCGCAGCTGGAAAAAGTGGAAGCTCAGGTCAAAATTCTGGAAGGCGACATGCTTAAACCGTTCGCTCCGGGCGGGGAGGCGGAACAATGACGGCCGCTTTCGACGACTGGATGAAAACCGTACAGGCCGGATCTGAACTTGATCTATCCGGCTTTTTGCCCGCTGCCACGGTGGTGCCGGCCAAGCTGCACGCAGCCATGCGCTACGCGCTGCTGGGCGGCGGCAAGCGCGTGCGCCCGCTGCTGGTGTATGCCGCCGGTGCCCTGTTCGATGCCGACGCCGGGGCGCTGAGCCGCGCGGCAGCGGCAGTGGAAATGATTCACGCCTACTCGCTGGTGCACGACGACATGCCCTGCATGGACGACGATGAACTGCGCCGCGGCAAGCCGACCGTGCACGTGGCCTATGACGAGGCTACTGCGCTGCTGGTAGGCGACGCGCTGCAATCGCAGGCTTTCATGGTGCTGGCAGAAGCGACTGCGCTGCCGCCGGCACGGCAGATGGCCATGCTGCGCGTGCTGGCCCATGCGTCCGGCTCGGCCGGCATGTGCGGCGGTCAGGCCATCGACCTCGATAGCGTCGGCCTGAGCCTGACTCTGGAGCAGCTGGAGCAGATGCACCAGCTGAAAACGGGCGCGCTGCTGCGTGCCTCGGTGGTGCTCGGCGCGCTGGCCGGCAAGGAACTCGATGCGGCAGAACTGCAGGCGCTGAACGACTACGCGCGTGCCATCGGTCTGGCTTTCCAGGTGGTCGACGATGTGCTCGATGCGACGGCCGATTCGGCCACGCTGGGCAAAACGGCTGGCAAGGATGCCGCCGACAACAAGCCGACCTATGTCTCGATACTGGGTCTGGAACCGTCGCGGGCACTGGCGGAAAAATTGCGGCTCGATGCGCATGCAGCGCTCGCGCCGTTCGGAGATAAAGCTTTACGGTTACGCGAGCTCGCGGATCTGATCGTGCAGCGGAAGGCATAAATGGACTTGCTAGCAACTATTAATTCGCCAGCGGATGTGCGCAAACTGGCGCGCACCCAGCTGACGCCACTGGCGCACGAACTGCGCGCCTACCTGCTCGATTCGGTTTCGAAAACGGGCGGCCACCTGTCGTCCAATCTGGGCACGGTGGAGCTGACGGTGGCACTGCACTATGTGTTCAACACGCCGCATGACCGCATCGTGTGGGACGTGGGCCACCAGACCTATTCGCACAAGATCCTCACGGGCCGGCGCGAGCGCATGCACACGCTGCGCCAGCTGGGCGGCATTTCCGGCTTCCCCAAGCGCGACGAAAGCGAATACGACACCTTCGGCACGGCCCACTCGTCGACCTCGATTTCGGCCGCGCTGGGCATGGCGCAGGCGGCCAAGATCAAGGGCGAGCACCGTCACGCCATCGCCGTGATCGGCGACGGCTCGATGACGGCCGGTATGGCCTTCGAAGCGCTGAACAACGCGGGCGTGCAGGAAGATGTGAATCTGCTGGTGATTTTGAACGACAACGACATGTCGATCTCGCCGCCGGTGGGCGCGCTGAACCGCTATCTGGCGCGCCTGATGTCGGGCCAGTTCTACGCCGCCGCCAAGAACGTGGGCAAATCCGTGCTGCCGGCGCCCGTGCTGGAACTGGCCAAGCGGCTGGAAGAACATGCCAAAGGCATGGTGGTGCCGGCCACCATGTTCGAGGAATTCGGCTTCAACTACATCGGCCCTATCGACGGCCATGATCTCGATTCGCTGATTCCTACGCTGCAGAATATCCGCCACCTGAAAGGCCCGCAGTTCCTGCACGTGGTAACCAAAAAAGGCCAGGGCTACAAGCTGGCCGAAGCGGAGCCGATTCTGTATCACGGCACCGGCAAATTCAATCCGGCCGAAGGCATCAAGCCGCCAGCCGCGCCGGGCAAGCTGACCTACACCGAGGTGTTCGGCAACTGGCTGTGCGATATGGCGGCCGCCGACAAGAAGCTGGTCGGCATCACGCCGGCCATGCGCGAAGGTTCGGGCATGGTGCGCTTCGATCAGGAATATCCGGACCGCTATTTCGACGTCGGCATCGCCGAACAGCACGCGGTGACCTTTGGCGCCGGTCTGGCCTGCGAAGGCCTGAAGCCGGTGGTGGCAATCTACTCCACCTTCCTGCAGCGCGGCTACGATCAGCTGATCCACGACGTCGCCCTGCAAAATCTGGACGTGACCTTTGCGCTGGACCGTGCCGGTCTGGTGGGCGCCGACGGTGCTACCCACGCCGGCAACTACGATCTGGCCTATCTGCGCTGCATTCCCAACATGGTGGTGATGGCGCCGTCGGATGAAAACGAATGCCGCCAGATGCTGACCACGGGCTACCGCTACCAGGGCCCGGCAGCAATCCGCTATCCGCGCGGTGCCGGCATAGGCGCGGCGGTGGAAAAAGAACTGACGACGCTGGAAATCGGTAAAGGCGAGATCAAGCGCCGTGGCCAGAAGATCGCGATACTTGCTTTCGGCTCCATGGTGGCGCCGGCGCTGGCTGCTGGCGAAGCACTCGATGCGACGGTGGCGAATATGCGCTTCGTCAAGCCGCTGGATGTGGAACTGCTGCGCCAGCTGGCCGCCGAGCACGATTATCTGGTGACGGTGGAAGAAGGCTGCATCATGGGTGGCGCCGGTGCGGCGGTGGCCGAAGCGCTGGCAGCCCAAGGCATCGTCAAGCCGCTGCAGATGCTGGGTCTGCCGGACCAGTTCATCGACCATGGCGATCCGGCCAAGCTGCTGGCCAGCGTGGGCCTCGATGGCGCTGGCATTACGGCATCGATACGCCAGCGCAGCGCAGCGGGCGAGCCGCGTCTGGCCGTCAGCAACGGCTGACGGTAGCGTATCGCTGCGCGTCAGTGGGCGCGCAGCAGAAATCTGGCAGGGCAGGCGAACGCGAGTTCTTCCTGCCCTTTGTTTTGGTTAGGCGCGGGATCAGGCTTTGCGGCGGCGTTCGTGCTGCCACAGCACGTCGCTGCCGCCGGCATGGCGGTTCAGCACGCGGGCCAGCACAAACAGCAGGTCGGACAGGCGGTTGACGTACTGGCGCGGATGCTCGTGAATGGTCTCGGCCTTGCCCAGCGTGACGATGGCGCGTTCGGCGCGGCGGCACACGGTGCGGCAGACGTGGGCCTGCGAGGCCGCGCGCGAACCGGCTGGCAGGATGAATTCCGTCAGCGCGGGCAGGGTGGCGTTGTACTTGGCCAGATGGTCATCGAGCCGTAGCACGTGGTCTTCGGTAATCATCTGGTAGCCGGGGATGCACAGCTCGCCGCCCAGATCGAACAGATCGTGCTGGATGGTGACCAGTTCATCGCGCAGCTGGTCCGGCATGTCTTCGCACAGCAGCAGGCCCAGATGGGAATTGAGTTCGTCGACTTCGCCGATGGCCTGTATGCGCACGCTGTCCTTGTCGGTGCGGCTGCCGTCGCCCAGGCCTGTGGTGCCGCCGTCGCCCGTGCGGGTGGCGATTTTCGAAAGTCGGTTACCCATGTGATTTCCTTGTGTTGGAGGTTAGCGCCCGAAGAATACAACAGTTTGCGCTTGTATTTCACCGGCAGGCCAGATTGTATCCACGTTTGTGCTTACAATTCTGTTCTGATCCCGTGCTTTCAGGTGCCCGCTCCATGAACACAGCCACTACAGTCACTTCGGCGCCGGCCTCGCCGGCAGTACTCTCCGCCCGCCGCGTCCAGCTGGCCGCAGCTCTGCAGCAAGTGCTGCCGCCCAGTGCCATTCTGTCCGATCCCGAAGATACCCGCCCTTACGAGTGCGACGGTCTGGCGGCCTACCGCCAGATGCCGCTGATCGTGGTGCTGCCTGATAGCGAGGCGCAGATCGTGGCGGTGCTCAAGCTGTGTAAGGAATTGCAGGTGCCCATCGTGCCGCGCGGCGCTGGCACCGGCCTGTCCGGCGGCGCCATGCCGATCGCTGATGGCGTGGTGCTGTCCACCGCGCGGCTGAACCGCATATTGCGCATGGATGCGTATTCGCGTACCGCCGTCGTGCAGCCCGGTGTGCGCAATCTGGCTATCTCCGATGCGGCGGCCCAGCATGGCCTGTATTACGCGCCTGATCCGTCGTCGCAGATCGCCTGCACCATAGGCGGCAATGTGGCCGAGAACTCGGGCGGGGTGCACTGCCTGAAGTACGGCCTGACCGTGCATAACGTGCTGCGCGTGCGCATGGTGACGATAGACGGCGATGTGGTGGAACTGGGCAGCGAAGCGCTCGACGCGGCGGGGCTGGACCTGCTGTCGGTGTTTATCGGCTCGGAAGGCATGCTCGGTATCGTCACCGAAGTGACGGTCAAGCTGGTGCCCAAGCCGGCCTGCGCGCGCGTCATCATGGCCTCGTTTAATGAAGTGGTGGCCGGTTGTAATGCGGTGGCGGCGCTGATCGCGGCGGGCATCATCCCGGCCGGTCTGGAAATGATGGACCAGACGTCCTCGCGCATGGTGGAGCCTTTTGTCCATGCCGGCTACGATACCGAGGCCGCAGCAATTCTTCTTTGCGAAGCCGATGGCACAGCCGAGGAAGTAGAAGAAGAAATCGCCCGCATGTCGGCGGTACTGCAGCAGGCGGGTGCCAGCGCGATTGCCGTGTCGCAGTCGGAAGCGGAGCGCATGAAGTTCTGGTCGGGCCGCAAGAACGCCTTCCCTGCGGCGGGACGGATATCGCCCGATTACTACTGCATGGACGGCACCATTCCGCGCAAGCGTCTGGGGCAGGTACTGGAGGGCATCGCGCAGATGGAAGTGAAGTACGGCCTGCGCTGCGCCAATGTATTCCATGCGGGCGACGGCAATCTGCATCCGCTGATACTGTTCAATGCCAACATCCCCGATGAATTCGAGCGGGCCGAAGCCTTTGGCGCCGAGATACTGGCGCTGTGCGTGGAAGTAGGCGGCACCATCACGGGCGAGCATGGCGTAGGCATAGAGAAGATCAATTCCATGTGCGCCCAGTTCGCACCGGCCGAGCTGGAAGCCTTCTTTGGCGTCAAGCATGCGTTTGATCCGGCACGGCTGCTGAATCCGGACAAAGCCATTCCTACGCTGAACCGCTGCGCGGAATTCGGCAAGATGCGTGTCAGCGGCGGCAAGCTGCCGTTTGCCTATCTGCCGCGTTTCTGAGGAGTCGGGGCGATGATGACCATAGCGAATATGCCAAGCAAGGACTACGCTGCCATTGCCGCGCAATTTGGCGAGCGTATCCGCGCGGCCAGTGCTGCCGGCACGCCGCTCTGCCTGCGCGGCGGCGGTACCAAGGACTGGTATGGCCAGCCGCCGCAAGGCGAAGTACTCGACACCCGCGCCTACGCCGGCGTTGTGTCCTATGAACCGACCGAACTGGTGATTACCGTGCGCTGCGGTACACCGCTGGCCGAGATCGAAGCGCTGCTGGCCGAACACCAGCAGATGCTCGCCTTCGAGCCGCCCCGTTTTGGCGCCGATTCCACCATAGGCGGCGTGGTCGCCAGTGCGCTGTCCGGTCCGCGCCGTGCCAGTGCAGGCGCCGTGCGTGATTTCGTGCTGGGCGCCGTGCTGATGGACGGGCAGGGCACCATGCTGCGTTTCGGCGGGCAGGTAATGAAAAACGTGGCAGGCTATGACGTATCGCGCCTGCTGGCCGGTTCGCTCGGCACGCTGGGGCTGATACTCGAAGTCTCGCTCAAGGTGCTGCCGCTGCCATTATGCGAAACCAGTCTGCGCTTCGAGCTGAGCGAAATCGATGCGCTGCGCCGCCTCAACGAATGGGCCGGCCAGCCTTTGCCTATTTCGGCCAGCTGCTGGCATCAGGGTGTGCTGGCGGTGCGCCTGTCGGGCGCACGGGCGGCTGTGGCGGCAGCACAGCAGCGCATGGGCGGCGCACCGCTCGAACATGCCGACGCCTACTGGGCCTCGCTGCGCGATCAGACTCACCCGCACTTTAGCGGCGGCTGCCTGTGGCGATTGTCGCTGCCATCGGCGGCCAGTGCCGTGATTCTGGGCGGCGAGCAGCTGATCGAATGGGGCGGCGCGCAGCGCTGGCTCAGAATGGCTGCGGTGGATGCGGCGCAGGCAGAGACGATACGCCGCACGGTGGCCGCTGCGGGCGGCCATGCCACGCTGTACCGCAGCGCGCATAAGCCTGTCGGCGTATTCCATCCGCTCGCCGCGCCGCTGATGCGCATCCACGAACGGCTGAAAGCATCGTTCGATGCCGCCGGTATCTTCAACCCCGGCCGCATGTACTGAGAGCGCCATGCAGACTAATCTTGCTGACTTCATCCGCAATACCCGCGAAGGCGAAGAGGCCGATGCCATTCTGCGCGCCTGCGTGCATTGCGGCTTCTGCACAGCCACCTGTCCCACCTATCAGTTGCTGGGTGATGAACTGGACGGCCCGCGCGGCCGCATCTACCTGATCAAGCAGGTGCTGGAGGGGGCACCGGTCACGGCTAAAACCCAGCAGCATCTGGACCGCTGCCTGACCTGCCGCAACTGTGAAACCACCTGTCCGTCCGGCGTGAAATACAGCCGTCTGGTCGATATCGGCCGCAAGGTGGTGGAGCAGCGCGTACAGCGGCCTTTCATGGAGCGCATGAAGCGCTTGCTGGTGCGCGAAGGTGTCTCCCGCAAAGCGGTGTTCGGCGCAGCGCTGGCGGTGGGGCGACTGGCCAAGCCGCTGCTATCGCCTGCCATGCAGGACAAGCTGCCGGCACGCCAGCATCCCGGCCAGTGGCCCACGCGCAGTCATGCCCGCAAGATGCTGGTGCTCGATGGTTGTGCGCAGCCAGCCATGGCGCCCAATATCAATGCGGCTTCGGCGCGTGTGCTCGATGCCCTGGGCGTGCAGCTGCTGGTGGCGCCGCGCGCCGGCTGCTGCGGCGCCTTGCGTCACCACCTTAACGAGCATGACGCAGCGCTCGATGATATGCGGCGCAATGTCGATGCATGGTGGCCCATGCTGCAGGATGGTTCGGTCGAGGCTATCGTGATGACGGCGTCCGGTTGCGGCGCCACCGTCAAGGATTACGGCCATCTGCTGGCGCACGATGCAGCTTATGCCGCCAAGGCGCAGCAGGTGGCCGCCGCCACGCACGACCTGAGCGAAGTGCTGGCGGAGTTTGAAACCGAACTGGCTGTGCGTACCCGCCTGAACCAACGGGTGGCCTACCATCCGCCGTGCACGCTGCAGCACGGCCAGCAGATTCGCGGCAAGGTAGAAGCGATACTGCGTGCGGTCGGGGTGGATGTGGTGCTGTGCGCAGATAGCCACCTGTGCTGCGGCTCGGCAGGCAGTTATTCGCTGCTGCAGCCAGAGCTATCGCGCCAGCTGCGTGACCGCAAGCTGGCCCATCTCGCTGATACGGGCGCCAGCACCATCGTCTCGGCCAATGTAGGCTGCAGCGCGCATCTGCAGACTGGCACCGAGACGCCCGTCATGCACTGGATAGAACTGCTGGACCGGGCGCTGAACTAGCTTTGCTGCAAGGCCGGAATCTGGCCCGTACCCAGTACATGGATTTGCTCGTGGTGCAGGTTGACGATGGGCGGCAGTTGCGCGGCAGCCTGCCACACGGCGGCGCTGCCGAAATTGTCCACCCACGGCTGCACTTCGCCCGCCGGCATGGGGCGCGCAATGCCGTAGCCCTGCACCAGATCGCAGCCCAGCCGCATCAGCATGGCGCCATGTTCTATCGTTTCCACGCCTTCGGCGATCACGCCCAGACCGAAGGAACGGGCCAGTCCGATCACGGCGCTGACCAGATGCAGGTCATCGCGGTCCACCAGCATATTGCGTACAAAGCTCTGGTCTATCTTCAGCACGTCGGCCGGCAGGCGCTTGAGGTAGGACATCGACGAATAGCCGGTGCCGAAGTCATCGAGCGCGAAGCTGATGCCCAGCGCCTGACAGTCGAGCATGATGTTGCGTACATGGGCCATATCGCTGAGCGCCGATGATTCCAGTATTTCCAGCTCCAGCATGTGGGCGGGGACATCGGGGAATTCGGACAGGATAGCCTTCAGCTTGGGCACGAAGTCGGCGCGCTGGAAGTGGCGCGCGGCGATGTTCACGCTGACCACCCACTCGGCATCGAAGCTGCGCCACTGCTGCAGCTGGCGCAGCGCTTCGCGCAGCACCCATTCGCCGATATCGACGATGACATCGCTATGCTCGACGATGGGCAGGAATTCCATCGGGCCGATGATGCCCCGTTCCGGATGTGCCCAGCGCACCAGTGCTTCCATGCCGATGATGCGGCCTTTGCGCATATCGAGCTTGGGCTGGTAGTACAGGCGCAGCTCGCCGGCGCGCACGGCAGCACGCACTTCGGTGCGGCGGTTGTGGTGGGTGCGTACCTGTTCGTCCAGATCGGCGTCGAAGAAGTGGGCGCGGTTACGGCCCGTGATCTTGGCCTGATACAGCGCCTGATCGGCCTGCCGCAGCAGGCTGTCGGCACTGACCTCGCTGCCGCTGTAGAGGGTGACGCCGGCGCTGGCCGACATGCTGACCTGCTGGCCGTTGCACAGATAGGGGCGCGACAGTTCGGCCAGCAGACGTTCGAGTGCCTGTTCGGTAGCAAGGCGGTTATCCAGTTTGGGCAGCAGCATGACGAATTCGTCGCCGCCGAGGCGGGCCACGTAATGGCGCGGACCGGCAAAGTCGTGCAGACGGCTGGCGGCCTGCTTGAGCACTTCGTCGCCGATGTGCTGGCCCAGCGTATCGTTGACCTGCTGGAAGCGGTCCAGATCGAACAGACAGACCGCCAGCGCATAGCTCTCCTCGCGTGCGCGGAACACTTCCTGCTCGAAGCGGGTGGTGAGTGCCGTGCGGTTGGGCAGGCCGGTCAGCAGGTCATGGCTGCTCTGCCACGAAATCTGCTGCATCAGCTGGCGCCGTTCCGTCACGTCGCGGAATACCAGCACGGCGCCCTGTATCTCGTCTTCGGCCGAGCGGATGGCATTGGCCGTGTATTCCACCGTGTAGAGCTGGCCGTTGCGGTTGCGCATACTCTGGTTGCCGACCTTGATCACCGAGCTGCCTGCATAGATGGCGGCCATGGATTTGAGTAGCGAGTGCTGGCCGAAGTTATTCGCCAGTACAAACACCTGATGCAGTTCCATGCCGCACGCACGGTCTTCCTGCCAGCCCGTCAGCTGCTGCGCCATGACGTTGATGCTGGCAATCCGGCCGGACAGGTCGGTGGTGATGACGGCATCGCCGATCGACGCCAGCGTGACTTCGATACGCTCCTTTTCCGTTTGCAGCGATGCCTGTACCTGCAGGGTCTGCGCCAGCTGGGCGCTGAGCTGGCTCTGGCTTTGCTGCAGCTTGTGTACCAGCGACTGCATGCGCTGCGCCATATTGTTGAAGGTGATGGCCAGCGTGCGCGCTTCCAGTGTGCCGGTGACAGGCAGGCGCACGCCGTAGTCGCCATCCTGAAAACGTGCCGTGCCGTCGGTTACGCGGCGCAGCATGCGGGTATTGGCGTAGATGAGCAGGCCGAGCAGGGTGTAGATGATGGTGATATTGCCCGCCGTGATCACGGCCTGCTGGCGCAGCGTGCGCCACACCTGCGTCAGCGGCAGGGTGGGGACGAAGCTCAGTACCAGTTTAGCGTTGCCCAGATCGAGTGTGCGCTGCTGCGGCGTGATGCCGCCCAGGCGGGCAAACCAGAGCGGATATTCTGCCTGGGTGGGCTGGCTGCGCAGCGCTTCCAGATGGCCGCCCGGATAATCAAGGTGGGCGGCAGCCAGATCGGCTTCCAGCAGCATGGCGCTGGCCAGCGTGTTATCGAGTGCAGCGCGGTCGCGTACCTGCAGTGCCGGCAGCAGCGCCTTGTGCATATAGGTGAGCAGGTCGCCCGCGTCGCGCAGGTAGCGCTGCTGGGCATACGCCGTCTCGTTGCCGTACAACATGGAGTAGCGCACACTCAGCGCGATCAGGATGATGATGAAAACCGGGATAAACATGCGGGCGTACATGCCCGTGCGCATCCAGCGCGACTGTATTCTTTCGTACAGCGTCATGGGCGCTGGTTCCCGTCGTGTGCTGGCATGGCGGTCTATTCGGCGAGCAGGGTTTCGATGTCAGCGATCAGTTCTTCCGGTGTGGTGGTGGGGGCATAGCGCTTGTAGACGCGGCCATCTTTACGCACGAGGAATTTGGTGAAGTTCCATTTGATGGCCTGGGTGCCCAGTATGCCGGGCGCGTCCTTCTTGAGCTGCTTGAACAGCGGGTGGGCCTGCTCGCCGTTCACGTCGACCTTGGCGAACAGGGGGAAAGTGACGCCGTAGTTCTTTTCGCAGAAAGCGCCTATCTCGTCGGCCTGTCCCGGCTCCTGCTGACCGAACTGGTTGCAGGGGAAACCGAGCACGCTGACGCCGCGCTCTTTAAACTGCTGGTAGACCGCCTCCAGCCCTTTGTACTGGGGCGTAAAGCCGCACTGGCTGGCAGTGTTGACGATCAGGAGAACCTGACCACGGTATTGTGCAAGGCTGGCGGGCATGCCGCCCAGCGTATCGGCGCTGTAGTCGAAAATTGTGCTCATCAGATTATGCCTAAGTGTTCGGTGCCGGCGCTCAGGTCGCGGTTGCGCGCGGTTTTACTTTCCAGTTTGATGGCGAGGCGCAGATCGTTGACGGAATCCGCATTGCGCAGCGCGTCTTCGTAGCTAATCAGATCGGCTTCGTGCAGGTCGAATAGCGACTGGTCGAAGGTCTGCATGCCCAGTTCGCGCGATTTTTTCATCAGCTCCTTGATGTCGTGGATCTGGCCCTTGAAGATCAGGTCCGAGATCAGCGGCGAATTGAGCAGGATCTCGATGGCCACCACGCGGCCCGCGCCGGATTTGCGCGGAATCAGGCGCTGCGACACCATGCCTTTCAGGTTCAGCGACAGGTCCATCAGCAGCTGCTGACGGCGCTCTTCGGGGAAGAAGTTGATGATGCGGTCCAGTGCCTGATTGGCGCTATTGGCGTGCAGCGTGGCCAGACACAGGTGGCCCGTCTCGGCAAAGGCGATGGCGTGGTCCATGGTTGCACGGTCGCGGATCTCGCCGATCTGGATCACGTCCGGCGCCTGCCGCAAGGAGTTTTTCAGCGCCACTTCCCAGTCTTCCGTATCGACCCCCACTTCGCGCTGGGTGACGATGCAGTTGCGGTGCGGGTGCACGTATTCGACCGGATCTTCGATGGTGATGATGTGGCCGTAGCTATGCTCGTTGCGGTGGCCCACCATGGCCGCCAGCGTGGTCGATTTGCCGGAGCCGGTAGCACCCACCATGATGACGAGGCCGCGCTTGGCCAGCACGATATCTTTCAGCACCGGCGGCAGGCCGAGGTTTTCCAGCTGGGGAATCTCGGTGTTAATCGTGCGCAGCACCATGGCCACGGAACCCATCTGCACCAGCGCCGAAACGCGGAAGCGGCCCAGATCGCCGGGGCTGATAGCGAAGTTGGCTTCCTTGGTCAGTTCGAAGGTGGCGGCCTGCTTGTCGTTCATGATGGAACGGGCCAGATCGGTGGTGTGCGCTGCCGTCAGCGCCTGCGACGACACGGGCGTGAGCTTGCCGTCGATCTTGATGGCGGGCGGGAAGCCGGCTGTGATGAACAGGTCCGAGCCCTGTTTGCTGGTCATCAGGCGCAACAGGTCGAACATGAATTTGGAGGCCTGATCGCGTTCCATGGCGCGTCCTTGTAACGATTAACCGGGGAAGTTGTCGGGTGACTTGGCTGCGCTGCGTGCCGCGGCCGCGCTGATGACGTTACGCCGCACCAGATCGCTGAGGTTCTGGTCCAGCGTCTGCATGCCGACATTGCTGCCGGTCTGGATGGCCGAATACATCTGCGCCACCTTGGCTTCGCGGATCAGGTTGCGGATGGCCGGTGTGGCCACCATGATTTCATGCGCGGCCACGCGGCCGCTGCCATCCTTGGTTTTCAGCAGGGTCTGCGAAATCACTGCCTGCAGCGATTCCGACAGCATGGCGCGCACCATTTCCTTTTCGTCGGCCGGGAATACGTCGACGATACGGTCTATGGTCTTGGCCGCCGACGAGGTGTGCAGAGTGCCGAATACGAGGTGGCCCGTCTCGGCCGCCGACAGAGCCAGCCGGATGGTTTCCAGATCGCGCATCTCGCCGATCAGGATGGCATCGGGGTCTTCCCGCAGGGCCGAGCGCAGCGCGTTATTGAACGACAGCGTGTGCGGGCCCACTTCGCGCTGGTTGATCAGGCATTTCTTCGATTCGTGCACGAATTCGATCGGGTCTTCGATGGTCAGAATGTGGCCATACTCGTTTTCGTTGAGATGGTTGACCATGGCTGCCAGCGTGGTGGATTTGCCGGAGCCGGTAGGCCCCGTCACCAGCACCAGACCGCGCGGCTTGAGCGCAAAGTCGGAAAAGATTTTCGGTGCGTTGAGTTCTTCCAGCGTCAGGATTTTGGAAGGGATGGTGCGCAGTACGGCGGAGGCACCGCGTTCCTGGTTGTAGGCGTTCACCCGGAAACGGGCCAGACCGGGAATCGAGAAGGAGAAATCGCACTCCAGCATTTCCTCGTAGGCCTTGCGCTGGGCATCGTTCATGATGTCATAGATCATGCCGTGCACGTCTTTGTGTTCGAGCGGCGGCAGATTGATGCGGCGCACGTCGCCGTGCACCCGTATCATGGGCGGCAATCCGGCGGACAGGTGCAGGTCCGAGGCTTTGTTCTTGACGGAGAATGCGAGTAGCTCGGTGATGTCCATTTATAATCCCTGTGCCTGACATGGTGAAGCGCCGCTATGACGCTTGCCGGTTTACAACGTTTACCTACTGATTATGTCTCTGATTCCCCACAACTTGCAAGCGATCGCCGCCACTATTGTTGCCGCCGCGCAAGAATCCGGTCGTCCGGCCGCGTCCGTGCAGCTGCTCGCCGTCTCCAAGACCTTTGGCGCCGATGCCGTGCTGGAGGCGGTGGCCGCCGGGCAGCGTGCCTTCGGCGAGAACTATCTGCAGGAGGGCGTGGACAAGATCAGGGCCGTGCAGGAGGCTGGCGCAACGGCACTGGAGTGGCATTTCATCGGCCCTATCCAGAGTAACAAAACGCGCCCCATCGCCGAGCACTTCGACTGGGTGCATACGGTGGAGCGGGAGAAAATCGCCCAGCGCCTGTCGGAGCAGCGTCCGGCCGGGCTGGCACCGCTGCAGATCTGTCTGCAGGTGAATATCAGCGGGGAGGCCAGTAAAAGCGGCGTAACCCCGCAGGAATTATCGGCGCTGGCCCACAAGGTTGCCGCGCTGCCCAATCTGACCTTGCGTGGCCTGATGGCGATCCCTGAGCCGGTCGAGGACTATGCCCAGCAGCGTGCGGCGTTTGCCGCGCTGCGGGCGCTGTACCAACAGTTGCGTGCCGAAGGGCTGGCACTCGATACCCTGTCGATGGGCATGTCAGCCGATCTGCGCGCCGCCATCGTCGAGGGCGCCACCATCGTGCGCGTCGGCAGCGCCATTTTTGGATCACGAAATTATCACAAGGCCTGAGTATGACTAGTATGAAAATCGCATTTATCGGCGGCGGCAATATGGCCTCTGCCCTGATCGCAGGACTGGCTAACAAACTGACGGCTGGCGCGAACATCCATGTGGCCGACCCCAGCGAGCAAGCGCTGGCGCGGCTGCAGCGGCAGTTCGGCGTCACCACGGCGGCGCAGGCCGATGCGGTGGCGGCTGGCGCCGATGTCATCGTGCTGGCGGTGAAGCCGCAGTCCATGCGCGCTGTCGCTGCCCAGTTGCTGCCCTTGTTGCAGGCGCAGCCGGCACGCCAGCCGCTGATCGTGTCGATCGCCGCCGGTATCCGTGGCGCCGATCTGTCGCGCTGGCTGGGCGGTTATGGCGCCATCGTGCGCTGCATGCCGAATACCCCTGCGCTGATCGGCATGGGCATTACCGGCATGGTGGCCACGGCCGGCGTGAGCGCCGCGCAGAAACAGGCGGCTGATGATATTCTGCGCGCCGTCGGTCCTACCGTGTGGCTGGATGACGAAGCCCAGATCGACGCCGTGACGGCAGTCTCCGGCAGCGGTCCCGCCTATGTGTTCTACTTCATCGAAGCGATGCAGCAGGCGGCACAGGAAATGGGCCTGAGCGCCGAACAGGGCCAGCAGCTGGCCATGGCGACCTTTACCGGCGCAGCGCAGCTGGCGCAGCAGTCGGACGAACCGGTTACGCTGCTGCGTGAACGGGTCACGTCCAAAGGCGGCACCACCTATGCTGCGCTGACCAGCATGGAAGCGGCCGGTGTCAAACCGGCGATTATCCGCGCTATGAAGGCCGCCGCCGCACGCGGCAAGGAAATGGGCGACGAGCTGGGCGCGGCCAGCTAAACCAAGCCGGCAAGGCCTCAGCGCTGATCGCAGCCCTGTTTCATGGCGGCGATCCACTCGCGGATCAGTGCCACGCCTTCGCGGTGCACCGATCCGCGGCCCAGCTCCGGCATCATCACCCCCGTTTCGGCGCTGTTCAAGCGGTACACCATGATGGATTCATCCGGCTTGCCCGGATAGATGCCGAACGAGTGTCCGCCCGTACCGGCGCCCGCCGCCACGGGCGGCTTGCACAGACCCAGATGCAGATTGGCCGGTGCCCCCATATTCAGATGCAGCGCGGTGGTATTGGCGGCACCCTTGTCGTTGTGGCAGTGTGCGCAATTGATGTCGAGATAGGCGCGGGCGCGCGCGTCAAGCGGCTGGCTGCTGTCGCGCCAGTTGGCATTGCGCGGTGCGGCCCTGGCCGGATCGTCCGGCAGGCCGCGCAGGTAGCCTATCCTGGCCAAGTAGGCCAGCTGGTTGCTGCTCACACCCTCATGCGTATAGTCGCGGTTCAGGTGGCGCGCTTTCGGGCCTATGGGCTGGAACTGGCGCGATTTGATATCGGCCACATGGCAGGCCGCGCACTGGTTCACGTTCGGCACCACATAGGTGAGCGGTTGGCGGCTCTGGTCATCATGCAGCACTTCGACAGGAATCTGCTCGCCGGTGCGGGCCAGTACGGCGTCGGTCTGTTCGGCGTTCCAGACGTAGGGCAGGGCGATCCAGCCATCGGCGCGGCGCACCAGCAGGCGGGTTTCCATCAGCCGCACTTGGTCCAGAGCTAGCCGGTCGCCGCCATTGCGGCTGCTATCGTAGGTGGCCAGCACGGCTTTGCCGCCGCCGCTTTCCCTGGGATAGTAGAAGGTTTTGCTGATGATGGTACCGACGGGGAAGTTGAATGTGTTCTCGGCGTCGTAAGTGGCGCTTACCCCTTGCGGCATCCAGATGGTGCGCAGCTTCTGCGCGTAGTCGGTAAACAGCGGCGTGTTCAGATCATAGGGCACCACACCCGCATTCAGATTGAGCCGCCCGCCATTCACCGCCATCAGGTGCCAGTCGCTCAGTTTGGGCGGATTCCCCTCCGTGATAAAACTCACCGCAGGTTCGCTGCGCGTGCAGCCGCCCAGCGTTAAGCCTGCAGCTGCCGCCATTGCTAGCGCGATGGCGCCTTGTTTCCACAGGCCCCGCATCACGATTGCGCCGCAAGCTGGGTGATCGTGACAGCCGGCAGTTTGGCCAGTTCGCAGCGGAACGGTGCGCTATCCTTGCTGGGATTTTTGTACTTGTTTGGCCCGTCGGCATTGAGCACTTCGGCGTCGTTCTGGATGCAGATGCGCTGCTCGGCCGGCAGCTGGCCTTTTACCAGCAGTTTGGTGTCGACATAGCCATCCCACAGCACATCGGGCAGGTGGCCGCTCAGGCCATACATGGCGATTTTCAGCGCTTTCAGATCGAGGCCGTCGGGCGAGTCGCCGCCGCCCTTGAAGCGGTTGCCATACACGTAGATGGCCTTGGGATACGGGTCATAGTTGGCGGCGACGCCTTTCTCGGTGAAGTAGCCGGTGGAGTGGTAGCTGGAGATGATGACGTTGGCGGTCTGGTTGTCGCTCACGTCGTTATCGAAGATTTCCACTTTCGAGTTGGAGTTGATGACGATGCCGGAACCGGCCGGCACGCTGGCCACGGCCGTGCCGCGTGCGGCGAAGTTGCCGAGATTGTTCTTGTCTACCTTGTTCTTGAATACGCGCGTGCTATGGCCGGGCTGCGACAGGTTGGGCATATTAAACACCAGTATGCCGCCGGTGTTGTTCGTGGCGACGTTGTCGTACACGTCGGCATTGACGGTGTTTTCGATTTCGATGCCGGCCACATTCTGTTCGGCGCGCGAGCGGCGCACTACCACGCCGTTCGACTGGCCCACGTAGATGCCGGCATCGGAGGCAGCGATCGCCACGCAGTCTTCGATCAGCACGTTGCGGGTTTTGACGGGGTAGATGCCGTAGGCGCCGTTGCTCACTTTGGAACCGCCGGTCCACTGCACTTTGACTTGGCGGATGGTGACGTTGTCGCCATCATTGATTTTCAGGCCATCGCCTTTGGAGTCTTCGATGGTCAGGCCTTCGATGGTGAAGTTGCTGGCGTAGACCAGCATGCCTTCCGGACCGGCCACCTGATCCTTGAAGGAGAGTATGGTTTTGTCCATGCCGGCGCCGCGTATGGTCACGCCGTTGGCGCGCAGGGTGAGGCCGCTGCTCAGGTGGTAGCTGCCGGCAGGAATCTCGATCACGCTGCCCGGTTGGGCATCGAGCAGCTGTTCCTGCAGTTTTTTCTGGAACGCCGCATCGGCGCTGACCTTGTCGGCGCTGGCAGGCGCTTCGGATTTGCTGCAGCCAGCCAATGCAGCAGTGACGGCCCCGCAGATGGCGAGCACGCGTATAGCCTTAACCATATCATCCCCTCGTTGTTGGTTTTGTTTGATATTTAAAGCAATGCCAGCCGAGTATAGAACATGACTAAGGGTCAACGTTGTATCATTTCACCTCGCCCTGTGGCGCCGGTGCGACAGAATGAAACTAGTGTAAGTCTGTATGTAAATCAGCAAGGGGAAGACATGACGAACCGTCGGATATTCATCATGGGCAGCTGCGCCGCCGCGCTGGCCGCTATCAGCACACGCAGCGCGCTGGCCGAAGACCGCCAGCCTTTGCGGGAGGACGAGCCGCAGGCGCGCGAGTTCAGCTATGTGAACGACGCGACCAAGGTTGACCAGAAGAAGTTCCCCGACTTCAAGCCGGGGGATCGCTGCGGCAAATGCCAGATCTACGAGGACGGCCCCAATGACATGGGCGGCTGCCCGCTGTTCCCCAGGCGGCTGGTGGCGGCAGCAGGCTGGTGTACGTCCTTCGGTTAGGGGCTGATGCGGGGAGGATTAGGGGAAGAAGTGCAAGATCATTCCTAAAATATCCACCCCGGTTTTGAACCAGCCCGGAGCCGTATCGGCAGCATAAGCCGGGGCGCAGAAGCTGGCCATGACGGCAATGGCCAGCATCAGTTTCGTGTCAGATTTATTCAGCATTTCTTTTGTCCTTAGTAGGTCATAACATAGCTCTGCCGGCTATGCATGAGCGCAGGCATCAGATGCTTGGTAACAGCAGCGCAGCAATCCTCTCTTAAACGGGGAGATCTCCGGAGCTTATTTGCGGGCAATCAGCAGACCGGCAATGATGCCTAGCGTTGCGCCCAGAGCGACGGATTTCCACGGATTTTCCTGTACATAGGCGCCCGCCGATTGAGCGGCGCTACGCCCCCGCGCCTGCAGGCTTTGCTGCAGTTGTTGCAGGTCTTTGCGGGCCGTGCTCAGCGTTTCCTGAAACTGGGCCTGAGCGGCGCTGGGCGTCGTGCTGCCGCCGGTTTTGCTGTTGTGCTCGCCGTCGTGTTCGCCGTCGTCCTGCTGCAGCCAGCCTTCGGCTGCATCGATGGCGGTTTTCAGTTCGCTCATCAGGCGTTCGCGCGCATTGCTGCTGGCGGCTTTGCTTTGTGCAATATCTTTGCCATTCTGATGGTTGTGTTCCATGCTGTCCTCGCTGTGGTTGGGTGGTGCCTAGCTGCATGCTGCGAATGTAGCCTGCCCGTTGTGGCACCGGCGCGCGTTTGCTTGTGCGCAAGGCGCAGCGCGGCAGGCTGCTAGCGCAGCGCGTAGTCGAGCAGCACGCCGGCGAATACGGCGGCACCCAGCCAGTTGTTGTGGCGGAAGGCGTAGAAACAGGCGTTGCGCTCGCGCGTGCGGATCAGCGTGTAGTGGTAGCCCGCGATGACAGCCGCCACCACGATGCCGCCCAGATAGTACCAGCCCATATCCAGCATCTGGCCGCATACCAGCAGCAGGCCCAGATGGGCGGCGTAGCACAGCATGATGGCAGCCACGTCGTAGCGGCCAAAGGTGATGGCCGAAGTCTTGATGCCTATCTTCAGGTCATCGTCGCGGTCCACCATGGCGTAGGCGGTATCGTAGGCCACGGCCCAGAATACATTGCCCAGCAGGAGCAGCCACGCCACCGGCGGCACGCGGTTCTGGATGGCGGCAAATGCCATCGGCATGCCGAAGCCGAAGGCGATGCCCAGATAGGCCTGCGGGATGGCGAAGAAGCGCTTGAAGTAGGGGTAGCTGGCGGCAATGATCACGGCCGCTACCGACAGCTGCCTGGTCAGCGTGTTCAGCGGCAGGATCAGGCAGAACGATACGATGGCCAGCAAGCCGGCTATGGCCAGCGCTTCCTTGCCGCTGATGCGGCCACTGGTGATGGGCCGCTGGGCCGTGCGTTTCACGTATTTGTCGAAGTCCTGATCGGCGTAATCGTTGATGGCGCAGCCCGCCGAGCGCATCAGCAGGGTACCGAGCGAGAAGATCAGCACCAGCATGGGGTCGGGATGGCCGTTCGAGGCCATCCACAGCGCACACAGGGTAGGCCAGAGCAGCAGTAGCGTGCCTATGGGTTTATCGAGTCGGACCAGACGGTAATACAGTGCCAGCTTGTTCATCGTGTGCGCTACAGGACGGGAAAGTAGCGATTATCGCAAATCCTGAGCACTTGCGCTGTTTCAGGCGGCGCCGCTGACGGGTGTAATGCCGGGCAGATTGCAGCCCGCTACCACTTCGCAGATGGCGTCGATGGCGGCCTTGCGGGTAAAGCTCTTGCGCCAGACGATGACCACGCGGCGCGATGGCACCGGCTGTTCGAACGGGCGGAACTGCAGCATGCCGTCCTTGCTGTCCATATCGGGCACGGAGGCGCGCGGCAGCACGGTCAGACCTATGCCGCTGGCCACCATGTGGCGTATGGTCTCCAGCGACGAGCCTTCGAAAGTGCGCTGCATGCCGTTGCCCGGCGTGGCATAGCGCGCCATTTCGGGACAGACTTCCAGCACCTGATCGCGGAAGCAGTGGCCGTTACCGAGCAACAGCATGTTTTCCGTCTTCAGATCGTCAGCCGGTATGCTGCGGCGCTTGCACCACGCGTGCTGGGCTGGCATGGCCACCACAAACGGTTCGTCGTACAGGGCCTGCACGGCCATGCCGTGCTCGGGCAGGGGCAGCGCCATGATGGCGGCATCGAGTTCGCCCTGACGCAGCATTTCCAGCAGGCGCACGGTAAAGTTTTCCTGCAGGATCAGCGGCATCTGCGGCACTTTGTCTATCATGCCCTTGACCAGTGGTGGCAGCAGATAGGGGCCGATGGTGTAGATCACGCCGAGGCGCAGCGGGCCGGCCAGCGGGTCTTTATTCTGTTTGGCCAGTTCCTTGATGGCGGCGGTCTGTTCCAGCACGCGCTCGGCCTGGGCGACGATCTGCGCGCCCAGCGGAGTGACGGAAATTTCGGCGCCGCCCCGTTCGAACAGTACCACGCCCAGCTCGTCTTCAAGTTTCTTGATGGCGACCGAAAGAGTCGGCTGCGCGACATAGCACGCTTCGGCGGCGTGGCCGAAGTGCTTGGCTCGTGCAACTGCGACGATGTATTTCAGTTCGGTCAGGGTCATGCAGGTATTTGAACACAGCCTATGCTGGTATGCAATAAATCTCGCCCGATTGTCGCGCCGCCACCGATATAATGGAGATTGCTCTGAAGCATCGAAAGGCTGATATGACTACCGAGTTTGGTCCGCACGAGGCGCAAGCCTATCTGCACAAGCTGCTCAAGGTGATGCATCACATGGGCGCTTCCGATCTGTTTATTGCTGCCGACTTCCCGCCCAGCGTCAAAGCGCAGGGCGCGATGAAGCCGCTCAGCCAGCAGAAGCTGACGGCAACGGTGACGCGGGCGCTGGCGCTATCGATCATGAACGAGAAGCAGCAGCGCGAATTCGAGGCTGAACTGGAGTGCAATTTCGCCATTGCGCTGCCCGAAGTCTGCCGCTTCCGCGTCAATGTATTCGTGCAGCAGCAGAGCGTGGGCATGGTGATCCGGACTATCGCGTCGGAAATTCCTAACTTCGAAAAACTGGCCCTGCCGGAGGTGCTCAAAGATGTGATCATGAGCAAGCGCGGGCTGGTGCTGGTGGTGGGTGGAACAGGCTCGGGCAAGTCCACCACGCTGGCCGCCATGATCGATTACCGCAATGCCCAGTCGGCCGGCCACATCATCACGGTGGAAGATCCCGTCGAGTACGTGCACAAGAATAAAGGCTGCCTGATTACCCACCGCGAAGTGGGGGTAGATACGCTGTCGTGGCATAACGCGCTGAAGAATACCTTGCGGCAGGCGCCCGATGTCATCCTGATCGGCGAAATCCGCGACACGGAGACCATGGAGCATGCCATCGCCTTTGCCGAGACGGGCCACCTGTGTCTGGGCACGCTGCATGCGAACAATGCCAACCAGACCATGGACCGCATCATCAACTTCTTCCCCGAGGAGCGGCGCAACCAGTTGCTGATGGATCTGTCGTCGAATCTGCGCGCCATCGTGTCGCAGCGGCTGATCCGCACCGAGGATGGTGCGGGCCGCAAAGCAGCCATCGAAATTCTGCTTAACACGCCGACCATTGCCGAGATGATCTTCAAGGGCAACTTCCAGAACATCAAGGAGATCATGCACAAATCGCGCGAATTAGGTATGTGCACCTTCGACCAGGCGCTGTATGAACTTTATAATAGCGGTTACATCGCTTATGAAGAGGCGCTGCGCAATGCCGATTCGGTGAACGGCTTACGCCTGCAGATCAAGCTGCAGGGCGGGCGCAAGGAGCCGGCAGATGGTGCCGCCGCGCCGTCCGGCACGCTCAGCATGCAGCTCGACGCGGACGAGACGGATGGCGACCAGCAAGCAGATAGCAAGTAACGATGCAGTACCGGATTCAGTATCACTAAAGGAAGTAGCCCATGCCACAATTCGAGAAAAAAATCTGTAGCCGCGATCAGCTGGCAGCGCGTGTGGCAGCGCTGCCCAAGCCCGTGGTGATGACCAACGGGGTGTTCGACATACTGCATCGCGGCCATGTCACCTATCTGGCGCAGGCGCGCGCGCTGGGTGCGTCGCTGGTGGTGGCGGCCAATACCGACGCCTCCGTCAAGCGGCTGGGCAAAGGCGATGATCGTCCGCTCAACAACTGCGCCGACCGTATGGCCGTGCTGGCTGCGCTGGAGTCGGTCGATCTGGTGGTGGAGTTCGATGAAGATACGGCCTTGCAGGCCGTGCTGTCGGCGCGTCCGGAAATCTACGCCAAAGGCGGCGATTACCGGATGGATGAAATTCCCGAAGGGCTGGCCGTGCTGGCCTACGGCGGCGAGGCCGTAGCGATCGAATTCGAACACGACCGCTCCACTACCAAGCTACTCACCAAAGTGCGGGCGCACCAGCGCTAAAGCACTATCAGCTCAGGCGCCGCCGGCATAGCCGTTCTGGCGCCACGCTTCAAATACCACCACGGCCACCGTGTTCGACAGATTCATGCTGCGGTTGTCAGGCCGCATGGGCAGGCGGATGCGCTGGGCCGGGGCAAAACTTTCGCGCAGAGCCGGATCGAGGCCGCGCGTTTCCGAACCGAATACAAACACGTCGCCGGGCTGGAAACTGGCCTGCGCAAACGGCGACGAACCATGCGTGGTCATGGCGAACATGCGCTCTGCGGCAGGCTGCACTGCGGCCAGAAAAGCCTCCCAGCTGGGGTGAACTTTCATGCGCGCGTACTCGTGGTAGTCGAGTCCGGCGCGCTTGAGTTTCGAGTCTTCCAGCGGAAAGCCCAGCGGTTCGATCAGATGCAGCTGCGCGCCCGTATTGGCGCACAGGCGGATCACATTGCCCGTATTCGGTGGAATTTCCGGCTGAACTAGTACGACATGAAACACGTGCTTCTCCTTAATGCAATTCAATGGGGCGGTGTACGGGCGAACACCAGATTACTGATGCGGCTGGCGCCGTAGCGTCTCAGCGTGGCAGCAATTTCCTGTAGCGTGCTGCCGCTGGTCATCACGTCATCGACCATGCCGATATGCCGGCCCCGCACCAGCGCAACATCGCTGACGGCAAAGGCCCCGGCCAGATTGTGCTGGCGCGCTGTGGCCGATACCAGACTTTGCGGCGCCGTTTCGCGCACCCGCAGCAACAGGCGCGGCGCCAGCGGTATGCCCAGCTGGCGGGCCAGCGGGCGGGCAATTTCCAGTGCCTGATTGTAGCCCCGTTCCGCCAGCCGGCGCGGCCCCAGCGGTACGGGGCAGAGCAGGTCGGGCAGGCGGTAGTGGGGCTGGCGCAAGATGGCGTCGCGCAACTGCTGCGCCATCAGCCCGGCATAAGCCAGCCGCTGGCCGAATTTCAGCTGCAGCACCAGCCGGTCCAGCGGCAGCGCATAAGTACAGGCCACCACCGTCTGGTCATAGGCGGGACGCCGTTGCTGGCACTGGCCGCACAGCATGGCTAGCCCAGGCGGCAGAGGCGACGGCAGCGGATTGGCGCAGCAGCGACAGCGCGGCCCGCTGGCTGCGGCGCTGAAAAACTGCGCGCAGCAGGCCGGGCAGAGCAGGGCGCCCGCCTGAGCGTCGCCGCACAGGGCGCAGGCAGGCGGCAGCACGGTATCGAGCAGGCGCACGGCATAGCGGCGCAGGGTGCCGGCCAGACTGCGCGGCAGCGCATCAGCAGCAAACATAGCAGCCTCCCGCTGCAACCATGTACACTGCCGACATTATCGCATTACATCGCCCATCACCACCATGCAAGCCCCCGCTCAAGCTCCTAAACTTAGTGCTCCCATTGATCTGCAGCGCGTGCGCAGCCTGTTCAGCCGCCCGCAGCGGGTGGCACCCGCCGATTTCCTGCGGCGCGAAATTGCCGCGCGCATGTTCGACCGGCTGGGACTGGTCAAAATCGCCCCGCAACGCCTGATCGATGCCGGTTGCGGCACGGGGGCCGACCTGCCGCTGCTGCAGAAAACCTATCCTGCAGCCCAGATACTGGGCGTGGATGCGGCCCTGCCCATGCTGCAGGCCGCACAGAAACCGGCCGGGCGCGGCTCTTCGCTGAACCAGCTGATCAGCAAACTGCTGCCAGCCAAGGCCGGCGTGGACCTGCTGTGCGCCGACTTTGCCGATCTGCCGCTGGCGCATCTGAGCACCGATCTGGTGTGGTCGAATCTGGCGCTGCACTGGCACCCGCAGCCGGATCGGGTGTTTGCCGAATGGCGCCGCGTGCTGCGCGTGAACGGCCTGCTGATGTTCTCCTGCCTCGGACCGGACAGCCTGCGCGAGCTGCGTGCCGCCTTTGCCGACGCCGATCTGGCCGAACACACCCTGCCTTTCGTCGATATGCACGATTTCGGCGACCAGCTGGTGGAAGCCGGTTTTGCCACCCCCGTACTCGATATGGAAACCATTACCGTCACCTACGACACGGCGCAGGCCCTGCTGGCCGACGTGCGTGCACTGGGCGGCAACCCGCTGGCCACCGTGCCGCGTGGCCTGATGGGCCGCCGGCGCTGGCAGCGTATGCTCGCTGCGCTGGAGCGCGGACGCCGTGCAGATGGCAAGTTAGCGCTCACTTTTGAGGTCATTTATGGACACGCCTTCCGTCCCCAGGCGCGCATGACGTCAAGTGGCGAGGCCATCATTCGCTTTGATTTACCACGAAAAGGGCCGAAATAGGGATTTTCTATCGGGAGTGTGGTAAGCCTAGCAAGTCGAAATCTTGATTTAGATTATTTCTTGAGCGTGGTAGTCTACTTATATATAATCGGCCAACAAATTTTGCCTCTGGACCAAGCTGGCCGCCATAAAAAAGCGGCCTGAACCGGAGGCGGATCGTAGCGAGCACGAACGAGCAGTGGAATTAAGCAGAATCGGGCTTTTTTATTGTCCTTAGGCAGTATCGAGGACGCTAGCTAGGCCCTAAGGCCCCGCCGGGCGGTTGTCGGATAGTTTCCCCGATGATACTGGCATGGGGCCTGAGGTTGTTTAAGGAGCGACGCCGGTTCAGTTCACCGAAATCCGGAGTCGTTAAAAAATATACTAATTTTTAATTTCTTGGGTGGTTGGGGACAACATGAAACATGCGAAACGACTTCCATCGTTGATGCTCGGACTGTCAGTAATGGCAGCCGCACTGGCAGCCAGCGTCCCGGCGTGGGCGGCTGAAGCGGCAGGCACTTATACGTCGGCTACGGGCGGTACCGGCGGACCTGTCGCCGGCGAACTGAATTTGCAACCGCCGGCAACCCAGATTGCATCGGAAATCTACAGTCTGCACACGTGGATGATGATGGTCTGTCTGGTCATCTTCGTCGGCGTGTTCGGCGTGATGTTCTACTCTATCTTCAAACACCGTAAGTCGCTCGGTCACAAACCGGCCACCTTCCACGAATCCACCGCTGTCGAGATCGCCTGGACCGTGGTGCCTTTCCTGATCGTGATCGGGATGGCGCTGCCGGCCACGCGTACCGTGGTGGGCATGAAAGACACCTCGAATGCCGACATCACCATCAAGGTCACCGGCATGCAGTGGAAATGGGGTTATGACTACCTGAAAGGCGAGGGCGAAGGCATTTCCTTCCTGTCCAACCTGTCCACCCCGCGCGCGCAAGTGGGCGCGCCCGGCTTCGAACCGACCGAAAAACGCAGCGACAACTACCTGATGGAAGTCGATCAGGAAGTGGTGGTACCTGTGAACAAGAAAATCCGTCTGGTCACCACCGCCAACGACGTGATCCACTCGTGGTCCATCCCTGCCTTCGGCGTGAAACAGGATGCGATTCCCGGCTTCGTGCGCGACACCTGGTTCAAATCGGAACATACGGGCACCTTCCGCGGTTACTGCTCGGAACTGTGTGGCAAGGAACACGCTTTCATGCCTATCGTGGTGCGCGTGGTCAGCGATGCCGATTACAGCGCCTGGGTGGCCGCCAAGAAGAAAGAAATGGCTGCACTGGCCGATGATCCGAGCAAGACCTGGACGATCGACGAACTGAAAACCAAGGGCGAGAAAGTGTATGCCGCCAACTGCGTGGCCTGCCATCAGGCTAACGGCAAAGGCATTCCTGCTACCTTCGCAGCACTGGACGGCTCGCCGGTGGTGACCGGCCCGAAAGCGGAACAGATTAACGTGCTGTTGCACGGTAAGAAGAGCGGTAAATATGGCACGGAGATGCCATCGTGGAAACAACTGTCGGATACGGATATTGCTGCGGTGATCACCTACACCCGCAATAGCTGGTCGAACAAGGCCGCCGAAAACATCGTCCAACCAGCCGAAGTTGTGGCTGCACGTAAGTAATCAGGAGCGTTACAAATGAGCACTAGCACTTTAGATCACGCGCACGATCACCATGGCGACCACGCGCACGACCATCCACATGGCCTGTCGCGCTGGCTGTTTGCTACCAACCACAAGGACATCGGTACCCTGTACCTGTGGTTCTCGCTGATTATGCTGATGTCGGGCGGCGTACTGGCCCTGATGATCCGCACCGAGCTGTTCAAGCCGGGCCTGCAGTTCTTCCAGCCCGAGTTCTTCAACCAGCTGACCACCATGCACGGTCTGGTGATGGTGTTCGGCGCCATCATGCCGGCTTTCGTGGGCTTTGCTAACTGGATGATCCCGCTGCAGATAGGCGCATCCGATATGGCTTTTGCCCGCATGAACAACTTCTCGTTCTGGCTGCTGCCGCCGGCAGCGCTGCTGCTGGCCGGTTCCTTCTTCGTGCCGGGCGGTGCGACCGCAGCCGGCTGGACCCTGTACGCTCCGCTGTCGAGCCAGATGGGTATCGGCATGGACATGGGTATTTTCGCCATGCACCTGATGGGCGCTTCGTCCATCATGGGTTCGATTAACATCATCGTCACCATCCTCAACATGCGCGCACCGGGCATGACCCTGATGAAGATGCCGATGTTCTGCTGGACCTGGCTGATCACTGCCTACCTGCTGATCGCTGTAATGCCTGTGCTGGCCGGCGCCATCACCATGACCCTGACCGACCGTCACTTCGGCACCTCCTTCTTCAACGCCGCCGGCGGCGGTGATCCGGTGATGTACCAGCACATCTTCTGGTTCTTCGGTCACCCCGAGGTGTACATCATGATTCTGCCGGCCTTCGGCATCGTCTCGCAGATCCTGCCGGCATTCGCCCGCAAGCAGCTGTTCGGCTACGCTTCGATGGTGTACGCCACCGCATCGATCGCGATTCTGTCCTTCATCGTCTGGGCTCACCACATGTTCACCACCGGCATGCCGGTGACTTCGCAGCTGTTCTTCATGTATGCCACCATGCTGATTGCCGTACCTACCGGCGTGAAAGTGTTTAACTGGGTAGCCACCATGTGGAAGGGTTCGATGACCTTCGAAACCCCGATGCTGTTCACCGTCGGCTTCATCTTCGTGTTCACCATCGGCGGCTTCACCGGCCTGATTCTGGCGGTAACCCCGATCGACATCCAGCTGCAGGACACCTACTACGTGGTGGCGCACTTCCACTACGTGCTGGTAGCCGGTTCGCTGTTCGCCCTGTTCGCCGGCTTCTACTACTGGTCGCCGAAATGGACCGGCCATATGTACAACGAAGGCATGGGCAAGTTCCACTTCTGGGCCTCGCTGATCACTTTCAATATCACCTTCTTCCCTATGCACTTCCTGGGTCTGGCCGGTATGCCACGCCGCTATGCCGACTACTCGGCCCAGTTCACCGACTTCAACTCGATCGCTACCATCGGTGCTTTCGGTTTCGGCCTGTCGCAAGCCTTCTTCCTGTTCTTCGTCGTGCTGCCCACCATCCGTGGCGGCAAAAAAGCCGAAGCCAAGCCATGGGAAGGCGCTGAAGGTCTGGAGTGGACCGTGCCTTCGCCAGCACCGTTCCATACCTTCGAAACCCCGCCACAGGTGAAGTAATCGTGAGCCAGCAAAGCAAAAAGTCGAACAATGCCCGTACCGGCTGGCTGCTGGCCGGTCTGGCGCTGTTCTTCTTCGTGATGGTATTCGTCAAACGCATCTGGCTGAGCTAACGTGAGCGACGCGCCAGCCAGCCGTGGTCTGAACCGCACTTTACTGGGCAAGCTGATCGTCGTCGCGATTCTGATGTTCGGCTTTGCCTACGCGCTCAACCCGTTCTACCGCCAGATCTGCGAAGCACTGGGCATCAATGTGCTGACCCAGAAGGACGGCACGGTGAGCGCGCCGGTGAATACCCAGATCGACACGAGCCGGCAGGTGGTGGTGGAGTTCGACGGCAATGCGCAGGGACCATGGCGTTTCCGGCCTGTGACGCACAGCATGACGGTGCATCCGGGCGAACTGGTAACGGCCATGTATGAAGTGGTCAACACGCAGAACCGTCCGGTCAGCGCACAGGCAATACCCAGCTATGCGCCGCAGAACGCCATGCCGCATTTTAAAAAGGTCGAGTGCTTCTGCTTCAAGCAGCAGACCTTGCAGGCCAACGAAGCGCGCCAGATGCCGGTGGTGTTTTTCATCGATCCGGCTCTGCCGCGCGAAGTAAAAACGATTACGCTGTCCTACACTTTCTTTGAAGTGGGTGGACTGGAAAAAACCGCAGCACGCTAAGGGTAAAGGGGTGGAATGGAATCGAACAAGCAGGCCTCGTTCCTGTATTCGCTCAAGGCAGTCATCTGGTCGTTCTTCGGCCTGCGCCGCAAAAGCGATTTTGACAGCGACGAAGCGAAACTCAATCCGCTGCACATCATCATTGCGGCGCTGATTGCAGTCGCCTGCTTTATCGGCACCCTGATTAGCATCGTCAAATATGTAGTCTTAAAATAAAACCTAGCACTCTCGAATAAAGTGAGGAGATGAAGATGAGTTCACATAACACTGCGGCACCGTACTATTTTGTGCCAGGTCCATCCAAGTGGCCGCTGATGGCCGGTATGTCCCTGCTGACCACCATGATAGGCGCATCGGCCTGGGTGAATGATGTGTCGTGGGGCCCGACGGTGAACTACATCGGTCTGGCGGCCACGCTGGCCGTGCTGTTCTGCTGGTTCGGCGATGCCATCCGCGAATCGGAAGGCGGCCAGTACAGCCAGCGCATCGACCATTCCTACCGCTGGTCGATGGGCTGGTTTATCTTTTCCGAAGTGATGTTCTTCGGCGCTTTCTTCGGTGCGCTGTTCTATGCCCGTTCCATCACCATGCCATGGCTGGGCGATCTCGATCACAAAGCCATCTGGCCAGACTACGTGCCGCACTGGGGTAACACGGGGCCGGCCGGTACGGTGCAGGACTTCAAGACCATGGGTCCGTATCCTATCCCGACCATCAACACGGCGCTGCTGCTGACCTCGGGCCTGACGCTGACCCTGTCCCACCACGCGCTGCGCGCTGGCCATCGTAGCAAAACCGCCTTCTGGCTGTTTGCCACCGTGCTGCTGGGCGCCGTGTTCATGGGCTTCCAGGCTTACGAATATCACCATGCATACACCGAACTGAACCTGAAACTGACCTCGGGCATCTACGGTTCCACCTTCTTCATGCTGACCGGCTTCCACGGCTTCCACGTGACCATGGGCGCGATCATGCTGTCGGTCGTGCTGCTGCGCGTACTGAAGGGGCACTTCACGCCGGAAAACCACTTCGCCTTCGAAGGCGCGGCCTGGTACTGGCACTTTGTGGACGTGGTCTGGCTCGGCCTGTACGTTGTGGTGTACTGGCTGTAAGCTGTGCTGACCGCAGTGCTTGCGCTGCGGTCGCCGATAAAAAAAGCCGCATGCGGGGGTAAGCCCGGATGCGGCTGTTTTTTTAGTGCGGCGGCCTGATTCAGCGCTACATGTCACTACATGCGGATACCGGTAGGGTGGATGTAGCCCAGTTTGTTGGCCAGCAGCAGGGCGGCAAACAGGGCGATAGACAGTCCGACGCGCACAGCGAGCGCGCGCACGGTATTATTCGTCTTGCCCTTGTCGCGCATGAGGAAGAAAAACGCTGAGGCAAGGCTGCTGATAATCAGGATGAAGGCGATGGCGACAACGATTTTCATTTGGGCAGGACGAGAGCAAAGGGAGAATTCATTGTAATGCGTATTCGCTTCCGGTTTAAGCTAATTCCCTTCATTGCGACAGTGCTGGTCGTGGCACTGGGCATACAGCTGGGTAACTGGCAGCAGCGCCGCGCGGCGCAGAAGCTGGTGATGCAGACCCAGCTCGCGCAGGGCCAGAGCGCCGTGCCGTTGCGGCTCGATGGCACTGCGCTGGCAGCAGAAGCCGTAGAATTCCGCCGTGTGCAGTTACAGGGCGAATTTGTGCGCAACTGGCCACTGTATCTGGATAACCGGCCGTATCAGGGCCGCGCCGGCTTGTATGTGCTGATGCCGTTCAAACTGGCCGGCACCGGCATGCATGTGCTGGTGATGCGCGGCTGGGTGCCGCGCGACGCAGTGCAGCGCGAACGCTTGCCGCAAGTGGCCACGCCAGCCGGCAGCGTGACGCTGGATGGCATAGCGCGGCTCAATGCCGGCCATGTGATGGAGCTCGGTAGCGCGCCTGCACTGACGCCCGGCGCCATCGTCTCGAATGTCGATCCGCTGCAGCTGGCCAAGGATAGCGGCCTGACCATGCAGCCTTTCGTGGTGGAGCAGAGCGCAGCGGCACAGCCGGGCGGCGACGACACCTCGCTGGTGCGCGACTGGCCGGCCCCGGCGCTGGGAGTGGAAAAAAATCAGGGCTATGCAGTCCAGTGGTATGCGCTGTCTGCCATGGCCGTTGTCTTTTTTGTCGTGAATGGATTTAGACGTGGAAAAAAAACAGATTAACCGTTTGAAGCTGCTCGCTGTGCTGGCCGTGTGCGCGGCACCGCTGCTGGCGTCTTACTTTACCTACTATGTGGTCAAGCCTGAGGGCGGCGCCACCAATTCCGGTACGCTGATCGATCCGCGCCAGTATCCGATTCCGGCCATGGCCAGCACCACGCTGGACGGCCAGCCGCAGACGCTGGAGCAGTACAAGGGCAAGTGGATCATGCTCAAGGTGGGCCCGTCCGACTGCCAGCAAGCCTGTCAGGACCAGCTGTTCGCCATGCGCCAGCTGCGCACCATGCAGGGCAAGGAAATGGAGCGTATCGAGCGGGTCTGGCTGATTACCGACAACCTGCCGCTGGACACCATGCTGCTGCGGGTGAACGATGGCACCCGTATGCTGCGCGCGCCGGCTGACGTGGTCGCGCGCTGGCTGCCGACGGCGGAGCAGGGCGATCAGGTGGCCGACCATGTGTATCTGATCGACCCGCTCGGTAATCTGATGATGCGCTTCCCGAAAGGCGCCGTGTCCAGCGACACGGTACAGGTCAAACGGGTGCACAAGGATATTGCCAAACTGCTCAAGGCTTCGGCCATAGGTTAATCATGCATCTGACTCTGGCGCAAATGGCCGTAACGGCCCTGCTGGTGGCGCTGCTGCCGCTGTCGCTGGTGTGGACTTCGTCCGACGTCAGCAAGTACCGCAAGCTGGTGTGGGTGACGGCCTTCCTCACCTTCGACCTGATCGTGTTCGGTGCCTTCACCCGCCTGACCGATTCCGGTCTGGGCTGCCCCGACTGGCCGGGCTGCTATGGCGCTGCCAATCCCTTCCTCGCCCATGAGAACATCGTCGCCGCCGAAGCGCTGCTGCCGACCGGCCCTGTCACCGTCTTCAAGGCATGGATAGAAATGATCCACCGCTATCTGGCCATGGCCATCGGAGTGCTGATCGTGGCCATGATGGCGCAGGCGTGGTACCAGTGGCGCCGCAGCGATCCGTTGCAGCGGCGCGCCAACTATGCGCCGCTGATTCCCACGCTGCTGTTCTTCTTCGTCTGTCTGCAGGGCGCATTCGGCGCATGGACTGTGACGCTCAAGCTGCAGCCCGTCATCGTCAGCACCCATCTGCTGCTCGGCATGGGCTTGCTGGCCCTGCTGGTGTGGTACGGCTGCCGGCAGGACCAGCTGATTTCGCCCGCGCGCACGCTGACGGCCTCGCCGCCGGCCATGCGCCGCATCCGCTGGCTGGCCGGTCTGTCCGGCGCGCTGCTGCTGGTGCAGCTGGCGCTGGGCGGCTGGACCAGCACCAATTACGCTACGCTGGCCTGTACCGAGTTTCCCCTGTGCGGCGGCGAACTGGTGCCGACTATGGACTTCGAACATGGCTTTACCCTGTGGCGCGCACTGGGCAAGACGGCGGCCGGCCATTATCTGCCGTTTTCCGCCCTGACGGCGATCCACTGGGTGCACCGCAATTTCGGCCTGCTGCTGGCCTGCGTGGCCGGCTACACGGCATGGCGCGCGTGGCAGCATACGGCGCTGCAGCGCACGGCGCGCTGGCTGGCGCTGACCCTGCTGCTGCAACTGGTCAGCGGTATCGCCACGATCTATCTGAACTTCCCGCTGGTGATCGCAGTGCTGCACAATGCCGGTGCGGCGCTGCTGGTGCTGTGGCTGACCATGTTAAACTATCAGGCAAAATGCCAGTTTGCGCTGGCCCTTGCTACTAATGCCACGGCGGCCGCGCATGCGCAACATGGCCGCAAAGATAACACCCCCTCATGACCACACAGACTGTCTCTACCAAACTTCCCGGCCGTGCTGCCCAGTACTGGGCGCTGACCAAGCCGCGCGTGACCCAGCTCGCCGTGTTCTGCGCCGTGATCGGCATGTTTCTGGCCACGGACGGCATGCCGGACTGGCGTCTGCTGATTGCCGCGACGGCCGGTATCTGGCTGCTGTCCGGCGCTGCGTTTGCCGTCAACTGTCTGGCCGAACGCGAAATCGATGCGCGCATGGCGCGCACGGCGCGCCGCCCGATGGCACTGGGTGAAATCAGCGTGATGCAGACGGTGATCTTTGCTGCCGTGATCGGCGGTGCAGGCATGTGGATACTCTACACGCTGGTCAATCCGCTCACCATGTGGCTGACCTTTGTGACTTTTGTCGGCTACGCGATTATCTACACCATGATCCTCAAGCCGGCCACGCCGCAGAATATCGTCATCGGCGGCCTGTCCGGCGCCATGCCGCCCGCACTGGGCTGGGCGGCGGTGGCCAACGATGTGCCTATGCAGGCCTGGCTGCTGGTGCTGATCATTTTCGTCTGGACTCCGCCGCACTTCTGGGCACTGGCCATGTACCGGCGCGACGACTACGCCCGTTCCGGTCTGCCCATGCTGCCGGTGACGCACGGCATGCAGTTCACCCGCTTCCACGTCTGGCTGTATTCGATTGCACTGGCCGCCACCACGCTGATGCCGTATGCGGTGCGCATGTCCGGCCTGATCTATCTGGTCAGCGCTATCGTGCTGAATGCCGTGTTCCTGCACCATGCATGGAAAATCTACCGTCACTACACCGACCTGATTGCGCGCAAGGCGTTCACATGGTCGATCATCTATCTGTCGCTGCTGTTCGCCGCTCTGCTGGTGGACCACTACTTCAAAATATGAAAAAACTGTTTGTTGCGGGCGCTACCGGCCTTGCCCTGATCCTCGCCCTGACTTCGCTGACCGGCTGCGGCGAGAACAAATCGTCGGCGCCGCGCGTGGCGTTCCAGAATACTGATCTGACGGGCCTGCCGTATGCCAAGGACTTTGCCCTGACCGACCATACCGGCAAGCCGCGCACGCTGGCCGACTTCAAAGGCAAAGTGGTGCTGATGTTCTTCGGCTATACCCAGTGCCCTGACGTGTGCCCCACCACGCTGACGGAAATGGCCCAGCTGATGCAGGAACTGGGGCCGCAGTCCGATCAGGTGCAGGTGCTGTTCGTCACCGTCGATCCCGAGCGCGACACTCAGCCGTTGCTGGCGCAATATGTGCCGACGTTCGATAAGCGTTTCATCGGTCTGTACGGCACAGCCGAGCAGACCGCTGCCGTGGCCAAGGAATTCAAGGTGTTCTACGCCAAGGTGCCGGGCAAGAATCCGGGCAGCTATTCGATGGACCACACGGCGGCCAGCTATGTATTCGACCGTCAGGGCAAAATCCGCCTGCTGGTGCGCAATGGCCAGGGCCCGGCGTCGGTGCTGCATGACGTGAAGCTGCTGCTGGCCCAGCCCTGATCGATGCAGGACCGCTTACAGCCCTATACCCGTCTGGCGGCAGTCGTACTGCTGCTGGTGGGCTGTTTGGCGGTGCTGCGGCCGTTTCTGGCGGCGATACTGTTTGCTGCGGCGATTACCATCGCCAGCTGGCCGGTGTATCTGTATGTGCTGGCGCGCTGCCGCCAGCGCCGTTCCCTCGCGGCCGCCATCATGAGCGTGGTGCTGACCCTGCTGATCATTGTGCCGCTAGCGGCGGTGACGTGGAATGTAGCGGATAACATCAGCGTGTTCTACGACCATGTCAAAGCCAGTCTCGATAGCGGCACGCTGGCGCCGCCCGCGTGGCTGAAAGCAATACCCCTGCTGGGCGAAGCGGCCGATAACTATCTGCGCAAGCTGCTGGGCAGCCGCGAAGAATTGCTGAATCTGGCCAAGAACCTGCTGGAACCGGCGCGCCGTCTGCTGCTGGGCACCAGTGTGGTGCTGGGCAGCGGCGTGGCGCAGGTGTCGCTGGCAGTGTTTGTCAGCTTTTTCCTGTACCGCGATGGCGCGGCCCTGCATGAAACCCTGCTGACGGCCATGCATCGCCTGATCGGTCCGCAGGGTCAGATGGTGACGGAGACCGTCAGCCGCACCGTGCGCGGTGTCGTGTACGGCCTGCTGGGCACTGCGCTGGCGCAGGCTGGCGTGGCCGCCATCGGTTTTCTGATCGCCGGCGTGCCGGCCGTGGCGCTGCTGTCGGCTGCCACCTTTTTGCTGTCGCTGGTGCCGGTGGGGCCGCCGCTAGTGTGGGGCGGCGCGGCGATCTATCTGTTCGATGCGGGTCAGACCGGCTGGGGCATCTTCATGCTGGTATGGGGCTTCTTTGTGATCAGCAGCGTCGACAACGTGGTCAAGCCCATGCTGATCAGCCGTGGCAGCAGCCTGCCCTTCATCCTTGTGCTGCTCGGTGTGACGGGCGGCGTGCTGGCCTTCGGCTTTGTTGGCCTGTTTATCGGCCCGGCACTGCTGGCGGTGGCGCTGGGCCTGCTGCGCAACTGGAGCGCACCCGCCGCCTGAGCGCGGCGCAGTGTGCTAGTCGTGCTCGGCGTGGTCGTCGCTGTCGTCGCGCGGAATGACTTTCACGAGCAGGATGCGCGGGCCGTTCATCTTGCGCGCTACGATGTCGAATTCCTTGAAGCTGATGCGCTGGCCCTGTTTGGGGATGTCGCCCAGTTTCAGCATCAGCAGACCGCCCACTGATTCTACTTCCTCGATACCCAGTTCCTCGTTTTCGATGTCGATGCCGAGTGCCCGTTCCAGCGACACGATGGGCAGGCTGGCCTTGCCGATCAGCGTGCCGTCAGCTTGCTTGAGCCAGTCGTTTTCGTTGAGGCGGAATTCGTCGTGGATCTCGCCCACCATGGCACCGAGCAGATTATCGAGCGTGATGAAGCCCAGCGGGCGCTTGCCTTTTTCACCGATCAGGGCGAAGTGGGGCGCACCGTCGCGGAAGCGGCGGAACTGTTCCAGCGCCGGCGTGCGCGCGGCGATAGTTTCGACCGGCCGCAGGAAGGGCGCCAGATCGGTCACCGCCTTGCCCGACTGCTGGGCGAAGAACAGATCCTTCAGGTGGATCACACCGAGTACGGTTTCGTCGTCCTTGTCGTAGTAGGGATAGCGGCTGAAGCGGTTGCGCAGCATGGTGTCGAGATTTTCCTGCAGCGGGCGGCTGGCATACAGGCCTATCACTTCATTAATCGGCCGCATCAGGTCGGACACCGACATGTCGCTCAGATCCAGCGTGTGCGCCAGTATCTTGCGTTCTTCCCGATTGAAGTTTTCACCGGGCTGGCTGGTGCGCAGGATCAGCTTCAGTTCATCGATCGAGTAGTGGCTGTCGTGGCCACCTTTGCCGGACAGGCCCGCCAGACCCAGCACCATGGCGGCGCTGGCATTAAGCACCCAGATAAACGGATACATGGCCCAGTAGAAGGCGTACAGGGGCAGGGCGCTCCACAGGCTGACCACTTCGGGCAGGCGAATGGCCAGCGATTTCGGCGCCAGTTCGCCCACCACGATGTGCAGGAAGGAGATCACGCAGAAAGCGAACACGAAGGCGATGCCGTGCACCAGTTCGGGAGCATGGATGCCGATGGCCGCCAGCAGAGGTTCCAGCAGGCCGGCAAAGGCCGGCTCGCCCACCCAGCCCAGACCCAGCGAGGCGAGGGTGATGCCGAGCTGGCAGGCAGACAGATAGGCATCGAGCTCGCCGTGGACGGTGGCGAGGATGCGGCCACGCAGGCCCTGAGTTTTGGCGATGGCGCGCACACGGGTTTTGCGCAGGGTGACAATGCCGAATTCGGCGGCCACAAAGAATCCGTTGAGAGCAACCAGAATCAGGGCCAGCACGACAAGCAGTAGGTTTTGCATAAAAAGACGGAGACCGTCCATAGTAGAGGAACCCGTATCTTAGCTGACTGCGGTGTTTCACGCTAAAAGTGCAGCTTGCAACAATGTGTGCAAATTGGCATAAATGCTTGCGGTATAGTAGGGCTGTTACAACAATGGCATCTTCGGGCAGACATGGAAGCCGTCCACTACGAGAGCATAGGGCAGATCATTTACGGCTACGCCCGGGCGCGCAACGAGTTTGCCATGCTGCTGGCATCGATCTGCGGCATTGCGCTGCATGCGCCGCTGACGCTCGATGCCGAACTGGGGCTGATCGATACGGCCCGCCAGCGCGTGCGTGCGGCGGGGCTGGCACGCAAGGTGGTGACGGATTTCGAAGCCTTGCTCGATTGTTTCCGTTCGCTGCAGCAGATCGATGCGCTGCTGCATCCGGCGCCCCGCGACGGCAGCGCCATCCTGCCCTATCAGCGCCAGTTACAGACGGCGCGCTGTCTGCTGGAAGCCAGCCGGCACAATCTGGCAACGCTGCTGTAGAGTGCCTGGCGCGCTAGTCGGCCACCGCGAACGGGCCGTCCTGCACCGTGCCTAGGATGGCGGCGATAGCCGGATGGGTAATTCTGCGCGCATTGGAAATCGCATAGAACTGCTCGCGCAGCTCCGGCGCATGCCCTACCAGTACGGCCCCGAACTGTGTTTCGATATCGGCCGCCAGAGCCGACGGCGCAAAAAACAGCCCCATGCCATTGCGGCCGAACGTGTTGAGCATGGCGTTATCTTCGAATTCGCCCACCACTTCGGGCCGCACGCCGTGTTCGATAAACCATGCGTCGATGCGTCCGCGCAGCGCATTGTTGCGGGTGGGGAGCAGCAGCGGCGCACCGTGCAGGCTGGCCGGGAAATTGCGCCGGTAGCGCTGCGCCAGCTTGCGCGTGCCGAAGAGCTGCATGGCGCTTTCACCGAGCAGGTGGCTGAAGACTTTCAGGCTGCCGCCGGCCCGTACGGTGCGGTCGGTCAGCACCACGTCGAGTTTGCCCAGCGCCAGATCGGCCAGCAGCGATTCGAATTCATCTTCCATGCACACCAGCCGCACCTGCTGTTCCAGCTGCTGGGTGGCCTGCAGCAGACGGTAGGCCACCAGCTTGGGCAGCGAGTCGGAAATGCCCACGGTGAGGCGCATCTTGCCGGCTTCGGATTCCTCCAGTGCATCCTGCAGCTGGTCGCCCAGCAGGAAGATCTGCTCGCAGTAATTCAGGGCTAGCCGGCCCGCTTCGGTCGGCACCAGCCGCCGTCCCTGCGGCTCCAGCAGCTGCTTGCCTATGCTCTGTTCCAACAGTGCCAGCTGCATGCTGATGGTCTGCACGGCCAGCCCCAGCTTCTCTGCTGCCCGCGTTACACCGCCTTCTTTGGCCACCATGTAGAAGAAATACAGGTGGCGGAAATTCAGTCCGGAAGTTTTCATATCTTCTGTTTTTTCGAAGTAATTCTTCAATTATCTTCTATTTTTTTAAATAGAGTTTTTCTCTACACTGCATCCCATCGTCAAAACAACAAGTGAGTAAAGCATGAAGCACTTCAAAGTGTCTTTTCTCGTTACTGCGCTCTGTCTGGCAGCAGCGGGCTGGTGGGGATATGCATTAAGCGGCTGGGGCGGCGCCCTGTCGGCAGTCGGGATAGCCGCGATTCTGGCGGCGATGGAAGTGTCGCTGTCGTTCGATAACGCGGTGGTCAATGCCTCCGTGCTGAAAACCTGGGATGCCTACTGGCAGAAGCTGTTCCTCGGCGTGGGCATCATTATCGCCGTGTTCGGTATGCGTCTGCTGTTCCCGCTGGTGATCGTGGCGGTGGCGGCCGATATCGGCATCATGGATGTGTGGCATCTGGCGCTCAATGATCCGCAGACTTATTCCATGCACCTGACCAATCACCACGCCGAGGTGGCGGCTTTTGGCGGCATGTTCCTGCTGCTGGTATTCCTTAACTTCCTGTTCGACCACGAGAAGGAAGTGCACTGGCTGGGCCACGTCGAGCAGAAGCTGGGCGCACTGGGCAAGGTGTCGTCGATCGCTGTGATGATCGCCATGGGCGTACTGCTTGGGTCCATGAGTCTGGTGTCTGAAGCGCAGAAGCTGGTGGTGCTGATTTCCGGTCTGTGGGGCATTCTGATCTACGTCGGTGTAGATGCGATCAGCAACCTGCTGGAAAAGGAAGAAGAGGGCAGCAATGTCGGTGATCTGGTCAAGAAGGGCGGCATTGGCGGCTTCCTGTATCTGGAAGTGCTCGACGCGTCGTTCAGCTTCGACGGTGTGATCGGCGCCTTTGCGATTACCACCGACGTGGTGATCATCATGCTGGGCCTGGCCATAGGCGCCATGTTTGTGCGTTCGCTGACGGTGTATCTGGTGAAGAAGGGCACGCTGGACGAATTCGTCTTCCTCGAACACGGCGCCCACTACGCCATCGGTATCCTCGCCGCGATCATGCTGGCCAGTATGAAGTATCACATCCCGGAACTGTTCACGGGGCTGATAGGTGTGGCCTTCATCGCTGCTTCGCTGTGGTCCTCGGTACGCCATCGTCGCCAGCAGCAGGCGGCCGCGATCACCGCCTGAGTCAGAACACGTCAAGAATCCGGCGCGCCGTTAAAAACGGACACGGCACGCCGCCTGTAGTAGCGGGGCTATCCCCAAAGTCCGCGGTTTCTTTTAGGAGTAACACATTATGGCAATCAGTCTGCAAAAAGGTGGCAACGTTAATCTGAGCAAGGAGGCTCCCGGCCTCAACAAAGTGGTGATCGGTCTGGGCTGGGACGTGCGCAGCACCGATGGCAAGGATTTCGACCTCGACGGTTCGGCCTTCCTGCTCAAAGTCGATGGCAAGGTGCGCGCCGATAACGACTTCGTCTTCTACAACAACCTGAAATCGGCCGATCAGTCGGTGGCGCACTCGGGCGACAACCGCACCGGCGCCGGTGATGGCGACGACGAAACGGTGACCATCGATCTGAGCCGCGTGCCGGCCGATGTGGAGCGTATCGCCATCTGCGCCACCATCCATGAAGGCGACGAGCGCCGGCAGAACTTCGGCATGGTGCAGCGCGCTTTCATCCGCTGCGTGAATGCGGCCAACAGCGGCGAGATCGCCCGCTTCGATCTGTCGGAAGACGGTTCGACCGAATCGGCCATGATTTTCGGTGAAGTCTACCGTCACGGCGGCGACTGGAAATTCAAGGCCGTAGGTCAGGGTTACAAGGGCGGTCTGGGTCCGCTCGCTGCATCGTTCGGCGTGCGCGTTTAAACGGAAGGGGACTCTATCATGCCTGTATTTTCGATTACCGGTGACATCGATCCTTTCCTGCATGTGTCGCTCGCCCATGGTGAAAAAATCTATTGCGAATCCGACGCGATGGTGATGATGGAAGCGGGCCTCGATCTGAAAGGCAGGATGACGGGCGGCCTCGGTGCGGCACTGATGCGCCGCTTCGCCAACGGCGAGTCCTTTTTCCAGCAGCACATCGAAGCAGTGCGTAGCGGCGGCGACTGTCTGCTGGCGCCATGCCTGCCCGGTGCCATGCAGGTGCTCGATGTGGGAGCGCGCCAGTATCTGCTCAGCGACGGCGCGTTCGTCGCCGCCAGCGACAAGGTGGAGCTGAAGGTGCGCATCCAGAGTCTGGGCAATGCACTGTTCGCCCAGAGCGGCGGCTTCTTTATCACCGAAACGGCCGGGGTGGGACAGGTGGCGGTGTCGGGCTTCGGCGCGATCTCGCAGCTGGAGGTCACGCCCGGCAATGACATGATCATCGATAACGCCCACGTGGTGGCATGGGATAGCACGCTGCGCTACGAGATCTCCGTCACCACCGGCAGCAGCGGCGGCTTCCTCGGCAATCTGGTGAATAGCCAGACCAGTGGCGAAGGCATGGTGCTGCGCTTTTCGGGGCAGGGCAAGATACTGATCTGTTCGCGCAATCGCGCAGCCTTCCAGCTGTGGGCGCAGCGCGGCGCGCAGCAATAAACGATTTCAAGGAGTCAGCAATGACGGTTAATTTGAGCAAGGGCCAGAAAATTTCGCTGGTCAAAGAGAGTGGCGGCGCGCTGGGTCGCGTCACCATGGGGCTGGGCTGGGACGCCATCAAGAGCAAGGGTTTCTTCGGCTTCGGCGCCAAGACGGAAGCCGTCGATCTCGATGCTTCCTGCGTCATGTTCGATGAGGGCGGCCGTCCGGTCGATGTGATCTGGTTCCGCCAGTTGCGCAGCCGTGACGGCAGCGTGCTGCATACGGGCGATAACCGCACCGGTGCCGGCGATGGTGACGATGAGCAGATCAATGTCGATCTGAATGCCGTGCCGGCCTCTGTCAAGAGTCTGGTGTTCACGGTGAACAGCTTCACCGGCCAGACTTTCGCGCAGGTGGAGAACGCCTACTGCCGGCTGCTCGACGCGAGCCAGAACCAGGAAGTGGCGCGCTTCAACCTGTCCGTGCAGGGACCGCACTCGGCGCAGATCATGGCCAAGCTGTATCGCCACAACGGCGAATGGAAAATGCATGCAATCGGCGAGAACGGCAAAGGCCGCACCTTCGATGAATTACTGCCGCAGATAGGCGCCCATCTGTAACGCCGGTTTTGTAGTCGCCCTTGGCAGCGGGGAAGTATTCCCGCTGCCTTTTTTATTGCTGGATTGCTCGAAGAGAATGATGATGTTTTAAATGCATGTCATACGACGTGTAACATCTGCGTCACAAAGCAATGTTACCGTTCTGCTACTTTAACCAACAGTAACGGAAATCGTATGCGTCATTTCTCTCCCCGTCCTCTGATTCTGGCCGCCAGTGTTGCGCTCGCGCTGAGTGGCTGTGGCTCCAATGTGGAAGACCAGCCGCTGGTCATCCCGCCAGCGCCGGCCGATCAGGGCGCTGCCGAAGTGGTGCCGGTGCCGGCAGCGACCGCCTTTGTCGATACCATCGCGACCAATCAGCGCGGCGATGCCCGCTATGCCACGCTGGCCACCAATGCCGGGGTGCGCGTGCTGGGCGGCTTCCTGCAGATCTGGAAACCGCTGACGGAAATCGTCGATGCGGGCGTGACCGCGCCCGCCGTGGATGGTTTTCCAGCCGTTGTCGCATCCAAGTGGAGCGGTGTGCCGAATGACGGCACGGCGGACGGTACGGTACTCAATGCCGCTGTGCACGCGGCCAATATCGGCTACGTGGCAACGGCTACCGCCAGCCGCACCGATGCCCAGGCACTGCAAGCCTATCTGGATGACCGCCGTGGCAAGGGCTATAGCGTGACCGAAGGTCTGGGCCCGCTGACGGCAGCATGGCGCACTGCGGCCCAGCAGACCACCACCATTACCGGTATTCCGGCGGACGCCACCAGCGTGCTGTATAACGACGGCGGCAACAATACCGGCGTGGGCGGCAGCGCCAATGCAGCGTTCGGCAGTGTGGTGGATCTGGTCAATCTGGTCGGCAATAACGCTTCCACCGAACCGGCCAAACGCTTCTACAAATATGCCCGCCCTTACCGCTGGAGCAGCAGCGTGCAGGTCTTGCCTGCGCTGGTGCCCGCCAAGAGCAGCACGCCGGCCACGGACGGCGGCTTTACCAGCGGTCACTCGGCAGAAGCTGTGCGTGATGCGGTCGCCATGGCCTATGCCTTGCCCGAGCGTTATCAGGAAATTCTGAGCCGGGGGCTGGAACTGGGCGAATCGCGCATATTGGCCGGTATGCACTCGCCGCTGGACGTGCTCAGTGGCCGCATCCTCGGTCAGGCCAGCGCTGCCGCCAATCTGGCTGATCCTGCCAATGCGGCCAGGAAGGCTGCCGCCGTGACGCAGGCCCATGCCACCCTGATGGCCGCCACCGGCACCAACGCCGATACCTTTGCCGCATTTGCCCAGTCCGGTACTACGGCGAATGACCGCTTTGCCGATTACAGCGTCAACAAGGCCAACTACACGCGGCGCAGCACTTACGGTTTCGCTCCGATTGCTGCAACCGGTGTGGCGGCGGCGGTGCCGAAAGGCGCCGAAGTGCTGCTGGAAACCCGCCAGCCATACCTGAGCGACGCGCAGCGCCGCGTGGTGCTGAAAACTACCGCTCTGCCGTCGGGCTACCCGGTGATGGATGATGCCGAAGGCTGGGGCCGTTTGAATCTGTTCGCGGCGGCAGATGGCTATGCGGCCTTCAGCGGCAATGTGGTGATCGCAATGGATGCCGGCAAAGGCGGCTTCAATGCGGCGGACCGCTGGCGCAACGATATCAGCGGCACGGGCAAACTGGTCAAGCAGGGCACGGGTGTGCTCAAGCTGGCAGGCAATAATAGCTGGACTGGTGGCGTGGAGCTGGCGGCCGGTGGCTTGCAGGCCGAGTCGGTCACAGCGCTGGGTAGCGGTGATGTGTATGTCAGCGGCGGTACGCTGACCGTGACAGCGCCGCAAGCGCTCAAGCTGGCAGGCAAATACACCCAGCTGGCAGGCGCGACGACGACGGACATGGTGATCGGCGCCAACGGGCAGGGCAGCCTGAGCGTCGCTGCTACTGCGACTATCGGCGGCGGGGTCTTGCGCATCCGTTTTGCTAATGGTTACAAACCGAAAGCAGGCGATAGTCTGGTGGTGCTGACGGCCGGCAGCCTGAAAGGTCGCTATACCAGCATCAGCGTGGATGGTTACAGCAATGTGAGCCCCGTGTATGGCGCAACGACGCTGACGCTGAATCTGGGTAGTTAAGCTCGATTAATTATTTTGTTGATAACCAAAATCGCAGGAATTGCTGTTTTTCCACAAATATACTGTGGTAAATGGCAATTTCTGCACATTTCCTAGAGAGTTTCTTCGCGGAATAATCCTTGCGCGCTGGCTACCGCTATAATCAGGGTATGGAAAAGCTCAAGGATTATGCGGAAGTAGTGAGCCGTGCCGAGCGCGGTGAACTGGTATTTCCGACCAGCGTGAATGCAGCCTTGCGGCTGCAGCTGGCGCTGGCTGATCCTGATTGCGAGATGGAAGATGTGATCCGCAAGGTGCTGGCCGAGCCGCAACTGGCGGCGCGCACGGTGGCGCTGGCCAATGCGGCTGCTTTCAATCGCGGCAGCACGCCGGTGACCAATGTGCGCATTGCCGTGCAGCGGCTGGGTTTCCGCCACCTGTATTCCATGGCCGCCTCGATGGTGGTGCGCCAGTTCGGCAACCGCATCAACGATCCGGCACTGCGCGCCAAGGCCGACCAGCTGTGGCAGCACACGGCCCACGTGGCGGCGCTGGCCTACATCATAGGCCGCAAACTGACCCATACCGATCCTGATACCGCGCTGTTCGCTGCCATCGTGCACGAGGCGGGCGGCTTCTATCTGCTGTCCTGCGCCGACGAATTGCCGGGCCTGCTGGAGCATCCCGAGCAGTGGCAGGGCGCAGCGCAGGAAATTATCACGCGCGAGATGATGAAGAAAATGGCCATACCGGAACCGGTCAGCCAGGCCATCGTGGCTTTGCGCGGCGCCAGTCTGATGCCGCCGCCGATAGGCCTGCGCGATACCCTGCTGGTGGCCCGTGCGCTGGCGCCTGTGCCGTCGCCACTGGCCACCGAAGCTGTCCACTCCAGCCTGGCCGAATTCATCGACGGCAACGTGGCGCTCGAGCAGATACTGGAAGAATCGGCCGACGATGCCGCCTCGATGAGCGCGGCGCTGCTAGCGTAAATGTCGCTGCCTCTTTCTCTGGCCTGCCGTAGCGTGTATGCTAGCGGTCATCATACAACCGATAGTTTGCCATGAATCAGAATTTCGCCCAGCCCAGCAGCCTGCCCGCCGCACCAGTGAAGAAGCACCGCAACCTCGCACAAGGTGTGGTGGCGGCCATCACCGGCAGCATACAGGCCGGTACGCTCAAGCCCGGCGAAAAACTACCCACCGAATCCGTCATCATGGAACTGCATGGTGTCAGCCGTACCGTGGTGCGCGAAGCGATTTCCCACCTGCAGGCGGCAGGGCTGGTGCAAACCCGCCACGGCATCGGCACGTTTGTACTGGAACCGCCGGCGGCCAGTCTGCGCATTTCCTCCGATACCATCCGTACCATCGCCGATGTGCTGGCGATACTGGAACTGCGCATCAGTCTGGAGACGGAAGCCGCGTGGCTAGCCGCCACCCGCCGCAGCGAGGCGCAGGTGGCGGAAATGGGCGCCGTACTCAAGCGCATACAGGAATCGCAGAGCCGGCCCGGTTCGGTGGAATCCGATGTGGCCTTCCACCTGCTGATAGCACAAGCCACCGGCAACCGCTATTTCGTCGATATTCTCAGCGATCTGGGACATACCATCATTCCCCGCGCCCGCGTCGATTCGGCCCAGCTTGCCCATGACGATCCGAACGTCTATCTGGAACGCCTGAACCGCGAGCACGAAGATATCTACAATGCCATTGCGCGCAAGGATGCGGAAGCAGCCCGCGCCGCTATGCGTACCCATCTGAGCAACAGCCGTGAACGACTGCGTCGCGCGCAGGAAGGCATAGCCGCGCAGGACGCCTGAAAACCACGTTTTTACGCTGAAACAGGAGATTTCGCTAAATCGCTTGCTTGCGTCCAGATATAGTTGTACGATGTCGTACAACACGACACGAAATACGCTGATTTCCACCTCACACCACACTGGAGACTTTATGCAACCGAATGACCTTAAAAAAATCCTTTCTTCCGGACTGCTGTCGTTTCCGGTGACCGACTTCGACGCAGAAGGCAACTTCCGCAAGTCGACCTATATCGAACGTCTCGAGTGGCTGGCTCCGTACGGCGCGAGCGCACTGTTCGCTGCCGGCGGCACCGGCGAATTCTTCTCGCTGGAGCCTAGCGAATACACCGACATCATCAAGACCGCGGTGGATACCTGCGCCGGCAAAGTGCCGATTCTGGCCGGTGTGGGCGGCCCTACCCGCGTCGCTGCAGCCTATGCCCGCGAAGCCGAGCGCGTCGGTGCCCACGGCCTGCTGCTGCTGCCGCACTACCTGACCGAAGCCAGCCAGGATGGCCTGATTGCCCACGTCGAACAGGTCTGCAAGGCCACCCGTCTGGGCGTCGTGGTGTACAACCGCGCCAACTGCCGCCTGACCCCGGATTCGCTGGCCAAGCTGGCCGACCGTTGCCCTAATCTGATCGGCTTCAAGGATGGCGTAGGCGATATCGAACTGATGATGTCGATCTGGCGCCGCATGGGCGACCGCTTCAGCTATCTGGGCGGTCTGCCGACCGCGGAAGTCTACGCCGCTGCCTACAAGGCGCTGGGCACGCCGGTGTACTCGTCGGCGGTGTTCAACTTCATGCCCAAGCTGGCCATGGACTTCTACCATGCCGTTGCGGCGGACAACCACGCAGAACAGAACCGCATGCTGGACGAGTTCTTCCTGCCGTATCTGGAAATCCGTAACCGCAAAGCCGGCTACGCAGTCAGCATCGTCAAGGCGGGCGCCCGTCTGGTTGGTCACGATGCCGGTCCGGTGCGCGCACCACTGACCGACTTGACGGCAGAAGAATGCGATATGCTCGACAAACTGATCCGCAAGCAGGGCCCGCAATAAGGCGCTGCTGCCGCTTCTCATGTCTTTGCGCACCGGTGCGGCCTGCGGCTGTACCGGTGCGGTTTAACTTCGGGTGAAAAATGAGTAAACCATTTAAACGTATTCTTCTGACCGGCGCGGCCGGTGGTCTGGGCAAAATTCTGCGCGAGCGCATCAAGCCATGGGCCGATGTGGTGCGCCTTTCCGATATCGGCGACATGGCGCCGGCTGGCGAAGGCGAGGAAGTGGTGCGCTGCGATCTGGCCGACAAGGCGGCAGTACTCAAGCTGCTGGAAGGCGTGGATGTGGTGCTGCACTTCGGCGGTATCTCGACCGAGAATACTTTCGAAAACATCATGGCGGCGAATATCGCCGGTACCTACAACCTGTATGAAGCGGCGCACAAGAACGGCATCAAGCGTATCGTGTTCGCCAGTTCGAATCACACCATAGGCTTCTACAAGACCACCGACTACATCGACGCCGATAGCCCGATGCGTCCGGACAGCCTGTATGGCGTGAGCAAATGCTTCGGCGAATCGCTGTCGCGCTACTACTACGACAGCACCGGTATCGAAACCGTATGTCTGCGTATCGGTTCGTCCTTCCCCGAGCCGGTCAATCCGCGCATGCTGGTGACGTGGTTCAGCTATGACGATCTGGTGGAGTCGCTGCGCTGCTCGCTGTTCACGCCGCGCGTGGGCCACACCATACTGTTTGGTGCCTCGGCCAATCCGGCCAGCTGGTGGGATAACAGCAAGGCTGAACATCTGGGCTTCCGTCCGAAAGACAGCTCGCTGCAGTTCGCCGACAAGTTCCCGCCGACGGGTAACTACCCTGCTGCCGACGACCGTGCCACCCTGTATCAGGGCGGCGGTTTCGTCGTGCCGGGCCCGCAATATCAGCAGCCCTGAGTGCACCGGTTTGCGATAGCGGAGTATACTGCCAGCGCTGGTTTCGCCTTTGCGGAAACTGGCGCTGGCGTTTTAGTTTGCTGCGTCCGGCCTATCGGATCGCATGCAAGCGACACAGACGAATACTTTATGCTGAACACCGCACAGGTGTTGCAGCAATCGGCATAACGAGGCGTGCGGCAAGGCCGCGCGCATGAAACTATCTGGAGGCTTTATGCAAGTTGCAGGCGAAATGATCATCGGCCGTAGCGCGTTTTTCGGCAAAGAAGGCACGATGAAAGCGGTGGACCCATCGCGTAACGTGGAAATCGAACCAGCTTTCGGTCTGGCCGGTGCAGCAGATCTGCAACGTGCTTGCGTACTGGCCGAGCAGGCTTTCGATGCGTACCGCGCCACCGGTCTGGAAGCGCGCGCCAGGTTCCTCGAAACCATCGCAGACCGCATCATGGATCTGGGGCCGGCGCTGATCGAACGCGCTATGCAGGAAACCGGTCTGCCGCAAGTGCGTCTGGAGGGCGAGCGTGGCCGTACCTGCAACCAGCTGCGTCTGTTCGCCAAGGTTGTGCGTGATGGCCGCTGGCAGTCCGCTACGCTGGATTCGGCGCTGCCAGAACGCACGCCGCCACGTCCGGACCTGCGCCTGCGCAAAATCGGTCTGGGCCCGGTGGCCGTGTTCGGCGCCAGTAACTTCCCGCTGGCCTTCTCGGTCGCTGGCGGTGATACGGCTTCGGCACTGGCCGCAGGCTGTCCGGTGGTGGTCAAGGCCCATTCGGCTCACCTTGGCACTTCCGAACTGGTGGGCAAGGCCGTGGCTAAAGCGGCAGAAGAATGCGGCATGCCGGAAGGGGTGTTCTCGCTGCTGATCGGTTCCGGCCAGACTATCGGACAGGAGCTGGTGGCGCATCCTGCCATCAAGGCGGTAGGCTTTACCGGCTCGCGTTCGGGCGGCATCGCGCTGATGCGCACGGCAGCTGCACGCAAGGAACCGATTCCTGTGTATGCTGAAATGAGCTCGATCAACCCCGTGTTCCTGCTGCCGGGCGCACTCGATAATCCTAAACTGCCGCAGGCCTTTGCCGATTCGCTGACTATGGGCTCGGGCCAGTTCTGCACTAATCCCGGCATGCTGGTTGGTCTGAAGAGCGACAAGCTCGAAGCATTCGTGGCCGCCGTGGGCGGCACCATAGGCGCCAAGCCGGCTACCACCATGCTGACTCCCGGCATTCACAAAGCCTATGTGCATGGCGTTGCCACGCTGGCCGCTATTGATGGCGTGAGCCAGAAGGCAGCGGGTCAGGGCAGCGAGGCGCCATGTGCGGCACAGGCTTTCCTGTATCAGGTACCTGCCAGCGAATTCCTCAGCAACCCCGCACTGGAAGGCGAAATCTTCGGACCGACCTCGCTGCTGGTGGTCTGCGACGACGAAGCACAGATGCTGGCCGTGGCCGAACACGTGGAAGGCCAGCTGACCTCGGCCGTACACGCCAGCGCTGATGATCGCGTACTGGCCGCCAAGCTGCTGCCTACGCTGGAACGTAAAGTGGGCCGTATCCTGTTCAACGGCTTCGGCACCGGTGTGGAAGTGGCACATGCCATGGTTCACGGCGGCCCGTTCCCGTCGACTTCGGACAGCCGTACCACTTCGGTGGGTGCTTCGGCCATCGACCGCTTCCTGCGTCCGGTCTGCTATCAGGACGTGCCGTCCTATCTGTTGCCGGAAGCACTGGCCGATGCCAACCCGCAGAACATTCCGCGCGTGGTGAACGGTGATCTGGTCTGGAACGGCTGAAATGGAGCGACTGAGCGACGTTAGCTGCCAGGTGGGCGAAAGCCCCACCTGGCATGCCGGCGAAGGCGCGTGGTACTGGGTCGATATTCCGCAGCAGCGCGTGTGGCGGCTCGATGCCGCAACTGGCGCAAGCCGTTACTGGGTGGCTGATGAAATGGTGGCCTGTGTGGCGCCACGCTCGGACGGCGGCCTGATTGCCGGCATGGAGACGGGTATCTTTGCGCTCGAACTCGATGCCTGCACGGCGCTGGCGCAGCGCAAGCTGGCAGCACCGGCCAGCGGCCTGGGCGAGGGCATGCGCTTCAACGATGGCCGCTGCGATCGTCAGGGCCGTTTCTGGAGCGGCACCATGTTCATGGACATGGCTGCGGCCCGCGCCGTGGGACAGCTGTATCGCTACGATAGCGCACGCGGCTTGTCGGCACCGTTTGTCTCCGAGCTGCTGACCCAGAACGGGCTGGCGTTCTCGCCCGATGGCCGCACCATGTATCTGTCGGATTCGCATCCGGCACGGCGCATGGTGTGGGCATTCGACTACGATACCGACGATGGTGTGCCCAGCAATCGCCGCGTGTTTGCCGATATGACCAGCATGGCTGGGCGTCCTGATGGTGCGGCTATCGATGCCGATGGCTGCTACTGGGTGTGCGGTAATGATGACGGCTGCGTGCTGCGCTACACGCCGGATGGTAAGCTCGATCGCCGGCTGGAAGTGCCGATGCTGAAGCCATCGATGTGCGCATTCGGCGGCAAGAACCTCGACACGCTGCTGGTCACCTCTATCATCTCCGGCAAGCCGGAAGATGCGCAGTGGGGCGGCGCCGTCGTGCTGTTGCAACCGGGCGTGCAGGGAGTGGCGGAAACGCTGTTCGCCGCCTAGGCTGCTGAGAGCACGAAAACAGGCAGTGAGTTGCAGCCAGCTGCGCTCACTGCTTTTTCATTTGCAGGCGGAACTGGGTGGTCCACTGGCCGTTCAGCAGCATTTCGCTGTGGGCTTCGTAACTATCGGCTGCGCCGGGCGTCCAGCGCACGCGGTAGCGCAGCGCCTTGCCTGCGGCGACGTAGTCCGTCTCGGGGAATTCCAGTCCGTCGCTGGTAGCGATCATGCTGCCGCGGCTGTAGCCGCCGCCATTTTCCACGTACAGAAACGCCACCTTTGCGCTGGCGCTATCGTAGTAGTACAGCGTTTCGCCCACATAGTCGGGCCGTCCTGCAGCACGCACCGTGTGCACATCGCGCAGCACGTGATCCTCATACTGCCACCGGAAGCAATGCTCGTCGGTCGTCTTGCCATCGGCAAAAGTGCCCTTCCAGCAGTGGCCCGCCAGAAAAGCCATAGGCTGCAAGGGCGCAAGGGGAGCCGCCTGCACGCCCGCTGCTGCCAGTAGTACGAGTGTAAAGAATTTGCGCATGGCCCGGCTCCGTGTAGAGATGGGCCAAGTATATGCCAGCTTCAGGCCGAGAGTGTGGTGGTGTAAATTTTTCCACCTATGGAAACGTTGCTCAGTCTGAGGTCCTTGACGTTGAACAGGAACCATGGCTGCGCCGTGTTGACCGGCGTGCCGAAATCGCAGTCGCTGATGCTGACGTTGGTGACTGGCGGCACGGGCGGTATCGGTAGGGGGCCGTTGTAGTCGGAGGCGACTGGCCCCAATACCACGATAGCCTGATAGCAGGAGGCTGACTTGCCGTCGCGCGTGCGCACATTGCCCGCTTTGACGTTGGAGATCTGGATATTGTCGACGATAGGCGGACGGGTACGGACGTTGTCGCTGATCGGCGTGTAGTCGCAATCGAAGGTGACGATGGCGCCTGCCGCCGTGGCCACGGTTTTCGACTGTATCGGCGAACCGGGCAGCGAAGCGTAGAACGAAGGGCTGGTCTGCACGCCATTGGGTATGGTCACATCGCGCACGAAGAAGTTGCGCAGATAGCCGCCACGATTCAGATTGGTCTTGAGCCGGATCGCCGTGTTGAGCGGATTGGTGGCCCAGTTGATGTTCTGGAAAGTGAGCTTCTGAGCGTAGACGTTCTGGATACCCCCTGCCATTTCGCTGCCCAGCGTGACGGCGCCATGGCCGCTCTGCATGATGCAGTTCTGGATCACGATGTTCTGCGACGGACCATACTGGGTATCGAGATCCTTGCCGGCCTTGATGGCGATGCAGTCGTCGCCCGTATCGAAGGTGCAGCCTTCGATCAGCACATGGTCGCAGGCTTCCGGATCGAAGCCATCGCTATTCGGTCCCAGACTCTCGCAGTGCACGTTGCGGATAACGATATTGCGGCAATGGACAGGGTGGTGTTGCCAGAACGGCGTGTGGGTGACGTGGTAGCCCTGCAGCAGCACGTTGGTGCAGCCTATCAGCTGTATCATCGGCGGACGCAGATAGTGGCCGATGCCGAACACGCGGCGCGCAATCGGCACACCGGCTTCGGACAGCGCAGGCAGATACTGCGCATCGGCACGCCAGCGCTGGCCTTCGCCCTGTATCTGCAGGCGTTCTGCTTCAGTCAGCTGAGGCGCCACGTCGGCCAGCGACATGGCATTTAGCGGGTTCTCCGTATTTTCGGACATTTTGCCTTTGGTGAAATTCGGCGTGGAGCCCTGTGCAACGGCGTTCAGCGTTTTCAGCTTGCCCTTCCAGGTCCACCAGCAGTCGCCCTGTTCGTTAAACGGCACGCCACCCTGACCGTTGAAGGTGCTGGTCCAGTCTTCGCCCGTCAGCGCAATATTGTGCTGGCCGTAGGCGTAGATCATGGACGAGTAGTTCAGACAATCGTTACTCTGCCAGCGCGAGATGGATAGCTTGCCGTGCTTGCCGCAATCGATGTCGCCATAGCGGGCGTAGTCCTGCGGCTGGTTGCTGAAGTAGATCTGCGCGCCAGCGGCCAGATGCACATGCACGTTGGAGCGCAGCACGATAGGGCCGGCGCAGTACCAGCGGCCTTTCGGGATCAGCACGCGGCCGCCACCGGCGTCGTGGCAGGCCTGTATCGCGTCGCGGAAGGCGGGGTAGCAGTCCGGCGCATCCTTGGCTGGTGTGTCGATAGTGTCCTGCTCCTCGAACGAAATCCAGGCGCGCACTTTCTCCATATTGCATGGCCTGGCGCCGTAGGCGGTGACGAGGAAATCCTGTTTGCGGAACTGCAGCGGCTTCGATACGTGATCGACGATGGCCTGTGCCTGCAGCCATGGATCAGGCGCAGTGCTGGCGCTGGCCGGCAGTGCCGCGCCCAGTCCCGCTGCGGGCAGGGCTTTCATCAGATTGCGGCGTTGGGTGTTGATGCTCATTGTGTGCGTCCTATTCATCCGAATTATTGAATTCACCGAGGAAGATCATGGCCGGTGCTGGGCGTGCGGCGTATCCGAGATCGCGCACGGGATCGATGCCGGCCTGTTGCAGATAGTTCCAGTGGTCGTCCGAGTTGTATTGAACCGGCCGATAAGATATCGAGCCCTTCCTGTTCCAGTCCGACCATGGCGCAAGCCGGTTGATATGCGTGCCGATGCGCGAATTGAGTACCACCATCTTGCCGACGGCTTCGAGCGATGTGCGTGCTACTGTGCCTTTCGGCGCCTGATAGCCGTTGCTGTCGCCGTAGGTGCAGGCATAGCCATCCACCTGTACCGGCGCGTAAGGACTGCAGCGCGCGCTATGGAACCACTGGCGCAGCAGGGAGAATTTGCCAGCGCGGGCGTTGACAGAATTGTCGTGGGTGAAGTGGCATTGATCGAAGACGAAACCGTAGCGGCTATTTAAGTGCGTATCCGGCGCCGCCACATACGAGGTGCCACGGTCACCCAGCGTGCGGATTTCGCTCTGATAGAAATAGGCCGTGCTGTCACCAAAGATGAAATCCACATCGCCCTCGATGTAGGATTGATTGAAGAAGCTGCGGCTGGTACTGCCCAACTGGGGCGACTTCAGATACAGCGTATCCTGAAAACCCAGCAGCCGGATGTTTTCGAACTGTGCCTTGTCGGCGCCATCTACCTGCAGTGCCAGCGCCTGATGGTGCACATTGTTGATGTTGGGGAGTTCCTCGGCGCGGGCATTGCCGATATCCTTGTTGTAGCCGTTTTCGATAGTCAGATTACGCGCCTGAAAACCGTTGTTCTGTACCCAGACGGTAGCAGTGGCCATGGTGCCGATGGCGCTGCGGTCCTTGATGGTGGCGTACATGGCCTGTACTTCCGGTGCTGCATCGGCAAACTGTGCGCCGTGGCGGCTGGCGTATTCTGCCCCAGTGTTGGAGGCATCGAGCTTAGCGGTAATACGGGTGGCGCTGGCATCCTTGCCCTCGCCGTACATGGTCAGCGGTGCCATCACGGCAGGCACGTACACCAGTTCCTGATAGGTGCCGGGTTTGACCAGCAAGTAGCGTCTGCGCGCGGGATCGCGTTTGCTGTCGCTGATGGCTCGATTGACGGCCTGCTGCACCGTGTTGAATAGCCTGATGCCATTGGCGCTTGCGTTCTGGTCGACGATGTAGTCCGGCGTAAAGCTGGCGCCGCGTGCCAGCGGGTCGCTCAAAGGGTCCCACGGATCGACGCGTTCCTTGCCAGCCGTTCCGACGAATTTCAGCACTTCGCCATAGCTGAACAGCTTGGCCTGCTCAAGGCTTAGCTGGGGGCGGCTGGCACTGCTTGCTATCTCGGGGTAGGGCAGCAAGCGCGGCTCGCAATCGGCGCTGCTGCCGCTGATACTGGCCGGCGTATCCAGAGTTCCGCTGACGTCGGCAAACTCGATGCTGCTGGCACTGCCTTGTCCCACCGAAACCTGATCGAGTTTCACCTGCAGCGGGTGGGCTGCGTCGTAACCGGCAATGATCACCCGGCCCGGCGTGATGCTGTGCACCGACTCCAGCGCAATCTCGCGGTAGAGCGGAATCAGCTTGCCGCTGGCACGCGGGTTGTAACGGGTGCTGAAATCGATAGGTGCTTTGACGTTGCGCTGGCAGACATTGCGATAGCGGATCTGCTCCACTACGCCGCCGCGCGAGATGTCGCTCTTGATGCGCAGGCCGGACGTTGTGCCGTCGAGCGTCAGGTCGTCCACCAGCACGCGGCGCACGCCGCCATTGGTCTCGCTGCCGATGGACATGCCGTGGCCGCTGTAGAAACGGTTATGCAGCACGGAGACGTTTTCCGTAGGGCCGCTGCTGTTGGCCTTGATGGCGATGTTGTCATCGCCAGTGCGGATGTAGCTATGGGCTATCGTGATGTTGCGCGACGAAATAGGATCGATGCCGTCCGTGTTGCGCGCCGTGGCGGGTGTATCGATACGCACACCCCATGCGGTAAAGCCGTCCACCCCGTTCAGGGTGACGTGGAAATTGGGCGAGTTGCGCAGGGCAATCTGGTGTAGCGTGAAGTTGCGCGAGCCGCTTACTTCGATCAAGCGCGGTACATTCTGGTGTGCGTCCTCTTTCTGGGCGCGGCGGGCCAGCTGCCACCATGATTCGGTCAGGCCTTCCATCACGCGGCCACCCTGGCCATCGATGATGCCTTCGCCAAAGATGCCGCTGCCCTCAGTCTGCTGGGCGCTGATGAAAGGCTTGCAGCCTTTGCTGGCGTCGGTGATCTTGCCGCAGGTCCCGGCGCCGCGGTCGTACAGCTTGGGGTTGCGGCTGGCATACAGGGTAACGCCCTTGTCGATCAGCAGGGCGACGCCACTGCGCAGCGATAGCGGACCGGCGACAAATTCGCTCTGGCCTGCTGCGGCGCTCAGACGCACGGCATGGCCGGCGGCACACTGGTCTATCGCCCGCTGGATGCGGCTAGTGTCGTCGCTACCGGCGGAAGCAGCGCTCAAGGTGGTGCAGGCGGGCGGCGTGACCGGCTCGCGCACATTGCGGCTGTCCTGCGCCTGCGCAGGCAGCATGGCCCCGCACAGCATGCCCGCGGCGAGGCCCAGTTGCGGCAGCATACGCTTCATTGTTCGCTCTCCGGTTTGAAGTAGCCCGCGCTTTCTGGCAGGGCGCGCTTCATTTCTTCCATCACCATGCGCGAGAAATAGGCTGCGCCCTTGGCGCCCACATGGGTGCGATCGAAGGCGGATTTGGCAGCACCTGCTACTTCCACCTTGGTGGCGCCGTTGGCGGCATCGTTAAAGTTGTCGGGGCGCGGCACTACGGCCAGCGTATCGGCTTCGTCCTGTCCCAGGGCTTGTACAGCGGCGTAGCTGTCGGCATTCAGATCGAGCAGGGCTACCTGCTGTTCGACGGCAGTGGCGCGGATGACCTCGGCCCATGGCAGCAGATTATTTTCCAGTACCTTGTCCTTGAAAGTGCGGCGCGTGAGCGGCGTGACCAGTACGGGTATGCCGCCCAGCGCGCGCACCTCGCGCACATAGCGTGCCATATTGACGGGGAATTCGGTTTTCAGGTCGGTTGAGCGCCCCGGTTTGCCCGGCTGGTCGTTGTGGCCGAACTGGATCAGTACATAGGTAATGCGGTAGGCGGCAGCGCCGCGCAGCAGACCTTCCACTTCGTCCCAGCGGCCCTCGGCGCGGAAGCTGCCGGAACTGCGGCCGCCTTTGGCCAGATTCAGACAGGTGTTAGCGCGGTTGACGCGGGCGCAGAAGGCGTCACCGTAGCCGCTGGTGCTGGCCATGGTGGAATCGCCTACCAGCAGTATGCGGATAGGCCGGGCGGGTGCATCGGCCGCATGGCTGTTGCTGGTGGCGAGCAGTAGAGCGGTCGAAAAGAACGTGGCCAGAGCGCTTGCCAGCGAGACGGTCCGGCTGAGTCGGTGCAGTTTCATGGATGGATAGGCGTATAAAAAAAAGCGCCGGCCCAGAGCGGACCGGCGCTTCAACTCAGGCGGAGAGAGTTTGATTGACCACCTTACCGGCGATCTTGACGTTTTTCAGCTTCAGGCCTTTGACGTTGTACAGGTACAGCGGCTTGTCGGCATTGACTGGCGTGCCGAGATCACAATCGCTGATCTCAATATCGGATACCGGCAATATGGACGGCTTGCCCGGACCGTTGTAGTCCGACGCCACCGGCCCCAGTACCACCACAGCCTGATAGCACGAGTAGTTGCCAGCCTTGGTAGGCGCGTTGGCACAGGTCACGTTGGAGATGCGTACATGGCTCACGCTAGGCGGGCGGATACGCACGTTATCGCTCACCGGATCGTAGCCGCAGTCGATGGTGATGATGCCGCCTGCCGAAGTAGCCACCGTCTTGGTCGGAATCAGCGAGCCCGGTAGCGTCGAATAGAACGCCGGCGTGGTGCGGATGCCGTTCGGGATATGCACATTACGCACATGCATATTGCGCAGATAGCCGCCACGGCTCATATTGGTCTTGAGACGGATGGCGATATTCAGCGGGTCGGTCTGCCAGTGCGCGTTCTCGAACAGCAGATCCTGCGCATAGATGTTCTCGATCCCGCCCGACATGATGCTGCCCAGCGTGAGCGCACCGTGGCCGCTTTGCATGCGGCAGTTCTGGATCACGATATCCTTGGCCGGGCCGAACTGGATGTCGGGCCCCTTGCCCGAGTCGATCGCGATGCAGTCGTCGCCGGTATTGAAGTGGCAGTCCTCGATCAGCACATTGGTGCACGATTCCGGATCGAAGCCGTCGCTGTTCGGCCCCATGCTGTTGGCATAGATCTTCTTCACATGCATGTTGTGGCAATTGACCGGATTGTGCTGCCAGAACGGCGTGTTGGTGGTCTGGTAGCCCTCGAACAGCACATTGGTGCAGCTGATGAACTGTACCATGTGCGGGCGCAGATAGTGGCCGATGCCGAAGATGCGCTTCTCCACCGGAACGCGGGCTTCCGCCAGCGAACGCAGGTAGTAGGAGTCGGTACGCCACTTGTCGTTCGGCCCTTGTATGAACAGGGCTTCCTGTTCGCTCAGGTGGGGCGCCACTTCGCGCAGCGAGACGGGATTGACGGGGTTGATGTGAACTTCCGTCTTGCCCTTGGTGTGCTTGACGTAGTTGCCCGTGCCGGCAGCGATATCGCCGGCCCAGTTGGGTTTCTCGCGGCCTTTCCACGACCACCAGCAATCCACGTCGCCATCGAAAGTTACGCCGGCCTGACCATCGAGGATGCTGGTCCAGTCCTCACCTGTCAGAGCGATGTTGTTCTGGCCGTGGGCATACACCATGGACGAGTAGTTAAGCAGGTCGTTGCCTTCCCAGCGGGTGATGGAGAGTTTGCCGTTCTTGCCGCAATCGTAGGCGCCGTAGCGGGCGTAGTCGAGCGGGTTGTTGCTGAAGTAGATGTGTGCACCGGCCTTCAGATGCACGTGCACGTTCGACAGCAGCACGATAGGGCCGGCGCAGTACCAGTTACCGGCGGGGATCACCACGCGGCCACCACCGGCCTTGTGGCAGGCCGCGATGGCTGCGCTGATGGCAGGGTAGCAGTCGTGCGAACCGGCCACCGGCGTTTGCAGCGTGTCCGATTCGGTAAACGAGGTCCATGCCGTTACCGCACGCACCTCGCAGGGTGCGGCGCCAAACGCCGTCACCACGAAGTCTTCGTTGCGGAACTTGACCGCATTGCGTACCCGCTTGACGATGGCGTCGGCAGCTTTCCACGGATCGTCGGCCCGGGCCGCCGCCATCGCTGCAGGCCCGAAGGCGCCGGTGACACCGGCAGCCGACAGGGTTTGCAGGAAGCGACGACGGCCCGGGCCTGCTACCGTCGCTGTTAATTGTTGTTCCAGCTTAGACATCGGCACTCCATCAGAACGAGTAGGTGGCACGCACGTTGTAGGCGCGGCCGATCGGGCTGGCGGCGCTACTCAGGTAACCGAAGCTATACAGACTGCTGTTGGTCACTGGCGGATTCACATTGAACAGATTGGTGATGCCGGCGGTGACCGAAATGTTCTTGAAGCCGCTGTAAGTCGTGGTCAGGTTCCACACTTTGTAGGAATTGATGTTGCGCCAGTACTGCTGCGCCACCAGATTCTGGTCGGTGTACTTGGAGTTGTAGTTCTGGGTCAGCTGGCTGTTCCAGTTACCGGCGGCCCAGTTCAGTTTCAGCGTGTGCTTCCAGCGGTAGGTAATGATAGGGAAGCTGGAAGTGGTGCCGTTGCTAGCCAGACCGAACTGACCGACGTTGGAAACATACGGGCTGCCTTTATCGAGCTGGTTGTCGAACTGGGTCAGGTAGGTACCATCGAGCGAGACCTTGAAGGTGCCGTACGAAGTTTTCGGGAACATGTAGGCAGCCGACACGTCGATACCGGCAGCTTTCTGGCCACCCAGATTCATGGTGGTGTTCTTGATGTAGTTGATGGTGCCGTCCGCATTACGCACGAAGTACGAAGCGTACTTCACCGGATCGAGGAAGTAGACCTGCTCTGGCAGATTGGCCAGCATGTCGGTCATCTTGATGTTCCAGTAGTCGAGCGAGATCGAGGAGCTCGAAGTCGGCTCGAACACGGTACCCAGCGTGAAGCCTTTGGATTTCTCCGGCACCAGATCCGGGTTGGAACCGGTCTGTTTAGGCAGGGTGGTGTTGCAGACGGTGGAGGCGACATAGCCCGGCAGTGCTTTGCCGGTGCCGGCCACGCCCGGCGTACCGCCAGGGCAGAGTACCGGATCGTCCCACTTGGCGGCGGTCAGGCCGGTGGCGCCGGGCAGGCGGTAGCCGTAGCGGTCGAACAGGGTCGGTGCGCGGAAGCCGGTGTTAGCCGAACCGCGGAACATCAGCTGTTTCGATGGCTCGTAGCGGAAGCTGATTTTCGGGTTGATGGTGTTACCGAAGTCGCTGAAATGGTCGTCACGCACGGCGGCGTTCAGTTCCAGCGTTTTGGTCAGCGGCATATTCAGCTCGGCGAACAGCGCGGCCACGTTGCGCTGGCCTTCGCCGTGCGATGGCGCGCTGTTGGCGTAGGTAACTTCACCCGACAGCGGCAGCTTGGTGTCTTCAGTAGTGTCGCGGTGCAGGTCGGCGCCCAGTGCCAGTGCCAGCGCGCCGCCTTCCAGATCCATCAGCGAACGGCTAGCCGTCAGGTCGATACCGGTAAAGGTCGATTTGGAGGTACGGTTCTTCTGGCCATCGACCTTGATGGTATCCAGATAGGCGCGGCCATCGGCATCCTGCAGGCCGAACGGATTGAGCTGGCCACCTTTCAGACCATCGAGCAGGCCCTGGCCCTTGACGTAGCCGGAATAGTAGTAGTTGTCGCGGTTGGAGATACCGATCACGAGACCGGCCTTGTAGTCCCATGCGCCGAGCTTGCCCTCGTCGCTGACAGCGAAGCGCTGGTTCAGCTGTACGTCCTTGGTGGTGGCCAGACCCAGATCGGCCACAGCCCAGGTAACCGTCAGCGGGGCATTGTTCAGGCCTGCTACGGCAGGTACGCCGCCCGCTTTACCCGGATACCATTTGCTGGTCGATGGCAGGATGGCGGCTACGCCGTTCACTGCCAGCGCATTGGTCGGGTTCTTGGTGCCGAGGATGAATTCTTCGCCGCGCGAGTAGTCCATGGTGATGACGTGGTCTTCGCTCAGCTTCTTGGCGGCGCGCGCGTAGAAAGTGACCTGCTGGTTGGCATACAGTGCCGTGCCGTACTCGTTGGCGTTGAGGATGCAGGTGCCTTTCTGGCCGCTGATCGAGTAGGGCGCCAGACAGCCGGTGGAACCGTAAGGGTTCTGTGCGGTCTTGTTGGTGGCCGTGGTGAAGTTGGCCGGGGTGGCATTGCCGCCGGTGCCCAGCGTCGGCGCGCGGCCTATGCTGGTCAGCAGTTCGTTCGAGCTCAGATCAGCGCGATCGGCCGAGGCCAGGCGGGTGCGCTGGTGCGCATCGATGGTGCCGTAGAAACTCCAGCCATCGCGTTCCAGATTGCCTTTACCCCAGGTGATGGCGGCACGCTGTTCGTCGCCGCCGCCATTGCGCTCGGGCTGTACTGCCTGACCGGTCAGCGACAGCCCTTCGAACGACGTTTTGGTGATGAAGTTGACCACGCCGCCGATGGCGTCGGAGCCGTAGATCGAAGAAGCACCGTCGCGCAGAATTTCCACGCGGGCGATGGCGCTCATCGGGATCACGTCCAGATTGGCGTAACCGTCGGCGATGGCTTCATTGGCCATGCGGCGGCCATTCAGCAGTACCAGCGTGCGGTTGACGCCCAGACCGCGCAGGTTGATGTTAGTGCCCGAGCCGGCGTTCGATGGCGCCAGCGAAGCCGATTGCGGCAGCGACATCATTACGTCGGCCAGAGTGGTCATGCCCTGCTTGATGAAGTCTTCGGCCTTGACGGTGCTGACCGGCAGCGAGGCTTCGGTAGCCAGACGCTTGATGCTGGAACCGGTGACTTCCACGCGGGTGATGGCACCTTCGCCAGATTGCTGTGCAGCGGCCTGATTGGCCAGGGTCAGTACGGCCACCGTGATGGCCGACAGCAGCAAGCGAGGTTGTGCAGAGCGTTGCTGTGCGGGCTGTTTCATACGAGTCTCCTTGGTTTTTGAATAAAGTTATACGCGCGCTGAAAAGCGCAGGCGTGTGTGGAGCACCTCGCGTACTCCGTGCCGTTGAGACGAGGGTCGCTGCGTGGAACGCGCGCCGAGGTCGCAAACCGGTCGATAACTTGATTACTTTTTTATGCGCGGACCAGCAGCGAGGCTGGTCCTGCGTTACTGCGTGATGCTGACAACGTACTGCTGCTGCAACGCGCCGGCTTTTAGCCGCGCGAGAAGGTACGGGTCACGCGCTCGAGGTGGGAGCGCATGGCTTTACGTGCTGCTGCCGGATCGTGGGCGGCAATCGCCTCCAGTATCCGGCGGTGATCTTTCAGGGTTTCCTGACGCAGTTCTTCGGTCTGGAAGTGTTCTTTCAGCTTGTGCCACAGACGGCCGCGCTGGTCCCACAGATAATTGAGCGAACCAACCAGCGCGCTGTTACCGGTGGCGCGGGCTATCGACAGGTGGAAGTTGCGGTCGGCCTGCTCGTTGCTGGCGTAGTTGTCGTGGTTTTTTTCCATCTCTTCGACGGCCTGCAAAATCGCGTCGATGGCGCCGTCGGTGGCTACGCGTGCTGCAATGGCGGCGATTTCCGATTCGATCAGGCGACGTGCCGACAGCACTTCGAACGGGCCGGGGCCCGCTTCGGTCAGATCGGAAGCGCTGGGCTGCTCGACTTCGCAGACGTAGACGCCGGAGCCGCCGCGTACTTCGATTACGCCGCTCAGTTCCAGCGCGATCAGCGCTTCGCGCAGCGAGGCGCGGCTGACATTGAGCTTGGTGGACAGGTCGCGTTCCGACGGCAGGCGTTCGCCGCCGGCGATATGTTCGTCGCGGATCAGGTCCTGAATGCGGTTGGCCACGACGCGGTACAGACGCGGTTCGTGGGCACTGTGGTCGGCAACGGAAGACGGTTTTTTCAGCATGGTCTCGTTATTCACTTGGTGTGCAAGTGCTTTGTGGTTAGGACAATTCTAAGGTGGTCAGACCAAAGATGCAATGTGGACTAGCCAAAATAATTTTTAGCTGTCATACTCGAATCATGTTGTAACGCTGGATTATCGTGGTTTGCAGGGGTAATTCCTTGAAAAATAAGCGATTTTACAGTGTGGCGCCAAGACCACAAAGGATTAGTGCAGTGGTCCGGCCAAAGTGGCCTGACCACTTTTTGCAACACCTGAGATAGAAAAAAACAACGATATTCGAGACGCCGAACACAGCAAAGGACGCCAGATGAGCACACCCGCCAGCGCCGCCACGCCGCGCTACATCCTCATGCATGAAAACGATAACGTTGCGATTGTCGTCAACGACGGCGGCCTGCCGGCCGGCGCCGTGTTTGAAAACGGCCTGACGCTGCGCGAGGCGGTTCCGCAAGGGCATAAGGTAGCGCTGCGCGCGCTTGCCAAAGGCGAAGCGGTACGGCGCTACAACGTCATCATCGGCTATGCGGCCATCGATCTGCCTGCCGGCAGCTGGGTGGCGGAAGCGCAGGTGGAAATGCCGGATGCGCGCGAACTGGTGAACCTGCCCGTATCGACCAATCTGGCGCCAGCCGCCGCACCGCTGGAAGGCTATACCTTCGAGGGCTACCGCAATCCCGATGGCAGCGTGGGCACGCGCAATATACTGGCCATTACCACCACCGTGCAATGCGTGTCCGGCGTAGTGGACTTTGCTGTGCAGCGCATTAAGAACGAATTGCTGCCGAGGTATCCCAATGTGGATGATGTGGTGGGGCTGGAGCACACCTATGGCTGCGGCGTAGCGATCGATGCGCCGGGTGCCATGGTGCCTATCCAGACACTGCGCAATATCACCCTCAATCCCAATTTCGGCGGTCAGGCCATGGTGGTCAGTCTCGGTTGCGAAAAACTGCAGCCAACGCGGCTGTTCCCCAAGGGCGCCATCCCTATCCAGAACGGCGGCGGTGCCGATCCGGCGCTGGTGTGCCTGCAGGATGCCCAGCATGTGGGCTTTATGTCTATGATCGAATCCATCATGCGTCAGGCCGAAACCAATCTGGCTGTGCTCAATGCGCGCAAGCGCGAGACCGTGCCCGCTTCGGAACTGGTAGTAGGCGTGCAGTGCGGCGGCAGTGATGCATTCTCCGGCGTGACGGCCAATCCAGCCGTGGGCTTTGCCACCGATCTGCTGGTGCGTGCCGGTGCCAGCGTGATGTTCTCGGAAGTGACGGAAGTGCGCGACGGGATAGACCAGCTGACGGCACGTGCCGCCACGCCGGAAGTGGCGCAGGCCATGATCCGCGAGATGGAGTGGTACGACAATTATCTGAAGCGGGGCGGGGTGGACCGCAGTGCCAACACCACACCGGGCAACAAGAAGGGCGGCCTGTCCAACATCGTGGAAAAGGCCATGGGCTCCATCGTCAAGTCGGGCAGCAGCCCGATCTCGGGCGTGCTGTCGCCGGGTGAGAAGCTGCGCCAGAAGGGGCTGATCTACGCTGCCACGCCGGCTAGCGATTTCATATGCGGCACGCTGCAGCTGGCGGCCGGTATGAATCTGCATGTGTTCACGACGGGGCGCGGCACGCCTTACGGTCTGGCCGAAGTGCCGGTGATTAAAGTCGCCACGCGTAACGAGCTGGCAGCACGCTGGCATGATCTGATGGATATTAATGCGGGCCGTATCGCTAGCGGCGAAGCCAGCATTGCCGATGTGGGCTGGGAACTGTTCCACCTGCTGCTCGATGTGGCGAGCGGCCGCCAGACCTGGGCCGAGAAGTGGAAACTGCATAACTCCCTTGTACTGTTTAATCCAGCTCCTGTGACTTGACTCCCCTTGCACTGGTTTTACTGGAACGCCGCTGCGCACAGGCACAGCGGCGTTTTTTTTGCCTAGCCCAGTAGCAGCGCAGTCACTACGGCCGCGTTATACAGCGCGTGCACCAGCATGGGTGCCAGCAAGGTCTGGCTGCGCTGATAGGCCCACGCCGTGCACAGGCCCAGTACGAATACGGGGAGCATGGACAAGGGCGGATGTACCACGGCGAAGATGGCGGCGCTCACCACTGCTGATGGCAGGGCCGCCAGCGTGCGGCGCAGACCACCGAAGATCAGACCACGGAAAATGAATTCTTCGCACAGCGGTGCCGCCAGTACCGCCAGTCCCAGCAGCCAGTATTGAAGAGAGGGCTTACCATCGATTTTCGGCCTGAGCATGGGGGCGTATTCGCTATGGCGGATCACGGCGATGCTCAGCAGGCCGACAGCTATTGCCAGCAGTGCGGCCGGCAGGGCGGCTTTCAGCGTCCCACCCAGCTGGCTGCCGCGCAGGATGGCGGGCACGCCAGCGGTTCTGGCACGCCAGTAGTACAGCCGCATCAGCCCGTACACCAGTATGCCGGCGCTGGTAAAGGCCAGGGTGGTGGCACGCATGTCGATGTTGGCGGGATCGCTGGCGATGATCATTACGGCCACGCCCTGCAGGATGAAGAAAGCGGTAGCGCCGATCAGACCATCGGCCAGCGCCACCCGTGCCGGCGGAGCGGCGGCAGGATCGAGCAGATAGGGCATGGCGTCGCGTGCCTTCTGCCAGAGTGCCAGCGCCATCGCCGTAATCAGCACCATCACGATGACCTTCTGCCACCAGAAGCTGGCTGTGATCGACCAGATGTAGAAGCTGGCCAGCAGCATGTAGAGATAGATGAAAGTCGGGCGTACCTTGTTGCGGGCATCGACCGCATGGGGATTGCAGGCAAATACGCCCAGCGCTACGGCCAGCGTGGAGTAGATCGGTATCCCGGCCAGTACGGTCAGCACCAGTACCAGCATGCGCCATTCGAATTGCGTGGTGTAGTAGGCGCTGATGACAAAGACAGCGATCGGGTACAGCAGGCCCAGCACGGCCCACAGGCGGGCTTTCTGTTTGAGGATATCGTTGAGCGACTGCGGCAGCGTGTACAGCAGCCACAGTACCTGTCCTTCATTGTTCAGCGTCTGGAAGGCCGACAGCATCAGCACATACGCGCCTATGCTGAAAGCGATGGCAGCGGTGCTGGCATGGTGCTGGCCCAGTTCGGCCAGACTTTCCAGTTTGCCGTTGAAGATCAGCTGACTAAATACGATGACCAGAGGTAGCACCAGCGTCTGCACGAGGAAGTTGCGGTCGCGGCTGAGCAGGCGCAGTTCGCGCCGTTGCACCGGCGACAGCAGGCGTTCCAGCCAGTTGCTCTGCGCTGGCGCAGGGGGCTGGCTTGCCGGCAGGGACGCCGCCATGCTGGCGGAAGGCTGGGTGATGGCTGCGCGCGCAATGCGGCGCGTACTTTCACGTGCACCGGAGCGCACCACGCCGTGACGCAGCTGGAATGCCAGCAGGATCACACCACCCCACAGCAGGGCAATGGCCTGCAAGGCAAACAGACACAGACTGCGCATCAGCGCAGCGCTGCTGTCCGCCTGCAGGGCCTGCAACAGCAGGCCCGGTGGCGTCCACAGCAGCCATGGCGGACTGGCGCGCATCCAGTCCATGATGAAGCGGCTGGCATGCGGCATGCCGGTGGCGATTACCAGATACATCAGCGGTAAGCCGAGCAGGGAGATTAGCGCCTGCAGATTGCGCAGCTGCGAAGCGGGCAAGGCCATGCGCAAGCCGGTGTCGGCCAGCGTCTGCACAACGGCGCTGAGCGGCAGCAGCAATGCGGCAGCGAGCAGGGCGAGCGGCACGCTATACCAGCCTTGGCCGCCATACCACGCGATCATGCCGTAGCCGGCAGAAAGCAGGAAAATACCGATGATATTAGAAACGCTGCGCTCCACGATGCGTCCCCATAGCAGGCTGGAACGGCTGACCGGCAGGGTCACCAGCCATTCCAGATCCCAGTCCGGCTGGGCCATTTCCTTGCTACCCAGCGGCAGCAGCACGCTGATCAGAAATAGCGCACCCAGTTCCAGCGCGAGGGCGCGCTGCAGCGGCGGTGCGAAACTGCGGGCCTTTTCCAGTTCGGCCGCGGCGATATGGTTGTGCGCTGGGCCGCCTTCGGTGGCAGCGCTGGCGTGGCAGGCGCTGGTGCTGACGACGTGGCACTGCAGATTGAGTACGATGTTGCTGGACATGCTCAGTAGCGAGATGGCCATGGTCAGCGCGATTACGCTGGCCAGTATCCAGCTGCCAGCGGCTTTGCCGCCGTTGCCATCGCGCGCTTTTTTCCTGCCGAAGCCGCGCAGCAGCCCATGCAGGATGACGTTGCGCTGGCGCAGGCAGCGCATTCTGGTCATGAGCCAGGCGGCTCGCAGCGCGGGCAGGCGCGCCATCATGCTGCGTGGGCGCTGTCAGCGTCGGTAATTTTCAGGAAGACTTCTTCCAGCGAACCGCTGGCCGAGGCCTGGGCGCGCACTTCGTCCAGCGTGCCGGTGGCTACCAGCTGGCCGTGGTGGATGATGCCGACGCGGTCGCACAGCTTCTCCGCCATGTCGAGCAGGTGGGTCGATACAAAGATGGTGACGCCGCGTGCCGCTGCCGCCAGCAGGCGTTCCTGCACATCGCGCGAGGCGCGCGGATCGAGGCCGTTGATGGGTTCGTCGAGGATCAGCACGGCCGGATCGTGGATCAGCGCACAGGCCAGCCCCAGACGCTTTTTCATGCCCAGCGAATAGTTGACGGCATAGTCTTCGGCAGCTTCCTGCAGGCCGAATTCATCGAGCAGACGGGCGCTGCGTTCACGGGCCTGGGCGCGGCTGTAGCCGTGCATTTCGGCCACGAACTGCAGAATTTCGCGGCCACGCAGGTAGTCGTAGAACACCGGCGTATCAGGCAGATAGCCGACCCGCCGTTTGACTTCGGTGGCATCGGCGTGGCAATCGAGGTGGTCGATCAGCACCCGTCCGCTGCTGGGCACCAGTATGCCCATCATCATGCGGATGGTGGTGGTCTTGCCGGCGCCGTTGGGGCCGAGGAAGCCGAACACTTCGCCGCGGCGTACCTGCAGCGAGAGGGGATGGACGGCGTGAAAATGACCGTAGCTTTTGGCTAGTGCTTCGAATGCAATCATGCTGCCTCGCGCGCCGTTCGCTCTTGACGAATCCGGCAATGTTAAAAAGATGCTATGCATCATAACATTGCCGGGCAGCGGCGAGTAGCGGCGAGTAGCGGCGTATGGGGCCGGCTACCTTGCCAGCCGGCAGGCCTTAGCGTAGCGGATACAGGCTCATGCCGAAGCGTTCCGTGCGCGGCAGCCAGTTGCCCTGAATGTCGGCCGAGGCCAGCACGCGTTCGGCGCGGCCGATCAGCAGGGCACGCGGCACCATGCCGATGTAGCGCGAATCGGCGCTGTTGTCGCGGTTATCGCCCAGCATCAGGTACTGGTCGGCTGGCACCACCAGTGCTGCCATATCGCGCCGCGCCTGTACCTGCGGCAAAATCTGGATGGTGTGCGGGCGGCCGCCGTCGATTTTCTCGGCCACTTGCAGTGCGGTCAGTTCGCCCACGCCTTTGATGTGGTCGGCGGTGCGCACCACGCCATCGTAGTCGGCCGCCTGTCCGTTGATGACCAGCCGCTCATTGCGCATTTCCACGCGGTCGCCGGGCAGGGCGATGACGCGCTTGATCAGTCGTGTGCCGTCGGTTGGCGAAGAGAAGGTGACGATGTCGCCGCGCTGCGGTTCGCCTGTGTGGCCCAGCACGATATCGGTCAGCGGTACTTTGACGTTGTAGGCCAGCCGGTTGACGAAGACTACATCGCCTTCGAGCAGGTTGGGGTGCATGGAGGCGGAGGGTATCGGGTTCCAGTCGGCCACGGCTGTGCGGAAGATGCCGAACAGCATAACAAACATGACAAAGCCTTTATTGGCGCGTATCCAGTTTTTCATGGCAACTCCCGAGTGGTGAAGTTGTCAGTGTGTTAGCTCTATCTTAAACATGGCTTAGTGTGGCGGTGCCGCCACGCGGGCGCATCAGGTGACGCGCACCTGATGCCGGCTGTGCCGTGCTAGTGGGCGCTCTTCTGCACCATGGCGCTGCCTATACCGTGGCGCTTGCCTTCGCTCACGGCCGTCACCGTGCCATCGGGATTGAACACCAGCGCGTTGGCCGCGCCGATTTCTTCCGGCTGGCCCCAGCGCTGGCCCAGTTTTTCCAGAGCTTGCGCCTGTGCCGTGCCGGCAAAGCCCGGCTCTACATCGGTAGTCATGCCGTTGCGTTCGGACAGACGCGGTGCGTTCAGCGCGTCCGGCATGCTCATGCCCAGATCGAGGTAGTTGACCATGGTCTGCAGCACTGTGGTGATGATGGTGGCGCCGCCCGGGCTGCCGATGGTGAAGGCCGGTTTGCCGTTGCGGAAAGCGATGGTGGGCGACATGCTGGAACGGGGCCGCTTGCCCGCTTCCGGCACGTTCGGTGCCGGGCCGGAGAAGTCGAAGTCGGTCATTTCATTATTCAGCAGGAAGCCATAGCCGGGCACCACGATGCCGCTGCCGCCCCACGATTCGATGGTGTAGGTGTAGGAAACGATGTTGCCTTCCTTGTCAGCCACGGTCAGGTGGGTGGTGTGGGCGCCTTCGGCCAGCAGCTTGTTGCTGCGCGGACGCAGCGGCACACTGACATCGTTCTGGAACGGATAAGGATCACCGGCATCGGCATGGGGGCTGGCCTGCTGCGGGTTGATCAGTTCGCGGCGGCGCGCGGCATATTCCTTGCTCAGCAAACCGGCCACGGGCGCGTCGACGAATTCGGGATCGGCCAGATAGGCATTGCGGTCGGCGAAGGCCAGCCGGCTCGCTTCCAGATACAGGTGTTCGGCCTGAGCGCGTGGCAGGGCTTTCAGGTCGTAGCCTTCCAGAATATTGAGCGCTTCGGCAATCGCAATGCCGCCGCTGCTGGGCAGGGCCATGCCGTACAGGTCGTAGCCACGGTAGGTGCTGTGGATGGGCTGGCGGATGCGCACTTCGTAATTGGCCAGGTCGGCCATGCTCATGTTGCCGGCACGTACCTGTACGCCGGGGGCGACGGGCGGCTGGTTGACAGCGGCCACCACGGCGCGGCCCAGTTTGCCTTCATAAAAAGTCCTGATGCCGCCGCTGGCCAGTTCGCGGTAGGCCTTGGCCAGATCGGGATTGCGCAGCAGGGTGCCGGGCGGCAGTGCTTTGCCATCCTTCATATATAGCGCCGCCGTGGCGGGGAATAGTTTGAATTTGCCGAGGTTTTCGTCGATCAGGTGGCTGAAGTTGGCATTCACGGTAAAGCCTTTGCTGGCTACGCCTATGGCCGGTGCCAGCACCTGTGCAAACGACATGCTGCCATAGCGCTGCAGGGCTTCGTGCCAGCCCCGTACCGTACCCGGCACGCCGACCGACATGCCGCTGGCGATGGCGGTGTCGTAGTCTAGCGGCTTGCCATCCTGCTGGAATACAGTAGGGCTGAAGCTGGCCGGCGCCGTTTCGCGGTGATCGATGGTGATCACGCGCTTGTCCTTGGCCAGATAGATGACCATCAGGCCGCCACCGCCTATGCCGCAGCTGAACGGATCGGTCACGCCCAGCGTGGCCGCAGCGGCAACGGCCGCATCGATGGCATTGCCGCCCTTGTTCAGGATGGTAATGGCTGCCTGCGAGGCCGGTTCGCTGATGGTGGCTACAGCGCCACCCGTGCCGGTAGCCACAGGCGCTTTGGCCCAGGCGGCCGTTGGCGCGGTGAAGCTGATGGTCAGCGTGGTGATGAAGGTGGTGGAAACAAGGAAGGACAGGGTGGGCTGGCGGAGCTGGGTCATGGGCGCTTACTCGGGTTAGGATGAAGGTGCGTTGCTCACCCTCAAGCTTACCCGATAATCTGGCGCGATTTCATCTTTTGCCGGGGCCGCCTGTGGTTCCAGCCCCGTCAGGGTAATGGTCCAGCCCTGTTCCGTGATGCTGGCGCGGGCATTGGGCATGTTTTCGGACAGTACAAACTGGCTGGTGCTGCCATCCTGCCCCGTCAGCACAAAGCTGTAGCTGATGTAGCCAGCCCATACGCACACGGTGCCGGCGCGGCAGCGGCTATCGTTGACGCGCTCCAGCCTGAGCTGGGCGGCAGCATGGTTGCTGCTGGCTGTCGCCGCCAGAGCTACGCTGGCACCCTGGGTCAGCACGATATTGCGGGTGACGGCGGGGGGCTCTGCACCGGCACGCCCGAACGCGCTGCTACAGGCATACAGCAGCGCCATGCTGGCAATCAGCAGAGGCAGGATGACGAGCTGCCGGAGTATGCTGGTTTTCATGGTAATACCTCGAAACTTCGAACGAAGGCCATCATGTGGCGCAACACACGATCAGCTTAACAAAAAGTCTATAGATGGGGCGCACGCCAGACACTAGCGTGCGCTGCAACGAAAAAAAACAGCCGCGCGCGGTGAGCGGCGGCTGTCTGGCGGTGCCGGGCTGGTTTACTGGTATTTGGCCAGCGCAGCTTTCATTTTTTTCAGCGCCGCCACTTCGATCTGGCGGATGCGTTCGGCGGAAACGCCGAATTCTTCCGCCAGTTCATGCAGCGTGGCACCGCTGCCGTCATCATTGGCTAGCCAGCGCGCTTCGACGATGCGGCGCGAGCGGGCATCGAGCTGGGCCAGTGCCTGTTCCAGTCCTTCCGAATGCAGCCGGTTGACCTGTTTGGCTTCCAGCACGCGGGTCGGCTCGCTGGCTTCCGAGGACAGGTAGGCGATAGGCGCGAACTTGTCGTCTTCGTCGTCGCTGGGCGATTCCAGTGCGATATCGCGACCGCTTAGACGGGTTTCCATCTCGATCACTTCTTCGCGCTTCACATCCAGCGTCTGCGCCAGCTGGTCGATCTGGGCCGGGCTCATGGCATCGAGACCGGTTTTGTGGCTGCGCAGGTTGAAGAACAGCTTGCGCTGGGCCTTGGTGGTGGCCACTTTGACCAGACGCCAGTTCTTCAGGATGTACTCGTGCATCTCGGCTTTAATCCAGTGCATGGCGTAGGACACCAGCCGCACGCCCTGATCGGGATCGAAGCGTTTGACGGCCTTCATCAGGCCGATGTTGCCTTCCTGAATCAGGTCGGCGTGCGGCAGGCCGTAGCCCAGATAGCCGCGCGCGATCGACACCACCAGACGCAGGTGCGACAGCACCAGCTCCTGTGCGGCAGCCAGATCGTTGTGTTCTTTCAGACGCTTGGCGAGGGAGGTTTCCTCGTCATGGCTCAGCATCGGCAGACGGTTGACGGCCGAAATATAGGCATCGATATTGCCCAGATTACCAGTAAATCCCAGTCCCAAGGCGCGATTGGTGACCGGTACCAGAGCATTCGGTGCGGACATCGTAGGCATATTTTTTCCTTAGTGGTGAGTGCGTCTTAGCAAAAATTATTACTTTGTCGCTGTAGAGAACTGAATTTGCTCTGCAGTCGATATATATTAGCACTCTCTGTCGTTGAGTGCCAATCACTGCAAATCTATCGCATTGATAGCAAAAAAGCTATAGCCAGCGTCAGGTAATAGGCACAGAGTGCGCCTTGCAACTTAGGCTGGGCTTAATACAGGGAAGGGTAGTGCCGGAGGGGCGTAGCGTCCGTGCGGGGCCGCACGGACGCTAGCGGAAGGCTTAATTCATGCGCGCCAGATGGCGCTGCACGGACAGCATGGCGCCCAGCAGGCCGAGGCCGGCCGAGAGGGCCAGCAGGCCGGCCATGGCTAGCGGCGGCAACGGAGTCAGCTGGAATTCCGAGGCATACAGCCGGGCAAATTCGGCGATCGCCTGATTCAGCGGGCGCAGCGCCAGCGCTACGGCGCCCAGCGCCACACCGCCGGCGCACAGGCCCAGCAGGGCGCCGGTGTAGAAGAAGGGGCGGTGGATGAAGTTGTCGGTGGCGCCGATCAGCTTGCAGACCTGAATTTCTTCGCGCTGGGTCAGCACCTGCAGGCGGATGGTATTGAAGATCACGGCCACCACCACCGTACCCAGCGTGGCGGCCAGGATCAGCAGGGCCATGCGCAGCACATTGATCAGGGCAGCCAGACGTTTGACCCAGGCCGAGTCGACCTGTACCGATTCGACTCCGGGCAGGGTGCGGAGCTGTTCGGCCAGCTGGTCCACATCACCGCCAGCCTGGGCATTGCGGAAGGCATCGATCTTGATGACATAGCTATCGGGCAGGGGGTTTTCGCCCAGCGTGGTCAGCACATCGGCCAGTCCGTTCTTGTCGCGCAGCTGGTCCAGCGCCTTTTCGCGCGGGGTGAAGATAATCTTGGCCTGCTTGTCCTTGACGGTCTGGCGCAGCGAGGAGGCCAGTGCCTGGGCCTGTTCGCGCGGCGTATCCTGACGCAGGAATACGCTGACTTCGGGATCGACCGAGAGCTGCTCCGACATGGGGCGCACATTGTCGAGCAGGGTGACGCCGGCAAACGGCAGCGCCAGCGCGATGGCCACCACCAGAATATTGAACAGGAAACCGCCGGGCGAGCGGCGCAGGTGCAGCAGGGCTGCGCCCAGAGCGTAACGGTGCTGGCGTAACCAGTTAGTCATGCGGCTACCTCCAGTTGGCCTTGATTGAGATGGATCACGCGCGCGGCTGCATCGAGCATCTGTTCGTCGTGGCTGGAAATAATGCAGGTCACGCCGACCGAATTGAAGGCCTTGAGAGCATCCAGCACGCGGTTGGCGCTGACCCGGTCCAGATTGGCCGTGGGTTCATCGGCCAGTATCAGCTGGGGACGGTTGACGATGGCGCGCGCGATCGACACGCGCTGCTGCTCGCCACCGGAGAGCGATAGCGGCTGGGCATCGGCGCGCTCGGCCAGTCCCACCTTGTCGAGCGCGGCACGGGCGCGGGTTTCCGCTTCCTTGTGCGCGGCGCCCGCCACCAGCAGGGGCAGCATCACATTGGCCAGGATGCTGCGGTCGGTGAGCAGGCGCTGCTGCTGGAAGATCAGGCCCAGATTGCGCCGCAGCGAAGGAATTGCGGCCGGACGGATGCGCGCAATATCGGCGCCGTTGATCAGCACCTGGCCGCTGCTGGGACGCTCGATGGCAGCGATCATTTTCAGCAGGGTGGACTTGCCGGCGCCGGAAGGGCCGGCCAGAAACACCAGCTCGCCCTTGGCCACCGTGAAGGACACATCGTGCAGGGCGTAAGTATCGGTGGAATATTGTTTGGAAACGTTGCGGAATTCGATCATGGAACGGTTATCCGGTCATTCACCCAGTAAAGCATCGACAAATTCGGCCGCCACGAAGGGCTGCAGATCCTCTATCTTCTCGCCTATGCCGATGAAATACACCGGCACCGGACGCACGCGGGCAATCGCGGCCAGCACGCCGCCCTTGGCCGTGCCATCGAGCTTGGTAATGACCAGCCCGGTCAGATGCAGCGCATCGTCAAAGGCTTTTACCTGCGCCAGTGCATTCTGCCCGGTATTGCCATCAATCACCAGCAGCGTTTCATGGGGCGCGCCTTCCATGCCCTTGCCCAGCACGCGCTGGACTTTTTTCAGCTCTTCCATCAGGTGCAGCTGGGTCGGCAGGCGGCCGGCCGTATCGACCATCACCACATCGTGGCCCCGGGCTTTGCCGGACTGCACGGCATCGAAGGCCACAGCGGCCGGATCGCCGGAGGCCTGCGAAATCACCGTGATGTTATTGCGCTGGCCCCATACCATCAGCTGTTCGCGCGCGGCGGCGCGGAAGGTGTCGCCTGCGGCCAGCAGCACCGACTGGTGGTGGGTCTGCATATGCTTGGCCAGCTTGCCGATGGTGGTGGTCTTGCCAGCGCCATTCACGCCGGCAATCATCATCACCATGGGCTGATGGCGTCCCAGCTCGAACGGACGCTGCAGCGGCAGCAGCAGTTCCACCAGCAGCTGTTTCAGCGCAGCTTTGACGGCGGCGGCATCGAGCAGCTTGTCCTGCTTGACCTTCTGTTTCAGTGCGGTAAGCAGGTATTCGGTGGCTTCCACCCCGGCGTCGGACATCAGCAGGGCCGCTTCCAGTTCGTCATACAGATCGTCATCGATCTTGGCGCCGACGAACAGGATGGACAGGTTGGAGGAAGTCTTGGACAGGCCCGCTTTCAGGCGCGCCATCCACGACTGGCGCGGCGCCGGTTCTTCAACCAGCAGTGGCGCGGCAGCAGGCGCAGCGCTGACGGGAGTGGCAGGCGCCGCAGCAGGCGCGGCAGCAGGAGTAGCGGCCTCGGGAGGCGTGACGGTTTTTTTCTTGAAGAAACTAAACATGGGCAGGTGGTTACGGGCGCTTCAAGCGGAGGCTGGCGTGGCCAGCCACTAGGAAACGCTTATTCTACCAGAGCCCTACTGCATGGCCGCGGCGATTAGCGGCTAGTACGCTGGCGCCAGTCGGCAATGGCAGCCTGCAATTCGTGCAGGGCGAACACGCGGACATATGGTGGGCGGCGGCGTTTCAGGGCGACATTGCTGCCGCCGGCCCACAGTTCCGTCTGGCCGCCCAGACGATTGTTCAGCTCGGCCAGACCGTCGAGCGCCTGGCGTGCGTTCATGGCGACCGAGAATGACAGGGCGATGATGTCGACGCGCTGGGCCTGTGCCGCTTCGACGATGTCGATCAGCGGGGTCTGCACGCCTAGCGAGATGCAGTGCGCGCCTTCGGCCACGCACATGGCTTCGGCCATCAGCAGGCCCAGACCGTGGCGTTCCTGCGGCAGCGTGGTCAGCATGATGCGCGGCGCACCATGGCTGTTGCCGTTCGCCTGGGGCATGGCGAAGATGGCGCTGCGCATCACTACGGTCAGCGATTCGGTGTACAGATGTTCTTCGAAGGTGGCGAGGATGCCGCTGGCCCAGGCTTCGCCCACCAGCGAGGTGAGCGGCGCAACCAGATCGATCACAAAGCTTTTCAGCCCCATCATCAGCAGTGCCTGCGACAGCTTGCGGCGCAGTGCTTCCATCTGGTGGCTCTTGCAGAGGTCGATATAGCTCTGCAGTTCGGGCGGGGGCACGCTCGTGGTTTTGACGACGGCGGCCTGGCCGGTCAGTGCTTTCAGTTCTTCGCTACTGTGCTGGATGATTTTGCTGGGACGATAGCCGAGATCGATCAGCCGTTTGACCAGACGCAGCTTCTGCACCTGATCCGGCGGGTAGATCCGTTCGCCATTGGGGTCGCGCAGAGGCTGCGGGAAGGCGTAACGGCGCTCCCACACTCGTAAAGTCTCCTTGGCAACGCCGGTGTCGCGTTCCACGTCACTAATTGTGCTCAGTGCTAGTGGTGTATTTTCTTTATTAATCATCAGGCTACAGCGGCCAGTTTTTTATTGGCTGCAAGGGTTGGCACAGGGTCCGGGTGCACAACGCGCACGGTCACGCCGGATAACGCGACCTGCATTCTACATTCGATTTATGAGCGCAAGTATGGCACGCAGCCAGCAGCTTGTCTGTTCGTGCATGGAGAAAACAGCTTGTCCACGACATGTCCCAGACAGCCAGAATGAAATATGTGATTCCGTCGCTGGAGGAAATTTTGTCATAGACAAAATATTTTTCTTAGGAAATGTTGTCCCGGAAGGGGAAACCGTTGTTTTTAGCGCTGACTTTTCTGCTGAAATTGACTTGTTCTGCATGAATTTTAAATTTCCGCAATCTTTTTCGATGGTAATGTTGCGTAATTGTGACAAGTAGCAATTACTTACAAATTGCTGATGCGACGCAGCAGCTTGCAGGGGAGGCTGAATTTAATTGAGCAATATGAGGTTTTTTCATGCATATAGTTGGCATTGTGCGATATTTCGCCGTTGAAATCGCCGAATTTTCTGCGGAGTTGTAAGCTTATTACCAATTAGTTGAGGCTGTTGTCTGCCGGCTCCGGTATAAAATGTCATGGTTAATAGCAAACATAGCTATTTTCACTTGGTCCGACAATGCTGTCCGTCCCGCGAGGGCAGGGCAGTCTGGAATAAAGAAATCGGGCGGAAAATCCGGGCTAGTTGGTTCTAAAGGCAGGAAATATTGCGATGCGGTAGAATGCTGGCGTTTTGAAATTCTGCCAAGAGTAACAAACGGCAATCTTGCCCATGTGACTCTTGATAGACAAGCAAAGCATCAGTATAGTGCCGCCTCCGGCGCGCAAGCGCGCTGCGATAAAGCCAGCGGCGACCGTATCGGCCGCATTTAAGTGAACGCCTCGCGTATCCCGCGGAGCATAGTGGCAGCTGGGGAGTTTGCCCTCACAAATACACGACGTCTGAAGCGACGTCGATAAGCACCGAACATGCCGTAATACTAGCTTTACCTATTTACAGCAACACAACTGAAGGAAACACGTTATGAAAAAATCCCTTATCGCCTTGGCCGTTCTGAGCGCAACCAGCGCTGCAGCCTTCGCCCAATCGAACGTCACCATCTACGGTATCGTTGATGCCGGTCTGGTGAGCGAGCGCGGCGGCGTTGCCAACACCACCAAAGTTTCCAGCGGCGTAGGCGCAGCCTCCCGTCTGGGCTTCAAAGGTACGGAAGATCTGGGCGGTGGTCTGAGCGCTGTCTTCGTGCTGGAATCGGGCATCAAAGCTGACACCGGCGAATCCGACGTTGCTGGTTCGATCGCTAACCGTCAATCCTACGTTGGTCTGAAATCGACCACCGCTGGTCAGCTGACACTGGGTCGCCAGTACACCCCTTACTACGAGTCCGTACGTGACGTAGCAGATCCATTCGCAATGGGCTACGCTGGTACTGCTAAAAACCTGTTCGGCGTGGCTGGCAACAACACCCGTAACAGCAACGCCATCGTTTACCAGTCGCCAGTAGTGGAAGGCTTCCAGGGCGAAGTTTCGTACAGCGTTGGCGAGCAAGCTGGCGATGCATCGGCACAGCGTCAGATCGGCGGCTACGTTGGCTACGCTAACGGTCCTCTGAACGTGCGCGTTGCTTACAATGCACGTAACAACGACGTGCCAGCTTCGAAACTGAGCACCGACGTAGGCCACAACACCCTGATCGCCGCTAACTACGACTTCGCAGTTGTTAAAGCTTACGCTGCTTTCAGCAAAGACAAGGGCACCAACAGCTCGGCTCTGGCTAACACCAGCAACCCATTCGGCTACACCGTCGCTCCAGTAGCGTCGAAGGACAGCAGCGTTGCTCTGATCGGCCTGACCGCACCAGTTGGCCCAGCAGGCACCCTGATGGCTTCGTACACCCGTAAGAACGACAAAGAAGCTGCAAACCACGACGCTGATCAGTGGGCAGTGGGTTACTCCTACGCTCTGTCGAAACGCACCAGCACCTACGTTTCGTACGCTAAGATCAAAAACAAAAACGGCGCTAGCTACACTGTTGGTAACAACAGCGAAGCCGGTACCGGTGACAAAGCCTTCAACGTGGGCGTACGTCACTCGTTCTAATCTGATCTGATCAGGTAGAATCATCAACGGCTGCCTAGTGCAGCCGTTGTTCATTTCCGCCCTCGTTTATTTTTGTCGAAAGCCGCTACCATGATGCGCTCGCGCCGGGTTCTCTTTGCCAGTTCGCTTGCCGGTTCCCTGATATTGGCCTCGTTTGCCGTACTGGCGGCGCCCAAGCTGGCGCGCAAGCCGGCTGCGCAGGTGCTGCCGCGCTACGGCATGCTGGTGTTTTCCGATCTGTGCGTCAGTTCCGAGAATGGCGAATTTGGCGGCCAGCGCATTACGCTGCAGCGCTTTGCCGAAGTCGATACGGTGTTATATGAATACACGGCTGGTGGCCTGAGCTGGCCGGTGGTGGCCAGCGATGTGGTGATCGATCCGCGTGGCCGCCAGTTCTATTTCACGGTGCAGCCGCCCGACGAGGAAGAGCGCACCATACGCGGCACGCTGAGCGAGGATGGCAAGGCGCTGGTGCTCGATGGCAGCTACTGTAATGATGCGAAAATGCCCATGAAGCTGCTGCGGGTGAGTGACTTTGGCCGTCAGGCCGGCGTATGCCGGGTCTGCCCGCCCATGAAATCGGCACCGGCCGAGCCGGAGCCGTCCCCGCCTGAAACGCCCGCGGCACCGCCGCAACCGGCGGCGCCGCTGCAGAAAATCGAGGCTGGCCGCACCACTGCCAGCCTGGGCTAGAGCGCTGCCCAGACGACTTATTTCCCCTTTTTAGCCTGCAATGCGTTGTTGCGTATGGTTTCCAGCGTGGCGCCCGGCGTAATCAGGTTGCCGTCATAGCGCAGTTCGATCACTGCCGGCAGATTCTGGCTGCGCGCAAATGCCAGCGAACGCTCCAGTGCCGGCGCAAACCCCGCCGTGGTTTCCACCACTTCACCATGGCCGCCATAGGCTGCCGCCAGCGCGGCAAAGTCCGGATTGTGCAGCTGGGTGCCCGAGACGCGGCCCGGATAGTGCAGTTCCTGATGCATGCGGATGGTGCCGAACATACCGTTGTTGAACACGATGATGACCACACCGGCGCGGTACTGCACGGCGGTGGCTAGCTCCTGCCCGTTCATCATGTATTCGCCGTCACCGGCAAAGGTGATCACGGTGCGATCGGGATCGATGATTTTTGCCGCCACCCCGGCCGGTACGCTATAGCCCATGGCGCCGCTGGTAGGAGCGAGCTGGGTGCGCATGCCGCCGTAGCGGTGGAAGCGGTGTGCCCAGGTAGCGTAGTTGCCAGCACCATTGGTGATGATGGTGTTGGCCGGGGTGAGCTGGTCGAGCTGCTGCACCAGCTGCCACAGATCAAGCGGCGCTTTGCCGTCCTGGAAGATGGGCGGCTGCTGCTGCCATGCGGCCAGATCGGCTCTGGCGGCAGAAACACTGTCGCGCCATGCGCTGCTGTCGACCGGCGCCATGGCGGCCAGCATGCTGGCGATCTGCGGCATGCCGCTGTTGATCATCAGCCGGGCCTGATACACGCTGCCCAGTTCTTCGGCGTCGGCATGCACATGCACCAGCTGCTGGCGCGGCACCGGGGCTTCGATCAGACTGTAGCCGCCGGTGGTCATTTCGCCCAGACGGGGGCCGATGGCGATCAGTACATCGGCTTCACGCACGCGTGCCGCCAGTTTCGGATTGATGCCTATGCCCACGTCGCCTACGTAATGGGGGTGGGCATTGTCGAGCAGGTCCTGGAAGCGGAAGGCGCAGGCCACGGGCAGGTGGTTGGCTTCGGCAAAGCGCTGCAGATCGGCGCAGGCGGCCGGATTCCAGCCGCCGCCACCGAGCAGTACCAGCGGCTTTTTGGCGCCGGACAGCAGCGTACGCAATTGTTCGATCTGGCTGGCGGCGGGGGAGGCCTGCACCGGCTGGTAGCAGCCCGTATCGGCCACGCTGGCGACGGCCGTCAGCATGTCTTCCGGCAGGGCCAGCACCACCGGGCCGGGGCGGCCGCTGGTAGCGACCTGGAAAGCGCGGGCGATATATTCGGGTACACGCTCGGCGCGGTCGATCTGCGCCACCCACTTGGCCATCTGGCCATACATGCGGCGGTAGTCGATTTCCTGGAAAGCTTCGCGGTCGATGAAATCATTGCCCACCTGGCCGATGAACAGAATCATCGGGGTAGAGTCCTGAAACGCCGTATGCACGCCGATCGAGGCATTGGTAGCGCCGGGACCACGGGTGACAAAGCAGATGCCGGGTTTGCCCGTCATCTTGCCGTAGGCATCGGCCATGAAGGCGGCGCCGCCTTCCTGCCGGTTGATAATGAAACGGATGCCGGAGTCGTGCAGGGCATCGAGCACGTCCAGATAGCTTTCGCCGGGTACGCCGAAAGCTGTGTCTACGCCGTGGATCTTCAGGGCATCGACCAGAATCTGGCCGCCAGTGCGGGATGGTAGTGTCATTATTTGCCTTATTGGTCTTGTGGATCAAACGGGTTTCAGGATGTCAGCCATTCTACGGCGCGCTCCATACCGCGGCTTTTCTAATGGCGACACCAAATTTCAGATTTCTGGCACGCGGGCTGCCGTCTGGTGTGGGCGGGGGCGCAACTGGTACAATAGCGCCCGAAGCAAGCCAGACAGCCGCTGGCCAGCGCGTAATGCCTGGCGGGAGGAAGGTCCGGACTCCATAGAGCGGGGTGACGGTTAACGGCCGTCCGTTGAAAGCCTGCTGTGCCTTACCGGTACTTGTACTGGTGTGGTGCAGGGGTATAAGGCGAGGAATAGGGCCACAGAGACGAGCGTATTAAGTTACGGTGAAACGCGGTAACCTCCACCTGGTGCAATTCCAAATAGGCACGCGATGATGTGGCTCGCGGAGCGTGCGGGTAGGAAGCTTGAGCGCTGGAGTAATCCAGCGCCTAGAGGAATGGCTGTCATAGCGCAGGTTCGCCTGTGCCGTAACAAAATCCGGCCTATCGGCTTGCTTCAACTAATTTACAGTGCGCGGCTGGAGCGCCGTCGGCGTGCAGCACGACGCCGACGGGGACGATGCCGATGAAACACTACATACTGGCCCTCGATCAGGGCACGACCAGCTCGCGCGCTATCCTGTTTGATCGCGCGGGGCAGATCTGCGCCAGCGCCGCGCAGGAATTCCCCCAGCACTTTCCCCAGTCCGGCTGGGTAGAGCACGACCCCAACGAAATCTGGAACAGCCAGCTCACGGTAGCGCGCAAAGTGCTGCACGAGAGCGGCGTGAGCGGCGCGCAGATCGCCGCTATCGGCATTGCCAACCAGCGCGAAACCACGCTGGTGTGGGACCGCAAGAGCGGCGAGCCGATCGCGCCGGCCATCGTCTGGCAGGACCGCCGCACGGCCGACCTGTGCCAGCACTTGCGCGAGGCCGGCAAGGCGAAGCTGATTGCCGATACCTCGGGGCTGGAACTCGATGCCTATTTTTCCGCCACCAAGCTCAAATGGCTGCTCGACCATGTGCCCGGTGCGCGCGAGCGGGCCCGGCATGGCGCGCTGGCTTTCGGCACCATCGATAGCTGGCTGACTTTCAAGCTGACCGGCCAGCATGTGACGGATGTGAGCAATGCCTCGCGCACCATGCTGTTCAACATACACCTGATGCGCTGGGATAGCGACTTGTTGCATCTGTTCGATATTCCCGAGCAGCTGCTGCCGCAAGTGGTTTCGTCCAGCGAAGAAGTGGGCAAGACCCACGCTGCCCTGTTTGGCGCGGAAATCCCTGTCGCCGGCATCGCCGGTGATCAGCAGGCTGCCACTTTCGGCCAGGCCTGCATGACTCCCGGCATGGTGAAAAATACCTATGGCACCGGCTGTTTCATGCTGATGCATCTGGGACGCCATCCGGTGGCTACGCACAACCGTTTGCTGACCACGGTGGGCTGGCGTGTCGATGGCGCTACCGACTATCTGCTCGAAGGCAGCGTGTTCATGGGCGGCGCTACCGTGCAGTGGCTGCGCGACGGGCTGGGCATCATCAGCAAATCCTCCGAAGTGGAAGCGCTGGCGGCCAGCGTGCCCGATAGCGGCGGTGTGTATATGGTGCCGGCGTTTGTCGGCCTCGGCGCGCCGCACTGGGACCCGTATGCGCGCGGCACGCTGGTGGGACTGAGCCGGGGCAGCAACCGTGGTCACATTGCGCGCGCCGCGCTGGAAGCGATTGCCTACCAGAGCGCCGAGCTGATGGCCGCCATGCAGAAGGATGTGGCGGCAGCGCAGCGCCAGATTCCGCTGGCGGAGGTGCGGGCCGACGGCGGCGCTGCCTGTAACAATATGCTGATGCAGTTCCAGGCCGATCTGCTGGGCGTGCCCGTGATCCGGCCTACCGTGACGGAAACTACGGCGCTGGGAGCGGCCTATCTGGCCGGACTGGCGGTGGGTTACTGGGAGACGCAGGACGAAATCCGCGCCCAGTGGCGCTGCGAACGGCGCTTCGAGCCGGCCATGGCGGAGCAGCGCCGGCTGGAACTGCTGGGTCAGTGGCAGCGCGCGGTGGAGCGCTCGCGGGGCTGGGTGCAGCCGGCCTGAGTCCGCCGGCCTATGCCGGCGGTGACTTCAGCAGGGCGGAACTAATTGATGCTGCGGGTTACCCAAATGAGGAACCGCTGTCTTCTTCCTTATTCTGTTTGCCTAGCCTATTATGACTATTTCAATTGCCCGCACTTTTAAGCAGCCGCCTGCGTCTATTCGTAGCTTTTTCGATAGAAAAACTTTTGCCGGTTTAAGATCGGAATTGCTGAGCACTGCTGTAGCGCCTTCCGTGCGTAATGTTCCGCTCTACCGACCACGCGCCACGTTGAGTCTGTTCGGCAGGGCGAAGGTGGCGCTGAGTGGCGCCACGGCCCGCCGCGAGCGTGCCTGCGCACGGCTGAACAGCCTGCTGCCGGGGCGATTTGAAGCCAAACTCGTGCCCGTGCAGGTTTCCCACCCAGACGGTGAGTCGAGCCAGCTTAATCGTTCCATGCAGGTGGCGGAAGGATTCAAACTCTCGCCCAAGCAACACAGCAAAATGTGGGAAGTTGCTGTGTCCAAGTTTGAAGCAGCTTTTGCCGAATGCAAGTCCGAGCAGCAGGCGGAAAAAATGCTGCAAGCCCTGTCCAGCGAGGCGCTGGAAGAGTTAGTGCAGACCCGCAACGATGCTATGAGGGTGGCATTTTCTCTGGACACGCTGTTAGTGCTCGAGGGGGCTGGCGTCGGTCTACCTCGGAACAATTCTAAGGATTTCATCAATGCCATGACCGATCCGCTGGGAGTGGCACTGAATCGGGAGATCGCTCAACGGGGCAAGGCTGCGCAAGTCTGACCCTCTGATCTCGCCGCCGTCCCTCATTGCCGGGGACGGCGCCGGAGTTACCGCTCCGGCGCCCGGATGCGCTATCATACAGCTGTCGTCAGCTACCCTCTATCTGTCCCTATCTCTGTCTATTCCCGCCTGATCGGGGCGATTTCTACCCCTCCGCGCTGTTGCTCATTTGGCACTGCCATGTTGTCGTGTTGCAACTATATGCAATTAATTCAGTATAGCAATTTCGCCAGAAACCCATGTGCATACGTGAAGTAGCACTTTCACTCTCTGGCATAAGTGCTTAATTTGGCTGATTATTTTATTTCTACTGGGCTTCAAGGAATTGCGCTAAGTCCTTAATTTCATTACTAAAATCGGTGTTTCGATTGCCTGAAACCGCTTGACCACGGATCAGCCATCCTCTAAAGTGGGCACATGTGTGGAAAAGTGTCATTTTGTGGGAAATTTCACCCGACTTAGCGGCGGGGGAAATCGAACCAGAATAGACCACTGACCACGCGCCGCTAACCCAAGTGAGGTATTCCGTGTTTCAAGGTGCGTCTGCAATCAATCTCGATGCGAAAGGCAGGATGGCTATCCCTGCCAAGTATCGTGACGCGCTTGCGATCCAGTGCGAAGGCCGCCTCACGCTCACCCGTCACCCTGATGGCTGCGTCATGTTATTTCCCCGCCCTGTGTGGGAACAGCACCGCCAGCAGATTGCCGCCTGGCCTATGCAGGCCCGCGCCTGGCAACGCATCTTCCTCGGTTATGCCACCGACGTCGAACTCGACACGGCGGGCCGCATTCTGGTGTCGCCGGAACTGCGCGCTGCTGCCGGTATCGAGCGCGAGGTCATGATGATGGGTATGGGGACGCATTTCGAAATCTGGGATGCCGCCAAGATGGCCGAGAAAGAGCAGCAGGCTCTGGAAGCTGGCACCCCTGATGTTCTGGCTAATTTCTCTTTCTAAGGCACTGGGATGACAATGACATCGGTGCCGGAATTTCAGCATCGTACGGTGCTGCTTAACGAAGCGGTAGACGCACTCGAACTGGCTGGCGCACGCGCCGACGGCGTGTATGTGGACGGCACCTTTGGTCGTGGCGGCCACTCGCGCCTGATCCTGTCGCGCCTTGGCGCCAGCGGCCGTCTGATCGCTTTCGATAAGGATTTGCAGGCTATCGCCACGGCGGAGCAGGTGCAGGACAGCCGCTTCACTATCGTGCACGACAGCTTCGCCACCATGCATGACGCGCTGGTTCAGCGCGGCGTGAACGCCGTGGATGGCATTTTGCTCGATCTCGGCATCTCCTCGCCTCAGGTGGATGATGCTTCACGCGGTTTCAGTTTCCGCAATGATGGTCCGCTCGACATGCGCATGGATACCACGCGCGGCCTGTCGGCGGCCGAGTGGCTAGCCACAGAATCCGAACAGACACTGGAAAAGGTGATTAGAGAATATGGGGAAGAACGGTTTGCTTTTCAGATTGCAAAGGCGATTGTTGCTCGCCGGGCAGTCGAGCCAATTTCAAGCACACGACAGCTTGCCGGCATCGTGGCAGGCGCGGTCAAGACTCGGGAAAAGGGCAAGGATCCGGCCACCCGTACTTTTCAAGCTATCCGGATTTTCATCAATAAAGAGCTTGAAGACCTCGAGACCGGGCTAAATCAGGCCTGGGCCAGTCTGGCGCCGGGCGGCATCATGGCCATCATCAGCTTCCACTCGCTGGAAGACCGCATGGTCAAGCGCTTCCTCGCCGCCAAGGCCAATGTCGAGCAGCCGGACCGCCGCCTGCCGATCCGCGCTGTCGATCTGCCGCAGCCGGAACTCAAGCTGCTGGCCAAGATCAAGCCGTCCGATGCCGAAGTGGGCGACAACCCGCGCGCCCGTTCCGCCGTGATGCGGGTTGCCCGCCGTCTGCCGCCGGCAGTGAAGGGGGTGGCATGAGCGGCAAGATCAATCTGGTGCTGACGGCTCTGCTGGTAGGCTGCGGCCTGTCGCTGGTGAACGCCCAGTATCAGGCGCGCCACCTGTTTATCGAACTGGAGCGCAGCCAGTCGCAGGCGCGCCAGCTCGATATCGAATGGGCCCAGCTGCAGCTCGACCAGTCGACGCTGGGCAAGCACGCCCGTATCGAAGAAATCGCCCGGCGCGAACTGAATATGACGCCGCTGACGGCAGCACGCACGCAGTATCTGACGCCGGAAGGATCGAAATGAGCCGCGGCAGCAATCTGAACTCGTCGCGCGTGGCCGCCGCTAAAGGCGTGCCATTCTCCAAGAGCCCCGTGCTGGCAGTGCGTCTGCCGGTCTGGCGCTCGCGCGTGGTGCTGTTCGTATTGTTTGCTGCCTTTGCCGCACTGGCTGGCCGTGCACTGTGGCTGCAGGGGCTGTCCACCCAGTTCCTGCAGAAGCAGGGTGAAATCCGCTATGCCCGTACCATCGACCTGCCGGCTACGCGCGGCAAGATCACTGACCGTGACGGTCAGGTGCTGGCTTCCTCGCTGCCGGTGAAAGCCATCTGGGCGATTCCCGACGATTTGCAGAATGCGCCCAAGGCCAAGCTGAAAGAGCTGGCGCGCCTGCTAGAAATCAGCGATGCCGAACTGCAGAAAAAACTCGATTCGGACCGCAGCTTCGTCTATCTGAAACGTCAGGTAGAGCCGGAAGTGGCCGAGCAGATCGCCAAGCTGGGGCTGGAAGGCATACAGACCCGTAAAGAATACAAGCGCTACTATCCGCAGGGTGAGGTAACCACCCACGTGGTGGGCTTCACCAATGTGGAAGACGTCGGTCAGGAATCGATGGAGCTGGCGCAGCAGAAGAATCTGGTGGGCCAGCCGGGCAGCCGCCGCGTCATCAAGGACCGTCTGGGCCGCATCGTGGAAGATATCCAGTCGGTGCGCGAGCCCCACGACGGCAAGGACCTGACGCTGTCGATCGACAGCAAGATCCAGTACATCGCTTTTACGCAGGTAAAGGACGCGGTGGAGAAATTCCACGCCAAGGCCGGTGCCGCCGTGGTGCTCGACGTGCACACGGGTGAGGTGCTGGCGCTGGCCAACTGGCCAACCTACAACCCCAACGACCGTTCCAAGCTGACCGGCGAGCAGCTGCGTAACCGCGTGATGACCGACACCTTCGAACCCGGCTCGTCGCTGAAGCCATTCACCGTCGGTCTGGCGCTGGAAGAAAAACGCATCACGCCGCACACCATGTTCGACACCGGCAACGGCTCGATGGTGATAGCCGACCACGTAATCCACGACACCCACCCGCACTTCGTGATCGATGTGCAGACCATTATCCAGAAGTCGTCGAATATCGGCACTTCCAAGATCGCGCTGGGCATGCCGTCGCAGGATATGTGGGAAATGTTCACCAAGGTCGGTTTCGGCCAGCAGCCCAAATGGGGCTTCCCCGGCGCCGTGGCCGGCCGCGTGCGTCCTTATAAATCGTGGCGTCCGGTGGAGCAGGCGAACATGAGCTTCGGTCAGGGTATCTCGGTATCGCTGATCCAGCTGGCCCGTGCCTACATGATCTTTGCGCGTGACGGCGATATCATTCCGCTGTCGTTCCAGAAAGTGCATGAAGCGCCGCACGGCACTCAGGTGATCAGCCCGAAAACCGCAGCGCAGATGCGCGAGATGCTGGAAATGGTGACACAGCCCGGTGGCTCGGCCGTCAAAGCGCAGGTGCCCGGCTACCGCGTTGGCGGCAAGACCGGTACCGCCCAGAAGGTGGTCAACGGCCGCTATTCGCAGTCCAAATACATCGGTAACTTCGTCGGCATGGCGCCGATGACGAATCCGCGTTTCATCATCGCCGTGATGATCGACGAACCGGGTGGTCCGGTGCACGTCGGCGGCGACGTGGCAGGTCCGGTTTTCTCGGAGCTGGCAGCCAACGCCCTGCGTGCTAAGAACATCACGCCGGATTCGACCCTCACCCATATCATCATTCCTGATAAAGCAGCACAGGAGAAAATGTGACGACTTATAACTTCGCCCCCATGGCAGACGTACAAGCCATCGCCGCGACCATCCGCAAGCTGGCGCCCGCTGCCCAGCTGGCATCGGATTCGCGCCGCATCAAGCTGGGCGACGTATTCTTTGCTTTTGCAGCCGCCAGCGGTGATGCCGCTGATGGCCGCAACTTCATCGAAGGCGCGATCGAACAGGGTGCCGCCCTGATCGTGCTCGACCCCGCAGGCTTCAGCTGGAACGCCAGCTGGAAGGTACCGTACATCACGGTAGAACAATTGAAGCAGCAGGCTGGCGCCATCGTGCACGCCTACTACGAACAGCCCGATGCTGGCATGTTCACCGTGGGCGTGACCGGCACCAATGGCAAAACGTCCAGTGCTGTCTGGCTAGGCCAGGCGCTGTCGCGTGCTGGCGAGCTGACCGCCGTGGTAGGCACGCTGGGCGTGGGCATGTTCCGCGCCCGCGGCGAAGCCGAGTTCGAAGCCACCGGCTACACCACGCCGGACGCCGTGCTGCTGGGCCGTACGCTGGCGCAGCTGCGCCAGCAGGGCGCTGCCGCGCTGGCAATCGAAGTGTCGTCGCACGCGCTGGAGCAGGGCCGGGTCTCGGGCATGCATTTCGACGTGGCGCTGTTTACCAACCTGACGCGCGACCACCTTGATTACCACGGCACCATGGACGCCTACGAGGCCGCCAAGGCGCGCCTGTTCGACTGGCCCGGCCTGAAAACTGCCGTGATCAATCTCGATGATGCAGCCGGTCTGCGTCTGATGAACAGCCTGAAGGCCAAGGGGCCGCTGGTCGGTGCCATTCCGCTGATCGGCTACACCCTGCAGGACGCCGCCAGCCAGCCCGATATCGACGGCGTGCTGATGCTGCGCGCCAGCCAGCTGCGTTCCGGCCGCAGCGGCGGCACGGAATTCCATCTGGAGTGCGCACTGGGTGCGGCGCTGATCAAGACCCAGCTGGTGGGCCACTTCAATATCAGCAATGCACTCGGTGTGATGGGCGCGCTGCTGGCCAAAGGACTGGGCCTGCGTGCTGCCATCGAAGCGGTGGAAGGTCTGCAGGCTGCTCCCGGCCGCATGCAGCAGGTAGGCGGGCAGGATGCTCCGCTGATCGTGATCGATTACGCCCATACGCCTGATGCACTGGAAAAAACTCTGCTGGCGCTGCGCAGCGTGGCTAGCGACCGCGCCGGCCAGCTGTGGTGCGTGTTCGGCTGCGGCGGCGACCGCGATCCGGGCAAGCGTCCGCAGATGGGGAGAATCGCCCAGATTGCCGACCATGTGCTGGTCACCAGCGACAATCCGCGTAGCGAAGATCCGCAAGCCATCATTGCCCAGATCGTGGCCGGGATGGATCTGGCAAATCCGGCATCGACCGTGCAGCAGCAGGCCGACCGTGCCGCCGCGATTCTGTCGGCCATCAAGCATGCTGCCAAAACGGACGTGATACTGCTGGCCGGTAAAGGCCACGAGCCGTATCAGGAAATCAAGGGCAAGAAGCTGCCATTCTCCGACGCTGACCACGCCCAGCTGGCGCTGTCGGCACGGTTAACCATGATGAGGCCGAATTAATGCGCGCTGTACTCGCACAGATTCTGCCTGCACTGACGGGCGCCACGCTGGTCAACGATGTTGCCGGCGAAGTTGCGTTCAACGGTGTTTCGACCGACAGCCGCAGTGTGGCCGCCGGTTCGCTGTTTGTCGCCCTGCGCGGCGAAGTATTCGATGCGCATAAGTTCCTGGCGCAAGTGGCCGAAAAGGGCGCCGCAGCGGTAGTGGTAGAAGAACTGCCTGAGGGCTGGACCTTGCCGGCACTGGTAGTGCCGGACACGCTGGTGGCGCTGGGCCAGATCGCCAACTACTGGCGCAGCCAGTTCGCCATGCCGGTGATTGCGGTCACCGGCAGCAACGGCAAGACCACGGTCAAGGAAATGATCGCCTCGATACTGGCCGCTGCTCATGGCGAAGCAGGCCGCCTCGCCACGCGCGGCAATCTGAATAACGAAATCGGTGTGCCGCTGACGCTGTTCCGCATGGAAGCGAAGCAGCAGTCCGCCGTGGTGGAACTGGGCATGAACCATCCGGGCGAAATCGCCCGCCTGAGTGCCATCGCTGCGCCCACCATCGCCATGGTGAACAACGCCCAGCGCGAGCATCAGGAATTCATGCACACGGTGGAAGCCGTGGCGCACGAGAACGGCGCCGTGCTGGCTAGCTTGCCTGCCGACGGCGTGGCCGTGTTCCCGTTTGGCGACCAGTATTCGCCTATCTGGCAGCAGCTGGCAGGCAGCCGCCGCGTGCTGCGCTTCGGACTGGACAAGGGGGCCGAAGTGCGTTGCAGTTTCCGCGCCAGTGATTTCGGCAGCGAGATGTTCATCACTGTGCAGGAAGGCGAGGGTGAGGCACAGCAGTTCTTCGTCAACCTGCAGGCTGCCGGTGTGCATAACGTGCTCAATGCGCTCGCTGCTGTGGCCTGTACCTATGCGGCCGGCATCGCGCTGGAACAGATCAAATATGGTCTGGATACTTTTGCGCCGGTCAGCGGCCGCCTGCAGCGTAAGACCGCCAGCAATGGCGCGCTGGTGATCGACGATAGCTACAACGCCAATCCGGATTCGGTGCGCGCCGCTATCGAAGTGCTGGCCAAGGCCAGCGCGCCGCGCGTGCTGGTGCTCGGTGATATGGGCGAAGTGGGCAGTCTGGGCCGCGAGTTCCACCAAGAGATTAGCGCTTACGCGCAAATGAAAGGCATCGAACAGGTGCTGGTAACGGGCGAACTGGCCCGCCACATGCATGGCGGAGCAGTGCGTCATTTTGAACAAATCGGCGATCTGATTGCGGCAGTCGATGCCGCCGTCACGCCGCAGGCAACCGTATTAATCAAGGGCTCCCGTTTCATGAAAATGGAGCGGGTCGTGCAGCATTTGATTGGATCGCAACAAGCTAACAAGGAAAGTCACTAATCATGCTGCTCTGGCTCGCGCAATACTTCCAGCAGGACCTCGGGCCACTCCGGGTCTTTAACTTCATTACCTTCCGCGCCGTGTTTGCCACGGCGACGGCGCTGCTGATCGGCCTGTGCGCCGGTCCTGCCGTCATCCGCAAGCTGACCGCCATGAAATACGGTCAGGCCGTGCGTACCGACGGTCCGCAGACCCACCTGAAAAAGCACGGCACGCCAACCATGGGCGGTGTGCTGGTGCTGATCGCTATCGGCGTTTCCACCCTGCTGTGGTGCGACCTGTCCAACCGTCTGATCTGGCCTGTGCTGGTGGTGACGCTGGGCTTCGGCGCCGTGGGCTGGGTGGATGATTACCGCAAGGTGGTGCGTCAGGACCCCGAGGGCATGCGCTCGGCAGAAAAATACTTCTGGCAGTCGCTGGTCGGCATTGCCGCCGCGCTGTATCTGGCGTTCTCCGTATCGGCGCCCAATGCTTCCAAGGTGTTCGAACTGTTCTACGCATGGGTGCAGTCGGGCTTCTCGATGGATCTGCCGCCGAAAGCGGACCTGATCGTGCCGTTCTTCAAATCGATCAGCTACCCGCTGGGCGTGTGGGGCTTTATCGCGCTGACCTACTGCGTCATCGTCGGCACCAGCAATGCCGTGAACTTTACGGATGGTCTCGACGGTCTGGCCATCATGCCGACCATTATGGTGGGCGCGGCGCTGGGCCTGTTCGCCTACCTGACCGGTAGCGCCACCTACTCGAAATATCTCTTGATCCCGCACATTCCGGGCGCGGGCGAGCTGATTATCTTCTGCGGCGCGCTGGCTGGCGCCGGTCTGGCTTTCCTGTGGTTTAACACGCATCCGGCGCAGGTGTTCATGGGCGACGTGGGCGCGCTGGCGCTGGGCGGCGCGCTGGGAACCATCGCCGTGATCGTGCGTCAGGAAATCGTTCTGTTCATCATGGGCGGCATCTTCGTGGCCGAAACCGTGTCCGTGATCATACAGGTGGGCTGGTTCAAATTCACCAAGAAGCGTTACGGCGTGGGCCGTCGCGTGTTCCTGATGGCACCGCTGCACCACCATTTCGAACAAAAAGGCTGGAAAGAGACCCAGGTTGTCGTGCGCTTCTGGATTATCACGATGATGCTGGTACTGATAGGTTTGTCGACTCTGAAACTGCGCTAATGATCTACGACGGCAAAAACGCACTGGTACTCGGACTCGGCGAGTCCGGTCTGGCTATGGCACTGTGGCTGGCCCGCAGCGGTGCGCGCGTGCGCGTGGCCGATACGCGCGAGTCGCCCGAGCGCCTGCCGGCGCTGCGCCTGTCGGTGCCGGATGCGGAATTTGTCGCCGGTCCGTTCACGCCCAATCTGCTGCAGGGAGTCGATTTCGTCACCGTCAGCCCCGGTCTGGCGCCGGGCCGCGAACTGGCGCAGATTGCGCCTGCTGCCGCTGCAGCCAATATCCCTGTCTGGGGTGAGATCGAACTGTTCGCCCAGGCGCTGGAAGCGCTGAGAGAGCAGCAGGGCTATGCGCCCAAAGTCATCGCCATTACCGGCACCAATGGCAAAACCACGGTCACCACACTGGTGGGCCAGCTGTGCGAACGCGCCGGCAAGACAGTGCGCGTCGCGGGCAATATCAGTCCGGCCGCGCTGGATGTGCTGCGTCAGGTCAGCGACAGCGGCACGCTGCCCGAAGTCTGGGTGCTGGAACTGTCGAGTTTCCAGCTGCAGACTACCTACACGCTGGAAGCCGATGCGGCCACGGTACTCAACGTGACGCAGGACCATCTGGACTGGCACGGCGACATGGCTTCTTACGCCGCTGCCAAACACCGCATCTTTGCGGCCGACACCGTGCGCGTACTGAACCGCGACGATGCCACCGTCATGCGCATGGCTAACCCGACCGGCCAGAACGTCACCTTCGGCACGGATGCACCCGTGCTGCGCGATGATCTGGGCCTGAATACGGAACGCGGCGTGCTGTGGCTGGCCACGGCAGTGCCGGTAGAGGAAGAGGGCGAGACTAAGAAACGCCGCAAGAACGATCCGCCGCCAGCGCCAGTGGAATGCATGGTGAAAAACCTGATGCCGGCCGATGCGCTACAGATCCGTGGCGTGCACAATGCCGCCAATGCGCTGGCCGCACTGGCGCTGTGCCGCGCCATCGACCTGCCGCTGGCGCCGCTGCTGCATGGTCTGCGCGAATACCGCGGCCAGCCGCACCGGGTGGAACTGGTGTCGTCCATTCACGACGTGGAATACTACGACGATAGCAAGGGCACCAATGTGGGCGCCACCGTGGCTGCCCTGATCGGTCTGGGCAAAGCGTTTGCCGGTGCCGAGCAGCGTCTGGTGGTCATCATGGGCGGCGACGGCAAGGGGCAGGACTTCGCGCCGCTGGCCGAGCCGGTGGGCCGCTATGCCCGCGCCGTGCTGCTGATCGGGCGCGATGCGCCGCAGCTGCGCGCTGCCCTGCAGGATAGCGGCGTGGTACTGGAAGACTGTGGCACCGATCTGCCGGCAGCCGTCAAGCGCGCTGCCGCGCTGGCCCACAGTGGCGACGCCGTGCTGCTGTCGCCCGCCTGCGCCAGCATGGACATGTTCAAGAACTATGCGCATCGCGCCCAGGTGTTCATCGACACCGTGCGCGATATCGCCCTCGACGCCGGACAGGAGCTCTAATGGCCTTCCAGATGCCGTTCCGCTTTGCTGAGAAATCGACGCCGTCGATGGACAGCCGCGCGCGGCTGTCGAAGATGATGGAGTACGATCAGCCGCTGGTGTGGGTGACCTTGCTGCTGATGTTGCTCGGCATGGTGATGGTGTATTCGGCGTCGATTTCGCTGCCGGATTCGCCCAAGTTCGCCAACTATGTGCGCTGGCAGAACACCTACTTCCTGCAGCGTCAGGCCATGTTCGTGGTGGTCTCGCTGGTCGCTGCGCTTTTCGTGTTCCGTATCCGCATTGCCGATCTGCAGAAGGCGGCACCTTATCTGTTCATCGGCACGCTGGTGCTGCTGGTGCTGGTGCTGATCCCCGGACTGGGCGTGGTGGTGAACGGTGGCCGCCGCTGGCTGTCGCTGAAAGTATTCAATGTGCAGCCGTCCGAGCTGATGAAAGTGGTGATCGTGCTGTACGCCGCCGACTACACGGTGCGCAAACAGGAATACATGCACAAACTGACCAAGGGCTTCCTGCCCATGGCGATTGCCGTGGCCTTTGTCGGCGGCCTGCTGCTGCTGGAGCCGGACCTTGGCGCTTTCGGCGTGATCGTCTGCATCGCCATGGGCATCCTGTTCCTGGGCGGGATCAATGTGGTCTGGTTCGGCGGCATAGGCGCGCTGCTGGCGCTGATCTTTGTATCCATCATCGCCCTGTCCAAATTCCGCCGCGAGCGCTATTTCGCCTATCTCAATCCGTGGGAAGAAGACAATGCGCTCAACAAGGCCTACCAGCTGACGCACTCGCTGATCGCCTTCGGCCGCGGCGAAATCTTCGGCGTAGGGCTGGGCGGCAGCGTGGAAAAACTGCACTACCTGCCGGAAGCCCATACCGACTTCCTGCTGGCCGTCATCGGCGAGGAACTGGGACTGGTGGGCGTGCTGATTGTGATCGCCATGTTCTACTGGCTGATCAAGCGCGCCTTCGATATCGGCCGTCAGGCCATCGCCATCGACCAGACCTTTGCCGGCCTGACGGCCAAGGGCATAGGCATCTGGATCGGTGTGCAGACCTTTATTAACATGGGTGTGAACCTTGGTCTTCTGCCGACCAAGGGGCTGACCCTGCCGCTGATGAGCTATGGCGGCACGGGTGTGGTAATTAATTGCGTCGGACTCGCGATCCTGCTCCGGATCGATTACGAGAACCGGGTTCTGATGCGAGGTGGCAGATTATGAAACGATTGATGATTATGGCGGCCGGTACCGGCGGTCATATTTTCCCCGGTCTGGCGATTGCGCACACCATGCGCGCGCGCGGCTGGGAAGTAAGCTGGCTCGGTACGCAGGCCGGCATGGAGCAGGAACTGGTGCCCAAGCAGGGCGTGGCCATGGACAGCATTAACTTTACCGGCATGCGCGGCAAAGGCTGGCAGCACACGCTGGGCGGCGCCTTCAGGATGGTGCAGGCGTTTGCCGACTGTTTCCGCTTCATCGGCAAGCGCAAGCCGGATGTGGTGCTGGGCATGGGCGGTTATGTCACCGTGCCGGGCGGCCTGATGGCGCGTCTGCGCGGCGTGCCGCTGGTGCTGGTCAATGCCGATGCAGCGCTGCTGCTGTCGAATAAGACGCTGGTGCCGTTCGCTCAGCGAGTCTGCTTCGGCTTCCCGGCCAATTTCGGTTCGGCTGCCAGCAAAGCTGTAGTGAGCGGCAATCCGGTACGCAAGGAAATACTGGAAATGGCACTGCCGGTGCAGCGTTTCGCTGGCCGCGAGGGCCCGCTGCGCATCCTCGTGGTGGGCGGCAGCCTGGGCGCCAAAGCGCTCAACGACAGCTTGCCGGCCGCGCTGGCGCTGATCCCCGAGGCCCAGCGTCCGCTGGTCACCCACCAGTCGGGCAAGAAGAATATCGATGCACTGCGCGCTGCCTATGCGCAGGCTGGCGTGAGCGCCAACGTGGTGGACTTCATCGACGATATGGCCGGCGCCTACAGCGCGGCCGATCTGGTGATCTGTCGCGCCGGTGCCATCACCGTTTCGGAACTGACCGCCGCCGGCGTAGCCAGCGTGCTGGTGCCGCTGGTGGCATCGACCACCAGTCACCAGCGCGACAACGCGCAGTGGATGGCGGCACAGAAGGCGGCAATTCATTTGCCGCAAACAGAATTGAGCGCCCGCAGCATGGCTGCGCTGCTGGAAACCCTGACCCGCAGCGCCTGCCTTGAGATGGCAACGGCTGCACTGGGCGCGGGCAAACGCGATGCGAATGACGCGATCGCTCAGGTATTGGAACAACTGACATGAAGCATAAAGTACAAAACATACACTTCGTCGGCATCGGCGGCAGCGGCATGAGCGGCATTGCCGAAGTGCTGCTCACGCTAGGCTACACGGTTTCGGGCTCGGATCTGGGCAGCAATGCGGTAACCCAGCGGCTGGCGGCCATGGGCGCCACGGTGTATCAGGGCCATGCCGCCGACAACATCGGCGCGGCCGATGCCGTGGTCACTTCGACTGCCGTGCAGCAGGACAATCCGGAAGTCGTGGCGGCGCGCAGCCGCAAGATTCCTATCGTGCCGCGTGCCGTCATGCTGGGCGAACTGATGCGCCTGAAGCGCGGTATCGCCATTGCCGGCACCCACGGCAAGACCACCACCACCAGTCTGGTGGCGTCGGTGCTGGCACAGGGCGGGCTCGATCCTACTTTCGTCATCGGTGGCCGCCTGACGGCTGCCGGCGCCAATGCCAAGCTGGGTACGGGCGACTATCTGGTGGCCGAAGCCGACGAATCGGATGCCTCCTTCCTGAATCTGTCGCCGATGATCGAAGTGATCACCAATATCGACGCCGATCACATGGAAACCTACGAGCACGACTTCGAAAAGCTCAAGCAGGCTTTCGTGCAGTTCACCCACCGGTTACCGTTCTATGGTCGCGCCATGCTGTGCATCGATGATCCGCATGTACGTGCCATCATCCCGCACGTGACCAAGCCGGTCACCACCTACGGCTTCCATGAAGAAGCCGAAGTGCGCGCCGTGAATGCCCGCGCGGTAGGCGTGGAAATGCACTTCACCGTGATCCAGGAAGGCTATCCCGATCTGGACATCGTGCTCAATCAGCCCGGCCTGCACAATGTGCAGAATGCCTGTTCGGCGGTGGCGATTGCGCGCGAGATCGGTATCGAAGACCAGCATACGCAAGCCGGTCTGGCCGGTTTCGCCGGTGTGGGCCGCCGCTTCACCCGCTATGGCGACATTGCCATTCCCGGCGGCGGCAGCTTTGCGCTGGTGGACGATTTCGGCCACCATCCGGTGGAAACGGAAGTCACGCTGGCCGCTGCCCGCGCGGCTTTCCCGGGCCGCCGTCTGGTGCTGGCCTTCCAGCCGCACCGCTATACCCGTACGCGCGACCTGTTCGAAGATTTTGTCAAAGTGCTGGGCCATGCCGATGTGCTGGTGCTGGCGGAAGTGTACGCCGCCGGCGAAGCCCCGATCGTGGCTGCCGATGGCCGCTCGCTGGCGCATGCGCTGCGGGCACGCGGCAAGACGGAACCGATTTTTGTTGAGGCGATCGGCGATATGCCGGAAACCATCATGGGCGTGGTGCGCGACGGCGACGTCGTACTCACCATGGGCGCAGGCTCGATCAGCGGCGTCCCTGCCAAACTGACTAATTATCCAAAGGTCTGAACGTGAATCAAGCAATCGCAACTGAAGCTAAGGCATATGGCAAGGTGGGCGTGCTGTTCGGCGGCCGTTCCGCCGAGCGCGAAGTGTCCATCATGTCCGGCACCGGTGTGGCCAAGGCGCTGCAGAGCAAGGGCATAGATGCCCACCTGTTCGATACGGGCGAACGCTCGCTGGCCGAACTGGCCGCGGAAAAATTTGACCGCGTGTTCATCGCGCTGCATGGCCGCTACGGCGAAGACGGCAGCCTGCAGGGCGCGCTGGAACTGCTGGGCATTCCTTACACGGGCAGCGGCGTGATGGCCAGCGCCGTGGGCATGGACAAGATCACTACCAAGATCGTCTGGCTGGCCGCCGGTTTGCCGACGCCGCGCTACGCAGTGCTCAACGCCCAGTCCGATCTGGCCGGCGTGTGCGCCGATCTGGGCCTGCCGCTGATCGTCAAACCGCCGCATGAAGGTTCGACCATCGGTATTACCAAAGTGAGCGCCGCCGATGCGCTGACGGCTGCCTACGATGTGGCGGCAGCGCTGGACGATGCCGTGCTGGCGGAAGAGTTCATTACCGGCCGCGAATTCACCGTGGCCGTGCTGGGCGCCGGTGCGGCAGCCCGTGCGTTGCCGGTAGTGGAGATCGTTGCGCCGCAAGGCAATTACGACTACCAGAACAAATACTTCAGCGATGACACTCAGTACTTCTGCCCGGCGCAATTGCCGGCGGAACTGACGGCAGAAATGCAGCGCATAGCGGTAGAGGCCTACCGCGCTCTGGGCTGCGAAGGCTGGGGACGGGTGGATGTGCTGCTGCGCGAACGCGACCAGAGGCCTTTCCTGCTGGAGGTGAATACCTCGCCCGGCATGACGGGTCACTCGCTGGTGCCGATGGCAGCCCGTGCGCTGGGCATCAGCTATGAAGATCTGTGTGTCGAGATTCTGGCCAGCGCACGCTTGAAGATGAAGGGTTGAGTAGCAGGATGTGGCAAGACGTAAAGGCATTGAATGCAACTTCAAGCACGCTGTTTGTGCTGTCGCTGTTGGCATGCATTGCCTCCGGAGTGTGGTGGGTGTCGCAGCGGCCGATGTTCAATCTGCGCACCATCCGGGTGGAGACGATAGGCGAGGACGAGTTAAGGCATGTGAGTAATCTGACGCTGCGTAACAACGTGCTGGGCAAGATCAAGGGGAATTTCTTCACCACCGATCTCGATGCAGTGCGTCAGGCGTTCGAGTCGGTGCCCTGGGTGCGCCGCGCGACGATACGGCGCGAATGGCCCAACCAGCTGATTGTGGCGCTGGAAGAGCATGAAGCGCTGGGCACGTGGGGCGAAGATGGGCGGCTGCTGTCGGTGAAGGGCGATATCTTCACCGCCAATCTGGCCGAAGCGGAAGAGGATCATGTGCTGCCGGAGTTTGATGGACCGGAAGGCAGCGAGAAGGAAGTGCTGTCGCGTTATGGGGAGCTGCGTAAGTGGTTTGCGCCGCTCAAGCTGGTGCCGGAGGCGCTGTCGCTTTCGAGCCGGTATGCGTGGACAGTGCGGCTGGATAACGGCATGAGCGTGGCGCTGGGACGGGAACAGAGCAGCACCACATTGAAGGAGAGGGTGGACCGGCTGACCGGTATCTATCCGCAACTGGTAACGCATTTGCAGAATATCGACACGATCGATATGCGTTATCAGAACGGACTGGCGCTCAGTGCCAAAGGTTTGAAAATACCGCCTGAAGGCGCCAAGCCCAAGCCGGTGACAGTAGTACGCTAGGCAGTACCGAATACATAAGTTGTTAAGACTAACCACAAAACATAGCAGTATCAGCGGGTAAGAGAGTAGGTTAAAAGACATGACTAAAGACGCGAAAAACCTGATCGTCGGCCTCGACATCGGCACCTCGAAAGTGGTGGCCGTGGTGGCCGAGGTCATGGCCGACGGGCGCCACGAAGTGATCGGGCTGGGTCAGCATGAATCACGGGGCCTGAAAAAAGGCGTGGTGGTCAATATCGAGGCGACGGTGGAATCAATCCAGCGCGCGCTGGAAGAAGCCGAGCTGATGGCAGACTGCAAGATCCGCAATGTGTATGCCGGGATTGCGGGCAGCCATATCCGCAGCTTCAACTCCAGCGGCATGGTGGCGATCAAGGACAAGGAAGTCACCGCTACCGATGTGGCGCGCGTGATCGAAACGGCCAAGGCGGTGAACATCTCCACCGACCAGCAGCTGCTGCATACGGTGCCGCAGGAATTCATCGTCGACAATCAGGAAGATGTGCGCGAGCCGATCGGCATGAGCGGCATCCGGCTGGAAGTCAAAGTACACATCGTTACCGGCGCCGTGTCGGCGGTGCAGAACATCGTCAAGTGCGTACGCCGCTGCGGTCTGGAAGTCTCCGATCTGATACTGCAGCCTATGGCCTCGGCCGATGCCGTGCTGACGGCGGACGAAAAGGAACTGGGCGTCGTACTGATCGATATCGGTGGCGGCACCACCGACGTGGCCGTGTTCTCCGATGGCGCGATCCGTCACACCGCCGTGCTGCCGATTGCCGGCGACCAGATCACCAGCGACATCGCCATGGCGCTGCGCACGCCGACCGCCGAAGCCGAAGATATCAAGATTCGCTACGGCGTCGGCAAGCAGGTGCTGGCCGATCCGGGAGAGACGCTGGAAGTGCCCGGCCTCGGTGACCGCTCGCCGCGCACCCTGTCGCGTCAGGCGCTGGCGGCCGTGATCGAGCCGCGGGTGGAAGAGCTGTTCGCCATGGTGCATACGCTGGTGCGCGAGTCCGGCTACGAAGGCGTGCTGTCTTCGGGCATCGTGCTGACCGGCGGCAGCTCCATCATGCCGGGCATGGTGGAAATGGCGGAAGACATCTTCCTCAAACCGGCCCGTCTGGGCACCCCTGATTACCGTGGCCAGCTGGCCGACGTGGTGCGCAGCCCGCGCTACGCCACCGTGCTGGGCCTGTTGATGGAAGCGAAAAAACAGTATCTGCGCGGGCATATCGTCACGCGGCAGGATGGTTCGGTTAAAGCAGTCTGGCAGCGCATGAAGGAATGGTTCCTGGGTAATTTCTGACGTATTTTTTTGCAGTCTTTTGCAGTACAAAACACACTTAAATTTTTTTATATAAAAACCGCAGTTTTCAATCTCCAGTTCTCCTACTAATATGAGGCCTGGCGCTTGAAAACCGCATTCTGATAGGAGCACATCATGGAGTTTGATATGGTCGATAACGCAGCTTTGGGCACCGTCATCAAGGTCGTCGGAGTCGGCGGCGCAGGTGGCAATGCAGTTCAACACATGATTAACAAGGGTATGTCCGGCGTGGAGTTCATCGCCGCCAATACCGACGCCCAGGCACTGTCGACTTCCAAGGCGCACAACATCATCCAGATCGGCGAGACCGGTCTGGGTGCTGGCATGAAGCCTGACGTCGGCCGTCAGCTGGCCGAAGAGTCGCGCGCGCGCATCGAAGATTCGCTGCGCGGCGCGCACATGGTCTTCATCGCTGCCGGTATGGGCGGCGGTACCGGTACCGGCGCTGCTCCTATCGTGGCCGAAGTGGCCAAATCGCTGGGCGCGCTGACCGTGGCGGTGGTATCCAAGCCGTTCTCGCACGAAGGCCAGAAGTGCATGGACATCGCCGACGAAGGTCTGGAACAGCTGTCGGCCAATGTCGATTCGCTGATCGTGATCCTGAACGAGAAGCTGGAAGAGATCTACGAAGATGAATCGCTGATCGAATGGCTGCAGCACGCGGACGACGTGCTGAACAACGCCGTGGCCGGTATTGCCGAGATCATCAACGTGCCGGGCCACATCAATGTCGACTTCAACGACGTGAAAACCATCATGGGCGAGCAGGGCAAGGCCATGATGGGTACTGCGACCGCTTCCGGTATCGACCGTGCACGTATCGCTGCCGAACAGGCGGTGGCTTCGCCGCTGCTGGATGGCGTCGATCTGTCGGGCGCCCGTGGCGTGCTGGTCAACGTGACCGCCAGCCGTGGCCTGAAAGGTAAGGAAATCAAGGAAGTCATGGCGGCCGTACGCGCCTTCGCTGCACCGGATGCTTCGATTGCACAGGGTATCGCTTACGACGATAGCATGGGCGACGATATCCGCGTGACCGTGGTTGCTACCGGTCTGGGCAAAGCCAAGAAACACGTACAGCTGGTGCCACAGCAGATGCTGCGTACCGGTACCCACAATGCACCGATGGTGCCATCGGCCGCCATGGGCGGTGCCGCCGCTACCACCGTTTCGATGGGTGTAGGCAGCAGCATCGACGGTGGCGCCAATGCCGCCATGCGCGGCATGAAAGCACCGGCCGTATGGCGTCGTGATTCGGCTGCCGAGCAAGTGGCAGCGCTGGAGAAAAATGGCATGGAACAGTACGACATTCCAGCCTTCCTGCGCAAACAGGCTGACTAAAATCTATCCGCGTCCGGCAAGAACCGCAGGCTTCAGGCATACTGCGCGTTCTATGCCGGTTTAGGCCGCGCTAGAGCGCGGCTTTTTTACGTTTACACTCATTGCGGAGATTATTATGACCATCAAGATCGGTGACACCCTGCCAGAAGGCACCCTGTCCGAATTCATCGAGACGGAAACCGAAGGTTGCTCGCTGGGCCCGAATACTTTCCAGGTGAAAGATCTGGTGAAAGGCAAGAAGATCGCGATTTTCGGCCTGCCAGGTGCTTATACCCCTACCTGCTCGGCCCAGCACGTGCCGGGCTATGTGCAGCACGCCGACGCGCTGAAAGCCAAAGGCGTGGATGAAATCTGGTGCATTTCCGTCAACGACGCCTTCGTCATGGGCGCCTGGGGCCGCGACCAGAAAGCCACCGGCATCGTCCGTATGATGGCTGACGGTAACGCTGCCTACTCGAAAGCGCTGGGTCTGGACGCCGACTTCAGCAAATTCGGCATGGGCACCCGCTCGCAGCGCTACTCCATGCTGGTCGTCGATGGCGTGGTTACCCAGCTTAACGTGGAGCAGGGCGGCAAGTTCGAAGTATCGAACGCCGAAACCATGCTGGCCCAGGCCTGATCAGCCACCCCGGCAGAAAAATGGCGCTGCGGCGCCATTTTTTTTGTCCGATGCGAGCAATTTGCTGAATCAGCAGATGTCGATGATGCGTAAGAATCGTGACGCTGAGAGATTGTCCCACTGTCAGTTGGCCTAGCTGCATGAACTCGTTTGGTAGACATAGCATTAGCCGATTTCCGATCTGCGGCAAAGGCCGACTTAAATCCGTATTCATTCCAGCCTCCTGCGTATGGCTGATGGGCTTGCTATAATCATCACTCTTGAATCGAAGTCTTTTTACATCCGATTCCGGCTCCCGACGTCGCCACTTTGACGTCCTCTTCGTTCAAAAGAACACCCTGCAAGGAGCTTGCTCTGACTTCTGCTACCCGTTCGGATAATCTGCGCAGCATTTATGCCATGCTGGTATCGGTGGCCATGTTCTCGCTGATGGATACGGCCATGAAAGTGCTGTCGGCCCACTATCCGGCCACGCAGGTCACGGCCATGCGGGCACTGAGCTCATTGCCGCTGCTGTGCGGCTATATGCTGGTGCGCGGCGCCTTCCGCGGCATCACCCGCGTGCGCTGGCCCGTGCATGTACTGCGCAGCGTGCTGGGCGTGATCATGCTGACTTCGTTCGCCTACGGTCTGAAGGAACTCTCGCTGGCGCAGGCCTACACGCTGTTCTTCATTGCGCCCACCCTGATTACAGCCTTGTCGGTCTGGGTGCTGAAGGAGCGAGTAGGGCTGGGCCAGTGGGTGGCCATCGTGGTGGGCTTGCTCGGTGTGCTGGTGGTGCTGCGGCCTGAAGGCAGCGGCTTTATTTCGCTGGGCGGCCTGGCCGTACTGGGCGCGGCCATCTGCTATGCGCTGGCCGCCATCGTCAGCCGCGTGCTGGCGCGTACCGATAGTAACGAAGCGATGATGTTCTGGTATCTCCTGATGATGGCGGGCGGCGGGCTGGCCATGTCGCTGTCGCACTGGGTGCCGCTGCGCGCCGAAGATGGCTGGGTGCTGCTGGCACTGGCGCTGAGCGGTTTCTTCGGCCAGCTGGCCATTACCCGCGCTTTCAGCTCGGGGCAGGCCTCGGTGGTGGCGCCGTTCGAATATTCGGCGCTGGCCTGGGGCGTGGCAATCGACTGGCTGCTATGGCAGGTGCTGCCGGATGGCTATACGCTGCTGGGCGCCACCATCATCATCGCCAGCGGCATCTATCTGGTGCGGCGCGAAAGCGTGCACGCGGAAGCCGAGCATCCGTGAGAGGGTGTGCTGCGGGCGTCGCCTAGCTCCGCAGCACCCTGGCTCATGCTGCCATCTGCAGCCGCATGAACTGGCAACCGGCAGCACCCTCGCGTGCCTCCGCTACAAAGCCGAGCGCGCTATAGAGCTGTACGGCCGGTGCGTTATCCAGATACACCCATAGCGTCATGGCGCGGAAGCCCTGCCGCTGCACTCCCGCCCTGATTAACTCGCTGCACAGTATCTGTCCTATGCCCTGCTGGCGGCGGCGGGGATCGATAATGATCCGGCCCAGATGGCCAGTTCCGGGCTCGCGGCGGAAAATCTGCCCGAAGCCCGCCAGACTGGCGTGCTGGTCCAGCAGTGCGTAGCTATCCATGGGCTCGGTTTCGAGTAGGGACTGCAGCACAGCAGGATCGAAGGGAAATGCGAGTTTCGGCCCCGCCCAGCGCAGGCACTGTTCGGCATCGCTGATCCAGTCGCCCAGTGTGGCGAAATGCTGGGGGGAAGGTGGGTGCAGGGTATATTCCATCGGCTCTGTCATGCTGGCGGTGAAGTCGGGCGCTCATCCAGCAGTGATTATTCCAGAATGACGGGCTGCTGGCGTCCGTTTTTAACCAGTGCGGGCTACATCGCAACCGGCAGATTGTTTTGTGCTGTCCTCGCGCAGTGAAATGCGCCAGATCGCCAGCAGCAGCAACGCCGCGATTACACCAAGTTCCCAGCTATCGGCAAGGTCCAGGCGGATGTGGAATAGGCGGTCCAGTCCGATCCGGACTGTGGTGTACAGCAGCGGGAGAAAGCTGAAGACGTTGCGCTTCACTTTCAGGTGCTTGCCGCACGCCGGGCATCGTGCCGAGCCGGTGAAACGTATAGCCGAGAGCAGCGAAGACGATATGGCTGCCTCGCCACAACATGGACATTTGCGCATTTTTTTCTCCTGAGACCTGTGCTGCGATTTGCCGGACCGTATGCTAGATAATGTAGTAATAATAGCATTTTTGCTTTTTTGAAAATACGTGAATTTTCATGTGGGAGGCGGCTAGTTATGCAAGCGCAACAGCTGCCACCTTTGCTTTACCGTTGGAAACACCGTTGACAGCGCGGCTAGGCTAACTTCGCTATAATCGTCAGATGTTAAAACAACGCACCATCAAAGAAATGGTCCGCACCACCGGTGTGGGCCTGCATTCCGGCACCAAGGTCGAACTGACCCTGCGTCCGGCCGCGCCGGATACCGGCATCGTATTCCGCCGCGTCGATCTGGCGCCGGTGGTGGAATTCCCCGCCAGTGCCATGGCCGTGGGCGATACCCGCATGGCGTCCGTGCTGATCAAGGATGGTGCGCGCGTTTCGACCGTGGAACACCTGATGTCGGCCTGCGCCGGCATGGGGCTGGATAACCTGTATATCGACGTGAGTGCGGAAGAAATTCCCATCATGGACGGTTCGGCTTCGTCGTTCGTGTATTTATTGCAACAGGCTGGCGTGCAGGAGCAGGAAGCGGCCAAGAAGTTTATCCGCGTGCTCAAGCCGGTGGAAATCCGCGAAGGTACGGGCGACAAGGAAAAATGGGCCCGTCTGACGCCCTACAACGGCTTCAAGCTGGACTTTTTCATCGAATTCAATCATCCAGCCGTGGATGGCACCCAGCAGCGCGCCGAAGTCGATTTCGGCGATGTCTCGTATGTGCACGATGTGGCGCGGGCCCGCACCTTCGGCTTCATGCAGGACGTGGAAATGCTGCGCGGCATAGGGCTGGCCCGTGGCGGTTCGCTGGAAAACGCCATCGTGATGGATGAATACCGCATCCTCAATGCAGATGGCCTGCGCTACGACGATGAATTCGTGCGCCACAAAATCCTCGACGCGATCGGCGACCTGTATCTGGTCGGCCATCCGCTGCTGGCCAGCTATGAAGCCCATAAATCGGGCCATGCGCTGAACAACCAGCTGCTGCTGGAACTGCTCAAGCATCCCGATGCCTACGAGATCGTCTCGTTCGGTTCGGAACAGGCGGCACCCCCATCGTATCTGCGCCAGATGGCGCGCGAGTGGGCGCTTACCTGAGCTAAGCTGGGCGGTGTCGGTGCGGTGACGCAGCCTGCTGGCGCTGCGCCAGATCATTCAGGGTGTGCGGCGGCGCGCCACCATGGCTTTCAGCGCTGCGATCAGCGGCCCGTTCTGGGCGCTCGGCTCCAGCGTGTCGCCCAGCTGGTCGAAGGCATCCACTGCCGCCTCGGATAGCGACAGGGCGCGCATAGGCTCTTTGATTTCGGCCGCTTTCACCATCTGTACCCGCAATTTCACCTGATCGACCTGCCAGCCCCGTCTGGCCAGGGTCTCCTGCAGCTTGGGGATCTGCTGCTTGAGCTTGGCCGCCAGCGCCGCATTGGGCAGGGCCAGCGTCAGCACATTCTGCTCGTAGGCCAGAATTTCGCAGTACTTGAACATGGCGGGCAGGGCGGCGGCGCAATCTTTCTGCAGCGAGGCCATGCGTTCGATGGCGGGCAGCAGGGTGGCCATGCGGTCGTCGCGGCGCAGGAAATCCGTCGCTTCCACGGCGGTGCGGCGTTTGATGGTCAAGTTGGAAGAGTTAAAGCGCATGGGGCGCAACATATCACAGCAGCAAAAAAACGTCACGGCAATGGAAAATCTGCCCAATTTATGACTTTGTTCATGCCTGAGCTATTGTTAATCAGGCCAATACCCCAATGTAGACGCGGTCGCATGATAAAATCATGGTCTTTTGCCATAGTCGAATAGCGAGCGCTAGGGCACGCACTCCCTTCCGGGCTTTTTTAACGGCGTTTTTTCAAGAATTCAAGCATGTCATTACTGACCCAGATTTTCGGTAGCCGCAACCAGCGGCTGCTCAAGCAATACCAAAAAACGGTACGCGAGATCAATGCGCTCGAGCCGGCCATGGAAAAACTGTCCGACGCCGAGCTGCAAGCGAAAACCCCGGCTTTCAAAGAACGCATTGCGCAGGGCGCCAGCCTGGATTCCCTGCTGCCCGAGGCCTTTGCCGTCTGCCGCGAAGCGAGCAAGCGCGTGTTCAAGATGCGCCACTTCGATGTGCAGTTGATCGGCGGTATGGTTTTGCATTATGGCAAGATCGCCGAAATGGGCACGGGGGAAGGTAAAACCCTGACCGCTACCCTGCCAGCCTATCTGAATGCGCTGTCGGGCAAAGGCGTGCACATTGTTACCGTCAATGACTATCTGGCTCAGCGTGACGCCGACACCATGTCCAAGCTGTACGGCTGGCTGGGGCTGAGCACCGGTATCAACCTGTCGCAGATGGAGCACAGCGCCAAGCAGGCTGCTTACGCTTCCGACATCACCTACGGCACCAACAATGAATTCGGTTTCGACTACCTGCGCGACAATATGGTGTTCGAAGCGCGCGACCGCGTCCAGCGTGCGCTCAACTTCGGCATCGTCGATGAAGTCGATTCGATTCTGATCGACGAAGCCCGTACCCCGCTGATCATTTCCGGTCAGGCCGAGAACCATACCGACCTGTACTACAAGATCAATGAAGTGCCACGCCTGCTGACCCTGCAGATCGGTGAAGAAACCCCGGACGGCAAGGGCAAGGTGGAAGTGCCGGGCGATTACACCAAGGATGAAAAAGCCCATCAGGTGCTGCTGACCGAAGCCGGTCACGAAAAAGCCGAAGCCATCCTGACCCGTATGGGCCTGCTGCCGGAAGGCGCTTCCCTGTACGACTCGGCCAATATCTCGCTGGTGCACCACCTGTATGCAGCGCTGCGCGCGCACGCGCTGTACTTCAAGGATCAGCACTACGTGGTGCAGAACAATGAAGTGGTGATCGTCGACGAATTCACCGGCCGTCTGATGACGGGCCGGCGCTGGTCCGATGGCCTGCATCAGGCGGTGGAAGCCAAGGAAGGCGTGAAGATCCAGAACGAGAACCAGACGCTGGCCTCGATCACCTTCCAGAACTACTTCCGTATGTACGCCAAGCTGGCCGGCATGACCGGTACGGCCGATACCGAAGCGTACGAATTCCAGGAAATCTACGGTCTGGAAACCGTGGTGATTCCGCCTAACCGTCCATCGCAGCGTAAAGACCGCCACGATCAGGTCTACAAGACCTCGGCCGAGAAGTACAACGCCATGATGCTGGAAATCCGCGAATGCTACGACCGCGGCCAGCCTGTGCTGGTGGGTACCACGTCGATCGAAAACTCGGAACTGCTGTCCGGCATCCTGACCAAGGGCGGCCTGCCGCACAATGTGCTGAATGCGAAACAGCACGCCCGCGAAGCAGAAATCATCGCCCAGGCCGGTAGCCCGAAAGCCATCACCATCGCCACCAATATGGCGGGCCGTGGTACCGACATCGTGCTCGGTGGTAACGTCGAAAAACAGATCCAGTTCATCGAAGCCAATGCTGCGCTGAGCGATGCCGACAAGGCTGCCCAGGCGCAAGCGCTGCGCGATGGCTGGCAGGCGCTGCACGAACAAGTGGTGGCTGCAGGCGGTCTGCACATCGTCGGTACCGAGCGCCATGAATCGCGCCGCGTCGACAACCAGCTGCGTGGCCGTGCCGCCCGTCAGGGTGACCCGGGCAGCTCGCGCTTCTTCCTGTCGCTGGACGACCAGTTGCTGCGCATCTTCGCGGGCGACCGCGTGCGCGCCATCATGGATCGTCTGAAGATGCCGGAAGGCGAACCGATCGAAGCAGGCATCGTGTCGCGCTCGATCGAATCGGCCCAGCGCAAAGTGGAAGCGCGTAACTTCGATATCCGTAAGCAGCTGCTCGAATACGACGACGTGGCCAATGACCAGCGTAAAGTCATCTACCAGCAGCGTAACGAACTGCTGGAAGCGGTCGATATTTCGGAACTGATCGATTCGCTGCGCCACGGCGCCTTCACCGATCTGGTACGCGAATACGTGCCGCAGGAATCGGTGGAAGAGCAGTGGAATCTGGCCGGTCTGGAAAAAGCCCTGGCCGCCGAATGGCAGATCGAACTGCCGCTGCGCGGCCTGCTGGAAACCGAATCGAATCTGAACGACGAAGACATTCTGGAACGCGTGCTGGCCGCAGCCGATGCGCTGTACCAGTCGAAAGTGGATATCGTCGGCAAGGAAGCTTTCGCCGGTTTCGAGCGCAACGTCATGCTGCAGAGCGTGGACAGCCACTGGCGCGAACACCTGGCCGCACTCGACCATCTGCGTCAGGGCATCCACCTGCGCGGCTATGCGCAGAAGAATCCTAAGCAGGAATACAAGCGCGAAGCGTTCGAACTGTTCGGCCAGATGCTGGACATGATCAAGCAGGAAGTGGTCAAGCTGATCATGACGGTACGCATCCAGTCGCGCGAAGAAATCGATGCCGCCGAAGCCGCCATGCAGCAGTCGCACGTGGAAAACGTCAGCTACCAGCACGCCGATTTCAACCCGAACGCCGCACCGGAAGAACTGCTGGCGCCAGCGCCGGCCATCGCCGGTCTGCCGCCGGAACTGGCTGGCCTGACGGGCGAACAGTTGATGGAACTGGGCCTGAAAGTGGGCCGTAACGATCCATGCCCTTGCGGCAGCGGCAAGAAATACAAAGCTTGCCACGGCAAGCTGGCTTAACTGCGCGCTGCTGGCGCCATGCGCTAGCAGCGTCCAGCAAGCTCACCCGGCCCGGTACTGCCTGTCAGTACCGGGTTTTTTTTCATCCGTGTACGTGGTACAGACGGGGCGGGGCAGTGATTTGCCCCGGCGAATGAATTAAACTAGTGGCATCCTATTCTGCCGCCCCCTAACTCATGTCCAGCCCGTCGTCCCTCGCCGCGCGCGTCAGCGCCAATTCTGTCGTCACGATTAGCTGCGTGCTGGCGCTGCTGTATTTCGGCCGCGATGTGCTGCAGCCAGTGGCGCTGGCCGCCATCCTTAGCCTGCTGCTGGCGCCCATGCTGCAGGTGCTGGGCCGCTTCGGCCTGCGCCGCCTGCCGGCCATGCTGGTGACGCTGGCGCTGGCCGGCGTGTGCGTGGTGGGCACGGCCACCGTGCTGGCCACCCAGTTGCTGCGCGTGTCGGAAGACTTGCCGCAGTACCGCGCCGCCATCCAGATCAAGATCGATCAGGTGCGCACGGCCGTGGAGCGGCCGTTCGCCCATATGCAGGACAGCTTCGGCCATATCAGCCCGCTGGCGCCGCAGGGGGCGGAGGGGCAGGACGTGGCAGCGGCGGGGCAGAATCTGGCGGCCGTGCCGCGCACTGATCTGCTCAGCGACCTGACCAGCAAAGTCTGGGGGCCGCTAGGCGAGACAGGGCTGGTGCTGGTGCTGCTGATCTTCATGGTGCTGGAGCACGAGTCGCTGCAGGATCGCCTGATCCGGCTGGCCGGCCAGCGCGAGATCGGCCGCACGGCGCGCGCGCTGGCCGATGCCGCGCAAGGGGTGGCGCGCTTTTTCTTCTCCCAGTTCGTGGTGAACGCCGCATTCGGCATCGCCATCGGCCTGTCGCTGTGGGCCATGGGCCTGTCCCATGCCGTGCTGTGGGGCACGCTGAGCGCCGTGCTGCGCTTTGTGCCGTATCTGGGCGCACTGGTGGCAGGTGCCCTGATTGCCGGCTTTGCCGCTGCCGTCGATCCAGGCTGGCAGTTGGCGCTATCGTGTCTGCTGCTGTTCGGCGTGCTGGAGCTGCTGGTGGCGAATGTGGTGGAGCCGAATGTGTATGGCCACAGTACCGGCCTGTCGCCGCTGGCGGTCATGGTGTCGGCGCTGTTCTGGGGTACGCTGTGGGGACCGATAGGCTTGCTGATGTCGACCCCGCTGACCGTCTGTCTGGTGGTGGCGGGGCGCCATGTGCCAGCGCTGGAATGGCTGGCGATACTGCTCGGGCAGGCGCCCGATGTGACCGGCGCTCAGCGCTTCTACCAGCGCGCCCTGAATGGCGATACGGGCGCGATACTGCGCGATGCGCGGCCTTTCCTGCGCCGTACCAGTCTGGCGCGCTACTGCGATCAGGTGCTGTTGCCGGGGCTGGCGCTGGCAGGCGCCGAAATACGGGCCGAACTGATAGACGCCAGCCAGCGCGAGCATCTGCGCCGCACCGTGGCGGAAGTGGCGGAAGCGCTGGCGCCCAGCGGCGTGACGCGCGCCAAACGTTGTCAGGTGTCGCTGCTCGATGCCAATGTGGGCGCCCATCTGCGCCATCTGCGCGAAGCCCGGCTGGGCCGCTGGCAAGGCTCGCTCGATGTGCCGCAGCGCTCCATCATCCTGTGCGTGAGCCGCGCTACCGAGCGGGAAGAACTGGTGAGCGAACTGCTGGCGCGTGCGCTGCGCGAAGCCAGCCATGATGCCCGTTCCGTCGTGGTGCCTATCCCGCCCGAGGAGCAGGACCCGGACAAGGCCGATCTGGTGTCCACCCTATTCATTCCGTATCCGACCCGCGAGTCGCTGCCGGAATGGATAGTGGTGGTGGACGAACTGCGGGCCAATCTGCCGCAGGCTTTGCTGGCCACCATACGGCCTACGCTGGAAGATGATTTTCCTGCGCAGGCCAGCGTGCAGCCGCACGTGGACATGGTGCTGCGCTCGTTCGAGGAAGCGCTGGCGTTTGTGGCGCCGGGGCGCAGCTAGTTGCCCTGGCTGCCGCTGTGGTGATTGCTGTTGCGCTGGGGCGCGCAGCGCGGCAGGATCATGCGCACCGTGGTGCCTGCACCCAGCGTGGAATCGATGCTGATGCGGCCACCGAGCACGCCGGTCACCACGTTGTAGACGATGTTCATGCCTAAGCCCGTGCCACCCTGACCCATCTTGGTGGTGAAGAAGGGATCGAACACGCGGCGCAACACGTCTTCCGCCATGCCGGCGCCGTCGTCGGCAAACATCAGGCCTATGGTGGCGCCATCGACCACTTCGGCGCGGATGGTGATGTGGCCGCCTTTCTGGTGTTCGAAAGCGTGGTTGAGCGCATTGTTGATCAGATTGTTGAGCACCTGATACAGGGCGCCCGGATAGGAATCGAGCATCAGCCCTTCCATGATCTGCAGCCGCACCTCGCATTCGGCGCGGCGCAGGCGCGGCATATAGGTAGCCACCGTGTCGTGCACGGCCGAGAGCAGATCGAATTCGCGCCGCTGGTCGTTGGTCTGGTCCACGGCGATCTGCTTGAACGAGGAAATCAGTTCGGCGGCCTTGTGCAGCGAGCCCGAAATCAGCTCGCTGGCCATGCGCACTTCTTCCAGATGGGTGAGCAGTTCCGAGCGGCGCAAAGCCCCTGCAGCCACGCGGCCATCGAATTCGATCACGCGGTCGCGCAGCGAAGTGGCAGCCAGCAGGCTGTTGCCGATAGGGGTATTGAGTTCATGGGCGATGCCGGCTACCAGCGAGCCGAGCGAAGCCATTTTTTCCGCCGACAGCAGTTCGCTCTGGGTCATGCGCAGGGTCTCCAGCGTAGCCTGCAATTCCGTATTGGCCCGTTCCAGCGCTGCCGAACGTTCCTTGACGCGCATCTCCAGCGAGAAGTTGAGGTCCTTCAGTTCGCGCTTGGCATTGAGTTCTTCCGTCAGGTCGAGCAGGGCCCAGATGATGGCATCCTGTCCGTCCAGCGTGAGCGACGAAGACCAGATCGCCACGCTGCCCACGCTGCCATCGGCCAGCAGCACGCCGGCCACGTCGCCGTGCACGGCGCCATCGTTCTGGTACATATTCCAGATGCGCTTGCGCTCCGCCGTACTGGCCCAGAAGCGCACTTCTTCCGAACGTTTGCCGATCAGCGCATCGACCGACTGGCCGAAGGTTTCCGTCACGGCGCGGTTGGCGGCGACGATGCGGCCGCTGCGGTCGGATACGGTGAGCGGCAGGGGCGCCATATCGAACAGGGTTTTAAAGCGTTCTTCCGATTCCAGCAGGCGCTGCTGCGACTGCTCCAGCTGGTTTATGCGTTCGCGCAGCGCAGCGCTCAGCGTATTCAGAGTGCGGGTGAAGACGGTGATTTCGTCGTTGCCCACTTCGGGCAGGGTGTTGCTGTAGTCGCCCATGACCATGCGGGTCGATTGCCGGCTCAGTACATTCAGGCGGCGCGCGATGCCCTGGGTGACGAGGTAGAACAGCAGCATGCCCAGCATCAGCCCGGCCATGGAGATCACGCCGCCCTGCCACATCACTTCATCGCGCGCCTGTTTCAGGTCGCTGGTGGTGATGCCGAAATTGATCGAACCGATGTGGTTATCCACCAGCAGCAGGGGCGCACGGGCGTGCAGCAGGTTGTCGCCGAGTTCGGTGCGCACGCCTTTGAAGGCGGTGCCGCCGCCATTGCGCAGGGTGGCGGACAGCTGTGCCGGAGGCTGGCCCACGGACAGGATGGCTTGCTGCCGTTCGTCGAGGATGACCAGATAGCGCAGATAGCTGTCGGCCGGGTCGGCCAGCATTTCGGCCAGATGGCCGCGCAGCTGCGGCAGGCGGCCGCCGGTGGCATAGGGACTGAGGGTGAGATTGAGGGCTACGGCATATTCCTGCGCAACCCGCTCGGCGTTGGCGCTGACGGCGTTGTTCATCAGGCGCAGGCTGTTCCAGATCAGCAGGCCCACCACCAGCGTGGGGATCAGGGCGCTCAGGAGCAGGAATTTCGCACGTAGTGTGAGACTCAAAACGGGCACTCCTCGGTCTGGCCGGGAGTGCCTGCCCGCGCAGGCGTGCGGCTGCGCGGGCGATCCTACCGGGGGGTTAAGGCAAGGTCAGAATTACTTTCACAGTGTCATCAACTGCCGCTTTATCAATATAACCGATTGCTTTCGGATCGGCAGCAACTGCTTTCTTCACCTCGGCACTATTGGCATATTCTTTCGGCGGCGTGGCTTTACCGGTGAACACCAGTTTCGACCACAGCGCTTTTACCTGGGCCGGGTCCTTGTCGGCGATCTTCTGGTAGAACTCGGCACGGATGTGCGAGCTCTCCGGCTGGTCGACCGGGGTGAACAGGTTGGATTTACCGAGGAAGAACTGGGAAGCCTGTTCCGAGAACATACGGGTGGCCGGGTTCTTCTGGCTAACGATCACTACGATTTCTGCCGATGCAGGCAGGGCTGCCATGGCCAGTGCCGACAGCAGCAGGGAGGTCATCAGTTTATGCATGGAGGGCTCCGGATTAGAAGACGAAGTCGAGCGCAGCGCCGACCACGGTAACGGTGTTGGTATAGCCTGCCGCCGGGGCGAAGATCAGGGTGCCGGCCTTGGTCTTAGGCTGGACGCGGTCGATCTGCACTTTCAGCGCCATCGATTTGGCGAAGTCCCAGCGTACGCCGATCAGATCGTTCTTCTGCTCGGCAGCTGCCATCAGGCCGGCCACCGGCGTACCCAGTGCGCCGGTTTTCGGGAAGCCGGCCGGCAAGGTGACGGAGTGGCCGGCATCGCGCACGGCAGCGTGGGCGAAGTAAGGCAGCACTTTGCCGATGCGGTAGCCGGCCATCAGGTACCACGAAGTGGTGTCAGGCACATACACAGGCTCTTTGGCCACGCGCATGGCCACCTCGGCCTGGGCGACGACATTGTTCCAGTCCATGGTGCCGCCCAGCGAAGTGAAGGCGATTTTTTTGCCCTGAATCAGGGAGAGATCGCTGCCCAGCTGGGCGAAGCCGACCTTGGCCAGCGTGCTGGTCAGGGTATTCACGGGGCCCAGATCGTTGCTGGTCATCTTGATGCGGGCATGGGCCAGTCGCACGCTGAACGGACCGTATTCGCCGCCCACGCTCAGACCGGCCGACGGTGCGCGATAGGTGGCCACGGTGGCGGCAGCGGGAACGAACAGCTTGCCGCGGCTCACGCCGGCATAGCCCGAGGTGGTGAAGTTGAAGTCGCCGAACGCATGCTGGTAGGTGACGTCGGCGCCATCGACGGCTTCGATCGGTGCCTGGGCGTACATCTCGACCGGCGGACGCATCATGGTGTTGGCGTAGCCCACGTTCTGGTATTCCGAGATCAGGAAGGCTGGCAGTACCACGCGCCCTACGCGCACATTGGTTTCATCGTTGACGCGGGCTTTCAGGAAGGCCCAGGTCAGGTCGGTGGTAAAAGTGGGGCTGGTGTTCTTGCGGGTCAGAATCTGGGCCGTGCCGGACAGCCAGTCATTGATCTTGTAGCTCGCTTGCAAGCCCAGATTGGAGTCCAGACCGATTTTGGCCTGATCTGCCACGCCTTCAGCCTGGTTGTAGCGGGTGAACTGGGCCTGATCGGTATTCGATTTGGCCACGCCCAAGGTGCCGAAGCCGCTCAGGCTCAGGTTGCCGTCGTCGAGGGTGCCGGCCTGGGCTTGCATGGCGGCGAACAGGGCTGCGGCTAACAGAGTTTTGTTCATGAGTAGGGTTCCTTGAAATTGTTGTCGTTTGTATGCAGCTTGAACGATTTTGTCGTCACAATCGTCTCTTGAGATGCGGGGGTACGGCATTCCAGCTCTTATTTAAGCGCTTTTAAGTGTAATATGGAAATTTCTTTCGATAAATGTGCACGATCGTGCTAAAAATCTGTCGTTTTTCTGCGAAAGATGTTTATTTTTCAAATCAATTCAATAACTTGTCAGACCTCATTTGCGTGCGTTATCAACTGCGCCGCAAGTATGGCTGGCCTGCGCCAATTGCCGCCCGAGGGATTACAATAGCGGCTTCCCCTTTACCAACACGAGAACACTGAAATGGCCGTTAATTCCCCTCTGCCCGTCGCCGCCGAACTGAAGCCAGTCAACGGTATCGAAATCGGTTATGCCGAAGCCGGGATTAAAAAACCGAACCGCAAAGACGTACTGGTGATGAAGCTGGCGCCGACGGCCACGGTGGCCGGGGTGTTCACGCTTAACCGCTTCTGCGCCGCCCCCGTGCAGATCGCCAAAGCCCATCTGGCGGCCGCGCAAACCACCGGCCAGCCCATCGTGGCGTTGCTGGTCAATACGGGCAATGCCAACGCCGGTACGGGCGAACTGGGCCTGTCGCTGGCCAACCAGACCTGCGCCGCGCTGGCGCAGCAGCTCGGTTGTGCCCCGGCCCAGATCCTGCCGTTCTCGACCGGCGTGATACTGGAGCCGCTGCCGGCCGATAAAGTGATCGCCGGTCTGCCACAGGCCGTGGCCGGTCTGAAAGCCGATAACTGGTATAACGCGGCGGAAGCCATCATGACCACCGACACCCAGCCCAAGGCCGGTTCGCGCAGCGTCACCATCGCCGGCCACAGCGTGACCCTGAGCGGCATCAGCAAAGGCGCCGGCATGATCAAGCCGAATATGGCCACCATGCTCGGCTATCTGGCCTTCGACGCCAAAGTGGCGCAGCCGGTACTGGACGTGCTGGTCAAGCAGGTGGCCGACCAGTCGTTCAACTGCATCACCATCGATGGCGATACCTCGACCAATGATTCCTTCATGCTGATCGCCACCGGCGCCGGCACGCTGGAAGTGAACGCGGTCGATAGCCCTGAATACGCCCAGCTGGCCGCTGCCGTGACGGAACTGGCGGTGTTCCTGGCGCAAGCCATCGTGCGCGACGGCGAAGGCGCCACCAAATTCATTACCGTGACGGTGGAAGAGGGCAACAGCATGCAAGAGTGCCGCAAGATCGCCTACTCGATCGCCCATTCGCCGCTGGTGAAAACCGCCTTCTTCGCATCCGATCCGAATCTGGGCCGGATTCTGGCGGCGATCGGTTATGCCGGCGTGGATGATCTCGACGTCAGCAAGCTCAACCTCTACCTCGACGACGTATGGGTGGCCAAGAACGGCGGCCGCAATCCCGACTACAAGGAAGAAGATGGCCAGCGCGTCATGCAGCAGAGCGAAATCACCGTGCGGGTGAAACTGGCGCGCGGTGCGGCGCAGGCCACCGTGTACACCTGCGACCTGTCGCATGACTACGTCAGCATCAACGCCGATTACCGTTCCTGATATGACGACGCCACTCGAGCAGTTCCTGGCCCGTGCCGAAGCCTTGCTGGCGCGGGTGGAAGCCGTGCTGCCGGCCGTGCCGCGCGAGCCGGACTGGCGGCTGGCCCATGCTTTCCGCTGGCGCAAGCGCAGTAGCGGTGGCGCCGGTTATCTGCAGGCGGTCAGCCATCTGGCGCCCATCGCGCTCGACGATCTGCAGCACATCGGGCCGCAGAAAGAGCAGATCGAGCAGAACACCCGCCAGTTCGTGCAGGGCAAGCCGGCCAACAACGTGCTGCTGACGGGCGCGCGCGGCACCGGCAAATCCTCGCTGATCAAAGCCTGTCTGAACCAGTTCGGCGCGCAGGGGCTGCGCCTGATCGAAGTGGACAAGGCAGATCTGGCCGATCTGCCCGATATCGTCGATCTGGTAGCAGGCCGCCCCGAGCGCTTCGTAATCTTCTGCGACGACCTGTCGTTCGAGGAAGGCGAGAGCGGCTACAAGGCGCTCAAGGTGGCACTGGACGGCAGCATCTCGGCGCAGTCGGACAATGTGCTGATCTATGCCACTTCCAACCGGCGCCATCTGATGCCGGAGCGGATGTCCGATAACAGCAGCTACCGCCATGACGAAGACGGCGACCTGCATCCGGGCGAAACGGTGGAAGAAAAGATTTCGCTGTCCGAGCGCTTCGGCCTGTGGCTGAGCTTCTACCCGTTCAAGCAGGATGACTATCTGGCCATCGTGGCGCACTGGCTGGCCACGCTGGGCTGCACGCCCGCGCAGGTGGAAGCGGCGCGGGCCGACGCTTTGCGCTGGGCCCTGCAACGCGGCTCGCGTTCGGGCCGGGTGGCGTGGCAGTTCGCCAAGGACTACGCAGGTAAGCACGCATGAGCGATATCGTCGATGTGGCAGTAGGCGTGCTGGTCAAGCCGAATGGCGATGTGCTGCTGGGCCAGCGTCCGGCAGGCAAGCCGTATGCCGGCTACTGGGAATTCCCCGGTGGTAAGGTCGATCCCGGCGAAACCATTTTCGCCGCCCTGCAGCGCGAATTCATGGAAGAGCTGGGCCTGACCATCCATAGCGCCGAGGAATGGTGCGGGGTCGAGCATGTGTATCCGCACGCCCATGTGCGGCTGCATTTCTACATCAGCCGCGACTGGCAGGGCGAGCCGCAGAGTCTGGAAGGGCAGGCGTTTGCATGGCAGGGTGCAGTCGGCGTGGAGCCGCTGCTGCCGGCCACCATACCACTGCTGGCCTGGCTGGACGAACTGCGCTATCCGGCTGCGTAGTCGGCCTGCAGCGCGGGCCGAGACCGGCGCCGCTTATTCTTGGTCCAGCGGGTCTTTAGGCGGGGCCGCCGGAATCGCGTACTTTTCTTCGGCCCAGGCGCCCAGATCGATTTTCTTGCAGCGTTCCGAGCAGAACGGGCGATAGCGGTTGGCGGGCGTCCATTCAACTTTGGCGCCGCAGGTCGGGCAATCAACTACGGTGGTCATGACTTGCTTTAGAAGTTACACAGGGTGAGTTCGAACGGTACATCGTCTTCCAGCGGCTTGGGTTTCAAGTCGCCATCCTGCGAAGTAAAGCGTACCCACAGCATGTATTTATTGGCTGATACTTCAGGGATGGCGCCCATTTCCTCGTCCAGAGTGAGGCGCAGCATCTGGTAGACCTTGCCTTGAAGCATCTGCTGGTAGCTGCCCGAGACGGCGATCATTTTCACGGCGCCGCCCGAATCGCGCAGCAGGCGCAGCACCAGACCCAGCGCGTCGAACAGGGGCGCCAGCGGGGCAAACCAGTTCATGATGTCATTGTAGCGCAAGTCGGCCGGACGTTTTTGCCATGCGTAGTAGGACGGCAGGTCGAATTCGCAGGCGCCGCCCGGAATGATGGTACGGCCCCGTATGCTCATCAGCCATTCATTGTCGCGCACGTTCTGGCCCGTCTTGCCCTGGGCATTGACGAGGGCCGTGCTGACGCCATCGAGTTCTTCCAGTATCGCGTCCAGCGTTTCAGCCTGCACATTGGGGTTCATGCGGTAGCCGAGCAGGGTCTGGCGCTGGCGTTCCAGTTCCTGCAGCAGATCGGATTTCAGATCGGCCCGGCCAGCCACTTCCAGCATGTCGAAGATCGTCGCCAGCGCCACATGATGCTGCATGGGATGGTCTTGTTGCACAAAAAATTTAAATTTCTCGTACAGGTCCTCTAATCGCAACAACGTGCGGATGCGCTCGTTGAATGGATATTCGTAGACGATCAAAATAACATCCCTTTAGGTGGACTTGCGTGAATCCTGTGATTTTGAAGCAAGCCAAGCAAAATTACAAACATTGTGCAGTGTTTGTGGCGCTTCTTTTCGAAATCGCCAGATATAACTCGTGCAAGCGGGTAATTTGCGGGGCCAAAGCCGTGACATCGCTAGCGTTGTCGATCACATCGTCGGCCGCGTCCAGCCGCTGCTGGCGGCTGGCCTGATTGGCCATAATCGCCAGAACTTGCTGTTCTGTTAAGCCATTGCGCGCCATCACGCGCGCTACCTGCACGCTTTCCGGACAATCGACGGTGACAATGCGGCTGACCCGCTGGCGCCAGGTGCCGGACTCTACCAGCAGTGGCACGGCAAAAATCACATAGCTGCCCGTGGCCGCTTCGGCGGCAGCCAGTGCGGCATCGCGGATGCGCGGGTGCAGGATGGCTTCCAGCCGGGCTTTGGCGCTGGCATCGCTGAATACCAGCTGGCGCATGCGGGCGCGGTCCATGGCGCCGCTGGCGTCGGCAAAATCGGCGCCGAATGCGGCCACGATGGCGGGCATGGCGCTGCCGCCCGGTGCCGTCAGGCTGTGGGCGATCTGGTCGGTATCGATCACGCTGGCACCCAGGGCGGCGAACTGGTCGGCCACCGTGGTTTTGCCGCTACCGATGCCGCCTGTCAGGCCTATGGCAAAGTTCAATCGGGACATTTGATATAGCTACCTCAGCGCTGCTTAACCGAACAGCTGGCGCATCACGAGCGTGACTTCGTGGCCGTGCATCATGGCCAGCAGACCGGCGATGGCCAGATAGGGGCCGAACGGAATAGGCTGGTTGCGGCCATGGCGGCGCAACACGATCAGGCTGATGCCGACCACGGCGCCGACCAGCGACGATAGCAGGATGATGGCAGGCAGCATGGTCCAGCCCATCCACGCTCCGAGGGCCGCCAGCAGTTTGAAGTCACCATAACCCATGCCTTCCTTGCCTGTCGCTAGCTTGAACAGCCAGTAGATCGCCCACAGCGCCAGATAGCCGGCGGCGGCACCGAGTACCGCCTCGTGCAGGGGCACGAACATCTGGTTGACGTTGAGTAGCAGACCCAGCCACAGCAGGGGCAGGGTAATGTCGTCCGGCAGCAGCTGGGTATCGAGGTCGATGAAGGTGAGGGCGATCAGCGCATACAGGAACAGCAGGCAGGACAGGCCCATCCAGCCGCTGCCGAAGCGCCATACCACGCCTGCCGACAGCAGGCCGGTCAGCAGTTCGATCAGCGGATAGCGTGCCGGGATAGGGGTTTTGCAGGCGCTGCAGCGACCGCGCAGGAACAGATAGCTGAGTACAGGGATATTTTCCAGCGCCGTGATCTGGTGGCCGCACTGGGGACAGGCCGAGCGCGGCAGCATCAGGTTGTAGCGCTCCGTGTGGGGCAGGGGCTGGCCGCTTTCCGACGCCACATAGTTGTCGGACTCGCGCTGCATCATTTTGGGCAGGCGGTGGATCACCACGTTAAGGAAGCTGCCGAACAGCAGGCCGAACAGTCCGGCGACGAGGCTGACGGTCAGCAAACCGGCAGGAGCAAACAAAAAGGACGTATCAGTCATAGCAGGGGCCGGAAGAGAAAGATAGAGGAATTGAAGGGATATATTAAATCATCGGAGAAATATTGCTAAGCGGACAGAGTCGCAGGATGATGAAATACATCAAAATCAGCTGTCTAATTTGTGCTAATCTCAAAAATCTCGGGGGCAAACCATGAAACCACACACTATAGTACCGCCGGCTAGCTTTCTTCCAGCGACTATGGATGAACTGCTTAAGCAACTACTGTCTACCCGGAAGCCAGTCATGCTGAGCGTCGATGGGAAAGTGCAGGCGGTCGTGCAGGACATCGCCAGTTTTCAACAGACGCAGGAGCAACTTGCCATGTTGCGCATACTTCTGGCTGGACAACAGCAGATAGCGGCAGGAGACGTGATCGACCACGAAAGCTTCTTTGCTGAGTTACAGGCACAGGATGCCGAAAAAACCATCGCGGATTAAATGGACGAATGCAGCACGTGATGATGTGCTGCAAATCCGCCGTTATCTGCAAACTCATGTTTCGTCAGCTTACGCCACCAAAATTACTGAGGAAATCCGCCGCGCTGTGTTGCTGTTAAAGCAGCGCCCCGATCTGGGACACCTAGTCCCTGAACTGGCCGGATTAGGACTGCATCACTTTCGCCAGATACACGCTGACCAGAATCGCATCATTTATGCATCCTGCGGCGATGTGCTCTATATTCATCTGATCTGTCACGTCCGTATGGATCTCGCGGCCTTACTGGCGCGGCGCTTTAACCTTACACCACCGAGCCCAGTTTGAAGATGGGCAGGTACATGGCCACCACCAGACCGCCGATCAGCACCCCCAGTATGACCATGATGGCCGGCTCCATCAGGCTGGACAGGGCCGCCACCGCTTCGTCCACCTCGTCTTCGTAGAAGTCGGCCACCTTGCCCAGCATGGCGTCGAGCGAGCCCGATTCTTCGCCTATGGCCACCATCTGCGTCACCATATTGGGAAACACTTCGGCATTCTGCATAGCCACGGTGAGGCTGGTGCCGGTGCTGACTTCGCTCTGGATCTTGCGGGTGGCGTCGAAATACACGGCATTGCCGGCCGCGCCGCCCACCGAATCGAGCGATTCCACCAGTGGTACACCGGCCGCGAACATGGTGGCCAGCGTGCGGGTCCAGCGCGCAATGGTGGCTTTGCGTATCACTGCACCGAAGATGGGCAGGCGCAGCAGGAGACGGTCCATGAAACGCTGCATCTGCAGCGAGCGCTGCCAGGCGCGGAAGAAGAAATAGATGGCGGCAAAAGTGCCGCCGAAGATCACATACCACCACGCCACCACGAATTCCGACATGGCCATCACGAACAGCGTGGGCGCAGGCAGATTGGCGCCGAAGCTCTTGAACACTTCCTTGAAGGCGGGCACCACCCAGATCATGATGACGGCCGTGACGATGAAGGCCACGGCCAGTATCGAAATCGGATACATCAGCGCCGATTTGATCTTGGCCTTCATGGCCACAGTCTTTTCCTTGTAGATGGCCAGCCGCGTCAGCAGGTCTTCCAGTATGCCGGCCTGTTCGCCGGCGCCCACCAGATTGCAGAACAGCGGGTCGAAATACAGGGGGAATTTGCGGAACGCCTGATTCAGGCTGGTGCCAGTCTCGATATCGGCGCGCAGGTCCATCACCATTTTCGACACGGAGGGATTGGCGTGGCCCTTGCCGACGATGTCGAAGGACTGCAGCAGCGGCACGCCGGCCTTCATCATGGTGGCCAGCTGGCGGGTGAACAGGGTGATGTCCTTGTCGGTGATTTTCTTGCCGCTGCGGTAGGCCTTCTTCCTGACCTTGGTCACCATGATGCCCTGACGGCGCAGCGTCACGTTCACCACGGCCTCGCCGCCGGCGCGCATTTCGCCGCGCACCGCCTTGCCGCTCTTGTCGCGGCCTTCCCACGCGAAGATCGCTTCCTTGACCTGATGGCCTGCGTTGCCCGAAGTTGCCATGACAGTGTCCTATTCGTTGGTACAGCCGAGCACTTCTTCCAGACTGGTCAGCCCGCTCTTCACTTTGAGCAGGCCGGACTGGCGCAGCGATTTCACGCCTTCCTTTTCCGACTGGGCAGCAATCTGCATGGCATTGCCATGGGCCAGTATCAGTTCTTCGATGGCCGGTGTGATGGGCATGATCTGGTAGATGCCCACCCGCCCTTTGTAGCCGCCGCCGTTGCAGCGCTCGCAGCCGACCGGGCCGTAGGGCTTCCAGGTGCCATCCAGTTCTTCTTCGCGGAAGCCGGCCTTGCGCAGCAGATCGGGCGAAATGTCGACCGGCTGCTTGCAGCTGCACAGGCGCCGCGCCAGCCGCTGGGCCGTAATCAGGATCACCGAGGAGGCGATATTGAACGGCGCCACGCCCATATTCATCAGGCGGGTCAGAGTGGACGGCGCATCGTTGGTGTGCAGGGTGGAGAACACCATGTGGCCGGTCTGCGCGGCCTTGACGGCGATGTCGGCCGTCTCCAGATCGCGGATCTCGCCCACCATGATGATGTCCGGGTCCTGGCGCAGGAAGGACTTCAGCGCCACGGGGAAGGTCAGTCCCGCCCTTTCGTTGACGTTGACCTGATTCACGCCGGGCAGATTGATCTCGGCCGGGTCTTCCGCCGTCGAGATGTTGATGCCGGGCTTGTTGATCACGTTCAGGCAGGTGTACAGCGACACCGTTTTGCCCGAGCCGGTAGGGCCGGTCACCAGCACCATGCCGTAAGGGCGCTGGATGGCGTCCAGCAGCAAGGCCTTCTGGTCCGGATCGTAGCCCAGTGCGTCGATGCCCATCTGCGCCTGGGTGGCGTCGAGTATCCGCATCACGGTCTTTTCGCCGAACAGGGTGGGCAGGGTGGAGACGCGCAGATCGATGGTCTTGGTGGGCGAGACAATCAGGCGCATGCGGCCGTCCTGCGGCACGCGCTTTTCCGAAATATCGAGCTTGGCCAGCACCTTGATGCGCGAGACCAGCTTTTCCTTGATGGAGGTGGGCGGCTGGGCGTGCTCGATCAGCACGCCATCGACGCGGAAACGCACGCGGTAGAATTTCTCGAACGGTTCGAAGTGCAAGTCGGACGCGCCCATGTGCACGGCATCCATCAGCATCTTGTTGAGGAAGCGCACCACGGGCGCATCTTCCACATCGTTGGCGCTGGGGTCGGTGGCCGCATTGGCCTGTATCGTGTCCTCTTCCTCGGCAAACTCGATATCGGCCTCGTCGCCGGCCAGTTCGCTCAGGGCCTGTTCGTTATCCTTGTTCAGCCGCGCCAGCAGTTGCAGCAGGGCGTCGTGGGCGACGATGACGGGTTCGACCGTGGTCTCGGTCTGGAACTTAATCTGGTCCAGCGCCTGCGTATTGGTGGGGTCGGAAATCGCCACCGACATGCGGTTGCCGCGCTTGGCCAGCGCAATCACGCGCTGCGCCTGCATCAGCCGGCTATCGATGATCTTGGCGGGCAGGGCGTCGAGATTCAGCGCCTGCACATCCATGAGCGGATAGGCAAAAGTCTCCGAGCAGAACTGGGCCAGGCTGGTGGCATCGATGGCGTGGCTATCGAGCAGCACATCGATAAACGCCTGCTTTTCCGTGATGGCTTTTTTCTGCAGCAGTTCGGCCTGCACGGCCGAGAGCCGCCCGGCCTGCATCAGGGCACGCGCCAGTCCGGGCATGGAGGCGCCGGACGCGGAACTGGGAAGAACGGCTGCCATAAATGTCGGTCGAATCGGTCGGAAAGTTAGCCCAAACGGGTGGCGGGGAGTTGCGGCGAATTCCTGAAATGATGCTCTAGGGAATTATTTTTGTAAAGCCGCTTCTCGTCGTTTGTCGCTGCTAGGGACTGATTTTACTCGCCAACGTTGTGTTTGGCGCAAGTTCGAAGGCTTTAGTGTGCCTGTTTTTGTGGCAGACGTATCAGCTTGACCACTTTAATCGCCTGATCGTGCGCCTGCACCACTTCAACGATGCAAGGATCGAGTTTCAGGCTGATGGGGGCGTCCGGGATTTCCTGCAACACTTCCAGCAGCAGGCCGTTCAGGGTTTTCGGTCCATCGAGCGGGAAGTTCAGGCCCAGCCGCTTGTTAATGTCGCGCAGCGCCGTGGCGCCTTCCAGCAGGCATTCGCCCTGTTCCGACCAGCCGAAACTATCGGCGCGGGCGGCACCGGGCATGGAAGTGGTGAACTCGCCTATCATCTCTTCGATGATGTCGTCCAGCGTGACCAGACCCTGCACCTCGCCGTATTCGTCGACGATGATGCCGAGGCGTTCGCGGTTTTCCTGGAAATACTGGAGCTGGGTGAATACGCCGGTATCCTGCGGGATGAAATAAGGGGCGCTGAGCAGTTTGCGGAAGTCGTCCACGGTCAGTTCGTCGTCCTGATTGAGCAGGGCTACGGCCTTGCGCACATGCAGGATGCCGACGATGCGGTTGATTTCGCCTTCGTACACGGGCAGCTTGTTGTGATAGCAGGTGGTCAGCTCGCGCTTGATTTCTTCCACGCTCAGTTCCAGATTCAGCGCTTCGATCTGGGCGCGCGGCGTCATCACGTCTTCGACCGATATGGTTTCCAGGTCGAATAGATTGAGCAATATGCTTTTGTGCTTCTGCGGCATGAAGTGGCCGCCTTCGAGCACGATGGAGCGCAGCTCTTCGGGCGACAGACGGGCTTCGTGGGCGTGCGCGCCAGCTTTGATGCGGAACAGCTTGAGCACCAGATTGACGAACAGATTGACGAACCAGATCACCGGCTTGGCCAGTCCCATCAGGGGCTTAAGCAGCATGCTGGTGGGCAGGGCGATGCGTTCCGGATAGGTAGCGCCGATGACTTTCGGGCTGATTTCGGCGAATACGATGAGCAGGAAAGCCACCACGCCGGTGGAAATGGTGATGACGTTGTCGTCATGGCCGAACGATTCGATGGCGATGGCGGTCACCAGCGCGGTGGCCATGGCATTGATCAGGGTATTGGCGATCAGCACCAGCGACAGCAGCTTATCGGTGCGCTCGAGCAGCCACAGGGTAGTGATGGCGCGGCGGCTGCCCCGTTTGGCCAGATGGCGCAGGCGATAGCGGTTGGCCGCCATCAGCGCGGTTTCGGCCATGGCGAAGAAGGCCGAACAAAGTATCAGGAGTGCGAGGGCAAGGCATTCTGCCCAGAACGGCACGGTATCCAAGGGTCACCGTCAAGAAAACTGCAAAGGAAACTGGCCAGCCGGAGTAGCGGCAGCACAGGCGGCATGGCTTAACAACACAGCCACAGAACTTTTCATTCTAAGGCAAGCCGACTATCGATGCAACTTTGGCCATGGTATGGCGCTCTGCATCAGGCTTTTTGCAGCAGCAGGGCCAGTGCAGCGATGGGCGCGCCGTTTTCCTCGCGCGCGGTGAGCTGTTCGCTGGCCAGTAGCTGCAGGCCGCTGGCGCTGGCCAGCCGCGTCAGGTAGTCCAGACTGTGGGCGTAGCGGTTGGAGGCCTGCAGGCGATAGTCGCCGCTGCTGGCCGCTTCCACCGAGAAGCAGAAATAGCCCGCCGTGCGCAATGCCTGCGATATGGCGGCAAACACAGGCGCCAGATCGCCGATATAGACGAAGACGTCGGCCGCAATGGCCAGGTCCCATGCGGCGGACTGCCCAGCCATATAGGCCAGCAGGTCGGCGCAGTGCAGCCCGTCATATAGCTGGCGCTGGGCGGCTTTTTCCAGCATCTGTGGTGACAGGTCCACGCCGTGCAGGCTGCGTGCCAGCGGACGCAGCGCCGGTGCGCACAGGCCGGTGCCGCAGCCCAGATCGAGGATGTTCAGTGCCGCATCCGGTGGCAAGTGCTGGGCCAGCAGGCGTGCCAGATGGGCCGGGGTCTGGTAGTCGAGCACTTTCAGCAGGTGTTCGTCGAAATGGTTGGCATACTGGTCGAACAGGTTGCGCACGTAGTCGGCCGGCAGGCTGGCCGGTGCGGCGCCGGCGCCCACCGAGGCCAGCGCAAACGCCACGGTTTCAGCCTGTTCGCCGCAATCCAGCGCGCTGCGGTAGGCCTGTGCCGCCTCGTCGTGGCGCTGCATGGCGCGCAGGGTGTTGCCGCGTGCCGTGTGCCATTGCGGCTGGCCCGGGTTGATGCTCAGGGCACGGTCGTAACTGTCCAGCGCCGCTGCCAGTTCACCCAGACGGTGCAGTGCCGCGCCCTGTGCGGCGTAGGCTTCGGCCCAGCCGGGGCGCAGATAGAGAGCACGGTCGAAGCTTTCCACCGCTTCCGCCAGCCAGCGCAGGCAGTGCAGGGCATGGCCGCGCGCCAGCCAGGCGTCGGCATGGCGGTCGTTCAGATTGAGGGCGGCTTCGGCAGAAGCCAGCGCTTCCATGTAGCGGCCCAGATCCTGTAGCGCGATAGCGCGGTTGCTGTGTGCTTCCACATAGCGCGGCTGGTGCTGCAAGGCTTGCTGGTAGCTCGCCAGCGCCGCTTCAGTCTGGCCGAGGCGGCGCAGGGCGTTGCCGCGATTGCTCCATGCCATGGCGTAATCGGCTTGCAGTGCCAGTGCCCGTTCGTAGCTGGCCAGCGCTTCGGCAGGGCGGCCCTGATCCATCAGCGCCACGCCCAGATTGCAGTGGGCTTTGGCTTGCTGCGGGTCGAGCGCCAGCGCTTGGGTAATCAGTTCGATGGCCTGTGCCGCGTCGCCCTGCTGGCGGGCGATCACGCCCAGCAGGTGCAGGGCGTCGAACTGCTGCGGCTGTAGGGCCAGTACCTGCCGGTAGTAGGCCTGCGCTTCGCGCAACTGTCCTTGCTGGTGGTAGGCCAGCGCTTGCTGGAGCAGGGAGGCGGTCAGCGCCGAGTCGGTAGAGGTCATGGGCGCTTATGTTAGCGCCTGATGCCGTTTTCAGCTACCGCGATAGGTTGAATAAGCCCATGGCGACACCACCAGCGGCACGTGGTAGTTCTGCTCGGGACTGGCGATGCCGAAGGCCAGCGTGACTTCGTCGATGAAACGGGGCTCGGGCAGCTCGACCCCGCGCGCAGCGAAATAGGCGCCGGCAGCGAACACCAGCTCGTATTTGCCGGCTACCATGCGCTCGCCTTCCAGCAGTGGCGCGTCGCAGCGGCCGTCGGCATTGGTGACGGCCTGCGCGCGCAGCTCGCGGCCCTGCGGCGTGACGGCGTACAGGGTGACCTGCACGCCGGCGCCCGGCTTGCCGATGCTGATATCGAGAACGTGGGTACTGAGTTTGCCCATGGCGTGTCCTATATTGGTAGGTGATGAGTGTCTATTATGTAAATCATATACTGGACGGCCGCTAGCCATATATGATTGCAGATATATTACACATAGACTGGCCGCCCCTGCGACATGAATACTTACGACCACTATCCGCGTGACCTGATCGGCTACGGCCCCCAACCACCCCATGCCCTATGGCCGAATGGCGCCCGCGTGGCGCTGCAGTTCGTGCTCAATTATGAAGAGGGCGGCGAGAACAATGTGCTGCACGGCGATGCCGGTTCCGAGACTTTCCTGTCCGAGATCATCGGCGCGGCCTCGTTCAGCAACCGCCACATGAGCATGGAGTCGATTTACGAATACGGCTCGCGCGCCGGTCTGTGGCGTTTGCTGCGCATGTTCGAAGAGCGCAAGTTGCCGCTGACCATCTTCGGCGTGGCCATGGCGCTCAAGCGCCATCCCGAGGCCGTGGCGGCGTTCCGCCAGCTGGGGCACGAGATCGCCTGCCACGGCCTGCGCTGGATCAGCTACCAGAACATGGACGAAGCCACCGAACGCGCCCACATGCAAGAGGCAGTGGCAATCATCCGCGAGCTGACGGGCAGCGCGCCGCTGGGCTGGTACACGGGGCGCGATTCGCCCCAGACCCGCAAGCTGGTGGTCGAGCATGGCGGCTTCCGCTACGATGCCGACAATTATGGCGACGATCTGCCGTTCTGGCAGCAGGTAGCTTATACCGACGCCAACGGGCTGGCGGCGGTGGCGCCGCAGCTGATCGTGCCGTACACGCTGGATACCAACGATATGCGCTTTGCTGCTGCGCAGGGCTTCAATTCCGGCACGCAGTTCTTCGATTATCTGAAAGATGCCTTCGACGTGCTGTACAGGGAAGGCGATCCGGCTGGCCTGAACCAGCCCAAGATGCTGTCCATCGGCCTGCACTGCCGTCTGGTAGGCCGGCCTGCGCGCGCTGCCGCGCTGGCGCGTTTCCTCGACTATGTGCAGCAGCACGATAAAGTATGGATCACGCGCCGTATCGATATTGCCGAACACTGGCATACCACGCATCCTTTTACCGTGTGAGGCCCTGATGTCCGACACTATCCGCTATTTCTACCGTGGCGAAGTCCGCGAAATTTCCGGCCTCAAGCCCACCCGCACAGTGCTCCAGCATCTGCGCGAAGACCTGCACTGCAGCGGCACCAAGGAAGGCTGTGCCGAAGGCGATTGCGGCGCCTGCACGGTGGTGCTGGGCAGCCTGAATGCGGCGGGCGAACTGGAGATGAAGGCGGTGAACTCCTGCATACAGTTTGCGCCTACGCTCGATGGCAAGGCCCTGTTCACGGTCGAGGATATGCAGCAAGCTGATGGCACGCTGCATCCGGTGCAGCAGGCGCTGGTGGAATGTCACGGCTCGCAATGCGGCTTCTGCACGCCCGGCTTTGTGATGTCGCTGTGGGGCATGTATCTGGACAAGGATGGCCAGCCGGCCAGCCGCCACGAAATCGATGACTGCCTGTCCGGCAACCTGTGCCGCTGCACCGGCTACCGTCCCATCATCGATGCGGCCCAGCGCATGACGGAACTGCCCAAGGTGGCATTCGACCGCGCTGCACTGACGGCGCAGCTGCAGGCTTTGCAGCGCGATGGCGGCACGCATTACAGCGCGCAGGGCCAGACTTTCCACGCGCCGCGCACGCTGGCCGAACTGGTGGCGCTGCGCGCGCAATATCCTGCGGCGACGCTGCTGGCTGGCTGCACCGATATCGGCCTGTGGGTGACCAAGCAGATGCGCGAACTGGGCGATATCATCTATCTTGGCCATGTCGCGGCGCTGCAAGATGTCTATGAAGCCGATGGCATGCTGCACATCGGCGCAGGGGTGAAACTCAACGCAGCCTATGCTGCGCTGTGCCGCCACTATCCGTCCCAGCTGGGTGAACTGTGGCAGCGCTTTGCTTCGCTGCCCATCCGTAACGCGGGCACGCTGGGTGGCAATGTGGCCAATGGTTCGCCTATCGGCGATTCCATGCCGTGGATGATAGCGCTGGGCAGCGAAGTGGTGCTGCGCGGCCCGCAGGGCGAACGCGTGCTGGCGCTGGAAGCCTTCTATCTCGATTACCAGAAGAAGGATATGCAGAGCGACGAATTCGTCGCAGCCGTGCGGGTGCCACTGCCTAGGGCCGATGTGCAGTTCCGCACCTATAAGCTGGCCAAACGCTACGATCAGGATATTTCCGCTGTGTGCGCAGCGTTTGCTTTCCGCTTCGATGGCGATGTGATCAGGGATGCGCGCATTGCCTACGGCGGCATGGCGGCCACGCCGCGCCGCGCTGCGCGTGCCGAAGCAGCACTGCTGGGTCTGCGCTGGAACGAGGCCAATCTGCAGGTAGCGATGGATATGCTGGCGCAGGATTTCAAGCCCTTGTCCGATATGCGTGCGTCGAGTAGCTACCGGATGCAGACAGCGCAGAATCTGCTGCGCCGCTACTGGTTCGAGACGCGTGCCGACGCGCCGCTGGCAGTGCAGGATGTCAACCCGTTTGCCTGCGGCGGCTGCAAGGAGAAGCCATGAATCAGAACGTCGCACCGGTGCTGCTGGCAGCACAGGACTGGAAAGCTGTCGGTATCGGCAGCAAGCATGAATCGGCTGCCCTGCATGTGCTGGGGCAGGCCACTTACACGGACGATATTCCCGAACTGCACGGCACTCTGCATGCGGCGCTGGGCCTGTCGTCCAAGGCACACGCGTGCATTACCGCCATGGATCTGGCGCCAGTACTGGCGGCGCCGGGCGTGGTGGCGGTGTACACGGCGAGCGACATTGCCGGCACCAATGACTGCGGCCCCATTATCCATGATGACCCTATCCTGTGCGCGGGCGAGGTCATGTATGTAGGCCAGCCTATCTTTATCGTGGTGGCCGATAGTCATGACAACGCGCGCCGGGCTGCCCGCTGCGCCCGCATCAGTTACGAGGAACTGCCGGCGATCTTCACGCCGCAGCAAGCCAAGGCTGCGCAGCAGTATGTGCTGCCGCCCATGCAGCTGCAGCGCGGCGACTTCAAGGCGGCATTTGAAGCTGCGCCCCACGTGGTGCGTGGCCAGCTGTTCGTGGGCGGCCAGGAACAGTTTTATTTGGAAGGGCAGATCGCCTACGCCACGCCGAAAGAAGATCAGGGCATGCTGGTGCAGTGCTCGACCCAGCACCCTAGCGAAATGCAGCATGTGGTGGCCCATGCGCTGGGCATCCACGCCCATAAAGTGCAGGTGGAATGCCGCCGCATGGGGGGCGGCTTTGGCGGCAAGGAGTCGCAGTCGGCGCTGTGGGCAGCATCGGCTGCCATCGCTGCGGCTAAGCTGCGCCGTCCCGTCAAGCTGCGCGCCGACCGCGACGACGACATGCTGGTCACCGGCAAGCGCCACTGCTTCTACTACGAGTACGAAGTGGGCTATGACGCCGAGGGCCGCATACTGGCAGCGCGCGTCGATATGACGCTGCGCGCCGGTTTCTCGGCTGATCTGTCCGGCCCCGTTGCCACCCGCGCTGTGTGCCACTTCGATAATGCCTACTACCTGTCGGATGTGGATATCCGCGCAGCCTGCGGCAAGACCAATACCCAGTCGAATACGGCTTTCCGTGGATTCGGTGGCCCGCAAGGCGCCATCGCCATCGAATACGTGATCGACGAGATCGCCCGTCAGCTGGGCCGCGACGCACTCGATATCCGCCGTCTGAATTTTTACGGCAAGACGGAGCGCAACGTCACCCCTTACGGACAGGAGATCGTCGATAACGTGATCGACGCGCTGACGGTACAACTGGAGCAGAGCAGCGAATACCGCGCCCGCCGTAAGGAGATAGAGGCCTATAACCGCAGCAGCCCTGTGCTGAAAAAAGGGCTGGCACTGACGCCGCTGAAATTCGGTATCGCCTTCAACGTTACCCACCTTAATCAGGCCGGTGCACTGGTGCACGTATATGTCGATGGCTCGGTGCTGGTCAATCACGGCGGCACGGAGATGGGGCAGGGCATCAACACCAAGGTGATGCAGGTGGTCGCGCATGAACTGGGACTCGATCTCGACCATGTGCGCATTAGCGCTACCGATACCAGCAAGGTGGCCAACACCTCGGCTACGGCAGCATCGACTGGGGCAGACCTGAACGGCAAAGCCGCGCAGGACGCTGCGCACCAGATCCGCCAGCGGCTGGCGGCCTTTGCTATCAAGCTGTATGGCAATGACGATGGCCTGCCGGTGCAGTTCTTCGATAATGCCGTGCATGTGAACGGCCACCGTCTTGCATTTGCAGAACTGGTGCAGAAAGCCTATCTGGCCCGTGTGCAGCTATGGTCGGACGGTTTCTATGCCACGCCGGGCCTGCACTGGGATGCCAAAACCATGAACGGCCACCCGTTCTCCTACTATGCCTACGGCGCCGCCGTGTCGGAAGTGGTGGTCGATACCCTGACCGGCGAATGGAAGCTGCTGCGTGCCGATGCACTGTACGACGCCGGTAAATCGCTCAATCCGGCCATCGATAAAGGGCAGGTGGAGGGCGCTTTCATACAGGGCATGGGCTGGCTGACCACGGAACAGCTGTGGTGGAACGCGGCGGGCAAGCTGATGACGCATGCCCCGTCGACCTACAAGATACCGGGCATTTCCGACTGTCCGCAGGACTTCCGCGTCGAGCTGTTCGAGAACCGCAACGTCGAGGACAGCATACACCGCTCCAAAGCCGTGGGCGAGCCGCCGCTGCTGCTGCCGTTCTCGGTGTTCTTCGCCATTCGCGATGCGATTTCCAGTGTGGGCGGCCATCGCGTGCAGCCACCGCTGAACGCACCCGCAACCAGTGAGGAAATCCTGCGTGCCATTACTGCGGTGCAGATGGCTGCCTGAGGACTGCAATGAACCCATGGCTTAATGCAGCACCTGCCGGACCGGCAGTTCTGGTCACGGTCGCCATCGCCGAGGGCTCGGTCCCGCGCGAGGCCGGTGCACACATGCTGGTCACGGCGGACGCGCAGGCCGACACCATAGGCGGTGGCCATCTGGAACTGTGCGCGCTGGAAGTGGCGCGCGGCATGCTGCGCGAGGCTGCACCAGTGCCGCAACTGCTGCGCTATGCGCTGGGTCCCACGCTGGGCCAGTGCTGCGGCGGTGTGGTGTATCTGGCCTACGAACTGGTGGACGCCGCGCTGGCACAGGTGCTGGCGCAGCTCAGGCGGCATCAGCGCAGCGACTGCTGGCGTGTGAGCGCGCTGGACGGCGCGGCCAGCACCTTGCTGCTCGATGGCGAGGGCACCGTGCTGGCACCTGCCGGGGCGCAAGCCTGTATCAGGACGCTGTTGCCTGCCTTTGATTACGCGCGCAGCACGCAGGTGCTGCGCGACGATGCGGGCCGCCGCTGGCTGGCCGATGCCGTGCTGGCGCCGCGCGCCCACCTGCTGCTGTTTGGCGCCGGCCATGTCGGCGCCGCCATCGTGCGCCTGCTGGGCGAACTGCCGTGCACTGTCAGCTGGATAGACGAGCGTGAAGACATGTTCCCCTCCCGGGTGCCGGCCAATGTGCGCATCGAAGCGACCGATACGCCGGAAGCGCTGGTGGCCAGCGCCCCCGCCGGTGCCAGCTATCTGGTGCTGACCCACAGCCACGCGCTGGACCAGCGCCTGAGCGAAGCGATTGTGGCGCGCGCCGAGGTGGGCTGGTTCGGCCTGATCGGCTCGCAAACCAAGCGGGTGCAGTTCGAGCGGCGCATGGCGGCGCGCGGCCTGCCTGCCGAACGCATTGCCGCCATGGTCTGCCCGATAGGCTTGCCCGGCATCCGCAGCAAGCTGCCCGCCGTGATTGCTACTTCCGTCTGCGCACAATTGCTGATGGTCTGGGAGACGCAATACGCGTCACTGGCCGGCTCGCGCTAGAATTCATTACTACTCAGGACTCTGTTATGCCGCCAAATCTGCAAGCCTATCGAGGCAGCTTGCTGCACTTTCTCGCCGATCCGGCCTTCAGCGCCGACGCGCATGTCTATCATGCCGACGGTCTGCTGATCGTTGCGGATGGCAAAGTGCAGGCCGCCGGTGACTACGCCAGCCTGCACGCCACGCTGCCGCCTGCCACGCCCGTGCACGACTATCGGGGCAAGCTGCTGATGCCCGGCTTTATCGACACCCACGTGCATTATCCGCAGACGGACATGATCGCCTCGCCCGCCGATGGCCTGCTGCCATGGCTGGAGACCTATACCTTCCCCACCGAGCGCCAGTTCGAAGACCCGGCGCATGCCGGGCAGGTGGCCGAGTTCTTCCTTGATGAGCTGCTGCGCTGTGGCACCACCACCGCCATGGTCTACTGCACTGTGCACCCGCAATCGGTCGATGCCTTTTTCGCGGCCAGCGAGCGGCGCGGCCTGCGCATGGTGGCCGGCAAGGTACTGATGGACCGCCACTGCCCCGAGTTCCTGCGCGATACGGCCGAAGGCGGCGCGCGCGACACGGAAGCGCTGATCCAGCGCTGGCACAAGCGTGGCCGTGCGCTGTACGCCATCACGCCGCGTTTCGCGCCCACTTCGACGGACGCCCAGCTGCATCTGGCCGGCGAGCTGGCAGGCGCCTATCCCGATACGTTTATCCAGACCCACGTTTCGGAAAACCAGGCCGAATGCGCATGGGTACACGAACTGTTCCCGCAGGCGCGCAGCTATATCGATGTGTATGACAGCGTAGGTCTGCTGCGGCCCCGCGCCATGTACGGCCATTGCATCTGGCTCGATGAAACCGACCGTGCCCGCATGGCGGCCAGCGGCGCTGCAGCCGCCATCTGCCCCACTTCCAACCTGTTCCTCGGTAGCGGCCTGTTCGACTTCGCCGCCGCCGATGCGGCCGGCATGGCGCTATCGCTGGCGACCGATGTGGGCGGTGGCAGCTCGTTCTCGATGTTGCAAACGATGAATGAAGCCTATAAAGTAGCGCGACTGAAGGGGCATTATCTGCCCGCCTTGCGCATGTTTTATCTGGCCACGCTGGGCGCAGCGCGCAGCATGCAGCTGGAAGGCGTGATCGGCAATTTCGCCGCGGGTGCGGAAGCCGATTTCATCGTGCTCGATCCGGCTGCCACACCCTTGCTGGAGCGCCGCAACCGCGCATGGCAGGATGCTGGCGCCAGTCTGGAAGAGCTGCTGTTTGCGCTGGCATTGCTGGGCGATGATCGTGCCGTAGCGGCCACCTATGCGGCGGGTCAGCCGGTGTATCGGCGTGCAGCCGCCTAGCATTGCCGGTTGGTGCAGGGCAGGGCGGCATAGCGGCAGCGCTCTTCAGACAGACTCGCCAGTCATCCACACATTACGGGAAAACTCATGCAAAAAAATATCGTCAGTCTGAAGGCCGCGGTACTGGCCGTCAATACGGCACTAGCCTTGCTGTGCGCCGTGCCGCAGGCGCAGGCCGCGGCACCGAGCAACGAGGAAGTGACCCGGCGCCACTTTGCCGCGCTGCTGTCCGGCGGCGAGCCCAAACTGGCCGAGCTGACGATGTTCATGACCATGCTGCCCAAAGGCGGCGACCTGCACCATCACTACTCGGGGGCGATCTACGCCGAACAGTATCTGGAGTGGGTGGACCAGCAGGGCTACTGCGTCAGCAAGCAGAGCTACATGATCAATACCGTGGCGGCGGAAGTGGCAGCTGAACGGGCCAAACCGCTGGCCGAGCGTAACTGCCTGTCCGGTGTGGACGTTATGCAGAATAATACGGTGCTGGCGCAGCTGCTGCAGCGCTGGTCCGACAAGGACTTTTATAACCATAGCGCCATCCAGTCGCCGCCCGACCGCCAGTTCTTCGACACCTTTGCCTATTTCGGCCCGGTGTCATCGACCAATACGGCCGATGGCCTGCAGCGGCTGAAGCAGCGCGCCATGCAGGAGAACCTGCGCTACATCGAAACCATATTCGAGATCGCGCCGATTGCGCAGGACGCCGCGTTCGACCAGCTGGCGCAGGCAGGCAAGGTAACGCAAGCGGATCTGGCAGCGCTCGCGGCGCGGCTGGAAGATAACCAGCCCTTCCAGCAATGGATTAATGGCTACAAGGCCAATGTCGACGCCAGCAGCGCCGGCATCGATGACGCCAATTTCACCATGCGCTACCAGCCGTTTGCGCTGCGTTTCCTGTCGCCGTCGCAGGTGTTTTCGCAGATCGTGTCTAGCTTCAAGCTGGCCCGTTCGCATCCGAAAATCGTCGGCGTGAATATCGTCGGACAGGAGAGCACCTATGTCTCCATGCGCGACTACAAACTGCACATGCGTATGTTCCAGTTCCTGAAAGCGCGCTATCCCGACGTGAAACTGGCCCTGCACGCGGGTGAACTGGCGCTGGGCATGGTGCAGCCGGAAGAGCTGAGCTTCCATATCCGCGATGCCATCGATACGGCGGGGGCCAGCCGCATCGGCCACGGCATGGACATTGCGCACGAAACGGCGGCGCTGGCGCTGATGAAAACCATGCATGACAGGGACATCCCTGTCGAAGTCAACCTGAGCAGCAACCAGTTCATCCTCGGTGTGCAGGGCGAGGCCCATCCCGTCACGCTGTACCGCAAATATGGCGTGCCCTATGTGCTGGCGACGGACGATGCTGGTGTTTCCCGCAATAACCTGTCGGGCGAGTATGTGTTATATGCAGCGCGTTACAAGCCCGACTATGCGGAAATCAAGAAATTGTCGCTCGACAGCATCCGCTACAGCTTCCTGAAAGATGGGGAAAAGCAGCAATTGCTCAAGGATATGCGTAACCGCTTCAGCCAGTTCGAGGCCGCCATCGCGGCAGCAGCGCAGGTCAAGCCGCGCTGAGTCCCTTCACCGTCGCGGCAAGAAATGTTGCGTTGCCGCGACGCGTACTCTAAAATCGCGCACTTATTTTCCGTTCGACCAGCCTCGGGCGGAACCGCATGGTCCCGGCAGTTGCCGTCAGGTATGTGGTGGTGGTGCGACAGAATTCGGTACTTTGCACCAGATTGGTGCAATTTGTAAGTGAATTCCTTTCAAGGATGGGCTGGTCAACTATAATTTGCCTCTTAATGAGGCTATGCCGCTCAGCGATGAATTGGCGGGCAGTTTTTGCCTATATTTATATCGCTTTCATATAAATCCCTAAAGTAAATCGTATTTGTCACACATTTTTGGCTCGTGCATAGTTGCCAGAGTTGCCTCATTCGGGCGCGGTTTTGTCTGTTTCGAGGATGGTAGAAGCAAGCTTACGGCGTGACAGTTTATCAACTGTAATATTGTCATGTTGATGAAATATTTACTGGTTACAATTTTGTGATGTCATGGGCACTTTGTGCCATGCGGGAGTCGCGGCCACAAGCTGTAGGGCTCAATAGCATCGTAGAACACAATAATTTTTTTCACATAACTGGGAGTTCCCTCAATGCAATCCTCTGTTAAACACAATCCTAAGCTGCGCATCGTAGCTCTGGCCTGCCAGGTAATGTGCCTGAGCGCATCGGCAGCCTACGCACAGACCGACGCAGCCCCAGCAAAACCTGCTGAAGTGATCATTACCGGCAAGAAGCTCGGCATGGGTCTGATGGTGACCGAGGATGCACCTAAGGCACGCAGCACGATTACCGCTGAAGAGCTGGAAAAGCAGCGCCCAACCGGCAATGCCTATGAAGCTCTGGAAATGCTGCCAGCAGTGAACAGCTACAACTACGACGCAACCGGCCTGTTCGGCGGCGGCATGACCCTGCGCGGCTTCAACTCCGACCAGATCGGCGCCACCATCAACGGCGTGCCAGTCAACGACTCGGGTAACTTCGCGGTGTACCCACAGGAATACGTTGACCAGGAAAACACCTGCTCGCAGTTCGTGACCCAGGGTTCGACCGACGTGGACTCGCCACAGGTTGGCGCCACCGGCGGTAACTTCGGCATTACCACCTGCGCTCCAGAGAAAAAACAGCGCGTGCGCGTGATGCAGTCGTTCGGTCAGCTGAACATGCAGAAAACCTTCGTGCGCTATGATACCGGCGCCCTGCTGGACGATAAGTTCACCGCCTTCATCTCGGCTTCGCACGCAGAAGCCGACAAATGGAAAGGCCCGGGCAGCGCCAAGCGTAACCACGTCGACATGGGTGCTAACTACGACTGGGACCGCTTCAATTACATCCATGCGACCATCCTGTTCAACAAGGCTGTCAACAACAACATCTACAACCCGACTCTGACCGAACTGAACACCAACGGTTACTACGCTGACTACGCCACGTCGTTCAAAGGTCACCTGACCCCGGTCAAAGGCACTGCACAGGTTGAAACCACCCAGTCGCCAGCCTACTATGGCCTGTCGATCAACCCGTTCAAAAACATCATCGCTTCGGCTGTGAGCAAATTCCGTCTGAGCGAAAATCTGGACGTGGCCTTCACCCCGTACATGTGGTACGGCTTCGGTAACGGCGGTACCCAGCAGCGCGCCGTGTCGGAAAAAGGCTTCTACAACCCGGCCACCGGCAAACGCGACCAGACCGTGGACCTGAACGGCGACGGCGACACTCTGGACACCGTACTGGTAGCGAATGCCAGCGTCACCCGCACCGTGCGTCCGGGCGCCAACCTGGCCTTCATCTACAATCTGGAAAACCACGAAATCAAGGCTGGTGTATGGTGGGAACGTGCCCGTCACGAGCAGACCGGTCCTATGCTGGCTCTGAGCAATGATGGCAACCGCGCTGACATCTGGCTGCAGGATGGCCAGATCACCCGTCCTGACGGCCACGCCGCCGAAAGCCGCGACTGGATTTCGATCTCGACCGCCTATCAGGCATTCGCACAAGACACCATCAGCCTGATGGACGACAAACTGAAACTGAACGTCGGCGTGCGCGCTCCGTACATCAAGCGTGACTTCACCAACTTCGGCGATGAACTGAACACCGTCAAGCCATTCCAGTTCGATAAGACCTACCACGAAACCCTGCCACAGTTCGGTGCCCGCTATCGCATCACCAACGATGACCAGGTGTTCGCTTCGGTTGCCAAGAACATGAAAGCACCACCGAACTTCATCTTCGGTAACATCGGCTCGAACGTGATCGTGGACGCCACCACTCTGCTGCCAACCACCTTCAAGGACACCCAGCCTGAAACCTCGTGGAGCAGCGATCTGGGCTACCGTCACCAGGATTCGAAGTTCATCGCTACGGTGACCGCGTTCTACACCGACTTCAAGAACAAGCAAGCCAGCTCGTTCGACCCTGAAACCGCGAAGAACACCTACCTGAACATCGGTCGTGAAAAACACCACGGTCTGGAAATCGAAGTGGGTAACACTCCGATCAACGGCTGGGCATTCTACGGCTCGCTGGGCTTCCTGAAAGCGGAACTGAAAGACAATCTGTACGGCTTCGCCGGTACCAAGCAAGTGCTGCTGCCTACCGCCGGCAAAGATGCGCCGAACTCGCCAGCCCGTAAAGCCGGCCTGTCGGTGGAATATCAGGACGGCGCTTTCTGGATTCGTCTGAAAGCCCGTGCCACCAGCAAGCAGTACGCTTCGCTGATGAACGACGAAGTCGCTCCTGGCTACACCACCTATGGTCTGGACGGCGGCTACACCCTGCCGAACTTCAGCGTGTTCAAGCGTCCTAAGCTGAGCTTCAACATCAGCAACCTGACCGACAAACAGTATCGCAACCCATCGTCGACCACCGTCGTCAATGCGCTGCCATACCAGGGCGTCAGTGTTTCGTCGGCTGCCCGCTACTACCTGGGCGCGCCACGCTTCGCATCGGCTACCCTGTCGGTGGACTTCTAAGCGTTGATCCAGAGACGGGCTGCGGCCCGTCTCCGCACCACATATCACACCCTATAAGTCCCGTACTTATAGGGTGTTTTTCATTTGAGCGCCGCTTTGTAACGTAGCATGTCCCCGCCGCGCAAGCAGCGCGCCGGACGGTACAATGAGCGCTTAAATATAGGCATGATCCCATAGGCATGATCCGTAATGAAAAAATCCCTGAGCCTGATGCTGGTTGCCCTGCTGGCCGGCTGCGCCTGGCGTCAGCCCGTGCCGCCGGCGGTGGTGGACGTCCAGCTGGTCAGCATTAACGATTTCCACGGCAATATCGAAGCCAGTAAATATGTGCTCGACAGCTACTACGGGCTGGGCCCGCGCACGGTCACTGCCGGCGGCATCGATACCATAGGCGCGGCCCTGCAGGCATGGCGCAAGGAAGATCCGGAACTGCTGCTGGTGGGGGCAGGCGATCTGATAGGCGGCAGTCCGGCGATCTCCTCGATGTGGGCCGACGAACCGACTATCGGTGCCATGAATCTGCTGGGACTCAAAGTCAGCTCGGTGGGCAATCACGAATTCGATGCCGGCCGCATCGAGCTGCTGCGCCAGCAAAAAGGCGGCTGTGCTTCGCCACGGCCGGAAAAAGCCTGCCAGTACAACCCGACCTATGAAGGCGCCAGATTCCAGTATCTGGCCGCTAATGTGATCGACATGGTCACCCGCAAGCCGCTGCTGCCGGCCTATAAGATCGAGCAGGCGCGCGGCGTGAAGGTAGCGTTCATCGGCACGGTGCTGCGCGATGCGCCGGAAAAGCTGCTGGCTTCGGGTATCGCCGGGCTGGAATTCATCGACGAAGCGGAAGCCATCAACCGCCAGCTGCCGGAACTGCGCAAGCAGGGCGTAGGCGTGTTCGTGGTGCTGATCCATCAGGGCGGCCGCACCACCGATAAATTCGACCAGCAGGATTGCAGCCACCTGACGGGGCCCGTGGTCGATGTGGTGAAAAAACTCGATCCCGCCATCAAGCTGGTGGTAACGGGCCACTCGCACCGCGGCTATCTGTGCAAGGTGGATGAGCGGCTGGTTACCCAGTCCGATATGGGCGGCCATGTGCTGTCGCGCATTACCCTGAAAGTCGATGTGGCCAGCCAGACCGTGCGCGACGTGCGCGCCAGTCAGGAGGTCATGACGGCCGGGCGCTGGCCTGGCGATCCGAAAATCGATGCCTATCTGGCGCAGGTGCGCGAGCGCAGCGCTGCAGCGCTGGCCCGTCCAGTGGCCAGACTGGCGGTGCCTAGCGTGCTGCGCGAAAAGCACGACGATGGCGAATCGGCGCTCGGTGATCTGGTAGCCGATGCCATACTGGCGGCGGGCCGCCCGTACGGCGGACAGATCGCTTTCATGAACAATGGCGCCATGCGGCAGGATCTGGAAACCACCAGCGGCAACCGCGTTACGGCCGGACAGGCGCTGTATGTGCTGCCGTTCGGGAATACCGTGGTGGCGATGAATCTGCGCGGCTTGCAGATCCGCGAACTGCTGGAACAGCAGTGGCTGGGCGGACGCGATATCACGCGCGGGCTGATGCAGGTGTCGGAAGGCTTCAGCTATAGCTGGGACCCGCGTGCCGCCATCGGCAGCAAAGTGGTGCCGGATAGCGTGATGCTGCATGGCGTGCCGATCGAAAACGACACCACCTACCGTGTCATCGTGACGAACTTTCTGGCCGAAGGCGGCGAAGGCTTTTCCATCTTCCCGCTGGGGCGCAACCGTGCTGAGACGGGCATCCGCGATATCGATGCGCTGACCGACTATCTGGTCAAGCGCGAACAGGCCGGCAAGCCCGCTGGCCGCAGCGAGCCGCAAGGCCGCATCAAGCGCCTGCAATAATTTTGAGGAGTGAGCATATGCGTCGTGTATTACCTGCCGTCGTGCTGCCGGCATTGCTGGCACTGGGCACCCCGGCCCGCGCCGAATTTTCCATCCCCGGTTTCGAACTGGTGCAGACCGCGCCGGTCGAGACGACGCTCGCCAATAGCGATCTGCGCGATCCGGCCACCGTCTGGAGCGAGCTGTTTGATAACGCTAAACAGGAAATCCTGATCGGCCAGTTCTACGCCGTCAACAAGCCCGGCAGCGTCTTCAGCAAAGTGGTGGAACGGCTGGCTGCTGCCGGCCAGCGCGGCGTGAAAATCCGCTTCCTGCTGGACCAGAAAGGCGTGGGGCTGTCCGAGCAGAGCACCATAGAGCAGCTGAAAGCCATTCCGAATCTGGAACTGCGCGTGATCGATTTTAACAAGCTGACCGGCAACGGCATCATCCACGCCAAGTATCTGGTGGTCGATGGTGCGGCGGCGTATGTGGGCAGCCAGAACTTCGACTGGCGCTCGTTCGAGCATATCCACGAGACGGGCGTGCGGATTACCGAACCCAGACTGGTGGCGCAGGTGCAGGCTATCTTCAATCAGGACTGGCGCGCGCAGGCGCTGACGGCGCAGGGCGTGGTGGTGCCGGCATTGAATGTAACGCGCCAGCCGCTCAATCTGCAGCGCGATGCCATGCTGCTGGCCAGCCCGCAGGCTTACAATCCGGCCGGCGTGGACGATAGCGAAGCGGCCTTGCCGGCGCTGCTGGCGCAGGCCAAAAGCGAAGTGCGCGTGCAGCTGCTCGACTACGCGCCGCTCAGTTATGGCCCGAAAGGCACGCGCCCGTATTACGCCGTGATCGACAACGCCGTGCGGGCGGCAGCCAACCGTGGTGTGAAGATCAAGCTGCTGGTGTCGAACTGGAATCTGGAAGCGCTGCCGCAGGTGTACCTGAAAAGTCTGGCCATCCTGCCTAACGTGGAAATCCGCGTTGCCACGCTGCCGGCGGCCAGCAGCGGCTTCATCCCGTTTGCCCGCGTCATCCACAGCAAGACCATGGTGATCGATAATCAGATCGCCTGGGTAGGCACCAGCAACTGGAGTGGCGGCTATTTCGATTTGTCGCGCAATCTGGAAGTGGTGATGCGCAACGATAAAATGGCGCAGCGTCTGGCCGCACTGCAGGAGCAGATCTGGAGCTCGGGCTATACCCAGCCGCTCGACATCAACCGTATATATCCGAAACCGGCCAAAGGTAGTCCGAATGAATAAACTCGTTGTAAGTGCCGCATTGTGCGGCGTGTTTGCCAGCTTTAATGCCCATGCATGGGGTAACGATGGCCACCGCGCCGTGGGCGCAATTGCCGACCAGCTGCTGCAGGGCAGTAGCGCGGAGCAGCACGTCAAAGCGCTGCTGCTGCCGGGCGAATCGCTGGAGAAGATCGCCATCTGGGCCGACTGCGTCAAGGGCAGCTACTGCGGTCCGCAAAGCGAAGAGATGCAGAGCTATGTGGCGGCCAACCCCAAGCACAGCGAATACCACTATACCGATCTGCCGTTCCAGTTCACGCACTACCATGACCACGATGTGGGCACGACCGATATCGATATCGTGCAGACGCTCAAGCAGTGCATACAGGTCTTGCAGGGTAAAGACGATGCAGCCAGCAATCCGCACCGCTTCACGCCCCGTCAGGCCCTCCTGATACTGACCCATCTGGCCGGCGACATTACCCAGCCGCTGCATGTCGGTGCCGCCTATGTCGACCAGCGCGGCAATTTCGTCGTGCCGCAGACGCAGACGCAAGTGGACAGCGTCAATCTGTTCGATGCGCGCGGCGGTAACAACCTGCTGCTCGACGACCTCAAACTGAGTGCGCAGAGCGCCCAGCTGATCGAGGCTGGTCCCGCCGACGACAAGCCTGCTGCCAGCACCCAGCCAGCGCGAGCGCCGCAGACCACCCGTCCGTTCCATTCCTACTGGGATACCACGGTGGTCAATTATGTGTTCCGCCGTGCCGGCGTACGTACGCCGCAGCAGTTTGCCCAGAAAGTGATTGCAGCGCAGCCGCAAGTGGCCAGCCAGAGCGGCGATCCGGTGCAGTGGCCGTATGCGTGGGCCGATCAGGCGCTGGCGGTATCCAAACAGGCGCACGAAGGTGTCGCAGCGGGTACGCTGACGCGCCAGACCAGCAAGAGCGGCGAGAGCTATGCCGTGTGGGCGCTGACGGTGCCGGATAATTACCCCGTGCCCAGTTCCTCACTGGCCAAGACCCAGCTGATACAGGGCGGCTACCAGCTCGCTGCTGTACTCAAAGCGATCTGGCCCTGACAGGCCGGCGCAGGCTACCGGCCGGTGAGCGGATTGATCCACCATTCGCTACGGGCCAGCGGCGTTTGCGGCGACAGATCGCGATTGGGTAATTTAATCAGACGGCGCTTGAACAGCGCCGTTTTCTTTATCAGCCGGCCTTTGTGCTGCTGGAATAGGGCGTTCAGGCTGCCGTCCTTGAGCATGATCTCCATGCCGTCGGTAATGCGGCGCGCCAGCTGCTCGCCTTCGGCATCGCGCCGCACGAAGAAGTAGCGCGGCAGCGGGTAGTGCAGCAGCAGCGTCGATTCTATGGCCAGCCCCGGATGGCTGGTATGGCGTTCGTCGAATTCGCGCAGCGCTTCATCAGCCGAGCGCGAATAGAAGTCGAAGCGGCCCGCTGCCAGCATGCCGAACAGGCCGGCGTAGCTACTGCCTTCTACCACCTCGACACCGGCAGTTTTGAAAATGCTGACATCAGCCCAGCCTTTGCCTAGTCCTGCGCGCAATTGGCGCAAATCGTCCAGCGTGCGTACGCTGGCAAAGCGGGCCTGATCAGCAGCACGGATCAGCAGCAGGCGGTAGCCCAGCAGGCCGCGGTCCACCGGCAGGCGGATGGGCAGAAAGCGCTGTTCCAGTTCGGGCGAAGTCGCCCGCACAAACACATTGATGCGACCCTGCGGCGCGCTCATTTCCAGCAGCACGCGCTGGGGTGACATGGCAACCCCGGACTGCAGCTGCTGGTAGGGGCCATACGCTGGTATGGTCTTTTCCATGGCCGTGCGCAGTACCGCCCAATCGTAATCATAACGGCTGTCGACGCCGTCGCTACTGAGCGGATAGACCATGCGGGTACTGGCCGACGCCATGCCGGATAGCCAGAACACGAGCAGCGCAATGCAGCCTATCCATCGGTGATGCAGCTTGTTTGCCATAGTCGGAACAGTCGGATTCGATAACTTTAACTTTGCAAGCGTCAGAGTGTAGCCTACTTTAAAGTGTGCTCCGGAGTTTTTCGGCTCGCGTTGCAGCGAGCCGGCCACGGGCATCTGGCACAATACCGGCAGTGCATTCACCATACGGGAAAACATGCTGAAACAGACGGAAAGCCGCTACAACCCTGTGCGCCTATGGAGTTTGCTAGGACTGATGGCGCTCTGGCCGCATGCCGGTGGCGCTGCGCCGCTGGCAGGCAATCCGCAGGCCGGGCAGGCCGCGTTCAAGCTGTGCGCATCCTGCCATCAGGTCGGGCCGCGTGCGCGCGGTGGTTTCGGCCCGCAACTGACGGGTGTAATAGGCCGCAAAGCGGCCAGCACCGGCGATTATCATTATTCGGAGGCCATGCAGAAGTCCGGCATTGTCTGGAGCGAAGAACGGCTGGCTGCTTTCATGCGTGATCCGGATCGGGTGGTGCCGGGCACGCGCATGCGCTTCTGGGGCATCAGCGACGAGCAGAAGATCGCCGATCTGCTGGCCTATCTGAAGGCCAGCGCGCAGTAAGCAGGGGGATGGTGAGGCAGCAGACAGGCCATGCTGGCCTGCCCGCGGGATGCGCCTAGCGCGATTTGACGAACGGCGTGCCCAGAGCTTTAGGCGCGACCGATTTGGCCATCAGGCCGGCCAGCACGATGACGGTGACGACGTAAGGAATCATCTGGATCAGCGAGCCGGGTATGCGGCCGATGACGGGCAATTCCACGCCTTCGATCTGGATCTGCACGGCGCCGAAAAAGCCGAACATCAGGCAGCCGAGGAAGGTGTGCAGCGGGCGCCAGTTACCGAACACCATGGCGGTCAGCGCCAGATAGCCGGCGCCGGCCGACATGTCGCGCAGGAAGAAGCCGCTCTGCACCACCGACAGGTAGGCGCCCGAGAACGAGCACAGGATGCCGGCGATCAGCATGGCCATGTAGCGCTGGCGTTCGACGTTGATGCCGGCCGCATCGGCGGCATGCGGATTCTCGCCGCAGGCGCGCAGGCGCAGGCCGAAGCGGCTGTGGTACACCACCCAGTGCACCAGCGGTACCAGCGCAAACGCCAGATACACCAGCACGGAATGACCGCCGATCAGGTGGGCGTACAGCCAGCCGATGAAGGGAATGTTTTCTACTGCGGCCGTGCCGGGCAGTACCACGTCGAACAGACGGGCCTGGCCCAGATCGGGCGTGCGGCCGCCTTGCTGGAACAGGTACTGCGCCACCACGAAGGTCAGCCCGCTCATGGCGATGTTGATGGCGATGCCGGCCACCAGCTGGTTGCCTTTCTGGGTAATTGCCACATAGCCCTGCAGGGTGGCCAGCAGCAGCGATACCAGCATGCCGGCAGCGACGCCGTACCACGGGTTCTGGGTCAGGAAGGCGACGGCGGCGCTGACAAAGGCGCTGGCCAGTATCTTGCCTTCGAGGCCGATGTCGATTACGCCCGAACGTTCGGCAAACAGGCCGGCCATGCCGGCGAAAATCAGCACCGGCGCATTACGCACGGTGGAGACGAGGATACTGCCGATATGGAGATCTTCAAAAGTCATATCGTTCTCACTTCTTCAGTTTCAGCATTTTGGCGATGGCCGGACCGTACAGGTTTTCCATGGCACCGCAGAACAGAATGATCAGGCCCTGCACCAGTATCACCATCTCGGGCGGGATGTTCTGCTTTTCCAGCGACAGATCGAAACCGCCCTGGGTGAGTGCGCCGAACAGCACAGCCGAGAGGAGAATGCCGACCGGATGCTGGCGGCCCATCAGGGCAATGGCGATGCCGATAAAGCCGGCGCCACCAACGAAGTTGAGCGACAGGTAGTGGGTCGAGCCCATGATGGAGTTGACCGAACCGAGGCCGGCCAGCGCACCCGAAATCAGCATCACGATGATGATCATCTTGCTGATGCGGATGCCGGCATAGTGGGCTGCGTGCGGATTGAGGCCGGTGGCGCGCAGCTTGAAGCCCCAGGCCGAACGGCTCACTACCACGCCATATATCAGCAGCGCGAACAGGGCGAGGAAGAAGCTGATGTTGAGCGGGGTTTCGCCCAGCACAGGGAACCACTGGTTCAGGCGCGGCATTTCGGCCGCGGCGGCAAAGGCGCGGCTGGCAGGATTCTGCTCGCCGGCCGGTATCATGTATTTCACGATCAGGAAGTTCATCAGCTGGGAAGCGATGAAGTTGAACATGATGGTGGTGACCACCACGTGGCTGCCCCGCTTGGCCTGCAGATAGCCGGGCAGGAAGGACCACAGCGCGCCGAACAGCGCGGCGCCCAGCACGCCCAGTGGTATCAGCATCCAGCCCGGCAGCGTGCTGTCGAAAGCCAGCATGGCCCAGGCCAGACCGAGGCCGCCGATATACATCTGGCCTTCGGCACCGATGTTGAACAGGCCGGCCTGCATGGCGATCGACACGGCCAGACCGGTGAAGATAAAGGTGGAGGCGTAGAACAGCGTGTAGCTCAGGCCTTCCGGATTGATCACGGCGCTGTTGATCAGAATCTGCAGCGATTCGGTCGGGCTTTCGCCCAGCATGTGGATTACCAGTGCCGTCACCAGCAGTGCCGACAGCAGGTTCAGTAAGGGCATAACGAAGGCAGTGGCCCAGCGTGGCAAGTCTTTATTCATGATTTGTGCTCGCCCCCCATCAGCAGACCGATGCGGGTGGTATCGAATTCTTCTATTTTCAGTTCGCCCGTAATGCGGCCGCCGCACATGACCAGTATCCGGTCTGCCAGCGCACGCACTTCTTCCAGTTCCACCGACACCAGCAGGATCGCCACGCCTTCATCGCGCAGCTTGAGCAGCTGGGTGTGGATGCTTTCGATGGTGCCGATATCGACGCCACGGGTAGGCTGGCCCACCAGCATCAGCTTGGGCTGGGCCAGCACTTCGCGCGCAATCACCACCTTCTGCTGGTTGCCGCCCGAGAGCAGGCCGATACGCAGATCGTGGTTATTCGGACGCACGTCGAAGTTTTTCATCAGCTCGGCGCAGCGGCTGGCAATAGCCTTGAAGTCGAGCAGGCCCCAGCGGTTCTTCAGTTTGTCCTGATAGCCGAAGATGGTGTTGTGCATGACCGAGAAGGCCTTGATCACGCCATCGCGCAGGCGGTCTTCCGGCACGTGGGCGATGCCCAGATCGCGGAAGATGCGCGGCAGGCCATCGGCATTGCTGCGGCCCGCGAAGGGCAGGGCCTGACCGAGCAAGTCCAGCTGGCCCGAGGAGGGCAGACGCATGCCGGACAGGATTTCCATCAGTTCGCTCTGGCCATTGCCGGACACCCCGGCGATGGCGACGATTTCGCCGGCGCGCAGAGTAAAGCCGATATCGGCCAGCAGCTTCACGCCCTGCTCGTCGAGCAGTTGCAGGTTCTGCACCTGCAGCACCGGTGCACCGGGCTGGTACGGTTTGCGCGGCAGGTTGTTCTCGATCGGACGGCCCACCATCATGTTGGCCAGATCTTCTTTGGTAGTGCCGGCAGTCGGCACGGCGCCGATCACGCGGCCAGCACGCATCACGGTGACGGTGTCGGTGATGTCGAGGATTTCCTGCAGCTTGTGGGTGATCAGGATGATGGTCTTACCCTGTTCCTTGAACAGGCGCAGAATCTCGAACAGCGATGCGGTTTCCTGCGCCGTCAGTACGGCCGTCGGCTCGTCCAGAATCAGGATGTTGGCGCTGCGGTAGATCTGCTTGAGTATTTCCACGCGCTGCTGCGCACCCACGGACAGGTCGTGGATGGTGGCCAGCGGGTCGACGTCGAGCCGGTAGCGCTGGCAGATCTCGCGCAATTCCTGCTCTACGCGGGCACGGTGCTGATTCAGCTGGAAGCCGCCTTCGGTGCCCAGCATGACGTTGTCGAGCACCGTCATGTTCTCGACCAGCATGAAGTGCTGGTGCACCATGCCGATGCCGAGGCTGATGGCCTCCTGACTGTTGTGAATGCGGCGTACCTGACCGTCGAGCAGGATGTCGCCACTGTCGGCACGGTAGTAGCCGTACAGGATGCTCATCAGAGTCGATTTGCCGGCGCCGTTCTCGCCTACCAGGCCATGGATGGAACCCTTGGCGATGGTGAAGCTGACGTCCGTGTTCGCTTTGACCGCTCCGAAGTGCTTGGAGATGCCGCGAAATTCTACTGCTGGCTGCATAGGATGGTTTTCGGGGGTTATGTAAAAAGCTAAAACGCTAAACGGTAAAACGCGCCGCCGGAGAGTTTCTCCGGCGGCGCGCTTCATGTCAGATCAGGGTTAAACCGGGCAGGACGCGCCCGAACGGATATCGATTACTTTGACCTTGCCGTCGATGATGTCCTTGCGTGCACCCAGCACGCGCTTTTCGATTTCCGGCGTAATCAGCTTGCGGTTGTTTTCGTCCAGCGCCCAGTCCACGCCGCCTTCTTTCAGGCCCTTGGCGTTCACGCCGGCTTTCCACGTACCGTTCTTCATCTGCATGAAGGCGTCGTACACAGCCACGTCCACGTGCTTGACCATGGAAGTGAGCATGGTGCCCGGATACAGGCCGTTCTGGTTGGAGTCCACGCCGATCGCCAGCTTGCCTTTTTCCTTGGCCGTCTGCAGGGTGCCCAGACCGGAGCCGCCGGCCACGGCAAACACCACGTCCACACCGCGGTCAAACTGCGAACGCGCCAGTTCGCCGCCTTTGCCCGGATCGTTCCAGGCCTGGGCGCTGGTGCCCACCATATTCGAGGTCACGTCGACCTTGGCGTTGACGGCTTTGGCGCCCTGCGCATAGCCGCAGGCGAAAGTGCGGATCAGGGGAATATCGACACCGCCGACGAAGCCGATTTTTTTCGATTTGGATGCCATGGCAGCAGCCACGCCCACCAGATACGAACCTTCTTCTTCCTTGAAGGTGATGGATTCCACGTTGGCGCCTTGCGCCACGCCGTCGATCAGCACGAAGCGGACTTTAGGGAATTCCTTGGCGACCTTCTGCACGGCTGCCTGCTGGGCAAAGCCGATGGAGGCGATCAGGTCGAGGTTTTTGCGGGCCAGACCGCGCAGCACCTGTTCGGCCTGGGTATCGCTGGAGGCTTGTACCTCGATGAATTTGATATTGGTTTCCTTCGAGAAGCGGGTAGCGCCTTCGAATGCGGACTGATTGAACGATTTATCGAACTTGCCGCCGGCGTCATACACGATGCCCAGCTTAGGATCTGCTGCAGACGCGCTGGCTGCCACGAACAGTGCGGCCACGGTCAAACCGAGTTGTGAAAGTTTCATAAATGGGCTCCTGGAAGATCGATATTGTATATTTTTATTTGACGAAACATGTAATTTGGTGCCGGTTTATCGCTGCAAATGGCCGTTTTTTCGCCGTTTGCCCTGTAACGGTGCGGTTCTTGCCGCTAACTTCAGCGCGCCACATTGAGTTTTCGACAATGTTTCAGCGCCGCTGATTGAATAAAAATCCAACTCTTTCTTGCTTGCAATTACCAGCGGATGCTGCTCTTTGTCGCATTGCAGCAACAATGCGCGCCGAATTAAAAATTTTTAAGTTGTTGCTTTTTTGTCCGTCCGGACAAATTTCATGCCATTTGGCTAAGTTTGCCATCAGCCCCATGCTGCATTCCAGCACTATGGAAACGCTCTCCGGGACCTGCTAACTGCCTGATTTTATGGCCATCCATAACTATGCATGAGGGCGGATATGTACGACAAATTCATTTTTTCTTGGTTATTTATATTTTTTTGATATGAATCTGAAGAGCGGAAAAGTAGATTTATGACATTTTTTTCCGTGCTAGAGTGACTGGCAACTTGCATATAAATGCCAGTACACACACTTGAAGGAGTCCCACCGATGAACAAAAAAAATAGTGTTTTCGCCGCCCGTACGCTGATCGCGCTGGCCGTGGCGAGTGCTTTCCCGCTGGCCTACGCGGCCGAAGGCACGGACGCAGCCGACCAGGCCAGCAGCGCCGATTCGGCCAGCAAGGGCCAGCTGGAAACCGTGATCGTGACGGCCCAGCGCCGCGCTGAAAACATCAAAGACGTGCCGATGTCGATCGCCACCCTGAAAGGCGACAAACTCGACGTGCTTACTTCGGGCGCTGCCGACATCCGCTTCCTGGCCGGCCGTTCGCCGTCGGTCAACGTGGAATCGGACTATGGCCGTACCTTCCCGCGTTTCTACATCCGCGGTCTGGGTAACACCGACTTCGACCTGAACGCTTCGCAGCCGGTCGGTCTGGTGATGGACGACATCGTGCAGGAAAACGCCATGCTGAAAGGCTTCCCTGTATTCGACGTGGATCAGGTGGAAGTGCTGCGCGGCCCGCAGGGCACGCTGTTCGGCCGTAACTCGCCAGCCGGCGTTATCAAGTTCGATTCGGCCAAGCCTGTGTTCCGTCAGGAAGGCTATCTGACGCTGGGCATCGGTAACTACTCGGCCAAAACGGCTGAAGGCGCGTTTAATATTCCGGTCAGCGATACCGTGGCGCTGCGCTTCTCGGGCACCACCCAGCACCGTGACAACCGGGTACATAACACCAACCCGAATCCGAACACCGGCACCAAAGATTTCGAAGGCTATGGCGACAACGCCTTCCGTCTGCAAGCCCTGATCCAGCCGAACAAGGACTTCAGCGCGCTGCTGAACTACCATGAGCGCGACTACCATGGCAGCGCCACGCTGTTCCGCGCCAATATCATCAAGAAGGGTACCAATGATCTGGTCGACGGTTTCGACTATGCTTCCTATCCTAGCGACGGGGTTAACTACCAGCGTCTGAGCACCAAAGGCGGCAACATCCGTCTGAAATACAATCTGGACGACATCACCCTGCATTCGATCACCGGCTATGAAACGCTGAAGTTCAACAGCCGCGCCGACGTCGATGGCGGCTACGGTGCTTCCTACGCGCCGCCATACGGTCCTGGCTATATCCCGTTTGCGGTTGAAACGGCCGACCTGCTGCCTAACCACAAGCAGTTCTCGCAAGAGCTGCGCGCCGAGTCCAACTACAAGGGCCCGCTGCAATGGATCGGTGGTCTGTTCTTCTTCAACGAGAACATCCAGATCGATTCGATCAGCTTCAACACTTTTGCGCCGGGTAATCCGCAGAATCCTCAGTACGCCCAGCAGTTCCAGGATGCCAAATCGTGGGCTGCTTTCGGCTCGCTGAACTACACCGTGAGCGACCAGTTCAAGCTGCGTGGCGGTGTGCGCTACACCAGCGACAAAAAAGAGTTCTCGGCGATGCGCGTAGAGCCACCGAAGATTGCTGGCCCGTTCAATATCAACAATACTTCGCACAATCTGAGCTGGGATCTGAGCGGTACCTACGAGCTGGATAAGACTACCAATCTGTTCGGCCGTGTCGCTACCGGTTATCGTGCTCCTTCCATGCAGGGCCGTCTGAATGGTCTGGGTGACAAGCCATCGTTCGCCGGTGCCGAGAAAGCCCTGTCGTTCGAAGCCGGTATCAAGCAGGATCTGTTTGAAAAACGTGCCCGTCTGAGCGCGTCGGTATTCCAGTACACGGTGAAAGACAAGCAGCTGACGGCAGGTAGCGGCGGTATCAATATGAACCAGCTGATCAACGCTGACAAAGTCACCGGCCAGGGTGTGGAAGTGGACTTCCAGGCTAACCTCGGTAGCGGTTTCAGCGCCACGCTGGGCGGCAGCTACAACGATACCGAAATCAAGGATAAGAACCTGTTCGTCCAGTACTGCGGTAATCTGGGTAACACGGCGCCGAATCCTTATGGCTGCACCCCGACCAATGCGGCCGGTCCGTTCGCCGGTACTTCCAAGATCGACGGCAACCCGCTGCCACGCGCGCCGAAGACCCAGCTGAACTTCACCCTGAAGTACAGCACCGAAATCGGCAATGGCGAATTCTATGCCTACACCGACTGGACCTACCGCAGCAGCTACAACTTCTTCCTGTACGAAGCGCCTGAATACAAGGCCAAGCCTCTGGCGGAAGGTGGCGCACGCGTGGGCTACAAATGGAGCAAATACGAAGTGGCAGCCTTCGCCCGTAACATCACCGATAAACGTGTGATCATCGGCGCGATCGACTTCGACAACCTGACCGGCATGCTGAACGAGCCACGCACCATAGGCGCGACCTTCAAGGTCAACTTCTAAGCGACTGGCTTATATTGCACTGCGGCTTTAAACCGGCCGCAAACTGGCTTATGCTAGCGATCCCCGCCCACCGCAAGGTGGCGGGGATTTTTTCCATCCGGGGAGCCGCTCTTGCAACAAACTGTCGTCAATCTGTGGCCACTGTTAGGCGTGGCCGTCATTATTCTGGGCTTTGCTCTGCGTGCCCATCCGGTGCTGGTGGTGATTGCCGCCTGTGCGGTGACGGGGCTGGCCGCGTCCATGCCGGTGCATCAGCTGCTAGAGACGCTGGGTAAAGCTTTTGTCAAAACCCGCAATCTGCCGCTGATCCTGCTGCTGCCGCTGGCCGCCATCGGTCTGCTGGAGCGCTACGGTCTGAAGGAACATGCGCAGGCCTCGATCGCGCGCATCCGTTCCGCCACCACGGGGCGGCTGCTGATCGTGTATCTGGCGATCCGCGAACTGAGTGCAGCCTTCGGCCTGACCAGCCTTGGCGGCCATCCGAATATGGTGCGGCCGCTGGTGGCGCCGATGGCGCAGGGCGCCGCCGAAGTGCGCTATCCGGCGCTGACGGATGAACTGCGCCACCGTATCCGCGCCATGGCGGCTGCCACCGACAACGTCGGCCTGTTCTTCGGCGAGGACGTGTTCGTGGCCTTCGGTGCCATCGTGCTGATGCAGACCATACTGCGCGGGGAAGGACTGGAAGTCGATCCGCTGCATGTGGCCATGTGGGGCATACCCACGGCAGTGACAGCCTTCCTGATTCACTCGTGGCGGCTGCACCGGCTCGATGCGGAAATTGCCCGGGCCATGCAGCGCGCAGAGGGCCAGCCATGATCGTCAGACTGGACTGGTTTATTGTTCTCGTCGGCCTGCTGCTGCTCGCGGCCGCCGTGATGGCGCTGCTCGACCGGCACAACCCCAAACGCTACAGCAGCGCGCTGTTCTGGGCGCTGTATGCGGCGATCTATCTGGCCGGCGAGCAGATACCGCCTGCCGTGACGGGGCTGATAATGGTGCTGATGGCGCTGCTGGCCGGTTTTGGCGGCGTGGCGCTGGGGCGGCACAGCGAACGCACGGCGGAACAGCGCCAGGACAGTGCGCAGCGGCTGGGGCACCGCCTGCTGATACCGGCACTGCTGATTCCCGTCACCACCATGATAGGTTCCACCCTGCTGAAGGATGTGCAGGTCGGCGCAGCACTGCTGCTGGATCCGAAAAACCTCACGCTGGTCAGTCTGGGTTGCGGCTCGGTGCTGGCGGTGGTCACTGCCTGCTGGCTGACCCGCGCCACGCCCATGCAGGCGCTGCGCGAATCGCGCCGTCTGATGGATCATCTGGGCTGGGCACTGGTGCTGCCGCACATGCTGGCCGTACTGGGCCTGCTGTTCACCGAGGCGGGCATGGGCAAGGCGGTGGCGCACGTGGTGACGTCGTATATCAATCTCGATATCCGGCTGGTGGCGGTGGCGGTGTACTGCATCGGCATGGCGCTGTTCACCATCATCATGGGCAATGGCTTTGCGGCGTTTCCCGTGATCGCCGGCGGCGTCGGCATTCCGGTTCTGGTGGGGGTGTATCACGCCAATCCGGCCGTGATGGCGGCCATCGGCATGTTCAGCGCCTACTGCGGCACCCTGATGACGCCGATGGCGGCCAATTTCAATATCGTGCCGGCGGCCTTGCTGGAGCTGCCCGACAAGAATGCCGTGATCCGCGCCCAGATCGGCACGGCGCTGCCTCTGCTGCTTGCAAATATTGCACTTCTTTATTTTCTGATGAATCTCTGAACGAGGCCGGATTGGAGTAGAGTAGCGCAGCATCGGGCCTGTGCTGCAGGAATCAGTACCGCCCCGCTTATCGCGGAGTTGAACAAGATGGAAAAAATAATACTATTGACGGGCTTCGAGCCATTCAATCAGGAGAAGATCAATCCCTCGTGGGAAGCTGTACGGGCCTTGCAGGGCTGGCGCGAGGGCGACTTTGTCGTGCATGCGCGTCAGCTGCCGTGCGTGTTCGGCAGTTCGGCGCGCTTGCTGCACCATGCAATCGAAGAGCTGCAGCCCAGTATCGTGATCGGGGTAGGGCAGGCCGGTGGCCGCGTCGACATGTCGGTGGAGCGTATTGCCATCAACATCGACGATGCGCCTATCGCCGATAACAAGAAACGCCAGATTGTCGACCAGCCCATCGTCAAGGATGGTCCCGCAGCCTATTTTTCTACGTTGCCGATCAAGGCCATCGTGCATGCGATCCGTGAAGCGGGCCTGCCATCTTCCGTATCGCACACGGCCGGCACCTATGTGTGCAATCACGTGTTCTATAGCCTGATGCATCAGGCGCACGAATGGGGCACTACCATGCGCGCCGGTTTCATCCACATCCCTTATCTGCCGCAGCAGGCAGCTGCCCATCCGGGCGCGGCCAGCATGAAGCTGGACGACATGATAGAAGGCCTGCGCATTGCCGTGCGCACCACGCTGGCCTACGACGTCGACATGCGCGAAGCCGGCGGCGTTACCCACTGATCCTTGCTTGGCCGGGTGTTCAGGCCGCGGGCGGATTGAGGATGTTGAGGAAAGCCCGCACCACCGGCGCATCGTCCAGCGTGGTGTAGGTGATGTACAGATTGGCCGAAGGCGGATTGCTGCGGATCGGCACGAACACCACGCCGGGCCAGCCGATGCGGCTGGTGGTTTCCGGCATCAGCGCCACGCCCAGCCCGGCGCCTACCATGGCCAGCAGGGTCTGCGGCTCGGACGCTTCCTGAAAAATCGTCGGCTGGAAGCCCGCCTTGACGCAGCACTGGATCAGATAGCGCGGGAATGAGGACTTGTCGAGCGCCAGCGTCAGCATGGGCTCTTCGGCGATGTCGCTCAGTTCTATGGCTTCTTCCTTGGCCAGCGGATGGTGTTCGTTAATCGCCACGCACACGTCTTCGCGGAAGCACAGTTCCTGACGCAGATTGTCGCGCTTCAGGTCTTCTTCATCGAGGCGCGGTTCGCGCCAGAAGCCCACGTCCACCTGTTTGGCGCGCAGCGCTTCGTACTGCAGGGTGGGGCCCAATTCGTGGATGGTCCACGTCACGCGCGGGTACTTGGTCTGGAATTCTTCCAGCAGGCTGGGAATCGGCCCCCACATGGCGGAACCGACGATGCCCACCCGCAGACGGCCTACCTCGCCGCGGTCGATCTGGCGGATAGTGTCCACCGTCATGCGCATCTTGGCCAGCAGGTCGGTGGCTTCCTGCATCAGCGCCTTGCCGGCCACCGTCAGTTCGAAGGTACGGGTGGTGCGGGCAAACAGCTTCACGCCTAATTCACTCTCCAGCTTCATGATCTGCTGGCTTAGCGGCGGCTGCGAAATGTGCAGACGTTCGGCGGCACGGCTAAAGCTCTTTTCTTCCGCCACAGCGAGGAAATACTTGAGTTGCTTGAGATCGATGGACATGACGCTGACTGCCTGTAATGGTTGCTGCCGGAATGCTGTTCTCTCTGTACCCTGGCGCTCTGCTTAGTTCTGCTGCGCGTGCATGGCCAGTGCCAGTGCCAGTGCCGCGCCACAGCGGGCATTGTTCTTGACCAGCGCAATATTGGTGGCGAGGCTGCGGCCATCGGTCAGCTGCTTGATGCGGCTAAGCAGGAAAGGCGTGACCTGTTTGCCCGTAATGCCCTGCGCACCGGCTTCCTGCAAAGCCTGCTCCGTGATGGCGTCGATCTCGGCTTTCGGCATCGCCTCGCTGGCCGGCACGGGATTGCTGACCACCACGCCGCCTTTCAGACCCAGCTGCCACTTGGTGTGGATGAAGGCAGCCTGCTGGGCGGGCGTGTCGAGCTGGAAGTCGGCATTGAAGCCGCTCTCGCGCGTGAAGAAGGCGGGGAAGCCGCGCTGGCCTACGCTCACCACCGGCACGCCGTAGGTTTCCAGATATTCCAGCGTGAGGCCGATGTCGAGAATGGATTTGACGCCGGCGCACACCACGGCCACCGAAGTGCGGGCCAGTTCCTGCAGGTCGGCAGAAATGTCGAAGCTGGTTTCGGCGCCGCGGTGCACGCCGCCTATGCCGCCCGTAACGAACACGCTGATGCCGGCCAGTTCGGCGCAGATCATGGTGGCAGCCACGGTGGTGGCGCCCAGCTTGCGCTGCGCCAGCACGAAGGGCAGGTCGCGCCGGCTGACTTTCATGGCGTCGGGCGAAGTGCCCAGCAATTCCAGCTGCGGTTCGGACAGGCCGATGCAGATCTTGCCGTCGATGATGGCGATGGTGGCCGGTACGGCGCCGGCGTCGCGGATGATCTGTTCCACTTCGCGCGCCATCTGCACATTCTGCGGATACGGCATGCCGTGCGAAATAATGGTCGATTCCAGTGCCACGATGGCTTTGCCGGCGGCGCGGGCGGCGGCCACTTCCGGCGAATAGAGCAGAAACTGCTGCATGGGGATTCCTTACCGTTTAAGTCTGTTGGGGGAAGAGCGGCGGATGGTAGTCCGCCGATAGATCGAAATCGTGGATCTCGTAGAGCACATCGGCAGCCAGCATGGGCGATACCGTGTCCTGCGTCTCCAGCGTCATGGCCGCCACTTTCAGGCCGCGGCGACAGGCCAGCGTCAGATCCTGGCTGCCCTGATACAGCGACCAGCACACGGCGGCGGAAAATGCGTCGCCAGCGCCGGTAACGTCGACCACTTCTACCTGATGGGCCGGCAGCCAGACCAGCTCTGTCCCGCGCGTGTGGTAGACGCCATGGCTGCCACAGGTCACGATCAGGTCCTGTGCGCCTTCGGCCTGCACGCTGTGGCAGGCGGCACGCACATCGGCTTCCGTCGGCAGGGCGCGGCCCACGCGGGTTTCCAGTTCGCCGCGATTGAGTATCAGCAGGCGCAGGCCGCGCAGGTCGGCCGGCAGGTGGGTCATCTTCGGTTGCGAGACGGCGATGATGATCAGCGGGACGTTGTCGGCGCGTGCGCTTTCCAGCAGCAGGGCCACGCTGGCCTGCGGCAGGTTCAGGTCTATCACCGTCATGGCGGCGGAGGCGCGCAGCGGCTGGCGGCTGGCGAGGAATTCCGGCGTGATGCGGTCGTACAGGGCCATGTCGGCCAGCGCCAGTACCAGCTCGCCGCGCTCGTCGAGGATGGCAGTGTAGGTGCCGCTGGCGGTGTCGGCCAGTTTCAGGCTGCCGCGTGTGTCGATGCCGGCCTGCTCGGCCTGATCCTGCAGGGTGCGGCCGGCGGCGTCGTCGCCGAAGGCGGTGAGCAGGGCGGCGGGCAGGTTGAGGCGGGCCAGATTTTCCGCGATATTGCGGGCCACGCCGCCATGCACTTCTTCCGCCGTGGCCGGATTCGACGTGCCATGCTGAAGCTGGGCGATGCTGCGCAGCTTGCGGTCCAGATTGGCAGCGCCTATACATAGTACAGGGCGCTTATCGGGCAGCACGTAGGCGCGCCCCAGCAGGCGGCGTTCGCGGATCAGGCTGGCGATGTGGCCAGCAACAGCGGAACGGGACAGGCGCAGTTCCACCGCCAGATCCTGCTGCGAAATGAAGGGATTGGCGCGGATCAGCTGATATAACTGGTCTTTTTTAGAGGCGTCGGACATGGCGGTCTGGGGCTGGACTGGCGTGGGGGCGATAAAACATCATAAAACAATTGTTTGCAAGTTTAAACATTTGTCTGGTTGGCGTCAATCCGGCATGGTGGCGTGCTTTACTGTTGTTCATAATACTCTCGATTTATATTGAATTCATATAAATGTGCAAGAAAAATGGTATTTGCCATACATATGCACGATGATGCATAGTGTCGGCTTTAGTCCCATGCTGTGCCCCGCGCGCGGGCTTTCCTAAAACTAGAGGATCTTCATGTCGAACAATTCCCCATTCCAGGCTGCTGACATTATTCGTGCCCGCATTAGTGCCGGTCTTCCTGCCGGTTTCAAACCACGCGTTGCCCTGATTCTGGGCTCCGGTCTGGGTGTCTTGGCCGAACAGATGAGCAATCCTGTCACCATCAGCTACGACGAACTGCCGGGCTTCCCGATCAGCACCGTACACGGCCACGCCGGTGAACTGGTGATCGGCACGCTGGCCGGCGTCGATGTGGTGTGCATGAAAGGCCGCGGCCACGTTTACGAAGGCTACGGCCTGGGCGTGATGACCAGCGCCGTGCGCACTATCAAGCTGCTGGGCTGCGAAATGCTGTTCGTGACCAATGCGGCCGGTTCGCTGCGCACGGAAGTGGATGCCGGTTCGCTGGTAGCGCTGACCGACCATATCAACTTCCTGCCGGGCACCCCGATGATGGGCCCGAACGACGAGCGCTTCGGCCCGCGCTTCTTCAGCATGGCCAATGCCTACGATGCCGACCTGCGCGCACTGCTGCACGCTTCGGCCCAGGAGAAGAACGTGCCGCTGCACGATGGCGTGTACATCGCCTACGCCGGTCCTAACTTCGAAACCCCGGCCGAAATCCGCGCCTTCAAGACGCTGGGTGCCGACGTGGTCGGTATGTCGGTGGTGCCGGAAGTGGTGTCGGCCCGTCATTGCGGCCTGAAAGTGGTGGGCGTGTCGGCCATCACCAATCTGGCCGAAGGCCTGTCGCCGTTCCCGCTGTCGCATGAACAGACGCTGAAATATGCTGCCGTGGCAGCGACCTCGCTGATCGACGTGATTCTGGCCTTCCTGGCCAACGTCGCCAAAACGCAGCAGGCGTAACAACCCCGAGGGGCGGCTAGTCCGCCCCTTTGCATTTGAGGAGCTGGAAAACATGAAACGCGCATTTATTCTGCTGCTGGATTCCTTCGGTCTGGGCGCCACGCCGGACGCAGCGCAATACAACGACGCGGGCGCCAACACTTTCGGCCACATCGCCGAGCGCATCGCTGCTGGCGGCCAGCCGCTGGCTCTGCCCACGCTGGAAAAACTCGGCCTGTCGGCTGCGGCACAACTGGCCAGCGGCGAGTGGGCGGCAGGCTTTACCCAGCGCGAGGGTTTCACGGCAGCCTATGGCGCCGCACGCGAACGCTCGACCGGCAAGGACACCCAGTCCGGTCACTGGGAAATCGCCGGTGTGCCGGTGGAATTCGACTGGGGCTATTTCCCCAAAACCGTGCCATCCTTCCCGGCCGAGCTGACCGCCAAGCTGCAGGAACTGGGCAAGGTGCCGGGCTTCCTCGGCGACTGCCACGCCTCGGGCACGGAAATCATCAACAAGCATGGCGACGAACACGTCGCTTCCGGCAAACCTATCATCTACACCTCGGCCGATTCGGTGCTGCAGATTGCCGCGCACGAGGAATCATTCGGGCTGGAGCGCCTGTACGAGCTGTGCGAAATCGCCTTCAAGCTGGTAGAGCCTTACAACATCGGCCGCGTGATTGCCCGCCCATTCCTCGGTGCGAACGGCAACTACACCCGCACCACCAACCGTCACGACTACGCGGTAGCGCCGCCGGCGCCGACGCTGCTCGATCACGTCAAGAATGACGGCGGCGAAGTCATCGCGCTGGGCAAGATCAGCGATATCTTCGCGGCGCAGGGCGTGTCGCGCGTGGTGAAGGGCAAGGACAATATGGCGCTGTTCGACGCACTGCTGAAAGTGCAGCAGGAAGCGGGCGACAAGTCGCTGACGTTCGTGAATTTTGTCGATTTCGATCAGGCATACGGTCACCGCCGCGATGTGAACGGCTATGCCCAGGCGCTGCGTGACATGGATGCGCGTCTGCCGGAATTCATCGCCGGTCTGAAAGAGGGCGATCTGGTAGTGCTGACCGCCGACCATGGCTGCGACCCGACCTGGCCCGGCTCCGACCACACGCGTGAGCACATTCCGATGATTTTCTTCGGCCCGCAGGTGAAGCCGCAGGCACTGCCGATTTCCGAATCCTTCTCCGACATCGGCCAGACTCTGGCTCACCACCTCGGCGTCAAACCACTTTCCAACGGAAGCAATCTGTTATGACCATCATCTCCGACTTCAAGCGCAACGAAGCGGTCCCCCTCGATCTGGGCTGGATCAATCACATCCATATCAACAAGAGTGCGGCGGATCGTCGCGCCGCCAGTCTGGCCAATCGCCGCACGGTGAAGAAGGAATATCAGGCAGCATGGCTGATCAAGGCCATCGGCCTGATCGACCTGACTACCCTGTCCGGCGACGATACGCCGGGCCGTGTGGAGCGCCTGTGCATGAAAGCCATGCGTCCGCTGCGCAGCGATCTGGTGGAAGCCATGGGCCTGCAGGACACTCCGCTGGCCACCGGCGCCGTCTGCGTCTACCACGAGATGATCAAACCGGCCGTGCAGGTGCTGCAGGGCCGTCTGCCGATTGCTGCCGTGTCGACCGGCTTCCCGGCTGGCCTGACCAGCATGGAAACCAAGGTGCGCGAAATCGAACTGTCGGTGGCCGCAGGCGCCACCGAAATCGATATCGTCATCACCCGCCAGCACGTGCTGACGGGGAACTGGCAGGCGCTGTACGACGAAATGCTGGCCTACCGCAAAGCCTGCGGCGAAGCCCACGTGAAAGCCATTCTGGCGACGGGTGAACTGGTCACGCTGGAAAACGTGGCGAAAGCTTCGTGGGTGTGCATGATGGCCGGTGCCGATTTCATCAAGACTTCGACCGGCAAGGAACCTGTCAACGCTACCATTCCCGTGTCGCTGACCATGGTGCGCGCGATCCGCGAATACCACGAGCAGACCGGCTTCAAGATCGGCTACAAGCCCGCCGGTGGCGTGAGCACGGCCAAGGCCGCGCTGCAATACCTGACGCTGATGAAAGAAGAACTGGGCAACGAATGGCTGCAGCCGCATCTGTTCCGTATTGGTGCTTCCAGCCTGCTGACCGACATCGAACGCCAGCTTGAGCACTATGTGACCGGCAATTACTCGGCCGCCCATCGTCACGCGCTGCCTTAAGCCTCAGCTTATCGATTCAGCGCGCACCTTAGCCTACAGAATATCGGACACGTCATGCCATCAATTAAAGAGATCCTCAACACCATGGAATACGGCCCTGCACCCGAAAGCACGAAAGAAGCGCAAGCATGGCTGGACCAGCATGGCCGTAGCTTCGGCCTGTTCATCAATAACCAGTGGAGTGAAGCAGGTGAACTGTTCGCCTCCATCAATCCGGCCGACGCCAGCAAGCTGGCCGACCTGACCCAAGCCACCGCCAGCGACGTGGACCGCGCCGTGGCCGCAGCACGCGCTGCGCAGCCGGGCTGGCAGGCACTGGGCGGTCATGGCCGCGCCAGGATCATGTACGCGCTGGCCCGCCTGATGCAGAAGCACGCGCGTCTGTTCGCCGTGCTGGAAACGCTGGACAACGGCAAAACCATACGCGAAACCCGCGATGTCGATCTGCCGCTGGTAGCGCGTCACTTCTACCATCACGCTGGCTGGGCCCAGCTGCAGGCAGAAGAATTCGCCGACTACCGCGCCGTGGGCGTGGTGGGCCAGATCGTGCCGTGGAACTTCCCGCTGCTGATGCTGGCGTGGAAAATCGCCCCTGCCATGGCCGCTGGTAACACCATCGTTTTCAAACCGGCCGAATTCACTTCGCTGACTGCCATGCTGTTCGCCGAAATCTGCGTACAGGCTGGCGTACCGGCCGGTGTGGTCAACATCGTCACGGGCGACGGCCGCGTGGGCGAAGCCATCGCTACCCATCCGGGCATCGACAAGCTGGCCTTTACCGGCTCGACCGAAGTGGGCCGTCTGATCCGTCAGGCTAGCGCCGGTAGCGGCAAGAAGCTGTCGCTGGAACTGGGCGGCAAGTCGCCGTTCATCGTGTTCGACGACGCCGATCTCGATGCTGCCGTCGAAGGTCTGGTCGATTCGATCTGGTTCAATCAGGGCCAGGTGTGCTGCGCCGGTTCGCGTCTGCTGGTGCAGGAATCCGTGCAGGATAAATTCCTTGCCAAGCTGCGCGCCCGCATGGACAAGCTGACCCTCGGTTCGCCGCTGGACAAGTCGATGGACATCGGCGCACTGGTCGATCCTATCCAGCAGCAGCGCATCGCCGGTCTGGTGGATACCGCCCGCGCCGAAGGCTGCACCGTGTACCAGCCAGCGTGCGACATCCCTGCCAGTGGCGCATGGTATCCGCCTACGCTGATTACCGGCGCTTCCACGTCCGCTGCCGTAGCGCAGGCCGAAATCTTCGGCCCTGTGCTGGTGGCGATGAGCTTCCGCACCCCGCCCGAAGCCGTACAACTGGCCAACAACACCGTGTACGGTCTGGCTGCCTGCGTATGGACCGAGAACATTTCGCTGGCGCTGGACATGGCGCCGCAGATCAAGGCTGGCGTGGTATGGATTAACACGGCCAACCAGTTCGATGCCGCTTGCGGCTTCGGCGGCTACCGCGAATCCGGCTATGGCCGCGAAGGCGGCCGCGAAGGCATGTATGAATACATGACGGCGCTGGCCGAAGACGCCCGTCCTGCCGCACCGGTACAGCCGGAGCAGGGCAAGGCCAAAGCCAAGGCCACGCTGGCTACCGGCGGCGGTTTCGCCATCGACCGTACGGCCAAGCTGTACATCGGCGGCAAGCAGGCCCGCCCTGACGGTGCCTACAGCCGCGCCATCCACGGCGTGGACGGCAGCTTCATCGCCGAAGTGGGCGAAGGCAACCGCAAGGACATTCGCAATGCGGTGGAAGCAGCCCACAAAGCTGGCGGCTGGAGCAAAGCCACGGCGCACAACCGCGCGCAGGTGCTGTATTACATCGCCGAAAATCTGGCAGCCCGCGCCGACGAATTTGCTGCCCGCATCGCTGCCATGACGGGCGACCGCAATGCAGAAAAAGAAGTGCAGGCTTCCATCGAACGCCTGTTCTACTACGCTGCATGGGCCGACAAATACGATGGTCTGGCACACCAGCCGCCTATGCATGGCATTACCGTGGCGCTGAACGAACCACTTGGCGTGATCGGCATCGTCTGCCCGAACGAAGCACCGCTGCTGGGCTTCATCTCGCTGGTCGCGCCGGCCATCGCGATGGGTAACCGCGTGGTGGTGGTGCCGTCGGAAGCGCACCCGCTGTCGGCCACCGATCTGTATCAGGTGTTCGATACTTCGGATCTGCCGGGTGGTGTGGTCAACATCATCACGGGTAGCGCCGATGAGCTGGCCCGTACGCTGGCCACGCACAGCGATATCGATGCCGTATGGCGCCACGATGGTTCCGCTGCCGGCTGCGCCGAAGTGGAGCGCCTGTCGGCTGCTTCGCTCAAGCGCACCTGGGTAGGCGGCGCCAGGGGCCGCGACTGGTATAGCACGGCGCAAGCCGGTGGCCGTGCCGTGCTGGCCCATGCCACGCAAGTAAAAAATATCTGGATTCCTTACGGCGTTTAAGCCGCAGGGAGCAGCCAGCGCCGTGTCAATAGCGGCAAAGTAGGGCGGGTCTGCGGACCCGCTTTTGTGCTTTCAATACCTCATACAAGTGGAGTGTTCCATGTTTTTACCTCAAGAGATCATCCGCAAGAAGCGTGACGGCGGTGTGCTGAGTGCCGAAGAAATCCGGTTCTTTGTGGGCGGGATTACCTCCAACCGCGTCACCGAAGGCCAGATCGCCGCTTTGGCGATGGCGGTGTTTTTCAACGATATGACGATGGACGAGCGCGTCGCCTTCACGCTGGCCATGCGCGATTCGGGCGAAGTGCTGGACTGGCGCTCGCTCGACCTGAATGGTCCGGTAGTCGACAAGCACTCCACCGGCGGCGTGGGCGATGTGGTGTCGCTGCTGCTGGGCCCTATGGTGGCAGCCTGCGGCGGCTACGTGCCGATGATTTCGGGCCGGGGTCTGGGTCACACCGGCGGCACGCTGGATAAATTCGATTCCATCCCCGGCTACACCACGGTGCCGGACAACGCACTGTTCCGCAAAGTGGTGAAAGAAGTGGGCGTGGCCATCATCGGCCAGACCTCGTCGCTGGCGCCATCGGACAAAATCTTCTACGGCGTGCGCGATGTCACGGCCACGGTGGAATCGGTGGCCATGATTACCGGCTCCATCCTGTCGAAAAAACTCTCGGCTGGCCTCGATGCGCTGGCCATGGACGTGAAAGTAGGCAGCGGCGCCTTCATGCCGACTTACGATAAATCGGTGGAACTGGCCGACAGCATCGTTAAAGTAGGCAATGGCGCGGGCATGATGACGTCGGCCATCCTGACCGACATGAACGAATCGCTGGCGCCGTATGCCGGTAACGCCATCGAAGTGCGCGGCGCGCTCGACTACCTGAGTGGCCGTTCGCGTCCGGCCCGTCTGCATGAAGTGACCATGGCGCTGTGCGCCGAAATGCTGGTGCTGGGCAAACTGGCCGACAACGCAACGCAAGCGCGCGCCAAGCTGCAAGCCTGCCTCGATAACGGCAGCGCAGCAGAACGCTTTGCCCGCATGGTGGTGGCGCTGGGCGGCCCGGCCGATCTGATGGAAAACCCGGATCGCCATCTGGAGCGCGCACCTATCGTGGTCCCGGTTCCGGCGCTCAGCGCGGGCTATGCCAGCAGCACCGATTGCCGCGGCCTGGGGCTGGCCGTGGTCAGCCTCGGTGGCGGCCGCCGCCGTGCTGCCGATCCTATCGACTTCGCCGTCGGCCTGACCGATCTGGTCGGTCTGGGCGATAAGGTGGAAGCAGGCCAGCCGCTGGCTATGGTGCATGCCCGCACGCAGGAAGCGGCCGAGCAGGCTGTGCGTGAAGTGCAGGCCGCCTATCAGATCAGCGTGGTAGCACCGGTTGCTAATCCGGTAATCTACCGTACCATCCGTCCTTAAGCGAAAGACGCCTGATGAATCAACAGGAATTGATTGCCGAAGCCGCCGCTGCGCGGCTCAAGGCCTATACGCCCTATTCGAATTTCAAGGTGGGTGCTGCGCTGCTGGCGCGGGACGGCAAGGTTTTCCATGGCTGTAATGTGGAGAACGCCTCCTACGGTCTGTGCAACTGCGCCGAACGCACGGCCTTCTTCAGCGCCATCGCCGCCGGCTACCAGCCCGGCGATTTTGCTGCACTGGCCGTGATCGGCGAAACGGATGGCCCGATAGCACCTTGCGGCGCCTGCCGTCAGGTAACGCTGGAACTGGGTGGCAATGAGCTGCCCGTGTTGCTGACCAACCTGAAAGGCGATATCTTCGAAACGACGGCGGCGGCGCAGTTGCCGCATGCCTTCGGCGGCGCCGACCTGAAGAAGTAACCCAGTCAGACCTTGAAGAAACCAGTGGCCTACAAGAAAACCATCGATGTGCAAGCTGCCGTGGCGATTGCTGCGGCAGAAGCGATCAGCGCCAAAACCCAGGGCACTTTCGGGGTGGGCGGCCTGATGCTGGACCAGCACGGCAATGTGCTGCAATCCGTGCACAGCAATGTCATCAAGCAGGGACTGGTGTTCGATCCCACCGCCCACGCCGAACGCCAGCTGATAGACTGGTATTTTGCCGAAAAAGCACGCGGCACGGCACTGCCTGCACCGCACGAAGTGACCATCGTGACGTCGCTCGACCCCTGCTGCATGTGTACGGGGGCGATACTGGCGGCCGGCTTCAACGTGCTGGTGGCCGCCCCGGACCGCAATGCCGGCATCAACTATGATGATGCCGCCAGCTTTAGCGCATTGCCAGCCACGCTGCAGGCGCAGGCGGCGGCCAGCTTCAGCTATCCGGCCGTGCTCGGTGCTTCGTCCTACCGTCGCAGCGCCTCCGGTGCGGCGCCCAAGTCCTTCTTCATCGGCAAGACGATTGCGGAACCTACGCAGGCGCTGTGCTCGCTGGTATTCGAGGCCACTTCGGAAGCCGTGCTGGCCTTGTTCCAGAACGATCTGCCGCGCGAGCAGCTGCGCGATCCCACCACCTTGCCCACCGACCATGCCATCGTGCAGGGTCTGAAGCAGCTGTATCCCGATGCGCTGGCTTATCGCAGCATGCCGCAGCAGCCTGATGCAGGGCTGGCGCCCTTTCTTGCACAGGCCATGCAGCGCGACCGCGAGCATGGCGGGGTAGGTGATGCGGTGGCACTGCTCGATGGTTTCGGCAACCTGCTGCTATGCATGGGGGGCCGTCTGGGCCAGTCCGGCATCCGCAGCGCGTTCATGGAAATTACGCGTGCCTACGCCCAGTTGCGCTACAAGCTGATGGCCGGTGCGACGCCGGAACGCCAGCAGGAAGTGCAGCAGTATCTGGGCCACCCGAAAGAGGGTACTTTCGTGTTTGCGTTGGGGCCCGACGCCAGCGCCCTGAGCTTCATGAATCTGGGCGCCTATGGTTCGACCATGGAAGGGCCGCTGCCGTTCTATAATCCGGCGCAGTTCCAGTATGTGCTGCCCCGATTGACGGACACGGCACTGGCAGAGATGTGCGCAGCCATGCCGCCGCTGTACCGCGACGTTATCCGCATACGTCCCGTGGCCGTGGCCGATCAGTCGCTGGTTAGCGAGCTGAGGGCGTGCGCCGGATCGTAAGTGCCTATGCTCCACACGTGACCTTCGGGGTCACGGCAAGTGAAGCCCCGGCCGCCGTAGTCCTCGTCCTGAATGTCGAGCACGATTTCGCCAGCCATGGCGCGCACGCGCTCGTACACGAGGTCCGCATCATTCACCACCAGATACGTACTCTGGGTGACGAACTGGCCGATGTCCTGCGGCTGTTTGATCAGGCGGCCATAATCGGTATCGACGACCGATGCGAGCATCACCATGCTGCTGCCGAAGCCTAGCTGGGCGTGGGCGATGCTGCCATCTTCATTCGGCACCACCAGCGTGGCGCTAAAGCCGAAGGTGGTGCACAGCCAGTCGATGGCGGCGGGCGCATCGCGGTAGCGCATGCAGGGTACGACATTGCATAGCGTGGTCTTGGGTATGCTGTCCATGTTTCTCTCCCATAGGTGGTTAGAACGGATATGTTCAGCGTAGCGCATGCAGTATAGCCCGATGCGGCACAAGACCTGATTACATTTGCTGGAACAAATGTGTGTTGCCTCGGCTAACTTCCAGCGCTGCTTCCACACCCTTCACCCGCACCATCTGGCGGCCACGCAGATCGCGCCCTACCGAGTCGATAGCATCCACCCGCACCAGCGTGGAACGGTGGATGCGCCAGAATTCGTCGGGGTCGAGTTCGTCCGCCAGTTCTTTCAGGGTTTTGCGAATCAGCACTTCGCCTTGCGCGGTGCATACCCGCGTGTATTTTTCGTCGGCCTGGAAGAACAGGATTTCGCGCGTGCTGATCATGCGCAGGTTCTGTCCCACCTGCGCCTGTATCCAGCGCAGGTATTCGCGTTTAGGCGGGGCGCTGTGCTGCGCCAGCAACGCGCCCAGCTGGCGCGTGATGTCCTGCGGCTGCTGGCCCACGCGTGCCTGCAGGCGGCTGCAGGTGGTGCGCAGACGTTCGCCGCCCACAGGTTTGAGCAGATAATCGAGCGCACCCTGTTCGAACGCTTCGATGGCGTACTGGTCGTAAGCCGTGACGAACACCAGATGGCAGCGGTTGAACAGCAGGCGCGCTGCTTCGATGCCGGACATGCCGGGCATGCGGATATCGAGAAAGACGATATCGGGTTCATGTGCGCCAGCCAGTTCTACCGCCTCGATGCCGTTGCCCGCTTCCGCCACGATTTCCAGCGCGGGCCAGCTTTCCTGCAGGCGGGCGCGCAGCTGCGCGCGCATGGGCGCCTCGTCGTCGGCGATCAGGGCGGTGACGCGGTCGCTGCTGGCCGGCGGGTTCACGGGGGAATTCACGGGGGAATTCATTTACCGGCTCCGGCAAAAATGTCGGGTGCATACGGCAGGCGTACACTGGCGCGGGTGCCTCCCGTGAGCGGCGCTTCCAGCACCAGCTGGGCGCGGTTGCCATACAGGATGCGCAGCCGTTCGCGCACATTGGCCAGGCCGATGCCGTCGGCTGCGTGCAGATTGAAGCCGACGCCGTCATCCAGTACATCGACCTGCAGCACGCCCTGATCGACGCTGGCGCGGATGTCGATGCGGCCGCCCGCGATCTTCGGCTCCAGTCCGTGCTTGATGGCGTTCTCGATCAGGATCTGCAAGGTCATGACGGGAAAGGTGGCGCTTTGCATTTCCTGCGGCACATCGATCGATACGGCTAGCCGGGCGCCCATGCGGGCCTGCATGATGGCCAGATAGGCGCGCGACATCTCGATCTGGCGCCCCAGTGTGCCGGCACCGGCGGCACGCATCTGCGGCAGGGTGGCGCGCAGGTAGTCGATCAGGTTCTGGTGGATGCGGGCGGCCTGCGGCGGATCGGTTTCGATCAGCTGGCCTATCAGTGCCAGCGTGTTGAACAGGAAGTGCGGTTCGACCTGCGCCTGCAGGGCTGCCATGCGCGCTTCCACCACGCGCCGCTCCATGCTTTCTTCGTCGGCCTGATGGTGGGCGTTCAGCGCTTCCAGTTCGGCTTTACGCTTGCCGCCGGCCAGCACCTTCAGGCCTAGTGACAGCATGATGAAGGCCATGGCCTGTTTCGACAGGCCGAACGGCGTCAGGCCCAGTAGCAGCAACAGCACCCAGACGATGATCAGCTTGCGCCACTCGACCTGAGCCAGCCAGTCGAAGAAGCGCCACCAGATCGTGACGGCGGTATCGCCCACTTCACGGATCAGGTCGAGCAGACTTTTGGCGTTGGCGTAGCTGCTCTGTGCCAGACGCGACCTGGTCATTAGTTGATGTCCTTGAAATGCGGGTCACGGCGGCCGTGCACGAAGCTGGCACCGACCATCACCTTGAAGATCATAAAGACGACAAACAGCACCAGCGCCAGTGGCAGGATGGCGACGAGCAGGGCCAGCAGCAAAGCTGCCGCCAGTATCGCCTGCGGCGTCATGCGGCGCAGCAGGCGGGCGCCCAAGCGTGCCACGCGCAGTACAGCTTGCAGCACTTCTTCGAGGAAGTTGTAGACGGATTGTGCGGTGATTTTTTTCATGGTGCGACTCCCGATAGGTTGGCGATGGAGTTACTTTAGCAAAGCTATTTTTCGCAGGGGAGTGCGATACGATCAACGGTAGTTTCTGAGGGTTAAGTGCGGGAAAAGGGCCGACGAATGGTAAACCGGCGCCGCCGGCCTCATGGCGCTTTAGTGCGCGCGGCCAGCCACTCCCGCGCCAGCAGGCCCAGCATCAGGCTGTCCGACACTTCGCCGTTGACGAACCAGCGTTCGCGCAGCTGGCCTTCGAGGCGGAAATGCAGGCCCTGCAGCAGCCGCACCGAGGCGGCATTGGCGGGATGGATATCGGCTTCGACACGGTGCAGGGCGAGCGGGCCGAAGGCATAGTCCAGCACGCTAGCGAGCGCTTCCTGCATATAACGCTGGCCCCAGTAATGGCGGGCCAGCATGTAGCCGATGTCGCAGCGGGCGTTCTGCTGGTCGAAGTGATACAGCGTGACCACGCCTAGCACGGCGCCAATCTGATCGACGAGGGCCCAGCGCAGGCTGCTGCCGCTGGCATAGCCCTGTAGCGTCTGGGCGAGGTAGTCGCTGGCCTGCGTGCGCTCCTGCCAGGGCGCACAGCTCCAGTAGCGCACCGCTTCGGCATCGGAAAACAGCCGGAACATGGCGTCGCCATCTTCACTGGTGAGAAAGCGCAGGGTCAGGCGGGGCGTGCGTAGCTGGACGGGCTGGAAGGCTGGCATGGTGTGTACAGGGTGGCGATGAGGTGCCAGCTTAGCCCAGTTTGGTCGTTGCTGACTAGTCATTGTTAATTTGTAACAATAAGTGCGCAAATTACAATAGTTGTTATAAAATAGTAAGCTCGGCTGACGCAAGGGCGTACGGCCTCTTTATTTGGAGAACTTATGCTCAAGCCTACCCGTTTCGCCCTGGCCGTTGCCGCCCTGATTTCCAGCAGCGCCTATGCTGCTCCTGTACCTGCTTCTTTGAGCGCGCAGCAGATGCTGCAGCAGTTTAATGTGGTAGTAACTGGCGACGTCAGTTCCACTTCGCACGTTGATGGCCGTAGTTATGTGGGCGGTAATGTGGTCGGTGGCGATTATGTCCAGCACATCAACGATACGCCGGCCTCGGCCTATGCGGGCTTGACCGTGGGCGGCAAGCTCAGCGGCAATGTCCACGTCAATGGTCTGGGCATGGTGGTGGGGGGCGATGTACAGGGCATCACCGTCAACTCGGGCGAGAGCTATATCGGCGGCAATGCCAGCTCGTCCAGCCTGAGCGGCAATGCCTGGGTGGTCGGGGCAGCGGATGGCATCAACTTCGGCAACCTGATTCATGCGTCCAGCTATACCAATATGAATCTGAATGACAAGGTGCTGAACGCCCCGACCAGCAACATGAACAGCACGCTGGCAGCTGCCACCTCGACCAACTTCGGCAACGTGATGACGGGCCTGTCGAGCCAGTTATCGGCGCTGCACGGCACCAGTGGTGCGTCGGTCGACTTCAGCAATAGCGACCACACTGTGACCTTCAGCGGCACGGCCGTCAATGGCGTGCTGGTATTCGATCTGACCACGCTCGATAGCCGCATCTTCTCGTCCACTACTGCGGAATTCAATTTCAATCTGCACGGCGCGTCGACCGTGATTTTCAATACCAATGATGCCAACCTTAGCGTGTCGGCCAACTTCCTCGGCGGCTCGGCGCAGGCGCTCGGTAGCAAGCTGATCTGGAACTTCGCCGGTGCCAGCAGCGTGACCGTTGGTGCGACCTTTGGCGGTCAGGTGCTGGTGGCCAACGGCAGCTTCAGCAATATCAATGGCGCCAATGTGGAAGGCGGCGTATTTGCCAAGTCGCTCAACCAGTATGGCGAAATTCACCTGCAAAGCTTTACGGGCAATCTCCCTGCCGCCCCGGTACCGGAACCGGAAACCTATGCCATGCTGCTGGCCGGTCTGGGTCTGATGGGCGCCGTGGCGCGCCGTCGCAAGCAATAAAGCAATAAGATAAAAATAGCAAAAATCTGAAAACAAGCATATTTTAATTTCCATGTGGAAAAATAATTCCACATGGAAATTAGTTGTGCTATCCTTGAAGTAAGTTAAGTTTCTTTGAGGGAAATTCAGATGAAGCCAGTATTCAAATCCGCCGTTGCTGTTGCATGCATGACTATGGCGGCTGCAGGTAGCACGCAAGCCGGGGTAGTCGATCTGAGTCTGCATGGCGCCAATGTGTTTGCGCTGACGGATTTCAAGGCACCTAGTGCAGATGTGGAAGGTTCCATACTGGCTGGCCGCGATGTTCAGCTTAGCAACTACTCGGTCAACGTCAAGAATTTCGATGCTTACGGCAGCTATTCGCTGATCGCCGGCCGCAATCTGAGTTTCACCAGTGGTTCCATCAAGAACGGTTACACCTATGTGGGTGGCACGGCCAGTGTGACCCAGTCGGTGGATGTGTACGGCACCATCAGGAAAGGCGCGACGAATGCGCCGGCCAATCTGGCGGCGCTGGGTACGCAACTGAAAAACACCTCGACCTCGCTGACCAAATTGTCCACCACGGGCAGTGCCACGGTGCAGTGGGGCGGCCTGAATATCAGCGGCAGCAAAAGCGCGGTGGAAGTCATCAACCTCGACGCCCAGACCTTATCGAGCGTAAGCTACTTCAATTTCAGCAATCTGACAGCCGGTTCCACCCTGATCTTCAATATTAGCGGCACGACTGGCGGTTTTAACGGCGGCTATTCGGGCTTCGAGAAGTACAACGTGCTGTTCAACTTCTATCAGGCCAAGGATCTGGGCATCCACACGGGCCTGACGGCGAATATTCTGGCGCCGCTGGCTACCGTGAATGGTGGCAGTGGTGTCATCAACGGTAATGTGGTGGTGGATAACTGGCTGTCCTCGGTGCAGATCAATGCCAACCACTTCTTCAAACCGACCACGGTACAGGGCTATATGGCACCGGTACCGGAACCGGAAACCTATGCCATGCTGCTGGCCGGTCTGGGCGTAGTGGGCTTTATGGCGCGTCGGCGCCAGCGTGCTGCGGCACGCTGATCGCCGCCAGCACCATGTTGACGATGGCCTGCTCGCCATCGTCGAAATCCTTTTTGGTCAGCTGCTTGTGGTTCAGTACCAGTGCCATCTGTGCCGAGAAATCGGCATAGGACTGGGTCATGGCCCAGATGGCGAACAGCAGATGGGTGGCGTTAATCGGCGCCACTTTGCCTGCAGCTATCCACTTTTCGAACACTTCGATGTCCTTGCGCAGCAGCGGAATCACGCGGCGCTGGATCTGCGCGCCGTAGAGCTGGGCGCCGCTGATCACTTCCATCGCATACACGCGCGAAGCCCACGGCTGCTCGCGCGAGAACTTCAGCTTGGCCTGGATGTAAGTGCGCAGCACTTCGGCCGGTTCCTGATCTTCCGCCGCCAGATGCTCCATCCGCTCCAGCCATTCGTCCAGCACTTCATCGAGCACACGCTGGTACAGCGCCTGCTTGGTGGGGAAGTAGTACATCAGGTTCTGTTTCGATAGCCCGGCTTTCTCTGCCACGGTGGCGATCGAAGTACCTTCGTAACCGCATTCGGCAAACACGCGCACCGCCATTGCGGTGATGTCCGCTTCCAGCTTGTCGCGATTGAGGACGCGCCGTTTGATTTTCGGCGCTGCTTCCGTGGGGCTCTTTATGGTCGACATAGTTGTCTCAGGAAGGTCAGCAGTTGAGGATGATCGGCATACGCGACGTTGAAGCGGAACCAGATGGTTTCCGGTGCGCGCAGCAGGAAGAAGTCGCACGGCGAGAGCAGGATGCCGGATTTCAGGGCCAGATCGGCAATCAGCTTGCCGTTCCATTCGGCGCCTGGTGCGTCAGGCCAGCCAGCGCTGACGAACATGCCGCCACGCGGACGCGCAATCGGCGCCATGCCCACAGTGGCCAGACTGTCGATGGTGCGCTCGCGTCCTGCATCGAGCTGGCTGACCAGCTTATCCACCATGCGCCTGTAGGGCCGCGCCGTGATGGCGTGGAACACGGCGCGTTCGTTGATTTCGGAGGTAGTCAGGCCGGCCAGCATTTTTACCCGCAGCAGTTCCGGTATCAGCGAGGCGGATGCGCAGATCGAACCCACCCGCAGCACCGGCGACAGCGTTTTGGAAAAACTACCCACCCGTATCACGCGGCGCAAGCCGTCCATGGCGGCCAGCGAAGCTTCGCCGCGTGGTGCCAGTTCGCGGTAGATGTCATCTTCCACCAGCCAGAAGTCGAACTGCTCGGCCAGACCTAGCAGCCGGTGCGCCTGTGCCACGCTGAGCGAAGTGCCGAGCGGATTTTGCAGCACAGTGTTGACGAACATGAGCTTGGGCTGGGTCTGGGCGGCCTGTTTCGCCAGCGCTTCCATATCCAGCCCCTGTTCGCCGCGCGGAATGCCGACGGCAACGCAGCCATGGTGGCGGATCAGCGAGAGCAGGTTGCTGTAGCCGGGGTCCTCCACCAGCACGGTGTCGCCCGGCTTGGTCAGCGTGCGCAGGATCAGGTCAAAAGCGTGGGTGGCGCCATGGGTGAGCAGGATCTGGTCGGCTTCGATGGGGAATAGTTCATCGCCCAGCGTGGTGGCCAGATGCTGGCGCAGCGAGGGAAAACCCAGCGGGTGGCCATAGCCGCGCAGGCGGTTGGCGGGAATGCGCATGGCCTGACGCACGGCGTCGAGGATGGTGTCTTCGCCATACCAGTCCGGCGGCAGCCAGCCCGCGCCCACCGGCAGCGCTTCCGATACGCCCGAATACAGGTCCGGCGTCAGCGCGTCGATGGCATTGGGGATGGCGTGGATGGTGGAGGGCAGCAATGTGGCCGGAAGGTCCTGTCTGGCCACGAAATAGCCGGAACCGCGGCGTGACGACAACAGCCCCAGTGTCACGAGGCGGTCATAGGATTCCACAACTGTAAAGGTACTGATGCCATTACACTTGGCAAATTGGCGTACGGAAGGCATTTTGGTGCCCACGCGCAGTTCGCGCCCAGCCACCATCGCGCTGATCGCCGCCACGATCTGGTCTACCAGTCCACCTTTGCGCTGGCGCTCTATGGGCACAACGGGCCAGCCTGCGGCGCCCGATGCGATTTCCTGCAGCCCATTCCCAGCTTCCATGCCTGACTCCCCGTGCGACGCACGCTGACCTAAAAACGTAACTGTAATGTTTTTGCCACCTGTACGGTTGGACAGTTTTGATATTTGTGTATCTGTGCCATCATTGTTGCGCTGTCTATTATTGCATCATCATTTTGCCAACTGGTAAATTTTTTTACGGTTTGTCAAAAAGCCCCCATTTGAACGCACGCCGTACAACAGGAGATGAGCATGAACGAATCCAGACCAGCATCGATGACGTCCTTCTGGATGCCATTTACCAACAACCGCGACTTCAAGGCCCATCCGCGGCTGCTGGTGTCGGCGCAAGGCATGTACTACAAGGATGTGGATGGCAACAGCATCCTCGATGGTACGGCCGGTCTGTGGTGCGTACCTTGCGGCCACGCCCAGCCCAGGATTGTTGCAGCAGTGCGCGAGATGGTGGGGCAGCTGGACTTTGCACCGACCTTCCAGATGGGCCATCCGGCCGCCTTCGATCTGGCCGAGCAGCTGATGGAATACACCGGCCACCGCTTTGGCCAGGTGTTCTACACCAACTCCGGTTCCGAGTCGGTCGATACCGCGCTGAAGATCGCGCTGGCCTATCACAAGGCGCGCGGTGAAGCCAGCCGCACCCGCCTGATCGGCCGCGAGCGCGGTTATCACGGCGTGGGCTTCGGCGGCATTTCGGTCGGCGGCATCGCCGGCAACCGCAAGCCGTATGGCGTGATGCTGCCCGGTGTGGACCACCTGCCGCATACGCACAATCTGGAAAAGAATGCCTACACGCGTGGCGAACCGGAATACGGCACCGAGCTGGCCGATGAACTGGAGCGTATCGTCGCACTGCATGATGCATCCACCATCGCTGCCGTGATCGTCGAACCGGTGGCCGGTTCCACCGGCGTGCTGATTCCGCCCAAGGGTTATCTGAAACGGCTGCGCGAGCTATGCACCAAGCACGGCATCCTGCTGATCTTCGATGAAGTGATTACCGGTTTTGGCCGCCTCACCACGCCGTTTGCATCCGACTACTTCGAGGTGGAACCGGACATGATGACCACTGCCAAAGGCCTGACCAATGGCGTGATTCCTATGGGCGCCGTGTTCACCAAAAAGCATATCTACGAAGCCTTCATGGAAGCGCCGGCCGGCATCGAACTATTCCATGGCTACACCTACTCCGGCCATCCGGTGGCCTGCGCCGCTTCGCTGGCGACGCTGGAAGTGTTCAAGGAACAGAAGATACTGGAAAACGCTGCCGGTCTGGCCGAGTACTGGGCCGACGCGGTGCACTCGCTCAAAGGCCTGCCGCACGTGATCGACATCCGCACCATAGGCCTGATCGCGGGCATCGAGCTGGCGCCCATCCCCGGCAAGCCCGGCGCGCGCGCCTTTGCCGCCTTCAAGCAGGCCTTTGCCGACGGCATCCTGATACGTACTACCGGCGACATCATCGCTCTGTCGCCACCTCTGATTCTGGAGAAAAAACATATCGATGAACTGTTTGGAAAGCTCACGACTGTCCTAAAAAATCTGGCATAGCAGCATAGCCAGTCACACAAGGAGAACAGCATGCTGGTAGGTGTCCCAAAAGAGATCAAAAACCAGGAGTCCCGCGTTGGCCTTACCCCGGCCAGCGTGAAGGAACTCGTATTGCGTGGTCATCAGGTTCTGGTGCAGAAAAATGCTGGCGCGGCCATCGGCCTCGCCGACAGCATGTATGAAGGCGCCGGCGCCAGCATCGTCGAGACGGCGGGCGAAATTTTTGCCCGCGCCGAGATGATCGTCAAAGTGAAGGAGCCGCAGCCGGAAGAATGCGCCATGCTGCGCAAAGGTCAGATTCTGTACACCTATCTGCACCTCGCGCCGGACCCCGGGCAGACCAGGGCTCTGGTGGCATCTGGCGCGGTCTGCATCGCCTACGAAACCATCACGGGCGCTAACGGCGGCCTGCCCCTGCTGGCACCGATGAGCGAGGTGGCCGGGCGCATGTCGATACAGGCTGGCGCTGCCCATCTGGAGAAGTCCAAAGGCGGCATGGGCCTGTTGCTGGGCGGTGTGCCCGGTGTGGCGCCCGGCCACGTGGCCATCATCGGTGCTGGCGTGGTTGGCACCAATGCCTTGCAGATGGCAGTGGGCATAGGCGCGCGCGTGACCATCCTTGATAAGAATGTGGATCGCCTGCGCCAACTCGATCTGGTGTACGGCAACCGTATCAGCACGCTGTACTCGAATGCCCACACCATCGAACAGGCTGTGCTCGATGCGGATCTGGTGATAGGCGGTGTGCTGGTGCCCGGTGCGGCGGCGCCCAAGCTGGTGACTAAGCAAATGATCGCCCGCATGAAGCCCGGTGCGGTGGTGGTGGACGTGGCGATCGATCAGGGCGGCTGTTTCGAAACCTCGCATGCCACCACCCACGAGCAGCCAACCTTTGTGGTGGATGGTGTGGTGCACTACTGCGTGGCGAATATGCCGGGCGCCGTGGCACGCACTTCCACTTTTGCACTGAATAACGCCACCATATCGCACGCGGTGGCACTGGCGGATAAGGGCTGGCAGAAAGCGCTGAAAGCCAACCCCCATCTGAAGAATGGTTTGAATGTCTGTCTGGGCCATGTCACCTACGAAGCGGTGGCACATGGTCTGGGCTATCCCTACGTTGACGCCGACAGCCTGCTGGGCTGAACGCATAGAGAAAGAACACTATGAGCACTCTGGAGACGATTACCCATTACATCAACGGCGTGGCAGTCGATACGCACAGCGGCCGCTATGCGGACGTGTTCAACCCCGCGCTGGGGCAACCGGTAGCCAGAGTGGCTCTGGGTACGACGGATGAAGTAGATGCCGCCGTGCGCGCAGCGGAAGCCGCCTTCCCTGCGTGGTCGGCCACGCCGCCGCTGACGCGCGCGCGCGTACTGTTCAAATACCTGCAACTGTGCCAGCAGCATACCGACGAATTTGCCACCATGCTGACGCGCGAACACGGCAAGACTTTTGCCGACGCACAGGGCGAAGTGGCGCGCGGTATCGAGATGGTGGAATTTGCCGTCGGCATACCGCAGATGCTGAAGGGCGAATTCACCGACCAGATTTCGCGCGGCATCGATGCGTGGTCGATGCGACAGGCACTCGGTGTGGTGGCGGGTATCACACCGTTCAATTTCCCCGTGATGGTGCCGATGTGGATGTTCCCCGTCGCTATCGCCTGCGGTAACACTTTTGTACTCAAGCCTTCCGAGCGCGATCCTTCGCCATCGCTGCTGCATGCCAGACTGCTCAAGGAAGCCGGTCTGCCTGATGGTGTCTTCAACGTGGTGCAGGGCGATAAAGTCACGGTCGATGCGCTGCTCGATCATCCGGTGGTGCAGGCGGTGAGCTTTGTCGGTTCCACCCCGATTGCCGAATACATCTATGCCCGCGGCAGTGCCAGCGGCAAGCGCGTGCAGGCACTGGGCGGCGCCAAGAATCACATGGTGGTGATGCCCGATGCGGACATGGAAATGACCGTCGATGCACTGATGGGCGCAGCCTATGGATCGGCGGGCGAACGCTGCATGGCCATCTCGGTGGTGGTGGCGGTGGGCGATGCCGGCGACAAGATTGTCGATGCACTGGCAAAGCGCACTGCTGCACTGAAAGTGCGCGACGGTATGGCAGCGGATGCCGAAATGGGGCCGGTGGTTTCGAGCGCCGCCAAGCAGCGCATCGAGCGCCTGATCAGCGAAGGCGTGGAACAGGGCGCCAAACTGGTGGTGGACGGCCGCAATTATGTGGTGCCGGGACGCGAGCAGGGCTTCTTCGTGGGCGGCACGCTGTTCGATCATGTGACGCCCGATATGACCATCTACAAGGAAGAGATTTTCGGCCCCGTGCTATGCATGCTGCGCGCGCCCGATGTGGGTACGGCGGTAGCGCTGATCAACCGTAACGAGTACGGCAACGGGGTGGCGATCTACACGCGTGATGGCGGTGTGGCACGCGAGTTTGTGCGACAGATTCAGGTGGGCATGGTGGGCGTGAATGTGCCGCTGCCAGTGCCGATGGCATTCAATAGTTTTGGTGGCTGGAAGCGTAGCCTGTTTGGTGATCACCACGCTTACGGACCCGAAGGTGTGCGCTTCTATACGCGGCATAAAGCTGTGATGCAGCGCTGGCCGAATACGGCTAGCGCTGGCGCAGAATTTGCATTCCCACAGATGAAATAAATCTTACGGAAACCATGATGATAGCCTCTCTCAAATACATACCGCATCCCAAGGAAGCCAATGAATCATTGGCTAAACACTTCACCGATCTGGCGCCGGCACTCAATGAGCGACAGGCGGCGATTGAAAGCGCACGCTGTCTGTATTGCTACGATGCGCCTTGCACCCGCATCTGTCCTTCAGAGATTGATGTGGCGGCCTTTATCCGCAATATCCACGACGGCAATGTGAACGGCGCAGCGGCTGGCATCCTGCAGCAGAACATTTTAGGCGGTAGCTGCGCACGCGTCTGCCCGACAGAAATCCTGTGCGAGGATAGCTGCGTGCGCAATCACGATGCCGAAGGCCAGCCTGTCAAGATTGGTCTGCTGCAGCGCTACGCTATTGATCACATGTCGTTTGCCGAACATCCGTTCAAGCGTGCCGCCAGCACCGGCAAGAAAATCGCCGTGGTAGGTGCTGGTCCCGCCGGTCTGTCGTGCGCACACCGTCTGGCCATGCTGGGCAACGACGTGGTGGTGTTCGAGGCCAAGGAGAAGTCCGGTGGCCTCAATGAGTACGGCATTGCCAAGTACAAGCTGACCGATAACTTCGCGCAGAAGGAAGTCGAATTCCTGCTCGACATCGGCGGTATCGAAATCCGTCACGGCCATACGCTGGGCGGCAATCTGCAACTGAAAGATCTGCATGCGCAGTATGACGCCGTATTTCTCGGTCTTGGTCTGGGCACCAGCAAGCGGCTGGGCCTGACGGGCGAAGATGCACCGGGTTTGCTGGCCGCTGTGGAATACATCGCCGCGCTGCGCCAGACCGATGATCTGGCCAGTTTGCCGGTGCCGGCGCGCGCCATCGTGATCGGCGCCGGTAACACGGCCATCGATATGGCCGTGCAGATTCAGCGCCTGGGGGCGGAAGAAGTCACGCTGGTGTACCGCCGCGGTTTCGAAGCAATGAGCGCGACGGAGCACGAGCAGCACATCGCCAAGGAAAATCAGGTGCGCATGCGCACGTGGGCCCAGCCGCAGCAGGTGCTGCTGGACGATGCAGGCCGCGTACGCGGTATGCGCTTCGAAAGAACTGCCATGAACAATGGCCGTCTGGCTGGTACTGGCGAGACTTTCGAGATTGCGGCGGACGCGATCTTCAAGGCCATCGGACAGAGCATGGACGAAACGAGCATCAGTGATCCACTGGCGAAAACGCTGAAACGCGACGGTGACAAAATCCACGTCGACGATCAGTTCCGCACAGTGCTGCCACGTATCTACGCTGGCGGCGACTGTGTGGCGCCCGGACAGGATCTGACCGTGCAGGCGGTGCAGCACGGCAAACTGGCGGCCATCGCCATCCATCAAGACATGCAACTACTAAAAACTGCACTGAAAGCGGAGGCCCAATAATGGCTGACCTGAGCATAGAATTCTGCGGCATCAAATCGATCAATCCGTTCTGGCTGGCTTCGGCGCCGCCAACCGATAAAGCCTACAACGTGGTGCGCGCCTTCGAAGCTGGCTGGGGCGGCGTGGTGTGGAAGACGCTGGGTGAAGATCCGGCTGCCGTCAACGTCTCGTCGCGCTACTCGGCGCACTACGGCAAGAACCGCGAGGTCATAGGCTTTAACAACATCGAGCTGATTACCGACCGCCCGCTGGAAGTCAATCTGCAGGAAATCACGCAGGTGAAAAAGGACTGGCCGGATCGCGTCATCATCGTTTCGCTGATGCTGCCGTGCGAGGAAAAACTGTGGGCCGAGATACTGCCCAAAGTAGAAGCCACCGGCGCGGACGGCATCGAACTGAACTTCGGCTGCCCGCACGGCATGCCGGAACGGGGCATGGGGGCAGCGGTGGGGCAGGTGCCTGAATACGTGGAGATGGTGACGCGCTGGTGCAAGACGCACAGCAAGCTGCCCGTCATCGTCAAGCTCACGCCCAATATCACCGACATCCGCGCGCCGGCCCGCGCTGCCAAGGCGGGTGGCGCCGATGCGGTTTCGCTGATCAATACCATCAACTCCATCACCCATCTCGATCTCGACCAGATGGTGGCTTTCCCTATCGTTGGCGGTGCCAGCACGCACGGCGGCTACTGCGGTTCTGCCGTCAAGCCGATTGCGCTGAACATGGTGGCGGAAATCGCGCGTGATCCGGCAACGCGTGGCGTGCCGATCTCCGGCATAGGCGGCATCAGCAACTGGCGCGACGCGGCCGAGTTCATGGCGCTGGGCGCAGGCTGCGTGCAGGTGTGTACGGCGGCCATGCTGCATGGCTTCCGCATCGTCGAGCAGATGAAGGATGGCTTGTCGCGCTGGATGGACGAGAAGGGCTACAGCAGCATCAATGATTTCGTGGGCAAGGCAGTGCCCAACACCACCGACTGGAAATACCTGAACATGAATTATCAGGTGATCGCCCAGATCAATCAGGATGACTGTATCAAGTGTGGCCGCTGCTATGTGGCCTGCGAAGATACCTCGCACCAGTCGATCAATCAGCTGATCGATGCGGCCGGCGTGCGTACTTACGAAGTCAATAAGGAAGAGTGCGTGGGCTGTAACCTGTGCGAGATCACTTGTCCGGTGCAAGGCTGCATCACCATGGTGCCGCAGAATACCGGCAAGCCATATATGAACTGGACGCAGGACCCGCGCAATCCGCGCGCGGAGGCTGTAAAGACGGCCGAAACGGCATAGGGGCAGCAGTCGCGGCAAGCAGTAAGTTAGGTACGGAACTTGCAACGTTGGCGTATAGTTCAATTTTCTGGAGATTGCCCCGTGAGCGAAATACAAACTGGTAGTACGCAATTGTGGAATGAGGATCTGGCGCCTACGTCAGCAGCGCAACGTACCTGGCGCTGGTATCACTTCTCTGCGCTGTGGGTAGGGATGGTGATGTGCATTCCGGCCTATACACTTTCGGCTAGCCTGATCGAGAGTGGCATGTCCGGCTATCAGGCTGTGCTGACGGTATTTCTGGCCAATGCCATCGTGCTGCTGCCGATGCTGCTGATCGGTCATGCCGGCACCAAGTACGGCATACCGTATGCAGTGCTGGCGCGCGCATCGTTTGGCACGGGTGGCGCCAAGCTGCCGGCGCTGATGCGCGCCATCGTGGCCTGCGGCTGGTACGGCATCCAGACCTGGTTCGGCGGCCAGATGATCTATACGCTGCTCGGCGTAATGCTGGGCGGCGAGTTCGGCGGCGCGCCGCTGGCAGGTCTGGGCATCAACGGCGGGCAACTGCTGTGCTTCCTCGCTTTCTGGGGCATACAGTTCTGGTACATCGTGCATGGCATGGATGCGATCCGCAAGCTGGAAACCTATACGGCACCGCTGAAGATACTGATCTGCTTCGTGCTGCTGGGCTGGGTGTATAGCAAAGCCGGTGGCTTCGGCGACCTGCTGTCGGCGCCGTCCCAGTTTGTCGCAGGCGGCAAGAAGGCAGGCCAGTTCTGGTCCGTGTTCTGGCCATCGCTGACGGCCATGGTGGGCTTCTGGGCCACGCTGGCATTGAACATTCCCGACTTTACCCGCTTCGCCAAGTCGCAGCGCGATCAGGTGATCGGCCAGTCGGTCGGCCTGCCCGTGCCTATGGGCCTGCTGGCCATGATGGCCGTGATTGTGACGTCGGCCACGGTGGTCCTGTACGGCAAGGCCATCTGGGACCCGGTCGATCTGTCCAGCCGCATGACGGGTGTGGCTGTGCTGGTGGCGCTGCTGATACTGCTGATCGATACCGTGTCGGTGAATCTGGCGGCCAATCTGGTGGGCCCGGCCTACGACTTTTCCTCGCTGGCGCCTAAGCAGATTTCGTACAAGACGGGCGGCTACATCACCGCCGGCATCGCCATCCTGATGATGCCGTGGAAGATACTGGAATCGACCCAGGGCTATATCTTTACCTGGCTGATCGGCTATTCGGCGCTGCTGGGGCCTATCGCCGGCATACTGATTATCGACTACTACCTGGTGCGCAAGACGGAACTCGATGTGCCGCAACTGTACCGCGAAGACGGCCAGTATTCCTATGGCAGCGGCTGGAACGTTACGGCGCTGGTGGCTTTCGTGATCGGCGTGCTGCCGAATATTCCGGGCTTTATGAATGCGGCCTTCCCGGCAGCTTTCCCTGACGTTGCACCGATTTTTAAAACGCTCTACACCTATGCATGGTTTGTCGGTATCGCCATTTCTGCCGTGGTGTATGGCGTCATGATGAAGGGTAAGGCACTGCCTGCAGCACAGGCGGCCCGCCCGTAAAATAACGGAGACCTCGATGACTATTCTGATACGCGGTGGTACGGTGGTGAATGCCGACCGGGTGTTCCGCGCCGATGTACTGTGCGATGGCGACAAGATTATCGCCGTGGCTGAAAATCTGGCGGCGCCTGCCGGTGCCACTGTCATCGACGCGGGCGGCCAGTATGTGATGCCGGGCGGGATAGACACCCACACCCACATGAATCTGCCGTTTATGGGGACGGTGACGCAGGATGATTTCTATACCGGCACGGCGGCCGGCCTGGCTGGTGGCACCACCACCATCATGGATTTCGTGATACCGGCACCGCAGCAGAATCTCATCGAGGCTTATCACCAGTGGCGCGGCTGGGCGCAGAAGGCAGCGGGCGACTACACCTTCCACGTGGCCATTACGTGGTGGGACGACAGCGTGCACCGCGATATGGGCACGCTGGTGAACCAGCATGGCGTGAACAGTTTCAAGCATTTCATGGCCTACAAAAACGCCATCATGGCCGACGACGAAACGCTGGTGAAGAGCTTCCGCCGTTCGCTCGAACTGGGCGCGATTCCTACCGTGCACGCGGAGAATGGTGAACTGGTGTACCAGTTGCAGCAGGATCTGCTGAAGCAGGGGCTGACAGGCCCTAGCTCGCACCCGCTGTCGCGGCCTCCGGCGGTGGAAGCAGAAGCGGCCAATCGCGCCATAGCCATCGCCAATGTGCTCAATACGCCGGTGTACATCGTGCACGTGTCGTGCGCCGAATCGCTGGAAGCCATCACGCGTGCCCGTGCGCACGGCCAGCGCGTGTATGGTGAGGCACTGGCAGGCCATCTGGTAATCGACGATAGCGTGTACCAGAGCGCTGATCCGGAATTCGCGGCAGGCCACGTGATGAGTCCACCGTTCCGCAGCAAGCAGCATCAGACGGCGCTGTGGCAGGGGCTACAGGGCGGCAATCTGCACACCACGGCGACCGACCACTGCACTTTCTGCGCAGCGCAGAAAGCGGCCGGCAAGGACGACTTCACCAAGATACCGAACGGCTGCGGCGGGGTGGAAGACCGCATGTCGGTGGTGTGGGACGCAGGTGTGAATGCCGGTTTGCTGACGCCATCCGAATTTGTGAAGGTTACTTCGACCAATGCGGCGCAGATTTTCAATATGTATCCGCGCAAGGGGGTGATCGCAGCCGGTGCCGATGCCGACATCGTGGTGTGGGATCCGGAAGGCAGGCGCACCATATCGGCTAAAACCCAGTATGCCAAGGGCGGATTCAATGTGTTCGAAGGGCGCACTGTGCGTGGTATCAATACGACCACCATCGCCGCAGGCAAGGTGGTGTTCCAGAACGGTACGCTGATGGCCGTCGAAGGGGCAGGTCGTCACATCGACCGTCCTGCTTTTAAAGCCGCTTCGGCACGCTGATGAATGGGTAAGATGGGGAGTAGAGCGATGAGTGATATGCGGATTAATGGCCAGCGTCTGTGGGATTCGCTGATGGAACTGGCGCAGATAGGGGCTACGGCTAAAGGTGGCGTGAAACGTCTGGCATTGACGGATCTGGACAAGCAGGGGCGCGACCTCGTAGTACGCTGGGGCCGCGAAGCGGGCATGTCGATCACGGTGGACCAGATCGGCAATGTGTTCATGCGCCGCGAAGGACTGAACAATGCGCTGCCGCCGGTGATGACAGGCAGCCATATCGACACCCAGCCTACCGGCGGCAAATTCGATGGCAACTACGGCGTGCTGGCGGGGCTGGAAGTGGTGCGGACGCTGAATGATCTGAACATCCGCACGGAAGCGCCCATCGAGGTGGCATTCTGGACCAATGAGGAAGGCTCGCGCTTCGTGCCGGTGATGATGGGCTCCGGTGTCTTCTGCGGCGCGTTCACGCTGGAGACAGCCTACGCAGCACGCGATACGGAGGGAAAGAGCGTAGGCGAGGAACTGGAACGCATAGGCTACAAGGGCGATCAGGTGCCTGGCGACCATCCTATCGGCGCCTATTTCGAGACGCATATCGAGCAGGGACCAGTGCTGGAAGATGCCGACAAGGTGATCGGCGTGGTGCCGGCGGTGATGGGCCTGTCGTGGTACGACTGCGTGGTCAAAGGCATGGAGGCACACGCAGGGCCAACACCTATGGGCTTGCGCAAGGATGCGCTGCAGGTAGCCACCCGCATCATGCAGCAGGTGGTGGCAATAGCCGACCGCTATCCCCCATATGGCCGCGGCACGGTAGGCATGGTGCAGGTGTTCCCCAATAGCCGCAATGTGATACCGGGCGAGGTAAAGTTCAGTATCGACCTGCGCAACGTGAACGATGAACTGCTCAACACCATGCATGAAGAAATGCTGGCATATATCGAGCAGACCCGCAAAGACAGCGGGCTGGAAATTTCCATCGAGCGCGTGTCCTACTATCCGCCTTGCCCCTTCCATGCCGATTGTGTGGATGCGGTGCGCAAGGCCACGGCCAGGCTGGGCTACTCGACCATGGATGTGGTGTCGGGCGCGGGCCACGATGCGATCTACACGGCGCGGCTGGCGCCATCGGGCATGATCTTCGTGCCGTGCAAGGATGGCATCAGCCATAACGAGATCGAGGACGCCAAGGCCGAGCATCTGGAAGCGGGCTGCAACGTGCTGCTGCACGCCATGCTGGAGCGGGCCCGGATTGCCTGAACTGCAGCAGCGCTACGCCGAAGGTAAGCATTACCTGCACTGCGGCGAACTGGCTGCAGCGGAGCAGTGTTTTCTGGATGTGCTGGAGGCGCAGCCGCTGCATGCAGCGGCACGTGCCAATCTCGCCTATCTGAAAGGGCAGCAAGGTTGTCATGCCGAGGCGGAGTTTCACTACCGTCAGGCGCTGGCGCTGGCCCCTGAGCATGTCCAGCTAAGACAGAACTTCGCCACCCTGCTGTGGCAGATGAAGCGCTTACCCGAAGCGGAACAACTAGCCCGCGCTGCGCTGGTGGAGGCGCCGGACGATGCGGCCCTGCTCACGCTGCTGGGCGTGATACTGGCCTGCGGCCAGCGCGAAGCGGAGGCGCAGCAAGCCTACCAGCTGGCCATCGAGGCCGATCCACATTACGCGCGTGCCCGTTTCAATCTGGCGTATCTGCTGCTAAGGCAGGGCCACTTGCGGGAAGGCTGGCCGCTACTGGCTGCGCGCTGGGAATTCGAAGCGCTGGGTGCAGCTTTCGGCTGCCCGCAATGGCAGGGCGTATCCCTGCATGGGAAGAGCATCATACTGGCGCTGGAAGCAGGGCAGGGCGATATGATCCAGTTCAGCCGCTATGCCGCATTGCTCAAGCAGCGTGGCGCACGCACGGTGGCGCTGCTGTGCCAGCCTGCGCTAAAGCGGCTGTTTGCCAGCCTGAATGGAGTCGATCAGGTGTTTGCCATGAACGAGCCTTGCGACGGCGGGCCATGGGACTACTGGAGTCATCCCATGCATTTACCCGTGTGGTTCGATACCACGCTGGACAACGTTCCTGCCGCCATACCATATCTGGCCAGCGAGGCGGCACTGGTGGAGTACTGGCAAAGCCGCCTTCCTGCGGCGCGCCTGCGGGTAGGGCTGGTATGGCAGGGTAATCCCGAGTTTGAAAATGATGGCGAGCGCTCGCTGCCATCGCTGCATACGCTGGCGCCGCTGGCGCAGGTAGCGAATGTGGCCTTGATCAGTTTGCAGCATGGCGTCAGCCGCGCCGGGCTGGGAGAGCTGGCGCAGCAGATGCAGCTGACCGTGCTGGGCGACCAGCTGCGTGACTTTGCCGATACGGCAGCGATACTGAGCCAGTGCGATCTGCTGATCAGCGTCGATACGGCAGCAGCCCACCTGGCCGGTGCGCTGGGCGTGCCTTGCTGGCTGCTGCTGCCTGATTATTGTTGCGACTGGCGCTGGCTGACGCAGCGTAGCGATAGCCCGTGGTATCCCTCCATGCGGCTGTTCCGCCAGCCTGCCGGAGGGCAGACGTGGCGGCCAGTAGTGGAGCAGCTAAGGGATGCGTTAATGGTACTGGCGCAGGAAGTCCAGTAGTACGCAGGCTGCGAGATCGGCATCGTCGGCCGTCATGGTTTCCAGCGGATTGTGGCTGATGCCGCCGTTGCCGCAACGCGTGAACAGCATGGCCACGTCGGTGATGGCTGCCATGGCCATGGCGTCATGCCCTGCACCAGATAGCAGATCGAAGCGCGGCAAACCCGCACGTTCAACCGCCGCACCCAGTTGCTGCATCAGGCGCGGTGCGCACGGCACAGCCGCCACATCGACTATCGGCTCCAGCGTAAATTCGATCTGGCGCTGCTCGCAGATGCGCGCTATGCCCTGCTGGATGTCGTTGACGGCAGCCAGCCGCACGGCATCGTCTGCCGCGCGGATGTCGAGCGACAGACGGCAGGCGCCGGGCACTACGTTGACGGAGCCGCCCGGTACCTGCAACTGGCCCACGGTGCCTACCAGTGCCAGCGCCTGCGTGCAGCGCTGTTCCACCAGCAGCACGATTTCGGCCGCCGCTGCTGCTGCATCCTTGCGCATATTCATAGGCGTGGTGCCAGCGTGGCTGGCTAGCCCGGTCAGTTCCACCAGATAGCGCGAGCTGCCGGCGATGGCGGTGACCACGCCCAGCGGCAGGTCGCGTTCCAGTAGCACAGGGCCCTGTTCGATATGCACTTCCACAAACGCCAGCAGCCGGGCCGGATCGCGTGCGATGGCGGCAATGGCGTTGACGTCGTGGCCGGCGCCGCTGATCGCTGCGCGCATGCTGATGCCATCGGCATCGGTCTGGTCCAGCAGGGCGGTATCGAAGTGGCCCGTGATGGCATTGCTGCCCAAGAAAGTGCTGCGGAAGCGCACGCCCTCTTCTTCGGCAAAGCCGACCACTTCGAGGTGGTAGGGCAGGCGCTCGCCGCGCTGGTGCAGGTGCCGGACCACGGCGATGGGCAGCAGAATGCCGAGCCGGCCGTCGTATTTTCCGCCGTTGCGCACGGTGTCGTAGTGCGAGCCCGTCATCAGGGTGGGCGCTGCGGCATCGGCAGCGCGGTACACGCCGACCACATTGCCGACGGCGTCGATGTGCGCCTCCATGCCGGCCTGCTGCATCCATGCCAGCAGCTGGGCAGCGGTCTGCTGATGGGCCGGAGTCAGGTAGGCACAGGTCAGGTCGAAATCCTTGCCTTCGCTGTTGTCAGCGTCGCTGATAGCGCCTATCTGTTCGCTCCACTGCATGATCTGCGGGCCGAACGCCAGCGATATGCCCAGCAGATCGTTGATGCGCAGTTCGGCGATGCGTTTAATCTGGCGCAGGCATTCGGCTATCTCGTCGGCGCGCTGGTTTTTCAGACGGCGGCTGAAGGTGGCGATGATGGCGCGCCGCGTCAGCCCCTGTCCATCCGGACCTTTGACGGCCAGGATGAAGGGGAAGCCGAAGCGGGCGTTGTAATCGGCATTGAGCTGGTGCAGGGTGGCGAATTCTTCGGCACTGCACAGGTGCAGGCCCGATTTGGCCTGTTCGTGGGTGGATTCTGCCGTGAGCTGGCCGCTGATGGCGGCTTTGCCTGCCAGTTCGGGGTGGGCACGGATCAGTCCTAGCTGTTCGTCCAGCGTAGCGCTGCTGACGACGGCCTGCATGGCCTGCTTCAGTGCGATGACGCTGGCAAACGGGCGCGCAGCGGCAGCCCGCTCCGGTATCCATGGCGAGTGTTCGTAAATGCCGTGCAGGCGGTCGACAAAGGTGGCGCTGTCGCAGCTATTGAGTTCGGAGAGTGTGGTCATAGCCTAGTGTAGCCTTTCCTTGCTGCGCCGGTATATGCGTACCTGCCTAGAGTTTATAAGCCTGTGCTTACTTCACCAGCGACTTGGCTGCTGCCGCCACCTGCTCGCGCAGCCATTTGTGTTCGGGCGCCTGATGCACGCGCTCGTGCCACAGCTGGTAGAAGCGCATGGCGGGGAATTTGACCGGCACCGCAAAGCTTTTTAGCGGCATGCTGCGCTCGTAGAAGCGCACGAACTGGCGCCCCGTCGTCAGCACCAGATCGGTCTGGGTCAGCATGTAGGGGATCAGGCCGAAGTAGGCCGATTCCACTGCCACATTGCGCTGCAGGCCTTGCGTCTCAAGGTAGGTGTCGATCACGCCCTGATAGCCGGGCAGCATCTGGGTGGGTGCCACGTGGGGCAGGGCCAGATAGTCGTTGAGCGTCATGGCGTCGCTGGCGGTGCGCAGCGCATACGGACAGTCGGCCCGCATCACGCAGATGATGGGGTCTTCGAACAGCTTGGACATGTGCAGGTGAGCCGGCGGTTCGTCCCAGTTGGCGATCACCAGATCCATGTCGCCATCGGACAGCAGGCGCACGTAGTCCACGCCGGGACCGAGGCTGTGGATTTTTACCCGGCTGTTGGGCGAACCACGCCGCAGCAGGGCCACCAGATTGGGCAGGAACTGGCTATCGAGATAGTCAGGCGCGGCGATGTGGAAGGTGCGCGCTTCGTTCTGCGGCTGGAAGGGCTGCTTTTTCAGGAACAGGTTTTCCGTCTCGTCGAGTATGCGCTTGGCCGGCGCCAGCAGGCTCTCGCCGTGCTGGGTGGGGACCATGCCGCGCGCGCCGCGCACCAGCAAGGGATCGCCTGTCAGTTCGCGCAGTTTGCGCAGCGAAGCCGAGATGGAGGGCTGCGGCTGATTGAGTTTGAGCGCAACGCGCGAAACGTTTTTCTCCACCAGCAGCAGGTAGAGTATGCGGATCAGGTGCAGATCCAGATGTTGCGGCAGTGCGGCCATGGGCGTAATTCTGAGGGCGTAAGCGAGATTGTTATACCGGATTGGATATGTTTAATATACTCTAATGTTCATGTGGCCGTCAGTAAATCCGTTTATCTTCTGTAAATTAGCCACAGTACGTTTAACTGAAAAGCACCCATGGAACTTATCGACTATCTGATCCCGTATGGCCTCGAGTGGCTGAATCTGATCGTGCGCTGGCTGCACGTCATCACCGGCATTGCATGGATAGGCGCGTCGTTCTATTTCGTGTGGTTAGATAACTCGATCCGCCCGCCGGCAGCGGGTTCCGAACTGGCCAGGAAAGGCGTGTCGGGCGAATTGTGGGCGGTGCACGGGGGCGGCTTCTACAACCCGCAAAAATATCTGGTGGCGCCGGCCGAACTGCCCAAGGAACTGCACTGGTTCAAATGGGAGGCTTACACCACCTGGCTGTCCGGCATAGCGCTGCTGACCATCGCCTATTACTGCAATGCGCAGGCCATGCTGGTCGATAAATCGGTGGCGGACCTGAGCAGCCTGCAAGCCATAGGCATAGGCGTGGGCACGCTGGTGGTGGGCTGGACGGTGTACGACCTGCTGTGCCGCTCGCCGCTGGGCAAGCATGATCTGTGGTTCGGCATCGTGATTTTTGTGCTGATCGTGGCGGCGGCCTATGGTTTGACCCATGTACTGAGCGGCCGCGCCGCCTACATCCACGTGGGTGCGCTGATCGGCACCATCATGGTGGGCAATGTACTGATGCTGATTATCCCGGGCCAGCGCAAGATGGTGGAGGCCATGTCGGCTGGCCGCCTGCCTGACCCTGTGCATGGCCAGAAGGCCAAGCAGCGCAGCGTGCACAATAACTACTTCACGCTGCCCGTGCTGTTCATCATGATCAGCAACCACTACGCCATGACGTATCGTCACGAGCAGGCCTGGCTGGTGCTGGCCTTTATCATGGCCGCCGGCGTGAGCATCCGTCACTTCTTCAACCTGCGTCACAAAGGGCGGGTGGAGTGGCGCTATCCGCTGCTGGGGGTAGCCCTGCTGCTGGCAGTGGCGGTGGCGATTGCGCCGGCCCGTCCGAAAGCTGTGGCGGTGGCCGATCCGGCTGCGCAGATGAACAAGGTGGCGGCTATTGTGGCGCAGCGCTGCGTGGCCTGCCATTCGGCCCATCCTACCCAGCCGGGCTTCGCCACGGCGCCGGCCGGAGTGGCGCTGGACCAGCCGGAGCAGATACGCCAGAACGCGGAAAAAATCTACAAGCAGGCGGTGCAGCTTAAAGCCATGCCGCTGGCTAACCTGACCAATATGACCGAGGCTGAACGGGCGCAGATTGCGCTGTGGTTCGAGTCCGGTGCCAAGTGAGAGTCCCACCATGAGCAACCCTAAACAGCAACTGGCGCAATGGATCGATGCGCATTTCGATGAAGAAGTGGGCGTGCTGCAGCAGCTGCTGCGCGTGCCGACCGACACGCCGCCCGGTAACAACGCACCCCATGCGGAAATGGTGGCGCAGCTGGTCGCTGCCTACGGCTGGAACGCCGAGCAGCACGCCGTGCCTGCCCAGCAGGTGCACGACTACGGCATGCAGAGCATCACCAACCTGATCGTGCGCCGCCCCTACAGCGCGGAGGGCCCGACGCTGGCGCTCAACGCGCACGGCGATGTGGTGCCGCCCGGCGATAACTGGACTTATCCGCCGTATGGCGGCGTGGTGGAAAACGGCTATATCTATGGCCGTGCGGCCGCCGTGTCGAAGTGCGATTTCGCCACCTATATCTTTGCCACCCGCGCGCTGGAAGCACTCGGTATGCCGCTCAAGGGCAAGCTGGAACTGCACTTCACCTACGATGAAGAATTCGGCGGCCTGCTCGGGCCGGGCTGGCTGCTGGAGCAGAAGCTGACCAAGCCGGATTACGTGATCGCGGCGGGCTTCAGCTATAACATCGTCACGGCGCACAATGCCTGCCTTCAGCTGGAGATCACCGTGCACGGCAAGTCCGGCCATGGCGCCATGCCGGAAACGGGACATGACGCTTTGCAGGCAGCCACGCGCATCCTGAATGCGATCTACGACCAGCTGCCGGAACTGAAAAAAATCAAATCCAGAGTGCCCGGCATCGACAGCCCGACCATGCTGGTGGGCCGTATCGATGGCGGCACCAACACCAATGTGGTGCCCGGTAAAGTAGTGCTGAAGATGGACCGCCGCATGATACCGGAAGAAGATCCGGTGCAGGTGGAAGCACAGGTGCGTGCACTGATCGAACAGGCCGTGCAGGGGCTGCCCGGCATCCATATCGAGATCAAGCGTCTGCTGCTGTCGCACGCGCTGCGCGAACTGCCCGGCACGGCCACGCTGGTCAGCAGCCTGCAGCAGAATGCGCTGGAAGTCCTGGGCGAGAAAATTCCGGCTCAGGGCACGCCGCTATACGCCGATGCGCGGCTGTATGGCGAACACGGAATTCCTGCCGTGCTGTATGGCGCCGGTCCGCGCACGGTGCCGGAATCGAATGCCAAGAAGGCCGATGAAAAGCTGCTGCTGGAAGACCTGCGCAAGGCAACCAAGGTGGTGGCCTTCACCCTGCTCGACCTGCTGGCGCCTTCACCTTAAGTCGTAGTAGGTCCGGCGCAGTTGCGCCGGTATTCCGCGCGCCTGCATGCGTCTGGCCGTCTCAAGCAGCGGCTGGGCTAGTGCGGCGTGCTTGCCGTGCAGGTAGAGATACAGCGGCAGGTCTTCTATCGAATCGCTGGTGTAGCCCTGCTCGAGCAGTTGGTGCGCGTCGCCAGTCAGTCCGCCCACATCAAATACGCAGGCCTCGCTGCGCCGCGCCAGCACCACCTGCAGGCAGGCGTCCTCGCTCTGTACATCGTGCAGTTGCAGCGCAGGCAGCAGCGCCTCAAGCCGCTGCTGGTACAGGAATATCCCGCGTTTGTAACTGACCGTACGGGCAAAGTAGGTAAGAGATTGCCAGCTACTGATGCTGAACCGGGTACGCGTGAAGATGCGGGTCTGGACGACATTAAAGGGTTCTTCTACCCGCACGTAGTCAGGGTGCTTCATGCCGTAGCCTTTTACCCGGCCGATTTCGCCATCGAGCTTGCCGATCGCAAGTAAGGCCTCGGAGCGGCGCCCGGGATAGCTGCGCAGAACACAGTGCAGTTTATTTTCGGCACACAGCTGGCGCAGGTAATCGCGTGCGTAGTGGAAGGAGGCGGAGTTAGCATCGTGCGTGGTGCCGAACACCAGTTCTGTCTGCGCGTGAGCCAGTGCCGACGCTCCCAGCAGGATAGTCGCAAGCGGCACGGCGGAGAAACGCAGCATGGGCACCTCGTCGTTGGAATCGGCTCGATAGATTTACGCCAAAAGTAAAACTATTCATTTGATGAATTATAGGCTGGGCGGTAAGCTGATGGCTGTTTAGAACAGATGCCGGAAGCGAAATGGGACAAATTCATCTGGTGCGCCACGGGCAGGCCTCGTTCGGCAGCGCTAATTACGACCAGTTGTCGACGCTGGGTTACGAGCAGTCACGCCTGCTGGGGCAGTGGTACGCCAGCCGCAAACAGACGTTTCACCGCGTGATCGTGGGCGGCATGGAGCGCCACCAGCAGACGGCCGAAGCCTGTCTGGCCGAATTGCCCAAGACATTGCTGCCGGAAGGGGAATGGCAGCATGATCCGGGCTTTGCCGAATTCGACCACCATCAGGTGATGTTGCGCCATTGCCCGGAGTTTGGCGATCTGGCTGTGTTCAAGCAGATGATGGCGCGTCACGAGCAGCCCCAGCGCGCGCTCGAGCATATCTTCCGCGCGGCCGTGCAGCGCTGGATGAGCGGCTGGCATGATGACGATTACAGCGAGACCTGGCCAGCCTTCCGCCGCCGCACTATCGCTGCGCTGGAGCGGCTCGATGGCGAGCATAGCAAGCAGAGCACCATCGTGTTTACTTCGGGCGGCGTGATCGCGACGCTGATGCAGCATCTGCTAGGCCTGCAGGATTATCAGGTGATGGAGATGATGTGGACGCTGGTGAACGGATCGGTGACCAAGCTGCTGCAGCGGCCGGGAGAATTCGGCGTCAGCTATCTGAATAACTATGCCCACCTCGAATGGCTAGGGCCACCGGGCACTGTCACCTACCGCTAGAGGATAGCCGCATGGATTTCGCCTACAGCCCGAAAGTACAGGCTTTGCAGTCGCGCCTGACGGAATTTATGCAAGCCCATATCTATCCGAACGAGGCACGCTACGAGGCGGAGGTAGCGGCTAACCGCGCCGCCGGCAATGCATGGCTACCTACTCGCGTGGTAGAGGAGTTGAAGCAGACTGCCCGCGCCGCCGGTCTGTGGAATCTGTTCCTGCCCGATGCAGAGCATGGCGCTGGCCTGAGTAACCTCGAATATGCGCCGCTGTGCGAAATCATGGGACGGGTGATCTGGGCGCCAGAAGTGTTCAATTGCTCGGCGCCGGATACGGGCAATATGGAAGTGCTGGTCCGCTACGGCAGCGCGCAGCAGCAGCGTGACTGGCTGGAGCCTTTGCTGGACGGGCGTATCCGTTCCTGTTTCGGCATGACTGAACCGGATGTGGCGTCGTCCGATGCCACCAACATCACCAGCAGCATTGTGCGCGACGGCGACGAGTACGTGATCAATGGGCGCAAATGGTGGTCGTCCGGCGGCAGCGACCCGCGCTGCAAGGTGTTTATCTTCATGGGCAAGACGGACGCCGGTAATCCCGACCGGCACCGCCAGCAGTCGATGATACTGATACCGCGTGATACGCCGGGCGTCACGGTACGGCGCAATCTGCCCGTGTTCGGCTTCGACGATGCGCCCCATGGTCATGCCGAAATCGACTTCGAGCAGGTGCGGGTGCCGGTGACCAATCTGCTGCTGGGCGAAGGGCGCGGCTTCGAGATTGCGCAGGGGCGGCTGGGTCCCGGCCGCATACACCACTGCATGCGGCTGATCGGTCTGGCCGAACGGGCGCTGGAAATGATGTGTCGCCGCAACCTGCACCGCGTGGTCTTCGGCAAGGCACTGGCCGAGCAGGGCGTGTCGCTGGAGCGCATAGCCGAAGCGCGCATCCTGATCGATCAGGCGCGTTTGCTGGTGCTGAATGCGGCCTATATGATGGACACGGTGGGCAACAAGGTCGCAGCCAAGGAGATTGCCATGATCAAGGTAGCTGCACCGGCCATGGCCTGCAAAGTGATCGACTGGGCGATACAAATGTTTGGCGGGGCCGGCATGGCCGATCCTTTCCTCGCCTCGGCCTACGCGGCTGCGCGCGCACTGCGACTGGCGGACGGGCCGGACGAAGTCCATCGCAACCACATCGGCAAACTGGAACTGGCACGCTACAGGACCCGCTAGTCCGCTTGAAACGCCTGTGCCGGCTGTATGTGCATACAGTATAATGCCGGCATGACGCAAGCATCTGCACAAGGTTTCATTTTGACCCGCCACTGGCGCGATACGGCGCAGGGGACGGAGATCGAATTCTGGCTGGCGACCGACGCCGGCCCGCAGAAAGTCCGTCTGACCGCCCAGACTTCGGTGGCCTTCGCCGAAGCAGAGCAGCGCGCGGCGATCGAAGCGCTGCTGACCCAGCAGCAGGGTATGGAGCTGCGCGAACTCGCGCTTAAATCTTTCCGCAACCAGCCGGTGATAGGCCTGTACGCCAGCCGCTACAAGCAACTGACGGCGTTCGAGCGCACGCTGGGCGAACATGGCATTGCCTTGTACGAAGCCGATATCCGCCCGCCCGAGCGCTACCTGATGGAGCGCTTTATTACGGCAGGGGTGCAGATCGAAGGCGGGCAGTGGCAGGGCAACGTGGTGCATAACTGTAAGCTCAAACCCGCACCCGACTACCGCCCGGCGCTCAAGCTGGTGTCGCTCGATATCGAAACTAGCGCTTTCGAAGACCTGTATTCGGTCGCGCTGGAAGGCTGTGGCCAGCGTCAGGTCTACATGCTGGGCGAGGCGCCTGTAGCCGCCGCTGATGCGCCAGAGCCGGCACAGGACTTTGCCCTCGAATACTGCGCCACGCCGCGCCAGCTGCTGGAAAAGCTCAACGCATGGTTTGCCCTGCACGATCCCGACGTGCTGATAGGCTGGAACGTGCTGCAGTTCGACCTGCGCGTGCTGCAGAAGAACGCCGACAAACACAAAGTGCCGCTGACACTGGGACGCGAGCGCAAGACCATCGAATGGCGCGAGCATCCGGCCAAACCCGGCTATATGTTTGCTTCTGTGGCGGGGCGGGTGGTGCTGGACGGGATCGATGCGCTGAAGGCGGCTTCGTGGAGCTTCCCGTCGTTCAGTCTGGAAAGCATTGCGCAGGCGCTGCTGGGCGAAGGCAAGGACATCGGCGATGTGTACGACAAGATGGCCGAGATCGAGCGCCGCTTCCAGCACGATAAGCCGGCGCTGGCCTATTACAACCTGAAAGACTGCGAGCTGGTCACGCGCATCTTCGCCAAGGCCAATCTGCTGGCCTTCATGATAGAGCGGGCCACGGTGACGGGCCTGCAGGCCGACCATCTGGGCGGTTCGATCGCCGCATTTTCCCATCACTACCTGCCGCGCATGCATCGCGAGGGCTACGTAGCGCCGAATGTGGGCGATGTGGCAGGCGGTGCTTCGCCGGGCGGATTTGTGATGGATTCCAAACCGGGCCTGTACGATTCGGTGGTGGTACTCGATTACAAGAGCCTGTACCCGTCCATCATCCGCACTTTTCTAGTCGACCCTGTCGGCCTGATCGAAGGCGAACATGCGAGCGATCCGGCTACTGTGGTGGCAGGTGTGAACGGCACGGTGTTTTCGCGCCAGCGTCACTGTCTGCCCGAGATCACCACCCAGATCTGGAAGCAGCGCGATGCTGCCAAGCGCGCAAAAAACGAACCGCTGTCGCAGGCGCTCAAGCTGCTGATGAATTCCTTCTGCGGCGTGCTCGGCGCAACCGAGTGCCGCTTCTTCAATCCGCGCCTGATTTCCTCGGTAACCCTGCGCGGCCACCAGATGATGAAGCAGACCCGCGAGCTGGTGGAGGCGCAAGGCTATGAAGTGATTTACGGTGACACGGATTCGATCTTCATCTGGCTGAAAAAGGAATACGCCAATGATGCCGCGCTGGCGATAGGCGAATCGCTGGCGCACCAGATCAATCTGTGGTGGCGCGACATGCTGCAGCGCGAACTGGGGCTGGAGAGCCATCTCGAAATCGAGTTCGATACGCACTACCGCAAGTTCTTCATGCCCACGATCCGTGGCACGGATATGGGCAGCAAGAAGCGCTATGCAGGGCTGACATTGAATAGCCGCGGTGAAGACGAAGTGATCTACCGTGGACTGGAAGTGGCGCGCAGCGACTGGACGCGGCTGGCGCAGCAGTTCCAGCAGGGGCTGTTCCTGCGCATCTTCAAAGGCCAGCCCTACGAGCAGTATGTGCGTGATTATGTGCGCAGCACGCTGGCCGGCGAGTATGATCAATTGCTGGTGTACCGCAAGCGGCTGCGCCACCGGCTCGATGAATACAAGGTGAATGTGCCGCCGCAAGTCAGGGCGGCGCGGCTGGCAGACCAGCACAACCAGAGTCTGAAGCGGCCCTTGCGCTACCAGCACGGCGGCTGGATTAGTTACGTGATGACGACTAGCGGGCCGGAGCCGCTGGAAGTGCTGCGCAGTCGTATCGATTACGAGCACTACCTGAGCAAACAGCTGCAGCCGATTGCGGACTCTATCCTGCTGCCGTTACATGACAACTTTGCCCGCCTGACTACCCCGCAGGCCAGCCTGTTCTGAGCAGTGCCTGCGCTGGCGCCATTCAGGCTTTACGCAGCAGCGGCCTGTTGTTGGCAGCGCTCTGATCGAGCTTGAACACGGCCATGGCCTGCGCCACGCTGCGGCTTTGTTCGGCCAGCGTGCCGGTTGCCGCTGCCGCTTCTTCCACCAGCGCCGCATTGCGCTGGGTGATGTCGTCGATATTCACCACGGCCTGATTGACTTCCTTGATACCCTGTACCTGTTCGCGCGTCGATGTCGTGATTTCATCCATCACCTGGGTCACCTTCTGCACCGAATAGATCACATCGCTCATGGTGGAGCCGGCCGAATTGGTGAGATGGGTGCCGGCACTGACTTTTTCGATCGACTGGTCGATCAGCACCTTGATTTCCTTGGCGGCGGTGGCGGAGCGCTGGGCCAGCGCGCGCACTTCGCTGGCCACCACGGCAAAGCCGCGGCCCTGTTCCCCGGCACGGGCAGCTTCGACCGCGGCGTTCAGTGCCAGAATATTGGTCTGGAAAGCGATGCCGTCGATGATGCCGATAATGTCCAGCACCTTGCTAGACGAGCTGCTGATTTCGTTCATGGTGGAGACTACCTGAGCGACGATATTGCCGCCTTTTTCTGCCACTGCCGAAGCCCGCGCCGCCAGTTCATTGGCGCTGCTGATGCTGCCGGCACTCTGCTGCAGTGTGGAGTTGAGCTGCTCCATGCTGGCGGCAGTCTGCTGCAGGCTGGAGGCTTGCGATTCCGTGCGGTCGGACAGGTCAAGATTGCCGCTGGCGATCTCGCTGGTGGATGCCGAAATTTTCTCGAAACTCAGACGCACGTCGCCGATGATGCTGTGCAGGTTGACGTTGGTCTGGCGGATCGCCGCCATCAGCTGGCCCATCTCATCGTTGCGACGGATGTCGATTTTGCTGGCCAGATCACCGCCGGCCATTTTGCGTGCCGAGACGGTGGCAAACTGCAGTGGCCGTATCACGCTCACGTAGAGTGCGCGCCAGAAATTCAGCGAAATGGCGGCGCCCAGCAGGGCTGCGGCTGTCATCCATGGGCTGGCATCGTTGGCAAAGAACACGGCAGCGAACATCAGCATCAGCGCTGCAAGGATCAGCGCATTCACACGGGTGGTCATGTGTATGCCCAGTTTGCTGGCTTCCGTAAGGCGGGCGCGCAGATGGGTTTCTACGGCCCGGCCATTGACGATGGCCATGCGGCGCGGATTGCCGTTCTGGAATTCCTTATACAGCTGATCGGCCGCACGGACCTGTTCGCGGCTGGGCTTGGTACGCACCGACATATAGCCGGTGGGCTTGCCGCGTTCGATGACGGGCGTGACGTTGGCCAGCACCCAGTAGTAGTCGCCATTTTTGCAGCGGTTCTTGACCATGCCCGTCCATGGCATGCCGGACTGTATGCAGCGCCACATATCGGCAAATGCTTCGGCCGGCATGTCGGGGTGGCGCAGGATGTTCTGCGGAGCGCCGAGCAGTTCGGCTTCCGTGTAGCCGCTGACTTCGACAAAATAGGGGTTGGCGAAGGTGATGTTGCCCCGTAAATCAGTGGTCGAGACGATGGTGCGGCCATCATCGATCAGGTGTTCGTTCTGGGTGACAGGTAGATTGGTGCGCATGTTTTCATCCCGCTGGCAAAATGGAGCAGCCCGGAAGGGTGCTGCATGCTTTCGGGCTGCGCATGGGAGGCAGGCTCCCGCTGGGAACACATTTTACAACAAATAAATCAAATTCATTAATTAAATATGAAAAATTGACTTAATTAAATTGTTTGTTATATTTGTTTGTGTGCTGCAAATTACATCTCGCTGTCCTGGAACTGGCGCTGTATGGCCAGAATTTCGTCTGACAGTGTGCCCAGCGCATGCACGCAATGGGCGTCGAGCTTGCCCTGATCAGCCATGCGCTGCAGTTCGGCCATGGCCTGAGCGTGGCTCCATGGCTGCTTGTAGGGGCGCACGGTGGTGAGCGCGTCGTAAATGTCGGCCACGCTGACGATGCGGGCGGAGAGGGGGATGGCGTCGCCGCTCAGGCCGAGCGGATAGCCGGATCCATCGAGCATCTCGTGGTGGCAACCGACGATGTTACGCAATTCTGCGGTATCGGGGAAATCGCCCAGACCGAAATCGTCGATCAGTTTGCCGATGATTTCCAGCCCCTTGCTCACATGGGTTTCCATGATCTGGTGTTCGGCTGCATCGAGGCTGCCCTGTTTCAGCAGGATGCTGTCCGGTATGCCGATCTTGCCAATGTCGTGCAGTGGTGCAAACCAGAAGACGTGTTCGATAAATTCATCGCTGAGCTGGTAGTGCGGCGCGACGGCAGTAGCAATCAGCTTGGCGTAGTGCGACATGCGCTGCAGGTGGGCACCCGTTTCGAAGTCGCGCAAGTGGGCGAATTCGCAGGCCAGATGCGTGGACGCTCGCAGCGAACGGATGGTTTCCACTTCGTTGGCGATGGTCATGGAAATCAGATTGCTATACAACAGCAGATCGCGTTGCGTCTTTTCCGGAAAGGCGTGCAGTTGCAACGAGTCAAAGAAAATAAAGCCCAGCAAGCCGCGCTGGTCATACATGGGCACCGTGAACGAGGATTGATAACCTTGATCCAGCAACCACCGGCTATGCACGCTGCTAGGCTGCAGTGTGTGCGACAAGTCGTCCAGCATGCGTACACTGGCGTCGTGCGCTAGCGCACTCAGTGAGGGGCTATCCGCCAGTGCAAACTGATAGGCGGGGAGGGGCAGGCCGCTGCGCGTGCTGTTGATGAAAGTGGTCAGCGTATCGTCGCTGGCGTCGTACAAAGCGCAGGCGATACGGTCGATATCCGGCAGGGCCTGCAGCATGCGCGTATGCAGCGCCTGCAGGCGGCCACTGGACGAAATATGCCCCGCAAGGAAGTGCTGTTGCAGTGAATCTGCAGCAAGCGGCTTGGTCTGTGTGGACATGGGGATTTTCCTTGGCATGGCGGGCGCGGCGATGGACTTATGGTTAAGTAGCCTTGCGGTAATGTCAAGAAAAATCCGTTGATCCGATGCAGCATAAACCGTTACAGATAGCGCTCAGCCTCCGGCCGAATTTCTACGCAGATGGCGGATCTGAAACGTCAGGCCGATTACCAGCAGTAGCAGACAGCCACCCTGTGCCGCAAGCAGCAGCGGAGCGTGCAGATCGGCGGCTAGCGGATGTCCGTCCGGCACGCGGCGCAGGGTTTCGGTAACCGTGGGCAGCATCAGCAGGAAGCTGGTCAGGGTGAGGGCAATGGTTTCAAGGTATGCGGCGGCGCGTCCGGCAAAACGCAGACTGGCTGCGCCATAGCCCAGCCCCAGCAGCAGGAGCGTGACGCCGGCCAGAGCGCGTCCCTCGGGGTGGCGGGTGACGAGGAAGACGCTGGCGGCGCCCAGCAGCATGGAGATCAGGTAAGCCCGCCCTGCCAGCGTGCGTGGCTGTATCCTGCCATAGCGAACAAACATATACACAGCCAGTGGAATGGCAGGCAAGCTGCCCAGGGTATGCAGCCAGCCGAGAGGGGAAATACCGAACATGGATTGCCTTTCAGGAAATTTACCTACTAGTAGGTAGGTTGGGTGGTGAAAAAAATGCCGGCTCGCGCCAGCAGGGAAATACGGTCTCAGTTGCCGCGTAAGCGCCCCAGTAATTGATCGCCTATCAGTTGAAACACCTGCGGGTCGCCATAGGCGCGGGCCGACAGCATGGCGCCGTGTATGGTGGCCATGGCCATTTCCGCCTCGGCGCCAGCATCCGTTTGCAACTGAAAAGTACCGGCAGCCTGTGCCTGTTCGAATACGCTGCCTAGCCAGCCTGCCAGCGCGCGGAAGTGGGCCCGGACTTCTGCCGCCACTTCCGGCGGTAGCACCGGCAGTTCGTTGGCCAGCAGGGCGCACACGCAAAACGGCGTGCTGGCGCTGGCGATGCAGTCACTCCAGTAAGCCAGATAGGCTCGGAACTGCTCGGCAGGATCGCTGATCTGCTGCTGCAGCGTGGCCAGACCGGACTGCACATCCGCCCGGTGGGCAGCTACCACCGCCTGCACCAGCAACGCTTTGCTGGGAAAGTGGTGGTGGATGCTGGCATTGCGCACGCCCACTACCTGCGCGATATCGGCATAGCTGAAGCTGTTGTAGCCGCCCTGCAAAATCAGGTTGCGGGCGGTGTGCAGGATGTCGCTGGCAGTGGAAGAGGCTTTCATGCGATAAATGCTACCTACTAGTAAGTAGGCTGTCAAGCTGGCGATGGCAAATGCGGCCCGCTTGAAGAAGTGGCTGGGCTAGTTGAACTGTACATACTGGCCATGTTACTGTCCGGCATAGTTCGCGGTCAGCCTCGGTGGCAGGCAGCATTTTCGTCTTGAATATGAATCAGCCTGTTTCGCCTTTTCGCCTGAATCTGTATATGGTGCTGGGCACTATCTGTTTGCACGGCATGGTGATGGTGGCCAACGAACTATTTTTTCGGCGCGCCGAATTTCTACAAGGGATAGGCTGGATCTATATACCGGCTGGTACCCGTTTGCTATGTACGCTGCTGTTTGGCCGCGCAGGCGCAGTAGGCTTGCTGATTGCTGGCTGGTTTGCCTGTTATTGGTATTACTTTCCCGGGGATGCCATCCGTGCGACTACGGGAACGATCGCTGGCGCTATCGGCCCCTATCTGGTGTACGTGATGGCGCAAAGGAAATACGGCTTGCAGGCATCCCTGATGAATCTGACGCCGAGGCGGCTGCTGGCCTGCGCGTTTGCTTGTGCACTTGCAAGCCCGTTGCTGCATCATGTCTGGTTTGCCTTGCGGGGCGATAGCAATCTGTTGCCCGGTTTTCTGGTGATGTTCATCGGTGATCTGGCGGGGACGCTCATCGTGCTGTACACGGCAAAAGGGGTGCTGGCTTTGTTGCCGCAGCCGCAGCGCACGCTGTGATACATCAGTTATTGTGCTAAAATTTGTAACAGTGATGCTCGCCCTCTAGACGGCAACTTTCAAGTAGTTTCACACCGCGCCATGACGATACCTAAACGACCCGCCGACATTTATCTGCGCTTTCTGCAACTGGCTGACGCCTTGCGCGGCTTGCCGTCGTTGCCGCCGCTTGATCCTTTGGAAGAGCGCGTTCTTGCCATAGTCGCCAAGGCTAGCCGGGAAGAGGAGCGCCTGTCTGTGCGCGACATGATGGGCAAAAAGGAACTGGGTGCCCCGGCAACTGTGCATAGCCGTCTGACATCGATGCGGGAGAAGGGCTGGTTGATCCTGAGTGATACCGAAGATGCGCGCCGTAAGCAGGTAGAACTGACTCAGGCCGCGTTGCTGTACTTCGACAAGCTGTCGAACTGCATGGTACAGGCGGCGAAACAGGGCTAACGATATTTTTTCACCCCCATCTTGCCAACTATCTAAATTGCTCTAAAATATAGAGCAATATTCGCGACGAAGGGAACTACGTGGACACAGAAACGAAAGTCGGTCCTGCTACTCAGGACGTGGCTATCGAGCTTGCCTATGCCAAGTACATGGCGGCGCTGGCGACCCATGTTCCCCGGCCTGCTGCGCCGTTTGCCAATGATTTCCGTGATGATCTGCCTGCGCCGGCGGCGGTTGCTGCCGCTGCTCCGCTTAAGCCTGCGAAGTAATTTCTGACGCGTTTCCTTTGCTCTGAAAGCTAGCCTGAATCGTCGGGGTGAGAGGGTTCGAACCTCCGGCCTCTACGTCCCGAACGCGCTTCCTACTACTTTTACCGTACCCTGGGTTGTGGATAAATCATTATAAATCAAATACTTACCAATATAGAGTTTTTCGCTATGGGAAGGAAAATCAATGGCAAAAAACGAAATCTGCCACTGATTTGCCACTGATATTTGAATCGCTGCCACTGCCACTGATCTGCCATTTTGTGCATCAGCAAGCACCGCCAGCGGATACTTCGATGGCTATCTCTAGAACTCCATCCAGGGCGGCGGTCTCCGCTAGACTGTGGTGTTGTTGCCTGACCTGTAGTAGCGGGAGGGGGATAGGGGGCCTATTATCTCAGTCGACAGATCAGATCCTTTTTGCACTTTCCAGCTCACCTCGCGAAATATTGGGCGAACGCTTCCTGAAGCTCTGGTGCGAGTTTATTGAAGTCGATGTGCTGTTTCTTGATTTCAGCGCGTAGCCGGTCAGGACCTCCAGCCGCCCGAACTGTTCTGGTGGCAAGATCGCGGGCCAACTCTCGCAGGATTGGATCGGGCACATTTCCATCTTTGTCGGCGTTAGGGTCATGCGTTTCGAATGTTTCCGATGCGTCATCGCCGCCGCACTTGCTGCTCGTCACGGTATAGACAGCCCCATTATTCCAGAATTCGTATAGTTTCTGCTCCGGCTCTTTGTTCAATCGCCTGAAATAGCCAGTCAGTACGTAATACGTTTTCGCTCCTCCCTGCGCGAGCCCAAATATCCATACGCGGCTTGTGACGAATTCATCTTCAAGCTGGCTGCACCTTACCCGCAAGTCCTCAGGAAACGGATCAAGGTTGATCCGATCAATTGGCAAGCGCAGCCCCAATACCGGAACTGTCAGAAAGCGGGGCGGTTTATCACCACCCGTGGCAGCGAGAGCTGTTGCGCTTATTCCAAACAGGACTGCAGCGGCAATTTTTCTAATAGCGGTAGACAGCATATTTGGGCCTTGGTTTTTGACTGCGGTAAGCGGGTCCTGCCCAAAAATCTGTCTGGACAAAATCCGATATCCAATCTTTCCCATCGTACCCGGCAACGTGACCTGCCTGCACGCCACCATTGTGCGGCTCCATCACCATCACGTCGCCACGAATGAAACTAAAAGTGTCCGGATCGTCCACTGATATTTCGTGGAATCCGAGCCGCTCCAAGGTCAAGCCATAAAGTTTTCCGTAACGCGGCGGGCTGAACTCGTTAAAATGCGCGCCGCCAGCCTGCAGTGCTTTTCTGACGTACTCGCCACATTTTCCTCTGCCGTGATGGTCCCGGAGCGCATGGTTACGCAAATGCTTCACGAACTTTTCGATATCGACAGGCATGGTGCACCGCTACGCGATCTTGTTGGCTGCCAAATCCCAGCCGCCTACTGTGGAGCCTGCCATGCCGCCGCTGATTTTCTGCTGGGTGTAGGTCCAGTTCACCTTGGAGTATTTCGGGTTCACCGTCTCGCACAGATACGATTCATCACCCCCGAGATGCGGCTTCACCATTCCGATCAAGACGTTTGCAAGTTCGATTTCAAAGTATTTGACGCGTGTTCCACTGCCATCGGCGCGGAAAAACTCGAACTTCGCCTTGGATATTGTCTTGCCGGCCGCACATGTCTGTGCAAGAACAGGAGAAGATAGGTCCGCCAATTTGGAGAACGAGATGTCGGACATCGAGACCCGCTCTGCCGTATGGCCGCCAGCGGTCGAGGCCGTGCCGCTGCGTGGCTGATGGACGCCCCAATGGACACCGGTTACTTCAATCCACTCTTTGTGTTTGTCGTCCTGGGACTCGCCTTTGATGCCTTCGATTTGCAGATAGACGTCGATTGCCACGGTGCTGGGCTCCTTATCTGGTTGTTTAGCGAGGACTGCTCGGTGGGCTGCCTGGTCAGCGCGGTGTCATCGGGCCTGACGAAGTCGGCCGATGGATTCGAGTGTGGCACGGCAACTTGGCCGCCAATTTGTGATGCATCAGGAGGAAACGCGATAAGTGCAGCCCGCTGCCCACTGTTTATCGTTGCTGTGATGAGATGGGGGCGGCGGGTACAGTCAGCGAAAGGGGATGATTTTGACGAGCAATCGAGTCTCGACCAAATGTCCCTTGAAATAAGCGCAGTTTGTTCAATGTTCAGTTCGTCAAATGCCCCTTGCCACTGATCGACCGTAAACGAAAACAGCGGGTTGCATAACCCGCTGTTTTTAAATGAATTCTATGGTCGGGGTGAGAGGATTCGAACCTCCGGCCTCTACGTCCCGAACGTAGCGCTCTACCGGGCTAAGCTACACCCCGCCGACCTAGTCTCTACGTCAGAATTCTGCACCAACTCCCTCTCCCCAGCAATCCGCGCGCCGTACATCCGGTGATTAAAAAGCGAAAAAAAGGCCACAATCTGTAGAGATTTTACAAATCTTGGCAGAGTTTTTGCTTTAAGGATGAGTAATCGAATTAATATAAATCATAATCTTGTCATCTGCCCCATCTTGGGGCGCCAGGGAGAAATTACTCATGCCTTTACGTCGCAGCCTGATGGCTCTTGCCGTTCTCACCGCATATAGCGTCCCCGTTCTGGCGCAGCAGTCGGACGAAATCGAAGTGGTTAACGTTACGGCGCAAAAGCGCAAGGAAGATCCGGCCAAAGTCGCGATGAGTATCAGTGCCGTGACGGGCAGCCAGTTGCAGGCCGAACATGTGCGCGATATTACCGATCTGACCCGTGTGGTGCCGAATATCTCGTTCACAGCGGCCAGCGGCAATGGCGGCGCCGGGCCCGGCACGTCCAACGTGGAGATACGCGGCATCAGTTCCACAGCAGGCGCGGCGACGGTGGGGATCTATCTGGGCGACACGCCTGTGACGGTGGGTAATGTCTACACCATGGGCAATGTCGAGCCGCGCTTCTTCGATATCGAGCGGGTGGAAGTGCTGCGCGGGCCGCAGGCCACTCTGTACGGCGCCAGTTCTATGGGCGGAACCATCAAGTTCGTGCCGGTCGAGCCGGATCTGAAGGAACGCGAATTTACGACCTACAGCGAAGTGTCGAATACCAAGGGCGGCAGCGCCAACTATGCGCTCAATGCGGTAGCCAATCTGCCGCTGATTGCCAACGAACTGGCACTGCGCCTCGGTGTGCAGGCCCAGCATACGGGCGGCTTCATCAATCAGGTGGATGGCGACGGCAAAGTGCTGGCCAATAACATCAACCAGATCAATGATCAGGAGTTTCGCGCTGCGCTGAAATGGAAGCCGCTGCGCACGCTGACGATTACGCCATCGCTGTACTACCAGCGCATCGATGCCAAGGATATTGCTGCCTTTAATCTGGATCTGCCGCTTTATCAGGCGCGCAAGCAGGTGCGCGAACCATCGATAGACCGCCTGCTGACGCCTAGCGTTACCGTCAACTGGGATATGGGCCCCGTCGATCTGACTTCGACCACCAGCTATTTCGAGCGCAAATTCGACCGTACCCAGAACGGTTCGGCCTACAACAGCTATTCGCTGTCGACCTTCCTGACGTCGACCGAGGATGGCGGCAAGGCGCCACCGGCCCTGATCGACGCCGTGGCCGGTCTGCCTTCGGCAGTGTATCTGAACAATCAGGTGCGACAGGTGGCGCAGGAGTTCCGTCTGGCCTCCCATCCGTATGACGAGAAAGTGTCGCCATGGACCTGGCTGGCGGGCACCTATTTCTCCAACCAGCATACCAATGTGATCGAGAACGATCCTATCTTCGGTGTGACGGATACCTTCAAGTCCTTCGGTTTTGATATTGCCGATCCGGACCTGCTGCCGGGCGCGCATGCCGGCCAGTTCCCCAACGATAACTCGTTCGCCGGCGCTTTTCATTTCCGCGAAAAGCAGTCCTCCGTATTCGGTGAAGTGAATTACTACTTTGCACCGCAGCTGCATGCCACGGTGGGCGCGCGCTATCTGAAGGCCAATACCACGCTCAGCCAGCGCAACGGCAATTATCTGGCCGGTGCCGGCAATAACAGCAGCGCCGATACTTCCTCCAGCGCTTTCACGCCCAAGTATGCACTGACCTGGGAAATTAACCCTACTAATACCGTGTACACCAGCGTGGCCAAGGGCTTCCGCCTAGGCGGCGCCAATATCTATGTGCCGCCTACCACCTGCGGTCCGGATCTGGCTGCCAACGGTATCGACAAGGGCCCGCCTTCGTATGCGCCGGACAGCCTGTGGAGCTATGAAGTGGGCAGCAAGTCGCGCTTCTTCGGCAACCGTGTCAGCGTCAATGCCGACGTGTTCTACGTAAAGTGGAGCAATATCCAGCAGGGCGTGTATCTGCCAACCTGCGCCTATACCTATAACGCCAATGCGGGCGATGCTACTACCAAGGGCTTCGAGTTCGATATCAAGGCCAAGCCGCTAAGTGGCCTGACGCTGTCGGCCTCGGGCGGCTATGTGCAGGCCGAACTGTCCAACAACCGCGGACTGGAAAATGGCGTTGTGGGCGCGGTGACGGGCGCGCGGATACAGGGCGTACCGAAGTACAACGCTGCACTGACGGCCAGCTATAACTTCTCGGTGGCCGAGTATCCGTCGTTTGTAATGGCCGGCATGCAGTGGGTGGGTTCCAGCCATGGTTCGCTCGATCCCTCGCAGACCGACTACAGCCGCCCCGCTTATCACAGCACCGATCTGAGTGCGGGCGTGACGGTTGGCAGCTTTGCCTACACGGTATTCGTGAAGAACGCTTTCGATACCGATACCCTGATCCAGCATCCGCAGGTGGCTTCCATCGTGCAGGGCTACCGGCTGGCGCCACGCAGCATAGGCTTTAGTCTGGCGACCAAGTTTTAAGCGATAATGCTGCCTTTTTGCGTGTGCATAAAGGCAGCGTCATGAATATCACGATCTACCACAATCAGGCTTGCGGCACCTCCCGCAAGACGCTGGAAGCGATCCGCGCCAGCGGCGTCGAGCCGGAAATTATTGATTACGTCAAGCAGCCGCCTAGCCGTGCCGCTCTGCAGGAAATGATTGCCCAGGCCGGCATCAGTGTGCGTGCAGCGATGCGCAACAAGGGCGAACTGTATGAGCAGCTGGGGCTGGCCGATACCAGCCTGAGCGATGAAGCTCTGCTGGATGCCATGATGGCCCATCCTATCCTGATCGAACGTCCGTTCGTGGTCAGTGCCAAGGGCGTGCGCTTATGCCGCCCGAGCGAGCTGGTGCAGGAAATTCTGTAATAAGCTGCGGAGGGGCAGGCTTGGCAATTGCCCGGTCTGGCCCCGGCTGGATTAGTGGTTGCGGTGCACCGAGAAGTGCGCCAGTTGCAGCAGCGATGCTTTATAGATGCTGTCTGGCAGGTCGGCGATGGCGTCGGCAGCACGTTCGGCTGCCGCCACGGCCTGCTGGCGGGTGTAATCGAGGGCGCCGCTGCTGGTGATGGCGGCGAGGATGGTGTCGAAATGCTGCTCGTCGCCTTGCTCGATGCAGCTGCGTACCAGTGCGCGCTGCTCCGGCGTGCCGTTTTCCATCAGATAGATCAGCGGCAGGGTAGGTTTGCCTTCGCGCAGGTCGTCGCCCACGTTCTTGCCGATTTCGCTGGCGTCGCCAGCGTAGTCGAGCACGTCGTCAATCAGCTGGAAGGCAGTGCCCAGCGAGCGGCCGTATTCGCCTGCCGCCGCAATCTGCGCATCGTTGCAGCCGGAGATCAGGGCGCCCAGCTCGGCGGCAGCTTCGAACAGCTTGGCCGTTTTCGAGCGGATCACCTGCAGATAGCGTTCCTGATTCACGTCCGGATCGTGCATGTTCAGCAGTTGCAGCACTTCGCCTTCGGCGATCACGTTGGTGGCGTCGGACAGGATCTGCATCACCCGCATATTGTTCAGGCTGACCATCATCTGGAACGAACGCGAGTACAGGAAGTCGCCTACCAGCACGGAAGCGGCATTGCCGAACAGAGCGTTGGCCGTGGCGCGGCCACGGCGCAGCGAGGATTCGTCCACCACGTCATCATGCAGCAGGGTCGCGGTGTGGATGAATTCGACCACGGCCGCCAGTTCGTGGTGCGCCGTGCCCTGGTAGCCGTAAGCATTGGCGACCAGCAGCACCAGCACGGGACGGATACGCTTGCCACCAGCGCTGATGATGTATTCTGCAATCTGGTTGACGAGGCTGACCTCGGAATGCAGTTTCTGGCGGATCACCGTGTTGACGGCATCCATATCGGCTGCAATCGTGAGTGCGATGGTATTTTGTGGGGCGGTTTGGGTAGCGGCAGACAAGACGAACCTGTGCAGTAGACTATGGGTGGTCGTGATTATACGACATGCCCCTGCACAGAGGGGTATAGCCCAACATGACAGTCGGGATAGTTTGTCAAAAAAACAGCGCAATCGGGCCGCTCAGGCCAACAAGCATGTCAGACATACCACGCGCCGCAACTTTTGTGAATAGTTTTTGACGCGAAATCCCATCCCATGTATAATCAGCGGTTCCCCGGTTTCTATGCTGTTGTTTTTGCAGAGGCCGGACGGAATTTTCTTAACATTTGATGAGGTTTCAAATCATGTACGCGGTCATAAAAACCGGTGGCAAACAGTATAAAGTTGTCGCTGGCGAAAAACTCAAAGTAGAACAGATACCTGCAGACATTGGTTCCGAACTCACTATCGACCAAGTCCTCGCCGTTGGCGAAGGCGAGAGCATCAAGTTCGGTGCTCCTCTGGTTGAAGGTGCGAAGGTACTGGTTACTGTTGTGGCACACGGTCGTCACGATAAAGTGAAGATTTTCAAGATGCGTCGTCGTAAGCACTACCAGAAGCATCAAGGCCATCGCCAAAATTACACCGAAATCCAAATCGTATCGATCAACGGCTAATCGCCGCTTGCCCGAGAATTAGTATCCAAGGAGTCTTAAATGGCACACAAAAAAGGCGGCGGCACTACGCGAAATGGTCGTGACTCAGAATCAAAACGTCTGGGCGTTAAAGTGTACGGCGGTCAATCGATCAACGCCGGCGGCATCATCATTCGTCAACGTGGCACTCCAGTGCGCGCTGGCGAAGGCGTAGGTACCGGCAAAGACCACACCCTGTTCGCTCTGGTGGACGGCAAGGTCAAGTTCGTGACCAAGGGCGTAGGCTCGAAGCAGTACGTTACCGTAGTAGCAGCGTAATCACGCTACCGGCCCGCTGCGCCGTGCGCGCGGGCTGATTTGTAAGGCGCAAGCCTTCAATCGAAAGGCTCTGCCAAAGGTGGAGCCTTTTTAGTTTTATGGCGGCACATTATGAAGTTTATCGACGAAGCAAAAATTGAAGTGATCGGTGGTGACGGTGGCAATGGTTGCGCCTCGTTCTGTCGTGAGAAATTCCGCCCGTTTGGCGGCCCTGACGGCGGCGACGGCGGCAAAGGCGGCTCGATCTGGGCTGTGGCAGACCGTAACATCAATACGCTGGTCGATTTCCGCTTCTCCAAAGTGCACCGCGCCAAAGACGGCGAATCGGGCCGTGGCGCCGACTGCTACGGCAAAGGCGCGGACGATGTGTTCCTGCGCATGCCGGTGGGCACCCTGATCATTGACGAAGCCAGCGGCGAAATCATGGCCGACCTGACCACGCACGGCCAGCAGGAAATGCTGGCCAAGGGCGGCGAGGGCGGCTGGGGCAATATCCACTTCAAGACCTCGACCAACCGCGCACCGCGCCAGAAAACCGAAGGCAAGGAAGGCGAACGCCGCGAACTGCGTCTGGAACTGAAGATACTGGCCGACGTGGGCCTGCTCGGTATGCCGAATGCCGGCAAGTCGACCTTCATCACCGCGGTGTCCAACGCCCGTCCGAAGATTGCCGATTATCCCTTCACCACGCTGCACCCTAACCTCGGTGTGGTGCGTGTATCGCACGAGAAGAGCTTCGTGATCGCCGACATTCCCGGCCTGATCGAAGGCGCCGCCGAAGGTGCCGGTCTGGGTCACCAGTTCCTGCGCCACCTGCAGCGTACCGGCCTGCTGCTGCACATCGTCGATCTGGCACCGTTCGAAGCCAATGTCGATCCGGTGAAGGAAGCCAAGGCACTGGTCAACGAACTGAAAAAATACGATGCCTCGCTGGTGGACAAGCCGCGCTGGCTGGTACTGAACAAACTGGACATGGTGCCGCAGGAAGAGCGCGCCAAGAAGGTCAAGGACTTCATCAAGAAGTTCGGCTGGAAAGGTCCCGTGTTCGAGATTTCCGCACTGGGCCACGAAGGTACCCAGGAGCTGGTCAACGCCATCTATCTGCATCTGGAAGAGAAGAAGCATGGCGAGCAGCGCGCCGAAGAAGTGCATATGACGGAAGAGGCGCGTGGCATCTCGTCGATCGATCCCGATGATCCGCGCTTCAAAATTATCGACTAAGTGAGCGACTAAGTCTCGACGTACCCTCTGCATCACCGGCATAATCAGTTATCAGCTGATTATGCCTTTCCACTCTGCGCCCGCGCTGCCATCGCAGCACGGGTGACTGCTAGCGGCAAAGCCGGGCGATCCGCCCCACACCATCACTGCACTGCATGTTCCGGTCCCGCCGGAGTTTTTAGTCTGCCTGTTTTGAGAGTTGCCGCATCATGAAATCCGTCATACAGAACGCCCAACGCATTATCATCAAAGTCGGTTCATCGCTGGTTACCAACGATGGCCGTGGCCTCGACCATGGCGCTATCGCCCGCTGGGCCGCCCAGATCGCCGGTCTGCGCGCACTGGGCAAGCAGGTAGTGCTGGTGAGTTCAGGCGCGATTGCGGAAGGCATGCTGCGCCTGGGCTTCGAACAGCGACCGACCGATATCCATGAATTGCAGGCTTGCGCCGCTGTCGGCCAGATGGGCCTTGCGCAGATATACGAAACCAGCTTCCGCGCCCACCAGCTGGGCACGGCGCAAGTGCTGCTGACCCACGCCGATCTGGCCGACCGCGAGCGCTATCTGAATGCCCGCTCCACCCTGACCACCCTGCTGCGGCTGGGCGTGGTCCCCATCATCAACGAGAACGACACGGTGGTGACGGACGAGATCAAGTTCGGCGATAACGATACGCTGGGCGCGCTGGTGGCCAACCTGATCGAAGCCGATGCGCTGATCATTCTGACCGACCAGCATGGCCTGTACAGCGCCGATCCGCGCAAGGACCCGAGCGCGGTACTGATCCAGCAGGGCAGTGCCGGTGATCCGGCGCTGGAAGCCATGGCCGGCGGTGCCGGCACCAGCATAGGCCGGGGCGGTATGCTGACCAAGATACTGGCGGCCAAGCGCGCTGCCAAGTCCGGCGCCCATACCATCATCGCCTGGGGCCGCGATTCCGATGTGCTGGCGCGACTGGCGCAAGGTGAGGTGATCGGCACCCAGCTGGTGGCCCAGACCGGCCACCTGACCGCGCGTAAGCAGTGGATGGCCGATCACCTGCATACGGCAGGGCAGGTGGTGCTCGATGCGGGCGCCGTGCAGAAGCTGAGCAAGGAAGGCAAGTCGCTGCTGCCTATCGGCGTGATCGAGGTGAAAGGCGAATTCGGCCGCGGCGCCGTGATCACCTGCGTCAGCGAGCAGGGCGAGGCACTGGCGCGCGGCATTTCCAACTACAGCAGCACGGAAACCCGCCGCATCATGCGCAAGCCTTCCAGCGAGATCGAAGCCCTGCTGGGCTTCGTCGAAGGGCAGGAACTGATCCACCGCGACAATCTGGTGCTGATTTAAGGCGGCCGGGTAGCGTCGCTGCAGCGCCAGTCGGTCACTGTGGCATAGTCAGAGCGCCAGCATATTGCGTCCGCCCAGCTGGATGCCCCGATAGCGGCGGTGGTAGATCACTGCCGCGCCGGCGGCCAGCAGCACGATGCAGATCATCGTCATGAACTCCTGCGGCGAGCGCACCACGGTGGCGATGGCATTCGAGCGCATGGTCGATGCTTCGAATTTGCGGCCCTGATACTGGGCGCCTATCACCAGTTCCTGATTGTTGATGGCGTTGACCAGATACAGACCATGGCCGCCCGGGTGGACTGTCATTTTGCCGTCGCGGTAGACAAACGAACGCCGCTCGTCGCCGATCAGGATAGTGCCGACCACATGGCCGGCGCCGTTGACGCCTGTGGCGTAACTGTCGCCGTAACCTATCATGTTGCCCAGGTCGACCATCTCCGTGCCGTCGTACATGAAGGCGTGCCAGCGCCCGCTGGCAGTGCTGGCCGCGCCGACCACGATGCCCTCGTCGTTAATGGCGCTGGCCGAACTGGCGCGCCCGCCCGGCAGGGTACCCAGATTGATCATGCCGCTGCCGGGGCGATACAGGAAAGCGCGCCGGTAGCCGTCGCTGAGTGCGGCCGTGCCGGCGATTTCGCCGTGGTTATTGATACTGCTGGCGTAGCTGATGTTGCCGCCCAGCGTGCCGAGATCGGTCAGTTCTCCCTCGCCGTTGGAAACGAAGGCATGGAAGTAGTTGTCGCTGGTGTCGGCAAAGCCGACCACCTGACCGGCCGTGTTGATGGCCGCGCCGTAGCTGCTGTTGCCGCCCAGCGTGCCGAGGTCGCGCATGCCGCCTGCTTTGCTGTAGATGAAGGCACGCCACTGGCGGCGCTGGTTCTGCGCCGTGCCGACGATAGTGCCGCTGGCATTGATGCCCTTGGTGTAGCTTTCCTCGCCGCCCAGCGTACCCAGTTCGATCAGCTGACGGTCGTACAGGATGGCACGCTGGGTGCCCTGCTCGACATTCTGGATGATGCCTGCCACCTGTCCGCGGGCGTTGATGTCCACTGCAATGCTGGCTTCCTCATTCTTCACGGCGATGCCGAGCGGGTGGATTTTCTCTGCCGCAGAGATGCCGGCATGGCCTATCAAGACAGCAGCAAGGATGACTGAACTGGCGGTTCGCAACATCATGCATCTCCTTAGTAAGAGTTAGATATTCAACTACGCCAACTGCGGAAAGTTGAATATATAACATCCCAAAAGGAAAGGCAGCGAAAATTTTTCTGATTGATCTGGCGATCTATATGGCAGGATTTTATTGCGCAGAAGGACGCAATAGGCTCAGACGCTGTCAGGTGGCGGGGTTTTGCTGCGGTAGTCGCACAGGTCGATCTGCATGCAGTTCCAGCACTCGGGCTTGCGCGCCTTGCAGGTGTAGCGGCCATGCAGGATCAGCCAGTGGTGGGCGTCGAGCAGAAACTCGCGCGGCACGAATTTGAGCAGCTTCTGTTCGACGATGTCGACATTTTTGCCCGGCGCCAGACCAGTGCGGTTGGCGACGCGAAAGATGTGGGTGTCGACCGCCATGGTGGGCTCGCCGAAGGCCGTATTGAGCACCACGTTGGCGGTCTTGCGGCCCACGCCGGGTAGGGCTTCCAGCGCTTCGCGTTCGCGCGGCACTTCGCCGCCATGCAGTTCCAGCAGCATGCGGCAGGTGGCGATAACGTTTTTGGCCTTGGTCTTGTATAGGCCTATGGTCTGGATGTAGCTCTTTAGTTCTTCTTCGCCCAGCGCGAGAATGGCAGCCGGCGTATTCGCTACCGGATACAGCTTGCGCGTGGCCTTGTTGACGCCCACATCGGTGGCCTGCGCCGACAGCAGCACGGCGATCAGCAGTTCGAACGGCGTGCTGTATTCGAGTTCCGTCACGGGTTTAGGGTTGGCGGCGCGGAAGCGCTCGAACATGGTCTGGCGGGTCTGCTTGTTCATGCGGGCTCGTGGTAGGGATAGATCGGGTGTGAAGCGCGCTGGTTTAAACTAGGCTTTGCCTTCGGCTTCTTTGCGCAGGCGCGCGCGCTCCATGGCAGCGGCGATGATGGCGCGCTTGCGCTCCTTCTCGGCGGCGTCGGCATCGGTGGCCGGATCGAGCGCTTCCACCGCCTTCATCTTGGCCACCGCCTTGGCGGCGAGGCGGGCATCGTTTTCGTCCTTGTCGCGCTGCAGACGCAGGGCGCGGAAGTCATGGCGCGCGCGCGCGGCAGTCGCCAGTTCCGGCGTCCATGCCTGCCAGCCGGTCTGCTCGGTGACGGGATACATGACGATGCAGTCGACCGGGCAGGGGTTTACGCACAGGTCGCAGCCGGTGCACAGATCAGTCACCACGGTGTGCATCAGTTTGGCCGCGCCGACGATGGCATCGACCGGGCAGGCCTGTATGCACAGCGTGCAGCCTATGCACAGGGCCGGATCGATGTAGGCCACGGCGCGCGGGCGTTCCATGCCGTTGACAGGGTTGAGCGGAATCACCGGATAACCGGTCAGGGCGGACAGCCGCTGTATGCCTTCTGCGCCTCCGGGCGGACACTGGTTGATCGCAGCGCTGCCGTCGGCGATGGCTTGCGCATACGGGCGGCAGCCCTGATAGCCGCATTTGGTGCACTGGGTTTGCGGCAGCAGGTCTTCGATGCGATCGGCGAGAGTAGGGGTGATGGACACAGCGGCGTGAGGTCTTAAATCGGAAAAACGTCATTATCCAACAAATCGGCCGCAGATAGAGCAACGGGGCCGGATCGGCTGCCTGTGCAGCGCGATCCGGCCCCGTGTCGCGGCTTTAAGCCGTTTGCCGCCTGTCAGGCAGACTGGTGATCAGCCGTGTTTCTTGATGAACTCGGTGATTTTCGGGCATACCTGCTCACGCCAGCGGCGGCCCGAGAAGATGCCGTAGTGGCCCGCCTGCGGTGCCACGAAGTCCTGCTGCATATCGGCCGGAATATTGCAGCACAGGTCGTGTGCGGCCTGAGTCTGGCCGGCACCGGAAATATCATCAAGCTCGCCCTCTACCGTGAACAGGGCAACGGTGGTGATGTCCTGCGGACGCACCGGCTTACCGCCGACTTTCCACGTACCTTTAGGCAGGGCGTGGTCCTGGAACACCGTCTTGATGGTGTCAAGGTAGTATTCGGCCGGCATGTCCAGCACGGCGTTGTATTCGTCATAGAACTTGCGGTGGCCTTCTGCCGTCTCCTGATCGCCTTCTATCAGATGCATGTAGAACTCGCGGTGGCTCTGGGCGTGGCGGCCCGGATTCATGGCAATGAAGCCGGCGTGCTGCAGGAAGCCCGGATAGACCTTGCGGCCGAAGCCCGGATAGTTGGGCGGCACCGAGTAGATCACGGTGTTTTCGAACCAGGAGAATTTCTTCTCGACGGCCAGATTGTTGACTGCCGTCGGCGAACGGCGCGGATCGATAGGGCCGCCCATCATGGTCATGGTTTTTGGCAGTTTCGGATCCTGCTCGGTGGCCATCAGCGAGATCGCAGCCAGCACCGGCACGGTAGGCTGGCAGACGGAAATCACGTGCAGATCAGGGCCCAGCAGGCGGATGAATTCCTGCACATAGTAGATGTAGTCGTCCAGATGGAAGGCGCCGGCCGACATCGGCACCATGCGCGCATCGGTCCAGTCGGTGATGTAGACGTCGTGGTCGACCAGCAGGCCGCGCACGGTATCGCGCAGCAGCGTGGAGTGGTGTCCCGACAACGGTGCCACCAGCAGCACGGTGGGCTGCTTGAGCGCCTTGATCTGCTTGTCGCTCAGTGCTTTCTTGAAGTGCAGCAGGCGGCAGAACGGCTTGTTAACGGTAACTTCTTCGACGATGCCTACCGTGCCATCTTGCAGATCAACGTAGTTAATGTCAAAAGCCGGCTTTTCGTAGTCCTTGCCGAGCCGGTACATCAGTTCGTAGCCGGCAGCAATGCGCTGCGAGAACGGCGTGTGCGCCAGTGGCGACACGGGATTGGTGAACATTTTGGACGACGCGTCGGCCCACTGCATCAGAGGCGTCAGGAACGAGCGTTGCATTTCGTGAAGATGGTAGAGCATAGGGTATCCCTGGGGCTAGCGTTTGGTGCGGTGCACCAATTCCGTACATCATAAACCAATTATAGGACAGTTTGCCGTAATCGATTGCATTCCAAGATGCTGCTGAGCAAGGCTACGTATTATCCACAATGGTTTTGTGGCTGCAGTATGAGACTGATAAGGGTGAAAAAAAAGCAGCGTTGCCGCTGCTTTTCTGTAGGACTGGCGCTAGGCTTAGTCGAATACCGGCGTTTCCACGCCCAGCACTTTGTGCAGTTTCGGCGAGGTGGTGGTGTATTGCATGTGGATCTTCTTGTCCGGGAAGATGTATGGTGCAGCGCCGAAGGCAGCCAGCGCCGCTTCGTGGAAGCCCGACAGAATCAGCTTCTTCTTGCCCGGATAGGTGTTGATGTCGCCCACAGCGAAGATGCCCGGTACGTTGGTTTCGAACTTCTCGGTGTTCATCACTTTCAGCTGGCGGCGCTCGATGTCCAGACCCCATTCGGCGATCGGGCCCAGTTTCGGCGACAGGCCGAAGAACACCAGCAGCATATCCAGCGGTACGCGGCGGGTTACGCCGTCTGCGCCTGTCACTTTCAGCTCGCTCAGCTGGCCGTCTTTGGATTCGAAGCCGGTTGCCTGGCCGATGATCAGCTGCATTTCGTATTCGTCGCACAGGGCTTTCATCTTGGCCACGGAAGCTGGCGCAGCGCGGAATTCTTCGCGACGGTGCAGCAGTACCACGGATTCGGCTTTGCCGACGAAGTTCAGGGCCCAGTCCAGTGCCGAGTCGCCACCGCCGCAGATCACCAGATTCTTGCCTTCGAAGATGGCAGGATCTTTGACCTTGTAGTGCAGCTGGGTGCCTTCGAAGGCTTCGATGCCGTCCACCTTGATGGTACGGGCCTGGAACGAGCCCACGCCGGCTGCGATGAAGATGGTTTTGGTGATGAAGCGGGTACCGATGCTGGTTTCCACGTCGAAGCGGCCATCGGCACGGCGTTCGACCTTGGTCACTTCCTGGCCGAGGTGGAAGGTAGGATCGAACGGTTCGATCTGTTTCAGCAGGTTGTCGGTCAGTTCCTGGCCGGTGCACGATGGCACGGCGGGAATGTCGTAAATCGGTTTGTCCGGATACAGTTCCACGCACTGACCACCCACTGCGCCCAGCGAATCGATCACGTGGGCTTTGATTTCCAGCAGGCCCAGTTCGAAGACCTGGAACAGGCCGACGGGGCCGGCGCCGATGATGACGGCATCGGCTTCGATGACGTCAGGGGTAGTGACAGTGCTATTCATACGTGGTTTCCTGTTATTTCAATAATGGTTGGGCAACACCGAGCTGCGCGGCCGCCGGATTCAGCTGTCGCGTGAGGCGCTGCCTGGTGTGGCCTAGCCAGACGAAAGTCTTAGCGGACCAGCAGAGGCAGTTTTTCTTTAACGTCTTTGAACTGTTCTGCGTCGTCCAGTGCCGGGATGGTCTTGGTGATCGACGGCCAGCCGCGTGCCAGTTCGACGTTCAGCTTGATGAATTTCTGCTGGTCGGCCGGCACATCTTCTTCTGCATAGATTGCATTGACTGGGCATTCGGCTACGCAGACGGCGCAATCGATGCACTCGTCCGGATCGATGGCGAGGAAATTCGGGCCCTGGCGGAAGCAATCTACCGGGCAAACATCGACGCAATCAGTGTAGCGGCAAGCGATGCAAGATTCGGTAACAACGTGAGTCATAACAGTCCTATCAATGTAGTGGTGCAGCGGCGTCGGCGGCGTGGCATCGCCCGGCCAACCTCGGCAAAGCACTGTATTTTAAGGTAATTCGCTATTTCTCACAAATTGCGCTTATATACAATACAAATAAGCAAATTCGTTTCGGGGGCGCTACAGCAGCCCTTGCAGCGGCATTTCAGACTGCCGGCAGGCACTGGTGGCGGGGCGGCGCAACTGGCATGATGGCAGCTTTTTCCAGCATGAGGAGTAGGCCATGGCCGACATTAACATCGTACAGAAGCACCAGCTCGCGCCAGAGCAGGCCCGTGCAGCGGCACAGCAAGTGGTCGATAAACTGGCCGAACAGTTCGAACTGAGCTGCCGCTGGGACGGCGATGTGCTGCATTTCGACCGCACGGGGGTGAACGGCAAGCTGACGCTGGCGCCGGATCAGGCGCAGGTGCAGGTAACGCTGGGATTGTTCTATGGTGCGTTTGCCGGTGTGGTGGAGAGCAAACTGAAAGACAAGATGGCGCGCGTTTTTGCCGGCTAGGCAAGGCATGTGGATACGGCGCAGCTTGGCCAGCCGGCCAGCGCTGGCGCCGTGATCTGCCGGATTTCGGACTTGATTTACTTCAGATCTTCGATCAGATCGATGTATTGCTGCTTGGCCTCGTCCGACGAAGTGCCGCTCAGAGCAGCCCAGGCATCGTACTTGGCGCGGCCTACCATGTCGGTAAAGCCGGGACGCTCGCCCGTCGCATCGCCGCTAGCCGCCTGCTTGAACAGGGCGTAGATTTTCAGCAGGGTCATATTGTCCGGACGTTCAGGCAGGTTCTTGGAATCGAGCTGGGCCTGGGCAAATTGTGCATCTAAACTCATGGTGTCTCCTCGCGGGGCTGGTTGATGTCGCCATCATAACCTCAGCTGCCTTGATTTCCGCTAGAGGGACTCCTCAAAAACAGAGCGGCGGCCGCTGTCATGCACAGGGGCCGCCGCTGCCGGTGCCCTTGCGGGCACTATGTTACGGATGACTTATTTTTTCTTGGTCGGATTAACCGCCGACTTCAGAGTCGCGCCAGCCGAGAACTTAGGCGTTTTCGACGCGGCGATCTTGATCGCTTCGCCGGTGGCTGGGTTGCGGCCTTTGCGGGCAGCGCGTTTTGCGACGGAGAAGGTGCCGAAGCCGGTGATGCCTACCGTGTCGCCTTTTTTCAGACGCTCGGTGATGATCGCGATCAGGGTGTTGACCGCGTTGTTGGCGGCAGCAGCGGACACGTCAGTGCGTTTCGCAAATTCTGCAATCAATTCGCCTTTTTTCATTACTACCTCCTTGGTTATTGGAGCGCGCAGATTAGCATAAATATTGTCAAATGTAATGGTTTCTCTTCGAAGTAAGCCTTACAGTAGTTGCCGCGCCACGCTGCGACGCAAAAAAACACCCGCCGTTACAGGCCGCAGCGCGTGCCGAAAAAGGTTTATGATGGCTGCACCATGGATAGAACGACGCGTTTTTCTGATCAGATTCTGCAAGCGTATGCCGATGGCGTACTTGATGCAGCCACCGTGCGTGCGCTGGAAATCGCCATGCAGCACGACAGCGCGCTGGCGCTACGGGTGGCACAGCTGCGCCGCAAGGCCATAGGCGCAGCAAGCGCCAAGGCGGGCGCCAAAGTGGTGCAACTGGCCGGCGTGCGGGCAGAACGTGCGGCGGCAGCGCGCAAGGCTGGCCAGCGTCGCTGGGGCTGGCTGGAGTGGAGCGCGCTGGCGCTAGGCAGCGCCCTGGTGCTGGGTTTGATCCTGCTGGGTTTGTTCGGCAGCCGTGCCGGCTGGTCGCACTGGTGGCCGCTGGCAGGCAGCCCCGTGGCAGGCAGTCCGGCGCCGCAAGCCCTCAGTCCTTCCGGCATTCCCGCCATGGCCACCCACGACGGCAGCCTGCTGGCGCAAGGCAGCCTGCTGCTGGCGCTGAACCAGCAGCCGGGCGGGCGCACCACGCCCGATGGCGAAATCCGTATGGGGCAGAGTTTTATGACAGGGGATGGCAATTACTGCCGCAGCTTCAGTCTGCTCGGTATGCAGCAGGATCTGACGGGGCTGGCGTGTCGCGAGGAAGGTGTGTGGCAGATACCGCTGCTGGTGCAGAACCGCAGGAATATGCCGGCGCTGGGCAGCCATCGCAATGCGGCGGGCGATATGCCAGCGCTGCTACAGGAAGCCATACGCCAGCGCAAGGCTGGCGCGGCGCTCGATGCGCAGGCCGAGGAGCTGGCGCTGCAGCGGCGCTGGCAGCACTAGCAACGGGGCAACAGGTGGGGGCAGGCCGGCTATGCAACGATGCCCGACCTGCCCCCGCCGGAGCATTAAACGGCCAGCAGTTCGACGTCGAAGATCAGGGTGGCGTTAGGCGGAATCACGCCGCCGGCGCCGCGCGAGCCGTAGCCCAGATCGGAAGGGATGATCAGCTGGCGGCTGCCGCCCACTTTCATACCCTGCACGCCTTCATCCCAGCCGCGGATGACCATGCCGGCGCCCAGCGCGAATTCGAACGGGTCGTTACGGTCTTTGCTGGAATCGAATTTCGGGCCTTTGCTGCCGTCGTCGTTCTGCAGCCAGCCGGTGTAGTGCACGGTGACGTTCTGGCCGGCCTTGGCTTCGGCGCCTTCGCCCACAGTCAGTTCGATGTATTGCAGGCCGGAGCCGGTAGTAATGGTGCTCATGTTATTCCTTCAGGTGTACGGTTAAAGACAGGCCCGCATTGTAGCAGGGCGTCCGCGCGCGCGATTAATTGCGGCTACTTCCTTGCCGCTTTCCCGTTTGCACGTAAAATAGGTGTTTTGCTACTACACGCGATTCCTCCATGTTCCGCAGTTTCCGCCGTATCGCCCTTTCCTGTGTCTGCGCCCTGACTGCCGTGAGCAGCGTGCAGGCCAATGTCGTTGTCGTACTCAATTCGCGCGACGCTACCGTGCAGCTGCTCGATCAGGACAGCTATAAAGACCTGGCCACTTTCCCTGTGGGCAAGGAGCCGCACCACCTGATGTCCACGCCCGACAATAAATCGCTGATCGTGGCCAGCTCGGTGGGGAACGAACTGATTTTCCTCGATCCTAAAAGCGGCCACATCCAGCGCACCATCAAGGACATCCTCGATCCCTACCAGATCGGTTTTTCGCCGGACCAGAAATGGCTGGTATCGAACTCGCTGCGGCTGGACCGCGTCGACCTGTACCGCTATGACGGCACCAGCCTGACGCTGAGCAAGCGCCTGCCCCTGCCCAAGCTGCCTAGCCACATGGCTTTTAATGCGGCCAGCGACATGGTGTTCATTACCCAGCAGGGCAGCGACGAGATCAGCGCCATCGATCTGAAAACCCAGAGCATCAAGTGGACTATGCCGGTAGGTAAACTGCCGGCAGGCATATCCATGACGCCGGACGATAAGTATCTGCTGGTCGGCATCATGAGCAGCGATTATGTGGAAGTGATCGACTGGCGCGCCCAGAAAGTGGTGAAACGCATCAAAACGGGGCAGGGTACCCACAATTTCCGCGCTGCCGGCGATGGCCGTCACATTTTCGTTTCCAATCGCGTGTCGAATTCGATTAATATCATTGACCAGAAGACGCTGGAAAATGTGGGCCAGATTAATGTGCCCGGTGGTCCGGACTGTATGGAGGTGACGTCAGATGGTAAAACCATGTGGGCAACGCTGCGCTGGATTAAAAAAGTGGCCGTAATCGATATCCCCAGCCGTAAAGTCATCAAACTGATCCCCGTGGGACGCTCGCCGCACGGGGTGTTCTTCTTTAACTCCGCTCCCCGCATCTGATGCCGCGCGCCGCCACCCTGACACTGTGCATGCTGGCGCTGGCGCCGGCACTGTCACAGGCTGAATCGGGCGTGGCCAGACGCGCTGCCGAAGCCCGCGCGGCCGGTATCGCAGCCGCTTACGGCTACCGGCCAGCCGCAACATCGATGACTCCGGCAGCCCATGCTGCCCCTGTCGCTGCCGCTCAATCACCAGCCCCTAATGGGCCAGCTGCAGCGCCAGCGGGTACAGCACCGGGCGCCGCCAACGCCATGCTGGCCGTGGTGCCAGCGGCGGCCGCGGCGTCCATGCCGGCCGCCAGTGCTGCCGGCAAGGCCGTCCCGCCGGCGCCCCAGTGCAAGGGCAATATCTATCTGACCTTCGATACGGGCAGTCAGGCGCAGGCCGCGCTGATTGCAGAGACGCTGCAGAAGTACCATATCAAGGCCAGCTTCTTCCTCGCCAACGAAAAAACCGTCAATGGCGACTACTCGCTCGATCCGGCGTGGGCGCCGTACTGGAAGGCGCGGCTGGCGGAAGGCCACGTGATCGGCTCGCATACTTTCGACCACGATGTGCTGGTGCGCGACGGTGCGGACGGCAAGCTCGATACCAAACCCGGCTTTGGCGCCAGTGCGGGCAAGGTGCGTTCCCTGACTCCCGAGCAGTACTGCGAACAGATACGCCGGGTGGACCAGCGCTTTACCGAGCTGACGGGCAGCCATCTGGATCCCGTCTGGCGCGCACCGGCTGGCCGCACTTCGCCCCGTGCGCTGGCGGCAGCACGCAGCTGCGGCTACACCCATGTGGGCTGGTCGCCGGCCGGTTTCAGCGGCGACGAGCTGCCCAGCGAGAAGGCCTCCAACGCCAGCCTGCTGGCCAAGTCGCTGCGCGAGCTGCGTGCCGGTGACGTGGTGCTGATCCACATGGGCATCTGGTCGCGCAAGGATGCGTGGGCGCCGGCCAATCTCGAACCGCTGATCAAGGGACTGTCGCAAAAGGGCTATTGCTTTGCCACGCTGCGCGACCATCCTGACTATTCCTCATCGTTTAAACATCCATGATGCAGTTATTTTCCGACTGGCTGGGCCTGGCCCAGGGCTGGTTGTTTGAAACCGTCGTACAACCGCTGGTGTTCCAGCTGGGTTTTGGCGAATTTGTCGAAGAATCGTTCGAAGGCACCGAGTGGCTGCTGATAGGCGCGCTGGAATTGCTGCTGCTGTTTCTTGTGCTGCGTCCGCTCGAAGCGCTGCTGCCGGTGCACCGGATCAGCGACCCGCGCGCGCGCTGGAACGATTTTCTCTACACGGTGCTGCACCGTATCGGCCTGTTTTCCCTGCTGATTTTCTTTACCCTTGATCCGCTGATGGATGCGCTGGCGGCACAGCTGCGTTTCGAAAGCTTCCGTCCGCTGAATCTGGAGAACCTGTTGCCCGGTATTAGCCCGCTGGCCAGCTTCCTCGTGTATCTGGTGGTGCTGGACTTCTTCGATTACTGGTACCACCGCGCCTCGCACCACTTCAACTGGTGGTGGGGTTTGCACGGCCTGCACCATAGCCAGCAGAACATGAACCTGTGGAGCGATAACCGCAATCACCTGCTGGACGATCTGCTACGCGATATCTATATGGCGCTGATCGCCCTGTTTATCGGCGTGGAGCCGGCCCAGTACGTGGTGCTGGTATCAGTTTCGCGGATTTTGCAAAGCCTGCAGCATGCCAATGTGCGCATCCATTTCGGCTGGCTGGGCGAACGCCTGCTGGTGTCGCCGCGCTATCACCGCCACCACCACGCCATCGGCCATGGCCACGAGAGCGATGGTGCAGGCACGCTGGGCGGCTGCAACTTTGCCGTGCTGCTGCCGCTGTGGGACATCCTGTTCGGCACCGCCCGGTTCACCGGCGAGTTTGCCGCCACCGGCATCCGCGACCAGCTGCCGCACACCGATGCGCAGGGAGTACAGCAGCCGGGCCGCGACTATGGCAGCAGTTTCTGGGCGCAGCAGTGGCTGGGCCTGAAGCGCATGGTGGAATACGCCGGCAAGGATGTGGTCTGATGGGCGCCGTGCTGCGTAGCTGGGGGCAGGCCTTTGGCTCGCAGTGGCATCCGCGCCTGCTGGCCATGAGCGTGCTGCCGTTTCTGCTGGCGCTGGCGGTATGGGCGGTGCTGCTGTATCTGGGTCTGCAGCCGCTGATCGATTATCTGCATGCGCTGTTCACCGAGTATGACGGCTTTTCCCGCAGCAGCAGCCTGCTGACGGCGCTGGGACTGGCCACCCTGAAGACCGTGGTGGTGCCGCTGATCGCCATGCTGGCCCTGCTGCCGCTGATGATACTGACGGCGCTGGTGTTCATCGGCGTGGTAGCCATGCCGCTGATAGGCCGCCATGTGGGGCGGCGCAGTTTTCCGCAGCTGGAACAGCGCAAGGGCGGCTCGCTGCTGGGCAGCGTGGGCACGGCGCTGGGCGGCATGCTGATTTTTATCGGCCTGTGGCTGGTGACGCTGCCGCTGTATGCTTTCCCGCCGCTGGCGGTGGCCACGCAGGCGCTGTTGTGGGGCTGGCTGACCATGCGCGTGATGGTGTACGACGCGCTGGCCGATTACGCCACGGCGGACGAACGGCGCGAGATATTGCAGCAGCACCGTGGCCGCCTGCTGCTGATCGGCGTGATTTCCGGCGCAGCTGGCGCCTTGCCCGGAGCGCTGTGGCTGGGCGGTGTGACGGCGGTGGTGCTGTTCCCGTTTCTGGCTGCCGCCTCGATCTGGCTGTATGTGCTGATTTTTATCTTCACCGGCCTGTGGTTTGCGTATTATTGTCTGGCAGCGCTGGCGCAATTGCGTGCCGCCGCACCTGCCGCTTTGGCAGAATGAAGAACAGCTTTAAGGAGTAGGGTGTTATGGCGATCGGTCTTATCATCATCGGCGATGAAATTCTGTCGGGCCGCCGGCACGACCAGCATTTCCCCAAGGTGCTGCAGATACTGGCGGCACGCGGACTGCAACTTGGCTGGGCCGAGATACTGCTTGATGATCCGGCCCGCATCACGGCCACGCTCAAGCGTACTTTCGCCAGCAGCGATATCGTGTTCTGCTGCGGCGGCATAGGCGCCACGCCGGACGACCATACGCGCCAGGCCGCCGCCGATGCGCTGGGCCTGCCGCTGGTGCTGCATGAAGACGGCAAGCGTCTGATCCAGCAGCGCATACTGCAGATGGGTTACGAGGCAGGGCAGGCGGCCGATCTGGAGTCGGCGGAAAACCTGCATCGCCTGAAGATGGCGGAATTTGCCGCAGGGGCCGAACTGATTCCCAACCCGTACAACAATATTGCCGGATTCTCGCTGCGCCAGCACTATTTCGTGCCGGGCTTTCCCGTGATGGCATGGCCCATGATCGAATGGGTGCTGGACCAGCACTATTCGCACCTGTACAACCGCGCGCCGCGCATCGAGCAGTCGGTGCTGGTGTACGAGGCGGCCGAGTCGGCGCTGACGCCGTTGATGCAGATGCTGGAAGCGGATTATCCCGGTGTGAAGATTTTCAGTCTGCCCAGCGTGGGTGACGCCAATACACGGCGCCATATCGAGCTGGGCGTGAAAGGCGAACCGGTGCAGACTGCAGCCGCGTTCCGTCAACTGTGCGCGGAACTGGGGAAACTCCATGTAGAGTTCAGCAACATCTAGTGTTGCAGAGATAAGAAGTCGCTCTCGACGGCGTTCTTTCGGCAGAAAGAGCGCCGTTGTTTTTTTGCGAAAATCTCGTGCTTATATCAAAATATTGCAAAGTAGCGCCGGTGTGCGTCGCCCTGATGTGGTGCAATGGAAGTGCGCCATAGTGCTTCGCCGCTGCGCAATTCTGTGTGTTTTACTGTGTTAGCTGACCGGTCTGAATCATATGTTAAGCAATCGTCGTATCCGCCGGCCTCGTTTAGTTGTCCGGGCAGCGCGCAAGACTCGCGCCAGCGCTGCTGTTATCGCCAAACGGCGTGCGCGCTATCTGCAGGTGGTGCCTGCGCTGCCTGTAGTCGCTGCCGCAACGGGCAGCGCCAGTGCAGCCGATGCCAATGCGGCAGCGCCAGCAGCTGCCGCTGCCCCTGCAGCTGGCGTCACGGCACACGCATCCCCCGTTTCACTGGTTGCCTCGGCGCCCGATAGCGTGCGGTATGGCGCGGATGAAGAGTCGCTTGCCGAAGCGCAGTATGACGAGGAGCCCGCTGGCGCGGTGGAGTCTATGCAGCCAGCACAGGAAGAGCCAGAAGCGCCGCCCGTACGGTGCAGCGCGCGCGGCAAATGGCTGCTGGCGCTGGGCGCCGCCGTCGCTGCCGTGTGCGCGCTGGGCGCTTATGAAACCCGCAGTTCGGCGTTACAGTCGCGGGTGTTCAGCGATGTGGCGGGCAAGCTGCAGTACAAGGTCGAAGCTGGCCCCAGCCAGTCTATCCGCTTCCCGCACGATAGCCCTTACGATGAACGGCTCGGCTATGCCGGCCTGCCCGACTATCTGGGCAAGCTCGGCACGCGCGACTATCACGTCAGCGCGCAGGCCCGCATCTCGCCCGAGATGGCGCGTCTGGCCGACCTGGGCGTGTTCGCGACCTATAAGGAAAAGACCCGCACCGGCCTGACCATTGCCGACTGCCGCGAGCAGAACCTGTTTTCGGCCAGCTATCCGGAACGCATCTACAACAAGTTCGAGCAGGCACCGGCAGCGCTGGTGAGCAGCCTGCTGTATATCGAAAACCGCGAACTGCTGGACAACCATTACCCGAACCGCAATCCGGCCGTGGAGTGGGACCGGCTGGGCAAGGCCGTAATCGAAAAAGGCGTGAGCACGGTAGCCGGTGGCCACCGCGCGGCGGGCGGCAGTACGCTGGCCACCCAGATCGAAAAATACCGCCATTCGCCGGAAGGGCGTACCAGTTCGATGAAGGACAAGCTGCAGCAGATGGTGTCGGCCAGTCTGCGCGCCTATCAGGACGGGCCCGACACCACCCAGGCACGGCGCAGCATCGTGACCGAATATCTGAACACGGTGCCGCTGTCGGCCAAGCCCGGTTATGGCGAAGTGAACGGCATCGGTGACGGCATGTGGGTCTGGTACGGGCGCGACTTTGCGGAGCTGAACCGCCGTCTGAGCGGCAACCTGTCCCAGCCCGATGATGTCACGGCGCTGATCTACAAGGAGGCACTGAGCCTGATGATTGCGCAGCGCCGCCCCAGCTACTATCTGGTCGATGGCGCCAGCGATCTGGAAACCCTGACCAATGCCCACTTGCGCCTGCTGGTGCAGGAAGGCGCGATTACGCCTGCGCTGCGCGACCGTGCGCTGGCCCAGCGTCTGCATCCGGCGACCGGCAATGGCCTGCAGTCGGCGCCGGCGATGACGTTTGTATCGCGCAAGGCCTCCAACGCGATCCGCAACCATCTGGCCAATCTGCTCGGCGACAACCGCATGTACAACCTCGACCGGCTCGACCTGAGCGTGGTCAGCACCCTCGATGCGCAGGCCCAGACGGCCGTGACGCAGGTGCTGCGCGATCTGCGCGATCCGGAGAAGGCCAAGGCTGCAGGGCTGACCGGCAAAGGCATGCTGGGCAACGGCGATCCGGCCAGCGTGGTGTACAGCTTTACCCTGCTGGAGAAAGGACCGCAATACAATCTGCTGCGGCTGCAGACCGATAACTTCGACCAGCCGCTCGATATCAATGAAGGCGCCAAGCTCGATCTGGGTTCGACGGCCAAACTGCGCACGCTGGTGACTTATCTGGACATCGTCGACCAGATGCACCGCAAATATGCCGGCATGGATAGCGCTGCACTGGCCAAGGTGGAAATCGATCCGCAGGACCGGCTATCGCTGTGGGCGCTCGACTACTTCAAGGCGCTGCCGCAGGACCCTGCAGCAAGAGCGCTGACGCCTATGCTGAACGCGGCCATGGAGCGCCAGTATTCGGGCAATCCGGGCGAAGGCTTCTTTACCGGCGGCGGCATGCATCACTTCGGCAACTTCTCCAAGGAAGACAACAACAAGATCATGACGGTGACGGAAGCGCTGCGCCATTCCACCAATCTGGTGTTTGTGCGGCTGATGCGCGACGTGGCCAAGTACTATATGTTCCAGACGCCGGGCTCCTCGGCCTCGCTGCTGGCCAACGCGGATGACCCGCGCCGCGCCGGCTATCTGGCCCGCTTCGCCGACAAGGAAGGCAAGGAATTCCTTGGCCGCTTCTACATGAAGTACAAGGGCAAGCCGGCCGAAGAACTGGACAAGATCCTGCTGGCGAATATCCGCAGCACGCCGGTACGGCTGGCGGTGATATTCCGCACCGTGTATCCGCAGGCGACGCTGGAGCAGTTTGCCGCCTTCCTGCGTGCCAACCTGCCTTCGCAGAACGAGGTGCCGGATGACCGCGTGGAAAAGCTGTACGATCAGTACTCTATCGATAAGTGGTCGCTGGCGGACCGCGGCTATCTGGCCAGCGTGCATCCGCTGGAACTGTGGATGGCTGCGTATATGCACGAGCATTCGGGCGCTACGCTGGCGCAGATGACAGCGGCCAGCGAACAGCAGCGGCAGGAAGTCTACCAGTGGCTGTTCAAGACCCATCACAAGCATGCGCAGGACAAGCGTATCGCCGGTCTGATCGAGATGGAAGGCTTTATGGAAATCCACAAGCAGTGGAAGAAAATGGGCTACCCGTTCGAATCGCTGGTGCCGTCCTACGCTACCACGCTGGGCGCTTCCGCCGACCGTCCCGCCGCACTGGCCGAGATGATGGGGATTATCGTCAACGGCGGCGTGCGCAAGGCGACCCAGCGTATCCGTTCGCTGCACTTCGCCAAAGGCACGCCTTACGAAACCGTGGTCACCAAAGGCAAGCCTACCGAGGACGAACGGGTGCTGTCGCCGGAAGTGGCGGCAGTGGTGGCAGAGGCCATACGCGGCGTGGTGTCGGACGGTACGGCCAAGCGCGCGCGCAAAGCCTTTGTGCTGGCCGATGGCACCAATCTGCCGGTAGGCGGCAAGACAGGCACGGGCGACCAGCGCTTCGATGTGTATGGCGCCGGTGGCCGCCTGATCGAATCGCGCTATGTCAACCGCTCGGCGACTTTCGTGTTCAACATCGGCGAGCGTTTCTTCGGTAGTATGACGGCCTACGTCCATGGGCCTGAATCGAAGAATTACGATTTCACCAGTGCGCTGCCGGTGCAGCTGCTGGTGGTGCTGGCGCCGACGCTGATGCCGCTGATCGATCCGGCAGCGCAGCAGCAACAGCAGCAGCTGCAGCAGCCGGTCGCGGGCCAGAAGGCGGCGCTGCGCGCCTGTGGCGGTTAGCTGTTGCGTTTAACTGTATGATCACTGATGAAAAAAATCCTGCGCTTTTCCCGTTTCTCGCTGCGTGACCTGCTGGTAGCAGCGGCACCAACTATTTTCCTGATCGCCGGCGTGTGTCTGCTGGCCTACTGGCTGGTGGATCCGGCGCCGCCGCGCACGGTGCGGCTGGCGACGGGCCAGGACAATAGCGCTTATTCCGAGTTCGGCAAGAAGTACGCAACGGCACTGGCGGCGCATGGGGTGAAAGTGACGCTGGTGCCTTCGGCCGGTTCCGGCGAAAACCTGCGCTTGCTGAAAGAAGGCAAGGCCGATATCGCCTTCATGCAGAGCGGCACCACCAATGAGGAAGTGGCCGAGCAGGAGGGCTTGAGTTCGCTGGGCAGTCTGTTTGTCGAGCCGCTGTGGCTGTTCCTGCGCGAGCGCAAGGATCACCCGCCGGTGACCCGCTTGAGCCAGCTGAAAGGCATGCGGATTAACTTCGGGCCGGAAGGCGCCGGTGCGCCGCGGCTGTTGCGTCAGGTGCTGGAACTGAACGGCATCGAGAAGCATCAGGTGCGCAGCTATTCGCTGGCGAATACCCCGGCCACGGTGGAACTGCTGGCTGGCCGCATCGACGGGCTGGTGTTTACTTCGGCGCCGGAAGCGCCGCTGATCCAGATGCTGCTGCAGACGCCCGGCATCCGGCTGTTCAATTTCCATCAGGCCGAAGCTTATGGCCGCAAGCTGCCCTTCCTGACCCATGTGATGCTGCCGCGCGGGATCGTCGATCTGGGGCGCGATCTGCCCGCCAGTAATTTCGACCTGATTGCTCCGACGGCGACGCTGGTGGCGCGCGAGAATCTGCATCCGGCGCTGGTCGATCTGTTCGTGCAGGCGGCTGCCAACATCCATGGCGGCTCGGGCTGGTTTGCCCAGCAGGGCCAGTTCCCGTCGGCCAAGTATTCGGAAATTCCCGTGCATCCGGAAGCGGCCAAGTTCTACAAGAGCGGTCCGCCGCTGCTGCAACGCTATATGACCTTCTGGCTGGCCAATTTCCTCGACCGCATGTGGGTGGTGGTGGTGGCGCTGGGCGCCTTGCTGCTGCCGCTGTCGAAAGTGGTGCCGCCGCTGTATGTGTGGCGCATCCGTTCGCGCGTGTACCGCTGGTACGGTCAGCTGCGGGCAGTGGAGCAGGCGGTGGAAGCGGCCACGCCGGAAGACCGGCAGCAGGTGTATGCGGCGCAGCTGCTGCGCCTGAACGAGATCGAAGAGCTGGTCAATCAGGTATCGATCCCGCTGTCGTTTGCCGATGGCTTGTACGGCTTGCGCAGCCATATACAGTTCGTGCGCAAGCGTATCGAGTTTCTGCAGGATGAAGCCTGCATCGATAGCACGCCGGCTGTCGTCGCAGACGGCGCAGCAGCGGGCGGCTTAACTACTGCGACGGCTTAACTGCCGCGGCTTAAGCGCCTATCCACGGCAGGCCATCCTTGCACCAGCCGTTGATGTTGCGGCGGTGGCCTACTTCATCCTTGTCGCCTTCGAAGCCTTCCAGAATATCGTAGCAGTGCTGGTAGCCATGCTCGGTGGCCGATTTGGCGGCTGCGCGCGAGCGCACGCCGGAACGGCACAGGAACAGCAGCACCTGATCCTTGCGCGCCACCGTGTTGAGCTGCTCGATGAAATCGGGATTGGCCAGTCCGCCCGGATACAGCATCCACTGCACATTGCTGTACTGCGCGTCGGGAATGGCGACCTTGCCCACCCAGTCGCGCTCGGCATGCGTGCGCACATCGACCAGCTTGACTGCCGGCTCGGCACTGACTAGATCAAATGCTTCCTGCGGCGTGACGGCGCCCGCATACGGCCAGTCCTTGCTACGGCTACGGGCCAGGGCGAGGATCTCTTCAATTTTGCTCATGACGTGTTCCAGTAGTGGGTTTGCGTTTATTATAGGCTGCCTGCACCCGCTGCACGCAAGGCTGCACCAAGACTGTGCATTTTCGGTGGTTTTTCGGAAAATGCACAGAATGAGTGCGTAAAATCGAATTTGCACTTATTTGGTGCGGTATTGATTTGCCACAAATTAGGGCGTAGTTCCGTACTGGTGAGTTTTAAGAGAATTTACCTGCACGATCACTGCGACTTATGACATGAGCAAACTTGCTTATGGCTGGCACGAATACTGCTTACCAATGACGCACGAGCCCCACATTCCTTTAGGAGATACGCATGGCAATGACAGCCGCAGAAGTACTGAAAATGGTCCAGGAAAACGAAGTCAAATTCGTTGATTTCCGTTTCGCTGATACCCGTGGTAAAGAACAGCACGTGACCGTGCCAGTGTCGGCTTTCGACATCGACAAATTTGAATCGGGCCACGCTTTTGACGGCTCCTCGATCGCCGGCTGGAAAGGTATTGAAGCATCGGACATGATTTTGATGCCAGACCCAGCGACCGCACGCATCGACCCGTTCATGGAAGAAACCACCCTGTTCATGCAGTGCGATGTGATCGAACCTGCTGACGGCAAGGGCTATGACCGTGACCCACGCTCCATCGCCAAACGCGCTGAAGCCTATCTGAAATCGTCGGGCATGGGCGACACCGCCTACTTCGGCCCAGAGCCAGAATTCTTCATCTTCGACAGCGTACGCTGGAAGATCGACATGTCCGGCTGCTTCGTCAAAGTGGAATCGGACGAAGCATCGTGGAGCACCGACAAGGAAATCGAAGGCGGCAACAGCGGCCACCGTCCAGCAGTCAAAGGCGGCTACTTCCCAGTGCCACCAGTCGACAGCTTCCAGGACATGCGTTCGGAAATGTGCCTGATCCTCGAATCGCTGGGCATCCCGGTCGAAGTACACCACCACGAAGTGGCTGGCGCTGGCCAGAACGAAATCGGCACCAAGTTCTCGACCCTGGTCGAGCGTGCTGACTGGACCCAGAACCTGAAATACGTGGTCTGGAACGTGGCCCACAGCTACGGCAAAACCGCGACCTTCATGCCGAAACCTATCGTTGGCGACAACGGTTCGGGCATGCACGTGCACCAGTCGATCTGGAAAGACGGCGTCAACCTGTTCGCTGGCGACGGCTATGCCGGTCTGTCGGACACCGCGCTGTACTACATCGGCGGTATCATCAAGCACGCCAAAGCACTGAACGCGATCACCAACCCAGGTACCAACTCGTACAAACGTCTGGTGCCAGGCTTCGAAGCGCCAGTGAAACTGGCTTATTCGGCTAAAAACCGTTCGGCTTCGATCCGTATTCCACACGTGGCTAATCCTAAAGGCCGCCGTATCGAAACCCGCTTCCCAGACCCGCTGGCCAACGTCTACCTGTGCTTCGCCGCACTGCTGATGGCTGGTCTGGACGGTATCGCCAACAAGATCCATCCGGGCGAAGCGGCATCGAAAGATCTGTACCACCTGCCACCAGAAGAAGACGCACTGATCCCAACCGTGTGCTCGTCGCTGGAAGAAGCACTGGACAACCTGAACAAAGACCGCGAGTTCCTGACCCGTGGCGGCGTGTTCAGCGATTCCATGATCGATGCCTACATCGAACTGAAAATGCAGGACGTTCAGCGTATGCGTATGACCACGCACCCAGCTGAATTCGATATGTACTACTCGCTGTAATCGCGGCGCACCGGCAGAGCCGGTGCCTGTCATGCAGAACAAAACGCGGGGCGAGCAGCGCTTTCCCCGCGTTTTTATTTGGATGTTGTATAGTCGGGCTCCATGGTGAGACTCGGAAAACAGATGATGAAACATGCGTTCTGCCGCACGCTGGCCGGACTGCTCGCCGTAGCGGGTAGCGGGCTGGCATATGGGCAGATCTACAAGTGCACGTCGCCCACGGGCAGTGTGGAATATACCGACGTTAATCGGGGTAAGCAGTGCAAGGCGATGGATTTGCCCGGCGTGGTGGTGGCAGCGCCGCCTAAGCATAGCGTGCCTGCTGCACCGGCCGGACGGCTGGGCGCGCCGGCTGCGCTGGTGCCGGGCGAATTCCCGCGGGTGGATGCCGCCCAGCAGCGCGCCCGCGATAACGACCGGCGCGGCATACTGGAAGAGGAATTGCGCGCCGAGCAGCAGAAGCTGGCCGAGCAGCGCAAGGCCTACAACAACGGCGAACCGGAACGCCAGGGCGATGAACGCAATTACGCCAAGTATCTGGAACGGGTGGCTGGCATGCGAGACAGCATCAGCCGCACGGAAAAAAATATCGACGCTTTAAAACGTGAGATCGCGAATATCCGATGAGCAGTTTAGCGAGTAGTCTGAATTCTTTAGCGGGCGCCGGCAGTCAGCGTCCGGCAGCGCTGGCGGGGCTGGAGCTGCTGGCATCGGCCGTGCTTCTGCTCGATGCCGATGGCCGTATCGTGTATGCCAATGCGGCCGCCGAAAATCTGCTGGAAAGTTCGCTCAAGGCGCTGTCGCGCCAGACCCTGAGCGCGCAGTTCCTCCATCCGGCCGAACTCGATAACATCTGTGCGCAGGCGCGCGAACACCGCTACGCCGACATGCGTCAGGACCTGATGCTGGAGCGGGCCGGACGCGATGCGCTGCATGTGCACAGCATCGTTACTGCGCTCGATGATCCGGCCGGCCATCTGCTGATCGAGCTGCGCGAACATCTGCAGCATCTGAAGCTGGACCGCGAAGAACGCATCCTCGACCAGAGCCAGGTGAATAAGGAACTGATCCGCAATCTGGCGCACGAGATCAAGAATCCGCTGGGCGGCATACGCGGCGCCGCGCAGTTGCTGGAGATGGAGCTGCCGGCGCTGAATGCGGGCGAGCTGCGCGAATACACCCAGGTGATCATCAAGGAAGCGGACCGGCTGCAGACGCTGGTGGACCGCCTGCTGGCGCCGCACCGCCGGCCGCACATCGTCGGCGACGTGAATATCCACGAGGTGCTGGAGCGGGTGCGCAGCCTGATGCTGGCCGAGTTCCCCTCCGGCCTGACCATACGGCGCGATTACGATGCTTCGATACCCGAATTCCGCGGCGATAAGGAACAGCTGATCCAGACTGTGCTCAACATCGCTCACAACGCGGCGCAGGCACTGGCTGCACGCATCGAAGCCGGTGATGCGGAGATCATTTTCAAGACGCGGGTAGCGCGTCAGGTCACGCTGGCCAAAGTGCGCTACGGGCTGGCATTAGACTTGCATATCATAGATAACGGACCGGGCATCGCGCCGCAGATCCGCGACCGCATTTTCTACCCGCTGGTGTCGGGCAGAGAAGGTGGCAGCGGACTGGGGCTCACTCTGGCACAGACCTTCGTGCAGCAGCACATGGGCGTGATCGAGTGCGATAGCCGGCCTGGATGTACCGACTTCCGCATACTGCTGCCCTTGCCATAAGCGAGCGCTGGCGCGTGCGAAGACGGCGTCCTTGATAGAAGATCCAATGCGGGAACACACAATACACATGAAGCCAATCTGGATAGTAGACGACGACGAATCGATCCGCTGGGTACTGGAAAAAGCACTCGCACGGGAAAATCTGGCGACCAAGAGTTTTGCCAATGCCCGCGATGCGATCGCCGCGCTGGAATTTGAAACACCGCAGGTGCTGGTGTCCGATATCCGCATGCCGGGCGACTCGGGGCTGGATCTGCTGCAGCGGGTCAAAGCCCGCTTCCCCGGCCTGCCGGTCATTATCATTACGGCCTTCTCCGATCTGGATTCCGCCGTGGCGGCGTTTCAGGGCGGGGCTTTCGAATATCTGGCCAAGCCGTTCGATATCGATAAGGCGGTAGAGCTTATCCGCCGCGCGCTGGACGAAAGCCTGCGCGAAACCAGCGTCGAATCCGGTCCCGCCGAAACCCCTGAAATACTGGGACAGGCACCGGCCATGCAGGAAGTTTTCCGCGCCATCGGCCGGCTGTCGCAATCGAATGTAACGGTGCTCATTACCGGCGAATCCGGCTCCGGCAAGGAACTGGTGGCGCGCGCCCTGCACAAGCACAGCCCGCGTGCAGCCCAGCCCTTCATCGCCCTGAATACGGCAGCGATCCCGAAAGACCTGCTGGAATCGGAACTGTTCGGCCACGAGCGCGGCGCTTTTACCGGCGCGCAGACTTCGCGCCGCGGCCGTTTCGAGCAGGCCGAAGGCGGGACCCTGTTCCTCGACGAGATCGGCGATATGCCGTTCGACCTGCAGACCCGTTTGCTGCGCGTGCTGTCGGATGGCCATTTCTATCGCGTCGGCGGCCACCAGCCGCTGAAAGCCAATGTGCGCGTGATCACCGCGACGCACCAGAATCTGGAGCAGCGCGTGCGCGAAGGCCTGTTCCGCGAGGATTTGTATCACCGCCTGAACGTGATCCGTCTGCGTCTGCCCAGTTTGAGGGAGCGGCGTGAGGATATCCCCATTCTGGTGCGCCACTTCCTGGTGCAGAGCGCCAAACAACTGGGCGTGGAAGCCAAGCGCATGAGCGACGCTACGCTGCAGTTCCTGTGCGGGCTGGACTTGCCCGGCAACGTACGCCAGCTGGAAAACCTGTGCAACTGGATTACCGTGATGGCACCGGGACAGACGGTAGAGATCAAGGATCTGCCGCTGGAACTGACCCAGGAGCAGCAGGGCGGTGCAGCAGCTGCCGTAGCGGCCAGCGCTGCGGCCAGCGAGCCATACACCCTGCCGGCATCGCACGGCACCGTGCATACCATGCCGGGCAGCGAAGCGGCGCAGGCCAGCGGCCCCGATGCGTGGCTGGCCCTGCTGGAAGCGCAGGCTGCCAGCATGCTCAGTGCCGGCCAGCAGGAAGTGATGGCCGTGCTGGGACGGCAGTTCGAATCGTCGCTGATCCGCACGGCGCTCAAACATACGCACGGACGCAAGAACGATGCAGCTGTGCGGCTGGGCATAGGCCGCAACACCATTACCCGCAAGATCGCCGAACTCGGCATCGACGGCGCCAAGGACGACTAGGCGCGCACGTTCCCACACCATGCAAGGGGCGCCGCCCGAGGCGGCCGCTTTCAGGTAAGCTCTTGGCTGCAAAGTCAGGAGCTTTTTTTTGTCGCAGCTGGCAAGCTGCATTTCAGGGTGTGGATAGGTAGCGTATGTTGATCAATTGTGTGGCGTATCAGGATGGCCAGAAGCTGGCCGACATTCCGGTGGATGACATCAGCGAGTATGTGCGCCAGCCGGACACCTTTGTCTGGGTGGCGCTGCGCGACGCGCAGCCGGAAGAACTGCAGCAGATGCAGGAGGAGTTCGGCCTGCACGAACTGGCGGTAGAAGATGCGATGCGCGGCCACCAGCGTCCCAAGATCGAGGAATATGGCGATTCGCTGTTCGTGGTGGTCAAGACCGTCGATTGCCGCGACGGCGAAGTGGTGGTGGGCGAAGTCGATATTTTCGTCGGCGAGAATTACGTGCTGTCCTCGCGCGATGGCCGCAGTCTGCAGAACTTCCTTGGCGTGCGTGCGCGCGCCGAGCGCGAGCCGCATATGCTGCGCCAGGGCCCGGCCTTCGTGCTGTATGCGCTGATGGATGCGGTAGTAGACCGCTATTTCCCGGTGCTCGACATGCTGGAATCGGAACTGGAACAGGTGGAGGAGCTGATCTTCTCCAAGGGCAAACAGCGCGACAACATCCAGCATCTGTATGCCTTGAAGCGCAAGGTGACGGAAGTGCGCCATGTGGTGGCGCCGCTGATGGAAGCCGTAGGGCGGCTGCATGGCGGGCGCGTGCCGGCCCTCTGCCGCGATACGGGCGAATACTTCCGCGACGTGCACGACCATCTGCACCGCATCAGTGCCGCACTCGATAACATCCGCGACACCATCGCCACGGCGATACAGGTCAACCTGTCCATGGTGGCCATCGAGGAAAGCGAAGTGAACAAACGGCTGGCCGCATGGGCTGCCATCTTCGCCATCTGCACCGCGTTTGCCGGCGTGTGGGGCATGAACTTCAAGGTCATGCCGGAACTGGAATGGCGCTATGGCTACCCGATGGCGCTGGCGGTGATGGTGGGCGTGTGCCTGTATCTGTACCGCCGCTTCAAGCGCGCCGGCTGGCTGTAGTGCAGTGGCCGGTGTAGCCGGCCGCTGCGCCCTGCGTGGCGCTTATTTTGCGGCGCCGGCCAGTATCGATTGCGCCACTGCTTCCGCTACCTTGATGCCGTCCACACCGGCCGACAGAATCCCGCCTGCATAGCCTGCGCCTTCACCGGCCGGGAACAGGCCGCGCGTATTCAGGCTTTGCAGCGTGTCGTCGCGGCGCTTGATGCGCACTGGCGAGGAGGTGCGGGTTTCCAGTCCCGTCAGCACCGCGTCCTGCTTGAAGTAGCCCTTGACCTGCTTGTCGAAAGCGGGGAAGGCTTCGCGCAGCGCCGTGACGGCGAACTCCGGCAGAATCTCGGCCAGATCGGTCAGGTGCACGCCCGGTTTGAACGACGGGATCACGGCGCCGAAGGCGGTAGACGGACGGCCTGCAACGAAGTCGCCCATCAGCTGGCCCGGCGCGTTGTAGTTGGCGCCGCCCAGCTGGAAGGCCCTGGCTTCCAGTTCGCGCTGGAAGGCGATACCGGCCAGCGGGTGGCCCGGATAATCGACTTCGGGCGAAATGCTGACCACGATGGCGCTATTGGCATTGCGTTCGTTACGCGAGTACTGGCTCATGCCGTTGGTGACCACGCGGCCTTCTTCCGACGAAGCTGCCACCACCGTGCCGCCCGGGCACATGCAGAAGCTGTACACGGCGCGGCCATTGCTGGCGTGGTGCACCAGCTTGTAGTCGGCCGCGCCCAGTATCGGATGGCCGGCGTTAGGGCCGAAGCGGCACTGGTCGATCAGCGATTGCGGGTGCTCGACACGGAAACCGATGGAGAACGGTTTGGCTTCGACATAGACGCCGCGCTCATACAGCATCTCGAAAGTGTCGCGCGCGCTGTGGCCTACGGCCAGCACCAGATGGTTGGTGGCGATGCGTACGCCGTTTTCCAGCACCACGCCGCGGATCTGGCCGCCGTCGGCCTGCTGTTCGATGTCGAGGTCGACCACTTTGCTCTCGAAATGGTATTCGCCGCCCATGGCTTCGATATTGGCGCGCATCTGTTCCACCATCTTCACCAGACGGAAGGTGCCGATGTGCGGCTTGCTGACGTAGATGATCTCTTCCGGCGCACCCGCCTGCACGAACTCGGTCAGCACTTTGCGGCCGTAGTGTTTGGGATCCTTGATCTGGCTATACAGTTTGCCGTCCGAGAAGGTACCGGCGCCGCCTTCGCCGAACTGCACATTCGATTCCGGATTGAGCTTGCGCTTGCGCCAGAAACCGAAGGTGTCGACGGTGCGTTCACGTACCTGCTTGCCGCGCTCCAGAATAATCGGGCGCAGACCCATCTGCGCCAGCAGCAGGGCGGCGAACAGGCCGCACGGGCCCGTGCCGATCACCACGGGGCGCGGCTGGCCTGCATGGGCGGCCGCCAGCTGCTCGGGCGTGGCGACGAACTGGTAGCGCGTATCGGGTGAGGGCATCAGATGCTGGTCATGGTGCAGGCGTTGCAGCACCTGTTGTTCATTGCGCACTTCCACATCGAGCGAGTAGATCAGCACGATGGCGGTCTTCTTGCGGGCGTCGTAGCTGCGCTTGTACACGCTAAAGCCGAGCAGGTCTTCGGCCGGAATGTCCAGACGCTTGAGGATGGCCGCAGGCAGTTCGGCTTCCGCGTGGTTGAGGGGCAGTTTGAGTTCGTTAATGCGCAGCATGGAGATTTCCTGTAGGGGCGCTGTTTAGGCGCCATGGTCGGCGGGAGTCTGGCCGCGAGGGGCGCTACCTCCCGTAAAAGCCGGTATTTTACCTTGATAGGCACGCTAACGCAGCAGCGGGTGCGGCAGAGTGCAGGCTGGCTGCGGCCCGGCATGCTGCCCGATATATCTGCCGTATTCACCCTGCAGTAAATCCGCTAGGGGAATTGGCCGACCAGATAAAACAGTCCTGTTTAAATCGGCTATTTAACCAGGTTATTAATTTTCTGATTAATCGGTGGAATAAAAAATGTATTAATAAGGTTGCCGCGGTTTAGTTTAAGGCGGTCATTTCGCGCAGCGCCGTAGGCTGGTTGTGCAAGGTTTTTTCTGCGCCACTAGCAGCCCATCCTGCACTTTCCGGACGCTCTGGAAGAGGCTGGCAGGACGCAAGTTTACTTGTAAAGAAAACATTTTTTTACATTCGGCAAGTTCCTGCGATGTTGTTAAAAGGCGACTTTGCTCAAAATCCTTTTTCCTCCTTCTGCTACGTTGCGAACGCGCTTTTATATTTCCGTATGGAATTTTTTAGACCTGTACGGCTTATCTGTTTTGCAACCACGTACGGCGTTTTGTGCAATCTTTGTTTTGAGGTTTCATGGTTTTCGCTTGATTTTCGCTGGTTTCTGCTTGACGAACGCATATTTCACTGTCATTCCCCCTGTGCCTCTGCTTGCTGACAGGAGAGCACAAGATGGACGGATTTGTTGTGTTTTGGCAGCAATAAATTGCCAAAAAGAAAATCTAAATTGATTAAAAAGAAAGGTTGCGCAAAGCAGCCCGAGGGGGACATGCGTTTCTGTTGTGAGGACGAGACAGCGGGCGGAAATGATGCGACGTTTTTTTTGCCGTGCGTTCAAACATTTGTGCGCCTTATGTTGCATTGCAATGCAGCTTGCAAGCGGCGGCATGCCGCCCGTCCGCCATGCCGGATGGCCGGGCTCGCGTGCATTGACAATGCTTGAGTTGCTATGTTTTTATGAATAGCGGAAAAATTCGACTAGGTTTCAGGAACTGAGAAGTAGGCCGGATTTTTACCACTGAAAGAGCAAGCGCAGTAAGTCGGATTTTGAATGGTTTTATCCAGGTTGTTCAGAAACGGCGGAGTTTAAATCAAGAAATGGGTCGTTTTAGCTGCTATCCAAAAGATGCATTAAAACGTCTACTAAACACACCAAGGGAATTGAATAATATGATCAAGGAAACAGTATTGTCTCGCTCGATCCGCGTGATGTTCGTCGGCGGCATGGCACTGGGCCTGCAAGTGGCTCAGGCGCAAGAAGAAGCAGCCCAGCCGCTGCAAAAGGTGGAAGTGACCGGTTCGCGCATCCCGACTCTGAACACCGACGGCACCAGCCCGATCGTTGTGCTGGGCGCGAAAGACATCAAAACCGACGGCGTGCGTAACGTCGAAAGCCTGCTGAACAACCTGCCACAGGCCTTCGCAGCGCAAACCGGTAACGTGGTCAACGGCTCGACCGGTACCGCGACTGTCGACCTGCGTGGTCTGGGTGCCAACCGTACTCTGGTACTGGTGAACGGCCACCGTATGCCTGCTGGTTCGCCGAACTCGTCGGCTGCTGACTTGAACCAAATCCCAGCTCCGCTGATCAAGCGTATCGAAGTACTGACCGGCGGCGCAGGCGCTGTGTACGGTGCCGACGCTGTGGCCGGTGTGGTCAACTTCATCATGAACGACCGCTTCGAAGGCGTTCAGATCGAACTGAACGGTTCGGGCTACAACCACAAGCAGCAGGACACCGCGGGTGTTGCTGATATCGTCGCCAAGCGCGCTGCCACCAACCCAGCCCAGTTCGCCGTTCCAGGCAACAAAGGTCTGGATGGTCGTTCGAAAGACGCTTCGCTGCTGATCGGTGGTAACTTCGCTGATGGCAAAGGTAACGCCACCCTGTTCTTCAGCTACAAACAGGACGACGCACTGCTGCAATCCGAGCGTGACTTCACCGCTTGCTCGCTGTCCGCTTCGGCTGCTGGCTTCGCTTGCGGCGGTTCGGGCACCAATGCGACCGGCCGTTTCACCAACACCAAAACCGGCAAGGTCTACACCACCGATGCTAACGGTACCCCGCGCCTGTTCAACAACGCGCTGGACCAGTACAACTTCGGTCCGATCAATCACCTGCAACGTCCTGACGAACGTTATGGCGTAGCTGCTTCGGCCCGCTACGACGTGAACGAGAAGATGAAAGTCTATGCAGACTTCGCCTTCCACGATGACCGCACCGATGCACAGATCGCTCCAGGCGGTATTTTCGGTAACGTCTACACCATCCGTGGCGACAACCCACTGCTGACCCCAGCAATGAAGACCGCCATGAGCCTGAACTCGCCAACCGACACTACCGACGTGGTTATCCAGCGTCGTAACGTCGAAGGCGGTGGCCGTGATGCGCTGTTCACCAACACCTCCTACCGTATGCTGATGGGCGTTAAAGGCGACATCGGCGGCTGGTCGTATGATCTGTTCGCACAAACCTCGAAAGTCCGTTACTCGGGTAGCTCGAATAACTACTTCTCGAAAGAGCGTGGCGCCAAGGCGCTGGACGTGGTTAACGTCAACGGCGTAGCACAGTGCGCATCGTTCGTGAACGGCACCGACCTGGCTTGCGTACCTTACAACCCATGGCAACTGGGCAAGATCACCCCGGAACAGCTGGCTTACATCCAGATTCCTGGCCAGTCCTTCGGTCAGACCGAACAGCAAATCCAGGGCGCCAACATCGCTGCTGACCTGGGCGACTACGGCATCAAGATTCCTGGCAACAGCAACGGCGTGGGCGTGTCCTTCGGCCTGGAGCGTCGCGTAGAAGCGCTGACCCTGAATCCTGACGGTCCTTCGCAGAACTTCGACCTGGACGGCTCCGGTGGTCCAGTCAAGCCAGTTAATGGCCGTTATGTCGTCAAAGACATCTTCGGTGAAGTCCGTCTGCCACTGGTAGAAAACAAACCGTTCGCCGAATCGCTGGGCGCCAACCTGTCGTATCGTCACTCCGACATCGACACCGGCGTGAAAGCCAATACCTACGGTCTGGGTATGGACTGGCAGCCAGTCTCGATGGTGAAAGTACGTGCATCGCACCAGAAAGCTGTGCGCGCTCCTAACATCAACGAACTGTTCTCGCCAGCAGGTAACAACCTGTACGACAACGACGCTGATCCATGTGCAGGCGCCAAGCCTACCGCCACCCTGGCACAGTGCGCCAACACCGGCGTAACCGCTGCCCAGTACGGCAACATTCAGGATTCGCCAGCAGGTCAGTACAACTACCTGGCCGGTGGTAACCCTAAACTGAACCCAGAGACCTCGAAGTCGAACACCATCGGTCTGGTTCTGACCCCGATCCGTAACCTGACCGTGACCGTCGATTACTTCGACATCAAAGTCAACGACACGATTTCGAACGTCAGCCCAACCACCACTCTGGACAAGTGCTTGACCACTGGCAACCCAGTGTACTGCTCGAAGATTACCCGTGACCGTCTGGGCACCCTGTGGCTGCTGCCACAAGCGTCGATCGTTGGCACCAACACCAACATCGGCTCGCTCAAAACCTCGGGTATCGACCTGGCAGCCAGCTATGGCCAGAAGATCGGCGCTTACGGTAGCCTGGGCTTCTCGCTGACCGGCACCCTGCTGAAAACCTTCGAAGTGGAGGAACTGCCAGGTGACGGTTCCTACGACTGCGTAGGCCTGTACAACGGCGCCGGCAAGTGCGGCCAGCCACGTCCGAAATGGCGTCATAAAGCCCGTGTGAACTGGAACACTCCATGGGCTCTGGATCTGGCTCTGACCTGGCGTTACTTCCAGGGCGTGGACATCGAAACCACCAGCTCGAATCCTAAGCTGGCTGGCACCGCGCTGGATGTAGAGAAGCACTTCGCTTCGGCTAACTACATCGACCTGGCTGCTTCGTACAACCTGACCAAGAAGATCACCCTGTCGGGCGGTATCAACAACCTGTTCGACCGCGATCCTCCGATCACTTCGAAGTACGGTACCGGCTCGGGTAACGGCAATACCTTCCCATCCATGTATGACGCGATGGGCCGTAAGCTGTTCCTGAACATGACTGCCAAGTTCTAATTGCTTGAGTAGTTGCCAGAACGGCGGGTCGCAAGACCCGCCGTTTTTTTCGTCCCTGCCCAAGGCCGTGGACAGCCCCAAAAAAAACGCCCGCTGGCTAGCTGCCAGCGGGCGTTTCAGTTGGAGCGCCTGTGCCGAGGCTCAGGTTTCCCAGTCGTTGCCGTCTTCTATGCTGCCCAGCATGGTACTGACCAGCGTGCGTTCGCTCTCGCTCAGTTCCGGACGCCAGGTTTCGAACAGCAGGATTACGCGGGTCTGGTCGCTGCGGTTCCACGCTTCGTGTTCGATGCTGTCGTCGAATACCCAGGCTTTGCCTTCTTCCCACTGGCGGGTTTCATTGCCCACGCGCAGGCTACAGCCCGGTGGTACGATCAGCGGCAGGTGGCAGATCAAACGGGTATTCAGTATGCCCGTGTGCGGCGTGATGTGGGCGCCCGGGCGCATCAGCGAAAACAGCACGGTGGGGGCGCGGCCTTCGATCTGCGGCATCGGCACCTTGGCCATGGCGGCCATGGTGGCAGGACAGCGTGCCGCGTTTTCGGCCACGATCTGGCCGTTGCGGTACAGGTAGAAAGCGCCCCAGTCGCGGTTGTTGTGCAGGCCGCCACGTTCGCGCGCAGGCAGGGTCAGATCCGGTTTCAGATAGGGCTCGAAGGCGTCTTCGTCCTTGAGGATCTGTTCCAGTTCGGCGCGGATGGCTGGCGTCGCCGCTTCCACCTGCGCTAGCCACGGGAAGGCTTCCCGTTCGAAGTACTGCACTTGCGGCAGGCCGGGGAAGTAGTACAGGCGCGGTTGCTGCAGATACAGCTGCTTGCGACCGAGCAGCAGGTCTAGCGACTGGCGGAAGCGGGCGTGTTCGCGGCCTTCGGTATAGCCGGCCTGCGCCAGATTGTTCTGCAGTTTATGCTCGAATTTCTGCATGTAGTCGGCGCAGGCATGGCGGGCTTTCTGCACGTGGGCGCGCAGCTGGGCCGGCAGCTCATGGTCGGGCGGGGCCGCATCGAGCGCACTGCGGTAGAAGGCAGCAGCGGCGGGGGCATTGCCATCGGCGGCCAGCAGGTCGCCTTTGTACAGCAGCAGTTGCAGATTGTCGGGCGCGGCGCTGACGGCCTGTTCCAGTGCTGCCAGTGCGGCCTTGATTTCGCCCAGCGCATGCTGGGCCTGTGCTAAGCCGAACCAGGCTTGCGGGCCGCCCTGGCCCTTGCTGGTCAGCTGCAGATAGTGGTCGCGCGCGGCGCTGGCGTCTTGATGCGATGCAGTCATGGTGTCAGGTTTCGTAGCTGGCGGAATCGCTGTTGAAAGCGTAGATCGCATGGGTGAGTTCGGTGATCAGGCTGCGCTCGGCCAGCGACAGCTGGGGATGCCAGATGTCGAAGATCATGATGACGCGCAGCTTGTCGCTATTGTTCCAGGCTTCATGTTCGATGGTATCGTCAAATACCCAGGCCTTGCCCGGCACCCACTCGCGCGTGGTATTGCCGACGCGGAAGCCGCAATCGGGCGGAATAATCAGCGGCACGTGGGTCAGCAGGCGGGCATTGGATACGCCTACATGGGCCGGAATACGGGTGCGCGGCTTGAGCAGCGAGAACATCACGGTGGGGGTGCGGCCGGGCTGGTCGGGCTGGGGCGCACCGCGCAGCAGTTCCATGGTTTGCGGGCATTGCTCGATATTGCCGGCGACCGGACGGCCATCCTTGATCAGGTGGAAGGCGCTCCAGCGCGGCGAATTATTCAGCTCGGCAAACTGGTTGTGCGGCACATCGTCCGGATAGGTGAGGTAGGGCTGGAAGCCCTGTTCGGCCTGCAGCACTGCAAGGAATTCGTCACGGATAGTGTCGGTGCCCGCTTCGATGGCATCGAGCCAGGGGAACTGTTCGCGCGGGAAGAATTCCACCGGCACCAGCCCCGGATAGTGGTACATCATCGATTGCGAATCATAGCGCCGTTTGCGGCCCACCATCAGGTCGATGGAATCGCGGAAGCGCTGGATATCCTCGCCGGCGTATTGCTGGTATTGGGCATCCATGAACTGGTCGAGGAAGTTACCGAAATCGGTGCGGTAGCGTTCGATGTAGCGATGCGCATGTTCGACTGCGCCGCGCATAGTCGGATCGAGCCGTTCCAGCGGCGGCGCCACCTGCGCCACGGCGCCGTAGGCGGTGGCGGATTTGTGGGTCTTGCCCTGACGCTCCAGCAGATTGGCGCGCAGTAGCAGGGCTACCATGTCGTGCGGGTCGGCCACCAGCGCATTGTGGATGGCCAGTTCCTCGGCCTTTTCGTCGCGCTGGCCCTGGCAGGCCATGGCCAGATTGATCCAGTGCTGGGGATTGTCCTGTTCGCTGCGCACCAGCCGCTCGAAGGCGCGGCGGGCGCTGGCATGGTCGCCCAGACGGAAAGCCCGTTTGCCCAGTGTGGTCAGTGCCAGTGTGTGTTGCGGTTGCAGTTCCAGCAGGAGATTCCAGAGGCGGACGGCTTCGTCGTCTTGACCTGCTTTGCTGGCTTGAATAGCGGCCGCTTCAAGCACTGCGGCGTCGCTGGGCGCGTTGGCGCCGGAGGAAGAGGTGATCATGATCAAGTGAGCCAGTGATTCTGCGGCCTGAGGCCGGACGAAAAATTATAGCTGCTGCACTTGCATTCAAGGCAAGGATGATGCCTTATCGCCCCCGAGTGTTGGGGCGATACGTCACTTTGCGTCGGGCGTCGCTACGTCGGGCGCCGCTGCGTCGGGCGTCGCTACGTCGGGCGCCGCTACGTCGGGCTGCCCGCACGGGCAGGGGCGGGGGGATTACATGCCGCCCCAGGCAGCGCTCAGCGCCGACACGGCAGCCAGCCCCGCCGTTTCGGTGCGCAGGATGCGCGGCCCCATGGCCAGCGGCAGGGCGCCTTGGCGGATGGCCTGATCTTCTTCTGCTTCGCTCAGGCCGCCTTCTGGGCCGATCACCAGCGTGACGGCCTGCGGGCTCTGGTGGCGCGCCCAGTCGGCCAGCGACTGCTCGGCGCGCGGCGTCAGGATGATGCGGCGGTGCATATCCTGCTGGGTAATCCACTGTTTATAGTCCTGCAGCTCGCCCAGCCGGGCCAGATGGTTGCGCCCGCACTGTTCCGAGGCGGAGGCAATAATCGCCTGCCAGTGCGCCATTTTCTTCTCGGCCCGCTCGGCCGACAGCCGCACCACGCAGCGCTGCGCCGCCAGCGGCTGGATGGCGTTCACGCCCAGTTCGATGGCTTTTTCGATGATCCAGTCCATCTTGCTGGCTTCCGGCAGCGCCTGTGCCAGCGTAATGCCGAACGGCAACTCGGCTTCGCGCGCCGTATGCGCCTTGATTTCCACGCTGACGCGGCGTTTCTCCACTTGATCTAGGACAGCGCTGTATTCGCCACCCTCGCCGTTGAACAGGGTGAGCAGGGTGCCCGGCGCCAGCCGCAGTACGCTGATGTGGTGGGCGACCGTTTCGGGCAGCTGGATCAGCTGACCGATGGCTAATGGCTGGGGCAGGTAAAAGCGTGGCATGCAGGGTTCCGTGATGACGTAGTGGGGCGTGGATGATGTGTATATGAGCAATTTTAAATCGTCGCCGCCTCGGTCTGGTAAAATAATGGGTTCAGCAAGTAGGCAGTACCGAAGTAGTAACCAAGAAGCACTAAGTAGCAGTCATGCTGGGCTTAAGCCGTAGTCCCGCAGCGCAACTTAGGCGTATTCCTTGCACCCAGTTTCCATACTTTCGTGATAGATCGACGATGACTTCTACGCTCCCCACCACTCAAATGGCTAACGCGATTCGCGCGCTGGCAATGGACGCCGTCCAGAAGGCCAATTCCGGCCACCCAGGTATGCCTATGGGCATGGCCGAAATCGCGGTAGCGCTGTGGAGTGGCCATTACAGCCACAACCCGGCCAACCCGAAATGGGTTAACCGCGACCGTTTCCTGCTGTCCAACGGCCACGGCTCGATGCTGCACTACGCGCTGCTGCACCTGAGCGGCTACGCGGTGAGCATGGATGACATCAAGGCCTTCCGCCAGATGCATTCGAAAACCCCGGGACACCCCGAAGTCGACATCACCCCGGGCGTGGAAACCACCACCGGCCCGCTGGGTCAGGGTATTGCCAATGCCGTCGGTATGGCACTGGCCGAGTACCTGCTGGCGAGCGAATTCAACAAGCCGGGTTACGACGTGGTCGATCACTACACCTATGCTTTCCTCGGCGATGGCTGTCTGATGGAAGGTATTTCGCACGAAGTGTGTGCGCTGGCCGGCACGCTGGGCCTGAAAAAACTGATCGCCCTGTACGACGACAACGGCATTTCCATCGACGGTAAAGTGGAAGGCTGGTTCACCGACGACACCCCGGCCCGTTTCGAAGCCTACGGCTGGAACGTGATCCGCGCCGTGGACGGCCACGATGTGGCTGCCGTATCGGCTGCCATCGCTGCTGCCAAAACTGCCAGCAAGCCTACCCTGATCTGCTGCAAGACCGTGATCGGCAAAGGTTCGCCGAATCTGCAGGGCGGCGACAAAGTGCACGGCGCGGCGCTGGGCGAAAAAGAAGTGGCTGCTGTGCGCGAGTACATCGGCTGGAGCGCGGCACCGTTCGAAATCCCTGCCGACGTGTACGGCGCATGGGACGCCAAAGCGGCCGGCGCGGCGCGCGAAGCGGCTTGGACCGAACTGTTCAACAAGTACGCTGCCCAGTTCCCTGCTGAAGCTGCCGAACTGAGCCGCCGTATGGCCGGCGAGCTGCCAGCTGCCTTCGAAGGCGCACTGGCAGCCGGTATCGCCAGCTGCATCGAGAAAAAAGAAAACATCGCGACCCGTAAAGCCAGCCAGAACGCAATCCAGGCACTGGCTCCCGTGCTGCCGGAATTCCTCGGCGGTTCGGCCGACCTGACCGGTTCCAACCTGACCAACTGGAAAGAGTGCGTGGCCGTACGTTCGGGCCAGCCGGGCAACCACATCAATTACGGCGTACGCGAATTCGGCATGTCGGCCATCATGAACGGCGTGGCCCTGCACGGCGGCTACATCCCGTTCGGCGCCACCTTCCTGACCTTCTCCGACTACAGCCGCAACGCTCTGCGTATGGCGGCGCTGATGAAGCAGCGTTCGCTGTTCGTGTTCACCCACGACTCCATCGGTCTGGGCGAAGACGGCCCGACCCACCAGTCGGTCGAGCATATTTCCTCGATGCGCCTGATTCCCCAGCTGGACAACTGGCGTCCATGCGACACCGTGGAATCCATGGTGGCATGGGGCGAAGCCGTCAAGCGCAAACATGGTCCGTCGACCCTGATCTTCTCGCGTCAGAACCTGCCATACCAGGAGCGCAGCAGCCAGCAAGTGGCCGACATCGCCCGCGGTGGTTATGTGCTGAGCGACGCAGCCGATGCCAAAGTGGTGCTGATTGCCACCGGTTCGGAAGTGGAACTGGCTGTTGCTGCCGCCGCAGCACTGGCCGCAGAAGGCATTGCCGCACGCGTGGTGTCGATGCCTTCGACCGATGTATTTGACCGTCAGGACGCCGCCTACAAGGCCGGCGTGCTGGGTAAAGGCCTGCCACGTGTGGCGATCGAAGCCGGCGTGACCGATTTCTGGTACAAGTACGTCGGTCTGGAAGGCGCGGTAGTCGGCATCGATACCTTCGGTGAATCGGCTCCGGCAGGCGTGCTGTTCAAGCACTTCGGCTTCACGGTGGAAAACGTCGTGGCCAAAGCCAAATCTGTCATTGCATAATCAACGTAAGCAGTTGCATCACCTATTTTTCTACTCAGGAGCATAGTATGACGATTAAAGTTGCAATTAACGGCTACGGCCGCATAGGCCGTAATGTGCTGCGCGCTTTCTACGAAGGCGGCAAAAAACAGGACATCCAGATCGTGGCGATTAACGATCTGGGCGACGCCAAGTCGAATGCCCACCTGACCCGCTACGACACGGCCCACGGCAAGTTCCCCGGCACCGTGACCGTTGACGGCGACAACATGATCGTGAACGGCGACGTGATCCGCGTGTTCGCACAGCGTAACCCTGCCGAAATTCCTTGGGGCGATCTGGGCGTGGACGTCGTGCTGGAGTGCACCGGCTTCTTCACCACTAAAGAAAAAGCTTCGGCTCACCTGAAGGGCGGCGCCAAGAAAGTCATCATCTCGGCCCCGGGCGGCAAGGATGTCGACGCGACCATCGTGTATGGCGTGAACCAGCACGTCCTGAAAGCTAGCGACACCGTGATCTCGAACGCTTCGTGCACCACCAACTGCCTGGCCCCGCTGGTCAAGCCGCTGAACGACGCCATCGGCGTGGAAACCGGACTGATGACCACCGTGCACGCTTACACCAACGATCAGGTACTGTCCGACGTGATGCACGAAGACCTGCGTCGCGCCCGTTCCGCTACCCAGAGCATGATCCCGACCAAAACCGGCGCTGCAGCTGCCGTAGGTCTGGTACTGCCTGAGCTGAACGGCAAGCTGGACGGTTTCGCTATCCGCGTTCCGACCATCAACGTTTCGCTGGTTGACCTGTCGTTCATCGCCAAGCGCGACACCACCGTGGAAGAAGTGAACGCCCTGATGAAGGCCGCTGCCGAAGGCGACCTGAAAGAAGTGCTGACCTACCAGACCGAACCGCTGGTATCGATCGACTTCAACCACAACCCGGCATCGTCGAACTTCGACGCCACCCTGACCAAAGTGTCGGGCCGTCTGGTCAAAGTATCGTCGTGGTACGACAACGAGTGGGGCTTCTCCAACCGTATGCTGGACACCACCGTGGCACTGATGAACGCCAAGTAATCGGGCGTCACTGCCTCCTGACGATGTCAGCGGGGCAGTGCAGTATCACCGCGTAGTACAACAAGGGCAGACCATGCGGTCTGCCCTTGTTGTTTGTGGCGAGCTGGCGTAGTGCTAGGCCGGATGGGGCGACTAGGGGGCAAGCGTCAGCGCTGGTGGAAAGCAGACTGCGTGCTGTTCGCACTGCGTACAGTCCGGCTTATGGGGCGCTGCCGAAGGCTGCTCCAGCGCCAGTTGCTGGAACATAAAACGCTTCCATTTCAGCTGGGCCGTATTGCGTGCACAGAATGGCGCGAAGAAGTGCTGCAGCAATGCCGTGACATCATCGCGCGCGCCCAGCCCCAGATCCTGCCATAAGTGGCGGCTGCCGCTAGCGGCCGCACTGACCACATGGGCGGCCCAGTAAGTGGCACTGGCATCGGCATCCGGACTGCGCAGGCTCAGCAGCAGCTGCACCAGCTGGTGCAACTGGGGGGCTGCGGTTCGCAGTATGGTTTCATATTGCGCTTCGGGCAGGCGTTCGAGCGCATCGAGTTCGGGAAAGCAGTAGGCCAGCAACTGGCACAGATCTTCCTGCGCCAGTCCCAGTGTCCATGTGTAGAGCGGCAGTTCGCCGGATTCGGCGTGGCGCATCACCCCGCTCACGCAGCGGCGTAGCAGTGCCGTGCTGGCCGGAACGGCAGCAGGGCTAGGTGCAGACGTGGCCATCATTCCACCACCTTCTTGACATCGATACGCTGCAGCCATTTGACGTGGCGCGGGCCGGTGCGCAGATCCTGCGCCGATATTAGTGCAATACGCCCCTCGTCGTCGCCCAGTGCGGCACCGTCTTTTTCGAGGTAAACCAGTACATCTTCGCTCAGCGCCGAATTGAACAGCTCCGACCAGGAGAACACGACGGCATAGCCGTCGCTGGCCGTGGCGATGATGATGGTCTTTTTGACGTCGTTATGGTCTTTGCTGACGATGCGGGCTTGCGCCAGCAGGTCGCGCAGGCGCACGCCGCGCAGCGTGCTGCTGACGCCATCGGGCTGGCGCTTGAGCGTCACGCTGGCCGGATGCTGCTGTACCAGCTGGCGCAGCGCAGGCAGATCGAGCGTCTGCGCCTGTTCCACCGCGCCCTGTACCGCCAGCGTGGTGCTGACGTAGCGGGCAGGATCACCCACTACAGGATGGGCTTGCAGGCTGCTGCTCAGGCAGAGCGCCAGCAGCAGAGTGAGAGGGCGTAGTGGTGACATCGGCTTTGCTCCTTGAGGTGATTAATATTGATAGCTGAGCTGGGCAAACCACTGGCGGCCGGCGGAGGGGAAACCGTCGGCCAGCGCGTAATTGCGGTCGGCCAGATTGTTCACTCCCGTTTCCACACTGATCTGCCGGTTGGCGTGATAGGCGGCTTTGAGGTTGAGGGTGGTAAAGCCGGCCAGTTGCACACTGTTCGAGGCCCAGCGGCTGCTATTGGTTTCGCTAAATGCGCTGAACTCGGTGTCGCCGCGCGGGTGCAAGCGGACTTGCAGCAGCAGTTTCTGCTGCGGCACATCGGTGATGCGGGTGGCCGGAGTGCTGCGGTTTTTCAGGTCGAGATAGGTGTAGCTGGCACCGAGCCGTAGCAGGCTGGTCCAGTCATACTGGCCCTCCAGTTCCATACCGGACATGCGCACCTGGCCGATATTCTGCATCTGCGCTTTATTGCCCACCACATTGGCCACGCTCTGGATCCGGTTGCTGATGTCGCTGTTGAACAGCGCTGCCTGCACGCTGGCGGCGCTGCCGAACTGGGCGCGATAGCCGATCTCGCTATGCGTTGCCACTTCCGGCTGGAGTGCGGGATTTTCGATATAGCTGCCCAGCCGCTGCGAGTAGCGATCTTTCAGTGTCGGCAGACGCGATTTGTGCGCCAGCGTGGCGTACAGGCGGCTGCTGGCGTCCAGGTCATGGAATAAACCGGTCTGCCAGTCGTGCGCAGTTTTGCTTTGCGGCAGAGAATAGGGGTTGCCTGTGCTGTACACGGTGAGCGGTTGCAGCTGGTTGCTGGCCGCACCCAGCCCCAGCGTCCAGCTGGCGGCCAGCGCAATACTGTCTTCCAGCGTGTAGGAGCGCAAGCTGTCCTTGTAGATCGCCAGCGTGCTGGCGTTGGCATCGCGCTCTTCGTGGCGGTCGCGTTTTTCGTGTGCGCTCAGGCGTAGCGTGTGGCCTTGCCAGCGCAGCGATTCCAGTTCCAGTACGGCGCCTGTGGTCCAGTCGCTATAGATGCTGCGGCCGCTGCCCACGCTGCCCGCGCCTGCGGTTTTCAATATGCTGTAGCTGGCATTGGTGTAGCTATCGACTTCGTTGCCATAGTTATCGTGATAGGCGCGCAGCTTCAGGGTTTCATGTGTGCCGAGAGCGGTACGGGAAATGAAATACAGGCTTTCCTTATCCCAGTAGGGCCATTGCCAGTAGCGTGCTGCTGCCGGATCAGTCGAAGGCGGCTGGCCTTTGACGCCGTGCTGCTGATAATAGCTGAGTGCGTATTCATCGCCGGCGCCGGGGAGCAAGCCCAGCTTCAGCGACAGTTTGCTATCGCGCCGGTAGGCATTGTTGCGCGCGCCGCCGTCTTCGGTCGCCGTGGGACGGAAACTGGATGCTAGCGGAAAACTATCGCTCTGGTCGTAGGCCAGACCCGCTTGCACATACCAGATTCCCTGCCGGCTGCCCAGATTGGCCGATGCCAGCTTTTGCTGGCCACTGGCCCAGCCGATACGGGCGTCGGCTTCGAGCGCCTGACGGGGGCGGCGCGATACCAGATTGATGGCGCCGCCCAGGGTATTGGCGCCGTATGCCATCGCGCTATAGCCTTTGGTGACCTGAATGGCGGCCAGATCAGCGGTGCTGAAGCGGGCGAAATCCACATACCCGTCATACGGGACGTAGACGGGTATGCCGTCGATGTAAAGCGGTACCTGACGCGCATCGAAACCCCGCACGGCGATGGTTTTCTCGTTACGCGCATTGGTCGAGAGGGTGATGCCGGATAGCAGGTTCAGGGCATCGCCGACATTCTCGCGGTTGGCCTGGCGTATGCTGCCGATGTCGAGGCGGGACGCGACCTGATCGGACGACTGGCTGTCTGCCGGCTGGCGGCTGCCGATGACGTAGACGGTGCCTAGCTCGAAACTGTCGGGAGCGGCAGCTTGCTGGGCAAGGACAGGCTGGGCGAGACTGGCGGCGAATAATGCGGCAGCAGCAGCGAGGGGCGTTGCTTGGGAGCGGAAGACTGGCATGGGATGCGTTATATAGTTTTGTTTATAGCGGTAGTTAAAAAGAACCTCGTCTGGAAGGACGAGGCAGCCGGACTCTATGCCGCGTTTTGCTTATCGCTATGTACTCAAGTATATAACGATGGGTGCAGTCGTAGAGAATTCTGTGCCGATTATAGAAAAGTCATGCCGGCTTTTCTATGCGCCATAAGTGGGGATGGCGGGCAGCCCGACTGGCTAGGCCGGCTAGTTCGCAAGAACTAGCCGGCTGTGCTGCTTACAGGGTCACGCGCAGGCCCAGATAGTAGCGCCGGCCGATGGCGTCATAGGTCGAGCTATCCGTTTCCGTGCCGGGCTGGTTGCCGGGCAGGCCGGTGATGATGGGCGGTGCTTTGGCATTGAAGATGTTGTCCATGCCCAGATACAGCTGCACGGCCTTGCGCAGGTCGTAAGTCAGCTGCACGTCGTGGTAGGTGCGCGATCCTACGCCTACCGTGCCGGGGGCAATGTTCAGGCTTTTCAGGAACTGGTCGTCGAGCGAGACAGGACCGTTATAGGTGGTGACCCAGTTGATACCTAGCTGCTTCCATTTATAGGCCAGATTCAGGCCGGCCCGGTTGCGTGGCGCATTGGTATTGTTGGCCGTGACTTCGCCCACATCGGAATTTTCCGGCGCTTCCGGTGTAGCCTTCTGCCACAGCTGGCGCAGCCAGGTCCAGCTCAGCCGTGCGCTCAGATCGCCGGGGCCCAGCTTGTCGGCCCATGAGGCGCTGACATCGACGCCTTCCGTGCCCAGCCCGCCGCTGTTGGTGACGCTCAGGTTGCTGTACTGGATGGAACCGGCGCTCAGATTACCCACTGGCGCAGGGCGGCGCACGATGAAGCTGCAGAAGGTTGGATTGTTGTGGTTGTAGCACTGGTCGAGCGCGTACTGGCGGTCGGTGGCGACGATGGCGTCGGCGATCCTGATCAGGAAGTAGTCGGCCGTGAAAGTGAACTTGCGCAGCATGGGGATGCCGCGTGGCGTCACCACCAGCCCGACAGTCGTGGAGCGGCCTTTTTCCGCCTTCAGACTGGGGTTGCCGCTGTTGTAGCCGCTGATGCCTTGCTGGTCGGCCTGATTGAGCGTGAATACGCCGCCATGGGCTGCCATGTTGGCGGCCACGCCGGGGGCATTGCGGCAGTTCAGCCCCAGCGCGCTGTTATCGTTGATGCCGACGCCTTCACAGGGATCGACCAGCCCGTTGGGAAAGTCCTGGCTGGGCGCCGTGTACAGTTCGTTGATATTGGGTGCGCGGGTGGACTGGGCGCGCGTGCCGCGCAGTTTGATATCCTGCGTGAGCTGCCATTCGAGGCCGGCGTTCCAGCTGTTGGCGCTGCCCACGGTCGAGTAGTCGCCGTGGCGGAAGGTGCCGAGGAAGCTCAGTTCGCGCAGCCACGGCCTATCTTTGAGCAGCGGCACGCGCGCTTCCACAAAGGCTTCGCGCACGGTGAAATTGCCGTAGGTGGGCGGCAGCGCATTGCCGGCATTCTGCCCCGTCTGGGTGAGGGGATCGGGCACGGCGCTGGAATCTTCGTCGCGCCATTCCAGCCCCGCCGCAATGCCGATGGCTCCTGCGGGCAGGCCCGGCACTTCACCCGTCACGCTGGCGCCGGCCAGCTTCTGGGTAATCGCTGTTTCCAGCGAACCGGGCGCGGTGACGTATTTGAGGGCGGCCGGGCTGATGCTGTTAAAGCCGAACAGGCTGATGGGCACGCAGCCTTCCGCCACGGCCGAACTATTGGCGCAGACGGGCGTGCCGCCGGGGCCGGGTATGGCTTCGAGCGCATTGCGCAGGCTGGCCACATTCACCTGTCCGGTGGAATTCTGGGCTTCCTTGGTTTTGCCGTAAGCCACAAAGGCTTCGTAGTTCCACTGGCCGAAGCTGCCCTTCATACCGGTGGCGAGGCGGAAGGTGTCGCGCTCGACGACGGAATGGCGCGGACCGAATTCACTGAGGCGGCGGGTAAAGAAATAATCGGGGATGCCGTCGCCATCGGTATCGCTGATGCGCTCGTACAGGTATTGCGGGATCAGGGGATTGCGCACCAGCACGCCGTTGACCATGGCGCCGGCCGGCACCTGTCCGGACGGTTTGTACACCTGATCGGAACCGAGCGGGAAGGGCTCGATATTGGTAGCGACCCTGGACGACGCATAAGTACCTTCGAAGAAAGCGCTGTGCTGGTCGTTGAAGGCCCAGTTGCCATTGGTGGCGAACAGGTAGCGTTCGACCGGCACGGCGATCAGGCGGAAAGCCGAGCGGTTGAAACCGGTGGCACCGTTGCCGGCAGCATCGTTGCCGTTCTGGTTCCACGGAATGATCTGGTTGTTGGCGTCAAAAGTGAAGTCCTCGGTATCGCCGAAAAAATGCCCTTGCGGCGCATAGCCGGAATAGTTGGGGCGGCGCGCCACAAACGCCAGTTCCGGATGGCCCTGGGTAATGGCGGAAGTCTGGTCCACGGCCGTGGCGGCGCGGTCGCGGCTGTAGACGGCGCCCTGTTTCGAGTAGCCGAAGTGGCCCATCAGATTGCTGGCGCTGTCACTGCTGGTAATGCCGAAGGTCAGCGCCAGTTTTTTCTTGAAGTCGTCATGCTGGTCGCTGCGCCCCGTCTGCGCATCGAGCAGCACGCCGTTGAAATTCTTTTTCAGGATGATGTTGATGACGCCGGCCACGGCATCCGAGCCGTAGGTGGCCGAAGCGCCACCGGTCAGCAGTTCCACCCGTTCGATGAAGTCGGTGGGGATGGTGTTGAGGTCGACGGCGCTGTCGCCGGGCACGCCGGAAACGAAGCGGCGGCCGTTAACCAGCACCAGCGTGCGGCTGTCGCCCATATTGCGCAGGTTGACGGTGGTAACGCCGCCGCCCGAGGTGAGGAAATTGGAGTTGCCGCGGCTCAGAGTCGGCGTGCCCATGGTGGGATTTTTCTGCAATAAATCCTGCAGATTGGTGGCGCCCGAGGCGGCGATGTCGGCCGAACTGAGGATCTGCAAGGGCGAGGGCGAAGCAGCAGCCGGCGAGGCGATGCGTGAACCGGTGATCACCACTTTCTGCATGCTGTCGCTGGCAGGCGCTGGGCTGTCAGGGGTCTGTGCCAGTGCTGCGCTACCGGCGCAGACGCTGGCTGCGCCCAGACTGCCGAGGCAGAGCAGATACAGCGGACGGTGGCGTAGATCGTGGGTACATAAGACGGTCTGGTTCATGCGCGGACTCCTGTAGTTGGCGAGGTCGGCCTGCAGCGCGGGCTGCAGGGCTGGCTGTACAAGGTGATCGCTAATAGACCAGACGGTGCGGATGGGAGTTCCGCGCGAGCTTGATATTTTTGCAGCGTGTTGTGCTGTCTCTGGCGTGCGCTGGTTAGTGCGGACGAAAAAAAACCGGAAGGGCCAGTAGCAGACCCCTTCCGGTTGCTTGTAGAGCAGACAGGCTTATTTGTAGATGCCCGAGCCCACCAGCACATCATCGACTTTTTCGATGTAGCCGGATTTGCTTTCCACTGATTTGGTCACCGGATTAGGCCATTTGAAATCGACCCAGCCTTTGCCCTTGGTTTTGGCCAGATCGACCATTTCCTTGATCATGGGTTTGCCTTCGTTATCTTTCAGATCGATCAGGCGTTTGCCCACCATCTTGGGATTGTTGCCGTGGGCGACGGCCACACCGTTCATGTCGTACACATAGATGTACATATCGCGGTCATGGAAAGTGGTATTGGCCGGATCCGAGATCGCGGCAAAGGCTTTTTCCTTGCCTTCGGACTTGATCAGGGACACGGCTTTTTTCACCATGGCCATGGCTTCATCCGGGCTGCCTTTGTCGGCGGCATAGCTGTAAGTGGATGCGGCGAGCAGGGTAATACCCAGCGCGGCGGCGCGCAGTAAGGCTTTCATGTAGTTTCTCCTCGTTTTATGGTTATGCAGAGGCGAGTGGCAGCGATGTTGTAGCCGCTGTCTCACGCCTGCAGTGCGAACCAGTGTAGACCAACTCTCGCTATTGTGCGAATCGGGAAGTTGGGTTGGAGCAACATTTCTACATAAATATTTCTTTCCAAAGTGCGCTAACCTGTGCTGCGTGATGCGCCACCAGTGCCGGTTCCACCCGTGCCAGATCCTGCCCTTGCAGGCGCAGCTGGTGTTGCAGTTTGCGTAACTGGCGGTAGGCATCGCCGACGGCGCTGGCATGCTCGACGGAAATAAGTCCCAGTTCGCCGAACATGCGCAGCAGGGCGATATTGCCGGCGTTGGCCGTCAGCTGCGGATAGCGCGCCGCATGCTGCAGCACCAGATACTGGACGATGAATTCGATGTCTATCATGCCGCCCGGGTCCTGCTTCAGATCGAACAGGGCGCTGTGGTTGGGCTTGGCATCCATCATGCGCTTGCGCATGGCGATGACTTCCTGCCTGAGCGGGCCATCGGCCGGGCGTTCCTTGCGCAGCACGGCTTCGCGGATCGCCTCGAAGCGCTGGCCTATGGCGGTATCGCCGGCGCAGAAGCGGGCCCGCGTCAGGGCCTGATGTTCCCACACCCAGGCCGAGCTGCTCTGGTATTTCTCGAAGGCGGCGACGGTGGACACCAGCATGCCGCTGGCGCCGTCGGGCCGCAGCGCCGTGTCGATATCGAACAGGATGCCGGCCGAGGTATGGGTGGTCATCCACGTAATGAAGCGCTGCGCCAGCTTGGCATACTGGGCCGGGGCTTCCTGATCGCTGTCGTCGTACAGGAAGATCACATCGAGATCGGACACATAGCCGAGCTCCTTGCCGCCCAGTTTGCCGTAGGCGATGACGGCAAACTGCGGCACTGCGCGATGACGGGTGGCGATGGTCTGCCAGATGGCGCTGATGGCCGCCGCGACGATGGTATCGGCCAGCGCCGACAGGTGGTCGGCCAGTTTTTCCACCGTCAGGTCGCCGGCCAGATCCTGTGCCAGCAGGTGGAACAGCTGGGCGTGATGGGTTTCGCGCAGGATGTCCATCTGGCGCTCGGTGTCGCTGGGATCGGCGGCCAGCTGGCGCTGCAGGTCGGCAGCTACTTCGGCGGCGTCGAATTCGGTGCTGCGCAGACGGCCATCGAGCAGCTCGTCTAGCAGTATCGGGTGCTGGCTGAGGAATTTGGCGGCCCAGCCGCTCGCATGCATCATGCCGATCACCCGTGCCAGCGTATGGGGGTATTCGGTCAGCAGCGACAGATAGGCCGAGCGGCGCGCGATGGTTTCGAGGAAGTCCAGCAGCCGTCCCAGCGTGGCCTGCTGGCTGCCGCCGCTGGTTTCGCAGGAACACTGGATAATCAGCGGCAGGGCCAGATTCACCAGTCCCAGCAGGCGGTCGCGGCTGGCTTCGGGCAGCGACTGCAGGCGCGGCGCCTGCCAAGTGCCGATCAGGCGCTGGGCAGCGCCGGCCGCATCGTCGAAACCCAGCGCGGCAAAGCGTGCCACCATGGCTTCCCGGTTATCGGGATCGGCGCAGGCGTCCGATACCTGCGGGTTGATGGCGTCGCCCGCTGCGCTGCCGCCGCTGCTGCTGGGACTATTGCTCTTGTCGGAGAACATTTCGTCGAACTGGCCGGCGACGAACTGGCGGTGCGCTTCCAGCTGGGCCAGCAGGGCGGCGCTATCGTCCAGCCCCATCATCTGCGCCACCAGCAGACGGTCGGCCTCGCTGGCGGGCAGGGTGTGGGTCTGGGCGTCGTCCAGATACTGCAGGCGGTGTTCGAGATTGCGCAGGAAGGTATAGGAGGCCAGCAGCTGATACACGATGGCGTGGCTGAGCAGGCCTTTTTCCGCAATGATGCGCAGGGTGGTGCGGGTGGAGCGGTCGCGCAGGGCGGCATCGCGGCCGCCGCGGATGAGCTGGAACACCTGCGCCAGAAACTCGATTTCGCGGATGCCGCCGCGGCCCAGTTTGACGTTGTTGCTGCGGTCCGGATGCAGCCTTTCCTGCCGGTTTACTTCGGCGCGGATCTGGGCGTGCATATTGCGGATGGCATCGATCACGCCGAAATCCAGATAGCGGCGGAACACGAAAGGCCGCACGATGGCTTCCAGTGCCGCGATATCTTCTGGCGCGCCGGTGACGGCGCGCGCCTTGACCCAGGCATAGCGCTCCCATTCGCGCCCCTGCACGATCAGATACTGCTCCACCATGTTCAGGCTGCAGGCCAGCGGACCGGAATTGCCGTTGGGGCGCAAGGCCATATCGACGCGGAAGGTAAAGCCGTCCTCGGTAATTTCGGCCAGCGCGGCAATCAGGCGCTTGCCCAGGCGGATAAAGAATTCATGGTTGGACAGGCTGCGCTGGCCCGCCACGCTGGTGACGGTGTCGCCATCTTCGGGATAGACGAAAATCAGGTCGATATCGGACGAGACATTGAGTTCGCCGCCGCCCTGTTTGCCCATGCCCAGCACCATCAGCTGCTGCGGGCGGCCGGAATCGCGCCCGGTCGGCATGCCGTGCGCGGCCACCAGTTCGGCCATCAGCTCCTCCACATGGCGGGCGATGGCGAAATCGGCAAAGCGCGTCATCGCCGTGACCACCTCGTTCAGATTGGCCAGCCCGGCCAGATCGCGCCGGATCAGGCCATTCACCAGCAGGTTGCGCAGGCGGCGCATGGCGCGGCCCAGCGGCAGGGGCGGCGCGCCGGTTTTGGCCTCGGCTTCGCGCTGCAGATAGGCGGCCAGATCGATCTGGTCCAGTGCCACGGCGGCAACGGCGTCGGACTGGGCGGCTCGCTCGGGGGCGGCAGCCAGCCAGCGCTGGTAGAAACGGGATACGGTAGCTGCGGTCTTCGGTGCACTCATGTAGGGTTCTATCCTGTGGGCCAAGCGATGGACGAACTGCCGCTTAGCAGTGGTAACGACTTGTAAAACTGCCCCGCGTCCGGCCTGTCGAACGCTGCGCCGGGCCGGGCATAGGGTAGAATGGCCGCGCTGGCGCGACCATCCGCCTTCGAGTGTAGCGATTTATTGGATGCATGGCCTGAATTATTAGCTGATTTTTTAGCGGATTGATGCAAAAACAAGATGACCAGACAGTGAGCGCAAGCCCGCACGGCCCGGAGTCCGGCGAGGGCTATATCGCTACGCGCTGGCACCGGCTGACGGCGTTCTACCGCTTCTGTAATCTGGCTAGCCACCATGTGCTGGGCTTCACCGTGAAGCTGGCGCTGCTGCTGTATTTCGCCTTTGCCATCCTGTTCCTGACCCTGCGCTATGCCGTGCTGCCGAATATCGACCATTACAAGGGCGATATCGAGCGGCTGGCTAGCCGCGCCGTCGGTAATGCCGTCAGCATAGACCGGGTCTACGCTTCTTGGCACGGCCTGCGTCCCAATCTCTTCCTAGGCGATGTGGTGCTGCACGATGCGGCAGGCCGTGCCGCCCTGAGCCTGCCCAGCGTGTCGGCCACCCTCTCGTGGTGGAGCGTGGTGTCGGCCACCGTGCGCTTCGAATCACTGGAGCTGGTGCGGCCCGATCTGAGCGTGCTGCGCGATGCGCAAGGCCGCCTGTATGTAGCCGGCATGCTGCTCGATCTGAATAAGCCCAGTGACGGCAAGGGCGCCGACTGGCTGCTGGCACAGCGCGAAATCGTCATCCGCGAAGGGCGCGTGCAGTGGCTGGACCAGCAGCGTAAAGCGCCCTTGCTGGCGCTCGACAGCGTCAATGTGGTGCTGCGCAACCAGTGGCTGCGCCACCAGCTGGCCGTGCGCGCCACGCCGCCGGCCGCGCTGGCCGCGCCGCTCGATGTGCGCGCCGATTTCAGCCATCCGGCGTTTGGCGCGCGGGTGTCGAATGTCTCGATGTGGAAGGGCGAGCTGTATGCCGATATCCGCAACACCGATCTGCTGACGTGGAAACCATGGCTGGACTTCCCGTTCGAACTGCATAGCGGCGGCGGCTCGCTGCGCGCATGGCTGGGCATAGACCAGTCGCGCCTGACGGGCTTTACGGCCGATCTGGGACTGGTCAACGTGTCGGCCGTGCTGGGCAAGGAGCTGCCCGTGCTGGACCTGCGCCAGCTGAGCGGGCGTATCGCCGCCAAAGAAGAATTGCCGAATGTGCTGCCGCTGGCAGTCAAAGGTACGGCGCGCGCCGGCTTTGGCGCGCTGGGCCACTCGGTCGAGCTGAGTAATCTGACCCTGACCACTAGCGACGGTTTCGTCATGGCGCCTACCTCGCTGTCGGAGCGCTACGTCGCCGCCAGCGGACCGAAAGCGGAACAGACCATCATCAGTGCCGCCCAGCTGGACCTGCAGACCATGGCAGGGCTGGCCGAACGTCTGCCGCTGAGCGACCATCAGCGCCAGTTGCTGGCCGATTTCGCTCCGCGTGGCCGCCTGCAGAACTTTTCCGCCGAATGGCGCGGCGCCTATCCGGCCCTGCAGTCCTACCGAATCAAGGGCGATCTGGTGGGGCTGGGCCTGAAACCGCAGCCGCCCCGGCCCGGTCAGGCCAAGACGGCGCGCTCGCCCGCCATTGCGGCCATGCCGGCCATCCCCGGTTTCGAGAATCTCAGCGGCGCGATCGACGCCACCGAGCAGGGCGGCAGCTTCAGCCTGAACTCGCAGCAGCTGGTGCTGCAGATGCCCGATTATTTCAGCAGCCCGTCGATGCCGTTCGAGCACCTGAACCTGAAAGCGCGCTGGAGCTTCGAGCGCGACAATATGCTGCTGTTCCAGATCGACAGCATGGACTTTCTGCAGCAGGGCATGAGCGGCACGCTGCAGGGCAGCCACCGCATGCCGCTGGTCGGCAAGGGCATGGGCACGGTGGATTTTACCGGCACGCTGAATAACTTCCAGATCAACCGCATCGATAACTACCTGCCTATCCAGACCCCGCACGATCTGCGCGCGTGGCTGACGGGCGCACTGGAAGGCGGCGTGGCCAGCGATGTCAGTCTGCGCCTGCGCGGCGATCTGGCCCACTTCCCCTTCCACGGCGAGAGCGGGGCGGAGCGCAACCGCGGCGAATTCCGCGTGGCCGGCAAGATCAGCGAAGGCAAACTCAATTACGCGCCGGGCCAGCATCTGCATGACGGCAAGGAGCTGGGCAAGGATGGCAAACCGCTGCCGCTATGGCCGCAGGCCGAGCATATCAAGGGCAGCTTCGTGTTCGATCGGGCCCGCATGGAAATCCGCGGCGATACGGCCAGCACGGGCGGCGTGGCGCTGAGCGGCGTGAAAGCCGTGGTAGCCAATCTGGATGCCCATAACGCCCTGCTGGAAATCGACGGCAATGCGGCCGGTCCCATGCAGGAATTCCTCAAATATGTGGCCAGCAGTCCGGTGCTGGAATGGATCTCGAACTTTACCGACGAAACGCAGGCCAGCGGCAATGCCAGGCTGGCGCTGAAGCTGCAATTGCCGCTGTCTCATCTGATCGACGCCAAAGTGCTCGGCACGCTGCAGCTGCAGAACAATGAAATCACCCTGATGAACGACCTGCCGCCCGTGCAGGCAGCGCAGGGCAAGATCGAATTCAACGAGCGCGGCGTCAACCTCAACCAGCTGTCCGGTAACTTCCTCGGCGGCCCGGTCAGCATCACCGGCGGCAGCCAGCGCGATAATGCCATCGTGGTCAAACTGGGCGGTACCCTGACGGCAGACGGCTTCCGCAAACAGTATGGTTCGCCCGCCATGCAGCGCCTCGCCAGCCACTTTGCCGGTAGCACGCGCTACACGGGCACGGTAACGGCGCGTGACCATCAGGTGACGGTGGCGGTCGATTCCAGCCTGAACGGGCTGGCGGTGGACCTGCCTGTGCCGGTGCACAAGAGCACCAGCGAGGCCATGCCGCTGCGCTTTGTACTCAATAGCGCGCTGACGCCTGATAGTGCCGGCGCGCTGCATGACGATATCCGCATCAGTCTGGGTGGGAATATGGCGGCACGCTACCAGCGCGCCAAGACGGGCAAGCAGCCATGGAAGCTGGTACGCGGCGGCATAGGCATCGCCACGCCGGCGCCGGAACCGGACAGCGGGCTGGCCTACAACATCAATCTGCGCGCACTGAACGTGGATGCGTGGCTGGACTTCGCCAGTTCCATCGGCGGCACTGGCAACAGCGGCAGCAGCACCGCGACAGCTAGCCCCGCTGCGGCTAGCGATAGCGCCGATCTGCTGCAATACGTGATGCCAGACACCATCGCCGCGCGCAGCAGCGAGCTGATTATCGGCGACCGCAAACTGGAAAATGTGGTGCTCGGTGTGGGGCGCCAGAAAACCGTGTGGCAGGCGAATATCGATTCGACTCAGGCCAACGGCTATCTGACGTGGAGCGAGCCGTCCACCGGCCAGGGGCTGGGCAAGGTCACGGCGCGCCTGTCCTCCCTAGTGATTCCGGAATCGGCCTCCAAGGATGTGCAGGATCTGCTCGACAGTCAGGCTGCCAGCACCACCATCCCGGCGCTCGATATCGTGGTCGAACGCTTCGAACTGTTCAACAAGGCTCTGGGCCGGCTGGAACTGCAGGCCAATAATGTCCAGCTGGGGGCGCAGCGCGAGTGGCGTGTCAGCAAACTGCTGCTGTCCAATCCTGACGGCGAATTCAAGGGCAGCGGCAAATGGGTCAGCAAGGATGGCGTGCATGATTCCAGCCTGAACTTCGATCTGGCCATCAGCAACGCCGGCAAGCTGCTGGACCGCTTCGGCTTTGCCGGCACGCTCAAAGGCGGCAAGGGCAATCTGTCCGGCGATATCGCGTGGAAGGGGCTGCCGTACTCGCTGGACTGGCCCACGCTGGCCGGCCAGATCAAGATGAATGTGGAAAAAGGCCAGTTCCTGAAGCAGGACCCGGGCGCCGCCAAGCTGCTTGGTGTGCTCAGTCTGCAAGCCTTGCCGCGCCTGCTCAAACTCGATTTTCATGATGTATTCTCGGAAGGGCTGGCGTTCGACGGCATTACTGCCAATGCCGCCATCAGCCACGGCATCGTGCGTACCGATAATCTGAAAATGCACGGCGTGGCCGCCACCGTGCTGATGGACGGTAGCGCCGATCTGGCCAACGAAACGGCCAATCTGCATGTGGTGGTGATCCCCGAGGTCAATCTCGGCACCGCGCCGCTGGTGTATGCGCTGGCCGTCAACCCCGTCATCGGTCTGGGCAGCTTCCTCGCCCAGCTTTTCCTCAGCGCACCCGTGATGAAGGCGCTGACTTATCATATGCAGGTGACGGGACCGTGGAAAGCGCCGGTGGTGACCAAGATCGAAACGGCCAAAACGGAAGTGCCGCCGCCACCCAAGGGGGCGCCCTGAAGGGGAGCGCTTTTTCCACCAGCCTGTTCAACGAGTGCGAGTGACAACATGACCCATACCGTAGCTGCCATCCAGATGGTTTCCTCGCCCAGCGTGGCGGACAATATCGCCACCGCGCGCCGCCTCGTCACGGAAGCGGCAGCCGGCGGCGCGCAGCTGGTGCTGCTGCCCGAATACTGGGCCATCATGGGCCACAGCGATAGCGACAAGGTGGCCGTGGCCGAACCGCTGGGGCAGGGGCCACTACAGGATTTCATGTCCGGCCTCGCGCGCGAGCTGGGCATCTGGCTGATAGGCGGCACTCTGCCGCTGGCCTCGCACGATGCCGCCAAAGTCATCAACACCACGCTGGTGTACAACCCGCAGGGCGAGCAGGTCAGCCGCTACGACAAGATCCACCTGTTCGGCTTCAGCAAAGGCGGCGAGAGCTACGACGAATCGCGCACCATCGTGCCCGGCACGGCGCCGGGCGTGTTCGAGGCGCCGTTCGGCAAGGTGGGCATGTCGGTCTGCTACGACCTGCGCTTCCCCGAGCTGTACCGCGCCATGGGTCCGCTGGCCCTGATCGTGGTGCCGGCTGCATTCACCTATACCACCGGTCAGGCCCACTGGGAAATCCTGCTGCGCGCGCGCGCCATCGAGAACCAGTGCTATGTGCTGGCAGCGGCGCAGGGCGGCCAGCACCCGAACGGCCGCCGTACCTGGGGCCACAGCATGCTGATCGATCCTTGGGGCGCAGTCAAAGCCGTGCTGGCCGAGGGCGAGGGCGTGGTGCAGGGTCAGATCGACGCGGTGTATATGGACAGCGTGCGCAGCAGCCTGCCGGCACTGAAACACCGCACCATGTGAAACGGCGCTACAATCCTGCCGTACCACTTAAATAGAAGCCAACATGAAGCCATTTGAACCGAATCTGTCCACCCTTGCCGTTGCGCGCGATATCCTGCTGACGCCGTTCGGGCTGGATGAAGCCAAGCTGCTCAAGACGCTGGGCTCGATGTTTACCCACAAGGTCGATTATGCCGACCTGTACTTCCAGTTCACCAAGAACGAAGGCTGGAGTCTGGAAGAGGGCATCGTCAAGACGGGCAGCTTCTCGATCGATCAGGGCGTGGGCGTGCGCGCCGTCTCCGGCGACCGCACGGCATTTGCCTATTCCGACGATATCTCCGAAGCAGCCCTGCTGTCGGCGGCCAGCGCTACCCGCACCATCGCCCGCGCCGGTGCCGGCAAAGTCAAAGTGGCCAGCGCCATGACGCCTACCGGTGGCCGTGCGCTGTATCTGCCCAATGATCCGCTCGCTTCGCTCGACGCCACCGCCAAAGTCAAACTGCTGGAACGCCTCGAACAGATGGCGCGCAGCAAAGACCCGCGCGTGGTACAGGTGATGGCCAGTCTGGCGGCCGAATACGATGTGGTGCTGGTGGTACGCAGCGATGGCGTGCTGGCGGCCGATATCCGTCCGCTGGTGCGCGTTTCGCTGACCGTGATCGCCGAGCAGAACGGCCGGCGCGAAATGGGCTCCTCCGGTGGCGGCGGCCGCTACGACTACGGCTATTTCACTGACGCGCTGCTGGAGCAGTACGCGCAGGACGCCGTCAGCTCGGCGCTGGTCAATCTCGATGCGCGTCCCGCTCCGGCCGGTCCGATGACAGTGGTACTGGGACCGGGCTGGCCCGGCATCCTGCTGCACGAAGCTATCGGCCACGGTCTGGAAGGCGATTTCAACCGCAAGGGTTCGTCTACTTTCTCGGGCCGCATCGGCGAACGGGTAGCCGCCAAGGGCGTCACCGTGGTCGACGACGGCACCCTGCCGGACCGCCGCGGTTCGCTCAACATCGACGACGAAGGCAATCCGACCCAGTGCACCACGCTGATCGAAGACGGCATCCTGAAAGGCTATATCCAGGACACCATGAATGCCCGCCTGATGAAAATGCCGGTCACCGGCAACGCGCGGCGCGAATCGTTTGCCCACCTGCCCATGCCGCGCATGACCAATACCTATATGCTGGGCGGCGACAAGGACCCGGGCGAAATTCTGGCCTCGGTCAAGAACGGCCTGTATGCAGTCAATTTCGGCGGCGGCCAGGTGGACATCACCAACGGCAAATTCGTCTTCTCGGCCAGCGAAGCCTATATGATCGAAAACGGCAAGATCAGCTATCCCGTCAAGGGCGCTACCCTGATCGGCAACGGGCCGGAAGTGCTGAACCGGGTGTCCATGATAGGCAACGATATGCGTCTCGATCCGGGCGTGGGCGTGTGCGGCAAGGAAGGCCAGAGCGTGCCGGTGGGAGTAGGCCAGCCGACTCTGCGCCTCGATGGCGTGACGGTGGGCGGTACCGTGTAAAAGTTGCTTTACGGCAGTGGAACCGATGAAAATTTTGTTGCGGGCCCCTGCCGTGTAGAAAAAAAGCCCTTGCCAAGTGCCAAGCTATGGGTTTATAGTCGTTGCAGCTGATGCCTGACCGGGCGTCGAAACCGAAACGGAAGCTTGTACATGACCCGCTTTTTCTTTACCGGCTATTTTTACTTTAGCAATTCCAACCCAGAGGCGGTGGAGTAGCGGCCGGTGCACGTAGAAGCAAAAACGAGTTCCAGCAAATTCCGAAAAAACCGCCTCCGAGGCGGTTTTTTTTTACCCCGACACTTTGCAATCTGATCTGAGCCTGACTTAATTTACTTTTTTGGAGAACAGCATGCCACGTACCGACGACTTACGTATCCGCGAAATGAAGGAACTGACGCCACCGTCCCACCTGATTCGCGAGTTTGCGTGCACGGAAACGGCGGAACACACGGCGGCCAGCGCCCGCGTTGCGCTGCACCGCATTCTGCACGGTCAGGATGACCGTCTGATGGTGGTGATCGGTCCATGCTCTATCCACGACCCGAAAGCGGCGATGGAATATGCGCGCCGTCTGGCCCCGCTGCGGCAGGAACTGGGGGCCGATCTGGAAATCGTCATGCGCGTCTACTTCGAAAAACCGCGCACCACGGTGGGCTGGAAGGGCATGATCAACGACCCGTACATGGACAGCAGCTTCCGCATCAACGACGGCCTGCGCATGGCACGTGAACTGCTGCGCGACATCAATGAACTGGGCCTGCCGGCCGGTACCGAATATCTGGACGTGATCAGCCCGCAGTACATCGCTGACCTGATCAGCTGGGGCGCCATCGGTGCCCGTACCACCGAGTCGCAGGTGCACCGCGAACTGGCTTCCGGCCTGTCCTGTCCGGTGGGCTTCAAGAACGGCACGGACGGCAACGTCAAGATCGCCGTGGAAGCCATCAAGGCCGCCTCGCAGCCGCACCACTTCCTGTCCGTCACCAAGGGCGGCCATTCGGCCATCGTGTCGACCAACGGCAACGAAGACTGCCACATCATCCTGCGCGGCGGTAAAACCCCGAACTACGATGCGGCCAGCGTGGATGAAGCCTGCAAGGCTATCGCTGCCCAGGGGCTGGCGGCACGTCTGATGATCGATGCGTCGCACGCCAACAGTTCGAAGAAGCCGGAAAACCAGATTCCCGTCTGCGCCGATATCGCCCGTCAGGTGGCCGCTGGCGACCAGCGCATCATCGGTGTGATGGTGGAATCGCATCTGGTCGCCGGCCGTCAGGATTTGGTGCCGGGCAAGGAACTGGTGTATGGCCAGTCCGTGACCGACGGCTGCATCGACTGGGAGAGCAGCGTGCAGGTACTGCAGGAACTGGCCGCCGCCGTGCGCGCGCGCCGTCTGGCCACCATGGCTGCGGAAGCCGCTGCCAAGTAATACCAATACCCGCTAAAAAATCAGGGCCGCCATGCACAAGCTATGCATGGTGGCCCTTTTTTTATCTCCCCGTCTAAAACAGTCTAGTTCGCGCTAAAACAGTCTAGACGAGTCCAGTTTCCACTATTTCCACGTTCAGAATTTGTAGTTGGCCGTCAGGTAGAAGCTGCGGCCCAGCGGGTCGGCGTAGCGTCCGTCGTAGCCCACCTGATTGCCGCCGCCGGAGTTGCGGATGGAGAATGGCGGATCCTGATTCAGCAGGTTCTTGATGCCGGCCGTCAGGGTCAGGTTCTTCACGTAGTTGGCTTTCAGCTGGTAGTCCAGCGTGGTGTAGGAGCGCACGTCGCGTTCCATCGCCACCACGCCGCCTATGCTGCCGTCGGCATTCACTACCCGCACGGCAGCATCATCTTCCGTCAGCGGCTTGTCGTGATAGCCGCTGCGGTAGTTGACGGTCAGCGAGTTGCTCAGTTTGTCCGACGATTTGAGCGTGAACACCACTTTGGAAATGACGCGGAATACCACATCGTCATACGAGTTGAAGCGGCCTATGCTCTTTTCCACGCCCACGCCCGGAGTTTCCTGTTCGGCTTTCAGCATATAGGTACCGGTCCAGTTGATGCTGGCGCGGCCCAGCGGCGTATTGCTGCGCAAGGTGGTATCCCAGTCCAGCCCCTGGAAGTGCGAGGAGGCCAGATTCAGCGGTTTGCGGATCGCCACCAGCACGTTGCTCTTCTGGATAGGGTCGGCATACACGGCGATGTACTGGTTGGCCAGCACAGGGTTGGTGTACAGCTGGTCCTGCGAGAAGGTGCGGATCTGGTTTTTCAGTTTTACGTCCCACAGGTCCAGACCGAAGGACAGCATGCTGCTCGGCTCCAGACGGAAGCCCAGCGTGGCCTGCTTGGATTCTTCCGCTTTCAGCGCGCCCGCGCCGGTAGCCGGATTGCCCACGTCGAGCAGGCCGTATTCCGACGAGCCGGGACGGCAGTACACGGCGCGCGGGTCGGGCGACTTGACCGGGCAAGGGAAGGCATTCGACGAACCGGCATTTTTCAGCGGATCGGCGATGTTGTTCATGGTGGGCGCCTTGAAGCCGGTGCCGTAGGAGCCGCGCAGCAGCAGCTGCTGGGTAGGGGTGTAGCGCGCCGACAGCTTGTAGGTGGCTTTGGCCACGTCTTCGCCGACCTTGCCGGCCGGTGCCAGTTTGCCGTTGGAGTCGTAGCTGTCATTGTGCTTGTTGACGGCGTCGTAGCTGTCGTAGCGTACGGCGGTGGTAGCTTCGAAGTTGCTGGCGATCGGCATCAGCAGTTCGGCGAAAGCCCCCCAGTTGTTACGCGAGGCATCGAGTGCCTGGGCACCGGTGCCGCCACCGATCTCCACGTCGGTCCAGCCGGGATTGCCGGGGCCGGGACCCTGCGCGATCTTGGCCGGCGTATCGGTGAAGCTCTGTTTGGTGAAGTCGGCGCCCAGCCCCAGCGCCGCCGGACCGCCCGGCAGCGCAAACACTTCACGCGATGCATGGGCGCTGATCACGTCGATTTTCGATTTGGTGACATCGAGCTGCTGATGCAGCACGGCCGGCGCCAGCACGGCGGCGGCACCGTCGTTGGAGACAAACGGATTGTAGGCGCCGGTGCGCACCAGTTCTTCGAATTTGTCGCCGCTCATATAGCCGGCCAGCGCCTGGTCGGTCTGCTTGTTCTGCGAATGGGTGTAAGCCACGCCCATATCCCAGCCGGCATACGAGGTGTCGGCACCCAGCACGAAGTGGGCCGCATCGGTACGGTATTCGTCGGTACGGCCGCCGGCATCGGCGCCGCGGTAGTACAGCAGGGCGTCCGTCACGTCGGCCGGATTGACATTCTGCCCGGCCAGCAGGGGCACGATGGATTTATTGTAGGCGCCGATATAGTTCTGGTTGACCGTCTTCACGCCCGAGACAGGGTCGGTGCTGAACACGGTCAGCGGCTGGGCCGCCGGTGCATAGCGTGCCGTGTTGGTGAACTTGGACAGTACCAGTTCGCTGAACACGGTAGTGTCCTTATCCAGTTTCAGTTTGCCGGAAGCGAATATGCTGTCGCGTTTGAGTTCGGGCAGCAGCTGTACGGTACTGGCGTAATCGAAGCGGCAGGCGCCGCTGCGGGCAAAGGTATTGGGCTGGGTGCACGAACCTTTGTTGAGCAGGTCGGTATTGAGCACCACATCGTCATTGGCCGTGACCACTTCCACATTGGCCGGCGTGGAGTTGATACTGGTCTGCCAGGTGGCATATTGCTTGCCGTTCTGGCTGAACCGGTGTACGCCCGATCTGGCGAAATCGCGCTGCTTGGCGTTCAGTTCCTTCTGCTGATCGTGGCTATAGGCCAGCAGCACGTTGTAGCCATCGTTTTCCAGATCGCCCCAGCCTTTGGTGATGGAGATGTTGCTGCTGCGGCCACCGGATTTTTGCGGCGCGTCGAAGGTGCCTTCTATGCTCAGGTCCTGGCTGTTCTTTTTCAGGATGAAGTTGACCACGCCGGCAATCGCATCCGAGCCGTACAGGGTGGACGCGCCGTCGGTCAGTATCTCCACCCGGTCGACCGCGGACAGCGGGATGCTGGCCAGATTCACCGCGCTGCCCGTGCCATATGGCGCCATGCGGCGGCCGTTGAGCAGCACCAGCGTGTACTGGGTGCCGATGGCGTGGATGGAGGCGGTCTGTACGCCGTTGCCGCCGCCGTTGACCGAGGTGGAGGAGGTGATAAAGCCCTGCATGGACGGCAGCTGGGCCACCAGGTCGGCCACGTTGTTGGCGCCGCTCTGTTCGATGTCGGCGCGCGTCAGGGTCTGTACCGGCAGCGAACCTTCTTTGGCGATACGTTTAATCGACGAACCGGTGATTTCTACGCGCGCAATATTCTCCGGCTCGGCACTGGTCTGCGCCCATGCCGCCTGCATACCCAGCGCCAGACCAGCGGCGCAGATCAGGCGCACCGAACGCGCCATCACAGTCTCTACCATCATTGTCACTCTCCCAGTTGGATGAATCAAAGTCATGTCGTTTGAGAAGAAACGCGGGTTCTTCTCTTTTTCATCAGAGCATTCGCGGCAGAGCGCTGTCAATATGAAAACATTTCTGAAGCAATTTGATGGCGGGATGCTGCGCTTAGACAAGCGGGGTGACTTTACAGGCCAGAAAACGCACAAATTTGGCGCGGGCCTGACTTGGCGTTTTATAACATTGTATTTTTGCTAAAAAGAATTCAATCTTTGGCGCCGCTGTTGCATTTTTGCCTGGGCCGGTGCTGTCGCGTGGCTAAAGCGGCATAGCTTCGCGTCACTTCTACACCACACTTGCTGGCTGCTACCGGCGTAAAAAAGCCCGCCGGCTTGCGCGGGCGGGCCAGGCGAGAACCCGGGAGAACCCGGGCTCAGGCAGGCATTAGAACTTATAGTTACCAACCAGGTAGATCTGACGACCCAGCGGATCGGCATAGCGACCGTCGTAACCGGACTGGTTACCACCACCGGCGTTGCGGATGGTGAATGGCGGATCGATGTCAAACAGGTTTTTGACACCGGCAGTCAGCGTGAACTTCTTGCTGAAGGCCATTTTGGTCTGCCAGTCGATGGTGGTGTACGACGATACCTGACGCTTGAAGGCCACGGTTGCGCCCTGGCTGCCGTCGATATTGAGGACATTCACGACGCTGTCGTCTGCGGTGTACACCTGGTCGGTGTAGCCGGAGTGGTAGTTAGCCGTGATAGCGTGGGTGTACTTGTCGCTCACTTTCAACGAAGCGGTCAGCTTGGAAACCCAGCGGAAGGTCACGTCCGAGTAGGAGTTGAAACGACCGATGTTTTTCTCCAGACCGGTGCCCGGGGTTTCCTGTTCGGCTTTGGACATGAAGGTACCGGTCCATTGCACGTTCAGCTTACCGAAGGCAGTCGAAGTTTTGTAGGTGTGATCCCAGTCGATACCCTGATAGTGCGAGCTAGCCAGGTTGAACGGGGTCAGCGCAGCGGCCAGTACGTTCTGTTTCTGGATCGGGTCGTAGTAGCTGCGCAGCAGGCTGTCGTAGACCTTAGGATTGTTGAATACCACATCTTCCGACAGGGTCTGGATCTGGTTGGTCAGTTTCACATCCCACAGATCGAAGCCGATCGACAGCGATGGGATAGGTTCCAGACGGAAGCCCAGAGTGAACTGTTTCGACTCTTCCGGTTTCAGCGCGCCGGCGCCGGTGGCAGCATTACCGCCAGTCAGCAGGTTGTATTCCGACGAACCCGGGTTGCACAGCGGGAAGCGCGGATCGGTGGTCGAAGTGATCGGGCAGGCGTGGAACTGCGACGAACCGCCGTTTACCAGTGGCTTGACGATGTTGGTCAGCGTCGGAGCCTTGAAGCCGGTGCCGTAGGAACCGCGGACCAGCAGCGAATCCATCGGATTCCAGCGCAGCGCCAGTTTGTAGGTGGCTTTGCTGGCCGATTCACCCTGTTTGCCCGAAGCCACCAGATTGCCGGCGGTGTCGAAGTTCTTGTCGTTGGTCACGGCGCTGAAATCGTCGTAACGGGTCGACATGGTCAGGTCCATGCGCTTGGCCAGTGGCAGCAGCAGCTCGGCATAGGTACCCCAGTTGGTACGGTGGGCGTCGATCGGCAGCGCGCCGGCACCACCACCGACGATGGCGTCGGTGAAGTTAGGCTGCTGTACGTTCTGGCCTTGCGAGTAGGCGTCCGGTGCTTCCGAGTACTTCTGTTTGGTGTAGTCGGCACCTACAGCCAGCTGGGCTACGCCGGCTGGCATGTTGAACAGCTCGGTCGAACCGCTGACCTGAAACATATCGATCTTCGATTTGGTTTCGCTGAACTGGTTGTGCAGTACCGCTGGTGCCAGCACGTCTTTCGAATTGCCCGGCGATGCGAACGGGTCGAACTTGCCGGCGCTAACCAGCGCGTCGAAGGCGTTCAGGCTCATGTAGCCGCCAGCTGCCGTATCGGTCTGGGTGTTTTCCGAGTGGGTGTAGGCTGCGCGGTAGTCGATGCCTTTGAACGAGCCGTCGACGCCGAAGGCCAGATGGCGCGCTTCGGTCTGGTAGGTGTCGGCACGGCCGCCGGCATCTGCCAGACGCAGGTTCATGGTGACGCTGGTCACCGAGTTAGGGTCGATGCCCAGACGCGACAGGTATGGCAGGATGGATTTCTTGTACAGGGCGCTGCCGACCGGAATACCCAGCGGCTGGGCGGGCGGCGCGTACTGTGCGGTGTTGCTGAACGACGAGGCCAGCGCTTCGGCGAAGAAGTTGGTGTCTTTGTTCAGTTTCAGGTTCAGCGAGCCGAAGCCGGAATTGCGTTTCAGGCCAGGCACGTCTTCCACGGTGGCGGCGTAGTCGAACAGGCAGCGGTTGCCCACGTTGAACAGGTTAGGGCCGTTGCACTTGCCGGTAGCGAGGAAGTCAGGGCCGAACGATTTGCTGGTGGCCACGCCGGCAGCATTCTTGTATTTCACCGTGGCGTTGCCCGGAATCGAGTTCGAGCTCAGCTGGTACAGATTGTACTGTTTGCCATTGTCCCAGAACGGAATCACGCCGCTCTTGGAGAAGCTGCGCTCGCTGGCGAACATGGCTTTGCTTTCGTCGTGCGAACCGGACAGCAGAATGTTGTAGCCGTCAGTTTCCAGATCGCCCCAGCCTTTGGAGATGGCGATGTTGCTGCTCGAACCCGAGCTGCTCTTCTGTGGCGTGTTGTAAGTGCCTTCGATGATGGTGTCGGTCTGGTTTTTCTTCAGGATGAAGTTGACCACGCCGGCAATCGCGTCCGAGCCGTACAGGGTGTTGGCGCCGTCGGTCAGAATCTCGACGCGCTCTACGGCAGCCAGCGGAATGCTGGCCAGATTGACGGTCGAACCCGAGGTGGCCGGGGCCAGACGGCGGCCGTTCAGCAGCACCAGAGTGTAGCCTTCGCCGATGGCGTGGATCGAGGCCGTCTGCAGACCGCCGCCGCCGCCGTTGACCGACATCGACGAGGTGGTGAAGCCCTGCATCGAAGGCAGCGAAGCGACCAGATCGGCCACGGTGGTGGCGCCGCTCTGTTCGATCTGCAGTTTCGACAGGGTCTGCACCGGCAGTGCACCTTCAGCGCTGATGCGCTTGATGCTGGAACCGGTAATTTCTACACGCTGGACAGGCGCGTCCGCGCTGGTCTGTGCGACCGCTGCGTGCATGCCGAAGGCCAGGCCACTGGCGCAAATCAGGCGTACAGAGCGGGACAATACAGTTTCAACCATCATTATTTATGCTCCCAATTTAAAACGTACTACACGGGTGTGAATGTGTTTTTTTATGTCGGTGGGTTAAGCACCTAGCGGCGAAAAAGCAGACTGCCTGTTTCGTCCATAGCTCATCTGAACAGCCGCCCGTAGGGCTGTCAATGCAACTACTTGCACGGAGATAGCAAGAAAATATCATTGATTCTTGAGCAATAATGAGCACAAAAATGGTGAAAAATCGCTCTAATTTGGTGCGCCACCCCTACTTGCCTCGCGAAAGATTGAGTGAAAGTCAAATAGGTGAGGAAAATATGGTGATTGGCGTCAACGATGCGCCAATTTGGTGCAATGGCGAATTTGTGATGCAAATGTAAAGTTATTCCGAGTGTGACTTTTACGCGACAGTCAAAATTCCCTTAGGAAACAGCATGCCGTCGCCGTTTGATGCACTACCAGCAAGGCCACTGCAAACAGATGCTGTCTGTCCGCACTAAAGTGCGGTATCGTTCCTGCACCTGTTCGTGTTGTCTGAGGAGAAGAATGCTGGGTATTCGTCAGCTCGCCTGTATTGCTGCCGTGCTGGCCTGCGGCTGGGCGGGCGGCGCGCTGGCCGAGCCGGTGAAGACACTGCGCTACATCCTGCCGGCGGCCGAAGCCAGCCTGGACCCTGTGCAGGGGCGCGACCTGTACACGGGGCATATCACCGAAGCCATCTTCGAAACCCTGTACACCTATGACTATCTGGCCCGGCCCGTACGGCTGGTGGCGCAGACGGCGGCGGCCCTGCCGCAAGTCTCGGCCGATGGCCTGAGCGTGCTGATCCGCCTCAAGCCCGGTATCTATTTCACGCCGGACCCTGCGTTCGGCGGCCAGCGGCGCGAACTGACGGTGGCCGACTATATTTATTCATGGAAACGGCTGTTCGATCCGCAACTGGCCTCGCCCAATAGCTGGCTGCTGGAAGGGCGCATCGCCGGACTTGATGCGCTGGCAGCCGCGGCCAGGCAGCGTGGCCGCATGGATTACGCTGCGCCCGTGGCCGGCTTCGAGGCACTGGACCGCTATACCTTGCGCCTGCATCTGACCCGGCCCGACCCCAGCCTGGGCATGATCCTCGCCTATGAACCGCTGGCTGCCGTGGCGCGCGAAGTGGTGCAGCGTTACGCCGATGCCAGAGGGGAAGTGGCCAGCCATCCGGTGGGGACGGGCGCCTATCAGCTGGGGCGCTGGGTGCGCGGCAGCCGCATCGTGCTCGATGCCAACCCCGGCTATCGCGAGGAACGCTGGGATTTCGCTGCCAGTGCCGAGGGCAGCGCCGCCGACGCCCGTATCGTGCGCCAGATGCAGGGCAAGAAGATTCCGCAGATCCGCCGCATCGACATCAGCGTGCAGCTGGAAGACCAGTCGCGCTGGCTCTCGTTTACCAGCGGCGCGGCCGATCTGTTCTGGCTGGACGGGCCGCTGGCGCCGCGCGCCATCCGCAACGGCCAGCTGCGTGCGGAACTGGTGGCGCAGGGCATACAGCTGCAGCGCATCGTCGATCCCGTGCTGAGCTATTACTACTGGAATATGCAGGACCCTGTGGTGGGCGGGCTGAGCAAGGAGAAAATTGCGCTGCGTCGCGCCATCGCCATGGCCCATGACGTCGACGAAGAAATCCGTCTGCTACTTAATGGCGAGGCGGAACGGCTGGCCATGCCGGTGCCGCCCGGCGTGGCGGGCCATGATCCGGCCTATCGCAGCCTGCTGCAATATGATCCCGTGCTGGCCAATCGCCTGCTCGACCGCTATGGCTACCGCAAGGGCGCCGATGGCTGGCGCACTCTGCCCGATGGCAAGCCGCTGCTGATACGCTACACTTCGCGCAGCGAGGCGGCCGGCCTGCAGATGGCCGAGCTATGGCGCAAAACCTATACCCGGCTGGGCATACGCATGGAAAGCCAGCGCATGGTGTTCAGCGACATACAGCAGGCGGAACAGCTATGCCAGCTGCAGAGCCGTACCTACCAGTGGATGGCCGACTATCCCGATGGCGATAACTTCATGCAGCTGTTCTACGGTAAGAACATCCACCAGAATAACAATGGCTGCTATCAGGATGCACAGTATGATCGCTGGTTCGAGGCCAGCCGTGCGCTGCCGCCGGGGCCGCAGCGCGATGCCCTGTACCGCCAGATGGCGCGCTTGCTGGAAGTGCAGGCCGTCGCCATGCCGGCCTACACGCGCTATCGCAGCATGCTGGCGCAACCGGCCGTGCTCGGGTATAAACGTCATCCCATCCTGCATCAGGAATGGAAATATCTCGATATCGAGCGCAAGGACAGTCTATGAGGGTAGCGCAATGTGGGTGACGGAATAATGGTGGCACTATGCTGGCCTATATAGTCAGGCGTCTGGCGCAGATGCTGCCCACCATGCTGGGCGTGGTGCTGTTGCTGTTCGTGCTATTCAACTGGGTGGGCGGCGATCCGGCCTATCTGCTGGCCGGCAAAATGGCCAACGCCGAAAGCATCGCCAATATCCGCCGCCAGCTCGGGGTGGACCAGCCCTACTGGGTACAGCTGGCCATCTTCCTGCGCCAGATCGCCACGCTGGATTTCGGCCTGAGCTGGGCCACGGGCGAACCGGTGGGGCAGATCATCGCTACCCGGCTGGGGCCATCGCTGACTGTGCTGCTGCCTCTGACGCTGCTGGAGACGGCGCTCGGCATCGCGCTGGCGCTGGCCATCGCTTTTGTGCGCGGCTCGCTGACGGACCGGCTGGTGATGGTGGCCTGCACGGTCGGCATGTCGGTCAGCATACTGGTCTACATCATCGTGTTGCAGTACCAGCTGGCTTACCGTCTCGGGCTGTTTCCGGTGCAGGGCTGGGGCGAGCATGCGGGGGAAAATCTGCTGCGCTATGCCAGCCTGCCCATCCTGATCGGGCTGGCCGTGGCTATCGCCCCCACGCTGCGCCTGTACCGCAGTTTCGTGCTCGACGAAGTGGGGCAGGACTATGTGCGCACCGCCCGCGCCAAAGGGCTGGGCGAAGCCCGCGTGATGTGGCTGCATGTGCTGCGCAATGCCGCCATCCCCATCCTCACCCATGTCATGGCCAGTCTGCCCTCGCTGCTGATCGGCGCGTTTCTGCTGGAGCGCTTCTTCGGCATCCCCGGCATAGGGCGCGAGGTGATACTGGCAGTCGAGCGCAGCGACTTCCCCGTTATCAAAGCCATTACCGTGTATGTGGCGCTGGCCACCATGCTGGTGAATCTGCTGACGGACCTGCTATATCAGGCGCTCGATCCGCGGGTGCGGCTGTCATGACGGCGCAGCATTCTCCGGGCCTGTGGCAGCTGGCATGGCGCCGCCTGCGCGCAGACAGGTGGGCCATGACTGCACTGGCCGTGGTGCTGGCGTTTCTGCTGACCCTGCTGCTGTCTGCTAGCGGCCTGATAGTGGCGGACTGGGAGCAGGAAGTGGCAGTCAGTTTTGCGCCGCCCGGCTGGTCTGGCGCAGCAGCAGCCGGCAGTGCCGCGCCAGCTGCCGCTAGTACGCTACGCGGCGACGCTGCAGTCCTGCGCGTCAATCCGTTTGACCCGCTGGCAGATGATCTGCGGGCCCTGCGAAGCGAGCTGGGGCGACAGGACGCTGCGGCCAGCCTGCCCATGTACGGCGTGACCGATCCGCTGGCGGACGATCTGGCGCAACTGCGTGCCGCCCATGGCACGGGTGCCACGAGCGGCGTGGCAGGCCCTGCTGCCGGCGCCACCGGCGCACGCCTGGCCACGCTACCTTTCGGGGCCGACAAATGGGGCCACGATGTGCTGAAAAAAACCGTCAAAGGCGGCGAGACATCGGTAGTGGTGGGGCTGGTGGCCGCCTTGCTGGCAGTGGCGCTGGGCACGCTGCTGGGCGCGCTGGCCGGCTACTGGGGCGGTGTGGTCGATGCGCTGCTCAATGGCCTCTACAATATTTTCACTGCCATTCCTTCCGTGCTGATGATACTGGCCGTGGCCGCCGTGCTGCAGCAGAAGGGCGTGCTGACCATCGTGCTGATACTGGGGCTGACCGGCTGGACTGGCCCCTATCGCCTGATCCGCGCCGAATATCTCAAGCACAAGGGGCGCGAATATGTGCTGGCCGCCGATGCTATCGGCGCCAGCCACTGGCGCAAGATGTTCGTGCACATCTTCCCCAACGTGAGCCATGTGGCGCTGGTGCAGCTGTCGATCCTGGTGGTGGGCTTCATCAAGGCGGAAGTGGTGCTGAGCTTCCTCGGTTTTGGCGTGCCGGTCGGCGTGGTGTCATGGGGCAGCATGCTCAATGAAGCGCAGAACGAACTGATACTGGGCCGCTGGTGGCAGCTGACGGCAGCGGCGCTGGCCATGGCCGTGCTGGTGACGGCGTTTTCCCTGCTCACGGATGCTCTGCGTGATGCGCTCGACCCCAGGGTGAAATTTTGAGTGCGCCAGCAATAGCGCAGGGCGCGCCGCTGCTGGAGATCCGTGATCTGCGGGTGAGCTTCCGCACGGACGGCACACACTTGGCCGAGGTAGTGCATGGCGTGTCCTTCAGCGTGGCGCCACGCAGCACGGTGGCGCTGGTGGGCGAATCGGGTAGCGGCAAATCCGTCAGCGCGCTGGCCGTCATGGGCTTGCTGCCGCCGGAGAGCACCGCTATCGGCAGCGGCAGCAGCATACGCTTCGATGGCCGTGAACTGCTGGCGCTGGACAGGTCGGCGCGGCGTGCGTTATGCGGCCGCCAGATCGCGATGATCTTTCAGGATCCCATGTCCTCGCTCAATCCGGTGCTGACGGTGGGCACGCAGATCGGCGAGGTGCTGCGTCTGCATCTGGGCATGCGCCGCGCGCAGGCGCGCCAGCGCACGCTCGAATTGCTGGAGGAGGTGGGCATTGCCGATGCGGCGCACAAGATCGATAGCTATCCGGGCCAGATGTCGGGCGGCCAGCAGCAGCGCGTGATGATCGCCATGGCCATAGCCTGCGAACCGCGCCTGCTGATCGCCGACGAGCCTACCACGGCGCTCGACGTCACCATACAGCAGCAGATCATCGAACTGCTGGCCCGCCTGCAGCAGCGCCGCGAGATGGCGGTGCTGTTCATCACCCACGATCTGGGGCTGGTGGGACAGATTGCGGACGAGGTAGTGGTGATGCGTCACGGCCATGTGCGCGAAACGGGACCGGCGCTGGACGTGCTGCAGCAGCCGCAGGACCAGTACACCCGTGCCTTGCTGCACTGCCGCCCTGTGCCGGGGGAGCGCCCGGCGCGCCTGCCTGTCATCAGCGACCAGCTGTTAAGTGATGAACTGGCGCGCCCGCTTGCGCCTGCGCTGGCTGTCGTGCCGCCACACCGCGACGCCCTTGCGCAGCATGCGCCGCCGCTGCTGGTGGTGAACCATCTGAGCAAGCATTACCAGATCCGTGAACGCTGGTGGCGCCAGCGCGAATTCCGCGCGGTCGATGACGTGTCGTTCACGCTGGCGCGCGGCCAGACCTTAGGCGTGGTGGGCGAGTCGGGCAGCGGCAAGACCACGCTGGGCCTGATGCTGCTACGCCTGCTGCCAGCATCGGGCGGCAGCGTGCAGTTCGACGGACGCGATCTGCTGGCCATGCCCGCGCGCGAATTCCAGGCCTACCGGCGCCGCATCCAGATCGTATTCCAGAATCCGTATGCCTCGCTCAACCCCCGCTTTACGGTTGCGCAGATACTACTGGAACCGCTGCGCATCCACGCCATCGGCCAGAACGACGCGCAGCGTCTGGCCGTGGCAGCACAGCTGCTGGATAAGGTAGGTTTGCCCGCCAGCGCGCTGCAGCGCTATCCGCACGAATTTTCCGGCGGCCAGCGGCAGCGCATCGCCATTGCCCGCTGTCTGACCCTGCAGCCGGAGATACTGGTGTGCGACGAATCCGTTTCGGCACTCGATGTGTCGGTGCAGGCGCAGGTACTGAATCTGCTCAAGGACCTGCAGCAGGAGCTGGGCCTGTCCTATCTGTTCATCTCGCACGATCTGGCGGTAGTGCAGTACATGTCCGATCAGGTGATGGTCATGCAGCAGGGCAGAGTGGTGGAAACGGCGCCAGCGGACCAGCTATACCGCCAGCCGCAGCATGCCTATACGCGCGCGCTGCTGGCAGCCATTCCCGGCTACCATCACCGGCCGGCATGAGGCGGAACGGCCAGCGCGAAATTAGGCTAAGATAACCGGATGGCCAATCTCATACTTCTCTTGCAGGAATACGGCGTACTGATCGTGTTCGGCGTGGTACTCGTCGAGCAGATCGGCCTGCCCATACCCGCCTTCCCCATCCTGATCGTGGCGGGCGCCTTCGCCGTGGACGGCGGCATCAGCTGGCCTGCGGCGCTGGCGGTCAGCCTGCTGGCCTGCCTGATCAGCGACTATTTCTGGTTCCGCGCGGGGCGCTACTTCGGCAAGCGCATTCTGCGCCTGCTGTGCCAGATTTCGCTCTCGCCCGACTACTGTGTCAGTCAGACCGAAGATAACTTCAACCGCTGGGGCCCGAAGGCGCTGGTGGTAGCCAAATTCATTCCCGGCTTCAATACCATCGCACCGCCGCTGGCGGGCGCGCTAGGCACCTCGAATGCCACTTTTCTCGGCTTTAGCGTGGCCGGTGCGCTGCTGTGGAGCGGCAGCGGCATCGCGCTGGGCGCCGCCTTCCACACCCAGATCGATCAGGTGCTGGACATCCTCAACACCATGGGTTCCACCGCGCTGATGGTGCTGGGCGCGCTGCTGCTACTGTTCATCGTCTATAAATATGTGGAGCGCCGCCGTTTCCGCCAGACGGTGGATATCGAACGGCTCAGCATCGAGGAACTGAAACGCCTGCTGGCCCAGGGCCCTCAGCCCGTGCTGGTGGATGCGCGCAGCGTAACGGCGCAGATGCTGGACCCTGCCGTGCCGGGCGCGCTGGCCTACAGCGGCGGCGAGCCTATCCCCGAACTGGCCGCGCTGGATAAAGATCATCCCATCATCGTCTACTGCAGCTGCCCCAACGATGTGACAGCGGCGCAGGTCGCCAAGCATCTGGTCAGCCACGGCTTCCACCGGGCCCGTCCTCTGCATGGCGGTCTGGAGGCGTGGAAAGCCGAGTTCGGCAACAGCACGACACAGGCCCAGGCTGCTGCGCATTAGCCTGCCGCAGCTGCGCTTGCCCATGCATACCCGCGTTTCGTTCGCGGGTATTTTTTTTGCCGTAAGATATTTCTTCTTGGAAATAACGGCCTAAATGAAGTAGTAGTCATACTACGTAAAAAATATCCCGGATCGTGGTCTTATGTGGCGTGAAGTGGTTATGTGTACTAAAACTACAAAGAATTCTTGCGTCTTACTAGCAAAATACTTTAAGCTTAGGGATCAACTCATTTCGATCTATCATGACAGCTCAGTCCCTACAAACGTCTCCCACCCCGACCACTGCGACTGCCCGTGGTCCGCGTCTGCTGGCGGACATCGGCGGTACCAATGCGCGCTTTGCGCTGGAAACGGCTGCGGGCAAGATAGAAGCGATCGAAGTGCTGGCGTGCGCTGCATACCCGACCCTGGCCGCCGCCCTGGTCGCGTATCTGGCCACGCCTGCCGTTGTAGCCACCGGCGTGGCCGGCATCCGCCACGGCGCCATTGCCATTGCCAATCCGGTCACGGGCGACATGGTACGCATGACCAACCACCACTGGGAATTTTCCATCGAGGCCCTGCGCCGCGAAGTGAATTTCGAAACGTTGGTGGTGGTGAACGACTTCACCGCGCTGGCCCGTTCGCTGCCGCAGCTGTCGATCGAGCAGAAGCATCAGGTCGGCGGCGGGGTGGCGGTCGAAGGTGCGCCGCTGGGGCTGGTGGGGGCGGGTACCGGCCTCGGTGTTTCCGGTCTGATTCCGGGCAAGGACGGCTGGACTGCCCTGCTCAGCGAAGGCGGCCACGTCACTTTTGCCCCGGCCAATCCGCTGGAAGTGGCTATTCTGCAGTATGCATGGACTGAATTCGAACACGTTTCGGCCGAACGCCTGATCTCCGGCGTAGGCATAGAACTGATCTACCGCGCGCTGGCGCACCACACCGATATGCCGGCGGAACCGCTGGCCGCAGCCGAGATTTCGCGCCGCGCACTGGCTGGCGAATGCACGCTGTGCGACGAAACCATCGAGGCTTTCTGCTGCATGCTGGGCACCATCGCCGCCAATCTGGCCATTACGCTGGGTGCGCAGGGCGGTATCTATATAGGCGGCGGCATTGTGCCGAAACTGGGGGCGCGCTTCGAGCGCTCCGGTTTCCGCGCCCGTTTCGAAGCCAAAGGCCGTTTCAGCAGCTATCTGGCACAGGTGCCAACCTGGGTAATCACGGCGGAATATCCGGCATTTGTTGGTGTTTCGGCAATTCTGGCAGAGAAACTCGCCAACGCCTGAGGCGTTGCCACTCCCTGCAACCGATATTTCGCAACTACGACATGCGCGTAGCGGCGTTTTATCAGGTACAATTCAACAATCTGTCAGAAATACTGATATTGGTATCCACTGGCATGTCCCTCTGTCCCACCCGGCGCTAGACGCGGGTGTCGGAAAAACAGCTTCAGCGAGTATTCCAGCCGGTAGCGTTGCGTTACCCCGCCTCACTGAATGTGATTGATTTCTTTCTTGCATGAAAATGCAACCACAATATAGCTATGGATACAGCTGAGGCTAAACGAGTCCTCGAAACGGCTTTGCTATGCGCCCAGGAGCCCTTGTCGATCCACAGTTTGAAAAAACTGTATGTCGAACTTGATGACCAGGGGCGGCCACGTGGTCCCGGTATCGGGGCGGACACAATCAAGGAAATGCTGGAGGAAATACGGCAGGACTGGAACGGCCGCGGTATTGAGGTGGTCAGTCTTGCGACAGGATGGCGCTTCCAGAGCCGTCCGGAAATGCGTTTGTATCTGGATAGACTGAATCCGGAAAAACCGCCTAAATACACGCGGGCAACGCTGGAGACGCTGGCCATTATTGCCTACCGCCAGCCGGTAACGCGTGGCGACATCGAGGAAATTCGCGGTGTGGCCGTCAACTCGCAGACCATCAAGATGCTGGAAGACCGTGGCTGGGTGGATGCGGTGGGTTACCGTGATGTCGTGGGGCGGCCAGCTTTGCTGGGCACCACCAAGCAGTTTCTTGATGATCTGGGATTAAATTCGCTGTCCCAGCTGCCACCTTTGCAGCAAATCAGCGAACAGCAGGGTAATGGTCCGGATCTGGCAGCACTGGAAGCGGCCCTGCAGGATAACTTTGATAAAGCGGCGCAGAGCGCCGTAGCAGCCGATGGCAGCGCAGGTGCGGAAGCGGCAGAGCAGGACGCTGCAGCCGAGCACCGGCAGCCTGACCTCGATGTAACGACACATTCTGCGCCCGATGTAACGGTTGACGCTGAGCACAACCCAGAAACGAATAATGAACAAACCTAATTCTCCAGAGACAGTCCAAGACCTCGCGCCGGCCGTTGCCGCCGCCAAGCCTAAACGCCGCACCAAGGCGCAGATCGAAGCCGATGCGGCTGCCGCTGCGGCAGCGGGCGAAGCGCCTGCTGCCAAGCCGCGCCGCGCTACCAAAGCCAAGGCCGACGCGAGCCCGGTTGTAGTGGCCGATGCAGGCAGCGTAGCGGCAAGCGCAGTGGCTGCTCCGGTGAAGAAAACCCGTGCCAAAGCCGCTGTCGTGGCGGCAGAAGGTGCTGAAGCAGCACCGGCCAAGGCGCCGCGTGCACGCAAACCATCGGCCAAGGCCGCTGCGGCGGCGTCCGCCGACGCGCCAGCGCTTGTTGCTGCCGCTGCACCTGCGGCATCGGTTGCCGCCGCCGCAGAGAGCGGCGTTGCGGGTGGTGCCGAAGCCGCACCCGCTGGCCGTGGCCCGCGTGCGCCGCGCGGCCCGCGCCAGATGCGCGAGCAGCGTGCTGCCCGTCAGGCCCAGCAGGCGCAGGTGCAGGCCGAAAAAGTTCAGGCCGAAGGCGGCGAGGCAGTGGCCGAAGTTGCTGCAGCCGTAGCCCCAGTGGCAACGCCCGCCAAGGACGGCGGCAAGCCACGCCATGAGCGCGGCGAGCGCAATGACCGTAACAACAACAACCGTAATGGCCGTAAGGGCAAGCACGGCAAGCAGCGCGGCCAGCAAGGCGCTGGCGCCAAGGCCAATGATGCCGACGCAGCCTTCTCCTATGTGACCTCGGACGCTTTCGATAGCGACGAGCCAGTCAAAGGCCGCCAGCAGCCCAAGGCCGTGCGGCGTGATCTGACGGCAGACGACGATGCGCCCAAACTGCACAAAGTGCTGGCCGAAGCCGGTCTGGGTTCGCGCCGCGACATGGAAGAACTGATTGTGGCGGGCCGCGTGTCCGTCAATGGCGAGCCTGCTCACATCGGCCAGCGCATCCTGCCGACCGACGCCGTGCGTCTGAACGGCAAGCTGATCCAGCGCCGCGTGAGCAAAAAGCCGCCGCGCGTGCTGATTTACCACAAGCCGGCCGGTGAAATCGTCTCGATGGACGATCCGGAAGGCCGTCCATCCGTGTTCGACCGCCTGCCCACCATGAAGGCCGGTAAATGGCTGGCCGTGGGCCGTCTGGACTTTAATACCGAAGGTCTGCTGCTGTTTACTACTTCCGGTGATCTGGCCAACCGCCTGATGCACCCGCGCTACGCGATCGACCGTGAGTACGCCGTGCGTACGCTGGGCGTGCTGGAAGAGGGCATGCGCCAGAAGCTGCTGGCCGGCGTCGAGCTGGAAGATGGTCTGGCCCAGTTCTCCAAAATCGCTGACGGTGGCGGCGAAGGCATCAACAAATGGTACCGCGTGATCATCGGCGAAGGCCGTAACCGCGAAGTGCGCCGTATGTTCGAAGCCATCGGTCTGACCGTGTCGCGTCTGATCCGTACCCGCTACGGCGCCATGACTCTGCCAAGCAGCCTGAAACGCGGTCGCTGGGAAGAACTGGAAGAAAACGCCGTGCGCGCCATGATGACGGCCTATGGCGTCGAGAAAAAGAGCGGCGATGCGCCAGTTGCCGCTGGTCCGCGTGGCAAAGGCCCTAAACCAGCCCAGAACAAAGGTCCGGAGCAGCGTCCGCAGCGCGGCCGTGGCGCCGAGCGCGATGATCTGGACGATGATTACGACGATGAAGACGAGCCTAACTTCAATCGCGCCGACCTGAGTAACGCTAACGCGCTGCCATTCGCCAAGCCGGCCCGTTCCGGTGCTCGTGGCCAGGGTGGTCGTGGCAACGGCAACGGCAATGGCCGTGCTGGCCAGAGCTCGGGCCGTCCCGGTGGCCGTCCGCAGGGTATCGGCGCCTACGCCGGTGGCCGTCCGCTGGGCGAAGCACCGGGGCCGCGTGCGCAAGGTCAAGGCCGTGCCCAGGGGCAGGGCGGTGCTAATGGTGGTAATGGTGGTAATGGTGGCGGTAAGGGTAGCAAAGGCGGCAATAAAGGCCCGCGTCAGCCCGATCCGCTGCAAACCACCTTCGGTTTTGCTAACGCCGGCGCGCCGCGCCGTGGCCAGCAGCCGCGTGGCGGCGCCAGCGACCATGGTATGCCGCGCCGTCGCAAAGGCTGATCCCGGGTCCGCCGGAACGGGCGTAAAACCCGCTCCGGCACGGCCAGATGCCGCTTGTAACGCATACACGCCCGATTTTGCACGGTAGCCGTTATTGCGGTGCAGTGCAGATCAGGTTATAATGAGCAGCCTAATAAAAGTTCGTTGCAGTGCATCCTGTAACAGCGCTTTCATCTGGCTAGGTAGTACAAGAAGATGGGCAGATGCCCATTTTTTTTTTGGTGAACCGTTTTGTATGGTCTATTTTTGTTAAGTTGGAAATAGACTTTAATCTGGAGAATTTCTTGCAGCTGCCGGAATTAATTGAAAAGACCGTTGCTGGTCTGGGCTATGAGCTGGTTGATGTCGAGCGGGGCGAGCGCGGGATTTTGCGCGTCTTTATCGATTTCAGCGCTGCCGACGCTGAAGAAAAAGGTCCGATTACCGTCGAGGATTGCGCGACGGTGAGTCACCAGTTGTCGCACGTGCTGACGGTCGAGAACGTGAATTATGAGCGTCTCGAAATTTCGTCGCCGGGGCTCGATCGCCCGCTGCGCAAACTGGCTGATTTTGCGCGTTTTGCCGGTAGCGAAGCTATCGTCAAACTGCGCGTAGCCATGCCGGGTACGAACAACCGGAAATCGTTCCAGGGGATCCTGCAGGAACCTCAGGGCGAGAATTTGTCGTTGGAATTTGAGAGTAATGAAGGTCCGGCGCTGTTGGAGTTTACGCTCGCCGATATGGATAAGGCACGCCTGGTGCCGCAGGTGGTTTTTAAGGGACGCAAAGCATGAGTCGCGAAGTTTTGTTATTGGTAGACGCGCTGGCGCGTGAGAAGAACGTCGATAAAGATGTGGTGTTCGGCGCGCTGGAATTCGCGTTGGCGCAAGCCACGAAGAAACGCTATGAGGGTGAAGTGGACATCCGCGTTTCGATCGACCGCGAGTCGGGTGAGTTCGAATCCTTCCGCCGCTGGCACGTCGTGCCTGACGAGGCAGGTCTGCAACTGCCGGATCAGGAAATTCTGCATTTCGAAGCCAAGGAACAGATTCCTGACATCGAAGTGGACGACCACATCGAAGAGCCGATCGAATCGGTGGAATTCGGCCGCCGCTTCGCGCAGGACACCAAACAGGTGGTACTGCAGCGCGTGCGTGACGCCGAGCGCGAACAGATCCTGGTCGACTTCCTCGAGCGCGGCGATGCGCTGGTGACCGGCACCATCAAGCGTATGGAGCGGGGCGACGCCATCGTCGAGTCGGGCAAGATCGAAGCCCGTCTGCCACGCGACCAGATGATCCCGAAAGAAAACCTGCGTATCGGCGACCGCGTGCGTGCCTACATCCTGCGTATCGACCGCAATATGCGCGGCCCGCAAGTGATCCTGTCGCGTACCGCACCGGAATTCATTTCCAAGCTGTTCGAGCTGGAAGTGCCGGAAATCGAACAGGGCATGCTGGAAATTAAATCGGCTGCACGCGACGCTGGCGTACGCGCCAAGATCGCCGTCTACACGGCAGACAAGCGTATCGATCCTATCGGTACCTGCGTCGGTATGCGCGGTTCGCGCGTACAGGCTGTGACGGGCGAACTCGGTGGCGAGCGCGTCGACATCGTGCTGTGGTCGGAAGATCCGGCCCAGTTCGTGATCGGTGCACTGGCTCCGGCCAATGTGTCGTCTATCATGGTCGATGAAGAGAAGCACGCCATGGACGTAGTGGTGGACGAAGAGAATCTGGCCATCGCCATCGGCCGTTCGGGGCAGAACGTGCGTCTGGCTTCCGACCTGACGGGCTGGAAGATCAACATCATGACGGCGGAAGAATCGGCCGACAAGGCAGCCCAGGAAACGGCCGCGATCCGCGCCCTGTTCATGGAAAAACTCGATGTCGATCAGGAAGTGGCCGACATTCTGGTAGAAGAAGGCTTTGCCAGCCTGGAAGAAATCGCTTACGTGCCGATCTCCGAAATGCTGGAAATCGAATCGTTTGACGAAGAAACCGTCAACGAACTGCGTACCCGCGCCCGTGACGCTCTGGTCACCGAAGCCATCGCTTCGGAAGAAGGCCTGGAAGGCATGGACGAAGCGCTGGTCGGTCTGGAAGGTATGGACCGCATCACCGCCGGCAAGCTGGGTCTGGCCGGTATCAAGACGGTGGCAGCATTCGCGGGTCTGGCCTACGACGAATTCGGCGCCATTCTGGCCCTGTCGTCCGACCGCGCCCGTGCATTGATTAAGAATGAATTTGAAGATGTGACCGACGATGAGATGAAGTTGGTTGACTCGAAGTACGACGATCGTGCCAAAGGCCTGCAAGCCAAGGCATGGAGTCTAGTCGAATCTGCAAAGGCTTAATTTGAGTATCTTTATCATCTCCGCGACACATAGAAAAGAGGACTGAATGGCGAGTAACAACGTAGCCCAATTTGCCACCGAACTGAAGATGCCTGCAGATTTGCTGCTGACGCAGCTGCGTTCTGCCGGCGTCGAAAAAAGTTCGACGTCAGATCCATTGTCGAAAGATGATAAGGATAAGCTGCTGGAACACTTGCGCCGTACCCACGGCGCCTCGGGTGAAACCGAGAAGAAGAAAATCACGCTGACGCGCAAAGAAACCACCGAAATCAAGCAGGCCGATGCCAATGGCAAGGCCCGCACGATTCAGGTCGCCGTCAAGAAAGTGCGTACCTTCGTGCAGCGCGACGAACCTGTGACCACCGCGCCGGCAGCCCCTGCCGCGCCGGTGATCGATGCCGCCGAAGTGGCACGGCGCGAAGAAGAAGCGCGCAAACAGGCCGAACTGATCGCGCGTCAGGAAGCGGAACTGCGCGAGAAGCAGGAACGTCTGGCCAAGCTGGAATCGGAAAAAGCGGCACAGGCTAAAGCCACCGCCGAAGCCGAAGCCAAGGCCAAGAAAGATGCCGAAGCCGAAGCCAGGAAAGCTGCAGCCCAGGCTGCTACTGCGCCAGCCGTGAACGATGCGGCCGAGCAGGAGAAGAAAAAAGCGGCCGCTGAAGAAGCCCGCAAGAAAGCTGAACAGGCTGCCAAGGAAGCCGCGGAAAAAGCGGACGCAACCGAACGCGCCCGTAAAGCGGTGGCCGACGAAGTCGCCCAGATCAAAGCCATGATGAACGCGCCACGCCGCGCCATCAAAGCGCCCGAGCCTGCGCCAGCCCCGGTCAAACCGAAAGCGCCGGAAGGCACGCTGCACAAGCCAGCGACCACGCCGGCCGCTGCGGCCAAACCGGGCGACAAGCCAGCCGACAAGAAGGCCGGCGGCAACGACAAGAAATCCATCAAATCGGCCAATGTGGCTTCGACCTGGAATGACGACGCGCGCAAGCGTGGCGCGCCAGGCGGTGGCAAAGGCCGTGGCGCCGGTGCCGGTGCTGCCAATACCGGCCGCGATGGCTGGCGTGGCGGCAAAGGCGGTGGCCGTCGCAACGCCCACGCGGAAGAACGCGAAAGCAACTTCCAGGCACCGACCGAAGCCGTTGTCAAAGATGTCTACGTTCCGGAAACCATCACTGTGGCCGAACTGGCGCACAAGATGTCCGTAAAAGCGTCGGAAGTGATCAAACAGCTCATGAAGCTGGGCCAGATGTGCACCATCAACCAGGTGCTGGACCAGGAAACGGCCATGATTCTGGTCGAAGAAATGGGCCACAAAGCCTTTGCTGCCGAGATCGACGATCCGGAAGCACTGCTGGCCGATCAGGGTGAACACGCCCACTTCGAGTCTGTGCCGCGTGCACCGGTGGTGACCGTGATGGGTCACGTTGACCACGGTAAAACCTCGCTGCTGGACTACATCCGTCGCGCCAAAGTGGCGTCGGGCGAAGCGGGCGGCATTACCCAGCACATTGGTGCCTACCACGTGGAAACCCCGCGCGGCATCATCACCTTCCTCGATACCCCGGGTCACGAAGCGTTTACCGCGATGCGTGCCCGTGGTGCCAAGGCTACCGACATCGTGATTCTGGTGGTGGCAGCCGACGACGGCGTGATGCCGCAGACCAAGGAAGCGATTTCGCACGCCAAGGCTGCCGGTGTGCCGCTGGTGGTAGCGATCAATAAGATCGATAAACCGGGCGGCAACGTCGATCGCGTCACGCAGGAACTGGTGGCCGAACAGGTGGTGCCGGAAGAATACGGTGGCGATTCGCCATTCGTGCCAGTGTCGGCGAAAACCGGTGCCGGTATCGATGCCCTGCTGGAGCAAGTGCTGCTGCAGGCTGAAGTACTGGAACTGAAAGCACCGGTGGAAGCACCTGCGCGCGGTCTGGTGGTCGAAGGCCGTCTGGATAAAGGTAAGGGTCCGGTGGCCACCATACTGGTGCAGTCGGGTACGCTGAAGCGCGGCGACGTGATACTGGCTGGCTCCTCGTATGGCCGCGTGCGCGCCATGCTGGACGAAAACGGCAAGCCTATCGGCGAAGCCGGTCCTTCGATTCCGGTCGAGATCCAGGGTCTGACGGAAGTGCCGCAAGCCGGTGAAGAAGTCATGGTCATGGCTGACGAGCGTAAAGCCCGCGAAATCGGTCTGTTCCGTCAAGGTAAGTTCCGCGACGTGAAACTGGCCAAGCAGCAAGCTGCGAAACTGGAAAACATGTTCGACCAGATGGCCGAAGGCGAAGTGAAAAACCTGCCGATGATCATCAAGACCGACGTGCAGGGTTCGCAGGAAGCGCTGGTCGGCTCGCTGCAGAAACTGTCGACTTCGGAAGTGCGCGTCCAGGTGGTGCACGCTGCCGTCGGCGGCATTACCGAGTCGGACGTCAATCTGGCCGTGGCATCGAAAGCCATCATCATCGGCTTCAACGCCCGTGCCGATGCACAGGCACGCAAGCTGGCCGAGTCGAATGGCGTGGATATTCGCTACTACAACATCATCTACGATGCGATTGAAGAAGTGAAAGCGGCGATGTCGGGCATGCTGGCACCGGAAAAACGCGAAACCGTGACCGGTCAGGTGGAAGTTCGCCAGGTCATCATGGTCTCCAAAGTGGGCGCGATTGCCGGCTGTCTGGTGACCGACGGTGTGGTCAAGCGTACTTCCTCGGTCCGTCTGCTGCGCAACAACATCGTGGTGTGGAGCGGCGAGATCGACTCGCTCAAACGCTTCAAGGACGATGCCAAAGAAGTGCGCGCCGGTCTGGAGTGCGGCCTGTCGCTGAAGAACTACAACGACATCCAGGTGGGTGACTCGCTGGAAGTGTTCGAAGTTCAGGAAATCGCTCGTACGCTGTAATCCGCGCAGCGGGCAGTACTGGTAAAGTGGACGGGGGCAAACGCTCCCGTCCACTTGCCGTTTATGGAATCATCATGGCAAAACATAGCAAAACCATCCCACAGCGCGGTCAGCGCGTGGCCGACCAGATCCAGCGCGATCTGTCGGAAATCATCGCTTTCGAACTGAAAGACCCCCGTATCGGCATGGTCACGCTGACCGAAGTGCAGCTCACGCCCGATTACGCGCACGCCAAAATCTTCTTCACCCTGCTGAAAGACAGCAAAGAACAGGTGAAACAGACGCTGGACGGCCTCACCGCTGCCGCCGGCTTCATGCGCAACCTGCTGGGCAAGCGTCTGCACATCCACACCCTGCCGGCGCTGCACTTCGTGCACGATATGTCCACCTCGCGCGGCATGGAACTGTCGGCTCTGATCGATCAGGCCAACAGCACCCGTTCGCTCGACGATGAAGGCGACGCTGCTCCCCAGGCCGATAACGGCGCTAGCGAGTAAGCCGCGCCGCAATGAAACCTACGTCTCCCAAGAAGGTCCGCGATCTGGTGGACGGCGTGCTGCTGCTCGATAAACCCGTCGGTTTTTCCAGCAACGACGCGCTGATCAAGGCCAAACGCATCCTCAATGCCAAGAAAGCCGGCCATACGGGCACGCTCGATCCGTTTGCTACGGGCCTGCTGCCGCTATGCTTCGGCGAAGCCACCAAGTTCTCGCAGGATTTGCTGGAAGCCGACAAGACTTATGAAACTACCGTTCATCTGGGCGTGACCACTGATACCGGCGATACCGAAGGTGTGGTGATCGATAGCCGTCCCGTCGACGTGACGCTGGACCAGATCGAGGCCGTGCTGGCGCAGTTCCGTGGCCCCATTGCGCAGGTGCCGCCCATGCACTCGGCGCTCAAGCGCGACGGCAAGCCGCTGTACGAATATGCCCGCGCCGGCATCACGCTGGAACGCGAAGCACGCCATGTGGTGATCCATGAGCTGAAGCTGGTGGCGTATGAAGCGCCGCTGCTGAAACTGGTGGTCACCTGCAGCAAGGGTACGTATATCCGCGTGCTGGGACAGGACATCGGCGCTGCACTGGGCACGGGCGCGCATCTGCAGGCACTGCGCCGCACCCAGGTGGGCGCGCTGACCACGGCCGGCATGCTGACGCTGGATGCGCTGGCCGGCCATGCGGCACCGCTGTCGCTGCTGGCCCCCGTCGATGCCTTGCTGTCGAGCTTCCCCGCCGTGCAGCTGACGGCGGAGCTGGCCAAGCGATTCCTGAATGGTCAGCGCCTCGCGCTGGGCAAGGAAAAGCTGGACTTGCCAGCCGGGCAGGGCAGGGTGCGCGTCTACCTCGATGCCAAGCTGCTCGGTACGGCCCAGCTGGGCGAATACCAGATACTGGCACCGGAGCGTCTGATCGCATTTAGCCTATAAATACCGGGCTAGTCCGTGCCATTGTGGCGGTCTAGCCCCGTGCAACACAGCCAATTCGGCAACTCTTTGAAAATATTCAGGATTTGGCCAAGAGTTACACCGTGCCATGCTATACTACGCGGTTCCAGAAATTGGCACCTCCCGTACATCCTGTACGAACTCGCAGTTTTTCAGCAAATATAAACGACTATGTCCAATACTAAACGCGCAATTCGCAATATCGCCATCATCGCTCACGTTGACCACGGCAAGACCACTCTTGTTGACCAACTGCTGCGTCAGTCTGGCACCTTCCGTGAAAACCAGGCAGTGGATACCCGAGTCATGGACTCGAACGACCTCGAAAAAGAGCGTGGCATTACGATTCTGTCGAAGAACTGCGCGGTAGAGTACGAAGGCACCCACATTAACATCGTTGACACCCCGGGCCACGCCGACTTCGGCGGCGAAGTAGAGCGCGTGCTGTCGATGGTTGATTCCGTGCTGCTGCTGATTGATGCACAGGAAGGCCCGATGCCACAGACCCGTTTCGTGACCCGCAAAGCGCTGGCACTGGGCCTGAAACCTATCGTCGTGGTCAATAAAATCGACCGTCCGGGCGCTCGCGCTGACTGGGCCATCAACCAGACCTTCGAACTGTTCGACAAGCTGGGCGCAACCGACGAGCAGCTGGACTTCCCTATCGTCTACGCTTCGGGCCTGAACGGCTACGCCGGTCTGGACGAATCGGTACGCGGCGGCGACATGAAACCGCTGTTCGACGCGATCCTGAAATACGTTCCCGTACGTGACGACAATCCCGATGGTCCGCTGCAGATGCAGATCACCTCGCTGGACTACTCGTCCTACGTGGGCAAGATCGGTATCGGCCGTATCAACCGCGGCCGCGTGAAAACCGGTCAGGACGTGGTAGTACTGAATGGCCCGGACTCGACCCCGATCAAAGGCCGCATCAACCAGGTGCTGAACTTCAAAGGTCTGGAGCGCGTGCTGGTAGAAGATGCTGTCGCTGGCGACATCGTGCTGATCAACGGTATCGAAGAAATCGGTATCGGCTCGACCGTCTGCGCACCGGACACCCCGGAAGCGCTGCCGATGCTGACCGTGGACGAACCTACCCTGACCATGAACTTCATGGTGAACAACTCGCCACTGGCTGGCCGCGAAGGTAAATTCGTCACTTCGCGTCAGCTGCGCGACCGTCTGGAAAAAGAACTGAAAGCCAACGTGGCGCTGCGTGTGGCACCGACCGACGATGACACCACCTTCGAAGTATCGGGCCGCGGCGAGCTGCACCTGACCATTCTGATTGAAAACATGCGTCGCGAAGGCTTCGAGCTGGCTGTTTCGCGTCCGCGCGTTGTGTTCAAGATGGTCGATGGCGTGCGCCACGAGCCGTTCGAACAACTGAGCGTTGACGTGGAAGAAGCCAATCAGGGCGGCGTGATGGAAGAACTGGGTCGTCGTCGTGGCGATCTGCAGAACATGGAATCGGACGGCAAAGGCCGTGTGCGTCTGGAATACCGCATTCCGGCCCGTGGCCTGATCGGCTTCCAGGGTGAGTTCATGACCCTGACCCGTGGTACCGGCCTGATGAGCCACGTGTTCGATGCCTACGGTCCGGTGGATAACTCCAAGGGTGAGCTCGGTGGTCGTCGTAACGGCGTGCTGATTTCGCAGGATGACGGCGCGGCGGTGGCTTACGCTATCTGGAAACTGCAGGACCGCGGCCGTATGTTCGTGGTGCATAACGACCCAGTCTACGAAGGCATGATCATCGGTATCCACTCGCGCGATAACGATCTGGTGGTGAACCCGATCAAGGGCAAGCAGCTGACCAACGTGCGTTCTTCCGGCACCGACGAAGCCGTGCGTCTGGTACCACCTATCCAGATGTCGCTGGAATACGCTGTCGAGTTCATCAACGATGACGAACTGGTCGAAATCACGCCGAAATCGATCCGTCTGCGTAAGCGTTACCTGAAAGAGCACGAGCGTAAAAAAGCTTCGCGCGAAGGTCAGTAATCGCCAGAGTAAGATTCAGGAAAGCCGCCTCCGGGCGGCTTTTTTCATTGCAGCGGACATTCCTGCATGTCCTGCTGCAGGCGCCGTTCCAGTGCGCCGCGCAGCTGCTGCAGGCCGGCGATGCGCTGGTCGATATCGGCCAGCTTGCGTTGCAGGGCGGCGTGGCCGGAGTTCTCGCCTTTCCACCTGCTGTTTGCCGGCCTGATGGGGGGTGCGGTGCTGGTCTGGCCGCCGCTGTGCCTGTTTATCGTGCCGGAGCTGGCCTGGGGTGTGGCGCAGTGGCTGCCATTCCAGCGGCTGGAGCAGCCTGCTGGTGCGTCCCTCACGCCGCTGGCGCCGGCAGTGCGCGGTACTTGAAATCGCTGAGCCGCACACTGCCGCTACCGGCACAGTAGATGCCGAGTTTGAGGCTGATGAAGCCGCCGAACACATTGTGGTGCAGGCCCGAGACTTCCATGCGCAGGCCGTGCAGCTGCCAGCTTTTGCCGTCGTCGTAGGAATAGTGGTAGGTCACCACATGGGCTTGATTGCTAAGGCGCACGCGGACTTTACGCGTCGTGGAGGGCTGGCGCATCCAGCCCTGTTCTTCGGCATATTCGTACGTCTTGACCAGCGCCGGCGTGAAGCCGACACCGACGTAAGCCTTGTGGTTATAGAACAGCAGCAGACCGGCTTCCGCATCGCCTTCCAGTTCGAGGCTGATCTCCGCTTGGTAGCAACGGTCGCCCACAGCGCAGGTGAGCGGGCTGCTATCGGCTGGCATCTGGCCGCGTGCGCGCAGCTGCAGCGCCTGCGGCCGATACTGAACGCGCTGCATCTCGTCCGGCGCCGGATCGTGGAAACTCCATTGCACGCCGAAGCGCTGGCGCGTGAAGTCGTCCGACAGCGCATAGCCGGCGGTACTCATGGCTGAGCTGGTGCCGCGCGGCTTGGGTAGTGGGCGCGACAGGTCGCCACCGCGGGCGCGGAACCAGCCATCGGCCGTCCACTCGACAGGCTCGAGCAGCGTCTGGCGGCCCAGCGTGCGGTAGCCGTTTTCGTAGCCGTGGTACACCATCCACCAGTCGCCGGCCGGACCTTCCACCAGCGTGGCGTGGCCGCGCGACCACCATGGCTCTGCCGCGCTGCTGCTGCGTACCAGCGGATTGTGCGGGCAGTGCTGCCACGGACCGTGGATGGAGCGGGCGCGCGCCGCGATCACCATGTGGCCGGTGGCCGGTCCTGCCGTACCGCCCACGGCGGTAATCAGATAGAACCACTCGCCACGGCGTAGCAGCTTGGGGCCTTCGGGCGCGAAGTTCTCCACCACCCAGTCGGCCGGATAGCGCCAAGGCTGATAGGCCGCTTCCAGCGCGCCATCGGCACGCAGACCGTCATCGCTGAGGCGGATTTTGCGGATGCCATTGACGAACAGATAGCGCTTGCCATCTTCGCCGACGATGTGGCCGGGATCGATGCAATCGCGGATGCCGGTATCGATAGGCGCGCTCCATGGCCCCCCGATGCGCTCGGCATGGATGACGTAGATGCGCCAGCCCTGATTATCGGGGTTGGCGGGGATGTAGATAAAGTAGCGGCCCTGATGCTTGCACAGGTCTAGCGCCCAGATGGTGCCCAGTGGCTGATGCAGGGCTGGCCCTACGGGCACCCAGTTCACCAGATCGGTGGAGTGCCAGATGATGATGCCCGGATAGGAGAAGAATGACGAGAACGTCATGTAATAGTCTTTGCCATCCTTGAGAATAGTCGGGTCGGGATGGTCGCCAGCCAGAATAGGGTTACGGTAAGTGCCGTCACCCAGATCGGCCTTGCGCTGGCCTTCGTGGCCCGTGCCCCAGTGTACCGCTGTGATGGCGGACTGGGCTGGCATGGCGGTGCCGAGCGCAGCGGCACCTGACATCAGGGTTTTCAGGGCAAGGCGGCGCGGGTTATCGGTCATGGCGAGGGTGTAAAAGATGTGGTGCAGTGATTCTGGTGAATCCGGCGCAGGCCTGCAATTCCGAAATCCGCCAAATCGGCCAGCTTTTTTGCACAAGCGGCTTTCGGGCTATAATGTCGACCCCCTAGCATATTTGCCTTCTACGTCATGACCGCCACCACGCCGCCGACTTCCGCCACCGCCCCTGTGCAGGCTAGCCGCCGTCTGTCGGTAGCGCCGATGATGGACTGGACCGACCGCCACTGCCGCGTGTTCCATCGCGAGATCAGCCAGCACACCTGGCTGTACACGGAAATGGTCACCACCGGTGCGCTGGTGTATGGCGACGTGGAACGCCATCTGCGCTTCAACGAAGCAGAGCATCCGGTGGCGCTGCAACTGGGCGGCAGCGATCCGGCCGATCTGGCCATCAGCGCCAAACTGGGCCAGCAATGGGGTTACGACGAAATCAACCTTAATTGCGGCTGCCCCTCCGAGCGCGTGCAGAAGGGCGCGTTCGGCGCCTGCCTGATGCTGGAGCCGCAACTGGTGGCGGACTGCGTGAAAGCCATGCGCGATGCTGTCACTATCGATGTGACAGTCAAGCATCGCATCGGCATCGACAAGGAAGAGAGCTACGGTTTTGTGCGCGACTTCGTCGGTACGATAGCCGAAGCCGGCTGCGAGACTTTCATCGTGCATGCGCGTAACGCTGTGCTGAAAGGCCTGTCGCCTAAGGAGAATCGCGAGATTCCGCCGCTGCGTTACGAGGTGGCTTACCAGCTCAAGCGCGACTTCCCGCAGCTGGAAATTCTGATCAATGGCGGCATCAAAACGGAAGCCGAAATCGATCTGCATCTGCAGCATGTGGACGGGGTGATGCTGGGCCGCGAGGCGTATCACAATCCGTTTGTCATGGCCAGTTTCGACCAGCGCTATTACGGCGCTACGCGGGCGCCGAAAACCCGCGAGCAGGTGATCGAGGCGATGATTCCCTACATCCAGTCGCAGCTCGATCTGTATGGCCAGCACGGCCTGAAACTCAATTCCCTGACGCGCCATATGCTGGGCCTGATGCAAGGTCTGCCCGGTGCGCGCGGTTTCCGCCAGACCCTGTCCGATTCCAAAAAACTGGCGCTGGGCGACCCCGCGCTGCTGCGTGAAGCGGCGGCCTGTTTGCGTCAGCCGGGCTGATTTTTCCGCCAAATAGCGAACTTTCCACGGGACTGTTGGTATTTCCGCGCAGAAAGTTCGTTTGCGCATTTTCCCGGCAGGTTTTGCTTGCTTTGAGGAAAAATTTGCATCTATAATTCCCAAATATTCACACATATCCACGCTGCGCGGGTAAGTGAGGTGCGGTTCAAAAGCGACAAGCCAGACCAGTTCGGATCGCATTTTTTGCATTCGCAGTCATTGTTTGCTACTGTCATAGATATTACTTAGCAGCAAGGGCCGGCGAGCGCGTGTCGTCTACAAAACGGGACGAGCTCGGGCACTCATATCAACTTTGTCACTTACGAAGAAGACGAAATGAATTTAGCAAAAATGAAAGTCGGAACGCGCCTCGGTCTTGGTTTCGCGCTGGTCCTATTATTCCTCGTGGCGGTGACTGCCGTCGGCATTCTGCGTATGAGCCAGATCCAGCAACGTCTGGAACACGTGATCTCGGTGAACAATGTGGTGTCGCGCCTGGTAGTTGATATGCGTAACAACGTTGGCGATCGTATTACCTCGCTGCGTATCCTGACGCTGATGACCGATGCTGGTGATATGGAACCGGAAATGAATCGCATCAAGGAACTGGCTGCCAAATATGCTGATGCGCAGACCAAGCTGAGCTCCCAATTCGCGCTGGAAGCGACGGCCGAAGAAAAAGCCCTGCTGGCCACTGTGAAAGAACAGGAAGCCATCGCCATGCCGGCCATCGCCAAGGCATCCGATATGTGGCTGGCCAACAAGGCTGAAGATGCAACCAAAGTACTGATCAAGGAAATTCGTCCAGCCCAGAAAAAATGGATGGCTGCGCTGGAACAGCTGGCTGCGCTGGAAGACAAGATGAACGAACAGGTAAAGGATGACGCTGCTGCCGGCTTCTCCAATGCCCGTAACTTCATGATCATCATGGGTCTGTTAGCGGTAGCAATTTCGATGGTTGCTGCTTACGTGATTACCCGCGGCCTGCTGAAACAGCTGGGCGGCGAGCCTGACTACACCGCTTCGATCGCCGGTGCGATTGCGAACGGCGACCTGTCGATCAGCATCAATACCGACGGTCAGGATCAGGACAGCCTGCTGGCCGAAATGAAAGAAATGCGCAACAGCCTGGTGGATATCGTAGGCCAGGTACGTTCGGGTACGGAAACCATAGGTACTGCATCGCGTGAAATCGCTGCCGGTAATATCGACTTGTCGTCGCGTACCGAAATGCAGGCTAGCTCGCTGGAGAAAACCGCTTCGGCCATGGAAGAGCTGACCTCGACCGTGAAACAGAATGCCGACAATGCCCGTGAAGCTAACCAGCTGGCATCGGCGGCATCGGATGTGGCACTGCGCGGCGGTAAAGTGGTGTCGGAAGTGGTTGACACCATGAGCTCGATCGATGCTTCGGCCAAGAAGATTGTGGACATCATCGGCGTAATCGATGGCATCGCCTTCCAGACCAATATTCTGGCGCTGAACGCGGCGGTGGAAGCAGCACGTGCCGGTGAACAGGGCCGCGGCTTCGCGGTGGTGGCATCGGAAGTGCGTAATCTGGCCCAGCGTTCCGCTGGCGCTGCCAAAGAAATCAAGATGCTGATCGACGACTCGGTAGAGAAAGTCGGCGCAGGTACCAAGCTGGTAGGTCAGGCGGGTGTGACGATGGAAGAAGTGGTTTCCTCGGTCCGCCGCGTCACCGACATCATGAGCGAAATCGCCAACGCCAGCCAGGAACAGAGCGCTGGTATCGAACAGGTGAACCACTCGATCATCGAGATGGACGCCATGACCCAGCAGAATGCTGCACTGGTAGAAGAAGCTGCCGCTGCTGCCCAGAGTCTGCAGGATCAGGCGAATGAACTGGCCCGTGTCGTGAGCATCTTCAAGCTGACCGAAGGCGAAGACCGTAGCGTTGCCACCTACCAGCCAGCGGCTGCGGCCAAGCCGGTAGCCAAGCCGGTAGCGCCGCGCGCGCCAGTGAAGAAACTTGCGGCTACGCCAGCACCGGCTCCGGCTGCAAAGCCTAAGAAGGCCGCGCCTGCACCTAGCGCTGCCAGCAGTGATGAATGGGAAGAGTTTTAATCTGTAGTAAACCTTTGCCGCAGTCTGCCGCCACGCTTTTGTGTGGCACGTAGGTCCGCTGTGGGATTCGATTAATCAGTTGTTAATAATAATGAGCTTGGAACGCATGATGAATAAGTTTTCGACCAGTGTTTTTGCCGCCTGCATTCTGTCGGCTGCTACGACCGCCTTTGCTGCTGAAGTTCCTGCATCGCTCGATGCAAAAAACTGCAAAGCTGAATACCCCAAAGCGTCGCTGCTGAACGAAGAGCAGGGTGATGTAACGATGTCCTTCCTGGTGGCTGCTGACGGCACCGTGGTGGAATCGAAAGTAGAAAAATCGAGCGGTTTTAAAAACCTGGACAAGGCTGCAGTGAAAGCCCTGAGCGCATGCAAGTTCAAGCCTGGCACCAAGGATGGCGCAGTAGCCCAGACCTGGACCAAGGTTGACTATAGCTGGAAGCTGTAAGACTACCTCGCCGGCCATGATGCCATGGCCGGTGTGCCGGATACTAAATACTGGGGGGAAATCAGATGTTGACGAATAAGCGTTGGTTGAGTGTGGTAGCAGCAGTGCTCGTTTCGAGCGCACCAGCAGCATTTGCTGCCGAGGTACCAGCATCGTTCGATGCCAAGACCTGCAAAGCGGAGTACCCGAAAGCGTCGCTGATGAACGAGGAGCAGGGCACGGTTTCGATGTCCTTCCTGGTCAAGGCCGACGGCACGGTTGCCGACTCCAAAGTCGACAAGAGCAGCGGTTTCAAGAATCTGGACAAGGCCGCCATCAAGGCACTGAGCGCCTGCAAGTTCAAGCCGGGCACCAAGGACGGCGCACCAGCCGAGACCTGGACCAAGGTGGACTACGCCTGGAAACTGGACTGATCTTCCTGTCCCAGTGAGAAAAGGGAACCGCTTGCGGTTCCCTTTTTTTCACCTGTTACAACCAGTGTAACAAGCTGTAATGCCAGTGCCGGCAAGGGCTGCTTCGTTTTATAGTGGCGCTATTAGAGGAGAACCGCCATGAACAAAAGCCTGATTCTTGCCGTGCTTGCAGTCGCCGCCCTGAGTGGCTGCGCTACCCAGCAGCCAGCCTATTATTCGACCGCTACCCGGGTGCAGGACCCGTACCAGTGGCACACGGTCTCCGTGCTGCCCTCCGATCGCGCCGTCGCGGCTGGTCCCGGCACCGTCTATACGACGGAAGAACTGCCGGTGGCCAGCAGCCGTGTGACTTATACCACCGAGCCTGCCTACACCACGACCTATGTGACGCAAGCTCCCGTGTACTATGCGCCGGCGCCCGTGTATTACGCACCGGCTCCGGCGTATTACTACCCGCCTGTGAGCATAGGACTGGACTTCTCGTTCGGGCACTGGTGCTGCGGTGGCCACTACCGTGGCCGTGGTTGGGGTGGCCGGCGTCACTGATGCAGGCGCTGCCTGATGCAGCGGAATCCTAGATCCCGCTGCATCATCCTAGCGTAACTGGTAGAGGGCAGTGTTTTGCTGATCCAGCATGCTGCCGGAGCAAAGTTCGTAGGTGGCGGCGCAAGCCAGACTCAGCAACAGCGCGCCCGTAGCAATATGTAAGGTGCGTACCATAGCAAACTCCCGCGTATGTTTGAACTTGTTGTGAGTTCAGCATAACGCGGGAGTTGTCATTTGTGTGTCGGAGGATACTCCGACGCGCTGTAGGACTATGCCTTGTGGTTTAGAAACGGCTCTTCGACTTAGGCCAGACCACGATAGGGCCGGCAGGTGCCGTATCGACGGCGCCCGAGCGTTCCAGCCAGTGCTGCAGCAGTTCCGGATGTTTGATCTGTATGCCCTGGCCATCGATAAAGCCTATGTATTCGAGCATTTTCGGGTCGAGCTTGGCCTTGTTCACGGTGGGGGCGTTCATGACCATGCGGTCATAGGCCTTGCGCACCTTGTTTTCCCATTTATGCAGGCTGCTGTCGTCGAAGCGGTTGTTTTCGAAATACACCGTCAGCGAACCATCGGGATTGCCGAAACCGGCGATGCCTGAACCTTTGCGGATAGTCGTCGAAGCAGCAACATCGAACAGCTCGGTGGGCACGAAAACCCCGGCGCGGCCGTCGAGATCGGGACGGCTGGTAGGCGTATCCTTGCTGTAGGTAGAGACTTCGTGCAGAGTTTTTTCTTCGGACATGGCGGAGCTGGAATTCAGAGATTGGCATACATGGCGCGAGCGCGCAGCAGATCTTATTGTAGCGCCATTTAGTGCTCTTCGGAAACAGGTCGGAAGATTTTTTTGTGACAGGAAGTCTAGCGTTGCAGACGGCAGGGAGTGGCAACCCTATTTGATAGTGCTGTTATGAAAAGTTGCTCCGATTCGCTTGGGATGCAAAATGGCGGGATCAATGTGTATATGATGCCAGGTGCCGCCTGCGTAGTCCGGGTGTGCTTGTAATTGCTTCAACGGGCTGGGATGTAATCCGATTTCTTCGCCGAGTTCGTGTAGCAGTTCAATATGGCTGTGTAGTGCATCCAGCGTATTCCGGAGCGCTTCTTCTAGCGTGTTTCCGCAGGAGTGCAGCCCGGGTATATCGGGCACGCTTGCGCCGTAGATGCTGTCTTGGTCTTTGAAGATCACGACCGGTATTTTCATGATTAAGTCCTTACTTGAGGCCAGCATCTTTCAGAATACGGTTTAAAGTGCCTTTGGGTAGTGTGCATCTGGGGTGCGGCACAGTAATGAGTCCACACTTGGACGGATGTCTAAAATGGTGATGGCTGCCTCTGATTCTTACAAGCTGCCAACCATCGTGCTTCAGCATACGGATAAGCAGGCTAGAGTCCATGGGAACGCCCATTCATTTCATTCTACTCGGATGGTGAATGGCTTGAAGTGTGCGCCCCGAACCGTGCGCATAGTTTGTGCGTACGCATTCGGATGTATTGATAATGTGGAGATGTGACAGGCTAGAAAGCAAAAAAGGCTACAAGTCGAAACTTGTAACCTCTTGATTTTGCTGCGAATTCTGTGGGGTGGCTGATGGGGCTCGAACCCACGACAACAGGAATCACAATCCAGCCCGGATGCCATTTATTGCCGTTGACCAACGAGCATAAAATATTGAAACTCTATAAATATCAATAACTTAGTCTGTTAACTCCAGTGCATTTACTTGCCCAAGTATTGATTGTTATACTCGATTCAGGGTTACATGGCGGTTACATGGGAATGGGGAAGCGATGGATAAAGAGGCATTCACTGCTGTCAGGCTGAGAAAGTTCGTTTGCGAGGAAGGCAAAAGCCAATCGTTCCTTTGGGATTCAGCGGCGCCGGGTCTTGGACTGCGGGCGACCGCAAAAGGGGCTAAGACATTCATCTTTCAAGCCAAGTTGAACGGGCAGGCTATCCGACTAACGATAGGCTCGCCCAATACATGGACGATTCCGCAAGCGCAGGCCGAGGCGCGCCGCCTAAAAGTGCTAATTGATAATGGGCAAGACCCCCGCAAACTAAGGGCGGCAGTCATCGAGGCAGAACTACAGGAGCGCGTAGCCGAAGAGGCCGCAGCGGCTGCAAAACAAGCACAGGAGCAACGCGAGGCACTGACGCTAGGCAAACTATGGCCGGTCTACATCGAGGCGCGGCGCAATGCCAAACGGCGCGGGGGGAAAGTGGGGTGGAGTGAATGGCATATCCGCGACCACGAAGTTGTTATGCGTATTGGAGGTGAGCCGAAGAAACGAGGAAAGGGGCTAACAGAGCCGGGGCCGCTTGCTTCATTGCGTGATGTTCGTTTGGTTGACCTTACAGGGCCGCGTATTGCTGAATGGCTGGCAAAAGAGACGGTTAAACGACCAACGCAGGCAGGTTTGGCTTTTCGCTTGTTATCGGTATTTATGAACTGGTGCGCAGCCAATGATAAGTACGCCGGTCTGGTGCCGGTTGGTGCGTGTCAATCAAATCAGGTAAGGGACGAGATACCGCGCAGCAAGGCAAAGACAAACGATAGCCTTCAGCGAGAGCAGCTTGCAGCGTGGTTTAAAGCCGTGCGGGGGATGAGTAATACGGTGCAATCCGCCTACCTGCAAGCCTTGCTATTGACCGGAGCGCGCCGCCGTGAGCTTGCTGGCCTATGCTGGGATGATGTGGATTTCAAGTGGTTGAGTTTGGTCATACGGGACAAAGTGGAGGGCCAGCGAACAATTCCACTTTGTCCATATGTCGCGCATTTATTGGCTGCGCTGCCCAGACGTAACGCTTTTGTATTCTCTAGTCCTTCGTCAGAGAATGGGCAGTTGGCGGAACCCACACCGGGCCATAAGCGGGTGCTAGCTGTTGCTGGCTTACCTAATGTTACGCTGCACGGGCTGCGCCGTTCGTTCGGTTCGCTAGCAGAATGGGTTGAAATGCCCGCTGGCGTGGTTGCGCAAGTGATGGAGCATAAACCTAGTGCCACAGCCGAGAAGCATTACAGAGAGCGCCCCTTAGACCTGTTGAGAATGTGGCATACGAAATTTGAGCAATGGATACTGTCGGAAGCTGGCATAGAGTTCACCCCAGCGCCAGCAGGAAGCGTTACATTGCGGGTAGTGGCGAGTTAGAGGTTAAGCGCCAGCCTAGCCCGACGGGGCGAAAAGCCGGAACCTTCACCGGCCTGACTGGTGTCCCAATTTGTGAGGGCGACACCTTGAAGGGGTGATGAGTTTGAGAATTAGTGAATTGAATGCTGAATTGGCGGCGGCGCAAACGCCCAAATCGCAGCAGAGCCAAGCAATTGACGGGAAATTTATTTCGATATCAGAGCTGCTAAAGAGGACTCAGCACACGCCGGGCATGACCATGCAGCAAGCAGCTAACTGTCTTTTAAGCTGGGGTTTGCGTATGGACGGTGCGCCAGAAATCAAAGTCAACTCAAAGACGCGGGGCATAGTGTCTGCGGACGATACACAGCAGCAATGTGCAATCAGGCGCATAGAGTATGCATACTATCGTGGATTTTTGGAGAGCGACGGGGATGGCGCCGCATCGACTGACTATGAGCTATTTGGATTCGACAGGGATGAGTTTTCTAGATTTCTGGCGGACAGGATTGGTGACTCGCTGGACTTGTTTTGTCCGCTGAAATCGATGGGGCAGCACCAGCCAGCGCCAGCAACGATTGATGGGGTGCCTTTTGATGTTTCTAGTTCTGGCGCCCGCCGAGAGGTAAGTCCAGATGGGGTTGTAGGTTGGTGGGACGGAACGATGGACGCAGATTTCTGGTTTAATGAGCCGGTAATCCGTCCGAAGGAAGCCGCTTTACTCCTGTGCCAATTGAATCCGCATGACGATGTTTCGAGGCCGGAAGAACATCAAAATTGGGAGACGGGTCCAGACGAGTACAAAAAGCTTTTACGAGCCTTTGAGGGGATTCAGGAGATTACTAAGGAATTTCGCAATCTTGAACAGTGGATTTCGTTGGCACAGAGTCGAGGGCTGAAATACCATTCTTGGATAGGTGATTATGTGGCGGCTGTTGCGGCGCTTAAGCCGGAGCAGATGGGCATCGAGCCAGCGCAACGCTGCGCTTCGCTGACGGTCGATAAAGCGACTTCACATAGACTAAGAACACGCGAAGATAGTCCACTTTCCGCCGAGATTGCCGAGGCTAAAAAGAGGGCATTAGATGGCGAGAAGGCGACAAGTGTTTGGGCGGAATTGGTTAAGATGGCTGAGGGCAAATATGGCGCTATGGTTGGATTTTCCTCGGACGGGATTCAATATCGAGGAAAGAAATATAGAGATGAACAGGTGCCGGACGTGCTTACAGAGCGTGCATTCCGTGCTCGCATGAGTCGCGCTAAGGCACGCTAGGTCACACTTAGTCACGCTTAGTCACGCACATATCGGTAAAAAGGGTAATACACGAAATCATCAAGTCTCCATAAATCAACAAAGAGGCTTGATGATGCAAAACGCAAATGAATACACCGCTTTGGCGCGTGAAAGTCGCACCGTAATTGATACCAATGCGGCAGCATTCCACTTGGGACGAAAGCCGCAGACCCTACGCAAGTGGGCATGTCACGAGAATGGCCCGCTTCGACCAGTCCGAATTATGGGGCGACTTGCTTGGAAGATTGATGACATTAAGCGCCTTGTCGCAGAAGGGAGCGCCGCTTAATGGACAAGGGCCAATCCCCACTGTTTGCAGAATTGACCCTTGGCGCTGACACCCAAGATTTTACCTCACAACGCTGCGTTAAATTCACAGGCACAGACAACCCGCGCCACTTGCGAGTAATTCAGGCGCTGATGACCAGCCCACGTAAGCGAGAAGAAATTGACCGCATCGCAGGGGCGTCTAACGGTCCCGAACTGATGGCAGAGCTCCGCCGTAGAGGGTTGCGTGCAAGATGTCGCCGGACACCGGGTATAGACCGAGATGGCTATCCAATCAAGTTCGGAATCTATGAATTTGACGACGATGACCGCCGCGCAATCAATGCTTGGCTGTACAAACGTAATCGGAAGGCTAACTAATGCGGGCCGCGCTATTTAAGATGGCGCGGTTTTTGTCCATTCAAGCTAACACACTAATGCTGCTGGTTATGCTGGCGCTGGTGCTATGCGGGGGTGTGCAATGACCGCAGAGAGTCATTTCCTACGGATTAAAAAATTAACGGGTGCGGGCATAGTTCGGGCAGCAGCAAAGCACAACCTGCGCGAGATTGCCGCCGAGCTTGGAGCTGACGGCCACATTGACGTAAGCCGAATTGCCGATAACGTGGTACTTGCTGGCGCTGCTAGTGCGGAGCTTGTGGCAACGGCTAGCCAGAACGCACTAGACGAGGCAGGTATCACTAAGCTTAGGCGGGACGCAGTGAGGGCAATCGAAATTGTGTTCTCACTTCCGCCAGCAACAACCACAGACCAGCGGCAGTTCTTCGCTGACGCAACAAATTGGGCGCGTGACTACTTCGCGGTGCCGGTCCTCAGTTCGGTGATACACAACGACGAGTCAGCGCCACATTGCCATGTGCTGCTGCTTCCACTTGTTAGAGGGCGTATGGTGGGAAGTGACCTAATTGGCGGGCGTCAGCGGCTTGTGGCGATGCAGGACGACTTCTACAACGTGGTGGCTAGCAAGTATGGTCTTAGTAAGGCGACGCCACGTAAGCGCATAAGCACGGCTGAGAGACGCGCAGCAATCAGGGTGATGCGTGAACTGCTGCTGGTGAACTCGGGGCTACAGGATGCCGTTATAGATGCCTTACTTGTGCCGCATGGACGCGACCCTTTGCCGTTGATGCTGGCGCTGGGAATCAGCCAGCAAGAGCCGATAGCGAAGAAAGGCGGGTTTGTGGAATTGATGACGAAGCCATGCAAGCCGGAGCGCAAAAGTAGAAACCCTATAGGGTTTGCAAGCGAAGGGCGAGCCGATGAAGAACAAACCCTATGCTCTGTAGGGTTTGCCTTTTCCGCACCATCAAGCCCAGCCACCAAGCCTGCATATCATCCGACTGAAGCCAGCCCACCAGCGCCAGCAGAAAGCGCACCAGAGGCCAGCACGGAGCTGGTGCGCATAGAGCTAGTGGATGCCATCGAGGAAGCGCCAAAGGATGACCAGCAGCACGCCGAGGGTGTCGCCATTAGTGGCCATACCCGCGAGAGCTTCGACCAGCCTTCGGAGCTATGGAACAGCGATACAGGCGAGTGGATGCAGCCAGAACCGCTTAAAACGCCACGTAAGCGGCTAGCGGAGCAGGCTGTGCAAGCTGCGCTGCTGGCCGTCGGAAAGCAAGCAGAAAGCCCGAATAGGCGTTTGTACCGGCATTAGTTTGCGTTAAAGGTTCGCAATAGGTTCGCACCCGATGGCTATATCGCAACGAGGTTGTTTGTAGTGGCTATTGCAGCTCCAGCATAAAGGGGAAATTCAGCAGTCATTTTTCGCAACGAATAGGTACGCGATTGGTTCGCACTCTGCGGTCTGCACTGTTGTCTCGTTGAAGGCCGTTTGACGAGGTGATGACGAATTTCTTGACGAATTACCAATCGCGGGAGTAGTCTACAGATGCACCTAAAAAAGAAGGTGCCGGGTTTGGCGACCTGAATACACGCGGCGTATAGCCGCCCCCTCAAGGCGGCTTTTTTACGTCTGTTGCTTTGTCACGTCCCTATGAGTGGCGGTGTTGGGGATACCTTCGGGTATGCCGGTTGCCGTGTGTGCCGGTTCGCCAACCCTGATGCTGCCACTCACCCGCCTAAATCCGCGCTGGTAGTGGTCACTTCAACTTTTTGATGAGGCCGCACAAATGGAAGTAGTCACACTCACACGCTCAGACCTGAGCAAAGACCAGCTTAAATGGCTCCAATACTTCGACGCCATGACCATAGAGACAAGGCAGCACATAGCGCCTTGGATTGCATCTATAGCTAAGCGAGACATAGATGCGCGGGAGCAGTCAAAGGGCGCGGAAGTAGGCGCAAAAGGCTTGCGACTGGTGCAAGGTGGCGTGAAATGAGCATAGCGCCAGAGAAAGTGCTTAGTCCGGTGGAGCGGGAATTAATTTCAGATTTCCGCAGGATGAGCGAAAGCAGCCGAACATGCATGACACTCTTTGCAGCAGAGTGCGCTCAAAAAGATGTAGAAGATTCCCGCGCTAAGGCTCCAAAGCTGCGGCTAGTCAAAGGGGCGAGTCATGGCTGAGACAGCACAAAGAGAAATAGAGCCGATAAATCGAGCGATATCTAAAGTAGTGCAGGATGCTGTAGATGATATTGAATGCGCCATCTATGATGTCAACGGCTTATTGCGAATCGCTTTAGATAAATTGCTGTCGGACGAGTCGAACGAATCTAGGGCTGCATCGGCAATACGGGGGGCGCAGCGATTCATTGACGATGTAAGCCAGATAGCAGAGCGTTTATATGACGTTCACAGTACAAGTGGTAGCGTATGCAATTGGATTGAGGTTTCATCTGGAAATTTACCAGGCAGCGAGCGTGACGTTCTTGTCTGGTCAACGACAGAGTTTCAGCCACACGCAGCGTTTTACGATTTAGAAGAGAAGTGTTGGTTCTCAAAATATGACGGGCATCGACTGGAGGATGGTTCGGTGTCTCACTGGTGCGAGATTCAAATTCCTCAAGGGGCTAAATGTTGAGCTATCTAGATTAGTAGGAGATTGGACGAAAAAGCCGAATCCGCGGTTAGTTCGGTAGCTGTGCACATTTGGAGAGTTTGCCGCTACTATCAGCCCTTGTGCTGGCGCTGGTGAGCATCTAGGCCATAGTTGGAAGCGACCAAAAAGCCGAGCCATGTATTACACCATTGGTGGGGCAGCGATTGAAACGCGACCCTTGGCACCGCAGGCGGGCGGCGACATCGAGAACACCGATTCGGGGTTATCGGGTGTACGGTGTTGCCGCATACCATGGACCTGTCAGGAATTTTGTGTGCCGGGGTCGCGGTTCGTAGTTAATTAATCGCGTTGGTGAAGCGTTCCCCAAACAGAATGGCAAACTGGTTTGCTGCCATCTTCCAAGTTCGCTGCGGCATCTTC
>NZ_WWCM01000040.1 GCF_009857915.1 Duganella qianjiadongensis
TTAAGCAAGTACCCCCGCTTTCCGCAAACGACTGTCGACTCTATCGGAGTCACTCACAAGACCGGGATAATCGCAACGGCAATCGGCGAAAAGGTCATCATCGAATATAGAACCTATTATTGGTCACTATCGGGTTCCAGCATGACAGAAGCGGTAACGTCATCGCTGTGCGAATTGACAATTCTTCCTGATAAGGATGCTCCTGGAAAATTTTCCATAACTTCTTCGTCAGTGAGTGAAAGACCTGGTTTTCTTTTGCTTCATATTCCATTAAAACCGTTTGCTCCGAGCGATCAAATTGCTGCGGACATAGCCCGCTCGCTTTCATTATTAGGGCCTAAGTTAGAAGTGTTGATCATGGCTCGTGACGAGAGAAATGCTAAGCTCAAGCTAATAGAGAACAATCGACTTGCAGCAGAAAATTTTGCTCAAGTCCAAGCTCGTCTTCAGCGAAAAAAAATATTAGAGGAAGCGGTTAACTTTCGAACTACTATGAAGATCGGAGTTGAAACAAATTGCGGGCCGATAGTTGATATTAAATCTGACATGGTCAAAGTTTACTTTCCAGTCAAAAATTACGGTACCGAGCAATGGATTCGTAGGGACGAAATATTTCCGCCATCAGTGCCTTGTCGATTTGTAGATGGCAAGTACCAACTCCCATAAAATCATTCCACATAGCATGATATTGTTTCGCAACAACGACAAAAATTCTACCTATTATTTTTCTGCAGTACTGTATAGCCCTATGAAAAAATTCTTAATTTGTTCTTGCGAGGAATCAGTTATTGACTATCCACCAAGTTTTGTAATTGCCGAGACAGAAGACAAAGCAATGCAAAAATTTTTACGTGAAGTATATTCAAAAAATGACATATTCCGCAGTAGTGTCCTAGATCTAGCAGCCAATATGACATTTGTTGAGCAATTTTATTTCAGCAACGAGCGCGAACGTCGCAGATTTGACAATAAAAAGAAAGTTGTTGTTGAAAAAGAAATTGTAAAAAATCGAGTTGAGAGATTTTTTTCAACCAATCCAAATCTAGGAAAATTATTTGTTCGATATATGGAAACCAAAGACGCCAGTCTTATAAGTGACGACGTCTTTGAATTCATTGCAACTTCAGAGTCAAAAGAAAGGCACGGCCACGTCGCCCTTGATGTCGATTCTTTAAATACAGTTTAAATTATAAAAATTGTATTTTAATATACACAATAATATGGGCCAGAGCCGGTTCTAAACGACCGGTCGCTATTACTCCGAAACGAGCTATGCTTAGCACTCGTATTCCTTTTCGCACAACTTATCCAACGCGCTCTTGAATTTCTGCCGCGGCGGTAAGCCCTGCAGTTTCTCCCCAATATTCTTGTAGACAATGCTCTGAGCCTAGTTTTGCAGGGGCTGCCCATCATAGGCATTGAAAGTAACTGCTGTTCCACGGCTGCGTTGATTGGTGGGGCAGCCCTCCAGATAAAGAACGCGCTCGAAAATTTCCATGTGGCAATACAAAATTAAGGGGCTTGTCAATAACTCAAAAGACTAAAGAATCTCTGGCGTCACAGAACAGTATTGGGCTAGCAAGGATCCGGAATTTAAGCTTTACTGGGGGCTTGCACGACAAGCTCTCACATGGTGGCTGCGACTTAAGTCAATAGGTGGTGGCGTTCTATGAGAATAGGTGGCGGCTGCGACGCGATTATTCAAAGAACTTCCGGCTTGTAGCAGGAGTCGGTGGCTTGCCCAAGAACATGTGACATGCTTCAGAAAGGCTGGCCCCTTTGGTGCAAGAACTAATGGCCGCATTAAAGCAGGAATCAATGGCCGATCAGGTAAGAATACGCACATATACGCGGGCGGCAAGATTCTCGTCTATGAATACGACAATCGATTAAATCAAGGGGTTGTAAAAATGCTTATCGCCCCTGGCGATAACACTGCGGCAGGATAATTTTGATCGCCCCTGTCTCATTATGCGAACATGCAAATCGGGTCCCTGAACACACAAGTACAAACAAGGACAGGGATTCTGCATGTCGGCAAGCAGTTACAGCGTTGTCAGAACGGTTTGGAAAGTTAGCTCAGACAAACTCGACAAGCGAAGTCGACGCCGTTAGGAACCAGCATCCTCCGACCGGAACATCGCCGCAAAAATTGTTTAAGGCAGAAGTAGAATAATTTCCTGCCTGATAATACAACGCTCTGGAACAGTGCTAACCTTCTTGTTGTTCAACTGAATCTTTCTGGTAGAATAAATTAAATTAAACAAAAAACAATGAATTAAACAACATTGGCAATTAAATATTGTTAGTGCAGGCAGGTAAGTTTCTGATTAACTGAGGAGTCAAAGCATGACTTTTGCAAAAAAACTATATGTTTTGTTAGCGGCCGCAGTTATGGGTATGTGTGCCGTGGGACTAATCAGCTATTTGCAGATTTCGACAGTGTTTGAAGCTGCAAACTATGCGAACGTCAACACCCTTCCGAGCGTGGAGCAACTTGATAACGTCGACGAGGCCTTTGGCCGCATGCGCATTGACACTTGGAAGCATCTTGCGACGAGCGATCAAAGCGAACGCGACAAAATCGCCAGTGACATGGCCAACGCCGAAGCCAAAATTCGCGATGCCCTGACGCGTTACGAAAAGGAAGACATCTCAGACGAGCAAGATCGTGTTTTGCTCAGTGGGGTCAGGAAGACAATTGCCGATTACTATCCCGCACGGGACAAGGTTCTGAAGCTATCCACATCAGGCGACGTCGAACAGGCTCGTAAAGCGCAGTTGAGCAATCAGGAGATCATCGCCCGTGCCGATCGTGCCATATCGGATCATCGCGCTTACAACATCAAACTTGCTGATGAGGGCTCGAAGCGGGCCGAAAGTGTGCACGCCCGATCCGCTTGGATTTCCATCGCGATCACTGTGCTATTCGCGGTCGGCATCGCAATCGCAGGCCATATCTTGATCGATCGTCTGTCCAATGCGCTCAAAGACGCGGTCAAGATTGCAGATGAAGTCGCAGCAGGTGACCTGACTCGCGAAGACATGAACAGCGGGTCGGACGAAGTTGGGCAATTACTGGCAGCGCTCAATCTCATGAGCAGCAAACTGAGCACTATTATAGGCGAGGTACAGGAAGGCGCGACTGCTATCCAGACCGCTTCTCATGAAATCGCCAGCGGCAATATGGATCTGTCGGCGCGTACCGAACAGCAAGCCGGCGCCTTGGAGGAGACTGCTGCGTCCATCGAGGAGTTGACCAGCACGGTTCAGAACAACGCAGAATCTACCACGCAGGCCCGGCAATTAGCCAATGAGGCAGCAGAAACCGCGATCCAAGGTGGTGAAGTTGTCGCACAGGTAATCGAGACCATGGCAGCGATAAACGCCTCGTCCGTACGGATAGTCGATATCATCTCGGTCATTGACGGAATCGCATTCCAGACCAATATTCTGGCATTGAACGCCGCTGTAGAGGCGGCGCGGGCGGGTGAACAAGGTCGTGGGTTTGCGGTAGTAGCGACCGAAGTACGCAATCTGGCCCAACGCTCCGCTAGTGCAGCGAAAGAAATCAAGATGCTCATTGATGACTCCGTCGCACAGGTCAGCCAAGGGGATGAACTAGTCCACAAAGCCGGCGCAGCGATGGAGCGATTGGTAGAAGGTGTCAACAACGTCGCGCGCATCATCGGCGAAATTGCCGATGCCGGAATTCAACAGAGTTCGGGACTGCATCAGGTAAATCAGGCGGTAGGGGAAATGGATTCATTTACCCAGCAGAATGCGGCGCTCGTCGAACAATCGGCCGCCGCCGCAACAGCTATGAGCGAGCAGGCACAGAATCTGAATCAGTTGATTGGACAATTTACACTTCGAGCTGGCATAAGCCACGCCACAATGGCGAAGCATTTACCACGAAGAACCGCCAACGCCACTTTGGGGTACACCCCGTCTATCTAAACCGCTCTGCCTATTACACTATCCTCTTGGGACTTTCGCAACGGCAGATACGAAATGCATGCTGATTTCGGTGGATGGAATCAGCATGCCATTAGGCATGTGTGTGTATTCCGGCCAAACCCAACCGGTCATCCCAGTTCAAAGGCAGCCATTCTCATTCAATGCCAGTCAGAGTTTCCTATCTGAACTAGGCCATTGATTCCGATTCAATACCGATAAAAAAAATTATTGAATGAATTGATGATTCGCAAGAATCATTTCACGTTCTGAGGATTAACTATCTATGTCGACGGTAGGCTTATCTTATGTATCCACGCGACATATCCGTGCAATGTAATGACAAGACTACCGCACCAAAGAGTAATGCTTCCGCAATTCGGCAAGACCGCAGAGCCCCGTTTTCGCAGGCAAGTAACCAGAAGCTTTGAAAATAATAAAAGCATTAATCATAGAACCGACTTACAATTCTGACCGCGAATGACAAGGTCATCGTAGGTCTTCATGATTATCTGTTAAAGTGCAACCCATTCTTATCTATTCTGAGGATTGTTTTCCTAAAAAATAGAAGTTGCAACAAGCTCTTTATGCACTCGAATATGCAAATCAGTAGCTTCTGGTGTGAACCGAAGCCTTTATCGTACCAGTCAAAAATCATCTTATAACCTCAGGATTCATCTATCTGACGATCTAAGCATGTCGACGATACTGTAAATAACGTAACAAGCAAGCAGGATGTTTACAATGCCACACAAGAATTTTACCTAAAGGATTAGATTTCTTCTCACCTCCCAACCCAAAAAACAGCATCGCGACGCCGCATGAAAATACTACCAGATCAACTTCATTAATAGCGCGTCTAATCTAACCACCATAAAAATGACTATCCGTGTAAATCTGACTATTAGTGCGATAGCACTAGTGCCGATATCAATGCCTGCGTCCGCTCACAACGTCCAAAGCGAAGTTTATATTGCCAACTTGGCTGAGACAAAAAGTGAAATTGAACCTATACCAGTCGCTGTTACCGTAACAGCACGACGTCGTATAGAGAAAGAACAGGATGTACCCACTCCAACTACGACGACGTACGGTGACCAACTAAAGGCCAATTTAATTACTCAAGTGCAAGATTTACAGCAGGCTATGCCGAGCCTAAACTCGGCCTACTTGCATGCGCGCGTATCAAGTCTGGCAATCCGTGGAATAGGTAGCAATCCAGCCAATGAAGGCCTGGAAGGTAGCGTTGGACTCTATGTAGATAATGTCTATCAGGGCCGACCAGGCATGCTTGCAGTAGATTGGGTCGATCTAGAGCAAGTCGATTTATTGCGGGGGCCACAGGGTACGCTATTTGGAAAGAACACCACTGCTGGGGTGCTCAATTTCACAACCAAAAATCCGAATTTTAAACCTGAACATAGTATTGAAGCGTCAGCAGGTCAACGCGGATATTTTCAGACATTGGCTTCTTTATCAGGACCTTTAAACGAGCAATGGGCTGGCCGTATTTCTTTGTCTAGGACGTATGACCGCGGATGGCTCGAAAATAAGCATGACGGCAAAAGCTATGACAGCGTAGGACGACAGGGGGGGCGAGGCAAGTTGCTTTTCAAGCAGGGTGAGAATTTCAATCTGCGTCTGAGTGCGGATTACAACCATGAAGACGATTCGCAAGGCACACTGATTCCTTACGGCTTCGGCCCTTCAGCACCAGGATTTGCGAATGCACAAGCGGCAGCCACCGCAGCACTGGGATTACCGACTGGCTCTCAGCCACTCAACAACGATCCGAGCAACTACAAAGTTAACTTTGATGGCGGTCAACGCACCCGAGTGTATCAAGGAGGACTATCTGCAGAAACCAACTGGCGCCCAACAAGTGGCTATTCTCTAACCTCGATCTTGGCCTCACGTTATTGGATTTTTCATCCACATAACGATAATGACCTTACCACGGCCTCTGGAGTGGGCGATATTGGGTTCAACGTTAAGCATAGCCAGTTTTCGTATGAATTACGGTTAGCGTCGCCACTCGGAAATAAGCTTGATTATGTGGTCGGATCACTGATATTGCACCAAAATATTCAAAGCGATTTCTTCGTCAAGTTCGGTAACAAGGCCGATTTACTAGTCCTGAACAACGCTGTCGGTTTAAACCTAATTGACAACACTAATGGAATTTCACGTGGCAAGAGCACTACTGACAGTAGAGCAATCTTTGGACAGGGCGACTGGCACCTAAATCCATTATGGTCATTAACCCTTGGCCTACGCGCGACATGGGAAAGCAAAGATGCCAGGACTCAACGCGATGCTCTAGAGGGTGGAAAAGCGCTGACAGATTATCCAGCGGCCTTGCAACAAACAGTATTTGCGACCCGTTCAGCCGCCGGCGGAGCCTATGATTCTGGTACATTGCATGTTTCGAGGGTAGCGCCTTCGGGATTAGCTACGCTGAGCTATAAAGCTACGCCAACCCTGCTTGCTTATAGCACCCTGTCACATGGGGAGAAATCGGGTGGAATTAACATCAGCGGAGTCGGTGCCGCGCCAACAGTAGGTGCCAATTCGCTAATAATCGCTCCGGAAAAGGCTGATAACTTTGAACTGGGCATCAAAAGCAGTCTTTTTAACAATCGATTAGATATCAGTTCCAATTACTTCCAAACTAGAATCAATGGCTATCAGACCAACGCCTACGTACTGGGCCCGGTTACTCCTGTTCTCATCCTGACCAATGCCGGTGGCGCGAAAAGCGAAGGGGTAGAACTTGAAGTTAAGGCTCGCCCGCAAAGTAGCCTCAGCCTATACTTTAACGGTTCGTACAACAATGCTCGCTACTCCAGTTTCAACAATGCCCCGATTGCGGCCGAGCTAGTGGCAGTCAGGGTAACCAAAGCCGACCTAACTGGTCACCCACTTGTTGGGGCACCGTCATGGACCATCAACACCGGCGGACGTTATGAATGGAAGAATGGTGATACTGTAAGGCAGTATGCAATGGCAAATGTTGCCTTTCGTTCTTGGGCTGACGGTTACCTTGATGGTTCAAAATTTGCGAGGATTCCTGCCTATGCTCTTCTAAATATAAGTACTGGATGGCTGGTGCAGCGCGCTGGAAAGCAATGGAATATCTCCGTATGGGTCAAAAATGCTCTGGACAAACACTATTTCTTAGCTGCAGCAGCAGGACAGACCATCGGCGGAGGTGAGTATGTAGCTTCCGCGGGAACACCCCGCACATTGGGAATCACAACTCATTTAGACTATTAATTAAACATCGGTAATCGACGTGGATTCACTAGGCAGCTTTGAAATATGTTCAAACTGCTTTTCTTAGGTCCAAAATGAGCTATTTTCCAGGCGTAGTCCTACAGTGTCAGTCCATTAAGAAAAACTTGAAGCTGCACATCTGTGTCAGTGATCAACGTTCCGGCATTCTCGAACATGAAATGGACCTCGCCCACGGCAAATATTGGGTTCTTCACGGATTACCGGGAAACGCAGCTTTGATTTTCAAGAAGAAGAATGCGCTGTCTCTGTAGCCGTAGGCAATCCGTTTCATGACCTTAATGCGATTGTTTATCCCTTCGAGCTGCCCCGTA
>NZ_WWCM01000041.1 GCF_009857915.1 Duganella qianjiadongensis
TCGGCATTTTTGTAATCGAACATCTTGTGTGCGCTAGCAAAGCGTTCGAACGTTTCCCCACCACTAAATCGAAGCAATCCTGGAGTCGTAGCGTCATCGACATACTGGCATGCATGGGCCACGACCCGAGCATCTTCTTTGCTTAGACCACCTAGTCGGCTAATGATGTATGCCACACCATAATGGAAATCGATGTTCATAATAGTCCCTAGAAATTGAAAGATCTTTTATGAGTGATTCGAGTTAAAAGCTACCTATTACATTATTCATATACGGACGGTCTGAAATTGGTCGATGCCCGACTAAGCTAATAGGATACCAGCTTGCTTAAATGGAAATATCACACATTTCCACAAATCGATACATGCGGCTGGACTGGCTAAGCCAACATCTTATAAATAAAGATAACTGGAATAGATGCTGCGGTAAGTCCTAAAGCATAGGCGCTCAAGGATAGGGATGTCTTGCGAGCCAGATAAAGCAATCGCCAACAATACGCTCCTATGCCGCCGCCAAGAAAGATAAATATCAAGGATACGAAACTAAGTATGAAGAAGTCTTGGAAAGCCGCCGGTCTTAGTGCTATGTATGCTACTGCGACACCAAGGGCAACTGCTACTACACTGCTTGTGCCATAGGTTTTCAACCTATTATTGAGGTCAGCTTGCCTTTCTTCCATATGCTTCCTTTGTCAATTTTTCGACTGGCCGTTTCTGGCCGGACGCGGTCGTCGGGCATAGTCATTTTTTCTCTGGCGGCTTGGTAGGGCCATCGATCGGAAAATGTTTGGCCTCATATTCCTGAACGAGCTTTGCCAAACGCTCTAATCGGAGTCCTGCTGCAGTACCTGCTTCAGCTGACATTAGCGAGTCGATCTCCTTAATTGCTTTCGCGCAATCTGCTGAAGTCTCTATTAGCTGAATTTCCATGTCGATCTATCTTTTTCAAGCTGCCGAATGACGGTCACACATCAAGTGCAGTACCGAGTTCCCAGCAGGTCTTTTATTTAGAGAGCTGAGGAGACCTTCTGGCCTCGGTCTTAATTACCAAGTCCCATACATCAACTGCCGAAATAGGTGCCTAACCGATTACATCATTTCTCTTTTGGCTACTTCTGCAATTGGCTGAAGCTAGCCAGCATTCAGCATAGCATTTAGCATGTGAGGAAAATACACTGATTATCACAATAGTTCCCCTAGACGAATTCGTCGCTTGTACAATTAGTCCATCTCAACACATGTAAGGGGCCGTGTAATGTCTTCGTACCAGGACTATCAAAAGCAAATCGCAGAACTTCAGGCGAAAGCTGAAGCCGCTCGTCATGCGGAGATCGCCGAGGCGAAAGCCAAGATCAAGGCTATCATGAGCGAATATGGGTTGACCGTAGCTGATCTTGGCGGCGCGTCCAAGCAAGCTTCTAAGACTCCTCGCAAACCCGTAGAGATCAAATACAAGGATGAGGCAGCTGGCGGCACTTGGACTGGCCGCGGTCGCGCACCAAAGTGGCTCGAAGGTAAAGATAAGAATCAATACCTGATTCGATGATCAGTCGATGGTGCGCTTTCTGCTCCTACTAATCAATCAGTTTGTTCAGCCATTTCGAGCGCATCATCAACTTCTATTCCAAGGTATCGGACCGTACTTTCTAGGCGTGTATGTCCAAGTAAGAGCTGAACTGCACGCAGGTTCTTCGTCCGCCGATAAATAAGGGTGGGCTTGGTACGACGCAGAGTATGCGTGCTATTTGCCGTAGGATCGAGGCCAATTTCTTCTCACCACAGATGTACGATGCGGGCATACTGCCTGGTTGAAATATGTGGTGAATCTCCGATCCGGCTCGGGAACAGATAATCGTTGTGCCTCAAGCCTGCAGAACTGATCCATTCAACCAGACTTTTTCGCGTGCCAGCAGTGAGCTCAAACTGCACCGGGTGCTTTGTCTTTTGTTGCATTACAGTGGCGCGACTGGCCACGTGGTTGCCATGGCAAACGTCTTGCACTCGCAGTTGCACCAGATCGCAACCACGTAATTTGCTGTCGATCGCCACGTTGAAGAGCGCCATGTCTCGCCGGCGCCCGTAGATTTCAAGTCTGCCCCTGATAGCCCATATCTCGCTAATGCGGAGCGGTGCCTTTTGGCCAATTAGTTTGCCCTTATTCCATGGAGCACGGCGCTCCGAGGCGGAAGTAAGTGTGTTCATAATGGACCTCCCTTGTTTGGACCTCTACTATGCGCGCCGTCAGTGCGGAATGCTTGGTCATGTGGGAATGTGTGATATTTCCATTTCGGCAAGCTGGTATCCTATGGCCGAGGCATGTGGGGCCGAGAACGGCCAAAGCAGACATGCTGATCGAATGTAATCTTGGATAGAATTCTTTAGTTTTATTTTGCTCCTTCAATGAAAATCATTTTTTTAAAGTGGTGGTTTATTCTGCCCCCAAAACCGAAGTCAAATAATTTATTTGATATCATTAAATTCGGCCTTCAATGGTCGATTACGCTGATTTCTGTGGGCTTCATTATTCTGCAGTTCATGCCAGAGTTTCTTTTTCCTCATAATGTTTCTTTTTCCACGGTTACGATCTATTCAACTAGGCCGCTTCCACCGGAAACAAAAATGCTTGTCGATAAATCTGTTAAATTGGTGGAAAAATCAGAATTAGCGAATTCTAACCAACGAAATCAAGTCTTTGTATCCGATCGATTTGGAGTCTACAATTTTTTTGCGCCCATGAATGAGGGATTTGCCATCACCAATCTGCTTACGGGCAATACTATTGTTGCACGTGGTGATATTAGAGAAAACACCAGCTACGCAACTGCAGCAACCTTTAACAAGCGCACTTTGTCATCAGTGATCGCACATGAGTTGACACACCTCTTGATCAGAGACCGACTTGGTCTGATTAACGGTCTTAGGACCCCGGCCTGGGTAGTGGAGGGTTACTGCGACTACATTGCTGGCGAGAGCAGTTTTCCTGAGCACGAAGGAATGAAACTTCTCGCTGAGAGAAAAGCGAATGAGTCGCCGTCATTTAGATACTTTCAAGGTAGAGTACTGATGCGTTACCTCATCGAGGAACGACACATGAGCTTTGAACAGATAGCGGTTCAGGCGCGCCAATCCGACGCATTGCAGAAAGAGGCACTGCTAGCGGTTCAGCGAGAAGCGGCTGCAAAGATGGCCATGTAGAAATACTCGACAAGCCGAAACCTTTCGTTGCACTTTGCGTTTCTTGAATAAAGTGTAGGCTGAAGTCGGCCACTAGCGGACTTGCAGAACACTTCTCTTTAGAGATTCAGGAACGGGAGGAAATGTGCGGAAATGCCCTTGTTGTGGAGAGGACTCAATATCGTCCAAGGTACTGTCGTCGATACGATTTACAGGAAGCGCTACTTGCCCCTCCTGTGAGAAGATGCTTAAGGTAACGCGAAACGTCTTTATCTTTTTCCCTTTAATCTACACCCTTATCCGGTCTGTGCTCCGGCAATTCTTTCAAATTCAATTCGACCTAGGAATCGGGGGGGGGGGAATGGGCATTGTTGCTGCTTTTTATCTCATCGCAATTTGGAAAATAGCAATCCAATAGGATAAGTCCGCAAAAGCGTAATATGAGCCGCCACGAGCGCGCTTAATATCCCTCTGTAGCTGTTCAATATCAGCTAGTTTTCAGGCCGGTTTTACTGCAGTCGAAAATTTGAAGTATTTGCAAACTATCCGAGCGGCCAAATAGGATATTTCCTTGGTTGTGACAATTTGAGGAATTTTTTAGTGCTTGAATTGCTATCCTAATCAAGCGTATCTGGCTGAGTTCGGCCAAATAACAGCCTATTCGAAATCGCAGGGATATGAAAATACTGATTGCCGTGGTGCTGATAGCTGTATTCCTGGTCGTGCTTTGGGCACCAGCATGGCTAGTCGCCCGGAAGTTAAATATGGGACGCGATGCGCTGGCAGCAAGTCCGCTTCGTTTCATTCTTCCAGGTCAACTGATTGCAGTGATAGTGCTAGCATTTTTCGCTGACGCAATAGGCTTACGAAATCCCGCCGGAGTAGTAGTCGCTGTAGTATTTTGCGTTAGCGTAGCTGGCGCAGGCATGCTACTTCTATACCGAGGGATCGGTGCAATCGGCCGATGAATGGTGATCGACTTGACCCGGCCAATACCGGACTTTTGACCTTTTAAAAAAATGAAAATTATTTCTACGCCTGCTATAGCTTTCGTCCTTTCATTATTGACGTTCGCAGACTGCCAGGCCGGGGAAGCTCAGCGCTTGTCATATGCTGTAATTTGCGAGGATGCACAGCTTTCCGCAAGGATAGATGCAGGTGTCCGCACACGTTTAATGGTGGCAAAGAAAGATATTTCGGAAAAATTCCCAGCAGGAAAATTGTATCTATATCTCCAGCGCGATGTTAATGACAAAAAAAATCCAAACGGTATTTCGGTAGCAATCGCGCACGTTTCGAATGTGCAAACTGCGTCCTTGGCGCTCGGCTTGATACAAAAGAAGGAACCTGTGCCGGCACAACTGTCAGCCATGCTACGTGAGGAAGGTTTTTTGAAGCACCTCAGCGTTGCCCATATCGACGAAGCGTCAGATGAGGAAATTGAGACGCTACTTGATTCTGTACTAAATACATTCCTAAGTAAAAATTCTACGGTTGGTGACTAGCGGCCAATAGGAGTCGTTCGGATTGAACGGAAATATAAGGTGTCCAAATGAATGACGATACAGATGTTAGGGCCATGACCGTGAATGAGCGACTGGCGTATTTTCAGCTGTTTGACGCATTAGATACCGCAGTCGCATCCAGAAGATTGTCGAACGTTACGAAGGTGCTTCTAGAAGCGAAGCTTACCGTCGAACAGGCTCATCAAACGGCTGTTGCGATACTGGATAATCCGGCGCGACATTCGTTTCGTTAACCGCCGCAACCGGCCAATATCTGCCCATTGTGAACGATTGATAAGTAGATTTGTAGAACATCGAAATGGCTTGCGATCTTATTTTCTCTTTTCAGGAATTCTTCAAACTTGTGCCTGGCTTAGCTATTTTTCCATTTAGCTTTTACCTTGCAGTCAAGAAAATAGGTACTGGCGTTTCATTCTCCTACGTGTGGAGTGTCAGCAGTATAGGAGAACGAATTAGTTCCGTTGTTCTCGTAAACAGGAAAGATCGGCCGGTAATAATTAAAGGTATTATCGCAGAATGCGGAGGTGTTGAAATCGACCTCCACACTTTTCAAGAACCTTTGATACTGAAAGCTTATGAAGCCATCCGAGTTGTTCCTGAGCCTTACTCCTTCCTAACTTTCAAGGGAGAGAAATGGGTAATTCCTCATAAACCTGGTAAACCCAACATTGATTTATTTCTGGTGCTTCCAGATGGGAGACACAAATGTAAGCCACTATTTAAGGCTCCCTGGTATTTCGTAAAAAAATATCGCCCAGCCCTTTCCGCATCTAAACATAAAGTTACGCATAATGGCATTGTTTACAATCCTGAAGCCACCAAGTTCATTGTCCTCTAAAGGTTGAGAACCTCCAGATCGTTAATGGAGGACAAACCTGTATGACAATCTTCAAGACTGAACCGTTCCGGAAAACTGGGAGGCTCCATTATTTGAGAAAATGGATCTATGAAAAAATCTAAGCACTCGCCCGAAGTAATCGAACGCTCCGTCCGTATGGTCATGGAATGCCAAGGCGAGCACA
>NZ_WWCM01000042.1 GCF_009857915.1 Duganella qianjiadongensis
CCAAGGATTTAGCGGAACGGAAAGCAAGTACAACAAACTGACTTCCCTTGTTGGCGACCAACATGATCACAAGACATGGTTAGAGAAGCTGAGGTCTGGGTTGCAGACACTGGAGGAAAATGCGGAGGCAGTCACACTGGATCTTATATCTGGACTTGGGCATGGTGCTGCGTTGCATTTCCCAGACATGCCATGGGCAAAATGGAAATATACCAACGCCCACAACGAAACGATTGAGCGAGAAAATCTTCCAGACTTCATTAATGCTGCTGACATGGCTTGCAAAGTCGTGCAAGCATTTTGTGCAGGTGTTTTGGACTTCGAAGGCCAGCCTGGTCTCCCCTCGCCGGCTAAAGTGGACTTAATTAAATTACTCGAATCAAATCAGGACCATGACGAGAAAAAACGCTTCGAGGTTGTGTGCAGTAGCGTTGCAGCCGGCGCTATCTCGGGACTTCATGAACCGGTTCCTCCTTACATTCCTAAGGGCGTGGGTTCCTGGAAGGCACTGGGAACCGGTATAACGTCTGAAGATGACGGTGACGAAAGGCCGGCTTGGACACCAGCCTTCGAGGAGTCAGACTATCGTAAATTCCATGACGCAGTGAAAGAGCACCGTTTCGTAGTGATACAGGAGATTCTACCTGCCCATGGTGTCCGTCTTGCTTGATTTAACACGCCCGCAACCGGCCACAATCGGCCAGAAGCGGTCAGACACCATAATGGACGATCAAGGCTAGGGGTTTAGTTAAGATGCTACGGATTTTAAAAGATTTTTCCCTCACTGGTTGCGCTTTGATGGGGGGGGGGGATTCTACTTCTTGCTGTGAGTAGTTATTACTTCCCTCCGACATACGAGGCAGTCGCTAAGTCGCCAAATTCACCGTCTCAAATAGTTTTGCAACTTGAACCAATGTATTTTTGGCTGGCGGAGTATAAGCGCTTTGCAGTAATTCGCAGGCCTGGAGAACCAGAACAGCGCATAGAAATGTTTCCTGATACTGGGGGCTATTGGCCCTACCTGCGGTGATATTGATTATCATGGATGAAATTACCGAAACGGCATACGGCCAACTGCCCAAGACACGGTAGGGAGCCAACCTACCGCAAGATGACGTTTTGGCGGCGTTCTATGTCTCAGCGTTTTTGTGGATACAAGGTACTTCAAATTCAAACTAATTTTACTCGTATAATGAAATGGAAATATGGTCGCTCCTATTTTTGATACCCATGAATACATTAAGCGTCTAGAAGATGCTGGAGTTGATCGGAAACAGGCAGATGCACATCTCGAAGCCATAAAGGCTGCTCTGGATCCATTAATCGCTAAGTCGATGAATAAACTTGATTCGACAGATTTTGAAAACATCTATCTGCAGACTCGAAATCGTAGTTGGAAGTGGTTCCTGGGGGTGGCGGGCATCTTTGGTGTGGGAACCATGCTCGGTGCATGGCAAGTCATAAATATATCTGCTTCGAAGGGTGTGGCTGCGTATGTCAAGACCGAGAGTTTTCAACGCGATGTAGTAAACGCTGCGATATCTCGTTTAGACTCACTAGATGCTAGAACCGCAAAGGCCGAGAAGACTATCGTCGAAAGTGAAAAACGTGCTGGTGCTCTAGGTGGCCTTCCATTATCGGTTAGTGAGAATGGCCTTGTGTTGACTGATCGAATGGGAAGAAATTTTCACATCGAAACTGGAACAGCACACAGCGGAGAAATTGTCCTATTTAAATCTGCTTTCAAGACGCGACCAAAGCTTCTAATTCAGGCTCAAAGCCAAACTGGCAGCATCAACGATGATGCCTTCTCAGATTTCCAGTATCGTCGCCAAATTCAGGCAGATAGGGTATTTAATCGAAAGGAAAGGCTCTTTAATCCCATAAAAGATGGAAGTTCAGGCTTTAGTCTTAGAACCGAGGCGATAGCGAGGAGCTATGATTGGGTTGCAATTGGGGAATAGCCGCAACGGCGCGACTTCCGCTTAGTCGTGACAAGTTATGGCCTTTGCCAGCCGGCAAGATATTATTCTGGCCTAGTAGGCAGCATTCGGCTGTGGACGACGATGTTTCCTGCTCCTGTTGGCCATCGCTATCTTCTGCGCGACCAGATAATTTTCGATATTCCTAAGATAATCATGTTCTTTCAACGTCGCTTCACTCTTTTAGTCGCAGTTTTTTTGCATTGCTCGGTCAGTCATTATCAATTTTCGCAGCTCCTATCCCTATGAATGAACAGAAATTTTGGCAATTAGTTGAAACGGTAAAAAAAGAATCAGGTACAAATATTGACTCCCGGCCAGTAGTTTTGCAAAAACGTCTTTTTTCACTTGAACCCGAAGAAATTCAAGGCTTCCAGCAAAGATATGAGACCCTGCTACTCGAAGCCAACAGTTGGAACCTCTGGGGTGCGGCGTACCTTATGAACGGAGGGTGCTCTGACGATGGATTTAAATATTTTCGTGACTGGCTAATTTCCGAAGGTAAAGAAACTTTTAAGGGCGCGATTGCGAACCCAGATTCGCTGGCTACGATTGCGCGCAGAGAGTATTTTGAGCTGGAGTCTTTTGGGTATGCTGCCCTCAAGGCGTACGCCGCTAAAGGGGCTGGTGAGCTAGAACGAGACTTCAAGGTGGAATATGCGGTAACGATGGGCGAAGAATGGGATGAATCGGATTTGCCTGGATTGCTGCCGGCGCTGGCTGCGAAGTACCTTGGAAATTAGTGTGTGCCAGGCAGCCTTCGGCCATAGCAGACCTTCACGAAATCACTGAAAAAGAAGAGATTTTTATGTCTGAATACCTTTGTAATTTTGTTCTTGCAAAAATGACTGTCTATTTTCAAAGTTAGCTTAAATCACAATGCGATTTTTCCTATCTTCTCTGACTTTGGTGTTGTCTCTATTCGCTAGTTTCCACAGCGTATTTGCCGATGATTTTGTTCCTCGGGACCTTAAAATCTGTGAGTCGAATTCGACCGATAGAATCTGCAAAGATCCTTTTTCAGATAATGAGATCGTCGATTTTCAGAAAAAGATGGCCACGCAGAAATTAATTTTCAAAGTTGAAGAAAATACATTAATGGTTATGGCGGAAGTCAGACCGGAAGAGATTACCGAATATAGTAAGCCATACATCTGTTGTGAAATTCAGGCATATTTAGATAAAATTGCGGAAAATATGTATGCCGCAAAATTTCGCTGGAATCAGATGGCGAAAGCAAATTTGGACCTGAGTTTTTTGAACGTGAAAAGTGAATCGACCAAGTTTCGTGTTCAAGGAGATAATCGGTTTGCGATGGTTGATCCGCTACCGAATAACTTCCTGATCTCAGATGCAGGGATGTCACAAAGCGAAAACTCGTATGTTATAAATGAGGACTTAGGTTCGCAGAGGGTTACCGTGTTCAAGGGGGCCGCGTGCCGTACACATTTAACTAAATGTGTAATCATCTACATGCCGGACGGAGAAAATGTTGGTAACTTGGTACATAATTCAATAGTTAGTCACATTGATTTAAGCCATTTTGTATTCGTTGGTATACACAATTCCATAGTGGAATCGAATAGTACTCGTATTGAAGAGCTGCTTTTTGGATTTGCGCCTCAAAGATTTTCAGCGTTTATGAAATTCGTCACTTCAGATTTAAGGAAGAAAATTGAGGGTGACGAACATCCTGCGCATAGATTTTCGGCTGGATATTCGAATGGCGGGGCGTGGGCTCTGGATGCTCTAATAGAGAATCCAAATTTATTTGATGGAGCTATTGCCATGTCACCGGCACAATGGGTGCTTCGAAGCAACGAAATGCTTACCGATAAGACAATATTTATTGGGGCAGGACTGCTTGAGCCAAATTTTTATGAAGCTGCTCAATCGTATAGCGCAGCTTTGAAAATGCACGGTGTGGAGGTAAATGAGATTTATGTTCCGAGTGGCCATGGAATGAATACTTGGTTAAATATTTGGAACAGCGCATTGATCTCTTTGCAACCGGTACATAGCCAATGAATTGCACATCGAGTAGCTGCGTTATTCCAACCTAAGCATGTGAATTGAGTGTCCGTAACGGGCCAACTTCCGTCTGGTCGTGACAACGGTGAACTTTGCAAGCAGGCAAGATGCTATTCTGACCATGCAGGCAGCATCCGGCCCAGACCGTGTAAAAACACACTCTGCAGTGCCGACAAATTAATTTTATCTGCATGGGCAGGTTTGGAAGCCCCAGAGAGCATTGTTGGCGCTTCGCCATCTCGTCTGCACTTTCGGCGGGGCCAACAAGATTAACGCTCTGAGTAAGTGTTTTAGGCCTGCAAAAAGGGCATATGCCCTGATCGCCTCCATCACCCTGGTAAAGCCAAGCAAGCTCATCAAGCGTTTGAAATTATAGGCAAGCACATGCAGGCCCATCTCGGCCTGGACGCGCTCCAGCCCTTTCGTAAGGAAGTGGGTCCAGCCCATCCAGGACTTGATCGTGCCG
>NZ_WWCM01000043.1 GCF_009857915.1 Duganella qianjiadongensis
CAGCACCAGGCATGCAGCCTGCTGTTTGAACTCCGGGGAAAACGTACGTCTCTGCTTGCTCATCAAACACCTCTCCATGGCGAGTATTCTCGCCTAAATCAGTGTCCGGATACATTAAACCACTACAGTATGAATATAGTTCACGCGAGACCAAGTTCAGGGTGGAGAATGCTGACACCCAAGTAGATTTTTTTAAGGAAGTGGAGTTGCTAACCAAATCAACGATTTGCATCGAGGCGTAAAGCTGTAAAACCTTAAAGATGCAATTTCTTAATTAAGATTTTGCGCTTATGTAGGTCAGCTAGAGCAAGGTGAAAATGTTGCAGATGTTGAAATTGACGGAGTCCTAGAAGGATTTCAGAATCGTGACAGCAACGCTTTCCTTAACTTCCGCCCATTAATGCTTATCCTTATAGGGCCGGGGTAATTTGAATAACCTCTTCAATTTGGCTGGACCAGAAACTTCTACTTAATGTGACTACTGATTCGGGCAGGAAGCGGAATCAGTGGTTACGATGGCCCCTAATATATGTAGCCTACAACGCTGTAGCCGTTAGGTGTTCCATTAAATTCCCGAGATAGATTTGAACTGGATAATTCCTCAATTTGTATTCAAACCATTGGAACTCTGACGGTTTTTGAAATTTTGGTGATTTTTATATAAGTCATTGATTTCATTGATATTTAATGAGCTTGTTGACGGGCTGGTGCGTAACTGATGCGTAACGATTTTGACCAATTACGCAGAGAATAACCCGTCAATTTAAAGCATCTGCATAGACTGACGAGAACCTACCGACGCGCCCTTCAAAATGAAAATCTGATGAAGGGCATCGCTCGTGCTGAGGCAGTCTCAAAACGCGTTTAGATCGGCCTGGTGCGTCAGATGCCTAGATGTGCGGCCATACACCAGTAGCACTAATTGCCTCTACTCACGTGAACCGGCAGAAAAATTTGAGTCGATGCCTGAGGTAGCGATTGGAATACTTGGCGGTGAAGCGAGCTTGCAGGAGGATATGTGACATTTCGATCGGTGTAGCAGTCGGTTGGGGCCGTCTCATTTTTCCGTAAATACTTAAAGACTTAAATGTAGTAACTCTTAAAAGCATATAGGGAAGAGTTGGCGGCCCCAAGTTTTTCCCCCAAGCTGTAATCGACGCTAATTGAAGGGGGCGGATGGAGCGTTCTGCATCCGTCGCGACCTGTAAGAATTGGAGAAACACCGGTTCTGTTGTTTAATTTTTAGTTTTAAACACAATCCTTATAGAGCGACTTTGCATTCGCGTAAGGCGACGGAGTCGGATATGGGGAGTGGCTAAATTTAATCGATTTACCGTGGAATCAAAAGCTATTTATCAATGTCCCAATCCCCGCGAAGCATGCGTTGATACTCGACACCGTCAGCAGGTATGTCATTGCGTCCCTTCCACAATCCATGCGCAGCGGCGAGTGCCGCCTTTAGGCGCTTCTTTCGAATCTCGAGTAGGTCCACCACTGATGAACGATCAGCGGTTTTTTCTGCCTCTGAGACGGCGGCGTCCAATGAATCATTTTTTATCGACATTGCCTTATCCTTCCCGCACCAAAGGCGACGTAAGTTAATTGCACCGTAATGTGAATCTCGGGTAGCGAGGATATTCTGGCTGGCCATTTAGGCCTCTACCAATTTTATCGTCCCTGAGTATTCTCACCACTGCCGCAACCTCTTTTATACATCACCACCTCTTAGGCGTTTGAGATTTCGCGTATTTTTCAGATTAGCGAGGTATAACCCTCGAATTACCGGATGCATCCAAGTAATAGCGAATATTGATAAAAACCCATTTCTGCCTAGTCTGACTGGCATTTTTAAGCGTAGTGAACCTTGCGATGGCAATTTGGGCACAAAGCTACTGCATTCTCGACAGTGTCGTCACCACCATCCGCTAGCCGAACAATGTGATGGACCTCAAGGTAGGGGGAGCCATTGGAGCGACGATTGAAAGGCGCTGGTTGATAGCAATGCTCGCAGATGCCCTGGGAACGATATAGGACCTCGGCAACGACGTCCGGATTGCGATCGAACACAGTAGCCGTTACCATGATTTTCAACGGACGCCTTGACCGGTCAAGGAGCCGTGCTTGTCGAGCATGTGATGTGTCCGACATGGCTTTGGCCACGCGTTCTGCCAGTTCGTGATTGATGTCTTCAATGGTTTGAAGATCGCTGAGTAGCTCATTTAAAAGTGTAGGCAGCTGCTCTGGTCGGGTGTATACGCGGTATTCCCATTTCTTTTCCCTGTCGCTGCTGGGGCATGGGATCCACCGTCTTTGGGGCGCGGGCCTCTTTTCAAAATCGCCCATCCATCGAATCACGACGCTTTCGAATTTTCGCTGATGTTCTATGCCTACGCGCCAACCGCCACACTTAAACGTAGGCGATTTCGTTTCATAGTTGTCAGGTTCAATTGCGAACTCAGATCTTAGGCGCTTCAAGGTGGAGAGCCAATCTTCTAGTGTTGGATGTGGCATTGTTTCTTTCATCGTCTTGATCACCGATATTCTTAAATACCGAGCCCCAGCGTATGTCTATCGAGGTTTTGATTTACTCTGGATGCAGAGCAATTCGTTCATATTGCCGCAAGGATGCATTTAAGTAAATGAAATGCGAAGTTGGCAATTTGCTTATTTCCGAACTTGATCCAGGGACGAACCTTCAAACTTCGTTTTGTCGCGACTTTGAGACGACAACCATACATACTGAATCTTATGCCTCTTAATACCCGGAAATGCACCCTAGAAACTATCCACGCGATCCCTATGAACGCGGCATCTTGCTTGTTTCATGCTGGCGAAATCGCACTGCGTGACTATTCTGAATCATACGATGTAACTTATGACGACGGAGGCGTATGGCAGCCGCATTACAGTTCAAAGAGGCGATCAAAAATTTTTTGATCCTTTCGAATCAGCGCATGCGTATTCCGGTGATCGTGACCGTCGACTCCGACATCGTGACCGCTCATTCAGGTCAGATGCCCAAGTCGGTCACGTTGGACAATAATTGCCGGTCGCGTTCGGCCGGAATACCCAAGCAAGGGGGGCGATTCAACCAGTGGATACCTGACACTACGGCGCCCCCCGGAAGCGGGCAGTAGTGTGCCAATTACAAACGCAGGGCTGCCGGCGAACGAAATGCGGCCCGTCTTCCCTGGAGGGTATTCTGACTCCCGGTAGGCAGGCCTATCTGGAGCCGCGAGCCTTTCATATGATTACGAAAATAGTTATGGAAGCCGCCCGCGCCGTAGGCGCAGGCTTCCAAAGGTATTCTAAAGAGCTACGGAGCTACATAACTAAACTGGAAAATAGTTCTCGGAATGGTGTTAATCGCCTTTAGTTAAAGGCTCTCATGGAAATACATGCTATCCGGTCTAGTATCCGATCAGCCGCCTACCTCCTACCACTTGCTTGCAGTCACGACTTCCGGTGCAATGCCTTGGCCGAAGCGAGACGCTTATCCAGTGTCGCCATTGCTCGCCGAACTGCGCTAGCATCTCTGACCTCATTACCAGAAATCAGTGCTGCAAAGCGAGCGACGCGACTTGGGCTATCTCCTACAAAGCGACGTGCAATCCAAACTTGCATGAGGCTAGGA
>NZ_WWCM01000044.1 GCF_009857915.1 Duganella qianjiadongensis
GTACTGCTTGCTGAGAAGCGTTGTGTTCATCAGCGAAGAGGCAAGATTATGAGGCGTTTCAAACATTCCGTCAAGTCTTACTTTTCAACTCGCTTAACTCAGCGCTGGGCGCCTTGTTTTGCGAGGGAGCGAACTATAGCAAATCAGCACGGCTTCAGGCAAGGGTAAATTTTGCGGTGCTACAATCGCTTCCTTTTTTGCAAACACCGTGGGAGTCATGCCATGAACAATAACAACATCAAACGGGGCGGCTTCAGCTCAAGCTTCGGCGTACTCGCCGCAACGCTGGGGTCCGCCGTAGGACTGGGAAACATCTGGAAATTCCCTTACCTCACAGGTGCGAATGGCGGTGCCGGTTTCCTGCTCGTCTATCTATTAGCAACGCTCGTCATCGGCCTGCCCGTCATGATCGCCGAGATCACCATGGGCCGTGCAGCAAAAGCCAATCCTATATCCGCCTTGCAGAAACTGGATACCCAGAAGCGCTTGCCCTGGTGGCTGATCGGTGTAGCAGGGCTCGTTGCCGCCTTCCTGATTCTGTCCTTCTACTCCGAGGTGGTGGCATGGGTTTTCGCCTATGTGTTCAAGGCAATCGGTGGCTCTCTGCTGAGCAGCGACCGCCAAGTTACCGAGACTGCGTTCACCAGCCTGACTTCCGATCCGCTACAGTCGCTGGTCTGGCAATGGGTAGTGCTGTTCTTTATTGGCGGCATACTCCTGATGGGCGTCACAAAAGGCATTGAAGGCATCGCTAAAAAACTGATGCCTATCCTGTTCCTGCTCCTGCTCGTGCTATGCGCCGTCAGCCTTACGCTTGATAAAGCCAGTGATGGTCTGACCTTTCTGTTCCGCCCAGACTTTAGCAAAGTAACTTCCGGCGTCATCCTTACCGCGATGGGACTGGCATTCTTCAAACTCTCGCTGGGTATGGGGACCATGATGACCTATGGTTCCTACTTCCGCGACGATCAGAACATCCCGCAGACGACCTTGCGCGTAATGGCTGCCGACCTCTGTGTATCGATGCTCGCAGGTATTGCTATCTTCCCTGCGGTATTCACCTTCGGCTTCGCTCCTGCGGCCGGCCCTGCGCTGGTATTCATTACCATTCCTGCCGTGTTCTCCCAGATTCCCGGCGGCCACCTGCTGATGGTCGCCTTCTTCATACTCGCTTCTGTCGCAGCGACTGGCGCCATGCTCTCTTTGCTGGAAGTGCCGGTTGTCATCCTGCACGAGCGTCTGCATATCACCCGCACCCGCGCCACGGTCTTGTCCATCGCCATCCTGATGGTGCTGGGCTCGACCTGCGCACTAACGGGCAGCATTCTGGCCGATTTCAAAATCGCCGGCATGAATCTGTTCGATCTCTTCGATTTCCTCTCGTCGAATATCCTGCTACCGCTGGGTGGCATCCTGCTGGCGGTGTTCGCGGGCTGGATTTGGGGGCGTGAACATTTCACGGCAGCGCTATCCAACCACGGCCAGCTGGCAAACCAGCGCACCATCTCGGTAGTGCTGTTCCTGCTGCGTTTCATTTCCCCGGTACTGATCCTGCTGGTGATGCTCAAAGGGCTCAATTTGTTCTAAACACAACACAGCCTGCGTTTTTTCACCGTGTTCAGGACAGTATGCCTATACTAATTGAACACTGAATTCGTCAGGCTGCGAGATGAACCAAAGCGAGGTCCCCGTACTGCCAGCTCCAACGATACTCATCGTGGATGACTCTTTATCGTACCTCGCCGCCCTACTAGATCGGCTGGAACGTCACGGCTTCATGATCGTTCTGGCCCAGAGCGCGGCCGAAGGCCTGATGCGGGCCGAATTCGCCGAACCAGACCTGATACTGCTCGATGTCGTCATGCCCGGCGTCGATGGCTTCGAAGCTTGCCGCCGCCTCAAGGCCAGCAAAGCCACCCGGGATATACCGGTCATATTCATGACAGGCCTCACCGATCCCAAGCAAAAGGTTGCCGGTTTCGATGCGGGTGGAGTGGACTACATCACCAAACCGTTCCAGATCGAGGAAGTACTGGCACGTATCAATACCCACCTTGCTTTACGCAAAGCCAATCGCGAACTTCAAGACATGGTCGCGGCGCTGGCCAAAGCCCGTGAAGATCTGGTACGCAATGAAAAGCTCGCAGGACTAGGCGCCATGGTGGCGGGCATCGCCCATGAATTGAACACACCTATCGGTAACAGCCTGATGGCGGCCACCACCTTCGAGGTACAGGCCAACGACATCGACCATCACCTCCAGCATGAGGGCGGCATCACTCGCAAGGAATTCGAGTTTTTCATCAAGAATGCGCAGCTGACGACAGAAATTCTCAGCCGGAATCTGAATCGGGCGGCCGACATCGTCACCAACTTCAAGCAGGTGGCAGTTGACCAGACCAGCTCGCAACGGCGCAGCTTCCTGTTAGCCGAGGTAGTGGCCGGCAACGTGCTCACTCTGCAGCCCACCATCAAACGCACACCGTTTGTGATCCAGCAGCGGATTCCAGACGACATCATGATGGAAAGTTACCCCGGCCCGCTAGGTCAGGTGCTGACCAATCTAGTGAATAATGCAATATTGCACGGCTATGATGGCCGCAGCGTCGGTCTGATCGACATATCTGCCAGCCAGAATGGACAGGGCTGGGTAACGCTTTCAGTGGAAGATCATGGTGTGGGCATCAAAAAAGATGATCTGGCGCGCATCTTCGATCCCTTCTTTACCACCAAACTGGGTGTCGGCGGATCTGGCCTGGGACTGCACATCGTACACAACATCGTTGTCGAGATCCTCGGCGGCAGCATCGATGTCGTCAGCGAGCTGGGTGGCGGCACCCGCTTCACGCTAACACTGCCTATTTCGGCGCCAGTACGTTAGTCGCCAGCACAGCCAAAATCGCCACTCAAAGCAAAAAACCCCCATCTTCGGCGCTGAGCGCGATCTCGAGCGCGTTCAGGCAGATGATGGGGGTTCTTCTAATAACTAGCTTGACGATAACCTACTTTCACACTGGTTGCAGCACTATCATCGGCGCAGAGTTGTTTCACGGTCCTGTTCGGGATGGGAAGGGG
>NZ_WWCM01000045.1 GCF_009857915.1 Duganella qianjiadongensis
CACGTTGTAGCCAACGATCCCTGCGCCGCGCGTCTTCATTGAGCGCGCGTCAGTGTCGGTGAGTGATATCTGCGTTTCTCCGGTCGCTTCGAGCTTCGCTTCAATTTCCTTGAGCGTAGCCATCTGCGCCTTCAGCGCCGCAATTTTGTCGTTGAGACGGGTACTGCGTGCTTCTGCCGCCGCTGGTTCGTGCCTGTCAGCCGTGTCGAGTTCTACCAGGTAGCGGCTGATGTTGGCCTCAATCTCTTCCATCCTGCGCTTTAGCTTGGCATTGGTGAAGTTTCGATCGCTGCTGTTGACAGCCTTGAATTTACTGCCGTCAATCGCAACGACCGCATCTGAGAATAGGTCCAGTTGTTGGCAGAGCACGACGAACTGGCGGCAGACATTCCGAATGCCCTTGCCGTTATCCCTTCGGAAATTCGCTATCGTCTTGAAGTCAGGTGTCAGGCGTCCCGTCAAACTACAGAGCCCTCCTATGCGGAGCGGCGATAATCTAGTGGTTTGGATAAATACTCGGTGCAGCTATCAGGCTGGTTAAAGGCCGAGACTACAAAGCCTCGTAAGCAACGGCGTAATTTGAAGCAGCTCCACCTGGAACTGAAAGAGCTCGGCTATGAAGGTTCATACGACCGCGTGGCGGCGTTTGCCAGGCAGTGGAAGGCGGGTCAGTTGGAATGGGTCAATTCTGCGAGCAAACGAACAACATACGACAGTCGTTCCATGGAAATGACAGTTTCAGAGTGAAGGCGTTATGACTCGGGTTCTGGTATACGTCTAAACATTTGCCTTTAGACGCTGCTGTGAATAGCAAATATTGAACTTATTCGGATATTATCAAATTGGATCAATAGATAGAATCCGAATTCCGTTGATTCTAAAAAAACTATTTACCTTTAACTCTTGCTGACTATTTCTGTCGAAATCCACCTGTATCCACATATTTTTAGAAAATGAATTCTGTATTGTCATTGCAACTTCAATAATACTAGGTTTGCTTAACAAACTACATTCACAACAAAAGGACTTTCCTTCAACTTCAAATCTTATTAGAGACCCATTTGAAAAATCATCCATAAATTCTCTCACTAAACATGAACTTATACCAAAATATCGATATATGATTCAGTGCCAAGATAATTGGCAATATCGAGCGCCGACTGACCTTTTATATTAACACGGGATAGATTCGAATACATGGCTAAATAATCGACACCCAAAGAATACCGAGATTTTATAGCGCACATTAAGGCTGTCGAGCCGTAAGAATTAGCAGCATCAATGTCGCTATAAGGAACCAAAAGCTTAAGACATTTTAGTCGCCGAACAGGACAAGTGTTAGCGACCAACACAGCAGCCCGCATCAATGCTGTCCATTTTTCGAAATCAACCAACTTAGGATCGATTTGAGATAAAAGAAAATCTACGCAATGATCATGTCCCATCCCAGCAGAAAGCATCAATGCAGTACGTCCCTCCGCATCACGATGTAAGACATCGACAAGAGGAATAAGAGCTTTTAATTTTTTAATCTCCCCCGCCCTAGCGGCAGAAAAAAAAGCCATAGTCAATGAATTTTTCATTGTTCTTTTTATTGATAGTGCAGAAATTAACTAATAATTCGAAAGAATAAATTCATAAAATAGTTAAACCTGTTCTTTTCGATTCCTCTTTGTCTTGTACATGTCTTCGTCGGACTTTTCAATTAAACCTATCAGTTCAGTGGAATCATCAGGATAAATTGCGATACCAGTACTTGCTCGAATCAATAAATCTAAGCCTTCAAACGAAAAAGGACGTTCGATTACATTATTCAATGAGGCTACTTTAAATTTAACAGACTCTATATTTTCTACACCGCTTAAAATAACGGAAAATTCATCACCCCCCAAGCGCCCAACAAAATCAGTTTCCCGAATAGCTCCCGCTAGTCTATTAGCAAATTCAACAATCGCAGCATCTCCACATCGATGCCCGCAGCCATCATTAATTTGCTTTAAACCATCCATATCAAGGCTTAACAATGCGAATTTAGTTTTATGGCGAAATGATTGTGCTATGGAAAAACGTAATCGTTCATAAAAAAATGAACGGTTAGGTAAATTTGTCAAAGAGTCATGCGTGGCACTATGATAGAGTTCATCAGAACTGTAGCGCGTCGAATAGTACATTGCAGCTGCAATAACACCCGAAACCAATTCAAGAATCGTAACTTCCTTCGCAGTGAAGAAATTAGGCTTTCCAGATGCTATCTTAAGCGCGCCAACCGAATGCATGTTATGCACTAACGGCACAACAACCATTGAGCGTACGCCAGCAACCTGGCAAGAGATCCGGTCAACTCGATCATCCGTTTCCGAATCGACACAAACCATTGCTTTGCCAGTTCTTACACACAAACCGGACATGCTGCCTTCGATTGCCATACGTAATCCCAACAAGCCTGTAGCGGTACCGGAGGCCGCTCGGTAGACCATCTGAGTGCCGTCAGCAATCTCAATGATTGCTGCTGACGCTGATGTTATTTCTTGTACTCTCTCGCAAACCAGCGTCAAAACCTCGCCTAGGTCCATCCCACAACGAGCTATCTCTGTTTGCATGTTGATGATAGCTAGAAAAACGCTTGCATCGAGCGACTTTAAAGGGAAACGCTGGTCGCCAAACATACAAAGTCCTTTGCTATGAGATAGGGAAATTTTCCTTCAAGGAAATAGGATAAGGCTTTCACCTTGCTATGTTTTCTATTCTGTCATAGAAATCGGCGGAGTTGTGAGCCTGTCAGAATTTTTGTGTGAATCCGGGGTCATGAAATAATACCGAAAGGGATTTTCCATGACCGACGTAATGACCACTAAGAAGCCAAAAACCAAGAAGCAGTACCCGTTTCCCGTTGAACT
>NZ_WWCM01000046.1 GCF_009857915.1 Duganella qianjiadongensis
GATCAAGTCCTGGATGGGCTGGACCCACTTCCTTACGAAAGGGCTGGAGCGCGTCCAGGCCGAGATGGGCCTGCATGTGCTTGCCTATAATTTCAAACGCTTGATGAGCTTGCTTGGCTTTGCCAGGGTGATGGAGGCGATCAGGGCATATGCCCTTTTTGCAAGCCTAAAACACTTACTCAGAGCGTTAATCTTGTTGGCCCCACCGAAAGTGCAGACGAGATGGCGAAGCGCCAACAATGCTCTCCGGGGCTTCCAAACTTGCCCATGCAGATAAAATTAATTTGTCGGCACTGCAGAGTGTGTTTTTACACGGTCTGGGCCGCATGCAGTCGCTTTAGTTCAATATGCAGGGCAGCTCAAGTTTCCTTCTTTGCACACGCTAAGTTCTTTTATTTCTTGCAAACGGATGGCGGTTTTCTCTGAAAGACATAAGTACCGAACCATTGGATAAACGCTGCCTCCCTCCACGCCGGAGCTTTCAAATTCACAAGAAGCATCTCTGAATTTTATCCAAGCACGTTGCGCATCTTTAAGCTGCTTTTTCTGAGACTCTCTGAGACGAACGCGATATTCGGCATAAGCAATATTTAGTTTTCTATCTTGCTCAGCGTAATCTTGTCTTGCACATTCTGTCATCTCAACTTGAGTTTTCGGGGCCTCGCAATTTGCTACTGCTGAGCGAAAAAATACGCAAAGAAGAGCGAAAACAATTTTCTTCATCATTTTAAACCGAAGTTTCCAAATCGAATTCTAGCTAATGGTATCTGTCGGCTTCTGGCCGTATTCAACCAGTGAAAGAGGATATCAGCTTGCCCCTCCCCAAAATACGCGAAATCTCACTAGTCTGTGCATACTAGTCAATTGAATGCCAATAATGACGCGCAATGAGCGTCGATTGTGACCATTGCGGAGTTGCTGGACGGCAATCAGGATATCTTTTGAGGAAGCGCTTGCGGCGAATGGTGTGCTTATTCACCGCAAAATATGCGGCGAATAGAACCTGTAGACAAGAAAAACACGGGCAGGATTGTTCCAGGTATGCCGACATGTAGAAATGAAATCTTCTCGTTACCGACTTGTTGGCTGTAGTGGACGGCAAAGTATCTTCTTAATGTAGCGAATTCGCCCCTTGGGGGGGGCAAGCTTTAGCGGTCTCTGTTGCAGAAAAAATTGTCCATTACCGCCGAAATACTCACCAATAGGTGTCGTTGCTGGGATAGTATTTTTGATAGCCTTAAAAGGCATACCTTACTCTTCCGTTCAACAGAAAAAAGATTAGGGCTTGTACAATCAACGCATCGCCAATGATTTTAGGGATCATCAATGTCTACCTATCAGGATTATCAAAAGCAAATCGCTGAGCTCCAAGCCAAAGCTGAAGCCGCGCGGCTAAATGAGATTTCAGAAGCGAAGGCAAAAATTCGGGCAATTATGAACGAATATGGTTTGACTTTAGCTGACATCGGTGGAAGTCCCAAATCGATGCCTAAGGCCTCGCGCAAGCCTGTAGAAATCAAATATAAAGATGCGGCAACAGGCGCCACTTGGACAGGTCGTGGACGCGCTCCTAAGTGGCTTGCGGGTAAAGATAAAAGCCAATACCTGATCCGATGAAAGAATTTGGTGCGCGTCCATATGGCAATATTAAGCATCTGTTTGCTCGGCCATTTCAAGCGCATCATCTACCTCAATGCCTAGGTATCGCACAGTGCTCTCAAGTCGTGTATGCCCCAACAGCAGCTGCACAGCGCGCAGGTTCTTCGTACGACGATAGATGAGCGTGGGCTTGGTTCGTCGTAAAGTATGTGTGCTGTACGCCGTTGGATCCAAGCCAATTTCATCAAACCATTGATGTGCTATTCGCGCATATTGTCTAGTTGATATATGTGGTGATCCACTGATTCGACTCGAGAATAGATAATCATCGTGCCGCAATCCGGCAACATTAATCCATTCAAGCAAGCTCTTTCTGGTGCCTGCCGTTAGCTCAAATTGAACGGGCTGCTTTGTTTTTTGCTGCATCACAGTCGCCCGATTTGCTACATGATTGCCGTGAACCACATCGAGTACGCGTAGTTGTACCAAATCACAGCCCCGCAGCTTGCTGTCTATAGCGAGATTGAAAAGTGCCAGATCGCGCTGGCGCCCGTAGATTTCAAGCCTGACCCGAATAGCCCAGATTTCACTGATGCGCAGCGGCATCTTCTGGCCTACTAGCTTGCCTTTGTTCCATGGCGAATTGTGCTCTGAAGCATAAGTCTTGGTGTTCATAATCGACCTCCCTGTGTTGGAGCTCCACTATGCGCCGACTTCATCAATAGGGTTGTTCCTGTAGCGTTAGAATTCGAGGATTTTCCTTCTGGGCAAAATGTTATGCTAATTCTCAGGCTGCAGTCGGCCAGCAGCGGACGGTCGCCTAATGCGACTAGCGATAGGGCTAGGAAGCATAGAATACGCCAGAGTCTTCTTTATATGCTGGAATTTCGATATGGCAAAAAATCCCCTAGACGAGAGGTTGAGTATCCTTGAAACCTACCTACGCTCTATTCAGTAAATGCAATGTCTGTAGTGGTCAACCTATCCCGGACACTACGTTAAGTTTTTCTTCTTTGACGGCCGGAGCCAATCCCTCATTGAACTGATGTGGCCGTATCCGGTTATAGCGGTGCATCAGGTAATAGCTGATGTCCC
>NZ_WWCM01000047.1 GCF_009857915.1 Duganella qianjiadongensis
GTAAGCGTCAAAGCAGCGCCGTCTTGAGCGCCACGCTACTTTAGCTGATGATGTGCCCAACACCGCTGGGAAGCGGAGTTTAAGTGCCAGGAAGTTTGCTGGCGCAGTTCCAGGGCAAGAAGTCGTCCACCCGATTCACCGGATGGTCGGCGATATGGGCCAGCACGTAACGCAGCCAAGCCTCGGGGTCGACACCGTTAAGCTTGGCCGTGCCAATCAGCCCATACATGGAGGCAGCGCGTTCGCCGCCACTGTCTGCCCCTGCAAAGAGGAAGTTGCGACGGCCCAGGGCCACGCCGCGCAAGGCCCGCTCGGCGGCGGAGTTGTCGATCTCGATGCGGCCGTCATCGCAGTAGCGCGTCAGCGCCGGCCACAGTTTGAGCGCGTAAAGGATGGCGGCCGCCGTATCGGATTTGCGCGACAGCGTGGCGAGCGTGGCATGCAGCCATCGCTCAAGCTCGTCGAGCAATGGTCTGGCATGCTGCTGGCGAGCGGTCCGCCGCTCGTCAGGCGGTTTGCCTCGTATGCCGTCTTCGATGGCGTACAGTTCACCGATCCGCTGCAGCGCTTCGGTGGTTAAGGCTGATGGCCGCGCTGCGTGCAGGTCGTAAAATTTGCGGCGGGCGTGTGCCCAGCAAGCCGCCTCCAGCACTCGGCCGCCTTCGTAGACGGCGTTGAAGCCGGCATACGCGTCGGCCTGCAGGATGCCGCTGAAGTTGGCCAGGTGCGCCTGTGGGTGATCCCCCTTGCGGTCGGGCGTATAGGCAAACCATACCGCTGGCGGTGTGCTGTCGCCGCTGGCACGGTCGTCGCGCACGTAAGTCCATAGACGCGCCGTGCGCGTCTTGCCGTTGCCGGGCGCCAGCACCGGCAGCGGTGTGTCGTCGGCGTGCAGCTTGGCGGCGGCAAACACATGGCGGCGCAGCGCATCGACCAGGGGCCGCAGCAGCGCACCAGCGGCGCCGACCCAGCTAGCCAGCAAGGCGCGCTCCAGTTCCACGCCTTCGCGCGCGTACATAGTGCTTTGGCGATACAAAGGAATGTGGTCGGCGAATTTGGCCACCAGCACATGCGCCAGCAGGCCGGGACCGACCAGACCACGTTCAATTGGGCGGCTGGCTGCCGGGGCCTGCACGATGGCGTTGCAGCACGCGCATGCCAGCTTGGGACGCACATGGCGAATCACACGGAAGCTAGCCGGCACATATTCCAACTGCTCCGACACGCTTTCGCCCAGTTGCTTCAGGTTGCCGCCGCATGCCGGGCATGCTTCGCTGGCGGGCATTTGCACTCGCTCCTCGCGCGGCAGGTGGGCTGGCAGCGGCTTGCGCTCGGCCTTCTTGCGCGGCGCAACCTCCACCGGCGCTTGCGCCTCAGCCACGGCTGCTTCGGCTTCCAGGTCTTCCAGTTGCAGCTCCAACTGTTCGATCTGCTGGTCCAGCTTTTCCGAGCGGCGGCCGAACTGCATGCGCTTCAGCTTTGCCAGCACCAGCTTCAGGTGCTCGATTTCGGCGGTGCGCGTAGACAGCTCGGCGCTCAAGTGCGCCACCTTCGCTTCGCTCGCCAACAACGCTGCATCGCGCGCCAGCAGCATGGCTTTAAGCGCTTCGATATCGTTGGGCAGATTGGCGGCGTTGAGCATGCGACCAAGTTTACGCAAATCGTGTCGTGTTTACAAGGCCGATTGCGGTCGCCAGGTGCGTTCTGGTCGGCGCCAGTCGATCCCTTCCAGCAGCATCGATAACTGTGCTTGTGTCAGCGCCACGCTGCCGCTGCTGGCCTGCGGCCAGATGAAGCGGCCACGCTCCAGGCGCTTGGCCAGCAAGCATAAGCCGTCGCCGGTCCACCACAGCAGCTTGATCAAGTCACCGCGCCGGCCACGGAAGACAAACACGTGGCCACTGAACGGATCTTCTTCCAATGCGGTTTGCACTTTCGCTGCCAGGCCATTGAAGCCGCTGCGCATGTCGGTGGTGCCTGCGGCCAACCAGACTTTCGTACCTGCTGGCAGGCCGATCATCGCAGCACGAGCTCCAACACTTGTGCCAACGTGGCGGCGTTGGCCTGGCCTTCGATACGTAGCCGCACACGCCCAATTTCAAGCGTGATGATTCCGGTAGGGGAAGGTTCAGCCGCAGGCGCTTGCGCTGGCGTCGTCACCACCACTGACAGCAATTCATTGCCCTGCGCCGCCGTGCCGCCCGCAAGCTGCCCTGCCTCGTATAGCTTGCGCCAGCTAAACACCTGGTTTGCATTGACGCCGTGCTCGCGCGCGAGGCGCGCTACAGAAACACCGGACTGCATCGCCATCTCCACAAGCGTTCGCTTGAACTCCAGGGAATGCTGGCGGTACTTGCCACGCGGTCCGCGTTCAATGGCTGGTTGAAAATTTGTGTCCATAATTAAATTTGTGGGCACAACTGCTGTGCCAAAATTCGATCATGGCTGGGGGCGGTTTCTACGTCCAGACGGTGCTGGCTTTACGCTTAC
>NZ_WWCM01000048.1 GCF_009857915.1 Duganella qianjiadongensis
TGCTCGCCTTGGCATTCCATGACCATACGGACGGAGCGTTCGATTACTTCGGGCGAGTGCTTAGATTTTTTCATAGATCCATTTTCTCAAATAATGGAGCCTCCCAGTTTTCCGGAACGGTTCAGTCCTCCATGAAGAGTGGCTATTAGGCGGTGATGAACGTAAACTTAGCTACTCCCGATTCTGCACGCTCTATAGTGAGTACAAGAAGTCTCTCAAAATCAGTCTGCGTCAAACGTATGTGCATGGTGAGCTTGGCTTCGTAGACTATTCAGGCCAGACAATGAATGTGTGTGACCCGAAGACTGGAGAGTTGACAGTAGCGCAGATATTTATCGGTGTTCTTGGCGGCTCGAATTACACGTTCTGCGAAGCTACTTGGTCGCAGAAACTTCCAGACTGGATCGAGTCGCATGTCAGAATGTTCGAGTTTTTCGGCGGTACCCCCAAAGTCATAGTGCATGATAACTTGCGCTCCGCTGTCACGAAAGTGAGCCGCACATCGCCCGTCATTAACGAGTCATACCTCAGAGTCTGTCAGCACTATGGTACGCACCCTTTCGCCGCGCGGGCTTACAAGCCCAAAGATAAATCGCCAGCGGAAGTTGCAGTGCAGATAGTTGAGCGCTGGATAATATTCAGACTGCGCAAACAAAAATTTTTCTCGCTGACAGAGTTAAATCGTGCTATCCGCCAACTACTCGATCAACTCAATCATAAGCCGTTTCAGAAACTTCCAGGGAATCGCTTCACAGCTTGGATCGAATCGGAACGATCTGCCCTTATACCTCTTCCACTTGATCGGTATGAAACTGCCGAGTGGGGCAGGACTCGCGCCGGAATCGACTATCACGTGACAATTGATGAGCACTCTTACAGCGTGCCAAATCAGCATAGAGGCATGGAATTTGAATACAAGCTTACAAGCACGACGCTCGAACTATTTATGCATAGCAAGCACGTGACCACGCACACTCGCAGCTTCGTAAGAGGGGGGCAGACGACGCTTGATTCTCACCGCACACAGGCACACAACGCGGTTGCAGGATGGACACCGGCCACGTCGCTCGAATGGGCAAAAACGGTAGGTCCTGGCACTGAGGCGGTTGTTAGCATGCAGCTCCCAAAGCTCAGCAACCACTACTTTGGCTATCGTGGATTAGCTGCAATGAAGCGGCTACATCATGACTTCGGCGCCCTTCGATTAGAGCAGGCCTGTCTGTATGCTGCGAAGCACAGAGTGATGAACACAGAAGACTTACGACGCATCCTAGCAGGTAACCTTGACCAGCTTCTCGCTAGGGATGCCGCCTCCCAAAACGCCTCTCCAAAACCAGTCTTACCAGCAAATCACGAAAATGTTCGCGGAGCATCGCATTACCTCAAAATTCTAAACGGAGAAGAGGATAACGAACCATGAATCACCATACAATAGAAGTTATGCGCAAGCTTGGGTTAAACGGAATGGCCGACGAATTCGAGCGACAAATTTCGAATCCAACTATAGATGAACTGCCGTTTGAGCATCGAATCCGTGTGCTGATTGATCAGGAGATGACCTATCGCGATAACAAGCGCTTGCACGGATTGTTGAAGAAAGCAAAACTACAAATAAGTGCTTCCGTCGAGGACATCGATTACAAAGCCGCGCGAGGGTTGAGTAAGCCCACAATGTTACAGCTTTCGACTCTAGAATGGGTGCGGCAATCCGCAAACCTGGTGATAACTGGACCAACTGGAACCGGGAAAACTTGGTTGTCTTGCGCTCTGGGAAACCAAGCATGTCGACAAGGTTTGTCTACGTACTTTATCCGCGTTCCGCTGCTTATTCAAGACTTCATTGGCGCTCATGCTGCCGGCAAATTTAAAACGTATCTCGCACACCTAGTCAAATACGATGTTCTTATTTTGGACGATTGGGGATTTGAGAATTTTAGCGCCGAAGGACCTGTCAGGAATTTTGTGTGCCGGGGTCGCGGTTCGTAGTTAATTAATCGCGTTGGTGAAGCGTTCCCCAAACAGAATGGCAAACTGGTTTGCTGCCATCTTCCAAGTTCGCTGCGGCATCTT
>NZ_WWCM01000049.1 GCF_009857915.1 Duganella qianjiadongensis
AAGATGCCGCAGCGAACTTGGAAGATGGCAGCAAACCAGTTTGCCATTCTGTTTGGGGAACGCTTCACCAACGCGATTAATTAACTACGAACCGCGACCCCGGCACACAAAATTCCTGACAGGTCCAGGTTGCTGCGGATGGGCGAATCTGGGGATTCCGTGCCTTATCTCCACATATACACATCAAAGATTATGAGCGAACCGCCCCAGTTGTGTGTGTGCCCGGGGAAGACAACAGTGGGAGTACGGGAGCACTTGGACAGCTATTTGAACGCTACCCGATGCTGCAAAAAGTAATTCATGAACTCTATCTACGGCGGGAGCCAAAGAACAAATTCCAAGACGTTAGAATGCGGATATGTGACCTCCATAACAAGTTCATACGGTGGCTTGAGGAAAACGGATTGCAATCCAATGAATGGCCACTTAGCACCAAAACCGAAGGGCTTGAAGCACTTCGGGCGTATTGCAATTCATTAAGCACTCGATATCCAGAACAATGGGTTAGAGCACGTGCGGGAGAACCGGCCGCCGCACGCCTTACGGTGGGCCGGGGTATAGAGCCCATTCTCCCGACCTTGCGGTCATTCAACGCAGTCCAACTGGACTTTCACAAAGTAGATTCTGCCTCAATGATCTCGATCACCAATCCATATGGCGGAGAGATCAAGGTTCCTTTGCCTAGGTGGTATATCGGCGTGATTGTTGAAGAGCGATATGAGCTGATCATTGGTGCAGTTCTTGCCTTAGAGATAAACCCTAGTGCGGACAGTGTTCTGGAGACCATTGAGTCCGCCATCATTCCTTTGGTCGCTGGAAGTAAGAGTTGCGCACTCGCAATTGGCCTGGGGAGAAAGGTATTTCCCAACCAAATGTTCGAGCAATTAGCTGGGCAGGGTTTTTCAATTTTGCGAATGGATAACGGTTGGTCAAACGTTGCCTTCGATGTGATCGACAATGTAGTTGATACGATTGGCTGCGCTATTCATCTTGGGCCTGTAAAAGCTTGGTGGGGCAGGGATACGATCGAAAGAGTATTCGGACAAACCACTCGCTCAGGGTTGCAACGTAGTCCTTGTACCTACGGATCTGGCCCGCTGGACTCACGCAAAAATAATCCAGAGCAAAATGCAGTCGCATTTGAGTTGAAATTATCCGATATAACATCGGCACTCGAACACCAGATTTTGCTTCATAATTCATCGCCAACTGGGGCTCTTATGATGTGCTCGCCGATGGACGCACTAGCGGCCGCCATCGACAACCACGGAAGCACTTTCATACCTTCGCCACTCCCTGTAACTACCCAAGAGTTACCATTACTGATGTATCACACCGACATTGTGACGGTACGCGGAAACCGAAACAAGGGTGAGCGCCCTTACGTGAAGTTAGGACCGTGGAGGTATACGAATGAACGAGTCAGCTCTGATTTTTCTCTGCTAGGGCTTCATCTTAAAATATACAGTTCACTTCGTGATGCTCGTGTAGCGTATGCCAGTTGCGTGGAAACTGGTGAAGTTTTTGGGAAGCTGTTGCCGCCGAATCGGTGGCAAGAAGTTGAAATCAGCTGGAGCGTTCGTGGCATCTTAAATCGTGAAGGTGCCAACCACCGGCGCAAAGCGCGCCGAGAAATGCATTCAGACGAATGGGCAGGCCCTGCTGCTGCAGTGATAGAAGCCTGTACTGAAGGCAATAAGGCGAATGTAAGAAAGAAAGCGCTAGCAGCCGCAAATGCAACGGCAAAGCAAACGCCACAAGAGAACGTTTGCGAGCACGAGCCCAATGGAATATCACCGGTCCAGAGCGAAAGTGAGCCGGCGCAACAAGGGGGGGCGACGCAGTCGGGACCTGTCAGGAATTTTGTGTGCCGGGGTCGCGGTTCGTAGTTAATTAATCGCGTTGGTGAAGCGTTCCCCAAACAGAATGGCAAACTGGTTTGCTGCCATCTTCCAAGTTCGCTGCGGCATCTT
>NZ_WWCM01000004.1 GCF_009857915.1 Duganella qianjiadongensis
CCGGCGGCGTTCCTGGCTCACGGTCACTACTTCGATTGTTTGCTTGTTCCTAGTCATATGCACAGTCCTATTCCTATCCGTAAGAATAACGCATAGGCTGTGTCCGGTGATTCAAGGGGCTATCTCAGTTGTACATAGCCCATCTGATTTTGGCCTTGTATGAACGAATAAAGCCTATGGACCCGGGTGGAAGAAAAGCTTTCGTTTTTCGATCTATACATGGCCACGGGCTATTGAATTCGAAAAGTTACTTTGATGCTCTCGCCAACGACATGAGCGATGCTCTTAGCACTCGCATAAAATGTCCAACCTGTAATACGCCCTTAAAGTCTACTCGACATAATACTGCGCGGTTACTGCTGAGTGAGTCATTTCGATGCACTCACTGCCGGCGAGTCCAGCCGTTCCCCTTTTCTTGGATACTTTAATTGCGTCAGCCTGTCCGGCTTCACGATACGTTCTTCAGCGCGAAGATGGGTATAACATATGGCTCACTGGTGTGAATATTTGGCGCCGTCCGCTTCCTGGCTTCTATCTTAACTTGCCACCGCGAACACAGATGCCCGTTAAGCCACGTGCGCTGATGGGCCTTCTGATTCAGCAACGTAAGCATCTGGCTGGGGAAGCGCAATAAGCTTGCCATGCCGTAGAGCAGACGACACGATGTAACGCTTGAACAGGCATGTTAAATGCAGCCCACTGGGTACGATGACATGCTCAGTGACTTAAATCTTGTTCGCGCACTATTCCTTGTTGCAGCACACGCGCGGCAACCGCGTCTGATACGCCCGACTCCTGCAAAAATGCAAAAGCTATCTCTGTGCCTGCCTCGCGTTGTATGACAAGTGCGGCCCGGACCAAAGTCGAAGTATCGTGCCGACGGATCCAACCTTCCGGCAGCTCTGACTGCGAGCTTCGGCGGTCTGCGTCATAAGTTTGCATTTTGCGCTCCCAACGATAGGTGGCATTGCTGCAACGGTTGATAAAAATCTGGATTCATCCCAAATCTAGCGTAGATCAAACTTCGACTTAACGCTAGTGCCGCAAACCTTTGCAGCCTCTGGCACTCTCAATATTATCTGAACTTAATCGCAGCATGGCAATCGGTGGCACCAAGCAGGAATCAGCGGCTTCGCACAGGAATTAGTGGCACCAAGAGAGAATCAGCGGCTTTGCACAGGAATCAGTGGCACAGCTAGAAATTGGCTCGGCGCTCAAAATTGTGTGGCCGCTTTGCAGCAGGAATTAGTGGCCGGAATGAAGTAGGAATCGTTGGCCGCTTTGGCGAGAATACGCACCCAACCCTGGGAGTCTGATCAATAGCCGGCTATGGGATACTCGTCATGCGTAAGAACATGGGAGACGGATCAGGGCTCTTGTCGCCTTCCAATAGACTGAAGCCCAGCCCTGTATAGAACTTAACTGCTCCAGCGTCAGCATCGAGATACATCCCGAATGATCCTACGGCCTGGGCAGCCAGCTTCGTTGCCAGGAATGCCTCCTTCATAAGCTGCTTACCCAAATCTCGTCCTTGGTACTGGCTGTCAACGCCGAGCATGATAAGTCGAGTACACGGAATTTGCTTGGGTAGCGAGCCAAGAGAGAGTGCAGAAAGCGCAGACAGACTGATCGAGTGTTGCCCAATGGTGAAAAATCCAACAAATTGCCCTGCTTTGGATTGATCTGTAAGCACATAGGCCACACAGACACCTTTTTTCACTTGTGATTTTAGTGAATCATGTACGAACTTATTGATAATCGCATGGCCACAATCGAACTTTTTTTGACCGGGATAGGTGACGTTCGAATCATATTTAGCAAAAAGGATTGTCATGCCTTCTTCAAATCAGGCAAGGACATCAACTCACGCATCGCGTTCGTAGGCTTGCTAGGTGCCGATTGCAGCAATCGGCCAAGCGCCTCCTGACCGTCTCTGCTGAGCATGATGGCACTATGTTCCGCCACAACTTTACGTGCCTTTTCCACAGCAGTATTCAAAATGAAAGCAGTTAAATCTGTGCCATCTAGTGCCGCTGCAAGGCTTAGCAACTCCTTTGCAGCATCCGTGGTCTTTAGTTCCATTCGAGCGCGCTTAAGCGGTGCGTTTACCGAAAAGGTCTCAGTAGCGCCTAGTTGAGCATACGCACTCTTCAAAGTAGCTGTAGTCATTTGATTGCCCTCCATGGCAGTTGATTGCGAGTCAGTACGGCTATTGGCCGGATGCACGCTGACGGCCATAATACGGCTAACAACCGTACAAGTCAACTGCATTGAGACTTCGTACATCCCTCAGTACGACCACATGAACACAAGCCAAGGGACTTGCTAAGACGCAAATTTCTTGCAAGTCTGGCAGTTAACCTGCAGGGAGCATATTGCGGCGCCTAGCCCCACTACGACGCCGGGAAGTAGTCACGAATGTCATGCCCTCGACCTGCTCCGTTAAGCTGCCCCAACAACTGTCCGAGAGCCCGCAGCATACCGTTATCTGTTCAAAAGAGGCCAGAAATACCATGATCGGAAAGCGCATCAAATTTTCATGTAAAGCCTTGAATTTAAAGCATTTACACAAAACCGATACCATGACAGCTCGCAACACCATCGCATGGTATCGACTGCCGATCATGGCACCTTTGCGAGCTCATACCATTAAGAATGCCATGAAAAAACATTGCTTAACCGTGCTAATCGTTGCCAGACAGTGCCAGACGAAATAACAAAAAAGCCCGTGAAATCACGGGCTTAGGTGTAGCTTACTGCCAATCTGTGCCAGCAGTTGCCAGACATCAAATCATTCCCACTCGATGGTCGCTGGCGGCTTGCCGCTGATGTCGTAGACCACCCGGTTGATGCCGCGCACCTCGTTAATGATGCGGTTCGAAACCGTACCCAGCAGCGAGTGCGGCAAGTGCGCCCAGTGTGCCGTCATGAAGTCCTGCGTCTGCACGGCGCGCAGTGCCACCACATATTCGTAGGTACGGCCGTCGCCCATCACGCCCACCGATTTCACTGGCAGGAACACGGCAAACGCCTGGCTGGTCGCTTCATACCAGTTGGCCGGTACGCTGTCCTGATCGAAGCCCGGCACCACCACCGCTTCATACGGCGTGTTGCGCAGTTCTTCGATGAAGATGGCATCGGCCTGACGCAGCAGGTCGGCATATTCCTTCTTCACTTCGCCCAGAATCCGCACGCCGAGGCCAGGGCCAGGGAAGGGATGACGGTACACCATATCATGCGGCAGACCCAGCGCCACGCCCAGCTTGCGCACTTCGTCCTTGAACAGCTCGCGCAGCGGTTCCAGCAGCTGCAGCTTCATGTGCTCCGGCAGGCCGCCCACGTTGTGGTGGCTCTTGATGGTCTGGCCTTTCTTGCCTTTGCCGGCCGACTCGATCACGTCCGGATAGATAGTGCCCTGTGCCAGCCATTTGGCGCTGGTCAGTTTGCCCGATTCGGCATTGAACACTTCGACGAACTCGCGGCCGATAATCTTGCGCTTCTGCTCGGGGTCGCTCACGCCAGCCAGATGACCCATGAACTGGTCTTCTGCATCGACGCGGATCACTTTCACGCCCAGGTTTTTGGAGAACATATCCATCACCATCTTGCCTTCGTCGAGGCGCAGCAGGCCGTGATCGACAAACACGCAGGTCAGCTGATCGCCAATGGCGCGATGGATCAGCGCGGCAGCAACGGAGGAATCCACCCCGCCCGACAGGCCCAGTATCACTTCATCCTTGCCCACCTGCGCGCGGATTTTTTCGACCGCTTCGCTGATGTAGTCAGGCATATTCCAGTCCGACTTGCAGCCGCAGATCTCGTGCACAAAGCGGCCCAGCATGGCCTTGCCCTGCACCGTGTGAGTGACTTCAGGGTGCCACTGCACGCCGTAGAAACGTTTCTCCTCATTAGCCATGGCGGCGATCGGGCAGCTCGGGGTATTTCCCATCAACACGAAGCCCGGTGGCATTTCCAGCACTTTGTCGCCGTGGCTCATCCACACTTTCAGCATGCCGTGACCTTCGTCGGTGACGAAGTCGTTGATGCCGTCCAGCAGTTTGGTATGGCTGCGTGCGCGCACTTCAGCGTAGCCGAATTCGCGTACCTTGCCGTTTTCCACTTTGCCGCCCAGCTGGGCCGCCATGGTCTGCATGCCGTAGCAGATACCCAGTACTGGCACGCCCAGTTCGAACACGGCGTCCGGTGCGCGTGGCGCATCGCCTTCCAGCGTGGAGCTGTGGCTGCCCGACAGAATCACACCGGCGGCGCCATAGTTGCGCACGAATTCGTCGCTAACGTCGTAGGGGTAGACTTCCGAGAACACGCCGGCATCGCGCACGCGGCGTGCGATCAGCTGGGTTACCTGGGAGCCGAAATCGAGAATAAGGATTTTAGAGTGCATGGAGATGTGCAGAAGAGGTCAACGAGAAAAACGCCGGCCACATGGCCGGCGTTAGCAGGAGGCTTAGTCGCCCGAACGGTAGTTCGGCGCTTCCTTGGTGATTTGTACATCGTGTACGTGCGATTCGCGCATGCCGGCCGAGGTGATCTCGACGAATTCGGCCTTGTTCCGCAGTTCTTCGATGGTAGCGCAACCGCAGTAGCCCATGGACTGGCGCACGCCGCCCACCAGCTGGAAGATGATGGCCAGCACGCTGCCCTTGTAGGCAACACGGCCTTCGATACCTTCCGGCACGAACTTGTCGGCCTTCATGGTGGCGTCCTGGAAATAGCGGTCAGCCGAACCATCCGACATCGCGCCCAGCGAACCCATGCCGCGGTAGGACTTGTACGAACGGCCCTGATACAGGATCACTTCGCCCGGTGCCTCTTCGGTACCGGCGAACATCGAACCCATCATCACGGTGGATGCGCCAGCAGCCAGCGCTTTCGAGATATCGCCCGAGAAGCGGATGCCGCCGTCAGCGATGCAAGGTACGCCCGTGCCTTCCAGCGCTTCGGCCACATTGGAGATGGCGGTAATCTGCGGCACACCGACACCGGCAACGATACGGGTGGTGCAGATCGAGCCGGGGCCGATACCCACTTTGACTGCATCGGCGCCATGTTCCACCAGCGCTTTGGCGGCAGCAGCGGTAGCGATATTGCCGCCGATAACGTCCACTTGCGGGAACTTGGTCTTAATCCATTTCACGCGGTCCAGTATGCCTTGCGAGTGACCGTGGGCGGTATCGACCACCAGCACGTCGACGCCAGCGGCCACCAGCAGTTCGATACGCTCTTCGTCCTTGGCGCCTACGCCTACGGCAGCACCGACCAGCAGCTTGCCTTGCGAGTCTTTCGACGCCATCGGGTGCGAGGTCGATTTCTGGATGTCCTTCACGGTGATCAGACCGCGCAGTTCGAAGGCATCGTTCACTACCAGCACGCGTTCCAGACGGTGCTTGTTCATCAGGCGCTTGGCTTCGTCGCGGTCAGCGCCTTCGGCGCCTTCCTTCACGTACACCAGCTTGTCGCGCGGAGTCATCTTGGCGCGTACTTCGGCATCCAGTTCGCGTTCGAAGCGCAGGTCACGGTTGGTAATGATACCCACCACTTCCTTGCCTTCCACGACAGGGAAACCGGAAATGCCATACTGCTCGGTCAGCTGAATGACGTCACGGATTTTCATCGTCGGCGGAATCGTGATCGGGTCACGCAGCACGCCAGCCTCAAACCGCTTAACACGAGCCACTTCACGCGCCTGATCTTTCGGATTCAGGTTTTTGTGGATGATACCGATGCCGCCTTCCTGTGCCATGGCAATGGCCAGACGGGCTTCGGTCACGGTATCCATCGCAGCCGACAGCAGCGGGATATTCAGCGTGATATTGCGGGTCAGACGGGTTTTGAGAGACGTATCGGCAGGCAGAACATTCGAATACGCGGGGACGAGCAGCACGTCATCGAACGTGAGTGCTTTTTGGAGTAGACGCATAGCATTTCCTATAGGCGCAAAAGCAGATTATACAGAGAATCGTGAATTCTGTCTGCAACTTCAGCGCACCCTGCCCTAATCACGCTATCATTAGCTTTCTTCAACGATTAAGTTCAGTCCTATGTGCGTGAATTTCCGCCCACCCGATCCTGCCCGCATAGTCCTGCACAACGAACAGGGCCAGCGCGCGGGCTTGGTCGCCAGCAACTGCATGATGCCGACAATGGCTTTTTCTACTGAAACAGCCATGAACCTGATGCTTGCCCATCGCTCCCGCCGCCGCACCGCCAGCACCATTCTGGCAGCACTGAGCATGCTGCTGTTTGTCAGCGCTGCCCACGCCCAGTACCTGTGGATAGACGAAAAAGGCGTCAAACAGCTGTCGGACCGCCCGCCGCCGCCCAGCGTGCCGGACAAACGCATTCTCAAAGCACCGGGCAAGGCCAGTTTCAATCCGGATGCAGCGCCAATGGAAGAGCCCGCCGCGCCCGCGCGCAGTGGCCCCACACTGGCAGAGCGCAACGCCGACTATAACCGGCGCCAGAGCGAGGCCGCACAGGCGGCAGGCAAGGCCGCCGACGAGGCCCGCCAGCGGGCAGAAACGGCAGCCAATTGCGATATTACCAAGAAGAATCAGCAAGCCATCAGCGACGGCATCCGCATCGCCAACTACGACAAAAACGGCGAACGCTACTTCCTGAGCGACGCTGAAAAGGCCGAACAGGAAAAAAACAACCGGAAAGTGTTGGCCGGTTGCAAATAGCCCCTGTTGCAAATGGGGCAAGCTGCCGTATCATGTTGCGATCCATTTTCTTTGCAACCTGACATGCTCAAGCCTACCGTAAACAAGGGCCGCGCCAGCGGACGCATTACCTTGGCCATGGTTGCGCGGCACGCCGGGGTTGCCACCATGACGGCATCCCGGGCACTGACCCAGCCCGGCCTGGTTTCCCAGCCCTTGCGCGACCGCGTCCTGAAATCCGTCGCCGAACTGGGCTACGTGCCCAACCGTGCCGCCCGCGCCCTCGCCTCGTCCCAGTCCAAAGTCATCGCCGTGCTGGTGCCATCGCTGGCCAATGCCGTCTTCACCGAAGTACTGGCCGGGATAGAGGACGCGCTGGAAGGGGATGATTACCAGATCCTGATCGGCAATACCCGCTATTCCGAACGCGAAGAAGAAAAGCTCATCACCACCTATCTGCAATCGGCACCGGACGGCATGCTGCTGACCGGACTGAGCCCCTGCCCGCGCGTACAGCAGCTGCTGGCAGGCAGCCCCATGCCGCTGGTCTCCATGATGGATCTGGCTGGCGCAGACGAACAGCCCTCGGTCGGTTTCTCCCAGTTTGCGGCAGGCCAGACCATGACGCGCTACCTGATCAGCCGTGGCTACCGCCGCATCGGCTTCATGGGCGCCCAGCTGGACGAACGCACCTTGCGCCGCGCCGACGGCTACCGCCAGGCCATGCAGGAGGCCAGGCTGGCCGCAGCGGAACTGGAAGTGATGGTGGCGCAGCCTTCCACCATCGCGCTCGGTGCCGCCCTGCTGGACCGCATGCTGGAACAGGCCAGCGGCTGCGACGCCATCTTCTGCTGCAACGACGATCTGGCCCAGGGTGCCGTGTTCCAGGCCCAGCGCCGCAACTTGCACATCCCCGGCCAGCTGGCCATTTGCGGCTTTAACGATCTGCCCGCCTCGGCATGGATGAACCCCACGCTAACCACCATCAGCACGCCGCGCTACCGCATCGGTTTCGAAGCAGCTACCCTGCTGCGCTCGCTGATCAAAGGTGAAACACCGGCGGCGCGCCACATCGACCTCGGCTTTACGCTAATGGCACGCGAGAGCGCATGACACAGACTAGCGCCACCAGCTGGGTAGTCATGGGCGTTAGCGGCAGCGGAAAATCCTCTGTGGGCCAGCAGCTGGCACAGGCCCTGCGGTGCCCCTTCATCGAAGGTGACGCTTTTCACGCGCCGGAAAATATCGCCCGCATGAGCGCCGGCATCGCCCTCAGCGATGCCGACCGGGCCGGCTGGCTGAGCGCACTGGGCGAGGAGATCCGCCGTGCGCGCCGGCAGCACGGCGGCTACGTGCTGTCCTGCTCCGCATTGAAGCGCCAATACCGCGACAGCCTGCGTCAGGCTGATCCGGCACTGCGCTTTGCCCACCTGCACGGCGAAGCCGCCCTGCTGGCCCAGCGCATGGCCGGACGCAACGCCCACTTCATGCCGCCCAGCTTATTGCTTAGTCAGCTGGCGACACTGCAGCCGCTGGAAGCCGATGAAGCAGGCATCGTTCTCGACATCCGCAACAGTACCGAACAGCTGGTACACCGCATCTTGACGCAATCCGGCGCCGCTGTGCGCTGATGGCCACTACACTGGCACTATCACCGCTAAGCGGGAGAGTGCCATGAACCTGTCCAAGCAGGAGCAACTACAGCGCGCACTGCAGGACGCCGGCAGCGCCGTGGTACGGCCGCCCCTAACGCTGGCAGCCGTCAGCATGCCGCTGAGCGCCGCCCAGATCGCCGACAGCAATCTCAACATCGTACGCAACAAGGATACCGGCTGTATCCAGTTCATCTTCCCTGCGCACCGTGCACCACAGCTGGACAGTGCTCCTGCTGTGGCCATGGACTGGCTGGTACATGCCGCCTTACGTGTGCGCGATGAGATCACGCAGACCATGATAGAAACCATCGAGCCACATGCAAAACCCGAGCGCCTGCTGAAACTGGGGGCGGACTGGCAGACGCCGGCCAGTCCCCAGCATCTGGCAGCGGCTAAAGGCCGCCGCGTGCTGCTGCTAATCCACGGCATCTGCAGTAGTTGCGAAGGGGCGTTCAACGAACTCGAACGTGATGGCACGCTAGCCCAGCTGATCCAGCATTATCAGGGACAGGTGTATGGCTATGACCACTGGACCATCGCCAAGACGCCGCAGCAGAATGCGCTCGATCTGCTGCAATTGCTGCCCGCCGATGGACAATGGCAGCTGGACCTGCTGTGCCACAGCCGCGGCGGCGTGGTAGTGCGCAGTCTGCTGGCCGACAGCACGCAGGACAGCACGCTCGCTGCCATCCGCACTGCCCGCACGGGCCGGATTGCCGGCATCGGCAATGCCATCTTCGTCGCTGCAGCCAATCAGGGCACGCCGCTGGCCCAGCCGGCGGATATACAGAGTTTTCTGAATATCGCCGCCATGCTGGCCACCATCAGCGGCGCTCTGGGCTTGGATCTGGTCATCGCGCTGGCCAGGCTGGTGCTGAATCAGGGCCTGCAGCAGCCCAGCATTGCGGCACTGTCCAGCCAGTCGCCGTGGCTGGCAACATTGGCGGCCAGCCCCAGCCTGCTGGCCGCTGCCCGCGTCTACTACGCCCGCGCCGACTTTAACTACGGTGGCTCAGCGCTGGAACAGACGGGCGCGCTGATCAACCACATGCTGATTTCCGCCGACAATGATGTCATCGTGCCCTACGACAGCGTGCTGCTGCCGGGCGACCAGCCTGCACCTGACCGCTTGCTGGAATTCGGCACGCCGCAACAACGTCAGAGCGAAGTCTGGCACACCGAGTTTTTCCGTCAGCCTGCCATGCGCCGGTTTATTTTGCAGGCAGTTCTATCGTCAGGGTAGTGCCGTCGATTTCCGACGTGATCATGCTGATGCTGCCGCCATGGGCTTGCGTGATCAGGCGGGCCGAGTATGTACCCAGCCCGCTGCCGTTTTCCTTGCCCGAAGTCGCATATTTTTCGAAGAATCGCTCGCGCATCACTTCCGGCACGGCGGCCCGATTATGGATGCGTATCTGGCCATCCGGCGCCAGCGTGATACGTACGGTATCACCCGCCGTACTGGCCTCGGTCGCATTGCGTACCAGATTGTGCAGCATCGAATACAGCAGCAACTGGTTACCGGCCACGCTGCGCGGCGCCCCCAGCTCCAGCACGATATCGATGTGGCGTCCCGCGCAGATGCCGCGGCTTTCATCGGCCACCCGCTGTAGCAGTGCCGCCAGATCGACTGGCAGCGGCTCCGGCTGATAGTCGCCCGCTTCCATGCGCAGTAACAGAGCCGACAGCTTGAGCATGTCCAGCATATCGCTGGCAGTACGCTCTATCGCTACCAGCTGCCGATTCTGCTCTTCGTTTAACTGCCCTGCCAGCAGCATGGCGCTGCTCATGCCGATGATGGCCGCCAGCGGATTGTGCAGATCATGGCGGGTAATCCGCTCCACCTCTTCGCGCAGGCGGGCATTTTCCAGCGCCAGATCGAACTGGGCGCGCAGCGCTTCACGATCGCGCGCCGTGCGTAAGGCCGTAGCCACGCGGGCTTTCAGTATCATCGGCTCGATAGGTTTGCTGACGTAGTCGACCGCACCCAGCGCCAGTCCTTCCACGGTACGGCTGGCATCGCTCACGGCGGTGAGGAAAATCACGGGGATATGGGCGGTGGCAGGATCAGCTTTCAGGCGGCGGCAGACTTCGAAACCATCCATCTCCGGCATCATCAGATCGAGCAGCACCAGATCGGGCGCGCTCGTCGCGCATAGTTGCAGCGCCTTGTCGCCCCGCGCAGCCAGCTTGACCTGATAATCGTCGCGCAGCAGGCCGCCCACCAGCGTCAGATTGGCCGGCGTGTCGTCCACCACCAGCACGGTCTGGCGCTGGAGCGGCGCTGCGACCGGCGCCGCCTGTGCCGGCATGGCCAGTCGCTGGCCACCTAGTGCGGCATGGATGCGCTTTTCCAGCTCCTCGGGGCGAAAGGGCTTGAGCAGAAAATCGCTGACTTTGGCCTCGATGGCCGCCGACACTTTCTCGCGCTGGATTTCGGCCGTCACCAGTATGAAAGGCAGGCGCGCCAGTGCCGGCGTCCTGCGCACCTGTATGAGCAGATCCAGTCCGCTCATGCCGGGCATGGACCAGTCCGAAAGCACCAGCGAGAAACTGCGCGCAGCCAGCAGCTTCAGGGCATCTTCGCCATTGCTGGCGGTATGCACATCGGTCAGCCCCAGCAGCTTGAGCTGGTGCACCACCAGATCGCGCATCACGGCAAAATCATCTACTACCAGTATGGTCGGCTGGCCCAAGGGCGCCTCCTTGTTCGGTCAATGTTACGGGCCGCGCTTATTTGCGCAGCAAAATATTCAAACCGGGCTTCAGATCACTGTCTTCCACATAACCGATGGCGCCGGGAGTGGACTGCACGAAGTTCACCACTTCGGCCCCGCTGGCCAGCTCGCGTGGCGGCGTGCCTTTGCCGATATAGCGCCGTACAGTCCAGTAGGCCGTGTATTTTTCCTCGTCCTGATTCAGATAGGTCTGCAGGAAGTGGGCGCGCACCGTATTCCCGCTGCGCAGATTGACGGCGGCTACCGTCACGCCGGCCACTTCCACCACCTTGCCGCTGTAGATTTTCTGCACCTGCGCATCATCGAGCCGGGGCAGATTACCGTTACCGATCACCACCACGCCGGCAGACGCCAGTGGCAAGGCAAACGCCAGAACCAGCGCGGCTGGCAGACGCCAGCGGGGACTATATTGCTTATGCTTGGCCATCTCAGTACACCACGCTGTAGGAGGCCGACAGCACGTTCAGGCCCTGATGCTGGACTACGGCAGCACCCATACTGTGGTCTATCAGGCTGCTGCTGGTGCCGACATGCACATGCATCCACTCCAGCTTCAATTTACCGTTCGCACCCAGACTGTAGGACGTGCCCAGCGCCAGCGACTTCTGATCGTCGATGCCACCGCGCCCACCTTCCGCTACCCGCGCAGCCTTTTCCGACAGCAGACGCGCCGCCGTCACATAGGGCGTCCATTTGCCCGCCGGGCGCAGCAGCGTCAGATAAGCTCCTTGCGAATTCTTCGGCGTCACCGCATTGGCGGCATGGCGCCAGGCATATTCGCTCACTATCCGCAGGCCGCTGTCGAAATGCAGGTCGGCGCCCAGCAGCGCCACCCGCGTATCGATACCATCGCCGCTGCTGTCGACCGGCACACCGGGCGCGATATCGCTACCGCTAGGCTGCACTCCGCCCGGAGCGCCACCCTGTCCCATGCCATCGACACGGATGCGCGATCGTTGCCAGCCCATCCGCCACACGTCATCGTCGTGGCGATAGGCCAGCACCACGCCGCCGGAACGGGTATGCAGCTCGCCCGGCGAACTGCCGCCCTGCTGGGCACGCGCCGTGAGACTGGTGCGCCCCGCATAGGCTTCCAGTCCCAGTTCGCCTTGCGCCAACGACCAGTTGCGGCTGAATGCCAGCCCCGTGTAATCATTGGTCGGCGCGGTGGAATACACCTCGGTCGGCAGATGCATCACATCGTACGAAGCACCCACCTGCATGTTTTCCGAGAACAGATACATAGGCATGCGCAATTTACCGGCACGCAGCAGGGTGTCGTTACCCAGCCGGTAGGACAGGAAAGCCCATTGCAGACGGGCGTCCCAGCGCTGGTCATTGCTGACCGACGGGGCCACCGTGGCTTGCACCGTGGCACTCCAGCGCGGCGCCAGTTCCGCCACCAGTTGCGCGCCCACCAGACTGTCACGCATGAAGGTGCCGCTACGGTCGACATAGCGCTCGTAAGTGTAGCTGCGGTCGGAAATGGCATAGCCGGCGGTTGCAAAACCGGACCAGCTAAGCTCTGCCGCATGCACGGCTGGCAGACTGCCCATTCCCGGCGCCAGTGCCACTGCCAGCGCCAGCAAAGCCGGACGGCGCATTGTTAAGGGTTGATATGATTTCATCATGGACGGTTTCAGGTAATGGTTTCCGGCAGCAGCGAAAGCGCCGTATCAAAGTCGATGTTGTCGAGCGCGTGGCTGATCTGCTGTACGATCTCCACGGGCAAGGCCGCAGCAAACGCTGCGCGGTGTTCTTCCCACAGAGTGATGCAGTCGCCATCGCAATCGGCTAGCAGTGCGCGCAGCTGCGGCAGACAGTCCGGCAGTGCTGCCCCAGCTGCGCCCGGAGCGCCGCCAATTGCCTGCGGTGTTTGCGGCAGTTGCCCGAGCAAGGTCTGCAAAGGTGCGACTAGCTCCCCCAGCCCGGCTTGCGCAGCAGCGCCATCCTGCGCATGACAGGCATTTTCCAGCGCTGTCGCCAGTTCCGCCACGGCCGACGCACCTATCGTGCCGCTCAGGCCGCGCAGAGTGTGCGCCAGCCGCTCCGCCGCCGGCCACTGCTGATGGCCGAGCAGGGTCTCCATAGTGGCCGGGAGCTCGGCAAACTCCTGCGCGTAACGTTCCAGCATGCCCCGATACAGCGATACCCTGCCGCCGCAGCGGCGCAAGCCGGATACGGTATCAAGTCCCGCGATGAACGGCAGCCCCGCCAGATTCGATGCGCTACCGCTGGCACCATGTGTATTGCCCGATGCAGTCTCCGCGCCGGTGGCAGCGTCCGCACCGGCAGGCTGCAATACGCGATCTGCCGCGGATTCGTCGGCCGGGGTATAGTGGCGCGCCAGTTCTGCATACAGTTCGTCAGGTTCGATCGGCTTGCCGATGTGGCCATTCATGCCCAGCGCCATACACTGCTCGCGCTCCTCGATCAGCGCATGGGCGGTCATGGCAATCAGCGGCAGTCCATCATATTCAGAACGGGCACGCAGACGGCGCGTGGCTTCGTAACCATCCATCACCGGCATCTGCAAGTCCATCAGCACCACATGGTAATGTTCGGGCGTTACGGCTGCCAGTTGGTCTAGCGCAGCCTGTCCATGTTCGGCTACAGTGACCTGCACGCCCCGGCTTTCCATCAGCTCGCAAGCGAGTTGCTGGTTGAGGGGATTGTCTTCCACCAGCAGCACGCGCATACCTTCCAGTCCGGCGCTGTGCAGGCGCTTTGCCTGATGGGCCGCCGCGCCCGCCTGCCCTGTCACACTGGCCAGCAGATCACGCAGCGCCGAAGGCAGTACCGGTTTGGCGAGGAAGTGCCGCGCACCTAGCCGCCCTGCACTGATATGCAGATGCTCGGCATCGTAGGCCGAGACGATGGCGGTGACCGGTGTCTTTCCGCCCAGCGCCGACAGCACGGCATCGCCACCGGCGGGCGGCATCACCCAGTCCAGCAGCAGCAAGTCGTAGGGCTGGCCTTGCTCGTGTGCCGCCTGCACCTGCGCGATGGCAGCCGATGCACTGTCTGCGGTGACGATGCATCCCGCGTCGCTCTCGGCCACACCAAGCGCCGTCAGCAGATGCTGCAGCACCGTACGCGCTTCCGGCTGGTCGTCCACCACCAGCACACGCAATGCGCCCAGATTTGGCGTCACAGGCGCCGCAGAAGTGGCAGGCGGCAAGCCAAACCGGGCGCTGAACACAAAGCTGGAACCCCGTTCCGGCTGGCTTTCCACTGCGATTGCGCCGCCCATCAGCTCCACCAGCCGCTTGGATATGGTCAATCCCAGTCCCGTGCCACCGAAGCGGCGCGTGGTCGAACCATCGGCCTGAGTAAATTCCTGAAACAGATTAGCCACCTGTTCCGGCGTCATGCCTATGCCAGTGTCGCGAATGGCAAAGCGCAGCGTCATCGCTGCATCGCTTTGCTGCTCCACCTCCACCGACAGGCGCACAAAGCCGCGCTGGGTGAACTTGACGGCATTCGACAGCAGATTGGTCAGCACCTGCCCTAGCCGCAAGGCGTCGCCGCGCAGCATGCCCTGCTCGCCCAGCAGCTTGGGATCGGCTACATCGAGCAGCAGTTCCAGCCCCTTGTCGCGCGCCGCCATGCTGAGCAGCGACATGCTATTGGCCAGCACATCTTCCAGCCGGAATGGCGCCTCCTCCAGCCGCAGCTTGCCCGCTTCGACTTTGGAAAAATCCAGAATGTCATTGATGATACCCAGCAGCGACCTGGCCGCCTGATGCACCTTGCTTACATAGTCGCGCTGGCGCGGATTCAGTGCCGTTTCCAGCGCCAGATGGCTCATGCCGATAATGGCATTCATGGGCGTGCGGATCTCGTGGCTCATATTCGCCAGAAACATGGACTTGGCCTGCGTGGCCGATTCCGCCTGTGCCCGCGCTGCTTCCAGCTCGCGCTGTACCGCAGCGCGCGCAGCAATATCGCCCTCGATGGCCTGCGCCATGCCATCGAGCGTGCTCCCCAGTTCCTGCACTTCTTCCACCGCCTGCGGCCCGCTGCGCGCTGCCTCGGCGCCGGCGTAGCGGGTGCTGTAGTCACCACCGCGCAGCTGGCGCGCCGCCCTGCCCAGCCGGGTAATCGGCGCCAGCACCTTGAGCCGCACCACCTGAAATGCCGACAGCACCAGCAGCACCGTCAGCGCCATCGACCCCAGCGAAATGGCGATGCGCTGTTCCAGCCGCTGGGCCGCCATATCCATTTCCGCACTGGTGCGACTATCGGTAATGGCACTGAGCGCATTCACCGCACGCGACAGATCGGCTTTCAGTTCGCTGTACTGTTTGCTGTAGACCAGCTGGCTGGCATAGTCGCGCCGCGGCTCGCCATCATCGACAAAATCACCCTGCACCGGATCGTACAGACCCTGCGTGGCGGCAAACGCGATCTGCTCGATCTTGTTCATGGCGGCTGTGGCAGCGATCACCTGATTAAGCGCCTGAAACTCGGCCGGACCGAAGCCGGCTTTTTTCATCCGCTCGGCCAGCGAAACCTTGACACCTTGTTCCGGCAGATGGTGCGCTATCCGTCCCGCAATGGCATCGTCCCAATAGGTCATGGGATTGTAGTGGGCAGGTGCCGGCTTGCTACCCTCGCGGATGGAGAGTATGTCGTAGTAGTAAAACAGATAACGGGTTTCGCCCGTCAGCGTGTAGGCCCGCACCAGCTGGGCCAGTTGTTCGGTTTCTTGATGTAGGCCATGGGTCAGCGCCAGCGCGTCCTGCCGGTACTGTTGCGAAGAAAGCATGTCATTATGGGCCTGACGGATCTGCATGATCAGCCAGCCGTTGGCTGCCAGCGACAGCAGCACGAGAAAGGAAAACCATGCAGAAATTCTGCGTAATTTCATAGGCAGATCAACATTCTTGGGCGGATCAGGCGATAGCACAAGAATAGAACAGATTGCCTAGAAAACGAACAAAAAGTCACCGCCGCATGTGGATTTACGGCAATAGTGTTGGTTTGTCAGACGCTGGCTTTGCGCCGGCGGCGCGCCTGTTTGGGATCGGCGATCAGGGGGCGATACAGTTCCACCCTATCATGCTCGCGCAGCACCGTGTCCAGCGTCTTCTTTTTGGCATACACACCAACCTGCAAAGCTTGCAGGTCCAGCTGCGGCAGGCGCCGGGCCAGCTCGCTCAGGGCAATCGCCTGGGCAATGGTACTACCGGCAGGCACCTGTAAAGCCTGCAGAAATTGCAACTCGTCGCTGGCGTAGCAGACTTCGATATTCAGCGCATCACTGGCCATACACGGCCTCCGCCCGTTTGCAGAAAGAATCCACCATGCTGTTGGCGATCATGCCGAACACGGGACCCACCAGCTGGGCCAGCAGCGCACTGGAAAACTCGTAGTGCAGATCGAGCTCGATTTTGCAGGCATCCTCGCGCAAGGCCTTGAAACTCCACACACCGTCCAGACATTTGAAAGGGCCATCGACCAGTTTCATGCGGATTTCCGCCGGCTCGATATTGGTATTCGAGGTAGTAAAGCTCTGGCGCACGCCGCGATAATTGATGCCGACGCTAGCCACCACCTGATGATCGTGTTTTTCCTTGATCTCGACCGCCCCGCACCATGGCAGAAATTTGGGGTAATCCTCAATGGCAGCGACCAGATCGAACATCTGCCGGGCGCTGTAACCGAGTAAAACTGACTTGTGCACTACTGCCATACGCTAACCATTTGCTATGATGTTGAATTATTCGCGAAAAAATCCGCGTAGCAGTAGTTTAACCGATACCATCCCATGACCATAGCTGATAACAAAAAAGCCTTTTTTGACTACTTCATCGAAGACCGCTATGAAGCGGGCATCGTGCTGGAAGGCTGGGAAGTCAAGGCCATCCGCGACGGCCGCGTGCAGATCAAGGAAGCCTATGTCACCATCAAGGGCGACGAGCTATTCCTGTTCGGCGCCCACATCAGCGCCCTGCCCACCGCCTCCACCCACATCCATCCGGAAGCCGTACGCACCCGCAAGCTGCTGCTGCACCGGCAGGAAATGGATAAGCTGATCGGCAAAGTGGTACGCGCCGGTTACACGCTGGTGCCGCTCAATCTGCACTACAAGGGCGGCCGGGTGAAGTGCGAAATCGGTCTGGCCAAAGGCAAGAAAATGCACGACAAGCGCGCCAGCGAGAAAGACCGCGACAACAAGCGCGAAGTGGCGGCCGCCATGAAAACCCACCGCCGTTAAGCCTGACGCCCGGTTCCCCTCTTATTTCTACACCGCGCCGGCTACAGCAGGCGCGGCAGCACATCGGCCGCCGAGGCGGCCAGTTTCAGGCTGATCAGATCATCGGCGCGGGTCTTGCCCAGATTGATGGCCGCAATCGGCTTGCCGGCCGCAGCCGCCAGCTTGCAGAAGCGGAAGCCGGAAAACACCATCAGCGACGAACCCACCACCAGCAACGCATCGGCCTGCTCGGCCAACGCCAGCGCCGCCGCCGTGCGCTCGGGCGGGATATTATCGCCAAAGAAAATCACATCGGGCTGCAGCGTCCCGCCGCAATGACGGCACAGCGGCATGTGGAAGCGCTGCATGGCGGCCAGCTCCACCTCGGCATCCCCATCAGGGCGCACCTCCGGCACCACACTATCCGCATCGGCGCTGGTCGCATTGGCGGCCAGTTCCGGATTATGGGCCAGCAGCCATTGCTGGATTTCGGCACGGGGATGGATGGCGCGGCACTGCAGGCATAGCACGCCGTGGATGTTGCCATGTAATTCGATCAGCTGGCGCGTACCGGCGCGCTGGTGCAGGCCATCCACGTTCTGGGTAATGATGGCGCCTATCCTACCCGCGGCTTCCAGCCTGGCCAGAGCATAGTGGGCGGCATTCGGCGTCGCCTGTGCCAATGTGGGCCAGCCCACCATGCTGCGCGACCAGTAGCGCCGCTGCACGGCTTCGTCTTTACGGAAGTCCGGCCCCTGTATCGGCGCACGGCCACGCCGCACGCCATCCTGATCGCGGTAATCGGGAATGCCGGACGCCGTGCTCAGGCCTGCCCCCGTCAGCACCAGCACATTGCGGTGCCGGTCAAGAAAATCTGCCAGCTGCGCCAGCTGGTCTACATCGACTGCCTGCATACTGATTCAGGCCTGCAGACGGCCGCGCAGATCGGCCACGCTGGCGCTCCACTCGGCGTAGTGCTCGCTGTCCTCCCACAGTTCGCGCAATTCCGAGCCAGGTGCCAGCACCTTATCGAGCACCTGCAAGGCTTTTTGCGCCAGATCGGTGCGTACCCGCGCCTTGGCTTTGCGCGCCGCCACCCACTCGTCCACGGCACGGCTATCGTCCGTCTGCGGCCCGCCCTTGCCCTGCAGGCGCGCCAGCACTTCGACGGCCACCAGCGCTTCCGCCGCAAACGGCGCTGCCAGCTCGCCGCTGCCTGCCTGCAGCACCACATCCAGCGTACTTTCCACCGCCTCCAGATTGCTCACCTGTGCCAGATCTTCTGCCCAGTCCTGCGCATAATCATTGCCAAAAGCGTCTACCGCCCATGTACCCATTGCGACTCTCCAAACTGCTGGCAACTACGGGACCATACCCGCTGCCATGCTGTACCAGCCAGAATCTTAGCAGACCTGGCAGGAGCCGGAAGGCGCCGCATTAGAACAGTTCTATCGTCGGCAGCGCTTCGCCAGTCTTTTCCTGTGCAGCATCGCGCTTGACGATCTCGCCCAGTTCATCGACTAGCTGGTCCAGCGCGCCGGCCACCACCGGCGCCAGCTCGACGCCCGCCACGATGCGCTGGCCGGCACGGCGGATGGCACTCACCATGGCCGCCTCCTGTGCCGAGCTCAGATCGAAGTCCTGCGACATGTCGTTGAGCTGCTCGACCAGCGATTCCACATTCTGGCCGCTGCGTTCGCGCGCTTCCAGCAGGCGCTGGTGGTATTCGCGGCGGGTCTGGTCCAGCATGGCCAGAATGTGCTCCAGCTCAGCGATGCCGCTAGCATTGTCCAGCATGGTGCGCAGCACCGCCAGCCTGTCGTCAGCCGCAGCGGCTGCAATCGCCAGGTGATCGCGCAGGCGGCCGCACAGGGCGGCATCGGCCAGCGGCATATTGTTCACCAGTATGGTCAGGCGTTCGAAGTTATAGGCCGCCTTGTCGCGGAAGGCGACGATGCGGTCCATCTCGCGCACATGGCGCACCATCGCCACCTCGCTCGCCACGTCCACGCCCGCCGCGCTCACGGTCTGCTCCGTCTCGCCCACGCGCATGTGGATGACCCCCTCCAGCCCGAAGCGGGTCAGCATCTCCAGCAGTGCGCCGGCCACATCCTGATAGCTGCGGCAGCCATTGAGCTGGCGCAGGCATTGCACCAGCAGCGCATATTCATCGAGCACGCGGGCATACTGCACGGCGCTTTCTTTATCGGACATATCACTCATGATTTCACCTCGCGGGATCGGAATTATCGGTCGACAGCGCCGTTCAGGCGCCCGGCAGCACTTGTTTCACCACTTTCAACAGCTCGCCGCCCAGCACCGGCTTGACCAGCCAGCCGGTCGCGCCCAGCTGCTTGGCTTCGGCGCGCTTGGCGATATCGCTTTCGGTCGTCAGCGTCAGGATAGGCGTGAAGCGGAAACCCGGCAGCGCCTTGACTTCGCGGATCAGCTCCAGCCCGCCCATGGTCGCCATATTGATGTCGGTAATAATCAGGTCCGGCTTGGCGCCGCCGCGCAGTGCCGTCATCGCCGTTACGCCGTCGTCGGCGGTCATGACGTGGAAGCCTCCGCTTTCCAGATTGCTCTTGATGCTCATGATCATGGTGGGAGAATCGTCGACGATCATTATGGTCTTGCTCATGATGGAATTCCTTTAGTTTCGGTGGGAGGGACAGTTTCGGCGCTGACCGGCGTGGCCGGTAGCCAGCTGCGCAAAGCCGGCGCGGCCGGCCAGGCGGTGATACGCGCTCCGGCGCAGAACAGCAATTGCAGTACGGCCGGATGGATATGGCTGCAGGCGGCCAGATCGACCGGCCCGTTGTGCTGCTGCAGCCAGTCCAGCAGAGGTTCGGCTTCGTCGATGCTGACATGCCCGCTCAGGTTGGCGGCATCGGCGTGTAAATCGTGCGGCATCAGAAGATCTCCTTGGGGTTAAGCACCATCAGGACCGAGCCGTCGCCCATCAGCGCAGAGCCGCTGTAGAGCGCCAGTCCGCCCAGCATGCCGGCCAGCGGCTTGAGGATGATGCTGACCGCCTGATGGAACTGGTCGACCAGCAGGCCGACGCGGCTATCGCCCTCGCCCAGCACCAGCACGGCCAGCTCCTGCTCGGCGTTCAGCCTGGGCGGCGCACTCAGGCCCAGCACCTCGTTGAGCGCCAGCAGCGGCAGCACGCAGCCACGCAGCGTTACCACCTGACGCTGCTTGATGCGGCGTACCGATTGCAGCGGCACGCGCACCGTCTCGCGCACGGCATCCATCGGCACGCCGAAGCGCTGGCCATCGGTCTCGATAGTCAGCACCTGGGTGACGGCCATGGACAGGGGCAGACTCAGGCTGATGCAGGTGCCGGCGCCGGCACGGCTCTCCAGCGTCAGCGTGCCCTGCACTTTCTGCACGGCGTTGCGCACCACATCCATGCCGACGCCGCGGCCGGAAATGTCCGACACTGCCGCAGCCGTCGAGAAGCCCGGCGCGAACACCAGATTCACGGCTTCCTGATCGCTCAGACGGGCGGCACTGGCCTCGTCTATCAGCCCTTTGGCGCAGGCGCTGCGGCGGATCGCTACGGGATCGATGCCGCGCCCGTCGTCGCGGATGGTGATGCAGACCCGGTCGCCTTCCTGCCGCGCTGCCACGCTCAGCGTGCCGCAAGCAGGCTTGCCGGCCGCAATGCGGCTGGCGGCGTCTTCGAACCCGTGATCGAGACTGTTGCGCAGGATGTGCAGCAGCGGATCCGCCAGCCCTTCGATAATGTTCTTGTCGGCCGCCGTCTCCTGCCCGCTGATCTCCAGCCTGACTTCCTTGCCCAGCCGGCGCGACAGATCGCGCACCAGCCGCGGGAAGCGCTGGAAGATGAACGAGACGGGCATCATCCGCACCTGCATGATGGCGTCCTGCATTTCCTCGGCGATGCGTTTGATCACGCCGTACTGGGCTTCGATTTCGCGCGCCAGCGCCGGAACGGCAAACACCTGCTCGGCCCTTGCCGCCAGATAGGGAATGGCATTCTTGGCCACCACCACTTCGCCTATCAGTTCCATCAGGCGGTCGATCTTGCCCTGCTCCACCCGCAGTACCCGCGCCGCGCCGCCTTCCGTGCCAGCCGCCGCAGACGGACCGTCGGCCTCTGCGGGCGGAGCGGCATCGGCCGGCTGCGGCGCGCCGGGAAACACTTGCGCCAGCCATGCCAGCAAAGGTCCGCTCTGGCCACTCTGTCGGCAACTGGCCAGTGCCGCCGCCAGACTCTCCTGCTGTGCGTCATGCCCGGCCTCGTGCAGGCAGGCTGCCAGCACCTGCTGCACGGCTTCCAGCCGCCCATCCTGCGCCGTCGCCACGCCGGGCAGCGCGAGTATTTCGCGCTGCGCCGCCAGCATGGCTGCCAGCGCCGGCTGACCGGAAACCCGCGGTGGCGCAGGCAGCAGCCAGTGCTGCCATTGTTCCGGCACATAACGGAAGTGTTCGGCCAGCTCGTCTTCGCCGGCACGACTGATCATGTAAAAGTCCAGATTGCAGCGGAACGGGTCGAGTTCGGCCAGTTCGGGCCATGGCTCGCGCTCCTGCATACTGCCCCACAGCAGCCCGGGCACACCCATGGCGCGATGCAGCGGATCTTCGCCGCTGAAAAAACACTGCGCATCGGGACGGTAGATCACCAGACGCGGGTGCTCGCCACGGCTGGCCGCCGCGCGCGCCGCCAGCCACGCCGCCGCCGGCATGGCCGGCATAGGCGGCGTTGCCGCTGGCGCTGCGGCGCCTGCATCCGGCGTTGCGCCAGCCTCGCACTGGCCCAGCAGGGCGCGCAGCAGGCGCGCCGATTCCAGCGCCTCGGCAGCCAGTGCCGCGTCGGCAGGCTGCTCGCGTTCGGCGCAATCGCACAGCCGCCCCACCAGATCCATCGCTGCCAGCAGGCGGTCGGCCAGTTCGGCGCGATAAGCCATCTGGCCGGCCCGCATGGCCTCCATCACATCTTCCGCCGCATGCAGCAGACGTATCATTTCGGGAAAATCGAACAGCCCGCAATTGCCCTTGAGCGTATGCACCAGCCGGAATAGTCCGGTGATCAGCTGGCCATCCTGCGGCTGGGCTTCCAGTGCGATCAGGGTGCCGTCGATGGCCGTCAGGGCTTCACGCGCCTCGGCCAGAAACTGTTCGAGTAGCGTCATCATTTGGGGCTCGCAAGATTGAGCAGCAGCACCACCGGTGCCACCAGTTGTTCGGGCCGGGTCGGCTTGAGCAGGTAGTAGTTGGCCCCTGCCTCGTAGGCGCGGCGCCGGTCTTCGGCGCGGGCCAGGGTAGAAATCATAATCGCCGGCACCTGCGGCACGGCCAGCTGGCGCAGCTCCTTGAGGAAGCCATAGCCATCCAGCTTGGGCATGCTGATATCGACCAGATACAGGTCATAGGGATGGGCCAGCACTTTCTCCAGCGCCTCCACGCCGTTCACCGCCTCCTCGACCTGGTAGCCGACAGGTTCGAGGATGCCGCGGTAGTACAGGCGCACGGTCGCGGCATCTTCTATGATCAGAATACGCTTCATAATAGGTCAACCGGTTTTTGATAGACTATGGCTTCCGGAAATTTCCGGATCTTGTACAGCGATGAAATCCTGCTCATCGACTCGGAGTGCCCGAGGCAGATAAAGCCGCCCGGATTGAGCACATCGTAAAACGTCTCGGCCGCGGCCTTGCGCGACACATCATCGAAATAGATCAGCAGATTGCGGCAGAACACCACATCGAAATGGCGGTAGGCGCGGGTCTGCCTCGGGTCGGACAGATTCACCCGGGTGAACTCCACCACCGAGCGCAGTTGCTCGGAAATCTGGTAACCCGATTCAGTCTGGCTGAAATGGCGCGCCAGCATGGCTTTCGGCAGGTGCGCCACGGCGCGGCTGCAGAAATGGCCGCGCCGGGCTTGATCGAGGATGGTGGTATCGATGTCGGAGGCGATAATTTCCACATCATGTGTGTCGATCTGCGGCCAGCGCTCGAGCAGATACAGGGCGATCGAATAGGCTTCCTCGCCGGACGAGCAAGGCATCACCCAGATGCGCAGCGGTCGGCCGTCGTGCTTGCGGGCGACGATATCGGGCAGCATGGAATCGACCAGGCACTGGAACTGATATTCTTCGCGGAAGAAATAGGTTTCGTTCACCGTCATCAGATTGGTCAGGGTCTGTAATTCGGCGCCATCGGCATCGAAGCGCAACTGCATAAAATAGCTGCGGAAGCTGCGATGGCCGGTCTGCTGCATGCGCTCGAGCAGGCGCTTGTCGACGAAGTAGCGTTTGCCCTCATCGAACTGGATGCCGGTGCTGCGATAGAAGAACTCGCGGAACAGCTGGAAGTCATCGGCAGAAATGCGCGTATTCGGCATGGGAGCTCACATTTCTTCCAGACGACGCAAGGCCAGATCGGCCGCAAAGGCGATGTAGGGTTCCCCTGCAAAGCGCTGCTTGAGCTGCTGCAGCGGCAGCCGCGCTGCCGCACTGCCCACTTCTCCCAGCAGATCCACCGCGGCGGCACACACATTGAGGTGCTCGTCGCGGGCAATCACCTCCAGCAGCAGCGCCTCGACATCGGCGTGGCGCAGCGATTCGAGTATATTTACCGTCAGGATGCGCAGCGCGCTGTCGCTGTCGCGCAGCAGCGCGGGAATCTGCGGCGCCACCAGCGCTGGCAGTTGCTGCAAGACGCCGATAATCTCCTGACACAGGGCCGGTTCGCCGCTGCGCAAACAGGCCAGCAACTGCAGCACTACGCCCTGATCGGCCAGCTTGAGCAGGGTACTGAGGATAATCGCCCGCACTGCCGCCTCCGGCTCGCGCGGCAGGCGCGCCAGCAGCGCTGCGCGCACGCCGGCGCTGCTGGCAGGGTCGCTGCAATCGGCCAGGTCGCGCGCCGCCCAGCGCCTTACCAGTGCCTGCGGATCGTCCAGTGCGGCGCACAGACTGGCGCAATCGCGTCCGCGCTGGCGCAGCTGGGCGCCGCCCGTCATATCCTGCGCATGTTTGATCAGCCCCATGATGTTTCCTGCCGTAGCCAGTTTTTCAGTTGCGCGGCGATGCCGTCCAGCGGCAGCACCATGCTGGCGCCGCCACGGGCCACCAGTTCGCCCGGCATGCCGTACACCACCGCCGTTTCCTCCGCTTCGGCCAGCGTGCGTCCGCCCTGGCGGCGGATTTCGGCAAACGCCTCGGCGCCGTCATTGCCCATCCCCGTCAGCATCACCGCCACCAGCTGCTGCGGCGCGACGCAAGCCAGCGCCGAACGCGCCAGCAGTGTCACGGAGGGATGCCACAACTGGGCACGGTCTTCGGGTTTCGGCATCACGGTCAGCACGCCATTGCGCCGGCACAGCACCACATCGGCGCCGCCACGGGCGATATACACGTTGCCGGCGCTCACGGCCATAGGCTGGGCCGCTTCGCACACGTTGAGCGCGCACAGCCCGTTCAGCCGGGCTGCAAACGGGCCGGTAAAACTGCCCGGCATGTGCTGCGCCACCACCACCGGCCAGGGGAAGCTGGCAGGCAGGCGGGGCAGCACTTCTTCCAGCGCACGCGGCCCCCCGGTCGAGACGCCGATCAGCACCACCCCTGCGGTTCTGGCGCCAGCCGTGGCCGTGGCCGCCGGCACACCGCCAGCGACGGAGCTGACTTTGGCGGCGCTGGTGAGACTGCCAACCTGGCCAGCTCTGGCGCTGACCGGGGCCAGCGCCTGCCGCCGCATCCAGCCGCGCGACAGGCGGCTGCGCGCGGCGCTACGGACCTTGTCCAGCAATTCCGCGCCGACCATATCGAGCGAAAGCGAAATCGAGCCGCTCGGTTTGGCAATGTAATCAAGCGCGCCCAGATTCAGCGCTTCGAAGGTCGCCAGCGCACCCTGCTCCGTCAGCGACGACAGCATCACCACCGGCACCGGGCGCTGCTGCATCATCAGCGCGAGCGCGGTCAGCCCGTCCATCTCGGGCATGTTGATGTCGAGCGTGACCACGTCCGGCTCGAAGCTGGTGTTCAGTGCCACCGCTTCGACGCCATCGCGCGCCACTTCGACCCGGAATTCGCCGCTAGCCTTGAACAGCTGTTGCAGCAGGCGGCGCATCAGGGCCGAATCATCGACAATCAACAGCTTAAGCATGGCCGGCCTCCGCCATGGCCGCGCGTAGCTCGGCAGTCTGCAGCAGGAATTGCGGCTCGATCAGCTGCAGCAGGCGGTTGTGCTGCTCCAGATTGACCATGCGCGCCAGCAGTTGCGCCTGATCGGCCGACAGGCGCGGCGCCGGCTCGATTGCCGCTGCCGGCACTTTCAGCACTTCGGCAACGGCGTCGACGATGAAACCGGTGCGCAGACCATCGATCAGCAGCACGATGATGCGCTGGCCATCGTTGCGTTCCACGCTGTCCAGTCCCAGCCGGCGGCGCAGATCGACCACCGTCAGTACTGCGCCGCGCAGATTGATCACCCCTTCTACCGCCGTAGGCGCTTGCGGCACGTGGGTCAGCGTGGCCGGCACCCGCACGATTTCCTGCACATTGGCGATCGGCACGCCAAATTCTTCGGTGCCCAGCCGGAACACCACCATCAGTTCATATTCGCTCTGTACCGCGGCCGTGCTGCCCTGTCCCGCCATGTCAGCCTGATCCATACTTGCCATCGCCTCCCGGATTGCCGTGTGTTGAAACAGCTGTTCGGTGGACATCACCGAGACCAGCCGCCGCCCCTCGTCGAGGCGGCAGATATGACTGAGTTCGGCCAGCTGGCTATCGCGCGCCAGCAGTGCCGGCATCGCCTCGACCTGACTGGTGGGCACGCGCAGCACCTCATTGACGTTATCCACCACGATACCGACCGAACCGGCGGCCAGCGCCACCACCACGATACGGCTGCGCTCGTCCTGACCGATCGCCGCCAGGCCGAACATGCGCCGCAGCGACACCAGTGGCAGCAGGCGGTTACGCAGGGTCATCAGCCCCAGCACATGGGACTGGGCGCGCGGTACCTGCACGAAATGCTCGGGCATCTGCACAATCTCCTGCACTGCGCTGATGGCGATGGCATATTCCTGCTGCGCCACATCGAAGCTGACCAGATGCAGCTCGTCTTCCTTGCGGCTGATCTGCTGCGCGCTACTGCTCTGCGCCGAAGACGCTTGCGTGCGTCCAGCCAGCGCCGTGGGGGCAAACTCCTGCGCCATCAGGCGTTCGAAGTCCAGCACCATGATCATCGGGTGGCCAGCCACGTCTTTCAGCAGGCCGCTCAGCAGATCCGTGCTGACCGAGGCTTCGATCCCTGCCACGCCTTCGATCTGGCTGCTGTCCACGCCCACCACGCTGGCCACGCGGTCGACCACAAAGCCCATCTGCTGGCCGTAGCCGATCACGATGGCACGCGCACTGTCGTCGTAATCATGTTCCGCCAAGCCCAGCGTGCGGCGCAGCGAAACGATGGGCAGCACCTTGCCGCGCAAATTGGTCAGACCGTTCAGGGTGGGCGGCGCCAGCGGTACCCGCACCACCTGCGGCACGCGGATGATTTCCTGCACCGGCGCCATATCCACCGCGAACACTTCGCCACCGGCCATAAAGGTGACAAACTGGCGCGTCTGATGGCCAGCTGGCGCGCCGCCCGGGCTTTCAGCCTGTTCTGTCAGGGTATCCATGCGGGCTCTCCTCAGGCACTTTGCAGTTCGTCGGCCAGCGACGCCACTTCCTCGATGGCGGCCGCCAGTTCTTCCGCACCCTGGCTTTGCTGCTTGGCAGCCGTGGCGGCTTCTTCGGCGGCCTTCATGGCTTCCTGCGCCGCCGAGGCGATCTGGGTGATGCCGCGGCCCACCTGCACCACCGCACTGGAAATCTCTTCCGCCGCCTGCAGAATCTCGTCAGAGCCCTGGCCAACCACGCCGATATCGCGTTCGATCTGCACCAGACTGGCGCTGGTGCCCTTGGCCTTTTCTACCTCGCTGTTGGCAGTAGCCAGAATGTCGCCCAGATCGCGTCCTACCACACCGATCTGGTCCTGGATGGCTTTCACGACTTCCTTGATGCGGTCGGCATTGCCGGCCGAGTCCTGGGCCAGATTGCGAATATCGGTCGCCACCACCACAAAGCCCTTGCCGTATTCGCCAGCCCGTGCCGCTTCGATCGAGCCGTTCACAGCCAGCATATTGGTCTGGATCGAGACGCTGGCGATGGCATCGACGATCTTGTCGATACGGCGCGACACCAGTTCGAGTTCCTTCATCTGTTCGATGCTGGCGCGGCTAGCTTCAGCCGAGGTCGCGACATTCGCGATCAGACTGTCCACCGACTGCTTGTTGGTGGACAGCAGCTGGGTCATGGCAGCGATCTTCTGCTGGCTGGCAGTACAGCGCTCGAATGCGATCTTGGCGCCGCGCTCGATCTGCGACACGGCAGCCGAGGACTCTTCCGTGCTGGCAGCCTGCACATCGGCGCCTTTGCGGATTTCATCGATGGCGCTGAGGATCTGCGCACCGGACCGGCTGATTTCGCTGACCGCCGACGACAGCTGCTCGGCAGCTGCTGCCACTTCTTCGGCGCTCTTGGCCGTATCGGTAGAATTTTTCAGATCATCGGCCAGGTCCGACAGCGCCTGCGCTGCCTGCTCGCACGATGCCAGCGCCTGGGCCTGCTCGGCAACGGTATTGGCCGATTCTTCCGCTGCGGCCGACTGCTGAGCCGCAGCCGCCGCAATGCTCTCGGCACCGGCCGAGGCCTGGCGCGACGCCACCACGGCCTGCTGCGCTCCCACGGCCACCTCGGTGATGCCTTTCACCACGTCGGCCGTTTCCGTGGCGATCTGGTTAAGCTGGTCGATGATGAGCTTACCGCTAGCAACTTCCGCTTCCACCGCACGGGCCGAATCACCTATGCCGCCGGCGATCTCGCGCACCCGCTGCTGGATCTGTCCCACCAGTTCCTGGATTTGCTGGGCACTTTTTTCCGAGGTCTCGGCCAGCGTACGCACTTCGTCTGCCACCACGGCGAAACCCTTGCCATGTTCGCCCGCACGCGCCGCTTCGATCGCGGCGTTCAGTGCCAGCAGATTGGTCTGATCGGCGATGCGGGCCACTGCCTTGACGATATCGCCAATATTCGCCGCCTGTTTCTCCAGTTCGCCCACCATGGTCACGGAGTCAGCCTGGCGGCGCGCTGCCACGCCCACCTTGCTCACCAGCGCGGCCACTTCATCGCTGGTGCGCGTCACCAGTTGCTGCGAGGCTTCACCACGCTGCTGGCTCATTTCTGCGGAACGCAACTGGCGGCCTATCGCGCCCTCCACCTGACTGAACGCGGCCAGCGACTGCTGCGCCGCGCCCGCCGCTTCGCTGGCGCCGGCCGCAATCTGGTCGCTGGCGCGTTTCAGTTCCTCTGCCGCCGCAGCCGCCTCCGTGATACCGGACGACATCTGGCCCGTGGCAGCAGCAATCCGCTCAGCAGCCTGTTGCTGCTTGGCCAGCGTGCGTGCGCGCCGGCGCTGGACGTCCGCGTCGCCCCGCATCGCCGGCGCAGTTTTGTGCGCGCTGGCAGGCAGCGGAGCGGTCGCTACGCTGATGGATTTTTTAATAAGGGCCATGATCGTACTCCTAGTCTGTGCGTGGTCTGGGTGGGAAACGCCCACTCTGGGCAAGTTAAAAACAAAGAAACATGGTGAATCTGATATTTTCGGTAAAATCACCAAAATCGTTAAATTCATTATTTCACTTTGCTTTGTCCAAGTCAACGTCGACTTTTAAATATTTAACTATTGACTTATGGAAATTAATAGTTTTACATAGAAACGTGCGCACGCAAGCCGCAGGCAAAACAAAACCCCGGCTCTCCAGAGGAAAGCCGGGGCTGGCAGTGACGGCAGAGGCGCGCCGGGCGGCGCGCCGCAAAAACGTGCTCTAGACGCTGTTTTTCTGGGTTTTGACCACCTGCATGGCGGTGGCAATCAAGCCGCTCATATCGCCGAGATTGGCAGGAATGATGATGGAATTATTGGTTTTCGCCAGCTGGGCAAATGCGCCCACATACTGCTCGGCCACTTTCAAATTGACGGCGTCGGCGCCGCCCGGTTCATGGATGGCCGCCCCTACCTGACGCAAGGCCGCGGCATTGGCTTCGGCCAGCGCCACGATGGCGGCAGCCTGGCCCTGGGCGCGGTTGATGGCGGCCAGCTTGTCGCCTTCCGAGCGGGCAATCTGCGCTTCCCGTTCGCCGTTGGCGATGTTGATCTGTTCCTGCTTGCGCCCTTCGGACGCGGAAATCAGCGCGCGCTTTTCCCGTTCGGCCGTGATCTGGGCCTGCATGGCGTGCAGAATTTCTTTCGGCGGCGTCAGATCCTTGATCTCGTAGCGCAGCACTTTAACGCCCCAGTTGGCGGCCGATTCATCGATGGCGTTCACGATCGCAGTGTTGATGTGCTCGCGCTCCTCGAAAGTCTTATCCAGTTCCATGCGGCCGATCACCGATCGCAGCGTGGTCTGGGCCAGCTGGGTGATGGCGGCGATGTAATTCGACGAACCATACGAAGCGCGCATGGCGTCCGTAATCTGGAAGTACAGGATGCCATCGACCTGCAACTGGGTATTGTCCTTGGTGATGCAGACCTGCGGCGGCACATCGAGCGGGATCTCTTTCAGCACATGCTTGTAGCCGATGCGGTCGATAAAGGGAATCACGATGTTCAGGCCCGGCCCCAGCGTGGCATGGTATTTACCGAGCCGCTCCACCACCCAGGCATGCTGCTGCGGCACCACGTTGATGGTCTTGAACACGAACACCAGCGCCACAATAAACAGGATCAGACTGACGTTACCAAAACTGATATCCATAAAAACTCCATAAAATGACTGCGACTAGCTTGATTAACTCTGGCTGACTGCACCGTTCAGCCAGCGGCGCCCACGATCAGGCGGCTGCCGCGCACCTCGCGTATGGTGTACCAGCCGGCAGCTGGCGCCGTACCGGCCTCCAGCTCCACATCCCACAGCGCGCCGCGGTACATTACCCGCGCCTGACCATCCTGCCATTCGCTCACCTGCACGCTCTGGCCGATATCTAGATGCTGGTTGGGATCGCGTCCGGCCACGCCGGCAAGCTGCTCCGGCGTGTAGCGGCTGACCCGCAGCAGCACCGTGGCCAGCATGCCCACCAGCGCTGCCAGCAAAGTCTGCATGGCCATGCCGAAGCCCAGCACGGCCGCCAATGCACCCGACACCAGCCCCAGCGCTATCATCAGCAGATAGAAAGTCCCGCTGAATAATTCCATGATGACCGTTGCGCCCGCGGCCATCAGCCACAAACTCCAGTCCGCCATACTGCTCTCCTTTCAGGCAATAAAACCCGCTAAATAAAACGCAAAAACCCCCGCTAGCCCATGCGGGCTGCGAGGGTTTTCCGGTACAACGTAAGCCGTGAAGTATTAATGGTGTTGTTGCTTCCTTAATGCGACAACAGCAGTCTATACCAATCGCGGCTTACGTCAATCCTTTTCGCTTACTTGACCAGCGTGGCCAGCTTCTGCCACGTATCGATCACCGAATCCGGATTCAGCGACATCGATTCTATGCCCTGTTCCATCAGCCAGACGGCGAAGTCCGGATGGTCGGATGGACCCTGACCGCAGATACCGATGTACTTGTTACGTGCACGGCAAGCCTTGATGGCCATGGCCAGCATGGCTTTCACGGCCGGATCGCGTTCGTCGAAGTCGGCGGCCAGCAGCGCCATGCCGGAATCGCGGTCCAGACCCAGGGTCAGCTGGGTCAGGTCGTTGGAACCGATCGAGAAGCCGTCGAAGTGGTCAAGGAACTGGTCAGCCAGAATCGCGTTGGAAGGCACTTCGCACATCATTATCAGACGCAGGCCATTTTCGCCCCGTACCAGACCGTTCTTGCCCAGCAGACCCACGACTTTTTCAGCCTGGCCCAGCGTACGCACGAACGGCACCATGATTTCGACGTTGGTCAGACCCATGTCGTTGCGCACGCGCTTCATGGCCTGACATTCCATTTCGAAAGCACCGGCAAAGTCGTCAGCCAGATAGCGCGCTGCGCCACGGAAGCCCAGCATCGGATTTTCTTCGTCCGGCTCGTAGCGCGAACCGCCGATCAGTTTCTTGTACTCGTTGGACTTGAAGTCCGACAGACGCACGATGACTGGCTTAGGCCAGAACGCTGCGGCGATGGTGGCCACGCCTTCGGCCAGCTTGTCGACGTAGAAGGCTTTCGGCGAAGCGTGGCCACGGGCCACCGACTCCACGGCTTTCTTCAGATCTGCATCAATATTCGGGTATTCCAGAATCGCTTTCGGGTGGACGCCGATGTTGTTATTGATGATGAATTCCAGACGGGCCAGACCCACGCCGGCATTCGGCACAGCCTGGAAGTCGAAGGCCAGCTGCGGGTTACCCACGTTCAGCATGATCTTGGTCGGCAGCTTGGGCAGCTCGCCGCGCGAAACTTCCGATACTTCCGTTTCCAGCAGACCGTCATAGATCTTGCCTTCGTCGCCTTCGGCGCAGGATACGGTGACGAAAGTGCCGTCTTTCAGCACATCGGTAGCATCGCCACAGCCCACCACGGCCGGCACACCCAGTTCACGCGCGATAATCGCGGCGTGGCAGGTACGGCCACCACGGTTGGTCACAATGGCGGAAGCGCGCTTCATTACCGGTTCCCAGTTCGGGTCGGTCATGTCGGCGACCAGCACGTCGCCCGGCTGCACACGTTCCATTTCCGACGGATCGGTAATCACGCGCACCGGACCGGCGCCGATTTTCTGGCCGATCGCGCGGCCGGAAGCGAGCACGGTGCCGGTCGATTTCAGCTTGAAGCGCTGCTGTACGTCGGTGGCTTTCTGCTGCGATTTCACGGTTTCCGGACGGGCCTGCAGGATGTACAGCTTGCCGTCGCGGCCGTCTTTACCCCACTCGATGTCCATCGGACGGCCATAGTGGTTTTCGATGATGACAGCGTACTTGGCCAGTTCCACCACTTCTTCGTCGTTCAGCGAGTAGCGGTTGCGCAGTTCGACCGGCACATCGACGGTTTTCACGGAACGGCCAGCTTTGGCTTCGTTGGTGAATTCCATCTTGATCAGCTTGGAGCCGATGTTGCGGCGGATCACAGGCGATTTACCTTTTTCCAGCATCGGTTTGTGGACGTAGAACTCGTCCGGATTGACGGCGCCCTGCACCACGGTTTCACCGAGGCCATAGCTGGAGGTGACGAAGACCACATCCTTGAAGCCCGATTCCGTATCGATGGTGAACATCACGCCGGAAGCGCCCAGATCGGAACGCACCATGCGCTGCACGCCGGCCGACAGCGCCACTTCGGCGTGGGTAAAGCCTTTGTGCACGCGGTAGGAGATGGCGCGATCGTTATACAGGGAAGCGAACACGTGTTTCATCGCGTCCAGCACGTTTTCGATGCCGACCACGTTGAGGAAGGATTCCTGCTGACCGGCGAAGGAAGCGTCCGGCAAGTCTTCGGCGGTGGCCGAGGAACGTACGGCGAACGAGACTTCGGTGCTGGAATCGGCCACCAGTGCTGCGTAGAACGCTTCGATTTCCTGTTGCAGACGGGGCTGGAACGGGGTATCGACGATCCACTGACGGATTTCCGCACCGGCTTGCGCCAGAGCACGGACGTCGTCGATATTCAGATCGGCCAGCCGGTCGGCGATACGCTCGGCCAGCGGCTTGCCGCCGGCGACGCTGTGCGACAGGAAGTCACGGAATGCCTGCGCCGTGGTAGCAAAGCCACCGGGCACACGCACGCCGGCACCGGCCAGCTGGCTGATCATTTCGCCCAGAGAGGCGTTTTTGCCGCCGACGGATTCGACATCCGTCATGCGCAAGTTTTCAAACGAAGCAACGTAAACCGCGTCGTTGTTCTGCTCCTTCAATGCTGCGTTGGACATAATTACACCTTTTTGATGATAGAAATCTTCCAGCGAGGCGCAGACATGTTTCTTGTTATTCTGTTCGTCGTGCAGCACAATCTTGCCATTGGCGTCCATTCTACAGCCTGCGACGCAAATTGACGATTCACAATAATGACTGGCCCATCCCTCATGACACAAGAACAACGTTCCCCCCTGCCTTCCGCCGCCCGTACCGTGTTTTTTGTTTCTGACGGCACCGGCATTACCGCTGAAACTTTTGGTCACTCCGTGTTGACCCAATTTGACTTGCGGTTCCGCCAAATCCGCCTGCCATTCATCGATACGGTTGATAAAGCGCACGATGCTGCACGTAAAATCAACGAAGCGTTTGCAACCGATGGTTACAGACCGATCATTTTTTCGACCCTGGTGAAGACCGAATTGTCACAAATCATCCGCCAGTGCAAAGGCATGCACATGGACTTGATCCAGACATTTGTTGCACCTTTGGAACAAGAACTGGGCGTGATGTCGACCCATACCATAGGCCGCTCGCACAATATTGTTGACAGTGAGGAATACAAAAACCGTATCGAAGCGATCAATTTCTCGCTCGCCCATGATGACGGCCAGTCGCATAAAAACCTCGCTTCGGCCGATGTGATACTGGTCGGTGTGTCGCGTTCCGGCAAAACCCCGACCAGCCTGTATCTGGCCATGCAGTATGGCATCAAAGCCGCCAACTACCCGCTGATCCCCGACGATTTCGAACGGGGCCGCCTGCCTTCCTCGCTGTACGAGTTCAAAAACAAGATCTTCGGCCTGACTATTACCCCCGAACGTCTGGCCGAAATCCGCAACGAGCGGCGCGCGGGCAGCAAATATGCCTCCATCGAAAACTGCCGCTACGAAGTCAACGAAGCGGAAAACATGATGAAGCGCGAAGGCATACGCTGGCTGTCCTCCACCGCCAAGTCGATCGAAGAGATATCCACCACCATCCTTCAGGAAATCAAGCCTAACCGGCGCGACTACTAACCGCGAGCCCCATCATGCATGCCCAGAACGCCCTCCCCTACGATCAGACGGCCGAAAACGAATGGACCGCAATAGTGCTGGCGACGCCGGAAATCTGCCGCGCCACGCTAGATAGCCTGATGACGCGGGAGGCGGAGCAACTGGCCAGCTACTTCTACCAGCACATGCTGGGGCACCCGCAGGCCAGCGTGTTTCTCAGCGCCGAAACAGTACAGCAAAGGCTGCACGCGTCGTTGACGCGCTGGCTGCGTTCCATCTTCCGCCACCCTATGGACGATGCGGCCGGCATCGTGGCGCACCAGCGGCTAGTGGGCGAAGTGCATGCCCGCATCCAGCTGCCCGTGCATCTGGTGTCGCGCGGCGCACGCCTGCTCAAGCACCACGTGCGGCTGGCGCTGCTGCAGGAATTCGACGATGCGCAGATGCGCGCACTAGCCACCGCTTACGCAGAGGGACTGATCGATCTGGCGCTGGAGCTGATGAGCGTGTCCTACGAGCGCAATAGCCAGCGCGAAGCCCGCACCGACGAGGCCTACCGCCTGTTTGCCATCGGCCAGAATGTCGGGGTAGAGCGCGAACGCCAGCGCGCCGTACTGATGGAATGGGCCAACGAAGTGATGGTAGCACTGCACCGCAGCGGCTCGCATGGCTTGCCGCCGCTGCGTAAATCCGAGTTCGGCATGTGGTTCCACCACAAGGCCACGGCCATGTTCGAGGGCGATATCGAAGTCGAACAGATACTCGATATTATCGAACGCATCGACAATGTCATCCTGCCGCTGCTGCGCACGCGTGATGGCACAGGCGGCGCGATCGACCGTGTGGCCGATCTGCAGGATGAAATCGACAACCTCAAATTCCTGCTCGCGACCCTATTCGAGCGCAATCTGGAAGCGGAAAACGGGCGCGATGCCCTGACCCGGCTGTTCAGCCGGCGCTTCCTGCCCGCTGTAGTGAGCCGCGAAATCAACGTCAGCCAGAAGCGTAAAACCAGCTTCGCCCTGATCCTGCTGGATCTCGACCATTTCAAGCAGGTCAACGATACCCATGGCCACGATGGCGGCGATCTGGTGCTGCAGCAGGCCTCGGCGCTGCTGCTGGCCAGTGTGCGCAATGGCGATTTCGTGTTCCGCTATGGCGGCGAAGAGCTACTGGTGATGCTGGTGGAAGTGACGGCGGAATCGGCCCAGCGCATCGCCGAACTGATACGCAGCCGATTCGAGAGTACCCCGTTCTCGCTGGCGCAGGGCAAATCCGTCAGCGTCACGGCCAGCATAGGCGTCGCCATGTTCGACGGCCACCCCGACCACCAGTATCTGATCAAGCGGGCCGACGCAGCCATGTACCAAGCCAAACACTCCGGCCGCAACCGGGTAGTGCTGGCGCGCTAGGCGCGCCGCAGCGCCCGGCTAGTCCGGATACTTCGGGCTGGGACCGTAACGGTTGCTGCCTACATCGCTATCGAAGCACAGCAGCACCAGATTCACGAACGGCAGCAGCAGCCACCAGCCGCTGCGGTTGGTGTCGTGCAGCCTGCGCACCCCGGCCGCTATGCTGGGAACCAGAGCAGCCAGCATCAGCAAAGCGGACAGAATACTCAGTCCGCTACTATCGAATACGCCGGACAGAAAGCCCAGCACAAAATTCACCACCATCAGCAGCAGGTAGAAATACCAGTACTCCTTGCGTCGGGCGCGGCCCTGAAATACTGCGTACTGGGTGAGCGGGCGCAATGCGTAATCAAAGAAACCACCCTCGTCCACGCTGCGCGGGGCCGGCTTGGACGCCAGCGCTTGCGGTGCGCCACAGTGAGGACACAGCGGTGCAGTTTCGTGCAGTTCTTTCCCACAAGCCCGGCAAAATACCATACCCATACTTTCCTTTCGCGCCACGCGCTATTATTTTTCGACCTATTCAGGCAGACTGTTTCGAAAAATATAACACGTATTATTGAAGGAAAATAGACCCGTATAGCAAAGCCGGTGCAATACGGGGCGGGCGGGCGCGTTACAGACCTACGCGCGCCAACGCAAATAGCGCCAGCGTAACGACGATGGCACCGCCGATACGGGTGGCGATCTGGGCGAACGGCATCATCTGCATGCGATTCGCAGCTGTCAGAATCGCCACATCGCCCGTGCCGCCCTGGCCACTATGGCAGGCATTGATGATGGCCGTCTCGATCGGATACATCTTCAGCATGCGGCCCACCACGAAGCCGGTGGCCATCAGAGTTGCCACGGTGGCGACAATCGTGATCAGGTTGACGATGGTGAAGGCAGCGATCAGTTTGTCCCACGGCGTCAGCGCGGCGCCAATGGCAAACAGTAGCGGATAGGTGACCGCCGTCGAGAAGAATTTATACACTACGCCGGAAGCCTGCTGTAACTGCGGCGACACCACGCGGCACAGCATCAGCAGCACGGCAACAAACAGCATCACCACCGGGGCGGGAAACTCGAACAGCTTGTGCGCCATCAGGCCCACCATGTACAACGTAATCGCCGTCAGGCCGGCAGCGGCGATCTGGCCCACATCGACCGTAGCGGCCGGCAGTTCCGCCACGCGCAGTTCATCTTCGGCGCCCGGCTGCAAACGGCCCTCGCCCGTCAGGTGCGGATAGCGCTTGCCGACAAAGTTCAGCGCGCCCGACATCAGGATGGCGCTCAGACTGCCCAGCATTACGGGCGGCAGCACCTCGGCAAAAATTTCGCCCTGCGCGTGGCCCAGTATCGCGGCATAGCCTATCGACAGTGGAATTGCGCCCTCGCCCACACCGCCCGCCATGATAGGCACGACGATGAAGAACAGCGTGTGCTGCCAGCTCATGCCCAGTGCCGTGCCGACGGCTGTGCCCACCAGCGCCGCGACCACCGTACCGGCAGCCAGCGGGGCAAAGATCTTGAGGAAGCCCTTGATCAGCACATTGCGGTCCATGCTGAAAATACTGCCCACCACGATAGAGGCGATAAACAGATAGAGGAAGTTGCTGTTCTTGGTGAACTCGGCCACGTTCTTCAGCAACACGGGCGGCATGGCATGGACATACACGAGGAAGGACGGAACAAAGGTGGCAAAGATAGCCGCCGCACCGATATGGCGCAGCAGCGGCATGCGCTTGCCGAATTCGGCGCAGGTAAAGCCGCCTACCGCCAGCACGGCAATCGACACGGAAATATCGGTCGGCACTTTGCCCATGCTGACAAAGCCCCCGATCAGGGCCAGCAGCAGCAGGTAGATCGGCAGCGGCACCAGGCCGATGCGCATATCCATCGCCCGCCAGGCCAGCATGTGCCAGGGCGTGCGGGTGCCGGCTTCGACGCTGGCCGCATCACGAATCGGGCTGACGCTGGCCAGGCCCTGCTGGGCGGGTGCGCTCTGATAGCTAGAGGTAGTGGTATTCATTTTGTCTCCTGTGACTGGTTCTGGCAGGAGTGTAGGCGCGCCAAGCTTTCAAAACGCTTTCTGCGCACGCCGATCCGGCATAAATAGGAATTGCCAGAAACGCCATAAATAGTGCCTTATAGGAAAAATAAATGCACGGCAGATATTTTCCGTGGTAATCTTTCGATTAATCGCCGTCACCACCGATGTCAATAAGGGAAATCAAATGAAACTTATTCAATCCGCATCGACCGCCCTCGCTCTGAGCCTGATGCTGGCATCCGGTATGGCTGCCGCCAGTGATCCGAAATGCTCGGGTACCGCCATTGAAGTTATCGTGGCTGGAAAAACTGTACCTGTCACCTGCCTCGGCTATTTCGATGGCAATCTGAACGGCAATTCGACCAGTTGGACTTCGGTCCGTACCGATCTGGCGCCATGGAATGTCAGCGTCACGGGGCCCGCCGCCAGCAGTAATATGCTGAGCGGCCTCAGCAACGCGACCACCTTCGATTTCAGCAAAACCCTGTATGGCGACACCGTGCTGGGCGTACACTACGGCGTGATCAAGGTAGGCAGCGGAAAGGATGCGATCAAGTACAACGATGTGACCGCTTTCTACCGCTTCGATGCCGGCACCTCGGGTGTGCTGAAAATCATTAACAACATCGATTCGATTTCGAATGCCACGCTGTACCGCAGCGGCGTAGCAGCCCCGGTACCGGAACCGGAAACCTATGCCATGTTGCTGGCAGGTCTGGCTCTGGTCGGTGTGATCGCCCGCCGCCGCAGAAGCGCCTGATCTAGCCCATGACTTAACAAAAAAGCTGCCTGATCAACTGATGGCAGCTTTTTTTATGCCCTCCAGCCAGTCCGGCTAGAAGAAGTGGCGCCAGTCGGTCAGCCAGTCAGGAAACTCTTCCACCGGCATGGGTTTGGCGATGTAGTAGCCTTGCGCGTAGGTACAGCCCAGCCCTTGCAGGAAATCCCAGTCTTCCTTGGTTTCCACGCCAACGGCCACGGAGCGGCGGTCGAGGTTGCGGGCCAGTCCCAGACAGGAGCGCAGCACGGCGGCGATGGCCGGCTTCTTGAACGCGCCATCAACAAAGCTGCGGTCTATCTTCAGTTCCGAAAACGGGATGCGCGCCAGCAGTTGCAGATTGCTGCGCCCCGTGCCGTAGTCGTCGATCGCCAGACCATAACCTTTCATGCGCAGCCGCAGCAGCCGCTCGATAAAGTGCGGCTCCGTGGTCAGTACCGCCGACTCGGTCATCTCGAACGTAATGTAGTCGGGCAGGATGCGGTGGCGCTCCAGGCAGGCCGCCATCTGCTCCATGAACTGGGGATGCGCCAGCGTGCTGGGGTCAACGTTGATGGAGAAGGAAATCGGGATGCTCTGGTCATGCAGCTTGCGGCAGGCAGCGACCGATTTCTCGATCAGGGTCCAGTCGAGGAAATCGACGCGCCTGTGCTGCTCCAGCACCTGCATGAAGGCGGCCGGCCCCAGCACGCCGAACACCGGATGGCGCCAGCGGGCGAACATTTCCAGTCCTTTGACCTGCCCCGTTTCCAGCTCTATCTTGGGCTGGAAATAGGGATCGAACTGGCCATCCTGCAGCGCCTGTCCTACTTCGGCGAAACTGGATTGCGGCAGCTGACTATGGGTCTCGCTGTGGCGCGGCACAGGCGGCGTTACACCATGCTCGATCAGGTGCTGCAGCCGTCCCGGGACCAGCGGCTTGGCCAGCGTGCCCCAGATATTCACCCCGTAGGCCTGCGCCATGGTTTCAACGGAAATCAGCACGGCACTGCTCTGGGCACCGATGACGATGATGGCGGCGCGGCACTGCTGCTCGGCCAGCCGGCGTATCAGCTCCAGCCCGTCCATGCCCGGCAGGGCCAGATCGAGTATCGCCACATCTACCCGTGGCGCCAGTCCGGCCGTCAGATGGCGCAGCGCCGTATGCCCGTCCGGCACCTGGGTGATATGCCCCACGCCCAGATGGACGAGCACATCGGCCAGCGCCAGACGCTGGGTCTGTTCTCCGTCGGCTACCAGAAAGTGCAGCTGGGCGAGGTCCATGCGGGGCTCCATTTATCGCGCTTAGCCCTGATTCTGCCTGACTTGCTCGAAAAAGCATACTGCCGCACACGCTGCCACGTTGAGCGACTCAACCTGTCCCAGATGGGGAATCACCACCTGATGGGTGGCCATAGACAGCAAATCGTCCGCTACGCCCTGCCCTTCATGGCCGAACAGCCACGCCACCGGCTGGCGCAGATCGATATCGTACAGGCGCTGGGTGGCGTAGCCGCTGGTGGCCAGCGTGCTTACGCCGGCACCGCGCACCAGTTCGACCAGATCGACGTTCTCGTAGATATCCAGTACGAAGTGTGCACCCATGGCGGCGCGCAGCACCTTGGGCGACCAGCAATAGGCCGAGCCGGCGCTGCAATACACTTCCGTAATCCCGGCCGCCGCCGCGCTGCGCAGTATCGACCCCATATTGCCGGGATCCTGCACGCCATCGAGCAGCACCGCATTACGGGACAGCGGCGCGCTGACGCTGCGTTCCGGCGTGGCGACGGAAAACATCACGCCGACGCCATGTTCGACCTGCGATACCGCCTTGAACAGGCCATCGGGCAGCGCCAGTACGTGGCCATGCTGTGCTTCCAGCTGGCCGATAATCTGCATTACCTCCGGATGCTGCAGCGCCGTTTCGCTGACGATGCACTGTTCCGGCAGCCCGCGCAGCTGCAGGAAGGACTGGCACAGATGCACACCATCGAGCAGGGTGCGGCCCAGCTTGCGCCGCGTGGCGGCGTTACCGGCCAGCTTGACCAGCTCCTTGTACTGCGCGTTGTCGCGCGAAGTAATCGTCTTCATGCAGCTTCTCCTGAACCCTGTGCGCCAGCGGCCAGCGCGGCACGTACCGGTGCAAAGGATCGGCGGTGTACGGGCGAGGCCCCGAATTCGCGCAGGCGGGCCAGATGCAGCGCCGTGCCATAGCCCTTGTGCTGGTCGAAGCAGTACTGCGGATAGGTTTCATGTAGCGTCACCAGCGCCGCATCGCGCGCCGTCTTGGCCAGGATGGAGGCAGCGGAAATCGCTTCTACCTTGTCGTCGCCGCCGACGATGGCAATGCTCTGTATCTTCATCACCGGACAGCGGTTACCGTCGATCAGCGCCAGAGTTGGCGTGGTCTGCAATGCTTCCACCGCGCGCCGCATGGCCAGCATGGTGGCCTGCAGAATATTGAGCTGGTCGATTTCCGCTTCCGAGGCTTGCGCTATCGCCCATGCCAGCGCCTGCGCCTTGATGACCGGGGCCAGCAGATCACGTTTGGCCTCGCTCAGTTTTTTCGAGTCGCGCAGGCCGTCGATGGGCCGGGCCGGATCGAGGATTACAGCGGCGGCAAACACGGGGCCGGCCAGCGGACCACGGCCCGCCTCGTCGACGCCGCAAATGATTTCATCTGGCGAGTCGGGCAGAAAGTCGAACAGGCCGGGTGTAGGGTTCTTCACGTTGATTCTCTTATGCTTGGATTACTTTGAGCACGGCTGCCGCGCTCTCCTGCGCGCTGTTGCGCAGCAGGCTGTGGTGCATATCGCTAAAGCGCTGCGCCAGCCGAAGCCGGTGCGGCGCATCGGTCAGCTGCTGCCACATGGCCTCGGCCAGCGCCTGCGGACTGGCGGCATCCTGCAGCATTTCCGGCACGAGAAATTCGCGCGCCAGTATATTCGGCAGTCCTATCCACGGCTGGTAGCCGAAATGGCGCAATATCTGCCACTCCAGCGCCATCATCTTGTAGGCGATCACCATGGGCTTTTTGAACAGCGCCACTTCCAGCGAGGCAGTACCGGAGGCCACCAGCACCGCATCAGCGGCAGCAATGGCAGTATGCGACTGGCCGTCCAGCAGCGTCAGTTCCACATCCTGCAAACCTGCCTGCGCGATCAGTTCGAGGAAGTACTGGCGCTGGCGCGCGCCCGCCATCGGCACCACAAAGTGCAGCGAGGGCTCGCGCTGCTTGAGCAGCCGCGCCGCGCCGATAAACGCCGCCGTGTTGTACTTAATTTCCGACATGCGGCTGCCGGGCATGATGGTGACCACATTGGCCATCTCGGGCAGGCCCAGCGCGCGCCGCGCGCCTGCTTCGTCGGTTGCCAGCGGAATCACTTCGGCCAGCGGATGGCCCACATAGCTGACCGGCACACCGGCCTTGCGGTAGATTTCCTCTTCAAACGGAAACACCACCAGCATGTGCGACACGGCGCGGATGATTTTCTTGATGCGGCCACCACGCCAGGCCCAGATCTGCGGCCCGATGTAGTGTATGGTAGGGATGCCGGCGGCCTTGAGCTGTTCTTCCAGTCCCAGATTAAAGCCCGGGTAGTCGGCGCCGATGAACGCGGCCGGCCGTTCGGCCAGCAACTGGTCACGCAGCTGGTTCTGGATGCCTTTGATTTCGCGGTAGCGCGGAATCACCGCCAGCAGACCGCGCACGGTCAGCTTATCCATCGGCCAGTGCGACTCGAAGCCTTGCGCCATCATCTGCTCGCCGCCTATGCCATGGAAGCGCGCATCAGGCAGATGCGGGCGCAGGCCGGACAGCAGACGCGCCGCCAGCATGTCGCCCGACGGTTCGCCCGCTACCAGCGCGAGCGACAGCGGCGATAGCAGCGACTGTTCAGCCGCTGCGATATCAGCGGACGATGCCACGGGTGGCCGTGCCGAGGAACTCGCGCATCGATCGGATCTGCTCGGCCGCAGCAGGGTTGGCAATCTCTTCCTCCTGCAGCGCCGTCTTGGCCTCTTCCAGCGTCAGACCGGAACGGTAGATCAGCTTGTACGCCGTGCGGATACCGTTGATCTGCTCGCGCGTGAAACCACGGCGTTTCAGACCTTCGATATTCACCCCGTGTGCCTGCGCCGGATTCCCGTTCAGCAGCACGAACGGCGGCACATCCTGCGTCAGCGAAGTGCTCATGCCGACAAAGGCATGCGCGCCGATCTTGCAGAACTGGTGCACATTGGCGAAGCCGCTCATGATCACCCAGTCGCCGATCTCGACGTGGCCGGCGATCTGCGCATTATTGGAGAAAATGGTGTTGCTACCCACCTGACAGTCGTGTGCCAGATGGACGTAAGCGGAAATCCAGTTGTCGTTGCCCAGCGAAGTCACACCCTTGTCCTGTACCGTACCGGTATTGAAGGTGCAGAATTCGCGGATGGTGTTACGGTCGCCGATGGTCAGGCGGGTAGGCTCGCCGTTCCACTTCTTGTCCTGCGGCGCTGCGCCGATGGACGAGAACTGGAAAAACTTGTTGTCGCAACCGATGGTGGTGTTGCCCTCGATGACCACATGAGGCCCCACCACGGTGCGCGCACCGATCACCACATTCGGGCCGACGATCGAATACGGGCCGATTTCGACGCTGTCGTCGAGCTGGGCCTTCGCATCGACGATGGCGGTAGCATGGATCTTGGCCATGATTACTTCCCGGCGGGCTGGCTAGCGTCGGTTGCGCTGCGGATGGTGCACATCAGTTCCGCTTCGACGGCCGTCTGGCCATCCACCGAACCGACTGCCTTGTATTTCCAGATACCGCGCGCCACGCGCAGAATCTCGACGTTCATCACCAGCTGGTCGCCCGGTTCCACCGGACGCTTGAAGCGCGCGTTGTCGATGCCGACGAAGTACACCACCGAATTTTCATCCGGTTTGATGTTCATGGTCAGGAACGACAGAATCGCAGCCGTCTGCGCCATCGCTTCGATCATCAGCACGCCCGGCATTACCGGCTTGTGCGGGAAGTGGCCATTGAAGAATTCTTCATTGACGGTGACGTTTTTAACGGCGGTAATGCTCTTGCCCGACTCCCAGTCCAGCACGCGGTCTACCAGCAGCAGCGGGTAGCGGTGCGGCAGGTACTGCTTGATGGTGTGGATATCCAGGCACTTCTTGGTGCAGGTGGATTCGGAGCTTACCGGGGTATTCGTAGTCATAATGTTTTCTCGTCCTGATTCGTCAATGTTTTAATTGTTTTTTCCAGCGCGCGGATTTTATCGCGCATCGCCGACAGATTGCGCACGATGACCGCAGATTTTTCCCATTCGCTGTTTTTGGCCAACGGATAGAAGCCCGTGTACTGGCCCGGTTCGAGGATGGAGCGCGAAACCATGCTGCCCGATCCTACGTGTACCTTGTCGACGATGGTCAAATGGCCCAGCACCATGGCGGCGCCGCCAAAAGTGCAGTACTTGCCTATCTTCGCGCTGCCGGCCACGCCAACGCAGCCGGCCATGGCGGTATGCGCGCCGATGTGGCAGTTGTGGCCGATCTGGATCTGGTTGTCCAGCTTGACGCCATCTTCGATGATGGTATCGGCCAGAGCGCCACGATCGATGGTGGTGTTGGCGCCGATATCGACATCATCGCCTATCACTACCCTGCCGGTCTGCGGAATCTTGATGTAGACACCGCCCTCGTTGGCGAAGCCGAAACCGTCCGTGCCGATCACGGCGCCGGAATGGATGATGCCGCGCTGGCCGATTACGCAGCCAGCGTGGAAAGTCACGTTGGCAAACAGATGGGTTTCTGCGCCGATCACGGCAGCGCGGCCGATATAGCAGCCGGCGTCGATCACCGCATGCTCGCCGATCACGGCGCCGCTTTCGATCACCACGCGCGCGCCGATGTGGGCGCTGCTTGCTACCTGCGCATCATCGGCCACCACGGCGGAAGCGTGCACGCCGGGCTGAGGCACCAGTGCCGTCAGCGATTCGAAGTACTGCGCCGCACGGGCGAAATACACATACGGATTATTCGTCACGATCAGCGCACCGTGGAAACCGGCGCTGATGAAGGCCTGATCGGCAGCCGACACGATCAGTGCCGCCGCCTGGCTTTGCAGCGCCTGTGCGCGCAATTTGCTGTTGCTGAGGAAGCTGATGTGCGAAGCGCTGGCGTCGGCCAATGGTGCGATGCCGCTCACCTCGAGGTTGGCATCGCCCATCAACTGACCGCCGAGGCGTTCGACCAATTGCCCTAGTCGAGTGCCCATCGGGTGGTCCAATCTGTTGAATTATTTATCTTTATCGAGTGCGGCCAGCACTTTATCGGTGATATCGATGCGCGGGCTGGCCCAGACGGCGTCCTGCAGCACGATATCGAAGCCTTCCACCGTGGCCATCTGCTTGATGATCTTGGTGGCTTTTTCCGAAATGGCCTGGCGCTCTTCGTTGGTGCGCTGGTTCAGGTCTTCGCGGAATTCGCGCTGGCGGCGCTGGTATTCCTTATCCAGCTCGAACACATCGCGCTGGCGTTTGACGCGGTCGGTTTCGGCCAGCGCCGGCATATCCTTCTCCAGCTTCTCGGAAGCAGCCTTGAGACGCATGGCCATGTCGTTCATGGCTTTCTCGCGGCTCTTGAATTCTTCCTGCAGCTTTTCGCCGGCCAGCTTGGCCAGCTTGGATTCGTTGTAGATGCGCTCGGGGCTAAGCCACGCAATGCGCGACACGGAGGTCTGGGCCTGCACCGGCGCCCATGCGCAGCAGCCCAGTGCGAGCACGGCAAGTGTTTTGCTCAGGTTAGCGGACAGAGTCTTCAACTTATTTCTCCGAAGTAATTTTCAATACCGGCTATCAGATCGCCTGCAGGCCAGCTTAGAAGCCGCTGCCCATCTGGAACTGGAAGCGCTCCAGACGGTCGCCCGGCTTGGCGTTCAAAGGCTTAGCATAACTCAGTTTGAGCGGCCCCACCGGCGAAATCCAGCTGATGCCCAGGCCGGTCGAATAGCGCAGCTCGGAGGCGCGCATTTTCTGGCCTTCCTGATACACCTGACCGCCATCGACGAAGCCGAACCAGCGCAGACTGCGGTCCTTGCCCGAACCGGGGAACGGCAGCTGCAGCTCGGCATTGCCGATCAGACGGGAAGCACCGCCCAGCGCATCGAAGTAGTAAGGATCGACCGCACCCAGCGAGGAGCTCAGGTAGCCGCGCACGGAACCGATACCGCCGCCGTAGAAGTTCTTGAACACCGGGTATTTGCTGTTACGCAGACCATGGCCGTAATCGATTTCGCCTTTCAGGGCCAACGTGGTATTCCAGATCAGCGGTTTGTACCACTGGTGTTCATACACCGCGCGGTAGTACTGCTGCTGGCCGACCAGATCGATTTCGATATTGGCGCGCTGGTAGCGACCCAGCGTCGGCGTCAGGGCCGAATCGCGGCTATCGCGTGCCCATGCTGCCGTCAGCGGCACGGCATGGGTCTGGGCGGTACCGGTACCGTCGGCGCTACCGGTCACACTGGTGACGTATTCACGGAAGCGGGTCGGCGAAGTCAGGTCGGTGGTAATGCGCGAACGTTCCAGACCGATACCGAAGAACACCGTATCGACTTCCGAGAACGGCACACCGTAGCTGATGCGGCCACCCTGCTGGCGGATGGTGTAGCTACCGATATTCAGTGCCGGCGGCTGCTGGGTACGCATATACACTTCGTATGAGCGCGATACGCCGTCATCGGTGTAGTACGGGTCGGTCTGCGAGAACGAAATGGTGCGGCTGTATTTCGAGGTATTCAGCTCGATGCCGACAGTGGTACCGGAACCGGCAAAGTTGGCCTGCTGGATCGCCGCCTGGAAGGAGAATTTCTCCGACTGCGAGAAGGCGCCGCCGATCTGGAAGTTACCGGTCGGTTTCTCCACCACGGTCAGGTTGACGTCCACCTGATCGGAGGTGCCCTGCGCTTCCGGCGTATCGACCGTCACGTCCTTGAAGTAACCGAGACGGTCTACCCGGTCGCGCGACAGCTTGATCTTGTTGGCGTCGTACCACGACGATTCGAACTGGCGGAACTCGCGGCGGATTACTTCGTCGCGGGTGGTGGTGTTGCCGGCGATGTTCATGTGGCGCACGTAGGCGCGCTTGCCCGGATCGATAAAGAAGGTAAACGCTACTTCGCGTTTTTCGCGGTCGATATCGGGATTGGCATTGACGTTGGCGAAAGCGTAGCCGAAAGTGCCGAGACGGTCGGAAATCAGCTTGTTAGTCGCCGTCAGACGCTCGCCCGAATAGGTCTCGCCTTTACGCAGCAGCACCAGCGAGCGCAGTTCTTCCTCGCGGCCGAAGGTCTCGCCCTCGAACTTGATGCCGGAGACCGTGTACTTCTGGCCTTCGGTAATATTGATGGTGATGTAGATGTCTTTCTTGTCCGGGGTGATCGACACCTGGGTCGAATCGATCTGCATCTCGATGTAGCCGCGATTCAGATAGTAGGACTTGAGCGACTCGATATCGCCGGTCAGCTTGGTCTTGGAGTACTGGTCGGACTTGGTGTACCAGCTGAACCAGCCACCCGTATTCAGGGCCAGTTCGTCTTTCAGCTCCTTGTCGCTGAATACCTTGTTGCCGACGATGTTGATCTGCTTAATCTTGGCGATTTCGCCTTCATCGACGGCAAAAGTGATGTTGACGCGGTTACGCTCGATAGGCGTCACGGTGGTGACGATTTTTACGCCGTACAGGCCGTGCGACAGGTACTGGCGTTTGAGTTCCTGCTCGGCGCGGTCGACCGAAGCCTTGTCGAAAATCTTGGTCTCGCCCACGCCGATATCTTTCAGCGCTTTGACCAGCGTGTCTTTTTCAAACTCCTTGGTTCCGGTGAACTCCACTTTGGAGATGGCCGGACGTTCTTCCACCAGCACGACCAGCACGTCGCCGTCGCGTTCCAGTTTGACGTCCTTGAAGAAGGAAGTGGCATACAGCGCCTTGATGGCGGCCACGCCCTTGTCGTCGTTGAAGGTCTCGCCTACCCGCACCGGCAGATAGCTGAACACCGTACCGGCTTCCGTACGCTGGATGCCTTCGACGCGGATATCCTTGACGACGAAGGGCTCGATAGCCATGGCACTGCCGGCGCATAGCGCCAGAACGGCAGCGCCTATCAGGCTGCGGCGAAACGGGGATGAAGTAATACGGTCAGAATATAATTTCATTGGGTATTCAATGGCTAATCAACGAACTACTCATATACACAGCTGATCCACAGCTAATTTATAGCGAACTGCCACAACTCGGTTACAGCAGCCGCACAACGTCGTTAAACACCGCCAGCAGCATTAACGTCAGCAACAGGCCTATGCCGAAACGCTGCGCAATCTCACCAAAACGCTCCGGTACAGAGCGTCCGGTTAAAACTTCCAGCGAATAATACAGCAAATGCCCCCCATCTAGAACGGGAATCGGTAGCAAATTCATCACCCCTAAACTGATGCTGATGAAGGCGATGAAGCCCAGATAGCTGGCAACGCCTGCCCGTGCGGTCTGGCCGGCATAATCGGCAATGGTCAGAGGGCCGGTAACGTTTTTCAGCGAAGCCTCGCCGATCAGCATTTTTCCTACCATTTTGACCGACAATACCGACGTTTCCCACACCCGCTGCACGGCTTTCACCACTGCTGCAGGAGGGGACGACACCACTTTGATCATATCCGGCGCCAGCGCGATGTAGGCGCTGATCTTACCGACTGTTACAGTTCCTTTATCCTTGCCGCCCTTGGCGACTGGCTGCACTTCGCCTTGCGGCACCATGGCCAGCGTCAGCTCCTGCCCCGCGCGGCGCACCTGCACCTGCACGGTGCGACCGGCAGCGCCGCGGATAATGTCGATAAATGCGATACCGTCGGCCACCGGCGTGCCATCCACGGCCAGCAGCAGATCGTCGGCCAGCAGGCCGGCGCGCGCAGCGGGACCGCCTGCGATCACCTGCTGCACCACCGGCAGCGGGCGGGCAAAGCCCAGTCCCAGATCGCCCGGCACGTCGCCTTCCACATCGAGTCCGGTCAGCAGCACGGCGGGCAGTACGAAGTTGTAATGTCCCTGCCCTGGCCGTTCTACCGACAGCTGCACATCGCTCTTGTTGATCACACCCTGGATCAGCTGCCAGCGCAGATCGGACCAGGCAGCGACGCTCTGGCCATTCACGGCCGTAATCAGATCACCGCTGCGCACACCGGCTACCCAGGCGGCCGATGCTCCCTTGCTCTCGCCAACCGTGGCTTGCACGCTGACTTTGCTGGCCGGCTCTTGCACGCCAACCATATACAGGCCGGCGAACAGCACGATCGCCAGCAGGAAGTTGGCCAGCGGGCCGGCAGCCACGATGGCGATACGCTTCCATACATTCTGGCGGGTGAATTCGCGCTGCAGGTCAGCTTCGGGAAGGCCGGCCAGATTGCCCTCGCGGGCATCGAGCATCTTGACGTAGCCGCCCAGCGGCAGCGCCGAGATCACCCACTCCGTCTGGTCAGGGCCGTAGCGGCGCGACCAGACCACCTTGCCCATGCCGACCGAAAAACGCAGCACTTTGACACCGCACCAGCGCGCCACCAGATAGTGCCCCAGCTCGTGGATAGTGACCAGCGTGCCGAGGCAGACGATGAATGCCAGGACGGTCTGCAGCAGGTTCATTTTGCCTGCCCTGCGGGAAGTTGGGTGCGAAGTTGGGGGCGAAGTTGGGTGCGAAGTTGGGTGATATACTGCTGCGCCGCCTGCCGCGCCACCGCATCCTGCGCCATCACGGCGCCGATGCTATCGGCAGCGCCATGCGGCACGCTGTTCATCACATGGGCGATCACGCGGTCGATCTGGCGGAAGCCGATCTGCAGATCAAGGAAAGCCTGCACGGCCACTTCGTTGGCGGCATTGAGCAGGGCTGGCGCAGTGCCGCCGGCGCGCAGCGCCTCGAAGGCCAGCGCCAGACAGGGGAAACGCTCGAAATCAGGACGCTGGAACTGCAGCGTGGCGATCTGGGTCAAGTCGAGCGGGCCGACGCCGGACTCGATGCGCTCGGGATAGGCCAGTGCATGGGCAATCGGCGTGCGCATGTCCGGATTGCCCAGCTGCGCCAGTACCGAGCCGTCGCTGTACGACACCATCGAATGGATCACCGACTGCGGGTGGATTACTACTTCGATCTGGTCGGCCGGCGCGCCGAACAGCCAGTGCGCCTCGATGACTTCCAGCCCCTTGTTCATCATGGTAGCCGAATCGACCGAAATCTTGCGGCCCATTGACCAGTTGGGGTGCTTGCAGGCCTGCTCCGGCGTCACCGCTTCCAGCGTTGCCACCTCGCGGTTAAGGAAAGGCCCGCCCGATGCGGTCAGCAGAATTTTGGCCACGCCGCTCTGGCCCGGCACGCGCGCGTAGTCGGACGGCAGGCACTGGAAGATCGCATTGTGCTCGCTATCGATGGGCAGCAGTACGGCGCCCGATTCCTGCACGGCGTCCATGAACAGCTGGCCGGACATGACCAGCGCTTCCTTATTCGCCAGCAGCACCTTCTTGCCGGCGCGGGCTGCCGCCAGCGTAGGCGCCAGACCGGCTGCGCCGACGATGGCCGCCATCACGCTGTCGACTTCGGGCGCACTGGCGATGCTGCATAGCGCTGCTTCGCCATATTCGACTTCCGTATTCAGGCCGGCCGCGCGCAACAGCGCCGTCAGGCGGCTGGCCGCTTCGGCCGTGCCCACCACGGCACGCAGCGGACGAAAGGCGATACACTGGGCCGACAGTTCCTCCACCCGGCTGTGTGCCGACAGGGCGTAGACGCTGTAGCGCTGCGGATGACGGGCGAGCACGTCCAGCGTGGACACGCCGATCGAACCGGTGGCGCCAAGGATGGTGATGCGTTGCATAATTACTCTCTCAGAGCCAGAAGCCTATCAGCGCCGCCAGCGGCAGCACCGGGATCAGGGCATCAATACGGTCAAGCACGCCGCCGTGGCCGGGCAGCAGATTGCTGCTGTCTTTCATGCCGGCGCGGCGCTTGAGTTGGGATTCGAACAGGTCGCCGACGATGGACGCAGCCACCACCAGCACCAGCAGCAGCAAGGCCATGGCCCAGCCGAAGCGGGCCTGCAGTTTGACGGCGAAGGTATCCTGCAACCACGGGTTGGCAGGCGCCAGCAGTACGGTGGCGCTGGCGGCCAGCAGCACGGCAATGCCGCCGCCAATGGCGCCTTCCCACGATTTACCGGGCGAGATAGACGGCGCCAGCTTGCGCTTGCCGAATGCCTTGCCGGCGAAGTAGGCGCCGATATCGGCCAGCCACACCAGTGCCATCACCGACAGCAGGTACAGCGGCGATTGCAGATACAGGCCGAGGATGGCGAAGAAGCAGGCGAAGATGGCGAAGCTGAAGGTCACTGCCATCGACCAGTTGCCACCGCCCTGCATGGGCGGCAGGCCCATGCCCAGCGAGGGCACATAGCGCAGCAGCCACAGCAGGCAAGCCACGCCGTACAGCGAATTGACCGAAGCCGGCTTGGCGATCAGCAGCAGAAACACGAACAATGCGCCACCGGCCACACCGGCCAGTCTGGCTTTTGCGCTGCCCACGCCGAACAGGCGCGCCGCTTCCCACAGGGCGGCGGCGACGAACAGCGTCACCACGCCGGCCACAGCAGGGAAGTAGTGGGAGAACAGCACTGGCAGCAGCACTGCCAGCAACAGCACGGCCGTAATAATGCGGGTTTTCAGCATCAGCTAGTCTTCTCTGCCAGTTGCGCACCGGTGCGGCCGAAGCGGCGTTCGCGGTGCTGGTAGGAGGCGATGGCCTCATCCAGACTCTCTTTGGAAAAGTCGGGCCAGTAAGTATCGGTAAAGAACAGCTCGGTATAAGCCAGCTGCCACATGAGGAAATTCGAAATACGCTGTTCGCCGCCGGTGCGGATGAACAGATCCGGCTCGGGCGCATACGCCATGGCCAGATGGGGTGCCAGCTGCTCTTCGCTGAAATCGTGTGCGCCCGGATGGGCCGCCACCATTTTGGCTATCGCCTGCATGATATCCCAGCGGCCGCCATAGTTGGCGCACACGGTCACGGTCATGCGGGTGTTGTTGGCGGTCTTGCGCTCGGCGGCAGCGATCATGCCCTGCAGCTTCTCGTCGAAGCGGGTCAGGTCGCCCACCACCTTGAGGCGGATGTTATTGGCGTGCAGCTTGGAGACTTCGCGGTCGAGCGCGGTGACGAACAGGCGCATCAGCAGCGACACTTCCTCTTCGGGGCGGCGCCAGTTTTCCGAGCTGAAGGCAAACAGGGTCAGGTATTCCACGCCGCTGCGGGCGCAGGCTTCGACCACGGTGCGCACGGCATCGACGCCTTTGACGTGGCCGGCTACACGCGGCAGAAAACGCTTGGTGGCCCAGCGGCCATTGCCATCCATGATGATGGCAATGTGACGAGGCACGGCCGGCGCGTCCGGAACTTCAGTAGTCGAACTGGTATATTTCATGAAAACTGCAGTGCCAAAGTGTTAAGTATTGCAGGTGTTGCCCGAAAAAACAAGACGCCAGCAGAGCGCCCGCAGCCGGTGATCGCATCACCGGCCCGGACCCGCTGCTGGCGCCCTTGCCGACCCTTAAACGGTCAGAACTTCCTTCTCTTTCTCCGCTACCATCTTGTCGACGTCGGCGATGAATTTATCGGTGACTTTCTGTACGTCATCAATGGCGCGACGCTCGTCGTCTTCCGAAATGGCCTTGTCTTTCACCAGCTTTTTCAGCGATTCGTTGGCATCGCGACGGATATTACGCACAGCAATTTTCGCATCTTCCGCTTCGCTCTTGACCAGTTTCACCATTTCCTTGCGGCGCTCTTCCGTCAGCGGCGGAGTCGGCACGCGGATCACATCGCCCTGCGCGGCCGGGTTCAGACCCAGATCGGCATCGCGGATGGCTTTTTCGATAGCAGCAGCCATTTTCTTTTCGAACGGCTGCACGCCGATGGTGCGGGCATCGACCAGGGTCAGGTTGGCCACCTGATTGATCGGGGTAGGATTACCGTAGTAATCCACGGTGACGTGGTCCAGGATACCCGTGTGGGCACGGCCGGTACGCACCTTGGCCAGATCGGCACGCAGGGTTTCCAGCGATTTGGTCATGCGCTCTTGCGCACTTTTCTTAACGTCAGCTACGGACATTACTGCTCTCCTGTATTCGGTATTGAGTATAAACGGTTAGCATTAAACGTGAACCAGCGTGCCCTCGTCCTCGCCCATGATGACGCGCATCAGCGCGCCCGGCTTGGTAATCGAGAACACTTTGATTGGCAGCTTCTGGTCGCGGCACAGCGCAAACGCGGTGGCGTCCATGACTTGCAGATGCTTGGCGATGGCTTCGTCGAACGAGATCGAGCTGTACAGCGTGGCATTCGGGTCTTTCTTCGGATCGGCCGAGTACACGCCATCGACCTTGGTAGCCTTCAGCACGATTTCCGCGCTCACTTCCGAGCCGCGCAGCGACGCTGCCGTATCGGTGGTGAAGAACGGGTTGCCGGTACCGGCGGCGAACACCACCACTTTGCCTTCTTCCAGATATTGCAGCGCTTTCGGGCGCACATACGGCTCGACCACCTGCTCGATGCCGATGGCCGACATTACGCGGGCGGTAATGCCCACATGGCGCATGGCATCGGCCAGGGCCAGTGCATTCATCACGGTGGCCAGCATGCCCATGTAGTCGGCCGTTGCACGGTCCATGCCTTGGGCGCCGGGCGCTACGCCACGGAAGATATTGCCGCCGCCAATCACGATTGCCAGTTCCACGCCCAGTTTTGCGACCTCGGCCACATCAGCGACCATGCGCTCTATCGTGCCGCGGTTGATGCCGTAGGCATCGTCGCCCATCAGGGCTTCACCGGACAATTTGAGGAGGACACGTTTGTAGGCTGGTTTGGACATGGGACGGGGCTCCTAAGTTGGGTTTATTCGGGTAAGGCTGCCGGCGCCTATGATACCTAGTCTGGCGCCGGGAACAACTATTTACTTCTGGGGTAAAACTTGCCGCAAGCAGGTGCAGCTTAAAAAAACGGGCCTCTCGGCCCGTTTTCTTTTTATTACGCTCCTTTGGAAGCGGCCATCTGTGCGGCCACTTCAGCAGCGAAGTCATCGACTTTCTTCTCGATGCCTTCACCAACCACAAACATCGTGAAGGCTTTCACGGTGGTGGCTTTTTCTTTCAGCATCTGCTCGATCGATTGCTTGTCGTTTTTCACGAAAGCCTGGTTCAGCAGCGAAACTTCTTTCAGGTACTTCTGTACCGAACCTTCCAGACGCTTAGCAACGATTTCAGCCGACTGAGCTGGCTTGCCTTCGGCAGCCGCTTTGGCAGCATCTTCGTCAGCTTTCAGCTTAGCAACCGAACGCTCTTTCTCGATCAGTTCTGCTGGAACCTGATCTTGCGACAGAGCGACTGGTTTCATTGCAGCGATGTGCATCGCCACGTCTTTACCCACTTGCTCTTCAGCGCCGTCGAAGTCGACGATCACGCCGATGCGCGAGCCGTGCAGGTAGGAAGCCAGTTTGCCGGTGGTTTCGAAACGCTGGAAGCGACGGATGGTCATGTTCTCGCCGATCTTGCCGATCAGAGCCGAACGTACTTCGTCCAGGGTTTTGCCATCCAGTGGCAGTGCCAGCAGCGCGGCAACGTCAGCTGGGTTGTGTTCTACGACCAGACGGGCAGCGTTAGCAGCCAGTGCCAGGAAGTCATCGTTTTTCGCAACGAAGTCGGTTTCCGAATTAACTTCGATCAGCGCACCTACGCCGCCGGCGATGTGGGTAGCTACCACGCCTTCAGCGGTGATACGTGCCGAAGCTTTCGAGGCCTTGCCGCCCAGTTTGACGCGCAGGATCTCTTCTGCACGCGCCATGTCGCCATCGGCCTCGGTCAGAGCTTTTTTGCATTCCATCATTGGTGCGTCGGTCTTGCCGCGCAGTTCGCCTACCATCGCTGCAGTAATCGCTGCCATGTGTTTCTCCTGTATTCGGTATTCGTGGGGGATGGGGAGCGGGTTTGCCCGGCTCTACCCATTTACGTTAAAAAAAAGGGGGAGCTGTTGGCCACCCCTTTTTCCTTACAGCCTAGCTAGGAACAATTAAGCCTGTTCGTTCACTTCGACGAAATCGTCGCCAGCTGCAGCTTTAACCATTTCAACTACTTCGTTACCGGCAGCAGCACGGCCTTCCAGGATCGCATCTGCTACGCCGCGAGCGTACAGAGTGATGGCTTTGGACGAGTCATCGTTACCTGGAATGACGAATTGCACGCCTTCTGGCGAGTGGTTGGTATCGACCACGCCGATCACTGGGATGCCCAGTTTAGCGGCTTCGGTGATGGCGCCTTTGTGGTAGCCAACGTCCACGACGAAGATTGCGTCAGGAACGCCGCCCATCTCTTTGATGCCGCCGATCGATTTTTGCAGCTTAACCATTTCGCGTTGGAACATCAGCGCTTCTTTTTTCGACAACTTCTCAACCGAACCGTCTTGCATCGCAGCTTCCATGTCTTTCAGACGCTTGATCGAGGTTTTGATGGTTTTGAAGTTGGTCAGCATGCCGCCCAGCCAGCGCTGGTCAACGAAAGGAACGCCTGCGCGTGCTGCTTCAGCAGCAATGATTTCACGAGCTTGACGCTTGGTGCCTACCATCAGGATGGTGCCGCGGTTAGCAGCTACCTGTTTCACGTGTTTCATCGCTTCCTGATACATACCCATCGTCTTTTCCAGATTGATGATATGGATCTTGTTGCGGTGACCGAAGATGAAAGGAGCCATCTTTGGGTTCCAGAAACGGGTTTGGTGACCGAAGTGGACACCGGCTTCCAGCATTTCGCGCATAGTTACGGACATATTAAACTCCAGGGTTGGGTCTGGAATCCGATCAGTCACCTTATAGGCACCCTTGTCGACCGGATTCGCTTTTATTAATGAAAAATAACAGCTTGTCTTTACAACGTTGCCCGAACGGAATTCAAGCAACCCGCTATTCTAGCCCGAAAACACCCGCTTAGGCAATACCTTACACGGACTTGAGCTATTGCAAGGCGCCCCGCTTGCACTAAACAAATAATCAATACTTCCCCTGATTGCCAGCCGTTACAACTTGAGACTAAATATTTCTGCAAAGATAGTCGATATGTAATATCATATGTCAAAGTTTAATTGCATTAAATTAAGAAAAAGTTCTTTAATGCATTATTTTAGCGCGGGAAACTAACATGTCCGTATTTCTCACTGTTGCTCTGGCTGCGGCCACCCAGTTCGAGCCCACCTGTTCGTGGGACCGGCCGGGTGCGAATCCGTACACCGGTAGCACCAGTGCAGCCATCGAGCGCTACACCGACATCCCCGAGCAGGTACGCCGCACTCTCCGGCGGCGCATGGACGAGCACCAGTCGGATGACCGCGTCACCATTACCCGCGATGCCATCGTCGGCAAGAACCAGTACGAAGCGGGCATACGCGACATGCATTTCGGCGCGGCCTCGGTGTGCGCCACGGTTACCCGCAGCAAGTGGGCTGTCACCCGGCAGGAGCCGGGCGCAGTGTATTGCGTGGGCGAATACTGCATACTGGTGCCCCGTATCTGCGGCAATATCAGCCGCATCACCCGCCTGCCCGCGCCCCATACGGCCCACGCCGCCCCGGCCGCCCCGCCTGCTCCGGCCCTAGCCCAACGCGATCTGGGCAACAGCCTGCAGGCACGCGATCTGGGACTGGCCGACGCCACCCCGCCCGAAAGCACCGACGACGACGACGCCAGCAAAGCACATGATCGTGCACGGGGCAATGTTACGGAAGTGTTCGAAGCGATACAGCAAGCCGAAGACGCCAATCAGGCCCTTGCCGGCGGCGATGACCGCGATCACAACGGCCAGTTTGGCCGCCGCCCCGGCTGGCCCAAGGACCACGATGACAGCGATGACGGCTACTTCCCGGCCAGCCCCGTGCCGGAAGCCGATACCTGGGCCATGCTGCTGGCCGGTCTGGGCGTGCTCGGCCTGCTCATGCGCCGCCGTCGCTAGTCGCCGCCGATAGCGCGGGCCGGCTGACCCACGCTTTGCCTGCTGCGTCGTTTATAATCCATACCATCGTGCATGCCGCGCCGGCCCGTTCCGGCAGCCGCCTGCTTTTTTACCGTTTACCTTGCAGATTGTGAGCTTATGCCTATTTCCATCAAATCCGCCGAAGACATCGCCGGCATGCGCGTCGCGGGCCGCCTCGGCTCCGAAGTGCTCGACTACATTACGCCCTTCGTCAAGGCTGGCGTGACCACCGGCGAAATCGACCGCCTGTGCCACGAATACATGGTGAATGTACAGGGCACCATTCCTGCCCCGCTCAACTATTGCCCGCCCGGCTACACGCCCTACCCGAAATCCATCTGCACCTCCGTCAACGACGTGATCTGCCACGGCATACCGGGCGATAAAGTGCTCAAGAACGGCGATGTGGTCAACCTCGACATCACCGTGATCAAGGATGGCTACCACGGCGACAACAGCCGCATGTTCTTCATCGGCGAACCATCCATCATGGCCAAGCGCCTGTCCGACATCACCTACGAGTGCATGTGGCTGGGCATCGCCAAAGTCAAACCGGGTGCCTATCTGGGCGACATCGGCCACGCCATCCAGCAGCATGCCGAAAAAGCCGGCTACAGCGTGGTGCGCGAATTCTGCGGCCACGGCATCGGCAAGATCTTCCACGAAGAGCCGCAGGTTCTGCACTACGGCAAACCGGGCACGGGTGAGCAGCTGCAGGCCGGCATGATCTTCACCATCGAGCCGATGATCAATGCGGGCAAGCGCGACATCCGCGAAATGGGCGACGGCTGGACCATCAAGACCAAGGACCGCAGCCTGTCGGCCCAGTGGGAACACACCATACTCGTCACCGACACCGGCTACGAAGTGCTGACGCTGTCGGCCGGCAGCCTGCCGCCACCTGCATTCATTACCAACGCCGCCTGAACGATCACCCCGGATGAGCACACCAGCGATGAAGAAAGAACTGCGCGAACATCTGAAGCGCCAGTTGAAAGATGAGCGTCAGCAGATCATCGCTGGCTTCCAGTCCGACGGCATGCCGGAAAAGCTGCTGCGCAGCCTGCGCCAGAGCGTGGACGCCGTGCTCACCACGGCATGGTTCGAAGCCGGCCTGCCGGAAAACACCGCGCTGGTGGGCGTGGGCGGCTATGGCCGCGGCGAACTGTTTCCCCAGTCCGACGTCGACCTGCTGATCCTGCTGGAGCAAGCGCCCGATGCCGCCACCACGGCCAAGCTGGAAGAACTGGTGCAACTGCTGTGGGATCTGGGACTGGAAATCGGCCACAGCATCCGTACCGTGGACGAGTGCCTGACCGAATCGGCCGCCGATATCACGGTGCAGACCAGCCTGCTGGAAGCGCGCCTGATCTGCGGCAATCTGCCCCTGTTCGGCACGCTGCAGGAGCGCTACCGCGCCGCCATGGACCCGCGCGCCTTCTACCACGCCAAGGTGCTGGAAATGCGGCTGCGCCATGCCAAATACGAAGACACGGCCTTCAGTCTGGAGCCTAACTGCAAGGAAAGCCCGGGCGGCCTGCGCGATCTGCAAGTGATACTGTGGATGGTCAAAGCTGCCGGCGTGGCCAACTCGTGGCGCACGCTGGCTACCAGCGGCCTGATTACCCAGACCGAAGCCAAACAGCTGATGGAAAAGGAGCGCGCCTTCAAGGATATCCGCATCCGTCTGCACCTGCACGCCAAACGGCGCGAGGACCGCCTCGTGTTCGACGTGCAGACCGCCATCGCCGAGTCGCTGGGCCTGCAGTCGACCGGCAGCGGGGCGAATATGCGCCGTGCCAGCGAATACCTGATGCAGCGCTACTACTGGGCCGCCAAGACGGTGACCCAGCTGAACATGATTCTGCTGCAGAACATCGAAGAGCGCCTGTTCCCCAAGCCGGGCGTGACGGTACGCATCAACGAACGCTTTAACAATGTCGATGGCCTGATCGATATCAGCGAAGACGACACCTTCGCCACCACGCCTTCGGCCATGCTGGAAGTGTTCGCCCTGATGACGGAGCGCCAGACGCTGACCGGCATGACCTCGCGCACCTTGCGCGCGCTATGGCATGAACGCTTCAAGATCGACGCCGAATTCCGCGCCGATCGGCGCAACCATGCGCTGTTCCTGCGCATCCTGCAGGCGCCGGTGGGCCTGCTGCACGCGCTGCGCCGCATGAACGACCTGTCTATCCTGGGCCGCTACCTGCCCAACTTCCGCAAGATCGTGGGCCAGATGCAGCACGACCTGTTCCACGTCTACACGGTGGACCAGCACATCCTGATGGTGGTGCGCAATATGCGCCGCTTCGCCATGGCCGAACACGCGCACGAATATCCGTTCTGCAGCCAGCTGATGGCCAACTTCCCTACGCCATGGCTGCTGTATCTGGGCGCGCTGTTCCACGACATCGCCAAAGGCCGCGGCGGCGACCACTCCAAGCTGGGTACTGTGGACGCCGAACAGTTCTGCCGCGAACACGGCATGAGCGAGGAAGATACCGAACTGGTGGTATTCATGGTGGAGCAGCACCTGACCATGTCGCAGGTAGCGCAGAAGCAGGATCTGTCCGATCCTGACGTGATTGCCGCCTTTGCCAATCTGGTCAAGGACGAGCGCCATCTGACCGCGCTGTATCTGCTGACCGTGGCCGACATCCGCGGCACCAGCCCGAAAGTGTGGAATGCATGGAAGGGCAAGCTGCTGGAAGACCTGTACCGCGTCACCCTGCGCGTGCTGGGCGGCGAACCGCACAGCGCCGACCGCGAACTGAAAAACCGCCAGCAGGAAGCACTGGCCACGCTGCGCCTGTACGGCCTGCCGCCCGACGCCCATACGGCGCTGTGGAAGCAGCTCGACATGGCCTATTTCCTGCGCCACGATGCGGCCGATATCGCCTGGCAGACCCGTGCCCTGTACGACCGCTATGACAGCGACAAGGCCGTGGTCAAATGCCGCCTTGCGCCTATCGGCGAAGGCTTGCAGGTGGCCGTCTACATCAAGGACCAGCCCGACCTGTTTGCGCGCATCTGCAGCTATTTCGACCGCAAGAACTTCAGCATCCTCGATGCCAAGATCCACACCACCCACCACGGCTATGCGCTCGATACCTTCCTCGTCACCGAGCAAAACTTCGCCAACAGCTACCGCGACATCATCAGCCTGATCGAGCACGAACTGTGCGCCCTGCTGTCGAGCGTGGACGAACTGCCGGCGCCGGGCAAAGGCCGGTTGTCCCGCCTGTCGCGCACCTTCCCCATCCAGCCCACGGTGGATCTGCGTCCCGACGAACGGGGCCAGTACTACCTGTTGTCGATTGCCGCCAATGACCGTACCGGCCTGCTGTACTCGATTGCCAACGTGCTGGCCAAGTACAAGATCAATCTGCATACGGCCAAGGTGATGACGCTGGGCGAGCGGGTGGAAGACGTGTTCCTGATCGACGGTCCGTCGCTCAACGTGGCGCGCAACCAGATCCAGCTGGAAACCGATCTGCTGGAAGCCATCAAAGTCTAAAGCGGAGCGCGCCAGACTCCCCTACAACATAACCGATAAAGAAAACGCATCATGTCCGAAGAATTACTCCGCCTGTCCAAACGCATGTCCGAGCTGGGCCTGTGCTCGCGCCGCGAAGCCGACGAATGGATAGCGCGGGGCTGGGTACGGGTGGACGGCAAGGTCGTCTCCGAACTCGGTAGCAAGGTCTACCCCAGCCAGCGCGTGACGGTAGAACGTCAGGCTGCCGCCGAACAGTCGAAACGGGTCACCATCCTGATCAACAAACCGATGGGCTATGTCAGCGGTCAGGCCGAAGATGGTTATACCCCCGCGGTAGCACTGATCAAACCGGAGAACCACTGGGTTGACGACCCTTCGCCGGAAGTGTTCCACCCCACCCAGCTACGCTCGCTGGTGCCGGCCGGCCGGCTCGATATCGATTCCGTCGGCCTGCTGGTGCTGACCCAAGATGGCCGTGTAGCCAAGCATCTGATCGGCGAAACCACCGACGTGGACAAGGAATATCTGGTGCGGGTGGAATACACCAAGCCTGGCAAGCTGCCTGACAGCGACCTGAAGAAGCTCAATCACGGCCTGTGGATGGATGGCAAACCGCTGCTGCCTGCCAAAGTGCGCTGGCAGAACGACGACCAGCTCAGCTTCACCCTGCGCGAAGGCAAAAAACGCCAGATCCGCCGCATGTGCGATATGGTGGGCCTGAAAGTAGTGGGTCTGAAGCGGGTGCGCATCGGCAAGGTCAAACTGGGCGATCTGCCGGTAGGCCAGTGGCGCTACCTGCGTCCGGACGAACAATTCTGAGGCGGCTGCCGGGCGTGCAAGCGCGTCGCCTCGCCGCCACGGCACCCGATATTTAACGTTTTAAATCGCTAATTTTACATTTTGTCATTTTGCAACCGATTGCTTCATGCTAGGATGGCTGACAACCTACCTACTCGATGACGACAAGCGGATAATGGCGAGCCCGGCGCACACCTCACTAGCCCTGATTCTAGCCCTGGCCGGGGCTGTGCTAGCGGGCAGCCCCGCCACGGCGGCAGCGCAGGCGGCCGATATCCCCGTGACGCTGTATGCCGACGCCGGCTATCCGCCCTACTCCTACGACAAACAAGGCAAACCGGCTGGCCTGTACTACGAAATCGTCAGCACTGCCGTCAAACGCATGCACGGCTACAAGGTCGAGATTCAGCCGGTACCATGGAAGCGCGGCATGAGTCTGCTCAAGTCCGGCAGCGGTTTTGCACTCTACCCGCCCTACCACAACACCCACGACGAACCGTGGACCTGGCCTTACTCGCTCCCCCTGTACGAAGAAAAAGTCATCGCCATCTGCCGCAAGGATGTGCTGGCCGCCAAAGCGCGCAAGCGCTGGCCGGAAGACTTCTACGGCCTCACCATCGGCAATAACGCCGGCTTTATCGTGGGAGGCGAAAGCTTCGAGGCAGCCATCCGCGACGGCCACCTGAAGGTGGAAGAAGCCAGGGACGTGGCCACCAATCTGCTCAAGCTGGGCATGCGCCGCATCGACTGCTATATCAACGACCGCATTGCCATCCAGTGGACGCTGAAACAGCTCAAGGCCGAAGGCCGCTATGACGAAGGCCACAGTCATGCCGAACTGGCCGAAGCGCTGGTGATCGCCACCGAACAGGGCTTCCTCGGCTACACCGAGCGCGATAATGGCCGCTACAGTTACAAGACCGATTTCGTCAAACAGTTCGACAGCATCATCTACCAGATGAAGCGTAGCGGGGAAATTGATACCATAGCGCGTAATTTCTTTAAAACGCACTAAACGGTTTGCATCCCTTCCATGCCAGCTGCGCCTCCCTTCCCGCTACGTAAGGAATGCCCGCCCGGCGCCTGCGACTGCCAGCGCGACGAGCTGCTGGAGCAATGGTGCGCGCAGCCCGAGGCCACCGACATCCGCATAATGCGGCTCACGCGCGAGGAAGAAAAGCAGCTGATCGCCCGCATCGAAGCCATGGCCAGCTACGCCGACCTGCGCCGCATCGAAGACCGGCTGTACCAGCTGCTAGGCGTCCGGCTCACCATTACCCCCAGCGCGAACGGCGTGCGCACCGTCATGGGCCTGCAGATCCGGCTGGCACCCCGGCCCGGCCTGTGCCGCCGTACCCGCGAAGCCGTGCCCGCTGCAGTACGGCGCTGCCTGGCCAGTCATCCGGAAATTGTCTATGCCCTGCTGGACGCAAACGACCTGCTGGGCGGTGCCCAGCCCTAGCCCGGATGGGCCAGCGCGGCGCCCGGCATATTGCCGCCCTCGGAACCGTCCGGATAGATGTCGTGAAACTTGCTGTAGTCGAGAATACGGACGTTCCCTTCCAGCTTGTCGGACATGATGTCGGCGAAGTGGTGGTTGTAAAAAATGTGGTCAGCCGAATAGGTCTGGCGCGCGTGCACGAAGTCGTTGAGCGTGTCGTCCGTGCCCGTCAGCAGCACCGACAGCGTGGCCGCTTCGCGCAGCAGGTCTTCCTGCGTCTTGCCCCACAGAGGGCTGGACTCGTCGATCCTATGCAGTATGGTCCAGGTCAGCGCGAACACGCCGGTGGTTTCGCGTTCCAGCTCCAGATCGTAGAAGCGGGTGAACATCTGGCCTTCCTGGGTCAGCTCGCGGCGGATCAGCGAAGCACGCACCGAAGCTTCCAGAATGAGGTTGCCGCGCTCGTTACCGGCACGCAACATCAGCGTGGGCACGCCGTTGAACGGCGTAATCACCGCCACATCGGAAAACAGGATGCGCGAAGTGGGACGGGAAAAGCGCGCAAACAGCAGCCCCGTTACCACCGCCACCTGCACCATGCCGAACAGGATTTCCGTCGACGCCACCAGATGGCCGTAGGTCGAACCGGGGTTCATATAGCCGTAGCCCACAGTGGCCAGCGTCTCGATCGAGAAGAATAGCGCGTCGGGGAAATAGCCGGGACGGGCATTCGAAATCGAGCCCGGCACCATGTAGAAGGCGGTGGCAAAGAACAGATTGGTCAGCAGATAGCTGACGCCCACCAGCAGGAAAAAATTCGGCCAGCTCAGCGTGAGCATCCAGTGATACACATCGCCCCAGTACCAGCGCGCCACCCCGACCCGTTTGATCTTCGAGGTACCCATCTGGAATACCCCGCGCTCGTTGCCGACTTTGGGGCGGGCAGCTTTCTGTACGGGGATGCGCACTGGGCCATGGTGGGTCATGCTGATCTTCCTTAATCGTCGTCGTTGGGATCGAGCTCGGGGAACATCACTTCGGTATAGCCGAAACGGGAAAAATCCCGTATCCGCATAGGGTACAGGATACCCAGCAGGTGATCCACTTCATGCTGTACCACCCGCGCATGGAAGCCATCGACTTCGCGCAGGATGGGCTGGTTGAACTGGTCCACGCCCTGATAGCGCAGCTGGGTATAGCGCGGCACGCTGCCGCGCAGGCCCGGCACCGAAAGACAGCCTTCGTAGCCCTCTTCCTGCTGTTCCGACAGCGGTGTCAGCACGGGATTGATCAGCACCGTTTCCGGCACTTGCGGCGCATCCGGATAGCGCAGGTTCTGCTTGAAGCCGAAGATCACCAGCTGCAGGTTGACGCCGATCTGCGGCGCCGCCAGTCCGGCGCCGTTGGCGGCGTGCATGGTATCGAACATATCGGCGATCAGCGTGCGCATGGCGGGGGTATCGAACTCCGTCACCGGCTCGGCTACCCGCAGCAGGCGCGGATCGCCCATCTTCAGGATCTCGCGCACCGTCACTTCGCGGCTCCGTCCTCGATCAGGCCGTGCATCTCGCGCAGAAACTTGGTGTACTCTGCACCGGTCTCTGCATGCTTGAGGCCCATGGCCGTCATGGCTTTCAGATAACCCAGCTTGGAACCACAGTCATAGCGCGTACCATCGTAGCGGTAGGCCAGCACACGCTCGTCCTTCATCAGCGCGGCAATGCCATCGGTCAGTTGGATTTCGCCGCCGGTACCGGTGCCGAGATTTTCCAGATAGTCGAAGATGCGGCCCGACAGCACGTAGCGGCCCACCACTGCCAGCGTCGATGGTGCTTCTTCCGGCTTCGGTTTCTCGACGATGCTGTGCACCAGTTCCAGCTTGGGCTGATAGGCCGAGGCGCTGACGATGCCGTACTGGCGGGTGGCGGCACGCGGCACTTCCTGCACGGCCAGTATGCTGCAGCGTTCATAGGCATACAGTGAAGTCATCTGGGCCAGCACCGGCTGTACCCCTGCATCCGTATCCATGAAGTCATCGGCCAGCAGAACGGCAAACGGTTCGTCGCCAATGATGGGGCGGGCGCACAGCACGGCATGACCCAGTCCCAGCGGTTCGGACTGGCGGATATAGATGCAGTTGACGTGCTTGGGTATCACATTGCGTACCAGTTCCAGCAATGCCTGTTTGTTGGCAGCTTCCAGTTCCGCTTCCAGCTCGTAGGCCTTGTCGAAGTGGTCTTCGATGGCGCGCTTGTTACGGCCCGTGATGAACACCATTTCGGTAATGCCGGCGGCGACCGCTTCTTCCACCGCATACTGGATCAGCGGCTTGTCGACGATAGGCAGCATCTCTTTCGGCTGCGCCTTGGTGGCGGGAAGGAAGCGGCTACCGAGACCGGCCACCGGGAAAACTGCTTTGGTAATTTTCGACATTGTGATGCTTATCCCTGTGCGGAGAGCAAAGCCAGCAGGCCTGCTTCGTCAATAATGGTTACTTCCAGATCCTGCGCTTTGGTCAGCTTGCTGCCGGCATCGGCGCCCGCAACCAGATAATGGGTTTTCTTCGACACCGAACCGGAAACTTTGCCACCCTGTGCTTCGATCATAGCGCCAGCCTGATCGCGGCTCAAGCTGGGCAGCGTACCAGTCAGCACAAAGGTCTTGCCGGTCAGGGGCCCTGCTGCAACAGCCTCGGGCAACTGCGCCAGCAGGTCGTTGCGCAAATGATCTAGCGCAATCAGCTGCTCGCGATGGCCTTCTTCGCGCATCCAGTTCTCCAGCGACTCGGCCACGCCGGCCGGCAGGCCGAATACATTGAATACGGGCAGATGCGCCAGCACTTGCAGCGTCACGTCCTGCTCCACCAGCTGCTTGCAGCGCGCTTCGGTCAGCTTGGGTATGCCCAGCGCCGCCATCAGCTTGACGGGATCGAGTTTCTCGCGCAGCTTGGCACTAGGCGCATGTTCGCCCTGCGGCGCCACGCCTGCCGCCAGCAGTGCATCGATGGCTTGCTGATTCTTAGGCTCGGCAAAAAATTCGGCGATGGAATCCGCCACCACGCCGCCAATATCGGGCAGCACGCGCAGCAGCGCACTCGGCACGCGGCGTATCAGCTCGAAGCGGCCCAGCCATTCGGCCAGCGTCTTGCCGGTGGATTCGCCCACATGGCGTATGCCCAGCGCGAACAGCAGGCGTTCCAGTGGTGGATTGCGGCTGGCCGCAATGGCTTCCAGCAGATTCTCGGCCCACTTGGTGGCGACTTTACCCTGTACCACCGTCTCCGGCGTCGTGCCGTCGCGTTCATCGGCAAGGCGCTTCATTTCCAGCAGATCGTCCAGCGTCAGCGCGTACAGGTCTGCCACGCGCTGCACCTTGCCATGTTCCACCAGATTGTCGATATAGCGATCGCCCAGACCTTCGATATCCATCATGCGGCGGCCAGCGAAGTGGCGTATCGCTTCCTTGCGCTGGGCCGAGCAGAACAGGCCGCCCGAGCAGCGCGCAATCGCTTCGCCCTCTTCGCGCACCACGTGCGAGCCGCATACCGGGCACACGCGCGGCAGCACATACATCGCCGCTTCCGGCTGCGGACGGCGCTCCAGCACCACGGCCAGTACTTCGGGTATCACGTCGCCCGCGCGGCGTACGATCACTGTGTCGCCCACGCGCACATCCTTGCGCCGCACTTCGTCTTCGTTATGCAGGGTGGCGTTGGTGACGTTCACGCCGCCCACGAACACCGAGGCCAGACGGGCAACCGGGGTGATGGCGCCCGTGCGGCCCACCTGCACTTCGATTGCCAGTACCGTGGTCAGCGCTTCTTCAGCGGGGAATTTATGGGCCAGCGCAAAGCGCGGCGCGCGCGAAACAAAGCCCAGCATGCGCTGGTCCTGCAGCAGATTGGCCTTGTACACCACGCCATCGATCTCGTACGGCATGGTCGGGCGCGCTGCGCCTATGCGGGCGTAATACGCCATCAGGCCTTCATAGCCGCGCACTACCGCAGCTTCTTTCGCCACCGGCAGGCCCAGCATGCGGTACCAGTCCAGCAGCGCCGCATGCGATACCGGCATGGGCGCACCTTCCAGCGCACCGACGCCATAGGCAAAGAAGCTCAGCTTGCGCTGTGCAGTAATGCGCGAATCGAGCTGGCGCAGGCTGCCGGCGGCAGCATTGCGCGGATTGACGAATTCTTTCTGTCCAGCGTCGCGCTGGCGTGCATTGAGTGCTTCGAAATCGGCTTTGAACATCAGCACTTCGCCGCGCACATCGAGCACGGCAGGTGGCGTGTCCGTGTTCAGGCGCAGCGGAATGCTGCGGATAGTACGGATATTGGTGGTGACATCCTCGCCGGTATAGCCATCGCCGCGGGTGGCCGCCTGTACCAGCAGGCCGTGTTCGTAGCGCAGGTTGATGGCCAGACCATCGTATTTGACTTCGGCGGCATACTCCACTGCCGCAGCAGCGTCGAGGCCCTCGCGTACGCGGCGGTCGAAGTTCTCGATGTCTTCGTCGCTAAAGCCATTGTTCAGCGACAGCATGGGCACGCTGTGCGTCACCTGATCGAATTGCGGCAGCGGCGCCGCCCCCACGCGCTGGGTGGGCGAATCAGGCAAAGCCCATTGCGGATGGGCTGCTTCCAGTTGCTGCAGTTCGGCGAACAGACGGTCGTACTCGGCGTCGGGTATGGTCGGTGCATCCTCGACGTGATAGGCGTGCAGGTGACGGTTCAGCTCTGCGCTCAGAGCGGCTATGCGCGCCTGAAAATCTACTTCTGTCATGCCTCGTCCTAGCTAAACAGACGCAGCGCCCGTGCCGAACCGGCCGGTATCTCGGCGTCGTTCATTTCGGCGTAGAAGTCCTGTACCTGACCGGCGATTTCCTCCAGCGCGGCATCGGACAGCGGCTGGTTATAGTCATCAACAATGGTGGCGTCCAGACGCGTCATCAGCGAGCGGGCGCAAGCCACCATGGCGCCAAAGCCATCGCGCGCCGGTGCCACGCAAGGCACATCGAGCAGCAGGGTCAGGCGCGACGTGGTCTCTTCCGCCAGCGTGACATTGGTGGACAGGCTGAACAGGTGACCACCGTCGCCATCCGGCATGACGTAGCGCCCATCGGGACGCACGTCGAAGCCCTGTTTTTCCAGCGCGCCTATCAGGGTGGCGATGGCCCACGGTGCGCCGTTCGACTGCAGGTTTACGCCCAGCTGGGCATCGTGGCTGGCAACGAAGCGGTGCAGATTGCGCGCTTCGGCCATCACTTCTATCATGTCCGGCACTTCCGGTTCGGCGCCGATTTCATCGGCCATGGCGCGCAGACGCGTCACCAGTTCCGAGTATTCGAGTTCATTCAGGGCCGTGGTGCGGCTGGCCAGTTGCACGCCGCCCTGCAGCTTGGTGTACACGCCGCCATGCACGATAGGCTCCCACTCGCCGGCGACGCTAAAGCCGATGTAATGTACCGGCTTGTTGCCGACCATGCGCAGCGTCTGCAATACCGGCAGCAGCTTGTCGCCGCGGGCCGCGCTTTCCAGCGCCAGCGGCAGCAGGCAATCGATCTGCGGATCCACCAGCGCCAGCGCAGCTTCGGCGCGGGCATTGCGGGCCGCTTCCGCAGCTTCGCTGGCAGCCCGTTCGGCCGTTACACCATCGATTCCGGCAGCCACCGCTTCCAGTGCTGCGGCAGCCGCCGAGGCTTCGCCTCCGGCCAGACCGGGCACGTCGTCTTCCGTCGAGAAGCTCGGTTCATGGCGTGCTGCCGACACCTCGCCGACGCGCATCAGCACGTCGTCATGGTCGTTGGCAAAAGCCCGGTCCACGCTTTTGCGTGCGCGGTATTCCTGGATTTTGTTGTAGCTGTAAACGCCCGCGACAAATACGCCGGCAATGCCGATTAAACTCAGTTGTAGGTCTGTCATGCTGCTTGTGCCTCAGTAGCAAAATTGGCAGCGGATTCCATATCCACCGCCACGATGCGCGATACGCCCTGCTCTTGCATCGTCACACCGATCAGTTGATTGGCCATCTCCATCGCAATCTTGTTGTGCGAGATGAAGAGGAATTGGGTCTGGTCAGACATGCGTTTGACCATCCTGCAGAAACGTTCAGTATTGGCGTCGTCCAGCGGTGCATCGACCTCGTCGAGCAGGCAGAACGGCGCCGGATTCAGGCGGAACATGGAGAACACCAGCGCCGTCGCCGTCAGGGCTTTTTCGCCGCCCGACAGCAGGTGGATGGTGGCGTTCTTCTTGCCCGGAGGCTGGGCCATGACCTGCACGCCGGAGTCGAGAATCTCGTCGCCCGTCATGATCAGCTTGGCCTGTCCGCCGCCGAACAATATAGGGAACAGTTCCGAGAAGTGGCCGTTGACGCGGTCAAAGGTATCCTGCAGCAGATCGCGGGTTTCCTTGTCGATGCGGGCAATCGCATCTTCCAGCGTGCTGATGGCTTCCTGCAGGTCGGCATTCTGCATGTCGAGGAAGTTCTTGCGCTCCGATGCCGTGGCCAGTTCTTCCAGCGCCGCCAGATTCACTGCGCCCAGCATGGCGATGGCATTGGTCAGCCGCGTTACTTCACCCTGCAGATAGGACGCCTTCATATCGGGATGCAGTTTTTCTGCCAGCGCCGCTTCGTCGGCCTGCGCCTCGGCCAGCTGGGCCGCATACTGCTCCAGATTCAGGCGCGCCGCCTGCTCCTTGAGCTGCATTTCCATGATCTTGTCGCGCTGCGGCTGCAAAGCCCGTTCGGTCGACATGCGGCCTTCTTCGAACATGCGCAACTGCTGGGCGATCTGGTCCAGTTCATGGCGCGCATCGGACAGGGCTTTTTCCTGCGCCGTGCGGCGGTCCAGCAGTTCCTGCAGGCCGTCGTTGCTCTGGCCCGATTCCAGACCGGCCAGCTCCTGCTGGCCCGCTTCCAGGCTCTGCGTCACCTGCGCGACCTGCGCGCTGGCGGTAGCGATGGCACGGCGGAATTCCTCGATCTTGCTACGTTGCGATTTCTCGGCAAACTGGGCTTCCTGCGCGGCCCGTTCCAGATCGCGCAAGGCTGCACGTGCGTCGGCCAGGCGCTGCTCTTTTTCCAGGAACAGCGTCTGCTGGTCTTCGTGCTCGCCCTGCAGATTACCGAGCGCCATATCGAGCTGTTCGAACTTCTCTTCCGATTCCAGCTTGATCTGGGTCTGCTCCTCTTCCTGCGCAGCGATTTCGGCCAGATCGGCTTCCAGCTGGCCGCTGCGCTGCTTGAAGCGCGCTTCGATTTCGGCAGCCTTCACCACTTCCAGCTGCAGCGTATGCACGTTAGCCTGCAGGCTTTGCAGCCTGGCGCGGTACTCGGCCAGCTGGCGCGTCAGATTGCTGACGGCCGCTTCGGCACGCACGGCACGTGCACGCGCTTCGTCGGCCAGCATCTGCTGGGCACGCAGCTGTTTGCTGATGTTCTCGATTTCCTGCTGACGTCCGAGCATGCCGTCCTGCTCGGAATCGGCGGCATAGAAGCGCACGCTACCCTGCGTAATCGCGTGGCCCTGACGGGTAACAAAGCAGCCGCCAGCCGGCAGTTGCGCGCGACGGGCAAAGGCGCTGGCTGCATCTTCGGCCAGATAGACGTTGTGCAGCCAGTCCTGCAGCAAGGCGCTCAGCGACGGATCGTTGAGTTTCAGCAGGCTGATAAACGGCGTCAGGCCCGCCACTTCCGCCATCTGCGACGGCTGCGCATGCGACGGGGCAAACAGTGCCAGCTTGGCTGGCGGCGCATCGCTGAAAAAGGCCTGCGCCCATTCGAGATTCGGCATCTGCAAGGCCTGCATGCGCTCGCGCAGCACGGCTTCCAGCGCATTTTCCCAGCCTTCCTCGATATGCAGTTTCTGCCACAGGCGCGGCAGCGTATCGAGTTCGTGCTTCTGCAGCCAAGGCGTAACCTTGCCCTGCGACTGCACCCGCTCCTGCATCTGGCGCAGCGCATTCAGGCGCGCTTCCAGCTGGGCGTTGGTGGCGGTCTCGGTCTGCACCTGCTGCTGCGCCAGCTGACGCTCCGCTTCGAGCTGGGGCTGCTGTTCCAGCGCTTCTTCCAGCACCATGTTCTGCTCTTCCAGCGCCTGCTGCTTTTCTTCCAGCTGCAGACGCAGGTTGTCCAGATGCGCGCTGTCCGGCAGGTTCAGGCCATTCTTCTCCTGCTGCAGGCGCTCGCGCCGCATGGCCAGGCCATTGAGGATATTGCTGGCGTTGCGCTGATGGGCCGATTCCAGTTCCAGCTGCTGCTGCGCCTGCATAATGCGGGCACGCGACTCCACGCTCAGGGTCTGCGCTTCGCGCCACACCTGTTCCAGCATGGGCAGCGCTTCGGCCTTCTGCTCGGCCATCATCTGCGCCTGCTCCACCTTGGCCGACAGTTCTTCCAGCGTGAACTCGCCTTCTTCGATCTGGCCGGCGTACTCGCTGGCCTGCTGCTGCCACTGGTCGCGCTGGGCCGTCAGTGTGGCCAGCTGGGCCTGCAGACGGGTACGCGACTCCACCACGAATTTGATCTGCGCTTCCAGACTGCCGATTTCTGCATTGGTCTGGTACAGATGGCCCTGTGCCGTATGCAGATGATCGCCCGCGGCAAAGTGCGCCTGACGCGTCTGCTCCAGCGACAGTTCCACGTTACGCAGCTTGGCGGTCTGTTCTTCCAGCTCGTTCTGGGCCAGTTCCACTTCGCGGAAATACTTCTTCTGCTCGTTCTCGGCTTCTATCTTGCGCAGCAACCACAGCAGCTTCTGCTTTTCTTCCTGATCGGCCTGCAGCTGGTGGAATTTGGTGGCCACGGCCGCCTGCCCTTCCAGCTTTTCCAGATTGGTATTCAGTTCGCGCAGAATGTCTTCCACCCGCAGCAGGTTTTCGCGCGTATCGTGCAAACGGTTTTCCGTTTCGCGCCGCCGCTCCTTGTATTTGGAGACACCGGCCGCTTCTTCCAGAAACACGCGCAGTTCTTCCGGGCGCGATTCGATGATGCGGCTGATCATGCCTTGGCCGATGATGGCGTAAGCACGCGGCCCCAGACCCGTACCGAGGAAGATGTCCTGAATATCGCGCCGCCGCACGGGCTGGCCGTTGATGTAGTAGGTGGAGGTGCCGTCGCGCGTCAGCGTGCGCTTGACGGCGATTTCCGCGTACTGGCCCCACTGGCCGGCCGCCTTGCCTGCGTTGTTATCGAACACCAGTTCGACCGAGGCCCGCCCGGCCGGCTTGCGGTGGGTGGAGCCATTGAAAATCACGTCCTGCATGGACTCGCCACGCAGCTCCGATGCCTTGGATTCGCCCAGCACCCAGCGTACGGCATCGATGATATTCGACTTGCCGCAGCCATTCGGACCGACCACGCCTACCAGCTGACCCGGCACCTGAAAATTGGTGGGATCAACGAAAGACTTAAATCCCGACAATTTGATGGAAGAAAGACGCACGTTGTTATCTGGTGTATGGGCTGGAAAACTTCACAATAATACCATTTTGCACTCGGAATCTGGCCCTTTTCACAGGGGGAACCCCGCCGATGGCGTGTACTGGCGACTTTTCGGCTTATGCCAGATCGCCCGGGTATAAGTCTGCTCGCGCCCCGACAAATGCATGGCCAGTTGTTCTATCCAGCGCTCGGCCGGCACCGGTTCCACGCGCGGGGCAATCACCACGATAGGTAGACACATGAGCAACAGCCAGCGGCTTAGCGCCAGATGCTCGCGCACGCTGGCATACCAGATGAAACTCATGGCCACCAGCAAACCGAGTAGGCAGCCAGTCACCGACTCGGACACCGAATGCGCTTCCACATAAACGCGGGAAATAGCGATCAGCATGGCTAGCGCCACGCCAGCAGCCGTTGCCGCTGCCCGCCACGAGAGAGAACGCGTGCGCACCAGCAGGTAGCCGGCCACGGGAAACACTGCCGCTGCCCGCATGGCGTGGCCGCTAAAGCCGGCAAACTCCACGGCTTCCACGCCCACGCCCCAGCCCATGAAAGCCACTTTGGTTGCCACTACCAGCGCCATTCCGGCGCCAAATAGTGCGCACCACGCCGCCGTCAGATGCCACGAACGTCCGGCCACCAGCCAGATGGCAATCGCCACGCCTATCGGCCCCGTTACCGCCAGACTCCCCACCAGACTGAGGCCATGCCACCACCACATCATCATTCCGCTCGCCCTCTTGCTGTCATACACATTCCTATTGATCCGGCGCAAACCATCGTCAGCGAGACCCTAGCAGTTCTAGGGCGATATTAAATCACATGCAATAGCATAACACTGAGGAATTGCTGTGCATCAATAGTTTACATCGAACACAGCACCGTAACATGTTTTCATTAAGACAATATGAAAAACCGCGCTACACTGCGCTAACTGCCGCCAGCTTCACACTGCGAACGCACAGCCAGCACAAATACTGTTTCTATCCGCTCCAGGTAGTGCTACAGCGCCACAAAGCCATGGCCTTGACGGCCTAGCACGAGTTCACTCTGTCCCAGCGCAACAGGACAAGCAAGCAGAGGACTTAATTCGGGCACCGCAAGCGTATAGGCAATAGCAGCAATCTGCGCTACAAGTGACCTTCACGCGGCGCGGGCTAATGCATGGGAGAGCGCGCTGCCGACCACATCGGTATCGCAAACGATACGGACACTGCCGGCCTCGAAACGCCGCGCCAGTTCATCGGCGCCAAGGGAATAGGCTTCCTGCCGGCTGGCAGCAGCAAAAATGTACAGACTGCGCAGGGGGCTGACCCATGCCAGCCTCACTTGCTGTACTCCCCCTTCGGATTGATCGAACTCCAGCCACATGCCGCGTTGCAGAGATGCAACATCGGCACTCAGCATAACGGTGGACTGGGCAGGAATATCAACCTCGGCGGCAAGCGGGGCGCGCCTAGCCGCATCGCCTTGGCCTGCCGCGATGGCAAGCTCCAGTTGCCGATCGGCTGGCATATCCAGCGGCGCGCGCACGATGGCGGCATGGCATTCGGCCAGCTCGGCAAAGAACTGGGTGCGCTCCTCGCCTTGCCACTGGACCAGATCCAGCCATTTATTCAGAGCGCCCAGCAAGGCAGGCAATTTCAGCAGCAGACGTCTGCGCTCCTGCAGATTCAGCTTGGGCTGCACGCTCCACAGCAGTTCATCCATGGCGCAGGTGGCATGATCAATCGCGCCAGACTTTTCATCCTCGACGCGATAGGCAAACGCCAGCACTTCGATCCAGCGCTGCGACAGGAAATCGCGCACCAGTTCCAGCACTTCGCTTCCTTCCAGCCGCGCAGCCAGCGCCGCCTCGGCCTGCCGCCTTGCCACCAGTGCCTTCTCCTGCCGGATGGCGGCAGCAATCGGCACCGCCATGCGCTCGCTATCCTGCTGTTCCTGCACTGCCAGAGCGGCTTCCAGTTCATTCACTGCGTCAGCAAAGGCGGCCGATTCTGCCGCACCATCGCGCCCTACCCGCTCCACGCTGCGCTGCATGGCCTGCAATCGCGCCGTATCGGGCAGCATGCGCTGTTCCCAGCCCAGCCGCGAAAGCAGATCGATCAGCTTGCGGGCGGGGTGCTGGTCCTTGAAGAAGAATGCCTGATCGGCCAGTGCTGCCTTCAGCACGGGTAGCTGCAGCAGCAACATCAACTCGCGAATTTCCTGCGCGATGTGATGGTCGCGGAATAGTGTTTCGAATACCGCCGCGAGCAGATCGAGCGTCCCTTCGTCGGCCCGGCTCAGACTGCCTTGCGGCAAAGCGGCCTTGAGTCGAGGCAGGTAGAAAATCTGCGCGCTGCCGGCGCTAACCGGCATTGCTGCACCGGCAGCAGGCGGCGCATCCTGCCTCAGCGGCAATTGCGCAAGATAGGCCAGCAAGGCCGACACCGGCGCTACGGATGCTGCCGATACTGCTGACCCTGCCGCCCCGGATGCCGCGCTACCTGCACCGCCCTCGCTTGCAGCGCTAGCAAAAAACTGCCGCAGCTGCTGGGCAAGCTGGTGGTGGCGCGCGGGCGCAGCAGCCCTGCTTCCGCCTGCCGCAGTAGCATCCTCGCGCCGCTGCTGCGCGGAAGGCGGCAACACTGCAGCTGCGGAGACCGCGAAGGCTGCCGGCGGCAAGGTAGGAACAGTGGGACCTGCCTGCGGACTTACAGCGGTGTCGGCCGCAGCGGATACCGGCCGTTCCGGCCGGCAAACCAGATGGCCTTGCAGACAGACGTGCAAAGCCTGCAGCACCGGCGCCAGCTGGGGAAACAGCGCGGGCTGGCATAGCTCGAACAGGCTCAGGGCCGCCGCATCGTCTGCAGCGAATTCGCACCACGCCTGCCACAGCGCGGCCATGAATACGGCAGGACGGAAGGGATGCTGCGCCAGCCGCAGCGTATCGCGCTGGAATAGACGGGCCAGCCCTGCATTCAGATCTGCCAGCACCGCCCCCAGACTCGCCTCATACGGTCTGGCCAGCGCAGCGAGCGCCAGTTGCTGATCCATTTCCTCATAGGGCACCAGCGACAGGCCGGGCGCCGCCGCCGTCACAGGTGGGCAAGGGCCTGGCGCCAGTGTTGCCAGCTCGCGCCGCAAGGCCTGCTCCAGCGCTGCGCCAGCCAGCGGCAAAAAGGCAAACTGGCGCAATCGCAGGCCATTCCCCGCACGCAGACGCGCCTGTACGGCATCCGGCTGAATATTGCTAACATCAAGCAGGCATTGTGTCAGCCGCAGCACCAGTGCGGGCAGTTGCAGTGCCAGTTGCTGCCGCGCCAGCTCGATCAGCTCCTCCAGCACGGCATGGCGTGCTGAAACAGCGCGCAGTCTGGCGTTCGTAGATGTGGAATTTGCAACCATGGCCAGTCTGCCCCGCCGAGTGAGTCCCAGCATCATTCTGGCACATTATTTCCACATGGCAATATCAGGAAAGCATTTCCACGCAAAAATCTGTCAGATGTTGCAGACCCGCTGCCCGGCCGGCGGAATAAAATCCGTTACCCCGTGCACCATCCCCACATTCAGTGCCTCAGCCGCCGTCAGGTGCAGGTCGGAGTACGCATGGATGCGCCAGTGCTGCTCATCCAGCTGCACATGCTGGCGCAAGATCGCTTCGGTCCGGGCATCGTCAGCCTGCAGGCCTTCCACGATAATGCGCAGCGCGTCGGGACGCGCCCCCTGCGGCGCACTGGCATGCGACTTGTGCACCATGAAGCGCGCCGTGCTGCTGGCATAGCGCTCGGCCCCTGCCAGAAACAGCGTGACCGCTATCGACGCCACCGCGCCCGCGTTATAGGTGATGAACCTGATGGGCAGCTTGCTCAGGTAGTTGTACAGGCAGATGCCATCGCTTACATAGCCGCCGTTCGACTGTATCAACAGATGCGCCGTAGTGACGTGGTCCTCCGTCATATCGGCCACGGCATCGAACACGCGCCGCACCATATCGCTATTCACATCGCCAGACAGGGTGTACCACCCGTGCCCCGCATACTTATCTGCTTCCGGTCCCATGTTGCCTCCGATGAAATGGTGCAATTTATTCTAGCAAAGCATGCGTTTTAGGGGCGCCAGCTGTGCGCACCCTCAAGCAAGCCTAGCACTGGTAACGGCCCGGTTCCAGATTGACATTAACCCTGTTTCTGACATATATTCCCGAGTCTTGATCGGGAGAGGGCAAACCAGCGTTGCCGCCGAAGGGGCACTACCCAAAAACTCTCAGGCAAAAGGACCAATCAAGGGACCAGCGCGACCGCACCAGCGGGATGCCAACTGGGCCAACTCTGGAGAGCGAGCGCGACCCACGTCGGTGCTCCACCGAAGGGGCGCACGGATAACGGTATCCCCGTTCCGTAATCTCTCAGGTACCAAGGACAGAGGGGCTGCGATCATTGCGAAGCGCCGCACTAGCGGGCGCTTCTTGTGTGTTCTGTTAACCCCTCACGATTTGGACCGAGTACCATGACGCTCAAAGCCACCCCCCTCAATAATGCCCACCGCGCAGCCGGCGCCCGTATGGTCGATTTCGGCGGCTGGGATATGCCTGTCAACTACGGCTCGCAAATCGAAGAACACCATGCTGTGCGTAGCGATGTCGGCATGTTCGACGTGGCCCACATGTGCGTGGTCGACATCAAGGGCGACAACGTGCGCGCCTTCCTGCGCGGCCTGCTGGCCAACAACGTCGACAAGCTGCAGGTATCGGGCAAAGCCCTGTACTCGTGCATGCTGAACCCGCAAGGCTACGTGATCGACGACCTGATCGTCTACTTCATCAGCGAAAGCTGGTTCCGTCTGGTGGTCAACGCCGGCACGGCAGAAAAAGATGTGGCATGGATGCAGCAGCAGAACAGCGTCACTAACAGCGGCCTGACCATCACCCAGCGCCGCGACGGCCCTCACGCCATGGCCCTGATCGCCGTGCAGGGCCCGAACGCCCGTGCCAAAGTATGGCAGGTGATTCCCGAATCGCAGGCCGTCAGCGCCGACATGAAACCATTCAACGTGGCCTTCGCCCAGAGCACCGCATTCGGCGAAGCGATGATCGCCCGCACCGGCTACACCGGCGAAGACGGCTTCGAAATCGGCGTTGCTGCCGAACAGGCCGAAGCCCTGTGGAACGCACTGGCTGCCGCGGGCGTCAAACCGGCCGGCCTGGGTGCACGCGACACCCTGCGTCTGGAAGCGGGCATGAATCTGTACGGCCAGGACATGGACGAAACCGTCAACCCGCTGGACGCCGGTCTGGCATGGACCATCGATCTGGTCTCCGAGCGCGACTTCATCGGCAAGGCTGCCCTGCAGAGCATGGGCCAGAACGCCCAGTTCGTAGGTCTGATCCTGCGTGAAAAAGGCGGCGTACTGCGCGCCCATCAGAAAGTCATCGTGGCCGGCACCGAAGCCACCGGCGAAATCACTTCCGGCACCTTCAGCCCGACCATGCAGCAGGCGATTGCGCTGGCGCGCGTGCCGATGAACGTGGCCGTAGGCGATACCGTGCACGTGGAAATCCGCGACAAGAAACTGGCTGCTTCGGTAGTTAAGCTGCCATTCGTCCGTAACGGTAAAATTCTGGCTGTCTGATTAGCCGATATCGACAATTATCATCAACATCCCTCACACTCTGGAGCCACACATGAATATCCCTGCAGACCTGAAGTACACCGAATCCCACGAATGGGTACGCGCTGAAGCAGACGGCACCGTTACCGTCGGCATCACCGAATTCGCCCAGGATGCACTGGGCGACATCGTTTTCGTCGAGCTGCCTAAAGTTGGCGCCAGCTTCGGCGCCGGCGACGACGCTGCTGTAGTGGAATCGGTCAAGGCTGCCAGCGACATCTACGCGCCTATCGCCGGCGAGATCATCGCCGTCAACGACGACGTGGTGAATGCTCCTGAATCGATCAACAGCGATGCCTACGCTGCATGGCTGTTCAAGATCAAACCAGCGGATGCTGGCGCCATCGATGGCCTGCTGGACGCTGCCGCCTACGGCAAGACCACCGACCATTAATGTCCTGGAAGGCCAGCGTCTGCTGGCCTTTTGCTTATTGCCTTATTGTCTCCCGCTAGCTGCGCGCCGCGCAGGCTAAGGCAATCAGGCGCTCCCGTTTTTCTCGTATTCCTCTATCGGCCCTGACACATCATGACCCGTACCAGCCTGACCCAACTCGAAGCGCGTGACGCTTTCATCGCTCGCCACATCGGCCCGGATGCCACCGAACAGCAAGAAATGCTGTCCCTGCTCGGCTACGCCTCGCGCACCGCCCTGATCGACGCACTGGTTCCCGCCAACATCCGCAACCGCAACCCGCTGCCGCTGGGCGCCTACGCCCAGCCCATGCCGGAACAGGATGCCCTGGCCAAGCTGAAAGCCACTGCCTCGAAAAATCAGGTACTCAAGTCGCTGATCGGTCAGGGCTACTACAACACCCATACCCCGGGCGTTATCCTGCGTAACATCTTCGAAAACCCGGCCTGGTACACCGCCTACACCCCTTACCAGCCAGAGATTTCGCAGGGCCGTCTGGAAGCCATCCTGAATTTCCAGCAGACCATCACCGACCTGACCGGCATGGGCATCGCCAACGCATCGATGCTGGACGAAGGCACGGCCGCAGCGGAAGCCATGACGCTGATCCAGCGCGTGGGCAAATCCAAATCGATCACCTTCTACGTCGCCAGCGACGTGCTGCCGCAAACGCTGGAAGTGGTGCAGACCCGCGCCAAGCCGCTGGGCATCACCGTCAAGACTTTCGACGCCGCCGAACTGGCTGGCGTGACCGACGCGTTCGGCGTGCTGCTGCAATACCCGGGCGTGAACGGCGTCGTGCGCGACTACAAGGATGCCGTGGCTACCGTTAAAGCGACTGGCGCCATGGTGATCGTCGCGGCCGACCTGCTGGCCCTGACCCTGCTGACGCCACCGGGCGAATGGGGCGCCGACGTGGTCGTCGGTAACAGCCAGCGCTTCGGTGTACCGCTGGGCTTCGGCGGCCCGCACGCCGGCTATCTGGCTACCCGCGACGAATTCAAGCGCAGCATGTCCGGCCGTCTGGTGGGTGTCACCATCGACGCACAGGGCAACAAGGCCTACCGTCTGGCGCTGCAGACCCGCGAGCAGCACATCCGCCGCGAGAAAGCCACCTCCAACATCTGTACCGCGCAGGTGCTGCTGGCCGTGATGGCGTCCATGTACGCCGTCTACCACGGTCCTAAAGGCCTGCAGCAGATCGCCCAGCGCGTACACCGCTACACCGGCGTACTGGCCGCCAACCTGAAAGCGCAGGGCTACAGCGTAGTCAACGCCAGCTTCTTCGACACCCTGACCGTGGCAGTGAAAGATGCCGCCGCCGTGCACGCTGCAGCACTGGCCAACGGCGTCAACCTGCGCCAGATCGACGCTACCCACGTTGGCGTATCGCTGGACGAAACCACCACCCGCGACGACATCGCCCTGCTGTGGACCGTGTTCGCCCAGGCCGCCGGCAGCAGCACTGCGTGCCCGGATCTGGATGCGGTGGAAGCAGCCGTAGCGCCAGCCTACGCCGCCGAACTGGCCCGTAGTAGCGCCTATCTGACCCATCCGGTATTCAACCGCTATCACTCGGAAACCGAGATGCTGCGTTACCTGCGCGCGCTGGCCGACAAGGATCTGGCGCTGGATCGCACCATGATTCCGCTGGGTTCGTGCACCATGAAGCTGAACGCTACCTCGGAAATGATTCCGGTAACCTGGCCGGAATTCTCCAGCATCCACCCGTTTGCACCACAGGCGCAAACCGTGGGCTACCGCGAAATGATCGCCCAGCTGGAAGAAATGCTGTGCGCAGTCACCGGCTACGCCGCCATCTCGCTGCAGCCTAACGCCGGTTCGCAAGGCGAATATGCCGGTCTGCTGGTCATCCAGGCCTACCACCAGTCGCGCGGCGAAGGTCACCGCAACATCTGCCTGATCCCATCGTCGGCCCACGGCACCAACCCTGCATCGGCCAACATGGTCGGCATGCAGGTCGTGGTCACCGCTTGCGACGCCAACGGTAACGTCGATCTGGCCGACCTGAAAGCCAAAGCCGAACTGCACTCGAAGAATCTGGCCTGCGTGATGGTGACCTATCCATCGACCCACGGCGTGTTCGAAGAAGGCATCCAGGAACTGTGCGAGATCATCCACAGCCACGGCGGCCAGGTCTACATCGACGGCGCCAACATGAATGCACTGGTAGGCGTCGCCGCACCGGGCGCCTTCGGCGGCGACGTATCGCACCTGAACCTGCACAAAACCTTCTGCATCCCGCACGGTGGCGGCGGCCCGGGCGTTGGTCCTATCGGCGTCGGCGCTCACCTCGCCAAGTTCCTGCCTAACCAGCGTTCGAACGGCTACGTGCGTAGCGAAGACGGCATCAGCTCGGTCAGCGCTGCACCATTCGGTTCGGCCAGCATCCTGCCGATCTCGTGGATGTACATCGCCATGATGGGCGCCGAAGGCCTGACCGCTGCCACCGAAACGGCTATCCTGAACGCCAACTACATGGCCCGCCGCCTGTCGCCGCACTACCCTGTGCTGTACTCGGGCCACGACGGTCTGGTAGCGCACGAGTGCATCATCGACCTGCGTCCGCTGCAGGATGCCACCGGCATCAGCAACGAAGACGTGGCCAAGCGTCTGATGGACTTCGGCTTCCACGCTCCGACCATGAGCTTCCCGGTACCGGGCACGCTGATGATCGAACCGACCGAGTCGGAATCGAAAGCCGAAATGGACCGCTTCATCGACGCCATGATCACCATCCGCGGCGAAATCGCCAAAGTGGAAAGCGGCGAATTCGACAAGCTGGACAACCCGCTGAAATTTGCACCGCACACGGCCGAAGTACTGACCGCCGATAAGTGGGAACGCAAGTACAGCCGCGAAGTGGCCGCCTACCCAGTGCCATCGCTGCGCAAGCAGAAGTACTGGCCACCAGTGGGCCGCGCCGACAACGTCTACGGCGACCGTAACCTGTTCTGCGGCTGCGCGCCGATCAGCGACTACGAATAATTCTGTGTAATCTGCTTAGGCAACCCGCAGACAAAAGGGTCAGACCGCAAGGTCTGGCCCTTTTTTATGCCCACCTGAGGCGAAAATCTGCTTGACTCGCTACCACCTGTCAGATAATGTTTACACATGACAGAGAAACCATCAGAACTGCACGGCGATCAGTTGCTGGCCATGCTGGCGGCGCTGTCCAATCCGCATCGGCTGCGCATCATGGGCTGGTTGGCCAGCAATGGCCGCAACTACGTAAGCCAGCTGGCACGAGACCTGGGGATTAGCCGCCCTTTGCTGCACCTGCATTTGCAGAAGCTGGAGGATGCTGGCCTCGTGACCAGCCAAATGGAACTGTCACCCGATGGCAAAGCGCTTAACTTCTTTGCAGTAGCACCGCTGGATGTCCGGCTCACCCCTGCCCTGCTGGCAGCGGCCGCCGCCACCCTAACCGTTCAACCTGAATAAGAGACGACTATGGCCGAGCATGTATATCTACTGACCATCATCCTGCCCCTGCTGGCGATCATCATCGTTGCCGGGCTGCGCTACTACGCCAATGTGCAGCAGGCCAGACTGCGCTATGCGCACGAGGAAGCCTATCGCGCCATGGCACAGCAGGCGCTCGATGCCCAGAGCAGCACCGCCCAGACGCTGGCCAGCATGAACGACCAGCTGGCCGAGCTGAAATCGCGCATTGCCGTCATCGAGAAAGTGCTCAGGGAAGTCGAATAGCAATCCGGACAGGAGTACGCCATGCCAGAAGTTTCGACCTTACGACTATATTTGCTGCGCGCTGTCTATCTGATCATTACCGTCGGTCTGGCTATGGTGATCTGGCCCGGCGTGCTGCACCATGAAAAGCCATGGTCGCTGCCGACCGGCGTAGTGCAGTGCATGCTAGCCGCGTTCAGCCTTCTGTGCGCACTGGGCCTGCGCTACCCGCTGCAGATGCTGCCCGTGCTGATGTGGGAGCTACTATGGAAAGCTCTCTGGATGCTGGTCGTCGCCCTCCCCGCGTGGCGCTCCGGCCAGATCGATCCGGCTACGCTCGGCACGCTATACGAGTGCGCCTTCGTCATCATCATCCCGCTAGCCATGCCGTGGCGCTATGTGTATGCCCGCTATCTGCAGCAGCCGGGCGACCGCTGGAGGCCACTGCGTGGCAAATGAGGCCGCTGCAGCCTCCACACTGGTACTGTGCTTCAGTTGGGGACAGCACTCAGATGCTTGCGGCTGATACGTTCAGGCACTCCGGCAGAGTCGGATAGCTGATAGTCATCAAGCTTGAATCTGGCAACTGCCTCGGACAGATCCACCGCCTGCTGTTGCAGGCTGCTGGCAGCAATCGCGGCCTGCTCGACCAGCGCCAGTTTTTGCTGCGTGGCCTGATCCAGTCCGCTGATCTGCAGATCGGCCGTACCGGCTGCAATGGCGCGCGAAGCACTGCCTATGGTCTGGGCCGAACTGAGAATATGCCTCAACGTGGCATTCAGATTGCGGATGCTGCCATCGAGCGTGCGCGCAGTTTCGTCGATCTCGTCGCGGCCATAGCTACGCTGCTGCACAGTCAGATTACCTTGCGCCAGATTGCTGGCAGCGCTGCCTATGCCTTGCAGCTCATCTAGCAGCGCCCGGCGCACTAGCAAGGACACTAGCAGCGACAAGACGATCGAGACAATTACCAGCAATGGCATCGACATCTTCAGGGTGGCGAATTCGGCCTCGGCGACTGCATACGCGCTGACACTCAGGCTCTGCTCCAGCCGCGCTAGTTCATCGAGCCGCCTGGCCACCACATCGAAGCTGCGTTCGGCTTTGGACATGGCATTGGCCGCCATTGAATGATCGGCCATACTCAGTTCGATCACATCGGCCACGGCTTTGATATATAGCCCATACGCCGCCTGCGACTGGGCCACATAGCGCTGCTCGGCCGGCTGGTTCTGGGTACGCATTTCAAGCTGGGCAAACTGGCTATCGAGCGCCGCGTGCCGCGCGTGCAATTCGCGCAGCAGCGCATCCACCCGCGCCGAGGAAAAGCTGGCATTCATCCAGGTCAGCAGCTGGTATGCCTCCGCATGGGCCTTGTGAGCATTGATCACCAGATCATCCGCCGCCTTCAGGCGCACGGCACGCACCTGCACCATCTCCTCGAGTCGCTGGTTCTGCCGCAGCAGTCCCGCATACGCCCCTATCGACAGCACCAGCAGCAGTATCAGCACCAGCCCCGGTGCCAGCAGCAGTTTCGGCCCTATCCGCAGTTTGCTTAACATAGTCCCTCTCGTAGCTCGTTTTTATCAGGTAGCGCCAGGCTCAGTGCCGCTTGTTACTGTCCCCGTGCTTGTACACGCCCGCCTCCAGCGCCACATCTTCCACCCGCAGGACATAGGTAGTCTTGGCTTCCACCTTGCCCGTCCTGGGGTTGAGGAATTTGTAGTCGACCCAGCCGCTGCCCTTGCCGCGCGCCAGCGCCAGCATCTCGTGACGGAATAGCTTGCCGTCGGCATCGGGCACGTCGAGCAGATTCTTGCCTATCAGTGCGGTGGTGGGGTGGGCGATGGTGATGCCGTTCAGATCGCGTACGGCAAGGTAGAGCGCCCCCTGATTGAACGCGGGATCTTTGCGGTTGATGCTGGCGATCAGCGCATCCTTGCCATGCTCCTGCAGGTAGCGGGCGCCCTTTACGGCCAGCGCCATCGCTTCGCGCTCGCCGGGCTCTGCCAGCGCCAGCTGGCTAACCGCGAACAGGGTAATGAATACGGCGCGCATGGTGTCCTCCGACAGCTGAGATGCCATACGATACTTCCCATGCCATGATGCAATCTTGCGGTTAATCAAGCACTTCAGTAATGCAGTTTTTACGGATGGGGAAGCGGAATATTCCGAAGCAGCTGCTGCATGCGCCGCCGGACATAGGGAGAGGAAAGGGAAGGCCGCGATGGCAGGTGCTTGCCATCGCAGCTAGGTACAGCTTGAAGCTTAGACCAGTTTGGCCGAGTGCTCGCGGGTAGCGTGGAACTTCAGCTTGGGCCAGCGCTCTTCGGTCAGGCGCAGGTTGACGCTGGAGGTGGCCAGATAAGCCATATTGCCCGCCGCATCGTAGGCCACGTTGTGACCCAGCGAATTTTGGAAGTCCGACAGCGCCTTCTTGTCGTCGCTGGAAATCCAGCGTGCGCTGCTGATGCTGGTGCCCTCGAACACGGCGTCCACACCATATTCGTTTTTCAGGCGGCTAGCCACCACCTCGAACTGCAGCACACCGACTGCGCCCAGTACCAGCTCGCCGCCCTGTACGGGTTTGAATACCTGCACCGCGCCCTCTTCGCCCAGCTGCTGCAAGCCCTTGTGCAGCTGCTTGATTTTCAGCGGGTTCAGAATGCGCACGGAGCGGAAGAAGTCCGGCGCGAAGTAAGGAATGCCGGTAAAGGTCAGCATTTCGCCTTCGGAGAAGGAATCGCCGATCTGCATATTGCCGTGGTTAGGCAGGCCGATGATGTCGCCGGCGTAGGCCTCTTCCACCTGTTCGCGCGACGATGCCATGAAGGTCACCACCGACGACACCTTGATTTCGCGGCCCAGACGCAGGTGCTTGACCTTCATGCCGCGCTCGAAACGGCCCGAGCAGACGCGCAGGAAAGCGATACGGTCGCGGTGCGCCGGGTCCATATTGGCCTGTATCTTGAACACGAAGCCGGAGAACGGCGTTTCGGTCGGCGCTACGGCGCGTACCGTGGCGTCGCGTGCGCGTGGCGCAGGCGCCCAGTCCACCAGTGCCGACAGAATCTCGCGCACGCCGAAGTTGTTGATGGCGGAGCCGAAGAATACCGGCGTCTGGATACCGGCCAGGAACTGCTCCAGATCGAACGGGTTGGAGGCGCCGTGCACCAGTTCCACTTCCATGCGCAGCTGATCCATCTCCAGCGGGAACATCTCCTGCAGGCGGGGATTGTCGATGCCCTTGATGATTTCGAAGGCGCCGTCGGCCTTTTCTTCGCCGGCCTTGAACAGCATGATCTCGTCATTGAGCAGGTGGTACACACCGCGGAAGTTCTTGCCCATGCCGATAGGCCAGGTCACGGGCGCGCACTTGATCTTCAGGACCGATTCCAGCTCGTCCAGCAGTTCCAGCGGGTCGCGGGTTTCGCGGTCCAGCTTGTTCATGAAGGTGACGATAGGCGTATTGCGCATACGGCAGACGTCAAGCAGCTTGATGGTCTGGGCTTCCACACCTTTGGCCGCATCGATCACCATCAGCGCCGAGTCCACCGCCGTCAGCACGCGATAGGTATCTTCCGAGAAGTCCTGGTGGCCCGGGGTGTCCAGCAGATTGACCACGTGGTCGCGGAATTCGAACTGCATCACCGAGGACGCCACCGAAATGCCGCGCTGCTTCTCGATCTCCATCCAGTCCGAGGTGGCATGGCGGCCGCTCTTGCGGGCCTTGACGGTACCGGCCATCTGGATCGCGCCCGAGAACAGCAGCAGTTTTTCGGTCAGCGTGGTCTTACCCGCATCCGGGTGAGAAATAATGCCGAAAGTACGGCGGCGCTGCACTTCGCGGGCGATCAGTGCCGGGGTTTTGGCGCTGCTGACGACGGCATGGTCGCCAGCGGACTCGGGGGTTACATTTTCGATATCGTTGGACATTTGTACGCGATCTGGAGCGGTTCTGCAAAACCCTCGATTTTACCGGAACTTCGCCCCTATCGTGCGCTTTTGTTGCCCCCCGCCCGTGCCGCCACCTATTCGCCTTTCACTCTGCGCCAGCCGCTGCGGTGCGCATCGACCGAGATCTGTTCCGACAGGGGCGACGTCTTGTTGCTGCCGTCGGCCAGCGTGGTCACCATTTTCAGCTGGCCATTCGGCAGGCGGATGATGATGAAGCCCACCGCCGCCGAGGTATTCGACAGCGTCTGCCCCACCGGCTGGCTGCCGATGGCCTGACCGTTGCACACGTTGACCTGATACAGATTGCTGGAGCCACCCACCGAGCAGGCCGATGAGGATGTGGGCAGATTGGTCACCACATTGGCCACTCCGCTGACGATCTGCGGGTCCAGATTCATGCGTTCGCCCGCGTTCAGCGCCCAGTCGAAATACCAGCCATCCTTCTGTGTCAGGTCAACCGGGTTGCTGGTGATCTGGTAGGTATTGATATTGCTGCCCGAACCCAGTGTACTCAGGGTCTGCCTGACCATGCTGGCGCCGCGGATATCGCTGATGGTGCTGCCGCCATCCTTGAGCAGATACAGGCTCTGGATCGAGGTGTCGGTGGTATCCGGCACATCGAGCAGCCGCCCCGTCCCGAACAGCACCACCCGTACACCGGCCGTGCTGTTGACGGTGACGCCGTTCACTTCCGTCTGCACCGGCACGGCGCACATGGTGACGTCAGGCCGGGTAGTGATGGGTTTGCCCACGCCGGCATCGCCCAGCAGCTTGACGCTGATCGCGCCGGACGATGCCGTCAGATCGAAGCGCCACATCTGGCCCTGATTATCGCCGCCGTAGATGTAGTTGACGCGAGGATCAGCACCGGGGTCGGCACTGATGGCGGAAATTTTGGCCAGACCGGACGGCGTGGTGGTGTCGCCCGAATTGGTGCTGATCTTGTTGAGCAGTTCGCCCGTATAGGCATCGAGCACATAGAGGTAGCCTTTGCCGCTCCCCGTTGCTACGCCATCGCTACCGGGCACGTTGTTGTAGCCGGAGGTGAGGAACACCACCCAGCGGCCGCTAGCCAGCGTGCCGAACTGCGGGTTGCCGAAGCTCAGGCCCAGATCGCCGTCGCTGACCGGACAGACGGTGGCATCGGCGCAGAATTCCCACAGCTGTTTGGGGTTGCTGGTATCGGTGATATCGAGCGCGTAGTAGCCGCGCCCGCCGGCATTCAGGCCAGCCACCAGCACGGTGCGCCAGCTGCCGCCCGTGGTTTTGATGTCGGCCACTTCCGGCGAGCCGTCGGCCGTGAACTGGTGGTTGGTACTGTAGATGGTGCTGGCCAGTCCGTACAGCTTCTTCATGGTGGTGCGCGGAACATAGGCCCATAGCTCGTCGCCGGTGGAGGAATTAAAGGCATGCAGCATGCCGTCATTGGCGGCAGTGAACACTGCGCCGCTGCGGTAGCTGCTGCTGGCCGGATTACCGTAGGTGTCCTTGAAGGTAATGTAATCGGCATCCGGATAATCGTTGCGGGGATCGCGCACATAAGCCGGTTTGGACGAGGCGATATCGCCCAGCACGATAGGCACCGGCCCCGTGGCCCCGGCTGGCGTGTTGCTAGTCATGCTGTAGGCGCGGAACAGCGTATCGTTGGCATACTGCTGCTGGCCGCGCAGCCAGTTGACCAGATTATTGCCGTCATTGACCAGCGCCTTGTCCGAGGCCGACAGCAGCGCACACTGGGGCAAGGCGCCGCACTTGCTGGCAAACCAGGCCGGTGCGGCCCCCTTCATATTGGCGAAACGGAACTCGTCCGGCGCGCTGCCGTAGCTGCCCGCGGTGTTGTACATATAGATGCGGCGCGTATCGGTGCTGGCGCCCACCTTCTGGCCCAGTCTATCGCTGGTGGTCCAGGTGATCGTGCTGGAGACGCTGCCGTCCGTGCTATCGATCTTGCGGTCGGACAGTTCGCCAAACCATTTCACCGTGGTGAAGGTGTCGGAGAAGATGTCGTTGTCGGTCAGCGTGATGTTGGGCGTAGACGTCGCTGCCGCTGCCGCAGCGCCCACATGCACCTGCATATTCGACAGCGCTTCGCTCAGGCCGCTCACCACGTCTTTCGGGTCCTGCGCACTGAAGTATTTGCCATGCCCGTTAATCGCCGCATGCCACAGGTCATCCACCCGTTCCTGTACCGTGCTGGCCGTGTTGGTGGTATCGGGGTCGGGCCAGACATAAGCACCATTGCTGTTCCAAGGACAGCCCGTGGTTGCACCGGTAATCAGTTTGTAGAAGTCGCCGCCAGCCTTGGGCGCGCTATCGTAATTCGGCTCGTAGGTCATCACCCCGTCCACGCCCAGCCCCAGCGTATAGGTGTTCATGTGCAGGTGGGTGTTTTCGCCCGATGCTGCCGGCACCGAGCCGGGCTTGCTCATATCAGGCTCCAGCGCTGGGCGCAGCGACACCGTGGTGGTGCTGGAGCCGCCGTTATACCAGTGCAGTGCCACATCCGAGATCGATGGCTGGCTCTGTGCCCGCGTGTCCACGCAACCGCGCGCCAGCGTGCAGAAGCGTGCCGGATTTTCCACGTTATCGTTATTGACGACGTTAGGCGTACTGCTGCCGTTCCAGTAGCCATCCGTGGTGAGGATCATGAAATTCTGCTGGCACGGGTACTGCACCACCTCCTGACCGGCCGCATAGTTGTAGGGCGAAAGGTTGCCGAACATGCGGCCCACATTGTCCATCGCCGTGCGGATAGGCGTGGAACCCGAGGTGGTGGTGTTGTACAGCGCGGTGTACCAGTTGGCACGCGCAGTGCCGGCAAAGTCGGCCGGCTTCAGGTCGATGGCGGCGCCGGAACCGGCATTCGACAATTTGACATAGCCCACCTTGTAATTCGCTGTGATGGCCGAGAAGGCAATGCCGACCGAGGTCTTCATCATTTGCAGCCGGCTCTTGTAGTACACATACCAGTTGGCGAAGTTGTTCATTTCCTCCGCATAGCTGCAGCTGCTGGCGCCAGCACAGTCGGTGCGGTCGGCGCTCTTGGGATAGGTCTGGCCGCTGACGATATTCACCCGCACAAACGGGTTAGGCGCACCGGAACCGGCCGACAGTGCGCTGGTCGAGACGGGAATCGCATCATTCACAGCCGCCACATAGCCGCTGGAGGCAGAACGGCTCCAGCTCACCGTACCCTGATTGTCCATGGTGAAGGCGCTAATGGTCGCCGTGTTGTCACTAGCGGCCCAGTTGACCAGACAGACGCTGCTGCTAGTGTAGCCGCTCGGGCAGCTACTGCTGTTGCCCAGATAAGCCTTGATGGTGCCGGCCGTGCCGATGGCGCCGACCACGGAGCTGGCGATCTGCGCCGGAGTGCGGCCTTTGCCCAGACTCAGATAGGCGGGGCTGCTGCCAGACGACGCACCGATCAGCGTGCTGCCGGCATAGCTGAGGCTTTTCAGTATGGCGGTCAGCGAGGACGACGTGCTGGTGCCGGTAAACGTCACCACGGCGCTGGCCGGCGCATAGGGCGTGGTGACGACGGACGGTGCCGTCACCGCCAGCCCCCAGCCGGCGCGCGTACTGTCCGTCAGCGTCTGGCAGTTGGCCACGCTGACAGTACCCGTGCAGGTGACCGGTACCACCGCCAGCAGATTTTCTGCCGACAGCGTAATGCCGAAGGTGGTACAGGCCGGAACTGTCGGCTGCCCGGTCGGCGTGCGCACGCAGGCGTAATACAGTTTGCTGGAACTGGCGCCCAGATTGACGGAAGTGGCAATGATATTGGCCGCCAGCGCGCTGGCCATGGTCTGCTGCTTGATCAGGCTATTGGTGCCGGTGGGCGCGGTCACTGTGCCGTTGGTGATGGTGGTGCTGCCGTTCACCACCACGCTGGTGATGGTCAGCGAGCTCGCCGTTGCAGAGGCGCCGATGGCGATGGTGCCGTAGGAAGCCACGGCGCCGGTAGGGGTGGAATAGGCCGGATAGATGTAGCTGCCTACACGCTTGCCCTGGCACTGGGTGAGCAGCCGGTCGCTACACCAGCGCACCTTGACCGGTACCGGATAGCCGGCCGGCGCGGTGGCGCCTACGGCGGTCGACTTGCAGGTCTTCATGGTATCGTCGGTGCAGAACTGCCCTACCCCGATGGTGTAATAATACGGCGCCGTGGTAATTGCCGTCGCCGTCTGGTAGGTCGCGTCGGGATAGGTGTAGCTGGCGGTATTGAACTGGCAGCTGCTGCCCGAGCACCATTTCAAGTCCGGGAAACCGGTGACCAGATTGATGTTCGAGCTGACCACATTGCCCGCCATGTCGTTCTTGCGCACGCCGTAGCCATCGCCAGTAACGGAAGTCCAGTTGCTGGTATTGGCGGCGTTCTGCTCGGGATAGTAGCTGCCGTCAGCCTTGACCGGCACCACATAGCGGATGGCCGGATTGTAGTACTGCTTGTTGAAGTCCGGACTCATGAACGGCGGATGGCCCACGGCACACGCCGTGATACCTGCCTGTAGCGTCGCGCCGCTGCGGCAGATGTTGTCGTTGACGTAGTCCGGCGTGTAGGTCTGGTCCATCGAGCCGGAGTTATCGAACAACAGCATCAGATTAGGTTTCACCGTGCCGGTGCCGGAGATGTTCAGCAGCGGCACTTGCGCGATCTGGGTCAGGCCGGCCTGTGCCAGCGGCGCCACAGCAGCCAGCGCGGCGAACGCAGCCAGCAACAGGAAATCGGATAAGGCCGAGCGCAGATTGTTCATGATTCTATCCATCCACAGTACCGGGCCTTATGGCCCTTTCATGATGACGGCCTGCGTCACCACATTGCCGCCACGCGCGCCGGCTATGCGCGCCGTGACAACATAGTGGAGCTGAGGCTGGTCCAGGTAATTCGGGCTATCGGAGCGGCCGCTGCGGCCATAGGGCTGGCTGGTTTTCGAGTTAGGCCGCGCCGAGGTCAACTGGCAGCGGTTATTCACCGCGTTATAGGGGCCGGCAAAATCGCACAGGCGGTGGATCACATATTCCACCCGGTTGCCGGCAGCATCGGGCGGCAGCGTTAGCGAGCCTTGCCAGAAGGCGGGCGTACTCACCGTCCATGTCGGCGACATGCTGGCCACATAGCCTGCCGCCGCCTGGTTCGATTCCAGCTGCGCCTTATTGGGTATATCGCGCAGATAGGCAAAAGCCGTGTGCACACCCAGATCGGCCGCTTTGCTTAAGGCCGATTCATACGCCAGATTCGAGGTGGTCAGCGTGGTCGACGTGCTGGACTTGAGCAGATAGATACTACTGACCAGCATCACGGTCAGCATGATCAGCATGATGGGCAGCGCTATCCCCCGCTGCAGGCGGCGTAATCGCATCATGGCCTCCACTGCGCGTTACGGATAGGGACGATGTTTTCGAACACGCGGTAGCGGTAGCACTGCCACGCCTGCGTATCGCCCGCTACGGCCACATTCACCTGCATGGGCACGGCAGCAACCGTGGCCGGTGCTGCACTGGCAAACACGGTCGGCTGCTCGGTGGTCGCCGTGCACTGGCCGGAAGCATCGGGCTTTGCCACTGTTTTACTGCGCGCCACCACTGCCAGCCGCACGGCAGCAATACGCTGATAATCGCCGGGGCTGCCCACCACGCCATCGCCATCGGCATCGATCATGGTGGCGCTCCACGCCGTAATCTGCATGCCGTTGCCGGTGGGGCTGGGGTCATAGGTGCCGGCCACCACGCGGGTATCGAAACCATATTGCGCCTTGATGCTGACCACATTATCCGTTACGGAAACCCCCGCCTGCTCGGCACCGGGCAGTTCGGCGGCGCGCAGCAGCAGCACGCCGTTAGCCACCGACCACGTATGGAAATGCAACTGGGTGGCAGGGCCCAGATTGTAGATATAGGCGGCGTTCTGGCGATACACATTAGCCAGCCCGCCGGGCGGATTAAAGCGGAAAGCCGTGCCGCTAGTGAACAGCAGGGTATTCGCCGGTGCCGCACCAAAACCGGACAGCTGCACCAGCGAGCATTGCGCACTGCCCTGCGCCAGCGGCGCGACCACCATCACATCACCAGTCTGGAAGGTGTAGGGATTACGGCTATCGATGGTGAACTGGGTGCCGCCCACATAATCGGCAAACAGCCGCGCCGAGCCATTGCCGCTTTGCGAGGTGCCGCTGTTAAACGCAATCACATCGGGATTGCTGCCGTTCGACTGGATCAGCACGGCGCTCAGCGGTGAGATCGTTACCCCGCCCCGCGTCGCCGTGGGCAGCACATAGCCGCTGGCATCGCTCAGCACCGTATCGCAGCCAGCCAGCATGGGGTCGTTGATACCCCAGCCCGATTCTCCCGCGTCGTTGCTGAGCGAGTACAGCGCCAGCATACCGTTCTGCATGCTGTCCGAGCCCCCTACGGCGGCGTCCTTGTTCAATTCGCCGCTGATGATCAGCCGCGTAGCAAACAGCAGCGCCAGCATGCCGATCACCACGCTGACCATCAGCTCGACGAGCGAAAAGCCGCTCATGCGCAGGCGAGTATAGTAGGTCTGAAGAGGCATCATCTCAGTTCGCAATGTAGGAAGTTAGCTGATGCTGGTTCATATCGTCGCCAGCCTTGCGCTTCCAGCGGATGGAAATATCGACCCGCACACGCCGCGCTTCCGGCGTTACCTGCACCGCCAGCAGTGCGCCCGGTATGTACTGGCGGGTTTCATCGACCCAAGGCTGCAAGGCTACCGAAGGTTCCGCCCCCTCTTCCGCGCTGTAATTGAGCACATTCGCCACATCGGCATTCATCACGCCGAGCAGCTTTTCGCTGGCCATGGTGGCTTCGGCACGCTGGCTGGCATCGGACAGGGCCGAGTAGGCGCGCGCCTGCAAACCTATGGTGCCCAGCAGGCCTATGCCCAGTATCAGGATGGCGAGCAAAGCCTCCAGCAGAGCGATGCCGCGCTGGCCAGCTGGCTGTCCGGGCACTTGCACCTGTACCTGTGCAAGCCCGCGCTGGCGCAGTTGCGGGTTGCGGAGGATAGTTTTCATGGCGGACAGGCTCGCGTATCCGTGGCAGGCGCGTCGGGCTGGCATTTGCTCGCCATGCCGGCCAGCGTAACGACCAGCGCAACAGTGGGCACTTCACCATGGAAGCGGCTGGCCGGGGTGAGTACCAGCCGCGTCAGACGCTCGGCAAAGCGGGTGTCTACCCAGCCCATGGGGGTGAAATAGACTTGCGAACTACCCTCCGGCACAGTGCTGGGCAACAGCACTTCGGAATTCGGCATGGCATCGGCCAGTCGCAGCACGGATTTAAATCCGGCCGCACCTTCCGGATCATTGGCTGCGGCGGTAGTCGCGGTAGACCAGCCGCCTTCTGCAGCGCCGCACTGGCTATTGGCCGCGACAAAACACAGATCCACCTGCCAGTTCATCTGCCCTGTATTCACATTCGGCGTCAGGCTGATGCGGCTGAAGGTGTTATGTACGATAGCCTGGCGCCGTGCCATGCTGAAGCCTTCGGCGTAAAACTCGCTGGCGCTGCGGGCGCGGTTAGCCAGCAGCCAGTTGCTGGCATTGGGCAGACCGATGGCCAGCATAAAACCGAAAATGGTCAGGGTAATCAGCAGTTCCAGCAGGGTCAGCCCGCGCATGCGGGCAAACCCTGGCCAGCGCTGCAGGCCTAGTTGGAACATGCTCCACCCTTATGGTCTACCCAGCAGGAGGCACTGGTGCCCCAGCCAGTCGGGCTGGCCGTGGTGGCATGGGTGCCATTCTGGTCTATGGTGTAGACGAAACCGGCCATTTTGCCGCTGCCTGTGGCCGTAATGGTGTAGGTCGACGCGGTGGCCGTGGTGAGCGCGTAACTGAAATTGGCCGTGCTGGCAGGGAAAGCGGCGGCACCGTCGAAGCCCGCATAGCTGCGCTTGTTGGCCCAGTACTGCTCCGCCGCCGGCTGCGCGCCGCCGAGCGCCGTAAAGGCTTCGCTCAGGCGGCCACGGACCACGTAGTCCATGTAGGAGGGGACGGCAAAAGCCATCAGTATCCCGACGATCGCCACGGCGACCATGATCTCGATCAGGGTAAAGCCTCGCTGGCCCGTTTTCATCGCCTGCTCCTGTTGTCAATGTGCACGTTTAATAGTGTAACCGAGCAAGCTTGCATTTCCCTGAGGAAATGCTGACAAAGCGCTGACAATTGCACAAAAGAATTAAAAATCAGGGAAAAATGATGGAAAAACGGGCACCCTGCCCTGTGCTGGCGTCGTCGATACGGCATTCAGCGCCGTGTACTATGGCAATATCGCGCACGATGGCCAGCCCCAGACCGCTGCCGCTGCTACGGTCGTCGAGCCGGACAAAACGGCGGAAGACCTGCTCGCGCCGCTCGGACGGGATGCCGGGGCCGCTGTCCTCCACCACCAGCATGCCACCGGCGCCGCCAGCCTGCGGCATGCAGCTGACGGTAACGCTGCCGCCGGCCGGCGTGTAGCGGATCGCGTTATCGATCAGATTATCGATCAGATCGCGCAGCAGGAAATGGTCGCCGCGCACCGTCAGCGGCTGCAATTCGAAACCGAGATCGATCTGCTTGCGGCTGGCCCGCTCGACGAACAACTGGATCGCCGGTTCGATCAGGCTATCGAGCGCCACGGGCTCGAGCCGGGTTTTCTCGAAGTGCTCGGGTTCGGCGCGGGCCAGCGCCAGCAGCTGGTTGGTCTGCCGGATCATGCGCTCGGTGGTAGCCAGCATCAGCTGCACCGACTGGGCTGCATCGGCCTCGCTCTGGCGCGCACCCAGCCATTCGAGCTGGGTTTTCAGGCCGGCCAGTGGAGTACGCAACTGGTGCGCTACATTGGCCAGAAACTGCTGGCGTGCCTGCGCGCCCTCGCCCACCTTTTCCAGCAGGCCGTTCAGGGCATGCACCACGGGTTTCAGTTCCTGCGGCAGATCGGCCACTGCCAGCGCTGCCAGCTGATCGCTGTCCCGCCGGTTCAGGTCCGCGCGCAAACGCTGCAGCGGCAGCAGGCCATTGCTCACGCTGAACCAGATCAGACCTATGCTGGCCAGCGCAAACAGCCCTTCCAGCAGCAGCAAGGCGCGCAGCGTGGCCTGCTGGATCTGCTGGCGCTTGCGCACAGTCTTGGCCACCACAATATAAGCATGGCTGGCTGCAGCGTTCCCGGCCCGCGCCGGCAGCGCCCACGGCTGCATCAGGAGCCGCACCGGCTGCTGCTGCCGCACGGCGTCGGATAGCTGCCGTGTTCTGGCGCTGGCGGCTTGCGGCGGCAGCGGTAAATCGCGATCGCCCGCGATCTGCCGGCCAGCGCCGTCGAACACGGCAAAATACAGGCTATCGCTATCGTCGCTGCGCAGCACAGCCTCGGCCAGTGCGGGCAGCTCCAGCCTCAGCGCGCCCCCATCATCGCTGAGGCGGGCACCGAGGCTGGCGGCCGCTTCGGCCAGACTCTGGTCAAACGCCAGCTGGGCCGGTGTCCATGCCAGCAGATAGGCCAGTGCGCCGCCGGCCAGATTCATCAGCAGGATGGGGCCGATCAGCCATTTCAGCAGGCGCAGACGGATGCTGCTCATGGCGCCGGCGGCCCCGCTTCCAGCATGTAGCCGAAGCCCCGTATAGTGCGCAGCGTGACGCCCGCATCGGCAATCTTCAGGCGCACGCGCGAGACATACACTTCCACCGCATTGTGCGTCAGCTCGTCTCCCCACGGCAGTATGGCATCGATGATCTGCTGCTTGGACACCACCTTACCGGCCTGCTGCAGCATAAATTCCAGTACGGCCCACTCGCGAGCCGACAGCTCGATCAGCCGTTCGCCTACGCGCGCCCGCTTGGCATCGAGATCAAGCGCCAGCCGGCCCAGCGCCAGCTGGCCGGGTTTCGGCGCATTGCGCCGCACCAGCGCGCGCAGGCGCGCCACCAGTTCCGCCGTAGCAAACGGTTTGACCAGATAATCGTCGGCGCCCAGTTCCAGCCCGCGCACGCGGTCGTCGATGGCATCGCGTGCCGTCAGCAGCAGCACCGGCAAGTGACTGCCCCGTGCACGCAAACGCCGCACCAGTTCAAAGCCGTCCAGACCGGGCAGGCCGATATCGAGCACCGCCACGGCCAGCGTTTCCGCGTGCTGCAGACGCAGGTCGGCCTGGCTGCCATCGGCCAGCAGTTCCACCGTCATGCCATGTTCACCCAGCACGCGGCGCAAGCCATCGGCCAGAACAGCATCGTCTTCCACTACCAGTACCTGCATGGTGCACGCTCATCTATGGAGATGGCTGCATTATGCACTTGCCCTGCGGCTAAGCCTAGTGGGCCGGCGCCGGACGCCCCACGACGGGCTCGGTGACTTTGTAGGATCAGGACTACAAAGCTGCCCCACGGAGGACTACAGGCCTGCGTCTACTGCGCTTATGTTCGTTACCTCGCCCTCGCCTTACAGTAGTGATAACACCGAAGCGCAGCGACGGTGTTGTTTGAGTAGCCAGACTGTGAGGAAAAACATGAACAATACCCAACTCAGCCCATCGCCCAGAACACGCGGTTACGGCGCCACAGCCCGTCCACCACTGCCGTACACCATCAGCCCCAGCGGGGCACGCCAGAATGAATTACTGGCGGCCCTGCCCGAACACGAGCTGGCAGCCTTGCTGCCGGAACTGGAACTGGTGACTCTGCCGGCAGGCAAGGAACTATTCGAATGCGGCGCCTGCATGGACTATGTGTATTTCCCTACCAGCGCCATCATTTCGCTGCTGTACGTGATGGAAAACGGCGCCACGACGGAAATCGCCGTGGCCGGCCGTGAAGGCGTGGTCGGCGTATCGCTGTTTGCCGGCGAACGTGCCATGTGCAGCGCCATGGTGCAGGCAGCCGGCTATGGCTACCGCATGCACGCACGCCATCTGCGCGCCGCCTTCCATCTCGGTGGCGCACTGCCTGCCCTGCTGATGCGCTACAACACGGCACTGTTTGCCCAGATGGCGCAGAACGCCGTCGGTGGCCGTCACAGTTCCATCGAGCAGAAGCTGTGCCGCTGGCTGCTGGAACGGCTGGACCGTTCGTCCGATAACGTACTCAAGGTAACGCAGGAAATGATCGCCATCATGCTCGGCGTACGGCGCGAAAGCATCACGGCCGCCGCCGGCAAATTACAGGAGGAAGGCCTGATCGCCTACCGTCGCGGCACCATCACCGTACTCGATCGCTCAGGTCTGGAGCAATATGCGGGGGAGTGCTACAAGGTGGCAAAGACGGAGTATGTGCGTCTGCTGGAGGATGTAGCGCACTATTGAGCACGGCACTGAGAGCAGGCGGCAGGCTGTTTATCACAGCGCCACCCGGACTGGCTGCCATCGCCTGTTCCGCTAAAGGCTCAGGCAGTGCGCTAGGCTGGGGCAAGGGTATATTCACTTCAATACAGGTACCCTTTTCATGGCGGCCGCGCCGTATGCTCATGCTGCCACCGAGCAGCAAAGCACGCTCACGCATACCCAGCAGACCGTGCGACATAGGCTTGACGATGTTGGCAGCGGCTATGCCTATGCCATCGTCGATGATACGCAAGATGAGGCCGTGCTGATCACGTGTGAGCGTCACTGTTACATGACTGGCGTGGGCATATTTACGGATATTCGTCAGTGCTTCCTGCACGATGCGGAACAGGGCAATCGACAGATCGCCGGAGCGGCGCGCGGTCTTTTCCACACCTGCCGCGACATCGCAATCGCAGCGCACCTGCGCCAGACGGCTGAACTCTTCGCAATAACTTTCGATGGCCGCGCACAGACCCAGATTATCGAGCAGACTGGGGCGCAGATTTTCGACGATGCGGCGTTTCATTTCCACCGTTTCCACCAGCGTGGCGCGGGCCCGCTTGAGCTGCGCCGCCAGTTCCGGCTCACGCTGCTGCAACTGCTGGGTAACGGCGGCAATATCCATGCTGATGGACGTCAGATTGGCGCCCATTTCGTCATGCAGTTCGCGCGATAAACGGATTTTCTCGTCTTCGCTAATGCTGATCAGGTGGCGCGACAGCAGCGACAACTGTTCGGTACGTTGTTGCACCTGCGATTCCAGCGTCTCGTTTGCACTCTGCAGCGCGTGCTCGACCTGTGCCCGGTTGGCAAAGCTACGCCGCACCAGCTGGTAGAACATCACCAGCACAACAATGGCCAGCGCATTAATGCTCATGCCCAGCAGGATGGCCTTAAGATATTCCTGATAGAAGGCCGCACTACGGTGCGCCATGGTTTCGTTCTGCTCCTGCTCCATGATCACCACCTGCAGGCGGATTTCATCCATGTTCACACGTCGTTCGCTGAGCTTGGCAATCTTGACGATTTCGGACAGGCCGCCATCGCGGTACACATCGATCGCCTGCCCCATCAGGCGCAAACGGCGGCGCACCAGAGTATGCAGCTGAGCCAGATTGCGCAGTTGCGAGGGGTTATCGGCCAGCAGCTTTTCCAGTTCCCTGAACTCGGCGTCCGTTTCGGTTGATGCCGAGGTGGTAGCGCGCAGCGTTTCTTCGCGGCCATTGAGGAAATAGCCGCGCATGCTGCTTTCCGCTTCCAGCACCAGCACATTCAGGTACTGCAAGCGGTCCGCCACGCGGGCCGACTGGGCCAGCGATTGCTGAGCTCCGCGCAGGGACTGCAGATTATGGAACAGACTGAAGCCATTCACGATCAGCAGCAGCGCGCAGGTCACGCACAGGACCGTCTTATACAGTGGCAGACGGTGTTGCGGTGCCGGTTCTACAGTGAAATGCATCCTGAGGGGTTTCCTTCATGGTAGTTTGCGCCGGCCAGCGTAGGCGCATTATAGACCCGTGAAAGAATGGCTGCGCTGGCGCCACAGTTCAACCGTGCGCATAGCCCTGCAGCCGGCTTACTCGAGCAGTTTGTTCTTCATGGCGTAATAGGTCAGGTCGGAATTCGACTGCATGCCCATTTTTTCCATCACGCGGGTGCGATAGGTACTGACGGTTTTGATACTGAGCGACAGCGCCACGCCGATATCGGACACGGTTTCGCCCTTGGCCAGCCGCAGGAATACCTGAAATTCGCGGTCCGATAATTCCATGTGCAGCGCCGTATTCGGGTCGCGGTCCAGCGTCTGCGCCAGCAGTTCGCCTACCGTAGCGTTGACATAGCGCCGTCCCTGGAACACGGTGCGCACGGCCGTCATCAGCTCGTCCGCCTCGCACTCCTTGTTCAGATAGCCGTTGGCGCCCATCTTGAACAGGTTCACCGCATACTGCTGGGCCGGATAGCCGGACAGTATCAGTACCGGCAGATCGGGCTGGCCCTGGCGGATGGTGCGCAGGGTATCGATGCCGCTCTGGTCGGGCATGGCGATATCGAGCATCAGCACATCGCACACTTCGCGGCGGGCGATATCGAGCGCTTCGCGGCCACTACCGGCCTCGGCCACCACTTCGAATTCCTCGGTGGCGGAAAAAATCTGTTTGAATCCTGCGCGGACTATCTGATGATCGTCGCAAATGGCAACGCGTATCATGCATCCTCCTGTCTGGCCGGCCTGCGGCATAGACTGTCCCGGACGGAACGTCACGGTATTCAGCGTCGCTGATTTTTAGTCAATATTGAGAGTATAGCAGCTACCCAGCTGGAGGCCGCGTACGGCTGGCCTGCGCAGCTCAGCCCAGCTTGAGCAGGTCCAGTATGGCCTGCAGTTCGCGCCGGATCAGACTGCGATCGAGCGGCGCCGCTTCTGGCGGCACAGCCGCTTCAAAACTGCCCTCGGCCGCTGCGCCATGGTGCTCGCCACGGCTATCGAGCTTGTTACGGGCGCCGCTAATGGTGAAGCCCTGCTCGTACAGCAACTCGCGGATACGGCGGATCAGCAGCACTTCGTGGTGCTGGTAGTAGCGCCGGTTGCCGCGCCGTTTGACCGGTTTGAGCTGCGTAAATTCCTGCTCCCAGTAACGCAGTACATGGGGCTTTACGCCGCACAGCTCGCTGACTTCACCGATGGTGAAGTAACGCTTGGCCGGTATCGGCGGCAGCACGGCAGCATCGGTCTTGGTCACGACTTAGCTCCCGTTCAGGCAACACGTGCCGCCGGATTGCTCTCTTCCACCATGCCTTTGAGCTTCTGGCTGGCGTGGAAAGTCACGACGCGGCGCGCCGTGATAGGAATTTCTTCGCCCGTCTTGGGGTTGCGGCCCGGTCGCTGCGGCTTGTCGCGCAGCTGGAAGTTGCCGAAACCGGACAGTTTTACGGCTTCGCCCCGTTCCAGCGCATTGCGGATTTCGTCAAAGAAGGTTTCCACCATGTCTTTGGCTTCGCGCTTGTTCAGGCCCACCTGTTCGAACAGCAGTTCGGCCAGCTCCGCCTTGGTCAGCGTCGGCAAATCTTTTTCAGCATCCTGACGTACTTTGGCGACCTGCATGGCGCGATGCAGATCGGCAGCCAGTGCGGACTGCAGTACGGCGGAATCGACGTCGTTGTTATTAATTTTACTGCCCTGCCTTCTCTAATAACGAATGAGTCCGGCATTAGCCGGACTCCCGAATATACAAAACGCTCAGCTTTGCGCCCGTATCAGGTGCGCAGACGTGCGCCGTGTTTCTGCTTGGCAGCGTCGCCCAGGGCCGTCATTACGGCCTCGACCACGTCATCCTGCAGCGTGTTTTGAGTATCTTGCAAGCTAAAGCGGAAAGCAAGCGATTTTTCGTCCGCCTCCAGCCCTTTACCACGATATTCATCAAACAAAACAATGGCTTGCACAATCTTTCCGTGCGGATTTGTTGCCAGAGCATCATTGAAGGCATCGAGCAGATCCTGTGCCGGAACGCACTGTTTCACCACCACGGCCAGATCGCGCGTCGCGCCGGGGAACTTGGAAATTTCCGCATAAACGGGCACATTGCGTTGCTGCAGCGCCTCGGCATCGACTTCGAACACCACCGGCGCTTGCGGCAGCTCATATTTCTGCAGCCAGCGCGGATGCAGTTCGCCAATGAAGCCGATAACTTTGCCGTCCAGCAGCACGTTAGCCGAACGGCCCGGATGCAGGGCCGGATGTTCGGCTTTGACGAAACGCAGGGTCAGCGGCGCAAACAGGTGTTCCAGATCGGCCTTCAGGTCGAAGAAATCGACATGGCGGTTATCCAGCCCCCACTGCTCGTCGGCCACATGGCCGTAAGCCATGGCAGCGACCCGCTTAGGCTGGTGGTAGCCGGCCACGGTCAGCGCGCCATCGGCCACGCTGTCGTCGCGCAGGTAGATGGCGCCCACTTCGAACAGGCGCACGCGGTTGGTCTTACGGTTGAGGTTGTAACGCACATTGCTGACCAGACTGCCGATCAGGGTGGTACGCATCACGCTCATCTGGCTGGCGATAGGATTCTGCAGGCGGATAGGCTGCTCGTTGCCGGCGAAATCCTGCTCCCATGCCGCTTCCACGAAGCTCATATTGACCACTTCCTGGAAACCCAGATCGGCCAGCTGGTGACGCACGGCGAACAGAGTACGGGTGTTTTCCGGCGCAATGATCATGGTGTTGGCAGCCACTGGCGCCACCGCTGGAATGTTCTCGAAGCCGTACACGCGCGCCACTTCTTCGATCAGATCTTCTTCGATCTCGATATCGAAACGGTAGCTAGGCGCCGTCACGGCGAACACGCCATGGTCATTGCTGCCATCGGCGGCAGCTTCGAGCGAGAACGGCAGGCCCAGGCGGGCGAAGATATCGGCCACCATCTGGTCGTTGACAGCCACGCCGATCACCTTGCGGGCGCGCGCCGTGCGCATCTGCACTGGCTTGGCAGCCGGTACGTTGACGATCTGGTCATCCACCGGCCCCACTTGCGTGGTCGGGGTGCCGCAGATTTCGATCAGCAGCGAGGTAATCCGCTCGATATGTTCCACCGTGGTGGCGTGGTCTACGCCGCGCTCGAAACGGTGCGCCGCATCGGTCGAGAAGTTGTACTTGCGGGCGCGGCCCTGTATCGCGTTAGGCCACCAGAATGCCGCTTCCAGATAGATCGATTCCGTTTCCAGCGAAACAGCGGTAGCGTCGCCGCCCATGATACCGGCCAGCGATTCGATTTCTTTGTCGTCGGCAATCACGCCTACCCATTCGTCGATGCTGATGGTGTTACCGTTCAACAGCTTGAGGGTTTCACCGGCCTTACCCCAGCGTACATTCAGGCCGCCGTGGATTTTGGCCAGATCGAACACGTGGGTAGGACGACCCAGCTCCAGCATCACGTAGTTGGAAATATCCACCAGTGCCGATACCGAGCGCTGGCCGCTGCGCTCAAGGCGCTGCTTCATCCACGCTGGCGTGGCGGCTTTGGCGTTCAGGTTGCGGATCACCCGGCCCGAGAAGCGGCCGCACAGATCCGGCGCCGAGATTTTCACCGGCAGCACTTCGGCGCTGTTGACCGCCACCGGACGGAAGGTCGGCGCCTGCAGCGCAACGCCCGTCAGGGCCGAGACTTCACGCGCCACGCCCAGCACGGACAGGCAGTCGGCCTTGTTCGGGGTCAGCTTGATGGTGAACTTCAGATCGTTGAGCGCGTAGTAGTCGCGGAAGTTTTTGCCGATCGGTGCATCGTCCGGCAGTTCCAGCAGGCCGCTGCCCTCTTCCGACAGCTTCAGTTCCTTGGCCGAGCACAGCATGCCTTGCGATTCCACACCGCGCAGCTGGCCCACCTTGATTTCGAAGGGCTTGCCGTCGGCGCCAGGCGGCAGCACGGCGCCGGCCATGGCGCACACCACTTTCAGCCCCGGGCGCACATTCGGCGCACCGCAGACGATGTTGAGCAGGGTGCCCGTGCCCACATCCACCTGGCACACGTTCAGACGGTCGGCATTCGGGTGCTTGGCCATATCGCGTACATGACCGACCACCACATTGGAAAACGGCGGGGCTACCGCTTCGACTTCTTCCACTTCCAGACCGGACATGGTCAGCAGATGGGCCAGTTCGTCCGAAGTCATCTTCGGATCGACCATGGTACGGAGCCAGTTTTCAGAGAATTGCATAATCAAGCCTTCAAAGAGAGTCCGACGGGAGCGCTGCCCACCTGCGTGAGCGCGCTCGACCGACTTGAGGATTTAGTTGAACTGCTTCAGGAAGCGCAGATCGCCTTCGTAGAACAGACGCAGATCGTTGACGCCGTAGCGCAGCATGGTCAGGCGTTCCAGACCGGAGCCGAAGGCGAAACCGATATACTTTTCCGGATCCAGACCGAAGTTGCGCACCACCGAAGGGTGCACCTGACCCGAGCCGGAGATCTCCAGCCAGCGGCCTTTGAGCGGGCCGGAACCGAAGGCAATGTCGATCTCGGCCGAAGGTTCGGTGAACGGGAAGTAGGAAGGACGGAAGCGCACTTGCAGATCATCCGTCTCGAAGAAGGCTTTGACGAAATTCAGGTACACGCCCTTCAGATCGGCGAAGCTGATGTTCTCGGCGATCCACAGGCCTTCGACCTGATGGAACATGGGCGAGTGGGTGGCATCGCTGTCGACGCGGTAGGTACGGCCCGGCGCGATCACCTTGATCGGCGGCGTGTGGCTGCGCGCATAACGCACCTGCATAGGGCTGGTGTGGGTACGCAGCAGCAGCGGCTTGCCCGTGGTATCGTTGCCTTCGATGTAGAAGGTATCCTGCATGGAACGGGCTGGATGGTTTTCCGGGCTGTTCAGCGCGGTGAAGTTGGTCCAGTCGTTTTCGATTTCGGGGCCGTCGGCCACTTCGAAACCGATGGAACGGAAGATCGCCTCGACCCGCTCCCAGGTGCGCATCACGGGATGCAATCCACCGCCGGCGCGGCCGCGGCCTGGCAGGGAAACGTCGATCGCCTCGGCGTTGAGGCGCGCTTGCATCTGGGCTTCGGCCAGCGCGTCGCGCCGGGCCGTCAGGGCCGCTTCGATCTGCCCTTTGGCAGCGTTGATCAGGGCGCCCTGCGCCTTGCGTGCTTCAGGGTCGAGCTTGCCCAACCCTTTCATCAATTCGGTAATCTGGCCAGTCTTGCCCAGATATTTGGCTTTAGCATTTTCCAGTGCGGCGGCGTCATCTTGCGCGGCCATGAAATCCTGCACTGCTGAGGCGACGAGTTGTTCCAGGGAGTCCATGCGTTTTTCTTATCCTCAATCAAAAACGGGGCACAGGTATCTCACCTTGCCCCGTTCTCTCGGCTGCTGCGTCGCCGCAGCAGCTAGTGTCAATCAATGCGTATTAGGCAGCGATTTTAGCTTTCACAGCGTTGACAATCGCAGCGAATGCTGGCTTGTCCATCACTGCCATATCGGCCAGGACTTTACGGTCCAGTTCGATCGAAGCTTTCTTCAGACCGTTCATGAATACGCTGTAGGTAACGCCATGCTCACGGGAAGCAGCGTTAATACGGGCGATCCACAGACGACGGAAGACGCGCTTCTTGTTACGACGGTCACGGTAGGCGTACTGGCCAGCGCGCATCACTGCTTGCTTGGCAATACGATATACCTTGCTACGACGACCGCGGTAGCCTTTGGCCAGGTTCAGTACTTTTTTATGACGGGCACGAGCTGTAACCCCACGTTTTACTCTAGGCATAGTAACTCCTTAACAGTGTGAGATTAAGCGGATGGCATCATACGCAGTACGGACGTGACATCCGAAGCGTTGATGTTGCGAGTGCCGCGCAGTTGACGTTTGTTTTTGGTGGTCTTTTTGGTCAGAATGTGGCGTTTGAAAGCCATACCCGATTTAACAGTACCACCTGGACGCACGCGAAAACGTTTTTTCGCGGAGCTTTTGGTTTTCATTTTTGGCATAGTAATCTACCCCTTCGGGTAGCTCCATATCAAACAGGATTGCAGGTGGTAACTACGTTACGCTTAGATGCCTGCTTTCACTTGTTTTTGCAGCAGATGCGAGTCCACTACATTTACTACAGCCGGACATTATAGACCAGTCGTAGCAATAGCGCAGCAAAAAAATCGGGGCTGGAGCAGGTTTTTTTAGAAAACCCGCTCCAGCCCCGAATTTTTTTAGAGGGTGTTTCAAAATGCGCGCAGCGAGGCGCGGCGACGAAGACAGTGCACAAGCACGGCGACGAGTCGCAACGAAGCTGCGGGCTTTTTGAAACGGCCTCTCAGCCCGAGAGCTTACTTTTTCTTCTTAGGTGCCAGCACCATAATCATCTGGCGGCCTTCCATTTTGGGGAACTGCTCAACCTGGCCGTGCGGCTCGAGGTCGGCTTTCAGACGTTCCAGCATACGGAAGCCAATATCCTGGTGCGCCATTTCACGGCCGCGGAAGCGCAGCGTGATCTTGGTCTTGTCGCCATCTTCAAGGAACTTGATCAGATTGCGCAGCTTGATATTGTAGTCGCCGTCATCGGTACCCGGGCGGAATTTGACTTCCTTCACGGAGATGACTTTCTGCTTCAATTTCGCTTCGTGAGCCTTCTTCTGCTCCGAATACTTGAACTTGCCGTAGTCCATCAAACGGCAGACCGGCGGGACCGCAGTAGGTGCGATCTCGACCAGATCAACGTTTGCCTCTTCCGCCAGGCGGAAGGCTTCGGCCAGACTCACGATACCGAGAGGCTCGTTATCAACCCCGCTTAAACGCATTTCGGGGTGAGTGATTTCGCCATTGATGCGATGCGACTTGTCAGTAGCTATGGTGATTCCTTTTAATGTCTGATGAAATGCTGCGCGCTTAGGCCTTGGTGGCGACGTCTTGCTGGAGTCGCTCGATCAGGGCTTCGACGGACATGACGCCCAGATCGACATTGCCCCGTGCCCGCACAGCCACGGTATTGGCATCCCGCTCTTTGTCGCCTACCACTAAAATGTAAGGCAGTTTTTGGACGGAATGTTCGCGTATTTTATAGGTAATTTTCTCGTTGCGCAAATCGGTCTGCACGCGGAACCCGCAGCGGCGCAGCTTTTCAGCCACTTGCGCCACATATTCGGCTTGGGCGTCGGAGATGTTCAGAACCGAAACTTGCACTGGCGACAACCAGGTTGGCAGCGCGCCAGCATAGTTTTCGATCAGGATGCCGATGAAGCGCTCCATCGAACCGACGATCGCACGGTGCAGCATAACCGGCACCTGACGGCTGTTGTCAGCCGCCACGTATTCGGCGCCCAGACGCTCCGGCATGAAGAAGTCCACCTGCATGGTACCCACCTGCCACGGACGGCCCAGCGAATCCTTCAGATGGTACTCGATCTTGGGACCGTAGAACGCGCCCTCGCCCGGCAGCTCGGTCCACGTTACACCGCAGGCGCGCAGACCGGAGCGCAGCGCTTCTTCGGCTTCGTTCCAGATTTCGTCGGTACCGATGCGGTTGTCCGGACGCAGAGCCAGCTTGACTTCGATGTTATTGAAGTGGAAGTCCTTATACACTTCCATGGCCTGGGTGTGGAATGCCACCACTTCCGGCTCGATCTGCTCTTCGGTACAGAAGATGTGACCATCGTCCTGCGTAAAGCCGCGCACGCGCATGATGCCGTGCAGCGCGCCCGAAGGCTCGTTGCGGTGGCACTGGCCGAACTCGCCGTAGCGCAGCGGCAGGTCGCGGTAGGAGCGCATATTGCTGTTGAAAATCTGCACGTGACCGGGGCAGTTCATCGGTTTCAGCGCATAAGAACGGTTTTCCGACTCCGTCACAAACATGTTTTCGCGGTAGTTATCCCAGTGGCCGGTCTTGCCCCACAGGCTGGAATCGAGAATCTGCGGCGCTTTGACTTCCTGATAGCCGTTCACCTGATACTTGTTGCGCATGTACTGCTCCACCTGCTGCCAGATGGTCCAGCCTTTCGGATGCCAGAACACCAGACCCGGCGCTTCGTCCTGGAAGTGGAAGAAATCGAGCTGTTTGCCCAGTTTGCGGTGGTCGCGCTTTTCCGCCTCTTCCAGCTGGAACAGGTATTGTTCCTGATCTTCCTTCTTGGTCCAGGCGGTGCCGTAGACACGCTGCAGCATTTCATTCTTGCTGTCGCCGCGCCAGTAGGCGCCGGCCAGTTTCATCAGCTTGAATACTTTCAGTTTGCCCGTCGATGGCACGTGGGGGCCGCGGCACAGGTCGGTGAAACTGCCTTCGGTGTAGAGCGACACGTCCTGATCGGCCGGAATCGAGGCGATAATCTCGGCCTTATAGGCTTCGCCGATAGACTTGAAGTAGGCCACCGCCTCGTCGCGCGGCAGCACTTTGCGGGTGACTGGCTCGTCTTTTTTGGCCAGTTCCGTCATTTTCTTTTCGATCGCTACCAGATCGTCCGGGGTGAACGGACGCTTGTAGGAGAAGTCGTAGTAGAAGCCGTTGTCGATGACAGGGCCGATCGTCACTTGCGCGTCCGGGAACAGTTCCTTCACAGCGTAAGCCAGCAAGTGAGCGGTCGAGTGACGGATCACTTCCAGACCTTCCGGATCTTTATCGGTAATGATAGCCAGATCAGCGTCCTGTTCGATCAGGAACGAGGTATCCACCACTTTGCCATTGACCTTGCCGGCCAGCGCGGCTTTCGCCAGACTGGTGGCGATGCTGCCCGCCACTTGAGCCACGGTAACCGGGCCATCGAATTGACGGGACGAACCATCAGGAAGGCGAATTGAAAGCATAGTGATCTCCATTACGGCGCACAGGCCAGGGGTGTCGATGAATTAAAAAATACGGACGAAAAAAAAACGCGGACTAGCCGCGTTTTCTCTTTTTTCGAGCAAAAGGATCCCGTTCGACTAGCGTCACTCACCAATACTGGTAGTAGTTCGCGGTGTCATAACCGGATTGCCTTTCTCGCTCTTACATGTTCTGGTGGGCGGTGCAGAATTCGAATCTGCGACCCCTTGGATGTCGACCAAGTATTCTAACCAGCTGAACTAACCGCCCGAGGTACTTCTATCGTTATAGTGTTTTACTGCCTGCTCCACTACCTACTACTTATTCTGGTGGGCGGTGCAGAATTCGAATCTGCGACCCCTTGGATGTCGACCAAGTATTCTAACCAGCTGAACTAACCGCCCGAAGACCAGCATTATAGAGAGCGATACGAAGAAACACAAGGGCATGTAAGCGAAACATTTACAGAAAGCACTATGTTGCTGATTTGATCGCATCTTCGCGGCCCGGCCAGCGACAAGAAATGCCGTGATCCATTAAACTACGGCTTTCACATCACAGCGCCCCATCCCATGCCCCACAATGCCGCGGCCGGCAGCCAGCTGCCCGACTCCCCTTCCGCCCACCTGCACGCCCACCGCGATGGCGACGCGCTGCACGTCCACTTTACCGAACAGCGCAGCCAGTCCGTACTGGCATGGTCGCTGGCGCTGACGCTGGGCTTCGCCGTGGTGGAAGTGGTCACCGGCTTCATGTCGAATTCGCTGGCCCTGATCTCGGACGCCGGCCACATGGTGACGGATGCGGCAGCGCTGGGACTGGCCTTGCTGGCCCAGCTGATCGCCAAGCGCCCGCCGTCGGCGCGCAACTCCTTCGGCTTTGGCCGCGCCGAAGCGCTGGCCGCCTTCGTCAATAGTCTGGTGCTGCTGGTACTGGTGGGCTGGATCGTGGTGGAAGCCGTGCACCGCTTCTCGCAGCCGGAACAGGTACAGGGCGCCATGGTGACCATCGTCGCCGCCATCGGCCTGCTGATCAATGTGGTACTCGCCTATATTCTGTCGCGCGGCGAAAGCAATATGAATACGCGTGCAGCACTGGTCAACGTGATCGGCGACCTGCTCGGCTCCGTGGCAGCGCTGGCCGCCGGTGCCGTCATCTATTACACGGGCTGGATGCAGATCGACCCGCTGCTGTCCATCTTCGTGGCCATGCTGATCCTCAAATCTACCTGGAGCGTGCTGCGCGAGTCCTATCACTTCCTGATGGAAGGCGTGCCCGAACATATCGACTATCTGCAGGTGGGCGCCGATCTGGGCCAGATCGATGGCGTGCTGTCGGTGCACGATCTGCACGTGTGGGATATGTCGCCCGGCCAGCCCGCCCTGATCGGTCATGTGGAAATCACCGACTTGTCGCGCTGGCCGGCCATCCTGCAGAATATCAAGTCCATGCTGCTGGATAAGCATGGCATAGACCATATCACCCTGCAGGCAGAAGTCGCCCACGATGCATAATTTCGAGAATCGCCGTGACCGCTATAACGGTTACACCCAGTTCGCCAACCCGCTGATCAACCTGAGCTTCACGCTCACCGTGCCGGATCTGCGGCCCTACTGCAAAGCGCAGCAGCTGCCGCCCTTCCACGTATTCCTGTATTGCGTGCTGCGCGCCGTCGCCAGCATCGATAATTTCATGTACCGCGAGCTCGATGGCGAAGTGATCCGCATCAAGGACTTCATGGCCTCGTACACGGTGCTCAATAGCGATAACAATCTGAATTTCGCCCGTTTCGACATGACGGACGATCTGGCGCTGTTCGTGGAACGCAGTCTGGCGGCGAAAAAAATGGCGGAAGCCAGCGCAGAGCTGATCAACACCAGCGCCGGTCTGAGCCCGCTCGATCACAAACGCAATGTGTACATCACCTGTATGCCTTGGCTGGAACTGACGGCGATCGAACACCCTATCTACCTGCACAAGACGGCCGACATTCCGGCCCTCGCATGGGGCAAGTTCGGCCCGCCGCAGGACGATGGCATGATGCGCCTGCCCTTATCGGTGCAGGCCCACCACGGTTTTGTAGACGGCTACCACATCCATCTGCTGGGCGAGGCCATCAAAGCCCGGATCAGCCAGCTGCTGATCTGAACTTCCCAAGCTGGCGCTTCAGGCGCGGCGCGCTTCCTGCACGCCGCTCACTTCCGTAATCGCCGTCAAGGCCTTCTGCAGCTGGGCGGTGGCGCCGATTTCGGCCGTGAAGGTCATGCGGGCAAATCCTTTGGCACTCTGGGTATTCACGCCGATCACATTGATTTTCTCGCGCGAGAAAATTTCCGAGATATCGCGCAGCAGGCCCTGACGGTCGCCCGCCAGAATGAAGATATCGACCGGATACACCGTATCGGACGAAGTGCGGCCCCATTCCGTCACGATGACGCGCTCGGGCGCCTGGGCCCGCATTTCGGCAAAGTTCTTGCACGTGGTGCGGTGTATCGATACACCTTTGCCGCGCGTGACGAAACCGACGATGCCATCAGGCGGTGCCGGCTTGCAGCACTTGGCCAGCTGCGTCATCAGACCATCCGTGCCCACCACCAGCACGCCTGACTTGGCGCCCTGCTCCACGCTGGAAGCGCGGCTGCGGCTGAGCACCACGGCATCTTCCGGCTCGGCCGGTTCGCCCGTATCGTTCAGCGCCTGCTCGACCTGACGCAGACTGAACTCGTCCTTGCCCACCGAGAGGAACAGATCGTCCACCTTGGCGAAACCCAGCTTGTTGGCCAGCGCTTCCAGATTGACCGCGGTTTTACCTTCGCGCTGCAAGGTCTTTTCCACCATGGCGCGGCCATCGGACAGGGTCTGCTGCATGTCGATGGCATGGAACCATGCACGGATCTTGGAGCGCGTGCGCGAAGCCACCGTGTAGTCGTTGTTCAGCCAGTCGCGCGATGGCCCGGCCGTGCCGGGCGCGCCTTTGGCCGTGATGATTTCGCAGGTCTGGCCGTTTTTCAGCGGCGTATTGAGCGGCACCATCACGTTGTCGACGCGCGCACCACGGCAGCGGTGGCCCACGTCCGTATGCAGGTGATAGGCAAAGTCCACCGGCGTGGCGCCCACCGGCAGTTCCAGCACGCGCGCCTGCGGCGTCAGCACGAAGATGCGGTCATCCAGGGCGGCCGATTTGAGCTTCTCCACCCATTCGCGCTGCTGCTGTTCTTCCTGTCCCACCACGACATCGGCCACATCGGTCTTCCACGCCAGCAGCTGGCGCAGCCAGGCGATCTTCTCGTCGTACTTCTGGCCCTGGAAGTTGGAACCGCCCTCCTCCTTGTAACGCCAGTGCGCCGCCACGCCGTACTCGGCAAAGTTGTGCATTTCCTGGGTGCGGATCTGCACTTCCAGCGGACGGCCATCTTCCGCAGTCACCACCGTGTGCAGCGACTGGTAACCGTTGGGCTTGGGACGGGAGATGTAATCGTCGAATTCTTTCGGGATCGGCGTCCAGATGTTGTGCACCACGCCCAGCACCGTGTAGCAGGTCTTGACGTCGGCCACGATCACGCGGAAAGCGCGCACATCGTACAGGTCGGTGAAGTCCAGCTCCTTGCCCTTCATCTTGTTCCAGATGGAATAGATGTGCTTGGGGCGGCCGAATACGTCGGCCTGTATGCCGGCGGCCGCCATTTCCGCCTGCAGGCGCGCAATCGCCGAGGTGACAAAGCCCTCGCGCATCATGCGCTTTTCTTCCAGCATCTTGGCGATGCGCTTGTAGGTATCGGGCTCGATGAAGCGGAACGACAGGTCTTCCAGCTCCCACTTGAGCTGCCAGATACCGAGCCGGTTGGCCAGCGGCGCGTACAGGTCCAGCGTTTCGCGCCCATAGGCGCTGGTCATGTCGTTGAACAGCTTGATCTCGGCGAAATAGCGCAAAGTGGTTACGCACGAGGCCAGCCGCACCAGCACCACGCGCATATCCGAGGCCATGGCCAGCAGCATCTTGCGCAGGGTTTCCACCTGTGCCACCGCCTGCTGCGCCGCATTGCGCCCCCGTGCCGCCGCAGCCGGGTCCTTCTGGCCCAGCGTCAGTTCGCGCAGGCGGATCAGCTGGCGCACGCCGGAGGCCAGATCGCACACGTCCTTGCCGAAGCGCGGCTCGATCAGCGGCGCATGGGCCGGATCCAGCAGCGTCAGTTCGAACATCAGACCGGCGATGCGGGTTTCGACATCGGTGCGCATGAAGGCCAGCGTGCTGGCTACACCGACGGCAAAGTCGAACGCCGCCTGCCCCGTGCTGCAAACCCGCTCGCCGTAAGCGCCGCTGGCGTAATCGAGCGCGGCCAGCATGCGGGCGCCGTCGTCGACCGACAGCCCCTGCACCAGTTGCTCCGAGGTGGCGCTCGTGATGGCGGTGGTGGAAACCATGGGACTCCTAGCGCTGTGCGGCGACGACGACGATCTCGACGCGCCAGGCGGGATCGGCCAGTTTGGCCTCGACCGTCGCACGGGGCGGCGTGTGGCCGTTCGGCACCCACGCATCCCACACTTCATTCATACCCGCAAAATCAGCCAGATCGGCAATATAGATCTGGCAGCTCAGGATGCAGGTCTTGTCGCTACCCGCCTCGGCCAGCAGGCGGTCGATATGCCCCAGCACTTCCCCCGTCTGGCCCTGGATATCGAGGGTTTTGTCATCCGCGATCTGGCCCGCCAGATACACGGTACCGTTATGAATGGCCACTTCGGACAGGCGCTTGCCTACATGCAGTCGTTTGATTTCCATACTCATCTTCTTGTTGGTAAAACCAGTATGCGAACATACTGTTTATTCTTTAAATGCCACTTAGCCCAGCAGAAATTCGCGCACGATGGCGATCTGGTCAGCGTGCACAAACGTGGGCGCATGCCCCACGCCGGGGATTTCCACCAGTTTGGCGCACGGGCCGCGCTGCCCCATCTGCTGCGCCGTCTCGGCCGACAGCAGATCGGACTCGGCACCGCGGATCAGCAGCGTTTCGCAGCGGATCGCATCATACGCGGTCCACAACGCGGCCTGATCAGCCTCCACCGATTCCGGCGTGGCCGAACGGAAAGGCTGGGCCAGTCCCATATCATAATGGCGCACCCACTTGCCATCCTTGTCCAGACGCAGCACATCCTGTGCCAGCTTGTGCCACTCGGCTTCCGTGTGCGGGCCGAAGGTGACCGACACGTCACGGATGAACTTGGCCGCCTCGTCGAAGCTATCGAAGCGCATGTCCTGACCAATATAGTCGCCGATGCGCTGCAGCGCCGCTGGTGCCAGCACAGGACCGATGTCATTGAGGATCAGTTTGCCGATAGGATTGCCGGGCAAGGAAGCCAGCCCCAGTCCGATCAGCCCGCCCATCGAGGTGCCGAACCAGTCCACCTTGCGTGCACCATGATCGGGCAAGACGCGCGCCAGCAAAGTTACGATGTCGCTAACATACTGGGGAATGCGGTACAGCTGGGGGTTGAGCAGACGGCCGGAACGGCCACGGCCCACAATATCGGGCGCGATAACGCGGTAATCGCCTGCCAGTGCCTGTGCCATGGCATCAAAATCGTCGGCAACGCGGGTCACGCCGTGCACGCATAACAACACACGGGGATTGTCGGCATCGCCCCATTCTTTGTAAGCCATGGTGTGCAGGCCCGCCATCGACAGGCATTGAACAGACTTTATTTTTGCTTCGAACATGCGGCTTCCTTGGTGATTTTTATTCGATTTATGTAAAGATGTTCTGAATTAACATTTTACTGGGCAATGCGCTTAAAATCCTACACAAGTGTAGCGCAGCGCGACTTTAATCTTCAACTCTGCAGAGGAACTATGGCAAACAAGACTTTGAGCGGCAAAACGGCACTGGTAACGGGTTCCACTTCCGGCATCGGTCTCGGCATCGCACGCACCCTGGCAGCGGAAGGCGCCAACGTGCTACTGAACGGTTTCGGCGATGCCGCGGAAATCGCCCAACTGCAGGCCGATCTGGCAGCCGAATTCGGCATTCAGGTGGAATACCACAACGCCGACATGTCCAAGCCCGACCAGATCGAAGCCATGATGGCCTATGCCGGCGCAAAATTCGGCGGCGTGGACATACTGGTCAACAATGCCGGCATCCAGTATGTCGCCAATGTGGAAGACTTCCCAGTCGAAAAATGGGATGCCATCCTCGCCATCAACCTGAGTTCGGCATTCCACACCACCCGTCTGGCGCTGCCGCGCATGCGTGCCAACAATTGGGGCCGCATTATCAATCTAGCTTCCGTGCACGGCCTGGTGGCATCGGCCGGTAAATCGGCCTATGTGGCGGCTAAGCACGGCCTGATCGGTCTAACCAAAGCTACGGCTCTGGAAACTGCCACCACCGGCATCACGGCCAACGCCATCTGCCCTGGCTGGGTACTGACCCCGCTAGTACAGAAGCAAGTCGATGACCGTGCCGCCAAGGAAGGCATCAGCAACGAAGCGGCCAAAAAAGCCCTGCTAGCCGACAAACAGCCATCGCACGAATTCGTCACCCCTGAAGAACTGGGCGCCATGGCCCTCTTCCTGTGCAGCGATGCAGCCCGTCAAGTTCGCGGCGTCGCGTGGAATATGGACGGCGGCTGGGTAGCCCAGTAAGCCCGTCCGGCGGGGCGCCACTTCCGCACAATGCGGTGGCGCCTGATGCCTAGGCATCATGCAATACGTGTTATCACCAATCCCTGTGAGGATTTCCACAATAGTGATAACAGTTATTTTCACGGATGATGAACGCTTGACCTTGAAGCGTGGAGACATCCGTGAAAAAACCATTCTATAAAATCCTGTACGTGCAGGTGCTGTTCGCGATTGCGGTCGGCGTCCTGCTTGGCATGTACTACCCTAGCGATGCCGTCGCCATGAAACCGCTGGGCGATGGCTTCATCAAGCTGATCAAGATGGTCATCGCCCCCGTGATCTTCTGCACCGTGGTATCCGGTATTGCCGGCATGCAGGATGTCAAGAAAATCGGCCGCGTAGGCGGCAAAGCGCTGCTCTACTTTGAAGTCGTTTCCACCTTCGCGCTGGTGATCGGCCTGTTCGTGGCCAATCTGATGCGTCCGGGCGCAGGCTTCAACGCCGATCCCGCCACGCTCGACACCAAGGCCATTGCCCAGTTCACGGAAAAAGCCAAACAGCAATCGACCATCGATTTCGTGATGAACATCATCCCGAACACCATCGTCGATGCGTTCGCCAAAGGCGATATCCTGCAAGTGCTGCTGATCGCTATCCTGTTCGGCTTCTCGCTGTCGCTGCTGGGCGAACGGGGCAAACCGGTTGCCAAACTGATCGACGAACTAGCCTCGGCCATCTTCGGCATGGTCGGTCTGGTAATGAAAGCCGCTCCTATCGGCGCATTCGGCGCCATGGCTTTCACCATCGGTAAATACGGCATCGCTTCGCTCAAACCACTGGCCGCCCTGATGGGTTGCTTCTATCTGACCTGCGGCCTGTTCGTCTTCATCGTGCTGGGCGCCATCGCCCACTTCACCGGCTTCTCGATCTTCAAATTCCTGCGCTACATCCGCGAAGAACTGCTGATCGTACTGGGCACCAGCTCGTCGGAAAGCGCCCTGCCTTCGCTGATTACCAAGCTGGAACGTCTGGGCTGCTCCAAGTCGGTGGTTGGTCTGGTGGTCCCTACCGGCTATTCCTTCAATCTGGACGGCACCAACATCTACATGACCATGGCTGCCCTGTTCGTAGCGCAAGCCACCAATACCGACCTGACGCTGACGCAGGAACTGACCATCCTCGGCGTCGCCATGCTGACCTCGAAAGGTGCTTCCGGCATCACCGGCGCCGGCTTCATTACGCTGGCTGCCACGCTGGCCGTGGTCCCCACCATTCCGGTGGCCGGCATGGCGCTGATTCTGGGCATAGACCGCTTCATGAGCGAATGCCGAGCCCTGACCAACTTCATCGGCAACGGTGTTGCCACTGTCGTGGTATCGAACTGGGAGCACGAACTCGATCACGATACTCTGCACAAGGAACTGAACAACCCCGGCTCCACCGTAACCGATCCTGACCTGATGCCGCTGCACCGTCAGGCCCACTAAGCCCCTACAGCACGCCCCTTAGTGACGCCCCGCGCCCTCTGGCCCGGGGCGTTTTTTTGTGCCCATAAAAAAAGCCCGCACTCGGCGGGCTATTCTTGCGTGTTGCGGATCAGGCGCGCTGTTTGCGGCGTGCCACCACACCGACCAGCGCCAGACCGGCCAGCATCATGCCGTAAGTCTCAGGCTCAGGTACGGCCATGGTGACGTTCATCACCCCGGCATAGCTACCACCGCCCGACGTACCGGAAACGGTCAACACCAGCGGACCCGAAATGCTGGGCAATGTGATGCCGGCCGTACTCACCGGTATTCCGTTACTAATGTTGAGGTTATTCCCGTTCAGACTAGCACTGGAGAAATGGACCTGCAGATTCGGGTCGTAGTTGAAATTACCGTCCAGCGCAAAGTTAAAGAACAGGACCGAAGCCGAACTACCCAGCGTCAGGTTAGGACTAAATGTGAAGGTGTCGGTGAACAGGCCAGTATTCGGCGTGGCTCCGAACGATGCCGAATAGTGATGCGGCGTGGTGGGATTCAGAGTGACGGTGTAGGCCGCTGCCGAAGCAACACAACTACTGGCCAACATGGCAATACCGAGAGCGAGTGAGCGTAGTTTCATAATTATCCTATCGATATTAATTAACGAACAAGACTACTAACAAACTTACAATACCCTTATCGCCAGAATAACTGTCCTGCTTACGATAATCAATCATTCATTTCATATGGACTGAACTCATCTCATAGAAGCAGGCTATACCGTAAGACCAGCACACGCTTAGCAGCGCATCAAGGCAAAAAAAACGGCACGCCGAGGCGTGCCGCTGTCTCATCCAGCCGACAGTCTTCAGACTGCCGACATATCCAGTGGGCAACCAGTTGCTGCCACCAGTTGTTCCTTGCTGACGCCCGGAGCCAATTGCGTCACTTTCAGGCCTTGCGGCGTCACTTCCATCACGCACAGGTCGGTAATTACCAGATCCACCACGCCCACGCCTGTCAGTGGCAGGTCGCACTGCTTGAGCAGCTTGTGCGAGGTGCTGCCGTCCTTGGCCGTGGCCACGTGTTCCATCACCACCACCACACGCTTCACGCCGGCCACCAGATCCATCGCGCCGCCCATGCCCTTGACCATTTTGCCCGGTATCATCCAGTTGGCCAGATCGCCTTTTTCCGACACCTGCATGGCGCCCAGAATCGCCAGATTGATCTTGCCGCCGCGGATCATGCCGAAGGAATCGGCCGAGCTGAAGAAGGCTGCACCGGGCAGCGCCGTCACGGTCTGCTTGCCTGCATTAATCAGGTCTGCATCCACCGTTGCTTCGGTCGGGAACGGGCCTATGCCCAGCAAGCCGTTTTCCGACTGCAGGAATACTTCCATGCCTTCCGGCACATAATTGGCCACCAGCGTAGGCAGGCCGATGCCGAGGTTCACGTAGTAACCGTCCTGCAGCTCCTGCGCCGCGCGCGCGGCCATTTCATCACGAGTCCATGCCATAGTTATCTCCGTTATGCTTAGTTGGCGCGCAGAGTGCGCTGCTCGATACGTTTTTCCGGCGTCGCATTGACCACGATGCGGTGTACGAAGATGCCCGGCAGATGCACGGCATCAGGATCGATCTCGCCCACTTCCACCAGCTGTTCGACTTCGACGATGGTGAGCTTGCCGGCCATGGCGGCATTCGGGTTGAAGTTGCGCGCCGTTTTACGGAATACCAGATTGCCCGCCTTGTCGGCCTTCCATGCTTTCACCAGCGCCACATCGGCTACCAGCGAACGTTCCATCACATACTGTTCGCCATCAAATTCACGGATTTCCTTGCCGTCCGCCACGATGGTGCCCACCCCCGTCTTGGTGAAGAAAGCGGGAATGCCGGCGCCGCCGGCGCGCAGCTTCTCGGCCAGCGTGCCTTGCGGGGTGAATTCCAGTTCCAGTTCGCCGGCCAGATACTGGCGTGCGAATTCCTTGTTCTCGCCCACGTAGGAAGCAATCATTTTCTTGATCTGGCGGGTTTCCAGCAGCTGGCCCAGGCCGAAACCATCTACGCCGGCGTTATTGGAGATTGCCGTCAGGTTTTTGACGCCGGAATCGCGCAGAGCGCCGATCAGCGCTTCAGGAATACCGCACAGGCCAAAGCCGCCGACAGCGATAGTCTGGCCGTCCTGTACCACGCCGGCCAGTGCGGAGGCGGCGTCCGGATATACTTTATTCATGGGTCTCCCTTTTTACGAAATGTTGCTAGTTCAATGCCAAACTAATGAAAAATGAATCGGCAACGAAGCGTGTCAGCATAGAATAGGCACACTAAAAGTACAATACCGTAGAAATACCTGTCGCCTTGCCCATGACTGCAGCCTCCGCCATCGACTACGAATCCATATTTCTGCATGCGCCTGTGGGCATGTGCATTTCAGCCCACCGCACCATACAGGCCAGCAACGATGCGCTGGCACAGATGTTCGGCTATACGCGCGTCGCCATGAACGGCATGTCGTTCCAGCAGTTATACCCCACCATGGATGAATTCCTGCGCACGGGTGACCGCATCATTCCCATCATGAATGCCAAGGGCCGCTATTCGGACGAACGCATCATGCGCCGCGCCAGCGGCGAACTGTTCTGGTGCCACGTAACGGGTCACGCCATGCGCGCCGCCGAGCCGCTAGGCCCCGGCATCTGGACGTTCGAAGATGTGAGCGAGAAGCGCCCCGTGACGGCGGAACTGACGCCGCGCGAACGGGAAATTGCCGCCCTGCTGGTGGAAGGCAAAACCAGCAAAGCCATAGGCCGGCAGATCGACCTCAGCCCGCGCACGGTGGAAATGCACCGCGCCAAGCTGATGCGCAAGTTTGCCGCTGCCACCTCCTCCGAACTCGTGCACAAGCTGGTGGGGCTGCAGCAGCTCTGATCTGGCTGAGCCTCAGGTTGCCGTCATGCCGTCATCGGCAGAAATGATGGCGCCATTGATGAAATTGGAATCTTCACCGGCCAGCAGCAACAGCAGACCGTCCAGATCTTCCGGCTTGCCCGGACGCTTGCGCGGCAGCATATCGATCAGCTTGCGGCCCTGCTCGCTGGCGAAATAGTCCTCGTTGATTTCGGTCGAAATATAGCCGGGGCAGATGGCATTGGTATTGATGCCGTACTTGCCCCACTCCACTGCCATGGCCTTGGTCATCTGCACCACGCCGGCCTTGCTCATGCAGTACACGCCGATCTGCGGCAGCACGCGCAGGCCCGCCACGGAAGCGATGTTGATGATGCGGTGTTTCTTGTTCGGATCGCCTTTGGCGCGGGCGATCATGCGCTTGGCGGTTTCCTGCGCAACGAAAAAGCCGCCGCGCAGATTGGTATCCATCACGAAAGCATAGTCTTCCGGCGTGACGTCGACCAGACGTTGCGTAGTTGATACGCCGGAGTTATTCACCAGAATATCGATCGGACCGGCTTCCGTCTCCGCATGGGCGATGGCCGACTTGATGCTGGCGTAGTCCGTCACGTCGAGGCTGACCACATGGGCGGCGCCGCCGTCCGCTTCGATTTCGGCGCGCAATTCCTTCAGCCGGTCAATGCGGCGCGAAGCCAGCACCACCTGCGCTCCAGCCTGAGCCAGCACTTTGGCAAACCGGGCTCCCAGACCACTGGAGGCGCCCGTAATCAGCGCAATTTTTCCCTCAAAGTTGACTTCTATGCCCACGAGCTGCTCCTAAATGAATTTGATAATGACAACCGCCAGCCTAAGGGGTCTAAGCGGGAATGTCTATCCTCAATCATTACATAAATCGCCAGTATTAGATTGCGGTGTCTAATAATGTCCCTCAAAATGGCGCCACAATTGCATTTCGGACGAAAAAGAAGCACACTCGTGCTAAAATTTTTTGATCCTTTCATTCACCACTATAAGAAGAGACTATGACACAGCCTCAAAACCTCGTTGAACAGTATGGCCCACGCGATGCGATGGAGTATGACGTCGTCATCGTTGGCGGCGGCCCTGCAGGCTTGTCGGCAGCAATCAAGATTAAACAGCTGGCCGCGGAGCAGCAGCGCGAAGTATCGGTCGTGGTACTGGAAAAAGGCGGCGAACTGGGCGCCCACACCCTGTCCGGCGCCGTCATGGACCCGAAAGCGCTGACCGAACTGATTCCTGACTGGAAAGAAAAAGGTGCGCCGCTCAACACGCCCGTGACGGAAGACCGCGTGCTGTTCCTGACTGAAACGGCAGCCCACAAGACCCCCAACGCGCTACTGCCCGCCTGCTTCGAGAACCATGGCAACTATGTGATCTCGCTCGGTAACGTGGTGCGCTGGCTGGGCCAGCAGGCCGAAGCGCTGGGCGTGGAAATTTTCCCCGGCTTTGCGGCGGCGGAAGTCCTGTACAACGACGATGGCTCCGTCAAAGGTGTGGCCACCGGCAATATGGGCGTCAAACGCGACGGCGAAGCCGGCCCTGACTTCCAGCTCGGTATGGAACTGCACGGCAAATACACCCTGTTCGCCGAAGGCGCGCGCGGCCATCTGGGCAAGCAGCTGATCGCCAAGTTCCAGCTCGATCAGGGCAAGGATCCCCAGTCCTACGGCATCGGCATCAAGGAACTGTGGGAAATCGATCCGGCCAAACACCAGCCCGGTCTGGTGGTGCACACCACCGGCTGGCCGCTCGACAGCAAGACCTACGGCGGCTCCTTCCTCTACCATCTGGAAAACAATCAGGTGGTGGTAGGCTATGTGGTCGGCCTGAATTACGAAAACCCGTATCTGTCGCCGTACGAAGAATTCCAGCGCTACAAGACCCATCCGGCCATCAAGCCCTTCTTCGAAGGCGCCAAGCGAATTTCCTACGGCGCCCGCGCGATTGCGGCCGGCGGCCTGCAGTCGCTGCCCAAGCTGGTCTTCCCCGGCGGCGCGCTGATCGGCTGCGATGCCGGCTTCCTCAACATGAGCCGTATCAAAGGCAGCCATGCCGCCATCAAATCGGGCATGCTGGCAGCGGAAGCGGTGTACGAAGCGCTGCTGGCCGAACGTCAGGGCGACGAACTGAGCAGCTTCAGCACGCGCTTCGAACAATCGTGGCTGCATGAAGAACTGCACGTGGCGCGCAACGTCAAGCCTTGGCTGAGCAAGGGCCTGTATCTGGGTTCCGTCATGACCTGGATAGACCAGAAAATCCTCAAAGGCAAAGCGCCATGGACGCTGCACCACAGCTACGCCGACCATGAATGCCTGAAACCGGCCTCGCAGTTCAGCCCGATCAACTATCCTAAACCGGATGGCAAGCTGACCTTCGACCGTCTATCGTCGGTGTTCATCTCCAACACCAACCATGCGGAAGACCAGCCTATCCACCTGACGCTGAAGAACGCCAGCGTGCCGGTCGATGTGAATCTGGCCAAGTATGCCGGTCCGGAAAGCCGCTACTGCCCGGCTGGCGTGTACGAATTCGTCAAGACTGACGAAGGTGCCGACCGTCTGCAGATCAACGCGCAGAACTGCGTGCACTGCAAGACCTGCGATATCAAGGACCCGACCCAGAACATCGTCTGGATCACGCCGGAAGGTGGTGGCGGCCCTAACTATCCGAACATGTAAGACGGCGGCAGTCTGAGCGCTGGCGGGGCCGGTGCGGACCATGCGGACAGCTTGCCATGTGTAGGCAGTTTGCCGGGGCTGCAGCGGCCCTGCTGTTTTTGCCGCGTTCGCCTTGCGCTAGAAGTGATCGAGTTCGGGCAGACCCTTGCGGTAGAGCTGTTCGAACTGTTCGGGCGTGAGCGCGCCGGCATACACATAACCCTGCACGTAGTCGCAGCCCGTCAGGCGCAACAGCGCGCACTGGGCGGCCGTCTCGACGCCTTCGGCCACCACGCGCAGGCCCAGCTTGTGCGCCATCACCACCAGCGCCTCGCACATGGCCAGTTCGCCGCTGTCGGTGACGATATCGGCCAGGAAGCTGCGGTCCAGCTTGAGCTGGTCGATGCCGAACTGCTTCAGGTGCGATAGCGAGGCATGACCATTGCCGAAATTGTCGAGCGCCACCTGCAGTCCCGTTTCACGCAGACAGCGCAGCCGCTCCACCACCCGCGTCACGCCATCGGCCAGCACGCTTTCCTTGATTTCGATAACCATGCTGTGCGGACTAAGCGCCAGTTGCTGCACGTGTTCGCACCAGCCGCTGTACAGCGCAGCCTCGCCCCTGAGCTGGGCCGCCGAGAAATTCACGCTGATCTGGAACGCGCTGCCAAAAGCCTGCTGCCACTGCTGCGCCTGACGCGCAGCATGGCGGAATACCCAGTCGCCCACTTCCAGCATCATGCCGCCCGTTTCCGCCTGGGGCAGAAAATCGGCCGGCGCGAGCAGCCCCCGTTCCGGATGGCGCCAGCGCAGCAGGGCCTCGGCCCGCTCTATCCTGCCGCTGGCCAGATGCACGATAGGCTGGTAATGCAGCTCGAACTGTTGCGCCACCAGTGCGCCACGCAGATCCAGCGTGGTCTGCAGGCGCTGCAGGGCGGCCATTTGCAACTCGGCCGTAAAATAGCTGTAACGGTTGCTGCCGCCCGACTTGGCCGCATACATGGCCTGATCGGCATTGCGCAGCAGCTCTTCCGGCGCATGGCCATCGTTCGGATACAGGGCGATGCCTATGCTGGCCGAAATGGTCGGCGCGCCTGCCTCCAGCAGGAAGGGCCGGGTCAGCTGGGTCAGCATGTTCTGGGCGATGCGCTCGATCCCGGCCGTCTGCTCCAGCGCAGGCAGGATCACGGTGAACTCGTCGCCGCCCAGCCGCGCCACCGTGTCGGAGGTACGTACGCAGTTGCTGATGCGGCGCGCCGCTTCGATCAGCACGCAATCGCCCTGTTCGTGGCCCAGCGTATCGTTGACCTGCTTGAAATCGTCAAGGTCGATGAACAGCAGGGCCAGCTGCAGGCCTTCGCGCTGGGCCTTGCGCACCTCGTAATTCAGACGGTCATGGAACATATGCCGGTTGGGCAGGGCCGTGAGCGCATCGTAATTGGCTTTCTGCCAGATCAGTTCACTGTTCGCGCGGCTTGCCGTCACATCGGTCACCAGCGCCAGCGCCCCCAGATAGGCGCCATCGGCATCATAGATAGGATTGGTAATCAGCGAAGTCCAGAGATCGCCGCCATCGCTGCGCAGAAACTTGAATTCGTGCCGCTCGGCCATGCCGCGCTGGCGCCGCGCGATGTTCTGCTCAAGGATGCTGCGCCCCTCCTCGTCCATGAAGGCCACCAGTGGCTGGCCCAGCATGTCCTCGATGGCATAGCCCAGCATGCTGGCCATTTTCGGATTGACGAAACTGGTGCGCGCCGTGGCATCGATTTCCCAGATGCCCTCCTCGGCCGTGTGGACGATGCGGCGGAAGCGCTCCTCGCTGCGTTCGAGTGCCGCCAGCTTGCCTTCGGCCAGCTCGAGTACCACGCGGATGGCCTGCGCACTGGCATCGGCACTGGCGCGCAGGGTAGCGGCAAAGCCCTGCTGGCCGGGCACGCGGCAGATCTGCACGCCACATTGCTGAGGCTGGCTGGTATTGAGCGCATTGCGCACCATGGCATCGAAATCGCCGTGGAAGCGTTCGGCCACGAACTGGCGCAACGGCAGGCGGGCGGGATTGGCACGCGGCACGCCCAACACATCGGCGCCCACCACGTTCATCTGCAGGATAGTGGTATCGAGCCCCAGCACGAAGTAGCCGACCGGGGCCAGCAGGTAGATATCGTTGAAATACGTCTGTTCGGCGCTCAGCTGGTCGGCGCCCAGACCGGACCGTAGCGCAGACACCATAGCGCCGCCTTCGAGACGCTCCAGCTGGCCCCGATTGTCCTCGCCGGTCCCGACGACAGACCGGCGTACTGCGGTCAGCTCTGTAACCGGCGCACGCTCGTCCATACTATTCCTTTGTGAATAGTGGCAAGACTAGCATTTTAGCAAGTGAGTGTCGAGCGTCCTGCAGGCGTTTAGCGGTGGGCGCGGTTCAAACGTTGTTCTGCGCGCCGCTGCAGGGCTTCGAACAGCAGGCTCAGCACCCAGTATATTGCCGCTGCAGCAATATACAGCGGCAGCGGCTGGAAGGTGGTGGCGATCACTTCCTTGGTCGACAGCATCAGCTCCGTCATGGTAATCACCGACACCAGCGAGGTATCCTTGATCAGACTGATCAGGGTATTGCTCATGGCCGGCACGGCTATGCGCAGCGCCTGCGGCAGCACCACATCGACCAGCGTAGCGCGATAGCCCAGCCCCAGACTGTAAGCCGCAGCCCACTGCCCCTTGCTGACGGCAGCGATGGCGCCGCGCAGGCTTTCCGACAGAAATGCGCCAGAGTTCAGGCTCAGCGCCAGTATGCCTGCCGTTACCGGGGTGAATTCTATGCCCACACTAGGCAGGCCATAATAGATCACGAACATCTGCACCAGCAGCGGCGTGCCGCGCATCAGGCTCACATACACGCCGGCAGGCCAGCGTAGCAGCCGGTAAGGCAGCAGGCGCATCAGCGCTACCGGAAAGCCGATCGCCAGCCCGCCCAGCATGGCGGCCAGCGCAAACAGCACGGTATAGCCGGCGCCCCGCAGCATCACGGGCGCGGCCTCCTGCAATAACTGGAACAGTCCCTGCCAGTCCATGCTCAGGGAGCTTTGCTGACGTCAGTACCGAACCACTTGAGGGAAATGGCCTTGAGGCTGCCATCGGCCGCCGCTTCGGCCAGCGCCTGATTCAGCGCCTGCTTGAATTGCGGATTACCTTTCTGGAACGGGATACCCATGCGCTCGACGGCCCCCACCTGCGCACCGGCCTTGATAGGCAGCCGCGAAGTTTTCAGCAGATAGGCCGACATCAGGCTATCGTTGAGCGCCGCATCGATGCGGCCAGCGGCCAGATCGGCCATATTGTCGGGCGCCGCCGGATAGCTGCGCACCTCGATGCCGGGCACAGCCCTGGCCTGCTGCTCGTACACGCTGCCCTGCCCTACGCCCAGTTTTTTGCCCTTGAGGTCAGCCAGTGTTTTATAGACGGCTTGCTCGTCCTTGCGCACAATCAGCTGCGGCATGGAATAGATATACGGCTGGGAAAAATCGAATGCCTGCTCGCGCTTGGGGTTGATGCCCACCTGCGAAATGATCACGTCGTAGCGGCTAGCGGCCAGACCGGCCAGGATGCTGGCCCACTCGCTGCTGACAAACTCCACCTTCAGGCCCAGCTTCTTCCCCAGCAGACGGGCCACATCGACGTCGTAGCCGGCCAGTTCACCCGTCTTCTGGTCCTTGTAGTTAAACGGCGGATACGTGCCTTCCATCGCCACCCGCAGCGTGCCGCGCGCTTTCACCGTCGTCAGCAAGTCGGCCGCGCTGGCCGGCAAACTGGTGAGAGCCAGCAGCGCCAGCATGGCGCCCAGCAATCGAACCGACAATACGCGTCTTTGCATAGTTTTCCTTGGTCAGCGATCTACCACGCGCACATGCGCTGTGGCCGGCCAAAACGGTGCCCCACCACCAGTATGGAACTGGCGATCAGGCTGCTTAAGCCCAGCATCAATTGTATGAGTTTATCGTCCGGCAGCACCCACAGCCGGCCCGGCGGCGCTTCGTCCAGCTGGGCCGCCGCCATGATCAGCGGCGCTATCCATTCGGCTTCGGGCGTCAGGTCCAGCACCAGCGCGCCGTCGGTGGTCTGCAGATACACTTCGCCGCCGGCAGCCAGCGTAAAGCACACGCCGTAGCCCGTTTCCTTAGGGGCGACATGTTCCTGCAAGGCGAGATTGTGTTCGGCGATCCAGAGTTCGACATCGGCCGGCGTTTCCAGCGCATGCCAGGGCACAGGGCGGAAACGGGGCGGGTCAGTTTGGTCTTGCATGGAATTCCTGTATTGAAAAGCAGCTGCCAGTGTAACCCAGCCTCAGCCTTTCCACGTGCGGTTCAGGCCCGTATCGGTATGGATCCAGCCGCCTTTCGGGCCGCTGCGGTAGTAGAAGCCCACACCGCCCTGACGGAAGCTGCGCACCAGCCCGCCCAGCACTTCGGAATTCAGGTTGGCCAGACGGATATCGGCGGCCCGGCCTTCCATATGCAGCGACTGGCGCGCCGCCGGCACGCCCGCCTCGCGCAGCTTCTGGTTGGAGGCCGGGGTGCGGTAGCCGGACAGGATTTCCAGCGGCGTATCGATGCCGTAGCGCGCTACGAAAGCCTGGGTGCCCCACAGCGTTTCGAACAGTTTGGGATCGATGGCGATGGTTTCCTTGCCATTCACATCGCGCATCAGGTGGCACAGGTCCTGATAGGCCGACTGGATCAGCTCGCCATCGCGCCAGTACAGCAGCCTGGCCCGTTCGCCGCTGGCCGGACGCACTACCTCGATGGTGCGCGGGCGCAGCCAGAACTCCAGATCGAGCGCCTGGGCATCGAAAATATCGGGCGGCGGCGCCAGTTCCGTACCGGAAGGTGCGCTCTGCTCGGCCGCCCGGGCCATGCTGGTGCTGGCCGGCTTGCCGGCAGCGGGCACCGCATGGCTGGCCGGTTTGCTGATGGACGCGGTGCTATGGGGCGCCACGCTGCGGGCAGCACACCCTATCAGCGGCACGGTACACAGTCCGGCCCCGACTACACCTAAACTCTGCTGTAAAAAATCTCTGCGCGTTGCCATACACTACCTGTCAAAAGCAATATGGGTACTATAGCCTATGCCGAGGGAATACAAAACCTCTGCGCGTGCCGATAGTGCCCTTGCGCGCACCTGCGTTCAGGCCGCCACTGCCTTGAGCGGCGCCAGATCCGCCAGCTGGGTACGCGGCTGGTCCAGCAGATAGCCCTGCCCCAGCAGGTTCAGGCCTGCCGTGGCCGACAGTTCGCGCAGGCCTGCCAGCGTGGCCGGCGTTTCTATCCGCTTGAACAGCAGCGCCACGCCCGCCTCGCGGCAGCGCGCGCACAGCGTCAGCAGCGCATCGGTATCGGCGCATGCGCGCCCATCGAGCTTGAACACGGCCGGCCGCAAGCGCTCCAGTATCTGCAAGGCCTCGCTCGGCGCCGCCGCATTGATGGCGAGCCGGAAACCGTTGCGGCGGTAATTATCGGCCACATAGTTGAGCAGCCAGCCCTGCTGCGGCGAGGCGGCAGGCAGTTGCAGCACCACCCTGGCCAGCGGCAGTTCCAGCGCATCGAGGATGCGGCGGAACGCATGGCCATGGTTGCTGCTGACGGCGCTGAGCAGGCGGTCATGCACGTTCAGATACAGATCCTGCCCGTCATCGCCCGCCTGCCGGAAGAAGTTCATCGCATGCAGCAAACGGCACAGGCGGTCCAGCTCTATCGATTCATCGTCGCTGGCGGCATGGTCGAGCAGACGCCACAGCGACAGCCCCTGATCCTGCGCCGCTGCGCTGCGCGCCAGTCCTTCATAGGCCTGCACACCGCCGCCACGCAGTTCGCGGATGGGATGGAAGGCGCTACTCAGCGTGCAATTGAAGAAGCGTCCTTGCGCCCGGCCCTCGTGATCGAGCCAGATGCTGGACGTGCTGCCGGCAGCGCCGGATAGGCGGGCCAGATAGTCTTGCAAAACGGGAAATGACATGCTGCTCCTCGGCACGCTCTGATAACAGTGACAGCCTAGCTGGCACTGGCCTGCAGCTGAACGAATGCTTTCAGCTATGGATATGCCAAAAGCTTCGTTCCGCCGCTGGCGCGCTGGCGCTATCGTTAGCCATCGCCACTGCCTAGGGAAGCACGATGTGTCAATTACTCGCCATGAGCAGCAAACAGCCTGCCGCGGTAGATTTTTCCTTCACCGGCTTCGCGCGCCGTAGCGCCGAACATCGCGACGGCTGGGGCATCGCCCTGCACAATGGCAGCGATTGCCAGCTCTATACCGATGCACTGGCCTGCAGCGAATCGGCGCTGGCGCGCCAGCTCAGCGCGCAGCCTATCAAGGCGCGCAATGTCATCGCGCATATCCGCAAGGCCACTCAGGGCCGGGTATCGCTGGAAAACAGCCATCCGTTCACGCGCCAGCTATGGGGCCAGACCTGGTCGTTCGCCCATAATGGCGACCTCAAACTGTTCCGCCCCCGCCCCGGCCTGTATGCACCGTGGGGCGACACCGATAGCGAGCTGGCGTTCTGCCACCTGCTGTCGGAGCTGGCACTGCGCTATGAACACCGGCCGCCGCGCCACCAGCTATTTGCCATGCTGCAGGTGCTGGCGGCCAGCATCGCCGTGTACGGCACTTTTAACTTCCTGCTCTCGAACGGGGAATTCCTGTTCGCCTATTGCAGCACCGAGCTGCACTGGGTGCAGCGCCAGTATCCGTTCTCGGTGGCCAAACTGGTCGATTGCGATGTCAGTATAGACTTCAGCCAGCACAACCGGCACGACGACCGCATGACGGTGATCGCCACCCAGCCGCTGACCAGCAACGAAACATGGCAGCGTTTTGGCGCCGGCGAACTGAAACTGTTTATGCAGGGCGAGGAAGTGGGCGCACAGCCGGTGCGCCAGCAGGAATGGGAGCTACAGGTCTGCGCCTAGCGCCGCTCAGGCGGAATTGCAGTTGCAGAAGCGCTTGCGCTTGCTGCCGTCGGCGGCGGCGTCCAGCTGCTTCCAGAAGAATACGGTCTCGACGCCATAAGGCGAGCGTACCTTGCCTGCATCGGTATAGCCGCAACGGGCGAAAAAGCCCTCGCCCGTGGCCGTGCTATGCAGTTGCAGGGCTTTCACGCCCCAGCTGCAAGCCTGCGCCTCCACCCGCTCCAGCATGGCCTTGCCCAGGCCCTGCCCGCGCACTTCAGGCAGCAGATAGCACAGGGCCAGCTTGCCGGCGCCGGTCAGCAAGGCTACGCCCACCACCACGCCATCCTGTGCGGCTACCACGGAATAATTAGTGGGCGAAGCAAACCAGCTCGCCACCATTTCAGGCGTCTTGTTGCCCAGCCATGCGGCCAGAATGGCAGGATCCTGCCGGTGGTCCTGCACACAGCATTCGGCGATGGAACGCCGCAGCACGGTGCAGGCTGCAACCGCATCGCTGACCTCTGCCGGACGGACTTCAAGACTGCGAATTTCAGAACTCATGTACGCTCACAAACATTTCTATTAGCAAAAATGAAGCGTTTAAACGCTTTCTTCAGTGCCTGATTCGACTATACACCAAGCGATAAAAGTCGTTGCGGACGCAGCCTAACTCCCTTCACAGCCTAGTAGCTGGCCCTGCTTTTGCCCACGAATCATTCCGGAATTCCTTATGCGGAAATCGAGGAACTGTCGTGCGTCTCCCTTAAAATAAGCATATAACGAAAAATTCGTATCTTTTCGGCGCGGAATTTTACACTATGAGCGTCCGTTCATCAGAAAGCCCCTTATGACCACGCACCTGCCTACCCGCCGCCTGTTCACCACTGCTCTGCTAGCCGCCAGTGCTGGCCTGTTCAGCCTGTCCATGCCGGCGCAGGCCGCCGAAACGGTGCTGCTCAATGCCTCATATGACGTGGCACGTGAACTGTTCAAGGACATCAATCCCCTGTTCGTAGCCGAGTGGAAAAAGACTACGGGCGAAACCATCAATGTGAACCAGTCGCACGGCGGTTCGTCCAAGCAGGCCCGTTCCGTGGCCGACGGCATGGAAGCGGCCGTGGTCACCATGAATCAGGCCAACGATATCGACATGCTGGCCGAGCGCGGTCTGGTGGTGCAGGACTGGGCCAAGAAATTCCCCAACAATGCCGCGCCGTTCTACTCCACCATGGTATTCCTGGTGCGCAAAGGCAATCCGCAACATATCAAGGACTGGAGCGACCTCGCCAAGCCGGGCGTGAAAGTCATCATTCCCAACCCTAAAACGGCCGGCAACGGACGCTACACCTATCTGGCAGCATGGGGCTCGGTGCTGAAAAAAGGCGGCAATGAAGCCCAGGCGCGTGAACTGGTAACGAAAATCTTCAAAAACGTGCCCGTGCTTGACGCCGGCGGCCGTGGCGCCACCACCACCTTCACCCAGCGCAGTATCGGCGACGTGCTGGTGACGTTCGAAAACGAGGTAAATCTGGTGCGCGCCGAATTCGGCGACAACTTCGAGGTGGTCTATCCCTCCATCTCGATACTGGCCGAATCGCCTGTCGCCGTGGTGGACAAGGTGGTGGACCGCCGCAATCTGCGCAAGCAGGCTACCGGCTATCTGAACTTCCTGTACTCGGAACAGGCGCAGGACGTGATCGCCAAGCACTACTTCCGTCCCCGTTCGGAAGCCGCGTTCAAAAAATACAACGCCAATTTCCGCCAGATCAGCCTGTTCACCGTGGATGACGTATTTGGCGGCTGGAAAGCTGCTCAAAAGAAACACTTTGATGATGGCGCCGAATTCGACCGCATCTATCAGAGCAAATAAGCGCACAGTTCTCCGGGAGCATTAGCCGGCACAGACCGCATACCCCTCGCTTATAGGCCCCGCCATCGTCGCGGGGTCTTTTTTTTCTCGTTTTGCGCGCTCCGCCGGCCTTAGCTACGGTCCGCCTGACAGAGTTGCGCCTGCAACTATTCAAATTTGCCAATAAGCCTAGTGGAATCCGGCAGTTACAATCAATAGACGAGAAAGAACTTTAATGTTATCTTCCAGCGTGAGAGAGTATTGCCGCACAGATAGAGGCAATCCGTGGCGACCAGGGCCTGCTCCACCGAATTCCGCCTGATTCAACCGAATATTCAAACTATGCTCAAGAAAATTATCGCTGTATTACTGAGTTCCGTGACGGCTGCCGCACTGGCTGTGCCGCTGGGCTCGCAGTCCGTGCTGGTGGTGGAAGATGACACCGGCAAAGTGCTGCTGGAAAAGAACTCCACCGTACAAGTGCCTATCGCTTCGCTCACCAAGCTGATGACGGCCATGGTGGTGCTCGATTCCAAGGCCGACCTCGACGCGCCTATCAGCATCGAAAAAATCGACGTGGACACCCTCAAGCACAGCACCTCGCGCGTGCCGGTCGGTGCCGAACTGTCGCGCCGCGATGTGCTGCAACTGGCGCTGATGTCGTCCGATAACCGCGCTGCGGCCTCGCTGGCGCGCACCTTCCCCGGTGGTCCGGAGGCCTTCAAGGCTGCGGTGAACGCCAAAATCCGCGCGCTGGGCATGCACCAGACCGTGATCGAAGAACCTACCGGCCTGTCGCCCAACAACCGCTCCACCGCGACCGATCTGGTACGCATGGCCAGCGCCGCTTCGGCCTATCCGGAAATCCGCCGCATCACCACCGATACCAAGGACGTCATCAAGATCAAAGGCCGCGAGGTGGAATACCACAACACCAACCGTCTGGTGGGCGCCAAGGGCTGGGATGTAGGTCTGTCCAAGACCGGCTATACGGAAGAAGCCGGCCGCTGCCTGATCATGCGCTTCAAATCGGCCGGCAAGAACGCCACGCTGGTGCTGCTCAATGCCAAAGCCAATTCGGCCCGCATGATGGACGCACTGAATATCCGCCGCTTTATCGCCGGCCCGGACGGCGAGCCTAAAGTGATGAAAGTATCGGCCAAGACCAGCCGCAAGGCCGCCAAGAGCAGCAAGCACCGCCGCCGCGCTGCCTGATCAGTCCTGTAGCAGCGCGCGCAGGCCACTGGCGCGCTGGGTACGCTGGGCAATCGCGTCCAGCAGCACCTGCTGGTTGGGCGTGAGCAGCGTGAAAAACTCGCGTGCCCGCGTGATGCCGGTGTAGACCAGTTCACGCGCCAGCGTGCCATTGCTCTCGCGCGGCAGCGCCAGCACCGTGTGTTCGAATTCCGATCCCTGCGATTTATGCACCGTCATGGCAAACGCCGTCTCGACGTTGCGTAGTCGCGTTGCCAGCACGCTGCGTACCGCATCGCCATCGGAGAAGTAGACGCGCATGGCGCCCGGCCTTGCCGGATCCGGCAGGGTCAGGCCGATATCGCCATTAAAGACACCGGTGGCGTAGTCATTGCGCGTCACCATCACGGGGCGGCCCGCATACCACTCGCCATTGCGGCGCAGCAGTCCGGCACTTTGCAGGCGCTGTTCGATGGTTGGGTTCAGGCCGTGCACACCCCATTCGCCATCGCGCACCGCACACAGAATGCGGAAGCGCTCGAACGCCGCGATCAGCGTTTTTACCCACGCCAGATAAGCCTCGCCCTGCTCGGCCGGCGCGCCGGCCTTGAGCAGTTGCAGATAGTGGCTGTAGCCGCCGGGCGCGCCCTCGCGCCCCATCACTGCCAGTTGCAGCGCATCGGCTGGCAGCGCCGGATCCATCCACGCCAGCCGCCCCTCGGACGGCGCCCGCAACACCTGCACGGTGGCGGCGGCATCACCGCGATTGACGGCCAGCGCCAGTACGCCGATAGGACCGCCGAAGCGGCGGCTCTCGCGCAGCATCACGGTCTGCTGGGCAATCGGGCCAGCCTTGCCCGCATACTCGGCAGGAATACTGATGCCGCTGGCATCGAGCACATAGTTAAGCGTCTCGGCATGGTAGCCGCCCGCCTCCGCATCGAAGCACAGATCGCCCAGCACAGCCCCCGCTTCCACCGAGGCCAGCTGGTCCTTGTCACCCAGCAGGATCAGGGTGGCGTGAGCAGACAGGGCTGCCAGCAGCGCCGCCATCATTTCGAGGTGGATCATCGACGCTTCGTCCACGATCAGCACATCGACCTCCAGCTGCTTGCCTGCATGGTGGCGGAAGGCACGCGTATCGGGTCGGGCGCCGAGCAGGCTATGCAGGGTGCGCGCCGCCCCCATGCGGCTGGCCAGTTCGCGCAGCGGCAGCTCCTGGCCTACTTTGCCGTCCAGTTCTTCCAGTGCCGAGTCGATCGATTGCTTCAGCCGCGCTGCAGCCTTGCCGGTAGGCGCGGCCAGTGCTACGCGCAGACTGTCGCGCCGGCTGCCGGCGCTGGCAAACAGCAGTGCCAGCAGACGTGCCACGGTATAGGTCTTGCCCGTACCGGGACCACCGGTGATGATGCCCAGCTTGCCGCGCACGGCCACTGCGCAGGCCACTTTCTGCCAGTCCGGCCCGCCGCCACGACTGGCATGGGAGAACAGCTTGTCGAGCCAGTGGCGGATATTGGCGATACTGCTGCTGGCATCGCCGGCCATTACTTCGCCCAGCGCGCGCTCACGCACCGCCTGCGCCACCAGTTTTTCGTCGCGCCAGTAGCGGCGCAGGTACAGGCGCTCGCCGTCGAGCACCAGTGGCTGGTCGAAATCGAGATCGCCCACGGCCCACACCTGTTCGCTGGCGGCCAGCAGCTTGCGCCATGCGGCGACATCCTGCGGCCAGCCGCCAGCGCTCGCGCGCAGGTCGCGCCACCATTCGGGCTGCCAGCCCAGCTGGGTGGCCACGGCGCCGGACAGGTCGGCCAGCTTCATGCAGCTATGGCCGCGCCCTTCCAGCTCGGACAGCAGCACACAGGCCGCCATCAGCGCGGGCGACTCCATGCCCAGACTGCCGATGAAGCGGGCGAACGCTGCGCTCAGACGGCGCAGATGGCCAGCTTCCGTCAGCAGGTCGATCTGGGCATACAGGGCTAGGCAACTGCTACTACGCATGGTGTTCCTCATCTTGCGCCACGCCCGGCGCTTGCAGCAACTGATCGAGACTATCCAGCAGGTCAGGATCGGGGGGTATCAGATAGCAGCCGCGCGTCTGTTCGTTGGCGATACCGCGCAGGAACATGAACACGGCCCCGCCCAGCTGGCGCGCCGGATCGTAACGCCGCCCCAGACGGCTTTGCAGCAAACGGTGCAACGCCAGCATATAGATCGCGCCCTGTATGTCGTAGCGGTGCTCGGCCATGGCCGCCACCAGCGCGGGGGTGTGATAGGCCGCGTCGTTGCCACCCAGCGCATTCGATTTATAGTCCAGCACCCAGTAGCGCCCTGCATGCTCGAACACCAGATCGGCAAAGCCTTTGAGCATGCCATGCAGTTCGCGTTCAGGCAGTGCGGGACGCGCCACGCCGCCCAGCAGATGCTGCACGCACAGGCGGTCGAGCGCCGTGGTATTGAGCCGTTCGCTAGGGAACCAGAACTCCATCTCGGGCAGCGGCTGGCGGATGGCGGCGAGCGGGGCCTGCAGATACGGCAGCGGCGTGCCGACGATCTGGCCCAGCCACAGCTCGGTATCCTGCAGCCGGTTGCTCCAGCCAGCACGCTCTACACGCCGCGCCAGCCGGCTGGCAAAGCTGCCCTGCGCTACCGTGGCAAAGCCTTCCCTGGCCAGCCATTCCAGCTGCTCGTGCAGGAAGTTGCCCGGCACCGAGCCGCGCGGGAAGCGGTGCCACGCCACATCATCGACCTTCTGCGCCAGACCGCCAGCGGCAACTGGAACATCCGCCTGCAGCAAATCCTCCTGCGCGCTGTCGCGCGGCACCGGCAAGGTCCCGCCTATACTGGCCGTGGGGCCGGTACGCCGCGCCAGCGAACTGAAACTGCCTACCGACCAGTCGCGTTCGAAGCTAGCCGCATATCCCTGCGGCTCCAGCAGCGCGGCACGCTGTTCGACGCGCTGCAAGCGGGTCAGGCCGGCGTCGCCTTTGTCTGCGGCGCCAGCCAGCGTCTGCACACTGATGGCGGCGCAGCCCCGGATGGCGTGCAGCCAGCGTTCCATCATCAGATCGGACGGCAGCGGCTCGCCCCCCGTCAGCAGATAACCGAGCGCCGATTCATGCAGCGTATTCTCGCCTTCCTTGCGCGTGGCCAGTGCGGTCACGCCCAGCCACAGGTAATGGCGTGCACGGGTCAGCGCTACATACATCAGGCGCAGATCTTCCTGTATGCGCGCCTGTTCCATCAGCGCCAGTGCCTCGTCGGTCAGCGCCATGTCGATATGCCGGCCGCCCTGCCCGTCGCTGTACTCGAAGAAGCTGCGGTTGCGCCGCTCCACCTTGCGCGCCGTGACGGCAAAGGGCAGATACACCAGCGGATATTCGAGGCCTTTGGATTTGTGCACGGTGATCACTTGCACCAGCTCCGCATCGCTTTCCAGCCGCAGCACGCGCTCGTCGCCGCCCGCTTCGCCGCCTTCGATCTGTTCGGCCAGCCAGCGGATCAGCGCCTGTTCGCCATCGAGCTGGCGGCTGGCCGTCTGCAGCAGTTCGGCCAGATGCAGCAGATTGGTCAGGCGGCGCTCGCCGCCCGGCAGATTGATCAGCGTGGCGGGCAGATCGAGATCGTGGATGAAACGGCGCAGCATGGCCAGCACGCCCTGCCGCTGCCACACGGTATGCCAGCCTTTCAGCTGCTCCACCCGGCTTTCCCATGCCAGCTCGTCCGACGACAGCCTTGCCAGTTCGGCCAGTGACAGGCCGCAGGTGGCGGTGGCAAAAGCGGCCCGCGCCAGCGCGCCATCGAGCGGGTTCGCCACGGCGGACAGCCAGCGCAGCACATCGGCCGCTTCTTCGCTCTCCGTCACGGCATCCTTGTCGGATAAATACACGCTGGCGACGCCGCGCTGCTGCAGGGCCGTGCGGATGGCCGTGGCTTCGCGCCGGTCGCGCACCAGCACCGCAATGTCGGCCGGCTGCAAGCGCTGTAGGCCATCCGGCCGTGCAAAGCCGGTGGCTACATCATTGAGCTGGCTGACGATCTGCTCGGCACACTGCGCGGCAAAGAATTCGCGGTAGGCTTCCGCTTTCAGCGGACTCGGGCTGCAGGCCAGCACCAGTGCAGGCAGCGCGCCCGCGCCGTTGCACAGCTGCTCGTCACGCCCGCGCGCACCCACCGCCTCGAACGGCAGCGGATTGTCGCCGCTGGCCAGATCGCGAAAGCGGAACGCGCCACGCGCAAAACCGCTGCCGCCTGCCGTCTGCTCGGCATGCAGGAACAGATGATTGACCGCTGCCACCACAGCCTGGGTGGAGCGATAGTTGGTGCCGAGCTGGTAATGCCGCCCTGCCGTGGCAGCGCGCGCCGACAGATAGCTGTGGATGTCGGCGCCGCGGAAGCCGTAAATCGACTGTTTGGGGTCGCCGATCAGGAACAGACCGGTGGCTGCATCGTTATCGGCCACGCGGTACAGCTGGTTGAAAATCTGGTACTGGTTGGGCGCCGTATCCTGAAACTCGTCCACCAGCGCGACCGGATACTGGCTGATGATGCGCTGGCGTAGCGCAGCGCCGTTCTCGCCCTGCAGCGCCGCGTTGAGGCGGTCCAGCATATCGGCAAAGCCGAACTGGCGGTTGCGCTGCTTGAGTACCGCCATGCGGCCCGCGATCACGCCGACCGCATGGCGGTACAGCGCAAACGACAGCGGCTCCAGCTGGTCCAGTGCCGCTTTCAGCGTGACCACCGCATCGAAGTGCTGCGGTACCTCGGCGCTGTAGCCTTTGGCAAAGGCGTCGCTAATGCCATCGGCGCTCAGGCGGCGCCACGCCGTATCCTTGAGGTCGGGATGGGTAGCCAGCGGATCGGCCACCCATGCGCGCAGGCTGTCGAACCAGCCCGCCACGCTCTCCGCCTTCATCTTGGTGCCGTTGAAGCACTTGGGCGTTGCAGCGCGCTGCTGGTTGATCCATTGCTCCATGGCGGCAATACGTTCATCCCAGCCCTGTTTGAGCTGGCGTACCGTGTCCTGCTGCTGTTTCTGTAACTGGGCGATCAGCGTCCCTAGCGGAGCATCGCTGCAGCCGGCGGCACGGCTGGCGCCTATCAGGTCGGCCCGCCGCGTCAGTTCGCGCACGCTGCTTTTCAGCGCGCCCACGTTGGGCCAGCATTGCAGCAAGGGCTGCAGACCGGCGGCATTGAGTGGATACACCTGCTGGCGCCAGTAATCATGGGCGGCGTCCTCGTACAGCGTCTGTTCGTCGCTAAGCAATTCCTCATCGAACAGGCTGCCGCTATCGAACGCATGCTCGCGCAGCATGCGCTGGCACCATGCATCGATGGTAAAAATGGCCGCTTCGTCCATGCTCTCCGCTGCCAGCATCAGCCGGTGCGCCGCCTGCTGCTGGGCTGTGGTGTCCGGATAGGACAGCAGGATTTCGTCCAGATACTCATCGCGTTTGCCGCCCAGCCCCATGCCGGCATAGGCGCGGAAATACGCCGCCGCTTCCACCAGCCGTTCGCGCACGCGGTTGGACAGCTCGCGCGTGGCCGCACGGGTAAAAGTCATCACCAGAATTTCCGCCGGCAGCAAGGGGCGCTGGTAGCCATGTTCGCCGCCGTGGCCCAGCACCAGCCGCACGTACAGCGCAGCGATGGTCCAGGTTTTGCCGGTACCGGCACTGGCTTCGATCAGCCGCGAGCCATGCAGCGGGAATACCAGTGCCCGTAACGGAATAGATGGGAGTGCGCTGCTAGTCATGCTGCACCTTCCTGCTCCAGAGGATTAAAACTGACCGCCTCGCCCAGCCACTTGAGCAGCGGCGCATACAGCCGTTCGGCCACCTCGGCAAAGCCGGGCTGCGCCTGTAGCACGGCATACTCGGGCCACAAGCGGGCCAGACACAGATCATCGACTTCGCCCTGCAGTTCGTAGCCGCCGTCGTAAGTGGCGCGCGGGTCGCCCTCCTGCAGCAGGGCCAGCGCCGTCTTGCAGGCAGTCGGCAAAGGCTGGTCCATATTCTCGCGCCACAGCGCCACCAGCTGTTCCAGCGCGGCGCGCGCGCCATCCTGCTCCACCGGCCGCATCCGCACGTGCACGTCGCGCGCAATCAGGTGCGCCGTGACCGGCGTGCCGTTAGCCGCCAGAGCCAGCTGGCGCAGCCAGATTTCCATCAGCTTTTCCGCCCTGACGGCGCCCTGCTTGTTCAGCACCTTGGACGAAATCTGCCCCAGCCACACGGTGCTGACGCCATCGCTGCGCAACTGGTCTACCCAGTCATCCAGCTGCAGGCCAGCCAGCTGGAAGCTTACCGCCACTTTGCCAGCGGGATGCGGATAATGCTGGCGCAACTGCAGCCATGCGCTGCGCACCGGTACCAGCCCTGCAACCAGCTGCTGCTGGTACTGCTGGCCGATCAGCCCTATCGGCAAGCGCCCTTCGCGGGCCAGCCTGGCCGCGCGCCGGGTCAGCTGCTGCGCCACCTGGTCCAGCATTTCATCTTCGCCCACGTCTTCCAGCAACTGGTCTTCCAGCTGGTAGCGCTCCAGTCCATCCAGCGCGAACGGCTCTTCGTCCTCCCCCACCTGTGCCGCCTCGCCAAACACCACGCCCAGCCGCTGGCGGAAGAAGTAGCGCGCCGGCTGACGCATGAAGTTGACCAGATCGGCCAGCTTCAGGCGGTAAGCGGGATCGATTTCGTAGGGAGGCAATGCCGCCGCTGCGGCCAGTTCCTGTTCACCGTGCGCCTCGCGCCATTCACGGGCATAGGTCAGCAAACCACCGGCCTCGAAATAGCGCCGGCTGAACGGCTGCAGCGCATGTTCGGTGGTCAGTTGCGCCAGTTCGATCTGCCAGCCCGCGCGCAGATAATCGCACAACTGCGCCACCAGCACGGACGGCGGCTGGGCCGAGTTGTCGCGCACATTGCGGCCTACCCAGCTGATGTACAGCTTGTCGCGCGCCGCCAGCACGGCTTCCAGCATCAGGTAGCGGTCATCGTCGCGGCGCGAACGGTCGCCGGGCCGGGCCATGCCGGCCAGTGCCAGCAAATCGAAGTCGGCGCGCGGCGCGCGGCGCGGGAAATCGCCATCGTTCATGCCCAGCAGGCAGACCACGCGGAACGGCACGGCACGCATAGGCATCAGCGTGCAGAAGGTGACGCCACCGGAGACAAACTGGTGGTTCAGGGTCGGCTCATCGAGCAGGCCCAGCCACGCCTCGCGCAGCACGGCCAGCGGGACGGCTTCGACGAAACCGGCGTTGTCGCAGGTATCGAGCCAGCGCCCCAGCGCTTCGTCCAGCTGGGCCAGCGTCAGGCGGTCGCCCTCTTCGCGACCGTCGAAGAATGCGGCCAGCAGTGCACGCGCCTGCATGCCCCATTCAGCGGGCGTGCGTTCCTGCGCCAGCACTTCGCGCCAGTGCAGCAGTGCTGTCACCAGCTGGGCCAGCGAACCGGCCAGCGCCGCATCGAGCCCGCCCACTTCGCCATAAGGTTCGATGCCGCCGAACGCTGCGCCCTGGCCGCTGGCATAGCCTAGCAGCATGCGGCGCACGCCGAACAGCCATGAATTCTGCTCGCCGGCGGCGCCCAGCCCCAGCCCGCTGCGATGGGCCGGATCCAGTCCCCAGCGCACCCCCACGCCTTCTATCCACAGGCCCAGTGTGGCCATGTCGTCGCCATCGAGGCCAAAGCGGCTAGCCACCGCCGGCACGTCGAGCAGATCGCGCACTTCGCTCTGGCGGCAGCGCTGCTGCGGCAGGCGTAGCAGCCATTCCAGCGCCACCAGCAGGGGATTGACGCTGCGGTCGTTGACGTCGCCGATTTCGAACGGAATATAGCGCGCATCGCTGCGCCGGTACTGGGCGAATACGGCGTGGATGGCGGCCGTGAAAGTGTCGATATCGGGCACCATTACCACCACATCGCGCGGACGCAGGCTGCTATCTTGCGCCAGCATGGCCAGCAGCTGGTCGTGCAGCACTTCCACTTCACGCTGCACGCTGTGCGCTACATGGAATTCGACGGAGCGGTCGCTGGCCGGCGGCGGCACGCCAGGATGTTCGGCCAGCGGCAGCAGATCGCGTATGGCGGCCTGGATCTGCGCCAGCAGGGTCGCGCCGGCACCATCGCTGAACAGATCGACGCGCAGGGGCTGGCCAGCGCCATCGTTCAGGCTGGCACTGGCCGTATCGAATTCGTCGAGCAGGCGGATGAAATCGCGCCCCTGCCTGCCCCAGCTGGCCAGCAGCGGATGGCTGTGCGCATGCAGCTGCTCCAGCGGCAGCGCGCCCAGATCATGGCCGTTGCGCGGCTGCTGGCGTCTATGCGCAGCGCGCAGCAGCTCGCGCCCTTCGATAATGTCGCCCCAGTAGAACTGGCAAGGATTGGGCACGGCCAGCAGCACCTGGGTATAGCCGGACAGCGCCGCCAGTGCCTGCAGGGTCTGGAATGGCAGGGCCGATACGCCGAAGACGACGATGCGGCGCGGCAGCTGCCCCAGCGGCGCCTCGCCCGCTGCGGCGGCGCGCACGAATTCGGTGTGGATGGTGGCGCGGCCCAGCTCGCGCTGGTCCGGGTCTACATCGGCAATCACGGCGCGCCATAACTGCGCCTGCCAGCGCTGCTCGCCGTTCAGCGCCAGCACTTCGCCGCCAGCCTTGCGCAGCTGGTCGCGTCCGTGGGCCCAGTCATCGAGCCAGTCGGCACGGTAGACCTGGTACTGGTCGTACAGATCGGCCAGCCGTTCGGCCAGCTGCAAGCGGCGTTCGGGCGCGCCATCGGCCAGAAAATGCCGCAGCGGAGCGAATACGGGATCCGCCAGCAAGGTGGGCAGCAATCGCATCAGGCGCCAGGTCAGCGGGCCTTTATCGAAGGCGGAGATAGTAGGCACCTGTTCCTGCCCCAGCATGCCGCGGTAGGTCTCCCACAGAAAACGGGCCGGCAGTGCCACCCGCGTGGCCGCACAGACGCCCAGCTCTTCGGCCAGGGCGATTTTCAGCCATTCCGCCACGCCGTTGGACTGCACCAGAAATACTTCGCTTTCCAGCGCACCGAGCGGATGGCCCCGCAGCCACTGGAACACGGCGCTGCGCAGCATTTCCAGCTGGTTACCATGCAAAACTATCAGTCCGGGGCTTACGCTTGCGTCCATAGGGCTCGTCAGGGAGAAGGAGCTAGTATTATCGCTCTAGCCTTCCGAGTAAGCCAGCAGTTCCTGCGTCATCAGGGTCTCCAGCTGGGCCAGCATGGCATGCAGCTGCTGGACTAGCTGGCGCGCCAGGACCAGGTCAGCCTGATGGCGCAGCTGCTCCAGTTCGAGGCATAGCGCGCCGAAGCGCATGGCCCCGACTGCCCGTGCCGACGATTTGATGCGGTGTCCCAGTTCCGCCAGCTGGGCGCTATCGTTCTGCGCCAGCGCCGCATCGAGTTCGCCCAGGCCATCGCGGGCGGCATCAAGGAAGAGCAGCGCAAACTTGTGCATCTTGTCGCCACGGTGGCCGAAAGTCTGCGCCAGCACGGTCAGGTCGAACATGGGCTGGGCCAGCACGTCTTCGGTCAGGCCGGGCTGGCTGGCCGGCAGCGCGTAGTAGGACGGCACTGGTGCCGCTCTACCGCCCGCAGGGCGCTGCCGCATCCAGCGCGCCAGCATATTGAACAGCAGCGTAGGCGCCACCGGCTTGGAAATGAATTCATCCATGCCCGCTGCCAGACAGCGTTCCTGATCGACCATACCGGCGTTGGCCGTCATGGCAATAATCAGGGTATCGCTTAGCTTGGGATGGGCGCGGATCAGACGGGTGGCCTCGTAGCCATCCATCACCGGCATCTGCACGTCCATCAGCACGCAGTCGAAGCACTCCTTGAGCAGCAGGTCGATGGCTTCCTTGCCGTTGTTGGCCACGCACACCGTGGCGCCCGCATCTTCCAGCAGTTCGCGTCCTACCTGCTGGCTGAATACATTGTCTTCCACCAGCAGAATGGCGCTGCCGCGTATGCTGTCCAGCACTTCGGCCTGCACCATGTCGTCGCTCTGCTGGAGCAGGCTGCTGGCACAGGCCAGCCGCGCCGTAAACCAGAAGGTACTGCCGGCGCCAGCGCGGCTATCGACGCCGACCCTGCCGCCCATCAGTTCGGCCAGCTGCTTGCTGATCACCAGCCCCAGCCCGGTGCCGCCATAGCGCCGCGTGGTCGAGGTGTCGGCCTGATGGAAGGACTGGAATAGCTGTTCCAGCTGGGCCGGCGTCATGCCTATGCCCTGATCCGCCACCTCGAAGCACACTTCCAGCCCGTCTTCGCAGGCGCCCCGCAGGCTGGCACGGATCTGCACCGTGCCCTGCTCGGAAAACTTGATGGCATTGCTGGTGAAGTTGAGCAGCACCTGCTCCAGCCGCAGCGGATCGCCGCGCAGCTGGCAGGGCATGCCTTCGGCCACCACCACTTCCAGTGCCAGCCCGCGTGCAGCCGCGCTTTCGCCTAGCTGGCTGACCACATTATCAAGCAGCGCATCGAGCGAGAAGTCCAGCACTTCCAGCTCCATCTTGCCTGCCTCGATCTTGGAAAAATCGAGTATATCGTTGATGATGCCCAGCAGATGGCGGCCCGAGTGGAAAATCTTTTCCAGATAATCGCGCTGCTTGGGATCGCTCACGGATTTCAGCGCCAGATGGGCCATGCCGATAATACTGTTCATCGGCGTGCGGATTTCATGGCTCATATTCGACAGGAACTCGCTCTTGGCCTGATTGGCCGTATCGGCCCGCTCTTTCAGGTCATGCAGCTCCGTCACATCGGTCGACAGGCCGATCACCGCCGTCACGCTGCGGTCTATCACTACCGGCGCCTTGATGGTCCAGCGATAATGGGCGCCGCCGTCGGCATCGACCTGATGCACTTCGCCGCTGCGGGTATTGCGGTCGACAAATACCAGCCGCTCCTGATCCCAGGCTTCGTCTGCCACGTCAGGCGGCATCAGCTCCCGATCTGCCTTGCCTATCATCTGGTCGACCGTCATGCCCATGGCTTCGGCCATGCGCGCGTTGACATAGATGAAGCGGCGCCGGACGTCCTTCATGTACACGTGAGCATCAACGTTATCGAGCACCGTGTCGAGCAGCAGGCGCTGCTTGATGGCGCGGCGGCGCGAGGAATACAGCACCAGCACATAGCTGTACAGCAGCACCGTACCGGAAAAGCCGGTGATGCCGGCCACCCATGGCAAGGCACGGTCGAACGGCGTCAGCAACTGGTCCTTGCGCACGAAGAACTGGGCTTTCCACAGGCTGCCATGGAAATCGATCGGCAGCACCGTCACAAAATGCTGGTCATGCTGGCCCAGCAGATCGCGCCGCGCATGCAGGCTGCCATCGTCGTTAAACAGCACATGATCGGCCGCCTCCAGTTCCAGCCGCCGCAGTTCCGGCTCGCGGCTGGCATCGGCGTACAGCACCAGATGCAGCTGGCGCACCGCCATTTCATCTATGGCGCCTTGCAGCAGGCGCGGCACGCTGAAACCCACCCCCACCGACCCCTGATAGGCCGCACGGCGCTGCGCCACATCGGCTAGCGGCATGCCGGGCCGGTACACCGGCAAGCGTATGCCCATGCCGATATGCGGCAAAGGGTGATGCACCATGACGGGCTGGCCCGAAGCCATCACCTGGCCGCTGTCGCGCGCCGCCATCACCACCCGCGCTACCGCCGGATCGGCAATCACGTCCACCCCCAGCTTCTCGCGCAGAATCAGGGCAGGCTCCAGATAGGTCAGCGGCATGTACAGCTCGCGCCTGCCGGCGGGCCGGATATCGAAGTCCGGATAGCCGCGCGCATCCAGACTGGTGTCGGCCCTGACTGCAGCTACAAAGCCGGCCCGCTGGGCATCGCTGATCTGCGGCGCCCAGTTCAGCGCTTCGATCGCGGGAAAATAGCGCGGGATTTCAAGATTGGCCACATACTGGTGGAACTGCATGCGGCTGATCTGCGGCCCGGTCTGGAACAGCGACACCAGTCCGCGCGTGATATCGGAATACGATTTGATGCGGGCGGCAATCCCGTACTGGGTATTGCGCGCCAGATTATCGAAGCGCAGCGCCGCATTGGCATCCACCGTGCTGGCTGCCGAACCATACAGCGCAGCACCGATCAGGCTAGCCAGCACGAAGCCGCCCAGCCAGATCAGTCCACGCTGACCAGGCCTCAACCTGCTGGCATTGGCATCCTTGAACATGAGCTGATACTGCCCCAGCTAATCAGTACTGCGCCTGTGCGCTCGGGCGCGCCGCTATCCGGTCACGCCAAGCCTGCAGATGCGCCATGCCTTCCTCGCCCGGACGGAATTTGAGCAGACCGCGACCAAATTCCAGCGCGCAGAACGCGGTGATATCGGCGATGGTAAAGCGCTGGCCCGCGATAAACGGCTGCTGCGCCAGCTGCTGGTCCAGCCAGCGCGCCGTGGCGCGCATCTTCTCGCCCTGCGCAGCACCATATTCGGGAAACTGCGGCCGCTCCAGCGGCGCCAGCGCCGGATGGGTGTGACGCGCGCAATCCGCAATGCCGCTCAGCAGATGCAGTTCCACCCGCCGGTCCGCCATTTCGATAAAAGCGTGTTCGTCGTAGCCCTCGCCCATCAGATTCGGTTCCGCCACCAGTCCTTCCAGCCAGCTGCAGATGGCACGGGTTTCCGTCAGTATGCGGCCATCATCGAGTTCCAGCGCTGGCACCCGCCCGAACGGATTCTTCTGCAGGAATTCGCTGCCCCGCTGCAGTCCCTGCAGCAGATCGAAAGAAACCATCTCGACACCGGTAATGCCTTTTTCAGCCATGAACATCACTACCCGGCGCGGATTGGGCGCACGTGGCGCGGAATACAGTTTCATCTATCACTCCCCTGGTTCGGAATACAGCCTGCCGTGCGGGCCGGAACCCGCCGCAGCACCGCTGCAGACTATCGAAATGCCAGCCATGGTGGCCGTGGCGCTGCGTAGCGCATCATACGCCGGATTCGGCCTGCGATGGCATTGCTGGCGTATGGTCCCACGCCAACAAGATTGACATTATGACCAGATCCACTTAGATTCCAGCCTTGGCTCACGAAGCCGTCCGTACCGTTCGTCAGCCTACCGGCTCACTCTCTACAAGGATATCCATGCAACGCACACTGATTTCGCTGGCCGTTACACTGGCACTGGGCCTCAGCGCCACGCTGCCAGCCACCACGCTGGCCGCATCCGCCCAGACCGCCGCGCCGCTGCCCGCTAGCGTCACCAGCCAGCTCCCGCGCAACGCCGTCCCCAGTCACTATGCCGTTTCGCTGGTGCCCGATGCGGCGCGGCGTACATTCAGTGGCAGCGTGGTCATTGCGCTGGACGTGGTGCAGGCCAGCGACAGCCTGACCCTGCATGCGGCCGAGCTGAGCTTCCGTAGCGCGGCGATCAGCGCCGGGCCGGGCCAGCCGGTACTGGCCGCCGATCACATCAGCGTCGATGCCGACAAACAGACCGTGACCCTGCACTTCCCCCGCACGCTGGCCCGGGGCAGCTATCAGCTCAAGCTCGATTACGACGGCAAGATCAGCAGCCAGGCCAGCGGCCTGTTTGCGCTCGACTATGAAAACGGCGGCGCCAAAAAACGCGCGCTGTACACCCAGTTCGAGAATTCCGATGCCCGCGCCATGATTCCATCGTGGGACGAGCCTAGCTACAAAGCCACCTTCGCGCTGGAAGCCACCATCCCGGCCGGTCAGCTGGCCGTATCGAATATGCCGGTCAGCAGCACCAGCACGCTGGCCGATGGCCGCCAGCTGGTACGCTTCGCCACCTCGCCGAAAATGTCCACCTATCTGCTGTTCTTCGCCATGGGCGAATTCGACCGCGCCAGCAAAGTAGCGCAAGGCACGGAGCTGGGCGTGATTACCCAGAATGGCATGGCGGAACAGGGCCAGTTCGCGCTCGATTCTTCACTGGCCGTGCTGAAAGAGTACAACGACTACTTCGGCGTGCGCTATCCGCTGCCTAAACTGGACAACATCGCCGCGCCGGGCAGCAGCCAGTCCTTCAGCGCGATGGAAAACTGGGGCGCCATCTTCACCTTCGAGAATGCCATCCTGCTCGATCCGCGCATCGCTACCCAGGACGACGAGCAGACTTCCTTCCTCGTCGCCGCCCACGAGATGGCACACCAGTGGTTCGGCGATCTGGTCACCATGGCATGGTGGGACGACCTGTGGCTGAACGAAGGCTTCGCTTCGTGGATGGAATCGCGCACCACCCACCGCCTGCATCCGGAATGGCAGTGGAATCTGCGCGCGGTCGACACGCGCGAACAGGCCATGGGCCAGGATGCGCTGGTCACCACCCACCCTGTGGTACAGAAAATCGCTACGGTGGAACAGGCTAGCCAGGCCTTCGACAGCATCACTTACCAGAAAGGCGAAGCCGTCATCCGCATGCTGGAGGATTATGTGGGCGAACAGGCGTGGCGCAACGGCGTGCGCCACTACATGGCCAAACATAAATACGGCAACACGGTGTCCGACGACCTGTGGCGCGCTGTAGAAACCGCCGCCCACAAGCCGGTCACCGCGATTGCCCACGATTTCACCCTGCAGCCCGGCGTGCCGATGATCCGCGTTGCGGCAGCCAGCTGCAGCAAGGGCCAGACCCGTGTCACCCTGACGCAGGACCAGTTCAGCAAAGACCAGCCGGACAAGAAACCGCTGAGCTGGCGCGTACCCGTGATCGCCCAGACGGTGGGCGGCGCCCCCGTACGTGCGCTGGTGAGCGGCGGCAAAGCCAGCATCACCCTGCCCGGCTGCGGCGCCGTACTGGTCAACGCCGGCCAGACCGGCTACTACCGCACGCTGTACGCTCCCGACGCCTTCGCCAGACTAACCAGCCAGTTCGGCCAGCTTGCGACCATCGACCAGTTAGGCCTGCTCGGCGACACCCGTGCACTCGGCATGGTCGGCCTGATGCCAGCGAGCAGCGCACTGGAACTGTCCAGCAGGGCCGCGCCCGACGCCGCGCCGCAAGTCTGGGGCCGCATTATCGGCACCCTGCAGGACCTGCATGGACTCTATCAGGGCAAGCCGCAACAGCGCGCCGTACTGGAACGCTATGGCCGGCAGCGGCTGGCGCCCGTGCTGGCCCGCATCGGCTGGCAAGCACAGCGCGGCGAAAGCCCGGCCGTGGCCAATCTGCGCGAATCGCTGGTGCAGGCACTGGGCGCCATGGGCGACCAGGCTGTCATCGCCGAAGCGCAGCGCCGCTTTGCCGCAGTAGGCCACGATGCGCGTGCCCTGCCGGCCGAACTGCGCCGTCCGATACTGGCCGTGCTGGCGGAAAATGCCGATGGCGCCACCTGGGATCAGCTGCACAAGGCTGCCATGGACGAGCCGACCCCGATGATCAAGGCCGAGCTGTATGGCCTGCTGGGCATGGCCAAGGACGCGGCACTGGCCCAGCGCGCACTGGAACTGGCACTGGCGGACGAAGGCGGCGTCACCACCAGTGCGGCCATCGTCGGCCACGTTGCGGGCAACCATCCCGATATGGCTTACGACTACGCGCTGGCGCACTATGCCGAATTCGAGAAGAAGGTCGATGCCAGTGCGCGCAGCCGCTATTTCGCCCGCCTTGGCGGCCGCTCGGCAGATCCGGCCATGATAGACAAGCTGCGTGCCTATGCCGGCAAGTATCTGTCAGCGCAAGCGCAAGGCGATACCAATATGGCCATCGCCGCCATCCAGTACCGCCTCAAGGTGCGCGCTACGCGCATCCCTGAAATCGACGCATGGCTGGCCAGGCAGCAGTAACACGTCCGGCACAGGCAAAAAAAAACCAGCGTCATCGCGTGATGATGCTGGTTGTAAAACGCTCGAAGGCGTGGGGATGTTCCGCGTCCGGCGGCGAGCAGGCCGCCAGGACAGAATTTGTGCCGGGCTTTGCGGGTCCGGCAACCGGGCGCAGGGCTCATGCCGCGCGCTACAGGTCACACTTTGCCAGCGAATCGGGCAGTTAGGCTTAGAGGATGATTAAGGTAGTTGAACCAGATGCCAAAGGCTGGCCGCACAGCAGGCTGCAAAGCAGTGGTGCCGGTGTTTCAGGCCACCGGCCAGCCTGCCGAGTCATGCGCCGTGGATTCCCGCACCAGCTTGGATGCGGCGACCAGCTGGCACATGCTGGATACGGCGAAACGCATCATAATCAAGCTTTGTGACGCCGCCGTGACGCTGCCATCGATGATAAAAAAACATCTCCCAACGACTCTGCGCTGCCGCGCCAGCAGCCGCGCCTATATTCTGGCGCTGAGCATCATGCTCGGCGCCTGTGGTTCCCCCCTGCCCCAGCCGCCCGCAGCGGACCAGGCTAGCGCGGCACCTGCCCCCGCCGCGCAGACCAGCGCCATGCCGCAGCATCAGGCAGCGACCGCCCTCGCCATCGACGACGCAGCCTCGCAGATCACCATCATCGTGCGGCGAGGCGGCCTGCTGGCCCGCCTCGGCCATGATCATCTGGTACTGGTAAAAAATCTGCAAGGCAGTGTGGACCCGCGCAGCCAGCGCGCCCGCCTGCAATTCCGCCTCGATGAAATGGAGGTCGATCCTGCCGCTCTGCGCCTCGCCGCCGGTCTGCAGCCGCAGCCATCGGCGGAAGCCATCGCCGGCACACGGCGCAATATGCTGACCCGCACGCTCGATGCCGAACACTATCCGCTGGTGCAGCTACAGGCCGAACGTCAGGGCGAAGAACTGGCCTTGCAGATAACGCTGCACGGCGTCACGCGCAAGCTGCGCGTGCCTGCCACCATCATCAGCGATGGCCACAAGGTGCAGGCCGAAGGCAGCTTTACCATTCTGCAGAGCGACTACGGCATTACACCATTCGCCGTGATGGGCGGCGCCCTGGCCGTGCAGGACCAGCTAGAACTGCATTACCACCTGCTGGCGCACGAATAGCGCAGATATCGGGCTCGCCGCGCCAAAAAAAAACCCGCGGATGAGCGCGGGTGAAGGAAAATTTCAAATCGGGAGAGACTTGAAAGAGCAGAGACAGTATCTCTGCTCCAAGTGACAGGGTGATGACAAATGCGCAGTTTTATCGGCTCACCAGAAGTTTTAGTCCCAGACCGACGAAAATCGCCCCCGCCACACGGTCCATCCACATGCCGGCGCCGGGATGGCGGTTGATCCAGCTACCCACGCGGCCCGAGAAATAGCCGAGCAGACCGAATATCACCACGCCCTGCAAAGTGAACAGTATGCCCAGTTGCGCCGTCTGCCAGCTGGCGTCACCCCGCTCGGCCAGCACGAACTGCGGCAGGAAAGACAGGAAGAACAGCACCACTTTGGGATTGATGGCATTGGCGAACAGGCCCTTGGCAAACAGCTTGCCCAGACTTTCGTCCGGCACACTGGCGCCATCCACACGGGCCCCGCCACGGCTGCGCAGCGCGCCTATGCCCAGCCAGATCAGATAGCCGCCACCGAGCAGCTTGAGGGCGCCGAAGGCCAGCGGCGAGGCCTTGATCAGCGCGCTCACGCCCAGCGTTGCCAGCAAAGTGTGGCTCAGGCAGCCAAGCGCGCAACCGAGCCCGAACACCATGCCCGGGCGCCGCCCGCGCGACATGCCTACGCTGAGCACCATCAGGTTATCGGGCCCCGGCGATACCGTGATCAGCATGGCCGCACTGAGAAATCCTATCAATTGTTCTGGTGTAATGAGCATCGGGCGTTCCTGCAGCGAAAACCAGCATCTTACCTGCAGGGAAACGACAGTGCCAATGTGCCAAAGATCAATTTTTACTTTCAGGCACTAAGTTCTCGTTTAAAATGCTCTCTCCTTGCCAACCCGGCAGCAGTCGCCATTCCGACCCACTATGAGCTTTGCGCGTCGCCTACTGCAGCACCTGTTTACCGGCCAGACCCGCGTGCCGGCGTGGCTGCGCTGCGGGCTGCTGGCACAGCTGCTGGGCCTGATGCTGCTGGCCCAGCCGGTGCAGGCGCAGACGCCGCAGGCAGCCATAGGCCTGAGCGGCAACAGCCTCGACCTGATGCGGCATGCCCGTCTGTATAGCGACGAGGGCCAGCCCTTCCCCGTCGACGCCGCCAGCCTGCCGCAATTCCTCAGCCAGCTCAAACCGGCCAGCAAGGTCGATCTGCTGGGCGGCCATTACTGGCTGGTGGCCGAATTACGCAACGATAGCCAGCAGACCGCCTGGGTGATCGATCCCAGCGACACCCTGATCGATCTGGTCGATATCCAGCTATACGGTCCCGATGGCAGCGTGCGCCAGATGCTGACCGGCTACCGCCAGCCGCACGCCTATCTGCTGCACTATGGCCGCGACCTCGATCTGCTGCCGGGCCAGCGCTACCAGCTACTGATACGCTTCTCCAGCCCCTACTATGCGCGCACGCCCGTGATGTCGGTGCTGCCCCGCCCTCAGTACCAGCAGCTGGTGGCTGCGGAAAATGTGCTGATCATCGGCTCCATCGGCGCCCTGCTGGCGCTCACCGTGTTCAATTTCTTCATCTACTCGATCACGCGCGACCGCTCCTCGCTGTACTACTCGCTGTATGTGCTGTGCTATGCGCTGGCCTGGGGCATGACCTTCCACCTCTCGGCCGACCTGTTCGACTGGCACAATCTGCACTGGCATTACGTGCCCTTCTTCCTGCTGCCGGTGCTAAGCACGCTGTTCTACACCAGCTTCCTGCGCCTGCAGGACTACGCGCCGCGCTTATACCGCTGGAGCCGCATCAACCTGATCCTGCCGCTGCTGACGCTGCCCAGCTGCTTCTTTGCGCTCAGCTACGCCCACACCATCGCCACCATCGTGATCAGCATCTGGATGACGCTGGCCCTGATCAGCGGCATCGTGGTATGGCGCAGCGGCTACTATCCGGCCCGCTTCTTCGTGCTGGGCTTTGTTGCGCTGATGGTGCCTGGCCTGCTCATCCTGCCCGCCAACGTGGGTCTGATTCCGGCCGTGGTCAGCAATGCCCAGCTGTTCACCCTGCTGGGCGGCACGCTCGATGGCGTGCTGCTGGCGTTTGCCCTGGCCGACCAGATCCGCCTGCTGCGCAATACGCTGGAACAGCGCGTGCAGGAACGCACGGCCCAGCTCAGCGAAGCCAAGGAACATGCCGAAGTGGTGAGCCGCCACCGCATCGATTTTCTGTCGGCCATGAGCCACGACATCCGCACCCCGCTAGCCGGCGTAATCGGCATGATCAAGTTCGCCATGCGCGATCAGGCGGTGCAGGGCCGCACCGAGGAATACCTGCGCATCGGCCTGCAGAACAGCGAATCGCTGCTGGCCATCCTCAACGACATTCTGGATTTCTCCAAGATCGATGCGGGCCGCCTGACGATAGAGTCGGTGGACTTCGATCTGGTGGAACTGATAGACGATGCCGTCGGCATCCTGCAGACCCAGGCCGACGCCAAGAGCCTGCTGCTGCGTACCAATCTGGCACTGGATCTGCCGCGCTATGTACGCGGCGATCCCACCCGTTTGCGCCAGATCCTGCTCAACCTGCTGGGCAATGCCATCAAATTTACCGACCGCGGCGAAGTGCAGCTGCAGGTATCGACCATGCTGACCCTCGCCGGCCAGCACAGCATCAGCTTCGATGTCAGCGATACCGGTCCCGGTATTCCGGCGGCTGCCCTGTCGCGCCTGTTCCAGAAATTCGAGCAGGCCGACCAGTCCACCACGCGCCGCTACGGCGGCACCGGGCTGGGTCTGGCCATCTGCAAGGAACTGGTAGAGCTGATGGGCGGCTCGATTGCCGTCCAGAGCCAGCTGGGCGAAGGCTCGACCTTCAGCTTTACCCTGCCCATGGCGCTGGGCAATGTGCCGCTGCCCGATCCCACGCGCCAGCCGCGCAGCGAACGCCACAGCTACCGCCTGCGCATCCTGTGCGCCGAAGATGTGCGCACCAACCAGATCATCGTCAGCACGCTGCTGGAAAACATGGGCCACGAAGTGCGCATGGTGGAAAACGGTCTGCAGGCCCTGCATGCGCTCAGCAACAGCCAGTACGATCTGGTGCTGATGGATGGCCGTATGCCGATGATGGACGGCGAACAGGCGGCACGCCTGATCCGCAGCGGCGGCAGCGACGACTACCGCGTGCTCGATGCCAGCGTGCCTATCATCGCCCTGACTGCCAATGCCAGCGACCACGACAGACAGCGCTATCTGGCCGTGGGCATGGATGGTTTCCTCAGCAAGCCGGTCGATGAACGGCTGCTGTACGACCAGATCGAACAGATCATCGCGCGCCACCTGAGTCGCGGCAAGCCGCTGGCACTGGGCCAGCACAGCTATCGCGCAAGCACCAGCACCGAGGCGCTGGACGCCCAGTTCGGCGTAGCGCCGGCGGCCGCGCGCGTCTCGGCCCAGCTGATCAGCGCGGCCCAGCAGGCAGCCGGCAATACGGCTGCTGCCAGTCAGGCTGGCGCCGTTCCAGCCGATGGTGCGATTCGCATCCAGCCACTGGCCGGCATGTCGGCCAGCCATATGCAGCGCATTACACTAGCCTTCCTCGAAGAAGCACCACGCCGGCTGGAAGCGGCCAGTGCAGCGCTTGCGGCCGGCAATGCTGCCATGGCCGCTGCCGCCATCCACGCGCTCAAGGGCAGCGCCAGCTATCTGAGCGACAGCCAGCTGCACACGCTCTGCCATCTCATGGAGGAAAGCGCCATCAGCGGCGATTTGCCTGCCACCCGTGCCCACCTGCCAGCCGTGACGGCGGCGCTGGAACAGGCCTGCGCCGATCTGCGCGACGCCGCTGCGGCCACTGTTAAAAGTCCGTCTCGCCCTCAATCACCTGTGGATAGCCACTGATCGCACGCGCAGCCTGCATGCCGGCCATCACGGCCGCTTCCACGCAGCCCGCATTGAGGCCGGTGCGTATCCAGTCACCCGCCAGATACAGATTGCCGAAGCCTGACTGGTCGGTCTGTAGCCGGTATTTCGTGCTGTTCACCACCGACATCACATAGCGCTCGGACGGATCGACATTGGCGCGCCAGTACTGGGCATCGAAACGCTGCACGCCGGTCGCATTGCTGCCATCGACCAGCCATTGCCACGGGAAGGCCCCGGCCGGCCCGGCCGCCGACCACAGCGCGGCGATTTCCTGACTCAGCTGGTGGATCGCCCCGGCCTTGGCTCGGGCCGCCATCACGGCAGGGAAACTACTGTCGCTGGCGGGCGGATAGGACTGCACCGGCAAAGCACTGCAGAAATACGACACATTGCGCGGCGCCAGTGGCGCAGGCCAGTCTTCGCGACATAGCAGCTGGTCCATCGGCGCCCAGGTATCGTAAGGCTCGCCAAATGCGCTCAGCACCGGCTGCTGACCGCCCGGCTGGTGGGTCCAGCCCATCTGGGCCAGATCCTGATTGAGCCAGACCTGATAGGCCTGGGTTGCGACTGTCTGCACTTGCTCGTAACTGGTGTTCAGGGCCGGACTCTGTGCCAGCAGCTGCGGGCAAAGTGCCTGCAGCGAGGCGATGGAAATACCGAACACCACCTGATCGAAATCGACCCCGCGCCGCAAGGTCAGCTGTGGTAGCGCATGACCGAACTGCTGCTGGTAGAGCTGCGGCCAGTCGCTCCAGTAAGATTCCAGATTGACCTGATGCTGCTGCAGCAGTTGCGCCTGCGCAGTATCGATCTGGCTGTAGTCGGGCGTGCTGGGCCAGCAGGCCAGCTGCTGCACGTCCACCAGCGGCTGATATTCCTCGCCCTGCAGCTGCACCTGCTGCGTCATGCGGATGCTGCCGATCTGGCGTCCGTCCGGCACCAGCTCGTCCACCTTATGGAAGAATCTGAACTTGACTCCGCGCGCGCGCAAGGCCTGATATAGCGGCGTGAAGATGGTATCGCCCATGCCGGCCTGCATCTTGAACATGATGCCGCCCTTGTAGCACAGACCGATGCGGGCCATGGCGCGCAGCAGCGTGCCCGCCTCGATATTCGGCTTCTCGAAATCGCCGCCCTCGTAGGCAAACACCAGATCATAGAAGCCGCGCACGGGCGCCGACTGCACGCAGTAGGTCTCGCTGCCGCCATGCTTGCGCAGCCAGGCGCGGAAATCGATATCGTTGATCACGTCGAAGCCCTGCCGTAGCACGCCATCTTCCAGCACGCCCTTCATCACCGTGGTGCCCAGATCAAGGCAGATCAGCAGGCGGCGCAGGGTATCGCGCGCATCGGCCTCGCCGCTATCGAGCAGCGGCGCGTAACGGGCGTGCACGTGCGCGCGCACGCCTTCCAGCGCGCCTGCCAGCATGCGGTGTTCGGCTTCGCTGTGGCGACGGCTATCGGCGGCCATATTCGCCACTGCGCCGGACAGGGCAGCGGCCAGCAAGGCCGCGTCGTTGACCAGTTCATGCACGCTGGCCTCGACTCGGGCAGCGAGCGCATGCCACCAGTCGTGCAGCATGCCGCCGGTGGTCTCGGCCACACTGGCCGGCGGCAGCGGCGCCAGCGTCTGCGCCAGCGCATCGATGCCCTTGAGCCACTGCTCTATCCACGCCACCATGGCCACGGCCATCTGCCACAGGGTGATTTTTTCACTGCCCTCGCCCGGCTCGCCGGGCAGCGACGGGAACACGATGTTCCAGTTGCGCCATTCCTGCCCCACCTGCTCGGACAGCGCGATGTAGTCATGCTGCTTGAAGGCGTCGCGCCAGGTCGCCAGCGGCGCGCCGGGCGGGCGCTGCAGGCTGGCGTAGGCCGCCTTGATCATGCGGAAAGCATTGCTGTAGAAGCCGAACCAGATATGCAGGCCATGTTCCTCGATGCGCTGCCCGTAGGCGGCGTTGCGGCCGCTGGCGCCCTTGCCGCCCAGCCGCCAGCCCTGCTGGTACACGGTGATGTCGTAATTATTCTGCCAGCCCGGCTGGTCGCTCAGATAGTAGGCCGCCGTCATGGCGCCCACGCCGCCGCCCAGTATGGCGATCTTCTGCGGCGCGATGCGGGAGTTGTCCACCAGCTCGACGCCCGGCTCGGCGGTGAAATCGAAGTTCAGCCGGTACGGCAGGATGGCCGCCTGCTTGCCCAGCTGCAGACCCAGCGTCTGATCCAGCGGGAAGCTATCAAAGCGGTGCAGCAGGCATTCGTATTCGTAGCCCAGCAAGGCCGCGCTATGGATCTGCTGGATGGTGGCGGGCGCCGCCAGCAGCGCCTGATACACGGCCTTGATACCGGCACTATCGGGGAACTGCTTGAGGAAAATCTGATCGATGCGGGGCTGGCGCAGCAGCGACACGATATCTGCCACGCCCGCCACATCGAGATTGAAAAAATCGGGAATGGAGAGCAACAGTTCGATTGCCTGCTCGACCAGATCGAACACATCCTTGATCGGGTGATCCACGCCCGTTTTCGCCGTCGCGGTAATTTCCAGCAACGGATGCATGGCCAGCTCCGTCTCCGGCCCGAAGGGCTGGAAGCCTTTGGCCGACACGGCGCAGCGCAGCGGCTCGCTGCCTGCCGCCGGGATCGCATAGTCGCACAGATACTTGGGATAGCCGAACAGTTCGCGCCCGTTAATCAGCGCCATCGCATCGTCAACGAAGATGTGCGCCGGATAGGCATAGATGTGCGCCAGCTTGCCTGCCTCATCCATGGCGCCCACCATGATCCAGCTGACGATATCGACCTCGCGTATCCAGCCTTTGGCATGATCGACCGGCAGCGCCGAATCGGCATGATGGACCCGGGTGAAGGTCAGCAGCACATACGGCGACAGTGCCTTGAAGCGCAGGCGCTGCCCGGCCACCTGATTCAGCGTACCGTCCAGCGTGGCCTGTAGCTTCGCCACATCACCGCGCACGAAATAGCCATACATTTCTGCATTCCTGAGCTGCAGCGGAGCATGCATCAGCACAGAACCGCCCTGATAGATGTACGATGGTCGCATGTCTTGTTCTTTCATGCTGAAAGTTTAAGATTGTCAAAGTGTAAGGCTAAAATGGCGCCTGCGGGGGAGCTTTCCCCGCACTATTTCGCATAACAAGGACACACCATGGCCAGCCCGGAAGCACGCGCCTGGGTGCGGATGCCCTCCGCCCGCCGGCTCGACCTGCTAGACCCCACCCCGTTCGACTGGGACGACAGCGATCTGGCACTGGGGCTGGCGCGCACCTACCGCTGGGGTGGCCATTCGGCATGGCCGCGCCCCCTGTCGGTGGCCCAGCATTCCCTCAGCGTGATGCATCTGCGCGCCGCCGACAGTCTGGCCCGCGGCACCCCGCTGGCGCCGCTGGAGGCGCTGCGCGAACTGCTGCATGACGCCGAGGAAGGCCTGCTCGGCTTCGACTGCATTGCGCCCCTCAAACCCTTCCTGGGCGACGGATTCAAGGCGCTGAGCCAGCGCCTCGAACAGGCAGTGTTTCTGCGCTACGGCCTGCCGCGCTGGAACCAGCGCGACCATGCCGCCCACAAGCGGGCCGATTTTCTGGCCGCAGCCAGCGAAGCCGTGCACGTAGCGGGATGGTCGGTGGCAGAAGTGCGGCGCACGCTGCAGATCCGCACACGGCCACTGGAGATAGATCCGCTGGTCGCCATCTACGGCGGGGTTGCTTGGGAGCCATGGGAACCGGGGCTGGCCTGCCAGCGTTTTCTGGCCCAGCTGGAATTGCTGAAAGCCAGCACAGCCTGATAAACCGGCTCAGCTTTCCTGCCTAAACCGCTGCAGATAAAGCCTTTTCCCCAGATATCCACACCAACTGTGGATAAGCCTGTGAATAAGCCCTACTTGACAGCAGAGAACGCCTTTAACGGTGCGGTCTAGAACAAATTGCCCATTCTTCGAGCAATTTTTTCACCTAATAAAATCAAACACTTAGGCGCACTGTTGCGGGGGTGACAGGACAATCTGCGCACCCTTGAAAAAAAATTTTTATGCCGCCAGTATAATGCGCGAGACAGTGGCTTAGCCGGACACGCGAAATCTTTGACAAACCTTGCCACAAGGAATAGTGTGAACCCTAGTGTGAGCCCCAACACCGCTATTCTTTCTTCGACACACCGTGGGATTGATGCATGAATCACAACGACGAAGACACTGACTGGATCATAGAAGACGAAGCGGTACCCGGCGCAGATACGGCTCTGGCCAGCAAACCCGAGGCACCATCCGGCCCGCCACCATGGCGCATCCTCATAGTCGATGACGATGTGGATGTGCACGTAGTTACCAAATTCTCGCTCAGCAATGTATGCTTTCAGGGCCGCCGCCTGAGTTTCCTGCACGCCTACAGCGGCGACGAAGCACTGACGGTGCTGGCGGACAATCCCGATATCGCGCTGGTGCTGCTGGACGTCATCATGGAAACCAGCGATGCAGGTCTGAAAGTGGCACGCCAGATCCGCGAAACCCTGCATAACCAGCTGGTGCGCATCGTGCTACGCACCGGTCAGCCGGGACAGGCACTGGAACACAGCATCATTCTCGATTACGACATCAACGACTTCTGGTGCAAGACCGATCTCACCACGCGCAAGCTGTTCACCACCGTCATCGCTTCGCTACGTGCCTACGAAGGCCTGCAGCAAGCCCACCAGCAGACCCTGCAATTGCGCGCCGAACTGGAGCTGGCGCGCCAGTTGCTGGCTGCGGCCAAACAGCCTTCCAACGCTTAAGTCTCGCTTAAGTATCGGATTGTTATAGCACTTTTGGCGATATCCACAGAGCCTGTGGATATCTATGTGGAAAAGCCCCTCTTGACAGCCCACAAAGCCTGTAACCATGCGGTTTTCAACAAACTGCCCATGAATCAGGCAAAAATAAACTCCTTAATAATCAACAACTTAAAATATCACCGAATATCACCCGGATTTATTTTAAAAAAATTCTTGCTATCATGCTTTGTGTATAAGTAAACATCAGAAACCTGCTAGCTGCTGCAATTTCCGGCGTAACTCCGGCTGCAGGAGCACCCGTTCGATCACGGCGGCAGGGATGTTGTGCGACTTCATATATTCGATGGCGCACATGGTATTGAAACTGCTCTGCACCAGCAGGCCACGATCGACGGCGGCACTGATGAGGGCATTGCGGCGGGGTTGCATGAGGTGGGGGGAGGCAGTCTGATTCATGGTTGTCCTGTGGCCTTTGGGGTAAGAGTAACCGTGGAAACGCAAACCGGTGCTACCGGATTATTAACCAGCCGGGACAAAAGTCAATATCAGGCTCGTATCCTTATTCCGGCTGAATTGCGTGCGTGGAAACCGTCATAGACACAGGGCAAGAGCAGCGCGATAATGCCGCATGACTTCTGCCCCTGACCACCCGCAACCGGCTTCCCTGCTCGACCTGTTCGTATCGTTCACCCTGCTGGCCCTGCAAGGCTTCGGCGGCGTGCTCGCCGTCGTGCAGCGCGAACTGGTAGAGCGCAAACGCTGGCTCAGCAAGGAAGAATTTATCGAAGAATGGGCCGTTGCCCAGATCATGCCGGGGCCGAATGTGGTCAATCTGGCGCTGATGTTAGGCGGACGCTACTTCGGTCTGCGCGGTGCCCTGACGGCGCTGGCCGGCATGCTGACCGTACCACTGATGGTGGTGCTGATGCTGGCCGTGCTGCACGCCCAGTTTGCCGACGTGCCCGCAGTGACGGGCGCCCTGCGCGGCATGGCAGCTGTCTCGGCCGGCATGATCGCGGCCACCGGCCTGAAACTGGCATCCTCGCTGCGCAAGCACCCGCTGCGCTGGTGGATCTCGGCCCTGCTGGCTCTGTTCTGCGTGATCTTCGTGGTGCTGCTGCACCTGCCGCTGGCGTTCACCCTGCTAAGTCTGGGCAGCATAGGCGTCAGCTGCACCTATCGTGCGCTGAAACGGGGGCAGCCATGAACGAAGCGCCGCTGCACCTGGTACTCACGCTGGGCGACTGGATCAATCTGTTTGCCCACTACCTGCTGCTTTCGCTGATGTCGATAGGCGGCGCCATCTCCACCACCGCGGAAATGCACCGCTTTCTGGTGGAAGAACACCACTGGCTGACCCAGGCCCAGTTCAACGACGCCATCGCCATTGCGCAGGCGGCACCGGGCCCTAACGTGCTGTTCGTCGCCCTGATGGGCTGGAAAGTGGGGCTCAATACCGGCAGCTATCCGGCTGCCTTTGCCGGCGTGGCCGTGACCATGCTGGGCATCCTGATTCCGTCCACCACGCTGACCTATCTGGCCGCGCGCTGGGGCCATGAAAACCGCGAACTGCTGGGCGTACGCGCCTTCAAACAGGGCATGGCGCCGGTCGTGGTGGGCCTGATGGTCTCGGTGGGGATTATCCTCGGCAGTGCGCAGCGCGACTGGCAGCAGGACTGGAAACTGTGGACCTTGTCGGTCGTGGCGGGAGTGCTGATCTGGCGCACCCGCATCCACTTGCTGTGGCTGCTGGCTGCGGGTGCGCTGCTCGGTGGCTTACAACTGGTCTGATCAGTCCTTGAGCGCTTCTACAGCGAAGGTCAGGGTCACGTCGTCGCCCACGTAAGGTGCGTATTTACCGGCATTGAATTCGCTACGCTTGATGGTAGCGGTGGCGTTAGCGCCGCAAGCGAGTTTCTTCATCATCGGGTGATCCATGCACTGCAGATGGGTCACGGTCAGGGTCACAGGCTTAGTCACGCCTTTGATGGTCAGGCTGCCGTCGATGCTGGCCAGCGTATCGCCGTTGAAGTTGAACTTGGTCGACTTGTAGGTGATGGTCGGGAACTTGGCCGTATCGAGGAAATCTTCCCCCTGGATGTGGCTGTCGAACAGTTTCGAGCCCGTATCGACCGATTTGGCATCGATCACGGCTTCCACCGAACCGGTCTTGCCGGCGCGGTCCAGCACGATTTTAGCGCTGGTGTTGTTGAAACGGCTTTGCTGGGTCGAATAGCCGAAGTGGCTGTATTCGAAACGGGCGAAGGTGTGGTTCACGTCGGAAGTGAAGTTTTCCGGTGCGGCAGCAGCGGACAGCGAAATACCAGCAGCGATCAGCAGAGCGAGGATTTTTTTCATGTGAGACTCCGGTTAGTGTAACGATTAGTCAGAACTCGACCGGACAGGATAGCTGGCCGGTGAATATCTTCGAGTGCTAGCGATTATGCTTGTGAGTTTCTTGAATGTAAAACGCAAAATTTACCGCTTTATTATCGAAAAAATCGATTAATCCCCAACGAAACGCCCGATGGAAAGGCCGGCCTGTCAGAACAGTTCATCGAGCAGCTGGTAGAACTTCAGCCGCTCGTAATCGGGTCCGGCGATGCCGTACTGCTGCAGTAAGCGCTGCTGCAAGGGGGCGCCAAACTCGCCCAGACAGTTCCACAGGATGGCAAGGTCGTGATAGCGGTCCGCCACGCCCAGCCGGCCGAGATCGATACAACCTTCGATCTCGCCATCGCAAAACACGATATTGTCGAGCGAGTAGTCGCCATGGGTGACCACCAGATCCGGCCGTTGCGGCAACAGATCCTGCAACGCGTCCCACACCTGTTCGGCTGTCCAGCCGGTACGTTCCTCGTCGAAATCGTCTTCCTCCACCAGTCCGGCGTCGATGCGCGCCCGGGCGCGGTCCAGCCGCGACAGATGATCGCTGGCGTAGGGGCAGTCGCGCAGGGGAATGGCGTGGATGCGGCGCAGCTGCCGGGCTAACTGGTCGACCACGGCAAATTGCTGTTCTGGATAAGCTTGCAGTAACTGGTAGGCCGTCTTGCCATGCAGCGCAGTCATCAGCAGCCAGGCCTCATCGGCCGTACGGGCAAAGTGCAGCACGGCTGGCACCGCTGCATAGCCGCCGAGCCAGCGCATACGCTCGGCCTCCGCACTCAGATCGTCCGCATAGGGGCCTGCGCCATGCTTGATATACAGGTCAGGGGTCAGCCCCTTACCGTACAGCCGGTAGACCGTGCAGCCCGATGCACCGACGGTACTGCGCGACCACTGATAGCCGCTCAGTTCAGGCAATTCCCGCCACGGTCCCGGCACTGCCTTGCAGGCTTCTTCACGATTCTGATCGATCAACGTTCGCTCCATGAAGTAGATTTCAAAACAGCAGTGTCTGATGGCAATAACATCCAGCCATTGTTCCTGCGCTAGTAGTATAAGCAAAAAAAGCAAAAACTTTCCCGCCACCGCACTTGCACGCGCCAGCGCTATCCCGTGTAGCAGACGTACTGGACCTGAACTAGCTTCCCGCTACGGAAGGAAAAACGCAGCGTGTCGCCGTCACCGCCGAATTCAAGCTGTTCCACCTCCGGTGTGCTGTCTTTCACGTCCAGCACGCGGAATACCTCTGCCCGGCTTTGACCGACATAAAAAGGAGCAAGCTGCTTCCAGCGCGGATGCTGTATGGTGGCCGTTTCGATCAGATAGCGGCTGGCATCATTGGAAAACGTAATGATCTCCAGCGTCAGTCCCCGATAGCGCAATGCCTTGGCGGTAGTGCGGTAGCCATCCCATTGCTGCACCTCTATCGGCAGGCTTTGCACCATCGTGCCCAGCTTGTACACACCCGCCGGAGTGAGCGGCAAACGCAAGCCCAGCCTGCCACCGTTGCAGCTGAAGTCTTCGATATAGGAGGCGTCCCGCTCGGCCGGACTAGCCACAGGCGCCACTAGCAGACAGGCAGATATCATCATCGGGCGCAAACAGCTGTACACGGCATCTCCGCTCACGGAACATGGTTGAATTCGACATGCTACTAGTGTCCGTCCAGACCGGCTTGCCCTGTCTGCGCGGGCAGGCAAAAGTACACATCGCCGCCCGCCTGTTTTTCCCGCTGCCAGCCCTGCGCTGCATAGAAACGCTCGGCCCGCGTGCCGGCGCCTGTGCTCAGACGCAGGCATGCGTGGCCTTGGGCAAACAGCCAGTCTGTGGCCAGTTGCAGCAGTGCGCGGCCCAGGCCTTTGCCCTCATGTTCGGGCGCTATGAAGAGTGCCCAGATCGACGCATCAGCCTGGTCGGCATAGGAAAAACCGGCAATTTCGCCATCGAACTCCGCTACCCAGCCACGCCCCAGCAGGGCCAGATAGTCACGATACATCTGCGGCGTAATGCGGGCCGGATGGGACAGCATATTTTCCCGCACCGCCAGCCTGATAGCGGACATGGCCGGAATATCGCCAGCTTCAGCCGGACGGAAATACGGCCTTGCTGCCCGGTCCGCGGCTAGCTTCAAAGAGCGGGCCTCAGTCTTCATGCCGGGTCAGTTCGTCGCGCTCGGTATCGCTCTTGCGCATCCAGCGGTTATGCAGATGGCGTTCGAGCGGGTGGCCCAGTATGAACAGGGCCAGCACCAGCAGCAGCGCCATGGCGGCGATGCGCCAGCCCCCCATGCCGCAGACGATGCCGATACCGGCGGTAACCCAGATCGAGGCGGCCGTGGTCAGGCCCCGTACCTTGGAGGAATTACGGTCCAGCACTATCACCCCGGCGCCGAGAAAGCCTATGCCCGTAATCACGCCCTGCAGGACCCGGCTCAGCGCTTCGCGGCTATAGCTGCCGGGCGCCGTGACGAATTCCATGCTGGCCATGGTGACCAGTGCCGCGCCGAGCGCCACCAGCCCCAGCGTCTTGAGGCCCGTCTGCTTGCCGTGCAGATTGCGGTCCAGCCCGATGATGCCGCCAAACACCAGCGCTACCACCAGCCGCGCCAGCACGTCCCAGTAATCGATCAACTCCGTCATGTTCTGCCATAGCTTATCTATTCGATAAGCGAATTCTACTCCGCCACAGGCTGCGCCGATGCAAAAACAGCAAATCGCGTAAAATGTCGGGTCAACTCCTCGGTACACCCACATGAATACACTGCTGACCTTGCTGTTGGCCGGCCTCTCCATGGTCGGCCCGCTGGCCATTGATACCTATCTGCCCTCCTTCCCCGCCATCGCCCGCAGTCTCGATGCCAGCCCCCTGCTGATCCAGCAGACGCTCAGCATGTTTTTGTTCTGCTTTGCCTTCATGATGCTGTTCTACGGCACCCTGTCGGATTCGTTCGGCCGCCGCCCGGTTATTCTGATCTCGCTGGTGCTGTACATAGCCGCCTCGGTGGCCGGAGCGCTGGCGCCGTCCATCGGTGTGCTGCTGGCCTGCCGCATCGTGCAGGGACTGGCGGCCGGTGCCGGTTCCGTGGTGGGCCGCGCCATCATTCAGGACCGCTTCTCCGGCGCCACGGCGCAGAAAATCATGTCCCATGTGATGATGATATTCGGCCTGTGCCCCGCCATCGCCCCCGTGCTGGGCGGCTGGCTGCAGGTCAGCTTTGGCTGGCGCTCGGTATTCTGGTTCCTCGCCGCTTTCGGCATCCTGATGTTTGTGGCCGTGCAGCGCATGCTGCCGGAAAGTCTGGCGCAAAAAGACCGCCATCCCTTTCACCCCGGCGTGATCGCCGCCAATTACTGGAAGGTGGTGTGCCATCGCCAGTTCCTGCTGCTGTCGGTAGCGGTGGGCACCAGCTTTGCCGGTGTGGCGCTGTATATCGGTTCGGCCGCCTACTTCGTGATGGACATCCTGCATCTGCCCGAAACGGCGTTCGCGTGGATGTTCGTGCCGCTGATCAGCGGCATGGTGATAGGCTCTGCACTGTCCGGCAAGTTCGCCCACCGCACTTCCCGCGCAGCGCAGGTATGGGCCGGCTTCGCCGTCATGCTGGCCGCTGGCGTACTCAACGTGGCCTACAACAGCTATTTCACGGCTGCCGTGCCATGGGCCGTGGTGCCGCTGTTCATCTACACCTTCGGTCTGGCGCTGGCCATGACGCCGCTGTCGCTGCTGGCACTCGAATACTTCCCCAACAATAACGGGCTGGCCTCGTCCATGCAGTCGTTCATACAGATGATACTGTTTGCGCTGGTATCGGGACTGGTGGCGCCGCTGCTGTTCGATAGCGCACTGAAGCTGGCGTGGGGCGTTTTGCTCAGTCTGATTGTCAGTGTGCTGGCATGGATCTGGGCGCAGGCTGGCCAGCCAAAAACAGCGGATGCGGCCCGCTTGTAATAGAATAGTAGACTGATCTGTCCAACCTGCCCTGTCTATGCGCCTGACCACTTTCACCGACTATTCCTTGCGCACGCTGCTGTTTCTCAGTGCGCACCGCGACCGTCTGGTGACGATACAGGACATCGCCGATACCCACGCGATTTCGAAGAACCATCTGATGAAAGTGGTGTACCAGCTGGGGCTGGCGGGGCTGGTGGAAACCGTGCGGGGTCGCAATGGCGGCCTGCGGCTGGCCAAGGAACCCAAGGACATCAACATCGGCGCCGTCATCCGCAGCACCGAGAGCGACTTCTACGTGGCCGAATGCTTCGACCGCGCCCACGACACCTGCGCCATCACGCCCGATTGCGTGCTCAAACACTCGCTGCACGACGCCATGGAAGCATTTCTGGCGGTACTGGACAAACAGACGCTGCAGGACCTGCTGCCGCCGGCCAAAGGCAGCGCCCGCCCCATCAAATTGCAGCGCGGCGCAGCGGCCTGAGCGCCCGGGCTGCGGTCGCACCGGTCAGCCGCCGTCGGCCAGCAACTGCGCCGTATCAAGTCAGGCAGCAAACAGCTGCAACTGCGGCAGCGATGCCATCAGATCCGAGAAACGCTGGCCCTGTATCATCACGTGCTCGCGCAGCAATTGCGCAGCGCGCTCGCCATCGCCCTCGATGATGGCCTGCACCACCCCGTCATGCTCGCGATAGGAATTCGACAGCCGGTCACGCACCCGCAGTTGCAAGCGGCGATAGGGCCGCAGACGGCGGTATAGCGCGCGGGTCTGCTCGATCAGGAACTGGTTGTGGCTGCCGGCATAGATGGCTTCGTGGAACAGCTCGTTCTTGTAGTAATACACATCGGGCTCTGCCGACTCCATCGCCTGCATGCAATCCTGATGGGCTGCCAGCAGGGCCTGCTGCTCTTCGCGCGTCATACGCCGTGCGGCTAGCCGGCCACAGGTGGCTTCCAGCTCCGACATCATTTCAAACATTTCTACCAGCTGCTGCGGGCCCAGTTCGGCCACGATGGCGCCCCGGCGCGGGCGGATCACCACCAGCCCCATCGAGGCTAGCTGGATCAGGGTTTCGCGGATAGGCGTACGCGACACGCCAAAGCGCGCCGCCAGCTCTGTTTCATCCAGATGCTGGCCCGGTTTGAGCGCACCAACAGCAATCATTTCTTCGATTTCTTCACGCAGGGTGGCGGAATGGGTAGTCATGGTGTTTCTAACCTTGTGTATAACAAGCTTCATTATAAGTGTTCAAAACTGCTTGACAATGTATTTGAACAGGATATTCTTGTATACACAAAAAACAGCGTTGCATAATAGACCCATCCTTGGAGGAAACATGAGTACTTTTACCCGCCGGTCCGTGCTGGCCGCGCTGGCCGCCAGCCCCCTGTTGCTACAGCCTGTATGGGCCCAGAACACCGCGCTCAAGATCTCCCACCAGTTCCCCGGTGGCACTATCAATGAAGGCGATTTCCGCGACCGTCTGACCCGCATGTTTGCCGCCGAAGTGGAGAAACGCAGCAAGGGCAGCCTGAAATTCGAGATCTATCCGGGCTCGTCGCTGATGAAAACCAACGCCCAGTTCTCCGCCATGCGCAAGGGCGCACTTGATCTATCGCTGGTTCCGCTGTCGTATGCGGGTGGCGAAGTGCCGGAAGTGAATATCGGCCTGATGCCGGGCCTGGTCACTTCCTACGAACAGGCGTATGGCTGGAAAAACGCCGAAGTGGGCAAGGAACTGAACCGCATCCTGAATGAAAAAGGTATCGTGCTCATTAGCTGGATCTGGCAGGCCGGCGGCATGGCATCGCGCACCAAGCCGGTAATCGATCCGGAAGACGCCAAGGGCATGAAGATCCGCGGCGGCTCGCGCGAAATGGACCTGATTCTGAAAGCGGCCGGTGCCGCCGTGGTGTCGCTGCCATCCAACGAAATCTATGCCGCCATGCAGACCGGCGCGATGGAAGCGGCCCTCACCTCCTCCACGTCGCTGATCTCGTTCCGCCTCGAAGAAGTCTCGAAAGCCCTGACCACGGGCCGCGCCGGTGCCTACTGGTTCATGTTCGAACCGCTGATGATGTCGAAAGCCGTGTTCGACCGACTGAGCAAGGAGCAGCAGGCCACCATCCTCGCTGTCGGCGCCGAACTGGAAATTTTCGCCCAGAATGCCGCCAAGGCCGACGATGCCGAAGTGGCCAATGTCTACAGCAAGGCCAAGGCCAAAGTGGTGGACCTGAATCCTGCTGCGCTGAAAAAATGGCAGGCAATCGCCCGCACCACGGCATGGAAAGACTACGGCGAACGCAATGAAAACTGCGCCAGACTGCTGAAACTGGCGGAGAAAACCCTGTGAGCCACGGTTTCGAACTGGAACCGGCACGGACTGCTGCCGTGCCGGATAACCGCGCCATCGCTGCTGCCATGGCGCTGCTGGCCACCATCAACCGTGGCCTGATGCGGCTGTCGATGATCGCGCTGGTGCTCACCGCCGTGATCCTCACCTATTCGGTGGTGTCGCGCTACTTCTTTCAGGCGCCCACCGACTGGCAGGATGAAGCATCCGTGTTCATGCTGGTGGGCGTGACCTTCTTCTGCACGGCCTACGTGCAGTCGCAGCGCGGCCATATCGGCATCGAAGCCATCGCCGGCCTGCTGCCGCCACGCGTCAATGCGGCCCGTCTGCTGCTGGTCGATCTGGTGTCGGCGCTGTTCTGCTGCTTCTTCGCATGGAAATCGTGGACCCTGTTCCATGAAGCCTATGTCGATGGCCAGACCACTTCCTCCACCTTTGCGCCACCGCTGTGGATCCCTTACGGCATGATGGCGCTCGGCATGAGCCTGCTGTCGCTGCAGCTGGTACTGCAGACGCTGGCCCGCATCACCAACAAAGCTGCTACGGAGCGTGCCGCATGAGCGATCTGACTTTAGGCGCGCTGTACGGCATCGCCACGCTGGTGATCATGTTCTCCGGTCTGCCCATCGCCTTTGCACTGGGCGTGGTGGCCACCGGCTTCATGTACTTCTGCATGCCGCCCTCCTCGCTCGACACCATCACCCAGAACGTGTACGAGGAAATGGCTTCGATTACGCTGCTGTCCATCCCCCTGTTTATTCTGAAAGGTGCGGCCATCGGCAAATCACCGGCGGGCAAGGACCTGTATTCGGCTATCCACACATGGATGCATAAAATCCCCGGCGGCCTCGGTATTGCCAACGTATTTGCCTGCGCCCTGTTTGCGGCCATGGCCGGCTCTTCGCCAGCCACCTGCTCGGCCATCGGCTCGGCCGGCATTCCGGAAATGCGCAAGCGCGGCTACTCGCCCGGTTTCGCCGCCGGCATCATCGCGGCGGGCGGTACGCTGGGCATACTGCTGCCCCCTTCGATCACCATGATTCTGTATGCGGTGGCGGCCGAACAGTCGCTAGGCCGTCTGTTCCTGGCCGGCATAGGCCCCGGCATACTGCTGGTCGTGCTGTTTGCCGGCTACGCCGTGTACCGCGCCCGCAAGGAGTACCAGCTGGCACTGCAGGTGTATAACCAGGGTGGCGCCAAATCGGCCTATCTGGAAGACGAGCACTTCACGCTGGCGCAGAAAGTGGAAATGCTGCCGCGCGTGCTGCCTTTCATCATCCTGCTGATCGGCGTGATGGTGGCGCTGTATGGCGGCTTTGCCACGCCGTCGGAAACGGCGGGTCTGGGTGCGCTGCTGGCCATGCTGCTGCTGGCCGTGATCTATGGCGTGTGGCGGCCCAGCGAGCTGTCGCCGATACTGAGCTCGTCGATCAAGGAATCGACCATGCTGCTGCTGATTATCGGCATGTCGCTGTTCTATTCCTATGTGATGAGCTATCTGCACATCAGCCAGTCTGCCGCCGCATGGGTAGTCAGCCTGCACCTGTCCAAATGGCTGCTGCTGGCCGTGATCCTGCTGATGGTGATCGTGTTCGGTTTCTTCCTGCCGCCCGTCTCCATCATCCTGATGACGGCGCCCATCATCCTGCCGCCGCTGAAAGATGCCGGTTTCGACCTGATCTGGTTCGGCATCGTCATGACGGTGGTAATGGAAATGGGCCTGATCCATCCGCCGGTCGGCCTGAACATCTTCGTCATCAAGAACATCGCACCGGACATTCCGCTCAAGGATGTGGTGTGGGGCGTATTCCCCTTCCTGCTCCTGATGCTGCTGGCGGTGGTGCTGCTGTGCTTCTTCCCCGCCATTGCTACCGGCCTGCCTGACCTGATCATGGGAGCAAAATAATGAACTGGAACACCCTACAGCAGAACCGTGCTGCACGTTTGCAGCGTGCTGCCACGCTGCTCGGCAGTGAGCTCGAGGGCAAAAGCCTGCCCGCTGCGCGCATTGCCGATCTGCTGCATGCAGTCCTCGAATGCGGCGACCGCGTCTGCCTTGAAGGGAATAACCAGAAGCAGGCCGACTTCCTCGGCCAGGCGCTGGCCAGGCTCGACCCGGCCCGCATCAACCAGCTGCACATGCTGCAGTCGGTGCTGGCCCTGCCCGAGCACCTCGATGTGTTCGAGCGCGGCATCGCGGCGCGGCTGGACTTTTCCTTCTCCGGCCCGCAGGCGGCGCGGGTAGCGCGGCTGGCTTCGGCCGGCAAACTGAACATAGGCGCCATCCACACCTATCTGGAACTGTTCAGCCGCTACTTTGTCGATCTGCCGCCACGGGTCTGCCTGATCGCCGCCGAAGCAGCCGACCGGCACGGCAATCTGTACACGGGGCCGAACACGGAGGACACGCCGGCCATCGTCGAAGCCACCGCCTTCAAGCAGGGCATCGTGATCGTGCAGGTCAACCGCATCGTCGAACAGCTGCCGCGCGTCGATGTGCCGGCCGACTGGGTAGATTTTGTCGTGCAGTCGCCCCGCCCCTACTACATCGAACCGCTGTTCACGCGCGATCCGGCGCAGATTTCCGAGATACAGGTGCTGATGGCGATGATGGCCATCAAGGGCATCTATGCCGAATATGGCGTGCAGCGGCTTAACCACGGCATCGGCTTCGACACGGCCGCGATCGAGCTGCTGCTGCCCACCTACGCCGAATCGCTGGGCTTACGCGGCAAGATAGGCCAGCACTGGGCGCTCAACCCCCATCCGGCCCTGATTCCGGCCATCGAAGCGGGCTTCGTCAAATCGGTGCACTCCTTCGGTTCCGAACTGGGCATGGAAAACTACATCCATGCCCGCCCCGACGTGTTTGCCATCGGCCCCGACGGCACCATGCGCAGCAACCGCGCCATGTGTCAGGCCGCCGGCCACTATGCCTGCGATATGTTCATCGGCTCCACCCTGCAGATCGACTTGCAGGGCAACTCCTCCACCGCTACGGCAGGACGGATTTCCGGTTTCGGCGGCGCCTCCAACATGGGCGCCGATGCGCGTGGCCGGCGCCACGCCAGCCCGGCATGGCTGAAGGCCGGAGCACAGGCGCGCGCAGGCCGCAATACCATCCCGCGCGGCCAGAAGCTGGTGGTGCAGATGGTAGAAACCTTCCGCGAACACATGCAGCCGGCCTTTGTGGAAAAACTCGACGCGTGGACGCTGATGGAGCAGGCTGACATGGCCATCCCGCCCGTGATGATTTACGGCGACGACGTCACCCATATCCTGACCGAAGAAGGCATCGCCAATCTGCTGCTGTGCCGCAGCGACGAGGAGCGCGAGCAGGCCATACGGGGCGTGGCCGGCTACACCCCGGTGGGACTGGCACGCGATGCGCGCATGGTGGAAAATCTGCGCGATCGCGGTATCATCCAGCGCGCCGAAGATCTCGGCATCGACAAACGCATGGCCACGCGCGACCTGCTGGCTGCGCGCAATATGAAAGACCTGGTGCGGGCGTCGGGCGGGCTGTATCAGCCGCCCAAACGCTTCCGCAACTGGTAAGGAGCACGGCATGGAAACTCTGAATTATCGTTTTGAACACGGCAGTCGTGCGCTGACGGCGCAGCCGCAGGTGGTGGGCGTGGTCGGTTCCGGCAATCTGGAAGTGCTGATCGAGGCGGCCGATCTGGGCGGCGCCTGCAGCATCGAAATCCAGACTGCAGCAGTGGGCTTCGGCGCCATCTGGCAGGCCGTCATGCACGACTTCCAGCAGCGCTGGCAGCTGGCCGATGCGCGCATCTCCATCAACGACATGGGCGCCACGCCTGCCGTGGTCAGTCTGCGCATGGATCAGGCAGTGCAGACCATGCTGGGAGACGCAGCATGAGCCGCCCGGTCAGCTATCAGGAAGCGACGGCGCGCGAACGGCTGCAACAGCTGTTCGATGCCGGCAGCTTCGAGGAATTCCTGCCGCCGTCGGCACGCGTCATCAGCCCCCATCTGGGCCAGCTCAATGCGCCGGTTGCCTTTGACGATGGCGTGGCCGTGGGGCGTGCAAGCCTGAACGGCCAGACCGTCTACACGGCAGCACAGGAAGGCGGCTTTATGGGCGGCGCCGTGGGCGAAGTCCATGGCGCCAAGCTGGTGGGCCTGCTGCGCCGCGCCGTGCAGGATCAGGCCAGCGCCGTGGTACTGCTGGTGGAATCGGGCGGCGTGCGCCTGCATGAAGCTAATGCCGGACTGATCGCCGTGTCCGAAGTCATGCGCGCCCTGCTCGATGCGCGCGCTGCCGGCGTGCCGGTGATCGTGCTGGTAGGCGGCGCCAATGGCGCATTCGGTGGCATGGGCATCGTGGCGCGCTGCGCCAATGTCGTCATCATGTCGGAAGAAGGCCGGCTGGCCATGTCCGGTCCGGAAGTGATCGAAACGGCCAGCGGCGTGGAAGAATTCGATGCGCGCGACCGCGCACTGGTGTGGCGTAGCACGGGCGGCAAGCATCGCTACCTGATGGGCGATTGCCACAGCATCGTGGCCGATGATATTGCCGCCTTCCGTGCAGCGGCAGCACAGGCGATTGCTGCGCTGGCGGGCCAGAACGCAGCACTGAGCCTGAGCGCGCTGGAAGCCGAACAGCAGATGCTGGAACAGCGCATAGTCCAGTTCGGCCAGTTGCGCGATCCGGTCGAGATCTGGAGCGCCATGCAGATAGCCGATGCCGCCAACATCCCCATGCTGGACGTGGAGAGTTTCATTGCAACGGCCAGCAAGCGCCGGATGGGAGCCTGAGATGCACGCCAAAACTGACTGGAAAAGTATCGCCGCCGGCCTGTTCCCGGACGGCCATAGCATTAGCGAACAGGACTGCTTCCTGAGCGGCTATGGCCAGTTCGAAGGCCAGCAGATCGGCGTGATCGGCACCACCGAACACACCCCGATCGGCGTGGAAATCGCACTGGCGCAGGCGCAAGCCATCCTGCGCATCGTGCGCGAGCATCCGCGCATGCCCATCCTGATGCTGATCGATACGCAGGGCCAGCGGCTGCGCCACCGCGACGAAATGCTGGGCATTAACAGCTATATGGCCCATCTGGGCAAGTGCGTCGATCTGGCACGCCGTCAGGGCCACCGCATCATCGGGCTGGTGTACGATCAGGCCCTGTCGGGCGGCTTCATTACCAGTGGTCTGATGGCCGATGCCTGCTATGCCCTGCCCGACGCCACCATCCGCGTGATGGGCCTGCCCGCCATGGCACGGATTACCAAGGTGCCGGAAGAACGGCTGACGGAACTGGCGCAGAGCAATCCCGTGTTCGCGCCGGGTCCGGAAAACTACCAGCGCATGGGCGGGCTGTACGCCATCTGGCAAGGCAATCTGGCGTCCCATCTGCGTGCCGCACTGGCCCAGCCGCTGGCAGGCGACATCCGCAGCGGACTTGGTCTGGAACGGGGGGGGCGGCGCTACACCCAGCCCGTCATCGACGCCGTGCTGCACGGTGGTGCTGTGCAGATCCGCTAAGCAGACTATGCCTGCCGCCAGCGCACTCCGCACCGCCAGGCACCAGCTGGTCTGGCTCGACGCCAGCGGCTGGCAGGCCGCCCTTGCGGGCGCCAGCCCCGAGCACCGCGACGCTCTGCTGCTGTGGCAGCAGCGTCAGGCGCCGCTGGTGGTGCGCCGCCACGAGCCCGATGCGCGGCCTAGCCAGATCTGCCTTGGCCTGCCCATGCCGCCAGACGCCATTAGCGGCCACAAACTGCGCATCGCCCTGAAAGCGGAGCGACGCCATATCGCCCATATCAAGCCTGCCCTGCCGTTGCATCTGACGCTGGGCATCGTCACGCCATGGCAGGACAGTCTGGCCGAATTTGCCCACGCAGCCCAGCCGTTTGGCCTGCAGGTCTATGGCTCGATGGCCATGCAGGTGCTCACCGGCCTGCCCTATCTCAGTGACAGTTCGGACATCGATCTGCTATTTCATCCGCGCAGCGCAAGGCAACTGGAACAGTATCTGACGCTGCTGACCGCTTACGCTGGCTGTCTGCCGCTCGATGGCGAAATCATTTTCCCCGGCGATCAGGCCGTGGCATGGAAAGAATGGCGGCAGGCACAAACCAGTCAGGCCAAGGTACTGGTCAAGACTGGCGCAGGTGTGCGCCTGAGCGACACGGCCAGCCTGCTGGCCACACTGGAGCAGCACTGATGGCCCACCTCTACACAGCATCTATCGCCACTAATGTGCCAGCCAGAAGCAAAGCAGCTGCGCGCTGCCTTGCCGATGCACAGGCTACGGCCAGCGCCTGTGCAGCCCTGCTGGCACGGACCGAAGCGCGTGCCTATGCGGCCCGCGTGGCGCGGCTGGCCGTACGCAGCCTGTATCAGGAACTCTGCCTATACCCTAAGCCGGGGCTGGTGTCGCTGGTCGATAACGGCAGCCATGACGACATGGATGCGCGGACCTTTGTGCGCAGCCTGTTCTCGCTGCGTCACTACTTCCGCCAGATCTGTCTGGCCGGCTGGGACAACGCAGCGTTTTCTCACCTGCGCCAGCTCGGCATCGAAGCGGAAGCGGCCATGCTGCGCGCCACGCGCGGCATCAACACCCATCGCGGCGCGATTTTCAGCCTCGGGCTGCTGTGCGCCAGTGCCGGCCGCGCCCGCGCGCAAGGCATGGCCAGTTCGCCAGCCAGCCTGCGCGCCGTGCTGCTGATCCGCTGGGGCAGCGAACTGGCGGGCCATGCCGCCGTCAAACCGGCCCAGCAGCACAGCAGCAATGGCTTGCGCGTGGCTGCACGCTACGCCGTCAGCGGCGCCCGCGAAGAAGGTGCGCTCGGCCTGCCCTCGGTGTTTGAAGTAGGCGTACCGGCCCTGCTGGCGGCAACGGCGCGCGGCGCCAGCCCGCGCTGCGCCCGCATCGACACGCTGTATGCGCTGATGGCCCATGTCAGCGACAGCAATGTCTACCACCGCGCCGGTCCCGCAGGAGCGCAGTTTGTACGCCAGCAGGCGCAGCGCTTTCTTGCACTGGGCGGCACAGCCCATCAGCGCTGGCACACGCTGGCACTGCAGGATCACCAGAACTTTGTCGGCCTGCGGCTGTCGCCGGGCGGTGCCGCCGACCTGCTCGCCGCCAGCTGTCTGGTGCAGGCACTGGCCGGACCTGCAGCATGAACGACAACGGCCGTCTGCTACTGCTCTGTCCGGGCCAGGGCGGCCAGCATGCCGACATGTTCGATCTGGCCCGCAGCGATGCACAGGCAGCCGCGCTGCTGGCCAGCCTGCCCCTGCCTGCCATGGATCAGATCTACGCCAACCGCCATGCCCAGCCGCTGATTGTGGCCGCGACACTGGCCATGTGGACGGCGCTGCGCCCACGCGCACCAGCGCCAGCGATGGTGGCAGGCTATTCGATAGGCGAACTGTCCGCCTATGGCGTGGCAGGCGCCTACAGCGCAGCCACCAGCGTGCAGCTGGCGAGCGCGCGGGCGCAATTGATGGATGAAGCGGCCCAGACCGAACCGGACCAGACGCTGCTGGCCGTATCCGGCATCGCGCTGACGCGGGTACTGCCTTTGCTGCAGGCATCCGACTACGAACTCGCCATTGAAACAGGGGAAGATAGCTGCATTGCCGGCGGCCCCGGCAGCCAGCGCGCGGCGCTGGAACAGGCGCTAACGCAGCAGGGCGGGCGCTGTACCCATCTGCCGGTAGCCGTAGCCTCGCATACACGCTATATGCAGGCTGCCGTCGCGCCGTTTGCCGCCTTGCTGGCGCAAACGCCTTTCCAGTTCCCGCAAGCGCCTGTACTAGCGGGCATCAGCGCGGTGCCCGTGCAGCAGCAGGCCATGGCTGTAGACCAGCTAGCGCGCCAGCTAGCGAGTACTATCCACTGGTCGGCCTGCATGGACGCCGCCGCCGAAGCAGGCATCAGCTATGCGCTGGAACTGGGGCCGGGTGCTGCCCTGTCGCGCATGCTGCAGCAGCGCCATCCGCACATCAGCACCCGTTCGGTGGCCGACTTCCGCAGCCTCGATGGCATACTGCGCTGGCTGGAGCGCTGCAGCGAAGCCTGAACACGCGCTCCGCCAGAACCCGTTCGGCAGCGCCCAAACGACAAGGGATACAACACCATGTTGCATCCCTTGCAGTGCCAAGGCCGCTGGCCTCAGGTCAGCGCCCTAGCTGTCTTTGCGGGCGCCAGCCGGTTTCGCCCCGGCCGTGCTCTGAGTGGTGCTGCTGCCAGTGGGCGACTGTGCCGTCTGGCCACCCTGCATATTGCCTTCGCGAATATCGCCGCTATGCTGACCGGCACTCTGCATGGTCGACGTGCCGCGCATTTCGCTGCCACGCGACTGGCGCATGCCATCGTTATAGCTGGTAAATGGATCACTGAATTTTTCCAGCGCATCCTGGTGGTTGCGCATGGTTTTTTCGGTTTCCTCCGAAGTGACGCGCGCCACTTCGTCGGCCAGTGCCTTGGCCGTGCGGCTGGTTTCCTGCACATGTTCCTCGGCCACTTTGGACAGGTCCACCTGGGTGTCGGCGGCGATACGGGACAGGTGCTGCTGATAGGCACGGACTTTTTCAGCCGTCGGCTGAGCATGTGCAGCCACAGCGGCAAACGCTTCCGTTGGACGATGCGACGTAATCATATGCTGGCCAGCCTTGGTACCTTCTTCCAGCATAGTCTGGGCCAGCTGGATATTCAGATCGCTGTATTGCTGCATAGTACGGAACAGCGACTTCGACATATCGTTAAAGAACGACAGTTGCGCTTCCATGTGATTTTTTGCGGCGGGGGTGACAGATTGAGAATATGGATACATAGATAAGCCTCGATAAAAGATGTGTAACTGTGAATGATTTGAACCGGTTCAACGCCGCTTAGGCAGCGCGAATGACAAGGCTACGTGACACAGGAGTGGTACCTCTGATATAGATCAAAGGTGCACACCTAGAATCGAGGGAACTTTTTAAATCGGAATTTTCTGATACGAGTAGCGGGATTCTGCTCAACGCATGCGTTTCAGGTCGCTCAGGTTAAACCATAGCTCCTTGCGCGCCAGCGGCGTCTGTGGCGGCAGCAAGGGATTGTTCAGCTCGATCAGCACGCGCTTGTCGAGCTGCGCACGCCGGATTGCCGGGCCAAAATGGCGCGCAAACAGCTGGCCGAAAGAACCATCGGCCAGCGCCAGCTCCAGCCCCTGCCGCAAATTCTCGGCCAGTTCGGCATTCTTCTTGTTGACGAAATAGTAATCGGCCGTAGGGTAGATCAGCAGGATGTTAGGGTCCACTGCCAGATCGGGATGGTGGCGCACTTCGCTCCAGATTTCGTGCACCGAACGGGGCGCCCAGTCGAAACGCTCCGCTTTAAGCATGCCGAACAGGCTGCTATATACGGTCACCGGATAAACGACGATGCCGTTATGGCGCAGTATGGTCAGATCGGGCCAGTCATGCCCCTGCCCGGTGGTGTAACGGCGCAAATCCTCCACGCTGCGTACCGCAGCCAGCAGATTCCTGCGCTCCGCTTTCACCAGGCCCAGCCGCCAGCCGATCAGGCCGCGCGACATGGGGATGCGGATAGGCAGCAGCAGTTTTTCCCGCTCCACCGATGTCATGGTACTGACCACATCGATACGGCCTGCGCCCGATTGCAACTCCACCAGCGCACGGTTCTGCTGCATGCTGGTGGGTGAGAGTTCCACCCGATATTTATTGCCCGCCTTTTCCAGCGCCAGTTTCAGCAAGGCATGACCATATTCGCCGCGCTCGTCTTCCACGCTCTCGGCGCGCGGATAATGCACCACAATAGGCTCGGCCCGGACAGCCGCCATCCAGCACAGACCCAGCAAAAAGAGACAGAAACGCAGCGCCACAGGCAATCCGGAACGAGATATTTTCACTTCGACCATACCGGCACGCCTGTGAACCGTCAAGCCTGCCTTTTTTTTCATCAGCACCGTGCACAGCAGCCCACATGGGTGTACACTGTACGAAATTACCTTGGGGAAATACCATGGCCATCGCTGTGCTCAGTTCAGGCGTCACCGGACTCAATGCTGCCGAGCGCGCACTGGGTAATAGCGCCCATGCGATTGCCAATATCGGCACTCAGGGCTTCCAGCCTTCGCAGGCCTATTTCGCGGAAAGCCAGCCGGCCGGCAGCGGCGTGACCGTCTCGTTTCAGGCCCAGCAATTACAGCAGATCGACGGCCCCAGCCAGACCGATCTGGCCAAGGAAACCACCAATTCCCTCGTCTACGAAAAGCAGTTCGATTTCTCGGCCAAAGTCATCAAGACTGCCGACCAGATGCTGGGCTCGCTGATCGATACCAAGGCCTAAGCCCGTTCATGTCGCTTATCCGCCCTTTCCGGCTGCTTGCTTCGTGCTATCTGCTGGCTGCTGCGGCGCATGCCCATGAACCGGCCGTACAAGTACTGTACAGCGAACGTCCGCCCTATTTGCTGCCTTCGGCCGAAGGCGGCCCCGGCGGACTGACGGGCGCTCCGGCCACACGCGCCTTCAAACAGGCTGGCATCGCTACCCGCTGGCTCAAGCTGCCCACCAACCGCCAATTGCTCACCATACGCGACAGCAAACTGCCGAGCTGCGCCATCGGCTGGTTTCGCACGCCGGAGCGCGAACGCTACGCCAGATTCAGCCGGCCGCTCTATCATGACAAGGACTGGACTGTACTTGCCCACAGCAGTCTTGCCGAACAGGGCGCGGGCAGCCTGCATGAACTCATGCAGCACAAGGAAGTGCGCATTCTTGTCAAGGACAACTATTCCTACGGCAGCGAACTGGACAAACTACTGGCCCGCACCAATCCCGTGCTAGCAGTATCCACTGCGCCCACCAGCAAAATGGTGCAGTCGATTAGCATGGGCGCTGCCGACATGATGTTTATCTCGGAAGAAGAAGGCAGCTATATCATGGAGCACCATCCAGCCCAGCAGACGCGTAGCCTGCGCCTGCTGCACCTCAAGGACCTCCCGCACGGCGGCGAACGCTACCTGATGTGCAACAAGGCCATGCCGGAAGCTTACATGGATCGCCTCAACAATGCGCTGGGCTCGCCCCCTGCTGGCCACTAGCTAACCGGCACGGAAGCGCGCGATGGCCGCTGCGACCATGCCCTCGGCACTGCCGCTGCGAACAAACTGCTGGCGCAGATAATGGGCATCACTGCCTTCGTGCGTCACCGCCACCAGATGTTCCAGCCCGTCCGTGCCGCCCAGCGCCGCTGCATAGGGCAGCATCTTGCGCAGCGTGGTCAGGATATCCTCGCGCAGCGACAGGCTTTCGTAGGTTTTGGGATGCACCAGTGTGCCGTCCAGACCGAAGCGGCAGGCCTGAAAGCGGTTGTAGTTATAGACCAGATAGTCGTCCTCCTGCGGCGCCGCTTCGCGCCGCTCCAGCAGATAGGCGCACAGTGCCTGCAGATAGCTGGCCAGTGCCGCGGCCCGTGCCACCGTCAGCGGCGTATCGCACACGCGCAGTTCGATGGTGCCGTATTCGGGCTTGGGGCGGATATCCCAGTAGAAGTCCTTCATGCTGTTGATCACGCCCGTATGTTCCATCTTGGCGAAATAGTCGCGCTCGAAGCTGGCCCAGTCCAGCAGGAACGGCGCCCGCCCGCTCATGGGGAAGGCAAACACGGAATTGAGCCGCGCCGAATTGAACAGCGTGTCGTTGGCCTGTACGAAGGGCGAGGACGACGACAGCGCGATAAAGTGCGGCACGTAGCGGCTCAGCGCATGCAGCAGATACAGCGCATCGTCGCCCGACGCGCAGCCGATGTGCACATGCTGGCCGAAGATGGTGAACTGCTTGGCCAGATAGCCATACAGCGCCGAGACCTCCTTGAAGCGGGGCTTGGCATAGATGCGCCGCTCGGTCCACTTCTGGAACGGATGGGTGCCGCCGCCGCAGATGCCGATATTGAGCCGCTCGCCTGCCTGCACCAGCGTATCGCGCACCAGTTCCAGCTGGGCCAGCAAGGCATCGTGCTGATGCTGCACATCGCTGTTAATCTCTATCATGCTCTCGGTGATCTCGGGCGTAACATTGCCGGGAAACGGCTTGCGCCCCAGCAGATGCAGCAGATCGGGACTGGACGCCGTCAGATCGTAATCGGACAGGCTGACCAGTTGCAGCTCCAGTTCCACCCCCATGCTCAGCGGAGTGGATGATTTAAACGGTGGCAAAGGCATTCAGACTTCCTCCTCGTCAGGGGTTTCGCGTGCCCAGATCAGGGCACGCTGGGTCAGCACGGGGCCCAGCACTTCCAGCAGCAGCGTCATGGCAGCCAGCGCCGCCAGCTCGTCCACCAGAACGATGCCCACATAGCGGGTCTGCTCCAGCAGCAGCGTAACGAACACCGACATCGGCGCCAGCGCCACACCGGTCAGCAAGCCTTTGCGCCAGCTGATCCCGCCCGCGCGGGCAAACAGCATCACCGCGCCCGTCTTGACCAGAAAGCGCGCCAGCACCAGTACGGCGCCCAGTGCCGCACCGGCCACCACGCGCTCCCATTCCAGTGCCGTGGCGGCAAACACGAACAGCAATATGGCCAGCAGTTCGCCGATGGCGCCGAAATTGCGCTCGGTACGGCTCAGCATCACGCGGCTATGGCGTGCTGCCAGGCCGAAGGTCAGCGTGGCCAGCACCGGCGACACATCGAGCGTGTGGGCCAGCAGCACCAGCAGCATTACGCCCATGGCAAAGGCCAGCGTGCCATCCTGCGCCAGTGCGCCCAGCTGGCGCAGCAGGGCCGGCACCAGCCAGCCCAGCAGGCCGCCCAGCAATGCTGCGCCACCGAGTTCGATCAGGCTGTGCGAAACCGCCTGCGCCAGACTGCCGGAAGTCTGGAACACCCAGAAGCCCACCACCACCTTGAACACGAACAGGGCCAGCACGCAGTTGATGGCCACCAGATGCAGCACGCGCTCCGTCACCTGCCCGGCGCTGTCGGACTCGTTAATCACCCGCAGCACGCCGGCGGGCGACGTGGACATGGCCAGCGACGCCAGCAGCAGCGAGGTCAGGGGCGGCATCTGGGTCAGGTGGGAGATCAGGTACACCACCGCGAAGGTGGCGGCCGCTTCGGCCAGCCCGCTCACGGCTATCCACGGATTGATGCGCAACCAGTGCAGATTGATGCGGTAGCCGAATTCGAACAGGATCAGGCCGAAAGCCAGATTGGCCAGCAGCGTGACGGTGCTGGAAGCGCCGCTGCTGAAACTGTCCGGCATGACCTGCGCCATCAGAAAGCCGACCAGCCCATACATGCTGATGCGGGGCAGGCGCGACCAGCGATGCAGTACTTCACCGGCCAGCCACGCCAGTATGATGGCGAGCGGCCAGCCCATAGCTGTCACGATGCGCGAAAAATCCGCCATGCTCTACTCCTGCTGTTGGAAACTTGTACAATTCTGGCGGGGCGGCACAGTTTCTACTGTGCGCCAGGATACATATGCAAGACAGCAGAGATAAAAAGGGTAGCCCATGCTAGAACTACTGAGCGAGCACGTCTGCTTTGGCGGCGTCCAGCGTTTTTACCGCCACACCTCACAGAGCACGGGTCTGCCCATGCGTTTCGGCCTGTTTCTGCCGCCCGCCGCACATCAGGCGGGAGCGCAGGTGCCGGCGCTATTCTTTCTGGCCGGGCTCACCTGCAGCGAAGAGACCTTCATGATCAAGGCCGGTGCCCAGCGCGTCGCAGCGGAAGTGGGTATGGCCCTGATTACGCCCGATACCAGCCCGCGGGGTGCCGGCATCGACGGGGAAAGTGCGCACTGGGATTTCGGCGTGGGCGCCGGATTCTATCTCGATGCCAGCGCGCAGCCATGGGCGCGGCACTACCGCATGGAGAGCTACATCCACGAATTGCAGCAACTGCTGGTGAAGGAATTCCCCATACATCCGCGCCGCATCGGCATCAGCGGGCATTCCATGGGCGGCCACGGCGCACTGACGCTGGCCTTGCGCCGGCCCGATATCTTCCGTTCGGTTTCCGCCTTTGCGCCTATCGCCGCGCCGTCGCGCTGCCCGTGGGGCATCAAGGCCTTCAGCGGCTATCTGGGCGAAGACCGCAAACAGTGGGCCGCGCACGACGCCAGTCTGCTGATGGAACAGGAGCAGACGCCCTTCCCCGACGGCATACTGATCGATCAGGGGCTGGGCGATAAATTCCTCGCCGAGCAGCTCTACCCTCAGGAATTCGAAGCCGCCTGCATCAATGCGCGCCAGCCGCTGCAACTGCGCCGCCATGCCGGCTATGACCATGGCTATTACTTCATCGCCAGCTTCATCGACGATCACATCCGTTTCCACGCCCGCAATCTGGCCAGCTGAGGCGGCGCCGGCTATGCAGGCACGCCGCTAGCCCGCTGGCGACGCCAGAAACAACAGGGGCCGTGACGCTGCCGTCACGGCCCCTGCATTATTAAGCTGGTGCGTCGCGCTTACAGCTGAACTTTGCCCAGCACATTACGGATGGTGCTGGCCAGATCCTCGGCAGAGAACTTGGCCACGTAGGCATCCGCGCCCACGCCTTTGACGTGGTCTTCATTGGTCTTGCCCGACAGCGAAGAGTGGATCACCACCGGAATCTTGGAGAAGCGCGCATCCTGCTTGATCAGGCGGGTCAGCGTAAAGCCGTCCATCTCCGGCATTTCCAGATCGGTCAGCACCATCGCGATGCGGTCCTGAATCTGGATGCCTTCCGCCTTGGTGCCTTCGTAGATCGCCTGCAGGCGATCCCACGCTTCCTTGCCCGACTTGGTCATGATGAAGTGTGCGCCCATCGCTTCCAGACCTTTTTCGATCAGGTTACGCGCTACCACCGAGTCGTCCGCTGCCAGCACCACGGCGCCCTGCTTCATATTCAGTTTCGGACCGATGGTTTCCGGATCGACGTCATCGCCGTCCGACGGAGTCAGGTCGCGCAGGATGGTTTCCACGTCCAGCACTTGGGCCAGACGGGTGTTCTGCACATCGCCGTCGACGCGGGCGATACTGGTCACCTTGCCGCCAGCCGTGCCTTCGGCGGTCAGCACCTGGCTCCAGTCCAGACGCACGATCTCGTCTACCGACTCCACCGCAAACGCCTGGGTGGTGCGGGCAAATTCCGTTACCAGCATGATGTTCAGGCCGGTCTTGGGCTTGACGCCCACGATACCGGGCAGATCGAGCACGGTAATGATCTGGCCGCGCAGATTGACCACGCCCAGCATATGCTGGGGCGAACCGGCCACTGCAGTCACTTCCGGCATCGCGACAATTTCGCGGATTTTGAAGACGTTAATACCAAACAACTCAGAATGTTCGCCATTGGCATCAGCGCCAAGGCGGAACAGTAGCAGTTCGAATTTATTGGAGTTGGTCAGATTACTGCGCTCATCAACTTCCTGCTGAACTGATTTCATAGATTTCGTCTCCGAAGGTGGTCCGCTAACCAGCAGTCGCCCTGATGGGGCAACCCTGCCATTACGCCTCAGTATAACGTTTGCAAGTGGGATAAGTCACATTTTGCGCGGCAAAGTATTGATTTACAGCACGATTTACAACGCTGTTCTTGAAAATAGGCAAAAAAAAAGAAGCCGCAAGGCTTCTTTTTTGATGTACCGCTGAATTCTGGAGCGGGAGAAGAGTCTCGAACTCTCGACCTCAACCTTGGCAAGGTTGCGCTCTACCAACTGAGCTACTCCCGCAGAAGGCAAGATTATGACAGAAGCACGACAAAAATACCAGAGCCATTTTTCTGCCCGTGCAAACACTGGCCGCAACGGGCCGGCACTATGAGGCCGCGCAACTTTTTCATGCAGTAATGATGGTGTAAAGTAAGACTGGTTTTGCAATATTGAAAGTAGTGAAATGGATGCTGTTGAAGTCATACTGATCATGCTGCTGGCGGTGGTGGCCAGTGCCTACCTCTCGCGCCTGCTGCCGCGCGCGGTGCCGCTGCCGCTGGTGCAGATCACCCTAGGCGCCCTGATCGCAGCCAAGTCCAGCCACGGCGTGGAACTGGAACCGGATCTGTTCTTCCTCGCCTTCCTGCCGCCACTGCTATTCCTCGACGGCTGGCGCATTCCCAAAAGCGGCCTGCTGCGCGACAAAGGCATGATTCTCGAACTGGCGCTGGGACTGGTGATCTTCACGGTAATCGGTGCCGGCTTCCTGATCCACTGGCTGATACCGGCCATGCCGCTGGCGGTGGCGTTTGCGCTGGCAGCCATCGTCTCGCCTACCGATCCTGTCGCCGTCAGCGCCGTCGCCGCCAGCACGCCCATCCCCAAGCGCCTGATGCACATACTGGAAGGCGAATCGCTGCTCAACGACGCCAGCGGCCTGGTTTGCTTCCGCTTTGCCGTAGTGGCGGCCCTGACAGGTGCATTCTCGCCGGCCAGCGCGGCCATGACTTTTGTCTGGCTGGTACTGGCCGGGATAAGCGCAGGTGTCGCAGTCACCCTGCTGGTGACAGGCGTACAGCGCTGGCTCACGCGCCACTTCGGCGAGCCGGTGGGCTCGCCCATACTGGTCAACCTGCTGCTGCCATTCGGCGCCTATCTGGTAGCCGAGCGTCTGCATGGTTCCGGCATACTGGCCGCCGTGGCTGCCGGCATTACCATGAGCTATGTGGAACTGAGCGGCCATGCACTGGCTCACACCCGCATCCAGCGTTCGGCAGTCTGGGATACCGTGCAGTTCGCCCTCAACGGCGTGATGTTCGTGCTGCTGGGCGAACAGCTGCCTGACGTTTTCCGTGACGCCCGCGCCACCATCGAGGAAAGCGGCCACCTCAATCCATGGTGGCTGGCCGTGTATGCGCTGGCCATCAACGCCGGTCTGCTGCTGTTGCGCATGCTGTGGGTCTGGGCCTCGCTGCGCCTGACCGTCTTCAAACAGCGCATGCGCCACCAGCCGCGCCTGAAGATCAATCCGCGCCTGCTGCTGGCTACCACACTGGCCGGTGCGCGCGGCACCATCACGCTGGCTGGCGTGCTGACGCTGCCGCTGGTGATGCCGGATGGCCGGCCCTTCCCTGCGCGTGCGCTGACGATTTTTCTGGCCTGTTCGGTGATACTGGTTTCGCTGCTGATCGCCAGCATAGGCCTGCCGCGTCTGCTGGCCGGGGTCAGTTTCCCGGCCGAGACAGAAGAGCAGCGCGAGGAAGATCTGGCACGCCGCACTGCCGCCAAAGCCGCCATTACGGCCATCGAGCAGACCCAGATCAGCCTGATGGAAGCGGAAAGCTGCGTCGATCCGGAGGTGTATCCGCAGGCGGCTGCGCGGGTGATTGCGTTCTACGAGCACCGTCTCAAGGAGGTCGATCCAGCCAGCGAGCAGGTCTGGCGCAAAACCGACCATGCCGAACAGGAGCTGCGCTTTGCCGCGCTGGACGCGGAACGGCGCGCCATCTGGAATCTGGCCAGACATGATCACATTTCCGATGAAATTTCGCGTAAGCTGGTGCGCGAAATCGATCTTATGGAAGCGCGCTACCGCTAAGCCTATGCCCAAGACCCGCACCATCGTCAGCATCGCCTGGATATTGTTCTGGGGCCTGATGATCGCCACCTCGGTGCAGGAATACCTGCGCGATCACCAGCACGGCATCTGGAAACCGGTGCTGTGGGAAACTTCGTCTGCCCTGGTCGCCAGCGTGCTACTCCTGCTGCAGCGGCATTACACGCGCCGCCATGACGCGCTGGTCGCCGCGCCGCTACGCTGGTTCCTGCGCCAGCTGGTGTGGCTGCCCGCCTACTGGATACTGTTCGTCCCGCTGGCTTTCAGCCTACGCCATGCCGTGTATGGCCTGATGGGCGAGCAGTACACCCATGATGGCTGGACACAGGTGTATCTGTACGAAGATATCAAGATGACGATTTTCTTCTCGCTGTTTACTGCGATTACTTTCGGCATACTGTCTTTCCATGCCATGCTCGATGAACGCCTGCGGGTAGAACGGGCCAATGCCTCGCTGCGGCAGGCGCAGCTGCTGCAGCTTAGCCAGCAGATGCAGCCGCATTTCCTGTTTAATGCGCTCAACACCATTTCGTCGCTGATGCACAGCGATGTAGCAAGGGCCGACAGCATGCTGGTGCAACTGGCCGATGTGCTGCGCGCCACGCTGGAAGTGGGCGAACGCCATCTGGTCACGCTGGAAACCGAACTGCGCATCGTGCGCGGCTATGCCGCCCTGATGAGCGAACGGTTTGCCGACCGGGTCAGCATTACGTGGGACATCGAGGAGGGCGCACTCACCTGCGAGGTGCCCGTCATGTGTCTGCAACCGCTGCTGGAGAACGTCTTCAAGCACACGGTGGAACGGCGGCGCCAGCCGGTTGCCATCCGCATTATGGCGCAACGCCAGCAAACCACACTCACGCTGTGCGTGCAGGACGATAGCGGCCTGTTGCCTACGCCCGCAATAGGCAGCGACACTGATGCCGGCAGCGGCATCAGCCTGCGCAACCTGCAGGAAAGGCTGGCCGCACTGTATGGCAAGCGCGCCAGCTTCGAACTGCGCCAGCTGGCACCAGCCGGCGTACTGGCCGAGCTAAGGCTGCCATGCGCATCCTGATCGTCGACGACGAGCGTCCCGCGCGCGAAAAATTGCGCCGTCTGCTGGCGTCCGAGCCCGGCATCAGCGCAATCGAAGAAGCACGTGATGGCGTCGAAGCGCTGGAGCGCCTGCCCGCCTTCGCGCCCGATCTGCTGCTGCTCGATATACAGATGCCGGAAGTTAGCGGCCTCGATGTCGCCGCTTCGCTGCCCGCACCGGCGCCTTGCGTGGTATTCGTCACGGCGTACGATGACTATGCCATCCGGGCCTTCGATGCCAACGCCATCGATTACCTGCTCAAGCCCTACGATCAGCCACGCCTGCAGCGCGCGCTCCTGCGCGTACGCGAACGCCTCGCCCTGCGCGCAGCGGCCAGCACCACTACCTCGCTCGACGATGCGCCCATGCCTTCCCCTGTCACCGTGCAGCTTCCCGCCATTACCCAGCTGCTGGTGCCCGAACGCAGCGGCACACGGATAGTCAAGGTCGACCAGATCGGCTGGATAGAAACGGCAGATAACTATGTCGTGCTGCACACGGCCCATGCCGCACCGCTGATGCGCCAGACACTGGCCGGCCTGCTGGAGCAGCTCGGCCCGCGCTTCGTCCGCTGCCACCGGCGCGCCGCAATCCAGCTCGAATGGGTAGCCAGCATCGTCAATCTCGACAAAGGCGATGGCGAAATTATCCTGCGCGACGGCAGCCGCGTGCCGCTCAGCCGCCAGTACCGCAACGAGCTGGAAACGCGCCTCAGCGCCGACTAATCCGCTTCGCCCCACGCCACGCCCGTTTCGCCCCAAAACCATCGCTGCGCACAGCTGGCGGCGCTAGTCTTGCAACATCAACCAGGAGACTAGTATGAACCAGACTCGCCTTAACCCCCAGCGCCTGTATTTTCTCGACTGGATACGCATCTTCGCCTTCTGTGTGCTGATCTTCTACCACACCGGCATGTACTACGTGAGCTGGGACTGGCATGTGAAAAGCCCGTTCGCCAGCGACGCGATCGAACCGCTGATGGTGCTGTCGTCGCCCTGGCGGCTAGGCCTGCTGTTCCTGATTTCCGGCGCTGCTACCGCCTTCATGCTGCAGAAGTGGCGCGTGAGCACCCTGCTGCGTCAGCGCAGCTGGCGTTTGCTGCTGCCGCTCATATTCGGCATGTTCGTCATCGTGCCGCCGCAAGCCTATTTCGAAGTGGTGGAAAAAGTCGCCTATCAGGGCGGCTACGCAGAATTCATGCGCCTGTATGTGAGCGGCTACCATGGCTTCTGCCGCGGCAGCGACTGTCTGCGCCTGCCGACCTGGAACCATCTGTGGTTTGTCGCCTATCTGTGGGCCTATACCATGCTGGGCGGGCTGCTGGCGTGGCTGCTGGGCGCGCGGCTGGGAGCCATTTCGGACGCGCTGGGCCGCCTGCTGCAAGGCTGGCGTATTGTCGTACTGCCGGTAGCCGTGCTGGCCGCAGCGCGCTTCGCGCTGGCCGACAGCTACCCCACTACCCACGCGCTGGTGGACGACTGGTACAGCCATGCCCAGTATTTCTTCCTGTTCGTGCTGGGCGCCCTGCTGGCAACACAGGCTGCTTACTGGCGCCGAGTGGAAGCGTTGCGCTGGACCAGTCTGGCCTTGTGGCTGGCCAGCTGGGCCCTGATCGTGTGCTACTGGTCGATACCGGAAGCACTGGCCGGCACGCCCGCAGTACAGCAATGGAAGCCGCTGATGCGCACCATCTACTGCCTGTGCCAGTGGGCGCCTATCCTCACCGTCTGCGGCTTCGGTTTGCGCCACCTGAATTTCGACAGCGCCAAACGGCGCTATCTGACCGAAGCCGTATTCCCCGTCTACATCCTGCACCAGACGCTAATCGTCAGCATGGCGCACTGGCTCAAGCCGGTCCGCCTCGCCCCTGCCACCGAAGGGCTGATCCTGATCGTGCTGACCTTTACCATCAGCTTCGGCGTGTTCGAGGTGGTGCGCCGCATTGCCCTGCTGCGCCCTCTGTTCGGACTGGGACCGCTTACTTCACAAACGTCAGCGTATGTTGCGCAGGCCCCGGCAGCAACGGCGCCGGACGGCCATGCACCCAGTCATCCCGGCCATCAAGGAAGTATGGCGACAGCGGGTGCCCGCTCTGGCCACCCGGCAGGTTGAACACGCCCTGCTCTTCATGGCCCGGCGACACCGACAGCCGCTCGGACTGGCCGAAGTTAGGGCCAGATACACGCGGCATGTGCTGATCACCGGGCAGCATGTCCGGTGCCACTTTCAGGAAGCGGCCCAGCAACGGCACGGATGCTGCAAACGGGTGGGCGCTGGTAGCGGTATTGCGCTCGCCCCAGCTGGCACTGGCCAGCGACTTGCCATCCTTGGTCAGATTGGCAATCACGCGGTCGATCGCCGCCAGATGCAGCGCCTGCCAGCTGGCGTACTGCGGCGGCAGCCACGCGGCCGGCTGCTGATCGAGCACACGGGCCAGCACCACCGGCCAGCGCGAAGTAATCGCAGCCATGCTGGCTTTCGGGTCGATGGCTGCCAGCTGTTCGTTGGCGCTCTCGAACAGCAGGTCGTACAGCGCATACATATAAGCACGGCTAATGCGGTAACCTACCGAGTCCACGCTGGCCTTGCCGGTCCAGCTATCCTTGAGCAGCCTGAGTACTTCGGCACGTTGCGGCTGATGGTCCAGCGCCTTGGCATCGAGTGCGGCGATGGCACGCTCGCGCCATGAGGACTGGAAGATAGCGCGGTCATCGAGACCGATTTCATAGACTTTCTGCACATTGGTCTTGGGGCCCAGCGCCGTCAGGTCTTCGCGTACCTGATGGGTGCGAGCGCCAAGGTCGAAACCGCCATCGCCCAGCTTGTCCGAGCCGGCATTGAGCAGCTGGCGGCTATTGGCCGTGTAAAGCTGGCCGGCGGCGGGATTGACCACTTTCGGATATTCTTCCGGCGTCAGCCAGCCCGTCCATACGCCTGCCGCTTCCGTGACCGCCATCGGGTAGGTGGTGACATTGCCGCTGGCGGCACGGCGCGGCAGCGGACCGGCGATGGTCCAGCCGATGTTGCCCTTGTCGTCGCCACCAACGAAGTTCTGCGCCGGTATGCCCAGCGTCGGCGCAATTGCCAGCGCCTGATCCAGCGTATCGGCCCACTCCAGTTGCTGGGCGTTGACGTTCACGGCCTTGGTGGTATGCGCCACCCAGTGCACCGCATAGCTGCGCCCACGCGATTCGCGGATAGGGCCCAGCGTCGTCTCGCGCACGGCCAGCTTCTCCGCAGGCGCGCCTTTGACGAGTATGATTTCCTCGTGCAGCACCGGCGTTTCCCAGCCTGCCTGCGTGCGCACCTGTCCGGGTTTAGCGGCATCGGTATCGAGCGCGATCAGATCGACATAATCGCCATAGCTATTGGTGAAGCCCCATGCCACATGGCCGTTACTGCCCACCACCACCACGGGCGCACCGGGCAAGGTAACGCCGACGATGCGGCGCTGGCCGCCCTTCCCGTCCGGGAACTGCAACGCAGCGCGGTACCAGATGGCGGGCAGCGAAATGCCAAGGTGCATATCGTCAGCCACAATGGCGGCGCCGGTATCGCTACGGCTGCCGGCCACGGCCCAGTTATTGCTGCCTACGGTATTGAGGAAATCGGCGCTGGCCAGCTTGGTGCCGTACAGTGCCTGCACGCTGGCTGCTTTCGGATCGGTCTGGGTAGCGCCGCCAGCCGCTTTCGGTTTGCCCCACCAGACTGGCGGCGCATCCGGTATGGTCGCCGTACCGGCGATAGGCGATACATCATCGAGCGGCGCATCCCAGTGGGTGGCTTCCGGCGCGAGGAATACCCGCTGGGCCGGACTGGCATTTTCCGCCATCCAGCCACGCGCCAGTTCGCGCGCTTCCTGACTGCCCTGCAGATCGAAGTACATGGCCCAGATCACCAGCAGCGAATCATCGGCCGACCATGGACGCGGGGCCATGCCTACCAGTGCATATTCGAACGGACGGCTACGCAGCTGCGCCAGACCGGCATTAACGCCCGCGGCATAGCGTTCGAGCAGGGTGCGGTCGGCCGCCGGCATGGCTTTCAGCGCTTCGGCAGCGCGTGCGCGGAAGCGGTGCAGCCGGTGCGATTTATCCACGCCCAGTGCCCGTTCGCCAAACAGTTCGGACAGTTCGCCCGCTGCAACGCGGCGCAGCAGGTCCATCTGGAAGTAGCGTTCCTGCGCATGCACGAAGCCGGTGGCATAAGCCACATCGAGGCGCGAGCCGCCGCTGATCAGAGGCACGCCATGCGCGTCGCGCGCCACGCTGGCGGTGGTTTCCAGCCCGGGCGCCTGCTGGGTGCCGTCCAGTTGCGCCAGACTGCCGCGCAAATACAGCCAGCCACCTGCTACGGACAGGGCCACAACGCCCGTCACACCCACAGCTACCCGCTTAGACCAGCGCGCCACTTTGCTTCGATTCATGCTTACTCCATCCCTTGTCTAACTTACATGACGGTGAGTTTGCCAGAAGCGATGCGCAGCGCGCAAGCATGCAGTTTCAGATCGGATCAGCTCAGTTCAGCTCAGTTTAGTTCGCGCGCCACTTCGCGTACGGATTTCAGCAGCAGGCTGGCGCCGGGCGACATGATGTGCCCTTCCACCGTGATGATGCCATAGGCGTCCATGCGGCACGGCAGCTCGATCGGCAGAATATTCAGCACGCCCTGCGATTCGTAGTACTTGGCCACCGCCACCGGCATCACGTTGAGCGCGTCGGTCTGCTGCAGCAAAGGGGTAATCAGCAGCACGGCCGTGGTGTCGATCACGTTGATCGGCACTTCCAGCCCGGCGCGGCGGAACATCAGTTCGCAGCGGGCGCGCAGAATACTGCCCTGCGGCGGCAATATCCAAGGCTGGCTGGCCAGCTCGCGCAAACTCAGCTTGCGCGCCGACAGCAGCGGGTGGCCGGCGCGCACCACGGCGCAAGCCGGTTCGTCACCCAGTTCTTCGTAGCTCAGGCCCTCGGAGCTATGCCGCTCGGGGATACGGCCTATCATGAAATCAAGCCGGCCACGCTGCAGCTGCTCCAGCAGGATGTTGGACTGTTCCATCTCCACGCCTATGCGCAGGCGCGGCGCCTGCTGCTTGGTGCGGGTGATCGCCTTGGGCAGCAGTTCTATGCCCGGCGTCATGATGGTGCCAATATCCACCTGCCCGGCCAGACCGGCCTTGATGGCGACGATATCCTCGTGCGCCAGCGACAGGCTGGTAAGCGCCATGCGGGCATGGCGGATCATGGTTTCACCGTAGATGGTCGGTTCCATGCCGCGCGGCAGACGTTCGAACAACTGCACGCCCAGCATTTCCTCCAGATCCTTGAGCTGCTTGGAGGCGGCCGGTTGTGTCATGTGCAGCTCTTCCGAGGCACGGTGTATATTGCGTTGTTCGTCCAGCGCGATCAGCAGCAACAGCTGGCGCGTTTTCAGGCGCGCGCGCAGGAACCAGTTGGGGTTAGTATCCATCGAAAAATGATATCACAATCAGTATTGCAACATGCTCCATCCAGATTGATTGGGTATCACTTGCAGGCTGCGGAAGGATTCCCGGCCGGACCTTCCCTGGTCTGCGGAATAAACGGGATGGTGCCGTCGGCGTTGTACTTGAATTCTTCCACGGCGACGGAACGGCGATATTCGCCGCCACCGGGCAGCTTGGCGTTGTGGTAGAAGATGTAGGACTTGCCGTTAAAGTCGATAATCGCCTGATGGATGGTCTTTACCCTGGCGTTCTTCGACATGATCACGCCGCGATACTGCCATGGCCCCGTTGCCGTCGGCCCCGTCATGTAGGCCGTCTCCTCGGGGAAGTTGCGCGAGTAGGACAGGTAGTAGGTGCCGTTATGCTTGTGCAGATAGGACGCCTCGGTGAACATATCCATGCCCACCGTCTGGATAGGGCCATCGAATTCGATCATGTTCGGTTTCAGCTTGGCGTACTTGAGCACCGTATTGCCCCAGTACAGGTAGGCCTGACCGTCGTCATCCTGAAAAATCGCCGGATCGATATCGTCCCATGCAATCGGCGATTGCAGCGTCATATCATTGGTGACCAGCGCAGTGCCGCGCGCGTCCACAAACGGGCCTTCCGGACGGTCGGCCACGGCCACGCCGATGGCATGGCCGGGGATGGTGGCATGATCGACCGTGGAATAGAAGTAGTATTTGCCATCGCGCTTGGTGATGTCGGCGGCCCACGCGTGGCCCTTGGCCCATTTGAAGGTGGCTGCCTGCACGGGCGAGCCACGGTCGGTCCAGTTCTTCATGTCGCAACTGGTGTAAAGCCGCCATTCATTCATCACATAATCGGGGCTCTTGGACGTGGCTTCGTCGTGGCCCACGTACAGATACACGGTACCATTTTCCACGTAGGCCGACGGGTCGGCCGTGTACAGTTTGGGGAACAGCGGATTGGCTGCCTGCGCCAGCGGCGCGGCCAGACTGGCCACGGTCAAAGCCGCGAACGTCAGAGGTTGCAGATATTTTTTCAAAACAGTCTCCTTGTAAATCCTAACGGCGTGCACCCAGCGCCAGCGCGCGCTGAACCACACAGAATACGAACAGCAGCACCCCGATCACGATCTTGGTCCACCACGAGCTAAGGGTACCGTCGAACGCGATCAGCGTCTGGATGGTGCCCAGTACCAGCACGCCGGACAGCGCGCCAGCCACATAGCCATAGCCGCCACTGAGTAGCGTACCGCCTATCACCACAGCCGCGATGGCGTCGAGCTCCGTGCCCTGTGCGTGCAAACCATAGCCGGACAGCATATAGAACGAGAACAGTACGCCGGAGAGCGCGGCGCAGAATCCGCTGAAGGCATAGATCAGCACTTTGGTGCGGGCCACGCGCAGCCCCATCATCTGGGCCGACTGCTCGTTGCCGCCCACCGCGTAGATGGCGCGACCGAAAGGCGTGCAATGGGCCACGTAAATGGCAGCGGCCAGCGTCAGCAAGGCAATCAGGGCCGACGGCGACAGATAGCCGTCCAGCACCGGCAACTGGGTCTGCGACATGCTGACGAACAGCGGCTGGTCGATGGTAATCGAATTAATGCTGATCAGGTAGCACAGGCCGCGCGCCAGAAACATGCCGGCCAGCGTGACGATGAAGGGCTGCAGCTTGAAAAAGTGGATCATGGCACCCATCAATGCGCCGAAGCCGGTGCCGACTAGCAGCACAATGACAATCGCCAGCAATGGCGGCCAGTGCCACACCTGCACCATCCATGCCGCCATCATCGTGGTCAGCGCCAGTACCGAACCCACCGACAGGTCAATGCCGCCCGAGATGATGACAAAGCTCATGCCTACCGCAATCACCAGCAGGAAGGCATTATCGATCAGCAGATTCAGTAGCACCTGCAAAGACAGAAAACCGGGATAGGCGGCGCCGCCCGCACCCAGCAGCAGCGCCAATAGCGCTACCGTGGCCAGCGAAGTGAAATATGGCGACGCCATCGAGGCGCGTGCGCGCAATGCCAGACTACTCATGCTGCTTCACCTTTATTTGCCTTGGCGCGCGTGCGGAAAGCACGCCACATATTCTTGAACTCGGCCGATTGCGACAAACAGACCAGGAACACCACCACCGACTTGACCACCATATTGATTTCCGGCGGCAGGCCCAGCGAATAAATGGTGTAGGTCAGCGTCTGGATGATAAGCGCTCCTACCACACTGCCGACCAGACTGAATTTGCCGCCGGCGAGCGAGGTGCCGCCCAGCGTGACGGCCAGAATCGCATCGAGTTCCAGCAGCAGGCCTGCATTATTGGCGTCGGCGCTCTTGATATTGGCGCTGATGATCAGGCCGGACAGGCCGGCGCAGGCGCTGCAGAACACATACACGAAGAAGATCAGCACCGCCGTGCGCAGGCCGGCCAGCCGGGCCGCGACGGGATTGACGCCCACCGTCTGGATGAACAGGCCCAGCGCCGTCTTACGCATCAGCAGCGCCGTCAGGGCAAACACGCCGCCCACCAGATACAGCGAGAACGGCAGCCCGAACAGATAGCCGCTGCCGAGGAAGAAGTAAGGCTGGTAGTACACGGTGATGATCTGGCCATCGGTGAACAGCTGGGCCAGGCCCCGTCCGGCCACCATCAGGATCAGCGTGGCGACGATGGGTTGCAGGCCCAGACCGGCCACCAGCACGCCGTTCCATCCGCCGCACAGCAGCGCCGCGCCCATGGCCGCACACAGCGCCCACACCATAGGCGTATTCGCCACATAGGTCGGCACCCCGTCCTGCAGCACCATGGTGCCGCCGATCAGCATCGAGGCTACGGTAGCGCTGATGGCCACCACTGCACCCACCGAAATATCGATGCCGCGCGTGGCGATCACCAGCGTCATGCCCAGCGCCGCCAGTATCAGCGGGGCGGCGCGGTTAAGAATGTCGATCAGACTACCGTAAAGATGGCCATCCTTGATTTCGAGGTGAAAGAAGCCGGGAACCAGCAACAGGTCCAGCATCAGCAGCAGGACCAGCGCCGCCACGGGACGGAACAGAGGGTGGTGCACAAACATAGTAGAGGTTCCGGTTTTCGCTGCAGCGGCGGTCCGCTGCAAAGTCAGACTAGGCATGGCTCGCTCCCGCGGCGATCACCTGCAGTACCGAGCTTTCATCGAGCTCGTCGCGGGCATATTCACCGGCCGTTTTGCGGTCGCGCATCACCACAATGCGGTCGCTCACGCGCAGCACTTCCGCCAGTTCCGAGGAGATGAACAGGATGGACATGCCTTTGCGGCAGAGATTAGCCACATAATCCATGATCTCCTGCTTGGCACGTACGTCGATGCCGCGGGTAGGTTCGTCGAGGATCAGCATTTCAGGCTCGGTCACCAGCCAGCGCGCCAGCAGCACTTTTTGCTGATTGCCGCCGGAAAGCGCAGCGATGGGTGTTTCGATACTGGCGGTCTTGATGCCCAGCGCCTGCACGTAATGCTGCGCCAGTTGCTGCTGGCGTTTCAGCGGTATGGCGCGCAGGATGCCCATGCGTGCCTGCAAGGCCAGCATCATGTTCTCGCGCACTGACAGGTCCAGCACGGCGCCTTCATGCTTGCGGTCTTCCGAGCAGTAGCCTATGCCAGCGGCAATTGCGTCGCGCGGACTGGCGAACTGGCGCTGCTGCCCGTGGATGGCCACCTTGCCGCTATCGGCCCTGTCGGCACCGAACAGCAGCCGCGCCAGTTCGGTACGGCCAGAACCCAGCAGACCGGCCAGACCTAGCAGCTCGCCCTTGCGCACCTCCAGATCCACCGGCGCCAGCGAACCGCGCCGGCCCAGCCCCAGCGTACGCAGGAAAGCCGGCAGGCGGCCCGGGGCCGGCTCGCTCCCGGCGGCGACAGCCGGCTGCGCCGCCGCTGCCGCAGGCCGCACAACTGCGGCTGGCGCACCTACCATCTTGTTCACCAGATCGACGCGCGACAGTTCGCTGCAGGCATACTCGCCTTCCCGTTCGCCATTGCGCATCACCGTGATGCGGTCGGAAATGGCATAGGTCTGGTCGAGGAAGTGGGTAACGAACAGAATTGCCATACCCTGCTGGCGCAGATCGCGCAGCACGGAGAACAGCAGTTCCACTTCCTTTTCATCGAGGCTGGAGGTAGGCTCGTCGAGGATCAGCACTTTGGCCGATCCCAGCAGGGCGCGCGAGATGGCCACCATCTGCTGCACCGCCAGCGGGTAGCTGGCCAGCGGGCGGTCCACGTCGATATTCACTTGCAGGCGGGCCAGCAGCGCGCCAGCCTGCTCGCTCATGCCGCGCCAGTCGATACGGCCACCCTTGTGCGGATAGCGGCCTATGAAGATATTCTCGGCTACGGACAGATTCGGGCACAGATTAACTTCCTGATACACGGTGCTGATACCCAGATTCTGCGCGTCGAGCGTGGAAGCAGGACGGATTGCCCGGCCTTCCAGCAGAATCTGGCCCTGGTCGGGCACATGCACGCCAGTGAGCACTTTGATCAGGGTGGATTTGCCGGCGCCATTCTGCCCCATCAGCGTATGCACTTCTCCGGGATACAGACTGAGCGAAACGCCGTTGAGCGCCTGCACACCGGTAAAAGCCTTGCTGATGCCGCGTAGCTGCAGCACCGGTGCCACTGACGATAACACTGTCGATGAGCTGGTCATGGACTTAGTATTTACGGTTGGGGAATTCTTTGGCCGCCACTTCGGCAGGGAATACGCCCTCCACCGTAGTGATACGGCGCGGCACCGGCTTGCCGGCGACGATATCGCGCGCCAGCTGCATCAGCTGCGGCCCCAGTAGCGGGCTGCATTCCACCGTGACATTGAGCTTACCGGCCAGCATAGCTTCGAAAGCCCCCTTCACGCCGTCGATGGAAATGACGAGGATGTCCTTGCCCGGTTTCAGTCCAGCTTCTTCGATGGCCTGTATCGCACCGATGGCCATGTCGTCGTTATGCGCGTACAGCACGTTGATCTTCTTGCCTTCCGCCTTGAGGAAGGCTTCCATCACTTCCTTGCCTTTGGCACGGGTGAAGTCGCCCGTCTGCGAGCGGATTACCTTGAATTTGGCATTCCCGCCGATGACTTCCTCAAAGCCTTTTTTACGATCCAGTGCAGGCGCCGAACCGACCGTGCCCTGTAGCTCGACAATATTGATGACAGGATTAGGCAGCTTGGCCGAGCGTTCCAGCAGCCAGCGGCCAGCGCGGCGGCCTTCTTCCACGAAGTCGGAGCCGATGAAGGTGACGTACAGCGAAGGATCGCTGACATTGACCGCGCGGTCAGTCAGCACCACGGGAATTTTGGCGGCTTTGGCTTCGCGCAGCACCGTGTCCCAACCCGATTCCACCACCGGCGAGAAGGCGATCAGATCGACCCGCTGGGCGATGAAGGAACGGATGGCTTTGACCTGATTTTCCTGCTTCTGCTGGGCGTCGGCGAATTTCAGCGTAATGCCGTCTTTCCTGGCGGCGTCCTTGATGGACACGGTATTGGCAGTGCGCCATTCGCTTTCGGCGCCCACTTGCGAGAAACCGATGACCAGCGGTTTGGCGGCGTATGCGGCGGGAGTGGCGAAACAGGCGGCGAGGCAGACAGCGAAGCAGCCGCCAGCCAGCAGGGTTCTGCGTTTGGATTGCATAGCAAAGTCTCCAGATGGATTTTTATGTATCTTCTGCCATCCATACTATGAGAATCTCAAATATCTATCCAATCACATTTTCACCAACTTCGATAACAATTTTGATATCAGCGCAGTAGGCGCAAACCATACAGGCCGCCAGCCATGGAACCCTCGCGTGCTTCGAAACGCAGCTCCCATTTTTCCGCCCTGGGCAGGTCCTCGGGCAGCGCATAGTCCACTGTGTAGAACTCCTCACTGGCATCGCCCTGCAGCCTCACTTCGGCCAGCAGATAGCCATTGACGCGGATATCGAAACGCCGCCCTGCGTCACCACGGGCGTAAGTCAGCCGCAGTACGCGCGCTTCGTGCCTCGCGTCATTGAGCTGATAGCTGAACCATCCGCTCGCATGGCGCCAGTGGCGGCCCTGATTCAGCCCGGCGTCGGCACCGTCGCCGCGGAAGAAATGATCGGACTCCGGCTGCTGCTCGCCCGGCGCCACCTGATCGATGGTGCGGGCATCGAGCGCCAGCCGCTCGGCTTCATTTTGCGCTGTCTTTTTCCTCAGCTCTGCCAGATTGGCAGGCGTGGAATACGGCCAGTAGATCACGTAGCGCGAGTCGTGCAGACGATAGAAGGGGATCAGGGTGATGGTCGTGGCGCCCTGCCCCTGCTGCTGCACTAGCCCCGTGGCGGTAAAGGTCAGTGGCTGGCCCGGTACAGGACGCAGGCGCTGCATGAAGTCTTTGCTATCGCTGACCAGCATGGGGCTGGCTTCCAGCGAACAAACCGGCCCCTGTGCCACATGGCCCATACGCGATTCATCGGCCAGGAAGTTGAGCTTCTCGTTAGCGTAAGGCTGCGTCTTCGCAGCCAGTACAACTGGCCCGTGCAGCAGCGCATAGTAGTTGGATTTATCCGGCATCTGCTCCAGCCGGGTTGTCATGGGCAGCTGCACTTCCACCTGATCGCCGTCCTTCCACTGGCGCCGCAGGCGGACAAAATGATCGCTGCCCAGCTGTACTTTCACCGGCCGGCCATTGACGCTGAGGCGCAGCGCGCCTGCGGCCACCCATTCCGGATAGCGTATCTTCAGCGTGAAGCTGGCGCTACCATCGATACGCAACAGGCTGCGCTCTTCGTCGGGGAAGCTGCCATACTGGGTGACGCGGATGCCGCGCTGGCGCCAGTTCAGGGTGGATGGAATGAACAGATTGACGTACAACTCCTCGCCCCGGTGGGCGTAGATAAACTCGCCGTACTTGGCATGGCTCTCGATGCCGGAACCCACACAGCACCACATGCCCTTATCCACCTGCGAATACACGCGGTAGTGGTTGGGCCGCATGGGCGTGAAATACACAAAACCACCCGTTTCCGGCCGCTGCGATGACAGAATGTGGTTGTACAGGGCCCGCTCGTAGTAATCGCCATAGCTGGCGCGGCCATCACGCTGGAACAGCAAACCGGTCAGCTTGAGCATATTGTAGGTGTTGCAGGTCTCCGGCCCCTCCACCTCGCTCATCATGGGCGAGAAGTCCTGCGCATCATGGAAATGCTCCTTGACGCTGTTGCCGCCTATCGCCACCGTGCGGTGGTCGTGCACGGTCTGCCAGAAGAATTGCGCGGCCTGCTGCCAGTCTGCACGGCCGGTCATCGTGCCTATGCGCTGATAGCCTATCACCTTGGGGATCTGGGTATTGGCGTGCATGCCCGTCAGCTGGTCGCGCCCCTGCGCCAGCGGCTGCATCAGCGATGGCTGCGAAAAACGGATGGCGAGATCCAGATATTTGCGCTGCCCCGTCAGCTGCGCGACATCGGCCAGCACTTCGTTCATGCCGCCATGTTCGCTGCGCAGCATGGCCTGCATCTGCTCTTCACTTAGATGGCTGGTCAGATTCAGTGCCCAGTCGGCCATGGCGACCAGCATGTCCCGCGCATCGGCATTGCCGCCATACTGGTAGGCATCGCGCAAACCGGCGTACAGCTTGTGCAGGTTGTACCACGGCACCCATTTGCCATTGACAGAAAAATTATCAGCATGGAGTTCGCCCCGCGCGATGGCCTGCCATGCGGCGCTGCCTTCGGGAATACCGCCGATATAGCCGTTACCGTTCTGCTGCTGGCAGCGTTTCAGTTCTGCGACGAAGTAGTTCAGGCGGCGCAGCACTTCGGCGTCGCCCGTTGACGCATACATTAGCGCCAGTGCGGATAAATAGTGGCCGCCGAGGTGGCCATCGAGACCGCTCGATTCCCAGTTGCCGTAGCTAGGCTGACGGATCGGCAGCCCGGCTTCGCGCAGGAACGGCGCCAGCAGGCGGTCCGGCTCCATTTCCAGTATGTAGTGCAGGTCGGTACGCTGGGCATCCAGAAACGGACTGGCACCGAGCCGGACATCGGCCAGCGGGAATAACTCGATAGGGGCTGACGGTGCGGCGGCGCTGCTGTCCGCAGGCAGCAGCACAACTAGGGGCCACGCCGCCAGCAACGCCAGGCGGCGCAGGCACTGTTTCATTTGCGATCTCACGGGGACTGATCTTCAGGCGCTGGCCAGCCTGTGCTGGCCAGCTGCCAAGGGCTTAATGAGGAGCGATGATGCGGCTGCGGTAGCGCTCCAGATCCGCCGGATCTACCGCAGGCCAGCCTGCGCTATCCCAGCGGATTTCCAGAACCTTCAGCTTCTGCAGGAAGTCATCAGCGGTTTCATAGGCGTGCAGGACCAGATAATCCTTGCCGTCGAAGGTGTAAGTACCGTTGTGACCCAGCCCGCGCCAGGCCTGGTTACCGGCGATGACGGTGGTGCCGCCACCCTTCATCATGTCTACGCCGCTCTTGTCCAGATACGGGCCGGCGACGCTTTTCGAACGTCCCACCACCACGTAATAGGTGCTATCTCCCTTGCGGCAGCAGTAGCCGAACGAGGCAAACTGGTAGTAGTAATCGCCCTTGCGGAAAATGAAGGGGGCTTCGATATCATCCTTGCCCGCCGTGGCACCTGCCGGTGCCGGCACCGTGCTACGGCTGGCAATGGCGTGCCATTCCTGTGGTTCGGCCAGTCCCGTGCGCTGTTGGTTAAGTTTCACCAGCTTGATGCCGCTCCAGAACGATCCGAAAGCCAGCCATGCGCCGCCCTTTCCATCTTCGATGACGTTGGGGTCGATGGCATTCCAGTTATCGCGTATCGGCACCGATTGCAGCACCAATCCCTGATCGTCCCAGCGATAGTCGGGCGAACGGGGATCAAGCGTCTTGTTGACGGTAACGCCTATGCCCGAAGTGTTCTTGCCGAAGCCCGACACCGAGTAGTACAGATAGTAGCGGCCGTTATGGTAGTGCACATCCGGCGCCCAGATATGGCCGTCGAAGGTAGGCGCCACCTTGCGCACCCACGCCGGTGGCTGGGCAAACACCTGCCCTTCCGGCTGCCAGTCGCGCATATTCTTAGAGCTGTAGAACGGAATGCCGGGACCGGTGCTGAACAGATACCAGGTATCGCCTTCCTTGGTCATCACAGGATCGTGCACGCTGACCTGCTGGCCCACGGCGTTAGGCTGCGTCGCTGCGGTGGCCAGCATGGTGCTGGCAGCGCCTATGCCCAGCACTACCCCCAGACTAAACAGCAGGGCCAGCGACGACTTTGCCGCCTGGTGTATTTTTCCGATTTTCGATGGCATCTCAGTTCCCCGTCCGCGCGCCCCAGATGGACACGCCCTCTACCGATTGCGCCGTCCATGTGACGACAAAGGCACCGGCATTGCTGTTCCACTGGCGCGATAGCACGCCATTGAAAGTTCCGGCGCTGCCCAGCGCGATGGTAATCTTATTTCCGCCATTATGCTTCCATGTACCGCTGGCAGAGCCGGAAACCGTGCCATCGGCCGCCAGCCGGATATTTTGCGAGGCCTTGATAGTGGCAGAGATGTCCTTGCCGTGGTTGATCATCTTGTAGGCGCCAGCGGCATCGGCGGCCGTCACTTCCGCAGCGAGCGGCGTGGTGTTCTTGCTCAATGGGGCATAGCGGAACGGCGCCACCACAAACCAGCCATCCTCGTTGAGGAACATTTCGTGCACACGGATCTGGTGCAGTTCGCCCGTGCCGGGGAAGCGGGTATGGAAGATCAGGAAGTACTGGCCTGTCGCACTGTCGTAATAGGCCGAGTTGTGGCCGGGCGAGACATAGCCCAGCGGCGTACCCGTTTCGCCATCCGCCAGCGCGAACTGGTGGTTGCCCATGATTTTCTGGCCATATGGTGCGATGCTGGCGTCGTCGAATAGCGGCAGGGCCGGATTCGACTTCACGTTTGCCATGTCGTTGCCTTTAGCATCCAGGTACGGGCCGTCCGGATTAAGCGAACGCGCCACCCGCATATTGTAGGCGCCGCTGGCATCGAGCCCGCCGAAAGACGTGAACAGATAGTAGTACTTGCTCTGCGGGCTGTAGAGAACGTAGGCGCCTTCGATGCGGCTATGGTTGCCGCCCATCAGATGCTTGCCGTAGCCCTGCCCCGGTTTCTGCAGGCCGGTCGCCGGATCGAGAGCGAGGATGAAGATACCGCCCGAATAGGAGCCGTAGGCCATCCATAGCTTGCCGTCCTTGTCGAAGAAGGTGGCTGGATCAACCGTATTGGGCATGGTCAGTGCATCGTAGACCTTGACGCCATCTTCGCTGATCTGGCCCCACATGCCGGATTTCAGCATGATCTGCTTGTTGACGTAGGGTCCTTCGATCTTGTCCGCTACCGCTACCCCGAGCGCCGAACGGGGCGAATCGCCTTTGCAGGCGTCGTAGTAGAAGTAGTACTTGCCGTCGGCAAGCCGGATCACGTCTGGCGCCCACAGGTCGGTTACCTGCGCCCATGCGAAGGTGTCGGCCAGCGCCGTCGTCACATTGGTGAACAGCGGATTACTGTTGTTGACGCCATCAGCCAGCTTGGTCCAGTTCATCAGGTCGGTGGACTTGGCTGCGGCCAGATGGGAGCCGAACACATAGTAGCTGCCATCGACGCGGATCACGGCAGGGTCGTGCACCGAGGCGTCGGCGAAGCTGATGCTGGTGGGCGTAGGCGTGGGCGCGGGCGTCGGTGTCGGTGTCGGTGTCGGTGTCGGCGTAGGCGTGGGCGTTGGCGTGGGCGTTGGCGCGGGCGTGGGCGTTACCGCCACCGTGCTGCCACCGCCGCCGCCGCAACCGGCCAGCAGCAGCGCCACCCCGCCAGCCATCGCCTTGCGGCGCGAAATGCTGATCTCGTCCAGCTTGATGTTGATGATCTCGTTCTTATTCATGGTTTACTCCACCGCTACCACGACCACGGCCTTGGCCGGAATCTGCACGCTAACTTTACCGTCAACGGCAGTTGCGCTGAACGGCGCAGGTTTGACTGCCTGCGGTGCTGCAAAGGTGTTGTGCGCATCCATGGCAGCGGCAGTCAGCACGCGGCCACGCACGGCTTTTACCGTCTGCCCCGGCACGGTAATGGCTACGTCGGCTGCCTGCCGCGGATTGGTGTTGACCAGCGCCAGATAGACTTTACCGTCGCTGGCCCGGGCTGCCGTAGCGCTAATCTCCGGTATGCTGGCGCCATCGAGCGCGTACTGGCGGTTATTGCTCAGTGTCAGCGGCAGGAAGGTGGCGTTCTGGAACGGCACATACATTTCAAATGCATGATAGGTTGGCGTCAGCAGCATCTTGTCCTTATCGGTGATGATCATGGCCTGCAGCACGTTGACCATCTGGGCGATATTGGTCATGCGCACGCGATCAGCATGGGCATGGAAGATGTTGAAGTTAAGCGCTGCAACAAGCGCATCGCGCAGGGTGTTCTGCTGAAACAGGAAGCCGGCATTGGTGCCCTTTTCCACGTCATACCAGGTGCCCCATTCGTCGACGAACAGGCCCAGTTTCTTCTCCGGATCATGCTGGTCCATGGCGGCGGAATTGCGCTTCATGTGCTCGTCCATGCGCAGGGTATTGGCCAGCGTGGAGATCCATTCCTGCTCGGCGAAGCCGGTGGCCGCGCCCTTCACTTCCCATTTGCCGGTAGGGATGGTGTAGTAGTGGAAGCTGATGCCATCGGTCTGGCGCTTGAGCTGTTTGCTCAGTACATCGGACCAGCTGGTGTCGTTGTCATTGCCGCCGCTGGCGATCATCCTGGGGCGGTATGGCGCCGGCGCACGCAGGAAGGTCTCGACATTGCGATACAGGCTGGCGTAGTGTTCCGGTGTCATATTGCCGCCGCAGCCCCAGGCCTCGTTACCGATGGCGAAATACGCCACCTTGAACGGTTTGTCGCGGCCATTTTTGCGGCGCAGATTGGCCAGCGTGGATTTGCTGTCCGAGGTCAGGTACTCGATCCACTCCGACATCTCCTGTACGCTGCCGGTGCCCAGATTGCCGTTGACGTAGGCATCGGCGCCCAGCATTTCCACCAGATCGAAGAATTCATGCGTGCCGACGGCGTTCGACTCCTCCACGCCGCCCCAGTTGGTGTTGACCTTGACGGGACGTTTGTCGCGTGCACCGATGCCATCCTTCCAGTGATATTCGTCGGCGAAGCAGCCGCCGGGCCAGCGCACCAGCGGTACGTGCATGGCTTTGAGCGCACCCACCACGTCGTTGCGCCAGCCTTTGGTGTTGGGGATTTTTGAATTCGGGCCCACCCACAGGCCACCGTAGATGCCGCTGCCGAGGTGCTCGGCAAACTGGCCGTAGATGTCCTTGTTGATCACCGGTCCGGGCTTGCTGGTGTCGATGCTGACGCCGACCGGTTCGGCTGCAAACACCGATCCTGCCGCCAGCAGCGACAAGGCTAACACGCTACGCTTTAAATAATTCATGCTGATCTCCTGGTTTATTTTGTCTATCTGTTTTAAAAGCTGTATTCGTGCACAGGCACTGGCCTAGAGCCGGATCAGGAAGCCGCCATGCGGCTTGATGGTGAGCTCGACCTGCTTGCCGGCTGCGATAGGCAGCTGAACGAAGCTGCGCTCGGCCGCACCATCGCTGATCAGGCTGCCCTGTCTGTGCTGCGCGAAAGACAGGTCCAGCGTCACGCTGCGGGCACTGTCGCCAGCGTTGATGCCGGCGATATACCAGTGCTGCCCTGCGCGTCGCGCCATGACCACGTACTGACCCGGATAGCCATCCAGCAGGTGGCTGTCGTCCCAGCTGCGCGGCAGTTCCTGCAGCAGCTGTTTGACGTACGGCGGCACAGCAGCCATGCCTTCCGGCGTTTCGGCAAAGTGCTGGATGCCGGACAGGTACAGCACGGCGGTAGCCAGTTCGAAGCCATTGCTGGCACTGCGGCGGATGTTCGGTATATCGCCAAACACCATGGGCGTGAAGTCCATCGGGTCAAACAGGTTGCGGGTGAATGGCAGCATGGCTGCGTGGCCAGGCATGCTGTCCTCGTCCACCTGCTCGAAGGTGGTGAATTCCATCCCGCGCACGGCTTCCATGGTCATCAGATTCGGGTAGGTGCGGCTCCAGCCGCGCGGCAGCGTGGCGCCGTGGAAGTTGACCAGCAGTCCGGCGTCGGCGGCATCGCGCAGGATGCCGACGTAGTAGGCCATCATGGACTGGCCGTCGCCGCCGAAGAAATCGATCTTCACGCCTTTCACGCCCATTGCGCGCAGACGGCGGAATTCGGCCATACGCTGCGCGTGGGTCAGCAGCTGGCTCTTGGGAGTATATTCGGTGGTGTTCCACGCGCCGGACGAGTTATACCAGAGCAGGACGCCGACCTTTTTCGCTGCCGCGTATTGCACCAGTTCGCGCACCTTGTCATAGCCTATCTTGCGGTCCCAGTCGGCATCGATCAGGGTGTAATCCCAGTGCATATCGGCGGCATAGTCGATAAACTTCTTCTGCACTTCGTACACCGTGGCGTCATCCTTGAGCAGCGCCCAGCTCCACGAAGCGTGGCCGGGCTGCACCAGCGCAGGCGGGAAAGCAATCGCCGGCGCTGCCAGATCCGTGCCCAGTGTCGAGTCAGTGACGGTTTTCAGCGTGCCCAGTGCCAGCACGCGCCACGGCGTGGTCAGCGTGCCTGCGACGTCGGCCAGCAGGCCGCCACCGGTATAGACTTCGGCGGCCATGGGCTGGCCCAGGCTGTAGACGCCGCCCTCAGAGTGCTGTGCCAGCCGCGAGGCCTGATAGCTGCCGTCCATGCCAGCCTCGGAAACCGCCAGCCAGTTCGCGCCCGCCTTGAACAGCGCGGGAAATACCCAGCCCGCCGGCGTGGGAGCGGCGCTGCCAGCCGGTATATCCATCTGGTAGTGCTCTTCGTAGGAAGGATTGGTACCCTTCCAGCCTGTCTGTGCTACCGACATGGGCTGCAGCCATGCGCGCGCGCCCGATGGCAGCGCGAATGTAGTCTGTTCGGCGATCAGCTGTTTGCGCGCCAGCGTGGCTTCCTGCACGCGGTAGCGGAAGGCCAGGCCATCATTGGAGACGCGCAGGCTGATCTCCATGCTCTGCCCGCCCGCATTGCGCACTGTGGCAGTCTGCTCCAGCGCGTGATAGCTGATCTTGCGCCGTTTTCCGACCGCCATGTCGTACTGCTGATGGACCGCCTGCACAGAGCTGATACGGGTAACGCTCAGCTGCTGCGACAGGTCGGCGCCCTGCAACTGCAGGCCCAGCCGCGATGGCAGCAGCACTGGCTGACCATCGCGCGTCACCGTGTAATGCAGCGTGCCGCCCGGCCCCGCCTGCAGTGCCACGCTGATATGCCGGTCGGGGCTGCGCAGCACCGTCAGGTCGGCAGAGGCGCGATCTTTTGCTGCCGCCTGGCCTAAGGTACAGGCGGCCAGCATCAGCACGGAGTATCCTGTCTTCACCATGTTTTTACCCAGAATGTAAGTCTTGCGGCTGCCGCTCACCGGCCCGGATTCGAGGCTGGCCAGTGCGACGGCAAAATACGCTGAGCAGGCCTAGACCCAGCCTGCATCGACGATGAATTCCTGCGCCGTACACATGGCACCATCGTCGGCAGCAAGAAACAGCACCATCGAAGCGATATGCTGTGGCATCAGCTTGGTCGGGATGCACTGATTACGCTTGATCTCCGCCTCGCCCGCGTCGTCCAGCCACAGGTCGATCTGGCGCTGCGTCATCACCCAGCCCGGCGTGACCGTGTTGACGCGGATGCCGTGGGCGCCGAATTCACGGGCAAGGCCCCGTGTCAGGCCATGCACTGCTGCTTTCGAGGTGGCGTAGACGGGATAGCCCGCGTTCTTCACATGCCACGAAATGGAACCGACGTTGATGATGGAGCCGGCGCCCTTTTTCTTCATGCCTTCCAGTACAGCCTGGCAGGTGAAAAACATGGGCCGCTGGTTGATGGCGATGCGCTCGTTCCAGTATTCCAGCGTGACTGCGCTGGTTTCATGGCGCTGGTCATTGGCGGCGTTATTCACCAGTATGTCGAAGTCGCCCACGGCAGCGGACATTTCAGCCATGGTGGCCTGCAGGGCGGCGATATCGGTGATGTCGCACTGGCGGAACAGCGGCTCGGGATAACCGGCATCCTTGACGCGGCGCGTCAGCGCCAGACTGGCATCGCGCGCGATATCGACGAACGCCACCTGCGCGCCCTGCTCGGCGAACGAAATCACCATCGCTTCGCCTATGCCGCTACCACCGCCGGTAATGAATACGCGCTTGCCGCGCAGGCTGGCAAATCTGGCCAGTTGGGTCATACAGTCTCCGGATATATTGATCTTTTTTTTAGTTGATAGCGGCACTGCTGTCGCGCAGCACGGCAGGCAGCAGCGCCTGTGCCAGATTCTGGTAGCACACGGGACGCAGGAAGCGGTTGATCGCCGCCGTGCCCACCGACGTGCTGCGGCCATCGGAGGTGGACGGGAACGGGCCGCCGTGCACCATGGCGCTGCAGACTTCCACGCCAGTCGGATAGCCATTGGCCAGTATCCGGCCCGCTTTGCGTTCCAGCAGCGGCAGCAGGGCCTGTGCCGCGTCGAGATCGGCCGTATCCATCTGCAGCGTTGCGGTCAGCTGGCCTTCCAGGCTTTCCGCCACCTGATGCAGCTCGGCCAGATCGCGGCAGGCCACCACCAGCGAGGCTGGGCCGAATACTTCTTCCGCCAGCGCATGCTGCGCCAGGAAGGCAGCGGCCGTGGTGCGGAATAGCGCCGGCGCGCCCTTGCCCTGCTCCTGCGGCGCCAGCGCCAGCGTGGCGACTGCTTCATGCTGCGCCAGCTGCTGTATGCCGCGCTGATAGCTGCCGGCGATACCGGACGACAGCATGGCACAGGCAGCACCGCCAGCCAGCGCCTGCGCGGCCGTGCTGGTAAAGCGTTTCAGATCCGGCCCGTCGATGCCGATCACCAGACCGGGATTGGTACACATCTGCCCTACCCCCAGCACCAGCGAGGCGGCGAAGCCCTGCGCGATCTCTTCAGCGCGTGCCGCCAGCGCCTGCGGCAGCAGGAAGACGGGATTGATCGAACTCATTTCTGCATACACGGGGATGGGCACGGGACGTGCAGCCGCCACGGCCATTAGCGCCATGCCGCCGCTGCGCGAGCCGGTAAAGCCGACCGCCTTGATGGCAGGGTGGCGCACCAGTTCCTGCCCGATGCCGTTGCCACTACCCGTCAGCAGGGCAAACACGCCAGCCGGCAGGCCGCACAGTTGCACCGCCTCGACGATGGCACGGCCTACCAGTTCCGAAGTGCCCGGATGGGCCGAGTGGGCTTTCAGCACCACCGGGCAGCCGGCGGCCAGTGCCGATGCCGTGTCGCCACCGGCCACCGAAAAGGCCAGCGGGAAGTTACTGGCAGCGAAAACGGCCACGGGGCCGACGGCGATCATGCGCATGCGCAGATCGGGCCGCGGCGGGGTGCGCTCGGGCAGTGCCGGATCGAAGCGCAGGTCTTGCCACTTCCCCTCGCGTAGCAAGCTGGCAAACAGTTTCAGCTGGCCCACGGTGCGGCCACGCTCGCCTTCGACGCGCAGGCGCGGCAGGCCGCTTTCGGCCATGACGCGTTCTAGCAGCGTGTCGCCCAGCGCCATGATCTGCTCGGCGATGGTTTCGAGGAATACGGCGCGCTGCTCGGCGCTCAGGGCGCGGAACTGGTCGAACGCGGCATCGGCCAGGCGGCAGGCCTGATCGATCTGCTGCTGATCGACCGCGTGAAACGCCGGTTCCATCTGCTGTTGCAGGCCGGGGTTGAAGGCGTAGACAGCGCTGCCGCTACCTTTGACGGCCACGCCGCCTATCAGTGCATCACCGGTAATCATCATAACGGCAGCACCTTGGCCACTTCGGTGGCGTACACGGACAGCTTGTTGCGCAGCGCAGGGCCGAACTGGGGCGCCTCGATCTCGAAGGTTTCGCCCGCTTGCACCACGATGTTATCGGCCACGCTCAGGGTGGCCGTGCCAAAGAAGTGGATATGCACATCACCGGCGCGCCTGAACAGCGGGTATTTGAAGTGGTGGTGCTCCAGATTGGCCAGCGTGTGCGACATATTCTGCTCGCCGCTGAAGAAGGCTTTTTCCCAGCGCAGCTTGCCCGCTTTATCGTAAATGCGCGAAACGCCTTCGATATGGGCCGGTGCCTCGCCCACCAGCAGGGCCGGGCCGAGGCCGCAAGCGCGCAGTTTGGAGTGGGCCAGATACAGATAGTTCTGACGTTCGGTCACGTGGTCGGAGAACTCGTTGCCGATGGCATAGCCGACGCGATAAGGCTGGCCGTCGTCGCCGATCACATACAGGCCGGCCACCTCGGGCTCTTCACCGCCGTCAAGGGCAAAATCGGGCATGGCCAGATCGGCACCGCTGGCGGCCACGATGGAGCCGTCACCTTTGTAGAACCATTCCGGCTGTACGCCGGCGACGCCGGGCGCAGGCTTGCCGCCTTCCACACCCATGCGGAACATCTTCATGGAATCGCTGAGCGATTCCACATCGCCGCCGATTTTCTTGTGCATGGCGTCGCGCGTGTCGGCGCTGCCCAGATGGGTCAGGCCGGTGCCCGTAACGTAGCAATGGGCCGGATCGGCATGATCGATAGGCGGCAGCAGGCGGTTCTCTGCCAGCACGGCGTCGAAGGCCAGCGTGGCCGCGCCCAGCGCTGCACTGGCCAGTGCAGCCAGGCTCTGTTTCTGGCGGATTGCCGCCTGCGCCAGCGCGTAGGTGGTTTCATAGCCTTCGATTACGCGGATGGTGTTCTGTTCCAACACGCCGATCTGGCGGCTGCCTTGAACATTCTTGAATTGCACGAGCAGCATGGCTTCTCCGTATTTGAGTATTCTGTTGTTGCGATAAAGGGGCGCGGGGGCGCGGCAGCGGGCCGCTACGATGCGGCGCTAGTGCGAGTGACGGGGTACGGCCGAGCCGCGATGTCCGACCAGGAAGTCGAAGTCGCAGCCTTCATCGGCCTGCAGCACGTGTTCGATATACAGCTGCTGGTAGCCGGTTTTCGGTCCCGGCGCACTGCCGCGTACACGGGCAGCCTGACGCTGAGCCATTTCCTCGTCGGAGATTTCCAGATTCAGCACGCCACCGGCGCAATCGAGTGTGATCCAGTCGCCATCCTTGACGATACCCAGCGGACCGCCCGCCATGGCTTCCGGCGCCACATGCAGCACCACCGTGCCGTAAGCCGTACCGCTCATGCGCGCATCGGAGATACGCACCATATCTTTCACGCCAGCGGCCAGCAGCTTGGGCGGCAGGCCCATATTGCCCACTTCGGCCATGCCCGGATAACCTTTCGGGCCGCAGTTCTTCATCACCAGCACCGAGCTGGCATCGACCTCCAGATCAGGATCGACGATGGCAGCCTTGTAGTGCTCGAAGTCTTCGAACACTACGGCGCGGCCACGGTGCTGCATCAGTTCCGGCGTAGCGGCCGATGGTTTCAGCACGGCGCCGCGCGGCGCCAGATTGCCGCGCAGGATGCAGATGCCGCCATCCTTGAGTAGCGGTTTGTCCAGCGGACGCACCACTTCATCGTCGTAAATCGGCGCGTCATGACAGTTTTCCCACAGCGTCTTGCCGTTCACCGTCAGTGCACCGGGATGCGGCACCAGCTTGCCCTCGCCCATGCGGCGGATCACGGCAGGCAGGCCACCGGCGTAATAGAACTCTTCCATCAGGAAGCGGCCTGAAGGCAGCAGGTCAACGATGGTCGGCGTGCCACGGCCGATGCGGGTCCAGTCTTCCAGTTCCAGATCCACGCCGATACGGCCGGCAATGGCTTTCAGGTGGATCACGGCATTGGTGGAACCGCCGATGGCAGCGTTGACGCGGATGGCGTTTTCGAAGTTCTCGCGCTTGAGGATTTTGGACAGTTTGAGGTCTTCGCGCACCATATCGACGATGCGGATGCCGGACATATGGGCCAGTATGTAGCGGCGCGAATCGACTGCAGGAATGGCAGCATTGTGCGGCAGCGTAGTCCCCAGCGCTTCGGCCATGCAGGCCATGGTGGACGCCGTGCCCATGGTGTTGCAGGTACCGGCCGAGCGCGAGTGGCCCGATTCGGCCGACATGAATTCGTGCATGGAGATTTCGCCAGCCTTGACCTGCTCGTGCAACTGCCACACGGCGGTGCCGGAGCCGATGTTCTTGCCGTTCAGCTTACCGTTCAGCATAGGACCGCCACTCACCACGATGGTGGGAATATCGACCGAGGCTGCACCCATCAGCAACGCTGGCGTCGTCTTGTCGCAGCCTACCAGCAGTACCACGCCGTCCATAGGATTGCCGCGGATCGATTCTTCCACATCCATGCTGGCGAGGTTACGGGTCAGCATGGCGGTCGGGCGCAGATTCGATTCGCCGTTGGAGAATACGGGGAATTCGACGGGGAAACCGCCCGCTTCCAGTATGCCGCGCTTGACGTGTTCGGCCAGTTTGCGGAAATGTGCATTGCAAGGGGTCAGCTCGGACCAGGTATTGCAGATGCCGATGATGGGTTTGCCCTGAAATTCATGATCAGGGATACCCTGATTCTTCATCCAGCTGCGGTACATGAAACCGTTCTTGTCCTGCGTACCAAACCACTCGGCCGAGCGTAACTTCACCTTTTTGTCGTTCTCAGACATGCATATCTCCTAAGTATGTTCCTGTACAGGGACGTGCTTGTCATGTCCCTGCATCGATAAGTCATACTAAGTTGTACAGAGATATCTTTCCAATAAATTATTATTCGACTTTGATACCGAAATCGATATCTCAACTGGACTGCTGGACCGGACAGGCGGCAGGCGCGCTGCCTGCTGCCGCGTCGGTGCTGAAACGGTAGGCCATACGCGTGCGGTACTCGCTGCCGGGACGCAGTATGGTGCTGGCAAATTGCGGCTGATTGGGCGCATCGGGAAAATGCTGCGGCTCCAGGCAGAATCCGCTACGGAAGCGGTACACGCGCCCCTTGCCTTGCAGCGCCTCGGAAAGGAAATTACCGCTGTAGAACTGCACGCCCGGCCCCTGTCCCCACACTTCCAGCACGCGCCCCGATACAGGTTCGCGCACCCGCGCGGCCAGTTCCAGCGTGCCTTGCTGCTGGCGGTTCAAGGCAAAATTGTGGTCATAGCCCGAACCATAGGCTAGCTGCTGGTCCTCGTGGTTGATACGGCTGCCTATCGCCGCCGGCGTACGGAAATCGAATGCGCTACCCTGCACCGCGCGCAGCTCGCCCGTCGGAATCAGGCCCGCATCAACCGGCGTGTAGGCGTCGGCCGGTATGGTCAGCTCGTGCCCGAGGATATCGCCCTGCCCCGCCAGATTGAAATACGCATGGTTGGTCAGGTTGACAGGCGTGGCCTGATCGCTCACGGCATGAAAAGCGATATGCAAAGCGTTATCACTACCCAGTTCATAGTGCACCGTTACATCCAGATTGCCGGGATAGCCCTGCTCGCCGTCCGGACTGCGGTAGCGCAGCGTCAGCGTGGCCGTTTCAGCACTGGCCGAAGGCTCGGCCTGCCACAGCCTGCGATGGAAGCCGTCACGCCCGCCATGCAGGTGATGGCGGCCATTGTTGATGTCGAGCTGGTAGCGTTTGCCATCGAGTTCGAATTGCCCCTGGGCGATGCGGTTGCCGTAACGGCCTATCAGCGCGCCGAAATAATGCGATTCACCCATGTAGGCAGCGGCATCATCGAAGCCCAGACACACATCGCCCAGCTGGCCCTGCCGGTCCGGCACCAGAATAGATGTAATGACACCACCGAGGTTGCTGATACTGACCTGCATGCCGTGGCGGTTGCGCAGGGTATAGAGCGTCGCCGCGCGACCATCGGGCAGTGGCCCAAACGGGGAACTGGAAATGCTTGCTTGCATAAAGTACTTTCTGGATGAGATGTATAGTCGGATAGACGTTGCCAGCCGGCTGGCTTAATCCACGTCTTCCATTAAATCGGTCTGGCGGCGATTCTTCGGCTGCCGGCGCTCCAGCACTGTCGTCGATTGATGGTCTACATGTTCGATCAGGGTCACCGCCGCAGTCAGGGCCTGGCCCATGGCCTTTGCCGCTGCTGACAGTGCCTCGGCCGCCGTTTCCGGTGGTTTTACTGCCAGCTTCCGCTGCGCCATCAGGCGGCTGCGCAACAGGCCGGCATTGATCCACTGGCGCTCGCCCGGCATGCGTAGCCACAGATCGCGCCAGGCATTGCGTCCGTCGCCGGAAATTGCTTGCGTCATGCCGCGCGGCGTGACGGCACGCTGCCCGAACACCAGCTGGTCACCCTCCACCTGCGCAAAATGGTAGCCCTGCAGATACTTCATGCGTAGCTGCGTACCTTCCGGTAGAAATAGCTGTTTCCACTGGTAGCCGTGCAGCGGTTCCTTGCTCTTGCTCTGCTCGCTGATCCAGGCCCTGATGGCCTCGTCCGCGGCTTGTGCTACCGACAAAGTACTGCCACTGGCAATCAGGAAATCGCAAAGCCGCTGCCAGGTGTGGGGTGGCAGCACATTCTCTCTTGGCGCATTCATACTCGTTTACCTGCCTCGTTCTTACTCGTTTTGTCTCGTTCTGTCTCGTTTGACTCGCAGCGCAACCGAAGGTTCAAACGAGGCGAAACGAGACAGAACGAGTACAAACGAGACAATGAAACGAGACAGGATTGTTTTGGGCGTGCCGCGCGCTACCCCACCTATCTAGGCCACCCAAGCATAGGCCAGGGGCTAGGCTATCGAAGGCAGGCCGAATACCGGCATACCCTGCGCATCCCACTTGAGCGGCTTCACATAGGTGTGGCGATCCGGATTCCACAGCGGGTCGCCGATTATCTCCGTGTAGGTGCGGGCGTGGTACACCAGTAGCACGGTCTCGCCATCCTCGCCCACCGTAAAGCTGTTGTGGCCGGGGCCATACACGCCATGCTCGCAGCAGGTCTGCAACACCGGCTGGGCGGACTTGGTCCACGCAGCGGGATCGAGCAGATCTGCATTTTCGTCCGCCCACAGCAGGCCCATGGCATAGTTCTCATCGGTCGCACTGGCCGAATAGCTGATAAAGATCTTGCCATGGCGCTTGAGCACGGACGGCCCCTCGTTGACCCAGAAGCCGCGGATTTCCCAGTCAAACTCGGGCTTGCTCAGCATCACCGGCGCACCGCCGAGCTGCCACGGCGTTTTCATGGGCGCGATATACAGATTGGAATTACCTTCGATGGCCACATCCTTCTGCGCCCAGAGATAATACAGCTGGCCCTTGTGGCTAAAGGTCGTCGCGTCGAGGCAGAAAGTATCGATGCCCGTATCGATCTGCCCCATGAACTCCCACTGCCCTTGCAAGGGATTAGCACTGGTATTACGGATCGCATACATACGGTGCTGGAACAGCTGGTACTTGATTTCGCGGCTAGGGGCCGCGGCAAAATACACATACCACGCGCCATCATTGAAGTGCAGCTCGGGCGCCCACAGCAGTTCGCTGTAAGGCCCGGTTTCCGGCTTATGCCAGACATCGACCTTCTCGGCATCCACCAGCCCGGCCACCGTACTGGCCCGGCGCAGTTCGATGCGGTCATATTGCGGCACCGAAGCGGTAAAGTAGTAATAGCCGTCCGTATGGCGATAGATATGGGGATCGGCGCGCTGTTCGATCAGCGGCTTGAGGACATTCACAGTTTCCATGCTTTGCTAGATAAAATCAGAATTAACAACGGTTTCAATGGGTGGCATAGCCGAGCTGGCGCATTTCTTCCTTCACCTGCCCGTAGTAGCTATCGCTGATGCGGTACTTGAACATCAGCAGCCCCATCATCAGATGGAAGCAGCCCGGTATCACCGTCAGCATCAGCGCGATACCGCTCATGGCCAGCTGCGACTGCGGCTGGTTAGGCACATACTGGAAATAAGTGAGCAGCACGCCGACCATGCCGCCTGCCACCGCCATACCGGCTTTCTGGCACACCGAGATCCCGCCAAAGGCCAGCCCCGACACCCGCTTGCCGCTCTGTACCTGACCGTAATCGATGGTTTCCGCAATCGACGACCAGAACACGGGCGCATGCAGATCCACCACGAACGACAGGGCAAAATACAGCACATAGGCCAGCAGAATATCGCCCGGCTTGACCAGATAGAAAATCGCGATGCTGATCACAAACACCAGCAACTGGGTATTGCGGAACAGCTTGACCTTGCAGTAGCTCTTGGTAATCCAGGTCGATGCCACCATCGACAAAATGGCCGCCACAACACCGAGCGACAGGAAGGTAGATTGCACCGACACATCGCCGCCCAGATAGTACTTGGCGTAATACAGTGCCACCGAACCGCGGATCACATAACCCACCGTACCCGTCACACAGGCGCCGGCCAGCAGCAGCCACTGGTCGTTTTTCATCAGCAGACGGAACTGCGCCAGCAGCGAAGTGCGCTCGACCTTGTGCACTACCCGTTCGCGGGTGCCGAACACGCAGAACAGGAACAGCAGCACGCCCATAGCCGCCATCACGCCCATCGCCGCCTGATAGCCGGTAGCAGCCTTGCCTTCGCCCCAGTATTCGGCCAGCACGGGCACCACGATGGTCACCATGAAAGCGCCTATCTTGGCGAAGAACAACCGGTAGCCATTGGCCGACAGGCGTTCCTGCGGGTCGCTGGTCAGGCCGGAAATCAGGGAAATATAGGGGACGCCCACGCCGGAAGTCATCAGCGTCATCAGCACATAGGTGCTGTACGCCCACACCAGCTTGGCGCTGTAGGCCCAGTCCGGCGTAGTGAACACGAAGAACACGCTGATCCCGTAAGGCAGCGCCAGCAGCAATAGCCATGGCCGGTAGCGTCCCATGGCGGCGGCATAGCGGTCCGTCAGCTGGCCCACCGCCAGATCGGACAGCGCCCCCGCCACCTTCACCAGCACGAACAGCAGGGCCAGATCCTGCGTATGCAGACCGTAAATGTCCGTGTAGAAGAAGGTAATAATCAGCATCATCGACGAGATGACGACATTCAGTGCCATATCACCGGCACCGAAAGCGATTTTTTCCATCAACGATAATTTTTGATTCGACATCAGATACTCCACCAGATAGTCATTCCCGTTCGCGGGTAGACGTTAACACAACAGCACGGGCATGCTCAACCGCCACGCAGAAGGCAAACGGGGCGTTGCGGGTATCAACCGTGCAACGCCCTGTCTGGCTGGCGGGGTCTTCCTGAACGCCGGGGCTTACATCTGCCAGCGCAAGGCTGCCGAGACCGAACGTCCGATCTGGAGCGTACCGAAGTTGGTCAGCTGCGGGGTCCCCGCAGTACCGAAGTGGTAGTACTGCTGCTGCATTTCATTGGTCAGGTTCACGCCACTGATATCGACCGACATCCGGTCGTTGATTTTGTAGGATATTTGCATATCAATACTCTTCTCCGGACTACGCCAGATACCGATCGGATTGGCAAACAGAGCCGCCTCGTTCTGGGCCAGGAAACCGGAGCGCCAGACATAGGACAGGCGCGCGCTGATCGGTCCCTTTTCATAGGCCAGCGTGGCGTTGTACGAACTGTGCGACACGCCGAAGAACGGCGTTTCGAGTTGCGAGACAATCACACCAGCATCATTGGCGTCGGGCACGTTCTGCGACGAGGTCAGTCGGGTATAGCTGCCCTGGAAGCCCAGACCATCGAGCAGGCTAGGCAAGCCTTTAGGGAAGTAGATCAAGCCCAGTTCGCCGCCCTGGATGTTGCCGTTGGAAGCGTTGACCGGCGAATTGATCACATAGTCATAGCCATTCGCATGACTGCCGCCCGAGGTCGAGTTGCGGAACGGATCGTTTGCGGGATCAACGTGTACCTTGTGACGCAAGCTCACGACCAGACCATCGATCTTGCGCTTGAACAGCGTGCCGTAGACCGCACTGTCTTTCTGGAAATACCACTCGCCCGTTAGATCGAGGTTGCTGGAGCGCGTAGGTTTCAGGTCAGGATTGCCGCCAGAACCCGAGCCATAACCCACTTTCGACACGTCGTCGCCAAGTTGCAGGACAGGATTCAGATCACCGAAATTAGGGCGGCGCAGCGTCTGACCATAGTTGGCGCGCACCACGACATCCTTGCTTGGGTCGTAAATCAGAGTCATGCTAGGCAAGAACTTGCTGGTCGACTTGCTGGCACTCGAAGGCGTCACGGCCTTGCTGGTCGCATCGACCTTATAGAAGGTCATGTCGGTATCGACCTTCACGTAGCGCATGCCGAAATTGCCGCGCAGGCGATGGCCAAACAGTTCGTTCTCGGTATTCCCCATCACGAACAGGTTGTTGGTTTTTTCGTCGATATCGAAGGTCTTCTGCGAGCTCAACTTGTCGGTCGTCAGGAAGTTCGGGTCGACCGAGTTATACAGCTTGCGCCAGTCGTCGATATGGTCGCGGATGTAATAGGCATTGGGCTCGATCCATGAGCGTGGTACATCCGAGATGGCCGTGCCAAAGCCCGAGTTGGTGGAGGAATATGCCGCCCCCAGCGTGGCCAGATTGCGCCCCAGGAAGGACGATTGGGTCCGGTTAGCTTCCGACGCCTTGCGGTCGTCGAAACGCAGGCCGAAGTGCACCGTTTTCAGCGCACCCCAGTCGGCATCATAGACGCCGCCCAGGCTAGCCGTCGCTGCGCTGCCCTTGTTGCGGTTGGCGTTATCGTAGAATTGTGCAACATTCCATTTGCTAGGGTCGGTCAGATCGGCATTATTATTGAAACGGAATGCCGTGTTGTTGCTACCGTTGTTAAAATCGACGGCAATCGACGGCGCCACGCGGTCGATCCGGGTAGCAGTGAATTCCGAGTGATAAGTACTGGTCTGGTAGGACACATCGCCTTCCAGCTTCAGCCTGTCGCTAATATCCCACTTGCCGTTCAGGGCATACACGTAGGAATCGGTTGCCGACGTGGTGTAATCGCCGCTGTTGAAGCCATACACGTTGTTGACATTACGGCTCTTGATAATATTCGTGCCCGGGTAGGTCGTGATCGAGCTCGCAGGGTTGCTGCCGAGATCGCCCCACCAGTCAACAAAGCTGAACAGCAGCTGGTTGAACGTCTTGTCACGATAACCGTTGTACATCGACTCGAAGGTGTAGACCGCATCGCTGTTCGGCTTCCACTGCAAGGCGACATTGGCGGCAGGACGCTCGCGTTCGCCTTTAAGGTCGCTCTGGAACACGGCATCGCGCGCCAGATAGTAAGGATAAGCCTTGCCGTTGAAGTTGAGCGTAGATCCCGCTGCCGTCGGCAAACCGGTGTGGGTACCTGGCGTCCAGATGCTGTTGTCGAAGATGCGCTGCAGAGGCGTGTAACCTGCAGGAACTTCAGCGGCATTCGGGCTGGTAAATGGCACCATCGCACCCGGCGTTACGCTTTCATTGCGGTATTTCGTTTTAGCTCCCGACAGATTGACCAGAGCACCGACCTCGCCGATGCCAGTTTCCCAGCGGTTGCTGAGCATGGCGCTAAGCTGTGGATTGGCTTCTTTGGCGGGATCAAGATAGGTTTCGCGTGCCGCCAGCGAAATTTTCTGCCCTTTGAAATCGAATGGCCGCAGCGACTTGACGTCCACCTGACCGGCAATGCCGGTTTCCAGCTGACTGGCGTCGCGTGTCTTGTAGACGTCAATCTGGCGAACCAGAGTCGACGGGATATCCTGCAGCGCGACTTGCTGGCCGGAAGCCGTGAATATCGTGCGACCGTTCCACGTTGTCTGGATATCGGGCAGACCACGGATGGACAGAGCGCCGACTTCGCCGCCGGCGCGGTTGGTGACCTGGATGCCCGTCACGCGCTGCAGCGCTTCGACGACATTGTTGTCGGGCAGCTTGCCGATATCTTCAGCAACGATAGATTCCACCACCTGGTCATTGGTACGCTTGATTGCCAGGCTCTTGATCAGCGATGCCTTGACGCCTGTGACGAGCACAGACGGGGCATCAGCCGGCTCAGCTTTTTCGGCGACCGTTTGCGCCCATACCGAAGCGCTGCTCAGCAGGCCGGCGGCGGCCAACACGGCCACGCCGGTTTTCAGGACAAGGCGGTGCTGATTATGGGATATGGAAGTCCCGACGATAAAGTCGTTCATACGTCTCCTGTGTTATCTGTTTTATAGTGATTTGCGGCTAACTCGGAATTCATCTTATTGGTTGAGCAAAAAACAAACCAATCAATTTTTTCCGGTTTTTGATATCGAAAAAGATATCAACGCAGGAGCTCCATCGCATAAAAAAGCCCGCACAAGGCGGGCTGGCACGGGCCACGGCAGGCCGGAACTGGCCGCTGCAAGCGGCCCCTGCCGGGGCTACTGGAAGGCTACTTCCGTGAAACTGCGCAGTTTGCGGCTATGCAGCTTGTCTACCCCTAGCGCACGCAGCAGATCGAGCGCGCGCATGCCGATGCGCAGGTGCTGGTCCACACGGTCGCGGTAGAACTGGTTGGCCATGCCCGGCAACTTGATCTCGCCATGCATAGGCTTGTCGCTCACACACAACAGCGTGCCGTAGGGCACACGGAAACGGAAGCCATTGGCGGCGATGGTGGCGCTTTCCATATCGAGCGCAATGGCGCGGCTCTGGCTGAAGCGGCGCTCCGGCGTACGCTGCGGCAGCAGCTCCCAGTTGCGGTTATCGGTGCTGGCCACGGTGCCGGTGCGCATCACCCGCTTCAGGTCATGGCCGGTCAGCTGGGTCACTTCGGCCACCGCCGCTTCGATCGCCACCTGCACTTCGGCCAGCGGCGGGATAGGCACCCACAGCGGCAAGTCTTCATCCAGCACATGGTCTTCCCGCACATAGCCGTGCGCCAGCACGTAGTCGCCCAGTTCCTGGGTGGTGCGCAGGCCGGCGCAATGACCGAGCATCAGCCAGGCGTGCGGGCGCAGCACGGCAATATGGTCGGTAATGGTCTTGGCATTGGCCGGTCCCACGCCGATATTCACCATCGAAATGCCGGTACCGTCGGCACGTATCAGGTGGTAGCCCGGCATCTGCGGCAACCGTGGCGGCGCAGCGCCCAGCGCGTCGGCCGCCTGTACCGCCTGCCCCACCCGGCGCGTCACCAGATTGCCCGGTTCGACGAAAGCGATGTAGTCATCGCTGCCGCTGGCTGCACTGAGCGGAGACGCCATCAGTTCATGCCCGAGCTTGACGAATTCGTCGATGTAGAACTGGTAATTGGTGAACAGCACAAACTTCTGGAAATGCTCGCACGAGGTGCCCGTGTAATGGCGCAGCCGCTGCAGCGAATAATCCACCCGCGGCGCCGTGAACAGCGACAGCGGCTGCGCTTCGCCGGCGCGCGGCTCGTGGGTGCCGTTGGCGATGCCGTCATCCATGGCCGCCAGATCGGGCAGATCGAACACATCGCGCATCAGCAGCCGGCGCTCGGCCGTCAGGCTGCCTTCGAGGTGCTCGTGCTCGGCAAACGAGAAGTGGATGGGGATAGGCTGCGAACTGGTGCCCACTTCGAGCTTGAGGCGGTGTTTGCCGTGATTTTTCAGCAGCAGATGAAATTGCTGCTGGTAGTAGCGCGCAAACAGGTCGGGCCGCGTCAGCGTGGTTTCGTAGGTGCCGGGACCGGCCACAAAACCGAATGCCAGCGTGGAATCGGCACGCGCCACGGTATCCGTATGCACCCGCACGAAGGGATAACAGGCCCGCACATGCTCGCCGACGTCCTCGCCGGCGACAAAACGCCGCATGGTATCGCGCAGATGGGCGATATTCGCATCATAAATGGCCACCACCTGCGCGTAAGCAGCCTGCGGGTCCTCGAACTGCATGGGGGCGATGAAGGGACTACTTAACATCGGACGACCGGTAACCATAGCACTCCTTGAAAACGCGCCTTGCGGCGTAAAACTTCCGTTATTGCCATTGTACGGGCTGGCCGCCGAGTTTGCATGTCGCCGTGCTGGCACTGCGGCCCGCCTGCGGCCAAGCGCCGCCGCGCCGCCATAATGGGCCGGACCGGGCCACGAGGCCGCGGCGCGACTAGAGCAACTGGCGGCAGTACCGTACAATGGCGCCATCAACGCAAAATAAAGTATCAGCATGAATCAGCCAGTTTCGCCGCACCACCCGCCCGCGCACCCCGACATCCTGTTCGGACCTGCCCAGAGCGAGCTGCTGCGCGAGGAAATACTGGCCGATCTGCTGCAGGCCAGCGCCGCGCGCCAGCCCGACCATCCGGCCCTGATCAGCGCAGAGCGCAGCCTGAGCTACGCCGAACTCGATGCCCGCGCCGCGCTGGTCGCGGCCCGCCTGATACGCGATGGCGTGCAGGCCGGCCAGATCGTGGGCCTGTGGCTGCCGCGCGGGATAGAGCTGCTGGTGCTGCAGGCCGGTATCGCCAAGGCCGGCGCGGCCTGGCTGCCGGTAGATGAAGACACGCCGGTAGAACGCCTGCAAGTCTGCCTCGACGACGCCAGCGGCGCGGGCGTGCTGACCTGCGCCGCCTTTGCGCCCCGGCTGGCGCAGCTGGGCCGTCCCGTCTGGACCGCCGAAGACCTGCTGGGCAGCGCGGCGAGCGCCGATGCCGCAGCGGCGGCCGCACTGGTGCGCGCCCGCCGCGCCGAAACCAGTCCCGACATGCCGGCCTACGTCATCTACACCTCGGGCTCCACCGGCAAGCCGAAAGGCATCCTGATCAACCAGCGCAGCATCTGCCACTTCCTGCGCAGCGAAAACGCCGTGCTGGGCGTGCATAGCGGCGACAAAGTCTATCAGGGCTTCTCGGTGGCCTTCGACATGTCGTTCGAAGAAATCTGGATCGCCTATCTGGTCGGCGCCACGCTCTGGCTGGGCCCCAAGGAGATCAGCGGCGATCCGGAAACCCTGCCGCGCATGCTGGCCGAGCAGCAGGTCACCGTGCTGCATGCCGTGCCTACCCTGCTAGCCCTGTTCAATCAGGACGTGCCCAGTCTGCGCCTGATTAATCTGGGCGGCGAAATGTGTCCGGAAGCGCTAGTCGAGCGCTGGTCGCGTCCGGGCCGGCAGATGTTCAATACTTACGGCCCCACCGAAGCCACCGTCTCGGCCAGTCTGGCCCGTTTGCAGCCGGGCCAGCCCGTCACCATCGGCACGCCGCTGCCCAACTACGGCCTGCTGGTGATCGACGCCGAAGCGGCCGCCAGCGAACCGCCCCAGCTCAAGCTGCTGGCGCGCGGCGCCACCGGTGAACTCTGCATCACCGGCCCCGGCCTCGCGGCCGGCTATCTGGGCCGGCCCGACCTGACGGCGGAAAAATTCCTCGCCAATCCATGGGGCTGCGGCCTGCACGATGGCCGTCTGTACCGCACCGGCGATCTGGCCCGCATCGGCGCCGACGGCGAAGTCCTGTGTCTGGGCCGTGCCGACGATCAGGTCAAGATCCGCGGCTTCCGCGTCGAACTCGGTGAAATCGAAGCCGTGCTGGCCCAGCAGGCCGGTGTCGGCACGGTGGCCGTGCTGCTGCGTAAAGACGACGGCATCGACCAGCTGGTGGCCTATCTGGTCACGGAAGCCGGCGCCACGGTGGCGCCGCGCAGCCTGCGCGCCGCACTGGCGAGCGCCCTGCCGCCCTATATGGTGCCGGGCCGCTACCAGTTCCTCGACGCCATGCCGCGCCTGACCTCCGGCAAAATCGACCGCAAAGCCCTGAAAGCCATGCCGCTGCAAGCAGACAGCGCAGGTGCAGCGGGCGAGGCCAGCGCCGAGCCCGACTCCGATCTGGCCGCAACCCCGGCCGAACAGGCGCTGTTTGCCGCGCTGGCGACACTATTCCCCGGTCAGCCCATCTTGCGCCAGGCCGATTTCTTCAGCGATCTGGGCGGCCATTCCTTCTTTGCCGCGCGGCTGGCCTCGGCCCTGCGCACCGATGCCCGCTTTGCCCACATCACCGTGCGCGACATCTACCAGCAGCGCCAGATCGGCAAGATCGCACAGGTACTGGCCGCAGCACCGGCCGGCGCGGCAGCGCAGGAAGAAGCGCCGTGGACGCCCCCGTCCGCCCTGAAACGCTGGACCTGCGGACTGGCGCAGGCCGCCGCCATGCCGGCGCTGGTAGCCCTGCGCATGGCGCAATGGCTGGCGCCGTTCTTCACCTACCACTTCTTCACCGGCGACCCGGGCGACTCGGTGGCGCGCGCCATCGCTGCCTCTGTCGCCGTGTTCCTGCTCGCCACGCTGGCCGAATTCGCCATCGCCATTGCCGGCAAGTGGCTGATCGCAGGCCGCCTGCAGGCCGGTTCCTATCCGCTGTGGGGCTGGACTTACTATCGCTGGTGGCTGGCCGACCGGCTGGTGGAAGCCGCCCCCGCCTACCTGCTCAGCGGTTCCTCGCTCAGCAGCTGGTGGCTGCGCGCGCTGGGCGCCAGGGTCGGCAAAGAAGTCATCATCGGCTCGATGACGCTGCGCGCCCCCGATCTGCTGGAGATCGGCGACAACGTCAGCGTCGGCAACGCCGTCAATTTCGAAAATGCCCGGGTCCAGCGCGGCCGCCTGCTGCTGGGCCCCATCACGCTGGAGCAGGATGCCTGCGTCAGTTCCTTCGCCGTCCTCGAAGGCAATACGCGGGTCGCCGCGCTGGGCCATCTGGAAGGCCAGTCCGCGCTGGCCGACGGCCAGACCGTGGGTGCCGGCCGCATCTGGTCCGGCTCGCCCGCGCGCGACATCGGCGCCTTCGATGCCACCGTACTGCCGCCTCGGCCCGTCGCCAGCGCCCTGCGCCGCGCGGGCGAAGCGCTGTTCTTCCTGTTCGGCATACTGCTGATCGTGACGCTGTTCTTCATGCCGGTGTTCCCCAGCTTCGTGCTGATAGACTGGTTCGACGACGCCGGCTGGCTGCCATGGATACAGGGCGAAGACCTGCGCATCCAGCTGCTGCGCTACTTCCTGCTGGCCTTCCCCGCCAGTGCCGTGCTGATTATCCTCACCGCCCTGCTCTCGGCCGGCATCCGCTGGAGCGTGCTGCCGCGCTTGCGTCCGGGCCAGTTCGCCATCCACAGCCGCACCTACTGCGCCAAGTGGCTGGTGAGCCAGATCCAGGAATCCAGCCTCAACGTGCTGCACGGGATATACGCCACCGTGTTCGCGCCCAACTGGTACCGCCTGCTGGGCGCCAAAGTCGGCAAGGACGCAGAGATTTCCACCGCGCTGGGCGTGGTGCCGGACATGCTGACGCTGGGCGATGAGACCTTCATCGCCGATGCCGTCATGCTGGGCGATGAAGAAATCGACGGCGGCTGGATGACCATGAAACCCACCGTCATCTCGCACCGCAGCTTCGTCGGCAATGGCGCCTACATCCCCGACGGCACGGTACTGCCCGAGCATGTGCTGATCGGCGTGCATTCGCGTGCGCCCGACAACGAGCGCATGCAGAGCGGCGATACGTGGCTGGGTTCGCCCCCGCTCAACCTGCCGGCCCGCGAGCAGACCAGCGGCTATCCGGAACGCCTGACCTTCCACCCCTCGCCGCTGCGCCGGCTGGGGCGCGGCCTGATCGAAGCCTTCCGCATCGTCGCGCCGCATGCACTGGTGATCGCAGTCGGCTACACGCTGGTGCTGGCAGTGATGCCTGCTGCCGGTGCGGGCCGCTGGGCCGAAGTGACGTGGGATCTGACGCTGGCCGGCCTGATCTACGGCATCGGCAATTATGTGTTCGTGGTGCTGCTCAAATGGCTGCTGATCGGGCGCTATCGCAAACAGTCGGAACCCATGTGGACACCGTTTGTCTGGCTGTCCGAAGGCGTGACCAATCTGTACGAAGGCATCGCCGTGCCCAACTTCATGCGCTATCTGCGCGGCACGCCTTGGCTGCCGCTGGCCTTCAATCTGATGGGCTGCCGCATCGGCAAAGGCGTGTATCTCGATACCACCGACATCACGGAATTCGATTGCGTCCACATCGGCGACTACAGCGAACTCAATGCCCTGACCTGCCCGCAGACCCACCTGTTCGAAGACCGCGTGATGAAAATCGACCATGTGCAGATCGGCAGCAAAGTGTATATGGGCCCGCGCAGCGCCGTGCTGTATAGCGCCGTGGTGGGCGACCATGCCCGTCTCGGCCCACTCACGCTGGTGATGAAAGGCGAGCAGATTCCGCCGCGCAGCTACTGGGCCGGCTGCCCGGCAGCGCCAGCCAGATAAGGCCGCCCCGCCGTGGATGCACCCGCCCCTGCACCCGACACCGCGCTGGCGGTGCAGCCGTGGCCCGGCCCCTTACAGTTTTCCTCAGAAGGCATGCTCGTACTGGGCCTGCAACTGCAGTCCAGCGCAAAGGGCGAGGCACGCGCACAGGCCAGACTGGCAGTACGGCATGCACTGACGCAGGCCATGGCCACATTACTGCACCACCCGCCGGCCAGTATCCATATCGATAACCGGCGCGGCCACGCCCCGCAGATCAGCATCGCGGGCAGCCATGGGCCAGCACCGCAATGCTCGTTCGCATACGCTGATCGCTATGCACTGGCCGCGCTCAAGCTGCACGGCGCCATCGGCGTGGATCTGATGCCAGTCATCGATATTCCCGACTGGCAGGCGGTGGCACGCGATTATCTGGGGCCGCAGGTCTGCGCCCGTCTGCAGGCGCTGCCCGCCAGCCAGCGTGCAGCCGCATTGGCGCAGGAGTGGTGCCGGCTAGAGGCGCAACTGAAATGCCGCGGCGTGGCGCTAGCGGAATGGCGTGAAGAATGCCGTGCTGACGCCCGCCATGCCCCGCTGATCCTGCCGCAGGCCGCCATGGCCGGCCATGTGGCATGGCGCTAGAAAGTCGCGCAGGCGGATATTCAGAATTTAAACGCGGCCAGCGCAATGCGGGCGGCTTCGGCAATCACCTCGCTACGTGCCTTGTCGTCCTTGCCCTGCTGGGTGTAGTACACGGCCAGCACGATGGGGGCTTTTCCCGGCGGCCAGATGATGCCGATATCATTCGTGCTGCCGTAATCGCCGGTACCGGTTTTATCGCCTACCAGCCAGCCGCTAGGCACGCCGGCACGGATACGGGTATCACCGGTGGTATTCCCCAGCAGCCAGTCCTTGAGCTGCTTGCGCGCCAGCGGCGCCAGCGCATCGCCCAGCACCAGCCGGTTGAGCGACTCCGCCATCGCTGCAGGCGTGGTGGTGTCGCGCAGATCACCGGGCAAGGCCGTATTGAGCTGGGTTTCCATGCGGTCCAGCCGGAAGGCCTGATCGCCGATGGAACGGGCGAACGCCGTCACTGCCGCCACGCCGCCCAGCTGCTGGATCAGCAGATTGGCCGCCGTGTTATCGCTATATTGTAAGGTCGCTGCACACAACGCCGCCACCGTCATGCCCTTGCCTGCATATTTGCCGGAGATAGGCGAATAGCTCACCAGATCGCTGCTGCTGTAGCGGATGCGCTGTTTCAGCAAGGCCGGGCCTCGCGCCAGGATGGCGCCTGCCAGCATCAGCTTGAAGGTACTGCAGAACGGGAAGCGTTCGTCGGCGCGATGCTGCGCATGCTGGCCGTCGGCAGTATTGAGTGCAAACACGCCCAGCCGCCCGCCCGCATCGCTCTCCAGCCGCGTCAGCAGCGCGTCGGCCGGCGACGGCACCCCGGCAGCAGGGTTTTCCAGCACTTCGGCGGCACGTGCAAATGGCGCAGCGGCCAGCGCCAGCAACAGTGAACGACGGAGCGAACGGCGGGCTATCAGATGAGGCATAAATAAAACAGTATCAATTAATAAACATAAACAATCATACATTGAGATTCTTAAGACTGGCTAAGCCAGACTATCTATCGCCGCCAGACTGCCCATACATTGACAGTCAGCCATGGAAGCGCTAAGTTCCGCATCGCGCTCTAGCGCCGCACCCCGCCCATATTGAGGAAGCCATGAACCCTATGCCAACTAGCCTGTCCCGCCGCGAACTGCTGCTATCCGCCCTTTCCGCTACCGCGCTGGGCTCCCTGCCCACGCTGGCACACGCGCAGGCAGGCCCGGCGGATGCCACGCTGGCCGGACTGCTGGCAGGCTTTGCCGACGAAATTCTGAATCTGACGCCCACCACTGCGACCTCGCTAGGTCTCGACAAAGACCAGCGCGCCGGACTCAAAGCCCAGCTGGAAGATGCTTCGCCAGCCGGCGACGCAGCATGGGCGGCGCAGGTCAACAGCATGCTGCAGCGGCTGAATACACTCGATCGCAACGCGCTGGGCGCCGACGCGCAAGTGCGCTACGATACGGTGCGCTATGCTGCCAGCGAAGGCGCAGCCGGTATCCGCTTCAGCTTCGGCGGCGCCGCCAGCGGTTTCTTCGGCGGCACCGCGCCGTATCCCGTCAGCCAGCAGGACGGCGCCATCGTGCGCATCCCCGAATTCCTCGATAGCCAGCACCAGATCGCCAACGCTGCCGATGCCGAAGCCTATCTGGAGCGCGTGGCCGCGCTGGCGCGCGTACTCGATCAGGAAACCGCCCGCATCAGGGAACAGGCCAGCCACGGCATCATGCCGCCCAACTACATCGCCCGTATCGCGCTGGGCCAGTTGCAGGAATACCGCAAAACCAGCGCAGCAAAACAGAAGCTGGTCACCTCGCTGGCGGAACGCACGGCCAAACTGGGCCTGAGCGGCAACTGGCAGCAGCGCGCGCAGAAGCTGGTGGAAAGCGCCGTCTATCCGGCACTGGACCGCCAGATCGCAGCCTTCCGCACAGCCACCGCCCACGCACCGGCCACGCCCGGCGTGCACCGCCTGCCGGACGGCGCAGCCTACTACGAGTGGGCGCTCAAACTGGGCACCTCGACCAACCAGAGCGCACGCGAAATCCACGCCATCGGCCTGCAGCAGATACGCGAAATTCAGGCCCGCATCGACGGCATCCTGAAGTCGCAGGGCATCACCCAGGGCAGTGTCGGTGCGCGCCTGCAGGCACTGTCCAAAGATCCGGCCCGCTTCTATGCCGACAACGACAGTGGCCGCGCCGAACTGATCGCCTACTGCAACGAGCGGGTCGAAGCCTTCCGTGCCCTGATGCCGAAAATTTCCCATCTGGGCCTGAAAGTGCCGCTGCAGATCAAGCGCGTACCTGCCGACATCGAGGCCGGTGCCGCACTCGGTTATATGAACCCCGCCGCGCTCGATGGTTCGCGTCCGGCCATTTACTACATCAATCTGAAAACCACCAAGCTGTGGGCCAAACATGAACTGTCCTCGCTGACGGCACACGAAGGCCTGCCCGGCCACGCCTTCCAGCTGGGCTATATGGCCGAACGTCAGAGCGAACTGCCGCTGATTACCTCGCTGATCGGCTTCAATGCCTTCGTCGAAGGCTGGGCCCTGTATTCGGAACAGCTGGTGGACGAATTCGGCCTGTACCAGAACGACCCGTTCGGCCAGATCGGCTATCTGCAGGGCCAGCTATTCCGCGCCGTGCGGCTGGTCGTCGATACCGGCATGCACGCCTTGCAATGGACGCGCCAGCAGGCCATCCGCTTTGCCGTCGAAAACACGGGCCGTGGCGTGCAGGCCATGACCAGCGAAATGGACCGCTACGCCGTTTCGCCGGGTCAGGCTTGCGGCTACAAGATGGGCCACAACGAAATCCTGCGCCAGCGCGAGCGCGCCAGGACAGCACTGGGCAGCAAATTCGATCTGGCCGCCTTCAACGACGCGCTGGTGAGCAGCTGCGGCGTGCCGCTTACCGTGCTGCCGACCGTGGTGGACCGCTACATCGCCCGCGCCTGATGGAGCAGAATGCAGCTGATCTGGCGCGCCTGCCGCCGCGCGTGCTGGAGGCAGAAGCCCGCGCGCCGGAACTGGCCGCCGAGCGCCAGCAGGCGCGCGCCCAGCGCGATGCCGCCGTGCGTGGCGTCACGTCGGTGGCGGCCATGCGCAGCGCTATCCAGCAGGCGACCAGCGCCCTGCCGCTGATCGCCAGCGTGCCACGCTACCGCAGCATGGATGCGGCGCAGTTCCGCGCGCTGGCCACGCAAGGCCAGCCTTTCATGCTGACGGAGCTGGTAGGCCGCTGGCCGCTGAGCCAGATGGATATCGACGTACTGCGCCAGCAATACAGCCAGATGCCGGTGCGCGCCCGCGTCGGCGACTACATCAACACCGCCTTTGCCCCCGACCGTGCCATGCTGGACATGACCATGGGCGCCTATCTGGACCTGATCGCGGCCGGCGCCTACGCCCTGCCGCCCTATCTGGGCAATCTGGAACTGCGCGAGCTGAACCGGCTATGCCACTGGCCCACCTATTTCGACAAAATGGGCCCGCCCCGTTTCTGGATAGGCCCGGCCGGCACCATCACGCCCCTGCACGCCGATTACGACGACAACATCTTCGCCCAGATCTGGGGCCGCAAGCGCATCATGCTGGCGCCGCCCCACCACGAGCCCTATCTGTACGTCAAGCCTGCCAACGAAATCCTGATCGGTTCTCCCGTCGATGCCGAAGCGCCCGACTACCAGCGCTACCCGCTGGCGCAGCAGGCCAGCCTGATCGAGTGCATCGTCGAGGCGGGCCAGCTGCTCTACATCCCTGCCGGCTGGTACCATCAGGTGCACGCACTCGACTTCTCGCTGTCGGCCAACCGCTGGGCGCGCGCCCTGCCGCTGGTGCTCAGCCACAACGATCTCGGCGTACGCGCCTAGTGCGGCACAGACAGCGCTGGTGCGGCCGCAGAAATTGCTGTAAGCTGCCGGTTTTGCAAGCTGGCCAAAAGCCAAGGCCGTATCGGGAGAGCCTGTAGCGAACCCGCATCCTACAGCGCCGAAGGAGCAACCGCCCCGGAAACTCTCAGGCAAAAGGACCGATACCGCATTTCAAACTCTGAAGAGCAACCGGGCTAGCCGTCGCCCGCTGCACCGAAGGAGCAAGCGACGTCGCTACCCGTGGCCGTCGTGAATCTCTCAGGTCCCGAACAGAGGGGGTGTCGATCCGCATGTCGCGCGTCGACCACACCCTTTGACGTGTCTGGAGTCCCGCATGAAACACATCGCCATCATCGGCGCCGGCATCACCGGCGTCACCACTGCCTACGCCCTCGCCAAACAGGGATTCCGCGTCACCGTACTGGAACGCCACCGCTACGCCGCCATGGAAACCTCCTACGCCAATGGCGGCCAGCTCTCGGCCTCCAATGCCGAAGTGTGGAACCACACCAGCACCATCCTCAAAGGCTTGAAATGGATGCTGAAAAACGATGCCCCGCTGCTGGTCAACCCCAAGCCCAGCTGGCACAAGCTGTCGTGGTTCGGCGAATTCATCGCCGCCATTCCCCGCTACGAAGCCAACACCATCGCCACCGCCCGCCTGGCCGTGGCGGCGCGCCAGCACCTGTTCAGCTGGGCCGAACAGGAAGGCATAGACTTCGACCTGAAACGTCAGGGCATCCTGCACATCTACCGCGACAAGGCCGGTTTCGACCATGCCGGCGCCGTCAGCCGCCTGCTGGCGCAGGGCGGCCTGCCGCGCCGCGCGGTCACGCCGGACGAAATGCGCGCCATCGAACCCACGCTGGCCGGCCAATACTACGGCGGCTACTACACCGAGAGCGATAGCAGCGGCGACATCCACAAATTCACCACGGGGCTGGCGCAGGCGGCGGAAAAGCTGGGCGTACAGCTGCGCTACGGGCAGCAGATCAGCGCCGTGCAGGCCGACGCAGCGGGGGCCGACATCACGCTGGCGCAGGATGGCCGCAGTGTCACCGAACGCTATGACGCCATCGTGGTGTGCGCCGGCGTGGCCAGCCGCGCTATCGCCGCCATGGTCGGCGACCGCGTCAACGTCTACCCCGTCAAAGGCTATTCCATCACCGTGCACCTCAACGACGCTGCCAGCCGCGCCGGCGCGCCCACTGTCAGTCTGCTCGACGACGCCACCAAACTGGTTGCCAGCCGCTTTGGCGCCGACCGCTTCCGCGTGGCCGGCACGGCCGAATTCAACGGCTACAACCGCGATATCCGTGCCGACCGCATCGCCCCGCTGGTGGCCTGGGTGCAGCAATGCTTCCCGTCCGTCAGCACGCGCAGCATCACGCCGTGGGCCGGCCTGCGCCCCATGATGCCGGATCTGATGCCGCGCGTGGGACAGGGCAAACTGCCCAGCGTGTTCTACAACACGGGCCACGGCCATCTGGGCTGGACCCTGTCTGCGGCCACCGCCGACATGATCGCCGAAATGATGGCCACGGCGCTCGGTTCACCAAACGTTACAATTGCCACTACACAAGCCTTGAAATTGGCATAAACTAGCCCCATTTTCAGCCTGTCCCACACTGGAGATCTGACATGATGGCAAAATCTTTCGCACGTATGACTCTGCTGGCCGGCGCTCTGGCGCTGGCTGTGCCGGCGTTTGCGGCTGAACCGACCATACACGAGGTCTATCTGGCCGCCGAAGCCGGCAAATACACTGAAGCACAGGCCATGATGGACCAGGTGCTCAAGGCCCACCCGAATAGCGCCACGGCGCATTTCGTGGAAGCCGAACTGCTGGCCAAACAGGGTAAATTCGCCCAGGCACAGGCCGAACTGGCCACGGCCGAGCGCATAGCCCCCGGTTTGCCCAAAGTCGATCCCAAGGCTCTGAGCAAGCTGCGCACCCTGCTGGCCGAAGGCCAGAAACCGGCGACCAGCTACAGCCAGCAGGCGCCGCGTAACAACGCTGCCAACAGCGGCTACAGCAACAGCAATTACGGCGCACCGAAAAGCAGCGGCATCCCCTGGGGTACCGTGCTGATACTGGGCGCCGGTTTGCTGGGCTTTATCTGGCTGGCTACCCGCTTCATGAACAAGCGCAATGAAGCAGCGCAGGGCTACCAGCCCGCTCCGCAATACAGCCCCGGCGCAGCTGCACCGGGCTATGCCCCGGGCGCCGCCTATCCGCAGCAGGGCTATCCGCAGCCCGGCTATGGCCAGCCGCAGCAGGGCCCTACCATGGGTTCGCGCATCATGGGTGGTCTGGCCACGGGGGCTGCAGTGGGCGCAGGTATCGTTGCCGGTGAAGCGCTGGCGCGCCAGTTCACCGGCGGCAGCCATGATGCCGGCCAGAGTAGCCAGCCACGCAACGACATCGTCTACGATGACCCATCGCGCGACGAACTGCTGCGCCGCGACGATATGGGCGGCAACGACTTCGGCACCAGCGGCGGCTGGGACGATGGCGGCAGCGGCGGCGGCGATAGCGGCGGCGGCGACTGGGATTAAGTTCAGCATGAAAAGAGCGGCACTGCCGCTCTTTTTTTTTCGCGCCTACGGCAGATTGCGCCGCGCAGTGCTAGAATCCTGCCCATGCAGACCTTGACACTCACTACAGGCACCCGGCAGAAGACGCGCATGCAGCGCGTGCTGATGCTGTTCGTGTTGGTGTTCCTGTCGCTGCAGCTGATAGGGGCTGGTTCGCACCAGCACGCCTATACGGAGCAACACAACGATTGCGCTGCCTGCGTGATCGGCCACCTGCCGTCGGATGTTCCGCCGCCGGCACTGGCGCCCTTGCCCGTGTCGCTGCTGATCAGCCTATCCCTGCCCGCACCGCAGCGCTTCGTGCGCGCTCTGCGCACCGACTTCTTTACCCCGCCCGCCCACGCGCCGCCCGGCGCTGCTGTTCTTTCCTAAGCTCTTACTAAGCCCGTACTAAGCCTGTATCTGCCGCGACGCCGTGCTCGCGCGCTGTGCCTACGCACCGCAGCGGCATTGATCTGGCCTGTTTGGACACTCCTACGCATTTACACGGATGCGCGCCGTGCCTGCGCGCGCCACCACAACTCGGGAATGAATATGCAACATCAGCCACAACTCCGTACTCTGCCACTGCTGCTGGCAGCCGCTTTTCAACTGCACACCGCCCACGCCGACGAAGCGCCGGTGCAGCAGGTCGAAGTCACTGCCACCGCACTGAAAAACGCCCGCGTCGACCTGTCGCCCAATGTGGGCACCACCGTCTATTCGATCGACCGCCACATGATAGAACAGCTGGCGCAAGGCGATAACACGCCATTCAACGAAGTGCTGCTGCGCCTGCCCGGCGTAAGCCAGGATTCCAAAGGCTCGGGCGCGCTGCATGTGCGCGACGACCACGCCAACGTGCAGTACCGCATCAACGGCGTGCAACTACCGGAGAGCATTACCGGCTTCGGCCAGTCCATCGACACCCGCCTGATACAGCAGACCGATTTCATCACCGGCGCCCTGCCCGCCCAGTACGGCCTGCGCACGGCCGGCATCGTCGACATCCAGACGCGCGAAGGCAATCTCAAAGGCGGCGGCCGCGTCGGCGTACTGCTGGGCAGTCACGATTACGTGGAACCGTCGGCAGAACTGTTCGGCACGCAGGGCGCCGTCAACTACTACCTGTCCGGCAGCTATCTGTCGAATGCCCAGGGCATAGAAAATCCGCTGCCCTCGCGCAGCGCCCTGCACGACCGCACGCGCCAGTCGAAATCCTTCGGCACGCTGTCATGGTTCCTCGACGAACAAACCCGTCTCGGTCTGATGTTCGGCACCTACCACGGCCGCTTCCAGATTCCCAATAACCCGGGCCAGACGCCCGCCTTCAGCCTGAGCGGGGTGAGCGATGCGGCCAGCGCCAGCAGCACGCTGGCATCGGCCCAGCTGGACGAACGCCAGCGCGAACAGAACCGCTTCGTCGTGCTGTCGCTGCAAAAAAGTCTGGGCGCACTCAATTACCAGCTCTCGGCCTACCAGCAGAACTCGGAACTGCACTACCTGCCCGACCCTGTGGGCGATCTGGTGTACAACGGCGTCGCGTCTGACACCCTGCGCGGCAATCGCAGCAACGGTCTGCAATTCGATGCCAGCTACCAGCTGAACCAGCAGCATACCCTGCGCGCCGGTCTGGCCTACACCCGCCAGCACAGCCGCAGCGAGAATGGCGTCAGCGTCTTCGACACCGACGACAGCGGCGCCCAGAGCAGCACCACGCCGCGCCTGATCCGCGACGACAGCAGCATGCTAGGCCGCACCGGCAGCCTGTACCTGCAGGACGAATGGCATATCAGCGCGCCGCTGACGCTGAACTACGGCCTGCGCTACGATCACGTGGACGCCTACATCCGCGAACAGCAATGGAGCCCGCGCCTGAATCTGGCCTATCAGCTCGACAAGGACACCGCCCTGCACGCCGGCTACTCGCGCTACTTCACCCCGCCGCCGCAGGAGCTGGCTTCGCAGGCCAGCATCGACCTGTATGCGGCAACCAGCAACGCGCCCGCCATCGCCCATTCCGATCCCGTCAAGGCTGAGCGCACCCGCTACTACGACGTGGGCCTGCGTCATCAGGCCAGCCCCTATCTGACCCTGACGGCCGATGCCTACTACAAGAAAATCGCCAATATGCTCGACGAGGGCCAGTTCGGCCAGGCGCTGATCCTCACCCCGTTCAACTACCAGTACGGCTATGCCAAAGGGGTGGAACTCTCGGCCATCTACGACCGCAGCCACTGGGGCGGCTTCCTCAACCTGACGGCGCAGCAGGCCAAGGGACGCAATCTGGTCAGCGGCCAGTCGCTGTTCGCCCCCGACGAACTGGCGTACATCGCCAGCCACGCCATCTACGTCGATCACGACCAGACCTACACCGTCTCCGGCGGCGCCCACTACCACTGGGGCGATACCCGGGTGGGCGGCGATTTCCTCTACGGCAGCGGCCTGCGCATGACACCGGAAGGCGGCGCACCGAACTCGGGCACGCTGCCGCACTACACGACGGTGAACCTCTCGCTCAGCCACGAATGGAAGCTGGCATCAGCACGCAAGCTGGAAGCCCGGCTGGCCCTGATCAATGCTTTCGATCAGGTCTACCTGCTGCGCGACGGTTCCGGCGTGGGCGTAGGCGCCCCCCAGTACGGCGCGCGCCGCAGCCTGTATGGCGGCATCTCGCTGAGTTTCTAGGCGCTGCTGGCCTCATTCGATATCAAATCGACTACAATGACTGCTCATTTATCTGAGGAAACAAAATGAGCAGCAACGTAGTCTTTGTGGGGAATGTTTCGTACTCGATCAACCCGCAATTGGGCACGGTGCTGCTGGGCGCAACGGAAATCGACAACCGCTCGCTCACCAGCACCACCGGCACTCTGCGGCTGGAACTCTGGCTCACCACCACGCCGTGGAACGCCAGCGGCAGCAATACCGGCTACGAAGTCGCCACTTACCGCCTCAACGGCAACAGCAACGGCACGCTGGGGCCCAACCAGTATTTTTCCAGTCTGAGCCAGACGGTCAGCTATGCGCCCCCGCCCGCCGGCACCTACTTCGTCACGATGGCGGTGGCCGAATACACGGGCACCGCACCGGGCATAGACAACGGTTTTTCCATCGATGACGCAGTCAGCTTCAGCACCTTCCTGACGGTTAATGCCGACGGCAGCCTGCGCACCGGCAGCGGCGTAACGCCCACCGTCAGTATCAAATCGCAATCCATCGTCGAAGGCGACAGCGGCAGCAAGATGATGGTGTTTACCCTCACCCTGTCGGAAGCCACGCCGCTGGCATCCAGCCTGAAATTCGATACCGCCGACGAGACGGCTGTCGCCGGGCAGGACTATGGCGCCGTGCACCAGACCGTCACTTTCGCCGCCGGCAGCACCACGGCCACCGTCTCCGTGCCCGTCTACGGCAATACCCGTTTCGAACCGGCGCGCGCCTTCGAAGTCAAGCTCAGTGGCGCCAGCAACCTGCAGATCAAGCCCAACTACACCAGCCCTACCGGCAATTCGGAAAACCACGCCATGCCCGATGCCTGGGGCGTCATATTCGATGACGACACCCTGAGCGGCTACCCGCAGCCCAGCGATAACTACCTGCGCTACCAGTGGTATCTGTACACCACCCGCGCGGTGCTAGCCTGGACCCATGCCACCGGCAAGGGCATCAAGGTCGCGGTGATGGATCAGGGCATCGATGGCAGCAACCCCGAACTGGCCGCCAGCGATAATCTGGCACTGGGGCGTATCGCCTACACGCTGCAGCCCGGCGGTGCCCCCGTCACCGTCAATGACAACCACGGCACCAACGTCGCCGGGGTCATCGCCGCAGCACGCGACGGCACAGGCACGGTGGGCGTCGCCTACGACGCCCAGCTGGTGTCCATCTACACACCGATGGCGCTGAACAGCGCCTACCTGACCGAACTGGCCAACGGCTTCAGTTATGCCAAAAACGTCGATGTACTCAACGACTCCTGGGGCTTCGGCAACAAGCTGGCGACCGGCACCAACTGGGCCTTTCTCGACAACGCCCGAGACCCGCTGTATGCGCCCGCCTTTGCCGCGCTCAAGGATCTGGCCAGCACGGGCCGCCAGGGTCTGGGGACCATCGTCGTGCAGTCGGCGGGCAACGGCTATGCCTACGGCGACGACACCAATCTGCACAATTTCCAGAACAGCCGCTACATCATCACCGTCGGCGCTACCGACTATCAGGGCGGCTCCTCCTATTTCAGCACCACCGGCGCCTCCATCCTCGTCTCGGCGCCGGGCGGCGCGGGCAACGGCGACTACGCCAGCATCCTGACCACCGACCGTAGCGGCAGCGCCGGCTACAACGGCAGCAATTACAACTTCACTGACGGCACGTCGTTCTCGGCGCCCATCGTGTCCGGCATCGTCGCGCTGATGCTGGAAGCCAATCCCCGCCTCGGCTACCGCGACGTGCAGCAGATCCTCGCCTACACCGCCCACCAGACCGACATCGGCGTGGGCAGCTGGGCCAGCAACGGCGCCACTAACTGGAACAATGGCGGCCTGCATTACAACCTCGGCGCCCAGTCCACCGGCTTCGGCCAGGTCGACGCGCTGGCCGCCGTGCGGCTGGCCGCCGGCTGGGAAGGCACGCCGCAGACGGTGGCCAACACGGTCGATGTCGTCGCCAGCAAAACCGTGGGGCTGGCCATACCGGACAAGGACAGCAGCGGCATCACCAGCAGCATCAGCATCGCCAGCCAGATGGTGGTGGAACGGGTCGATGTCAGCGTCAACATCACCCATCCATTCATCGGCGATCTCGATATCAACCTGATCTCGCCCACCGGCACGATCAGCAACCTGCTGTACCGCCCTGCGGCGGGCAGCCTGAGTGCGCTGGGCTCCAGCCAGAACGACGTGCACTTCACCTTCGACACGGTGCTGGACTGGGGCGAAAGCGCCGCCGGCGTGTGGCGCCTGGTGGTGCGCGATCTGAGCGGCGGCAATACCGGCACGCTGACCGACTGGAGTCTGGACCTGATAGGCCACAACAGCAGCAGCGCACATACCTTCTACTACACCAACGAATACCCGCTGCTGGTGGCGGCCGATGCCCGGCGTGGCATCCTTAGCGACCCGGGTGGCCAGAACAGCACCATCAACACGGCTGCACTGGGCAGCGATGACCGTATCGACCTGAGCGGCGCAAGCGCCAGCATCATCAACAGCGGCAAGCTGACCATTGCCGCTGGCACCAGCATCAGCAATGCCGTCGGCGGCGATGGCAACGACGTACTGATCGCCAGCCCGAACGGCAGCACGCTGCGCGGCATGGGTGGCAATGACACGCTGACTGGCGGCAGCGGCAACGACCGGCTCGATGGCGGTGCGGGCAACGACGTGCTCGATGGCGGCGCCGGAATTGATACAGCCTTGTATCACGGCGCGCGCAGCAACTACTCCGTCACTGCCAGCGCCACCGGCTACAGCGTGGTAGACAAAGCCGGCAGCGAAGGCAGCGACACCCTGAGCAATATCGAACGGCTGCAGTTTACCGACCAGACGCTGGCCTTCGATACGGGCGGCGTTGCCGGTCAGGCCTTCCGCATCTATCAGGCCGCATTCAACCGTGCGCCCGATGCGGTGGGACTAGGCTTCTGGATCTACCAGCTGGACCGCGGCTATGCCCTGACCGATGTGGCGCAGAATTTCGTTCAGTCGCAGGAGTTCCAGAACATGTATGGCCAGTCACCGGGCAACGCCGACATCGTCACCCACCTGTATGCCAACGTGCTGCACCGCGCCCCCGATGCGGGTGGCGCAGCATTCTGGACCAGACTGCTGGATGAACATACGCTCAGCGTGGCACAGGTGCTGCGCGAATTCAGCGAGAGTGCGGAAAACGTGGCGGCACTGGTCGGCGTAGTGCAGAACGGCATCGCCTACCAGCCTTTCGGCTAGACCGTACTGTACTAAAACTGGATTCATTTGCCATGACAGACTGACTTTATCTGACGCCATTTGTGTGGCATTAACATCAGTATTGCTGCGATTTCTTGTGCAATTTGCACGAATATAGGCATAATCGTTTCGACCTAAACCATCGTCACGCCCTATGAATCCCATCGTACTGGCCATACCGGTTTTTATGCTCACCATCGTGCTGGAAGCATGGATAGCACACCGCCGCGGGCTGGCCGTGTACGATGCTGCCGACGCGCTCACCAGCCTGCATCTGGGCGTGGTCAGCCAGGTCATCGGCGTGCTGGTGCGCCTCGCCATGTTCGGCATCTACAGCGCCGTGTACCAGCAATGGCGCTGCACCACCCTGCCCGAAGACAGCCTGTGGGTCTGGCTGGGCGCACTGGTGGCCTACGATTTCTGCTACTACTGGGCGCACCGCATGGGCCACGAAGTCAGTGTGCTGTGGGCTGCGCACGAAGTGCATCACTCGTCCGAGTATTACAACCTGTCCACCGCGCTGCGCCAGACCTCCAGCGGCTGGCTGCTGGGCTGGGTGTTCTATCTGCCCATGGCGCTGGCCGGCGTCTCGCCCAAAATCATGGCGGTAGTGGCCATGATAGACCTGCTCTACCAGTACTGGGTGCACACCGAGCTGGTGGGCCGGCTGGGCTGGCTGGACCGGGTGTTCGTCACGCCGTCCAACCACCGCGTCCACCACGGCCAGAACGACTATTGCATAGACCGCAATTACGGCGGTATCTTCATCCTGTTCGACCGCCTGTTCGGCACCTTCGCCGACGAGCGCGATGACGAGCCTATCCGCTATGGCGTGCGTACGCCGCTGCGCAGCCTCAATCCCGCCTGGGCCAATCTGCACTACTACGCTGCGCTGTGGCAGACGACGGGACAGGTGAGCGGCTGGCGCCGCAAGCTGCAGGTATGGTTAGGTGCACCGGGCGCATGGACCGGCCAGCCGCTGGGCCACTTCGACCCTGCCAGCTTCCAGTACTACCGCCCGGATACGCCTGCCGGTGCGCAGCTGTATGCCATGTTCCAGTTCGCTTTGCTGGTGCCCTGCGTTTCCCATTTCCTCGCGCTGGCGCCCGCGCTGGCCACCCTGCCGCTGCTGGCCTATGGCGCCTTCATCGTCGCCAGCACGCTGTCGCTAGGCTTGCTGCTGGAAGGCCGGCCATGGGTAGGCCGCATCGAACAGCTGCGCGCACTCGGCGCCGCCTTTGCCTTTGCGCTGCTGCCCCACTGGTTCGGCTACTCCGCCCCTCCGATAATAAAACTGGCGACACTGATCGCCATGGTAATCGCCGTAAGCTGCCTTGAAAAAATCATAAAAACGACACAATGGAGACCCACATGAGCAAGCCGAATCGCACCATCCTTTCCGCCAGCCTGGCCGCCGCGTTTTCCGCATATCTGGTCCCGCCGGCCTGGGCCGCCGACGACATCCAGTCGGTGGTAGTGACGGCGCAATCGCGCAAACAGCTGGTGCAGGATGTGCCCATGACCATGGCCGTGCTGACCAGCAAGGACATCGATGCAGTGGGCGCCAAGGATCTGGCCGACCTGAATGGCTACATCCCCGGCCTGTCGGTCGACGCCACCGAACCAACCCAGCCCTCGTTCGGCATCCGCGGCGTGCAGGCAGCCGATTTCGGCATCGCCACCGATTCGCCGGTCGGCATCTATGTCGATGGCGTCTACACCGGCAAGACCGGCGGCGCGCTGATGAACTTCATCGATGTGCAGCGTATCGAAGTCGTCAAAGGCCCGCAAGGCACGCTGTTCGGCCGCAACAGCGCGGCCGGTGCCATTGCCATTACCGCCAATGAACCGGGCAAGGAACTCGATGCCGCCGGCCACCTCAAGCTGGGCAAATTCGGCCGCGCCAATGCCGACGTGATGATGAACCTGCCGATCAGCGACACGCTGGCCGCACGCATCGTGGCAGTGCGCTCGGGTAGCGAAGGCTGGGCCGATAACACCACCACCGGCAAGAAATCGGGCGGCGACAAGGACTGGGCCACCCGCATCACGCTGCGCAAGGACTTCGACGCAGCCAAAGTGGTGTTCGGCTGGGAGCATGAAAACATGGAGCAGTATGGCCGTCCCGCATTCGGCGTACTGAAAGACCCGCGCCTGCCGCTGAACGGCTATCGCGGTGTGTACGATGCCACCTACACCGCCAATTTCGTCGATCCGTTCACGGCCAAGCTGGAAAACGACCAGCCGGGTACCGAGGGCCGCCTGTTCGATGGCGCCACGCTGCGCATCGAAGCCCCGCTGGGCGGCATGACCTTTAACGCCACCAGCGCCTACCGCCGCTTCAATACTCATAACCTGACCGATAACGACGGTACGGCCCGCCCCACCCTGCAGCTGACCACGCAGGATGCCAAGCAGGCACGCAGCTTCCAGCAGGAGTTCAAGCTGTCCGGCAAGACCGAGCAGCTGGACTGGATCGCCGGCCTGAGCTTCTACAACAACAACGAACATCAGGATGCCGGTGCCTATGTCTCCACCGGTACGCTCGACACGCTGAGCCAGTTCGCCGGTGGCCAGCCCAACTTTGCCATGCTGTTCGGCGGGCTGGGCGCGGCCGGCCTGCCCGGCATAAACAGCAGCACCATGTTCAGCTGGGACGAAACCCACTACAGCGACGTGCATACCCGCTCCTCGTCGGTGTATGCCGACACCATCTGGCACCTGTCGCCGCAGACCAACGCGACCGCCGGTCTGCGCTACACCCGCGACAGCAAGCAGATGACCTGGTTCGTGCCGCGCCGCGTCTCGCCCCAGCTCGATAACTTCCTGAATGCCTACGGTCCGCTGGCGGGACTGAATGCCGCCGCCTTCCCCGATAACGTTATCTTCGCAACCGCAGCCCAGCTGGCGGCCACGCCGGTTAGCCGCAGCAAGGACTGGACCGACTTTAGCCCCCGTCTGGTGCTCGACCATAAGCTCGACAAGGACACCCTGCTGTTTACCTCGCTGGCACGCGGCTATCAGGCTGGCGGCTTCAACATCTTCACGCCGCCCAATCCCGCTTCCGCCACCAGCACCGGCCAGGACCCCAGCTTCGCACCGGAAAAAATGACCAACTTCGAAGCAGGTGTGAAAATGGGCCTGCCGCAGTACCGTGCCACCGTCAACGCCTCGCTGTTTGCCTATAAGTTCAAGAACCTGCAGGACGTGCAGCTGTACAGCGTGGGCACGCTGCCCACCTATAATGTGGTAGCCAGCGACCAGAAAGCACAAGGGCTGGATCTCGATGCGCGCATCCGCCTGTCGCCGCGCATCACCCTGTTCGGCGGCATGGAATACATCGACCAGACCTACACCCGCTACCAGCGTCTCGACGCCAGCGGCAAGGTGACGCTCGATCTGGGCGGCCAGCCGGTCGGCACGCCGCGCCTGACGGCCATGGGCGGCATCAACGTCAACTGGGAAGCCTACGAGGGCCGCAGCAGCATCAACTTCCAGGGCACCCATGCCAGCGCCCAGCGCTGCAACAGCGATACGGCGCGGCTCAACTGCCTGAGCACGGCGCAGCTGAAAACCGGCAGCGCCACCAGCAAGTTCGATCTGCGCATGGCCTGGGATAGCCCCAGCTCGCGCTACGGCGTAGCGCTGCTGGTCAATAATGTGTTCGACCAGCGCTATATCCAGAGCCTGGGTGGCCAGACCGAGCAGTATGGCGCACCCTATGCCTACCTCACCCCGCCGCGCAGCATTGCGGTGGAATTCCGCGCCAGCCTCTAGTTTCACCCTCACTGCCCATGCCGAACAAGCTCCTGAAAACCACTGCCATTGCCGCCCTCCTGCTGGTGGGCGGCGCCAGTGCCGCACTGGCACTGCAACCGCCCGAACTGCTCAGGGTAGGCGCCAATTACAGCGCCAAAATCGTCTGCTCCAATGTGTTCATCGCGGGGCGCGACGCTCAGGCAGTACTGGCCGACGATGTGCAGGCACCGGGCCACCCGCTGCTCAAATTCCTGCGCATCAAGGTGGACCAAAATAAGCAGACCGTCAGCGCCAGCTTATTCGGTCTGTTCGGCGGCGGGCTGGCCGTCTACCGGCCCGGCACCGGCTGTGCCGTGGTGCCGGATGGCGCTGTGGAACAGGCGCGCCGCTACCAGTTCCAGCCGGCAGAAATACGTCCGGGCGCCGTCGATGCACCGTGGCCGGAAGGCCACGAGTTCGATTTCGCGCTGCTGCCGCTGGCGCCCCTGTCCCAGCCCGAACTGACGGGCCCGGGCATGCGCGCCGTAGTCGTGATCCACAAAGGCCAACTGGTCGGTTCGGCCTATGCCGACGGCTACAACTACGCCACGCCGCTGCTGGGCTGGTCGATGACCAAGACCGTTACGGCAGCGCTGATCGGCATGCTGGTCAAGGATGGCAAGCTATCGCTGGCGCAGAGCGGTTTCTGGAACGCGCCGCAGGACCCGCGTCAGGCCATTACACTGAGCCAGCTGATGTCCATGAGCAGCGGCCTGGAATATAACGAAGGCTATGGCGACGTGTCCGACGTGACCCGCATGCTGTATCTGGAGCCGGACATGGCCAGCTACACGGCCAGCAAGCCGCTGATCCATGCACCGGGCAGCCACTGGAACTATTCGAGCGGCACCACGGTAGTACTGTCGCGCATACTGCAGCGTGCTGCGGCCGGCACGGGCAGCGCTACCGATGCCAGCATTCTGGCGATCGCACATGAGCGCCTGTTCACGCCGCTGGGCATGCGCAGCGCCGTGCTGGAAGCTGATGCACGCGGCAATCTGGTCGGTTCCAGCTATATGTATGCCAGCGCGCAGGACTGGGCCCGTTTCGGCCAGTTCCTGCTGCAGGATGGGGTATGGAATGGCCAGCGTCTGCTGCCCGAGGGCTATGTCAGCCAGATGCAGCAAGTCGCGCCGGCCTCGGGCGGCCAGTACGGCCAGGGGCAGCTCTGGCGCTGGGGGCCCTCCGGCGCCAGCGCTGCTGGCGGCAATCCGGACGCGCCCTTCCATCTTCCGGCTGATACCTACTGGATGGAAGGCCACGACGGCCAGAGCGTCACCATCATCCCTTCACAGCAACTGGTGGTAGTGCGCCTGGGGCTGACACCTTCCTCCCTGCACTACCAGCCACAGGCGCTGGTGGCGGCCATCATCAAGGCCCTGCCGGCCGTTTCGCTGCGCGACAAGGCGCCCGCACGGCCATAGCGTGGCCAATTACAACGCTTGAGATTGCGCCGCCGCAACACAGCTTTGCTGCGGCGCCACAAGGCCGCCCCCGTGTTCAGCCGCATGGACATAGCGCATCGTGCCGCCCAGCTGCGCGCATGTAGCCCTAGAAAAGTAGGACGCCAGAGGCAAGTTCAAGGCAGTTTGAATCAGCAGCGCCAGAGCCCCGCCCGGGCAAGGCGGAATCACGGTTTTCCATGTTGCGCCGCACAGAATCAGGCCCGCAGAATAAGTTGAATCTGACATGCATTAATGTTGCAACCCCGGTAAAGCCGGTGTATCTTTTATCAACGACAACGCATAACAGGGGACGCTCATGGAATTCCTCATTCTGGGCCTGATGATGTTTCTTGGCCTCCATTCGACCCGCATCTTTGCAGACGGCTGGCGCTCCTCGCTGCGCGCCAATATCGGCGAACCACGCTGGAAATGCATCTACGGTCTGGGCTCGATTGCGGGCTTTGCCACCTTCCTGCGCGGCTTCTTCGAAGCTGGCCGCGATCCCGAAGTCCTGTGGGTGCCGCCATCGTATATGCACCACGTCGCAGCCGTGCTGATGATGCTGTCCTTCATCCTGCTGACGGCAGCCTACATCCCTCACAACAGCATCAAGGCCAGACTGCATCACCCGATGACGCTGGGCGTGATGGTCTGGGCTATCGCCCACCTGCTGACCAATGGCCAGCTGCATGAAGTCATTCTGTTCGGCAGCTTCCTCGTTTGGTCGGTCATGCTGCTGCGTTCGGCCATCCAGCGCGATGCCGCAGCAGGCGTCAGCTATCCGGCCGGCAGCACGGGCGCCACAGTCACTACCGTACTGCTGGGCGGCTTCCTCGCGCTGGCCTTCGGCCACTGGATCCATCAGGCGCTGATCGGCGTGAAGCCGTTCTGATTGCCGGTTGTCTGATTACCCTGCCCGGCCCGTTCTAGCGGCACTTGCCCCGCAAGGCCGCCGCTACTACCCACGGTAGCGAAAACGGGCCCACCACGCCGAACGGACCGATATAGGCGGGCTGCAGTTTGAGCGCGTCGTCATGCAGACAATCGGGCACCTTGGCCTGATTGAAGGCCGTCGTCATTCTGTCCTGTACCGTCACCGTCGCCGCCCCATAGGCCGCGGCATTGCGCACAGCCAGCGCCTGCGGATGCGGGTCTTCCGCTACCGTGTCGCGCACCGCTTTGCGTATCAGTTCATCCGACAATACCGGCGCGGCGCCGAGATCCGCTGTGAGCAGCAGTTCGGCCGCAGCCTGCGGCTGCCGCGGCATATCGGCGCCGGCAGTCGCAGGCGCCTGCGCACTATTCTGCGCCTGCACCGGGCCCGCTGCAACGGCAACCGTCAGCAGCCAGGCCAGCTGCCCTGCCAGACCACCCTTCGCAGTTTCTCTACTCATGCTATCCCCTTAGGCGGCGCAACCCGCACGGTATTGCGCCCATCTTCCTTGGCCCGGTACAGCATCTGGTCGGCCTGCTCCAGCCAGTCTTTAGGCGAGCTGCGCTTATCCATCAGCGCCACGCCTATCGAAACGGTGACGGGCCGCTGTTCCAGCAACTGCGCCAGCGACACCGCCATGCGCAGATTTTCCGCCAGCCGCTCGGCCGCTTCCAGCTCGGCACCGCTGGCGATGATGGCAAACTCCTCGCCGCCATAGCGGAAAATGCGGTCGGAGGCGCGCGTGTGCTGGCGCAGCACAGTGCACAGCCGCACCAGCACGGCGTCGCCCACGGCATGGCCGTATTCATCGTTAATCGACTTGAAATGATCGATATCGAGCAGCAGCAGACAGGTATCGAGATGCGGCCGGCGCTCGTCGGCATAGTCGCCCAGTTTGCGGTCCAGCGCGCGCCGGTTCAGCACACCGGTGAGAAAATCGCGCTCCACTTCCGTATGCAGGGCACGCGTCTGCAGGCCGGTGCGGTCGGCAAAAATATAGGCAAACAGATTCACCAGCCCTAAGGTCACCACGATGGTGAGCAGATTGAGCGTAGCCAGCTGGCGGCTCAGGATCAGCACCAGCGCCGCCATTGCCACTGCGTTGATCGCCAGCGCCATGCGCGGACGCAGGATGAAATAGGCGGCGATAGTGGTCGGATAGACCCAGTACACCATGGCGACTCCGCGCAGATATACCGTGGCCAGCATACCGGCCGAATAGAATAGCGTGACCAGCAGGCCCGCTACGCGGTGCCGTCCGGTGCGCAGCACATGCACGATCACGGCGATGAAAGCCACCACCAGCGACAGGTCCACGCCGGCCGACAGCCAGCTGCCTTCCCACAGCCGGAACAGGGCAAACGGCAACACACTGGCAATACTGACCATGCACAGCAGGATCAGTATCACTTCCTCCAGACTACGTTTCTGTCTCCCCTGCAGCCAGCTCAGGGAACCGGCTGCCGCTTTTATCTGTTCTACCATCGTTTCTATCTCACACCGCCGGCTCCGCTGCATGGCCATGGCCCGCCGCCTGCGCCTGCGGATCGGCCTTGTGCTGGCCGGACAGGAACAGATACATGGCAGGCACCACGAACAGGGTGAACAGCGTGCCGATCGACAGGCCGGTGAAGATCACCAGACCCATGGCATGGCGGCCTGCCGCCCCCGCGCCCGATGCAATCACCAGTGGCACCACGCCGAACACCATGGCAGCAGTGGTCATCAGGATAGGCCGCAGACGGGTGGCCGCCGCTTCTTCGATGGCTTCGCGCTTGCTCTTGCCTGCCGCGCGCAGGTGGTTGGCCACCTCCACGATCAGAATACCATGTTTGGATATCAGCCCCATCAGGGTTACCAGCCCCACCTGCGTGTAGATGTTGATGGAGGCGAAGCCGAGGAAGATGAAGGTCATCGCCCCGAACAGCGCCATCGGCACCGAGAACAGAATCACGATAGGGTCGCGGAAGCTCTCGAACTGGGCCGCCAGCGCGAGGAACACGATGATCACGGCAAAGGCCATGGTCATCATGAAGCCGCCCGACTCGCTCATGAACTGGCGCGACGAGCCCGAATAGTCCACCGTATAGCCCGACGGCGCCACTTCTTTCACCGTGTTGCGCAGGTATTCGAGTATTTCGCCCTGCGATGCGCCCGATACGCCGGAAATCGTGGCCGAATTGAGCTGCTGGAAGCGGGTGACCGATTCCGGCTGCACCGAGTACTTGATGGTGGCGACCGTCGAGGCAGGAATCATGCTGCCGTTAGGCGCTCTGATATAAAAATTCAGCACGTCGTCGGGATTGAGCCGGTCGACCTGCTGCACTTGCGGGATCACCTTGTAGGAGCGGCCCGAAATCGAGAAGTAGTTGACATAGCCGCCGCCCAGCGCTGCGCCCATGGCATTGCCGAAGTCCTGCTGGGTCAGACCCAGCGTGGCCAGTTTTTCGCGGTCCACTTCCACCCTTGCCTGTGGCGCATCGATTTTCAGGTCGACGTCGGCGAAGTAGAATTTATTGTCCTTTTGCGCCTTGGCCAGCACGGCCTGCGCCACCGCGTTCAGGTTCTCGAACGGTTCGGTGGTGGTAATCACGAACTGCACAGGCAGGCCCGAACTGCCGGGCAGCGGCGGGAACTGGAAGGCCGCCACGCGGCCACCGGCCACGCTATTCCATTTATGCTGGAGATCCTGCTGGATTTCGTGGGCCGAACGGCTACGCTTGTCCCACGACTTGAACAGCACGCCGCCGATGCCGGAATTGGTGGTCGGCACGCCGGTAATCTGGAACATCTGCTCGTATTCGGGCAGTTCGTGGGCAATCTCGAAAATCTGCTTGGCGTAGGCCTGCATCTGGTCCGAGGTGGCCGTGGGCGCGCCCACGACCTGCGACAGCACGATGCCCTGATCTTCTTCCGGCGCCAGCTCCGACTGAGACATCTTGAACATCAGCGCCAGCAGCAGGCTCAGGATCACGCCCAGCACGATCAGCACAGGCCAGGTATTGAGCAGGCTATGCAGCAGGCGCAGATAGCCGTGGTGCACCTTGTCGAACACCCGGTCGATGGCTTTGACGAACTTGCCCTCGTCCTGCTTGGGATCGAAGAAGTGGCCGCACATCATGGGCGACAGCGTCAGCGCCACGATGCCCGACACGGCTACCGCACCGGCCAGCGTGAAGGCAAATTCGGTAAACAGCGCGCCCGTCAGGCCGCCCTGGAAGCCGATCGGCACGTACACCGCCACCAGCACCACCGTCATGGCCAGAATCGGGCTGCCCAGTTCGCGCGCCGCGATGATGGCGGCATCGAAGGGTTTCATGCCCTGCTTCATGTGGCGGTCCACATTCTCCACCACGATGATGGCGTCGTCGACCACCAGACCGATGGCCAGCACGATGGCCAGCAGGGTCAGCAGATTGATCGAATAGCCGAGCAGCAGCATCACGAAGAAGGTGCCGATCAGCGACAGCGGCATGGCGATCACCGGCACGATCACGGCGCGCAGGCTGCCGAGGAACAGATAGATCACAATCGTCACAATCACCAGTGCTTCCACCAGCGTCTTCACCACTTCGTCGATGGAGGTGTTGATGAACTCCGTCGAGTCGTAGACGATTTCACCCGTCAGGCCGTTGGGCAGCTGCTCCTTGATGGCGGGGAAAGCCTGACGCACGCGCTTGGCCACGTCGAGAATATTGGCTTCCGGTGCCACCTTGATACCGATGAAGACGGAACGCACGCCGCTGAACGCTACGTTGAAATCGTAGTTTTCCGAGCCCAGCGTCACCGTCGCGATATCTTCCAGATGGACGATGGCGCCGCCCGCCTGCTTGATGGCCAGCGCCTTGAACTCCTCCACCGTGTGCAGATCGGTACCGGCCGTCAGCGGCACGGTGACCATCTGGCCCTTGCTGGCGCCCAGCCCCGTCAGGTAGTTATTCTGCGCCAGCGCCACACTGACATCGGCTGCCGTCACGCCATGCGCCGCCATCTTGCCGGCGTCCAGCCATGCGCGCAGGGCGAACTGGCGCGCGCCCAGCAGCTCGGCGGTCTGCACGCCCTGGATGGAATCGAGCTTGGGCTTGACCACGCGGGCCAGAAAGTCCGTCACATTATTGGTCGGCAGCGTATCGCTGTAGAAGCCCATATACATGGCGTCGGTGGTCTGGCCCATCTGCACCGTCAGCACCGGCTGCTGCGCCTGTTGCGGCAGCTGGTTGCGCACCGAATTCACCTGGGTGGTGATTTCCGTCAGCGCGCGGTTGGAATCGTAGTTCAGCCGCAGCGTGGCGGTAATCACCGAAACGCCGCTATTGCTGGACGAGGACAGATAATCGATGCCCTGCGCCTGCGCAATGGCCGATTCCAGCGGCTGGGTGATAAAGCCCGCCACCGTGGCCGCATCGGCGCCATAGTAGGTGGTGGAGATGGTCACCACCGCGTTCTGGGTTTTCGGATACTGATTGATCGGCAGGCTGAATAGCGAACGCAGGCCCAGCACGACGATCAGCAGGCTCACCACGCTGGCCAGCACGGGCCGCTTAATGAAGATGTCGGTAAAATTCATGGCGCGGCTTTCCTTAGTGTTCCTGCGGCGTCGGGCTAGGATTGTTGGCCGGTTGCACCTTGTTGTCGATCACGGCTGGCGTACCGTTTTTCAGCTTGAGCTGGCCGCTGGTCACCACCACCTGCCCCGCTTTCAGGCCCGTCAGCACGGCCACTTGATCGCCCCGCGTCGGACCCGTGGTGACGAATACCTGCTGCGCCACCAGCTGGGCATTGCCCTTGTCATCCTTGGGCGCGTCCTTGGCGGCCGATGGCGCCAGCACGAAGACGGTCGCGCCATACGGATTGTAGGTAATCGCCGTTTGCGGCAGCGTCAGGTATTCCTTTTTCTCGCCCTGATCGAGGCTGACATTGGCGAACATGCCCGGCAGCAGCTGGCGTTTGGCATTCGGCACGGTGGCTTCCACCTGCACATTGCGCGTGGCGGCATCGACTTTCGGGCTGATCGAGGTGACTTTGCCGGCAAAGCTCACGCCGGGGTAGGCATCGGCTGTCAGGTTCAGCTTCTGGCCCAGCGACAGGCCGGCCAGCTGGCGCTGCGGCACGTAGAAGTCCACATACACGGTATCGATGGTCTGCAGCGTCACCAGCTTGTCGCCGGCGTTGAGGAACTGGCCCGGATTGACCGCCGTAATACCGAGCTTGCCGGCGAACGGTGCGCGTATGGTTTTCTTCTCGACCAGCGCCTGCTGCTGGGCCACCTGCGCCTTGCGGCTCTTCAGATCGGCTTCATCCGCGTCGAGCTGGGCCTGACTGATGGCCTGTGCGGCAAACTGCAGCTTGTCGCGCTTGAGCACGGAGGCCGACAGTTCGGCTGCGGCCTGCAGCGCCTGCAACTGGGCCACGTCGGCCTCGGCATTCAGCGTGAACAGCACCTGACCGGCGCGCACTTCTTCGCCCGAATGAATGTGCACCTGCCGCACCATGCCTGCCAGTTCGGTACTCACCTCGACGCCGCGCACGGGCACCAGCGTGCCCACCGAAGCAATCTGCGGCTGCCATGCCGACATTTCCGCCTTCATTGCCGTCACCGTCTGGGCGCCGGGCTTGGGTGAGGAAGCGATCAGTTTCTGGATCTGCATATATTTGCCGAACGCCAGCACGGCGATCAGCACTATTACTCCGCCTATCATGATGAACATGCGCTTGGTCATGAATCAGTCTCCTGCCTTGGTATCAATCAATGAGTCAGCCGGGGACGCCGCCGCCCCCGTCTGTAAGGAATTATGCTTAACGGCTGCCGCCGGCGCCATACACAGGCGCAGCGGAGACAGTGCTCGCTGCTGGCATACCGCCGTTGCGGTTCCACCAGCCGCCGCCCAGTGCCTGCAACAGCGCTGCCGTATCGGCGTAGCGCGCAGCCTGTGCCTGCACCAGCGCCACGTGGGCCTGCTGGTAGCTGCGCTGGGCGTCGAGCAGGGCCAGATAGCTGATGCCGCCCAGCTTGTACTGCTGGGTAGCCAGCGCCAGCGCTTCGCCTGCCAGCGCATCGGCATCGGCCTGCGCCTTCAGGGCTGCTGCATCGCTTTCCAGCGCGCGCAGGCTATCGGCCACCTCTTGGAACGCGCTCAGCACGGTGGCACGGTATTGGGCTGCTGCGCCATCGTAGGCCGCTTCCGCCGCACGTTTTTTCGCGCTCAGTGCGCCGCCGTTGAAGAGGGGCGCCGTCAGGCCGCTGGCCAGACTCCATGCCGTCGTCTCGGCGTCGAACAGCTTGCCGAAACTCTGTGCCGAGGAGCCGTAGCTGCCGCTCAGGGTGAGCTGCGGATACTGGGCCGCAGTGGCCACCCCGATGGCGGCGCTGGCCGCATGCAGCTGCTCTTCGCTGGCGCGGATATCGGGCCGCTGGCGCACCAGCGCCGACGGTAGTGTCAGCGGCAGCTGCTGCGGCAGCGTCAGTGTATCGAGCGTGAACTCGGGCAGACCGCCCTCGCCCGGCAATCTACCAGCCAGCGCGGCGAGCTGGTGACGGCTCTGGGCCAGGGCTTTTTCCAGCGGCGGCACGCTGGCGCGCAGCTGCGCCACCTGATTACGCTGGCTCAGCAAAGTAGTGCGGGGGATGGCGCCCAGTTCGAACTGCTTCTCGATCACGGCCAGCTGCTTGCTCAACGCATCGAGCACTTCCTGCGTGGCCTGCAACTGGGCGCGCAGCGAGGCTGCCCGTATCGCAGTCGTCACCACATTGGCACTCAGGGTCAGATAGGTCGCTTCGACCTGGAAGCGCTGGTAATCGACCTGCGCCTGTGCGCCTTCCAGCGTACGCCGGCTGGCGCCGAACACGTCGGGGGTATAGGACACGTTCACCGAAGCGTTGTACAGAGTGAACACCCCGGCCCCATTGCCAGCGCTGGCAGGCGCCAGTTTTTCCCGCGCCACACCGAGCTGGCCATTGACGGACGGGTAATTGAGGCTACCGGACTGCGCCTTGTAGACTTCCTGCGCCTGCCGCAGGCTGGCTTCCGCCGCTGCCATGCTGGGATTCTGCGCCAGCGCGGCGCGCACCAGTTCATCGAGTGCAGGCGATCCGAATAACTGCCACCACATGGCAGGCAAATCCTGCCCGGCCACAAACTGCTGGGCCGCGCCGCCCGTAACGCCGGGGGCTGCCGCGGTACGTTCCGGTAAAGCTGTGCTGGTGTAACTGCTGGTGGCAGGCGCCGCCGGCTGCCTGAAATCCGGTCCCGAGGCGCAGGCGGCCAGGCCTGCGGCAACGACAAGCGCCAGTACCGAGCGCTGCAATCTAGGTTTTTTTCTCACAAATGCCCCCACAAAATGGCTGCGCAAAATGACTGCATTCTGGCAACCAGCTAGCTGAACAGATCCGTAGGGCCACATATTCGCATTTTTTGCCCAGTCGGTGTGTCTTTTTATAACGGTTGCGAACATCCATCGGTCGCTCTATGCACTGAGCAACTGCAGCAGCCGGCCACCCACCGGGCTGCCCCAGCCGCTGCCCGCATCCCAGCCCGGCACGGCCGCCATGGCGCCATTCGTACCCTGTGCCACATCGCGCGTGCCGCCCTGACCGCGCAAGGTGCCGTAAAGTAGCGGCTGGAGAAACCCGACCGGATAGCCCAGCTGCTGGTTGATGCGCGCCAGCAGTCCAGCCCACAGCGGTGCTACCGCGCTGGTGCCGCCCACGATCTGCTCATGACCATTGACCCGGATGCAATAGCCACTGGCCGGATCGGCATGTCCCGTCACATCGGGCAGGCCACGGAACTGTGCTGTGCCGGCCAGCGTGGACTGATAGCCGGGCCGGCTGAAGTAGCGGCTATAACCGCCGCCCGAGGCCAGCGCGGGACCACCGTTCCACACCACTTCGCACAGCTCGCAGTCGGGATAGCTGGCGATGCGGGTGCCGCCGCAGGCCAGCGCATGGGGCGCCGATGCAGGAAAATCCACATGCAGCTGGCCATCGGCCACGCCATCCGTGGCGCCGTTGTCGCCCGCCGCGCACAGTATGGTTACGCCCATGCTGGCGGCCAGACTGAAAACCTCCTCGATAGCGCCCATGGCCTGCTCGGTCCATGCTGTCTCCGGCGCGCCCCAGCTGATGGAAATGACCGAGGGCTTGTTGACGTCATCATGCACCGCGGCAGTCACCGCGTCGAGGAATCCACGCTCGCTGTTGGGCGCAAAGTACACGGCGATCAGCGCTGCCGGCGCCAGCGCGCCGGCGATTTCGATATCGAGCATTACTTCGATATCGGCGCTGGCGTCATGGCCGGGCCGGTTGGCGCCATGATCGACGGCGATGCTGCGCACGCGTGGGGCCTTCAGCCCCAGCGCTTTGAAATAGGCACGCAGATCAGCCGCGCGGCTGCCGCCACCGAGTTCGATCAGGCCTATGCACTGGCCGCGGCCATCGAGCCCGGGCGGAAACTGGTACATCTGCGCCAGCTGCATAGGCGTGTAGGCCAGCGGCGCCACGCTGCTGGTCAGCGTCTGGGCCGAGCGCAGGCGGAAGCGCGGTGTGGCAATCGGCCGGTCATCCAGCCCGAACACGCCTTCCACCACATCGGCCAGTTCGGCCGGCACGCTCAGTTCTCCCGTGCGGCCACGGTAGCCGCCGTCCCCGGTCTGATACTGCTGCAGTTCGGCGCCGAACAGTTGCGCCATCTGCTGGGCCGAGCCGCTCAGTACCACACGGCGCTGGGCCACGCTGGTAGCCAGCACATGCAGGCCGTTGCGGCTGGCAAAATCGCGCACGCGCCCGATGTCCGCCTCGCTGGCGCCGTGGGCCTGCGCGCACTGCGTACGGCTCAGATACACGCGCTGGCGCGGCAACTGTTCGCCACGCGCGGCCGGATCGTCGCCCGCATCACTGACAGCGGCGCGCAGACGCATGGTGATTTCCAGCGTCAGCGCGCTATCAACGGGACCGAGTGCACGCGCTCCGGGCAAGGCGGATTGCGCGCTTCCGGGCAGAATACGGGGTAGGCTGATGGTAGGCATGGGGTTCTCCTGCAAACGTGGATGGACTCGGACTATTCCGACAATACTGCGCCACCCGCACTGCCGGTTGACGCAGCACAGAGGTGTCCGCGATGCCCCCACCCGCCCCACGCGCAGCGGCGCATGAAGGCGGCCGCCGCCATTGTCATCCTGCTGTCACAAGCAGCCGCTAACATTTGCGCCACAACGTGATACGCTATGCGCCGCAGTCTTTTTTATAACGAAAACCGACATCCCATGATCAAGCAACTGTCCCTGCCCGTCCTCGTCCTTGCCAGCGCCTTGCTGGCCCAGCCCGCCGCCTTTGCCGCCGCACCGGCCCAGCCAGCCGCCCAGCCCAAGCTGGTAGTGGTACTGGTGGTCGACGGCCTGCCTAACGAACAGGTGCTGCGCTACCGCGACCAGTTCGGTCAGGGCGGCCTGCGCCGCATGCTCGATCAGGGTGCATCCTTCAGCAACGCCCATCAGGCGCACGGCATCACCGTCACGGCAATCGGCCACAGCGCCGTGCTGACCGGCGCCTATCCTTATGTGCACGGCATCATCGGCAATAACTGGATAGACCCGCAAACGGGCAAGTCGGTGTACTGCACGGAAGACACCAACTACCACTACCTGAACGAAGAGACCAAGCCGAGCGACGGCACCGCGCCTACCCGCCTGAAAGTCGATACGCTGGGCGACCAGCTGCGCTATGCCACCGGCGGCCAGGCCAAAGTGGTAGCCGTTTCGGGCAAGGACCGTGGCGCCATTCTGCTGGCCGGTAAAACCGGCACGGCCTATATGTACATGGACAAGACCGGCAACTTCGCCAGCAGCAGCTACTATATGCAGCAGCATCCGGCCTGGGTGCAGCAGTATCAGGCGAGCAAACCGCAGGACCGCTACTACGGCAAGACCTGGGCGCCCCTGCTGCCCGCCAGCGCCTATGCCGGCGACGCACCGGAAGAACTCAATCAGGTAAAGGCCGGCACCCACAACCGCCTGCCGTTCAGCTACTACAGCGAAAGCGGCAACATCGACGCCGACTACTACAACCTGCTGAAAACCGGTCCGTATCTGGACCAGCTGACGCTGGACTTCGCCCGCGCTGCGGTGGAAGGCGAAAATCTGGGCCGCAATCCGGCCGGTGTGCCGGACCTGCTCGGTGTCAGCCTGTCGGCGCATGATTATGTGAACCATGCTTTCGGCCCGGAAAGCAAGCTCTCGCACGACCACCTGCAGCGCGTCGACCGCATGCTGGCCGAGTTCTTCAGCTATCTGGACAAGCGGGTGGGCATGGATAACGTGCTGGTGGTACTGACCGCCGACCACGGCTTCCCCAACACGCCGGAATTCTCCCGCACCCAGCATATCGACGCCGAGCGCATCGATGGCAGCGCCATGATGAAGGCACTCGACCAGCACCTGAGCGCAAAATTCGGCGGCGCCAAACTGCTCGGCGCCTGGTCGCTGCCTAACATCCACCTCGACTACCAGCAGATCGAGAAAAGCGGACTGAAACGCGAAGAAGTGGAAAATGCTGCGGCCCGCTTCCTGCTGGCGCAGAAAGGCATCGTCGAAGCCTACACCCGCACCCAGCTGGAAAGCGGCGCCGCCAACACCACCCGCATGGCGACCCTGATGCGCCGCGCCTGGAACCGCGAAGCTTCGGGCGACCTGATGGTAGTCACCAAGCCTTACTGGTACTTCGGTACGGGCAGCAGCGGCACTTCGCACGGTTCGCCTTACGCCTACGATACCAACGTGCCACTGCTGATCATGGGCAAACGCTGGATTAAACCGGGCGCCTACGGCCAGTACGCCGAAGTGGTGGACATTGCGCCTACGCTGGCCCATCTGCTGCACGTCCGTCCGCCCGCTGGCGCCGAAGGCCGCGTGCTGACGGAATCGCTGCAATAATTTCCGGCCAGCACCACCATCCATCGCGGCTGGTGGTGCTGGCGGATGGTGGTTTAGTTTGTATTTTATTGTATCAACCGGTTAATCTTGGAAAGATTGCTATACACTAGCTTTTTTTCTTTGGGTAAACATAGGAAATACAAACTATGCGCAAGACTTTTGGCTTTATGGCCCTGTGCCTGACGGTTTCTGCCTACGCCGCCGAACCGTTCGACGACAAATTCCGTCAGCTCGACGAAGTCCTCCCTACTCCGAATACCTATCGCACCGCTTCCGGCGCGCCCGGTGCGGCTTACTGGCAGCAGCGGGCCGACTACACCATCCGCGCCACGCTCGATGAAAGCAAACGCGCCATCAGCGGCAGCGAACAGATCCGCTACCACAATAATTCGCCAGATACGCTCAGCTATCTGTGGGTGCAGCTCGACCAGAATATCTACAAAAAAGATTCCGATGCCCGCAAGATGCTGACCCAGCCTTCGCGCGAAGCCTGGGCCAAAGGCCGCTCGCCGGAAGACGGCTTCAAGTTCGAAGGCATGCGCGGCATACTGGCCGGCCTCGATTTTGACGGCGGCTTCAATATCAAGGCAGTCAGTGCCGGCGGCCAGCCGCTGAAATACGTCATCAACCGCACCATGATGCGCATCGACCTGCCCACCCCGCTCAAGCCAGGCCAGAGCTTTGCCTTCAATATCGACTGGTCCTACAACATCAACGAACAGAAGGTGCTGGGCGGCCGTTCCGGCTACGAGCACTTCGACGAAGACAAGAACGACCTGTTCGAAATCGCCCAGTGGTTCCCCCGCATGGCCGCCTACTACGATGTGATGGGCTGGCAGCACAAGCAGTTCCTCGGTTCGGGCGAATTCACGCTGGAATTCGGCGACTACGATGTACAGCTCACCGTGCCGGCCGACCACGTGGTGGCCGCCACCGGCGAACTGCAGAACGCAGGCGAGGTGCTGAGCGCAGCCCAGCGCGAGCGCTTCAACAAGGCCCGCACGGCCAGCGCGCCCGTGCTGATCGTGACCCAGGAAGAAGCGGAACAGGCCGAGAAATCGGTTAGCAAGGCCAGCAAAACCTGGCACTTCAAGGCCGCCAACGTGCGCGACTTTGCCTGGGCTTCGAGCCGCAAATTCATCTGGGATGCGCAGGGCTACAAGAAAGACGGCAGCAACCTGATGGCGATGTCCTACTATCCGAAGGAAGGCAATCCGCTGTGGGGCAAGTACAGCACGCAAGCGATTATCCACACCATCGAGCAGTACAACAAGTTCAGCTTCGACTATCCGTATCCGACGGCGATTTCCGTCAACGGCCCGGTGGGCGGCATGGAATACCCGATGATCTCCTTCAACGGCCCGCGCCCCAGCAAGGATAAGAAAACGGGCGAGCTGACCTGGTCGCAGCAAACCAAGTACGGCCTGATCGGCGTAATCATCCACGAGGTAGGCCACAACTACTACCCGATGATCATCAACTCGGACGAGCGCCAGTGGACCTGGATGGATGAAGGCCTGAACACCTTCGTGCAGTATCTGGCCGAGCAGGCATGGGAAGACAACTACCCGTCGCGCCGCGGCGAACCGCGCAACATCGTCGACTACATGCGCAGCCAGAATCAGGTGCCTATCATGACCAATTCCGAATCGCTGCTGCAGTTCGGGAATAACGCCTATGCCAAGCCGGCCACCGGCCTGAACATCCTGCGCGAGACCATACTGGGCCGCGAACTGTTCGACCACGCCTTCAAGGAATATGCACGGCGCTGGAAGTTCAAGCGCCCGACCCCGGCCGACTTCTTCCGCACCATGGAAGACGCTTCCGGCACGGACCTCGACTGGTTCTGGCGCGGCTGGTTCTACACCACCGATCCGGTCGATATCAGCATCGACGGCATCAGCGAATACGGTGTGAACACCAAGGATCCGGAAAAAGAGAAAGCCTGGAAAAAAGCCCAGAAAGACGCCCAGCCTATCTCCGTCTCCGAACAGCGCAACAAGGAACTGCCTAAGCGTCTGGACAGCCATCCGGAACTCAAGGACTTCTACAACGAGCATGACGAATTCACGGTCACCAACAAGGACCGCAATATGTATGCCGAAGCGGTAGAAAAACTGGAGCCGTGGGAAAAAGACCTGCTCGCCCAAGGCAAGCACCTGTATCTGGTGGACTTCTCCAACCTCGGTGGTCTGGTCATGCCGCTGATCCTGGAAATCGAACTCAAGAGCGGCAAGAAATACATCGAGCGCATTCCGGCCGAAGTATGGCGCTACTCGCCGAAGAAGATCACCAAGCTGATCGTCACCGACGAACCCATGGTGGGACTGACCCAGGACCCGTACTGGGAAACCGCCGACATCGACACCAGCAACAACAGCTGGCCACGCAAGGTTACCCAGTCGCGCGTCGAACTGTTCAAGACTGAGCGTGACCGCAACAACCTGATGCGCGACTTTAATACCCCGCTCAAAGGCAAGGGCAAGGGTGAAAAAGACGACGCCAAAGCTGACAAGGAAGCTGCCAGCGAATGAAGTGGCGCCACTCCCTGCTGGCCGGCAGCATGGCGCTGCTGCTGGCTGCGGGCAGCGCTGCTGCCCACAACTTCCACATGGGGCTGGCCGATATCAGTTATAACGCACGCAGCGGCAATACCGAGATCGTGCACACCTATACCACCCACGATGTCGCCACCCTGCTCGCCAACCTGTACGGGCGCAATCTCGATCTGGGCCAGCCCGACAGCGAAGCGCCTATCCGCAAATATGTGGAACGCCAGTTCTATCTGGCCGATGGCCAGGGTCAGCGTCTGCCCGTAAAATGGCTGGGCGTTAAAGCAGACGCCGATACGCTGACGATATTTCAGGAAATCGAAGGCCGCAAACTGGGCTCTGCCACCCGCATCCACAATGCCGTGCTGATCGACTTCCAGCCGGCGCAGAAAAATACCGTCAACATCCAGACCGATGGCCCAGTCCAGACGCTCATCTTCGACCAGCAGCACCTTGAGCTGGAAACCCGCTAGCACGGCCACACTGGCCATCTCCATTGCCGTCTCGTTCAGCAGCACAGTACAGGCCGATGATCTGGTCATGCAGCGCGTGCTGGTCGATGGTGCGCGCAGCAATCCGCTGGGCGTGGCCGATGCGGCCAGCATGGGCAGCATCAGCGGGCAGGAACTGGCGACGCGCACTGTCTACCGTGCTGGCGAAATGCTGGAAGCCACACCGGGCCTGATCGTCAGCCAGCATAGCGGCGAAGGCAAGGCCAACCAGTTCTACCTGCGTGGCTTCAATCTGGACCACGGCACCGACCTGCGCACCACGGTCGATGACATGCCTGTCAACCAGCGCAGCCACTCGCACGGCCAGGGCTGGACCGATCTGAATTTCCTCATCCCCGAACTGGCGGCACGGCTAGACTACAAAAAAGGCCCGTACTCGGCACAGGAAGGCGATTTCGCTTCCGCCGGCGCCGTCTCGGTGGTGTATGCCAACCGCTTGCTGCAAGGCGTCGCCAGCGTTACCGGCGGCCAGAACGGCTATGCCCGCACGCTGCTGGCCAACTCGGTCGAACTCGAACGTGCAGGCCATCAGGGCAGCCTGCTGTATGCGCTGGAACTGCAGCACAACGACGGCCCCTACACCCGGCCGGACGACTACCAGAAGCTCAACGCCGTACTGCGCTACAGCGAAGGTTATGCCAACAATGGCTTCCACCTCGGCCTGATGGCCTACCATGCCGGCTGGAACGCTATCGACCAGATTCCCCAGCGCGCCGTACAGAGTGGCACGCTGGGCCGCTATGACGGCATAGACCAAAGCGATGGCGGCAGCGCGCACCGCTACAGCCTGTCCGGTGGCTGGCGCCGCACGCAGGACGACAGCGCCAGCAGCGTCAGCGCCTACCTGATCGCCAACCAGCTTGCGCTGTTTTCCAACTTCACGTATTTTCTCGACGATCCGCTGCATGGCGACCAGTTCGCCCAGCCGGATAAGCGCGTGACCAGCGGCCTGCAAGCCAGCCATAGCTGGCACCAGCATGGTCAGGATGGCAGCGGCAGCACCACCACACTGGGCGTTCAGCTGCAGAACGACACTATCTACAACGCCCTGCTGCGTACACAGGCGCGCCAGACGCTTGCGGTAACGCGGCAGGATCACATCGTCGAGGGGAGCGCCGCCCTGTATCTGGAACAGCTGACACGCTGGAGCGAGAGCCTGCGCACTACGGCCGGTGCGCGCATGGACTTCTACCGCTACGATGTGCGCAGCGATCTGGCGATCAATAGCGGCAAGGCCAGCGACCACCTGCTCAGCCCCAGCTTCAATCTGGTCTACAGCCCGTGGCAGCACAGCGAGTTTTACGCCAACATCGGCACCGGTTTCCACAGCAATGATGCGCGGGGCACTACCATCCGCGTCGATCCGGCCAGCGGCGCGCAAGCCGACCGCGTCACCCCGCTGGCGCGCTCGCGCGGCATGGAGTTAGGCGCACGCAGCAACTGGCTGCCCGGCCTGCAAAGCGTGGTGTCGCTATACCGGCTCGATTTCGATTCGGAGCTGACCTTTATCGGCGACGCCGGCAATACCGAGGCTGGCAATCCCAGCCGGCGCTACGGCATCGAATTCTCCAACTACTACAAGCCGCTCAGGTGGCTGTCGATTGATCTCGATCTGGCCTACGCCCAAGCACGCTGGCGCGATACCCCGCCACAGGCTAACCATATTGCCGGTGCCATCGAAGGGACCGGGCAGCTCGCCATCAATGCCGATAACGGCGGACCATATTCGGCGGGGCTCAAGCTGCGCTACTTCGGCCCGCGTCCGCTCAATGACGAAAATACTGTGCGCTCGGCCAGCAGCCTGACGCTCAACGCGCGGCTAGGCTGGAAGCTGGGCAAACAGCTGCAACTGGAACTGGAAGCTTTTAATCTCGCCAACCGGCGTGCGTCCGCCATCGACTACTACTATGCTTCTCGTTTGCTAGGCGAAGCGCAGGCAGTCAGCGATGTGCATTTTCACCCTATCGAATCGCGCTCGCTGCGCGCCACCCTGACGCGGCGCTTCTAATCCTTTGCAGCTACCGCTGCGGCGCGCGGCTATTGCGGCGCTACTCAGCTAGCGACGTAGCAGCTGCCAGCGCGCCGCTCCACCGCGCTGCGGTCCAGCACCACCACCGTGCCGCGCCGGTATTCGATCAGGCCATCATCCTGCAGTTTGCCAGCGCAACCGGTAATGCTCTCGCGCCGCACGCCGAGCAGGCTGGCGATCATTTCCTGCGTTACTTTGAGTTCGCTGGAGATCGAGCGATCAAGCCGGTCCAGCAGCCAGCGGCACAGGCGCTGCTCGATGCTGCCATGGCGCACCCCGGCTACCGTTTGCGCCAGCTGGGCAAACAGCGCGCTGGCATGGCGCATCAGCTGCTGGGCCAGAGCGCCGCCATCGAAAAACGCCGTGCGCAGCACCGCGCCACGGATACGGTAGCCATAGCCTGCGCTCTGTACCACCGCCGTACAGCTGGCACACTCGCCCTCGTACATGGAAGCGCCGACCACGCCCTCGCGCCCTACCACGGCAATCTCGCTGGCGCCGCCATCTTCCGTCACATACTGCAACGAGACAATGGCATTGGTGGGGAAGTAGGCGCTATCGAGCTCCTGCCCCACATCGAACAAATGCTTGCCTGCGGCCAGCGGCATCAGCTCCAGATGCGAGAACAACGCCATCAGTTCTTCGCGCGAGAGAGCACGCAGCAATTCGTTTTGCTGGGCGCCTAGCAGGCTGATGGTGGCAGGGGCAGAACTGGTGTGAGCGATCATGGCGGGCCTCTTTGTGCGTTGCCGGTCTATGCGACCTGATGAACACAACTATAGCCACCTGCCCTGCCTCAGCTTATAGGCGCACAACACGATGCTATGTAGGTAAGGAACATAAGCCCCTGTCGTCCCAGTCCTACAGCTCAGTCCAGCGCTAGACTTTGTATTTGAAGCGCGTGGCCGTTTCCAGCAGGCGGTCGTCGCGCCCGCGCAAGCGACCGGGATTGCGCCGGTGCTCAGGCGCCGTCAGTACCCGTTCGATCACAGTGGCTGGCACGCCACGCGTGCGCAGATAGGCGGCAGCGCTTTCAACGCCCTGCCGGTCAGCAACTTCAATACCTGTCTCGACAATTTCGGCACCGGCATCATCAGGCCGGAACGTATGGATGGTGGACATAGCGAACTCCCTAGGGTGTACACATCTCCTGATTGTAGGCGGCCTTGCGCGAGCCGCAAGGTCAGATTTGTAGCCGTGTCAGACCACTCTAGCGCACAGGCAACTGCTGCTTCAGGAAGGCAAGTATTGCATCCGTGGTCGGCTGCAACCACGGATCAAACATCCAGAACGAATGCGGCGTTTCAGGCAACGCCAGCCCGGAACTGGCAACGCCTAGCTGCTGCATGCGCGCCATCATCGCCTCCTTGCCGACGGAGAAGCGCGGCTTGCTGCTGGCAATAAACAGCATAGGCGGCATACCGGCCCGCACATATTGCAGCGGCGAAGCTTCACGCCAGCGCGCCTCCTGTTCGGCGTAGCGGCCGCCTAACCACGCACCGGCGGCGGAGGGCTGCTTGGCCGGATCATCCTCGTAGCGCAGGGCAGCTGGCGCAGTAAAATCGGACAGGCCGTCGATATTGATAATGGCTTGCACAGCGCTAGACACATCGCTTGCAGCGGCGCCCGGATCGAACGCGGGCAAGTGTCCCGTCACGCCGGCCAGACTGGCAATCTGCCCGCCCGCCGAACCACCGGCCAGTGCGAACCGGCTGCCGTCGAGCCGGTAGTCGTCGCCATGCACGCGCAGCCAGCGTATCGCGGCGCGCACATCGTAGATGGCAGCGGGATAGCCTGCCTCGCCGGAAAGCCGGTAGCTGATCGTGGCTGCAGCCCAGCCCTGCTGCGCCAGCCGCACTGCCAGCGGGGCAAATTCGTCGCGGTAGCCGGAGCGCCAGCCGCCGCCATGCACCAGCACCACCACGGGATGCGGCCCTGCAGCATGAGGCAGGTAGAGATCGAGTTGCAGGCAACGGTTGCCGTACTGCACGTATGTGAGGTTCTCTACCTTGGCGACATTGTCCGGCAGTGCCGCGCTGGCGATGCGGATAAACGGGTATTCCTTCTGCAGCTTGGCGTAAGTATGCGCAGCGTCATAGGTATTGGCCGGATCGGCCGCCGGTGCGACGCAGGGGGTGGCCGACGCAACACCGGCCAGAGCGCCCGACAACACAAAAAGGTAAGGCCAAATCACCGTACGCCAGCCCGTCAGACCCATGGAAAACCCCGTAAAAATCAGGGCTGCCAGTATGCCATATGCCTCAGACGAAGACCGGGAATTTTGATCCAGATCAATCAAAAACCGGCTTGAAATCCCTAGGATGGCTATATAGCACAACACAGGAGGCCTCAATGTCGTACAAGACCATACTCGTTCATGTCGATCAGTCGCGCCATGCAGCAAAACGGATAGCCCTTGCGGCCGAAGTGGCCCGCGCTTTCGACGCCCATCTGGTAGGCGCTGCGTCGAGCGGTTTCACGCGCGAGTTCTATCGCAACAGCAGCGTCATGTACGCAGGCCCGATACCCCTGCCGGAACTCGATGTGCTGACCAAGGCTGCCCAGCAGGCGCTGCAGGGCTACGAAGAACAGGTCCAGGCCGCCGGTGTCACCTCCTACGAGCGCCGCATCAGCGACGATGAAACGGAAGTCACGCTGTTGCAGCAGGCCCGCTACGCCGATCTGGTGGTGCTAAGCCAGAGCGATCCGTCCGACGATGCCAGCAAGCTGCTACGCGGCCTGCCGGAGAGCATCACCCTGAACAGCGGCCGCCCTGTGCTGCTGGTGCCGTATGCCGGTGAATTCAGCAATATCGGCCAGCGCGCACTGGTGGCATGGGATGGCAGCCGCGCCGCCACCCGCGCCATTACCGATGCGCTGCCGCTGCTGCGCCGTAGCAGCGCCGTCACACTGGTGGTCTACAACGCCGACCAGCAAGCCGGCGTACATGGCGAACAGCCGGGCGCCGATATGGCCCTGTATCTGGCCCGCCATGGCGTGAAGATCGAAGTCATGGCGCAGAAAACCCCGGCCGGTCTGGATGTCGGCAACGCTCTGCTGTCGCTGGCGGCCGATCTGGGCAGCGACCTGATCGTGATGGGCGGCTATGGCCATATGCGCTGGCGCGAAATGATCATGGGTGGCGTTACCCGCACCCTGCTGCAGACCATGACTGTTCCTATCCTGATGTCGCACTGAGGCCCCGCATGAGTTATCGCACCATCCTGCTGCATGCCGACATGGCGCACCACGCGGCGGCACGTTATACGCTGGGCTGCCGGATTGCGGCCCTGCTCGACGCCCACCTGATCGGTGCGGCGGCTACCGGCATCTCGCGCTTTGCGCCGGTGGCTGTGGCAGCCGGCATCTGGCCACTGACGGCAGAGCACATGACGCAGATGAGCGATAACGCCAGCAAGGCGCTGGAAGCCTGCGCCGCCAGCGCTGCCGCGCATGGCGTGACTTCCTACGAAAACCGCCTGCTCAGCGACGATGCCGCCAGCGCCCTGCTGCTGCAATCGAGCTGCGCCGATCTGCTGGTACTGAGTCAGGACGATGGCAACGAAACGCTGGCCGACCGTGCCAGCGCACTGGTGCCATCGCTGCTGCTGCATGGTGCGCGGCCCATCCTCGTGGTGCCGAAAGCGAGCCGCGTGCCGGTCGATGTCCAGCCCTGCCAGCGGCCTCTGCTCGCATGGGATGGCAGCAACCATAGCGCCCGCGCCCTGCTCGATGCCCTGCCGCTGCTGAAACTGGCGCGCAGCATCACGCTGCTGGTGCTGAATGCAGAACAGCATACTGGCCAGCACGGCCAGCAGGCAGGTGCCGACATGGCCCTGTTCCTGGCCCGCCACGGCGTGCAGGTAGAGCTGATCAGCGACAGCACCGATCTGCCGGTGGCCGAAGCCATACTGGGACAGGCCCGCGCGCTCGGCAATGACCTGCTGGTGATGGGCGGTTACGGCCACACCCGCTGGAGCGAGGCCGTGCTGGGCGGCGTGACCAGCACCATCCTTGACACCATGGATATTCCGCTGCTGGTGGCCCACTAGCAGCAGATAGCCACCAATAGCGGCCGCCCCAGCGGACGGCCGTCCGGCTCCCCCTCTAGAACTTCAGGTGCAGATTGGCGCGGATGGCACGCGGCGAACCGGGCGTGATGTTGTTATCGCCATTGGCTGCCGCATAGTATTTGCGGTCCGCCAGATTCTCGATATTCAGCTGCGCCGTGCAGCCGGGATGGATGGTGTAGAACAGCGCCGCATCGATGCGGGTAAAGCCGGGCAGCACCACCGCATTGCTGGTTGAGGCATACATATCGGTGCGGCGGATCAGCCCCAGGCCCACGCCCAGCCGGTCACTCAGATCATAGCGGTTCCACAGCGATAGCGTCTGGCGCGGTACCGCATTGACGGTAGCGCCATTGAGCGCCGTGGCGGACACACTGGCCAGCAGCCTGGCATCCTGATAGGCGTAAGCGCCCTGCACCTGCCACGCGGGCGCGAGCTTGCCGCTGACCGCCAGTTCCAGCCCCTTGGTACGCTGTCCATCCACCAGCTGGTCGGCGATGCCGGTGGCCGGATTCGTCACCGCCACATTGCTGCGCTCGAGCCGGTACAGGGCCAGCGTGGCCAGCAGATCGGGACTGTATTGCAGCTTGGCGCCCGCTTCGTAGTTGGTGAACTGCTCCGGCTTCAGGCTCTGGTTCACCACCGTCAGGCTACTCAGCTGGTCGCCGCCGCGGGGCACGCTGGCCACGCTGTAATTGGCGTAGAGCGCAAGCATATCGACCGGCTTGTACACCAGCCCCGCACGGGGCGACAGCAGATGATCACGGCTGGACAGTTGCGCCACCGCCGGCAGCAGGGCGCCCACGCCCGCCGCTACATTGTTGTGGTAATCCAGCCGGAAGTCGTCATAGCGCAGACCCGCCACCAGCTGCCATTGCGGGCCGAAGCTGATCTGGTCCTGCAGGTAGAGCGCTGCCACCGTGGCTTTGCTGCGGCCATCACGATCCGAATTGCTACCGCCGAGCACATAACTCACCGGCAGCGCCGCGTCCGCCTGCGCCAGCGGCACGCTGATGCTGGTCGCCTGACCGGCGAACAGGCCAGTCTGGCGCAGGTAGTCCGTATTCTGCTGGCCCAGTTCCATCCCTGCCAGCAGCTGATGGCTGATATCACCTTGCTGCACCAGCATGGTCAGATCCGTCTGGTTGAACAGGTTCTTGCGCCACTGGTGGTTGTTATAGGCGCTCAGCGTCACCCGGCTGGTGGCCGCATTGACGGCGCCGGGCGAAATGTTCTGGTACAGCTTGTCGTAACTGGTGTAGCGCGTCTTGTTCGACAGTTGCAGGCCGTTGGCAAAGCGGTGTTCGATCTGGCTGCTGACGGCGTCGGCCAGCACGCGCGCGGGCCGCGTCTCGGCGGCAGGATTGCCGAAGAAGGCATCGACCGGCAGATCGAGCGGACGGCCATTGAGCGAAGGCACGCCACGGTCCGCAGTGCGGTAGTCCTCGAAATGTTCATAGCCCAGCACCACACTGGTGGCCTTATCCGGACGTATGGCCAAGGTGGGATTGATCCCTTTGCGCTCAAGGCCGAAGTTGCGCTGGTAGCCGCCCGAATCTTCCGCCAGCGCAGCCACGCGCACGGCCAGTGCCTCATTGACAGCCTGCCCCAGATCAGCCGTCAGGCGGCGCTTGCGGTAATTCCCCGCGGTCAGATCGAGCGCGCGGATGGTGCTGAAACTGGCCTGCTTGCTGACGCGGTTGATCACGCCACCAGAACCGCCACGGCCAAACATCATGGCATTGGGACCGGTCAGCGCATCGACCTGCTCGACGTTGTACAGATCGCGGTAGTACTCGGCGTCGTCGCGCACACCGTCCATGTAGAAGTCGCCCGATGCACTGGTGCTGCCGCGGAAAGCGGGCGCATCGCGGTTGCCCTCGCCGCTGGCCATGCCTATGCCGGGCACATAGCGCACCACGTCGGCCATGCTCTGCATGGACTGGTCGCGCATCAGCGCTTCGCCGATCACCGTCACCGCCTGCGGCAGATCGGTCAGCGCCGTATCCGTTTTGGTGGCGCTGCTAACGGCCCGCACCAGATAGCCGTCGCTTTCGGCGCTGGCATTGACATTGATAGTGGGCAGGCTGTGGGTGGCGCTTTCTCCGGCCTGCGCAGTGGCCGCAAAAGCCAGTGCCAGCAGGGCGGCAAGTGTAGCGGGACGAGGAAGAATTCGGTCATGCATGGATAACTCCGTAGCTCAAAAAGTAATGAGATTCATTATCATTTGAGGGTGAAGCCGTGCGCAAATGCAGACGGGATTTACATGATTTATCTTAAAAAAAACCGCGCTCCCCCTGCCAGTGAAGCGCGGTGCGGCAAACGAGTCGCCAAGCTGATGAAACTCTAGTGCGTTGCGGCGGCGATGCGCTGCTCCATGGCTGGCGTGAGGTAAACCTTGCGTCCGGTATCGACCAGCAGTACCTCTTTAAGTCCTAGCCTGTCGGCCATGGCCTGCCAGCCTGCAGCGCCGGTGATAAACAAGGGTTTGGAGTTACCGTCGGAGCGCAAGCCCGCTGCACCGCCGCCGCTGGCAATGATGGTCACTGATGCCACCAGATCGATGGGATAGCCGGTGCGCGGGTCGATGATGTGCGGCCGGCGTTTGCCATCTTTCATGAAGTAACGTTCGTAGTCGCCGCTGGTGCCTATTGCTTCGTTATCGTTGAGCGCCACGCTGGTCAGGGTGCCGCTGCTGCGCGGGTCGCGTATGCCCACCTGCCACGGGTGGTTGCCGGGCCGGCCTATGGCCAGCACATTACCGCCGATATTGATCAGCGCCGCTTTTACATGGCCTTCGCGCAGGATGGCAGCAGCGCGGTCGAGCGCATAGCCTTTGGCATAGCCGCCCAGATCGATCATCACGGCGCGGTTCACGCTGCTGATGGTATTGCCCTTATAGCGCAGATCCGTCAGGCTGGGGCGGGCATCGACCCAGCGGCGGATTTCGGCCGCATCAGGCTGCTGCGCTTCGATGGCGCTGCTCTGGAAGCCCCACAGCCGGATCAGGTGGCCGATGGTGGGGTTGAATAATTCGCCGGAACGCACGGACAACTGGGTGGCCGATTTGAGCAGGCCCACCATTTCGGCATCAGCCACGAACGGCTCGCCACGGGCAATGGCGTCGTTCAGGCCCGTGAGCATGCTGGGTTCCCACGCATGGAATTTGTGGTGCAGACGGTCGAATTCGGCCAGCACCTGCCCGCTCAGCAGATCGGCGCGCTGCTGCGAGCCGCCATAAATGGTCACTGCCACCGTGGTACCGAACACATGGCCGGTCGTCTTGTACGTGTTCTCGCTATGGCTGCACGCAGCAAGCAGGCCTGCCAGCAAACCTATGACCGGCAGCATCAGCAGCCAGCGCCACTGCGGCAGCATCCCGTTCAGCCTCACCCTGTCCATTCGCACTCTCCCGAAACCTGTGGCCGCCAACAAGGGCGGCCGCTGACTGCTTATTTGCTCTTGCTGACCATGAAGTCGATGGCCGCCTTGATTTCTTCATCTTTCAGGCCGGGATTACCTCCGCGCGGCGGCATCATCTTGAAGCCTTTGGTGGCATTGCCATACACCGTGGCCATGCCCTGCGCGACGCGCGGTTTCCATGCTGCGGCATCGCCCACTTTGGGTGCGCCCATCACGCCGGTGCCATGACAGGCCATGCAGGTAGCCTGATAGACTTTTTCGCCATTGGCGGCGGGTGCTGCGCTGGCAGTGGCGGTGGCTAAGACCGCCGGCAGCAAAGTTGCCAGTAGAATGGTGTGTTTCATGTGTACTCTCTCTGATGTCGAAATTGGCCAGCGCCCGACTGCTGCGCTGGTACTGCTAAGGGCCGTTGCCGGCCCGGATTAGTTGACGGCTTATTGGGTCTAGTGGCCCATGCCGTTATCATGCATGCTGTCCGCAGAGCGGTTCAGCATCGCCGTGGTGATCTGTTCAAAGCGCAGCACCTTGCCGCCGGATTTCTGCACCAGCGCTTCCGCATCGGCCTGCGCAGCGAATGGCACGATGGTCGGCCCCATCGAGCCCTGCGCGCTACTGCCCACCACATAGAAAGCCTCGCGCGCAGCGATCCAGTTGCCCTGCGGGTTCTGCCAGTCGGCCTTGCCCATGTCCTGCACGTAGTAGCCGCTAACGGCGCGGCGCTGCTCCGGTGCCAGCATGGCGCCCAGCAGTTCCATCACGTCGCAGAAATAGTCGGTCTGGCTATCGGCATAGCGCACCTGCGCTTTGGCGCCGGGGAAGTCGCGCAGCAGCATGCCGTCCAGCGCGCATGCTGCCTGATCGCCGGGTTCCAGCGCCTGCAGCGGCGCAGTCGTGCGCGAGCAGGCGGCCAGTATCAGGGCGGCTAGCAGCATGGGCCAGCGGGCGCGGCGCGGGTTGAAAGCGGGATGAGTCATGAAAATCTCCTGTGAGCAAAATAAAATGGCAGCAGCATCCAGCCCAGCATCACCGCCACCAGCACGGCCGGATGGGTCCAGGCGGATGGCATGACGGTAGCGAGGCCATACATGCCCTGCGCCTGATCGGAACTGAACACATTCAGCAGCCGGAACACATCGGCCGGATTGAGCATCAGCAGTGCGGCAAACACGCCGCTGCTGATGCCGCCCTGACTGGCCACCAGAGCCCCCATCAGCAGCAGATCGAAGACCAGCACGAAGAAGAACCACAGCGCCAGCGCCGTGCCGCTGGCGCGCACGCGGTCGCGCGCCCACACGGAAATCAGCATGGCGATGCTGAGGAAAGCTAAGCCCATCAGCACGGCGCTGCCGACAAAACCGGCATAGCGCCAGCCCTCGGCCACGCTCAATTCGGAAAACAGCGGCAGCAGGCCCGCGCCAAAGCCGATGGCGGTGGCACTGGTCAGCGCGGCAGCGAGGCCCAGATATTTACCGAGCAGGACTTCCAGCCGCGAGATCGGCATGGTCAGCAGCAGTTCCAGCGCGCCCCGCTCGCGTTCGCCGACGATGGTGTCGTAGCCGAGGATGAGCGCAATCAGCGGCACCAGATAGATCACCAGACTGGCCAGGCTGGCGATGGTGGCTTCGATGCCGTGAAAGCCCACCTGCCCCTGCTGGGCCGCGCCGAAATAGGCGATGGCCAGGGCAAATACGGCGAACACCAGCGCCACGGCCAGCACCCAGCGGTTGCGCAGGCGGTCGCGCCATTCCTTGCTGGCGATCACCGCCACCTGACGCCATTCAATGGACATGTGCATATGCCGCTCCATAACCGAGAAATACCTGTTCCAGTGTCGATTCATGTACCGCCACATCGCTAGCCATGGGCAGCAAGGCAGACAGCACGGCCATCTTGTCGGCCGGTGCGCAGCGCACACTGAGACGGTCGCCCTGCGTGCTGACATTGAGCGTCTCGCGGCTGCCAGCCTGCACGGCGGCCAGCGCTGCCAGCGCCTGCGCTTGCTGCGGCGCTGCCACGGTGACCACCACAGTCAGCGGCAGCGCCATGCCCTGCCGCAGTTGCGCCAGCGTGCCCTGCGCCGCCACGCGGCCACCGTGCATGATCAGCAGGTGGTCCACCCGCTCCTGTATCTCGGCCAGTATGTGCGAGGTAATCACGATGGTGGCACCGCGTGCCCGCACGCTATCGAGAATGGCATAGAAATCAGCTATGCCCTGCGGGTCCAGTCCGTTGGTGGGTTCGTCGAGGAAGATCAGCTGCGGTTCGCCCAGCAGCGCTTGCGCCAGTCCTAGACGCTGGCGCATGCCCTTGGAATAGGTCTGTACATGGCGCCCTGCCGCTGCCGTCAGTCCCACCAGATCGAGCAGATCCGCGCAGGCGCGGCGCGGCACCTGCTTCAGATCAGCGAACAGCTGCAGCACTTCGGCGCCGCTCAGATTATCGTAAGTGACAAAGTTCTCCGGCAGGTAGCCGATCTGGCGGCGGGTCTGGCGGAATGCAGCGGCACCGGTATCCTGTCCCAGCACTTGCAGGCTGCCGCTAGCGGGCCTGAGCAAACCCAGCATCAGCTTGAACAGCGTGCTCTTGCCCGCGCCATTGTGGCCGATCAGGCCGAACATCTGGCCCCGGCCGATATCGAAGCTCACCTCCTGCAGCGCTGTGAAGTCGCCAAAGTGATGGCTGACGCCACGCAGGCAGATAGCGCTCATGGCCGTTTCAGCGTGGAGTGATTTCATTCCATTTTTTCCAGTTCTGGTTGTAAGGCTGCATGCGCGGATGGCGGTCGATCACGCTGGGCGCGCGCAACAGGGGGAACTGGCGCGCCACGAAACGCAGCGTGCGCAGCGAAGGACTGGCTGCCAGCAGTTTGAGCATGGGGTACTGCCAGTTCAGACGGTCTACCAGATCATTGGCTTCGTAAGGCACATCGCCCCTGCCGTCGCCATCCTGATCCCAGCCGCTGTAATTGCTCCAGTAGTTGGCGCGGTTGCGGCCCCACTCCACGTCCTTGGCGGCGACGAAGCGCACCTGTTCCTGATTGCCGATAAAGTCGTTACCGTCGATCTGGTTGTTGGACGAACCGGCCGACAGGTGTACGCCGGTGCGGTTGTTGAGCACAAGATTGCCGCGCACGATGTTGTACTCGGCGTCGTAGATGAAAAAGCCGCGGTCATTGCCCACCACGATATTATTTTCGATCAGTGAATCCTGTATGGTGCGCAGCATGATGCCGTGGTCGGTGTTACCCCATGCCAGATTGCGCCGCACCACCAGATTGCGCACTTCCATCAGCGCCAGACCGGCGCGGCTCAGATAGACTTCATTGTCTTCCCATGTACTATGGTTGGTGTTCATGTAGTGCGTACCGTAGCGCACGTGATGGATGCGGTTTTGCCGGAACAGCGCCTGACGCGACACATCGACATAGATGCCGTCGCGGGTGGAGCTGATCTGGTTGCCGATCACCTGCACGCCGGTAGTGTCGTACACCTGTATGCCATTGCCGCGCGCCGCCGACTGCAGATCGCGCCGCCCCGTAATGGTATTGCGCAGCAGGCGCGCATCATCGGAGCGCTCCAGCCACACGCCGAACAGATTGGCCACCAGCGTGCAGTCGGCCAGCTGGAAACGGTGCGAACCGGGCAGCACATAGATACCGGCATTCTGCGCCGTCAGGTCACTGCCGCTGTCACGCACGATCAGATCCTTCAGGCTGACATCAGGCGCATGCACGCGGATGGTGTCGTCCTTGCCCTGGCCGCTGATGACGGGATGGCCCACGCCTTGCAAGGTCAGCGGCTTGTCGATCAGCAGATTTTCCTTATAGGTGCCTGCTTCGATACGCACCGTGTCGCCAGCATGGGCGCGGCCTATGGCGGCGGCGACGGATTCACCCGCCCGCACCGGCAGCACGGCAGCGTGAGCCACCGCAGCCGCCAGTACCTGCACGCAGCCCAGCGCCAGCACACAGCGCAGCATCGAAGTGATTCTCATGCGCCGTCCCCGCCTTGCTGCGGCCTGGCCGGGCGCTGACTCTCATGCAGACTATTGCGCAAGCTGTCGAGCGAAACGAAATAGCCATCGGCACCGATACGGGTGAGCGCCTGACCGGCATTGCTGCGGCGCTTGCGCTCCTGCACCAGCGGCGGGCAGGCGTGGTCGTCGTAATACATCACCATGCAGTCGAGGCACAGCATGCACTCGGTCTGGTCGATGCGCCCGGCACTATCGATGGCATGCGAACCGCAACCGGCAGCGCAGGCGTGGCAGGTGCTGCACTCGGCCTTGCGTTTCAGCCCGAACAGGCGGAAGCGGCCCGGCAGCGCCAGCCCTGCTCCCAGCGGGCAGATATATTTGCAGTATGGCCGTTCGCTGAACAGCGACAGCAGCAGTATGCCGCCGATGAAGATCCAGAACGGCCAGCTGCGGTTCCACACGCCGACCAGGAAGGTGGTCTTGAACGGCTCGATTTCGGCCAGATGCTCGGCCGTTTCCATCGATACCAGCGACACCGCCAGCAGCGCAAAGAACACGCCGTATTTGACCCACTTGAGGCGGTCATGCCAGCGTTTGGGTAGCAGGCCCTGATAGCGCTTCAGGCCGATGACAGCCCCCAGCTTGAGCATCAGATGCTGCAGGGAGCCGAACGGACATAACCAGCCGCAGAAGAAACCACGGCCCCACACCAGCACGGTGATAATGATGAACCACCACGACAGGAAGATGAAGGGATCGGACAGGAACAGCTCCCAGCGCCACTGGTGCAGCAGCGAGTGCACCCATGTCATCACCTGCGTGATCGATGGCTGGGCCTTCAGATAGAAGCCGACGAAGCCCACGCTGATCAGCCAGATGGCCAGACGGGGACGGCTGATCCACGGCTTGTGGCGGCGCGTGGAAGCGCGCACCAGCCGGTCGCGCTGGGAATACAGCAGCGCCGTGGCAGCCAGCAGCAGCACAAACACCGTGATCTGCCACCACTGGCCCTGCCAGATCAGCTGCCATGCCGGCTTGGCCGTCACCACGACAGGATGACCACCTTCCAGATAGCGCTCCGGCAGCCAGTAGGCCTGATCGTAGCGGGCAAAGCTCTTGACGCCATTGGCATCGCGCTTGTTGGCCAGAATATTCAGCGTCCATGGCCATGCAGGATTGAAGCCGGCAGAACGGATAATGAAGATGGCCGACTCTTTAAACTGCGGCACATCGGCCGGCTCCACATGGTACAGATTCAGATAGTCGGTATCGCGGAAGGTGAAGCTTTGCGGGTCCTGCCGCACCTGCAAACGGTCATAGATACCACCGCGCACAAAGCCGGAACCTTTGAACGAAGTCTGGCCGCGCGCAATCAGGAAGATCGCATGTTCGTCCGGCTTCAGATCCTGCATCAGGCGCTGGTAGCCTTGCTCGCCCAGCACGCTCTTGCCGATGGTGGGCGTATTCAGATAGCCGAAATACACATCGATATAGTCGCCATCAGCAGGATCGACGCCCACTTCGGCAGCAGGTATCACCAGCCGCCCTATCGCCCCTTCGTCCTGCAGCTTGCGCCAGTTCAGGCGCTCATCGATAGCCGTAAAGCGGGCCGGTGGCCGTGCAGCGGTGGTGAAGATACCGACCTGACGGCCAATTTCGTAGGCACTGCGCGAGATCACCTGATTCTCGGCGATGGCCGTCACGGTGGCGCCGCTGATGGCATCGAGGCCCACGCTGCCATCGCCGCCCCGGCCGATTTCCAGCTTGGCGTCACCACGCTGGCCGATGTACTGGCCGATGAAATCGAGCAGAGCTTTTTCAGGTATCCCCGCCAGCAGTATAGGTTCGGAGTGCTTGAGCACGCGCACGCCGGTAATGATGCCCTTGGTATCCATACCGATCAGGGTAATCACCGGTTTGCCGGAATACGCGGGAATATCGACCACATCGGTCGAGAGGAATACATAGCCGATGACCTGCTCGGCGCTATTGGCGGCCGCACCGGCTGCACGGCCAAATGCCTGCACATACTGGGGCGAGCCCATACGCTGCGAGAAGCGTGTGGCCTGCGGCATCACGTCCTTGCAGGCAGCGTGCGCGCACAGATCGGGGCCGTGCATCAGCCCTTCCGGCAGCTCGGCGTCGTACACGGTAGCCTGTGCCAGCGGCAGCAGGCTGATGGCCAGAAGCAGAGTGCACACGGCGCCCAGCCATTTCAATAAAACTTGGAAATGTGAATTCATGTCGTAACGGGCATGCCGGTTTGTCTCCGGCATGCCCTGCTGGCTTAGGCTTCTACCAGGAAGCGGCTACGCATTTCCAGGTGCAGCGCGTGACAGAAGTGGGTGCAATACATCCAGAACGCCCCTGCATGGTCCGCCTTGAAGGTGACCGACTTGGTCTCCTGCGGGTTGACGATGAAGTTGATGTTATAGGTAGGCAGTGCACAACCGTGCGCCAGATCTTCCACCTTGTCGTGGTTGGTCAGGGTGATGGTAACTTCATCGCCTTTTTTGACCTTGATGACTGGCATGCTGTAGGCCGGTGCTACCGACATCAGACGTACATGCACCTTGTTGCCTTTGCGTTCGATACCGGCAGTCTCCGGCTTCACGGCATTCGGGAAGTCGTCGAGGTTGTAGATCTGGCGGGTTTTCACTACATCGCGGCGCACGATGATGCCGTCATGCGGTTCCGAATACGCCGTGTGGTCGGCGATCAGCTTCATGCTGGCGCCGCTGATGTCGATCAGCTGCTCCGTTTCCGGATGCAGCGGGCCGATCGGCAGGAAGCGGTCTTTGGAGAACTTGTTACCCGAGTTCAGATATTTGCCGTCGGCTTCCTTGGTTTCGCCCATGGACGAATAGTTGTGGCCCGGCTGGTAGTGCACATCGAGTTTTTCCAGTATCACTTTGGCGTTCTTGTCGCCTTTGAACTGGGCGATGGCGGCGTCCACATTCCATTTCACGCACTGGCTGTCGAGGAACAGCGAGGTGTAGGCATTGCCCTTGCCGTCGAAGGCGGTGTGCAATGGACCCAGACCGATTTCCGGTTCCGCTACCACGGTATCGCGCGGGGTTTTCACCTCGCCGGCGAACCATTTGGCCACCAGCGCCAGATCGATCACGGTGGCCGTTGGCGACAGCTTGCCCGAGCAGACGAAGTATTTTGCATCCGGGCTGGCGTTCACGCCGTGCGGGTTTTTACCCACCGGTACGTAGCAGGTGATGGCGGTTTTGGGATCGCTGTTGGCAGCGGCGCGGCCATCGACCACAGGCACTTTGGAGCCGCCGATGGTGCTGAACTTGCCTTCCTTGACCAGCTTCTCGATACGTTCGATGTTGAAGAACACGCAGGCGTCGCGCTCCGACGACATCATGCCGCTCAGGTCCGCCGCATTCTCGGTGTTGTACTGGTTCGATGCTGCCAGCTTGCCGTCATAGGAAGTGGCTACCAGATCCATATTGCCGTCCACGCGTACTTGCCACATCAGTTCCATGGTCTCGGCATTGACGCAGCTGAACAGCGCGCCCCACTTGGTCGGATCTTCCAGATCGCGGCCATCGTTAGGCAGCGGAATGTGGAACTCGCCGCCGCAGAACACGCGGGTGGTGTAGTTGATCTTGCTGTCGACCGGATCGCACTTGTCCGGGAACATGCCGTGGAAGCCCATCACGTTCGGCAGTTCCACAATCTTGTCGCATTCCATGGTGTCTATGCGCACGCGCGCCAGACGCGAATGAATCTTGTCGTTGACGAACAGCCAGCGGCCATCATAGGTGCCGTCCTTGTAGCTGCCGTGCACGTGGTGGGTATCGCCGGTGGTGTACTTGAGCGAGCCGTCGGCCTTGGTGCCCATGATAGCTTTGGATTCGTTGGTCACGCCCCAGCCGACCATGCAATCCGTATTGAATACGGGGATACGCTTGAGCGTACGGCCCGATGGCAGACCCAGCGCGCGCATTTCGCCGCTGTGGCCCGAGCTGATGAAAGCATAGTATTCATCGAGCTGGCCCGGCGCCACTTCGTGGCCGCCAGCCGCCTTGGCGGCACCGGCAGCAGCGCCTTTGGCTGCACTGCCATCGTCCTTGCAAGCCGTCAGGCCTGCGGCCACGCCGGCTACGCCCAGCGCTGCGCTCTTGCTGAGAAAGCCGCGACGTGCGGATGTCGTTGCGTCAGCCAAATCCTTATTCTTGCTGTCCATCAGAAGTTCTCCCTTGAATGCATCTATGTATGCGGTTGATGCCGAAGCTGCACCACGCAGCTCGCCGACACCGCGCATTTTGCGGGCAGGAAATAAATACAAGAATGATATGGATCATCGTTTTTCCATGATCCGACGCAACACGGCCCGCCATGCGCTGTGGCAGCGCGCGGATTTTTCAGCGCAGCGAATAAGGGGGACGAAAATGAAAAAAGCAGCCCGTGGGCTGCTTTGAGAATTCTGGAGCGGGAGAAGAGTCTCGAACTCTCGACCTCAACCTTGGCAAGGTTGCGCTCTACCAACTGAGCTACTCCCGCTTGGAGTGATGTGCTTCACATGTCGTAAAGCGGGGAGAATTATAGCTAGAGCCTGGCAGGTGGTCAATAGTGAAAAGCCGGAGCCGGAAAAATTTCCCCTGCAGGTAGACTGGGAGTCGCCCATGCGGCCCCGGCCGGAACAGGCGGGCCGGGACGCTGCATAGGCTGCCAGAGCAGCATCCATGCGGTCTGGCGGGCGCGGCACTATCTACCGGATAGTGCCAGCTTCCGGTATCATTCGGCATGAACAAGATTTCTTACCAGCCCTTTATTATTGGCGTCGCTGGCGGTAGCGGCAGCGGCAAATCCACAGTATCCCAGCAGGTGCTCGCTTCGTTCGGCGCGGAAATGGTATCCGTCGTCATGCAGGACGACTACTACTGCGACCAGACCCACCTCTCGCCGGATGTACGGCGCCAGCAGAACTACGATCACCCGCAGGCATTCGACTGGCCATTACTGGTGCAGCACGTGCAGGCGCTGCGCAACGGTGAAACCATCAACATGCCCGAGTACGATTTCACCATCGACAATCGCTCGGACCGTACCATCCTCGTGAAACCGGCGCCCGTCATCGTCATCGAAGGCCTGTTCGCCCTGTACGATGCCGACCTGCGTAAATTGATGTCGCTGAAAATCTTTGTCGACACAGCATCCGACGTGCGCTTTATCCGCCGCATGCAGCGCGATATCACGGAACGCGGCCGCACTGTCGATAGCGTGGTCAAGCAGTACATGGAAACCGTGCGCCCCATGCACAAGCAATTCATCGAGCCGACCAAGCGCTACGCGGATGTTATTATTCCGCACGGCGCCAACGGCCCGGCGGTAGATGTCATCACCACCAAGGTCGCCAGCGTTATCAGCCAGCTCAAATAATTCCGCCGTGCGCCAGCCTAGCAAGGAGTTCTATCGTGAGTACCTACGCTATTGCCCTGATCTGGACCCTGTCCAATATCGCCTGCCACCTCATTGCGCATCAACGCCAGATCCGTATCACTCCGGCCCGGGCGATGCTGGCAGCCGTGCTGGGGCCGCTGACCCTGCCTGCGGTGGCGCTACTCGGGCCCGCCCGCAGTAGCGGCAAATGAAATAAGGCGGCACTCGCGCCCCATTTCGCTACCGCTTCCGGCGCAGTTTTACTGGCCGGGCACCGGCTCCCACAGTTCGACCTTATTGCCCTCCGGGTCCATCACCCAGGCAAACTTGCCGAACTCCGAGGGTTCGCCCACTTCCACCACATGACAGCCCTCGTCACGCAAGGCCACCAGCAAAGCGTCCAGATCGGCCACACGGTAGTTGATCATGAAGGAGCTCGTACTGGGCGCATACTCCTTGCCGTTGTCCGCCGAGATGGTCCATGCCGTTGCGCCGGCAACTGGCTGGCCGTTGGCGTCAGTCCAGTCGAACACGGCACCGCCCCATGCCTGCACATCGACCCCCAGATGGGTTTTATACCAGGCGCGCAATGCGACCGGATCTTTCGCTTTGAAGAAAACACCGCCTATACCCGTTACCCGTTTCATGCCTGCCTCGCGTCGTGATAGGACTACCAGTCTACACCGGGCCACGACTTCACTGCGAAAATAGATGACCTTCCTGACATGATTGCCACAGTACCGGAAACGCGCAAATCCCGCATGTAAAGTTTGCTTGACATACGGCGCAGTCCTTCCTAATATGTAAAGCATACTTTACAACCTGATGGAGGAAGTGATGCACAATTCTGCAGAACCACGTTTTTCCGCCAATGAACGCAAACACAGCCAGCAATATCTACGCGAGCTAGGCAGCAGCATCGCCATCTATCTGGCCATAATGGTGCCCTCGCTGATGTATGGCCCCGGCATGGCCGAGGGCCTGCTGAAAACCGCTGCACTCACGGCGCCCGTACTGGGCTTTTTCCTGATGATCTGGGCCATCGCACGGCAGGTGCAGCGCATGGACGAATACCAGCGCCGCCTCACGCTGGAAAGCCTGAGTCTGGCCGCAGCCATCACCGCCGCCATCACCTTCACCTACGGCTTTCTGGAAAACGCTGGCTATCCGCGGCTCAGCATGTTTGTAGTCTGGGGCATCATGGGCAGTGCCTGGGCGATTGCGGGCCTGCTGCGCTGCTGGACTGCGCGGCGATGAACAACAGCATCCGCGAACTGCGCGCCGAACGGGGCTGGAGCCAGGCCCATCTGGCGGACCAGCTGACTGTATCGCGCCAGACCGTCAACGCCATCGAAACGGGGCGCTACGATCCCAGCCTGCCGCTGGCCTTCGCCATCGCCCGTCTGTTCGGTCTGGCCATCGAAGACATCTTCAGCCTGTGAAATATGCCGGCTGGATGGCGATGCAAGCATCCGGCCGCGCAATTGCACATCCTTGCTGTCGCTTACTGGCCAGCCGGCTTGGCGGGTTTGATCGCCAGCGACATTTTCTCTTCACCACGGGTCCAGCTGACTTTCGAAGTCTCGCCCAGCTTGGCCAGCACGCGCGGCTGAGCCACCACTTTGGCCGCTGCCTGCGCCGAGTCGCGTATGGTCAGCGCCAGATCCACCGCATTGCTGCTGTCCTTGCCCGTCAGTTCGATCACCCAGCCATTATCCAGCGTCACCATGGTTTTCTTATCCAGATCAAGCAGCAACTGCTTTTCGCTGCGCTGCACATGGCTGATGCCCGACATTACAGGCTCTATCCGCTCGAACTCCAGCGCCAGACTGACCTGATTTGCGCCCGCATGGGCCAGCCCGCAGGCCAGCGCCAGCAAAGCACCAAGTATTCCGATTTTTCTCAGCATTCCTGTCTCCTTATCTTATTTATCCGATGTCTCCGCGTGCGGAGGATTGACATATCCTATAGCCTTTTGTGCAACTCGACAATTTCGCCTCACCCTGCTGCATAAGCATATAGACAATTGTTTGTTGATAAAATAATGTAGCGCCACGTAACATGGACTTTTGGTTTTTTTTCCAGCAAGGAATTCATCATGCATCACACACTCCCGCCACTGCCGCTGCGCCGCAGCGCGCTTGCCGTCGCGCTCCTGCTTTCTAGCCAGATACAAGCACAGGAAACCGCCATCCCGCCAGCCAATAGCATTGGTGCCGCAATGGATCAGGTCACCGTGGTGGGCTCGCGCGCGCGCAACCGCACTGTGTTCGACAGTGCTGTGCCTATCGACCGTTTTGGCGCGCATGAAGTGGAAAATGCCCTGTCCAGCGGCGAGCTGGGCGCGGCGCTGCAAAGCCTGGCCCCATCCATCAACTTCCCTCGCATCGAATCGAGTGGTGCGGCCGACTCCGTGCGCGGCATACAGTTGCGCGGGCTGGCGCCGGATCAGGTACTGGTGCTGATTAACGGCAAGCGCCGCCACGCCAGCGCCGTGCTCGATACGGAAAGCAGCTTTGCCGGCACCGTGCCGGTGGACATCAATGCTATCCCTCCCGGCGCCATCGACCACATCGAAATTCTGCGCGACGGCGCGGGCGCCCAGTACGGCAGCGATGCCGTGGCCGGCGTCATCAACATCGTGCTGAAAAATGCCCGCAGTGGCGGCTCCGCCTCGCTGGGCTACGGCGCCAACCACACTGATTTCAAGCCGACTAACGAAACCAAGACCGACGGCCAGACCAAAACCGCCAGTGCCGACTACGGCATACCACTGGGCGATGCGGGCTTCCTGCGCTTCGGTGCCGATACCCGTAGCCGAGCAGCTACCCAGCGCGCCGGTTTCAGCGACGCCGGCTGGACTTCGTGGAACTCCACGCCTGCCGATCTGGCACTGGACGGCAAGGTGGTGTTCAAGTCGGGCGATTCGCACAGCAATAACAACTACCTGTTCTACAACGCCATGCTGCCGCTGGAAAACGGCGTCGATGCCTATTCCTTCGCCACGGCGAACCAGCGCAAATCCACCGGCAGCGCATTCTTCCGCTACCCGGGCGACCCTAGCAATGTGCTGGCCCTGTATCCGCAAGGCTACCGTCCCGACACCCACGGCGACATGAGTGATGTCAGCGCGGTGGCCGGTGCGCGCTTTAGTGCGCAGGGCTGGAACTGGGACGTCAGCGCACGCCACGGCGGCAACCTGTTCCACTACGACCTGAGCAACTCGGTCAATGCTTCGCTCGGTGAGCGCAGCCCGACCAGCTTCCATCTGGCCACCTTCGACTTCCGCCAGAACGCCCTCAATGCCGACCTGACGCGCGAATTCGATGCCGGTCTCGGTACTCCTGTGAGCGTGGCTGTGGGCGCCGAATTCATGCATGAAACCTATCAGAGTTCGCCCGGCGATGCGGCCTCCTACGCGGCCGGTCTGATCACCGATGCGCCGCCCGGTGCCCAGGCCGGTCCCGGCTTGCGCCCGCAGGATACGTTCGACGGCAGCCGTTCCATCCGCTCCGTCTACGCCGATGCCGAGGCCAGCCTGACCAGCCGTCTGCTGCTGCAGGGAGCCGTGCGCTATTCCGACTACAGCGACTTCGGCAACGCCAGCACGGGCAAGCTGGCCAGCCGCTATAAGCTGAGCGACAGCCTGCTGCTGCGCGGCTCGCTGTCGAACAGCTTCCGCGCGCCGGCACTGGTGCAGACCGGCTTCCGCTTCTCCACCCTGAATTTCAACAGCGATGGCAGCGGCGTGCAGACCGCCTCGCTGCTGCCGGCCAGCGATGCGCTGGCGCGCAGCTTCGGTGCCCAGCCGCTCAAGCCGGAAAAATCCACCAATCTGTCGCTGGGGCTGGCATGGCGGCCCGAGCGCCACACCAGCTTCACGCTGGACGGCTATCGCATCAAAATCCGCGACCGCATCACCCGCAGCAGCGATCTGCAGAGCGATGCTGCCACCGCCTATCTGGCCAGCATAGGCCGCAGCGATATCCAGTCGGTGGCCTATCTGGCCAATCTGCTCGACACCAGCACCACCGGTCTCGATGCTGTGCTCAACCACGACCTGCCGCTGGCTGGCGGTACCCTGAACCTGAACGCAGCGCTCAATCTGAACCGGACCCGCATCGATCAGGTGCATCAGGCATCGAGTGCGTTAGCCAAAATCGATCCTGCACTGACGCTGCTGACGGATAACAATCTGTTCCGCATCCGCAACGCCTCGCCGAAAAACAAGCTGGTACTGAGTGCCGACTGGCAGGCTGCACGCTGGAATCTGCAGGCCCGCGCCACCCGCTTCGGCGCCCTGCAGGACTTCTCCTATGATGACACCGCGCCGCTGGTCGATGGCGTGCATGCCCAGTCGTTTGCGGCCGTCTGGTCGGTCGATCTGGAAGCCCAGTACAAGCTGACCCGCCAGCTTACACTAGCCGTAGGGGCCGACAATGTGTTCGACCGCTATCCCGAGCGCGTGCGCCAGACCAATAGCGCCAGCTACGGCGGCGCCCTGCCCTATAACTTCATCAATCCTATCGGCGTCAACGGGGCCTATTTCTATGGCCGCGTACGCTACACCTTTTAATCGGGGAACTTTATGACATTGAAACAGCTAAGCAAATTCTTCGCCGCCGCCTGCCTGAGCACCGTGCTGGCCGCGCAAGCCCATGCCAGCAACGCGCTGGTGCTGCTGACCGACTTCGGTACTTCCGACGGCGCCGTCTCCGCCATGCATGGCGTGGCCTTCGGGGTCGATCCCAAGCTGCAGGTTTCCGACCTCACCCACAACATTCCGGACTACGACATCTGGCTCGGCGCCTACCGGCTGTACCAGACCGCCAACTACTGGCCGCAGGGCAGCGTGTTCGTGGCCGTGGTCGATCCGGGTGTAGGCACCAGCCGCAAATCGGTAGTACTGAAAACCCGCGAAGGGCGCTACTTTGTCGGCCCGGACAACGGCCTGTTCACCCTGATCGCGGAGCGCGACGGCGTGGCCGAACTGCGTGAAATCGACGAGAACGTCAACCGTCTGGCCGGCTCCGGCGAGTCCTACACCTTCCACGGACGCGACGTGTATGCCTATGTGGGTGCGCGTCTGGCTTCCGGTGCGATCAGCTTCGAACAGGTGGGTCCCGTGCTGCCTAGCGCTTCGGTAGTGAAAATCGCTTACCAGAAAGCCGTGCGTCAGGGCGACACCCTGCGCGGCATTATCCCTGTGCTCGATGTCAAATACGGCAACGTCTGGACCAACATCCCCAAGGCGCTGTTCGACGAACTCAAGATCGGCCTGCATGACAAGGTACAGGTGCGCATCCTGCACAAAGGCAAGCAGGTAAATAAAGTGGTGGCACCGTTCGAGCACACGTTTGGCGGCGTGGCGCAGGGCAAGCCGCTGGTCTATCTGAACAGTCTGCTCGATGTGGCTGTGGCGATTAGCCAGGGCAACTACGCCAAGCAGCACCACATCGAATCGGGTGTGGACTGGGAAGTGGAAATCAGCAAAGTCAAATAATCCCCTAAGGCGCGCCGTAGCGGCGCGCCATGCCACTCGGCATCCCGCACAATTTTGCTCAATTCAAGGACAAGAGGCAGGATGCCAAAAATCATGCAAGAAACATTCATCTCCAAATAGCACCCTGCAACTATCCATGCTGAACCACCCGTCTGCCTCCCCCATCTCCCCTGCCTTCCTGTTAGCACCTGCAAAACTGTCCGCACATCAGCAACAGCGCACGCTGCTGTTCATCATGGGCGACGTCGCTGACCATGCCACGCTGCTCCATGATCTGGCAGCGCAAACGGAGGTACATCTGCTCGATCCGGCCGCTGACGGGATACGCCAGATTGCAGCCTTGCTGGCCCAGCAGCGGAATATCACGGCACTCCATCTGCTCAGCCACGGCGCAGCGGGCCAGCTATCTTTAGGTAGCGTCAGCCTGACCATCGCTAAGCTCGACCTCTACCGCGCCGAGTGGCAGGTGATACGGGCAGCGCTGGCGCCCGAGGCAGAAATCCTGCTGTACGGCTGCGAAATTGCCGCCGACGGTGGTGAGCTTGCCGCAGCGCTGGCACATCGATGCGGCGTACCCGTCGCTGCTTCCAGCAGCCCGACTGGTGCAGCGGCACTGGGCGGCGACTGGCTGCTCGACTATCACAGCAACAGCATGCAAGCCCGTATCCCATTCAGCCCTGCCGCCATGCGGGGCTATAGTGGCCTGCTGATGACCGTCAGCAACGGGGCGCAGAGTTTAGCGAATTTCACTGTGGCGCCTAACTATACAGATTTGCGGAACGCCAACTGGACCATAATCAGCTACCTCGATGGTCAGCATAATTATCTGGATACTGACGGCAGCGTAATCTGGGCCGAAGGCGGATGGCAAGGCGCCAGCACCGGGGCGTATCTCGAGATCAAACTGAACGCGACCGGCAGCTTCATTCTGACTAGCGCCAGCATCGGCGATCTTGAAAGCTGGCAAGACTCGTCGGGAAACGACTTCAGCAATGTGTATGTGGTTGGTCTGGCCAATGGCGTGCAGGTGGCCGGCACGTCCACGCATAACAGTACCAATGTCTACGAAGACGACTACAACTTCAGCTATTCGAACTTTAGCGGTGTGCGTATCGATAGCTTCCGGGTGTACTACACCACGGCTGCAAGTAACTATGTCAACGAACTGGCGCTGAAAGGTTTTTCGATTTCCGCTTACTCCAGCTCCGCCGTCGGCAGCAACGTCGCGCCCACCTTTATCGGCGCCACCACCACACTCTCTGTCGCACAGAATGCCGGTGCCACCTCGGCCGCCAGCGTGCTGCATGCTAGCGATACTGACGGCAGCCAGACCCTGAGCTGGACCCAGTACACCGCCCCTAGTCATGGCACGCTGAGCTTCAGCAGCGCCACGGCCGCGACCGGCAGCAGCGATATCACGCCGGGCGGCACCATCAGCTACACCCCCACCGCAGGCTATGCCGGTACCGACAGTTTTACCGTGCAGGTCAGCGACGGCACAGGCAGCAGCACGCGCACCATCAGCGTCAGCGTCACCCCCGCCACACCGAGTGCTCCCACGCTGGCTGCCGCCAGCGACAGCGGCAGCAGCAATAGCGATCAGCTGACCAATGCCGGCTCGCTCAGTTTCAGCGGCACCGGTGCCAGCAGTGACAGCAGCAGCACCGTACGCGTATTCATCGATGCCAATGCCAACGGCAGTTACGATGCCGGCACCGACCCCACCGCCACGGCCACGCTCTCGTCGGGCAGCTGGAGCGTATCCTCGATCAGCACTTCCGGCCTCGGTGACGGCACCTACCATGTGTATGCCATGACCACCAGCGCCACCGGCAGCCTGAGCAGTTCGCGCAGCGCGGCACTCGACGTGACGCTGGATAAGACAGCGCCCACCATTACCGTCGGTAGCATGGCCCTGTCTGCCGATACGGGCAGCAGCGCCAGCGACTTCATCACCAGTAGCGCCGCCCAGACCATCAGCGCCACCCTGAGCAGCGCCAAAGGTGCCAGCGACACGCTGCAGGGTTCGCTCGACAATGGCAATAGCTGGACCAGTCTGAATGCCATGCTCAGCGGTACCAGCCTGAGCTGGACCGGGGTCACTCTCAGCGCCAGCAATACCATCAAGCTGCGGGTGGTCGATGCGGCCGGCAATGCCGGCAGCACCGCCAGCCAGGCTTACACACTCGATACCAGCACTCCGTCCGCGCCGTCCGCGCCCGTAATGAGCGCTGCCAGCGATAGCGGCAGCAACCATAGCGACGGCATTAGCAATAACACCACGCCCACCATCACCGGCACGGGCGAAAGCGGTGCCACCGTGCGCCTGTACGACAGCGATGGCAGCACTGAGCTGGGCAGCGCCAACGTGAGCGGCGGCAACTGGAGCATCACCAGCAGCACCCTGAGCAGCGGCAGCCATAATCTGAGCGCCAAGCAGACCGATGCGGCAGGCAATACCAGCACGGCCTCCAGCAATCTGAGCATCGAGATCGACACTACAGCCCCCAGTGCACCGGCACTGAGCGCCACCACGGTCCAGCAAAGCAGCGCTACCAGCGGTGCCACCATCGCCACCATCAGCGCTAGCGATAGCCATAGCATCAGTTATGCGCTGGCCACGGGTAACGGCAGCAATGATGCCGACAACGGCAGCTTCAGTGTTAGCGGCAGTGCGCTGCAGGCTGCCAGCAACCTGAGCGCCGGAACTTATGCAATCTATTTGCAGGCCACCGATGTAGCCGGCAATGCCAGCTATCAGAGCTACACCATCAACGTGGTCAATGCACCCGCCATCAGCAGCATCGCGCGGGCCGGCGGCGCAGCGGCCAGTGTGGCCGCTAGCGCCAGCTCGGTCAGCTATACGGTGACGTTTGACCAGAGCGTCACCGGGGTGGACTTGAGCGACTTCAGCCTGACCACCAGCGGCAACGCCAGTGCCACGCTGGCATCGCTGAGCGGCAGCGGCAGCACCTATACCGTCACGCTCAATACGCTGGGCGGCGATGGCACGCTCAGGCTGGACTTGAAAAGCAGCGGCACCGGCATCCAGAACGCCAGCACAGTAGCCATCACCGGCGGCTACACTAGCGGCGCCAGCTACACCCTCGACCACACGGCGCCCGCCGCGCCTGCCACGCCGGCAATGAATGCCGCCAGTGATAGCGGCAATTCCAGCAGCGACGCCATTACCAGCAACACGACGCCCGTGTTCAGCGGTACGGCAGAAGCCTCTGCCAGCATCAGTCTGTACGATGGTGCCACCCTGCTCGGCACGGCCAGTGCCGATGGTTCCGGCAACTGGAGCATTACCGGCAGCACGCTGGCACCGGGCGGCCACAGCATTACAGCCAAGGCCACCGATGCCGCCGGCAACGTTTCGAACGCCAGCAATACACGGGCCGTTACCATCGACACCAGCGCCAGCGCACCGGCGGGACTGGCACTGGCAGCGGCCAGCGATCACGGCAGTTCGAACAGCGACCGCGTCACCAATCTGGCGACGCCGCAGATCACTGGCAGTGCCGAAGCGGGCGCCAGTGTGCGCCTGTACGATACGGACGGCACCACCGTGCTAGGCACCGCCACCGCCGACAACAGCGGCAACTGGAGCATTTCCAGCAGCAGCCTGGTCAACGGTAGCCATAGCCTGAGCGCGAAACAGACGGATGTAGCAGGCAATGTCTCGGCTGCCAGCAGCACGCTCAGCGTCACCATCGATCTGGCTACCCCGTCCGCCCCCTCCGCCCCGCAACTGGCCAGCGCCAGTGACAGCGGCACGCAGGGCGACAACCACACGGATATCACTACGCCCAGCATCACCGGCACGGCAGAAGCCTATGCCACCGTGCGTCTGTACGACAGCGATGGCACTACCGTACTAGGCAGCACCAGCGCCGACGGCAGTGGCAACTGGAGCATCAGCAGCAGCGCGCTGGGTCTGGGCCTGCACAACCTGAGCGTGCGTCAGACCGACCTCGCCGGCAACCAGTCCGCCACCAGCGCTACGCTAGGCATCACCATCGACAGCCCGCCGGAACCGGCGATTCCGCTGGTCGACGGCGTGGCCGTCAGCGAACAACTGGTGCTGGGACCGGACGGCCATTATGTGACCGAGTTGCAGGTTCCCATCGTCACCAGCGACCGCAGCGATTCCAGCGGCAACGGCAATACAGCGGATATTCCTCTGGTGAGCAACAGCGGCAATACCCTGCTGCTGGCGCAGGTGCCGACCGGTCTGGGACTGAGCAGCAGCGGCAGCAATAGCAGCAACAGCACAGCTTTCCAGCAATCGCTGCTGCAAGCCATAGGCAACGCCACCGGCACACAAGGCAATAGCGCCCAGAGCAGCCTGATCGGCAGCGCCGGCAGCTTCCTGCACAGTCTGCCCGGCGATGCAGCCCTGCTGGTTCAGACTATCCGCCCCAGCGATAGCGGCACGGGCGGGGTACTGACCCTTAATGGCACCCAGCAAGGAGGACAGCATACGGCGCTGGTGATCGATTGCAGCACCCTGCTCAAACCGATTACGCTCGCGCTGCAGTCGGTCGATTTCGCCAGCGTGATCGGCAGCAGCACCGTGCACCTCAACAGTGGCAGCCAGATCGTCAGCGACGGTCAGCAGCAGACCTTCGAACTCATGGCCGGCATGGCGGCCAGCATCAACGCCGGCGGCGGCAATGATGTGTTCCAGCTCAGCCGTTCTGGCGCCGTCAGCGGCGGCGCGCCGCGGGTACAGGGCGATGCCCTCGCCAGCACCACCATCCTGCAGGGTGGACAAGGGGTGGACCGGGTCAGCTTTGCCGGTCCGGCCAGCGACTACACGGTGGAATACCATCAGGGCTACCAGCTGGTAACGGCCAAGGCCACGCCTAACCAGCATACTCTGCTCATCAATATGGAATACCTTGGCTTCGGCGGCTTGAGTCAGGCCATACAGAACCGCGCGGCCTTGGGCACCATTGCCGGCCTGTATCAGCAGATACTGGGACGCCAGGCCGATTATCTGGGCATGGACTTCTGGGGCAGCAAGCAGGCTGGCGGCGCGCAGCTCGGCGACGTCGCGCTGGCCATGCTGGGTTCGCAGGAATACAGCCAGAACCACGGCAACGCCTTCAACGGCGATGCCGGCCACGATGTGGAAGTGCTTTACCAGAGCCTGTTCGGACGCCATAGCGATGCTGCCGGACTGGCCTTCTGGTCCGGCCAGCTGCAACATGGCCAGACGCTGGCACAGGTGGCACAGAGTTTTGTCACCGCGGCAGAGATGTCGGCGCACACGGTCGGTGTGGCCGACTGGAACTTCTCGCTGTAAGAGCGTGGCCGCTACGCGGATGGGCTGGCAGCCCATCCGCGTGTCAGCCTAGCGCACGGCTGGCGTATCGAACACCGGTTCGGCCAGCCCCTGCATGGTGCTGGCCGTCGGCGCGGCAGTACTGAGCAGCAGCACCTCATTGGCCCCCGCTTTGAGCCAAGAGGCCGGCAGGTACAGCGTCTGCTGCGGCCCGATCTGCCAGTAGCGCCCCAGATGGTGGCCGTTCACCCACACCTGCCCCTTGCCCCAGCCACGCGTATCGAGGAAGGTATCCACCGGACGTGCAAGTTGCAGCGTACCGCGCCAGAAACCGGGCGGCGCCAAGTCTGCACCGGCAGCCTGACCATCAGCCCGTGCCGCTAACGCCTGCGGCGCCAGCCTGGCCAGACTGGCGCTATCGAGCGGCAAGGGATAGACCATCCAGTCTTCCAGTTCCTCATCACCCAGCTTGACGCCGCGCGTAATACCTTTGTTATCGTCCACCAGCTTGGCACCAAAGCCGATACGTCCCATAGCTTCCACCAGCAGATCGAGCTGGGTACCCGCGGGAAGATCCACAGTCAGCGTGCTTTCGTTCAGACGCCGGTCCAGCCGTCCTATTACTTTGCCATCGGCCAGCACGGTGGCCTGATCGTGCAGCCCTTCCAGCACCAGCTTGCCCTGCGCCGCCTGAGCGAGTTTTTTGCGGTACAGGATATAACCGTAATTCTGGCCATATTCCTCCATTGCCCGCGCCCAGCGCGATGGCTGCCCTTGCGACAGCTGCGGCAGTTGCGCCAGCACGCTGCCAGCCGGCTGCATGGCAAACGACGCAATAGCCTGCGGCTGCGGCGCGGCAGGTACCGCTGGCAATGGTCGCGACAGGTGGCGCGCGATGACGCTGCGCAGCGCATGGTATTTGGCAGTGGGCCGGCCCGCTTCATCGAGCGCGGCATCGTAATCGTAGCTGGTGGTATCAGGCTGATATGGCTCCTTGCCCGAGTAGTTGGCGCCGGCCAGCCAGCCGAAGCTGGTCCCGCCATGGAACATGTAGATGTTGAACGACACACCCTGCTGCATCATCCATTCCACGGTGCGCGCCGCGTCTTCCGGGCTCTGGCTGTGGTGCTGCTCGCCCCAATGGTCGAACCATCCCGCCCAGTATTCGCCCGCCATACGCAGTCCCTGCGGGCGCCACGCCGCCAGTTCCGCGATCGATGCTCTGGCGTCGTCGGCGCCGCCGCCGAAATTGACCACGGCCGGAATATCGGCCAGCGTACCGCCTTCGAATAGCCGCCCGGCGCCACCGTCGGAGGTGAACAGGGGCGCATCGAAGCCGGCACGCTGCATCTGCGCGCGCACGGCACGCAGATAGTCATGATCACGGCCGAAAGAACCGTATTCGTTCTCCAGTTGCAGCATCAGTATGGGGCCGCCACGGCTGCTCTGCAGGTCGGCCACCTCCTTTGCCAGCCGCTTGAAATAGCGCGCACTGGCAGCCAGATAGCGCGTGTCCATCGAACGCACGCGCAGCCCCGGCGTGCGCAGCAGCCATGCAGGGAAGCCGCCGAAATCCACCTCGGCGCATACATAGGGCCCGGGCCGCAGCACTACCTGCAGCCCCTCCTCCGCTGCCGTGCGGATAAAAGTACGGATATCGTTCTGACCGCTGAAATCCCACTGGCCCGGCTGCGGCTCATGCTGCGACCAGAAGGCGTAGGTGGTGATGGTATTGAGACCCATGGCGCGCGCCATGCGCAAGCGCTCGCGCCATGCGGCGCGAGGGATACGCGGATAATGCATCTCGCCGGAGCGGATCACGAAGGGCTGGCCGTCCAGCTTGAACTGCGCCCCTTCGATGGCAAAGTGCGGCACCGGCGCCGCCAGCGCGACGCTGCCTGCAGCGCAAGCCAGCGCCAGTAGGCCCGCCATGATCAGATTCTTCTTCAATTTAAGCTACTCCCACAGCAGAACCGGCAGTTCCAGAATACAACTGCACAGGCAAGCCGCGCCTGCCACAGCAAGGACTCTAAAAAACAAATCCCAGAGTGGTCAACCAAAAGAAAGTAAATCGGAAGGTTATGCGGGTCAAATCTGCAAAATATCTTTCGTTTTCCCATTTCGGAAAGCGATCGACTTTTGCTTTAGTCGCGTATTCGCAACAACTTCGCCCATGCTGACCGATCTACCAGCTCAGGTCACATTTCAGATTTTCAGCATTGCGGCCAACAGCAGACATAACAGGCAGCTCCAGCCCGAGAATAGCCAGCGCAGCACAAACCGCACTGGCACATAGCCCACACCACGCACCAGCCCCGTGCTCATGGCTGCGAAGAGCAGCGCGGCCAGCATATGATCGGCGCTGCCATCGGCCCGCTGGAACATGGGCGGGTACAGCGTCGCCGCCAGCATCAGCAGCAAGCCCGCAGCCAGACTGGGACCGTGCAGGCGCGAGAACTGTTGCTGCTGCGTCGTGCTCATGGCTGCCCTTCCTCGACTTGGCTCGCTACGCGTGCCGCCTGATTCTCGCCCCACATGGCGTTCAGGATCGCCAGCGCTAGCGCAAAGCCCACACCCAGTATCCAGGCAAAGTACCACATGATTTTCTCCTTTTCGAAATGGCTGACGTTAATAGAGCGTATGCTCATGCCGCGCAATATGTGCCGTCGTCACCTTGCCGCGCATGACGCGATAGGCCCACGCGGTGTAGGCAATCACCAGCGGCATGAAAATCAGCGTCGCCCACAACATAATGGCCAGACTCAGGTGGCTGGACACGCTATCCCATACCGTCAGGCTGGCATTGGGCATAGCCGACGATGGCAGCACGAAGGGGAACATGGACGCCCCCGCCGTGCCGATCACGCCGACCAGCGCCAGCGACGACAGCACGAAAGCCGGCAGCGTCCTGCGCTGCACGAGCAGCAACGCGGCCAGCAGCGCACCGCCCAGTCCCAGCGCAGGCAGCAGCCATAGCATGGGCTGGCGCGCATAATTGTCCATCCACGCCCCCGCTACACGCACCACGGTCTTGCCCAGCACATCGGGCAAGGCGGCAGTATCAATGACGGAGGTGATGCGGTAGCCGGCTATGCTCTGCAGCCAGACGCCCGCGGCAGCAAAACTCAGGCACAGCAGCACGGCGGCCAGTACGCCAGCGCGTATGGCGCGGGTCTGCAATTGCCCTTCCGTGCGGTGCGCCAGATAGGCGCCGCCCTGCATGGTCAGCATGGCGCTGCTCACCACACCGCTCAGCAGGGCAAACGGATTGAGCAACTGCCAGAAACTGCCCGTGTAAGTCGATACCAGATACTGGTCGAAGTGGAAAGGCACACCCTGCAGCAGATTGCCGAACGCAATGCCGAACACCAGTGGCGGTACGGCACCGCCCACGAACAGCCCCCAGTCCCACACGCTGCGCCACAGCGGATGGTGGATCTTGCTGCGGTAATCGAAGCCTACCGGACGGAAGAACAACGCCCACAGCACCAGCATCATGGCCCAGTAAAAGCCGCTGAACGCGGTGGCATACACCACCGGCCATGCCGCGAACAAGGCGCCGCCAGCGGTGATAAACCACACCTGATTGCCGTCCCAGTGCGGGCCCACGGTGTTGATCACCACGCGCCGTTCCAGATCGCTGCGTCCCACATAAGGCAGCAGCGTGCCCACGCCCATGTCGTGGCCATCCATGATGGCAAAGCCCACCAGCAGCACGCCTACCAGCAACCACCAGATGATTTTCAAAGTGCCGTAATCAAGCATGTTGCATCTCCTTGTGCGTCAGCTCATAGTCATAGCGGCCCGTGCCGAGGCTGCCGGGGCCCTGACGGGAAAATTTCACCATCAGGAATACTTCCACGATCAGCAGCACGGTGTAGAACGCGACAAAGCCGCCGAGCGAGCCGTACAGGTTCTGCACGCTCAGGGTCGACACGCTCATGTGGGTAGGCAGCACGCCGTAGATGGTCCACGGCTGGCGCCCGTATTCGGCCACAAACCAGCCCAGCTCGCAGGCCAGCCATGGTGCGGGCAGCATCAGCAAAGCCCAGCGCAGCAGCCAGCGCGACTGGCCGCACACCAGCTTGAGCGTGCTCCAGAAGGCCAGCCCGAACAGCAGCAGCATGGCCATGCCCAGCCCCACCATCAGGCGGAAGGCCCAGAACATGGGCAGCACGCGCGGCACTGTATCGTTGACGGCACGCTCTATCATGTCCGGTGTCGCCTGCTGCACATCGGCCACATATTTTTTCAGCAGCAGGCCAAAGCCCAGATCAGCCTTGTATGCATTGAAGCGGGCCAGCGCGAGCGCATCGTCACGCCGCTGGCGCAAGGCCTCCAGCGTCAGCACGGCCTGTATGCCGCGCACGATGCGGGCCCGGTTCTTTTCCTTGATGGCATGGATGCCGGGAATCTGCTTGCTGACGGAACGCGTACCGATCAGGCCCATCACCCACGGCAGTTCGATTTCCCAGTCATTGCGGGCCTGCGCTTCGTTGATGCCGGCCAGCAGCGTCAGGCCAGCCGGCGCAGGCTTGGTTTCCCACATGGCTTCCATGGCGGCCAGCTTGGTCTCCTGCGCTTCGCCCACGGTGTAGCCCGATTCGTCGCCGAGCACGATCACGCTCAGCGCAGAGGCTAGACCGAAGGCCGCCGCCACGCGGAAGCTGCGGCGGGCAAACTCCACATCGCGCCCGCGCAGCAGATACCAGCTCGACACCGACAGCACGAACATGGCGCCCGTCACATAGCCAGCCGACACCGTATGCACGAACTTGGCCTGCGCCACAGGGTTAAACAGTACGTCCCAGAAGTCCACCATTTCCATGCGCATGGTGACGAAACTGAATTCGGCGCCGACAGGATTCTGCATCCAGCCATTGGCCACCAGTATCCACAGCGCCGACAGATTGGTGCCGACGGCCATCAGCAGCGTCACCAGCAGATGGTGCTCCTTGCGCAGCCTGTCCCAGCCGAAGAAGAACAGCCCTATCATGGTCGATTCGAGGAAGAAGGCCATCAGCCCCTCGATGGCCAGCGGGGCGCCGAAGATGTCGCCCACATAATGCGAGTAATAGGCCCAGTTGGTGCCGAACTGGAATTCCAGCGTAATGCCGGTGGTGACGCCCAGGGCGAAATTAATGCCGAAGAGCTTGCCCCAGAAGCGCGTCATGTCTTTCCAGATGACCTTGCCGGTCATCACATACACGCTTTCCATAATCACCAGCAGCCACACCATGCCGACGGTCAGTGGCACGAATAGAAAATGGTACATAGCCGTTGCGGCGAACTGTAGCCGCGACAGATCCACTAATTGGTCTGATATCACTGTTTTTCTCCTGTAGTCGCGAGCGGCCCGCCCAGATGCCGGGCAACAGCCGTGGTGTCGACCTCGACACGCGCATCCCGCACAAAGGCCCACCATAGCCCCGTCAGCAGCACCAGCTTGACAAGCACGGCGATGATCAGGTGGCGTAACAGGCGATGATCAGGATGTCTCATACCCACTGTTTCGCACATTCCGTGCCAGTGGTAACAGGAAGATAAAAATGATGCAGATCAAATACTTAGCGCACTCTGTCAGACTGCCAGCAACTGCCATGGCAGTGTTTTACTGCCAGCGTGACAGTCTGGCAGCGTCTGTCAGTCCAGCCCCAGTTCCCTGAGTTTGCGGTACAGCGTACGTTCGCTCAGTCCCAGCGTAGCGGCCAGCTCCTTGCGCGTGCCGTGGAAGCTGGCATGCAGTTCGGCCAGCGTGGTGCCGGTTTCCTGCACGCTGATGCGCTTGCCGACAGGCCGTGCCTGCCCCAGCGCGGGCAGATGCTCGGCGCGGATCACGCCATCGTCGGCGAACAGGCTGGCCCGCTCCAGCACATTGCGCAGCTCGCGCACATTGCCATGCCATACGCCACGCTGCAGCACGGCCATGGCGCTGTCGGCCACGCTCAGCTTGCGCTTGGCGTAGTTGATCCGCTGCAGGATGGAATTCACCAGCAAGGGAATATCGTCGCTACGCTCGCGCAGCGGCGGCAGCACGATAGGGAAAGCATTGATGCGGTAATACAGGTCCTGACGGAACTCGCCCTTGTCCACCATGGCCTCCAGCGGCTTGTGGGTGGCAGCGACCAGACGGAAATTGGCGTACTGGGTTTCCACGCTGCCCACCCGGCGATAAGTGCCCGATTCGATCAGGCGCAACAGCTTGACCTGCATGGCCAGCGGCACATCGCCTATCTCGTCAAGGAACAGGGTGCCGCCCTGCGCGGTTTCCACCAGCCCTGCCTTGCGCGCGATGGCACCCGTAAAAGCGCCCTTCTCGTGGCCGAACAGCTCGCTCTCGAACAGCGTCTCGGTCAGGCCGGAACAGTCCACCACCACGAACGGGCCCGCTTCGCGCTCGCTGTTCTCATGCACGGCGCGGGCAAACAGTTCCTTGCCCGTGCCGGATTCGCCCAGCAGCAGCACCGGCAGCATGGAGGGCGCGACCCGCCGCATCGCCGCCAGCGCCTGATTGAACGGCGCAGAACGTCCCACCAGCCCTTCCCCGCTGGGCTTGGCGGACGCGCTGCGCACCACTTCCAGCCTTTCCACATAGGCGGTAATGGCGCCGGCTGCGTCGAAGATGGGGCGCAACTCCACCGCCACATGCTCGGGTCCACGCGGCGTGTGGTGGATGTGCAGGATGCGGTCGGGCCCGCGCAGCTCCTGTGCCCGCTTCATGGGACAGTGTTCACCGGCCTGATCGCATGGCAAATCATAGTGATGCGAGACGCGGTAGCACTTGTGGCCGACGATGGCCTGATCGCCGTGACCGAACTGGCGTTGATAGGCGATGTTGGCGGCCAGAATGTTGTAGTCCGGGTCCAGCACGATCATGGGGTGGGCTTCGTGCTCGAGGAAGGAAATCAGCGTCTGCACGGCGGGGCGTGTCGGCAAGGCGGGCAGGATAGGAATCGGGGTGGTGGGCATGCTATCTCCAGTTCAGTTCGCCATGCTGCCGCAGCACTGCCAAACCGTCAAGTGGCAGTGCCAAACTCTGCCAAAGCGCTGCCAAAGCCGCAACTGCCAGCCTGTCCATGCCCAGGCGCCGGATTTTTTACCGAATAGAATCAAGCACTTGCAAATAAAAACTGCGCTATATCAAATATGGCACAGCTTTTGCTAACTAATGCTGTCAATGCGCCGCAGTGAGCGCCATGAGGAGAAAACAATGACCGTTACGCCATTACATGTCGAAGGCTTTTTCGACGCCGCCACCAGCACCGTCAGCTATCTGCTGCTGGACCCTGCTACCCGCGCCTGCGCTCTGATCGACAGCGTGCTCGATTACGATCCCAAATCCGGCCGCACCAGCACCGCTTCGGCTGACCGGCTGATTGCCCGCGTGGCCGAGCTCGGTGCCAGCGTCGCATGGATACTGGAAACCCACGTCCATGCCGACCACCTGACGGCAGCGCCCTACCTCAAGGACAAACTGGGCGGCAACATCGGCATAGGCCAGCACATCACCACCGTGCAGCGCGTATTTGGCGGCCTGTTCAACGCTGAGCCTGAAATGGCGCGCGACGGCAGCCAGTTCGACCATCTGTTCGCCGACAATGAAGAATTCCACATCGGCAGCCTGAGCTGCCGCGCCATGCATACGCCGGGCCACACGCCCGCCTGCATGACTTACCTGATCAGCAACGACAGCCAGAGCGCCGCCTTCGTCGGCGACACTTTGTTCATGCCGGATTTCGGTACGGCCCGCTGCGACTTTCCCGGCGGCGACGCGCGCACCCTGTTCCGCTCCATCAACCGCGTGCTCAGTCTGCCCGCAGACACCGTGCTCTACATGTGCCACGACTACCAGCCCGGCGGCCGCGAGCTGCGCTACATCAGCAGCGTAGGCGAAGAACGCCAGTCCAACATCCATGTGCGCAATGGCATCAGCGAAGAAGAATTCGTCGCCATGCGCTCCAGCCGCGATGCCACGCTCGATATGCCGGTGCTGCTGCTGCCGTCGGTGCAGGTGAATATGCGCGCCGGCCACCTGCCGCCGGCTGAAGCCAATGGCACGCGCTACATCAAGATTCCGCTCAACGCCGTCTAGAACAACAACGAGGAGACCAGCATGGAATTCCATACACTGAGTGCCGCGCTATCTGTCGCAGCCCAGATCCTGCCCGACGACCTGGCGCAGATCCGTGCCGCCGGATTTCAGTCCATCATCTGCAACCGCCCCGACGGCGAAGCGGGCGACCAGCCGCTGTATGCGGAAATCGAACGGGCTGCACAGGAACAGGGCCTGCGCACCTACTACCTGCCCGCAGTTTCCGGCAAGGTCAGCGACGAACAGGGCCAGCTATTCGGTCAGGTGCTGGCCGAGCTGCCCAAGCCGGTACTAGCCTACTGCCGCACCGGCATGCGCTCGACCACCATGTGGGCACTGGCCGAAGCACGCAGCAAGTCGCTGCCCGAGATCGTGGCCGTGGCACAGAAAGCCGGCTACGACATGAAAGGCGTGGTCCGCCGCATCATCAATCAGGGCCGCACGCCGCTCGATGATGTGGAAGTGGCGCACGCCATCGTCATCATCGGCGGCGGCGCCGCCGGCATCGCCACCGCAGCGAGCCTGCTGGCACGCGATCCTGAACTGGATATTGCCATCATCGATCCGGCCGACGTGCACTACTACCAGCCCGGCTGGACGCTGGTAGGCGGCGGCGTATTCGATGCGGCCACCACGGCCCATACCATGGCTGCCACCATCCCGCGCGGCGTCCACTGGATCAAGGCCGCCGTCGCAGCCTTCGAACCGGAGCGCAATGCACTAATCCTCGATGGCTGCCGCGTGGTCAAATACCAGCAGTTGGTGGTCTGCCCCGGATTGAAACTGGACTGGCATGCCATCGAAGGCCTGTCCGATACGCTAGGCCGCAATGGCGTCACTTCCAACTATCTATACCATCTGGCGCCCTACACCTGGAAGCTGGTGAATGAACTGGGCAGAGGCCGTGCCATCTTCACCCAGCCGCCCATGCCGATCAAATGCGCGGGCGCACCGCAGAAGGCCATGTATCTGTCGGCCGACCAGTGGAAGCGCAACGGCGCACTGCAGCACATCGATATCGAATTCTGCAGTGCCGGCGCCGCCCTGTTCGGCGTGGCCGACTACGTGCCGGCACTGATGGAGTATGTGCAGACTTACGGCATCCAGCTTAGCTTCGGCAATACGCTGGTGCGCGTCAACGGCCCAGCCAGAATCGCCACCTTCCGCTGCACCGGCGCCAACGGCGTCGAACAGCTGGTCGAGCGTCCGTTCGACCTGCTGCACGTGGTGCCGCCACAGGTCGCGCCGGACTTTATCCGCGTCAGCTCGCTGGCCGATGCGGCGGGCTGGGTCAACGTCGATCAGGCCACGCTGCGCCACAAGAACTGGCCGAACATCTATGCGCTAGGCGACGTCGCCAACACCCCGAATGCCAAAACCGCGGCGGCGGCGCGCAAGCAGGCGCCGGTGGTGGCGCACAATCTGCTGGCCGCCATGGGCAAGGCCGAAGGCAGCGCCCAGTATGACGGCTACGGCTCCTGTCCGCTGACAGTAGAACGGGGCAAGATCGTGCTGGCCGAATTCACCTATGGCGGCAAGCTGGCGCCTAGCTTCCCGCGCTGGCTGCTCGATGGCACCCGTCCCTCGCGGCTGGCATGGCTGCTGAAAGAACGCATCCTGCCGCCGCTGTACTGGAAAGGCATGCTGAAAGGCCGCGAGTGGCTGGCCAAACCGGAACTGGCCGACCAATGACAGGCCGCCACTGCAAGGAGTACACGCGATGATGATCGTCAGCCTGCTGGGCTTCACGGTCGGCATCATTCTGGCGCTGACCGGCGCAGGCGGCGGCATACTGGCGGTGCCGCTACTGGTCTTCGGCGCGGGGCTCAGCATGGCGCAGGCCGGGCCTATCGGCCTGCTGGCTGTAGCACTGGCCGCTACGCTGGGCGCCATCATGGGCTTGAAGAACGGCACGGTGCGCTACAAGGCTGCCCTGCTCATCGCGGGCGCAGGCATACTGTGCTCGCCGCTAGGCCTGTGGCTGGCGCAGCGCACGCCCAACCGTCCACTGAGCATGGTGTTTGCACTGGTGCTGCTATATGTGGCGTGGCGCGTCTACCAGCGTGCCACGGCTGCAACCAGCGCCGGCGGCGATGCAGGCGCAGCCAGTCGCCGGACCGGCGCCGCCCCGCCATGCCGGCTGGACATCCAGCGCGGGAAACTGAACTGGACTGCGCCCTGCGCCCGCGCGCTGGCCATGTCCGGACTGGTGGCAGGCGGACTGTCGGGCTTGCTGGGAGTGGGCGGCGGCTTCGTCATGGTGCCCGCCTTGCAGCGCTACACGGACCTGAATACCCAGTCTATTCTGTCCACTTCGCTCGCTGTGATCGCCCTCGTTTCATTTTCGGGCGTAGCAGCGAGCGCCGCCACCGGCCACCTGCAATGGGCCATCGCCCTGCCGTTTTCGGCTGGCGCACTGGCCGGCATGGGCAGCGGCCGTCTGCTGGCGGCCAGACTGGCGGGACCCGTGCTGCAACAGGCGTTTGCGCTGGTATCGGCCTGCGTTGCACTGGCTTTATTCGTGCGGGCACTGTGAATACTGCGGCGCTGCCTGATCGGGCAGCGCCCGCCGGACCCGGCTGAGGCTGGCTGTTTATAATAGCGGCATGAAACCTTCCCTATATCGCCAGCGCGCCATCAGCAGTCTGCTGCTGGCCACCACCTGCGCCGCCTTCGGTGCGGCAGCCCAGCAGACTTCCGCGCCGGACGAAACGGCCAGCATACGCCAGCATCACCTCAAGCGTCTGCACGAGCGCCTGAGTGTGGAACCGGCCGTACTGGAAAGCCACTGCCGCTACGAATCCGAGATCGCCACCGCGCCGCCACTGAACCGCGTGGCGCTGACCTTCGACGATGGCCCCACAGCATCGGGCACCGAATACATACTGGAAGTGCTGAAGAAGTACAACATCCACGCCACCTTCTTCATGGTGGGCGAAAAGGCCAGCCAGTATCCCGAGCTGGTGGCGCAGGTACGCGCGGCAGGCCACGACGTGGTGGCCAACCATTCGTGGAGCCACCCTAACTTCCACGACATCGATGTAGCGCGCCAGACGGGCGAAGTGCTGCGCGCCGACAGCCTGACCACGCCAGACCTGCCCAAGATGTTCCGCTACCCGTATGGCAATTCGACCTGCGAAACCAATCAGCTGGTGCACCAGCACGGCTACCAGATCGTCGGCTGGCACGTGGATTCCTGCGACTGGGCGTACGACAAGACCGGTGCCATCGATGCGCGCGAAGCGATCTCCTGCGGCGTGCCACGGCAGTACCAGAACGATTATGTGGGCCATGTTCTGGCGGCGGTCCGCTCGCGCCGCGGCGGCATCATCCTGATGCATGAAATCCATCCGAATACGCTGAAGAAGCTCGATACCATCGTCGCCTCGCTGCTGGCGGGCGGCTTCGAATTCGGCATGGTGACGGACAAGGATTTCCAGCCTTCGCTGCGCTAGGCCACCCCGCCATCTGATATTTCTGAGCCAGATCAAGTGGCGATAGCAGCGCCACCGGCATCTGCGCAGCGCATGCCCCCGGCATCAGCAAGAGCCCGCTAGTTCCCAGATGCACCATTTGCAGAAATTTCCAACATGAATAATAATGAGAACCATTATTATTCACATAAGCATTCCACCTATGCGTTTTACCGTACTAGCAAAGAAAATAGGCAAGGAAGCGGGGATGACTGCTGTTCTACTCGCCTTGGCCGCCTGCAGCGGTGGCTCCGGCACCAGTACTACAGCGCCCAGCACTCCCGCACCGGACCAGACCATCGCCCTCAGCGAGACCGCCAGACTAGGCGAACTGATCTTCAAAGACACCAGCCTGTCTGCTTCGGGCGCGCAATCCTGCGCCAGCTGCCACGATCCGGCGGCGGCCCACGCCCCCAGCAACAATCTGGCCGCACAATTCGGCGGCGCCAATGGCGATGTACAGGGCTTCCGCGCCGCGCCGTCGCTGCGCTATCTGAACCAGACCCCGGCCTTCTTCTTTGCCGCCGACGGCACGCCCACCGGCGGCTTCGATCGCGACGGCCGTGCCGCCAGTCTGGCCGAACAAGGCGAGCGGCCCTTCCTTGCGCCGCACGAAATGGCGAACGACAGCAAACAGGACGTCATCAACAAGCTCCGCAAAACCGCCTACGCCGAACGCTTCCGCGCCCAGTTCGGCGCCGGCATACTGGATGACGCCGAGCAGGCCTTCGGCCGCATGACCTTCGCCTTGCAGGCTTACCAGAAAGAAGCGCCCGAGTTCCACCCATTCGATTCCAAGTACGACCTTTTCCTCGCTGGTAAAGTAAAACTCAGCGATCAGGAATTGCGCGGGCTGGCCCTGTTCAATAATCCGGCCAAGGGCAACTGCATTGCCTGCCACCCTAGCGCACGCGGTGCCGATGGTGCGTCCCCGCTGTTCACCGATTTCACTTACGACAATCTGGGCGTGCCGCGCAATGTCAAACTGAAGGCAACCGCAAATCCGGCCTATTACGATCTGGGTCTGTGCGGACCGGACCGCACCGATCTGGTGGACAAGCGCAGCGATCTATGCGGCTCGTTCAAAGTGCCGACCCTGCGCAATGTGGCAACCCGCCAGGCCTTCTTCCATAACGGCGCGTTCGATAATCTGACCAGCGTGGTCAGCTTCTACGTACGGCGCGATACCAATCCGGAAGAATGGTATCCGCTTGCTGCCGATGGCCGGGTGCAGAAGTTCAATGACTTGCCCGAGCAATACCGCAAAAACGTCAACGTCAGCGAAGTTCCCTATAACCGCCAGCCCGGCATGGCCCCGGCCCTGTCACCGGGGGAAATCGACGATGTGGTGAAATTCCTCGGCACGCTCACTGACGGCTACAAGCTCAATCCTTAATTTACGAGACTACAAAATGAAAAAGAATCTGATCGCCTCCGCTATCGCCGCAACCCTGCTGGCGGCGCCATTTGCCGCCAGCGCCGGTGAAGCCGAACTGCTGGCCCGTATCGACAAGATGGCCGCCGAACTGGAACAGCTGAAGGCCGAGCTCAAAGCCAGCCAGCAGAAGACTGCCGTGATCGAACAGAAACAGCAGGAACTGGCGAGCGCCGCCGCACCAGCTGTAGCGCCAGCGCCGGCCCCTGCCCCATCTGCGCCCGTTATGGCCAGCGGCCCCACCACCATTATCGGCGGCTATGGAGAAATCAATTACAACCGCCCCAGCAAGAATGCCAGCGCCGCCCAGACCGATGTACGCCGCGCCGTGATCGGCATCGAACACCGCTTCGATGAAAAAACCAAACTGGTTTCCGAGTTCGAATGGGAACATGCCATCGCCTCGGCCAGCGATAGCGGCGAAAGCGCGATCGAACAGCTCTACGTGGAGCGCCAGTTCGGCAACGGCCTGCGCGGCAAAGCCGGTCTGTTCCTGATCCCGGCCGGCTTGCTCAATACCAGCCACGAACCGACCGCCTACTACGGCGTGGAACGCAATTTCGTCGAGACGGCGATTATTCCTTCGACCTGGCGCGAAGCGGGTATCGGCCTTTCCGGCGATACCGCCGAAGGCCTGAGCTGGGATGCCGGCATCACCACCGGCTTTGATCTGGGCAAGTGGGATGCGGCCAGCAGCGAAGGCCGCGAATCGCCGCTGGGCGCCATCCATCAGGAAGGCCAGCTGGCCAAATCGCGCGACCTGAGCGTGCATGGCGCGCTGAACTGGCGCGGCGTGCCCGGCCTGCTGCTGGGCGGCTCGCTGTTCAGCGGCAAGGTCGGCCACAAGACCGAAGGCTATACCGCCAACGATGCGCGCGTCACCGTGTACGACCTGCATGCCCGCTATACGCCGGGTCTGTGGGATCTGGCGGCCGTGTATGCGCGCGGCCAGATCAGCAACACGGCAGCGCTCAACCTCACGCTGGTGGGCAACCCTACCCCGGTACCGAAAGCCTTCGCCGGCTGGTATCTGCAGGCGGCTTATCAGGCCTATAAAGCGGACGACTATGTACTGAGCCCGTTTGTCCGCTACGAGCAGTACAACACCGCCAAGAGCTATGAAGCGCTGCCGCAAGGTCTGGGCGTTGCGGCCCTGCCAGATGAAAAAGTCACGACGGTGGGCGCCAATCTGAAAGTGGGCGAAGGCGTAGTGCTGAAGGCTGACTATCAGAAGTTCAAGGAAGACAAGACGCGCGACCGTCTCAACCTCGGTGTAGGGTTCTCTTACTGATGCGCTACCGGCTCTGTCTTCCGCTGGCGGCAGGCCTGGCCTGTTTGCCCGCCTACGCGGTGCAATACCTGAGCGTCGAGCAGGTGCAGAAGCTGGCCTATCCTGATGCTACGGCTTACCGTGCGCAGGACGTGGCCCTGTCGCTGGCGCAGATGCAGCAGGTGGAAAAGCTGGCCGGTCTACCGGCACGCTCGGTCAACTGGCACGTCATCGGCGCCTATAACGGCGACAAGCTGCTCGGCTATCTGGTGCTCGACGACGTGATCGGCAAATTCGAGCTGATCTCCTATGCCGTCGCGCTCAATCCCGATGCCAGCATCCGTCAGGTGGAAATTCTGACCTACCGTGAAAGCCATGGCGGCGAAATCCGCCTGCCCGCATGGCGCCGCCAATTCACCGGCAAGAGCGCCAGCACGGGCGGACTGACGCTAGGCGGCGGCATCGCCGGCATCAGCGGCGCCACCCTATCGGCCAGCCACCTCACCGATGGCGTACGGCGCATTGCAGCCATAGCCCAGATCGTACTCAGACAATGATACGGCGCGCGCAGCCCTGGCTGGGCACCCTCGTCGAGATCACGGCCGATGGTGATCAGGCGGGCCTGAGTGCCGCGTTTGCCCAGATCGCGCAAGTACATGGGCTGATGAGCTTTCACGATGCTGCCAGCGATATTGCGCGCTTTAACCGGGCAGCAGCGGGCACACGGCTGGAGCTGCATGACCATACCATGCAGGTGCTGCAACTGGCCGAGCAGCTCAGGCTGGAAACGGACGGCATGTTCAACATCGCCTGCGCACCCCGGCTGGTGGAAAACGGCTTGCTGCCCGCGCCTGCTGCCGAGACGGTACTCTACCAGCCCGGACAGGCACTGATGCAATGGGATGCCGATGGTTCGCTCTGCAAGCTGGCCAGCGGCTGGATCGATGTGGGCGGCATCGCCAAAGGCTACGCGGTCGATCTGGCCGTCGCGGCCTTGCAGCTGGCTGGCGCGCAAGCTGGCTGCGTCAACGCGGGCGGCGATCTGCGCGTGTTCGGCCTGCAGGATTGGCCGGTCAGCCTGCGCGATCCCCGGCAACCACAGCGCCTGCTGCCAGCCGTGCAACTGCGGGCGGAAGCGATGGCCACATCGGCTACCTATTTTTCGCGCCGCATGCAGCACGGCCAGCATGTCAGCGCACTATTGGATGGCCGCGATGGCCGCAGCATCCTCTCCAGCAGCAGCATCTCCGTCCGCGCACCCAGCTGCGTGCTGGCCGATGCGCTCACCAAAGTCGTGATGGCCAGTGCCGACCCGCACCATCCGGCCCTGACGCAATGGCAGGCCACAGCCCTTATAATCTAGCCATGCATACCCATCACCATCGTCCCCATATCAACTTGCGGCTGGAACGCTGGCACCGCCGTTCTATTTATGCCAGTCTGCTACTGCTGCTTTCGAGCGGCAGTGTCTGGCTGATTGTGCGCTACTTCATGCGGCCGGTCAGCCAGTTCGGCGCATCCATCCACCCGCTGGAACCATGGGCGATGCGCTTCCATGGCGGCGCAGCGATGCTGGTGCTGTTCTTCCTCGGCAGTCTGATGAATGCTCACATCCGCCGCGCCATCAAGGCCGGACGCAATCTGGCCAGCGGCCTCAGCTTGCTCAGCCTGCTGGCCGTACTGGTCGTCAGCGGCTTTGGCCTCTACTATCTGGCCGATGAAGAAAGCCGCAACCTCTGGTCATTAACGCACTGGATCATCGGCCTCGCTGCGGCGCTCGTATTTATCCTCCACCTGCTCATCGGGCAACGGCAGCGCGGCTGACTTAGCCAGCCCATGTGCCGCTACCGTGCGCAGATCATGGTCGTTGTAATGTCCGGCTATGCGCGATACAATCGGCCCGCTTACATCTTTGGAGTATTTCCTGTGGACAGTTCTAGTAGTCGATCTTCGATCGATTTTTCACAGGCAAGGTAAACGCGACTGCATATTCGCCACTACCTTGCCGCTTAGGCGGGTAGTGGTAAAGCCGACCAGTTTCTGGCCGCGCCTGCTGCTTCCCTCGTTAATATCCGCGATCTCTCGCGGCCTCCGCTTATTGCCGCGCCCTTGTGCGTAGCAGCGGAATTGCGTACGCCTGCAGGGCGCGCAAATAACCAGGAGCATCCTATGGCAGCAGTACAAAACCTCAACTTCGCTTCTCTGCTCGACACTTTCGTCAGCCTGATGGCAGCCTTCATACTGGGCGGTCTGATCGGCTTCGAACGCCAATACCGGCAGCGCACGGCTGGCTTGCGCACCAACGTGCTGGTCGCCGTCGGCGCCGCCGTATTCGTCGACATAGCCAACCGGCTTAACGGCCACGCCGCGGCGGTACAGGTGGTAGCCTACGTGGTATCGGGCATAGGTTTTCTGGGCGCTGGCGCCATCATGCGCGAAGAAGGCAATGTGCGCGGCCTGAATACCGCCGCCACGCTGTGGGGATCGGGCGCAGTGGGCGCCGCCGCAGGCGCGGACCTGATTGCGGAAGCGGCGCTGGCGACCTTGTTCGTACTGGCGGCAAACACGCTGCTGCGCCCTATCGTCAACTCGATCAACCGCAAACCGCTCGATGTGGAATCGGCGGAAATGACCAATACGGTTTATGTGATTGCCGAACGTGCGCAGCAGAAGGCCGCCATGCTGCATCTGGAAACCGAGCTGGAACGCGCCAATTATCCGGCGCGGGATCTGGACATCCATGCCTTCGGCGACGAGGATGTGGAGATAGAAGTGACGCTGGCTGCCACCTCGGTCGATGGCGACGAACTCGATGCCATTATCCGGAATCTGGCTTCGAAGTCCGCCGTCAAACAGGCCTTCTGGAGCCCCAGCAGCCTGGAATAAGCTGGCCTCGTCTTCCGCAACGCCCGCCATATCGGCGGGCGTGCTCGCTGCGTCAGGCCAGCCACAATGGGCAGATTACTTACCGATTTGTTTGCTCACGGCGTTTTCCTGCTGGTTAAGCGCCTTCTGCTCCGCCTTAGTGATGTGGCCGCCATCATGGCTCGCCATCGTTCTTTCTTCCTTGCGTATTGCCCGGTCTTCCTGATGCAGGGCGGCCGCCTCGGTCTTGCTCATTTCGCCGCTTTTCACTTTGTCATGAATGCGCTGGTTCTGCTTGGCCAGACGCTGATTCACCTGTTCGCGGCGCGGATGGCTTTTCTGCCATGCGGTGTCATTATCGGCGGCGTAGGTGCCGCCTACAGCCCCGGCGAACAATGTGATTGCGGCGGCTACGATAGCGGCTCGGGAAATACGCTGATGGCCATTCATGTTCATTCTCCTTTGGAAAAAATCGGTGATTGCGGAACCCGTACCCGACTAACGGGTATATGCGGGTTTCGGTCGACATGATCTCTACATTAAATGTAAGCAATTGCAAAAGAAAAATACTGATCGATACTGTCACGCTGATGGCCTCGGTATCCGCCCCTGAGGACCGGGGCATGCTGCAGGGCGGCATGCGGGTCTTTACCAGACCCGGCTGCGCGGGCGCCATGCTCCGCTTCCCTGCTCCCCTATTTCCCGTAACAATTTCATCAAATCCGATCCATGACTGGCATTAATAATTCCATGAGATAAATTCACTTTTATTCATTAATGGGTTCGAATAATATCTGGCTTTCGCATCGACCATATAGCGTCTCTTGAATAGGAATCCCGTAACGCCGGATGGTTCCGAAACATACAAGTGCTATCTCAGAAATCAAGATACTGAATCAGAATGAACAACGAATTCACCTTTGCTATTAAAAACACCCGCTTTGATGAGGACTATCGCCCGGCCGAAAATACGCGCATTACGACAAATTTCGCCAATCTGGCACGTGGCCTAAGTCGGCAGGAAAATCTGCGCAATACCTTCCGCATGATAGACAACCGCTTTAATTCGCTGGCACAGCGGGATAATCCCGATCAGGATCGCTACCGCGTCACGCTTGAAATTATTTCCGTTGAAATGAGCATCGACGGGAAAAATAGCAGCAATGCTCTGCCATTAATCGAAATATTAAAGGCTAATATTTTTGACCGCAACACCAATGAATCGATCGAAGGCATAGTGGGGAATAATTTCTCGTCCTACGTGCGTGATTACGACTTTAGCGTTCTGTTACCAGAACATGCAAAGCAGCAGCGCGAATTCAGCGCGCCGGATAATTTTGGCGATCTGCATGGCAAGCTATTCAAATGCTTCGTCAATTCGGATACCTATAAAAAGCACTTTAAAAAACCGCCGGTAATCTGCCTGAGTGTTTCCAGTACCAAGGTCTATCAGCAGACCGAAAATCATCATCCGGTATTGGGCGTTGAATATCTACAGGATGCGTATTCCCTGACCGACGACTATTTCAAAAAAATGGGCATGACGGTGCGCTATTTCATGCCAGCCAATAGCAGCGCGCCGCTGGCATTCTATTTCTTCGGTGATCTGCTGGCTGATTACACCGATCTTGAGCTGATCAGCACCATCAGCACCATGGACAGCTTCCAGAAGATCTATCGTCCCGAGATCTACAACGCCAATTCCGCGGCCGGAAAATTCTTTAAACCGAGCCTGCAGCACCAGGACTACTCACTGACCCGCATAGTCTATGACCGGGAAGAACGCAGCCGGCTCGCTGTCGAGCAAGGCAGGTTCGCCGAAGAACACTTCATCAAACCCTATCAGGCCATGCTCGAACAATGGTCCGCCAATCACGCGCTGTGAGCGCAAAAAACCAAGGTTATATACAGTGAAAAAATTACTACCAACGTCAACTGCCGGCAGCCTGCCTAAACCCGCATGGCTGGCAGAGCCCGAAAAACTCTGGTCGCCATGGAAGCTGCAAGGCGAAGCGCTGAACGAGGCCAAACAGGATGCCTTGCGCCTGTCGCTACAGGAACAGCAGCATGCAGGCATCGATATCGTCAGCGATGGCGAGCAGACCCGCCAGCACTTTGTGACGACTTTTATCGAACATCTGGACGGCGTGGATTTCGCGAAGCGCGAAACTGTCCGCATACGCCAGCGCTACGATGCCAGCGTGCCCACCGTGGTAGGCGCAGTCTCGCGCCCCAAACCCGTGTTTGTCGACGATGCCCGTTACTTACGCCAGCACACGACGCGCCCCATCAAATGGGCCCTGCCCGGCCCGATGACCATGATAGACACGCTGTTTGATAATCACTATAAAAGCCGCGAAAAGCTGGCATGGGAATTCGCCAAGATTCTCAATCAGGAAGCCAGGGAACTGGAAGCCGCCGGCGTGGACATCATCCAGTTCGATGAACCTGCGTTTAATGTGTTCTTCGACGAAGTCAATGACTGGGGCGTGGCTACGCTGGAAAAAGCCATAGAAGGGCTGAAATGCGAAACCGCCGTGCATATCTGCTATGGCTACGGCATTCAAGCCAATACAGACTGGAAGAAAACGCTGGGCTCGGAATGGCGCCAGTATGAGCAGGCTTTCCCCAAACTGCAAAAGTCCGCCATCGACATCGTTTCGCTGGAGTGCCACAACGCCAGAGTGCCGATGGACCTGATAGAACTCATCCGCGGTAAAAAAGTCATGGTGGGTGCCATCGATGTGGCCAGCAATGCCATAGAAACGCCCGAAGAAGTGGCCGACACCCTGCGCAAAGCCCTGCAGTTTGTCGATGCCGACAAGCTCTACCCCTCCACCAACTGCGGCATGGCTCCGCTGGCACGTCAGGTAGCACGGGGCAAGCTGCACGCCTTGAGTGCCGGTGCAGAAATCATCCGGCAGGAACTGGCGCATCAGTTATAAGCAGATTCATCAAGCGGCGCAGGGCGATGCGTATCCTCTGCGCCTTTTTCAGCATCGCGCACTACGCACTATTGAGCATCTACCATGTCACTTTCCAGTACCGCCATCGAGCCCCTGCGCTTGCGCGAAGCGCTCGGGCATTACGCTTCCGGTATCACGGTCATCACATCGCTCGTGAATGACGAGCTGATCGGCTTTACCTGCCAGTCTTTCTATAGCGTCTCGATGAGTCCGCCATTGATCTCGTTTAGCGTCATGGCCGGCTCGGGCAGCTATCCCAAGATTCGCCAGGCGGGCCGCTTCGCCGTGAATATTCTGGCGGAAGAACAAGTCCATATTTCCAAGCAGTTCGCCCGGCGCGGCGCGGACAAATGGCATGCAATCGCATGGAACAAGTCACCGCTGGGCAATCCCATCCTTGCAGGCAGTCTGCACTGGCTCGATTGCGACATTTACGCGGAATACGCCGCCGGCGATCATCTGATCGTACTGGGCGAAGTGCAGGCATTAAAACTACAGGAAACGGAAACCGTGCAGCCGCTGCTGTATTACAAAGGACAGTATCGCAACATCGCTGCCTGACCCTAGCTGTCATGCCCCTACGGCCCGCCTCACGGGACAGTAGAATGACGTCTTCTCACAAAAAATTGAATGCATTATGCTGGAACGTATCCATCTGGCCACCTTGCTGGAAGTCGAAAAACAGGGCTCGCTCACTGCGGCCGCCGAGGTCCTCCATCTGACGCAATCAGCCCTCAGCCACAGCATGAAGAAGCTGGAGCAGCAACTGGGCACCGATCTGTGGCTGCGCGAAGGCCGCTCCTTGCGCCTCACTCAGGCGGGACAATATCTGTACACCGTGGCGCAAAGGCTGATTCCGCAACTGGATCTGGCGGAACAGCGCCTGCAACAATTCGCCCGGGGGGAGCGCGGCACGCTGCGCATAGGCATGGAATGTCATCCATGCTACCAGTGGTTGCTGAAAATCGTTTCCGGTTATCTTGCGGCCTGGCCGCTGGTGGATGTGGACGTCAAGCAGAAATTCCAGTTTGGCGGCATCGGCGCCCTGTTCGGCTTCGAAATCGACCTGCTGGTGACGCCTGATCCGCTGCTCAAGCCTGGCCTGCGCTTCGAACCCGTGTTCGACTACGAGCAGGTGCTGGTGGTACATAAAGACCATCCATGGGCCGTACAGGAAGAAGTACTGCCGCAACAATTGATGGAGGAGACGCTCATCACCTATCCGGTAACGATAGAACGGCTCGACATCTACAATATGTTCCTGCTGCCCGCCAGCGTGGCGCCACGCAAGCACAAGACCATCGAAACCACCGACATCATGCTGCAAATGGTCGCTAGCGGCCGTGGCGTGACGGCGCTGCCCAAATGGCTGGTGACGGACTATGCGCCGCATCTGGAATTAAAGACCTTGCGTCTGGGGCCGGCAGGCATCCAGAAACATATCTACCTTGGAGCCCGCGAAGCCGACTACGATACCGACTACCTGCAAGCGTTTATCGCCATGGCACGCAAGGCGGAAAGCTACACGGCGTAACTTGGCAAGCTTGACGGAAAAGTTCGCCCGCGCCATGCTAGGCGACGCTAGTACCCACCCCCTTTAGGAAGCTCGCATGCTGCATCCCGTACAATTCATCAGCGCCGTGCTGCGCCGCCTGTCCATCGACACCTATACCATGCTGTTGCTGCTGATGGTGCTGCTGGCAAGCTTGTTCCCCGCGCATGGCGTGGCTAGTGACGCGCTCGGCCAGTTGACGACATTTGCCATCGGCCTGCTGTTCTTCCTGCATGGCGCCAAACTCTCGCGCGAGGCACTGGTCTCCGGCCTGACGCACTGGCGTTTGCACCTGCTGGTACTGGCCAGCACTTTCGTGATGTTCCCGCTGCTGGGACTGGCGCTGAAACCAATCGCACTGGCCGTACTCACACCCGAGCTCTACCTTGGTATCTTATTTCTCTGCACGCTGCCATCCACTGTCCAGTCGTCAATTGCCTTTACCGCGATGGCACGCGGTAATCTGGCAGCTGCCGTGTGTAGCGCTTCGGCTTCCAACTTCGTCGGCATCTTTCTGACGCCGCTGCTGGTCAGCCTGCTGGTGGTGCGCGGTGCAGCAGGCGGCTCGCCCATCGATGCCATTGTGTCGATCGTCGTACAACTGCTGCTGCCCTTCCTGTCCGGCCAGCTGCTGCGTCCACGCATCGGTGCATGGGTAGACCGGCACAAGCCTATGCTGCGCTGGATCGATCAGGGCTCCATCCTGCTGGTGGTGTACACCGCATTCAGCGCTTCGGTAATCGAGGGACTATGGCAGAAACTGCCAGCACCTGCACTGGCCAGTCTGGCAGTAGTGTGCTGCGTCATGCTGGCAGTTGCGCTACTGCTGGGCACCTTTATCAGCCGCAAACTGGGCTTTTCAAGACAGGACCAGATCGTCATCATTTTTTGCGGCTCCAAGAAGAGCCTGGCCAGCGGAGTACCGATGGCCAAAGTACTGTTCCCTCACGCTGCGCTCGGCATGATCATTCTGCCGCTGATGCTGTTCCACCAGATCCAGCTGATGGTGTGCGCAGTATTGGCACAGCGCTATGCAAGCCGGGCTGACCAATACGAGTAGCAAGCTGTAATAGTCTTCCACTGCCCGAGTGTCATTATCCCGCGACTCCTGTCCAGGCGGGACTGCCAGGGCTTGCGCCTCAGCGTCTATTTATATTCTCTGGGCTTGATGCGGGCGCAGCCAGCTGACGTAGTCTGTCCAGCCGGAGGCAGCGTCAGTCTTGCCCTGACGAATATGTAGTACAGGCATATCGAATACTCGGCTGGCCTCTGCCCCCGCTGTCTTAAATAATATCAGTGACTTGTGCAGTATTGCGCTGCGCAGGCCAGCGTTTGCCTTCCACTTCCATAAGCCTGCGCAGTTGATGCCGGGCCAGCAGCCTCAGCTGAGCAGGCTATCGCCGGAGATTTGCCGTTTCGCACCTGCCCAACACCGACGGAACTAAATGAACGGTGCATCCACCTATCAGCATGCCCTTATACACAAGTCCAGCCGGAGCCTCGCCCGAGCTGAAACCGGCTTAGCTGGTCAATTTTCGCATCTGCCCTTGTAAACTGCCGACTTTTCGCGTTTACTCTCGTCTTTTGGGTGACGCGTTGACAATGGCATCAGCAGACTGGGCGGCGACGGAATTTGCACAGTTGGATCTTGGCGAC
>NZ_WWCM01000050.1 GCF_009857915.1 Duganella qianjiadongensis
GCATTTCCTCGGTCAAGCGCAAGTGGATTACTTTGGTTTGCTGCCGCCAGTCCAGTTGCGCAAAATTACTCGCCAGCTTAAAGTTGAACGCCTCGCTGTCAAAGATGCCCTCGAATTTACTAACCGAAACCATTGGCTTGTTAATGGAATTTGCCCGCCAATGAAGATCAATTACTTGGCGATCGCGCGCCAGGTTTTGCTCTGCAATACTTTTGGCCTTTTGGGGCAAAGGCGGCTGCGGCCGGAACCGTGGAGCATGCCGTTGGCGGAGGTTCATTTCAATGTGGATAGCGCAGATCTCAGCTCGCACAGATTCGTAATGCATGCTCGACGTGGTCAGCTTACCTCGCCGAATTAGCGCATTAAGCTCATCTACGAGTTCGCCATTGGTGAAAGCGATATAGCGGCGACTAGCCGTGCTGGCTCCGCATCATGGCAAGGTATATGACCCCTGCTGTGGCTCTGGCGGTATGTTCGTCCAGTCTGAACGTTTCATCGAAGCCCACGGCGGCAAGCTGGGCGACGTCAGCATTTACGGTCAAGAAGCGAACCCAACAACTTGGCGACTGGCTGCGATGAATCTGGCGATTCGTGGCATCGATTACAACCTTGGTCGTGAACCGGAAGACACTTTCACGCGTAATCAACATCCTGATTTGCGAGCCGATTTTGTGCTGGCTAATCCACCATTCAACATTAGCGACTGGTGGCATGGCAGTTTAGAGGGGGATCCGCGGTGGGTGTATGGCACGCCCCCACACGGCAATGCCAACTATGCGTGGTTGCAGCACATGCTGTATCACCTTAAGCCTACTGGTCGTGCTGGTATCGTGCTGGCAAATGGTTCGATGAGTTCCAGCCAGAACAGCGAAGGTGATATTCGGCGCGCTATGGTTGATGCCGATGTTGTCGAAGTAATGATCGCACTGCCCGGCCAATTATTCTTTAACACACAGATTCCAGCTTGTTTATGGTTCCTTGCCAAACAAAAAAGCACACGCAAAGATGAAGTGCTGTTCATTGATGCTCGTAAGTTGGGCAGCATGATCAGCCGTGTGCAGTGCGAATTTACCGATGAAGTCATCGACCGTATTGCAGCCACGGTTTCCGCTTGGCGTGGCGAATCAACATTGACTTACGCGGATGTCGCAGGGTATTGCCGCAGTGTGCCGCTGGCTGTAATTGCAGAGCACGGCCATGTGCTGACTCCGGGTCGATATGTAGGTGCTGAAGAAGTTGAAGATGACGATGAAGCCTTTGCCGACAAAATGCAAAAGCTCACTGAGAAGCTTGGTGAGCAAATGGCGAAGGGAGCGGAGCTGGACGCGCTGATTAGGCAGAAGCTGGGGGGGCTCGGGTATGAGTTCTGAATGGGCAATTCAAAAGCTTTCGAATCTTGGAACTTTTGATCGAGGCAAATCCAAACATCGCCCTAGAGATGACGCACGGCTATATGGCGGACCGTATCCATTTATACAAACAGGTGATGTAACTGCTGCTGATGGCCGAATTACATCGTTTCGTCAGACTTATACAGATGCTGGGCTTGCCCAAAGTAAGTTGTGGCGAGCCTGTCAGAATTTTTGTGTGAATCCGGGGTCATGAAATAATACCGAAAGGGATTTTCCATGACCGACGTAATGACCACTAAGAAGCCAAAAACCAAGAAGCAGTACCCGTTTCCCGTTGA
>NZ_WWCM01000051.1 GCF_009857915.1 Duganella qianjiadongensis
TGATCTTGCCCCCGTATGACCGGACACATCCTATCGCTTAATTAACGCCGCTTTCCTGAGCTCGGCGCAGCAGCTCCCTCCTGAACATTCGAGGTGATTTCAATTTTAACGACGAGTGCGGATGAACCTCATTGAAATGCGTAAATGCGTCAGGCAGTTGGGCGAGCACGATTTCGGCGCTGCTGCGGTCCATCATGCTCACGTAGTCCCGCTTAAAGGTGTTCACGAAGCTTTCCGCGATCCCGTTCGACTGCGGGCTACACACCGGCGTATGAATCGGCTCCAGTCCCATTTCGCGTGCCAAAGCATGCGTTTCATGGGCTCGATAGGCGCCGCCATTGTCGCTCAAGAACTCCAATTTCGTCGAGCCGATGTTGGTCCCGCCAAAGCGGGCTTCGACTGCTTCAACGAGCATGTCGCGTACGGGTTCTCCCGGCAGACCACGGTCGGCCCATGCGCGCCATGCGATGATTTCCCGGTCACAGCAGTCCTTCATAAACACACCGGTCACGACCTCGCCGTTGTTGCAAGAGATCTCAAAACCGTCCGAACACCAGCGCTGATTCGGCTCAGCCACCGCAACAACGCCATCATGAACGCGACTGCTGACGCGGCGTTTGGGCGCCTTCGGCAGCAACAGGCGGTGCTCCTTCATCACCCGATAAAATCGTTTGTGGTTGATCGACGGCAGCCCCATCAAGGCGCGCGTTCGATTCACCAGAGCGCCGGCCCTACGATAGCCGTACGTCGGCAGCGCTGTGATTTCGGCACGCACTGCGCCGACCAGGATGGCATCAGCAGGCTGGTGGAACGTCTGCACGGTACGCCCGTCGACCCAGTCGCACGGGCGCGTCGCCTTGGTGCACACATTCGAGCGCGCAACGCCCAGCGCCGAACAGACCGCCTTCACTGGCCGTCCTTGTCCAACAAGGGCGAGCGCGCAATCCACTTTTTTTCGCGAGCGAACTCCACGGCCTCCTTCAGGATCTCCGCTTCCATCGTCTTTTTGCCCAGCATCCGTTGCAACTGCGCGATCTGGGCGCGAGCGGCTGCCAGTTCGCTGGCGGGCACCACAGATTCACCAGCACTGACGGCCGTCAACGCACCCTCGCGTTCAAGCTTGCGCCAATTGAACAGCTGGCTGGCGCCCACGCCATGCTTGCGCGCGACCAGCGATACGCTCATGCCCGGTTCGTACGTCTCGCGCACCAGCGTCGCCTTTTCCTCGGCAGACCAGCGCCGGCGGCGTTCCTGGCTCACGGTCACTACTTCGATTGTTTGCTTGTTCCTAGTCATATGCACAGTCCTATTCCTATCCGTAAGAATAACGCATAGGCTGTGTCCGGTGATTCAAGGGGCTATCTCA
>NZ_WWCM01000052.1 GCF_009857915.1 Duganella qianjiadongensis
TTCATCCGCACTCGTCGTTAAAATTGAAATCACCTCGAATGTTCAGGAGGGAGCTGCTGCGCCGAGCTCAGGAAAGCGGCGTTAATTAAGCGATAGGATGTGTCCGGTCATACGGGGGCAAGATCACGGACACTTCCGCTAGGCGCATTTTAAATTTTCAAACTGTACTGGGCTGAGATAGCCGATGGTGGAATGCCGTCAGCAAAGTATGAGTCGTCGCGGCAACTGCCATGACAACGCGGTCGCCGAAAGCTTTTTCCAACTATTAAAGCGAGAACGCATCCGCCGCAAAACTTACGAAACGAGGGAGCATGCCAAGCGGGACGTCTTCGATTACATCGAGATGTTCTACAATCCCAAACGCAGGCACAGCTTTAGCAACCAGCTGTCGCCAGCAAACTATGAGAAGCAATATTTTCAGAGTCTGTCGAGCGTCTAACAAACTTGTGGCGATTCACCGAGCGCGCTAAAAAATTTTCGGCCATTAAGCTGCATCAGAAAGTGCTGGAGGAGTAAAAACTATAGTCCTAGTTGGCGAATCGCAATTACTGCCTGAGTACGATTAACTACACCGAGTAAGCGGAATAAGGCTGAAACGTGAACTTTGATGGTTATTTCTGCAAGACCTAACTGCAAGGCGATTTCCTTGTTGGACAAGCCTTTCACGAGAAGTGCCATGATTTCCCGCTGACGATCATTTAATTTAAACGCATGCTCGTCACTATTGGAAACCTTCCCGTTCGCAGTGACCCACTCGGGCTTATTGAGAGTGCCAGCCAAGACTCGTTCCACCACATCAATTAACGTTTCGGCCGATGCCCCTTTGGAGACAAAGGCCATGACGCCAGCACGAAAAGCCATGTTCGCATCCCGCCGGTCTTCCGATGCCGAGACCATAATGATCGGAACCGATGGACATTTAATCTGGAATGCTTTGATCGCTTCTACCCCTTTGGCACCAGGTAAGTGCAGGTCCAGCAAGATTGCGCTCAAACCGCCAGTCCGGTCTATCATGCGCAAGCCTTCCTCTGCGCTGTTCGCGGTGATTGTGCCTTGGTTTCCAACGATTGCCTCCAGCATATGAACCAGCGCCGCTCTGTAGAGCGGATGGTCCTCGACAACCAGAATCGTTTTATTCATGTATTTCCATCAATTAATCAGGTGTTTCGGATCCAATGCAAGAACGATACACGTGGGTGGAGTTAAATTACATATACCTTCGTATATCCCATGCCCTTATACACAAGTCCAGCCGGAGCCTCGCCCGAGCTGAAACCGGCTTAGCTGGTCAATTTTCGCATCTGCCCTTGTAAACTGCCGACTTTTCGCGTTTACTCTCGTCTTTTGGGTGACG
>NZ_WWCM01000053.1 GCF_009857915.1 Duganella qianjiadongensis
GTTCAACGGGAAACGGGTACTGCTTCTTGGTTTTTGGCTTCTTAGTGGTCATTACGTCGGTCATGGAAAATCCCTTTCGGTATTATTTCATGACCCCGGATTCACACAAAAATTCTGACAGGCTCGCGCCGAAGCTCAACAGGATGTGTTTGAATTAATAGATGCTAGAGTGGGGCCTCGTTCCACAATCATTACTAGTCAGTTTCCTTTGGAGAATTGGCACGATGCTTTAAATAACAAGATGGTGGCAGATGCTATTCTCGACCGCATCGTCCACAGCTCGCACATCATCAAATTAAAAGGCGAGTCGTTGCGTAAGAAAGTAAAGGAACAAGGTTAAGTATCTGAATGTATTTAATCTTTTGGTCGGCAGCTACTGGCTGAAACCCTGCCGACGTGTGCAAGGCACTGGCAAACCTTATCGCCGAGCAGATGAAGTTCGTATGACCACGGCGGTAAATTTACAAGGATCGTTCGGAAATGGGCATTTTGATTCCTGCCACACGGCTTTATTATTTGCCTAAAGAAGTGTGCCTAGCGCACGAGTATTGCTTCTTCGTCCATGACGAATTTGTCAGAATGCTTGCTGAATACGAGGCCGCTGAAGCGCACATCGTTTCGTTTAAGTTTGAGAGCAAAGCCCAGAGCAAGAGGTTCACAGCTCTCGCTAAGAATCGCGATGCTGTGACCGCGTTGAGAGAATTGGGTCTACATCATCAAGCTCGTAGAGTCGTGCTCAATACGATAACTATGGCTATGGTCGCGGACTGCGGTCACCACATCTATGAATCCCTTCGCTGTTTCGAGAAGCGAAAGATTGTTCCCGCCTTCAATCTTCTGCGCAAGCCTCTGATTGATAACTTGATGTATCTCTCATGGATGGTCGCTGATGAGGATGAGTTTTACAACGAGTTTTCTTCGGGTGATCCAACAAAAATTACGCAGAAGATTATAGGGAATCGCCGCAAGGAGATACTTGCTAAAGCGATCAGCGAAACAGAACTTGTGGACATTGTAACCGCTGATGAGATCTACTCAATCGTTTTCGATCCTAGCAATAGCTACGGACTCTACGGTTTCTTTCAGCATGCCGTACATCTGGTTACCACCGATCGAGTTGAAATTAGAACTTCGCCCGAAAATTTTAATTTTATATTCAAAGATCCCGCAGACGATGACGTTTATTCGTTGTTATACACATCACTACCTACAATGTTGTTGTGATCTTGCCCCCGTATGACCGGACACATCCTATCGCTTAATTAACGCCGCTTTCCTGAGCTCGGCGCAGCAGCTCCCTCCTGAACATTCGAGGTGATTTCAATTTTAACGACGAGTGCGGATGAAC
>NZ_WWCM01000054.1 GCF_009857915.1 Duganella qianjiadongensis
GGACCTGTCAGGAATTTTGTGTGCCGGGGTCGCGGTTCGTAGTTAATTAATCGCGTTGGTGAAGCGTTCCCCAAACAGAATGGCAAACTGGTTTGCTGCCATCTTCCAAGTTCGCTGCGGCATCTTCCAGTCTTTTTCAATATTGCGCAAGGCCAGGTACAGTAATTTAGTCGCCGCCTCGTCGCTCGGGAAGTGTCCTCGGTTCTTAACGATCTTCCGCAAGCGCATATGCAGGCTCTCGATGGCGTTCGTTGTGTAGATGATTGAACGTACTTCCGGCGGATAGGCAAAGAACGGAATCACCTGCTCCCACTGGCGCCGCCACATCGTCACCACCGTCGGGAAGCGCTGGCCCCATGGGCCCTCCGCAAAGGCGTCTAATGCCGCTGCAGCCGCGTCGGCGTTGGCGGCCTGGTAGACCGGTTTAAGTGCCGCTGCGAGCTCCTTACGGTCCTTCCAAGAGGCCAGTGTCATCGAATTGCGGATCAAGTGCACAATACAGGTCTGGATATGCGCCTGAGGGAACACTGCCTCAATCGCTTCAGGGAAGCCGCGCAGGCCATCGACAACGGCAATCAGAATGTCTTCCAACCCTCGGTTGCGCAGTTCGTTGAAGACCTTCAGCCAGAATTTGGCACCTTCAGTTTGCTCGATCCACAGGCCCAGAACCTCCTTGCGGCCATCGGCACGAATACCCAGCGCCAGATACACCGCCTTGTTCTTGACGGTGCCTTCATCGCGGATCTTCAAGCGCAATGCATCAAAGTAGACGATGGGGTACATCGCTTCAAGCGGGCGTTGCTGCCATTGCGCCACTTCCTCCATGACCTCATCGGTGATCGTGGAGATCAGGTCAGGCGACACCTCGGTGCCGTACAGTTCCAGCAAATGTGCCTGAATCTCGCGCACGGTCATGCCGCGTGCATACATGCCGATCACGTGGTCATCAAAGCCCGGCATGCGGCGCTGGTGCTTGGCGACCAGCTTTGGCTCAAAGCTGGAAAGACGGTCACGTGGGATCTCCAGTTCCAGCTCGCCGCCCGGTGCCAGAACGGTTTTACGGCTCTTGCCGTTACGGTGGTTCTTGGCGTCGCCTTCGGTGGCGAGATGGTGGGTCAATTCGGCGGTCAGCATGCGCTCAGCCAGCATCTTTTTGAGCTGGCCCGCCAGGCCTGACTCCCCGAGAATCGATTCGGCATCCTTGTTCTCGACCTGAGCCAGCAACTGGTCGATCAGTTCAACGGGAAACGGGTACTGCTTCTTGGTTTTTGGCTTCTTAGTGGTCATTACGTCGGTCATGGAAAATCCCTTTCGGTATTATTTCATGACCCCGGATTCACAC
>NZ_WWCM01000055.1 GCF_009857915.1 Duganella qianjiadongensis
TGAACCGTTCCGGAAAACTGGGAGGCTCCATTATTTGAGAAAATGGATCTATGAAAAAATCTAAGCACTCGCCCGAAGTAATCGAACGCTCCGTCCGTATGGTCATGGAATGCCAAGGCGAGCACAGCTCGCAGTGGGCTGCCATTTCATCAATTGCTGCCAAAATTGGCTGCACGCCGGAGACTCTGCGGCGCTGGGTTCGCCAGCATGAAACGGACGCAGGCCTGCGAGGAGGGCCAACGACGGCCGAGCAGGAACGCGTCCGCGCACTTGAGCGCGAAGTGAAGGAATTGCGCAGGACGAACGAGATCCTGCGTTTGGCGAGCGCTTTTTTCGCCCAGGCGGAGCTCGACCGCCACCGCAAGTAGTCAGGGCTTTTGTTGACCAGCATCGTGCTGTCTACGGGGCCGAGCCGATTTGCAAAGCACTGCAGGTCGCCCCGTCGGCGTACTGGCGCCATGCCGCCCAAGTTAGGAATCCTGCCTTGCGTTGTGCGCGAGCCCACCGTGACGAACTCATGAGTGCTCATATCCATCGTATTTGGCACGCCAACATGCAGGTCTACGGCGCAGAGAAAGTCTGGCGCCAGCTCAAGCGCGAGCAGATCGAAGTGGCGCGTTGCACGGTTGAGCGCTTGATGCGTCTCGCCGGCCTGCGCGGGGCCGTGCGTGGCAAGGTCGTGCGAACCACGATTGGCGATGCCGCTGCGCCTTGCCCGCTGGACCGGGTCAAGCGCCAGTTCCGGGCCGACCGGCCGAATCAGTTGTGGGTCAGCGACTTCACCTACGTCTCGACTTGGCAAGGCATGATCTATGTCGCTTTCGTGATCGACGTGTTTGCTCGCCGAATCGTCGGCTGGCGCGTGAGTAGTTCGATGCGCACTGACTTCGTGTTGGACGCGCTGGAGCAGGCGCTGTATGCCCGGCAACCGGAGCGCAACGACGCCCTGATCCATCACAGCGACAGAGGCTCGCAATACGTTTCCATCCGTTACAGTGAACGCCTGGCTGAAGCGGGCATCGAGCCGTCGGTCGGCAGCCGGGGCGACAGCTACGACAATGCTCTGGCCGAGACCATCAATGGTTTGTACAAGACGGAGTTGATCAAGAAGCGCGCGCCATGGAAGACCCGTGAATCGGTCGAACTGGCCACGTTGGAATGGGTTTCCTGGTTCAACCATCATCGTTTGCTGGAATCGATTGGCCATATCCCGCCTGCTGAAGCTGAAATGAATTACTATCGTCAACTTTCCGGTCAAGCCATCCCGGTCTGACTCACACCACGGGGCCTCTCAAAATCCCGGAACGGTTCA
>NZ_WWCM01000056.1 GCF_009857915.1 Duganella qianjiadongensis
CGAAGCAATCGGAAGTGGTTCCAAGAAAAGCCTCTAAGCTTCAGTCATACGAGACCGTACCGCAAACCGACACAGGTGGGCGAGATGAGTATTCTAAGGCGCTTGAGAGAACTCGGGAGAAGGAACTCGGCAAATTGGTACCGTAACTTCGGGAAAAGGTACGCCCTTGTAGCTTGGCTGATTTACTTCAGTAGGGCGAACGGGTTGCAATAAACTGGTGGCTGCGACTGTTTAATAAAAACACAGCACTCTGCAAACACGAAAGTGGACGTATAGGGTGTGACGCCTGCCCGGTGCTGGAAGATTAAATGATGGGGTGCAAGCTCTTGATTGAAGTCCCAGTAAACGGCGGCCGTAACTATAACGGTCCTAAGGTAGCGAAATTCCTTGTCGGGTAAGTTCCGACCTGCACGAATGGCGTAACGATGGCCACACTGTCTCCTCCCGAGACTCAGCGAAGTTGAAGTGTTTGTGATGATGCAATCTACCCGCGGCTAGACGGAAAGACCCCATGAACCTTTACTGTAGCTTTGCATTGGACTTTGAATCAATCTGTGTAGGATAGGTGGGAGGCTTAGAAGCGGGGACGCCAGTTCTCGTGGAGCCATCCTTGAAATACCACCCTGGTTCATTTGAGGTTCTAACCTTGGCCCGTTATCCGGGTCGGGGACAGTGCATGGTAGGCAGTTTGACTGGGGCGGTCTCCTCCTAAAGTGTAACGGAGGAGTTCGAAGGTACGCTAGGTACGGTCGGACATCGTGCTAATAGTGCAATGGCATAAGCGTGCTTAACTGCGAGACTGACAAGTCGAGCAGGTACGAAAGTAGGACATAGTGATCCGGTGGTTCTGTATGGAAGGGCCATCGCTCAACGGATAAAAGGTACTCTGGGGATAACAGGCTGATTCCTCCCAAGAGTTCATATCGACGGGGGAGTTTGGCACCTCGATGTCGGCTCATCACATCCTGGGGCTGTAGCCGGTCCCAAGGGTATGGCTGTTCGCCATTTAAAGTGGTACGTGAGCTGGGTTTAAAACGTCGTGAGACAGTTTGGTCCCTATCTGCCGTGGGCGTTGGAAATTTGAAGGGGGCTGCTCCTAGTACGAGAGGACCGGAGTGGACAGACCTCTGGTGTACCGGTTGTCACGCCAGTGGCATTGCCGGGTAGCTAAGTCTGGAAGAGATAACCGCTGAAAGCATCTAAGCGGGAAACTTGCCTTAAGATGAGATTTCCCAGAGCCTTGAGCTCTTTGAAGGGTCGTTCGAGACCAGGACGTTGATAGG
>NZ_WWCM01000057.1 GCF_009857915.1 Duganella qianjiadongensis
GCCTTGTTCACGATTCTCGCCTTCGATAAAGCGCTTCATTTGACACCCGTGGTCATGAGATACTGGTTCAACGTTTACAGGGCAGGTTTCGTTTACACGGTTTTACGTTTTTACACGGTCTGGGCCAGAAACAGACATTGAAGTGAAAGCATAGTTAACCTCGCATGTGTACAACATAACCTTATAAAAATTTGTGGATTTGCGTAGAGATTGTAAATTTCAATTATTAAAAAATATACCAAGTCAATTCTACTGAATACCTAAAATACGCCACTGATTTCCAACGTTAGAATTAATGACCCAATGAGCCCAGATTTTTCAGAATTTTCCTATGGATATGCAGTAACAGAAGAGATTGTTGCAGCTAATAAAGCAACTTTAGCGGCTGCACCATTGTTTCCCTCGCTTTATCAAGAAGGAAAGGCGGGAGGGGGATATGATGTGGAGATACCCTTACAAGGAATTCCTGTATTTTTGCAATTTAAGCTAAGCGACTGCTTAGAGCGTACAAATTCCAAAGAATACGATCACATAATCCCCAATCTTCCTTATTATAGGATGTACTTACGTCCAAGGAATCACTCCGACCAGCACAAGCTTTTGATCAACTTGGAAAATTCCGGGCAGTCTGTTTTCTACATCGCGCCAGAATTTCATCTTCCATCTGAGCTAAATAAATTTTATCTTTCAAAAACTGTTATATCGAACTCTGCGGCATTCTCACCGTTGGACTTAGGTCTACTACCAGATGATGAGCAACACTATGTGGTTTTTGAACGTGGTACCTCTATGGGATATTTTTGCTCAGATAATCCGAAAGAGGTTCAAAAAACCTCAATCACGGAGGGACTGAGGAACTTAATTCTCTCGAGAGGCGTGCAACCGCGTCAACTTGGTGAGCAAGGACTTCGAAATATTTCTGAGCATATGCTAGAAATACTATCGCGCGAAAGATATCGCGAGGATCCCTCGGTTATAAGCATGCCTTTATACACAACTCGGCTTCAGTCGTAGGCCGAGTTCATTTCTCGTAGCGCTTCAGCGACGAGTCGTATCTTGGTCAGCCCCTTCCAGATCGCTTTCACACCTGGCTCGCCATCTCCTTT
>NZ_WWCM01000058.1 GCF_009857915.1 Duganella qianjiadongensis
CAATTTTCGCATCTGCCCTTGTAAACTGCCGACTTTTCGCGTTTACTCTCGTCTTTTGGGTGACGCGTTGACAATGGCATCAGCAGACTGGGCGGCGACGGAATTTGCACAGTTGGATCTTGGCGACGCGCGCCTCAACAGGCGAGCGAGGACAATGATGGAGCGGTTTGCGGCGAATCCGACGGCGAGTATTCCCGAAGCCTGCGACGGTTGGGGAGAAACCATCGCGGCGTATCGCTTCTTGGGCAATGAGTCGGTCGATTGGCGGGACATCATGGCACCCCACTGGCAGCAGACGCAGTTGCGGATGCAAAACGAGCCTGTGGTGCTGTGCTTGCAAGACACGACCGAACTCAATTTCAACGGTCAGGAGATCGAAGGGCTCGGCCCGCTGAGCTATGACAGCCAACGGGGCATGTATCTGCATCCGACTTACGCCGTGACGCCAGCGCGCACGGCGCTGGGCGTGGTGGACGCCTGGATGTGGGCGCGTGAAAAGAGGAACAAAGACGGCCAGCGCGACGGGCCAAAAGAAAGCGTGCGCTGGGTTGAAGGCTACGACCGCATCGCCGAGATGGCACAAGAGATGCCGGGGACGCGCTTGGTATACGTGGCTGACCGTGAGGCCGATTTGATGCCCTTGATGCAGCGTGCACAATACCTTGACCATCCGGCCGATTGGCTGGTGCGAGCCGCGCACAATCGCTGCGTGCCCGATCACGGCAAGCTGTTCGACGTTGCGACGAGTGAAGCGCCAATGGGCGAGATCAGCTTTACGATGGCCTCGCGTCATGGCATCAAAGAGCGGCTGGTGCGGCAGCAGTTATGGGCTCGGCGTGTGGAACTGGCCGCTGGCAAAAGCAGTGCCGTCAGCGTTACCTGTATTGTAGCGAGGGAAGTGGGCGCGCCGGCAGGGACCAAGCCAGTTGAATGGCGGTTGCTGACGAATCGCCATGCCAGCTCGCTCGATGAAGTCAATGAATTGATTGATTGGTACAGGGCGCGTTGGGAAATCGAGATGCTGTTCGATATC
>NZ_WWCM01000059.1 GCF_009857915.1 Duganella qianjiadongensis
TTCAACGGGAAACGGGTACTGCTTCTTGGTTTTTGGCTTCTTAGTGGTCATTACGTCGGTCATGGAAAATCCCTTTCGGTATTATTTCATGACCCCGGATTCACACAAAAATTCTGACAGGCTCCGCAGTCGCTTTTTTTGGATGTTCCATTCAACATCAACAGCTTGCATCAGCCGGAATGACGCCATGACTAAGTTACCAGATACCGCCCCCGATACCAGTCAAGATACGCCGAAGCGCTCAACAGCATATGACCGAACAGCAGATGACCTGCTCTCATTAACTAAGCATCCGCTTTTCGGGAAAACACTGGTAATGCCGACGGAGCCTATCAAGGAAATGGTTGGTGCTATGCGACGAGCGGTAATTTTGCGGGAATTGGGATGTTGTTTTACGGCAATAAGCGGTTATGGAAAGAGCAAAGGTCTGATCATGGCTGAGCGCGAGCTTCGAAAGATTTTTCCTAGGATACCGATCTTCCGGCATATTGTTGATAACCAGCAAGTACCTTCTATCCGGGCATTCTTTAAGAATTTCTTGTTGACGGTTGGGGTGACGGACATAGCAGGTGAGACATTTGATTTGCGTGTACGGCTCGGTGCTGCGTTAGAAGAGGCGGGAATGCGTGGACCCGAAAAAATGGTGGTTCTGCTTATCGACGAAGCGCAAGGAATGGCACTTCAAGACTTCTGCTTTCTGAAAGATATAGGCAATCAACTGGAGCAGGTAGACGTTCATTTCGTCGTATTCATGATGGGGCAGGAGCCAGAATTTACTCGAATGGCGCAAAGGATAAGGGAGCGCGGGAGGCTGGATTTAGTAAGCCGTTTCACATTGAGGCAGTTACAGTTTAAATCGCTACTGTAGTGGTCAACCTATCCCGGACACTACGTTAAGTTTTTCTTCTTTGACGGCCGGAGCCAATCCCTCATTGAACTGATGTGGCCGTATCCGGTTATAGCGGTGCATCAGGTAATAGCTGATGTCC
>NZ_WWCM01000005.1 GCF_009857915.1 Duganella qianjiadongensis
TTTGCTGGAATCGATTGGCCATATCCCGCCTGCTGAAGCTGAAATGAATTACTATCGTCAACTTTCCGGTCAAGCCATCCCGGTCTGACTCACACCACGGGGCCTCTCAAAATCCCGGAACGGTTCAGACTCGTAGAGTTGCTCCCTTGTTTTTCATCTCAAGATGAATAACCTCAAAGTCTATCTCTTGCCGTCCAACTGACTCGGTCGCCCGTTGGAGTGGATAGAGTGCAACTTCCAGGGCCATATCATCAATCTCGCTTGTCAGTGGCCAGACTAAGCCAGCTTGCCGGAATCGTTCGCGGTATTCATTCACGGCAGTACGCCCTAATCCGGTGAATCGAGCCGTCTCTCGCGCTGACAAATTACGGTCATACAAGCACTTCAAAACTTCACGAATTTTTCTCATTGCCGCTCTCCGATTTGCCATTACCATCTCCCCGTGCCATTGCCGACCGAGTGGATTTTGTTGACTAAATGGTGAAACGAAGAAAGCAGCCGAAGACGCCATCGGAGGGCTTGACAGCTCCCGCCCGACGTTGTAGAGTGGAATCATCCTAATCCTTAGTAGAACGTTCCTGTTTCAGCAAAGCCTTCGCGCGAACGAGGGCTTTTTGCTTTCTAAGTCCTTTGATTAATCCATATACTCCCTGTCGAGACTAGTGCTGTTAAGGTGTTTAGCTCTGTAATTTTGGGCGCGAGCAGATGATCATCAATGCGACGCATCAGGCACCTACGCCAGAATTCGGCATGGTCTTTTTTAGGTTGCCCCAAAGAGAAGGTTCACAGATTTTTTGACATGAATGTTTAGTGTCTGCTATCGCATTCACAAAATTCCACAAAGAAGGGATTGACCCGCTGAGGACCTCGCGCGAGAATTCAATGGCAGTCGAAATTTGCAATCCCTAAGCGCACTGAGCCTTTCCCGCCCAGTGCGCTTTTCACTTCACGTCAGGCGTTTTCATCTCCTTTGAACTTAGAGGACCGGATACTAATCCAAATGCGATGGCTATTGCTCGGGACTGCCCCCGATAGCATTTGCGTTCTCCTGTAAGAACTGCATAGACCAAGCTCGGGTTGAACCCGTTTATAGCGGCCCACTGTGCAACGGTTAGTCCCGCATCTCGGATTTCTTGTTTAATTTTTTGCTCCGGAGTCATGTCGGGTTGATTTTCAGAGTCTCTCGCACTGTCGTCACATAAACGCACTTATACGCAATGACTTCAGGATGCCCCTTTCCTTCCTGAAAGTCAATATTCGGTGATGTTGCAGATTTCATGGTGTAAATTTTCACTTATCCACATTGTTGCAAATATTATTTCGATGGGATTGCAGTTGTGGAAATAATTATCTCTTGGCTTAGCGAGTGATTCATGGGAAGGGAGTCGTGGCAGCCTGCGAATGACTGTCGGTAGTGGCGTGTCGCACCGAAATTTGCGCCTATGCGCGCTCGCATAAATCGAGCGCATAGCATTTCTGCGTATCTTGAACTCCACTTTTAGCTTGATCGATCTTATCCTGATCCGCCTTCAATACTGGGACTCCTGGGCACGCACCGACTTGCGGACTAGCAATTATGATCAGCGTCCGGGAGGCCTGCGTATACCGTTTATGAAGGAAAAATTCCGAACTGGTGAACTGCGTGTGAAGTGATCGTGATGACAAAACTGACGGATGACGAAGAATACGCCTTCGATGAGTTGATGCAGACGGATCCAGAGGCCGTTCAGATATTCAGGGAATGCTGTGCAGAGATGTCGGATGAAGACCGTGAGCGCTTTACTCGATTTACCGAGCGCCTTGCAAGCCTGCTTGCCGGGCTGAATCCAACAAAAGACAGCTTTATCTGTACTAGCTCATACTTGAGCTGACGCACTGTGTCTGACTAAGACCGGCAGCATCCGCCCCATAGCGGACCTTTGAAATTAGCCTGTCTTTTTCTCTTTCCGATACATGGATAAGGGGCCGAAGGATAAAGCTATATTCCCTAAGCGACGGCCCAATACATTTTGTTTCCAATTAGCTGAATAGATTCGGCTCGAAGGATAACCAAATTCGCTTACAAGATTTGGATCTTTCAGTAAATCCCCGATCAAGTACCAGGCTTGCTGTGTATGGTCTTTTGCACCGTATAGCCAGATTTCACCAAGTGCTTTCGGCAATCTTAGCTTAGCTGGACAAAGTTCGTTTAAATCTCGATTGATGTGAATTGCGACAACTAAATCTTTCGAATCTTTAAGCCTTTCCTCGAGCTTATCCAATATATCTTGCAGTTGAACATTTGGATTTATGTTTGACGGAGGAAGCTCTTTTAACTGGACCGGCACCATGCTGGTGACATCACCAGTTTCGAATTTGGCGACTATGTCATAGTCCGATGATTCGAAAAGTGCGAAGGACACCTCTTGGCCGATTCGTGCACTCATACCATGGCAAAAAAGAGCAGCTTGACGCCCCTCTAAGTAAGGCTTCAACTTGTTAGTGCGCAATGCCGCAGTCTTATACGGCAGCTTGTCTAGCAGTCCGCTTCTCTCGATTCGTCTAAGCCCATCTAGGATAAGCTTGGGCCGATAGTAAGTGAGCTTTAGCCATTCACGGGGGAATTTTCCATTTCTCATAGCTAGAATCGCAATGTCCGCCTTTGGTCGATATCGATCCATTTAGGATGCATAGTCATCGCGGGTACTCATACATGACGTACGGGATTGCAATCCACTCGTCCATATAGTCTTGGGCGGCTATGATCCGCACGAATGCTCGAACCGGCATAGTCAAATCGCGAAGCAGAACTTTATGCATCTTGAGCAGAGCATCTAACCCAGAGACAAAGTAGTCCGGAGTGGTAATGAGCGCCAACTTCAATGCATCATTCTTCAGCGTGAAACAGCCTTGCTCTTCGCCCTGTACGTAGGTTTCAGTTCCGGGCACCCCTTGGGACTGCCTCGCCGTTAAAGTGCCAAGGGTGGCGGTCACCCAACCAAACTTTGAACACATATCCTTCTGTAAAACAGCGGTGTCGATCTCGCTCACCTGCTGTATCGTCGGCATTACGGTTGCAAGCATCTCCAGTGTAGAGATTGGAAACGTACGTGTCTCGATTGCACTCACCTCTGCAGAAAAGACGGGAATCGCCGCTCCCGCCTTTTTTCCTTGCGTTTTGGTGATCTGAGAACTTGGCGACTTGCCGGAAAAGATTTCGTACTTTCCTGCCACAAAATCTCTGTCAAGATAGACGAGCGCCGAATGGAGTTCATTGGTTAGCATAGTTAGCTGCATCACGGCTCCGGTAAAAATTCAGCGGCACAAACAGGCGCACGCCAGAGGCCAACACTAGTGTTAGTTTTTAATCAAAAAAGCTTTGTTCCAATCGTAAGGCCATAGGCCCGATGAAAGGCGGCTTTTGGCCGTTTGCGGCGTTGTTCAACTTTAACCAGCTTTAATGCGAGTGTGAAAGTGTCCGTCTTCTACAGCGCCCAAAAATAGAAAGTCACCACTATCGAAGCCTGATGCAGCCCCTTTGACGGACGAAAGGCTAGAGGCAAGCAGCCCCTCGTCTTGCAAGGCTTGAATCGCTGCAATCGCTCCATACGCTAACGCGAGGGGGGAGTTGCCAGACAGTCGTGCTGAAATTTTCAAATATTTTTTATTTTTTCAATAAACTCATCACTGAAAATTGGTAAATTTCCATCTTCTAATGCAATCGTCTGATAATGCAGAAAAAATTGCTTTGGTTCCTCTTTCAACAAGTTAAAAATCGCCATTTTCCCATCCTTTTTTACAATCGTGCTGGCCATTAGCCAACCTAAATCATAAGCCGTCTCATCAAAATTCTTATAGAACATCAAACCGTAAATGCGGTCATACGCTTGTTCGTCATTCGGAGGAGCAAATAACAACCGCCACCCCAACGTTTCGAACATGGTAACCAAGCTATGGATGCGGATAGCGTTGCGCTCGATGCCGATTTTCCTTTGTGCTGAATAGGGAGTTGGGGGTCTCTCCGCCACGGGATGCGTGAACAACTCAGCAGTTCCTTCTTGCACCAAATTGACGAGCAGATGGTTCATCCAAATTGGCCCGGTCTTTGAAGCCGGGCCTTGTGCCGTTGGCAATGATTCAGGCCGCATTATGTGGGCCTGCACAGCGTGGAACAGCTCATGCGCAACTGTCTCCCCAAGTTCCTGTACCGAGGCTTCAGAAAACGTCGCTAAATTTACATAGACGTCATCGGGAACATCATCGAACGTGAATCCATCCGAGTTGCTGCCAAATATGAAGTGCACATTGATGTGAGCACTGAATTCAGGCGGAACATAGTCTTTAATCTGACGCAAAACTTCTGCCGCCAGCGGTGCATACTTGCCATTATCGGTTCGCGTCAATTCACTCGTCAGCAATTGCGCAGAAGCGATTGCTTTTTTACTCTTCCGAAAACCTTTCAGATGAAGCAAAAGAGCGTCGCAATTATTCAAGCGCATTTTTTTAATCATTGCCTTCGCATCGGGCAACGTACAGAAATCGTTGAGAGCAGCCTCATCAAAATCGCCAGTGCTTACAGCCTTACTGACAATCCTAGCCGTCTCAAAATCGAAATTGAAATGAATACCTAGTTGAGTTGCACTCTGCTCGTCAGCAGCAATTGAGAACACAGAACTACAGAGCGCCAATAGAATCAGGACGACACGTACAAGACTCTTAAAAGAAAACATCTAGTTCTCCAATTTTAGGGATAGACATTAGCGCTCCGGCTTAATGTTTTGCGAACATCTACCGGCGGCTATTGGCCGAACTCGGACGACTGTGCTCAGAATAGCAGATTGCCAATCCGGAAATTTCACGAATTCCCACATCGAGCTAAAGACGTCCCGTTGAGAATATTCGCTTTGTTAGCCTTCGATAATACTAAGGCGTACATATGAAGATAAAAGGCGGTTTCACCGCCAAGACCTTCGCGAGTGAAATTCGCCTTTTTAAGCTAGGCCAATTCGTCTCTATCCCATTTTTCTCGGCAATTGGCTCTCGATGCAAGCTTACCAACCCATTCTTTTCGAATACAAAATCACCAATGTAGACACTCCTACCTGACGGAACCTCGAACGCTAAAAAGTCCCCTGAAAGTCGGGAGAGATGAAATGGGCTATATACGTAGTAGCCTGCAGGAACTTCAAAAGCGAAATACTTCAATTCACCAGGTTCAGGTGCGACGAAAGCTTCAGTGCGATTGAACTGAAAGCAGTTTCCTGTAATGTTCTGCTTTGCCAAGTCGTACTCAGCCAATTGAACCGAAAACTTAGAGTATTTCCAAGGACCCTCGACCTTCACTCCATAAATGACAACTGCGCGGCCGTCACGCGGAGTTTCGCCTGTGGGCAGCGCTTTAACCGCATTCATGGTGCAACCATTGAGTAACGATGCAAATACAAGGACCAAGACTAATTGAAGGATTCTTGTCATACCGTTTGAAATTATTGAATCGGTCTAGGTTGATATGGCCGCTCTTGGCCGTAGCCGGCCCCACTTAACGGGTTATGCCATGAAATTTATCCATGGCCTCACAATGAGACCTTGCCAACGGACCTAGCAACGGCCGCCAAAGTTCTGGTGCTATTTTTCGTTGATGCTGTAGTCCCTCAAGGAAGCCTGTCGCCACAACAGTTTGTATAGCCTCATTGCCTTCTGACAGAAGCTTTTCCACAACACCGAATAGCGCGTCGGACTGATCATAATCACCGCTCTGAAAGCGGTCGATCACCAGGCCGCAGAGTTGGTGCATCCATGGGAATGCCAAGAATTCTCCCCCCTCACCGATCCAGTCATCGGCAGCTGCGACGACTCGCTCTCGCAGTCCGGAATATGTGCGACACAATAACTGACGCATCTCTTCAAACTCAATCATTCACTGGCCTTAAAATTTTCTGCTGAGCCCAACAGTCCGCTGCTGGCCGCGAGCAGTAGCTTTAATTCAATATGCGGGGCAGCTCAAGTTTCCTTCTTTGCACACACTAAGTTCTTTTATTTCTTGCAAACGAATGGCAGTTTTCTCTGAAAGACATAAGTACCGAACCATTGGATAAACGCTGCCGCCCTCCACGCCGGAGCTCTCAAATTCACAAGAAGCATCTCTGAATTTTATCCATGCAAGCTGCGCATCTTTAAGCTGTTTTTTCTGAGATTCTCTGAGGCGAACGCGATATTCAGCATAAGCCGTATTTAGTTTTTTATCTTGCTCAGCGTAATCCTGTCTTGCACATGCCGTCATCTCGACTTGAGTTTTCGGGTCCTCGCAATTTGCAACCGCTGAGCGAAAAAATACGCAAAGAAGAGCGAAAACAATTTTTCTCATCATTTTCAACCGAAGTTATCCAATTAGAATTCTCGCTACCGGTATCTGTCTGCTATTGGCTGATTTCTGCCTATATGATAGAACTGCGTCATTGGGACGTTCGATATCAATATGTAAAATTCCGCATTTTCGGATTAATTCAACGTAGTTTCTTTCGCAGATCTAATACAGACCGCGATGTTATTTGCATCACCCTGTAAAGTCACTGCCCCCTTATTAGTAGGAAGTAAACCCTCAGCACTTCCAATAAGTACAAAAGGCAATTCGCCATGCCGACACAAAAGAGAAAATTCATTCCGGTTAACCGCGGAGGAGGTGACTTCATCCATATTGACTTGCTCGCTAATTTTGATCATTGAGGGTACATTGTTAGCTACCGGATAACCGCAGTAACCGAAGTGTACGGGGCGTCCGGTAAATGAAATTTTCCCCACTGGTAGGTCGATCTCCCCAGTTACATTTCCCTGTGCAACAAAAGGAATCAGTCCCGTTCCACATGTAATCCGTAAGCCATCAACATATGCAGATCCACCGTCTGTGGGAAGAATTATTCCTTGGTTGTCAGCGAAGGCAAATTGAGCGTTTAAGGCAATTGACATCAAAAGACAAACAATATGGCGGCTTCCAATCGTATTAAACTTATGTGAACTCATTTTGAATTAATGTTAGATGGCAGCTTCTGGCCGGATGCAGCGGTAACAACGAAAAACCGTTGATATCTCACTTCACAAAGTAACCAGAAACTTTCCAAATACCGTCCTCATTCAACATCGGAACAACGGTCTCGATAACTTCCGCTTTTTTCGTGTATTCACTAGCGTACTGAATCACAACATATTTCCCCGTGCGGGCTCCAGGTAGCTTTTCAGCGAAAGCGACAGAAACTACAGAGCGATTCTTCAAGTCGCCAATTGTTGTTCGGACCACCCTCAAGATGAACTCCCACTCCGCTTTTGTTACAGTCTGCTGAAAAACAGGAGCAGCTTGCTCCCAGGTTTCATCATAGTGACCAGCATCTGCTGATGTAAGCCATAGCTGCGCCGCTTGCGTTGCGTTTCGAATAACCTCATTGTTTTCGGCACAAACAGGTACGCAAATTATTGCAGAACCTATCAGCAATATCGAGAATAGCTTTCGCATGAGATTCCATTTACCAGGATGAGAGCAAATCAAAATCTTAACAGCTTGATATTGCAGAAAATGCGCAGTTTCTCACTTAGCTGACAGGCTGCTCTTGGCCGGATGAAGACACATGACACTGTCCAACCGTCCTCTTTCTACTACTGAATTGACGGAGTGTGTGGAATTCAATTGTTTAGATTTAGGCCGTAGACAATTATTAAGGGTGCCCCATTTCCACAAGTGTAATGCTAGGTGGTGAAGTGAGACGTACTCGCGCTCATTGATACGCATTATCTAAAATTGAAAATCTTGACTCAAAAAAATTCCTCTCTTGTCAACTGGAAAACTTTATTTACAGTTTTTAGCTGAAAACTGGAGTAAAAACAGAAAAATTATTGAATTCTATTCATCTTTTCGCTCTCTAAATAGCGATTCTAATTTACATGCCAGCACCCCTAGTAAAAATGATGTACCCACAATATTTGCATTCTCTTTGGTCATCCAACTAATGGTTACTATACTCAAAAGAATTGCTCCAAAAATTGAAAAGTATAAATTATGTTTCTTTTTCATATATTATTTTTTAATTTAATTTTCGCTAAAACTATAAAAATATTGTCCAATACAAATGCAATAATTTACAACTCGCACGCACCATAAATATTTTTCTTATAAAAGATTGAAATTGGTGTAAAAAGCAATTAAATAATATATTTTCCATACACGCAATATTATCTAAAGCTATTTTCAATCGATAAATAAAAAAACCATGCGATTAAGAAGAAAGGGGAGGTCTGCTATGGCAGATTTTTTCGCGGATGACAAAATAATACTATTTATGCCGCTCGTTATCAGAATGTAAAACTTTACCTCTCGGATTAGTTCAATATAGTTTCTTTTGCTGACTGAATGCAAACCGCGATGTTATTTTCATCACCCTGTAAAGTCACGGCGCCCTTATTAGTAGGAAGAAAACTATCGGCACTTCCAATAAGTACAAAAGGCAATTCGCCATACTGGCATAAAAGAGGCATTTCACTTCGATTAACCGCGAAGGAGGTGATTTCACGCATATTTAATTGCTCGCTAATATTGATCATTGAGGGTACATTGTTAGCCACTGGATAACCGCAGTAACCAAAGTGTACAGGACGTCCGGTGAATGAAACTTTCCCTAATGGCAAGTCGATCTCCCCAGTTACATTTTCCTGTGCAATAAAAGGAATCAGTCCCGGTCCACACGTAATCCTTAGGCCATCAACATATGCCGATCCACCGCCTGTGGGGAGAAGTGTCCCTTGGTTATCAGCGAAAGCAACCTGAGCGCTCGGGATAATTAGTGCCAAAAGACAAACGACATAGGTGCTTCCAAGTGTATCAGGCTTATTTGAACTCATATTGAATAAAGATTGAATGGCAGTTTCTGGCCGACCGCGGCTTTTATAGGGCTCAATATCAAATCGTAAGTTACCAAATAGATCTTAAAACTTTCATGCTATCAGACCAAAGTAGTGATATGGTAAGTAATCCAAAGGCAAATGGCATCGAATAAACCACAAGCGAAATTGGGGAGATTAGAAATGAAAGAATTAATAAACCTCTCTTTTCTTTTATCTTGGCTCTATGCTCTATAGCATCCTTGTCAACTTCGCTTTCGATTGCCCCCTCCATTCTGGCTACAATGAAGCACGCAAATGCGTAAAGTAATGCAAGCCCAAGAAAGCCTGGAATAAGGCTCGCACTCGATGGTTTTAGCTCTACACCAAGAATTTGTAGCTTTCCCAAATCGATATTCAGAAGCTTTGTGAATAGGCCCAGAGCAGAGAGGGCAAGTACTGTTTTGCCCAAGTCTACACTTTGAGCAGCAATCCCGTGTTTAGTGAAGGACACTTTTCTTCCTCTTTGTCTGATCTGTAAATATTGATCGTTAGTGGCCGGACTAAGCCATTCCATTTATTGCTCTATCATAGTCGGCTGACGCCGCTTCAAACAGGAACGAGCGTCGGCTACTGGCCGAACTCAGCCGATGGGGGCCTGCGTACTTAAAGCCAAGGGAAGTACTACCTCCAATGCATCGACCGAACTAATAATCGAGGCATACTCGCCATCCAGATTGGCCAGCGCCATGGCGTGAATATCTTCGGCGGAACGCTCTTTACTGTTAAAGTCGGTTTTCGCATACGCATACGTACCGTCGGAAACAACGAATGTTTTGAAGCCTAGGTTGCCTGCGGTTCGCGCGGTGCTCTCTACGGAGTTGTTTGTGCTTACTCCGACGATAATGATGCTTGATTCGCCTCGGGTATGCAGCCAGCGCTCAAGTCCTGTGTTAATGAAGGCATCGGGTACATTTTTCTCTACCACATGCTCGCACGCCAACGGCGACAGTGCTGGCTGAAACTCAACGCCCGGTTGGCCTGGCCAAAATGGCGAGCCGGGTGTCCTAGAGATGTGGCGCACATGAACCACGGGTGCTTTTCGATGGCGCCATTCCATGAGCAGTCGGGCAATCGTTTCCTCAGCGTTGTGATTATTCCGAACCTCAGCCTTGGGCCAAGTCATCCCAACTTGCATGTCAATAATTAAAAGAGTGGTCATATAAAATATCTGAGTACCTTGCACGCGCATAATCAGAGAAGTAAATGGCTGCCCTTGCGGGCAATTGCGCTTATTCGGTTCCGCCCCGCTTCTTCAACATATCAATCATTTCCGGTAATGGTGACCCAGTGCTAAGAAAGCTGGTCGGCGTTTTTCCCATCGCCCATGATAAAGGAGTTTTTCCCTCGTTGTCGCGGGCGTTAATATCAGCACCATTTGCGAGGAGTAGACCAACAGTGCTTTCCATGCCATTAAGTGCCGCGTAATGCAGTGGAGTTTCGCCATCGGCATTTCCTGCTTTCACGTCTGCACCGTGCTCCACTAGCACATTCACGATAGCAGGATGATTCTTGCGCACGGCCTGATACAAAGGGAAAGTACCGTTATATCCGCGTGCATTAACCTTTGCACCTCGGTCGAGTAGGAGCGTTACGATTTCGAGGTGATAGCCAAAATTACATGCGACCAACAATGGCGAGTTTCCGACCATCCCTTGCTGCTCAATATCAGCTCCAGCATCCAGCAGTAGCCGAATAACTTTAAGTCCTTCAGAAATGTTGTCGTTGTTCGAACTCACTATTACAGCAGTGACTAACGGTGGAAATCCACTGTTGTCTAGCGCTGTCACTGGCGCACCTGACTTTAGAAGGGCGCGTACGGCATCGACGTCGGTGTTTTTAATAGCGCGATTCAATTGCTCTGATACGCTCGGTTGGGCACTAATGTGAGCCGTTAGCAACATCAGTAATAGGCCGCAAAGCAATCTGAAAAACTTCATTTCGACTCCAATTTGATCTGTGCAGCAAAAAATAAATAAAAAGGAGAAGTTCGGCACCTGTCTGCTATTGGCCGCGAACGGTCTGATGCGCTCATGCTTGGATAACTTGCTCAGACACCGCAGACATAGTACCCGTTGTTCAATTTTCCATGTTGAGACTTTTGCCAGAAGAAGACGTCATCTTTACCCTTTGCGGTAAAGCGCTTTCCTTGACAGAGAGCGGTTACATTGCCAAGTCCTGTAGGTGGTTTTTCAGCACAAGCCGCTCGCCAAGTCACAAGCGGCGAAATGGCCTCTAGGCTGATGCCGACACTATGAGACTGATTAATCTCGTTCGCCAGAACTTGACAGTTATTGAGCATCTTTTTTTCAAGGTCACTCTCACTTTGCGCAAAAACCGAGCCCCAGGCTGCCGTGAGAAAGAGAGCCGAGCAAACTTTGATTAACATCTTTCCCCCAGAAACTAGATTTTCTCGTAGCTGCGCTTGGCCGAACGCTGCTGATGGAGCTGAGGATAACATTTGGCTCATCAGAAAAATCCTCGAATTCTCACATTTGGCCGAGTAAGCCGCGAAGCCAATATTGACATTAAATTCATTGGTCATATTTTTGCAAGTTACGAAAAACGAGTATAGTGACGCAACCAACGATTTGAATTACAGCGCTACCAATCCATAACCAATAGCCTGCTCCATAGCCAACTATTTTAGAATAGGTGGGAGCTTCACTAGAGACGACAGTCGATTGGAAGAAGAAACTAATCATCAACAAGAGCGCGATAATTGCAGCCAGCGCCGAAGAGCGGTATCTGCTTTGGAACATTGATATCCACGCGTAGAACAGAATGGGATTTGCTAGCCAGGTATAAGTTCCTGTTGTTATCCCTAACCAACCAAAGACTAGCAATCCCCAAGCTTGAGACCATGCAAGCGGGTTTGGCCCATCAATATAGTAACCGTCATTCAATAGACAAATACAGAAGAGACATACGCTCACCAGTAAAGTGGATTTCGTTATATGCCTAAAAAATCCATGCATAGCTCTATTTTCACAAACATAATCAAGGGCCGCTATTGGCCGAATACTGTCAAATTTTCTCAGCCGTATGGGACAGCATTACTTGTGCAATTTCTGACACTTCCGTTGCCAAGTCAATTTTGAACGGTGTATTGTCTGAGCTAGCGATGACTAAGCAGCGTCCATCCTGTCCCGTCAGCCTAATTCCTGCCAAGACCTTTACCACATTAATATTTGATTGCGGTGCTGCTCCGAGCACAGCTGCAAACTGGGTAGAATGCGGTCCGGAACCCATGAACTCTGAACTGTTCATCGAGGGCTCCAGCCACTCCTCTCGCCACAATAATTCGCTCGACTTTACCGTAAATGGTACCTCTAGCTGTGTCCATGAGAAGGCGTAATCCTGACCTAACTCATACAGGCAAATCGGGAATACCTCGAACCATTTCCCCACCGTGACTTCTTCAACGGCAAAATTTATCACCTCATCTTTATCGAGCCGAAGCGCGGCGAAACTATACTCTGCGTAGAGGGCCCCAATCGTGCGCCCCTCAAGATTTGTAGAGCTGTCATAGCATGTCACTATTTTTGAATAGGGCATTCAGTTGCCTTCATTTGACATCAACAGGTAAGACATAAAAGACGAGTGTCCGAAAATGGCCGCAAACAGTCTATCGGTCCGTTCTAAGATCACAGCAGGCGTTACTGGCACATTTGCCCCCTACTACTATCTTGGCCACGAGACGTTGACCACTAAACCAGGAGTAGCCCGCTGTAAAGTAGCTGTTGCGACTTCCGGAGAAACCATTTCCTCCGGTCGCAGCATATTTGTTCCGAGCCCGGTTGACTCTGAAATGAAACCGCTGTTCTCGATAAAAGTGGTCATCTGCTTACCTTCGTAAAGGTAGAGGACAATGAACTTGATGGCTTCAGGATTGTAAACAATGCCATTATGCGTAAATTTATTTTTAGATGCGGAAAGGGCTGGGCGATATTTTCTTACCAAATACCTGGGAGCCTTAAATAGTGGCTTACATTTGTGCCTCCCATCTGGAAGCACCAGAAATAAATCAATGTTGGGTTTACCAGGTTTATGAGGTATTACCCATTTCTCTCCCTTGAGAGTTAGAAAGGAGTAAGGCTCAGGAACAACTCGGATGGCTTCATAAGCTTTCAGTATCAAAGGTTCTTGAAAAGTGTGGAGATCGATTTCAACACCTCCGCATTCTGCGATAATACCTCTAATTATTACCGGCCGATCTTTCCTGTTTACGAGAACAACGGAACTAATTCGTTCTCCTATACTGCTAACACTCCACACGTAGGAGAATGAAACGCCAGTACCTATTTTCTTGACTGCAAGGTAAAAGCTAAATGGAAAAATAGCTAATCCTGGCACAAGTTTTAAGAATTCCTGAAAAGAGAAAATAAGATCGCAAGCCATTTCGATGTTCTACAAATCTACTTATCAATCGTTCACAATGGGCAGATATTGGCCGATAGGTGAATTACGACACTGTTGTACTTAGTGGCGTCGAACAAGCCATATGTACGCATTGACGAATCCCTATACACAAAAAGCCAGCCGGTGCGCCCAGACCGCAACGAGTTCTTTTCGAAGGTCAGCCTTGTCTTTATTGTAATACTGTACGCCAAATCTCCCGCTCGGCTTTTCACTTTCAAGAATTTTTTGCATTTTTTCAAAGAGCTCCACGACATCCCCGTTTTTCGAAAAACCGGCTAGATCTCTCCAAAACATTGGGTCAATCCACATCTCACCATTGAAGTCGGCCAACACCTCGCTTTGAACGTGCCGGTCCGAGACGGTCTTATCTGCTTCAAAATTGCGTCGGTGATTAACCAAGCCAGGATGGCAATCGCCCAGAATTTTTATGAGGGAAGGCTCAAACAATGCGATATCAACCTGTTCGCCTGCATGCCACATTTCATGCCCGATAGTCCAAAGCACGTGCTCGTGCAGAGTGGGATAAGAAACGAAAGCCACGCCGTTAATCGCCATACCATTGATGATATTTCCACTTTGATCAAACCGCATAGTTTCGACAATGTGCATTCTGTAACCTAGTGCTTTGCAGATCTTATATGCAACTGCCACATCGTTCGGCATACACACACTATGTTTTACGAGCCGCATTCCCTCTCGTTCCAACGACTCGTTAAACGTGCGAACATCGCGTATAGCAGCGGCGACTTCCGTTTCGGCAAGAAGCATAGTCTTCAATCCATTGTTCCTATAGACGGTTTATGTAGATTTTCCCAAGTGTGAGAGCCGACATACCGAAAATGTGTCCATTCCTCAGTATAAAGCTCGCGCACGGTCCGCTTGTGGCCGGATGCTGTCTACATGATCAGAATAGCATCTTGCCTGCTTGCAAAGTTCACGATTTGTCACGACCAGACGGAAGTCGCCCCGCAGCAGCCACTTGCAAATTTACGTCGCACAGATGAGCATGAGTACTAGAACGCTGCCTAGCTGGCGTTTAGTGTATTGCTCCGCATATATCCGGTTAGCAGACCATGTGCAACATCCGGCATACCACGCGCATGCGCGAGCTTCGCCATCGGGTGAGCATCGTAAGGCACTGAAATGAGCGCTGCTAGCCATTGTCCGTTGCGCTGTTCGAGGATGGCGTAGCGCGCATCGGGTGACCCAGTCTAGATGTTATGAGGATATGGATAATCGTCCGCGTAAGCCGGTTGACCTACGCTACTGGGATTGGCAATCAGTGTTCCACACTCTGCTCGGACTGACCGTGCAATATGGCTATGTCCACACCCGATAACGTTGGCCTGAGCATCGCCGAGGCGTTCGTTAATTTCATTCGATGTTGCCGCACGTTCTGCCGTCTGCAGAAAGGTTGTGCAGTCACTATGGAGGTAGCCTAGTGGTTCATTAAAAGGGAGCAATTGAGAAGGCTTCGACATCCGACGCTTGGTGATTAACGAAATTCAGCGTGCAGAGTTCGATTACGTTGACGGAACCAGACTAGTCACTTCGTAGGCCATCAAGCATTTTGTTTTCGACCAACAGAAGCATTTGGGAAGCAGAAATTCCAAGTGCATGAGCCAACTTGAAGATGACACGGATGCTAGGCTGATTCACTCCTCGTTCGATCAGGCTAACGAAGTTTCGCTCGATCTCAGCTGAGAACGCCAGTTGCTCTTGCGACAACCCGGCCTCTCGCCGTAGCCCCCGAAGAACTTGACCGAATGCGACACCTGGATCCAAACATTTCTCCCAATATATTGGTAGAAATGGTGAGCTTGGGCTATCATTTGGTCTTCATAATATATTGGTAATTTGAGTGAATTTTTCCAAAAAATTACCAAAAATCTCCTTAGCCAGCACTATGAAAGAATCGATGAAGAATCTGGGCGACCTGAAATCACTCTTTTTGGCATGTGCGCTGCTGTTATCTGGCTGCGTTACCGCGACTAAACCCGTTCCGGTCGATGCCGTTACATTCTTCTCCTCCTCGTCCAATGACACCGTAACTGCTATTGAAGTTGCAAAGGACATTGCGTCGATTCTCCCTGACTTAAGCAAGTACCCCCGCTTTCCGCAAACGACTGTCGACTCTATCGGAGTCACTCACAAGACCGGGATAATCGCAACGGCAATCGGCGAAAAGGTCATCATCGAATATAGAACCTATTATTGGTCACGATCGGGTTCCAGCATGACAGAAGCGGTAACGTCATCGCTGTGCGAATTGGCAATTCTCCCTGATAAGGATGCTCCTGGAAAATTTTCCATAACTTCTTCGTCAGTGAGCGAAAAACCCGGTTTTCTTTTGCTTCATATTCCATTAAAACCGTTTGCTACGAGCGATCAAATTGCTGCAGACATAGCCCGTTCGCTTTCATTATTAGGGCCTAAGTTAGAAGCGTTGATCATGGCTCGTGACGAGAGAAATGCTAAGCTCAAGCTAATAGTGAACAATCGGCTTGCAGCAGAAAATTTTGTTCAAGACCAAGCTCGTCTTCAGCGAAAAAAAATATTAGATGAAGCGGTTAACTTTCGGACTACTATGAAGATCGGAGTTGAAACAAATTGCGGGCCGATAGTTGATATTAAATCTGACATGGTCAAGGTTTACTTTCCAGTCAAAAATTACGGTACCGAGCAATGGATTCGTAGGGACGAAATATTTCCGCCATCAGCGCCTTGTCGATTTGTAGATGGCAAGTACCAACTCCCATAAAATTATTCCACATAGCATGATTTTTTTCGCAACAACGAAAAAAAATTCTACCTATTATTTTTCTGCAGTACTGTATAGCCTAATGAAAAAATTCTTAATTTGTTCTTGTGATGAATCAGTTGTTGACTATCCACCAAGTTTTGTAATTGCCGAGACAGAAGACAAAGCAATGCAAAAATTTTTACGTGAAGTATATTCAAAAAATGACATATTCCGCAGTAGTGTCCTAGATCTAGCAGCCAATATGACATTTGTTGAGCAATTTTATTTCAGCAACGAGCGCGAATGTCGCAGATTTGACAATAAAAAGAAGGTTGTTGCTGAAAAAGAAATTGTAAAAAATCGAGTTGAGAGATTTTTTTCAACCAACCCAAATCTTGGAAAATTATTTGTTCGATATATGGAAACCAGAGACGCCAGTCTTATAAGTGACGACGTCTTTGAATTCATTGCAACTTCAGAGTCAAAAGAAAGGCACGGCCACGTCGCCCTTGATGTCGATTTTTTAAATACAGTGTAAATTATAAAAATTGTATTTTAATATACGTAAGAATATAAGCCAGAGCCGGTTCTAAACGACCGGTCACTATTACTCCGAAACGGGCTATGCTTAGCACTCGTATTCCTTTTCGCACAACTTATCCAACGCGCTCTTGAATTCCTGCCGCGACGGTAAGCCCTGCAGTTTCTCCCAAATATTCTTGTAGACAATGCTCTAAGCCTAGTTTTGCAGGGGCTGCTCATCATAGGCATCGAAAGTAACTGCTGCTCCACGGCGGCGTTGATCGGTGGGGCAGCCCTCCAGATAAAGAACACGCTCGAAAAATCTCCATGTGGCAATATAAAATTAAGGGGCTTGTCAATAACTCAAAAGACTAAAGTTGCAAGGAAGAATCTCTGGCGACACAGAACAGTATTGGGCTAGCAAGGATCCGGAATTTAAGCTTTACTGGGGGCTTGCACGACAAGCTCTCACATGATGGCTGCGACTTAAGACAATAGATGGTGGCGTTCTATGAGAATAGGTGGCGGCTGCGACGCGATTATTCAAGGAACTTCCGGCTTGTAGCAGGAGTCGGTGGCTTGCCCAAGAACATGTGGCATGCTTCAGAAAGGCTGGCCCCTTTGGTGCAAGAATGAATGGCCGCGTTAAAGCAGGAATCAATGGCCGATCAGGTAAGAATACGCAGTTGGGCACTGTTCTTCAGCGAAAATGGTATTTTTCATGGTACTTAGAGGCATGTTATTTATAAGTCATTGAATATAAAAGAATTTAAATAGCTGTTGATAATAGAGTGGGAATAAGCCAGTTTTTTACTCGCTAATCTGATCGAGTTAACGGAATGCCATTGATGATCTTGGTTGTATCATCAATGGCATTTTTCATGGCATGAGGTGTTGCTTGCGCCAGAGCGCGTAAAAAAGCTTCTGTAGCGTGCTTTTTGAAATTGGTATATGATGACCATCATGCAAAAGAAGAACACCAAGCAGAAGTCGCTAAACCGTAAGGAAGAAACGCACGAGCGTATTCTAGAGGTTGCGGCGCGTGCCATTCGCCGCACCGGCTATAGCGGTACGGGGGTCGCCGACATCATGAAAGAGGCCGGTCTGACCCATGGCGGCTTCTACGCGCACTTCGATTCCCGGGATGCCCTGCTGGCAGAAGCCGGGGATCGCGCAGGTGCCGAGTCAGTAGCGCTGGCGGCGCGCGTGGCAGCGGCGGCTCCACCAGGGCTTGCTTTGCAGGCCATGATGCAGGCTTATTTGTCTCCGGAGCACCTGGCGGCGATTGAAACCGGGTGCCCCGTCTCGGCCTTGGGATCGGAAATGCCCAGGCAAGCGCCGGAGGTACGGCGGGCGGCGACCATCCACATTAAGGAAATGATAGATTTATTTGCGCGTCAATTGCCGAATTGGGGCCAGCCCCAGGCGCATGAGCAGGCAATGGCGCTGGTGTGCGGTTTGATCGGTACGACAATGTTGGCGCGTGCTGTAGACGATCCAAAACTGTCGCAAGCGTTGTGCGCCGCCGCGCTAAACCAGTTTGCGCTGATTGCCGAATCTAAGCGTGCGTAGGCGGTTTTTTTTAACAATAAATATGATGATCATCATATTTTGTGTTTGATCCTGAGAGGAAGCTGTATGAACAAGATTGCATTGGTAACCGGCGCCTCGTCCGGCATTGGTGAAGCAACTGCAACTCGCCTGTCCGAGGCTGGTTTTAAGGTCTACGGAAGCAGCCGCCGTGGTGCTCACGGGCCGAAGAAGGGGTACGAGATGCTTAGCCTCGATGTGACCAGCGACGCTTCGGTGCAAGCTGCCGTCGCGGCGGTGGTCGCGCAGGAAGGGCGCATCGATCTGCTGGTTAACAATGCGGGTTTCGGCGTGGCGCCTGCCGCTGCCGAAGAAAGCTCGCTGGAACAGGCGCAGGCGGTCTTCGATACGAACTTTTTCGGCGTGGTCCGCATGACGCGCGCCGTGCTGCCCCATATGCGGACGAGGGGGGAGGGCCGCATTCTCCACATCGGTTCTGTGCTGGGTTTCCTGCCGATGCCCTATGGTGCTTTATACGCTGCCAGCAAGCATGCTATCGAAGGCTATTCCGAGTCGCTGGACCACGAATTGCGCGACTGGGGCATCCGTTCCATCGTGATCGAACCGGCGTACACCAAGACGCCCTTCGATGCCAACCTGCTGCAAGCGGACGCCAAGCTGAATGCCTATGACAAAGTGCGCAATGCAGTAACACTTCGGGTGCAGCAGGCGATGGCTGGCGCCGAGGGACCGGACGTGGTCGCGGCAACGGTGTTGCTGGCCGCTCAGGCAAGTAAGCCGAAACTGCGCTATACCGCCGGCTCCCTGGCAAAGCGGCTGCGCTTGTTGCGCTCGTTCGCGCCGGCAGGCCTGGTGGATGCAGGATTGCGCAAGGACTTAAGCCTGGCATAGCCTGCCACAGGTATCTGGCACTTTTTCACCATTCACCATTCACCATTCATCAGGAAACAAAAACAATGAAAGCACTAGTCTTGCAACGCTACGGCAGCGTAAAGAACTTTGTGTTCGCGGACCTGCCCAGGCCTGCCGTCAAGCCGGATGAGATTCTGGTCCGTGTTCACGCGGCGGGTCTCAATCCGATTGATAACATGATCGCTACGGGGAGCTTCAAACCCATTATCAGGCTCCAGCTGCCAGCGACCATGGGCAGCGATCTCGCTGGCGTCGTGGTGGAAACCGGGAGCCGGGTAACCCGCTTTAAAGTTGGCGACGCAGTATTTGCCAGCACCTTTGACCTAGGCGTCGGCGCCCTTGCCGAGTACGCAGCGCTGCCTGAGCAGGTGGCAGCGCTGAAGCCGGACGAGCTGGACTTTGTTCAGGCCGCTTCGATACCAATGGTGGGACTCACTTCGTGGCAAGCCTTAGTTGAACGGGCCCAGCTGCAGCCCGGCCAGAAGGTGTTCATTCCCGCAGGCGCCGGCGGCATCGGCAGCTTTGCCATCCAGTTGGCAAAGCTGCTGGGGGCCAAGGTGGCCACGACGACCAGCACGGCCAATGTGGAATTAGTGCGTCAGCTCGGCGCTGACGAAGTAATCGACTATAAAAAAGAAGAATTTGAAGCGCGGTTGCGCGATTACGACGTGGTTGTTGCAACGCTGCGCGGTGGCGAGCTGGAAAAATCGCTGCAGCTGGTTCGGCCAGGCAGCCAGATCATATCTTTGATCGGCCCGCCGGATGCCGCATTTGCGCGCAAGCGCGGGATGAATTTCCTGATGAGGTGGGTATTCGGTCTGCTGAGCGGCAAGATCATCCGGCTTGCGAAACAGCGCAATGCCAGCTACTCCTTCCTGTTCGTGCGTCCAGATGGCCAGCAATTGGACGAGATCGGCCGTCATCTTGCAGCGTCACGACTGCGTCCTGTCGTTGATAGGATATTCCCATTCACTCAGGCTAGAGAGGGGCTGGCATACCTCGAACAAGGCAGGGCGAAAGGCAAGGTGGTTGTGCAGCTCGTGGCGGCAAGCTCGGAAAGGTAGACCATGCTGGTGGCCGTACTGGCTCGCCTGAACTGCAACAATCTCCATAGGGTATTTTTCATGGTATGGAAAATGTGCGGGTTTTGCCCGTGCCTGACGTGCCCCATAATTCCTCGGCGCTCAGCACGTAATCCGGATTATGGGCGAGGCGTTGAACTGCCAGGTCGATGAATGCCCGCGCGCGTGCTGGCTGTGAGGTTTTGCTGCCAAAATAAACGAAATAGCTGGCGAAGTCAGGCATGTGATCGAGCAGAACCGGAATCAATTGACCGGCGCGGATGTATGGCGCCGCCGTTACGCCCGCGAGCTGCCCAAGCGCCTTGCCGGCAAGTACAGCCTGGAGCTCGAATATCTCGTCATTGCTGCAGATCGCCGGTACCACTGGCTGGTCTACAGTTTGCTCACCGAGCTTAACGTGCCACGGCACGACTTTTCCTGTGCCCGGATGCCGGAACGCACTGCAGCGATGGCGCGCCAGTGCAGCCAGCGATTCCGGTACCCCGTGCCGTTCGAAGTAGGCTGGCGCGCCACAAATGACCATTTGTAGCGGAAACAGCCGGCGAGCAATCACCCCTTCGTGGGGAGATGCGCTCAGGCGGAACCCTACATCGATGCGGTCTTCCACCCAGTTCCCAACACGATCTTCCAGCAGGATATCGGGCTGTATGTCCGGGTAAATTTCGCAGAACTCTTCGACCAGACGCCAGAGTATCGGCTGGAACGTGGTGCGTGGCCCGGCAATGCGCAGGGGGCCTGCGAACTCGTCCTTTGCAGTGCGGGCGCTTAACAGCGCACGTTGCATACTGAGGACGGCGGGTTGTACATCGTCAAGCAGTCGCTGCCCTGCATCGGTCAATGACATCACACGCGTCGTGCGATGGAATAGGCGCGCATCCAGATGAGACTCCAGCTGAGCGAGCGCTTTGCTCGCTGCCTGAGGGCTGATTCCCAGCTCCTGCGCCGCCTTGCGCAGGCTGCCCAATTCTGCGGCCTTGATGAAGGTTGTGATGGAGCGAAGTTCATTGATGGCCATAGGTAGCCCTCCCTTCGGTGATTATCATCAATTTGATGCGGATGAATCAAGCGATTTGTCACTATTCAGATGTTAGTCCTTGGTCTACAGTGAATTCCGACAAACATCGAAAGGATAGGTCCATGCAATACGTCACCCTGAACAACAAAATTCAAATGCCTGTCGTTGGCTATGGCGTTTTCCAGATTGCCGACGTCAATGAATGCCAGCGCTGCGTCATCGATGCCATCGAAACCGGTTACCGGCTCATCGACACCGCCGCCTCCTATATGAATGAAGAGGCGGTCGGCAAGGGACTGCGTGCCAGCGGTGTGCCGCGTGAAGATCTTTTCGTGACTAGCAAACTCTGGGTGCAGGAGACCGGCTACGAACGCACGCAGCGGGCCATAGAGAAGTCGCTGCGCCAGCTGCAGCTCGACTATCTGGACCTCTACCTGATTCATCAACCCTTTGGCGACGTTCATGGTTCATGGCGTGCCATGGAAGACGCCTACCGCGCGGGCAAGCTTCGCGCCATCGGTGTCAGCAATTTCCAGCCAGACCGCTTGATGGACATCGTGGCGTTCAATGAGATTGCGCCCGCAGTCAACCAGATCGAGGTCCATCCTTTCCAGCAGCAGCTGGAGAGTGCCGCGTTCATGCAGGAGATAGGCGTACAGGGTGAAGCCTGGGCTCCGTTCGCGGAAGGACGCAATGGCCTGTTCCAGAACGAAGTATTGCAGGCCATCGCCTCGCGTCATGGCAAAACGGTAGGCCAGGTTGTGCTGCGATGGCTGCTGCAGCGTGGCATAGTGTCGCTGGCGAAGTCGGTGCGCAAGGAGCGCATGGCCGAGAATATCGCCATCTTTGACTTCGAACTGGATGAGACCGATATGGCTTGCATCCTGGCGCTAGACACCAATACGAGCAGCTTCTTCTCGCACCGCGATCCGGCTATCGTCAAGTGGATGTCCGAACGTAAGCTCGGCATCTGAGCGCTGGCCATGAGTAAGCCTATGGCCCCTGTGCCGGCGCAAACCGCTAACCCGGTGCTGGCTATCATCGTGGCCAGCTACCTGATGATCGTGGTCGACATTTCCATCGTCATCACTGGCCTGCCCCGTATTCAGGCTAGTCTCGGCTTTCATGCCGCCCAGCTCTCGTGGGTAACCAATGCCTATACGCTGACGTTTGGCGGTTTGCTGTTACTAGGTGCCCGTGCTGGCGATATTCTGGGCCGGCGCCGCATGTTCATCTGGGGCCTCTGCCTGTTCACACTGGCTTCGGTGGCGATAGGCCTGGCGCAGTCAATTGTATGGCTGCTCACAGCCCGTGCCTTACAGGGGGCCGGTGCAGCGGTTCTGGCACCGTCCACGCTGGCTTTGTTGTCTAGTCACTTTGCTGAAGGGCCGGAGCGCAATCGTGCAATGTCGATGTATGCGGCAGCGGCAGGCGTGGGGGCTACGCTGGGCCTGGTGTTGGGCGGCTTGTTTGCCGATCTGGTCTCGTGGCGAGCCGGATTCTTCATCAATCTTCCCATCGGCCTTGCGCTGATCGTTGCTACCAGGCGGTATATCGTCGAGACGCCTATGCGGCCTGGCCGTTTTGATATAGGCGGCGCAATTTGCTCGACCATGGGAATGAGCGCACTGGTGTTCGGCCTCGTACGCGCTGCGGAGGCTGGCTGGAATGACGTCCTAACGCGGTCGGCCATCTTGGCCGGCATGGTCCTGATTACCGTATTCGTACTAATCGAGCGACGTATCGCTCAACCTATCCTGCCATTGCGCTTGCTGGCCAGCCGCGAGCGCGCGGGTGCCTACCTGGTGCGCATGCTCTTTCTCGGCGGTGCCGTGGGCTTCTGGTTCTTCACCACGCAGTTTCTGCAGGGCGTGCTGCATCTGCGGCCTATGCAGGCGGGCATTGCCTTTCTGCCCGTAACACTACCCAACTTCGCCTCGGCCATGGCGGTACCCGGCTTAGCGCGACGCTTCGGCAACGGCGCGCTGATTATCGCAGGCTTGTCGCTGGGCGTTGCTGGCCTGCTCTGGCTAGGGCGGGCCGATGCCGCAGCGGCGTATTGGACGAGTGTTGCGCCGCCCATGCTACTGATCGGACTAGGTCAAGGTTTGCTGCTGGGCCCCTTGACTGCGGCTGGTGTGGCTGGTGTCGCTCGCGACGATGCCGGCGCGGCATCGGGCCTGGTTAATGTTGCGCACCAACTTGGCGGGGCATTGGGACTCGGTTTGCTGGTACTCGTCTTTGCTGGTGCAGCGCCTGCCGGTGCTCATGACAGCCTCGCGCTGGCGGATCGGATATCAGCGGTCATGGACGCTGCTGGCCTATTGCTTGTGCTAGCGCTGATCACGGCGTGGACGCTGATTGTCTCGCCGCGCGGCAAAGTGAAGCCCAGGCATCCGGCAGCACTATCATGAAAAACTGTGCTGATATGCACGCCGTCCCAGCTGCTACTATATTACGGTAATTATCATTTTATCTGGACCAGGAGTGCCGTCGTGTACGTTAGTGAACAAAACGCCATCCGTGCACTCTGCCGGAAGCTGTTACTGATCGCGGCGGCTTTGCTGTCGCTACCGGCATGCGCGGCGCCGGAGGGCGAGTTGCTGCAGCTTGCGTCACGGCCGAACGTCAGCCTGCCCTTGTTTTGGCGGCCCCAGCCCGGTGCCACAGCCACCTTGCTGCTGCTGCCGGGTGGTGGCGGCGGAATCGGGCCACGCAAAGACGACGGCTGGCCGGGCGGCAGAAATTTCCTGATACGTAGTGGCCAGTTATTTGCCCAGCAAGGCTTTAATATCGCCATGTTGTCGCACCCGTCGGATGTGCCGGACCTGAGCTATGCATTCCGTACCAGTGCCACGCATCTCAGGGATCTGCATGCGGCGCTGGTCCAACTGAAAGCACTTTCGGACCGGCCCATCTGGGTAGTCGGCACCAGCCGCGGTTCGATTTCCGCCACTGCACTCGCCATTGCCGAGCGTGATACACACCTGATCGATGGCCTGGTGCTGACCTCCAGCGTCACCAGCGTCAAAAAGAGTGGCGCGGTGCCCGGCCAGGACCTGAGCCAAATCCGCATACCGGTGCTGGTTATGCACCATGAATACGATGCCTGTCCAGTCTGTCAACCGCAGGATGTGCCGCTCATTATGGCTGGCCTGAAGCATGCGCCGGTGAAGAAATTTTTGCTCGTAAACGGCGGCAGCAATCCTGCCGGCAGTGTCTGCGAAGCCGAACATTGGCATGGCTACATCAACATGGAAGCCGAAGCCGTCACTTTGATTGCCAGCTGGATCAGGCAGCCCGCAGCATCGCCTTAAGCACGGCAACACTTTAAACCAGCTTGCATGGCGGCGCCTATCCGTCTCAGGTTGCCGGACTGGTCTGCTCGGCTAGCGGTAGCGTCACCGTGAACGTGGTGCCCATCCCCACTTCGCTACTAACGCTGATCTGGCCATGGTGCTTGGCAATGATCTTCTTGACGATGTCCAGGCCGAGCCCGCTGCCTTCGCCTGCTGGCTTGGTGGTAAAGAAGGCCTCGAAGATGCGCTGGCGCAGGTCGGGCGGGATGCCGCAACCGGTATCGCTGATGGCAATCACGGCCTGTCCTGCCGACTGGCTGAGGTCTATGGTCAGGGTGCCATTGCCTTGCATGGCCTGCAGGGCGTTATGGATCAGATTGGTCCAGACCTGGTTGAGTTCGTCCGGCAGGCCCAGCAGCGTTTCGATCGGCTGGTAGCGGCGGATGATTTCCACCCCGTGCTTGATCTGATTGTGATAAATCGTCAGCACGGTTTCTATGCTGTCTGCCAGATCGATAGGGCAGAAGGTGCCGCTGGTATCGATGCGCGAATAGGACTTGAGGGCAAAGATGATTTTCGCCACCCGTTCCACCGCCGTATTGATGTTGTCGGCGCCACGGATGATGGCGGACATGGCAGAGGCAGTTTCCATGATGAAGTCGCTGGCCGGATGGCACAGCAGCGCCAGATAGTCCAGCGCATGCTGGTGTGCGCCGAGTTGCACCAGCATGGCGGCTTGCTCCCGCGCTGCGGCAATCTGATGCTGCTCCAGTGTCTGGCTGAGGGCGCGGGTGATGCTGCGCTCTTCGCGGGTGCTGAGCAGATTATTCACATTGCGCGCATGCCGGATCAGCTGCATGAACTGGTCCTGCTGGCCCTGATCCAGCATCTGGAACAGGCGCGGCAGGTTGACCATGGTGTGTTCGAGGGCGCCGACGATGGTCTGTCCGCTCGACTTGATGGCGCCGATAGGGGTGTTCACTTCATGCGCCACATTGGCCACCAGCTGGCCCAGCGTGGCCATTTTTTCCTGCTGGATGATGGTGGCCTGGGCCTGCTTGAGGGCCGCTAGTGCATCGGAATTGGCCAGCGCAATGGCGCCGTAGGCGCACAGGCTGCGCAACATGGCCGCATCGCGTTCGCCGAAGCCGGCTGTGCTATTGCTGGAAATATGGATGATGCCGAGCGCGCGGCTACCCGTCATCAGCGGTGCATACATGCTGGACGTATGCTGTTCCGCATGGATGATCACTTCGGCCTGTTCGTTCAGGCAGCGTTCGAAAGCATCGCCCGGCTGGATCTGGCGCTGCTCGGCCGGTAGCGGCTGGCCGGCCTGCAGGCCCAGTACCAGTTGCAGCGTCTGCTGATCTGGGTCCAGCCGGTATAGACGGAAACTGTCAACCTCGAGCAGCGTGTGGACATGCTGGTTCAGCGCATCGAATAGTGCGGCCTGTTCCAGATGGGCCGTTAGCTGGCGGCCTATGCTGCCGATCATTTCCAGATCGCTGGCGCGGTCTTCGGTCAGCTTGAGCAGGCTCTGGGTCTCGTCAAACAGGCGAGCATTGTCGAGTGCGCCGGTAAGGCTGTTGGCTAATGTGCTCAATAGCGTGGCGTCTGCCGTGGTGAACGCGTGTTCACGGTCCAGATTCTGCAGCGAGATAACGCCCACGGCCTGTTCGCGCACCATCAGCGGGGCAAATAGCACGGACTTGGGTACTTCGCCGTAGATGACGACGGGATTGCCATACTGTTCGCCGAGCGCATCGATGTTCTGATTGATCATCATGATCTTGCCGGTTTCCACCACATGCTTGCGGAAGCCGATCTTGTTGATCGAAATGAGCGGATAACGGACGTTGCGTTCGATAGAGTAGGTGAAATCGAAGTTTTCCCGCACTCTGTCGTAGAGCGCAATATCGACCACCTGGGCATCGAAGATGGCATGGATCTGGTCGCCGACGATGTCGTAGATATTCTGCTCGCGCTGGCGGTTGGCCAGCGCCGTCTGCATCTGGTTGAGCATCATCAGATTGTTGGCGCGGTCTTCCGACAGTTTCAGCAATCGCTGGGTTTCATCGTGCAGACGGGCGTTTTCCAGCGCCACTGCCAGCGTGTTGGTGACGGTTTTGAGCAGGGTCACGTCGGCGCTGGAGAAGGCATTTTCCAGATCCAGATGCTGCAGCGTGACCACTCCCGTGACACGGTCGCCGATGATCATGGGAATGAAGGCGGCACTTTTCGCCATGTCGCCGCGGATCGCAAGCGGATTGCCGTAGTCAATGGATGCCTGTGCAATGTTCTCGTTGAACAGCAATGCCTGCTTGGTTTCGATCACATGCTTGCGGAAGCCGAACACGCCGATGGAGCAGGGCGGTGGACGCTCGTCGCGTTCGATTGCATAGGGCATATACAGCTGCTGGCCCTCGTCGTCGAGCAGGGCGATCATCACCACTTGCGCGTCGAAGATCTGCTTGATTTTCTCGCCGACGATGTTGCAGATATCGTGTATCTGCAGACGCGCGACCAGCGCTGTCTGTACATCATTGATCAGGGCAAGTTCGGCTTCGCGCTGGAACGATTGGCGCGGCAGACGCTGGACTGGGCGGTCGCTCATGGGCGGCCTGCGCGCAATTGGGCCAGTTCGTGCTCTTTGGCCTGCAGCGCTGCCGTGCTGGCGGCCAGTTCCTGTTGCAGTTGCAGGATCTCCTTGCGCAGCTTGGCTTCCTGATGGAAGGCCTGCAGGGCCGAGCGCAGCGTGAGCACCAGATCGGCGTTATTGAACGGCTTTTCCAGAAAGCGGTAGAGGTTGGCGTGGTTGATGGCCTTTTTGACGCCTTCCAGATCGCTCTGCCCGGTCAGCATGATCTTGACGGTGTCGGGGCTGCGCTCATGCAGCGCCACCAGCAGGGCATCGCCGCGCATATGCGGCATGATGTAGTCGGAAACAATGACACTGACCGTGGTCCCTTCGGCGCCATATTCTTCCACGATCTCCAGCGCTTCTTCGCCGCTTTCGGCAATCTCGATGATGTTCTCGCCACCGAAAATCTTGCCTAGCAAAAGTCGCAGGGCATTCAGAACCGTTGAATCGTCATCTACGCACAAAATGACACCCTTATTCATACCACTGCTCTCCCTGATGCGAATTCAAGCAGTGCCCGGCAGGCCGGGCACGATTAACACCTCGGCAGTCTACCGTAATCCCGGTGGTGCCCTGCGGAAATGTTCCAAATTGTTGTTTTTGTGAGAATTGAGTAATAACTATCAAATTAATAGGGTTTTATCCTTTGCAGCCTGGAAGATAACTGTCCGGACCGCCATCCTGGCGGCGCGCGCGTGGGGGCGGAGATCCGGAATCCGTCTGCTAGCGCTGAGGCAGCAATGGTGCAGCTTGTCCCGCAAAAAAATGCAGGCGGCCGCCGCTAATCATGCTAGTGTCTTGGCGTTCGTCCTCAGACCAGAGCATCCATGTCGCTGCCGTCCTTCAATCTGAATCTGCTGCGTACGCTCGACGTATTGCTGGAAACCCGCAACCTCACCGGCGCGGGACGCCTGCTCGGCATGACCCAGTCCGCCGTGAGCCGGCAACTGGTGCAGCTGCGCGAGCAGTTGCGCGACCCGCTGCTCATACGCGAAGGGCAGCGCTATGTGCTGAGCGAGCGCGCCGAATCGCTGCGCGCGCCGCTCAAGGCGATGCTGGCCGATATGGCGGCCCTGATGGATGGCCCGCGGTTTGATCCGGCATTATGTACCCGTCAGTTCGTAATTTCCGGTTCGGACTATATTGCCGACCATATGCTGCCGGAAGTGATGGCGGTACTTGGTGCGCAGGCGCCCGGCGTGCGGGTAACTTTCCGGATGTGGGAGTCTGGTCACTATCGCCTGCTGGCCGACGAAGGCGTGGATCTGGTGCCCACCGTTGCCCATATCCTGCCGGACAGCCTGCACGGGCGCGCCATGGGCGAGGATAGCCCGGTGTGCGCCATGCGCGCCGGCCATCCGCTGGCGGGGCAGGCCCTGAGCTTGCAGGATTATGCCTGTGCCGACCATCTCGACATCGGTGGTGGTGGCGACAAGAGCAGCTTTATCGATCAGCAGCTGGCCCGCGCCGGTCTGGTGCGCCGGGTGCGTCTGAATGTGCCGTTTTACAGTACGGCTTTGCGTCTGCTGGCCGCGAATGACCTGCTGCTTACGATACCGGAGCATGTGGCGGTGGCTTTTGCCCGTCAGGCAGCTATCGTCTGGAGCCCGCTGCCGCTGGACGCGCATACTTACCGCTACTGGCTGCTGTGGCATGCGCGCAGTCAGCATGACCCGGCGCACCAATGGTTGCGTAACCTCGTGCATCAGGTGCTGTTCCAGTCCATCCATGGCGTGAGCCAGTTCCAGCGGGTTTAGGTATTCTCATTTTGCATGGTGGCTATGCGATATCATGTGCTGCTTTCATGGCGAGGCGCCCCTATACTGCCGTCTCACAAGGAGCGCACCATGCAGATCGTCCATCGACTTTATACTCCCCAGAGTGCAGGTATCGACCTGCTGCGGCTGGTTCTATGCGGCATGATATTCACCCATGGCTTCGAGCGCTTGTGGAGCGCCAGCCCCGTGCTAGGCCAGTACCTGAGCACGCTTGGTTTCCCGCTCGGGCCCTGGCTGGCGCAACTGATCAGTGTATTCGAGGTAGCGGGGGCGCTGCTGCTGGCGGCGCGCTGTCTGGTCGTGCCGATAGCAGCACTGTTCATCCTGTTGTACCTGTGCAGCATATTGCTGTTTCATCGCTACCTAGGGTTCTGGGTGATAGGCCCTAGCGACAACGGCTGGGAACTGAGCCTGATGCTGTGTGCGGCGTCGTTTGCCGTACTATGCGACGGCCTGGCCGAACGCCTGCCGGCCAGCTACCGGCGCATAGGCATGGATGTGCTGCGCGTTCTGCTGTGCAGCTGCATCTTCGCGCACGGCGCCCATCGCTTGCTGACCGGGCACAGCAATGTTCTGGGCGATATACTCACCGAAAAAGGTTTCCCGTTCGGGCTGGAAATTATCATCGGAGTGAATCTGGTTGAGACCGTAGGCACGGCCCTGATCGCCATGCGCCTGATGGTATTTCCTGTCAGTCTGTTACTGATCTGCTTCTACGTGGTGGGCATAGTCTGGTTCCACTGGCACTGGGGTTTTTTCATCGTTGCACCCGGCGATCTGAGGTGGACGGCGGAAGGCTGGGGCTGGGAATACAGTCTGCTGCTCATTACCTGTCTGGTGGCTACGTGCTGGGATAACCGCAGCGCGCCGTTGCGCTGGATAGCGCGTCGTCCTCGCGCCGATGGTGGCAGCCATTACTCGACCCGGCGCCACTGATGTAGCAGGCGCTCGAAGCCAGGTATTTTGCGGGGCGGCGGAACTTGTCCAGAGTGCCGCCTATCCCTCACTCCTTGCAGTAATAATGTCCCTTGTTGTCCACCACGCTCGCCGACGGCAGCTTGCTGCCGACTTTGATGCAGGCGCCATACCAGATGTTGGAATCGAATGGCGTGGTCAGGTAATTCTCGGAGGTCTGCCCCGGATCTATCCACCATGTGTGGGTGTAGAACAGCTTGTCAGGCTGCGAGGCGCAGATGCCGCCCGACGATCCCGGAACCAGCGCCGACTTGTCATGGCAGGTCATGATGTAGACCTGTGCCGAGCAGGTATTGGTGATTTTCCAGGCCCTATCATCCACACCTTGCGAGAAGCGCAGGCAAGACGCACCCGAAGAGCCGCTATTGGGTGAGGTGGCGGTGACGCCATGGCTGGTGACGGGCGTGGTGCCGGTGCCGCCGGAACCGCCGGCACCGCCGCCGGGCGTGGTGGTCGGAGGCGCGTTCGGTATCAGGCCGCAGCTGGAGGCGATCGAGGTATAAATCGGGCAGGTAGCGCCGGGGCGGGGTGGTGGTGAAGTGAATTCCCACGAGTAAGGCTGGCTCAGATGTTTGCCGTCCTTGGTTTTGACCGTGGTGCCGAGCGTAGCGCGGTAGGCCGTGTTTGACAGGAATCCGCCAGTCGGCGCCGCAATCAGGCGGTTACTAGACACATTGGTCAGCACCGTGGCCGGTTTATCGTCAGTGACATTGTAGATCTGGATCGCGCCGGCACCTAAGGTGCTGGCATCCATCTGGTTGGCAAGGAAATCGACCACGACGGTGTCGAAATAGTCGTAGTTGACGTGCAGCGGATCGCTGCTCGCTACGCCCACCGGTGCGACAGTAAAACCGCGGTCGAAATGCAGCGACAGTTTGGTCTGGTCGGTCGAAATGGTAGCGGCCGGATAGTCCTTGGGGCCCATGCGCGGATTGAGCTCAAGAATGTAGTCGCCCTGCACATCGGATTGCGGCGTGACCAGCATCGAGTAGCGCCCTAAGGCGGTAGGCGAAGGCACGTTTTCGATCCTTACCGAGGCTGGAACCTCCTTGCCGGCTGCAGTTTTCAGCGTTGCTGTGGCGTAGTCCGGGCGTAGTTCGAGGTTAAACCGGAGATAGGCGATCAACGGGTCGCCAAACTTGGACGGGCGCGCCGTGGTGGGGCCATAGTAGGTAATCCGCAAGGCGTCGCCATTGGTATTCGGACTGGCGCACTGGTTGAGCTTGACGTACACGGAATTGCAGCCGGTGACGGCTGGTACGCATTGCCCGGCGCCCACATCGACTTCATTGGCAGCGCAATTGCCGGGTACGATGCACTGGCTGTTTATCAACTGCGCAGGCGCAGCGCATGTCGGCGGTGGTGGCGGCAGGATCACGCACTGTCCGTTCTGCTTGACACTAGGCGGCTGACACACCAGATTGGGGTCGGGCAGGGCAGGACAGCGTCCGCTGTTGGCCGCTACCCCGCCAGCGCATTTGCCGGGGGCGGTGTCGAATACCAGAACCGGGGCATTGCGCTGGGCTTTCGAGCCGTCGCCCAGTTCGTAGTATTCGTTGCGGCCCCAGGCCCAGATCGTGCCGTTGTCTTTTAGCGCTAGCGCATGGTAGGCGCCTGCGGCGATACTGACCACATGGTCTAGCACTTTCACCGGCTGCCCCTGATTGGTGGTGCTGCCATCGCCGAGCTGGCCGAAGTAGTTCGAGCCCCAGGTCCATAAGGTGTGGTCGGCTTTGAGCGCCATGCCGAACGCTGTGCCAGCGGCCACTGCAATATAGCCGGAACCAATCTGCCTAGCGGCGGTGCTGTAATCAACTTTGCTGCCATCGCCCAACTGGCCGTCCAAATTCCTGCCCAAAGTCCAGAGCGTGCCATCATTTTTCAGGATGACATAGAAGCTGGCACCGGCTGCAGCTTGCTTGACATTGGTGGCCAGCGTCATGGGACTTGTAATCAGTGCAGTGCCGTCGACGCTGATCAGACGCAGGTAATCCGGACCCCAAGTGACCAGGCTGCCATCGTAACGGATGGCGGCGTTCGCGCCCGCGAGCACCGTGCGTACGCCATCCATGAAGGCGGTGGGAGCAATATGGTCGGTCGCAGGTGCGCCGAGAATAGTGTGGGTTCCATTGTAACCCCAGCCACCGAGCTGACCACTCGCGGAAACAGCGAGCGTCGCTCCTCCGATGGAGATATCACTGAATCCGATCAAGCCTGTGGCGACGGGACTGAGGTAATACTGCGCAGTTTTGTTGGGGCCAAATTGTCCAGATGAATTATCGCCCCACATGTACAGGTCGCCATTTGCAGCCAGAGCCGCAAAGGTTGCGCCATTGCCTGCGACATACAGGCGCGCATAAGGCGTATCACTGATCTTAGTGGGGGTGGTTGCGCCGTTTACCACTAACGCGTAGAGCCCCCACGCCCATGTGGTGCCATCGCTCTTCTGCACCAGCCCGCCTGCACCGGCTAGCAGCTGGGTTTGCTGGTCTAGCGGCAGCCCGGCAGTCAGTACGGTCGTTACGCCGTTCATGCGTGCCTGATCGGCTGCAGTGTCCGAGTTGTTGCTGACTTTGGAAAGCGCATCGCGCACCGAAGCGGTGGCGCTAATGCCGGAATAGGCATTCACGGTTGCCGTACTGGTCAGGGAATTGGTGAAATCGGCGGCGACACGGGTCTTTTTATTAATCAGATCGAGGTCCGTGCTGAGCGCGCCCGCCATCAGCGACAGCACTGCATTGGCGCGCGTAATAGCGCCGCGCTGAATCACGCCGACCCAGAAGGCTTTTCCTGATGCATCGGGTTCACGATTGAACAGATTGCGGTAGATCGCGGTAATAAACTCGTCCGTGCTTCCCGGGTACAGATCATTGGATTCCTGACTATTGCCGAAACTGTCGATGACCTGAGCGATGCTGGGGTTGCTGTCGTAGGCCTTGCGTAGTCCGGGAATGTCGGTCGGCGCGTTCAGGTCGCGCAGCAGGCGTTCGTAATACAGCAGCCCGGCCGGATCGGCTGGGCGGCCGAAGTAGCCTACATAAATCTGCTGCAAAGCGCTTTCATAGACGGTGGGCGAGACAGTCGCCGATCCCTGCGCCTTGCGGGCCGTACCGGCAAAACCTGATGTCGCGGTCTGGTCGCCTCCGCAGCCAGCGAGGAATAGGGCAGCCGCTAGGCTCAGGCAAGTCGCATAGTGGGGACGTAACATGGGCGTCGGCGGGGTAAAAGATAAATATTTGACATTATCTCGCAGTTGACCAGACCACCATCCAGTAGTGCCCGCTCTCCTTATCCGTCCGATACCTAAAGGCCTTCTATCGTCCGTCATTTGCTTGCAAATTACTAGCTTCGAGTCTTCAGCCCTTTTGCTGGCTGTACATCCGTCCCGCTTCCCGGCCGGCTCGGCCAGATGTGCATGGACCGTGGTTTTTGCTGTCCTACTACATTAAGTTGCTTTACTATAAGCAAGTAAACCATATTGCATTATTTCACGCCCCGGAATAGGCCAGAAGTCAGGACCCGCACCATGCTCGAGTATTTTTTTACCAGTCCCGGAATTGCCGAAGCAATGTATGTGAACGGCAGCTATGCGTGGCCGCTGGTGGCGCTATCGGTACTGAGTGCCGTGTTCAGCTCCATGATGGCGCTGCAGATGTCGGGGCTGGCCCAGCTGGCGGAGAGCCGTTTGCACAAGCAGTTTGCTCTGCTGTCCGGCTCGGTGGCACTGGGCGTGGGCATCTGGTCCATGCATTTCATCGGCATACTGGCCTACAGTTTTTGCGCTACGGCCAGCTATAGCAAGCTGCTGACGGCGCTGTCCATGTTGCCCGGCATACTGGCCTCGTGGTTTGCCCTGAACCTGCTGAGCAAAGATGATTTCAGCAAGCGGGAATTGCTGATCAGCGGCACGGTCATGGGGGCCGGCATAGGCCTGATGCATTACTCGGGCATGGCAGCTGTCCACATGCCTTATCTGCTGCGCTACGATTCTGCCTGGTTCCTGCTGTCTATCGTGGTGGCCGTTTGCATGGCGATGCTGGCTTTATGGATACGCTTCGATCTGAAGCAGCGCGGCCGTCTGAGCAATTTACGGGCGATACTGATAGGTGGCAGTGTGATGGGGCTGGCCATCTCGGCCATGCATTACACCGGCATGGCGGCCGCGCGTTTCGTCGGCCTGCGCGGGACCGAGGGGGCGCTTAACGGTGACGAAAACAATTACCTGGCGCTGATTATCGCCATCGTCACCATGGTTGCCAGCGGCCTGATATTAGCCGGTAATTTTTTATTGCGTCTGCGGCAGCTGTACAACCGCATGCAGGAAAACGAGGAGCGTCTGCGCGCCATCGTCGAGACGGCGCTCGATGGCATCATCACCATGGACGCACAGGGACGGATACTGGCAGCCAATGATGCGGCCTGCAGCATGTTTGGCTGGCAGTCCGGGGCTCTGGTCGGCCACAACATACAGGTGCTGATGCCGGAGTCTGATTCCGGCCGGCCCAGGCAGTTTCTGAGCGACTTTTTCACCAGCGCCAGCGCTAAAGTCAGCGGACAGAGTCGTGAAATTTCCGCGCGCCGCGCAGACGGTAGCATATTTCCTATCCGCTTAGCCGTGGGACGGGCCAGCACCGTGCAGCAGCAATTCTTCGTCGGCTTTGTTACCGATATCAGCGAACGTATTACCATGCAGACCGAATTGCAGGAGCGCGAAACCAAATACCGTACCCTGATTGCCAATATCCCCGGCGTTGCCTTCCGTAGCCGGGTGGATGCCCAGTGGACCAAGATCTTTATCAGCGATGCCGTGCTGGCCCTGACCGGCTGGGACCGTGCCGCTTTCATGGAACAGCAGGTGAGCTATGCCGACCTGATACATCCCAACGATATCGCTCATGTACGCAAGGCAGTAGCCGATGCGCTGAGCGAACACACGTCTTACAGTATCGAGTACCGCCTGTTCAGAAAAGATGGCAGCGAGCGCTGGTTATCCGAGAGTGCCGGCGGGGTGTATGGCGAGGATGGCAAGGCCTTGTGGATCGACGGGGTGATGCTCGACATTACCGAGTCGAAGATACAGGCGGCCGAATATCAGGGCATCGTCATGGCCATCCGTAAGTCGCTGGCTGTGGCGGAATTCGATATGCAGGGCAATATCCTCGATGTGAACGAGAATTTCGAGAAGCTGACCGGTTACAGACTGGAAGAATTGCGTGGCAAAAATCATAGAATGCTGTGCACGGCGGAAGAGGCGGCTAGTCAGGAATATGTGGCGTTCTGGCGCAAGCTGCGCGATGGGCGCTTCCACAGCGGCGAGTTTTACCGTGAAGGCAAGAACGGCAAAAAAGTCTGGCTACAGGCGGCCTATAATCCTATTCTCGATATTGACGGCAAGCCGTGGAAAGTGGTCAAGCTGGCAGCGGATCTGGCCCAGCGCAAGGCGATCGAACTGGACCTGATCAGTGCCAAAGACATTGCCGAGCAGGCTTCGGCGGCTAAAGGCATGTTTCTGGCAAATATGAGCCATGAAATCCGCACGCCTATGAACGCGATTATCGGCTTTACGGAAATCCTGCTGAAAACCCAGCTGGACCAGAAACAGCTCAGCTATCTGAAGACCGTCAAGCAGTCGGCGCGCTCGCTGCTGGGCTTGCTCAATGACATACTCGATACGGCCAAGCTGGAACGCGGTGCGATCGAACTGGAAAAGCGCGACTTTTCGCTGCATGATTTATGCGAGCAACTGATCAGTACCTTCCGCATACAGGCTGATAGCAAGCATATCCGGCTGGAGTTCCATTACGACGCCAGCTGCCCTGCATACATCCGATCGGATGAGCTGCGGCTGCGCCAGATTCTGACGAATATACTCGGTAATGCAGTGAAATTCACCGAGCAAGGCGAGGTGAAGCTGACTGTCAGTGCGGCGCGTAAGCAGCTGCATTTCGTGATCGAGGACACCGGCATCGGCATATCGGCAGACCGTATCGACAGCATCTTTGCCCCATTCACGCAGGCCGATGCTTCGATGTCGCGGCGCTTTGGCGGTACTGGTCTGGGCACCACCATCGCCAAGCAGCTTACCGATCTGATGGACGGCGAGATCGGGGTGAGCAGCGTACCGGGGCAGGGGAGCCGGTTTGAAGTGGTCATTCCGCTGGAGGAGGGTAACCCGGCCGGAGTACAGAAGGTGGTGCAGCATGCCGAAATGCCACCGCTGACTATTCTGATTGCCGACGATGTCGCGGAAAATCTGCAACTGCTGCGCCTGATGCTGGAAGATAAAGGGCATACGGTGGTTGCGGCCAGTGGCGGCCAGGCTGCGGTCGACGCCTTTGCCAGCAGCCAGTTCGATGTCATCCTGATGGATGTGCAGATGCCCGATATCGACGGGCTGGAAGCTACCCGCCGAATCATAGCCAGCGCCGCAGCGGGTGGCAGGACCACGCCTGCCGTGATCGCTCTGACCGCCAGTGTACTGAACAAGGACCGCGATGCGGCCATCGAGGCTGGTATGCGCGGCTTTGCGACCAAGCCGATCAATCTGCCGGAACTGGAAAACGAAATGCTGCGCGTGCTGGGCATTGCCCAGCCAGAGCGGGCCCAGTCATCGGCAGGCGCCGCTGTACAGAATGACGAATGGCTGGACTGGAACGGCGCGCTGAGCCGCTGGCGCGAGCCTGCCAGTCTGATACGGGCGATAGGCAATTTTGTCGGCAATGCCGCGTTGCTGGATGGCCTGCATGCGACAGCCGCAGCGGCCGATCTGGCTGCTATCGGACACAGGATTAAAGGTGCGGCGGCCAATCTGGGATTGAGCCGGGTGGCGGTGGCGGCGGCGGCGATCGAACACGCTGCAGGCTACGATGGTGCCGCGCTGGACGCGCTGGCCGCCGAGCTGGCGCAGGCCCGGACCGAACTGGCCAAACTGGAAAATAATGCCGCGCCGCAGGGCGGGACAGAGCGTGTGCAGGCCGGTGTCGATGTGCCGGCCCTGCTCAGCCGCCTGCAGCGGGCCTTCAGCCATAGTACTTTCGATGATGAAGCGATCAGCCAGCTGATGCCGGCACTGGATGCGCAGCAGGCATCCAGCCTGCAGAGCGCGCTGGACGATTTCGACTTCGAGCAGGCACAGCGTGAGATCGGCCGTCTGATGCAGGCGTATCCGGCTGCTGCTGGTTCGTAACTATATAACCCTGGTCCACCCCAAGATGAACTCTCTTCCCAACTTACTTCTGGTCGACGACGAGCCGACCAACCTGCAGGTGCTGCGCAACATCCTGCAGGACGATTATCGCCTGCAGTTTGCCCGCAATGGGCAGAAAGCGCTGGAGCTGGCGGCACTGGAGCGCCCCGATCTGATACTGCTGGATGTGATGATGCCAGGCATGACGGGACTGGAAGTCTGCCGCAGCCTGAAACAGAACGCACAGACCTGCAAGATACCGGTAATTTTTGTAACGGCCCTTAGTGATGCCGATGACGAAGCGACCGGCTTCGAGGCCGGCGCCGTGGACTACATCAGCAAGCCCGTCAGCCCTGCCGTGGTCAAGGCGCGGGTCAAGACCCACCTGTCGCTGGTGCGTGCCGAAGAGCTGGAAAAAACCCGTTTGCAGATCATCCATAAACTGGGCAAGGCGGCCGAATACAAGGATAACGAAACCGGTTTGCACGTGATCCGCATGAGCCATTTTGCCCGCTATCTGGCGCAGGCCGCCGGCTGCGATAGCGTGTTTGTCGAGCAGATGTTCCTGGCCGCGCCCATGCATGACATCGGCAAGATAGGGATACCCGATGCGGTGCTGCTCAAGCCGGGCAAGCTCGATGCCGACGAGTGGAAGATCATGCAGAGCCATGTCGATATCGGTGCCGAAATACTGGGCGACGATGATTCCAGCCTGCTCAGGATGGCTGCCAGTATCGCCCGCAACCACCATGAAAAATGGGATGGCAGCGGCTATCCGCGCGGCATCAGCGGTGAGCAGATTCCGCTGGAAGCGCGCATCGTCGCCATTGCCGACGTGTTCGATGCGCTGACCAGCGTGCGTCCCTACAAGAGCGCCTGGTCGCTGGAACAGGCGTTCGAGCTGATCCGCAAAGAGGCCGGCAGCCATTTCGATCCGCAACTGGCTGAACTGTTCCTAACGCTGGAGCCGCAAATCCGCGAAGTGCAGCGCAACTGGGCTGATTAGCGCCTTGCGCTGCGATTGTGGCGGTAGTCACTATCATTGTTGCTGATTTGCTAGCTTGTCTTTATGGAAAGTGGTAAGGTGGCGGCCTCTTACGATCATAGACCTTGCCGCTATTCCATCATGTCCCTGCTGTTCCGTCCTCACCAGTCCGTTCTTTCTGCAGCCATCGCTGCACTACTCCTGAGCTGGCACGCCCAGACGCAGGCCCAGACCAACGACAGCGCGCCTGCCAAGGGCAAAGAAGAGAGCAAGCCGAATGCCGCGCAGCTCGCTGCCCAGCCGGCGACCAGCGGGCCGGAAGCGGCGACTACGCCTGTCGTGAATGTGGTGAGCGAGCGCCAGACCAACCGCATCGACCGGCAAGTCTATGACATCAAGAACGACGCCAGCACTGCCGGTTCGTCGATAGGCGATGTGCTCAACAACGTCCCATCCGTCAATGTTGATCCTAACGGCACGGTGCGCCTGCGCGGCAGCGAACGCGTCACCGTGCTGGTGGACGGCAAGCCTACTGCCCAGATGCAAGGCGAAAACCGCGCGGCCGCCATCAATGCGCTGCCCGCCGAGAATTACGAGTCGGTGCAGGTGATTAACAACCCCGGCGCCGAATTCGGCAATGAAGCCGGCGGCGGTCCCATCCTTAATCTGATCTCGCGCCGCTACACCAAACCGGGCGGCAACGGCAGCGTGGCGGGCAATCTCGGCCCGGCCGGACGCAAGAACGCCTTCGCCAACGGCAGCTACAGTGCCGGCTATGCTTCTGTGAACGGCAGCTTTAATTACCGCCGTGATGGCAACGAGTCGGAAGGGGACGATGTGCGCGAACGGCTGGACCCGGCCAGCAGCAGCGTCAGCCGCCTGCACCAGACTAGCCAGCGGCGCGGCCTGACCGACTTCATCCAGGGCGGCGTGGGCGGCCGCTACAACTACAACGAGCGCGATACGCTGACGGCTTCGCTGTCGCTGAACAAGCGCGGCAATGACTTCCGCAGCAACGAGCATCTGAGCGACTTCGGCACTGGCAGCGTGCCGCTGGTGGATTACCTGACGCGCCGGGTCGGCAGCGGTGACGCACTCAACCACGAAGTGGTGGCAGGCTGGGAGCGCCGCTTCAACACCGACGGCGAAAGCCTGAAAGTGGACCTGCGCCATTCGTCCAACAATAACAACGCCGACACAGCCGCCCTGTACCAGCCGGTGATGCTGCCTGCCACAGGCGCGCCGGTATTGCGCGACTACACCCAGAATCTGGAGAGCCTGATCCGCCTGACGGATCTGAGCAGCGACTATTCGGGCAAGGTGGGCAGCGGTTTCCTCACGGCGGGCGGACGCTGGCAGCGCACCCGCCAGACCACCGATTACCGCTATCTGTTCCTCGATAACGGCGGGCTGGACACGCGCCGCAGCAATCTGTTCAAGCTGGCGCAGGATGTCACGGCGGCCTATGCCACCTATGAATTGCCGCTTAATCCGCTGTGGTCGTTCAAGGGCGGCCTGCGGGTCGAGCATACGGCGCTCGATCTGGATCAGGTCAGCACCAGTGTCCAGGCCAGCAATAGTTACACCAATTATCTGCCCAGCCTGTTCCTGACCTACAAGCTCGACCAGTTTAGCAATCTGCGCCTGTCGTATGCGGACCGGATTTCCCGTCCTGCTGCGGGCGACCTGAATCCGTTTGTGAACTATGCCAGCGAGTACTCGATCAGCTCCGGCAATCCCCATCTGCTGCCGGTCAAGCTGCACTCGCTGGAACTGGGTTACGAAACCAAGATCAAAGGCCTGATGCCGGCCAGCCTGCGCGGCTATCTGCGGCATGAATCGGATGTGATTACCGAACGCCGCACTTTCATCAGCCCGACCACGCTGCTGACTACTAAGGAAAACGAAGGCGACCGCGCGGCCGGTGGTGTCGAGTTCTCCATCATGGCAATGATTCCGCCGAATATGAAATGGAACGGCATATCCCTGCCATCGATCCGCTTTATGTTCAACGGAAACTGGGGCTTCATCGAGCAGGACCGGCTGGGCCTGCTGGGACCCACGGGCGAGAAGCGCCGCACGCCGTCGCTTGGCTTGCAGGGCGGGGCGCAATGGAGCATTACGCCGGACGATACGCTGACCTTTATGACTTTCCGTCAGGGCAAACAGCTGTCGGGCGAAGGCTACCGCGAGCCGTTCAGCATGGTGAATCTGGCGCTCGAGCACAAGTTCTCGCCGCGCCTGTCGCTCAATCTGCGTGCCAACGACGTGTTCCGGGGTACGGACCAGCGCTACCGTGTCGACACCGATGTGCTGCGCGATCATAACGATGTGAACGTGCATCAGCGCCGCCTGTACGTGGGCCTGCGCTACACCTTTGGCGGTGTTGCCGGTAATGATGCGGTGCGCAACGCGCTGCAGGCGGCCGGGGTGAATCCGGACAGTCAGGTGGCCAAGGATGCTATGCGCATGATGCAGGGTCAGCAGAGCAAACCGGAAGTGACCGAAAAGCCGGCAGCCGAGAAAAAGAATTAGGCAATCGCTGCCGAGTTCCAGACAGCGCCGGCAGGCACGCCGCTTCAGGAGGCAGTGCGGCGACCTCCAAATTTGCAGGCGCTCAATATTAGCCGTGCGCGCCGGCAAACATTCTGTCCATTTTTTCCGTCTGGCGGGATGGCCGGTATACAGCGGAGTGCAGTCATTAGCGGCGGCATTCCGCCGCCCGGCGATTAAATGAATCAGGCGCGGCGGCCGCGGCGCCATTGGCTAGCTGCCAGACCAGCTAAGCCGGCAAGCAGCATCAGGTAGCTGGCGGGTTCGGGCACCGGCAGCGGATTGTTTGACTGTCCCATCGCGTCTGTCATCATGCCGAAACGTCCCCGTAGCACGCTATCACCGGAACTCATCACGACACTCATGGCGCGCTGCGTTTGTGGTTCATAGTAGGTGAACAGGTCGTCGTGCAAATATTCTTCGTCGGTGTCATTGTCGCTGGTGTAGTAAGCGGCATATAGCTGGGCGTCCGCAGATGTGCTGACATTGTTCTGGACTTCGCTACGGATGCTGCCTAGTGCCGTGAGGCGTACGGCAGTATGAGGTGTCATGGTGAAGCTCCAATCGGACGAGTTTATATGCATCATCCTGGCCCCCGTTGTGTAGAACTCCAGTGAGGCACTCATACTGTTGTCAATATAGCTGGACGTGGATTTGCCGGCCGGGCCCTCTAGCGTCATGATCGCCGTATTGCGCCAGCTCTTGCGCAGGTCGGGCAAGTTATTGTTGCCAGTGTAGTAGAAGGCGATCATGAAGTTCGAATGCTCGAGTGACGTCAGAGCCGGCGTGATGCCATCATTCGGGTCGAGGTCGATCAATTCATAACTGAATCCCGTGATGCTGGCTTTTGACTGGGCGATTACTTGTGTCTGAGCGTGGCCGCTCAAGCTCAGGCTGGCGAGTAAAGTGCCAAGAGCAAATAGATGCTGCGTTTTTTTCATGGATTGAGGTAGTTTCCTGTAAATTTGGGAAATTATTTAATCATTAACTAAGCATCGGTTTAATTTGTGTTTTCGTCAATCTTTTATTGCGGCATTATTTACCGATGATGTTGAATTACTACAGCAGGAAGGTGAAGTGCGGCGCCGGAACGGCCGGTAAATTGCCTGGTGGGGCTTTCCCGATTCACTGGACAGGTGCAAAATACTGTCGGGGACGCACAAGGATCAGCCTGCTGGAGCCGTGTCTGAAACATGGTTTTAGCTCGAGTGCGAGCTGTTTTGTGGCAAAATATGCGTGCTGTCTCCTATTATATGTCTTATATAAGACTTGTTGAGGTACAATAGTCATCAGAGTCGGCGGAGTCGCTCCGCTTCCCTGCAATCAACCTGAATGAGAGTTCTCCATGTTAGCTGCCTACCGCACCCACGTCGCTGAACGTGCCTCCCTTGGTATTCCACCGCTGCCGCTGTCGGCGGCCCAGACCACGGACCTGGTCGAACTCCTGAAGAATCCGCCTGCTGGCGAAGAACAATTCCTGGTCGACCTGATCACCAACCGCGTTCCGGCCGGTGTGGATGATGCGGCCAAAGTCAAATGCGCTTTCCTGTCGGCGGTCGCCAAAGGCACGGAAACCTCGCCGCTGGTGTCGCGCGAGCTGGCTACCCGCTTGCTGGGCACCATGCTGGGCGGCTTCAACATCAAGCCTATGATCGACCTGCTGGACGACGCCGTAGTGGGCGACGTGGCCGCCGAAGGCCTGAAAAAGACCCTGCTGATGTTCGATTACTTCCATGACGTGAAAGAACTGGCCGACAAGGGCAGCGCCCGTGCCAAGGCCGTGATCCAGTCGTGGGCTGACGCCGAGTGGTTCACTTCGCGTCCGGAAGTGCCACAAAGCATGACCCTGACCGTATTCAAAGTGTCGGGCGAAACCAACACCGACGATCTGTCGCCAGCCCCTGACGCGACCACCCGTCCGGACATCCCTATGCACGCTCTGGCGATGCTGAAAAACCCGCGTCCGGGCATCAACCCGGAAGAGCCGGGTAAAGTCGGCCCGATCAAGCAGATCGAAGCGCTGAAAGCCAAAGGCAATCTGGTGGCCTACGTGGGTGATGTGGTTGGTACCGGTTCGTCGCGTAAATCGGCGACCAACTCGGTGCTGTGGTTCACCGGCGAAGACATTCCCTTCATCCCGAACAAGCGTTTCGGCGGCGTCTGCCTCGGCACCAAGATCGCTCCTATCTTCTACAACACCATGGAAGATGCCGGCGCACTGCCGATCGAGCTGGACGTATCGCAAATGGACATGGGCGACGTGATCGAACTGCGTCCATTCGAAGGCAAAGCCCTGAAAAACGGCGCTGTCATCGCTGAATTCAAAGTCAAATCGGACGTGCTGTTCGACGAAGTACGCGCCGGCGGCCGTATTCCCCTGATCATCGGCCGTGGCCTGACCGCCAAAGCCCGCGAAGCGCTGGGCCTGCCAGTATCGACCCTGTTCCGTCTGCCACAAGATCCGGCTGACAGCGGCCGCGGCTTCTCGCTGGCACAGAAAATGGTTGGCCGTGCCTGCGGTCTGCCAGCTGGCAAAGGTATCCGTCCGGGCACCTACTGCGAACCGAAAATGACCACCGTGGGCTCGCAAGATACCACCGGCCCGATGACTCGCGACGAGCTGAAAGATCTGGCTTGCCTGGGCTTCTCGGCCGACATGGTGATGCAGTCGTTCTGCCACACCGCCGCTTATCCGAAAGTGGTGGACGTGAAGATGCACCGCGAACTGCCGACCTTCATCGAAAACCGTGGCGGCGTAGCCCTGCGTCCGGGCGACGGCGTGATCCACTCGTGGCTGAACCGTCTGCTGCTGCCGGACACCGTCGGCACCGGCGGCGATTCGCACACCCGTTTCCCTATCGGTATTTCGTTCCCGGCCGGTTCCGGTCTGGTCGCGTTTGCGGCCGCCACCGGCGTGATGCCGCTGGATATGCCTGAATCGGTACTGGTACGCTTCAAAGGCAAGATGCAGCCGGGCGTCACCCTGCGCGATCTGGTCAATGCGATTCCGCTGTACGCCATCCGTCAGGGTCTGCTGACCGTGGACAAGAAAGGCAAGAAGAACATCTTCTCCGGCCGTATCCTGGAAATCGAAGGTCTGCCAGAACTGAAAGTGGAACAGGCATTCGAACTGTCCGACGCGTCGGCTGAACGTTCGGCTGCCGGTTGCACCGTGCATCTGGATAAAGCGCCTATCATCGAGTACATGACCTCGAACATCACCCTGATGAAGTGGATGATCGCCACCGGCTATCAGGACAAGCGTACGCTGGAACGCCGTATCCAGGCCATGGAAGCATGGCTGGCCAATCCGGAACTGCTGGCGCCGGATGCCGACGCTGAATACGCTGCCGTAATCGAGATCGATCTGGCCGACATCCACGAGCCTATCGTGGCCTGCCCGAACGATCCGGACGACGTCAAAACCCTGGCCGACGTAGCCGGCGCCAAGATCGACGACGTGTTCGTGGGTTCCTGCATGACCAACATCGGTCACTTCCGTGCTGCTTCGAAAGTGCTGGAAGGTAAGTCGGATATTCCGGTCCGTCTGTGGATCGCGCCGCCAACCAAGATGGATGCGCAAGTGCTGACGGCCGAAGGCCACTACGGCACGCTGGGCCGCACCGGCGCCCGTATGGAAATGCCGGGCTGCTCGCTGTGCATGGGTAACCAGGCACAGATCCGCAAGGGCGCCACCGTGATGTCGACCTCGACCCGTAACTTCCCTAACCGTCTGGGTCTGGAAACCAATGTGTATCTGGGTTCGGCCGAACTGGCAGCGGTGTGCTCGGCGCTGGGCCGCATCCCGACCAAGGAAGAGTACATGTCGCAGATCGGCGTGATCGACAAGAACGCTTCGCAGATCTACCGCTACATGAACTTCGACCAGATCGAAGAGTTCCGCAGCGTGGCCGACACCGTCGCCATCAGCAAGTAAATAGCGAACTGCCGGCGTGCTGGCAGTTCTCAGGGCGTCGTCGAATCCGGCGACGCCGATCAACCCGTCAGGTTATCCATGCCTGGCGGGTTTTTTTATTCATGCAATTGGTCAGGGGCGTGTTGCCAACGCTATGGTGTCCTCAGCAATGTTTCATCGCTAGAAGTTACTCATCTGTAGGGAGAGCTGTCGCTTGCGTGCTCTCCTACCCACATCATTAAAGAGGAGTTTCTTTTGAAGATACACACATCCATCCGATCCTATATGCGCGGCGAGGTAGGTAACATCGACTACATCAATCGCAAAGGCTATATTGTCGGGCTGGTCCAGCGCCAGGCCCAGTCGGCGCTTCCGAAGGCGGCGCGTTCGCCTTTTCCTGCCTATAAACTTATGACGGGACTTTGGGGCCGGATCAGCGTTGCCTTGAGCGGTGCTGCCGCCCGACGCGAGCGCGCATGCGGCCGTCTCAATACTTTCAGCGCCACTGATGAAGGGTATAAATCTCCCGATCAAGTAAAGTGGCGTAAGGCGGCCAAGGGAATTGCGGTAGAAAAATTCCAGGCCATCTACAACGCAAGCAATGCCAAACAACGGGACGAAATGTACGCCAAGCTGACAGCTAGCGCCCGCGATGAACTGGAAGATGCGGAATACCCGGGCACATTCGTTTACTAGCTCTTGCTGGCGCCGGTATGCGGCTGTCATGAACTTTCAATGTGAGAAAGTTACAGATGGAACATGCCGGCGTCACGTGCGCCCAACCCGACTAGATATGATTTTCCCCCTATGCATGTTAATTCCTCCTGTCAGCAGACTGCGCATTACTCAGTTTCCCCATCGAGTAAGGGGACAGGGCTGCCCGAGTCAGTGACCTTCTTGTCGAGGACATATTCGGCAGTCTCATCTTCCGGTGTCCGACGCCATCCTTGCAAAGCCATCTTCCTGTTCATGCGCGAGCTGCTCGCCCGTACCATTTCGCCGACCGATGCACTGCACCGGCAGTTGCATGATATCGGCTGGAATGCCGGGGCACGGCTGTCGCACAAGCCTAGCGATGCCCAGTTAAGTTCGATGATTGCGCATATGCGCAGCAAGAGCGGCAGTGCGCTCGATAGTGTGCCCAAGCTGAACATACCGGTGGCCCTGATGGCCGACTCGCTACGCAACATCGCGCCCAGACTGAAGTTTGAGGAGTTGGTCAAGCTCGGCATTCTATTCCCGGTGGTTAACGGCAAAACTGTGCTGCACAATTGTCTCGACGACTTCGTGCTTGATCGCAAGGGAATCGATGCGGTCAAGGCGCCGAATCTGGCGGGCGTAGATTTGCGCAGGGTGGCTGAGCTGGAAGACGTCAATTTTGATAGTGCCGTATTGCACCGGGCCGGTTTCGAACGCGTCAGGCTAGGTAAGGCCCAGTTCAAGGCGGCAGAGCTGCAGAACGCTTCTTTTATGGAGGCAAAGCTGAGCGGGGCGAACTTCGAGGGCGCGACGCTGGATAATGTCAATTTTAGAAATGCCACGCTCACGGGTGCCAGCTTTGCCGGCACGGTGCTGAAGAATGTCGATTTCCGGGGCGCTAATCTGGAAGGCGCAGATTGCCGTGGCGTTACCTTCATCAGCTGTTATTTTGACGCCAACACCCGGGTGGCGGGCGCGGACCTGCGCGACATCTACACCGAGCGGACCGACTGGAGCAATGTCGATTACGACAGCGCGCGATTTTTCGATCAGGTCAGCGATGACGGTCAGCCGAGCACAGCGGAAATGCTGGCGTCCGCAATGAAGCTGCTGGGGCTGGAAGGTCAGCTGACGGTGGAGCAAGTCAACCACCGGTTCCGTGAGCTTGCTCTGGCGATCCATCCCGATAAGCTGCAAGGCGCGCAGGCGGACAAGGGCGGCGATAACTTTAACCGTTTGCGTGTCGCCCGCGATGTATTGCTGGCGCATCTGAGCCCTAAAGTGACGCAGCCAGCATCCGCCGATGGCCCTGCGGGGCCGCAAACGACGCTCTACCTGCTGACTGAGCGCTAGCCGCCGCGCGGGAGAAACTTTACTCGCTAGGCTATGCCGGCCCGGGTCTGGCCAGTGCAGGACTATTGGCCGGCCAGCGCTCCCAGCGCCAGCGTCTTGAGGGCGCGGATCAGCGAAGTTTCATCGGGCGGCACGCCTTCGGGAGCAGCGCGGGCGCGGTCGGCATACAGCAGGCCTATGCAATTGCCCTTGATCTGCAGCGGCAGTACGATAAAGCTGGCCGCGTCTGGCAGCAGAGCACGGTGCCATTCGGGCAGCAGTGGCACGATCTTGCTGTTGGCGGCATCGGCGATCATCAGGTCGGCATTGTTTTCCATCGCCAGATGGAACAGGTCGCCACCACTTTCAAGCGGAAACACAAAACCGGCGCTACGCGGCAGCTGCTGTTCGCCTACTGCCACGCGCGCGCGGAAGCTGGCGTTGGCGGGATCTTTCAGGCACAGCGTGGCAAAGCGGAAGCCCATGCTGTCACACAGGGTCTGCAAGATGGCGGGAATGATCAGGCCCGGCTTATTCTGGCCCGACGCCGCGCTGCGGGTAATCTGCTGCACCCCGCTGAGCAGCAGGTCGCGTGCATGATAGGGCTTGCCGCTAGAGTAGTAGCCGGTGCCCGGCGTGGCCGGCGCCATCGCCGCTTCTTCCAGCAGGCCGGACAGGCCGGCCATGGCGCCAGCCGGCGGCAGATAGGGGCGCATATCGAGCCCGGCCAGCATGTTGCCGACGTCCTGACGGACCTTGCCGATCAGGCGCCGCAGGCTGCCCAGATCCAGCTGCAAGGCCGCGCCGTAGAATTGCAGCAGGCGTGCCATCTGGGCACCGTCGGCCGGTTGCTGGCGCGCGATCAGACGGCCCAGTTCGACGCTGAAGGACACAGTCTGGCGCAGCCAGAGGGCGCGGTTGGCGGTGCTCTTGCACGGCTCGGCGGGCAGCGCTTCGACCGTATTGATGATGGCGTCCGGCATATGCCACTCTTTTAGAATAGCAATCGACATGCTTTCGTAGCTGCAGCCGAGCACGATGGTTTCCGCCTGTGTCTGCGTCACTTTACCGGACGCCGCCAGTTCGGCGATGTTTTCATACAGCCGGTGTTCATGCGATGCCACCACCAGTGTGCCAAGATTGCGGAACAGGGCGCCGATGGCGGCTTCCTCGCCAGCCTGAAAGCCGCCGTTGCGGTCCAGTTCGCGTGCAATCAGGCTGGCATACAGCGATACTTCCAGTTCGAAGCGCACGCTATGGGCGTGCGGAGTATTGGCCAGCGTCTCCAGCAGCAGCACGCTCATGGCGGCATTCTTGACGCCATTGAAGCCAACCACGCCGATGGCGCGGCGGATGGTGGTGATGGGGGTGCCGCTGGCCTTGCGATAGGCTTGCGAGTTGGCCAGACGCAGGATCTTCTGGCACAGCGCCGTATCCGACATCACGTAATGGGCCAGATCGATGGCCCCCTCCTGGTCGAGGTCGACCAGTTGCACCACCTGCATGATGACGGCACCGAGCGCCAACAGGCGGTCATCGACACTGATGCTTTTGACCAGCTTGCGGCTGCGGACACGCGCTTCGGTCCGCACGGATGTTGGTTCTGCCTGCATGCTTCAGTCCTTTTCCCGGCAATGGGTTGCTGCCGATTGATGGTTCTTTGGTAAATGTTGAAATTGGTTTAATTTCACACAATGCAAGTCAGTAATTAATAAAATTGATGAAGTCTAGTTGATTTTTTGAAAGATTTCAAATTTACATGGTGCGCGCTTCACCCGCCTGTCGCAAGGGCAGCACGCTGTCGCTGCGTTGCCTAGCAATTCGCGCCCGCGCTGCGTTGTGCCGTGTAATATGTAGGCTATGCAATCTGCACGGAAGAGGAGTGATGGCGATGCGAAAAATTCTTGCCGCCGGTCTGGTGCTGCTGACCGGCGTGACACCCGTAGTTCAGGCCAAGGGTTGCCTGAAAGGCGCCGTGGTGGGGGGCGTGGTGGGGCATGTGGCTGGCAAGCATGCTGTGGCTGGCGCCGTGGTCGGTTGCGTGGCGGGCCGGCATATGGCGAAACAGAAGGACAAACAGCAGAAGGAAGAGCAAGCGGCGCGCAAGCAGCAGAGTGCGCCTGTGCAAGCAGAGCCCGCCAAATGATGGCTGTGTCTATCTGCCACCCTGAGCGCGGCTAGGTGCTGCCTCTTATGGACTGGTGGTGCTCCGGCCAGCCGGTGCCTGCTGGGCAGTCTGCGCGGCTGCCCAGGCTATACCTGCCGCCGGTGCTGGTGCTGCTACTGGTACTGCTTATGCCTGCATGGGCCGACAGTACGCCAGCCCAGCCGGGGCTGCGCTTTATTCCTACCCAGCTGGGCGATGCTATACCGGACGGTGTGGTGACCGCCCTGGCGCAGGACGAACGTGGCTATATCTGGGCCGGTGGCCCTACTGGGCTGGCCCGTTTCGACGGCTACCGCTTCCAGCGCTTCAGCCTTAAAACCGATGCGGCCAGCGTAGAAAAAATGGGTTTTGTTACGGCCATCGTACCGGCCGGAGCGGGCCGACTGTGGGCCGGACTGGTTACTGTCGGCCTGGCCGGCGTGGACACCGATAGTGGCCGCTCGGTGTTTTACCAGCACGATCCGGGTGACGCAGCCTCGCTCACGCAGGGCGTAGTTCGGGCACTGGCACGCGAGCCGCAGGGCGGGTTGTGGATCGCCACTTCGGGCGGCGGTGTCGATTATCTGCCTGCCGGTAGCCGCCAGTTCCGCCATTTTCGCGGTGCCGCAGCAGGTTTGCCCAGCGACTGGATGTTTGCGCTGCTGGTGGACCGGCAGGGCGATGTGTGGGCTGGCGGGCGTCAGGGGCTGGTGCGCAAGGCGCGCAATAGCCCGCGTTTCGAAGCGCTGGCCGCAGAACCGGAACAGCTGCAGGATCTGGCGCGCGACGCCGTCACCATGCTGTATCAGGATAGCGCAGGCCTGATCTGGGTCGGCACCCAGAACGGCCGCCTGCTGACGGTGGACCCGCAACTGCCCCGGCTGCGCAGCGTCGCGCGCGAGCAGGACGACCGCGCCGGGCCGGTGAATGCCATGCTTGCCGCCGATGCGCAGACTCTGTGGGTAGGGCGCGGCAATGGCATCGATGTGCGCGATGCCCTGACTGGCCAGCTGCGCCAGCGCCTGACACACCGGCGCGACCAGCCCAACTCGCTGCCCGGCGCCGATGTGCGCGGTCTGGTGCGCGACGCCTCCGGTGTGCTGTTTGTCGGCGAATATGGCGGCGGCGTGCAGCGCTACGTGCCGCCGCTGCCCGGAATTAGCGTGCTGGTGCCCGACGGCAGCGACCCGCAGGCCGACATCAGCGTGCGCAGTGTGCTGCAGCTGGAAAATGGCGAAGTCTGGCTGGGCCGTTCCGAGGGCGGCGTGGCGATACTCGATAGCGCTCTGCGGCTGAACGGCCATCTGGCGCTGCCGCGCCCGGCGCAGGCTGGCGCCAGCCCCGTCACGGCCATGGTGCAAAGCCGTTCCGGCCAGATCTGGCTGGGCGCCGATTACGCGCTGTACCAGTTCGATGCGCAGCGCCGCCTGCTGCGCAGCTATGACACGGGGGGCGGCAAAGTGCGCCGTCTGCTGTTCGAGCCGGACGGCGCGCTGCTGATTGCAACGCAGGACGGCGTGCTGCGGCTGGCGGCTGGCGCCAATACCCTGACGCCGCAAACGCTGGCGCAGGGCGGGCCGCTGCGCGGCTATGTGGATGTGCTCGATCTGGACGCAGCGGGGCGCATATGGGTGGGGAGTGTGGATGGGCTGTACTGGCGCGCAGCCGGCCAAGCGGGCCTGCACAAGCTGCAATCCTATCCCGATGCGCAGGCCGCCGCATGGTCGGTGAAAGGCTTGCTGTCCGCTGACGGCATGCTCTGGTGCGAGACCGATAACGGTTTATACCGTATCGACCAGATCGACGGCCAGCGTGCCCGCTATACGCTGGTGATACCGGTGCGTGCCGGTAGCCAGCGCAGCATAGGCGCCAATCTGCTGAGCGACCGGCAGGGCCGCATCTGGTCGCATCGCGGCATCTATGCGCCGGCCAGCGGCAAGTTTTACGAATTCAGTCCGGCCGACGGCGTGGATTTCGGCACCGGCTGGTTCCGGTCCTACAGTGCCCTGAGCGATGGCCGCATGCTGTTTGGCGGTAGTGCCGGTCTGTTACTGATCGATCCTGCGCGCTATGTGCCCTGGGCCTATCAGCCGCCGGTGGTGCTGACGCGGCTCCGTGCAGGTGAGGCGGACGTGGCAGCGCCGCTTGAGGGCGGGCTACAGGTAGGCCCGCAACAGCGTAGTTTGCGGGTGGAATTTGCCGCGCTCGATTACAGTTATCCCGAAGGCTTGCGCTACCGCTATCAGTTGCAGGGCCACGACGAGGCCTGGCGCGAAACAGATGCCACGCTGCGGGTGGCCAGCTATGACCAGTTGGCGCCGGGCCGCTATACTCTGCAGATACAAGGCAGCAACCGGGTAGGGCAATGGAGCCCGCGCACAGTCACGCTGGCGCTGCAAGTACTGCCGCGCTGGTGGGAAACCTGGTGGGCCCGTAGCGCAGGGGCGCTGCTGGCGCTGACCGTGCTGATGGCGTTGCTGCAATGGCGTACCGGCCACCTGCGGCGGCGCAAGCAGATGCTGGAAGTGAGCGTCAGCGAGCGTACCGCACAGCTGCAGCAGGTGTCGGCAGCGCTGGAAGCCAAGACGGTGGCGCTGGAGCAGGCCAGCGTTACTGATCCGCTGACGGGTTTGCATAACCGTCGCTTCCTGACCGAACATATCGATAGCGATATTGCGCAGTCGCTGCGCCGTTATGCCGAGCAGGAGCGGCGCGGCCTGCAAGTGGGTGACGATAGCGATCTGATCTTTTTCCTGATCGACATCGACCACTTCAAACCCGTCAACGACCAGTACGGCCATGCTGCCGGCGACGCTGTGCTGCAGCAGATGCGCGCACGCCTGTTATCGATATTCCGCGACAGCGATTACCTGATCCGCTGGGGCGGAGAAGAATTCCTGATTGTAGCCCGTGCCACCCACCGCAGCCGGGCACCGGGACTGGCCGAACGGGCCCGCTTCGCAGTGGCCAGCCAGCCTTTCGTGCTGCCCGATGGTACGGCGCTGGCGAAAACCTGTTCTATCGGCTATGCCTGCTTCCCGCTTTGTGTTGCACAGCCGCAGGCCGTAGGCTGGCCCGTGCTGGTAGAGATGGCGGATGCCGCGCTGTACCATGTCAAGCACCAAGGCCGCGACGGCTGGTGCGGAGTCAGTGCCGTCCATAGCGACGATGCGGTGGGCCTGCAGGAGCTGGTGCGGCAGGAGCTGCGCCAGTGGCAGGCGCTGCCCGGGGTGGAGTTGCACTGTTCGTCGGGGGTAGGGATGGCGCCTCTGGCCTAGCGGCCGGGGCGCCTGTAGCGGGGCACTGCGCTCGGGCTTATTGCGTCGAGTAGCCCAGCGCAGGGCGGCGCGGGCCGCCCAGTGCCCGCTGTCGGGCTGGCGCCATCAGCACCAGCTGCGGGCGCAGGGTGAAGTGGCTGATCAGCTCGCTGAGGGCATTGGCCTGTTCGTTCATGGCGGCGGCAGCGGCGGCAGACTGCTCGACCAGCGCGGCGTTCTGCTGCGTCATGGTATCCATTTCACTCATTGCCTGATTAACCTGATGCAGGCCGGCACTCTGCTGCATGCCGGCATCAGCGATTTCGGCGATGACCTGCGCCACCTGATCGATACCGCTGACGATATGTTCCATGGCACTGCCAGCCTGATCGACCAGCGCGCCGCCCTGATTGACCTGGGCGACCGAATCATCGATCAGGGTTTTGATTTCTTTGGCCGCCGCCGCCGAGCGCTGGGCCAGAGTCCGTACTTCGCTAGCCACGACAGCGAAGCCGCGGCCTTGCTCGCCGGCGCGGGCAGCTTCCACGGCTGCATTGAGTGCCAGTATATTGGTCTGGAAGGCCAGACCGTCGATGACGGAAATAATATCGACGATACGGGTGGAGGAGGCATTGATGGCAGCCATGGTGGTGACCACCTGCGCAACCACGGCACCGCCATCACGGGCGGTCTGGGCTGCCTCAGCCGCCAGCTGCCGTGCATGGGTCGTGTGTTCGCTATTGTTCTGGACCGTACCGGTAAGCTCTTCCAGCGAAGCGGCGGTTTCTTCCAGCGTACCGGCCTGCTGCTCGGTGCGGCCTGACAGGTCCATATTGCCGCTGGCGATTTCGCCGGAAGCGGTCTGGATAGCCGTGGCACCATTCTGAACTTCCCCGATGATGTCGTTGAGCTTGTCGCTCATGGTGTGCAGAGCGCGCTGGAGCTGGCCAATTTCATCATTGGCGGTCGTGCTATCCTGATAGGTCAGGTCGCCGGCTGCGACCGTGTCGGCCAGCACGACAGCTTCACGTAAAGCCGTGATCAGACGTTTGACCAGCATGGCGCCGCCAGTGCAAATGGCGGCAGTGAGCGTCAGCGTGAGTAGCAGCGACATCCAGATGGCGCTTTTGTGGGCGGCCTCGGCGCGCTGCGAGCCCGCCGCTGCCAGTTCGACGTTATAGGCACGGTGAGCCGTGATGGCATTCTCGGCGCGGCTGATCAGGGCTTGCATGGCAAGCTGCTGATTGCGCGCTTCCGCCACATTACCCTGATTAGACAGTTGCAGCACCTGGTCGCGCGCGGGGTAGTACTGGCGGATGGACTGTTTCACCTGATCCAGCAACTGCTGGTCTTTGGCGTCGGAAATATCTTCCTTTTCGTAGCGGGCAATGGCTTCAGCCAGAGCGCGTTCGGCGGCGGCAATATCCTTGCCATCCTGAGCCTTTTCGTCAGCGTCGCTGGCGGCCAGATGTTTCCACGCTGAAATTCGCATACGGAACAGCGCCTGGTTGACATTGTCTATCTGCTCAACACTGGGCAGGGAGTTGATGTTGGCATAGTTGGCCGCCTCGAAGACGGTACTGATCTGGATGAAACTGATGGTGCCAAGGGCGATCATGCCTAAGGTGGCCGTGGCGAGCAGTAGATAGAGTTTTTTTGCAAATGTCATGGAAGTGCTCCGGATTAAGTGAACTATTGCTGTGTGTAAATTTTACTCGGTAAAAATGCCTAAATCAATAAATTTGATTAAATCTTTCCGCGATTTATAGGGGCGGAATTGTAAAATTTCCTGTATTTGTACAAAGCTCTCTCTGGTCGGCTGTAATCACGGCGGTTTTTCCATGCGACGCAAGCTAGTAACTGAATGCAAGCAAAGAGTTGAATTTGTCGTTTTTATGCAATCGATTGCGGTGCGTGCATGAGTTATAATAAATTACTAAAAAATCATATTTAATTTTTATGCAGCCATTTGCACCCGTCCGGCAGGGTCAGCACCGCCTCGATTGGGTGCAGGCCCTGCGGGCCATTGCCTGTCTGGGCGTGGTATTGACCCACGCCCGCTATTTCTTGCTGGATACGCCGGAATGGCCGGTGGCCGAACACTGGCTGACGGTGGGCGCCGGGGGCGTCGATCTGTTCTTCGTGATCAGCGGCTTCATCATGGCTTACACCACCATGGGGCAGGGCCGCCGTGAGGTGGGCGGATTTCTGCGCCGGCGTCTGCTGCGCGTATGGCCGCCGCTGGCCGTGATGGTGCTGCTGTGGGCATTTACCATGAACGGCGGACTGGCGGCGCTGCGCGTGGGTGCCAGCAACGGCCTGTTCCGTACACTGCTGCTGATGCCGGCTAATAGCCATATCCCGCCGTACTTCGAAATGTTTCTGCCTGTGGCATGGACGCTGGTGTTCGAAGTGTATTTCTATCTGGTATTTGCGCTGTCCATGTGCGCCCAGCGCTGGCGCTGGGTGGTGCTGCACCTGCTGATCGTAGGCGGCGTGCTGCTCAATCCCGCGGTGTGGCAGGGCTGGAATATGAATCCCCAGCATGATGCCGGGTTGCGGCCCGCGATGCTGAATGTGGCCGGCAATCCGCTGGTGCTGGAATTCCTGTTCGGCGTGTGGGCGGCATGGCTGTACTGCGCGCCGTGGAAGATCGCTTCCGAGCGGCTGTGCTGGCATTTGCTGCTGCTGGTGGTGACGGCAGGCAGCTGGCTCAGTCTGGTACGGTTCTGGACTTTCCATGGCCCGCTGGGCTGGGGCCTGTATGCGGGTGCGCTGGTGCTGACGCTGGCGCTGATCAGCAAGACGGTAACGTTGCAGGTACCGCGCGTGGTCTTGTGGCTGGGCGGGATTTCGTATTCGCTCTACCTGACCCATACCTGCACCCAGCAATTGCTGGTGCGCTATGTGGAGCGGCAGGGCTGGAGTTCGCATAGCTGGGACTTTGTCTGGTGCTCCACCGCCATCTGTCTGATCGCGGCCTATGTGTATTACGAGCTGGTCGAGCAGCGGCTGGTCGGGCTGCTGCGTGGCCTGCCTGTGCGATTTATTGCTCTGTCAGGCCGCAACCGTGAAAATTTGATCTAGGTCAAGGAAATCGGGCTTTACTAGAGGCAATGTTGCTGTTAGACCTAGACGCAGCGACCGACTGCGCCGGCCACAACGTCACAAGGCCAGACGATGAAACTGAAATTCCTTGGTGCCACGGGAACCGTGACCGGTTCCAAATATCTGCTCAGCACGGGCAGCGCGACTATCCTGATCGACTGCGGTCTGTTTCAGGGCTATAAACAACTTCGTCTGCGCAACTGGGAGGAATTCCCCGTTGCACCGGATTCCATCGATGCGGTCGTGCTGACCCATGCCCACCTCGACCATAGTGGCTATTTGCCGCTGCTGGTGCGTGAAGGCTTCCGCGGCAAGATCTACTGTAGCGAAGCTACCTTCGACCTGTGCAAGATACTGCTGCCCGACAGTGGCCGTTTGCTCGAAGAAGAAGCCAGTCACGCTAATCGCCACAGTTATTCGCGTCACGCGCCGGCGCTGGCCCTATATACGGAAGAAGATGCGCTGCGTGCGCTCGACTACTTCCATCCCATTCCGTTCGGCCTGCCGCAGCAGGTGGCCCCCGGCCTGACGGCACAGCTGGCGCTGGGCGGCCATATACTGGGCGCCGCCATCGTCACCCTGAACGATGGCACCCGCACGCTGACTTTCTCCGGCGATCTGGGCCGTCTGCACGATGCCATCATGGTGGAACCATCACTGATCGAACGGACCGATTATCTGGTACTGGAATCGACCTATGGCAATCGCTGCCACGACCCGGCCGATCCTGCCGTGCTGCTGGGCCAGACCATACGCGAAACGGCGGCACGGGGCGGCGTCACCGTGATTCCTTCGTTTGCCGTTGGCCGCGCCCAGTCGCTGATGTACGAAATCTACCGCCTCAAGCAGCGCGGCGAAATTCCGGCCCTGCTGCCGGTGTATCTGAACAGTCCGATGGCGATGGATACCACGGCGCTCTACCAGAAGCACCGCAAACTGCATCGCCTGAGCCGCGAGGAATGTCAGGCCATGTGCCATGCCGCCAAAATCGTCAACAGCGTGGAAGAGTCGATCGCGCTCAACCAGAAGCAGATGCCGATGGTGATCATCGCTGCCAGCGGCATGGCGACAGGCGGGCGTGTGCTGCATCATCTCAAGGCCTTTGCCCCCGATAGCCGCAATACCATTCTGTTCGCCGGTTTCCAGGCGGGCGGCACGCGCGGCCGCGCCATGCTGGACGGTATCGACGCGATCAAGATCCACGGCGAATATGTGCCGCTGCGGGCGCAGGTGCGCCAGATCGACAATCTATCGGCCCATGCCGATGCCAACGAAATCCTCAGCTGGCTGGGCCATTTCAAGCAGGCGCCGAAACAGGTGTTCATCACCCACGGCGAGCCGGATGCGGCCGACGGCCTGCGCCGGCGCATCGAAGAAACCCTGCACTGGCCTTGCCGCGTGCCCGACTATAAAGAACAGGTGGAGCTGGCATGAACATGAATCCCGATGCGCTGGTGCTGCGCCGGCTAGGCATCGACACCTATCAGGAACTGGTGGCCTATCTGCGCAGCGATTCGCCGATCTGCCGTTCCGAAGGCTTCGAAGCGCAATCGCGCATACAGGTGTGCTGCGGCAGCCGCCATATTATCGCCACGCTGAATGTGGTGCACGAATCGCTGATCGGCAAGCACCAGCTGGGGCTATCCGAAGCAGCCTGGCATGCACTGGGCGGCGAGGACGGTACGCCCGTCAGGGTGAAGCACGCGCCGCCGCTGCAATCCTTCTCCGCCGTGCGCGGCAAGATCTATGGGCGCCCCTTCAATAGCGAGGCGGTGGAAGCCATCGTGCGCGATATCGCCGGCGGCCACTATTCGGATATCGAAATGGCGGCGCTGATCACCGCCTGCTCCGGCAACCGCATGGATGTAGCGGAAACTATCGCCCTGACGCGTTCCATGGTGGGCGTGGGCCAGCGCCTGTACTGGGAGCGCGACATCGTGGTGGACAAGCACTGCGTGGGCGGCCTGCCCGGCAACCGCACCACGCTGATCGTCGTGCCCATCGTTGCCGCCTGCGGGCTGACCATCCCCAAGACTTCGTCGCGCGCGATCACTTCGCCGGCCGGTTCGGCCGATACCATGGAGACGTTGGCGCCAGTGGGACTGGACCTGCCGGCCATGCGCCGCGTGGTTGATCAGGAAGGCGGCTGCATCGTCTGGGGCGGGGCGGTTTCCCTCAGTCCGGCGGACGACATGCTGATCCGCGTCGAACGTCCGCTCGGCCTCGATAGCGACGGCCTGCTGGTGGCATCCGTGCTGTCGAAAAAAATCGCCGCCGGTTCCACCCATGTGGTGATCGACATACCGGTGGGGCGCACGGCCAAAGTGCGTTCGCCCGCTGCCGCGGCAGCGCTGGCGGGGCGACTGATCGAAGTGGGCACGGCGCTGGGGCTGGCCATCGATGTGGTGCAGAGCGATGGCTCGCAGCCGGTAGGGCGCGGCATCGGCCCCGCACTGGAGGCGTGGGATGTGCTGGCCGTGCTGCGTAACGAAGCCGGCGCACCGGACGATCTGCGCCAGCGCGCGGTGACGCTGGCTGGACGCTTGCTGGAGCTGGGCGGCAAAGCTTTGCCGGGGCAGGGTGTGGCGCTGGCCGGCGAAGTGCTGGCCAGTGGCGCGGCATGGCGCAAGCTGCAGGCCATCTGCGCGGCGCAGGGCGGCATGCGCGAACCAGCGCGCGCGGCCCACACCCATGTGATCACGGCACAGCACGCAGGCAAAGTGGTGGCGGTCGATAATCGCCGGCTGGCACGGCTGGCCAAGCTGGCCGGTGCACCTAAAGCCAGTGCCGCCGGGCTGCTGCTGCATGTGGCGCTAGGCAGCGTGGTGGAAGTCGGGCAGCCGCTGTACACGCTGCATGCCGAATCGCCGGGCGAACTGGCCTATGCACTGAGCTACGCACAGGCGCAGGAAGATCTCTACACCATCGAGGAACATCTATGACCCCGTTATTACTGGCTTTGCCGGGCGCCGAAGCGCTGGCTGCGGCACTGGTTCCCGGTCTGGCCTGCGAACTGGGCGAGCTAAAGCTGCACCGTTTCCCTGACGGAGAAAACTGCCCGCAGATACTGCCCGAGCCACGCGGGCGCGATGTGGTGCTGGTGGCTGCGCTGGACCATCCCGACGCCAAGCTGCTGGCGCTGTATCTGTCGGCCTGCGTAGCGCGGGAACTGGGTGCGCGCCGGATAGTGCTGGTGCTGCCGTATCTGCCGTATATGCGGCAGGATGCGGTATTCCAGCCGGGGCAGGGCATTACGGCGCGCCATTTTGCCCGCCTGCTGTCGTCCTGCTGCGATGCGCTGGTAACGGTCGATCCGCATCTGCACCGCATCCTCAGTCTGGACGAAGTGTATAGCGTGGCGAGCGAGGTGGTGCCGGCGGCACCGGCCATCGCCCAGTGGATACGACAGAACGTGGCGCAGCCGGTGGTGGTGGGTCCCGATAGCGAGAGCGAGCAGTGGGCCGCCCATGTGGCGCAGCTGGCAGGATGTCCCTACACCGTGCTGAGCAAGGTGCGTAGCGGCGATCACGAGGTGGCAGTATCGCTGCCGCCTGCGCAGATATTGGCCGGGCGCAGCCCGGTGCTGGTGGACGATATCGTTTCGACGGCACGCACCATGGTTGCTGCAGCAGCCCAGCTGCAACAGGCGGGCGCTACGCCGCCGGTCTGCATCGCCGTGCATGCTCTATTTGCAGGCGATGCCTGCAGCGTGCTGGAGCAGGCCGGTGTGGCCGGGATTGTCAGCTGCAACACGGTGCCGCACGCCAGCAATGCCATCGATCTGATGCCTGCGCTGGCTGCCGCCGCGCTGCGCATGCTGGCACGCTGACCTGCCGGCTTGCCAGTTCAGGCCAGCAGGCGCTGGCGCGTAGCGTGCGGGCGCGCAAGTGCAGGCGTCTGCACGCCGGGGGAGGGCAGATTCGCCGCCGGCATGGCAGCCGGACCGGCGTGCTGGTCGATCTTGAATACGCTAACGGTACGCGCCAGCAGCACCGACTGTTCGCGCAGGGCCTGCGCTGCTGCTGCCGCCTGTTCCACTAGTGCCGCGTTCTGCTGCGTGACGCCATCCATTTCGCCGATGGCCTGATTGATCTGGCCTATCCCCATCTCCTGTTCGGCACCGGCGGCCGTGATGTCTCGCATGATGTCGGTGACGCGCTGCACGCTGTCGACGATTTCGCGCATGGTGCTGCCAGCCTCGCTTACCAGCGCGCTGCCGACTCCGACCTGTTGCACCGAATTGCTGATCAGATCCTTGATCTCGCGTGCGGCTGCAGCCGAACGCTGGGCCAGTTCGCGCACTTCGGTGGCGACCACGGCAAAGCCTCGTCCCTGTTCGCCTGCACGCGCGGCTTCTACTGCGGCATTGAGCGCCAGAATATTGGTCTGGAAGGCGATGCTGTCGATTACGCCGATAATGTCGGCGATCTTGCGTGACGAGGCGTCGATCGCGCCCATGGTATCGACCACCTGCGCCACCACGCCGCCGCCACGCTGGGCGACTTCGGCGGCGGCCTGCGCCAGCTGGTTGGCATGGCGCGCATGGGTGCCGTTGTGGTTGACGGTGGAAGTGAGTTCCTCCATCGACGAAGCGGTTTCCTCCAGCGAACTGGCCTGACGCTCGGTACGCGACGACAGATCCAGATTGCCGCTGGCGATTTCCCCGGATGCCAGGGCGATGGTGTCGGTGGAACGGCGGATTTCGCCGACCGAACGGGCCAGATGTTCTTTCATCTGGCGCATGCAGAACAGCAGGCTGTTTTCGTCACGCTCGGCAGTGGTGACCGGAATACTCAGGTCGCCAGCAGCAATGGCACGCACGATGCTGGCCGCATATTCGGGTTCGCCGCCCAGTGCGCGGTACAGATTGCGCCCCATGATCCAGCCGCCGGCGGCCATGGCGATCACACCGACGATGATAGTGGCCAGCATCAGGTTGCGCATCTCCTGGTAGTTCTGTACGGCCTTGTCGAATTCGATCTTGGCCACATCCACCTGCAGTTTGCGCAGTGCAGCCAGATCGGCAGTGAGGGCGGGCACGCGCCGTTCCAGCTCATCGCGCTTGCGCATAGCCTGATCCATCTGGCCAGCTAGCAGGGCTTGCACCATCTCCTGCAGTACCTCGTTGTGCAGGCTGCGGTAGTTCGCGGCAAATCGGTCGGCCAGGATTTTTTCGTCCGGTGTCAGGTAGGTGGCGACGTATTCACCCCAGGTGGCATCGATGGCCTTGGCGTTGGCATTGACCGTCTCGATCTCCTTGCCGATGCGTGCTGCTTGCGGATGCTCGAAGCTGGCCGCCAGTGCCAGCCGGCTGGTGAGCAGCAGACTGTCGATACGCGACACCTGTTCCAGTGCTACCGTGCGGTCTTCATAGACGGTTTCCAGTCCCTGATTGGCGCTGCCCATGCCGCGCAGGCCAAGCAGGCCCAGTGCTACAGCCAGTACTACTGTCACAGCAGTCATTGCGTTGATACGCGCCTGTAGCGAGAGTCTCATCCCTGTGCCTCCGTCGTGTGGAAGTGTTGCAGCTCTGGCCCGCCGTTGCGGATTACATAGGCTGGCCACTGGTTCGCATAGTCCGGATCAAGAATAGCATTTCCTATCGGTATGAAATGCGCACAATGTCACAGCCCGCAGCGGCGTTTTTGCCACATCAGCGGGCCTGAAATTGTCTTTCCTGCCATTTCACGTGATAATAAAAAACAACTAAAAGTAATCACGAATCATTGCTCCCGGCTGGAGCCGTGGCGCATCCAGCCATCGGCCTTTGCGGGTGCTACCACCACTAATGACTATTTCCAAGCAAGCCACTTCCCGCTTTCCCGCCGCCCTCTGGCACTCGTTCCGCCATCTGGCCGATACCTGCGCCCACCATTTCAATGCCGATCTGCGTGCCAGTCTGTTTTCGGCCGCGCTGGCGGTACTGGCGCTCAAAGTCGGCGCGCTGGCCATACTGACCAAGCTATCGCTGCTGGTGGTATCCAATCAGGCTTTGCTCAGTGCACCGCAGGTGGCACTGGACGGCAATGGTCCCATCGTCCTGTACCTGAGCGAGAACCAGTGGCAGCAGCGCTATCTGGAACGCGCGCCGCTGGACCGCTGCAAGCTGGCCGAGGATCTTGCACAGTTACTGGCACACCAGCCGCGCCAGCTACTGGTGGACTTCGACCTTTCACCGGCCATGCAGGAAAGCCAGGCCGGCTGTCAGCAGCAGCTCGATCAGCTGCTCGACCGGCATGCGGACCAGCTGGTGCTGCTGATGCCGTTCCGTGTGGGCTCGGATGCGCTGCTGGGACAGAAAGCTGCATGGCTGGAGCAGCGCTGCCGTGCCGGTGTGGTGTTTGGCGATGGCGCGCTGAACGTGTCGCTGGGCGCCGTGATCGACTTCGTGCCGGAAAGTCAGGCCATGGCCGACGCCATGCACGAGCGTCACAGCGTGGCGCTGTGCCGGCAGCTGGGCACGGCAGAAGGACGCGAACGCTGGTTGCGCCGCGGTGCCGAAACGGACGCGGACGATAGCAGTGCCGAAGCGATCAACTTTGCCGGTTTCAGCAAACAGGTGGTGGCGCTGGCGCTCGACGATCCCGCCGTTCGGCAGATTGCCAACTGGCGCGGACGCGATGTGTTTTTCGGCGGCGACTACGGCGGCAGCAAGGATGATCGCTTCCTGACGCCGATGGGGCCCTTGCCCGGTGTGACTATCCACGCCGCTATTGCATGGACACAGGCCCACCCTGTGCGCGAGCTGCCGCATGCCGTAGGTTTGCTGACGGACTTGCTGACCGCGTTCGTGTTCTCGCTGGGTATAGGCTATTTCTGGTCGCGTTATCTGAAACTGAGTCTGCACGGGGAGGGCTATCAGCGCGAAAATTCGACCCTGCTGGTGCTCGGTTTCGTCGCCTATTTCGCCGCCATGCTGTGGCTGTTTTTCCAGCTATCGGTGGCGCTCTTTATGCGCGGCGTGCTGATCGCACCGCTGCTGATCGGCATGAGCATGCTGATCGACGGTTTTGTGCGCGGGCCGATAGCGGCCAGTCTGGAACTGGGTGAAGCGGAACCGCCACAGCGCGCGCTGATGGCGCCGCAGGTCATGGCGGCTTCGCTCACCTGCATAGCGCTGGTGTTGCTGGTGCCACGCTTGCACCACTGGTCGATGGGCACGCAGCTACTGGTTCTGACTCCGCTTGCGACACTGCTTGACCGCATACTGCCGGTCCTGTGGCCGGTACCGCAGGCCCACCATGTTGTCGCCCATAGCGGCTATCCGCGCAGCCATCTGCTGGCCTGGCTGCTGGCGGGCGTGCTGGGCGGCCTCGCCTTGCAGCGCTATGTGGCGCCCGATGTGGGGCTGCTGCTGGCAGCCTTCAGTGGCGTGATCGCTGGCCTGCTTCTGCTGCTGGCGGTAGGGCTGGTGCGCGCTCTGCACTGGCGCAGCTTCCGTCGTCCGCAAGGCTGGCAGCTGGCCCGCCTGCTGGGCTTATCCCGTGCCGCGAGCGGCTGGCGCGAGCTGGCCGGCGTGCTGTCCTTCTGTCTGCGCCATGGCGCCTACTGGCTAGTGCTGGTGGCGGCGCTGATCGTCATGTCGAGTCATTAAACTGGAAAGGTGAAATTTCATGCGCAAGTCCTTGGTGCTATTGTCCCTGTCACTATCTGCCGCGCTGGCAGCGCATGCTGCAACGGATTGCAGCGTGCCGCCGCTGGAGCAGAGCGATAAATCGGTCAAGCTTGCGGATGCGGCCAAGCGGCTGCGCGCCACAGAACCCTGCAAAGTGGTGCCGGGCCTGAGTGCCAAATCGCTAGGCGCGGTCTGGGCTGGTTTGCTGTCAACCAAAAAGACCGGTGGGCGCCGGCTGGAGCCTGCCATACCGGACGGTCTGCCATATGGCACCGTACTGGCGGGCAGCGGCGGCGTGCATGTCGATTTGCGGGCAGTGGCCGGTGAAGGTATCCGTTCCTTCCAGCTGACGCGTTCCGGCCAAGCACTGGTGCTGCCGACCGCTGCTGGGCAGGAGTTCGATGTGCCCGTCAATGGCGGCGACAGCTATCAATGGACGCTGGTGACGCGCATCGCAAGCTACCATGGCGAATACACGCTTGCCGAAGCGGCCGAACGGCAGGAAGTGGAACAGCAGCTCGCACAGCTGGAACGGGCGGGGCTGGAGCCGGTGGCGCGCCTGCTGTATCAGGCGGCGATCTACGACGATGCCAATCTGTTCGTGGAACGTGACCGCGTGTATGCGCAGTTGCGCGCCATGCTGGCGTTGTAAAGGGAGCGTCGATGAAACGGTTATCACAGATCGGTGGGCGGACCAAGGGACCGGCTTTGCTGGCCATAGTGGCCGCTCTTGCTTGCTCACTGGCGACGGCGCCAGCTGCTGCCGCGCCTAACAAGAAGAGCAAGGCCAGTGCCAGCGCCAGTGCCAGCGCCAGTGCCAGTGCCAGTGCCAGTGCTGCGGCACAGTCCAGTGCCGCCGCTAGCGCAGCCGAAGCCAGTGCAGCGCCAGCGCCAGAAGCAGCGGCACCTGCCGAAACCCCAGCGGCCGAGTCGCCTGGCCTGTTCGATAAGGTGAAGTCGTTCTTTGCCAGCAGCGATAAGCCCGCCGCCGATGCCGTAGCCGACAAGGGAAGCAAGGGAGAGAAGGGCGGCAGCAAGGACGCGGACGAGCCATCGTTCTTTAACCGGCTGACGGGCAGCGGCAACACACCCACCAAGGTAAAGGATATCGACGAAGTATTTTCGCTCTCGGCGCGCGAATTCGATCCTAGCTGCAAATCCCTGATCGAGCCTTTCGGCACCACCGATAGCCTGCTGTCGCTCGGTAAGCTCGGGGCCAAGCTGGCTATCAACAATGCCAGCGCGCGCTACGGTTTTGGTGGCCAGAACATGGACCTGCGCACCACCTTGCGGCTGGCCGGCAAGAATCTCAACTGGCTGCCGATGGAAGCCGAGCGCATGCTGGGCGAACGCATGCATCACGATATGGCGGCCGATTTTCTCGACGGCGAGCGCAAGGTCAACAAGCCTGCGGTCAGCCGGGCCAACCAGCTTATGCAGTCGCTGCTGGCCAACGTCAAGGACGAGATGCCCTACAAATTCCAGATCGATGTGCGTAAAGCCAGCGGCAACGCGCAGGCCCTGCCTGGTGGTTTTCTGATCATCGACCGCGATCTGGTGGCTGTCCCGAAGAACGAAGACAAGGCCTATTTTGCACTGGCACATGAGCTAGCGCATGTGCTGCAGCGTCACGAGACCCGCGCCATACAGGCCCGCCTGACCGATACCATCGACAGTTTCGACGGTCTGCGCAAGCTGATCGACGGCGTGAACAGCACACCGGGCAATGTCATGGCCTATTCGAACGAGCTGATGACGCGTTTCGTAGTCTTCTCCAAGGATCAGGAAATGCAGGCCGACGCCTGTGCCGTGCGCCTGCTCGACGCGGCACTGCACGACCGCAAGAAGCTGCATCAGGTAATCCAGAGCTATCAGGCCAGTCTGCCGCCCGCCACGCCGGATCTGGTGGCAGCCAACCAGCTGGGGATGTTTGTGGAAAACGTGCAGAAGATGGAGAAGCTGGGCGAACAGCACCCGAACACGCAGGCGCGTTCGGCCAATCTGCAACGCATGCTGGCCGAAGTGGACCAGCACTAGGGCAGCACGCTTAGAGTAGTGGCAGGTGCACCGAGAATTCGGTGCCTACGCCGGCTTCGCTTTCCACCGTGATGCGGCCGTGGTGCTTGTCGACGATCTTGCGCACGATGTCCAGTCCCAGGCCGCTGCCTTCGCCTGCCGGCTTGGTGGTAAAGAAGGCGTCAAAGATGCGGTCGCGGATTTCGGGCGGTATGCCGCAGCCGGTATCGCGGATCGCCACCACGGCTTCGTCGCCTTCGCGCCTTAGACTGATGGTGAGGGTGCCCTGATTCTGCATGGCCTGTATGGCGTTGTAGATCAGATTGGTCCAGACCTGATTCAGTTCATCCGGCAGGCAGCGTAGCGCGGCTATCGGCTGGTAGTCGCGTATCACCTCGATACCCTGCTTGGTCTGGTTCTGGTAGATGGTCAGCACCGTATCGAGGCTCTGGCGCAGATCGACTTCGCGCAGCTCGCCCGAGCTGTCCACCCGCGAATACGATTTGAGGGCGAAGACGATCTTGGCCACCCGTTCAACTGCCGTGTTGATATTGCTCGCGCTGCTGACGATGGAGGCCATGCTGGCAGCCGTGTCTAGAATAAAGCCGGCATGGGCGTGCTGCAGCAGCGGCACATAGCGCTCCGCACTGGCATGGGCTCGCAGTTCGACCAGCAGCGCCGCTTTGCGCCGTGCATCGTCCACGCCAGCCTGTTCCAGCGTGGCGGTGACGTCGCGTATCAGCGCCCGTTCCTCGCGGGTGTTGAGCAGTTCGCCCGTGCGGCGCGTGTGCTGCAGCATATCGATGAACAGCTGTTGCTCGGGCAGGGCTAGCAGCTGGAACAGGCGCGGCAGATTGCTCAGCGTCTGCTCCAGCGCTTCGGCGATATTGTGGCCGCTGGCCTTGATGGCGCCGATGGGGGTATTGATTTCGTGCGCCACATTGGCCACCAGCTGGCCCAGCGATGCCATTTTCTCCTGCTGGATGATCATGGCCTGCGCCCGCCGCAGTGCCGCCAGCGTATCGGAATTGGCCAGCGCAATGGCGCCATAAGCGCACAGGGTGCGGAAAATCGCCACATCGCGTTCGCCGTAGGCGTGGGCGCGCGGGGTATGAATGGACATCACGCCCAGCACCCGCTCGCCCGCCATCAGCGGCGCGTAGATGGCGCTGCTGCCGGCCTGGGCATCGAGCACTTCCTGCTGCTCGGCGATGCACAGGGCTGCTGCCGGCTCGATGTCGAGCAGTTCGCCGTTGCTGTCGAGCCGCTGGTCGTTATCGATCCCTAGCACCAGACTCAGTTTGGCGCCGTCCTGACGCAGCCGGTAGATGCGGTAGCTGTGGGTGTCGAGCAGGGCGCGCACATGGCGGTCCAGCGACGACAGCACTGCCGACTGCTCCAGATTGCCGGTGATCTCGCGGCCGATCGCCCCCAGTTGCTCCAGTGTGGCGTTGGCCTGTTCCAGCGTGGCCGCACGCTGGGCTTCAGCCTCGTGCTGGGCCTGCAGGGCGGCGGCGTTATCGAGCGCGATGGTGAGATAGGAGCACAGGGTGCGGAAGATAGACTGCTCGCGTTCGCCGTAAGCATTCGATTCCATGGTCTGCACCGACATCACGCCCAGCAGGCGTTCGCCCACAATCAAGGGCGAATACAGATTGCTCAGATTGGGACAGTTTCCGGCCAGATAGCGCGGTTCGCCGGGACGCATGTGGCGCACCACCTCCAGCCGGGTGCGGGCGCAGCGCGAGGACATGGCGAGCGGATCGTCCAGCGCCAGCGAAAACGGCGCCAGTGGCTGGCCATTCTCCATGCCGAACACCATGTCGAGCTTCTGCGTATTGCTGTTCATGAGCAGCACGAAGAAGGTATTGGTCTTGAGCAGCTGGTGCACATTCAGGGCCAGCGAGTGGAACACGGCCTGCATATCGAGACAGGCCGTGAATTCGCGACCTATGCGGCCTATCACTTCCAGATCGCTGGCGCGTGCTGCCGTCAGCTGCAGCAGCTTCTGGGTTTCGCCGAACAGGCGGGCGTTTTCCAGCGCTGTGCTGAGGATGTTGGTAATGGTCTTGAGCAGGGCCACATCGGCCTCGCTGAAGGCGAACTCCAGATCGAGATGCTGCAGGGTCACCACACCGGTAACCTCGTCGCCGCTGATCATGGGAATGAAGGCGGCACTCTTGGCCGTTTCGCCACGCAGCACAGGGTTGCCGTAGACGATGCTTTGCTGCGCCAGATTCTCGTTGAACAGCAATGCCTGCCGCGACTCCAGCACATGTTTGCGGAAACCGAAGATGTCGATGCGGTGGGGCGCTATACGCACGTCGCGCTCGATCACATAGGGCACCTGAAACTGCTGGCCGCCGTCGAGCAGGGCGATGCTGACCACCTGGGCCTGAAAGATCTGCTGGATTTTATCGCCGACGATGTTGCAGATATCGGCCAGCTCCAGTCGCGCCGTCAGCGCAGTCTGCACGCTGTTGATGATGGCCAGATCGGCTTCGCGCTGGGCCATCAGCTGGGCGCTGACAGTGTCGCGTCCCTGGCCGTGGCCGGTACTCATGCTGCCGCCGGACCGCGTAGCTGGGCCAGCTCGCCATCTTTCTGTTCGAGCTGCAGTTTGAGGGCGGCGATTTCGGCGTTCAGCTGGGCTTCGTGGTGGAAGGCGCGCAGGGCCGAGCGTATGGTCAGTATCAGGTCGGCATTATTGAAAGGCTTTTCGATGAAGCGGTAGAGATTGGCGTCATTGATGGCTTTCTTCACGCCTTCCAGATCGCTCTGGCCAGTCAGCAGTATCTTGATCGCTGCCGGATACATTTCATGCAGCTTGATCAGCAGTTCGTCGCCACGCATCCACGGCATGATGTAGTCGGAAATAACTACGCTCAGTTGCAGCCCCTGGCGGTGATGGTCCTCGACGATTTCCAGTGCTTCGGAGGCCGACTCGGCAATTTCAACCAGATGGTCATTGCCGAAAATTTTGCCGATCAGCGTGCGTAAAGCGTTCAGGACGGTCGAATCGTCATCGACACACAGGATGATGCCCTTGCTCATGTTGGTCATTCTCCGGATTCAGTGTGGCACAAAGAATTGTTTTAAATGCAAATAGTGTTTGCATTCGGAAATATCAGAATAAATTATTTCGCTTTTAAAGTCACCATAAAAATCAATTTCGGTACTTTTTGTTGATTTTAAGTTGCAGTGCTATGATGACTGTACCGCCTTCGGCAACCATTATTTGAGAGGAGAACACCATGAAGATGTTGGCAAAAACGCTGTTCAGCCTGTTGTTCATTCTGGGCATGAGTTCTGCGCTACCCGCTGCGGCACAGGCTCAGGCCGCGCGTGGTACGGCGGACGAAGCGGTGGCCATGGTCAAGCGCGCTGCCGCCTATCTCGCCAAGAACGGCAAGGACAAGGCTGTGGCGGCTTTCAATGATCCGAACGGCGAATTCGTCAGCGGTGATCTGTACGTCATCATGCTTGACGAAAAAGGTGTGGCGCTGGCGCATGGGCAGAACCCTCGTATGGTCAACAAGAATATTCTGGAACTGATGGCCGGCGACGTCTACCCGATCAAGGAATTTATCAAGATTGCCAACAGCCCGGCAGGCCATGGCTGGGTTAAATACCAGTGGCCTAACTCGATCAGCAAGAAGCTCGAGCAGAAGAGCACCTATGTAGAGCGGGCCGGCGAATACTATCTGGGCGTAGGCGTGTACCAGTAAGCTTGCCAGCGGATAAGTAGTTGTAATCCAACAGCATTGATTTTTCAAATTTGATGTAAATACAGTTTTTAAATCAGGGACTTAGTCGCAACGCCCCCTAGCAGGGGCGTTTTTTTTTGTGTGCAGAGGCTGTTTCGGCGGCCTAAGCCCGCAGGCTTCGGATAGACTCGAACCAGGCTCGTGCTGGCTATAGTCGGCCGGGCTGTTTTCCGTATTTTGGATGCATACCATTGAATCGTGAATGCCTACCCCAGGGCCGCCTTCTGGCCCATCTGCGGCTGGGCCCGGTAATACTGCTGGGCTTGCTCTGGCTGCTTGCTGTGTTCGGCTTCGCGACACCTGTACAGGCTGCGGAACGCTGGGCGGGCCTGCGCGACGCCGTATTTCAGAACTACACGCAGGCGCAGGGCTTACCGAATTCCATTGCTACTGCCATCGTCGAAGATGCCGAAGGTTTCCTCTGGGTCGGTACCCAGAACGGTTTGAGCCGTTGGGACGGTTATCGTTTCCGCACTTACCAGCCAGATCCGGCCAAACCCCAATCGCTGCCCGATAACTGGGTAACCGCGTTGCAGCGCGATGGCACGGGGCAGCTGTGGATAGGTACCAGTGCAGGCGGACTGGCGCGCTATGACGGCAACCGGGACGAATTCGTCAATTTCCGTGTCGGCGATACAGGCCTGAGCCATATGGCCGTGAATGCGCTGGCCCAGGATGGCAGCCGCGGTGTCTGGATAGGCACCGGCGCCGGGCTGGACCGGCTGGATCTGGCGACCGGAGCAATTACACCGCAAGGGCGCAAGGAGCTGCCGGCAGCGCCCGTGTTCTCGCTGCTGTGCCTGCGCAACGGTGCGCTGCTGGTCGGCACGCGTGCGGGGCTGTACCGCCGTGATGCAGCGGACCAGCCGTTCCGGCGCGTTGCCATGCAAGGCCCGCCGGGCGAGCAGATTGCCGTGCACAGCTTGTTCGAAGATGCATTGGGTCAAGTCTGGATAGGCACGCGCCACAACGGCGTGTTCCGGCTAGGTAAAAATGAGGCGGTTGCGCAACAGTTTCTCGGTAATGGGGAAAGCCGTCATGTACTTGAACATAGCTGGATCTATGCCATCGGCGCGGCCGGGCCGGAAGAAGTGTGGATAGGCACTTACGGCCAGGGCGTGCTGGCGGTGGACCTGCGCGACGATAGCTACAAACGTATCCGCCACGATCCCGCGCTGGCCAGCAGTCTGGCGGGCGACATCATTTTTGCCATCTTCACTGACCGGAGCGGTGCGATCTGGCTGGGCAGCCAGCGCGGAGTGAGCCGCCATGACGGCCAGCAGAAGCTGGTCAGTACAGTGTTTGGCGACTCGCGCCGAACGGACGGCATCCGCGGTGCCGACCTGTTTAGCGTCTACACCCATAGCGATGGCAGGGTCTGGCTAGGCTTGCAGGGGCAGGGAGTGGACATCATCGACCCCGAGCGCAACCAGATCCAGCACATCGTGGCCGATGCCGAACATAGTGATACGGCCTTGCCGGTTGACCATGTGTTCGATTTTGCCGAGGCGGCAAACGGCGATGTATTCGTGGCGACAGGGCGGGGGCTGTACCGGGTGAATGCCGCCGGTACGCAGGTGCGTCGCATCCATATCGAAGGCCGCCCCGCGGCCGCTAGCACCTACCGCCTGCTCAGACTGGGGGATGAACTGTGGGTAGGCGGGCGCGATGACGGCATGTGGCTGCTGCCACAGGCGGACGGCGCAGTACGCCATATCGATGCCAGCCAGCTTAGCGACGGCCGCATCACGGCACTGTATGCCGATGCCGGCAAGGCGCTGTGGATAGGCAGCCGCAACGGGTTGAACCGGCTTGATTTACGCAACGGCGTAGTGACGCGCAGCCTGCCGGACAAGAATCAGCCGTATGCACTGGCGGCCGGGCTGGTGTCGTCCATCATGCGTGATCGCAAGGGGCGTTTGTGGGTGGGCACGCTGGGAGGCGGCATTCATGTGCTGCGCGTCGAACGGTCCGACCTGCTGCGTTTCGAGCGGATCGGGCGCGAGCAGGGCCTGCCGAGCATGAATGTGGATGCGCTGCTGCTCGATGGCAGCGGCAAGATCTGGGCCACCACTGCCGATGGCCTCGTCGCACTCGACCCCGATAGTCTGGCCATGCGGATATTCCATCAGGCGGACGGGGTTGCCATTAACGGTTACTGGGTAGGCTCGGCCAGCCGCACTGCACAGGGCGAGTTGCTATATGGCGGCGAAGGCGGGCTGACCGTGTTGCGGCCCAACGAGGCGCAAAGCCGCGATTACCAGCCGCCGCTGGTGGTAACGGCCATACAGCTGGGCGGCAAGCCGGTAGCGTCGGCGCGCTATAACCAGACGGGCCAGCGCACGGCGCTGGAAGTGGCCAACCCTGCCGACAGTCTGACGGTGGAATTTGCTGCCCTCGATTTCACCGCACCGGAGCGCATAGCCTACCGCTACCGGCTTGATGGCTTCGATGTGGACTGGATACCCACCGATGCGCTGCGCCGTTTCGCCACCTACACCAATCTGGCACCGGGCCATTACAGCCTGCTGGTGCAGGCGGCCGACCGCAATGGCAACTGGTCGCGTCACACGCTCAACCTGCCCATCGTGGTGACCCCGGCGTGGTATCAGACACTATGGCTGCGGGCGCTGCTGGTGGTGCTCGCGCTGGCACTGGTGGTGAGCGTGGTGCAGGCCCGCACGGCTTTCCTGCGCCAGCGCCAGCGCGCGCTGGAGCAGCAGGTGGAAGAGCGCACGCTGGTGCTCGAACATACGGCGCAGGAATTACGCAGCGCTAACGAGCGGCTGTTCCAGCTGGCCACCACCGATTCGCTGACCGGCTGCGCCAACCGCCACCACTTCATCGAACGGGCGCGCGAGTATCTGGCGCTGATGGAACGCACCAGCCAGCCACTGGCGATGCTGATCATGGATCTGGATGGCTTCAAGCAGGTCAATGACCGCTATGGCCACCCGTTCGGCGACGAAGTGCTGCGCGCGGCCGTACGTGCAGCGCAACTGACCATCCGCAGCACGGATATGCTGGGCCGCATGGGCGGCGAGGAGTTTGCCGTGCTGATGCCCGATACCGACAAGGATGGCGCGTGGCGTCTGGCCGAGCGCATACGGCTGGCGATTGCTGCGGCCGAGGTGACCAGCGGCGAAATCAGCATGCATCCCACTGTCAGCATCGGGCTGGCCATGCGGGCGGCGGGCGAACAGTTCGATGCACTGTATGTACGCACCGACGTGGCGCTGTATGCGGCCAAGGACGCTGGCCGTAACCGCACGGTGATAGCTACCTAGCGGCAGTTCGGCGGCCCCGGCTCCGGCTGGCCGGCGCAACTGTCTCGTCGTTGGCGCTGGCGCCCGGTGCAGCGCCGAACAGCGCTTCCACCATAGGATCGCGTCTGACCGTTACTTTTTTCGGCCGGGTGGGGAACAGGGTGTCATCGATCAGGCGGTGTACACGGTTACCATCGCGATTGGTGGTAATGCTCAGCATAGGGCCGTGGTAGCAGTGCTCTGCAAGGCAAGTCATGATGTGCTCTCTGGTGTGCGCCGCCGAAAAGCGGACGCTGGGGTTTATTCTGGCGCTTAGTGCGGCGCGGCGCTATTGGCCATAAGGACTATATGACCTCTGTAGCTTGGCCGATCAGGGCCGTACGGCGCACTCGCCGATACAGAGTCACTGCGGTGAGCAGGTTGCGGCACAGGGCCAGGCTGGCCAGTGCCATCAAGCCGGCCGCCGGGCGGCTGAGTGCTGGCGCATAGCAGGCCGCAACCAGCAGTACTACTGCGCTGCAGTGCAGGTAATACTGGCGGCGGCCCTGCTGCGGCGCAATGATCTGGTTCACATTGGGTACGCTGGCGCCCTGTTGGCGCGTCTCCTGCAGGTGGTACCACGTCAGGAAGGGTACGATCTTGTACAGCATGCCGTTAATCGTGCACAGAGCTACGCCGGTCAGCAGCAGTGCGCCGATGGCGAGTTCGGTTGGCGCAACGGGCAGTACGGACAGTTTATCGTGGCTGGCCAGCTGGCGCAGCACGGCCAGTATGCCGGCCAGCAGCAGAGCGCCCATGGCCGTGCGCCAGTACAGCGTGGTGGTGTCGGCACTGGGCCGCTTGCGCCGTGCCAGCAGGTAGAGCGTCAGTGACGCAAAGCCGCCATAGCCGAGCACCAGCAGGCCCAGCGCCAGCAGGTGGACGTCCTTACCCGCCCCCTGCAGCGTGCTGCTCATCGAAACGGCGCACAGCAACAGGAACAGGGTGGTGCTGACCCGGCTGCGGGCCCGTGGCGGATAGGGCTCGGTCACCATGAACATTGGCACCACCTGCCATGCTATGCCCATCACCAGCAATCCTACCCAGCCCAGCAGCCCCCACATGGCATGCAGGTCGGTCAGTAGCGGCAGCGGCAGGCCTATGCTGCCGGGCCAGACCAGCGATGCTGCCAGCAGGGCACCCAGTGCCAGGGTGATCAGCAGCGCCGCCAGCGACTGGCGGATGGCTGCCACTACTTCGGCGGCGCCGCTATCGGGTTGCTGCCACAGGCCGACGGTACAGGCGCCGATGAACAGTAGCAGCGTGGCCAGCAGGGACAGGCCGGCGGCGATGTAAAGCCAGGGCTGCTGCCAGCAGAACGCAGCCGCCAGCAGCAGCGTGCCGCCACACAGGCCGGCGTGCACCAGCGGGCCTATGCGCAGCACATGGGGCAGGCTGATGCCGGCCACCACGGGCAGCATCTGCATCAGCGCGCCCAGCATGGTCATGCTGATGCAGCCCAATACCAGCAGGTGGGTCAGGGCCAGCGTGTAGGGCGACCAGCGGCTGGCCAGCGCCGCATCGCCCTGCCACAACAGCAGAGCGCAGGCCAGCAGGACAAACAGCGGCGCGCTGAAAAAGAAGCGCAGCGGTAGCGTATAGGGCGGGTTGCTATCGAAGGACAGGACGCGGCGCGGGACGCTGGCGCCGCTCATACGGGGCTGGCGTCGCCAGTGATCCAGATCAAGACTTCATACAGGCCGTCGTCGCGCGCACTGGTCAGATGCGAGTAGCCGTTCCTCTGCAGTACCTGATACAGCGGCACGGGCTGGCGGTCGATCAGCACGCGCAGACGGCCGCCGGACTCCAGCAGGTCGAGTGCTTCGAGCACGCGCACCATGGGTTCGGGCGGCTCCAGACCGCTCACATCGATCTGTACTTCGGCGGGGATTTCGCGACTCATGCTGCCACTCCTTGTGCAATAGCGGCGCTGGTCTGGCTAAGCTGTTCCAGCATGGCGCTGCTGGCAGCACCGAGCATGCGGTCAGCCATGGGGTAGAGCACGTTTTCTTCCTTGAGATTGTGCTGGGCCATCAGCATGCGCAGGTGATCGGCATAGTCGAAGAAGCTGTCGATATCGCTGCGCTCGATGGCGCCCAGCATCTGGCGCAGTATGGCGCGCATCTGTTCATGTTCGTTGCGCATGACGACAGTAGGGCCACCCTGGCTGCCCAGATGTTTTTCCAGTTCGGGAAACAGCAGATGCTCTTCGCGCGCCAGATGCAGCTCGAATGCCAGCATGAAGCGCTGGAAGGCTGCGGCTCCTTGAGCCAGACGGGTTTCGGCGATATGTTCTTCCGCCTGCATATACAGATCATCGCAATGCTGGTGATCCTGTTCAAGGTAGTGGCTGATGGTACTAAGGTTGCTCATGCTGAATCCTGCTTTACTAGACCGTCGGAATGACCATTGCATTGTCCCATCGCAGGAAGCTGGCTTTCCTTGATTCAAGTCAAGGATTTTCGGCTTGGCTACGCGATACAGTGCGTGGTCGCAAAAACCTTTGCACTTCACTAAGCAAGAGCTCCATTATGAGTCTAAACGAAATTTCTCCGGACCCTAGCGCGCGTCCGATCGAACTGGTGTGCCCCGCGGGCAGCCTGCCTGCTCTTAAATCTGCCATCGATCTCGGTGCCGATTGTGTCTACCTCGGCTTTCGTGATGCAACCAACGCCCGCAATTTCGCCGGCCTGAACTTCGATGACGCCGCCATCGCGCAGGGCATCGATTATGCTCACCGGCATGGCCGCAAAGTGCTGCTGGCCCTGAACACCTACCCGCAGCCGGAAACCAGTGCCTTGTGGCGCCGCGCCATCGACCGTGCCGCCAGCGCAGGCGTGGACGCGGTGATACTGGCCGACCCGGGGCTGATGCGCTACGCCGCGGAAAACTATCCTGATCTGCGCCTGCATCTGTCGGTGCAGGGCTCGGCCACCAATGCCGAAGCGATCAACTTCTACCACAAGAATTTCGGCGTGGCCCGTGCCGTGCTGCCGCGCGTGCTATCGCTGGCGCAGGTCGAGCATGTGGTCAACAACACGGCAGTGGAAATCGAGGTGTTCGGCTTCGGCAGCCTGTGCGTGATGGTGGAAGGCCGCTGTGCGCTCTCGTCCTACGTGACGGGCGAATCGCCCAACACCCATGGCGTATGCTCGCCGGCCAAGGCGGTGCGCTGGCAGCAAAGCCCGCGCGGACTGGAGTCGCGCCTGAACGGGGTGCTGATCGACCGCTACACGCCTAAGGAAAATGCCAGCTATCCGACGCTGTGCAAGGGCCGCTTCGATGTCAACGACGAGACTTACTATGCAGTGGAAGAACCGACCAGCCTGAATACGCTGGAACTGCTGCCGCAGCTGATCGGCATGGGTGTCAAGGCGGTCAAGATCGAGGGGCGGCAGCGCAGCCCAGCGTATGTGGCGCAAGTCACGCGGGTGTGGCGCGAGGCCATCGATCAGGCTTTGCAGAATCCGGCGCGCTATTCCGTCAAGCCGGACTGGATGTCGGAACTGAACCAGCTGGCTGAAGGCCAGCAGCACACGCTGGGCGCCTACCACCGCGCCTGGAAATAAAGATAGGGAGATGTGAATGCTGAAACTTGCTCTGGGGCCGCTGCTGTACTACTGGCCACGTGCCAAGGTGATGGAGTTTTACGAGGCGATGGCGGCCACGCCGGTAGACATCGTGTATCTGGGCGAGAGCGTCTGCTCGCGCCGCCACGAAGTGCGCGCCGCCGACTGGCTCGAGATTGCCGCCATGCTGGAAGCGCGTGGCAAGCAGGTGGTACTTTCCACACTGGCGCTGATCGAATCGAGTGCCGATGTCACGGCCTTGCGCCGCCTCACGGCCAATGGCCGCTTCATGGTGGAAGCGAGCGATATGGGCGCGGTACAACTGCTGTCCGATAAAGGCCCGTTCGTGGCCGGTCCGCACCTGAACATCTATAACCCGCCCACGCTGGCGCTGATGGCCGAACTGGGCGCTACCCGCTGGGTCATGCCGCTGGAAATGGGACGTGCCGGTCTGCAGGCCATGCTGGAGCAGCGCCCGCAGGCGATTGCGACCGAGGTGTTTGCCTATGGCCGCATGCCGCTGGCCTTCTCGGCGCGCTGCTTCACGGCGCGCAACCGCAATCTGCCCAAGGACGATTGCCAGTTCAGCTGCATCGAGCATCCGGATGGTTTGCTGATGCAGACCCGCGAGCAGCAGCCTTTCCTCGTCCTGAACGGTATCCAGAGCCAGTCGGCGCTGGTGTACAACCTGATTAACGAACTGGCCCAGATGGCGCAGATGGGCGTGGAAGTTGTGCGTCTGAGCCCGCAGGCCCAGCATATGGACCAGATCATCGCCGCCTTTGACAGCGTGCGTAAAGGCGAAGCCGATGCCGCCGAAGTGGCGGATGCCATGACAGCGTATATGCCGGCGGGCGGATGTAATGGCTACTGGTACGGCAAGCCCGGCCTGGAACAGCGTATGGAGGCAGCACTATGAACCCGAGCATGATGACCCCGAACTACAACCAGAAAGCTAACGATACGGCGCCACAGCTGCCGGCATTTCTGACTGCGCTGGGCCAGTGCCTGCCCGCTTATCCCGGCTCGCTGCTGTGCGTGGCAGCGCTGAATCTGGTGCTGCGACCGCAATTGCCCGATGATGTGCGCAACAGCCTGCTGGGGCGCCACCTGCGCGTGCGCGTCAGCGACGCCGGTGTGGCATTCGATTTCAGCTGGAACGGCGCCAGCTTTACGGCGCGCCGTCATGATGGCGTGCCCGATCTGGAAATCGGCGCCTGCGTGGCCGATATGGTGGCGCTGGCGCGCCGCCAGCAGGATCCCGACACGCTGTTCTTCGCACGCCGCCTGACCATGGAAGGCGACACGGAACTGGGCCTGCTGGTGAAAAACACGCTCGATGCGATGGAAGTGCCGCTGACGGAAGTGGGCAAGCAGGCCGTACTGCGCCTGCTGAAATTCCTGCCCCGGCCTAATGGTGGCGCCGTACGCTGAACTGCGCAAACAGCGGCGCTAGCTGCTGTTCCAGTGCTGCCGGCGGATAGTCGCCGCTGGCGCTGGCAATCAGACTATCGTCGGCGCAGCCGGTGCTGCGGAACGGTTGCAGCACATAGTTCTGCACGCCCATGGCGGCTAGCTGCTGTGCCATTTCCAGCACACTGTCCGGCGGTAGCAATAGCGGATGTACGGTGCTGCGGCATTCGTATGCCACGCCGCTGGCCATGATCATCTCGACGCAAGCGCGGGCCGGATCGCCGCTGTTGGCGATGCCGGTAATGCCGGCGTAACGGCTGAACGGCGCCTTGACGTCAAAGCCCACCCAGTCCACCAGTGGCAGCACGCTGCGCAGCCGTGCCGGATAGATGCAGGCCGTGTGCAGGCCAACCTTGTATCCCATGGCACGCACCTGCGCCATGGCCTCGCCCAGCGCGGGGTCGATGGTGGCCTCGCCGCCGCTGAACACCACGGCATCGAGCAGACCGGTGCGCCGCTGCAGCGCCGCCAGCAGGCTGTCCCATGCCAGCGGACTGGCACTGGTGCGTTCCTGCAGATGGGGATTGTGGCAGTAGCCGCAGCGCCACGGGCAGCCCTGCACGAACACCACGGCGCTGAGCTGGCCCGGATAGTCGGTGGCGCTGAACGCCGTGTAGCCACCGACCTTGAGGGCGCCCGCTGTCATGCTAGTGCTGTTTGGCGTTGCACGGTTCGACGAAGTATTTACGTTCGTTGAACTCGCCTTGTTTGCCTGTATTGAACGAGGAGAGCGGACGGTGGTAGCCCATGACGCGGGTCCAGATTTCGCAGGGCTGGCGTTCGCTGTCATCGAGCACGATGGCGATTCCGGTCTGGCTGGTGGTGGTCTGCATGGTAGTTCCTTTCGTTGGTCGGGGTGATGGTTCAGGCGGCGCTGGCCAGTCTGGCCTGTTTGCGGGCGATCAGCTCGGCATCGCATTTCGGACAGAATTGATGGCTGCCTTTCAGGTAGCCGTGGGTAGGACAGATCGAGAAGGTAGGCGTTACCGTGATATACGGCAGGCCGAAGCGGCCCAGTGCACGCTGTACCAGTGTGCGGCAGGCTTGCGCGCTCGATAGCGCTTCCGTCATGTACAGGTGCAGCACCGTGCCGCCCGTGTACTTGCGTTGCAGGGCGTCCTGCTGTTCCAGCGCCTCGAACGGATCGTCGGTGTAACCCACCGGCAGTTGCGAGGAGTTGGTGTAGTAGGGCTGCTCGGCGCTACCGGCTTGCAGGATGTCGGGGAAACGCTTGCGGTCTTCCTTGGCAAAGCGGTAGGTGGTGCCTTCCGCCGGTGTGGCTTCGAGGTTGTACATATGGCCGGTCTGCTCCTGGAATTCCAGCATGCGCGCACGTACATGGTCGAGCAGGCGCAGGGCAAAGTCGCGGCCCCAGTCGCTGGTGATGTCCTGCTGATGGACGGGATCGAAGTTGCGCAGCATTTCGTTGATGCCGTTAACGCCCAGCGTGGAGAAGTGGTTGCGCAGCGTGCCCAGATAGCGTTTGGTGTAAGGGAACAGACCGTTGTCCATGTGGCGCTGGATCACCTTGCGCTTGATTTCCAGGCTGTCGCGGCCCAGCTCCAGCAGGCGGTCCAGCGCGGCCAGCAGGCCAGCTTCGTCGCCGCGGTACAGATAGCCGAGGCGGGCGCAGTTAATCGTCACCACGCCCAGCGAACCGGTCTGCTCGGCCGAGCCGAACAGGCCATTGCCCCGTTTGAGCAGCTCGCGCAAGTCCAGCTGCAGGCGGCAGCACATGGAACGTATCATGTTCGGCTTGAGCTCGGAGTTGACGAAGTTCTGGAAGTAGGGCAGGCCGTAGCGCGCCGTCATCTCGAACAGCAGTTCCGCATTCGGGCTATCCCACGCGAAGTCGGGCGTGATGTTATAGGTCGGAATCGGGAAGGTGAAGGCGCGGCCATGGGCGTCGCCCGCCATCATCACTTCGATGTAGGCGCGGTTGATCATGTCCATTTCGGCCTGCAGATCGCCATAGCTGAACGGCATTTCCTGACCGGCGATGTGGGGTATCTGTTCGCGCAGATCTTCCGGGCAGACCCAGTCGAAGGTCAGGTTGGTGAACGGCGTCTGGGTGCCCCAGCGCGAGGGCACGTTGAGGTTGAAGATCAGCTCCTGCATGTACTGGCGCACCTGCGCGTAATCGAGGCCGTCATTGCGCACATAGGGCGCCATATAGGTATCGAAGGAACTGAAGGCTTGCGCGCCGGCCCATTCATTCTGCAGCGTACCGAGGAAGTTGACGATCTGGCCGATGGCGCTGTGCATATGCTTGGGCGGGCCGGATTCGATCTTGCCCGGCACGCCGTTCAGGCCTTCGTTGAGCAGGGTGCGCAGCGACCAGCCGGCGCAATAGCCGGCCAGCATATCGAGATCATGGATGTGCACATCGGCGTCGCGGTGGGCCTGACCCACGGCAGGCGGGTAGACGTGGTTGAGCCAGTAGTTGGCAATCACCTTGCCCGATACATTGAGTATCAGTCCGCCCAGCGAATAGCCCTGATTGGCGTTGGCGTTGACGCGCCAGTCGGCGCGCGTCAGGTATTCGTTGATCGATGACTCGACATCGACGATGGAGCTGCGGTCCTGGCGCAGCTGGGCGTGCTGTTCGCGGTATACCACATAGCAGCGCAGCGTAGCGCGGTAGCCCGCATCGTACAGCGCACTTTCCACGGCATCCTGTATGCGTTCCACGCTGAGCGGCACGTCCGCGGGCAGAGCGCGCAGCTGGGTCAGCGCGTAGCCGGCCAGCTGCTGCGCTACCGGCTGATCGAATTCACCGCTGGCGCGGCCTGCCTGCAGCAGCGCGGCGGTGATGCGGGAGAGGCTGAACGGCTGCGTGCTGCCGTCCCGTTTGATGATACTGGTGTGCCACAGATCGTTATCCATGCTTTCCCCTTAAACCCTAGATGTAGTTGGTTTAGGTAGGTTAAGCACTAGATATTGTGTGGTCAACCGTTGCGCAAGCTATTTCTGCTTTCCATGATCCAGATTAATTTTTTACCGTCTTGAGTAAGCTGTTGATTTGCTTGACGAACTCGGCATCCGGCGTGGTATCGAGGCGGGTGCTGACGGCCTTGGTCAGACCGCTGCCATCAAGCAGGGCGATGCGGGTAGTGTGGTTGATTACGCCATCACCGAGCTGGCGAAACTTGATCTGGAGCGCACCGGCCAGCAACCGGGTCTGGCTTTCATCCCTGGCTACGGCCAGGCGGAAGCGCTGCGGATCGAGCTGTTTGTTCTTCACCAGCTGGGCCAGACCGGCGGGGCTGTCGTTGAACGGATCGAGGCTGACCATCAGCACGCGCAGCCTGGCGGCGTTCGGCCCCAGCGCTTCCACCGTGCGCTTGAGCGTTTCGATGATGATGGGACAGGCAGCGTTGCAGTCGCCATAGAACATGGTCACCAGCACCGGCGTGCCCGCCATATCGCGCAAGCTGAAGCGCTGATTGGCGGCGTCGGTCAGGCTGATATCGAGCTGATATAGCGAGTTGCCGGGCAAAACGGCAGGGCTGGCGCTAGCCGGTGCGGCAGCTGTGGCAGAAGCTGCGCTAGCGGGCCAGATGCTGCCCAGCAGGGACAGCGCCAGCGTTGTGCCCAGCATGGTACGCCGGACAGTGCGAGCTAGGGTGAGAGGCGCGGACATGATATTCCTTATTTGGTCGGGGCGACATCGCGCGCGCAGCGGAAGCCGAGATTGCCGCCGTCCTGATTGGCCTCCATGGCCGAGAGCAGGGCGAGGCGCATCAGGATGGCATAGTTACGGCGGTCGGCCAGTGTGGCAGCCGCACCGCCGCAATAGTCGAGCAGTTTCTGTTCCCCTTTGGCGCGGCTGTCTGCATTGACGAACAGACCGCTGTAATCTTCCACCCATTCCCACACGAGGCCGTGCAGGTCATGGATGCCGTAAAAATTGGCAGGCGTGCCGGCCACGGCGCGCGGGGTGCTTTTTCCCGCATCGGCATACCAGTGCAGGATGTTGGCCAGCCATGCTTCGTCGTCGCGCGCATCGGCGCGGGTAGCATCGGCTGCGGCAGCGAATTCCCACTCGTACCAGCGCGGTAGACGGGCGTTTTCGCTTTCGCAGTAAGCCTGTGCGGCAAACCAGCTGACGTGGATTACCGGCGCATCGGCCGCCATGGGGGTGTAATCGGTGGGGCTATTCCAGCCGGCGAGGTAGGCCGGAGCGACAAACAGGGCAGGGGCCTGGCCGCGCTGCCATTGCGGGTGCTGGCGCACAAAGGCAGCAAAGTCGGCATTGGTGACCAGACGGCTGCGCAGCTGGAAGGGCGCAACCCTGGCATCGGCAGCGACGCCATCAGCCGGAAGTACCGTACGCAGGCTACCTCCCTGTATGGTGCGGTAGTCTGGTACGGCGGTATCGCTAGCATGAACGCTGGCCGCCGTAGCGGCCAGCAGTGCCAGCGCCGCCAGCCACGTGGGCCGGTGGGCGGGCGCTTGCATGATTAGCGTTTTTTGCGCATATCGCGCACTTGCTCAGGCGTCAGCACAGGCTGGCCTTCGTTCAGTTCTACGCTGATGTAGTTGATAACAGCGGAGATATCCTCGTCGTTGAGGTCCTGCGCTGGCATCACACCATTGTATTTCTGACCGTTGACCACCAGCGTGCCACTGCGGCCGTTCAGCACGATGTGGGCCATTTCGTAGGGACGCTGCTGGAAGAAGTCCGAATGGGCCAGCGGCGGGAAGACACCGGCTACACCCTTGGCATCGGCCTGGTGGCAGACTGCGCAATTCGAATCGTACACCGCTTTGCCGCGTGCATGCACAGACGGTGCGGCGGCTACGGCTGGCTTGGCATCTTTGGCCGCAGCTTTGGCGGGTGCCGGTGCGACTTTGGCAACAGCGGCAGCGGTCAGCGGTTTCTTGATGCCTTTGCTGTAGATATCAGGCTTGTCCGGACCGGCCACCGACAGCAGACCGATAGCGCCCTTGTTGAAGGCACGGGTCAGCGAGTGGTCCACCAGCGTCAGGTTGCCCGGTACGCGCGGGGTGAATTCGACGATAGCCGAACCGCCGGCAGGCACCATGGTGGTCTGCACGTTTTCCTGATACTTGGTGCCGCCTTCGAAGTACACCTTGTCGAAGATGGTGCCGATGATGTGGAAGCTGGAAGTGATGTTAGGGCCACCCACGCCGAAGAACATACGGACTTTCTCGTCAGCCTTGGCGGTCAGCGAGTTAGCACCGGTTAGCGCGCCGTCGGCACCGTTGAACACCACATAGGTCGGCTTTTCGTCGATGGCTTTCTGCATATCGAAGTTCTGCAGGCCAGGGGCGCGATAGTTACCTTCGGTGTAGAAGTCACCCTGCATCACGTAGTACTCTTTATCCACTTTAGCCATGCCTTCTTTAGGCTCGACCATGATCAGGCCGTACATGCCGTTCGCCACGTGCATGCCGACTGGCGCAGTAGCGCAGTGGTACACATACAGGCCCGATTGCAGGGCTTTGAAAGTGAAGGTCGCTTCATTACCGGGAGCGATCAGGGTCTGGGCAGCGCCGCCGCCAGGGCCGGTGACGGCGTGCAGGTCGATATTGTGCGGCAGTTTGTTGTCAGGCAGGTTCAGCAGGTGCAGTTCAACGGTGTCGCCTTCACGTACGCGGATGAATTTGCCCGGTACGGTGCCGCCGAAAGTCCAGAAGGTGTAGCGGGTGCCGGGAGCGATTTCGCGTTCGACTTCTTCTACCGTCAGATTCACCACCACGTGGGCAGCGGTCTTACGGGTGATCGGTGGCGGCAGTTGTGGCGGAGCCACCAGTTCCTGGGTAATCACTGGCAGTTCAGGTTCGGCAGCCACAGCTGCAGTCGCACCGATCAGAGCCAGCAGGGCCGAGGTGGCCAGAGTCACTGCGCTCAGTTTGAAATTCTTCTTCATCTTATTTCCCCTTGTACGTTGACTTGCCGCAACCGTTTATCGGATGCATGGACACATGCTAAGTGTGCAAGCCTTTGTTTTCCATGATCTGGATTATGAAAATTAACTAAGTGAAAGAATCAGGCTGCGCTGAGAAGGAAGTCGATGACCACCTGCCCCGGTTCGCGTGCTACATAAGCGGCTTTGACGCGACCCTGATAGCGCTGGTCGATTTGCGCTAGCAAAGGCAATGGGTCGTGGTCGTTACAGAATCGCATAATTTCGCCGGGAAATAAAGCGCCGAGCGCGCCGAAGATGGCAGCGTGGCGGAAACGCTTGGCAACACCGCGTGCGTCGAATGGATAGATGCCGTCCGGCCCTTTGGGAGTGGAGCAATCGTGTGACATTGTGTGATCTTTCAGGATACTTGATTGAAAGCTGCTGCACGGTGCGGACGCATCGTGCAGCAGTTGAGGAGGAGGGATTAAGCGCGCTTGGCTTGCTTGTCGCTGCTTGCTACCGCTTCGCGTTTGGCCACCAGCAGGCGCCATGCGAACAGGGCGAGGAACAGCGTGCCGACGGCGAACACCACGTCACCCGGTACCCGCATCCATACCAGCGTTTCCATTACTTTGGAGTGGATGATGTCAGGCGAACGGGCGAACCACATGCCGGTGCTGATGCTGGCCCAGGCCTGATAGATACCGGCTGGCACCAGCGAGATGAACACCATCATGGCCAGACCGATGTTCAGACACCAGAACATAGGACGCAGCAGCGCATCGGACCAGGCCAGACGGCTGGACAGGCCACGCAGGCAGAATAGCAGCAGACCGATACCGAGCATGCCGTATACACCGAACAGCGCGGCGTGGCCGTGGGCTGCCGTCATGTTCAGACCCTGCATGTAGTACAGCGCGATCGGAGTGTTGATCGAGAAGCCCAGCAGGCCAGCGCCCACGGTGTTCCAGAAGCCCACAGCGATGAAGCAGAGGATGGACCATTTGTAGGTCTGTACCCATGGTGCGGCTTTCGAGCGCTGGTAGTTGCGCCATGCTTCGATACCGATCATCGACAGCGGTACCACTTCCAGTGCCGAGAACATGGCGCCGATAGCGATCACGAAGGTAGGCGTGCCGGTAAAGTACAGGTGGTGCAGGGTGCCCAGTATGCCGCCGAACAGGAACACGATGGTTTCCAGCACGATGGCGCTGTTGGCGGTGGCAGCACGGATCAGGCCCAGACGGGTGAACAGCAGGGCGATCACGGCGGTAGCGAACACTTCGAAGAAGCCTTCCACCCACAGGTGGACCAGCCACCAGCGCCAGTATTCGATCATCGAGTAGTGGCTATGCTGGCCCCAGGTCAGCGAGGTAGCGTAGAAGCCGCCGATGCACATGGCCGACAGGAACACCATGACGATCAGGCCACGGCTCTCCGATGGTTTTTTCAGCGCAGGCCAGAGGGCGCGGCCCAGCAGGGTCACCCAGATCAGCAGGCCGACGAACAGCAGGATCTGCCAGATACGGCCCATGCTGGTGAATTCCAGGCCCTGGTTACCGAGCCAGAACGAGAAGTCCGTGCCTTTGTGCTGGATAGAACCGAGCCAGCCGGTAGCGGTGGAGCCTACCACGATGAACAGCAGCGCGTAGAACAGCAGGTTGACGCCCAGCTTCTGGAATTTCGGTTCGTGACCGGAAATGGCGGGAGCGATATACAGGCCGGTGGCCAGCCATGCAGTGGCGATCCACAGCACGGCGAACTGGGTGTGGATGGTGCGGCTGACCACGAACGGCAGGATGTCTGCCAGCGGGAAGCCGAAGAAGCTGCGGCCTTCGACCGCGTAGTGGGCGGTAATCACGCCCATGCCCACTTGCGCGAGGATCAGGCCGATCACCACGAAGAAGTATTTTTTGGTCGCCAGCATGGAAGGCGTGGCTTTCAGGTTCAGCAGCGGATCAGCCTTGGGTGGCGCAGGATCTTCTTCCTCTTTGGCAGCGCTGTGCACCATCACCATGGCGGCAATCGCGCCTATCATCAGTATCACACTGGCGATCGACCAGATGCCGGCGCCCGTGCTGGGACGGTTGTCGATCAGCGGCTCGTGCGGCCAGTTGCTGGTGTAGCTCAGGTCCTGCTGACCGGGACGGTCGGTAGCGGCAGCCCAGGCCGACCAGAATACGAAGGCTGGCAGGGCTTTCAGATCATCGGGATTGGTGATCGAGTTAGGGTTCATGGCGTACTGGACACGCAGCGCATCGAGGCTGGCCTCGTCGCCGAACAGGCCGGTGTAATGCTTGGCCACGGCGCGGATAGCCGCAGCACGGTCAGCCGACACGACGATCACGTCACGGGCTTTATCGTAGGTGTTGCGGCGCATTTCTTCCTTCAGCTTGGCATTCAGATAGGCCTGATTGGACTTGCTCAGGTCTTCGAAATGCGCGGTGAAGTCGCGCTGGGCCCACAGTTCGCGCAGCGCGGTGGCTTCGCGGTGCAGCCAGTCGGCCGACCAGTCCGGTGCCACGTAGCTGCCGTGACCCCAGACGGTGCCCAATTGCTGGCCACCAGCGGACAGCCAGGCTTGCTGGCCACGGTCCACTTCGCCTTCGCCAAAGAGCTGGGTGCCGTCGGCACTGATGATTTGTTTTGGTATGGGTGGGGCGGCCAGATAGATTTCTGCTCCCACCCAGCCGAGGACGGCGAAGGAGAGAGCGCAGATCAGGCCGAGCCAGGTCCAGAGTTTGCGCGTAGCGTGCATGACATGGTTCCTTAGTTCGTGAGTTGAGTATCAGCTTGGAAAACTCTCGCTCCGGCACGCGCCAGAACGATGGAGCAGATTCTAGGCCGCTGTTTTAAACATGTATATTCGATCCTTGTTTTTCTTGATCCAGGTTATGAACAAATGCACAAGAGGGCAGGAATAATGTGTGCCTCGCGACACATTGTTCTAGGGCATCATGAAACTGACAGTATTTACCGAGTACACGCTGCGTACTCTGCTCGACCTGGCCAGCCAGCAGGGGCGGCTGGTGACGGTGGCCGACATCGCGCAGCGCCACGACATGGCCAAGCACCATCTGAATAAGGTGGTACATCAATTGGGCTTGAGCGGCGTGGTGCGCACGGTGCGCGGACGCAATGGCGGCATCGTGCTGGCCCAGCGTCCGGCCGAGATTAATCTGGGCAAGGTGGTGCGCGCCAGCGAGCCCCATTTTCACATGACGGCCTGTTTCGACGGCGGTCAGAATGATTGCCCGTATGCGCTGGCCTGCAGCCTGCAGGGCGTGCTGGGACGCGCCAGTCTGGCCTTTCTGGCGGTGCTCGATGGCGTGACGCTGGCCGATCTGCTGCCCCAGTTGCCGCTCTCCGGTCTGCCGCGCAACCGCTTCGATCACGTGATCCAGCTAGTCACTTCGGACTAGATAGCTAGCCTGATTGCCGGGGTCGCCTAGCCTTCCGGCCAATTGGCGAGGTGGACAGCGGCGCGTACCCTGAGCGCATTCTAAACTCGTTAGGAGTGTAACGTGGCAAGCAATAACAAAGCGGTCGGGGTACTTGCCGCCAGCACTTTCTCATTCACGATCTGTTTTGCGATCTGGATGATGTTCGCCGTGCTGGGCATCCCCATCAAAAAAATGCTGGGCCTGAATGAAACGCAGTTTGGGCTGCTGGCCGCCATGCCGGTGCTGAGCGGCTCGCTGGTGCGGGTGCCGCTCGGTATCTGGTGCGATAAATACGGCGGCCGTATCGTGTTCTTTTTGCTGATGCTGGCCACCGTACCGGCCATCTATCTGCTGCGCTATGCCACCGAGTTCTGGCAGTTCCTCGTGCTGGGCCTGTTCATCGGTCTGGCCGGCGGCTCGTTCTCGGTCGGCACACCTTATGTGGCGCGCTGGTTCCCCAGCGAGCGCCGGGGTCTGGCCATGGGCATTTTCGGCGCCGGCAATTCCGGCTCGGCACTGACCAAATTCGTCGCGCCCGCCATCATCGCAGCGTGGGGCTGGCAGGCGCTGCCTGCCGTGTATGCGGTAGCGATGCTGGTGACGGCGGCGATCTTCTGGGTATTCACGGCCACCGATCCTAGCCATAAATCCAATTCGGCCATTTCCTTCAGCGCGCAGATGAAAGTGCTGGGCGACCGCCGCGTATGGCGCTACTGCCAGTACTACTCGGTGGTGTTCGGCGGCTATGTGGGGCTGGCACTGTGGATGACCAAATACTACGTGGGCGAATACGGCTTCGACCTGAAACTGGCCGCCTTGCTGGCCGCCTGCTTCTCGCTGCCGGGCGGCGTGCTGCGTGCCGTGGGCGGCTGGATCTCGGACCGCTACGGCGCCTATAAAGTGACGTGGTGGGTAATGTGGGTGTGCTGGGTGTGCTTCTTCCTGCTGTCCTACCCGCAGACCTCGATGATCATCACCACCACGCACGGTGACCTGAAGCTCGATCTGGCGCTGACGCCCACCATGTTCACGGGTCTGCTGTTCATCGTCGGTACCGCCATGGCGGTGGGCAAAGCCTCGGTGTTCAAATTCATCGCCGACGACTTCAGCGACAACATCGGCGCCGTGTCCGGCGTAGTCGGTCTGGCCGGTGGTCTGGGCGGTTTCATACTGCCGATTCTGTTCGGCGCGCTGCTCGATATGACGGGCGTGCGTTCCAGCGCCTTCATGCTGTTATACGGCACCGTCTGCGTATCGCTGGTGTGGATGCATTACTCGTTCCGTCCCGAGGTCGCCGCCGCTGCCGTCAAAGCGCAGGCCAGGGCCTGAAGCGGGCTATCGTATTTTTAGGAGAAATTCATGAGCAAATATATGATCAATACGTGGGAGCCAGAGAGCGCCACGTTCTGGACCAGCGGCGGCCGCGATACGGCCAACCGCAATCTGTGGATCTCGATACCTGCACTGGCGCTGGCGTTTGCCGTGTGGATGGTGTGGAGCGTGGTGGTGGTGAATCTGCCTGCCATCGGCTTCCAGTACAGTACCAACCAGCTGTTCTGGCTGACGGCGCTGCCCGGCCTGTCCGGCGCTACGCTGCGTATCTTCTACTCCTTCATGGTGCCTATTTTCGGCGGCCGCAAGTGGACCACGATTTCCACCGCTTCGCTGCTGATACCGGCGCTGGGCATAGGCTTTGCCGTGCAGGATGTGAGCACCGGCTATCCCACCATGCTGATCCTGGCGTTGCTGTGCGGCTTCGGTGGCGGCAACTTCGCATCGTCCATGGCCAACATCAGCTTCTTCTTCCCGAAAGCGCAAAAGGGTTATGCGCTGGGCATGAACGCCGGCCTGGGCAATCTGGGCGTGTCGGCCGTGCAGTTCGTGGTGCCGCTGGTGATTACCGCCGGCGTGTTCGGCACCCTCGGCGGTGACGCCCAGACGGCTGTTAAAGCGGGCAAGAGCAGCACCATGTGGCTGCAGAATGCCGGTTTCATCTGGGTGCCTTTCATTGCCGTGAGTGCGCTGCTGGCATGGTTCGGCATGAATGATCTGGCATCGGCCAAAGCGTCGTTTGCCGATCAGGCGGTGATCTTCAAGCGCAAACATAACTGGCTGATGTGCTGGCTGTACACGGGTACTTTCGGCTCCTTCATCGGCTACTCGGCTGGCTTCCCGCTGCTGATCAAAACCCAGTTCCCGGATGTGAACCCGCTGCAGTACGCCTTCCTCGGCCCCTTGGTCGGTGCACTGGCCCGGGTGATCGGCGGTGTGATCGCCGACAAGCTGGGCGGCGCCAAGGTCACGGTATGGACGTTTGTGGGCATGATCGCTGCCGTGTACGGCGTGATCAGCTTCCTGCCCCATGGCGGCGCTGCCGGCAATTTCACCGGATTCTTCTGGATGTTCATGGCGCTGTTTGCCGGTACCGGTGTGGGCAACGCTTCCACCTTCCGCATGATTCCTGTAATCTTCATGACCGAGCGTCAGCGTGCCGCAGCTGGCAAATCGCAAGCCGAACAGCAGCAAGCGATCGTTGACGCCAATAAGGAAGGTGCTGCAGTGCTGGGCTTCACTTCGGCGGTCGCCGCCTACGGTGCATTCTTCATTCCGAAGAGCTATGGCACCTCGATTGCGATGACGGGCGGTCCGGACGCTGCGCTGTGGTGCTTCATTGCTTTCTACATGAGCTGCATCGCCATTACGTGGTGGTGCTACGCCCGTAAAAATGCGGCCATGCCTTGCTAAACGGAGTTTGAAATGTCTGACCTTGATGCCGCCGCTGTGGTGAACCGCACGGAACTGTTTGATGCAGCGCTGATCCGCAAGCTGACCCTGAACGGTCCGCGCTACACGTCCTATCCCACGGCGGACCGCTTCCACGGTGGTTATGGCATCGCCGCCTATCAGGCTGCCATCGGCAGCCTGAGCGCGGAGGGCGCGGCGGCGCCGCTGTCGCTGTACGTGCATATTCCCTTCTGCGCTTCGCTATGCTACTACTGCGGCTGCAACAAGATCATCACGCAGGAACAGGGCAAGGCAGCCGAATATCTGTCCTATCTGTACCGCGAAATCGCCATGCAGGTGGCGCTGCTGGGGCGTGGCCGCGCCGTGTCGCAGCTGCACTTCGGCGGCGGCACGCCCACTTATCTGACCGATGAGCAGATGGACGAGCTGCTGGCCCGTCTGCGCGAGGATTTCGCATTCGTCAGCGATGAAGAGGGCGAGTTCTCGATCGAAGTCGATCCCCGTACCGTGTCGCCCGAGCGTATCGGCGTGCTGCGCCGGCAGGGCTTCAACCGCCTGAGTCTGGGCGTGCAGGACTTCGATGCAGAGGTGCAGAAAGCCGTCAACCGCGTGCAGTCGCCCGAGCAGACGCTGGCCGTGCTGCAAGCCGCGCGCGATTATGGCTTTCGCTCCGTCAGCGTCGATCTGATTTACGGCCTGCCGCTGCAGAGCGTGGCTAGCTTCGGCCCTACCTTGGACCGCATCATTGCGGCCCGTCCGGATCGTGTGGCGGTGTACAACTATGCCCATATGCCGAATCTGTTCAAGGCGCAGAAGCTGATCAACGAGGCCGATCTGCCCGATGGCGAAACCCGTCTGGCCATGCTGGGCCTGTGCATCGAAAAGTTGACGGGTGCAGGTTACGTGTATATCGGCATGGACCATTTCGCCCTGCCGGAAGACGATCTGGCGCGCAGCCGCGAAGTGGGCAAACTGCAGCGCAATTTCCAGGGCTATTCCACCCACGCCGATGCGCCCATGGTGGCGCTGGGCGTGTCGGCCATTAGCGCCGTCGGCAACAGCTACAGCCAGAACGAGAAAACCCTGACGGCCTATTATGAGCGTATAGCTGCTGGTGCCTTGCCGATTGCCCGCGGCATTACCCTGAACGCGGACGACGTAATCCGGCGCACCGCCATTAACCGGCTGATGTGCAATTTCATCCTCGATTACGACGATCTGCCACTACCGGAAGGCGTTAGCGGCCCCGAATATTTCGCGGCCGAGCTGGAGCGCCTGAAACCGCTGGAAGAACTGGGCCTGCTGTGCGTGGGCAGCCGTGGCGTACGCGTGAAAATGCGCGGCCGTCTGCTGATCCGCAATATCTGCATGGCCTTCGACCAGTATCTGCACCTGCCTAAAGTAGAGGGCCCACAGGTGCTGCGCTATTCGCGTACTATCTAAGCAATATCTCAGTAGCACGACAATATATGGATAAAAGTAAGATCAAGGTACAGACTTTCCTGTCGCGGGTGCCGCTGTTTGCCTCCATGCGGGCGGAAGAACTGGACCGCATCGCGCTCGGTACCACCGAGGTGCGGCTGGAACGTGGCCAGATGGTGTTCGAGCGCGGCGATCCCTGCATCGGCTTCCATCAGGTAGTGTTCGGCCAGATCAAACTGTCCTTTACCTCGGCCGGCGGCGCGGAAAAAGTCATCGAACTGATAGGCCCCGGCCACAGCTTCGGCGAGGCGCTGATGTTCATGGGCAGCCCCTACATCGTGTCGGCCCAGGCCACGGAAGACACCTTGCTGCTGCACGTAGCCAAGCCCACCATCTTCCGCGAAATCGATAATGATTCGAGCTTCGCCCACAAGATGCTGGCAGGCCTGAGCCAGCGCATGCATAGCCTGATGTGCGATATGGAGTCGTACTCGCTGCGCTCCGGCACCCAGCGCGTGGCGGCCTATCTGCTGCGCGAATTTCCCGATGGCGGCGACCAGTTCACGCTGGCGGCATCCAAGGGCGTGCTGGCCTCGCGCCTCAATCTCACGCCCGAGCACTTCTCGCGCATACTGGCCGACCTGTGCTCGCAACAGCTGATTACCTTCAAGGGTCGCCAGATCAGTTTGCTGGATCGGGCTGGGCTGCGCCGCTGTGCGGAATAAAAGCGGAGGCTGAAATGGAAGATATCGAAAAATTCATCAATGGCTTCAGCCGGTTCCAGCAGCAGTATTTTCAGGATAGCCAGGGACTGTTCGACAGCCTGCGCCAGGGCCAGAAGCCCAGCACCTTGCTGATCGGCTGCTGCGATTCGCGCGTCGATCCCATGCTGCTGACGGGCAGCGACCCGGGCGATCTGTTCGTGGTGCGCAATATCGCCAATCTGGTGCCGGCATGCACGCCCACGGCGTCGGCCGGCGTCAGTTCGGCCATCGAGTTCGCCGTATGCGAACTGGAAGTCGAGCGCATCATCATCCTCGGCCATGCGCGCTGCGGCGGCATCCGCGCCGTGATGTCGCCCCGTAAAGCGGAGCGCGAAACGGATTTCGTCAACCAGTGGATGCGCGTGGCCGAGCCGGTGGCCGAGCGGGTGCGGCGCGATCTGGCCCACCGCAGCAGCGCCGAGCAGCATCAGGCTTGCGAGCTGGCCAGCATCCTGCTTTCGCTCGACAATCTGATGACCTATCCATGGCTCAAACGCCGCGTGGAGCAGGGCCTGCTCAAACTGCACGGCTGGTATTTCGATCTGGAGAAGGGTGCACTGATGGCCTATTCAGCGCGCCAGCATGCCTTCCTGCCGCTGGTCGGCTCGCTGCCTGAACGGCAGGATGCTACTGCGTAAGCGATATTTGGGCGGCTTTTAGGAGGCTAGACAAATTCTCGCCTCAAATGGAGCTTCTCTGCGTGCGCTAGAGTTGTAAAACCCCACGCTACGGGTGAACCACGATGGCCGCTTCATTATTGTTCAAGCATAGACGACGAACCCGGCACTAGCTTTACATACCTCATCGCCGAACATGGTCGCGTCCACTTCCAGAAAACGGTGGCGCATTCAATTTGAACTTTTCCTACGCAAAAATTACTCATGCACTTAATGATTAATTTTTATCCCTCGTAGGTGCATACATGTTGACTATTACCCAGTCAGAAGATTTATCTCCATCGCGGCAATTGCCGAGCCGTACGCCTTCAACACTGTTCAACACCGTTTGCAGTACAGATACTGCTCATGCGCGGCAAAAGTGTTCATATTCGAAGCACATTTCGCCGAGCCTGATGGGCAGGGTTCAGCAATTTGAAGTTCTGTTCGGTCAGCGCGTCAGCCCGGAATCTAAGGCGAACTCGTCTTCGGACTGTGACACTTCGACGGACATACATCCGACGGCTGCATTACTTAAAAAAGAGGAACGCAATATCCTATGTGCGCATGAGGAAGTAAAGCGACGGGATTCTGATGGCGCAGGCGCCCCGAAGAAGGGCGTCCCAGCGTCGCAGGCGGGCGGCTCGCCTCGAAGGGAGACTGTCGATATGAAACAGGCGGCAGCGGCGGGTCTCGCGTCAAGTAAAGGCGCTGTCAACAGCACTAGCACGCCGATACGGTCCCTGACGGAGACGAGTTCCAAATCGCAATTCTCGAAAGCAATTGGTCCAAATCTCGGCTCCCGCTTCTTGAAAGCAATTAAATTGAGTCTTAACGACGCCGGCAAATTTTGCATAAAAGTGACGGCCGCTACAACTGCGGGCAGCGTCATACCAGCACTCTGTTGCCTGCCAATTGCTGGTCCGGCCGCTCTTCTTATAGTACCCATAACGGCTGTAGTAACACCACTTGTCGCCTTTCCTCTTGGTTTCGCAGGGTACGCGCTGGGACAATTTGGCGAATTCGTAGCTAGCTCGATTATCCGTTACCGTAAGATGTAACTAAATCATGGGATGGACGGACCTATCGGTGGCGGCAGCGATTTCGGCGGGCCAATAGAACGGTTCAGGTCGACGTGGGATCGTACGCTTTGCCGGGCTGTGCACCATCGCATGCGCCAAGTGTAGCTTACCTTATTCCAGGCTGAGGTCTGGTCCAGCAGGGGCTTTATCGTTTTCCTGCGCTGCATCGTGCGCGTTGAGCCCGAAGGTATCCCAGTCCGGGCCGAACAGCTCGACCGGATGCTGGGTGCGGTCGGAGCCGTTACCGCAGGCCATGCTATCGGCCGGACAATATTTGTCGCAGCCCCAGCAGATCAGCTCGGGCTTGGCGGGGTGGATGGGAAAGCGTTTGGCCACTGCGCTCAGTGGTAGTGCAGCAGGTCGCCGCTGCGGTCGAAGGCCAGCATGCGGTCCATCTGGCCTTGCTGGATATGGCCCAGCATCTGGTTAAAGGCAGCGTCGGTGCGCTGCGGATCGGGCAGCACGCCATTCTGGCCGGACAGGGTGGAAATCAGCATCACGTCCCACGGCTGACCCATGGTCTGGGCTTCTGCCACCAGATTGGCATACGTGTCGAGTTCGCCTACCTGCTTGTCCACGCACATCACCGGCACCAGCGTGGTGCGGCCCACCGTGCCGGGGGCAGGGTCAGGCTCGGCTTCGGCCACGGCAAAGGCGATCAGCAGGCGCTGCGGCTGGGCCTGCATGGCCGCTGCCAGAATCAGGTCTTCGAAACTAGTAATTTGCATGGGATTCCTCGGCTAGCTCGCTAGAGCAATGGTTGTACACGCTAACGATACCCTTCAAGCCCCTCATTGAAAATTGCCGTAAGGGATGATCAGGCCTAGTCACTATGGCCTATAAGCCCTAGTCCTTCTCACCCTGCCAGATGACCTTCTTGCCGATTCCCACCGAATGGGCCGCTGCTTAGACTTGCAACATAGTCGAGTCCGTGCATGTTGCATGGGACCGCATACCCGGCACAGTGCCGGGTGTCAGTGAGGAGGCAGCATGAGTCATTTTCTGGATCGCCTGAAATTCTTCAGCAAAACTACGTCGACATTCTCGGGCGGTCACGGCGCCGTCGTGCAGGAAGATCGCACTTGGGAAAACGCCTATCGCCAGCGCTGGCAGCACGACAAGATCGTGCGCTCCACGCACGGCGTCAACTGCACGGGTTCGTGCAGCTGGAAGGTGTATGTCAAGAACGGCCTGATTACCTGGGAAACCCAGCAGACCGATTATCCCCGTACCCGTCCCGATCTGCCTAACCACGAACCACGCGGCTGCCCACGGGGCGCCAGCTACTCGTGGTATGTGTATTCGGCCCAGCGCGTCAAATACCCGATGATCCGTGGCCGTCTGATGGAAATGTGGCGCGAAGCGCGCAAGAGCATGGACCCGATCGCAGCATGGGACTACGTGAGCCAGAATCCGGAACGGGCAGCGCGCTACAAATCCGTGCGCGGTCTGGGCGGCTTCGTACGCGCCAGCTGGGACGAAGCCAACGAGATGATTGCTGCCGCCAATGCGCTGACCATCAAGAAATACGGCCCTGACCGTATCGTCGGCTTCTCGCCGATTCCCGCCATGTCCATGGTCAGCTATGCAGCCGGTACCCGCTATCTGTCGCTGATCGGCGGCGTGGCGCTGAGCTTCTACGACTGGTATTGCGATCTGCCGCCATCGAGCCCGCAGATCTGGGGCGAACAGACCGACGTGCCGGAATCGGCTGACTGGTATAACTCCACCTACCTGATGGTATGGGGCTCGAATGTGCCGATGACCCGTACCCCGGATGCCCACTTCTACACGGAAGTGCGCTACAAGGGCACCAAGACCGTGGCCGTGTCGTCCGACTTCGGCGAAATGGCCAAGTTCGGCGACATCTGGCTGGCACCGAAGCAGGGCACCGATGCAGCGCTGGCCATGGCCATGGGCCACGTGATTCTGAAGGAATACCACACGGCTGGCCAATCGGCCTACTTCAAGGAATACGCCAAGCAGTACACCGACTTCCCCATGCTGGTGCTGCTGAAAGAGCAGAACGGCACGCTGGCGCCCGAGTACTTCCTGCGCGCTTCGCACCTCGCCAATAACCTCGACGAAACCAATAATCCGGACTGGAAGACCCTGGTCATCGATCAGGCCAGCGGCCAGATCGTCGCACCTGCCGGCTCCATCGGCTTCCGCTGGGGCGAAACGGGCAAGTGGAATCTGGAGATGAAGCAGGGTAGCAGTGGCGCTCCCGTCGATCCGCAACTGTCGCTGATCGATTGCGCCGATGACGTGGTGCCGGTGGGCTTTGCCTACTTTGGCGGCAAGGATGCCAGCGATCTGCTGATGCGCAACGTCCCCGTCAAGCGTCTGACGCTGGCCGATGGCAGCACCGTGCTGGTGGCTACCGTATTCGATCTGACCATGGCCAACTACGGCATCGACCGTGGCCTCGGCGGCGGCAATGTCGCTAGCAGCTATGAAGAAGACGTGCCATACACCCCGGCATGGCAGGTCAAGCATACGGGCGTAAAAGCCGCAGACGTGATCACCGTAGCGCGCCAGTTCGCCGAGAATGCCGACCAGACGCGCGGCAAGAGCATGGTCATCGTCGGTGCGGCACTGAACCACTGGTACCACATGGACATGACCTATCGCGGCATCATCAACATGCTGATGATGTGCGGTTGCGTGGGCCAGTCGGGCGGCGGCTGGGCCCACTACGTAGGTCAGGAAAAACTGCGTCCGCAAACCGGCTGGACGCCGCTGGCCTTCGCACAGGACTGGAACCGTCCTATGCGCCAGATGAACGGCACCTCGTTCTTCTACAACCATACCAGCCAGTGGCGCCACGAAAAGCTGCACACGGAAGAAATCTCCTCGCCGACGGCAGGCGCCGATGTGGCACCGATGTCGCTGCTCGACTACAACGCCAAGGCCGAACGTCTGGGCTGGCTGCCATCGGCACCGCAGCTGCAGACCAACCCGCTGGAAGTGACCCGCGCTGCCGAAGCTGCCGGCGTTGCACCCGTGGCCTACGCGGTCAGCCAGATCAAGAACAAGCAGCTGGAATTCTCCTGCGATGATCCGGACAATCCGGCCAACTTCCCGCGCAATATGTTCGTCTGGCGCTCGAATATTCTGGGCAGCTCGGGCAAGGGCCACGAGTACTTCCTCAAGTATTTGCTCGGTACCCAGAATGCGCTGATGAGCGACGAAGAGCACTGCATCAAGCCGCGCGACGTGAAAGTGCGTCCGGCTGCCGAAGGCAAGCTCGATCTGCTGGTGGTGCTGGACTTCCGTATGTCCACCACCTGTCTGTATGGCGATATCGTGCTGCCGACCGCGACGTGGTACGAGAAGGACGACCTGAACACTTCGGACATGCACCCCTTCATCCACCCGCTGTCGGAAGCCGTGCAGCCGCTGTGGCAATCGAAGTCGGACTGGGAAATCTACAAGGGTCTGGCCAAGAAGTTCGAAGAAATCGGCGGTCCTTACCTGGGCACCCAGCAGGATCTGGTGCTGACCCCGCTGATGCACGACACCCCGGGCGAACTGGGTCAGCCTTTCGATCCGAAAGACTGGCGCGCCGGCGAGTGCGAACCGATTCCGGGCAAGACCATGCCTAACTTCACCGTGGTGGAACGCGACTATACGAAGATTCACCAGAAGTTCACTTCGATCGGTCCATTGCTGGAAAAACTCGGTAATGGCGGCAAGGGCATCAGCTGGAAGACGGGCCATGAAGTGGAAATCCTGCGCGGCATCAACCGCACGGTGCAGGCCGACACGGTGGGCAAAGGCCAGCCGCGGCTGGAAACCGCCATCGACGCGGCCGAGATGATACTGTCGCTGGCGCCGGAAACCAATGGCCACGTAGCCGTGAAAGCATGGGATGCGCTGTCCAAGATCACGGGCCGCGACCACACCCATCTGGCGCTGCCACGCGAGCATGACAGCATCCGCTTCCGCGATGTACAGGCCCAGCCACGCAAGATTATTTCGTCGCCCACCTGGTCCGGTCTGGAATCGGAAGAAGTCAGCTACAATGCCTGCTATACCAACGTGCATGAACTGATCCCATGGCGCACCCTGACGGGCCGCCAGCAGTTCTACCAGGATCACCGCTGGATGCGTGATTTTGGCGAGGGTCTGTGCGTGTACAAGCCGGCCATCAACACCAAGACCACGGCCTCCATGCTGGGCGCCCAGCCGAACGGGAATAAAGAGATTGCGCTGAACTGGATCACGCCGCACCAGAAGTGGGGCATCCACTCGACCTATTCGGACAATCTGCGCATGCTGACCCTGTCCCGTGGCGGTCCTCACGTATGGCTGTCGGAAGTGGACGCCAAGGCTGCCGGCATCGTCGATAACGACTGGATCGAGGTGTTCAACGTCAACGGCACGCTGACGGCGCGGGCGATAGTCAGCCAGCGCGTACCGGAAGGCATGACGCTGATGTATCACGCACAGGAAAAAATCATCAATGTGCCCGGTGCGGAAATGTCGGGCAAACGTGGCGGTATCCACAACTCGGTCACCCGTGCTGTGACCAAGCCTACCCACATGATCGGTGGTTATGCCCAGCTGTCGTGGGGCTTCAACTACTACGGCACGGTGGGTTCCAACCGCGATGAATTCGTGCTGGTACGGAAGATGAACAAAGTCGACTGGCTGGAAGGCCCGTTGAATGAAAAGGCCCACGGCTGAGAAAGAGACGGAGCGATACATGAAAATCAGAGCACAAATCGGCATGGTGCTGAATCTGGACAAGTGCATTGGATGCCATACCTGTTCGGTAACCTGCAAAAACGTGTGGACCAGCCGTGACGGTGTGGAATATGCATGGTTTAACAACGTCGAAACCAAACCGGGCGTGGGTTATCCCAAGCAGTGGGAAAACCAGAACAAGTGGAATGGCGGCTGGCGCCGTACCGACGCGGGCAAGATCGAGCCGCGTCAGGGTAGCCGCCTGAAAATCCTGTCGCAGATCTTCGCCAACCCCAATCTGCCGCAGATCGACGAATACTACGAGCCCTTCACCTACGATTACGAGCGCCTGCAGAATGCGCCGCTGTCGGAGACGCCACCGACTGCCCGTCCTATCTCCGTCATTACGGGCAAGAAGATGGACAAGATCGAATGGGGCCCGAACTGGGAAGACGATCTGGGTGGCGAGTTTGCCCAGCGTAGCCAGGATGCGCTGTTCGATGGCATGCAGAAGGAGATGTACGGTACTTTCGAAAACACCTTCATGATGTACTTGCCACGTCTGTGCGAACACTGCCTGAACCCGACCTGCGTGGCATCGTGCCCGTCCGGTTCCGTGTACAAGCGCGAAGACGACGGCATCGTGCTGATCGATCAGGATAAATGCCGCGGCTGGCGTATGTGCATCTCCGGCTGCCCGTACAAGAAGATCTATTACAACTGGTCGTCCGGCAAGGCCGAGAAGTGCACCTTCTGCTACCCGCGTATCGAAGCGGGCCAGCCTACCGTGTGCTCGGAAACCTGCGTGGGCCGTATCCGCTACCTGGGCGTGCTGCTGTACGACGCCGACAAGATCGAAGCGGCGGCCTCGGTGGCCGATCCGCGCGACCTGTATCCGTCGCAACTGGGTCTGTTCCTCGATCCGCACGATCCGGCCATCATCGAAGAAGCACGCCGTCAGGGCATACCTGATTCTTGGCTGGAATCGGCCAAGCGTTCGCCCGTGTACAAGATGGCGGTGGAGTGGAAGGTGGCTTTCCCGCTGCACCCTGAATACCGCACGCTGCCGATGGTGTGGTATATCCCGCCACTGTCGCCGATACAGGCTGCCGCCGAATCCGGCCGTCTGGGCAAGAACGGCATCCTGCCGGACACCGCCAGCCTGCGTATCCCCGTGCAGTATCTGGCCAACCTGCTGACGGCTGGTGACCAGCGCCCGGTACTGACGGCACTGGACCGCATGCTGGCCATGCGCGCCTACATGCGCAGCAAGCATGTGGCGCCGACGCCGGATCTGGAAGTGCTCAAGCAGGTAGGTCTGGAGCCCGCCATGGTGGAAGACATGTACCACATTATGGCGATTGCCAACTACGAAGACCGCTTCGTGATCCCTAGCAGCCACAAGGAAATGGCCGAGGACAGCTTCAACGAGAAGGGCAGTTGCGGCTTCAGCTTCGGTAACGGCTGTTCGGATGGCGTCAGCGACGCCAGCCTGTTCGGCAAACGCAAGCACGGTTCGGAAATCTTCATGATGATGCCGAAATCGCGCAAGAAAAAGGAGAATCTCGATGTCTGAAGCCCAAGCAAGCAAGGAAATGGCTACCTCGGGCTTCCAGCTGCTCTCCATTCTGCTGCAGTATCCGGAAGCGGAGCTGCTGCAGGAACGCGAGGCCCTGCAAGCGCTGATCCCGCGTAACTGGCAGGGCGCGCTGGCACCGCTGTTCGCCCATCTGGCCGCTACGCCCCTGATCGACCTGCAGCAGCAGTATGTGATGACCTTCGACCGCAATCCCTCGCATTCGCTGCATCTGTTCGAGCATATTCATGGCGAGTCGCGCGACCGTGGCCAGGCCATGGTGGACCTGCTGGCGGAATACAGCCGTCACGGTTTGCAGATGGTGGGCGACGATCTGCCCGACTACGTGCCGCTGTTCCTCGAATTCCTGTCGCTGCAGGACGAGGCGGAAGCGGAGCGCCTGCTCGGTGATGCCATCCACGTGCTGGCCTACATCGGCCGCAAGCTGCGCGCCAATGGCAGCCCGTACGCCTGTGTGTTCGAACTGCTGCAGACGCTGACCAATGTGGTGGCGGAAGAGCTGAGCGAGCCGCCCGTGCGCGATATGGACGAAGCGCTGGAAACCTTCGGCCCCGGCGCCGACGGCATCGAACCGCTGCTGAAACCGCGCATGGATGGTAGTCATCCCGTCAATTTCTATCCCAAGGCGGCAGCGCCGCAGCGTCACTGAAGGAGAGCGCCATGAACTATCTGCATCAATTTTTATTCGGTATCTATCCGTATATCGCGCTGGCGATCTTCCTGCTCGGCAGCCTGATCCGCTTCGACCGCGAGCAGTACACCTGGAAGTCGGAATCCAGTCAGGTGTTCAATAACGGCATGCTGCGTCTGGGCAGCCCGCTGTTCCACATCGGCGTGCTGGGGCTGTTCTTCGGCCACGCTGCCGGTCTGCTCACGCCAGTGTGGGTGTGGGACGCGCTGGGCGTGGAACACGGTACCAAGCAGCTGGTGGCCATGGTAGCCGGTGGCACCATGGGCTCGCTCTGCCTGATCGGCCTGCTGATGCTGCTGGGCCGCCGCCTGAGCAACGAGCGTGTGGCCGCGCGCAGCACGTGGAAAGACAAGCTGGTTCTGCTGTGGCTGCTGGCAACGCTGCTGCTGGGCCTGTCGTCCATCTTCGTGTCGGCTGGCCATATGGATGGCCACATGATGGTGCTGCTGATGGGCTGGGCCCAGCATGTGGTGACCTTCCGTGGCGATGCCGCCGATCTGATTCTGACCGCACCGCTGATCTTCAAGCTGCACCTGTTCATGGGCATGTCGCTGTTCGTGATCTTCCCGTTCACCCGTCTGGTGCACGTGTGGAGCGGTTTCGGCGCCGTCACCTATCTGGGTCGCGCCTATCAGCTGGTGCGTCCACGCTAAGGAGTCATCATGGGTATCTCAGTCAATGGTGTCGATGTAGCCGATAGCGAGATCGAAGCGGAGCTGGCGCACCACCAGCAGGCGGCCAATCCCGTGCAGGCGGCCGTGCATGAAGTGATCCTGCGCCGGGTGCTGTTGCAGGAAGCGGCGGCGCTGGGCCTACAGGCCGGCGATGAGGATGACCGCATCGAAGCCCTGTTTGCGCAGGAAGTCAAAGTGCCGCTGGCGGACGACGAAGCCTGTCTGCGCTACTACATGAGCCAGCCGGAGCGTTTCCGTAGCGGCGATCTGGTGGAAGCGCGCCATATCCTGTTCCAGGTAACGCCATCGGCGCCGCTGGATATGCTGCGCCAGACGGCTGAACTGATACTGGCCGAGCTGCAGGCGCGGCCCGAGCGTTTCGAGGAACTGGCCGCACAGTATTCCAATTGTCCGTCCGGTGCCATAGGCGGCAATCTGGGCCAGCTGGGGCGGGGCGCTTGCGTGCCCGAGTTCGAGGAACTGCTGTTCCGCCTGCAGGAAGGCGAGCTGGCAGGGCGCTTGCTGGAGACCCGCTTCGGCCTGCACATCGTGCAGGTGAAGCGGCGCGTGGCCGGTGCCGTGATTCCCTTCGCCACCGTGCGGGCCCAGATTGCTGACGAGTTGCAGCGGCAGGCATGGCAGCGCGCCTTGCACCAGTATCTGCACATACTGGTGGGGCGTGCCGGTATCGAAGGTATAACGCTGGAAGGAGCGCAATCGCCACTGGTGCAGTAATTGCAAGTCACAATCTTCTGCAGTACCACGTAGCCGGCCTAGTCTGAAAGGACTAGGCCGGCTACGTCGTCATGGGCAGTTTCAGCGCGCGCTGGCGACGTTAAAATGAAGCATCCCAATCAGACAGGAGTGCGCCGATGTCAGGCGAACTTTTCCCCACCGCCGCGGGCACTGGCCTGCACCCGCAGACGCCGCGCCTGAGCGACCGTTTTGGCCGCAGCATCGATTATCTGCGCGTGTCGGTGACCGACCGCTGCGATCTGCGCTGCACCTACTGCATGCCCAGCGGTTTCAAAGGCTATGAAGACCCGCCGGACTGGCTCAGTTTCGACGAGATCGAACGGGTGGTGGCGGCGTTTGCCCGCCTCGGCACCTCGCGCGTGCGCCTGACCGGCGGCGAGCCGCTGACGCGGCGCGGCCTGCCGCAGCTGGCGCAGCGTCTGGCGGTCTTGCCCGGCCTGCGCGATCTATCGCTCTCCACCAACGGCACGCGGCTGGCCCGCTATGCCGACGAACTGTATGCGGCCGGTGTCAGCCGCGTCAACGTCAGCCTCGATACGCTGGACCGCGACTGCATGAAAGGCATTACGGGGCGCGACTGCCTGCCGTCCGTGCTGGCCGGCCTGCAGGCGGCCAAGGCAGCGGGTCTGGCGCCTATCAAGATCAACATGGTTGCCATGCTGGGCGTGAACGATGCCGAGATCGACGCCGTGGCGGCATTCTGCATCGAACAGCACTTCGTTCTGCGCCTGATCGAAGTGATGCCCATGGGCGAGACAGGACGCAATACGGCCTACCTGAATCTGGGCCCCGTGCAGGAAAGGCTGGCACGCCGCTTCGACCTGCGTCCGCAGGCGCTGGAAATCGGCGGCGGACCGGCGCGCTACTGGAGCACGGCCGATGGCAGTGCGGCGATAGGCTACATCACGCCCATGTCGCAGCACTTCTGCGCTACCTGCAACCGGGTGCGCCTGTCGGTCGATGGCACGCTGTATCTGTGTCTGGGGCAGGAGCAGCAGTATCCGCTGCGGCCTTTGCTGCGCGGCGGCGCCAGCGATGCCGAACTGGAAGCGGCCATCCGCGCTGCCATCGAGCTGAAACCGGAGCAGCATGATTTCGGCCGCCAGCCGGAAAAGATTATCCGTTTTATGTCGCAAACGGGCGGCTAGCCGCCCTCTAGCACCGTGTATACTGAATGACGTATTGCATCACCGGAGCAGCCATGCGCTATGCACACTTTTCGTCCGGACAGGCCCGCTGATGGTGCTGCCCACTCTCTTTGCCAACTGGCACAAGCTGTCGACCCGTATCGTCGGCTTGCTGCTGAGTTTTCTTGCCGTCGCCCTGCTGGTGATAGGGTCGACGCTGCTGCTGTCGTGGCAGCTGGAAGGCAGTGCTGCCGCGATCAACGTGGCGGGCAGCTTGCGCATGGATAGCTACCGCATGGCCATGCTGGCCGGTCAGGTCGATGACGCGGGGGCAGACCCGCGCACGCGCGAACACATCCTTTACCAGTTGCAGGCGATGGAGGAAAAGCTGCAGCTGCTGCAGCGCGGCGATCCCCAGCGTCCGCTGTTCCTGCCGCCCACGTCCAGCATCCGCGATATGTTTGGCGGCGTACTGCAGCAATGGCGCACGGAACTGGCGCCGCAGGCGCATGACTGGCTGGGTCAGTCCGCTGCCACGCCGGCCAGTGTGCGCGCTCTGCAGCAGCGCAGCGAGCGCTTTGTGGGACGGGTGGACGAACTGGTCCAGCGCATCGAACGCGACAGCGAAAACCGTACTTTCTGGCTGCGCGCATCCCAGCTGACCCTGCTGGGGCTGGCCATGGTGGGCACGGTCAGCATCATCTATCTGCTGTTCGACATGATCGTCGCGCCGGTGACCCGTCTGCAGGGCGGTCTGGAACGGATGCGCGAAAAAGACTTCGGCGTGCGCCTGCCGGTGGACCGCAGCGATGAATTCGGCATGCTGGCCAGCGGCTTCAACCAGATGGCCGACCGTCTGCAGGCCGTCTACGGCAATCTGGAACAGATGGTCAGCGTCAAGACGCAGGCGCTGGAGCAGCAGAACCGCGAGCTGGCACTGCTGTACGACAGCGCAGCTTTCCTGCAGCAGCCGCAGCCGGCCGAGGCCATGTGCCGCGGCTTTTTGCAGCGTATCAGCGAGTATTTCGGCGCCGATGGCGGCACCGTGCGCATCCTAGACCCGATACAGGGCAATCTGCACATGCTGGTGTCGCAGGGTATTTCGGATCGTCTGGTGGAAACGGAGCGCTGCCTGAAAGTGGGCGACTGCCTGTGCGGCGAGGCCGTGGTCAAAAAGGTGGCGGTGATCCACGATCTGCGCAAGATGGATGGCGGGCACCAGCTGGAATGCCACAGGGAAGGCTTTGCCACCGTTTCCATCTTCCACCTGTATGCCCAGCAGCAGCATCTGGGCTTTTTCAATCTGCACTTCCGCAAGGCCACCGAATTCAGTCCGGCCCAGACGGCCCTGCTGGAAACGCTGGGCCAGCTGCTCGGCACGGCCATCGAAAACCAGCGGCTGGAAGGACGTTCGCGCCAGCTGGCCGTGTCGGAAGAGCGCAATCTGGTGGCGCAGGGTCTGCACGACAGCATCGCCCAGGGCCTGAATTTCCTCAATCTGCAGGTGCAGATGCTGGAACAGTCGATGCAGCAGCGCCAGTGGGAAGAGGTGGAGAGCATCGTCCCAGCCTTGCGCGCCGGGGTGGACGAGAGCTATCAGGATGTGCGCGAACTGCTGCACAACTTCCGTACCCGCCTGCAGGAAGGCAATCTGCTCAGTTCGCTCGAAGCCGTGGTGGAGAAATTCCGCCGCCAGAGCGGTATTACGGTCGATATCGCGGCCGAAACGCAGGGTCCGCCATTCCCTAGCGAGCAGCAGCTGCAATTGCTGTTCATCGTGCAGGAAGCGCTGTCGAATGTGCGCAAGCACGCGGGCGCCAGCCGGGTCTGGGTGAGGCTCGATGATCACGATGACTTCGTGCTCAGCATTCGCGACAATGGCCACGGTTTCGAGCCTTCCGCGCTCGATACGCTGGGCGAATCCCATGTAGGCATACATATTATGCGCGAACGGGCGGCGCGCATTGCGGCTGATCTGAACGTGCGCTCGCAGCCGGGGCAGGGCACGGAAGTGTTGCTGCATCTGGCCCGTGCCCAGCGGCGCGCTGCCTGAAGCACACCAATAGACGAGAGTTAACGAGAGAGGTTTTTTGCATGGATACACCGGACACCCCTATCAGCGTGCTGCTGGTCGACGACCACACGCTGTTCCGCAGCGGCATACGCTCCTTGCTGCAGCGGCACGCCGACTTTGCCGTGGTGGGCGAGGCAGCCGATGGCGTGGAAGGCATTAAGCGGGCGCAGCAGCTCAAGCCGCAGGTGATCCTGCTCGATCTGAACATGCCCGGCATGTCCGGGCTGGAAACGCTGCAGTTGCTACTACAGGACTGTCCTGATAGCGCCGTGGTGATGCTGACTGTGTCGGAAGATGCGGAAGACCTGAGCACAGCCCTGCGCGCCGGCGCCAGCGGCTATCTGCTGAAAAATATCGATACCGATTATCTGACCCGCGCCATCCGCCGCGCCGCGGCCGGCGAAACCGTGGTGGCGGAAGCCATGACGGCCAAGCTGGTAGCTCAGCTGCAGGGTGGTGCAGCACCGGCCACCGCCTCGGAACTGGACAAGCTGACCCCGCGCGAGCGCGAGATTCTCGACTGTCTGGCGCGCGGCGGCAGTAACAAGAGCATCGCCCGCACGCTGGAACTGGCCGAATCCACCGTCAAGATCCATGTGCAGAATGTGCTGAAAAAGCTCAAGCTGAGCAGCCGCGTACAGGCCGCCGTGTACGCAGTGGAGCACCGGCGCCAGAGCGGCGTCTGAGGTAGCAGGGTAGCGGCGTTGCAGGCAGGGCGCCTGCAAATAGCAACGGAGCGCAGAGGCGCTCCGTCAGTGTACTGGCAGGCGGGAATGCGCCTGCCCGGCTGTGACAGCTTTAACCGCCGCAGCAGCCACCGCAGCAGCCGCCGGCCCGTGCATTCTGCGAGGCAGCGGCGTTGGCAGCCACCACTGCAGGGAAACCGGCAGCTTCGAGGCTGACGGTCATGCGCAGTGGCGAGGTGCGGTTTTCATCGAACTGGACGCTGGCGAGGCAGTCGCGCAGGGAGACGCGCACTTCTTCTACGCCGCTGAGTTTGAGCAGGATTTGCGTAATGGTATCGGCACTGCCTTCGTCTTCCATCTGATCGATATTGATTACCGTGGTTTGCATGATTCGTCCTTCTGTGTCATAAAGTTTTATTTGCGACATAAGCCTAAGCGAAACCGCCGGCGCTGGCTATGCGTGCGCCCCATAAAACGGGGAAGAATCTGATTTTCTTGATCTGGATTATCGAACCTGGAGCGCCAGCTACCGTTTTTGGCGATTCCGTCCGACAATGGCAGCCGCATCCGAAACTGAAAACTTGATCATTATGAGCCTGCTCTCCATCGACGAACCTGCTGCAGTGAAACGTACCGGCCATCCTGTCTGGCGTCTGGGCTTCCGTCCGTTCTACCTGTGTGCTGCATTTTTTGCGGCGCTGGCCATACCCCTGTGGATGGCGCAGTACTATGGCTGGATCCCGCAGCTGGCCAGCGTTGCCCTGAATGTGGGCTTTGCCTGGCATATGCACGAGATGGTGTTCGGCATGGGGCTGGCTGTGGTGATCGGCTTTCTCTACACGGCGGCCTATAACTGGACCGGCTTCTGGACGCCGGTGCGGGGCCATCTGGCGGCACTGGTAGCGCTGTGGCTGGCGGGGCGGCTGGGCATGCTGCTGGCGCCGCCCGCAGTGGCCGCGCTGCTGGACTGGCCGTTCATTCCGGCTGCTGCGTGGCCGCTGCTGCAGGTGATGCGCAAGGCTAATAACCGCCGGAACTATTTCCTTGTCGGCATACTGGGCCTGCTGGCGCTCACCAATGCCGTGTTCCATGCCACTGCGCTGGGCTGGAAGGGTTTGCCGCCGGCGGCCCCCATTCATGCGGCCATCTTCCTGATCGTGGTGATCGAAGCCGCCATCGGCACCCGCATCATCCCCATGTTCACCCGTAACGGTGCACCGGGCAGCGATCCGCAGGTACAGCCGCAGCTGGATAAAGTTTCGCTGGGCCTGCTGGTGCTGTCGGCGTGCGGCTGGCTGCTGTCCTTCCCGGCATGGCTGTTCGGACCGCTGGCTCTGCTGGCCGCCGCGCTGATCCTGCTGCGCCTGTGGCGCTGGGATGCACTGGCCACGCTGTCCCGTCCGCTGCTGTGGATCATGCATCTGTCGTACGCATGGATCGCTGCCGGTCTGGTGCTGCTGGCACTGGCGCGCTGGCAGCTGGTCAGTTCCAGCACGGGCTTCCATGCGCTGACGGTGGGCTCCATGGCCGGTCTGATACTGGGCATGATGACCCGCACTACGCTGGGCCATACGGGCCGTCCGCTGGTGGCAGGCCGCGCCGAAACCCTGATTTTTGTGCTGATACAGGCCAGCGCCTTCCTGCGCGTCGCCACGGCATTGGGCTGGGAGACCGAACAGGGGCTGGTGATGCTGCTCGCTGCGTGTTGCTGGACGCTGGGCTTTGCCAGCTATGTGGTGGTGTATCTGCCTTATCTGACGGCGCCGCGTCTTGATGGAAAACCCGGTTAATACGCGAGGTTTTTGATCTGCGTCATAGATTCTTTCGAATGCTAGGGGCATAGTGCCGTCCGAGGAGGAAAGTATCATGGAAGAACGTGGTTGGAATCCGGACATGGCTCTGGGCATACCCCTGTTCGACGAGGCGCATCAGGCGCTGGCCGAGCAGATCGATGTGCTGATGGATGCGTCCGATGCCGATTTTCTGCAAGGTCTGCAGCAGCTGATCGAATGTCTGGAAGAGGATTTCCGGCATGAGGAAGAGCTGATGGAGACGATTAACTACCCGGCCATCCGCCAGCATCGCGAACAGCATGCGCGCGTGCTGGCCAGCCTGCACCAGCTCGACGAGACCGATATTGCTGCGGGCAAGGAAGCGGTCAAACTGGTGCTGCCATGGTTCCACGCCCATCTGGCTACCGCCGATACGGCGCTGGCGCGGGCGCTGCAGGCCGGTGCGGTCTAGTATCCGGCAGCACTGGGTGGTAAATAGTCATAAAGTAGCCACTTAGTAGCCACTTAGTAGCCACTAAGTAGCCACTAAGTAGCCACTAAGTAGCCACTAAGTAGCCACCAAGTAGCTACTAAGCGGCCAGAATGAGCCGTTTTCATGATGCGGTCATAAATGCTGCATAGACTTCCGGGTTTTACACCACCTATCCGGAAAGTCTCATGAAGAACTCGCAGCAAACATTGATCCGCACTGCCATGTCGGCGCAGGTGCTGGCCGCGCTGGCACTGATGTGCGCCTCCGTACAGGCACAGACCCAGACCCCCGCAGCGGATGAGTTGCAGGTGTCGAATACGGCGCTGGACGCAGAAGCCATCAAGAGCCGCGTGGTGATTACCGGCTCCAATGCGGCCAACCGCGCACCCGTACAGTCGGCGCTGAATGCGACCCAGCCGCAGTCCATCATTACCGCGACCTTCATCGAGCAGACCGTTACGCCGCTGGCCGACTTTAACGCTGTAGCGCGCATTGCCCCTAGCGTGAGCGCCGGCATTTCCGCCAATGGCTCCGGTCTGGGCGAATCCAAAGTAGCGCTGCGCGGCTTCCAGGATGGCGAATACAACGTCACCTACGACGGCATTCCGTTTGGCGATACCAATAATCCTACCCACCATTCCACTTCCTACTTCCCGGCCCGCATCATCGGCGGCATGGTGATCGAGCGCGGTCCGGGCAATGCCAGTAATCTGGGGCAGGCCACTTTCGGCGGTTCGATCAATCTGTTTTCCAAAGAGCTGTCGAACGATTTCCGCTTCACGCCTTACCTGACCTACGGCACGTGGAATACCAAGATCCGCGGCGCGGAAATCGATAGCGGCATGCTCGAACGTTTCGGCGATGCGCGCCTGATGTTCAACGCTTCGCGGCTGGAATCGGATGGCTACCAGACCTATAGCGCCGTCAAGGAAGACAATTACCAGTTCAAGCTGCAACTGCCGCTGGGTAAAGACACCTCGCTGACCCTGTTCTCGACCTATAACACCATCCACAGCAATGTGCCGGACAAGGCTGGTGTCACCTTGTCGCAGGTCGCACTGTACGGCAAGAACTACTCGCTCAACGACGACAAGACCAGCCAGAACTACTGGGGTTACAACTACAACGACAAGCGCACCGATTTCGAATACGTGCGCCTGCAGACCAAGCTGGGCGACTGGGCGCTCGATAACACGCTGTACACCTACGCCTATAATAACAACACCATGTCCGGACAGGATGCCAGCGGCGCCACCGCCAACGGCACCAAGGCCGGTGCTGCCGGTAACAAGAATGTGCCGGGCTATAACAAGCTCAATGCCTACCGCGTCAACGGCGACATCATCAAATTCAGCAACCGTCTCGATGCGGGCCTGCTGCGCGCCGGTGTATGGCTGGAAAATTCGGATACCAACCGCCATACCTACGATCTGGACTGGACGCTCAACCTGCCTAATCCGAAAGAGGCGACGGCACCGAAGAATGTCAGCTACGAGCAGCAATCGAGCTGGAAGCAGTATCAGCCTTTCGTCGAATTCGAATGGGCGGTAGCACCGCAGTGGACCGTGACGCCGGGCCTGAAATACGTGAATTTCCAGCGCAAGCTCGATGCCAGCGTGAATCAGGGTACCCGCCTGCCAACTTCGGCCGAGCAGACCTACACTACTACCTTGCCTTTCCTCACTGCCAATTACGCCATCAGCAAGGACTGGTCGGCTTATGCCCAGATCGCGCGTGGCTTCCTCGTGCCCGATCTGTCGATGTTCTATGTGAACAACCCGACGCTGAATACGCCCAAGCCGCAGACTTCCACCAATTACCAGCTTGGTACGGTGCACCAGACGGGCAATCTGACGCTAGACGCCGACCTGTACTACATCGATTTCAATAACAAGATCGCCACCAGTGGTACGGGCAATGAGCAGATCTACTACAACCAGGGCGGCGTGGTGTACAAGGGCATAGAAGGCGCCATCACCTACTATCTGGGCAGCGGCTTCTCGCTGCACGCCAATGGCTCGCTGAACAAGGCCGAAGCCAAGGATACCGGTCTGCAGGTGGCCAAAGTGCCTAAATCGACCACGGCACTGGGCGTGCTGTACAAGCAGGGCGGCCTGTATGGCTCGCTGATCGCCAAGACCAATGGCAGCCAGTACGCCAAGGACGGCGAACCGGCCGCCTACCAGATCGGCGCTTACACCGTGACCGATCTTACGCTGGGTTACCGCTGGCGCGTGGGCGGGCCTTTCGTCAAGGCCGTCAAGCTGCAGGCCGGCGTCAACAATCTGTTCAACAAGCAGGATGTGAGCTCGATTTCAGCCAATAGCAAGGGCGCCGCGTTCGACCAGTACACCTTTGTACCGGAACGTAGCTGGACCGTGTCGCTCAACGCCGACTTCTAGGGAACTGCCATGCGAGTACTGATTTTACGCACGGCGCTGGCCGCCATGGCACTGCTGCATGGCGCTAGCGCGCTGGCGGTGGAGAAACATCACAGCCAGCGAGCGGAGCTGCCGCGCCAGGCCGACCCGGTGGTGTTTTCCTTCGCCACGGTTGGCGATTCGCGCACTGATGCAGCAGTGGCGACGAACGCGCAGGACAAACTCTACCTGCAGAACTCGCGGGCGCTGGCCCGTATCGTGCGCGAAATCAGCCAGCAGCAGCCGCAGGCGCTGTTCTTCAACGGCGACATGATCATGGGCTACACCAGTGATCCGGTCGAGATCGCGCGCCAGTATGCCTACTGGCGCGGCATGATGGCCGGCTTGATGGAGACGGGCACCTATGTGGTGCCCGTGCCGGGCAATCACGAAATGCAGGCCAAGGGCAAGGATGTCAGGGGCCATACCACCAAGATCGCCATGGCCGATAACGAAGCGCAGTGGCGTGCCAGCATGAGCGACCTGATTCTGGACACGGCGCGCTGGCAGGCCGTGACCGGCGTGCCTGCGCTGGCCTTCGATGTGGAGAATACGCCGCAGGCCGGCAGCGCTGACGGCAATAGCACCAGCCAGAAACAGCTCAGCTATTCCTTCGATGCGGCAGACAGCCATTTTGCCGTGATCAATACCGACCCGATAGGCAACGATGGCCACGCCCCCGTGCACTGGCTGGCGCAGGATTTCGAGCGGGCCCGCGCGCGCGGCATGCATCACTTCTTCGTGTTCGGCCACAAGCCTGCCTACACCTACCGCTTCCGTGCCGGCGTGGAGAACGACGGCATGGATATCTTCCCCGGCCATGCCGAAGCATTCTGGCAGGTGATGGAACAGTATGGCGTGACCTATTTCTGCGGCCATCAGCACATCTACAATGCACAGCAGCCCGCGCTGGCTAGCGGCGGCAAGGCATGGCAGGTGATGGTGGGTTCGGGCGGCTCGCCGTTCAGTGCCAAGGAGGGCGATGGCCATGGCCCCACCGACCGTCTATATGCCTGGGCGCTGGTACAGGTGCATGCCAGCGGCAAGGTCAGGGTGACGATACGGGGCTTCGATGCCGACTACGGGCCTAGCCGGACTTTGCGGACGCTGAATTACTAGTCTGGGCAAATATATTTGCTCAATGGTATTCTTGAGCCTTCACTCAAGAGGGCTTTATGTCATTAATAACAAAAAAACTGGTCCAGGCGCTCGCGCTGGGCTGCGCCGCCATGGCCACCGCGCAAGCGGAAGACATCATCAGGATAGGCCATGTGGCGGCGACTTCGGGCGGTATTGCCCATCTGGGCAAGGATAACGAAAACGGCGCCCGCATGGCCGTGGACGAACTCAATGCCAAGGGCGTGCTCATAGGCGGCAAGAAATACCGCATCGTGCTGCAGGCCGAGGACGATGCGGCCGATCCCAAGCAGGGCACGACGGTGGCGCAGAAGCTGGTCGATGCCAAAGTGCAGGGCGTGATCGGCCACGAAACCTCGGGCACCACCATTCCCGCTTCGCGCATCTATCACGATGCCGGCATTCCGCAGATTTCGCCGTCGGCCAGCGCCATCCAGTACACGCGCCAGCGCTACAACACCACCTTCCGTAACGTGGCCAACGACGAGCAGCTGGGCGCCGCCCTGGCGCGCTACGCCATGCAGACCATGAAGGCCCAGCGTATCGCCGTGATCGATGACCGTACCGCTTACGGCAAGGGTCTGGCCGACGAATTCATCAAGAACGTCAAGCGGCAGGGCGCGGCCACCGGCAGCAGCATCGTCAACACCCAGTTCACCACCGACAAGGCAACCGACTTCAATGCGATTCTGACGGCGGTAAAAGCCAGCAAGCCCGATCTGATTTTCTTCGGCGGCATGGATGCCGTTTCGGGCCCCATGCTGCGCCAGATGAAGCAGCTCGGCATGCCGCTGCGCTTCATGGGCGGTGACGGCATGTGCTCCGATGGCGTACCCCGTCTGGCGGGCGAAGCGCTGGCCGATGATCAGGTGATCTGCGCCGAAGCGGGCGGCGTCGAGCCCTCGCAGGAAAAAGGCATGGCCGATTTCCGCGTGGCCTACCGCAAGAAGTTCGGCATCGATGTGCAGACTTATGCGCCGTATGCCTACGATGCGCTGATGACGATGGTGGAAGCGATGCAGAAGGCCGGTTCGCCTGATCCGGCGAAATACCTGCCGGTGCTGGCCAAGAGCACCCACAAGGGCGTAACGGGGAATATCACCTTCGATGCGCGCGGCGATGTGCAGGATGGCGTGCTGACCATCTTCACTTTCCGCGGTGGCAAGCGGGTCAAACTGGCAGTCGTCAAGTAGGCCGCGTGCAGGCCACGGCCTGCGCTGCATAAACAAAGCCGGTTGCGCTGGGTATCGCCACCGGCTTTTTTATTGGGATCTGAACTAACCCTGTGGCGGCGGGCCACCGTAGCCGGGGCCCCCTGGCCCCCCTTGCGGCGGGCCCATACGCGGTTCGTGCTGCTCGCTGTTTTCCTTGTTCGGGCCGCCGAAGCGGTAAGACAGGCCCAGATAGAACACGCGGCCATCGAATCGGCGGGTATTGGTTTCGCGCAGAGTATCGCTGTCCACCACGGTCTGCATCTTGTTGGTGTTGAACAGATCGGTCACCGTGGCCAGCATGCTCAGGCGCGGCGTCAGCATCTGCCGTACGCTCAGATTGAAGGTCTCGTTGGGCGAGCGGTAGCCCTGGCCGGACAGCATCTTGCCCTGCATCTGCAGCGCCATCTGTATCTGCGTGGCGGCACTGTAGGCATAGTTGAGGCGCACGCGGCCACTGAGCGAATTGGCCGTGCGGGTAGTGAGCAGGCCCTGATCGTTGAACGAGGTCTGCTGCATGCGCATCAGATTGCCGCTAGTGTTGAGGGTCAGTTCGGGCGTGAGCTTGCCGCTCATGGTGAATTCCAGCCCGCTGGAGTGGCTGCCTTCGCCATTGCGGCGCGTGGTCAGCAGCACGTTATTGGCCAGCAGCGTGCGGTAATCGACGATGGCGTCGGTGTCGCGCCGGTAGTAGCTGCGCAGATTGGTTTCCAGACCCATCAGCTTGGTTTCATAGCCCAGTTCGAAGGAATCCGTCTTGGTCGGCTTTAACTGGGGATTACCGGAGGTGACGTTAAATTCGTCGCGGTACACCACATACGGATTGAGGTCGCTGGCAGTGGGCCGGCGTATCCGGCGCGCGTAGGCGAAACGCAGGGTGGATGCTTCGCTCAGCTTGTAGGTAGCAAAAAGGCTGGGCATGAAGTTCAGGTAGTTATTGCTGGCCTCGACATTGCTGGTGTACTGGTGGATGTCGAGCGCCGTGTGCTCGCTGCGCAGGCCGGCCAGCACGCCCCAGTCGTCGTTCAGGCGCAGCTGGTAGGAGCCGTACAGTGCGACCACGGTCTCCTCCAGCTGGTAGTGATTGCTGCGCGCCGGATTGAGCGTGACCAGCGAAGTGTAGGGATTGATGTCGGTGTATGCGGTTTCGGCGTCGTTGGTGTTGGTGGCGATCTTGTAACCGGCCTTGGCGCTGCCGCCCCACAGCGGGCGCTCGTAGTCGCCGGTAAAATCGACGATGCGTATGCTGCTGTTGTTGTGCTGGGTAGCGCGCGTGTCCGGCAGATTGCCGCTGGCATAGGTGTTGGCGTAATGGTTGTCGCTCTCGTTTTCCGAGGCGGAGACGCGCAGGTCTATTTTCAGCGTTTCGTTAGGCAGCTCGCCCTTGTGATCGTAGCGCGTACCCCAGCCGAAGTTGCGTGCATCGCCCTGACGCTGGGTGGCGCGCACGTAATCGGTGAGTGGCAGCAGCGCCGTGGCGCCGTTGATATAGTGATCCGTCGCGTGCTGGTCGTTAGTGCGGGCGTTGACATTGGCGCTGGCCGTGTAGGTGTCGGTGGCGCTGGCGTTGTAGTTGACGCTGGTGTTGGCGCCGGCCATGTCATTCAGGCCTACACCGGTGGAGCGCTGGCTGCTGTGCACCCAGTTGCCGCGGCTGTCGAGGCTGTCGCGTTCGTCGTCGCCGGTGGAATTGCGGCCGTCATGGCGCACATGCACGCCGCCTTGCACCCCCCATGCACCTTCGTTGTAGCTGCCGGAAAAGGCGCTGTTGTAGCGGCCTGCCACACCGGCGTTGGCGTTGAGGCTGGCGTAGCCGCCCGCTTTGCGGTTGCGCCGCATGACCAGATTCAGGATGGGACCGCCGCCCGCTTCGTTGCCGAACTGGGCGCCGGGATTGTTGATCACTTCCACCGATTCGATATCGTCGGCCTGCATGGCGTTGAGCGTGGCGCCGCGGTTCTCGCCCTGCAGCATGGCGGATGGTTTGCCGTCCACCAGTATCTGCACATTGGTGCTGCCGCGCAGGGTGACCGTACCATCGGGATCGACGTTAACGGAAGGGACGTTGTTGAGGGCATCGGCGGCAGTGCCGTTGGTGCTGCTGACGTCGGACTTCACATCGTAGACCTGGCGGTCGATGCGGTTGGTCGGGCGTTCAGCCGCCACTTCTACGACCGGAGTGACCGTGCTGCTGACGATAGGCTTGGCGGAACTGGGCTTAGTGGCAGGCGGATTGGCCGGCGTAGCGGCGGTCTGTGCTAGTGCAGCCAGCGGGCTGGCCAGACAGGCACTGAGTAGGATTTTTTGCATGAGACTAGGGTGGAAGACTAGGTTGCAGCGGCGGTATGGCGTGCTGAAAGTCTGGCAATTCTAACGCCATGCAAACAAGAATTATTGTTATTTACAATACTTTACTTGCGCAACACTGGCTTAATCTTCCTCGGGGGGCGAGGTCAGGTAGTCGGCAATTTTGATGGCGCAATCGGCCGGCATGGAAAGAAAATAGGCGTCGTTGCGGTAACGTCCGTGGCTACCGATGTGGGCGCTGTGCAGCACGGTTAGCGCCACATGGTTGACAAGGCTGCAGCCGGGGAAGCTGAAATGCAGCACATAATTTTCCCCCACCGGCATGGCGTGGTCGCTCAGAAAGGCGACGCCATGACGCGAGATGTCAATGATTTGCGTGATAGCGTTGTGCTGCCCATCCATGTCGGACAGATGGGCATCCACTTGCAGCAGGCGCTTGACGTGTTCTCGTCGGGGGTCCATAGGCCGGGCCGGGGTTAAAAACCACAGTATGCCAGAAGCCGGACGTGCCGACGAGAAACAGCGCAATGCTCAGGCGAGGGCCGGCACTTCCGTCAGCGGCATGCCTGCCGCCAGCTGATCCAGCGCCTCGCGCGACTGCACCACAAAACCGCGCTGGCCCAGCGAAATCCAGCCGTTACGCTTGAGCAGGCTCAGGGTGCGGCTGACGGTGGCCGGGGTCAGCCCCAGATAGTCGCTGATTTCCTGACGCGACATGGGCAGCGCGGCGTGGTTTTCCTCGGACGGATAGTCTGGCGCCTTGCCGGCCCGCTGGAGCAGGAAGAGCACGATGCGCTGGCAGGCGCCGGCACTGCGCAGCGTGGCCGCAGCGATCTGCTGGCGCTCGATTTCGCGGCTTAGCATGGCGCTGAACAGATCGCAGCTATACGGCTCGCGGTCCATCAGTTCGGCCAGCTGGCGGTAGGGCACCAGATCGAGTTCGCAATCGGTCAGGGCCAGTGCCGAGGCATGGCGTTCCGGTTCGCCTATGGTATCGACCCCCAGCCAGTCACCGGGCTGGACGAAATCGATGATGCGTTCCACCCCATCGGGACATTGCTGGTAGAGCTTGATATGGCCGCTACGCACGTAGTACAGCTCGCCATTTGCCGCGTCATGCATCTGGAACAGATGCTCGCCGCGTGCAAGGGCCAGCGGACTACCCAGCTGACATTGGGCGAGTTCGAGATCCATCATGCTGCCGCCAGCATAGCTTGGTCCTGCTGCAACTGCGGCGGCGGCTCGTGGCCGAAAGCCATGGTGCGCAGGGCGCTCATATCGAGCAGTTTCACATCGCGGCGGCACAGTTCGAACAGGGCGCGCTGCTTAAATTGCAGCAGCAGGCGGCTCACACACTCGGCGGTTACGCCCAGATAGCTGGCGATATCGCAACGCGACATCGGCAGGCGGAATTCTTCTGGCTGGTAACCATAGGTGGCCTGACGTTCGGACAGGGTCAGCAGCAGATCGGCCATACGCTGTTCCGCTTGCGTGTTGCGCAGCATCAGTGCAGCACGCTGCTCGCGGCGCATTTCGCGCGCCAGCAGGGCGTGCAGGTGGGCCCGCATTACGGGACGGCGACGGCCTTCGAAGGCATGACGGTTCCAGCTGATGCTGCATACCACGCTGTCTTCCAGTGCGACCACGCTGTTGGCGTACTCGAGCTGGTCGAGCGCATCGAGGCCGATGAAATCGGGTGCCAGTGCAAAGCCGATCACATGGGCGTCGGCATCGCTGTCGGGTGTCGACGGGCCGCGCACGACTTTGAAGCTGCCGGAGCGGATGTGATAAATCTGGTCACCCACCGCCGAGCCTGCTTCGTACAGGCTGGTGTGCCGTTCGATGCGGATGCGGTGGCTGGTGGTCTGGCTGCCGGCTGCTGCGCCGACACACTGGGTGCGCTGGCTGCAGACGCTGCAGTTGTTCTGTTCGATGGAGTTTGCCATGTCGTTCTTTTACTATTGGTACGATGAAGAGATGGTATTGAAGCAGGTCATTCATTTCCTTGATGCAGATCAAAAATGAAAAGATTTGCTGTGGTTGATCTACATCAATTATTTTTTTGTCGGAAATCTGTACTCTTCGTCCACTGTTATTAAGTACCAAAAAGGATTTCCATGATAAACGTGGCGCAGGCACGGGCCACTGTTGCAAAAGCCGAGAACGAACTGTGTGAAGTTTTCTCCGGAGCGACGCTCGATGCACTACCTGAACAGATAGCCTTGCTGGGGCGCGGCGGCGTGATGCTGGACGCGAACGCCGCGTGGCGTAATGCCGTGCATGCAGGACGCCATCCGGCCGAACACGCCCACCGTGCCGGCGTGGAGGCCGTGTTGTCGGGCAAAGTGCCGGCCTATCACACGGAATATGCGAGCCCGGAGGGCGATGCCCATTACAGCGTGTCGGTACTGCCGCTCGATGGCAATGCTGCACTGACCATCCACCGCGATATCACCACGCAGCGCAAGGCGGAAGCCGCGCTGCGCGTGGCCGCTACGGCGTTCGAAGCGGCGCAGGGCATGATGGTGAGCGACGCGCAGGGCCGCATCCTGCACGTCAATCAGGCATTTACCCAGATTACCGGCTATAGCGCCGACGAGATCGTTGGCAAGACGCCGAACATCCTCAGCTCCGGCCGCCATACGGCCGAGTTCTATCAGCATATGTGGCAGCAGATTGCGCGTGAAGGCAACTGGGAAGGCGAGATCTGGAACCGGCGCAAGGACGGCGAAATCTATCCCGAACATCTGAGCATTACGGCGGTGCGCGACCAGCATGGACAGATCAGCAACTACGTGGCAGCGCTGACCGATATCACCCTGAGCAAGGCAGCCAATGACGAAATCCGCAGTCTGGCCTTCTATGATCCGCTGACCCATCTGCCGAACCGGCGTTTGCTGCTCGACCGCCTGCGCCATGTGGTGGCCAGCAGCACGCGGCATGACCGCTACGGCGCGCTGATGTTCATCGATCTCGATAACTTCAAGACCCTCAATGACACCATGGGCCACAACGTCGGCGACCAGCTGCTGCAGCAGGTGGCCGAGCGGCTGCAGTGCTGCCTGCGCAAAGGCGACACGGTAGCGCGGCTGGGCGGCGATGAATTCGTCGTGCTGGTGGAGGGCCTGAGCAGCAACGCGCGCGCGGCCGCCAGCGAGACCGAGGCGCTGGGTTCGAAAATCCTGTCCTCGCTGAACCGCCCCTACATGCTGGGCACGCACCGCTGCCGCAGCACGCCCAGCATAGGTGCGACCTTATTCCATTGCGGCGAATCGCCGCTGCCGGACGATCTGCTGATGCAGGCCGACATCGCCATGTATCAGGCCAAGCAGGCCGGCCGCAACGGCATGCGCTTCTTCGACCGGCAGATGCAGGAACGCATCAGCGCGCGGGCCCGGCTGGAGGGCGATCTGCGCCAGGCCATCGAGCGCCAGCAGTTCGAGCTGCACTACCAGATACAGGTCGATGAATGCGGCTTGCCCCGCGCGGCGGAAGGCTTGCTGCGCTGGCGGCGTGAAGACGGCAGTCTGGTGTCGCCGACGGAATTCATTGCGCTAGCCGAGGAAACCGGGCTGATACTGCCGATCGGCCACTGGGTGCTGGAGACAGCCTGCGCCCAGCTGCAGGCATGGCAGGCAGATGCGGAAATGGAGCCGCTGATCCTGTCGGTCAATGTCAGTGCTACGCAGTTCCGCCAGCCCGATTTCTGCGATGAAGTGCTGCGACTGGTTGCCCATTACGGTATTCTGCCCTGCCGCCTGAAGCTGGAGCTGACCGAGGGACTGTTGCTCGACCTGGTGGAACCGACCATCGTCAGCATGCGCCGCCTGCGCGATGTGGGCGTGCGTTTTTCGCTCGATGATTTCGGCACAGGCTATTCCTCCCTGCAGTATCTGAAGCGCCTGCCGCTCAATCAGCTCAAGATCGACCAGTCGTTTGTGCGCGATCTGGTCAGCGATGCCAGCGATCAGGCCATCGTGCAGACCATCATTGCCATGGCGGCCAGCCTGCAGCTCGACGTGATCGCCGAGGGTGTGGAATACGAAGCACAGCGCGACAAGCTGGAAGAGATGGGCTGTCTGCGCTATCAGGGTTATCTGTTCGGCCGCGCCGTACCCGAAGCGCAGTTGCGGGCTTGGGTGCATGCGGCACGTACCATCTGCGCACTGCATTGAGACGAGCGGTCAGCGCCCAAGCCCCAAGCCCCAAAGTAAAAGCGGACACGTGATGAACGTGTCCGCTGTTTGCGCTGTTTGCGCCTATTGTTTTACAGGTCGTAGCGCAGTTCGGCGATGAAGGTGCGCTGCGGATAGGGGTGGAAGTTCCAGTACTGGTAGTTGTTCAGATTGTCCACGCCCACGGCGGCACTCCAGCGCTGGTCGATGCGATAGCGTGCGCGCAGATCGGTGGTGAAGTACTTGCTGGCCCCCATGTAGGCGTAGCCGTTCGGATCGCTGTTATCGAGCGTGGAGAACTGGCGGCCGCTGTAGCGTGCGGCGTAGCTGACCGAGAGCTTGTCGGTGAAGTCATAGCTGACCACTGCGGTGGCACGCCATTCCGGAATGCGCGGCTGCCATTTGCCCACGCTGGCCGGGAATTTGTCGTTGCTGACGATGCGGGAATCCGTCCACGTGACGCTGCCGTTCAGGTTCAGGCCCTGACGCCAGACGTTATCCTGCGTGTAGGACAGTTCCAGACCTTTGGTGTGGATGCGGTCCACGTTCTGGATGGTGCTGACGGTAGAACCGGCCAGCACATTGACCTGCGAATACAGCGAGTCGCGCGTGCGTTCGCCGAACGCCGTCAGGCGCAGCCAGCCATCTTCCAGTTTGCGGTCGGCCGTCAGCTCGCCCGTGTACGATTTTTCCGCCTTCAGAGCGGGATCGTTGTTGATCAGCTGACCTGAAGCATTGACGCCGCCCTGATACAGTTCCGACACGGTCGGCATGCGCACCGCGCGGCCCAGCGACGCCTTGATCACCCAGTCCTGCGTGGCCTGATAGGCCAGGGCGAATTTGGGCGACAGATAGTTCTCGCTGCGTTCGGCATGGTAGGCCGTCTTGCTGGCGCTCGATGTTGCGCCGTCGTGCGCATTCCAGTGTTCGTAGCGCAGGCCCAGCACGGTCTTCCAGTCGGTGGCAAACTTCCAGCTGTCCTGTGCGTACAGGCTGTTGGTTTCGGTTTTGCCGGCGAAGGCGGAATTGCGGGCGCCGGCAGCGCCGTTGATCCAGTCGCTGGTGGCATTTTCGATAGTGGCCAGCTTGTAGGCTTCGCGCTGGTAGCCGAAGTCCACCACATGGAAGTGGCCGGCGCGCCAGGTGCCCTTGGCCGCGAGCGTATTCCAGCCGGTGCCATCCTGGCTGACCATGCGGCCCGCGCCGCCGTTAAGCGCGGCCGGATAGGCCAGCGCAGTCGGCGCGCGCAGCTGGTCCTTGTCGTAGTCGTACAGGCTGGCGGCCAGTTCCCAGGTAAATTCCCCTTTGCCATGCGATTTCAGCGACAGGCCATGCATGATGTGCTGCAGCGATTCATTCGACATATTGAAGTCGGTGTTGCTGATGCTGTAGGCCTTGCCGGCTATGCTGACATTGCCGCTGTAGACGGGCTGGCCGCTGCTGTCGCGCAGATAGCTATCGGGACGGCCTTTGGAGTCGTTATGCCACAGGCCGAAAGTGTAGCTGGCGCGCAGCGTGGGGCTGAAATCATAGGCCAGCTTGGCTTTGAACTGATCCTGCAGCGTGTGGTACTGGGTGGCGGTGCCCAGCAGCAGCCATGGTTTGTTGGCGCGGTCGTAGCCGGGTATCGCGCCCGTCACCACCGTCGCGCCCTGGGCGGCGGCTGTGCTGCTGATGGCTTTGTTAGGGAAGGTCAGCGGCTGGCCATCGCTATCGGTATGGCTGTAGTCCACCAGCCAGGCCCAGTTGCCGCTACGGTCGCCAACGGTGATGCTGCCTAGCTTGCCCTGATACGCGCCGTCCGAGTGATACATGCGGAAGGGCTGGTGGGTGGCCGTCAGCTTGGCATGTACTTCCAACTGGGTGGGCATGCGGGTGACGTAGTCCACCACGGCGCCCACCGAGTTGCCGCCATAGGCCGCCGAGAACGGGCCGTACAGCACGTCCACCCGTTCGATCAGTTCGGGCGACACCATGCCCCAGCGCGGCGCAAACGTGGCGCCGTTGCCGAGGTAGTTGGACAGCAGGATGCCATCGCTATACACCATGGAACGGGCGCTGTTGCCGGTGCCGGAAGCACGGGTGGACAGCACGGCGTGGTTGTAGTCGCCGATGTAGCGCTTGCGCACCAGCAGGCTGGGCATGTATTTCAGCGCATCTTCGGCATCGGTGGCGTTGATGCAGCGTTCGATATCGGCGTGGGAAATGCCTTCGAAGGTCGTGGGTATCTGGGTCGGCAGCGAAGTGGGGCGGCTGCCTTCGATGATGACGGTGCCGATCTGGCGCAGAGGAGCGTCCTGTGCGCTGGCGAGTTGGTTGTATAGACTGAAGGCGGCCAGCAATGCCAGCGCCAGAGGCGTGCGTAAGGTATTCATAGTACTTCCTGATGGGTGTGTGAGCAGTCCTCCGCACTGCTGCGGTCGTGGACTGGTGCTGTAGGACGATCAGGAAAGTACGGGCGGCCCGCGTGCCAGACCGTGCTGCCAGGACAGGTGCGGCACGGGTGCCAGCGTGGTCTGGGCGTGGTAGAGGTCGTGGCCGCCGATGACGGCGATGCCGAACCCAGCATCCGGCAGCAGCGCATGGCTGCCGCCGTGCGGCAGGCAGTAGGCACAGGCGGCAAGATCGCCGGCCGGTGCTTTGCCGCTGCCATCGGTGACGCAGATGCTGCCGGCGGCAAACTGTAGGTCGGCCGCCAGCGTGCGGCTGACGGTGGGCGCAACGGTGCCGAACAGGATGGCCAGCAGGGCTATCCACAAATACAGCGTTCGGCGTTGTGCAGTCATAAACATGCAGCGATTATAACCAGTGATTCCCTGTTGCTTACAGTCAAATCTGCAAGACCCTGAAAAAACGATGATATTTGTTAAATTTTAGAAGTAACTTTGGCGTGCCCTGCTGGGCAGCCAAGGCGGCATAGGTAGCACAGGCAGCAGCGGCCTAGTGCAGGTGGCGGGGGCGGGCGGGAGGCTGGCTGCGGGCGTGTGCCAGTTGCTGCTGGACCAGACGGTGCCACGCGCGGGCCCAGCGTTCGGCCAGTGCCGATTCTTCCGCATCGCGGGCATAAAGGATGCGCTGCACAGCCATTTGCTGGCGTTGCAGGGCATATTGCGCGGATTGCAGGCAGATCATGGCGGCTGACGGAACTGAAAGGCAGGACAGGCCTATTTTGCTCCCTACGGCAGTGGCTGTATGTGCGCGCCTTCACTTAGGAAGCAACTTTTCCGGCCGCTACCGCGCCCGGCTGCGGCCCAATGAAAAACGCCCGGCCAGTGGCTGGCCGGGCGTTTCAGACGGCGTTACTTCAGCAGAAATTACTTGCTTGGGTAGACGATGTCAGCACGACGGTTCTGCGAGTACGAAGCCTCGTCCTTACCGGTCGCTTTTGGTTTTTCTTTACCGTAGCTGATGGCTTCCATCTGGCTGTCTTTAACGCCGTACACTTTCAGTGCCGTCACAACAGCTTGTGCACGTTTCTGGCCCAGTGCCAGGTTGTACTCGGCGCCGCCGCGTTCGTCGGTGTTACCTTCGATTTTGATCGCAACGTTAGGGTTGGCCGACAGGAATTTGCCATGGTCAGCAACCAGCGCTTCGAATTCTGGCTTGACGTTGTATTTGTCGAAGTCGAAATAGACGCTACGGTTTTTGTAGATCGAGCTGTTTGGATCCAGGTAGGCTGGAACCGACACTGGTACTGGAGCAGCGACTGGTGCTGGTGCAGGTGCTGGAGCAGCTTTGACTGGCTCAGGTGCCGGGGCTGGTGCCACAGCGACAGGTGCAGGGGTGCTGCAAGCGCTCAGTACAGCCAGCGCGCAGGTAGCCAGCAAGATTTTTTGTTGTGCTTTCATGGAAATACTCCTGAATGGGTTACTGTTTTCTTGGACATGCATGGGGTGTGAGGCTCTTACACCAGCCGCATCCAGCATTATATAAGGGTTTCCCTCAGAAAAATTGGCGCGGTGCATGATTTTATGCATTATTTTTTTATCCAACTGGCAAAAGGAGCGAGATCGCGTCCGGATTCGACGTACCAGGACCTTCTGGCCATGTCGAATTGGGCGCCCAGCGCCTTGACCTGATCCTTTTCGTGGAAACTGGCCGTCAGGTAGGTGCGGCCGGTGGCGGCGGGCGCCTGCGTTTGCCGGCGCAGCAGTGCAGCATCGGCCGTGACGGAAGTTTCCGGAAGTTGCATTTTTGATATAAAACAGCTGCGCTGTAAAGTTTCCATCGGGGAAATCAGGGTCAGGCGCTGGCGCGTGCGGGTGGCCGCCACATAGAACAGGTTCTCTTCATCGCCACGGGGCTGGCGCGGGTGGGGGAATTCGTCAGCCTGCAGATAGGGCAGGATGACGTGGCCGAATTCCTTGCCCTTGGCTTGCGCCGCGCATTCGACCAGGACTGCCTTGGGGCTGCGGCGCGACAGGCTGGCCGCTTCGCGCTGATTGAGCGCCTGCCAGAAGTCCAGCAGGCCCAGGCCTGATCGTTCTGCCATGTGCAGCAGTGCCTGCACCGAGCGCTCGACCACTTCGGCGGCATAGGGACGCACAAAGATGCGGCGTGCCGTGCGCACCAGTTGCACCCGTTCGCACAGTTCGCGCAGTACCTCGCTGGCAGGTCGCTGGCGGTCTTGCGTGCCCAGCCATGCCAGCGCATCGATCACGCCGCGGCGGGTGGCGCTGGCGGCCACGCTGCGATAGTCGTCCGCCACGCCGTCGCGCTGCGCCGGCTCGATCAGATACAGTTCGCCCAGCAGGCTAGGTTCTTTGGCTATCTGCGCCTTGAAATGGTCGATCTGACCCGCGCCGAAGCCCATTTCGCTATAGGCCACCAGTGCATCGACCACGGCAGCGCGCAGCTGGGCCGGTTTGATGGCAGCGAAATCCTGCAGCGCAATGGCCAGCAGCCCGCGCAGGAACAGGATCTCGTCGCGCTGCAGATAGCCGGCCATGGCTGGCGTGCGGTAGGGAATGGCAGCATCGATCAGTGCATTCTCCAGCGCGATCGACTGGTGCCGTTCGCGCAGCAGAATGGCGCACTGATCGAGCGCATGGCCGTCCTGCTGCCACTGGCGCAAAGCCGCGATGACCTGCTGCGCGCATTCGTCGCTATCGCGGTAGTGGGGCTGCCGGATTTCCGTATGCAGGTCCAGCGCCGATTCCACTGGCTTCTGCTTGAAGCGGCCCATGGCGTGGGCCAGGTGGGGGCCGTGGCGGAAGCTGTAGGTGAGAGGCAGGCGCTGCAGCTTAGGGTAGCGCGTGCTGAAGCGTTCGCGCAGATAGCTGTCATGGGCGCCCAGCTTGCCGTAGATGACCTGATCGCGGTCGCCGGCGCCGACAAAAAAGCAGGCCGGACGGCTGATCAGGGTATCGAGTAGGCGGAACGCCGCTTCATTCAGATCGTGCAGTTCGTCGCACAGCACCAGCCGGTAATCGGGCAGCTGGGCTGCGAGCCCGGCGCCGCCCAGCAGATTGCAGGCCAGGTCGTAGCTGGCGTCGAGCGGGCCGCGGAACACGGCACCGGCGCCGCCATCGAGGCGCAGCGTTTCATATTCTATGGTGGTCAGATAATCGGTGACAGGCACGCCCAGCAAGGTCGAGATCTCGTCCAGATCCATGAATTCCACATCCTGTTCCAGCGCCATGCTGGCCTTGAGCTGGCATTGCACTTCGAGGAAATGGGCCAGCGCCACGCTATGGGTCTGCAAGTCCAGCTGTTCCAGCCGGCCTGCGTAGCGTGCGCCCACCCGGTCCATGGCCTGCAGGGCATAGGGCTTGAGCAGGCGTGCATCGTCGCACTGGCGCACGCCATCGCCGTCGATGGTATCGAGCTGCCAGCGTGCAAAGTCTTCAAAAGTGAGGATATGCAGGCGCTGGACCAGCGCCGGCGCAACGCCTAGCTGTAGCAGCCGGGCCGCCAGCACGTCGCGCGCTTCGGGGGTGAAGGTCAGCGCCAGTATCTGTTCCGGCGCCAGATTGCGCGCCAGCGCTTCGCCTATGCGCAGGGCCAGCGTAGTGGTCTTGGCAGCACCGGCATTGGCATCGATCAGCACGGTTTTGTGCTGGGCTAGCTGTATGGCCAGCTGTTCGGCGGTCGGGGTCAGGCCACGGGGTATAAAGCGGGCAGTGCGGGGCGGTTGGGCAGCGTTCATCCGCTACATTATAGCCAGCGCCGGCGCCAGACTGAAAGGCTGACCCATTGCGGCGCCGGCCGGCAGCAGGCGGGCGGTGGCGCCTTCGATGAACTGGGCCTCGAACAGCTGGCGTGTGGCGCCCAGGTCGGGCCGCTCGATCAGCTGGCAAACCTGCTGCGCTGCGGCCGCTGCCATACCTGCCATGGGCTGGCGCAGGGTGGTCAGGTTGTAGCTGAGCCAGTTGGATGGTTCCACCGCATCCAGTCCGGCCACCGATAGCTGGCCCGGCACATCGATACCGAGTTCGTGGCGCGCACAGTCCAGGCAGCCGATGGCCAGCACATCGCTAGCGCAGATGATGGCATCGGGTATGCCGCCATGGCGGGCGATCAGGGTCTTCAGCCCGCTAGCGCCGCTGTGGTAATCGAATTCGCCCGTTACCACTAGCGGTGCCGGCAGTCCCAGTTCGGCCAGCTGTTCGGCTACGCCCTGCTGGCGCGCCACGGCCACCACCGAATCCTTGCTGCCGGTGATGATGCCGAAGTGGCGGTGGCCGGCGGCGGCCAGCCGGGCCGCCAGCATGCGTCCGGCCGCGCGGTGATCGCAACTGACGGTGTGCACGGCAGGATCATCGAGCAGGCGGTTGAACACCACCAGCGGGACGCGGTGGCGGCGGAATTCTGCCACGGCGGTAGCCGGCAGGTGGGCGGCAGCAATCACGCCGTCGACCTGGAACTGCCAGAGGTCACCCAGCACGCGGGCCGCTTCGGCTTCGCCGGACAGGGGGAATAGCAGCACGCGCTTGCCGTGCGGGGTGAGCTGCTGGCTCAGTTCGGACAGCAGTTCAGGGTAGTACAGATTGGCGCGGTTGGTAATCAGTACCGCCACCATATTGGTACGGCGCGTAATCAGGCTGCGTGCCGCCGCATTGGGAACGTAGTCGAGCAGGGCGGCTGCCTTCATCACCCGCGCAAAAGTCGATTTGGAAACGCTGGCGCCGGGTTTGAAACAGCGCGACACTGCCGATTGCGACACGCCCGCTACCAGCGCCACGTCGTAGGAGGTGACGCGGCGTGACTGCGCAGCGAGTTCGGCCAGCTGGCTGGCGGCGCAGGCTTCGATGGGGCGCTTCGGTGGGGTCATTGTCTCGGACTGTTGTATTTGCTCTCAACGGCAATACTGGTCAGCATAACCAATAAATTACCGAAGGGCAATAATAATCGCTTGCCGTTGAGAAAGTATGCTAGCCCTGTGGCAGTCTGGCGAATTTCCCGTCCAAGTAGAGATTTTTACGAGGCTTGCGGCCAATTCTGCTAAGATTACGCCCCTTTATTCTGTACAAGGGTGCTCATGGCCATTGCATGCGGTGTCGATTTTGGCACTTCCAATTCGACAGTAGGCTGGGTGAATCCGGGCCAGCCGGTGATGCTGGGACTGGAAGATGGCAAGCTAACCCTGCCATCGGTAGTGTTCTTCAATGCCGACGACGAGGTGGTGCGCTACGGCCGTGCTGCGCTGGCCGACTATCTGGCCGGTTACGAAGGCCGGCTGATGCGCTCCATGAAGAGCCTGCTCGGTACCAGCCTGATGGACGGCCAGACCGAAGTCGCCGGCCGCGCGCTGCCGTTCCGCACACTGCTGGCGCAATTCATCGGCGAACTCAAGCACCGCGCCGAACAGGCTGCTGGGCGCGAGTTTACTTCGGCCGTGTTTGGCCGTCCCGTGCATTTTATCGACGATAACGCCGCCCACGACCAGCTGGCGCAGGATACGCTGGAGCAGATTGCCCGTTCGGTGGGCTACAAGGAGGTGGCCTTCCAGTTCGAGCCGATTGCCGCCGCCTTCGACTACGAGTCGCAGATCAGCCGCGAAGAGCTGGTGCTAATCGCCGACATCGGCGGCGGTACCTCGGACTTTTCGCTGCTGCGCCTGTCGCCCCAGCGCGCCACCAAAGTGGAGCGGCGCGAGGATATTCTGGCCAATGGCGGCGTGCACATCGGCGGTACCGATTTCGATAAATACCTGTCGCTGGCCAGCGTCATGCCTTTGCTCGGCTATGGCAGCCGCCTGCGCAACAATAGCGAAGTGCCGTCCAGCTACTACTTCAATCTGGCCACCTGGCATACGATTAATCAGGCTTATACCAAGAAAGCCTCGGTGCAGCTGGCCGATCTGCTGCGCGACGCCGCCGAGCAGGACAAGCTGGGCCGTCTGCAGAATCTGATCGAAGACCGCTCCGGTCACTGGCTGGCCATGCAGGTAGAGCAGGGCAAGATTGCCCTGTCCGATGCCGAACAGGCCGTCATGGAGCTCGATCGCTTGGCGCCGCCGGTGACGCTGGAAATTACCCGCGCCCAGTTCGACGCCGCCTCGGAGCAGCTGGTCAGTTCGGTGGAACAGACCGTGCAGGCGCTGCTGCGCGATGCCGGTGTGGCTGCCAGTGCCGTCGATACCGTCTTCTTTACGGGTGGTTCCAGCGGCGTGCGTCTGCTGCGCGAACGGATCGCGGCACTAGTGCCGACGGCGCGCCGCGTCGAAGGCGATCTGTTTGGCAGCATCGGCGCCGGTCTGGCGCTCGATGCAGCGCGTAAATTCGGTTAGGAGCTGTAATGCTGGGACAATCGCTGGTCATGCTGGACTTTGAAACCACCGGCCTGTCGCCCGCCAATGGCGACCGGATTACCGAAGTGGCGGCACTCAGGCTGCGCGAGGGCCGCATCGTCGAGCGCTTTGTTTCGCTGGTTAATTGCGGTGTGCGCATACCGGCTTTCATTACCGGCCTGACGGGGATTACCCAGGCCATGGTAGATACTGCGCCGCCGGTAGCACAGGTGATGCCGCAACTGCTGGACTTCATCGGCGGCGACACGCTGGCGGCCCACAATGCCTCGTTCGACGATAAGTTCCTGCGCGCGGAAGCTGCCGCACTGGGCCTGACGCCCGCCTATCCGGCGCTGCTGTGCTCCTTGAAACTGGCGCGCCGCGTGTATCCGGGCATGGCCAGCTACCGTCTTGGCGACCTGTCGCGCCAGCTCGGTATCCGCTTCGCCAGTGCCGCCCACCGCGCCGAAGCCGACGCCGAAGTGGCGTCCGCCGTGCTGCTGCGCATGGGGCAGGATGTGGCGCAGCGCTATGGCTGGGAGCAGGTGGCGCCAGAACTGCTGGTGGCGGTGAACCAGCTGGCTGCCGCCAAGGTGGCGCAATTTCTTTCCGGCCAGAATGGACAAAAACTGCGCTAAACGGCAGGACTAGCATTACAATATGCGTGTCGTAGTCATTAATATTGTCTTTTTGTGCACGTGCGCCGCCTACTATTCCGTATGCTGTTGTCGCTTCTGCTGGTGTTTTCCCAGCAGATGGGGTACGCGCACGCGCTGACCCACGCGGCCGCTAGCGCCGAGCTGGCGGCAGCCACAGATGCTGCCAAGGCCGTTGCAGCACTCATAGAAGATGACAGTGGTGTGGCAGACTGGCAGAACAGCGCCGGCCCCGATGCCGCACATGATGCCGACCTGAGCGGCATCACCAAGCTGGGCTTCGATCATAGTTGCGCCCAGTGTCTGGCCGTAGCCCAGTTTACCGCGGCGGTCGATACCCGTTTCCATTCCTTCCCTCTGCTCGACGGCGTCGCCGTGGTCGCTGCCTCGGCGCCGCTGGCCATGCGGACTGCCGGTCCGGTAACTGCCTACCTCACACGCGCGCCGCCTGTTCTGTCCTGCTGATGCTGCCTCACTCTGCCATGCCGCGTGTTGCGGCGTGACGGCGTGCTCTATCGATTTTCACAGGACACAATATGAAACAGAACCGCATGCTGGCGGCCGCTCTGAGCGCCGCCCTTGCAGCGCCACATGCCTATGCCGCTGCTCAAAAGAATCCGGCAAGCGCCGCAAGCGCTCCGGCCGCCGCCGAACTGGCCGCTTTGCGCGCCGAAATCAGCGCCATGAAACAGGCTTACGAAAGCCGTCTGCAAGCGCTGGAGACCCGTTTGCAACAAGCCGAGGCCGCAGTGCCGGCGCGGGGCGACAGCCAGCTGGCCGGCGCAGCGGCGGCCAGTCCCTCCGCTCAGGATGGCAGTGCCGGAGCGAGTGCGGCCGTTGTTGCCGCTGCGGCATCTGAGCCATCTGTCGCCGCCGCACCCGCTGCTGCGCCGGCAGGCACACAGGCCAATCTGTACAACCCCAATATTTCGATGATACTGGGCGGCAGCTGGCAGAATCTGCGTCAGGACCCGCAGCAATATATGCTGCAAGGCTTTATTCCTAGTGGCGGCGAAACCGGACCGGGCAAGCGCAGCTTCAATCTGGGCGAATCCGAGCTGACGCTGGCGGCCAATATCGATCCCCACTTCGCGGGCCAGCTGACTTTTGCCCTGAGCGGCGCGAATGAAGCGAGCGTGGAAGAAGCCTTCGTGCGCACGCGGGCGCTGGAAAATGGCCTGAACCTGAAGGCGGGCCGCATGCTGTCCGGCATAGGCTATCTGAACGGCCAGCATGCCCACACCTGGGACTTCATCGATGCGCCGCTGGCCTATCAGGCTTTCCTCGGCGGCCAGTACAAGACCGACGGCGTGCAGGGGACCTGGCTGGCACCGCTGGACCAGTATCTGGAGCTGGGTTTCGAAGCGGGCAACGGCGCCGCCTTCCCCGGCAACGAGCGCAATCGTAACGGCGCCGGTGCCTATGCCGCGTTTGCCCATCTGGGCGATGATATCGGCAGCTCGGCCAGCTACCGCGCCGGTCTGTCGTATCTGCGCACGGCGGCCGAGCAGCGGACTTTCAGCGACGGCGGGCTGGAGCATGCTTTCAGTGGCCGTGCGCGTCTGTGGATTGCGGATGCCATCCTGAAATGGGCGCCGGACGGGAATTCTGTCAGCACCAATTTCAAGCTGCAGGGCGAGTACTTCCGCCGCAGCGAAGATGGCGCGCTCGATTACGCCCATGGTACGGATGCCAGCGCCAGCGCGGCCTACCGCAGCGTGCAGTCGGGCTGGTATCTGCAGAGCGTGTACCAGTTCATGCCGAACTGGCGCGCCGGCCTGCGCTATGAGCGTCTCGACAGCGGCGCCCCCCGCTACGGCCTGATCGATAGCGGCGCACTGGGCTGGGACAAGCTGCCCGTGCTGGAAGCTTTCCGTCCGCGCCGCAGCAGCATCATGCTCGATTACAGCCCGTCCGAATTCTCCCGTCTGCGCCTGCAGCTGGCACGGGAACAGGCGCGCGCCGGCGTTACCGATCACCAGATTTTCCTTCAATACATCATGAGTCTGGGCACGCACGCGGCCCACGCCTTCTAAGGAGCGGATATGCAACTGACGACTAAAGCAAGCTGGCTGGCCCTGCTGGCTGCGCTGGTGATGGCACCGGCCCATGCGGCCATCAATGTACTGGCCTGCGAGCCGGAATGGGAAGCGCTGACCACGGAACTGGGCGGCGACAAGGTGAAGGTGAGCAGCGCCACCACGGCGCTGCAGGACCCGCACCGGGTGGAAGCACGTCCCAGCCTGATCGCCCGCACCCGCAATGCGCAGCTGCTGGTATGCACGGGACTGGAACTGGAAGTGGGCTGGCTGCCCGTGCTGGTACAGCAATCGGGCAATAGCCGGATTGCACCGGGCCAGCCCGGCTATTTCGAGGCCGGTGCACTGGTGCCGCGGCTCGATGTGCCCGCGCGCGTCGACCGTAGCGACGGCGATGTGCATGCGGCCGGCAATCCGCACATCCAGCAGAATCCCCACAACATCGCGCTGGTCAGCGTGGCCCTGAGCAAGCGGCTGGCCGAGCTCGACCCGGCCAATGCCGCCTATTACGGAGCGCGGCAGAAAGACTTTGCCCAGCGCTGGGACAGCGCCATGCTGAAGTGGGAGAAACAGGCGGCCGGGCTGAAAGGCGTGGCCGTGGTGGAGCACCACAAGAACATGGAATACCTGATGAACTGGCTGGGCATGCATCAGGTGGGCACGCTGGAACCCAAGCCGGGCGTGGAACCCAGCGCGGCCCACCTGTCCGGCCTGCTGGCCCAGCTGCAGCGCGCGCCGGCCCGCATGGTGCTGCGCGCCGGCTATCAGGATGGCCGTGCTTCGCAGTGGCTGAGCGAACACGCCCACATACCTGCAGTGGTGCTGCCGTTCTCGGTGGGCGGCGACGAGCATAGCAAGGATCTGTTCGGCCTGTTCGACAGCACGGTACAACGTCTACTGGAAGCGAATAAATAAATGAATACGGAAGCGCTCGATCTGATGATCATCGTACCGGCCTTGCTGGCCGGCCTGCTGGTGCTGCTGACCCATGTGCCGCTGGGGGCGCAGGTGCTGCGGCGCGGCATTGTGTTCATCGATCTGGCGATTGCCCAGATCGCTGCGCTGGGGGTCATCATCGCCGGTGTGGCCGATCTGGACCCCCATGGCTGGGCCGTGCAGGCGGCCGCCGCGGCCGCAGCCGTGCTGGGCGCCGTGCTGCTGACGTGGACGGAACGGCGCTGGCCGGAAGTGCAGGAAGCTCAGATCGGCGTGCTGTTCATTCTGGCTGCCACGGCAGGTCTGCTGCTGGTGGCACATAACCCCCATGGCGGCGAACACCTGCAGGATTTACTGGCAGGCCAGATTCTGTGGGTGCGCTACGAGCAGCTGCTGTTGCCTGCCGCCGGCACGCTGGTGATCTGCGCCTTGCTGTTCCGTCTGGGCGAACGTCTGAGCCGGCTGGGTTTCTATCTGGTGTTTGCGCTGGCAGTCACTGCTTCGGTGCAGCTGGTGGGCGTGTATCTGGTGTTCACCAGCCTGATCGTACCGGCACTGGCGGTGCGCCACTATGCGCCAGCCAGACGGCTGTGGCTGGCCTATGCCATAGGCGCCGCCGGCTATGCCAGCGGGCTGGTGCTATCCACCATGTTCGATCTGCCCTCCGGTGCGCTCATCGTCTGGTGCCTGACCCTGCTGGCGGCGCTGGCCTATGCTAGCGGCCCCAAAGCCGGGCCGCACAGCGTACAGCCGCGTCACTAGGGGCGTGTGCTAGCTGCTTGGGCGGAATTGAGCGTCGTCAAACGGGGCAGGTCGCGCGCTTTTATACTTTAGTCAAGATTTTTGCAGTACTTGACCAGGGTATGCCATGAAGACTCCCCAGCCGGCTCGCTATCACAGCGGCAGCTACGAATGGTTCCGCGCCGCGGCCGAGCAGGGGGATCCTTATGCCCAGTTCAATCTGGCGCTGCTGTACCGGGCCAGCGATCTGCTGGCACCCGATCCCGTCTGCGCCTATTACTGGATGGAGCGTTCCGCCCAGCAAGGGCTGGCCTTTGCGCAGAATCATCTGGGCGTCATGCTGTACACGGGCGAGGGCGTGGCAGCGAGCGACGAGCAGGCAGTGCGCTGGTTCCGCGCCGCGGCCCTGCAGGGTGAAGTGGCAGCACAGCAGAATCTGGGCATGATGTACCGCAACGGGCGTGGCGTGCTGGCCAATGCCGAAGTGGCGCTGGCATGGTTTTTCCGCGCAGCCGAACAGGGCAGTGCGCGCGCTCAGGGCCTGCTCGGTGCCGCCTATCTGTATGGTGAAGGGGTGGCCCAGGACAATCTGCTGGCGCTGGCATGGCTGCGCAAGGCGGCCATGCGCAATGATGCCAGAGCCCAGCTGCATCTGGGCGTGATGTATCAGCAGGGCCGCACTGTCGAGGCCGATGCGGCGCAGGCCGTGGCGTGGTGGCGCCAGGCAGCGGCACAGCAGCTGGCCATGGCCGAGCGCATGCTGGGCCTCGCTTATGCGCAGGGCCAGGGCGTGGCGATCGACCTGCCCCGCGCCTGTGCGTGGCTGCGCCGCGCTGCCGCGCAGGATGATGTGGATGCCCAGTACAATCTGGCGCTGATGCTGGCGCAGGGACTAGGTGTCACGCAGGATGAAGCCCAGGCCTGCGTCTGGTATCGCTATGCGGCCAGCGCCGGCCATATGCTGGCGCAATACAATCTGGCCTGCATGGTTGCGGGCGGGCGTGGCGTGGCAGCCGATCCGGTGCAGGCGCGCACGCTGTATCTGCAGGCAGCGGAGCAGGGCTCGGCAGCGGCCCAGTACAATCTGGCCCTGATGTACGAGCAGGGACTGGGCGGCCTGCGCAACATGGCCCTGGCGCGCATCTGGTACCGCTGTGCAGCCCGGCAGGGGCAACTGCAGGCCCGTCAGCGGCTTGACGGCATGGCGCGGCAGGAGCGGCGCATCAGCACGGCCGGAACAGGCTGGCTGCGCTGCCGCCGCAGCAAAGTGCCGCGCCGTCAGGCACTCAGGGCGACGGGGAGTCCGGCCAGCGCGTAGCGACCAGCGCAATGATGCCAGTGATACTGCATGACGGTCGTGCTGCGGGTACGGTAGTCGGGCGTCTGGGCGCGGTCCAGCCGGCGCCGCACTTCTGCCGGAATGGCACGCAGCGGCTGCGCTGCAGGGCGGCCCAGATGATAGCCTTGTCCGAACGCCACGCCGGTTTCGCCCAGCGCCAGCAATTCATCGCAGGTTTCTATGCCTTCGGCAATCACGCGGGTGGCCGATTTCTCGGCGATGCCCTGGATCGAGCGGACAAACTGCAGCTTGACGGGGTCCTGATGGATGCCCTGTATGAAGTGCATATCGATCTTGACGAATTCGGGCCGCAGTTCCGACCACAGCCGCAAGCTGGCAAAGCCTTCGCCCAGATCGTCGATGGCAATCTGGAAGCCCATGGCGCGGTAGTGGCGCACCGCTTCGCGCATGGCCGCATAGTCGTAGGTGGGCTGGTTTTCCGTCAGTTCGATAATCACCTGCTCGGGCGCGATACCCAGTTGCTGGATGATGCCCAGCGTTTCGCCATGGCGGGCGTCGCGCTGCAGCAGCATTTCCGGGCTGACGTTGAGGAACAGCTTGCCCGGCAGCTGCAGTTCGGCATAGCGTTCCAGCACCACGCGGCGGCACAGATGCTCGACTTCCACGCTCAGGCCGCAGGCGCGCGCCACTTTGAACAGCTGCAGGGGCGCATGCAGCGGGCTGTCGGACGGCCCGCGGATCAGCCCTTCATAGGCAATAATGGCGCCGCTGCGCAGGTCGACGATGGGCTGGAACAGCGCGCTCAGCTGGCGTCGCGCCAGAATTTCCAGCAGTTCGAGGCGCTGGTGATGATCCTGCTCGTCGCTTCGGCTGGGCAGATAGTGGATACGGGCGCTACGGTGCGGAGTCACAGTGGGTCGGGAAAGAGGTGGCAACAGACAGTGATGGTAGGGGGGATTTGTGTCATCATCGTGACGTTGAGCAACTTTTTCCAGCCGGATACAAAAATCTTTTACGTCTGCGCTCGTCTGGACGCTACAATCGTCGTATTAAATTATTTCCTATCTAGCCGGATTGCTCATGCGTCGTGTCGTTTGCCGTTGGACAGGTTGTTGCCTCATTGCTGGCTGGTCGCTACAGGCAGCTGCTACGGGTTTGCAGGTGCAGACGCAGGATAGCGCCGGCAAGCCGCTAGCCGATGTGGTGGTGTATGCCGAGCCGGAATCGGGCCCTGTCGGGCTGCGTCCGGCTGCCCCGGTGCAGATCGAGCAGAAGGGCCTCAAATTCATTCCGCTGGTGAGCGTGATACAGACCGGCACCACCATCGTGTTCCCGAATAACGACAGGGTGCGCCACCATATCTATTCCTTCTCGCCGGCACACAAATTCGACCAGAAGCTGTACTCGGGCCAGGCCGCGGCGCCGCAGGTGTTCGACCGTGCCGGTACGGTGGTACTGGGCTGTAATATCCATGACCGCATGGTAGCTTACGTCAAAGTAGTCGACACGCCGTATTTTGCCAAAAGCGATAGCAGCGGCATGGCCCAGATCGAATTGCCCGCAGGCGGGCGCTACACCGTGCGCGCTTGGCACTACAACGCGGCCGGCGGCACCACTGCCGAGCAGCAGATCAGCGTTAAAGGGGGCGACACCTTGGCTGCCGTCAGTTTCAGACTGGCCCTGAAGGCGCTGGCAAACGACGATGGCGCAGTACAGTGAAGGCTGGTCCATGCGATTAAGCTTCCGCAGCCTCGAAAGCCGTATCGTCACGCTGTTTCTGGTGCTGGTAGTGGCGGTGCAGGTGGTGGGGCTGCTGGTGATACAGCGCGGTATCGAAAATAATGCGCGCCAGTCCATTAGCAGCGAACTGGCCAATGGCAGCAAAGTGTTCCGCCGTCTGCTGGAGCAGAATGCCCAGAGCCTGCGTTCCGGTGCACGCCTGCTGGCGCGCGACACGGCGTTTGTGGCGCTGGTGGGCAACAACGATGATAGCGACCGTGCCACCATCGAGTCGGCGCTGGTCAATAGCGGCAGCCGCATCAAGGCGGCGCTGACCATGCTGGTGAATGCCGATCGCCAGATCAGCGCAGCGACGAATCCCAAGCAGGCGGCGGCGCTGGAACAGCAGGTGCTCGGCATGCTCGATCAGGCCGAGGCCGCCGACGGCGTGAGCGGCATGGCGATTATCGACCGCCTGCCTTACCAGATCGTGGTGGTGCCGGTAAAGGCGCCGGTCACGATCGCCTGGGTGGTGATGACTTTCCCTATCGACCGGCAACTGGCGCGCGACATGCACGGCATCAGCGGACTCGATACCACCATCCTGACCCGTTCCGGCAAGGGCGACTGGCTGATTGCCGGTTCCACGCTGGAGCAGGAGCAGACCTTCACCCTGCGCGGCCAGCTGCAGGCCAGACAGATTCCGAACGAGCAGGCCTTCGATATGCTGCTGGGCGATAGCCGCTACGGCATGTGTTTGTTGCCGCTGGGGCAGGCGGGCGAGCAGAGCACGCAGGTGCTGCTGGCGCGTTCGTTCGACGAAGCCACGGCCGAATACGTGCGGCTGGAGCGCTGGCTGATCGTGCTGACACTGGGCGGCATCGTGATTTCGTCGCTGGCCATCGTGTTCACGGCCAAGCGCATCGCCCAGCCTATCAGCGCGCTGGCCGAAACGGCCAGGCGGCTGGAACTGGGCGATTATCAGCAGCCGGTACATAGCCGGCGCAGCGATGAAATCGGCGCACTGGCGCGCGCCTTCGATGCCATGCGCGCCGGTATCGCCCAGCGCGAAGACAAGATAATGCGGCAGGCTTATCGCGACCGGCTGACCGACCTGCCTAACCGCGCCGGTTTCCTGATGCAGCTTGAAGAGGCGCTGCGCCGTGCCAGGCAGCAGCAGCAAGCGGTGTTCGTGCTGATGATGGATCTGGACCGCTTCAAACATGTCAATGATGTGATGGGCCACAGTTTCGGCGACGCGCTGCTGCAGCAGGTGGCGCAGCGCCTGCAGACCTTGCTGCAGCAGCAGGGGCAGGCGGCCGAACTGGCCCGTATGGGCGGCGACGAATTTGCCGTGCTGCTGCCGGCGGCGGATCTGGCCGCGGCACGCCAGCTGGGCGCCGACATTCTGCGTGTGCTGGAAAGCCCGCTATCGCTGGAAGACCAGACGGTCGATATCGGTGCCGGTCTGGGCATCGCCGGCTATCCGGCCCACGGCCAGGATGGCGAAACTCTGCTCAGCATGGCCGAGGTGGCGATGTACTGCGCCAAGGTACGCAATGATGGCGCGGTGATCTACGATGCGGCACAGGACAAGAGCAGCGAACAAAGCCTGTCCTTGCTGACGGAGCTGCGTCATGCCATCGAACGCGATGAATTCCGCCTGTTTGTCCAGCCCAAGATCGCCCTGCAGACGGGCCAGGTGGTGGGCATGGAGGCGCTGGTGCGCTGGCAGCACCCGCAACGGGGCAATGTATTCCCCGACCAGTTCATTCCCTTCGCCGAACAGACCGGCTTTATCCGCGTGCTCACGCGCTGGGTCATGGAGCGTTCGGTGCAGCTGTGCCAGCAGCTCGAACAGGCGGGGCAGCAGCTCAAGATTTCGGTCAACCTGTCCACCCGCGATCTGATGGATCAGGACCTGCCCGCCAAGTTCGGTGAAATGCTGCAGCGCCACGGCCAGTCACCGAAATCGTTCTGTCTGGAGATTACCGAAAGCGCCATCATGGACGATCCGGTGCGGGCGCAGAACACGCTGGCGGCGCTCAGTGCCATGGGCTTCGAGCTTTCGATTGACGATTTTGGCACCGGCTATTCTTCGCTGGCCTATCTGAAAAGCCTGCCGGTGAACGAGCTTAAGATCGATAAGTCCTTCGTGCTGAATATGGAAACGGATACGGGCGACTATCGTATCGTGCAGTCCACCATCAGTCTGGCGCGGGCCATGGACCTGCGGGTGGTAGCCGAAGGGATAGAGAACGAAAAAGTATGGAGTCTGCTGGCTGGCATGGACTGCGATCAGGGGCAGGGCTATTTCATGAGCCGGCCCATTCCGGCCGCACAGATGCGGGACTGGCTGGCCGGATGGCGCCCGCCATCGATAGGGCAGGCCCTTAGCACCGAATAAAAATCGCTCTGGTCATTTGGCTATCGTTTCATATTTGCTACGCTTCAGGCTATGATCGGTGTTCCTGAACTTCACCCCGCGGAACACTTATGCAACGACGTCTTACGCTGCTGGCCAGCCTGCTGTTGACCCACTTTGCCGCCATGGCGCAAACCTGTCCGGCTGGCGGACCTGCCATCAGCTATCCGGCGAGTCGCACCGTAATGCAGCAGGATGTCTACCATGGCACGACGGTGGCCGATCCCTATCGCTGGCTGGAAGATGCGAACAGCGACGAAACGCATGCCTGGGTGGAAGCACAGAACCGGCTCACGCAGGGTTATCTGGGGCAGATCGCGGCACGCGACGCGATCCGTCAGCGCCTGACCAGATTATGGAATTTCGAACGTTTCAGCGTGCCGTTCAAGGAAGGCGGCCGCTATTTCTACAGCCGTAATGACGGGTTGCAGAATCAGTCCGTGCTGTACACCATGAAGACGCTGGCCGATGTGCCGCGCATGCTGCTCGATCCGAATACGCTGGCAGCCGATGGTACGGTGGCGCTGGCCGGAACGGCGGTCAGCCCGGACGGCAGATATCTGGCCTATAGCACGGCGGCTTCCGGCTCCGACTGGAACGAAATCCGGGTGCGCGATATCGAAACCGGCAAGGACACCGGCGACCTGATCAAGTGGGTGAAATTCTCTAACACGGCCTGGCTGCATGACGGCACCGGCTTCTTCTACAGCCGCTATGACGAGCCTAGCGAGGCGACCAAGCTGGCTGCCGTGAACTACTTCCAGAAGCTGTATTTTCACAAGATGGGCACGCCGCAAAGCGCCGACACGCTGGTGTACGAACGCCCCGACCACAAGGACTGGGGCTTTGGCGCCGAAGTCAGCGAAGATGGCCGCTATCTGATCATCAACGGCTCGCAAGGCACGGAGAACAAGAACCGGGTATTCTACAAGGACCTGTCGCGCAAAGGCGCGCCTGTGGTGGCGCTGCTGGAAGAATTTGATGCTGCCTATCGCTTCATCGGCAATGACGGTCCGGTGTTCCTGTTCCGCACCGAACGCGCTGCGCCGCGTGGCCGCATAGTCGCCATCGACACCCGCAAACCGGCGCTGGCCAACTGGAAGCAGCTGGTGGCGGAATCGGCCAACACCATGGTGTCGGCCTCGCTGCTGAACAATCAGCTGGTGATCGATTACCTGAGCGATGCCCATAGTCTGGTCAAGGTGTTCGATCTGAAAGGCAAACCGCTGCACGATATCGAACTGCCGGGCATAGGTTCGGCTGGAGGCTTCGGCGGCAAGCGGGGCGATAGCGAGACCTTCTACTCCTATACCAGCTTCACCACGCCCACCACCATCTATCGCCATGATCTGAAGACCAACAAGAGCAGCGTGTACCGCCAGCCGCGGGTGGACTTCGATCCTGCTGCCTTCGAGGTGCGGCAGGAGTTCTACACCAGCCGTGATGGTACTCGCGTGCCGATGTTCATCGTCGCCAAAAAAGGGCTCAAGCATGATGGCAGCAATCCGACCTATCTGTATGGCTACGGCGGTTTCAACATCTCGCTGACACCGGCTTTCTCGGTGGCCAATCTGGCTTGGCTGGAAATGGGCGGCGTGTATGTGGTGCCCAATCTGCGTGGCGGCGGCGAATACGGTGAAGCCTGGCATGCGGCCGGCACCAGGCTGCAGAAGCAGAACGTGTTCGATGATTTTATCGGCGCCGCCGAATGGCTGATCGAGCATAAGATTACCTCGCCGGCCAAGCTGGCGATAGGCGGCGGCAGCAACGGCGGCCTGCTGGTAGGCGCTACCATGACCCAGCGTCCGGAACTGTTTGCTGCCGCGATTCCGCAAGTAGGTGTGCTCGATATGCTGCGCTTCCATAAATTCACTATCGGCTGGGCCTGGACCTCGGACTATGGTTCATCCGATAATCCCGACGAATTCAAGGCTTTGCTCAAATACTCGCCGCTGCATAATCTGAAGCAGGGTGGCTGCTATCCGGCTACCATGATTACCACGGCAGACCATGACGACCGCGTCGTGCCGGCGCATAGCTTCAAGTTCGCTGCGGCGGCACAGGCAGCGCAGGGCGCTGCGGCACCTATCCTGATCCGTATCGATAGCAAGGCCGGACACGGTGCGGGCAAGCCTACCAGCAAGCAGATCGACGAAGTCACCGACCGCTGGGGTTTCCTTAGCCGCGCACTGCAGATGGATGCAGCCGGTGCAAGCGCGGTAGGTCAGCCATGAGGCCCGCGACCGGCAAGGGCCGTGTTCTGCTGGCGCTGCTGGTCAGCGCGGGATTGCTGGCCGAGGGCAGTGCGCTGGCGGCATCTGCCAGCCCCGTTCCTGGGGTGGCGGCCACCACCACTCTGGCCGATCTGACGCGCGACCTGCCGAAGCAGGGCGGCCTGTTCGATCTGTGGCGCGACACGGCCAAGGGCCGCGTGCTGCTGGGCGTGAGTACGCTGGAACAGCCGTTTCTGCTGGTGAGTTCCCTGCCTTACGCGCTCGGTTCGAACGATGTGGGGCTGGATCGGGGGCAGGGCGGCGAAATGCAGATGGTGCACTTCGAGCGGCATGGCAATAAGCTATTCCTGCTACGCGATAACACTGCCTACGTGGCCAATTCCGCCGATGCCGACGAACGTGCGGCAGTGCGCGAATCGTTCGCCGCTGCCGTGCTGTGGACGGGCGAGATACTGGCCACGGAAGGCAGCCTGCATCTGGTGGATTTTTCCAGCTTCCTGCTGGCCGACCGCCACGGCGTGAGCGCCCGGCTGGCGGCGACCAGGCAGGGTAACTATCAGGTAGATACAGCGCGCAGCGCGGTGCTGGCCGAGCAGGCCAGGGCTTTCCCCGATAATCTGGAGCTGGAAGCACTGCTCACTTTCAGCGGGCCAGCCAGCGGCGAGTTTGTCCGTCAGGTTGCTGCCGATGCCGCCAGTGTGGCGCTGCGCCAGCGCATCAGCATGGTGCGCCTGCCCGCGCTCGATAGCGGCTGGCGTCCGCGCAGCTATCACCCGTATTCAGGCGGCTTCGATGTCAGCTACTTTGATTTTGCCACGCCGCTCGCCAGCAGCATCGACGTGCACTGGCAGGTCAGGCACCGGCTCGAAAAAATCGATCCTTCCGCTCCTGTCAGCAAGGTCAAAAAGCCCATCGTTTATTACGTCGACCGTGGCGCGCCCGAGCCGGTGCGCTCCGCGCTGATCGAAGGTGCTTCGTGGTGGGCCAGCGCTTTCGAGAAGGCCGGCTTCAGGGATGCCTTCCGCGTCGAACTGCTGCCAGAAGGCGTGGACGCGATGGACATCCGCTATAACCTGATCCACTGGGTGCACCGCGCCACACGGGGCTGGTCCTACGGGAATGCGCTGGCTGATCCGCGCACCGGCCAGATTCTGCGCGGCGCCGTCACGCTGGGCTCGCAGCGCGTGCGGCAGGACATACTGATCGCGGAAAGTCTGCTGGCGCCTTATGGCAAGGACGCTCCCGCCGACCGGGCGCAGCTGGCCGAGCAGATGGCACTGGCGCGTCTGCGCCAGCTGGCGGCGCACGAAGTCGGCCACACGCTGGGGTTTGCCCATAACTTTGCGGCCAGCCGGCACGGCAACGGCTCGGTGATGGACTACCCGCATCCGCTGCTCAAGCTCGACGGCGCGGGCAAGCCCAGTCTGGCCGATGCCTACGGCGTGGGAGTGGGCCCATGGGACGACTACATCGTGCGCTATATCTACGGCGATTTCGGTCAGGGCGAGCAGGAACAGCAGGCGCTGGCAGCCTTGCGTGCCAGCGCGCATCAGGCCGGCATGCAGTATGTGAGTGATCAGGATGCGCGCACACCGGGCGCCAGCCATCCGGATGGCCTGCTGTGGGACTTCGGCGCCGACAGCCTGCGTAGCTGGGACCAGCTGACGGCAGTGCGTCAGCGTGCGCTGTCCGGCTTTTCCTACGATGTGCTGCCGGCAGCACGCCAGGCGGGTGAACTGGAAGCGCGGCTGGTACCGGTGTATCTGCTCCAGCGCTATCAGGGCGAAGCGCTGGCACGTCTGGTGGGCGGCGCCAGTTTCGATAGCACCAGCGCGGGCGATATCCGCGCCGGCAGCGCGCTGGCGGGCACCCGCGTCACGCCGGCCGCCCAGCAGAAGCAGGCGCTGGCCCGTCTGAGCGACACCTTTACCGCCGAATATCTGGCTTTGCCTGCAGCGCTACTCGATGTGCTGACGCCGCCGGCCGTGGGCTATGAACGGGGCCGCGAGTACTTCGCCAGCCGCATGGCCTCGGTATTCGACGCGCTTTCCATGGTGGAAGCGGGGGCGGCGCAAACTGCGACTTTCCTGTTCGATGCCGAGCGCCTCAACCGGCTGGCATGGCAGCAGGCGCGCGATGCCCGCCAGCCGGGGGTGGATACCGTGCTGGCGCAGGTGCTGGGCAAGAGCTGGCAGCGTGGCGCCGTGCCGGCCAGCGTGGCCGGCGGCGAGGCGGTGCAGCTGGCGGCTAACTGGGTGGTGCTCGATGCGCTGCTTAACGTGCTCGATAGCGGCAAGCTGCATCCGCAGGTGGCGGCGCAGGTGCGCGGCGGTGTGCAGCAGCTGGCAGCCTGGCTGCAGCAGCATCCGGGGCAGGGCAGCACGGCGGCCAGCCGCAAACAGGCCGCCGAACTGATACTGGCCTATCTGCATGACCCGCACAGTGTGAAATTGCGCACCTTGCCGGTGATACCGCCCGGTGCGCCTATCTGATTTTGCACCAAAATGATGCCTTAAATCGGTGCGCACGATTTTAGTGCGCACCTATGCACAAAAACAAAACATCATGAAATCAAGCACTTAATTGGTCGCACCAAATTGGTACGATTATTGCTCCAACTAAATGCATACAACAATTTCTGCATTATTTTGGGGAGTAATCTGATGGGTGATTTTAAAAGCGGCGCCGATGCACTGTTTATCCTGCTCGGTGCCATCATGATTCTGGCCATGCATGCCGGTTTCGCGTTTCTGGAACTGGGCACGGTGCGCAAGAAGAACCAGGTGAATGCGCTGGTCAAGATTCTGGTCGACTTTGCGGTGTCCACCATCGCCTATTTCTTTGTCGGCTACAGCATAGCCTACGGTATCAACTTCTTCGCCTCGGCCGATGTGCTGGCCGAGAAGAATGGCTACGAGCTGGTGAAGTTCTTCTTCCTGCTCACCTTTGCCGCCGCCATACCGGCGATTATCTCGGGCGGCATCGCCGAGCGTGCCCGCTTCCATCCGCAGACGGTGGCCACGGCTTTGCTGGTGGGGCTGGTCTATCCCTTCTTCGAGGGCATAGTCTGGAACCACCGCTTAGGCGTGCAGGAGTGGCTGGTGTCGGCGCTGGGCGCAGAGTTCCATGACTTCGCCGGTTCCGTGGTGGTGCACGCCGTGGGCGGCTGGATTGCGCTGCCTGCCGTGCTGCTGCTGGGTGCCCGCCGCGGCCGCTACATGAAAAATGGTGCGATAGCTGCCCATCCGCCATCGTCGATTCCTTTCCTCGCACTGGGGGCATGGATACTGACGGTGGGCTGGTTCGGTTTCAACGTGATGAGCGCGCAGGCGCTGGACAAGATGAACGGACTGGTCGCCGTGAATTCGCTGATGGCCATGGTGGGCGGTACGCTGGTAGCGCTGGTGATGGGCAAGAATGACCCGGGCTTTGCCTACAATGGTCCGCTGGCCGGTCTGGTGGCCGTGTGCGCCGGTTCCGATCTGATGCACCCGCTTGGCGCGCTGATCACTGGCTGCGTTGCCGGTGCCCTGTTCGTCTCGATGTTCACGCTGGCCCAGAATAAATGGAAGATCGACGATGTGCTGGGCGTTTGGCCCTTGCATGGTCTGTGCGGTGCATGGGGCGGTATTGCCGCCGGTATCTTCGGCCTGAAGTCGCTCGGCGGCGTGGGCGGCGTGACGTTTGCGGCGCAGCTGGCCGGTACTGCGCTGGGCGTGGTGATTGCGCTCGCCGGCGGGGCTATTGTCTATGGTGGCATCAAGGCGGTGATGGGCCTGCGACTGGATCCGGAAGATGAGTTCCAGGGCGCCGATCTGGCCATCCACCGCATCAGTTCCACGCCGGAGCGCGAATCGAGCTGGTAAGGCCGGCATGCTGCAGCGCTGAGGATATTGCCTCGGGCGCTGCAGTTTCTTAATTGCAATAAGTAAGGCTCCACCCGGAGCCTTTTTCTTTTTCTAGCGGTGGATCACCACCAGCAGGGCCTTGGCCTCGGTTTTGCCTAGGTTGCGGATAATATGCTGCAAGTCACCGGGATAACGTGCTGTCGCCCCCACTTTCAGCTTGCGCTTGTCGCCGCCCACTTCCACTTCGGCGCTGCCATGCAGCAGTGTCACATGTTCCTGCGCACCGGGGTCGTGCCCCTGCGAAGCCAGTTCGCCGCCCGGCGCCAGCGTCAGCTCATACCATTCATATTTGCCTGCCAGTTCCATCGGCCCGAGGATGCGCAGGATGTAGCCGGCGTGCTGGCCGGGCAGAGTGGGGGTCTCGTGGGCTTCCAGTATGCGGATGGTTTCCGGTGCTTTTTCCGCCGTCGCCAGCAATTCTCCGATCTGCACGCCCAGGGCATTGGCCAGCCGCCAAGTGATGGCGATGGTGGGATTGGCTTTTTCCCGCTCTATCTGCGACAGCATGGACTTGGACACGCCGGCAATGCGCGACAGATCCTCCAGTGTCAGCCCGCGGGCCAGGCGTAAACGTTGCAGGGCCGCGCCAACTTCGGGCGGTGCATTGGTTGAAACAGGAGTTTGCATTGTTTTATTCGGCGTTTGGACTAAATTTCAATTGAATCAGCACCCGGCAATGGCTTGCGGAGTTCAATGGGACTCTGTAATATTCGATATATCGAATTCGTGTTCGAAATAACGAATTTCTCATAACGTAGTGAAATCGTACCACAGACAGGAACCCATATGAGCATTCAGGCAAAATCCAGCTTCTTTACCGGCCTTCAGGACAACCTCGACCAGCTGCGCACGCAGGGTCTGTACAAACCGGAGCGCGTACTGGCTTCGCGTCAGGGTGCCGAAGTGATGGGTGAGGATGGCCGAATGCTGATCAATATGTGCGCCAACAACTATCTGGGCCTGTCCGGCCAGGAGTGGGTGGCCCAGGCCTCCATCGCGGCGACGGAAAAATACGGTTACGGCCTGTCGTCGGTACGTTTCATCTGCGGTACCCAGACCGTGCACAAGCAGCTGGAACAGGCCATCTCGAAGTTCCTCGGCACCGAAGACACCATATTGTACGCGGCGGCTTTCGACGCCAACGGCGGCGTGTTCGAGCCGCTGTTCGACGAGAACGATGCCATCATCTCCGATGCGCTTAACCACGCCTCCATCATCGACGGTATCCGTTTGTGCAAGGCTGCGCGCTTCCGCTATGCCCACAACGATATGGCCGATCTGGAAGCCCAGCTGCAGGCAGCTGCCGACAAGCGCCACAAAGTGATCGTGACGGACGGCGTGTTCTCGATGGACGGCACGATTGCCCAGCTGGACAAGATCTGCGATCTGGCCGACAAATACGGCGCGCTGGTGATGATAGACGAATGCCATGCTTCCGGTTTCATGGGCCCGACTGGCCGCGGCACCCACGAGCACCACAATGTGATGGGCCGTGTCGACATCATCACCGGCACGCTGGGCAAGGCGCTGGGCGGCGCCATGGGCGGCTTCACGTCGGCCCGCAAGGAAGTGATCGAGATGCTGCGCCAGAAGTCGCGGCCTTACCTGTTCTCCAACACGCTGGCACCGGCCATCGCCGGTGCTTCGCTGGCCGTGCTGGAACAGCTGTCCGCTTCGACCGAACTGCGTGACCGCCTGCATGAAAATACCGCCTTCTTCCGTAGCGAGATCGAGCGTATCGGCTTCACCATCAAGCCCGGCACCCACCCTGTCGTCCCGGTGATGCTGTTCGATGCGCAGGTGGCGCAGAAATTCGCCGCCCGTATGTACGAGCTGGGCGTGCTGCTGAGCGGCTTCTTCTATCCGGTGGTGCCGATGGGGCAGGCGCGCGTACGCGTGCAGCTGTCGGCCGCCCATAGCCGCGCGCAACTGGTCACCGTACTCAAGGCATTCGAACAGGCCGGCCACGAGCTGGGCCTGCTGAAGAACTAAACATGAAAATCGTCAGGAATAAGAATATGAACACTCAGCAACGCATCCTCGTTATCGGTGCCAACGGCCAGATCGGCAGTGAACTGGTGGAAGCGCTGGCCGCCCAGCATGGCGCGCAGAATGTGATCGCCGCCGACATCAGCCCGAACAATCTGTACAACGCGGCCCGCTACACCACGCTCAACGTGCTCGATAAAGCCGCTCTGGCGGCGCTGGTGGCTAGCGAAGAGATCACCCAGGTGTACCAGCTGGCGGCCATGCTGTCGGCCACGGGCGAAGCGGCGCCGCTGAAGGCGTGGACGCTGAATATGGATGGCCTGCTCAACATTCTGGAAGTGGCGCGCGAACGCAATGCCGTGGGCAAGCCGCTGCGCATCTTCTGGCCGTCCTCGATTGCCGCCTTCGGCCCGAGCACGCCGGCGCAGGATACGCCGCAGACCACGGTGATGGACCCGACCACCATCTACGGCATCAGCAAGCTGGCTGGCGAGCGCCTGTGCGAGTACTACTTCATCAAGTATGGCGTGGACGTGCGCAGCATCCGCTATCCGGGCATCATCAGCTTCAAATCGCCACCGGGCGGCGGCACCACCGACTACGCTATCGCCATCTTCCACTCGGCACTGCGGGGCGAACGCTATGTATCCTTCCTCGGCCCGCAGACCACGCTGCCGATGATCTACATGCCAGACGCGATCCGCGCCACCATCGAACTGATGGATGCGCCGGCCGAACTGATCAAGGTGCGTTCGGCCTACAATGTGGCAGGCGTGTCCTTCAATCCGGAACAGCTGGCAGCCGCCATCAGCCGCAAACTGCCGGATTTCAAGATCGCCTACCAGCCGGACAGCCGCCAGGCCATCGCCGATACCTGGCCGCAGAGTCTGGACGATGCAGCGGCGACGGCAGACTGGGGCTGGCAAGCCCGCATCGGCATCGATGAAATGGTGGCCGACATGCTGGCCAACGTGGACGTGAGTCTGGGTAAAGCTGCTTGATCTTCTCCACCAAGGCTGTGTATGATGCGCAGCCTTTTTTGTAACACCCGAAACAGTACCTAAAAAAATACAGAATTAGAGAGAGACACACACGATGGACATGAGCGTATTTGATCTGTTTAAGATCGGCATCGGCCCCTCCAGCTCCCACACGGTGGGACCGATGGTGGCGGCGCGCCGCTTTTTGCTCGATAACGCTCCGCTAGACGACGTCAGCTCAGTCACCGCCGAACTATATGGCTCGCTGGCGCTGACGGGCGTGGGCCACGCTACCGACAAGGCGGTGCTGCTTGGCCTGATGGGCGAGACGCCGCAGGACGTCGATCCGGCCAGCGTAGACCAGCAACTGGCGCAGGCCGAGGCCAGCGGCCAGCTCAATCTGCTGGGCAGCCATGTCGTGCCTTTCCGTCGTGCCGAGCACCTGCTGTTCCACATGGCGGAATCGCTGGCGGAACACCCGAACGGCATGCGCTTTACGCTGAGCCGGCGGGACGGCAGCAGCACCAGCAAGGTGTATTACTCGGTAGGCGGCGGCTTTATCCGCGCCGAAGGCGAGCAGGCAGTGGCGCCGGCAGGCGGTGCAGCGGCGGCACGTCCGTATCCCTTCGATACCATGGCCCAGCTGCTGGCGCATGGCGAGCGCACTGGCCTGAGCATTCCGCAGATGTTGCGTGCTAACGAGAACGTGCGCTACAGCGATGCCGAACTCGATGCCGGCATGGACCGCATCTGGCAGGTTATGCGCGACTGCATCGCCCACGGTCTCTGCACGCCGGGCCAGCTGCCCGGCGGCCTGAACGTCAAGCGCCGCGCCGCCAAACTGTGGCAGCAAGCCAACGACAAGAGCGCCGCCGCAACACCGGTAAATGATCTACCGCACGACGCGCTGCATCAGGTCAGCCTGTACGCCATGGCCGTCAATGAAGAAAACGCCGCCGGTGGCCGGGTGGTGACGGCGCCGACCAACGGCGCGGCGGGCATTATTCCGGCAGTGCTGCGCTACTACGCGGAAGACTGCAAGCCGGCCGACGCGGTGACCGGCGTACGCAATTTCCTGCTGACGGCAGCTGCTATCGGCATGCTGTGCAAGCGCAATGCCTCGATCTCGGGCGCCGAAATCGGCTGTCAGGGGGAAGTAGGGGTGGCCTGTGCCATGGCCGCAGCCGGTCTGGTGGCAGCGCTGGGCGGCAGCAACCAGCAGATCGAAAATGCGGCCGAAATCGGCATCGAGCACCATCTGGGCATGACCTGCGATCCTATCGGCGGGCTGGTACAGATTCCCTGCATCGAACGTAATGGCATGGGTGCCGTCAAGGCTATTACGGCGGCATCGCTGGCGCTCAAGGGAGACGGTACCCACTTCGTCAGTCTGGACGAGGTGATCGAAACCATGCGCCAGACGGGCGCCGACATGCAGGCCAAGTACAAGGAAACCTCGCTGGGCGGTCTGGCCATCCACGTCATCACCGTCAACCACGCAGCCTGCTGACACTGCGCGCCGGCCGCTGCGTTGCCGGTTCCTGCCGCCTTAAGGGTTGAACGCGCGCGCCGCGCCGTCCAGCAGCAGCTGGCGGAACGCGGTTGCCGTGACGGGGCGGCTGAAGTAATAGCCCTGTATCTCGTCGCACAGATGTTCGTGCAGGTAGCTTAACTGTTCTACCGTCTCCACGCCTTCGGCGATGGTGCGCATGCCCAGGCTGCGCGCCATCTGGATGATGGCATTGACGATGGCGCGGTCTTCGGCGTCGGTAGTGATGTCGCGCACGAAGGACTGGTCGATCTTGAGCTTGTAGGCCATGAATTTCTTCAGGTGGCTGAGCGAGGAGAAGCCCGTGCCGAAATCGTCGATCGACATGCGCACACCCCGTTCGTGCAGCTTGTTCATCATGGCGATGGCCCCCTGCGGATCGTTCGCCGCCACCGCTTCCGTCAGTTCCAGTTCCAGATACTCGGCGGGCAAACCTTCTTCCTGCAGGATGCGGGTAATCAGTTTGGGCAGGTCGGTATTGCGGAACTGCACTGCCGACAGATTGACCGCCATGGTCACCGGCGGCAGTCCTTCGCTACGCCAGCGCACGGCCTGACGCACGGCTTCGCGCAGCACCCACGCGCCTATGCTCTGGATCAGGCCACTTTCTTCGGCAGCGGGAATGAATTCGGCCGGCGAGACCTTGCCCAGTTCCGGCGTTTCCCAGCGCAGCAGGGCCTCGGCACCGATGATGGCACGTTCGCGCAGTGCCACCTGCGGCTGGTAGAGCACATGCAGCTGATCGCGTTCGATCGCATAGCGCAGTGCATTCACCAGTTGCAGATGGCGCGCCGCGCGCTGCTGCATGGCGCTGGTGAAGAAGCGGATGCCGTGCCGGCCCGAACGCTTGACCTGATACATGGCAGCGTCGGCCCGCTGCAGCAGGGCCTCGATTTCTTCGCCGTCGGCCGGATAGATGGCCACGCCCAGCGAGGCGGTGACTTTCAGGTCGTGGATGCCGATGCGGAAGGGCCGGTCGATCAGATCGAGCAGCTTCTGCGCTACGCTGGCGACTTCGTCCGCATTCAGGCCCTGCAGCACAAAGATGAATTCGTCGCCGCCAAGACGCGCCACCATGTCCTGTTCGCGCATGGCGCCGCGCAGGCGGGTGGCCAGTTCGCACAGCAGCTGGTCGCCCACGCTGTGGCCGAGCGAATCGTTGATGTCCTTGAAGTGATCGAGATCGAGCATCAGCAGGGCCAGTGTGCTGTGCTGGCGGCGCGCCAGCGCGAGCGCCATATGGGCATGCTCCTGCAACTGGGTGCGGTTGGGCAGGCCGGTCAGCGCGTCGTAGTGGGCCAGATACTGGATGCGTTCATCGGCCAGCCGGCGCTCCGTCACGTCGCGGGTAATCCCCAGCAGCACACGCTCCTGCCCGGGAGCGTTATCCATAGGTGCGGCATGGGTTTCCAGCAGTCGCTGTTCGCCCTGCAGACCCTGTATGCGGAATTCCAGATGGCCGCTTTCACCGGCCATCACACGCCGCAGCAGCAGATTGAAGGCCTCGCGATATTCCGGCAGGATCAGACGTTCCGGCGTGGTCTGCTGCAACGTTTCCAGACTGTCGGCCTGCAGCATGCGCAGGCCGGCTGCGTTGATGTCCTGGAACTTGCCGGCAGCATCGATCAGCATCACGCATTCCGGTTCGGTTTCGATGATGGTGCGCAGCCGCTGTTCGCTCTTGCGCAGATTTTCTTCGGTGCGCTTGCGGTCCTGCTGGTGGTCGAAGTTCTTCAGTGCGAATTCGATATCGAGGCGCATTTCCATCAGCAGGTTCTGGGCATCTTCGTCGAAGGCATTGCGGGCGTCCGAATACGCCGAGAGGATGGCTACCACTTTCCCCTGCCGGCGCAGCGGGATGGCGGTGGAAGCAGCCCAGCCGAATTCGGCGGCGCGCGCATGCCAGATGCGGGTTTCTTCGGCCTCCATAAAATTCTGGCACCAGTAAGGTTCACCGCTGCGGTAGGACAGACCGGCGGGGCCGCAGCCTTCCGGCACATCGGCGCTTAGCGAGAGGTGTACCTGTTCCAGATATTTGGTGCCCACCCCGGCCCAGGCGACAGCCGCCAGCGTGTGGTGGGCGCCATCGACTGCGCCTATCCAGGCCATGGACATGCCGCCATGGGTGACGATGGCATCGCAGATGTGCTGGAACAGTTCGTGTTCGGAACGGCAGCGCACAATAGCCTGATTGCACTGGCTCAGCGCCATATATAGCCGGCTAAGGCGGTGGGTACGCGCCTGCGCGGCCAGCCGCTCCTGCTCCAGCCGCGCCAGATTGCGCTGCAATTCGCCTACCCAGCCCCATACGGTATCGCGTGCGCCCGGTGCTACCAGCAGGGGCGGATCGAGTTCTCCCTGACCGAGCCGGGTGATGCTGCGCTGGAGCTGCTCGACATTGCAGCCCAGCGAGGTATCCAGACTGCGCTTGGTGCGCCACAACATCACCAGCAGCCCCAGTGCGCTCAGGCCAAAGATGATGCGGGCCAGCAGCGCGTCGTTCTCTGCCAGCCTGACTTCCATCAGGGTGCGCTGCTCGACGCTGTAGCTGACCTGGCCGATAGGCGACATGATGCGTGCCTTGGCATGGTGGTAGTAGGGGTTGTGCAGCATCAGCATGGCCTGCTGCAGCGCTTCCGGCGTGACATCGGCGCGGTCGCGCATGCCGATGGCATTGCGTTCTATGGTCGAGAGGCGGTCCGATTCGCGCTTGGACTGGGCCAGCAGCTCCATTTCCTGATCGGTGAAGCCGGCAGCGCGCATCATTTCGAGCAGGGGAATAGCCGGGCCGGAAGGACGGGGACGGTGTTCGCCGTCGAGTACCAGATCCCAGTACACGTCCTCGTAGCGCAGCGGGCGCGGGGCTCGGCCATCGCGGATGTCGAGGATTTCCAGATAATGGCTACGGAAATGCGCTTCGCCGGTGATGATGTAGCTGCGCGCCATGCGGGTCAGGTCATCGGACGAGTGGCGCAGTTCTTCCACCAGTGCTTGCGACTGGAAGCGCTTTTCGTTGGCGCGGTCTATGCGTTTTTCCGTCCACACATAGGCTACAAATGTCAGTGCGGCAACTACAATGAGGCCAACGCAATATTGGAGGAAGCGGGTAAATTGCGGCGGCTGGCGTTGGTCTGACACGGGCATTGGGGGTCGAAAGCAAGCTGAACAGGGAAGCGCAGCCCTTAGTATAGGGGGTGCAAGTAACAAATTGCCAGCATTCTAGTGTGTTGCGCTGCAGATAATACAACGTCCATTTCACGGCTGGGGCCCGGGCGCACTATAATAGCCGCTCGCTGTGTACCGTTCTGCCCATTTGCCGTAAGCTCAACCGGACTTTCCTACCTATGCAATACGTGTCTACCCGCGCCGCCGCGTCGGCCGCTGCTTCCTCTACCCAACAATTCTCCGATATTCTGCTGGGCGGCCTTGCCGCTGACGGTGGCCTGTTCCTGCCGACCGCCTATCCGCAGGTAACGGGCGACGAGCTCAATGCCTGGCGCGATCTGTCGTATGCCGATCTGGCTTTCCAGATTCTGAAGAAGTTTGCCACCGATATACCGGAAGCCGACCTGCGCGCTCTGACCGCCAAGACCTATACCAAGGAAGTCTATAAAAACACCCGCGCCGGCGAAAAAGCCAGCCAGATCACGCCGCTGCGCGTGCTGGAAGAGCACGCCGACGGCAGCAAACTGGTGCTGCAGGCGCTGTCCAACGGCCCCACGCTGGCCTTCAAGGATATGGCCATGCAGTTGCTGGGCAATCTGTTCGAATACGCGCTGGCCAAGCAGGACGAACAGCTGAATATCTTCGGCGCCACCTCGGGCGATACGGGCAGTGCGGCCGAATACGCCATGCGTGGTAAAAAAGGCGTGCGCGTGTTCATGCTGTCGCCGCATAGCAAAATGAGCGCCTTCCAGACGGCGCAGATGTTCAGCCTGCAGGACCCTAACATCTTCAACATCGCGCTCGAAGGCGTGTTCGATGATGCCCAGGATATGGTCAAAGCCGTGTCCAACGATCTGGAATTCAAGCGACGCTACAAGATCGGTACGGTCAATTCGATCAACTGGGCCCGTGTGGTGGCGCAGGTGGTGTACTACTTCCGTGGCTATCTGTCGGCCACCACCTCGAACGAGCAGAAAGTCTCCTTCACCGTCCCGTCTGGTAACTTCGGCAATATCTGCGCCGGCCACATCGCCCGCATGATGGGCCTGCCGATCGATAAGCTGGTGGCCGCCACCAATGAAAACGACGTGCTGGACGAATTCTTCCGCACCGGCGTGTACCGCGTGCGCAAATCGGCCGAGACCTATCACACCAGCAGCCCGTCGATGGACATCTCCAAGGCGTCCAACTTCGAGCGCTTTATCTACGATCTGGTGGGCCGCGATGGCGACCGCACCCGCGCCCTGTTCCAGAAAGTGGAAACGCATGGCGGCTTCGACCTGTCCGGCAAACCGGGCAGCGATGGCGACGAGTTCAAGCTGGTGGCCAACTACGGCTTCAAGTCGGGCAAATCCACCCATGCCGACCGCCTCGACACCATCCGCGATGTGGCCGACGACTACGGCATCGTGATCGACACCCACACGGCGGACGGCATCAAGGTGGCGCGCGAGCACATCGAACCGGGCGTCACCATGATCGTGCTGGAAACTGCGCTGGCGGCCAAATTTAACGAAACCATCCTGGAAGCGCTGGGTCAGGACGCCGAGCGTCCGGCCGGTTTCGAAAACATCGAAGACCTGCCGCAGAAATTCGTGGTCATGCCGGTCGATGTGGAAAAGCTCAAGCAGTACATCGCCACCAATACCGGTCTGTAAGGCAGATCCAGCATGAGCAGCCATCAGCATCAGCCCCCGCCCATGTTATCCGTCAGCGCAGCGCTGCAGCTGATGGCGGCTGCCGCCCGCGTGGTGGAGGGGGTGGAAAGCGTGTCCACGCTGGCCGCCAACGGCCGCGTGCTGGCCGAGGCACAGGTGTCGGCTATGAACGTGCCCGGCATGGACAACACCCAGATGGATGGCTATGCCGTGCGCGCTGCCGATTGCGCCAGCGGCGGCGCCGCCTTGCCCGTGTCGCAGCGCATTCCGGCCGGCCATGTGGGCAGCGAACTGGCGGCTGGCACGGCAGCGCGGATTTTTACCGGCGCGATGATACCGCCCGGCGCCGATGCCGTGGTCATGCAGGAGCAGTGCGAGTTCAAGGATGGCGTGGTCACCGTGCGCCATACGCCCAAGGCCGGCGACTGGATACGCCGTGCCGGCGAAGATATCCGCACGGGCAGCGTGGTGCTGCCGGCCGGCACCCGGCTGCGCAGTCAGGAACTGGGGCTGGCCGCTTCGGTAGGGCTGGCGCAGCTGCCCGTGCGGCGCAAGCTGCGCGTGGCAGTATTCTTTACGGGCGATGAGCTGACCATGCCGGGTGAACCGCTGGCGCCGGGCGCGATCTACAATTCCAACCGGTTTACCATCCGCGCCCTGCTGGAAAATCTGGGCTGCGAGATCAGCGATTTCGGCATCGTGCCCGATACGCTGGCGGCGACCCGCGCCGTGCTGCGCGAGGCAGCGCAGGGCCATGATCTGATCATCACTTCCGGCGGTGTTTCCGTCGGTGAGGAAGACCACATCAAGCCTGCGGTGGAAGCCGAGGGCCGGCTGAATATGTGGCAGATTGCCGTCAAACCGGGCAAACCGCTGGCATTCGGCGAAGTAGGGCAGGCCTTCTTTACCGGGCTGCCCGGCAACCCCGTATCGAGCTTTATCACTTTCCTGCTGTTCGTGCGGCCATTCATATTGCGGCTGCAGGGCGTGGAACATGGGCTGGCGCCGCGCGCCTACACCATGCGGGCCGATTTCGACTGGCCCAAGGCCGACCGCCGCAACGAGTTCCTGCGCGTGCGCCTGAACGCCGAGGGTGGGCTGGAACGTTTCTCCAACCAGAGCTCCGGCGTGCTGACCTCCACCGTCTGGGGCGATGGCGTGGTCGATAATCCGCCCGGACAGGCCATAGCACGCGGCGATAGCGTGCGATTTATACCGTTTAGCGAGTTAATGTACTGATGTCTGTCACTGTAAAATTTTTTGCCAGCGTGCGCGAAGCGCTGGGCACCGCCTCCGAAGTGCTGGAATTGCCGGCAGGCGTGAGCACGGTGGGCGGTTTGCGCGCCCATCTGGCTGGGCGCGGCGACGTCTGGCAGCAGGCGCTGGGCAGCACGGCGCTGCGCATGGCCTGCAATCAGGTGATGTGCGATGCCGACGCCGCCGTGGCCGATGGTGCGGAAGTGGCGTTCTTCCCGCCTGTGACAGGCGGCTGAATGACGCAGCAGGCAGCACAGACGGCGAATCCGGTGCGTGCGCGGGTTGCCGTGATCGGCGGCGGGCCTGCCGGCCTGATGGCGGCACAGCAGCTGGCTCTGGCCGGGGTACAGGTCGATCTGTACGATGCCATGCCTTCGGTGGGGCGCAAATTTCTGCTGGCTGGCCGTGGCGGCATGAACATCACCCACGCCGAACCCTATTCCCAGTTTGTGACCCGCTATGGCGCCAGTACGGCGCCGCTACTGCCCATGCTCGACGCATTTGGCCCGCAGGCAGTGCGCGACTGGGTCCGTGGTCTGGGTCTGGAAACCTTCGTCGGCAGTTCCGGCCGCGTATTCCCCACTGACATGAAAGCTGCGCCGCTGCTGCGGGCGTGGCTGCATCGCCTGCGCGAAGCCGGCGTGCAGTTCCATATGCGCCATCGCTGGCTGGGCTGGCGCGGTGACGCGCTGTTGCTGCAGGGCCCGCAGGGCGACGTACTGGTGCAGGCCGACGCCGTGGTGCTGGCACTGGGCGGCGGCAGCTGGGCGCGGCTGGGATCGGATGGTAGCTGGCTGCCATTGCTGGCGGCGCGCGGCGTTGCTGTCGCACCGCTGCAGGCCGCCAACTGCGGTTTCGATGTGGACTGGAGCGCGCATTTCAGCGAGCGCCATGCGGGAGAACCGCTGACCACCGTGGCGATCAGCGCGCGCGGTGCCGATGGCCACAGCCTGTACAAGCAGGGCCAGTTCGTGGTGACGGCGGGTGGTGTGGAAGGCAGTCTGATTTATGCGCTGTCGGCTGCGCTGCGCGAACAGATTAACGCCGATGGCCATGCCGCCATCTATCTCGATCTGCTGCCCGATTTCAGCGCCGAGCGGGTGGCGGCGGAGGTGCAGCGCCCGCGCGGTGCCCGTTCCATGGCCAGCCACCTGCAAAGCCGGCTAGGCATCAAGGGCGTCAAAGCCGGATTGCTGCGCGAATGCCTGAGCAAGGAGCAGTATGCCGACGGCGAACAGCTGGCGCAGGCCATCAAGCATCTGCCACTGCGTCTGCTGCGCCCCCGTCCTATCGATGAGGCCATCAGCAGTGCCGGTGGCGTGCGCTGGGATGCGCTGGAGGGCTGCATGCTGGCGGCTGTGCCGGGGGTATTCGTGGCGGGCGAAATGGTGGACTGGGAAGCGCCCACGGGCGGTTATCTGCTTACCGCCTGTCTGGCCGGCGGGCAGGCTGCAGCACGCGATGTGCTGCGCTGGCTGGTCTAGTCTATTCCCAGCTCACGTCGCCCGAGCCGTTGCGGTCTACACTGCGCTGGTCGGGGCGGCCCAGCACCCTGACGTCGCCGCTGCCGCGCAGGGTCAGGTCGGCGCTGCGGCGCGCAAACACCTGGCTGCTGCCCGAGCCGCGCTGATTGAGTACCACTTTGTCGGCACTCAGATGGCGCGCATCGAGGTCGCCCGATCCCGTCACCTCCGCATTCAGATCCTTGCAGCTGCCGGCGGCCGCCAGTGTGCCGGAACCCACCATCTCCAGCGTCACGTGGTCGCTATTGCCGGCATTGAGGTTGAGGTGGCCGCTGCCATGGATGGCCGCTTCCAGCGTGCGATAACGGCCGCTGAAATCCAGATTGCCCGAGCCGTGCAGCTGCAGTTCCAGCCGGTCGCCGCTGAAGCCCTGTACGCGGGTTTCGCCGCTGCTGTTGACCACCAGCTCGCGCAGATCGGGCAGCACCAGTTCCACCCGCAGCCGGTGGCGCGGGTTGAGCAGCATGCCCTTGGTGCCGATATGCAGCTCGGCGCCATCCTGTATGGTCTCGATATTGGCCAGCGAGCGCTGTTCGCCCCGTACTTTCAGGCTGGCCGGCTGGCCCTGAGTGAGGGTCAGGTCGATCGGGCCGCTGACTTCGACGCTGTTGGCCATGCCGTCGACAGGGCGGTTTTCGCCCGCCAGCGCCCGTCCTGCCGAGCTGGAGAGACTGGTGGTGCCATAGGCTTTGAGCATGCTGTAGCTGATGCCTATCAGTACAAATGCCAGTAACAGCAGGCTGGTGGCGATTTTGAGCAGTGAGCGCATAGCAGAATTCCTAGTGGCCGCGCAGCAGCGAGAGATTGGCGGCGGCATAGCGTTTCAGGCCGAGCATGGTGTAGCGGCTAAGCACCACCCCCAGCAGGCAGAAGCCTATACCGCCCAGTATCAGGCCGAAACCGATCAGGCTCTGGGTGGTGCGGGCGCCGTTATCGAAGTCGGTGGTAATGTGCAGGTCGCCCGCGGCGACGGCCTCGGCCCGGTTGAGCAGGCGGCCGCCACGGCTCAGGTTTTCGTCAGCGCTGCTGCTGGCCGGCGTGGCCGTATCCGGATGCAGCTGTACGCCCATGCTGTCTATGGTCATGCGCCAGCCTTCGCCCGCCTGCTGCTCCTCGTCGCTATCGAAGTGGCTGCTGGTGTAGCTCATGATATGCCGTAGCGGGCCTTCCAGCGCCAGTTCGTTCTGGCCCGACAGGCCGCTAGACACCAGCGCGATACCGCCGATGTAGAAGGCAAACGCGGAGATGTACACGGCAGCCAGCAGCGATGCGTACACGGCAGCCGGGATCACCATGAACAGGTTGAACAGCACCAGCCCGATCAGCGAACCTAGTGTGCGCAGCAGATGGAAGGGGCGCTTTCTGGCTGGCGTCGCCGCTGCCGGCGCGGCGCCCGCGCCATGGAGCTGGGCATCCAGATGGGCCGCCGTGCGCAAGGCCATGGCCACCTGACGGGGCGGCTCCAGTTCCTGATAGATCTCGCTTTCGCCGCGTCCCGCTACCAGTCCGTCGATGAAACGCTGCTCGTAGTCGGCCAGTGCGGCGGCCACCGTATGCGGTGGCAGACCTTGCAGCGCCAGTCTGAGTTGTTCGAGGTATGCCTGCTTGTTCATATTCGCTTGTGTTGCGTAGCAATCGTTTGCAATGTGGCCTATGCTGCTACTTTATCGGGATCGCCGTCCAGTTGCTATGAACATGGGATGAAATGCAGAAATCCGGGCATAGACGACAGAAAACACCATCTAGACGGTCGCCGTAATAGCCCGGGCTGCTGCCAGCCCGCTGCGGACGGCTCCCTCCAGCGTGGCAGGATAGTCGCCCGCCGTGTAGTCGCCTGCCAGCAGCAGCCCGGCTAGTCCGGTGGCATGGCCCGGCCGCAGCAGCCCCGGCGTGCAGGCAAAGGTGGCGCGTTTTTCCGTGATCACCTTGAACCAGCCGGGCTGCTGCAGTTGCGGCATCTGCAGTGTTGCGGCCAGTTGCGCGGCGATGGCACGGGCCAGCGTTTCCTGCGGCAGGGCCGCCGCTTCGCCTGCAGCGCTGATGACCACGGCCAGCAGGCCTTGCTGCTGGTCGTCGAGCTGGCCGCGGTCGAACACGAACTGGCCCCAGCGCTGCAGGCTGGCGTCATCGGCCAGCGCGAAGAAGGGCTGCGCGAGCCGGACCTGGGGAGCATACTGCAGGTAGCAGGTGGTAATGGCTTCCGTCTCCAGCGCCGTCAGCTGCTGGCAGATGGCGCTGGTATCGCAATCAGGGATGGCATGCAGCAGGCCGGCGGCCTGACTGGCGCCCGTCGCCAGCACCACGTGGGGGAAATAGGTGCTCCAGTTGCCGCCCACGGCCGCACCGCTGATATCGAGCTGCCACAGCCGTCCTTCGATCGAGCGTAGCGCCTTGACGCTGGCGCCGGTGCGGACCGAGCCGCCCCGTTGCGTCACATAGCTGGCCGCCGCTTCCGGCAGCAAACGGCTCAGGTCATGGCGCGGCAGCAGCATATCGGACGCGCTGCGCGCTGCGCCCAGACTGTCGCGCAGCACATTCAGGAAAATCTGCGCCGAAGCGCGCTCCGGCGGGGTGTTGAGTGCGGCCAGGCAGAGCGGGCGCCACATCAGGCGGATCAGGTTCTCGCTCTGCTCCCAGCGCTCCAGTAACTGGCTGACGCTGCAGTCATCGTTGAGCTGCCAGCCGGCCCAGCGCGCGGTGCTGGAAAAGCGGGCCAGACTGAGTTTGTCGGCCCGGCTCAAGCCCTCGGCGCGCAGCAGGGCCAGTGCCAGGTGCAGCGGCGCCGGCAGGCGTGGCGCAATAAAATCCATGCCGCCGCTATCAGGCGGATAGCGCATCTGCAGCGGTAGCGTGAGCAGGGCCGTGCGTGCATCGACACCGATGCGGCGCAGCAGGCTCAGGGTGGAACGATATGCGCCCAGCAGGATGTGCTGGCCGTTGTCGAGCTGGCGCCGGTCGGTTTCGATACGGCGCGCTCGCCCGCCCAAGGTGCGCGCCGCTTCCAGCAGGGTGACTTTGTAGCCGGCGCTGGCCAGTTCTACCGCCGCGGCGCAGCCGGCCCAGCCACCGCCGATGACGGCAACGGCAGGCGCGCCCGGCTTGCTGCCCGCTGCGCCGCTGCCGCGCTGCTCGTACGCCGGCTTAACCACGGAGGTAGGTCTTCCACGCCAGCCACAGCTTGCGGATAGGCGTGAGTGAAATGCGCTGGGTCAGCACGTGGTAGCCGTCCGCTTCGACTTCGGTGAGCAGGGTGCGGTATATCGCCGCCATCATCAGGCCGGGGCGCTGGGCGCGCCGGTCTTCCTTAGGCAGCAGGGCATAGGCTTCATCGTAAGCAGCCTGGGCGCGGGCAGTCTGGAAAGCCATCAGCTGCTCGAACTTCTCGCTGTGGCGGGCATTTAGCAGGTCGGCAGCAGTAACATTGAACTGCTGCAGCTCGTTGATAGGCAAATAGATGCGGCCCTTGCGGGCGTCTTCGCCGACGTCGCGGATGATATTGGTGAGCTGGAAGGCGTGCCCCAGCTTCTCGGCGTAGCGCAGGGTTTCCGGACGGGTAGCGCCGAAAATACTGGCCGACAGAATGCCCACTACGCTGGCCACATGCCAGCAGTATTTGCTCAGGGCCGCGTAATCGAGGTAGCGGGTCTGGTTCAGGTCCATCTCCATGCCGTCGATGATGGCTTGCAGGTGTTCCTGCTTCAGATCGTACAGCGCCAGATGGGGCTGCAGCGCCTGGGTCACGGGATGGCTCTGCTGACCCGCATACATATTGGCGATCTCCTTGCGCCACCAGGCCAGCTTGATGCGCGCCACCGATTCGTCGGTGCAGTCGTCCACGGTATCGTCCACCTCGCGGCAGAAGGCATACAGGGCGGTGATGGCGCGACGACGTTCCGGCGGCAGGAACAGAAAGCTGTAGTAGAAACTGGAGCCGCTTTGTGCGGTCTTTTGCTGGCAGTAGTCGTCGGGAGACATGGATAAAAAAACAAGAATGACTTGGAAGCCGCTATTCTATCGGTAATGGACTGGCCTGTGGGCCGCCAGTCCGCCGATATTCGCCATAGTGTGGTGCTCAGGCGAGGCCATAGATCAGGCGCATCTGCTTTTTCATGCGCGCTGCAGCCCAGAAGATGCGCAGCCAGTCGCGCTTGCCCAGCTTGGGGCGGTGCAGGAAGACGTCGTATTCGGCGGCTTCGATGGCGTCGAGGATGTGCAGGCCGCCCTGAACCACCATGCGCAGCTCGAAACCTATGCGCCCTTTGAGGCGCAGCGCCAGCGGCGCGCCGCTCAGCATCAGTGCGCGGGCCCGTTCCACTTCGAACTTCATCATCGAGCGCCAGCGTGGCCGCGCACTCGGGTGGTCCAGCGCGGCGGGGGAGATGGCGTAACGGCTTAAGTCTTCGAGCGGGATGTAGATGCGTTCCTTCTGCAGATCGATGGCGACGTCCTGCAGGAAGTTAATCAGTTGCAGGGCAGTGCAGATGGCGTCGGAATCGCGCACATTCTCCTCATCGGCGGCGCCGTACAGGTGCAGCATCAGGTAGCCGACCGGATTGGCCGAACGCGAGCAGTAGTCGAGCAGGCCATCGTAGGTCTGGTAGCGGCTGACCAGCACATCCTGCTTGAAGGCCGAGAGCAGCTCGTAGAACGGCTTGATCGGCAGTTCGTGGCGGCGCATCACCTCGGCGAGGCGTGCAAACATGGCATCGGTGCTGTCGGCGCCAGCGTCGATGCGGGCCAGTTCGGCTTCGTAGGCGCTTAGCGCAGCCAGGCGCTGCTCGGGCGTGGCATCGCCTTCGTCGGCCAGATCGTCGGCACTGCGGGCAAAAGCGTAGATGGCTTCAACAGCAGGCCGCAGGCGGCCGGGGAGCAAAATCGAGGCAACGGGAAAATTTTCGTAGTGGTCAACCGGCATAAAAGCGAAGCCTAAAAGCAGATTTTAAAATTAATGACGCCAAAGTCATTTGCAAACGGAAGGGCTCGGCTTATAATAAATTAACGGAAAGTCATTAATTTCCAAATCGTAATATTAGTGCCATCTACACTCCAGAGCAAGCTAAAGGAAGAAACCGTGTCCGCCTTCACCAGACAGCGTCAGATCACCCCCCTCACTATTGTTGCTTTTGCGGTCGCCATGCTGGCCGGCTGCTCCAAACCCGTCGAGAAGACGGAGGAGATACGTCCCGTGCGCGCCATGGTACTCGCTACGAGCGATGTGGCCGTCGATGCCGAGTTTTCCGGCGAAGTCAGGGCCAGAGTAGAGTCCCGCCTCGGTTTCCGTGTGGGCGGCAAAATCGTGGCACGCAAGGTTGATGTTGGCACACTGGTGAAAAAAGGCCAGCTGCTGATGCAGCTCGACCCGCAGGACCTGCAACTGGCGCAGGCGCAGGCGCTGGCCGGGCTGCGCTCGGCCGAAACCAACCGCGATCTGGCTCAGGCCGAACTCAAGCGCTATCAGGAATTGCGCGCCAAGAACTTCGTCAGCGCCGCCGTGCTCGATTCCAAGGATGCCAGTTTCAAAGCCGCCCAGGCCAATGTGGATGCTGCCCAGGCAGCCTATCGCGGCCAGTCCAATCAGGCTGGCTATAGCGCGCTGGTGGCCGATATCGATGGCGTGGTCACGGCCGTCGATGCGGAAGTGGGGCAGGTGGTAGCGGCCGGTACGCCAGTCGTCCGGGTGGCCAGGCAGGGGGAGAAAGAAGTGGTGATCGGCCTGCCGGAAGACAAGGTGGATAGTCTGCGCCGCGTTTCCGATGTCCAGATCCGCCTGTGGGCCGACCCGCAGCGCACTGTGCCGGGCAAGATCCGTGAAATTTCGCCGGTGGCCGACGCCGCTACCCGTACCTATACTGTCAAAGTCACCATTCCGGACTCGCTGGAAGACGCCAAACTGGGCATGACTGCCGTGGTGCAGTTCAATGCCAAGACGGCGGCGCCGCAGATCAAAGTGCCGCTGACGGCGCTGTACTACGAAAAATCGGCCACTTCGGTGTGGCTGGTGGAGCGCAATGCCGTGAAACTGGTGCCGGTAACGGTAGGCGGCGCAGTCGGCAACGATATAGTGCTGGCCAGCGGCGTGAAAGCAGGGCAGACCGTGGTGACGGCGGGCGTCAACCTGCTCAAACCCGGTCAGCAAGTTAAGATACTGGGGCAGGATTTGCCGGCTGCGACCCCAGTAGCTGCGGCAGCGGCCGGGAGCACTAAATGAAGGGCGGCTTCAACCTTTCACGCTGGGCGCTAGAGCATATTCCGCTCACCCGCTACCTGATCGCCGTGCTGCTGATAGGCGGTATGCTCAGCTATAGCAATCTGGGGCAGGATGAAGACCCGCCGTTCACCTTCCGCGCCATGGTGGTACGCGCCATGTGGCCGGGCGCGACTTCCCTGCAGATGGCTGAGCAGGTGACGGACAAGCTGGAGAAGAAGCTGCAGGAAACGCCCGATATCGACGAGATCAGCAGCTATTCCAAGCCGGGCGAAACCACCATTATTCTGAAGCTGCGCGAATCGGCGCCGCCCAAGGATGTGGCGCAGTCCTGGTATCAGGTGCGCAAAAAGATAGGCGATATCCGCGGCACTCTGCCATCGGGCGTGCAGGGGCCGTTCTTCAATGACGAATTCGGCGATACCTACGGTTCCATCTTTGCGCTGTCCGGCGACGGCTATACCTATGCCGAGATGAAGGACTACGCCGATTTCGTGCGCCAGCAGCTGCTGGGCGTGAAGCTGGTGTCCAAGGTCGAGCTGTTCGGCGTGCAGGACGAGAAGATCAATATCGAATTCTCGCACCACAAATTCGCCCAGCTGGGCGTGCCGATCGAGGTGATCGCCAACCAGATCGCCACCCAGAATACGGTGGAAGCGAGCGGCGTGCTGGTCACGCCTACCGATAATCTGCAAGTACGCGTGACGGGGGCACTGAAAACCCTGAAAGATCTGGAAAATCTGGAGCTGCGCGCCAATGGCACCGCCTTCCGTCTGGGCGATTTTGCCACCATCAAGCGCCAGTATCAGGATCCGCCCGGCAACACCATGCGCTACAACGGCAAGGCCGTGATCGGCCTGGGCGTATCGATGGAGAAGGGCGGCAACATCATCGTGCTGGGCAAGAATATGGAAGCCAAGGTGGCGGCGCTGAAAGCCAAGCTGCCCGTAGGTATCGAGCTCGAACGCGTGTCCGACCAGCCCGAAGCCGTGAAAGCCTCGGTGGGCGAATTTGTCCATACCCTGATCGAGGCCGTGCTGATCGTGCTGGCCGTCAGCTTTGTGGCACTGGGCCTGCACAGCAAGCCGTTCCGCCTCGATGTGCGGCCCGGTCTGGTGGTGGCGCTGACCATCCCGCTGGTGCTGTCGGTCACCTTCCTGTGCATGCGCATGCTCGACATCGACCTGCACAAGATTTCGCTCGGTGCGCTGATTATCGCGCTGGGTCTGCTGGTGGACGATGCCATCATCGCGGTGGAAATGATGGTGCGCAAGATGGAGGAAGGTATGTCGCGCTTCGACGCGGCAACGTATGCCTACACGTCCACGGCGATTCCCATGCTGACCGGCACACTGATTACGGTGGCAGGCTTCCTGCCTATCGGTCTGGCCAAGTCGGCGGCTGGTGAATACACCTTCTCGCTGTTCTCGGTGAATGCACTGGCGCTGGTGATTTCGTGGGTGGTGGCGGTGGTGTTTACCCCCTACATCGGTTTTGTGCTGCTCAAGGTGAAGCCGCACGCGGCAGGCGACCATGGACACGAACTGTTCGATACGCCGGGTTTCCGCCGCTTCCGCGCTGCGGTGAACTGGTGTGTGGAGTTCCGCAAGACCACCATCGTTGCGTCGATGGCCGTGTTTGCGCTGGGCGTGTACGGCTTTAATTTCATCGAGAAGCAGTTCTTCCCCGACTCCAGTCGTCCCGAACTGATGGTGGAAATGTGGACGCCGGAAGGCACGACCTATGTTGCCAATGAAGCGCAGGTGAAGAAATTCGAAGCCTTTATCCGCCAGCAGGAAGGCGTGGTCAGCGTGACCAGCTATGTCGGCACGGGCAGCCCCCGGTTCTATCTGCCGCTGGACCAGATTTTCCCGCAGACCAACGTGTCGCAAATCGTCGTGCTGCCCAAGGATCTGCACGCGCGCACGGTGTTGCGCGACAAGATAGTCGATGTCTTCAAGCACGATTTCCCCGAAGTGCGCGGCCGCGTCAAGCTGCTGCCTAACGGTCCGCCCGTGCCCTATCCTGTGCAGTTCCGGGTGACCGGTGGCGAGGTGGCCAAGGTGCGCGCTATTGCCGATCAGGTCAAGGACATCATGCGCGCCAATCCCAACACGGTGGGTGTCAACGATAACTGGAACGAATCGATCAAGGTGCTGCGCCTCGATCTGGATCAGGACCGGATGCGCGCGCTGGGCGTCAGTTCGCAGACGGTGATGCGTGCCGCTAACACCGTGCTGTCGGGGACCACGATCGGCCAGTTCCGCGAGGACATCAAATTAATCGATATCCAGATCCGTCAGCCGGTGGAAGAACGTAACAGTATTACCGTATTAAATAATACGAATATTCCTACGGCCAATGGTAAATCTGTACCGATGAGTCAGGTGGCGCGCGCCCAGTTCGTCTGGGAGCCGGGCGTGGTGTGGCGCGAAGGGCGCGAATGGGCGATTACCGTGCAGTCCGACGTGGCCGACAATATACAGGGGCCTACCGTGTCGGGCCAGATCGAGCCCAAGCTGAAAGCACTGCGCGAACAACTGCCGGCCGGCTACGCGATTACGGTCAAGGGCGCAGCAGCCGATAGCGGCTCGGCCGAAGCCTCGATCGCGGCCAATCTGCCGCTGGCGATCTTTATTATTTTCACGCTGCTGATGCTGCAGCTGCATAGCTTCTCGCGTGCCTTGCTGGTGTTCCTGACGGGGCCGCTCGGTGTGGCAGGGGCGGCCATGGCGCTGCTGGTGCTGGGCCGGCCACTGGGCTTTGTGGCCAATCTGGGCATTATTGCGCTGTTCGGCATGATCATCCGGAATTCGGTGATCCTGGTCGACCAGATCGAGCAGGATATTGCCGGCGGTGCCGAACCGTGGGATGCGATTGTGGAATCCGCGGTGCGGCGCTGCCGCCCCATCATTCTGACCGCGGCAGCGGCAGCACTGGCCATGATCCCGCTGTCGCGCTCGGTATTCTGGGGACCGATGGCAGTGGCCATCATGGGCGGCCTGATACTGGCCACGGCACTGACCTTGTTGTTCCTGCCGGCCTTGTATGCAGCATGGTTCCGTGTCAAAAAGCCCATCAAAACTGTCTGACACAGACCGGAATCGCCCTGTTTTGCCTATGAAATATGCAAAATCGGGCGGAATCGCAGGGGAATGTTGGTGAGCTAATAAAAATCACCACATTCCGCCGAAAAACCCGTTAGAATACCGCGTTGAAGTTGAAAGCTCCTGCGGATTTCTACCGGTCACGCAGGAAAAGGGCGACCGTTTTCACTTACGGATCGCCCTTTGCTTTTGTGCAAACAAGCCGCGAGGATGGCGAAATTGGTAGACGCACCAGGTTTAGGTCCTGACGCCAGCAATGGTGTGGGGGTTCGAGTCCCCCTCCTCGCACCAACAGTATTACTAATTTTTTGGACGATTTTTACATGGCAACTGCAGTCGAAACCTTGGGCAAACTTGAACGTCGTATCACGATCTCCTTCCCGCTGACCGAGGTCCGCGCTGAAGTTGAGAAACGCCTGAAAGTGCAAGCCAAAACGGCTAAGGCACCTGGCTTCCGTCCGGGTAAAGTTCCTCTGAAAATGGTCGCCGCACAATACGGTTATCAGATCGAAACCGAAGTGCTGAACGATAAAGTGGGCCGCGCCTTCAACGACGCCGCTAACGAAGCGCAACTGCGCGTTGCCGGCTACCCACGCATCGAACCTAAAGAAGGTTCGGTGGATGGCATCCTGAGCTTCGACGCAACCTTCGAAGTGTATCCGGAAGTGGCGATCGGCGATCTGACCACGGTAGAAATCGAAACCGTGAAAGCCGCCGTATCGGAAGTCGAAATCGACAAGACCATCGACATCCTGCGCAAACAGCGCGTGCACTTCCACACCAAAGGCGAAGCTGGCGAACACGGCGACGGCGGAGAAGCTATTGCTGCTAACGGCGACCGCGTGACCGTTGATTTCGTCGGTTCCATCGACGGCGTGGAATTCCCCGGCGGTAAAGCTGACGACTACGCTTTCGTACTGGGCGAAGGCCGCATGCTGCCAGAATTCGAAGCCGCTACTGTCGGCCTGAAAGTGGGCGAAGCCAAGACCTTCCCGCTGGCCTTCCCGGAAGACTACCATGGTAAAGACGTGGCCGGTAAAACCGCCTCGTTCACCATCACCCTGAAAAAACTGGAATGGGCCCACCTGCCGGAAGTGGACGCCGAGTTCGCCAAGTCGCTGGGCGTAGCCGATGGCGACGTGGCTAAAATGCGCGAAGACATCAAAGTCAATCTGGAACGTGAAGTCGCTGGCCGCGTGAAAGCACGCAACAAAGAAGCCGTGATGGAAGCGCTGGTCAAGACCGCCACCCTGGACGTGCCAGAAGTGCTGATCGCTCAGGACACCGAGCGTCTGGCCGAAATGACCCGTCAGGACATGGCGCAGCGCGGCATGAACGTGAAAGACGTGCCATTCCCGCCAGAACTGTTCAAAGACAAAGCCGAGCGTCGCGTACGTCTGGGTCTGATCCTGTCGCAACTGGTGAACGAAAACAATCTGCAAGCCCAGCCTGAACAGGTCAAAGCCCAGATCGAAGACTTCGCCCAGAGCTACGAAGACCCACGCGAAGTGCTGAAGTACTACTACAGCGACCGTCGTCGTCTGGCCGAAGTCGAAGCCCTTGTATTGGAAGAAAACGTCGTTAACTACGTGCTGGGCCTGTCGAAAACCTCGTCGAAGGAAGTAGCGTTCGATGAGCTGATGGGAAGCAACGTACAAGCGTAATACAGAAAAAGCCGGATGCGGTAAGATGCCTATTCCGGCTTTATGCTGCTTCACAAGGAAATAGAATGACTGGTATGAACCGTAATCCAGCGCTGGACACTGAAATGCTCGGCCTCGTGCCGATGGTGGTCGAACAAAGCGGTCGCGGCGAGCGCTCGTATGATATTTACTCGCGCCTGCTGAAGGAACGGGTCATTTTCATGGTCGGCCCCGTGCACGACCAGATGGCCAACCTGATAGTCGCCCAGATGCTGTTCCTGGAAAGCGAAAATCCGGACAAGGACATCTCGCTCTACATCAATTCGCCTGGTGGTTCGGTGTCGGCCGGTCTGGCGATTTTCGATACCATGCAGTTCATCAAGCCTGATGTCTCGACGCTGTGCACCGGCATGGCCGCCTCCATGGGCGCCTTCCTGCTGGCTGCTGGCGCCAAGGGCAAGCGTTTCTCGCTGCCGAACTCGCGTATCATGATCCACCAGCCGTCGGGCGGCTCGCAGGGCATGGCTTCGGATATCGAAATCCAGGCCAAGGAAATCCTGTATCTGCGCCACCGTCTGAACTCCATCATGGCCGAACGCACGGGTCAAACCGTGGAACAGATCGCCAAAGACACGGATCGTGACCGTTTCATGTCGGCCGAAGAAGCAGTAGAGTACGGCTTGATCGACAAGATGTTGACCAACCGGGCTTGATGCATCCAGTACAGCATTGCTAAAAAAGACGCCCGGGCGATCCATCGTTCGGGCGTTTCGTTTTTATTTCAGGTAGCATGTCAGGTAGATGTATAGTGTTGGTGAAGTTAAATTGGTATATATGCAACTTCGTCATGCACTGCGCATCCTACTGTAACTCTTAGATAAAGCCCCATGTCAGACAAAAAAACCTCCAGCGGCGAAAAATTACTGTACTGCTCGTTTTGCGGCAAAAGTCAGCACGAGGTAAAGAAACTTATCGCCGGCCCATCGGTCTTCATCTGCGATGAGTGCATCGATCTGTGCAATGACATCATTCGTGATGAAACGTCGGCCATCGAGTCCGTCACGGGCGCCAAGTCGGATCTGCCGACGCCATCCGAAATCAAGGATCTGCTCGACCAGTACGTGATCGGCCAGCAGACTGCCAAGCGCATTCTGTCGGTAGCGGTGTACAACCACTACAAACGCCTCAAGCATCTGGGCAAGAAAGACGATATCGAACTGGCCAAGAGCAACATCCTGCTGGTCGGTCCTACCGGCTCCGGCAAGACTCTGCTGGCGCAGACGCTGGCGCGCATGCTCAATGTGCCGTTCGTGATTGCCGACGCCACCACCCTGACCGAAGCCGGTTACGTGGGTGAGGACGTGGAAAACATCATCCAGAAGCTGCTGCAAAGCTGCAACTACGACGTCGAGAAAGCCCAGCGCGGCATCGTCTATATCGACGAGATCGACAAGATTTCGCGTAAATCCGATAACCCGTCGATTACCCGCGACGTGTCGGGTGAAGGCGTGCAGCAGGCGCTGCTGAAGCTGATCGAAGGCACCATGGCTTCCGTGCCACCGCAAGGCGGCCGCAAGCATCCTAACCAGGACTTCGTGCAGATCGATACCACCAACATCATGTTCATCTGCGGCGGCGCGTTTGATGGTCTGGCCAAAGTGATTTCCGACCGTTCGGAGAAATCCGGCATCGGCTTCTCGGCCACCGTGAAGAGCAAGGAAGAGCGTAGCGCTTCCGACGTGCTGCAGGAAGCGGAACCGGAAGACCTGATCAAGTTCGGTCTGATCCCCGAACTGGTGGGCCGTCTGCCCGTGGTTGCCACGCTGGCCGAGCTGACGGAAGAGGCGCTGATCCAGATTCTGGTCGAGCCGAAAAACGCACTGGTCAAACAGTACGCCAAACTGCTCGACATGGAAGGCGCCGAACTGGAAGTGCGTCCAGCCGCGCTGCATGCCATCGCCAAGAAGGCGCTGGCCCGCAAGACGGGGGCGCGCGGCCTGCGTTCTATCCTGGAACACGCGCTGCTCGACACCATGTACGAACTGCCGAATGAGAGCAATGTCACCAAAGTGGTTATCGATGAAAATACGATTACCAGTGGTGCCAAACCATTGCTGATTTATGAAGAAGCCGCCAAAGCCTCTGGTGAGAATTAATTAACTTGTGCACACTTGCCGCGCACTTCGACAAATTTCATTTCGCATCTGCGAGGCAAGGCGGTACAATTTGACTCAATAAGAGTAAGCAGGCTTCAAACGGAAAGCCACTCGTGACAGCATCGTTTGTCACGCGTGGCTTTTTTATTTACCTGATTGATTGCTACTCCTAGAGTCATATCGTCAGACGTTATTTTTCTTTGTATATGAGAACAAATTAACGTAGACGGTCTTGTGATCTGGACCTTTGCGCCCACATCATAAACACGCTTTCACATAAGGTACGCCATGACAACTTCCAAATTAACTGAGCAAACTCAACTGCCGTTATTGCCGCTGCGGGACGTTGTAGTTTTCCCGCATATGGTGATACCGCTGTTCGTAGGACGCCCAAAATCGATTAAGGCGCTGGAAGCCGCTATGGAGCAAGGCAAGAGCATCATGCTTGCCGCGCAAAAAGCCGCTGCCAAGGACGAACCTTCTGCTTCCGATATCTATGAAATCGGCTGCGTGGCCAATATTCTGCAAATGCTGAAACTGCCGGACGGCACCGTCAAGGTGCTGGTCGAAGGCGCTCAGCGTGCACGCATCAACCGTATCACCGATACGCCGGCACACTTCGTGGCCGATCTGACGCCGCTCGATTCGGAGCAGGGCGACGATTCGGAAATCGAAGCGATGCGCCGTGCCATCGTTCAGCAGTTTGACCAGTACGTCAAACTCAACAAGAAAATTCCCCCCGAGATCCTCGCTTCGCTGTCGGGTATCGATGATGCCGGCCGTCTGGCCGACACGGTGGCCGCCCATCTGCCGCTCAAGCTGGAACAGAAACAGGTGATCCTGGAGATCTTCAGCGTGACCAAACGTCTGGAACATCTGCTGGGCCAGCTCGAAGGCGAGCTCGATATCCTGCAGGTGGAAAAGCGTATCCGCGGCCGCGTCAAGCGCCAGATGGAGAAGTCGCAGCGCGAGTACTACCTGAACGAGCAGGTCAAAGCCATCCAGAAGGAACTGGGCGAGGGCGAAGACGGCGCCGATCTGGACGAGCTGGAAAAGAAAGTGGCTGCCGCCAAGATGCCGAAAGAGGCGCTGGACAAAGCCAATGCCGAACTGAAGAAGCTCAAGCTGATGTCGCCGATGTCGGCCGAGGCTACGGTGGTGCGCAACTATATCGATACCCTGGTCAGCCTGCCATGGAAGAAGAAGTCCAAGGTCAACAACGATCTGTCCAATGCCGAAAAGGTGCTGGAAGGCGATCACTATGGCCTGGAAAAAGTCAAAGAACGCATCCTCGAATATCTGGCAGTGCAGCAGCGCGTGGACAAGCTGAAAGCGCCTATCCTGTGCTTCGTCGGCCCTCCGGGCGTGGGTAAGACTTCGCTGGGCCAGTCGATCGCCCGTGCCACCAACCGCAAGTTCGTGCGCATGGCGCTCGGTGGCGTGCGCGACGAAGCCGAGATCCGCGGCCACCGCCGTACCTACATCGGCTCCATGCCGGGCAAGGTGCTGCAATCGCTGGCCAAGGTGGGCGTGCGTAATCCGCTGTTCCTGCTCGACGAGATCGACAAGATGGGAGCGGACTTCCGTGGCGATCCTTCGTCGGCGCTGCTGGAGGTGCTCGACCCCGAGCAGAACCACACCTTCTCGGATCACTACATCGAAGTCGATTTCGATCTGTCCGATGTGATGTTCGTGGCGACCTCCAATTCGTACAACATTCCGCCCGCGCTGCTGGACCGGATGGAAGTGATCCGCCTGTCCGGCTATACGGAAGACGAAAAAACCAGCATCGCCCAGCGCTACCTGCTGCCGAAACAGATCAAGAACAATGGTCTGAAAGAGGACGAGATTTCGGTGGCCGAATCGGCGCTGCGCGACATCATCCGTTACTACACGCGTGAAGCCGGTGTGCGTTCGCTCGAGCGCGAAGTATCGAAGATCTGCCGCAAGGTGGTGAAGATGCTGCTGCTGAAGAAGTCGGACAAGAAGATTGCCGTTACCTCGAAAAATCTGGATAAATTCCTCGGCGTGCGCCGTTACGATTTCGGCGTGGCCGAGAAGGATAACCAGATCGGTCAGGTAGTGGGTCTGGCATGGACCGAGGTGGGCGGCGATCTGCTGACCATCGAAGCCGTGCAGATGCCGGGCAAGGGCGGCGTTATCCGCACCGGTACGCTGGGCGACGTGATGAAAGAGTCGATTGAAGCGGCCCGCACTGTGGTGCGCAGCCGTGCCCAGCGCCTCGGCATCAAGAACGAAGTGTTCGAGAAGAGCGACATCCACATCCACGTACCGGAAGGTGCAACGCCGAAAGATGGTCCATCGGCCGGCGCTGCCATGACGGTGGCCATGGTGTCGGTGTTCACCGGCATTCCGGTCCGTGCCGACGTGGCCATGACGGGGGAAATCACCCTGCGTGGCGAAGTGCTGCCTATCGGTGGCCTGAAAGAAAAACTGCTGGCGGCCCAGCGTGGCGGCATCAAAACCGTGCTGATCCCCGAGCAGAACGTCAAGGATCTGGCCGATATTCCGGACAATGTGAAGAACAAGCTGGAAATCGTACCGGTGCGCTGGATCGACAAAGTGCTGGAAATCGCACTGGAGCGACTGCCAGAACCGCTGGCCGAAACGGCACCGGTGGAAGCGGTAGCGGCTGTGGCAGCGAAGACCGATGGCCAGACGGAGGTAGTGAAACACTAATCGGTCGGCAGCCTATTTCTTAGGCAAATCCCCGATTAATTCTCGCTAACACCACAAACGGGCGCTTTTATAGCGCCCGTTTGTTATTTTGAGGGGTATTTCTACAGTGCGGTCCTTGACACAAGTACAGGCTGGCTTGTTTAATACTGCCTGAGATTTTTCCAGACCTGCTGTGCAGTTAAATGCACGCTCGCGGGCTAAAACGATATAACCTTTGTGACGGGGAATTGCTTTGAATAAGACTGAATTGATCGACCATATTGCAGCGACCGCTGATATTTCGAAAGCGGCTGCAGCGCGCGCACTGGACGCGGTGATCGATGGCGTAACCACCACCCTGCAGAAGAACGACAGCGTCACCCTGGTTGGCTTCGGCACCTTCTCGGTGAGCGAGCGCGCTGCCCGTACCGGCCGCAATCCACGCACCAAAGAAGAGATCACCATCGAAGCAGCTAAAGTTCCTAAATTTAAAGCTGGTAAAGCTTTGAAAGATGCTGTAAACTAACGGACTTCGGTGAGCAGCAGAAGTAAGCAAGCTCACCAAAGCGCGAAATTGGGCGGTTAGCTCAGTTGGTAGAGCGGAGCCCTTACAAGGCTTAGGTCGGGAGTTCGAGCCTCTCACCGCCCACCAGTTTTGCGGTAGTAGTAAGAAGTAGCAAGCAGTAAAGAGTAGTTAGCAGTACCTAGTGTGTTTTGCTGGAGCGGTAGTTCAGTTGGTTAGAATACCGGCCTGTCACGCCGGGGGTCGCGGGTTCGAGTCCCGTCCGCTCCGCCAACAAAACCACAGTACTCGTATAGGAGCGGTAGTTCAGTTGGTTAGAATACCGGCCTGTCACGCCGGGGGTCGCGGGTTCGAGTCCCGTCCGCTCCGCCAAGAACAAGATACCCCGCAGCTAAATATTAGCTGCGGGGTTTTTCTTTTGTGCCGACGATTATTTAAATACAGTAATTTTTATTCATCCGGAAATAGAAATTAACTTATCGTATCGTGCGCAAGGTTTTATTAGCGTCCTTGTAAGATGTTTGAACGTCAACCACGTTCTTAATGAACATTTTCTGAGGGGGTGCATTATGGGTTTTAAAAAAATTGTTATTGCCGCAGCTTTGTTAGGCGCGTCGGCAGCGCAGGCGGCTCCGCTGTTTAGCGATAATTTCGATACGGATACACTGGGCCTGAATGCCATCGCATTTAATGGCGGCTGGTCGGTCAGCGGTGGCACCGTCGATATTATCGGCGCGCCCGGCTTTTTCGATCTGGTGCCCGGCAATGGGCATTATATCGATCTCGACGGCTCGACCAACAAGGCTGGTATCTTCGCCAACGCCATCAATGTGGTCAACGGCATGAGCTATACCCTGAGCTTCGATCTGGCAGGTAATCATCGTGCGGCCGGCACGGACACGGTGGTCGTCAATTTCGGCAGCGGCAGCCAGACCTTCACCCGTGCCGCCACCGATGGCTTCCAGACTTTCAGCCTCAATTACACGGCCACCGGTACCGGCAAAGTGGGCTTCAGCTTTGTCGATCAGGGTACGGATAACCAAGGTGCGCTGCTGGACCGCGTGACGGTAACGGCCGTGCCTGAGCCGGAAACCTACGGCATGCTGCTCGGTGGTCTGGCGCTGCTGGGCGTGGTGGCACGCCGCCGCCGTCAGGGCTGATTCCTCCTTCCCTGCAACATGGGCTCGCCGCGGCGGGCCTTTTGTTTTATGGGCGTTGCAATGTGTCTGTTTTGCCAAGGATTTAGACTTGCTATAGAGGGGGCTGCACTGTAAAATCGGCCAACTGGAATCGGCGAACGCGAGTTCGCCTTTTTTGTATGTGCAAGTCCCACTCAATCCGAATTGGCAGACCATGTTTGAATTTATTCGTACCCATCAACGCCTGATGCAGATTTTCCTGGCGATCATCATTGTCCCGTCGTTTGCTTTCGTCGGCATCGGTAGTTACAAGAGCTTCGGCGACGACGCCAATACGATCGCCAAAATCGATGGCAAGCCGCTGACCCAGCAGGAATTCGATAACGCCGTGCGTAACCAGCTGGACAATTACCGCCAGCGTCTGGGCGCCCAGTTCGACCAGAAAATGTTCGATACCCCCGAGTTCAAGCAGAATCTGCTGGACCAGCTGATCGCCGAACGTGCCATCGCTGCCGAAGTGCTGCGCTCGCACCTGACCGTCAGCGATGCATTGCTGCAGCGCGTGATCAAGGAACAGTTCGGTGGCGAAGGCGCGTTCGACATGGAACGCTATAAATCGATACTGGCTGCCCAAGGCATGACGCCCAGCATGTACGACCAGCGTCTGCGGCGCGACCTGACGCTGCAACAGCTGGGCAATGCCATACAGGCGACCGGCTTCGCACCACGCGCCGTGGCCAAGACCTTGTCCGATATCGGCGCGCAGGAACGCGAAGTGCAGGAACTGCTGCTGCCAGTGGCTGATTTCGTGCCACAGGTCAAAGTGACCGACGAGATGGTCAAGGCCTTCTACGACAAAAACGCCAAGTTCTTCGAAGTACCGGAACAGGCCAAGATCGAGTACGTCGTCTTTAACAGCGATTCGGTGCTGAGCCAGATCAGCGTGACCGATGCCGATGTTGCAGCCTATTACAACGCTAACCAGGCGGGTTTTTCCACGCCGGAAAGCCGCCGTGCCGCACACGTGCTGGTGGCTGTAAAGAAAGGCGCGAATGCTGCCGAGGTAGCTGCCGCCAAGGCGAAAGCGGAAGCCATCGTGGCCGAACTGCGCAAGGCACCAGCCGACTTCGCCAAGGTGGCGAAGGCCAAATCGGATGATGCCGTATCGGCCGAGCAGGGCGGTGACCTCGATATCGTGACCAAGGGTGCGCTGCCAGCACCGGTGGAAGCAGCTGTCCTGAAACTCAAACAGGGCGAAATCAGCGACGCGGTGCAGTCGGAATACGGCTTCCACATTCTGACTGTTACGGCCTTGAAGCCTGCTGTGCTCAAACCGCTGGACGAAGTGAAGACTGAAGTGGCTGCCGTGCTGAAAAAACAGAAAGCGGCCAAGAAGTATTCGGAGATGGCCGAGACCTTCTCGAACACGGTGTACGAACAGGCGGACAGCCTGAAACCGGTGGCTGACAAGCTGGGCCTGAAGATCGAAACCGCTGCCAACGTCAGCCGTACGCCCGGTCCTGCTGCTGCCGCTGCACCCTACAACAACGCCAAGTTCCTGACTGCGCTGTTCTCGAACGAATCGATCAGCAGCAAGCGCAACACGGAAGCGGTGGAAACGGCGCCGAGCACGCTGGTGTCTGGCCGTATCGTCGAATTCAAGCCGGCCAGCAAGCGTCCGCTGGCGGAAGTGGATGCCGCCATCCGTCAGCGCGTGACGATGGAAGAAGCCGCCAAGCTGGCCGCCAAGGCGGGTGCCGACAAGCTGGCAGCGTTCAGGAAATCGGGCGATGCGAGCGGCTTCGCTGCCGCCAAACTGGTGTCGCGCTCCAAGCCGGAAGGCATCAACGGCCTGGCCCTGCAGGACATCATGAAGGCCGACACCACCAAGCTGCCAGCCTATGTGGGCGTGGATGTGCCCGGTCTGGGCTATGGCGTGTACCGTATCAGCAAGGTGCAGCAGCCTGCCGTGCAGGATGAAGAGCGTCGCAAGGCTGAAGCCGAGCAGATCAACAGCATCGTGGCCCAGCAGGAAATGCACGACTACATCGAACTGCTCAAGCAGAAGGCCAAGGTGAAAATCCTCAAACCTATCGCCAAAGCGAGCGTAGTAGAAGTGAAATAAGGTCATTCCGAGGTCCCGCGCGGGACGCTGGATCAAGCGCAAAAAGCCGGCTATATGCCGGCTTTTTGCATTTCTGCGCGGCGGTTTTCCTCATCTTGATAGTAACTGTTGTAGATTGATGTCAGTTGTCCGATGTCTTGTGCTTTTTTGAACTAAGTTTGCCAGAAAACAAGCTATGGCCATGCATAATTGCAAGGCCATTTGGTGATTTTCATAATTGAGCCCGCTGCCATAGCACGGCAGAATGCAGGCATACCTATAAAAAATACAAGGTTGAGGAGACCGTCGCCATGTCGACGACTAAAACGCATCGCGTCGCGTTGCTGTTTAACGCAAACAAGATTTTTGACCGGGAAGTGATTGCCGGCATTGCGGAGTACCTGTCCAGCACCCGCAGTTCGTGGGATCTTTTTCTTGAGGAAGATTTCCGTCTGCGTTTACCCGGCATCGAAAAGTGGCAGGGTGATGGCATCATTGCAGACTTCGACGATCCAGCCGTTGCTGCTGCACTGGCCGAGAGCAAGATACCCGTGGTTGCCGTGGGCGGCTCGTATGCCAATCCGGCGGACTATCCGCGCGACGTGCCTTACGTTGCCACCGATAACTTCAAGCTGATCAAACTGGCCTACGATCACCTGATCGAAGCGGGGCTGCGCCACTTTGCGCTGTTTTCCCTGCCCGAGGCCGAAGGAAACCGCTGGGGCCAGGAGCGCGAGAAAGCCTTCACTGCGCTGATGCAGCGCGAGCGTTTCGAGGTCGAGATTTTCCGCGGACTGACCACCAGCGCACAGTCATGGGATGAAGCGGTAGAGCAGCAGATCTGCTGGCTACGCAGCCTGCCCAAGCCGGTCGGCATCATCGCCGTGACCGATGCGCGCGCGCGCCAGCTGATGCAGGCCTGCATGCTGGCGGGCATCGCCGTGCCGGAACAGGTAGCGCTGATCGGCATCGATAACGATCCGCTGGCGCGCATGCTGACGCGTATTCCTCTGAGCTCGGTGATTCAGGGGGCGCAGGAAATGGGCCGCACGGCCGCCCACCTGCTGGATCAGATGCTGCACGGGGTACGTCTGAACCATACCTGCATACTGGTGCCGCCAGCCGGTATCAATGTGCTTGCATCCAGCAAGCATGAATCCACCCGTCACCCCTATGTCATGCGTGCCTGCCACTTTATCCGCCAGTACGCCTGTCAGGGCATCAAGACGGATCAGGTGGCCGATTATGTCGGCATTTCGCGCTCTTCGCTGGAAGCCTATTTCCGCCGCGAACTCGGCTACAGCGTGCACGACCAGATACTGCGTTTCCGGCTGGAGGCGGCCACCGCCATCCTGTCCAACGGCGACTGCAATCTGGTCGATGTGGCGCTCAAATGCGGTTTTACCTCCAGCCAGTACATGCATCTGGTCTTCAAGCGCGAACTGGGCTGTACGCCCCGTGCCTACCAGCAGCGCGCGGCAGAAGACCGGCACGCTGCGCCGGCTACTTATGAAGGAATTCTTTAGTGATGATAGACAGTATGGCCGATACGGGCGCCGACGCCGAGGCGCAGGACCAGCTTTTCGAACTGCGCAACGCCGATGGCATGAAAGTCACCATCAGCGAGCGCGGTGCAGCGCTGGTTGCGTGGAAGGCGCCGGACCGTTATGGCCGCCAGGCGGATGTGGTGCTGGGCTATGCCGAACATGCCGCCTACCGCGACAACCAGATTTTTATGGGCGCCATCATCGGGCGCTGGGCCAATCGCATTGCTGCCGGCCGATTCGAACTCGACGGCCAGTCCGTGCAGACTGTGGTCAACGACCGGGGCAACCATCTGCATGGCGGTCCGCAGGGCTTTCACATGCTGCGCTGGGAAGGCGAGGGCGATGAGAGCGCTGTCTCGCTGCGGCTCACTTCACCGGCCGGGGATGCCGGTTTTCCCGGCCAGCTCGAAGTGTGCGTGCGCTACCAGCTCGATGACCGTGGCGCACTGCGTATCGATTATCAGGCCATCAGCGATGCTGCGACGCCTATCAGCCTGACCGCGCATCCGTATTTCAATCTGAATGGCGGCATTGCCGATGTGGGCGACCACATGCTGCAGATCGATGCCGACGAATACATGGCCACCGATGGCTTGGGCATTCCGCTGGCACGTAGCTCGGTAAGCGGCACAGCGTTCGATTTCCGCCGCCCTGCGGCCATAGGCGCGCGCCTGTGCTGGCCGGACCAGCAGTTGCAACTGGCGCAGGGCTTCGACCACTGCTTCTGCCTGCGTGGCAGTGCAGAAGGGCGCTCCGGCCCGCTGCGCGAAGTGGCGCGGGTGGTCGATCCCGGTTCTGGCCGCTGCCTGCAGGTTGCCACGACGGAGCCGGGGCTGCAGTTCTACAGCGGTAACAATCTGGATGGCGTACGCGGCTATGCCGCCCGGCCCTACACGCGCCACGACGGCTTCTGCCTGGAGGCGGGCTACTTTCCTGACCAGCTGAACAGTCCGCAAGCGGCTGCTGCCATCCTGCGGCCGGGTGAGGTTTACCGACAGACTACGATCTACCGGCTGAGCTTGCAGTAACTCTGCGTAATCATGACTGCCGTTGGTGAGTTTCGTAATTGCCGAGCCGGATCACACAGGGCAACATCTGATCCGTCCAATAACACTTAACGCGGGAGACGAAACAAGTGACAAATGCGATGTTGCCGGATGATAGTGAGCGGGCGCTGCTGGTAGGCCGGATCTGGCGTGCCGGCGTCGGCCCCGCCGTGGTGACCGTGCGCGCCGGCCAGCTGGTGGATATTAGCGCGCAGGCGGCGACGGTGGCCGATCTGTTCGAACGCGATGATCTGCTCGAGCTGGTGCGTTTTGCTTCCGGCGAAATACTGGGGCCGCTGGAGACCGTGCTGGCCGGTGGGAACAGCCTGCTGGCACCATGCGATCTGCAAGCCATCAAAGCCTGCGGCGTAACATTCGCCGTCAGCCTGCTGGAGCGGGTGATCGAGGAGCGCGCCAAGGGCGATCCGTCGCGGGCTGCGGCGCTGCGGCTGGAAATCCAGCGCCACATCGGTGCCGACCTGTCGGCCATCCGGCCCGGCTCGGAACAGGCGGCACGGCTCAAGACCGATCTGATTGCGCGCGGCCTGTGGTCGCAGTATATGGAAGTGGGCATAGGTCCGGACGCAGAAGTGTTCACCAAGGCGCAACCCCTGTCGGCGGTGGGCCATGGCGCCAGCGTGGGCCTGCATCCCGATTCGCAGTGGAATAACCCGGAACCGGAAATCGTACTGGCAGTGAATAGTCGCGGCTGCGCGGTGGGCGCCACGCTGGGCAACGATGTGAATCTGCGCGACATCGAAGGACGCAGTGCTCTGCTGCTGGGCAAGGCCAAGGATAACAATGCCTCCTGCGCGATCGGTCCCTTCATCCGCCTGTTCGACCAGCATTTCGGCATGGAGCAGATCCGTGCCGCCGAAGTGAGCCTGCTGATCCGCGGCAGCGATGACGGCTTCGAGCTGCAAGGCAGTAGCCGCATGCGCGAAATCAGCCGTGATCCGCTGGATCTGGTGGCACAGGCCTGTGGCCCGCACCATCAGTATCCCGATGGTTTCATGCTATTCCTCGGCACCATGTTCTCGCCGACCAAGGACCGCGATGCCAGCGGCGCCGGCTTCACCCATCATCTGGGCGATCTGGTGCGGATCTCGACGCCCGTGCTGGGCACGCTGGAAAACAGCGTGCAGCGCAGCGACCAGTTGCCGCCGTGGACTTTTGGCCTGCGTGCCCTATATCAGAATCTGGCCGCACGCGGTCTGTAGAAAGGTAGTCGATGAATCAATCGGACAAAACGCTGATGTACCCGCAGTATCAGGAGCTGGCCGGGCGCACGGTAGTGATTACGGGCGGCGGTAGCGGCATCGGTGCGGAAATGGTGCGTGCTTTCTGTTTGCAGGGCGCGCGCGTATTTTTCCTCGACATCGCCGAGCAGGCCTCGCGGCAACTGGTGGCCGCACTGGCGCAGCAGGCGCATGTGCCACTCTATTTGCCCTGCAATGTGGCGGACCTGGAGGCGCTGGCGCAGGCCATGGCGCTGATCGAACAGCAGGCCGGCACCATCCATGTGCTGATCAATAACTGCGCCAATGACGACCGCCATGCGGTGGCCGATATTACGCCTGCCTACTGGGAGGAGCGCATGGCGGTGAATCTGCGCCACCAGTTCTTCTGTGCGCAGGCGGCGGCGCGCGGCATGCGGCACGATGGCGGCGGCGTGATCCTCAATATGGGTTCGATTTCGTGGCATCTGGCCTTGCCGAATCTGAGCCTGTATATGACGGCCAAAGCCGCGATCGAAGGCATGACACGGGGACTGGCGCGTGATCTTGGCCCGGACCATATCCGTGTCAACTGCATTATCCCCGGTGCGGTACGCACGCCGCGCCAGATGGCGCTATGGCATACGCCGGACGAGGAAGCACGCATACTCGCCGGCCAGTGTCTGGCGCAGCGGGTGGAAGTAGAGGACGTTGCCGCAATGGCGCTGTTCCTGGCATCCGACGGCGCACGCCGCTGCAGTGGCCGCAATTACTACGTGGATGCAGGATGGTTCGGAGCATGAGCATGGCGGATTACAGCGCCCCCGAGTGTCTGTGGGAAGTCGGCGCAACGCTGGGCGAGGGCGTGCTGTGGCACGCGCCCAGCGCCAGTGTGTATTTTGTCGATATCAAGCAGCAGCGCATACACCGCTGCGACGCTCGCGGTGGCCGCCGCATCAGCTGGGAGGCGCCGGCGCAGGTCGGCTTCATCGTCCCCACCTCGAATGGCCGCTGGATCGCTGGCCTGAAAGGCAGTCTGCAGTATTTCGATCCGGCCAGCGGCGCCTTCACGCACTATTGCGCGCTGGAGCCTGAACAGCCCGGCAACCGCAGTAACGATGGCTATGTGGATGCGCAAGGGCGGCTATGGTTCGGCACCATGGACGACGGCCAGAGCGCAGCCAGCGGCGCGCTGTATTGCTGCGTGGCTGACGGCGTGCCGCGCCGTGCCGACAGCGGCTACATCATCACCAATGGCCCCGCGTGCAGTCCCGCTGGCAGCACGCTGTATCACACCGATACACTGGGGCTGCAAACCTTCGCCTTCCGCCTCGATGCTGCCGGCCAGTTGCATGACAAGCGGGTGTTCGCCAGCTTTGCGGGACGCGCTGGCCATCCGGACGGGATGGCCGTCGATGTGCTGGGCCGCGTCTGGATTGCCGTGTTCGGCGGCAGCCGCATCGATCGTTTCAGCGCTGCCGGCGAATATCTGGACAGCATCGCCATGCCTTGCTCGAACATCACCAAGCTGGCCTTCGGCGGAGCGGATCTGCGTACCGTCTTCATTACCACCGCGCGCAAGGAGCTGTCGGAAGCGGCGTTACAGCAGCAGCCGCTGGCCGGTGCGCTGTTTGCGCTGCATAGCGACGTCGCCGGACTGCCGGCCCATGTACTGCAACTGGGAGGCCGCGCATGAGCGGGCAAGAGAAAAAACCGCGGCGTTACCGTTCGCAGGACTGGTTCGATAATCCGGAACGGATCGACATGACGGCGCTGTATCTGGAGCGCTTCATGAATTACGGGATCACGGCGCAGGAACTGCGCTCGGGCCGCCCCATCATCGGTATCGCCCAGAGTGGCAGCGATATCAATCCCTGCAACCGCATCCATCTGGAGCTGGCCAAGCGGGTGCGCGAAGGCATCCGCGACGCCGGCGGCATAGCGCTGGAATTCCCCATCCATCCCACTTTCGAGAACTGCCGCCGGCCAACGGCGGCAATAGACCGTAATCTGGCCTATCTGGGACTGGTGGAAATCCTGCACGGCTATCCGCTCGACGCAGTGGTGCTCATGACGGGCTGCGACAAGAGTACGCCGGCCCAGCTGATGGCAGCGGCCACGCTCGATCTGCCCGCCATCGTGCTGTCCGGTGGCCCCATGCTGGACGGCTGGTTCAATGGCGAACTGGTGGGTTCGGGGGCGGCGATCTGGAAGGGCCGCCGCCAGCTGGCCGCAGGCCAGATCGACAATGAACAGTTCCTGCAGATTGCCACGGCATCGGCGCCCTCGGCCGGTCACTGTAACACCATGGGGACGGCATCGACCATGAATGCGCTGGCCGAAGCGCTGGGCATGTCGCTGACCGGTTGCTCGGCGATTCCGGCGCCTTACCGCGAACGGGGCCAGATAGCCTATGAAACGGGACGCCGTATCGTGGCACTGGCGCAGGACGATGTGCGGCCTACGCAGATCCTGACGCGTGACGCCTTCCTCGATGCAATTGTGGTGAATGCCGCCATCGGCGGTTCGACCAATGCCCAGCCTCACATCATGGCGATGGCGCGCCACGCCGGCGTGGAGATCACGCCGCAGGACTGGATGGCAGTCGGTTACGACGTGCCGCTGCTGCTTAACATGCAACCCGCCGGCAAATATCTGGGCGAGCGCTTCCACCGCGCCGGCGGCGTGCCGGCGGTGATGTGGGAGTTGCAGCAGGCCGGCCTGCTGCGTAGCGAGCGTCCTACCGTGACAGGCCAGAGCATGGCGCAGAATCTGCAGGGCCGCGCCAGCAGCGACCGCGAGATGATCCGGCCGTTCGCCGAGCCGCTTAAAACCCAGGCTGGTTTCCTCGTCCTGAAAGGCAATCTGTTCGATTTTGCCATCATGAAGACCAGCGTGATTTCGGCCGACTTCCGTCAGCGCTATCTGTCCGTGCCGGGACGCGAGGGCATCTTCGAGTGTCGCGTGGTGGTGTTCGACGGCGCCGACGACTACCATGCGCGCATCAACGATCCGGATCTGGGCATCGACGCCCAGACCATGCTGGTGATCCGTGGCGCCGGCCCGATAGGCTGGCCCGGTTCGGCGGAAGTGGTGAATATGCAGCCGCCCGATGCCCTGATCAAGCAGGGCATCCATGCCTTGCCCACGCTGGGCGATGGCCGTCAGTCCGGTACTTCGGACAGCCCGTCCATACTGAACGCTTCGCCCGAGAGTGCTGCGGGAGGCAATCTGGCATGGCTGCGCACGGGGGATACGGTGCGGGTCGATCTGCCCGCCGGCAGCTGTGACGTGTTGCTGAGCGAAGACGAGATGGCGCAACGCCGCGCCAGTGTAGCGCTGCCGCCGCTTCCGCCTAGCCAGACGCCGTGGCAGGAAATCTACCGTGCCACGGTGGGCCAGCTAGATTCGGGTGCCTGCATGGAACTGGCGCTGAACTACCGCGCAGTGGCCCACGATATGCCGCGCCATAACCACTAGCTGTTGCCTGACACTGGCATTAACATACGACGATAACAATACAACCGGAGACTGTAATGAAAAAACTTCTGAGTGCGATGGCGCTGGCCATTGCCACGCTGTGTGCCAGCGCACCGGCCAGTGCCGATGCGGCACATCCGAAAATCGGCTTCTCTATCGATGACCTGCGGGTGGAACGCTGGACCCGCGACCGCGACTTCTTCATCGCTGCAGCCGACCAGCTGGGCGCCAAGGTGTATGTGCAGTCGGCCGATGCCAGCGAACAGCGCCAGATGGCACAGATCGAAAACCTGATTGCGCGCGGCGTCGATGTGCTGGTCATTGTGCCGTACAACGCCACTGTGCTGGCAAATGCCGTCAGTCAGGCCAAGAAGGCCAAGGTCAAAGTGCTGTCGTATGACCGTCTGATCCTGAACGCCGATGTCGATGCCTATATCTCGTTCGATAACACTGCCGTGGGCGAGTTGCAGGCCACTGCGCTGGTGCAGCTCAAACCTAAAGGTAACTACTATCTGCTGGGCGGCGCGCCGACCGATAACAACGCCAAGATGCTGCGCGAAGGCCAGCTGAAAGTGCTGCAGCCGCTAGTGGACAAGGGCGCCATCAGGATCGTCGGCAAGCAGTGGGTGAAAGACTGGAGCGCGGCCGAGGCCATGGCGATAGTGGAAAACGCCCTGACTGCCAATGCCAATAAGATCGATGCGGTGGTGGCATCGAACGACGGCACGGCCGGTGGTGCAATCCAGGCGCTGGCTGCGCAGAAGCTGGCCGGCAAGGTGCCCGTGTCCGGTCAGGATGCCGATCTGGCAGCAGTGCGCCGCGTGATTGCCGGTACCCAGGCTATGACCGTGTACAAGCCGCTGCGCCAGATTGCCAGCGAGGCGGCCAAGCTGGCCGTGCAACTGGTGCGTGGCGAGAAACCGGCCACGCAGGCACAGATCGATAACGGCTACAAGAAGGTCGATACGCTGCTGCTCAAACCGATTCTGCTGACGTCGTCCAACGTTGACCTGCTGGTCAAGGATGGCTTCTACACCCAGGCCCAGCTGGCCGGCAAATAAGGCGTTCGGCATGTCGGAATATCTGTTTGAAATGCGCCAGATCGTCAAACGCTTTGGCGGGGTGGCGGCGCTGAACGGGATCGATCTGAAAATCCGTCCCGGCGAGTGCATAGGCCTGTGTGGCGAAAATGGCGCGGGCAAGTCCACGCTGATGAAAGTGCTGTCGGCAGTCTATCCGCATGGGAGCTGGGAAGGCGAAATCCTGTGGGAAGGTCAGCCGTTACGGGCCCATTCCGTGCGCGAGACGGAAGCGGCCGGCATCATCATCATCCATCAGGAGCTGATGCTGGTGCCGGAACTTTCGGTGGCGGAAAATATCTTCCTCGGCCATGAGCTGACCCTGCCGGGCGGGCGCATGAACTATCCGGCCATGAACCAGCGGGCCGAAGCGCTGCTGCGCGAACTCAAGCTGCCCGATGTAAACGTGGTGCTGCCGGTGAAGCAGTATGGCGGCGGCCACCAGCAGCTGATCGAGATTGCCAAGGCCCTCAACAAGCAGGCCAAGTTGCTGATTCTGGATGAACCTTCGGCTTCGCTGACGGCGGCCGAGACGGCAGTGCTGCTGGAGATCGTGCGTGGGCTGAAAGCCAAGGGCGTGGCCTGTGTGTACATTTCCCACAAGCTGGAAGAAGTGGCGGCGATCTGCGATACGGTGGTGGTGATCCGCGACGGCCAGCACATAGCCAGCACGCCGATGGCGCAGATGGATGTGCCGACTATCGTGGCCCAGATGGTGGGACGGGAAATGAGCCAGATGTATCCGCATGTGCCGCACAGCATAGGCGAAGTGGTGATGGAGGCGCGCCATATCAGCTGCTATGACCCCGATCAGCCGGCGCGCAAGAGGGTGGACGATGTGTCGTTCACGCTGCGCAAAGGCGAAGTGCTGGGCATTGCGGGCCTGGTGGGAGCTGGCCGCACGGAGCTGGTGAGCAGCCTGTTTGGCGCCTACGGCGGCCAGTGGCAAGGCGAAATCTGGCTGAACGGGCGCAAGGTGCAGAATCGCACGCCGCTGCAGGCCATTGCCAACGGCTTTGCGCTGGTGCCGGAGGACCGCAAGCAGCACGGCATCGTGCCAGACCTCGGCGTGGGAGCGAATATCACGCTGTCGGTGCTGCAGCGCTATACGCGCCTGAGCCGCATCGATAGCAGCGCCGAACTGCTGGCGGTACACCAGCAGATCAGCCAGCTGGCGCTGAAGACGGCCAGTCCGGCCTTGCCGATTACGGCACTCTCGGGCGGCAATCAGCAGAAGGCTGTGCTGGCCAAGATGCTGCTGACCGAGCCGCAGGTGCTGATACTGGACGAGCCTACCCGCGGCGTCGATGTGGGCGCCAAGTTCGAAATTTATCGTCTGATTCTGCAACTGGCCGCGCAGGGCGTTGCCATCATTATGGTGTCGTCGGAACTGCCGGAAGTGCTGGGCATTTCGGACCGGGTGCTGGTGATGGGCGAAGGGCGCCTGCGCGGCGATTTCATCAATCGGGATCTGACTCAGGAACAGTTACTGGCCGCAGCTATCGGCCAGCAGCAATACAGCGTAGCGTAAAACATGAAAAACACACAATTCAAACAGCTGTTCACGCAATACAAACTGTTAGCGCTGATGGTGGCCATCGCGCTGATCTGGGCTTTCTTCAGCTGGAAAACTGATGGCGACTTCGCCACCGCGCGCAATCTGTCCAACCTGATGCGGCAGATGGCGATTACCGGCATACTGGCCTGCGGCATGGTGTTCATCATCATTGCCGGCGAAATCGATCTGTCGGTGGGCTCCTTACTGGGCTTGCTGGGCGGTGCGGCGGCGCTGCTCGACGTCAGCCATCATCTGCCGCTGCCAGCCACGCTGGTGCTGGTGCTGGTCTGCGGCTTGCTGGTGGGCCTGTTCAACGGCTACCTGACGGCGTATGCAGGCATCCCCTCGTTTATTGTCGGGCTGGGTGGCATGCTGGCCTACCGCGGTGTGCTGCTGGGCGTGTCCGGTGGCCAGACCATCGCTCCCGTGTCGCCGGAACTGACGGCACTGGGGCAGGGCTATCTGGCGCCGTCGCTCGGGGTAGCGCTGGGCGTGCTGCTGGTGGCGCTCGATGTGCTGCTAGTGTGGCAGCAGCGCCGCCTGCTGGCATTGCACCGCCTGCCGCTGCGCAGTCTGTGGGCCGATGGTTTGCGGGTGCTGGCGACGGCGGCGGCAGTCGGCGGCTTTGTCTATCTGTTCAACAGCTACGAAGGGATACCGCTGCCCGTGCTGCTGTTGCTGGTGCTGCTGGGCGTGTTCAGCTACATCGCAACCCAGACGGTATTCGGCCGGCGCATCTATGCACTGGGCAGCAATATGGAAGCAGCCCGCCTGTCCGGCGTGAATGTACGTGCCATCAAGCTGTGGATCTTCGGCCTGATGGGGCTGATGTGCGCGCTCGGTGGGCTGATCAACACGGCCCGTCTGGCAGCCGGTTCGCCTTCGGCCGGCACGGCGGGCGAGCTCGATGTGATTGCGGCCTGCTTCATCGGCGGCACTTCCATGCGCGGTGGTGCCGGCACGGTGCACGGTGCGCTGATCGGTGCCCTGGTGATGGCCAGTCTCGATAACGGCATGTCCATGCTTGATGTGGATGCCTACTGGCAGATGATCGTCAAAGGTCTGATACTGACCTTCGCCGTATGGGTGGACGTGGCCACCCGCAGCGCGCGCCGCTAGGCCGCGGGCGAACTACTTTCAAGCGGAGCGGCCAGCATGCAACGTCGTCAACTATTGAAACAGCTGGCCGCCGCCATTCCGGCGCTGGCTGCGTCCCCCTACCTGTTTGCCGCAGCGCAGCCGCGCGCGCAATTCAGCCCGGACTGGGATGCGCTGGCGCGCTACCGCACGCCGGACTGGTTCCGTAATGCCAAATTCGGCATCTGGGCTCATTGGGGGCCGCAGTGTGCGCCGGAATATGGCGACTGGTATGCGCGCGCCATGTACGAGCAGGATAGCGAGGCCTACCAGCATCACCTGCAGCACTATGGCCACCCGTCGCAGCACGGCTTCAAGGACATTATTGCCGGCTGGCGCGCCGATGCCTGGCAGCCCGATGAGCTGCTGGCGCTGTATCGCCGTGCCGGTGCGCGCTATTTCGTCGCGCTGGCCAACCATCACGATAACTTCGACCTGTACAACAGTCGCTATCAGCCCGAGTGGAACTCCACCCGTATCGGACCGCGCAAAGACCTGATAGGCGGCTGGCGCGACGCGGCGCGGCGGCAGGGCATGCGCTTTGGCGTCAGCGTACACGCAGCCCATGCATGGACATGGTACGAGGTGGCTCAGGGCGCTGACCGGCATGGACCACTGGCGGGCGTACCCTATGATGGCCGCTTGCAGCGGGCCGGTGGCGTCGGCAAGTGGTGGCAGGGGCTGGATCCGCAAGGGCTGTACGCGCAGAATCACCCGCTAAGCGCGCCGGCCCGGCAGAGCGGTATCTGGGACGAGCAATGGCACTGGCGCGGCGGGGTTGCGCTGCCATCGGCCGGGTATGTGGAGCAGTTCCGCGCCCGGGTGATGGATCTGGTGCAGAACTATGATCCTGATCTGGTGTATTTCGACGATACGGTATTGCCGCTGCATCCAGTCAGCGACGTGGGATTGCGGCTGGCAGCCGATATCTACAACCTGAGTATCGCCCGCAAAGGGCGGCTGGAAGCCGTCATCAACGGAAAATTGCTCGATGCGCAGCAGCGTCAGTGCATGGTGCTCGATATCGAACGGGGCCAGAGCAACGAGATCGAAGCGTTGCCGTGGCAGACCTGTACCTGTATCGGTAACTGGCATTACGACCGGCGTATCTATGACGCCGATGGTTACAAGAGCGCCCGCACGGTGGTGCACATGCTGATCGATGTAGTCAGCAAGAATGGCAACCTGCTGCTTAGCGTGCCGGTGCGCGGCAATGGCAGCATAGACGAGCGTGAGCGGGCAGTGGTCGAGGAGATCGGCCAGTGGATGACCATGTATGGCGGCGCGATTTACGATACCCGTCCGTGGCGCGTGGCGGGCGAAGGGCCCGTACTGGAGGCCGCTGCTAGCCTGAGCAAGCAGGGCTTCAACGAAGGGCAGGGCGTCGCTTTCAGCAGCGCCGATATCCGTTACACCTGCAAGGATAAACACCTGTACGCCTTCGTCATGGGCTGGCCGGCACAGGGCACGGTGCTGCTGCGCCAGTTGCGCCGCGGCGTGCTCTCCGTGCGGCAGGTAACGCTGCATGGTTCCGTGACGCCGCTAGTGTTCAGACAGCAGGACGACGGCCTGCTGGTCGATCTGCCGCCGGACCGCCCTGCATTGCCTTATGCCTTTGCCCTGAAGATTTCCGCCTGAATCACTGACCATCGCACACATGAACCCACATTCGACTATGCATACTCTGCGGCTGGCCATCGCCAGCCTGGTGGCAATTACCTTGCCAGCGCTGGCGCCGGCTGGTGCAGCCGATCTGACCCTCTACAACGGCCAGGCGGCTAGCTCCCAGCCGGTGACGCTGGTGGCGCATGAGCTTGCAGCACCTATGCAGGCCGGCAAGGCGCTCTCGCTCAGTGGTGCCGGTGGCAGCGCCAGTGTGACGCCGGGGCAGGTCGATGGCCAGCGTCATGCGCTGGTGCTGCGCTGGGAACAGGCATGGTACGCAGCCTTGCGGCTGACGCCAGCAACTGCGCTCAACCTGCAGATGCTGGCGCCCCATGCCACGCTGGAATTCGATCTGCGGGTGGCGCAGCTGGAGCAGGGCGGCATAGACTTCAAGATGGCCTGTGGCGAGGCATGCCAGCGCAAACTTGGGTATGTGGTGCCGGGCCGCGCCATGCAGGGCAAAGGCTGGCAGCATCTATCGTTTGCCCTGAGCTGCTTCGCCCGGGCGGGCGATGATTTTTCTAAAGTCGATGTGCCGTTCGCGCTGGAAGCCAATGGCACGGGCGAGGTGGCGCTGGCCAATGTGCGTATCGTTGCGCATGGCAAAGCCAGCCAGTCCTGTCCCGATTACCGCAGCATCGCCTTTGCGCCCAGTCCGCTGAATCAGGCATGGGCCATGCCGCGCTGGATGCAGCGCCATGAGCAGAAGCTGGTGCTCAAGCAGCAGTTACTGAGCGCAGGTACGCCACCGCAACTGGTGTTTATCGGTGATTCGATTACCGAAGGATGGGAAAAAGAAGGCAGCGCGGTGTGGCAGCAGCACTACGCGCCTTACCATGCGCTCAATCTCGGTTATGGCGGCGACCATACGGAGAATGTGTTGTGGCGCCTGCAGCATGGCGAAGTAGATGGCTTGCAGCCTAAAGTCGCCGTGCTGATGATAGGCACCAACAACACGGGCGACCGGCAGGATCAGCCAGAGGTGACCGCAGCCGGCGTTGAGCGAATTTTAGCCGAACTGCGCCAGCGCCTGCCGCAGACCCGCGTGCTGCTACTGGCGATCTTCCCCCGCGAAGCGAGTGCCAATGCGGTGCTACGCCGCATCAATGAGCAGATCAATGTCAGGCTGGCGGCGCTGGCCGATGGCGAGCGGGTGGTGTTTGCCAATCTGAATAGCGCCATGCTGGATGCCGACGGACGGCTGGACACCGCCATCATGCCGGACCTGCTGCATCCGCAGCAGCGCGGCTATGCTATCTGGGCTGAGGCCATGCAGCCAGTGCTGGAGCATATGCTGGCAAGCCAGCTCTAGGCTGTCTTGCCAGTGTGCGGCGGCGGGCCTACTGAACGATCAGCTTGCGGCTAGCCAGCCATTCTTCGGCGCGTTTGGTCCAGTTAGAGGCATTGCCCAGGCCGGGGCGCAGGGCCATGCCGTGTCCGCCCCGCTCGAACAGATACATTTCGGCTGGCACGCGGGCGCGGGTTAAGGCCTGATAGAACAGGATGCTGTTCTCGACCGGCACTACATCGTCATCCTGACTGTGGATCAGTAGCGTGGGCGGGGTCTGGGCGTTCACCTGCAATTCGGTCGACATCAGCTGAACCTGCGCAGCGCCGGGCTGCTGGCCGAGCAGCGCCTGACGCGAGCCCATATGGGTGGTGGGCGGCGCCATCGTAATGACGGGATACATCAGCATCAGGAAGTCTGGCCGCGCGCTCACGCTATCGAGCGCGGCGCCGGTGCGGCCTGCCGCATGGTCATACAGGGTGGCCGCGCTGGCCGCCAGGTGGCCACCTGCCGAACTGCCCATTACGCCGATGCGGTCCGGTGCTACGCCGTAGTCAGCGGCATGGGCGCGTACGGTACGGATGGCGCGCAGCACATCCTGCAGCGGTGCCGGATGGCCGTAGTCCGACAGGCGCGATTTCAGCACGAAGGCTGTAACGCCCAGACCGGACAGCCATTGCGCATACTGGTGGCCTTCGCGCGTGTAGGATAGATAGGCATAGCCGCCACCGGGGCAGATGATTACTGCCGTGCGGGCAGGGCGGTCTATCGACGCGGGATAGACGGTCAGACTGGGTTGCGAAATATTGTTGATACGCTCGCCATCGTGCTGCTCGGCGCCGGCATGGGCACGGTAGTGAGGCACGCCTTCGGGCCACAGGCCGAGCTGCGCGGTCTGGGCGTGGGCCTGCCAGCTCAGGGCCAGCAGCAAAGGGAGCAAGCGGAAGCGGGATAAACGCATGGATGGAACTCCTGTCGGATGTCGATGTTGCGATAGTACTCAATCTGGCGCGCCGCAACCGGCGCTGCGTAATTTTGTTCGGACAGTTGCGGGATTTCGCAATTGCTGCGCCAGTGTGGGGCTCGCACAATGCCAGAGTAGAACTGGCCCGTGGCGTGCATCAGAGCGTGGCCCGGTCGCCTGGCGCCGCAGAGCGCCTGTAACCTGAACGGAGACTTTGATGAAATTATTATCCGCCCTGTGTCTGACAGCGCTACTGGGTGGCGGGATTGCGCTGAGCGTTACGGATGCCCAAGCGGGCAGCGCGCCAGTGCCCGAGCCTATGCGCGACATGAGCAGCATGCAGTTTTCCACCCTGATGTCGCCGGGCTGGAATCTCGGTAACGCGCTCGAAGCGATCGACAGCAAGCATCCCTATGTCTGGGGCAGTACGGTGTTTCAGGAGACGGCATGGGGCAATCCTCCTGCCACCCGCCAGCTCTTCGACGCCGTGAAAGAGGCCGGCTTCCGTAGCGTGCGCATTCCCGTTTCGTGGAAGGTGTATGCCGATGCGCAGGACAATATCAGTCCGCAGTGGCTGGCGCGGGTAACTCAGGTAGTCGATGATGCCCGGGGCGCAGGACTGATCGTGATGATCAACCTGCACTGGGATGGCGGCTGGATGCAGCCCACCTATGCCAGTCAGAATATGGCGCAGGCGCGTATCCGCAAGTTCTGGCGGCAGATCGGCGAGCATTTCCGCAACTATGGCGATAGTCTGCTGTTTGCCGGCACTAACGAGGTCATGGTCGACGGCGATTATGCTGCGCCAAGCAGCGAATATTGCGCCGTGCAGAATAGCTATAACCAGACCTTTGTCGAGGCAGTACGGGCAACGGGCGGGAATAATACGCAGCGCCATCTGGTGGTACAGGGATTCAATACCAATATCGACTACACGCTCAACTGTAATGCCACGCTGCCAGACGATACGACGGCGCAGCGGCTGATGATGGAAGTGCATGACTATGATCCGTTCGACTTCGCCCAGGATGCCAAGAGCGGCCAGTGGCGCTGGGGGAGTGCGGACAATCCGCGCGGCTGGGCCAATGAAGCCTATACCGATGGCCAGTTCGAGAAGCTGCGCAAAGCCTTTATCGCGCGCGGTATTCCTGTGCTGCTGGGCGAGTATTCGGCGATACTGCGCAGCGAATTCGATCCGTCCGGAAGCCAGCGCAAATACTGGGATAGCTATCTGACGCGCGCGGCACATAGCCGCGGCATAGTGCCCATGTACTGGGATAATGGCTACACCAGCAACCATCAGTCTGGATTGTTCGACCGTGGCCGTGCGCTACCCGTATACCGCGACATTATCGAAGCGCTGGTACAGGCCAGCCGCTGAAACGCTGCCGCGCATGCGGCAAGCGCCCCTTTATTTCACTAGATCGTATATGAAAATTCCAACACCCCTGAGTCAGATCTGTGCCGCCGTGCTGTTGTGCTGCAGTGCTACTTGTGCGCAGGCCGAACAGCCGGCATCGCTACAGCCGTGGATGAATCAGGCACTGCCTGCGGCGCAGCGCGCCGAGCTGGTGGTGCAGGCCATGACGCTGGATGAAAAACTCAAGCTGGTATATGGCTATTTGGGGGCCGACTCGGACTGGAAGAAGAGCAAGCGTCCGGCTGGTTCGCGCCCGCAATCAGCAGGCTATATCGACGGGGTGGCACGGCTGGGCATACCGCCGCTGTATGAAACCGATGCGGGGCTGGGCGTGGCCAGCCAGCCGGGGCCCGATGTGCGTCAGGCCACGGCGCTGCCGTCTGGCCTCAGCACGGCAGCCAGCTGGGATACGGTGGCAGCCCATGCGGCCGGAGCGATGATAGGCGATGAAGCGCGCAAATTCGGCTTCAATGTGCTGCTGGCCGGAGGCGTCAACCTGCTGCGCGAACCGCGCAATGGCCGTAATTTCGAGTATGCGGGAGAAGACCCGCTGCTGGCGGGGCGTATGGTCGGTGCCCAGATTGCCGGCATACAGTCGCAAAAAGTGGTGGCCACCCTTAAGCATTTCGCGCTCAACGATCAGGAAACCAACCGCACGACCTTGAATGTGAAGATTGATGACAGTGCTGCGCGCATGTCCGATCTGCTGGCTTTGCAGTTTGCTTACGAAGATGGCCAGCCTGGTTCTGTCATGTGCGGCTATAACCGGGTGAATGGCGCTTACGCCTGTGAGAACAGCTATCTGCTCAATACTGTGCTGAAGCAGGAGTGGGGCTTCAAGGGCTGGGTGATGTCGGACTGGGGCGCCACCCACAGCACCATACCGGCTGCCAATGCAGGGCTGGACCAGCAATCCGGCATGCCGTTCGACCTGTCCGACTATTTCGGCCCGCCGCTGAAGGAAGCGGTGCTCAATGGCTGGGTGGCGCAGCAGCGCCTCGATGATATGGCGCGGCGCATAGTAGGGGCCATGTTCGAGCATGGCGTGGTTGACCAGCCAGTAACGGTGGCGCCGCAGCAGATCGATTTCCCCGCCCATGGCGCAGTCAGCCAGCAGGCCGCGCAGGAAGGCATGGTGCTGCTGAAGAATCGTGCTGGTCTGCTGCCGCTGACCAATAGCGCGCGCCGGATTGCCGTGATCGGCGGTCATGCCGACAAAGGCGTAATGGCCGGGGGCGGCTCCTCGCTGGTATATCCGCACGGCGGCAATGCCGCCCCGGAGCTGGAACCCAAGGTCTGGCCGGGCCCGGTGATGATCTATCCGTCGGCACCGCTGAAGGCGCTGCAGGGCAAGCTCGTCAGCGCCAGTGTGCGCTTCGATGACGGGCGTGATCCGGCCCGTGCCGCTGCGCTGGCACGGGATAGCGACGTGGTGCTGGTATTTGCCACCCAGTGGACCGGCGAGGGCATGGATGTGCCGGATCTGGCGCTGCCGCAGCAGCAGAATGCGCTGATCCACGCCGTTACCGCAGCCAATCCGCGCACCGTGGTGGTGCTGGAAACGGGCGGACCGGTCACCATGCCATGGCTGGAGCAGGCTGGCGCCGTGCTGCAAGCATGGTATCCGGGTACCCAAGGCGGTGTAGCCATAGCCAGCGTGCTGACGGGCGAAGTCAATCCATCCGGCCGTCTGCCTATGACATTCCCGGTCAGTGCAGCGCAACTGCCCCGGCCCAAGCTGGACGGCTATCCCGAACAGGCCGACGCCCGTATCGAGGTGGATTATCACGAGGGGGCGGCGGTGGGCTACAAATGGTTCGACCTCCAGCGGCTGACGCCCTTATTCCCGTTCGGCTTCGGCTTGTCGTATACCGAATTTGCCATGTCCGGATTGCGCGCGGAACTGCGCGAGGGCCGCCTGCAAGCCAGTTTCGAAGTACGCAATACGGGTAAGCGGGCCGGCAAACAGGTGGCGCAGATCTATCTGGCTCCCCTGCAGGCCAGCTGGGAGGCGCCCAAGCGTCTGGGCGGGTTCAGCAAGGTCAGTCTGGCAGCCGGTGCGCGCGCCAGCACCAGTGTGACGATAGATCCGCGTCTGCTGGGTACCTTCGACAGTGTCAGCAAGCGCTGGCTGGTTGCGGCCGGCGACTACCGCATCACGCTGGCCGCGCATGCACGCGATACGCAGGCGAGCAGTGTAGTGATACATCTGGATGCCGCCAGCTATGATGTGCAAGGTCGTCCGATCGGGGCGCAGCATTGATGCAGCCCTATCAGCGCATCGCCATACTGGGCGGCGGCACGGCTGGCTGGATGGCGGCACTGGCGCTGGCAACCCGCCAGGGCGCGCTAGAAGTGGAAGTGGTGGAAGCTGCGCCCACTTGTACTATCGGCATGGGTGTGGCGAGTGGTCCCGAGTTGCGCGAATTCCACCGTATGGTCGGGATAGACGAAGCGGATTTTCTGCGGGCGACGCTGGGCAGTTACCGGCTGGGCACCGAACTGCGCGACTGGCAGCAACTGGGGCAGCGCTACTTCGATATGCTGGCCGGAATGGAGCCGGATGGTACGACGGCGCAATATGGCTATCAGTTCGACGCACAACTGTATGCTGGCTATCTGCGCCGGCTGGCTATGCTGCGCGGAGTGCATCGCAGCGTAGGCCGGCTGGAACAGGCCATCCGCCGCGCCGATGGCGGTATCAGCGCGCTGCAGCTCGACGGCGGCCGCCGTATCGGTGCCGATCTGTTTATTGATTGTTCGGGCCACGATGCACTGCTGCTGGCCGGCGCACTCGGTGTGCCGTCGCTGGATTTCAGCCAGTGGTTACCGGTCGATGCCCTCTGGCTGTGTCCCGCCGAACGCAGCGTCGCCACGCCGGCACCATGCAATCTGGCCGTCGCGCTGGAAGCAGGGTGGGCGTGGCAGATATCGTTACAGCACCGCAGCGAACATGCTTATGTGTTTTCGAGCCGTCACTGTGATGCCGCCGAGGCGCGTGCCCGGCTGCTGGCGCGGCTTGATGGCGCGGCGCTGGCCGAACCGCGCTTGCTGCACTTGCGGAGCGGCCACCGCATCCGCTTCTGGCTGCGCAACGTGGTGGCGCTGGGGCAGGCGGCGGGTCAGATCGAGCCTCTGGAAGCACCCGCCGTCATGCTGATCCAGCGTGGCTTGAGCGGCTTGCTGCAGGTATTGTCCTGTCCCGCCGCTGCGCAGGCCGGCGCAATCGAACGCTATAACGGCACGCAGGAACGGCTGTTCCGCTATGAGCGCGACCGCCTGATACTGCATTACAGCCGCTCGATGCGGCGGGATAGCCAGTTCTGGCGCGATATGGGCAAGCGGACTTTGCCCGACGGGCTGGCGCTACGCCTGCAGGCCTGGCGTGCAGCCCGGAATCCGCCGCGTCACGATGCGGCACAGGGGGAGAGTGGAGGCTGGAGCGGCATGCATGCCGGTGCCGGCTGTGTACTGCGCCGCTGTGATCCTCTGTTGCTGGAACTGACACGCGAAGAAGCCCTGCATGCACGCGATGCGCGGCACTTGCGGCTGGCTGCGCTGATGGAGCAGGTACAGCGTGAATATGGCGGCCAGCTTCCGCTGCCGGCCTGAACCCCAACACGCGAGTCTGCACTGCGGGGTGGCGCAGGCCCGCCGCTGGTGCGGCGGGCGGTCATGCAGAACAGTCAAGCGGCGGGGGCGGAGCGACCAGACTTAACGCCGTTCGATCTTGATCAGCACCACATCATTGCTACGCATTGCAAGCTCTAGCGTGGCGTGGCCGCTGGCCGGCACCTGCAGCAGCCGCGTGCGCGGCAGGTCGCGCGTCTGTGCGCGCAATTGCCGCAGTTGGTCGGCGCTCAGGGACTTCGGCGCGCCCATGCGCAGGTAGGCCGTATGGGCGTCGTTGGCCTGATAGCCGGTACGGTAGATGCGCACGGCATATGGGCCGGCCGGATAAGCTTTCAGCACGAGCCGCAAAGGCTGACTGACTTTGCTCGGCTGTACCCGCGTGTAGTAGCCACGATTGCTCAGCTGCTGCTGCGGGGTCTGGAAGTCCCAGGCCAGCAGCTGGGTAGCACTGCCGCTGCGGGCTGCATAGCTCTGTGCGTCGCCGGTGGCGAGTTCGGCCTCGCCTAGCTGATGCAGATATTTATAGGCAAACCATGCAGGCTTGCGTACACCCTGGGGATTCATCAGGCCAAAGCCGCCTTCGAACGGGGCCGTGGGCGGCCCCGGCTCTTCGAACAGGTCGCTATAGGTCCAGTAGCTCATGCCCTGTACCAGACCGGCGCTCTGTTTGAGTTTCTGCAGAATGTAAGGCGCACTCAGATAGGCGTCATGTACGGGATCGCGTGGCGTATAGCTGGTGCTCCATTCGGTGAAATAGAGCGGCATCGCGGCGTGGCCCGCAGCCTGCATCTGGCTGCGCACCTTGCGTACATCGCCGACGATGGCGTCGGGCGAGCCGGATAGCTTGGTGTCTTCCTTGCCGTGTTCATCGAGGAAGCCGCCTTCCACACCATAGGTATGGGTGGTGACAAAATCCACCGGCACGCTGTTCGCGCGCGTGTAGGCGAGGAATTCCGCCACCCATGCTGCGCCGGCCGTCGATGGGCCACCCACCCGCAACGCGGGATCGATGGCCTTGATGGTGCGGGCGGTGCGGGCATACAGCTCGAAATAGGCTTGCTGGTCGGCGCGTTCCCAGAATCCATCCAGATTGGGCTCGTTCCACACCTCGAAGAACCACGATCGCACTTCGGCGGCACCATAGCGCTGCTGTACGTGCCGTACGAAAGCATCAATCAGCGCCACCCATTTGTCCGGCTGAGGGTGCGAGGTATTGCCTTTCCAGTAAAAGATGCTGAGGTCGGAACTGCGCATGGCCAGCGGCGTGAAGCCCAGTTCCACAAAAGGCCTGATGCCTATTTTGAGCAGCTGGTCGTACAGATAATCGAGCTTGCTCCAGTCATACACAGGCTTGCCGTCTACTTCGCGGTAGGTACCCAGCACATCATGGAAGATGGCGTGGAAGCGCAGGTAGCGGAAGCCCAGTTCCTCCCGCGCAGTCTTAAGCTGGGCCAGACTGTCGTCGCGTATCAGGGTGCCCGGATAATCCGAACCTACCGCCAGGTCGGCATAGTGTGCGCGCGGTGTGGTCGGCGCCGCTGCATCGAGCACAATCTCGCGCACACCGGCGGCACTGGCGGTACCGCACAGTGCCATGCTGCACAACAGCAGCGCCGCTTTCATCGCTGCACCTTGATGGCGTGGCCATCGTAGTCCACCGTGCGGTCGGCCAGCGCGAAGTTCTCGCTGCTGGAATCACCCGGCTTGATGAAGCGCACCCTGAACTGACGTTGGGCGATCATGCCCTGGTAGCTGCCGCTGCGGGCGCCAATCGTGAATACCCCGGTCTTGTTGTTGTAGCTGAACGGAATCCGGCTGGCTTCGCCACGCAGATAGGCATTGCTGACGCCATCGTCCTCATACAGCGTGTACTGGCCATCGGCGCCGGTGTACACGTTGAGGGTAAGCGCTGCGTCGGGCTTTTCATCGACATACTGGGTAACCGGACCAAAAGGCACAATCGCGCCAGCTTTCACCAGCAGCGGGATACGGGTTTCCGGCGCCTCGACTCTGATGCTCTGGCCGCCATGGTGCAGCTGGCCCGTGTAGAAGTCGTACCAGTTGCTGCCTTTGGGCAGTACCACCTCGCGCGAGCGGCCGCCATAGGTGTACACGGGCGCAACCAGCAGGCTGTGGCCGAACAGGTACTGGTCTTTCAGGTCGCGCACTGCAGGATCGTGGGGGAAATCCATCACCAGAGCGCGCATGATGACACCCGATTGGTAGTGGATATCGGCAGCGGCCGAGTAAATATACGGCATCAAACGATAGCGCAACTGGTCGTACCACACCATAGAGTCGCGCATAGGCGAGCCTTGCGGCGAGATTTCATGGATTTCACGCTTGACCACCTCGCCGTGCGAGCGGAACAGCGGCGAGAAGGCGCCGAACTGGAACCAGCGCAGATTCAGTTCGCGCCATTCCTTCAGATCTTCCGGATTGCCAGCTTGGCTGCCGGTGCTGCGGTTTTCCTGTGCCGAACCCACGTCGCCGATCTGGAAGCGGGTTTCCTGGGCATAGCCGCCGATATCGTGGGTCCAGTTGGCGATGCCGGACATGGAGATGCCGACGCCGGCTGAAATCTGGTCGTACAGATTATTCCAGCGGCTCACCGTATCACCGCTCCAGACGGCACTGGCATTACGCTGGATGCCGGCAAAGCCGGAACGGGAAAGGATGAACTGGCGCTTGTCTGGCTGGTCCTGTTTCAGGTGCTGGTAGAAGCCGCCCGTATGCACCAGGCTATACGGATTGAAGGTGATTTCGCCGGCGCCATAAATGGTAGGGCCGATCAGCTGTTTGAAATCGGCCGGGCGGGCATTCGACAGCACATCGGGTTCGGTATTATCCATCCACCAGGCGTCAAAGCCCAGATCCACCAGCTTGGGCTTCATCTGGCGGTAGTAGATGTCGCGCGCTTCCGGTGCATACGGCGAGTAGTGGCTGTTCTTGTAGCCGGGGCCGACCCAGTCCAGGTCGCCGTTCTCGACGTTCCTGGTCCACATATGGCCTTTGGCTGCCAGTTCCTTGTAGTTGGCGGTATTGGCGTAGAACTTGCCCCAGATGGAAATCATGATGCGTGCGTGGGAGCGATGGACTTCATCCACCATGGCCTTGGCATCCGGGAAGCGGGCCTGGTCGAAATCATGGCTGCCCCAGCCATCTTCCGGCCAGTAAAACCAGTCCTGCACCATATTGTCGATAGGCCAGCCGCGCTTGCGGTATTCGCGCAATACGCCCAGCAACTGCTCCTGCGTTTCATAGCGCTGGCGCGACTGCCAGTAGCCATAAGCCCACTTCGGCATCATGGGGGCGCGGCCGGTCAGATGGTGATAGCCGGCGATGACCTTGTCCATGTTCTCGCCGTTGATGACGTAGTAGTCGATGGCCTGGGCCAGTTCGGACGAGAAGGTCAGCGAATGGCGTTCGGGCGCGGGCAGGGGATCATTGTGGGTCATGGCAATCATGCCGCCGGCTGGTTGCCATTCGAGCCGCAGCGGCACCGGCTGGCCGGCCTTGAAGCTGACCTCGAAATTGTGATACCACGGGTTCCAGCCCTGACGCCAGATGTCCATCACTTCTTTGCCATCGACCAGCAGGCGGGCGTAGTCGGACGCGTACAGCTGCATCTTGTGTACGCCAGCCTTGGGCGAACGCATGCTGCCTTCCCACACCACTTTCAGATTGGGCGCTTTCGGATCGACTGCATCCTTGGGCCAGTTCTCGGCCACGTCCTTCAGATACTGGTAGGCGATATCCTTTTCGCGCCGGCTGTACACCAGTTTGCCGTCCACATAGTATTTTGCCGTCAGTGCGCCGGGCAGGCCATCGGCATCGGCCAGTTGCAGGTCGCGGCTCAGCCATGCATACGGCTTGCTGTCGCCGAAGCGCGAAATGGCATTGTTATCCCACAATACGCCGTAGTTGCGGCTGGAGATCACAAACGGCACGGCGATGGCCATATTGTGCTGCATCAGCAGCACATCTTCGCCATTCATATTCATCTGATGGTTCTGGTGCTGGCCCAGACCGTACAGCGCATCGGTGCTGCCATGGTTGAAGCCCTGCTTGATGGCGAGCATGCGCTGGCCTTCCACTTGTACCGGCGTCATGCTTTCCGCGTGCTGGGTCAGGAAGGCTTTGCCGGCGGCGTTAAAGAACTGCAGCGCGCCCGTCGCAAGGCTTACTTCGACGGCCATGCGCCTGGCTTTGAGCCGGACTTTGTCCTTGCTGGCGGACAGGCTGTAGCTGTCCTGCACCGGCTGCGCCACCGCCATCAGCGAAGGCGTCAGGGCCTTGCCCGGCTGGTCCAGCTTGACCACGTGGATGATGTTGTCGGCCATGACTTCCAGCCTGATTTCTCTGGCGGCGCCGTTATCGGGCCGCACGATCAGACCTGTGGCGGTTTTTTCGTAGCTGCCAGCCAGGGCCGGAATGCTGGCCAACACGGCCAGACTGGCCACCGCAGGGGCCATGATCTTTATACGCATACAGTCTCCGCTATTTAGTAGGTATCGAGTTTTACTTTTAGCACCACCGGAGTGGCGCCCAGATTCAGGCCGTAGTCGGTCTGGTCGCCATTCCAGTTGCGCTCCATGATCCAGTTGCCACGGGCGTCGAAATGTCCCTGTTCCACCCGCGCCCACATCGAGGGCTGGCCTTGCGCATGGCTGATCTTGATGCGCGCATGCTGGCCGATGATGATGAATTCCTTGTCGCCGGTCTGGGCGATGGCCACCCCGCCATTGGGTATCTCTGTCCCGGCCGGATGGTCCTTCAGTTCCTTGAAATATTCGCGTTCGCCGAACTGCCATTCGCGGAACGAAATGCTGGCATTCCATCCCTGCATGGCAATGTTCTGCGGCTGGCGGTCGTCGCCTTCGGCCACGCCATAAGTGCGGCCTTCGTAGGCCCAGCGTGCCCACTGCCGCTGCATGGGGCGGAACGCGGCATAGATGGCGCCGAACGGCGCCACCATGCTGCGGTCGCTGGCCTTGTGACCGAGCGGGTAGTTGCTGTATGCGGCGTAGTCGATGCCGAACGGCGCCACGCCGATCGCGCCACGGCCCAGCACCAGCCAGAGGTAGCGCACGTAGTTGGCGCCGTTGCTCATCTCCGGCACCATGAGCGGCTGGTCGGTGCGCTGGAAGTGCTGCAGGCTGGCGTTGAATTTGTTCCAGTCCGGGTCGTAGATGTCGGGACCGGCGAAAGCGATGTGCGGCGCAGCGGCGCGGTAGATATCGATCACGTCATAAGTGGGGCCGCCGCTGGCGAAGTTTTCATGCCATGGCAGCAGCGGGCTTTCGGTCGAGTCGCGCTGGGCATTGTTGACGTACATGGGCAGGTCATATACGGCGCGGCCGGCTTTGGCGATCTCCTCGATATAGCTGGCAATGGCGTAGGCATGGAAATACTCGTCGGCGTAAGCGCCATAGGCCTGACGCCATGTGGCGCCAGGAGCCTGCGGCTGTTGCGGTTTCTTGTACGCGAGCACGGCGGCCGGCACGGGCCCGCTGAATAGCTGTTCGGCCGCCGGGGCGTAATCCCGCGCGTAACCATAGGTGCCGACTTCGTTCTCGACCTGCATCATGATGACGGTGCGCTCTGCGCTGTCCACCTGTTTGAGGTGCTGCATCAAGCGCACAAAGGCTTTGCGGTCCGCCTGCAAGGTGCTGCTGGCATGGGGCGACAGACAGTAATTGGGCTTGCCTTGCCGGTCCAGCATGCGGGGGAAGCGGGCATTATCGAACTTGACCCATGCGGGCGCATAGCTGGGGCTAGTATTCTTCCATGTGCCGAACCATAGCAGCACCAGACGCACCTGATGCTGGCGCGCCTGTTTCAGCAGCGCGTCCACGTAGCTGAAATCGAACTGTCCTTCGACCGGCTCGATCTGTTCCCATGCGACGGGAATTTCCAGCGTGTTGGCATGCATATCGCCGATGGCAGCGAAAACCTTATCCAGCGCCAGCGGATAATTGCTGGAATTGTGCGCCTGCCCGCCCAGTATCAGGTAGGGGGCGCCGTCCACCAGCAGGGCATGGCGGCCCTGCTGGTGGACGATACGGGGCATTTCCGAAGCCGGCGCCGCGCTGCTTGCTGCCATCAAAAACAGGAGACTGGTAACCAGCCGGCGGGCGCTTGGCATCATCTATTTCTACCTTTCGATCAGAAGTCGTAGCTCAGTTTTGCTACCACGCGGCGGCCGGTTTTGAACCAGGCGCGCCCCATCATGCCGATATTCTGCTGCATCAGCTGCTTGTAGGTGGCATCGGTCAGATTCTGTGCTTCCAGACCCAGTTGCAGTTTGTCGGTGAACTTGTAGAACATCGATGCGTCCAGCTGACCATAAGCATCTGACCAGGTAGGCAGTGCCCAGGCGACTATAGTTTTGCCGTAGTCTGCGCTGGCCGGATTGGTATCGGTGGCATCCGAACCCTTGGTGCCGTTGACGTTCACGCCCTGCAGTGCTTTGGAGCGCCAGTTGTAGGCCAGGCGGGCCGAAATCGGACCTTTGTCGTACAGCAGGGCCAGATTGTAGGTCTGGCGCGACAGGTTTTCCAGCGGCAGATTGCCGAAGGTGGTGCCGTTGGTGTCGCAGCCGTTCATGTTCAGATTCAGGTTGGCTGCCGTATCGCCGCCCGTGCAGTACTTCGAATAGATCGGCGTGTACAGTTCGCGCTTGCTGTCTACAAAGGTGAAGTTGGCCTGCACGCCGAGGCCGGAGAAAGCACCGGGCAGTTTGTCGAAGTACTGCTGGAAGGCCAGTTCGAAGCCACGGGCATGGCCTTTGGCGCCGTTGATCGGCCCTGTCACGGTAAAGTCATACAGCTTGCCGTTCACGTCTGCCAGCTGTTTTACATACATCTGCTTGACGATGATGTCCTTGAGCTGTTTGTTGAACAGGGCCACCGTGAAGGAGCCGGTCGGTGCGAAATACCACTCGCCCGTCAGATCGAGCTGGGTCGCCGTGGTCGGACGCAGCATCGGGTTGCCGTCGCTCTCGCCGGTCAGACTGACGCTGTTGACGCGAGTGACGCCGGTAACCGTATTGGTGGCCGAATCGGCGCTTTCGCCCAGCTTGGTATAGCCCTGCAACTGCGAGAAGTCAGGACGCGACAGCGCTTTGGCCAGCGCCAGGCGGAACTGCAGGCTGTCGCTGGCTTTCAGGCGCAGGTTCAGGCTAGGCAGGAAGTTGTGATAGTTATTCTGGTAGTCTTTCACTTCGGCGAACGGTTTGATATTCGGTACAGGCGTACCGACCATCACGCCGCCATTCGGCGCGGTCGAGGTGAACACGGTATAGCCATGGGCACGCGAGTCGGTCTTCACGTAGCGCAGGCCGATATTGCCGTCGACCGGGTATTTCAGGTTATCCAGACCGAAGCGCAACTGGCTATACAGGGCCTGGGTCTTTTCCGACTGGTCGTTGGTGCCGGCATAGTTGCTGGCGCCGTAGCTGGCCGGTGTCCATGGATCGCAGCTGCCCCAGCCCTGTTTGGCAACCTGCTCTTTGCACAGGATGTCGTGGTAGGCATGCAGCTTGGCATACGAATCGGGGAAGCCCTGGGCCAGCGAAACATCGGGGAAGACCACCGATGGCACGCTCATGCCGCCATTGAAGAAGTTGTTGAAGCTATGCAGATTGGTGTTGCCGCTGAAGCGGGGATCGCCCAGCGAGGCCAGACCGCTGATGTTCCAGCCCAGCTGCCATGGCTGGCTGATAGGCGACCAGTTATAGCTAGGATTCGAATTCTGCGTTACGGCATCGCGGTCCGTCAGGCGCACACCGAAGCGCAAGTCGCGCAGCACGGGATGGTCGAAGTCGTATTTGAGGTCGGTTTTCCAGGCAGTTTCGTTGGCGCGGCTCTGGTCCAGGTGTTCCATGGTGAAGGCCCAGTAGTAGTTCTTCGGATCGGCCAGATAGGCGCGATCGGCATCGGTGAACAGCAGCTTGGGCACATTGCCGCTCAGATCGACCTTCTCCTGTGGCATGGTCACCCCGGTGGCCACGGTGGAATCGACGCTGTTGGTGCTGGCGCGGATACGCTGCAGATCCGTGCTGACGGTCCAGTTGTCACGGCGCCAGCGCAGGTTCCACGACAGATCGGTGGTGTCGGATTTGCGGTTGGAAGTGCGGGTGTCGTCGCCGAAGTTGATGCCGCCATCGGACGGATCGGTCAGAGTGCCGGTCAGCAGCGCGCCGCGCGAATTGAAGGTGGCATCGGACGAAACCTTGATGTTGTAAGGGCTGGATTGGGCAAAGATGGCCTGCTCGTCCCACTGCATTTCGTATTTGGATTTGAAGTAGGTCAGATTGCTGGACCACTCGTCTTTTTTCCACTGCAGGGCGCCGTAAGCACCTTCGCGCTTGCGGTTGAATTCCAGCGTACGCCATTGCGCGCCTTTGGGCACGAATACGGTATTGCCCTTGGCATCTTTGAGCGGATAGTAAGGCTCGACCTGGAAAGCATCGGTGCGGGTGCCGCTTTCCGAATAGGCCAGATCGAGCAGTGCGCCTACTTCGCCCAGCGGGGTTTTCCAGCGGTTCGATACCAGACCGGAGGCAGATGGCGAGGTTTTACCTTTTTTCAGTTCCGACCAGGTGCGGTCAGCCGAAATGGCGGCTTTGTAGCCTTTGAAGTCGAACGGCAGTGCGGTGCGCAGATTGATCAGCCCGCCGACTGCGCCTTCCACCTGTTCGGCCGAAGGATTTTTGTAGATATCCACGCCGGCCACCAGTTCCGGCGGCACGTCTTCGAAGTTGAGCGAACGGCCACCATTGGCGGAGAACGAGTCGCGGCCATTGAGCTCGGAGCGCACATAGCTGAGACCACGAATGGACACGCCGGAGCCTTCTACCGAGAAGTGTTCGGGATCGCTCTTGCTCATGGTGCGGTCGATGGTGACGCCGACCACGCGCTGCAGCACCTCCGTCACCGAGCGGTCAGGCAGCTTGCCCATGTCCTCTGCCACGATGGAGTCGACGATTTCGTCCGAATTCTGTTTGATCTTCTGGGCCGATTGCAGCGCGGCGCGCTGCCCCGTGACCATCACGGTTTCGACGCCGCCGCCAGCCTGCTGGTCTGCATCGGCAGGGCGCGCCATGGCGTTATTGGCCAGCATCATGGTCATCTGGGCGAGGCCCATGGCGATTGCTGTCTTCTTGAATTGTTTCATCTACGTTCTCCAAGGGGATACGAAGCTACTGAGCTTTTCGGCTCGTCGTTTTAGTTATGGCTCAAGGTCTGGGGACTTTCCGGGATGCGGGTACAAGCTAGCCCGCAGGCGCCCCGCGGCGCCTGATTCTGCTGTTCATTCGATGTTGTCTCGCTCTCTTATTTTTGTCGCGTTGTCGTACCGGCGGGGTGCCAGTGCTTGCGATCTCGAACCATTGTGCTTTTTACTAAACTGGCTCGCAATTGCGAAATTCACCAAGCTCGCGAATGATAATAAGCAATCATTGCAATGCATCTTAGAGCGGATGCCGCGCACAGGCGGGAACTGCAGGCGCGGCGCGGAGGGGGGCAAGCGGGGACGGGGCAGGGGGTGTCGCCAGTGTGCGACAGTCGGTGCGCGAGTGACCAGACCGGACTTAAGCTAACCAGCCATAGGGGAAACCATAACGCCATACATTGAATAGCTCGGACGCGTGTTCGATCTGGCACGTTTCGAGTATGCGGCCAAAGTAGATCAGTAGCTGGTCGCGCTCTTCAGACTCGGACAGCGCAAAGCCGGCCAGCGTCTGCTTGAGGATGGCGAGCACGGTGGAGCGCTGCGGGCGTTGCGGCAATTCGCTCAGGAGCCTGCCGATGGCGGCGTCCACGGCAGCCTGGGCAGTGGCGCGTTGCGTCTCGTTGACGGCGCCGGGATAAAAGCTGCGTGTATCGAGGGTGAATTTATGCTCGGCCTGCAAGTCTCGCAGCTGCTGCAGCATCGCGGGAGTGAGGGCCACAGGGCGGTCCTGTATGGCGGTGGGCCAGAGGCGGAAGGTGAGCCCGGACACCCCGGCTGCAATGATCGCGGCGAGAAACAGCAGGAAGACAGCGAAAAAACGTATAAGCATTACTACTCCGTTAGGCGGGAATGGTGCCAGCGGAGTATCCCCCGCAGCAGGCAGGGGCATATCATAACTTTAACGATAGTAAAAATACAAATCAATCAAATCTGATCCCGTTTCAGTAGCGGCTGATCAGTTGCTGGGCACCCGCTGTGAAACTATCCCTATCGATGGCGTCCAGCCTGAGCTCCCCAGCCTGTTCGTAGCGCACGAAATTGCGGTCTATCGAGCGCAGATAGGCCGGGTCATAGTGCTCCTGCAGCAGCTCCTCTACCAGCGCAGTCATTTCCCCCGCCGTTGCCATGGCCTGCCAGCGCTTGATGCGCTCGTGGCCGTGCAGCGGCGTCAGGTAGGACAGCTGTTCGTTAAGCGCCGCGGCATTGCTGGTGTAGTGCTGGTAGTCTTCCATTAACAGGCGCACCCGGTCGACGCGGCTCAGCGACATGGCGATGCAGTCGGAGCCGCGCATGCGTTCCATCAATGCGGCCGGTACGCGCAGATTGCCCACCTTCTTGCTTTCGGCTTCGACGAAGACGGGGCGCTGATGGTCGAAACGGCGCAAGCTATTCCAGATCGCCGTTTCGAAAGCCTTCTGGCTAGGCTGCGGCTGGCTGGGCAAGCCGCCTAGTACGGAGCCGCGATGGGCGGCCAACTGCTCCAGATCGAGCACCTGTGCGCCTTGTGCCGCGAGTACTTCCAGCATGCGGCTCTTGCCGCTGCCGGTGGTACCGCAAATAACTTTGAAGTCGAATTCCGGTGTCTGTTCCAGCTGCTCATTGACATGGGCGCGGAAGGATTTGTAGCCGCCATCGAGCTGCACTACCGGCCAGCCTATCTTGGCGAGGATGTGGGCCATGGCGCCGCTGCGGTTGCCGCCACGCCAGCAGTAGATCAGCGGGCGCCACTCGCGTGGCTGGTCCAGCCACAAGGTTTCGATGTGATGGGCGACGTTTTTTGCCACCAGCGCTGCACCCAGCTTTTTGGCCTCGAACGAGCCGACCTGCTTGTACATGGTGCCGACGGTAATGCGTTGCGCATCGTCGAGTACGGGCGCGTTGATTGCGCCGGGCAAATGGTCGATCGCATATTCGCACGGGCTACGTGCGTCGATGATGGCATCGAACTGGTCTAGCTGGGGCAGCACCTGTTCAAGTCTGAGAACTTCCGGGTATTTCATTTGGCTTTGAGGGACTTCTGCAAGGTAGGCCAGATATTGGCGAGGATGGCAGGATGGGCGCTGGCCAGCGGATGCAGGCGGTCCGGCTGCATCAGCTCGGGCTTGTCGGCAACGCCTTCCAGCATGAAGGGCACCAGCGGTGCCTTGATCTGTTTCGCCAGCGTGCCATACATGGCAAAGAAGCGTTCGGTGTAATCGCGGCCATAATTGGGCGGCATGCGCATGCCGATCAGCATCACGCGCGCATCGGCCTTCTGCGCGGCACTGCTCATGGCCAGCAGATTGGCCTCTGCCGCGGCAACGGGTAGTCCGCGCAAGCCGTCGTTGGCGCCAAGTTCGATAACGACCAGCGCAGGTTTGTATTTGTCCAGTAGTGCAGGCAGGCGGCTGCGGCCACCACTGGTGGTCTCGCCGCTCACGCTGGCGTTGACGATGCTTGCTTCGATATTCTGGCTACGTAGTTTTTCTTCGGCCAGCGCTACCCAGCCCGTACCGCGCGCCAGTCCGTACTCGGCCGATAAACTATCGCCCAGCACCAGAACGGTTTTTGGTGCAGAATAGGCGCTGCCCGACGCAATGCCCAGCGTAGCTGCCAAGGCTATGGCGCAACACTGAGTCAGGTATTGAGACCAAGTGCGCAATCCCGATAAACGATTTAAGCTTTTAAGCATGCCTGATTTTCCTGAACGTTCTACTTCACTGAATCCCGCTATGGCCTCTGGCGCGACGGCCCATGCTGCCATTGAAGTACGCGGCCTCGCCAAGCGGGTGGCCGATGCCAGCGGCGAGCTGACGATACTTCATCCCCTCGATTTTACCGTGCAAAAGGCCGAGACGCTTGCGATTGTAGGCGCTTCAGGTTCCGGCAAGTCGACTTTGCTCGGCTTGCTGGCGGGTCTGGACACGCCAAGCGCAGGCACAGTGCTGATCAATGGTGTAGATATCTACGGGCTGGATGAAGATGGCCGTGCCTTGCTGCGCAAGGAAGGACTGGGCTTTGTATTCCAGTCGTTCCAGCTGCTGGCCCATCTGACGGCGGTGGAAAATGTCATGCTGCCACTGGAACTGCGCGGTGTCGCTAATGCCAGAGCACGCGCCGAGGCGATGCTGGAGCGGGTGGGCTTAGCCAGCCGTTTGCGCCATTATCCCAAATACCTGTCAGGCGGCGAACAGCAGCGGGTTGCGCTGGCACGGGCCTTTGTGACCGAGCCGCCCTTGCTGTTTGCCGATGAACCGACGGGCAGCCTCGATGCCGCGACTGGCGAATCGGTGATCGCACTGATGTTCGAACTGAATCGCCAGCATGGCTCCACGCTGGTGCTGGTGACCCACGATCAGAGCATGGCAGCGCGTTGCGACCGCACCCTGACCATAGCGGCAGGGCGGCTGGTCTAGAACGCGTGGTGCATAGCCATGCGGTTGATGGCCGCGCGTATCGCCGGTATCAGTTCGCTGGCAGTCAGTCCGATGGCATTGCCGCCTTCCGCGACCAGCACATCGGCAGCCATGCCATGCAGCCAGACGGCAGCTAGCGCTGCCTGCCACTGCGGCCAGCCCTGCGCCAGCAGGCTGCCGCACAGACCTGCCAGCACGTCGCCGGTGCCTGCGGTGGCCAGCGCCGCGTTACCGGTGCTGTTGATGACGGCCTCGCCTGCCGGGCTGGCAATCACGCTGCCGGAGCCTTTCAGCACCACGATGGCATTGAATCTGGCCGCCAGCTGGCGCGCAGCATGGACGCGGTCCGACTGTATTTCGGCGATGCTGCAACCAGCCAGACGGGCAGCTTCCAGCGGATGCGGCGTCAGGACCGCCATGGCTGGACGGGTCCGCAACGCCGTTTGCAGAGCGCTGTCGCCGGCGACCAGGTTCAGGGCGTCGGCGTCGAGCAGCAGCGGCGTATCGGTCGCAAGCATCCCGGCCAGCAGCGAGCTAGCGTGGGCGGAAGCACCCAGCCCCGGGCCTGCAACGATAGTGGCAGAAGAATAATCATAGCCGGCAGCGCTGCGGCACATCAGCTCCGGCTGTCCTGCGTCATAGGGCAGGGCGGTTCCGGCAAACAGCGCGTACACGCGCCCTGCGCCGGCATGTAGCGCCATGCGCGCTGCCAGTATCGGTGCGCCGGCCATGCCGTCCGCGCCGCCGACGACGGCCACATTGCCATAACTGCCTTTATGGCTATTCTGTCTGCGGCTACGCAGATGGCGGGCAAAATAGCGCACGTCGTTCAGGTGTAGACGGGCGGGGGGCAGCAGTGCACAGTCGATGTCGAGGCTGGCAACGTCGACCAGCCCGGCATAATCGCGCCCATCCGCCGTATGCAAGCCGGGCTTGTCGGCGATGAAGCTTAGCGTGCGGGTCGCGCGCAGCGCCACGCCATGCGGTCCAACGACGGTTCCGGTATCGGCATCGAGCCCGCTAGGCACGTCCAGTGCCAGTATCTGGGTATGCAGCGTGTTGACCTGTGCGGCGAGTTGGCGGAATTCTCCCGCTAGCGGTCTTTGCAGACCTATGCCGAACAGGCCATCGATCACCAGCGACCATGGCTGTGAAGGTAACAGTTCGCCGTGATAGTCCACAAACTGCGCATCGCTTGAACGGGCGCGCTGCAGCGCGGCCTGCCGCTCGGGCGAGCCGGCTGCCGCCGCTGCGTAGTGGAGTATGCTGACGCGGGCGCCGGCCAGCGCCAGATGGGCCGCCGCTTCCAGCGCATCGCCCCCATTATTGCCCGGTCCCGCCAGCACCAGTACGCGGGCGCCGCCCGCTGCAGCGGGCAGCATGTCGAGCGCGGTATTGGCGGCGGCCTGGCCGGCACGCTGCATCAGCACGCCCGATGGCAGGGAGGCGGCCGCAGCCTGTTCGATCGCACGTATTTTGGCGACAGTGTGGAGTGGGTTCATGCTGTAATTCTAGCATCGAAATTATGTCGCTCCGCTGCTGCACGGAAGCTGTCGCTGCTACTACAATAGGCGCTTCTTTTCATCGTCGTGAGGTAGATATGGATTGGCAGTTCTGGATAGATCGTGGCGGTACGTTCACCGATATCGTGGCTAAAGCGCCCGATGACAGTCTGCGTACGCTCAAGCTGCTGTCGGAGAATCCGGAACACTATGCCGATGCAGCCGTCGCCGGTATCCGCCAGCTGATGGGCGTGGCGGCGGGGCAGGCAGTGCCTGTGCAGCAGATCGGCGCCGTCAAGATGGGCACCACGGTGGCCACCAATGCGCTGCTGGAACGCAAGGGCGAGCCTACTGCGCTGGCGATTACCCGCGGCTTTGGCGATGCCCTGCGCATCGCCTACCAGAACCGCCCGCGTCTGTTCGACCGCCATATCGTGCTGCCCGAGCTGCTCTATCGGCACGTCATCGAGATCGACGAACGTATGGACGCACATGGCGCTATCGTCCAGGCGCTCGATACGGCACAAGCCCGAGCCGGGCTGCAGGCCGCCTACGATCAGGGGCTGCGTTCGCTGGCCATCATCTTCATGCATGGCTACCGTTACACCGAGCATGAGCGGCAGGTGGCCGAGCTGGCGCGCCAGGTCGGCTTTAGCCAGATCTCCGTATCGCATCAGGTGAGCCCGATGATGAAGCTGGTGGCGCGGGGCGATACTACGGTGGTCGATGCCTATCTGTCGCCGATACTGCGGCGCTACGTTGATCTGGTGGCGAACCAGCTGCCCGGGGTGAATCTGCAGTTCATGCAATCGAATGGTGGCCTGACGGATGCGCGGGCATTTCAGGGCAAGGACAGCATCCTCAGCGGCCCGGCTGGCGGCATCGTCGGCATGGTGCGGGCCAGCCAGCTGGCCGGTTTCGACAAGGTAATCGGCTTCGATATGGGCGGCACCTCCACCGACGTTTCGCATTTTTCCGGCGAGTTCGAGCGGGTGTTCGAGACGCAGGTGGCCGGTGTGCGCATGCGCGCGCCCATGATGAGCATACACACGGTCGCTGCCGGTGGCGGCTCGATACTGCACTTCGACGGTAGCCGCTACCGCGTGGGGCCGGACAGCGCGGGCGCCAATCCGGGCCCGGCCAGCTACCGGCGCGGCGGCCCGCTGGCTGTGACGGACTGTAACGTCATGCTGGGCAAGATACAGCCGCGCTACTTCCCCCAGCTGTTTGGCGCAGACGGCAAGCAGGCGCTGGATACGGCGGCGGTGCGTGAGCGCTTCGGCGCTATGGCCGCAGAGATCGCCCGTGCCACCGGGCGTGATACCAGCGCAGAGCAGGTGGCAGAAGGCTTTCTGGATATTGCGGTGGGCAATATGGCCAACGCCATCAAACAGATTTCGGTGCAGCGCGGCCATGATGTAACGGAATATGTGCTGACCAGTTTTGGCGGCGCCGGCGGCCAGCACGCCTGTCTGGTAGCCGATGCGCTGGGCATGAAGACGGTGTTTGTGCACTCGCTGGCTGGCGTGATGTCGGCCTACGGCATGGGGCTGGCCGATCAGAGCGCCATGCGCGAAGCAGCGGTGGAAGTCAGGCTGGACGAAACTGCACTGGCGCAGGTGGCGCAAAGGCTGGAGCAGCTGGGGGCACAGGCCAGCAGTGATCTGCTGGCACAGGGAGTGGCACAGGAGCGCATCGTTCTGATGCGGCGCGTTCATCTGCGCTACGAGGGTACCGATAGCGCGCTGATCGTGCTGTTCGATACGCTGGCGAGCATGCAGGCCCAGTTCGAGGCGGCCTACCGCAAGCGCTATTCCTTCCTGATGCCTGCGCGTGGGCTGATGGTGGAAGCTGTTTCGGTGGAAGCCATAGGCAAGTCCGATGCGCCTGCCGAGTCGGTGCAAGCGGCAGCGCGCCGCACGACAGGGCTGCTGCCGCAGGCGGTAGTGCCCATGTACACGGGCGGAAAATGGCGCCAGACTAGCTTGTACTCGCGCGAGCACACCCGCATCGGCGATGTGATCAAGGGCCCCGCTATCATCGCCGAACAGAATTCCACCACCATCGTGGAAGCGGGCTGGCAGGCCGAGGTGACACCGCACGACCATCTGCTGCTGCGCCGTGTTGCCGCGCTGCCGGAGCGGCGCGCCATCGGTACCAGCGCCGATCCTGTGATGCTGGAAATTTTTAACAATCTGTTCATGTCCATCGCCGAGCAGATGGGCCTGCGCCTGCAGAATACCGCGTATTCGGTCAACATCAAGGAGCGGCTGGACTTCAGCTGTGCCATCTTCGACGCCGACGGCAACCTGATCGCCAATGCGCCGCACATGCCGGTGCACCTGGGCTCCATGGGCGAGAGCATCAAGACGGTGATGCGCGAAAATGCCGGGCGTATGCAGGCCGGCGATGTCTACATGCTCAACGATCCCTACAACGGTGGCACCCATTTGCCCGATGTGACGGTGATTACGCCGGTGTTCGACCAAGCCGGGACCACGCTGCTGTTCTACGTGGGTTCGCGTGGCCACCATGCCGATATAGGCGGCACCACGCCCGGTTCCATGCCGCCTGATTCGCGTGTGATCGAGGACGAGGGGGTGCTGATCAATAACTTCAAGCTGGTTGACGGCGCCGCTGGCGGCCGCCTGCGCGAAGAGGAAACCCGGGCTTTGCTGGCCTCGGCGCGTCATCCGGCCCGCAATCCGGAGCAGAACATGGCGGACCTGCGCGCGCAGGTTGCGGCCAACCAGAAGGGCGTGGAAGAGCTGCACAAAATGGTGGCCCACTTCGGCCTCGATGTGGTGCAGGCCTATATGGGCCATGTGCAGGATAACGCCGAGGAAGCCGTGCGCCGCGTGATCAGCGCGCTGCAGGACGGCAGCTACACGCTGGATCTGGACAACGGCGCCCGCATACAGGTAGCGATCCGCGTCAATCAGGCCGAGCGCAGTGCCGAAATCGACTTTGCCGGTACCTCGGCCCAGCTGGAAAACAACTTCAACGCGCCATCAGCGGTCTGCATGGCGGCCGTGCTGTATGTATTCCGCACGCTGGTCAATGACGATATTCCCCTCAATGCCGGTTGTCTTAAACCGCTCAAGGTCAGCATACCCGCCGGTTCCATGCTGAACCCGCACTATCCGGCCTCGGTGGTATCGGGCAACGTGGAAACCTCGACCTGCATTACCAATGCGCTGTACGGTGCGCTGGGCGTGATGGCGGCAGCGCAGGGCACGATGAATAATTTCACCTTCGGGAATGCGCGCTACCAGTATTACGAAACCATCAGCGGCGGTTCCGGTGCCGGTCCCGGATTTGACGGCGCCAGCGTGGTACAGACCAATATGACCAACTCGCGCCTGACCGATCCGGAGATACTGGAGTTCCGTTTCCCCGTGCGGCTGGAGAGCTACACCATACGGCGCGGTAGCGGCGGCGCAGGGCGCTGGCATGGCGGTGATGGCGGCGTGCGCAAGCTGCGTTTCCTTGAGCCGATGACGGCCGCCATCCTCTCGAATAACCGTGTGCATGCGCCATTCGGCATGGCTGGCGGCAGTGACGGTGCCTGCGGCCGCAACAGCGTGGTGCGCGCCGACGGCAGCGTGGAGACCTTGCCCCATATCGGCAAGGCCGACATGCAGGCGGGCGACATGTTCGTGATCGAAACGCCGGGTGGTGGCGGTTATGGGCTGGAGGGGACGGACTGACAGGCCGGGTCCGCGCCGGATAGTGCTACCCATGGTACTGTCTGGCGATACCCGGTCGCGCCTGCTTGGCGCGGCAGGCCGGCACGCGTACAGTCATGGCTACACTTAATGACGACAGCGGAGAAGATAGTGCGTACGCTTACCCGAATATTGCGCGCCGGCGCCCAGACCCATGCAGCCATCCAGTCGGCTGCTGCTTTATGCGCTCTGTACTTTATCTCGTGGTATCTGATCGCCTACTGGTCGAACATCCCCGGTTCGCTGATGCTCTGATTCCACCAGCGCAGCAATCCCGTACTTACGCTGGGTGTGCGCAAACTGCGCCTCCAGCTGTGCCAGCGCTGCATGGTGCGGGTCGAGCAGGCGCATGCGGCCCAGCAGGGTGGCGCAGTGTTTGCCCAGCTGGGCCTCCCAGCCCAGATCATCCAGCTGCTTGAGGATGGCCGAGGTGGCAGCCAGTGCCAGCGACATATTGGCCGGGGCCTTGCGCAGACCGGCATTGAGCGTATCGACCGCCGCCCGCAAATCGCCCTGGCTGCGCTGTTCCGAGGCGTGCTCGATCAGTTCCGCCACCTGATGCTTGATTTCCTTGCTCATGCCTTCGGCCAGATCATGGCGGCCGGCCTGCTCGAATACCTGCACGGCGTCGTCCATCGACACGCCGCTTTCCGTGTCGTTCATCAGGCTGATCATCAGCTCGGACGCCTGCGCATCGAGTTCCGCATTCAGGCAGCTATGGACCACGCCGACCTTGAGGCCGGTCGATAGGCCGCGGCTGACAGCAATGGCGCTGACGGCATTGCTGAACTCGGTGGCCGCGCCTTTGCGGTTGCCGGTCATTTCGTGCAGCATGCCGGCGGCAACTGCGCGGCAGGCGTCTACATTGGCGCTGCTGCGCAGCGAACGTTCCATGTCGCGGATGACGCCGCTGATCTGCCCTGTGTCGCCTTTGGCAACCAGCGTCTTGACCAGTTTGACATGATCTTCGGGATCGCGGAATTCCGAATATTTGGCTTTGGCCACCACCTGTTTGAAGGCTCGTTCGGCGGCGCCGACGTCGCCCGTTTCCAGCGCAACCTCGCCCAGATGGCGCAGTCGGCCTACCAGATTTGGCGAGATTGCGACCGCATCTTCCAGTATCTTCTTGGCCGTTTCCTGCGCCCCCATGGCTTCATGGGTACGTGCCAGCAAGTCATAGGCCGACATGAATTTGGGATTGGAGACCAGCAGATGTTCCAGCGTGGCGCAGGCGTCCGGGTATTTTTCCTGGGCAAACTGGCAGCGCGCCACGCCCATTTGTGCCCACGCGATGGCGCGATTCATGACGATGACCTGATACACCGTCTCTGCTTCGGCGTATTCGCCTGTGCTCATCAGCAGTTCGGCACGCAAACGGGCAAAGTCCGTGGCATAGGCCGGGTTGGCTGCTTCGCGGCTGCGGCATTCGGTGATGGCTTTGGCGATATTGCCCGCTTCGGCCAGCTGGTGCACGGGTAAAAATACGGCGCGGCGGGTGATGGCGCGGCGCATGCGCTGCTGCAGCATGTCCACCGTGAACGGCTTGAGCACGTAGTCGGTCGGCGTCAGCTCGGCGGCGCCGATGACCTTGCTGTACACCCCTTCCGAGGTCAGCATGATGAAGATGCTCGATGGCGGCAGTAATTTGTGAGCGCGCAAGTCCTCCAGCAGCTGCTGGCCATCCTGGCCATTCTGCTCGCCGCTGCCATTGCCCAGATCATACTCGCACAGCACGATATCGAACGGCTTCTTGGCCAGTTGGCGGATGGCTGTGCCGGAACTGACCGCGTAATCGATCTTGCTGATGCCGGCCTGTGCGAGCATATTGTGCAGGTTGCCGCGCATACCCGGATTGGGATCGACGATCAACACTGACAAATCACTATTTTCGGCCATCTTAGCGCATTAAGTTAAAGTTGAATCTAGCATACTCTAAGGCAATGGAAAATGTTACCAAAACACGCTGAAAGCGCCATTTTTGGTCAATATCAGGCCCTGAAACGGTGAAAAATGTTGCTTTGGAGGCAGTTTTTGTCTGTTGTGGCGCTGTATAGACAGCGTCGTAAAGGGTATAATGCGCGCAAAGGAATTCTGCAATTCAAGTAGTAAGACATGTCTTTCATGCCTCATCGCCCTTTAATCCGCAGCCTCGCTGCATCAACCTTCTTCCAACCATGTTGATTCTGCCGGGCTCCAACGCCCTGTCCGCATTCCGTAGCCAACGCCTGTTGACCCAACTGCAAGCTGTGCTGCCTGCCATTGCCGCCGTTCAGGCGCGCTTCGTCCATTTTATCGATGCCACCGCGCCGCTGTCCGATGACGACAGCCGCCGTCTGGGTGCGCTGCTGACCTACGGTGAGCCGGCCCACGCCGACAACACCGAAGGCGCGGTCGAGGAATTCTTCGTGATACCCCGTCTGGGCACCATTTCGCCATGGGCCTCGAAAGCCACCGACATCGTGCACAACTGCGGCATGGCCCATGTGAAGCGGGTCGAGCGCGGCATCGCCTATCGCATCAACCTGAAGGCCGGTATTCTGGGTAGCAGCATCGGTGCGACCAAGCACCTGAGCGCCGAGCAGGCCCAGGCCGTTGCGGCTTTGCTGCACGACCGTATGACCGAATCCGTGCTGCGCCATCCGGACGAAGCGGCGGGCCTGTTCCGCACGCTGGAAGCGCGTCCGCTGGAGACGGTGGACGTGATCGGCGCCGGCAAGGCCGCGCTGGAAAAAGCCAATACCGACCTCGGTCTGGCCATGTCCGACGACGAGATCGACTATCTGGACGCAGCTTTCAGCAAGGCGGGCCGCAATCCGACCGATGTGGAACTTATGATGTTTGCGCAGGCGAATAGTGAACACTGCCGCCACAAGATCTTCAATGCCGACTGGACCATCGATGGCGTAGCCCAGCCTAAATCGCTGTTCGGCATGATCAAGAACACCCACCAGCTGCAGCCTAAGGGCACCGTGGTGGCCTACAGCGACAACTCGTCCATCATGGAAGGCGCCGAAGTGATGCGCTTCTTCCCGCAGGGTGAAGCGCACCAGTATGCGCCGGTGACGGAATTGACCCATACGCTGATGAAGGTGGAAACGCATAATCACCCGACGGCGATCTCCCCATTCCCCGGTGCGTCGACTGGCGCCGGCGGCGAGATCCGCGACGAAGGCGCGACCGGCCGGGGCGCCAAGCCGAAAGCCGGCCTGACCGGCTTCACCGTCTCCAATCTGCTGCTGCCGGGCGCCGTGCAGGCATGGGAAAACGATGCCAGCGTGACTGGTCCGGTGGCGGATTACCGCGACAGCGGCAAAGCCTACGGCAAGCCTGACCGCATCGCTTCGGCCTTGCAGATCATGATCGAGGGCCCGCTCGGTGGCGCCGCTTTCAGCAACGAATTCGGCCGTCCGGTACTGGGCGGCTATTTCCGTACCTACGAACAGAATATCGGCCAGCAGTTCGCCGGCGCGCACGATACCGTGATGGGCTACCATAAGCCTATCATGATAGCCGGCGGTATCGGCAATATCTCGGCCCGGCACACCCACAAGAACGATATTCCGGTGGGCAGTCTGCTGGTGCAGCTGGGCGGTCCCGGCATGCGCATCGGGATGGGTGGCTCGGCGGCGTCGTCGATGGCAACCGGCACCAACACGGCCGATCTGGACTTCGACTCGGTACAGCGCGGCAATCCGGAAATGGAACGCCGTGCCCAGGAAGTGATCAACAGCTGCTGGCAGCTGGGTCCTGACAATCCTATCATCTCCATCCACGACGTGGGTGCCGGCGGTCTGTCGAATGCCTTCCCTGAAATCACCAATGACGCCAAGCGCGGTGCGATCTTCGATCTGCGCAAGATCCCGCTGGAAGAGAGCGGCATGGCGCCGAAAGAGATCTGGTCCAACGAATCGCAGGAACGTTATGTACTGGCGATTGCGCCGGAAAGTCTGCCACTGTTCCAGAGCTTGTGCGAGCGCGAGCGCTGCCTGTTCGCCGTGGTGGGCACTGCCACCGAAGAACGCCAGCTCAAGCTGATCGATCCGGAACTGGGCAACTCGCCGGTCGATATGCCGATGGACGTGCTGCTCGGTAAACCGCCCAAGATGCAGCGCGATGTACACCATGTGCAGAATGATTTCCCGGCCATCGACCTGACCGGCATGGATCTGGAGGAAGTGGCCAGGCGCGTGCTGCTGCTGCCTACCGTCGGCGACAAGTCCTTCCTGATCACCATCGGCGACCGTACCGTAGGCGGCATGTCGGTGCGCGACCAGATGGTGGGTCCATGGCAGGTGCCGGTGGCCGATTGCGCCGTCACGGCCATGAGTTTCGAAGGCTATCAGGGCGAAGCCATGGCGATGGGCGAGCGTACCCCGCTGGCCGTGATCGATGCGGCTGCTTCGGGCCGTATGGCCGTGGCAGAAGCGGTGACCAATATCGCTGCTGCGCCGATCAACGATATCTCCGACATCAAGCTGTCGGCTAACTGGATGGCGGCCTGCGGCCAGCCCGGTCAGGATGCGGCGCTGTACGACACGGTCAAAGCCGTGGGGATGGAACTGTGTCCGGCGCTGGGCATCTCCATCCCGGTCGGTAAGGATTCGCTGTCGATGCGCACCACCTGGAAAGACGAAGGCGAGAGCAAGGCGGTGACCTCGCCCGTGTCGCTGATCGTCTCCTCGTTCGCTCCCGTGTACGACGTACGCAAGTCGCTGACGCCGCAGATCCGCACCGACCTCGGTGATACCTCCATCATCCTGATCGATCTGGGCCGCGGTAAAAACCGTATGGGGGCTTCGGCGCTGTCGCTGGTCATGGGCCAGCTGGGTAACGAAACGCCGGATGTGGATAGCCCGGAAGACCTGAAAGGCTTCTTCGCCGCGATCCAGCAACTGAACAAGGAAGGCAAGCTGCTGGCCTACCACGACCGTTCCGACGGCGGCCTGTATGGCACGCTGACGGAAATGGCCTTCGCAGGCCGTGCCGGTCTGTCGATCAACCTCGACATCCTGACGCTGGAGCAGGGCCATGGCGCCGATCAGGGCGATGCCAAGAACTGGGCCGGCCAGATCGCCGAGCGGCGCAACGAGCAGACCCTGCGCGCGCTGTTCTCGGAAGAGCTGGGTGCCGTGATTCAGGTACGCGCTGACGAGAAGTCGCTGGTCATGGACGTACTGCGCAGCTACAACCTGGGCGCCTGCAGCCATATCATCGGCAAGCCGAATGACCGTGGCGTGATCGAATTCACCCGCGATGCCAAGACTATCTACTCGCAAGCACGTTCGGCACTGCACCGTCTGTGGAGCGAAACCAGCTGGCGTATCGCCCGTCTGCGCGACAATCCAGCCTGCGCCGATGCCGAATACGACCGCCTGCTGGACGAAACCGATCCGGGCATGACGCCGCGTATCAGCTTCGACCTGAGCGAGAATGTGGCCGCGCCCTTCCTCGCTACTGGCGTACGTCCACGCGTGGCGATCCTGCGCGAGCAGGGCGTCAACTCGCATATCGAAACGGCGTACGTGATGCATCAGGCAGGCTTCACCGCGGTCGACGTGCACATGAGCGACCTGATCGCCGGCCGTGTCAAGCTGGACGACTTCCAGGGCATCATCGCCGTCGGCGGTTTCTCCTATGGCGACGTGCTGGGTGCGGGCGAAGGCTGGGCCAAGACCATTCTGTTCAACAACGCACTGTTGGACCAGTTCGCGCGCTTCTTCGCCCGTACTGACAGCTTCGGTCTGGGCGTGTGCAATGGCTGCCAGATGATGAGCAATCTGAAATCCATCATTCCGGGCGCTCACGCATGGCCCAAGTTCACCACCAACAAGTCGGAGAAATTCGAAGCCCGCTTTGCCATGGTGGAAGTGCTGGATTCGCCATCGATCTTCTTCAGCGGCATGGCGGGCACGCAAACGGCCATCGCCATCGCCCACGGCGAAGGCTATGCCGATTTCAGCCAGACCGGCAATATCGGCGAGGCAGTGGCTGCCATGCGCTTCATCGACAACCGCGGCGCGGCCACCGAAGTCTATCCGTATAACCCGAATGGCTCGCCGCAGGGCCTGACTTCGGTGACCACGGCTGACGGCCGCTTCACGGTGATGATGCCGCACGCCGAGCGCGTGTTCCGCACCGTGCAGCAATCGTGGCATCCGGATGCATGGGGCGAAGATTCGCCATGGATGCGCATGTTCCGCAACGCCCGCAAGTTCGTCGGCTAAGCTCCGACGGCGTAACAGAGGCCGGCATACGCCGGCCTTTTTTTTGCCCGGGCTGAGCGCGCATAAAAAAAGCGCCCCGCAGGGCGCTTTCGTGTCATCCGTCTAAACGGTTTACTGGATTTTGGCTTTGGCCATCAGCTCTTCGCGCAGGGTAGCGATCTTACGCTGCTGCATGGCTTCGTTGATCTGGCCTTTGACTTCATCGTACGATGGCAGTTTGACGGCGCGCGATTCTTCCATCTTGATCACGTGGAAACCGAACTCGGTTTTTACCGGAGTCTGGGTGATTTCACCGTTTTTCAAAGCAACCATGGCGTCAGCGAAAGGCTTGACCAGTTTGCCCGGCGTCATCCAGCCCAGATCGCCGCCGTTGTTGGCCGAACCGTCTTTCGATACCTTGGCCAGTTCTTCGAACTTGCCGCCGCTTTTCAGTTTGGCGATGATGTCTTTGGCTTCCTGCTCGGTGGCCACTAGGATGTGACGCGAGTGGTATTCTTTTTCGCCCATGGCAGCTTTGTACTTGTCGTACTCGGCTTTCATGTCGGCTTCCTTGACCGGATTCTTTTTCAGGTAGTCGGCCAGCATGGCGTTGATGATGATGCTCTGACGGGCATTTTCGATAGCGGCTTTGACTTCAGCCTTGGTGCCGAAACCCTGTTTGTCCGCTTCCTGGATCAGCACTTCGCGGCCGATCAGGTCTTTCTTGATCATTTCGCGCAGTTGCGGGCTGTCTGGCTGCTGGCCCTGGGCCACCACCTGTTTGACCACCTGATCAACCTTGGACGCTGGAATGGCCTTGCCATTCACGGTGGCTACGTTTTGCGCGAAGACTGGCGCAGCAGCGACAGCGAGCAGGGCTAACATCATGCGGGTTGGCTTCAACATCATTATTAAATCCTATAAAAAAACAAGAAATCGCACTCGGCGGTGCATGGTACCAACGCTAAATCAAAAACGGCGCCCCGCAGGGCGCCGCCTTGTGCAACATTACTGCACTTTTGCTTTTTTGACCAGTTCTTCCTGATAGGCTTGAACTTTCTTCTGTGCCAGCGCTTCGGCAACCTGCGGCTTGACTTCTTCCAGGGTAGGCAGCTTGGCCGCGCGGATGTCGTCCACTTTGATCACGTGGAAGCCGTTAGGCGTCTGCACTGGCTTCTCGGTGACCTGACCTTTTTGCAGGGCGACGAAAGCCGCCGAGAAAGCTGGCGGGAAGGCGGCTGGTACAGCCCAGTCCAGATCGCCGCCGTTGGCAGCCGAGCCGGTGTCTTTCGAGTTTTTAGCCAGATCTTCGAACTTGGCGCCGCCTTTGATCTTGGCGATCACGTCGTTGGCTTCCGCTTCGGTCGCCATCATGATGTGGCGTACGTGGTATTCCTTGTCGCCATTCTGGGCCACGAATTTGTCGTATTCGGCCTTGATGTCGGCTTCGGTGACAGGGTTTTTCTTAATGTAGTCGCCTACCAGCGCGTTGATGATGATGGCCTGACGGGCATTTTCCAGCTGGGCTTTGACTGCGGCGTCTTTGGAGAAACCCTGTTTTTCCGCTTCCTGCATCAGCACTTCACGGCCGATCAGGTCTTTCTTGATCAGTTCGCGCAGCTGTGGCGAATCCGGCTGCTGGCCTTGAGCAACAACTTGCTTGACCACGGCGTCCACGCGCGAGGTTGGAATAGCTTTACCGTTAACCACGGCAACGTTCTGTGCGAAAGCAGGTACTGCGATAACGGCGAGAAGTGCAATCAGCAGCTTGGCTGGCTTGAAGGTCATTATTAATTCCTGTAAGGGGAAAAGTTTAAGCGAAAATGCTAGGCAGGGAGTTGGATCAGCTATCTGTATTTCTGTTCAATTATTCTGAAACGAATAGGCCAGTGCCCATACCTCGCGTTACATCATACTTCGGACGGTGCCAATGCAATAATGGATAATGCATGTATTTCTTTATGCATCATATCGTGCACAGAATCATACACGAGCCGATGTCTTGTGACGAGTTTTAGCCCTTCAAATTGTAACGAAACAATTCTGACGTTGTAATGACCACCGCCGGAAGCGGCACCGGCATGGCCGGCGTGCAGGGCCGAATCGTCTTCCAGCGTCAGTTCCTGCGGCTGCAGGGCCGCTTCCATGCGGCTGCGCATGCGTTCGAGACGGGTATCGCTCATGCCTGATCCTTCATATGACGGGACAGATAAATGGTCTGGGCCACGATGAATACAAACATGATGGCGGTGGAGCCGAATGCCTTGAAGCTTACCCAGGCACTGGTGTCACCTTTGAACAGCACAAAGGCCAGATACCAGTTGAGGAAGCCCATTGCAGTAAAGAAACAAATCCATGCGAGATTCAGGCGCGACCAGATCTGCTCGGGCAGCTGGACGATTTCTTCCATGGATTTGCGCATCAGATTCTTCTTGAATACGAGGTCGCTGACCAGCAGGCCGCTGGCGAAGAACCAGTAGACGATGCTGAGTTTCCACTTGATGAAGTCCTCATCGTGCAGATAGATGGTCAGGCCGCCGAAGAAGACGAACATGGCCAGCGAGAACCACAGCACGAAGTCGACCTTGCGGCGCTGCAGCTTGATATAGGCTATCTGGGCCATGGTGGCCAGTATGCCCACCAGCGTGGCGATGACGATGGGGGCCTGTTCGGCGGTGACGGAGCCGCCAGAAACCATGCCGCTCAGATAGGTATTGATGAAGTGCTGGGCCGCTTCGGCATTCCATCCTGACAGTTTGTACGCTGCAAAGAACAGTATCAGGGGAATCAGATCGAACAGGAATTTCATGGTGTCTCGGTTATTGTGGGTCGAAGCGCAATGATGCAGAGTTAATACAGTAACGCAAACCGGTGGGCGGCGGGCCGTCCGGGAAAACATGGCCCAGATGGGCATCGCACACGGCGCACAGGATTTCGGTGCGCAGCATACCATGGGAACGGTCGACTTTCTCCGTCACATGGCGCGGATCGATGGCCTCGAAGTAGCTGGGCCAGCCGCAGCCGGAATCGAATTTGGCATCGGAGCGGAACAGCGGCGTCTCGCAACAGACACAGGTGTACACACCGGCCTCGTGGTGGTCCCAGAACTTGCCGGTAAAAGCACGTTCGGTGGCGGCGTGACGGGTGACCTGATACTCCATAGGTTCGAGCATGGCGCGCCATTCGGCGTCGGAACGGATGACTTTATCTTGCATGGCTTATCACTCGCTTAAGAATGGATGGTTGGTCGGGAGGCCATCAGGAAGAACAGCTTACCTCAAGATGGCTGGCCCAGTCGGGCGGCAGGGCCGCATAGGCCGCATGCTCAGGCTGTTCGTCGTACGGGTGGCGTAAAACTGACAGTAAGCGCTCGATTTCGCTGAAATCCTTATTCTGGGCCTTTTCGATGGCCACCTGCGCCAGATAGTTGCGCAGCACGTATTTCGGATTGACGCGGTTCATGGCCAGTCGGCGCGCTTCGTCGCTGGCGCTCTCGTGCTGCAGGCGCTGGCGGTAGAGTCCGGCCCAGTGATCGCAGGCGGTGCGGTCGATAAACAGGTCGCGCACGGCGCTGTCGGCGTGCTGGTCGGCGCGGTGCAACTGCGACAGGCTGCGGAAGAACAGGGTGAAATCGACGCCGTTGGCCTGCATGATGTCGAACATGCGGTCGAACAGGGCGCGATCCGCATCGGCGTATTCGGGCAGCTGGCTAAGTCCCAGCTTGGCATGCAGCAAGCGGTCGATTTCGGCGGCGAACACGGGCTGATAGCGGTCCAGCGCGGCCTGTGCCAGTGGCACATCGTCGATCAGCGGCATTAATGCCTGCGCCAGCGCGTAGCAGTTCCAGTGGCCGATCTGCGGCTGATTGGCATAGCTGTAGCGGCCATGCTGGTCGGTATGGTTGCAGATGTGGCCGGGATCGAAGGCTTCCATGAAGCCGAAAGGACCGTAGTCCAGCGTCAGGCCGAGGATGGACATATTGTCGGTATTCATGACGCCGTGCATGAAGCCTACGCTCTGCCACTGCGCCATCAGGCGCGCCGTGCGCTCCGTCACTTCCTGTAGCAGGGCCGCATAAGGCGCCGCGTGCGCTTGCAGCGCCGGATAGAAGCGGCTGATGACGTAATCGGCCAGTATCTTCAGTTCGCCCGGCTGCTTGCGATAATACCAGTGTTCGAATGAACCGAAGCGCACAAAGCTGGGCGCCATGCGCACCACTACGGCCGCCGTTTCTACCGTCTCGCGCATGACACCCTGATCGGAGCCTGCCAGCGCCAGCGCCCGCGAGGTGGGGATGCCTAGCGCGGCCATGGCTTCCGAGCAGAGAAATTCGCGTATCGACGAACGCAGCACGGCGCGGCCATCGCCCATGCGCGAGTAGGGCGTCATGCCGGCGCCTTTCCATTGCAGCTCGATGGGGCCTTCCGGCGTGGCAATATCCCCCAGCAGTATGGCGCGTCCGTCGCCCAGCTGGCCGGCCCACACGCCGAACTGGTGGCCGGAGTACACGGCGGCCAGCGGCTGTGCACCTTGCGGCACGGCATTGCCTATCCAGACCTCCAGTCCGCTGGCGGCCTGCGCGGCGTCCAGCCCGATCAGCTGTGCGGCTGCGCCGCTCACGGCAACCAGATAAGGCGCCGGCAGCGGGGTAGGCATCAGGCGGGTGTAGAAAGCTGGCGGCAGGGCAGCGTAAGAGTTGTCCAGCGTATGGTCCAGCAGCGTCGGCATGGCGGTGGTTTCCTGTGCAAGGGTAAGGCAGTGTTGCGGCGTTTGATCGCGAGCGCGATTCTACCGTGTTTGCCGCTGCTGCGTTGCAGCATCGAAAACCATTGACGCTGCAGGCAGCGGCAAACCAAACTCGTTCATCAATTACCAATGTTGCCGGAGACCGCTATGTACCCACAGAGTCCAGTAATGGGCCAGATGATGAACCAGCCCCTGATTGTTTCGGGGATACTTGAATTTGCCGCGCGCCATTATGGCAGCAGCGAGATCGTCTCGCGCCGGGTGGAAGGCGATATCCATCGCTATACCATGCGCGACTGCCATCAGCGCGCCAAGCGGCTGGCCAATGCCCTGCATGCGCTGGGCGTGCGCATGGGCGAGCGCGTGGCCACGCTGGCCTGGAACGGTTACCGCCATCTGGAAGCGTATTACGCCGTATCCGGTTCCGGTGCGGTGCTGCACACCATGAATCCGCGCCTGCATCCGGAACAGCTGGCCTACATCTGCAATCATGCAGAAGACCAGTATCTGCTGTTCGATTTCTGCTTCCTGCCGCTGGTGGAAGCTTTTGCCCCCCATTGCAGCACCATCAAAGGCTATATTCTGATGGGCGGCAAGGAACGCATGCCTGCGCATTCGGCGATTCCCAATCTGCTGTGCTACGAAGACCTGATTAACGGCCATTCCGACGATTATCAGTGGCCCCAGTTCGACGAGAACTCGGCCTGCACCCTGTGCTACACCTCGGGCACCACGGGTAATCCGAAAGGCGTACTGTACTCGCACCGTTCCACCGTGCTGCACGCCTACGCGTCGGCCATGCCGAACGGGCTCAATGTCTCGTCGCGCGATACGGTGATGCCGGTGGTGCCCATGTTCCATGTGAACGCATGGGGGCTGCCATATTCGGTGCTGCTGACGGGCGCGAAGATGGTGTTTCCCGGCGGTTCGCTGGACGGCAAGTCGGTCTATGAACTGATGGAAAGCGAAGGCGTGACCTTCTCGGCCGGTGTGCCCACCGTCTGGCTGGGGCTGATCAATTATGCCGCCGAGCACGGGCTGAAATTCTCCACCTTCCGTCGCACCGTCATCGGCGGCTCGGCCTGTCCGCCCGCCATGATGAATACCCTCATCGATGAATACGGTGTGGAAGTGATCCATGCCTGGGGAATGACGGAAATGTCGCCGCTGGGCACGACGGGCGGCTTGCTGAACCAGCATCTCTCGCTGAGCCGCGAAGAGCAGCGCAAGATCCTGCAGAAGCAGGGCCATGCCATTTACGGCGTGGATATGAAGATAGTCGACGATGACGGCAAGGAACTGCCTTGGGACGGCGTCAGCTATGGCCACCTGATGGTGCGCGGGCCATGGATAGTGGCACGCTACTTCAAGGATGAGGGCGGCGATGTGCTGGAAGATGGCTGGTTCCCGACCGGCGATGTGTCGACCATCGACGCCGATGGCTATATGCAGATTACCGACCGCAGCAAGGATGTGATCAAGTCCGGCGGCGAGTGGATAGGCACCATCGATCTGGAAAATATCGCCATGTCCCATCCGGCCGTGATGCAGGCGGCCTGTATCGGTGTGACCCATCCGAAGTGGGACGAGCGCCCGCTGCTGGTGGTCGTACTCAAGCCGGGCCAGTCGCTCGACCGGGCCAGCCTGCTGGCTCACTTCGAAGGCAAGGTTGCCAAGTGGTGGCTGCCGGATGACGTGGTGTTCACCAGCCAGTTGCCGGTGGGCGGCACCGGTAAAATCCAGAAAAATCGCCTGCGCGAGCAGTATCGTGACCATTTGCTGGCAGACGGTGCTGCCTGAACCGGTAGCTGGCGTCTGATGTCGCCACTAGGACGGGCCAGACGGGTGCTGCATGGTTGCGCCCTCTGGCAGCGCCCGGATGCGCTCAAAAAATAATAATACGACCGTTCTTTTATGCGGTATAGTGGCTGCATTGTAGGCACCACCACTATAAGGAAGAGACATGACTGCTGAATACCAGGTTCACGGCGCGGTAGCCGTTATTACGCTGAATAATCCACCCGTCAACGGTCTGGGGCTGGCAACCCGTACTGCCGCTGTGCAGGGACTGCAGCAGGCTGCGGCCGATGCGGCAGTCAAAGCCATCGTCATCACGGGTGCCGGCAAGGCTTTTTCCGGCGGCGCCGATATCAAGGAATTCAACTCGCCCAAGGCGCTGGCCGAGCCCAGTCTGCATACCCTGATTGCCACGGTCGAAAATTCGGCCAAGCCGGTGGTTGCAGCTATCCATACGGTCTGCATGGGCGGCGGGCTGGAGCTGGCCCTCGGTTGCCACTACCGCGTGGCGCTGCCGGGTGCGCAGATCGCGCTGCCGGAAGTAAAGCTGGGCCTGCTGCCGGGCGCGGGCGGCACCCAGCGTCTGCCTCGGGTACTGGGGCTGGAAATGGCGCTGAATATGATCGTCTCCGGTACGCCGGTAGCATCGGAAAAACTGGCCGGTACGGCCCTGTTTGATGCCGTGTTCGAAGCTGGCTCCGATCTGCTGGCGCAGGCAGTGGCGTTTGCCGCCAGCGTGGCCGATGCGCGTCCGCTGCCGAAAGTACGCGAACGCAAGGTTGACTATCCCAACCATGAGGCTTTTCTGCAGTTTTCGCGCAACACCGTCAAAGCCATGGCCGGCCCATTCCCGGCCCCGCTGGAGTGCGTAGAGACGGTAGCGGCATCCGTCACCAAAAAATTCGAAGACGGCCTGAAGTTCGAGCGTGAACGCTTCCTGCATCTGATGCAGACCACCGAATCGAAAGCATTGCGCCATGCCTTCTTCGCCGAGCGCGTGGCCAGCAAGGTGCCCGATGTGCCGGCCGACACGCCGGTGCGTAGCATCAGGCAGGCTGCCGTCATCGGTGCAGGCACCATGGGCGGCGGTATAGCCATGAACTTCCTGAATGCCGGTATTCCCGTGGTACTGCTGGAAACCCGCCAGGATGCGCTCGACAAGGGCATGGCCACTATCCGCAAAAACTACGAGAACACGCTGAAGAAGGGCAAGCTGACGCAGGAAAAGCTGGACCAGCGCATGGCACTGCTGACGGGTACTTTGGCGTATGGCGACATTGCGCAGGCCGACATCGTGGTGGAAGCGGTGTTCGAGGACATGGGCGTGAAGGAAACCGTGTTCCGCCAGCTGGATAGCGTGATGAAGCAGGGCGCCATACTGGCCTCGAATACCTCGACACTGGACTTGAACCGCATTGCCAGCTTCACCAGCCGCCCGCAGGACGTGGTCGGCCTGCATTTCTTTAGCCCTGCCAATGTCATGAAGCTGCTGGAAATTGTCCGCGGCGCGCAGACCGGCAAGGATGTGCTGGCCACCGCTCTGGCACTGGCCAAGAAGCTTAAAAAGACCGGCGTGGTGTCGGGCGTGTGCGATGGCTTCATCGGCAACCGCATGATAGAACAGTACAGCCGTCAGGCCGGCTTCCTGCTGGATGAAGGCGCGCTGCCGGAACAGGTCGATCAGGCCATCGAGAAGTTCGGCTTCGCCATGGGACCGTTCCGCATGGGCGATCTGGCGGGCAATGATATCGGCTGGGCCATCCGCAAGCGCCGCGCTGTCGAGTCGCCGGAAATCACCTATTCGCGTAGCGCCGATCTGCTGTGCGAAATGGGCCGTTTCGGCCAGAAGACGGGCGGTGGCTGGTACGACTACAAGGCCGGCGACCGCAAAGCCTACCCGAACGAACAGGTGAATGCCATGATCGTCCAGCATTCGGCCGATCTGGGACTGACCCGCCGCCAGATCAGCGATCAGGAAATCGTCGAACGGCTGGTGTATGCGATGGTGAACGAGGCCGCGCATATTCTGGAAGAAGGGATCGCGCTGCGCGCCTCCGACATCGACATGGTGTATCTGACCGGCTACGGATTCCCCCTGTTCCGTGGTGGACCGATGTTCTATGCCGACACGGTAGGCTTGCCGAATGTCCTGTCGGCCATGGCGCAGTATGCCCGTGCTTATCAGGGCAGTGCGTGGCAGCCGGCACCGCTGCTGACCCGTCTGGCGAGTGAAGGAAAAGGCTTTAATAGTTGATTTATGGAATGTTTGCGTGCTTTATTGGAATTTATTTTTCTATGCGTGAACATTTCGGCAAAATACTTGCTATAATTTCTCCATGGTAGCGAAAGTTTCCTCTTGTTATGTTTTTGAGTGAGGCTAGCGCTCTTTACATCCAATATCCATCATGGGGAAATTATGCAACGTACCATCATCGCTGCCTTGATCGCTGCCGCTGCTTTCACTTCGGCCCACGCTGCCAGCATCAACGGTCTGGTCAACACCGGTGTGGGCGCCAGCGGCACCGCCGACACCCACTACTCGCTGAGCAACGAGAACAAGGTTTCGGTTCCTGTCGTTACTTTCGACAATGTCTGGCCTATCAGCCCATGGCTGGCAAACAGCACCGATTCGAAATGGATCACGCCGACTGCCAATCAGGCGCAGTCGTTTGATCCGAGCGCAAACGGCACCTACACCTATTCGCTGTCCTTCAATCTGACCGGCTATGATGCCCATACTGCCGCGCTGGCTGGCCGTTTTGCTGCCGATAACACCGCGGTAGTGCTGCTGAACGGTACTCAGATTGGTAGTTCCAATGGCTTCACCAGCTGGAGTAGCTTTGCTACCAGCGCAGGCAACGGTTTCGTTGCCGGTAACAATACCCTGCAATTCGTCGTGACCAACTGGGGTCAGGCCACTGGCAATCCGACCGGTCTGCGCGTCGAGTTCACCGGTTCGAATGTGGCTGCCGTACCTGAGCCGGAAACCTATGCCATGATGCTCGCTGGTCTGGGTCTGGTAGGTCTTGTCGCCCGTCGCCGCAAGCAAGCAGCTTAATTCGAAGCTGAATTAGTCCTCAAGGCCGCCATGTGCGGCCTTTTGCTTTTGCTCGGCGCCATTGGTTTCACGCAGAAATAGCGTGCCCACCACGGCCGTCACCAGTGCGATGACGATGGGATACCACAGGCCGTAATAGATGTCGCCGTGATACGCCACGAGTGCAAACGAGACCGTAGGCAGCAGCCCGCCGAACCAGCCATTGCCCAGATGATAGGGCAGCGACATGGCGGTGTAGCGTATGCGGGTAGGGAACATCTCGACCAGCATGGCCGCAATCGGCCCGTACACCATGGTGACATATAGTACGAGCACGAACAGGATCAGCACCACCATGGTCTTGTTGATCTGGCTTTCATCGGCGCGGCTGGGGTAGCCTGCTGCCTTGATGCTGACCGCCAGCGCTTTTCTGAGCTGGCTCTCGGCCAGTTTGCTGGCCAGATCGAAGTCCAGCCCTGTCTCCGTCATGCTCGCATTAAATGCCTGCAATTCCTTGCTGCCTATGCGTATGCGCGCGATGCTGCCGGCTGCTGCATGCTCATGGGTGTAGGCGACCGAGGCGTGCGATAGCAGGCTGGCGGCAATATCGCAGGATGAGGGATAGCGGATCGTGTTGCTGGGACTGAACTGGAAATGGCAGGAAGCCGGATCGGCAAGCAGGGTGACCGGGGCTTTTTCCAGCGCTGCTTCGAGCGCCGGATTGCCGTAGTGGGTCAGCGCGCCGAACAGAGGGAAATAAGTGGCGGCAGCCAGCACACAGCCGCTGAGGATGATCCATTTGCGGCCATAGCGGTCGGATAGCTTGCCGAATACGATAAAGAAAGGCGTGGCCAGCGCCAGCGACATGGCGCTCATCAGGTTGGCGCTGGCGCCATCGATCTTCAGCGTCTGGGTCATGAAGAACAGGGCATAGAACTGGCCCGTGTACCAGACGGCGGCCTGCCCCATGGTGAGGCCGAACAGGGCGATAATCGCCAGGCGCAGATTGGGCCAGCGGCCAAAGGCTTCCTGTATCGGTGCGCTGGAACCGCGCCCTTCCGCTTTCATGCGGGCGAACATGGGCGATTCCTTCATCGACATGCGGATCCACACGGAAATTCCCAGCAGGATGACGGAAACCAGAAACGGTACGCGCCAGCCCCAGTGGGCAAATTCGGCTTCGCCTGTCGCCATGCGCGTGCCCAGTATCACCAGCAAGGACAGTAGCAGGCCCAGCGTGGCCGTGGTCTGTATCCACGAGGTGAACAGGCCGCGTTTGCCGGGCGGCGCATGTTCGGCTACATAGGTGGCGGCGCCGCCATATTCGCCGCCCAGCGCCAGCCCCTGCAGCACGCGCAGCACCACCAGGCTGATGGGTGCGGCAATGCCGATGGCATGATAGGCCGGCAGCAGGCCCACCAGGAAAGTGGAGCCGCCCATGATGAATATGGTGATCAGGAAGGTATGCTTGCGACCGACCAGATCGCCAAGGCGACCGAATACCAGCGCGCCGAATGGGCGCACCAGAAAGCCGGCAGCAAAGGCCAGCAGGGCAAAGATGAAGCTGGTCGTACTATCGCTGACAAAGAACTGCTTGGCGATAATCGGCGCCAGCGCACCATACAGATAAAAGTCGTACCACTCGAACACGGTACCGAGCGATGACCCGATGATGACCTTGCGTTCCTGCGGCGTAAGCGGCGCAGATGGATGCAGTGGGCGTGCCGCGGCGCCTCGCACCATGTTGGTCTCCTGAATTCTTTATTGTTATCGCTGGAAAGATTGCACCTTCACCAGCCTGTGGCTAGTCTGAGCCGTGTAACTTACGCAGTGCTTGCGGAGAACTTACCGCCCGCTTACAGAGGTTTTACGAACGACCGTGCTTATTTGTGCTATGCTGGGTTTTCTAACCTATACCGGAGACTTCGATGATGGATGCTGTAATCGTTTCGACTGCACGTACCCCGCTGGCCAAATCGTGGAAAGGCGCTTTCAATATGACCCATGGCGCCACGCTGGGCGGTCATGCTTTGCAGGCAGCCATCAGCCGTGCCGGACTGGAAGCAGGCGAAGTGGAAGATGTGCTGGTGGGCTGCGCCAATCCGGAAGGGGCCACCGGCGGCAACATCGCGCGCCAGATCGCGCTGCGCGCCGGCTGCCCGGTCAGCACGGCCGGCATGACCATCAACCGTTTCTGTTCCTCCGGCTTGCAGACCATCGCTACGGCGGCCCAGCGCATCATCGCGGGCGAAGGCGATATCTATGCGGCTGGCGGGGTGGAGTCGATTTCTTGCGTTCAGCAGGAAATGAATCTGCACATGTATAAGGAAGTGTGGCTGTCGCAACACAAACCCGAGGTGTACTGGCCCATGCTGCAAACGGCAGAAACGGTGGCCAAACGCTACAACATCAGCCGCCAGCGGCAGGATGAATATGGCGTGCAGAGCCAGCAGCGCGCGGCGGCGGCACAGGCTGCCGGCCTGTTCGACACCGAAATCGCGCCCATGACGACGGTGATGGGCGTGGCCGACAAGGCCAGCGGCATGCTGCTCTCGCGCGAAGTGACCATCAGTGCCGATGAAGGCATACGGGCCGATACCACCTACGAAGGCGTGGCGAAAATCCGCACGGCAGTGCCGGGCGGCGTGATCAGCGCCGGCAATGCCAGCCAGTTTTCCGATGGTGCTTCCATGGCCATCGTGATGAGCGCCGCCACTGCGGCGGCCAGGGGGCTGCAGCCGCTGGGCATCTTCCGTGGCTTTGCCGTTGCCGGCTGCGAGCCGGACGAAATGGGCATAGGCCCCGTGTATGCGATACCCAAGCTGCTCAAAAAAGCGGGCCTCAAGGTGGAAGATATCGGCCTGTGGGAGCTCAATGAAGCATTTGCCGTGCAGGTGCTGTATTGCGCCGACCAGCTCGGCATCCCCATGGATCGCCTCAACGTCAATGGCGGCGCGATCGCCGTGGGCCATCCGTATGGCGTATCGGGTGCCCGTCTGACCGGTCACGCGCTGATCGAAGGCAAGCGCCGCGGCGTCAAATATGTGGTGGTCACCATGTGCATAGGCGGCGGTCAGGGCGCGGCCGGCCTGTTCGAAGTGGTCTGAGCCGGCCTGCCTGCGGTGGTGCTGGCGGCCTAAAAGCGGTATGCTGCGCGCGACATCAACCAATTGGCGCGCGCAGCGCCGCACAGGAAAGCCATGATCAAGCACATCGTCATGTGGAAGCTCAAAGAGCACGCCGAAGGCGCCGACCGCGCCACCAATGCCGCCCGGATGAAAACCATGCTGGACGCTTGCGCCGGCATCGTGCCGGGCCTACTCAAGCTGGAAACCGTGGTGGCCCAGCCAGGGCTGGAAGCGACCTACGACGTGTTGCTGTACTCCGAATTTGCTGACAAGGCCGCGCTGGACGCCTATCAGCAGCATCCCCAACATGTGGCACTGAAGCCGTTCTTCGGCGCCGTGCGCGAAGCACGCCAGTGCATGGATTACGAGGTCTGAATCGCTATGCGTACTACTCAGGAATTATTCTCTCTGGCCGGTAAAACGGCATTGGTCACGGGCGGCTCGCGCGGGCTGGGCCTGCAAATGGCGCTGGCGCTGGGCGAACAGGGCGCCCGCGTGGTGATTTCTTCACGCAAACAGGCTGAGCTGGATCAGGCGGTGGCCTTCCTCGCGCAACGGGGCATCGCGGCCAGCGCGGTGGCGGCTGACCTGTCCAGCGAAGCGGACGCCGACGCACTGGTGACGGCGGCGCTGGCCCAGCTCGGTCATATCGACATTCTGATTAACAATGCCGGCGCCAGCTGGGGTGCTCCGGCCGAGGATCATCCGGTTGCTGCTTGGGACAAGGTGATGAACCTGAATATACGCGGCATTTTCCTCGTGTCGCAACTGGTCGGCAAGCGCTCGATGATTCCGCGCCAGTATGGCCGCATCATCAACATCGCGTCCATTGCCGGTCTGGCCGGCAACCCGCCCGGCACCATGCAGACCATCGCCTACAACACCTCCAAAGGCGCGGTGGTGAACTTCACCCGCACGCTGGCCGGCGAGTGGGGCCGCTTCGGCATTACCGTCAATGCGCTGGCGCCGGGCTTCTTCCCGTCCAAAATGACGCACGGCCTGCTGGCCCAGATGGGGGCCGACCAGCTGGCCAAAGATGCGCCGCTGGGTCGTCTGGGCGACGATGAAGACCTGAAAGGTGCGGCCGTGCTGTTCGCCTCCGATGCGGGCAAGCATATCACGGGCCAGATACTGGCGGTCGATGGCGGGGTGTCGGCAGTATGACGCAGAGTTTGACACTGGATATACCGGCAAGTTATCAGCGCATCGTACTGGCGGCCCGCCCACGCGGGCCCGTCGTGGCGGAAAACTTCCGGCTGGAGCAAGTGGCTGTGCCCGCACTGGCGGACGGTGAAGTGCTGCTGCGCAACCACTATCTGTCGCTAGACCCGTATATGCGTGGCCGCATGAGCGCGGCCAAGAGTTATGCCGCTTCGCAGGCACTGGACGAGACCATGATAGGCAATACCGTGGGGCAGGTGGTGGCCAGCCGCCATGCGGATTTTGCCGCCGGCGATTACGCTGCCGGTCTGCTGGGCTGGGCTGAAATGGGCGCAGCGCACGGCAGCGCTTTGCGCAAGCTCGATATCGCTCAGGTGCCGCTGTCGGTCTATCTGGGCGCTGCTGGCATGCCCGGCATGGCGGCCTGGTATGGCCTGACGCAGATCATCCTGCCCAAGGCCGGTGAAACCGTGGTGGTCTCCGCGGCCAGTGGCGCCGTGGGCAGCGTGGTCGGACAGCTGGCCAAGCTGCGCGGCTGCCGGGTGGTGGGCATCGCCGGTGGCGCTGCCAAATGCGCACATGTGCGCGATGTGCTGGGCTTTGATGCCTGTGTCGACTACAAGGCAGGCCGGCCGGAGGCCGATCTGGCCGCCGCAACGCCCGATGGGGTTGATGGCATCTTTGAAAATGTCGGCGGCGCTACTTTGGATGCGGCGCTGGCGCGCACCAATGCGTTTGCGCGCATTGCGCTGTGTGGCCTGATCGGCGGCTTCAACGGGCAGGAAATGCCGCTCAAGAATTCGCGCATCCTGCTGATTAAGCGCCTGTCGCTGCGCGGTTTCATCGTCACCGAGCATATGGAGCTGTGGCCGCAAGGCTTGCAGGAGCTGGCTGCGCTGGTTGCCGCCGGTCAGCTTAAATATCATGAAACCATTGCCGATGGGCTGGCCGCCGCGCCGCAGGCCTTCATCGGCCTGCTGCAAGGCCAGAATCTGGGCAAACAACTGGTGAGGCTGATCTGATGAGCGAGAATAAAATGACCGTAACGCTAGGCGACTGGCCGCGCATGAAAGAGCAGGCCCAGCGCATCCGTATGGAAGTGTTTGTGCAGGAGCAGAACGTTCCCGCCGAACTGGAAATGGACCAGATGGATGCGCTCTGCATCCATGCCATCGCCTACGACGCGGCAGGTGTAGCGGTAGGCACGGGCCGGCTGCTGCCTGATGGACATATAGGCCGGATGGCGGTGCGCAAAATCGCGCGCGGCAGTGGCGCCGGCGGGCTGATGCTGCAGGCGCTGATGGCGCGCGCATACGAACGGGGCGACCGCGTGCTGGCGCTGAGTGCCCAGACCCACGCCGCACCGTTCTACCTGCGCCATGGCTTTGTGGTCGAAGGCGACGAATTCTACGAAGCTGGCATTGCCCACATCAACATGGTGTATCGCTACTGAAAGGCAAGAACTGATGGCTGATTTTATTACCGCACTGAACCGCAACCCGCTCACGGGCCGTCTGGCCAAGGCGCTAGGACTGCCCAATCCGGTGGAACTGGCGCGTTGCGAGGCCGGGTATGATGCGGCGCCGTTTGCCGCTAAGCGCATCGTGCTGCGAGCGGCGGCCAACGGTTACGCGGAAGCAGCCTTGCTGGCTGCGCTGCGCTCCGGTGGCGGAGCGCCGCTGGCCCAGCCCGAAGAGGAAAAGATCGATATCGTGGTGTTCGATGCCACAGGCTGCGCCACGCCGGCCGATAGCCGCGCCCTGTATGAAACTTTCCACGCGCTGGCGCGCAAGCTGGCCGTGAACGGTCGGGTACTGATCGTCGCGGCGCTGCATGAAGCAGGCGCCGATCCGGTGGCGCTGGCTGCGGCACGCGGGGTGGAGGGCTTTGCCCGTTCGCTGGGCAAGGAACTGGGCCGCAAAGGCGTGACGGTGAATACGGCCTATGTGGCGCGTGATGCCGTGCAGCGGCTGGAAGGCGTGGTGCGCTTCTTCTGCGGCGTGCAGACCACCTATGTTTCCGGCCAGGCAGTCAGCGTGACCAGCACGGCGGCGGCGCCGGCACATCTGCCTTACAGCGCGGCACTGGCGGGCAAGGTGGCGCTGGTGACGGGGAGCGCACGCGGCATCGGTCTGGCGGTGGCGCAGCGGCTGCTGCAGGAGGGCGCGCAGGTGGTCTGCCTCGATGTGCCCGCAGTGGAGCAGGAACTACAGCAGACCTGTAGCCGCATAGGTGCCAGCGCGCTGGCGCTCGATATTACGGCAGACGATGCGCCTGCGCGCCTGTCCGCCTACTTCCGCGAGCATTTCGGCGGACTCGATATTCTGATCCACAACGCCGGCATCACGCGCGACCGCACCATCGCCAACATGACGCAAGCGCAGTGGGAACAGGTTGTGTCGGTGAATTTCGCCGCCATCACTGCGCTAGATGGCGTGCTGATGAACGATGGCACGCTGCGCGATGGTGGCCGTGTGGTCTGCCTGTCCTCGATCAGTGGCATCGCCGGTAATTTCGGCCAGACCAACTATGCCTATACCAAGGCGGCGCTGACGGCCTATGTGGCGGCGCAGGCGGGCCGGCTGGGCAAGCGCGGGATCTGCATGAATGCTGTGGCGCCCGGCTTTATCGAGACGGCGATGACGGCCAAGATGCCTTTCCTGATGCGGGAAATGGGGCGGCGCCTGAACTCAGTCCAGCAGGGCGGCCAGCCACGCGATGCGGCGGAACTGATTACCTTCCTCGCCACGCCCGGCGCATACGGTCTGACGGGCAATACCATCCGCGTCTGCGGACAAGGACTGATCGGCGCCTGAGCTGGCGCCGGTCTTTCTGCCACGGCAGCGGAGGTCTAGTGCACCTGTACTTCGTGCAGGGTAGCGGGCGCCTGCGCGTACAGCTTCACCACGGTGGAGGTGCGGGTGCCGTAAGCCGGGCTTTCGATGCGCACGGCCGACAGCATGCGTTCGACGTCGAGCGAGACACCGGTTTCCGGTAAGCGCATGTCCGGCGCCGTCGTAGTGTCGGACAGCATTTCGAAATAGGCTTCATCGGGCGCGCCCAGACATAGCAGGCTGGCGAACTGGGCTTTGGTCTTGACCACTTTCGGCCACGGTGCGTCCAGCAGCGCATTCGACAGGCCATACACGCCGGGCTCCAGCGGCTTGCCGTTGCGGGGATCGGCGTCGCCACGGTTGGCGTACCAGATCAGCGTCTTGCCGTCGCTGAGCACCAGATTGAAGCCGTTGTAGGCCTGTGCTCCGGGGCGGATCTGCGCCACGTATTCTTCCGGCGTCATACTGCCAGCCAGAAAATCAGCCACCAGCCTGCCGCGCGAAGGCGCATCGTCGCGGTGTTCGGCCGGTGCCCGTATATTGGTGATCGCGGCAAAGCGCGACGACGGGCCGCCATCCTCGGCGTGGGTAATGCCCATCCAGCTGCCACCGGCCTGCAGGTCGCGCCCCGCATAAATGCGCGGGTGCTCGGGCCAGTAGCCCGCCGCTGCGGTGGCGCGCTGATAGAATTCGTCGCGGTTGGCGGCGGCAATCAGCGGGACGGCCGGCACGACTTGCCATGCAAAGACGATCAGGCACATGGCACGACATCCACAAAAACTTCGCTATGGCGTTCACCGCTGATGTAGCGGCTCAGACCAGCCTGCGCAACGGCCTGAGCCAGCGTGTCGGCGAATTCCGGCGCGGTGGCGCCATACACTTCCATCCACGTCTGCACACCGTCCTTGCTTTCCGGGCGGCGCTTGAGAGCGGTCTGTACGCCACTGGCCGCAGCCAGACCGGCTTGCATGGCCTGTACTTGCGGCAGCAATGCATCCGCCAGCGTCTGGTCGACGCGGTAATAGATGTACAGATCCATATCAGACGTCGAGCGCGTCCAGCACGTAAGGCATGGGGTGGAATTCCAGCGCCGTCCCTTCGGCTGAGCCCAGCCGCACGGAAGCGGCTTCGATCGCGGCCAGCTTCATTTCCACCAGCGCGTCGATGCCGCCACGGCCGTTCGGCGCCGTGTTGACGATCATGCCGCAAGGCTGCTCGGGGTCTGCCGTGGCAAATACTTCGGCGCCGGCGACAGCGGCCGGATCCTGTATCGTCACCAGCGTGGTGCGGCGCTTGAGTTTGCCCAGATACTGGCTGCGTGCCACGATCTCCTGACCGGGATAGCAACCCTTCTTGAAGTTGACGCCGCCCAGCAGTTCGAAATTGACCATCTGCGGGACAAACTGTTCCTGTGTCGCTTTGCCGATCTGCGGCACGCCCGCGTGGATGGCGGACAGGTGCCATGCGGCGGCATCGCCCACCGTCAGACGCTCGGCCAGTTCCGGCAGGACGGTACGGGCCACATCCTTGCTCATCAGCCACTGGTAGCGCGCTGCGCCCAGAGCGTCGGCCAGACGGATTACCGTGCCCAGCGGATGGCTGATCTTGCTGTAAGGCCGCGCCGGCAGCGGTTCGAACCAGGTCTGCAGCACGGCTTCGGCCAGGCCGCCGCCCAGCCCGATGACGACTTCGTGCTCGGGCATTTCGCTTGCATCGCTGAGCTTGGTCTTGGCGCGCAGCACGAACATCGACAGGCGCTTCTGCACGGCGGCCTGGATTTCGCGCGGCAGTTGCAGCAGCAGGGTGCTACCGCTGCGCCACATGAGGAAGGACGCCAGCATGCGTCCCTTGGGCGAGCAGTAGCCGGCCAGTCGGGCTTCGTCGGCACCCAGATGTTCGACATCATTGGTCAGCTGGCCATGCAGGAAGTGGGCGGATTCCTCGCCGTCGAGGGCAATCAGACCCTGATCGAGTAGCGGCGCGACAAAGCCGGCGGCCAGCTGGGTGGTGTTCAGGGATTGCGCTTTGGGCGCTAATAATTCGTTCCAGATAGACATAATTTTTCGATTTAACGATTAAAGCATTATCATTACGGGCTCATTATAGTGATGTCGAGCAGATCGCGTCGGACACGGCGCAAAACATGACACTGGCGTTGCCAGCCAAGAACTGGCAAGCTGTGCGATTTAGTAGACAATAGACCCACAATCCCGTCCCGACCATGGCATTTGTTAAGAAAATAATCATATTGCTCTTTATGAGCGCGCTCGCCGGTGCAGGCTATTTTATGTACTGGTCGCAGCATCCCATCGTCGGGGATGAAGTCGAAGCGATAGAATTCTCCATTACTCCCGGTAGCGGTGCGCATGCTGCGGGGCAGCAGATCGCGGAAGCCGGTGCGCCGGTGCAGCCCTTGCTGTTCAACCTGCTGGCGCGGATCACCAGCAAGAGCAGCAAGCTCAAAGCCGGTACCTACGAACTCAAGCCCGGTACCACGCCGCTGGGATTGCTGGACCAGCTGGTGCGCGGCGAATTTGCCCAGGAACAGCTGACCATCATCGAAGGCTGGACCTTCCGCCAGATGCGCGCTGCCATCGCCGCCCATCAGGGCCTCAAGCACGACTCTATCGCCTTGTCCGACAAGGAGCTGCTGAGTGCCATCGGTTCGGAATACACCCAGGCGGAGGGCCTGTTCTTCCCCGATACCTATCTGTTTGCCAAAGGTTCGAGCGACCTGCATATCTACCGCCAGGCGCACGCCATGCTGCTGACCCGGCTCAACGATGCGTGGGCCCGGCGCGATCCGGCCTTGCCTTACAAGACGCCTTACGATGCGTTGATCATGGCTTCGATCGTGGAAAAGGAAACTGGCCAGAAGTCCGAACGCGGCATGATCGCCGGCGTGTTCGTCAACCGCCTTAAAATCGGCATGATGCTGCAGACCGATCCCACCGTGATCTACGGCATGGGCGCCCGCTACGACGGCAAGATCCGCAAATCGGATCTGGAAACGGACACGCCGTACAATACCTATACGCGCAACGGCCTGCCGCCTACGCCTATCGCTTTGCCGGGCGTGCAGTCGCTGGCAGCGGCGCTGGCGCCAGCTAAGACGGGCGCCCTGTATTTTGTTTCCAAGGGCAACGGCACCAGCCAGTTCTCCGATAATTTGACTGACCATAACCGGGCGGTCAACAAGTACCAAAGATAATCAATGACTCAACAACGCGGTAAATTCATCACTTTCGAAGGCATAGACGGTGCCGGAAAATCCACCCACATTGCCTTTGTCAGCGCCCATATCCAGCGCGCAGGTATAGCGCTGGTGAGCTCGCGTGAACCGGGCGGCACGCCACTGGGCGAAAAGCTGCGCGATCTGGTGCTGCACGAAAAAATGCATCTGGAAACCGAAGCGCTGCTGATGTTCGCCAGCCGGCGCGAGCATATTGCGCAGGTGATCGCGCCGGCACTGGAACGCGGCGCATGGGCGCTGTCCGACCGCTTCACCGATGCCAGCTTCGCCTATCAGGGCGGTGGCCGCGGCCTGGCCTTGAGCAAGCTCGATGCGCTCGAGCAGTGGGTGCATCCCGATCTGCAGCCGGACCTGACTTTCCTGTTCGATGTGCCGCTGGACGTGGCACGCGCGCGGCTCGATGCCACGCGCGATCTGGACAAGTTCGAGCAGGAAAAAGCGGATTTCTTTGCCGCTACCCGTAACGAGTACCTGCGCCGCGCGGCCCAGTTCCCGCAGCGTTTCCGTATCATCGATTCGACCCGCAGCATCGAAGCCATCCAGGCCGAACTGGCCAGCATACTTGATGCTTTGCTGGCTGCCTGAACGATGAGCGCGACCCTATACCCATGGCAGCAGGCCGCGTGGCAGCAGCTGCAGACGCTGCGCAGCCGCATGCCGCACGCTATCCTGTTCCACGGCGCTGCCGGTACCGGCAAGGCCGATTTCATCGAGCGCTTTGCCCAGAGTCTGCTGTGCGAGGCGGTGCTGGCGGACGGCCATGCCTGCGGCCATTGCGCGTCCTGCGGCTGGTTCCTGCAGGCGAATCACCCCGACTACCGGCGCATCCGGCCGGAAGCGCTGGAGGACGAACTGCCAGCCGACGGCGAGGACGGCGAGGGGGAAACCAAAAAGACCGCCAAGTCCAGCAAGACGCCATCGCGCGAGATCAAGATCGAGCAGATCCGTAATCTGGCCGACTTCATGAATATTTCCACCCACCGTCAGGGCTTGCGTGTGGTGGTGCTGTATCCGGCCGAAGCGCTCAATCTGCCTGCCTCGAATGCCTTGCTGAAGACGCTGGAAGAACCGCCACCGGGAACCGTGTTCCTGCTGTCGAGTAATAGTCTGGACCGCTTGCTACCTACTATTTTGTCGCGCTGCCGCAAGTTCGCGCTGCCCATGCCCAGCCATGCGGAGGCGCTGGCCTGGCTCAAGGCGCAGGGTGTGCCTGATGCCGATAGTTGGTTGCGCGAGCAGGGCGGTGCGCCACTGACGGCGCTGGCCCAGGCGGAAGGCGGCAACCGGGAGGAACTGGAAATACTGCTGCAGATGCTGGCCCGGCCCAGTGTGGAAAATGCGCTGCGGGTGGCGGACAAGCTACAGAAATTGCCACTTAGTACGCAGGTTTCCTGTTTGCAGCGCTGGCTTTATGATGTGTTTTCCTACAAACTGGCGGGAAATATCCGTTACTATCCGCGCTACCAGAAGGAACTGGCGCAACTGGCCGAGAAGATCCATGTGAGCCGGCTGCTGGCAGCGATCAAACGGGCTAACGAACGGCGCGCGGTGGCTGATCATCCCTTGTCGCCCAAGCTGTTCCTTGAGGATATGTTGCTCGATTATGCGGCTTGCTGCGCCTGAGGAAACCACCATGTCCACCGTCAACCCCATCACCCAGACTGCTGCGCCGCTGGCGCGGCCTACGGTGCTGTCGCTGGCGATCAAGGAAAAGGCTGCCCTGTATGCGGCCTACATGCCGTTTCTGAAGAACGGCGGCATGTTCGTGCCTACCCAGAAGCCCTACAAGATAGGCGACGAAATCTATCTGATCTTGTCGCTGATGGACGATCCGAATAAATACCCGATCGCCGGCAAAGTCGCATGGATTACCCCTGCTGGCGCCAATAACAACCGCGCCCAAGGGATAGGCGTGCATTTCCCCGACGACGAAAGCGGCCAGCGGGCCCGTCTGCGGATTGAAGAATTTCTCGGTGCGGCGCTACGTTCGGCCCGCGCTACCCACACCATCTGACTTTCCATGACTACTGCATTCCGCCACCGCATCGCCACGCTGGACGATTTACCCACTATCGTTGCCATTTACAACAGCACCGTCGCTTCGCGCGAAGTGACGGCCGATACCGAGCCGGTTGCGGTCGAATCGCGTCTGCCGTGGTTCCACGAGCACACGCCGGAGAAGCGCCCGCTGTGGATCATCGAACGGGCCGACGATACGGCCGTTCAGCCGGAGATATTGGGCTGGATGTCGTATTCGAATTTCTATGGCCGACCGGCCTATTCGGGCACGTCCGAGATTTCGATCTACATCGTCGAGGCCTGGCGCGGCAAAGGCGTGGGCGGCTACTGCATTGCTCAGGCGATTGCCCATGCGCCCGCTATCAAGGTGCACACCTTGCTGGGCTTTATCTTCGGCCATAACCAGCCCAGCCTCGGATTGTTCGCCAAGTTCGGCTTTGCTAGCTGGGCCCATTTGCCCAAGGTGGCCAATCTGGACGGCGTCGAGCGCGACCTGATCATTCTGGGCAAGCGCGTGGCCTGAGGTGGCGGCAGGCAGCTTGGGGTACAATCGCGCCATGTTTATCGATTCCCACTGCCACATCAATTTTCCCGAGCTGGCCGCTCGCATGCCCGAAGTGCTGGCCCAGATGGCCCACAACAAAGTCACCCACGCGCTGTGCGTGTCGGTGGATTTGCCGGATTTTCCGCAAGTGCTGGCGCTGGCCCATCAGTACCCGCATATCTACGCTTCGGTGGGCGTGCATCCCGATTACGAGGATACGCCCGAACCTAGCGTGGAACAGCTGGTGCAACTGGCTGACGATCCCAAGATTATTGCCATCGGCGAGACGGGGCTGGACTATTTCCGCCTGCAAGGCGATCTGGAGTGGCAGCGCGAGCGTTTCCGCACCCACATCCGCGCTTCGCGCCAGTGCCGCAAGCCGCTGATCATCCATACCCGCAGCGCCAGCGAGGATACCCTGCGCATCATGCGCGAAGAGGGGGCCGGTACCGATGCCGGCGGTGTGGCCGGCGTGATGCACTGCTTTACCGAATCGCTGGAAGTGGCGCGGGCCGCTATCGAGATGGGCTTCTATATTTCCTTCTCGGGGATAGTGACCTTCAAGAGCGCCAAGGAATTGCAGGCCGTGGCGCTGGAATTGCCGCTCGAGCGCATACTGATAGAAACCGATGCACCGTATCTGGCGCCGGTACCTTATCGGGGCAAGATGAACGAACCGGGATTTGTAGCCCACGTGGGCGAATATATCGCCAGGCTGAAGGGCGTATCGGTCGAACAGGTAGCCGAGCAGACCACGGCTAACTTCTTCCGCCTGTTCCAGCCACAGTCCTGACTAGCCGGAGCGAAACCATGTCCAGCCCTTATCGCCGCCTGACTATCGCTGCGCTGTTGGTCAGCGCTGCTGCCATGCTGTCGCCCGCTGTAGTGCAGGCGGAGACCGATGATGAAGTGGATCTGCTGCGTGCGGCCCAGCTCGACAATGTTTCCGGCGTGAGCGCGGCGCTGGCACGCGGCGCCAATCCCAATGCGCGCGACGGCAGCGGCGAGACGGCCCTGATCGTCGCCATGCGCAACGAGGCCTATCGTGTCGCCAGCTTGCTGATGAAACAGCCGCGCATCGATCTGGAAGCGCGTGCGCCGAATGGCAATACGGCGCTGATGATGGCTGCCTTCCGCGGCAATAAGCCAGCCGTAGTGGAAATGCTGGCCCATGGCGCCAGGGTGGAGCAGCCGGGCTGGACAGCTTTGCATTACGCGGTCGCTGCAGGCAGTATCGAAGTCGCTGAGCTGCTACTGGAACGTAAGGCCCATATCGATGCCGAAGCGCCATCGGGCATGACGCCGCTGATGCTGGCGGCCCGCGAGGGACAGGAAAAAGCCGTGTTATTCCTGCTGGAGCGGGGCGCCGATCCGCTGCGCAAGGATGGCGGATTTCATTACAATGCCGCCGAGTTTGCCGCAAAGGCAGAGAAACCCTGGATCGCCAAGGCCATTAATGACTTTATCGCACGCAAGGCGCAGCCCTGAGCGCGGCGATCCCGCGCAGCGTCATTCTCCTATGAGTTGAATTGAGCGGCAAACAGGCTTTAATTCGGAGCATTGCTTCAGGGAATCGTTAAGCATAATGCTTATACGTCCAGCAACCAGAGACTGGACGGTATTCTTGAGGATAACCATGCTGAACGAACGCGAGATTGAAAGCTGCTATCTGGGGCAATTCATTCCAGTCCACTACCATCACAACATGCTGATGGACCAGAACCGTATGTGTAGTTTCAAGGCGGCGATCGACTACGCTGTCAAACCGGGCGCCAAGGTGCTGGAGCTTGGCGGTGGAACGGGCGTGCTGTCATGGTTCGCAGCGGACAAGGCCGACAAGGTCTATTGCGTCGAATTCAATCCCGACATGGTGCAGGAAGCGCGCCGTATGCTGGCCCTCAATCCCAAGGGCGAGAAAGTGGAAGTGATCCATGCCGATGCGTTCGAGTATCTGCCGCCCGAGCCGGTAGATGTGGTGATCTGTGAAATGATTCACGTCGGCATGCTGCGCGAGAAGCAGGTGGAAGTGATCGAATCGTTCAAGCGGCGCTACACCGAGCGTTTCGGCGGTCCGCTGCCGGTGTTTCTGCCGGAGGCTGTGATCATGGCGGTGCAGCCCTTGCAGCAGGAGTTCGACTTCGAAGGCTATTACGCGCCCATCGTGCAGTTTCAGGAAACTGGCGTCAGCTATTCCGGCACCATAGAGCTGGCCCAGCCCGCCGTCTACAGCATTATCGATTTCACCCAGCCGAATGAACTCAGCTACGCATGGCAAGGCAAGTTCGTCATCGAGCGTGACGGCGTGATCAATGCGCTGCGCTTCGTCACCAAGAACATTCTCGCCGTGGTGCCGGAGCGTAACAGCACCATAGACTGGCTCAACCACTACATGGTGCTGCCGCTGGAACTGCCGGTCACGGCGCGCGAGGGCGATGTGCTGCAGGTCAGCTTCCAGTATCGTGCTGGCGGCAGCATTCCTTCGCTACAGACCACCTTGCAGGCCAGCCTGCTGTACCAGGCAGCGTTGCAGCCGGCCAGTTACGGCGCGGTCTACGCATAAAGTCCTAGGCGCTGATCGTCAGAACGCGTATATTCCGCCTTTTTAGCGAAGGAATATCATGCAGGAAATCGATCAGCGCTACCTCGTGCAGCAGAACCGGATAGTCGACGGCGCGGCCAAACCGCCCGTATTTGCCAAGGTCATGCGCAGCAAGGAAGGTGTGTTTGAAGGCGTATCGTTCATCAAGTCCAAGGACAAGGCGTCCGTACTGACCATCGAGCAGGCCCAGCAAGCCATAGACTGGGCGAACCGCAAGAAGCCCAACGCCAGCGAATACCAGACCAAGATTATCTGCCTCGGCCAGTGAGCCGGCGCCGGGCCACCATTCATGCCTGATTTGCTACCGTTGATCCGCGCTATCTGCAGTTGGTCGCATGCCAATTGCAGCGGAACGGGGGCATGCCTAAAGTGTCAGCATTGACAATATTTATCCTGTTCGGGAGCGCATGATGCTGGGATTTCTGCTGTGGCTGGTCTTGCTGTTTCTCTGTTGGCCGCTGGCTTTGCTGGCGCTGCTGGCCTATCCGCTGTGCTGGCTGATCCTGCTGCCATTCCGCCTGATAGGCATAGGCGTGGAAGGCGTGTTCGAGCTGCTGCGTGCCATCGTGCTGCTGCCGGCGCGCGTATTGCGCGGTTCTTCCCGCTAGAAATCCACCAGAAAACCGGCGCCCAGCGACTTCTGCGTATAGTTGTAGTCGATCAGACTCTGGCCGTAGCCGCTGAACGCCTGCACATAGCCTTTCAGATTGGCACGCACGGGGAAGGCCCAGCCTAGCTGCAGGGCGCCATTCTGCTTCTTGAAATTGCGCCGTGCCAGCACTGACCATTCGTGTCCGTCCACCCGATAGCTGGCCTGCAGGTCGCCATGACCGAGATAGTCGGCGATATCGAAATTGTCGTTGTTGGAGCGGGCATTATCGAGCCGTTTCCACAGGCGGAAGGTCAGGCCGAAGCGTTCTTTTTCCGCCCCCAGCTCCAGGTAGACCCGGTTCCAGCTGCGCGACAGCGTGGAAGTCTGTCCGTTCGACTGGTGCACGGCGCCCAGCGTCAGATAGCGCAGATCGATCACGCCAAGCGACAGGTTGAATGGCGCCGTCGCCATCAGTTCCGGTTGGTAGTTGGTTTCGCGGAAGGGGCTGGACGCAGCGCGATTGTAAGCCTGCCAGAAACTTTCCTGTGTGTAGGCAAACCATAGATCCACCGGGGTTTGCGCTACCTGTTCCATCAGTTTCATTTTGAAACTGAGCTGGTACATCAGCTCGGTATGCTGGGATTGGATGCCTGCCGGCGTAAAATTTTCAAATGGTGCATCATTGGAGCTGGTGCTGTAGTTGGCCAGCAGAATATAGGTATCGCGGTGCGGGCGGAAATTGAACACGCCGCGCTTGCTGGCGCTATCAAGCTCCCACAGCTGGGTCATGCGCGAAATGCCGGGCGAGGACGGTACGGTAGCAAGTTTTGCCAGTTGCGGCGGCAAGGTAGGCGCCACTGGCGGTGCGGGCGGCTGGGTAGGATCGGCCGGCAGGGCAGCCACTGCGCTGCCTACCGGTACGACTGGCGCTTTGCTCAGACCGTCGTAGCAGGCCAGTCGCGCACTGGCATCACCCAGCAGCGCGCAGCGTTCCAGCCGCTGTTCCAGATCGCTGCTGGCGCTGGCCGGACCGGCAGCACCAAGTAACAGCAGGGGCAGTGCGATGACTTTCATGGAGAACTCCGCATAACGATGGTTTATTGTACAGAAAACAGTTCCCACCGCTAAGCAAGCCTGTTGGCCGCACCCTTGAATTTGGCGCGAACTGCCGCACCTGTGCCTCCCTGATTTGAAATTGCTGAACAAGGAGCAGATGATGACCCGCAAAACCCCCATCGAGCGCTATCGCAACATAGGCATCAGCGCCCACATAGACGCCGGTAAAACTACCACGACCGAGCGTATCCTGTTCTATACCGGTGTGAATCACAAGATCGGTGAAGTGCACAACGGCGCCGCCACCATGGACTGGATGGAGCAGGAGCAGGAACGCGGGATCACCATTACGTCGGCAGCGACCACAGCCTTCTGGAAAGGCATGGCCGGCAATTTCCCCGAGCATCGCATCAACATCATCGATACGCCCGGCCACGTCGACTTTACCATCGAGGTGGAGCGTTCCATGCGCGTGCTGGACGGCGCCGTGATGGTGTATGACGCTGTCGGCGGCGTGCAGCCGCAGTCGGAAACCGTGTGGCGCCAGGCGAATAAATACGCCGTGCCCCGCATTGCCTTCATCAACAAGATGGACCGCGTCGGCGCCGATTTCTTCCGCGTGCGCGAGCAGATCGCCAGCCGCCTCAAAGGGGTGGCTGTGCCTATCCAGATTCCGTTGGGCGCGGAAGACGACTTCCATGGCGTGATCGATCTGGTCAAGATGCAGGCCATCCACTGGGACGACGCGAGTCTGGGCGTAAAGTTCAGCTATCAGGCCATACCGGCAGAACTGCAGGCGCAGGCGCAGGAATGGCATGAGCGTATGGTGGAAGCGGCCGCGGAGGGCGATCCTGTGCTGCTGGAGAAATACCTTGAAGGCACGCCGCTGAGCGAGGCCGAGATCAAGGCGGGCCTGCGCGCGCGCACCATCCGCAATGAAATCGTGCCCATGCTGGCCGGTAGCGCCTTCAAGAACCGCGGCGTGCAGGCCATGCTCGATGCAGTGGTGGAATATCTGCCTTCGCCGGCGGACGTGCCCGCCATTGCCGGCCATGACGAGGATGACCAGCCCGTCGAACGCCATCCTAGCGATGACGATCCCTTCGCCGCGCTGGCGTTCAAGATCATGACGGACCCGTTTGTGGGCCAGCTGACCTTCTTCCGTGTGTATTCGGGCGTGGTGAATTCGGGCGATATGGTCTATAACCCGACCAAGGGCCAGAAGGAACGTCTGGGCCGTATTCTGCAGATGCATGCCAACGAACGCAAGGAAATCAAGGAGGTGTACGCGGGTGATATTGCGGCGGCGGTGGGCCTGAAAGGCGTCACCACGGGCGATACCCTGAGTGCGCCGGACAAGGTGATCGTGCTGGAGAAGATGGTGTTTCCGGAGCCGGTGATTTCGCAGGCGGTGGAGCCCAAGACCAAGGCCGATCAGGAGAAGATGGGCATGGCCCTGAACCGGCTGGCGCAGGAAGATCCGTCGTTCCGTGTCCATACGGATGAAGAATCCGGCCAGACCATCATGTCCGGCATGGGCGAGCTGCATCTGGAGATACTGGTGGACCGCATGCGCCGCGAATTCGGCGTGGAAGCGGCCGTGGGCAAGCCGCAGGTGGCCTACCGCGAAACGATCCAGCGCACTGCCAGCGATGTGGAGGGCAAGTTCGTCAAGCAATCGGGCGGGCGTGGCCAGTACGGCCACGTGGTGCTGACGGTGGAGCCGCTAGAGGCGGGCAAGGGCTATGAATTTGTCGACGCCATCAAAGGCGGGGTGGTGCCGCGCGAGTTCATCCCGGCCGTCGATAAAGGCGTGCAGGAGACCTTGCGTACCGGCGTGCTGGCCGGCTATCCGGTGGTGGACGTGAAAGTGACGCTTACTTTCGGTTCCTACCATGACGTGGATTCCAACGAGAACGCCTTCCGCATGGCCGGTTCGATGGCGTTCAAGGATGCCATGCGGCGTGCCGATCCTGTGCTGCTGGAGCCGGTCATGCAGGTGGAAGTGGAAACGCCGGAAGAGTTCATGGGCAATGCCATGGGCGATCTGACGGCGCGGCGCGGCATGGTGCAGGGCATGGATGAAATTCCCGGTGGTGGCGGCAAGATCATCCGTGCGCTGGTGCCGCTGGCCGAGATGTTCGGCTATTCGACCAGCTTACGTTCGCTTACCCAGGGACGGGCCACCTACACCATGGAATTCAAGCATTATGCCGCCGTGCCCAAGCATCTGCTCGAGCAGGGCACTATTCGTAAAGCCTGAATTTGAGCTGGACTGAAATGGCGCCGTAGAGCCTGTCCTTATAGGTGGGCACTACGGCGACATTCACGCCGACCCGCTGGTATTCGAAGCTGGCGGTCGGTATGGCGGCGAGGAACCAGCCGCCTTGCCGCATTTTCGGATAGCCATTGAAACCGCCCGCAACGGCGCCCAGGCGTACCGGCCCGATCTGCCATGGCTGGTAGTACACGCCCGCATAGTTGGAATAGCTGCGGTCGCTATTGTAGAAGCGTCCCGCCGTCACCGACGCGACGCTGGAAAAACGGTATTCGAGCCCCAGCCCCGGATTGCTGTCGTTGAGGTTCTTGTTACGCTGGAAGTGGTAGGAGTAGAAGCCGCCGTTGACCCAGAGTTCATTCATGGGGCTCGCTTCGATAGTCTCGAAACTCTGGGCTTGCGCACTGTGCGCTGCCAAGATCAGACAAGTGGCCGTGATCAGACTGCTTTTCATTGTGATCCTGTCAGTCGGGAAAAGTGAGCCATTATAGCCAGCCGCACAGCGGCTCCGGCAGAATTCTTCACGCCTGTGAAACTAGCGGTCACAGCGCCATTACATCTGTAACAAGTGCTAACCAGAAAGCCTGTTTTCCTTTGTCAGATTTGCCATATAATCGCCCCGAATTCACTCACCGGGACTGTTATGAAAGCTCTGTTACGCCTCCGCCCTCTGATACTGGCCCTGCCGTTTCTGCTGGCAGGCTGCGCCGGCACGATGCAGCGCATTGCCGACTGCAAGGTCGGCGACTGGAATGCCATCGGCCATAAGGATGGGATCGCCGGTGAGCCAGCCAATTTCGCCGAGCGCAAGGAATTCTGCGACGACCATGCCGACAGCAAGCAGGCTACGGTAGGTGCCGACGGTCAGTATGCCGCAGGCTGGAACCAGGGTAACTGGGATCTGTGGTCAGGCTGGGGCCAGCAGGATGGCGTTAAAGGATTGCTGGCCACCCAGTTCGAGCAGCATGTCGGCAGTGCCGAAGTGCGCAAGCATGGCACGCCACTGAACCGTCCGGCCTATGACGATGGCTGGACCATGGGTAACTCCAGCTACTGGCATGCCATAGGCCGCACTGCCGGTACTGAGGGGCAGCCTATGAGTGCCCCGCTGGAAGCCGCGCGCAGCCGTGCCGCAGCTATGCAGATGCGCTTCGACGAAGCCGCATTCAGCAATGGCTGGCAGGCGGGTAACCGCACTTACTGGCAGGATGCTGGGTATAACGATGCCCATAACGGCGTGCCGGACAGCGAGCTGCAGAACCGTGCTGCCCGTGCCCGCAGTGCTGGCGTGCAGGTACAGGAGGATGCCTACCGGGCCGCATGGAATGGCGAGCTGATTAATTACTGGCGCAATCTGGGGACAGAAGATGCCGTCAATGGCCGCGAATTCACCCTGCGCAGCAAGGAAGCGCGCGCCAGGGGGCTGAAAGTGCTGGAAACCGAATACCGGCTGGCGTGGGAAAACCGCCTGACCGATTACTGGCGTCAGGCGGGTGCCGATGATGGCTATGGCAAACCCTTCCTGCTGGAGGATAGGATTGCTAACGCCAACCGCAACAAGGTATTCGTGCTGCCGTCTACCCGTTCGGTCTACACGGCGGCATGGCAGGAACAGAATGCCCGCTACTGCCAGCCGGAAGTGGCATTCGAGCGTGGCCGTGCCAACCGCGGGATGGCCGTCGAAGTCTGCCGCCCCGAGCAACGTGACCAGCTCAAGCATGCTTACGTGAGCGGGCAGGATTACGAGGCTGCCGCAGCGCGCTATCGTCAGGCAGCCAATGATCTGGATGAGTACAACGGCCGTGTCCACGATGGCTATCAGCGCCTGAACCGGCTGGAGCGCGAGATGCGCAATGCCAGCGAAGCCAAGGACCGTGTCGTCAACGAGGAAAGCAAGAAGCAGGATGCTCGGCGCGAGCAGGAGCGCCACGAATTGCTGGACCAGATACGCCGCAACGAGCGCCGCCGTGACGACGCGCGTATGTGGGCAGAGCAGTATCAGCGCGACATGGAAAGCCTGCGCCGGAATATCTACTGAGCGAGGAAGGCGCCGCTAGAGGTGACAAAGGCGGCAAACGCCCCGACGTTCAGGCTGCCAAAGCCGCTGGTGTAGTCCCAGCCTTTGGCGGCGCTATAGCCGCCGTTGCTGCCGCTGGTGACATCGTGGAACAGGCCTGTCTGGGCCACGCCGTATTTGTACAGGGCGGGGGCAGGGAAGGCCAGCCGATTATTATTGGCGGACTGGATGCGGGCCCAGAAGCCGGCGAAGATGGGGGCGGACAGACTGGTGCCGCCATACTGGAGTTTGGCACCTTTGACTACGGTAATGGCACCGCTGCTGGGGTCGCCCGCGAAGGCGAGATCAGGCACGCCGCGCCGTGTCGAGGTGCCAAGTACTTTCGCACTCAGCTGCCAGCTGGGTGCCGGTTCGATCAGGCTGGCGCCGCCGCCAGTGCCGCCGTTGCTGGCGCAGGTACTGGCGGTGCTGCATGCCCAGACGGTCTCGCTGGCCCAGGCACCTGTGCTGCTGGTGCTGAGCGAGGTGCCGCCGACTGCGATGACGTAGGGCGACGATGCCGGATAGCTCTGCGCGCTGCTGCTACCGCCGCAGGTGTACGATCCGGCATCGCCGGACGCAACAACGAAAGTCTGTCCCTGCGCTATGCCGGCGAGGAAAATCTGGTCATCGGCTGCAGCGGTGCCGCTGGCACGCGCATTGGTTTCGCATTCACCGATCGAAATACTGATGACTTTCGCCACGTTGGCGCTCACCGCTGCATTGATGGCTGCCGTGAGATCCGATTCCACCATCGAGGCGGCGTTGTAGAACACCATGGATTTGACGGCACCACCAGCTGCCCCCAGCGCATTCTGGCTATCGATATTCCATTCCGCCGTGTTATCGCTTGTGCTGCTGACATTGCTGACGCGGCGCGCGTTGACCACGCTCACTGCCGGCCGGGCATAACCGGCGCTGGTGGCGAAGGTATTCAGGTCAGTCAGGGTCTGGCTCACGCCGCCGGCGGTGATAATGCCTATGCTGGTTTTCGCTGCAGTGGGCAAGGCGCTGGCGTTGTAGATGTCGGGCCAGGCCGTCGGGCTATGCCCCACTTTGCCGGCCGTGGCATAGGCGGTGCTGACGTTGAGCGCCTGTATCTGCGCCGTGTGTGCCGTGTGCACCGTTTGCAGGCCATGCACACTGAGTACGATATTGGCCAGTGCTGCAGGCACCACGGGGGCGTTAGTGTTGGCGTAGGCTTGCCGTTCGCCCCGGCTGTAGCGGGCCATGCGCACGTTGAAGGCTTTGCCGGCAGTGGCCGCTGTGCCTTCTGCCGTGACCAGCAGACGGTTCTCGCTTACTTCGATATTGACGTAGCCGCTCTGGCGCAAGTGCTGAACCACCGCTTCGACGTCCGCACTGCTGGGCGCGTACTGGGCCAGAAACTGCTCGCTACTCAGGGCGGAACCACTTGTGCCCGACATCAAGTTTGCCGCAAAGGTCTCCAGTTGCGCGCGATTACGTAATTGCAGGGAGACGGCCACCGGCACCGTATCGCCGGAACGCAATTCTGCCCCTGCCGTGTACTCGCTGGTATCGGGCGTCTGGGTGCGGATGGCGCGCCAGTTTTGGCGGTTATCCGCATAAACACTGCTGCTGATGGCAAGCGCCAGTGTCGCGGCGAACAGGGTAAGGGCAGGTTGGGATGGGCGCAGCATGGCGTACTCCTCAAGATAACGGTAAAAGTTTATCTCAGGAAATGCTTATTGCGTGAAAATTTACGTACATTTACCGCTAGTTTGACGCTAAGATGCCCACAGTTAGTTGCAATATTCTTATATCTTGCTAGCATTGCCACGTAAATAGTGACGGAGAAATAATGAATTCACCCAGTGTGCCGCACCCTTATTATGAAATTCTGATTGCCGCTGCCCGCAAGTCCGGTCCTGCCACCGTGGCCGTGGCTCATGCCTGTGACCGGCATGCACTGGAAGCTGCGCTCGATGCTGCCAGCATGGGCTTGATCAGTCCGATTCTGGTGGGGCCAGAGGCGCGCATCCGTCAGGCGGCGCAGGAGGCCGGGCTCGATATTTCGGCGCTGCCTATGGTCGACACCGAACATAGCCACGATTCGGCCATGCGGGCGGTGGAGCTGATACGTGAAGGCAAGGCCAGCGTGCTGATGAAAGGCAGCCTGCACACGGATGAACTGATGGGTGCCGTGGTGGCCAGCGAGACGGGGCTGCGCACTAACCGCCGCCTCAGCCACTGTTTCGTCATGGATGTGCCGGGCCGTAGCGAACCGTTGATCATCACGGATGCAGCGGTCAATATCACGCCGACGCTGGCAGATAAAGTCGATATCATCCAGAACGCGATCGATCTGGCCCATGTGCTCAAGTTCGATCCCGTCAAGGTGGCGATACTGGCGGCGGTGGAAACCGTGAGCGCACGTATGCCATCGACCATCGATGCAGCGGCCCTGTGCAAAATGGCGGACCGCGGCCAGATTACCGGCGCTATTCTCGATGGCCCGCTGGCCATGGACAACGCCATCGATCCCGAAGCGGCGCAGATCAAACATCTGGTTTCGCCGGTTGCCGGACAGGCCAACATCCTGCTGGCGCCGGATCTGGAAGCTGGCAATATGCTGGCCAAGAGCCTGACCTTCATGGCGGGTGCGGCAGCAGCGGGCATCGTGCTGGGGGCACGCGTGCCCATCATTCTGACCAGCCGGGCAGATTCGGTGACGGCCCGTCTGGCCTCCTGCGCGGTGGCCGTGCTGATGGCGCGCAGTGCACTGGCCACTGGCCGCGTGATGGGAGGCTGAGCCTATGCGCCCGAATGAAAGTATCGTGGTGATCAACGCCGGCTCGTCGAGCATCAAGTTTTCGCTCTACAGCGGCGCGCAACTGGAACTGACTTTCCGCGGCAAGATAGAAAATCTGTATAGCGGCATTACCCATTTTGCTGCCGTAGATGCGCAGGAAAACAGCATAGGCGAACGTCATTGGGCCGAGGCGCCGCTCGATCACGAAGCGGCCATGCGCTTTCTGTTCGAGTTTGCCGACAGCCATCTGGACGGCCATCAGGTGGTGGCGGTGGGCCATCGCATCGTACATGGCGGCGTACATTACAGTGGCCCAAGGCGGCTCGATGGCGCGGTGCTGGCCCAGCTGGAAAAGCTGATACCGCTGGCGCCGCTGCATCTGCCGCACAATCTGGCGCCGGTGCGCGCCATGATGGCGCTGGCGCCCGAGCTGCCACAGGTGGGCTGTTTCGATACCGCCTTCCACGTGGGCCAGCCTGCCGCAGCACAGTCGTTTGCGCTGCCGCAGCGTATCACCGGGCAGGGCGTGCGGCGTTACGGCTTCCATGGCCTGTCGTATGAATATATTGCGCTCAGCCTGCCCACGGTCGATGCCACGCTGGCGCAGGCCCGCGTGGTCGCTGCGCACCTCGGCAATGGCGCCAGCATGTGCGCTATCCATGCCGGCCGCAGCGTGGCCAGTACCATGGGCTTTACCGCAGTGGACGGACTGCCTATGGGCACGCGCTGCGGCGCGCTGGATCCCGGTGTGGTGCTGTATCTAATCGACGAACTGGGCATGAGTGTGGCCGCCGTGCAGAAAATGCTGTACCAGGAATCGGGCCTGCTAGGCGTTTCCGGCATAGCCTCGGATATGCGCACGCTGGAACAGAGCAGTGATCCGCGCGCGCGGCAGGCAATCGATCTGATGGTCTACCGTATAGGCCGCGAACTGGGTTCCCTGAGCGCAGCACTGGGCGGGCTCGATGCGCTGGTATTTTCCGGCGGCATAGGCGAAAACAGCGCCAGCCTGCGCGCGGCGGTGTGCGCGCAAGCCGCGTGGCTGGGCGTGCAGCTCGATGCCAGCGCCAACGCAGCGTCCGGACACGGCATACGCCGCATCAGCGCGGACAGCAGCCGTGTGGCCGTGTGGGTAGTGCCTGCCAACGAAGAACTGATGATAGCCCAACATACGCAAGACTTACTGGAGCCGCTATGACTACACAAACTGTTTATCCTATTTTGACAGGCAAACGCGCGCTGGTAGTGGGCGTGGCCAATGAACATTCGATCGCCTGGGGCTGCGCGCTGGCATTCCGCAAGCTGGGCGCGGAAGTGGTGCTGACCTATCAGAACGACAAGGCCAAACCCCATGTCGAACCGCTGGCCCAGTCTATCGATGCGCAGTTGCTGCCGCTCGATGTGACCCAGCCAGAGCAGATGGAAGCGCTGTTTGCCACGCTGGCCCAGCAGGGCAAGCTCGATATACTGGTGCATTCGATCGCATTCGCTCCCAAGGCGGACCTGCAGGGCGGCCTGATAGACTCTTCGCTAGCCGGTTTTCTGACGGCCATGGATATCTCCTGCCACTCCTTCCTGCGCATGGCAAAGCTGGCTGCGCCGCTGATGGAGCAGGGCGGTGCCATGTTCGCCATGAGTTACCATGGTGCGGAGAAGGTTGTGCCCAACTACAATCTGATGGGGCCGGTCAAGGCGGCGCTCGAATCGGCCTGCCGCTATCTGGCGTATGAACTGGGGCCGAAAGGCATACGGGTGCACGCTATTTCGCCCGGCCCGCTGCAAACCCGCGCAGCATCTGGCCTGAAGGAATTCGACCGTCTGCTGAGCGATGCGCTGAACCGCGCGCCACTGGGCGAGCTGGTCGATATCGAAGATGTGGGCAATACCTGCGCCTATCTCGCTTCGCCGTTGGCCCGTCACCTGACGGGTAGTACGGTCTATATCGATGGCGGTCTGAACATCATCGCTTGACCTTGCTGTCGTGGGAAGGTGTAACATACCGGCCATGCGTCCCGTACTCCGCTTTCTGTTATGGCTGTTGATCGTCGCCCTGCCTCTGCAGGGCGGCGCTGCTTCCATGCTGCCGTGCGTGCAGCTGAGCCAGCCGGTGCAGCACAGTGCCCATTGCGCCCCCGAAGCTGGCCAGCAGAAGAAAGCGCCTGACCCGCATGCCCATGCCAAATGCAGCCACTGCACAGCCTGTGCCAGTGTGCTGGGCGCGCCGCTAGCGACGGACCTGCTGCTGACCACGCTGTCAGCGCCCGTTCCGCTAGCCGCTGATCCGGCCATGTGCGGCCACATTCCTGCCACGCTGGAACGGCCTCCCCAATCTGCCTGAAATTCTGCCGTAGTCGCGGGCTGTGCGCCCGTATCCCGACATTATTGAAGGAAATCCATGAATACAATGAGTTTGCCGCAGCGCGCGACAGACGGCGCTGCCGCACCGGCTCAGCGTAGTGCGCGTCGCCCACAGTCCACTGTCAGGTGGCGTGCTGCCGTGTTGCTGCCTTTTATATTGCTGACTGGCTGCGCTTCGCTATCGGCTGATAGCGGTTATGGCGAGGTAGCCGAATTGACCAGCAAGCGTCTGGGCCAGCCAGTGCAGTTCCAGCGTGTAGCCGACCAGACAGCCCAGATACAGGGGCTACTGGCCCAGCCTCTGACAGCCGATACGGCTGTGCAGCTGGCTTTGCTCAACAACAGCGGTCTGAAAGCCACGCTGGCCGAGCTAGGGATAGCCGAGGCCGAGCTGGTGCAGGCCGGGCGTTTGCGCAACCCGTCGTTCAGCTTTGGCCGCGTCAGCGGTGGTGGTGAGGCCGAGATCGACCGCAGCGTGATGTTCGATCTGGCCGGCTTGCTGACCATGCCGCAGCGCCGCCGCATGGAGCAGCACCGTTTCGAACAGACCCGATACAGCGTGGCCAGCCGTGCCTTGCAGCTGGCCAGCGATACCCGTATTGCCTACTTTACTGCGGTCGCTGCCATACAGTCGCAGGAGTTTGCCGAGCAGGTGGCACTTGCTGCCCAGGCTTCCGGCCAGCTGGCCGAGCGCATGGCCAAGGCAGGCAACTGGAGCCGGCTCGATCAGGCGCGGGAAACTGCATTCCAGCACGAAGCGACCAGCCAGCTGCTGCGCGCGCGCCACGAGGCGCTCGCCAGCCGCGAAGCGCTCCTGCGGCTGCTGGGAATGGGCAGCAACGATACCACGGTGCTGTTGCCGGCTCGTCTACCTGAGATGCCGCAGCAGGCGCTGGCCATGCGCGATGCCGAGGCGCAGGCCTTGGCTAGCCGTCTCGATGTGCTGGCGGCCCGCGCTGCCAGTGCTGCCAGTGCGCAGGCGCTGGGCCTGAGCCAGACCACCAGCTTCGTAAACGTGTTCGAGCTTGGCTATGCCGACAAGCGCAGCAGGGGCACTCCGCGCGAGAAAGGCTACGAAGTGTCGCTGGAATTGCCGCTGTTTGACTGGGGCACTGCCCGCAGAGCGGGTGCACAGGCCAGCTATATGCAGAGCGTGTACCATGCCGCCGATGTCGCGCTACAGGCCCGCTCGCAGGTGCGGGTGGCGTATTCCGCTTACCAGAGCCAGTACGAAATTGCGCGCAATTATCAGGACCATGTGGTGCCGCTACGCAAGCAGATCGCTGATGAAGTTCTGCTGCGCTACAACGGCATGCTGGCCAGCGTATTCGAACTGCTGTCTGATGCACGCGAGCAGCTTGCGGCCGTCAACGGTGCCATAAATTCCCAGCGCGACTTCTGGATCGCGGAAACCAGCTTACAGGCCGCTATTCATGGCGGTAGCAACGAGAACAGGAGCCAGCCATGATTACGCGGCGTGATTTTTTCAAGGGCGCGGGTGCCGCCGCCGTCAGTGCGACGGCAGTGAGCAAGGTGGCTGCAGCGAGCTTGCCGGAAGCGGTGCTGATGGGCAGTGCCGATACGCATGTTCCACCGGCGCCGTCCAACGGTCGCCACTTCAACCCCGTGGTAACGCTGAACGGCTGGTCGCTGCCGTGGCGTATGCGCGACGGGGTCAAGGAGTTCCATCTGGTGGCCGAACCGGTAGTGCGCGAAATGGCGCCCGGCATGAAGGCGCATCTGTGGGGTTACAACGGCCAGTCGCCTGGCCCAACCATCGAGGTAGTGGAAGGCGATCGCGTGCGCATCTTCGTTACCAACAGGCTGCCCGAGCATACCAGCGTGCACTGGCATGGTCTGCGTGTGCCGAACGGCATGGATGGCGTCACCGGCCTGACCCAGCCCGGCATCGCGCCGGGTAAAACCTATGTGTACGAATTTGTGGCCACGCGGCCCGGCCAGTTCATGTACCACCCCCACGCCGATGAAATGACCCAGATGGCCATGGGCATGATGGGCTTCTGGGTCACCCACCCGAAAGACTACCGCCAGCAGGCGGTAGACCGTGATTTCGTGTTCCTGCTGAGTGCCTTCGATATCGACCCGGGCAGCTACAAACCGAAGCCGAACACCATGCTCGATTTCAATCTGTGGACGTTTAATAGCCGTGTATTCCCCGGCATCGATACGCTACCCGTAAGGCAGGGCGACAAGGTGCGCATACGGGTAGGCAATCTGACCATGACTAACCACCCGCTGCACATGCATGGCCATGAATTTGTCGTGACCGGTACGGATGGCGGCTGGGTATCGCCGACGGCGCGCTGGCCTGAAGTGACCACCGATATCGGTGTGGGACAGATGCGTGCCATCGAATTCCACGCTACCGAACCGGGCGACTGGGCACTGCATTGTCATAAATCGCACCACACCATGAATGCCATGGGGCATAACGTGCCCAGCATGATAGGCGTCGATCATGACGGCATCGCCGAGAAGATCAACCGCATCGTGCCCGGTTACATGGCCATGGGTGACAAGGGCGGTTCCATGGGCGGCATGCAGATGCCCTTGCCAGAGAACACTTTGCCCATGATGACAGGCGAGGGACCCTTCGGCGGAGTGGAGATGGGGGGGATGTTCACCGTGCTCAAGGTGCGCAAGGAGCAGAAGCGGGGCGATTACAGCGATCCGGGCTGGTATCAGCATCCGCCGGGCACGCTGGCCTATGAATGGACGGGCGAATTGCCGGCAGCCACGCGTCAGTATGATGCTGGCCGCGCGGCTATGCCGGCACGCAAAGTGGAGGAAATAGAAGTCACTGTGCGTAAGCCGGCTGGACATGAGGGCCACAGCGGGCATTGACGGCGGATAGTGCGCCGCCAGTCCGCAGGGCTAGCGGCGCGTGTAGGTGCGCAGGATGCGGTCGTAAGTCCCATCCTTGCGCATGTCCTGCATCACTTTGTCGTATCGGGCGATGAGTGCCGCGTGGTCCCTCTGGCGCGAAAAGCCGAGGTAGGCCACCAGACCCAGATCAACCGAGGGTTTGAGTTCTTTTACGGCATTGCCATTGCCTGATACTTCAGCGGAATACTGCATGACCAGCCTAGGCCCAACTGCAATATCGAAGCGTTTTCCCACCAGTTTGGCCAGGTTCTGTGCCTGCGTAGCGGCTTCATCGGTTTTCCTAATCTGGCCTGTCAGCAGTGCCTGGGTAAAGTTGCTGCCATACACGGCCCCCCGTTCGACGCCGAAGGTGTACTGGCCCAGTTTGCCGATATCGCCTTCAAAACGTATGTCGGAATCCTGCCTGACGAAGAAGGAAATACGATCTTCGACCAGTTTTTCATGCGGATAGCTGATGTAGGCTAGCCGCTCCTCTTTGAACGCCAGCGGAAATACCGCGTCGGCACTGCCGCTGGACATCATGGTCTGGGCGCGCGTCATGGGCATGAAAACGATGCTGATGGGTACTTTCAGACGCAGGAAAGCTTCTTTCACGAGGTCCACGGCGATGCCACGGGCCAGGCCATGTTCTTCAAAGGAAAAAGGGGGCAGAGCGGCTGTGACCAGTTGCAAAGGTGCAGCCGCCTGCGCTGGCGGAAAGACGAGTAAAACGAGCGATAGCAGACGTAGCCCGGCGTTGCCGTAAAAGTTATTTAACAAAGCATGCAAATAGTTCATGCCCGCAAGTTTAGCGGAACATTAGCAAATTTCACGCACTCAATGCTTCTTTAGAGGCAGCAATCCACTTTTTTCTTCAAAAACAGTCACATAATTGTTGCAAGTTAATTTCAAGCGAGCAGTGCGGCAGGACGCATTCCGCCACCGGCACGCGGAGTGCGGCGTACCAGTCCATCGAGGCGGAATACCCCGACGGCTTCATTCAGGCTATGGACCTGTTCCTGCATGGCCTGCGCTGCGGCGGCGGCCTGTTCTACCAGCGCAGCGTTCTGCTGGGTAACGTCATCCATCTGGGTCACCGCTTCGGTAATCTGTTCTATGCCGGCGGACTGTTCATGGCTGGCCTGCATGATCTCGCCCATGATGTCGGTAACCCGCTTGACGCTGTCCACCACCTCGTTCATGGTGGCGCCCGCCTCTTCAACGAGCCGGTTGCCTGCCTGTACCTTGTCGACGGAGTCGCCTATCAGTTCCTTGATCTCTTTGGCGGCAGCGGCGCTGCGCTGGGCGAGTGTTCTGACCTCGCTTGCGACAACGGCAAACCCCCGGCCCTGTTCGCCTGCGCGTGCGGCTTCGACGGCGGCATTCAGCGCCAGAATATTGGTCTGGAAAGCGATGCTGTCGATGACGGAAATGATGTCGACAATTTTGCGTGCAGAGTTGTCGATGGCGGCCATGGTATTGACCACCTGCGCCACGACGGCACCGCCACGCCCAGCGACTGTCGAGGCGGATTCGGCCAGAACATTGGCCTCACGCGCACGATCAGAGTTCAGGCGCACGGTACCGGTCAGTTCTTCCATCGAGGACGCCGTTTCTTCGAGCGTCGTGGCTTGCCGCTCGGTGCGCGACGATAGATCGAGATTGCCGGAGGCGATCTGCCCCGCGGCGCTGGCGATGGTGGCGCTGCTGTTCTGAACCTGGCCGACGATGCGGCTCAGGCCGTCGCGCATGGACTGCATGGCGTAGAGCAGGCTGCTGTTATCGTCGCTGCGTGCATGAATAGCGACCTGCAGATTGCCCGCCGCAATTTCCGAGGCTATCGCGGCCGCCTGATCCGGCTCGCAGCCCAGCTGCCGGACGATGCTGCGGGTGATCATCCAGCCTGATACCAGACTGCACAGCAACGTCAGCCCGCCCAGCACCAGCATGCGCTGGCGCGCGCTGTCGTAGGCCGCTTCGGCATTGGCCACTGCTTCGGTATTCTGTTTCTGTTCCAGTGCCACCAGCTGGCGGATCAGTTCCCACCATTTTTTCTGGATAGGGCGGAATTCGTAGCGCAGCAGTTTGTAAGCGTCATCCTGTTGCTGATTCAAGGCCATTTCTTGCGCACGGGCAATGAAAGGGCGGGCTAGCTCGCCTTGCTTGCGTATGTTGTCGAGCAGCTGCTTTTCTTCCGGCGTGGTGTTAACTTCGGCGCTGAACATCTGGCTGAGCTTGTTCAGGTTGGCCGCATATTTGGCATCCTGATCCGTGATCCGTTTCACTTCGATCTGGATTTCCTTGGTTTCTTTTAGCAGTATCAGATTGCGCAATGCCAGTGCACGCTCTGTCACCGTCAGATCCAGCGTCTGGGCGAGCTGGGTTTCCACATCGTTGACCTTGGTAATTTCTTCCATGCGCTGCTGGATCTCGCGCATGCATGCCAGTCCTAGGACAATGACCATGCCCAGCAAGGCACAGACCAGACCGAAACCGAGGCTCAGCCGCTTGGCTATATTCATATTCCGCATCACTACCCCCTAAAAAAACTGCCATTGAGCGTTGGATATTAAGGTTGGGGTAGGGGAACAAATATCTCCATTCCTCACACTGGCGCAGAAGCAACACAAATTAATTTACTTGAATTATCGTCGGAGTGTGCTAGCAATCTGTCGTGGCCGTTAGTAGCGGTATGGCTGAATATGTGCTGGTTTCGATATGGAAGTTAGCGAGGCTCGCTAGCGCAGGCACTCTTGCCTAGGCTTTGCGGGCAAAACCACCGATAATGGCGGCCAAATCAATTTTTGCACTGTCTGGAAGCCGCACATGGAAATTAAAGTCAACTTTCTCGATAAGCTACGTCTCGAAGCTAAATTCGATGATTTTACGGTGATCGCCGATCAGCCCATCCGCTACAAGGGCGATGGCTCGGCACCGGGCCCGTTCGACTATTTTCTCGCTTCGTCGGCCCTGTGTGCTGCCTATTTCGTGAAGTTGTATTGCAATACGCGCAATATTCCAACTGAAAATATTCGTCTGTCACAGAATAATATTGTTGATCCGGAAAACCGCTATCAGCAGATATTCAAAATCCAGGTAGAGCTGCCGCCCGATATCTCGGCCAAGGACCGCGAAGGCATCTTGCGCTCCATCGACCGTTGCACGGTGAAGAAAGTGGTGCAGACCGGCCCTGAATTCGTCATCGAGGAGGTGGAGAATCTCGATGCCGACGCACAGTCGCTGCTGACGCTGAAACCGGATACCGATGTGGCAACCTATATTCCCGGCAAGGATTTGCCGCTGGAACAGACCATCGCCAATATGTCGGGGCTGCTTGCCGAGATCGGCATCAAGATCGAAATCGCGTCGTGGCGCAATATCGTGCCGAATGTGTGGTCGCTGCATATCCGCGACGCCCATTCACCGATGTGCTTCACTAACGGCAAGGGCTCGACCAAGGAAAGTGCACTGGCTTCGGCGCTGGGCGAATACATCGAACGTACCAGCTGCAACCATTTCTATGCCGGATCCTACTGGGGCGTAGAGATCGCCAACGCCGAATTCGTTCATTACCCGACTGAACGCTGGTTCAAGCCGGGGCGTAAAGATGCCTTGCCTAAAGAAATACTCGATGAATACTGTCTGGATATCTACAACGCTGATGGCGAACTGCGCGGTTCGCATCTGATCGATACCAACTCGGGCAATGTGGCACGCGGCATCTGTTGCTTGCCGTATGTGCGCCAGTCCGATGGCGCGACGGTGTATTTCCCGAGTAACCTGATCGAAAATCTGTTTGTCAGCAATGGCATGAGTGCAGGCAATACGCTGGCTGAAGCACAGGTGCAATGTCTGTCGGAAATCTTCGAGAGGGCGGTTAAACGGGAAATTCTGGAAGGCGAGATCGCCTTGCCGGACGTGCCGCCGGAAGTCCTGGCCAAGTACCCGGGCATCGTGGCCGGCATACAGGGACTGGAGGAACAAGGTTTCCCTGTGCTGGTGAAGGATGCCTCGCTCGGCGGCCAGTATCCGGTGATGTGTGTGACGCTGATGAATCCCCGTACGGGCGGGGTATTTGCCTCGTTTGGCGCCCATCCTAGCTTCGAAGTGGCGCTTGAACGCAGCCTGACGGAGTTGCTGCAGGGACGTAGTTTCGAAGGCCTGAACGATCTACCGCCGCCTACCTTCACCAGCAATGCCGTGACGGAACCTAACAATTTTGTCGAGCACTTTATTGATTCGAGTGGTCTGGTATCGTGGCGCTTCTTTAGTGCCAAGGCCGACTACGACTTCGTAGAATGGGATTTCACGGCGCAGGGGGCGGATGCCAATGCCGAGGAAGCCGCTGCCATGTTCGGCATTCTGGCCGGCATGGGCAAAGAATCCTACATGGCTGTCTATGATGAACTGGGCGCGGTAACCTGCCGCATACTGGTGCCCGGCTATTCGGAAGTGTATCCGGTAGAAGATCTGGTGTGGGACAACACCAACAAGGCTTTGCTGTTCCGCGAGGATGTGCTGAATCTGCACCGTCTCGATGACGCAGCGCTGGAAGCGTTGCTGGACCGTCTGGAGAACAATGAACTGGACGAGTATGGCGATATAGCAACCCTGATCGGCATCGAATTTGATGAAAATACGGATTGGGGCCAACTGACTGTGCTGGAACTGAAACTGCTGATTCATCTGGCGCTGGGCCAGTTGGAAGACGCCCATGATCTGGTGGGCGCATTCCTGCAATACAACGACAATACGGTGGAGCGTCGCCTGTTCTACCAGGCACTGAATGCGGCGCTGGAGGTTGAACTGGACGACGAACTCGAAATGGCCGACTACGAAGCCAATTTCCGCCGCATGTTTGGACAGCCACGCATGGATGCTGTACTGGGCTCGCTGGACGGTAGCGTCAAGTTCCATGGCCTGACGCCGACCAGCATGCAGCTCGAAGGCCTGGACCGTCACCAGCGTCTGCTCGACAGCTACAAAAAACTGCATAGCGCGCGCGCCAGCTACGCCGCCAGCAAGAGCTAAAGGCGAGGGCGCTATGGGCTGTGCTCGCTAGCAGTGTGCTGCCAAGGTTGCACACTGCTAGCGGCGCAGGTTCGCTGCTGTGCCTTTCAACAAAATCCAGACAGACAACAGGCCCGTCAGCACTAAGCCTAAGGTAGCGGGCAGAGGAATCGGGCGGGCGGCATCATAAACCGGTGTCATGAATTCCAGTCTGTAATTCGGATTCAGGGCTGAAGTCAGCTCGAATTTGAATTGGAAAAATGCATTGAACTCCAGTGCGCCAAGTTCGGCCAGATAGCCTGCATTGGATCTGCAGCCCAGGGCGCAGAGGCTATTGAGGGTCGTGGGGTCTATATTGATGCCGAAATTTATGAAAGCCAATTGATTTGCATTGGTAAATCGGGGCAGATTGGTCGTCTGTATATAAGTGCCTGCCGGATCATCGAAGAACTCATCTTTTTCCACGATACCCATATCCGCCTCGGTAATCTGGAGTTCTACCGGGTAGTTGATGTTGGCACGCAGGCCGACGCGCAGCAAAAAAGGCACTGCTGAAGTAAAACCGCAAGAGCCTCCGCAAAAGAATCCGGTGGGTATATCCAGCGTCTTAGGTGAGAAGGAAACGCTGGTGATTTTCAACAAATTCGAGTTGATGGGAAGAGCCAGACATCTATTGCTCAACATGAAGATCATTACACCAATTATCAGAAGTATCCTGCGCATGATTGCCTCCCGTCACAGCTGGTTAAATGAATGTGCCAGTGCCTGACACCCGCCGGATCGACACGCAATATTCATGCAAATGGTAATAAGGTGCTGATTTTATGGGCTTATCAGCGCAGCTCGGTGTCTACAGAATCTGCTCTGTAAGACCTGCCGACAGGGTATGAACATGCGGCCACTGCACTTACGCCATACCGCAGGGCTTCCATCACGCGCCACCACCATGCGACCGGCCACAGGGATTCGTGTAATCAAACCAATTATTTGATGTTTCGCTGATCTAGCGCAAATTCCATTTTTCGCTTGCAAGCATGGTTGTTCTGCTAATTTGACGGAGAACAACTATATCAACGCTCCGCCGATTAGTTCAGTACTACTACAACTATCAGGAGACTACATGCGTCAGAAATTTTTCCTCATGGCGTCCTTGGCCTTGCTTCTCAGCACCGCCAGCGACGCTGTGACACCACCCGAACAGGCCGTAGGCAGCCGCGCAATATTGTTGCAGGGTTTTCACTGGAATTCGGCCAATTATGCCTATCCAAGCTGGTACAACACGCTCGCTGGCAAGGCGTCCGATATCCAGAGTCTGGGATTTACCCACGTCTGGTTCCCGCCACCGTCCGATTCGTCGGCAAGCCAAGGCTATATGCCAAGGCAGCTCAACAGTCTGAATTCATCGTACGGCAGCAGTGCCGAACTGCAGGCAGCGGTGTCGGCCATGACTAGCCGTGGCATACGCGCGGTGGTCGACCTTGTCGTCAATCATAGGGTGGGCTCGACCGGATGGTATGACTTCACCAATCCTACGTGGTCGCAATATACGATCGTCAACAATGACGAATGCTATTGTGGCTGGGGCAATCCCGATACCGGCCAGGGCTTCAGCGCGGCGCGTGATCTTGACCACAAGAATGTGGCGGAAGTCCAGAACGGCATCACGTCCTGGCTTAACAATGTGCTGAAGCCGGTTGGTTTCAGCGGTATCCGCTTTGATTACGTTAAAGGCTTCGGCGCCCAATACGCGGGGCAGTATGCCGATGCGTTTGGCGCACAATTGTGCGTGGGCGAGATGTGGCCGGATACCTTCGACTTGAACAATCTGAATGCGAACCGTCAGGCCATCATGGACTGGATCAACGGCACCGGGAATAACTGCGGCGCGTTCGATTTCACCACCAAGGGCATACTGAATGATGCGCTGGCCAACGGCAACTATTGGCGCCTGAAGGACACGTCGGGCAAGCCGGCGGGCGCTATCGGCTGGTGGCCGGCCATGTCGGTGACCTTCGTTGATAATCATGACACCGGTCCGGCAGAGAGTTGCGGCAGCGGCCAGAATCTGTGGCCCGTGCCATGCGGTTCGGTGATGGAAGGATACGCTTATGTGTTGACGCACCCGGGAATTCCCAGCGTCTTTTATCCGCACATCTATAACTGGAGTCTGGAGACGCCGATCCGAGCGCTGATCGGTGCACGCAAGGCGGCCGACGTGACATCGACGTCGCCAGTTGCCATCCAGCAGGCGACTCAGGGTCTGTACGCGGCCATTATCACTGGCAATAGCGGTAAGCTGGCTATGAAGATCGGCCCGAATAGCTGGTCGCCGGGCGGTGGCTGGAAGCTGATGACTTCGGGGAATAATTACGCTGTGTGGATGCAGTAAATTATGTTGAATACGGAGGGATGCGTGACCAGCAGGTCACGCATCCTCATGCTAGGCAGAATTTCGCATAATTTACGTTTTCCGAAGCTCGGCCTTTTACTGCCTATTGGCGCATGAAACCTAGGCTACATGCGGGCCGTAGCCCAATAGGAGGTTACGAAAAGACACGGAAAATTTTTCCGAAATTCCCTTCCAGAAGTCCATCTGCGCAGCATTCTTTGCGCGCTCAATCTGACCATCCGCATATACGGCGTGGCCGTCAATTCCCAAAATCTCTCCGACCTTCATTGACACTTCGATACCAAAGGCCGAACGGCCATGACGGTAGGCGATGATGGTTGACGTTACGACTCCGAACAATTTAGCCAGTGCGTAGTCCGATGGAAGGTCAAGTTTCGCCTTGACCGCATCCAGGTATTCCGTGGTTTTCATGTAGCTCTCCTAGGGCTAGGCCGTCTAGGGATAGACGGCATAGGGCGTAGCATAACTGCACAGCGTGCGACATACAACGACTGCAAACCGTTGCTATATGCAGACTGTGCAGTTATGATGCCGTTGTCGCGCGGGAAATCTTAACGCCTTCCTAGGGCAAACCGGTTAGCTACCGGCTCCCGTGCGGCTTTCTGCCCTGGGAAACATTGCCCTAGGAGGCCGTATGTCTGTCACAACTTCTTACAAAACAGCTACCTTTTCCCCTGCTGAGTGCTTCGCCGTTGTACGCGGCCTGCGCACCCGCATCGATCTGCTGACCGCCCAGCTGGCGGCCACCGTGGCAACCGGCGACGAACCGGAATCCCCCTATCTGGAACAACAACTGGCCGCCGCGCATGACGCGCTGGCCCAGCTCAACGGCCTGCCGTTCATGGTGCGCGTATGAGCGCCCGCTATGTTGTTGAACTGGATGAAGTTGACCTTCGACTTATCGCCGTGCTGTTACTGATCGAAATTGACAAGGTCGAGGACCAGGTGAGGATGTCTCCGAAGCTGTTAAAACCACGTCTGCGAGCGTTGCGCCGCGCATTCAACAAGATCGAAGCAGTGGGAGCACCGGTATGAGGACCATCGGTGTTGCAGTGGGGGAGGCGGTGGCTGGCGCCTTGATCTTGCAGCTGATCAAGGCGCATCCGGACGAGTTTGCGGAGTTTTGCGAATCACTTAGTGCGCGACGCGAGGCCAAAGCCGCCGGCAAAGCTTATGAGGGGGATAAGGAGTTTTTCGGCGGTATCGAATCTTCCCTGGTATCCAGCCATGAGGGCCGCTGCGGTAACGCCAACGCAGACGACACCAGCAAGGCAGACCAATCTGCTATGCATCACATTCGCGGCCTCTGTGGCTGCTTTATTCGTTGCTTGGGACTGCGTCAGCAAGCCCGAAAGCATGTCGGGGAGAGCTGAAATGATCTTCTCCACATTCTCCGGTGTATCCCAGCCACTTGGCCCTGATCGCTTCACATGGATTTCTTCGTCCATGACCTCTCCTGTTGTTAAAACCGCCAGTGTAGCAGGAGGGGTGCTATGACCGCAGATCTCGTCCTATCCCTACCGCCCGAGCTGTGCAGGGCGTATTCCCCCACCGAAGTGATCATTCAGGAAATGGGCTACGCGGCCGACCTGCTGCTGCGGGCCGAGCAGTCCCTGAGCCGTGAGTTCGACGTTCTGCGGGCCGGTGGCGTGGTGATCGACTATCAGGCCACCCAGCTGCTGTCCACGCAGCTGGTGCGCATGTCGGCCCAGCTGACCATGCTGGCCCTGCGCTGCGTGGAGGGCCGCGCATGATCGCCGCCAGCCACACCGCACAACCGGCCTCTAATATCCTTGGTAGTAGTGGTAAATCGCTGTACGGGGCACAGCAAGCCGGAATTCCGCTGTCCGGTATCCACAAGGCCAAGAGCCTGAAATATGACCTGCTGCGTGAATCCAGTTCGCTTCTGTTCGACCGTGAGAAGCAAGCCGCGGAGCAGCACCCTACGTGCTGGTGCCATGGTGGTGTGCCAAACGCCTCCGATACCATCGATCTGCTGCGCCGCCGCGATGGAGAATCGGCGCGCATGTCGGGGATCATCACATGCAAGAACGTGTGGGCATGCCCAGTGTGCAGCTCCCGCATCTGCGTTACGCGGCAGGGTGAAGTCGAGCAGGCCATGAAGGCCCATATCGCCAACGGCGGCTATGTGTTCCTCATGACCCGCACATTCCCGCATGAGCTGGATATGCCGCTGGCCGATCTGCTGCAGAAGGAGGGAAAAGCCCGTACCCTGTTCCGGAACTCTCGCCGCTGGCGCGATGGCAAGGGTGCCCGCACCGGCTATATCTGCAGTCTTGAGGTCACATTGGGGGAGCGCAGCGGGTGGCACCCACATACCCATGAGCTGATATTCGCCACGCCTGACGCCTTCGGTGACACACGGGAAGAGCAGGGCGGCCGCCTAATGTCGCGCCTGATCGACGAACTGAAAGAGGCATGGTATCTGGCCCTGCGCAAAGTTGGCCTGTGCGACCAGAGCGAAATGTCCGACGTGCTAGCACATGGCTTAGACGTACGCGGCGGCCAGTACGCCGCAGAATACATTTCGAAGTTTGGTAAGGACCAGAAGTGGGGCTTGTCGAACGAGATCACCAGGCACGCGGCAAAGACTGGCGGTGGCCTGAAAGGGCTACATCCGTTCCAGCTGCTGATGATGTCGATGGCGGGCGATATTGTCGCCGGCCAGAAGTTCCGTGAGTACGTGGCAGCCTTCCAAGGAAAGCGGATGCTGTCATGGTCCAAAGGGTTGAAAAAGCTGCTGCTCGGACTGGAGGATATCGCGGACGAAGATATGGCCGATGACCAGCTGCCCGACGAAGTGTCGGTCGCAAAGCTCACCAGTGAGGAAATATCGATTCTCCGGAAGCGCGGCTTGTTCGGTAATTTCCTCGGGTTCGTTGCTGAGTATTGCGGTGATCCGGAAACCGCGAAGGCTGACATCGACGCCTATTTTGCGTGGGCCCGGACGATCCCACCCAATCGGCGCGGGTTGGTGAAAGTTAAGATGTGGTCCCGCGGCGCCGCCGACCCAGCCTTTGCTGCAAAGGGGCGCGGCTTTATGTTTGTGGATCAGGAAAAGAGGATGGCATGAAGAAGATCGTTAGCGCTGCATCAGCGGATTTCGTAGAACTGAGCATCTCACGTGCCCATGCACAGCAGATATCGAATCTGAAAAGCACCAATAGCCGCTGGGGAACTCAGCCCAAAATGATGACGGAAATTATCAGAGACCTACAGGAAATGGGAATGATCGCATGGACACGTTTCACCCCATCGACGTTGTACCCCACGAATCTAGGTCTGGCTGCTTTGAATTTATATCTTGCGTACGGAGGCGAAATAGATGGAAGAGAAAGTTAAGGCGCTGGTCGCCGGCATGTACATGATGCCGGCCGCAGCCAAGGCGGCATTGCAGGAAATGGGCGCGGAATTCGACCGGCTGCGCACAGAAGTTGACCAGGTCAAAACCCAACAGAAGGAGTGCTGTAAATGCAAGTAAACGACCAAGTACAGATCGCCCGCGCTGCGGACGATGACCAGGAGAGCGTCGGCCGTGCCGGTGTAGTGGTCAAGGTAGTGGGCCGCGATGATGACCCTAATCAGGTATGTCACGTCAACCTGGACGAAACCACGACCCACGAAGCCGGCGAAGTGGAAGTGCTTACCGCCAACCTGACCTTCCTGGGGCGCTAAGTGCTGGCGGCCGAATGCCTACCTGGTACGGCCGTGATCGTGCGGGCCGCCGATGACTTCTACAAGTACATCGACGGCTGGCGCGGCGTTATCTCTGATCGCCCCAGTCAGGCCGGTGGCATCTGGATCAATTGCCCATCGCCTAGCACACCGGAGCAGCAGATAGGCCCGCTGCTGGAATTTCTTGTACCACCTGACCAACTGGAGCGATATGAAGAAACCCATCAAGTTTAAAATCGGGCATGTTGAGTGCCAAAACTGTAAAACGAAAGTCCCAGTACGCAAGAACGATGCGACTGGGGCTTTGTCGTTTCCGTGCTATGAATGTGGCCTCCCAGGCTACGCCAAAAACGACGGAAACGACTACTACCGGGACGTGCTGAAACGCATGACACCAATAGCTACGCCTCAGGACGTGCCAACACCTGCTAGCACGTCCCAGCACGTGCCAGCAAAGCCGGTTCCTGCACCTCCCCAACACGTCCCAGCACCTGCTAAGGACGTGCCAGCACCTCCCCAACCAAAACCGCCCGCTACCGTCTGGGGCTAACCTGAAAGCCATCACATGAACGAGCTTGACCAACTGGCGGGCGTCGTTGCCGCCGCTGATGAACATGCTGCTGCCGGTCTGCCTCCGCAGCCGGGGCAGGAACCCGAACCACCCGCGCCGGTTGTCCCTGGTGCAGACGAACAGGCCGTCGATCTGGTGAATACCTTCGCTGGCCTTTTGGCAGCTTATGCCCCGGATACTGCCGCCATCTGGACTGAGCATGCGCGCCAGGCCAGCGCCGCAGCCATCGCGCCGCTGATGATCAAATACAACATCAGCATCACTGCCATGCCGCCCGAACTGACTGCCGCCATTGTCGTCGGGCCGCTGCTGTACCGCTCCGCTACCATCGTGGGCGAGAAGATGCGGGCTGATCGCGCTGCCAAGCATTCGCCGGCCGTGGCTGCGCCGGCACCGAAGACGGCAGCCAATGACACCGCCGCGTCGGCACCACCAGCACCACCGGCACAAGACCCGAACCAGTCGCCAGCCGTGGCCGTGCATCCTCAGATGGCGCTGTACTCATGATCGGCAACAACCAGATCGCCGAGATTCACGCCGTCATGGGATCGAGTGGCGGCGGAAAGACCACCCACGCCAAGTCGCGGATCATGAAAAAGAAGCGGCGCCGCACGATCGTCTGGTCACCCAAGGAAACGATCGACAACTATGCCGGCTGGTGGCCGGGTTCCGTGGTCTGCACTAGCGCGGCCGAAGTACTGGACGTTGTGCGTGCAGCTGGCCCACGTGGATCGTTCCATATCGTCTTTCGGCCGTCCCTTCGGCGCCAGGCAGACGAGGCCCAGTTCGGCGCCGTATGCCAGATCGCGCTGGCCGCCAAGCAGCTGCTGTTCGTGGTCGATGAACTGCACACCGTGACTAAGGCCACGCATTCCGTCGACGGCTGGGGGAAGCTGGTGATGATGGGGCGGGGCTACGGCATTGAAATCTGGGGTATGTCTCAGCGGCCGGCCAGCATGGATAAGGATTTTCTGGGCAATGCCAGCACGATCCACACCCGCCGCCTGTCCTATCCTGAGGATGCGAAAACGGTCGCGCGCAGTCTCGGCGTGAAACAGGCTGATGTGTCCGGTTTGAGCGGCTACATGTGGATAGAACGCAACAACCAGACGGGGCAAATTACGCGGGGATAAATATATTTTCGGACCAGGTGGCGAAAACGGTATGTGTCCATGATCACATACACATTGACACGTGAGGTGCACAGTGCGGCCGGAAAAATTAAGGTGAGTTCTCGCAACAGAGAACTCACCTTTTTTACTTTTCGGAGTCGCAAAACATGAATACCTACGTCAAATCGTACCTGACCTTCGTGGCTTTCACGCTGGTTACTGCCGTCATCGTTCGCCCGATGGCCAAGAGCATGAACATTCCTTATCTGTCGGATATCTAAGCCGCCGCGCTCTGATCCCATCCTTCAACGAATAAGAAAGCTCCCATGCTCCTGATTAAAAACCTACCTTTCAATAACGTGGCCGCCACCGGTATGGCTTCCGTTTCCCTGCCTATCGGCATGAGCTACAACAAAATCATCCTGGCACTGGGTGGCACCAGCTTCACGAAGTCGATGATTACCAACATCAAAGTCAAGCTCAACGGCAAAACCGTCTGGGAAAACATCGGTTCGCGTCTCGATCTGCAAAATAGCTATCGTGGTATGTCGTCGGCAGCCGGCTACCTTGTGATCGACTTCACTGAGCCGCGTGCAAAAGTGATGGCCGAACAATACCTGGGCAACTACAACACCGCTCAAGGCGTGTCGTCGCTGACGCTGGAAGTTACGATCTCGGGCGCCACTGCTCCGACGCTGGACAGTTACGCCGAGCTGGGCCCGCCTGCACCACTGGGCATCATCGCCAAGCAAATTCTGTTCACCAGTTCGAACAGCGGCGCGGGCAAGTTCCCTGTCAAGCTGATCGATCTGGCAAACCGTGGCGCAATCATCAAGCGTGTTCACCTGGCGCACACTGGCAATCTGACCCAGCTGGAGGTAAAGAAAAACGGCATCGTCATCCATGACAATATCCCGACCGCCGTGAATACCTTCTGGCAGGCGGATTATCAAAAGACCGCGCAGGCCAACCTGTATACCTATGATCCGTGCGCGGACAACAACTACGCCAACGCCATCAAAACGGCCGATATGGTGTCCCTGGAGTTCAACCCGACCTTCTCCGCAACCGACACTTTGACCTGCGTGCTGGAAACGCTGGACGTGCTGGGCAACATGTAATGGCATGGGCAGCTTCGGCTGCCCTGCCTCTCAAGAGGGGAAGAGATGGACGAAACTCAATACACCGACCAGCTTGACCTGGCGGCTTACGGCTTTGTGCCGGAAACCTATGATGTTGGGCCAACCAATGACGGCACCTACAACGTGCCGACGGCTGCCCAGCCGAACAATCAGCCATGGGACGCGGCGGGCGGCACGCTGGGCCAGTACAGCACCAAGGACGTGATTGGCCTTCTGCGTGATGGCATCGGCATCTGGAGCCAGAATAAGCGAAACAATCAATTTCTGGACTACCAGCGGTATGAAGCCACTCAGGGCGGCGTGTTCACGCAAGGTCGACCAGTCGGCACCCGCGCTACGGTGACGGCACAGGCTAGTGGCAACCCGACGATGCTGATTCTGCTGATTGGCGGCGCTCTGCTGCTGCTCCGCAAGTAAGGGGCGCTGATGGACCCAATGACCATTGCCGGGCTGATCAATGCCGGCAGCAGCATCCTTAAGGGGCTAGGTAGCAATAGTGGACCAACCACTACGCCATCTGGCCCACAAAAGGCTGACGGCTACGCGATGGGCGGCTATGCCGACACGTCGGGCAGTCCGAACAGCATGGGCAGCGGTGCAACAGGCGGTGCGACGGGTGGCGCCTATGGTGGCGCCTATTCGCAGTCGTATCTGGACGGTTCGAACTGGGCGGTATCGACGGGCAAATCGAATGCCACCGGCGGCGGAAAGAGCGGCGGCAATGGCGGTATGTCGCCAATTCAGTCGAACGCTACCGGCGGTGTCTCGCCGGCTTCGCCTTTTACGTTTGGCAGTGGTGCAGTAACGCCAGCTGGTGTTGCTGGTAACAGCAGTACGGGGCTGATTGTTCTGGCTGCAGCCGCATTACTTATCTGGAAGCTGTAAACATGGGCTTATTGAGTTTCTTAAGTGGTGGTGATTCGTCTAGTTCGTCGTCGAGTACTTCCACCACGTCGATCAACGAAAGTAACACGTCGTCGTCCGTCGATAGCCACAACACGGCTGTCAATACATCGACCAATACCAGCAGCAACAGCACGGTCAACGATACCAACACGCTGACCCAAGACCGTCGCACGGTGATTGATCACGGTCTCGGCGTGTCTGCTGATAACTCGTCTGTATTCACGTCGAACAGCGGCAACTCGTCGTCTACCGATATCAGCAGCGATAGCCACAATGTCTTCAATACCGTAAGCGATTTTGGCGGCATCAGTGCAGGGCGTGATATTGCCATTGCTGGCATCAACAGCAATCAGGCGCTGGCTTCGAAGACGGTAGACGTAAGTCGCGTATTTGTCGATCAAGGGCTTGATCTGCTGAACGCAAACATTGCGTTTGCTGAACACATCTCCGATACGGCCGCCGCGCAAACCCGCCAGTCGATTGATCAGATTGTTGCATCGTCGCGGGATGCTATTGGACAGGTGACCGCGATCGCGGCCAAGCCGCTCAACGCGCAAGACCCACAGCACATTCTGGTGATCGTCGGTCTGGTGGTGGTAGGCGCTGTTCTATTTTCTAAAATCAAGTAAGGGGCCAGCATGGGCTTGCAGTATTACGACATCAATATCGGCCTGACGGCAACGCAGGAAGTCGCCGCACAAGGGCGATATCTCTACTACCTGAGCGGCACCACGCCCAACGTGACCAACAATGTGCAGGGCGCCGCAGGCAACCAGGCAATCAAGGTGCGCGCCAGTTCCAACGGCAACACTGTGATCCTGATGCCTGGGCAAGCGCTACGACTGCCGCACGATGACAAGTCACCTGAACGCTGGTTCGTCAGCAACTACAAAGGGCTGGAAGTGATCACCGGGCTGGTGATGGTGGGCGAGGGCGAATTTGTCGACAACAACACCAGCAACCTGGTGACGCTGACGGCAACCGCCATTTCCAACGCGCAGGCTATGGCAGTGCAGAAACAGGCGCTGAACACGATCACTACCTTTGCGGCCGTCACGATCAATACGGGCGCGGCGCAAGCGCTGGTGTCGGATGCTACCCAGCGCTGCCTGCGCATTCGCAATACCCATGCTACGGCTAATCTTGCTATCGGTGGCCCGACTGTGACGCTGGCTAATGCTGCCGTCGTAATCCCGCCTGGTGGGGTCTGGATCGAAGAAGAAGCGGCCGGCGCTGCCTGGTATGCCACCAGCGACACGGCCGGCACCAACGTCACTATCCAAGGACTGAAACTGTGAGCGGCGCTGCTAATCCTGCTGTCGTCTATCCGGCACAACTACCGCCTAAGGCTATCGTCAACGGTTATTCAACGAGCGGCTGGACTTTGATGGCGCCGCCAAATGGCGCGCCGGTTACAGGGCTGCCGCAGGTTGGAAGCGGTGCGCTGACGGCTGGCGTCCTGACGACGGTGCTTAACGTCGTCGGCCCTGGTGTCATGGAATTTCTGAGCGTGGTCAACTACAACGCTACTGCGCGCACCCTGCGCATTCAGCTGGTAATTGATGGCGTGACGGTATTCGATTCGACGTCTGGGGCATTGAGCGCGGCCGGTGTTGCGTGCCTTATCGGGACGCATTCGGTCTGGTCCTCTGGTATTCCGTCTGTATCGCTAGATGCCATTGCTTTCAATTCATCGTGCGTCTTGAAGCTGGCATCTAGCCTTACCGAGGCAAACCCTTTCTATGCGCAATACGCTTATCGGACGGTCTAATGAGTAACGGAATCAATGCAGTCAAGCCGAACCCTGTGATGGGGGCGGCCAAAACGCTGACTATCGGAACTGGCGTGCAGGGTGTCGACAAGACCGGCCTTTGCATGATGAAGCAAATCCAATCGGGGGCGCTAACGGGTGGTGTCTCGCAGCAGATCCTGAATATCGCAGGCCCGGGTGTTATCGATTTTCTTGGCCTCACCAGTGACGATGGGACGGCGCGAATCCTGTCGATTCAGGTCGTCATTGACGGCGTCATGCTGATCAGTGCCGGCTTCGGTATGCCGGCCTCGTTTGGTAATGGCTTCATCGTCATCGGTAGCTATCAAACCGGCTCTATACACGTGAAGCAAGATATTCCGTTCAAGAGTTCGTGCGTGATCACTATTCAAAGCAATTTGACGGAAACAGCGAAAAGCACGTTGCTGACCTCTTACCGGACGTGCTGATGCGGCCGGTGCAATTCGCCGCCGCTGCCCTGGCTATCGGTGCTGCCGCTTACTGGTGGTACAGCAACCAGCAGGATGACCAGGCAGCAGCGGATAGCCAAGACAACCCGCCAGAACCAACCATTTTAGGAGATGCATTGAGCACTGTTACAAACCTTGTCACTTCGGTGACCGATGCGGTGGATGACCCGCAAGTACAAGCCTTTCTGGCGCTGATCCGCGTGGGGGAGGGGACGACTGGCCCGAATGGCTACCGCACCATGTTTGGCGGTGGCCTGTTCGTGAGCTACACCGACCACCCGCGCCAGCTGAACCGCCGCAACGGCATCACCAGTTCGGCAGCCGGCGCCTATCAGTTCCTGTCCGGCACCTGGGACGAAATGCGCAACAAGTACGACCTGTCGAACTTCGGGCCTGAATGCCAGGATATCGCTGCCGTGGGCCTGATCAAGCGCCGCGGCGCGCTGGCCGACGTGCTGGCCGGCCGGTTCCGCTCTGCTATCGACAAGTGCAACAAGGAATGGGCATCACTGCCTGGTTCGCCTTACGGCCAGCCAACGCTGACGTATGCCCGTGCTGAATCGGTACTGGTCAGTGCTGGCGCCCAGATCACGGAGGCCATTGCATGAAAAAAGATGACCTGATCATGTTGGCGATGCTGGGTGCGGGTGTTTTCCTGATCCCCAAGCTGTTCGCTAAGAAAGCCGGCACCAGTGCCAGCACCAGCAGCAGTTCGCAGCCTTGGGTGTCCGAGATCATGCGTGATAACGGATATGTCTACTACAGCGACGGTACGGTGATCACTCCTGATGGCCAGTATTACAAGCAGGGCGATCTGGTGTATTCGCCGGGAGGTATGTATGCGAGTTGAAACTATTTTTTGGGCTGGTATAGCGCTGATGGCGCTGAATCGTAGCCGCCAGCTCGCCCAGGTACAGCAGTCACAATCGGCCAAGATGAATGACCCAACGAACTGGGGTGCTGATCAGTGGACGCGCCTGTATGCGGCGGATATCGCGGCTGTCGGTGGTCCCAATCGGACCCAGTCGAGCCTGACGGCTTACGGGCTGACCGGAACGGTGGACTATTACCCTGGGAGCGCTGTGCAATGAAGGAGAAGAAGCTGATTGTTTTTGCGGCCGTGGGCCTCGCCGTGGTCTTGCTGACCAGGGCGGGAAAGGCTACGGCCGCCGCAAAGGCCCAACTGGCGAAAGCGAAAGCAGACGCCTATCAGCTGCCGTATGACTTTGGGATCCACGATCCCAGTACTTGGGACTAGAAATGAAAGATGACCTACTGATTATGGGCGGCATTGCCCTGGCCATACTGGGAGTACTTTGGTACGTGAAGAAGTCGGCGACTGATGCGCTGGACAACATCGTGAAGGGCACCAACGACGCGATCTTCGGCGAGGGCCAGAACATCGATTCTGTGATCCCTCTGTACAACAAGGAATTGAAACAGCGGCCGGCTGACTACGACCCCGGAAGCATTTACGACGGCGCTATTTTTTAAGGAAGCGGGCCATGGACGCAAAAGAGATTCGGATGTACATGTTTTTCGCAATCGGCAGCATCTTCCTGACCGATTACATCAAGAGCCAGGTCATTGGCGTCATCACCGAGGGCGCGCGCGCGGCCGGCGGCGGTGTCGGCGGCGGCATCATGGACGGCATCAGCAAATGGCTGGGCGCCGGTAGCAACAACTGATTTTTTAACCACTGAAAGGAAGTACATGCAACGACTGAAAGAACCCTCCACCTGGGCCGGCTTCGGCATCCTGTTCCAAGCACTGAAGACTCTGGCGCCGCACTACGCGCCAGTGTTCGACTCTCTGTCGTTCGTCGCCGGCACCGTTGCCGCCGCCGTGACTGAGAAAGGCGCAGCACAGGCATGACGTGGGAAGCGCTGGCGCAGCTGGCTAACGTGCTGGTGCTGCCAGCGTTTGGCTACATCGTGCTGCTCGAAAGGCGGATTACCCGCATGCAGACCCAGATCGAGCAGCTGTTAGAAACCATCAAGAAAGGAACTGTATGACCAAGAAACGCAAACCGGCGAAGAAGCCGGCCCGCGCCAAGAACGGCCGCTTCAAGCGCCGATGACCAGCCGCACCTGGTCAAAATCATCAAGCCGCAGCTCTGTCATGGACTGCGGCTTTTTGTTGTTCAGCTGGTGGCGCTGTAGCTGGCCCAGCTCGGTAACGGTGGCTAGCGGTGGCCGATTAAATTGTTTGTAGCTATCAGACGCGTACGATATGTGCCGGTTCATGTCCTGAACTTCCTTATGCTGTAAACGCAACACTTCCGGAACCCACCATGGGACGCGTTTTTTTCCTGCCAGCCAGTCTTTTACGGTGCGTTCATCCCGCCGCAGTCGGCGGGCCAGTTTGGGGATCGGGATGCCGGCCGCGTAGTAGGCCATTTCGGTAGGATTGCCATACCTAAGATTTGGATACCTCATTCAATCGTCCTGAACAAAAAAATAGCCGGACAATTATGGTCCGGCTATCGAAGGTTTAAAACGTAAAGGAGAGCTACTTTTCTTGCTGTGTGACAATGTGTGACTTTTTTCAATCACTAGGCCGAACTTCGTATAATTTACATTATGTCAAATCGGATGCTATGGCTAAATATGGCCTTGCGCCATACGTTTTAAAATTTTAGACCCTCCCAGCGCCTAAAGGCAAATGTTTAGACAATCTAACCCTATCACCTCTTGGCCTGCAATTTTACCCTGTGTCTAAACCTTTGCCTTTGAAGATTCTGCCTGCCTCTTCTGTCTAAAGAATTTGAGGGATGGCCGGGATTACGAATTTTTTCGCAGAAATTGAACTAACCTGTTGATCTATAATAGAAAACTGCGTTAATGGATAGCTCTCTTTCCTCGACCTATCCCCGACTTAGTCATCAAGAATCAGAGGCCTTCAGTCCCCGCCTATTTCCAGGAATTTTTGGTGAATTGGCCTTTTTAGCTGCCCAGCAAAAAGGGACGTTTCGCCAAATTTTGATGCTCTCATATAGCGAACACCCATGTAATTGATGCGAACGCCTTGTCACTGGCGTGGCCGCTACTCAAAAACGATTAGAGCTGAGAGTGAAGGACGTCATTTTCGGCGTTTTTGCCAGGCCTCCAGCGCAAACAACGTGACCGTGTGGGCGCAATGAATCGCCAGTCGCGCGTGGCGTGGTTCTAGACACAGAAACGGGATTTCAGCAGCAAGCCAATTCACACCTGTGCCTTATTCCTTCTGCCAGCATCATGGAAATATGAAGGAAAGCTTGCCTCACCTCGCGATATAACTCCGGATCCGAATCACGTTCACCAGGTCCAATAGAAATTTCGCCCAAGACAGAACCATCTTCCAGTCTCTCTGCTGCTTTGAATTGTTGGATGAGTTGGCTGATATGGAAATCAGAAAAATGTATAGCACCTGAAGTTTTTGTATAAACAATAGGTATCCATTTTCCAAGCGGTTTGATCTGCTCAATCAGCCATCGATCAGTCGCGTTCTCCTTCGATTTCTTAAACTTCATGTTCTTAATACTTTTCCCCTGCGCGATATCCTTTGCAAGGGATTCTGCCGACATTCCCTCTGTCTGCTCTGCCCAATACAGGGTGTAGAACCTCGCTAAAGTGTCAAGGTTCAAACGAACGAGTGTCATAGCCATTTGGCCGTTATTAGACTCAACCGACTGGACAAAGGCTTTTTCTAGAGAAAGTGTTCGTCGAATCGCAGCCAGGAGAAAGTGGCGTTCGTGCTCATTTTTTTGCGGAAATGCGAGGACCCTTGCGCACATACCGTACAGGTCGCTCCGCAATTTCTCATACTGATCCCAATCGCCAAATCTTTCGGCATGGGTAGAATTTACCATCGCGCACTCACTATTATTGTTCATCATTGTCAATCTGCCGTGGCGGCGCCGGCCGGTAGCGCGCAAAGCGGTCACTGCTGTCAATGTAACGCATCGCGCTTTGAATGCTTTTCCAGCCGACGTACTCCATCATGGATTTAGTATCCCAGCCGTCGGCTGCGGCCCAGTTCGCAAAACCGCGACGCAGGGAGTGTCCGCTGTATCCGTCGGCGTCGTCAATGCCGGCTTTACTAAAAATCGAGCGAAGCAAAGGTATCAGGCTGTTGGAATGCAGGCCATCATCCCCGACATGCCCCCAGCGGTCAATGCTGCGAAATGCGGGGCCGCTCTCGATGTGCGCCAGCGAGACCCAGTCCAGATAGGCAGACACCGGGCATAGACGTGCCAGCGCCGGAGCCTGGAACGTGACACCCTTGTGCTGGCGGTCCCCCTTCGTGCGCGGAAAGAAGCAGCTCATGCCTTCGCCGGCGGCGACTTGAACATGCTCGGCCTGCAGGCTGGTCAATTCATCGCCGCGAAAGCCGCGCCAGAAGCCCAATAACACCAGCGCGCGATCGCGCGTGTGCCGCAGGTGCTCGCCACGCTGGCCCGCTTCGCGCGCCGCTGTGATGGCATCGGCAAGCCAGCGGTCGACCTGATCCAGTTGCTCGATCTGGAGCGGCTTGGCTTGTTTTTCCTGCGCCGGGTGCTCGGCCCGAATACCCCGCAGCACCTTGCGCACCAGCGGCGCCTTAGTGGGGTCTGGAAAACCCTGCTCGATGTGCCATTGCGCCAGGGCCGCCAAGCGCTGCGTCAAGGTGCTGATGGCCAGCGAGCCGGCATAGCTGACCAGGTACCTGGAGATCGAATCGCTACTGGCGGGCAAAAAGCCACCCCAATCCACTTCGAAGTGGCGCACGGCGGCCTCATAGCTGCGCTGGGTGTTTTTCCGGGTGGCGGCGTCGAGGTAAAACTCGACGTCAGGGGCCTGATTTATCGTCATGGGCGTTGTCTGGGCGGATTGCCCATTTCGTACTGGATTGGGCCGATTTTACGCCCAAATTCGGCATCATGCGGGATAAGATTAGCTTATCTAATCTTAGTTTTCACAACTATACCCAGCCAAATGTGCGTTAAAATAGTATGTAAATATGTGGTACATACCTTAGTACATTATTTCATTCATGGGGGCACAATGGCTCGCTCAGGCTTATACAAATCGGAAGTCCAGAAGGCCCGCGACGCACTGCTCGCCAAAGGCCAGCGTCCATCCATTGACGCAGTACGTATCGAACTGGGTAATACGGGCTCAAAAACCACGATCCACAAGTACTTGCGCGAGCTGGAAGAGGAAGATGGCATCGGGGATCAAAAACGCACTTCGCTCAGCGAGGCCTTGACTGATTTGGTTGAACGGCTTGCTGCCCGGATTCAAGAGGAAGCGGACGAACGGTACGCTACGCGCACCAACGTTATTGAAGCCAAAGCGGTAGCGCAACAGGCCGCTATGCAGTCCATTGAAGCGGAGAACGCCCGTTTGGGCGTGCAGATCGCCGCTATCGAGACGGCAAATCGACAGAACGAAGCTGCGCTTGCCGGTGTACAGGAAGCGTTGTCGCGGGAGTCCACCTCCCGCCAGCTGGCAGAACAGGAAGCCAATAGCTTGTCCAAGAGGCTGGCAGAAAATGAGGCCCATCGCCGTTCGCTGGAGGAAAAACACCAGCACGCGCGCGACGCCTTGGAGCACTATCGCGTCGCGGCAAAAGAGCAACGGGAGGCCGAATCGCGCCGGCACGAGCTTCAGGTCCAGCAACTACAAGCGGAGCTGCGTCAGTCTAACCAGACTCTGGTTAGCAAGAATGATGAAATTACGATGTTGAACCGCGACGGCGCCCGGTTCATGGCGGAGCTGACGCACACACGTCAGGCACTACGTACAGCCGAAGAACACGCCAAACGGCAGCTCGATGAAATCGAACGTCTACATGCTATCCAATCTGCCTACGAACAATTGAGCGCCCAGATGGCCGAGCGTGAGGCACGCATCGCCGAGCTTCAGGGGCAGCTTGCAAGCAGTCTTGGCGAACAGGAAAAGCAGTCGTCACAGGTGCATACTCTTGCGCTTGCACTTGCCCAATCGCGCACCCAAGTCGAGATGCAGGAAAAAATGAATGCCCAGTTGCAGGAAATTCTCGCAACTGGGCAAAGGCCAACTAGCTAAGATCAGGCGCGCTACGATGCGCCCTGGCCTATTCCGGGCGCCGTCTTGCGCTGCCGCCGGCGCAGCACCAGGTAGGCGGCCGGCACCACGAGCATGGACAATAACGGCGCCGTGATCATTCCCCCAATCATCGGCGCCGCGATGCGCTGCATAACTTCGGAACCTGTTCCGCTGCCGAACATGATTGGCACCAGCCCCGCCAGAATGACGGCAACGGTCATCGCCTTGGGGCGCACGCGCAGTACGGCACCTTCACGGATCGCGTCCAGCAGGTCTTCAGCGCTGGTTTTCCCAGTCTGTACGCGGGTATCCCAAGCCTGCTTCAAGTACAGCAGCATGATCACGCCGAACTCGGCCGACACGCCGGCCAGCGCGATAAACCCGACGCCCGATGCGATAGAAAGATTGTGCCCCAGCAGCCAAAGTAGCCACACGCCGCCGGCCAACGCAAAAGGCAGCGTGGCCATGATCAAAGCGGCCTCATCAAAGCGTTTGAAAATCAGGTATAGCAGAACAATGATGATCAACAAGGTGGCCGGCACCACGATCTTGAGTTTGGCAGTGGCGCGTTCAAGGTATTCGAATTGTCCAGACCAGGATACGGAGTAGCCGGGCGAAAGCCGGACTTCCTTGGCGACCACCTGCTGCATCTCGTGTACCGCCGAGCTGAGATCGCGTCCGCGAATATCAATGTACACCCAGCCAGACAGGCGTGCGTTCTCGCTCTTTAACATTGGCGGCCCATCCTCGATGTGGATAGCGGCGACGTCTCCGAGGCGGATTTGCGCGCCGCGCTCAGTGAGCACCGGTAGCTCGCGCAATTTTTCGACCGAGTCGCGCACCTCGCGCGGGTAGCGGACGTTGATCGGGAAGCGCTGCAAGCCTTCGACGGTTTCGCCGATATTGTCGCCCCCGATTGCCGACGACACGATGCTTTGCACGTCGGCGATATTCATGCCGTAGCGGCCTGCAGCGTCGCGGTCGATCTGCACATCGATGTAGCGGCCACCGTTCAGACGCTCGGCCAGCGCGGAGGACACACCGGGTACATTTTTGACGGCCCGCTCGACTTCGCTGGTGATGCGATCGATTTCCTTCAAGTCGACGCCGGCGACCTTCACACCCACCGGGCTCTTGATGCCGGTGGACAGCATGTCGATCCGATTGCGAATGGGCGGTACCCAGATGTTCGACAGCCCCGGCACCTTCACGGTGCGGTCCAGTTCTTCGACCAGCTTATCCGGCGTCATGCCCGGCCGCCACTGGTCGCGCGGCTTGAACTGGATCGTGGTCTCGAACATCTCCAGCGGTGCCGGATCGGTGGCGGTTTCCGCCCGGCCAGCCTTGCCGAACACACTTTGCACCTCCGGCACCGTCTTGATCAGGCGATCGGTTTGCTGCAGCAGCTCGGCTGCCTTGCCAATCCCGATGCCCGGCAAGGCCGACGGCATGTACAACAGGTCGCCTTCATCAAGCGGCGGGATGAATTCGCCTCCTAGGCGTGCCAGCGGCCAGATGGTCGCCATAGCGACGATACCGGCCGCCACCAACGTCGTCTTCGGATATTTCAGCACGCACTCCAGCAGCGGCCGGTACAAGCGGATCAGTCCGCGATTGAGCGGATTGCTTTGCTCGTCCGGGATACGGCCACGAATCAGGTAGCCCATCAACACGGGGATCAGGGTAACGGCCAGGCCTGCCGCGGCGGCCATCGCATAGGTCTTGGTGAAGGCCAATGGCGCAAACAGCTTGCCTTCCTGCGCCTCCAGCGTAAAGACCGGCACGAACGAGAGCACGATGATCAGGAGTGAGAAGAACAGCGCCGGGCCGACTTCGGCGGCGGCGTCGCCTACCACGCGCCACTGCTCGTCGCCAGCCAGCGCCTGGCCGGGGTGGCCGTGCTTCCACGCCTCAATGTGCTTGTGCGCGTTCTCGATCATCACGACGGCGGCATCGACCATCGCCCCGATGGCAATCGCAATACCGCCCAGCGACATGATGTTGGCATTCACCCCTTGGTAGTACATCACCAGGTAGGCTGCGAGTACACCGAGCGGCAACGACACGATGGCCACTAAGGCCGAACGCAGGTGGAACAGGAAAATGGCGCAGACCACGGCCACAACGACAAATTCCTCGATCAGCTTGTGTTCGAGATTGGTCACGGCCCGCTTGATCAGGTTCGAGCGATCATAAGTCGGCACGATCTCCACGCCTGGCGGCAGGCTGGCTTTGAGCTTGTCGAGCTTGGCTTTGACAGCCTCGATGGTCGAAAGCGCGTTTTTCCCTGACCTCATGACGATCACGCCGCCGGCCACTTCGCCTTCACCGTTCAGTTCTGCCACGCCGCGCCGCGTTTCCGGGCCGACTTGTACCCGGGCGACGTCGCCCAGCCTGACCGGCACGCCGCTATCTGTCGTGCGCAGCGGGATCTTGCGGAAGTCGTCGAGCGAGGTCAGGTAGCCCGATGCGCGTACGATGTATTCCGCTTCGCCCAGTTCCAGCACCGATCCGCCCGTTTCCTGGTTGGCCTTTTGTACCGCCTCGATCACCCGGGCATGGGGGATGTTATAGGCACGCAGCTTATCGGGGTCGAGCTGGATCTGGTATTGCCGCACCATGCCGCCGATGCTGGCCACCTCCGACACATTGGGCACCGCTTTGAGTTCGTACTTGAGAAACCAGTCTTGCAGTGCACGCAGTTGTGACAGGTCGAGCTTGCCGCTCCGGTCGACCAGGACATACTCATAGATCCACCCCACGCCGGTGGCGTCAGGGCCAAGTGCTGGCCGCGCCTGTGCTGGCAAACGGGACTGCACCTGGTTGAGGTACTCCAGCACGCGCGAGCGCGCCCAATAAGGATCGGTGCCGTCGTCAAACAGCACGTAGACGAAGGAGTCGCCGAAGAATGAATAGCCGCGCACAGTTTTGGCGCCGGGCACCGAGAGCATGGTTGTCGTCAGCGGATAAGTGACTTGATTTTCCACGATCTGCGGCGCCTGGCCTGGGTAGGTTGTGCGAATGATGACCTGTGTGTCTGACAGGTCCGGGATCGCGTCCAGCGGCGTCTTCGACAGCGCCCAGATGCCCCAGGCGGCCAGACCCGCCGTGGCCAGCAGCACGAAAAACCGGTTCACGATGGACCAGCGTATGAGCTTGGCGATCATCGCTTGCCTCCCATAGACGCTTTGTCCATCGCCGGCGGCATCGCGCCAGGCTTCATGGCGGCCGGTGCGCTATCGGTAACAGGCGTTACGGCCGTCAGCTGGTAGCCGTCCTGCACCTTGCGCACCTCGAAAGCTACCGTGTCGCCGACTGCAACATTGCGTGGCAATCCGCCAGACGGCGGCTTAAATGCCATCGTCATGGGCCCCCAATGCAGCGAAGGAATCGGTCCGTGGGATAACGTAACGCCCTCCGGGCCGATTTTTTCGACCCGGCCGGTTCCGCGGTGGCTCGTCTCCGCCGGCGGCCTATTGGTTTGCGGCGCAGAAGCTGACGCATCGACCATCCGGGCAATCGTTCCTTTCAGACTGGCCTCCGAATCGACTAGGAATTGTCCCGAGACGACCACTTTCTGCCCGGCCTGCAAACCCTGACGAATCTCAATTTGGTTCCCTGCCTGTGCGCCAATTTCGACGTTCACCGGGGTGAACTTGCCGTCGCCGGCGGCCACAAAGACCACATTGCGGGTGCCGGTCTGGATCACAGCTTCGCTGGGTACCAGCAAGCTGCGTTGGCCGGTGGCAGGCGTCAGGCTGATGTTGGCGAACATGCCCGGCGCCAGCCGCTCCCCTGGATTGGCCAGTTCGATACGGGCCTTCAAGGTGCGAGTGGCGGCATTAATTTCCGGCAGGAGCGATTCCACCTTGCCCTGGAACGTTTGCCCCGGCCACGCGGGCGTGCGCGCCGCCACGGCAGCGCCAGGACGTACCTGCCCGGTGGCTGCCTCGGGAATCTCGGCAATGATCCATACGGTCGATAAGCCGTTGATGCGGTACAGCGGTGCGCCAGCGGCGACGGTCAAGCCTTCGCGCGCTGCCAGCTCATCGACGACACCCGATACCGGGGCGTTGATGGTGATCCTGGGATGGACTTTGCCGGCGCTGGTGACCAGGCGGATCTGCTCCTCATTCATGCCAGCCAGTCGCATTCGTTGGAGCGCCGCATCAGCGAGATCCTGCGCGCCTTGCATCCGACGGGCAGCAAAATATTCCTCTTGTGCCGCCACCCAGTCAGGCACGTACAGCTCAGCCAACGGCTGGCCTTTGCGTACCCGGTCAAGCGGTGCGCGCACATAGAGGCGCTCCACATAGCCGCTGGCGCGGGCCTGCACCACGGCGACGTCACGCTCGTTGTAGGCGACACTACCGACTACTTCCAGCGTGCTGGAGAGCGTACCTTCCACCACGTCGGCGGTGCGAATACCCAGGTTTTGCTGGACGCGGGGACTGACGAGTACCTTACCGTTGTCCCCAGATTCGTCGGCAAACATGGGGACGAGCTGCATATCCATGAATGGCGATTTGCCCGGCTTGTCAAATTTCGGCCCCGGTACCATCGGGTCGTGCCAATAGAGAACCTTCTTGCCGGTGGCAGGATCGATTTGGCCGCCAGGGCCGCCCGTGGCTGGCTGGGTAGCACCATGTGTTTCTTGTCGTGCGCCGGCCCAGTAGCCGCCCGCTCCGGCGACGGCGATGACGAGAGCGACGATCGCAGTGCGCGTGATGTTTTTTTTCTGGTTCATTTGATACTTTCAATACGTGTTGCCGGCGCTGGGCCATGCGTAGTCGGAAAGAGGAAATTGAGTTGCGCCCAGAGCCTCGCGGTGTCGGCTTCCAGCTGGAGCGCTGACAGGCGCACGTCCAGTTCGTTGCGCCGCGCGGCGAGTACCTCGCCCAGCGCCGATTTGCCACCTCGATACGCAGCCAGGGCGGCCTCGCTACGCTCCTGAGCTAAGGGCACCAGCTCGCGGGCATACCGTGCAAGGCGATCACGGTTGGTGTGCCATTCGTTTAGCATGGTGCGCGTCTCGGCGACATGCGAGCGCAGCATCTCGTCGCGCCCGGCCCGGACCTGCTCTGCGGTGGCAAGCTTGGCAGCCAACTCGCGGTCCTGTCGGTTCTTCTGATCCCATTGCAGTGGCACGGAAATGCCGACCGACACCATGTTGGAATAGGCGCCACCGCGCTGCTGGTACGCCACCTCGATACTCCAGTCGGACTTCTTATTGGCTTCGGCCAGCTTGACGTCGAGCGCCGCGATGTCCTCCTGCCGGCGCAGGGCTGCAATTTCAGGATGGTGGTTGAGCTGCGTCTCCAGCGCGACCGAATCGAGGCGCACCGTGTCGATGGCCGGCTCCCCGGCCAATGGCCCGTTACCGGCTTCGCCAACCCAGCGGGTCAGCGTGATCGCTGCGCCGCGCACGCGGCGGACGGCATCATCGTGGCGGTCGTCTAATTGCGCGATAACACCTTTGGCGGCAAGTACATCAGCCTGGCTGCCGCGCCCACCTCGGTAGGTCGCCTCAGCTGCCTGCAACTCGCGCTCTGCCTGATCGCGCTGTGCACTGACTACCTCGGCCATCGCCAAGGCGTAATAACGGTCTAGCCAGGCGATGGCGGTATCTCGCTCGATAGCTGCAATGACCACGTCTTTCTCGGCCAGCGCCTTATCGGTTTCGCGAGCATAGCGTTCGCTGCGAAGATGGCGTTTATCTGAGCGCGTCAGCTCTTGCGAGAAACCGATGCGCCGCATGGTCATGAAGTCGGCGGCAACGCTGCCGCGATCGCGGCCCGTCACTGGCAGATTGTCGATACCGGCCTTCAACACCGGGTCTGGAAGTTGGCCGGCGGCCACCGCCATATCGCGCGATGCGCTCACGGCGGCATCTTCAGCGACGATCTGGCGTGACCGCTCAAGCGCCATGCGCTGCGCCGCGGCTAACGATAACGGATCGGCGGCAAGTGCCGCACACGAGGATGTAACGAGTCCGATGGCGACGGCAAGGCGGACCACGGAATATGAATTTGCACGCCCTTTACGGCGTGCGGAAATAAGATGCGGCATGAGGCCTCCACAAGCGTTGAACCACATCGCGGACGCAAACGCGCACGCGACGGCAAATCAAGCGGATGAAGGTGTCAAATACGGAAGCAGCAGTGCCGTATTGCCACAGGCGGCGCTATGGCATGGGCCAGGGAGGTGTCTGTCAACGCCGCAATGTCAGTCGGCATCGACACGTCCAGCAGAATAACTGTCTGAACCAGGGTGATCGGATGGAATGGTGGGATCTGCGGCAAGTCCGGCTTGTCGAGCGATTGATGCCCGGTGTGGCCATAGGCGTGACACAAGCTGGGCTGCGCTTTGTCCATACCCGTACAGTTCGCCATTGGAGGCATGCCGGCATCTGCCGTCATCGTCGCGCGCTCGGGCATACTCATGCCTGGGCAAACATAGGACGCCACAGCCAGCTGCGTGAACAGCAAGCTGAACACGGCTATGATGGCGGCAACGAAGCGCGATGTACGGGAAAATTTCATGGTTGGGCCGATTATATCTGCTTTTACACAGCCGTGATCAGTGCCCTCGGTAGCCAATGCGCCGTTCGTGGCACCGGCATTACAGCGGTGGGCCGGTGCGTAGTACTTTCGAAATGCGGGACAAGCCGCCGGCCGAACAGTCGGTCGGCCAAAGCTCAACAACGTCTCCTTCCTTGAGAGAGAAATTCGCCGGTACGGCGGCCACCGCGGTGCGTGTCAGGCGCACGTGCTGGTAGCGAACCAACACAAATCGCTGCTTGGCGTACTGGTCTGGGGGCAGCGCCGCCACGCACGCCGGGCGCTGGGCAGGCGCAGTGTCAGCGCCATACGTAGTGCTGACCACGCCGCGCCGCGCGCCATGCTGCCAATCGACGACACCGAAGGTTGGGCCCGAAGCGCAGCCGGCGAATCCCAGCAAGGCGATCACCGTTACTGCAAAACTGCCTTGCCAATTCATCCTGATTCTCCTTTTCCGCCTCTGTGGCCGACAGCCTATTATTGAAGACGCAGAATGCGGCGCGCGCCGCCCAGCACGATCACACCAATGATGAGGCCAATAATCAGGTCCGGGTAGCGCGAACCGGTCCACGTCACGAGCGCACCGGCGATGATCACGCCCAGGTTGGCAATGACGTCGTTGGCCGAGAAAATATAGCTGGCCTTCATGTGCGCGCCGTGGTCACGTTTTTTGGCGATCAGGATGAGGCACGCGATATTGGCCACCAGCGCGACGGCGCCGATGCCCATCATCGTCACCGACTCTGGTTCACTGCCCGATACGCCGCGGCGGATCACCTCGGCAATCGCGCCAATGGCCAGCACCAGCTGCAGCCATCCGGCCAGGTGCGCTGCACGGCGCTTGTGGGCCAGCGACCGCCCGACTGCAAACAGCGCCAGGACATACACCGCCGCGTCGGCGAACATATCCAGCGAATCGGATATCAAACCGGTCGACTGGGATATCCAGCCCCAGATTATCTCCACCAGGAACATGGTTCCGTTGATAGCCAGCAGCCAGCGCAGCGTGCGGGCCTCGCCAGCGTCATCGCCAGATTGCATTGCCGGCACGGTGTCGGCCCGTTCCGTGCTGGTCAGCTCAGCGCCCAACCCAAGAGGCGTGAGACGCTCCAGTAGCGGTTCGGCGTCGCCCGTGTGTGTCACGCGCAGCTGGCGGCCGGCCAGATCAAACTGCAATGCGCTAATGTTTGGGGTATCGGCCAGCGCCATGCGGATGAGATTTTCTTCCGAGGGACAGTCCATCTTCGGAATCGCGATCGTGCTGACGACAACACCGTGTTCGCCGGCCTCAATTTTCCGGCTTTCGCGCAGCTGGGCGCCGAAGTTCAATGGTGCCAACGCATCGACAAGCGACTCGGCCGCGCCGACATGCTCGATGGTGACAGTGCGTGCGCCAAGGTCGAACTTGAGAGTGCTGATACCGCTGATCGGCGCCAAGGCCAGGCGAATCAGGTTCTCCTCGGATGGGCAGTCCATTTTCGGTACCGACACGATGCTGCGATGGCGGTCAGCCGTGGACGCTTCGACCGCTTCTAGGGAGATATTCGTATTCATACCCCAAGGCTAGACCTTGAAGTAGCTTCAACGTCAAGCGAATCCGCAGAACTATGCTCTGGGCTGCAATGCGTCGATGATACGGCAATTGGCTACCGGTCCCCCCTGGCACGAAGCCAGCAAGCCGGTGAGTTGGTCTTTCAGCGCCAATAAATCGGAAATTTTCTGCTCGACGGCGCGTAAGTGTTCGGACGTCATCGCCGTCACCGTGCAGCAATCAGCGTCGCGTTGATCCGAAAACGCCAGCAGGCTACGGACTTGATCGATCGTGAAGCCGATTTCGCGCGCCCGGCGCACAAAGGCCAGCCGGTTGAGATCCTCGGTGTCGTACTGCCGGTAGTTGCTGTCAGTGCGCGATGGCTTGGACAGCAAACCGATTTTTTCATAGTAGCGGATCGTCGCCGCCGGCGTTTGCGCGGCGCTGGCCAGCTGGCCGATCGAAAAAGATGTCGTCATGTTACTTGACCTTGAAGTGACTATAAGGTTTATAAACCTTACAAAATCACCCGTCAAGCACCCACTATGCCCCTTCGACTATCTCGTACCCTGATTCATGGAATTTTTACGGTGAGCCTGCCTCTAACCACCCTGGCGCAGGATCTGCCGCTGACGCTGCGTGAGGCAGTGGCGCACGCACAAGAGCGCGCTCCGACATTGCGTGGCGCCGATGCCGCAGCAAGGGCAGCCGACGCCGGCGTTGAGGTGGCGGGCTTGCGCCCGAATCCCACGTTGTCCATCGAAGCAGAAAATGTGCTCGGCACAGGCCGCTACAGCGGCTTTGGCGGCGCCGATCGCACTGTGTCCTTGGCCGTGCCACTGGAACTGGGCGGCAAGCGCCAGGCGCGCATCAATGTCGCACAGGCGGAGCGCGCGGCGGCCGGCATCGGACTGACCGCTGCGCGGGCCGACCTGACGCAGCGCGTGACCGAAGCGTTTGTGCGGCTGGCTGCCGCCCAGCGACGGCAGGACATTGCCCGTAGCGCCCTGGAGTGGGCCGAGCGTGCCGCCCACGCGGCCCAGGAACGTGTCCGCACCGGCAAAGCGTCCCCGATCGAGGAGCAGCGCGCGCAGGTGCTCAAGCTTGGCGCCGATACACGGTTCGGTAAAGCAGTGCGCGCACTGGCGCTCGCCCATGCCGACCTCACTCAACTGACCGGCGACGCAGCGCTCGCTATTTCGGCGTCCTGGTTCGATACGGTCGCACCGGTTGAATCCGCACCGTTCGGGCAACCGTCACTTTCCGTCGTCGCGGCGCAGGCCCAACTGGCTATCGCCAACGCGCGCGTCGATGCGGCCCGGAGAGACCGGATGCCCGATGTGACGATCACGGCCGGCACGCGCCGCTATGGCGATTCTCCCGACAAAGCGGCGGTTCTTAGCCTGTCGATACCGCTACCGCTGTTTAACAGCGGTAGCGGCGCACTGGTGCGCGCTAAGGCGCAGGCGGACCAGGCGAACGCGGACGGCGAATCGGCGGCCATCGAGGCCCAGCAGGCGCTGGCGCACGCCGTCGCCGACGTTGCCGATGCCCGTGCGGTGGCGCAGACGGCGGCCGGCCCGGCCCTCATTGCAGCGCAGGAGGCGGCCAGGATCGCCCGGTTGGGTTACGCCGAAGGCAAATTTCCTCAGCTTGAAATGATCGAGGCGGAGCGCTCCCTTGCCGAAACGCGTGAAGCGGCGCTTGAAGCGCTGACCGACTACCACCTTGCCCAAGTCCGTCTGGCCCGGCTGCAAGGCAGCATACAACCCATCTACAAGGATTAAATCATGCAAATGCCATGTCGTTTGAGCGTTTGCGGCATGTTGCTGATCCTGGCAGCGTGCTCGCGCTCTCCCAAGCCCGAAGAAGGCAAGCCCCAAGCTTCCGCCGCAGCGTCGGCCGCGCCAGCAGCAGCGCAAAAACACGCCGACAAAGACAAGGATGACGACGACAAGCCCACTGAGCGCAAAGGCGGCGAAGAAAAGGATGGCAAGGACGCCGATTTTGTAAAACTGTCGGACAGGCAGATCCTGGCCGCCCACATCGAGGTGGCGGCAGTGCGCACGGGATTCGCCGGCGCTGTCGAAGCGCCCGCCGTCATCATCGCCGACCCGCAGCATGCCGCTGTTGTCAGCAGTTCGGTCAGCGGCCGGGTAATTTCAGTGCGCAAGAATCTGGGTGAAAACGTGGCGCGAGGCGATATTCTGGCGGTTATCGAAAGCCGTGAGGTAGCCCAGTTCAGCGCCGATGTGGCCTTGGCGCGTCGGCAGTTAGATTTGGCCGACGCCGCGTTTAAACGTGAAGACCGCCTGTACGCAGAAAAAGTGTCGTCGCGCCAGGAGTATGAACTGGCGCAATCGGCGCTGGACGATGCCCGCACCCGGCTGCGGCTGGCGCAGCAGCAGCTTGCCACCAGTGGCGGCGCCGAACATAGCGCCCAGCTGACACTGCGCGCACCCATCGCCGGCGTCGTCACGGCCCGCCAGGTTGCGCTCGGTGACGTGGTCGAGGCCAATGCCAAACTGTTCGAGCTGGCCAACCCAGACCTTCTTTCCGTTGAACTGTCGCTCGCGCCAAGCGATGCCTCGCGCGTAGCGCCCGGTACGCCAATCGAAGTATCGGCTGATGGCCGGTCGGGAACCGGCCATGTGGCCTTCCTGTCACGTGTTCTTGACCCGGCCACGCGCCAGATCCGGGCCATCGCTTCGCTGCCGAACAAGAATGCGCTCTGGCGCATCGGCGAGACGGTATCCGCCTCGGTGGTGCTCAAACCCGAGTCTCCCGGGGAGCAGATCGCTGTGCCGCGCGCCGCCGTCCAGACCATCGAGGACAAACCCAGCGTGTTCGTGCGCCAGAAAGGCGGCTTTGCAATCAAGCACATCGTGCTCGGAAAGCCTGCGGCCGGGTTTGTCACCGTGCTGTCAGGGCTGGGCGGCTCTGAGCGCATCGCCACCAGCAACACCTTCGTTCTCAAGGCCGAGCACGGCAAGGGTGAAGCGGGAGGCGACAATGACTAAACAGCCGCATTTCGCGTGGTCGCCGGAGGTGTGGGCATGATCGCGCGGATCGTCAACGTGTCGGTACGCCACCCTTGGCAGATTTTGTTTGCCGCGCTCTTTGCTGCCGTGGTTGGCGCTTTCGCGTTGGTGCGCCTGCCGATTGATGCAGTACCTGACATAACCAACACGCAGGTCCAGATCAACGTGGTGGTGCCGGCGCTGGCCCCGGCCGACGTGGAACGACAGGTAACTTACCCGATAGAGACGGCTTTTGCCGGCATACCGGGACTGGAATCGACGCGCTCGCTGACGCGCCACGGCTTTGCCCAGGTTACGACCGTGTTCAAGGACGGCACGGACGTGTATTTTGCGCGCCAGCAGATCGCTGAGCGCCTGCGTTCGGTGGAACGCACACTCCCCACGGGGGCGACGGCCACAATGGGACCAATCGCCACTGGCCTGGGCGACGTCTACATGTGGACCGTGGAGTTCTCCAATACGCATACCGGCGCCAGCGGTGTCGGCATGGCGCCGGACGGCAGCTACACCACGCCTGCAGGTGAACTGCTGCGCACCGAAAAAGACAAGGCGACCTACCTGCGCACGGTGCAGGACTGGATCGTAGCGCCGCAACTCAAAAATACGCCCGGCCTGGCAGGCGTGGACGTGATCGGCGGCTACGTCAAGCAATACGTTGTGACGCCAGATCCGCAGCGCTTGGCGGCACTTGGCATCGGATTGTCCGAACTGGCCGAAGCACTGGAGCGTAACAACACCAGCGTCGGCGCCGGTGTGCTGGTGCAAAACGGTGAGGCACTTACCATCCAGGCCGACGCTCGCCTGACCAACAGCGCTGAGTTGGCCAAGAGCGTCATCGCCACGCGCGGCGGCATGCCCGTGCTGTTATCCCAGGTGGCGCAAGTTGGTGTCGGCCAGGAGATCCGCTTCGGTTCGGCTTCGGAAGGCGGTGTCGAGGTGGTCCTTGGTACCGCCGTGATGCGCATTGGAGAAAACAGCCGCACGGTCGCAGCGGCCGTCGATGCCCGCTTGAAGGAAATTGCCCGCTCGCTGCCGCCCGGCATCGTCATCAAGCCGGTGCTCAATCGGACGCGCCTGGTCGATTCAACGATCAACACCGTCGCCAAGAACCTCACCGAGGGCGCCTTACTGGTCATCGCGGTGCTGTTCGCGCTGCTGGGCAACCTGCGCGCGGCGCTAATTGCCGCCGCCGTCATCCCAGTGACGATGCTGCTCACATCGGCCGGCATGCTGCAGATGGGCCTGTCCGCCAACCTGATGAGCTTGGGAGCCCTCGACTTCGGCCTGATCGTCGATGGCGCGGTCATTGTTGTGGAAAACGTGCTGCGCCGTCTGGCCGAGCAGCAGCACGCCAACGGCGCAATACTGACCCGTGCGCAGCGCTTGGAGGTGGTCGGGGCTGCGGCGCGCGAAATGATCCGACCGAGCGTCTACGGACAGGCCATCATCATTCTGGTGTATGTGCCGCTGTTGACCTTCCAGGGCGTTGAGGGCCGCATGTTCACACCGATGGCGATCACGGTGATCCTGGCATTGCTGTTCGCGTTCCTGCTGTCTCTCACCGTCGTGCCCGCCGCGATCGCGCTGTGGCTCTCCCGCCCGATCAAGCACGCCGACAACAAGCTGGTATCAGCAATCGGCAAACTGTATGCCCCCTGGCTGGACCGAGTGCTGCCGCGCCCCATGTTGACCGGTGGTCTGGCCACGGCCGCTTTTGTCGGCGCGATCGCTTTGTTTCACACGCTGGGGCAGGAATTTCTGCCGACACTAGATGAGCATGACGTCCTGCTGGAGATAGTTCGTATTCCGGGCACATCTCTGGATCAAAGCCAGGCAATGCAGTTTGAAGTAGAAAAGGCGGTGAGCAAGGTGCCGGAAGTAGAACTGGCATTTTCGCGCACCGGTACGGCAGAACTGGCGTCTGACCCGATGCCGCCGAACCAAGCCGACACCTTTGTGACCATCAAGGATCGCTCCCAGTGGCCAGACCCATCGCTGAGCAAGAGTGAGTTGATCGAAAAGATCGAACGCGTTCTGGCGGATATTCCGGGGCAGAATTACGAGTTGACCCAGCCAATCCAGATGCGCTTCAACGAGTTGCTGGCCGGCGTGCGCGGCGATATCGCCATCAAGGTCTACGGCGATGATTTTGCGTCCATGCTCAAAACTGCCGACAAGATCGCCGACCAGCTGCGCGGAATTGAGGGCGCGACGGGCGTGCGCGTGGAGCAAGTGCAAGGCATGCCACAGCTTGACGCCCAGCTCGATCGCGATGCGATGGCACGTGTCGGGCTTACCGCCAAGGACGTATTCGATACACTGGCTGCGGCTGTGGCGGGCCGCGAGGCGGGCCAGATCTACGAGGGCGACCGCCGGTTCGACGTGGTGGTGCGCCTTGCTGACAGCGCGCGCAACGATATCGAGGCGCTACGCCAGCTGCCCGTACTGACACCTGCCGGCAAGTTTGTGCCGCTTGGGACGGTTGCGCGGCTGGAATTGGCCAAAGGAGTAGGCCAGATCAGCCGCGAGAACGGTAAGCGGCGCGTGGTCGTGCAGGCGAACGTACGCGGCCGTGATATCGCCAGCGTGGTCAAGGATGCACAGGCAGCGATCGATGCCAAGGTACCTCGTCCTCCGGGCGTCTGGCTGACTTGGGGCGGCCAGTTCGAAAACCTGAAGCGCGCCCGCTTGCGGTTGGCCGTGGTGGTGCCAGCCTGCTTCTTGCTGATCGTTGGCGTCCTGTATTCCGCAGTGGGCTTCTGGCGCGCGGCGGCGGTGGTCTTCACTGGCGTGCCGCTGGCCTTGATCGGCGGCGTGCTGGCGCTTTGGCTGCGCGGTCTGCCGTTTTCGATTTCTGCCGCAGTCGGTTTCATCGCGCTCTCTGGCGTGGCCGTCCTAAACGGACTCGTGATGGTTGGCGCGATCGACGAATTGGCGAAGACGCAGCCGTGGAAGGATGCGGTGCGCTTGGGGGCGCTGCGCCGACTGCGGCCAGTGCTGATGACGGCGCTGGTGGCTTCGCTCGGTTTCGTGCCGATGGCGTTGGCCAACGGCGCCGGCGCCGAGGTACAGCGCCCGCTGGCGACGGTCGTGATCGGTGGTCTCATCTCGACCACGCTGCTCACGCTGCTGGTGCTGCCCGCGCTCTACGCCAGATTTGGTAAGCCAGTGCGCCAAGGTGACGAGGTAAACTGATTTCGAATTTGCAATTAAATAATCGTTTTTGTGTAAAAAGGCCGATTTCTAATGAATTTTGAGTCGCAATAATCGTTCTTGGGTAGGATCGGCCGGATTTATGTGCGGGTACAGGCGGTTTTCGCCTGTCCATGAAAATCAGCCACACGGAGGTGTTGATGCGCTCGTTAGCGGAGGAAATCCCCGATATCCAGGTTTTGCTGGCCTTGGCGCCGGAGGAGTTGGGCTATACGGTGCTGCGCCTGGGAAGTATCAACGATCAGAATGGCCTGTTCCACCCAGCCTCGTTCGAAGCCCAGCCTAATGGGCCTCGGTATCCCCAAGAACGGACTGCGCAAGCCGCAGTTGCACTTGGGGAGGCCTTGGCGTGGCTGACGGTGAACATCCTCGTCATGCCGGCGCCCGGCATCAACGGGAACAACGGCCATTTGATGATTACGCGCCGAGGGCGTGAAGCGTTGCAGCGGCAGGCATTCGACCAGTACCGGCAGGCCGCAGCTTTCCCCAAGGCGTTGCTGCATCCCTTGATCGCTGACCAGGTATGGCTCAACCTCGCGCGCGGCGACTATGCCACTGCCGTCTTTCTGGCATTCCGGGCTGTTGAAGAAGCAGTCAGGGAGGCTGGAGGCTTCCGACCGGAAGACATTGGTACCCGCCTCATGTTCAATGCGTTCAACCCCGCCAACGGTCCTTTGACCGACCAGAACCCTGACGCGCCTGCCGCTGAGAAGGAGGCGCTGGCCAGCTTGTTCGCCGGCGCCATCGGATCGTACAAGAACCCGCACTCGCATCGTACCGTCACGATCGTTGACCTGACAGAGGCACAGGAGATGGTGCTGCTGGCGTCGCACTTACTGCGGATCGTTGACGCCATTCGCATAGCAATAAAACACGATGCATAGCGGACAACGACTGGATCTTCATCTGCTGGCCTACGGCGATGGTTTTCGGCAATTCGATAAATAAGTACGGCAGTCACCACTTGGGCGCCGTTAAGTGACGGGTTGAAGATTGCCCTATATAGTTTGCCAAAGTGTTCACGAGCAAAGAATTTAGCCTGATGGGGGGCGTGTCTCCATACAGAAAGCAGCGCTTCAGCAGCTGCACCCGGGGTTATTTCGCCAGGCTTGCCGGGTCCGTCACTACGCTTTCGGCGATATGTGTAACCAAGGTCCTGGATACTCTGCTCCAACTGTTTCTGCTTATCATCGTTAGATTTCAAATCTTTGAGGTCAACAGGATTTTGACTATTTGTCGCATGGGTGATCTGCAAGAAAATATCCTCGTTGTCTTTCGGCAGCTTGTAAAGCCGAACGAGCACCGATGCATCATCAGGCAATTGTCGAGCAGTTTTTTCTAATTCCTCAGCAGTCTTGAACCGTTCCGGGATTTTGAGAGGCCCCGTGGTGTGAGTCAGACCGGGATGGCTTGACCGGAAAGTTGACGATAGTAATTCATTTCAGCTTCAGCAGGCGGGATATGGCCAATCGATTCCAGCAAA
>NZ_WWCM01000060.1 GCF_009857915.1 Duganella qianjiadongensis
TTTGCTGGAATCGATTGGCCATATCCCGCCTGCTGAAGCTGAAATGAATTACTATCGTCAACTTTCCGGTCAAGCCATCCCGGTCTGACTCACACCACGGGGCCTCTCAAAATCCCGGAACGGTTCACAGCGCGTCTACGTGGACTGGTTGAGACCTCCATAATACCCCTTACCTTAACGGGTTGTGCATGCAGTGGGGGATGTAAATACTGCAGCGCCAACATGCATGACCAGCCCGAGAGCAGTGAGAAATTAGTGATCTGTAACTGAGACGCCACAGCAACTGATAGGCTGTTCTAAGGTTGAACTGTAGCTAACGTTATACTAGCTGTGATACACGGAGGAACTATGGGGCTGTCTAGGACAACGAATTATCGAGGCTACACTGTCAAAACTTTAGTTCAGCCGAGTCGGCCCCCTAATGCTGGGTTCGTAGGGTACGTCAGTATTGAGATCGATAGCGATCAAATCGTAACGGATCACACCGGTATCATGTCTCATTTTAACTTTGCGGAAACGGCCGCGAGACAACTTGGGCATGAAATGCTTGACTTGATACTGGGAGCGCCTAATGGCTACACCTACATACAAAATCCATGATTTTTTCCGCTAAGTACAGTTACGACCGCTTGTGGGTAAATTCGCCAAGCAAAATGAAAGTAGATTTTTTGATTGCAGCCCAGTTGGATAAATCAAACACTGAAATTCTAAGGTATTTCAGCATTCCTTTTAAGGACATTTATAATGTAAGACTGTAGTGGTTTAATGTATCCGGACACTGATTTAGGCGAGAATACTCGCCATGGAGAGGTGTTTGATGAGCAAGCAGAGACGTACGTTTTCCCCGGAGTTCAAACAGCAGGCTGCATGCCTGGTGC
>NZ_WWCM01000061.1 GCF_009857915.1 Duganella qianjiadongensis
CGCGTCACCCAAAAGACGAGAGTAAACGCGAAAAGTCGGCAGTTTACAAGGGCAGATGCGAAAATTGGCCAGCTAAGCCGGTTTCAGCTCGGGCGAGGCTCCGGCTGGACTTGTGTATAAGGGCATGTCTTAGATCAAGGTGTTCCTGATGAGTTGTTCCGATGGGGGACAGATGAGTTGCGCGGCATTGTATCGCCCTCACAATTCTCAGTTGGCTGGAATCATCTGGTGGATAGAATCGGCAAAGAGCATCTGAATATGCTTCGTTGGGCCGACTGGGTTTTAGGCGGTGATGAACAGGAAGTTGACCCAGCAGAACTGGCGAAGCTTATTACCGAACTCGATGAATTGATTGCCCAGCTAGAGGCATCATCGCTTCGACGTTTTACAAAAGATCTGATGCTGCGCCATCTCAATTCCGTCAGAAAGTCTTTGAGAACCTATCGCGTTCGGGGAATCGAACCGGTAAACGCAGCGCTAAATGAGACTCTTGGCGCTATGTCGGTAAGGACTGCGCATGTGAAAGAGGACTTGAGCCAATCAGATCCTGAAGCAACGGGAATTTTTTCTAAAGCTGCGGATATGATCAATAAGGTTGTTAAAGTTGCAGAGAATGCCCAGAAAGTCCAAAAGGGAATTGACGCCGGAATCCAGATTGCACATGAAGTACAGCAAATCTGGAATGCCTTTCCGGGAATTGGAAATTAGTTATTGAATGAAAACCTGAGATAGCCCCTTGAATCACCGGACACAGCCTATGCGTTATTCTTACGGATAGGAATAGGACTGTGCATATGACTAGGAACAAGCAAACAATCGAAGTAGTGACCGTGAGCCAGGAACGCCGCCG
>NZ_WWCM01000062.1 GCF_009857915.1 Duganella qianjiadongensis
TGTAGTGGTTTAATGTATCCGGACACTGATTTAGGCGAGAATACTCGCCATGGAGAGGTGTTTGATGAGCAAGCAGAGACGTACGTTTTCCCCGGAGTTCAAACAGCAGGCTGCATGCCTGGTGCTGGATCAAGGATATAGCCACATGGAAGCATGCCGATCGGTCGGCATTGGCGAATCAGTGCTGCGCCGCTGGGTGCTGCAGCTTCAGGCGGAGCGGCGAGGCGTCACGCCGCAGAGCAAGGCAATGACGCCTGATCAGCAACGAATACAGGAGCTCGAAGCGCGCATTGAACGTCTGGAGCGGGAGAAGTCCATTTTAAAAAAGGCTACCGCGCTCTTGATGTCGGAAGGGATCGAACGTACAAGGTAATCGATCAGATCTGCGGTGACGAATCAATCGAGTTGATCTGCGCGGTTTTCGACGTGGCGCGATCATGCCTGTATGCATATCGGGAGCGCGCCCGCCAAATTGATGTTGAGCGTATGGCATTGCGTAGTCGCGTACACGAACTGTTCGTTGAGAGTCGTAGTTCGGCGGGAAGCCGCAGCATCATGGGCATGATGCGCGAGGAAGGCACGGTAATTGGCCGTTTCAAAGTCAGCCGTTTGATGGAAGAGTTGGGGCTGGTCTGCAAACAGCCTGGTAGCCATGCCTATAAGCAGGCCACGGTAGAGCGGGTCGATATTCCGAACCATCTCAATCGTGAATTTAAAGTGGCGGCGCCAAATCAAGTCTGGTGTGGGGACATTACATATGTCTGGGCGCAAGGCCGGTGGTATTACTTGGCCGTGGTACTGGACTTGTTCGCGCGCCGCGCGGTGGG
>NZ_WWCM01000063.1 GCF_009857915.1 Duganella qianjiadongensis
AAAGCCAAGCAAGCTCATCAAGCGTTTGAAATTATAGGCAAGCACATGCAGGCCCATCTCGGCCTGGACGCGCTCCAGCCCTTTCGTAAGGAAGTGGGTCCAGCCCATCCAGGACTTGATCGTGCCGTATGGATGTTCGACTGATGAGCGGCGGATTCTCATGGCGTCGGGCTGCCGTTCAAGGTGCGTCTGCATCTCATCGAGCACGTCTTGGTGTTCCCAGCGTGTCACTCTGCGCTGCGGACTTGGTGTACATTTTTCTTTGAGCGGGCAGCCTTTGCAGTTTGAACTCCAGTAGCGGTGGTTCGTCATACCCTTTTCAATGGTTGCGAAGCGCCAGATCAGCGATTGCCCTCCCGGGCAGCGATACTCGTTCTTCTGCTGGTCGTAGATGAAATCAGCCTTATCGAATCGGCCTTCTGCCTTGGCGCTTGACGTCGTCGTTGCTGGCACCAAGGGGGTAATGCCAGCTTCGCGGCATGCCAGGATTTCCTCACCTTTGAAGTAGCCACGGTCAGCGATGGCGGTCAGCGTAGTGCTGCCAATTGCAGCGCGGGCCTTCTTGGCCATGCTGGATAGTTGATCGCGGTCGCTACCGACATTAGTTACTTCGTGCTCGACGATCAGATGGTGTTTGGCGTCGACTGCAGTTTGCACGTTGTAGCCAACGATCCCTGCGCCGCGCGTCTTCATTGAGCGCGCGTCAGTGTCGGTGAGTGATATCTGCGTTTCTCCGGTCGCTTCGAGCTTCGCTTCAATTTCCTTGAGCGTAGCCATCTGC
>NZ_WWCM01000064.1 GCF_009857915.1 Duganella qianjiadongensis
GTGACTGCGTACCTTTTGTATAATGGGTCAGCGACTTACATTCAGTGGCAAGGTTAACCAGATAGGGAAGCCGTAGAGAAATCGAGTCCGAACAGGGCGATAGTCGCTGGGTGTAGACCCGAAACCAAGTGATCTACTCATGGCCAGGATGAAGGTGCGGTAACACGCACTGGAGGTCCGAACCCACTAATGTTGAAAAATTAGGGGATGAGCTGTGGGTAGGGGTGAAAGGCTAAACAAACTTGGAAATAGCTGGTTCTCTCCGAAAACTATTTAGGTAGTGCCTCAAGTATCACCATCGGGGGTAGAGCACTGTTATGGCTAGGGGGTCATCGCGACTTACCAAACCATTGCAAACTCCGAATACCGATGAGTGCGAGCTTGGGAGACAGACGTCGGGTGCTAACGTCCGGCGTCAAGAGGGAAACAACCCAGACCGCCAGCTAAGGTCCCAAAGATTGGCTAAGTGGAAAACGAAGTGGGAAGGCTAAAACAGTCAGGATGTTGGCTTAGAAGCAGCCATCATTTAAAGAAAGCGTAATAGCTCACTGATCGAGTCGTCCTGCGCGGAAGATGTAACGGGGCTAAGCCAGTCACCGAAGCTGCGGATATCCGTAAGGATATGGTAGGAGAGCGTTCTGTAAGCCTGCGAAGGTGTCTTGTAAAGGATGCTGGAGGTATCAGAAGTGCGAATGCTGACATGAGTAGCGATAATG
>NZ_WWCM01000065.1 GCF_009857915.1 Duganella qianjiadongensis
TGGTTTCGGGTCTACACCCAGCGACTATCGCCCTGTTCGGACTCGATTTCTCTACGGCTTCCCTATCTGGTTAACCTTGCCACTGAATGTAAGTCGCTGACCCATTATACAAAAGGTACGCAGTCACAGAACAAGTCTGCTCCTACTGTTTGTATGCACACGGTTTCAGGATCTATTTCACTCCCCTCCCGGGGTTCTTTTCGCCTTTCCCTCACGGTACTGGTTCACTATCGGTCGATTACGAGTATTTAGCCTTGGAGGATGGTCCCCCCATATTCAGACAGGATTTCTCGTGTCCCGCCCTACTTGTCGTACGCTTAGTACCACCGCTTTGATTTCGTGTACGGGACTATCACCCGCTATGGTTCCTATTTCCAGAGGATTCCACTATCAAAACGACTATCACGTACAGGCTCTTCCCATTTCGCTCGCCACTACTTTGGGAATCTCGGTTGATTTCTTTTCCTGCAGCTACTTAGATGTTTCAGTTCGCCGCGTTCGCCTCACACACCTATGTATTCAGTGAGTGATACCCTAAAAGGGTGGGTTTCCCCATTCGGAAATCTGCGGATCAAAGTTTGTTTGCTAACTCCCCGCAGCTTATCGCAAGCTACTACGTCCTTCATCGCCTGTAATCGCCAAGGCATCCGCCATGTGCACTTATTCACTTGTCCCTATAACGTTAGCT
>NZ_WWCM01000066.1 GCF_009857915.1 Duganella qianjiadongensis
CCTGGGGAGTACGGTCGCAAGATTAAAACTCAAAGGAATTGACGGGGACCCGCACAAGCGGTGGATGATGTGGATTAATTCGATGCAACGCGAAAAACCTTACCTACCCTTGACATGGCAGGAATCCCGGAGAGATTTGGGAGTGCTCGAAAGAGAACCTGCACACAGGTGCTGCATGGCTGTCGTCAGCTCGTGTCGTGAGATGTTGGGTTAAGTCCCGCAACGAGCGCAACCCTTGTCATTAGTTGCTACGCAAGAGCACTCTAATGAGACTGCCGGTGACAAACCGGAGGAAGGTGGGGATGACGTCAAGTCCTCATGGCCCTTATGGGTAGGGCTTCACACGTCATACAATGGTACATACAGAGGGCCGCCAACCCGCGAGGGGGAGCTAATCCCAGAAAGTGTATCGTAGTCCGGATTGTAGTCTGCAACTCGACTGCATGAAGTTGGAATCGCTAGTAATCGCGGATCAGCATGTCGCGGTGAATACGTTCCCGGGTCTTGTACACACCGCCCGTCACACCATGGGAGCGGGTTTTACCAGAAGTAGGTAGCTTAACCGCAAGGAGGGCGCTTACCACGGTAGGATTCGTGACTGGGGTGAAGTCGTAACAAGGTAGCCGTATCGGAAGGTGCGGCTGGATCACCTCCTTTCTAGAGT
>NZ_WWCM01000067.1 GCF_009857915.1 Duganella qianjiadongensis
AGATGGCGAGCCAGGTGTGAAAGCGATCTGGAAGGGGCTGACCAAGATACGACTCGTCGCTGAAGCGCTACGAGAAATGAACTCGGCCTACGACTGAAGCCGAGTTGTGTATAAAGGCATGGCTTAAACCGGGTCGGCATCACTAGCTGGCATTGCACGCAAATACCTAGTTAGTTTGACCGGAATACGCACTAGGCCACTCCCACGTCCTCGAAGAATAGAGGGAGCGTCACCGTTGGCCCGCATCGCCATGCGGGCCAAGCGCCAAAACGACTGGCCTACTCAGACCATCCTAGCTCGTCAACCGGCGCGTTGCGCAGAAAAACTATCAACGGCCCGACTCCGTACAAAGTTTGCTAGAAGCCACTACCACGCAACCAAATCCACATTTACGACTTTATTGCGCAATTTACGACTTTAATTGGCAATTTACGACTTTAATTGGCAAGAATAATACCATTAGTACCATAATGGAAAGTTAATTGATCCATTTCCTGAGGTGGCAGAGAATTTTCTATGCCCCGCTGGATCCATGCCCTTATACACAAGTCCAGCCGGAGCCTCGCCCGAGCTGAAACCGGCTTAGCTGGCCAATTTTCGCATCTGCCCTTGTAAACTGCCGACTTTTCGCGTTTACTCTCGTCTTTTGGGTGACG
>NZ_WWCM01000068.1 GCF_009857915.1 Duganella qianjiadongensis
CTCAATCACATCCTGATGAGCATGGGCGTGATCAGCGAACCGCTGCACCTGATGAACACCCAGTTCTCGCTCATCATCGGCATGGTGTACGCCTATCTGCCGTTCATGATCCTGCCGCTGTATGCCAATCTGGTGAAGATGGATATCCGCTTCCTCGAAGCGGCGGCCGATCTGGGCGCCACGCCCATGCAGACCTTCTGGCGCATTACCGTGCCGCTGTCCAAGTCCGGCATCATCGCCGGTTCCATGCTGGTGTTCATTCCGGCGGTGGGCGAGTACGTGATACCGGAACTGCTGGGCGGACCGGAAACGCTGATGATAGGCCACGTGCTGTGGGATGAATTCTTCACCAATAACGACTGGCCGATGGCGTCGTCCGTCACCGTGGTGGTGATCCTGCTGATCCTAGTGCCGATGGCGATCTTTAACAAATACAAAGCCGAACAGGAGGCCCGCTGATGAATGCCAACTTCTTACAGCGCTGGTTCGGGCGCGGCTGGCTGTCCATGGGCTATCTGTTCCTGTATCTGCCTATCGTGGTGCTGGTGGTGTTCTCGTTTAACAGCTCGCGCCAGGACATGATCTGGAGCGGTTTTTCGACGCGCTGGTACAC
>NZ_WWCM01000069.1 GCF_009857915.1 Duganella qianjiadongensis
AAAGGAGATGGCGAGCCAGGTGTGAAAGCGATCTGGAAGGGGCTGACCAAGATACGACTCGTCGCTGAAGCGCTACGAGAAATGAACTCGGCCTACGACTGAAGCCGAGTTGTGTATAAAGGCATGGATCCAGCGGGGCATAGAAAATTCTCTGCCACATCAGGAAATGGATCAATTAACTTTCCATTATGGTACTAATGATATAAAGACGCACTGGAAAGAAAATATCTTTGAAAGGGCAAAAAAGTGAAAACCGAAACTCGATCAGCTCACATAACTCCCATTAATGGAAATATCTTCAAAGACCTCGGGTTCGGCCCTAAGCAGGCCGCTGACATGAAGGTACGTAGTGATCGCATCATATCCGAGCAGTTGGTCATCAAGCATTCGCTCATGGAAAATCCAACTGAATTCAAGGATTGGGGTACACGCGCCAACCAGCGTAAGGCCTAATAGTTAAGGCGCTTTCAAAAATGGACCTGTCAGGAATTTTGTGTGCCGGGGTCGCGGTTCGTAGTTAATTAATCGCGTTGGTGAAGCGTTCCCCAAACAGAATGGCAAACTGGTTTGCTGCCATCTTCCAAGTTCGCTGCGGCATCT
>NZ_WWCM01000006.1 GCF_009857915.1 Duganella qianjiadongensis
AGCCAGCAACTGGTCGATCAGTTCAACGGGAAACGGGTACTGCTTCTTGGTTTTTGGCTTCTTAGTGGTCATTACGTCGGTCATGGAAAATCCCTTTCGGTATTATTTCATGACCCCGGATTCACACAAAAATTCTGACAGGCTCAGCAACCTCGCAGCAACGCTTTAGCAAACGATGCACTTCGCATCGAATGATTCCGCTAATTGCAGCGATTTGTGCATGTGGCTGACCAGCGAGATACATTCTAATAGCCTGAATACGATTGGTAACCAGTACCTTGTCTTCACCTGTAAAGCACTCCACATCCACCGCGGGCCACTCAGCGATAGGTACGATTGAATCTCGCTTAGCAAATCGGGACCGGGCCATTATTGCTCTCCAAAACGGATCACACTATTACGTGTAAGTGGCTCGCTAGCAGTATTGAAAAATGCCGTGCCGCTTTGCAGCATTGATGCGACTAGACCGAGTATCTTCGCTTTGTCGATATCTGGCAGTGCTAAAAGTTCCCCCAGGGACCAACTGCGCGACCTCGATACTGCGGCAGCGAGCACATCTACTTCGCCAAATAAATGTGAATTTCGGACTCGGTTAATCGCTGCACATAAGAAGATCCAGTTATCAATGAGAATGCGCTGGTCGTAGAGCCACTCATCAGTAATAATTCTTATGCCGTCTTTTTCAGCAACATCTTGAAACTTAGATCGACGAGGTTTGGAACCGCGCAGTCTGACCGTATAGTATTTTGTGATCGCTCCGGCGAGGTCTTCGGAACAGAGTTGTGGTACTAACGTATCTAGATTGTCGGGATTCTCATCGGTACCACAGGGCGAGTAGGATCGAACTTGCTGGTTCGCCTCAAGTGTTATCGCCAGCAAATATAAGGGCTCACCCGATAAGACGAATCTGCAATTATTCTTCGGCGATCGCATGTACCAGAGATCCACCTTCTTCCCAACAAGCTCTCGTATAGCGAGTGGAGATGGCGTCGCCCCCTCAACGGATTCAAATGCCCGAACTCGTTGCATACATCCTCCTTCAAGCTCATTAATTCCTTAGTGTGCTCTCGTGTGCCGAGGAGTTTGCGATTTCGTAATAATCTCGCCACCGCGCCCTATTTCTGTAGATGGGAAAAACAGCATTACGTAATGTACTTCTGTAAATATCTGCTTCCCCCTATCACCTTAATTTAGCAGGCACAAACGAGCTTTAAAGTGGTTTTTAAATTTAGGGGTACTCTACAAGCTGGAAGTGTTGCTTACGATAGACATCACCCTGCTGTGTCTAAAGCTTTAGTTTGAATATGCGTTCTTACCGCAAGGGTCCTAATTTATGAGGCATACTCCTCTGGACGTCTGATTTCGAATCAAGGTAAAACATACGACAGTCGTTCCATGGAAATGACAGTTTCAGAGTGAAAGCGTTATGACTCGGGTTCTGGTATACGTCTAAACATTTGCCTTTAGACGCTCCTTTTCCCTTCATTGTTCTCGAATGTAAATACGCGGGCTGGCCAGTAAGCTAATAAATGTGGAAAGCCCCTCTTCGAACGCATCAGCCTCGGCAAGCACCATATCTCTTGGTGCAAGCTGATTTGCAGTGGAAAAACTGAGCGTTTGAAGAACGGCCCGCGCACTGCCGGCAGCGTAAATCGGCTTGCAGTGCCTATACTGATCTTGCATAAACTCGAACAGTTTCCCCAAATTGTCGCGAATATCCGGCTGCAGGCCATCCGGCAGAATGACGCCGTCGAAATAGACCGCTGGCCCCGCTTCAAAGGAAATCTCGGCATCCAGCGGCTGCCCTTGGGCGCCCAGGTAGCGCCCCAGCCGCACTGCTACCAGCCGCGGATTGGCGCCTTCTGCCCGCAGTCGGCCATACGCCAATGCAACTGCCTCGCTATCCACGCCATTGCCTATGAGTATGGCGACTTTACGCGCCAGCACCCCGCTGCTTCCTGGTCTTGCCGTCAGCGACAAAGCCGGTGAAGCCGGATAGACTGGTGTTTCCGTTAAGCCAGCTACGGGCGATGGCGGTGGCACAGCCATACCCAGTCCATCTGCGATCGCCGCAGCCAGCGCTGGATCTACATTGGATAGATTGGCCAGCACGCGAGTGCGTACGGCTGGTATCTGCACTTTGCTCAATTCGAAGCGGAAAGCGTCGATGATGTGGCGTTGCTCGTCCGCAGTCTGGCTATCGTAAAACAGTCTGGCCTGCGCATAGTGTTCTGCAAACTGTTCGGGTTTGCTACGCAACTTGTCGCCACTGACGTTCTCGGCAAACGATGCATAGCCCTGATGACCCGCCTGATATGGACAGCCACCGCCCAGCGAGTTCGGCTCGTAGCTGACCCGTCCCCGATGGATGGCCTGCCGGTGCATACCGTCACGCTGGTTGTTATGCACCTGACTGACCGGGCTGTTAATGGGAATCTCGTGGAAATTGGGCCCGCCCAAACGCGATATCTGCGTATCGATGTAAGAATGTATGCGTCCTTGCAGCAAAGGATCGTTACTGAAATCGATGCCGGGAATGATATGCGCTGCGCAGAAGGCCACCTGTTCCGTTTCTGCGAAAAAATTGTCCGGGTTTCTATGCAGTGTCATGCGGCCGACCGGGCGTACAGGCACCATCTCCTCCGGTATCAGCTTGGTTGCGTCGAGCACGTCGAAGCCCCAGCTTTCGGCCTGCGCTTCGGTGAACAGTTGCAGGCCCAGCTCCCATTGGGGATAAGCGCCCTGCTCTATGGCTTCCCATAAATCGCGCCGATGAAAGTCGGGGTCCGCTCCCATCAGCTTTGCCGCTTCATCCCAGACCAGCGAGTGGGTGCCGGCCATGGGATTCCAGTGAAATTTGCAGAACATCGCATCACCCGCACGGTTAATCAGGCGGAAGGTGTGCACGCCGAAGCCTTGCATGGTGCGGTAGCTGCGCGGGATGGCGCGATCCGACATCTGCCAGAGCAGCATGTGGGTTGATTCGGGCATCAGGGAAACGAAATCCCAGTAGGTGTCATGTGCGCTCGATGCCTGAGGCATGGCGTGATGCGGCTCGGGCTTGAGCGCGTGCACCAGATCGGGAAATTTGATCGCGTCCTGAATGAAGAACACCGGCATATTGTTGCCGACCAGGTCCCAGTTGCCATCATCGGTGTAGAACTTGACGGCGAAGCCGCGTACGTCGCGCGCGGTATCGGCCGAACCGCGCTCGCCGGCCACAGTGGAAAAGCGGGCAAATACGGGGGTAATCTTGCCTGCACTGCGGAACGGAGCGGCGATAGTAAATTCGCTCAGGTCATCGTACGCTTCGAAAAATCCGTGAGCTGCCGAGCCGCGGGCATGCACTACGCGTTCGGGGATGCGCTCATGGTCGAAATGGGTGATTTTCTCGCGTAGCAAAAAATCTTCCAGCAGTGTGGGGCCACGGATGCCCGCTTTCAGGCTATTCTGGTTGTCGCCTATGGGCACGCCCTGATTGCTGCTTAGCCGCTGTTCGGCGCTATCCGACCGCACGCGGTCTAGCGGCGCGTTGTTGCGATTGATCCCGTTTGCCGGTGTGGCGCCCAGTTTGGTCGACGTCGCCGGCTCGGTGGCGCTGCTGGCGGTGGCCAGCACCTCGTCAGGTATGTGCATTTCACCGGTCTGCGGATGCCGGCCCGCCTCGCCATATTCGCCCGGTTTGTTGCTATTTGCCGGGCGCTGGGCAGCCAGAGTCTGGCTAGCCGAGACTTTCCGCAAAAGCAATTGTTCCTGCGGACTGGCGTTTCCGCTATGTTCTGGCAGTTCGCCGGTGGATGGGCCGGAAATGCTGCTTAACGCAGTACCGGCGCCTACGGAATTGTCACTCGTAGTAGTCATAGTCTCTCCCTGCGCAGATCTGGCTGAAGAATGATTTTTCTTTAATAGTGTGCGCCTGTGCAGCAGACGTATCTTGCTGGGTGTGGCCGCTGCATGAAATAGGACGGCAGGCATGAAAAGTGTAGGCCTGCAGGCCGCCGGTAGTGCAGCCACGCTGCAGCGCTGACGGAAGTCCTTGATTTCGTTATAATTCCGCCCTTACCTAGGAAGGAACCTCGCCATGTCTCTACTGGCCCATCAGCTCGAACTTTTGTCACCCGCCAAAACCGCCGAAATAGGCCGCGAAGCCATTCTGCACGGTGCGGATGCGGTCTACATCGGTGGTCCGGCATTTGGCGCGCGCCATAATGCCAGCAATACTATCGAGGAAATTTCGGCGCTGGTGCAGTTTGCTCACCGCTACCGTTCGCGCATTTTTGTCACGCTCAATACCATTCTGCATGACGCCGAACTGGAAGCTGCACGCAAACAGATCTGGCAACTGTACGAAGCGGGTGTAGACGCGCTGATCGTGCAGGATATGGGCCTGCTGGAGATGGACCTGCCGCCTATCCAGCTGCATGCCAGCACGCAGTGCGATATCCGCACCGTGGAAAAGGCGAAATTCCTTGGCGACGTGGGCTTTTCCCAGCTGGTGCTGGCACGCGAGCTGACGGTCGAGCAGATCCGCCAGATCCATGCGGCAGTCGATACCCCGCTTGAATATTTTGTCCACGGCGCACTGTGCGTGGCCTTCTCGGGCCAGTGCTATATCTCGCATGCCGATACGGGCCGTAGCGCCAATCGCGGCGACTGTTCGCAGGCCTGCCGCCTGCCCTACACGCTGAGTGACAGCAAGGGCCGCGTGGTGGCCTACGAAAAGCACCTGCTGTCGATGAAGGATAATGATCAGAGCCGCAATCTGGAGGCACTGGTCGATGCCGGCATCCGCTCTTTCAAGATCGAAGGCCGCTACAAGGACATGGGCTATGTGAAAAACATCACAGCCAACTACCGTTTGCTGCTCGACGAGTTGCTGGAGCGCCGTCCCGAGTTCAGCCGTGCCGCCAGCGGCCATACCGAGATTCTGTTCACGCCCGATATCGATAAGAATTTCCACCGTGGCCATACGGACTATTTCGCCAATGGCAGGCAGGATGATATCGGCGCCTTCGATACACCGAAATACGTCGGCGTGGAACTGGGCACGGTAACCAAGCTGGGTACCGATCATTTCGATATGCTGAGCAATGCGGCGATGGCCAATGGCGATGGTCTGAACTATATGCACAAGCGCGAGACCCTGGGCATACAGGCCAATGTGGTGAAGAAGCTGGGCGAGAACGACGACGGTCAATTGTGGCGCGTCTACACCAACGAGGCGATCAGCGCCCTGCCCGGTCTCAAGGTAGGCTTGTCGATCAACCGTAACCGTGACCACCAGTGGGAAGCGGCACTGAACAAGAAGTCGTCTGAACGTAAAGTGGGCCTGCATCTGACGCTAAGCGAGCAGGCCGGCGGACTGACGCTGGCGTTGCGGGATGAAGATGGCCTGTGCAGTGCGACTGCGGCCCAGCTCGAACTGCAGCCGGCGCAGAATGGGGAACAGGCCGACGCATCGCTGCGCGCTAGCCTTGGCAAGCTCGGGAACACCATGTTTGCAGCGCAGAGCATCGAACTGCAACTGTCGCAGCCGTGGTTTGTGCCATCTGCAGCGATCAACGCCTTGCGGCGCGAAGCGATCGAGGCGCATGAAGCCTTGCGACTGGCTGCGTGGGACCGCCCGCAGCGCAAGGCAGCAGCCGAACCGCCTGCAGTGTATCCGGACACCCAGCTCAGCTATCTGGCCAATGTCTACAATGAGAAAGCCCGCGCCTTCTATCACAAACACGGTGTTCAGCTGATCGCTGCGGCGTACGAGTCCCATGAAGAAGCCGGCGAAGTGCCGCTGATGATCACCAAGCACTGCCTGCGTTTTTCGTTCAATCTTTGCCCTAAACAGGCCAAGGGCGTACAAGGTGTGCAGGGTCAGGTCCGCGCCGAGCCGATGACACTGGTGAGCGGCGACGAAACCTATACGCTGCGGTTCGATTGCAAATCATGTGAGATGCATGTGGTCGGTGCCATGAAGCCTGGCATACTGAAGTCGGCGCCGCCGTCGAATATTCCGTATAGCCCGATTACCTTCCATCGTCAGCGTCCGGCTGGCTGATATGAAAAACGGCACCGCGGTGCCGTTTTTTTCTGTCCGGGCATAGTGCCCCGAATATGCCGCAGTGATTAACGCATCATGTCGGCTTTGACGAAGTACTTGCGGGCATATTTGAGCAGCTGGCCATCGCTAGGATGGTCGGCGCTTTCCACGCTCATGACGCACTCGGCAACAGCCGGATGCTGGCGCAGCATGTATTTCATCAGTTCCAGTTTTTCATGGCCGGGACCGACGATCAGAATCTCGGTGCTACCGCTCAGGGCTTTAGCCACATCATCAAAATACTGCTTGTTTTCCGGTGCGCGGCCCACGCCGGTGGAGCCCGATTTACCGTGCAGATGCGGGTGCTTCGAGTGAGTTTTGATGACTTCGCTGTCGGCGGCTTCAGCATTGAAATGGATAACGTGTGCTTCGGTATGATCGATCCACGCGACAACATGATTGAAAGACATAAACGACTCCATAGTAGATAAACGTGGTGCCTGTAAGTCGCCGCAAAGCACCTGCGTTTTGATTTTTTCTTGTGGCAACGATTAGAGTCTAGTGAAGTTATTCCGCAGAATCTTTGATGTATATCAATCAGTCGCGTGACAGTTCTGCTTGCATAGCCAGGCCATTTTTCCGCCGAAACACGCCTTCAATGCCGGCTTTGCGCAGTTTCTTCCTGCGCCTGTTGCGCGCTCCAGTCGGCCCGTATCCGCATTAGTTCGGGTAAGGATTGTTCGAAAGCTAGGATCATATTCGGATCGAAATGCTGTCCCTTTCCTGCCCGTATGTAGTCGCAGGTGTCCGCCAGGCTCCAAGGCTTTTTATATGGCCGCTGCATGGTCAGGGCATCGAATACATCGGCTACTGCGACCAGCCGTGCGGCTTCCGGTATATCCTCGCCCGCTAGTCCGTGCGGATAGCCGCCACCATCCCAGCGTTCGTGGTGGCTCAGGGCCACGTCGCGCGCCATGGCAAAGATTTCCCCGTTGCCGCTCTGTAGGATCTGGGCGCCAATTTCGGTATGCCGTTTCATCAGCACCCATTCGTCCGGCGTGAGCGCCCGTGGCGCTTTCAGGATAGCACTGGGCACGCCGATCTTGCCCGTGTCGTGCAGCGGCGCCGCCAGTTCGAGCTGGTCGATGCGCTCTTGCGACCAGCCGAGTGCGCGTGCCAGCGTGCAGGCATAGGCGGCCATACGCCAGATGTGGGCACCCGTATCGTTATCGTTGTAATGCCCTGCTTCGCCCAGCATGTACACGGCCTCGCGCCGTGCGCGTGTGACGTCGTTGAGATGCACCAGCGAAAGATGGGTAGCGACCCGGCGCAGCAGGATGGGTACCGAAATCGGCTTCTGCACATAGTCCACGGCGCCGGCGTCGAAGCCGCGGGCTTCGTCTTCGGTGGCGGTCATGGCGGTCAGAAAAATAACGGGGATATGGCTGACGCGTGCATCGGCCTTGAGGCGGCGGCAGACCTCGTATCCGTCTAGTCCGGGCATCATAATGTCGAGCAGGATCAGATCCGGCTGGATGCGGCTGGCCAGTTCCAGCCCCTTGGCGCCATTGTTGGCGAACACCAGGCGGTATTTGTCACGCATCACCTGCAGCAACAGGTTGAGGTTATTCGGTTCGTCGTCAATGGCGAGTATGATTTTCTGCATCAGTGTCGGTTCTGCGTGTGGAGTATCAGGCTGTCCACGAGGGACAAGGCGAGGTCGAAATCGAAGTGCTGGACGGCGATGAAGATGGCCTGCACCTGTTCTGAACCCAGCAGCAAGGCTAGCTGGGGCAGCAAGCCGGATACGTTGTCGGGGTTATAGGTGGCCAGCCCGTCACGCAAAGCCTGTAGCAATTGCGGAATCTCCTGTTGTGACGGTGCCGTCAGGGCGGGTTCACTGCTAGCAGGAGCGCTGTGCGTGCTGGCTACCAGTGCCAGCAGCCGGTCGAATTCATGCTGTAGCTGCTGCGCCTGCAGGCGTGCTTCGGCCAGATCACCGCTTTTGACCGCACGGTCGACATAGGCCGCTAGCTGGGCCAGTTCGCCTAATTGCAGATTGGCCGCTACGCCTTTCAGTGTGTGTGCCATGCGCCGGGCCAGCTCGGGCGACGGTTCGAGCTGTGCCGCAATGCGCCCACCATCCTTGCCGTGGGCAGTACAGAACTCTACCAGAGCCAGCCGATAGACCTCTGCATCGCCCCATAGCCGCAGTGCGCGTGGAAGATTGGCGAACTGCGCTAGCGGTGCCAAGGTGGCAGGTAGTTCCACGCTGGTGTCGGATGCGACGGTGGCATTGAAATGCCCGCGCCCGACCGGTACCAGCCGCTCCATCTGCTGCAGTATTTCGCCCAGATCGATAGGTTTGCCCAGAACAATATCCATGCCTGCTTCCAGACAGCGGCGGCGATCTTCGGGCAGCACGCTGGCGGTGAGCGCGATGATGGGCAAGTGCGGAGCTTGGGTTGCGCGCATCATGCGGATGGCGCGCGTGGCTTCCATGCCATCCATATCGGGCATCATGACGTCCATCAGTACTACGTCGAAATCTTCCCGGATACAGGCGTCAACGGCTCTATGGCCACTGTCCTGCCAGACTACCTGATGGCCGATCTGAGCGAGGCGAAGCATCAACAGTCGGGCATTGGCGGCCACATCTTCGGCCAGCAAGATGCGGAAGGCGCGCGGTGCGCTTGCGCTGAGGTCGTTTTCATCGGTGGGCAGTAGCACTTCTGCGCTAGTGCTGTGTATCGCAGGCAATGGCAAGGTGAAGTGGAAAGTTGAACCCTGCCCGTATGTGCTGTCGGCCCAGATTTTGCCGTGCATGAGCTCCACCAGATGGCGGCAAATGGTGGTGCCCAGGCCGGTGCCGCCAAAGCGCCGCGTGGTGCTCACATCGGCCTGGGTGAACGATTCGAACACCTTATCCAGCTGTTCTGGCGTCATGCCTATGCCGGTGTCGCGCACGGCGAAGTGGATCTGGCCGTCATCGAGTGCCTTCAGCTGCAACGTGATGCCGCCCGCATGGGTGAATTTGATCGCATTGCCCACCAGATTAAGCAGTATCTGGCGTATGCGGGTGGGGTCGCCGAGACAGACCGCAGGGACATTCGGGGCAAGGTCCACATGCACGGCCAGTTGCTTGCGGCGGGCATCCTGATCGAGCAGCTTCAGTACATCGCGCAGCAGCCGTGTCAGGCTGAATGGCAGCCGTTCCAGATCGGTCTTGCCGCCTTCGATCTTGGAGTAATCGAGAATATCGTTGATGACAAGGAGCAGGTCGCGTGCCGACTGGTGCACGGTCTGCACATGCTCGCGTGCGGCGCCGGCCACGCTGCCATCGGCCAGCACCAGTTCGGAAAAGCCGATAATGGCGTTCATGGGCGTGCGGATTTCGTGGCTCATATTGGCTAGAAAACTGGCTTTGGCGCGCGCCGCAGCTTCCGCCTGTTCTTTGGCGCGGCGCAGATCTTCCTCGATGGTGCGCTGGGCCGTGATGTCGGTGATAAACGCGACGAAATACGGCTGGTCCGGCCCCAGCTTGGTGTTGCCTAGTGCTATAGAGACAGGAAAGGTTTCGCCATTGCGGCGCCGTGCCCTGACTTCGCGTTTGATGCCGATGGAGCGATAGCGTAGCGCTGCATCCGTCATGCGGAAATATTTCTGGTGAGCTTGTCCTTCCCCCTCCGGCAGCAGGCAGGCAACGCTGTTGCCATGTATTTCGGCGTAACTCCAGCCAAACATCTCTTCTGCAGCCGGATTGAACACATCGATGCGCCCTTCCCCATCCGTGGTGATGATCGCGTTGGCGGCGGTCTGCACAATGGCCGACAGTTCGCCCGTCGTGGCGCTGATCTGGCGCTGGAGCTGATTACGATAGGCCCGCAATTCCTCTTCGGCGCGATGCTTTTCGGTGATGTCGCGCGCAATCTTCGAGGCACCGATCACTTTGCCCTGCCCATCCAGTATGGGCGAGACGGTGACGGAGACAGCGATCCGGATGCCGCTTTTACAGACGCGCATGGTTTCGAAATGCTCGACCCGCGCGCCCTGCCTGATCTGGCTGAGGATGGACTGTTCTTCGCTGATTCTATCGGGTGGCAGCAGCAGCTGGATAGACTGGCCGATCATCTCGTCGGCGCGATAGCCGAAGATGTGTTCGGCAGCAGGATTCCAGCTTGTGACAGTACCTTCCAGCGTCTTGGTGATGATGGCGTCGCTGGAAGATGCGACCAGAGCGGCCAGCAATTCGCGGCTGTGCGCCGAGAGTTCGGCTTGCTCCGGTTGAACACGCGAGCGGGATACGGGCATAAAGTAGATGTAGAACAATAGCTTATCTACTAACTCTACCTTTTTTGTATGCCGAAATTATCACCAATTGTCACAATTGCGTAAAGCACAGGTCGATAGTGCGGAAAACGGCATTTACTTCACTGCCCTATGTCTGGTGCGGGTTACCGGCCGTCAGGGCTTGTAGCTCTTCCTGCGTGAAACCGGCGCGCAGACGTGCCTCGATATTGAAAGGGCCGCGTGGTGTGGGGGCGCGATGGCGCTGGGCCAGTTCGGCGTATGTTGGCCGCAGTTCCAGTCCGCGCTGCAGACAGAGATGGGAAAACCAGCGGTTGCCAATTTCGACGTGCCCCACTTCGTCGCGCAGGATAATGTCGAGGATGGCTGCTGCGGCCTGATCACCCGCCTGCGCAAGTTTGGCGCGCAAAGGCGGGATAGCGTCGAGTCCGCGTGCTTCCAGCGTGCGTGGCACCAGTGCCATGCGCGCCATCACATCGCCGCGCGTGCGATCAACCATCTCCCATAGGCTGTCATGGGCAGGGAAGTCGCCGTAGGCGTAGCCCAGTTGCTGCAGATGGCTGGCCAGCAGGTGGAAATGACTGGCCTCTTCATTGGCAACGCGCAGCCAGTCAACATAGTATTCGGCCGGCATGGCCGCAAAGCGCCAGAGCGCATCGAGTGCCAGATTGATGGCGTTGAATTCGATGTGACTGAGTGCATGGATCAGCATGCCACGCCCGACGCTGGTCGCCATGGAGCGCCGTCCCACCGCCAGCGGAGGCACCAGTTCCGGCCGTTCCGGACGGCCCGGAATGCTGCCTTGCGTGGCTAGCTCGGCCTGTTCGTCCAGCTGCAAGTCGCCCGCCAGCCATGCACCATGCATGGCGTGCACTGCCGCTACCTTTGCCGCCGGATCATTTAGCAGCAGGCAGGCCAGCGCATACTGGCGCAATTCGGTGGGATGGCTAGGCGTATCGGGGCGGGCTGGCATGGCGGGAAGCGGGACGGCAAAAGGCGGCAGTGTACCATCTGCAGCGGTGGTTTTCTTGGCAGCCGCTGCCCTGTCACAGTATGCTAAGGCCTTTGAACCCTTGAGGACTGACGATGGCGCGAGTGCTGAGTGGCCTGTTGGCCGTGTTCTGGATGTCGCTGGCGCAGGCCCGGACGGGAGCACTGGAGCACGAACTGGAGGCCGTGGTACACGATACGGCCATGCCACTGTCCAGCCTGTCTGTGCTAGCCATACGGTCCGGCCAGCTCGACTTCAGTTATCAGTCGGGCGCGCGCCAGATGGGGGCGGGCGCTGGGGCGGTAGATGCGCACACGCTGTACCGCATAGCCTCGGTGTCCAAGATGGTGACAGCCATGGGCGTGATGAAGCTGATCGAACAGGGCAAACTTGATCTGGATAGCGATATTTCGCGCTATTTGGGCTATTCCCTGCGCAATCCGGCGTTTCCCGACCTGGCCATTACTTTGCGCATGTTGCTCAGCCATACTTCCAGCCTGCGCGACGGTGCCGGCTATTACTGGGCTGGCAGCACGACTTTGCGTAGCGTCGTGACACGCGCTACGCCCGCCATGTGGAGCAGCATGGCGGCGCCGGGCCAGTATTTCACCTACGCGAATCTGAACTGGGGCATCATCGGCACCATCATGGAACAGGTGACGGGCGAGCGTTTCGATCTGCTCATGCAGCGGCTGCTGCTGCAACCGATGGGCATTAGCGGTGGCTACTACCCTGCCCGCTTCAGCGATGCCGAGCTGGCGAATCTGGCGACGCTGTACCGCAAACGCACCACGGATACGGAGGTGTGGGATAGCGCCGGAGCGTGGCTAGCACAGGCGGATGAACCCGGCGTAGCGTTGCGCAGTGCGGCCAGTGTTCCTGCCAGCTATCAGCCGGGCCAGAATGCGACGCTGTTCAGCCCCACGGGCGGCTTGCGCATTTCCGCGCACGGCCTCGGCCAGCTGATGCTGATGCTGATCCAGCGCGGACAATACCAGGGGCGCACCATACTCGAGCCGGCCAGCATACGGCTGATGTTCAGTCAGCAATGGCTGTCTGATGGCCGCAATGGCGATACCGAGCAAGGGCAATACGGCAGCTGGGGGCTGGGCGGGCAGCGTTTCGGCATGCTCGAGAATGGCCGCGACCGTCTTGTGGAGGACAGCGCTTTCCACGCCGTGGGCCATCTGGGCGAGGCCTATGGCCTGCTCTCCACCTTTGCGGTCGACCTGGAACGCGGCAACGGCATGGTAGTGCTGATCGGCGGCGTGGGACGCGATCCCGCGCTGCATCCGGGGCGCTATTCTGCACTGACCTGTAGCGAGGAACGTATCCTGACTGCGCTCTACCGCCATATCACGCGGCCAACGCAGCCATGAAGGCGATGCTAGGTTCTCCGGTAACTCATCCCAATCCTACAAGCACGTGGGCGGCGCACTGATACCTGTGCGCCTAGGCTTGCTTCATGATGAGTCGTATCCCGTCACCTGCTGAACGGGCCACTGTAACTACATGGAGACTATCATGAGCTATCTCGACCGCGATACCTATGGCATTTATAACGATAATGCAGACGACAGCGGCCCCGGCCCGCGGCTGATGGGTGCAGATACCCTGATCGGCGAAGACGTGTACAACCGTCAGGATGAGGACCTGGGCGATATCAAGGAAATCATGCTCGACATGCAGCAGGGCCGGGTGGCCTACGCTGTGCTGTCCTTTGGCGGCTGGCTGGGTATGGGCGACAAGCTGTTCGCCGTGCCATGGGAAGCCCTGCAACTGGATACGGCAAACCGACGCTTTCTGCTCGACGTTTCCAAGGAGCACCTGAAAAATGCACCAGGCCTCGACAAGGATCACTGGCCGGACATGGCAAGCACGGAGTTCGGCACGGAGATCCACAGCTTCTACCACACCCAGCAGAATGTTGGCGGTGCGCGTACCGCTAGCGGAAGCGTCATGGGTAGCGGCAGTACCAGCCTGCAGAGCGATCCCGGCTATAGCGGCAAGGTCGAAACTGGCTCCGGCCGCGGCGGCAATCTATAAAACGGCATCGTTGGCGCTGGCGGCACTGCACCATGATGAGGCAGTGCCGCGCTGCAAACTTCGTTTTTACGGATAGGCTTCACCATCTGGTGTATTCGGTTTGGTGATGGCGTGATGGCGTCGCACCAAAATCGGGCATTCCCACTGGCACGCTTCTTGATACTAGAGAAGCGTACTCATCTGGGATGTTCGATATGCCAAAATTCTTCAATGAAATGACTGCAGACGGTCTCGCGCATGACGCCAGCGCCGAGCTTAGGGAGCACTATCGTGAATTCTGCGGCTGGCTTCAGCGCCAGTCGCGTGAAACCATAGAACGGAAGCGGGCCGAAGCTGACCTGACGTTCCGCCGCGTCGGCATTACGTTCGCTGTTTATGGCGATGATGCGGGCACCGAGCGCCTGATTCCGTTCGATACCATTCCCCGCATTATCCCCGCCCACGAATGGCAGCAGTTACAGGCCGGACTAGTGCAGCGTGTGCAGGCACTGAATATGTTCATTCATGACATCTATCATGAGCAGAACATTATCCGCGCCGGCATCATTCCCGCCGAACAGATCTATCAGAACGCCCAGTATCGCCCTGAAATGCAGGGTATTAATGTGGCTTCCGACATCTACGCCCATATCGCCGGGGTGGACATCGTGCGTGCCGGTCAGGGGGAATTCTATGTGCTTGAGGATAATCTGCGCGTGCCTTCCGGCGTGTCGTACATGCTGGAAGACCGCAAGATGATGATGCGGCTATTCCCCGAACTGTTTGCCCGCAACCGGATTGCACCGGTGGATCACTACCCTGACTTGCTGCTGGATAATCTGCGTTCGGTCGCGCCCATGGGCATTAACGATCCTACGGTGGTGGTCATGACGCCGGGCATGTACAACTCGGCCTACTTCGAACACGCTTTCCTCGCCCAGCAGATGGGCGTGGAACTGGTGGAAGGCAAAGACCTGTTTGTCAGCGACAACACCGTGTTTATGCGCACCACGCGCGGACCCAAACGGGTAGATGTGATCTACCGCCGGCTGGACGACGACTTCCTTGATCCCCTCGCCTTCCGGCCGGATTCTTCGCTGGGCGTGCCGGGTCTGCTGTCGGTGTACCGGGCGGGCCGGGTGACGCTGGCCAACGCCATCGGCACCGGTGTAGCCGATGATAAGTCCATCTACCCTTATGTGCCGGACATGATCAAGTTCTATCTGTCCGAAGCGCCTATCCTGAACAACGTGCCGACCTACCAGTGCCGTAAGCCGGAAGATCTGGCCTATACGCTGGCCCATCTGCCGGAACTGGTGGTCAAGGAAGTGCATGGCGCAGGCGGCTACGGCATGCTGGTGGGCCCTGCTTCGAGCAAGCAGCAGATCGAAGATTTCCGCCAGCGTCTGCTGGCGCGGCCTGACGGCTATATTGCCCAGCCCACGCTGGCGCTGTCGGCCTGCCCTACCTACGTCGACGAAGGCATCGCGCCGCGCCACATCGATCTGCGGCCATTCGTGCTGTCGGGGAAAACCATCGCCATGGTGCCGGGTGGTCTTACCCGCGTCGCCTTGCAGGAAGGGTCGCTCGTCGTCAATTCTTCGCAGGGTGGCGGCACCAAAGACACCTGGGTACTGGAACGTTAAGGAGATACTATGCTGAGCCGCACCGCCGATCATTTGTTCTGGATGGCCCGCTACACGGAGCGCGCCGAAAATACTGCCCGCATGCTCGATGTGAATGTGCAGACCTCGATGCTGCCCCAATCGGAAGCAGAAACTGCCCAGGGCTGGCGCGCCATGCTGGGCATTTCCGAGCTACAGCATGCTTTTGATCAGAAGTACCGTACGCTGGAAGGACGTGCCGTAATCGATTTCATGGTGCGTGATCCGGCCAATCCTTCCTCCATCGTGGCATGTTTGACGGAAGCGCGCGAAAATGCCCGGGCCGTGCGCGGTACGCTCACCACCGAAGTGTGGGAAATCCAGAACCAGACCTGGCTGGATATGCAGCAGCATCTGAAAGGCGAACTGCTGGAAAGCGACCCCAGCAAATTCTTCGAGTGGGTGAAATACCGCTCTCACCTGTCACGCGGAGTCACCGTCGGCACCATGCTGCGTGACGAGGCTGTGCACTTTATCCGCCTTGGCACTTTCCTTGAACGGGCCGACAATACTGCGCGCATCCTGGATGTGAAGTTTCACGGCGGCGCTGCGGAACCGGCTGGCGATGCCATGACGCAGCGCGACTTCTACTACTGGGGCGCGCTGCTACGGTCCGTATCGGGCTTCGAAATCTACCGCAAGGTATATCGCGATGTGATCACGCCGGCCAGGATAGCCGAATTGCTGATGCTGCGCAGCGATATGCCGCGTTCGCTGCTGGCCTGCATGGATGAAGTACTACTCAATCTGCGCGCGGTGCATAACGAGGTTTCGGCAGATACGGAGCGCTATGCGGGCCGCCTGCATGCTCAGTTGCAGTTTGGTAAGATCGATGATCTGCTAGCCGAGGGTCTGCACGATACGCTGACCGCCTTCCTCGCCGATATCAATGAACTGGGTAACCGCATCAGCCGCGACTTCCTCGTGCCGCTGGCGGCTTGAGCGGGAGGCTGAATATGCACCTGACGATACGGCATGAGACTGTGTACAGCTATAGTTCGCCGCTGGCATACACCATCCAGCAACTGCACCTGACGCCGCGCAGCGACCCCCAGCAACGCGTGCTTGCATGGGAATTGAGCCTGCCGGGCTCAGTGCATGCCTATACCGACGCCTATGCCAACCCGTCGCATATGATGACGCTGGCAACGCCACACACGCAGTTGCAGATCATCGCCGGCGGCGTGGTGGAAACCAGTTTGCCGCCGCAGGGGCGTATCAGTACCAACGAATCGTTGTCGCCGCTGGTGTTTACCGTGCCGACCCGTCTCACCGAAGCGGGAACGGAGGTGCAGCAGCTGTCTGCTAGCTGTCTGGGCAAGGCGCCAGCCACGACGGGCCGCTTGCTGCGCTTGAGCGAACACATCCTGCATGGGGTGCGCTATCAGACGGGCGCTACCGAAGTAGGCAGTACGGCAACGCAGGCACTGCAGCTGGGCCAGGGGGTGTGTCAGGATCATGCCCACGTGTTCATCGCGTGCTGTCATGCGGCAGGCATACCGGCACGCTACGTTTCCGGCTATATCGATCCCGAGAACACCGGGCATGCGGCCAGCCATGCGTGGGTGGACGGCTGGGTGGAAGATGGCGATTACACGGGCTGGGTGAGTATCGACGTGACGCACGCACGGCTGATGACGGATGCGTATTGCCGGCTGGCGGTGGGGCGCGACTACGAAGGCGCTGCGCCTATCCGCGGCGTGCGCCGGGGTGGCGGCACGGAATCGATGCGTGTGCAGGTTGAGATTGTGCCGCAGTAGACGCGGTAGAATGATGGTTCTTTAAACAGATGGTTGGTCACGATGACGTATTGTGTCGGTATGCGCCTGAACGCCGGGCTGGTTTTTCTTTCGGATTCACGCACCAACGCGGGGGTGGATCAGGTGGGTACTTTCCGCAAAATGAGTGTGTTCGAGATTCCGGGCGAGCGCATGATGGTGATGATGACGGCGGGGAATCTGTCGATTTCGCAGTCGATACGCCAGCTCATTTCTGAAAGTCACGGCGAGGACGGGCGTAGCATCTGGAATGTCGCGAACATGCATGAAGCGGCCAGGATGGTCGGCGATGCGGTGCGGCAGGTGCATGCGCGCGAAGCCAAGGCGCTGGCAGAGTTCGGCATCGATTTCAATGTCAGCATTATCTTCGGCGGCCAGATCGGCGACGAGCGTTGCCGCCTGTTCCAGATATATGCGGCAGGTAACTTTATCGAAGCGCACGACGAGAATACCTATTTCCAGATCGGTGAAGCCAAGTATGGCAAGCCGATTATCGATCGCGTGGTGGCGCCTACAACCAGCCTGGACGATGCGGCCAAGTGTGCCCTGATCTCGATGGATTCTACGCTGCGTTCCAATGTTTCGGTGGGCTTGCCGCTGGACCTGCTGGTGTATGAAAGCGGGAAACTGGCGGTGACCCATTTTGTCACGATAGACGAACGCAATCAGTATTTCCAGATGATCCGCAATACCTGGGGGCATCAGCTCAAGCGCGTGTTCGAGGGGCTGGAGTATCCAGTCTGGGATGCAGCACCCGAAAGCACTGCCCATGTACTGCATAGCGCCACGACGGCCAGCCGGCCGGTACGCGTTACGCCACCGGCCGGTGTTGCCCTCCCCGCCGCACAGCGCGCGCCGATCCAGACCCTGACTCAGCAGTTTCACGACGGACAGCAATAATCCGCCTAGGATAGGGAGCAAGGGCTATTATTAGCATAAGTTCCTATTCGTCCTGGAGTATTGCATGTCGGAAGTAAGTATTTTCTCGGTTGATTCCTTGCTCAAATATATGGGCAATGATGACAAGGCGCGCGCGATGGTGGGCAAGATTGTGGCCGATGCCTGCGCTCCCGGAATGGAACCGCTGCTTCTGGCGGGTACGGCCATCCGCGAGGGACGCTTTGCCGAAGCGGGGAAGATCCTTCATACCTTGCGCGGCGCCATCGGTACGCTGGGCGCAAAGCGGCTGGTCTCGGCCTCGCTTGCTCTCGAGCAGGCTTTGCTAGGCCAGAACCCGGATCAAGTCCCTATGCTGTTTGCTAATGTGGAAGCGGAATACCGTCTGGTATTGCACGCGGCGGAGCACTGGTTGCGCCAGAATGCTTCCGGTTTGCTCGGCTAATCATTGCTTATTGCTCAATATTTTTGTTAATTTGTGTATGCTGCGTCGCGGCGTAGGCCTTGCTACAGGCTGGCGTTTTGCACATTAACGAATCGTTACAATTGTTACTCCCATTACGACTGTATCAACCGGACAGAAGGTGGCTTCGTGCTAACATGCTTCTCGACTGATGCAGCGCCCTCTGGGCGAGGTCTTGAACGCTCGCTGCATCTTTCCCGGTAAAAGAATATCGTATGTGGACAAGCATTGTTCAGTAGGCAATTTGCTTTGGCGCAAGTATAATGGTGCAGTGCGTCGTGATGACCCCTAATCCCAGTGTTAATCACAGGTTGAAACTCTATGGAATTATTCAATAAGTCAGGTGTGCTGATTTCATCTCTGCTGGTGCTGGTGGGCGCTTTGATTGCCTGTCAGGCCAAGGAAGATGCAATTCCGCCTTCGACAGTTATTGAAGCAGCGGCTATGCAACTGGGTACGCAAGGCCACCGCGCTGCCGAGCGGCGGTTGCAGGAGTGGGCCGATCTCGGTTCGCCTGTAGCACAGCGCGAATTGGCTCTCCGATATGTGAGCATCCCTTCCAAGCGCAACGAAGCGCGCCAGCTATTCGAGCGCGCAGCCGGTGCCGGCGATGCCCAAGCTGTGATTAATCTTGCCGGCCTGTATCAGACTTCCGCTCTGCCCTCTTCCAGTTCGGCCATCGCTGGTGGTCGTGCTCTGAAAGAAGTTAGCAACGCCAGCTATCTGCCGCATTAAGCAGACCAGCCTCCCGTATCACGCCGCTTGGCGGTTGGACAGATACCAGTTCACAGTTTGCTGTAGGCCGCGCCGCAAGTCATGCGTGGGCTGGTAGCCCAGCAGTTGTGCCGCCTTGCTGATGTCCGCGTGGGAGTGTTTTACATCGCCGGCGCGAAAGTCACGGAATTGCGCCTGCAGCGGGATGGCCCTAGCTGTGTGAGAAGCCAGCAATTCTGCCAGTAAGCTGTGCAATTCGCGCAGAGGGGTTCTCTGCCCCACCGCAATGTTATATATCTGATCGCAGGCGTCGGCGCGCTCGCATACGGCCGCCAACAGATTAGCCTGTACAACGTTCTCGACAAAACAGAAGTCCCGGCTGGTCTCGCCATCGCCAAAAATGATGGGGGCTTGCCCCTGTCGCAGCGCTTCGATAAAACATGGAATTACAGCGGCATACGCTCCCGAAGGATCCTGGCGAGGACCATATACATTGAAGTAGCGCAAACCTATACTTCGCAGCCCATAGCAGCGCTGGTAAAGGCGGGCGTACTGTTCGTCGATCTGTTTGCTCAGCGCATACGGTGACAAGGCATTGCCGCTTGCGGTTTCCCGCTTGGGTAGTTCGGCATGGTCACCATAGGTGGCGCTGGAACTGGCGTAGACTAATTTCTTTACTTGCGTCTGCCGGATGGCTTCCAGCATGTTGATAAAGCCCGAAACATTGATCTGGAAACAGGTCTGTGGCTCATGCAGCGAGCGTGTCACGCTACCCAGCGCTGCCTGATGCAGCACATAGTCGGCGTCGCGGCATGCTGCGAGGCAGAACGATGGTATGCGGATATCCCCTTCCAGCAGGCGGAAATTGCGCCAGTTTTCCGCCCCGGCCAGTGCCGCTACCTGTGTCAGATTTTCCCGCCGGCCGGTCAGAAAGTTATCGATGCCGGTGACAGACTGCCCGAGCTGGAGTAAAGCCAGTACCAGATTCGATCCGATGAACCCGGCAGCTCCCGTTATCAGCCAGCGTTCCGGGCGCGCCTGCAGCTGCTCGCGTACGCGTTGATAGTGATTGTCCTCGATCATGTCGGCCGCCATCACAATCTCCACACGTGCCGGCCAGTAGCCAGCATGGCGGGCATATCGAATTGACCTTTCAGGTCTATCAGACAGCCGTCGTTACGCAGCCGGCTACATAGTTCGCTGATGGGGCGTTGCAGCAATGTTCTATGCGGCACTGCGCAGATCATGGCATCCGCTACGGGGAGTTCCTGCCAGCGCTGTAATTGCACGCCGTATTCATGAACCGCCTCTTCCGGATCGGCGACGGGGTCATGCACGAGAACTTCCACCCCGAACGATTGCAGTTCTGTAATAAGATCCGCCACCTTCGAATTGCGCAGGTCTGGGCAATTTTCCTTGAACGTCAGACCCAGCACGATGACCGTAGCGCCCTTGATGCGTAGATTGGCTTGCACCATCAGCTTGATGGTGCGTTCTGCGACAAATTTTGCCATGCTGTCGTTGATCTTGCGGCCTGCCAGAATGACGTCCGGATGGTAGCCCAGCTTCTGCGCTTTATGGATCAGATAATACGGATCTACTCCAATGCAGTGCCCGCCAACTAGTCCGGGCTGGAACGGCAGGAAGTTCCATTTTGAAGCGGCAGCCTTGAGTACCTCATGCGTATCTATCTGTAACCGGTCAAAGATGATCGCAAGCTCGTTCATGAGTGCGATATTCAGGTCACGCTGCGTGTTCTCGATTACCTTTGCAGCCTCGGCTACCATGGACAAGCCGTCTTCCATGCTGGCACCGTAGCGGTAGCGCACCTGTGCCAATCCGGTAATGCCGGGCTTGATGCTGTGCCGCACGTTGTAATATGCAGTCTGGTCGCTCAGGCGGCTAACGAAGTAGGCACGCTCCGGCCTGGGACCGACAAAGCTCATTTCGCCCCGCAGTACGTTGAGCATCTGAGGCAGTTCGTCTATCCTGAGGCGGCGCAGCCAGTAGCCCACCCGGGTGATACGGGGGTCGTTTTCCAGCGCCCAGCGCGGTTGGCCATCGCGCTCGGCGTCGGCACGCATGCTGCGGAACTTCAGCACGCGGAACGGCCGGTTGTTACGGCCGATGCGCTCCTGCTGATAAAACACCTGGCCGCCATCTTCCAGCCAGATAGCCAGCGCAGCGATCAGCATGATGGGAGCCGCGAGCAGACCAATCAGAGCGCTGGCCAGTAGGTCGACGGCGCGCTTCACACCGGCTCTGAGCAGATTCTGCTTGAAGCCGCCACCAAAGATCAGATAGCTGGGCTGCAGTGCATCAAGCCGGATCTGGCAGGCTTCGCGTTCGAAGAAAGTTGCCGCGTCAGTGATCGCAACGCCGCCCAGCGCACAATCAAGCAGCTGGTGTACGGGAAGCCCGCCGCCACGCCTATCCCCTACCGAGACTATGATCTCATCGGCGCTGTGGCGGCGTGCCAGTGCAAGCAGTGATGGCTCGGCAGGCAGCAGCATGGAACGGGGCACGCAGATATCTTCCCCCTGTACAGCTACGAAACCCAGCACTTTAAAGGGATGGAAGCCACCACCGGCAGCGGCCAGTGCCAGACATTCACGTGCTGTTGTGCCCTGTCCGATGACAATCAAGCGCTGCTCAAGCAAACGCGACTGAACTGAGGTGAAAACCAATAGACGCGTACCCAGCACCGCCAGCCCGCCCAGCAGAAAGACCGCTGCACTGACATGACCGAGATGATGGCCAGGCAATATGGTGGCAAGCAGATTCTGCAGGCAGAACGCCAGAGCCAGCGCAGGCAGTATGCGGATCAAGGTGCTGCGCATATCAGCGCGGGTCTGGCTAGGCTGATACATCCCTAGCGTACCCATGCTCGCCACCATCGCCAGAGCATAGCCTAGTCCGGTTCCATATACCTGTTGTGGCAGGAAATACTTTCCGGCCAGCCACCACGGCGAACTGAGGACGGCGACCAGAAGCAATGCCATCAGTTCCAGCAGCAGTAACAGAAAGGCAATTTTTGATACGTAATGGTGAAAGATGCGGATCACGATGCCCTCCCTGTAACGGGCCAGACGATGCTGTCGATGATGAGCGCGTCGCATTTTCAGACCTTGAGCGGCCACAATGGGCTCTGCGGTTGAACGAAATCGGGACAAGTTTGGGCTCAGATATGACAGCCGCATGACAAATGGTCTATAGTCATGGGTCTTTACTGTATTCAAGCGGAATCATGAAATTTGATGTTGCAATTGTCGGCAGTGGATTGGCCGGCCTGTCAGTCGCCTTGCATCTGGCGGAAACGCGCACTGTCGCGATCATTTCCAAGCGCGCCCTGAAGGACGGGGCCAGTAACTGGGCACAGGGCGGCATTGCTGCCGTGCTAGATTCTGGCGATAGCCACAAGCAGCACATCGATGACACCCTGATTGCCGGTGGCGGCCTGTGTGACGAAGGAGCTACCCGCTTTATCGTCGAGCATGGACGCGAAGCCATCGAGTGGCTGATCGAACAGGGCGTGCCTTTCACCCGCGACGATACGGCCGAGCTGGGCTTCCACCTGACCCGCGAAGGTGGCCACAGCCAGCGCCGCATCATCCATGCCGCCGATGCCACCGGCCATGCCGTGCAGGTAACGCTGGAAGAAAAAGTGCGCGCCCATCCGAACATCACCCTGTTCGAGCACCATTGCGCAATTGACCTGATCACCTCGGATAAGCTCAATCCCGTCAAGAAAAACAGCCAGCCCAAGTGTGTAGGCCTGTACGTACAGGATGAAAAGTCCGGTCAGGTACTGACCTTTGCCGCCGAACATACTGTGATGGCAACGGGCGGCGCCGGCAAAGTCTATCTGTACACCACCAACCCCGATACGGCCAGCGGCGATGGTATCGCCATGGCCTGGCGTGCCGGTTGCCGCGTATCGAACATGGAATTCATCCAGTTCCATCCGACCTGTCTGTATCACCCTTATGCCAAATCCTTCCTGATTACGGAAGCCATACGGGGCGAAGGCGGGCTGCTCAAGCTGCCGCCGGAGGCTGGCGCTTCGGCCGGCAAGCGCTTCATGCTGGCCCATGACGAACGGGCCGAGCTGGCGCCGCGCGATGTGGTGGCCCGTGCCATCGACTTCGAAATCAAGAAGCGCGGTCTGGACTATGTCCACCTCGACATCAGCCACAAACCGGCCGATTTCCTGATCGAGCATTTCCCGACGATTTACGCGCGCTGCCTGGAGCTGGGCATCGACATCACCAAGGAGCCGATTCCTATCGTGCCGGCCGCGCACTACACCTGCGGCGGCGTGGTCACCGATCTGTATGGCCGCACCGACCTGCCCGGCCTGTACGCCGTGGGCGAGACCGCCTGCACCGGCCTGCATGGTGCCAATCGTCTGGCCAGTAACTCGCTGCTCGAATGCGTGGTCATCGGGCGTGCCTGCGCTACCGACATCGCCAGCAAGGAAAAAGGCGAAGTGCCCTACCTGCCGGACTGGGACGAGAGCCGCGTGACCGATGCCGATGAAGAAGTGGTCATCGCCCACAACTGGGATGAACTGCGCCGTTTCATGTGGAATTATGTCGGTATCGTCCGCACCACCAAACGGCTGGAACGGGCCCAGCACCGGATTGCCTTGCTCAAGGAAGAAATCGACGAGTACTACCAGAACTTCCGCATTACCCATGATCTGCTGGAGTTGCGCAATCTGGTCGATGTGGCCGGCCTGATCGTCAATAGCGCCTTGCAGCGGCACGAAAGCCGTGGCCTGCACTTCAGCCGCGACTATCCGGAAACCCTGCCCAAGGCGCTGCCCAGCATCCTGACGCCCCACCGCCGCAAATAGGCGGCGCCAATATAAGGTATGAGCATGATCGCCTTGCGTACTGCCCTTGCAACCGACATTCCTGCAATGGAAGCGCTGATTGCCCGCTCAGGCATAGAACTAAGCGAGGGCTACTACACGCCCGAGCAGGCGCAGGCCATCACCCGCCACGTGTTCGGGGTCGATACCCAGCTGGTGGCGGACCATACCTATTTTGTGATCGAACAGGCCGGCGAGCTGCTGGCCTGTGGCGGCTGGAGCAAGCGCGCCACGCTGTTCGGCGCCGACCGCACCAAACAAGGGGCGGATCCCCTGCTCGATCCGGCCACCCAGCCGGCACGCATACGGGCATTTTTCGTCCATCCTCAGGCCGCGCGGCGCGGTCTGGGCCGCCAGTTGCTCGAACATTGCAGTAATGCGGCAGCGGCAGGCGGTTTTCACCGGCTGGAGCTGGCCGCCACCCTGCCCGGCGTGCCGCTCTACCGGGCCTGCGGTTTCAGCGAAATCGAAGCGTTCGAAATTCCCCTGCCCGGCCCGATCAAAGTCGGGCTGGTCAGAATGGGCAAGGACATCTAGCGGGAATTAGCCGATGATGCGCAGCGAATAGTCGGTTGCGCGTACGTCTTTGGTCAGGCTGCCGATGGAAATCCGGTCCACCCCCGTCTCGGCTATCGCCCGTACGGTAGCGAAATTGATGCCGCCGGAAGCTTCCAGCAGCGCGCGGCCAGCATTGCGCTGTACCGCATCGCGCATCATATCGAGACTGAAGTTATCGAGCAGAATAGACACGGCACCCGCCGCCAGCGCTTCTTCCAGTTCGGCGATAGACTCCACTTCCACCTGTATCGACACGCCCTTGTTCAGCGCCTGCGCCGCATGCACTGCCGGCGTAATGCCGCCAGCCGCCGCGATATGGTTTTCCTTGATCAGGATACCGTCGTACAGAGCCAGCCGCTGATTCTGGCCGCCACCGACGCGCACCGCATACTTCTGCGCCAGACGCATGCCGGGCAGCGTTTTGCGGGTATCGAGGATGGCGGCACGGGTACCGGCGATCACTTCGACGTACTTGCGCGTCACGCTGGCGACGCCGGACAGCAGTTGCAGGAAATTCAGCGCTGCCCGCTCTCCGGTCAGCAAAGCACGCGCGGGGCCATGCAGTGTGCAGACCGGCGTATCGGCCTGCATCAGATCACCTTCGGCATAGTGCCATTCGATCTCGATGCCGGCCTGCATGCAGTTCATCACCCCTTCGAACCACGGCGCGCCGCACAGCACCGCCTGTTCGCGTACGGTCACGCGGGCGGTCGCGCGGCCACCTTCCGGCACCAGCAGGCCAGTCAGATCGCCCGTGCCTACATCTTCCAGCAAGGCCGACAGCAGATTGGCTTCAAAGGCAGATTTAAGCGCCTCGTCAAACGGCGCAAAATGGTTGATCAGCGTACTCATGCCGGACCTATTCCTGAAAACAGCTGGCCTTCCTTGGCCAGATCGGCACCGGCCTGCACACGCGCCTTCTTGGCGGCGGCGAAGTCCAGCATGCGGGTAATCGAGGTCACCGCTTGCTGGCCTATGGCCGGATCGACGTGAATTTCGTTGGCGCTGCTATGCTCCATATTCTCCAGCAGATCAACCAGATTCTGCAGACCGTTCATCGCCATCCACGGGCAGTGCGCACAGCTCTTGCAGGTAGCGCTATTGCCGGCGGTTGGCGCTTCGATGAAGCGCTTGCCCGGCGCGGCAGCACGCATCTTGTGCAGTATGCCGTTATCGGTGGCGACGATGAAGGTGTCCGCCGGCGAATTGACGGCCGCATCGATGATCTGGGTGGTGGAGCCCACCACATCAGCCAGCGCCACCACATTGGCCGGCGATTCCGGATGCACCAGTATTTTCGCTTGCGGATATTGCGCCTTCAGCAGTTCCAGTTCGACGCCTTTGAATTCGTCATGCACGAGGCAGGAACCCTGCCACAGCAGCATGTCGGCGCCGGTTTTCTGCTGGATGTAGGAACCCAGATGCTTGTCCGGCGCCCACAGTATCTTTTTGCCCTGCGCGTGCAGGTGGGCCACGATATCGAGGCCGATGGACGAAGTCACCATCCAGTCGGCCCGTGCTTTGACGGCGGCACTGGTGTTGGCATACACCACCACCGCGCGGTCCGGATGGGCATCGCAGAAGGCAGTGAATTCGTCCGCCGGGCAGCCCAGATCGAGCGAACAGGTGGCGTCCAGATCCGGCATCAGGATACGCTTTTCCGGGCTGAGGATTTTCGCCGTTTCGCCCATGAAGCGCACGCCAGCCACGATCAGCGTCTGGGCGCTGTGGTCGCGGCCAAAGCGGGCCATTTCCAGCGAGTCGGACACACAGCCGCCCGTCTCTTCCGCCAGATCCTGCAGATCGGCATCCACATAGTAGTGCGACACCAGCACGGCCTGCTTTTCCTTCAGCAGTTGCTTGATGCGCTGTTTCAGGGTGCTACGCTGGTCCGCCGTGAGCGGAGCCGGCGTACGCGCCCACGCATGGGCGGTGCAGCTGGCGCCGTCCTGCGGGTGCTCGTACTCGACGGGCTTGATTTCGATGGTATGCATGCTACTCGCTTGAAACGGGGGTAACGTTAAACCGGCAGCCGGACTTAGTTGATGCCCTGGCTGCTCAGGTACTCTTCGTAATTGCCGCGGAAGTCGATCACTTCATTGTCCTTGATTTCGATAATCCGGTTCGCCAGCGAGGACACGAATTCGCGGTCGTGCGATACGAAGATCAGGGTGCCGGCGTATTTTTCCAGCGCGATGTTGAGCGATTCGATCGATTCCATGTCCATGTGGTTGGTCGGTTCGTCCAGCAGCAGCACATTGTGACGGCCCAGCATCAGCTTACCGTACATCATGCGGCCCTTTTCACCACCGGACAGGACTTTGACCGACTTTTTCACCTCGTCGCCGCCGAACAGCAGACGGCCAAGTATCGAGCGCACGGCCTGATCGTCGTCGCCTTCCTTGGTCCACTTGCCCATCCAGTCGGTCAGGTTGATATCGGTGGCGAAATCTTCCGTCGGATCTTGCGGCATATAGCCGACGTTGGCGTTCTCGGCCCACTTCACCAGACCATGGTCGGCCTGCAGACCGGCGATGTCCTGACCGCCGATACAGCGCAGCATGGTGGTTTTACCGGCGCCGTTGGCACCGATAATGGCGATACGCTCGCCTGCTTCGACCATGATGCTGAAGTTATTGAACAGTTGGCGGTCGTATTTCTTGGCAATGCCTTCCACTTCCACGGCCAGACGGTGCAGTTTTTTCTCGCCTTCGAAGCGCACGAAGGGATAGGCACGCGACGACGGCTTGATGTCTTCCACCTTGATCTTGTCTATCATCTTGGCGCGCGAAGTAGCCTGACGGGCTTTCGACTTGTTGGCCGAGAAGCGGCGCACGAAGTCCTGCAGTTCGGCCACTTTCTCTTTGGCCTTGGCATTGTTGGCCAGCTGCTGGTTACGTGCCTGGGTCGATGCCAGCATGTAGTCGTCGTAGTTGCCCGGATAGATCTTCAGGGTGCCGTAATCCATGTCGGCCACGTGGGTGCAGACCTGATTGAGGAAGTGACGATCGTGGGAAATGATGATCATGGTGGAGTTGCGCTCGTTCAGCACATCTTCCAGCCAGCGGATGGTGTTAATGTCGAGGTTATTGGTCGGCTCGTCGAGCAGCAGGATGTCGGGATTCGAGAACAGCGCCTGGGCCAGCAGCACGCGCAGTTTCCAGCCCGGCGATACATTGCTCATCGGGCCCTGATGCAGATCGATGGCAATGCCTACCCCCAGCAGCAGTTCGCCGGCCCGGGCTTCCGCCGTGTAACCGTCGTATTCCGACACTTTGCCTTCCAGTTCGGCCGCTTTCATGTAGTCGTCGTCGGTGGCCTCGGGATTGGCGTAGATCGCATCGCGTTCGGCCATGGCCGCCCACATTTCCGTGTGGCCCATCATGACCACATCGAGCACGCGCATTTCTTCGTAGGCAAACTGGTCCTGACGCAGCTTACCCAGGCGCTCATTCACATCCAGCATCACATTGCCGGACGACGGTTCCAGATCGCCACCCAGAATTTTCATGAAGGTGGACTTGCCGCAGCCGTTCGCGCCGATCAGACCGTAGCGGTTGCCATCGCCGAATTTAACGGAAATGTTTTCGAACAGCGGCTTGGCGCCGAATTGCATAGTAATGTTGGCTGTGGATAGCACGAAGAAGACCTCTAAAGCGGTGAATAGAATTAACCGGGCATTTTACCATTAGCCACGCAAGGTCGGGTACTCGCTCAGCGTCAGTTCTACCGTGCGTGCCTGCGAGCGCAGGTGCGCCATGGCGCCATAGGGCAAGGTAGCACGCCGTTCGATGTGGCCGAAAGGCAGGCCGGTGAGCACCGGCAGCGGCAGCACCGAGCGCAGATAGGCCAGCATGGCTTCGAAATCGTAGCCGTTGTCGTAAGGACTGAGCTTGTAGCCGGAAAAATCGCCCAGCAGCAGCGCCTGCTGGCCTGCCAGCGCGCCCGCGTAGAACAGTTGCAGCACCATGCGTTCAATCCGGTAAGGGTGCTCGCTGATGTCTTCAAGGAACAGAATGCCGCCGGGCTGGGCAGCGAAATACGGCGTACCCAGCAAACTGACCAGCATGGCCAGATTGCCGCCCCACAGCTGGCCGCGCACGTCGACCACGGGGTTATCGCTGCCCTCTTCTGCCACCTCGCCGATGACCTGATGCAGCGGTCCGCGCAGGCAATTATGGAACTGCTGCATGGTGTAGCCGACCAGTGTTGCGCGCGCATAGTCGCCGCAGAACATGGGACCGGCAAAGCTGATGCATCCCGTCTGCTTCATGTACGCCATCTGGAAGGCGGTGAAATCGCTGTAGCCGACGAATAGCTTGCCGCTGGCCGCCAGCCGGTCGAAATCGATATGGGGCAGCAGCCGGCTCATGCCGTAGGAGCCGCGCAGAGCCAGCACTACCTCGACCTCGGGATCCTCGGCCGCCGCATACAGCTGGGCCAGACGGGCTTGATCGGTAGCGGCAAAACGCTGGTGCCGCTGCTCGTGCTGGTAGTAGTTGTGGATCAGATAGCCCTGCTGACGCAGGCGTTCGATACCCGCCTCGACAGCGGGATAGTCCGGTGCATAGCCACCGGTGGCGGCAATAGCCATGCCGAAGGGAGTCGTAGTCAAATTAAGTCTGCCGCAGGAAGGGGATGAGCGTTAGCAAAAGCGCGACCATCTTACCGCGCAGCCCCTATGCGGGCAAGCTCAGCGCCACTTTCCGTACAGCGCTAGGCGTCGGAATGATCCGCTGCGCCAGCCTGCGTGCTGGCAGCGCGGCGCGCAGCCGACGCGGCAGCCCGACGGGCAGCAAAAAAGCCTTTGAGCATCTCGCCACAGTCATCGCCCAGCACCCCGCCTGTGACACTGGTGTGGTGGTTCAGCTGGGTATGTTCGAACAGATTCATCAGCGAACCGCATACCCCGGTCTTGGGGTCGCTGGCGCCGAATACGACGCGGGCCAGCCGCGCATGCATCATGGCGCCTGAACACATCAGGCAAGGCTCCAGCGTGACATACAGCACGCAGCCGGGCAGCCTGTAATTGCCCAGTTTTTCAGCCGCAGCGCGCAGCGCCACGATTTCCGCGTGGGCGCTGGGATCATGCTTGCCTATCGGCTGGTTGTAGCCGCAAGCGATCACCTCGCCATCCTTGACCACCACGGCACCTACCGGTACCTCGCCGAGATCCCATGCGTGCTGCGCCTGTGCCAGCGCCAGCCGCATAAAATCCTGATCTGCCATGGCGTCGGACATGAAATCAGGCCTCCGTAATTTCGGCCCAGCAGTTCGGCGTTTCGTGCAGCACCAGCTTGTGCAGGTGCAAGCCGGTGCCGAAGCGGTCCTTGTAGGCGGCTTTCAGAATGGCGAAGGCGACATGGGCCAGATTTTCTACCGTAGGAATGCGGTCGATCACCACAGTCTTGTGTCCCGGCAGCGTGGCGAGGAAATCGCGCACGGCGGCATCTTTTTCGTAGACGATGAAAGCATGGTCCCACACGTCGACCAGATGTTCTTTGGCCAGCGCCTTGATATCGGAGAAGTCCATAATCATGCCGTTATCGGAATTGCCTTCGGCGCTGATAATCTCGCCCGTCAGCGTGATTTCCAGCGTGTAGCGGTGACCGTGCAGATTGCGGCACTGGCTTTTGTGGTCGGGAATACGGTGACCGGCATCGAATTCCAGTTTGCGGGTAATGGTCAGCATGATTAGGGTATCTGTAAAAGTTTATGGGTTTGCAAACTCAGCTTCCATTTCGGGTTGCGTTTGCAGGTCTCGATGGCGAGACGGGTGTTAAATGCAGCCAGCGGGCCATCCATGGCCTGGACAAAGTAGTGCTCGAAGTCCAGTCCTTCATAGACGCTCAGGTCCTGTCCGGTCTGCGGGATCACCACCTTGATTTCATTGCCTTTGCTCACGGCCAGCGTAGACCCCATCTTCGGGCTGACGCAGATCCAGTCCACCCCGGCCGGCACGGGCAGCGTGCCATTGGTTTCGATGGCGATGGTAAAGCCTTGTGCATGCATGGCATCGATCAACGCCGTATCAAGTTGCAGCAGCGGCTCGCCGCCAGTGAACACGACATATTTGCTGGCGGTATAGCTTTCTGGCCAGAGCGCATTAATCGTCGCAGCCAGTTCGGCCGGCGTAGCGAATTTGCCGCCCCCTTCGCCATCGGTGCCGACAAATTCGGTATCGCAAAACTGGCAGATGGCCTGGGCGCGATCCTGTTCGCGCCCGGTCCACAGATTGCAGCCGGAGAAGCGGCAGAACACCGCAGGCCGGCCCGCGTGCGCACCCTCGCCTTGCAGTGTATAAAAAATCTCTTTGATGCTGTAAGTCACGGCAGTTCCTGAAAGGACAACCCTCAATTATATCGCATCCGCCCCGCCATGCCCAAGGCGGGGAAATAGTTGACTTTCCACAATACTGCTACGGGGCAATCACGCTATGTTGGTGACATGCACTAACAAGGAAGACGCAATCATGTCCACGCCGCCCAAAATCCACCATGTGATGGAGTACCCCGCCGCCGATGCCCAGCATGGCTTCGCCCTGAAACTGATGGAATTGCTCGTAGTGCCTACCTTTGTACTGGATCTGCAAGGCAAGGTCATCATCTGGAATCGCGCCTGCGAACGCCTGACGGGCGTTGAAGCATGGGAAGTGCTGGGCACGCGCGACCACTGGAAAAGCTTTTACCATGAACAGCGCCCTACCCTGGCCGACCTCGTGGTAGAGCACCGCAATACCGTCACCGCACTGGAACAGAGCCCGCAGATCAGGCGTGGGGACAGCGATAGCGGCCTGTGTGCGGAAAACTGGTGCGACATGCCGCGGCTGGGCCGGCGGCGCTATCTGGTGGCCGACGCCAGCCCCATCCATGACAGCAATGGCCAGCTGGTGGCGGTGGCCGAAACCCTGCGCGATGTGACCGACGAAAAGCGGGCGCAGGCGGCACTGGAACAGCTGGCCACCCGCGACGGCCTGACAGGACTGGCCAACCGCCGCTGTTTCGACGACACCCTGGCCGCCGAATGGGCCCGTGCCCTGCGCCAGAACCAGCCGCTGTCGCTACTGATGGTGGACGTGGACAATTTCAAGCAGTACAACGACGCCTATGGTCACCTTGGCGGCGACGAATGCCTGCAGCGCATTGCCGGCGCGGTAGCCTGCGAAATGCGCACCAATGATCTGGTGGCCCGCTACGGCGGCGAAGAATTCGCCGTCATACTGCCCAACCAGTCCCTGAAAGGCGCAGCCATAGTCGCTGAACGCATACGCTGCCGTGTCGAGCAGCTACACCTGCCCAACCTCGGCAGCCTGCAGCATGTGGTGACGGTCAGCATAGGCGCGGCCACGGCATTCGCGGCGCCCGGCAGCGATCCCGGCTTGCTGGTGGCCACCGCCGATTCCGCGCTCTACCGCGCCAAGCACATGGGGCGCAACCGGATCAGCTTGCCGGGGCCGGACGCCGCCTAGCCCGTGTAGACGATATAGTCGAAGCCGTTGCTAATGGCGCCTATGACACCGGCCTGATTCTCGGCCGATTCCGAAATCGAGGCCAGCACTTCGGCACGGGTGGCAGCGCTGTTGTTCAGATTGGTCTCGTAGAACGCGGCGCCACCGGCGTCCGGTGTCCGGTGCAAGACGTTCTGGTAGATCTGGTAGACAAAGTCGTGGTTGCTCAGATTGCTGCCATATGCTTTGGTGAATTCGCTGCTGGTCATCAGATAGTTGGCCACCTGCGTCAGCGTATAGCCATTATCGAGCGCACGTATCCAGAAACCCAGACCGCCCAGATCGGGAGCACGATTGAAGGCCGCCTGATACAGGCGATAGGCCTCGCCGCCGATCTGGTGGTCGCCGATATCGAGCGCCACCGCATTGCCGCTGGCGAAGAATAGCCGCTCCACATTGCTCAGAATATCCTGACTGCCGCTGCCGCTATCCGTCACCAGAAACTCGCTACCGCTGGCCGTTACCGAGTAGCCGCTGCGCGCATTCGACAGAGTGGCAGTGTCGAAGCCAGCGCCACCGTTGACCAGTTCGCTATCACTGCCCAGCACCAGCTTATCGCCGCTGGCGGTGCCGTTGACAATACGGTTGACCTTGGCCAGATCGATGGTGATGTCGGAGAACTTGAGCATTTCAACCCCGCTCAACATATCCGTGCCATCGCCTGCTATCTGCAGACTGGCGATGGCGCCAGACAGCATGTACTTGTTGAGGGTATTGCCGAATACCACGGTATCGATGCCGCCACCGCCAGTAATCGTGTCGTTACCGCTGCCCTCGTAAAAGGTGTCGGCGCCAGCGCCGCCCACCAGCACATTGCCGGCGTTATTGGCGTAAATGGTCGAGCCTCCCGAGCCAGCCACAGCTTTCTCGATGGTGACGTTATAGGCGATCGAAATGTTGTTGTAGCCGGGCGCAGTCGAACTGAAGGTGCCCGCATTCAGATTGATGACCACCGCGTCCGCACAGGCCGAAAAATCCAACGTATCGCTGCCACCGGCATCCCAGATGCACTGCATCGCCGCATCGGTGCTGAAGGCATAGGTATCGGCCGCGGCGTGGTAACTCATGTTGGCGCCATACAGATACTGGATAGCCTGTATGTCGTACAGCATGGGCGTAATGCCGTACTTATGGTTGAGGCTGAAGCCCGCACCATTGTTATATGACATCTGGGTGTAATCGATATTGTCCGTCGCTGCTGGCAAGAACGGCCCGTCGATAGAGCCGCCGGTGGAATCGTAGTTGCCGGGATGCTTGAGCCCGAGCGTATGGCCGAGTTCATGAATCAGCACTGAAGTGCCGAACGATCCATCCGAATAGCGCGAATTGGACGAATCCGTGTTGTTCAGGAACAGGTAAGTCGGATCGCCGCCGTTAGGCAGATAGGCATAGCCACTGCTGGCGTTGCCCTGATCATTGGTGCCCAGCTGGATATTGCCGCCAGATGCCACCTCGCTGAACTTGACGTTGGCAACAGCCGCCCATACCGCCAGCTCGGCCCGCACGGCGGCCTGCTGCTGCGCCGTCATCGGCGCGAAGCCTTTCACATCGTCGACGCTGCCGTCACTCGGCGCCACCGTCATGAAGCTGTAGGTGAGCGTGACAGCCGTACCTGGCCGTTTGGCCCAGCTGCTATACACCAGCGCATCGATGGAATTGTTACCTGTTACAAAAAAGGCCATAGCTGATTATCGAATACAATTAAATTGCCACCATCCTAACATCAGAAAGGCAGATCCTGCAGATCGGGCTCGACCCACTTGCGCCGTGCCTGGGTGGAAAACAGGCAGTCCGGACTCCAGTAGTTCAGCGGCCATTGCTTGTCACCCAGCGGCGAAGCCAGCAGGCCCGTGCACAGCGCTGCCAGCCCCGTGCCGGCCGGCTGCTGGCGCACGTAATCGGCCACGGCACGCAGCGAAGCCTGGGTAATGGTTTCATGGTAGCCGCCCGTGTCCGAATTGGCTACGCCGCAAGCCAGATTGTAGGCCCGGATAATGCCGGGCAGCGCAACCGGCGCGTCGATGTCCGGCCGCGCTACCAGCAACCACAATGCCGCAGCCAGATGGGCGGCGTGGGTCCATTGCTGCTTGGGCAAACTGCAATCGAGCAAGCCCTGGCCTATGGCCTGTATCTGCCCTTCGCTCATTAACGCCCCCTGATAGCTGCTCATGCCGGATCTCCGAAGGGATTGGCAACGGTGGTGCGCGCTGCAGGCGGCAGATGCTCAGGCAGGTTCTGCCCTTCCAGCGCCACCACTACCGCGTTCAGTAACTGCTGCAGGGCGCGGGCGTCGGCCAGACCTTGCTGGTCGGCAGTCAGGTCCAGATCCCCGCTGAGGGTAATGCGGTCTAGCCGGTTTTCTATGCACAGACGGCCGATATTGCGCACATCGGATTCGTTGGCATAGGGCTGGAATGGTTTGCTTTGTTTCATTTTCCACCTTTCGATTTACGCAGCTTTACGTTCGGTAAGCGCAGAACTGTCTCCTTTTGCGCAGCGCTCAGGCTAGGCATGAGATTAATCCCTATTTTCGCTTCCAGTTGCGCAATACTCAGCAGCGCATAGTCGCTCGTCGCGCGGTTTTCCACAAAGAACGCGACGCCAGCGCGCTGGCGCGGGCTGTACACGACTTTATACAGGTGGCTGGGCACCAGCACGTTGCCGATTTTGCGCAGATCACTGCCCAGAAACGCGGGGCCGGTCAGCACATACAGTTCGCCCTCCTTGCTGGCCTGCTTGCGCACCACGGCTTCGATGCCGGCCCACAGATGACGGTTATTCTCACCGTCCTGCGGCACCATATTCGCCAGCGTAAAGCTCTGGTGCTGGCTATTGCGGTCCGGCATATCGCCGTTTGGTGCCATGTGGCCGCGGTCGTAGCCGCTGCGGGCATAATCGGACAGCTCGGCGCGGGAACTGGCCGGCAGCCGGGTTTCGGGATGGAAGGAATTCTCGCGCGACAGTGTTTTGGCCGATTCAAGATGATCGGCAGTCAGGTGTTCTGCCGACCACAGCGGAGTGCGGGTAATGCCGGAGTGCATAACGCCGAACACGTCATAGCACAGCTCGGTAGTGGCCGCCTGCATGCGCGAATTCTGGATTTCCGGCATGCGCCCATCGACATAATGCAGCGGGCAATTGCCCGCCGCCGCACTGGTACACACGCCCGCTGCCAGCATCACCGCCAGCAAACTGCGTTGAATCAAACCCATCGTTTATCCGTAGAAATGTTAAACAGGCATTCTAACGGACAGATTGCCGCCAGCACAGGGCGGTACACACTTAAGCAGCCCGCCCCGTCACCTGCGGGTTGGGGGTAGGTTCGGCCACTTTGTGCAAGTGATTTCGATCAAGGTGATGGAAGGGCTGTTCCTGACCGCGGATCAGCATCACCGTATCCTCTTCATAGGACCAGCTGCCGTCATCATGGAAGCTGACCTTGATGCGGTATTCCACCGTCTTGAAGCCGTGCTCGAGGAAAGGGTTGGAGCGTATGCCGTAGGTCTCCGACTCGCGCAACGCCACCAGTTCGAATTCGCTGGCGTCGGCAGCCACTACGCCTGCCGCCATGGCGATCTGGCCGCGCGGGATGGCCAGCGTCTGGATTACCGTGCTGGTGGCGGGCTCCCACAGCCAATAGCCCACCTGCTCGTGGTAGGTCTTGGGCTGATCCGGCTTATTGACAATGATCAGGTAGCGCAAGCCATAAAACAGTTGCGGCCCGTTGGTGACGGGATCGATCGGCTGCAGCTCGATGCGTTCAACGTAAGCCTGTTTGCGCGGGCCGTCGGCCTTGGGCTTGATGTCCAGCCCGCGCTCGCCCGTCCAGACGCCGGCCATACGTGCCAGCGGTCCCAGATTGTTCAGAGTATTGCGGTCGTAACCATCGGGTTCGGTGTAAATATCGTTGGAAAATTCGCTCATACGGCATCCTGTCTGTGCTGATGAGCGCTATTGTATGGCGGAATTGAAATATAGGCACTGGGCGCAGTGGCGGCTGCTCCAGCCGCAGCAACCGGCAATACCCGCACAGCCAGAATGCCGACGAGGTTATTCAGGCGCATACGGCATAGCGTCAGGCCATCCTGGTCTGCAGCAGCGAGCCGCAACTGCACTTCCAGTCCGGCACTGATGGCATGTGTGCGCAGACTGCGCAGTTCCAGATCGAGCCGCCGCACGATGGCCAGTACGGCTTCCAGTGTGGCGATAGGGGCATCATCCTCGATGCAGAAACGGAAATTGGCCTGAGTATTTTTCATGCAGTCAGAATATCTGCAACCCAACGAAATAGGCTCCCGAATTTTACCCAATAGGCCGTTATCGAAAGAATAAACCGCTATTTAATGTAGAATATTTGGAAGATTTATCTTTTTCAGGGAATCGCCATGCAAATTGACGAAATAGACCGCAAGATACTGCGTGCATTACGCCGTGATGGCCGGCTGAGCAACACTCGTCTGGCCGACATAGTGGGGCTCTCGACTACGCCCTGCTGGAACCGCGTGCGGGCGCTGGAGGAAGCCGGGTTGATAGAAGGCTATACCGCCCTGCTCAGCCAGAAAGCCCTCGGCTATCCGGATACCGTCATCATTGAAGTGACGCTGGACCGGCACGACGACGACATCTTCGAGAAATTCGGTCAGGCGCTGGCCGAGTTACCCGAAGTGATAGAAGCCTATTTGCTGACGGGAGAATATGACTATCTGATCAAGGTGGCAGTGGCAGGCACGGCAGGCTACGAAGAATTCCTGCGGCGCAAACTATATAAGCTGCCGGGTTTAAAACATAGCCGTTCGACATTTGTTTTGCGTTGTTTAAAACACAGTGTTTCTGTTGAACCATAGAACGGTGAATTTAATAAACATTGATATCTGCGTAATACCTAAAAGCCACACTTTTTCCATTCTGCTTGCCCCTGCTTTTTTTCAATAGTAGATTGAAAAACAGAATATTTAACAAAAGGGGAATACAATGCGAATTAATCAGATTGCGGCATTAACAACCTTATCGATTATTTCATCCGCCGCCATGGCGGTAGAAAGCAGCTTCAGCGGATTCGCCCAGCTGACTGTGGGGCGGGTACTGAGCGGCGGATCGGATAGCAGCATCCCGTACCCGATCAGTGCGCAACCGGGCTACAGCTACAAGTGCCCATGCTTCACCGGCAACTACGAGTATGTCGGCGTGTACGAATACCATAAGACCCAGCTACAGCCAGAATCGCTGGCCGGACTCCAGGGCAATTTCAAATTCACCCCTGATCTGTCCGCCACCGTGCAGGTAGTGGCCAGAGACGCCGACAGTTCCGTCAATGCGGACTGGGCCTACGGCAGCTACCGCATCAACGAGAACCTGACGCTGCAGGCAGGCCGCAAGCGTCTGCCCCTGTACTACTACTCCGACTATATGTACGTCGGCTACGCCTACCCTTGGCTGCGCCCTTCACAGGATCTGTACGCCTGGCAGATCTATTCCTACGATGGCGCCAATCTACTCTACACCAACAATGTCGGTGACTGGACCTATACCGGCAATATCTGGGTTGGCAAGCGCAAGAGCAAGGACAACGAACTGCTCGGCAATCTGTATTATCCCAACCGCATCGACGAGTCCTGGAACAAGATGCTGGGCGCTTATATCGATGCCAGCAACGATATATTCAGTGTGCGCGGCGTGTATATGCACACTGTGGTCGAACGCTATTCGGTTATCAACGGGGTCAGCAGCCCTATCATGACCGGTGCAAACGACCAGCTTATTAATAACGTCGGCCAGGCGTTTTATGGCATTTCTTTCAATGTCGATTATAAAAACTGGCTGATGCGCAGCGAAATCAATTATATCGACCGGCCTTCCGTTAAAAATACTTTTACCGCCCAGTCTTATTCCGGCGGTTATAAATTCGACCAGCATTCCATCATGTTGTCGTGGTCGCAATTTGCCGAACATTCCGATTACTGGCCTAACGGCACGGAAAAACACAACACCACTTCGCTGACTTATCGCTGGGACTTCGCTACTTCGCAAGCGCTGAAAGTGCAGTTCGACAAAATCAGGGACAAATCGAAATTCCAGTTCACGGGCGACGCCAATCTGCTGTCGGCATCGTGGCAAATGGTGTTCTGATCCGGTTCTATAAAAATAAATAAACAGACAATAAGGGAGTGCATTTATGCAGAAATTCATCATCGGGCTGGCGCTCGCCAGTACTTGCCTGCTGGCAGGCTTTGCCTCTGCCGCTGAAATCGTGGTCGTGGTCAATCCGAAGAATCCGGCCACCCGCATGTTTTCCGAGCAGGCCTCGCAGTTTTTCCTAGGCAAGTCCACCATGTTCGTACCACTGGATCAGGCGGAAAAATCGCAAATCCGCGCCGATTTCTACCAGCGCCTGGCCGGCAAGGACATTTCCCAGGTTAAAGCCGCCTGGGCCAAGATCATCTTCACGGGGAAAGGCGTGATGCCGGCCGAGTTACATTCAACGGCAGAAGTCAAGAAAGCCATTGCCAACGACATCAACGCTATCGGCTATATTGAAAAGTCGGCAGTCGACGATAGCGTCAAGGTCATACTCACCCTGCCCTGACCGAACTGGCGGCTGCTTGCCGCGTGCAAACAGCCGCCACGCCACTCCGCTTGTCTCGGTTACAATGGTGGCATGAACGCAAAAAATATTCTCCCCCTGCTGCTGCTTGGCGCTGCCTGCACCGCTAAGGCAGACAATGCGCCGCCTCTAGGCTGGAATAATTCGGCCGAACTGGGCGCCATCTCTACCTCCGGCAATACGGTCGGTAATTCTGTCACGGGCAAGCTGGACGCTCATCAGGAACTGCGTAACTGGAGCAATGAATACATCCTGGCCGGCTATTTCAAGGATGAAGAAGTCAAGCAGGCCAGTGGCGAACGGATACGCCAGCGCTCGGCGCAGCGCTACTCGCTGTCGGGCAAAGCCGCTTTCAAGTTGCTAGAAGACCATAACAAGCTGTTCGCACTGGCCACCTATGTGGACGACCGCTTCGGTGCCTACACCCGCTACTCCACGCTGGGCGTCGGTTATGGCACGCAGGCCTATGCCACCGATAGCAGCAATATGGACGTAGAAATCGGTCCGGGCTACTTCAAGGGCACCCGCTCCAACGGCATCACCGAGACGGGCATGACCATCCGCGGCGCGGGCAATCTCAAGTGGAAAGTCAGCGACACGGCCCAGCTTTCGCAGAACGTCATCATCGAGCGCGGCACATCGAATGTCCACTCGCAGGCCGAGACGGCGCTGCGCACCAAGATTAACGGCACCATGCAGATGAAAGCGGCCTACAGCATCCGCAATGACACCAACGTGCCCGCAGACAAGCGCAATACCGACACCCAGACTTCGGTGACGCTGGTCTATTCGTTCTGATTACCTACTTCCAGTCCGTCCCTATGAATACTCCCCGCATTTTCGGCACCCCACTCTCGGCCAACGCTACCAAAGTCATGCTGCTAGGTTCAGGTGAACTGGGCAAAGAAGTCATCATCGCCCTGCAGCGACTGGGCGTCGAGGTGATCGCCGTCGACCGCTACCCGAACGCACCGGGCCATCAGGTGGCCCACCGCGCGCATGTCATCAACATGGCCGATGGCGCTGCACTGGCGGCGCTGATCGAACAGGAGCAGCCCGATCTGGTGGTGCCGGAAATCGAAGCCATCGCCACCGCTACGCTGGCAGCGCTGGAACAGGCCGGCAAGATCACCTGCATTCCCACCGCCCGCGCCGCCCAGCTGACCATGAACCGCGAAGGCATACGCCGGCTGGCGGCCGAAACGCTGGGCCTGGCCACATCGCCCTACCGGTTTGCCAGCAGTCTGGCCGAACTGCAGGCGGCGACTGCAGAAATCGGCTTCCCCTGCGTCATCAAGCCCGTCATGTCCTCGTCCGGCAAAGGCCAGTCGAAAGTCGATAGCGCCGCTGAAGTTGGCGCGGCTTGGGACTATGCCGCCGCCGGTAGCCGCGTCGATGCGGGCCGCGTCATCGTCGAAGGCTTTATCGATTTCGATTACGAAATCACGCTGCTCACCGTGCGCTCGGTCGGTGCCGATGGCCAGATCGAGACCCAGTTCTGCGAGCCGATCGGCCACGTACAGGTACAGGGCGATTACGTCGAATCATGGCAGCCCTGCGCCATGCAGCCACTGGCACTGGAACGCGCGCGCGAAATCGCCGCCAAAGTCACAGGCGATCTGGGCGGTCTCGGCCTGTTTGGCGTGGAACTGTTCGTCAAAGGCGATATGGTCTGGTTCTCCGAAGTCAGCCCGCGCCCGCACGACACCGGCATGGTCACCATGGCCACCCAGGTGCAGAGCGAATTCGAACTGCATGCCAAGGCCATACTGGGCCTGCCGGTCAATGTGGCATTGCGCACGCCGGGCGCTTCGGCGGTGATCTATGGCCAGCATGAAGCAGCCGGCATCGTCTTCGAAGGCGTGGCCGCAGCGCTCGCGGTGCCCGGCACGGATATCCGCCTGTTCGGCAAGCCGGAGTCGTTTGCACGCCGCCGCATGGGGGTGGCGCTGGCCAGCGCGGCCGATATCGACACTGCACGCCAGCACGCCAAGCAGGCAGCGGCGACGGTTACACCGCGCCGCGCCAGCTAGCGCCCGGCTCAGGGGCGGCAGGCTGCCGCCTGCTGACCACTGACGGTTACCCCCGAACAGGTTATAGTGCTTGCTAACGAGATAGCGCAATGACTCCCATGCCCGACGCACCGCATTCCTCCGCGAGCTACAGATTACCCAATCTGGCGCTGGTGATGGCGCTGACAGCATGCTATTTCCTGTTTGCCCGCGCCAGCCTGCTGCTGGCCTTTGCCCATAGCAACGCCACACCCGTCTGGCCCCCCTCGGGCATCGCTTTTGCGGCCATGCTGCTCTACGGTTACCGCATCTGGCCGGCCATCCTGATCGGCGCCACCTTTGCCAATCTGGCCACTTTCGTCGGCAACGGGCTGGCGCCTGATCTGGGCACCAATCTCATTTCCGTGCTGATAGGCAGCGGCAATACGCTGGAGGCGGCGGCCGGCGTCTGGCTAGCGCGCCACTACGGCTGCGCCCATCAGCCATTTTCCCAGTTACAGGACGTCTACAAATTTGCCCTGATCGGCCTGATCATGTGCGTGCTTGCCGCCGTACTGGGCAGCGGCGTGTTGTATCTGGGTGGTCTGGTCAGTTGGTCCGCCCTGCCCACCGTCACCCTGACGTGGTGGGTAGGCGACGTGGCAGGCGTGCTGCTGGTGACGCCCGCCCTGCTGGTCTGGCGTCCGGCGCAGGGCGGCTACCAGCCGGGCTGGCGTGGCGTATTGTCCGTGCTGGTTCTGCTGGGCATGATCGCCGCCATCTTTGCGCGCCAGTACAACGCCGGCGACGGCGATGGCTGGCTGCCCTATCTGCTGATCCTCTGCGTGGCGTGGTCGGCCCAGCGCTATGCCCAGCGTGGCGCCAGCCTGTGCTGCGTGCTGATCGCCATCGGTGCGGTGCTGGCGACCGTGCGCGGACTGGGCCCGTTTGCCGTCGGCACCCTGAATGATGCCCTGATCGCGCTGGCCAGCTATGTTGTGCTGTGCAGCGTGATCGGCATGGTGCTCAGCGCCGATGATTACGAGCGCCACCGCCTGCAAGGCCCGATGCGCAGCCAGAATGCGGCGCACTGGGCCACCCTGCTGGCAGGCATCGCGCTGACGGTCGTGGTATGGCAGCTGGTGGCACTGAGCACCGAACGGCGTGCACGCGACCAGTTCGATGCCCGCGCCACCGATATTGCCGAACGCATCAGCCGGCGCATGGATCTCTATGCATCGGGCCTGCGCGGTGCGCGCGCCCTGTTCCGGGTGGAAGCCGAGCCTACCCGCGAGCAATGGCATGCCTTCACGCAAGCACTGGATATCCGCAACAGCATGCCCGGCATGCTGGGACTGGGCTATGCTGCCCTGATTCCTCACGCCCAGCGCGATCTGGTCGAAGCCCAGATCCGCCAGCATGACCGTAGCGACTTCCACATCTGGAGTCTGCCCGGTGCCACTCCCGGCCCGGCCGCCGGGGTCGTGCTGTATCTGGAACCGGCCAGCGGCGCCAACCTGCGTGCCTTCGGCTACGACATGATGTCGGAACCGATACGGCGGCAAGCCATGCTGGAAGCGGCACGGCTGGGCGAACCGGTGCTGACGGGGCGCGTGGTACTGGTGCAGGAAGGCCCCGGTCAGGGTCAGCCCGGTTTTCTGATGTATTTTCCCATCTACCACCAGCAGGCCCAGTTCCCCCGCGGGCGTTCTGCCGCCGCCCTGCGCATGGCCGCGCTGAACGGCTTTTCCTACAGCCCTATCCGCGCCGAGGAAATGCTGACCGGCCTGCTGGGGCCCGCCGACAATGGCCTGCAACTGGAAGTGTACGATGGCGATAGTACGGCTAGCGCCAATCTGCTCTACGCCAGCGAAGGGCGCCAGCAGGCCGAGCTGGAGCAATACCCCAACCCCTACCAGCGCCTGTTGCCGCTCGATCTGCTGCGTCACCGCTGGACGCTGCGCCTGACTGCCCTGCCGGCTTTCGAGAATAATATCGACCGGCAGAAGTCGCACATCGTGCTGCTGGCCGGCGCCATTATCAGCCTGCTGTTCTTCGGCGTGGTACGCGCACTGACCGCACGGCAGGCCTATGCCAGCGCACTGGCGGAAGAAAAAACCGCCGCCCTGCGCGAATCGGAAGCTTCGCTGATCGTGGCGCGCGATCTGGCCGAGGCGGCCAGCCGCGCCAAGTCCGAATTCGTGGCCAATATGAGCCATGAAATCCGGACGCCGCTCAATGCTGTGCTGGGCATGACCCAGCTACTTAACAACACCACGCTGTCGGCCGAACAGCAGAAATATCTGGATATGATAGGCAGCTCCGGCACCGCCCTGCTGAATATCCTGAACGATGTGCTCGACCTGTCCAAGATCGAGGCGGGACGGATGGAGCTGGCGCCGGTGCAGTTCAGCCTGCAAAGCGTGCTCGATGCAGTGGCCACCATCATGACGGTCAACGCCAGCGAGAAAAATCTGGAACTATCGATAGGCGTCGATCCCGGTGTGCCGCAGGCCCTGTGCGGCGACAGCCACCGCCTGCAGCAGATTCTGGTCAATCTGGTCGGCAATGCCATCAAATTCACCGAGAAAGGCTATGTTGCCCTGCTGGTGGAACGGGCCGGTGCCAGCAGCGAAGCCGTGACCCTGCGCTTCAGTGTCAGCGACAGCGGCATCGGCATTCCGCAGGAGCAGCGCAGTCTGCTGTTTGCGCCGTTTTCGCAGGCTGACGCCTCGATGACGCGGCGCTTCGGCGGTACCGGCCTCGGTCTCGCCATCTCGCGCCGGATCGCCGCACTGATGGGCGGTGAAATCGAAGTCGACAGTACGCCGGGCGTCGGCAGCGTGTTCACTGTCTGTATTCCGCTACGCTACGGTATTCCGCCGGCGGGCGACGAGGCGCCACTGCCGGTCCAGCACTTGCTGCTGATCGAGGCGGATGCGCAGGCGGCCAACTACCTGCAGCGCAATATCACCAGCCTGAACTGGCAGTGCAGCCATGCCAGCAGCGGCGAACAGGCGCTGCAGATACTGGGCAGCGGGCAGGCCCGCATAGACGCCATTCTGCTGGCGTGGAATCTGCCCGGCATGGACGGGCTGGCAACCATGCAGGCCATACGCGCTGCACGTCCGGTCGACTGTCCTGCCATCGTGCTGCTGACCAGCGCCTATGGCCAGGGCCAGCTGCTGCAGCATCGTGAAGCGGAACTGGCCAATGCTACCCTGCTCAAGCCGGTCACGCCGGCCCGGCTGTACGACGCATTGCGCAGCACCCTGCGCCACACCCCGACCACCGCCGCCAGTGCCGATCTGGGCGCCGTTGCGGCCCTGCGCATCGACGGCGTGCGGCTGCTGCTGGTGGAGGACAATCCGCTCAACCAGCTGGTGGCCCAGAGCATGCTCAGTTATGCCGGTGCCAGCCTGGAAACGGTCGACAACGGCCGCGCCGCCCTCGATCTGCTGCGTACCGATAGCCAGCGTTTCGATCTGGTGCTGATGGATGTACAGATGCCGGAAATGGATGGTTTCGAAGCCACCATGCGCATCCGTTCCGAGCTCAAGCTGTCACTCCCTGTGCTTGCCATGACTGCAGGCGTGATGCAATCGGAGCGGCAGCAATGTATCGCCTCCGGCATGAATGATTTCATCGCCAAACCGGTCGATATCGACCAGATGCTGCGCACCATACGGCGTAACCTGCCCTCCCGCCGTCCTGCCTGAGTTGTAGCGGCTTATTTTGCAGCTTGCATTATGAAATGATCAATTGTTACATCTTCGCTATATCAGCGAAATGTGCGCAAGATCAAGAATTGCATGCATAGGCTGCTGTTTATCTTCGTGAACCGCGAACTTAGCCACAGATTGCCCCTTAAACCACTGGCTATTGTTGCCTTAAAACAACAAAAATGTCACATTTTTTGGGCAAATCTCACACAAACTCACCAACCAAGTCCAAACTAGATCAGCGTCCTAGACAAAACATAACAACATTACGAGATCAACGGGAGGAATACACGATGAAACAACCGAAACTGGCCCTGACAGTGCTTGCCGTACTTGGCGCTCTGGCTACGCAGGCCCATGCAGACGACGCTTTGCCGATTACCATTAGCGGCTTCGGCACCGGCGCGCTGACCATGACAGACACCAATGATGGCCTGTTCAACCGCACCAATCAGGTAGGCGGCGCGGGCAAGAGCGCGCGTACCGGCGTGGATTCGAATCTGGGTCTGCAGATGACGGCCAAGCTGAGCGAGAACCTGTCGCTGACGGCGCAGGGGCTGGTACGCAAGAACGGCCCTAGCGACCAGTACGCTGGCGAAATGGCTTGGGCTTTCGCCAAATACAAGGTGAGCGATGAAATCGCCATCCGCGTCGGCCGCATCGGTCTGCCCGTCTACATGATTTCCGATGTGCGCAATGTAGGCTATGCCAACATCATGCTGCGCGCACCGAACGAAGTGTATCGCCAGGTGACCGCCGACAACATCGATGGCGCCGATATTCTGTATCAGCACAACTTCGGCGACACCACGCTTACCGGCCAGCTGGCCGTAGGCCGCACGCGCTTCCACGCCGCCGGCAACTACGACGTGGAATTCAAACCGGCCGTCTCGGCACAGGTGGTGCTGGAAAACGGCCCCTTCACCTACCGGCTGGGCCATGCCAAGGCCAAAGTCAATTTATACGACAACGCCAATCTGAATGCGCTGCTGGGCGCGCTGAACAAATACGGCCTGACGTCCGTGAGCGCACAGCTGCCGCTGTCCGATATCGACGGCACTTTCACGTCTGCCGGTATCTCCATGGACTACAACAACATTGTGCTGCAGGGCGAGTACGCCAAGCGCAAGACCGATACCCGCGCCATTCAGGACACCAGCTCCTATTACCTGATGGGTGGCTATCGCATGGGCAAATTCCTGCCCTACCTGATGTACGGCGACGTCAAGCAGGACAGCATCCGCAGCTTTGCCAGCCTGCCTACCAGCGGTCCGCTGGCCGGCCTTACGGCCGCTGCCAACGGCGCTATCCAGGCTGGCCTGCAATCGACCACGGCGATCGGCGTGCGCTGGGACTTCTACAAATCGGCAGCGTTCAAGTTCCAGATCGATCACATCAGCACCCGTGATGGCACCGGCTACTTCGTCAATGCCAAACCTGCGCTGGCAGGCAAGAGCGTAAACGTGTATGCCGCCGGCATCGATTTCGTCTTCTAAGGAGAGCCTCTATGAAAACGGCCATTGCAAAACTGATGCTCGCAGCAGGTCTCGGCATGGCGGCAGCGCCGCTGTTTGCGGCGGAGATCGTCGTCATCGTGAATCCCAAGAATCCGGCTACCCGCATGTTCAGCGAACAGGCAGGCCAGTTCTTCCTCGGCAAGTCCACCCTGTTCACGCCGGTCGAACACACGGATGGCGCGCTGCGCAACGAGTTCTACAAAAAGGTGCTGGACAAGGACGCCACGCAGGTGAAAGCGATCTGGTCCAAGCTGGTATTTACCGGTAAGGCCACCGCCCCGAAAGAATACGGTTCCAGTGCCGAGGTGAAGAAAGCCGTCGCAGCCGATGTCAGCGCCATCGGCTACATCGAAAAATCGCAAGTCGATGACACGGTTAAAGTCATTCTGACGGTACAGTAAGCAGTGCCCTGCCGCACACCCGACGCCCGGTCCTGCCGGGCGTTGCTCTTCTCAGCCTTCCACCACCACCAGTGGCACCAGTTGTTTGCGGGCCCGGCGTGCATGCGGCACCCAGGCCAGCGCCTGCCAGCGGCGCCACATGATCAGTCCGCGTATCCATTCGTCCGCAGCATACGCCAGCCATACGCCGGGCAAGCCCCAGCCCAGTACGACACCAAGCAGCCAGCTGCCGCCCGCCAGTACCAGCAGCATGGACAAGGCGCCGGCCATGACGGGAAAACGGGCATCGCCGGCTGCCCTCAGCGCATTGATCACCACCAGATTGAACGTGCGGCCCGGTTCCAGCAACACGGTCAGCCAGAGCAGCAGCGAACCGCCCACGATAATCTGCGGATCGTTGCTAAACCAGCCCAGCAAAGCTCTGCCGGCCAGCGCTGCTAGCGCCGCAATCAGCAGCGCCACCAGCACGCCGCGCAGCAGGGTACGCCGCACGATCTGGTGCGCGGCGCGCAAATGGCCGGCGCCGATCAGATAGCCGACGATGATTTCAACGGTCAGGCCACTGGCGATGCTGAACATCATCACCCCCGTCATGACCTGCAGCACATAGGCCTGGGTGGCCAGCGCCGTCGCGCCCAACTGGGCCGCAGCAGCCACACTGACCATGAAGGCCAGCCGCCACGCGATGTTTTCGGCAGCGCCGGGCAAACCGATATGCAGCACGGCCGACAGTTCCGGCCGCGGCAGGCGCCACCAGTCGGCCGGCGCCAGCCGGATGCCCAGCTGATAGCGCCACAGCGTCAGATGCAGGCCTAGCCCCAGCATGCGGCTCAGCATCAGCGCCAGCGCATAGCCGGGCAAACCGAGCGGCGCGATCGGCCCCCAGCCGAACATCAGCGGTATCGCCAGTGCCATATGGCATACATGCATGGCTAGCAGCACCAGCAAAGTGTCGCGGGTGCGCAGGTGCGCCCGCATCACACTGGCCATGGCAGCATTCCAGGCATCGAACAGGGTGGCGAGGGCCAGTGTTTTCAGCAGCGGCAAGGCCAGCGGCATGACTTCGGGCGGCGTATTCAATAGCGTCAGCAAGGGGCCGGCGGCCAGCCAGCCCGCCAGCGCGGTGACGCCGCCGAGCCAGCTGCTGGCACCGACCACCGCCCGCGCCACACGTTGCGCTGCATCAAGTTGTGTTGCGCCTAGTTTCTGTGTCACCACCACGCTAACGCCCGCGCCGATAATCCGGAATAGCAGGAACAGCATCGCCGTCACCTGGCTAGCGATGGCGAAAGCCGCCCCGGCGGCGTCGGAATGGCGTGCGGCGAGTGCCGTGCCGGCTACGCCGATAGCCATGGCCAGGCCTAGTTCCGCCAGTAATGGCCAGACCAGGCCGCGCATGCGCGGCGGTAAGCGGGAGGTGGACATAAGCGTCGATGAGTTTGTTGCAGGCACGCTAGTGTAACGCAACTGGAAGCGCTTTCATAAATATCATAGAATATATCTATTGCCGCTTTGTCATTGGCAAAGTGTACACTCTTGCTGCACCCACTTATCTGTTGCGCATTCTGCCTTGACGCCTGCCGCTGTTTCCCGCTTGCTCTACCTTCTGCTGCTGTTGCTGCCGCTCCGGCAGGCGTACGCGCAAGGACTGGCGGTACTGCATCCGGAACTCAATGGTCCCTACCGCAGCGTGGTGAGCGAAATTCTGCAAGGGGTGGAAGAGCAGATCCACAGCCATCCGCGCATAGTGGTATTCGGCCCGGCTACGGATGCGGTCGAACTGCGCAACAATCTGAAAAACAGCAAGGCCGTCATCGCACTGGGCCGCCAGAGTCTGAAACTGGCGAACACGCTCGATTCCGCCGTTCCTGTGGTGATAGGCGGCGTCAATCCCGGTGCCGACAGCGAGCAGTTAAACGGCATCAGCATGATGCCTGATCCGGCCTTGCTGTTCACCCTGCTGAGAAATCTGCTGCCTTCGGTGCGCCGCGTAATGGCGGTGTACCACCCCCAGACCAGCGAAGCCCAGATCCGGCTGGCACGCGAAGCAGCGCGCGCTCAGGGACTGGATTTTTCGGCACTGGAAGCCAGCGATCTGGCCGGCGCAGCACGCGCCTATGAAGCATTGCTCAGTACATCCGATAGCCGGCGCGATGCGCTGTGGCTGCTGCAGGACCCCACCACAGTCGAGGAAACCACGATACTGCCCATGATCCTGAAAGAGTCATGGAGCCGCAGCCTGCCGGTGTTCTCCAGCAGTGTGCTGCATGTAAAAAAAGGCGTGTTGTTCGGCATGTATCCGAATCATGTGCAGCTCGGTCACGATCTGGCCCAGCTGGCAAGCGCATTGCAGAATGGCGAAAACGTCAGACGCGGGCTGATGCCCCTGCGCGCACTGAGCAGCGCGCTCAACTCCCGTACCGCCAGCCACCTCGGGCTGCATCTGGGCACTGTACAACTAAGGCAATTCGATGCGATTTTCCCTGAACTATAAGGCCCGCACAGTGGCTCCGGCTAAGTTCTGCCCCGGGCTGCAAGGGGAGCAGAAACCATGATCACGCTGCTGCGCCAATTCCTGCGCCGTACCGGCTTCCAGCGTCAGCTGATGCTGATCGCTTCGATCTCTATCCTTGGCCTCGCCGTGTTCTCGGCCCTGATGAATGCGCGCGAAGCCAATGTACGCATGCGCGACTATTTCGTCGGGCAAGGACAGCGCATCGCCGAAAATCTTGCCCGTCAGAGTACGCTTGCGCTGTTGTTCCATGCGCAGGAGAATGCCCGCGAGGTCGTCAGCACCACGCTGGCTTTCCCTGATGTCAGTGCAGTCCAGATCATCGATGCGCAGCAGCGCGTACTGCTCAATCAGGCCAGCGCCGGCCAGGCGGTGCTGGCCCCACCGGGAAAAAACCTCCCCAGTCATGCTGCTCTGATGAGCGAAGATAGCCATAGCTGGCTGTTTGCTGCTCCCGTGTTCGGCGGGCAGGCCGAGACATCGCCGCTGGACCCGCAGGACATCCGCCCGCAGATACAGGGCTATGTGCAGGTGCAGATCGCCAAGAGCACGCTCAATAGCCTGACCGCCTCTCTGCTGCTGGGCAATCTGGTGCTGACGCTATCATTTGCCGTGCTAGTGCTGGGTGTGGGACGCCTGCTGACGCGCCACATGATCCGTCCGCTGAATGCGCTGTCGGAACTGATGCGCCGCGCCGAAGCGGGCGAGTCGGGCATGCGCGCGCGCCCTTCCGGCCCGCGCGACCTGATCGACATGGCCCATGCTTTCAACCAGATGATGACAGTGCTGGAGCAGCGCGAGAGCGAGCTCATGGAATCGCGCGACGCCGCCATCAATCTTGCCCAGCTCAAGGCCCAGTTTGCCGCCACCGTCAGCCATGAAGTGCGCACCCCGCTCAACGGCGTAGTCGGCATGCTGGACATGCTGCGCGAAACCCGTCTCTCCATGCGCCAGCAGGAGCTGCTCGATGTGGCGTGGAACTCATCCAATACCCTGATCGAACTGATCAACAATATTCTCGATTTCTCCAAGCTGGAAGCAGGCAGGCTGACGCTGGAACCCAATACCTTCGACCTGCCCGCCCTGCTCGATCAGGTAATCGAACTGTTGCAGCCTCAGGCCAGCCAGAAGGGCTTGCAACTGGGCTGGCAAGGCGCTGCCGATCTGCCGCGCTATCTGACCGGCGACGCACTGCGCCTGCGCCAGATTCTGCTCAACCTGATCGGCAATGCCATCAAATTTACCGAACGTGGCGAGGTTGCCGTCAGCCTGGGCGTCAGCAGCGACTCGCAGCCCCTGCGCCTGCACTGCAGCGTGCGCGATACCGGGATCGGCATGAGCGCCGAGGTCTGCCAGCGTCTGTTCCACGCCTACGTACAGCCGGAAACCGGCACCACCCGCCGCTACGGCGGCACCGGGCTGGGGCTGGCCATCAGCAAGCAGCTGGTAGAGCTGCTGGGTGGCCAGATCAGCGTCCAGAGCACCCCCGGCCAGGGCAGCAGCTTCAGTTTCGACATCGCTTGCCAGCCCGCCAGCGCACCTGCCACAGCCGCTGCCCCCGCTGCCCCTGCCCTTGCAGCGGCGGCAGCGCCAGCCATGGCGGGCGGCGCGACGCGGCCGCCTTTGGCCGGCGACGCCCCCCGCTTCCGCGTGCTGGTGGCGGAGGACAACCGGACCAACCAGATGGTGGCAGCAGGCATGCTGGCACTGAATGACTGCAGCTGCGTATTTGCCGGCGATGGTGCCGAAGCAGTGCGGGCTGCCGCGCGCGAACAGTTCGATCTGATCCTGATGGATTGCAGCATGCCGGAAATGGATGGCTACGAAGCGACCGCCCATATCCGCCTGGCCGAACTGGCCAGCGGCCGCCGCACCCCGCTGCTGGCCATGACGGCGAATACCCAGTCCGGCGATGCCGAAAAATGTCTTGCCGCCGGCATGGACGACTATCTGGCCAAGCCGATCACGCTGGTGGAACTGCGCCGCAAACTGGAAAAATGGCTGCCTCTGCAGGTTAGCGTAGAGGCCACACATGACGCCACCATCAGCGCTGCTGCGCCCTGCCCGGTCAACCGCGCAGTCTACGAACAGCTATGTCAGGTGCTGGGCGAGAGCCTGCCGCAAGCCATCGAACCCTATCTGGAAGATGCCCCGCGCGGTATCGACGAGATCGAGCAGGCGGTGGCCAGCGGCGACTACGCGCTGGCCCGCGAGCGCGCCCACACGCTCAAAGGCGCGTCGGCCAATCTGGGCGCCGAGTTACTGGCGCAACTGGCCATGCAGGTGGAAGACCATGCAGCGCGCGGCGAAGGCGACCAGCTGCAGCCGCTCCTCGCGCCTCTGCGCAGCGAATATGCGGCACTGGCCGAGTTCCTGCGCGCCCAGCTCAGCGTCATGACACCCATGTCCGAACAGCGCGAAGACAGTCTGGCGCAAGTGCTGATCGTCGACGATGATCGCAGTACCCGCAGCACGCTACGCCATACGCTGCAGCGTGACGGCTTCCACGTGGAAGAAGCTGGCGATGGCGCACAGGCACTGGCCATGCTGGCGACGTACCAGCCGGACGTGATCCTGATGGACGCGATGATGCCGGTGATGGACGGCTTCACCGCCTGCGCCCGCATGCAGCAACTGCCGCAGGGTGCCGAGATTCCCGTACTGATGATCACCGCCCTGCAGGATAACGCCTCGGTCGAAAAAGCTTTTGCCGCCGGTGCCAGCGACTACATTCCCAAGCCTATCCACTACGCCGTGCTGTCGCAGCGGGTGCGCCGCATCATCGAGGGTAATCGGGCGGAAAAGCGCATCCGCCATCTGGCCTACAACGACGTCCTGACCAACCTGCCTAACCGTACCCTGTTCTTCGACCTGCTGGCCCAGCGCATCAGCCGTGCCGAGGATCAGCAGCAGCAACTGGGTGTGCTGTTCATGGATCTGGACCGATTCAAATACGTCAACGACAATCTGGGCCACCATATCGGCGACCGTCTGCTGCAAGCAGTCGCCCAGCGGGTGCGCCAGACCGTGCGCGACGACGACACCGTGGCACGGCTGGGCGGCGACGAGTTCACCGTGGTGCTGGACCAGCTTGACAATCCGGCCGCGGCGGCCGCAGCGGCGCAGAACATCGTGCGGGCGCTGAGCGCGCCCTTCCCTATCGACGGCAACGATATCTTCGTCACCGCCAGCGTGGGCATCGCCATGTACCCGCACGACGGACGCGATGTGGCCACACTGGTCAAGCATGCCGACAGCGCCATGTACCGCGCCAAGCGCACCAACAGCGGCTTCCAGTTCTATGAAGCGTCGATGGAGCTATCGATTTCCGAACACGTGCGGCTGGAAAGCGATCTGCGCCACGCCATGCTGCAGGGCCACCAGCTGGAAGTGTATTACCAGCCGCAGGCCCGCCTCGACGACGGCAGCATACTGGGAATGGAAGCACTGCTGCGCTGGCACCATCCGCTGCGCGGCCTGATTGCTCCCGACCAGTTCATTCCCCTAGCTGAAGAAACGGGACTGATCATCCCTATCGGCGAATGGGTGCTGCGCAGTGCCTGCAGCCAGCTGCAAAGCTGGCGCGACGAGGGCATGGCGGACCTGCGTGTCGCTGTCAACCTGTCGGTACGCCAGCTGCTGCAGAAGGATTTCAGTAACACCGTGGCCCGCATCCTCAACGAAACTGGCCTGCCGGCCGCCTTGCTGGAGCTTGAAATCACTGAAAGCACGCTGATGGAAAACGCCCAGGATACGCTGGCGACGCTGCATAGTCTGCATGCGCTGGGCGTGCGCCTGTCGATCGACGACTTCGGTACCGGCTATTCTTCGCTGTCCTATCTCAAGCGCTTCCCTGTCGACATCCTGAAAATCGACCGCTCCTTCGTGCTCGATGTGCCGCAGGATGGCGACGACATGGCGATCGTCAGCGCCATCATCGCGCTGGCCCACAGCCTGCGACTGGAAGTGGTCGCCGAAGGCGTAGAAACGGAAGCCCAGCTAGCCTTCCTGCGCGCGCGCGACTGCGATCTGCTGCAAGGCTATTTCCTCAGTCCGGCGCTGCCTGCCCAGCAGTGCGCCGATCTGATACGCGCCCACCGGCCCCAGAACGGCGTCGTACTGACAGCACAGAATTAAACACCTGCGAAATTATTGCTCACATCATGACGCACACCATGCCCCCCCATCACACTGCCCCCCGCGTCGCCCCCACCGCACGGCCGCGCCTGCGCCGTCTGCAGCTAGCTCTGGCCACTGCGCTGCCATTGTGCCTGATTGGACCCGGCGCGTATGCCAGCCCCGTTGGCGATGACGACGAACTGGCCATGTCCTATAGCGAAGCACTCAATGTCAGCATCGCCACAGGCAGCCCGCAGACGCTGCGTCGTGCGCCCGCCGTGGCCAGCGTTATCACCGCCGCCGACATCGTCGCCATGGGGGCAACGGATCTCGACCAGATACTCGAGACGGTGCCGGGCATACACGTCAACCGTACGCCCAACAGTAATTCGCCCATCTACGTCATCCGCGGCATTGTCAGCGCCTTTAATCCGCAGGTGCTGATGCTGCAGAATGGCATACCGATTACGACTGCCTACATCGGCAACAAGGGCAATCTCTGGGGCGGCTATCCGGTCGAGCATATCGCCCGTATCGAAATACTGCGCGGCCCGGGTTCTGCCCTGTACGGTTCCGACGCCTACGCCGGCGTGATCAACATCATTACCAAAAGCGCTGCCGAGGTGGGCGGCACCGAGCTCGGTCTGCGTGCTGCCGGCTACAGCAGCGGCGACCTGTGGTTCCAGCATGGCGGCAAGATCGGCCCCGTCGCACTGGCCACCTATTTGCGCTATGGCCAGACCGACGGCAACCATAGTCTGGTCGAAGTCGATGCCCAGACCCGCAACGACAAACTGTTCAATACCAGTGCCAGTCTTGCACCCGGCTATACCAATAATCAGGTCAAGGCGGTCGACGCCAATCTCGATGCCCAGGCCGGCGCCTGGCGCGCACGCTTCGGTTATAAGCGGCGCTACGACATGGGTAGCGGCCTGGGCATCGCCTCGGCACTAGACCCTGACAGCCGCCAGCAAAGCGAACGGCTTACAGGCAGCCTGTCATGGGCCGACGCCCAGCTGGCGCGCGACTGGGGTGCCGGCGCCACCCTCAGCAGCCAGCAGTATGCGCAGGAGATCCCGACCTGGTATCACCTGATGCCGGCTGGTCTGGTCTACCCTACCGGCGCCTTCCCCAACGGCATGATCGCCGCGCCGGAAACCTGGGAGCGCACCGTGCGCGCCAGCGCCTACGCCGATTACAGCGGCTGGCAGCTGCACCGCATCCGGCTGGGACTGGGTCACGACGATATCGATATGTACCGCACGCGGGAGTACCGCAATTTCAATTACGCCAGCAACGGCATGCCGATTCCGCTGCCGCAGGTGATAGAAACCAGCAGCAGCACGCCGTTTATCCGGCCACAGCGGCGCCATATCAACTATCTGTACCTGCAGGATGAATGGAATCTGGCGGCCGACTGGAACCTGACGGCAGGTCTGCGCCATGACCGCTATTCCGATTTTGGCAGCACCACCAATCCGCGCCTCGCGCTGGTGTGGGATGCCAGCTATGATTTGACCGCCAAGCTGCTGTATGGGCGCGCCTTCCGTGCACCGGCTTTTGTGGAGAGTTACGGCATCAGCAACCCTGTTGCACTGGGCAATCCTCTGCTCAAGCCCGAGCGTAACGCCACGACGGAACTGGCCCTGGCATGGCAGCTCAGCACCAATGCCAGCGTCAACCTCTCGCTGTATCACTACATGATGCACGACATTATCCGTACCGTGCCGAATCCTGTCGCCGGCACGGGCGCCACCTATGCCAACACGGGCGACCAGCATGGCGATGGCGCCGAACTGGAAGGCAAATGGATGCTCAGCCCCGCCCTGCAGTTCAGCGGCAACTACGCGTGGCAGCGCTCGATCGATCAGCGCACCGGCACCGATGCTGGTGGCGCACCGCGTCAGCATCTGCTGGGCCGTGCCGACTGGAGTTTTGCCGAGGATTACCAGCTAGGCGCCCAGATCAACCATGTCGCCGGCCGACGTCGCGCCGCTGGCGATGCACGTGCAGCGCTGGCCGATTACACCAGCACCGATTTCACTCTGGCCACCCGCTATGGCCGCCAGCACTGGAACTACACGCTGGCGCTACGCAATGCCTTCAATGCGAATGTGCGCGAACCCAGCCCCGCGCCGGGCCTGTCGCTGCCCGGCGATATTCCTATGCCGGGCCGCACCATTTCGCTACAGGCCAGCTACCAGATGTAAGCTAGTCTTTCGCTTCAGGCCGCGCGCGCCAGCGCCGGCGGGCGCCGCACTGGCGTTCTGCCAGCTGGTGCAAGCGCCAGTACCTCCGCCTGGCGTCCGGTTTCGTGTTCGAGGCGGAATTCGCCCATCAGCCGGGTCATATCGGCGCACTGCTCCTGCATGGCCTGCGCTGCGGCGGCGGCTTGCTGTACCAGTGCCGCATTCTGCTGGGTCACACCATCCATCTCGCAGATCGCGCTGTTTACCTGTTCTATGCCCTGTTGCTGCATGGTGCTGGCATTACTGATGGCGGCAATGATATCGGCCACCTTGCCTACTTGCGTGACGATCTCGGTCATGGTGGCGCCCGCTTCGCTAGCCAGCGCACTGCCGCCGGCAATCTGCTGTGCCGACTCGTTAATCAGCTGCTTGATCTCCTTGGCCGCCACCGCCGAGCGCTGCGCCAGATTGCGCACTTCCGTCGCCACGACAGCGAAGCCGCGCCCCTGCTCACCTGCGCGGGCCGCCTCCACGGCAGCATTCAGGGCCAGGATATTGGTCTGGAAAGCGATACCATCAATCACGCCCGTGATATCGACGATGCGGCGGGCGAATTCGTCGATGTTATGCATGGTTGCCACCACTTGCGCCACCACGGCGCCGCCTTTGTCGGCCACTGCGGTAGCGGAGACTGCCAGTGCATTGGCAGCTTGTGCGTTGCCGCTATTGGCACGCACCGCCTGAGTGAGTTCCACCATGGCCGATGCGGTTTCTTCCAGTGCGCCTGCCTGATGTTCGGTGCGCTGCGACAGATCCAGATTGCCAGCGGTGATTTCGCGCGAACTATGATCGATGCGCTGGGCGCCATCACGCACCTGCCGCACCGTATGGGCTAGCCGCTCCGTCATGTGGCTCAGTGCATCGAGCAGCTTGCCGATCTCGTCGTGGCGCTGATGGTTGATGCTACCGTGCAGCTGGCCAGCGGCCACCTGCTGGGCTAGCTGTACTGCCTGTTCCAGCGGGCGCACCACGCTACGGGTCAGCAGCACTGCCAGCACGCTGCCGCTCAGCAGCGCTACCGCACCCAGTCCCAGCAGCAGTGCGCGGCTCAGCGCAAACTGGCTGGCCGAGCTGGCCGCCAGCTGTTGCGCTTCCTGTTTCTGATAGCTCAGCAACTGTTCCAGCGCGCCCGTGTAAGCGCCCGCCACGACGGGCATGCGCTGGTCGAGCAGATCCGCCACTTCCTGTATGCGCCCGCCATCCTTGAATTTGAACAGCTCGCCACGCAGCGCCAGATACGCCTGCTTGCGCTGGGCCACCTGCTGCAGCAAGCGGGTCTCCTGCGCGTCATTGTCAAACTTGGCAAGGCGCAGTTCCAGCGCCTGCATCTGTTTCTCGCCTGCAGTGAGCTGGGCCTGGAACAGATCGGCCACTTCCAGACTGTCGGCACGCGCGATCGATACCGTGCGCAGGCTGTTCAACTCCACGCTGGCCAGCAGTTCGGAGCCCAGTTGCTGTTTTGCCAGCTTGTCATTGACCAGATCGGACGTCGTGGCGTTGGCTGCATGCAGCCGCCACAGGGCCACCGCCGACATGCATGCCATCAGTATCAGTAGCAGGCCGAACGAAGCCGTGACTCGGAAACCAGTATTTAATCGGGGGATATTCATCGCGTTTTCTAGGTGATGGAGTTTGAATCAGTCCGCAGTGTAGCGCCCGAATGTGACGCCATCATTACCACGTGGAAACTTTTTGTACACAATGTCCATGTAATGAACTGGTAACAATTTCCTATTAGCATTGCGGCCACTATCCATTACCGGACACCCCACCGTGGAGTTCAACGCTTCCCGTCACCATTTGCCGCGCTTCCGCCTGTCCACCGCTGCCGACCTGTGCGTGGAAACCGTGTCGGTCGCGTCCGACACCACCAACCTGAGCGTGCTGGAACTGTTTACCGAGCGGCGCGAACTAATGAGCTTGCCCGTACTGGAAAATCAGCGCCCTATCGGGCTGATCAGCCGTAACATCTTTCTGTCGCAGATGTCCAAGCCCTATTACCACGAGCTGTATGGCAAGAAGAGCTGCATCGCTTTCATGGACAAGGACCCGCTCATCGTTGACGGCGCCATGAGTATCGAAGAGCTCACCTTCCGCGCGGTGGAATCGGGCGAGAAAGCGCTGGCCGATGGTTTCATCGTCAGCCGCGCGGGCGGACTGGCCGGTGTGGGCTTTGGCCTGCAGCTGATGAACGTGGTGGCCAACATGCAGGCGGAAAAAAACCGCCAGATCATGCATTCGATCGCCTACGCCAGCGTGATCCAGCGCTCGTTGCTGCGCCCTTCCGAGCTGGCGCTGGCAGCAGCCGTGCCGGACGCCCATCTGGAATGGCAGCCGCGCGATGTGGTGGGCGGCGACTTCTACCATTTTGCCCAGTATCCGCAGGGCTGGTTTGGCGCCATCGCCGACTGCACGGGACATGGTGTACCGGGTGCATTCATGACGCTGATTACCTCGTCCATACTGTCGCAGGCGCTGGCGCAACTGGGCCCCGCCGATCCGGCTGCCCTGCTGGCCGAGGTAAGCCGCGGCGTGAAAAACATGCTGGGCCAGCAGGATAGCAATGGCGTCACCAGCGGCTCCAACGATGGCATGGATGCGGGCTTTATCTGGTATGACCGCGCCAGCAGCACCCTGCACTACGCTGGCGCGCGTCTGGCGCTGTATCTGCTGGCGCCCGATGCGGCGGCAGTGCAGAGCATCGACGGCGAACGCATGGGCGTGGGCTATACCGATACCCCGGCCGATTATCAGTGGCGCAATCTGGCCATACCGCTGGCGCCCGGCAGTCTGCTGCTGCTCACCACCGACGGGCTCATCGATCAGATCGGCGGCAGCCGCGAAATCGCCTACGGCAAGCGGCGCATGCGCGACGTCATGCTGGCGCAGCGCCACGCCAGCGCAGCGCAGGCCGGCGCCGCCCTGCTGGCCGACTTCCTCGTGTGGCAAGGCGAGCAGCCGCGCCGCGACGATCTGACCTTTTTCTGTTTCCGCACCTAGGAGCACCGCTTTGCTGTACGAAGAATTCAATGACTTCTGGGATGTGGCACGCAAGCGCCACATCATCTTCTTTTACGTGGGCTATTTCTCGCAGCACGTCGTGGCGGCCATTGCAGAAACCATCAAGGCCAGACTCGATACCGCCGGCGCCGCCGGTCCTACGCGGCGGCGTATCTTCTCCTCGTTCGTGGAAATGTCGCAGAACATCATGCACTACTCGTCCGACACGCTTACGCCGGGACAGGAACATACGGGCCAGATGCGGCGCGGCTCGTTCTGCATCGGCATGAAGGACGACAGCTTCTTTCTGCTGTGCGCCAATCCGGTCGACAGCACCAGCGTGGAGCGCATCCGCCAGCGCCTCGAACCGCTGCACAGCATGACCATGGACGAAATCAAATCCGCCTATAAAAAAGCCTTGCGCGACGAAGCGCCCAGCGACAGCAAGGGTGCCGGCCTGGGCTTTCTGACCATGGCGCGCGACGCCAGCGAACCACTGGAATTCGAGTTCGTGCAGGAAGCCCATGCGCCAGACACTACGGTGTTCTGCATCAAGGCGATCATCTAATTCAGTACTGGAACCGTTATGCAAGCACTCTATCTCAGCGCCACGCCCACTTCGCCGGAAGTCGACTTCCGCTTCGATCAGCATATCCTGTCGATCAAGGGCGAATCCTATCCGGAAAATGCCGCTGCTTTCTACAGCCCGCTGATCGCGCAGGTCCAGAGCTATCTCGACGCCTGCGATAAGCAGCAGATCAGTGTTAATGTATCGCTGGCCTACTTCAACAGTTCCAGCACCAAGATGCTGTTCGCCTTCTTCGACGCGCTGAATCAGGCCGCCCTGGCCGGAAACGAGGTGCAGCTGAACTGGTACCACGACGAGGAAGACGACACCATCCTCGAATTCGGCGAAGAGCTGCGCGACGATTTCACCGCGCTGGTGTTCCGCGCCCATGCCGTGAGTGGCCAGTGATGCACGCCGATCTGTTTGCCCAGGAAAGCGCTGCGCTGGCCCAGGCCCGTGCCGCCTGTGCAGACCCGCAGGCCGATGCCCGCGCCGCACTGGCCACCCTGATCGCCCATTACGAGCGCATGATGCGCGAGAGCCGCCGCCTGATCCGCCGCAGCGACCGCGCCGAACTCGATATGAATCTGATGAACCGCCAGCTGTGCGAGCTCGCCCAGCAGCTCGAATACCGCGCAACGCACGACACGCTGACGGGGGCGCTGAATCGCGGCGCCATCATCGATTGCGCCACGCAGGCGCTGGAACAGGGCGATCTGGCCCTGATCGTGCTCGATATCGATCACTTCAAATGGATTAACGACGATTTCGGCCACCCGGCCGGCGATGCCGTGATACAGACGGTGGTAAGCTGTCTGCAGCAGTTGCTGGGGCCCGAGGTCCACATCGGCCGTGTGGGCGGGGAAGAATTTTCTGTCGTCTGGCCTACCAGCGAACCGGGCGAAGCGCAGGCGGTGGGTGTGCGCATCTGCGATGCGATTGCCGATCAGGTATTCGCCGCCCCGATCGACCGCCAGATCACGGCCAGCGTGGGCATCAGCTGGGCGCCGCGCGGCAGCAGCTTTGAAACCATCTACAGCCACGCCGATGAAGCGCTGTATGCAGCCAAGCGCGCCGGCCGTAACTGCGTACGCAGCCATACCGATAACGCAGGCAATCCGCTGCTGGCAGCAGTAGCCTAGCGGCAGACCAGGCCGGCGCGCTATTTGACGCGCTGCTTTTCCAGCTTGCGCGCCAGCGTGCGACGGTGCATGCCGAGCCGGCGTGCTGCTTCCGAAATATTGAAATCCGTCTCGGCCAGCACGGTATGGATATGTTCCCACTCCAGCGTCTTGACAGACGTGGCGCGATTGGTCAGTTCCAGCTCCGCAGCGCCGGCCACGTGCTCGAACGCCGCTTCGATATCGTCGGTATTGGATGGCTTGGCCAGATACTGGCAGGCCCCCAGCTTGATGGCTTCCACTGCCGTATTGATGCTGGCGAAACCCGTCAGTACCACGATCAGCATGGCCGCATCGTGCTGGTGCAGCATCTGCACGCAAGCCAGTCCCGACGAATTGCCCTTGAGCTTGAGGTCCACCACGGCGTAGCCGGGATGGTGCTCGACCAGTACCGCGCTGGCTTCGTCCACATTTTCGGCCAGCAGCACTTTGTAGCCGCGCCGTTCGAAGGAACGGCACAGCGTACGGGCGAACGCTGCGTCGTCTTCGACCAGCAGCAGTACGCGTTGTTCAATAGTCATGTTGTTGCGTTTCCGATTTGATTTCTATCGCCGATACGGGCAGCGTCAAGCGCACCACCGCACCGCCTTGCGGCAGATTGTGCGCCGTGACAGTGCCACCCAGCGTGCGCGCCACATTCACCACCAGGAACAGGCCAAGGCCGCCGCCGGGGCGTCCCTTACTGGAATTATAGGGCTTACCGAACTGGGCGAGTATGTTGGGCGGAAAACCGGGGCCCGCATCGGTCACCTGCAGCACCAGCATGCCCTGCTCGCAAGCTGCTTCCAGCCGCAGCCAGTGGGGCGACGCCTCCAGCGCATTATCGAGCACATTGCAGATCATCTGCTTGAGGGTGGAATCGGACACCACGGGGAAATCAGCGGCAATCTGCTTATCGAAGATGAACTGCACCACCGGACGGCCATAGCGCCATTCGGCCACCGTCTCGTCGAGGAAAGTGTTGATGGTGGTAGCGGCGGAAGATTCTCCGCGCGCTTCGCCGGCCGACAGCAGGATGCCGCTGACGATGCTCTTGCAGCGTTTGAGCTGGGTCTGCATTTCGGCCACATCGCCCAGCAACTCGGGATTGTTCTTGAACTCGGGCATACGCTTCCAGTCACCGAGTATCACGGCCAGCGTGGCCAGCGGCGTGCCCAGTTCGTGGGCGGCACCGGAAGCGAGCAGTCCCATGCGGATGATGTGTTCTTCTTCGGCAGCGCGCTGGCGCAGATCGGCCAGCTTGGCGGAACTGGCGCGGACGTTATCGGTAATGCGGGTGATGAACACCACCAGCAGTGCAGCGTCGAGCACGAAGCACAGCAGCATGCCCTGCACATACAGGCTGGAGATGCCGTTGGCATGATCAAGCGGCAGCGCGAGCGGCTGGGAAAACAGCGCCAGCCCGGCAATACAGGCGCCCGTCACGCCCACGATGACCCAGGTAGACCAGCGCTCCAGCAGCACGGCGCCCAGTATGACCTGTAACAGATACAGGAACACAAACGGATTGGTGGCGCCCCCGCTCAGGTAGAGCTGGGCGGTGAGACTGGCCACATCGACCAGCAAGGCCAGCAGCAGCTCGCCGTTCGACACCACCTGATTTTCCTGCCAGCGCAGCGTGCTGGCAATGTTGAAGGCGATCAGGCAGGCCAGCACGTTGAGCATCAGCGCCATCGGCAGCGCCACGTCGTACACCAGCGATGCCATCGCGATGGTGGTGATCTGGCCCACCACGGCGATCCAGCGCAGCTGTATCAGTTGCTGCATGTTCTGGTGGCCGGCAGCATGGGTGATCGTGCTGGCCTCCTGCGTCGCGCCGGTCGCACGCGTGCTTAGTGCGTCTGGCGCTGGGCTGGCGGGCTTGCCGCCAGTGTGCTCTCCGCTGTGTTTCGCCATTGCTGCCTTCTCATCATTAAGCTCTGTTCCAGCGCCGCGCATCGCGCGACATCCACCACGTGATACCGGCCACCATCAGAGCCAGCCCGTACCATGTGACAGCATAAACCAAATGGTTGTTGGGGAAGGAAATTACTGTCAGCCCGCCGACCGGATGGGCTAGCGAACTCCCCGCCCCCTGCCGGTCGGAAGGCCGCAAGGCTTCCGCATCGCTGCCGCTCTGCAGCTGCTGGCCCGGTGCAGCATCGGCGTCGACGAAATACGGCGCAACTGCGCTCAGGCCCAGCGCCTGTGCCATGGCCGTCACATCGCGCGAATACCAGCGCCCTGCTGCCGCTTCGTTAGCGCGCAGGAAGCCGCCGCGCGCCTCGCTCAGACGCAGCAGGCCGGTGATGGCGACGGCCGGGCCGGCGGCGCCAGCGCTTTTGCAGGCTGCGGCGGTGGCATGAGCCGGTGCCGGCAGCGCGCGCGCGGCTTCCGTCGTGACGTAACCGCGGTTGACCAGTACCACCGAGCCGTCGACCAGACAGAGCGGCGTCATCAGCCAGTAGCCGCTACCAAGCGAGGTAACAGCCTGCACCTTGCTGGTCAGTTCATACAGCAGCACGCCATTGAGCAGCACATGGCGGTATTCGTCACTGGCTGCGCTGATCTGCGCCCAGTGCGAGGGAGGCGGAGGAAAATCCGGCTCTGCGTGGACCCGCTGGTTCACCCTCTCGATCAGGTCCAGCTTCCATTGCAGCCGGTAGACCTGCCAGGTGCCCAAAGCGAAAAAGCCTGCACAGAGCAGGCTTGCAATCGCTAGCAGGACAACACGCAAAGCCCGGTTGCGCTGGGGCGCCGGACTTTGCGTCGTCATCATTACATGGCGTGCGTGGCTTCGGTCATGCCAGGCATCATGTTGTGGTTGAGGTGGTACATCACCCAGATCGAACCGCTCATGGCGATCACTACCATCATCACCGTGAACAGCAGAGCCAGCATATTCCAGCCGCCTTCCGACTTCGAGTTCATGTGCAGGAAGTAGACCATGTGGACCACGATCTGCACCGCCCCCAGCGCCAGCAGCACGAAGGCCGCGGTACTGGAGCTGGCGAAGACCTTGCCCATCACCAGCCAGAACGGAATCGCCGTCAGGATCACCGACAGGATGAAACCGGTGGCGTAGCTGCCCAGACTGCCGTGGTCGTGGTCGTCATGGTGATCGTGGCCGTGGCGGTGATCGTCGTGGCCGTGGCCGTGTGCGTGGTTGCGATCGCTCATGGCAGAACTCCCATCAGGTAGACAAAGGTGAACACGCCGATCCAGACCACGTCGAGGAAGTGCCAGAACATCGACAGGCACATCAGACGGCGCTTGTTTTCAGGCGTCAGACCGTGTTTTTTCAACTGGAACATCAGCGTGACCAGCCAGACGATACCGAAGCTGACGTGCAGACCGTGGGTACCGACCAGTGCGAAGAACGAGGTCAGGAAACCGCTACGCTGCGGGCCGGCACCTTCGTGGATCAGGTGCACGAACTCGTACAGTTCGAGGTAGATAAAGCCGCAGCCCAGCAGACCGGTCACGGCCAGCCAGATCAGCACCAGACGCAGATTTTTCTTCTGCATTTCCAGCATGGCAAAGCCATAGGTAATCGAGGACAGCAGCAGCAGCGAAGTGTTCAGCGCCACCAGTGGCAGGTCGAACAGTTCGGCGCCCGATGGGCCGCCGGCATAGTTACGGCCCAGTACAGCATAGGTCGCAAACAGACAGGCGAAGATCAGGCAGTCGCTCATCAGGTACAGCCAGAAGCCCAGCAGCGTGCCGTTCTCTGGATGGTGCTCGCGCACGAAGAAGCGCGAGCTGACGTCGGTAGCGGTGGTATTAGACATGGCTCTCCAGCAGACGAGTGCGAGCTTCTTCCGTGCGGGTCACGTCGGCCGCAGGGATGTAGTAATCGCGTTTGTAGTTAAAGGTGTGAACGATGACAGCCACCACCAGTGCCACGAAGGACAGCACGGCCGGCAGCCACATCTGCCAGATCAGGCAGAAGCCGACCACGAAGCTGATGGCCGAGATGATGAAACCGGCACCAGTGTTCTTCGGCATGTGGATGGCCAGGAAGTCTTTCAGCGGACGGGTGTAGCCGGCCTTCTTCATGTCGGCCCAGGCGTCGTTGTCATGCACGCGCGGCGTAAAGGCGAAGTTGTAGTCTGGCGGTGGCGACGACGTCGACCATTCCAGCGTACGGCCGCCCCATGGGTCGCCCGTTACATCGCGCAGTTCCTTGCGGCGCAGGAAGGAGACGAAGAACTGGATCAGCATGGCCGCAACGCCGACCGCGATCAGGGCAGCGCCCAGTGCAGCGATGATGAACCAGATGCGCAGCGAAGGATCTTCGAAGTGGCTCATGCGGCGGGTCACGCCCATCAGGCCCAGCACGTACAGCGGCATGAAGGCCAGATAGAAGCCCGGTACCCAGCACCAGAACGATACTTTGCCCCAGAACTCGTCGAGCTTGTAGCCGAAGGCTTTAGGGAACCAGAAGTTGATGCCGGCGAACAGACCGAACAGCACGCCACCGATAATCACGTTGTGGAAGTGGGCGATCAGGAACAGCGAGTTGTGCAGCACGAAGTCGGCCGGTGGCACAGCCAGCAGCACGCCCGTCATACCGCCGATCACGAAGGTGACCATGAAGGCCACGGTCCACATCATCGGCAGTTCGTAACGGATACGGCCGTGGTACATGGTGAACAGCCAGTTGAAGATCTTGGCACCGGTCGGGATCGAGATGATCATGGTGGTGATGCCGAAGAAGGAGTTGACGCTGGCGCCGGAACCCATGGTGAAGAAGTGGTGCAGCCATACCAGATACGACAGGATGGTGATCACGACAGTGGCGTACACCATCGAGGTGTAGCCGAACAGACGCTTGCTGCAGAAGGTGGACACCACTTCCGAGAAGATGCCGAACACTGGCAGTACCAGGATGTAGACCTCAGGGTGGCCCCAGATCCAGATCAGGTTCACATACATCATGGCGTTGCCGCCGAAGTCGTTGGTGAAGAAGTTGGTGCCGAACATGCGGTCGATCGACAGCATGCCCAGAACGGCGGTCAGTACCGGGAAGGCAGCCACGATCAGCACGTTGGTGCACAGTGCGGTCCAGGTGAAGACCGGCATTTTCATCAGGCTCATGCCCGGTGCGCGCATCTTGACGATGGTAACGATCAGGTTGACACCGGACAGCAGTGTACCCACCCCGGCAATCTGCAGCGACCAGATGTAGTAGTCCACCCCCACGTCAGGGCTGGCCAGTATGCCGGACAGGGGCGGATAGGCCAGCCAGCCGGTACGGGCGAATTCGCCGACGAACAGCGAAGCCATGGTCAGCATGCCGCCGAACACGGACATCCAGAACGAGAAGTTATTCAGGAACGGGAAAGCCACGTCGCGCGCGCCGATCTGCAGCGGCACCACGTAGTTCATGAAGCCCGTTACCAGCGGCATCGCTACGAAGAAAATCATGATCACGCCGTGGGCGGTGAACACTTGATCGTAGTGGTGCGGTGGCAAAAAGCCGGTGCTGTCGCCGAACGACAGTACCTGCTGGGCGCGCATCATGACGGCGTCGGCAAAGCCGCGCAGCAGCATGATCAGGCCGAAGATCATGTACATGATACCGATCTTCTTGTGGTCGATGGAGGTGATCCAGTCGCGCCACAGCGGGCCCCACAGTTTGAATTTGGTGATAGCACCGAGCACGGCCAGCGCGCCCAGCGCCACCATAGCAAAGGTGCCGATCAGGATAGGCTCATGGTACGGAATCGCTTCCCAGCTTAGCCGGCCCAAGATCAGCTTGGTCAGAGTCATTTCTTCGTGCATGGTCAGTTCTTCTTGGTTGGGGTGATGCAAACTTCATCGATGCTGGCCTGGGCGATGCGGCGGGCGCTGCGTTCTGCGGCCAGCGAAACACTGGTGGCAGCGCGGGTAGCGCGGGCTTCATCTTCTGCAACCATTTCGCGGATGCAGGTGGCATTGCGGTCGACACAGCGGTTGACGATAGCTTCGTACAGATCGGCATCGACTTTGCCGAAGCGGCGTACCGGCCCGCGTTCGCTAGGCTTGGCCACTTCGGTGTAGGTGGCGCGGTCCAGCGTTTCGCTGCTGGCGCGGGTGCTGTCTACCCACTTGTCGAAATCGGCCTGTGTGGTGCCGTAGAACTTGAAGCGCATGTGCGAGAAGCCGGCGCCGCTGTAGTTGGCGGAGAAGCCTTCGTACACGCCCGCCTTGTTGATGACAGCGTTCAGCTGGGTTTCCATGCCCGGCATGGCGTAGATCTGGCCGGCCAGTGCAGGAATGTAGAACGAGTTCATCACTTCGGTCGCCGTGATCTTGAAGCGTACGGGCACATCCACCGGAGCGTACAGCTCGTTAATGGTCGCCACGCCCTGCTCAGGGTAGATAAACAGCCATTTCCAGTCCAGCGCCACCACTTCCACTTCCAGCGGCTTGACGGCGGCCGAAACGGGACGGCTGGCATCGAGGCGCGTCAGCGGACGGTAAGGGTCCAGCAAGTGGGTGCTGATCCAGGTCAGCAGACCCAGCGCGATGATGATCAGCAGCGGCGCACCCCAGATCACCAGTTCCAGACGGGTCGAGTGATCCCAGTCGGGCTCGTACTTGGCCGCAGTGTTGTTTTTGCGGTAACGCCACGCAAACAGCAGCGTCAGGACGATGACGGGTACGATAATCAGCAACATCAGAGCAGTAGACACCATGATCAGGTGGCTTTGTTGCTGGGCAATATCTCCGGACGGATTCATGACGACTGTATTGCATCCTGCAAGCGCAATAAGTGCGGCAACGAACAGCCCGCGTTGGGCGAGTTTATGTATCATGCGATAAAAGTGCTGTACAGAGTGGGAGGATCGTGCCACTGTACACACAACACCAAATTATTGGGATTGGACACTTTGTCCTACCCTGTGGCCCATCCTGAATTTGATGTTGCGCAGCACTTATAAAATAAACAACTAGTGAGACAAAGATTATGGCCAACATGAATACACCTCATGGGGGCAGCATCGCTGCCGATTTTCCTCCACACCAAAGTGCGGACGACGCACGGCGGATCAACACAGACGATCACGCAATTTCACCGGGTGAAATTGCCGTCGGCGTGGTGATAGGCCGGGCCTCCGAGTACTTTGACTTCTTTGTCTATGCCATTGCCTCAGTGCTGGTATTCCCGTCCATGCTATTCCCGTTCGACGGGCGGCTGGAAGGAACGTTGTACGCATTCACTATATTTGCTTTTGCTTTCATTGCAAGGCCGATAGGCACCGTCATTTCGATGGCCATCCAGCGGCGCTACGGGCGCGAAGTCAAGCTCACTGTTGCATTATTCCTACTCGGCTCGACCACGGCCGGCATCGCTTTCCTGCCCACCTACACCGAAATCGGGGTGTATGCCATTATCATTCTGTCCATCCTGCGGATAGGACAAGGTCTGGCGCTCGGCGGTTCGTGGGATGGTCTGCCGTCCTTGCTGGCGCTGAATGCGCCGGAAGAAAAGCGCGGCTGGTACGCCATGCTGGGCCAGCTGGGCGCACCGGTGGGCTTCTTCCTCGCCGCCGGCCTGTTCTGGTACCTGCTTGGCAACCTCACGGATCTGGACTTTATGGACTGGGGCTGGCGTTATCCCTTCTACGTGGCCTTTGCCATTAACGTGGTGGCACTGTTTGCCCGTCTGCGCCTGATTTCCACCAACGAATACACCCATTTGCTGGAAGAGCGCGAACTGCAGCCTACCAGCGTGATCGAAATGGCCCGTTCGCAAGGCCGCAACCTGATCATCGGCGCCCTTGCCGCTCTGGCCAGCTATGCCCTGTTCCACCTGGTGACGGTGTTCCCGCTGTCGTGGATCACCATCTATTCGCCCCGTAACATGACGGACTTCCTCGCCACCCAGATGCTGGGCGTGGTGCTGATGGCGATCGGCGTGGTCGCTTCCGGCATCATTGCCGACCGCATCGGCCGCCGCCGCACGCTCGGTACGCTGGCTTCGCTGATCGCCGTGTTCAGCGTGTTCGTGCCGATGATGCTCGATGGTGGCGAAGCTGGCCAGAACACCTTCATCATGGTGGGCTTCGCGCTGCTGGGCCTGTCCTACGGCCAGGCTGCCGGTGCCGTCACGGCCAACTTCCCGTCGCAGTATCGCTACACGGGCGCCGCCTTCACCTCCGATCTGGCGTGGCTGGTGGGCGCAGGCTTTGCTCCGCTGGTGGCACTGGGCGTCTCCTCGCAGTTCGGTCTGGCTTACGTCGGCCTGTACCTGCTGTCCGGTGCTGTCTGCTCGCTGGCCGCCCTGAGCCTGAACCGCGCACTCGACATCCGTAACTAATTAGTCCACCCTGCCCCACCCCGACGCCAGCGCACGGATTTTCCGGCGCTGGCGTTTTTACATTGAAAACATGGCAAAATAGCCAGCTTTTGATACGAGGGGAGTCCCATGAAAGTAGCAATCGTCGGCGCCGGCGCCATCGGCGGCTTTATCGGCACACGGCTGGCACGCGCAGGCCAGTGCCAGCTGAGTGCTTACGCGCGTGGCGCAACCCTGGCTGCGCTGCACCAGCATGGCTGGCGCCTGCAGATGGGCGACGAATTGCTGCAAGCCCCCTGTCACGCCAGCGACGACGCGAGCAAACTCGGCGTGCAGGATGTGCTGATTATCGCGGTCAAAGGCCAGTCGCTGGCCGCTGTGGCGCGGCAGATCACCCCCATGATGGGCCCGCAAACGGTCATTCTACCGGCCATGAATGGCGTGCCGTGGTGGTTCGGTCAGGGCAGCACCCGCATGGGCAGCGAAGCGCTGCAAAGCGTCGATCCTGGCGGCCTGATTGCCGCCACCCTGCCCGCTACGCAGGTATTGGGCTGCGTGGTCCATGCCAGCACTTCCACACCGGAAGCAGGTCTGGTCAGCCATAAGATGGGCAACGGGCTGATAATCGGCGAGCCGGATGGCAGCCTGTCGCCTCGCGCCGAGGCACTGGGCCAGCTCTTGCGGACGGCCGGTTTCGAGGTCAAGGTGACGGCCAATATCCGCCAGGATATCTGGTACAAGCTGTGGGGCAATATGACGCTCAATCCCGTTTCCGCCATCACCGGCGCAACGGCTGACCGCATCCTCGATGACCAGCTGGTGGCCGAGTTCTGCCGCGCCGCCATGCGCGAGGCGCAGCAGATCGGCGCACTGATCGGCTGCCCTATCGCGGAAACGCCGGAACAGCGCCATCTTGTGACGCGCAAACTGGGCGCCTTCAAAAGCTCGATGTTGCAGGACGCCGAAGGCGGACGCAGTCTGGAACTCGATGCGCTGGTGACTGCGGTACGCGAAATCGGCCAGCGGGTCGGCGTGGCCACGCCTTTCATCGATGCCGTGCTGGGTCTGACCCGCCTGTTTGGGCGCGTGCACGGTCTGTATCCGCAGGCTTGACGGGACAGCGGCCCCGGCAACGTTGCGCAAATGCCTCAATGTTGCCATACCGGCCACACCAGTTTCTCCAGTGACTAGCGCCGCATGACTCGTCCAGCCATGTGTTTGGCTCCCCAAGCCAGTCTATAGCATCCGGAAATAAAGTGGTTTCGCTCTAAGATCGGTTCATTGCAGTATTGATACCGTATCCGAGAACACTATGAAGCCAGCCTTGAATGTGCACGCGGCGCTGTCCGGCAAACGCGTCCTGATTACCGGAAGTACCGGCTTTCTCGCCAAAGTCGTGCTGGAAAAGCTGGTGCGCAGCGTGCCCGACATCGGCCGCATCATCCTGCTGATCCGCGCTGGCGCCAACGGCAGCGACGCGCGCCAGCGCTTTGAACGCGATATCGCCACCTCGTCCATCTTCGATCGCCTGCGTGCCGAGCAGCCTGCCTATCTGGCCCGGTTCTTTGCCGAGCGCATCGAGTGCGTGACGGGCGAGGTCACGGCGCCGTGGTTCGGCCTGCCGTCGGCAGAGTTCCACGCACTGGCGCGGCGCGTCGATCTGGTGATCAATGCTGCGGCCAGCGTGAACTTCCGCGAGGCGCTCGATGAAGCGCTGGCGATCAATGCGCAAAGCGTCGAGCATATTGCCGAGCTGACCCATGCCAACCATGCGCCGCTGGTGCAGGTATCGACCTGCTATGTCAACGGCTACAACCGGGGCGATATGCGCGAGCAGAACGTGACGCCGGCGCGCGCATCGATACCCCGTCATGGCGACGGCTATTACGACCTGTATGCGCTGCAGAAGCATCTCGAACACCGCATCGCACAGGTGCGCGCCAGCACCAGTGATGCGGCAGAACTGGAACGGCGCCTGACCGAACTGGGCATCGCCGAAGCTAACTACCACGGCTGGAACGACACCTACACCTTCACCAAATGGATGGGCGAGCAGCTGGCCATGCGCGCCATGCGCGGCCGTGCACTGACTATCGTGCGCCCCTCCATCATCGAAAGCACGCTGCAGGAACCGGTGCCAGGCTGGATCGAGGGCGTCAAAGTGGCCGACGCCATCATTCTTGCCTACGCGCGCGGTAAGACCAGCTTCTTCCCGGCCAAGGCCGACGAAATCGTCGACATCGTTCCCGCCGATATCGTCGCCAACAGCGTGCTGCTGGCCGCTGCCGAAGCCATGCTGGAAGCGCCGGCCACACGCATCTATCAGGCTTGTACCGGCTCCTCCCAACCCATCACGGTGGGTGGCGTCATCGAACTGATACAGGGCGAATCGCAGCGCAACTGGCAGCAGTACGAACGTCTGTTCTACCGCCAGCCCAAGCATAATTTCCGCGTCGTCAGCCGCCCTGTGTTTCTGCTCCTGCTGCGTGCCATGCGCCTGGCTGCCACCGGCTGGAGCGGCATACGCCGCCTGCTGGGAGCTGGCGATACGCCCAGACTGGAAGCCCTGCGCACCACCCAGCTACTGGCGCTGACGTTCTCGTTCTACACGGCGCCGCGCTACACCTTCCACAATAGTTCGCTGATGGCGCTGGCGCGCCGCTTCGGCAGCGAAGAGCGCGCCCGCTTCAATGTCGATAGTACGCGTATCGACTGGCGGGAATACCTGTGCCACATCCACATGGCGGGGCTGAACCGCTATGCCCTGCGGCCACGGGCACCGAAATCCGCCGAGGCGCAGGCCGCGGCAGCCGCAGTACCCGAGGCAGCGCAGACTGCCCAGCATGCAGTAGAACAGGCGGCACCGGCAACGCCGTTATAAAAAAACAGATGGACGCCGCCACAGATGCGGCGCCACAGGAGGAGACAGCAGCACATGAGCAAAGCAAACGCAGCCCCAGCGGCCATGACCCGGCGCGACTATGCATGGCACCGCATGGACACCGCGCGCAATCTGATGGTCATCAACAGTATCCTGCTGTTCGAGGGTGCAGTCGATATGGAACGACTGGTATCGACCATCGCTCTCCGCCTGCCCAACTATCCGCGCTTTACCCAGAAGGTCGTGCAGCGCCATGGCCGCCCCCACTGGGTGGAGGACGACAGCTTCGACATCAATCGTCATATCAAGCTGGAGCAGATGGCACAGGATGTCAGCCGCGCCGACCTGCAGAGCCATATGACGCGCCTGGCCCACCTGCCGCTGGAACGCGACCGTCCCATGTGGCATATGACGGTGCTCGATCGCGTCAACGGTGGCCACGCCATCGTCTTCCGCGTGCACCACTGCATAACCGACGGACTAGGTCTGGTCCATGTGCTGAACCACCTGACCGACGACAACGGCCTGCATGGCCGCACCCCGTCGCCAGTGGGTCACCCGCACCGCGCTACGGTGGCGCATAACGCCGTCTGTTCGGCCGTGGCGCGCGGGATTTCGTGGCTGAAGATCGCCTTCCACGTCAGCCGTCTGTCGCTACTGTGGCCCGATGCGCATAGCCGCTTCAAAGCGCCGATGACAGGTGAAAAGCAGCTGGTCTGGCTGCCGCCGCTGGATATGGAGCGGGTCCGTGCCATGTCCAAGCGCATGGGCGTGACGCTCAACGACGTGTGGGTAGCTGCCGTTTCGGGCGCCTTGCGCAAATATCTCGATGAACATGGCCAGCGTCCGGACGGCCGTGCCCTGCGCGCTGCGGTCACCTTCAACCTGCGCGAGAAAGCCAACGCCTTCCAGCTCGGCAATGAATTCGGTCTGGTGGCAGTCGATCTGCCGACCAATGTGGACGACCCGCGCCTGCGCCTACGTCAGGCCAGCGCGCGCATGACGGCCATCAAGCGCTCGCACCAGCCGCGCGCCACCATGGCCTTCCTGTCTATCGCCGGCTGCCTGCCTACGGCATTGCAGCACTTTGCCCTGAACCTGTTCACTTCGAAAGGCTCGGTGGTACTGACCAATATCGAAGGGCCGGTGAGCCGCCGCTATCTGGCTGGCTCGCGCATGACGGATCTGATCTGCTGGGTACCACAGGCGGGCAAGCTGGGCGTCGGTCTGGCCTTCATTTCCTACGCCGGCCAGATTCAGCTGGCCCTGTTTGTCGATACCGATCTGGTGCCTGATCCCGACCGGCTGATGGCACTCACCTACGAAGCCTTCGAAGAACTGCAGCTGGCCACCGCCGGCGCGGTGGCGCCACAGAGCAGTGCCGAACTGGCTGGCGGCACTGCCCTAGCTACTGGCTCCTGAATGCCGCCCAGCATCCGCTAGCCGCCATCATTTGCCGGACGGCGGCTAGCGGTACCAGGGCTGGCTGATCTGCAGGGGCCGCACATCCAGCCGCAGGCGCAGCACGGTATAGGCTTCCGAGCTGGCCGATTCATAGCCTTCGCTCTCCGCAACACGGCTGAATTTGAACTCGTAGCCCAGCTCCGGATGGGGCTCGCCCGGCGCCGCAGTGGCGATGCCTAGCGCCTGCGTATGCACATTGTCGATCAGACGTTCCATCAGGATCAGCACAGCGTTATGCCCCAGAATATCGCTCGAATAGACGGGCTGCCGATTGGCCGGATGGGCAGGATCGACCTTGCCATCGATTTTGTCCGCAGAAGGGGTGTAACGGCCGCTGGGCAGCTCGAAGCGGTCGCCGCGGTCGTAATAGCTGATACGGGCATTGCTCAGGTTGAACTGCGCCAGCGCGCCATCGACCGTGGCCTGCTGCAGGTCGAGCAACAAAGCGCCCTGATAGCCGAGTACCTCCACGTCGCGCTGGCCGCGTATGACCAGCGCAGTGTTTTCGTCTATCCCCAGCCCTAGTTTGTAGCCCTTCTTCAGCATGGCTGGCAGCATGCGCGCAAAGCGCCCGCGCGCCAGCAGGTGCTGGTCGACGAAGATGTCGTTGCCGATGAAGCCCAGTCCGGGCGCCAGTTCGGCGCCATCGCTGACGCCGCTCGTGAGTGTATCGATCACGCTGCGCGTCTCGTCATACATGGTGCTGCTCATGATGGCGGCGCCGGCGCTGGTACCCGCAATCACGCCGCCACGCTCATACATCTCCCAGATCGCCTGCAGCACGGCCGTCCGGCTGCCGTCGGGCCGCACCAGCGCGCGGGTGATGCGGGTCTGGTCGCCACCGGCAAAGTACACGCCGCCCGCCTGCCGTATGTTCTGCGCCAGCTGTTCATCTTCCGCGTCGCGGCGGTAATCACGCTGCTTGTAAGCCGGGGCCAGCGGCACGACAAACGCCGCAGCGCCATGGCGGTTCAGCTGCGCTGCGATATTCCTGCCCGAGCGCTCGGGATTGCCCGCTGCCGTAGGCAGCACGGCGATGCGGGCGCCGGCGCCGCCCGATAGTGCGACGATCCGCTGCCAGATCACAGCGTTATCCGCCCGCAGCGCACCGCCGATAATCACCAGCGCACCCTGCGGCGGCACTGCGTCCGCTGCGCTACTCTGTGTGCACCAGATCAACCCCGCTACCAGCCAGCCCAGCCACCGCTTCATAAACCTTCTCCGGAAAATATGCTGTTTGCACAGAAAAACCCGCCAAAACCCGTCCCTGCGCCTGAAAAGGGCTACAGCATACTGATATTTGCGACAATCTGGCAGCGCTATTTTGCACCAATCTGAGCAATGATTTACTTCGGCGTGCCGCGCTGCCTATAATTTACTGTCGGTTAAGACCTCTCACAGGAGCCTGTCTTGCAGCCATTGCCTCACCATGTAGTCCAGCCTATCAGCCATCCGGCGCTGCGCCGTCTGCTGCTGCCCTGCCTGTCAGTCGCTCTGCTGGCGGCCCTGTACGCAGCACCGGCAGCACAGGCTACCCAGTTCTATAACAAAGGCGCCGAAGCGGGTCTGCCATTTTCGCTGGCAGTACGGGCCGGTGACTATATTTTCATCTCCGGCCAGCTCGGCACCGGACCGGGCGGACTGGTCAAAGGTTTCGAAGCGCAAAGCAAGCAGGCCATGGAGAATATCGCCGCCATCCTCAAAGGCCATAACCTCAACATGGATGATGTGGTCAAATGCACGGTGATGCTGACGGATATGAGCAAGTGGGGCGATTTCAACCGCATCTACACCGGCTATTTCCGCCCCGAGCGGCTGCCCGCCCGCAGCGCCATGGGAGTAAGCGCACTCGCACTGGGCGGTGAAGTCGAAATCGAATGCATTGCCTACCTGCCACGCCGTCTGTAATTCGCCATCTCGATTTTGCTATTTCTGCTATAGAATCGTCACTTTGCGCAACAACCGAGGGCAGCAATGGCAGCACAGCAGAATCAACTCCGGCGCGGACTGAAAAGCCGCCATATCCAGCTTATCGCCCTTGGCGGTGCCATCGGTACCGGCCTGTTTCTCGGCATCGCCCAGACCATACAGATGGCCGGCCCCTCCGTTCTGCTCGGCTATGCCATTGCCGGTGTCATCGCCTTTCTCATCATGCGCCAGCTGGGCGAAATGGTGGTGGATGAACCGGTGGCAGGCTCGTTCAGCTATTTCGCCGATAAATACTGCGGTCACTGGGCCGGCTTCATGTCGGGCTGGAATTACTGGGTGCTGTATGTACTGGTCAGCATGGCGGAACTCTCTGCCGTCGGCATCTACGTGCAGTACTGGTGGCCAGCTATTCCCACCTGGGTTTCGGCACTGGCCTTCTTCCTGATTATCAATGCCATCAGCCTGTCGAACGTGAAAGCGTTTGGCGAGATGGAATTCTGGTTCGCCATCATCAAGGTGGTTGCCATCGTCGGCATGATCGCATTCGGCGCCTACCTGCTGATCTCGGGCAGCGCAGGCGAGCAGGCCAGCATCGCCAATCTGTGGCAGCACGGCGGCTTCTTCCCCAACGGCGTGAGCGGCATGCTGATGGCGATGGCCGTCATCATGTTCTCGTTCGGTGGTCTGGAGCTGATAGGCATCACGGCAGCGGAAGCGGACAATCCCGCGCACAGCATTCCCAAGGCGACCAATCAGGCCATCTACCGCATTCTGATCTTCTACATCGGTGCACTGGGTATCCTGCTGTCGCTCTATCCCTGGGAGAAAGTGGTGAGCGGCGGAAGTCCCTTCGTGCTGATCTTCCATGCGCTCAATAGCAATCTGGTGGCGCACGTACTGAATGTGGTGGTGCTGACCGCTGCACTGTCCGTGTACAACAGCGGCGTGTATTCCAACACCCGCATGCTGTACGGTCTGGCTAAACAGGGCAATGCCCCGCGCGCACTGCTCGATGTCAACGGACGCGGCGTGCCTGTCATGGCGCTGGCTGTCTCGGCGCTGGCCACCGGCATCTGTATCGTGCTTAACTATCTGATGCCGGGCAAAGCCTTCGGCTTCCTGATGGGACTGGTGGTGTCGGCACTGATCATCAACTGGGCCTTGATCAGCTGGATACACCTGCGCTTCCGTGCCAGCAAGCTGGCGGCAGGTCAGAGCACCGGCTTCCGCAGCCCGGCCCATCCCTACACCAATTATCTGTGCCTGGCCTTCCTGCTGGGCATACTGGTAGTGATGTTCCTCACCCCTGACCTGCAGCTCTCGGTGTATCTGATTCCGCTCTGGCTGGCAGCGCTGGCTATCGGCTACCGTCTGCGCGGCAAATCGGAGCAGGAGACCCGGGCTTGAGCACGCCTGCGGGGCGCAGCCTGTATTGCTATCCGTGGGATGTGGCCCATGCGGCGCAACACGTGCAGCGCTTGCAGCAACTGGGCATGAACGGCGCCACACTGGCTGTCAGCTACCATGCCGGCAAGTTCCTGCGCCCCCATGCTGGCGCCGCGCCGCGCGTGATCTTCCCTGAAGATGGCGTGGTGTATTTTGAACCGGACCTGCAACGCTATGGCGAACTGAAGCCGCTGGCCCATTCCGATCCGGCCATGCGCCGCGTGCTGCCCGATCTGGTGGCCGATGGCAGACTCGATATTCATGCCTGGACGGTGCTGCTGCATAACAGCCGCCTCGGCAGCCTGCATCCCGAATACACGGCAAGCAATGTGTTCGGTGACCGCTATATCTACAGTCTCTGTCCCATGCAGGCAGCCGTATTCGACTATGCCGTCGCGCTCTGCGCCGACATCGCCAGCCGCGGCGTGCGCTCGCTGGTACTGGAAACTCCGGGCTGGCTACCGTATGCGCATGGCTATCACCACGAATTTGCCCAGCTGCGCAGCAATGTCTGGCTCGATAGCATGCTGGCCCTATGCTGCTGCGATGCCTGCATGGCCGCCGGTAAGCAGGCCGGACTCGATATGGCCGGTTTGCGCAGCACAATCGCCGCTTCCGTCGAGAGCTATCTGCAGGCACCGGTCGATGCCACGCCGGCACAGGCGCAAGCATGGCTGCAGGCCGACCTGCTGGCCATGGCCGATCTTGCGCCATGGCTGCGCCTGCGCCAGCAGCGCGTCACCGATCTGGTCGCAGCTATCCGCACCGCCATACCGGCGCAGGTAGAACTCGCCGTCATTGCAACGGTACAGCGGCCTACCGCCAGCAACTGGCTGGAAGGCATGGATCTGGCCGCCCTAGCCAGGGTAGCGGACTGGATCGAAGTGCCGTTCTACGAGCCCGATGCCGAAGCCGTCGCCAGCGACGCATGGGATTGCATACGCCGAGCCGGCGGCAGTGCCAGGTTGCGCGCCATTCTGCGCCCCGGGTCACCAGATCTGGGCGACGGTGTACAAACCGCCACCGCCATCAGGCATCTTTCTCAACTGGGCATACAGCAGCTATCCTTCTATAACTACGGCCTGTTGCGCCCTGCCAGACTGCAGGCGCTTGGCGAAATGTTAAACGCCGCCGATTAAATGGTGCCGGGCAGTTCTTGCCTTTTGGTAAGCGCTCCATTAGCCTAAGTAGTGTTACGCAAGTCGCGTCCCAGCCGTAGTCGCGTCTATTGCGTCCGTTCCCATAAAACACGGAGATCACTATGTTAGACCGGCTCACCATACGCACCCGCCTGACAGGAACCATTGCACTACTGGGTCTGCTGATACTGTTTCTCGGTGCGCTAGGCATCTTTGAGTTGCGAAAAAGCAACGATATTCTGAAAGATGTATATGGCAACGCCATGGTATCGATGCAGTCCATTTACGAATCGCAGATCCAGATAGATCGGGCCCGTCTGTCACTGGACCGGGTGGCGCTTGATCCCGACAACCCCATCTCGCAGGATCCGCTCAAGCGGTCGCAGGGCTTTATCGACGGCAGCGACAAATACTGGAAGCGTTATCTGTCCCTGCCCTTCGGCCCGGGAGAAAAGGCGCTGGCCGAGCAGGCTGATGCGAAGCGGCAAGCCTTGATCAAGGACGGCCTGCTGCCAGCAATCAAAGCGCTGGAGGGAAAAAATGAGCCCGAAATCCGCCGCCTGATGCTTAGCGAAATCACCCGGCTATTCCGCCTTTACCTTGAAGCGAATGAAAAGCTGACTGCCTACCAGCTCGAACACACGGGCCAGCAATATCAGGAAAGCCAGACCGACTACTCGCGCAGCATGATGTTCTCCATTGCAGCCGTGGCGATAGGCATAGCTCTGGCCGGCATATCGGGCATGATGTTGTTGCGCGCAGTGATGCTGCCGCTGGAAGAAACCCGCAACCATTTCGAGGCCATGGCTCAGGGCAATCTATCGAATCAGATCGAGCGCAGCCGGGACGATGAAATGGGTGCCATGATGGTAGGCCTGAAGCACATGCAGGACAGATTGGCGGGCACCGTGCGCAGCGTGCGCGAAGGCAGTGATGCCATTGCCACCGCCAGCAGCGAGATCGCCGCCGGTAATCTGGATCTGTCGCGCCGTACCGAACAGCAGGCAGCCAGTCTGGAAGAAACCGCCTCCTCGCTGGAGGAGCTCACCTCGACCGTGCGGCAGAATTCCGAGAATGCCCGCCAGGCCAGCGCGCTGGCCAGTTCAGCCTCGGAAATCGCCATCAAGGGCGGCGCGCTGGTGAGCCGCGTGGTCGATACCATGGGTTCGATTACGGCGTCGTCCGACAAGATTGCCGACATTATCGGCGTGATCGATGGCATCGCTTTCCAGACCAATATTCTGGCACTGAATGCGGCGGTAGAGGCGGCACGGGCCGGCGAACAGGGGCGCGGCTTCGCCGTTGTCGCCACCGAAGTGCGCAATCTGGCCCAGCGTTCGGCCGCTGCGGCCAAGGATATCAAGGCGCTGATCACGGATTCGGTCGAGAAAGTGGGCAGCGGCAGCGCGCTGGTCAACGAAACCGGCAGCACCATGAACGAAATCGTCAGCAGCGTGGGCCGGGTGAACTCCATCATCAGCGAGATCAGCGAAGCCGGGCGTGAGCAGGAAATCGGCATCGAACAGATTAATCAGGCTGTGGCCGAAATGGATAACGTAACCCAGCAGAATGCAGCGCTGGTCGAACAGGCCGCAGCAGCCTCGCAGGCCATGCAGGAACAGGCGGCCAATCTGGCACAGATGGTAGCCGTGTTCCAGATCGCTGGCGATTCCCAGCAGCACGGCAAACCGCGCACCCTGCCACGCAGAGAACCCCAGCCCGCAGCTCCGTCCCGCCCTGCCAGAATCAAGGCCAGCACGGCGACTCCGGCGCCTGCTCCGGCAAAGGCAGAGAGCAAACCGCTCCGCGCTGCGGCCAAACCCGCGGCCGACGAGTGGGAAGAATTCTAACCGGCATGGCGCCACAGGGCTGAGCGAACGATCGAAGGGGCCTGGTTACCAATCCCAGGACCTTTTGACCGATTTTCTACTATGCCCATTATCTCAATACGAAACAACGCCGATAACGCCATCCTTAAACTTCAGGAAAAAATTCCGGATAATTCCAGCAGCCTGCACACCATCTTCGGGCGCGAATATGCCGTTGCAAAAGCCGCCGGTGTGTTCCGCGTGAGACGGGTCATGCCGAGCTCGCTATTCAAGCGGGCCTGGACCGCTCTGGCGGACCGTTGCGAACGCAAACAGGAGAGCATCCTGACTAGCCGGGCGCAATATTTTGAGAATATGCTGAACCGTAGACCGACACTGGCACTTAGCAACACCCAGCTTAAGGAAAAGTATCCCAATCTGAGCGATCAGCATCTGGATCAGTTTGCAAAAGCCGGTCTGAGCCCGCAACGGCTGGACCAGTTACTCGCCAACGCCTACGGAAATGTCTATCAATTGCTCGACTTAATCAAGCCGGTGGACAGTAAATTCACACCGGAAGAAATTCAATACGTAACGGAAACAGATGGCAAGATCGGTAGCATCTATTTCGCGCAAGGCCGCATACGCCTCGCGCACAGAGACGGCCCGGAGGTAGAAATACTGCCGCCAAAGTCCGGACGCTACACAATCAGCAAATACGATTTTGGCAAGTTCCGCAAGTGGTACAAGAAACAGCGCGAGAAACAGCGCGACTTGGATAATCCGCAGATTACCCAATTCTTCAAGACTAAATGCAGTTCGCTCAAACCTGCGGCAATCGGCGGTCCCCAACTGCTAGAAATCAAAGGGCCAGATGGCATATACGGCGTACATCCCTCGCGCGGCGGTCCGAAAAAATTCGGGCTTGAACTGGACCAGATCGATATCAATATCCTCTGCAATGCCGCCCGCACTAAGGATAATTTCGCGATGGTGGTGGGACTAGGCGTTGCTGGCCTAGACATTCCCATGAGCGTGTTCTAAGGCAGTACACAAACCGGGCACGCTCAGGCCAGCGGTAGATGGCGCACGATGGTTGCCAGCATCTGCTCGACATCTAGCGGCTTGCCGATGAAGTCGTCCATGCCGGCCGCCACACATTGCTCCCGTTCCGACGCCATGACGCCGGCCGTCATGGCCAGCACGGGCAGACTTAGCCGCAATTCGGCGCGGATGGCACGCGTGGCCGAGTAGCCATCCATCACCGGCATCTGCACATCCATCAGGATCAGGTCGTACTGCTGGCCGCTGCGTAACAGCGCCAGTGCTTCTTCGCCGTTGGCAGCAACGGTCACCTGCGCCCCAGCCTGCTCCAGTATGCCTCTGGCCACTGCCTGATTGATCAGATTGTCTTCCGCCAGCAACAGACGGGCATCCGCCAGCAGTTGCGGCGCCGCCGGTGTAGCCGTTGCGTCCCTAGACAAGGATGGCGACGCCAGCACTGTCTGCACCGCATCGTACAGGCTGGAAGCGGTAACTGGCTTGGTCAGGAATTCCGGCGCAGCGCCTGCACTCATCTCCAGCGTCAGCTTGCTGCGGCCGAACGCATTGACCATGCAGACCAGTGGTACGCCAAACTCCTGCCGCACCGCACTGATCAATGCTGGCCCCGTCATATCCGGCAATTGCCAGTCGACCAGCACCACGTCGAAGCGCGCACCGCTGCACAGGTGCGCCAGCGCATCGGCACCGCTATTCACGCTCACACTGGTCCAGCCCCAGGCTTGCAGCGTCATTTGCAGATACGACAGGCTGGTGGCGTTATCGTCGACGATCAGCAAATGGCGCGGCTGGGCCGTACGCAGCGGGCCTAACTGGGGCGCCAGCTGGAACGGCAAGGTGAACTGGAAAGTACTGCCCTGCCCCGGCTGGCTCTGCACCGACACACCACCACCGAGCAATTCGATCAGTCCTTTGGAAATCGTCAGTCCCAGGCCCGTACCGCCATAACGGCGCGTGGTCGATAGATCGCCCTGCACGAAGGGCGAGAACAAGCGGGCCATCTGCTCCTCCGTCATGCCTATGCCGGTATCGCGTACGGTGAAACGCAGCTGGACCGAGCCGCCGAGCGCTTCGGTACGCTCGACCAGTACGGCCACTTCGCCCTGTTCGGTGAATTTGATGGCATTGCCGGTGAGATTGACCAGTATCTGCTGCAGACGCAGGGCATCGCCTATCAGTTCGCGCGGTACATCGGGCGCCACCCCCAGGCAAAGTTCCAGATTACGCTCGCCCACATTGATGCTCATGATGCTGGCCAGCGCATGCAGCACATCGTCGAGCTCGAACGGCGCCGGATACACCTCGATCTTACCGGCACTCATTTTGGAGAAGTCCAGAATATCGTTCAGGATGCCGAGCAGCGACTGGCCGGAAGCCCGTATCATCTCCAGATAGCGGCGCTGCTCCGGCGTCAGGCCTGTGGTCGCCAGCAGATGCGCCATGCCGAGCACGGCATTCATCGGCGTGCGCAGCTCGTGACTCATATTGGCAACGAAAACATCTTTGGCCGCACTGGCAATCTGTGCCTGCTCCATGGCGTGACGCAGATCGCGCTCGGCCCGTTTGCGCTCCGTGATATCGCGCAGAATGCCGACGAACAGGTGCTGGCCTTCGACGAACAGGGCACGGATAGAGAGCTCCAGCAAAAAGGTGTGGCCATTCTTGTGCAAACCCTGCAGCTCGATGTTGTTACGCCCCACCACCGTCGGCACAAAGCCGGCCAGATAGCGCGCCACGCCGGCCTGATGCGCAGCGCGCATGGGCTCGGGCATCAGACAGGTGAGTTCCTGCCCCAGCACTTCCTCGGCGCTATAGCCGAAGATGCTGCTGGCGGCCCGGTTAAACGAAGCGATGCGGCCATCCGCCGTCATGGTAATAATGCCGTCGCCCACGTTATCCATTACGGTACGGGTACGGGTTTCCTTGTCGATGGCATCGCGCCGGGCCTGCTGCAATTCGGAAGTGCGTGCTTCGATCGCGCTTTCCAGCTGATGGCGGTAATGCTGCAGTTCGGCCTCGACTGACTGCAGCGTCTGCATGGCTTCATCCGCTTCACGGAACTGCGGTTTCAGCACCAGTTGCTGCAGCTGGCCATTCTTGCCCAGCGCGCTGGCCGCCACGGACAGGGCGCGCACCGAATGCTCGATACGACGGGCAAAATACCATGCGCCCGTAATCCCCAGCGACAGCAGCACGATCACTCCCAGACTAATCCAGCGTATCGACGCGAGCATTTCCGCCAGCACCGTGCTGCGCGGCACGCCGATGACCACCGCCCAGCCCGACATCTGCGAATGGCTGTACATCGAATACACGGGCGTGCCTTCCAGCGTGGTGGTGCGGATGGCCGCTTCGCCTTTATCGCTCATGCCCGCCAGCAGCGAGGCCGAACCGTATTTGCCGATAAATTTTTCCGGCTGGTGGGAACGCGCCACGATCACCCCGTGGCGGTCGAAGATGCCGGCCACGCGGCCTTCGGGCAGATGTTGCTCGCTCAGTATCTTGCCCAGCCGTTCGGGCAGGAAAGCAACGGACAACACGTATAGCACCTTGCCCTCGCGGATCACCGGCACATGCACCGCCACCAGCGGCCGCTGCAGGGCGCCACCGATAAACACATCGGAAATCAGCGTGCGTCCCGTCTGGAATACCTGATTGATACGTTCGAAACTGCCGGGGTCAGGCAGGCGTGTACCGAAAGGCCGGGCCGTATTGAGCAGTTGTACCGACTGGCTGTCGCTGAGCACAAAATTAAAGCCGGGGAATTCCGGCCGCAGCGCCTTGCTGGCAAGATGATAGAAGCTGGCCAGATCGCCGTTGTCGAGACTGACGTCGTGCGACAGCGCCATCGCCATGGTGATGCCGGTATTCAGATCGCGGTCCACCGCCTGCGCCAGCGCGCGCGCCGTGATCAGCGACTCCAGCTGGATCTGGTCGCGTTCGCGTTCATAGAAATTGTTCGCCAGTAGTGCCAGCCCGATCAAGGCCGGTACCACGCAGGCCCACACCAGCGCATAGATCTGCGCCCGTATGGTAGGCAGGGGCTGCTTGGCAGAATCGCTCATCATGACAAAAATATTTTCATATAAACAAATCTAGCACAAGCTCCGGCGCCATACTACAGGCCCTGCCCCAGCTTGAGCAGCGCCGCAACATTTCGTGCCGCCAGACGCACATTCTGTTGCGCCTCGGCCAGCGCCTGCGCCACCGTGCACGGCCGGCTGACCGCAGCAACACTGGCGGCAATGCCGTGCTGGTAGACCAGTTCGACGCCGCTACCCAGACAGCCGCCTATCACCACCACCGGCTTGCCGTAGCGCTGTGCCAGGCGCGCCACCCCGATCGGCGTTTTACCGTGCACGGTCTGGCCATCCACCCGGCCTTCCCCGGTCAGTACCAGATCGGCATCGGCGATAGCCTCCGCCAGCCCGACGGCTTGCGCCACAATGTCGCTACCGGGCCGCAAACTACCGCGCAGGAACACCAGCATTGCCGCCCCAATGCCGCCACCGGCGCCGGCGCCGGGCAGATGGGCCACCTGCTGGCCGAACTGGCGCTCCAGCACCGCTGCATAGTGGCGGAGCGCGCTATCGAGCTGCAGCACCTGTTCAGGCGTCGCGCCTTTCTGCGGGCCGAAGATGACCGAAGCGCCATGCGGTCCCACCAGCGGATTATCCACATCGCAGGCAATCTGGAAGCTGCTTTGCGCCAGCCGCGCATCGAAGCCGCTCAGCTCTATCTGATCCAGCTGCGCCAGTGCGGCGCCACCGCCGGGCAGTTCCTGCCCGTCCGCGGCCAGCAGCCGCGCACCCAGTGCCTGCAGCATGCCGGCACCGCCGTCATTGGTGGCGCTGCCGCCCACCCCGAGGATGAAGTGGCGCGCACCGGCGTCCAGCGCAGCGCGGATCAACTGGCCGGTGCCATAAGTGCTGGCGTGCAGCGCATCGCGCTGCTGCGGCGCCAGCAGCTCCAGCCCGCTGGCGGCAGCCATTTCGATCACGGCAGTGCACCCATCGCCCATCAGGCCATAGAAGCCCTGCACCGGCTGGCCCAGCGGGCCGGCTACTGTGCGTTCTATGCGCTGGCCGCCGCTGGCGTCGATCAGCGCCTGCACCGTTCCTTCGCCACCATCGGCCATGGGCAGTTTATGGTAGTCGGCCGCCGGATAGATCTCGCGGAAACCCGCTTCGATTGCACTGGCCACCTCCAGAGCGGACAGGCTTTCCTTGAACGAATCAGGCGCAATAACTATTTTCATATTTTTTAGCGTTGCTTAAGAACGACAGTCGGGCTGGTGTTACTAACCGCCGCAGGCAGACTGTGCGTGCCGGTTAAAGCGCTTATCGTACCAAAAGGAGCTCGACTGTGGCGTACTTGCTACGCCGGGCAACAACACTGGTCGATATATCATCGTTGTAAAAGCCGCCATTTCTCGGCACGCCTGCTTTTCTGCTGTATGATCTGCCGTTGCCCGTGCCCACAAGGCTGATACGGGTAAGGAACCACTACAATAAGACTGGAGTCACATGAGCCTATTTCGCACCAAGAATCTCGATGAGATGATCGCCCACAGCCGCAAACCTGGCGGTCTGGCAAAAGTTCTGGGTCCGTTCGACCTGATACTGATGGGTATCGGCGCCATTGTCGGCACCGGCATCTTCGTTCTGACCGGTACCGGCGCTGTCACGGCTGGCCCCGCGCTCACCCTGTCCTTCATCGTTGCCGCTATCGCCTGTGGCTTTGCGGCATTGTGCTATGCGGAATTCGCCTCCACCGTTCCGGTGGCTGGCTCCATCTACACCTACACCTATGCCACGCTGGGCGAACTGGCCGCGTGGATGATAGGCTGGGACCTGCTGCTCGAATACGGTCTCGCAACGTCGGCCGTATCGGTAGGCTGGTCCGGCTACTTCCAGTCGCTGATCGCCGGTTTCGGCCTGCACCTGCCGGTGGAGCTGACGGCTGCGCCGGGCGCGCTGCCGGGCGTGACCACCTATATCAACCTGCCCGCGCTGTGCATCATGCTGGTGCTGACCGCCATGCTGGGCTGGGGCGTACGCGAATCGGCCCGCCTCAACAATATCATGGTGGCCATCAAGATAGGCGTGGTGCTGCTGTTCATACTGGTGGGTGCGCGCCACGTGGAACCGGCTAACTGGCAGCCATTCATGCCGTTCGGCTACCATGGCATGCTGACCGCTTCCGCGCTGGTATTCTTTGCTTTCATCGGTTTCGACGCGGTGACATCGGCTGCGGAAGAAGTCAAACGCCCTGAACGCGATCTGCCTATCGGCATTATCGGTTCGCTCGCTGCCTGTACCGTGCTGTATGTAATCGTGTCGGCCATCATGACCGGCATCGTGCCTTACCAGCAGTTCCTCGGCATAGACCACCCTGTCTCGCTGGCACTCAAACATGCCGGGGAAAACTGGTTCGCCGGCTTCGTCGATCTGGGCGCCATACTGGGCATGACCACCGTGATTCTGGTGATGGCTTACGGCCAGACCCGTATCATCTTCGCCATGTCGCGCGACGGCCTGCTGCCCAAGCGTCTGTCGAACGTGCACCCACGCCTGAAAACGCCATTCTTCGCTACCTGGCTGGTGGGCATCATCTTCGGCCTGATCGCTGCAGTCGTGCCGCTGAACGTGCTGACCGAGCTGATCAACATCGGTACGCTGGCGGCCTTCAGTCTGGTCTCGGTGGCGGTGATCATCATGCGCAAAAAGCGTCCTGATCTGAAGCGCGCCTTCCGCTGCCCGGGCGTACCCGTGGTGCCGGCACTGGCAGTAGCCTTCTGCATCATGCTGATGGTCTACCTGAGCGCCTTCACCTGGGTGGCTTTCGGCATCTGGCTGCTGCTGGGTCTGGCTGTGTATTTCGGCTATGCCCGCAGGCACTCGCTGCTGAACAAATAAGCCACGCGGCCGGACTTCCGGCCAAGCTGCCCGATCGAAGCGCGCGCCGCTTCGATCTAGCGCAAACGGCACAGCGGCCAGATATGCGAATGTCTGGCCACCATGCCCACCTCTCCCTACCTGTTCCAACGGCTTGACGGCCACGCCAGCGACACGGCCTTGCGCCATGAATGGCACCAACTGGCCGCTGCCAGCAGCAGTAGCGAAGCCATTTACCAGACTCCCGCCTTCGCGAATTTTCTCGCCTCCGGTGCCAGTGAAGGCCACAGCTTCTATCTGTACGGCGCCTATCAGGCGGCTACGCGACAGCGTCTGGGTCTGGTTCCCCTTATGCTGACCAGCACTGGCAGTCGCTGGCCGCACAAGGGCGCGCAGCTGATCATGCTGGGCAGCAGTCCATTGCTGGAACCTGAACCCGTCCTGCTCGACGCACTGCATGCCTTTCTCTACGCCGAGTTCCCCCAGATACAGGCGCTGGTCTACCCCGCCCTGCCAGCCAGCCACGCCATCTGGCGGCATCTGCAGCGCAGCCGACAATTGCTGGCCCTGCCCCTGCACGGCTGGCGCAACTGTCATAGTCTGATCCTGCCGCGCAGCTATGCCGACTATCTGGCACTACTGGGCAGCAAGCGGCGCTACAACCTGAAACGGCAGCAGCGCCAGCTGGCGCAAGCTGCAGGCAGCGAACTGGCTTTGCAGGTGATTGCCGAACTACAGGATCTGCCAGTGCTGCAGCAAGGCCTGCAGGCTTGCTGCCCGCCTGAACGGCTGCGGCATTTGTGGAGCGAGACGGAAATGCAGACACTGGCGCAGCAAGGCCTGCTGCTGTGCTTTCGGGTCGACGCCGGTACGCGCTGCTGCGGCGTGATACTGGGACTGCAGGCCACTACCTCGTATCACCTGTTCAATATACTGCCGGCGCCGCAATGGCATGCGCTATCGGCTGGCACCAGCATCCTGCAAATGGTAATGGCCTACCTGGCCGATCAGACCCAGCTCAGCAAAGTGGAATTCGGCTATGGCGAGCCGGCCCAGGGCTACCAGTCGGCCAACCAGATCTGCCAGCGCAGTCATGTGTTGCTGCTGCGCCGCACGCCAGCCCATCATGCGTACAGGCTATGGCACCGCTTGCGGACAGCCATACAGCAGTGCCTGAAGCGGCAGGTGCAGGCGCGCTAGCCTGCCTGCGCAGGCAGCGGTTCAGGGATTATCGCGCGGCCACAATTTTTTCAGTTTGTACCACAGCGTGCGTTCGCTGATATCGAGCGCAGCGGCTGCACGGGGCTTGCTGCCACCAGCTTCGCGCAAGGCCTGCTCGATCAGGCGCGCTTCGAACTGTTCCACCGCAGGGCCTAGCGGTCCCACCTCCGGCGCTGCACTGATACTGCCAGCCGCAGGCGGACTGGCCTGCAGCGAGAAGTGGCTGGCGCGCGGTGCTGCCCCGCCGCTCAGCACCAGCGCGCGCTCCATGACGTTCTGCAATTCGCGCACATTGCCGGGCCAGTCATAGTCGTGCAACGCCTGCAGTACCGCCTCTTCAAGCAATTCTTCATGCGCGCCACGGTAGCCGAACTTGCGGGCGAAATGGCGGGCCAGCGCGGCAATATCTTCCTTGCGCTGGCGCAGCGGCGGCAGCGCCACCGGAAATACATTCAGCCGGTAGTACAGGTCTTCACGCAGCGTACCCTGACGCACAGCGTCCAGCGGGCGGCGATTGGTGGCCGCGATAATGCGCAGATCGAGCTCCTGGCGGCGGTTGCTGCCCAAGCGCTCGATCATATTGTCCTGCAGGAAGCGCAGCAGTTTGGTCTGCAAAGCCATCGGCATTTCCGTCAGCTCGTCCAGAAACACCGTGCCTTCATTGGCCAGTTCGAATTTACCGATGCGGTCCTTGAGCGCGCCCGTGAAAGCGCCCTTATCGTAGCCGAACAGCTCCGCCTCCAGCATGTCGGCCGGAATGGCGGCGCAATTAATCGGTACAAACAGCTTGTCGCGCCGCGGCGAAGCATTGTGGATCGCACGTGCTGCCAGTTCCTTGCCGGTACCGGTTTCGCCGGCGATCATCACCGAAGCCTTGGTGGGCGCCACCTGCTGGATCAGGCCATACACCTCGCGCATGGGCGCACTGGTGCCGACAAACTCGTCCCAGCCACGGTTGATTTCCTCGCGCATGAAGCGGTTCTGGCGCTGCAGCGCCGCTTCACCCAGCGTGCGTTCGATCGCCAGTTCCAGTGCTTCCAGATCGAAGGGGCGCAGAATGTAGTCGCTGGCGCCGTAACGCATGGCTTCTACCGCCGACTGCACCGTGCCATGGGCGGTGATGACGATGACGGGTACCTGATTACCTTCTTCGCGCAAGGCACGCAGCAGCCCCATGCCGTCCAGCTCGGGCATGCGCATATCGGTCAGGACCAGATCGACCGGATGGGCGGCCAGCTGCACCAGCGCTTCGCGCCCGTTGGCAGCGCCATACACCACATGGCCGGCGTTGCGCAGCATGATCTCCAGCACACGGCGCATATTCGGTTCGTCGTCAACGACGAGGACATAACGTTGATGCAGCATCACACTCCATTCATCAGGATAATTTACGCGGCAGCCGGATGATAAAACGGGCACCGCCGGAGCGGCCCGCATCCACGCTGATTTCGCCTGCATGGGCCTGGACTATCTGCTGGACTATGGCCAGCCCCAGTCCCACTCCGCCTTCGCGGCGGAAGAAAAATGCTTCGAACACGCGGCTACGGTCGGCCGCTGCGATGCCCGGCCCGTCGTCTTCGATCTCGATCTGCATGCTGCTGCCATCGAGCAGCGTCGCGATGCGTATGGTGCCGCCCTGTGCCATCACCTGCATGGCATTGTGCAGCAGATTCAGCAGCACTTGCGTCAGCTGTTCGCTGTCGCCGTCCAGCCACGGATCATCGGCCCGCAGCTCTTCTTCGATGACGATGGCGCGCTGTTCGAGCTGGTTGGCCAGCAGGCTGGCGGCATGCCGTACCAGCTGGTGCATATCGCAGCGTGCCATGTACAGCGGACGGGCGCGGGCACTGTCGAGCATGGCCGACACCAGATTATTCAGCCGCGCCGTCTCGCTTTCTATAAAGCCCAGCAATTCCTTGCCCTGCTCACTGATGCCTTTTTCACGCCGCAGCATCTGGGCCGAGGAACGCAGTATGCCTAGCGGCGTGCGCACTTCATGAATGATGACGGCAGCCATTTCGCCGATCACGGCCAGTTTGGCAGTCTTCACCAGCCGCCCGCGCGCCTGATCGATATCGCGCATCATCTGGGCATATGCCTGGCCCAGTTCACCCAGCTCGCCTTTAGCCGCAGGCGGCTGCATCTGCACATCCTGCCCCAGCTGATAGCTACGGGTAAACGCCGTCAGCGCCACGATAGGGCCGGCAATGGTGGCGCTGATCTTGCGCGCAGCAGCAACCGTCGCCAGCACCAGCAAGGCCAGAATCGCCAGCGAGATCAGCGCCATATTGCGCACCGGCGCCAGCGCCATGTCGCGCTCCTGCAGCACCAGCACGCTCAGGCCCACGCCGGCAAAACCCGCATAGGCAGGCGAGCGGCCCAGTCCGGCCAGCACAGGCCTGGCCTGAGGACCGGGCCCAGCATGCAGAAATGCGCTTTCGGCCTGCTGCTCAAGCCGCCAGTCAGCCAGCTGCAGGCCAGGCTGCAGACTGGCCTCGCCCACGGCGCCCGCCGCTGCCAGCGCACTGCCATCGCTATCGAGCAGCAACACAGCGTGACCTTGTGCCGCGTGAGCGAGCAGCTCCTGTACCGGCTGCCAGTCCACTGCCAGCACCAGTTCGCCCTGCCGGCTGGCGCTATACTGGTTATACAAGGCCACGCGGATACGCAACACGGCAGCGCCGCCAGCATCCACCGGCCGCTCCAGCACCAGCTGCGAACCGGCCAGCTGCACCTGCTTCCACACTGGCGCGGCCGGCAATTGCTGTCCCAGTGCAGACATATCGCTGCTGGCCACCACCTGATGCTGATTATTTAACACATCCAGACGGCGGTACACGCCGCCATAGCCAACCTGCAATTTGGCAAGAAAATTGCTTAGACGTTTATCGACGTCCTGCACCTGCACATCCTGCATGACTTCGAAAGTGCTCCAGGCTGCGCCGTTCTGCAAGCGTTCGAACAGGATCTTGTTGACGTCGGCGGCGACGGCATGGGCCTGATTGACCAGTCCCCGTTCGATTTCGTCCTGCATGGACTGGCGCGCTTTGAAAAAGGCCAGCGCAGCCAGCACCATGGCCGGTACCAGCCCGAGCAGGAGGAAAGCACGCAACAAGGTCGTTCTGATATTCACTGGTCTAGTGTACGATGACTGAATGAAACAAGGAAAGCAAATGGCGTTCCACGCAATTAAAATATTCTGCCGCAAACCCGGTGCGCCTGTGCTGGGGACGGCATTACTGGGCCTGACGCTGGCCATCCCGCCCCTGCCTGCGCTAGCCCAGCAGGAAACGGCCAGCCCCGGCTATGTACTGGGCGAGGGGCTGGAACTGGGCCGCACGGGCGTGCGCATAGGCGGCTATGGCTCGGCCCAGTGGCAGCAGATGGACTACGAGCAGACCCCTGCCTCGGTCAGCCATTTCAGCCTGTTTCTGTGGTCCGACATCGGCCCGCGCCTGAAATTTTTTACCGAATGGGATAATCAGGAAAACCATACGGCCGACCACGACCACGAATACGAACGCGAGGGCAGCCGCTTTCTGTCCGTCGAGCGGCTCTATCTCGATTACAGTTTCAGCGACAATCTGACGCTGCGGGCAGGAAAATTCCTCACCCCGATAGGCCGCTGGAATCAGCTTCATGCCGACCCGCTGGTCTGGACTACCGCCCGTCCCCTGCTCACCCGCGATCTGTTCCCCGATAACGTCACCGGCGTCATGGCCATGGGCAATACCGAAATCGCCGGGCGCAGCTACGAATACATGCTGTATCACTCGGCTGGCAGCCAGCTGCAGCCGGACCCCACCCAGACTCCGTTCGACCATGCTTACGGCGGCCGCCTCGTGATGCCGCTCGGCGATACGCTGCAACTGGGCATATCCGTGGCCCGCTTCGAGCAGAACCCGGGCCGGCCGGGCCCGTTCTGGAAGCATGGCGAGTACAAACGCCTGCTGGCCATGGATTTCATGTGGGCCAAGCACGGTTACGAATTCAGCGGCGAAGCCTTGCGGCGCCAGTCCAGTGCCGGTGCCGCCCATAGCGAACACGGCAGTTTTATACAAGGCGTAGTACCTGTATGGGGGCCACTGAGCGCGGTGGGCCGCCTCGAGCACATCAGCATGCCCATGATGAAACAGTCGCTGCAGCGCAGCGTGATCGGACTGAATTACCGTTACAGCCGTGCAGTATCCATCAAGCTGGAAAACATCCACGATAGCGGCCCGGTCGGCGCGCGTAGCGGACTATTGGCTTCGGCGAGCGTGCTGTTCTGATGCGGCGGCTTGTACTACTCCTGCTCGGCCTCGCCTGTCTGAGCCCGCCTGCCACGTGGGCGGCAGCGGATGAACCAGCGCTCGCCGTCGTCATGGCCAGCGGCAGTGCTCCGCCACGCCTGGGACGCGAGCAAATCGCCCAGATTTTCAAGCACAGGAAGCGCTACTGGGACGACGGCAGCCGGATACAGGCCGTCAATCTGCCCGCCAGCCATCCGCTGCGGCGCAGCTTTACCCAGCAGATCTATGGCCGCAATCCGGAAGAACTGGAAGACTACTGGCGCGACCAGTATTTCCATGGTGTGCTGCCGCCCTTTGTGCTGGGCTCGGAGGAAGCCGTGATCCGGCTAGTTGCCAGCACCCCGGGGGCGATAGGCTATATTTCAGTCTGCAGCGTCGACCACCGCGTCAGCGTGCTGTTCCGCCTCGACGGCAGCAGCAACTGTAGCCACTAGCACTGCAAACTCTGGCGACAGAATTTGCAGTACGCTGCAAGCCATGGTGGCCAGCTTGCCGGATTCTCTACCTGAAAAGCTGGCACCGATTTTGCGTTACTTAGTTCCGAAAGGCGTATGCACGGGCATGCGCCGCGCTCTCCGGAACCTGTCATGCTTGCCCAAACCCTGTCTGCCGAAACGCCCCGCTGGCCAGCTGCCGTCGTCACCGCCCTGCCCGACCTGACGGCGCTAGGCGGGAGCCTGCGCCGGCTGACCGGCTTTGACCATCATGGCAGCACCGACTACTTTCCCTCCATCTCGCAAGCCCACCTGCACGCCATCGGGCTGGCGCAGGCGCGCATTGCACGCTGCGCTGCCATCAACCGTCAGCGGCTGGTGGCCTACACTTCGGACATGGCGCATGGCAGCGTTGCCGTGGCATTCGAACTGGCCGGCTATGACAGTGCCGCCTTGCGCCAGATAGCCACCGATGGTGCCGGACGGCTGCGCTGCGACCTGCTGCAGACGGCCATACGGGCCGACCGCGAGGCCGGCCTTGAGCCCTTCCTTATCTGCGCCGCCGCGGGCAATAGTGAAAACGGCACCATCGATGCTCTGGGCCGTCTCGCCGCCATCGCCCGCGACGAGGGGCTATGGCTGCATCTGGACGCCAGCTACGGCGCCCTGGCCCGGCTGGCAGGCGATCTGGCGCCGCTGCTGGCCGGCATGGAACTGGCCGACACGCTGGCCTTCGACCTGTATCGCTGGGGTTTGCAGCCCTATGCCACCGCCATTCTGCTGGGCCGCGAGATCACCGCGCCATCTGCCGCAGCGCCGTCTAGCGTCGACGCTGGCGCACAGCTCGCTATAGGGCTACGGGCACTAGTGCAATGGCAGCAGCAGGCCCCCGCCCCCGCCCGTCTGGGTCGCGACATCTCGCGCTGCTGCGCGCTGGCACGCCGACTGGGCATGGCAGTACAGCAGCAGCCGGCACTGGAACTGCTGCTGCCAGTGACGCTCAACGTGGTATGCCTGCGCTATCTGGGCGATCAGCCCGATGCCATCAATCAGGCCATCGTCGCGCTCCTGCAGAATAGCCGTTTCGGCATCAGCAGTTGCCGCGTGCGGCGTCAGCAGGCTATCCGGGTGGTGGTACAGGATGCCAGCCAGACGCCGGAACAGATCGAGCACCTGGTAGCAGCCCTGCTTGCGGCTGGCCAGCAGCAGCGGCGCCAGCGGGTGGCCGCCAGCCCCCGCACGCTAACAGCTTGATTTTAATTAAATATTTCTTTCTCGCCACTCTGCGCATCGCAAAAAAAAACTGTGCAGTATGCCTGTCTGCCCCTTCAATTTCTGTGGCTGCCGCCGATATGACTGACAGAAGCGGTAAAAAAAATAGCGCTGCCAGCCCTACCCGGCATCAGCAGACCGCACGGCCACATTTTTTGAAAGAGCAAGCGATGAAACTCACTCCGATTACTAGCCCGAACGGTCAGACCTGGACGAGCGATGTCAAGGTAGCCGAGCCATCTCACGCTGCAACTCAGGCCGCTTCTGCCGGCAATACGCCACCAGCCAGTGCCGCGCCCGTGACGCTGGACAAGAATCAGCTGAAAAATTCGGTTGATGCCATTAACCGTTACCTCAAAGATAACAGCGAAGTGCAGTTCAGCATCGACGACAGCAGCGGCGCATCCGTCATCAAAGTGGTCGACACGGAAACCAAGAAAGTGCTGCGCCAGTTCCCGTCGCAACAGGCGCTCGACATCGGCAAGGATTTACAGAGCAAGACCGGCCTGCTGCTCAAGGGCGAGGCCTGAGTCCTGCCGGCACAGGGGGGCACCGGCAGTTTTCCCCATGCTCAGCCGTAAGGGGTATAGGTAAAGCCCTGTCCTATGGTGGTGGCCAGCGTGCTGACGTTTTCCGCGCTCTCGCCAAAGTAGGCCAGCACCTGCGCCTGCGTGCCGCCGCCGTTATCCATATAGTTAAGCCAGAAGGCTACGCCGCCTGCATCGCCCGAGCGGTGCAGCACATTCTGGTACAGCTTGTCGATAAAGGCAGCGTTGCTCAGATTACTGCCATACATATCGGTGAATTCCTTACTGGTGACAAAATAGCCCGCCACTTCATTGAGCGCCATGCCCTTGTCCATCTGGTAGATCCAGAAACCCAGGCCGCCGCTATCGGGCGTGCGGTTGAACGCAGCCTGATACAGACGATAAGCTTGGCCGCCTACGCCGCCGACATCGAGCGCCAGCGTGGCATCGGCAAACTGGATACGTTCCACACCCGTCAGCGTATCACTGCCGTCCAGCCCTGCCTTGTCGCTCAGCGTATAGCCGCTAGCGCTGGCAGCCAGGGTGTAGCTGGCACGGTTACCGTGCACCACAACTTTATCTATGCCCGCGCCGCCGTCGATCTGGTCATTGCCGGCGCTGCTGGTCAGCACATCGTTGCCAGCCGTGCCCGTGTACACGCCACCCACCAGGCCGGTAGTAGTGCTGCTCAGCTTCTCCAGATAGCCGGCGCCATCCGTGTAGGAAAGCTGTACGCTCACCGCCGTACCGGCCTGCGCATTTGCTAGCGTCAGCGTGCTGCCGGTTGCGCCGCTGATGGCAACACCATTGGCCAGCCACTGATAGCTGAAGGCACCCAGTCCGTCGGCATCGGCCACGTTGTTGCTGCCGGTCAGTTGCTGACCCGCTTGCGCCGTACCGCTGATGCTGACGCCGCCGGTAGGTGCATGGTCGGGAGCCAGCGTAGTAAAGCTTTCGCTCAGCCCGGCGTAGGCATTGCCCGCGCTATCGCTGAGCGCCGTGGCGCCTATCACCAGCTTGTAGCCGCTGCCTGCCTGCAGATTGGCAGTCGGATTGATGGTCAGCGTGCTGCCGCTGATGGTGACCGCACTGCTGCCCGCCGCATAGGTCTCCACCACATCGCCAGCAGCCGTCTGCAACTGTATGCTGCCGGTGGCGAACTTGACAGCTTCGCTGAAAGTGAAGACCAGATTGGCATCGACCGCCACCTTGCTGGCGCCGTTGGCGGGGCTGCTGCTGACTAGCGCAGGCGCGATGGTATCGCCGAAATACGTTGTCAGATCAATGGTCGTGCGGCCACTGCTGAAGACCAGCTTCTCGATGTTGTACAGCTTTGCGTGCAGCGCCGACGATGCGCCGGACACGCTGTCGACCGTCACCGAGCCATCGCTTTGCTGTGCCAGCACATAGTCAGTGAGCTTGGACGTGCCCAGATACAGGGTGTCCACCCCACCCAGACCATCGAGTGTGAACGTTCCAGCCTGTACTACAGTCCAGGAATCGTTATTGGCTGTGCCCGTTATTGTTGCCATTTACTACCTCCGCTAGTCACGACGCATGCGTCCGGTTTAATCACTTGTCCCAGTACAAAGCAAGTGACGTGCCCGCACTGTACTATGCGGTCTCCTCCTGCGTAACCACCTCTGCAAACTTTTGCACACTGCAAATTCTGTCAGTAATTATTGCAGTAATTCACTTTAACGCTAGCGCGACTATCAGCAGATTGCGTGAACGAGAACACACCGCTTGCCTTTCTTCCCTTATGGCATCAAAATTGCTTGAAAAGATGCATTTTCACTACGCCAAGCTGATGCCATGCCACAACACACTCACCGCCTGCGCCGCACTCTCGGACTGCTGATGCTCGTCAGCCTGTTCCCCCTGGCCCGTGCCGCGTCTATCGACGCCGGCAGCATGGCGCCCGCTTTCGATCTGCCTGGTGCGCAGGGCAACATCAAGCTCGGCGACTACAGGGGCAAGACCGTCTATCTGGATTTCTGGGCTTCATGGTGCGGCCCCTGCAAACAGTCCTTCCCGTGGATGAATGATATGCAGGCCAAATACGGTGCGCGCGGCTTACAGGTCATCGCCGTCAATCTCGATGCCAAGGCCGAAGACGCCCGTACCTTCCTCGCCAGCGTGCCGGCACAATTTACCATCGCCTATGATCCGGCCGGCGCTTCAGCCCAGCAGTATCGTATCAAGGGCATGCCCAGCAGTGTGCTGATCGGGCCGGACGGCAAAGTCATCAGCGTGCACGCAGGCTTCAATCCGGGCGCCCGCGCCGAACTGGAGCGCCAGATTACTACCGCACTGGGAGTTACGCCATGAAAGCTCTTTTTACCAGCGGCGCCATGCTGGCCGCCTGCCTGCTGCTGAACGCCTGCAGCAGCATCAGCCCGGTCCAGCCGTGGCAGAAAGGCCTACTGGCCAAGCCGGAAATGACTTTTGCCGGCGACAATATCGGCAACGAATTTAACGAGCACATCTACTCCAGCCGCGAAGGCGCTTCCGGCGGTAGCGGTGCCAACGGCGGCGGCTGCGGCTGCTACTGACGGGGAGCCATACCATGACCCAGAGTATGTCCCGCCATGGCCTGATGGCCGCAGCCCTGAGCCTGCCCCTGCTGTCGGCACAGGCCGAAGCACCGCCTGAAAACGGCACGCTGGCCTTTAAATACCTCGACTACCAAGACAGTCAGCCGGGCGCCAACCGGGTGCGCGTGACGGCGCCTGAAGTCAGCCTGATGACGCCGCTCGGCAATGCATGGTCGGTCAGCGCCAACCACATCGTCGACAGCATCACGGGCGCTTCGCCGGCCAACCACACGGAAGCCCTGACGCGCCTGCACGACCAGCGCCGCGCAAGCGATCTCAGCGTCACCCATTACACCGACCTCACCACGGCCACCGTAGGCGCCAGCTATTCGGCCGAATCGGATTATGTCTCGCGCGGCCTGAGTCTGGCCGGTACCCTGTCCACCGAGGACAAGAACACCACATGGAACGCTGGCCTGAACGTCCTGCATGACAGCATAGACCCGAGCAACCAGATCGTGACGAACGAGCGCAAGAACGTACTCGACCTGTCGCTGGGCTGGACGCAGGTGCTGGGCACCCACGATCTGGCCCAGTTGCTGGTGGGCCATTCGCGCGGCAAGGGCTACTTCAGTGATCCCTACAAGATCTTCGACCAGCGCCCGCGCACGCGCAACCATCACACCGTGCTGCTGCGCTGGAACCACCATCTGGAGGCCAGCGGCGGCACCAGCCGCCTCAGCTACCGCTACTATCAGGATAGCTTTGCCATCCACGCCCATACGCTGACGGCCGAATATGTGCAGCCGCTGGCCGGCGGCTGGACCGTGACGCCGCTGCTGCGCCTGTACAGCCAGAGCGCTGCCGACTTCTATGTCGAACATGACAGCAGTTTCGATCCTTTCCCCACCAATCCGCCGGCAACGGCCACCTATTACACGGAAGAGCAGAGGCTGGCGGCCTATGGCGCCCGTACTTTGGGCCTGACAGTGGGCAAGAAACTGGGGCTATGGAGCATCGATCTGCGCGCCCAGCACTACGAACAGCGCAGCAGCTGGGCCTGGTCGTCGACGGCTAGCCGCAATCTGGCACCATTCCGCGCCCGCATCCTGCAGTTCGCGCTGACCCGCCAGTTCTGAGCGCATGGAGATCTTCCGCCTGCCCTTCGCGGCCATGGCCAGCCAGTGCGAAATCGTGCTGGCTGCACCTGATCTCGCGCAGGCCCAGGCGCTGGCGGGCGCTGCCATGGCTGAAGTGGCCCGCATCGAACACAAGTATTCACGCTACCGTGCCGACAGCATCGTGGGGCGGATCAATCAGGCCGCCGGCGTTTGCGCCGTCGCCTGTGACGACGAAACTTTGGCACTTCTGCAATTTGCCGACGAGCTTTACCAGACCAGCGAGGGACTATTCGATATCACCTCGGGTGTATTGCGGCAGGCATGGGATTTCCGCCAGCCGCGCCTGCCCGATCCCGAGCTGCTGGCAGCGTGTGTGCAACTGATAGGCTGGCAGCGGGTGGAACGCAGCGGCACGCAGGTGTATCTGCCGCAGGCCGGCATGCAGCTGGACTTTGGCGGCTACGGCAAGGAATACGCGGCCGACCGTGCCGCCGATGTGCTGCGCCAGCACGGCGTGGCGCACGGTTACGTCAATCTGGCGGGCGACTTCCGCATCCTCGGCCCGCGGCCCAGCGGCGCGCCGTGGCAGATCGGCATACAGGACCCGCGCCAGCGCGACCGGCTAGTGGCCAGCATACCCGTCACCCAGGGTGCGCTCACCACCAGCGGCGACTACGAACGCTATTTCGAACTGGACGGACAGCGCTACTGCCACATCCTCGATCCGCGCGACGGCCAGCCCGTGCGGCACTGGCGGTCGGTCACGGTACTGGCGCCACTGGCGATAGTGGCTGGCGGCGTCAGCACCATCGCCATGCTAAAACAGCAAGAAGGTCTGGCCTATCTGGCTGACGCGGGCTACAGCTATCTGGCCATAGACCAGTCTGGACAGCCGCATCAGGCAGTGCGCCACCAGACGGCATAGATCAAGATTTGGCCACCTTCACGGCAGCCAACGCGCCGCCCTGCACTGCCCGGCAACGCCAGGGCGCAACACTGGTGCGCAGTCCCGCTGTATATTTCCTACAGCCATTGCTTATTTAGAAGCCACCATCTATATTCGGGGTGAAACAAGGTAGTTTGGCCGTCTTTTCACTTTTGTCTGGACCTATGAAGCTTTCCGTTGTCATTGTCGATGATTCGGAGATTAATCTCTCCCTGTTCAAGAATTTCGTTGCGCGCATCGACGGACTGGATCCGCTATGTTTCAATGTCTCGGCCGAGGCGTTGAACTGGTGCGAGCAGCACGGCGCCGATATCGTTATCGTCGATTACATGATGCCCGCGCCAGACGGTATCGAAGTGGTCAAACGCATCAGCCGCATGCCGCATATGCGCGATGTGCCGGTGATTATGATTACCGCGAACGACCAGAAGCAGGTGCGCGTGGCCGCGCTGGAATCGGGCGCGACCGACTTCCTCAACAAACCCGTGGACAAGAGCGAATTCATCGCCCGCATCCGCAACATGGCCACCATGCGGCGCAGCCAGCGCCTGCTGGCCGACCGCGCCGCGCTGCTGTCCGAGGAAGTGGCGCAAGCCACCCGCGCCATCATCGAACGCGAACGCGACACCATCGTGCGTCTGAGCCGGGCGGCCGAATACCGTGATCCCGAGACGGGCAACCACATCCTGCGCATGGCCCATATCGCCAAACTGGTAGGCGCAGAAATGGGCCTGAGCGTAGCGGATCAGACTTTGCTGCTGGAAGCGGCGCCCATGCACGACATCGGCAAGGTCGGCATTCCCGACAATATTCTGCTGAAACCGGGCCGGCTCGATCCGGACGAATTCTTCATCATGAAGCAGCACGCCGAGATCGGCTACGCTATCCTCAGCAACAGCCCTTCGCCCATCCTCGATGCAGCGGCCGAGATCGCGCTATGCCACCACGAGAAATTCGACGGCAGCGGCTACCCGCGCGGCCTGCGCGGCAAGGAGATACCGCTGTTCAGCCGCATCGTCGCCGTGTCCGATGTATTCGACGCGCTGACCTCGGCCCGGCCTTACAAGCGGGCGTGGGAACTCGACCGCGCGCGCAACTTCCTGATCGAGAACAGCGGCAACCACTTCGACCCGGACTGCGTGGCAGCCTTCCTCAAGGTATGGGACGAGGTGCTGAAAGTCCGTGAACATATCGGCATCGACCACTGCGAAACCAGTGAATCGGGTGCAACCAGCCCTACCTAATCCAGCGAGCCTCCGCCATGCAGATCAAGCAAGCCAGCTTCAAACCGGGCGACGACATTGCCGCCGCCCTCGCCCCTCTGAGCGCCATTGCACCGCAGCTGGTGCTGGTGTTCGCAGCGCCGCAATTCTTCAGCGCCGAAGGCGGCCCCGAACGCCTGGCGGCGCAGCTGTCGACAGCCTTCCCCGCCGCGCAGCTGCTGGGCTGTTCCACCGCAGGTGAAATTGCCGGCGCCTGCGTGCAGGAAGATACCGCGGTGGTGACGGCGCTGCACTTCAAGCATGCCCGCGTGCTTTCTGCTGCGACCGAACTGACCGGCATGGAAGCGTCCTATGCAGCGGGTCAGAAAGTGGGCAAGGCACTGGCCAGTCCCGATCTGCGTGGCGTGCTGGTGTTTGCCCCCGGCGTGGCCGTCAATGGCAGCGCACTGGTGGCCGGCATGACGGCTGCGCTAGGCTCCTCCTTGCCTATCATGGGCGGACTGGCGGGCGACAATGGCGCTTTCCAGCAGACCTGGACCATAGGCAGCAAGGGCATTTCGCCGCGCGGCGTGGTGGCCGTGGGGCTGGCGGGCGATCAGCTGAAGATCGGTCACGGCTTCTTCGGCGGCTGGCGCGCTTTCGGCCCGGCCCGCTGCGTGACGCGCTGCGAAGGCAATCTGCTGTATGAACTCGATAACGAACCGGCGCTGGAGGTGTACAAGCGCTATCTGGGCGACTATGCGCGCGACCTGCCCGCGTCGGGTCTGCTGTTCCCGTTCGAGATGCTGGGCGACGATCTGTCCGAAGTGGGTCTGATCCGCACCATCCTCGGGGTGGACGAAGCCAATGGTTCGCTGCTGCTGGCCGGCGCCATCCATCAGGGCGGCTTCCTGCGCCTGATGCAGGCATCAACCGACGCGCTGATCGACGGCGCAGAAGTGGCAGCGGAAAAAACCGTCAGCATGCAGCAGCCCGCATCGGATCATCTTGCCCTGCTGGTGTCCTGCGTAGGCCGCAAGCTGGTGATGGGCGACCGGGTAGAGGAAGAAATCGAAGCCGTGAGCGCCGTGCTGGGCAAACATGCCAGCGCTACCGGCTTCTACTCGTATGGCGAAATTACCCCGTTTGCGCCGGGCGTGGCCTGCGAAGTACACAACCAGACCATGACCATCACTACCATCAGCGAGACCGAGTAAAGCGGGACCGGATCCGCTGATCCGGTCACAAGGGGAGCCACACATTGCAGCATAAGACATTCCTGCGTCAGTTAAAGCGCACTACCGGCATCGAAGATAGCCAGCAGCTACAGGCGTTTCTGGACGCGCTGCAGGTGCTGGGCGATAACCCCGGACTGCCGGCCAGTGTGCGGCAGGGACTGCAGGGAATGGGCGAGCTATTCGAACGTGTGGTGCGCACCTACGAGCAGTATGACCGCGATCTCGATCTGCGCACCCGCAGTCTGGAACTGAGCTCGCGCGAACTGACCGAAGCGAATACCCGCCAGCGGCAGGAGCTGGCGCGGCGCGAAAGCGCCATCGCCCTGCTGCGCGAAACGGCGCAGGCCTTGCAGGACGATCCGGATGGCGCCGATGGCCGCAGCGGCGACCTGTACGACGTGGTGGAACTGATCAACGAACTGGTACAGCAGCGCCGCGCCGGCGAACAGGCTTTGCGCCAGGCCCAGCGCGCACTGGAGAACCAGAAGTTCGCGATGGACCAGCATGCCATCATCAGTATCACCGACCCCGATGGCAACATCACCTATGCCAACGAGCGCTTCTGCAGCGTCTCCGGCTACAGCCGCGAGGAGCTGATAGGCGCCAATCACCGCCTGATCAATTCGACCCACCACCCCAGGGAGTTTTTCACCAACATGTGGGAAACTATCCGTTCCGGGCGGGTGTGGGACAACCAGGTCTGCAACCGCGCCAAGGATGGCAGTCTGTACTGGGTGCACGCTACCCTCGTGCCTTTCCTCGACGATAACGGCGAACCGTATCAGTACGTGGCGATCCGTACGGATATCACAGCCCACCATGCCCTGATGGAACGCCTGCAGGAACAGCTGCACTTCGTCGAAGAGCTGTTCGAGGCCATACCGCTGCCGGTCTACGTCAAAGACGCCCAGCGGCGCTACCAGCAGGTCAATCCCGCTTTCGAGCAGTTCTTCAACGTCAAGCGCGCCGACATTCTGGGCAAGACCGTGTATGACCTGCTGACGCCGGAAGGCGCGGCCATGCACGATGGCTACGACAGCCGCCTGTTCGCCGGCGAAGAACTGCAGACCTTCGAAGCACTGATTCCTACCACGGACGGCCGCCAGCGCGAAGGCATCTACCAGAAAGCCTTGCTGACGCGGCCTGACGGTGAAGTGGCCGGGCTGGTGGGCACCATTGCCGACATCACCGAACGCAAGAATCTGGAGCGCGAAGCCTTGCTGGCCAAGGAAGCAGCGGAAGCGGCCACGCGCGCCAAAAGCGACTTCCTGGCCAATATGAGCCATGAAATCCGCACGCCGATGAACAGCATCCTCGGCATGACGGAACTGGCGCTCGATACCAGCCTCACGCCGGAACAGCGCGAATACCTGACCATCAGTAAATCCTCGACGGAAGCGCTGCTGACCATCATTAACGACATCCTCGACTTTTCCAAGATCGAGGCCGGCAAACTCAAAATCGACGAAACCCGCTTCGACCTGCAGGACATGGTGGGCAGTACGCTCAAGGTACTGGCCGAGCAGGAGAACAGCAAGCGGCTGGAATTCGGCTGCTATATCGCACCCGAAGTGCCAGCCTACGTGGTGGGGGACGGCGGCCGCCTGCGCCAGATTCTGATGAATCTGGTCGGCAATGCCATCAAGTTCACCCGCCAGGGCGAAGTCATCGTAAGGGTGGAACTGGCCGAGCGCTACGACGATCACGGCACGCTGCATTTCTCGGTACAGGATAGCGGCATCGGCATTCCGGCGGCCAAGCAGGCCGCCATCTTCGAAGCCTTCGAGCAGGCCGATACATCCACCACGCGCCACTACGGCGGCACAGGGCTGGGCCTGACGATCTCCAGCTATCTGGTGTCGCTGATGGGCGGCCGGATCTGGGTCGAGAGCATCGAAGGCGTGGGTAGCACCTTCCATTTCACCGCCCAGTTCCGCTGCCCCGGCAGCGATACGCCGCCACGCCTGTCCAGCCAGCTGGGCGCACTGGCAGAGCAACACATTCTGCTGGTAGCGGGTAACGATAGCTGCCGCCAGATACTGGCCGACACGCTGGTGCAATGGCAGGTGCGCGTCACCTCCGTGAGCAGTGGCGCCGCTGCGCTGGAGCTGCTGCGTCACCCGGGCGGCCACTATGCCTGTGTACTGCTGGACGCCCTGCTGCACGACCAGCATAGTGCCGAAACGGCGGCCGCCATCAATGCCCTACCAGCGCAGCAGCGCGTGCCGCTGGTAGTGATGGCGCCCACCGCCAGCCTGAGTAGCGAACGCTGGCGCGAAGTCAGCGTCAGCCACATTATCACCAAGCCGGTACTGCAGGGCGATCTGGCCAACGCGCTGCTGCTGGCCGTGGGTGCCCAGCCCCTGCAGCCGCAGCAGGCTGCCACGCCGACCGAGCGCGACGCCGAAGCACGCCAGCTGGCGCCGCTCGACATCCTGCTGGTGGAAGACCATCCCTCCAACCAGCGTCTGGCCATTACACTGCTGGAGCGCTGGGGCAATCGCATCACGCTGGCGCAGGATGGCCGCGAAGCGCTGGACCGCCTATCCAGCCAGCGCTTCGATCTGGTGCTGATGGACATGCAGATGCCGGTGATCGACGGGCTGGAAGCCACCCGCCTGTTCCGCGCCAAGGAACAGGGGCCGCGTACGCCTATCATCGCCATGACGGCCAACGCCATGCAGGGCGACAAGGAGCGCTGTCTCGCAGCCGGCATGGACGGCTATCTGACCAAGCCGTTCAAACGCGATCAGTTGCGCGCCGTGCTGGAGCTCTACCACCCGCGGCCGAACCAAGCGGCCAGTTTCGACTACGCCCGCGCTCTGCGCGAGACCGAACAGGAAGTGCTGGAGATAGTGGGCGAACAGGCCTTGCAGATCTTCCCGCAGGATTTCGCCGCGCTGCGCGCCGCCGTGGCCGCAGGCGATCATGCCACGGTCACGCGCATGGCCCACTCGATCAAGGGCAATGCAGCCATCTTCTATGCCCAGCCACTGGCCGACATGGCCAACCAGATCGAACAGGGGCTGGCCGGCAGCCAGCTGGAGCCGCGCATTGCCGCCATGGAAAAAGAGTTCATGCTGCTGGCCCAGGCACTGCGCGGCGCTCTGGCACTGGACTAGCGCTGCCACGCAGCCCAGGTCAGCGGTGTTTGGGCTCGTCGATAGACCAGATTTCGTGGGCGTCCAGCCGCACCCGGGCCTCCGCCTGTAAGGCATCGACCTGCGCGCTCTGGGCAGCCAGCAGCGCATCGAGTGCCAGCCGGCGCCCCGTCAATGCCTCCGCCAGTGCCAGTTCGCCAGCCTGATAGGCACGCAGCATCAGGCGCGCCTGTTCCTGCGTTTGCTGCGCTACCTGTTCCAGCGTGCGCCACACGGCGACACTGCGCACCCCGTCCGTCGCCGCGCGGCGCGCATCGGCGGCCACCTTGCGCTGTACCAGTGCCAGCCTTTCCTGAGCCATGCCCGCTCGCGCCACAGCCGCATCGCGCTCGGCCGAACGGGCTGCCCCACCGAGCGGTATCGACAGGGTGACGCCGAACAGGCGCTCCTGGCCGTCGCGCTCGCGTACCGCACGCATGGCCAGCGTCGGATCGGGCATGCGCTCGCTTTCCTGACGCTGGGCCTTCAGGCGCGCCAGCGCTGCACCGGCCTCGGCCAGCTCGACCTCGTGATTGTCGTCGAGTATGCGGGCCTGCAGCGTTTCGATTGCGGCATCGCCGAACTCGGGCTGCGGCAGCTGCACTGCCTGTGCCGGCTGAGGCACGGGCAGTGCACGGTAATTCAGCTGCAACTGGCCGAGTACCTGTTCCAGCCGCAGCTGCGCCTGCTGCAACTGGGCCCGGACCCGCCCCAGCTCCGCTTCGGCCTGCAGCAGATCGAGCCGCGCAGCATCGCCTGCCTTGACCCGCTTGGCTACCATCTGCTGCAGTTCCTGCGCCACCACCAGCTGTTCCTGCCAGCGCGCCACCGCTACCTGCTCGCGCAATGCTTCGAACCAGTCGGCCAGCAAAGTACGACCGGCTTCGTGCCAGGTATCGGCGCGCTGGGTGGCCGCCAGCGCCACCGTCTGCGCCCCGATGACCTCATCCTTACTGCGCTTGCCAAACCAGCGCAGCGTACGTTCGAGCCCCAGTTCCTGTTCCTGATAACGCTCGCCGCCGACGATATTGCGCTGGCTGTGACCAGCCCGCAGCGTCCATTCGTACTGGCCGGCGGCCAGTTTTTTCTGCTCGGCGCGGGCCAGATCGCTTTCCAGCGCACTGCCGCGCAGCTGCGGCAATTCCGCCAGCGTCTGGCGCACTACGGCGTCGGCGGGCAGCAGGCTCAGGGCACCTGCCTGCGCGCCACCTGCAGCCAGTCCGAGCGCCGCAAGCAGCGCCGCCGTGAGTTTCATTTTTACTGTCATGCCAGTCTCCCGAATTCTGTCAGCGGCACGATCCAGTAACTCACTTCGCTACTCGGTATCTGTGCCGCCAGTGCCGCCAGCAGCTGGCGCAAAATAGCCTGCTCGCCGGCAATCATGACCTGTTTGCTGCGGCGCCGGCCCTGCACCTGTTCCATCGTGGTGCTTAGGCGCATGCCGCGGCCCATGCCGTGTGCATCGGTGACGGTATAGCCCCCCGCCCATTGCGGATGGTCTAGCAGAAAATCCAGCACATCATCTTCCAGCGCAACCGGCAGCGTCAGTGTCAGCAGCGCGTCAAATCGTGGTTCAGGCTTCATCAGCAACTCCAGCAGCACCGGCAGCGGGCGCAACGCCAAAACGCCGGTAAAGTATCGGTAACAGGATCAGGGTGAGCAGCGTGGCGCTGAGCAGCCCGCCGATCACCACGATCGCCAGCGGCTTCTGGATCTCCGAGCCGGGGCCCGTGGCCAGCAGCAGCGGCACCAGACCGAGTGCAGTAATCGTTGCCGTCATCAGCACCGGCCGCAAGCGCCGCTGCGCGCCCTGCAGCACTACCTGCCCCAGCGCCATGCCACGCGCCACCAGCTGGTTAAAGCAGGTAATCATCACCAGCCCGTTGAGCACCGCGATGCCCATCAGCGCGATAAAGCCTACCGATGCCGGCACCGACAGGAACTCGCCGCAGACAGCCAGCGCAACTACGCCGCCGATCAGCGCGAACGGAATATTCACGAACACCAGTGCCGCCTGCCGTACGCTGTGCAGAGTGCTGAACAGCAGCAGGAAGATCAGCGCCAGCGCCACCGGCACCACCACGGCCAGACGGGCGGCGGCGCGCTGCTGGTTCTCGAACTGACCGCCCCAGGCCATGCGATAGCCTGACGGCAGCTTGACCGTGTTGGCAATACGCGCTTTGGCCTCTTCCACAAAACCCACCAGATCGCGGCCGTGCACATTGGCGCGCACCACCACCATGCGGCTGCCATTCTCGCGTTCTACCTTGACCGGTCCATCGACCTGCTTGAGCTGCGCAAGCTGAGACAGCGCAATGGCACTGCCATCGGCCAGCGGCAGCTGCAACTGGGCGAAACGCTCCGGCGACATGCGCAGACCTTCCTGCCCGCGCAGCTGCAGCGGCAGGCGCCGCCCGCCCTCCACCACCACCCCGGCAATGCGGCCTTCGATCAGGGTACGCAGATCGGACTGGATCTGCTCCACGCTCAAACCCATACGGCCAGCGGCCAGCCGGTCCACTTCAACCTGCAGATACTGCACGCCTTCGTTCTTCACCGTCAGCACGTCTTCGCTACCGCTAATTGCCTGTACCTGCCGCACAATCTGGGCACCGAGCGCGTCCAGCTGCGCGGTATCGGGGCCATACACCTTGATGGCCACATCGCCACGCACGCCGGACAGCATTTCGGAAGTCCGCATCTCGATCGGCTGGGTGAAGCTCAGATTAATGCCGGGGAAGCTGGCGGTGGCCTTGCGCAAGGCGTCCATCAGATCTTCCTTGCTGCGGCTTTGCCACTGGTCGCGCGGCTTGAGCACCATGAAGGTATCGGTCTCGTTCAAGCCCATGGGGTCCAGCCCCAGTTCGTCCGAGCCCGCGCGCGCTACGATGCGCAGCACATCCGGCACTTCGGCCAGAATGGCGCGCTGGATTTCGCCATCGAGCCGCGCCGACTCGGCCAGACTGACCGACGGCAGCTTCTCGATCTGCATGATGATGTCGCCTTCATCGAGCGTCGGCATGAAGGATTTGCCCACTACCATGAACAGCCCGATAGCCACCAGCAGCGCCGCGCCCGCCCCCGCCAGCACTTTCTTCTCGGCCGCCATGGCACGCTGCAGCCAGCGCGTGTACACCTGTTCCAGATACTGCACCAGTCTGGGCGTGGGATGCTGATGACTGCCCATCAGCAGCGAGGCCAGCACGGGGATCACGGTCAATGAGCACAGCAGCGAAGCACCGAGCGCAAAGATGATGGTCAGCGCTACCGGTGCAAACAGCTTGCCTTCCAGCCCTTGCAGCGACAGCAGTGGCAGAAACACGATCATGATCACCAGCATACCGGCCGTCACCGGCAGCGCCACTTCGCGCACGGCGCGGTAGATGACGTGCAGGCGTGCCATGCCCCTTGCACTGCCATCACCATGCGCTTCGATATTCTCGACCACTACCACGGCCGCATCGACCAGCATGCCGATCGCAATGGCCAGCCCGCCCAGCGACATCAGATTGGCACTCAGGCCGAAACTCTGCATCAGCACAAACGTCCCCAGCGCCGCCAGCGGCAGTATGCAGGCCACCACCAGCGCCGAGCGTACATTGCCGAGGAAAACGTAGAGCAGCACCACCACCAGCACGGTCGCTTCGGCCAGTGCCTTGACCACGGTATTGACGGCACGTGCCACCAGATTGCCGCGGTCATAGAACGGGCTGATGGTAGTGCCTTTCGGTAGCGTAGGCGCCAGTTCGGCCAGCCGGCTGCGCACCTGTGCCAGTACCTGCTGGGCATTGGCGCCGCGCATGGCCAGCACCAGACCTTCCACCGCTTCGCCCGCACCATTCTGGGTGACGGCGCCATAGCGTGTCAGCGCGCCTTCCCGCACACTGGCCACCTGCCCCAGCGTCACCACCTGTCCGTCGCTGGCGCGCACGACGATGGCGCGCACATCGTCCACCGTACGCACGCTGCCATCGCTGCGGATCAGCAGCGCTTCTTCGCCGTCGCTCAGCCGTCCGGCGCCATCGCTGCGGTTGTTCATTTCCAGCGCCTGCTGCAACTGCGTCAGCGAAATGCGCCGTGCCGCCAGCGCTGCCAGATCGGGCACCACCTCGAAACTGCGGGCCAGACCGCCGAGCGCATTCACGTCGGCCACGCCGGGAATATTGCGCAACTGCGGCCGGATCCCCCAGTCCAGCAGGCTGCGTTTTTCCATCTGGCTTAACGGCCCTTCGATGGTGAACATATAGATTTCGCCGAGCGGCGTGGTAATCGGTGCCAGCCCGCCACTGGCGGCTGCCGGCAGATCCTTCATCACTCCGGACAGGCGTTCGCTCACCTGCTGGCGGGCCCAGAACACGTCCGTGCCTTCTTCGAAATCCAGCGTGATGTCGGCGATCGCATACTTGGACTGGGAGCGCAGCATCACCTGGCGCGGTATGCCCAGCAGCTCCTGCTCGATAGGCGCGACGATACGGGATTCCACCTCGCCCGGCGTCATGCCGGGCGCCTTCATGATGATCTTTACCTGTGTGCTAGACACATCAGGAAAGGCGTCGATGGGCAAACCCTGGAAGGCGCGCACACCGGCCGCCATCAGCAGCACCGTCAGGACCAGTACCAGCAGCCGCTGCGCCAGCGACATGGCGATCAGGCGGGCCAGCATTATTTGCCTCCTGCGCTAGCCGGCGCACTGGCTGCTTCTTCCTTGCCCAGCCCGGCCCAGCTGCCCTTGAGCACCACCAGCCCTTTGACGGCCACGGCATCGCCGGCAGCGACCTTGCCCGTCACCCGTACCAGATCTGCGCCGGCCTGCACCGCCTGTACGGGAGTGGCCATGAAACCCGCCGCATTCTGCACGAATACATAGCTTTCGGCACCGCGCCGCACCAGTGCCGATGCCGGCACCAGCACCCCCTGCGCCTGTGCGGCAGCGACCTTGCTGGCCGGTGCCATGCGCGCCTCCACATAAGCGTTCAGCTTCAGACAATCATCCGTAGCTAGCTGTTCGGCACGCACGGCCACGCTCTGGTTGGCCGTGCTGACGGCACTGCCAAGCGCGATAACGCGGGCACTACCGCAGCCCTGCACCTGCAGCACTTCCCCCACCCGCAGGCGTTCGGCCTGAGCGCGGCTGGCCTGCAGCTCTATCCACAATGGGCCGCTACGGCTGATGCGCGCTACCGGCATGCCGGCATCGAGCCGGGCGCCGGCATCGGCACTCAGTTCCAGCAGGGTACCGGCGCGCGGTGCCCGCAGCACCAGCTCGGGCGTCAGCGCGCGGCTACGCAGCAGGTTCTGGATAGCTTTGCTGTCCCAGCCACCGGCGCGCAGGGCCTGTGCCCGTTCGTCCGCATTCAGCCGGGCCAGCATGGCGGCGCTGCGGCTTTCCTCCAGCCTTACTTCGGCAATGATGCCCTCGGCATGCAACGCAGCATCGCGCTTTGCCCGCGCTTCCGCTAGCGCTGCCTGCGTTGCCGCCTGAATATAGTCGCGCTGCACTTCCAGCCACGCCTGGCTATGCATGGTCAGCAGGGCCGTCCCCTGACGCACCGCCTGCAGGCTGCTGGCATGCACCTGCTGCACTACCCCCGCATAGGGTGTGCTGGCTACGGCCAGCAAGGCCGGCGGCGCCACCACGGTGCCGGCCAGTGCCAGATCATTGGCGCCGCCATGGCCCGGGACCTCGCTACTGGCGGCCACTGCGACGGCTGTCTGGATGCCGCTACGGCTACGCTCCGCCGCGCTGATGGATATCTGCTGCGCTGCCAGCGGTGCAGCGCATAGCGGCAGTTGCACCCCTAGCACGGTAGAGAGCAAAATTGCCGCTGAGATACTGCTACGCCGGAAAGACAGGCAGAATAGAGTGGATTTCATGGGAGTGTAGTGCTGTTTAACAATAGTCGGCATAGTGGAATCCAGTTGTTAAGAAGTTCTTAACAAGCGGGAACTAGCATCGGCGCTATGAACAGATCAGGAGTGCAACGTGAGGATTTTGCTGGCAGAAGACGATCCGCAACTGGGCCGGGCCACCCAGATCGGGCTGGAACAGAGCGGCTATGCAGTGGACTGGGTCAACAGCGGCGAAAGTGCGCTGACTGCCGCCCGCCTGCACCAGTATGGCTGCGTGCTGCTGGATCTGGGCCTGCCCGACCGCGACGGCATGAGCATACTGGCCGCCCTGCGCGCCGGCGCTTATGAAGGCGCCATCCTGATCGTGACGGCGCGCGACCAGATACCGGGCCGTATCGCCGGCCTCGATGGCGGTGCGGACGACTTCATCATCAAGCCCTTTGATCTGGATGAGCTGACGGCCCGCATCCGCAGCGCTGCACGGCGCGCGAGCGGACGTAGCCGCACTACCGTCACCCATGGCGATATCGTGATCGACGTAGCCGACCGCCATGTGCGCAAAGCCGGCATCGACGTGCCGCTCACCCTGCGCGAATACAGCATCCTGCTGACGCTGATCGAAAACCGCGGACGCATCCTCAGCCGTTTGCAGCTGGAAGAAAGCCTGTACGGCTGGGGCGAGGAAGTGGAAAGCAATGCCATACAGGTGCACATCCACCACCTGCGCAAGAAACTGGGGCGCGCGCTGATCCGCACCGTGCATGCCATCGGCTACTGCATCGATAAGCCGCTGAGCGAAAGTGGTGCCGCCACATGAGCAGGGCCGCTGCCTGGTCCCTACGCAACGCCCTGTTCCGCTGGCTGATCGGGCTCACGCTGGCCCTGTGGGCGCTCAGCGCCATCATCGTCTATGTCGAAGCCGATGCCGAGAGTCAGGAACTGTTCGACCAGTCGCTGGAGGAAACCGCCCACCTGCTGCTGTCGCTGGCCGAATACGAAGTGCGCGAACATGGCAGCGCTTCGCCTATCATTGTTGCCATGCCTGCCGAACGCGACCACCGCCAGTATCTGCTGTACCAGATCTGGGACCGGCAGGGCCATCTACTCTACAAGAATCCCGGTGCGCCCGACCAGCCGATCTGGCGTCAGGCCGATAGCGGCATGCGCTGGCTCGATGGCGCGGACGGCCGCCAGCGCGTGTATGCCAGCTGGAGCAATAGCGGCCAGTTGCAGATACAGGTCGCCGAGCCGGTGACCCACCGCAAGGATATTTCGCACCGATTTGCCTACAAACTCAGCGGCTTCGCGCTGGCACTGGTGGCGCTGGCAGCGCTGGCGATCTGGTGGAGCGTGCGCCGGCTATTTCGCGGGCTGCAGCGGAGCACGGGCGAAGTTGCCAGCCGCACGCCCAACGATCTGGCCGATGTCAGCCTGAACGGTGTGCCGCGCGAAGCGCTGCCCCTGCTGCAGGCCATCAACCGGCTGTTCGAACGGGTACGGCGCGCCATGGAGCGCGAGCAGCGCTTCACCGCCGATGCTGCGCACGAATTGCGCACGCCGCTTGCCGCGATCAAGACCAATCTGCAGGTGATACAGCGGGCCCGCAACGATGGCGAGCGCGAGGAATTTGTCGCTGCGCTGGGCGTTAGCGTCGATCGTGCCAGCCGGCTGGTGGACCAGCTGCTGACGCTGTCACGGCTGGATCCGCTCTACCAGCGCAGTAGCGGTCTGGAGCAGCGCGATCTGGCCAGCCTGATCGGCGATGCCCTGCCCGGCTGGCACGATGCTGCCGCGCGCCAGCAACTGAGCCTGCAGGCGCAACTGGCGTCCGCGCCCTGTCTGCTGAATGCCGACGCCATGCTGATCCTGCTGCGCAATCTAGTGGAGAACGCCATGCGCTACACCCCTGCTGGTGGCAGCATCACGCTAAGCTGCGGCATGCAGGGGCAGCAGGCCCTGCTGGAAATCAGCGACACCGGCCCCGGCATTCCGTCTGCCATGCGCGAACGGGTATTCGAACGCTTTGTGCGGCTAGCCGGCGCCAGCCAGCCCGGCAGTGGCCTGGGCCTGTCCATCGTGCGCCAGATCGTGGAAATGCATGGCGCCAGCATCACGCTGGGCGATGCTGCAAGCGGCCACGGCTTGTGCATACGGATTATCTTCCCGCCACCTCATCTGAAATTATAAAAAAAATTAAATTCAACAAATTTATTGAATAATTTGTTGAATTGGGGCATTATTGAGCCATTGTGGTTGCTGCTGGAAAACATTGATGTATTCAATGACAATTCCTCAAGCTGTGCAAGCCACGTCAACAAGCTCGATGAGAAGGATGCTGGCATGACCGGGATTACCACCTCCGCAGTACCCACGACCAACCAGACCGCCGTATTTGCCCGCCTTGGTCTGATCGTGCGCGATCTGCACGATGCCCTGTGCGAACTGGGCGCCGACGAAGCGCTGGCCGACGCCGTATGCGAATTGCCATCGGCGCGCGAGCGGCTGCTGCATATCGGCGAGTTGACGGAACGGGCTGCCAATACTGTGCTGAACAAGGTCGAGCAGGTGCAGCCGATACAGGAGACGCTGGCCAGCGATGCGGAGCAATTGCAGCAGCAATGGCTGGCACTGTCCGCTAGCGGTGCCGACCTCCCGCCGCCTATGCAGCAGCTGATGATGCAGACGCTCAGCTATCTGTCGCAGGCGCGCGCGGGGCACGACGTGACCCACGGCGCCCTGTCCGATATCATGCTGTCGCAAGATTTCCAGGACCTCACCGGCCAGCTGATCAAGAAAGTAGTGTCGGTACTGGAGCGCACGGAAAACGATCTGCTCAAGCTGCTGATCGATGCGGCGCCGCCCGGCGCGCTATCGCGCCTCAACAAGGAGGAACTGCTGGCCGGCCCGGGCGCAGCAGGCGGGATTGCGCTCAAACAGGACGACGTGGACGACCTGCTGGCTGATCTGGGCTTCTGATCGGCCATCAGCCGCGCTGGCGCGGGCTTACTTCAGTCCTTCAAAGCACACTTTCAGCATATTGCTGACGATAGCATCGGTGGACATCTTGCTGAACTTCTGCAGATATTCCACTGCCGGATCGCAGGTGCGGGCATAGTAGCTGAACAGAATCACGTCGCTGGGCAGTTCCGCATTCAGCAGGCCTTGTTGCTGGGCCTGCTTAACCAGGGTTTCCAGCTGGCGGTTCAGTTTCAGCACTTTCAGCATGTATTTGACGTTGCGCATCAACATGTCGCGCACATGGGCGCTGGTCGATGGCAGAAATGGCAGGCCGCCGTCCAGCCGCACGCGTAAAGCCCACTCCAGCAAAGCTTGCAGCTTCTCCAGCGGCCCCAGGCCCGCATCGAGTTCCCCCATAAAGTCCAGCGCGCCGTCGAGCAGCCGGATCAGCGCCTCGCCCACCAGTTCTTCCTTCGATTTGAAGTGCTTATACAGGCTGGGCTTGGAGATACCGACTGCACCGGCGACGTCGTCCATCGTCATCAGATCATAGCCTTTGCTACTGAGTACAGACGTGGTCGCATCGAGGATGGCGTGCTCGCGCAGCTTAAATGCCTGATTTTTAAAGCTTAATTTATTGAAGATACTCATTGGTAAAATTTAGCTACTAATCAGTAGCATTTTGGTTTGGCTAGTAGTAATATTAGCACGCCGGTAGAGCAACGGCCTACACCATCCCCATAGACTATGACTTCGACACCACAACGCATCGCGATTATCGGCGCGGGCATCAGCGGCCTGGCCAGCGCCTACTTCCTCCATCGCCAGCATCAGGTGGTGCTCTACGAGGCGGGCAGCTATCTGGGCGGGCATACCAATACTGTCGATGTCACGCTGGAAGGCCACACCCATGGGGTCGATACCGGCTTTCTGGTGTACAACGAGCTTACCTACCCCAATCTGATAGCCCTGTTCGACGAACTCGGCGTGGCCAGCACGGCCAGCGATATGTCGTTCGCTGTTTCGATGGCCGACGGTGCGCTGGAATGGGCCGGCACCAGCCTCGACACAGTGTTTGCCCAGCGCCGCAACCTGCTGCGGCCGCAGTTCCTGCGCATGGTGCGCGACATCCTGCATTTCAACCGTCATGCCGCGCGCTTCCTCGCGCTGGCGCAGCAGCAGCCCATGACGCTGGGCCAGCTGCTCGCCGACAACGGCTACGGCGCCAGCTTCCGCGACGCCTATCTGCTGCCTATGGCCGCAGCGATCTGGTCCAGTTCGCCCAGCGATATCCTGCAGTTTCCGGCCACGACCTTCCTGCGCTTCTGCCTCAATCATGCGCTGCTGCAGGTGAATAACCGGCCTCAATGGCGCACAGTACAGGGCGGCGCGCGCAACTATGTGCGCAAGATTGCCGCCACCCTGCCTGATTGCCGCCTCAATAGCCCGGTGCAGCAAGTACGCCGCCATGCCGCGGGCGTAACGGTCACGACAGCGCAAGGCAGCGAGCAATACGACACCGTGATATTCGCCACCCACGCGCCCACCACGCTGGCCCTGCTCGATGCCAGTGGCGCAGAGCGGGCCGTGCTGGCCGGCGTGCGCTACCAGCCCAACACCGCCTATCTGCACACCGATCTGGCGCTGATGCCGCGTCTGCGCAAAGTCTGGTCGGCCTGGAACTACCTGTCCGCGCCGATGCAGGATGGCCAGCGCCCTGTGTGCGTCAGCTACTGGCTCAACCAGTTGCAGCAGCTGCCGTTCAGCACACCGGTGATGGTCACGCTCAACCCGCACACGCCGCCCGCCGCTCAGCACACGCTGGCCAGTTTCCAGTACGAGCATCCCATCATGGACCAGCCAGCCATCGACGCCCAACAGGCACTGGCACAGATACAGGGCAAGGACCGCGTCTGGTTTGCCGGTGCGTGGACCGGTTATGGCTTCCATGAGGACGGCCTGAAATCGGCCCTGCGCATTGCCCGCGCGTTTAACCTTGCCCCTGCCTGGGCCAGCCTGCCATGAACCACGCCGCCCAGCTGCTACAGGGACAGGTCATGCATGCGCGCCTGCGCCCGACAGCCCACCGTTTTGTCTATCCGGTCTGCTACGTGCGCCTCAATCTGGACCAGCTGGAACAGGCCGGCACGCGCTGGTTCGGCATCGACCGCTGGCGCCCGCTGTCAGTGCGCACGCGCGATTACGGGCCGCGCGACGGCAGCAGCCTCGCCCTGTGGATGCGCCAGCTACTGGCTAGCCACGGCGTGGCAGCCGATGGCGCGATCTGGCTGCAGACCTTTCCCCGCGTGTTCGGCTATGTGTTCAACCCCGTCAGCTTCTGGCACTGCCATGATGCGCAGGGCCAGCTACGTGCCGTACTGGCAGAAGTCAATAGCACGTTCGGCGAGACTCACCGCTACCTGCTCACGCTGGGCGGGGCAGATGGCCGGCACCATAGCGTACAGGCCAGCAAGCATATGCACGTTTCGCCTTTCTGCGCAGTCGAGGGGCACTACCGCTTCCGCTTCCGGCTGGCGCAGCCGGCGCACAGTACCAGCATCGATTACTACGATGCGCAGGGCCTGCTGCTGCGCACCTCCGTCAGTGGGCGCCCTCGCCCGCTCGACGATCGGGCCGTGCTGGCAGCGCTGCTGCGCTTTCCCCTGCTGGGCGTGGGCATCGTCGCCCGTATCCACTGGCAGGCTTTGCGCCTGTGGCTCAAGCGCGTGCCCTTCTTCCGCCAGCCGCAAGCGCCGCTCCATTCGACTACCGTGCATCAGGAGATCACCCAATGACCCACATACTGACCAATCCCGCCAGCACTGTTCCCGCCTCCGCACGGCTGTTTCTCGGCCTGTTAGGCAAACTGCGCCACGGCCACCTGGAACTGATCACGCCCGATGGCACCCGCTTGCTGTACGGCGACGCGCATAGCGGCATCCACGCTGTACTGCATGTGCACGACTGGCGTGCCTGCCAGCGGGTGCTGCAGGCTGGCGATATCGGTTTTGCCGAGGCCTATGGCGCCGGCTGGATCAGCACGACGGAACTGACACCCCTGCTACGGCTGGCGCTACGCAACGAGGACGCGCTCGATCAGGTACTGTTTGGCGGCCTACTGGCGCGCTGCTGGTACCGCCTGCGCCACTGGCTGCGCCCGAACACCCGCAAAGGCAGCCAGCGCAACATCCACGCCCACTACGATATCGGCAATGACTTTTACCGCCTGTGGCTGGACCAGAGCTGGACCTACTCGAGCGCGCTGTTCGACGGCGACTACAGCCTGACCCTGCGCGAAGCCCAGCGCCGCAAATACCAGCGCATCATCGATACCCTGCAATTGCGCCCGGGCGACCGCGTGCTGGAAGTGGGTTGCGGCTGGGGCGGTTTTGCCGAACAGGCAGCACTGCAAGGCATACATGTGCATGGCGTCACGATCTCGCCATCGCAGCTGGCGATCGCCCGCCAGCGCCTGCAGGCACTGGGCCTGGAGCAGCGCGCACAGGTGGAACTGTGCGACTACCGCGATCTGCAGGGCAGCTACGACGCCATTGTATCGATCGAGATGTTCGAAGCGGTAGGCGAACAGTACTGGCCCGAATACTTCCGCACCCTGCAGGCGCGCCTGAAGCCGGGCGGCCAGGCACTGGTGCAGTCGATCACCATCGGCGAGCAGCACTTCGACCGCTACCGCAGCAGCACCGATTTCATCCAGGAGTATATTTTCCCCGGCGGTATGCTGCCCAGTATCGAGCGCTTCGAGCAAGGCGCCCGCCGCGCCGGCCTGCAGCCGCAGGGGCGCCATGCTTTCGGCCGCGACTATGCCGAAACCCTGCGCCGCTGGGACCAGCAGTGCCGCGCCACCCGCCCGCAGATTGTGGAACAGGGATACGATGAACGCTTCCTGCGCATCTGGCATCTGTATTTTGCCTACTGCGAAGCAGCGTTCGATGAAGGCCGCACCGACGTCGTGCAGTTCCATCTGCGCAAAGACTGAGCGGAAAGCGCATCATGGCCTTCCATCCCAACGACCGTATCACCGACTGGCGCAACCAGCGTGTGTGGCTGATCGGCGCCTCCAGCGGCATCGGCGCCGCACTCGCCCAGGAGATGCTGGGCGCCGGTGCGCGCGTGGCCCTATCGGCGCGCCGGGTCGAGCGCCTGCAGGCAGTTGCCGCCGCCGCACCGGACGCGCTGATTGCGCCGTTCGACATCCTCAGCCAGACTGACTGGCAGCAGCGCTATCAGCAGGTGTGCAGCCGCTTCGGCGGCGTCGACCTGATTGTGTTCTGCGCTGCCGACTACCACCCGGAGCGCAGCTGGCAGGTCACGCCGGATGGCGCCGCCCGCACGCTGGCGGTAAATCTGGGCAGCGTGTACACCGGCCTCGCCACCGTGTTGCCGGACATGCTGGCGCGCGGCAGCGGCGGTATCGCCATCGTCGCCAGCGTGGCCGGCTATATAGGCCTGCCCAATGCCACAGTGTATGGCCCGAGCAAGGCCGCGCTGATCAATCTGGCCGAACTCCTGTACGCCGACCTGCGCCCACGGGGCTTGGGCGTGTACCTGATCAATCCCGGTTTCGTACAGACGCCGCTCACCGCCAAGAACGATTTCACCATGCCCGCCCTGCAGACGCCGCAGGCGGCTGCCACGGCGATACGCAAGGGTCTGAGCGCCGGCGCCTTCGAAATCCATTTCCCGCGCCGCTTCACGCTGGTGCTCAAGCTGCTGCGCTGGCTGCCCTATCGCCTGCGCTTTGCCCTGATGACGCATTTTCTGGTGCCCACATGAACATCGCAACACCTCTGCTGGACTGGTACGCCACGCTCACGCCGCAGACGCTGGGGCTCGCTGCCCGCTATTACGCGCCGGATGCACGCTTTCGCGATCCTTTCAACGACGTACAGGGCCTGCCTGCCATCATGGCTATCTTCGAACACATGTTTGCTAGCACCGAGCAGCCGCGCTTCGTCATTACCGGCTGCATCGTGCAGGACCGGCAGGCCTTTGCGACGTGGATGTTCAGCTTCGGCCTGCGCGGCCAGACTTACCAGATAGAGGGCGGCAGCCATCTGTGCTTCGACGCGCAGGGGCGGGTGACCATGCACCGTGACTACTGGGACGCGGCGGAAGAGCTGCTGCAAAAGCTGCCAGTCGTGGGTGGGCCGATACGCTGGCTGCGCGGCAAATTCCGCGTGCATACCGGCTAAGGCGCGCCGCCCGCCGGGCTGCTGCACTATTGTTTTCCTCCATTTGCTGTACTGCTTTATGTCTCATACCATGACTTCCAATTCCGCCCGCACCGCCCTCGCCTATCAGCTGATCTGGTTTCCGCTCACATTCGCCTGCGCCGCCCTAGGCGCACGCGCTTCGGTTTCTGCAGCAGCCTTCTATGCCGCCTTGACGCAGCCTGCATGGGCGCCACCGGCGTGGCTGTTCGGCCCCGTATGGAGTGTGCTGTATCTGCTGATGGCCATCGCGGCCTGGCGTATCAGCCGCCAGCCGTCTGGCGCGGCCCGCACGGCGCTGCTCTTGTATGCGGCGCAACTGGCACTGAATGCGCTTTGGAGCTGGCTATTTTTCGGCTGGCATCTGGGTGCGGCGGCGTTCCTGTGCTTGCTTGCGATGTGGGCACTGATACTGGCCACGCTGATCCGCTTTTACCGGCTCGAACGGCTGAGCGCCTGGCTGCTGTTTCCCTACATCGCCTGGGTGAGCTTTGCAGGTGTGCTGTGCTACACCATCTGGCAGCTTAATCCGGTACAGCTGGGCTGAACATGGCGACTACCCTCAAGCTGATACTGGGTGACCAGCTTAACTGCCAGCACAGCTGGTTCCGTCACACTGCGCCGGAAGTGGTGTTCGTGCTGATGGAAGTGCGACAGGAAACCGACTACGTACTGCATCATGCGCAGAAAATTATCGCCATCTTCGCCGCGATGCGCGCACTGGCCACACAACTGCAAGCGGCCGGGCATCGCGTGCATTACCTGCGCATCGACGATGCCGCGAACCGCCAGTCGCTCACCGCCAATCTCGACCACCTGATCGCGCACTATAGTGCCAGCGCGCTGCACTGGCAGGCACCGGACGAATACCGGCTGGACCAGCAGCTCAAAGCCTATGCGGCGCAGCTGGCGATACCGGCGCAGATGGACGATAGCGAACACTTCTTCGCCAGCCGCGATGAAGCTGCGCGCCATTTTGATGGGCGCGCGCGCTGGCTGATGGAATCCTTCTACCGCCAGATGCGTAGCCGCCACGGCGTGCTGATGACGGCCGGCGGACAGCCGCTGGGCGAGCAGTGGAACTTCGATCACGACAACCGCGCATCCTGGCCCGGCCTGCCGTGGGAACCGTCGGACCAGCGCCCCCATCACGACCATAGTGCGCTGTGGCAGACCATACAGGACGCGGGCGTGGCCAGTTTCGGCCAGCCGCATGCCGATGACTTCCGCTGGCCGCTCAATCGCGCCGAGGCGCTGCAACAGCTGGACGATTTCATCAGCGTGGCACTGCCTCACTTCGGCCGCTTTCAGGACGCCATGAGCAGCAAGGCATGGCGGCTATTTCATTCGCTGCTCTCGTTCGCGATGAATAGCAAGATGCTCGATCCGCAAACCGTGGTGGCCCGGGTCGAGGCGGCCTACCATGAGGGCCACGTGCCACTGGCCTCGGCTGAAGGCTACATCCGCCAGATTCTGGGCTGGCGCGAATATGTGCGCGGCGTGTACTGGCACCGCATGCCGGGCTATGACCAGCTCAACGCCTTCGGCCATCAAGCGCCGCTGCCGCACTGGTTCTGGAGCGGCGACACGCGCATGCGCTGTCTGGCCGCGGCGATTGGCCAGTCGCTCGAACATGCGCACAGCCACCACATCAACCGGCTGATGGTGATCGGGAATTTCAGCCTGCTGGCGGGGCTGTCGCCGCAAGCGCTGCACGAATGGTATCTGGGCGTGTATATCGATGCCTTCGAATGGGTGGAGCTGCCCAACACGCTGGGCATGAGCCAGTTTGCCGATGGCGGGCTGCTCGCCACCAAGCCCTATGTGGCGAGCGCCGCGTATATCGACCGCATGAGTGACTATTGCAAAGGTTGCCACTACCAGAAGAAGCAGCGCAGCGGCGAACGGGCTTGTCCGTACAACGCGCTGTACTGGGATTTCTTCCTGCGTAACGCCGCCACTCTGAGCAAGAATCACCGTCTGGGCATGGTGTACCAGCAGCTCAGAAAAATGGATGGCACGGCACTGGCGCAACTGCAGGAACAGGCAGCGCAGACCCGCGCCACGCTGGAAAATCTCTAACCCGGATGCCCCCTCTACGGGACAGAAGCTCGGGTTAATGATAAGATGCTGGCTCGCCAAAATTGCCCATATTGGGGCATACGCGTTTTAAGAATCTAAGGTTGCACATGCTTGCGGATTTACACTTTCTCGTCGTCGATGATTTTTCAGGTATGCGGGCCGTGATCGGCAACCTGCTGAAAGATCTCGGCTACGGCAAAGTGACGGAAGCTGCCGACGGACGCGAAGCGCTGGCCCGTCTCAACCACAACGATTCCGTCCCGCCGATCAACTTCATCATCACCGATCTGAACATGCCGCAGATGGATGGGCTGGAGCTGCTGAAAACCGTGCGCTCGACCCGCGAGTTCCGCAAGATGCCGGTGCTGATCGTCACTGCGGAAGGCAAGCGCGACAACATCCTCTCGGTTGCCCAAGCGGGCGCCGACGGCTACATCGTCAAGCCGTTCACCAGCGCCACCCTCAAAGAAAAGATCGAGAAGATCGTGCAGAAGCGCAGCGTCGCTGCCTGAAGCGCTCTGCACGGACCTTTGCCGCATGCTGCCGTTTCAGACAGCGGCTAGCGCTTGCTCCAGATCGGCCAGCAAGTCATCGATATGCTCTATACCTACGGACAGGCGTACGGTATCGACCGTCACACCCGCTTTGGCCAGTTCCTGCTCATTGAGCTGGCGGTGCGTAGTCGAAGCAGGATGGCAAGCCAGCGATTTGGCGTCCCCGATATTCACCAGACGGGTGAACAGCTTGAGTGCATCCTGAAAGCGCGCGCCGCCTTCCAGTCCGCCCTGCACGCCGAAAGTCAGCAGACCGGATGACCGTCCGCCCAGATATTTCTGCGCCAAGCCGTGATCGCGGTGGCCTTCCAGCCCGGCGTAATTCACCCACTGTACTTTGGCGTGCCGGCCCAGGAACTGCGCCACCTTCAGCGCATTTTCCGTGATCCGCTCCATCCGCAGTGCCAGCGTTTCTATGCCCTGCAGAATAAGGAAGGCATTGAATGGCGAAATGGCAGCACCGGTATTGCGCAGTGGCACGACGCGGGCGCGGCCTATGTAGGCGGCAGGTCCCAGCGCCTGCGTGTAGACCACGCCATGATAGGACACGTCCGGTTCGTTCAGGCGCTTGAAGCGTTGCGGATGATCGGCCCAGGGGAATTTGCCGGAATCGACGATGGCACCGCCAATCGAATTGCCATGGCCGCCCAGATACTTGGTCAGCGAATGTACGACGATGTCGGCGCCATGCTCGATAGGACGCAGCAGATACGGCGATGCCACCGTGTTGTCGACGATCAGCGGTACACCGTGCCGGTGGGCGATTTCCGCGATTGCAGCGATGTCGGTGATATTCCCCAGCGGATTGCCGATCGATTCGATGAATACCGCTTTGGTGCGCTCATCGATCAGCGCCTCGAACGATGCCGGATCGCGCGCGTCGGCAAAACGCGTGCTGATGCCGAACTGCGGCAATGTGTGGGCAAACAGATTATAGGTGCCGCCATACAGGGCCGAGGCGGAGACGATATTGTCGCCCGCTTCGGCGATGGTCTGAATGGCATAGGTAATCGCGGCCTGCCCCGACGCCAGCGCCAGTGCCGCAATGCCCCCTTCGAGTGCTGCAACGCGCTGTTCCAGCACATCCTGCGTCGGGTTCATGATACGGGTGTAGATATTTCCCTGCACCTTGAGATCAAACAGATCGGCGCCATGCTGGGTGTCGTCGAAGGCATAGGCCACCGTCTGATAGATCGGCACCGCCACAGCGCGGGTAGTAGGGTCAGGTTGGTAGCCGCCGTGCACGGCGATAGTTTCCAGCTTCATTCGGTCTCCATTAAGTGGTGAGATGAGAGTATTCCACCAGCTTAAAACCGACCCTACATACACTCAACGATTTAAATCACACATCGATATAAAAAAAACATCTTAAGCGTCTTGGCGAGCGTGATTAATCGATGCCGAGCTGGCGCTGGATCTGTTCCAGCGCGACACCCTTGGTTTCCGGTACGGACAGACGCACCCACAGCAGCTGCAGCACCATCATCAGGCAGAAGAACAGGAAGATCCACGATGCCTGCGTAGGCTGCTGGTTGGCGCCCGACCATTCCACCATCTGCGGGAACACCGTGGTCAGCAAGGCGGCAAACACCCAGTGCGTGGCGCTGCCCAGCGTCTGACCCTGCGCACGGTAGCGGCTAGGGAAGATTTCAGATATCAGCACCCAGATTACCGCGCCCTGCCCCACGGCATGGGCAGCGATAAAGGCAAAAATGCAGGCGGGTACGATGCTGAAATGGCCAGTCTGGAACGCCCAGGCGCACAGGCCCAGCGAAACTATGTAACCCACCGAGCCGATGTAGAGCAGGCTGCGCCGGCCCAGACGATCGATCAGCCACAGCCCCGCAAAGGTGAACACCAGATTGGTAATGCCTATGCCTACCGATTGCAGCATGGCGGCCTTGGCACCTAGCCCGGTCAGCTCGAAGATACGCGGCGCAAAATACAGTATCGCATTGATACCGGATAGCTGATTAAAAAACGCCACCAGAAACGCCAGCGCGATCGGCTTGCGCAAACGCCAGCTCCAGAAACCGCTGCTGCTCTGCACCGAAATTGCCGAAGCGCTTGCTATGGCGTCGGCCTGGGCCTGCAGTTCCGCTTCGCTGCATTGCGGCTGGATCAGGCGCAGCACGGCCAGAGCGCCTGCACGGTCCCCCTTACGGGCCAGCAACCAGCGCGGACTTTCCGGCAGGACGAGGCAGAACAAGGTGTACAGCACCGAAGGCAGCGCTGCCACGCCCAGCATCCAGCGCCATGCCTGTTCGCCTGTACCGGCCAGTGCGGCATTGGAAGCGAAGGCCACCACTATGCCGAACACGATGTTGAACTGGAACATGCCAGCCAGCCTGCCACGCAGCGCGGGCGGGGCAATTTCGGAAATGTACAGGGGCGCAACTATGGTGGAGATGCCTATCCCTACGCCGCCAATGAAACGGGCAACAATGAAGGTGGTCACGTCATTCGCCAGCGCACAGCCCAGTGCCGACAGGATGTACAGCACGCCTATCCACTGCAGCGTAGCACGCCGCCCCAGCCGGTCAGTTGGCCAGCCGCCCAGCAGCGAGCCCAGCACCGTGCCGTACAGGGCAGCGCCTAGTGCCAGCCCGTGCATGCCGGCGCTCAGGCCCCATAGCTTCTGTATGGTCTGCTCGGCACCGGAAATGACCACGGTATCGAAGCCGAACAGAAAACCAGCAAGTGCAGACGTAATAGCCCAGAAAAACAGCTTGCCGGTGAGTTGCTGCGGCGCTGAGCCGCCTATGCTGGCGCTGCCAGCCTCATTGCCATGATGTAGTTGCATACAAGTGATCCGTAAAGTTGGATGGACTAGCATTGCAAAGCGGCATGTTTAAGGGCGCCCGCAGTAGGAGATCGGTAAATTCTGGGGGCAGTATAGCGATATTTTTGTAGTTTTACTACACGCAATGAAAAGTTGCCGCAGAAAAACCACACTGCTGGCGGCGAGTAGCGGCGGGCAAGCCGCTAAGGCTGGCGTGCTAGCAATTGCTGCAACGCCAGGCCTACGCTGTTGTAGCGGTAGACAAAACCGGTAGCCAGCGTGCGGGTGGGAATGGCACGTTGTCCGCCCAGCAGCAGCACCGCCATCTCGCCTAGCATCAGCCGCAACAGCCAGCCCGGCAGCGGCAACATTGCAGGCCGGCGCAGGCATGCCGCCAGCGTGCCGGTAAAGTCGACATTGCGCACCGGCTCCGGTGCGCAGCCGTTATACACGCCGTGGCAGGAGCTCTGCATCAGCAGGTGATCGAACAGCCCTAACAGATCATCGATGTGTATCCACGGCATCCATTGCTGACCAGTGCCTAAGCGCCCGCCCAGTCCCAGTCTGAACGGCGGCAACAGGCGCGCCAGCATACCACCCCGCTGGGCGAGTACGGGAGCAATACGGACGATGGCGACACGCGTACCGGCCTGCATGGCCTGCTGCGCAGCCTGTTCCCATGCCACACATAATTGCGCCCCAAAATCATCGCCGGGCGTGGTGCTGGCTTCATCAAGTCTGGCCTCGCCAGCATCGCCATACCAGCCCACGGCTGAGGCTGATAGCAGCAGCGGCACGGGAGCAGGCCGCAGTGCCATCCAGCGCACCAGTTGGTCAGTGGCATAGACCCGGCTTTCCCACAGCAATCGTTTGCGCGCATCGCGCCATGGCCGGTCTGCAATCGGCGCGCCGGCCAGATTCAGCACCGCATCGGGCAGGTAGTCGGGGGCCAGCTCGGCCAGGCTGGCAATGCCCTGCGCGCCCGCGCACAACGCGCCCACCCGCGCTGGCGTGCGGCTTAATACAGTCAGTTCATGCCCCGCCGCGCGCCAGCGCGCACATAGCGCACTCCCTATCAAGCCGGTTCCGCCGGTAATCAGTATCTTCATCGCTCAGCTGCCTCCTGCCAGCACCGCGCCGGGGCGATGGCTGCGCCGGCAACGCTCCGAGCAATACAGCACCTGCTCCCAGTCGCGCTCCCATTTCTTGCGCCAGCTAAACATCAAGCCGCAATGCCGGCAGGCTTTCTGTGGCAGATGGTGCTTTTTGTGCGCCATAGTGTCAGGCGCGCCCCAGCACCGAGGCGGAGGCTATCAGCTCGTCCACCAGCGCCATCGAACTGCTGCCCGGAAGCTGGAAGGGATCGAACACGGGCAGCGCCGAATAGCGCAGCAAGGTTGCAGGATTGAGGCGGTCCAGATTGGTCTGCCCCATGGTCCAGCCGGCATAGCGCCGCTCGGTGATTTCGGCGTAGTGCAGCAGCACGACGTCGCTGTGCCGCTCGTCGCGCTGGATGCGCGAGAACAGCCGGTTGACCTGCTCGCGGCCACCTTCGAGCAACTGCAGGAAATAGCGGTCGCCGTGACACAGCACGCCGGTGATGCCCTCGTGCGGATTATGCAGACGGGCCTGCTGGAGTATCACGCTCACGGTGGCGGCCGTGGTGGTGTTGACAGCGCGGCTGGCGTACAGAAGTTGAACTAGCATGGCGACTCCGTATCGTGAACGTTAGCGTTTAATCAGAGAGAGGAACTCGCGGCGCAAGGCGGGATCTTTCAGGAAAGAGCCGTGCATCACACTATTCACCATCAGCGCCTCGGTATCCTTGACGCCGCGCCAGTGCATACAGAAGTGCTCGGCTTCCATGATGACGGCCAGACCGTCCGGCTGCATTTTCTCCTGCAGCAGCTCGGCCAGCTGTACCACCGCCTCCTCCTGTATCTGCGGGCGGTTCATCACCCACGCAGCCAGACGCGCATATTTGGACAGGCCTATCAGGTTGGAATGCTGGTTGGGCATCACCCCTATCCATACTTTGCCCATGATGGGGCAGAGGTGATGCGAGCAGGCGCTGCGCACCGTAATCGGGCCGATAATCATCAACTCGTTCAGCAGCGCAGCATTAGGGAATTCCGTCACAGGCGGCGGCGCGGTGTAACGCCCGCCGAAAATCTCCTGCAAATACATCTTGGCGACGCGCCTTGCAGTGCCTTGTGTGTTGTGATCGCTGACGGTATCGATTACCAGACTTTCCAGCACGCCTTGCATGCGGGCACTGACCTCGTCCAGCAACTGTTCCATTTCGCCCGGCTCGATAAACGCAGCGATATTGTCATTGGCGTGGAAGCGTGTGCCGCTGGCAGTCAGGCGCGCACGGATGCGCTGGGAGACGCTCAGGGACTGCTCTTCGGCAGGAATAGGCAGATAGTTCATGGGGCCGCTTTCAGAAAAAAACGCTGCAAGGTGAAGCACCGCACAGCCTGTCAGACACATGATACTACTACTTGGTAACTTCCGCTACTAATCAGTAACCAAGCCCGCTGCTTGCCGCCCCATCGACTATCGCACAGTAGTGCGCGCTTGGCACTGCCGGAACGCGGCCATGCCGCTAGCACGGTTGGCACGTTCTGCCAGCACACGCTCGGCGCTACTGGCGTATTGCCGGTCCCACGCCAGTACCTTAGGCGTCATCAGGCGGTGCCAGAGTGGCGGAATCAGGGCCACTACAATCGTCGTCAGGTAGCCGCCTATCATCATCGGGGCATCAGGATAAGGCTTGAGATCCTGATACGGCACCTCGCCCTGCGCATGGTGATGCGAATGGCGCGTCAGGTTGAACATGGTCCAGGAGCTGAGACGGCGGTTGGTATTCCACGAATGACGCGGCTGCACCGGCGTGGCCGGATCGCGCACCATGCCGTAGTGCTCCATGTAGTTGACCACCTCCAGCAATGCCTTACCAAATAGTGCGCACAGCACGAAGTAACCGGCAACTAGCGGGCCGCCCGCCAGCCAGGCCAGCGCCACAAGAACCGCACTGAGCAGATGACCGCGGATTACCGCGTTATACGGCGACCAGACACTATGCCCCTGCCGTTGCAGGCGGCGCACCTCGATCTCCCACGCACTGAGATTGCCGCGCACCGTCGATACCAGCACATGCCAGTAGACATTGCGGCCACGTGGCGCCGTTGCGGGGTCCTGCTCGGTGGAGACATAACGATGGTGTCCATACACGTGCTCGATCGAGAACACGGTATCGAAGCTGAAGGCCAGCAGGCAGCGCCCCACCAGCATCGAGACGGGATCCCAGGTACGGTGGGTCAGTTCATGGCCGGTGATGGTTCCTACCATGCCTATCATCAGTCCCGTCAGCAGCACGCCGCTGAGGTGATGCAGCGGCGTGGTAGTAGCGCGCGCTGCCAGCAGATCGTAACCCGTTAGTGCGCCCAGCCGTGCGCCTAAGTGCAGCACATCGGCATCGCATACGCTCCACACGGATGCCAGCACTATGGCCGCCAGCAAAGGCAGAGCGAGCCAGAGCTGGAACGTGAGCAAGCCGCCCCAGACTAGCGTAGGCGTGGATGTATCGTCACCGCTGATGGCGTCGCCCACGATATACAGCGCCAGGATGAAGGCTAAGCCGGCGCTGATCCAGCTCCCGCCAGCCAGCAAGGCCGCCAGCGCCGTCAGCCCGATCAGATGAAATAGAAAATACTTCAGATAATGCAGCAGCTTCATTTACGTCTCCTTTTTTATAGTGGTGAACCGGTCTGCATGAAGATGGGCGGCAGCCACGCCCTGTTCGAGCAAGCTGGCGGTGCAGGCGTCTACCATGGCGGGCGGCCCGCATAGATAAGCATGGGCACCTGCTGGCAGGTAGGAAGCAATGTGTTGCGGAATCAGGCCGCTTGCGCCCGGCCAGTCGGTCTCTTCGGAGAGGACGGGGATGAATGCAAAGCGTCCGCGCCAACTGCGCGCCAGCGTGCCGATCTCGTCGACGGCATACAGATCGGCACGGCGACGCACACCGAACATCAGCGTGGCATCGCGCTGCACACCCTGCTGCGCCGCGTCCTGCAGCAGCGCGAGCACGGGAGCCAGTCCGCTGCCGCCCGCTATCAAGAGGAGCGGCGCGCTAGCCTCACGCAGCCAGAAATCACCACAGGGACCGGACACCGTGACAGCTTCATTGAGCACGCTGTGCTGATGGACGCGGCTGGAAAACTGACCGCCTGCCATGTGTTTGATGAAGAACTGCACGCGACCATCGGGACTGGAAGGCGTGGCGAACGAATAGCTGCGCGCGCAGTCAGGCATGCTTTCCAGTGCCAGCTGAGCGTACTGGCCGGCCCTGTAGTCGAGCTGGCTGTCGAGTTGTATGGTCAGGCGGCAGATGTCATGGGTGAGCTGGTCCTGCCCGACGACGCGCCCGGCTATCTGTTGCTGGTATGGTGTGCTATCGAACGGTACTTCGATCGCCACATTCTGGGTGGGAACGGACTGGCAGGCCAGTATGTAGCCAGCCGCGAGTTCCTGTTCTGTCAGCACATAGGCGGAGCTGGTGAGTTCTTTGACTTTGCCGGAGACTAGCCGGCACTTGCAGCTTGCACAGCCGCCGACCCGGCAGCTGTGCGGAAATGCCAGGCCGTTGCGCAGCGCTGCTTGCAGTACCGTTTCCCGTGCCTGCATGGGAAAAGTCAGCCCATTGATAGTGGCAAGGGGCAGCGCAGCTTTTTTGAACAGTGAAAACATGATGTCGACCAAGTCTTGAGGAGACTTGATCGTAGGCCAGCCAGTCCGATACAACGAGGTTGGCGCTAGACAATCATGGGTCTTTTATTGCCAAACGTATTAAAAGTACAATTGCAGCGCCAACAGCGCTGCTGGTGGCGCTATTTAGCGAGGATGTGGCGGGCAAAATTATCCAGTATGGCCTGCCAGCCGGCACGCTGCTGCTCTTCCGGATAAACGGTTTCGGCATCGAAAGTCTCACGTACCGTGACGCCTTCCGCGCCAGTGAGGAACTCCACCAGCAGAGTACGCTCGCCGAACTGTGCCTCGATCAGTTTGTACGGTTCGATGCGGGTATAAGTGCCGGCAAAGTCGAAGCCGTGGCTGCCATCCTTGGCTTCCATCCGCGACGAGAAAATGCCGCCCACCCGCAGATCGACTTCAGCGCGGGTGGTATGCCAGTCCGGCGATGCCGTGTTCCACTGAACAATATCCTGTGGCGTCGTCCAGCCACGCCAAATAGTTTCGATAGGGGCAGCAATAGTCGTTTCTACGCTAATCTTCATAGGGACACTCCGCAATAGGAATAGAGGTTATCGGGTTTGAATGGGCAACGCGAACACGCATTTTATACGCGATAGAACGACAACGCTGACGCCATTTTCCCTATTGAGGATATAACTCACCCCTTGCATTGCCAGCCATGGAGTGACGTCTGGCATTTAGGCAGTTGCTCACCAATGTTGCGATCAGACTGCATAGGCAACTTGCAGGGCTACGGGATTGGCAAGATTCCTCGACACGTAAATATTCAGACCATTGAGCGTTATGCTCGCATGCTGGTGGATGCGCAGCGCGTTGCGCTCGACAAGTTGTCGAAGCTGCTGGCAAAGTGAATGACACCCAGAAATTACACCCAACAAAAAAGCCGACATTTTTACGTGTCGGCTTTTCGTGTCAGTCGCAGATTCGACTAGGTATTCTTGGTGGGAAGTGCAAGTTTCGAACTTGCGACCCCTGCAGTGTGAATGCAGTGCTCTACCCCTGAGCTAACCTCCCGAAGCGGGACATATTATGCCACACAATCAGCTGCCATGGAAGACAGATTTGATTTTCAGGCGGCAGGTGCCGGCGGAGACGTCAACGCCGTCCAGATACATTGGCCTTTCACTGCTTTATCCAATCCCGCCAGCGTTTCCTGATGTGCAGCCAGTTCATCCTCTGTAGCAGGCCGGAAAATCACCTGCGCCAGCGGCACCACCGCCAGTTCTTCCCCAGCCACGGCCACTTCTTCTTCGACATCCATACCCAGACTGTTCTGGCCACGCGTCATCGCCAGATACACATCGGCCAGCAACTCCGAATCCAGCAACGCGCCGTGCAGTTTGCGGTGGGCATTCGAAATACCGTAGCGGTCGCACAGCGCATCAAGCGAATTACGCTTGCCGGGGTGCAGTTCCTTGGCATGCACCAGCGTGTCGATTACACCGTGGATGTGGGTGCTGAAATCAGGCAAGCCCAACAACTTGAATTCATGATTCAGGAAGCCCAGATCGAACGGCGCATTATGGATAATGACTTCGGCGCCCTGTATGTACTCGCGCAGATCATCAACTATCTGGGCAAACTTGGGCTTATCGCTCAGAAACTCCGTGGTCAAACCGTGGACGTTCAGCGCACCCTCTTCCGAATCGCGTTCGGGATTGATATAGACGTGGAAATTATTCCCCGTCAGCATACGGTTGACCAGCTCGACGCAACCAATCTCGATGATGCGGTTGCCCAGCTTGGGGTTGATACCGGTAGTTTCAGTATCGAGTACTACCTGTCTGTTAGTCATATTTCGTAAATTCCTTCATGTTATCCAGACTCGGTGTTCCGTATTTTACCGGAGAAAAAGACTCCAAGGACCAAATCATCCTCAGAAATACCTTGCGTGAAATGTAAACGGCACTCAAACTTCTTTACAAGTTAGGAAAAATGTAAACAACAAGGAAGGCGCGATCCGATGAGCTTTGAAATCAAATCTTTCATAGCGAAGAATGGCGAGCGGTTCAGCCAGCTTTATTCCAGTGACGATCCCTGGCCGCTATTTTATCCGACTGCCTTTCTTGTCCGTAGCGTCCGTCAGTCTTGCACCCCAAGCACGCAAAAGGTTTACCTCGACGCTATCAAACGATTGCTTGAGTGGGCAGCCAACAATAAGATCGACTTGGAGGTGCACTTCCAACGTCATGTTTTTTTGCGTCCGCACGAAATTGATAGTCTCGCTCGACACATCAACGCCGCGCGCCGTGGAAAGCAGGGAAACACCATCAACGAAGGCAAAGGAAACACTTATGTCGGCTATGTAGCCAAGTATTTGAATTGGCTTGCTAACGAAGTGATCACGGACTCCAACCGTCCTGAAGTCCAGGATTTGATCAACACGCAGCATAGATGGCTGATCGATAAGCTGACCAAAGATGGCTCGAAATCTGCAAAAGTTCAGAAATTGATTAAAAAGCACCTCTCGGAGAAGGCTCGAGAACAATTGGAAGCGTTATGGAGTAATCCTTTTGTCAACGTCGTCCGCCCTACCGATCGGGGCTCCCGCCTGCGCACGGTCGTTATGCTCCGGATTCTCTACGAGACAGGAATGCGGCGAGGTGAGCTGCTCTCCCTGAAACTGAAACATCTCCTGGAATCGACTGGGGGCGAGGGCCCACAGTTGGTCATAGAGCGGAACCATGGCGATTCTTTTGACACTCGTATTAACCAGCCGGTTGCTAAAACTGAGGGGCGAATCGTGCCAATATCTCCTACACTAGAAAAACAACTCACGGAGTACATTGCCGAACATCGAGCCGATGTATCAGGCGTCGGCTTTGACGATGAAGACTTTATCTTTGTGACACATCGATCAAAGCGCCGGCAAGGCAAGCCCATTTCAATCTCGAATTTCGGTCAAGCCGTGGCAGGACTGAGAGATTTGTTTCCCGCGTTGGACACTATCCACGCACATTTGCTGCGACATGATTGGAACTATCGGTTCTCCGAAGCGGCAGCTAAGGCAAAGGTGCCTCCTGAAAAAGAAGCAGAACTACGAAGGATTCTAATGGGCTGGTCAATCGAATCAGATATGCCAGGACACTACAACCACCGCCACCTTCAGGAAGATGCGTCGCGACTTGGTCGGAAAGTGGCCTGTGACACGGAACGGCGTGCTCCGCCTTCGACAGAGATTCTGGCCGAAGCCAGAAAACTTGCTCTGGTAGTCGCCGACGCCAAATAAAAGGAGGATCAGACAATGACCGACACATTATTAACAGAACCAGCAGAGGTCCTCGATCTCAACCTGGACCGCACGGCCCGTCCCGGGTCCAGGCCCGGTACTCCGTTCTGGGAGGGAGATTTGTTGAAGGTGGTAGGCATCATGAATATCGACTGCTCCGGATTTAAGGTATTGGAACCGGAAACCCGCCACTCGCTTCGAGAACACCTCCTTCTATTCGCAGAGAGCAAAAAATACGCGACTACCTCATATATTGGCGCCGTGCGTTCCCTCAACAATTCTCTCACGCAGTATCCAACTAGAGAGTTCGATCTGGCGTGGCTCGTGAAAGCCATCACCCTGTCAGGCGTGAAAACAACCAAAGGTACGCTCAAGTCATTCTTTATCTATTGGAAAGACCGGTATCCACTCGCTATTTCGAGCGATGCACTCCAGCTCCTCGTACGGTCGCTGCCCAGAACAAAAAGGCCTCGCAACGTTCTGTCCGATGACCCAGAAAAGAGCTGGCTGACAGACCTCGAATATGACGCGCTGTTGCAGTGCATCTGGGACAATTATGACCACGGCATTACCACAACGCAAGTCACGCTGATGCGCCTGCTGTCACTTCAGTATGCGCGCCGCCCCGTGCAACTGACATCCCTCAAGATCGGCGACTTTCGCGATGGCCCAGCAGAGGGCGGGGGAACTGGCGGACGCCGCATATCGTTCCCTGGAGCGAAGGACAAGGGTGCACTGCAAAACTTCCGGGATAGCAAAGAAGAAGTGCACCCGGTGGCTGTTCATCTGTGGGACCTATTTCAAATCCAAAAACACGCAGTTAAGGCATTGTTCAAAGAAAAGCTAGACATCGCCCTCACCGAGCAAGAGCTGGCACAGCTTCCGGTGTTCATCCATGCAGCGCAACTGGAGAATGCCGTTGAGGCACTTACCAGTCATTACGGTTTCGACTGGCGCACCCACCTCGACAACTGGCTGTTCCACATCGGCAACAAGAACGTAAGTAGTATTCTCGCTTGGAGGTCCAACACGCTGGGAGATAACAGCGATAAGTCCAAAAAACAAAGCCCTCCCCTTAGCCATCGCACCGGCCGCCCAATCAAGGTCAGTTCCACCCGTATCCGCCATACCCGCGCACGGCAACTGGCGCGATTGGGCACGCCCAAGGATGTCCTATCCTTCTGGCTGGGCCACACATATGAAAAGACGATTGATTCGTACTACAACGATCCCGCCGAGGAAGCGCGATACCTTGACGAGACGATGAAAGGAGCACTCGTGCCACTGGCTATGGCATTTACCGGAAAACTGCTTGACGACGCGTCGCAGGCAAGCCGCGCCAACGACCCCGAGAGCACGCTGGAATTTGCTACGGGGGGCAATTTGAAGGATGTCGGCAAATGTGGGAAACACAGCTTTTGCGCAACCACGTCTGTCCCTATCCCCTGCTACCGATGCAAACTGTTCGAGCCATTGGTCTATGCGCCACATGATGAGGTGCTCAATGCGTTACAGAAAAGACAAGCTGCGGAGGATGCAATGATCAAGATCGGCGGTACCCGCAAGCTGCTGACGCCTATTGATCTCGGGCCGGATATTCGGGCCGTTCAATCATGCATTGCCAAATGTAACGTGCGCAAGGCCGAACTCGAGGCAAACCGTGGCTGAAATGGACATGAATAACATTATCCAGTTCACCGCGCGCAAGGATCTCTCGGCGCAGCGGAATCTCGAAGAATTTATTGCCATGGCCCGCGACCACATCCCTACCTGGGGGCACCTAAATGGCTTTACATGGGACGCTGTAAGCTGGCCGACCTTAAATGGAAACATTTGGTTTACTAATCAAGAAAATACGAAGGTCAGAAGGAAAGCAGCTCCAAGCCCCGAGCAACTGCTGCAACCGGCATTCATGGAAGCGGCCAAGGCTTACCTCCGACATCGACATCATACCAAGCCCCACAAGAATTTGGGCCGTGAGATGTCAGCGCTGCGCGCCTTGGAATACGTCCTGCGTCAGGACATGGGGGTGGCTGACATTACCAAAGTATCGGAACGCCACTTCCAGCAAACTCTTGCCCTAATAGGTCACCAAAAGGCTGTGGCGTTCATTGCCGGAGAACTGCTCGGAATCCTAAAACGGCTAGCCGATTATGCCATTGTCACCTCTAGCGCACATTACTGGAATCACCACTACCGCCGCGACCGCAGCTACGCTAAAACAAACGGCTTCTTGGCCCAGCAGCATATAAAAGACAAAAAGGTTCCGGATCAGGATGCGTTGTTGGCAATTGCGGAAGTGTTCAATCATGGGTATCACCAGCCGCTCGAAGACGTTGACGTGCTGGTCACAAGTATTACCGCGTTGCTGCTCTGTGCGCCGACGCGCATCATGGAAACGGTGCGGTTCAGAATTGACTGTTTGGCAAGCGACCAGGACAAGAACGGCAAGACCCAGTATTACCTGAAATACTGGGTCCCCAAAATTAACTCCTTTGCGCGTAAGCCGATTCCGGAAACAATGGCGGAAACTGCAATTGAAGCCATACGGCGCCTGACCGAGGTGACGGAAGCGGGACGGCGTCTCGCCCGGCACATGGAGACTCACCCGACTAAATTCTATCGACACGCAAAGTGCCCGAACGTGGCCGCCAACCAAGTGCTCACTCCCGAGCAGGTTATGCACGCCCTCGGCTTTGCGAAAATATCGTCCGCACAGGCATTCGTTAAGACATGGACCGGATCGTATAAGTTGTCCGGCCTTACCTTGGACTCTCTGTGGCAAATCGTCATAAAAGTCCATCAAGAATTGAATCCCTATTTCCCGTACCAAGAGCCAACTGTTAAAGGTGAAGTTACTCCACTGAAAATGTCCGAGTCGCTGCTATGCTGCCTGCGCAGCCAGTTTGCGACAACATTAGCGACCAGTCCCGTCCTGCTCGCCCCCTTCAACCGGGGCTACTATGCAAAACGGCTAGACGCCGATGTGGAAAATCGAAAGCAACAAAAAAACTATGGGAAGGCTGCCAATTGTTGCTTCTACACCCGCCACGGCTTTGAGCCATTCAAGTTCAAGTCGCACTCGGTGCGCCACATGCTCAACCGGCTGGCGAAGCAAAGCGGGGGCTCGATCGATATCATTACGGCTTGGAGCAGCCGTTCGACAAACCGGCAAACTTTGACCTATCTCGACAACGATCAGGGCGAAGCAGCCGTTGCCGTTGCCTCCTTGATGGGGCATGAAGTCGAACAGAGCACCAAGGCGCCCGTCACCAGCGAAGAGGCCGAGATCTACAGCCAAGGTCCGATACACCGCAACCGCTACGGCCTGTGCCGCCGCAGCTGGCGGATCGGCCCATGTAATAAGTTCGCCGATTGCCTGAATTGTTCTGAGGTCCTAATATGCAAAGGGGACCGGTTCGCGGCGGACGTGATTGCTTCCGAGCGCGAGGAGCTGGCTAAGACGTATCAAGCGGCGGAAGACGCGGTCGGTCGCGGCGAACGCCCAGCCACACGCTGGATGAAGGTAAGCGGGCCGCAGATCAAAAAGCTGGATGCACTGCTTTCTATACTGAATGATCCACTGGTCCCGGATGGGAGCCCTATCACGTTAACCGGCACTGATTTCAGCCACGAGCAAACGCTAGTCAACGGAAAAGCAGAAGAAGCAGGCGTCAAGCTTTTGGACAGAACCACGCTGGCCATTGAGTACGGCGAGGATCTGCTGGCCTGCCTGGACGAGTTGAGGAGCTAGAGATGTCGAGAGCAATTACGGACAAAGATGTTCGGCAAATGGTCGAGATGGTAAGGGCTTGGCCGAAAAACGAGCCATTCAAGTGGGAGTCCATTTGCGAAGGCGCGCGGGGCATCCTAGGCTATAAGCCTACCAGACAAGCACTGGACAAGAAACCAGCGCTGGCGTACGCCTACGAAGTCAAAAAAGAGAATCTGCGGTCTGAGGCGGACAAGCTCAGCAAAGTGACGCGTCCGCGTACCACACTGGAGGCCATGGAAAAAATCGCCACCCTTCAGGAAGAGAACGATCAGTTGAGGGCTGAAGTTGCACGAATGGCAGAGATTGCCAACCGATTCATTTACAACGGATCGCTACATGGCCTCACACGCGCTAAGCTGATGGCGCCGCTGCCGAACAAAAAGAACCCTCACTCCTAAATACCGGAGGTAATATGGGTAGTGGAAAGAACGACCAGCAGCTGGCCGCAGACAACTTGGCGCGATTCTAGGTCTGGATTCGTGACCGAGAACAAGCCAAGGATTGGCGATCTCGTGATGTACACCGAGAACGAATACAACCTGGGCCTGCGGAACGGCTCGCTCGGAATGATCGTCGAGACATCTGTGCCGGAGGAAGTAGAGGCGGCGTGCTGCGCCTGCGAGTTCGACTGGGTGCGACACACCCTCAACAGCCGTTAGGCGAACGTCCTGATGCACGCGTATTCGTTCACAGTGCACAAGGGCCAAGGGTGAAAATAATATAGTGCAAACGGTCATTAGGCAGGAAACTGCCAGCTCAACCAGAAATGATGACCGTTGTAAAACGTAATAGAGGGTCGGCCGGGATTCGTGTTTATGCAAAGCTTCACATAAACACGAATCCCGGCCGGCCCTCTAATAAGCAGGCCAAGCCCGACCCGGAACTGCTCAAACTGGCAGACAGTCCGCTGGCGAACTACCAGAAGCCCGAAGACCTGATTGGCGAAAACGGACAGCTTAAGCACCTCACCATGATACTGGTCGAGCGTGCCCTGGAGACTGAGATGACCTGCCACCTGGGGCACGACAAGAGCGGCGAAGTAATTAACGTCACCGGCAACACACGTAGCGATGGCAGCAGCGTTAGAACGGAATCATCCTTTGTACCTACGACCGGCACATGGCGCGTAGGCTATCAGGTGTTAAAGCTTACTCAGTATTTCTTCCAGCTTGCCAACCGTGGTCTTGACGTCGAAGTAATTCTGGTAAGCGGCCTTCGCAGATTCAATCAGGCCCTTATAGGTCAGGATCTTGATGTTGTAGGCATTGAAGACTTCCTGCTGCCGCTCCGAAATCACAGGTGCCGTGGAGATGAGCAGGAATACCTGAATTCCGGGAGGCCGCCCACCGAACTTGGTCAGGAAATCGGGATGTTCGCGGTAGAACTGTTCCATGGCCTCCACATATTTTCGCCCCTGCGCTTCCAGGTCGCTGAGGCGCACGGTTAGGCCAGGCCGTTTCAGTTCAATGATGATGTGCGCACCAGCCGTCGTGCGGTAAGCGATATCTAGACGAGCTCCTTCCTCCGCTTCCGGGCAGGCTCTCTTCAACTCAGCCGTCAACGTCACTTCCATCGCCTCGGTACCCTTGACGCGATCCCAGGACGGATCAAGCAGCCATAGGTGATTGAACAGGTATTTCTGCGCAACTTTCTCCAGCTTCTTGGCATCCACAATCTCTTCATCGAATTTGCGGATGATTTCCAGGCGCTGCTTCGTGATATCGAGATAGTAGCTCTCCTCGATGTCGTCGAGCGTCGCAAAGATCGCCTGAAACTCGGGGCTAAGAACGTCGGTGATCTTGTCCAGCTCATCAAGCCGGCTTCGCGCCCGCAGCTTTTCGAAACCGACGATCGCACTGCGATACAGCAAGCGCTGGGCTTCTTCGTTCTTGCTCGGATCGTTGGAGATCGAAACGTTTCCGATTGACGTCATGATTCGATCCGCCGCCTTGCGATCGCGCTGGTCAGTGAAGCTGTCCAGCCATTCGACGATATTCGGGTTGGGCGTGGAGGTTTTCGTGTAGCCCAGTTCCCGACGCCAATCGTCCCATTCGTCTCGGATCTGACGCATCACGGTGACCATGTGCGTGCGCAATGCCTGGAAGTGAGCATCGTCGTGCTTAATGGCCTCTCGGCTGGCAGTGGCGCGATCCGTGTCGTCGGAATCCAAAAAGTCAGCCTGAACCTCGCCGAAAATGTAGTTGTTGAAGTAGCGCGCATCTCCAAGTTCAGAAAGGATGTCTTCCTGGAACAGACGGCCGTTAGCGAAGATGGAAACTTTATTAAGACTTTCGTCGCCGCGTCCCAACTTGGATGGAGTGTCGACTGTGCCGATGAAGCCCTTCACTTCGACATCGACGCCGCCAACCTGCAGGATGGCGGGCAGGCTTGCGACGAAGTGTTCTACTTTGCCGGCCTCGTCGGTCTTCGTCGCAATGGCGGGCGCGATCTTGAGGATTTCGTCCCGCGCCGCCGTATCGAAGAACCATAAGAACTGCAAGTCCTTGTAGAGGGAGGCTTCGCCACGGGTGAGGGACTTACCGTTCAGTTCTACCTTAAAGGTGTCAGTAAATACGCCGAATCGGCGCGCCAAGCGTGGGCGGAGATATTCCTCCGTCTTGTTAATCTTCGAGTTCAGATCGGTCAGGCTGATACGTGTACCCTTCGGCTTGGTGAAGTCGGCGGGCACGTCAATCCGTTCGACAGGATAGTCAACGGCATCTTCCGTGCCGCTCGTCATCGCCTTCAACTTCTTGACGTCAATCTTAAAGGCGACCGTGTCCTCGCCTTCTGCCTTTGTAACGACTTCGATCGAGTTAGCCAGTGAAAACATAGCCAGCTTGCCGATGCCTTTCCTGCCCATAACGCGGCGTTTGCCACTCTGGCTCAACGACTTATTTGCTTCCCGCAGACGTCGCGTGTACCCTACTTTCAAGAACTTGTTGAGCACGGCGTCTTCCGTCATGCCATGACCATCGTCATCAACGACGATTTCATCGTCGTCCGGTTTGAGTTGAATCTTAACCTCGGACGCATCCGCGTCCCAGGCGTTAGAGATGACCTCGCTGACCACCGCAGGGGTGGAACTGTACAGGCCAATACCTAAGTGATTCAGGACATTCAATTCAATGCGAAACTTGAGATTGGCCATCAGGATTTCTTCTCCAGTTGTATAAGGTGGGCCTTGAAAATTTCACCGACAAGCTTTCCTAGCGCAGGCGGCACTGCATTGCCAATCATGCGACCAACGGCGGAGAAGGTTACCGGCACGTCGGGACTCACGAACTGGTAGTCATCAGGGAAGGACTGCAGTATCGCCGCTTCGCGCAAAGTGATGGCGCGATGCTGCTCAGGGTGTCCAAACCTACCGGTGCCGAAGTTGTAGCACTGCGTTGTGATGGTAGGTGAAGGTACATTCCATTTCATGCGTGCGTAGACGCTTTTGAACGATTTCCCAGAGTCCGCTTTGTGGCAAGGCGCACGCAGATCCTCCGGCCAGTCTAGCCAAGTTCCACCCGGTTTGGATGCTTGGATACGTTTCAGGTTAATCGGCGTCAACGATCGCGCCTTATGCAGCGGATCAGTGGCGGACGTCTCTCCCGCCTTTAGTTTCGGCAGATGGCCAATCGCATCTTTGACAGTAATCGGCTTTTTGGTGGTGGGACCTGGGATCTTAATTTCGCCCAACTTGGACGCCACTAGAACAAAGCGCCGTCGCTCCTGCGGAATGCCATAGTCGGCGCAACGCACGCGTTTCCAGTCAAAGTAATAGTTGTTGCGACACAATGTAGCTATAAATTTATCGAACGGCGCATGATTCGTCACGCGCGGCACATTTTCCATGGACACAAGCTCGGGCTGAGTCTCTTCGATTAGACGGGAAAAATGGTCGAGCAGCGACCATTTCGCGTCTTCGGAGTTGTCACGGCCGCGTGTAAGGGTGGAGAACGGTTGGCAAGGTGCACAACCGGCAAGCAGGCGAACCACACCCTTAGCTTTTGAATAATGCTTCGATATTATTGAGCCATCAATCAATTCCACGTTTTTCTTGTGGAACTTGGCCTGAATATTAGCTTCATAGGGGAACTCACAGTCCGTGTCGATATCATATCCGGCCTTTACCTTGATCCCTGCTTCCTTGAGGCCATAACTGAGGCCTCCAACTCCGCAAAATAGGTCGACTGCTTCTATACGCATATACTTCTCCAATGTTGCGATGATTTTAACCGAACAACAACGTTAAGCACATATCCAAAACATTAACGTCAACGTTACATTCACTGCGTTTGCCCATCCATAGACGCCTGAACAGCCGGTGGGGGCGATTCGAGTCCGAGGACCGATGCCTAAGGCGAGGGAGCGAGGATGGCCCGGTAGCCTAAAATCCAGAACCTCACCAACGCCTTTCTCGTCAATCAGTTCGAGGTATGAATCCAGGTTGTAAAACGAGACGTCATCTAGCGAGCAGCCATATAGCACAGCAGTCAGGCTTCAGATCTTGCGCGCGGTAATGTTGCGATTGCTGGCCTCAACATATATGGTCGGGTCTACGTTAACGTGTACGAGCGAGATGGCCACGGTATGGATATCTCGACCAGTGATGAGCCAAGTAATGTCGAAGGTATGGGACAGCCAGTGCGCCGAGAGGGTAGCTAAGGTGTCCGGCTGCGGTCAGGTCCCCGGCCTGTTCGGGGAGCACATTGTGTAGTGCGCGCGAACTTAAATTATCACATCCAACCCGATACAGCCGACGTCGGGCCACTCGCCGATCAGGCAGCGATACGCCGCCATCTTGACCCTAGCGCCATGTTTCGTGCCGCTAGCACACGGCGCCAGGCAGCGGATCCAAAGCGAATGCGCACCGATAGGTACTCAGCGCACCAAGCAGCTCCGGCATGACCGGCACTGTGCGTTCTTTGCCGCCTTTGGCGGTGTCATCGTCGACCGTGAAGACCCAGCAGATGTTCCCTTCTTCTGATTGTAGAGTGAGCCAACGGCGGCCTTGAAGGTACCAATCAACTCTAAGGCGCACGATACTTCATCGCCCGCCAACGCACACTCGGTAGGCCGATGAAGAGGTTTGATTGCGATACGGCAACGTTTTACTCAAGAAAGACGGGTTTGGTTCTGTGCGACATTTGATACTTAATGACAGGGCTAGCCCGGAGATAGACTGACTTTAGGGTACCTCGAATAACCGGAGATTCGAGAGCACGTGCTGAAAAAGTCTTGGCGTAAGCGTTGTTTCAGCTGTTGGATGCGACAGCTTCAAGGCCCTTCAATGGCCCGCGCTGGCCATTTTCGGCGGTCCGGACGGACCTCGGGCGTCAGAACGCCACGATCCCGGCCTGCTTCAAATAAGAAAAGCGCTGCAAGTTGTAGGTGGCGGCCTTCCAGTTCAAGTGCAGTGTGGCGCGCGCCAGCCCAATCGAACGCAGCGCCTTGCCACCCAGTTGTGCCAGGCCGGCGAAGACGTGCTCGACACGGGCACGCGGCTTGGCGATGCGCTTGTTACGCCGTTTCTGCGCCTCGGACAGTGGTTTGTCTTTGCTGCCCTTGCGCTGGATATGCATGCGCCATCCTTGCCCCTTGAGCCGTGCTTCACGCTCACCGTCGACATAGCCCTTGTCGGCATAGATATCGCGGCTGGTGTTGCCCGGATCAATCAGCGCTTCAAAGTGCAGGGTGTCGTGCTCGCTGGCGGTGCAGACCTTGATCCTGCGAATAAGCTTGTAGCGCTTGTCGGCGTTGGCCGATAGCTTGTAGCCGAAGTAGGACTTGCCGTGCTTCTTGGTCCAGCGTGCATCGATGTCTTTTTGTCGCCGCTTCGCGGGCTTCCAGTCAGCTGGCATCGCGCCTTCGGTCACGATGGCCTTTTCCTCCTTGTTGATCGACTGCTTGGGCGTTTGTACGATGCTCGCGTCGATCATCTGTCCGCCGCGTGCCATATAGCCGTGCATCGACAGCTGGCGGTTGACCGCGTCAAAAATGCTTTCGCTGGCGCCTGCCTGGATCCGGCGTTCTTTGAAAGTCCAGATCGTGGTCCGGTCGGGAATCTGGCTGCTGTGACGCAGTCCGATGAAACGCTGGAAGCTGAGGCGGTCAAGCAGCTGGAATTCCATCTGCTCATCGCTTAAATTGAAGAGCTGCTGAATCAGCAGTACGCGTACCATGAGCTCCGTGGGGAATGGCGGCCGACCGCCGCGCCCACGGCCGGGGCGGGGAGCAGCAGCATCAACCGCTGCAGCCAGCGCCGCGAAGTCGACATGCTGTTCCAGCACCCGCAGCGTATCGCCAAGCTCGTTGAGCTTCGCTTCGCGCTCCTGGTCGGCAAACAGGCTGTGTTTGATCATCGTAATCAAGTCAGAATCGGGTCTTCAACATCATGACAGAGCTGCATGCGTTTTTCGAGGTGCCCAAAAGTGAGCGAGTGACGGAACTTTGTGTGATTTAGCTCAGGCGACCCATGCGAATCGGCTGCGGCTTGCAAGGATGCCCGAGCAGCTTCCGCATGACTAGAAATGCGCCAACGGCCAACGCCTGCCTAGCCTGTGGTGGCGGCCGGTGGCCGCTGAGTGAGAACGTGAAGTAACAACTGGAGTTCGCGCCGGCTACCAGCTCACTCTATGGAAGATCGCCAATGTCGTTTACCGTCAAGTCATTACAAACTAGATGATAACCAAGTAATTGAAATAAAAGGAATTTTCATTCTTATCGAGTAACGCGCCACGTATAACTGGCGTTCGTAAAACCGAACGGTCCCCGTGAATCAACAGCGTTCGCAGTCGCGCTTCGGCGCGCTTCATAATCCCAAGCAATCGCTCCTTGCCACCGGAGCTGTTCTGTCGGGGTGCCCCCCCAGCGACGCCGTCATCTGCCTGCCACTACTGAACTGCTTTGCGTCGCCGACGTTGGCCACAATCGCCGTTGCGATGATCGGCCCCACCCCGCGCAACTGCTGCAACCTGGTGGCGACCGGATCGGTCGAGGCCGCAATTTCTATTTCCTGATCCAGCTCCTTCCCCCTCAGTTCCAGGTTCAGCAGATCAAGCCACAGGCCGCGCCACATGCGACGAAACCACAACGACAATCCATTCTCCAGATCGTCCAGCGAGCAAGAAATGGCGGCCCTCAGCTGTATCATTTCCCTTGGCGCCATTAGGCCATACTCGCTACACAGGCCACGAATCTGGTTGCCTTTAGCAGTGCGTTGACTGCATAGCTCTGCTCTGATCCGGTGTATCGCCTGGGGCCTGCTGCTCGACCGTTTTGACCGCGACGAAACGCATACTCGGCCGGCTCATCGCCGCACGAATCGCTTCCGCATCGTTCACGTCGTTCTTGTTGCTCTTCACGTGTGGCTTGACGAACTGCCGCGCGATGAGTTTCACATTGAAGCCGCGTTTCTGCAATTGCCGGGCCCAATCATGCGCACCACAGCAGGCTTCCATTCCAATCTCGCACCCCGGCTCGATTTTCTCCAGCAATGCCGCCAGCCATTCTGCCCGGCTCAGCTTCTTACGCCATACGACCTTTTCGCAACGATCAACCCCGTACAATTGGAAAAACAGTCTTGGCGAGATCGACGCCGACGCGGATAATCTTAATGGCGGACTCCTTCTCTCAACTTGTTGTGTCGAAACTCCAGTTTAGACGCCGAAGCGTTGATAGGGGAGGAGGAGTCCATCCCATTGCTGATGGCCGAACTGAGACAGTCGGCCAAGGCGCCAGCTTGCCAACTGATTAATATACTGTCAACCTATGGTTTGCCGCATGACCTGTCGAGTTCGGCCAACGCCGACGTTCACGCCGCTAAGGGGATGCCCTTTGCGTCTATGACAATATCGCGTTTGCTGCCGAATTTTTCGTGATCCGTAGAATTCAGGCCAGTTTCCTGCAATAACGGGGCCTGATCATAGCCTGTGAAATTAAGTCGAAAATGTAAACGGGAGTTGCAGAAATGCCCTTACGGTTTACACTTCTAGCTGGAATTCCCCACATTTGATAGGTAGAACGTTGCTTCTACCCTCCGTTACTCACTCGTTCGTCGTTTACAAACCTGCTAACTATATAGAAACCGATGATTTGACGCATAGTAATCCGTAATAAGCACTTCTTGAACCTGACGTAGTATAACAGGCGGCCTAGCGGGCACGCGCCAGCTCGACCCCGCGATTGGCCAGCATGTCGGCCCGCTCATTGCCGGGGTGGCCGTTGTGCCCACGCACCCAGCGCCACTCCACCGTATGCAGGGCCTGCGCCGCATCGAGTGCCTTCCAAAGGTCAGCATTCTTGACCGGCTCTTTGGCCGCAGTCTTCCAGCCACGGGCCTTCCAGCCATGTATCCATTCGCTAATCCCCTTCTGCACATACTGGCTATCCGTGTGCAGCGTTACCAAACAGGGGCGTTTCAGCGCCTGCAGCGCCTCGATCACAGCCTGTAGTTCCATGCGGTTATTGGTGGTGTCATGCGCACCGCCGCAGATTTCTTTCTCGGCCTCGCCGGCCACCAGCAAGGCGCCCCAGCCACCGATGCCGGGGTTGCCCTTGCAGGCGCCATCCGTAAAGATCTCGACCTTGTCCATATTTTCCATACTGCTCTATTGCCTTTTGTTCGTCGCGGGCACCACCGACGGTGCAGCCGCTGTCTTTTTGCTCCATGCAGGACCGATCAGATGCATGCCTTTGACGCGCTTGATCGCCTGCACAATATATACGCCGCCCAGATAGGGCCACCAGCGCGGCCCCGCATTATCCATGAAAGCGTAGCGTTCCAGCCATTTCTGCGTGCGACACGCCGGCGCGTAGCAACCGAAGTGGCTGTGGCTGGCCGTCATATTCAGTAATTTTAACCAGTCCTTCAGGCGCGGCATAGAAATCAGCTCCTCCGTGCGAGGCAGGAAACTGGTTCCCCCCACCCGCCGCAGCACATGCCGCGCGCCCCACAGGCTGGCCGGATTGAAGCCGCAGATAATCACCTGTCCTTCCGGTATCAGCACCCGCTCGACTTCGCGCAACACCTGATGGGGATCGGGAGAAAACTCCAGCACATGAGGCAGCACCACCAGATCCATAGACTGGGAAGCAAACGGCAGTTCGACCGGGTCGCAAGTCAGTGTCACCGCACGGCGCGGCGCTTCGGCCAGCGACCGTATTTTTCGGTCGGCCAGAAATTTGTAGGGCATGCGGTTGGCGGCCAGCGCATCGAGTTGCGGCATGCCGATCTGTACGGCATTGAAACCGAAAATATCGGCCGTCAGGTGATCAAGCGTGTGTTGTTCCCATGCGCGCAGGTAGACACCAGCGGGCGTCTGCAGCCAGCCTTCCAGCGCTATAATGGATTTCTCCGATCCTGCCTTGTCCATGCCTAGCCTCTACGATCCAATGACCCATTCTACCAAGCCCGTACTTGATGTTCTGACGATCCCTGCCTTTCGCGACAACTACCTGTGGCTGATCCACGATGGCGTACACGCTGCCGCTGTCGACCCCGGCGACGCCAGACCTATCCTGTCAGCCCTGCAGACCTACGGTCTTAAACTGACCGCCATTCTACTCACCCATCATCATGCTGACCATATTGGCGGCGTCGGTGAATTATTACAGCATTATCCCGTGCCCGTGTACGGCCCTACCAATGAAAGCATAGACTGTGTGACGTTGCCGGTGAGCGAGGGCAAGCAGATCGACGTGCCCGGACTGGATTTGCAGCTAACTGTGCTGGATGTGCCCGGCCACACCATGGGCCACATCGCCTACCTGCGGCAAGGCGAAGCAGGCGCTCCGGGCTGGCTATTCTGCGGCGACACGCTGTTTGCCGGCGGCTGCGGCCGGTTGTTCGAAGGCACGCCGGCGCAGATGATCAGCTCGCTCGGAAAACTGGCAGCGCTGCCCGACGATACGCTAGTGTATTGCGCGCACGAGTACACCCTATCCAATCTGCGTTTTGCCCGCGTGGTAGAACCGGACAATCTGGCGCTGCAGCAGCGTGTTAAGGATGAGACAGATAAACGCGAGCACGACCTGCCTACCGTGCCGAGCACCATCGCGCTGGAAAAAGCGACCAACCCCTTCCTGCGCTATCGGGAGAAATCAATCGCCGAACAATTGCAGCGCGCCGGCAAACTCGATGGCAGCGATACACCACTGGCGACGTTCACTGCGCTGCGACTCTGGAAAAACGAATTCTAGTCGCGCTTACGACAAACTGCCGGGCGAGACAGCGAGCACCTGTCATAAATTTTCGCACGGCAAAAAAAATATTTTTCTTTCCCCGCTTTACGGGCGCGCTAGCAGCACCTTCCGTTAGCGCGCCCTCGCCGCCTGTCCCGGACAATGCGCGCCATGGGTCCACCGTACAGCAGCTTCGCCCGGCAGAAATAACCGCGTTCTACCTAAGAAAAATACCCTAAGCTCCTCGATATCTACCCTCCGCACCGGACAGGGTAGCCACCCGTGTTCGGGTCCTTTATGCAATGTTCAGGACAGCCTCGTGGCAACGCGCCTCAGCCATCAAACAGCCTAGCGAACTGAACATTGGAATGGCCTGTTGCGCCGGCGCCATATGTGATTAATGGTGACTATTCCCGTCTTCAGGTTCAACTAATATTCCCTCGCCGCATTAATTTATGCGGCTTCTAGCGAGGCCGCAAGGAGGAACCATGGCGCAGCGAAACGATAACGCCCGACCTACGCCGCACACCGGAAAACCACGCGACTAACACCCGCACCAGCAGGTCGAACGCCTAGCACGGCTGCCCACACAGCCGAAGCATAACAACTCAATCACTTCAGGAGAGCGACATGGGTAGTGTTGAACGGTTGGACAACGCAATGCCGCAGGTATACTGGCACGCCGGCACCATCGCACCCGAGCAGCGCTGCCAAAGGCTGGGCCAGCAAGCTGCCACCATCTGGCTGACGGGTCTGAGCGGCGCCGGAAAGTCCACGCTGGCATGCGCGCTGGAGCAACGACTCTTCAGCGCAGGGCGCACTGCTTTTGTACTCGATGGCGACAATCTGCGCCATCACCTGAACAGCGACCTCGGCTTTACTGCACACGACCGCCGCGAAAACATCCGTCGCTCGGCCGAGGTGGCACGACTGATGAACGATGCCGGTCTGATCGTAATCTGCGCCTTCATTTCGCCCCTGCGCAGCGACCGCGACATGGCGCGCGAAATCATTGGTGCTGCTAACTTTATCGAGACCTATGTCAGCACCCCCTGCGTGGTGTGCGAAGAACGCGATCCCAAGGGCTTGTACCGGCAAGCCCGCGCCGGCATGATCGCGGAATTCACCGGCATTTCCGCGCCCTACGAAATACCACTTGAACCGGCACTGGTACTCGACACCGAACAGCTGACTGTCGAACAGGCCTGCGCCCATCTACTGCAGCATCTGGCCCCGCGCTTCCTCTGATGCCATGAACTACGATATCTTCAATGGCGATGCAGATGGCATCTGCGCACTGCATATGTTGCGCCTGCACGCGCCGGCCAGTCACCAGCTGATCACCGGCGTCAAGCGCGACATCGAGCTATTGCGCAAAGTTCCGGCATCGGCCAGCAGCGCGCTACTGGTACTGGATATCTCGCTCGACACTAACGCCGGCGAACTACAACGGCTGCTCGATGGCGGCGCCCGCATCACATGGTTTGACCACCACGCTGCCGGATGTACCGCCCTCCGCAAGCACTCGCGCCTGCAACTGCATTGCGACACTAGCCATGACGTCTGCACCAGCATCCTGGTCGACCGTCATCTACAAGGCCGCTACCGGCCATGGGCCGTGGTGGGCGCTTTTGGCGACAACCTCGAAGTTGTGGCCCATATGCTGGCGCGCAGTCTGGCGCTGCCGGCCGATGTCACTAGCGCCCTGCAGCAATTAGGTCAGGTGCTTAACTACAACGCCTACGGAGAGTGCATCAGCGATCTGCAGATAGCGCCGTCCGACTTGTACAAGGCGATCAGTCTGCACCAGCAGCCGGCAAGTTTCTTGCAGAGCGCCCTCTATCACGACCTGCTGGACGGCTACACCAGCGACTGCGCCCGCCTGCATAACCTGCAAGCGCACTGGCGGTGCCAAGGCAATGCCGTCTATCTGCTGCCGGCCACGCCATGGGCGCGCCGCATTAGCGGTGTTCTGGCCAATCAGCTGGCGAACAGCCGGAGCGGCAATGCGTATGCCGTAATACTGGAACGTAGCGATGGCGACTATCTGGTCAGCGTACGATCGCCCCAGCCAGACAGTCATAGCGCCAGCCAGTTGTGCGCAGAATTCCCTAGCGGCGGCGGCCGCAAAGCAGCCGCCGGCATCAATCGTCTGCCCTATGCCGACCTCGAGCGCTTTATTGATCGTTTTAGCGCCTACTTCCGCGCCGACACAGTATCCAGCCATGCAAGCTGACCGGCCACGCTGGGCAAAATCTGCCTGAGCCGGATGTATTTTCCCTAGGAGACCACAATGACCCCAAGCCCCCGCCCGCGTCCCGTGATGATGATTCCGCTGCGCCGCTGCGGCAGCCATGCGCTGCGACTGCGCCTGAACATGGCGCCGCAGTTCTACTCGCCGTATCCGCTGCACATCGTCGATTTCATGCCGCTGCTACCGCTGTATGGCGACCTGCATGATGACCGCCACTATTTCCGCCTGGTGAGCGATCTGTGCGGCCTGCAAGCCGTCAGTATGGTCAAGTGGCCGCATATCGCCTTTGATCCGGTAGAAATCTTTGAAGCCATCCGTCATCAGCCACGCAGCGTGCACCGGGTCCACTGGGAGTTGCTGATGCGTGCCGCCAGCCAGCATGGCGCCAGCGTCGTGATGGATAAGTCGCTGGACAATGTGCACTACGCCGACGAGCTGATGGCGCTGTTCCCGGACATGCTGTTCGTGAACGTGGTACGCGATCCGCGCGCCCAGGTGGCATCGATGAACCGCGCCATCATCCACGACTTCGACAGCCAGCTCAACGCCCAAACCTGGCTGGCCGCACACCGCGCCGCCGACCACGTGGCAGCGCAATATCCCGATCGGGTGCTGACCATACGCTACGAGGATTTTCTCGCCAGTCAGCAAACCACGCTGGAAGCGCTATGCGGCTTCCTCGGCATCGATTTCCTGCCGCAGATGCTGGACGTGGGCGCGTCGCAGGAAGCCAGGCAGATTGCGCAACTATCGTCGCTGTGGTCGTCCAACTGCTACCCGCCCATCGTCGCCAATATCGACAAATTCAAGCAGCAACTCAGCATGGACGAGATCAATGTCATCGAAAGCCTGACCGGCGCGTATATGGACCGCTACGGTTACCCTCGTCTGACCGCGGGAAATGCTGACCTGACACCGGCCACACAGGCACAGGCAAAGCAGCGTTCCGACGCTTGCCGCACACGGGCCTGGCATGATCTGGAGCACGACAACTTCCGCGACTACGTGCTGCGCCGATGCCGTGCCGATTATCTGGCGCAACTGAGCACGCGACTGAATCAGCAAGCCTTGCAGCCGGATCGTGGTGCGCCGCCGGTCACACTGAACGAACTCGATCCCGGCACCTTCGAAGTCACGGACTAATTAATACTTGTAAGCATAAGAAAAAAGCCCGCTGCGTGAGCAGGCGGGCTTGTCCGGTACAACAGGCATAGCGAGCTGGCCCGCCCTGCCTGATTGTTGCGCGGTTTAAATCTCTTCGTACAGCGGCAGAGTCAGGAACTCGGCGAACTGGTCGGAAGTCGACATTTCTTCGAAGATCTGGGCCGCACGTACATAGGTCGGGCCTTCACCGCCCGGCGCGTCACGCTGCACCTTGGCCAGCTCTTCCGGAATCATGGCACGCACCATATCGGCCGTCACTTTACGGCCATCTTCCAGCGTACCTTTGCTGGAACGGATCCACTGCCATACTTGCGAACGGCTGATTTCAGCGGTCGCCGCATCTTCCATCAGATTATGGATAGGCACGCAACCATTGCCAGCCAGCCAGCTACCGAGGTAGTGGATACCGACGTTGATGTTGTAGCGCAGGCCAGCTTCCGTGATCGGCGCTTCCGGCTTGAAGTCCAGCAGCTGGGCTGCCGTCACTTCCACGTCAGGACGCTGCTTTTCGATCTGGTTAGGTTTGTCGCCCAGTACTTTCTTGAACTCGGTCATCGCCAGTTCTACCAGACCCGGGTGAGCAACCCAGCCGCCGTCGTAGCCGTCGGTCGCATCGCGTGCCTTGTCGTTGCGTACGCCGCCCATGGCCACTTCGTTTTTCTCCGGATCGTTCTTGATCGGGATCAGGGCAGCCATACCGCCGATGGCCGGCGCATTGCGCTTGTGGCAGGTTTGCAGCAGCAGCAGAGCGTAAGCGCGCATGAACGGTGCGGTCATGGTCACTTTGGCGCGGTCGGCCAGGCAGAACTCCTTGTCCAGCTTGAACTTCTTGATGCAGGAGAAAATGTAATCCCAGCGGCCGGCATTCAGGCCCGAGCTGTGTTCGCGCAGTTCGTACAGGATTTCGTCCATCTCGAAGGCAGCCAGGATGGTTTCGATCAGCACGGTAGCCTTGATGGTGCCCTGTGGCAGGCCCAGTTCGTTCTGGGTCATGACGAAGATGTCGTTCCACAGACGGGCTTCCAGATGCGATTCCATCTTCGGCAGGTAGAAGTAAGGACCGGCGCCACGTGCCAGCTGCTCTTTGGCGTTGTGGAACATGAACAGCGCGAAGTCGAAGATGCCGCCCGAAATGCGCTTGCCGTCTACCAGCACATGCTTCTCGTCCAGATGCCAGCCACGTGGGCGCACGACCAGCGTTGCAACCTTGTCGTTCAGTTTGTACGATTTACCGTTCTGTTCCAGCGCGATGGTGCGGCGCACGGCGTCGAACATATTGATCTGGCCGTCGATCTGGTTCTCCCAGTTCGGCGTGTTGGAATCCTCGAAGTCGGTCATGTAGCTGTCAGCGCCCGAGTTCAGAGCGTTGATCACCATTTTGCGGTCGACCGGACCGGTAATTTCGACACGGCGGCATTCCAGTGCTTGAGGAATCGGCGCCACTTTCCAGTCGCCAGAGCGGATGTGTGCGGTTTCTGCCAGGAAGTCCGGGCGCTCGCCGGCATCCAGCCGCTTGGCGCGCTCTACGCGCACGGCCAGCAGCTGCTGGCGACGGGATTCGAATTCGCGCGACAGCTTGGCCACCAGTGCCAGCGCTTCGCTGGTCAGGATGTTCTCGTAGCCGGGCTTGATTTTGCCGGTAATTTCCATGCCTGCTGGCAGAGTGAGGGTGGACTGCGTCATGTGCTTCTCTCCGAAAGAAAATATTAACAACCAGACTAATTATAAGCATGCGCCCCAGTGTTGCACGGCTATGTTTTTAGTGTGCAGACTCAGTTACGCCCCGATATGTTTTACAGTATATTCACTAATAAGTTATACAAACAAGACTAAAAATCACTTCATCTATGCGTTTTTCTCACAAATGACAGGTTGATGTATCTATGGGTCAATTCAGACAGATTTCCACCTTTGTCGAGGTGGTCTCCAAGGGCAGTTTGTCGGCCGCTGCCCGCGCCGAGGGCATAGCGCCAGCCATGATAGGCCGCCGCCTTGATGCGCTGGAAAGCCGCCTCGGTGTGAAATTATTGCAACGTACTACGCGCAAGCTGGCCCTGACCAACGAAGGTGCTGCCTTTCTGGAGGACTGCCAGCGCATACTGACGGAACTGGAAGAAGCCGAGTCCGCCGTGGCCGAACGTAGCGCGCACGCCACGGGGCATCTGATGATTTCGGCGCCGGCCGGCTTCGGTCGCCAGCACGTAGCGCCGCTGATCCCCTCTTTTCTGGCCGAGCATCGCGACGTCAGCATCACGCTTAACATGAGCGACCGCGTGGTCGATATCGTTGGCGAAGGCATCGATGTCGCCATCCGCATCGCCAGCCTGTCCGATTCCAGCCTGGTCAGCGTCAAACTGGCCGATAACGAGCGCGTGGTGGTCGGCGCCCCTTCGTATCTGAAACGCCATGGCGTGCCGCAAACACTGGCCGATCTGGCCAAGCATAACTGTCTGGCGATCAGCAGCGAAGGTAGTCAGCGCGGCTGGACTTTCCGCGAGAATGGCAAGAACGTGGTGCTGAAAGTGGCCGGCAATATGGGCAGCAATGACGGACAGGTATTGCACGACTGGGCGCTGGCAGGCAAAGGGCTGGCATGGCGCTCGATGTGGGAAGTAGGCAATGAAATTGCGGAAGGCAAGCTGCAGACCGTGCTGGACCAGCACTCCGCGCCCGGCAATGATATTTATGCCGTGTTTGCCCAGCGCCGCCACCTGCCCCTGCGCATACGGGCCTTTGTGGACTTTCTGCGCCACACCTACGCCCAGCCTGAGTACTGGCGCAAAACCGGTAAATAAGCGGCATGCAGCCGCATGGGCAGCGATGCTGGCATCAACGCTTGATCTGCGTGCGCCGACGCGTTTGCTCCAGGCAAAAAAAAATCCTCGGGAACCGAGGATTTCTTATTTCGTTTGATTCAGCGTATTACAGTGGCTGAATGTTCGAAGCTTGCTTGCCTTTAGGGCCGGCAGTTACTTCGAAAGAAACACGTTGGTTCTCTTGCAGCGACTTGAAGCCTGCCGACTGAATCGCCGAGAAGTGAGCGAACAGATCTTCGCCGCCTTCATCAGGGGTGATAAAGCCGAAGCCCTTCGAGTCATTGAACCATTTTACGATACCAGTTGCCATTACAATTCCTATTTCAGTTAAGTTGGGCTTGCGCCCGTGATATCGTTTGAGGCAAGAAGAAAAACAGCGAAACTGCACTACTCTTGAATCTAAACGATGCCGCATTATACCCATTTACTTGAGAAAAGCACGTTTTCGCCAAAATAAATGCCAAGAGGCGTGTTTTTTGGTAGAAAACCCGCAGAACTCAGGGTGCATGTACAACTATAGACAAGTTTTTACTGGGCGATTTGAGCTAGATCAATCGTCAGTATTACTCGTAATGCGTGGCTTTAGGGTCGCGCGCTGCCCAGCGCAGATACTGCTCCACCTGCGGCGCAATGGCATTCCAGCCGGATTTTTCCTGCATCGCCCGCCGTAATTCCTGCTCGATACGGCGCGCCTGCTGGCCCAGCATGGCGTAGCCAAAAGTGGCGGCAGAACCGGCTACGCTGTGCAACGACTCATGCAGCGCCGTCAGCTGTTCCAGCGTTGGTTCTGCCCCGCCGGCAACGCACGCGGCCAGTGCCTGCGCTGTTTTCTCCAGCATCAGCGGCAGTTGCGCGGTGAACCGCGCATTCAGCGCCTCTAGCCTTGCCCGGAATTCCGCTTCTGCCGACACCGGATCCGCCATTATTTGGTGCCGAAGATACGGTCGCCCGCATCGCCCAGCCCCGGCACGATGTAAGCGTGGTCATTCAGGTGGGAATCCAGCGAAGCGCAGTAGATCTTCACGCCCGGATGCGACTTCTGGAACACGGTAATGCCTTCCGGTGCGGCAACCAGCGCGAGGAAGATGATCTGGTCGTCCGTTACGCCGCGCGACTTCAGCACATCGACGGCGTGCACCGCCGAATTGCCAGTCGCAACCATCGGATCGCACAGAATGAAAGTACGCTCGGCCAGATCCGGCAGACGGACCAGATATTCCACCGGCTGGTGGGTTTCCGGATCGCGGAACACACCGATATGGCCCACGCGGGCCGATGGCACCAGATTCAGCAGCCCGTCGCTCATGCCGATGCCGGCGCGCAGTATCGGCACGATGGCGAGTTTTTTACCGGCGATGACCGGTGCATCGATGGTCATCAGCGGTGTTTCGATGGTACGCGTGGTGAGCGGCAGATCGCGGGTGATCTCGTAGCCCATCAGCAAAGTGATCTCTTTCAGCAGTTCGCGGAAAGTACGGGTCGAGGTATCTTTTTCCCGCATGTGGCTGAGCTTGTGCTGAATCAGCGGGTGGTCGGTGATAAATAGGTTGGGAAAGCGCGGATCTTGTTTCATTATGGATTCTTTCTTGAAGTACCGGTCATTATACTAGGGCTGCGGCCCTAAAAACATGCTCACCGCTTCCTCGGCAATCTGATCGAGATTGAGGCCCAGTCCGGGTTTGTACCACAGCACGCTGTAATTGATAGCGCCCATAAGCAATAAGCGCGCCACCGCACTATCGCTACGCAGCAAACCAGCCGCCAGCAACTCGCTCACCACATCCTGCCACAACTGGTCATAACGGTCGCGTAACACCTGTACGCGCGAGCGCAGCTCCGGCGTCAGACGGCGCCAGTCGTATAGCAGCACGGGAATGAAGTCATGTCCCTCGCCTAGTACGATCTCCAGATGCGCACGCACCAGCGCAGCGAACTTCTGGCGTGGCGTCAGTGCACTCTCGGCGATCGCCTCGGCCGCCGGCAGGCCGGCAACCAGCCCCTCTTCCATCACGGCCGCCAGTATTTCCTGCTTACTTTTGAAGTGGTAGAAGGGGCTGCCGGAACGCATGCCAACCGCTTCGGCGATATCACGTGTGGTGGTGCCGTCAAAACCCCGTTCGCGGAACAGCCGCGCTGCCACACGCACCAGTTCTGCGCGCCGATTGTCTACTGCTACCGTCTGATTCATCACTACTCTTTCATTTACTCAGGCATGGCACGCGCCAGTATCTGGCCATAAGCTACATTTTCCGGCAAACGGCCATAAGCGCCACCGGGCGCACAACGTATGCGCGATGCAATAAATGCCGATGATACATAAGCTGGGGCGTGGCGCAACAGCAATCCTGCCTGCACCGCCAGCACGATGCGCTCCGCCAGCAGACGTGCACCGGCTTCACTGCACTGCATATTGTTCAGCAGCGCAGTGCGATAGCGGCAGAAATCAGCATCGTCATCGCCGGCCAGCGCCAGTTCCGCGGCCAGCGCATCGCGCGCGGCAGGAGTTTTGCCCAGCGCACGCAGCAAGTCAAGGCACATTACATTGCCCGATCCCTCCCAGATGGAATTGACCGGCAGTTCGCGGTACAGCCGTGCCAGCGGACTATCTTCCACATAGCCGCTGCCGCCTATCACTTCCATGGCTTCCGCCCCGAAGCCCGGCCCGCGCTTGCAGATCCAGTATTTGCCGGCCGGCGTCAGCAGGCGTGCCAGCAATGCCTGAGCAGGGTCGCTGGATTCGTCGAAGCAGCGCGCCAGCCGCATGGCAAACGCGGTAGCCGCTTCCGATTCTAGCGCCAGATCGGCCAGCACATTCTGCATCAGAGGCTGCTCGCTCAGGCGCTTGCCGAAAGCTTTGCGCTGGCGCGCATGGTGTAGCGCGTGCACCAGCGCAGCGCGCATGGCACCGGCACTGCCCAGCACGCAATCGAGCCGTGTGTGGCTGCCCATCTCCAGTATGGTGGGTACCCCCCGCCCTTCGGGGCCGATCAGCCAGCCATAGGCGCCGGTGAATTCCACCTCGGACGAGGCATTGGAGCGGTTGCCCACCTTGTTTTTGAGGCGCTGCACGCGGATACCATTGCGCTCGCCGTTCGGCAGGTAGCGTGGCAACAGCAGGCAGGACAAGCCCTGCCCGGTCTGCGCGAGGATCAGGTGAGCATCGCTTTGCGGCGCCGAGAAAAACCATTTATGGCCTACCACGCGGTACACGCCCGCACCCTCGTCACCAAACAATGCCTGCGCTTGGTCCGGTCCTAGCGCTTGCGCCACCGTGGTATTGCTGCGCACATCGGAGCCGCCCTGCTTTTCCGTCATGCCCATGCCGATCAGTGCGCCCTGCTTTTGCTCGACCGGCAAAGAGCGCGGATCATAGTTGCACGACAGTATCTTGGGCAGCCACTTGGCGGCCAGGCCCGGCGCTTGCCTTAGCGCCGGCACGCTGGCGTAGGTCATGGTCACCGGGCATTGCGTACCGTTCTCCACCTGACCGAACATCAGATAGCGCGCGGCACGGGCGACCTGGGCACCATTGCCGTCCAGCCAGGGCGTAGCGTGCGCACCTTGTTCGATCAGCAGACGCATCAGGCTATGCCATGCGGGATGAAACTCCAGCTCGTCGATGCGGCGCCCGCCAGCATCATATTGCAGCAGCTGTGGCGGATACTGATTCGCCAGCCGCCCCAGTTCCAGCACGTCGGCCCGTCCCAGTTGCGCCCCCAGCATCGCCAGCGACGCGTCATCATGCTGCGCACCTTCGCGCGTCACCGCCTCGCGTAATGCCGTGTCTAGCAGATACAGATTGACATCGGCCAGCGCCGCCACCGTGTTATGAACCTCATGCGTATCAAACGCCTGCATACTGCCTCCCCGTTGATGCTTAGGATAGTGTTGCCACCTTACGCCAGATTGCTGCACCCGCGCGCGGGATAGGTCAGCTGAACTGGCCTGTTGCACCCCAGACTAGCCTATGACGCCAATCAAAGCAAGCGCTTGCTTTGTGAATCAGTCGCCACTATGATGACAAACCAGCACAGGAGACTCCATGGAACACGCATACCTGTTTGACGCCATCCGCACGCCGCGCGGCAAAGGTAAAAAAGACGGCAGCATGCATAGCATCAAAGCGATCGATCTGGTGGCAGGACTGATGCAGGCCCTGCAACAGCGCCACCAGCTCGATACAGCACAGATCGATGATGTCGTGCTGGGCTGCGTCACGCCGGTGGGCGAACAGGGAGCGGATATCGCCAAAACAGCGGCACTGGTGGCCGGCTGGGACTGGCAGGTTGCCGGCGTACAGCTCAACCGGTTCTGTGCTTCGGGGCTGGAAGCGGTCAATCTTGCTGCGCAGAAGGTACGCTCCGGCTGGGAAGATCTGGTCGTCGCGGGCGGCGTCGAATCGATGTCGCGTGTGCCCATGGGCAGCGACGGTGGCGCCTGGGCCAACGATCCCGCCACCAGCCTGCGCACAGACTTCATGCCGCAAGGCATAGGCGCGGATCTGATTGCCAGCATCGATGGCTACCAGCGCGAACAGGTCGATGCGTTTGCCCTGCGCTCGCAACAGAAAGCCGCTGCGGCGCAGGCAGCGGGACACCTGCGCTCCATCGTGCCGGTGCACGATCAGAACGGCGTGCTGGTGCTCGATCACGACGAATTCATCAAACCGCACACCACCATGGAGACGCTGGCGGGCCTGAAACCCTCGTTCGCGCAACTGGGTGCACTAGGGTTTGATGCGATGGCCTTGCAGCGCTATCCGCAGCTGCAGCAGGTGCTGCATGTACATACGGCAGGCAATTCCTCGGGCATCGTCGATGGTGCAGCACTTGCGCTCATCGGCAGTCTGGCGGCAGGCCAGCGGCTGGGCCTGCCGCCACGCGCACGCATCGTGTCGGTTGCCGTCACTGGCAGCGATCCAGCCATCATGCTGACAGGGCCGGCGCCCGCAGCACGCAAGGCCTTGCAGAAAGCCGGACTGGAAATTGCCGACATTGATCTGTTCGAAGTAAACGAAGCGTTTGCCTCCGTCGTGCTGCGCTTTATGGCGGAGATGGGCGTGCCTGAACACAAGGTCAACGTCAATGGCGGCGCCATCGCGCTGGGCCACCCGCTGGGCGCCACCGGCTGCATGCTGCTGGCCACCTTGCTGGACGAACTGGAAGCACGCCAGCTGAAACGCGGCATGGTCACGCTGTGCGTGGGTGGCGGCATGGGCATCGCCACCATCATCGAACGCGTTTGAACGGAGTATTCATGATCAGCATCGTCCAACAGACACAGCGCATAATCGTCACGCTGGATACAGCCAGCATCCATCCTCTGAACAGCGCCTGGCAGCAGGCGCTGCGAGCACTGCTGGAACAACTGGAAAAGCAGACGGAAAATGCCACGCAATCGGGTATCGTGCAGCTCAGCTTCCTGCCCGACGCGCCGGAGCGCCGCTACCCGCAGGCGCACGCGCTCAGCCGCGATCAGGCGCCCGCCTGTATGCAGCAACTGGCCAGCTATCATGCTTTGCTACGCCGGCTGGAACGCCTGCCAGTGCCTGCGGTCGCTGCGATACAGGGCAATATCGGCGAACATGGCTGGGCTGTCGCGCTGGCCTGTCACCACCGCTACAGTCTCGCCACAGCGTCTATCCGCCTGCGGCCAGCCTTGCGCAACGTGGCGCCTTGCGGCGGTTTGCTAGTCCGCACGGCTCGCCTGCTTGGCCTGCAGAACACACTGGCTGTGCTGCTTGACGGGTTTGAACTGGACAGCAACAAAGCACTGGAACTAGGCCTGATACAGGCAATAGCCGCCGATGCCGCGCAACTCGATCAGCTCCTGCAGCAGAGCGCATCCATGCCGCGTCCGCCGCGCCAGCCCTGGGACGAGAAACATCCCACGCTGCCCGGCGGCGCCGCAGATAGCCCTGCCAATCTGGCCTTCCTTCAATTGGCCCCTGCCCGGCTGCGGGCCCGGCCAGAAGGTGCTACGGCTTCCGCCAGCGCCATCCTGTGTGCACTGGCAGAAGGTTGTCTGGTCGATTTCGACACGGCTGCACTACTGGAAAGCCGCTATTTCTGCCAGTCCGCCATTGCGCTTGCCCCTTGAATTGGCGAGTTTGTCCAGAACAACTGTTCGTAACTTTCACTCAATAGAAAAACCGTCAATTCCGGCACTAAAAATCGTTGCCGAGGTGCGCGAAAAAGGTGATTTTTCACTCTGAGCGACGTTTTTTTTAGCTTGATTGTAGGAAAACAAAAAAAGTCTGAAAGATATTGTCATTTTTCATGTGATTTCGCCGCTATCAGTGATACATTGCGCTCTGGTGTAGCCCTGCTCGGGCTGGCGCCGTACCGGCATAAAAACTGAAAGATTAAAATCACGCGATGTACTCCAGTATTCCCGTCCCGTCTCCGCGACATGAATTGGATAACCTCATGGAGGAGGCTGGCGATGTTGTATTCCGCGTCAGCACTGAAGGACAGATACTGTTTGCCAGTCACCGTGCCGTCCAGCTGATCGCCGCACAAGCGCCACTGACGGGCACCGTACTGGCGCAATTGCTGACGGAAGATGATCGCCCTGCCCTGCAGACGGCGCTGGCCGACGTGCTGACCAGCGAGCAGAGCCGTCTATTCGAAAGCCGCATCAAATGCGCCACTGGCGAAACCCCGTTCGAATTGCGCCTGTCGTGCTATGCCAACCAGCAAGGCTTGAAAGAACTGCTGGTGGTGGGCCGCAATATGGAACAGCAGCGCGCTACCGAAGAGCGGCTGCGCCACATGGCCACCCACGACGCGCTGACCGAGCTGCCTAACCGTCTGCTGCTGTCCGACCGCATCCGCATGGTGATCGCCAATGCGCGCCGTTCCGGGCAGAGCTTTTCCGTCGCCTGCATAGGTCTGGACGGCTTCAAGAAGGTCAACGATGGCCTCGGCCATCCGGTCGGCGATGCCGTGCTGCGTACCGCCGCCAGCCGGCTGCGCAAAACCCTGCGCGATAGCGACACGCTGGCCCGCGTGGGTGGTGACGAGTTTGTTGCCATTCTGCCCGGCACCGCCACCGAAGCGCAGATCAAACTGGTTACAGGACGGCTGATCGCCACCCTGCAATCACCGTTCGAAATCGACAGCCACACCATCTACGTGGGCGCTTCGGTAGGCGTCGCCGTGTATCCGCAGCACGCGGAAGAAGAAGGCCGCCTGCTGGCGCTGGCCGATGTGGCCATGTCGCGCGCGAAGGAAACCGGTAAAGCCCGCTGCGTGGTGTACAGCCCGAGCGAATCGGGTCCGCCGGAACACGATATTTCGCTGGAAGCGGCCATGTTCCAGGCCGTGCGCGAAGGCGAGTTCCTGCTGTTCTACCAGCCTATCGTCGACGCGCGCACGCGCGAGATTCAGGGCTTCGAAACGCTGATGCGCTGGAAACATCCGACGCTGGGCATGGTGCCGCCCGTGCGTTTCATTCCTATTGCCGAGACCAACGGCCTGATCAACCTGCTGGGTGCGTGGGCACTCAAAGCCGCCTGCGTACAGCTGAAGCAGTTCGAGGAAGTGGCCAAGCGGCCCCTCTATATTTCTGTCAATATCAGCCCGCGGCAATTCCGCAATGACAAATTTCTGGACGTGCTGGACGATGCGATCGCCTTCTCCGGCTTACAAGGTGAGCAATTGGTTCTAGAAATTACAGAGGGCACACTGATGGTCGATCCGGTCCATGCCGAGTCCATCCTGTCCAAAATGGCCGAACGCAAGGCGCGCATCGCGATTGATGATTTCGGCACCGGCTATTCTTCGCTGGCCTATCTCAAACGTTTCCCGATTTCGGTACTGAAAATAGACCGCACTTTCATCCGCGACCTGCCCAATTCGGAAAAGGACGCCGCCATCTGCAATGCCGTACTCGATCTGGCCAAACACCTGGACCTTTCGGTGGTAGCGGAAGGGGTGGAAACGGAAGACCAGCTCACCTATCTGCAGGAGCGCGGCTGCCAGTACATACAGGGCTATCTGACCGGCAAGCCGATGGCGGCCAATATCGCCATGGCAGCCCTGCGCGAAAGCATGCACCTGAAGATCGTGCAGCCTGATTTGCGGCAGGTGGCCAAATGACTATCCGTAGCACAGGCAACGCGCTCGGCGACGCCACCCTGGCCACGCTGTGGGAAAGTACCCGCCGGCGCGGCGACATGCCCGGCTTTGCCAAGGCCATCAGCTCCATCCTGGGCGCCATGCGTGGCGAGGACGAGCAGGAATTCAACATGACGCGCACGGTGCTGTCCGACCCCGTGCTGACCCAGAAAGTACTGCGTCTGGCCAACAGCGGCATGTACGCAGCGTTTGGCCAGCATATCAGCACCGTCTCCAAAGCCGTGCAGGTGCTGGGCACGGACGCGATCGGTCATCTGGCGCTGGGACTGAAGCTGATCGAAGAACTGTCCGGCGCATCCTCCGATGCGACAGCCTCGCACGTGGAAATGGAAAAGGCCGTGCTCGCTGGCATAGTCGCCCAGCAGATCGCCAATACGGCGGAAAGCCGCCACGGTGAAGAAGCTGTCGTGTGTTCCATGCTGCACACGCTGGGCCGCATGATGCTGACATACTACATGCCGGAGCGCTGGCATGAAATCCAGCGCTCTGCAGCGCAGGAAAACTGCGACGTCGAAGCCATCGCGCCCAAGCTGCTGGGACTGGGTCTGGACGAAATCGGCCACGCTGCCGCCCTGCACTGGGGCCTGCCTGCCGGCCTGATCAATGGCATGCGCAAACTGGCGCCGCCGGAGCCGGGCGGCGAAATCAGCGCGTCCGACTGGATAGCCGGCCTGTCCACCATGTCGGCCGCCTGTGCCGAATCACTGTGGAATGACGACGCAGCCGGTGCCGCCGCCGTAGCACAACTGGCCGACGCCTACTCGGCCATGCTGGGCGTGCTGCCGGAAAAACTGATGGGCGCCATCGAGCAGGCCAAGGTCGTGGCCGCCAACGATCTGACCATCGCACCGCTGTCCAGACCGGCGGAACGCCGCGCCAAAGCGCTGGCCCGTACGCGCCAGCGCGATGCCGGCAACAAGATACTGCTCAGCGGTCTGGCCGATATGCGCGACATGATCCATACCGCCAATCCGGGCCAGATGGTGCAAATTGCGCTGGAGACCGTGTTCAAGGGGCTGGAGTTTTCGCGTGCGCTGGCCTTCGTGCGCAACCGCAAGGACAACCAGTATGCCGCCAAAATAGGCTTCGGCAACGATATCCGCGAGATACTGCCCCGGCTGGTATTTGAAGACGCCTACCAGCCGAATGTGTTCCACGCTGCACTCAATAGCGACCGCGTGATCTTTATCGAGAACGCACGCGATGCCAAGTTCGCCGCCAAGCTGCCCGACTGGTGGCGCGACACCTTGTCCGCCGCGCACAGCTTCGTGATCCTGCCGCTGTCTGCCAACGGCCAGTCAGCCGGCTTCCTGTATGGCGACTGGGACGATAGCTTCCCCCCTATCGAATTGAGCCAGACCGAGTTCGGCCTGCTCAACGATATGCGTGCGCTGGTGGTGCGCGCCGTGCTCAAACGGCATCAGCAGGAATCCGTCGGCAAGTAAGACTGCTGGCGCAGCACTAGTGGCCGTCGTGCTGCTGCCAGCGGGCCGACAGCATGGCCGCCCCCAGTGCCAGCAGGCATAACAGCGCCGCCACGTAGTACACCGACGACGGTCCGGCTTCCTGCCACCACTGGGCGAGGAACAGGCCGCCGAGCGATCCGCCTATGCCGTACGACAAGCTCATGTAGAGCGCCTGCCCGCGCGCCTGCAAGGGGCCGGAGAACCAGCGCTGCAGCGTCATCACGGACGAGGAATGATGGAGCGCAAAAGTCGCAGCATGCATCAGCTGTGCCACCAGCAGCAACCACAGCAGATGTGCCGCCATGCCTATCATGACAAAGCGCGCCATCGCCAGCAGCAGCGTCACATACATCAGATGCATGGGCCGCCAGCGCCGGAACAGCGGCGCCTGGAAATAGAACAGCGCCACTTCCGCCAGCACGCCCAGCGACCACATGGCGCCGATCACCGTTTTGCTATAGCCATTACGTTCCAGATACAGCGAATAGAAGGTGTAGAGCGAGGTGTGGGCCGCCACCATCAGCGCCGTCGAGCAGAAGAAGGCGATGACTTCGCGCCGGCGCAGCAGCGTCAGCAATGGCGGCGGGGCTTCCTTGTGGCGGTGGCGCGGCACATCGTGCAGGCGGAACGCCGCCACGATGGTCAGCACCAGCAGGCCCGCCGCGATGGCGGGCAACGCCACGATGCCATAGTGGTCGAGCGCGTAGGCCGCTGCGCTAACAGCGACAATAAAGCCGATCGAACCCCACATGCGGATGCGGCCGTAATGGGTCAGATCGCCCCGCATTTCCGACAGCATCAGCGCCTCGCAGATGGGCGCCTGCCCGCTGGTAAACAGGTTCAGCACCACCATGGCCATCATGAAGTGGCCGAACGTGGAACCGATGAAAAAGCCGGAAAAACCGATCAGTGCGGCAAAACCGGCTATGCGCAGCACGGTGACGCGGCGATCGTAGTGATCCGCGACGTAGCCCCAGACATTGGGACCGATGATGCGCAGCACCTGTATCATCGACATCAGCACGCCGATCTGCGCCACCGTCATGCCGTGGTCGGCAAAGAACAGCGTGGCGTAGGTCGACCAGGTTCCTGCGTGCGCGTAGTAGCAGAAGAGAAATAAGGCGAAGCTGAAGGCCTGGGCCGGCACCGCTTACAGCGCGATGTCAGGCGTATGCACCTTGACGTCGCCGCACTGGGCGCGGTGCATCAGCGCATGGTCCATCAGTACCAGTGCCAGCATGGCTTCGGCAATCGGCGTAGCGCGTATGCCCACGCAAGGATCGTGGCGGCCGAAGGTTTCCACCATCACGGGATTGCCGTCCTTGTCGATAGACTGACGTGGCGTGCGGATAGACGAAGTGGGCTTGATGGCGATCGAAACGGTAATATCCTGCCCGGTCGAAATGCCACCCAGCACGCCACCGGCGTTATTGCCGATAAAGCCCTGCGGCGTCAGCTGGTCGCCATGCTCGCTGCCCTTCTGTTCGACCGACTTGAAACCGGCGCCGATTTCCACGCCTTTCACCGCATTGATGCCCATCATGGCGTAGGCGATGTCGGCATCGAGCTTGTCGTAAATCGGCTGGCCCAGACCTACCGGAATATTCTGTGCGACGACTTCGATGCGGGCGCCTATCGAGTCGCCATCCTTGCGCAGCGCATCCATCGCCGCTTCCATGCGCGCTATCAGATCGGCATCGCCGCTGGCGGCAAAGAAAGGATTATTCGGCACATGCGACCAGTCCTGGAACGGCACAGCAATGTCGCCCAGCTGGCTCATGCAGCCTTTGAATACGGTACCGTACTGCTGCTGCAGCCATTTTTTGGCGATCGCTGCCGCACCGACCACGGGCGCCGTCAGACGGGCCGACGAGCGGCCGCCGCCGCGCGGGTCGCGCACGCCATATTTGTGCCAGTAGGTGTAATCGGCATGGCCGGGGCGGAAACTTTCGGCAATGTTGCCGTAGTCTTTGCTGCGCTGGTCTTCGTTGCGGATCAGCAGCGCAATCGGCGTACCCGTGGTCACGCCCTGATACACACCCGACAGAATTTCTACCGTGTCCGATTCCTGCCGCTGGGTGACGTGACGCGAAGTCCCCGGCTTGCGGCGATCCAGTTCCGGCTGGATATCGGCTTCCGTCAGTGCGAGTCCCGGTGGACAGCCGTCGATCACGCAGCCGATGGCCGGACCGTGCGACTCACCAAAGGTTGTAACGGAAAACAATTTACCAAAAGTATTGCCGGACATAGGAAGAGAATCTTTGGAAAAAGGTGGACAATTCCGTATTCTACCAGCCCGAGCCCCTCTCCGCCCTGCCTGACAATTAATTTCCACATGGAAATTTTTCCTTGGTAAAATTCATTGTGATGCGAGAAAATTCAACACCGTTGCACGGCGCCCCACAGGCAAGGTGTAAAAGCGTAGGAAAAGTGCATTCTTTTTGACAATTCACTATATACTGAACCGAAGAACACCAAGCATTCCTGGAGAAGCGACACATGCCCCCACCGGTCTCACCACTTGATCCAGTCAAGGACGATCAAGACGATCTGGTATTCTTAGAAGAGCATCCTGCAACGCCCGTTGCCGCGGGTGCGCGCAATGTATGGCGGGTCATGATTATCGATGATGACGAAGACGTCCATTCGACTACGACTTTTGCGTTGGGCAACCTCGACATGCAGCACCGGCAACTGGAATTCGTTCATGCCTATTCCGCTGCGCAGGCACGTGAGCTACTCAAAACCGAACAAGAAATCGCCGTCATCCTGCTGGACGTGGTGATGGAGCAGGATGATGCGGGCCTGCATCTGGTGCGTTATATCCGCGAAACGCTGGGCCTTGCCGATGTGCGCATCATACTGCGCACGGGTCAGCCCGGTTACGCGCCGGAAATCGACGCCATCCGCGATTTCGACATCAACGACTACAAGACCAAGTCGGAATTGACGCGCATCAAGCTGTTCACTACGGTAACCTCGGCCATCCGCTCCTACGAACAGATCCGCAAGATCAACGACAGCCGGCGTGGTCTGAGCCAGATAGTCCATGCCAGCACCCAGCTGATGTCGCTGCACGGCGTGCATAACTTCGCTGCAGGCGTGCTGAGCCAGATCGCCGGACTGCTGGGACAGGAAGGCAGCGGCATGCTGTGCGTGCTCGAATGTCCTGAAGACGGCTGCCGCGAGCTGATGGTCATGGCCACCATCGGCCCCTACCACAAGTTCGACCACACCACTCTGACGGCAGGTGCCGACCAGCGCATCCACGATGCCATGGAACTGGCGCTGGCACAGGGCCGCAATGTCTATGGTCCCGACTATGTCACGCTGTACTTCGCCGGCAAAGCCAGCCGCGATTTCGTTGCCTTCCTCGATGTCACCAAGGCCCCCACGGAAATCGATGAGCGCCTGCTGGAAGTATTCTGCGCCAACGTTGCCGTTGGTATCGATAACGTGGAACTGGTCAGCCACCTGCATACGGCCGCGTTCTATGACCAGCTGTCCAAACTGCCCAACCGCACGCGCCTGATCGAGATACTCGACGCCACGCTGGCCAGCGGCATGCGCGACGCAACCACGCTGTCACTAGTTGATCTCGATCACTTTGCCGAGACCAATGATGCGCTCGGTCACCGCTTCGGTGACGCGCTGCTGCTGGCCGTAGCCGGACGCCTGCAGACGGAACTGGGCGATGCGCTCACCGTGGCCCGTCTGGGGGGCGACATCTTCTGCGTGCTGGGCGACTCCTCGCAAGTCAATCCGGCCAATATCCTGATGCTGTTCCAGCGTCCGTTCAGCATCGACGGGCAGGATGTACAGCTGTCGGCCACACTGGGTCTGGTGCGGCTGGGCGAGCACGAAGGCAGCGGCGTCGATGTGCTGAAAGACGCCGACATTGCGCTGAAACGCGCCAAAACCCAGCAGCGTTCCGGCCATTACTATTTCTCCCGCTCGATGGGCGTGGAGATCCGCGAACGGGTGCGCATGATGCACGCGCTACGCAAGGCGTTCGGCCAGAACGAGCTGTTTGTGGTGTATCAGCCGCAGATCGATCTGGAGACCCGCCGCCCCAAGGGGGCCGAGGCACTGCTGCGCTGGCAGACGCCGGACGGCAAGTTCGTCTCGCCCGACCGCTTCATTCCCATCGCCGAATATTCGGGCCTGATTATCGATCTGGGCGAATGGGTGCTGCGCACAGCCTGCCGCGAACTGGTCACGCTGCACAAGGCCGGCCACAGCGACTTCATGATGTCGATCAATGTTTCGCAAGTGCAGTTCCGCCATCCCTATTTCCTCGAAATGCTGCGCAAGGCGCTGGAAGAAACGGGCGCGCCGCCACAATTCGTCGAACTGGAAATCACGGAATCGATGGCCATGGAAGAGCCCGATCTGCTGATCAAGATGCTGGCCCAGATCAAACAGACCGGCGTCAGCATAGCCATCGACGACTTCGGCACCGGCTTCTCCTCGCTATCCTATCTGCAACGCCTGCAGATCGACCGGCTCAAGATAGACCGTGCCTTCGTGACGGAAATTACCGGTTCGGCGCGCGGCAGCAGCATTGCCGAGATGGTGGTGCAACTGGGCCGCAATCTGGGTCTGGCCGTGATTGCCGAGGGCGTTGAAGACGAGCGTCAGGCGCAGATACTGCATGCGCTGGGCTGCCCGCTAGCGCAGGGCTTCCTGTTTGCCCGCCCCATGACGGCCGACGCCCTGAACGGCTGGCTCAGCAACGAGGCCTTGCAGGGCGCAGCCTGAGGCGATGCTGTTGCCCGTTCGGCGGGAACCGTCCGCCAGTAAAAAAGCCATGCTATGCATGGCTTCTTGTTCTCGCGCAGTCTGCGCAGTGACGGCTGGGCTTAGTCAGCAGCGTGTTCGGCCGTTTCGCCCGGCCAGTCGCGGATATAGGCTTTCAGCATGCGGTTCTCGAAGCTCTGCGCTTCCAGCACGGCACGCGCCACATCGTAGAACGAGATCACGCCTAGGATGGTTTTAGCGTTCATGACGGGCAGATAGCGCGCGTGTTTTTCCAGCATGATGCGGCGCACTTCGTTCACTTCCGTATCGGGCGTCACGGTGATCGGGTGATCGTCCATATGCTTGCGCACGGTGCCGCTACCCACCGCGCCGCCGTTCTCATGCAGCGCACGCAGCACCTCGCGGAAGGTCAGCATGCCAGCCAGATCGCCAAACTCCATCACCACCAGCGAACCGATGTCTTTTTCCGCCATGATGCTGGCTGCTTCGGACAGTTGCTGGTCAGGGTTGATGGTGTAGAGAATGCTGCCTTTAACCTGAAGAATTTCCGAGACTTTCATGGGGGCCGTCCTATCAACTATGGGGATGAGTTAAGCGTTATGGTTATATCCGCCGTATAGGGAATGTAGCCTATGCCCAGCAAAAAATCCAGCGCTCCAGATAATCAATTCCCAACATTGTTGCAGTGCTGTCGTCCCTGCGTAATTCGGAGTACGATGCCGACCATACTAACAACTCCTACGAGACAACATGAGCGGCCCTCACTACCCCGGCTTTGACACGCTGGCCCTGCATGCCGGCGCTGCGCCCGACCCCGCCACCGGCGCACGCGCAACCCCGCTGTATTTCACTTCGTCGTTTGCATTCAAGGATGCCGAGCACGCCGCTGCGCTGTTCAATATGGAACGCGCCGGCCATGTGTATAGCCGCATTTCCAACCCCACCAATGCCGTGCTGGAGGAGCGCATCGCCGCACTGGAAGGCGGCGTGGCCGGTATCGCCACGGCCAGCGGGCAGGCGGCCATGCATCTGGGGCTGGCCACCATCGCCGGCGCCGGTGCGCACATCGTCGCCTCGCGCGCCCTGTATGGCGGCTCGCACAACCTGCTGGCCTACACGCTCAAACGCTTCGGCATCGACACCACATTCGTTGATCCGCGCGACCTCGACGCATGGCGTGCCGCCATCCGGCCTAACACCCGCGTGCTGTTCGGCGAGACGCTGGGCAATCCGGGACTGGATGTGCTCAACCTTCCCGCCATCGCCGAACTGGCACATAGCCACCATCTGCCGCTGATGGTCGATGCCACCTTCACCACGCCCTATCTGCTCAAACCGCTCGACCATGGTGCCGATCTGATCTTCCATTCGGCCACCAAATTCCTTTGCGGTCACGGCACGGCCATAGGCGGCCTGCTGGTCGATGGCGGTACTTTCGACTGGCATGCCGCGCATCAGGCCTCCGGCCGCTTCCCCGAGCTGTGCGAGCCCTACGAGGGCTTCCACGACATGGTATTTGCCGAGGAATCGACCGTCGCCCCATTTGCCCTGCGCGCCCGTCGGGAGGGCCTGCGCGACTTCGGCGCGGTGATGAGCCCGCACAATGCTTTCGCCATCCTGCAGGGCATAGAAACGCTGGGCCTGCGCATGGACCGGCATGTCGCCAACACCCGCAAAGTGGTCGAGTTCCTGCTGGCGCACGACGCGGTGGAAAAAGTCGCCTACCCGGAATTGCCAGGGCATCCGGACTACGCGCTGGCGCAGCGCCTGCTGCCTAAGGGCTGCGGCGCCGTGCTGACCTTCGACCTCAAGGGCGGCCTTGCGGCCGGCCAGCGCTTTATCGACAGCCTGCAGCTGTTCTCCCATCTGGCCAACGTGGGCGATGCCAAATCACTGGCGATCCATCCCGCCTCGACTACCCACTTCCGCGTTCCGGCCGAACAGCTCGCGCAGGCCGGCATCGGCGCAGGCACCATGCGCCTCTCGGTGGGACTGGAGGACGCCGATGACCTGATCGAAGATCTGGCCCGCGCCCTGAAACTGTCGCAGAAAGGAGGCTGACATGCTGCTCACCGTACAGGGACAACCGGCCTACTGCTACACGGGCGGCAAACAACTCGACACCAGCCAGCCTGCCATCGTCTTCATCCACGGCGCCCAGAACGATCACAGCGTATGGGCGCTGCAAAGCCGCCATTTTGCCCACCATGGCTATGCCGTGCTGGCAGTCGATCTGCCCGGCCATGGCCGTAGTGGCGGAGCCGCACTGGCATCCGTACCCGCCATGGCGCAATGGCTGCTGGCCCTTCTGGACGCAGCAGGCATACCGCAGGCCACCCTCTGTGGACACAGTATGGGTTCGCTGGTCGCACTGGAAACCAGCTATCAGGCCGCAGCGCGCGTCTCCCGTCTGGCGCTGCTGGGCAGCACCTACCCCATGAAGGTCTCGCCAGCGCTACTGGAAACGGCCCGCAACGATGAAGCAAATGCCATCGATATGGTGAACATCTGGTCGCACGCCAGCCTGACGGAGCGCTCTGCGCTTCCCGGCATGAACACCACGGGCGTGGCGCAGCGCTTGATGCAGCGCATGTCGGCCATCAATCCGCAGCGGCTGTTCTTCACCGACTTCACGGCCTGTAACGAGTATGCCAACGGCGAGGTAGCGGCGCAGGCAGTGCAATGCCCTACCCTGCTGCTGTGCGGCGCGCGCGACATGATGACACCGCCGAAGTCGGCGCGGCTGCTGGCCAGCTGCATCCCGCATGCAAAAACAGTAACGGTCGACAGCGGACATTCGCTGATGAGCGAGCAACCGGACGCAGTGCTCGATCACCTGCTGGCCTTCGTGCGCACCTGAAGCAAGGTACGCTACCAGTACGGGGTGCGGCGATCTGTTGCTAGCGCCCTGTAGTTGCCCCCTGTAGTTGCGCCCTGTAGTTGCGCCCTGTACTTGCGCCCTATACTTGCGCCACGGCGTCGCGGCGACTTAACGGGCGTCTATAGGGCCGAAATGCTCGCCCAGCGTCTTGCCCAGACCTGCTTCGACTGCCGTTTCCACCACCCGCGCCAGCGCAGCAGCATCGCGTGCTGCCTGGATATCGCGCTCGTCGTCGCTATCACTGAGCACACCGGCATTGATCGACATGCCCGCGAACACAAACAGGCGGTACACCTCGGCCAGCGTCAGCTTGTTGACGTTCGCCAGCAGTACCCAGTGATCGCCGCCATCGCTCACCCGCTTGCCCCACTGCACACGCGCCGGAGCATCGATCTTGACGCGGCCTACCCAGCCTTCGCCCACCATTTTTTCCAGCAGACTGTCCATTTCGTCGAAGCCGAGCCGGGTACGGGTGCGGATCGCCCCCGAACTCACCAGCGCCGTGTCGCCGCAGACCGAGGCAACGTAGAGCACGCGCAGGATAGCCATGGCATCGACAAACTCGCCGCCCGGCTGGGCCTCGTGCCACCAGCGCTCGTATTTGACCACGGGCAGCGCCGCCACCAGCAAGGCGCCAAACAGGGTAATCATCCACGACACATACACCCACAGCAGGAACAGCGGCAAAGCGGCCAGTGCGCCATAAATCTTGGAATAGGCCGGGAACTGGGTAATGAAGACAGCAAACCCGCGCTTGGCCACCTCGAAGGCGACACCGGCCACCAGCCCGCCCCAGGCCGCATCCTGCCAGTCCACGTCACGGTTAGGCACGGCAATGTACAGCAGCGTAAAGGTAATCGTCGACAGCGCCAGCGACAGCAAGGCATAGATCAGCGCACCGATCACGGGGATATCGCCGATCAGATCGCTGGTGGCCATGAACACATGCGACGACAGCGTCAGCGAGACACCGATCAGCAAAGGGCCCAGCGTAATCAGCGCCCAGTAGACCAGTATGCGCTTGGCCCAGCGCCGTTCGGCACGCACGCGCCAGATGCGGTTAAATACCCGTTCTATCTGCCCCATCATGGCCACCGACGTCAAAATCAGCGCCACCGCACCGACCGCCGACAGGCGCGTGGCTTTGGAGGCGAACATGGTCAGATAATTGAGTATGGTGCTAGAAATCGACTTCGGCATCACACTCTGGACAAAATACGCGTCCAGCGAGGCGCGGAAGGTATTAAACATAGGGAAGGTGGTGAAGATCGCCAGCGCAATGGTCAGCACGGGCACCAGCGCAAACACGGTGGTGAACGTCAGGCTGCCGGCCACTTGCGGCACACTCTCTTCACGCAGGCGGCGGCGGGCGAACATCCACAGATCGTGCACTTCCGACCACGACAGCGACCGCACAGTGTCTATGCCGGACAGGCAGGTACGCGACAAATACTGGAAAACAGGACGTATTATTTTTTCAGACATGTATAAAAACCAAAATCCACGGGGAACACGCGTTCCTATCCGCCAAAGCGCCCTATAATACCGCCGATGAACCAAGCTAATCTGATTATTCTCGTATTGTTTTACTCGCGCCACGGTGCCACCCGCAAACTGGCCGAGCTGATCGCGCAGGGAATCGAAAGTGTACCGGGCTGCGACGCCCGTCTGCGCACGGTTCCTGCCGTATCCAGCGTAGCCGAAGCCACCGAGGCCGACCTGCCGGCAGAAGGTGCGCCTTACGTGGAAGCGGAGGATCTGCAGGAGTGCGCCGGCATAGCCGTCGGCTCGCCTACCCGTTTCGGCAATATGGCCGCCGCCATGAAGTACTTCTGGGATGGCACTGCCAGCCAGTGGCTATCCGGTGCGCTGGCCGGCAAACCCGCCTGTGTGTTCACCTCCACCGGCAGCCTGCATGGCGGGCAGGAATCCACCCTGCTATCGATGATGATCCCGCTATTCCATCACGGCCTGATGGTGCTGGGCCTGCCCTACACCCATCCCGAGCTGATGACCACCGCTAGCGGCGGTACCCCGTATGGTGCCAGCCACTGGGCCGGGCTGGATGGTAAAAAACCCTTCACCGACGATGAAAAGAAGCTGGCGATCGCACTGGGACGGCGTCTGGCCGAAACCGCCGTCAAGCTGAACGCGCCGCAATAGGCCACAATAAGCCACCATAAGCCACATCAAGGAAGCCGTGTATGGAAAGCCGACTGCAGAAATTCTTCCATCTGGGTGCCATAGGCAGCCTCGTCACGCTGATTTTCTGGTGTCTGGCGTGGGAGCTGGCGCTGGCGCCGCTCAAGCCCGGCGGTTCCTGGCTGGCGCTCAAAGCCGCGCCATTGCTGCTGCCGCTGGTGGGGGTGTGGAAACGCGACGTCTACACGCTGCAGTGGACGTCGATGATGATCCTGCTGTATTTCACCGAAGGCGTAGTACGCTGCTGGAGCGACCGCGGCCAGCTGTCTGCATGGCTGGGCTGGGGCGAAGCCATGATCGTCGTGGTCTACTTTGTTTGCGCCATCATGTATGTGCGCCCGTATAAAAAGGCGGCCAAGCAGATGGCCAGGGAACTGCTGGCCAAGGTCAAGGAAAATACCGTTCCATGAGCGAGTTTCTGGAACAGTGCCGGGCGCTGCTAGGCGCCACCTATGTGCTGGAAGCGCCGCAGGACATGGCGCCCTACCTGAATGACTGGCGCGGACGTTTCTGCGGCAAGGCGCTGGCCGTACTGCGCCCCGCCAGCGTCGAACAGCTTGCGGCGGTAGTCAAAGCCTGTGCCGCCCATCAGGTGCCGATAGTTCCGCAAGGCGGCAATACGGGTCTGGTGCTGGGCAGCGTGCCCGATAGTTCGGGTCTGGCAGTGGTGCTCTCGCTGGGCCGGCTCAATAGCATACGCAACATCGATGTAGCCAACCGCACCATGACAGTAGATGCAGGCTGCATACTGGCGCAGATCCAGCAGGCGGCAGCGGCTGAAGGCTGCCTGTTCCCCCTTTCGCTGGCCTCGGAAGGCAGTTGCACCATAGGCGGCAACCTGTCCAGCAACGCCGGTGGTACCGCCGTTCTCCGCTACGGCAATACGCGCGAACTGTGTCTCGGACTGGAAGTGGTGACGGCCCAGGGCGATATCTGGGATGGCCTGCGCGGGCTGCGCAAGGATAATACGGGTTACGACCTGCGCGACCTGTTCATCGGTGCCGAAGGTACGCTGGGCATCATCACCGGCGCAGTGCTCAAGCTGTATCCGCAGCCGCAAGCCAGCATCACGGCGCTAGCCGCCATGGGGACGCCCGAGCAGGCGCTGAAGCTGCTCAAGCTGATGCAGGACCATTGCGGTGCCAGCCTGACCGGCTTCGAACTGATGTCGCGCGTCTGTCTGGAACTGGTAGCGCAGCAGTTCCCTGCCTTGCCACAGCCGTTCGCCGCCAGGCACGCCCAGTACGTACTGCTGGAGCTGTCCAGCAATGAGTCGGAGCAGCATGCCGTGAACCTGCTGGAACGGGCAATAGGCGCAGCGCTCGACGATGCCATCATCGCAGACGCCGTGGTGGCCAGTTCCGTAGCCCAGTCGCTGGGGCTGTGGCAGTTGCGCGAACATATACCGCTGGCACAGGCCAAGGCAGGCAAGAACATCAAGCACGATATTTCGCTGCCCGTATCCAGCATCCCTGAATTTATTGCCACCACCGCGCCGCTGCTCAATCAGGCATTTCCGGACTGTCAGCTAGTCTGCTTCGGCCACCTGGGCGACGGCAATCTGCACTTCAACGTGGCGCCGCCAGAAGGCGTGGGCCACGACGCTTTCCTCGCCAATCAGGCCGCCGTGAACCGGCTAGTGCATGACAGCGTGGACCGCTACGGCGGCTCCATCTCTGCCGAACACGGTATAGGCGCGCTCAAAAAGGACGAACTGGCGCGCTACAAGTCACCGCTAGAGCTGGCCCTGATGCGCTCCATCAAAGCCGCCCTTGACCCGCAAGGCATTATGAATCCCGGTAAAATTCTGTGAACGGGAGCCTCATGCAACTGCCCTATCTCGCTGCAGCGCTGTGCAGCCTGATCGCCTGCAGCGCCTATGCCCAGCAGGCGCCGCAAACCGTACTGCGCTGTACCAAGGACGGCAAAGTCAGCTACACCGACCAGCCCTGCCCGCAGGGCGCGCAGAGCGCCGAGCTGGCAGTTGCGCCCGCCCCTGCACCCGATGCCGCCAGTGCGGCCGATCTGGCGCGGCAGGCGGCACTGGCCGAGAAAATGCGCCAGCAGCGCGAACAACGTAGTGCACAGGAAGAGCGCGAAGACCAGCGCGCCACACATGCAGCGCGGCTGCAACGCCAGAAGTGCCAGCGCCTGCAACTGGCCCAGCGCTGGGCGGCGGAGGATGCGGGCCGTGCCCCCGTCGCGCAGCGCGAAGCTGCCCAGCTCAAGGCTCGCCGCGCCGGGCAGTCTCTGGCACTGGAGTGTCCCGATAAATGAGTACGCAGGCATCCGTGCAAGCACCCGCTAGCAGCACCAGCACCACCCATGACGCGATGCGCTGGCGCCTTACCCTTACCCTGCTGCTGGGCGAATGGCGTGCGCACCCGCTGCGTGCGCTGGTGGCCATTGCCGCCATTGCTGTGGGCATTGCACTAGGATTTGCCATCCACCTGATGAATGCCGCCGCATTCAACGAATTCTCTTCTGCCATCAAAGGCCTGTCGGGCATCGCCGACATACAGGTGCGGGCAACCGAACCATTGTTCGACGAAGCTATCTACCCGAAGATCGCGCAGCGCAGCGGCGTGGCCATCGCTTCGCCGGTGCTGGAAATCGAGGCTTCCATCCCACATCAGCGCAGCGCCCTGAAAATCGTCGGCAACGATGCCTTGCGTGCAGGATTCCTGACGCCTGATCTGATCGGCATATCGTCCAGCGGCGGCATGATGGACGCACTGGCCGACGATGCCATCTTTCTTTCGCCTGCTGCCGGAAAATGGCTACAGACGGGCGCGGGTCAGCCGCTGACCATACAGCTAGGCATGCAGCAGCTGGCTCTGCGTGTGGCAGGCAGCCTGCCGCAAGCACGAGCCGGCCAGCGCATCGCCGTGATGGACATAGGCGCCGCCCAGTGGCGTTTCAACCGGCTGGGCAAGCTGTCGCGCATCGATTTGAAATTGCGTGCCGGTGTCGATAGCACAGCCTTCAAAACACTGCTGCAGCAGGAGCTGGATCAGGCGCAGCCCGGTCGCTTCCGCGTCAGCCAGCCCAACGACGCAGATCAGGACAGCCGCAACGAGGGCATGAGCCGGGCCTATCGCGTCAACCTCACCGTGCTGGCACTGGTCGCACTGTTCACCGGCGCGTTTCTGGTGTTCTCGACACAGGCGCTTTCCGTCATCCGGCGGCGCAGCCAGTTTGCACTGCTGCGCGTGCTGGGCATGGAACGGCGCCACCTGATCGCGCAAATCCTGCTGGAGGGCCTCAGCTTAGGCGTCGTCGGCGCAGCCTGTGGCATCGCGGGCGGTTACGGATTAGCCGCCACCGCACTGCACTTCATGGGCGGCGATCTGGGTGCCGGACTGTTCGCCGGTGTGCAACCGCAGATCCATTTTGCGCCCGTAGCTGCCGGCATCTACTTTGCGCTGGGTGTGGCCGTCGCCATCCTTGGCTGCGCGGCACCAGCTTTCGACGCAGCGCGCGCCAGACCTGCCGTGGCACTCAAAGCGGGAACGGAGGAAGCGGCACTGGCCGGACTTGCCCGTCCTTGGCCTGCGCTGCTCTGTATCGCGCTGGCGGCCGTGCTGTCGCAGGCGCCGCCGGTGTTTGAACTGCCTCTATTCGGCTACCTGTCGATAGCACTGCTCCTGATAGGCACCATCGCTCTGATGCCGCGGCTGGCCGCATTCACCTTCCGCCGCGCCCACCAGCGCTGGGAACGCGCTCAGGCCGGAAAAGCCGGCGCACCTGCCATCCTCACCCTGACACTGGCAAGGCTGGCCAATGCGTCCAGTCAGGCAGGCATTGCGCTGGGCGGCGTGCTATCGAGTTTCAGCCTGATGGTCGCCATGGCCATCATGGTGGCCAGCTTCCGCGTTTCGCTCGACGACTGGCTACGCCACATCCTGCCCGCCGACCTGTATATCAGCAGCACAAGCGCAGGCAATACGGCAGGCCTGCATCCGGCAGAACAGCAGGCTCTGGCCGCCCTGCCGGGCGTGGAGATGGCTGATTTCCTGCGCGTGACGGCCGTCTCGCTCGATCCGGCCCGTCCGGCAGTGGCCCTGATGGCGCGCCATGTTGATGCGGCCCGGCCCGAACGTTCGCTGGCGATGGTAGGCGACATCGCGGTACCCGCCGCCGATGCAGCGCCGCCAGCCTGGGTCTCCGAGGCGATGGTAGACCTGTACGGCATGAAAGTGGGCCAACGCATCGAACTGCCGCTGAACGGACAGCGCCATGCTTTCACGGTAGGCGGCATCTGGCGCGACTACGCCCGCCCGACCGGCACCATCCAGATACGGCTGGAAGACTACCGCAAGCTGACCGGCGATCAGGATGCCAGCAATGCAGCGCTGTGGCTGCGCGCCGGCGCCAGAGCCGCCGATACCGAGGCAGCCTTGAAACGCCTGCCGTTTGCCGCCGCACTCGATGTCAGCCTCCCTTCCGATATCCGCGCCATGAGCATGACCATTTTCGACCGCAGCTTTGCCATTACCTACCTGCTGGAAGCTATCGCCATCGTCATTGGCCTGTTCGGTGTGGCCGCCACCTTCTCGGCGCAAACGCTGGCACGCGCGCGCGAGTTCGGTATGCTGCGCCATGTGGGCCTGACGCGGCGGCAGATTCTGGCCATCCTCGCCATCGAAGGCGGTTCGCTCACGGGCCTGGGCATCGTCACAGGCTTGGTACTGGGCTGGTTCATCAGCCTGATACTGGTTTTCGTGGTGAATCCGCAGTCCTTCCACTGGACCATGCAGCTGCATATGCCATGGCCGCTCATCGGCGGCGTGGCAACACTGCTGCTCGGCGCTGCGGCGCTGACCGCCCTATTCGCCGGACGACAGGCATTGTCCGGCGGACCGATACGCGCCGTCAGGGAGGACTGGTGATGCAAGCACTACGCAGACTGCTGGCGCGCAAGCCGGCAGCAACAACCCTGATTGCGCTGCTGGCACTGATCGCTCCGTGCTACACAGCGCAGGCCGCAGCGCCCGTATTCTCGCCCGTACTGCCACTTAACGCTGGCACGGCCCTGAGCTTCCCTGCCGATAGCGGCGCACACCCCGACTACAAGACGGAATGGTGGTATGCCACCGGCTGGCTCAATACTCCGGACGGCAAGCCGCTGGGCTTTCAGGTGACTTTCTTCCGCAGTGCCACCACCCACGACCGCGCCAACCCTAGCCAGTTCGCGCCTAAACAGATCATCATCGGCCATGCGGCGATTGCCGATCCCGCGCGTGGCCAGCTGCTGCATGACCAGCGTAACGGTCGCGAAGGCTTTGGCCTGTCTTACGTCAAACAGGGTAATACCAATATCAAACTTGATGACTGGACCATGCAGCGCCAGTCCGACGGCAGCTACCGCGTACAGCTCAACGCGGCCAGCTTCCAGCTCGATCTCACGCTTGCGCCTACCCAGCCGCGCCTGCTGCAAGGTGAAGGCGGCTATTCGCGCAAGGGCGCCGATCCCCTGTCGGCCAGCTACTACTACAGCGAGCCGCAACTACGCACCACCGGCCACCTCACCCGTGGCGGACAGCGGGTGGCGGTCACTGGCAGCAGCTGGCTAGATCACGAGTGGTCTAGCCAGGTACTGAGCGACGACGCTGCCGGCTGGGACTGGGTGGGCGCCAATCTTTCCGATGGCGGCGCGCTAATGGCTTTCCAGATTCGCAACAAGGCCGGTGCTAAACTATGGTCGCACGCGACATGGCGCGATCCATCCGGTAAGATCACACAGTTTTTGCCTGAGCAGGTCAGTTTTATGCCGCAGCGGCGCTGGCGTTCGCCCCGTACCGGTGCCGAATATCCGGTGGCGACGCGGCTCACTACCGGCAGCAGCGTGTGGCAGATCAGGCCCCTGATGGACGATCAGGAGCTCGATTCGCGCCGCTCCACCGGCGCCGTGTACTGGGAGGGCGCCGTGACGCTGGAGCGGGATGGCAAGCCGGCTGGTCATGCTTATCTGGAGATGACAGGCTATGTGCAAGCGATAAAATTCTGACAAGGTCCGCAAAACAGGCTGTGTCAGATACGCGACAATTTAGTGACAGACAATAGATAAACAACCAGCAGACAATAAGCAGACGGCAGCATCGTCTACACCGTAACACTATCAACAACTAGCCAACGATGACCACTAGCACCACCGCAGCCAGCACCGCACCAGCCGCCGCACCATCGACCACCCGCGAAGCCAAAAAGGGCAGCCTCGCCACTTTGCGTGGTCTGGCCCCCTTCCTCGCGCCCTATAAACGCCAGTTCGCCATGGCCGGGGTTGCGCTGGTGGTTGCCGCCGGCTCGACGCTGGCCATTCCGGCCGCCTTCAAGCAGATGATCGATCTGGGCTTTGGCGGCGCCGGTGCAAAAAGCATACAGCACGTCGATCTGGTGTTCCTCGCCCTGTTTGGACTGGCCACGCTGCTGGCGCTGGCCACGGCTGCGCGTTTCTACACCGTTTCGTGGCTGGGCGAACGGGTCACTGCCGATATCCGCCGTGCCGTCTATCAGCATGTGGTGACGCAAAGCCCGGAGTTTTTCGAAACCACCCAGACCGGCGAGGTCCTGTCGCGCATCACCACCGACACCACGCTGATACAGGCAGTGGTGGGCACCAGCATCTCCATGGCCCTGCGTAACGTGCTGCTGTTTATCGGCGGCCTAATCATGCTGTTCGTTACCAGCATCAAGCTCTCGTCCATCATCATCGGCCTGCTGGTGCTGACGGTGCTGCCTATCGTGATGTTCGGCCGGCGCGTACGCAAGCTGTCGCGCGATTCGCAGGACCGGATTGCCGACGCCTCCGCCATGGCCGGTGAGATTCTGAACGCCATGCCTACGGTGCAGGCCTTCACCCACGAAAAGCTGGAAGCCAGCCGCTTCGGCGCTTCGGTGGAAAGCGCCTTCGGCACCGCCATGCGCCGCATACGCGCGCGCGCCTTCCTGACCATGCTGGCCATCGTGCTGGTGTTCGGCACCATCGTCTTCGTACTGTGGCTGGGCGCACACGCCGTACTGGCAGGCACCATGACGGGCGGCGATCTGGGCCAGTTCATCCTGTATGCCTCCATCGTCGCCGGCGCCATCGGCGCCCTGTCTGAAGTGATGGGGGAAGCGCAGCGCGCTGCCGGTGCCACCGAACGCCTGCTGGAACTGATTTCCGTCAAATCCAAGATCGAATCGCCAGCCCAGCCGCTGCCTCTGCCGCCGCGTGCGGATTCCGGTGCCGCCCTGAGCCTGCAGGACGTAGGATTCAGCTACCCGTCGCGCCCTGATACGGCCGCGCTGCAGCACCTGACGCTCGATATCAAACCGGGTGAAACGGTGGCCGTGGTGGGGCCTTCCGGTGCCGGTAAAACGACGCTGTTCCAGCTATTCCTGCGTTTCTACGATCCGCAATCGGGCAGCATCAAGCTCGATGGCGTGGACATTACCCGCCTCGACCTGCACACCCTGCGCGGCGCCATCGGTATCGTACCGCAGGATACCGTGATCTTCTCGGCCGACGCGATGGAAAACATCCGCTACGGCCGCGCCGATGCCAGCGACGAGGAAGTCATCGCCGCCGCCAAGCTCGCTGCTGCACATGAATTCATCGAGCGCCTGCCGCAAGGCTACCAGTCCTTCCTCGGCGAGCGTGGCGTGCGCCTGTCCGGCGGCCAGCGTCAGCGTATCGCCATTGCCCGCGCCCTGCTGAAAAATCCTCCGCTGCTGCTGCTGGACGAAGCCACCAGCGCGCTCGACGCCGAATCGGAACGTCTGGTGCAAACAGCGCTGGAAGCGGCCATGGTCGGTCGTACCACGGTCATCATCGCCCACCGTCTGGCTACAGTGCAGCGCGCCGACCGCATCATCGTCATGGAAGATGGTCGCGTAGTGGAAACCGGCACGCATAAATCGCTGGTAGAACTGGGCGGCATCTACGCCAATCTGGCGGCGCTGCAGTTCCATCATGTTCAGGCTGGCCACTAGGCGGCCGTAAGCCATCAGATTAGGGGAAAGCCGTGACCGACGCCGAACTGCGTGCCAGTTGCACCACTCACCTGCCCGGTCACCGCGCCCACACGCCTGCCCAGCTATTTGCCGCCATGGCTGCATGGTGTGCCGAGCACGAAATTGCCCACGACGTCTACGGCAGTGGCGCTCTGATACAGGAACTGGAAGACAAGCTGGCCAGACTGCTCGGCTTCGAAGCCGCGCTGTTCTGCATTACCGGCACCATGACACAGGCGACGGCGCTACGCCTGGCCTGTGACGAACGGGGCAGCCGTCTGGTGGCGCTACACCCCACCTCTCACATACTGCGCCACGAACGCAGCAACCATAGCCTGTTCGGCCACTTTCAGGCCTTGCAGGTAGGCGACCCGCAGCGGCCATGGAGCGTGGCCGAACTGGAGGCCATCCCTGACCAGCTGGGCGCCGCCACACTGGAACTGCCGATGCGCGAAATCGGCGGCCAGTGCCAGAGCTGGGACGAACTGGAAGCCATCAAACAGCACTGCCGCAGCCAGAACATCCACCTGCATCTGGACGGTGCACGCCTGTGGGAGTGCACCAGCGCCTATGGCCGCAGCGCCGCCGACATCGCGCAGGGTTTCGATTCCGTCTACGTCTCGCTCTACAAGGGCATAGGCGGCATGGGCGGTGCTGTCCTGCTGGGCAAAGCCGGTTTCATCGCCAGGGCGCAGGAATGGTTCCGCCGTCAGGGCGGCAATGTCTATCAGCGCACGCCTTATGTGGTGGCCGCGGCCATGCAGCTGGAACAGCGGCTGGCAGCGATGCCCGCCTACTATGCCCGCACCGTCTGGCTGTATGAAACCCTGCGCGCCTTCCCCCTGCTGACGCCTAACCCTGCCTGGCCGCAGGCCAGCATGCTGCATGTGCATCTGCCGGTGAGCCGCGAACAGGCCAGCGAGATCCGCAAGCGCATCGCCAGCGAACATGGCATCTGGCTGTTCAACGCTGCCAATCATGCGGCCCTGCCCGGTCACAGCTATGTGGAGCTGTATATCGGCGATAATCTGCTCAACTTGCCTGACCAGCGCGTAAGCGAAATTCTCGCACTCTGGTCCGAGGCAATAGCTGCCGCCGGCGCACGATAATCGGGCCACCGCAGCGCAGTGCTGTTACACTGCGCGCCTTTCTGATTGAATGACACCACCATGACCTTCCAAGCTCTAGGCCTGATCGAACCGCTACAACGCAATCTCGCAGCGCTAGGCTACCAGCAGCCCACGCCGGTACAGCAGCAGGCCATACCGGCCGTGCTGGCCGGACGCGACCTCATGGCCGCCGCCCAGACCGGTACCGGCAAAACTGCCGCCTTCGCCCTGCCGCAGTTACAGAGGCTGCTGCTGGAAGGCGTCACCGCCCCCAAGGCCGTGCGCACGCTGGTGCTGGTGCCTACCCGCGAGCTGGCCGAGCAGGTGTACCAGAGCTTCCGCAGCTACGGCGGTAACCTGCCGCTGAAGTGCGCTGTCGCTTACGGCGGCGTACCGATCGAAGGCCAGATCAGCAAGCTGCGCAAAGGGCTGGACGTACTGGTGGCCACGCCGGGCCGTCTGCTCGACCTGCACGATCAGGCAGCCATCAGCTTCGAACTGCTGCAAACGCTGGTGCTGGACGAGGCCGACCGCATGCTCGATCTGGGCTTCGAGCGCGATCTCGATATTCTGCTGGCGGCCATGCCCAAGCAGCGTCAGACTTTGCTGTTCTCGGCCACCTTCTCGGACGCAATCCGCCAGCTCGCCAGCGGCATGCTGCGCGATCCGGTGACCATACAGGTCAGCGCCAGTAACACTACGACCAAGACGGTGCGCCAGTGGCTGATCCCCACCGACAAGCGCAGCAAGCCGGAACTGCTGCTGCATCTGCTGCAAAAACACCGCTGGGGTCAGGTGCTGATCTTCGTTAAAACCCGCAAAGGTGTCGAGGCCCTGATCAAGGTTCTGCAGGAGCAAGGCTACACGGCTGACGCCATCCACGGCGACAAAACCCAGCCCATGCGCCTGCGCGCACTCGACCGTTTCAAGCGGCGCGAAGTGCAGCTGCTGGTAGCTACCGATGTCGCAGCACGCGGGCTGGATATCGAAGCGCTGCCGCAGGTGGTCAACTTCGACCTGCCGACCGTAGCGGAAGACTATGTGCACCGTATCGGCCGTACTGGCCGTGCCGGCATGGAAGGGGAAGCCGTTTCGCTGGTGTGTGCCGATGAAGTGGATCTGCTCAGGGACATCGAAAGCCTGATCGGCAAAGTGCTGCCACGCAGCGAAGAAGCGGGATTCGAAGCCGAACACCGCGTGCCGGAAACGGGGGCCAAAGGCGCCGCCATTGCCGCCGCCAAGAAAGCCGCCGCCGAAGCGCCGCGCAAGAAACGCGCATTCACGGGGCCGCCCGGCGGCCGCGCTGCGGCGCAGGCGCAGCAAGGCGGCAAGCCCGCCGCCGCTGCCAAGACTGGCGCAGGCCGCTCTGCCAGCCCGCGCACAGCTAGCAGCAAACCCGCCAGCGCAGGCACCATCGTCGTGAGTGCCGGCCGTGGCGCCAAATCGCTGGCGCGGGCAGCGGGCAAAGCGCAGGCGCAAAGCCATCCGCGCCGAGGCAAAGGCAGCGCACGCTGAACAGCGCCCTGCGACCACGGCTGCTAAAATAGCAGGTTTTCCGGCTCGGCGAGCCGCGTGTTTTTTGGAGCATTGTATGCAGCAATATCAGGAACTGATCCAGACCGTGATCGCCACGGGCAGCTGGCAAGACAACCGCACCGGCATCCGTACCCTGAGCGTACCGGGCGCCATGATGCGCTTCGATCTGCAGCAGGGCTTCCCCGCCGTGACCACCAAGAAGCTGGCCTTCAAGTCCGTGGTGGGCGAGCTGTGCGCCTTCCTGCGCGCCTCGCGCAGCGCTGCGGACTTCCGCGCGCTCGGCTGCAAGGTGTGGGATCAGAATGCCAACGAAAACCAGCAGTGGCTGGCCAACCCTTACCGTCTGGGCGAGGATGATCTGGGCCCCGTGTACGGGGTGCAGTGGCGCCAGTGGCCCGGCTTCAAGCTGATCGCTCTGGACCAGCCGGGCCAGATCGCCGATGCCCAGAAAAACGGCTTCCGCCTGATTTCCCAGTTCGACGATGGCGGCGTGGCCAAAGTGCTGCTGCATAAATCCATCGACCAGTTGCGCGAATGTCTGGACACCATCGTCAACAACCCGTCCAGCCGCCGCATCCTGTTCCATGGCTGGAATCCGGCCGTGCTCGACGCTGTCGCCCTGCCTGCCTGCCACCTGCTGTACCAGTTCATCCCGAATCCCGCCACGCGCGAACTGCATATGTGCCTGTACGTGCGCAGCAATGATCTGGGACTGGGCACACCTTTCAATCTGGCCGAAGGCGCCGCGCTGATGCATCTGGTGGGCCGCCTCACCGGCTACCGGCCGCGCTGGTTCAGCTACTTCATCGGCGACGCCCACATCTACGAAAACCACATGGCGATGGTGTCGGAGCAACTGACCCGCACGCCGTTCCCGGCGCCGCAGCTGCGTATCAGCGATCGCGTGCCTGATTTCGCCGTCACCGGCCAATATCAGCCCGAGTGGCTGGAACTGGTGGAGCCATCCGACTTCACGCTGGAAGGCTATCAGCACCATGCGCCTATCACGGCGCCGATGGCGGTATGAGGCGGCTGGACTTCATTCCCGGCACGCTGTGCGATGCCAGAATGTGGTCCCGCGTACTGCCACAGCTCGGTGCGCAGTACGACTGCCATCACGTGCCTCTGTATGAAGCGGTAACACGCCAGCAGATGCATGAAGTGATCGCGCGCCATAGCGCGCCGCAAGCCCATCTGGTAGGTTTTTCGCTAGGGGCCTATCTGGCCATCGAGTACGCGCTGCAGCACCCCGAACGGGTGCAGTCGCTGGTACTGTTAGCCAATTCCGCCAGGGGCCTGAGCGCTGCCGAAATCCGTACCCGCCAGCGCATCATCCCCATGTTAAAAACCACCCCCTACATGGGCATTAGCCGCGTCCGCCTGCGCGAGATACTCCACCCTGATCATCTGGACGATGCTGCCACCTACGCCATCATCCAGCAGATGGCGCTGGATCTGGGCAAGGACGTGCTGCTGGCGCAATTCATCGCTTCGATGGAACGCCCGGATCTGATGGAGCGGCTGGCGGAGATCCGCTGCCCTGTGCTGCTGATCGGCGCCCGGCAGGATCTACTGGTCAACCCTGCCGATCTGATCGAGATGCAAAGCCGACTGCCGGCAGCGCAGCTGTCGCTGCATGAAGGATCAGGCCATATGCTACCTCTGGAATTGCCGGACGCAGTCAGCCACGATCTGCATCAATTTCACGCCACACTGGACACCGCAGCAGTGTCCGCAGCCTGAGATTTCGACGATAATAACGCCTCACCTTGCTACCGCACGCTATGAGCTCCTTAACCATCATCGTCGCCACCGACGCCCAGCGCGGCATCGGCATCAACAACACCCTGCCGTGGAAACTTCCGGAGGATCTGGCGCACTTCAAACGCACCACCAGCGGCCACCCCATCATCATGGGCCGCAAGACCTTTGATTCGATCGGCCGCCCGCTGCCCAACCGCCGCAACATCGTCATCACCCGCAACAGCGCCTGGCAGCATGCTGGCGTGGAAGTGGTGAACTCGGTAGAACAGGCCATCGCCCTGCTGAACGGCGCCGAAGGCTTTGTCATCGGCGGTGCCGAAATCTACCGCCAGACGCTGCCGCTGGCGCAACGCTTGATTATTACCGAAATCGCCGCCACCTATGCTTGCGACGCTTTCTTCCCCGAACCGGATGCCGCCATATGGCAGGAAACGGAACGGGAAAATCACGTTTCCGAAAACACGAAACTGTCATACGCTTTTGTTACACTGCGCCGCATGGCCGCCATGGCTCAATAATTTTTAACTTAAAGGCAATACAACATGTCTGGTGATGGTTTTCACGTTCACGGACCGCACGATCACGCGGTAGAACACGCTGCCCATGGCAGTGATGATTTTTCCAACAACATTGCCGTAATGACGGCAATTCTCGCCACGGTAGGCGCCCTGTTCGGCTACCTCGGCGGCGCAACCCAGAACGAGGCAGCCCTGTTCAAGAACAACGCAGCCATCGACAAGACGCAGGCAGCCAACAGCTGGAACTACTATCAGGCCAAATCGAGCAAGCAGAATCTGGCCGAACTGGCCATGACTCTGCCCGGCGTAGACCCGAAGAAGTACGAAGCCGAAGTAGCGCGCTACAAGCACGAAAAAGAAGACATCAAGAAGGATGCAGAGAAGTGGGAAGACTCCTCGAAAGAGTGGAACCACAAGTCGGATGAAGCCATGCACGAGCACCACCAGTGGGCGCTGGCGACGACGGCCGAGCAGATCGCCATTTCGCTGGCGGCGATCACCCTGCTGACCCGCAAGAAATGGATGATGGGCCTCGCTTACGGCGTCGCCGGCGTGGGCATTGCGCTGGGCGCCTTTGCATGGCTGCACGTAGACCCGATAGGCCAGCTGCTGGCCAAACTCGGTGGTGCAGCGGCCGGTCACTGATTCTGGCTGGAAATTCTGGCCCGCTAGCCGGGCCAGCAAGCTGTATGGTGGCCTATGGCCGCCCGTTTTAGAGCAGCGCCGCTATTTTTTGCGGATTTGCGTGATGTTTTTTCCCGCAGTGGCCCCATTTCTGCGAGAATCCCGTTCTTCTTTTTTTTGCGCGACTGGCCGCTTGCTGTCGCACCCTAGTCCGCCCCTCAACTTTTGCGTCAGGGGCGGCTTGCTTTTTTGGAGACATGTATGAAATTTCGTTTCCCCATCGTCATCATTGACGAGGATTTCCGTTCCGAGAACACGTCCGGTCTAGGCATACGCGCCCTGGCCGATGCGATGGAAAAAGAAGGCATGGAAGTGGTGGGCGTTACCAGCTACGGCGATCTGTCCCAGTTCGCCCAGCAGCAGTCGCGCGCGTCGGCCTTCGTGCTGTCCATCGACGATGAAGAATTCGGTTCCGGCTCGGCCGAGGAAACCGATCACGCGCTGAAGTCGCTGCGCGCCTTCGTCGAAGAAATCCGCTACAAGAACGCCGACATTCCTATCTATCTGTACGGTGAAACCCGCACTTCGCGCCACATCCCTAACGATATCCTGCGCGAACTGCACGGCTTCATCCACATGTTCGAAGATACGCCCGAGTTCGTGGCGCGCCACATCATCCGCGAAGCCAAGTCCTATCTGGACGGTCTGTCGCCGCCATTCTTCCGCGCGCTGGTACATTACGCCAACGACGGCTCCTACTCGTGGCACTGCCCCGGCCACTCGGGTGGCGTAGCCTTCCTGAAATCGCCTATCGGCCAGATGTTCCACCAGTTCTTCGGCGAGAACATGTTGCGCGCCGACGTCTGCAACGCGGTGGAAGAACTGGGCCAGCTGCTCGACCATACGGGTCCGGTAGCGGCATCGGAACGCAATGCGGCGCGCATCTTCAATGCCGACCATTGCTATTTCGTCACCAACGGTACCTCCACCTCCAACAAGATGGTGTGGCACTCGACGGTGGCGCCGGGCGACATCGTGGTAGTGGACCGTAACTGCCACAAATCGATCCTGCACTCCATCATCATGTGCGGCGCCATCCCCGTGTTCCTGATGCCTACCCGTAACCATCTGGGCATCATCGGGCCGATTCCGCTGGAAGAGTTCTCGATGGAGAGCATCCAGCGCAAGATCGAAGCCAACCCCTTCGCCCGCGAAGCCGTGAACAAGAAGCCACGCATTCTGACCATCACCCAGTCCACCTACGACGGCGTGCTGTACAACGTGGAAACCCTGCGCGAACTGCTCGATGGCAAGATCGATACCCTGCACTTCGATGAAGCGTGGCTGCCGCACGCCACCTTCCACGATTTCTACAAAGACATGCATGCGATCGGCAAGGACCGTCCGCGCGCCAAGGAATCGATGATCTTCTCCACCCAGTCCACCCACAAGCTGCTGGCCGGTCTGTCGCAGGCCTCGCAGGTACTGGTGCGCGAGTCGGAATCCGTCAAGCTGGACCGTGACGCTTTCAACGAAGCCTATCTGATGCACACCTCCACCTCGCCGCAATACTCGATTATTGCCTCGTGCGATGTGGCAGCGGCCATGATGGAAGCGCCGGGCGGCACTTCGCTGGTGGAAGAATCCATCGTCGAAGCGCTGGACTTCCGCCGCGCCATGAAGAAGATCGATCAGGAATGGGGCAAGGACTGGTGGTTCCAGGTGTGGGGTCCGGACGACTTCGCCGAAGACGGCATCGGTTCGCGCGAAGACTGGATCATCCGCGCCGAGGACGACTGGCACGGTTTCGGCAAGCTGGCAGCGGGCTTCAACATGCTGGACCCGATCAAGGCCACCATCGTCAATCCCGGCCTGTCGCTGGACGGCCAGTTCGACGAAACGGGTATCCCGGCGTCCATCGTCACCAAGTATCTGGCCGAGCACGGCGTGATCATCGAGAAGTGCGGTCTGTACTCGTTCTTCATCATGTTCACCATCGGCATTACCAAAGGCCGCTGGAACACCCTGCTGACCGCGCTGCAGCAGTTCAAGGACGATTACGACAAGAACCAGCCGATGTGGCGCATCCTGCCGGAATTCGCGGCCGCCAATCCGACCTACGAAAAAATGGGCCTGCGCGACCTGTGCCAGCAGATCCACGATTTCTACAAAGCCTACGATGTGGCCCGTCTGACCACGGAAATGTATCTGTCCGACATGATTCCGGCCATGAAACCATCGGAAGCGTTTGCCAAGATGGCGCACCGTGAAATCGAGCGCGTCGCCATCGACGAGCTGGAAGGCCGTATCACCTCCATCCTGCTGACGCCTTACCCACCGGGCATTCCGCTGCTGATTCCGGGCGAACGCTTCAACAAGACCATCGTTGACTATCTGCGCTTTGCACGTGACTTCAACGAGCGCTTCCCCGGCTTCGAGACGGACGTGCACGGACTGGTCAAGCGCGAAGTGGACGGTAAGCGCGGCTACTTCGTCGACTGCGTCAAACAGTAATCACTGCCACTAGCCTGTGCAACAGGCTAGACAGGCCAAAGTCAGGCCCGGCCGGACGACATTCAGGAAAGAGTCCTGTGTCGCCCGCCGGGCCTGATTTTTTTTCGCGTTGTAAAAATGTATTTAGAGAAATAAATGATGCCTTAATGAAAAAAGTAATTGCATTTTGCAATCAATGGTGTATTCTTAGCATCACCTTAAGCCACTTCAAACGGAATACGCCATGCAAATCAAACAAATCGCCCGTATCGCTGCTGTTGCAACTGCCCTGTTCGCTGCTCAAGCCCACGCTGCTACCAACCTGATCGTCGATGGCGGTTTCGACATCGGTTCGAGCTTCGGCACCTACAACTACGCTAACAACTTCCACGGCACCATGACCGGCAAAGGTTCGCCATGGACCTTCAGCGATGCTTCCGGCGTGGTTAACCATGCCGGCGCCTGGGGCGGCGTAGCCAGCACTTCGACCGTTGCCTTCATCCAGAACTACAATGGTTTTACTTCCAACACCCCGACCGTGAGCCAGACCTTCAGCTCGAGCGCCAGTGCGTACACCGTGACGTTCGATCTGGCCCAGCGCCCCGGCAACCATGAAAGCCTGCAGGTAAGCCTGGACGGCCAGATCCTGAGCGGCGGCCTGCTGACCCCTGCCGGTGCTAGCCTGACCAGCTACAGCTACACCGTTACCGGCCTGACCGGTACCAGCCACACCCTGCAATTCAAAGGCGTCAACAACTCGGGCGCCTATGACTCCTCGCTGTTCCTCGACAACGTGAATGTTGCTGCCGTACCTGAGCCAGAAACCTATGCCATGATGATGGCCGGCCTGGCACTGGTAGGCGTGGTTGCCCGTCGCCGTAAAGCACAGAAAGCCGCTTAATCCGCGCAGTTCGCCGGACATGGAGTGCCGCCCCGCGCAAGCCGGGCGGCATTTTTTGCATCTGCGGCAAAGAACATCCGTAGAGCGGTTACAGTTTGAAATAATTTCACCCGCAACCTTTACATCCCCCCGAATAGACAGCCCTGCCCGCCTCATCTAGCCTAATGCTTTGTCCACCACAATAGGAGTCTGGCCATGAGTACAACAGAAGGTTTCAAGTTCGTCATCACGAATGGCGCTGTGACCGCTATGTCACGCGTTGATGGCACGCATACGGCTAGTCTGCGCCTGCCTAGCGACGCCACGTTCAGTGTGTCCGGCAGCACCATCACGGAAACCCGCAGCGGCAGCAAAGGCACGGAGACCCTGCAATTTGTGCAGGATAGTAGCGACGCCACGCTGTATCACCTGAGCACCGACGTGCAAACCTTTAACAGCAGCACCAGCGGCAGCGCTTACACCTTCACCATCAGCAACGGTGCAGTCACGGGCGTGCAGCATGTGCTGGGTACGAAATCGCATAGCGAGCCTATCGACCCGACCAGCAAATATGTGCTGGGCAGCGATGGCAAAATCGTTGAAACCAGCGTGCACGACAACGTGATCGAGACCATCACCTATGTAGCAGGCAGCACGGCAGGCCAGTACGTCATCGCCTCGGATGCGCGCACCTTTGTGCAGGCTGGCAGCGCAACTACCCTGCTCGATGTGGAAGGCTGCGACCGCGCCAAATTCACCATCGATGCCAGCGGTGCCGTCACGCAGGTGCAGCAGCTCAGATTCGATGGCAGCACCAGCACTGTGACGGTAGGCAGCAACACCACCTACAAACAGCTGGAAGCCGGGTATGTGCTGGAAGTGCAGACGCATGGCAGCCACACCAGCTACGAGGTCTACCACGACGGCAATGGCGACGGCATCTACACCGAAGTCGCCCACGGCAGCGGCAGCACGGTGGATCTGGTTGGCCTCAAGGCACAGATCAACGCCACCATAGACGGCGTGCTGTAAGGCCTTCGCGTTTTTTTAGAGAGGCAGACCGCGGTGTACCGCCGCAGTCTGCCTCATTCTTTTTTCCGCCTAGCCCGCCACGGCCAGAGTCAGCGTCGCCACATAACCGTCCGTCGCATTGCCAGTCATGCTAGCCATCTGCAGCGCATAGCCATCACTGAAGATGTTATCGGTCGCATAGCTGATCTGGGCCAGATTGCGCACGCTGGCGCTGTAACCCGTGGCCGCATACACCTCGTTCAGCGTCGCCATCGGGAAGGTGAACTGGGAGGTCTTGATGCGATTGGCCGCACTGGTACTCTTGGCCAGCGATGGATACACCTCGAAGTGCACATGCGGCATACGGCCCGAATAGCAGCCGGGGAATATGGTCTGGAAAGTCACGCTGCCATTGCTATCCGCCGCCTGCACGCCGCGCAGATAGTTCTGCGATGTGACGCCGCTCGAATACAGCGAGTAATTGCCGTCGCGGTCACAATGCCACAGGTAGACCGCACAATCGGCCAGTGCCGCACAGCTGCCGTTGGCATTCACGATCTGCAGCTTGATGGTCAGGGGGACGCCCGCTGCGGTACCGGACATGCCATTAAAACTGCTGCGGATATCGCTGCGTACCACGCCCAGCTGGGTCAGCACATTGACTACGCCACTGCTGTTGCTGTTGGTGCCGTCGCCCGGATAGGGGCCGCCGGTCTCTTCCGGAATCACGCTGCACGAACCATTACCGGTGGTCGTGCCTGTGCCCGGACTTGTCGTGCCCGTGCCCGTGCCCGTCGTGCCGCTGCCCGTCGTGGTGTCACCGGCTGTCGTGGTGCTGCTGGCGGTGGTGCTGCTACCAGCGCCACCGCAACTTGCCAGCGGCAGTGCCGAACTACCTGCCAGCAACCAGCGCAAGGTCTGGCGCCGGTCGCAAGCAAGATTGAGCATGGTGCCCAGATCTTCTGCCAAGCTGTGGCCATGAGCGTTGTCGTTCTGCTTCATCGGCGGTCCTGTTCAAACGGTAGTATTGACGAGATTGCCGCTGCTGCCGCGATTCTCCACTTTGCTGGCAAGTGCCTGCAGGAAGGCTGCCAGCTTGGAACTCGTGTCCGAGCTGCTGGTGCTGCTGGTGCTGCTAGTGGTGTCGGTGCTATCCGTGCTGCTGGTGCTGCTAGTACTCGTTGTACTGGTACTAGCAGTACTGCTGATGCCCAGCTTATCGAGCAAATTGGCAAAACTGCTCTGCAGCTCGCTCACGGCATCACTACTGCTGCTGTCGCTGCTGCTGGAGTCGCTAGAACTCGTGGTGAGTTTGGAAAGCAAACTCTGCAAGTCAGACTCCATGCGGCCCGGACCGCCTGCCCCCGGTCCGCCGCCCTGGCCTTCGCCATAAGGTGGCGGCTCGCCGCTGCTGTTGCTGCCGCTGGCGCCACTCTGCGCGTGCAGGGCGCCCATCAGGCTTTGCAGGAAGCTGCCCAGCGCATCAGACACGCTGTCGCTGCTGGTGCTATCGCTGCTGGTGCTATCGCTGCTGGTAGAACTCGCGCTGCTGGAACTGCTCGTACTGCCGGTACTGCTGCTGCCAGCAAGGCTGGCGTCATCGATACCGATAGACTTCAGGGCATCGGCAATCGCCGAGGCGAAACCGCCCCCTTCCGGCGGCTTAGGTGGTGGTGCACCACGGCTGGCTTCCGTGCCGCCGCTCGCACTACTGCCCACACGACTGAGAAAACTTAACTGGCTAGTGCTGCTACTGCTCAGGGCATTGATAGACATCATTTACTCCTTAAGGTTGGACAGCAATTCAAGGACGCGGCTGCGGCGCAACAGAACGCTCGGCCAGCTTCTTGCGTTGTTCTGGGCTTAGCACCGCCAGCAATTTCTGTTCGGTGCGCACATGCTGGAGGGCGATATTGGCCATCGCTGTGGCGGCTTCTTTCGCCAGCGCTGCGGCTTTGGCATCGTCATACTGCTCGGCACGGCCCATTGCACGCAGAGCCTCATGGGCTTTGGCAGCGGCCTTGCCCTGCTCGCGCAGGTAAGGCGCCTGCGCATGCAGGATGGCGAACACTTTGTCCTGCTGCGCTTCCGTCAGATCCAGCCCATGCAGGAATGGGGGACGCGGCCCCGCACCCATGTCATCCATAGGCGGATGGACATGTCCGGCTCCCATGCCGCCTTGCGCTCCGGGGCCTTCGCCGCGTCCATGAGGTGCATCAGGCGCACCTGCAGAGCGCGGCGCGCTGCCATCCGGACGGCGCGCCACCGCGCCATCCGGCAGCATAGGCGGATGGCCACTAGCAGCATCGATCTCCAGCTCCGTGGCGCCTGCCAGGCCTGCACCGGACAATACCGGCAGGGCCAGCAATCCCGCCAGCAAGAGTTGATATGCGCTGGCATACTTGGTTTTCATCGTTGCAATCCTTGTCTGGTAGTAAGAGTTGTCATTGTCATCGCGCTGTTTGTAAAGCAACGTTAGTCATAGGTAAATCGGTGTAAAGCCAAAGAATTGATCGACAGAAACACTTTGTAAAAGCGGGTAAAAGCCTGACAGTACGCCCGCGCGTGCTGCTATCATCGGTCTATTCTTATCTCATGTTGGGTTGCAATGAAGAGCAAGGTGCTACTGATAGACGATGATGTCGAGCTGGTAGGCATGTTTCAGGAATATCTGGAACAGGAAGGCTTCGCAGTAAAAGCCGTGCACGATGGCGAAGCCGGTACAGCCGAAGCCAACACGGGCAGCTATGCCATCGCTGTGCTCGATGTCATGATGCCGCGCATGAACGGTCTGGAAACCCTGCGCCGCATCCGCACCAACAGCCAGCTACCCATCCTCATGCTGACCGCGCGCGGCGACGATACCGACCGCATCGTCGGTCTGGAGCTGGGCGCCGACGACTACGTCACCAAGCCTTGTACGCCACGTGAACTCACGGCCCGCATCCGCGCCATCCTGCGCCGTGCCCAGAGCGCACCGCTGGACAACGGCATGCCGGCCACGCTGACCGTAGGCCAGCTCACCATGTGGCCGGAACAGCGCCGTGCTGCATGGGCGGGCAACAAGCTGGAGCTGACCAGCACCGAATTCAATCTGCTGGAAGTACTGGCGCGCAATGCCGGCAAACCGGTTAGCAAGAATACCCTGTCCGAACAGGGACTAGGCCGGCCGCTGGCGCGCTTCGACCGCAATATCGACGTGCACCTGAGCAGCCTGCGCCATAAGCTGGGCACCATCGCCGACGGCCGCTCCTGCCTGCAGACGGTGTACCGCCTCGGCTATCAGCTGATCAAGGAATAAGCCCGTGGGCCGACTGTTCTGGAAGTTCTTTGTCTGCATACTGCTGGCCCAGATCACCGCCACCCTAGGCATAGGCGGCGCCGTCTGGCTGCGCAGTCGTGCCCAGAGCGAAAACCAGCCGCACAATGTCGACACCAGCCCGCCTGCCGAAATGGCCATCAATGCCGCTGCCAGTACGCTGGAGTTCGGCGGCAGTGCTGCCCTGCGCCGCATGCTGGAGGCAGGTGGCCGTTATCATGTGTTTGCCGTGGATGAACAGAACCACGAGTTACTGGGACGCCAATTCGATGCCGCCACGGTCAGCGAAGCGCGCGCCCTGCTCAGGCGCGACGAGCGCCAGCGTGGCCTGCGCCAGTTGCGCAGTGCCGACGGCAAACTGTACCTGCTCTATCTGCCGGCGCACGGTTTCAATCTTGATCGCCCGCTACTGAAAACCCTGACGGAACCCAAGCTGCTGGAATTGCCGGGCACCCGCCCCGGTCACGAACCGCGCGGTGCAGGTCCCGCCATGCGTGACAGCGCAATGGAACGTGCTCCGGAGCCGGATCAGTCGCGCCCACCACCGGGCTACGATGGCCGCGGCGGCATGCATCGCGGCCCGATGACGCCCTGGATCCCGCTGGCCGCTGCTACTCTGGCCAGCCTGTTGTTCTCGTTCATCCTTGCGTGGTATTTCTCGCGTCCGATACGTGCTTTACGGCAAGCCTTCGATGCCGCGGCCGAAGGCGATCTGGCGCCCCGCTTTGGCAGCGGCACCGGCAGTGCCGAACTTAACGATCTGGGCCGCGACTTCGACCGCATGACTGCCCGCCTGCGCGCACTGATCGATGGACAGACACGTTTGCTGCACGATGTTTCGCATGAACTGCGCTCGCCGCTAGCCCGTCTGCAGGCGGCTATTGGCCTGGCGCATCAGCAGCCGGAGAAAATGGCGGCTTCGATGCAGCGCATCGAACTGGAAAGCGTACGCATGGACAAGCTGGTGGGCGAACTGCTGACCCTGTCGCGGCTCGAAGCGGGAGCCATCCGCACCAGTCAGGAAGAAGTGGCCATGGCCGAACTGCTGGAACAGATTGCCGATGATGCAGCCTTCGAAGCACGCAGCGTACGGCGCGAAGTGCTGCTGCAAGGCGACACGGATGTGATCGTCACAGGACAGGCGGAACTGCTGGCGCGCGCCATCGAAAACGTGGTGCGCAATGCCATCAAACACAGCCCCGAGCACGGCACTGTGGAGTTAATAGCCGAAACCGCAGGCGGACGCTGGCTGACGCTGCGCGTGCTCGATCGCGGCCCCGGCGTAGCCGAGCAGGATCTCGATACCATTTTCCAGCCCTTCTTCCGCTCCAGCAATGCCGGCGTAGAGGGCCATGGGCTGGGGCTGGCCATCGCGCGCCATGTTGTCGAAGCACACGGCGGCAAAATAAAAGCCACCAACCGCGAAGGTGGTGGCTTGTGTGTCGAACTGCGCTTGCCCCTCAAACGCTAGATCCGGCGCAACCAGACCGGCTGCGCCTTCCCACCCTGTCAGGCAGTGGTGTCGATCACGCTGCCGACGGTGTCGTAGCGCTTGTCGCTGCCGGTGTTGCTGCTATTGCTAGTGCTGCTGCCCGACTGTTGCGAACTGCTCTGCTGGGATGCCTGCAGAGCCGCTTTCTGCGCCGCTGCTGCCTGTAACGCGGCAATCTGGGCCTGTATGGCCTGTACCTGCGCTTCAATCAGCTGGGCTTTCTGCTTGCCGGCATCGGACGTGTCCTTGTTGGCTACGACCAGATCCTTCTGCAAGCTTTGCAGCTGCTTCTGCAGCGCTGCAATGGCACTGCTGCTGTCCGAGCTGCTGGTGGCGGCACTCGCCGACGTACTGGAACCTACTGCGCTAACCATCTTTACCTCCCTAAAACGTTACCATTAATCTAGTTAACGGCCACATTTGTGCAGGACATAGCCTGCGGGATGTAAAGATGGGTAAAGCCGGAATCAGGCCTTGGGCAGCGTCACGCCATGCTGGCCCTGATACTTGCCATTGCGGTCTTTGTAGGACACTTCGCAGATTTCGTCGCTCTCGAAGAACAGCACCTGCGCGCAGCCTTCACCGGCGTAGATCTTGGCTGGCAGCGGCGTGGTGTTGGAGAACTCCAGCGTCACATAGCCTTCCCACTCGGGCTCGAACGGGGTTACGTTGACGATGATGCCGCAGCGGGCGTAGGTCGATTTACCCAGACACACAGTCAGCACGCCGCGCGGAATGCGGAAGTACTCCATGGTGCGGGCCAGCGCGAACGAGTTCGGCGGAATGATGCAGACATCGCTTTTCACGTCCACAAAGGAATTCGAATCGAAATTCTTAGGGTCGACGATGGTGCTGTTGATGTTGGTGAACACCTTGAATTCATCGGCGCAGCGGATATCGTAGCCATACGACGAAGTACCGTAGGAAATGACTTTGCGGCCCTCTTCCTGACGTACCTGATCGGGGAAGAAAGGCTCGATCATCCCGTGCTGCTCCGCCATCCGGCGTATCCATTTATCGCTTTTAATCGTCATCGCAAGGCTATCCTTAAGTTCAAGGGCGGCGCCGGAGCGCCGAATGCCCGAGATTCTACGCGAAAGCCCTGCTCTGAGGCAGATTTTTCCCCGTTTCCTCTAGCAAATTGACTATCATTGCCCGCGTTTCCTGTGCCGCCAGTTCAGGCGACTCCATGGGAAACAGGTGTCCGCCGGAGATGATGCGGAAATGCCGGCCCACCAGCGCCTGTGTGTGGGCATGGCCGGACTGGCTGGTTTCCCACGAATCCGTGCCGCCAATAAACCCTATTGGCGTGGGAAACGGACGTTTCACCAGACGCGACAGGTGGTGCGGCAGACTGGCATAGATGCTGGTTTCCACCTCGCGGGTAAAGCGCAACTGCACGCCTTCCGGATGGGGCTTGAGGCCGCTGCTGATGTAATCGTGCAGCACGCCGGGCGCCCAGGCGGCAAAGATGTCCTTGCTGACAAAGTGCTGATAGGCTGATGCGGCATCTGGCCAGACGTTGCGGCGGCGGATGGAATTCTTGGCAGGCGGCACGCGGAACGCATTGCCGCTGAGTTTGATCAGGCGCCAGAACAGCGCACGCCAGCCGGCCACGACCGGCGCGTCCAGCATCACCACGCAACGCACGAGATCGGGCCTCGCCCGCGCCACCATCAGGCTGAGCATGCCGCCTAGCGAGTGGCCCACCAGTATCACCGGCTCGGCATAGCGCGCCTCGAGTTCCGCTATGTACTCATCCACCAGTTTCGGCCAGCCGTCGCTGACGGGGTAATGGGTGCTGTGACCATGCATGTCCAGCGCCTGTATAGCGAAATCCTTTTCCAGCTCGGCAAAAAATTGTCGATACACACCCGCCGGATAGCTATTGGCGTGTGCAAAATGCAGCTTGGGCTTGCTCACAAGCAGTCTCCCTATCGTTGTTATTGGACGATTGTAATGGCAGTACGGCACCAGAACTTGGGCAAAATGCTCTAATTTATTGGCCATACCAGTAGCGTGCATGGTGCTGCCGGTATGCAGTGATTTGCAAGGTTGCGTCGAAATTCAGTTCGATAGCACCAGTTTCATCCGTGCGCCAGCGCGCGATATCCTGTGCCGCATAGCGCGACCAGACCGCCGGATGGGGATGGTGGTAGCGATTGCGGTAGCCTAGCTGGAACAGCGCGTGGCGCGGCTGCACGGCCTGCAGAAATTCCGCAGTCGATGAAGTGTTACTGCCATGATGCGGCACCAGCAAGACACTGCTACGCAGCTGCTTGCCATAACGCTGCACCAGAGCGCGCTCCTGCCCTGCTTCGATATCTCCTGCCAGTAACAAGCTGCCCGCCGGACTGCTAATTCTGAGCACGCAGCTCACCGTATTTGCCCTGATTCCCCACGGTACGCCGGCAGCGACGAGCGGATGCAGCATCTCAAAGTGCACGCCATCCCAGTCCCACTGCTGGCCCGCGCTACAGGCTTGCGTATGCCGTGCCGCGCGCCGTACGGAGTGTCCAGCAGCTAGAGACGACCAGAGCGCCGTCTCTGGCAGCGCCGTGAGCAAGGCCAGCGCGCCGCCGGCATGATCGGTATCGCTATGGCTAACGATGAGGCGATCCAGCGCCGTAATGCCTCGCCCCTGCAGATACGGCAGGATGGTTCGACTACCGGCATTGGCATCCGCCCCATAGGCAGGGCCTGCATCGTAGAGTAACCGGTGATTCGCCGTCTCCACCAGCACCGCCATGCCCTGCCCCACATCGAACGCGATGACCCGCATGGCACCCGCCACCGGCGCTGTTGGCTGCACGATCAGCAAGGGAATCCAGCTTGCCAGACCCAGCCAGCGTAACGACCAGCCGCGCGGCGCCAGCAGCCACAGCGTTCCTATCAGCGCCCAGACGAACAGGGTAAATGGCGGCATAGGCGCACGCCATACCGCTAGCGGGAACCCCACCAGCCATTCAAGTATGCAAGCCAGTAGCGCGAATAATCCGTGTGCCAGTTGCAGCAGCCATGTACAGGCGGGCTCCGGCACGACGCTGCCTAACAGAGCCAGCGGCGTGATAATCAGACTCACCAGCGGGATGGCCACCGCATTGGCTAGCGGACTAAGCAGCGAGAACTGGGCAAACAGCAGCATGGTCAGCGGCACCAGTCCCAGCGTTACCGCATACTGTGCGTGGCTCGCTTCATGCAGTATTACACGCCAGCGTTGCGTCAACGTCGGTACTTTCCGTCCGCCCGGCACATGCTCGACAAGGCCGGTAGTCGAGACAGGCAGTGCGTCCCGGGTAGCTGCGCGGCCACCGCCCGCATAGACCAGCACAGCCACTGCACCGAAGGACAGCCAGAATCCCGGCCATAGTACGGCCCACGGGTCCAGCGCCACCACCAGCAGCAAGGCGCAGGCCAGAACATGGCTCAGAGCGGCTATTCGTCCGTTCCAGAGCGCAAGCGCCACTACCAGCAGCATGTACAGCGTACGCTGGGCCGGAACACCGAATCCCGCCAGCAGCACGTAGGCACAAGCTGCCACCGCACCGGCCAGCGCGGCTACCTTTTGCGCCGGCAACAGCAGGGGAAGTTGCGCCGCCGTGAAGAAGGAGCGTCTCCATAACTGCCCTGCCAGCATGGCAAACAGCCCCGCGATCATCGTCACGTGCAAACCCGAGATGGAAATCAGGTGGCTGATACCGCTACGTGTATAGATCAGCCAGTCCGGCTGGCGGATGCCGTGCTGATCGCCCACCACCAGGGCCACCATCACTGCGCCATAGCGCTGGCCTGCCAGTGCCTGCTCTATACGGCTGCGCAAGACGCCGCGCAGCGCTTCGACCAGACAGACCCCGCAGGGGACGAAAGCATCGAGCAGGCGCGCCGTCTCGGGCTTGCGCACATAGCCGGTGGCACGCAGGCCCTGCTCCAGCAGCCAGACCTCGTAATCGTAGCCATAGGGATTGGCATTGCCGTGCGGGCGCTGCAGCCGCACGGTGAACTCCCAGCGCTGGCCCGCCTTCAGATCGGGCACCAGCGAACTTACGCCGTACAGGCCGTGATACCAGCCCAGTGAAATATGCTGGGGCACACTATTGACCGTGCCGGATAACACGCGTTCGATACGGAAGTTGAACCGCACGCCCTGCTCCGTCCGGTACGGCAGGCTGTCGATGAGGCCGCTTACATGCAGATCGCGCCCTTCGTCCTGCCGCTGCAAGGCTAGCGCCAGAGCCATCTGCGCCTGCATCGCCGCCCAGAAGAAGCCAGCCACTACAGCGCAGCACAGCAGCAGCAGATGGCGCACCACCCTGTGCAGGCCCATCCTCGAGGGACAGCAGCGCAGCAATAGCGCGATGCCGGCTAGCACGGCGATGGCCTGTGCCAACTCGCGCCACGCGGGCAAACTGGCCTGCTGCTGAAGCCAGACCGCGCCGCCGACAAAGCTCAGACTGGCCAACCGCATCATCGCCTCCGGCCACGCTATGCGAGTACCTGCCGCTTCCAACGCATCTGGCCAGTCCCGCTAAAGCCCCATCGCATGGCAGCAGATCTGCGCTAAGCCTCGTTCCAGCAAAAACTTCAATATCGGGAATACTGATCGGGTTTGCTCATTATGCGCGTACGCGGCGAACGGAACGCTAAGGTGCGGCGGCAGCTGCAGCTAGCTTGAACTGCATCAAACAGGCAGCCGTGGCAGAACTGCGCGCGCATTGGCAGTGGTAGCCTGTGCCACTTCGAGCACGGGAATACCGCGCAGTTGCGCCAGTTCGGCGCCTATGCGTGCTAGCTGATCCGGGCTATTACGGCCCGGATGTATCCAGCTTGGTGAGATATCGGGCGCATCCGTTTCCAGCACGATGGACGATAGCGGCAACTCGACCGCCAGCCGCCGTATCTGCAAGGCGCGCGTATAAGTCATGGCACCGCCGAAACCGAGCTTGAAACCGGCGTCTATATAGGCTAGCGCCTGCTGCATGCTGCCGTTGAAGGCATGGGCAATGCCGCCTGCCGGACGAATCTGGCGCACATGCTTAAGCACCACATCCTGCGAACGACGCACATGTAGTAATACCGGCAGTTCGTATTCGCGGGCAATTTTGAGCTGTTCGCGCAGGAAGTGAATCTGCTTCTCGCGCATGGGCGCTTGGTTCAGCATGGGAATGAAGAAGTCCAGCCCGATCTCGCCCAGTGCCACGAAGCGCCGGTCGCGTATGGCTGCCGCCACCTGTGTGCGCAGCGTCAGCAGATCGTCTTCGCTCGCATGGGGGACATAGATCGGATGGATGCCCAGCGCGTAGCTGGCATTAGCAGCACTGCCCGCCAGTGCCGCCACGGTGGAAAAATTGGCCGCCTCGACGGCCGGAATGACGATCATTCCCACGCCCTGCTGCTGCGCCAGCACAGCCTGCCCCACGCCATCTCCGGCAAATTCGTGCGCATCCAGATGGCAGTGGGTATCGATCCACATACGCTAGTCCTGGTAAGGCTGCAGGCCGTTATCGGTCAGGCGCAGCACGCGGTCACAGCGACGCGCCAGTTCCAGATCGTGGGTGACGATGACGAAGGCCGTGCCCAGCGTACGCGACAGTTCCAGCATCAGATCGAAAATCTGCTGTGCCGTAGCCTGATCAAGATTGCCGGTCGGTTCGTCGGCCAGCACGCAGGCCGGCTGGGTCACCAGTGCACGCGCCAGCGCCACGCGCTGACGCTCGCCGCCAGACAGCTCGCCCGGAACGTGGGTGACGCGCTTGGCCAGATTGACGCGGGCCAGGATAGCCTGCGCGGCACTGGCAGCCTCGGCCCGTTTCATGCGGCGTATCATCAGCGGCATGGCTACATTGTCGAGCGCGCTGAATTCAGGCAGCAGATGATGGAACTGGTAGACAAAGCCCAGCGCAGCATTGCGCAGATCACCGCGCACGCTCTCGCTCAGGCTGGCAAAATCCTTGCCCTGCAGCGTCACGCTACCGCGCGTCGGCGTATCGAGCCCGCCCAGCAGATGCAGCAGCGTCGATTTGCCGGAGCCGGAGGCGCCGACGATAGCGACCCGCTCGCCGCGCCGCACATCGAGATCTATGCCATTCAGTACCTGTACCGAGTAGCTGCCCTGAGTAAAAGTCTTGCCCAGATTGCGGCAGGAAAGCACTAGCGGTTCCTGATTACTCATAGCGCAGTGCCTCCGCAGGTTTCACGCGGGCGGCCCACCAGCTCGGGTACAGCGTGGCCACAAATGCCAGCACGACGGCAACACCCCCGATCTTGAATACGTCTGGCCAGCGCAGGTCAGACGGCACCGTACTGATGTAATAAATATCCTTGGACAAGAACTGCACTCCCAGTAAATGCTCGATAAATGGCACGATCACGTCGATATTCAGGGCCACCAGCACGCCCAGCGCCACCCCGATAAAAGTACCCAGTATGCCCACCAGTGCACCCTGCACCATGAAGATTTTCATGATGGAACGCGGCGTGGCACCGAGCGTGCGCAGGATGGCGATATCGGCCTGCTTGTCGGTTACCGTCATCACCAGCGTCGATACCAGATTGAAGGCCGCCACCGCAATGATCAGCGTCAGGATGATGAACATCATGCGCTTTTCCGTCTGTACTGCCGCAAACCAGTTGGCGTTGAGCTTGGACCAGTCACGCATGATCAGGTCGCCCGACATGCTGTTCTTGAGTTCCTGCGCGATTTGCGGCGCCTTATGCATATCGGCCAGGCGCAAGCGCAAACCGGCGGGCGCATCGAGACGCAGCAGCTTTTCGGCATCAGTCAGATGGACGAAGGCCAGCGCGGAATCGAATTCATTATGTCCCGCTTCGAAGATGCCCACCACGGTGAACGTGCGCACGCGCGGCAATATGCCCGCCGGCGTAGGCTGGCCTTGCGCCAGTGCCAGCGTAATCTTCTCGCCCAGATTCACGCGCAGAGCACGCGCCAGTTCGATACCGAGCACGATGTTATAGCTGCCCGGCTGCAAGGCATTGAAACTGCCGCGGCGGGTCTGTTTGGCCACATCGGAAACGTTGGGCTCCTGCTCCGGCAGCACGCCACGGATGATGGCCGGACGCAGCACATCGTCGCGTACCAGCATGCCCTGCGTTTCGGCAAACGGCGCCGCGCCGATCACGGCGGGATTGCGGCGCGCTTCGGCCGCTGCGGCGTGCCAGTCCGGCATGGCGCCGCGCGCATCGAACACTTCCACGTGGGCCAGCACCGACAGCATGCGGTCGGTAACTTCCTTCTGGAAACCGTTCATCACGGACAGCACCACGATCAGGGCGGCCACGCCCAGACCGATGCCGGCCATGGAAATCAGGGAAATAAACGAGATAAAACTATTGCGCCCGCTGCGCTTGCCAGCGCGCGTATAGCGCAGGCCGACCAGCCATTCGAAGGGCAAATTCTGCATAAGACTCATGGGCTCCGGTGAAGGTTTGCATAGACGAGCCCGAAGTGTGCCACACATTGGCCCATGTGCGGGTAACCGCTTAATTAAGAACCATAAAAAACCGCGCCGCGCAGGAGACCTGCGGGGGCGCGGCTATGCTTGAATCCCTAAGAGATTAAGCGAATTTTTCGTTCTTTTGCTTGCGGCGGCCTACCAGACCTACCAGGCCCAGACCTACTGCCATCATGGCCCAGGTATCGGCTTCCGGTACTGCGCTCACACCCAGCAGAGTCTGCGAGCCAGCGTTCGAGAACGTTACATAGCTGTAGTGGTCGGTGGTCAGGTTGTAAGCCAGAGCGTTGCTGAGCATAGTTTGTGCTGCCTGAAACTCTGCAGGGCTACCAGCGTTGATCACGTATTTCTGTGCGCCGGTGGCCAGGTTGGCGTCGTCATTTGCCAGTTCCCAAAGTGCCAGCTGGAAAGCAAACTGATTGGTCGAATTACCCTGAGTGCTGGCATAGGACGACTCGAACAATTTACGCACTGCCGTGCTTGGCTGCGAATTATAGGTCGCGGTGTAGTCGCCACCATTGAAATTAATAGCAGGCTCGATGCAGTAAGCCACATATTGCTGGCTAGGCTTACCGGCGTTGACCATCTGGAATACCTGTACATCGATGCTGAAATCACCGTTCCACTCGCGGTCCTGACCGAAGAAGGCTGCGCCAGTCGCATTGATCGACTGATTGAGGTTGGCACCGGCACTGAAGTCGCTGTTGTAGACCTCAGGCGAGGCATAGCTGGCGGTGGCGAAAGTCAGGGCGGCTGCGGCGACAGCGGCTTGCATTGCTTTGTTGAAGGTAGTTTTCATAATGTAATCTTAGTTGTCTTTAGGATATTGTATCAAGAAATTTCAAATATGTGCAGGAATTTGGCTTTGGCCAACTAACGTTGTCACATTTTCACCACTTACCAGATCAGCGATCGTCGGCGCGGTAATGCCTGCCGCTTGCGCATCTTCGCGGGCCACATTGAAGTAGACGTCCGTCATGTCGGCAGTTTTGCCGTTGCTCATGACCACGCTGCTACGCTCGAGGTGGACGTTGTTATTAGCATCGACGAACGGCAGTTCCACATAGCTGACCTTCAGGCTGACCACACCGGCCTGTTCCAGCGTCATCAGTTCACCTGCATCGGTCTTGCCGTTGCTGTTGGCGTCCTGCCAGATGCGCAGGCTGCTGAACTGGACGTCCTTGGCATCGACCACACCATCGTGGTTGGTGTCGTAGTCAGCCAGTTTGGCGAAGCCGGCGCCTTTTGCGGCACCACCGAACAGTTCGCTGATGTCATCGATGCTGCCGTTGCCATTCAGGTCGACCGCGAGGAAACCATCGCTGCCCGACAGCCAGCCAGTCTGAATGGCTTTACCCGTGCCCAGCAGATCGAAGCTGCCGGTCATCGCTTCGCGGGCGATGGTGTGGATACCGTCGCCGTTCAGATCGATCGCGATCGGTGTGATGGTGGCATCCCAGCTCATGTCGTTCTTGCCCGAGGTCAGCGTGATGGTGTCGGTATGGGTCACGTTAGCGAAGTCCTTACCGTCGCCGACCACGTCGGAATCGATGGCATCGTTGCTGCCCACATTCTTCACGCCCCACTTCCAGTTACTCATGTTGTAGGTACCATGATCGGAAGCAAAGGTCACCGTCACATTGGTCTTGTCGAACACCAGATAGTAGGTGCCGGGATTCAGGTCGGCGAACTTGTAGTTACCACTAGCATCGGTCTTGATGGTCGAGCCCACCTGTTTATTGGTGGTGGAATCGAACAGCGAAACACTGATGCCGCCGATACCTTCTTCACCGGAGTCCTGCACGCCGTTGTGGTTGGCATCGCGCCACACCTTGTCGCCGATGCTGGCTTTACGGTACACGCCGGCGTCCTTGTAGCTGACATCCTGACCAGCGGCCAGCGTAATCATGTCGGTGCGGCCAGTGCTGCCGTTGACCGTGGTAATGTCCGAATTGGTGCTGGTGGTACCTGCGCCCGTTTTGGTGAAGTAGTAGCCCGTCTTGTTGGTCACTTCCACCTGATACGAGCCTGCTGCCAGACCGGTGAACTGATACTGGCCGCCGTCGTGGGTGACGGTGGTGGCTTTCAGTACGTTATTGCTGTCGTACAGTTTGACCGTCACGCCGTCAACACCGGCTTCACCGGCATCCTGCACGCCGTTGTAGTTGCTGTCTTCCCATACCAGATTACCGATGCTGCCCGACTTGATCAGACCGGCTTCGCGGGTCAGATCATTGCTACCCGAGTTCAGGCTGAACTGCGAGGTCACACCATTGGCGCCAGCGTCGGAGTCAACGGCATCGTTGCTGCCCTGATCCTGCTTGGTGAACATGTAACCGCTAGGCGCGTTGAACTTGACCGAGTATTTGCCAGGGCCCAGATCGGTGAACAGATAGGCGCCGCTGGAGTCGGTCACGTCGGTGGCAACCACCACGCCTTTTTCGTTCAGCAGCGAGACCGTTACATTGGCCGCGCCCAGTTCGGTCGACTGCTTGATGCCGTCACCGTTGGTGTCGTACCAGACTTTATCGCCGATGCTGGACTTCTGATACAGGCCGGCGTCGAGGCTGGTCACGTTCTGGCCTGCCGTTACCGTCACGGTACCCAGATTGCCGCTGGCATCTGCGTCGCTGTCGATAGTACGGTCGGTACCAGCGCCTGCCGTGGTCAGGGTGTAGCCGGTAGGCGCTTTCACGCTGACCGAGTAGGTGCCTGCTTCGACCGAGAACTTGTAGTTGCCGTTAGCATCGGTGGTGGTGGTCTTGACCACGTTACCGGCAGCATTGCGCAATTCTACCGTCACGCCAGCCTTGCCGCTGTCGCTGCCGTCATCCTGCAGGCCGTTGCCGTTCTTGTCTATCCACACCTTGTCGCCGATGGTGGCAGCTGCCACGACACCTGCATCGACCGACTTGTCGGTCTGGCCGGAAACCAGGGTCACGCTGTGCGACAGGCCATTGGCATCCACATCCGAGTCAGCGCTGTCGCTGGTACCCTGATTGGCCTTGGTGAAGGTCATGCCTTCCGGCAGCGTAGTCTTGTCGAACTGCACGGTGTACACGCCCGGCTTCAGATTGCTGAACATATAGTTGCCATCGCAATCCGTGGTCACGGCATTGCCAACCTGCTTGCCGTCGGCATCGAGCAGAATGACTTTAACGCCGGCGACGCCGCATTCGTCGCAATCCTGCACGCCGTTCTTGTTGCTGTCGTACCAGACGCGGTCGCCGATGGCGGCCGCTTTGTACAGACCGGCATCCACCGTGTTATTGACTTCCGCTGCAGCCAGTTTGACGACATTGCTGACACCGGCGCTGCTGAAATCGCTGTCTTTGGTGTCATCGGTGCCGGCATCCTTGGTGGTGAAGCTGTAGCCGCCTGGTGCCGTTACCGATACCGTGTAGCTGCCCGGATCGGCGGTGAAGGTGTAATGGCCAGCCGAGTCGGTCGTAGTGGTGGCTACAACTTTGCCGGTGGCATCCTTCAGTTGTACGGTCACGCCACACAGCCCTGCTTCGCCGCTGTCCTGCACGCCGTTACCGTTCTTGTCTTCCCACACGGTATCGCCCAGTTTTGCCTGAATCGCCATCACACCGGCGTCCAGATCGCTGTACACCTGACCCGAAGTCAGCGTGACCTGAGCCGTTTTACCGGTGCTAACGTTGGCATCCGAATCCTTGGCATCGCTCGTGCCCTGATCGGCATTGGTGAAGATGTAGTTGGTCGGCAGCGAGGTCTTGTCGAACTGCACGCTGTAAGTACCCGGCTTCAGGTTGGTGAAGCTGTAATTGCCGTTGGCGTCGGTGGTGGCGGTCGCACCGGTAGGATTACCGGCCTGATCCAGCAGAATCACTTTCACCCCGGCCACACCCACTTCGCCCGTATCCTGCAGGCCATTGCGGTTGGTATCGAGCCAGACGCGGTCGCCCAGCGTCGCGCCTTTGTAGAAGCCGGCATCGACGTTGAGGTTGCTCTGGCCCGGCGTGACGGTGACCACGTCGCTCTGGCCACTGGCGTTGATGTCGCTGTCCGCCGCATCGTTGCTGCCCGTGTGCTGGGTGGTCGCGGTCATGCCGGTAGGCGCCGTCACCGAGATGGCGTATTTACCGGCATCCACGGTGAAGCTGTATTTGCCGTCGGTGCCAGTGGTGGTGGTCTTGACGATATTGCCTTTGTCATCTTTCAGATCGACCTTGACGCCGACCAGACCTGCTTCGCCGGCATCCTGCACACCGTTACCATTCTTGTCTTCCCACACGCGGTCACCGATGGTGGCCTGCAGTGCAACGACACCAGCGTCCAGATTGTGGTTGGAGCTGCCGGACGCCAGCGTTACCTGCTGGGTGGCGCCAGTGCTGACATCGGCATCGGAATCGACGCTGCCGTCGCTGCCGGTATGTGCCGAGGTGAAGGCGTAGCCGGTGCCCAGCGTGGTCTTGTCGAACTGAACGCTATAGGTGCCCGGTTTCAGGTTGTTGAACAGGTAGTGGCCGTCAACATCGGTAGTGGTGCTGGCTACGGCTTTACCGCTAGCGTCCAGCAGAGTGACCTTCACGCCAGCACGACCGGTTTCGCCGGCGTCCTGCACGCCGTTACGGTTGGTGTCATTCCACACCACGTCGCCCAGTTCGGCAAACTTGTACAGGCCTGCATCCACGGTGGTGTTGGATTGCCCCGCCGTCAGCGTGACGCTGCCGCTCTTGCCGCTGGCGTCGATGTCGCTATCGGCCGCAGTGCTGCTGCCCTGATTCTTGGCAGTGATGCCGTAACCGCTAGGCGCAGTTACTGCGATCGAATACGTGCCCGGATCAACGGTGAAGCTGTACTGGCCGCCATCATGGCTCACGGTCGATGCCACGGTATTGCCCAGGCTGTCCTTGAGGTCAACCTTGACGCCGTCGATACCGGCTTCGCCGCTATCCTGCACGCCATTGCCATTGCTGTCTTCCCAGACGCGATCGCCCAGCGTGCCCTGCTGCACCGTCAGACCGGCACGTACAGTCAGGTTGTCGCCCGAGCTCAGGGTTACCTGGCCGGTTTTGCCGCTGCCGGTATCGGCGTCGGAACCACCGCTACCTGGCGCGCCCTGCGTAGCCGAGGTGAAGTTGTAGCCCGCTGGCAGCGTGCTCTTGTCGAACTGCACGCTGTACACGCCCGGTGCCAGACCATTGAACTGGTAATGGCCGCTGGCATCCGTCACTGCCGATGCGCCCGGCACAGGATTGCCGCTTGCATCCAGCAGGGTAACCTTGATGCCTGCTGCGCCCACTTCGCCGTTGTTCAGGCGGCCGTCGCGGTTGGTATCGATCCACACAACTTCGCTCAGCGAAGCGGGGCGATAGATGCCGGCGTCGATGTCATAATTGCTTTCGCCAGCGCCCACCGAGACAGTGGCGTTGCCGCTGCTATTGACATCGCTATCGAGGGCGCGATTGCCGCCTTTGCCTGCTGCCGTGAAGGCATAGCCTGCCGGAGGAGCAACCGACACCGTGTAGGTGCCCGGATCGACGGTGAAGCTGTACTGGCCGCCGTCATGGGTGGTGACCGTGCCCAGCGAATTGCCGGCAGTATCTTTCAGCGTCACCACCACGCCATCAACGCCCTGCTCGCCGCTATCCTGCACGCCATTGCCGTTGCTATCGAGCCAGACGCGATCGCCGATGCGTGCTGGCAGTGCAACGATGCCGGCATCCAGATCCTGATAGTTGTCGCCCGAGTTCAGGGTGACTTGCTGGCTCAGGCCGCTGCCGGCGCTAGCGTCGGAATCGAGCGCGCCATTGCTGCCGGCATGTGCCGTGGTCAGCACGTAGTTGGCGGGCAGCGTGCTGGTATCGAACTGCACGCTGTAGGTGCCCGGCTTCAGATTGCTGAAGCTGTAGTTACCGTTGCCATCGGTGACGGCGACTGCGCCAGTCGGGCTGCCGTTAGCGTCGAGCAGCAGTACTTTTACGCCCGAAACGCCGACTTCGCCGCTATCTTGCAGACCGTTCTTGTTACTGTCGAGCCAGACGCGGTTGCCCAGCGAGGCGGCCTTGTAGTAGCCAGCATCGATGTGCGCATCGTTGTTGCCGGATACCAGCGTGAACTGGTCGCTCTGGCCATTGCTGCCAACGTCGCTGTCGACGCTTGCATCGCTGCCACTATGCAGCGTGGTGGCCGTGCTGCCTGCCGGTGCCGTCACCGAGATCGAGTACTTGCCCGGATCAACCGTGAAGCTGTACTTGCCGTCCGCGCCGGTACTGGTGGTGGCGACAACTTTGCCGCTCTCATCCTTGAGTTCAACCTTGACGCCTACGATGCCGGCTTCGCCCGCATCCTGCACGCCATTGCCGTTCTTGTCTTCCCATACGCGGCTGGTCATGCTGGCCTGAACCACGGAAACGCCGGCGTCCAGATCATGGTTGACCGAGCCCGAGCTCAGCGTGACCTGCTGGGTCAGGCCGGTGCTGCTGTCAGCATCGGAATCCATCGCGCCATTGCTGCCCGTGTGGGCGCTGGTGAACTGATAACCGTCGCCCAGCGATGCCTTGTCGAACTGTACGCTGTAGACACCGGGTTTCAGGTTGTTGAACAGGTAGTGGCCGCCATTGTCGGTGGTGGTGGTGGCGACCACTGCACCGCTGGCGTCCAGCAGCGACACTTTCACGTCGGCGCGGCCGGTTTCGCCGGCATCCTGCACGCCATTGCGGTTGGTATCGTTCCAGACCGTATCGCCCAGTTCGGCGAATTTCACCAGGCCGGCATCGACCGTGGCGTTGTTCTGGCCGGCCGTCAGCGTGATGCTGCCACTGTTGCCACTGGCATCGATATCGCTGTCGGCAGCGGCGTTGCTGCCCTGCGCCTGCGCCGTGACGCCAAAACCGGCTGGTGCTTTGACGGCAATGCTATAGGTACCCGGATCAACCGTGAAGCTGTACTGGCCGCCATCATGGGTGACGGTGCTGGCGACGGTATTGCCCAGACTGTCTTTCAGGTCGACGGTGACGCCATTCAGGCCCTGTTCACCGGCATCCTGCACGCCGTTGCCGTTGCTATCTTCCCACACGCGGTCACCCAGCGTTGCCTGCTGGACTACCAGACCGGCACGCACGGTCAGGTTATCGCCCGAAGCCAGGGTTACCTGCGCGGTCTTGCCGGTGCTGGTATCAGCATCGGAGCCTGCGCCCGCCGGGCCGCCCTGCGCTGCGCTGGTGAAGTTGTAGCCGGCTGGCAGAGTGGATTTATCGAACTGCACGCTGTAGCTGCCCGGCGCCAGACCATCAAACTGGTAGTGGCCATTCGCATCGGTGGTCGCGACGGCGCCCGGCACCGGATTGCCGCTGGCGTCGAGCAGCGTGACTTTCACGCCGGCAGCGCCAACTTCGCCGTTATTCAGGCGGCCATCGCGGTTGGTGTCGATCCACACCACTTCGCTCAGGCTGGCAGGACGGTATACGCCAGCGTCGAGGTCGACATTGTTTTGGCCGGAAACGATGCTTACATTGCCACTGTTGCCGTCGGCGCCCACATCGCTATCAAGCGCGCCATTGCCGCCTTTGGCAGCACCGGTAAATACATAGCCAGCTGGAGCGGCAACCGATACCGAGTAGGTACCCGGATCCACCGTGAAGCTGTACTGGCCGCCATCATGGGTAGTGACAGAGCTGACCACGTGGCCGTCGGCAGCTTTCAGCGTAACGACTGCGCCATCAATGCCCTGCTCGCCCGCATCCTGCACGCCATTGCCGTTGCTGTCTTCCCAAACACGGTCGCCCAGCTTGCCTTGCACCACAACCAGACCTGCATCGAGGTCGGTATTGTGGTCGCCCGAGGCCAGCGTTACCTGCGCGGTCGCACCGGTGTTGACGTCGGCGTCGGAATCGGCCGCGCCATTGCCGCCCTGAGCAGCAGTGGTAAAGACGTAATTGGCCGGCAGCGTAGCTTTGTCGAACTGTACGCTGTAGGTGCCCGGCTTCAGATCATTGAAGCTGTAGTTGCCGTTGGCATCGGTCGTAGCCACAGCGCCGGTAGGCTTGCCGCTGGCATCGAGCAGCACCACTTTGACGCCCGCTACGCCCGCTTCGCCAGCATCCTGCACGCCGTCACGGTTAGCATCGATCCACACTTTGTCGCCCAGCGAAGCAGGACGGTAGTAGCCGAAATCGACGTCGTTGTTGACTGCGCCAGCTTGCAGGCTGACGGTGCTACCGGCAGCGCCGGGGTTGCCGCTAGTCGCCACGTAACCATCCGGTGCCGAAACGGAAACCGAATAAGTGCCCGGATCCACGGTGAAGCTGTACTGGCCGCCGTCATGGGTGGTCACGGTGCTGATGACCTTGCCTGCTGCATCTTTCAGGCTGACCAGCGCGCCATCGATGCCCTGTTCGCCCGCATCCTGCTGGCCATTGCCGTTGCTGTCCACCCATACGCGGTCACCCACGCTAGCCTGACGCACCACGATGCCTGCATCCAGATGCTGGGCGGTATCGCCCGAATTCAGCGTAACCTGAGCCGTCTGGCCAGTGCTGGCGTCGGCGTCGGAATCCTTGGCGGCATCGCCGCCCTGACCCTGCGTGGTGAAGTAGTAATCAACGGGCAGCGAGGTCTTATCGAACTGAACGCTGTAGCTGCCCGGTTTCAGGCCATTGAACTGATAATGGCCGTTGGCGTCGGTAGTCGCGGTGGCGCCGGTAGGCTGGCCATTCGCATCCAGCAGCGTGACTTTCACGCCGGCGACACCCGCCTCGCCATTGTTCTGGATGCCGTCGCGGTTGGTGTCGTACCAGACCGTGCTGCCCAGCGAAACGGGGCGCACCAGACCGGCATCAGCCTGGTTGTTGGTCTGGCCCGGAGTCAGCGTGATGCTGCCGGTATTGCCTTGTGCATCGATGTCGCTATCGAGACCGGCATCGGCACCGGCGCCCTTGGTGCTTGCAGCATAGCCGTCCGGCGCCTGCACAGTGACCGAGTACGTACCCGGATTGACATCAAAGTGGTATTTGCCGCTGGCGTCAGTGGTGGTGGAAGCGACCACGTTGCCGCTACCATCCTTGAGCTGCACCACGACATTGGCCAGACCGGCTTCGCCGCTATCCTGTACGCCATTGCCGTTGGTATCTTCCCAGACGAAATCGCCCAGATGTGCTTTAGGCACATTAAAAGTCAGGTGGTTCTCGGCTACGCTGGTATCGGCAGCGCCCGGGCCTACCATACCGCCCGTGTCGCGCACGTGGAAGCCGACGTCGAAACTGCCTGCCTGCGTCTGGCTTGGAACGTAGCTCAGATGGCCAGCATCAATATCGGCCACGGTGATTTCCGTGTTGGCGGTGACTTCTACGCCGTTCAGCAACAGTTTGCCGGCGCTAGGCAGCGAGCTGATGATGACCGAATTGAAGCCGTCATGTTCAACCGGATCAACAAAGCCGAAATCCGCACGTGCCAGCACCACCGCAGCACCGTTAGGCAGATCGAACACTTTATTGGCGCCGAATGGCGCGTCATTGACCGGATCGACGTTCACGGTCAGACCCAGATTGACGGCGGTGCCGCCGACCTTGTCTTCAACCACCAGATCGAGCGTGGTGAATTTACCGAACCAGTCCTTGGCCCATTCGCCGGGACGGACATAGACGGTATCTTTATCGACCATGCCGAACAAGCCGGTGTTCACAGTCGACTTGCTGCCATCTGGCAGCGTCACGGTAATCGACGTAATGGTCAGATCGGAGGTGCTATTGAAACCCGCCTTCTTGAGCAGGTCGCGTATTTCAAACGTATTTTGAGTGTCTTCAAAAACGTTAATGCTGGTTTTAACAAGCTGGATACTCATGCCAGAACCTCTACTGCAAAGCCGCTGAAAGTGGTATTCATCATTTTTTTAGTCTTTAAAAGTTGTTCTTGGATTTATTGAACTTGCCGAAAAGACTGATGACGGGGCTGGGTCAGCAGTGGCCGGCTTGACTTACATCAGGCAGATGTCTGGATCAGAGACTTGCCTTTAAAACATTTGTATTGACGAGATTATAGCAAAATTTATTGCAGTGAAATGATTTTTTCTTAAGGAAAGATTCTCCGTTATAAATAATTGTTCCGTCAAGCAATATTCCACCTGATTGCGCGATAGCCTACAATGGCGACATGAACCCGATGACCGTTGTACTTCCTTTTGCTTTGCCACCTACTGAGCTTGCTGGCGACCTGATCCGCGTGCTTGAAACCCCAGCATTCGCCACGTTGTTGTCACGCCACAAACGTTTGCAGACCCGTATTGTTGATAGCGAGAGCCGGGCGCTGCCGCATGAAATCTGGCTAGCGCAGCAGACCAGTCAGCCTGGTGCCGGCATTGCGCTGGCAGCGCGGGCGATGCAGGCCTACGCGCTGGGCGCTGCAGCACAGCAGGGTTACTGGTTCATGGTCCAGCCCTGCCATTTACAGCTGGCGCGTACCCACCTGCTGCTGGCAGACCAGCGCCACCTGAACCTGAGCGAAGCAGAATCGCGCGCACTGTATGACAGCGCCCGCCCCAGCTTCGAACAGCATGGCGGCAGCCTGCTGTATGCCACGCCCCAGCTATGGTTCTGGCGCGCCGACGGCTGGGCCAGCCTTGACACGGCCACGCCCGATGCGGCGGTAACCCAGAATGTGGCGGACTGGATGCCCGAAGGCGAACATGCGCGCAGCTGCCGCCGCCTGCAGAATGAAATCCAGATGGCATGGCATGAACATCCCGTCAATCAGGCGCGCGAAGCGCGCGGCGCGGCGCTCATTAATGCCTGCTGGATCTGGGGCGGCGCCGAAGCGGCTCATGCAGCACGGGCGCCGCTCGCCATAGCGGGCGGCCCTGACTGGATGCAGGCGCTGGCCGACAGCGCATGGCGTCAGCCCGATGTACAGCAATTGCTGGCCGCCCCCCGTCCGCTGCTGCTGCCCGGTCTGATCGGCCCCGCGCAGGCGGGCGAATGGTCGCTCTGGCTGGAGCGCATGCACGCAATCGAGCAGGAATGGCTGGCGCCCCTGCTGCTCGCTTTGCGTAGCGGCCAGCTCAACCAGCTTACTCTGCTGCTCAATGACCGCGAACGCACCCTGCAAGTCGATTGCACGCGCATGGGACTACACGCTTTCTGGCGCAAATGCAATCTCGACAACTTAATCACGCAAGGCTGAAATGACCCGGATCTTCACCCGCCCCTGTCCGCTACGTGCTGCCGAAATGCTGCGTCAGGGTGGCATCCATCCGGTACTGGCGCGCTTGTACGCAGCGCGCGGCCTGAGCGATCCGCAGGAACTTTCCAGCGAACTAAGCGCCATGACACCGCCCGGCGCCCTGCTGCATATCGATGCTGCAGCGGTTTTTCTGGCCGACGCCATCGCACGCCAAGCACGCATGGTGATCGTGGCCGACTATGACTGCGACGGCGCCACCGCCTGTGCCGTGGCGCTGCGCGGATTGCGCAGCATGGGCGCCAGCATCGATTTCATCGTGCCCAACCGTTTCGAGTACGGCTACGGTCTGACGCCGGAAATCGTCGAACTGACGGCGCGGGAAAAGCAGCCCGATATCATCATCACCGTCGATAACGGCATTGCCAGCATCAGCGGGGTGGCCGAAGCCAACCGGCGCGGCATCGCCGTAGTCGTCACCGACCACCACCTGCCCGGCGATGAACTGCCGGCCGCTCAAGTGATCGTCAATCCCAACCAGCCCGGCTGCGGCTTCCCCAGCAAGCACATTGCCGGCGTCGGTGTGGTGTTTTATGTGCTGCTAGCCCTGCGCGCCGAGCTGCGCCGGCGCGGCATTTTCGACGCCCAGACCCAGCCCAAGCTCGACCATCTGCTCGATCTGGTGGCACTGGGCACGGTGGCCGACGTGGTGCGGCTCGACAGCAACAACCGCATACTGGTAGCGCAAGGCCTCAAGCGCATGCGCGCAGGCCGCATGCACGCGGGCGTTGCCGCCCTGTTCCGCGTAGCGGGCCGCAATCCGCGCAATGCCAATCCCTTCGATCTGGGCTTTGCGCTCGGTCCGCGCCTGAATGCGGCTGGCCGGCTGGAAGATATGTCGCTCGGCATCGCATGTCTGATTACCGATGACGAAACACGGGCGTGGGAACTGGCCCAACAGCTCAACGACATCAACCTCAAGCGGCGCGAGATCGAAGCCGAGATGCAGGATGCCGCCCTGCTCCACCTCGACAGCTTCGAACCGGCCAATAGCAGCACCATCTGCGTGTTCGATCCGGCATGGCATCAGGGCGTGATCGGCATTGTTGCCTCGCGTTTGAAAGAAAAGTTCTTCCGCCCCACCATCACGTTTGCACCGGGCGGCGACGGCTGGATCAAAGGTTCAGGCCGCTCCATTCCGGGCTTCCATCTGCGCGATGCGCTCGATCTGGTATCGAAGAAAGCCCCCACGCTGATCGACAAGTTCGGCGGCCACGCCATGGCGGCGGGGCTGACGCTGCGCGCCGATGCCTTCGAGGCCTTTGCTGCCGCCTTCGAGGAAGTGGGCCGTGCCTGGCTCAGCAGCCAGCAGCTGGAACGGGTGATCGAGACGGATGGTCCGCTGGAAGATGCCTTCTTCAGCACCGATTTCATCAGCCTGATGGATGGGCAGGTGTGGGGACAGGGCTTTGCGCCGCCTGTTTTCTGCGACGATTTCCGCGTGGTCAGCCAGCGCATCCTCAAGGAGCGCCACCTCAAGCTGCTGCTGGAAAAGAACGGCGCGCGCTACGATGCCATCTGGTTCGGCCACACGGATGCGCTGGGCGAACGGGCCAAAGTGGCGTTCCGGCTGGATGCCAACGAGTACAACGGCGTAACAAAAGTGCAATTGCTGGTGGAACACGCCGAGCCAGCTTGACAGGTCTACACTTGAACATCCTCCGGAAAAGGAGTATAACTAATCCAAAGACGGAGGATATATGCACCTGACTTACGCCTACCCACGCAGCCGCTTCGAACCCACCATACTGGTCGACCTGCATGCCAAGGCCGAACGGGAGCGCCTGAGCAAAGCGGCCCTGAAAGGCTTTTTCAAGCTGGTGGCAGCCTGGCGACTGCGTGACGAGGACGCCCGCGAACTGCTAGGCGGCATTTCCAACAGCGCCTACTACGAGTGGAAAAAGAAGCCGGAACGCACGCTGGAAGTTGATTGCATCACGCGCATTTCCTACCTGCTCGGCATCTACAAGGCTTTGCACATTCTGTATGGCGACCAGCTGGCCGACGAGTGGATCGGCCTGGCGAACACCAATCTGCTGTTCGGCGGCCGCACGCCGCTGGCCTATCTGCTCGCTGGCGGCCTGCCCGCCATGCAGATTGTCCGGCAACTGCTGGACGCGCGGCGCGGAGGGCTGTAAGTGCCGCTCAAGCTGATGCCGCCAATCACGCCGCTACGCCAGTTCGATACCTGCCGTCTGTTGCCCTCGCGCTTTGCCGATACCGAGGATTCGGTGCTGTCGCCGCTGGCCGAAACGGAACAGGAACTGCACGACCTGTTCGAACTCGATAATGCCACCAACGCCCGCCTGCGCGCCCAGCATGGCGGCGCACCCGGCATTACCACCGATGAACTGGTGTTCGGCGTGCCGCACTTCCGCATCATCAATGCGGCCTATACCTATGCCCGCCCCGAAGGCAGCCGTTTCAACACGGGTGAACGGGGCGCCTGGTATTGCGCCTTCGATGTGAACACGGCACTGGCCGAAGTGAGCTTCCATAAGGCCGTGGAATACGCCGAAATCAATCGCTACGACGACAGCGTGCAGTATCAGGCCATGCTGGCCGACTTTACCGCCAGCTTCCACGATCTGCGTGGTCAGGAACAGTATCGGGACTGCTTGCAAGCGGACAGCTATATCGCTTCGCAGACGCTGGCCGAGCGGCTGCTCGACGGCGGTGCGCTAGGCCTGATCTATCCTAGCGTGCGTCAGGCAGGCGGCACCAATCTGGCCTGTTTCCGCCCTGCGCTGGTGGGCAATGTTCGCAAAGGAGCCAGCTATCGGTTAACATGGCGGGGTAGTCCTGTCCCGAACGTCGAGCAACTGTGAATCACGCAACTAGCCATGCAAACCAAACCTGAAAAAGATATCGAACTGCGCAACAAGGTCAACCGCGAGACGGCGCGCCTGCCATGGACCGAGCTGCTCAAGCATTTTGCGCAGGGTAACGTGGTGTGGATAGCCGATACGCTCGATCTGGTCGATGTGGCCGTGCGCATTTCGCATGACGACAAGGCCAATATCACCCGCTGGATGGAAGCCGGACTGCTGGCCAAGGTCAATGACGAACAGGCGCAGCGCTGGCTGGAGACCAACGCCGAGCTATGGGCTTGCGTAGTCAGCCCGTTTATTCTCGTGCAGCAGCAGAAAGCCGTCGCAACCAGCGTACATTAAGCATTGCGGGCCGCCTGCGCCAGTTGCAGGGCCAGTCCGTTATGCCGTTCTATCAGTGCCGGCAGATCCAGCGTGGCCAGCTGCCCGCCGCGCACCACCACGCGGCCGTGGATGATGCTGTAGTCAACTGCGGGCGGGGTGCAGAACACCAGCGCCGCCACCGGATCATGCAGTGCGCCTGCCGTGGCGATACCATCGAGCCGGAACAGCGCCAGATCAGCCGCCATGCCCGGCTTGAGCGCACCGATATCGTCACGATTGAGCACCCGCGCACCACCCAGTGTGGCCAGTTCCAGCGCCTGCCGCGCCGTCATGGCATCCGGGCCGAAACCGACCCGCTGCAGCAGCATGGCCTGACGCGTCTCGCCCAGCATATGGCCCGCATCATTGGACGCGCTGCCATCCACCCCTAGCCCCACTGGCACGCCACGGTCCAGCATCTTGCGGATAGGCGCAATGCCCGATGCAAGGCGCATATTCGAACATGGGCAATGAGCGATACCTGTTCCGGTACGGGCAAACAGATAGATACCGTCGTCGTCTAGCTGCACACAGTGGGCGTGCCACACGTCGTGCCCTACCCAGCCGCAATCCTCGGCGTATTCGGCCGGGGTCATATTGAATTTCTCGCGGCTGTAGGCAATATCATTGGCGTTCTCGGCCAGATGAGTGTGCAGCGACACACCGTAGCTACGCGCCAGCGTAGCCGCTTCCTTCATCAGATCGCGCGAAACGGAGAATGGCGAGCACGGTGCCACCACCACCCGCTGCATGGCATAGCGCTCAGCATCGTGGTAGCGCTCGATCAGGCGCTGGGTATCCTTGAGTATCGCCGCTTCGTTCTCCACCACACGATCGGGCGGCAAACCACCCTGCGACTGCCCCACGCTCATGGCCCCGCGCGCCGCATGGAAACGCATGCCGATCTCGCTGGCCGCTTCGATACTGTCATCGAGCCTGCTACCGTTCGGGTAAATGTAGAGATGGTCGCTGCTGGTGGTGCAGCCCGACAGTATCAGCTCGGCCATGGCCGTCTGGGTGGACACGCGCACCATTTCCGGCGTCAGTCCGGCCCAGACGGGATAGAGATTGGTCAGCCAGTTAAACAGTTCGCCATTCTGCGCAGCCGGAATGGCCCGCGTCAGGCTCTGGTACATATGATGGTGCGTGTTGATCAGGCCAGGCAGCACGACGTGATGACTGGCGTCGATGACTTCATCGGCCGTCTGCGGCAGTTCGGCGCTGTAGCCCACCTGCTCGATCACGTGGTCGCGGATAAACACGGCGCCATCGGCCAGTTCGCGGCGCTGCGCGTCCATCGTCACCAGCACCCGCGCATTTTTGATCAGTAGTGTTCTAGTCATGGCTGGGCAAACAGATAGTTACAAGCCTGATCGGCCGGATCACGCTGCAGAATGCGGTCATACAGGCCAAGATTGCTGGCCATGGTACGTTCCAGATCTTCCGGCAGCAGCAGGCGCGCACGGATCAGGTTTTCGGCGGCGGCACGCACGGCGGCGGCAAAATCCTCGCGGCTAGCATAGCGCTCGGCCAGACTGGGGCGCGGATCACCGGCTGCCAGCCGCTCCGCCTCGGTACGGGCGAACGGCACAAAGCTGCCGTCGAAACGCGATGTAGCCCAGCCAAAGCCGGTTTCCGCGGCGCGCAGATTCCAGCCCGTGTGGGTGCCCAGTGGCGCCTGCAGCTCCACCAGCCGCACACCGCCCATGTCGTTGCCATCACCGTCAGGCAGCGGCACCAGCGTTTCGTATTCGGCGCCCTGTTTGGGCGGCACGGTATCGGCAATGCCGAAGCGCTGGTAGCGCCAGCCGAAATTCAGCCTGGGCTCGCGCAGGTTCTGCCCGGGCGGACTGATGCCCACGCCTTTCGGGAACACGGCGCGATAATCGGCCACACTGGTCAGCGTATGGTCGTTCAGGCCGGGATAGGCACTGGCAGGCGGCGCCTTGTCCTGACTGGTCCATTCATCCAGCGCCAGCACCAGTGCACGCATGGTGGTGTAATGGTCGGCGGTGGAAACGCAGGCAGTGAACGGCGCGCGGGTGCGCGAGCGGCCCACATAGTGCTGCGCTCCCATCAGGCCATGCAGGCGCACATTCTCCGGTGGTGCGACATCCTGCACACCGTCGGGCGTGGTGGCGATCAGCGAAGCGCCACGGTTCCAGAACTCGGTCGAAGTATTGGCGATGAACAGCTTGGGCAGACGTCCCTGCCGGTCGCGCGCATTGTCCAAAGTGGAGGCCGTTTTGCCGGTCACAGGGTCGCGCGTAGGCGCTGCCGTGAACGGGAAGGCATCGGCCGGATAGTCGTGCTCTTCCAGCATGGACGGATGGCGCGTGGGCTGGACAAAACGGCTGTTGAAGCCAGCGGAGCCACCGGCACCGGGTACATGCAGATAAGCGCCGTCGAATACCAGCTTGCCCGCTTCGTCCACATTCAGGCCGTCATGCAGCATCCGTCCGATCAGGCGGCCCGACTGGCTGATGCCGAACATCAGGATATTCTTGGGAACCGGCCCACCCTCCAGCGGATGATCGCGCAGATACGACAGCAGGTCGCGTATGCCCGCCATACCGGCACCGGCCACATAGGGGTCACGCGCTACATAAGTCAGCTCGTAGATCACGCCGGGCTGGAAACCGCCTTCCAGCCGTATGCGACCGGGCCCGCCCGCCTGCGCGGGTTCGACGAACTGCCAGCTGCTGCGCGGGATGGGCCGGCGCGGCTCTTCCGGCCGCAGGCGCTTAGTGAGCTGGGCATGAGGGTCGTTGCTGGTGGCCGGCTCGTAGGTCAGGCCGCGCATGCCCGCATAGGTGGCGATATCGCTCACGGCATTGACGGTAAATTCATTATTCACCCTGCCCCGCAGGCCTTTCAGCACGGGCGGAGTAAAGATTAGCGGACGCGCAGCAGGTGCACCCGGCGCCACATCCCACGTCCATGCCGAAAACAGCAGACTGAAGCCGTGACGCATCAGGAAACCATCGCCCGCATCTGCCAGCGTGGTGGGATCGTTATTGGCCGGACTGCGGCCATTGATTTGGCCCAGCATGGCTATGCCGCCACGGTTATTGACGTCGTATATCAGCGTTGTAGGCTTGCCGTGCACGGGACGCAGCAGCACAAATTCGCTGGAAAACAGCACGCGGCCATTTTCATCGCGCGGCGCGCGTACCAGATCGACTATGCTGGCATTGGCGCGCTCACGCGGATCCAGCGCGAAATAGGCCACGCCGCGGATTTTTTCATAGGCGCCCGCCTCGGCGAAACTGGCTCCGGCGGCGAACGGCACGCGTTCACGGATTTCGATACGCTCCACTGCCGCCTGCGCACAGCTCAGTGCGCCGCCCAGCAGCCCCAGAGTCGCTGCCGTGCTGGCGGCAGAGCGGGCAGTAGCCGCAATGGCGCCAGCCAGCCGGGTGAACTTCAGCATACGTCCACCCACTGGCCTGCGGTTACGCTGGCAATCAGGGCAGGCGTAATGCGGATGGCACTATTGATGGAACCCGCCGCTGGCAGCACTTCGTCGTAGTTGTTGAGCGACTGGTCGAGATAGACGGGAATGTCCTGCGCCAGCCCGAACGGGCAGACGCCGCCCACCGGATGACCGGTGATATCGGCCACTTCGTCCGGCGCCAGCATCTTGCCCTTGCCGAAAGCATCCTTGAATTTGCGGTTATCGATACGTGCCACACCGCTGGCCACCAGCAGTATGATTTTCCCCTCCCCCAGCCGGAAGGCCAGCGTTTTGGCTATCCTGCCCGGCTCCACGCCATGCGCTTCGGCTGCCAGCGCCACGGTGGCAGTACTCACGTCCAGTTCGATGATGGGCATCTGCATGTCGCGGGCGACGAAAAAATCACGTACCGATTGCAAACTCATATAGCTAGTGTCCTCCTCCCAGGTAGGCCGCAATCACCTTGGGATCTGTTTTCAGGCTCTCCGCCGGGCCGTGGACGGAAATACTGCCATTCTCCAGTACATAGCCATAATCGGCAACGTTTAGTGCAGCAGCGGCAAACTGCTCCACCAGCAGCATGGTCACGCCTTCCGACTTGAGGCGCTGGATGATGCGGAACACTTCTTCCACCAGTATCGGCGCCAGTCCCATGGAAGGTTCATCGAGCAGAATCACTTCGGGATTAAGCATCACGGCACGCGCCATGGCCAGCATCTGCTGTTCGCCACCGGACAGCGTACCAGCCAGCTGGGTCTGGCGCTCCTTCAGGCGCGGGAACAGTTCCAGCGCCTTGTCCAGATCGTGCTTAATATCGCCTTTGGGGCGGGCCCGGGTAAAGCGGGGGAAGGCACCCAGCAGCAGATTGTCCAGCACCGTCATCGAGGCGAACACGCGCCGGCCTTCCGGCGAATGGGCCAGCCCGGCGCGGGCGATCCGGTGCGAATCAACGCCGGTAATATCCTTGCCGTCCAGCGTCACCTTGCCGCCCTTAGGCTTGAGCATGCCGGAAATGGCGCGCATGGTGGTGGTCTTGCCGGCACCATTCGAGCCGATCAGCGTTACCAGCTTGCCTTTGGGGACTTCCAGCGAAATACCGTGCAGGACTTCGACCTTGCCGTATGCGGCCTGTAGATTGGAAATTGAAAGCATGGGCTATCCTTATCTGTCTATTCAGTGCGCTGCAGGCGCTTTGGCGGTACCGCCATGTTCTTCGCCGCTGCCGCCGAGGTAGGCCTCGATCACCTTGGGATCATTCTGTACCGCGTTAGGCACGCCCTCCGCAATCTTCTGGCCGAAGTCCAGCACCGTCACTGTATCGGACAGCGCCATCACCACGTCCATGTGGTGCTCGATCAGGATGATGGTGATGCCGTGGTCGCGGATCTTGCGGATGATCGCCATCAGCTCCTTGATGTCGGGCGCGGTCAGACCGGCAGCCGGTTCATCGAGCAGCAGCAAACGGGGACTCAGGCCCAGCGCACGGCCTATTTCCAGCAGCCGCTGCTTACCATACGGCAGATTGCGCGCTTCCTCATTGGCCATGGCCGACAGGCCGACAAATTCGAGTATGCTGGCAGCCCGTTCGCGCGCAGCCTTTTCCTCTGCCTTGTAGCGCGGCGTCTGCAGCATCACATCGAGCACATTCGACTTGAAGGTGTTGTGCAGGCCCACCAGCACGTTTTCGGTGGCCGTCATCTCGCCAAATAGCTGCACGTTCTGGAAAGTGCGCGCCACTCCGCCCAACGCAATCTCGGATGGCGTGCGGCCCGATATCACGGCACCGGCAAAGCTGACCTTACCGTTGGTGGGCTTGTAGATCCCCGTCAGCACATTCATCATGGTGCTCTTGCCGGAACCGTTAGGCCCGATCAGACCGTGCACCGAACCCTGGATCACGTTCAGGTTGACCTGATTCAGTGCTTTCAGACCGCCGAACTGCATCAGGATCTGATCGACCTGCAGCAGCGTACTGCCAGCCTTGCCGCCCTGAGCGCGGTCGAACGGTGCCACGCCGCTGGCAGCGACACTCTGCGCATGCTGGGCGCCGCGTCCCATCAGGTTCTGCAGGAAGCCCACGATACCGTCCTGCAGGTAGTACACCACGAACAGCGTCATCAGACCGAAGATGGTCAGGCGCCAGTCGACTATGTTCTCCAGCTTGAACGAGGTCGCTGCCATGCCGATGGTGGCGACCAGCGGTACCAGAACGCCGCGCACCGTGCTGCGCTTCTTCGCCAGCATCAGAGCCGAGCCGATCACACCGAGTACGGCGGCGGCGACCGCAATCTGGCGGAACAGTTCTATATCGGCCAGCAAGCTAGGCAGCATCACCACGATCAGCGCGCCTATCAGTGCACCGGAACGGGTTTTGCGCCCGCCCATGATCACCGCCAGCAGGAACAGGATGGTCAGTTCGAAGTTATAGGTATTGGGCGAGATGTACTCTTCCGAATAGGCATACAGGCTGCCTGCCAGACCGGCAAAGCCGGCGCTGATGATGAAGGCATACACCTTGTAGCGGTACACCGAAACGCCCATACAGTCGGACGCAATCGGACTATCGCGCAGCGCCTCGAACGCACGGCCCAGATTCGATTTGAGCACGCGGTGCACCACTACCAGCGCCAGCACCATCAGCACGGCCACCATATAGTAGTAGCCAACTTCGCTCAGCTTCTGGCCCAGTATCACCGGTTTGGCGATCTTGATGCCCATCGGTCCTTCGGTCAGGAAGGTCATCTCGTTGATCAGGATCTGGATGATGGTACCGAAGGCCAGCGTCACCATGGCCAGATACGGCCCCGTTACACGCAAGGCAGGCAAGGCGAGAATCGCCCCGAACACGGCCGCACTGGCTATACTGGCCGGCAGCGCCACCCAGAACGGCGCGCCCAGCTTGAACACCAGCACACCGGTGGCATACGAACCGATGCCGAACAGGCCAGCATGGCCCAGCGACACCTGCCCCGTATAGCCGACCACGATATCGAGACCGAACAAGAGTATCGCGTAGATCAGAATAGTCTCGAATAGATGGATATAGTAGGGATTAGGAATCAGCACCGGATACAGTGCCAGTACCGCCAGCCCGAGGACACTTGCTGCAAGTAGCTTCTTGTTCATGGATACCTCAGACTTTTTTGATGGCGGCTTTGCCGAACAGGCCGGACGGTTTTACCGCCAGCACCAGCAACAGCAGCAGCAAGCCCGGCACTTCCTTGTAGCCGGTCGAGATGTAGTAGCCGGTCATGGTCTCGGCGATGCCCAGTATCAGGCCACCGACTATCGCACCTACGCCCGAAGTCAGGCCGCCGATAATCGCCACGGCAAACGCCTTCAGCCCCAGCGAGGCGCCCATGGTGGCGCCGGTCAGCGTCAATGGCGCCACCAGCACGCCGGCAAAAGCGGCCGTGGCCGAGGACAGCGCATACGAGAAGGTAATCACCATGCCCGTGTTAATGCCCATCAGGCCGGCGGCGTCGCGGTCGTTGGCCGTTGCCACCACCGCTTTGCCGTAGATGGATTTGCGGTTGAACAGTTCGACCGCAGCCATGATGGCCAGCGCGCCCACGATCACGGCGATCTGCATGGGCTGCACGTTGGCGCCGAGGATTTCTATCGGTGCGGAACTGAGCGGCATGGGGAAAGTCAGGTCATCCTTGCCCCAGATATTCTCGGCCACATTCTTGAAGATGATGGCCAGCGCAATGGTGGACATGATCCAGCCGAATTCCGATTTGATCTTGATGGCGGGCCGTACGCCTATCCATTCCACGAACATGCCCTGCAGGCCGCCGAACACGATCACCAGCGGGATCATCAGCAGATAGCTCATGTAGGGGCCGCCGTGGATATTCCCCACCAGACTGAGGCCGACCAGCGCGCCCAGCATCAGCGATTCGCCCTGACCGAAATTAAGTGTGCCCGATGTGGCAAAGGTTAGCTGGTAGCCGAATGCGATGACGGCATAGATCATGCCGAGCGCAATGCCACTGAACGCCAGTTGCAGCAGTATTTCCATAATCACCACCGATAGTCGATCGATAAGAAAAAGGCCAGACTTGACGCATCAAGACTGGCCAGCACCAGAATCGCAGGGCTTACTTACCTGCCGCCACGACCTTGCCGTCCTTGACTTCCCCGAACACGGTGATGTCGGCCGTGATGGCTTCGTGGTTATCCTTGCTATACGGTTTGCTGTAGGTGGTGACCACGCCGTCGATCTTCTCGTTCAGGCTTTCCAGCGCGGCTTTGACTTTCGGGCCGTCGGTGGAACCAGCCTGCTTGATGGCCGCTGCCAGCAGATAGATCGAATCGTAACCCTGGGCAGCCGACACCGGCGAAGGCATACGGTCGCCCGGCGGGTGATAGGCTTTTACGTAAGCGTCGATGAAGGCCTTGCGCTTGGGCGTATTCGGGTCCTGAATAAAGGTCTGCGGCATGCGGGTACCGTTGCCGTTCTTGCCCGCGTTGTCGATAAAGTTGGCCATCGACAGCGTCCAGCTGCCGATCAGCGGCACTTTCCAGCCCAGCTTCTCCATGCCGTTGGCGATCTGCGCCAGCTCGGGGCCGATACCGTAGGTCAGCACCACTTCGGCGCCGGCCTGTTTGGCCTTCAGCAGCTGCGCCGTCATATCGACGTCTTTCAGATTGTACTTCTCGATGGCGACGGCTTTCATGCCTTTCTTGTCGAGCGCCTTCTCCAGATCTTCCCGGCCTAGCTGGCCGTAGTTGGTAGAGTCGGCCAGAATTGCCACCTTCTTGAATTTACGGTTGTCGACCGCTTCCTGCACGATCATATGCGACTGGATGCTGTCATTGGCCGAGTTACGGAAGATGTAGTTCTCCGGCTGGTCGGCAAACTGCTTGGTGATGATGGAGCCGGTGGCCACATTGTTCATCACAGGAATTTTGGCATCCTGATAAAAACGCTGCGAAGCCAGCGCCACACCGGTGTTGATGTAGCCGACGGTAGCGACGACACGCTCCTTGTTGATCAGCTCCTGCGCGATCTGCACGCCGCGTTCGTTCTTGGCTTCGTCATCGCGTTCGATCAGCTGGATCTGGCGGCCCAGCACGCCGCCTTTGGCATTGATTTCTGCGACAGCGAGTTTGACGCCGTCACGCATGGATACGCCCATGGGCGCGGAACCGCCCGTGAACGGACCGGCTACGCCGATCTTGATGGGGTCTGCCGCCATGGCGCCAGCCGAAAAACCGAGAGCAATTCCTGCAACGAGCATCTTCAACTTGAAAGTCATCTGTCATCTCCTGTTTTACAACGTTTTTATAGTGTCGATTACGCTAAAACTACGCTGGAAATACGGCTAGACCACGCCCCATCGATGACGCATTGTAGGTGGCTTATCTGGCGCGGGCAACAGATACATGTGCGGCATCGCAGCAAGCAAAAACGCCTGCTGGCAAAGGCCGCAATGTAAGTACGATGTAAGGAAAGATGCGTACCCGAACGGGACCATCAAGCGGGCACTACATGCCCGAAGTACGGCGCTCCAGTGCCCGCTGGGCAAAGCGCATCTGGGTTTCATACAGCGCTTCGTTGCGCTCGAAACCCATGGAACCGTCGCGCAGGCCTATCGCCATGGCCATGACGGCATCCGGGTATTCCAGATCCGCGGCCTTTTCTATCCAGCGCCGCGCCACCAGTTCATCGCGCTTGACGCCCTCGCCGCTCAGGTAAAGATTGGCCAGCGCGAACATCGCCGCCGGCATCTGGTGATGGGCCGCAACAGTCAGCCAGCGGGCTGCAGCTCGGGCATCGGCCGCCACGCCCATGCCGTTACGATACATCATGCCCAGATAATAGGCCGCCTGCGTATCGCCCGCCTTGGCAGCGGCGCTGAACAGGCTGAACGCTTTGGGCAGATTCACCGCCACCTCGGCACTGCCGCGCAAATACAGGCGCGCCTGATCTACCGGACCAGCATGGGCGCTGTCCATCATCAGACTCCATACCAGACCCGATAACAGCGCCGCCAGCAGGGCGCGCAGCGGTTTAGTGCATTGCTTACTCATAGTGACAGATCTATCGCATACAGTGCCAGTCCCTTGCCGCCGCCATCGTCGGCCTTGAGCTGGCTAATCCCGCGCAGGCCGGCCTCCTCGGCCAGCTCCTGCAACTGTGGCGCCGAGTGGAATACCACGGGGCCACGGGTTTTCAAAGGAGCGAAGCGCCAGCTGCGGCGCGCACCGTCGCGCACCCGGTTCAGCTGGCGCCGTTCGCGAATATAGCTGATCAGCACATCGCGGCTGGCATCGGGCGAGGCCAGCACCGTGCGGCTGCCATCGAGTGCAGGGAAAGCCCCGCCGCCGCTGGCGCGGTAGTTATTGGTCGCCAGCAGAAACTGCTGCGCCGCCGTGACAGGCAGGCCGCGATAGGTCAAGGCAGCGATGCGCTGGCCAGCTGGCTTGCTCACATCGATCTGATAGCTGACATCAGCATCCGTCAGCATGTCGAAGTTAAAGCCCGGCACAGCCGGATTGACCAGCTCCTGCGCACTGCTGCTGGCCGGATCGATGCGATTGAAGCGCTCGGCCGATTTCTCCAGCCATGCTTTCAGCTCGGCGCCATTCACCTTCACCACCTGCAGTGTATTCGGATACAGATACAGGTCAGCCACGTTGTTGAGAGCCAGCCCGCCGGCCAGCACGTCGGTGTAGTCTGCCGCGCCAGCGGCCCCCGTCTTGAACGGCGACGCCATCGACAGCACCGGCAGTCCGGCCCATGCAGGCTGGCTGGTTTCGATGTAGCGTTTCACGTAGGCCGTCTGGGCCTGATTCACGACCTGTATGGCCGAACTATCGCCTACATCGGCAAAGTAGCTACTCATGCGGAAGTCGCTCTGCCCGACTGGCGACTGGACATAGCGGATGGTGGCCTCATGCTCCGGCCCTACCAGTCGCGCCAGCGCAGCATCGGCGGGTACATAGCTGCGCTCGGGCTGGCGGGTAGCGCGCACTTCCACCGTGGTGGCATCGCGCTCGACCTGCCAGTGCTGGCCATCGTAGCGCAGGCGCAGCGCTACCACGCCCAGCTCCTTGCCCCATAAACCCGCCATCACCGCCGGCACGTCATGGACGCGACCACGCAGCTTGTCCACGCCGGGCAAATTAAAAGCAGGCAGCGCACTATTCGCCTGCGGGAAGCTCTGGTGCGCATGCCCCATCAGCAGCACATCCACACCCGGCACCTGGGCCAGATAGTAGCCCGCGTCTTCCATCCCCGCCGTGTACGGTGCGCCATCGAGCCCGCCGTGGGCCAGCGCGATCACCAGATCGGCACCTTCGGCGCGCATCTGCGGAACATAACGCAGCGCGGTCTCGCGTATGCCTTCGGCGTATACCTTGCCTTGCAGCGCGCGCTGATCCCATTGCAGCACTGCGGGCGGCGTAAAGCCGATAATGCCTATGCGCAGGGGAGCACTCACCTTGCTGCCATCCGGTCCGGTGGCACTGATCTGGCGCTGCAATATCCGGTAAGGCGCAAACAGCGGCGCGTGGGTGCGGGCGCTGTAGATATTGGCCAGCACCAGCGGGAATGCCGGTCCGCCGCAACGGGGCGCATCGGCAGCCACACCGTCCACGTCGAAGTGGCTGGCAGTGACCTGATTCAGATAGGCCAGACCATAATTGAATTCGTGATTGCCGATGCCGCCGCCATCGTAGCCAAGCTGGTTCATGGCTTGGTAGATGGCCAGCGTAGCGGAACAGGGCAGCGGCGCCACCAGCGCCTGATAATCGGCCAGCGCCGTACCCTGTATGGCATCGCCGTTATCGAGCAGGACGTTATTGGGGAACTCGCTGCGGGCACGAGCGATCAGTGTGGCCGTGCGATCCAGACCGATAGACGGATCGGCTTTGAGCTTGTAGTAGTCGTAGCCCACCAGATTGGCATGCAGGTCGGTGGTTTCCAGCACCGCCAGCGTAGCGCGGCTGCCAGCCGGCGGCGCGCCATCGCGCGGCAGACTGACGCAGGCCGTCAGGCTGGCAGCCAGCAAAATAGGCAACAGTGCTAAGCGGCAGGCCTGCCATGGTTGAGGGCAGGCGGCAGCGGCGCGAGGCAACGCTAGACGCATGGATAAGCGGTTTCCAGAAATGTAATTGTTTTTGACAACGACACACTGCGCAGAATCATACGCAGTCAGCCTGCAGGCCACAAGCATGATCTACCCCGGATGCGGCCCCGAAGGCGAGATATTACCTGTTTTGTGGCATAAATGGCAGCATTTCCCACTTAACCACCCCGTAAAGACTGCCGCCAGCCCGCAAAACATGGCCAGATAGCTACAAGAGCATGGCCAGCCTAGGGTATAATCTAAGGTTTGATTTCAGCCTGAGAAAAGAAGAAAACATGGAAGCCGAACGCATCAACTCCCTCTCCGCCCTGCTCGCCGATCTGACCACGCGCGAAGCCGAACTTCGGAGGTATCTTTGACTTCGATAAGAAGTCGGAGAAACTCGAACAGGTAAACGAAGAACTGGAAGACCCTACGGTCTGGAACGAGCCGAAGAAAGCTCAGGATCTGGGCAAGGAAAAGAAATCGCTGGAAGCAGTGGTCTTCACCCTGACCAAGGCCAAGACCGACCTGCAGGACATGGGCGATCTGTTCGCCATGGCCAAGGAAGAAGGCGATGACGACACGCTGGAAGCGCTGATCGTCGACGCGGAAGAAGTCCGCAAAGTCATCGAAGGCATGGAATTCCGCCGGATGTTCAACAATCCTATGGACCCGAACAACTGCTTCATCGACATTCAGGCCGGTGCAGGCGGTACCGAAGCGCAGGACTGGGCCTCGATGCTGCTGCGCCAGTACCTGCGCTATGCCGAACGCAAAGGCTTCAAGGTCGAAGTCATGGAACAGTCGGATGGCGAGGTAGCCGGCATCAAGACCGCCACCATCAAGGTCGAAGGCGACTACGCCTATGGCTTCCTGCGCACGGAAACCGGCGTGCACCGTCTGGTGCGCAAATCGCCATTCGATTCGTCCAACGGCCGCCACACTTCGTTCACCTCGCTGTTCGTCTATCCGGAAGTGGATGACTCGATCGATATCGAAGTCAATCCGGCCGATCTGCGCATCGACACCTATCGCGCGTCCGGCGCCGGTGGTCAGCACATTAACAAAACCGACTCCGCCGTGCGTCTGACCCACGGCCCGACGGGCATCGTGGTGCAGTGCCAGAATGACCGTTCGCAGCACCGCAACAAGGCCGAAGCGATGGAAATGCTGAAGGCTAAACTGTACGAACTGGAACTGCGCAAGCGCATGAGCGAGCAGCAGAAGCTGGAAGACTCCAAGACCGACGTGGGCTGGGGCCACCAGATCCGTTCCTATGTGCTGGACCAGTCGCGCATCAAGGATCTGCGCACCAACTACGAAACCGGCAACACCAAGGGCGTACTGGACGGCGATCTGGACGAATTCATTTCCGCTTCGCTGAAACAGGGCGTCTAATGCACAGCACTCCGGCACGCGCCTTCATCTTCGATATGGATGGCACCCTGGTCGACAACATGGCCTACCACATGCAGTCGTGGCTGGCCTTCATGGAGCGTCAGGGGCTCAGTCCCGAACCGGATGCCTTCTTCCGCGCCACCGCGGGACGCACCAGTCACGAGATTCTGGCCGCCTATCTGGGCGACCAGCTGACCCCCAGCGACTACGCCCGCTTCGATCAGGAAAAGGAATCGCTGTACCGCGAACTGTATGCCCCCCATCTGGCGCCGGCCGGCGGGCTGGAAGCGTTTATGGCGAGTGCCAAGCGAGCCGGTGTACGCATGGCTGTCGCCACGGCTGCACCCAAGGATAATATCGACTTCACGCTGGACGGACTCGATCTGCGCGCCGAATTTACCGCCATTGCCGGCGCTGCCGATGTGGCACGCGGCAAGCCGCACCCCGATGTATTCCTGCTGGCGGCAGAACGCAGCAGCGCCCAGCCCGAGCACTGTATCGTGTTCGAAGATGCGCCGCTGGGCGTGGAAGCAGCGCGCCGCGCCGGCATGCGCGCCGTGGTGCTGACCACCACCCTGCCGGCGGAAGCGTTTGCCGGTTTCGATAACATCATTGCCATGGCGCGCGATTTCAGCGAACTCGATGTCGAATCGCTGTTTGCCAGCACTGCCGCCATGTCCAACTAACTATTCAACTCAACAGAAGAAATGACCATGACTACGGATCATCACGAACACCCAGCGCTAGACGAAAACAAGATCATCGCCGAGCGCCGCGCCAAGCTGGCCGCCATCCGCGAACAGGGCGTAGCCTTCCCGAACGACTTCAAACCGGAGCACAAGGCCGCCGATCTGCACATCCAGTATGGCGACAAGACCCGTGAAGAGCTGGAAGCCAATCCCGTCAACGTGGTGCTGGCAGGCCGTATGATGCTCAAGCGCGAAGCCGGTAAAAAAGCCGCTTTCGCCACCCTGCAGGATTCCTCGGGCGCGCGCGCCGATGGCCGCATCCAGATCTACGTTACGCTGGACCTGACCGGCGAAGCCGCCATGGCTGCCCTGCACCACTACGATCTGGGCGATATCCTGGGCGTCACCGGCACCCTGTTCAAGACCAAAACCGACGAACTGACCATCAAGGTCAGCACGCTGCGCCTGATTACCAAGTCGCTGCGTCCGCTGCCGGACAAATTCCACGGCCTGGCCGATCAGGAAACCAAATACCGCCAGCGCTATGTTGACCTGATCATGAACGAAGAGACGCGCCGCACCTTCAAGGCCCGTACTGCTGCCATCTCGTCGATGCGCCGTTTCATGGAAAAGAACGCCTTCATGGAAGTGGAAACGCCGATGCTGCACACCATACCCGGTGGCGCTGCGGCCAAACCATTCATCACCCACCACAATGCGCTGGACATGCAGATGTTCCTGCGTATCGCGCCCGAACTGTACCTGAAACGTCTGGTCGTGGGCGGCTTCGACCGCGTGTTCGAGATCAACCGTAACTTCCGTAACGAAGGCGTGTCGATCCGTCACAATCCTGAATTCACCATGATGGAATTCTACGCGGCCTATACCGACTACAAGTGGATCATGGACTTCACGGAAGAAATCATCCGTCAGGCCGCCATCGATGCGCACGGCACCGCCACCCTGACCTACGGCGGCCGCGAGCTGGATCTGGCCAAGCCATTCCACCGCCTGACCATCGTCGAAGCTATCAACAAGTACGCGCCGGGCTACACCGCGGAACAGCTGACCGACATGGCATTCCTGACCAAGGAGCTGGCCAAGTTCGGCGTCAAGCCGTTCGCCACTTCGGGTCTGGGTGCGCTGCAACTGGCCCTGTTCGAAGAAACCGCCGAAGCCCAGCTGTGGGAACCGACCTTCATCATCGACTATCCGGCCGAAGTGTCGCCGCTGGCACGTGCCTCGGATACGCAAGCGGGTATTACCGAGCGCTTCGAACTGTTCATGGTAGGCCGCGAAATCGCCAACGGCTTCTCCGAGCTCAATGACGCAGAAGACCAGTCGGCCCGCTTCCTGGCACAGGTAGCCGCCAAGGATGCCGGTGACGAAGAAGCCATGTTCTACGACGCCGACTACATCCGCGCACTGGAATACGGCATGCCGCCAGCCGGTGGCTGCGGTATCGGTATCGACCGTCTGATGATGATCATCACCGATTCGCCTAACATCCGCGACGTGCTGCTGTTCCCGCACCTGCGCCGCGAAGAGTAAGCGCTGTGGATAGCTGCTGACAGCTATCGATAGCATAAGGCCCGCAAACTGCGGGCCTTTTTTATACCTCGGTGCAGAACAGCTTATACCAGCATGCCGCCCGAAGCTTCGATGCGCTGCGCGTTGATCCAGCCGCTGCGCTGGTCCAGCAGACTGGCCACCGCACCGCCGATATCGTCCGCCTCACCCACCCGGCCCAGCGCCGTGGCCGCCGCCACATGGGCATTGATCTGCGGGTTATCGCGCACCACGCCGCCGCCGAAATCGGTCGCTATCGCGCCCGGCGCTAGCGTGTTGACGCGGATGCCGCGCCCGCCCAGTTCCTTGGCCAGATAACGGGTCAGCACTTCCACGCCGCCCTTCATGATCGCGTACACGGCCTTGCCGGGGAAGGAGAACCGTGCCAGCCCGCTGGAGACGTTCAGTATCTGGCCACCATCGGCCAGCAGCGGCAGCAGCGACTGGGTCAGGAAGAACACCCCTTTCAGGTGCACGTTCATCATCTCGTCGAACTGCTGCTCAGTGGTGTCGGCAAACGACACATCGGCGCCGTTACCAGCATTATTGACCAGCGCATCAAACTGCGTCCGACCAAATTCACTCGCCAGAACGGCAGCGAAACGGCTGCGGAAATCGGCAAAGCCAGCCACCTCGCCACTGTCGAGCGCCAGTGCCGCGCCTTTGCGGCCCAGCGCGCGTACTTCGGCCAGCGTGGCCTCGGCCGCGTCGGCGCGCTCCTTGTAGGTGATGACGACATCCCAGCCGGCGCGGGCCAGATGAATCGCGGCGGAGCGGCCCAGGCCGCGGCTACCGCCCGTGATCAGTGCCAGACGGCCTTGGCTTGCCTGGGTATTGCTGCTTGCTGCATTGCTCATATCAGACTCCTATCTTGTTGCTGCTCGCCCAGTGGAACAGCTCGAATAGAGTGTAAATCCGTATAATGAATGGATAAACTAGGCAAATCCGACATCACTATTCAAAAAATGAAACCAATCCAGACAGAAGACCTGCGTATTTTTAGCTGGGTGGCCCGCCTTGGCAGCTTTAGCCGCACCGCCGACCAGCTCCAGCTGCCGCGCGCCACCATCTCCAACGCCGTCCAGCGGCTGGAAGAGCAGCTTGGCGCGCGCCTGCTGCAACGGACCACACGGCGCGTACAGATCACGCGCGAAGGCAGCGACCTGCTGGAACGCTGCGACCGTTTGCTGGATGAGCTCGACGAGATCAGCGCCCTGTTCCGCCAGGGCGACCAGCTGACAGGCCGCATCCGCGCCGATATGCCGCTAGGCTTGGCGGCGCAGGTCAGCGCCCATCTGGCCGGATTTCTGGCCGCCCATCCGCGCCTGCAGGTAGACCTGTTCAGCACCGACCGCCGCGTGGACCTGCTCGGCGAAGGCTTCGATCTGGTCGTGCGGGTGGGCGCAGTAGTGGATCAGTCGCTGGTGGCGCGACCGCTGCCAGCGCTGGAATTGCTGAACGTGGCCAGCCCCGCCTATCTGGCGCGCTATGGCAGGCCGGCGGCACTGGACGATCTGGCGCAGCACTGGCTGGTCAACTACCAGCCCAATCCCGCCAGCCAGCCATCGGGCTTCGAATATTTTGATACGGGCAGCAATCAGACGCGCTACCTCGCCATGGGCCACAAGGTCAGCGTCAACAACAGTCTGGCGTACAGCGCGGCCTGCCGTGGCGGGCTGGGCATCGCCCAGTTGCCGCAATCGGCAGCGCAGGCCGACATCCAGGCCGGCACGCTGGTCGAGCTGCTGCCCGATTATCGGCCTGCCCCCATGCCCAGTCATATCCTGTTCCCGCACCGGCGCAATATCCCCAAGCGCGTGCGCGTGTTTGCCGACTGGCTGGCGGAAATGGTACAGACCATGCGATAAACCCCGCCTGCTGGCTGGCAGCAGGCGGGGTTTCGCTGAACTACGACGCGATCAGGCTTACTGGATCACACGGTAGCAAGGCGTGTAGTGTTTACCGGCCAGTTTCATGCGATGCTGGGCGACGAACGAGGCCAGCAGCGCATCCATAGGCCCCATGATTTCCTTGTCGCCGTGGATTTCGAACAGGCCGTGCTGCTCCACCGCGCGGATGCCCTCATCCTTCACATTGCCCGCCACCACACCGGAGAAGGCGCGGCGCAGATTGGCCGCCAGCAAGTGCACCGGCTGCTGCTTGTGCAGACTCAGTTTGCGCATATTTTCGTGGGTAGGCGCAAACGGACGCTGGAACTCGTGATCGATTTTCAGCCCCCAGTTGAAGTAATAGGCATCGCTGCGCGACTTGCGGTATTCGCGCACTTCCTTGATCCCGTTCTGCATTTCGCGCGCCACCAGTTCCGGATCATCGATGATGATCTTGTAGCGCTGCTGCGCCTCGGGGCCCAGCGTGTCGTGGATGAACTGGTTAATCTGCACGAAGTACTCGCGCGAGGTTTCCGGACCTGTGAAAATCAGCGGGAACGGAATCCCTGCATTATCCGGATGCAGCAGGATGCCCAGGATGTACAGTATCTCTTCTGCCGTACCGGCGCCGCCGGGGAATACCACGATGCCATGGCCTGTGCGCACAAACGCTTCCAATCGCTTCTCGATATCGGGCATGATCACCAGTTCGTTGACGATGGGATTAGGCGATTCCGCCGCAATGATGCCCGGCTCGGTAATGCCCAGATAACGGCCAGTGGTAAAACGCTGCTTGGCGTGGCCGATAGTCGCGCCCTTCATCGGGCCTTTCATGGCGCCCGGGCCGCAGCCAGTGCAGATGTCCAGATCGCGCAGGCCCATCTGGTAGCCCACTTCCTTGGAATAGGTGTATTCGGCGCGGTTGATCGAGTGGCCGCCCCAGCACACCACCAGCTTGGGGTTGAGCATAGGCTTGAGCACATCGGCATTGCGCAGAATATGGAAGACGGCGTCGGTAATGCCTTCCGTGCTTTCGACGTCGAATTTAGGGTTATCGCTAATCTCGCTGCTGACAAACACGATATCGCGCAGCACGGCAAACAGGTGCTCGTGTATGCCCTTGATCATTTTTCCGTCCACAAAAGCGATGCCGGGCGCGCCTTTGATATCGAGCTTGATGCCGCGTTCGCGCTGCAGAATGCTGATATCGAACGACTCGTAGCGTTCCAGCAGTTCCTTGCCATCGTCGATGGTGCTGCCGCAGTTGAGCACGGCCAGCGAGCAGCGGCGCAGAGTGTTATACAGGCCGCCCTGGCTGGTATCGAGCAGTTTGGCCACTTCCGCCTTGGACAGCACTTCCAGATGTCCTTCCGGCGAAATCAGGGTATCGACAACGTCATGTTCCATGATGCGTAAATCCTTATTCAATTTCGATGCACGGCACTATGTACCGCGCCCTCAATATACGACAAACGGCTGCTCCGTGGGAGCCGGAATGTGTATATCTGCCATGCTTAATTTAATAGCACAAATGCCACAACCTTGAGAAGCGAGCATCAAATTGTTCGTGGACTGCGATTTGTAGATTAAAATGGCGCCCAATTTGTCTCCCCACAAGGGAGTCCGAGAGACTTTTTTCGATCATAAAAAATAGGAGAAGCCGCATGAGCGGTGCGACCACCATCAATACGGAAGCGAAGATTCCCGAGTTCAAACAGATCATGGGCCACCCCGCCCCGCTCTGGATGCTGTTCATGACCGAGTTCTGGGAGCGTTTTGCCTTCTACGGCATACGCTGGGCCCTGGTGCTCTACGTTGTGGCCCAGTTCTACAGTGGCGACCCAACCGGCGAATCTGCCGCCAATCTGGTGTACGGCTCCTATCTGGCACTGGTCTATGCTGCTGCGCTGTTCGGCGGCTACGTAGCAGACCGCGTGCTGGGCTATCAGCGTTCGATTCTGGTCGGCGCCTCCTTCATGGCTGCTGGCCTGTTCATGATTGCCTTCCCCGACCAGACCGTGTTCAAGTTCGGTCTGGCCACCATCATCGTCGGCAACGGCATGTTCAAGCCCAACATCTCGACCATGGTCGGCAAGCTGTATGGCACTACCGATCCGCGCCGCGATTCCGGCTTCACCATTTTCTACATGGGCATCAACTCGGGCGCGCTGGTCGCTCCTGTGCTGACCGAATGGCTGGCTTCGGCCGTCTTCGGCAACCACGGCATGCCTGCCTATAAAGTAGTGTTCATGTCCGCTGGCGTCGGCATGCTGGTCAGCCTGGTGTGGTTCTTCATCGGCCGCGCCCAGCTCAAAGGCATAGGCGCACCGGACGAAAGCAATGCCGATCCTAAACGCATGGTGTACGTGGTACTGGGCTCGCTGTGCGTGATTCCGGTGGTGTACTTCCTGCTGGCCGCTGGCGCCAACAACCTGCAGATCGTGCTGTCCGGCCTGTTCATTCTGCTGTCCGTGATGCTGCTGGTGGAAGGCATCCGCAACGGCAAGGTAGCGCGCGACAAAGTGATCGCCATGCTGCTGATCTTCTTCTTCAACATCATGTTCTGGATGTTCTTCGAACAGGCCGGCAGCTCGTTCACCTTCCTGGCCGATAAGATCGTTGACCGCGTGATGTTCAACTGGACCTTCCCGGTAGCCTGGTTCCAGACCGTGAACTCGCTGGCCATCATCACCTGCGCACCGATTATCGCGTTTATCTGGGTAGCCATGCGCAACGCCAATCCTTCGATCCCGCGTAAATTCGGTATCGGCCTGCTGTTCAACGGCGCCGCTTTCGGTCTGCTGATGTATGCGCTGTCGATGCTGGTCAATATCGATAACAAGATCCCGTTCTGGACCCTGTTCATGGTCTACGTGCTGCAATCGATCGGTGAGCTGTGCCTGTCGCCTATCGGCCTGTCAATGGTCACCAAGCTGGCACCTACCCGTCTGGTTGGTCTGGGCATGGGCGGCTGGTTCCTCTCCACCGGTATCGGCAACAACCTGTCCGGCATCTTCGCCTCCGTGGTCAGCGGCGAAGCCGGCATGTCGGTCACTTCGGCACTGAGCGGCTACACCTTCGGCTTCTACTCGCTGATGGCGGGCGGCGTGCTGCTGTTCCTGATCGCACCGCTGATCCAGAAACTGATGCATGGCGTGAAATAAATCCGCAGGCGCTGCCGCTTTGGCGGCAGCGCAATAAAAACGGCGCCTGATCCGCAAGGACAGGCGCCGTTCTGTTTGGCGCGGGCGCAGACCCGCTACCGCCTATTTACACTGTACCGGATGGGCCAGCAGCCAGTCCTGCAGGCGTTGCGCCGCGTCCGTCGGCAGGTGCAGCGCCAGTTTGGAGCGGCGCCACAGAATATCCTGCGCCGTGCGGGCCCATTCATAGCGACGCAGATATTCCACTTCTACTGCGTACAGGCCCGGCAGAATTTCCTCGCCCATCTGTTCCAGCGCCGTCTTTTGCGCCAGCAGAGTGTGCGTGCGGGTGCCGTAAGCGCGCGCGTAGCGGGCCACCAGCAAAGGCGGTAGCCACGCGTACTGATTCTGTAAGCTGCGCACCCAGCCATCGAACTCCAGCACCGAACGGTTCTGCGGTCTGGCACCAAACAGGTCGCCACCGGGCAGGCAGGCATCGTGCGTCCAAGCGCCATGGCGATTGCCCAGCGCTTTGGCCACCTGATCGACGGCGTCTTCGGCCAGCTTGCGGTAGGTAGTGATTTTGCCGCCGAATACACTGAGCAGCGGCGCACCATCGGCATCCACTTCCAGCCGGTAGTCACGCGTGACAGCTTTGGCGTCGGCACCATCCTCCACCAGCGGACGTACCCCGGAATAGGTAGCCACCACATCGGCCGGCTGCACGGGACGGACAAAATACTCGCTGGCCAGCTTGCAAAGATAATCGATTTCCTCGGGACTGATCGTCACCTGATCGGCATCGCCGTGGTAATCAAGGTCGGTGGTGCCGATCAGCGTAAACTCGCGCTCATACGGAATCGCAAACACGATACGGCCATCCCGGTGCTGGAAGATATAGGCATGTTCGTGTTCGAAGATACGGCGCACGATGATATGGCTGCCTTTAATCAGGCGCAGATGGCCGCCGCCCTCTTTGGGCACCGCCGCATGCAGCACCTGCGCGGTCCACGGACCGGCGGCATTGACCACGAACCGTGCGTTCACCCGTACATCGCCACAGCCCTGCTTGTGCAGGTCGGCCTGCCAGCCGGTGCCCTGACGCTGCAGGCGGCTGCACAGGGTCTGGGTCAGGATGATGGCGCCCTTCTCTTCCGCATCCATCGCGTTAAGCACCACCAGCCGGGCATCGTCCACCCAGCCATCGGAATAGATGTAACCGCAACGGAATTCGGCTTTCAGCGGCTGGCCGGCCGGATGGCAGCGCAGATTGATGGCCGAGGATGCCGGCAGCAGCTCGCGCTTGGCCAGCAGATCATAGAGTTTGAGCCCTGCCCGTATCATCCAGCTAGGTCGCAGGCCTGCCGCATGGGGCATCACGAAACGCAGCGGCCACATGATGTGGGGCGCGGCGCGCAGCAGCACTTCGCGCTCGATCAGCGCCTTGCGCACCAGATTGAACTCGTAATATTCCAGGTAACGCAGCCCGCCGTGTATCAGCTTGGACGAGGCGGACGAAGTATGGGAGGCCAGATCGTCTTTTTCGCACAGCACCACCGATAGACCACGACCGGCCGCGTCGCGCGCGATGCCAACCCCATTGATGCCGCCTCCGACTATCAATAGATCGCAATCGAGAGTGTGCTGCGGTTCCGCCATGTCTTCCCCGATGATACGTTTAAGCTCGAATAGTGCTACGTTACGTCAATTCTTGCTGCCATCATAGACTGCGGCCCTCTAATTTGCAAAAATCGCCATTTTCCTATTCCCGATGGCGCACACCCTTTAGTCTATAATCGCGCCTACCGATGTCTCCGAGAGTGCCTGCCTTGACTACTTCCTCCATCGATTTTTCCCAGTGGCTGACCCGCCGTAACGCCATCCGCGCTGCGATTGGCGCGGGCATAGCTGGCCTGATCGCCGCCGGACTGCTGATCGCCTATATGCTGCTGGTGGTAGCGCCCAACCTGCCATCGCTCGATGCTGTCACCGACTACCGCCCCAAGATCCCGCTGCGCATCTATACCGCCGATAACGCCCTGATAGGCGAATTCGGCGAAGAACACCGCGATTTCATCCCCATCAAGGACATGCCGGAGATGATGAAGAAATCGATACTGGCGATCGAGGACAAGCGCTTCTACGACCATAACGGCATCGACTGGGTGCGCGCACTGGGCGCGGCACGCGCCAATCTGGGCGGCGCCATGCGTCAGGGTGGTTCCACCATCACCATGCAGGTAGCGCGTAACTTCTTCCTCACGCGGGAAAAATTCTATGGCCGCAAGCTCAATGAAGTCATGCTGGCCTTTAAAATCGAAGCAGCCCTGAGCAAAGACCAGATTCTGGAACTGTATATGAACCAGATCTATCTGGGCCAGCGCTCGTTCGGCTTCGGCAGCGCCGCCCAGACCTATTTCGGCAAATCGCTGAAAGACCTGAATATTGCCGAAATGGCCATGCTGGCGGGCCTGCCCAAGAATCCAGCCCACCACAATCCGGCCACCAATCCGAAACGCGCCAAACAGCGTCAGCAGGTGGTGCTGCGTTCCATGCGCGACCTGAACTACATCACCGAAGAGCAGTACCAGAAAGCTCTGCACACCACGCTGCATGTCAGCCACCGTGGCCAGGAATTCGAAACCCATGCCGAATATGTGGCCGAACTGGCCCGTCAGGTGGTGTACGCCCAGTTCAAGGAAGAGTCCTACACCCGCGGCATCAGCGTCTACACCACCATCCTCAAGGCTGACCAGATAGCTGCCTACGAGTCGGTGCGCCGCAACGTGCTCAATTACGACCAGCGCCATGGCTACCGCGGTCCGGAAGCCTACATCAACCTGCCGGCCAATGAAGAAGAGCGCGACGACGCTATCGAGGAAGCGCTGCAACGCCGCCCGAGCAGCGACCGCCTGATTCCGGCCGTGGTGCTCGACGCCAGTCCGAAAGCCGTCAAGGTGCAGAATCCGTCGGGTGAAGAAATCACTATCAGCGGCGAAGGTCTGCGTCTGGTCACCAGCGCCCTGAGCGATAAAGCCAAAGACAGCGTGCGTCTGCGCCCGGGCGCAGTAATCCGCATCATGCAGGAAAAGAGCGGCTGGATCGTTACGCAGGTGCCGCAGGTGGCGGCTGCATTTGTTTCTATCGATTCCGTTACGGGTGGCTACCACGCCATGGTGGGCGGTTTTGATTACAACCTGCAGAAGTTTAACCACGTTACGCAGGCATGGCGCCAGCCCGGTTCGTCCATCAAGCCATTCGTGTATTCGGCGGCACTGGAAAAAGGCTTCAATCCATCGACTATCATCAACGACTCGCCGCTCGACCTGACCGGCGCGGAGACCGGCAACGAAGCCTGGAGCCCGAAAAACGATGACGGCAAGTTCGATGGCCCCATCACCATGCGCACGGCGCTGGCCGAATCCAAAAACGTCGCTTCGGTGCGCATCCTGCGCTCGATTACCGTGCCGTTTGCCCACAACTATCTGGGCAAATTCGGCTTCGATCTGGCCAAGCACCCCAAGAATCTGACGCTGGCTCTGGGGACGGGCTCGGTGACCCCGGCGCAGATGGTAGGTGCCTATTCCGTGTTTGCCAATGGCGGCTACGCGGTTGAACCCTATTTCATCGCCAGGATCGTCGATGGCGACGGCAAGATCATCTCGGAAGCCAAGCCGCGCACCACGCTGCCGGATGATGCCCGCGTGATCGATCCGCGCAATGCCTATGTGGCCGATAGCATGATGCGTCAGGTAACCCGCAGCGGCACCGGCGCAGCCGTCGCCAAACTGGGCCGCCCCGATCTGGCGGGCAAAACTGGCACTTCCAGCGATGCCGTCGATGGCTGGTTCGCCGGCTATGGCGGCGGCATCGTGGCCGTTTCGTGGATGGGTTATGACGATTCCAAATCGCTGGGCGGCAAGGAGTTCGGCGCCACCGTGGCCTTGCCGATCTGGATAGACTACATGCGGGTGGCCCTGCAGAACCGTCCGGCGCAGGAGCGTCCGGTGCCGGCCGGACTGACGCAGGTGGACGGCGAATGGCTGTATGACGAGTTTATGGGCGACGCTGCGCGCCACTCGCTCGACATGGAAGACTATGTGGCGCCCGGCGGCGAGAACGTTACCCCGACTCCGCCCGCTACGCCAGCCACTAACTAGACTAGCGCGCAGCCCAGCCTGCGCGGCCTGCCGCTCCGGCTAGCCGCGCAGATAGCCGCGCATCAGGCGCACCGCGCTTTCGGCAAACTGGTCCGGGCCGATATCGGCCGCGCGGTACTTCCAGCGCTTGACATACCAGTCCTGGAACATGGCCATGATGTGCGAGGCCAGCAGCTCGGGACTGCCTTCGGGCCGGTTCGGCAGTTCGCTGATGATGCCGGCAAATAGCGCCTGCACATACAGCTCCGACTCCTTGGCCGTGGCGCGCTGGGCCGTCTGCAATACCCGCGAATCCATGAAGACGAAATAGAACCATGGCTGCAGTATCTCGGAAACGAAGATCGACGCGCGCACCAGCGCTTCCAGCCGGTCGAGCGGATCGCTCAGATCATGGAACATGCGCGGCACTTCATGCGTCGCGTGGCGCACCACGTCCTCTATCATTTCCGCCAGCTGGTCCTTGCTGCTGATGTAGCCGTATAGGCCACCCATGGACAAGCCGGTTTCCCGACACAGGTCGCGCAGATTCATGGTGCGGAAACCCACCTCGTTGGCCAGCTTGAAGGTGGCGCGGAAGATCTTCTCGATATTTTCCAGTGCCGGTTTGCGCCGCTTCACCGTAATCCGCTCGGCGTTATGGTCCAGCAGATAGGCCCAGATATTGTTGCCATCCAGAGGCGTCATGGCCTGAAATTGTTGCAGGTCGAAATGGGCTGGCAAGGTTGTCTCGCTATCTCTCGCTGTAGGCATTGTGGTTTTTTTGCCTTGATTATAGCGCAGCCTATCGGGCGCTATCAGCCCCCCTGCACTTTGGCTCCTCAGGCCTAGTGTGCGGTCTGCAAGGTCATCGGAGCGGTGCTACATTTTCCTCACCGGCCACGCGCCGGACCATAAAAAATCTACGGAGACCCATATGAGACAACGCATCTGCCAGCTACTGGCTTTCTGTCTGCTCGCCTGCACCCTGATCAGCAGCCCTGCCCGCGCCGCCGGCTACACCCAGACCCGATATCCCATCGTGCTGGTCCATGGTCTGTTCGGCTTCGACAACATCGGTCCGGTCGACTATTTCTACGGTGTGGCATCGGCCCTGCGCAGCGGCGGCGCACAGGTATATATCACGCAGGTTTCCGCCGCCAACAGCACGGAAGTGCGCGGCGAGCAGTTGCTGACACAGGTAAAACAGATACTGGCTGCCACCGGTGCCAGCAAAGTCAACCTGATCGGCCATAGCCACGGCGGCCCCACGTCGCGCTACGTGGCCTCCGTGCGGCCCGACCTCGTAGCCTCCGTCACCAGCGTGGGCGGCGTCAACAAGGGCTCGCGCGTGGCCGACGTGCTGATAGGCGCCGTGCCTGACGTGACCTACAGTCTGGCCAATGCCGTCTCCGGCTTCATCAGCTTCCTGTCCGGCAGCCCGACGCTGCCGCAGAACGCCAGAGCCGCCGCCACCTCGCTCAGCACTGCCGGCACGCTGGCGTTCAACCAGCGCCACCCGCAAGGCGTGCCTGCCAGCGCCTGTGGCGAAGGCGAGCAGCAGGTCAACGGCGTCTACTACTTCTCGTGGAGCGGCGCCCAGCCTTACACCAATCTGCTCGACGTCAGCGATCCGGTGCTGGCGCTCACGGCGATCGCCTTCAACGGCGCCAAGAATGATGGACTGGTCAGCAGCTGCTCGAGCCATCTGGGCCGGGTGATCCGCGACGACTATGCGCTCAACCATCTGGATGAAGTCAACCAGCTGGTCGGCATCACCAATCTGTTCGAAACCAGCCCGCTCACCCTGTTCCGCCAGCAGGCCAACCGGCTGCAGGGACTGGGCCTGTAGGGAGTGTGCATGAAGCCGAAGGCTAACACTACCGTCCTGCTGTGCCTAACCATCGCGGCCGGCATCGCCATGTATGCCGGCTGGCGTCAGCCTACTCTGCCAGCAGCGCCGGCGACGGCCAGCAAGTCTGATCCGCTTAGCTTCGTTCCCTCCATGCTCGGCACACGGCCCGATGGACAGCTCCGCCAGCAGGGCCCGGACCAGCTGCTGCTCACGCCCGAACTGGTCTATCTGTTCGATTACTATCTGGCGGCGATGGGCGAAAAACCGCTCGCGGCCATCCGCGCCGAAATCCGCCATGAACTGGAGCGCCGCCTGCAGGGCAAGGCCGTCGCCGAGGCATGGCGACTGCTCGATGCCTACCTGGGCTACAAACGGGCACTGGCCGACGTCGAGGCTGCCCTGCCGGCCAGCACCCATCCGGTAGAGGCGGCGCGCCGGCGTCTGCTAGCCATGCAGCATACGCGCAGCAGCTATTTCAGCGCCGGGGAAAGTGCCGCCCTGTTCGGCACCAGCGACGCCTATGACGAGGATGCCATCGCCCGCATGGAGATCAGCAGCGACCGCAAGCTAAGCGAAGCGCAGCGTCAGCAACACTGGCAGGCGCTCGATGCCCGGCTCACGCCGGCCCAGCGCGAAGAACGTGCCGCCCCCGGCCGCGTACTGGCGCTGGAACAGGCGGTGGCGCAGGCACGTGAACGCGGCGCCGGCGACAACGAAATCTACCGCTTGCGCGCCGCCACCTTCTCGCCTGCTGCCGCCGACAGGCTAGCCGAACTGGATAAGGAAGAAGCCGACTGGCAGCGCCGCATCGCCAGCTATCAGACCAGCCGCCGTGCCCTGATGGATCAGGGCCGCAGCAATGGCGCCGCCATGCAGCAGCTGCGCGATGCCAGCTTCAGCCCGGCCGAACAGCTACGGCTGGGCGCCTACGAACAATAAATGAAAAGGCGGTGCTCAGGCCGAACAGACCTGATTACGTCCGCTGCGCTTGGCTTCATACATGGCCCGGTCGCCTGCGGCCATCAGGGCCGTCAGTTCGTAGCCCGCCTTCGATGACGACACCACGCCTATGCTGACGGTATAGCCGACGACAGCCCCATCGCAGGAGACGGATTCGTCGGCGATGCGGCCACGCAGGCGTTCGGCCAATCGCAGCGCCGCCGACGGATCTACCCCATCGAGCACCAGCACGAACTCCTCGCCGCCTATGCGCGCCAGCACATCCATGGGCCGCAGTTCCTGCCTGAGCAGCCGCGTCAGACAGCGCAGCACTTCGTCGCCCGCTGCATGGCCAAAACTGTCATTGATCTGCTTGAAGTGATCCACGTCTATCATCAGCACGGCCAGTTCGCGCCGCGCTCTTTGCAGCCGCAGCGCCAGCCGGCCACCCTGATCTTCCAGCCCGGCCCGGTTCATGGCCCCAGTCAGTGCGTCGATGCTCGACAGATGGCGCAGGCGTTCGGCATAGCGCCACATCACCATCAGAATGAGCCCGACCGTGGTGCACACCTGGGCCAGCGGTACGGTCAGCATGGTGATGCCCAGCACGGTCGAACTGGACAGATCAGCCGGACCTTCCTGCATCAGCAGATGCATGCCGCGCACCACCAGTGCTGTGCCCAGCAGGCCGAAGCCCGTCACGGCGATAGGCACGCCGCGCTCGTGCGAATAGCGTCCGGCCGCATAGCCGCACATCCAGTTGAGCGCACCGAAATAGAAACCGCTAAAGGCGACCCGCCCTCTTACACTCGGTTCGATCAGCGTGAAATAGCCGCTGACCAGCAGGGCAATCAGGGTAATGAGCAGAATCTGGCCCAGCGCCAGCGTATCGCCACAGTGGACCCGCACACCATGCAGCACCAGCCCTATGCCCAGCGCAATCAGGCTGTAGCCAAGCAAAGCACACAGCAGCAGCGGTATGCCATTCAGATTGGTCAGCGCCAGTCCGGCCGAAATCACCAGATTGCCGGTCGCCCACCAGCGCATTTCAGGCGGGCTGTCACGGTAGCAGGCAGAGGCAACCAGCAATGCCGTCGTCAGCACCGTGGTACAAACCTGAACCAGTAACAGTGTGTCGAAGCTAAGCACGCCGGCTCCCGTCCTGATGATGTTTCAATGTAACTCAGGCATTGGGTACTGGCAATTAGAACTGTGCTGGACAAACAAAAATAGCTGCCGTAGCAGCTATTTTTGTAACAGTGACTGAGGGCGCGGCGTGCTGCCCTGAGCGGCGTCGGGTCGGACGCCCTTCCCGAAAAATTACTTGTGGCGGCGGCGACGCGCCACTGCCCCCACCAGTCCCAGACCGGCCAGCAGCATGGCATAGGTTTCCGGCTCCGGCACAGGCGCTGCAACGTAGCCCTTGAAGGGCTCCCAGCCCACTTCCACGGCGCTGCTGATCGAGTTGGCCACGATACTGCCTTCGAGGTGGCCGGTACCGGTCAGATCGGCGGTGTTGGCCAGAATCGAACCCCAGGTAAAGGTCGAAATCTGTACACCGCTCGCACCGTTCAGGTTGAACAGCACGTGATTACGCATAGCCTCCAGCTGGCCGCCCTGGCCGCCGCCGAACGTCACCGTGCCGCTGCCGATGACGTTGATCAGTACGGTGGCGTCTTTAGCAACATTGCTAAGAGTGAGGTTGGTCAGATTATTGGTGGTGAGATTGAAAACCTCCACGCCAGATTTGCCATTCCCCACCAGCGACAGGCCGCCGTTGATCGCCTGCACCGAGGTACCGTTGCTGGCCTGTTTGGCCAGCGTATTGGACAGCGCGGTCAGACTGGCTTGGGTGGCGTTGAAATCGGTCACCTTGCTGATATCCGTCTTGGTCAGACTGTGATAGGACGACGAGGTATTGCTGCCGCCATACACGCCCTTGCCATAGGGATTGGTCGGGAAACTGGTGATGGGGCCATAGCCTACCGTGGTATCCACATTACTCTTGGTGGCAGCGTAGATATCGCCGCCCTGCAGGTTGACGTTGCCAGCGACTACCAGACCAGCAGCCGTGCTGCCGTACGGCGCGCGATAGCCGATCGAAGTGCCGCTGGCATTGAAGTTGCCGCCAACTGCCAGACGGCCTTCGATGTCGGTGACCTTGATGACATTGCCATAGATGTAGGCGCTGTAATTACTGGCTGCACCCAGATCAAAGCTCGGCACTGCCGCCTGGGCCGAACCGATCGCTGCGATGCTCAACACCAGTGGCAAAACACGTTTCAACAGAATAGTAGTGGTCATGGTATGTAATTGGTATGTAATTAGTATGTTAAGCGAATAAGACTAAAAAGACGGTTAGAACCCGACTGCATGGGAAGAATTATATCTCCAAAACAATAGAAATAACCATCCTGACAATAAAAATTTATTTAAATTAACTACCAGTTTCATACCAGTCTGCAAAATCAGCGCAGGAATTGGCAATGCGGTAAAGTAGTAGGTATTGCAACCAGCCCAGTCGCCATGGCCTATCCCATCGAAAACAAGCTTGTCATCGGTATCGCTTCCAGCGCGCTGTTTGACTTGAGTGCATCACACAAAATTTTTCTGGAAGAAGGCGAAGAAAGTTACCGGAAGTATCAGGAAGAACAGCATGACGTAGTGCTGGACAAGGGTGTCGCCTTCCCATTCATCCGCCGCTTTCTCAGCATCAACCAGCATTTCGCCGGTGAAGCACCGGTCGAAGTCGTGCTGCTTTCGCGCAATTCGCCGGAAACCGGCTTGCGCGTCATGCACTCCATCGCCCACTACGGGCTGGATATCTCGCGCGCCTGCTTTGTCACGGGCAATTCGCCCTACACCTATTTGCCCGCCTTCAATACCTCGCTATTCCTCACGGCGCATGAAGAAGATGTGCGCAATGCACTGGCCGCCAATTTTCCGGCCGGACTGGTGCTGCCTTCCCGCATCGAGGACGATGACAACGACAACGAATTACGCGTGGCCTTCGACTTTGACGGCGTGATTGCCGATGACGAGTCGGAAACCGTCTTCAAACGCAATAACAATGTGGACGAGTTCCACGCTCACGAGCGCGAACGCGTGGCGGTACCGCACCAGCCCGGCCCGCTGGCCGATCTGTTCCAGAAGCTGTCCATGATGCAGCGGCTGGAGGAAGAAGCCCAGCGGCGCGATCCGTCCTACCGCAAGATCCTGCGCATTGCCATCATCACGGCGCGCAGCGCGCCCGCACACGAGCGGGTGGTGACCACACTGAAAAGCTGGGGCGTCTCCGCCAACGAAACCTTTTTCCTCGGCGGCATGGAGAAAGCCCGGGTGCTGTCCATCCTCAAGCCCCACATCTTCTTTGACGACCAGCTCAGCCACCTGAAATCGGCTGGCGGCACCATTCCCATGGTGCACATACCGTTTGGCGTAGCCAACCGCAGCGCTGCACCATAACGGGCTGGCGGGGCTTGGTCTATAATGCTGGCAGCGGCATCGCCACTCTGGCGATGCGCCTTAACAGTGAAGCTGCGTTGTGTCTCTGGTCTTAAAAAATTCCATCCCCAAACCCGGCAACCGTTACGCCCTGCCAGCGCTGCATGGCTCGTCGGACGCCTACGCACTAGCGCAAACTGCGCTCGAACTCAAAGCACAGGGCCAGATGCTGGCCGTGATCGTGGCCAGCGCCAGCGACGGCCAGCGCCTGCTCGATGAAATTCCATGGTTTGGCGGCAGCCAGCTACGCTGTCACCTGCTGCCGGACTGGGAGACCCTGCCCTACGACGCCTTCTCGCCGCACCAGGATCTGGTATCCGAGAGGCTGGCCACGCTGCACGAAATCTCCAGCGGCCAGTGCGATGTCATGCTGGTGCCAGCTACTACGGCACTGGTGCGCATGGCGCCGCCCTCCTTCCTTGCTGCCTACACCTTCTTCTTCAAGAAGGGCGAGTCGCTCGATGAAGCGCGCCTGAAAACCCAGCTCACGCTGGCTGGCTACACCCACGTCACGCAGGTGATGTCGCCCGGCGAATACTCGGTACGGGGCGGCCTGATCGACCTGTTCCCCATGGGCTCGGCCCTGCCCTACCGGCTGGACCTGTTCGGCGATACCATCGAAACCATCCGCACCTTTGATGCCGACACCCAGCGCTCGCTGTATCCGGTACAGGAAGTTCGGCTGCTGCCGGGGCGCGAATTCCCCATGGACGAAGCAGCCCGCACCACCTTCCGCAGCCGCTGGCGCGAGCAGTTCGAAGGCGATCCTTCGCGCTCGGTGGTGTACAAGGACATCAGCTCAGGCATTGCATCGGCCGGCATCGAATATTATCTGCCGCTGTTCTTCGAGCAGACCGCCACCCTGTTCGACTATCTGCCGCAAGGTGCTACGCTGGCACTGGTGGGCGACATCAATGCCGCCATCCTGCGCTTCTGGACCGATACCGGCTCGCGCTACCGCTTCCTGAAAGCCGACCGCGAGCGGCCTATCCTGCCGCCGGAATCACTGTTCCTGTCGGATGAACAGTTCTTCGTGCTGGCCAAGCCGTATGGCCGCCTCGTTATCAGCCGCGACGCCGATGCAGGCGCCTCCGAGCTGTCGGCACCAGTGCCCAACATCGCCGTCAACCGCCATAGCGAAGATCCGCTGACCAATCTGCGCGCCTACCTGCTGCAGGCGGGCCGCCGCGTGATGATCTGCGCCGAATCGAATGGCCGGCGCGAGACGCTGCAGCAGTACTTCACCGAATACGATCTGACGCTGGCCGCAGCGGAAGGCTACGAAGGCTTCATTACTTCCAGCGCCAGGCTGATGCTGGGCGTGGCGCCCCTGCACGCCGGCTTCGAGCTGTCCACACCGGACGAGCACCTGATCTTCATCACCGAAACCGAGCTGTATGCAGGTTCCGGCCGCCGCGTGGGCAAGAAGAAGCAGGAAGCCGTCACGCAGGTGGAATCCATGGTGCGCGATCTGTCGGAGCTGAAGATCGGTGATCCGGTAGTGCACATCAACCACGGTATTGGCCGCTACATGGGCCTGACCAGCATGGACCTGGGCGAAGGCGAAACCGAATTCCTGCATCTGGAATATGCCAAGGACACCAAGCTGTATGTGCCGGTATCGCAACTGCATGTGATTTCGCGCTATTCGGGCGCCTCGCCGGACGATGCTCCGCTGCACTCGCTGGGCTCGGGACAGTGGGAAAAAGCCAAGCGCAAGGCCGCCGAGCAGGTGCGCGATACGGCTGCCGAACTGCTCAACCTGTACGCCCGCCGCGCACTGCGTCAGGGCCACGCCTTCGAATATTCGGCGCACGATTACGAGCGCTTTGCCGACAGTTTCGGCTTTGACGAAACGCCGGATCAGCAGGAAGCCATTAACAACGTCCTGCGCGATATGACTTCCGGTAAGCCGATGGACCGGTTGGTGTGCGGCGACGTGGGCTTCGGCAAAACCGAAGTGGCGCTGCGTGCTGCCTTCATCGCCGTGATGGGCGGCAAGCAGGTTGCCATCCTCGCACCGACCACCCTGCTGGCCGAACAGCACGCCCAGACCTTTGCCGACCGCTTTGCCGACTGGCCCGTGAAGATCGCGGAAATGTCGCGCTTCCGCACCGGCAAGGAGATCAGTCAGGCGATCAAAGGCATGGCCGACGGCACGCTCGACATCGTCATCGGCACGCACAAGTTATTGTCGGACGATGTGAAGTTCACCCGCCTCGGTCTGGTCATCATCGACGAGGAACACCGTTTCGGCGTGCGCCAGAAAGAAGCGCTCAAGTCGCTGCGCGCCGAAGTCGATGTGCTGACGCTGACGGCAACGCCGATTCCGCGCACGCTGGGCATGGCGCTGGAAGGCCTGCGCGACTTCTCCGTGATCGCTACCGCGCCGCAGAAGCGCCTCGCTATCAAGACCTTTGTGCGTAGCGAAGGCGAGTCGATTATCCGCGAAGCCTGCCTGCGCGAACTCAAACGCGGCGGGCAGGTGTACTTCCTGCACAACGAGGTAGAAACCATCCAGAACCGGCTGGCCATGCTGACCGAGCTGCTGCCGGAGGCGCGCATCGCCGTGGCGCACGGCCAGATGCATGAGCGCGATCTGGAAAAAGTCATGCGCGACTTCGTGGCGCAGCGCTACAACATCCTGCTATGTACCACGATTATCGAAACCGGTATCGACGTCCCCACCGCCAACACCATCATCATGCACCGCGCCGACAAATTCGGCCTGGCGCAGCTGCACCAGCTGCGTGGCCGCGTGGGCCGCTCGCACCATCAGGCTTACGCCTATCTGCTGGTGAACGACGTTGGCGCGCTGAGCAAACAGTCGCAGCGCCGCCTCGACGCCATCCAGCAGATGGAAGAACTGGGCAGCGGCTTCTATCTGGCCATGCACGATCTGGAGATCCGTGGCGCGGGTGAAGTGCTGGGTGATAACCAGTCCGGCGAAATGACGGAAATCGGCTTCCAGCTGTATTCCGATATGCTCAACGAAGCCGTGCGTTCCCTCAAGGCGGGCAAAGAGCCCGATCTGGCGGCGCCGCTATCGAGCACCACCGAAATCAATCTGCACGTGCCTGCCCTGCTACCCGCAGACTTCTGCGGCGACGTGCACGAACGCCTGTCCATCTACAAGCGTATGGCCAACTGCAATGCCCAAGACAAAATCGACGACATGCAGGAAGAACTGATCGACCGCTTCGGCAAACTGCCCGATGCCGTCAAGGCCCTGATCGAAACCCACCGTCTGCGCATCGCCGCCAAGACCGTGGGCATCATTAAAATCGATGCCCACACCGAAGCGGCCAATCTGCAGTTCATGGCCAAGCCGCCCATCGACCCGATGCGCATCATAGAACTGATACAGAAGAACCGCCAGATCAAACTGAACGGACAGGACAAGCTGAAGATCACTGCTTCCATGCCGGATCTGGCCACGCGCGTGGCCCAGATCAAGGGCGCCATCAAGCAGCTGACCAGCTAATCCGGCATTGTCCCGCCGCTATCGAACCACCTTTATGAATACGGAAAACACAATGACAAATCTGGTGCTGCAAGGTCTGGGCGACTGCAAAGCGCAACTGCAACAGCTGGCAGCACAGCTAGCGCCGGCCAGCAGCCGCTGGCTCAGCGACACGGCGCTGCGCTGCGAAGGCGTGCCGCTAGCCGACGGCCAGCGCCAGAGCCTGGCCGTTGCAGCACTGGCCGCCAAGGTCGATGTCAGCTATGACGCTGGACAGCGCAAGATGAGCGACTTCAAGCTAGTCGCAATGGACATGGATTCCACCCTGATCACCATCGAATGCATAGACGAAATCGCCGACATGCAGGGCCTGAAAGCGCAGGTATCGGAAATCACCGAAGCGGCCATGCGCGGCGAACTGGATTTTTCCGCCAGTCTGAAACGCCGCGTGGCCCTGCTGAAAGGCCTAGAGGCCTCGGCGCTGGAACGCGTCTACGAAGAACGTTTGCAACTGTCGCCCGGCGCGGAAAGCATGCTCAAGGCAGTACAGCAGGCTGGCCTGAAAACCCTGCTGGTATCGGGCGGCTTTACCTTCTTCACGGCACGGCTGAAACAGCGTCTGGGGCTGGACTACACCCACGCCAATGAACTGGAAATCGTCGATGGGCGCCTGACCGGCAACGTCATAGGCGGCATCGTCGATGCGGAAGAAAAGCAGCGTACCGTGGAGCGCGTATGCGCCGAACTGGGCATCAGTCCTGCTCAGGCCATCGTCATGGGCGACGGCGCCAACGATCTCAAGATGATGAGCATTTCCGGCATGTCCGTGGCCTTCCGCGCCAAGCCGGTAGTGCGCGAACAGGCCAGCGTGGCGCTAAACTTCGTCGGTCTGGACGGCATTCTGCCCTTGCTGGCCTGATCCCGCAGCATTACTAACGCTTAGATCCGCAGCCTAGCCTGAGCGACTGCGCAGCAGTTCCAGCAAGCCGTCGGAGGCGTCTTCGATATAGTCGAGCACCAGATCGAAGCCGCGCCCGCCACCATAATAGGGATCGGGCACTTCCAGCGCCCCGCTACGGCGGGCGTGCTGCATGAACAGACCCAGTTTATGGCGATGCTCGGGCGGACAAGCCGCCTCCAGCAGACCCAGATTGTGCTGATCCATTGCCAGCACATAATCGAATAGCGCGAAATCGCCGGGCTTCACCTTGCGCGAACGCTGGCTGGACAGGTCATAGCCGCGTTTGAGGGCAAACTCCATGGAACGGGGATCGGGCTGCTCGCCAACGTGGTAGCCGTGCGTGCCCGCCGAATCGATGGCTATCAGGTGGGCCAGACCAGCCGCTTCCACGCGCTGACGGAATACGCCTTCCGCCGTGGGTGAACGGCAGATATTCCCCATGCAGACAAACAGCACTGCCACTTTGCCAGTCATGCTCACGTCCTTCACAGCAGGGATTTCACAGTAGCGATTTCAGTGCGGCCACCAGCTGCATGCATTCCTCGTCCGTGCCGATGGAAATGCGCAGGAACTGGTCGATACGGGCCTGCCTGAAATGGCGCACAAGGATGGCACGTTCGCGCAAGCCTGCTGCCAGCGTGGCGGCATCATGCGACGGATGGCGGGCGAAAATGAAGTTGGCGGCGGATGGCAGCACCTTGAAGCCCAGCTCCTGCATCTGCTGCGTCAGCCACGCGCGAGTAGCGATGATGGCTGCCGATGTCTGGCGCGTGTACGCTACGTCCTGGATCGCCGCCACGGCGCCTGCCTGCGCTACCTGCCCCAGCGGATAGCAGTTGAAGCTGTTCTTCACCCGTTCCAGCCCGGCGATCAGATCGGTGTGGCCAAGCGCAAAGCCCACCCGCAAGCCAGCCAGCGAACGCGATTTCGACAGCGTCTGGATGACCAGCAGATTTTCATAGCGGTCCACCAGCGCTGCAGCGCTCTCGCCGCCAAAGTCCACATATGCTTCGTCGATCACCACCACCTGATCGGGGTGCGCCTGCAGCAGCGCTACGATCTTTGCCAGCGGCACGGCAATGCCGGTTGGCGCATTCGGGTTGGCGATGATAATGGCGCCGCAAGGCTGCGCATAATCGGCAATGTCGATCTCGAACTGCGCATTGAGCGGCACTTGCACATTGCGTATGCCATACAGGCTGCAATAAGTCGGGTAGAAGCTGTAGCTGATATCGGGGCTCAGCAGCGGAAGCTCATGCTTGAGCAGCGCATGGAAAGTATGGGCCAGCACTTCGTCCGAGCTATTCCCCACAAATACCTGCTCGCGCCGCAGGCCGAAATGTGCCGCCAGCGTGTCCTTGAGCGCCGCATTCGACGGATCGGAATACTTGCGCAGCTGTTCGCCTGCTGCCGCCTGCATGGCAGCAATGGCCAGCGGCGATGGCGGATACGGATTTTCGTTGGTGTTCAGTTTGATCAGACCCGGCATCTGCACCTGTTCGCCCGGTGTGTAAGGCGTCAGCGCGTGGACGACATCGCTCCAGTAGCGGCTCATTGCAGCACCTCCAGCGCCTGTTCGATATCGGCAATCAGGTCGTGCACGTCTTCCAGTCCCACATTGAAGCGTACCAGCTGGCCCTTGTTCGGCCAGTCCTTGCGCATGGTCTGTATGCGGTAAGGCATGACCAGACTGTTGGCGCCACCCCAGCTATAGCCTATCTTGAACAGCTGTAGCGCATCGATGAAGCGGTCGGTCTGGGCTTCCGTGTACTGCTCGTCGAAGATCACCGAGAACAGGCCGCCCGCGCCAGTGAAATCGCGCTTCCAGAATTCGTGACCGGGGCAATCGGTGAAGGCCGGATGCAGCACTTTCGAAATTTCAGGGCGAGCCTGCAACCACGCCGCCAGCTTGCGCGCAGCCGCGTCGTGCGCTTCGAAGCGCAGACGCATGGTGGGCAGGCCGCGCGACACGAGGAAGGCATCATCGGCTCCCACGCCCATGCCAAGGCGCATGTGCGCACCGGCGATCTTGTCGTGCAGCGCGCGGTCGCGCGTAATGACGGCGCCCATCAGCACATCCGAGCCGCCGGACTGGTATTTGGTCAGCGCCTGCATGATGATGTCCACGCCCAGATCGAAGCCGCGCAGCGCCAGTCCGGCCGACCAGGTATTGTCGAGCGCCACCACCACGCCGCGCGCGTGCGCAGCCTGGCAGATCGCTGGCAGGTCCGGCACTTCCATCGACACGGAACCGGGCGCCTCGGTCCAGATCAGACGGGTATTCGGCTGTATCAGTTGGGCGATGCCGGCGCCGATCAGCGGATCGTAGTAGCGCGCCGTAATGCCGTAGTCAGCCGACAGCCAGCGTCCCAGTTCGCGGTTGGGGTTGTAGACGTTATCGGGCAGCAGCACGTCGTCGCCGCTGCGCAGCAGGCCCAGATCGACCATGGCGATGGCGGCCAGACCGCTAGGCGCCAGCAGGCAGTAATTGCCGCCTTCGATTTCGGCCAGCCGCGCTTCCAGCGTAAAGGTTGTCGGCGTGCCGTGCAGGCCGTAGGTATAGGCGTTCTTGTCCTTCCATTCGCCCGAGCGCATGGCGGCCACGTTCTTGAACAGCACCGTGGAAGCATGGTGGATCACGGCAGGGAAAGCAGCAAAGCCTTCCGGTGCACGGTAATCGGGATGAACGATGGCAGTCTGCTGGGATTTTTTAAGTGTCATGATGAGTAAGCTCGGACGAAAAAAAAGGCGGTCCATATCTGGTCCGCCTTCATTATAGATTTGAATCGCTTATTGCGCCTCGCCCCACAGGTCGTGCGCGTCGGACGTGGTGATTTTCACGTCGACAAACTGGCCTACCGCGAGTTTTTTGTGCGGCTCGAACGGTGGCTTGACGTACACCACGCCATCGATTTCCGGTGCATCGGCGCTGGTACGGCCTACGCCGCCGGTGCGGTTGATCTCGTCGATCAGCACGCGCACGGTCTTGCCGACCTTGGCTTTCAGGCGGTTGCGCGAGATTTCTTCCTGCAGCAGCATCACGCGGCCACGGCGCTCTTCGCGCACTTCTTCCGGCACCGGGTTAGCCAGTTCGTTCGCCGTTGCGCCTTCCACCGGCGAATAGGCGAAGCAGCCGAGGCGGTCGATCTGGGCTTCCTTGAGGAAGTCCAGCAGGTATTCGAATTCGGCTTCCGTCTCGCCCGGGAAACCGGCGATGAAGGTGGAACGGATGGTCAGGTCCGGATTCATTTTGCGCCATGCCTGAATGCGGTCGAGATTTTTCTCGCCGCTGGCCGGACGCTTCATGCGCTTGAGCACTTCCGGATGGGCGTGCTGCATAGGAATGTCGAGATAAGGCAGAATATGGCCGTCACCCATCATCGGGATGATCTGGTCCACGTGCGGGTACGGGTACACATAGTGCAGACGTATCCATGCGCCATACGATTTGGCCAGCTCGCCCAGTGCTTCGGTCAGCTGGGTCATATGGGTCTTGATCGGGCGGCCATTCCAGAAGCCGGTACGGAACTTCACGTCAACGCCGTAGGCCGAAGTGTCCTGCGAAATCACCAGCAGTTCTTTCACGCCCGATTTGAACAGGTTTTCTGCCTCCAGCATCAGGTCCGCTATCGGACGCGACACCAGATCGCCGCGCATGGACGGGATAATGCAGAAGCTGCAGCGGTGGTTGCAGCCTTCGGAAATTTTCAGGTAGGCGTAGTGCTTGGGCGTCAGCTTCACGCCCTGTGCCGGAATCAGATCGAGGAAAGGCTCGTGCGGCTTGGGCAGGTGGGTGTGGACCGAGTCCATCACTTCCGCCAGCGCATGCGGGCCGGTCACAGCCAGCACTTTCGGGTGCACTTTCATGATGATGTCGTCGCCCGACGCATCCTTCTTCGCGCCCAGACAGCCGGTAACGATCACCTTGCCGTTTTCCGCCAGTGCCTCGCCGATCGCATCGAGCGATTCCTGCACGGCGGCGTCGATGAAACCGCAGGTATTGACGATGACCAGATCGGCGCCATCGTAGGACTTGGCCGTTTCATAGCCTTCCGCGCGCAGCTGGGTCAGTATCTGTTCGGAGTCCACCAGAGCTTTAGGGCAGCCCAGCGAAACAAAACCGACTTTGGGCGCGGCGCCACTGGTGCTGCCGGTGTCGCCGGCAGGCTTGTTACGGGAGAGAGATTGCGATTGCATGATAGATGTTGAATGCGGGTGTCGAAAGCGGGCGTGAAAAACGCGTGAAAATGTCGAGCAATCGAGCATTATAACCCATTCTTCATAGTGCGCCGTGATAGGATGGCGCTCCGGCCGCAGCCCCGCAAATGCTGCGGCAACAATGAATGGAGTGTAGATTTTGTGGCAACGCTAAAAGACGTCGCAGCCCTTGCGGGCGTGGGCATGTCCACCGCCTCGCGCGCGATCAGCGGCGCCGGCCCCGTGTCGCCCGCCGCCCTGAAAAAAGTGCAGGCCGCCGTCGAGCAGCTCAACTTCCGCCCCTCGTCGATAGGCCGCTCGCTGTCCAGCAAATCGCTGGGCATGATAGGCATCTACACGCCCTCCTTCTTCGGCGCCTACTACGGCACCATTTTGCAGCAGACCGATATCGAACTGCGCGCCATCCGCCGCCATGTGGTGGTAGCCACCGGCTGTGGCGAGGGCGACCGGCGCGAAGAAACCATTGAGGCCGTCAATTTTCTGATCGAGCGCGATTGCGACGGCATCGTGGTGCTGGCGCATGACCTGCGCGAAGAAGACATGCTGGTGCTATACAAGAAGCAGCCCAGAATAGCCTTCCTCAACCGGCGCAACCCTAGCGCACCCGAGACGGGCTTCTGCCCCGATCACTACCGTGGCGGCGAGCTGGCGGCACAGGCGCTGATCGAAGCGGGCCACCGGCAGATTGCCGTCATTGCCGGTCCTGCCACCGCTTTCGACAATATCGAGCGCATCAGCGGTTTCTATGCGCAGCTGGAAAAGCTAGGCATCGCTCGCAGCAGTGTGCGTCAGGTCGATGGCGATTTCTCGCGTGATAGCGGCTATGGCGCGGCAGCGCGCTTGCTCGAGCAGGGCGGGAACTTTACCGGCCTGTTCTGCGCCAATGACGAAATGGCCGTGGGCGCCCTCGCCTGCCTGCACCAGCGCGGCATCAGCGTGCCGCAGCAGGTTTCCGTGATCGGTTATGACGATGACTACACGGCGGAATACAGCGTGCCCGCACTGACCTCCGTGCACATCCCCATGCAGGAAGTCACCCGCAATGCCGTGCGCTGGCTGCTCAACCTGTGCTATGGCACCGGCCACGAGATCGTGCGTGCATACCCGATCAGCGTATCGATGCGGGCAACGCTGGCGCCTCCGCCCGGCCACAGCATAACTACGCCGGCAGCCAATTAAAGGCGCTGCTCGCTGCTGGCGTCGAACAGCGAGATGCGCTGGCTGCGAATGGCAAACGCCATCGCCTGTTCGCTTTCCACCGCCAGACCGTCCTGCACGATACCGGCCACCGGCGTGCCATGCAGATCCAGCCACACCACGCGATGCGCGCCCATGGCTTCGATCAGGGTCACCACACCGCTTGCCGGCTTGCTGGCGCCAGCGCGGTTGCCGATATCGATATCTTCGGGCCGCACGCCCAGCACGCACGCCTGACCATCCGCAGCCACCTGCGCGAACGGATAAGCCGAAACGTCCAGCGTCAGGTGCTCGTTTCGGAACAGCACCTGCCCGCCCTGCACCGACAGGCTGCCTTTGAACAGATTCATGCCGGGCGAACCGAGGAAGGTCGCCACGAACAGATTGGCGGGACGGCTGTAGATATTGTCCGGCGTGTCGAACTGCTGCACCACGCCGCCCTTCATCACGGCCATGCGCTGCGCCAGCGTCATGGCTTCCACCTGATCGTGGGTCACATAGATCATGGTGGCGCCCAGCTGCTTGTGCAGCTGCTTGAGTTCGCGCCGCAGTTCCGTGCGCAGCTTGGCATCGAGATTCGACAGCGGTTCGTCGAACAGCATCACATCGGCTTCGCGCACGATGGCGCGGCCTATCGCCACGCGCTGACGCTGGCCGCCCGACAGATGGGCCGGTTTGCGTTTCAGTAGCGGCCCCAGTTGCAGCATGTCCGAGGCACGCGCCACGCGGCGGGCAATTTCCGCCTTGGGCGTGCCATTGATGCGCAGGCCGAACGACATATTGGCTTCCACATCCATGGTGGGATACAGCGCATACGACTGGAACACCAGCGCAATGCCGCGGTCCTTGGGGTCGGCCCAGGTCATATCCTTGCCGCCGATTTCGATCTGGCCGCCGCTGGTATCGATCAGGCCAGCGATGCTATGCAGCAGCGTCGATTTGCCGCAGCCCGAAGGCCCCAGCAGCACCACGAATTCGCCCGCCTTCACATCCAGATTCAGGGATTCGATCACGGTATTGCCACCCAGCGTAATCTTCAGATCCCGTATCGCTACATTCGACATGCTTTATCCTTTAACCGCGCCAGAGGCGATGCCGCGCACGAACCAGCGGCCAGAAATGAAATAGAGAGCCAGCGGCACCAGCGACGTCAGGATGGTGGCAGCCATATTGACGTTGTACAGACGCTCGCCGGTAGTGGTGTTGATGATGTTATTGAGCTGCACCGTCATCGGCAGATGGTCGGTGCCAGCAAACACCAGCCCTAACAGGAAGTCGTTCCAGATACCCGTCACCTGCATGATCACCGCCACCACGATTACCGGCGTGGACATGGGCAGCATCAGCTGCAGGAAAATACGCCAGAAGCCGCCGCCATCGATACGCGCCGCCTTGAACAGTTCCACCGGCAGCGCAGCATAGTAGTTACGGAACAGCAGCGTCATCACCGGCATGCCGAAGATGGTGTGGATCAGCACTATGCCGGGCAGAGAACTGTACAGATTCAGCGTCGCCAGCACCCGTACCAGCGGATACACCATCACTTGAACAGGAATAAAGGCGCCCATCATCAGGACGGCAAACAGCAGGCCAGCGCCGCGCGGGCGCCAGAACGACAGCGCGTAGCCATTCACGGCACCTATCGCAATCGACAGGATGGTGCTGGGCACCACGATGGCAACCGAGTTCCAGAAACCGCCACGGATGCCGTCGCACTCCAGCCCCGTACAGACCGATTGCCACGCCTGCAGCCACGGCGCCAGCGTGGGATGCAGCGGCAGCGCAAACAGCGTACCGAGGCGGATTTCCTCCATCGGTTTCACCGACGTCACCAACATCACATACAGCGGCAGCAGGAAGAACAGCGCAGCGACAATCAGGAAGCCATACACGCCCATGCGCGCCGGTGTCCAGCCCGGCGTGCGGCGCGGTTTCAGCACGGCGCTCATGCTGCGCCCCCTTTGGCAGCGCGGCGGCTACGCACAAAATACAGCGGCGCCACGATTGCCAGCACCGTCGACAGCAGCACGATGGAGGCCGCCGAAGCAAGGCCGATATTGGCGCGGCCGAACAGATAGTCCATGATGAACTTGGCCGGCACTTCGCTGGCCGTGCCGGGCCCGCCCTGCGTCATGGCGACGACGGCATCGAATACTTTTACTACCATCACGAACAGCAGCACAAAGGCGGTAGACAGCGAGGCGCCCAGCATGGGCAGCACGATGCTCAGATACACGCGCCAGCGCGGAATACCTTCGATACGGGCCGCCTTCCAGATTTCCTCGTCGATGCCGCGCAGGCCGGACAGCATCAGCGCCATCACCAGACCGGAGGCCTGCCATACGGTAGCAATCACGATGGTGTAGATCGCCATATCCTGATCGACGATCCAGTCGAAGCGCGCCTCGGCAAACCCCAGCTTGTGCAGCACTTCCTGTATGCCCAGTTCGGGATTGAGGATCCACTGCCAGATCAGGCCCGTGGCCACGAACGACATCGCATACGGATACAGGAAGATGGTGCGCAAAGCACCTTCGGCCATCACCTTCTGGTCGATGAACACGGCCAGCAGAAAGCCGATCGCCAGACAGGCGACGATGAACAGCAGGCCGTAGATGGCAATATTCTGCAACGACAGCAGCCAGCGCTCGTTATTGAACAGGCGGATGTACTGCGCCGCGCCGACGAAATCGCTATTGGGGAAAGTGCGCGAACTGCTGACGGACACCCGCGCCGTCCACAGCATGGTGCCCAGATACGCCAGCAGCACCGTGGCCGCCATGGGCAGCAGCGCAAGGTAGGCGGCAATCGACACCCGCTGGCGCTGGCGCAGCGGCGCCACCCTGCCCGGCTGGTTAGCCTTGTTCATTCTGTCTCCTGAGGACGTGTAGCGCCCATTTTATGCGTATGGCCGAGCGAAACTCAATGTCTGGCCGCTTATTTGCTGCGCCGTTCGGCGAGGAACTGCTGTACCAGTCTGGCGCTGCGTTTGGGCGTGCGCTTCTGGGTGGCGTAGTCGACATGGACGATGCCGAAACGGCGCTCGTAGCCAAAAGCCCATTCGAAGTTATCGAGCAGCGACCAGATGAAGTAGCCGCGCACATCGACGCCAGCCTTGACTGCCTGATCGACGGCGGCCAGATGGCGGTTGAAGAAGCTGATGCGCTGGCTATCGTTAACCTCGCCGTCGACCACCTTGTCATCCGAGGCCATGCCGTTTTCCGTGATGTAGACAGGCGGCAGATGGGGATAGTCGTGCTTGAAGCTTACCAGCAGATGGCGCAAGCCATCGGGATAGACTTCCCAGCCCATCTGGGTACGCTCCACACCTTCCAGCGGCACTTCCGTATAACCATGGCCGCCATCGCTGACCACATTGCTGCGGAAGTAGTAATTAATGCCGAGGTAATCGAGCGGCGCGCCGATGATGGCCATATCGCCGGCCTCCACCTGCGGCTGGGCATCGGGCCACAGTTCCCACAGTGCTGCCGGATAGCGCTGTTTCAGCAGCGGGTCCAGCACCCACTGGTTGTTCTGCACTTCGAACAGCTCGGCGGCACGCCGGTCGGCGGCACGGCTGCCGGTGGTGCTGGCATGGCCTACATTAACCACGATGCCGGCCTGCGCGGACGGGTCATTGGCACGCAGATGTGCCATGGCCAGCCCGTGACCGAGCAGCAGATGGTGCATGGCCTGCGTGGCCAGTTTCACCTCCTGCTTGCCCGGCGCGTGGTGGCCATTGCCGTAGCCCAGCCACGCCGAGCACCATGGTTCGTTCAGCGTGGCCCACGCATCGACCAGACCCGCCAGCTCGCGGCTGATCATGTCGGCGTATTCGGCAAAGCGGAAAGCAGTCGCGCGGTTAGTCCAGCCGCCCTGATCTTCCAGATGCTGGGGCAGATCCCAGTGATACAGGGTGACGAAGGTTTTCATGCCCCTGGCGCGCAGCGCCTGCAGCAGCTGGCGATAGAAGGCGATACCGGCCTGATTGGGTTGGCCGTCGGCCGTCATCACGCGCGGCCACGCGATCGACAGGCGGTAGGCGTCGACCTGGAGCATGTCCAGCAGGGCCACGTCCTCTTCCCAGCGGTGATAGTGGTCGCAGGCCACCTCACCGGTATCGCCAGCGAGCACTTTGCCGGGGGTGGCGGAGAAAGTATCCCAGATCGAGGGCAGGCGGCCATCTGCGCTGCTCGCCCCTTCGATTTGATAGGCCGCCGTGGCGGCACCCAGCAGGAAATTCTTCTGCCACAACACCGAATCGGCGGGCGGCAACATACTCTGATCCAGCGCTACGGACACCACAGACACTCCCTATCAAATACCGAGAAAAACCGATTGGAATCGTTTCCACATCAGGTAAGCGATAGTAATGCCTAAGAATTTCTTGTGTCAACGGAAATGTCGATTTTTTGCAATACAGATACGAAAACGGCACGGCCACACAGGTGGCAGTGCCGTTCTCTCCTTGCTAGCGGCCCCGACGGGCCAGCTTCAGCGGATCAGACTTACTTCTTCTCGGCCGGGGCCGTGCCGGCTGCGAAGGGGAAAGTACCGAACAGATTCTTGCTCTGGCTCTGCATCTGCTCCTGCATCTGCACGAACAGGCTCTTGCTCTGGTCGATGTAGTTGTTCATCATACCCTGCATCATCGGACCCTGCACATTCATGAACTGGGTCCACATTTCCGGGCTGAAGGCTTTGCCATCGAGACCGCCCACGGCGCTGCCGGTGAACTTGCGCTGGATATCGGTAAATGCCTGCACGTTCTTTTCCAGATACGAGCCCATCATGCCCTGCATGGCGTGGCCGTAGAAGCGGATGATCTGGGCCAGCACGTCGGTCGAAAACATCGGTACGCCGCTGGCTTCTTCTTCCAGAATGATCTGCAGCAAGATACTGCGGCTCAGGTCTTCGTTGGTCTTGGCATCAACAACGGTAAATTGTTCATTGTCCAGCACCAGCTGTTTCACGTCCGTCAGCGTGATATAGGAACTGGTCTGCGTGTCATACAGACGGCGGTTCGGGTATTTTTTAATCAGACGGTCAGCATTTTTTTTCGTACTACTCATCACAAGTCCGTTTATTGCGCCGCAGCGCATACTCCATCAATTCGAAAAAAAAGCGAACGCTGGTCCGCTTTCCCAGTTACCTAGCTACCTATTATAGAGGGGAAAAAGCCTAAGTTGCACTAACCATCTTAACTATGGGTTTTATTGCAACGCAACGAAGTTGAGTTTTGCTCATACTCTTTCCCGTTGACCACAACTTAGTCAGCCTTGACCTTGACGTAGCGCCCCGGTGCCGCCTCGATAGGCTGGTAGCGCGCATTGCCCGGCTTGGCCTTGGGTTTGACCGCTTTGCCGCCGTGCGTGGCAAGGAAATCGGCCCACTGCGGCCACCAGCTGCCCGGCACCTCGGTGGCGCCGGCCAGCCATTGCTCGGCATCCTGCCGCTTGCTGCCGCGTGGCAGTGTGGCGTCATTGACCCAGTAGCTGCGCTTGTTCTTCGCGGCCGAATTGATCACGCCGGCGATGTGGCCGGAAGCGCCGAGTACAAAGCGGTTAGCCTTGGCCTTGCCCGGATTGAGGATGTTGATCGATTCGAAGGCCGAGGTCCACGGCACGATGTGATCTTCGCGCGAACCGTAGATGAAGACGGGCGCCTGGATTGCCGTCAGGTCTACCACTTCGCCCGCCACCTTGAGCTGGCCGGTTTTCAGTTTGTTTTCCAGATAGGTGTTGCGCAGATACCAGCAGAACATCGGCCCCGCCAGATTGGTGCTGTCCGAGTTCCAGTACAGCAGATCGAATGGCGGCGGCTCGTTCCCTTTGAGGTAGTTGGACTGCACATAATTCCACACCAGATCATTCGGCCGCAGGCTGGAGAAGGTGCTGGCCAGATCGCGCCCCGGCATCAGGCCGCCATCGCGGAACTGCTGTTCGCGCAGTGCCACCTGGGTCTCGTCGACGAACACGCTGAGCACGCCCGTATCGGCAAAGTCAAGGAAGGTGGTCAGCAGCGTCAGGCTGGAGGCCGGATGCTGGTCGCGTGCGGCCAGCACGGCCAGCGCGGTCGATACCAGCGTACCGCCCACGCAGAAACCCAGCATATTGAGCTGCTGCTGGCCGCTGATTTCCTGCGTCACCTTGATCGCCTCGATTACGCCGTACTGCACGTAATCATCCCAGGTGGTAGCCGTCATGCTCTTGTCCGGATTGCGCCACGAAATCAGGAACACCGTATTGCCCTGCTCGACCGCATAGCGCACCAGCGAATTTTCCGGTTGCAGGTCAAGAATGTAGAACTTGTTGATGCAAGGCGGCACCATCAGCAGCGGGCGCTGATGTACGGTAGGCGTTAGCGGGGCATACTGGATCAGCTGGAACAGCTCGTTCTCGTACACCACCGAACCGGGCGTGGTGGCCAGATTGCGGCCCACTTCGAAAGCGCTTTCGTCGGACAGGGAAATATGGCCCTTGTTCATATCGGCCAGCATATTTGCCAGCCCTTTGGTCAGGCTTTCGCCCTTGGTTTCGATCAGCTTCTGCTGGGCTTCCGGATTGGTAGCGAGGAAGTTGGCAGGCGACATGGCATCGATAATCTGCTGTACCGCGAAACGGATTTTCTGCTTCTGCTGCGGCGTGGTCTCCACCGTATCCACCATGGCATTCAGGAATTTGGCATTGAGCAGGTAGGATGCCGCGTTAAAGGTCGACATGGGATTGCCCTGCCACGCGGGGGAGGTAAACCGGCGGTCGGAGACGGATGGGGCTTTACCGGCCATCACGTCCTGCCACAGCTGACCGAAATCCTGCAGATACTGGTTTTTCAGCGCTTCCATGGCTTCCGGCTTTACCGCTGCGCCAACCTCCTGCATCATGGCGGCCAGTGGGTTGGCTTCCGTACTGGGGGCCAGATTGAACCAGGATTGCCATTGTGCGGGGTCGCTCATCTGCGACATCCATGCGTTGGCAATAGCTTGCGGGTCGGGCAAATTCATGGTTGATTCCCTAAAAAATAGTTAAAAATCTTTACCTGGATTGCGTATGCTGATTGTTGCTGTAGCCTGGATTTACGTGGTGGGCCTGATGGCGCTGACCGAACCCACCGTGGTTGCGGGAATTGTAACGTTTTTGTTCTACTGCGTGTTGCCACTGAGCACCCTGCTGTATATTTCGGGCTCGGGCAAGCGCAAAGCCAGACGGCGGGCAGAAGAACAGGCGGCGCGCGAAGCACGCCAGCAGCCGGTGGAAGCTGCCGGAGCACAAACCCCGGCACAGGAACCAGCCCGAGACTAAGTCCGAGCGGCGCAGGATCATTTGATCCAAATCAACGAGCCTTGCCGGCCCGTGACGCCATCGCGGCGATAGGAATAAAAGCGCGCGCTGTCGCTGGCCGTGCACTCGCTGCCGCCATACACTGCCTGCACTCCGGCTGCCCGCAAACGCAGACGCGCCAGCGCATAGATATCGGCCAGATATTTGTCGCTCTTGCCCGCAACAGGCTGGAAAGCCGCCAGCATGGCTTCCACATCGCCGCCGCCATGGGCTGCGTGACGCTGGAAAATTTCGCGCACTTCCGCGCCCACTTCGAAACGGCCAGGACCTATGGCCGGCCCCATCCATGCCGAGATATCCAGTGCGCCCTGTGCGCGCATGGCCGCCACGGTCTGCTCCAGTACGCCATCGGCCAGACCGCGCCAGCCGGCATGGGCTGCGCCGACAGTCCTGCCCAGCGCATCGCAGAACAGCACGGGCAGGCAATCGGCTGTCATGATGATGCAGACTTTGCCGGGCGTGGTGGAAATGCTGGCGTCGGCTTGCGGCACCTGCCCTGCGGCCACCGTGGCGATATCGACCACGGCCGTGCCATGCACCTGCTCCAGCCAGACCGGCTCGGACGGCAGCACGGCCCCGAGCAGCGCGCGGTTGCGCGCCACCTGTGCGGCGCTATCGCCCACATGGGTGCCCAGATTCAGGCCGCCCTGCCCTGCGCCATCGTCATACGGCGCAAGGCTCACGCCGCCCAGACGGGTGGTGGACAGCACGCCGATCCGGCCAGGCAGACCCGGCCAGTCCGGCACCAGCCATGGCGCGCCGACCGTCATCAGACTTGTTCCGGCTCGGCGATGCCGGCCTTGGCGATCAGTTCGGCAAAGTCTTCGGCCAGCGGCACCAGCCACTCGCACTGCTCGCCCGTGGCCGGATGCACCAGACCCAGCCGGCGCGCCTGCAGCGCCTGACGGGGGAATACGCTGGCCAGATGCTGCTTGCCGTACATCACGTCGCCGACCAGCGAGAAACCGATAGACATCATGTGCACGCGGATCTGGTGGGTACGGCCCGTCTCTAGACGGCACTGCACCAGACTGACGGGACGCCGGTCGAGTTCGCCCGAGGCCAGCACCTGATAGTGGGTGATGGCCGGCTTGGCCGAGAAATTGGTCGAAATCGCCATCTTGATGCGGTCTTTCGGGTGGCGCCCCATGGAGGCGTCGATGGTGCCGTTCAGGCGCGGCGTGCCCCACACCAGCGCAAAATACTCGCGCTTGACGGTACGGGCAGCCAGCTGACGCACCAGATCGGTCTGGGCCGGCAGGGTTTTGCCCACCACCATCAGGCCGGAAGTATCCTTGTCCAGACGGTGCACGATGCCGGCGCGCGGCACGCCCGCCAGTTGCGGGCAATGGTGCAGCAGGCCGTTGAGCAGCGTACCGGACCAGTTGCCGTTGCCGGGGTGAACCACCAGACCGGCCGGTTTATTAATGACGATCAGGTGTTCGTCTTCATAAACGATGTTCAGCGGAATCGGCTCCGGCTTAAAAGCCTCGTCTTCCGGTGCCGGTTGGGGCAGAATGACGATCTTCTCGTCGCCATAGACGGTATCCTTGGTGCTTTTGGCCACTTTACCGTCGACTGTGACGTAGCCGTCGGTAATCCACATTTGCAGACGGCCGCGGGAGAATTGCGGCACCAGATGCGAAATGACCTTGTCCAGACGCTGACCGCACACCTCGGAGGTGAGCTGCAGTTCGATGGGCGCCAGGCCGTCATCGTCATCGCCAAAATCGCTGTCGTGGTCGAGCAGCAGATCGGTGTCAGTTTCGGGGGAGACGGAAGATTCGGTCAAATTCGGCTTTGGAGTTAATATCACGGTAATCCTATCGGCTATAATTAGCCTCGTAAAACTTTGGTTAAACAGCTTCTTGCAAAACTTATGCAAAAAAAATTATCAGTAGTTGCAGCAACGTTGGTTCTGCTTAGTTTGTCCGGTTGCGGTCTGTTCTCGGAGAAGGCTGACGAGACGAAAGGTTGGAGCGCTACGAAATTATACTCGGAGGCGAACGAAGAGCTGGAAGGTCAGCACTACGAACGTGCAATTCAGTTGTATGAGAAGCTGGAATCGAGCTATCCCTTCGGCACTTACGCCCAGCAGGCGCAAATGCAGATCGCCTATGCCTATTACAAATCGCAGGATCAGGCTCAGGCACTGGCAGCGGTCGAGCGCTTCATCAAGCTGCACCCGAATCACGCCAATGTCGATTATATGTACTATCTGCGCGGCCTGATCAATTTTAACGACCAGATCGGCTTCCTTAACTTCATTTACGAGCAGGATGCCACCGAACGCGACCCGAAAGCGACGCGCGAAGCGTTCGCTGCGTTCAAACAGCTGGTCGAAAAGTTCCCGAACAGCAAGTATACGCCCGATGCCATCGACCGTATGCGTTATCTGGTCAACGCCATGGCTTCGTACGAAGTGCATGTAGCGCGCTACTACTACCGTCGCGGCGCCTATCTGGCTGCGGCCAACCGCGCCATGGGCATCATGAACGATTACCGCGATTCGCCGGCCATCGAAGAAGCGCTGTTCATCATGATCCGCAGCTACGACAAGCTGGGCATGACGGAACTGCGCGACGATACCACCCGCGTATTCAAGCTCAACTACCCTACCAGCAAGTTCCTGCAAGAAGGCAAAAAAGCCGACCGCCAGTGGTGGCAGTTGTGGAACTAATTGGAGTTAAGGGCGGCTGAAACAGCCGCCAGCATCGAAAACCGGGATCGCCATCCCGGTTTTTTTATGCAATTTCGGACCGAAAACCGGCCCGTTTTACATCTGGTAGCGTGCTTTACAAAGTTTTACTCGGCTACTTTACGGCGGAAAATCCAGCTGGTATCGGTCGAATCGTTAGCGTCAAAAGCATAGCCGTCGAGATCGAATTTCTTCAGTTTTTGCGGATCGCGGATATTTTTGATGGCGGCATAACGCGCCATCAGGCCGCGCGCCCGCTTGGCGTAGAACGAGATGATTTTGTATTTGCCGCCCTTCCAGTCTTCGAACTGGGGCGTGATGACGGGCAGCGCCAGTTTTTTCGGCCTGACGGATTTGAAGTATTCGGTGGAAGCCAGGTTCACCAGCGTCGTAGCGCCCTGCTCGGCCGCCGTACGGTTGATCGCTTCGGTAATGGTGTCGCCCCAGAACGCATACAGGTCCTTGCCGCGCAGGTTGCTCAGGCTGGTGCCCATTTCGAGGCGGTGGGCGTGGATCAGGTCCAGCGGGCGCAACAGGCCATATAGGCCGGACAGGATGCGCACGTGATTCTGGGTGTAGGCCAGCTGGGCTGGTTTCAGGCTGCGCGCATCGAGACCGGCATACACGTCGCCGTTAAAGGCCATCACGGCCTGACGGCCTGCGCTGGTATCACGGCTCCAGCTGGCATAGCGCGCCACGTTCAGCGCAGACAGCTGGTCGGACAGTTCCATCAGTTCGCCCAGCGCCTGCGGCGACAGCAGGCGCAGACGTTCGATCAACTGGGCTGAATGGTCGAGGAAATCGGGCTCGGTATGCAGTTTGGTGGTTGGAGGCGTCTCCAGATCGAGACTTTTGGCAGGCGAAAGCACTATCAGCATAAAATTTCACATCAACATAAATACAAAACTGCAACATGATACCTGTTCCACAGAAAGCCATCCCGCGCATCGTCATCGACACCAATGTCTGCCTCGATCTGTTCGTGTTCCGCGATCCCCGCTGGGGCGCGCTGGTGGCGGCGCTGGAGAGCGGCGCGGTCGAAGCCGTCACCCGTTCCGACTGCCGCGACGAGTACCACATCGTGCTGCGCTATCCCCATCTGCCGCTCGATGATAGCAACCGTCCCGCGGCGGCCGCCCGCTTCGACCAGCTGATCAAGGTGGTGGCGCCGGAGCCGTCGCCCCTGCTGCTGCCGGTCTGCAAGGACCGCGCCGACCAGAAATTTCTGGAGATAGCCCGCGATGCCGGTGCCAGCGTACTGATTACCAAGGACAAGGCGCTGCTCAAGCTGGCCAGGCGCCTGAGCCGCGCCGGCATGTTCAAAGTGCTGGTGCCGGAAGCCTGGACACTGGAAGCGTGCGGTGCGCTGAGCTAGAATCAATCACCGTTCACTTACGCCTAGCCCATGAGCCATCCTGCCGCCCCCGTCACGCCCGTCCTGAATAGCCGCCTGCCTGCCGTAGGCACTACCGTATTTACCCGCATGTCGGCGCTGGCCGTGCAGGCCCAGGCTGTCAATCTGGGGCAAGGATTCCCCGACTTCGCCTGCGAACGCAGCCTGATCCAGGCCGTCAGCGACGCCATGCAGGCCGATTTCAACCAGTACCCGATGATGAGCGGCGCGCCCGTGCTGCGCCAGGCCATCGTCAGCAAGATAGTCGCGCTGTACGGCCATCAGTACGACGTGGAGCGCGAAATCACCGTCACTGCGGGGGCCACGCAAGCCCTGACCACGGCGATCCTGTGCTGCGTCCACCCGGGCGATGAAGTCATCGTCATCGAACCCAGCTACGATAGTTATGTACCGGCGATTACGCTGTCTGGCGGCGTGCCGGTGCTGGTGCAGATGGAAACGGGCGCCGGCGGCTATAGCGTGCCGTGGCACAAAGTAGCGGCCGCCGTCACGCCACGCACCCGCCTGATCATCATTAACACCCCGCACAATCCTACCGGCAGCGTGCTGCGCGCCAGTGATCTGCAGGCGCTAGCCGACATCGTGCGCGGCAGCGATATTCTGCTGCTGTCGGACGAGGTGTACGAGCACATGGTGTACGACGGTGCCCGCCACGAGTCGGTGTGCCGCTATCCCGAGCTCGCTGCGCGGGCCTTTGTCGTATCCAGTTTCGGCAAGACCTACCATGTCACCGGCTGGAAAGTCGGCTATGTGGCCGCACCGGCCAGCCTGATGGCGGAATTCCGCAAGGTGCACCAGTACAATGTCTTCACCGTGAACACGCCCATGCAGCACGGCATTGCCGCCTACATGGCCGATCCCCAGCCCTATCTGGCGCTGCCCGCGTTCTACCAGCGCAAGCGCGACCTGTTCCGCGCCGGCCTGCGGGATACGCGTTTCGAGTTGCTGCCAGCCGACGGTACCTACTTCCAGTGCGTGCGATACGATAAAATCTCCGGACAGACAGAAGCGGAATTTGCCGAATGGCTGACCACGGAAATCAAGGTGGCAGCGATTCCCGTTTCGGCCTTCTACCTGCAGGGCAAGGAATCGGGCATCGTGCGCTTCTGCTTTGCCAAGCAAGACGCAACACTGACTCTCGCCTTAGAGCGATTGCAAAAAATATAGATCGGGACACTGCATCATGAGCGACGCTAAGGAGGCTGCAGCAACTTCGGTGCTGCACCGGCTGAATCTATCCAACCAGCGGCTGGAGAAGCTGCTGCATAACCTGCGCAACGAGCATCAGGCCGAGAGTGAAATCCGGGCGATCGCGCAGGAAGTGGTACAGGCCGTTGAAATCCAGCCCGATATCGCGCTGGCCAGCATACTGCTATGCCAGATTGCTGGCAGCTACGCGGTACGCCACTGTATCGAAACGGCCATCGTCACCATCATAGCCGCGCGCGGCCTGCAACTGGACGCAGCCCACACCCAGACGCTGGCCGCTGCCGCCCTCACCATGAATGTGGGCATGCTGCGCCATAACGAAAGCTTCCAGCACAAGCACACCAGCCTGAGCCATGAAGAGATGGCCGTCATACGGCGCCATCCGGAGGAAAGCGTCAACCTGCTCAAGCATGTGGGCATCAACGATGACGAGTGGATTTCCTGCGTGCTGCTGCACCATGAGAATGATGACGGCAGCGGCTATCCGGCGGGGCTGGCCAGTCCCGAAGTGACGCGCAATGCCAAACTGCTCAGTCTGGCCGACCGCTATTGCGCACAGGTCTCGGCGCGCAACTACCGCCGTTCCATCGTGCCCGATCAGGCCCTGCGCAATCTGCAGCAGGATCAGCAGGCGCCAGTCGATCCGGAACTACTGCAGCTGTTCCGGCTGGAACTGGGCGACTATCCGCCCGGCACGCTGGTGCGGCTGGAGAACGGCGAACTGGGTGTGGTCAGCGGCCGCCATGACGGCAGCGGCGGCCAGCCGGTAATCAGCCTGCGTGCGGCCGATGGCAGCGTGCTCAATCCCCCGCGACAGCGCAGCAGCAATGTGGCCGAATATGGTATCCGCACCACGCTGAACGAAGATGACGCCGGCCTGCGCTTCAGCATGAAGCAGATCTGGGGCGAGCAGGCCAGCCTGTGATGCGGGTGAACTAGCGCGACAGCGCGTCGAGTTTGCGGTCTATAAAGGTCTGCAACTCGGCCGAAAGGCCGCTGGCGGCGCGGGCACGGCGGAACGCTTCGCGCGCTTCCGTCAGGTGATTATCGGCCTGCAGCGAAATGCCCAGCCCCATCCACCAGACGCCGTTCTGCGGCGCCAGTTGCAGCGCATCGCGATAATGCTGGGCCGCTTCGGCATGGCGCTGTTCGCGCTGCAGTACACCGGCGAGGAAGGCGTGGTATTCGGGATTGCTGCCCGCATAAGGCATGGTGGTCAGCAGCGTCTGCAGCGCCGGCCCGCCCTTCTCCAGCTGCAAGCGCGCCAGTATCATGGCCAGTCCCGGCTGGCGCGGATCTAGCCCCAGTGCCAGGCGTAGCTGGCGCACGGCATCGTCATTGCGTTTATTTTCCAGCAGCAGACTGATATAGGTCTGGCGCGCCGCTTCGTTGCGCGGATCGATGTCCAGCGCCCGCTCGAAATCCGTCAGCGCCGCGTGTACGCGGCCTTCCTGCAGAGCGACCAGTCCGCGCCGGTAGGTATTCTCGGCCATCAGTTTGGGGCTCAGGTTGTGCGTGATGGTGCCCGCTTCGCCTGTTTCGTCGTTGCTACGGGCCGTGCTAGCCCCTTCTCGCTGGCGTGGCGCTTGCGCCGCTCTGGCTTTCTTTTCCGGTTGCGCCGCACTGACGACGGCAACCGGCGCAGGCGCGGGTGGCGCAGCGCCAGGCGCAGGTGCGGCAACTGGCGCTGCCACAGGCGCACTGGCGGCCGGCGCCGCGATGGCTGCTGGTGCGGATGGCGTGGCAGCTGCTACAGGCTGAGCGGAATCGGGTGCCGCGGCAACAGCCGCTACGGTAGCTTTAGGCTGGCTCACCACAGCTTCAGGCGCCGCCCTGGCCGCACCCGTCGCGGCCACATCGACGGCATGCGCAACACGCTGGCCCTGCCAGTAATGCCAGCCATACCCACCGCCACCGGCCAGCAGCGCAACGCCGAGCGCAAGCGCGGCCATGCGCAGCTTGCTGCTGCCACCGCCATGCATCTCGACCGCGTGCAATTGCTGCTGGCGCAAGCCGCCATCAGCGCTGCCTCCGCGCGCATCGAGATCCTGTAACATCTTGTTTATCAAACTCATTTCATCAACGCCCAAGTCAGTCCACCCGCAGCCGCAGCTGCTGCCAGCCCTGCCAGCCACCAGACCCAGCGCTTCTCGCGGGTGACGGTATCACTGGCGGCCAGTCCTACATGGCGTTTCGTTACCTGCTGCTTACCTTCGCCGTAACATACCATCAAAGCCTTGTTGGCCATAATATTTATCAGACGGGGTATGCCGCCGCTGGCTTTGAACAGGCTGCCGATAGCGCCCCGGCTGAACAAGCGGCTGCCCGTATAGCCCGCCACGCGCAGCCGATGGGACAGATAGTACTCCATGTCGTCGCGCGTCAAAGGGCCGAGGTGATAGTGGAAAGTAATGCGCTGGGCTAGCTGGCGGATGGAATTCGCCTGCAGATGCTGGTTCAGCTCGGGCTGGCCGAACAGCACGATCTGCAGCAGCTTGCGCTTTTCCGTCTCCAGATTGGTCAGCAGACGCAGCGCTTCCAGACTCTCCAGCGGTATCGCCTGGGCTTCATCGAGGCACAGCACGACCTGCTTGTCTTCACGCGCCAGCTCCATCAGGCGCAGCGTCAGCGATTTGAGCAGCTGATGCTGGTCGACGTCGCGCTGCAGCGGCAATTCCAGCTCGTCGGCCAAAGCCAGCATCAGGGTACGCGGTTCCAGATACGGATTCGGGATGTAGGCGGTGACGAAACCCGGCCCCAGCGAGGCCATAAACTTGCGGCATAACAGGGTCTTGCCGGTGCCCACTTCACCAGTAATCTTGATAAAGCCTTCACCGCTGCGTGCCGCTACCAGCAAGGTGTTAAGCGCCTGCTGGGAATGGGGGCTGGTGAAAAAGAAACTGGTATCCGGCGTAATGCCAAAAGGCATTTCGCTCAGACCGAAGTGCGCCTGATACATTTACTTGCGTCCTCCGTTGCGCGGCGCCATCTGCTCGATGCGGCGGCTGGCTTCGTCGAGGTCCTGCGCGTAGCTCGAGGCGCCATCGACGATGGTCGGCTTGATCAGTACCACCAGTTCGCGCTTGACCATGGCCCGCTCGGTGTTGCGGAACAGGCCGCCAACCACGGGCATGTCGCCCAGTCCCGGTGCCTGGCTGTTATCGGACACGGCGGCCTGACGCATCAGGCCGCCGATGGCGACGATACGGCCATCCTGACCACGCACCATGCTGTCCATCTCGGAAGTGCTGGAAGCGGCCAGCGGCAATTGCAGCGAACCGGCGGCACCCAGATTGACCACCTTGTTGACGGTAGATACCTGACTGACGGAAGGATGAACGTGCAGCATGATATTGCCATCTTCATCGATCTGCGGCGTCACGTCGAGCACCACACCGGAGAAGAACGGCTGCAGCGTCACATTCGGGCTGGTGGTGTTGCCGCTGACGTTGGAATTGGTGGTGGTGCTCACGCCCGTCACGTAGAACTCGTCGGTACCGATTTTCAGCACGGCCTTCTGGTTGTTCATGGTGGCGATACGGGGACTGGACAGCACATGCACCGAACCCTGCGATTCCAGGAAGGAGATCATGGCGGCAAAATTACTAGTCTGGAAAGCCATGCCGAACAGCGTGCCCACATTGTTGGCCGCATTCGACAGCGTATAGCCGGCGGTGGCGCTGATGCCGGCCGTGCCGCCGCTGGTCATCGTGGCCTGCTGGCCGCCTGCCGCTGGCAACGGGGCCAGATTGGTGCCGGGCGCAATCACCCCGGCCGACAGACGGTTGCTGCCGCCACCACCGAAGGAGGCAAAGCTGGCCCAGTTCACCCCGCTCTGATAGCCGCTATTGAGCTGCACTTCGAGTATCTTCGCTTCCAGTATCACCTGACGTTCCACTGCCAGACGGGTCGCTTTCAGATACTGCTCTACGCCGCGCAGCTGTTCCGGCATGGCGCGCACGACCACCACGCCCGACTGCGGACTGATCACCACACTGCGCCCATCGCCCGTGCCGCCGACCAGTGCCAGCAGGGCTTCCTTGAGTTCCGACCAGAAATCCGTCGCCGATGCCGTTTTGACGTTGCTGGCGTCTTCCAGCGAGTATTGCTGATTCTGTCCCGGCTGCTGCGGCTGGTTGTTCTGGCCATTGCCCAGACTATTGTTGCCGCTCGCGCCGCCTTGTCCCGACACCACCGTGCCTACCGTGTTCACCGAGGTCGACGACACCCGTACATTCGACGTGCCTTTACGGGTAGCGCTCAGGTAGTTGACCTGGAAGATGCGGGTCTGCATGGTCAGCGGACGGATGTAGATGCGCGTGCCTTCGACCTTGTAATCGTAGCCATACATTTCGCGGATGGCGTCGAGCGCTTCGAACAGCGTGACATCCTTGAGATTGGCCGAGATGGTGCCCGTCACCTCAGGGTGCACCAGCATGTTGTAACGGGTACCGGCCACGATGGAATTGAAGAACTGCTGCACCGGCACCTGATTGAACGACACATTGAAGCGCTCTTCCATGACCGTGCGGGCCTTGGGCAACTCCGCCGCCAGCGTGCTGGCAGCCGGCGGCAGCAGCGCCGCCTCCACTGCTGCCGGCGTGGCAGCTGGCGCGCGTGCCGAAGTGGCGGCCGCCTTGAGCTGCTGATCGATGCTGTTGTAGGCATCGCGTGGCGCTTGCGTCTGGCAGGCCGCCAGCATGGCCGACGCGCCCAGCACGCCCGCCCAGTAGATCATCTTTTGCATGTAACGCTCGTAGTTAGTCATCATTTTTTCCCGCTTGCCTGCAGGCCGCCCGGAATCTGGGGAAACAGGATCAGGGTTTCCCGCAGTTTGCCACGCCGCAGCACGACCGAATTATCATTGATACGTTCTACGACCGCATCGGCAAATTTACCGCCCTGCGCCACCGTCACGCCATCGATCACGGCCAGCCGCCGGTTGTTGGGCGCCGCACCGATCAGTATCGATTGCAGACGCGGCGCAGCCGGCACGCCTTCTCCTTCCATATTGCCCGCTTGCGCCGGCCCGGACGCCAGCCCGGCCGGAGCACGGGTGGGGTCCTGCAACTGCTGTGCCCCTGCCAGCAGCGGCAAGGCCAGCCCTACTACGCCCAGCAGGCGCTTCACAGTGCTATCCATTTCGAATCCAGACTCAGGGTGTAGAGCGTCAGGCTCAGTCGTGCCGCACCGTTGCCGGAAGCATCGAGCGCCGCGTTGCCCCAGAACAGCTGCTGCGGCATGGCTTCCAGCGCTTCCAGATAGGTGATCATATCCAGATAACTACCTTGCAGCACCACCTGCACGCCGTGCCGGTACAGCAGCGGCGCAGCGGCATTGGCCGGACGCGGCTCGCCGGCGTCGGCGGCCAGGAACTGGCCATCGCTAGTGCCTTGCGGCGCCAGCGTCTTGAGTGACAGCAGGCGCAGTTTGCCGTGGCCGTTGACCATCTGCTGCAGCAGCGGGCCCATACGGTCAGGCGCCACCAGCCCTTTTTGCGCAGCCCGCAGTTTTTCGCGCAGTGCCGTGCTATCTGCCTGCAGCGAGGCCAGCTGGCGATGCAGCTCCTGATCTGGATCACGCTTGGCCGCGGCCGCCAGCTGGGCCAGTTCGGAATCGATAGACGCTATCTGCTGGCGCTGCTGCTGCATGGTGTCGAGCAAAATGGCGTTCTGGCGGTACAGCGGCGACAGTTCCAGCTGATAGCCGAGATACACCAGCAGCAGGACCGCACAGAAGGTCGCCAGCAGCCGCTCGCGCAGCGTCAGCGCCATCAGCCATGCATCGAATTTCTTCCAGATCGCCATCATTGTTGCACCGCCTTGCTAGCAGCCTCATCCACCGACGACTGCAGACTGAATTCGACAAACCGGGGCGCAGCCACTACGCTGGCCGTGGCGGATGGTGCACTGGCCGCAGCAGTAGCGCTGGCGCTGGCAACAGGCTCATGCAGATCCAGCTGGGCAAATTTCTTGCCCCGCAAAACCGTCTCGCCCGACAGACCGGCCAGATAGCCGGGCAGCAGGTCCGCTTTCAGGGCGCGGCCCTGCAGACCTATGCTGTCGCCATTGCCCTGAATCTGCACACCGGTCAGCCACAGGCCTGCGCTGGTACGCCGCGCCAGCGCACGGAAGTAAGGCGAATAGCCATGTACACCGCCCGCCTGCCCCTGATCGAGGATGCCGGCCACTTTCTGCAGATTGGCCAGCATGACGCCAGCCTGTTCGACTTCCTTCTGCAGCGTGTCGCTCTTGCGCGGCGCAACGAAGGCTGCCGTAGCAGCCGTCTTGCGGGCTTCGCGCGCATCAAGTTCCCCTTTCACGCTAGCTGCCTGCGCACTGGTTTGCGCCAGCTGGCGTTGGGCCAGCACGGTACACACCACCATGACCAGCAGCGTGGACAGCACTACGCCCACCACCACCGGCGCAGTGGCATAGTTTTTTTGCGGCTCGAAGGCAACGTTGTAGAGATTGATCTGCTGGCTCATGCCGCCACCCCGGTACGCAAAGCGGCACCTATGGCACGCAGGTAGACGCGCTGCTGCTCGGCCTGCTCGAGATCCGGCACATCGTCCAGTTCCAGCACGCTGGATAGTTCCAGCTGTTCGACGGGCAGATACAGATTGGCCGCCAGATAATTACGCAGTTCGCCATTGCCCACGGGCGTTAGCACCAGCTTGGCGATGGCGACGAAGGAGAACTGGCGCTCGAAGTGATCGAGCGAACGCTGCAGCTCAAGCGTGATGCGGTCGTGCAGATGCTGCAAGCGGTCGGCATCCGTTTCCAGCAGCTGGTTCAGGGTGATGTCCATACGGCGCGCCAGATACAGCTCGCCGTTGAAGCTCACCGTCAGCAGGCCGCCGTCGGCGTCGAAGGACAGCATGGCCACGCCGCGCCCTTCCGGTTCCAGCAGCGCCGAAATATTCCGCTGTGCCATTTCATCGATATCGATGGCATCGAGCGCCACCTTGTTTTCCCAGAAGACCTGCTGGTGCGGTGCCAGTATGCTGTTGCGCGCCACCACGGCAAAGGCTTGCGAACTGGCTGCACTGGAATTCTTCGACGGTGGCAATAGCGCCATATCCAGCGTGGCATCTTCCAGCGGGAAATCGATCATATCCTTGACGCGCCAGCCCAGCGCAGCTTTCATTTCTGCCGCCGGCACATTCGGCGCTTCCACCATCAGCAGCTGGTAGCCGCCACTGCCCAGCAGAGTGGTGCAGTGGTAATTGGCCGCATGCAGATCGCGTGCCACGCGGAACAGGATGGAACCCGGATAGCCACTGGGCGCCGTATAGCTCTGGGCCAGCTGCACACGTGGCTGGCTGCCCGTACGGCGCTCGATAGCGACCGCCTGCACGCCGTCGGCCGTCAGGATCAGTGCCAGCCAGCCGCTTTTGTTACCTGCTTTTCCGAATAAACGCATCCGAGCTTCTCAAATGATTAGGTGCTGCTTTCAATAATCGCCACACATCCTTGATTATATTCAAGTTTCATGGCTCAGTTGCCGCATTTTTAAGGCCGTGTGCAAGTTTGATTACTTTCTGTCACCAGGCGGAACAAAATGAGGCAGATTCAATACACTTCCCGCAAGAAAATGACCGGACTGCGATAAACACCGAACGTCACACGCCCTTGCGACGTCGGCAGCCACGTCGGTCCCGTCACTTTGACATTCGCCCCGCTCTTGGCGCTGCTGCTGCCGGCTTTCAGATTGGTGGTGCCCAGCCCGCCGTTCATGGTGAGCACGGCGGCAGCGCCGCTGTCCAGCGCAGGACAGGCCACCAGACAGCTCGAATACTGCAGCGCGCTGGCCATGGTCACGCTGGTGGTGCTATCGCTGGGATTGGCACGCCAGGAATAGCTGGCCACGCCATTGCGGCTGGTGGCACCGTAATACTGGGCCGACAGCTGCAGCGGCAGCGGCAGTTTGGACGAGCCATAGGCATTCGGCACCAGCAGGCGGCCCGCCACCACCGCCACCCCGCCCTCCTCGGCATTGGTGCGCAGCGAAGTGACGCCGTCGTTCGGCGTGCCGGTTTCGCTGGCACGGATATACACCATGGTCGGCGTTACCCAGTTCTTCGCATACGGAGCGGTTGCGACAAAGGGATTAGGCAGGCTGTATTGCGGATTGATGGTGGCTGTGCCGGCCGAGAAGGTCGCGGCGGAAATGCTGTTGGCCGTCAGGGCTGCACCGGTCGGGCTGGCTGGCGGATTGGCCGTGGTGGTACTGCCCGGTGCCGAATAAGCACTCAGCACCACCTGCCGCGCCAGCAAACCGCGATAGTTGCCGGTGACCTCGCTCTGGGCATTCTCGGCCACCACCTGCACGGCAAACGGCTGGCCGGAATAGGCCATGCCGTACACCGTGGCGGGGCAGCTCATGCCGTTGGGGTCGCACGCCATAGAGGGTGCCGGAACAGTCTTGAAATGATCGGGAATAAAGCGGCCCACGTTGACCGACTGGGCCTGAATGTTGCCGGTGCCCAGATAGCCGCCGCTCGGCAGCGGCGTCAGTTCCAGCACGCCCACGTCATCGAACGAGAATGCCGAACCGCTCGCCACGCCGCCGCTGAAAGCACCAAAGCTGCCATTGAAATTCAGTGGCGCCTCGGGATCGCCACCGGGATCGATCATGTCTGCCAGCCGGGCACCCGTCTGGTCCTTGGCTGCCAGCGCCTGCAGCGCGATGGTGATAGGGGTGGACTCCTTGCCGAAATTCGGCGCCAGCCCGCCGCCATACAACAGCGCCTGCACGCTCATGGAAAAATTCGTGCCCGCCGTCACAAACGCAGGGTCCGTTGCCGTCGCGGGGTTCTGTGCGCCGTTGTTAGCGGGCGGCACCAGCAGCAGGCGCTCCGGCCGCTCGACAAAGGCAAGACTGGTCCCCAGCCGGCCCGAAGCATCGCTGACGAGGAACTCGATGCGTCCCACGTCGGCATACTGGAAGCGGTAAAAGTCGGTGGAACTGGCCGTGCCGCCCTTGAACACCACGTCATTCAGGCTGGTCCAGTAGCTCGACGCTGCGCCGGGCAAGGCGCCCGAGCGCGAGCACAGCGGCAGGCTGACGGCACTGCCGCCGTTTCTGGTAAAGCTGGCACGCACCCCGGCATCCTGCGCCGGGTCATAGCAGGCCAGCGCATATTTGAGTTTGATCGTGGTATCGTTGCTGGCTACAGCCGTTGGCACATTCGAAACCAGATAGGTCAGGTAGAGCGGTATCGCCATATTGCCCAGCCGCTGCTGGGCATTGAAGTCGATCAGCTTGCAGCTCTGGCCCGGATCGCCGAACGGCAGGCCATTCAGGCAGGGACTATCGGTATAGCCGTAAGTCGGCGCAATGGCCGAAGCACCTATCGAGGTGCTGACGGTCGACGTATCGTTGCCGTCGTAATAGTCGTACAGGGGACCGCTTACCGTGGCGCTATTGGTGATCAGGCCGGTGGCGGCCGCTGCTGCCGTGACACGCAGGGTAATCGTCGGCAAAGTGGTGCCAGCGGCTACTGTGGCGGAATACAGGCAGGTCACGGTCTGGCCGGCATTGCTGCAGCTCCAGCCCGTACCGCTGGCACTGACGAAAATCAGCGATGCGGGCAGCACGTCCACCACCTTGATAGGCCCGCCTTCAGCCAGCGGCCCGTTGTTCACCACATTGATCAGGTAGTTGCTTGCCTGCGAAGGCTGTAGCGGCGTCTGCAAGGTCATGGAAACACCATGATCGGTGGCCGGCACATTCGGCGCAGCAATCACCTCGGCATTGAGCAATACCAGATCCTGCCCGGACTGGTAATCGCTGCGCGCAGACGTCTGGCCCGCCTGGATCACGGGCGAAGCCACCGTATAGGCATCGAAGTCGATGCCATAGGACTGGGCGTCGTTGTTGATATTGCTGGCCGAATTGAACTGGTTACCGGACGGATTCATGGCATCCGTTACCTCCACGCTGTTGTAGCGCAGGATCTCGCCGCCGCCCGACAGTGTGGTATCGCCTTCCCACGTAATATGGCCGATCCGCCCCGTCACGCTGCCGATCGGGGTGGGTATCTTGAAGTTGGCCAACGTCAGGGTGACGCTGGAATAGCGGATGTACTGGAAACCTTCGTAGATATTCAGCACGCGGAATGGCTCGCTCGAATGCGAATAGATCACCAGCAGCTGGAAGCCGCCCACCACGGCCTGTACATCGCAGTGCGGACTACCGGTATTGACCGACAGCCCGCCCACCGTATAGGTAGCATTGCCTTTGGCCTTGACCTGGGTAGTGACATCGTAGGCACCGGCGAAGAAATCATAGCCCACTGTGGGCGAAGTAAAGCTGCGCGTGGCCGGCGCCGTCACTGCGCTCCCGTCGAATGTCACCGTGTAGTCAGGATTGGAACCGGAACCGGCCCAGTACAGCTGGGCGTTGAGCACAGTGGCGCCATTGGGCAGGCCGCTCAGCACCATATTCATGGTGCCGGTATTGACCGCGCAGGGATCGGTATTATTGTCCTTGGTGCGCATGGTCTTCTGCGTGCCGGTAAAGCTGACATTGCCGGCAAAGCTCTTGAACAGCGTAATGGGCGAATCGGCCCGGGCCGGGCCGGCCAGCAAGGCACAGGCCAGCAGCAGCCTCCAGCCTAGCCGGCAACACAGGATGAGAACGGGATGAACGTAGGCTGGCATGATCTAGAATTGCACGGAGACAGTACGGCGCACGTAATCGGGCGAGCTGGTCAGGCCGTTCGGACAAGCACCTGACTGCGGGATATTACAGGCGGTAGCGGTCAGCGTAGTAACATTCAGGCTACTGCCCATGCCCGGCGTGGTGGCAACGGTGCAGGTCAGCGTCACCGTAAATACTGACAGCGTGCCGCCGGCCAGTACATTCTGGCTAGGCACGCAGCTGCCATTCACCAGATTCTGGTAGAGGCCGAATTCCACCCCGGCCCGTGCCGCCTCGTAGGCGCGCGCACCGAGCAGGTCCTGTGCCGTGGTGGTCTGCTGCGCAGTGCTGAGCGTGACTACCGCCACGGCCAGCCCGGTCAGCACTACCACCAGAAACAGTGCGGTAACGATGGAAACGCCGCGCTGGCGCAAAATTTGGACAGAAGTACTCATGGGGTATTATCCACGTGAACCTGACGCGACAAGCTGATCTGCTCGCCGCTGGCACTGGCCAGCGTCAGCGACATGCCTACCAGCGCCGCGTTGGTATTGGCCAGCACGGTGTAATCGAAGCCGCAGTTGGACACCTTCTCCGCCAGCAGCGCCGGCGTACCATACGGCGGCGCGCCCAGACCGTTAGGGCCAAAAATGGAGGTGCTGTAATTGCGTACCAGCGTGCCGCCGCCGCCCGCCACCGGCGTGCAGACATAGGTGACCGTGCCAGTCACCACGTGAAAACGGCTGGTGGGCGAAGGCATGCTGGGCGTAGCCACGGCAAACGGATTATTGGCCATGGTAATGCGGGTACCGGACACCGCCGTCACGCGCGCAATATTACCGTTAGTATAGGCGTCGGCCGGCGCCGTGCCCAGATTGAACACCACAATGTAGTCGTTCACCAGTATCTGCTGGCGCCCGCTAGGGGCCGCGCCTGCGATATCGAAGGACAGGCTGGCGCTCGGACTGAAATCGAGCGGCAGCAGGGTCGATGGCGGGGCATCGTTGATATCGATGTAGCGCCCGCCTGTTTTCACCAGCAGGAATTGCAGCATATGCCGGTCCGGCGAGACATAGACGCTGTTGGGCAGCGCCAGCCGCACTTCGCGCGACAGGCGGCGCAAGGCCAGATCGGCCACATCGGTCAGTTCGACCCGGGCCGCCGTGTCGACATAGTTCTGCACCGGCGTCTTGAGGAACATCGCCACCATGCCGGCCAGTATGCCGGTAATCACCACCACGATGATGATCTCGATGAGGGTAAAACCGCGCTGGCGTTTCATATCGACCTCGGTGCATAGCGCGTGCGATAGCCATCGAGCACGATGGCGTTGCCGCCGGGGTAGGAAACGCTGACCGTAATGCGCAGCACATTCATATTCGCCGGGGTGGCATCCGAACCGAGCTTGCCGCCGGCGGGGCCCAGGCCGGTATCGGGCTGTATCGTCACGCTGGCCGTATAGCCGTTCGGGAAACTGTTGCCGGCAGCATCAGTGCTATAGGTGACAGGCGTGCCGAACGCGATCACGTAATCATTGACATTGTCATAGGGCCGCGTATTGCCACTTTCCGCGCCCACATTTTCCGGCACCGTGCAATCGGCGGGACTGAGTGTGGTCGGCTGTTCGGCGGCGGGGTCGCCGCCATCGCAAAAACTGAAATGGGCCAGCCGGATCTCTTCCATCATGCCCTCGGCAATGGCCAGCGCCTGCTTGCGCAGCATGGGGTCGGGACTATTGCGGGCGGTATTGCCCAGCACCTGCAGCACGCCAAGCACGGCAATGCCGACGATGACGATAAACATCATCAGTTCGACCAAACTGATGCCGTGCTGGCCCTGCCCTGGCCGCCTAACGGACATAGCCGGTCTCCCCATTGACCGTGATGGTACGGGTGCTGCCGTCGCCGCTCAGCGTCATGTTCAGCGTGGAGAAGGTGGAGGTAAGCGTGGGTGACACGTCGGTCGTCATGAAGGGCTTGCCGGTTGCATCAAAATAGAAATTGATACCGCCGCTCAGCGTCAGACCGGCCGGCACGGCTTCGCAGGCGCGTGTAGACCCGCTGCAGAACGCCAGCGTCGCGGCCGTGGCGCTGTTCTGCCCGCCGGGCGCGGTGACGCCCAGCACGTAGAGCACGTCAAATGCCAGTGTCACGCCGCCGCTGGTAACTTTCACGTATACCGGGCGGCCCTGCGCGATCGCCGTCTTCTGGGCATAGCGCAGCAAAGTTTTGAGCTGGGCGGCATACGATGCCGCGTCAAAACCTTTGCGATCAAAAAAGCGTGGCGCGGCCACGCCGGCCATGATGCCCACTACCACGATCACCAGGATCAGTTCCACCAGCGTGAAGCCGGCGCCACGCCGCCAGTGGCGGCGTAACTGTCGGACTCTGTCCATGCCCGCTGCGCGCAGACTCTCCCGTTACTGACAGGTGGTGCTGGTTGCGGCCATGGTCACGGTACCGCTGGCCAGCACATAGGTCAGCGAGCAGGCCGTGTGCGCAGCGTCAGGATACAGCACGCCCGTGGTGGAAAGCGTGCCGGCGTAGTCGGAGGTATCGACTGCAGCGGCGATACCGGCATAGGTCGGGTAGCCGGTGGTGTTATCCACCACCACATTGGTGTCGAAAGTTGTGGTGCCGGTCGCTGGCGAGCCGGCTGCCAGCCAGCGGCCATGGTACATATTCGAAGCGCTGACTATGGCGGCACGTGCGCCCTGCATCTTGGCCAGACGGGCATCCGCACCCAGCCCGGCGAAGCGCGGCAGCGCGGTGGCGGCCAGAATACCGAGTATGACGATGACAACGATCAGTTCGATCAAAGTGAAACCGCCTTGCTGCGAGCCCATAACGTTATTGCGTGCTGCTTGAATTTGCATGTAAATCTCCAGACCTAACTTTAAAAATCAACATTAGCGACGCGTCGCAGCGGATAGGGGCGGCGTCCGGCAATCGTTTACTTCCTTGAGCTCCAGCCCTGTCTGCTGGACAGGCATAGACTCGGCGTTGGCAATTTTCTTGGGCAAGCGTTGCAATTCTACTCTGAAACATACATTCCCAGCAGCATTATTTAAACCAGTTTCTTGCTTATTGCGCACATAAACCAGCAGGCGCAACACCGGATCAAAATACCAGCTGCCCGGCGCCAGCCCTGCAGCCTGCGCAGCAGACTGCTCGCCCGCGTAGCCTGCCGGCGGGCGCTCCAGCCACAGTACCGGATTGGCACCGGCCAGCAGCGCCAGTTCGCTCTCGCGTCCGCGCGCCTGCAAAGTCATGACCTGACCGGCCAGCGCCGCGCGCAAATTGATCTGGATCGCCTGTACGCTGGCCTGCTCGCCCGCTTGCTGGTAGAAACCCAGTTTATCCAGCGCCACCGCCAGCAGCAGTGCAAACACACTGACCGCAATGGCGAATTCAAGCAGACTATGACCGTTCTTGCGCATCAGTGCGGCAACGCCACTTTGCCCAGATCCCAGATCGGCACGAAAATACCGAGTGCCAGCACCAGCACCAGCAGACCGAGGAAGGTGATCAGGATAGGCTCGATCTGCGCTGCCAGCGTCTTCAGTTCGTAATCGACTTCGCGCTCGTACATCTGTGCAATCTCGTCCATCAGTTCGTCCAGCGAACCCGACTCCTCGCCCACCGCGATCATCTGGATCACCACCGGCGTAAACACCTTGCTGGCCACGGCGGTGCGCAGGATACTATCGCCCCGCTCCACACTGTCGCGCATGCGTTCCACCCGCTGGCCCAGAAAAGCGTTATCGACCGTCTGTGAAACGACGGTCAATGCCTGCACAATAGGCACACCGCTGCGGCTAGACAAGGAAAAACTGCGCGCAAAGCGCGCCAGTGTAGCTTTCTGGATGATTTTGCCCGCTATCGGGAATTTCAATTTGAAACGGTCCCAGCGGTAGCGGCCAGCAGCCGTGCCTATCCACGCGCGCAGGCCCACCATCGCGCCCGCCGTCACCACCACCAGTTGCATCCAGTAAGCCACCATGAAGGCCGAGCTGGCGATCAGCAGGCGCGTCATCAAAGGCAGTTCGGCGTGGAAGCTCTCGAACACTTTGACGAACTGGGGAATCACGAAGATATTCACGATCACGATGGCGATCACCATCGCCGTAATCACGAAAATAGGATAGCGGGTGGCACTCTTGACGCGGGCCCGCATCTCGCGCTCGAACTCCATATGATCGAACAGGCGCAGAAACACTTCTTCCATCCGGCCCGTCATTTCGCCTACCCGCACCATCGACAGATAGAACTCGCTGAACACCTTGGGATGGCGCCGCATCGCCACCGACAGTTCGCGGCCGGCATCGAGCGATTCGCGCAAATCCTTGATCACGGCACCGAAACTGGGATTGATGGCCGAATCCTGCAGCCCCGCCAGACCGCGCATGATAGGCACGCCGGACTTGAGCAGGGTATAGATCTGGCGGCTGAACAGCTGCACATCCATGGACGTCACCGGACGGGCGAACAGGCGCTTGAGACCGGCATCTTCCTGTCCCTTGGACGCCGCCCCGCCACGCGTCAGGGTGATCTGCACGGGCGTGGCACCGGCACTGCTGAGCTGGTTGGCCACTGCGCCGCTGTCGGCGCCTTCCATCACGCCTTGCAGCAGTTCGCCGCGCGCATCACGCGCCTTGTAGGAAAAATAGGGCACTTTATTCCTCGCTCTGGTTGCTGACGCGCATCGCTTCGGCCACCGTCGTCTTACCCTGAATCACCAGCGAGACGGCATGGCGGCGCAGCGTATCGCCGCCCATCTGGGCCGCCGCTTTGGTAAGGAAATAGGCCGGATCGGGATTATTCGCCGCATCGGCCACTTCGCGCGTCATTTCCAGCAGCTCGTACACGCCGGTACGGCCGCGGTAGCCCATGCCGTTGCAGTGCGAGCAGCCCTTGCCGTGAAAATAGCGCGCCATATCGACCTTGTCGTTGAGCTCCATGCGCAGCCATTCGCGCTCGGGCGGCGTCAGCTCGTAGGGCGTGGTGCAGCTTTCGCAGATCACCCGCACCAGCCGCTGCGCCAGCACGGCCTGCAGCGAGCTGCCCACCATGTAGCGCGGCACGCCCATATCCATCAGCCGCAGCGGCGTGCTGGCCGCGTCGTTGGTGTGCAGCGTAGACAGTACCAGGTGACCCGTCATGGCGGCGCGCAGGCCGATCTGGGCAGTTTCCTGATCGCGCATCTCGCCCACCAGCACGATGTCGGGATCCTGCCGCAGCGCCGAGCGCAGCACGCGGGCAAAACTCAGTTCGATCTTGTCGTTAACCTGCACCTGGTTAATCCCCGGCAGGCGGTATTCGACCGGGTCTTCCACCGTGATCAGCTTTTTCTCCACCGAATTCAGCTCGGACAGAGCGCTGTACAGCGTGGTGGTTTTACCGCTACCGGTAGGCCCCGTCACCAGCACCAGACCGTTGGGACGCTGGACGATGGCGCGGAATTTCTCCACCATGGCGCGCGGCATGCCGATGCTATCGAGCCGCAAGCTGGTGTTGCCCTGACTGAGCAGACGCATCACCACCGATTCGCCGTACTGGGTGGGCATGGTGGAAATACGCACGTCGATGCGCTGGTTTTTTACCCGCACGGCAAAGCGGCCGTCCTGCGGCAGCCGCTTTTCCGAAATATCGAGGTCGGACATCAGTTTCAGGCGCAGCGCCAGTGCCGGCGCAATACGGATATCGGCTTCCGTCTGCAGGTGCAGCACGCCGTCGATACGGAAGCGGATCTGCAGCCGCGCTTCCTGCGGCTCGATATGGATGTCGGAGGCGCGCACCTGCGCCGCATCGTCGAACACCGACTGCAGCAGCTTGACGACAGGCGCCTCTTCCAGATTGGCATTGGCAGCGGCCAGCGCGCCGAAGTCCACCGAGACATCGCCCAGATCCTGCTCCAGCTCGCGGGCCAGATCGGAAATATCTTCCGTGCGGCGGTAGATGCGGTCGATCGCCGCCAGCACTTCCGTTTCGTTGACCACGGCCAGTTCCAGCGGCTGCTTGAGGATGCGGCTGATTTCGTCGTAAGCAAACAGATCGGTCGGGTCCGACATGCCGACCAGCAGCGAGCCGCGGCGGTCTTCCAGCACCAGCGTACGGAAGCGCCGCGCCTGGGTTTCCGGCAGCAGACGCACCACTTCCGGATTGACGTTGAAGAATTTCAGGTTGAGATAGGGAATGCTGAGCTGGCGCGCCAGCGCACCGGCGATCTGTTCCTCGGTGACATAGCCGTTTTCGATGAATACCCGGCCCAGCTTGCGTCCACTGCGCTGCTGCTCGGCCAGCGCTGCCGTCAGTTGTTCTTCCGTGAGCAGCTTCTGCTGCACCAGTATTTCACCCAGACGTACTTTCTCTGGTCTTGCCATCCCTGATCCTCACTCTCTACACTGCTCATCAACGTGCGGCAATTCTAAGGCAGATTTCGCGGCTTGAGCGGCTTTCCATGCAGCCGAGTCACAAGATATCGCATTCCTGGCGCGAATGCGCTACAGTGACGGACGTTTTCCAGCCCAGCCTATCACCCGCCCATGACGCTTCCTGCCCTGCGCTTCCAGCATCTTGTCGTACGCTATGGCGCTACGCCTGTGCTGCAAGACCTGAATCTGACGGTGCAGGCCGGCGAATGTCTGGCGCTGGTGGGCCTGAACGGTGCCGGCAAAACCAGCCTGATCAAGTGCCTGCTGGACTTCATCCGGCCCGATGGCGGCAGCATCGCCATCCTGGGCCAGCCGCACCAGCAGCCCGCCAGCCGCGCGCCGCTGGGCTACTTACCTGAAAGCTTCAAGCCGCCCTATTACCTCAAAGGCGGCGAGTTCATCCGCTATTGTCTGCGTTTGCAGGGTCTCGACTACGACACGGCGGCAGTGCTGGACATGCTGGCTGCGCTGGACCTGCCCGCCACCGCGCTGGACCAGACCGTAGGCCAGTATTCCAAGGGCATGACACAGAAACTGGGGCTGGCCGCCTGCCTGCTGGCGCGCAAGCGGCTGTATGTGCTGGACGAGCCGATGAGCGGACTGGACCCGAAAGCCCACGCCCTGCTGCGCCGGCAGCTGGCGGCTTTGCGCGATCAGGGCAGCACGCTGTTCTTGACCTCCCACAATCTGGCCGACGTGGAACTGCTGTGCGACCGCCTGGCCATCCTGCATGCAGGCCAGATCCGTTTTTGCGGCACGCCGCAAGAATGCCGCTCGCAGTATGGCGCGGACACGCTGGAGCAGGCTTTTCTCGGCTGTATAGCGTAGTGGCGGCCATGTATCTGTCCCACTTCGGGCTGCGCGTCGCCCCCTTCGGCATCACGCCCAATCCGGCGTTTTTCTATGCCGGCAATACCCGCGGCGATATCCTGCAGGCACTGCTGTACGCCGTCTGCCATGGCGAAGGCATCATCAAAGTGACGGGTGAAGTGGGCGCCGGCAAGACCATGCTATGCCGCATGCTGGAACAGCAGCTGCCCGAATATATCGACGTCATCTATCTGGTCAACCCCAATCTTGATGCGGAGCAGGTGCAATACGCCATCGCCGCCGAGCTGGGTCTGGAAGGCAACGGCCTGCGCATCGATCAGATCCAGCGCGCCCTGCAGGCCGACCTGATCGCACGCCACAGCCGTGGCCGTCAGGTAGTGCTGCTGGTGGAGGAAGCCCAGGCCATGCCGCTGGACACGCTGGAAGCTATCCGCCTGCTGACCAACCTGGAAACGGCCCATCGCAAGCTGCTGCAGATCGTCCTGTTCGGCCAGCCGGAGCTGGACCAGCATCTGGCGCTGGACAGCATGCGCCAGCTACGCGAGCGCATCACCCACAGTTTCGAGGTGCCGGCCCTGCCGGAAGCGCTGCTGGAAGAGTTCCTCGCCTGCCGCCTGCAGGCCGCCGGCCACGACGGCGCGCCCCTGTTCAGCCCGGCTGCCACGCGGCTGATAGCACGCCATTCCGAAGGCATCATCCGGCGCATCAATATTCTGGCCGACAAAGCCCTGCTGGCAGCCTATGCCAGCGATGCCAGCCTGGTGCAGGCCAGCCACGCGCGCCAGGCCATCCGCGAGGCCGCTTTCCGCCGCCGTGCGCGGCGCCGCCCGTGGTGGCGCGCTGTTGCGTGGGCAGGCGCTATCCTGCTGTTTATTTGGGCAATTTCAAGTGCTGTCCTTGCAGGCCACGGGAATTTGTAAGATCATGCTGTCTATATTGCAAATATACAATATCCTGCACACCTCCCGGGCCGGAAAGAAACAATGAAAAAACTCGCCACTCCCATCGTCCCCATGGTGTGCAGCGTGTTGCTGAGCGCATGCGCAAGCCATACCTTGCCGCCGTCGCCCACCCACATCGCTGAAGCGCCCCGTGCTGCCGGTGCCATTCCCGAGCCAGTACAGCAGAGCGCGGCCCTGCCGCCCCCTAGCGCGACGGCCAAGGTGGAGACTTACAGTGTGACGGTACACAAGGTGCCGGTGGAGTCGCTGCTGTTCGCGCTAGCGCGCGATGCCGGCCTGAACGTCGACATCCATCCCGGCATCGAAGGCGTGGTCACCCTGAATGCACTGGACCAGACCCTGCCCCAGCTGCTGAGCCGCATCCAGCGCCAGGTCGACATGCGCTACGAAATCCACGGCGACACCCTGACCGTGATGCCGGATACGCCCGAATGGCGCAACTACAAGGTTGATTACGTCAACATTGCGCGCAGCACCAGCAGCAGCGTGAATATCGCTACCCAGATTTCCACCACCGGCGGCGGGGCCGGCGCAGCCAATCCCGTTGCTGCCACTGGCAGCGCGAACGGCAGCAGCAGCGGCAGCAGCAGCCCGACTGCCACCAGCAACAATAACAATGGCGCCAACGGCAACGGCAGCAACAACTCCACCACCGTGGTCAACAACCGTTCCGATAATAATTTCTGGTACAGCCTGGAAAAGAACATCCGCGACATGCTGCGTTCGTCGAATCTGGGCGACAGCGCGCCGGATCCGCTCGCCACCCTCAATCAGGCGGCCGCAGCCAATCCGGCTGGCGTACCCGGCGCCGCGCCTGCTACAGGCGGCTTCGATGCGGCAGCTTTCGGCGGCAACAAGGCCAGCAGCAAGAACAGCACTTCCGTCATCGTCAATGCCGAGGGCGGCCTGATCGCCGTGCGCGCCACCGCGCGCCAGCACGAGAAAATCCGCGAATTTCTCGACATCGTGCTCGGTGCCGCCAAGCGTCAGGTGCTGATCGAAGCCACCATCATCGAGGTGCGGCTGGGCGACCAGTACCAGCAGGGCATCAACTGGTCCTCGCTCAGCAATAGCGGGCTGAAGCTGACGCAGGGACTGGTGGGCAGCGCCGCCCTGCCCAGCAGCGTCAATCCCGGCACCAGCCCCGGCGTATTCGTGCTCAACTACGCCAACCCCACTAGCCGGCTGGGCAATATCGCTTCCACCATCCAGTTGCTGGAATCGTTCGGCAAGGTCAAAGTACTGTCCAGTCCCAAGATCAGCGTGCTGAATAACCAGACCGCGCTGCTGAAAGTGGTGGACAATAATGTGTTCTTCTCGATCAAGGTGACGCCCGCCGTGCTGGGCGTAAACGGCACACCGACTTCGCCGGCCACCTACGAATCCAAGCTGGAGACGGTGCCGGTAGGCTTTGTCATGAGCGTAACGCCGCAGATTTCCGAAAGCGACGAAGTGACCCTCAACGTACGTCCCACCATTACCCGCATCGTCGGCTACGTGCAGGACCCCAATCCTGCGCTGGGCACCGTGGTCAGCAAAGTGCCGGTAATACAGGCACGCGAACTGGAATCGCTGATGAAGGTGTCGAGCGGTCAGATCGCCGTGATGGGCGGGCTGATGCAGGACTCGGTCGATAACGCCAAGGACGGCATTCCCGGGCTGAGCAGTGTGCCCGTGCTGGGCAATCTGTTCTCCTATCGTAACGAGAACAACACCAAGACGGAACTGGTCATCTTCATGCGCCCTGTGGTGGTAAAAGATGCCAGCGTCAATGGCGATTACAAGGATTACCGCTACATGCTGCCAGGTAGCGTGCCCGACACCGCTGCCTACGGCGAAGCTGCAGCAACTGCCAAAGGGAACTAGATCATGAGCCTATTGATGCAGGCGCTCAAGAAAGCCGAGCGCGCCCAGCAGAATTCCGCCGGCGCCGACGAACTGGACAAACCTTCGCAGGAGTTCGACCAGATTCTGGCACTCACACCTGAGCCGGCGCTGCCCGCCAGCATGAGCGCCGCCAGCTCGCGGCAGGAACCGGGTCTCAGTCTGGAGCCCATGGCTGGCCTGAGTCTGGAACCGATGACGTCTGGTGACGCCCCCCCGGCAGCTGCCAGCTCCGGCAGCAGCGCAGCGGATCCGGCGCCTGCTGCGCCGCCTGCCCCGGCTACCGGCGCAGCAGATCAGGGCTGGACGATGGCCGCTACGCACCAGCCAGCTCACACCGCTAACCCCGCTCCGGCAGGCGGCACGGCGCCCCCGGCGGCCAGTTCCCCGGCCAGCGCTACTTCACCTGCTGCCAGCGCAGCGCAACCGCCTGCCGGTGCAGCCGCAGCCAGCACCGGGCCCGGCACGCCGCGTGG
>NZ_WWCM01000070.1 GCF_009857915.1 Duganella qianjiadongensis
ATAACGTCTGAAGATGACGGTGACGAAAGGCCGGCTTGGACACCAGCCTTCGAGGAGTCAGACTATCGTAAATTCCATGACGCAGTGAAAGAGCACCGTTTCGTAGTGATACAGGAGATTCTACCTGGCCATGGTGTCCGTCTTGCTTGATTTAATACGCCCGCAACCGGCCACAATCGGCTGCGGAATCAATCGGTGATCGCAACACTCTAACCTCAACGCACATGCATCTGAGGGAGTGTCGATCATGAAACAGAAACCCAGAATTTATTATTCCGAGAGCCAAAAAGCAATGATGTGGGATCGCTGGAAGCAAGGCGACTCGCTTCAAATGATCGCGCAGATGTTTGATCGAAACCATTCATCGATACAAGGCATTCTGGCTGAAACCGGTGGGATACGTCCAACTCAACGTAGTCGATCACGACTGGCTTTAACTTTGATTGAGCGAGAAGGAGCCTGTCAGAATTTTTGTGTGAATCCGGGGTCATGAAATAATACCGAAAGGGATTTTCCATGACCGACGTAATGACCACTAAGAAGCCAAAAACCAAGAAGCAGTACCCGTTTCCCGTTGAACT
>NZ_WWCM01000071.1 GCF_009857915.1 Duganella qianjiadongensis
CGGCGTTCGACCTTGAGGTGCAGATGCAGTGCCCTGATGCGCGGGTGGTCTATGACCTGTTTCACGTGATTGCCAAATACGGTCGGGAAGTCATCGACCGTGTGCGGGTCGACGAGGCAAATCGGCACAAGCAGAACTTGCCGATGCGCCGGGTCGTCAAACGGGCGCGCTGGCTACTACTGCGCAACCGGGAAAATGTGCCTGAGGAGCAGCAACCGAAACTGGATGAATTGCTGGCCGCCAATCAAGCCCTGATGACGGTCTATGTGATGAAAGCAAGCCTAAAAGAGCTATGGCAAGCCGAATCTGCTTGGCAATGGCGCAAAGCGTGGCGCTCGTGGCTGAGCATGGCGCGCACCAGCGAGATCGAACCGCTGACGAAATTCGCCAATAAGTTGGCTAATTATTGGCGAGGAATCGTTGCGAGAGTGCGCTGGCCCATGCATACGGGGCAGCTCGAAGGGATAAACAATCGCATTAAGGTCATGAAACGGATTGCCTACGGCTACAGAGACAGCGCATTCTTCTTCTTGAAAATCAAAGCTGCGTTTCCCGGTAATCCGTGAAGAACC
>NZ_WWCM01000072.1 GCF_009857915.1 Duganella qianjiadongensis
GTGTGACGGCCGCCTTCATCTTTCGACAGAACGTAGATCTCGCCGGTGAAGTGGTTGTGTGGCTTGATCGAGCCTGGTTTTGCCAGAACTTGACCACGTTCCACGTCTTCACGCTTGGTGCCGCGCAGCAGCAGACCAACGTTGTCGCCTGCCTGACCCTGGTCCAGCAGTTTGCGGAACATTTCCACGCCGGTGCAGGTGGTTTTCACGGTGTCTTTGATACCGACGATTTCGATCTCTTCGCCGACTTTGATGATACCGCGCTCAACACGACCGGTTACCACGGTACCGCGACCCGAGATCGAGAACACGTCTTCTACTGGCATCAGGAAGGCGCCGTCCACTGCGCGCTCTGGCGTAGGGATGTAGCTGTCCAGTGCTTCGGCCAGTTGCATGATAGCCTGTTCGCCCAGAGGACCGGTATCGCCGTCCAGCGCCATACGTGCCGAACCTTTAACGATAGGCAGGTCGTCGCCTGGGAAGTCGTACTTCGACAGCAGCTCGCGCACTTCCATTTCAACCAGTTCCAGCAGTTCTGCGTCGTC
>NZ_WWCM01000073.1 GCF_009857915.1 Duganella qianjiadongensis
TTTGCTAATGACGGTACCTGAAGAATAAGCACCGGCTAACTACGTGCCAGCAGCCGCGGTAATACGTAGGGTGCAAGCGTTAATCGGAATTACTGGGCGTAAAGCGTGCGCAGGCGGTTTTGTAAGACTGTCGTGAAATCCCCGGGCTCAACCTGGGAATGGCGATGGTGACTGCAAGGCTAGAGTTTGGCAGAGGGGGGTAGAATTCCACGTGTAGCAGTGAAATGCGTAGATATGTGGAGGAACACCGATGGCGAAGGCAGCCCCCTGGGTCAAAACTGACGCTCATGCACGAAAGCGTGGGGAGCAAACAGGATTAGATACCCTGGTAGTCCACGCCCTAAACGATGTCTACTAGTTGTCGGGTCTTAATTGACTTGGTAACGCAGCTAACGCGTGAAGTAGACCGCCTGGGGAGTACGGTCGCAAGATTAAAACTCAAAGGAATTGACGGGGACCCGCACAAGCGGTGGATGATGTGGATTAATTCGATGCAACGCGAAAAACCTTACCTACCCTTGACATGGCAGGAATCC
>NZ_WWCM01000074.1 GCF_009857915.1 Duganella qianjiadongensis
CCAGTCACCGAAGCTGCGGATATCCGTAAGGATATGGTAGGAGAGCGTTCTGTAAGCCTGCGAAGGTGTCTTGTAAAGGATGCTGGAGGTATCAGAAGTGCGAATGCTGACATGAGTAGCGATAATGAGGGTGAAAAGCCCTCACGCCGTAAGCCCAAGGTTTCCTGTTCAACGTTCATCGGAGCAGGGTGAGTCGGCCCCTAAGGCGAGGCAGAGATGCGTAGCTGATGGGAAGCAGGTTAATATTCCTGCACCGTCGTATGATGCGATGGGGGGACGGATCGCGGAAGGTTGTCTGACTGTTGGAATAGTCAGTTTCTGATTCATAGAAGGTGCTTAGGCAAATCCGGGCACGTAATTCAAGGGATTGGGACGAGTGAACTTGTTCACGAAGCAATCGGAAGTGGTTCCAAGAAAAGCCTCTAAGCTTCAGTCATACGAGACCGTACCGCAAACCGACACAGGTGGGCGAGATGAGTATTCTAAGGCGCTTGAGAGAACTCGGGAGAAGGAACT
>NZ_WWCM01000075.1 GCF_009857915.1 Duganella qianjiadongensis
CACCGTTTCTTCCCTGACAAAAGAGCTTTACAACCCGAAGGCCTTCTTCACTCACGCGGCATTGCTGGATCAGGGTTGCCCCCATTGTCCAAAATTCCCCACTGCTGCCTCCCGTAGGAGTCTGGACCGTGTCTCAGTTCCAGTGTGGCTGGTCGTCCTCTCAGACCAGCTACTGATCGATGCCTTGGTGAGCCTTTACCTCACCAACTAGCTAATCAGATATCGGCCGCTCCAGGAGCATGAGGCCTTGCGGTCCCCCACTTTCATCCTTAGATCGTATGCGGTATTAGCGTAACTTTCGCTACGTTATCCCCCACTCTTGGGTACGTTCCGATATATTACTCACCCGTTCGCCACTCGCCACCAGAGCAAGCTCCGTGCTGCCGTTCGACTTGCATGTGTAAGGCATGCCGCCAGCGTTCAATCTGAGCCAGGATCAAACTCTTCAGTTTAATCTCTGTTTTT
>NZ_WWCM01000076.1 GCF_009857915.1 Duganella qianjiadongensis
CTCCGCATTTTCCTCCAGTGTCTGCAACCCAGACCTCAGCTTCTCTAACCATGTCTTGTGATCATGTTGGTCGCCAACAAGGGAAGTCAGTTTGTTGTACTTGCTTTCCGTTCCGCTAAATCCTTGGTGCGCCCACGTGTCGACGTAGACATGCAGTGTTACGCCCAGTCTATGTAGAGAATTCGTTGCTTTTTTTTGAGCCAAAGCGCGCTTGACCATTTCTTTGGCGACAATACTATTCGGCCTACACAGGGCCTTCTTTTCAAGGGTGTCACCCACAGCCCCAGGTAAAAAGTGAAACGGCGCCCAAACAATCCGATTCTGGTCATTGTCGGCATTTTTGTAATCGAACATCTTGTGTGCGCTAGCAAAGCGTTCGAACGTTTCCCCACCACTAAATCGAAGCAATCCTGGAGTCGTAGCGTCATCGACATACTGGCATGCATGGGCCACGACCC
>NZ_WWCM01000077.1 GCF_009857915.1 Duganella qianjiadongensis
TACCGAGCAGCGTATGGCCCAGCCAGATGGTGGTCAGGCCGCGCTCGGGGAAGCCGAATACCTTCTGCACCGACACCAGCATCAGCAGCAGCGACAGACCGATAATCACTTCCGGCATCACCAGCGGTGCGCTCACCATGCCCGAGAACAGCGTGCGGCCATAGAAGCGTTGATAGCGGTTCAGCACGAACGCGGCGAACGTGCCCAGCACCACGGAGGCGCAAGCCGTCAGCACGGCGATGCGGATCGACAGCCAGAAGCCGCCGATGATCTCCGTGTCGTTCAGCAGTTCGGTGTACCAGCGCGTCGAAAAACCGCTCCAGATCATGTCCTGGCGCGAGCTGTTAAACGAGAACACCACCAGCACCACGATAGGCAGATACAGGAACAGATAGCCCATGGACAGCCAGCCGCGCCCGA
>NZ_WWCM01000078.1 GCF_009857915.1 Duganella qianjiadongensis
TCGGTTAGTAAATTCGAGGGCATCTTTGACAGCGAGGCGTTCAACTTTAAGCTGGCGAGTAATTTTGCGCAACTGGACTGGCGGCAGCAAACCAAAGTAATCCACTTGCGCTTGACCGAGGAAATGCAATGGGAACACGCGATTATCCAGAATCCGAACATTCGAGATAAATGGCGAACCATCCAACGAGGAGATCTGCGTGGACACTTGGTGAAGCAGGCTGGGGCACCCCAGGTGCAAACACGTCTGCATCAAAGCATGGCTGACATGCCTCAGCTTCGCAAACATATTCCTAGCCTCATGCAAGTTTGGATTGCACGTCGCTTTGTAGGAGATAGCCCAAGTCGCGTCGCTCGCTTTGCAGCACTGATTTCTGGTAATGAGGTCAGAGATGCTAGCGCAGTTCGGCGAGCAATG
>NZ_WWCM01000079.1 GCF_009857915.1 Duganella qianjiadongensis
CAATCTCTTCCATCCTGCGCTTTAGCTTGGCATTGGTGAAGTTGCGATCGCTGCTGTTGACAGCCTTGAATTTACTGCCGTCAATCGCAACGACCGCATCTGAGAATAGGTCCAGTTGCTGGCAGAGCACGACGAACTGGCGGCAGACATTCCGAATGCCCTTGCCGTTATCCCTTCGGAAATTCGCTATCGTCTTGAAGTCAGGTGTCAGGCGTCCCGTCAGCCACATCAATTCAACATTGCGCTGTCCTTCGCGCTCCAGCCGCCGACTCGACTGAATTCGGTTGAGGTAGCCGTAGATGTAAAGCTTTAGCAGCACTGCTGGATGGTACGCCGGCCGCCCCGTCTTTGCCGGCTGAACACGTGCGAACCCGAGGCTGCTCAGGTCGAGCTCATCGACAAAAACATCGACTACAC
>NZ_WWCM01000007.1 GCF_009857915.1 Duganella qianjiadongensis
AGCCAGCAACTGGTCGATCAGTTCAACGGGAAACGGGTACTGCTTCTTGGTTTTTGGCTTCTTAGTGGTCATTACGTCGGTCATGGAAAATCCCTTTCGGTATTATTTCATGACCCCGGATTCACACTAAAATTCTGACAGGCTCCATACCATTGATGCTAACCATCGCCAATCTCACAGCCCAGAATTGTGCCGCCAGATGTACGCATTGGCCGCGGGTGATGCTGATGTCGGCCAGCGTTGACGGCGTCGTGTCATGCGACACCGTTGCGATGTTCGCGCCGCCATGGCGCTGAGTAGCACGTTCGCCCCGCTCGGCAGACTGGCGCAACATCTCGCCACACTAGATGCGCAAATTCGCGCATCACTAGCAGTCCTGGCCCAGTGCAGTGCGCGCCTAATCGCCATTTCCCATTCTGGACAGTAATTGCAGACCGCAGCCAATCGAATGACATCTGGGGTGTTAGATAACGAACGATTTCTAACAGGGGCATGTGGTGGCAGAAATACATGTTAGAAAAATAGGGTTTGCCATTTCTAACAGTTGGGTATATTCTGACACCGTTTTCTAACACCTTCAACGGAAATCAACATGGCAACCTTCGCATACGGACGTGTAAGTACGGCAGACCAGACCGCTGACAATCAGCGCCTTGAAATCGAGAAGGCTGGGCATGTGGTCGATTACTGGTTCCATGACACCGTAAGCGGAAAGACCAGCGCCAGCCAGCGCCCACAGTTCGCGGCTATGCTAGGCCAGATTCGGGATGGCGAAACGCTGGTTGTGAGTAAGCTGGACCGGCTGGGGCGTGATGCTCAAGATGTGGGTGCCACCATCAAGCTGCTGGCCGGACGCAAGATTAGCGTCATTGTCTTGCAACTGGGCAAGCTTGACCTGACTTCCCCCGCCGGAAAGCTGATGCTTTCCATGCTAGCGGCTGTGGCAGAGATGGAGCGCGACATGCTAGCCGAGCGCACGCGGGCCGGTCTAGCGCGTGCAAAGGACGAGGGCAAGACTTTGGGGCGTCCATCTAAGACCAGCGTCAGCCAGCGCGAAGAGATAGCCGCCAAGTATGCCGAAGGTGTGAGCGTGAGCGAGCTGGCCCGCCAATACGGTGTGTCACGCGCTACCGTTATTGGACTGGTAAAGCCCGGTAAAGCAGCCTAGAGGTGATGGGCGCGAAGGTGGCCTAGGAGGGGGAGAGGGATATTAGGCTCTAGTACCTTCAATGCAAAAAACCGCCGCCGTAGTGAAATTTTCACTTCCACAAAATCCGAACTTCAGCGCCGCCTGCCCATGAGTGACAAAGGGTGCAATCCCAAGTGCGCCCCATTAAATCCGCTATAGCGCATTGCTGGCGCTGGTTATCAAGTGCTTACGCCCGCCTAGTACGTGCGTAGCCGCGAGCCAACATAGTGTGCAGCGAATCGGGTTACACAGTGGTTACATGGGGAGAGGTGGAGGGCTAGAAAGCAAAAAAGGCTACAAGTCGAAAACTTGTAACCTCTTGATTTTGCTGCGTATTCTGTGGGGTGGCTGATGGGGCTCGAACCCACGACAACAGGAATCACAATCCTGGACTCTACCAACTGAGCTACAGCCACCACTGATTTACTTCTAACTACACACCGTTTCGTGTGCAGGTGCCGCATTATACAGGCCGATTCCTAAACGTGCAAATCTAAATGCAAGCTTTCCGAAGGGAAGCCCTAGATGTCCCTTAGAAAAGGCTATACGGACACCTGTTCTACTTGTGGATGCAGTCCCAGCAAGTGCTCGAAAGCCCCCGCCAGCGCCGCCACAGGGGCTGTTGTATAGGCGCGCAGTGTTGCCGGAGTTCGCTCCGTAGTCACACCACTATTGCCGTCGGCTTCGGCAGGACGCAGCAAACCGGCTGCGGTCAGCAGCCGCACCAGCTGGCGCGCCACGGCATCACCGGTATCGACCAGTTGCACATCGCTGCGCCCATGGTCATCTAACACGCGCTGTATGCCATCGCGCACGAACGGGTAATGGGTGCAGCCCAGCACCAGCGTATCGGCCCCCTGATCCAGCAAGGGTGCAATGTAGTGCTCTAGCATGGCCGTAATGGCCGGGCTGTGCAGATCACCGAGTTCGATCTGGTCCACCAGTCCCACGGCTGGCTGCAGCAGGAACTCGGCCCCCGTCGTGCTGCTGATCTGCTCGCGCAGTTGCAGGAATTTCTCGCCCTGCAAAGTGCGCGCCGTGGCCAGCACGCCTATCTTGCCGTTGTGGCTGGCCGCCGCTGCCGGCTTTAAGCCGGGCTCTACACCCACCACCGGCAGATCGGGATAGCGCGTCCGCACCGCCTTGATGGCCGCCACCGTCGCCGTATTGCAGGCGACGACCAGTGCCTTGGCGCCCAGCGACAGCAGAAATTCCGCGATCGCCAGCGAGCGCTCCACCACATACGCTTCGCTTTTCTCGCCATACGGTGCATGGGCGGAATCAGCGAAGTACAGCAGGTCTTCCTGCGGGCACTGGGCACGAATGTGGCGCAGTACCGATAAGCCGCCCACACCGGAATCAAAGACGCCGATGGGGGCGTGCGCGCTACGGCTTAATGACATCAGGCTTTAACGATAGGCACGTTGAGCTGTTCGATTTTGGCCGCCCATTCTTTCGGGCCGGTGTTGTGCACCGAGGTGCCGGCCGCATCGACGGCCACCGTCACCGGCATATCGACCACGTCGAACTCGTAGATGGCTTCCATGCCCATGTCTGCGAAGCCCAGCACCTTGGCGCTCTTGATGGCTTTCGACACCAGATACGCTGCACCGCCCACGGCCATCAGATAAGCCGATTTGTGCTTCTGGATCGATTCGATGGCAGCAGGGCCGCGCTCGGCTTTACCGATCATGGCGATCAGGCCGGTTTTCTCCAGCATCATGTCGGTGAACTTGTCCATGCGGGTAGCGGTCGTCGGGCCTGCTGGGCCTACAGCTTCGTCGCGCACCGGATCGACCGGACCGACGTAGTAGATTACGCGGTTCTTGAAGTCCACCGGCAGCGGCTCGCCTTTGGCCAGCATGTCCTGGATACGCTTGTGGGCAGCATCGCGGCCGGTCAGCATTTTGCCGTTCAGCAGCAGAGTCTGGCCCGGCTTCCACGAAGCCACTTCTTCTTTGGTCAGGGTGTTCAGATCCACACGCTTGGACAGTTCGGTGTCCGGTGCCCAGCTCACGTTAGGCCAGGTCGACAGCGGTGGCGGAGTCATGAACGATGGGCCGGAACCATCGAGCACGAAGTGGCCGTGACGGGTGGCGGCGCAGTTAGGAATCATGGCCACTGGTTTCGATGCAGCGTGGGTAGGGTGCATCATGATCTTCACATCCAGCACGGTGGTCAGGCCGCCCAGACCTTGCGCGCCGATGCCGAGCGCATTGATTTTGTCGCACAGTTCGATACGCAGTTCTTCCAGCTTGTTCTGCGGGCCGCGCTGCTTGAGTTCGTACATGTCGATGTCTTCCATCAGCACTTCCTTGGCCATCAGCATGGCTTTCTCGGCAGTGCCGCCGATACCGATACCCAGCATGCCCGGCGGGCACCAGCCAGCGCCCATGGTCGGCACGGTTTTCAGTACCCAGTCGATCAGCGAATCGGAAGGATTCATCATGATCATCTTCGATTTGTTTTCCGAGCCGCCGCCTTTGGCAGCAACTTTCACGTCGACCGTATTGCCTTCCACCAGTTCCATGTGTACCACGGCTGGCGTGTTGTCCTTGGTGTTCTTGCGATCAAACTGAGGATCGGCCACGATGGAAGCGCGCAGCTTGTTGTCATCGTAGTTGTAGGCGCGGCGCACACCTTCATTGACGGCATCGGTGACGGTGCCGGTGAAGCCTTCGAAGCGCACGCCCATACCGATTTTCAGGAACACGTTGACGATGCCGGTATCCTGGCAGATCGGACGTTTGCCCTCCGCGCACATGCGCGAGTTGGTCAGGATTTGCGCGATCGCGTCTTTCGCGGCCGGGCTTTGCTCGGCCTCGTAAGCGCGCGCCAGATGCTCGATGTAGTCAGCCGGATGGTAGTAGCTGATGTACTGCAGGGCAGCGGCAACGGATTCGATCAGGTCTTCTTGCTTGATGATGGTCATGATGGTCTCGCGGGTTAGTGTGACTTGGATTCTTGATGCGTGACGCTGGTGATGCGGTCAGTGTAGGCAATCGCCATGGCCGACAGCAGGAACACAACGTGGATAACGGTTTGCGCTACCAGCACCTTCTCGTCATAGGCGCTGGCGTTGATGAAAGTCTTGAGCAGATGGATGGACGAAATACCGACGATGGCCATGGCCAGCTTGGTTTTGAGCACGGATGCATTCACATGCGACAGCCATTCAGGCTGGTCCGGATGGCCATCCAGATCAAGCCGCGACACAAAGGTTTCGTAGCCGCCGATGATCACCATGATCAGGAGATTGGAAATCATCACCACATCGATCAGGCCCAGCACTACCAGCATGATGGTGGTTTCGTTGAGCTTGTTCGGCACTGGTGCGCCGGGCACGGCCACGGCAGCGAAAATGTGCTGCAGCGCGGCTTCATTGCCGAGGGCAGCGCCGATCAGGTCTTTCAGTTCGACCCAGAAATGGAACACGTAGACGCACTGCGCCAGTATCAGACCCAGATACAGCGGCAGTTGCAGCCAGCGCGACATGAAAATGAGAGCGGGCAGGGGACGCAGCGGGCGCGGATTCGGGGTGGGTTGGGTCATGCAGGGAAACTCCGGAAATAGCGCCGTAGCGCGGGTTGGCGGTATTTTACACGCGCAAACGCTGAATCGCAGAGCTATGTCGCGTCTGCTGTGGCGCGTGCTACAGCGGGCGGAAATCTTGGTAAAATGACATAATGCTAATATAGTCTGTTCGTTACCACGGCCTGTAAGGGCTCAGTAAGCGACGGCGATTATGGTTATCTCAAAGATTACAAACTCAGGAGACGAGCATGACCAGCACCACGACTCAACAAGGTCCACAAGAATCCCGCATCTTCCCATCGCCGGCTGCGTTTGCTGCGCAGGCCACGGTATCGGGCATGGATGCTTACAACGCTCTGTGCGCAGAAGCGGCTGCCGACTACGAAGGTTTCTGGGGCCGTCTGGCCAAGGAACATCTGGTATGGCAGAAACCGTTCAGCAAAGTGCTGAATGAAGACAATGCGCCGTTCTACAAATGGTTTGAAGACGGCCACCTGAACGTTTCGTACAACTGCCTGGACCGCAATCTGCAGAACGGCAATGCCGACAAGACCGCCATCATCTTCGAAGCGGACGACGGCAAATCGCAGCACGTGAGTTACAAGGAGCTGCACGAAAAAGTCTGCAAATTTGCCAACGGCCTGAAATCGCGCGGCATCAAGAAAGGCGACCGCGTCATCATCTACATGTCGATGTCGGTAGAAGGCGTGGCCGCCATGCAGGCCTGCGCCCGTATCGGCGCCACCCACTCGGTGGTATTCGGCGGCTTCTCCGCCAAATCGCTGCAGGAACGTATCATCGATGCTGGCGCCGTGGCCGTGATCACCGCTGACGAGCAGATGCGCGGCGGCAAACAGCTGCCACTGAAAGCCATCGTGGACGAAGCGCTGGCACTGGGCGGCTGCGACACCATCAAAGACGTGATCGTCTACAAACGCACGGGCGGCAACATCAACTTCGTGGCAGGCCGCGATATCTGGCTGCATGATCTGGTGGACCACCAGTCGGCTGAATGCGAGCCAGAATGGGTAGATGCCGAGCACCCGCTGTTCATTCTCTACACCTCCGGTTCGACCGGCACCCCGAAAGGCGTGCAGCACTCGAGCGGCGGCTACCTGCTGTGGGCTGCGCTGACGATGAAATGGTCGTTCGACATCAAGCCGACCGATGTGTACTGGTGTACCGCCGACATCGGCTGGGTGACTGGCCACAGCTACATCGCCTACGGCCCGACTGCAGTGGGTGCAACGCAAGTGGTATTCGAAGGCATCCCAACCTTCCCGAACGCCGGCCGTTTCTGGGACACCATCGCCAAGCACAAAGTCAGCATCTTCTACACGGCGCCTACCGCGATCCGTTCGCTGATCAAGGCTTCCGATCTGGATGCCAGTGTGCATCCGAAGAATTACGACCTGTCCAGCGTGCGCCTGCTGGGCACTGTGGGCGAGCCGATCAATCCGGAAGCCTGGATGTGGTACTACACCCAGGTGGGCCGCGAAGTGTGCCCGATTGTGGACACCTTCTGGCAGACGGAAACGGGCGGTCACATGATCACCCCTCTGCCGGGCGCCACCCCTATGGTACCGGGCTCGTGCACGCTGCCGCTGCCGGGCATCATGGCGGCCATCGTCGACGAATCGGGCGCCGATGTGCCGAATGGTCAGGGCGGCATACTGGTGGTGAAACGTCCATGGCCATCGATGATTCGTACTATCTGGAACAACCCGGACCGTTTCAAATCGAGCTACTTCCCGGAAGAATTGGGCGGCAAGATGTATCTGGCAGGTGACGGCGCGATCCGCAACAAGGATACGGGTTATTTCACCATCACGGGCCGTATCGACGACGTGCTGAACGTTTCCGGTCACCGTATGGGCACGATGGAAATCGAATCGGCGCTGGTCGCTAATCCGCTGGTGGCGGAAGCAGCGGTGGTCGGTAAGCCGGACGAGACCACGGGCGAATCGATCTGTGCCTTCGTCGTGTTGAAGCAGGCACGTCCGACTGGCGAAGATGCCAAGAAACTGGCGCTGGAGCTGCGCAACTGGGTAGCGAAAGAGATTGGTCCGATTGCCAAGCCGAAAGAAATCCGCTTTGGTGACAACCTGCCGAAGACCCGTTCGGGCAAGATCATGCGTCGTCTGCTGCGCGTGCTGGCCAAGGGCGAGACGATAACGCAGGACGTCTCCACGCTGGAAAATCCAGCGATTCTGGAGCAGCTGAAAGAAGCGTCGTAAGCACTAAATCAGGCGCGGCAAATAAACTTTGTAGTCTTGGGAATATTTGCTATAATTTGCGGCTTCTCCGGAAGGGGAAGCAAGCAGGAGAGGTGGATGAGTGGTTGAAGTCGCACGCCTGGAAAGCGTGTATAGGTTTATAGCCTATCGGGGGTTCGAATCCCCCTCTCTCCGCCAGGAATACAAATGTTAAAAAGGCCACCCTCGGGTGGCCTTTTTGCATTTGTTTCATGGCGGAGAGAAGCAAGGCCCCTGCGGGCCTTGCGCGGGGGATTCGAAGGCATCGCCCCTGCAGGGGCGAGCCGCTCCGAATCGCCACTTTGCTGCCGCGACGCGGCAGCGCGCCGGAGGCGCAGCGCGCAGCGCAAATTTCTTTCCAGTAAGTTGGTCCCCCAAAATTTCGTAACCTAAGGAAAAATCCACCGAGGTGGCGCAACGCGATCATCAGCAAATTGAACCTGCAATGCTTTTACCCGTCTTTAAGTCAAGACCGAAGTGACAAGTGTATGGATTCTTTTTGTCTGGTCTATAAAGAGTGCAACTTACGTCGCTTCGCTCCCGGATGCGCAAGTCGACGGATGCTCCGCAGGCATCTTTTTGATCCGGACCGATGGACTCAAACAAAGTCTTGGCGATTGAGCCTTGAACGGCGAACGAGGCGCGTCGGTCAGTTGCAGTTGGCGGAGCCTTTTCAGCTAGATCGTTCGAATAGATAAGGAAGTAGCCCGAAAAAGCGCTATACGTGCCATCCCATGTCTTGGAGGGCGCTGCAAAGGCCACTTCGAAAATGAATGCTCCGGCTAAAAAGCTTAAAGTAATGAGTTTCATCATCGTTGTTTGAGTTGCACGTGAAAGTGGTCATCGTGTCGCGGCCATAGCCGCACCCCCGCAATTTTCGAATCATTGAACAGAATAAGCAGCGGCGCTGGGGCCAGCGCCTTGAAAAGATTGATGAGTTTTTCTGTTGCAGATCTGTCGTATTCCTTCTCCTGATATATACAGGCAACCTGCTCGCCACTCGCGCTCGACTGCAAATATCAATGTCAGCATTCTGGGGTGAACATATTGATTAACACCCGAGCCCGGATTGCCGTAAGTGTAATAGCCTGTCCCTTCCGGTATTTGGGGAATCATCACGAAGCCACGGTCGTCGCGTGGATGAATGATTATGGTCATAGGGACTCCATTTACGCGATACGGTTCGAGGCGAGATCCCAGCCACCGGAAGTGTTGCCGCCGGCGCCACCCAGCACTCTTTGCTGCGTGTATTTCCGAATCGGCACTTTGCTGCCCGCAGCGCGGGCAGCCTCGCGTGCCCCCTTTAGCCAGTCTAACAAGTCGCCCCCTCGATGCTCTTTCCGGTCTTAAGGTTCAGGCCAAAGTGACAGGTATAGGGATTCTTCTTGTTTAGGCGGTCAAATGTGCAATCAAGGTCTCCGCACTCGCGCACTCGTAGGTCAGCGGATGCGCCACAAGCTTCCTTCTTATCTGGACCGATAGAGTCAAACAAGGACTTGGCCAGTGTTCCCTCGACCATGAACGCAACCCGACTATCTGAAGGCGTCGGAGCTGCCTTCTCATCCAGGTCATTCGAATAGATTAGGTAGTTTCCAGAAAAGGACGAATAGGTACCATCCCACGCCTTGGGCGCAGCGATTGCAGCACCGACGACGCAAGCAAAGGCGGCAAGAGAGAGCTTGGCAAAGGTTTTCATATTCAGGCGAATTGGACGTGGAAGTGGTTATCGTGCTTTATCAGCGGCCTCACACCAAAGACGTGTAAGAAATTCTGTCCGTGAGGGGTGTCCTTTAATCGGCCGTCTTCGAATTCATCAGTGGCCAACTCAAATTCCTCCATTGTTGCGGCTGCTTGTGGAGATATCAATCGCCAGCAACAAAGTAAAACATACGCCAGCCATCAGCTGTCTTTGTAAATCCTGCTCGATAGTAAATACCTGCGTTGGCAGGGCACTGGATCGTGCTCACATCGGTTATGAATGAGCAACGTAGTCGAGTGACACGTGATAATTCATATAGCGCTTGTTGATCGTGCTTCCATGCTTCGATAGCCTGATTCGCGTCGCCATCGCCACCAAAACTCCATGTGAATTCGGACACCATCAAGGCCTTCAATGCTCGGTAATCTCTGGCCTTCGCAGCGACATGAACGGCGTGGATTACTGACTTCGCATCGTCTGGAATAGGAAGCCTTGCGAAGCTTGCCTGCGCGCTTGCGCTTGCCACCAACATGAGAGAAACGACGAACATCGCTGCCCCTTATTTGACTACCTGATTGAACTGGAAGTGGAAATGGTTATCGTGTTTGAAGCGAGGACGAACTCCAGCGATTTTCGTGTCGTTGAAGAATATGAGTATCGAGCCGACTGCATGCGCCCTGAACAGTTGGATAAGTTTTGCCGTGCCGTCCCGATCGTAGGCAGGCTCCATGTAGGTTACAGGAAGACGCTTGCCGTCCTTACGCATAGGCCTGACATCTACCTCTAGGCCGCTTGTATGTGACGCGTGGCTGAATTCCTGTCCGTTTGAAATGCTGATATTGCCAATCCCAAATTTTCGCTCGTCGAAGGATTGCCATTCGCGCTCGACCACGAAGATTAGATTCAGCAACTTGGGCGCAGTAAATTGCGCTGCGCCGTCGCCCGGTGTGCCATAGACGTAATAGCCAGCGTCCTCAGGCGCCTGTGGCAGCATGAAATATCCACGCGGATCTTTTGGTTGGACGATGACTGTCATGATGACCTAGTTACGCGATACGGTTAGAGGCGAGATCCCAGCCTCCCGAAGTGTTGCCGCCAGCGCCACCCAGCACTCTCTGTTGCGTGTACTTCCAGCGCACTTTGGAGAACTTCAAACTTACGGCGTCCTGAAGAATATCGCCTTCGTGGACCGATTGGTTGACCGCACCAATCAGGACGTTTTCGAGTTCGATTTCGTAATACCTGATGCGCTCGCCCTGACCGTCCGCCCGCATGAACTCGATGCGGGCTTTGGGCAAGGTTCGACCGGTCGCACAGTTCTGCATCAGCAGAGGCGAGGCCAGATCGGCGAGCTTAGTGATCGATATGCTGCGCAAGTCGCACCGTTCCGCCGTATGACCACCGGCGGTGGATGCCGTAGCGCTCTTGGGTTGCAGCACTCCCCACTGTGCCGAAGTGCATTCTATCCAGCCTGAATGTGCCGCGTCAGTCGATTCACCCTTGATGCCTTCGATCTGCAGGTACACGTCGATTGCCATTGGCTGCTCCTTGAATTGGGTTGAAGGTTCGATCGTGCCGATCATCGGCTCACATATGAAAGTGCCCGAATCGAATGCAGGAGGCGATTCTCTCAAGACAGGCGACAGCTCAGCTTGAGCAAAGTCAGGTGACCAATCACGTTCAAGTAGATGGATCTCTTTGAGCTTTGGAAAAGTTAAGCTTCCGTCATCGCCTTGTCACAGTGCATTGTTACATTTGCAGCTTTTCAACCAAGCTGGATGTACAACATGAAACGCAAAGCTTTCTTGATGACGGCACTAAGCATCGCTGCCGCGACCTTGATCACCGGCTGCGGCAATAGCAGCACCTCGCCCACCCAGGGCGACACCACGCCACCGGCCCCCACACCGACCAACGTGATCTTCTTCCTCGGCGACGGCATGGGCATGACCACCATGACCGCAGCGCGCATCTACTCCGTAGGCGAAGATGGCGAGCTGACCATGGACACCCTGCCGGAAACGGCCTTCGTCAAAACCTTCTCCAACGACGCACAAGTCACCGACAGCGCCCCCTCGATGTCGGCCTATATGACCGGCGTGAAGATGAATAACGAAGTCATCTCGATGAGCAGCGACACCGTGGCCAACAGCCCGATCGCTGATGCCAACGGCAACCTGCTGGGCAACAACTGCGGCAGCAGCAACGGCAAATCCGTGCCGACCCTGCTGGAACAGGCCAAAGCCAAAGGTCTGGCGACCGGCGTGGTCACCACCACCCGCGTCACCCACGCCACCCCAGCGGCAACCTACTCGCACATCTGCCACCGCGATCTGGAAAACGACATCGCCGCGCAGGCCGTGCCGGGCGGCACCGGCTACAACAGCGCCTTGGGCACCAATGGTCTGGACGTGCTGCTGGGCGGCGGCCGCCAGTTCTTCATGACCGTCAAAGACGGCGGCAAGCGCGCCGACGGCCGCGACCTGATCGCGGAAATGAAAGCCAAGAACTACGCCTACGCCAGCAATTCGACCGAGTTCAACGCCATCGACGCCAGCAAGGCCGACCGTCTGCTGGGCCTGTTCACCTCCAGCCACATGAGCTACGACCTCGACCGCGATCCGGCCAAGGAACCTAGCCTGGCCGAGATGACCACCAAAGCCATGGACGTGCTGGGCAAGAACAGCAAGGGTTACTTCCTGATGGTGGAAGGCGGCCGTATCGACCACGCGCTGCACGAAACCACCGCCAAGAAAGCGCTGCAGGACACCGTTGCTTTCGACAACGCCATCAAGGCCGCCATCGCCAAGGCACGCGTGACCGATCCGGATCTGAAAAACACCCTGATCGTCGTCACCGCCGACCACGACCACACGCTGGTACTGAACGGCTACGCCAAACGCACGGGCAAAACCACGGCCAGCAATGCCGGCGTACTGGGCGTGGTGAAGGATTACGTCACCGGCCTAGTCACCAAGGACAATGACGGCGCGCCATACTCGATCATCGGCTTCGGCAATGGCGAGAACCGCACCCAGAGCAGCCGCTCCGCCATGGCCAGCCTGGACGACAGCGTCACTAGCGCCAACCTCTACCATCAGGAAGCCGTGGTGCGCGTCAGCGCAGGCAACGAGACCCATGGCGGCACCGACGTGTTCCTCGGCGCGATAGGCAAGGGCGCCGACACCTTCAACGGCACCATCGACAACACCAAGGTCAACACCCTGGTGAAAGCGGCCGCCGGCCTCTGATCAAATCTATAGACTGGAACAGAACATGAAGCACACTATCATTGCAGCCGCACTGGCCCTGGGCTTTGCCAGCGCCGCCAACGCCGCGGGCGAAGCCAAGAACGTCATCTTCTTCCTCGGCGACGGCATGGGTCCATCCACCATCACTGCCTCGCGCATCTACAAATATGGCGAAGACGGCAGTCTGAATATGGACAAGCTGGAGCGCACCGCGCGCGTCAAGACTTACTCCTACGATGCCCAGACCACCGACTCGGCACCATCGATGGCCGCCTATATGACGGGCGTGAAGATGGCCAACGAAGTGATTTCGATGTCGTCCGAAACGGTGGCCACGCCACCGGGCAAAGACGCCAACGGCAACCTCACCGTGGATAACTGCGCCAGCACCAACGGCAAGCCGGTGCAGACCATACTGGAACTGGCCAAAGCCAAGGGCAAGGCAGTTGGTGCCATCACCACTACCGAACTGACCCACGCCACGCCGGCGGCAACCTACTCGCACATCTGCAACCGCAACGCGCAGTACGCCATTGCAGCGCAGGCCGTGCCGGGCGGAGTTGGCTACAACAGCGCACTTGGCGACGGTGTCGACGTGCTGATGGGCGGCGGCCGCAACCACTTCACCCCGTTCGACGCCGTGAGCAACAAAGCAGGCCGTGCCGATGGCCGTAACCTGCTGACCGAACTGGCTGCCAAGGGCTACACCGTGGCGGCCACCAAGGCCGACATGAACGCTGCAGTGAACGGCAAAAAATTCATCGGTCTGTACAGCAGCCGCAGCCATCTGGAATATGAACTGGATCGCGCGGCCACGCCACCGGTAGGCGAGGGGGCCAACCAGCCTAGCCTGGCCGAAATGACCGTCAAGGCCATGGACCTGCTGTCGCAAAACAGCAATGGCTACTTCCTGATGGTAGAAGGCGGCCGCATCGACCACGCGCTGCACGGCACCAACGCCAAGCGCGCGCTGACCGACACCATTGCCTTTGACGACGCCATCAAGGCTGCGCTGGACAAGGCCAAGCTGACCGACCCGACGCTGGCCAACACCCTGATCGTGGTTACTGCCGACCACGACCACACGCTGGCCTTCAATGGTTACGGCAAGCGCGGCAATCCTATTCTGGACATCAACCGCGACTACAAGACGGGCCAGCCTAGCAAGGATGCCGACGGCAATACCTACACCACGCTGGTGTTTGGTAACGGCCCTAACCGTCCCAACACCCGCACTAGTGTGGACAGCGCGACCGCGCTGAGCGACAACTACCTGCAGGAGACGGGCGTGAAGCTGTCGAGTGAAACCCACGGTGGCGGCGACGTCAAGCTGTTCGCTACCGGTGCTGGCGCCAAGACCTTCAAAGGCACCATCGACAATACCAAAGTGTTCACGTTGCTGAAGTCGGCTTTCGGCTTCTAATCGTGTGTGGAGTGCCCGGCCTGCAAGGCCGGGCACTTTTTCCGTTTACTTCTTTTTGTCTCTATCCAAACACGCATGTTCCGTACACTCGCCTTGATTCTTCTGCTGGCTGCAGGCTACTCGCAGGCCGCCAGCGTGGCCGCACCACCGCTCGATCTGACTATCCAGTACTACAGCAAAGCCGTGACGGCGGAAGGTGTCACGCGCGAAGTACGCTATCAGGAAACCATGTTGCGTCGTCCCGGCCATGTGTGGGTGGCGCGCGTGCTGCCACCGCAGGCCGCTGCCGCCGCAGCCCATGCAGGCGAGCATGAGCGCAGCGTACACAAGCACTTCAACCCCGCACAATTGCCCCGTCACGTGCAGCTGGCGGGCGACAAGCCCCGGCTCGAATACGTCGATATGGCGCACAAGGAAGTTATTGCCGTGCCGCCGGGCGAATACGGCAATGTCGACTTCGACGGCTCGTGGCCGAATGCCTATTACCTGTTCGACCCCAAGCTGGTGATGGCGATGCCGCTGTCGTCGCGTGCCTCGACGGTAGCGGGGGCGCGCTGGCGCGAGCAGGTGCGCAATGGTTCGTTCCGCCGCGTGCTGTGGGATGAGCAGCGCCAGATTCCACTGGTGATCGAGAGCGGCGATCAGGCCGCGACCATTTTCAATCGCATCGAAGTGCAGCCGCAAGCGAGTGTCACGGCCACGCTGCCGTGGCAAAAGCTGCAAGGCTATGCCCAGCGCGAGTACGGCGATTTCCTCGACTGAGTGCTTAGTGCGCTAGGGACGCAATGGTTAGCGCGCTGGGTTACGTGTGACTCAGGGAGCGTCATACACCTGTCTTGTTACATAACTGGCCTCGTCTGGGGCCAGCAATACATAAACGGCTGCCAACTCAGCCGGTTGGCCGGGGCGTTGCATCGGCGTATGGGCAGCGAATTCTTCCAGCTTGTCGGGCGGCAGGCGGCCCCTTACTTGCAGCGGTGTCCAGAACGGCCCGGGCGCAACGGCATTAACCCGTATGTCCTTGCTGGCGAGCTGCTTGGCCAGTCCCTTGGTAAAGATCATGATGGCGCCGCCGCGCTCCGGCAGTGGCAGGGCCGCTGTGGGCGCGAGAAGGTGGGAGAAAGGAGCCAGTCCCAAGCGCGAGCGTGAATACCGTATGCTCGAACGCAAGTTTAAACAGGAAGGCCGCTATCCGGGGCGGGAAGAGGAAGTGGCCGCGCGCATTGTGAACCAACAGCGCGCGGCGAAGGGGGAGACTAAATCAGCGCCCTACCGGCATACTGCGCCCAAGCGTTCTGCCTCGCGCCGCAAGAGTCGCGCTGCGCGTCAAACCACCCGAACTGAGCGATAGACAGCTGCTCGTGCGAGAGCAGACTGCAACGCAAACGTACTAACCTAGAAAAGGGCAGCTGTTCATAATAGTTCGGGTTACTATGCCGTTTTGCGGCGACGGCGGGCGACACCAACCAAGCCCAGACCCGCCAGCAGCATGGCGTAAGTTTCGGGCTCCGGAACGGCTGCAACGCTGCCGGAAACAATGGCGCGGCCCATGCCGCAATTGGTGCACTCATACGAACCTGGGCTACGGAGGCCGCTAATCGTAATGGCATTCACACCGCCGCTGGACAGGGCGTTATCAAAGATAAAGCTAATATAACGGCTTGAGTCGCGCGATTGCAGCAGGAAGGATCGTCCTGCTGGCGCACCATGTATCGCATAGGCGGCAATGCTGTTGCCCAGTGTATATTCAAACGCGGACATGCTGCCCTTCTGGGTCAGGATATCTGCAAAGCTCAGTTTTGACGTATCGGTATCCCAGCTGAAGCTGCCCGTTACCCCGGTGCCATCACTAAATTTTACGTTTTGTAGCGTGTAGGTCCAGGTCGCAGCGGAGGCGCTGGACATCAGCGTCGCAAAAATGGCGACACCAGCCGCGATACGGCGCAGGGCACTTTGTAGACGATTGGTCATAAACTCTCCTTGGTTGAAATGACATGTCAGGAGAGCAAATTTTATCATAAAAACAATGATAAAAAGCTACTTAAATTTTGACACTATTGCTTTTATTGCAGTGATATCTCGGCCGCGCGCGGCCCTTCGTGGCAGCGGCGCGGGCCGAATGGGCAGGCTCAGGCTGGAGTAGTCGATTCAGTCGTGACACGCGTACGCGGCGAGCGCGGCGGTGGGGCACTATCCAGATACGGGCTGTAACCGGGGAAGCTCATGCGCGCTATGCGCAGCAGCGTGGTGCCGAACTGGCGCGTCAGCGAGCCTGTATGATAGGGCAGGCGATACTGCTCGCACAGCGCACGCACGCGCGGCGCCACTTCACCATAACGGTTACTTGGCATATCCGGGAACAGGTGGTGTTCGATCTGGTGGCTCAGATTGCCGCTCATGATGTGGAACAGCTTGCCGCCGCTGATATTGCAGGAACCCAGCAACTGGCGCACATACCAGTGCGCCCGCGTTTCATTCTCTACCTCGGCCTTGGTGAACACATGCACGTCCATGGGGAAGTGGCCGCAGAAGATGATCAGATAGGTCCACAGATTGCGCACGATATTGGCCACCGCATTGGCGCCGGCCACGTAGAAAAAGAATGGTCCGGCCAGCAGCGGGAACAGCAGATAGTCCTTGCGTACCTGACGCCAGATCTTGGCGCGCGTGCGCAGCCACATGGGGCGCAGCACCGACCACTTCATGCGGCCCTTGATCACGCGGCCCAGTTCCAGCTCCTGTATCGCAATGCCCCACTCGAACAGCACGGCCAGCAGGAAGGCCCACAGCGGGTTGCCAAGATTGAAGGGCTTCCAGCGCTGCCCGGAGAACATGCGCAGCAGGCCATAGCCTGCCACATCGGCATCCTTGCCCAGCACGTTAGTCCAGGTATGGTGCTTGACGTTGTGCGCGTGCTTCCACTGGTCGGACGGGCAGACGTGGTCCCACTCCCAGCGGCCGGACTGGATTTCGGGATCGCGCAGCCAGTCCCACTGGGCGTGCAGCACGTTGTGGCCGATTTCCATATTTTCCAGAATCTTGGCGCCGCCCAGCGTCAGCACGCTGAGCGCCATCACTGGCCAGAAGAAAGCCCAGCTGGCCAGTGCGTGGCCCCACTGCGGCAGCAGCGCCAGACTGGCGTAGATGCCCAGACGGCCGGCGATTTCCATGTAGCGGTGGATTTTCAGCAGACGGCGGATGTAGCGCGCATCGCGCTCGCCGCGGTCGGCCATGACTTCATTGCGGATCGCTTCGACCTGCGCACCAAAGGCGTCGATGTCAGCGGGAGTAAGGTGAGATGGAATAGGCATGAAATACTCGTTTAATGATTACAGCGCCAGTTCGACGTCGCCCACGGCGGCGCAGACGCACACTTGCACGGTGTCGCCCGGTTCGGCGATGACAGTGCCATTACGCAGATCGCGCACGCTGCCGCTCACCAGTTTGGTGTCGCAGCCGTGGCAGATGCCCATGCGGCAGCCGTGTTTGGGATTGAGGCCGGCATCTTCGGCGATGCGCAGCAGATTGTTGACGCCATCCGAAGCCACCTCGGTGGCACTGGCGGCAAAGCGCACGCGGCCCGCCGTGGCGGTGCCGCTACAGGCAGCGACAGGCGCATGGAAGCGTTCTACATGCAGCAGATGTTCCAGCCCTGCTGCGCGCCAGTGCTGTTCGACGGCTTGCAGCAGGCTGGCCGGACCGCAGGCCCAGACTTCGCGTGTGCGCCAGTCGGGGCAGGCCGCTTCCAGCTGGGCTGCGTTGAAATGGGCGCCGCCTTCGCGCGTGTAGATGCGCTGCAGCTGGTAGTGCGGCTGGCTAGTGGATAGTGCTTCCAGCTCGCTGCCGAAGATCACCTCGCGCTGGTGCGGCGCGTAGTGCAGGTGCACGCTGTCCGGTATCACGTCGAATTCCTGCACGTAGTTGCGCAGCATGCTCATGATGGGCGTGATGCCACTGCCAGCCGTAATGAACAGGGGGCGTACCGGCATCGATTCGGGCAGGACGAAATCGCCTTGCGGTTCGCCCAGCGGCAGGTATTCGCCCACCTGAACTTCACGCACCAGATGTTGCGAGACGCGGCCGCCCGGCACGGCTTTGACGGTGACGCAGATATTGCCGTCGTCGCGGTTGGGGGCGGACGAAATCGAATAGGTGCGGGTGTGGCGCTGGCCGGCAATGGGCACGCCCAGACGCACGAACTGGCCGGGGCGATGGCTGCGCCAGCCGGTGCCGGGACGCAGGGTCAGGGTGCGGCTATCGTCGGTTTCCTGCTGCACGGCGATAACGCGTGCCATCAGTTTATGGGTAGTCCAGAGCGGGTTGACTAGCTCCAGGTAGTGGGAATGGCGCAGCGGGTAGGCAAACATGTCCGCCAGCCGTGCCAGTGATGCTTGAATCTTCATGGTAGGGCAAATAAATAGAATCGACGTAATTGTGGACACTTGTACACATCAAGTCAAGCGTGTTCTGCATAATAATTAGGCAAGCTTGGCCCTTCGCTCTCGCATCTCCCTAGATTGAGCGGGTAAAATGGCGGTACATCTGTACACATGAAAATCATGAGCGAACACGATACTGACGAGAGCACGGCGCGCCCCGAGCGCAAGACTGGCACCCGAAAAGCCCTGTTACAGGCCGCGCTGACGCTGGTAGGGGAGGGGCGCAGCTTCACCAGTCTGGGCCTGCGCGAGATAGCGCGGCAGGCGGGCGTGGTGCCGAACGCGTTTTACCGCCATTTCCGCAATACCGACGAACTGGGGCTGGAACTGGTGGACGAGATGGGCATTACCCTGCGCCGGCTGCTGCGCGAGGCGCGCCAGATTGATGTATCGCGCGGTTCCATCCTGCGCCGTTCGGTGCGCGTGTACCTCGACTATGTCAAGGCCAACCGGCTGCAGTTCCAGTTCATCGCGACCGAACGCTCGGGCGGCAGCCGGATACTGCGGCTGGCGATCCGCACCGATGTCACCCACTTCACTAACGAGATGGCGCAGGATTTGCGGGCGCTGGGCCGTTACCGCGAGCTGAATACGCCACGGCTGCAGATGGTGTGCGGGCTGATCGTGATGACCATGCTGGCGGCGGCGACCGACATTCTGGATCTGCCGCCCGGCCAGCCGCTGCTGGAAGGGGAAATGGAAGAGAACTTCGTGCAGCAACTGCACGTGATTCTGCTGGGGGCGTCCAAATGGCATGAGAAAGACCCCCATCAGGGTGCAATGCCAGCCGCTGCCGACTAGCGTTGCGGGCTAGCCCCGTCAGGGCTGCTGACGGGGAAAACCGGCCTTCAGACTGGCCTATTTACCACATGATGACGCGCTGCTCGGGCGGCAGATACATAGGATCGCCCGGCTTGATGCCGAAGGCTTCGTAGAAGCCCGGCTGGTTCATCACCGTGCCTTTGGCGCGGAACTCGCCCGGCGAGTGCGGATCGCTCTTGATCTGGGCGATGGCCGCTTCCGGACGCAGCTTGGCGCGCCACTTGGTGGCGAAGCCGATGTACAGGCGCTGCTCGCCCGTCAGGCCGTCCAGCACGGGCGATGGCTTGCCGCCCAGCGAGCGCTGGTAAGCTTTGTAGGTGATCGACAGGCCGGAGTTGTCGCCGATGTTTTCACCCAGCGTCAGTTCGCCGTTGATGTAGTAGCCCGGCACGGGGCTATACGCGCTGTACTGTTTGACCAGACCTGCGGCACGCTCCTTGAAGGCACGGCGGTCTTCCGCCGTCCACCAGTTACGCAGACGGCCTTTGGCATCATACTGGCTGCCCGAGTCGTCGAAGGCGTGGCTGATCTCGTGGCCGAAGGTAATCCCCAGCAGGCCGTAGTTGACGGCGTCTTCTGCCTTCACGTTGAAGAACGGCGGCTGCAGTATCGCGGCCGGAATGGTGATCGAATTGAGCGCAGGGCTGTAGCTGGCGTTGACGGTCTGCGGCGTCATCGACCACTCGTCGCGGTCCACTTCCTTGCCCAGCTTATCGAAGTTCTGCTGACGCGACCAGCTGCGCACGGCGCGCACGTTGGCGATCAGGTCGTGCGACTGGGTTTTCAGTGCGCTGTAGTCGCGCCATTTGTCGGGATAGGCGATCTTCGGTTTCAGCGCGGCCAGCTTGGCCTGTGCTTCTTTCTTGGTTTCCGGGCCCATCCAGTCGAGCTGCTCGATACCGTCGCGGAAGGAGGCGACAAAGTTATCGAACATCGCCATCACGCGCGGCTTGGTTTCAGGCGGCAGGAACATTTTGACGTACAGCTTGCCCACAGCGTCACCCATGGCGCCATCGGTGTAGCGCAGTGCCAGTTGCCACAGCGGTTCGCTTTGCGGCACGCCGCGCAGCACCGTGCCTTCGAAGGCAAAGCGCTCCTTGACGGTGTCGGTGTTCAGGTAGGACGCATAGCTTTCGATGATGCGCCAGTTGAAGTAGCTCTTCCAGGCGTCGAGCGGCACGGCGCTGATGGTGTCGGACAGTCCGGTCAGGTAGCTAGGCTGGCGTACCACGGCGGAACTGGTTTTGGCCGCCAGACCCATGGCGCTGAAATAGGCTTGCCAGTCGAACGCTGGTGCCAGCGCGCCGAACTGGTCGAACTGCACACGGTTGTAGGATTTGACGGGATCGCGCATCTGCACGCGGGTCCATTGCGCCGTTGCCAGACGGGTTTCGATATCGAGGACCTGTGCGGCGTGTTCGGCGGCGGCTTGGTCGCCACTCTTGGCCAGCAGGGTTGCCACGTGCTGCAGATACTTTTCACGCACGCTGCTCAGTTTCGCGTCGTCCGCTTTCAGGTAGTAGTCGCGGTCGGGCAGGCCCAGACCGGACTGGCTGACGTTGACGGTGTAGTGATCGGGGTCCTGTGCATCAGGCGCTACGCCGGTGCCGATAGGCGTCTGTATGCCCTGCAGCTGCAGGTAGGCGAACAGGGCGGGCAGGTCTTTCTTGTCCTTCAGGCTGGCCACGCGTGCCAGATCGGCATGCAGCGGCTTGAAACCGGCCGCGTCGCGTGCTTTGGTGTTCATGTAGCTGCTGTAGAGATCAGCGATCTTGTGGGTTTCGCTACCTGCCTTGCCGGGGTTTTTCAGCGTCGCTTCCATCATCGTGCGCAACTGGCCCTGGGCGATCTCGCGCAGTTCGATGTAGGTGCCCCAGGTCGACTTGTCGGCCGGGATTTCCGTGTTGCGCGTCCACACGCCGTTGACGTAGCCGTAGAAGTCGTCTTGCGGGCGGATGTTCTGGTCCAGCGATTTCGGGTCGATGCCGGAGACGAGGGCGGTGCTGCCGTTGGCTTGCTGGGCATGCAGTACGGGAGCAGAGAAGGCGAGTAGGGCGCAGCAGGCGGCGCTGATAAGCGTGCGTTTCACAGGGTTCCTTTATGTAGACACCGGGACGAACGGGGGTAGAGGTCGTCCGCGTGGGCGGATTATACCGAGGGAAGCGGTCGAGTTCAGGCCGGGTTTGTATCGCAGTATTTCGGGCTGTCAGGTAGGGACGGGGCTGCTGATTTTATCAACAGGGTTGGCGTGATTGGTATGGACTAGAACTATCCGGCGTTATTCCGATTTTCTTTTGGCGCCGGTGATCTTACGGATGTCACCTTCTGTGTAATACAACCGGGGTTTGCTGGCGTTGACTTCTAATAGAAACGCTCCGCGAAAATTCTGGAAAGTTCCGCTATGTCCCAGACCGTCAAAATTGAAGCTGACGCATATATAACTTTGTTGAGTCTCCGTAATTTTGCTCCATGAGGCCAGTGCTGGGCTAAACTCGGCAGCTATGCTCAGAGAAGACGGGATGGGTATTGCATAGTCAAGTCGATAAATTTTGCCCGAATAAATCAAGGCATTTGCCTGCGTCTTTTCAGCGTAACCTATCTCTTTATCGTCATATAAAAAATAGTAAGTCGCATCGTAGCCATCGGCATAGTTCTCCTGTTCATATAAGACGTCGGTTGAAAACCGATCCAAGTGGATGCGAGGTGAATTGGCCTGATCTAGCATACAGCTCTCTCTAACTGATCTGGATGGTGGCGTGGCACGGGAGATAATGGGAGGAGAGAGCAATATGGCTAATGTCAGGTGAAGAATTTCTCTTTTTTTCATCGGTACTCCTTGGCTCTCATTACTTTGAGATATAGCGCAGAAAGTTTCCAGAATACTGTGCCGCCCCATGCTGCGGTCGATTCGTAAACATGATCGAACCTATCGACCTCTTCGCAACTCGGAATTCGTTGACCGGTAGAGCAGTCAATTCGCACGATGTTTTTCTTCTTTATCACCAGGCGTGTCGATTCGGCGATCTGGTAAATATTGTGCTCGGGGGCGGTGAATCTTATTCCTGCGCGGACCTTTGCGTGCGTTTTATAGTTTTTCTTGATGTCGGCGCCATCCCAGAAAAATGCGCCATTTGATCGATCCGGACCTCCTGCCATAGCGTTCAAAGCTGCATCTAGCGCGCATTGCATACCCTTGTGCTGATAGATATCTGTATCGCTGGCATTGATTAGCTTTTTGTAGCGATGATTTCCGTCGCTTACCACGAAGGAGAAGGTCCGGTCCGTTTTTGAGAATGTCGTAATATCCCGATATCCTCGGGCGATGCGTTGACGCTCGAGTACGCAGGCTAGGGCATATATTTCATCCTGATTGTCCGCCGCCGAAGCCTCACCAAAGGCCATCGCTGCGAGCTGGCGCACCTGAGGATTAATTTCCTTTCTTTTTGGGAAGTTTGCCTTAGGCATGGGAGTTCCCAACTGGCAACCATGCTACCAATTCTATCGGCCCATCTCCTTCCACGGTCGCGGTTACCCCGTTCTTGAAGGCAGCAGCTTTAGAATGAATCTTTCCTGCATGGATAAGGTCATGATGAAAGTCATTAACTGGAGTATCATTTTCACCGACCAACGCAAAGCTTTGCTCGATAATGCGCTGCTTACTAAGTTCGTTTCGTGACGATTGAGAGTCAGATACTGAGTTTTGGCTTTGCGCATAGTCCCCAGAAAATTTCTGGTATCTGACCTTTTGCGAAGGAATCAGTTTAGGTAAAACTTGGCATTTGCAGTGGCAAAAATCATCCTCGAGGGCGACGGCTTTTCCATTCCAGCTTTCCTGATTCCTTGGTCCGACACAAACGATTTTTCCCTCAGACTTGCAAACAGGGCAGATGATCCGGTCGCCCTCGACTGCAATAGCGCAACCTTCGATGGTGCCGTTTGCACTAGCAGAGACTACCTTTCCTCCTGAGGTGGTTGTTGCCCCCAGTGTGATGGTGTGGCGTTGCATGCATGCCCCTTGCTTACCTTGAAAGCGAAATGCAAGGTTAGCCGTGGCCACCGTTTTCGGATTGAGCTAGATCATCGAAATGGCTATGCAAGCCTTTATAACGGAACAAATGTACATGCCGAGCAGCCGAATTGCTTACTGGCTCACACTGGATAGCTGATCGATCTGGCGCTGCAGTTTGCGCGCGGTGTAGAGATTGATCAGCACCACGATCAGCAGGACCCCAGCAATCGCCAGATTGGCATACAACCCGCGCGCGAACGGTGCGCTGGCATCGAGCTGGGTTTCCACTCCCCAGCGGAACACCACCATGCCCGGCACCAGCGGGCCGACGTACCAGGCCCAGACCGAGCGTAGGGCATCGCGCTGGCGCTCCAGTTGCTGGCGGTGGTAGTCCAGGCCCGGCAGTCCCGGCGAAGCCGGCAAGCTCGCTGCACGGCGGTGGATCTGCCATGCGACATACAGCGTGCCGACGATGACCAGCGCACTACCCAGACGCAGCAGCGGCTGGGGAAATTCGCGCAGATAGTTGCAGAATCCGGCGATGACCAAGGCGCAGGCCAGATATTCGAGTGCATTACGCGCACCCACGCGCCAGCGCAGGGAACGGGACTTCTTGTCCAGCTCCTCCGGCGAAAAGTGAACGGGGGTGACTTCCTGCGCCTGCCATAGCGATTTCAGCGGATCGTCGCTCATGCTGTTTTCCTTTCCATGCCGAGTTGATTCGCCAGTACGGTTTTGATACGGTGTACTTTGGTGGCGACATTGCGTGCCGAAAGACCTGTGATGTCGGCGATGCCCGCTGCATCCATATCCTCCAGATACAGCAGCATGACTTGCCGGTCCAGCGGTGCCAGTCGATGGATCAGCGCCAGCACTTTCTGCAGATCGAGGCGGCGTTCAGTCTGAGCGATTTCCGCCGTGTCGCTGCTCATATGCTCGATCTCTTCCAGCGTCAGGCAGTTGCGCTCTGCGTTGCGCAAGCTGCGCTGGATGTGGCTCACGCCGACGTTGTGTGCTACGCGGTAGACCCAGGTGCGCAGCGAGCAGTCGGTCTTGTACTGGGCCAGGCTTTGCCACAGCGCCAGATGGACTTCCTGCAGCAGTTCGCGCCGCCGTGCCGGATCGCGCTCGTAGCCCGCAGTGAAGCGGGCGATATCGGCACCGTAGTCCTGCACGGCCTGCTGGTAGAGGGGGGAGTGGTTGGTGCTGTTCATAACTAGGTAGTCATGCAGCAGCGCATTTTCTTACACGGCAGTGGCTAAAATAATTTTACGCATGAAAACGCTGTTGGGATCTTCGCGATAGTCACCGAAGGGGCCGCACAGTGCGTAGCCGCAGCGTTCATAGAGTTTGATAGCGTCGGTCTGAAGATAGCCCGTTTCCAGAGCAAAGGCCTTGCAGCCGCGTTGTTGCGCTTGCACTTCGAGAAATTCCAGCAGGCGCCGTGCAATACCTTTGCCGCGTTGTTCGGGCCGGGTGTACATGCGCTTTAACTCGCCGTACTGCGCTTCGAGTACGATAGCGCCGCATGCCAGCGCCTGGCCATCGTCGCTACGCACCACGCCAAACAGTACGTTGGGCTGCTCGAGCACGGCGATGTCGACACCATGGTGGCTTTCAGCCGGATAGAGCGGAACCTGATAGGCGTCGAGGTCTTCGATCAGTTGGCGTACGTCGGACTGGCTAGGGGATTCGAATGCAATATTCATGGCGGCGGATGGCTGGAATGAGGGTAAGCGGTGGCGTAATAGCGTGCCACTTTAGCATGAAGCGGATAGTGCGTTATGCTGTAGGTTGCCTACGAATTCTGGAGAAAACTTTGCTGAAGATAAAAGCCCTGTTTCTGAGCCTGCTGCTGGCCGGTTGCGCCTCGCAGGCGCCGCTGCAAAAAGATGCGCTTGCACCGCAGCAGGCCATCATCATGGCGGCAGATGTGGCGCCGCAGCCGGTATATGTCACGGTGGAGCTGCAGGTGCGCGGCATCGGTATGCAGAATGGCTTCACGTATCTGAACTCGGAGAAGGATTACCGTGACCAGCGCAATGTGTCGCTGGAGATTACCCCCGAAGTGCTGGCGCAGGTCGAAGCCAAGTTCGGCGGCCAGCTAGCCGCTTTTGCCCGCGGCAAGCACATACTGGTCAAGGGGCCGGCGCGGCGCGTCACCATCTGGTTCTTTGACGACGCTGGCCGGCGCAGTGATAAGTTCTATTACCAGACCCATTTGCGGGTGTCTGATCCGGCACAGATTCAGCTGCTGTGATGTCAGCGTAGCCGATTTTTAGGGAGTTTTAATGTTGAAAATAGGTCGCTGGGCAGTTGCCGCCCTTGTATTTGGCATGCTGCATACCGCGCTGCCGCTCAATGCAGTTGCGGCCGATGACTGGGAGCGTAGCGCTCGACTGGCCGATGAGGCTTACTGGAATGCCTATAACCGCGCCGACGCGGATGGTATGAATGCCTTTCTGGCCGATGACGTGGAGTTCTATCACGATCGGGGCGGCACGCTGATCGGCAAGCCGGCGCTAGCGGCCGCCAACAATGGCATGAAGGGCAATGAAGTGCGCATGCGCCGCGTGGCTGTGCCGGGTTCTGTGCGTTTCTTCCCCATGCGGCGGGACGATCAGGTGTACGGCGTGCTGGTGACGGGCGAGCATGCTTTCTATGTCACGCCCAAAGGCGAGACGGAGTTCAAGGCAGGGCAAGCCTACTTTACCCAGCTGATGCGTAAGCATGGACAGGAATGGCGCATCAGCCGCATTTTCAGTTACGAACATGTGGATGCTTTACCCGAGTCGGAGACGGCCACTGAGTAGCAAATTTGAAGGGATAGACGCAAGTGATGAAATTGACGCATGCAGTCCGTTACGTGGTGCTGGCTGGATGGCTGGTAGGGATGCAAGCCAGTGAGGCGGCAGCGCCGGCTTTTCCTGAGCAGCTGACGGGCAGTTGGGCGACTGGCGAATCGCTGTATTCCGGAACCGAGCCGCAGACGGAGCTGCATCTTGCTGCCGATGGTTTTGGCATGTGGACTGGTTCGACATCAGCGCCGGTAAGGCGGGATGGGGGCGGCGACGGAAAACCCGTCCCCAGAGGCATCATAGGTTTTCCGTTACAGGCCGAAATGGATGGCCTGCAGCTCAAGCTGCAGTTGCTGCTGCCGCAAGGACAGCACCTGATGCCGGCGCCTCAGATGGTTATTACCTGCTCGTATCAGCCCGACCCGTCTACCCTAACCTGTTTGCCTCCCTTGGGCAAAGCGCTAGTGCTGTCACGGCGCGGTGGCTCGCTGGCCCCGGAGGCTGCGCAGCTGATAGAGCGGCTGCGTCGTGTCCTGTAAGCGGGTACGGGTGGTGTGAGGCCCTGCAAGACACTTAATCTTTTAATGGGAATATCGATGCTGAAGATACTGGGTAAGACGAGTTCTATCAACGTGCGCAAAGTGCTGTGGACCTGCGCCGAGCTGGGGCTGGCATATGAACAGGAAGACTGGGGCTCGGGCTTTCGTGCAACCGATACGCCGGAGTTCCTCGCGCTCAATCCCAATGCGATGGTGCCGGTGATTGTCGATGGACCCACTACGCTGTGGGAGTCGAACACGATCTGCCGCTATCTGGCTGGCAAACATGGCCGCAGCGATCTGCTGCCGGCAGAACCGGCCGCGCGCGCACTGGTGGAGCAGTGGATGGACTGGCAGGCGGGCGAGCTGAATAACTCGTGGCGCTACGCCTTTATGGCGCTGGTGCGGCAAAGCCCCCAGCACACGGATGGCGCGGCCATTGCGGCCAGCATCAGCAACTGGAACCGCCACATGGGCATACTCGAGCGCCAGCTAGAGCGCACTGGCAGCTATGTGACGGGCCAGCAGTTCACGCTGGCCGATGTGGTGCTGGGCCTGTCGGCCAACCGCTGGAGCAGTACGCCGATGGAGCGGCCTGACTATCCTGCGGTTGCAGCTTATCTGGAACGGCTGGCGCAGCGCCCCGGCGACGGCTTTGCGCGTCATTGCAGGAATGGTCTGGCCTGAGCATGCGGCGCAATCTGGCGCATTAATAAGCGGTCAGGCCCAAAGCGCTTAACTATGGGAGTTGTATGAAGAAGCACAAGTGGTTCGGGCGGTTGTGCCTGATTGCGGTTTTGGCCGCAGGTGTCCCGCTGGCGGCCCAGGCACAGGAGAGCGCACCCAAGGATATGCGCATGAGCTGTCTGCATAGCTTTGTGGCGCGTCTGATCGCTGGTGAATCGCCCGACAAGCTGGCCAAGCTGATGGTGGTGCGCGGCGCGCAGAGTTCTACCGACCTTGCCGCCGGTCTGCGTATAGTGTTGCAAGAGACGGGCAAGCTTAGCCAGTTGCAGCCGCTGCTTAAATTCCCGGCCGGTGAAAGCAAGCGCCTGCTGGTGGGGCTGCAACCGGAGTCACGCTCGTATCTGGCAGAATCGTTCAGCGCGCAGTCGGAAAAACATGGCACGGTGCAGTTCATGCTGACTCGCGAACTGGAGGGCGAGTGTGCAATCACTTCGCTGGCGATGCACACGCGCCGCTAGTGCGCGTAAAGGCCAGCCCCGCTGGCCGCGCCGCTGGCATCTAGCCGGCGGTGATTTCGGCGTCGCTGAGGAAGCTGATGATGGCGGGATTGACCACCGTAGGGTGAGTGATCGGGCCCATGTGGCCGCCGCGCGTTTGCAGCGCTATTGCATTAGGCAGGGCTTGCGCCAGCTGTTCCGCCAGCAGGCGGGTGGACGCCGGGCTGCTCAGGCCTGACATCACCAGCGCCGGCATGGTCAGCATGGCCAGATCATCCAGCGTGGCCGGCTCGCCCAGCAGGGCTTCGAAGTCGCGTTTCACTTTGGCGATCATGCCGCTCATTTTTTCCTGTGCGGCGGCAGGTGCGGCGTCGAAAGAACCGGCCCGGTTCCAGTAGTCGATGAAGATGCGGGTGGCATCCTGTGCGCAGTCGCAGGCTGTGATGCGCTCGACCACGGCGACGATTTCGGCACGTGCCGGATGCTGCCCGGGCAGCAGATGGAAAGCCACCGGTTCGAACACAGTCAGCGACAGCACCCGTTCGGGCATGCGGCGCGCCATGTGCAGGGCCGAGGCGCCGCCGTAGGAGTGGCCGATCAGGTGGAAGGCCTCGCCCGGCTCCAGATGGGCGGCGATGGCGGCATTGACGGCGTCGATCTCGTGCGCCAGCGTATGGCGGTATTCTGGGCCTACGTCGGCCGGAAACGGCGCGCTGCCGTAGCCGAGCAGATCGACCGCGATACAGCGGTAGGCGTCGCTTAATTGCGACACCAGCTCGCCCCATTGGGCTTTGGAACTCATGGAACTATGCAGCAGAACGACAGCAGGTTTCATACTCGGACTAGGGCGAAAAAAAGACCGCATATTATACCGGCAAGGCGTGGGGACTTGTGAAAACGGCCACACTGCCTCATCTGGTACCACAGTCCTCGCAAGGAGTCGAACTGTTACATGAAACATACGAAAAAAGTCGCCGGTCTGGCCGGCATTGCCAGTGTGCTGTGGGTAGGGCTGACGGCGGCCGTGGCGGCCAGCCAGAAGCGCCTGCTATTCAATCCGCTGGGCAGCAAGCGCGAAGTGCTGCGCCCCTACAGCAGCGGGCACCGCACCCGCCCGGTGGTGATCCGTGCCAAGGATGGCACGCGCTTATCCGGCTGGCTGATGACGCCTCCCGTGCATGGCCCCCATCCGGCGGTGATCTATTTCGGCGGCCGCTCGGAGGAAGTGTCGTGGGTGGCGCGCGACGCGGGCAAGCTGTTCCCCGGCATGGCGGTGCTGGCCGTGAACTATCGCGGCTATGGCGATTCGCACGGTGATCCGGCCGAAACCCATTTTGTCGATGATGGCCGCATGCTGTATGACTGGCTGGCCGAGCGCCACCATGTCGACCCTAAACGGATCGCCGTGGTGGGGCGCAGCCTCGGTTCCGGCGTGGCCGTGCAGGTGGCGATGGAGCGCGATGCCCATGCCATCGTGCTGATTACGCCTTACGATTCCATCCTGGCGATTGCCAAGCGCAAGTTCAAGGCGATACCGGTGGAGTATGTGCTGCGCCACCGCTTCGAGTCGGTCAAATATGCCCATCACCTGAAAGCGCCTACCTACGTACTGCGCGCCGAACAGGATGATGTGGTACCGCATAGCCACACCGACCTGCTGGTGGAAAAGCTGGGTCAGCTGCATGCCGACGAAATCGTGCCCGATTCCGACCACCTCAACATTCCGTATCTGGCCAGCACCCAGCAGCGCATTGCCGGTTTTCTGGCGCAGCGTTTCGACCTGCCTCAGGCGGAGGCGGGCACGATAGCTGCTGCTAACGCTGGTGCTAGTGCCCCGGCGTCGCCGAACCCTTAGTGCCGTGCCCCGTCAGCTGGTTGTGCAGGCGGCGCAAACCTAGCCACACGCCGCTGATCACCAGCGGCACGGCGATGCCCGTCAGTACATCCGGATTGACGGGCAGGTTGGCCGCTTTCATCGCCTTGCCGGCGTAGCCGATCAGCCCCAGCGTGTAGTAGGAAATCGCCACGGCCGACAGGCCTTCCACCGCCTGTTGCAGGCGTAGCTGCTGGGCCGCGCGGGTGTCGAGCGATTGCAGGATTTTGCGGTTCTGGCGTTCCTGCTCGATGCCGACGCGGGTGCGCAGCAGGTCATTGCTGCGGGCGATACGCTGGGCCAGCGTTTCCTGCCGCCGTGCTACCGAGGTGCAGGTGTGCATGGCTGGCGCCAGCCGCCGCCCCATGAATTCGGCCAGCGTGGGCATGCCTTCGATACGCACTTCGCGCAGCTCCTGTATGCGTGCCTGCACCAGACTGAAATAGGCTTGCGAGGCGGCGAAGCGGTAGCTATTGTTGACCGAGATTTTTTCCAGCCGCGCCGCCAGACTGGTAATGCGGTGAAGCAGCCCCTGATCTTGCGGCGTGGCCTGCGGACTGGCGTCGGACTGATCGTTCTGCACCAGTTGCGCGGTCAGTTCGGCCAGTTCGTTTTCGATGCCGTTCAGCTCCGGCTGGGTGGCCTCGGCCTGCGGCAGGCCCAGTAGCGCCATCATGCGGTAGGTCTCGATTTCCAGCAGGCGGCCCACCAGACGGCCGGCCTGATACTCGCGCAACTGCAGGTCCCGCACCACGAAGCGGCTGAAGCCATCGGGCTGGATCAGGAAGTCGGTCCAGACTTCGGCGCCGCTGCCCACATTGCTGCATACCAGCGATTTACCCTGGAATAGCGAGCGGATGGCCGCCGTGCTGGCCTCGTCGCCGGCACGGCCTTTGCACAGCAGCACATGGGCCGCTACGATGATTTTGCCATGCAGGCTGGCCAGCCATTCCTGCGGCACCTGCTGCAGCGGCGTGTGCTGCACGGCCAGATCGCACGGCGTATCGGGCTGGCCCTGTTCGACAAAGGTGTAGGTGGCGAACTCGGTGTGGCATTCCCATTTCAGACGGAACTGGCCGAAGTCGTGGAAGAAGTAGCGTGCCTGTGCATGCGGCACGGCTACGCCATAGTGCATGCATAGCTGCTGCAGGATGTCGTGCTGGCTGCTGCGGTGCTGCTTCTGCGATGGCTGCTCCTGCTTTACGTACAGGGCAAAATGGGTCAGGCTTTCCGGTGCCTGTAGCTGCAGGAAGGGGCGCGAGTGGATTTCCGCCGATAGCGGCACCCGCATGGCGTGATTGAGACTGGCGAAATCGGCGTTACTACGGTAAGCGAGAGACATGGCCTTCCCCGGCGAATACAGATACTGTTAAAACGCGGATTGCTGCAGTGCAGTATAACGCACTGCTGACAATCGCGCGACGGTCGATGTTAGCGGCATTGCCGCAGGCTTGCGATTACTTTTTTGGCGCGATCGATGCCGCTTCGGTATTCGCTGGTGCGGCCGCCGGGGTAGGGGCCGCAGTGGTGGCCGCGATACCTGCGGGTAGCAGGTTGGGGCAGGGCCGGTGCTGGATGTAGCAGGCCAGATTGTCGAAAGTGACGCTGGCGATTTCGCGCATGGCTTCGATGGTGAAGAAGCCCTGATGGCCGGTAACGAGTACGTTAGGGAAGGTCAGCAGGCGCTGGAATACGTCGTCGGCGATGATGTCGCTCGAATGATCGTGGAAGAACAGGCTGGCCTCCTGTTCGTAGACATCGATGGCCAGCGCGCCGAGCTGGCGCGATTTGAGTGCTTCGATCACGGCGGCGGTATCGATCAGACCTCCGCGTGAAGTGTTGACCAGCATGGCGCCCGGTTTCATGCGGGCCAGGCTGGCGGCGTTGATCATGTGGCGCGTGCTGTCCATCAGCGGGCAGTGGAGCGAGACGATATCGGCGCTGGCCAGCAGTTCATCCAGCGGCACGTGGCGCGCCAGAGCAGCCAGCTGGGGCAGCGGCATGGGGTCGCTGATCAGTACTTCACAGCCCAGACCATGGAAGATGCGGGCCGCTGCCGCGCCGATCTGGCCGGCGCCGACGATGCCCACGGTTTTTCCATGCAGGGTCATGCCGAGCAGGCCGTCGAGGGCGAAGTTCCCTTCACGGACGCGCGCATAGGCGCGGTGGGTGTGGCGGTTCAGCGTCATCACCATGGCCAGCGCATGTTCGGCCACGGCTTCCGGCGCGTAAGCCGGCACGCGCGCCATGAACAGGCCCAGTGCGTGGCCGGTCTGCAGATCGACATTGTTAAAGCCTGCGCAGCGCAGCAGCACGGCGCGCACGCCGCTGGCATGCAGCGCGGCCAGCACGCCCGCGTCGAGCTGGTCGTTGACGAACACGCAGACGGCTTCGCAGCCCTGCGCCAGCGGGATGGTGTCCAGCGTGAGCGCATCCGAGAAATACACGGCATCGATGCCGCCAGCGGCAAAGTTCTGCCGCGCTTCGTCAAGGAAGCGGCGGTCGTAAGGCTGGGCGCTGTAGACGGCGAGCTTCATGCCTGCACGCTGTCTGACGCCATCATGGGTATCCATGCCGGCAGGTCGGTCACGCCTACATCTACACCGGCCTGGAACAGCAAAGTGCTGATCTGGCCGCGGTGGTGCGTCTGGTGATTGAAGAAGTGCAGGACCAGACTGCCGAAATGCTTGCAGTAGGCTTCGCCCTTGATGTTCTTGTAGGGGAAAGCCAGAGCCAGATGTTCGGCCGTGACCTGCTGCGACCAGTCGAGAATGACGGCGTCGAGCCGGCTGCGGTGGGCCTGCAGTGCCGCCAGATCGTCGCCAAAGCTCTGCGTCAGGCCGCTGACTGGCGGCTGTTCCAGCAAGGGGGCCAGTGTGCTGTAGGCTGCCGGATGGCCGGCGAAGCGGCGCAGCCAGATGGTGTCGCCCACCAGCAGGTGGTTCATGGTGCCGAGGATGGAGCCGAAGTAGGCTTTGCGGTCGGCCGCCAGTTCGGCATGCGGCAGCTGCGCTGCAGCCGTGTACATCTGCTGGTTCATGCCGGCGTTATATTGCGCCAGAAGCTGGATCGAGGCTGGTGTCATGTCAGGGCTCGCACGGTAATAGTGGCTTTGCATTATACGGTGTTGCTGCCTTGCTGGCGCAGCATCGGGGCGAGCGCGTCCCCGCGTCGCCAGTGCGGCGACGCCGGTGGCCGGAGCGGAGCTCCGCTACTGCTTTAAGCCGCCAGTTCCTGCAATGCCTGCTGGTCTGGCGTGTAGGGGCTGGCCTGCAGTTCGCTCAGCGCGTCGAAGGTGATGAATTGCGGCGGGCGGACCACGTCGTTGCCATACGGTGCCACGCTGACGGTCCACAGCCCCAGTTCTCTGGCGGCTTGCAGGGCAGGAACGGCCGTGTCGATGGCAATGGCGTCCTGCGGCGCAATGCCGATGGCGGCAAGAGCGTGCGCATAGGGGCCGGTGCCGGCAGGGCCTTCGAACGAGGCGCCGCCCGATACCACGGTGAACAGGCTGTTGACGTCGGCGCCAAAGCAGCCGCTGAGCAGGGCCGAAGTGGAATGCGCCGGCAGATCGGTCACGATGCAGATTTTGCCGCCTGCGCTGATGGCGTCATCGATCAGCACCATGGCTGCCTGCAAAGCCTTTTGCGGCTGTGCCGTGATGGCCTGATGGAAGTGGCGGTGCTTGTCGGCGTACAGGGCCGCGACTTTGTCCTTGTCGCGAGCGAATACTTCGCCGTTGATGGCGGCACCGATGGCGCGTGCATAGCCGTGGGTAGCCGCAGCGGCACGCAGTGCCGGCAGCGACCAGCGTACTGACAGGCCGGCGTTTTCGAAGGCCGCGTTGCAGGCGGCGAGGTGCAGGGCTTCGGTGTCGAACAGTACGCCGTCCAGACCGAGGAATATCACGTCTATGCTCATGGTGGGCTCGCAGGTAAGGTTGGTATGAAGTAGATGGTTTGAATATAGAGGTAGAATGAAGTAAAGAAAAATTAGAGTTTTTCTATAATCAATAAGGAATAGCTTATGTATCCTGCGAGTTTTCGCCAGTTACAGGCGCTGGTACTAGTAGCGCGGCATGAAAGTGTGGCGCGTGCGGCGGACGCATTACACGTTACGCAGCCGGCGATTTCGTTGCAAATCCGCACACTGGAAGAGAACGCGGGCATGGCGCTGACGCGCAAGGTGGGGCGCAATATCCAGCTGACGGCGGCGGGCGAGGTGATGGTGGCGTTCTCGGAACGCATATTGCGCCTGTGGGAACAGGCGGGCGACGAACTGGCGGCGCTGCAGGGCGTTACCAGCGGTACCTTGCGTATCGGTGCCGTGACCACGGCGGAGCACTTGCTGCCGCCCATGCTGGTGCCGTTCACGCTGGAGCGCCCCGATGTGCGCTTGAAGTTGCAAGTAGGAAATCGTGCCGAAATCGTACAGATGCTGGCGCGCCATGAAATCGAGCTGGCCATCATGGGCACGCCGCCCCGCGAGCTGCGCACCAATGCGGCCAAATTTGCCCGCCACCCGATGGCGTTTGTGGCCAGCCCCGGCCACCCGCTGATGAAGAAGAAAAAACTCACGCTGAACGATGTGCTGGGCGCCAACCTGCTGGTGCGTGAACGGGGTTCGGGTACGCGCACGGCGGTGGAACGGCTGCTGCGCGAAGCGGGGCACCCGCTGGAATTCGGCTCGGAAGTATCGAGTAACGAGGCGATCAAACGGATGGTGGCGGCGGGGCTGGGCGTGGGCTTTTTGTCCGTGCACGCCTGCGGGCTGGAGTTCGAGGCGGGCTTGCTGGCGGTGCTGCCCACGCCTGCCCAGCCGGTGGAGGCGGACTGGCACATCATGCACCTGACCGATCAGCCGATTCCGAAAGTGGCGGCGGCGTTTCAGGATTTTGTGATCGAGCACGGGCAGGAACTGGTGCGGCGCGAACTGGAAAGCTTTTACAAGCTGCTGGGGCGCCAGCGCAAGCGCGCGGCTGCAGCGGGCTAATTGGTCTAAGTGGGCCTATGTGTAGGCCAAATCACCGGTACACATCTGCTAAGTGTTTGCGTAAGTGTACTGGTACAGATGCGGCAATCATCCCTACAATGAAAACTCATTTCATTACCGGATCACGCCATGTCCCTCGAATTATTCCTGCCCCTGTGCACGTTTGCTGCCATCAGTTCCATCACACCCGGCCCGAATAACACCATGATTCTGGCTTCGGGGCTGAACTACGGCTTCCGCCGTTCGCTGCCGCACCTGTTCGGTATCTGCAGCGGGTTTACCTTCATGATTTTCGCCACCGGCCTAGGCCTGCACACCTTATTCCAGCAAGTGCCTGTGCTGCAGGTAGTGCTCAAATACGCTGGCGCGGCCTATCTCTTGTGGCTGGCATGGAAGCTGGCCCATGCTGCGCCCATGACGGCGGGCGAAGCCAGCACCAGCAAGCCTATGAGCTTTTTTGCTGCTGCAGCATTCCAGTGGGTGAATCCGAAAGCGTGGGTGATGGCGATCGGTGCGCTGACTACCTATCTGCCGGCCGGTTTCAAGGTACTCGATGTGGCCATGCTGGCCGGTGTGTTCGGCCTGATCGGTATTTTCTGCGTGGGCGCATGGGCTTCGTTCGGCGTCGCCATGCGGCAAGTGCTGCAGGATGCCCGTTCGGTGCGTATCTTTAACGTGGTGATGGCGCTGGCGCTGGTGGCCTCGCTCTATCCGATACTGCAGGGCGCGAACTAGAAGCCGGGCAGGTCGCGCAGGCCTGCCCGTACCGCCCGCAGGTCTGCCGGCTGCTCGGCCTGGAGTGCGCGCAGGTAGCCACGCGCAAAGGCGATATGGGCTGCTGCCGCATGCTGTTCTTGGCCCAGTTGCTGCAGCAGACGCTCGGCCACCACCAGATCGTTATGCCGGCCCAGCTCTTCCTGCGTGGTTTCCAGCGTCGCCAGATATTTGCGCAGCGCCTTGCCGCGATACAGCGTGCGGAAGAATTCCAGTGCATAGCGGGCCTGCTTGGCGGCGATGCGCGTACTGTGCATGCTGGCTGCATCCGTCTCGCTCATGCGCTTGGCCCGCTTGAGCAGGGCTTTATGCAGACGCTGCATGGTGTGGCGGGAAAATTCTGCTGCGCTGGTGCTGCCATCATTCATGCCGCTCACCATGCCTGCGCCTGTACCAGTACTGGTGCTGGCGCCGGCAGCGCTGCCGGTAATCAGCCAGTATCCCGTCTGTAGCAGCAAACGCGTGTAGCGCGGCGATTGCAATGCCTGTGCCGCTTGCTGCCTGTGCGCTACCACCTGTTGCTGCACCAGCGCCGGCAGATCATGCAGTCCGCCCGGTCCGCCGGGGCTGGCCTGTACGCGGGCCAGCGTGGCGCTGCCTAGCACTTCCCAGTCGCGCGCATGGCCCAGCACCTGTGCCAGCCAGCGCCAGTCGTCCCTGATCTGCCCGGGGCAGGGCGCCGCGCCGCGGAACAGTTTGAGCGCCGAGCGCAGACGGCGCACGCCCACGCGCATCTGGTGCAGCGCTTCGCCATGGTCGGTATGAATCACGGCCTGCTCGTTGTCCTGTACTTGCTGCAGGCAGTTGAAAAATATGGCGTGGCGCGCTTGTGCCAGCGTGGCGTCGGTGGCCAGCGTCAGCGGGCGGGCATGGCACGCCTGCGTGCCGGTCTGGCGGCACAGGCTGTAACCACGCTGGGCCTTGTTGATGTTACTGAGCTGTAGCGGCAGGCGTTCCAGCAGCTGCAGGGCCAGGGCGAACAGATGTTCCGGCTTGCCTTGCTTGAGTTCCAGTTCGATCTCGTTGACGGGCACTTGCTGGCCGTGCCGTTCGATATGGCCGCAATCGAGCACTAGTTCGATCTGGCTGCCGGCAAAATCGAGTTGCCAGATTTCGCGTTCGACGATGACGGCAAACAGCGCTTCCAGCCGTGGCTTGAGCTGCGCTGCTGCCAGTACTTCCAGCCAGTGCGCATCCTTGCCGATCAGCCTGCGTAGCTTGCCCAACTGCGGCCATGGCCGGCTGACGGGACCTTCCCATTCATTGCGCTGGTGCAGACCGTTCTGCACGCTGCCGCCAGCCTTCATGGTCTGTACCCAGACGCCATCTTCCTTGCGCACGCGCAGGCCCGCGCCGTGGCGCAGCAGGTGCAGGTCGGGCGTATCGAAATAATGCGCCACCAGTTGCTGGCTGCGCGTAGCGAGGCCTGCCAGCAAAGGGTGCTGGCGTAGCGTTTGATTGTCTTCCGGCGCGAGCAGGAGTTTGAGTTCGACTTCCATGGAGCTAGTGTAGCGCAGCTTGCAGTTGGATGAGCGCCGCCCATGCAGGGATGGCGCGCTGCCAGAATTCATCGATGCTGGCAGCGCCAATGTCGAGGCCGAGGAAGCGTGCCGCAGGAATCAGTGCATGCTGCAGCAGCTGTTCGGCAGGTACGCCCTGATCGAAAGCGGTGGCGCCGGTCTGCTTGGAGAGCTTGTCGCCCTGTGCATTGCACACCACCGGCACATGCAGATAACGCGGCTGCGGCAGGCCCAGCACCTGCTGCAGATATAGCTGGCGCGGGGTGGAGTCGAGCAGGTCGGCGCCGCGCACGATGTCGGTAATCCCCTGCGCGCCATCGTCCACCACCACGGCCAGCTGGTAGGCCCAGTAGCCATCGGCACGCCGGATGATGAAGTCGCCGACTTCGTCGGTCAGGTCCTGCTGCACATGGCCGGCCCAGCGGTCGTCGAAGGCGAGCACGCAGTGCGGTTCCACCGGCACTTTCAGACGCAGCGCACGGGCGCTTTTGCCAGCGGCCAGACCGTGGCGGCAGGTGCCCGGATAGATCAGCGTCTGCGCCTGCCGGCCGCGCAGGCTGGTTTGCGAATCGGCGATTTCGCGGCGCGAGCAGCCGCAGGGGTAGACCAGATCGCCCAGCTGGAGCAGGGCCTGTTCATAAAGTGCCGTGCGTTCCGTCTGGCGTGTGAGTTCGCCGTCCCAGTGCATGCCGCAGCGTTGCAGCGAGCTGACGATGTGCTGCTCGGCACCGGCCACATTGCGGTCGCCATCGACATCTTCGATACGCAGCAGCCACTGGCCGTGGTGGGCGCGGGCGTCCAGATAGCTGGCCATAGCGGCCACCAGCGAGCCGAGATGCAGCGGGCCGGTAGGCGAGGGCGCGAAGCGGCCGATATAGGGTGGGCGGTCTGTCATGCCGCCATTTTAGCGCGGCGATGGTCTACAATGTACGCGCGGCAAAATTACCCAGTCCGCCCACAATACTTAAGAACTCAGGAAATCATGCAAAAAATGACCCCCTCCTATCTTGCTTGCGCCGTGGCTATGAGTCTGGCGCTGGCATTCCCTGTTCATGCTGGCAGCGGCAATAACGGCGGCACTGCCGTCAAGGAAGCACCGCTGCGCGCCCATCTGGCCTTTCTCGCCAGCGACGTACTGGAAGGCCGCGGTACTGGCCAGCGCGGTGCCGATCTGACGGTAGCCTACCTCGAAGCACAGACACAGGCACTGGGCCTGAAGCCGGGCAATGGCGACAGCTTCCGTCAGTCCGTCATGATCGCCGGCGTCAAGACCGATGCTGCAGCCAGCACGCTGGCACTGCAGGCTGGTGGTCAGGCGCTGCCTATCCGTTTCGGTGACGACTGGGTGTTCGCTCCGGGCGATGCCACTGCCACCCACAGCTTCGACAGCGATCTGGTATTCGTCGGCTACGGCATCACGGCACCGGACGAGCAGTGGAACGATTTCAAGGGCGTGGACCTGAAGGGTAAAACGCTGGTGGTGATGGTCAACGACCCGCAGCCAACGGCCGAACAGCCTAACCGTTTCAATGGCAAAGGCCTCACCTATTATGGCCGCTGGACCTACAAGTTCGAAGAAGCACGCCGTCAGGGCGCAGCCGGTGTGCTGCTGATCCACACCACGCCATCGGCCTCGTACGGCTGGAGTGTGATCCAGAACAGCTGGTCCGGCGTCGAGCGCTTCCAGCTGGCCGCTGGCACGCTGGGCACCCAGCTGCAAGGCTGGATGACGGAAGCCACCGCCAAGGCGCTGTTCTCGGCAGCTGGGCAGGATCTCGATGCGCTGCGCGCTGCGGCGGAACGCAAGGACTTCAAGCCCGTGCCGCTGGCCGCAAAACTGACCGGCACCATGCAGGCCGCCGTGCGCAAGGTCGAGCAGTTCAACGTGGCTGCGGTCGTGCCGGGCACCGATCCCAAGCTGAAAGACGAAGTAGTGATCTACAGCGCGCACTGGGACCATCTGGGCAAGCAGGGCGACGCGACGGGCGGCAAGGATGTGATCTTTAACGGTGCAGTGGATAACGCTTCCGGTTCGGCAGCGCTGCTGGCGATGGCACAGGAAGCCATCCGCATTCCGGCCAAGCGCAGCCAGATGTTCCTGTGGGTGGCGGCGGAAGAGCAGGGCCTGCTCGGTAGTGCGGCCTATGCCGCAGCGCCACTGTGGCCGCTGGCGAAGACGGCTGCTAACCTGAATCTGGATAGTCTGAACTTTGTCGGCGCTACGCGCGACATCGGCACGCAAGGCAGCGAACGCACGGAACTGGGCACGCTGGCTGCCTCCACGGCCAAGGCCATGGGCATGCGCATCGCCGATGCCGAGCCGGATCTGGCGGGCGGCTACTTCCGCAGCGATCACTTCAACTTCGCCAAGAACGGTGTGCCGGCCTTCTCGATCGAATCGGGCCGCGATTACATCAAGGACCCTGCTGCTGCCAAGGCCAAAGCTGCTGCCTACGGCCCGCGCTACCATCAGGTGACGGATGAATACGATGCCAGCTGGGATCTGTCGGGCATGGTGCAGACCGCACAGTACACGCTCAATCTGGGCCGTCTAATTGCCAACGGCGCCAAGCTGCCCGAGTGGAAAGCGGGCGACGCCTTCGCCCAGCCGCGCAACAAGAAGTAAGCAGCACGCCAGCACGCGCTGGCGTCAGGAAAACGGCGGACAGTAGCCGATACTGTCCGCCGTTGCTGTTTCTGCTGCCAGAGCGGTCTTAGTGGTGGAACGAGACGGTGATGGTGGTGCCCGTCAGGTCGATGCCGCGGATGGCGATGCTGCCGAAGCTAGGCCCTTCCGATCCCTTGACGCGGATGTTATCGAAATTGATTTCACCGATAGAGGACGGCATGGCGAGCGTCAGCGAACCATCCTTGTTGATGGTGGCAGTGGCTTTGCTGGGATCGTAGACCACATTCTTCATGCTGGTATCGGCTTCCAGAAAACCCAGCACGGGATTGACGATCTTGGCCATGTCGCCTATCACTTCCAGCCCGTTATGCTTGGCATCCTTGACGGCGTTGACCAGCTGGTCGCTCAGACCCTGCGCCGAAGTGTCACCGAGTTCCTCTTCGCTCATGGCCTGCAGGCCGGGGCGCTCGTTGATCTGCATGCCGCGCTGGTCCTTGCTCAGCATGACAGGCGTGCCGATGGCCAGCGAAGGCAGGGCCTGGGCGGCATAGCCTTCCAGCGGCGCCAGCAGCGAGGTAGCGATGGCTGCGGCCATACGCAGACGGCGCTGCTTGCGCAGAGCGTCTTCGATGTGCTGCTGGGTGATGAGGTTAAGCTCGGCAAAAATGTCACCGAGCCGCTGGCCCGTTTTGCGCTGGGTTTCAATTGCATGCGCCAGCTGTTCTTCCGTAATCAGCTTCTGTTTAACCAGCAGCTGACCCAGCATCGATTTATTCTGGGTATTCGACAACCATCCCATCGCTGTTCTCCTGTGTTGTTTTTATGCCGACTTGCGGGGCAGGCCAGCCTGTAGCGATTCCGGTTCCGGCCCTGATTGATGTGCCATATGCACAATATCCGAAGGCGCCATACCGAACCAGCGCTTGCAGGCGCGGTAGAACGCACTCGGTTCCGAGAAGCCGAGCTGGAAGCTTAGCATTTTTAGCGACAATTCCCCGCAACTGAGCGACTGGCGTGCCAGTTCGCGTCGGGTATCGTCCACCAGACTGGTAAAGCTGGTGCCTTCTTCGGCCAGCCGGCGCTGCAGCGTGCGTTCGCTCATCATCAGCTGGGCAGCCACATCGTCGCGGTGCGGCGGGCCTTTCGGTAGCAGGCTGGCCAGCAGGGCCTGTACTTTGGCGCTGAAGGTGGGCGGCTCGGCTTTGGCCAGCGATGCCAGCACCGGTGCGCCGCTGCCTGCGGCCAGCGGCGGATTGGCCGGCAGCGCCATCACCAGATCGGTATCGGAAAATTCCATCACGTTCTGCGGCATGTTGAACTTGACGGGGCAGCCGAAAGTCTCCTGGTAGATGTGGGCATTGGCCGGCTCGGGGAAGGTGTATTCCACCACCACCGGCGCGATGTCGTCGCGGCCTGCAGCGCAGCGCAGTGAGCGCAGCAGCACGCACCAGACGAAGTCGTAGCGTTGCTGCGGCACCACGCGCTGGGCGCCGGGCAGCAGCAGCCCGACGCGGGTATTGCCATGACAGCGTTCGATCGAACTTTGCACCGTAGGCGAAACCAGCATGATGTGGCCCATCACGCCCAGCCAGCCCAGCCGGTGCGGCGAGGAGATCTTCAGGCCGATCAGCGGATCGCCCGATTGCGCCACCACCAGTTCCCACAGGTGGCTCAGTTTATCGGATAGCGTCAGCGCATCGCAGGCCAGACCTTCGCCTTCGCTCAGGCCAGCTTCGGCAAACAGTGCATCAGCCGCAACGCCGGAACTGGTCAGGCGCGATTTGACGCCACGTACCAGATGCAGGGCGGACGAGTAGCTCATGGCGTTACCGCAGCACGCAAGCGCAGGCCGATTTTTTCTTTCAGGCCCTGCAGTTTAGGATCGATCACGGCGCGGGTATCGGCGGCTACGCCTTCGCCCAGCGTCTTCTGCATTTCCGGCAGCATGTTCTCGAATTTTTTCTTCACGGGCGATTCCAGAATCGCGATCAGCTGGCGCAATTCTTCGTCGCTGAAGCGCTCGGCCAGCAGCGGCGCGATCTTGGCCTGTATCAGCTTGTCGGCGCTGGCTTTGGTGATGGGCGTGGCATCGGCCATGAAAGCCTTGGCTTCGTTGACGATGTCGACCATGGCAGCGTCGCGCTTTTCCGGTGCGGCGCGGCCTTGCAGCATGGCGCGCGCTTGCTGCACGGCGTCGCCGACCGGCACTTGCAGCATGGACTGGCCGATATTGTCGGGGTTCCACAGCTTCAGCACCTGTTCGACCAGCGCCTGTTTGGATGGCGCGGCCGGTGCAGCATAGGCGCCGGCGCAGGCTGCGCTCAGGGCCAGTACCAGCAGGCTGCGGGTGAGGATGGGTGTGCTCATAGTTTGCTCCTTCTACAATCAGAAACGCTTGTTGATTTCAAATCCGACATAGCGCACGTGGATATCGCCGTTGACGTTCTGTCCGGCGTACGGGTTATAAATAATGTTCAGGAAGTTGCTGCAGTTGAGGTTGCAGTCAGTGTTGGCCGGCACGTTGTAGCGGCCTTTCATATACGAGCCGGTGACACTGATATCCATGTTCTTGCTGACTTTGAAGTTCAGACCTGCGCTGAGCAGTTTGGTATTGGGCAGCGGTGCCAGCAAGTCGATTTTGTCGTTGGGCACAGAGGTCTTGCGCGGTTCGAAGCCGAAGCGCAGGGTCAGACGGTCCATCGGGTAAAGCTGCAGGCCGTAGGCAAAATTCACCAGACTCCGGTAGCCGCGCGGGATCACTAGCTTGCCCGAATCGGGTATGCCGTACAGGCGCGCCACTTCCAGCAGCTTGATGCTCTGGTCGAACTGGAAGCGCAGCGCATCCCATTCGCTCCAGCGCGCATAGCTGGCATCGACATTGAGCTGCACCAGATTGATAGGGCGCAGCTTGATGCCTACCTGCAGATGGGAAGGGAAGGGAATGATGGCGCTCATATTGCCCTTCTGGGTGGCCGGAATCGAACTGGGGAAGCCCAGCGTGGCGCCCGCGATCGGCCCGAGCAGACTGGCGTTCATGCCGCGCACGAAATTGCGCAGCATGGGTTCCGTGTCGAACTGGTAGTAGCCTGTGTAATGGGTTTTCGAGCCGCCCTGGTACACCACGCCCAGCGCGAAGCGGGGATTAGGCTCCCACAGCACGCCGAGGTTGAGCGTGGGATCGAACGGCGCCGTCATTTCGAGGCGCATATTGGCGGCTTTCTTGAACGGGCTGACCATGCCGTCCTTGCCGCCGCCGCACACGCCGAAGCCCAGCACGTCGATGATGTTGCCGCCGTCCTCGGGACACCAGCCTTTCTGCAGCTGGCCGAATACGCCCAGCAGCTCATTGGGGAAACGCATATTGGTGTCGACCACGAAGGCAGCGTGGGCAATCGGCACGGCGACGCCGAAACGCAGCGTATCGGAATATTTGTAGCCGACCGAGGGCGACAGATACACCAGCCGCTGGATCTGTTCCTTGCGGCCCTGATACTGGCCCGGATCGTTGGGATCGGTGGTGCGGTCCAGACTCATGGCCTGCGACATATAGCTGTCGGTGGCAAAGGTCCATGGCGAGCCGGCCTTGTTCCATGCCATGCCCACGCCGGGCACGGCCACGGCAGGCAGCCGCCAGCCCGGCACGCCGTAGCCGGGCACGAACATGATCTGGCGCACCGGCCCCGTGCTGGTATTGGAGAGCGGATCGTCGCGCCAGCCGCCGATGTCGAAATTCGGTCCCGGCGTAAAGCTGGCCGAGGTGCGGATCGAGGCGACGAAGTTGTGGATGCTTTCGCTGTCGCCGCTCAGGCGCGCCAGTCCGGCCGGATTGAAGTGGATCGACGCGATGCCGGGCGGATCGGCCGTGACGGCATTGCCGAGCGACATGGCGACCACGCTGGTGGTCAGGTTTTCCGTCAGCGCTGCCTGCGTCGCTTGCGGCCACAGGACCGCAGCGGCGGCAAGCGCGCCTGCCACGGCAAGGGCTGCCGGGTGCGGGCGTAAGGTGGCGTGCGGGTTCATGGCAGCGCGGTCCGCTCAGGCTTAGAAGTTGAGCGGCATGTTCATGCCGACTGTCATGTTGGGCGAATCCGGCGTCAGACCGATACCCACCGTCAGGTTGATGGTGGTTTTAGGCGAGATGCGGTAGCCCAGACCCATATTGAGCAGACTGGAGGTCTGCATATGGGTTTTGGCTTCCAGCCCGTCGGCGAAGCGCAGCTTGGAGCCGGCCGAAATCGCCTGCTGGAAGGACAGTGTGGTGGAAATGCCATACGACAGCGCGTAGGCAAAGCCCATGCCGAAGCCTACGGTTTTACCGGGCTGCACGCGGGTCAGGATACGGGTGCCATTCACCTGCCACAGGTTCTTGGCCGGCGCGCTGGCGGTGAAGTTCAGCGAGCCGAACAGTGCGACCGGATCGACGATGCGGTTCACGCTCAGACCGCCCGTAAAGGCGGCCACGCCGCTGCCGGTGGCTTCGCCGCTGCCGGCGATGATCTTGAACGGGCTGCGTCCGGTCGGCAGGCGCAGATTGCTGGTCAGGGTCACGCCGGGACGGTCGCGCTTGGCCTCGAACGGCTGCCAGCGTGCGCCCAGTGCCAGATCGCCTAGCGAATTGGAGGCGCCGTTGGACAGGTTGTTGTCCGAGTAGCGCGAGATGAAGGGCATGGTGACATTGCCGGTCAGGTTGTCGAGCAGGCCGTAGTCCACCGAGAAGGTATTGGTGACGCTGTGCGAGCTGGTGTTCTCGATGTTGAACAGGGTGGCACTGCCGTTGGCCAGATCGGTGACGATGCGTTCTTCGCCTACGTAGGAGTAGGTGATGTCGTAGGTCACGGCCACCTGCTTGCGGCGGATCAGCGAGTACTGTTTGTCCACTGCCGTCAGGGTCTGCTGCAGCAGGGCGCTCTGGTCGCCTTCGCCTTCTTTCTTGGCCAGTGCATCGCGCGCGGCGTCAGCGCTGGCCGGTGCGGCGCCCGGTGCCGGTGCGGGTGGCGTGGTGTTGAGCTGGGCAAAGGCCGGTGCGGCGGTCAGCGCGCCAAGAGCGAGGGCGAGAGGAAGGGCGAGGGACGGGGTGGTCGGGAACTTCATGGTGGATCATCCTTGTGAGAGTGGGCTGGGCGCTGCGGTGGCTGATAGGGTTTTAGTTACGATGCATCCAGGTACCTGCGGCGCCCGAATTGACAGCCCGCAGTAACTGCTGGGCAGAGTTGCTCATGGGGCCATCGAGCCGGCCCTTGTTGGTGACGCGGTCCATGTCCGTGACGCCAAGTTCCAGATCAGTCAGCGCCAGCTTGGCGACGGGCTGCTGGCCGGCCGCGGGGGAGATGATGAACAGGGTGTTCTTGTCCCACCAGCGGCCGAATTCTTCGACCGAAAAGACGATGTTGCCAGCCGACGGATCGGCCAGAAACACCACGCCGTCGCGGATGCCGCGCAAGACCACGAAGTGTTTGGAGCCGGCGTAATCGATGGGCACGATGGCCGGCTCGGTGAGTTCCATCAGGTCCTTGATTTCGGCGCGGAAGCCGGCGCCGGACAGGCCCAGCGAGCCGACGTAGCGCTTCATGTCGAGCAGGGAGAAGCCGCGCCGCTCGATGATTTTTTCCTTCTCGCCCTTTTCCAGCATGCCTTCCATGGCCTGCTGTTCGTTGACCATCACACCGAGGTGGTAGTTGAGGATGGTGACCAGCGCAGCCGAGCCGCAGCTGAAGTCGAAAGCCTGGCGCACAATGTGGCGGTACTTGAGTTCCGAGAACGGTTCCGACTTGAACGACTGCACGTAGCTGCCCCCGCCCAGCAGGTTTTGCGGCATTTCGTACTGGTCGTTAGGCCGGTCTAGCGGGGTGTGGCGTTCGATCAGGCCACCACCGCCGATGACGGCGGCGAGCACGCCGAGCAGGATCATCAGCATGATCAGCCCGCCCGGTTCGCACGCGCATCAGGCGTGCAGAACACGCGCATTGCCCGCGCGTGAAACAGGTTTTTCCGGGGCGCAGAGTAAGCGCGGCCCCGGGGCGTCTGGCGCCCCATTGCAGGTGTCATGTAGTCTCCAAATCTGCTTATACGAACGACCGTGCTTTTATTGGGCACTAAGGGTCCGCGGTTTTTTATTGATGCCATTAACGCATGCATCGGTTCCGCTAGGCATTCTTTTTTTTAGAAATGTACCTCTAGATTTTTTCGGCACAGGCTGTGGTAGCCGGGACAACTTATTTGCAACATTGCTCTCACTCTCAGTGGCTCTCAGGGTCAAGTCGTTGGCTTTTTGGGTCAGCGCGAAAAGATAGACCGTTGTTCAACAGGACTTTTAAGATGGAATCACTTAATAGCCAAATATTAAGATTTCACGCACCAAGCAGTGCACCCCGAAACTCCTACCCGGAGCCTAGGAAGGACCTGAGGAACGTGAGCCCACATTACAAAACCAACATAAACCCGGAGATCACAAATGCAAATCGTTAAAACCGCAATCGCTGCAGCCCTGGCATCCTTCGCTTTCTCGGCTTCGGCCATGACCCCGATTCAAGACGCAGAACTGAGCACCGTCAGCGGTCAGGACGGCGTGTCGATCGCTGCCAATCTGAACATCAAGATTGATTCCTTCGTCTACACCGATACCGACGCAGTCGATGCCAACGGTCTGGGTGGTGGTTCGGTGAGCTTCAACGGTATCAAAGTGAACGGCCTGATCGCCGCGAACATCGACATCCTGTCGAAGAACTCCTTCCTGATGGCCGCAGCGGCTGCCGGCGTGACCGACTCGGGCACCTTCTACAACAAAGCCACCGGCGGCGACGTGGTGCAGATCGCCATCCCGCAAAGCGTGGTAGCGGACGGCCACTACCTGAACGTGTCGGTTGACTCCATCAAGATGGGCAACAGCGCTGCTTCCTTCGGTTCGGTAGCGATGAACCAGATCGACATGCGCGGCACCACCGTGTGGATCTTCGCACACTAATCTGGCGACGCAACGCAACGAACTGGCCTGACGGGTCTGTAGCTTGGCCTGACAGGTCAGTGTAGCAAGCTAGACGGTAACAAAGCTGCGGCCCTAAGATGGCTTAGCAGCACAACAAGTAAGAAAACAAAAACACAACCATATTGGTTCACTACATACACGGAGACTTACAATGCAATTCTTCAAAACCGCAATCGCAGCAGCCCTGGCAACCGTCGCTTTCTCGGCATCGGCCATGACCCCAATTCAAGACGCAGAGCTGAGCACCGTTAGCGGTCAGGACGGCGTATCGATCGCTGCTAACCTGAACATCAAAATCAATTCCTTCACCTACACCGACACCGACGCAGTCGATGCCAACGGCCTGGGTGGTGGTTCGGTAAGCTTCAACGGCATCAAAGTTAACGGCCTGATCGCCGCTAACATCGACATCCTGTCGAAAAACTCCTTCCTGATGGCTGCAGCAGCTGCCGGCGTGACCGACTCGGGCACGTTCTACAACAAAGCCACCGGCGGCGACGTGGTGCAGATCGCTATCCCGCAAACCGTGGTAGCGGACGGCCACTACCTGAACGTGTCGGTAGACTCGATCAAGATGGGCAACAGCGCTGCTTCCTTCGGTTCGGTTGCCATGAACCAGATCGACATGCGCGGTACCACCGTCTGGATCTTCGCTCACTAATCAGCTGAGCTTCAACAGCAGCCGCGCAAGCGGCTGTTGTTGTCTCTGCGCCTGTCGCTCTCTCCCCATGAAGATGACTTTGCACTCGCTGTGGCTGTGCGCGGCGCTGGCCTGCTGCACGCTGACGGCATCGGCCCAGATGCAGCCGCTGAGCGAAGCGGAGCTGTCCAGCATGCACGGGCAGGGTATCGTCGCGATGACCAATACCAGTCTGAATGGCTTTGATTTCAGCAAAGTGTCGCTCGATGCCGACATCGCGCTGAGCGCCAATCTGCGCAATGTGCGGCTCGGTGAATACACTTACGCAGCGCGCAACGGCAGCGGCGCCGATCTCGATATCGCGCTGCTGCAGTTCGGCCGCAGCGATGGCAGCGAGGCGCAGCGTCTGGTACACATTGCCAACCCCTATTTCGAATTCGTCTACCGCAACGCGGCTGACGGCGCCTCGCGTGAAGCGATCGGCATGCGCTTCGGCTTTGACGCCATCAGCGGCGACATCGGTATGAAAATTAACACCCTGTCCGGCTCGATGGCCGTGACGGGGATTGCTGCCGACGGCAGCACCGTGCAGCTGGATTCGCGCACTGATCCCATGGGCGGCAAACGCTGGGACGGTTCCTGCACGGCGCCCTGTCTGACGCTGGCGCAGGTGGGCGGCGTGACAGCGGGCGATGCCAGCGGGCCTAGCCGCGACTTCTGGGTGTCGCTGCTCAAGACCGGCGTGCAGTTCCCCACCACCAATGGCGCGCCCGCAACGGATGCCGCGCAGGCCGGCGTGTGGCTGAACTGGCGCGACAAGCTGCAGGCGATCAACACCAGCGGGCTGGTGCCTGCCAATCTGCCCAAGGGCCGTTGATGCGCCGCGCGTTCGTCACCTTCGCGACCCTGCTGGCCTGCATGCCGGCGCTGGCGCTGGAACCGCTGAACGATGCCGCACTGTCGGCCGTGCGCGGGCGCGACGGCGTGAGTTTCGATCTGAACGGATTTGCCATGAGCGGCGATGCGCGGGTCAGCTACACCACACCGATAGGCAGCACGCTGTATGTGGAAAAATTCAGCGCATCGCGCAGCGATAATCCGCTGCCGTTTTCCGATCCGTATAAGCTCGACATCGTGCCCGGCGCAGCCGGACTAGCCGATGTGGTGACGATCGCTTTCCCGCAGAATAGCTATGCCCAGCAGCGCTGGCAGATGGCCTATGACTGGGGCATTACGGCCGATGGCGTGACGCGCGAACAGAGCAGTGTGGTGATCAAGGATCTGGTGCTGTATGGCGGCGGCCTGCAGTTCACCACGCCGCAGATCAATGACGGCGTGGCTTTCGGTGCCGCGCTGCGCATGGATATCGGCCAGTTGTCGCTGCGCCCCCGTGGCCGCACCGACGAGACGCAAGCCATGGTGTGGAACGGCATACACGTGGGCGCGGTGGATGGCAGCGGCATGTTTACCAATACGCCGTGGATGCTGGCCAACGTGGCGTCGCAGCCGGCCGTGATCAATGCGCTCAGCGATGAGACGGGGCCGCGGTTGCACATCGGCATCGACTGGCCCGATAGCCGCTACGGCAGCGGCGTGGCGCCGGCAGGCGGCATTGTGGTCGATAATATTTCCTTTGTCAGCGCCGGCCAGCCAACGGTGGATCTGGGATCGTCGCGCATAGGCTCGATCCAGATCCAGTACCTCGATATCAAGTTCAAACACTGATGGCCAGCCAGCAGCTCTTCCTGTCCCGACTCTGCCAGGCTGCATGGTCAGCGCGCCGCGCTGCTGCCGTGGCGGCGCTGCTGCTGGCCGCAGGCAGCGCCAGCGCGGGCGCCTTGCGCGTGCTGGACGATCAGGAACTGGCTCAGGTCAGCGCGCAGGACGGCATCAGCTTTGCCGCCCATATTTCGCTCAATGATCCCACGCTGGTGGGCGCTGTCAGCGATAGCCGTCTGTCGCTGGGCTTCAATGGCGACGGGCAGAATCGCTACATCGTGTTCAAGAACGTGCGCGGCAAGGTGGACATGTTCGCCGTCAGCCTGGGCGTGCAGACCCGCAGCGACGGCGGCGGCGACTACATTGCCATCGGCCTGCCCGGTTTTGTGCGCTATACCAATCTCGGTTTCGAATCGCTCAGCGTGCAGAACGATCCGAGCGCGCCGGTTACCGGCAATCTGGGCAGCCTGAATATCAATGGCACGGTATCGCTGCAAGGGCAGGTGCGCCTGTGGTCGCACTGATCGTTGCCTAGTCGCGTGCGGCGCCCAGCCAGATCAGGAAAGCCGTGAGGGGGAAAGCCAGCCCGGTCCACAGCACGCCTTGCCAGCCATGCTGGGCAAACATCCATGCACCGAGTGAAGAACCGAGCGCACCGCCGAGGAAGAAGATGGCGATGTACAGGCCATTGAGGCGGCTGCGGGTTTCGGCGGCGAGGGCAAACAGGGCGCGCTGGCCCGTCACCAGATTGGCCGAGACGCCCATGTCGAGCACGATGGAGGCGATCACCAGCACGGCCAGTTCCAGCAGGCGGCTGCCGTGTAGCAGCAAGGGCAGCGCAAACGCGGCGATACCGAGCAGCAGCGCGGCGGCCGTGGTGCTATGGCTCTTGCCCTGATCGGCACGCCGTCCCGCGATGGGCGAAGCGATAGCGCCGGCTACACCGACCAGCGCGAAGATCGCCACGCCGGTCTGGCTGAGCTGGAAGCGCGGCCCTGTCAGTTCCAGTGAAACGCAAGTCCAGAACAGGCTGAAGGCGCCGAACATGCAGGCCTGATAGGCGGCGCGGCGGCGCAGCACCGGCGTGTCGCGCAGCAGATGCCAGAGCGAGCCCAGTAGCGCAAAGTAGTGCAGGCCCGCATGAGGCTGGCGCTGCGGCAGGCGCTGGCGCAGCAGCAGGGCCAGTGCCAGCGTGGCGACGGCGGACAGGATGAAGATGGCATGCCAGCCCAGCGCATCGGCGACCAGACTGGCGATAGGACGCGCCAGCATGATGCCCATCAGCAGGCCGCTCATCACCGTGCCCACCGTCTGGCCGCGCGTTTCGGGACGCGATAGGTGCGCCGCGAACGGCACCAGTATCTGGGCTGCGACGGCGGTCAGGCCGATGCAGAAGGCGGCGAACAGAAACAGGCTGGCGCTGCTGGTGCTGGCCGCCGCCAGCAGGGCAGCAGCACAGGCCAGCAGAGCGAGGCAGATCAGGCGGCGGTTTTCCAGCAGGTCGCCCAGCGGCACCACAAACAGCAGGCCAAGGCAGTAGCCGATCTGGGTCAGCGTGACGATCAGGCCGGCAGCACTGGCGGCCAGCCCTGTGGCCTGGCTGATGGGGCCGATCAGCGTCTGGGCGTAGTACAGATTGGCGACGATCAGACCGGTAGCGCTGGCGAGCAGCCAGACCATGCCGGCGGAAATGTCTTGCTGGGCGTGAGACTGGCTCATTGCACCTCCTACAGTTAGCAGGCGGCAATTTTACCGGCGATCACAAAATGCTGCTGAGCGCGGGTTAATTCCGGTAGCGCTGCCACAGCCAGTAGAGTGCGCTTGCTGTCAGGCAGGCCGCACTGCAGTCGACCGCCCAGTCGCTGACGGTGCCGTGGCGGTAGGGGAAGAAGCTCTGGATGGTTTCGTCCAGTGCGCCCATGGCGGCGATGGTGAGTACGGCTTTGACGGCACGCTGGCGCGGCAGGCCGCTGCTGCCGGTGAAGATCAGGAAAGTCAGGCCGGCATAGGCTAGGCTATGCAGGATCAGGCCGGAAGCAAGCTGGCCGATATCCTGCCGCGCGCCCGGTAGCGAGCCCAGTATCAGGATCAGCAGATAGAGCGTGATGGCGGTCCAGTAACGCAGGCGGCCGTAGGTGTCGGTGAGAAGTAGAAGTTTCAGCATGGGCCGGAAGATAGCATGGCTGCCGGAAAAACACAGCACGCAAAAAAGAAAGTGCGCCTGCAAGCCGGCGCACTGTACTTCCGTCATGCCTATCGTGTGCATGTACCGAAGATGTGTTCAGTATAGGCAGCGATTGTGACGCCGTGATGACGGGGCACAAAGCGAAAAGATAAAAAAAAGCCCGCTAATGAAAGCGGGCTTAAAACTATTTTCTTGGAGGAGAATAGTGGAGACAGGTGAGATTATGGGTGTGGCGCAGATATTTGTCTAATTGTCGTTTCCGATATCAGACATGCGATTTTTTTATATCTCAATCATGGACGGGCACGGTGTAGTTGAGTGCCAGGCGGCCGCCGTCCACATACAGGGTCTGCCCCGTCATATAGCTGGCATCGTCGCTGGCGAGGAAGGCGGCAATCGAAGCCACTTCTTCCGGCTCGCCGCAGCGTCCCATCGGGGTGCGCGACAGAATGGTGTGGCGCGCTTCGGGGCTGGCCATGACCGCCTGTTTGGCCAGTTCGGTCAGGATGGTGCCGGGGCCTATGCCGTTGACGCGGATGCCATGGCTGACCAGATTGAGCGACATTACCTTGGTCAGCTGGTTGATGGCGCCTTTCGATACTACGTAGGGCACCTGATTGGGGATGGCCAGTTCGGCGTTCACGCTGGACATATTGATGATGCAGCCGCTGTGCTGCTTGACCATTTCGCGCGCTACGGCCTGGCCGCACAGGAACATGGATTTCAGGTTGATGCGCAGCACGCGGTCGAAGTCTTCCTCGCACACGTCGAGGAAATTGGCAGCGTGGGTGACGCCGGCGTTGTTGATCAGGATGTCGATGCGGCCGAAAGCGGCCAGCGTGGCGGCGACCATGGCGTCGACATCGGCCTTCTGGCTGACGTCGGCAGCAAAGAAGCGGGCCCGTTCGCCCAGCGCGGCGGCCGCCGCAGCGCCCTCCGGTTTGATATCGACCAGCATGACGCTGGCGCCTTCGCTGATCAGGCGCTGCGCGCAGGCCAGCCCGATGCCTTGCGTAGCGCCGGTGACGATGGCGACTTTCTGGCTTAATTTCATGGTGAAGTCCCGAGGTGATAGAAGGGTAAATTCTATCAGCCCCGCTATCCGTTCCGTTACCGGCTAGGTTAACCTCGCGCCGGCTGATACTGCCGTGCCGGCCAGACTGCAGATGCAGCAGTTCGGCCTGGGTGGCGCGGATTTCGTTACAATAGAGGGTTTGCAACAGAATAAGAGGGCTGGGCCGTGACTTTCATCAATAAATTATCCGCCGCTTGGACGGCTAACGACTCGCTGCTGTGCGTGGGTCTTGATCCCGATCTGGCCAAGTTGCCCGCCCAGTTCCAGCAGGACCCGCAGGGGATCTACCACTTCTGCCGCGAAATCATCGATGCGACGGCCGATCTGGCCTGTTCTTTCAAGCCGCAGATCGCCTATTTTGCCGCGCTGCGCGCGGAAGCCCAGCTGGAACAGATCTGCGCCTATGTGCGTGCGAACTATCCGCACATTCCCCTGATCCTCGACGCCAAGCGCGGCGACATCGGCGCCACGGCGCAGCAGTATGCACGCGAAGCCTACGACCGCTACGGTGCCGACGCCGTGACCGTCAACCCCTACATGGGCTCGGACTCGGTCGATCCGTATATGGACTGGGCTGACCGCGGCGTGATCATCCTGTGCCGCACCTCGAATGCGGGCGGCTCCGATCTGCAGTTCCTCAACGTCGATGGCAAGCCGCTGTACCAGCATGTGGCCCAGCTGGTGGCGCAGAAGTGGAACCGCAACGGCCAGTGCGCGCTGGTGGTAGGCGCCACCTTCCCGGAAGAACTGGCGCAGGTGCGCGCCATCGTGGGCGATATGCCGCTGCTGGTGCCGGGCATAGGCGCGCAGGGCGGCGACATCGCTGCGACCGTAAAATCGGGCCGTACGGCCAATGGCACGGGCATGATGATCAACTCCTCGCGCGCCATCCTGTATGCGCCGCAGCAGGCCGGGGAAGACTTCGCCGCTGCCGCGCGCCGCGTGGCACAGGAAACCCGCGACGCCATCAACCAGTACCGCGCTTAATACAGCCCCAGTGACAGCAGCAGGCGCCCGCTACAGTGATTGTGGCGGGCGTTGTTCTATCTGCTGTATGGCGCTGTGTAGGGCGGCTTCCGTCGCCGTTAGCGCTACTGCCACCTATAGCCAGCCCCACGCTGCCAATTTTTAATCGCCATCTAAAAATTACAGCGCAACAGGCAGCATTTCCAGTACCTCGTTAATTGCCACCACTATCGAATGCGGATCATCTACTTCGATATTGTGATGCGTGTTAGGCACGACGCGATGTCGTCCACGCGTCGATAACGCCGTGGTCTGGTCATGCAAGGCCAGCAGCACATATTGGTCCTCCTGCGGGAAGGGAGATTCCATGTCCACCAGGCCGTGACTTAAGACTATCAGCGGTAAATTGCCGAGGGCATTTTTCTTGCCAAATATTCGGCTGTATTGTGCATCAAGCGCTGGATTATTCGCGATAACGCAGTTCAGCGCTTCCGATGCCTGGGCGGCCTGATACACATATCGCACCTGTAGCGTCTGGCGATGCTGAGCGATCAAAGATCCCAAAGGCTGCCGCACAGGATCGGTGCACTGTTTATACAGATCCGAAAGAGGATCGAGGTCCTGCTTTTTGGCCGCGTCCACGCAGACTTGGAAGTGGGCGAGCCAGGCTGACGGGCCATTTTCTTCCGCATACATTTTATTAAAGGTAGCGGCGCCGAATTTCGCAGTGACCACCGGGCGGGCCCGCTCCAGTTCTAACTCTTCCGTGGGATCAACTAGAACCACACCTGCCACTTCGGATGGGTAGGTGGCCGCAAACAGCTTCATATTAAAGCCACCCAGGGAGTGTCCTACCAACACAACAGGGCTATGGATGCCTGCTGCCTTCATCAGATTACGTAAATCTTCGACTACGTTGAACGGTGTACTGGGGCGAGCGGACGGATCGCTATATCCCATGCCGGCGCGGTCATAGGTGCAGGCGCGTGTGCGGCTGGCGATTTGCGGCTGCACCAGGGCCCATATGCTCGACCAATCGCTGAGACCGGCGTCAAAAATTACCGTTGTCGCTCCTTCGCCACGGCAATACAAGTGCATTTTTCTGCCGCCACCCACATCCAGCAGCGTGTGGGGGCGGACGAAGTCCTGGGCTATTTCCGGCGCGAGTTCGACGACTGTGGCGGGTTCGGCTCGGACAAACGGGGATAACAATAACAGGCCTAAGGCCGTACTACACAATGCAGCTTTGGAGAAAATCATATGGGCTTTCTTCGGCGTTGTATGAACCGATTAATGCTATTGATGAGGGAAACCGCCTGGATAAATCAATGCCACGTCAGCTCGATATAATTTTGCTTATCTCCATGAACTGCATGCATGGGACTCGTACGGCGGCGCCTGGCTGGAGCGAGCGCCGGCCGTTTATGGCTTTACGAACTTGAGCGTCATGCGGTCGCTCTCGCCGATGGCCAGGTACTTGTCGCGCTCAACTGCGCCGTTAGTCAGGGTGGGCGGCAGCGCCCACACACCGCCTTGGTGGTCGGCCTTGTCCTGAGGATTGGCGTTGATCTCGGATTTGCCGACCAGCCTGAAGCCGGCGCTCTCGGCCATCCGGATCACATACGATTCGTGGACGTAGCCGCTGGTGGCGCTGGCATCCTGCGGCATGGCTTCCGGCAGGCGGTGGTCAGTCACGCCCAGCATGCCGCCGGGCTTCAGGCTGGTGTAGAGCGCCTTGAACATGTCCTTGACCTTATCGTCGCCCAGCTCGACGAAGTTGTGCACGTTGCGGAAGGTGAGCACCATGTCGACGCTGTTTGCCGGGGCAAAATTGTAGATGGCCTTGGGCGGACTGAAGGCGCCCCGCACAACCTTGTCATAGACCGCAGGGTTGGACTCCAGCAAGGTTTTGGAGATGAGGCCGGCGCTGATCAGCTTGCCATCCTGACGCAGATAGGGTGCCAGAATCTCGGTGTACCAGCCGCCTTCCGGCAGCAGTTCGACCACCGTCATGGTGGGCTTGATGCCGAAGAAAGTGAGCGTTTCGTAAGGATGGCGCCAGCTATCGCGCGCCACGTTGGTGCCACTCCGGTGCTTGCCTGCAATGGCCGTGCGCAGCTGGGCATCGTCGGCCACATCGGCGGCCTGCGCGAGGCCGGCTAGGCTGCAGGCCAGCAAGCCGGCGGCCAGGATGAAGCTCTTCATTGTGTCGTCTCCAGGATCGATGGCAGCGGCTCCATGCCGTGCGCCCGGCCATCATCGATCATGCCCTACTTGTCGTCAAGTTAATATTTCCGTGCGCGAGCCTACTGCCGACCGGCCGGGCACATCGCGGCACCATTTATCGGAGTAATGGCCGCCAGCGGCGCGGAGGCGTGCTTTAGGCAGGCGGCATGTGATCCAGGGGGCTCCATAAAAATCCAGCCCGGCATCCCTGAAGACGGGTGCCGGCAGGATGCCGCGCTCACTCCGCCGGAATATATCTAAGGTGGCCGGCAATCAAAGCCGCACTACCAGCTGGCCTGTCCTTGGGGTGTAGCGCGCCTTCGTTGACGGGAACCAGCTCAAAGTCAAACGGGCTGATCCCCTCCAGGCATGCCACATTGACCCCATACTGCTCGGGCTGGGAACGGCGCTGATGATGCGTGTAGATGCCGCATTTCGAGCAAAAATAATGCCGCGCCTGCCCGGTGTTGAACTGGTATAGCACCAGTGCATCCTGTCCTGCGGTGAAGTGTATGTCCGCCAGATTTGCCGACACGGCAACTGCTCCCCGCATGCGGCAATATGAGCAGTTGCAGCGCCGGGCGGTGTGCAATCCATCGGTGAGCCTGACGCGAAATTTTACCGTGCCGCAATGGCAGGCAGCGTCAATTTCCTTGATATCCTTGTTCAACATTTTGCTGGGTTCCTGCTGTTCTAAAGTTGCCATGGGCCTGCTGGGAGCGCTGCAGGCCTGCGTGCCCACCGCTTGCCGGACCGGCTGCCAAACATCAGCCTCAGCATAGCAGTAGCGCGGTGGGGAAAAGCTCTCCGATAGTCACGCTGTTACGGGCAGTAAGCAGGCAGTGAGCAGGCAGTGAGCAGGCAGACTGGCAGACGCGTGATCTGTACATTTTAGTGGGCCGGGGCGACGAGTTCCGCGTACTCGTACAGTTCGGCCAGTATCTGCTCGCTACGCTCATCGGCTTCCTGCTGCAGATGGTCGATCTCGCCGAAGAACTGGTCGATGCTGCGTACGCCGCCGGCGCCCTCGTAGAAGCGGGCGGCGCGGTGCTGCTCCCAGTGTTCCATTTCCGTTTCCGACAGCGTCTCCGGGAAATTGCGCGCGCGGTAGCGGAACAGCAGTTCGCTCAGGCGCCCATCGCTGAACGCTGGCGCAGCCGCCGCCAGCCGGGCCGGGCTTTCTTTGCGCAGGCTGTCGAGCAGGCGGCGGTCATCCTTGCTGACGAAACCGTTGTAGAGGTCTTCATCCACATCGAGCGGGGCAGCGGCAGGGCGGTAGAACACGTCCTGCCAGATCGCGTCCATATTCGGCCCCGCGGCGGCCAGTGCGGCGTTGGCCTTGCCCTGTTCCAGATCGAGCCCCCACTTGGCGGCCATGACTGGCGACAGCGTCTTCAGATTCGCTACCAGCATCGGCGATTTATTCAGGTGCACGCTCTTGACGGGCAGACGCGTCATCCCTTCCGGCATGGCGTCGCTGCGCGTGAAGATGCGGGTGCGGATGGTGTCGGCATCGAGCGCGAACAGTTCGCGCGGATCATGAGCGCAGTCCCACACGATCAGTTCGTTCTTGTTGGTGGGATGGGATGCCAGCGGATACACCAGCGCCAGACAGCCCCGCTCTGCGGGGAACATGCCCGACACGTGCAGGAAGGGCTGGCGCAGGGCCGGTGCCAGATGCAGGCCCACTTCATCGGCCACGCGGTCTTTTTTGTGCAGGGCCAGGCAGAAATCGAACAGCTTGGGCTGGTGCTGGCGGATCAGGCGGGCCAGCGCAATGGTGGCGCGCACGTCGGACAGCGCATCGTGCGCCGCTTCGTGTACCAGACCATTGGCACGCGCCAGATCTTCCAGCTTGAAACTGGGCTTGCCGTCTTCTTTGGTGGGCCAGACGATGCCTTCGGGGCGCAGCGCATAGGTCATGCGCACTACGTCGAGCAGGTCCCAGCGGCCGCACTGGTTCTGCCATTCGCGCGCATACGGATCGATCAGATTGCGCCAGAACATGAAGCGGGTAATCTCGTCGTCGAAGCGGATGGTGTTGTAGCCCACCCCTATGGTGCCGGGCTGGGAAAACGCCTGCTCGATGGTGGCGGCGAATTGGTATTCGGGCACGCCCCACTCCAGACACTGCTGCGGCGTGATGCCGGTAATCAGACAGGATTGCGGATCGGGCAGAAAATCATTGGCCGGTTTGCAGTACAACATGATCGGATCGCCGATTTCGTTGAGGGCCGCATCGGTGCGGATGGCGGCGAACTGGGCTGGCCGGTCGCGGCGCGTATTGGCGCCGAAGGTTTCGTAGTCGTGCCAGAGAAAAGTTGTTATGCTCATAGGGTACGGTCAAGTTATTCATTATTCTGCCGATCATGACAGGATATCCCTCTGCAGGAGGCAGATCATGGCAACTCCATTATCGGCAACTCAGGGCGGCACGGCGACCGCCTCCAATGTTCCTGTTACAGCCCCAGACGGCAGCCAGCCGCCACGCACGGCCAGCGCCAGGGCGCAGCTGAACCAGTCTATCGTACAGGCGTCGCTCACGGTAGCGCTGAATTCTGCCAACGAGCCGCTGTCGGTGGTGCTGAAAACGGCACTAACCGGCATTAACGAGGCGCTCAAGGACGATTTCGGCGACAACGCTATCCAGAACGCCGTGGCGCAGGATAATACGCCGGAAGGCACGGCGAGCCGCATTGTAGCGCTGTCCACCGCGTTTTACGATGCTTTCAAACAGCAGCACCCGGGCGAGGACGGCGGCGCCGTGCTCGACAAGTTCATGGCCACGCTGAAACGGGGCGTGGATCAGGGCTTCAAAGAGGCGCGCGCTGTGCTGGACGGCTTGAAAGTGCTGCATGGCGACGTTGCCAGCAACATCGACAAGACCTACGATCTGGTACAGCAAGGCTATGCCGACTTCGCCGCCGCACAGCGGGCGCAGCCAGCATCGGCGGCCGGTTCAGCTTCCAATTCCGCGCCTTAGGCTGCCGGCACGGCAGGTAGCGGCGTCGCTACTTCATGCTGGGCCACACAGTTGCGGCCCTGCGCCTTGGCGCGGTATAGCGCGGCGTCGGCGTTGGCGATCAGAGTCTGCTCGTCCTCGCCCGCCTGCAGGCTGGCGACGCCGAACGAGGCGGTGATGTGCGGCAGCGGCTGGCGCATATCGGCAAACACCTGCGCCTGACGCATGCGCTCGCACAGGCGCTCGGCCACAGCTACGGCGACTTTTTCGCTGGTGTCGGGCAGCAGCACCATCATTTCCTCGCCACCGTAGCGGACCGCGAAGTCGGTCGGGCGCAGCGCGCTGCCCAGCACACTGGCGGCAGTGCGCAGGGCCTGATCGCCGGCCAGATGGCCGTGCGTATCATTGAAGCGCTTGAAGTGGTCGAGATCGATCATGATCAGGGCCAGCGGCGCATGCGAACCCTGTGCCGTCGCCACCATGGTGGGCAGCAGGTCGTTGAGCCAGGAACGGTTGTACAGGTCGGTCAGGCCGTCGATCATGGACAGCTGGCGGTAGAACTCGCCCAGCTTCTGGCGCCGCCGCAGCTGCGCATTGGCGGCGCGGATGCGGAATGACAGCAGGCGCAGCAGATTGCGCGCCAGTACATGCGATTCGTCGATCAACTGCCATACCAGTTCCGCATTGATCATCAGCACATCGGTTTCTTCCAGCGCCGTGATGGCATTCAGATTGGCCTCCTCGTCCAGCACCGCCTGTTCGCCCACACTTTCGCCCGGCAGTATCTTGCTGATGGTGCCATCGGCCATGCCGGTACGGGTGTCGGTGGCCACGGCCAGCGCACCGCGCAGCACGATATACAGGTGGGCGATCTGCGATTCGGCGATGTGTTCATCAGCGGCCAGCCGCATGATGGGGCAGGGGGCCAGCAGTCTGGCCATGGCCTCAGCGTCGGTGGAATTGCGCAGCAGCTGCAGATCGCTGATCTGGTAGGACGATGCGCCGAAGGTGCTGATGTGTTTCAATGTGGTCTTTCAGGATGCTAGTTGAGTCGCCCGATTATCATAGCTGAACTGCCTGTCAGCCTGTGTAAATTTTGTTCAGTAAGTTGTTGCATGATCTATCGGGCGGTGCTCCAATACCGCCTTTAAGCTTAGGGAAAGCCCGCCATGGAATGGACAGACGCAGTGGGAACCGTGCATCGTGCTGCGGCCGATGCGCGCATCGTGTCGCTGGTACCTTCGATTACGGAAATGCTGTGCGACTTCGGGCTGGCTGGCCAGCTGGTGGGACGCACCGGCTTCTGCATCCACCCCAGCGAAATCGTGCAGGATATTGCCAAGGTGGGCGGCACCAAGGATGTCAATATCGACAAGATCCGCAAGCTGGCACCTACCCATCTGGTGGTGAATATCGATGAAAACGAAAAGCCCACGGTCGAACAGCTGGCCGAATTCATTCCCCATGTGGTGGTGACGCATCCGGTGGCGCCGCGCGACAATCTGGCGCTGGCCCGTCTGCTCGGTGGCGTGTTCTGCCGCGAGCAGGAGGCGGCAGCATGGTGTGCCGATTTCGAAGCGGAATATGCGCGCCTGCGCGCCATGCCGCCAGCGGCTGCGCGCACGGTGCTGTACTGCATCTGGCAGGACCCGTGGATGACGGTATCGGGCGATACCTATATTGCCCGCATGCTGGCCGAAATCGGCTGGCAGCTGCCGGCTCAGTTGCAGGGCTATGCCATCCGCTATCCGGAATTTAGCTGGGCGCCGGAATTGCTGGCGCAGATCGATGGCGTGCTGCTGTCGAGCGAACCGTATCGATTCACGCAAGCGCATGCAGCTGTGCTGGCACAGCAGATCGGCAAGCCGGTGCAACTGGTGGATGGGGAGATGCTGTCGTGGTATGGCAGCAGAGCGCTGCAGGGTTTGCGCTATTTGCAGGAGCTAGCAGGGCGCTAGCTCCGTGGTGAAGCCGGCTTATTCGACGTCGGCTTCGATGGCTACGCCGTTGTGACGTTTATCCTGCAGACGACCCAGCGCGCTATCGACCGCGCGTTTGAGTTTTTCGGCAGCACCGCCGATGGCCTGATGCAGGGTGGCAGCGTGGTCGCTGACAGCGATCGGTGGCAGACCCGTGACGCGGGCTTCCAGCATGCAGCGGTTGTCGCCGTCGGCCGATTTCTGGACCAGATTGTCGCTCAGATGCACTTCGACGCGATTGATTTGTTCGCCGAATCGTTGGAGCGCATTCTTCACGACAGTTTGTACGTGCTCATCGAGACCGGCATGACGTTCGATGGTTTTGTCGGCATGGATAATGATTTGCATATGCTTGCTCCTTGTTGTTGAACTGCGATTTCATCTTACTCCTTTTTTGCTCAGGCGGGCGCCTGGCTGCGCTCAGATGGGCTTAGGTAAGACTTAAGCAGGACGGTCTAGCCGTTAATCAGCGAGGCACCGATATTGATCGACAGACCCAGCACGGCAAGGTTGTAGAAGAAGCACAGCACCGACTGGCACAGCACGACTTTACGCAGTGCGCGGCTATGCACGCTCACATCGGCGGTCTGCGCGGCCACGCAGATGGTGAACGAGAAGTAGAGAAAATCCCAGTAGTTGGGTGTCAGATTCTGCTCGGGGAACTGCAGTACCGGCTGCGCTGCCTCACTGCCGCTGCGATTGATGTAAAACAGATGGGCATAGTGCGAGCAGTACATGGTGCCTATCATGAACCACGATCCCGTCAGCGTCAGTACCACGAAGCCGTAGTGGTAGGCCATGGCGGCCGCTGGCAGATTTTTCAGTACCGACAACTGAGACACGATGGCGGCCAGACTGGCCAGTATCAGCAGCGACAGCATGGCGAGGATGACCGGTCCTTTTTCATCCTGCCGGCAGGCCGTGCGGCGGATGTCGTGATGGTCGGCGCGCGCCATCATCAGCGCCATCATCGCCAGATAGCTCCACACCGTGACATTCCATGCCGTCAGCAAACAGGTCAGCAGCGGCCAGCTGGCCGGCAGCAGCAGACCGGTGGCTATGCCCAGCCCCAGTGCAGCGCTCAGGTGCGGACGGGTGTGGAGGATGCCCGGCAGCGGTAGTCTCATGATCTCTCCTCGTGCGGGAAACGGTCCATACGCGACAGGACAGGGAATAGCACGCTCCACAGCCCCGTCACCACCAGCGTGGCGGCGCCGCCGAACAGCACGGCGCGGGTCAGGCCCATCCAGCCGGCGGTCAGGCCCGATTCGAATTCGCCCAGCTCATTGGAGGCGCCGATGAAGACGGAGTTGACGGCACTGACGCGGCCGCGGATGGCATCCGGCGTTTCGTACTGAACCAGCAGGTGGCGCACGTACACGCTGATCATATCGCCAGCGCCCATCAGGAACAGTGCGGCCAGCGCGACGACGAAGGTGGTAGTGGAGCCCAGCACCAGCGTGCAGACGCCGAACACGGCCACGCCGCCCAGCATCCACGCCCCCACGCGGCGCGTGATGGGGAAGAAGGTCAGCGTGATCGAGCAGACGGCGGCGCCTATGCCGGGCGCGGTGCGCAGCATGCCCAGACCGGTGGGCCCCACATGCAGCACATCATGCGCCAGTGCGGGCAGCAGGGCCGTGGCGCCGCCGAACAGCACGGCAAACAGGTCGAGCGAAATGGCGCCCAGGATCACCGGCCTGGACCAGACGAAGCGCAGGCCTTCCAGTACGGTGTGCCAGGTGGCCGGTTCGCGGTGACTGGCCTGCGGCGCCGGTCTGGTCAGGCACATCAGCAGCACGGCGGCCAGCAGCAAGCCTGATGAAATCAGATAAACCGTTTTCGGCCCGGCCAGATACAGCAGACCGCCCAGTGTAGGGCCGAGTATGATGGCCAGATGGAAGCTGGAAGAACTCAGTGCCACGGCCTTGCTGAAGCTCTCCGGCGGCACCAGATTGACCAGCATGGCCTGCGTAGCGGGGCCCATGAAAGCACGCGCGCTACCGAACAATACCAGCACGGCGAAGACCGGCCACACCGTGCTCAGGCCCGCCAGTGTAAAGGCCAGTAGCAGCAGACCGCACAGCAGCTGCGCGGCCAGTGCCAGCGCCACCAGATTGCGCCGGTTGTAGCGGTCGGCCGCATGGCCGGCCAGCAGTATCAGCAGCAGGAATGGGGCAAACTGGGCCAGTCCGATCAGGCCCAGATCGAACAGATCGTGCGTCATGGCATACACCTGCCAGCCGATGGCGACATTCTGCATCTGCACGGCCAGTGTGCCCAGCGTGCGGGCCGACAGGTAGAAGGCGAAATTGCGGTGGCGCAGAACGCTGAAACCGTTGCGCGATGTGGTGCTGCCGTTGTTACTGGCGGAAGTGGAGCTACTGTCTGACATGGGCGCTTTCAGGGCGCCGCGCCGGATGGCGCGGCATCCGTGACGGCGCCCGCTAGGGGGATAACTTAAGGCTGGTTGAGGTCTGCTTCGCTGGTGAAGGCATCGGCGTAGAACTCGTCTTCCGGTAACTGGCAGCGGGCGACAAAATCACGCTTGGCCGATTCCACCACGATAGGCGCGCCGCAGGCGTACACCTGATGGCCGGACAGGTCGGGCAGATCGGCCATCACGGCCGCATGCACGTAGCCGCTGCGGCCTTGCCAGCCATCTTCGGGCTGGGCGTCGGAGACCACCGGCACATAGCGGAAGTTAGGCAGCGTGGCTTGCCACTGGCGGCACAGCGCATCCATATACAGATCCTGCGGACGGCGGCCGCCCCAGTACAGCGTCATGGCGCGCTGCGAGCCCTGGGCCTGCAGATGTTCGACGATGGCCTTGATAGGCGCAAAGCCCGTGCCGGAAGCCAGCAGCACCATCGGTTTCTCGCTATCTTCGCGCACGAAGAAGGTGCCGAGCGGACCTTCGAAGCGCAGGATGTCGCGTTCCTTCATGGTAGAAAACACCTGATCGGTGAACACGCCGCCCGGCATGTGGCGGATGTGCAGACTCAGTGGCTGGTTCTGGTCCGGCGCCGTGGCCAGACTGTAGCTGCGGCGTTTGCCGTCGCGCAGCAGGAATTCGATGTACTGGCCGGCGCGGAATTTCAGCGTTTCGTTGGCCGGCAGTTGCAGCGTCATCACCACCACGTCCGGCGCCACGCGCTCCAGCGTGGCCACGCGCGACGGCATCTTGCGCAGCGGGTAGTCTTCGCTACCGGCCACTTCGCGCGCTTCGATCACCAGATCGCTGTGCGCGGTGGCGCAGCAGAACAGCGACATGCCGGCTGCCGCTTCTTGCGGCGGCAGGGCGCGTTCCTGATAGGCTTTATGACTGACCGTGCCGCTGATGACCTTGCCCTTGCACGAACTGCAGGCGCCGTTCTTGCAGCCATACGGCAGGCCGATGCCGGCCCGCACCGCGGCGGCCAGAATGGTTTCGTCTTCCTCGCAGCTGAATTGGTGGCCGCTAGGCTGTACAGTAACTTGAAACGTCATACAATCCTTCGATGAATAAAATCTCACTACAAAAAAATCGTCGGCAAACATTCCGTCGCCCGCGCCTGCTGATCATCGGCTGCGGCGATGTAGGCATGCGCATGCTGCCGCTGCTGACGCCGCATTTCCGCGTGTTTGCCGTCACCAGCCAGCCGGCCCGCTGTGCCGAACTGCGTGCACTGGGTGCGCAGCCGGTCGTTGCCGATCTGGACCAGCCGGCCAGTCTGCGCCGCCTGCGTGGCCTGGCCCATACGGTACTGCATCTGGCGCCACCCGCTGCGCAAGGTGTGCAGGATGTGCGTACGCGCCACCTGTGCGCCATTTTACCTGAGCGGGCGCAAGTGGTTTATGTCAGCACCACCGGCGTCTACGGCGATTGCGGCGGCGCCCGCTTCGATGAAACCCGCCCCGTGGCGCCATCGACGCCGCGCGCCCGGCGCCGGGTCGATGCGGAACAGGTGCTGCGCCAGTGGGCGCTGCACGCGAATGGCAAACTGGCCATCCTGCGCGTACCCGGTATCTATGCGGCAGAGCGGCTGCCGCTGGCCCGACTGCAGGCCGCTACGCCGGCCCTCAGCGCGGACGAGGATGTGCACACCAACCATATCCATGCTGATGATCTGGCGCGCATTGTGGTGGCGGCACTGTTCCGTGCCCGTCCGCAGCGCATCTATCATGCGGTCGATGATAGTGCCATGAAAATGGGCGAGTATTTCGATGCCGTGGCCGATGCCTGTGCGCTGCCCCGGCCGCCGCGCCTGCCCCGTGCCGAACTGCGTCAGGTGGTAACGCCGGCGCTGCTGTCGTTCATGTCGGAATCGCGCCAGCTGGACAACCGCCGCCTGCGGCGCGAGCTAGGTGTGCGGCTGCGCTATCCGACGGTGCAGGCCTTTCTGCAGCAGGTCGGCCGGCGCGCCTGACGCGGCGCCAGCGCAGCTGCTGGTCGTGGTATCAGGGTTAGCGCTTGCGCTGCTGCTGCACGCGCTGCTGCTGTTTTTTCTGCGTCTGGTTTCTATCCTGCTTGGCCTTGTAGAGGGCCTTGGCGTCGATGCGGGCCTGCTCGGGCGTACGCATTTCTTCAACATCATCATGTTTGACGAAGTAATCATTGGCCTGGGCATCCATCACCAGCTTGATGGCGGCGGCGTCGTCGAGCTCGTACATTTCGTAGAGCAGGGTGGTTACTTCATCGAGGAATTCTTCGTAGGTCATGGCGATGTAAAAACTTGTAAAGATAGCTAGCCGGAACGCGCATTGCTGCGCATATCAGGCTATGTTGTGTCAAAATAACAACCTCAATTGGCTGTCGAACATCAAATTCGACCCACATCATACGGCATTCCTAACCATGCCGGACTTGGGCAGTTCAGCTCGCTTTACAAAAATTTATACCTTTTCTTACAACAGATGAATACCTAACATAAGTTTTAGGGGTAAAATCTCTCAAAATCTCACGAAACGAAGTGGTCTGTTAGAGGATCGCTAACGAAAACGTGTATTATTTCGATATGGCACTAAAAATCAGCATAAATTTCTGAAATTCGTAGTGCTACATCGGTAATAGAGCAAAAATTTTTTTTACCCATGTGTCGTTTTTTAACTAAGAGCGACCCCAATTATTGAAAAAATCATCATGTCTCTCAAAGAAATCACTTCCTCGCCGACCTACAATCCCAATCGCGTGCTGGACGCTATCATCGAGAAACTGCAACTGAAAAATGATGCAGCCCTGTCCCGCGCACTGGAAGTCGCTCCGCCGGTCATCAGCAAGATCCGTCACAACACCCTGCCTATCGGCGCCACCATCCTGATCCGCATGCACGAGATCAGCGATTTCAGCATCCGCGAACTGCGCGAACTGATGGCGGCCTGATCCGGGCGAATAGCGGATACGACAACGGCGCGCACCTTCCGGTTACGCGCCGTTGTTATTTGTAGCGCTGCCTGAAATCAGGCAGAGGTGCTGATCGTCGTGCCTATGCGCTGGCCACTGGTATTGACGGTGGGCGCTACTGCTGCCTGAGGGGGCGGCGGCGGCGGCGGCGGTGCCGCCTGTTTGACCTGCTCGGCTGGCTTATCGACGGCTTTACCGGCCGTCGAAGGCTTCAGCTGGGTAGGCTGGATCTGCACGCTCGAAGATTGTACTGCTGGCTGGACGGCCATGACGGACTCCCAGAGTTGTTCGGATACCGTTAGTATGCCACTTTTTTGGGCAGAATGCCAAAAAATTTCCATCCAGCATTATTTATCTTCAGGCTGGCTGCGGCAGACGTGGCCTTACCGTGAACAGGCCGCTGCCGGCGCTCTGGCTGATCGCTGCATTGCCCGACGCAGCGGAATAGGCACTGCGCTGGCCCGCTGCCGAGTAAGCGGTCTGCGCTGCCACCGCGGAATAGGCGGTGCGGGCGGCGGCAGCCGAATAGGCGGTGCCAGCCGCAACGGCCGAGTAGGCGGTCTGTTGCGCCACAGCCGAATAGGCGCTGCCTTTGGCCTGCTGTTCGCCCGCGCCCAGCAGCAGCGGATAGGCCGTGCCGAAAGTCTCTTCATACAGCTGCTGCATGCGTACGCCCAGCCGTTCGTGCGCCGCCAGATCATCCTCGCCGCGCAGGCCGATGTAAGGGAAGTGGTGCAGGAAGTGGCCAAACACGGCCTGACAGTCCTCGGCGTATTTGAGCGTATCGAGGATGTGGTAATGCCAGAAGGTATCGACATCGACCAGCGGGGCGGCCTGTTCCTGCGGGAAGGTCTTCATCAGATACAGGAAGCGGCGATATTCGCGCTCCACGGCGTTGGCATGTTCCAGCGTCCATCCTTCGCCGGATTCCTTGTGCATGAGTTTGACTTTAATCGGTTCCAGATCGAGCGCGTCGATGTCTTTCATTGGCTGCATCCTTTGCATTAGTTGGGCAAAATTAAGAGAAAACTGCTGGAGCAGAAGCAATTCTGTCCGCTAAGCAAAAGCTCTCTTTGATATTGCGCAAACTTACTCAGCAATTTCCGAATTTCGTGCCGGAATCTGCCTAGGTGTGCAGGAATAATCCGGTTGCCACATCCCGCTCATGCACTGGCATCGGCGGTCATTCTGGTGCTGGCATGGATCGCCTCCAGCGAAGGCGGTGCCACATAGTCCACCGGTACGGAAATCGACACCGTGGTGCCGGCGTGATGACCGGCGGTAATGGTGCACTGGCCGCCTAGCAGGTGGATGCGCTCTTCCATGCCTACCAGCCCGAAGGAACCGACTTTGTTGCGGCTGCCTTCGCCCATGCCGATGCCGTTATCGCTGATGGTCATATTCAGCATGCCGTTGCTGTGGCGTAGCTCCACCCTGACCAGACTGGCGCGCGCGTGCTGCATGATGTTGCTGAGCGATTCCTGCAGAATGCGGAAGATGGCGGTGGCGCAATGATCATCGATCTGGATGTCGCTCTGCTGTTCTATCAGTTCGCACACGATGCCCGAGCGCTGGCGGAACTGGGCGATCTGCCATTCCACTGCGGGTGTCAGGCCCAGATCGAGCACGGTGGGGCGCAGGTCATTGATGATGTGGCGCACGCTTTTGATGGTGCTGTCGATTTGCGCCAGCGTGTGGCAGGCGCGCGCGTGCAGGCGCGGATGGCGCAAACGGGTACGGGTGGCCAGCATATCCGTCTCGATGCGCAGGGCCAGCAGATTCTGCCCCAGATCGTCATGAATTTCGCGGGCTATGCGTTTGCGTTCCTGTTCCTTGATCTGGTCGGTGTGGGCGCCCAACTGGCGCAGGGTGTGGTGCGATTGCTGCAGGCGGTCCTGGCTGTCGCGCAATTCCTGCGTCATCGAGCGTGCCATTTCGATGGCGCGCCGGCGCGACGAGGCCAGCGTATGGAACAGCAGATAGATCAGCAGGGCGCCGATAAAGCCGCAGGCCATGGCCAGCCATGGCAGGAAGGCATCGAAGCGCGACAGCCAGATGGCGCTGGACGCGCTGAATTCGGCATTCCAGGTGCGCCCGTTGAAGTCGAGCGGCAGGGTGACGCTGAAATTACGCCCATCGCGCCGGTCTGCATTCAGCGTGCCCAGATTGTCGAACAGCAGGGTAGGCGCTGACTGGCTGCCGTCGCTATTTCTGCCATCGTCAAACAGACGCAGGTGGACTTCCTGCAACTGGTTGCCTTCCATGGCGCCCTGCACTAGACGGGGCACGCTGAAGCCTATGCCCACCGAGCCTAGATAAGCAGCACGGCGCTGCGCCACGTCGTCGAGCGGCATGTCCTTGCGGTAGATGGGCATGCGTAGAGCAAGCGCCCAGCCTTGCGCATGGCGGGTATTTTCGATCGGCATGCCGGTGGTCATCATCTGGCCCGTGTCGCGCGCCAGGTCCAGCGCCGCCGCTGCGCTGGCGCGTACACCGATATCAAGACCTATGCGATCGCGGAAGCTGGCGGTCGGTTCTATCATGGTCAGCACGGTGTAGGACTCGCGCTGGCCCGGCGGACGGATAATAAAACCGGGATAGCCTTCACTCTGGCCATCGCCGCTGCCGCGGCTCCAGCGCTCGAAGGCGGGGCGCTGCGCTGCGCTGATGGCCTGGGCGTAGTTGATATTGTCGAGCGCGGGGAACTGCTTCTGCAGCATCAGACTGCTGACATAGCGGTGAAAGCCGGCCCGGTCGATGCGCTCGCTGGCCGCCAGAAAACTAGCCGTTCCACGTAGCACGTCGCTGTAGGAGCCGAGCCGTGCGTTAATGCTGTAGCGGGCATTGAAAGCGCGCTGGGTGAAGCGGCCGTAGGCGTCGTGTTCGATGGTGTGGCGTACCAGTACCTGCAGGCAGGTGCCGACCAGCATGGACAGCAGGATGCCGGTCCATCAGACGGGGCGATCCAGTTCGAACCAGTTTTGTTGACGGAACAGGGAGGACATAGTTCAGCTCGCTTGGTATGGTGCAGCTAACTATAGCGGAACTGATTTATGGTTACTTGATAAATTTTGCCTGTTTGATATTTGTCCAGAACAAAGTGTTGTCGCCGGAATGAAAAAGGCCGGCAACTCCGCGCGGAGTGGCCGGCCTCGAAACTGAAGTCCAGGTCTAGAAGCGTCTAGAACGGTCTAGAACGGTCTAACGCGCGCCAGTTCTTAAACTACTCTGCTAGCGTGGTATTACTTGGCGCTCCAGTTATCTTTCAGCGTGACGATGCGGTTGAACACCGGCTTGCCCGGCTGGCTGTCGACGCGGTCGGCGACGAAATAACCATGGCGCTCGAACTGGTAGCGCTGGTCCGGTAGGGCGGCGCTCATGCCCGGTTCCAGATAGGCGGTGACCACTTCCTTGGCGTTCGGGTTGAGCAGGGCGATGAAGTCCTTGCCACCAGCGTCAGGCTGGGCATCGGTGAACAGGCGGTCGTACAGGCGCACTTCGGCCTGCAGCGCGCTGGCGGTCGAGACCCAGTGGATATTGCCTTTGACTTTGTAGTTGTCCGAACCGGGCGTGCCCGATTTCGAATCGGGGAAATAGTTGACGTGGACGGCGATGACTTTGCCGTTTTCATCCTTGTCGTAGCCCGTGCATTCGGTCACGTAGCCGTGGCGCAGACGTACGCGCGAGCCCGGCTTGTCGTCTATCGGCGGGTAGTAGCGGAAATAGCCTTTGCTCGGCACTTCCATGAAGTCTTCTTCTTCTATCCACAGTTCGCGCGAGATGGGGAAGGTGCGCACGCCCATTTCCGCATGGTGCGGGTGCACCGGCGAGCTGCATTCCTCCGTCTGGCCTTCAGGGTAGTTGTCGATGATCAGCTTCAACGGACGCAGTACGGCCGTAGCGCGCGGTGCTTTCGGGTCCAGATCTTCGCGCACGCAGCCTTCCAGCGTGCTCATGTCGATCCAGCCGTCGGCCTTGGTCACGCCTATGCGGTCGCAGAACAGGTGGATGGCTTCCGGCGTGTAGCCGCGGCGGCGCAGGCCGACGATGGTGGGCATGCGCGGGTCGTCCCAGCCGTCGACGATGTTTTCTTCCACCAGCTGGCGCAGCTTGCGCTTGCTGGTTACCACATAGGTCAGGTTGAGACGCGAGAATTCGTACTGGCGTGGTACGGGCAGCTTGAAGAAGCCGCCTTTCGACAGGGTTTCCAGCAGCCAGTCGTAGAACGGACGGTGATCCTGGAATTCCAGCGTGCAGATGGAATGGGTGATGTTTTCCAGCGCATCCGAGATCGGATGGGTGTAGTCGTACATCGGGTAGATGCACCAGGCATCGCCCGTGCGCACGTGGTGCGCATGGCGGATGCGGTAGATGGCCGGATCGCGCATATTCATGTTGGGCGCAGCCATGGCATCTTCGCTGATCTTGGCGCGCAGAATGTGCTCGCCGTCAGCGTATTTTCCGGCCTTCATGTCGCGGAACAGTTGCAGCGATTCGGCCGCCGGACGGTTGCGGAACGGCGAATTCTTGCCCGGCGTGCTGAAGTTGCCGCGGTTGGCGGCCATGTCTTCGGCCGACTGGCTGTCCACATAGGCGTAGCCCTGCTCGATCAGGTATTCGGCCATGGCGTACAGCTGGTCGAAGTAGTCGCTGGCGTAGTGCAGGTGGTGGTCGGTGCCGCCCTGGGCATTCGGGTAGTCGTAGTTAAAGCCCAGCCATTTCACGCTGTCGATGATGGTGTCGACGTATTCCTGTTCTTCCTTGGCCGGATTGGTGTCGTCGAAACGCAGGTTGCAGCGGCCCTGATAGTCGCGTGCCAGACCGAAGTTCAGGCAGATCGACTTGGCGTGGCCCACGTGCAGATAGCCGTTCGGCTCGGGGGGGAAGCGGGTAATGACGCTAGGCATGCCTTCGCGTACATGGGTGCCGGCCGCCAGATCGGATTCGACGATGGCGCGCAGGAAATTCGAAGGCAGCGCTGGCGCTGGGCTGTTTTTATCGTTGCTCATCTTGTTAGGTAACCAGTAGGACTTATGTCGCTTGGAAAAAGTTCGTATGGCAGGCATTCTACCGTATCCCCACCTTACCCTGAGTGGAAATGCTGGCAAACAGCGGGCCGGGCCTGATCTGGCTGCGCCGGACGGGTATAATTCGCCTTTACCTTTTCCGGCCACAAGACGCGGAGTTTCCAAAATGGAAAATTATTACAACACACTGGGTATCGCGCCTAACGCCAGCGAAGATGAGATTAAAAAGGTGTATCGCTCTCTGGCGATGCGCTTCCACCCGGACCGTAATCAGGCGCCCGGCGCGGAAGCCCGCTTCAAGAGCATCACCAAAGCCTACGAGATCCTGTCCGATCCCGCCAAGCGCGAAGAATATAACCAGAGTCTGAATCACCGCATCATCATCGATGCGGAGGCAGAAGCCTATCAGCTGTGGCGCTCCGTGTTCAATCTGCACGGCACCCAGCTGCCGCCGGCCTGATGGCGCGGCGCCTGACCTACAAGAAAAAGAAAGAACTAGCAATGAGAAAAGTACACCCGGAGTTCGCCTATCAGTCGCGCGAACTGGAAGGCCAGATCGAGGGCATACTGGGCGATCCGCCCGATCGCAAGAACTACCAGCGCATGATCGATGCGCTGGTGGAAGAATATGCCAGCGGCGGCGGTATCGAAGATGTCAACATGCTGGCCTTCGCGCTGGTCGATCATCTGGAATTCAAGGACCCGAAAGGCCTGCTGGCCGAAGCCGCGGATTACGAGTTCGGCGATGCCGGCCGGGTGTTTGCCATGGCCAGCTGCAAGGGCGAGGCAGCCGCGCGCATGTACGCGGCGCTGGAGGAAAATATGCCGGAACTGGGCCGTCAGGCCATTATCACGGCCTTCCTGCACCTCAATCCGCGCAAGTGGGATGATGATGACCAGTCGCTGGAGCAACTGTCGGCCAACGATGACGGCGATGATGTCGACGACGAAGATCAGGCCAGCGACGATTTCGCCCAGATGTTCGATCAGGATGGAGATTAAGCATGAGTGACAATAGCAATCTGCCGGCGCTGAGCAAGCAGGTAACCGAGCTGGTACTGGCCGGTTCCCTCGAACACGCCGAAGAAGCCTTTGCCGAAGCGGCCGATCAGTTTGGCGATCTGGCCGTGGTGGAGGTGCTCAACAACATTCCGCCGCAGGTCACGGCGCTGCATATGGCGGGCTTTGACGGCGGCAAGATGTCGCTGGCTACGCTGCTAGTGCCGCCCAAGGCCTGGGCCGATAGTCTGGCCTTTATCGCTGCGACCTGGCAGGACGACCTGATCGAGGATGATCCCGAGCGTATCGCCGAATCGCTGTTCGCCCACATCCACGGCGTGGTGTTTTCGACCGATGACGAAGAGCGCCGCAACGAACTGCTGGCCGCTGCTTCGGCCACCGATCACGGTGCGACTGCGTTCGCCATCCTGTTCTCGATGGCGCCGAAAGAGATACTGGAAGTGGCTGGCGAGATCATCTCTAAAGGTCCTTACCTGACTGGCCAGACCTCGTCCGACAACGACGTGGTGCCACTGGCCATTGCGCTGGCGCAGGCTTCGGAAGATGGCTGGGACCGCGCGCTGTTCGAGCTGTTCCCGGAATTCCGCCACAGCGCCGATCTGGCCGATGCCGAATACGACGATGATCCCGATGCCGAACCAAGCATCTTGCAGCGTTCCACCCGCGAGCTGCTATACCGCTTGCGCAAGCAGGTGCCGTCCACGCGCAGCGCAGCCAAGCCCGGTTCGCGCCGCAGCATGGGCACCAAGATCTTCTCCTAAAGGTTGTTATGCTGCCTGCATTAGTCATAGAACGTTTGCCGCGCCTGACGCGCGCCATCCAGCAACTGGCCAGCCATCCGGACGACGACGCGGCCTACGCGCTGGCCGACGAGCTGACCGGCATCACCGCCATGGTGGCCGAGAAGTTCACCAACGACCGCACTGCCGAAGGCATACAGAAAGCCCTGCTGCTGACGGTGGGCGGGGTGTCGCTGGGGCTCGATCACGTGCTTGGCGACGCCAGCGATCTGGCCGGTCTGGAATACCTGATCGAACATGGCGCCGAGCATGCCTTCCAGCAGGGCTTCCGGCTGGTCAAGGAACTCTCGGCCATGCCGCAGGATGCGCTGGTGGGCGAGTACGATACCGATCCGCTGTATGCGGCGCGGCGGCTGCGCGACCTGTTCGTGGAATTGTGCCAGACCGATCCCAACCAGAACTGGAACGGCATGGAGCGCTATCAGCTCATGCTCAGGCAGCGCAAGGAAGTGCAGGCCGTGGTGCGGCTGGCTAACTGGCTGCGCCGCCACAATAGCGAAGGCGCCGTCAGCGATACGGAGCTGAATGCGGAAGGGGTGATTGCGCTGGCCGTGATCTTTGCCGTGGAAGGCGGCGGCCGTATCGTCGCCCGCACGGGGCAGAAGGAGTTCGAGCGTTTCGTCAAATCCGTGCGCAAGAATAAACCCGACTTCGAGCAGGGCTGGGCCGAGCTGCTGGCCGCGGTGCCGGTGCAGCACCATCCGGTGCTGGTCGAGCGCATCGATAGCTATCGCCGTTCCTGCAGCGTGCTGCAAAACATCCCCGGCCGCACGGCCATGAAAACCCTGTTCGCCGAGCTGGAAAACTATGCCGGCTCCGAACTGGACGCCGACTACGCCTAAGCCTGAGCGTTGTTGCGCACCGTGGCGGCTTGCGCTGCCACGGTTATCACACCCGTCAATTCACCGTTCTTCCACTGCGCTCTCGCGTGCAATCGCCATAGCGATGGCGACAAAGGCCGCCACTAGCGGCGAATTTTCTTCTTTTCGTTGCGCCAGCATCAGCGCCGTGGTGGCCGCTGCATCGCTAAGCGGGCGATAGCACACGCCAGCCATGCGGATAATCTCGAACGATGCGGGCAGGATGGAGATGCCGCAGCCGGCCGCCACCAGCCCGATGATGGTGGAGGCTTCGCCTGCTTCCATGGCGATGCTGGGCTGGAAACCGGCGGCGCGGCACAGGCGGAAGATCTGCGGGTAGATGCCGGTGCCGGTGGTGCGCGGATACATCACCAGCGGCTGCCCGCGCAGATCGCTGATGCCCACCCTGCTCTGGCTAGCCAGCGGGTGGCCGGTGGGCAGCACCAGTGCCAGCGGGTCGTGGCGCAAGGCCGTTAGACTGACGCTGTCGGGGATGCTGATTTCGGGCGGCCGTACCAGCCCCAGATCGAGCTTGCGCTCGGCGATGGCGGCTATCTGCGGCACGGTGGGCAGTTCGTGCAGCGTCAGCGTCACGCCCGGATACTGCTGGCGGTAGCGGTTGACCACGCTGGCAAACAGGGGCGTCAGCGGCGTGGAATAGGTAAACCCGACCCGTAATTCGCCCGCCTCGCCACGTTCGGCACGGCGCGCGGTCTGCACGGCCTGCTCGGATAGCGCCAGCACGCGGCGCGCATCGTCCAGAAACAGTTTGCCCGCTTCCGTCAGCCTCACCCAGCGCTTGCTGCGGTCCAGTAACTGAGCGCCCACTTCGCTCTCCAGCTGCTGAATCTGGTGGCTCAGCGGCGGCTGGCCGATGTGCAGGCGGGCGGCAGCGCGGGTGAAACTGAGTTCTTCGGCAACGGCGACGAAGTAGCGCAGGTGGCGTAATTCCATAGTTGTTATCTGTAATAAGTATAAGAATCGACTTAAATATATATTGGACACAAGGCAGTGGCAATCCTAAGATGCAGATTCCCAGCCTGACCGAGAGTTAGTCCATGCCACCACCCGTCGCCAGTCTTGATTCCTCTGCCCTGCATGCCAGCCGCCCTTCTGCGCGCATCGCAGCGGGCACGGCGGCGTTCAAACGCAGCAACCGGGCGCTGTTTTTCGGCGGCTTCTCCACCTTCGCGCTGCTGTACTGCGTGCAGCCGCTGATGCCGCTGCTGTCGCATGAATTTGCCCTCAGCGCGGCGCAGAGCAGCATGGTGCTGTCCTGTTCGACGGCAGCGCTGGCCTTGTCGCTGCTGGCATCGAGCGTGGTATCGGAGCGGCTGGGGCGCAAGCCGCTGATGGTGGGCGCGATGGCGCTGGCGGCGCTGCTGACGGTGGCCTGTGCTGGCGCACATAACTACGCGCAGCTGCTGGCCTTGCGTACCCTGCTGGGGATAGCGCTGGGCGGCATGCCGGCCATCGCCATGGCCTATCTGGGCGAAGAAATCGAGCCCAATTCGCTGGGCCTGTCGATGGGGCTGTATATCAGCGGCAGTGCGCTGGGCGGCATGGCGGGGCGGGTGATTGCTTCTCTGCTCAGCGATCATTTTTCGTGGCGGCTGGCGCTGGCTGCGGTCGGCGCTGCGGGCGTGCTGGCAGCGCTGGAGTTCTGGCGTTCGCTGCCTGCTTCGCGCCATTTCCGTCCGCAGCGCACGGCGTGGCGCGCCATGCCGGCCGCTTTCCATGGTCATCTGTCCGATGCCGGCATGCCATGGCTGTTTGCGCTGGCGTTTTTGCTGATGGGTTCTTTCGTCAGCCTGTACAACTACATCGGCTATCGCCTGCTGGCCGCGCCGCTAGCGCTGAGCCAGAGCGTGGTGGGCGCGCTGTCGCTGCTGTATTTGCTGGGCATTTACAGTTCGGTGTGGGCGGGCCGTCTGGCTGACCGTTACGGTCGCCGCCACGTGTTGTGGGCGCTGATCGCCATCCCGCCGCTAGGCTTGCTGTTGACCCTGTCGGACTGGCTGCCGCTGATCGTGGCCGGCGTGGCGCTGACCACCTTCGGTTTCTTTGCGGCCCATTCGGTTGCCAGCAGCTGGGTGGGGCGGCGCGCGCAGGGCAACCGTGCGCTGGCATCGGCGCTGTATCTGTTCTTCTACTATTTCGGTTCCAGTGTGGTGGGCTCGCTCAGCGGGCTGATGTGGGAATCGCATGGCTGGCCCGGCGTGGTGCTGGTGCTGGGCAGTCTGCTGTTGCTGGCGCTGGCCATAGGCTGGCACTTGCGGCGGCTGGCGCCGCTGGCGCAGGCTGATCTCTAAGCACAGTGCCGCTATTTCGCGGGTGTAGCTCAGGGACAGTTGGAATACGAGCGCCGGCCTTCCGGGCTGATGGACACACAGTAGCTGCCGAATGCCGTGCTGATCTTGTACATGCGCGATTTGCGTTCGCCATCCGGCGTGCTCAGTTCCACCATGCGCGCGCCCTGATACCACTTGGGCGGCACCGCTTCATGTGCCGCATTGATGCCGCGCTCCAGTTTTGCCTGCATGCTGTCCGGTGGCGGCAGCGGAAAGCGTTGCGGCGATTCTGCGCGCAACTGCTGGTCGATACGGCCAGCGCTCTGTCTGGCCCGTTGCAGCAGATCGTCGGCACTCGCAGCAGCCTTGCTGGCGAGCGCCGGTTTATCCAGCGCAAAAGGATCATCGCGCGGGCTTTCCGTCGCGGCTGCGGCCACTGCCGAAGCAGCGGTAGGCGAGGGTGCTGGCGCCTTTTCTGCGACTGTTTTTTCCTGCACAACGCTAGGCTTGCTTGTATGCAGCGTGAGCGCCGGTGCAGAAGGGCGCGGGCGGGTAAGGGGACGGGCGGGCGCTGATGGCAGCAACCACTGGATAGCCGGACCGCGCGGGTGTTTCTGGCGCTGGGAGTGTATGCCTTGCAGCATGGCAAGCAGCAGTGCGCTATGCAGCAGCACGGTAATCATCAGGGGCGGCAGAGCGCGGGGGCGGGCATTCATGGCGGCAGCATATCTTGCAAAATTGATAGCGCCGAGCCATGTCACAACTATTTACAAAATTTGCAACTTCAACGAGAACTGATCTGGCTCAGCGTCGCCCGTTTTAGCGCCCTGCGGTATGCAACGTGCTGGACATTTGCGGGTCGAACCAGCAGCAGCACAGCCGTGCTTGCAGCGACCTCGGAGGGTGAGCATCATGTTGTCGACACTGGAAATCCATCATCGTTTTCACATGCTGGCGCAGGCGGTAGGGCAGGCCGCACAAGCCTGCTCGGTCGAGCGGCAGTTGCCGGCGGAATTGCGCAGCAGCGTGCAACGGCTTGATCAGCACGCCGACAGGCTGGGCGAATTGCTGGATAAAGCCGATGGCGCGCCACTGGACCGCTTGCTGACAGAAATGCTGGTGCTGGTGGAGCGTGCGCGGCAGGTGTGCATCAACGTGCCGCAGGTGTCGGCCCATATGCGTAGCGCGGTCCATGCCGTGCAGGGCCAGTTACAGGAGCTGCAGCGCGATCTGCGTGCGCGCCAGCCGGCCTCCTGAACTAGCGTTTCGGATGAAGGTGGCGGAAAGTCGGTTCGATATTGCGCTCGTGCAGATGGTGGATGATGTCTTCCAGTGTGGCATCCTTGAGCAGCAGGCTGTCATTGCCGGAGCTTGCCGGGGAGGCATGAGCCGCTGCGCCGGTTTTTCCGGCAGCGCTGGCATGGACGGCAGCAGGTGCTGTCACGCCTTGCTGGCTTTGCAGTAGCGCGCAGGCGTGGGTCCACTGGCTGTCGCTGATGCAGTGCAGGCTTTCCAGAAATGCCGCCTGTCCCGCTGCGGGTGGTTCGACTTCAAGGCCGGCCTCGTCCTCGAAAGCGGCGCCCATGCCCGGGTGTATGAAAGCCGACCACAGGCCATTGTTTTGCAGCCGCGGAGGGCATTCCACGCTGGTCCGGGCATGCTGGCCGCCGTGCTGGGGCAGCCAGTCCAGTTCGTCTGCCAGTACATCAGGGAAATAGCTCGCGCATAGCTGGAGCAGAAAGTTTTCTGCCTGCTCGACCGGCACCGCATGGCTGAGCGACAACCACAGCTGGTAGCTGTTCTGGCCCGAGATGCTGACGGCAGGTGCGGGCAAATCCAGTTGCTGCTGCAGGTAGCTGGCCATGCGGCACAGGTTGTCCCAGTGGTGAGGCACGGCCTGCCCGGGCTTGCGGCGAAATTCCAGCACCATGCTGCGGGTCAGGCCGCCTGCCGACACCAGCTCCAGCGGCTGGCTGTCGCTCTCGCTATCGAGCCGGTACAGACGGGTGATTTCAGCGTTGAGCGGGGTATGCATCACACCACTCCCTGCGCGCGCAGTGCCGCGATCTCGGCATCGCTATGGCCCAGCACATCGCGCAGGATGTCATCGGTATGCTGGCCCAGCAGCGGCGGCGCCACGGCCACGTCGGTGGGCGTGCGCGACATTTTCATCGGGCTGCGCACCAGCCTGGTCGTGCCGGCAGTGGGGTGCGGCACTTCCATCACCAGTTCGCGCGCCAGCACTTGCGGATTCTTGTAGACGTCGTCGAGATTGTTGATCGGGCCGCAAGGAACGCCCACCGCTTCCAGCTGTTCGATCCAGAAGGCGCGCGTCTGCTGGCTTACCATCTCGGCCAGTATAGGCACCAGTTCGTCGCGGTGCTGCACGCGCAAGGGGTTGGTGGCGTAACGTTCGTGCGTGGCCAGCTCGGGCCGGCCGCCCACTTCGACAAACTTCTGGTACTGGCCGTCGTTGCCGCTGGCGACGATGATGTAGCCATCGCTGCAGGCAAAGGTCTGGTAGGGCACGATGTTCGGGTGGGCATTGCCCCAGCGCTTAGGCGCTTTGCCGCTGTTCAGGTAATTGCTGCCCATATTCGCCAGCATGGCGACCTGCACATCGAGCAGGGCCATGTCGATGTACTGGCCTTCGCCGCTGCGGTCGCGGTGGGTCAGGGCGGCGAGGATGGCGATGGTGGCGTACATGCCCGTCATCAGGTCGGTCAGGGCCACCCCGGCTTTCTGCGGGCCGCCGCCGGGCAAGTCGTCGCGTTCGCCCGTCACGGACATCAGGCCGCCCATGCCCTGTATCAGGAAGTCGTAGCCGGCGCGGTGGGCGTAGGGGCCGTTCTGGCCGAAGCCGGTGATCGAGCAGTACACCAGATCAGGCTTGATGGCTTTGAGCGAGTCGTAATCAAGGCCGTAGCGCTTGAGCTGGCCAACTTTGTAGTTCTCCAGCACCACGTCGCTGTGGCGTACCAGTTCGCGGATCAGCGCCTGTCCGCCAGCGCTGGCGATATCGACCGTGATCGAACGCTTGCCCCGATTGGCGGCCAGATAGTAGGCCGCTTCCGTGGTGTCCTTGCCATCGCCATCCTTGGCGTAGGGCGGGCCCCAGGCGCGCGTGTCGTCGCCGCTGCCGGGTCGTTCCACCTTGATCACATCGGCGCCAAGGTCCGCCAGATTCTGCGAACACCATGGGCCTGCGAGTACACGGCTGAGGTCGAGGACGCGGATATGTCCTAGTGCTTGTGCAGCGGTCATGAATTCTACCTTTTGAGTAATCCGATCAGGCCGTTAGTGTAGTGGTTCGTTTGCGCTTGTGCACATGGTTTTTACGCAACCCGACCCGGCATCCCGGGTCTACTATTGAGTTCTTGCGGCGTTCAAGTTTGATGTACAAATTTCGGTACAATGTTTTTTGTGTTGTACGAATTATGTACAATGATTCTCAAGGTAAGGTTTTAAAAATTGTCTGAAGGGGTAGTAGTCATGAACGTTTTCACTTTTAGCGAAGCGCGAGCTGGATTGAAGGGGGTGATGGACGGCGTCTGTCAGGATCACAGTCCCGCGATCATTACGCGCCAGAGCGGGGAGGCGGTCGTCATGCTGTCGCTGTCGGATTTCAGTGCAATCGAGGAAACGCTGTATCTGCTCGGTTCGCCTAAGAACGCCAACCGTCTGCTGACATCTCTTGAGCAACTGAATGCCGGTAAGGCCCGTAGACGGGAACTGGTGCGGCATGAAAAACCAGAAGGCAAGTAATAAGAAGCGAGCTGCCCAGTCCGTAGTCGCTTTTACAGAAATAGGCTGGGAGGATTATCAGTATTGGCAAGCGGAGAATCCGAAACTGGCTCAAAAAATCAATGTTCTTATTGATGCCTGCCTAGCCTCGCCCTATAGTGGCATAGGCAAGCCTGAGCCGTTGAAGGGCAATCTGACGCGACTGTGGTCGCGGCGCATTGATTTAACGCATAGGCTGGTTTATGCATACGGTGACGGTGTCCTCAATATTCTGGCTTGCCGTTATCACTACGGATAATACTGATGAATCGATTGCGCCCGCTGGCGTGCTAGTGTGGAACTATGTGGCCATATCCTAAAATTGTTGCGCACCGGGGCGGCGGCACGCTGGCACCGGAAAATACGCTGGCCGGTCTGCGCGCCGGTCTAGCCCACGGCTACCACGCGGTGGAATTCGACGTCATGCTATCGCGCGACGGTATCGGCATGGTGATCCATGACCCCGAGTTTGGCCGTACCGTGGGCGGGCAGGGCAGCGTTGCCAGCAGTACGGCAGCCGAACTGGCGGCAATGGATGCCGGCAGCTGGTTCAGCCCGGCCTACGCAGGCGTCACCATGCCCCGCTACATGGATTTCATCGCCTTCTGCCGTGCCGAACAGATCTGGATGAACGTGGAAATCAAGCCAGCCGACGGCTTCGAGGCCGCCACAGGCGACTGGGTTGCAAAAACAACACGTGACTATTTCCATGAAGAACTGGCTAACGGCGATCCGGCGCAACTGCCGCTACTGTCCTCCTTTAGCTATGACGCGCTGGCGGCTGCCCGCGACGCCGTGCCGCAACTGCCGCGTGGCTATCTGCTCGACCGTCTGCCCGGGGACTGGCAGCAGCAGGCGCAGGCGCTGGGCGCCGTGGCCATCCACACCAACCAGCGCCACCTGACGGCGCAGCAGGCTGGCGCCATCAAGCAGGCCGGCTACGGCCTGTTCTGCTATACCGTGAACGACCCGGCCCGCGCCCGCGAAATTCTGCACTGGGGCGTGGATGCCTTTTGTACCGACCGTATCGATCTGATCGGCCCCGGCTTCGCCTGACAGCCCTGTCCACCCCGTGCTCATATATAATCAACCCTTTGCATCTGCCAGCTACTTCTGCTTACGACATGAAATCATCTGAAATCCGCGACAAATTCCTCAAGTTTTTCGAATCCAAGGGTCATACGATTGTCCGCTCCAGCCCGCTGGTACCTGGCAATGATCCGACCATGCTGCTGACCAATAGCGGCATGGTGCAATTCAAGGACGTCTTCCTTGGCCTCGATACCCGCCCCTACTCGCGCGCCACCACCGTGCAGCGCTGCGTACGCGCCGGCGGCAAGCACAACGATCTGGAAAACGTCGGCTACACGGCGCGTCACCACACCTTCTTCGAAATGCTGGGTAACTTCAGCTTTGGCGACTACTTCAAGCGCGACGCGATCAACTACGCGTGGGAACTGCTGACCAAGGTCTACCAGCTGCCAGCGGAAAAACTGACGGTCACCGTGTATTTCGAAGATGACGAAGCCTACGATATCTGGGCCAACGAAATCGGCGTACCGAAAGAGCGCATCATCCGCATCGGCGACAACAAAGGTTCGCGCTACGCTTCGGACAACTTCTGGCAGATGGCCGACATCGGCCCATGCGGCCCTTGCACCGAAATCTTTTACGACCACGGCCCGGACATCTGGGGTGGCCCTCCGGGCTCGCCGGAAGAAGATGGCGACCGCTTCATCGAGATCTGGAATCTGGTGTTCATGCAGTTCAACCGCGACGAGCAGGGCGTGATGCACAAGCTGCCCAAGCCTTGCGTGGATACCGGCATGGGTCTGGAGCGTCTGGCGGCCGTGCTGCAGCACGTCCACAGCAACTACGAAATCGACCTGTTCCAGGCGCTGATCAAGGCAGCCGCACGCGAAACGGGCGCTACCGATCTGGAATCGAAATCGCTGCGCGTGATCGCCGACCACATCCGCGCCGCTTCCTTCCTGATCGTCGACGGCATCATCCCTAGTTCGGAAGGCCACGGCTACGTGCTGCGCCGTATCATCCGCCGCGCCCTGCGTCACGGCCACAAACTGGGCCAGACCAAGCCATTCTTCTACAAGCTGGTGAACGACCTCAACATCGAGATGGGCACGGCCTATCCGGAGCTGACGGAAGCCATGGAACGCGTAGCCCAGACGCTGAAGCAGGAAGAAGAACGCTTCGGCGAAACGCTGGAAAACGGCATGAAGATACTGGAAGCGCAACTGGCCAAGGACGCTAGCCGTCTGGACGGCGCCACCGCCTTCACCCTGTACGACACCTACGGCTTCCCGCTCGACCTGACGGCCGACATCTGCCGCGAACGCAACATCACGCTGGACGAAGCAGGCTTCGCCGCGGCGATGGAGCAGCAGAAGAAAACCGCGCGCGCTGCCGGCAAATTCAAAATGGCCGCCAACGTCGAATACAGCGGCGAGAAAACCAAGTTCGTCGGCTACGAAGAACTGAGCGCCAATGCCAAAGTGATCGCCCTGTACAGCAACGGCGCGCCGGTGCAGCAGTTGAACGCTGGCGAGCAGGGCATCGTGGTGCTGGACACCACGCCGTTCTACGCCGAATCCGGCGGTCAGGTGGGTGATCACGGCGTGATCAAGGCCGCTGGCGCCCACTTCGACGTGGAAGACACGCTGAAGATACAGGCCGACGTGTTCGGTCAGCACGGCGTGCTGGCACAAGGCACGCTGAAAGTAGGCGATGCCGTATCGGCCGAAGTGGATCTGGACAAGCGCGGCCGCACCATCCGTAACCACTCGGCGACCCACCTGATGCACAAAGCCCTGCGCGAAGTGCTGGGCGGCCACGTGGCGCAGAAAGGCTCGCTGGTCGATCCGGACAAGACCCGTTTCGACTTCAGCCACAATGCCCCGCTGACGGCCGAGCAGATCGCCGAAGTGGAAGCCAAGGTCAACAAGGAAATTCTGGAAAACCACGCCACCAAAGCCCAGCATATGTCGTTTGACGATGCGGTGAAACATGGCGCGATGGCCCTGTTCGGCGAGAAATACGGCGACGAAGTGCGCGTACTCGACATCGGTAGCTCGAAAGAGCTGTGCGGTGGCGTGCACGTGCAGCGCACCGGCGACATCGGCCTGTTCAAGATCATCGCCGAAGGTGGTGTGGCAGCCGGTATCCGCCGTGTCGAAGCCGTCACCGGCGTGGGCGCACTGGCACTGGTGCAGAACCTGAACCGCCGCCTGCTGGACGCTGCCGCGGCACTGAAAACCAATCCGGACGAACTGGGCAGCCGTATCGCCCAGGTGCAGGACCACGTCAAGTCGCTGGAAAAAGAACTGGCCGCACTGAAGTCGAAACTGGCTTCGGGTCAGGGCGACGAGCTGGCCGGTAAAGCGGTGGACGTGAAAGGCCTGAAAGTGCTGGCTGCCGTGCTGGAAGGCGCCGATGTGGCCGGCCTGCGCGAAACCATGGACAAGCTGAAAGACAAGCTGAAAACCGCCGCCATCGTGCTGGCCAGCGTACAGGATGGCAAAGTCAGCCTGATCGCCGGCGTCACGGCCGATTCGACCGGCAAGGTCAAAGCGGGCGAGCTGGTTAACTTCGTTGCACAACAAGTGGGCGGCAAAGGCGGCGGACGCCCCGATATGGCGCAAGCTGGCGGTACCGATGCGGCGGCTCTGCCGGCCGCGCTGGCCGCTGTCATCGGCTGGGTGGGGGAGCGCGTTTAAGGCAGTAAGCGCCCCGCTGAAGTAGTGTTTATGCGGCCTGCGTGACCCACGCAGGCCGTTGTCGTTCATGACAGGCTGTTGTATACTTTCCAGCTTGCGTTGCAAAGATGCAACGAACGATGAACTATTTTGGTGCAGCGCGTCATTCCTTCCGTTTTGGAGTAGACTGGCGTCAGTCCTAACAAAACGAGCAGGTTTTTGATGAGCGACACGATATTTGAAGAAGCAATCATGGAATTCCACCAGGAACTTGATGCACGTGGTTTGAATTGCCCCTTGCCCATTCTGAAAGCGAAGAAAGCGCTGGCAGAATTGCAGAGCGGGGAAGTACTGCGCATCATGGCGACCGACCCCGGTTCGGTGCGGGATTTCCAGGCCTTCTGCAAGCAGACCGGCAACGCCCTGTTGTCGCACGTGCAAACGGGTCGCGAGTTCGTCTTTTTGATGCGCCGCAAATAAGCGCAACTGTCTCGTTTTTCTGTCGTTTTCCCATAGTCATCGTCTAGCAGATTTATTTTTTAGACGATTTCTACTAGCAAAAAATCGCACGATCGTGCTTTATTTTCTTGTGCGGCTTGAATTTCTCATATAATCTAGCCCACAGAATTTAGTCCTGCCTATCTGGTGCGTGGAAGTTACCAGCTGCGAAGCAGCGCACCGGGGCCCGGTTTTAACCCCGATTTTTACTTTTTCCAAAGGCACAGTTATGAAAGTCTTGGTACCCGTTAAGCGCGTGGTCGACTACAACGTTAAAGTGCGCGTCAAATCCGACGGCACCGGCGTGGATATTGCCAACGTCAAAATGTCGATGAACCCATTCGATGAGATCGCGCTGGAAGAAGCCACCCGTCTTAAAGAAGCCGGCAAAGTAACCGAAGTGGTGGCCGTATCGTGCGGCGTAACCCAGTGCCAGGAAACTCTGCGCACCGGTATGGCTATCGGCGCCGACCGCGGCATTCTGGTAGAAACCAGCGCCGAACTGGAGCCGCTGGCGGTGGCCAAGCTGCTCAAAGCACTGGCCGACAAAGAACAGCCGCAGCTGATCATTCTGGGCAAACAGGCCATCGACGACGATTCCAACCAGACCGGCCAGATGCTGGCTGCGCTGCTGGGCTGGCCACAAGCAACCTTCGCATCGAAAGTCGTGCTGGAAGACGGCAAAGTCACCGTTACCCGCGAAGTGGACGGCGGCCTGGAAACCCTGGCACTGACCCTGCCAGCCATCGTCACCACCGACCTGCGTCTGAACGAGCCACGCTATGTGACGCTGCCGAACATCATGAAGGCAAAGAAAAAGCCGCTCGATGTGACCAAACCGGAAGATCTGGGTGTGGACGTGACGCCGCGTCTGAAAACCCTGAAAGTGGCCGAGCCGGCCAAGCGTTCCGCTGGTATCACCGTGCCGGACGTCGCCACCCTGGTCGCAAAACTGCGCACCGAAGCCAAAGTCATCTAAAGGAACTATCATGGTCGCATTAGTTATCGCTGAACACGACAACGCTAGCCTGAAGGGCAGCACCCTCCACACCGTGACCGCAGCCGCCCAGTGCGGTGGTGATGTGCACGTGCTGGTGGCCGGTTCCAACGCTGGCGCCGCAGCCGCTGCTGCCGCCCAGATCGCCGGTGTAGCCAAAGTGATCGTGGCGGACGCCCCTTACTTCGCTGAAGGTCTGGCCGAAAACGTGGCCGAGCAGGTGCTGGCGATTGCCGGCGGCTACAGCCACATTCTGGCGCCAGCCACCGCCTACGGCAAAAACATCCTGCCACGCGTTGCTGCCAAGCTGGACGTTGCACAGATTTCGGAAATCACCAAAGTCGAATCGGCCGACACCTTCGAGCGTCCTATCTACGCTGGTAACGCCATCGCTACCGTGCAATCGACCGACGCCGTGAAAGTCATCACCGTGCGTGCTACCGGCTTCGACGCTGCTGCTGCCACTGGCGGTTCGGCTGCTACCGAAACCGTTGCGGCCGTTGCCGACAACGGCAAATCGGCCTTCGTTGGCCGTGAAGTGGCCAAGTCGGACCGTCCTGAACTGACCGCTGCCAAGATCATCGTTTCCGGTGGCCGCGGCATGGGTTCGGGCGAAGCCTTCAAGATTCTGGAGCCGCTGGCCGACAAGCTGAACGCCGCCATGGGTGCTTCGCGCGCCGCCGTGGATGCCGGCTATGTACCGAACGACTGGCAGGTAGGCCAGACCGGCAAGATCGTGGCACCTAACCTGTACGTTGCCGTCGGCATCTCGGGCGCCATCCAGCACTTGGCCGGTATGAAAGATTCGAAGACCATCGTGGCCATCAACAAGGATCCGGAAGCGCCTATCTTCTCGGTAGCCGACTACGGCATCGTGGGCGACCTGTTCGAGATCGTGCCGCAACTGGTGGCTGAACTGGGCTAATCCCTCGTCAGGCTAAGCGCTAGCAAGAGCCACGCTGATCCGCAAGCGGATTGACGTGGCTTTTTTTTAGCGAAAATTTGCAGAATTCTGGAGATATTGGAGAAAAAATGCCTTATCAAGCACCCCTGAAAGACATGCTGTTCGTAATGAACGAACTGGCCGATCTGGCCGCTGTGAACGCGCTGCCGGGCAATGAAGACGCGACCCCGGACACGGCCGAAGCCGTGCTGGAAGAGAACGCCAAGTTCGTCGCCAATGTGGTGGCGCCGCTCAACCACGCCAGCGACAAAGAGCCTAGCTATCTGGCCGATGGCAAAGTCACTACCTCGAAAGGCTTCAAGGAAGCGTTCACTGCCTACGCTGAAGCAGGCTGGCAGGGTGTGCAACATCCGGTAGAGTTCGGTGGTCAGGGCCTGCCCAAGCTGTTCGCTACCCCATGCATCGAAATGCTTAACGCCGGCAGCATTTCGTTCGCGCTGTGCTCGCTGCTGTCGGATGGCGCCATCGAAGCGCTGCTGACTGCTGGTAGCGACGAGCAGAAAGCCACCTATCTGGAAAAACTGGTGTCGGGCCAATGGACCGGCACCATGAATCTGACCGAGCCGCAGGCCGGTTCCGATCTGGCTGCCGTGCGCACCCGCGCCGTGCCGCAGGACGATGGCACTTACAAGATTTTCGGCACCAAGATCTTCATCACCTATGGCGAACACGACTTCACCGAAAACATCGTTCACCTGGTGCTGGCCCGTACCCCGGATGCACCGGCTGGCGTAAAAGGCATTTCGCTGTTCATCGTGCCTAAATTCCTCGTCAATGCCGACGGCACGCTGGGCGCGCGCAACGATGCGCACTGCGTCTCGCTCGAACACAAGCTGGGCATCAAGGCCAGCCCGACGGCCGTACTGCAGTTCGGCGACAACGGCGGCGCCATCGGCACGCTGGTGGGCGAAGAGAATCGCGGCCTCGAATACATGTTCATCATGATGAATGCGGCCCGCTTCGGCGTGGGCATGCAGGGCATCGGTCTGGCCGAGCGCGCCTACCAGAAAGCCGTGAGCTTCGCCAAGGACCGCGTGCAGTCGCGCGATCTGGCTGGTTCCGCCGGTCCCGTCGCCATCATCCATCACCCTGATGTACGCCGCCTGCTGATGAATATGCGCTCGCAGACGGAAGCGGCGCGTGCGCTGGCTTACGTTGGTGCCGGTCTGAGCGATATCGCCCACAACCACGCCGATGCCGAAGTACGCAAAGCGACGCTGGCTGTGTACGAATATCTGGTGCCTGTCATCAAAGGCTGGTCGACCGAAATGTCGCAGGACGTCACCCGCGACGGCGTGCAGGTGCATGGCGGCATGGGCTTCATCGAAGAGACGGGCGCCGCCCAGCACTTCCGCGATGCCAAGATTCTGACGATATACGAAGGTACCACGGCGATCCAGGCCAACGATCTGGTCGGCCGCAAGACCGTGCGTGACGGCGGCGCCGTCGCCAAGAATCTGATCGCGCAGGTGCGTGCCACGGCGGCTGAACTGGCGGCCCGTGACGGTGCCGACTTCAAGGCCATCGCAGCCCAGCTGAGCGCTGCTAGCGCCGATCTGGAAGCGGTGGTGGAGTTTGTGGTCGCCAACGTCAAGAGCGACATCAAGAGCGTATTCGCCGGCAGCGTGCTGTATCTGAAGCTGGCAGGTCTGGTGCTGGGTGGCTGGCAGATGGCCCGCGCCGCGCTGATCGCCCAGCAGAAGCTGGATGCAGGCGAGGGCGATGCAGCGTTCTACAGCGCCAAGATCGTCACTGCACGCTTCTTTGCCGACCATATCCTGTCGCAAGCGGGCAGCCTGCGCAGCGCCATCGTCACTGGCAGCAGCGGCGTGCTGGCACTGGACGTCGAGCAGTTCTAAGTTGTAGCAAGGCCGGGCTGGCGCAAGCAGGTCCGGCACGCCTCTGAAAACGCCGGCCTAAGCGCCGGCGTTTTTGCTGGCGCAGCAGGTTTAGCCGTAGGCGCCGCCCGTGTAGAGCAGGTCGAACAGGCGCGACATGGTGGCAATCAGGCTGCCTGCGCCCAGCATCATGCTGGCCACCAGAATCACCGCCAGCGGCCACTGGCTGGCCGACTGGCGCCCGCTGGCAGGGTTGTGGCGGGCATCCCATTTCTCGTCGCTGGTCAGGCCCATGACCAGCGCTTCGAGAAAGCCGATCAGGCCGGAAACGATGATGGGCAGCAGGTGGTAGAAGGCGTCGGCATGGGGCCACAGCGCCACGGCAGCGGCAGACAGGGGCAGGGCGCTGAGATGGGCCCACAGGCCGCGGTCGCGCAGCCCGCCCAGATACAGGCGCTGGGCACCGATGCCGCCCAGCAGGAAGGCCAGCAGAGCGGCCAGCGTTTTGTTTTTGTGGCGGACTTGATGCACTTCGCTCATGTTGGTTCGCTAATTTGCCGTTAAAACAGCAGTATCGGGCATAATATCGCCTCCGGTGGAGGTTTTTTTGTGCTCCAGCCTATTGCTCCGTACGCCGGATCGGGGGATAATCTTTGATTACCCCAACATTGCCCGATTATTTCATTAACGCTTGCTGCTTCGCGGCAAAGCGCGCTATAATTTGCGGCTTTTTCCGTCCTAGCACACTTTTTGGAAATATTATGGTCGTTATTCGTTTAGCTCGTGGAGGCGCCAAGAAGCGTCCGTTCTACAACATCGTTGCAACCGACTCGCGCAATCGTCGCGATGGCCGTTTCATCGAACGTATCGGTTTCTACAACCCGATGGCTTCCGGTGGTGAAGTGCCTCTGCGCATTACCGCTGACCGTCTGGCTCACTGGCAATCGGTTGGCGCACAACTGTCGCCAGCAGTTGCACGTCTGGTAGCCCAGAACAAAGCAGCTTAATTCTGGTTGCTGGTTTGACCGTCAAGAATGCATCCGGGGTGCAAGTCCCCGACGATCTGGCACAGGTAGGCTTTGTCTACGGTGCTTACGGCGTTGCAGGCTGGGTCAGGATACGTCCTTTCTCGGAAGATGCGGATGCACTCCTGCGGGTAAAAACCTGGTGGCTCGATAAGCCGGGCGTGCATGATGTCGATGTCAAGCAATGCAAATTGCATGGCGGCGATGTGGTGGCACAGCTGGTGGGTATTACGGACCGTAACGTTGCGGAAGCGCTCAAGGGCGCAGCTGTATCGATTCCCCGTAGCCGCTTCCCGGTCTTGTCGGACGACGAGTTTTACTGGGCCGAGCTGATCGGTCTGGAAGTAGAGAATTTGCAAGGTGAGCACCTCGGTACGGTGTCTGACATGATGAGCAATGGTCCACAGTCGATCTTGCGCATTACGCCAGCAGCCACGGCCGAAGCTGTTCCGGAAGATGTGGCGCAGGAGCGCCTGATTCCATTTGTGGACGCGTATGTCATCAAGGTAGACAAGGCCGCAAAGAAAATCACTGTCGACTGGGGCCTTGATTACTGAACTGAACAAAGAAGGGCGGCCCGCCATGCAATTTGATGTCGTGACCCTGTTCCCTGAAATGTTCGCCGCTCTGACGCAGTCGGGTGTCACCCGGCGTGCGTTCGAACAGAATAAATGTGGCTTGTCGCTGTGGAATCCGCGTGATTTCACCACCGATAATCACCGCACCGTGGATGATCGCCCTTATGGTGGCGGCCCCGGCATGGTGATGCTGGCCAAACCGCTGGAAGCGACGCTGAACGCCGCCAAGGCGCGCCAGACCGACGCCGGTCTGCCTGTGCCGCGTGTGGTTTTCATGTCGCCGCAAGGCAAACCGCTGACCCATGCGCGGGTGATGGAGCTGAAACAGGAAGCCGGTCTGGTGATTCTGTGCGGCCGTTACGAAGCAGTCGACCAGCGTTTGCTGGACCGCTGCGTGGATGAGGAAATCAGCCTGGGCGATTTCGTCCTGTCCGGCGGCGAGTTGCCGGCCATGGCCCTGATGGATGCCGTGATCCGCCAGATACCTGGCGTGCTGAACACGGATGCGTCGGCGGTGGAGGACAGTTTCGTCAATGGCCTGCTCGATGCGCCGCACTACACGCGCCCCGAGACGTATGAAGGGGTGACCGTGCCGCCGGTACTAATGGGCGGCAACCACGCCGAGATCGACAAATGGCGCCGCCAGCGCATGCTGGAAGCGACTGCGCGCAAGCGCCCCGATTTACTCGTGCTTGCGCGCGAAGCTGGATTGCTGACGCGCAAAGACGAACAGTTTTTGGCAGGTTTGTAAAAATCTGCTGATGTCATGTGCAGGCATGTCGCCTGTACGTGTAACCCCCATCCTCTACTGGGCATTTGTACAGCGCGCCAGCATGATGGTTTATGGAGCCGTAAAATGGATCTGATTCAACAACTCGAGCAAGAAGAAATCGCTCGTCTGGGCAAAAACATTCCTGAATTTGCACCTGGCGATACCGTGATCGTTAACGTCAACGTCGTCGAAGGCACCCGTAAGCGTGCTCAGGCGTACGAAGGCGTGGTGATCTCCCGTCGTAACCGTGGCCTGAACTCGAACTTCATCGTTCGTAAAATCTCGTCCGGCGAAGGCGTTGAGCGTACCTTCCAGCTGTACTCCCCGCTGATCGCTTCGATCGAAGTGAAACGCCGCGGTGACGTACGTCGCGCTAAACTGTACTACCTGCGTGATCGTTCCGGTAAATCGGCACGTATCAAAGAAAAGCTGCCTAACCGTCGCCCAGCGGCGAAAACCGACGCAGCGTAATTGTCACGACAATTGCCGCGTTAGTTTAGGAAGCATGAGGCTGCAGGCCTCGGGAAAGGGCGCCGCTGGCGCCCTTTTTTCTTCTGAATTCATCACTGGAGGAGAGCGCATTGGCACGCCCCCCGTTTGATCCCCGCGCACTACCCGTCGATGCCGTCGCCGGCGAAGCTGCCGTCGCGCTGGAACGCCTGACGCCGCAGTGGTTGCGCCAGCGCTTTGCCGAGCAGCCCGCATGGCAAGCCGAAAGTGCCGACGAATCCGCCATGCTGGCAGGTCAGCGTACGCCCACGCCGGCTTCCGTGCTGATCCCGCTGGTCGCGCGCGAGGCTGGTTTGCAGCTGCTGCTGACGCGCCGTACCGAGCACCTGAGCGCCCACGCCGGCCAGATCAGTTTTCCCGGCGGCCGCGCCGAGGAATACGACGCCAGCGCCGTCGATACCGCACTGCGCGAAGCGCAAGAAGAAATCGGTCTGGCGCGCGCCCATGTCGATGTGCTGGGCACATTGCCGCACTACCTGACCGGCACCGGCTTCTGCGTCACGCCCGTCGTAGCGCTGCTGCAGCCGCCGTTCGAACTGCAGGCCGATCCCGGCGAAGTGGCGGAAGTGTTCGAAGTACCTTTGCATTTTCTGATGGACGGGCAGAATCACCAGCGCCTGTCGGTCGAGCTGCCGGCAGGGCGGCGCAGCTTCTACGCCATGCCTTACGGCGACTATTTCATCTGGGGCGCCACGGCCGGCATGCTGCGCAATCTGTTCCATTTCTTGCGTGCCTAGGCTCGGTGCGCTATCGTAGCGGGCATTGCAGCTTAGCCCTATCCAAGGACGTTAGATGACATTTCTTTCTATTTTATGCGCGCTGCTGATCGAGCAGATGAAGCCGCTGCGGGCCGATAATCCGATTTACGCGGAAATCAAGGCGCTGGCGCTGCGCATGGAGACCTGGTTTAATGCCGGTCATTCGAGCCACGGCCGCATAGGCTGGTTCCTGATGATGGCGCTGCTGATGGTGCCGACTGCGCTGATCTACGGCATTCTCAAACATTACAATCTGTTCCTCGCCGCCTTCGCCTGGAACGTGCTGATCGTTTACCTGACGCTGGGCTTCCGTCACTACAGCCACTATTTCACCTCGATCCAGCTGGCCCTCAACGCGGGTGACGAGGCGGCTGCCCGCAAGCTGCTCGCTGAGTGGACCAAACAGGATACGGTGGGCATGGAAAGCTCGGAAATTGCCCGTCTGGCGGTGGAAAAATCGCTGATTACCACGCACCGCAATGTGTTCGGCGTGTTCTTCTGGTTCCTCATGCCGCTCGGTCCTGCCTGCGCCGTGATGTACCGTGTGGCCGAGCATCTGGCCCGTGCATGGAATGAGCCCGAGCATATGCGCAACGAAGCCTTCGGCCAGTTCGCGGCCCGCGCGTTCTACTGGATAGACTGGATACCGGTACGCCTGACGGCCGTGGCGTTTGCCGTGGTCGGCAATTTCGAAGACGCCATCTACGCCTGGCGTAACTTTGCCCACCGCTGGACCGATGAAGCCATCGGCATCATTCTGGCTGCGGGCGGCGGCGCCATGGGCGTGCGGCTGGGCACGCCGGCGGAAAATGCCGCCAAAGTGCTGCCGGTCGATGCCGCTACCGTCGATACCAGCGACGAAGAGCCGGACGTGCTGCCGGGCGAGGAGCCGAACGTGCGCGCCCTGCAAAGCACCGTGGGTCTGGTGTGGCGCGCCTTGCTGTTGTGGATGATGTTGTTATTGCTGCTGTCCGGCGCTGTGTGGCTGGGGGCGGCGCCCTAAAAGGGTACAATAGGCGCATTGCGATGGTGCGGAATGATAATATTTCTGCACCAAAATGCTTGGTCGTGAAAATTAGCGACGTTATTTCAAGGACTTACGTATTTAGGTCTTCTATAAGATATAATACGTAAGATTCTTACAGAATGATATCCGCCCGGCAAATCCGTCGGGACCATTCACGCATTCTTGTTACCAACAAGTATCTACGCAGAAGCAGCCCGCCTATGGCCGAGTCAGCCCACAATCCGTTAGAACAGCAGGATTCGTTCTTTATCATCGGCCGTACCAGCAATGGCCGCCAGTTCCGTCCCAGCGACTGGGCCGAGCGTCTGTGCGGCGTTATGGCCTGCTTCAAGCCGGAAGGCTTCGGCGGCGGGCGCGACTCCCACTTGCAGTTCTCGCCCTATGTGCGCCCCGTGGTGCTCGACGGCGTGAAGTCGGTGGTGGTTAACGGCAAGCTGCGCGATCTCGAGCCCATGGCTTACCACTTCGTGATCTCCTTCGCCAAGGACAACGACCTGCAGATGGTCGATGCCTGCATCCTGCCCGATAAAACCTGAGTCTGGCGGCGGTTTCGCCGTCTGCCCGTCCGTGCCGGTTTGCCTGCTATCCGGTGGCTGCTCCTGAGCGCTCCATTAAATTTTACTTAATCGCCTAGCCGCGCCTGCGCTGCAAGGCGTATGCTGCACGTTCCGAGAATTTGCGAGAGCCTCCATGAACTGCAGCCGCCTGAAATCCTGCGCTGCCGCCAGCCTGCTGCTGTGCGGCCTGTCCACTTATGCCACCGGCTCCGCCTGGGCTGCCAGCGCCTTGCCGCAAGGCGTGGTAGCCGGACCATCGACTGATGGCATTAGCGAATACCGCCTGCCCAACGGCCTCAAAGTCCTGCTGTTCCCCGATGCGGCCAAGCCTACGGTGACGGTCAACGTCACCTATCTGGTCGGTTCGCGCCATGAAAACTATGGCGAGACGGGCATGGCCCACCTGCTCGAACACATGCTGTTCAAGGGCACGCCCAGGCATCCGGCCATCGTGCAGGATTTTTCCCAGCGCGGCATGGAATTCAACGGCACTACCTCGTTCGACCGCACCAATTACTACGAGGTGTTCCAGGCCAGCGAGGCGAATCTGAAATGGGCGCTGACCATGGAAGCGGACCGTATGTTGCATTCCAAAGTGGCGCGCAAGGATCTCGATGCCGAAATGACGGTGGTGCGCAATGAATACGAAAGCGGCGAGAACAATCCGTTCGACGTGCTGCTCAAGCGTATGCAGAGCGTGGCCTATGACTGGCACAGCTATGGCCGCTCGACCATCGGCAACCGCAGCGATATCGAAAACGTGCGCATCGAGAATCTGCAGGCTTTCTACCGCACTTACTACCAGCCCGATAATGCCGTGCTGCTGGTGGCCGGTAAATTCGATCCGGCCAGCACGCTGGCGTGGATCAGCAAGACCTTCGGCGTGATCCCCAAGCCCAAGCGCAGCCTGCCGCCGTTCTGGACGGTGGAGCCGGTGCAGGATGGCGAGCGCAGTGTGGTGGTGCGGCGCAAAGGCGATATGCAGCTGGTGGTGGTGGGTTACAAGATTCCGTCGGCACTGCAGGACGATAGCGACGCGCTCAGCTTCATGTCCGAGATACTGGGCGATACGCCCAACGGCCGCCTGCATAAGGCACTGGTCGAATCGGGCAAGGCAGCCCAGGTGTTCAGCTACGCCCAGACCGGCTATGCGCCGGGCCTGCAGCTGATGGGCGCCGTGGTAAAAGCGGGCGAGCCGCTGGAGCCGGTGCGCGATGCATTGATCGCCACTGTGGAGAGCTTTGCCAGCACGCCGCCAACGGAAGAGGAAATGACGCGGGTGCGGCGCAGCTTCGCCAACGGCATCGAGAAAGCGCTCAATGATCCGCAGCGCGTGGGCGTCAGCCTGTCGGAAGAAATTGCGCTGGGCGACTGGCGTCTGCTGTTCCAGGGGCGCGACAAGCTGCCGGGCTTTACGTCGCAGCAGGTGGCTGCAGCGGCAGGGCGCTATCTGAAGCGCGATAACCGCGTGGTGGGCACTTTTGTGCCGGAAGATGCGCCGCAGCGCGCCGAGATACCGCCAGCGCCGCCGGTCGAGCAGGTGATGAAAGATTTCAAGGGACAGAACAGCGCACTGACAGCGGAAGTGTTCGATCCCGATCAGGACAATGTCGACGCGCGTACCGCGCGTCTCGACATCGGTGGCCTGAAAGTGGCGCTGCTGCCGAAGAAGAACCGCGGCGCTGCCGTCTCGGTGAATTTGCAGCTGCACTGGGGCGACGAGAAAAACCTGTTCGGCCAGTCCATCGTGGCCAGCTTTGCCAATGACATGCTGATGCGCGGCACCAGCAAATACACGCGCCAGCAGCTGGCCGACGCCTTCTCGGAACTGAAAATCAGTGGCGGCCTGTATCAGTTCGATACTACCGGCCCGCATCTGGCAGCGGCGCTGGAACTGGTGGCGCATGTGCTGAAACAGGCCAGCTTCCCGCAGGCCGAGTTCGAACAGCTGCGCCAGCAATGGCTGGTCGCCATCGAAGCCTCGCGCAACGAAGCGCAGACGCTGGCGCGCAATGCGCTGGACCAGCATCTGAACCCCTATCCGAAAGGCGATCCGCGCGCCACCATGAGTACCGACGAGCTGCTGGCAGCCGTCAAGGCGCTCACGCTGGAGCAGGTAGTGGCTTTCCATCAGCAGTATTATGGCGCCAGCCATGGCGAGCTGGCGATAGTTGGCGACTTCGATGCGGCAGCGATCAAACCCGTCATCGCCGCGCAGTTTGCCCATTGGGATAGCAAGGTTGATTACGCGCCGCTCATGCGCAGCAATGCCGACAAGGCGCCGCTACACAGCTTTATCGATACGCCTGACAAGGAGAATGCCGTCTATATGGCGCGCCTGCCGCTGGCACTGAACATCGACGACGAGGACATGCCGCTGCTGGAACTGGCCAACTACATCTTTGGCGACGGCGGTCTGAAGTCGCGCCTGATGGACCGTATCCGCCAGAAGGACGGCCTGTCGTATGGCGGCGGCAGCAATGTGCAGGCGGGCGAACTGGATCAGGCAGGCAGTTTTTCGATTGCCGCCATCGCCGCGCCGCAGAACCTGAAAAAGCTCTCTGCCGCGATACAGCAGGAACTGGAACATGCGCTTAAAGACGGCTTCACCGCGCAGGAACTGGCGCGCGCCAGATCCGGCCTGTTGCAGCAGCGCGCACAGAACCGCGCACAGGACGGCATACTGGCGGCTGGCTGGACGAACAATCTGTTCCTCAAGCGTAGCTACAGCTGGAGCAAAGCCTACGAGGCGAAACTGCGCGCTGCCACGCTGGCGCAAGTCAATGCGGCGTTCCGCAAGGCCATCGATCCGAGCCGCCTGTCGGTGGTGACGGCGGGGGATGCCAGCAAAAAATAGTGAGGCGGGTGCAGGCATGGCAGCACACTATTGCCCGGTCTTGATGCCCGCGCCAGTGCGCGGGTACAAGCCGGGCAACGCTATGTCAGCTCAGCTTTAAACGCGGTGTTCGGACAAAGGGAACTACACCAACACAAATTCAGTGGGGGCTGCGGCTGCCGGCCCCGCCTGTACAGCCGCACCCGCATCAGGCGTAGACTGATCGAGCAAATCTGCCAGTTTCCCCAGACCGTAGAAGACGGATGCTCCCGCATAGTAACCGCCCTTGATACAGTCATTAAGGGTATCGAGGCTCTTTTCTATTTCAGCGCCACCGGCTTTGCGCAGGACGCCGGCTGCGGTGCCGACAGCAAGACCGGCGGTGACTCCGGCCACGACGGCGGCAACACCGACGGTCCATTTCATCACCGTGACCAAGTTTCGCGCCTGCTTCCGTGTGCTTGTCATCGAAGATTGCGTGGCAGATGGCGCGGCCTCCTGAGGTGCTGGTGCTTGCTGGACATCGAGTTTTTGCTTCTCGGCAGGTGGCATTGCCGAGGCGTCATCCTGTTTGGGCACGCCGGCAGCAAACGGCGAAGCGGCCGGTTCGCTTTGCGTAATGCTGCCTTCGTCGCCAGGCACTGCTGCTGTATTGCCAAATTTGGGCAGGGCACGCGTTGCGACCTCCCAAAGGTTCTTACAATTCCCAATAGGATTAATGAACATACTGACACTCCATGGTGTACGCTAATGAGCGTGGTTAGATAAATTCCATCGGTAGCCCGCCGGGGCTACTCTTTTCAATGACTGCAAGTGTGTTCGACCACATTTTTTTTGTGTTGCGAGCAGCGTCTTGCAGCGCTTCCGCCAGTTGTTGGCCTGTCGTTTCCGCCGCTAAGAGGACGGAATAGCTACACACGGCAGTGGAGTTGGTGGGATGGCAACTCCACACGCATGCGCCGCCTATGCCGCAAATGTAGTTACTCATCATCAACGCCTCGAATACCCGGCTTTTGCTGGCAGGCGGGATGGTATCGACGTCGAAGCGTATGCTCAGGCGGCCCGACTCCTCGCCGTCAAAGGCGATGGCAGTGTGCATGCCTTCGATTACCAGCAGTCCGTTTTCCAGCAGATCTTGCGGACGGGGTAAGCCATTCGTCAGACAAAAGTCGAAAATCAGTTCCTGCCACTGGGTATCAGTCATTGCGAGCCTTTTATTTACATGATGTTCACTACTCCGAACCATAGAGCTGGCATGAATGAGCGCGGCAGAGAGTACAGGCTTATAAGTGGGCGGAAATAGAAAATAGTTCCTGCATTGCCTTCAATTGATGCAGTAGGAAGGTTAGACCGCAATATCGTTACCTGGCCAGCCTTGCGCGCGTAGCGTCAGCCAGCATCGGTGTCCGGCATAGTTCTGAACAATCAAGGCGTAGCGAGACCCAGTGCTCAGGCGGCGTTGAGCTCGGCGACGAAATCGTACAGGTCACCACGGAAGTAGGAGCGGCAGAATTCGATGGCGCGGCCATCGCGCAGGAAGCCTAGCCGTTCCACCGCCAGTCCGGCTTCGCCAGCTTTGGTTTGCAGCAGGCTGGCCTGCTCGCCTGTCAGCAGCAGGGCGCTCAGGCGCTGCAGCGCGCGTACGGGGCGGTTGCCGGCCTGTTCCAGCGCGGCGTACAGCGAGTCCTGCACGGCGTCCAGCGCCGGCAGGCTGCTGCCCACCAGCGTGGCATATTCGAGGCAGACCGGCACGTCGTCGGCATAGCGGATGCGGTGAAAGCGGTACACCAGCGTGCCGGGACTGAGCCGCAGCCGCAGTGCTTCTTCCGGTGCGACGATGCCTTCGCTGCGCTTGAGCCACACGCTGTGCGGCTGGCGCCCCCGTGCCCGCATATCCTCCGAGAATGAGCTGAGTTTGGCGAAGTTCTTTTCTATCCGCGTGTTGACGAAGTTGCCCGAACCGGGGCGGCGTACCAGCAGGCCTTCATCTACCAGTCCATCAATGGCTTTGCGCACCGTGATGCGCGACAGCCCCAGTTCGCTGGCCAGCTGGCGCTCGGCCGGCAGGGCGCCATCCTTACCAAACAGTTTGCTGTCTATGGCGCTGCGCAAGGCGCGCTGCAACTGCAGATACAGGGGTTGACTGTTGTTTTCGCCCAACTTCTGCATGATCTGTGCTAGCGCATTCATACCCAGTGGTCTCCGTTTGGTTTGTTGGAAAATAATACCAAAAAAGACCAGTTTTGCGGTATTGCACTGGTCTTATCCCGTTATACCAGTATTACGCCCTTCCCCTGTGTGAGAAAGCAACAAAGTGGTATGTATTGTTCCCGCAACATGAAGAAAAATATCGAAAACTGGTAGTGTTCTGGTATTGGTCTGGAGTATATTGGCGTTAAATTGGTTTTGTAAGTGGTTGCAAAGAAGGGATCTGCAGGAAGTTGCGGCGGCAACCAACTGCTTTTTGAGATCTACGTTAAACCTGGACTGGCTAAAAAGAAGCCACCAATCAAAGGGGGAGTATATGAAAGGTAATTTCACCGCAGAACAGCGCATGAAGCCGATCGCAGCAGCCGTGGCCATGCTGGCCATGAGTGTCGCCATGTCGGCCCAAGCTCAGCAAGCTAAAGAAGAAACCAGCACCGTTATCGTGACCGGTATCCGCGCTTCGCTGCAGCAGTCGCTGAACCAGAAGAAAAATGCGGACTCGCTGGTGGAAGTCATCACCGCGGAAGACATCGGCAAAATGCCGGATAAGAACGTCGCGGACTCGCTGTCCCGCGTGGCCGGCGTCACCACCACCAGCGCCGGTTCGGCGGAAGGTTCGTTCGGCGAGAACGAGCACGTACAGCTGCGCGGCCTGTCCTCGCAATTCACCCTGACCACGCTGAACGGCCACACCGTGTCGAGCGGCGACTGGTACGGTCCTAACATCGCGGCCGGCGGCCGTAGCGTTTCCTACACCCTGCTGCCATCGGATCTGGTGGGCCGCATCGTGGTGCACAAATCGTCGCAAGCTGACCTGATCGAAGGTGGCGCTGCCGGTACCGTCGATATCCAGACCCGCAAACCGCTGGAATTCAAGGACCGCCTGACTACTTCGGCCTCGGTGGAAGCTGCCTACTCGACCGCTGCCAAATCGACCGATCCAGCCATCACCGCGCTGGCTAACTGGAAAAACGAAGACAACACCTTCGGTATTCTGGCCCAGGTATTCTCGCAATCGCGCAAACTGCAGCGCGCCGGTTCGGAAGGCGTGTGGTGGGATAAGGCTGGTGCCAACTATCCGGACCCTGCGATTGCCGGTAAAAACGTTTCGCTGCTGAGCGGTGCTGTGCTGTTCGAGCAAGAGCGCAAGCGTAACGGTGGCTATCTGGAAGCCCAGTGGAAACCACAAAGCAATGTCACGCTGGATCTGTCGGGCTTCCTGTCGACTGTCGACGCGAAGAATTACAACACCAACTTCATGGCTGACACCATCAATGCCTTCAACGGTCCGGGCTGGAATGGCGTAGCAGTGAAGCCGACCGGCGCTTACACGGTTTCGGGCAATACCCTGACCTCGGTATTCTTTGACAAGAACGCCTTCGGCGCGAATTCGAACGGCGCATGGTCGGTGGTGGAAGACGTGGCGGCACGTCCTGACGCAAAAACCGATTCGAAATTCCTCAATTTCGACGCCAAGTGGAAAGTTAGCGACGACCTGACCCTGACCAGCAAACTTGGTCACACCAGCGGCAGCGGCAAAACCAAAGACGTCGGTTTCGAAGTACTGAGCGGCTGGAACCAGGGCGCTGGCTATTCGCTGACCAATGACGGCATCTTCGTGCTGAACGTACCGGGCGGCGACAAGTTCATCCGCAACGGCGGCGGCATCGGCGGCTGGGGTAGCTACACCTCGTCCACCGACAAAGAGTCGTATGGCCAGATGGATGCTGATCTGAAGCTGGCTTCGGACTTTGTGCCATCGGTGAAATTCGGTGTACGTTTCGCCAAGCACGAGCGCGATCTGCAGAAGATGGGCATGGTGCTGGGCAAAGGTGCCGATGACGAGAAACAGATCCCTGATAGCGCCATTGGCAATTACAGCTCGAACTGGTACGGCAACCTGCCGGTGAACCCGACCCCTGGCTTCAACCCGTTCAAGATCAGCAACGAGTACGTGGCATCGTGGGTAGCGCAATACGCTACCTTCAACACCCACGCTACCCAGCAAGAGTTCAACATCAAGGAAGACACCAGCGCTGGCTACGTCATGGCTAACCTGCAGCCTTCCGAAACCGTAAGCGGTAATGTCGGTGTACGTCTGGTGCGCACCAAGATGGACATCCACGCATTCCTGCCAGGCGGTAAGCCGCAGTACGAGCAGACCTTCAACGACGTTCTGCCTAGCCTGAACCTGCGTGCCGATGTGACCAAAGACCTGATCGCCCGCTTCGCTGTGAACCGCGGCATGTCGCGTCCTGATTTCGGCCAGCTGGCCGGTAACGATCTGCGCGACCTGCAGCACAACGGCGTCGGCAGCAATCCATACCTGAGCCCTATCCGCAGCAACAACCTGGATCTGAGCGTGGAATGGTACTTTGCGCCTAAAGCCTTGCTGTCGGCCGGTATCTTCAGCAGCGACCTGAAAGGTGTGATCGCTTATGGCCACAGCATCCTGCCATACGCTGACGCATCGAAACAGGGCGTGATCGCCAACTACGACATCTCGGCTCCGGTCAACACCAACGGCAAGCTCAATGGCTTTAACGTAGCCTACGAGCAGAACGTCTGGGGCGGTATTGGCGTATCGGGTAACTACACCTACTCCGATGGCAAACAGACCGACAAGCTCGATAGCGGCACCTGCAACGGTAAAGCCGGCGAAGACTGCAGCCTGTACGGCACCTCGAAGAATTCCTACAACGTAGGCGCTTTCTACGAAGATGACCGCTTCAGCGCACGTATCGCTTACAGCCATCGTTCGGCTTACAAGCTGGGTAACCGCGGCGGTGCCGATTACTTCCAGAGCCCTAACGGTTCGCTGAACATCGCGCTGAACTACACCCTGAACAAGAACGTGATGTTCACCGTGGAAGCTCAGAACCTGAACGATCCGCTGATGACCGTGTACAAAACCGACACCACCCAGATCGCTGGCGTGTACAAAAACGGCAAGACCGTGTACGGTGGTCTGCGCGTCAAGTTCTAATGGCATGACTGATCCGGCCAGCCTAGTCTGACAAGGCTGGCCGCGATTAAGCGAGGCTGTCCGGCACTGGTGCCGGCAGCCTTTTTTCTTTGGACGACAGGATAAACAATGCATCGAATCTCTTGGTCTGCGCTGGCCGCTGCCATGCTATTTGCCAGCGCTGCATGCAGTGCTGCCGATGGAACCGCTGCGGTGGCCAGTACGCCGCCAGTGGTGCATAGCGCGTATAAACATCTGGCCCAGTGGCAGGACCCTGCCGCGCCGGTCATCACGGTAGCGCCGGACGGCGTGCGTCAGGCCTATCTGGCCGATGGTGCACGCCGCTTTGGCCGTGCAGCCCTGAGCTGGGCGTTTGCCAGCGGCGAATGCGGCGAGGAAGTCTGGGGCGAGGTAGGCGGCGCGCAGATCGCTGCGGCCAACGTCGCCGCGTTTGCGCAGGCCGGTATCGGCTATGTGATTTCGACGGGCGGACAGGGCCATATGTTCACCTGCGCCACTGACGAAGGCATGGAGCGCTTCATCAGCCGTTATGACTCGCCTGCCTTGCTGGGGATAGATTTCGATATCGAAGAAGGCCAGACTGCGGCGCAGATCGATGCGCTGGTGGGACGTGCCAAAGTGGCACAGCAGCGCCGCCCCGGCCTGCGCTACAGCTTTACGGTAGCGACCCACGCGGCCTCCGATGGCAGCCTGCACAGCCTCAATACGCTGGGCGTAACCGTGCTCGATGCGGTACGCCGGCACGGCTTGAACAACTACACCTTCAACCTGATGGTGATGGATTATGGCCCGGCCTCGCGCAAGGTCTGCGTGGTGCGCAAGGGCCGCTGCGACATGGGGCGCTCGGCGCTGCAGGCCGCCCACAATGTGCACCGCAAGTACGGCATCCCTTATAGCCAGATCGAGCTGACCCCCATGCTGGGCGTGAACGACGTGGTGGAAAATGTCTTCACCGTAGCGGATATGCAGATGCTGGCGCGCGCAGTGGCACAGCAGAAGATGGCAGGCTTGCACTACTGGTCGCTGGACCGCGATACGCCATGCCGCCAGCCAGTAAAAGGCGCCGATGCGCAATGCAGCGGCATGGCGGGTGTGCCCGCTGCGGCCTATCTGCGCGCCATGGCTAAGCCGCGTAGCGAGGCACAGCAATGAAACGTCTGCTGGCGCTGGATGTACTGCGCGGCCTGACTGTCGCGCTGATGATAGTGGTGAATACGCCCGGTGACTGGGATAGCGTATACGCCCCGCTGCTGCACGTGCAGTGGCATGGCTTTACGCCGACCGACTGGGTGTTCCCCACCTTTCTGTTCGTGGTGGGGAATGCGCTGAGTTTTGCCGTGCCGCGCTATGCCGCGCAGGGCCATGGCGCGGTGCTGCGCAAGGCGCTCAAGCGCAATACCATCATCTTCCTGCTGGGCTTTGCATTGTTCTGGTTCCCGTTCGTGACGCAGGACGCCAGTGGCAGTTGGGGTCTGATCCCGCTGGCGGGCACGCGCATACCGGGTGTGCTGCAGCGTATTGCGCTTTGCTCGCTGCTGGCAACGTTCATCCTGAATTTCTGGGGAAGCCGTGGCGCGGTGCTGTACTGCGTGTTGGCGTTGCTGGGATACTGGGGCGTGTTGCTGACCTTTGGCGATCTGACGCTGACGGGCAATGCACCGGCAAAGTTCGACATCTGGCTGCTCGGTGCGGCGCATCTGTATCACGGCGAAGGCCTGCCGTTCGATCCGGAAGGCCTGCTCGGCACGCTGCCCGCGACGGTGAATGTGATAGCCGGCTATTTTACCGGCCGTATGCTGCTGCAGCAGGGCACAGGCAAGGCGACCCTGCGCCGCATGGTGCAGGCCGGCGTGCTGCTGGTGCTGCTGGCACTGTGCTGGCAGCTGGTGCTACCGCTGAATAAAAAGCTGTGGACCAGTTCCTACGCGCTGCTGACCATCGGTCTGGACCTGCTGATACTGGCGCTGCTGGTGTATGCCATCGAAGTACGCGGCCAGCGCGGCTGGACCTACTTCTTCGAGGTATTCGGCAAGAACACGCTGTTCATCTACATGCTGTCGGAACTGGCCGTGGTGGTGCTGGTTCGCATGCATGTCGGTACGGTGAGCGGCTATACGTGGCTGTATCAGCAGCTATTCCAGCCGCTGGCGCCGCCGCAGCTAGCTTCTTTGCTGTTCGCGATCTGCTTCATGCTGCTGTGCTGGCTGGTGGGCTGGCGCATGGACCAGCGCCAGTGGTATGTAAAGGTCTAGCTGCCATGACTGCCAACATTGCAAGCGGGGCTGGCGGCTCCCCGCGCCTGCTCAGCCTCGACGCTTTCCGTGGTTGCGTGATCCTGACCATGATCTGGGTGAACTACCTGGCTGGCATGCCAGCCATCCCCTACTGGCTGGAACATGCGGGCCCACGCGCCGACGGCATCACCATGCCCGATCTGGTGTTCCCCGGTTTTCTGTTCATCGCCGGGATGGCCATTCCGCTGGCGCTGCGCCGCTCCGTGGGGCAGGTCACGCCGGCCTTGCTGGCACGGCTGTGCTGGCGCGCATTCAGCCTGATGGTGGCCGGTGTCGTGCTGGCCAATGTCTACCGCTACAGCGCCGCAGCGCTGCTGCCGCGTGCCTGCTACATGACACTGTTCTATCTGGCCATGCTGCTGCTGTGGCGGCAGGGCGGGGCGCGCTGGCAGGCATGGCTGGGCGCAGCGCTGATGCTGGTCTTGCTGCTGCTATTCCGTGGCCAGCCCGATGCCGATTTCCCCAGCCAGTATCTGACGCACGGCTGGTGGGGCATACTGGGCATGATAGGCTGGGCCTATCTGGTGTGCAGCCTGCTGTATCTGGTCACCGGCGGTAATGGCATGGCGCTGACAGGTGCGCTGGCTGGCCTGCTGGTGCTGTACATGGGCGGGACCGCGGGCGCCGTTGCCATTCCTGCTGCCTTGAACCAGCTGGTCAACGTACCGCAGGTGCTAGGCTCCACTGCTGCGAATATGCTGGCCGGTGTGCTGGCAACGCTGCTGCTGACTAAAGCCGGTGCCACGCCATGGCAGCGTGTGCGTGCGCTGGTCTGGCTGGCACTGGCGCTGTTCGCAGCGGGCCTGCTGCTGCGTCCCTATCACGGCATAAACAAGATACAGGCAACGGAGTCCTACACGCTGGTGTGTGCCGGCCTGATACTGGCCCTGTTCATCGTGTTCCATGTGCTGATCGATCTCTGGCAGTGGCGCCGCTGGCGCCTGTTTCTGCTGCCTGCTGGGAGCAATGCGCTGTTCGCGTATATTGCCCCCGACCTGTGGGAGCAGAGCATGGCCGTGCTGCACATGCCGCGCTGGTGGTGGCCGTATCTGGAGCAGGGCGGTGCGGCGGGTTTGCTGAATGCAGCCGTGATGACACTGGCGATGATGGCCTGCACTGCGCTGGCCAACCGTGCTGGCTGGCGCCTCAAGTTCTAATCCGCAAGGCGGAAAGCACTGCGGCCGGATGAACCGGCCGCAGAGTGGAGACGCTAGGTGCTACCGATTACTTGGCATCAGCTGCTTTAGGCGGATTCTGGTACATGATCCAGTAGCGGGCCAGATCGCCACGGCCGTCGTTGCCGGTGATGGTTTCCAGCAGTTTGATCGACTCTTCCTTTTTGCCTGCCAGTGCCAATGCATAGCCCAGACGCAGTTTGGCATCTTCAGGGTTTTTCGACACGCCTTTGGCAATGCCCTGTTTCATCAGGTCGATACCTTTGTCGAACTGGCCCAGTGCGATGTAGTTGTAGCCCAGATTGACCAGACCCACGCCGTCTTTCGATTTCATCGCAGCGTCGATACCTTTGTCGATGTTTTTGGCATCGTCGGCAGCGCCTTTGTTGGCGTTGTCTTTGACTTTCTGGATCAGCGCTTTGTCTTTACCGGCTGGCACACCGTTAGGGTAAGCCTTGTCCATGGCGACTTTACCTTCGGTGAAGAAGCCGCCCAGCACGGCCAGATCACCCAGTTCGGTGTAGTCTTCGGTTTCCATTTTCGATGGCGCTGCCAGCGCTTTCAGGCGCGCCACATCCAGATCGAAACGGGTCGAGTAGGTTTTTTTGCCGCGCGTACGGTTCAGCAGGTCGAACCAGTAGTCTTCGGTGGCGTAGTAGCGGGTCAGCTCTTCCACGGCTTGCAGATACAGTTCGGTATCCTTGGTCTTGATGCCGATGTTACCCAGCAGGTTCAACTCGTCTTTCGGTGGGGCGATGCCGGTTTTCTTGGCCGCTTCCACGTCTTTCAGCACTTCAGTTTTGGCACCGGCGAAATCGTTTTTGAAGAACATCGAACGCACGATGTACTGGCGCTGCTTCTGGGTGTCGCCCGACTCGGTGCCATAGCGGTTGAACCAGGTAATGGCCTGATCGTAGTCCTTGATGTTGCTGTAGTAGATGCCGGCGATGGCGTCGATGAAGCGCAGTTTGTTTTCCTGGGTCAGACGGCCCGATTCCACCATTTCAGCCAGTGCTTTCACGCTCATTTCATGGTTGGCCGAAGCCTGGCCCAGTTGCACGCGCATCTGGTTCAGGATGAACTGCTCGTACGGAGTAACGTTAGGCATGGCGGCCGACTGGTCGATGCGGCTCTGGAAATCAGCGAAGTTCTTGTTTGCCAGCAGATCTTTGGTCTGGGCCGGGTCGATCAGTTTGAAGATCTCCGGACGCACGGTGTCCTTAGGCGGTTCGGCCGGTTTGGCCGCTTCGGCGGCAACGACAGGGGTCATACCCAGCAGGGTAGGGGCGGCGTTCAGGCCTATGGCGGCCAGCAGCAGACTAAGACGGGCGAAACGAATGTGGGACATGAATTATCCTTCTATCAAACAATTGAGCGAACGGGCTGGTAGGCCCTGCCGTCGCGACGGAGTAAACCCGCGTATTGTTACATAAAACTGGCGGAAAAACTGCAATCAAGCGCGTCGTGCGGTGCTGGCGAGGGCCAGACCGCTGCGGTCGAAAATGTGGCACTGCAGCACAGGCAGCTGTAAATGGCTGCGCTGCTGGTCCTGCAGGGCCGCGGCATCAGCCGGTGCGCGGATGGCAATCAGCTCGCTGCTGCCATCCAGACTGGCGTAGACGATGGACTGGTCGCCCAGATATTCGATATGGCCGATGCGTACTTCCACCGTGTTATGACCGGCCGCAGGCGCAAGGCGCAGATGCTCGGCGCGTACGCCCAGCGTGACACGGTCGCCGCAACTGACGCTGGCGCCGGCCCCGCAGGCCACGGCCACGATGGCTCCCCCGGGCAGCAGCAGATTAAGCTGCTCGGCGCTGCTGGCGATGACTTCGGCGCTGATGAAGTTCATCTTCGGCGTGCCGAGGAAGCCCGCAACAAATAGATTGGCCGGATGGTTGTACAGCTGGTGCGGCGTGCCAACCTGCTCGATGCGGCCGCCGTTGAACACGGCGATGCGCTGGCCCAGCGTCATGGCTTCCACCTGATCGTGGGTGACATAGATCATGGTGGTCTTGAGTTCGCGGTGCAGACGGCTGATTTCCACCCGCATCTGCACGCGCAGGCTGGCATCGAGATTCGATAGCGGTTCGTCGAACAGGAACAGCTCCGGCGTGCGCACGATGGCGCGGCCTATGGCCACACGCTGGCGCTGGCCGCCCGACAGTTCGGACGGTTTGCGCTGCAGCAGCTGGGTGATCTGCAGGGTGGCAGCGGCGCGCTGTACGGCAGCGTCGATTGCCGCCGCTTTCTGCCCTGCCAGCTTGAGAGCGAAGGCCATATTCTCGTACACCGTCATGTGCGGGTACAGCGCATACGACTGGAACACCATGGCCAGCTTGCGCTGCGCCGGGGCGATATCGTTGGCACGCACGCCGCCGATGTGCAGATCGCCGCCGCTGATATTTTCCAGACCGGCGATCATGCGCAGCAGGGTGGATTTGCCGCAGCCGGACGGACCGACGAATACCATCAGTTCGCCGTCGGCGATATCGAGGTCGATGCCATGCAGAACAGCGGTTTTATCGTAATGCTTGACGATCTGTGTGAGACTGACACTGGCCATGGATTCAACCCGCGCTGGAGGCGGCTGGCTGGCCTTCCGCTTCTGCCTCGTCCTCCTGCGGACGGGCGGCCATGGGGATCAGCTGCGACAGCACCGCCACCGGCACGGCGCAGATCATCACCCACACGAAGAAGTTGCGGTAGCCCAGAGCCAGCTGGATGTCGCCGCTGAACAGTTTGAACAGCACGAAGCCCAGCTGCATCACGCCGGTGGCGAAAGCATAGTGGGCAGTCTGGTATTTGCCCGGCGCGACTACCTGCATCATGTACAGGATCAGGCCGACAAAGCCGAAGCCATAGCCGAACATTTCCACGCTCAGGGCCACACCGATCACCGATAGCTCGCTAGGCTGGAATACGGATAGCAGGTAGAACGCCAGATTCGGCAGGTTCACCGCCAGTATCAGCCACAGGATGGCACGCTTGAGGCTGAGCCACGAAGTAAAGTAGCCGCCGGCGATACTGCCGACCACAAAGGCCACCGTGCCCACCGTGCCATATACGGCGCCCACTTCGGCGGTGCTCAGACCGAGGCCGCCCAGATGGCGCGCCTCGCGCAGGAACAGCGGGCCGATCGACTGCACCTGTGCTTCGCCGGCGCGGAACAGGATGATGAAGATGATGGAAACCCAGATGCCTTTTTTGCGGAAGAATTCGATGATTACCTGCCATAGCGTGCGCGCAATCGCTGCTGCATTGTGCTCGTCGCTGGTGGCGTTCTTTGCCAGCGGCAGCGCCCAGCTGTTGTATAGGCCTAGGGTGACCATGATGGCGGCGAGGATGCAGTAGCTGATGGTCCATGCCGGGACCACACCGATGGATTTTTCGAAGTGACCGGCCAGCAGCAGCAGGCCGCCCGTGGTGAAGAATTTGCCGGCATTGAAGAAGGTGCCGGTCCAGCCGGCGTATTGTGCCTGACCTTTCTCGTCGAGGCTGGTGATGTACAGGCCGTCGCAGGCGATATCGTGGGTGGCGGCTGAAATTGCCACCAGTCCCAGCATGGTCAGTACGGCAGCAAACCAGAATGGCGTATGCAGCGACAGCGCTACGCCGCCCAGACACAGACCGCCCAGAATCTGGAAGCTGACCACCACCAGCTTCTTGCTACTGGCCAGTTCGAGGAAGGGGCTCCACAATGGTTTGAACACCCAGGCAAATCCGATCAGACCAGTCCAGTGATTGAGCTCATCGTTGGGCACGCCCATACTCTTGAGCATCTGGTTAGCCACGATCATCACGGCGAAGAATGGCAGGCCCTGCGCCAGATACAGGCTGGGCACCCAGAATTTCGGGTTGCGTACGGCTGCTGTGCTGTGTTCCATGTGGTGTCTCCCCTCAGATTTTTATGATTCGAAGCCTGCGACCGGTACCCGGCCGCTAGCTTCCAGCGCGCCGGACAGCCACTGATTGATGGCTTCCAGCGCAGGCTGGGCAAAACCATAGGTGAGCAGGGCAGGTGCCTGAATATCGAGCGCCTGGTACGGATTCCACAGCGCCAGATGCAGGTCCGGTTTCCAGTTGCTGCGGGCGTTGTCGCCGTAGCGCAGGCGCGAGGTGGAGGCCAGCATGGTGTAGCGGCCATCGTCGGGCAGGCTGCTCCAGTCGAAGCTGTCGGCGTCGTGATAGGTCACCAGTTCCACGTCATACAGCGCGCGCAGCGAGTCGGCCACCACGGCTGCCGGTACGCCAGCTTCCGACACGCCGTCGCTCACTACATCCTGCCGCGCGACCAGACGCACGCGCGCACCGGCTGGCGGGCGTTGTGGCGCGCCGTAGGCGGTAAGGCTGCGCTGCCAGCCTTCGGCCATGATGCGGCGGTCGCTGGCATCTTCCTTGTAGGAGCGCTGCTTGCACGGATAGGCCTGTGCCAGTGCGCCCAGCCGGGCCAGCCGGCGCTGGATATCGGCCTGCGAGATTTCGCCCGAAGCGATGGCGGCAGCGATGGCGTTCAGGGTTTCTTCCTGCGTTTCGGTGGTACCTAGCGCCATTACCATGTCGGCGCCTGCCGTCAGGGCCCGTACGGCGGCATTGCCGACGCCGTAGCGACCTGCGATGGCGTGCATGTCCATACCGTCGGTGATGATGATGCCCTGATACTGCCATTCCTCGCGCAGCATGCCGGTGAGGATGCGGCGCGACATGGTGGCCGGGTTATCGGCGTCCAGCGTGGGGTAGACGATGTGGGCCGTCATCATGGCCGGTGCTGCACCGGCAGCAATGCGGAACGGCGCCAGTTCCATGCGTTCCAGCTCCGCCACCGGTTTGTCCACGGTGGGCAGGTCACGGTGCGAGTCGACGCTGGTGTCGCCGTGACCGGGGAAGTGCTTGACGCAGCAGGCCACGCCTTCGGCGTGCGAGCCGGCCATCCATGCCATCGCCAGTTCGGCGGCGCGGGTGGGCTCGGCGCCAAACGAGCGCTCGGCGATGACAGGGTTGTGCGGGTTGTTGTTCAGGTCCAGCACGGGCGCGAAGTTCCAGTTGAAGCCCAGTGCCTTGACGGCACGCGCCACGGCGGCGCCGGTGCGGTAGCTCAGATCGAGGTCGTTCGCAGCACCGAGGCCCATGGCTGCGGGCGGCGCCGGCACCCAGGTGGAACGCACCACGGCGCCGCCTTCCTGATCGATGGCGATCAGGGCTTCGTCGCCCATTGCGGCGCGCAGGTCGGCGGTCAGTTTGGCCAGCTGGACGGAATCCGTCATATTGCCGCGGAACAGACAGACGGCGCGGATGCCATTGGTCTTGAGGAATTCAGCGGTGGCGGCATCGAGCGTGGTGCCGGGGAAGCGGATCATGATCAGCTGGCCGGCCAGCTGGCGCAACTGGGCTTGGGTAAGTTCTGGGGTTAAGGTCATTTCACTGCTCCATCCATGCCGCGCATGAAGAATCGTTGAGTAAAGAGGAAGGCTGCCAGCGTGGGCAGTATGGTTAGCACGGTGCCTGCGGCGATGACGCGCGTGCTGCTGCCGAAGGTGCCGCGTAAATACAGCACACCTACCGACAGCGGGAACTGGTCCGGCTTGCTCATCACGATGGATGGCCAGATGTATTCGTTCCATGCTTCCACTGCCGTCAGTATGCCAACGGTGGCCAGCCACGGCGCTATCAGGGGGAGCATGATTTTATAAAAGATGGTCCATTCCGAAGCGCCATCCACGCGCGCTGCATCAATCAGGTCCTGCGGCACTTCTTCGAAGGCCTGCTTGAGCAGCAGGATGGCGACGGCCGTGACCACGTTGGGCAGTATCACACCGGTGTAGGTGTCGACCAGACTGAGTTTGGTCACGGTGATGAAGTTGACGAGGAAGTTCACTTCCGACGGCAGCACCAGGGTGGCCAGTATCAGGCCGAACACCAGCTTGCGGCCTTTGAACTGCATGCGTGCCAGCGGGTAGGCGGCGGCCGAGCACAGGGCCAGTTTCCAAAACACGGTGCAGGCGGCGATCAGCAGGGAGTTGCCGAGGAAGCTGGCCATGGGCAGTGTGTCGAAGACGGCGATGAAATTGGCCAGCGATGGTTCGCGCGGCCAGAAGGTGGGCGGGAAGGCGAAGATATTGCCTTCCGTGGACAGGGCCGTCACCAGCGTCCACCAGAACGGGAACACGCACACCAGTGCCAGTGCGCTGAGCAGCAGATAGTGGGCAAGTGTTTTCAAGGTCGTCTTCATGGGCGGTGTTTGGGCTTGAGGTAGCGCAGACACAGCAGCGCTATGACTATGCAGAACACCGACATGACAAAGCTGGCAGCGAGCGCGCGCGGCAGCTTGAGATGTTTGAGGCCCTGATCGTAGGCATAATACAGACCCGTGAAGGTGGAGTTCATCGGGCCGCCCTGCGTCAGCACATCCACCTCCTGATAGGCCTTCAGTGCGGCCAGCACGGACAAAATGGAACACACCATGATGGTAGGGCGCAGCATGGGCACGGTGATTTTCCAGAAACGCTGCCAGCGGCTGGCGCCATCGAGGATAGCTGCTTCCTGCATATCGCCGGGGACGGCCTGCAGCGCTGCCAGATACATCACCATATACCAGCCCAGCCCGCGCCACAGCGTGACGAACATGATGGCGAACAGCGCCAGACTGTCGTTCGACAGCCAGCCCACCGGAGCATCGACCAGACGGCACAGCATCAGCACGTAATTGAGTGCGCCCTGTTCGTGGAACATAAAGCCCCACATGATGCCGACCACGGACACCGTGGTTACCACCGGCACGTAGAAGGCTGCGCGGAAGTAGCGTATGCCGGGCAGCTGGTTATTCACCAGCACGGCCAGGCTCAGTGCGCCTATCTGCACGAAGGGCACCATCAGCAGGAACACCAGCGAGTTCTTCAGGCCGGTGACGAACATCTCGTTGTTGAAGATGTAGCGGAAGTTGTCGAGTCCCACCCAGTGGGTGTCGCGTATCAGGCTGTAGTCGGTAAAGGCCAGCAGCGAACCGAACGCCACCGGCCAGAACGAGAACACGGCCAGCAGTATCAGTGCGGGCGCGAGGAACAGCCATGCAGTCAGATTGCGCATCTCAGTGGCTCCGCTGGCTGGAGAGTTTGCGGTTCCACTGCGCCACGGCCTGATCCAGCGCCTGGCGGATATCCTGCTTGCCCGTGACGCCCGCTTCCACGGCTTTTACCAGATAGCGGCGCAGTTCGTCGTAGTCGTCGATGCCGGCCACGTACATGGTGTGCGAGTGGGGCATGGAGACAGCACCGGCAGCGACAGCTTTTTCCGCCGCACCGGCACCGGCTGGCACGGTGGTAAAGAAGGCATCGTTGGCTGCCTGCGCCATGGCCGGATACACGCTGGCCTGTCTGGCAAAGGCCAGCTGGTTGGCGTCGTTGGTCAGGTAGCGGGCGAATTTGCCCACGGCGGGCAGTAGCGCAGGGCTGACGTTTTTCGGTACGGCGAAATGCACCAGCCAGCCGCCATCGGCAATGCCGGTGGGGCCTAGCGGCGCCGGTGCCACATCGGTGATGGCGTAAATATCTCTGGCATCGGTTTCGATGCGGCGCACGGCGGTGGGCGGCGCCAGCAGCATGCCGAGCCGGCCGCCTTTGTAAGCGTCGATAGCGGCGGGGAAGTTATCTTCCGCGAACAGGGCATCCTTGAGCAAGCCGCCGGCGCGGTAAGTCTCGGCAAGTTTGCTGATCAGGGCCACGTGGGCGGGCGAATTGAACACGGCCTTACCGTCGCGCAGCAGGGGCAGACCCTGCTGCATCATCAGGCCGTCGATCTTGGACAGGGCAGGGCATAGTCCCGCCTTGCCGGTACGGGCAGCGATCTGGCGTGCAAACAGCAGCTGTTCATCGAGGTCGCGCGGGGCGCGGGTGATGCCGGCCTGTCTGAAAATTTCGCTGTTGTAGGTGATCACCGCCACGTTGCTATACATGGGGAAGCCGTAGGTCTTGCCGCCAAACGTGAGGTCTTTCAGGGTGCCGGGCAGGTAGCGGGGGCGCGCATCGCCCAGCAGGCCGTCGACCGGCAGCAGCAGGCCATCGCGGGCAAACTCGTCGGCCCATGGTACATTCAGATTCACCAGTGCCGGCGGCGTGCCCGCGACGATGCGGGTCACCAGTTTGGTCTGGATGATATCCCAAGGGAAGTCCACCCACTCCACTTTCACGTCAGGGTTGTCGCGCTCGTAGCGCTGCACCAACTGTTCGAAGTAGGGCGTGAACTTGGGCTTCATGCTGAAGGTCCAGAACTCGATTTTCTTTACTGGCTGCGGGCCCGCCAGCGCGGCAGCGCACACCACCCATGCGGCCAGCAGTGCCGGCAGTCTCCGCAGTCTCCGCATAGTCATGGATGGTGTCGCAGCCAGATAGAAAAGTCGTTAAAGGACTTAGTTGGTCTTGGTGACTTTGCTCAGGTGGCGCGGTGCATCCGGGTCCATGCCACGCGCTGCCGACAGCTGTGCTGCCATCACGTAGAAGGCCTGAATCGCCACGATAGGATCGAGGTCCGGCGTTGCCGCTACTGGCAGCGTCAGATCACGTTCGGCCACATCCGCCGGAGCGGCCAGCAGCACGCGCGCACCACGGCCACGCATTTCCGTTGCCAGCTGCAGCAGGCCGGCCTGGGTCGGACCACGGGTGGCGAAGATCACCAGCGGGTAGCCGTCTTCGATCAGGGCCATCGGGCCGTGCTTGATTTCCGCACCGCTGAAGGCTTCTGCCTGCAGGGCCGAGGTTTCCTTGAATTTCAGCGAAGCTTCCAGTGCCACCGGGAAGCTGATGCCACGGCCCACCACCATGATGTTGCGGGCCGGTGCCAGCACCTCGATGGCCGAGCTCCAGTCTTCTTTGGTTGCAGCGCGCAGCGAATCGGGCAGCGCTTCCAGACCGGCCAGCAGCTCCGGATCGTTCTGCCATGCGGCGACCAGACGGGCGCCTGCCACCATGCTGGTGATGAAGCTCTTGGTAGCCGCAACACTCTGCTCTTTACCGGCACGCAGGGGAATGGCGAATTCGGCGGCATGTGCCAGCGGCGATTCGATATCGTTGACCAGTGCCACGGTGGTGGCGCCGCCGTCGCGGAAGTACCTGATCGGTTCCACCACGTCCGGGCTCTGGCCCGATTGCGAAATGGAGATGGCCAGCGTGTCGCGCGTGATCAGGGGCGATTTGTTCAGCGTGACCAGCGACATCGGCAGCGATGCTACCACGCGGCCCAGACGGGCCATGATCAGATAAGCCGCATAGGCGCAGGCATGGTCCGAACTGCCGCGCGCAATCGTCAGCGCGGTCGAGAAGGAAGTGCTCCTCAATTTGCGGCCCAGCTCCGCATAGGCTTCGCCATCGCTGGCCAGTTGCAGGGCTACGCAATCAGCGGCGGACAGGGCTTCTTTCAACATCATTGAGGTCACAACAATTCTCCTTCGATATAGACGGCTTTGAGGTTCAGGTCACGGTCGAGCACCACCATATCGGCATAGGTGCCGGGAGCCAGACGGCCCCGCTCTTGCAGGCCGAGATAATCGGCCGCGTTGGTTGAGACCCGTGCCGAGGCATCTGCCAGATCGAGGCCGAGTCCGACCAGGTTGCGTAGCGCCTGGTCCATAGTGAGTGTGCTGCCTGCCAGCGTGCCGTCGGCCAGCCTGACCCCGCCCATGCATTTCATGACGGTGTGGCGGCCCAGCATATATTCGCCATCGGGCATGCCCGTGGCGGAGGTTGAATCGGTGACGCAATACAGTTGCGGTATGCAGCGCAGCGCGGTGCGGATGGCGCCCGGATGCACGTGCAGTAAATCGGGTATCACTTCGGCGTAGTGCGCATGGGCCAGCGCGGCGCCGACCATGCCCGGTTCGCGGTGATGCAGCCCCGTCATGGCGTTGAACAGATGGGTGAAGCCGTGGGCGCCATGTTTGAGCGCGGCCACGCCATCTTCGTAGCTGCCCAGCGTGTGGCCGATCTGCACGCGCATGCCGGCTTCGGCCAGCTCGCGCACGAGGTCCAGATGGCCTTCCAGTTCGGGCGCCACGGTAATCAGTTTGAGCGGTGCCAGCGCTTCCAGCTGTTCCACGTCGGCCAGCTTGGCCGAGCGGGCATAGGGCGGCTGCGCACCGAGCTTGCCGGAGTTGATGAACGGGCCTTCGAGGTGTACGCCGAGTACCCGTGCTTCGCCTTTGCCGCGCTGCTGCACGGCGCGCTGTATGCCGCGCAGCGCCTGTTCGATATCTTCCGGCGGTGCCGTCATGGTGGTGGCCAGCAGGCTGGTGGTGCCATGGCGCGCGTGGACTGCGGCGATGGTATGGATGGCTGCGCCGCCTTCCATCACATCCTTGCCGCCGCCGCCGTGCACGTGCAGGTCGATAAAGCCGGGCAGGATGTAATCGTCGCTATTGAGCTCGGGGCCGCCATGATCGCCGTGGATAGTGCTGATGCGGTCGGCGAACGTGATCTCGCCGTGCACCCAGCCTGCCGTTGTGAGGATATTGCCCTGAATGCTATTGCTGCCCTTGATTGCATCGCTCATCTGCGCGACTCCGCTACAAATTCATAATAATCGCTGCGGCAATACGAGTGGGTCAGTTCCACCGCTGCGCCGTTGTCGAGATAACTGACGCGGGTAATGTGCAGCATGGCTGCTCCCGCAGGTATGTTGGCCAGTTGCGCCTGTTCGGCATTGGCATTGACGGCGCGGATATGCTGCAGCGCGCGCATCGGTATCGTGCCATTGGCTTCCAGATAGCCGTACAAAGAATCCTGCACGCTGTGCGGATTGGACATGTACTGGGCCGGGATGGTGGTGGTTTCGATCGCCATCACCACATCGTCAGCGGTACGCAGACGCTTCAGGCGCGCCACCGGCATATTCGGCGACAGGCCCAGCGACAGCACTTCGGTGGGCGAGGCGATGCCGATCTCGCGCTGCAGCCAGCGCGAGCCGGCCGAGAAACCCCGTTCGCGCAGCTCTTCCGAGAAGCTGGTCAGGCGCGACAGCGGCTGCTCCAGCTTGGGCGTGATGTAGGTGCCGGAACCGCGCCGGCGCGTCAGCATGCCGCGTTCGCACAGCATGTCGATGGCTTTGCGTGCCGTCACGCGCGAAATGGTCAGCATTTCCGACAGCACCCGCTCCGAAGGCAGGGCTTCGTTGACGCGCCAGTCGCCGGCGGCGATGCCGTCGCTTAGCTTGTTCGCCAGTTGCACATACAGCGGCGTATCGCTATCGGCATCGGGACGGAAATCGCGCAGTTGGCTCAGCAAGGTCTTATCCTTTCAGATGCTGCTGGATCAGGCGCAGCGCACCGGCAGCGGAATCGCCTTGCGGATTGACGATACGGCGCAGCATGGACACCGGCAGATACGGGCGCAGTGGCGCGGCCAGTCCGCCGCACAGGGCGATGGGCAGGGTGCCCGTGCGATCCAGCGCATTGCCCATCAGTTCCACCTGACGGCCCGCCTCCAGCAGGATGGCGCGCGCTACTTCATTGCTTTCGCCATGCTGCAGCACCAGCCGCGCCAGCTGGGCGTAATTGGTCTGGCTGGCACGTGCCAGCCAGTTCTGGATCGCCGTGCGTTCGCCGCCGCAGGCCTGCGCCACGTCGTGGCTGAATGCGTCGGCCGGGTGGCGACCGTCGAGCACCTGCTGCACATGGTTGATGGCGCGCAGGCCCATCCACGCGCCGGAAGCTTCGTCGCCTGCAGGGAAACCCCAGCCGCCGACTTCGACATGCACGCCGTCCAGCCGTTTGATTTCGCCTACGCTGCCGGTGCCTAGCGCGATGATGGCGCCCGGCTGGCCGCGATGTGCTCCCAGTACGGTGGTGTGGCCGTCGCTTTCCAGCGCGATGCGGGCGTAGCCGGGATTAGCGGCGACGAATTCGGCCGCCCACTGTCTATTGTGCACGCCGGCCAGACCGAGGCCGATGGCCACGCGGCTACGCTCGGGGATGGCCAGATCGGCTGCGCGGTAGGCCATGGCCGCGGCTTCCTCGACAGCTTTCCATGCGCTGGCGATGCCATGCATGAGGCCGGACGGGCCGCTTACACCTTCTGCCAGTTCTATGCCATCAGTACGTGCCAGACGTACTCTGGTGCCGCTACCGCCGCCATCAACCCCGAGTAAGAATTCGATCATGATTATCTGTGTAAGTCGCCGTGGAAGTCCGGCGTTGAGGGCACTATAGGTGCTTGCAAACCAGCTTGTCAACAGGTATTTAACTGGTATTAAAAAATAATGAAGTGGACTGACAATTGTATGCTTCAAATTTTCTATAAGTAATTGTAATTAAAGGAAATAGTAAAAAATCAGCTGGTATGGGCGAGTGTGGTATTTGCATGCCACTTTGGTCTGCATCTGGTCGGTATCCGGCAGAGTGGGCGGCAGTTGCGCTGCGCAGGCCTTGCTGCAGGCGAAACAAGGCTGGGGAGTAAAGCAGGGGGAGTAAAGCTGGAGGAGGAAAGCGGGGGAAGGTGTCGCTAACGGGCTGGCGGGACATGCGGCGGGGCAGGCGCTAGCGGCCTGCCCCGCAAGGGCTGTGGTGCTTACTGGCTGCTGCGCTGGCCGCGGCGTTCGTAAGTAACGAGCTGGGTGCGCTCGCCCGCATTGCGGCCGGCCTGATTCACCACGGCATTGCCGGGGCCGCGCACCTGCACATCGGTCTGCTGTGCCAATAACTGGCGTGCATTCAGATTGCCGGAGCCGTTCAGCTGCGCCGTCAGCTGGTCGGTGCGGCCATCGAGCTTGATATCGCCGGGGCCCTGTATGCTCAGCTTGACGGATTTGCAGGCCGCTGTTGCGCTCAGATCGCCGGAGCCGCTGAGTTCGGCATCGAGAGTTTCATTCACGCGGTTCAGGTGTATATTGCCCGGACCGCGGCTACGCGCAATGGCGCGGCCTACCTGCAAACTCTGGCCTTCCAGATCGCCAGAGCCGCTCAGTTCGGCGTTGAGCTGGCCTACCGAGCCGCTCAGGATCATGTTGCCGGGGCCCGTCAGCACGGCATGCACGCTGGCCGCCTGCAGGCCGCGCACGGTCAGGTCGCCTGAGCCGCGCACTTCGCCATCGAATTTTTTCAGGTTGCCGGCAATGCAGGCTTCGCCGGGGCCGCGCAGGGCGGCGCTGGCCGCTTCCGTGCTCAGCGTGCATGCATCGAGATCGCCCGAGCCGGTCAGTTCGGCGCGCAGTTCGCCACTACTACCGCGCAGTACGGCGGAACCGGGGCCATGCAGGGCAGCGTTGATACGGGTGGCGTGCAGATCGTCGAGGTGCAGATCCCCCGAGCCGTTCAGCGTCAGGTTCACTTCCTGCGTCATGCCGGCTGCATCGACGTCGCCGGGGCCATTCATGGTCAGGTTCAGGCTGGCGGCTTTCAGCGTGCGCAGGCGCAGGTCGCCGCTGCCGGAGGCTTGCACGCTGAGGTCACGCACGCTGCCGCTGGCATAGATGTCGCCGGAACCTTCGGCATAGACCGCCAGTTGCTGGCCCTGTACGTTCTGCAGTTCGATATCGCCGCTGCCGCTGTTGCGCAGGCTTTTCAGGGTAGTAGCGCTGATGCGTACGGTAACGGGTGGCTTGCTTTCCTTGTTCCAGCTGAAGTTGAAGGTCCAGCCTTTGATCTTGTGGCGCGGCTGGCGTACGGTCAGGGTGTCGCCGCTGACGCTGGTTTCAATCTCGGCCAGTTGGCGGCGCTGGCCGCTCAGTTCTATGCTGGTGCCGGGCTGGTTGCTCACGATCACGTGGAAGGGGCCGTCGATGGCGATATTGCTGAAGGCGGCAACAGTGCGGTTTTCCGTGGCGGTGGCGGTGTCGGTCTTGTTGTCGGCGCGGGCAGGCAGGGCGGCCAGCAGCAGGGTCGCAGCAACGGCGGCAGTCAGCTTGGCAGGCGTGATGGTGGGCTTCATGGCAGTCTCTATCATGGGTAGTGGCGATGGTGAAACGATAAGAGTTTTTGCGCTAACCCGCGGGCTGTTTGGGACGAATGCGCCAATTCGCGGCATCAGCTGCAAAAATGCGCGGCTGAACGGTTTCCCGCAAGCTGCTGTGGCCGCTGCAACAGCGGTTATTTTGACGCATGGAAACAGTATGTGATTTGAATTCAAACTGTCATAATAGGAATCAGCAATTAATCGCCAACAACAGGCTAGTGCCGTTAGCAAAACGTACAGGCTGGCGGCCGCTGTGATGACTGCTATGCCGGGGGTACCTGCGCACGTTTCTGGAGGGCGCACATGATCAAGTATATGGGGACAAAAAATAAGGAAGACGGCTCGGTGCTGTACGTTTTTGTCGTGAATGGTCTGCACAAGGAAATCCGAGAGGGCGCATTGAAACAGCATCCCGGTTGCTATGAAGCCTTGCCTGCCACGGCCAAGGCGCGCATCAGTGCGAACCGTCTGTGGCTGTCCAAAACCTGATGGGCGGGCGCTGGCGTTTATTGCTGGCCGCTGCGGTGCTGGCCGCGCAGGCTGGCCGGGTGCACGCCGTGCCTACCACTTTCGGCACCATTATCGGCAATGGTGTGCTGTGCCGCGACCACACGGATAATCTGTACTTCTACGATTATCTGGTGAAGTTCTTCAAAGAGCCCTACAAGCATGAGGGCGGAGCGTTCTGGTTCAAGACTGACGGTGCCACGCTGTGGGGGATTACCATACCGGAGGTGATGGTCAGTGACGATACCAGTCCGTATATCTTTGTCGGTGCGGTGGCCGAAGCGCCGCCGGAAGATCTGGAAAAAGCCATCATCGCGCAGGTGGGCCACCACTACACCCGCATCGACACGTCGGCCTATCCGGTGCGCGAATCCAAACCGGCCAGCCGGATAGTGTATTTCGATACGCGCTCCAAGATATACTGCGCCAAGTTCAAGCCCATGCCGCCGGTGCAGCCGCCAGCAGTGCAAATGCCGCCCGCGCGTCCGCGGGCGAAATAAGCCTGCTGCTGCGCCCGTGTAGCCCCGACTATGTACACCAACTACTTCCATCTCAAACAATCACCGTTCTCCATTGCTCCGGATCCGCGCTATCTGTTCATGAGCGAACGCCATCGCGAAGCGCTGGCGCACCTGCTGTATGGCGTGGGCTGCGGCGGCGGTTTCGTGCTGCTCACCGGCGAAATCGGCGCGGGCAAGACCACCGTGTGCCGCTGCTTCATGGAGCAGATTCCCGAGAACTGCAAGCTGGCCTACATCTTCAATCCCAAGTTGTCGGTGGAAGAATTGCTGCTGTCGATCTGCGACGAATTCGGCATCGTGCTGCCGGCACAGAGTGCGGGCGCGGTGAGCGTCAAGACTTATGTGGACGCCATCAATGCCTATCTGCTGGCTAGTCACGCGCAGGGGCGCAACAATGTGCTGATCATCGACGAGGCGCAGAATCTGTCAGCCGCCGTGCTGGAACAACTGCGTCTGCTGACCAATCTGGAAACCAGCGAGCGCAAGCTGCTGCAGATTATTCTGATCGGCCAGCCCGAACTGCGCAGCATGGTGGCGCAGCCGGAACTGGAGCAGCTGGCGCAGCGCGTGATTGCGCGTTACCACCTCGGTTCGCTGACTGCCGCCGAAACAGCGGCCTATGTCGAGCACCGGCTGGCGGTAGCAGGCGCGGTGGCGACAGCGCCTTTCCCGCGTCCGCTGATGCCGCTGCTGCACAAGCTGACCAAAGGTGTGCCGCGCCGTATCAATCTGCTGTGCGACCGCGCGCTGCTGGGCGCGTATGTGGAAAACCAGCCGCAGGTGTCGCGCACCATCTTGCGCAAGGCCGCCGCCGAAGTATTTGCCAGCACCGAGGCCGGTGCAGCAGGCGCCGCGCCGGCACGCTGGCCTTTGCTGGCAGCCGGTGTGCTTGGCGGCGTGGCGCTCAGCGCTGCGGTGTGGCTGGGCGTGGGCAGGGGAGCAGCTGGCGGGCCTGCGCCTGTCGTCGCGGCGCCAGCGGCATCTGCCGCTGCGGCAGTGCAGCTTGCAGCGCCCGCTGGCGCGGCGCTTGCGTCTGCCCATCCTGCGGCGAGTGCAGTAGCTGGCAGCGCAACAGCTGCCAGCGCAGCAGCCGGCTTTACCCAGTCCGAGGCCGTGCGTGCACTGGCGGCGCGGTGGGAACTCAAGCTGCCCGATGGCGAGCCGTGCGCCCTGTCGGCGCGCCTGAACCTGCGCTGTCTGACGGCCAGGGGCGGACTGGAAGAACTGCGCCAGCTGGACCGGCCTGCCGTGCTGACGCTGCATGACGATCCGGTCCGGCCGAATTATCTGCTACTGACGGCGCTAGACGATGAGTATGCGACGCTGGCTGGTGCCGATGGCAAACCTCAGCGGATCAAGCTGGCCGCGCTGGAGGCCCGCTACGGTGGCGAATTCACCACGTACTGGCGCGCGCCCCGTGCCTGGCGCGATGAAGTGTCGGCAGGCGATAAAGGGCCCGATGTGGACTGGCTGGCCAAACGGCTGGCGCAGATCTATGGCCTGAAAAAGCCGGTAGAGGGACAGCCGCTGAATGCTGCCCTGCGCGCACGCCTGACGGAGTTCCAGAACGAGCAGCATCTGAAGGCAGACGGCGTGGCCGGACCGAAAACATTTATCCGCCTGTATCAGCAGGGTGGGGTGCGCGAACCGCGCTTGCTGTCAGCGGAGGGGAAATAGATGTCGTACATACTGGAAGCGCTGAAGAAAGCGCAGGCGGAAAGACAGCTAGGCAGCGCACCGACGCTGCATGGGGCAAGCATGCAGGCGCCGTCGCTGGCTGCGGCGCTGCCATGGTGGCGCCGTCCGCTGGTGCTGGCTGCCCTGCTGATGGCAGTGGTGATCGTGGCATTGCTGGTATTGCTGCTGCGTCCCGTGCCCAGCGCCACACCAGCCGTGCTTGCGGCCAGCGCACAGCAGGCAACGCCGGCAACGGATTCTGCCGCCCGCACCGGACAGGAAGCGCCAGCCAAGGTGGTCGCCTCGCCTGCGCCTCTGCCTGCGCCCTTGCCGCTGCCGGACGCGAATGCCGGTATTGCGCCGCGTAGCGCGGATGCTGCCAGCACAGTGCCGGCATCGCCTGGCGCCAACCAGGCCGCCGCTAATCGGGTAACTTCGTCTGCAACTGCGCCTGCTTCGACGGGGAACGCCAGCAAGCCTGCCGCCATCGCCCGCGTCAACGAAGAACCGGTGCTCAATCTGCGCGAATTGCCCGAGCCGATACAGCGCGCCATACCGAGTATCAGCGTGGGCGGCTACATCTATTCGCCGAATCCGGCCGATCGGCTGCTATTGATCGACAAGGTGCTGCGCCATGAAGGCGAAGAAGTGGCGCCCGGGCTGGTGCTGGAAAAACTGCAGCCGCGCGAAGCGGTATTCAGCTTCAGGGGCTATCGCTACCGCGTGCCTTACTAGGCCTGTCATCAAGGCGTCACGCGGTGCTGATATTTTTACATCATTGATCTTCTCGCACGGATTTATGATGAAATACCTGAAATTGATGCCCCTGCTGATCGCCGCAGCTTTCGCGATGCCACGTGCGCATGCCGCCAATAATGATGTCTCGCCTGCAGGTGGCAGTTCCCATGCGGCGCTGTGGATAGGTATTAGCGTGCTACTGCTGGGTGGCAGCCAGCGCCGCAACGAACCGTTCAAGCGGCTGGACGAATAAGTTCCTGACGGAACGCGACAGGGCATGCTGCGTATAATGGCGGCAACCTGATTTCGCGGAGTCGTAATATGCAGAAGCACGTTGGTGGCCAGCTCTCTCCCGTGCTGGTGGTGACCGGCACTTCCGGTAGCGGCAAGACCACCTTGCTGGAATTTCTCATCGCCAGTCTGGCTGCCGAAGGTGTGCGCATCAATATGATCAAGCACAGCCATCACGACATCGAACTGGAGCCGCCGCGCAAGGATAGCGCGCGTCTGCGTCTGGCCGGTGCCGCCGAGGTGATGGTGGCATCGCCGTATCGTGTTTCCATCGTGCAGGAATTGCGCGGCGCGCCCGAGCCTACGCTGGAGCAGCAACTGGCACGCATGTCGCCCGCCGACCTGACGCTGCTGGAGGGTTTCAAGTCCGACCCCGTCCCCAAGCTGGAAGTGTATCGCCCGGAAGTGGGCAAGCCGCCTCTGTATCCCCATGATCCGTATATTTACGCTGTTGCTTCAGATCAAACCCGTCCAGCCGATCTGCCCCGGCATCTGGTCTGGCTTGATCTGAACCAGCGCGAGACGGTGCTGGACTGGGTGCGGAATTACTGCAAAGAATCGAAATAAAAATCAGCGCTGGGGCCTAAAGTTTGATCCGGCACGTCCGTAAATGAAGTGATACCCCTTAATGGAGGATTTCATGGACATTACAGGCATTGCCCAGACTGCCAGCACCATTGCTGACACTGGCACCAAGCAGGCCGTAGGCGTGGCCGTGTTGAAAAAAGCTCAGGATATACAGGCTTCCAGCGCCAGTGCGCTGATCGAAGCGATTCCACCTGTACCTTCGGCACCGAATCTGCCTTCGCACCTCGGCAACACCATCAATACCACGGCCTGAGCGCCGTCGTCTCTGCCGCTGCGGCCCTGCCTGTCAGGCTGGCCGTGCCGGTGCGCGTGTGCGCGCCATCTCGGCGCGACATAGCCGCTAAGGCGGTTTTTCCTCTCCCGAAAAAAAATTTGAAAAAAGTGTGTAAGGTCACGCCCTCGTGCTGCGACTACGGTACAGTTGCACACGGTTGTGCAGCATAACGACACTTTTACTTTCGAGGAGATTCACCATGAACAAACGTCAAGCTCTGATCGCCGCCGCACTGGCCACCGTATGCGCCGCTTCCGTGACGCAGGCTTCCGCAGCAGCCGCTGCCGACGACAAGGAAAAATGCTATGGCGTTGCCAAGGCAGGTGCTAACGATTGCGCTACCGGCGCCCACTCCTGCGCAGGCCAGGCCAAGATGGACAATGCTCCGGCCGAATGGAAATTCGTGGCCAAAGGTACGTGCGAAAAAGCTGGCGGCAAAACCATGCCTCCTTCCAAGTAATTGTTTTCCGGGCGCAGCGCTATGACGTTGATAAGCAGTGCAGCGCCCGTCGCCGGTGTGGGCGTCGGGCTGAGAACGCCTCACTACCGGCAGTTTCTGGAACAGCGGCCCCGAGTGGGCTGGCTGGAAGTACACACGGAGAATTATCTGGATCAGGGCGGCTGGGACAGCCATGTGCTGGAACAGTTGCGCCATGATTACCCCATCAGTCTGCATGGCGTCGGTCTGGGGCTGGGTTCGGCGCGCGGTTTTTCGCCGCAGCATCTGCAGCGCGTGCGGGCGCTGGTCGAGCGCGTGCAGCCTGCGCTAGTGTCCGAGCACCTGTGCTGGAGCGCCGTGGCGGACCGCCAGCTGAACGATCTGCTACCCATCACGCTGGACCACACTGCGCTCGATCTGCTCAGCGCCCGGGTACAGCAAGTGCAGGATGTGCTCAAGCGGCAGATTTTGCTGGAAAATGTTTCGACCTATTTGCGCTACCGCCATGACGCCATGAGCGAGGCAGAGTTTCTGGCCGCGCTAGTGGCCCGTACCGGCTGCGCACTGCTACTCGATGTCAATAATCTGTACGTCAACCAGTGCAATCACGGCGAGGATGCCCGCGCCGCGATGGCGGCAATCGCCCCTGGCACGGTAGGGGAAATCCATCTGGCCGGCCATCTGGTGACGCCGCAGGCCGTGATCGATCATCACGGCGCGCCCATCAGCGCCGAAGTCTGGCAGCTGTATCAGCTCGCCTTGCAGCGCTTTGGCGCCGTTCCTACGCTGATCGAATGGGATACCGATGTGCCGCCGCTGGAAGTGCTGTTGGCCGATGCGGCGCAGGCCGAAGTCATGCAGGCACAGCACGTAGCGCCGCAGCTGCTGGTGCCGTCTGCCATCACCGCTGGTGCAGCGCAGGATGTTGCCGCGCTGGCCGCTAGCCAGCAGACGTTCACTGCAGCGCTGTTCGATCCTGCCCGCAGTCCGGCCGCACTGGACCTGTTCAAAGGCGAACAGAACGAACACCGGCTGGCGCTGTATCGCGGCAACCTGACGGTGGGCTGGTACAAGATACTGGCCTCGGCCTATCCGGTGATCCGCCAGCTAGTCGGCGAGGAATTCTTCGAAGGACTGACCCGCGCCTATGGCCATGTGCATCCGTCCGACAACCCTGACCTGAACTGTTTCGGCGCCCGCTTTGCTGCCTTCCTGCGCAGCTTTCCTCCGGTGGCCGAACTGCCGTATCTGCCCGATATGGCGGAGCTCGAGTGGGCGCTGCACTGCGCCCACTATGCCGAATCGGCCAGCACTCTGAGCGCAGCCGACATGGCGCGCCTGACGCCCGGGCAGATGGAGGAGCTGCACCTGCGTCTGGCGCCTGCCTGCACCTTGCTGGCGCCTGCATGGACGGTGCTCGCTAGCTGGTGTGCCCATCAGCCTGACGCCGGGGTAGAACCTTATGCGCCGGTGTCAGGCCGCGAGTTCGGACTGGTGTGCCGGCCGCAATGGCGGGCCCGCCTGTTAACGCTGACCCCGGCCAGCCATGCCGCGCTATCCGTACTGGCAGCAGGTGCTACGCTGGGCGCGGCACTCGATGCGGCCTTCGATTGCGATGCGGAGTTCGATTTTGCCGCGAACTTGCAACAGTGGCTGGTGAGCGAAATTTTTGTCAGGATAGTGCGCTAATTCCGACCAAGCTAATTTGGGAGGAAATCATGGCAGGTTTATGGGCATTGCATCAGCGTAGTCTGGTGCTCGATCACAAGCTGACGCAATGGGGCGGCGCAGCGCTGGGACTGTTCCTGCGCCTATACGTGGGCTGGCAGTTCTTCAAGGCAGGCATGGTCAAGGTTGCCGACTGGGGCGCCACGCTGGCGCTGTTTCGCGAGGAATACCATGTGCCCTTGCTGCCGCCGGAACTGGCAGCCTATCTGGGCGCGGCAGGGGAGCTGGTGCTGCCCGTGCTGCTGTTTGGCGGGCTGCTGTCGCGTCCCGCAGCACTGGCTTTGTTGCTGGTGAATGCAATGGCGGTATTGTCCTACCCGCAGCTGTTCAGCTTCGAGTGTCCTGCTGCCATCAATGATCATTTCTACTGGGGCGTGATGCTGCTGGCGCTGCTGGTGTATGGTCCGGGCAAAATTTCGCTCGACCATGGGCTGGCACAGCGAGCCCGCTAGTGCACTAGTGGTGAAGTGCGAGCGGCGGGGTGCTTAGTGGCGTTTGAAAGCGCGCAGCAGACGCGCTTCACCCGTCAGGTCCTGATGCAGCAGGCTGGCGGCGCGGGTCAGTTCTATCATGCGCTCCACCTGGATATCTTCGAAGCGCGCCAGTTCGTCCATGGCGTAGTGCAGGGCTTGCGCCAGCCGCGTGCGCGCATTCTGATATAGCTGGCTGTGATAGGCGTTGGTATTGTTGAGCAAATCCTCGGCATTTTCTATCACTTGCCGTAAGTCTTCAAGTAAGCGTTCCTGCGTTTGCAGTTTCACTTCAGGATCGTCCATGACGTACCCCTGCTTAACAAAAATGGTGACAGAACTGCCGAGTACACAGTTCCACTATAGTTCACAAACGTGCAATCCGCTGGTGCGGCCTCGATTGCCGTGCAAACCGTAGTATAGCTAACTATTTCCACAATGCAATAAGTGTTATCCAGCTTGCACACTGATCTGCACGTCGCCGAGCGTGACGATCTGACCGGCGCGGATTTTGGCCGTCTTGCGCAATTCCTTTTTGCCATCGACTTTGACGCTGCCTCCGGCTACCAGCATTTTGCCAGCGCCGCCGCTGTCACACAGGCCCACCAGCTTAAGTAACTGATTTAGCTCAACAAACTCACCGTTCAATTCGAAACTGACTTTTTGCATATTTTCCTCTGTTGCTATGATGGGAACGCGAGGCGTTCCGCCCGCCGGACTGGCGCACGGGTGGCAGTGTACTCCATGTGGGTTGTATGCCTGAGTTTGCTGTCGAGAAAAGTATTGACTATGCTGTAATCAGAGTCAGCAGAAGTCGTGCTAGCGCCGGTCATGTGACCGGCAGGAGAACCATCATGGATAAGGCTATCGTTCGTCTGGGCATGGGCTGCCTGATGCTGCTGCCGGTCCTGCCTGCGGCAGGGGCAGAAGCGGAGGCAGGCGATAGCAGGCTGGCTGCAAGCCGTGCGCGCTTGCAGCTGGGCAGGCTGCCGGTGCCGCTGGCAGCGCTGGATCCGCTCGGCCCCACCCTCAATGCTCCCGCTCAGCGCTTTCTGACCAGCGCCGAATTCGAGCGCAGACTCGGTGCTGCGGTGGGCACGGTCAGCATAGGTGTGCTGCGCGAGGCCGCCAGCGTGACGGGGCCCCAGCAAAGTCCGGCGCTGGCCATGTACAACCGTCCCAGCACCAGTTTTACTGCCGCCACGCTCGGTTATGCGCTCACGCCGCATGCGTCCGTCACGGCCATGGTTTCGGCGGCCCGCACCGAAGGGCTGGGTGCGCCCGATAGCCTGCTGGCGCAAGTGTCGTCGGTGCGCACGCTGGCCTACAGCCTGTCGTGGGCGCGGCGCCAGTGGCTGTTGCCGGGCGATAGTCTGACGCTGACGCTGTCGGTGCCGGCACGGGTGCGCAGCGGTACCTTGGCCGGCAGCGGCAGTGTGGCGCTGACGGGGGAACCCGGTGCGCTACCGTATGGCACGGCCATGCTGAACCTGCGTCCCACGGCGACCGAGCATGATGTGGAATTGCGCTACACCCTGCGGCCCGGCGGGGTGGCGCATCAGGGCAGGCTGAGCGCTGCCATCATGTGGCGCGTGCATCCGGGCCATGATGCCGCAGCGCAGCCCGAATATCTGCTGGGGCTACGCTACGTGCAGGGCTTCTAGCCCTGCGCGCCGGGGCGCGTCATGGCGAGCGGGTCTATCCAGCGGGCAAACTGCTCGGCGCTGACATAGCCCAGTTCCAGCGCGGCCTGCTGCAAGGTGCTGCCTTCATGCTGCGCCTTTTTGGCGATGGCGGCGGCCTTGTCGTAGCCGATATGGGGCGCCAGCGCCGTGACCAGCATTAGCGAACGTTCCATCAGTTCGGCGATGCGCTCCTGCTGCGCGGCGATGCCGATCACGCAATGATGCGCGAAACTGCGCATGCCGTCGGCCAGCAGGCGGGTGCTTTGCAGGAAGTTGTGGGCGATCAGCGGCTTATACACATTGAGTTCGAAATTGCCCGAAGCGGCGCCCATGCTGATGGCCACATCGTTGCCCATCACCTGACAGCACAGCATGGTCAGCGCTTCGCACTGGGTAGGGTTAACCTTGCCCGGCATGATGGAGCTGCCCGGTTCGTTTTCCGGTATGCTGATTTCGCCCAGGCCGGAGCGGGGGCCGGAAGCCATCCAGCGGATATCATTGGCGATTTTCATCAGGGCCGTGGCCAGTGTTTTCAGTGCGCCATGGGCCAGGACCAGGGCATCGTGGCCGGCCAGTGCCGCAAATTTGTTGTCGGCAGTCCGGAAGGGCAGAGCTAAGGTGCTGGCCAGTTGGGCAGCAATGCGGCTGGCAAATTCCGCATGGGCATTCAGGCCCGTGCCCACCGCCGTGCCGCCAGCAGCCAGTTGCAGCACCCCGGGCAGCACCTGCCGGATTGCCTGTTCGGCGAAATCGAGCTGGGCCACGTAGCCGGAGAACTCCTGCCCTAGCGTGAGCGGGGTGGCATCCTGTAAATGGGTGCGGCCGATTTTGACGATGGCGGCAAACTCCTGCGCCTTGGCATCGAGACTGCTGCGCAGCTGGCGCAAGGCGGGCAGAACCTGCGTAGTCAGTGCAAGGGCCGCTGCTACATGCATGGCGGTGGGGAAAATGTCGTTCGAGGACTGGCCTTTGTTGACGTCGTCGTTAGGATGCAGCAAGCGCCCTGTGCCCCGCTTGCCGCCCAGCAGTTCGGAAGCGCGGTTAGCCAGTACTTCGTTCATATTCATATTGGTCTGGGTGCCGGAGCCAGTCTGCCATACCGCCAGCGGAAATTCGTCTGCATGCTGTCCTGCCAGTACTTCATCGGCAGCCTGCATGATGGCTAGCGCCTTGTCGGCGGGCAGCAGGCCCAGATCGCGGTTGACGCTGGCCGCCGCATGCTTGACGCTGGCCAGCGCATGCAGCAGTTGCGGTGCCATGCGCTCGCTGGAAATGGCAAAGTGTTCGAGCGAGCGCTGGGTCTGCGCACCCCACAGCCGCGCGGCGGGCACTTCGATAGGGCCAAAGCTGTCGTGTTCGGTACGAGTATCCATGGGGCATCCTTTATAAGGCCGGCAAACTTATCCATTTGATCATCTGCAGCTAGTGTAGCCTAGCTGCGAAAAATTAACCGAGGGCTACAAAACGGGGAAAAATTGCCGTTATAGCTGATACACTTTTAGCATTTGCGTCCAGACGCACCCGACATGCAGCGCTCATCACTATTGACCTCTCTCACCGCGATCGCCGGCAGCTTGCTGCTGGCTACGGCTGCCCCTGCAGCCGAGCTGGGGGATATCGCGGTGCGTTCCTACATCGGCCAGCCTTTGTCGGCGGATATCGAACTGGTGCAGTTAGCGCCGGACGAAGCGGCCAGCCTGCAAGTGCGGCTGGCGCAGGAAAACGTCTATCGCGGTGCGAATATCAGCATGAATCCGGCGCTCGCCGGGCTGCACATGGTGATCGTGCGGCGCGACGGCCGCCAGTATCTGCGCGTGAGCACCACGCGGCCTATCGAGGCCGACTACCTGCATCTGTTTCTTGAGCTGAGCGGTGCCGGACGGCAGGAAGTACGGGCGGCGACTGTCTGGCTGCAGGCTGATCCGAATCCCGGCGGGCGTGCCGGCGCCAGTCCCATGGCCGCCGTGGGCAGTCCGGCGCCGGCGCCTTTGCCGCCAGCACCAGTGTCCGCCACTGAGCCCAGTCATGCCGAGTCAGGGCGTTCGCGTGCTGCGCCCATGCCATCGCTGCATGAATCCGAAGTCGGGGTGGCGGGCGGCCTGCGCGCCAGTGCGCCTGCGCGACGCGTGGCTCCGGTCAGCAAGCCCGCAGCGAGCAGAAGCGTCAGCGCGGCCGAACAGGTGGCGCCGGCGGCAGATGGCGCGGTGCCGGCTCATGTGGCGCAAGCCTTGCTGCCTATGCCTAACTTGCCTCTGCCCAAGGGGGTAAAACGTGCACCGGCTCCGGCGGCATGCTCGGCAAGTCCGGCGCTTGCGGCCAAAGAATGCGCAGCGTTTGATGCCCACAGTCAGGAATTAAACAGCAAGCTGAGCGAACTGGAAGGCAAGCTGAAAGTGTTACAGGGCGCATTGGGCGGGGTTGCGGCGGCTAAAGGTGCTGCTCCGGCAGCGCTACCTGCTGCCCATGGCAAGCCTGCGAGTGCGTCCGCAACGGCCTCGGCAAGCGTGACATCGTCGGCTGCAGCCAAACTGCCGGCTTCGGCCAGCACTGCGGCGAGTTTGGCTGCTAGCGCCGCCGAACCGGCGGCTTCTGCTGCGGGCGAAGCCGCTGGCGGGGAACGCTGGGTGCCGCCACCGGGTGTGCAGGGCGAGCTGGCTAAAGCCCGTGCTGCGGCGGCGGCCCATGGCGAGGCGAGCGAGGCGGCTGCGGCATCAGCATCCGCCTCGGCTGAAGCATCGGCGGCGGCTTCTGGCGCGGCCAGCGACGTTGCTTCCGGTCCGGTGAAAAAAGTAAAAGTTCTGCCTAAGCTGAAATACAAGAAAGAAAAACCCCCTGAGCCAGCGACTGGCAGCAGCAATCTCCCCCTGATTGCTGCTGGCGCGGGTGTGGTGCTGCTGGTGCTTGGTCTGGCGGGCTGGCTGTTCTGGCGCAAAAAGCGCGGCGCTCCCCCATTAAAAATCGGACAACTTTTCCGCAAGAAAAAGGCTACCGAAGCGGAAGTGAAGCATGAGGAGGCGCCGCCTCTGGAAGAAGTGACGCCGGAATCGCTGATGCAGCAGTAGGCCGCTGCAGGAGGGAAACTGTTCCGGCGCTCAGTCCGGACCAAAAAAAGCGCCGTGAAGGCGCTTTTTTGCTGGGCGGGTGCCGGATCAGGCAGCCATGCCGGGAATGTTGTTCATCCAGGGTTCGGTGACGTCGCGGATAGCGCGGTCGTTGGCCAGTATCTGTTTCAGCAGGTCGATTTTACGCTGGCGCTGGGCACCGCTCAGGGCAGGAACGCCGGTGCTGATGGCGCGGCTTTCGGCAGCGCAGCGGTTTTCCAGCTTGCCCAGACTATCCCAGTCACCCATGCGAGCGGCGGCAGCCATGTGATTGGTCATACCGGCAATATTTTCGTACATCGAGAGGACTTCGCTGGAGGTCATATTCGCACCCTGGCTGGTTAGGCGGATTACCGCATGTCCAGATTAACGTCGGGGTGGGCGGGAACTTTAGGGTCTTTTTCAAATATTTTTGAAAAAAAGTGAAAAAAAACCGCCCGCTGGTGATTCGGACGGTTTTTGTTATTTATTGGACACTATTCTTTGGCTGTTTTGCCCGGTTTTTACTTCACCAGCTCTTCCAGACCCGCCGAAAGCTCATCGGGCGATGGCATTTCGTCTATCAATGCATCGTCATCGAGTCCCAGTTCCTCGGCCAGATCGGTCGGGTAGCAGGCGGCGATTTCTTCGGCGCTCAGCTGGGCCTGTTCTACACGGGCACGCCAAGCCGCCAGTGCCACCACGGCGGCCAGCCGGTTCAGCTCGCCGTTTTGATGCGGTTCGGGGAAGGCGGCGATGGTTTCCGCAAAGGTGGGCGGGAATTTCCAGCGCCGTGCCAGTTCCGCGCCCACGTCGGCAAAGGTGTAGCCGAAGGAAGCCTGTTCGGCATCGAGGCGGCGCGCGTCCAGCGGGCCGGCAATCTTGTCCAGCGCCATGGCCTGCTCGGCCATGGCCGAGTGGATTACCAGCTGGCCGATGCCGTGCATCATGCCGATGGTGAAGGCGAGGTCGGTGTTCTCCTTGGTCTTTTTGGCGATCCATTTGGCCGCAACGGCTGTGTGCAGGCTGTAACGCCAGAACTGTTTGAGATCGAGTCCCGGCACGGTCTTGAAGCCGCTGACCAGCCCGGAGCTGATCACCAGCGTACGCACGGTGACAAAGCCCAGCATGAGTACTGCATCTTCTACCGTGCCGATGCTGCGCGACACGTGGTAGTAGGCCGAGTTGGCCAGACGCAGTAATTTCGCGCTCAGTACAGGATCAGTCGCCAGCTTCTTGGCAATTTCTTCCGTCGAAACGCTGGCTTTATCGAAACTACTGATCAGCTCTTCAACCACCTTGGGCGCGGTGGGCAACGCAGTGGGATTCTGGAACAGTGCATCAAGCTTCATATGGAATTCTCCTGTTGAAAGGGCGCGTTGCTGTTTGCTAACTATATAGCGATTCCCCAGGCGAAAGAAACAAATTTGTTACGCCAGCGTATCTTTTCTGCGAGTCGATTCAAGCCTGCTAGTGGCTGTTGCGATGCCGCATCGAAGTTAGCCGTTCGCAGCGTGTGCTGGCGCACGGATCACAAGGTTGCGACCGCCTATATTGGTGCGTATGCACATAGCGCAACGCTGTGTGTTCCGTGGTTTTAATGTTGATACAGGAGTTGACCATGAACAAAGATCAGGTAAAAGGCAAAGCCCGTGAAGTGCGCGGCAAGGTGCAGCAGGAAGTAGGCAAGCTGGTGGGTAGCGGCGAACAGCAGGCCAAAGGACTGGGCCAGCAGGCCGCCGGCAAATTGCAGAAGAGTCTGGGCGATGCCAAGGAGGCCGTGAAGGATCTCGCCAAGGGTAATCGCAATTAATTGCGGCCACTCATAAAGCAACAGCCGCAGGCACGGTGGCCTGCGGCTGTTGCTGGCAGTAGCGGAGAGGTGCCCGCTAATTAGTTGGTTTCAGGCTTGAGGTTTTTCTTGAAGAAGGCTTCGATGTAGCCATACACGTGGCGTTGCGGGCCGCGACCGGAGATGCCGTGCTTGGCGCCCGGATAGGTCATCAGCTCGAAATGGACATTGCGCTTCACCAGTGCATCGATCATGCGCGTGGTGTTGGTGAACAGTACGTTGTCATCGGCCATGCCGTGGATCAGCAGCAGCGGCGATGTCAGACCGTCGAGGTGCGAGTACACGCCAGCCGATACATAGCCTTGCGGATTTTCTTTAGGCGTGCCCATGAACTGTTCCGTGTAGTGGGTGTCGTACAGTGCCCAGTCGGTCACCGGTGCAACGGAGACGCCCATGGCGATCTTGTCCGAGGCTTCTGCCAGCAGGCGCAGCGTCATGAAGCCGCCATAGCTCCAGCCGAACACGCCGATGCGCTTGGCATCCACATAGCTCTGCTGGCCCAGCCACTCGATGCCGCTCAGCTGGTCTTCCACTTCCACCTTGCCCAGATTGTGATAGTTGGCGTCGGTGAAGGCGCGTTCGCGGCGCGACGAGCCCCGGTTATCCAGACGCCAGACGATGAAGCCTTGCTGGGCCATGTACTGGTCGAACAGATTGCCCCAGCGGCGCGCGACGTGCTGCGAGTGCGGACCGCCGTAGGTGGACAGATACACCGGATACTTTTTCATGACGCTAAAGCCGCTAGGCTTGATCATCGAGTAGTACAGGGTCTGGCCGTCTTTCGACTTCAGCGTGCCGTATTCCGTTTTCAGGTGGGCATCGAGGTATTTGCCGTAAGGATGGCTGGCATTGAGCTCGTTGCGTTCCAGCCAGCTCACCATGCTGCCGTCCGGACGGCGGATACTCACTTGCGGTGGCAGGTCGGGATTCGAATAGGTATCGACGAACACTTCGCCATTGCGGGCAAAGGCGGCATCGTGCCAGCCGTCGCCCTGGGTGATGCGGGCGGGCTTGCTGGCCGTGCTGCCATCGAGTTTCAGCGCATAGGTCTGGCTATCGACCACGGCATCGCGGTTCGACTGCACGAACACGCGGCCGCTTTTTTCATCCACTGCCAGCACGCGGTCTATGCCCCACTCGCCGCTGGAAATGGCGTTCAGCTGCTTGCCGTTCATGTCGTACAGGTAGAGGTGCTTGCGGCCCGTGCGCTCGGACGACCAGATGAAACGGTCGCCGGACAGGAAGCGCAGATCGTCGAAGATGCTGACCCAGGTCGGCGAAGTTTCCGTCACCAGCAGGCGCTGCGCCAGCGTGGCGGCGTCGACGGCGATCAGTTCGAGCTTCTTCTGGTCGCGGCTCTGGCGCTGGAACAGCAGGGACTTGGCATTGGCGCTCCAGTCGGCGCGCACCAGATAGATGTCGGCATTGCTGCCCAGATCGACGTTGCGGATCTCGCCCGTGACTGGCGAGACGATGTGCAGGCTGACCAGCGCATTCGGGTCGCCGGCAGCCGGGTAGCGCTGTTCGACCACGTCGGTGCGGTCGGCGAAGATTTCGAAGCGGCGCGCCACCGGCACCGGTGCTTCGTCGTAGCGCTTGTAGGCAATTGCGCTATCGTCGGGAGCCCAGTAATAGCCGCTGGTCTGGCCCATTTCTTCCTGTGCCACGAATTCCGCTTCGCCGTTATGCACGGTGTCTTTGCCGTCGGTGGTCAGCTGCTTTTCCTTGCCCGTGCTCAGATCGATCACGTACAGATTCTGGTCGCGCACGAAGGAAACGTAGCGGCCTTTCGGCGAGATTTTCGGATCGAGCACATTGCCCGACGCGACCATGCGCGCCGCGTCAGGCTTGCTGGCATCGATCAGATAGAGATTGCCCGCAATCGGCACCAGCAGCTGCTTGCCATCGGGCGACCAGCTGTAGCTGAGGATGCCTTTCAGGCTGGCCGTGCGCTCGCGTTCGCGGCGGGCTTTTTCGGCGGCGGACAGGTTCTCGTCCGGCACCAGTATCTTGGAATCGACCAGACGGTGGGTCGATTTATCCTTCAGGCTGAATTCCCACAGGTCGAGCTGGAACTGGTTGTCTTCGCGGCCACGCAGAAAGGTCACGCGGGCGCCGTCGGGCGACACTTTCAGGCTGCGCACACCGGGGCCGCTCAGCGACGGGTCGGAATGCAGTCGGTCGAGCGTGAGTTTTTCAGCAGAAGCCTGGGCTCCGGTCAGGAGGGCCAGAAAGCAGAGTATGAAGCGCATGGCGGGGAGTAGTCTCAGGTTGACGGAATCCGAGACGATACCAGAGCAGGCCGGTCATGGCGAGATGGCAATGTTCTGAATCTACGGGTGAAAACCGTTTTTCCTTCGGCGCCATGTATGCCGATTTCGCCGTCCTTGCGCCTAGTCTGGCTGACCCTGCGCACGCTGCAGCGACAGGCGGTGCAGCGCCCAGCTCAGCAGCAGGGCAGCAACCGTCAGGCCGATCACCAGCGCGATCCAGAAACCCTGCGCTGCCATGGGCTGGGCCGGGCGCCACGGCAGCCATGCCGGCGCCAGTCCCAGCCAGCAGCCCAGCGGCAGGGCAAAGCCCCAGAAGGCCAGCAGCTGGATCTGCATGGGCTGGCGCGTCACCTTGTAGCCGCGTATGGCGCAGGAGGTAGCCACCTGCGTGGCGTCGGACAGCTGGAACAGGGCAGCGAGCAGCAGCAGGGAAGCGCACAGCGCCTGCACGGCGAGGTCGGAAGTATACGCAGCGGCGATCTGATGGCGCGCCAGCACGATAAATAGTGCCGACAGGGCGCCAAAGGCCAGCGACATGGCTACGCCTACCCACGCCACAAAGCGGGCCCGCTGCGGATTGCCTTCACCTACCGCGTGGCCCACGCGGGTAATCAGGGCAATGCCGAAACTGAGCGGTACCATGAACACCAGCGAAGTAAAGTTCAGCGCGATCTGGTGTGCCGAAATCTGCACGGCGCCGAAGCGCGCCACCAGCAGGCTGATGGAACCGAAGGCACTGACTTCGGCAAAATAGGTGATGCCGATGGGGAGCCCCAGCTTGAGCATGTTGCGGATTTCCGGCCAGTGCGGGCCCTCCCAGTGCGTGAAGGGATAGGTGGGGCGGTAGGCGGGCGCCAAGCGTATCCATGCCAGCATGGCGAACAGCATCAGCCACATGCACAGGGCAGTGGAGATGGCGCAGCCTATACCGCCCACGGCGGGCAGGCCCCAGTTGCCGAATATGAGCAGCCAGTTGCTGAGCACATTGAAACCCAGCCCCAGCAGGGCGATCACCATGACCGGCTTGGTCTGGTTGATGCTGGTGCTGTAGCCGTACAGGGCGCGGTAGGCGGCAAACGGCGGCAGGCCGAAGCTGATGATGTGCACGAACCGCGCGGCCTGCTGGTGCACATACGGCGTCAGTTGCAAGTGATCGAACAGCAGCGTGGCCAGATTAGCCAGCAGCATGGCCAGCACGCCGATACCGGCCGCTTTCCACAGCGACTGGCGCACGGCATGGGGGATTTTGCCTAGTTCGCCGCCGCCCACGTCGTGCGCGACGATGCTGTTTATTGCCATCATGATGCCGCTGACCGTCACCAGTATGATGGACCAGATCGACGTGCCCAGCGCCACCGCCGCCAGTTCGTCGGCGCTGGCGTGGCCCGTCATGGCCACATCGGCCACCCCCATGCCCACCGTCGCCAGCTGGCCGATCAGCATGGGCCAGGACAGCGCCCAGAGTGCGGCGATTTCGTGACGTAGATTGTGCAGGGTGAATTTGTGCGGCATGGATAGTAGTGGCAGTAGGGGGCAGAGCGGCGCGCTGGAATGGCGGCCATTCTAGCGCGCTGTCCGGGGCTTTGTCTTACAAATTCTTGCAAATTGGGCATGGCTGGCCGTCAGCCTGAGTGCCGGCGGCGGCGTTAAGACGCTATGGCCGCTTGCCAGTGTGCCGACACCTAGCTCATACTCATGATCATGAAAGCATCTCTGCTCCGCTTTATCCGCGCCGCCCTCGTGCTGGCGCTGCCCGTCGCCGTGGCCCAGGCCGGCGAAATAACGCTGTACACCCATTCCAATTTCAATGGGCCGGCGCTGACCCTGCGTGGCGAAACGCCCGATCTGGTGCCCTACAACTTCAATGACCGCGCTTCCAGCGTGGTCGTGCGCTCCGGTACCTGGCAGCTGTGCGAACATGCCGATTTCCGTGGCCGCTGCATGGTGGTGGAGCGGGGCGAATATCCGGTGCTGGCCGGTTTTAACGACATTATTTCGTCGGTGCGCGAAATTGGTGGCCGTGGCGAAGGAAATGGCCGCGAGGAGCGTAACGATCGCTGGGACCGCAATGACCGCAATGACCGCAATGACCGCAATGACCGCAATGAAGGGCATGGCCGCCGCTGGGGGCGCGACGACGAGCGTGGCCATGGCAATGGCCGCGAACCGATCGAACTGTTCTCCCAGGCCGGTTTTAATGGCGCCCGTCTGGGCCTGCACAACGAAGTGCGCACGCTGGTCGATTACGACTTCAACGATCAGGCCGGCTCCATCATCGTCAATGAAGGCCGCTGGGAACTGTGCGAGCATGCCGATTTCGGTGGCCGCTGCATCGTGCTGGAACCGGGCCGCTACGAGTATCTCGACAACATGAATAACCGCATTTCCTCGCTGCGCCGTATCCGCTGAGCGGGATGGGTTATCATGCATGCCAGATAAGTGTCCGGGAGCCGTGATGAGGAAACCGCTGTTGGGCGTAGTTGCCCTGTGGGTCAGCTTTGCCGTTCAGGCTGGCGAGATCACCCTGTACACGCGGGCGAATTTCGGCGGCCCGGCCATCAAGCTGCACGAATCCGAGCCGGATCTCGACAAACTCGGCTTCAATGACCGCACCTCCAGTGTGGTGGTCAGCAGTGGCCGCTGGCAGGTGTGCGAACATAAGCAGTACAAAGGGCGCTGCAAGCTGCTGGAAAAAGGCGAGTATGCCCAGCTCAAGGATTTTAATAACATGATGTCCTCGGTACGCGAGCTCGACGAGCTGGCACAGAATACCGGGAAGTCCGACCGTCCCTGAGCGGCGCCGTACCGGTGCGCCGCGCCGGACGTCCGCTTACGCTGAAAGGGAGCGCCCTCCGTGGAATACAAGGATTACTACCAGACGCTGGGTGTCGCGAAAACGGCCAGTGAAGACGAAATCAAGAAGGCTTATCGCAAGCTGGTACGGAAATACCACCCCGACGTCAGCAAGGAAGCCAATGCCCAGCAGAAGACGCAGGAGCTCAACGAAGCCTACGGCGTTCTGGGCGACGCGGAAAAGCGTGCGGCGTATGACGAGCTGGGAAGGGGCCAGCAGTACCGCGCGGGCCAGCAGTTCCGTCCGCCGCCGGACTGGGGCCGCACCCACGGCGGTGGCGGCTTCGGCGGCGTGGACAGTGATTTCTTTGCCGACCTGTTCGCCAATCTGGGCGGCGGCAGCCGGCGCCGTCAGGCGCCACCGCGCAAAGGCGAGGATAGCCATGCCAGCATCAGCATCGATGTGATGGACAGCTATCAGGGCGCCAGCCGTACCATCACCCTATACGTGACGGAAGCCGACGGCTATCGCAGCGAGCGCAATCTGACGGTGAATATACCGAAGGGCATCAGTGCCGGTCAGCAGTTGCGTCTGTCCGGTCAGGGCCAGGCTGGTGCAGACGGTCCCGGCGACCTGTATCTGGAAGTTCAGTTCCGTCCCCATCCGCGCTACCGCGTCGAAGGGCGCGATGTGTATGCCACGGTGGCAGTAACGCCGTGGGAGCTGGCGCTGGGTGGCGAAATCGACGTGAACACGCCTTCCGGCAAGCTGACGGTGAATGTGCCGGCAGGTTCGCAGACGGGCCGCAAGCTGCGCCTGCGCGGACGCGGCCTGCCGGCGAAAGAGGCAGGCGACCTGTATCTGCTGCTGGAAGTGGTGCTGCCACCTGCCACCAGCGAGAAAGGCCGCGCCGTGTATGAGGCCATGGCGCGTGATCTGGCCTTCAATCCCCGCGCCGGCGACTGATCAGCTGCAGGGCGCCGCGCCGCGCCGCGCCGCGCCGCCGGCGCTGTCCTAACTGCGGCGCAGTGTCAGCGGCGCTGGCGCGCGCTGCGCGGCCGCCGCACATTCGGTCTGCGCTGCATCGGGCGCGGCATCTTCCAGTTCGAGGAATTGCTGCATCAGCCAGCGCGTGGCCGGCCCCGGTTCCTCGTCGCCGCGGCGGATCACGTACAGCGGGAAGCTGAACGAGCTGCCTTCGCTCACATCGAGCTGCACCAGCCGGCCGTTATCGAGATCCCACTGGATGAATTCGACGGGCATATTGCCCCAGCCTATGCCGCTGCGCAGCAGTGCGTGCTTGGAACTGAGATCGCCCAGCCGCCAGTCGCGCAATGCGCGCACGCCGAAATCCTGCCCCTTGGTGAGCGTGCTGCGGTCGGTCAGCACCAGCTGGGTGTGCTCGCGCAGCACGTCGTTGGGTATCTTGCCCTTGATCTGCGCCAGCGGGTGCTGGGGCGATACCACCGGCACCATGGTGACAAAGCCGCAGCTTTGCCGCTCTATGGTGTCGGGCGCGCCCGGCATCCAGCCGCTGATGCCGATGTGGCATTCGCGCTCCATCACCAGCTGGGTCACGGCACCCAGCGCTTCCGTGCGCAGGCGCATGGCAACAGTGGGAAATTCGTTCTGGAAGGCGTGCAGGATGCGCACCAGTTTGCAGGTCGAGAACATCACATCGACCACCAGCGATACTTCCGCCTCCAGCCCCGCCGACAGGGCTTTGGCGCGGGCGCGCATGCCGTCGACCTTGAGCGACACGGCGCGCGCATCGGCCAGCAGAGCTTTACCCGCTTCGGTCAGCACCGGCTTGCGCTTGCTGCGGTCGAGCAGGGCGATATTGAGCTGGTCTTCCAGATTGGCGATGGTGTAGCTGATCACCGACTGGGTGCGGTGCAGTGCCCGCGCCGCATGGGCGAAGCCGCCGTGGTCGATGACGGCTATGAAAACTCGGAGCTGGTCTAGCGAGGGCAGGCCGGGGTCGCGCATGGTGAACTTTCTGTTATCGATTTTATCGATGAATACAATTCAAATTTAGACTATTCCATCGATATTAAACCCGAACTATCATGCCTGCAATACCTCTCCCATTGAAAAGGAATTGAACATGGCAAGCTTACTTCACATCGATAGCAGTGTACGTCAGCAAGGTTCGCTGTCGCGCCAACTGGGCGGCGAATTCCTCGCCAAATGGCAGGCCGCCAATCCGGACGGCAAAATCGTCACGCGCGACCTGGCCGCCAATCCGGTGCCGCACCTGACCGAGCAGATGCTGGGTGCTTACTTCACCCCTGCCGAGCAGCGCAATGCGGAACAGGCCCATACCATCAAGACTTCCGATACGCTGGTGGACGAACTGCTGGCGGCAGACACCATCGTGATCGGCGCACCGATGTACAACTTCTCCGTGCCGTCCGGCCTGAAAGCCTGGATCGACCACGTGGCCCGCGCTGGCCGCACCTTCAAATATGGTGCCAACGGTCCCGAAGGTCTGGTGCATGGTAAAAAAGTCATTGTTTTCGTCGCCAGCGGCGGCGTCTACAGCGCCGGCCCTGCCGCCGCCTATGACCACGTGACCACCTACCTGCGCACCGTGCTGGGCTTCCTCGGCATGACCGATGTCAGTTTTATCGTGGCCGAAGGCGTGGCCATGGGCGAAGCGGCAGTCGAAGCAGCACTGGCCCAGAGCCGCAGCCAGCTCGACGCGATCGCTGCCTGAACCCGGCCTGAAGCTGCCCGGTCCGGCCCGGTCCGGCGCTAATGGCCGGCCATATAGGCCGAGGCAGGGCGCTGCCGCCGCAGCGCAAACCACTTTCCCTAACTCCCTAGCGGTTGCGTGCCGCAGGGAGTTTTTTTGCATAAACGCGCGGTTTGTTCTGCGATTTTCCCCGTATTCGTTGATAATTGCGGTAACGCAAGGTCCGTTCCGTATTTCTGTGTCTGCTCTGGAGTCTCCATGTCGAGGAAGTTGCATTTGCTGATCATCGATCCGCAAAATGATTTTTGTGATCTGCCGGCTGCCTATTGCGCCGTCGATCCTGTGCGCGGCGAAGTGCGCGCCCCTGCGCTCCCCGTGCCCGGCGCCCATGCCGACATGCTGCGACTGGCCAGACTGATTAACTATGGCCGTGATGGTCTGAGCGACATCAGCATCACGCTCGATACGCACCACCGCTACGATATTGCCCACCCCACTTTCTGGCAGCGCGCCGATGGCGGCGCTGTCACGCCGTTCACCCAGATCAGCGCGGCAGCCGTACGTGCTGGCGAGTTCCAGCCGCGCCAGAGCGTGGCGCTGGAGCGCGTGCTGCACTACCTCGATCAGCTGGAAGCCACTGGCCGCTACCAGCTGATGGTGTGGCCGCTGCACTGCGAAATCGGCAGCTGGGGTCACAACGTGCATGAAGACGTGCGTCAGGCCTACGCCCAGTGGGAAGACGCGCAGCAGCGCGTGGTGCATAAACTGAGCAAAGGCAGCAATCCGTGGACCGAACACTATTCTGCCGTGATGGCGGAGGTACCCGATGCCGACGATCCGGATACGGCGCTGAACACGGCCTTCATAGCGCGGCTGGCGCAGGCCGACGGGATTTACGTGGCCGGTGAGGCGGGCAGTCACTGCGTCAAGGCCACGGTCGAGCACATCGTCGCCCACATCGGCGCCGACAAAGTGGCGCGGCTGGCGCTCATCACCGACTGCATGAGCCCTGTCAGCGGTTTCGAAACGGCCTATCAGGACTTCCTGCAGGCCATGCAGGCACACGGCGTGCGCCTGCTGACGGCGGAACAGGCACAGGCCGAACTGGTGGCCAACGCATGACGGCGCCGGTAGTCCGCAGTCTGCTGGAAACAGACCTGTATAAATTCACCATGTGGCAGGCGCTGCTGCATGGCCACCCCAACTCCCACACGGAGTATGAATTCGTCTGCCGCAACCAGCCGGCCTATCCTCTGAGCGAACTACGCGCGGAGCTGGAGCGCGAGCTCGATCAGCTGTGCGCCATGAGCTTTACGGATGAGGAATTACGCTATCTGCGCACGCTGCGCTACATCAAGAGCGATTTCGTCGACTTCCTCACCGTGTTCCGTTTCCAGCGCCGGTTTATTACCGTGGGCACCGACGGCGACACCCTGACCATACGCGCCAGCGGTCCGCAGGTGCATGTGATGGGCTTCGAAATCTACGTGCTGTACATCGTCAACGAGCTGTATTTCCGCCGTTTCGACCAGAGCGCAGCGCTGGCCGAAGGGCGCGCCCGCCTGCAGGCCAAAGTGGCGGCGCTCAAGGCCTTCGGCCAGCAGCCGGCGCGCCGCAATCCTTTCGAGTTTTCCGATTTCGGCACGCGCCGCCGCTATTCCGGCGTCTGGCATGATGAAGTGGTGCAGTGTCTGGCGCAGCAGGTGCCCGAGTATTTCAAGGGCACGTCGAATGTGTATAAGGCCATGCGCTTCGGGCTGGTCCCTATCGGCACCATGGCGCATGAGTACATGCAGTCGTTCCAGGCTTTCGGCGTGCGGTTGCGCGACTTCCAGAAAGCCTCGCTGGAAGCATGGGTGCAGGAATATCGCGGTGATCTCGGCGTGGCCCTGACCGACGTGGTGGGTATGGATGCCTTCCTCAATGATTTCGATCTGTATTTCGCCAAGCTGTTCGATGGTCTGCGCCACGATTCCGGCGATCCGGTGGTATGGGGCGAGAAGGCACTGGCACACTATGCGCGCCTGCGTATCGATGCCAAGACCAAGCGGCTGGTGTTTTCCGACGGCCTGAATCTGCAGAAAGCCTTCGACCTGTATGGCCATTTTGCCGACCGCATCATGACCGGCTTCGGCATCGGCACCCATCTCACAAATGATATGGGGCTGGAACCGCTGAACATCGTGATGAAGCTGGTGGCCTGCAATGGCCAGTCGGTGGCCAAGCTGTCCGATTCGCCCGGCAAGACCCTGTGCAAGGACGAGACTTTCCTCGCTTATCTGCGTCAGGTTTTCCAGCACCACGCCAGTTGAAATACGTAGATTAGATGCCTCGCTGAGATGACCGCCACCCATTACCTTTACCTGATCAATGCAGGAGTGTTCAGCATCATGGGCACCTGCTTGCTGCTGATCTGGCGCCGTCACCGCAGCCAGACTTTTGCGCGCGATATGGGCTTGTCCACGCTGTGTGCTGCCCTGCTGGCACTGGGCTACCTGCTGCATCTGGTGCTGCCGCCGCAACTGGCGCTGCTGCCGACCCTGCTGGCGCTGCACGGTGCCATACCCAGCATGCTGTTCCTAGCTTCGGGCGTGCTGCGGCTGGCCGGCCGCAAGCTGTCGCCGCTGTCTGCTATCACCCTGGCGGCACTGGCGATATTGACGCTGATGCTGCCCGAGACCGGACGCAAGCTGTTCTACTGGCCCATCGTGTATATGCTGGTGCTGTGCGGGATGGGGGCGCTGGTGATACGCTGGCTGTGGCGGCAGGAGGGGCTGGAACGCTGGGTCGGACCGCTGCTGATCCTGCTGGGACTGAACCAGCTGTTCCTGATCGTGTATGCCGAGCAGGGGATAGCCGTCAATATATTCTGGGCGACGCTGATCCGCACCACCATAGGCGTGATCTTCGGGCTGGCCGCGCTGGAAGGCGCGATCCGCGAATCGGCAAGGCTGGCCGTACGCTTCCAGCAGATGACGGAACATACGGTGCAGGGTGTGCTGGTGACCGACAGCCAGCGGATACTGTATGCCAATCCGGCCGTGCGCAACCTGTATGGCGTGCCGCTGGGGCAGGGCGCCTACACCAGTCTGCGCGAACTGCCAGCGGGATTATTCTGCGAAGAGACCCTGCAGCGCCAGCACCAGCTGCTGCAGACGGGCCAGCAGGATGTGGCGCACTGGGAAGACCGCTGCGAAGTGGCCGGCGGGCGCACGCTGGAACTGCGCTTCGAAGCATGGCGGGTGGAGTGGGACGGCCAGCAGGCCACCCAGATCCTGATCACCGACGATAGCGAGCGCAATGCCAGCGCGCGCGCCCTGCTGCATCAGGCCAGCCACGACGAACTGACCGGCCTGCCCAATCGCAGTGTGCTGATGCGCCATCTGCGCGAGTACTGCTATCTGGACGACGGCTCCATGCAGTGCACGCTGGTGGTGCTGAATATCGACCGCTTCAAACTGTTTAACCAGAGCCAGGGCGATCTGACCGGCGACCAGCTGCTCAAGGCCTTTGCTGCCGCGCTGGCGCAGGCACTGGGCAAAACGGGGGAGCTGATGCGGCTGGGTGGCGACGAATTTGCCATCGTCGATCCTTCCGGCGACGACGTGCGGGCCATCGCCGAGCGCCTGCGCGCCGCCTGCATGCAGGCACTGAAAGTGCCGGGCGGCGAATACTTTATCGACGCCTCGATGGGCATGGCCGTTTTCCCCACCCACGCCGACAGCGCCGACGCCTTGCTGCGTGCGGCCAACGCCGCCATGTATCAGGCCAAACGTACGCCGGGCACTTCGCTGGCCATGGCCGAGCAGCGCTTCGTGCAGATGTCGCGCGATACGCTGGCAACCGAACAGGCGCTGCGCAAGGGCATACGCAACCACGAGTTCTACCTGGAATACCAGCCCAAGATCGATGCGGCCAGCGGCAAGCTGCTGGGCTTCGAAGCGCTGGCGCGCTGGTTCCGTCCCGAGGTGGGGCAAGTCAGCCCGGTGGAGTTCATCGCCGTGGCCGAACGTACAGGGCTGATAGGCGAACTCGGTTCCAGCCTGCTGGAACTGGCCTGCTGCCAGATCGCCAGCTGGCGCAGCGAACTGGGCGCCTGCGTGCCGGTGGCCGTGAACGTTTCGCCGGTACAGCTGCTCAATCCGGGCTTCCCGCAGCGCGTGCAGAAGCTACTGGAGAGCACCGGCATTCCGGCCGAAAGTCTGACACTGGAAATTACCGAAAGCGCGGCCGTGGATAATCTGCAGGACACGCGTCAGCAACTGACGGTGCTGGAGGAACTGGGCGTCAAGGTGGCGATGGACGACTTCGGCACGGGCTTCTCGTCGCTGAGCATGCTGCGCCAGCTGCCACTGGGCACGGTGAAAATCGACCGTGGCCTGATCGAACCGCTGCCAGCACCCGATGCGGTGGCGGTGGTGCGCGCCATCTGCCAGCTGGCAGCGGCACTTGATCTGGAAGTAGTGGCGGAAGGCATAGAAACACTGGAGCAGGCGATTACCGCGCGTGACGCGGGTTGTCACGTGTTCCAGGGATACTTCTATGCCAAGCCGCTGCCGGTGGCCGAGGCGGGCGTGTGGATGCGGCGCTTATATGCCGAACCGGGCACCGGCACTGAGGACAGTGCCGGTACGCTGGTCTACTGATCAGGCTTGCCGGCCGCCGAAACCGGCCATGATGCGGTCCGCCTTGTCCTGCTCTTCTTCGTCGTAGATATCGAGCGTCAGCATGGCGCCGCTACGCTGGCGCGCTGCGGCAGCGGCTGCGGCGCCACCGGGCGTCAGCGCATCGAGGATGTTGCCCACCGTGCTGGTAGGCACGCTGGCAGGCAGCGGTTTATGCTTGGTCAGCTGGATGCAGGACTGCGGAAAACCGCTGGCCAGCAGGGCACTGCGGGCGCTTTCGGCGTCCGTGACTTCGGCAAAGTTACGGTGGATGGTACGGGTCATGATGTGGTGCCTCCTGGCAGGAATTGCACGTCCGGATGGCTTAGAAGCCGTTGACCACGGTATCGAAATGTTCCACTTTGGGTGGCTGGGCAAAATAGCCGCCTACCAGACCGCGCCACGTTACAAAGCCTTCGCTGCCACGAAAATCGACGATGTGGTTATCCAGTGTCTCCCAGCCTACCACCAGATGATAGGTGTCTGGCACTTCGATGTCGCGGTCGAGGCGCATGGAAATGCAACCTTTGGCGGCTTTGAAGACCGGGATGGCCTGATTCACTGCAGCCTGGAAGGCTTCGTGGGCGTCGGATTTGATGTACAGCTCGGCTACTTCGTAGATCATGGAACTTTCCTTTCATGGTATGCCGCTATTGTGCCTCAAGCGTGGCGGCACAGGTAGTTCTGCTGTGCGCCTTGTGCCACGCTGAGGCAGGAACCAGAGGGGAAGGGGTGTTGGTGCCGGTATATTTCCCGACCGCCGGCGCCGGTAGTAGCAACCTTGGTGCGGTGCTAATGGGTGGTTCTATGTGAGAACTGTGGCCATGATAGCGCTCAAATATGACGGGCGTTTGACGGGTGTGCAGGCGGCAGGAAAAGGGAGTAGAATGTGAAACTCTGTGGGGCCGACCTGGTTTCGACGTGGGTTGCAAAGCAGAACAGGGCATACCGAGGGCTGGTTACCTCGTAAATACACCCAGAAATCAATAACTGCAAACGATAACTCGTACGCACTGGCAGCCTAAGGGCTGTTAGCTCCTAAACGCTTCTTCCCTGGGGCGGACCGTCAAAAGTCATGGAGTCATTTACAGGGAATCGCGCTGTAACGGGTCACTTGAAGCAGCGCTAAATCTAAGGTGAATCGCCTGTATGTAACGTGCACATCCGTGCCGTACAGGTTAAATTAAATGATAGTGCTAAGTATGTAGAACTGTCTGTGGAGTGCTTGCGGACGCGGGTTCGATTCCCGCCGGCTCCACCACTAAATCCCCAAAAAAAGCCTCGGCGCTATGCGTCGAGGCTTTTTTTGTGGCCGCAAGCTTTAACTGGCGGGAATTGAACCGCGCGGGACGCGGGGCCGTGCGGGGAATTCGGCGCGCATGCGCGCCGCCCGCGCGGCGGGTTGCGCTTGCAAGCGCAACCCTCTCCGATTCGCCCGACTAGAAAATCGCCGCAGGCGATTTTGCGTGTGCGCTAGCTATTTGCTGAGCGGGATGTCCAAGCTGAGCGGTGTCGAGCCGGAAGCTTGCTTGCGTTATGTGCTAGTTCGCAGCGCCGACAATCGCGTCAGCCGTGTTGACGAGTTCCGGCGCAGCCATTGCGCCGGATGGCTGGCCCCAGCCTAAACACACGCTGCTTCCTAGCGGTGTGACGCTAGGGCGCCGCGCGACTGGGTAGTGATAACTACCGCCCTCGAGCGCCTCGCAGCAGACAATGGCGCAACGGTAGCGGTAGGCGTAGCGCTGAGATTGAAGACACTGACAACTTTCGACAGGTTGCTGGCTTGCTCTTGTAAAGATCCAGCGGCGGCGGCGGCCTCTTCCACTAGCGCTGCATTTTGCTGGGTTGTTTCATCCATCTGAGTGACTGCCTGATTAATCTGTTCGATTCCGGAGTTCTGCTCCTGGCTGGCCATGGTAATCTCGCCCATGATATCGGTGACCTTGTTGACACTCTCGACAATGGCTTGCATAGTCGCTCCCGCTTTGGCAACGAGAGCAGTGCCGACGTCAGCCTGTTCGACAGAGTTACCGATCAAGTCCTTGATTTCCTTCGCTGCAGCAGAAGATCGTTGTGCCAGATTTCTCACTTCGCTGGCAACCACGGCAAATCCGCGTCCCTGCTCACCAGCCCGGGCGGCCTCAACTGCAGCATTCAGTGCCAAAATATTGGTCTGGAAAGCAATACCGTCGATCACGCTGATGATATCGACGATTTTCTTGGACGACGCATTGATCAGATCCATGGTTGCAACGACTTCCGAGACGATTGCGCCACCCTCGCGCGCGACATCGGAAGCCGATATAGCCAGTTGATTGGCCTGGCTCGCGTTATCCGCATTCTGCTTGACGGTTGCGGTCATTTCTTCCATCGAGGAGGCAGTTTCCTCCAGCGAACTAGCCTGCATTTCTGTGCGTGACGACAGATCCAGGTTGCCGCTGGCAATCTGACTCGATGCGGTGACGACGATATCCGCGCCACTACGCACGTCATTGACGATAGTGGCTAGATTGTCGCGCATCACCTTCATGGCATTTAGCAAACTAGTCTGATCATTTGCGCGCAGATTAATTGCCACGGCCAGATCGCCATCGGCAATCTTACGGGCTATGCCGGCCGCATATTCGGGCTCGCCGCCAAGCTGCTGCATCAGGTTTCGGATGATGAATGATGCGGTCACAACGCTGACGATTATCGCCAAAATAGCAAAGCATAGAATTTGAATCTCGGCACTGCTGAATGCCGATTTGGAAAGTGCTGCTTCCTCCTGCATTTTCCCCGCCTGAAGGGAGAGCATTTCGGTCAGCAATCTGTCGTAGGTGTGTTCCATATTTTTTAGATTGCCATTAAGAAGTGCAATGGCTTCTTGCTGCTTCCCTGCACTCAAGAGTGTCAATAACTCTTTTCGGAATTCCATCTCTTTGCTACGCGCTTCGATCATCGAGTTAAAAATGAGGCGCACGCTTTGCAGGTTGATTTTGTTGTCTAAGGTATCGAGCAATTCCTTATTTTTGGCGTTGAGCGCATTCACGGACGCGACCTCCTGCTGCACTTTACTGGCATCGCCCAGTAACACCGCGTCGCGAAGATGTTGATGAATAAGAGCCACATTGAATCGAATTTCGGACAAAATTTTAATTTTGTAATAACGATCCTCCAGCATATTGTCCATCCGCTCCTCAGTCTGCTGCATGGTGTAGAACGATATGGAAGCTATCGTTACCAGCAACAATATGACGAGACTGAAACCAAGCCAGAGTCGAGTACCAATTTTCATACTTTTCATTTTCACAGCCTTTAAAACTGATTGTCGTTCGAGATATCTAGATGAAATTTGCTGTGGATATCGAAATTTTTCGATGATTACACATAGCAAAAACGGCCTTGGGTGTGCCAGGGAGCGCGGGGGATTGGGCGCTTGAGGTTTTGGCGCAACCAACCGATGTGGTTGCGATAGCATCCAAGTCTAGGCTTACCAAGAGTTGGATATAAAAATCTTAACATGTGAAATGTCAGAAATGCGGCGCAAACAAAGCGGCAGATATTGCGCGATAGTGCATTGATTACATGAAAAAATCTTTTAAGATCGAGGTCTATGCCTGCAATTTCGTGTAACTGACAGTCTAACGATTGATACGGCGGGAAATTATGAATACTTAATTTTTGTTATTCTTGTGGCAATTCTAATGTGTCAACTCCTGCTGACTTTGCGGATGCGATATCTCACTTGATATAGAACAATCTATGCAGGGGCGATTTGCGGGGAGCGTTATGTCATGGGTGTCGCAACGCCTAAGGTCCTGAATGTTGCCGAGCGGAATCGCAAGGACTTTCGGGAATTGAGATATATTTTTAAAAAATTAAATACTGGTGTTCAGCTGAGCGGCGGCTGTTGGCCGAAAAAATCAGGCACAACATATTGTTTTTTTCAAAATAGGCATTTTGTCACTGCCTATGCAATCGGGGAAGTGTGAACCGAGCGGTGGTCAGCGGCGCTCAGATTGTGGGAAAACTTTTTCTCGCTAGTAGTGAAGTAGCGGGCGCTAGAGCGGTGGGCGTATGAGTGGCTTCATAAGCCGGATATGGTCTGTGGAAACTGTCGCAGCGTTACCGGCGAGGAGGGGCTCCTCATTGCAGGTGGGGGGCGGTAGTGAAAGACGCCGTATCGTGCTAACTAAAAGCTTGGCGATAAGCTGATATCGTGATGCTGCTTTGCAAACTGCATGGACGCACTGGCGAGCGAAAGAGAGATGCTCAGCCGCGGGTCATGGCAAGAAGTGCTGCCAGTCGAAACTGGCAGTCATACTCAAGCAGCCAGCTCGGCCTGCTTGCGCAAACAATCGTGCAGCAGCGCCAGTAACTGCTGCGGCTGTAGGTGCAGATAGTCAGCCTGCCAGCTCAGTGGCTCTTCCGCGCCCGCATAGCCCCAGCCAGCGGCGATGGTCAGCATACCGGCTGCCTTGCCCGCCTGAATATCGCGCAGATCGTCGCCCACATACCAGCACTGCTCGGGCGCCACGCCGAGGCGGCGCGCTGCTTCGAACAGGGGTTCCGGATGCGGCTTGGCATGTGCCGTGGTGTCGCCCGAAATGGCGCAGCCAGCGTGGCCCAGTCCGATCTGCGGCAGCAGGGGATCGGTAAAACGCTGCGATTTATTGGTCACCACCCCCCAGCGTAAGCCCGCCGCTTCTATCCCATCGAGCAGTTCCTGCACGCCGTCGAACAGTCCGCTGTTGACGGCCATGGCGGCCTGATAGTTGGCGAAGAAACCGTCACGTAGCACGGCAAAGCCTTCATCCTCCGGCGTCAGGCCGAAAGCTGCACCGATCATGCCGCGCGCGCCGGCCGAAGCAGTAGGGCGCAGCACATGGTAGGCAGTGGGCTCCAGTCCGCGCTCGGTGCGCAGCAGGTTGACGGCGGCGGCCAGATCGGGCGCCGTATCGGCCAGCGTGCCATCGAGATCGAACAGGATGGCGCGCGGTGCAGCAGGGTGGCTCATGAACTTGATCTTTCTTACAGCGGACGGGTGGCAGCAACCAGATAGTTGACGCTGGTGTCGTTGTTAAGCGAGTAGAACTTGGTGAACGGGTTGTAGCCCATGCCCTTGAAGCCCTGCACGTCCAGACCGGCGCTGCGGATGTATTGCGACAGCTCGGATGGGGTGATGAACTTCTCGTAGTCGTGCGTGCCTTTGGGCAGCATGCGCAGCACGTATTCGGCACCGAGAATGGCGAACAGATACGATTTCGGATTGCGGTTCAGGGTCGAGAAGAATACATGGCCGCCCGGCTTCACCAGCGCTGCCGTAGCGCGCACGATGGCGCCCGGATCGGGCACGTGCTCGAGCATTTCCATGCAGGTCACCACATCGTACTGGTCCGCTTCTTCAGCCGCCATGGCTTCCGCCGAAATCAGCTTGTAGCGCACGGCCACGCCCGATTCCAGCGAGTGCAGATCGGCCACTTTCAGGGCTTTTTCGCCCAGGTCGATGCCCGTCACATTGGCGCCCTTGCGCGCCATCGATTCACTGAGGATGCCCCCGCCGCAACCGATGTCTATCACTTTCTTGCCCGCCAGCGGCACGCGCGCGTTAATCCACTCCAGACGCAGCGGATTGATTTCGTGCAGCGGACGGAATTCGGAAGTCGGGTCCCACCAGCGGTGGGCCAGGTCGGCAAATTTCTGCAGTTCTAATGGATCGGCGTTCATGGTGTTCTGTCTCAAAAGCGAATCCTGCTATTCTAAATCAGCGGACGTAAAAAAACCCGCCGAAGCGGGTTTTCTGTGATGCAGCGGGCAATTACTTGCTGGTGCCTACTACTTCGATTTCTACGCGACGGTTTTTGGCGCGGCCTTCAGCAGTTTTGTTGTCTGCTACAGGTTGTTTCTCGCCTTTGCCTTCGGTGTACACGCGGTTGGCTTCTACGCCTTTCGAAACCAGATAGGCTTTCACGGCGTTAGCACGACGCTCGGACAGTTTCTGGTTGTAGGCATCGGTACCGACCGAGTCAGTGTGACCAACAGCGATGATCACTTCCAGGTTGATGGTGCCCAGTTTCGAGCTCAGGTCGTCCAGCTTGGCTTTGCCTTCTGGTTTCAGGACCGATTTGTCGAAATCGAAGAAGGCGTCAGCAGCGAAGCTCACTTTCTGAGCGGTCGGTACTGGAGCCACTGGTTTTGGTGCCGGAGCAGGCGCTGGTGCTACTGGAGCAGGTGCTGGTGCTGGTGGTGGCGGAGGTGCTACGCACTTGCCGTTTTCCAGTTTCTCTGGCTCTACGCAGATCGGAGCGTCGCAACCTGGCACGGCATCAGCCGGGGTCCAGTAGCCGGTGCGCCAGCACAGACCGAACGGGTCACGGGCGATTACGCCGCGGGCATCCTGCACATAAGCGCTCTTAGGCGTTGCGGCCTTGATGTCCTGGGTGACAGGCGCGTACGGTGGCGCGGTCGGCGCGGTCTGGGCCAATGCCGAACCGGCGAATGCAGCCGAGATGGCCAGCATCGAAATCAGTTTTTTCATCTTTTTCTTCCTTTCGGGGGTGATATCCGCAGAAAACTGCGCGACGTAGTGATACATAAGACCAATTTTACCACGCAGGGGCGTCGCTCGGCTTTCTCGATTGTGAAACATGCAATGAGGGTCTTATTCATTCTGCCACAATCGATTTGGCGACGTTTGCGGGCTCCAACACGAGTGCGCGCCGCTTTCGACCAAAATGTTGTTTAGTTGCAACGTGATTGTCGATAATAATTCCTCAATGTGTCATGAATATTACAAGGTGTTACAACCTGTTGTTGCCTGCGCAACGGCCTGCAGCGCCGCCGGTCGCCGGATTTGCGCAGGTCGCCTTGCGCCCATGGTAAAATCGCACGCTTGCCCATCCTTACGGAGGGCGGTGCAAGAGATGCAGTACCTGCGGCATACATTGCTTAATAAACCACAGTCAAAGATCAGTCGACCCGCCAATGGATCAATTCGCAAAAGAAACAATCCCAATTTCCCTCGAAGAAGAGATGCGCAAGAGCTACCTCGATTACGCCATGAGCGTGATTGTGGGCCGCGCCTTGCCGGATGTGCGCGACGGCCTCAAGCCCGTGCACCGCCGGGTGCTGTTCTCGATGCATGAGTCGAATTACGTGTGGAACCGTGCCTACGTCAAGTGTGCCCGTGTGGTGGGCGACACCATGGGTAAATACCACCCGCACGGCGATGCCTCGATTTATGACACGCTGGTACGGATGGCGCAGGACTTCTCGCTGCGCTACATGCTGGTCGATGGTCAGGGTAACTTCGGTTCCGTCGATGGCGACGGCGCTGCGGCGATGCGTTATACCGAGTGCCGTCTGGACAAGATCTCGGCCGAACTGCTGGCCGACATCGACAAAGAAACCGTGGATTTCCAGCCCAACTACGACGGCAAAGAAAAAGAACCAACGGTATTGCCTACCCGTATTCCCAACCTGCTGATCAACGGTTCGTCCGGTATCGCGGTGGGTATGGCCACCAACATCCCGCCGCACAACCTGCATGAAGTGATTTCGGGTGCGTTGCATGTGCTGAACAACCCGCACTGCTCGATCGACGAATTGATCGAGCTCATTCCGGCACCGGACTTCCCGACCGGCGGCATTATCTACGGTGTGTCCGGCGTGCGCGATGGTTACCGTACCGGCCGTGGCCGCGTGGTGATGCGCGCCAAGACCCACTACGAAGAATACGGCAAGGATGGTGGCCGCACCGCCATCATCGTCGACGAACTGCCGTATCAGGTGAACAAGAAGTCGCTGCTCGAGCGCATCGCCGAGAACGTGCGCGACAAGAAGCTGGAAGGCATTTCCGACATCCGCGACGAATCCGATAAATCGGGTATGCGCGTGGTGATCGAGCTGAAACGGGGCGAAGTGCCGGAAGTGGTGCTGAACAATCTGTACAAGCAGACCCAGTTGCAGGATACCTTCGGCATGAACATGGTGGCACTGGTCGATGGCCAGCCGCGCCTGCTCAACCTGAAAGAGATGCTGCAGTGCTTCCTGTCGCACCGCCGCGAAGTGGTGACGCGCCGTACCGTGTTCGAGCTGCGCAAGGCGCGCGAACGCGGTCACGTACTGGAAGGTCTGGCCGTAGCACTGGCCAACATCGACGAATTCATCGCCCTGATCAAGGCCGCGCCTACGCCGCCAGTGGCCAAAGCGGCCCTGATGGACCGTTCGTGGGATTCCTCGCTGGTGCGCGAAATGCTGGCCCGTACCAGCGAAGGCAGCACCATAGGCGGCATCGAAGCCTTCCGTCCCGAGCACCTGCCTAAGCATTACGGCATTCAGGCCGACGGCATGTACCGTCTGTCCGATGATCAGGCGCAGGAAATTCTGCAGATGCGTCTGCAGCGCCTGACCGGCCTGGAACAGGACAAGATCGTCAACGAGTACAAAGACGTGATGGCCGAAATCGCCGACCTGCTGGACATTCTGGCCACCCCGGCCCGCGTGACCACCATCATCACCGATGAACTGAACCACGTGTCGAACGAATTCGGCGACCGTGCCAAAGATCCGCGCCGCTCCAGCATCGAGCACAACGCCACCGATCTGGGCACGGAAGATCTGATCACTCCGCAGGACATGGTGGTGACCCTGTCGCACACGGGCTATATGAAAGCCCAGCCGATTTCCGAATACCGTGCGCAGAAGCGCGGCGGACGCGGCAAGCAGGCCATGGCCACCAAGGAAGAAGACTGGATCGATCAGCTGTTCATCGCCAACACCCACGATTACATCCTGTGCTTCTCCAACCGTGGCCGCATGTACTGGCTGAAGGTGTGGGAAGTGCCGCAAGGCTCGCGCAACTCGCGCGGCAAGCCTATCGTGAACATGTTCCCGCTGGCCGATAATGAGAAGATCACCGTGATCCTGCCGCTGTCGGGCGACAACCGCACCTTCCCTGAAGATCACTACGTGTTCATGTCGACCAGCCTGGGCACGGTGAAGAAGACCCCGCTGAAAGACTTCAGCAATCCGCGTAAGGCCGGCATCATCGCGGTCGATCTGGATGAGGGCGACTTCCTGATCGGCGCCGCGCTGACCGATGGCGCGCACGATGTGATGCTGTTCTCCGACGCCGGCAAGGCCGTGCGCTTCGACGAAAACGATGTGCGTCCTATGGGCCGTAATGCCCGTGGCGTGCGCGGCATGAATCTGGACGAAGGCCAGCGCGTAATCGCGCTGCTGGTGGCCGAGAACGAGCAGCAGTCGGTGCTGACGGCAACGGAAAACGGCTTCGGCAAACGTACTCCGATTATCGAGTACACCCGCCATGGCCGCGGTACCAAGGGCATGATCGCTATCCAGACTTCGGAACGTAACGGTAAAGTGGTGGCAGCGACGCTGGTCGATTCCAGCGATGAAATCATGCTGATTACTACCGGCGGTGTGCTGATCCGTACCCGCGTGTCGGAAATCCGTGAAATGGGCCGCGCCACGCAAGGCGTTACGCTGATCGCGGTGGAAGACGGCACCAAGCTGTCCGGCCTGCAGCGCGTGGTGGAAACCGACATCGACGAAGTGGAACTGGAACCGGGGCCAGATGCCAAACCGGCTGACGCCCAGCCCGAGTAAGTCATCGCCATAAGCCGGACGCTGTTCCGGCTGGCAGTGGGGTCAGGTTTATTGCGCGGATAAATGCGACAATGAAGCTGGCCCCTTTTTTTTTACTGTGGAGTGAATATGAAAAAGATCGTAGCAAGGACCGTAGCAACTGCGATGGCAGCACTGGCTCTGACGGCCAGTGGCGGCGTTTATGCCCAGGCCACGGATGCCTCCACTGCCGCAGCACGCGAGCTGTTCGAGGCGATGAACTACCGCACCATGATGAACGGCATGATGCAGCAGATGGCGCAGAACATCGGTAACTCCATGCGCGCGGGCGCCGAGGCGGCCATCCGCAACAATCCCAAAGCGTCGGAGCAGGATAAGCAGGCCGCCATCATCAAGATGGAAGCGGAACTGCCAGCGGCTATCAAACCGGTGCAGGAAATGCTGAGCGACCCGACGCTGGTCGACGAAGTGCTGGCCGAAACCGTGCCGCTGTATGCGCGCACCTACACGGCTGATGAACTCAAGCAGATCATTGCCTTCTACCGCACGCCGGTGGGTGCCAAGATGCTGGCCTCGATGCCCAAGCTGATGTCGGAAGGTATGCAGATCGGCCAGCAGGTGGTAGCGCGCCGCATCGGCCCATTGATGCAGAAAATGCAGGAAAACAAAAAACCTCAATAAGGATCGCAACGTGACTCACATCTATAACTTTTCCGCCGGTCCCGCCGTACTGCCGAAGGAAGTGCTGACCCGGGCTGCTGCCGAAATGCTGGACTGGCATGGCAGCGGAATGTCGGTGATGGAGATGAGCCACCGCGGCCCGGAATTCATTTCGATTTATAAGGCAGCCGAGCGCGATCTGCGCGAGCTGCTGGCAGTACCGGACAATTACAAAATTCTGTTCATGCAGGGCGGCGGTCTGTCGCAGAACGCCCTGATTCCGTTGAATCTGGTAGGCCACAAGCCGCAGCCAGCAACGATCGATTTCATTCATACGGGTTCGTGGTCGGGCAAGTCCATCAAGGAAGCGGGCAAGTACGCCAGCGTCAACATTGCTGCCAGCGGCAAGACGGGCGTGCCGCCCCTGGCCGAATGGAAGCTGACGTCGGATGCCGCCTACCTGCACATGTGCACCAACGAGACTATCGATGGTGTCGAATTCGCCTTTGACAACGGCGTGCCGGCCGGTCTGGCCGGCCTGCCGGACGAAGTGCTGCTGGTGGCCGACATGTCCTCGCACATCCTGTCGCGGCCTATCGACGTGGCGAAATTCGGCCTGATCTTCGCCGGTGCGCAGAAAAACATCGGCCCGGCCGGTGTCACCATCGTCATCGTGCGCGAAGACCTGCTGGGCAAGGCGCTGCCTGTTTGCCCGTCGGCCTTCGACTTCAAGCTGGTGGCCGATAATGAGTCGATGTACAACACGCCGCCTACCTACGGCATCTACATCGCCGGACTGGTGTTCCAGTGGCTGAAACAGCAGGGCGGTGTGGCAGCCATGGAGCAGCGCGCCATCGCCAAGGCCGAGCTGCTGTATGCGGCGCTCGACGCGGACGATTTCTACCAGACCCGGGTTGAAAAACCTTACCGTTCGCGCATGAACGTGCCTTTCTACCTGAAGGACGAGAGCAAGAACGAAGCATTCCTGGCCGGCGCCAAAGCGCGCGGGCTGTTGCAGCTGAAGGGCCACAAGTCCGTCGGTGGTATGCGGGCATCGATCTATAACGCGATGCCTATCGAGGGCGTGCAAGCGCTCGTAGACTACTTAAACGAATTCGCTGGCCGATAATCCATGACAGACAAACTGAAACCTTTACGGGAACAGATCGATAGCATCGACGCGCAGATACTCGATCTGCTCAACCAGCGCGCCCGCGTGGCGCAGCAGGTCGGCCACGTCAAGGCCGAAACCAATGCCCCCGTATTCCGCCCCGAGCGCGAAGCGCAGATACTGCGCGGCGTGGCCGAGCGCAATCCCGGCCCGATGGGCAATACCGAACTGCAGACCATCTGGCGCGAAATCATGTCGGCCTGCCGTTCGCTGGAAAAACGCGTGACCATCGCCTTCCTCGGCCCGGCCGGTACCTACAGCGAACAGGCGGTGTACCAGCAGTTCGGCACGGCCGTCGATGTGCTGCCTTGCTCGTCCATCGACGAAGTGTTCCGCGCAACGGAAGCGGGCACCGCCGAATTCGGCGTGGTGCCGGTAGAGAATTCCACCGAAGGCGCGATAGGCCGCACGCTGGACCTGCTGCTGCAGACGCCACTGACCATCAGTGGCGAAGTCTCCATCGCCGTGCGCCACAGCCTGCTGACGGGTACGGGCAATATGGAAGGCGTAAAAGCCATCTGCGCCCACGCACAAGCGCTGGCGCAGTGCCAGATCTGGCTCAACAATAATTACCCTGACATCGAACGCCGCGCCGTGTCGTCCAATGCGGAAGCGGCGCGCATGGCGCGTGACGACCATACGCTGGCCGCGATTGCCGGCGAGCGCGCCGGGGTGCGCTATGGCCTCGGCACCGTCAAAGCCAACATTCAGGACGACCCGCATAACCGCACACGCTTTGCTGTGATCGGCTATCTGCAGGCTGGCCCGTCGGGCAAGGACCGCACTTCGCTGGCGCTGGCTGCGCCGCACAAGGCCGGTGCCATGTATGGTTTGCTGGGTTCGCTGGCGCAGTACGGCGTGTCGATGACGCGCTTCGAATCGCGTCCGGCCCGCACGGGCAGCTGGGAATATTATTTCTACGTCGACGTGGAAGGCCATGTGCAGAACGAAGCCGTGGCCAAGGCGCTGGAGGCCTTGCAGAGTAACGCAGCCTTCTTCAAGGTGCTGGGTTCCTATCCCGTCAGCCTGACCTGATCGCTCCGTATCAGGCCGCTACAGAATTGCTGGCAGCAGGGCACCGCCGGGTCCTGCTGCGGCGAGTTGGCCGGTGCTGCTGCCGTTGCGGTGGCGGTGCTGGCGTCGTTTAATTAATCGAGTATTCAACGAGAAAACAGAGAGAGACTATGTCCAACAATTACGGCCCAGACTACGTTCGCGCAATCGCCCCCTACCAGGCGGGCAAGCCCATCGCCGAGGTGGCACGCGAATTCGGCCTCGACGAAGAGGCTATCGTAAAACTGGCATCGAACGAGAACCCGTTCGGTGTACCCGCATCGGCTGTGCAGGCCATGAACGCTGCGGCGGCAGAACTGGGACGCTATCCCGACGCGGCCGGCTTCGACCTGAAAGCCGCGCTTTCGCAGCGCTACGATGTGCCGGCAGACTGGATCACGCTGGGTAACGGCAGCAACGACATTCTGGAAATCGCCGCCCACGCTTTCGTTGAGCGCGGCCAGTCGGTGGTGTACTCGCAATTCTCGTTCGCCGTGTACGCGCTGGCTACCCAGGGCATAGGCGCGCGCCACATCGTGGTGCCGGCCAGGAACCATGGCCACGATCTGGCCGCCATGCTGGCCGCGATCGAAGCGGACACCCGTCTGGTATTCATCGCCAATCCTAACAACCCGACCGGCACCTTCATTCCGGCGGCCGAGATCACGGCCTTCCTCGATAAAGTGCCGGCCCACGTGGTGGTGGTGCTGGACGAAGCGTACAACGAATTCCTCGCTGCCGAGAACCAGTTCGAATCGGCCGAGTGGGTGAAAAAATATCCTAACCTGATGGTGTCGCGTACCTTCTCCAAGGCCTACGGTCTGGCCGGTCTGCGCGTGGGCTTTGCCATTGCCCAGCCAGCCCTGACCGACCTGATGAACCGCATCCGCCAGCCGTTCAACGTCAACTCGCTGGCACAGGCTGCGGCCATCGCTGCGCTGAACGACAAGGAATTCCTGCAGAAGAGCGCAGCCAACAACACGGCTGGCTATCAGCAGTTCGTGGCCGCTTTCGAGCAGCTGGGTCTGGAGTATGTGCCGTCGTATGGCAACTTCGTGCTGGTGAAAGTCGGCAGCGATGCCGGCGCCGGTGCGCGGGTGAATCTGGCGCTGCTCAAGCAGGGCGTGATCGTGCGTCCGGTCGGTAACTATGGCCTGCCGGAGTGGCTGCGTATTTCCATCGGTCTGCCGCAGGAAAACGCCGTGCTGATCGCGGCGCTGACCAAGGCACTGGCCGAATAAACACAGGCTGGCCGAAATAGAGTTGAGGCCAGCCGCTTGAAAGATAAAGCTGAATCAATGCTGAATAAAGTCGTCATCTTCGGTGTGGGGCTGATCGGTGGTTCGTTTGCGCGGGCACTGAAGCAGGCCGGTATGGTGGGTTCGGTGGTCGGCATGGGGCGCTCTGGCGCCTCGCTGGCACGGGCGCAGGAGCTGGGCATTATCGATGTGGTCGGCAGCGATATGGGGCAGGCGCTGCAAGGCGCCGACCTGGTGCTGCTGGCCGCGCCGGTGGCGCAGACGGAAGCGATCCTGACGGCGCTGGCGCCGCACCTGCAAGCGGGCACCGTGGTGACGGACGCCGGCAGTACCAAGTCGGATGTGGTGGCTGCGGCGCAGCGCGCGCTGGGCGCCAAACTGGCCCAGTTCGTGCCGGGCCACCCGATCGCCGGACGCGAGACCAATGGCCCCGATGCGGCCATTGCCGATCTCTACGTGGGCAAGAAAGTCGTTCTAACCCCGCTGCCGGAAAACAGCGTGGCCGATGTGGACAAGGTGGCAGACGCATGGCGCGCCTGCCACGCCATCATCCACCGCCTGTCCGCCGAGGAGCATGACAAGGTGTTTGCCGCCGTAAGCCATCTGCCGCATTTGCTGGCCTATGCGCTGGTGGACGACATCGCCAACAAGCCGCATGCAGACTTACTGTTCCAGTATGCGGCCAGTGGTTTCCGCGATTTCACAAGGATCGCCGGATCGTCGCCCGAAATGTGGCGCGACATTAGCTTGGCCAATCAGACGGCATTGTTGACGGAGCTGGATGCATATCTGGCACAATTAACGGGCCTGCGTGCCCGTCTGGCCGCTGGCGACGGCGCCGCACTGGAGAGCATATACAGCAATGCCCAGCGCGCCCGCCACCAGTGGATCACCGCGATCGAGACGGCCGAGCAGCCGCCCGCGCAAGACCAAGCTGAATAAGCAAGCTGAATAAACCCATCAGGAACTAGCATGACTCACGAATACATAGATCTGGCCACGGTAGCGCATGCCGAGGGCGCAGTCCGTCTGCCCGGCTCGAAATCCATTTCCAATCGCGTGCTGCTGCTGGCCGCGCTGTCGCAGGGCGATGTGCAGATCGTCGATCTGCTGGCCTCGGACGATACGGCCGTGATGCTGGCCGCGCTGCGCTCGCTGGGCGTGGAATGGCGCGAAGAGCAAACCGCCAGCGGCACCATCCACCACGTCAAAGGCGTGGCGGGGGTACTGCCGAATGCCCAGGCCGACCTTTTCATGGGCAATGCTGGTACCGCTATCCGTCCGCTGACGGCAGCGCTGGCCGTGATCGGCGGCGACTACACGCTGCACGGCGTGCCGCGCATGCACGAGCGTCCGATCGGCGATCTGGTCGATGCGCTCAATGCCGCCGGCACCAATGTCGAATACACGGGCAATCCGGGCTTTCCGCCGCTGCACATCAAGCAGGGCAAGATCCATGCGCGGCGTCTGTCGGTGCGCGGCAATGTGTCCAGCCAGTTCCTGACCGCGCTGCTGATGGTGGCGCCGCTGATGGCGCGCGAGCACGCCATCACCATCGAGGTGGAAGGCGAACTGATTTCCAAGCCGTATATCGAAATCACCCTGAACCTGATCCGCCGCTTCGGCGTGCAGGTGGAGCAGGATGGCTGGGCTTCGTTTACCGTGCAGCCGGGGCAGGTTTACCAGTCGCCCGGCGTGATCCACGTGGAAGGCGACGCTTCCTCGGCCTCCTACTTCCTCGCCGCAGGTGCTATCGCCGGTGGCCCGGTACGGGTAGAGGGTGTGGGCAAGGACAGCATACAGGGCGATGTGCGCTTTGTCGGCGCGCTGGAGCAGATGGGCGCCACCATCACCATGGGCGACAACTGGATCGAAGCGCGCTCGAACGGCGTGCTGAAAGCCATCGATGCGGACTTCAACCACATCCCTGATGCGGCCATGACCATCGCCGTGGCGGCCCTGTACGCAGACGGCACCAGCACGCTGCGCAATATCGCCAGCTGGCGCGTCAAGGAAACCGACCGTATTGCCGCCATGGCCACCGAACTGCGCAAGGTGGGCGCCATCGTGGAAGAGGGGCCGGACTACATCCGTGTTACGCCACCGGCTGTGATCGCACCTGCTACCATAGATACTTACGACGATCACCGCATGGCCATGTGTTTCTCGCTGGTATCGCTGGACGGCGCCGCCCGCAAGGGCAGTGTGATGCGGATCAATGATCCTAAGTGTGTCGCCAAGACTTTCCCTGAATACTTCGCTGCTTTTGCCTCGATTGCAAAATAGAAAATATGCCAACATCCATCATTCCTGTGATCACCATCGATGGTCCTACCGCGTCCGGCAAGGGCACGGTGGCCCATCGTGTGGCAGATCAACTCGGTTTCCACTATCTCGACTCGGGTGCGCTGTACCGCCTGACGGCGCTGTCGGCCTTGCGCCGCGACACCGATCTGGCTGACGAGCATGCGCTGGCCAAGCTGGCCGAGCACCTGCAGTGCAGTTTTCAGGGCGGCGACATCATTCTGTCGCATGAAAACGTCACCGAGGCGATCCGTGCCGAAGCCGTGGGGAATGCTGCTTCCAAAATTGCAACTTTCCACGCGGTGCGGCATGCGCTGCTGGGTCTGCAGCTGGGCTTCCGCAAGGCGCCCGGCCTCGTCGCCGACGGCCGCGACATGGGCTCGGTGATCTTCCCGCACGCCGTGCTCAAGGTGTTTTTGACGGCCAGTGTGGCGGCGCGCGCGGAACGCCGGTATAAGCAATTGATAGCTAAGGGAATTTCTGCTAATATGGATGATCTGCTGAAGGATTTGCAGGCGCGCGACGAGCGCGACACCAATCGGACCGTAGCGCCGCTGGTGCCGCCCGAGGGCGCGCTGGTGCTCGATACCTCGGAAATTAACGCCGAGCAGGCCGTGGCGCAGGTGCTGGCGTGGTATGCCGCAGCCAGCAAATAGCAGCCGGAGCGGGCAAGTAAGCGCTCACAGCGGAACAGCTCACAGCAGAACAGAACACGCAGTACCGTAACGAGTTAGTAAGTGTAGTAGCAAGTAGCAGTACTTTTATCAACCCTAACCCAACTGAAGTCGCATTTCGCGAGCCTTGTTGGTAACCTGGAAGTCATAATGTCTAATATGGAAAGTTTTGCAGCCCTCTTCGAAGAGTCCCTGTCGCGTCAAGACATGCGTTCGGGCGAAGTGATCTCGGCTGAAGTCGTTCGTCTGGATCACAACTTCGTGATCGTCAACGCCGGCCTGAAATCGGAAGCATTCATCCCTGTTGAAGAATTCAAAAATGACCAAGGCGAACTGGAAGTCAAAGTAGGCGACTTCGTTTCCGTGGCCATCGAATCGCTGGAAAACGGTTTCGGCGATACCATCCTGTCGCGCGACAAAGCCAAGCGTCTGGCTTCGTGGCTGGCACTGGAAAAAGCCATGGAATCGGGCGAGATCGTTGTCGGTACCGTCAATGGCAAAGTCAAGGGCGGTCTGACCGTTCTGACCAACGGCATCCGCGCCTTCCTGCCAGGCTCGCTGGTAGACACCCGTCCAGTAAAAGACACCACCCCATTCGAAGGCAAAACCCTCGAATTCAAAGTGATCAAACTGGATCGCAAGCGTAACAACGTGGTTCTGTCGCGTCGCGCCGTCATCGAAGCTTCGATGGGCGAAGAGCGTCAGAAACTGATGGAAACCCTGAAAGAAGGCACCGTGGTGACCGGCGTTGTGAAAAACATCACCGACTACGGCGCGTTCGTGGATCTGGGCGGCATCGACGGCCTGCTGCACATCACCGACCTGGCATGGCGTCGTGTACGTCACCCATCGGAAGTGCTGACCGTGGGCCAGGAAATCACCGCTAAAGTCCTGAAATACGATCAAGAGAAGAACCGTGTTTCGCTGGGCGTGAAGCAACTGGGCGATGACCCATGGACCGGTCTGTCGCGTCGCTACCCACAAGGCACCCGTCTGTTCGGTAAAGTCACCAACCTGACCGACTACGGCGCATTCGTGGAAGTGGAACAAGGCATCGAAGGCCTGGTACACGTTTCCGAAATGGACTGGACCAACAAGAACGTTGCTCCTAACAAAGTTGTCCAACTGGGCGACGAAGTAGAAGTGATGGTTCTGGAGATCGACGAAGAGCGTCGCCGTATCTCGCTGGGCATGAAACAGTGCAAAGCCAACCCATGGGACGACTTCGGTGTTACCCACAAGAAGGGCGATAAAGTCAAAGGCGCGATCAAATCGATCACCGACTTCGGCGTGTTCATCGGCCTGGCTGGCAACATCGACGGTCTGGTACACCTGTCCGACCTGTCGTGGACCGAAACCGGCGAAGAAGCCGTACGTCGCTTCAAGAAAGGTGACGAACTGGAAGCCATCGTTCTGGCCATCGACGTTGAGCGTGAGCGCGTTTCCCTGGGCGTTAAGCAACTGGAAGGCGACCCATTCAACAACTTCGCAGCCATGAACGACAAAGGTGCCCTGGTTTCGGGTACCGTGAAATCGGTTGAGCCTAAAGGCGCCGTGATCGCTCTGTCGGAAGAAGTTGAAGGCTACCTGCGCGCTTCGGAAATCTCGCGTGACCGCGTGGAAGACGCTGGCACCCACCTGAAAGTGGGCGACACCGTTGAAGCTCTGGTTATCAACATCGATCGCAAAGCTCGCAGCATCCAGCTGTCGATCAAAGCGAAAGATAGCGCTGAAACCGCAGAAGCCATGCAGAAAATGGCAACCGACAGCAACGCTGCTTCGGGCACCACCAGCCTGGGCGCTCTGCTGAAAGCCAAGTTCGATAACAAGAACTAAGACTAGTCGATGACCAAGTCCGAGTTGATCAACCGTCTGGCTGAGCGTTACTCTCAGCTGGTGGCGAAAGATGCGGAATATGCGGTCAAGACCATCCTCGATGCCATGACCAACGCTTTGGCGAGTGGTCAGCGCATCGAGATCCGTGGTTTTGGCAGCTTTGCCCTCAATAGCCGCCCCCCGCGTATCGGACGTAATCCGAAATCGGGTGATAAAGTGATGGTGCCGGAAAAACGGGTGCCGCACTTTAAACCGGGCAAGCAATTGCGCGAACGGGTGGATGCCATGGTCGGGCAACCGATCATCGAGGACTGAGCGTCTGAAGGTTAGAAGAGAAAAGCGGCGTCTGCGGATGCCGCTTTTTTTATGTCCGTGGCCGTGTCGCCATGGCGAAAACGGCGTAAATTTTTGCGTCTAGGCGTTTCTAGTGCATACTTGCGCTCTTGGAATTGATGAACAGGAAGCAGGCTGATGAAATTTATATCCACCCTGATAGGTTGTGTTCTTTTTGTCCTGTTTTTCGGCTTCGCGCTGAAGAATACGCAGGAGGTCGATCTGCACCTATTCCTGCACTATGATCTGCACGGCCCGCTGGTGCTGATGCTGCTCGGCTTCTTCGTGGCAGGCGCCTTCCTCGGCGTGCTGGCGCTGACGCCGACGGTATTCCGCCACCGCCGCGAAACCAATAAACACAAAACCACGATCACGACGCTGCAAAGCTCGGCGCTGCAGGCGCAAGCCCAGCCGCAGCCGGATAGCGTCACACCACAATAAATACAACAGCATGGAATTAGAACTCTGGTGGTTACTGGGTATCCCCGTCTTTTTCGGAATGGGCTGGATCGCCGCACGCGTCGACATCCGTCAACTGGTATCGGAATCGCGCACGCTGCCGCGCGGCTATTTCAAAGGCCTCAATTTCCTGCTCAACGAGCAGCCCGATAAAGCCATCGATGCGTTTATCGACATCGTGCGCATGGACCCGGAATCGGCCGATATGCACTTCGCGCTCGGTAATCTGTTCCGCCGCCGCGGCGAGACGGAGCGCGCCATCCGCGTGCACCAGAATCTGCTGGCCCGTCCTGATCTGCCGGTGGAGCAGAAGGAACACGCGCAGTACGAACTGGGCATGGACTACCTGAAGGCCGGTCTGCTCGACCGTGCCGAAGAAACCTTTAACGCCATGCTGCAAGGCCAGTATGCCGTGCAGGCGCGCAAAGCGCTGCTGGAGATCTTCCAGCGCGAGAAGGAGTGGCAGCGTGCCATCGAAGCGGCACTGGCGCTGCAGGAGGCGGGTGCCGGTTCGCGCCAGAAGGAAATCGCCCAGTTCTATTGCGAGCTGGCGCAGGACGCGCTGGTGCACCTGCACCCGCAGGATGCGCTGGTGCTGCTGGAAAAATCGCTGCAGGCCGACCGCGTCAACGTGCGCGCCACCATGCTGATCGGCGACGCCCAGCTGGCGCAGGGCGAGGTGGAAGCTGCGCTGCTGACCTGGCGCCGCGTCGAGCAGATCAGCGTGCCGCACACGGCGCTGGTGGCCCAGCGCATGATGGATGGCTATAGCAAAGTGGGACGCGCGCAGGAAGGCGTGAATCTGCTCAAATCGTATCTGGAACAGGCTTCCTCCATCGATCTGATCGAAGTGGTCTACAAGGCCGTGCTGGAGCTTGATGGCGTGGCAGCGGCCAAGCAGCTGGTGGTGGATGAACTGCGCCGCACGCCGACCCTGCTGGGGCTGGACAAGCTGCTGGAAGCGCGGCTGATGGATGCGCCGGTGACGATCGTATCGGAACTGTCCATGGTCAAAAATCTGGTCCACGGTTATACGCAGAAACTGGCGCGCTATCAGTGCAGCCACTGCGGTTTCAAAGCACGCCAGTTCTACTGGCAGTGCCCGGGATGCAGCCGCTGGGAGACTTACCCGCCGCGCCGCACCGAAGAACTCAACGTCATGAATTAAGAAGAGTAACACCATGAAAATTACGATTATCGGCACGGGTTATGTGGGTCTGGTAACGGGCGCCTGTCTGGCGGAGCTGGGCAACGACGTGTTCTGTCTGGACGTGGATCAGAAGAAGATCGATCTGCTCAACCACGGCGGCATTCCCATCCACGAGCCGGGGCTGGAAGAAGTGGTCGCGCGCAACCGTGCCGCTGGCCGCCTGCACTTTTCTACCGACGTTGCCGCCTCGGTAGCGCACGGCACGCTGCAGTTCATCGCCGTCGGTACGCCACCGGATGAAGACGGTTCGGCTGACCTGCAATACGTGCTGGCCGCAGCGCGCAACATCGGCAAGTACATGACGGAATTCAAGGTCGTCGTCGACAAGTCGACCGTGCCGGTAGGGACGGCGGACCGCGTCAAGGCGGCGGTGCAGGCCGAACTGACGGCGCGTGGCGAGCAGGCGAAATTCTCCGTGGTGTCGAATCCGGAATTCCTCAAGGAAGGTGCCGCAGTCGAAGACTTCATGCGTCCGGACCGTATCGTGATCGGCTACGACAGCACGCCGGAAGGCGAGAAGGCCCACGGCCTGATGAAGAAGCTGTACACCCCGTTCAATCGTAACCATGAACGTACTTTCTGGATGGATGTGCGTTCGGCCGAGTTCACCAAATACGCTGCGAATGCCATGCTGGCCACCCGTATCTCGTTCATGAACGAGCTGGCTAATCTGGCCGATCAGGTGGGTGCCGATATCGAAGCCGTACGTCACGGCATCGGTTCCGATCCGCGCATCGGCCACAGCTTCCTGTACGCCGGTGCCGGCTATGGCGGCTCCTGCTTCCCGAAAGACGTGCAAGCGCTGGAACGCACGGCACGCCAGTACGATCAGGATCTGCTGATCCTGCGCGCGGTGGAAGCGGTGAACGACAAGCAGAAGCTGGTGCTGGGCCAGAAAGTGGTGAAGCGTTTCGGCGCCGATCTGAGCGGAAAGCACTTTGCTATCTGGGGTCTGGCTTTCAAACCGAATACCGACGATATGCGCGAAGCACCGGCCCGCGTGCTGATCCGCCAGCTGATCGATGCCGGCGCCACCATTGCCGTGTACGATCCGGTCGCCATGACGGAAGCCAGGCGCGTGCTGGCGCTCGACCTGAGTGCCGAGGAACTGGCCCGCATCCGCTTCGCCAGCAGCCCGATGGATACCCTGACCGATGCCGAAGCACTGGTGATCGTGACGGAATGGAAGGCCTTCCGCAGCCCGGACTTTGACCGTATCAAGGGCGCGCTCAAGCAGGCCACCATCTTTGACGGCCGCAATCTGTTCGAGCCGGAAGTCATGGCCGAAGCAGGCTTCGAGTACCACGGCATCGGCCGTTCCATCCTGACCCGCGCATAACGAGGCTGCCGTGACGACGAGTGTGACTGTGGCACCGGCACTGGACAAGGTGCGCGTGCTGGTAGTGGGCGATGTGATGCTGGACCGTTACTGGTTCGGTGACGTGAGCCGGATTTCGCCGGAAGCGCCGGTGCCTATCGTGCGCATCGAGAAGCGCGAAGCGCGTCTGGGCGGCGCGGCCAACGTGGCGCGCAATGCGGCGGCGCTGGGAGCCCATGCGGGTCTGCTGGGCGTGGTCGGTGCCGACGAGGCAGGCGACGAAGTGGCCCAGCTGCTGGAAGGCGGTGGCATCCACAGCTATCTGAAACGCGACGCGGCCATTTCCACCATCATCAAGCTGCGCGTGATTGGCCGCCAGCAGCAGATGCTGCGCATCGACTTCGAAGAAGCGCCCACCGATACCGTGCTGCGCGATAAGCTGATGCAATTCAAGGCGCTGCTCAATGACTACGACGTGATCGTGCTGTCCGACTACGCCAAAGGCAGTCTGGTCAACGTGGCCGACATGGTCACCTCGGCCCGCGCGGCGGGCAAGGTGGTGATGGTTGATCCGAAGGGCGACGACTTCACCCGCTACACGGGCGCCACCGTGCTGACGCCGAATAAATCGGAAATGCGCCGCATCGTGGGCGACTGGCGCAGCGAAGAAGAGCTGACGGCCAAAGCGCAGCAACTGCGCACCGACCTGAAACTCGATGCGCTGTTGCTGACCCGATCGGAAGAGGGCATGACGCTGTACACCGAAGGCGAGCAGTTCCACATGCCGGCGCAGGCACGCGAAGTGTTCGATGTGTCGGGGGCTGGCGACACCGTGATCGCCACCATGGCCGCCATGCTGGGCGCAGGCGCCAGCTGGCAGGAAGCCGTGCAGACGGCCAACCGCGCCGGCGGCATCGTGGTCGGCAAGCTAGGCACGGCCACCGTCACGCGCGAGGAGCTGTTCCCCGCTTGATCTAGCTCAGTTGCTGCAGTATTTCAGGGCGCCAGCACGTCAACCGTGCTGGCGCCCTGTCGTTATGGAGCTTCAAGGTGCGATGGTCGCCCTTGCAACCTAACGGAGACAGTCATGATGCGGAAACTGATACTGGCAGTGGCCACACTGGTGGCCAGCATGAGCTTTGCGTTCGCCCAGGTAGATGTCAACAAGGCCGATGCGGCGGCGCTCGATGGCATCAAAGGCATAGGACCGGCCAAGACCAAGGCCATACTGGACGAGCGCAAGAAGGGCGAGTTCAAGGACTGGGCCGATCTGGAACAGCGCGTTAAAGGCATAGGCGGCAAGAATGCGGCCAAACTGTCGGCGGCCGGTCTGGTGGTGAACGGCAAAGCTATGGAAGGGGCGCCCGCAGTGGCTAGCCCGGCCAGCAAGACCAGCAAGGCCACCAAGGCTGATAAAGCTGGGCATGCCCCGTCCAGCGGCCAATAAGGCGCTGGCTGTAGCCATGGCTTGATTGTTGCCCGCAGCGCAAGGCTGCGGGTTTTTGTTTGAGAATTGTTTCTGGGCGAAAATTCGCATTTCCGGCGTGAGAAGATAGCGCAATATCTTATCCGGAGACTGTTGATGCATTTGAAACCGCTGACCCTGAGCCTGGCCGTGCTGGCTGCCCTGAATAGCTACGCTGCACAGGCGGCACCCGCTGACGATGGCCCCGATACGCGCCGCCATCAGGCCCAGATCGACCAGATCGTCAAACAGATTTCGCCGCAGCGCATCGAAGCCTATGTGCGCAAGCTGGTCAGCTTCCGCACCCGCCACACCATGTCCGACACCGTCTCGGAAACGGAAGGCATAGGCGCGGCACGGCGCTGGATCAAAGGGGAACTGGAACGCTGCGGCGCTGCAGCGGGCGGCAAGTTGCAGGTGGCGTTCGATAGCCATATTGCGCCGGTGTCGGCACGCATCAGCCATCCCACGGAAATCGTCAACGTGGTCGCCACGCTGCCCGGCACGCAGGATGCCTCGCGCGAGCGCATGTACGTGGTGAGCGGCCATTACGACTCGCGCAATACCGATGTGATGGATGCCAGCGGCGATGCGCCGGGCGCCAACGATGACGCTTCCGGTACGGCTGCCGTGATGGAAATGGCCTGTGTGATGGCGCGCTACCAGTTCGATGCGACGCTGGTGTTTATGACCGTGGCAGCGGAAGAGCAGGGCTTGCTGGGCGCGGCCCACTGGGCCGAACAGGCCAGGCAGAAGAACCTGAACATCGCCGGCATGTTCACCAACGATATCATCGGCAGCTCGCACGACGAGCACGGCAAGATCGATAACCAGCAGGTGCGCCTGTTTGCCGAAGGCTTGCCGGTGCAGAAGGAAAACAGCGACGTGGTGCGTACCCTGATACAGACGGGCGGCGAGAACGATTCGCTGTCGCGCCAGCTGGCCCGCTCGGTCAAGGAATCGGGCGAGCGCTATGTGCCTGGTTTCAAAGTCAATGTGATCCAGCGACGCGACCGCTATCTGCGCGGCGGCGATCACATGCCTTTCCTCGAACGCGGCTATGCGGCCTTGCGCTTCACCGAACCGGCCGAAGACTTCAACCACCAGCACCAGAATATCCGCACCGAGAACGGTGTGCTGATCGGCGATCTGCCGCAGTACAACGACTACGCCTATATCGCCCAAGTTGCCCGCGTCAACGCTGCGGCGCTGGCCACGCTGTCGCTGGCGCCCGCTGCGCCGGCCAAAGTGCAGGTGCGCACTGCCAAGCTGCAGAACGATACCGAGCTGGTATGGCAGGCCAATGCCGAACCCGATCTGGCCGGCTACCGTGTGGTCTGGCGCGAAACCGGCGCAGCCGACTGGCAGGGCAGCCGCTTTGTTGGCAAGGTGACGGAAGCCACCCTGGCGCTATCCAAGGATAATTACTACTTCGGCGTGCAGGCAGTGGACAAGGACGGCAACGTCAGCCCTGCCAGCTATCCGGTTCCTCTGCGCTAGGCTGCAATCCGGGCACAGGGCTGCACATGGCTACTTAATTGCGCCAGCTCTGCGCCCGGATTTGTTACCATGGCGGGATGACGCTGAAGATTTCCCGCATTTTGCATGCCGGCTATGTGTTTGAGTGCGCAGGCCGGCGCATCGTTTTCGATCCCATATTCGAAAACCCGTTTAGCCATAACTGCCACGCTTTTCCCTCCGTACGTTTCGATCTGGCGCAGATCCGCACGCTGGCGGTAGACGCCGTGTTCATTTCCCACTTCCACGACGACCACTGTTCGTTCGACAGTCTGGACCTGCTCGACCGCGCCACGCCGATCTATCTGTACTGCCATTTCGAAGAACTGTTCGAGCTGATCCGCCAGCTGGGTTTTAGCGATGTGCACGCGCTCGCGGTGGACCAGCCAGTGCAACTGGGGCCGTTCGAAGTCATACCGCGCCGCGCGCTCGATGCCGATGTGGATTCGATGTTCCATGTGCGTGCCGCCGGTCTGAACGTGCTCAATGTGGTCGATGCATGGATGGACCCGGAGACGCTGCAGCAGCTGGCGCCCTACGCGCCGTGGGACATGGTGCTGTGGCCATTCCAGACCATGCGCGAAGTCGATGTGATCGCGCCTGACCGCGCCAGCCGCATGAGCGCAGATGTGTCGCCGCTGCCGGAGGAATGGCCGCAGCAGTTGCAGGCACTGGCGCCGCGCTATGTGGTGCCCAGTTCCTGCCAGTTCGTGCAGGAGCCGTGGTCGTGGTACAACCATGCGATGTTCCCCGTGACTTATCGCCAGTTTGCTGCTGCGCTGGCCGACTGGCTGCCGCAGACGCAGGTAGTACGCATGAATCCTTCGGTCGGATTCGAACTGAGCGCGCAGGGGCTGGCTGCCGTTGCGCCTTTGCCCTGGGTGATACCGGTGGGCGAGCAGGATGTGGATTTCGACTATCGCCCCGAACTGGCGCCGCCGCCAACGGCGCAGATCGCCCGTCATTTCGCTGCGCTCACGCCGGAACAGAGCGCGCTGGCACTGGATTTCTGCCGCGCTGGCCTGCTGGATAAATACCGCGCCATGGAGCTGCCCGAGGATAGCTATTTTGCCGCCGCCTGCGGCTGGCAATTAAGCGTGTACGATCACGCGGGCAGGGCGCAGCAGTTCCGCTACCGCATCCATGGCGACGAGATCGAACTCGATGACAGCATCGTCACGCCGCCATGGCAGACCGAGATACCGCTGGCCAAGCTGTATGCCGGACTGGCGCTGGGCGAATCGCTGACGTCGATGTATGTGCGCATCAACGGCGCCCCGCCCGAGGCTGATGTGGTGGACGATCCGCTGATCCGCTGCCTGTTCAACGATGCATTTGCGGCCTATCAGGCTGCCCAGCTGCGGCGCATACTGGCGGCGCGCATCGCACCAGCAGTCTAGCCGCCCGCGCAGAGGCGGCGCAGTGGCCAGCTAGGTTTTAGTCAGCGGCAAGCTGGCAAGGAAGGCATGGATCTGCGCCACCACGGCGGCACCTTCGCCCACTGCCGCTGCCACCCGTTTGGTGGAGCCGGCACGCACGTCGCCAATGGCAAACACGCCGGGCACACTGGTTTCCAGCGCGGCCCGTGCGGGCAGGTCGGGCGGATACACGCCGTTGCTGAAGTTGGCGCGGCACTGGGCCTTGGTCACATCGAAGCCGGTGCGGATAAAGCCATGCTGGTCCACATCCACACCGCAGTCGTGCAGCCAGCCGGTATTGGGATCGGCGCCGATAAACAGGAATACCCGGCACACCGGGTAGTCTGTCTCCTGCGCGCTGGGCGCGTGGCGTACCCGTACCTGCCGCAAGCCATCGTCGTCGCCTTCCAGCGCCACGATTTCGCTCTGCGTGTGCAGCGTGATATTCGGTGTCGCCGCGATGCGCTCGATCAGATAGCTGGACATGGTGGAAGCCAGACTGTCTTTGCGGATCAGCATGTGCACATGTTTGGCCTGGGTGGACAGGAATACCGCGGCCTGTCCGGCCGAATTGCCGCCGCCGACGAGGATGATCTGCTCGTTCTTGCAGAGTTTTCCTTCGATGGGCGAAGCCCAGTAGTACACCCCCTTGCCTTCGAACTGGCGCAGATTGGCCAGCGAAGGGCGGCGGTAGCGCGCGCCGCAGGACAGCACCACCGTGCGCGCCTGCAGCCGCTGCAGGCTGCCGCACATTTCTACCTGCAGCGGATAGGTATCGCACAGCAGCCGTCCAGCGGGCGCCGGAATCGCCACTTCGACGCCGAATTTCTGGGTCTGCACATAGGCGCGGCCAGCCAGCGCCCGCCCCGTAATACCGGTAGGGAAGCCGAGGAAGTTCTCGATGCGGGCGCTGGCTGCCGCCTGCCCGCCCGAAGCGCGGGTTTCCAGCACCAGCACGGAGAGTCCTTCCGAAGCGGCATACACGGCTGCCGCCAGCCCGGCAGGACCGGCGCCGACGATGATCACATCCCACACCTTGCTGCTATCGAGCTGCGGCAGCATGCCCAGACAGCGGCCGATGTCGACCACCGTAGGGTTGCGCTTGACCACGCCATCGGGGCAGACCACCAGCGGCAGTTCTTCCGGCCTGGGCTGGTAGTGTGCCAGCAGGGCAGCAGCCTGCGCGCTGTGCTCGGGGTCGAGCACTTCATGCGGATGGCCGTTGGCAGTCAGGAAGCTCTGCAAGGTGTGCAGGCGGCCATGACCGCGCGGCGCCACCAGTACGGGGCCGCCGGAATTGAGCGAGAGCAGGCCGACGCGGCGCAGGATCAGGGCGCGCACGATGCGTTCGCCCAGATCGGCGTGGGCGATCAGCAGGGCACGCAGAGACTCCGGCTGGATCAGCAGCACTTCCGTCTCGCCCACGGCGCGGCCGTTGGCCAGCGAGGGGCGGCCCGATAGTTGCGCCACTTCGCCGCCGAACTGGCCGGGCTGATGGAAGGTGATGTGGGCGGTATTGCCCAGTCCATCGTAGCGGCTTACTTCGATCTGGCCCTGCAGCACCAGCACCAGCCCGAAACTGGTCTGGCCTGCACGGAAGATCCACTCGCCATCGGCATACTTGCGCGCCGTGCCAAAGCGCAGCATGTGTTTGACGTCGGTTGCGCTCAGCGTGGGGAAGATCTGGTGACGGCGGGTGTCGAGGTCGATGCCGGGACCTGAAACAGGGTCATCGGCAGTAAGCTCAGGCAGCATTTCCGGGCTTTTGTCGGGCATAGCAGTCCTGCTCAGAAAGTGGGGTGGGTGGTGCTGCCAGTCTAGCGGAAGCGGCGCAGCAGGTGTGCGAACTTGCGTGCTGCTGCCAGCATAAAAGCCACGTCTGTTGCAGTTTGACCTAAGGTTTTCGTATAAGGATGGCCCTTGCAATTCGGAAAACCTGCTAGCAGCCGGGTATCCTGCCAGTTTCTCTGCCAGACGGCGCGGTTTCAAGCAGGGCAGGCGCGTATGGGATTAAAATGGGGTTTTAGCTCGGCACGAATAAAGAACAAGATGGCTTACAAAACCCTCGCAGATACGATAGGCAACACCCCGCTGGTTCAACTGGTTAACTTGCCCGGTGCCGATGCACAGGCGCGCAACAATATTATTCTGGGCAAACTCGAAGGCAATAATCCGGCCGGTTCCGTCAAGGACCGTGCCGCCATGTCCATGCTCAGGCGCGCCGAGGAACGGGGCGACATCAAGCCCGGCGATACTCTGATCGAAGCCACCAGCGGCAATACCGGCATTGCGCTGGCCATGGCGGCGGCGCTGCGCGGCTACAAGATGCTGCTGCTGATGCCGGAAAACCTGAGCGTGGAACGGCGCCAGAGCATGGCTGCCTATGGCGCGCAGATCATGCTGACGCCCAAGACGGGGGGCATGGAATACGCCCGCGATATGGCCGAGCAGTTACAGAAAGACGGCAAAGGCATCATTCTGGACCAGTTCGCCAACGGCGATAACGCCCGCGCCCACTACGAAGGCACCGGGCCGGAAATCTGGCGCGATACCGAGGGCCGCGTCACCCACTTCGTCAGCGCCATGGGCACGACCGGCACCATCATGGGGGTGTCGCGCTATCTGAAGGAACAGAACCCCAACGTGCAGATCATCGGCGCCGAACCGGAAGAGGGTTCCTCGATACCGGGCATCCGCAAATGGCCGGAAGCCTATCTGCCGAAAATCTATGACCGCAGCCGGGTCGATCAGGTGGAAGCCGTGTCGCAGGCTGCAGCCGAACGCATGGCGCGCCGGCTGGCTGCCGAAGAAGGCATCTTCTGCGGCATCTCCGCCGCCGGCGCCTGCGAAATCGCCCTGCGGATTTCGCAAACGGTAGAAAACGCCACCATCGTATTCATCGTCTGCGATCGCGGTGACCGCTATCTGTCCACCGGCGTCTTCCCCGCATAATTGTCCCGCCTGAAAACAAAAAACCTCATCGCCGTTGCCGGGGATGAGGTTAGTCGCAGGACGTGAGAGCCGATCAGTTCTGGCCGCCCGATTCGCCTTCTTTCGGTTTGAACTGCTTGTCGCTGATGCGGAACTTGTTGCGGCGGTCGCCCATCAGGTAACGCAGGTCGCGAATGCTCAGGTCGCTAACTTCGTGCATGCGGATCAGCAGCGAAGCACCGACTGGCAGACGGTGGTGACGGATTTTACTGATCACCGGCGGCGCTACTTCCAGTGCGCGCGACAGTGCTGCGTCGTTTTTCAGACGCAGGTTTTCGATCAGGGTATCCAGCAGGCGGTTGGGATTGTATTGCAGCAGATCATCGCCATCCGCATCGTTGTTCATGTCTATGCCGACTTGGTTTGTCATGATTTCGTTTTTTCCTTCTGTAAAGTTGTCCTGCAAAGTACAACACTCGGAGCTCGCTTAGCTGCGTTCACGTTCTTCCTTACCAGGAACGAATTCACACACGGACGGATTCCGGGATAACAATTTTCATAATATATACACAATTGTACCTAACTCATACTCATAAGCAACAAGAATCATGCTGCTCATGGGTACTGTTGTCGCTCTGCAACATTGTGTGAGAATTATACACCGACCGTCATGTTATGCTGGCCGCGCTCACAATTATTGAATCCATAAGCTTAATTATAAAACAATTAGCTTGTGTTACGCCTTGGTATATTCCACAACTACCGCAAGTTTGTCTAAAAAATTTCTTCGTGTCAACTAAACAATACAGTTGGCAAGACCTTATTCCAAGAAACGTTACGCTTCTTTACATTCTTTAGCGCAATTGCTTGATGGCGCGGCCGAGCTCCAGCACTGACATCGCATAGAAATAGCTACGGTTGTACTGAGTAACGGCAAAGAAGTTTCCGTTCGCTAGCCAGTATTCTGTGGGCTCTGCGCCGTTTTGCAAGTCCACCAGTCCATATTTTGTGTTTTCGGCCGGTATTTCAGCCGTGCTCACGCCTGCCGCTTTCAGCTCGTTCCACGCATAGCTGGCCACCAGCCCCTGGTTGAGCATGCGTTCCCATGCCAGATTGGGCGAGACCGTGGCCGGGTAGACCATGGCGCCGTTAAGCTCGCGCTGCCAGCCGTGAGCGACGAGGAAGGCGGCGACACTGCCGATGGCATCGGCGGGAGAGTTGAGCAGATCGATCTGGCCATCGCCATCGAAATCGACGGCGTACTTCATCACGTTGCTGGGCATGAACTGCGGCATGCCGATGGCGCCGGCAAAGGAGCCGCGCAGGCTGAGCGGATCGAGCTTGTTCTTGCGCGCGTATTGCAGCGTTGCTTCCAGTTCGCGCCGGAAAAAGGCCATGCGCTCCGTGCGGGTTGGGGTTTCCGGATAGGCAAAGGCCAGCGTGGTGAGCGCATCCAGCACGCGGAAGCGTCCGGTGTTGCGGCCATACACGGTTTCCACGCCGATGATACCGACGATGACTTCGGCCGGTACGCCATACTGGGCTTCCGCCCGCTCCAGCGCGTCGCGGTTGTCGTTCCAGAATTTCAGCCCGGCGTTGATGCGTACCGGCTCGATGAAGAGCTGGCGGTAGGCTTGCCAGTTTTTCGGTTTGCCCGGCGGCGCAGGCTTGATCAGCTGGACGGCGGAATCGACGAAGCGCACCTGCGCCATCAATTGGTTCAGCTCACTGCGCTCCCAGTGATTGCGCGCCGCCACCTCATCGAGGTAGCTGCTGACTTCCTGCCAGTCGCCGAAGTTGACGAACTCGCCTTCGTAGTCGACGGCCGGCGTTTTTTTCTTGCTGGTTTTCTTTTTGTGCGCAGCGGCTTTGCTGGCCTTGGTATTTTTGTGCGGGCTGGTGGCAGCGCCGGCATTGCCCAGCAGGGTGATGGAAAGGCCCAGCAGCAGGGTGGTAATCAACGGCTTTATCGACATAGGACCAACAGTTTCCTTAGCATCGCCAGCGATGCAGTACGTGATTCGGGGCTGTCTGCAGCATAGCGCAGACGGCTGTAAAGCATTAAAAATTCCTGCATGGCGGCCTGCTGGGCGGCGCTTGCGGGCCGTGCACGCAGGCGCTGCGCGTAGGCTTGCGGCCCTTCGTGCGGTGCGCGGACAAAGCCGTGGCGCGCCTGCAGACGGCAGAAGCGGGCATACAGATGCTGCAGCGGATCGCGCTGTCGCTGGCGCTGCCGCCACGCCAGCCCACACAGTAGCACTGCCACGCCCAGCGCGCCAGCGGCAATGGGCCATAAACTGGCAAGTGCCGGTGCGCGCTGCCGCGCTGAATCCAGCAGAGCCTGCTGGCGTTCGGGGCTGTAATCAAGCACCCATTGCTGCCACTGATGGTTGATAGCCGCCAGACGGAAATGCAGCGCACCGAACAGCGAGGCGGCTTCGCGGCGCAGGGTCTGCAGCAACTGGGCGCTGCTGCTTAGGCTAGTGTTATTGCTGGTGCGGCTGTCTGTCGCCGGCTGCAGGCGCTGTGGTGCAACGGCAGCGGTAGGATCGACGCGGCGCCAGCCCAGACCTGCCTGCCAGTATTCAGCCCATGCGTGGGCGTCGGACTGGCGCACGCTTAGTACCCCGTCGACCGGATTAAGTTCGCCACCCTGATAGCCGGTGACGACGCGCGCAGGCACGCCCATGGCGCGCAAGGTAAAAACAAAGGCACCGGCAAAGTGTTCGCAGAAGCCGGCTTTGCTATCGAACAGGAATTCGTCGACCGCATGCCGGCCCAGTAGTGGCGGCTCCAGCGTGTAGACATAGCCGCCTGTGCGCAGGAACTGCAGCAGGCGCTCCACCCGCTGCGGCGGGCTGTCCGCGCCAGCGTCAAGGCGGGCGGCCAGCGCCAGGGTGCGCGGGTTGTAGCCGACGGGGAGTGCCAGCCAGCCCTGCAGAGTGCTGCGGCTAGCCTCGCTCTGTAGCCGGTAATCGAGCCAGGCCCTGGCGTTGTAGCGCAGTCGCTGGTCCGGTGTAACGGTGGTGACGAACTCCATTTCATCGGTATCGCGCACCAGATAGCCATCTACCCGCAATTGCGGCCCGCTCAGTTCCAGCGCAGGCAGAAAGCGGTTGTGCTGCACCTCCATGGTGAGCTGGTAGGCCAGCGCTTCGCCGCGGGTGGCGATGTCGATATCGGGATGCTGCAGGCCGCGCCGCGGCACCACCCGGGTCCAGCTCTGGCCATCGTAGTCGCCCAGTACGATGCTGCGCCAGTACAGCTGCGCGGGCGAGGGGTGCACACCCTGAAAGCGCACGCGGAAGGCCAGTGCATCCGAGCGCGCCAGCTGGGAAATACTACCGGGCGACATGCTGTCGGACAGCCCCGAACTGCCGGCAAACGCATCGCCGGGCAAGCCCCACAGGGGGCCGTGGATGCGCGGGAAGGCCACAAATAGCAGCAGCGCCATCGGTACGCCAGCCGCCAGCAGGCGCACTATCTGTTGCATGCGCTGGCGCAGCGGCGGCTGATAGGCGCCGTACTGGAACGACAGCTGGGCAGTCAGCAGCAGTGCCAGTGCCAGCACGGTGTGCAGTGCCATCAGCATGGACTGACTGTAGAAGAAATTACTGAGCAGGACAAAGTAGCTGAGGAATACCACCACCATCACGTCGCGTCTGGCCCGCATTTCCAGCATTTTGAACCCCAGCAGCAGGGTGAGCATGGCTACCCCCGTGTCACGCCCCACCCAGGTGTGGAATTCGGCACGCACGCCGGCCATGGCACCTACAGCCACCGGCAGCAGCAGCCAGATGGGCGGCATGCGCCAGTTGCGGACAGTGAGCAGCGCGCGCCAGCCTAGCGTGACAGCGATGGTCAGGCTGATCCACCACGGCAGGTGCGCCACGTGCGGCGCCAGCACCGCGAGCGCGGCCAGCAGCAACAGCAGAAGGTCGCTCTGTTCGCGCGCAAGGCGCTGCAGTGTGCTCTTCAAGCGCTGCGCTCCGTGGTGGCGCCAATATCCGCACCGTACAGGGCCAGAGCCTGCAGGCAGGCGGCTTGCTGGGCCGGACCGCGTGCGGCAGCGAGGTGGCGTTCATCGAGTTGCAGGCTATATGGCAGGGCAGCGGTTTCGGCGGCCAGTACCCAGGCACACAGGCGCGATAGCTTGTGTTCCAGCGTCAGTTGCGGCGGCAAAGCGGCCAGATCGAACGCGAGCTGGCTGGTGTTGCCGCCTTCGAATTGCTTGGCCAGCAGAGGCCGGCCGGGGGTATCCGCCTGGCGGGCTATCTGGCGCCATGCCAGCTGGCGCGGGCTGTCGCCGGGACGGTAGTCGCGCACGCCGGTGTAGTGTTCGCTGCCGGCCTGATTCTGGCTGTGACGTTCGCCACCAGCGCTGCCGGGGAGTGGTGGCGCTGCCGGTTCCGGCGCCGGATAGACCAGCACCCGCAAGTCTGGCTGCCAGTAGCTCCAGGCGCGGAACAGGCCGAGCGGGAAGCGCGTGACGAGGCGGATACGTCCGGCATCCTGCCAGCCGCGCGCGGTGGTGGCAGCGTGCAGCACGATGCTGGTGCTGCCTGCAATCGCTTGGTCCGTGGCTGCGCCAGTGGCCGGTGTGCCGACGTCGCAATACTGCATGGGGGCGCCGTCAGTCTGGAATCCTAGCCAGACGGCATAGTGCTGGCGTGCCGCTGCGGGGACCAGTTCGATGCGGAAGCCTGCCGCTGCCCCCGCAAAGACTGGGGGCGCCTGCACAGGTGCCAGCTGCAGTCCGGCCAGATTGCGCGCCGTGGCGACCATGTCGGCCAGCACGCAGGCGCCGAGCAGAAAAGTCAGGGCGTAGCCCAGCGCCAGGTTGTAATTGAGTGAACCCAGCAGCATCACCAGTAGCAGCAAGGCGCATTGCAGGCCGGCGCGGGTGGGAACGATGTAGATGCGGCGCATGCCGAGAGTCATGCGACGACTGGCCGCGCCGCCCAGATGGTAGAGCCAGCGTGCGCGGGCGGCATGTCGGATCTGCTGCAGGAACGCGGCCATGGCCGTTACACAGGGACGGACAGACGCAATCGTTGCACCAGTTCGGCGCCGCTAGGTACGCTGCCCTGCGCGGATGGCAGCGGGCGCAGGCGGTGGGCACAGACCGGTTCCAGTACCAGCTGCACATCCTCGGGCAGTACGTGGTCGCGTCCGGCCAGCAGCGCCCATGCGCGGGCGGCGTGCAGCAGGGCGATGGCGGCGCGCGGACTGAGTCCTTCGGCGCACAAGGTGCTGTTGCGCGAGGCCGCCGCCAGTGCCTGCACGTAGTCGATCAGGGCTGGCGCTGCATGGATCTGGCGCACGGCCTGCTGGGCCGCCAGCAGATCGGCAGGCTGCATCTGTGCTGGCAAGGTCTTGAGCAGCAGGCGGCGATCTTCGCCCATCAGCAGGGCGCGCTCGGCGGCCGCATCGGGATAACCGAGCGATAAGCACATGAGAAAACGGTCCAGCTGCGATTCCGGCAAGGGATAGGTGCCCGTCTGGTGGCCGGGATTCTGCGTGGCGATGACGAAAAATGGCGCGGGCAGCGGGCGGGTGACGCCATCGCTGGTCACCTGCTGTTCGGCCATGGCTTCGAGCAGGCCGGACTGGGCTTTCGGCGTGGCGCGGTTGATTTCATCGGCCAGCAGGACCTGGGTGAAGATGGGGCCGGGGTGGAATACAAACGCGCCCTGTTCGCGCTGGTAGATGGAGATGCCGTTGACATCGGCCGGCAGCAGGTCGCTGGTGAACTGCATGCGGTTGAAACCCAGCCCCAGCGACAGAGCCAGTGCCTGTGCCAGTGTGGTCTTGCCCACGCCGGGCAGATCTTCGATCAGCAGGTGGCCGCCTGCCAGCAGGCAGGTCAGGGCCAGACGGATTTGCCGGTCTTTGCCGACGATGACAGTGCCAACCTGACGGGCGACGGCTTGCAGGTGCTGGTGCATGGTTGCGGGGTAAGGTTGCAGTGCTCTGATTCTAAGCGAGAAATCCTGCCAGCGATACCTGCTGCTGAAGCGGGCCGGTCAGCCGCGTGCAGCGGACTGACCGGAGGCTGCGCCGAACAGCCCTAGTTGGCGTGCTTCAGATTCTTGTCGAGGAAGGTTTCGACTTTGCTCCAGAAATCGATATTGTTCTCGTCATGGCGCCAGCCGTGGCCTTCGTTGTTGTACATCAGGTAGGTCACGTCGGGGTTGCTGGCTTTGAGTGCATCGGCGAATTTGCGGGCATGCTCGGGCGGCACGCGGCGATCCTGTGCGCCATGGGCCATCAGCAGCGGCTGTTTCAGCTCGCTGGCGCGCAGCAGAGGCGAAGTGCGGCGGAACTGCTCGGCATCGCGTTCGGGATCGCCGATCAGACGGCGCGCACCGTAGCCCAGCCATTCTTCCGACATATCCGATTCGCTGGAACTGAACATCAGATTGATGTCGGTTACACCGGCCCATTCCACGCCGCAGCGGAATACCTGCGGTTCCTTGATAAGGCCCATCAGGGTGGCGTAGCCGCCGTAGCTGGCCCCCATCAGGGCGACGCGCTTGCTGTCGGCCCAGCCCTGTTTGACGGCCCATTGCGCAGCGTCGGTCAGGTCGTCCTGCATGGCGAGGCCCCACTGGCGCCAGCCGGCGTGGAAGTGGTTGGCGCCGAAGCCGGTACTGCCGCGGAACTCCGGCTGGATCACCACATAGCCGCGCGAGGACAGGAAGGCCGCTTCGCTATCCCACTCCCACGAGGAGCCGCGTACCTGCGGGCCGCCATGTACCAGTACGATAGCAGGCTGCGGACCGGCCGGTTTGCCAGCCGGCAGAGTGACATATACAGGGATGCTGCGGCCATCGCGGGCTTTGTAGCGGTGGAAGCTGCGTTCTCCGACCTGGGCCTTGGCGATGTCGGGATGGGTGCTGCCCAGACCTATCATGGCGCCAGTGGCGCGGGTGTACAGAATATACTGCAAGGGCTGGCGGTCCGACACCGAGGCAATCAGCAGTACCGGACTGGCGCTGCAATCCTGCGCGCAGTGCACGCTGTTGACGGTGCCGGGCAGCGCCGCATCGATCTTGGCCTGCTCGGCCTTCAGTTTGGGATCGAGCCAGACGGTGGTGGCGGCATCGGTATGCAGCTGGAAGCCCAGCAGCTTGCCGCTGGCGCGGTCGATTTCCGGCACCCCGTTAAAATCGAAACCGGGGGTTTCGACGATAGGCTCGGCATCCATCTGCATGGCTTTCAGATCGTAGCGGAACAGGGCGCCGAAGTTCTTGTAGGTGGCGCGGACGAACAGGGTGTTGGCGCCATCGAAGAACAGGGGCTGGAAGCGCTGGTCGGAATAGCATACGCCGTTGCTCAGTTCCTTCCACTGGGTGTCGTCGGCATTGCGGAAGTAGCTGATGCAGCGCCCCTTGATAGTGGTCGAGACAACGCGCGGTACATCCTGACTGTCGGTGATCCATGACTTGACGGCTTCCGGCTGGGCGCCTTCGAAGGCGCTGCGCAGTATCTGGGTGCGGGTATTGAGGCGGTACAGGCGCGAGTGGTCGGGCTGGCGGTCGGTATGGTTCCAGACATATTTTTCTACCAGTATGTCGTCCGAGCCGTCGTGGGCAGTGTCGTAGAAACCGTATTCGGCGGTCAGCGTGCGGTTGGTGAAGCGCGTGCCTATGCTTTCCTGGCGGTGGCCCCAGTTACCGGCGATCAGATGGACGCGCCGTTCGCCATCGCGGTCCACGGCGAATTCGTCCCAGTTGCCTTCGAATTCGATCTGCATGTTCTTGACCGTGAAGCCCAGACGCTGCTCGTTAATCCAGTGCACGCTGGTGACTTTGGCATTGTCTACCTTGTTGCGGGTGATGACTTTCAGTTTGGTGGGGTCGGCCGTTTCCCGCACCACCAGTGCCTGCGTGCCATCGGGCAGAATGGTGGTGCTGGCCACATAGCCGCCTTTGGGCGACAGGGTAACGTTGCTGATTTCGCGGGCTTTGAAGAAGCTGGCCACGTCGGGCAGGGCCGGCGTGGCGGCATGGATAACGGGGCTGAGCAGAGCGGCAGCGAGTGTCAGCCGCTGCAGTAAAACAGGTGTGCGCATGGAGGCCTTGGGCGAGGTGATTTATTATTTGATAATCATATTAGTCAATTGCTTTATTGTCCATTGCGACAATATGACAAGGATGGCTTTGTGGCTTCTATGGTAAATTGGGCGATACAAGTTGAAGCACGCGATATGACCACTGCCATCTACAGCCATCCCGATTGCGCCCGCCACGACATGGGCGACTGGCACCCCGAATCACCGGCGCGCCTGCAGGCGATTGCCGACCAGCTCATCAGCGCTCACGTCAATGATCTGTTCGAACACCGCGAAGCGCCGCTGGTGGCGTTGGGCGATCTGGAACGCAATCACAGCCGCAACGCTATCGCCATCGTGCGCGACAATGTGCCGGCCGAAGGCGATACCTATCCCATCGATGGCGATACCACGCTCAATCACTACAGCTGGCGCGCCGCCCAGCGCGCCGCCGGTGCTGCCGTGGCAGCCACGGACGCCGTGATCGATGGCGAAATCGAGAATGCCTTCTGCGCCATCCGCCCGCCCGGCCACCATGCGCGGCCTATCGAGCCGATGGGCTTCTGCCTGTTTAACAACGTGGCCGTGGCCGCCAAACATGCGCTCGATGTGCGCGGTCTGGCCCGCGTGGCGGTGGTGGATTTCGATGTCCATCACGGTAACGGCACGGAAGAAGCGCTACGCAATGAGCCGCGCGCCATGATGGTGAGTTTTTTCCAGCATCCGTTTTATCCCTACACGGAGCCCGAGCCGATCACGCCCAATCTGGTCAACGTGCCGCTGCCAGCCCGCTCGGGCGGCGAAGAAGTGCGCAAGGTGGTGCTCGAGCACTGGCTGCCGGCGCTGCACGCGTTCAAGCCGGAGATGATTTTTATTTCGGCCGGATTCGATGCGCACCGCGAAGATGAAATCGGCGGCATGGGGCTGGTGGAAGAGGACTATGCGTGGATCACGCAGCAGATCATGGCAGTGGCGCGCCAGCACGCGCAAGGCCGGATTGTGAGCTGCCTCGAAGGCGGCTACAACCTGTCGGCGCTGGGCCGCAGCGTGGTAGCCCACCTCAAGGCGCTGGCGGAAATCTAGGCGGCGCGACGATGCCACGCCGCCTGCGGGTGCGTGCTCAGGCGCCTATCTGTTCGCCCTGACGCGCGGACCAGCGGTACAGGCCCCACACCAGAGCGCTGCCTACGATCAGTGCGATGAGCATGGTGTTCGACTCGCTCAGACTGTTGGCGATGGCCAGCGGTTCGCCTTTACCGGACAGCACGATCAGGCCGGCCAGTGCCACATTGAACAGGCTCTCGCCGACGATAAAGCCGGACATCACCAGCACGCCCAGACGCTTGGCCGTTTCGCCGCCCGTCTTGCGTGCCATTGCGCGCTCGAACAGGTAGCCGGTAATGGCGCCGATGACCACCGGCGTAATCACCGCGCTAGGCAGGTAGATGGCCAGACCCACGCCCAGCGGCGGCAGGCTGTATTGATCGTTGCTGGCTTTTTTCAGGGCGAAGTTAATCAGCACCAGCAGCAGGCCTACCAGTGCGCCGTAGCCGAGCAGATTCCACTGCAGATTGCCGCCGATGACGCCATTGGCCAGCGTTGAAATCAGCAGCGCCTGCGGCGCAGCCAGCGGCTGGTCCGAAATGGCGTGGAGGTTGGCGGCACCGGCAAAACCGTTCGCATGATTGAGCAGTTCCAGCACCGGCGGCACCACGCAGGAACCGGCGACGACGCCGATCAGCAGGCCGACCTGCTGCTTCCACGGGGTGGCATCGACCAGCTGGCCGGTTTTCAGATCCTGCAGATTGTCGTTGCCGATCACGGCCACCGCCAGCACCACGGTGGTAACGAACAGGGCAAAAGCGATCAGCGCCTGCGCCGTGTTGGGGCCGAGGATGCTGCGGCCTACCATGCCGACGCTGAGCGCAGCACCGAGGATGGTCAGAATGGCGATGCCGGAAACGGGCGAGTTGGAGGAGCCGATCAGGCCAGCCATGTAGCCGCATACGGCGGCAGCAAACATGCCGGCGATCAGGATGTAGGCTATGCCGACGGCCACCAGCGGTACGCTCAGGCTGGCGATAGTGGTGCCATCGAGGAAACTGGCCAGCAGCCAGCCAGCCGGCACCATGGAGATCAGGGTAATCAGGCCGACGATGAAGATGGGCAGATCCTGCTCGGTGCGGTCCAGCGTCGCGCCTTCCAGTTTGGCTTTACGGGCGGTTTCCATGGCAGATTTCAGGCCGCTGTAGATAGGCTTGGCCAGACCGGCCAGGGTGACGATGGCGGCCAGACCGATTACGCCTGCGCCCATCATGCGCACTTCCTTGGACCAGATGCTCAGCGCGTGGGCGCTGGCGTCCATGCCTGCTGCGGCAGGTGTCAGGCTGGTCATCAGCGGCACCATGATGCCCCAGGCGATGATCAGGCCGGCCAGCATGGCGATGCCGACGGTAATACCCATCAGGTGGCCGGCGCCGATCAGCGCCAGCGAGCTGGAAGAGCCTATGCCGGTAGCGCCGCTGCCGGTGCGGAAGTAGATGGACATTTCGGCTGCCATGAACTTGATGGCGCCACCGGCAGCGTAGGCCGCCGAAGCCAGACTACCCCAGATCACAGCCCACAGGCCGGCTTTGCCTTCCTCGGCGCCGGAGCGCGAGGCCATACCCACTTTCAGCACTTCGGCCGCAGCTACGCCTTCAGGGTAGGGCAGATCGGATTGCGAAACGAGGGCGCGGCGCAACGGCATGGTGTACATCACACCCAGCACGCCGCCTACGGCGCAGGCGCCGAATACGGGCCAGAACGGCACTTTCTCCCACCAGCCTATCATGATCAGACCGGGCAGCACGAAGATCACGGAAGCGAGTGTGCCGGCCGCCGAGGCGATGGTCTGGACGATGTTATTTTCCTGGATGGTGGCGTCCTTGAAGGCGCTCAGCAAGGCCATGGAAATCACGGCGGCAGGAATCGAGGTGGCGAAGGTCAGGCCCACTTTCAGGCCCAGATACACCTGTGCGGCGGTAAATACCAGCGTAATCAGTATCCCCAGGATGATGCCACGCAGGGTGATTTCCTTCGGATTGGACGGTGCAGCTATGCTCATCTTCAGCACTCCGGTCGAAAATAAATATTGTTGATATGGTTAGAAACAGCAAAGGCGACCCATCATATCCGAATCCTGTGCGGGTCAGCAGGTAAAATAGCGGATTGTCAGAACGTTTTAGAAGGTCAGAGCATGTCGATACAATGGTTCCCGGGGCATATGAATGCCGCCAAGAAGAAGGCGGCGGAGCAGATGGAGAACACCGATCTGGTGATCGAAGTGGTCGACGCGCGGCTGCCCGAGGCCAGTACCAACCCCATGGTGGCGGAGTTGCGCAAGTTCCGTCAGCGTCCCTGCCTGAAGATCATCAACAAGGTCGATCTGGCCGATCCCGCTGCGACAGCGGCGTGGGTGGCGTTTTATAACGCGCAGGAAGGCGTGAGCGCCTTCGCCATGACCACCAAGAAGCCGGCCGATGTGGCGCGCATCCCGGAGCTGGCGCGGGCGCTGGCGCCGCACCGCGGCGTGCCGACCAAGCCGCTGCGCATCATGATCATGGGTATCCCTAACGTGGGCAAATCCACCCTGATGAACGCGCTGCTGAAGAAGCGCGTGGCCAAGGTGGGCGACGAGCCGGCTGTGACAAAACAGCAACAGAAGCTGTATCTCGATAAGAACACCATCCTGGTTGATACGCCCGGCATGCTGTGGCCGAAAATCGCCATGCCTAGCGATGGCCTGATGCTGGCAGCCAGCCATGCGGTGGGCACCAATGCCGTGATCGAGGAAGAAGTGGCAGTGTTTCTGGCCGACGAACTGCTGCAGTCCTACCCGCAGTTGCTGGTGGCGCGCTACGGCTTCAAGGAAATCGACAGCATGGACGGCATCGCCGTGGTGGAAGGCATCGCGGCGCGGCGCGGTTTTCGCCAGAAGGGCGGCGATCTCGATTTCGAGAAAGCCTCGCATGTATTCCTCGGTGATTACCGCAGCGGCGCGCTAGGCCGCATTTCGCTGGAAACCCCGGCCACCCGTGCACTGCGGATGGAGCAGTTTGCCGCCGCCGAAGCGGCACGTCTGGCGGACAAGGCCGCGAAAGACGCCGAAAAAGCCGAACGGGCTGCACGCGGCAAGCGCGGCACCTGAGTCAAGCAGCGGCGCGACTAGTCAGCGGGCGGTAGTGCAGATGCCCCGCAACCACCGGCCCCGCCGCAGCGTAACAACGCGTTCAACGGATTCGGACATGCTGAAACCTATTTCATTCGTCTTGCTGCTGGCGGCTGTGCCATGCGCACAAGCTAGCACTATCTGCAAGCTGCTGGCGGAAAGCAGCAACGACAGGCTGATCCGGCAGGAGGGGCCATGCGAAACGGCCGCCGCTCCCATGTCGACCTTCAAGCTGGCGATCAGTCTGATGGCGTACGATGCCGGAATACTGGCGGACGAACACCAGCCGGTGTGGCCGTTCAAACCCGGCTATGTAGACTGGCGCGAAGAGTGGAAGCAGGACACCGATCCGGCACAGTGGATGGCAAGTTCGGTGGTCTGGTATTCGCAGCAGATTACCCTGCGTCTGGGTGAACAGCGCTTTGCCCGCTACACCCATCAGTTCAACTACGGGAACGAGGATGTCTCTGGCGGGCTGGCCAAGGCGTGGCTCAACACCTCGCTGCAGATTAGCCCGCGCGGCCAGCTAGCTTTCCTGGGCCGCATGGTGCGGCGCGAGCTGGGCGTATCGGCACAGGCCTACGATATGACGGCCAGTATCGCCTACTACGGCAAGCTGGCCAACGGCTGGCAGGTGTATGGAAAAACCGGTGCCGGTAGCTACGGTGCGAACGGCAAGCTAGGCTGGTATGTGGGCTGGGCCACCAAGGCAGGACATACCGTCACTTTCCTGCAGCAGCGGCTGGAAAGTGACGATACGCTGGCCGGACCGGCAGGCCTACGCGCGCGCGACGCCATGTTGGCCGAGTTGCCAGCGTGGCTGGACGGATTGCAGTAAAGACCCGCCCGGCGCCATGCTGGCACCGGGTTCCTGTAGCCCCCGCGCGGCAGGCAGTGTAATTAGCCGAAGCGGAAGCTGCTTACGGCCAGCGCGCCCATGAAGGCATCTTCGTGATAGGGCACGCTGGCGCTATCGTTCTCTGCTGCGCCCACCACGACCATCAGCGGCAGCAGATGTTCCTCACGCGGGTGCGCCATGCGCGCAGCCGGCGCTTTTTCCCATTCCAGCAGGGCGGCGGTGCGTTCGGCCGCAGGCAGGGCCATGGCGGCGCGCAGCCAGTCATCGAAAGCCCGCGCAGCGGCAGCACCCTGCGCGTTGAAGGCGCGCAGATTGTGGAAGCTCAGGCCACTGCCGACGATCAGCACGCCCTGCTCGCGCAGCGGTGCCAGCAGGCGGCCTACCTGCACGTGCGCCAGCGGATCGAGATCATGGCGCAGCGAGAGCTGGACGATGGGCATGTCGGCATCGGGGTAGGCCGGATACAGGGCGCTGAACGTGCCATGGTCGAAGCCGCGCTGCTCATCCAGTACGGCAGGGAAGCCGCCTGCATCGAGCAGTTGCTTGACCTGTGCCGCCAGTGCCGGATCGCCGGGCGCCGGATACTGGACTTCGTAGGTGTGCGGCGGGAAGCCGCCGTAGTCGTAGATCATCGGTGGCCGCGCCGAGGACGACAGCATGAACTGGCGGCCCTCCCAGTGGGCGGTAATCACCAGCAGGGCTTTAGGCCGGGCGGGCAGCTGGGCCGGCATGGCACGCAGCGAGGCGTCGAGCCTGGCGTACAGATGCCCGACCTGATCCATCATGAACGGCCAGGGGCCGCCGCCGTGGGATAGGAAATAGGTAGGCATGGTAGACATGGTCAGACTCCTTTTGAATGATGCCCATAACTATAGGGATGCCGGACCGTCTTATCAATCCATGAAATATCGATGAATTCGATCTAAATAGTTAATCGGACGGATGGGCGGACGGGTGGGGACTAGCGGACTTCGGGCGCAGATGGCAAAACGGGCAATAGTCTGTCCGCCCGCGCAGACGCGTATAATGCGCGGGTTTGGTGCTTGTCGGCGTGTTCGCGCCGGCAGTTAAACGGGAAACACAGGGTCGTATGCGCTTGTCAGCGCTGCGGCTAAGGTGTGCTGCCCCCGCAACGGTAACGCATGGTGCGATTGGTACCCTGCCAGCCCGGATACCGGCCAGACAGGGGGAAGGTGCTGCTTCACCTTCCGTACACTTCCAGCTTGCGGGGACGCAGGCGGATGTCCTTTTTGAGAATGAATGTCATGCCCGCTTTCCCTCCACGCCGGCTCGCCGCAGCCGTAGCCCTCTGCTTTACCTCCCTTACTCCGTTCGCTGCTCTCGCGCAGGAAGTCGCTGGCGCCCAGATGGCGCAGGTGCTGGCCCCTGTAGTGGTCACCGGTGCGCGTTTCGATGCTGATCCGGCGCTGGCGCCTATCGGTGCCATCGTGATCCATGCCGAAGATATCCAGCGTTCCGGAGTAAGTGATGTCAATGCGGCGATCCGCAAGATAGGCGGCGTGTATGGCCGCCAGAGCCTGGACGGCAGCCCCGATTTCAGCCTCGATCTGCGCGGCTTCGGCAGCAACAGCAGCCAGAATATGGTGATCGTGCTCGATGGCGTGCGTCTGTCGGAAAACGAACTGAGTAACGCTATCCTGTCCACCATTCCGATCGATAGCATCGAGCGCATCGAAATCACCCGTGGCGGCGCCAGTGTGCTGTACGGCGACGGCGCGACCGGTGGCGTCATCAATATCATCACCCGCCGTCCGGTGAAATTCAGCCGCCGCGGTTCGATGTTCGTGGAAGGCGGCCAGTTCGGCGCCGGTGAGCTGCGCCTGTCCGGTACCCATGCATGGGAAGGCTTTGCTGCCGATGCCACGCTCGATACCCAGCGTACCGATAACTACCGCCATAACAACGAGTTCAAACAGACCCAGTTCGCCGGCGGCGCGCAGTGGTTTAGCGACGCGGGCCGTGTAGGGTTCCGCTACGAAGGTGCGCGTCAGGATATGGGCCTGCCCGGTTCGCTGACGGCAACGCAGTTTGCCCGCGATCCCCGTCAGACCCTGACGCCGGACGATGCAGCCAGCCTCGATAGTGATCGCCTGACCGTGTTCGGCCAGCGCCACATCGGTGCCTATGACTTGGCGGCCGATCTGTCCTATCGTAAGAAGCACAGCAAGGCCAGCTACTTTGGCGACTATCCGTTTGCGATGGATTACGACAGCAAGCAGACCCAGTTCTCGCCGCGGGTGCGCCATCTGGGTGATGTGGCTGGACTGCTGAACGAGACGGTGGCCGGGGTCGATCTGATGTACTGGACCCGCGTCGCAACGAGCAGCTATGCGGCGGACGCCAATCAGCATTCCAAGGCGATCTATCTGCGTGACGAGCTGCGCTTCGATGCGACCCATCAGGGCCGTGTATCGGCTGGCGTGCGGCGCGAACTGTTCGACAAGAACTTCAATGACAAGTTTGGCGGTGGCAGCACGGCCTACAGCGCGGTACAGGCCGTGAATGCATGGGAACTGCAGGCGAGCTACATGCCGCTGGCGCATACCACGGTGTATGGCAAAGCGGGTCAGAGCTATCGTCTCGCCACGTCGGACGAAAATGCCTACACCCTGACCAGTAATCAGCCGCTGGCACCGCAGCAGTCGCACGATCTGGAATTGGGCGCCAGCTATGCCACCGCGCTGCAGAAGATCACGGCACGGATATTCCGCCACGAGCTGAGCAACGAGATTTTCTATAATCCCGTCGCCTTTGCTAACGTCAATCTGGCGCCGACCCGCCGCGAAGGCTTCGAGCTCGATGGCGAACAGCGCATCAATGCCGACTGGAGCCTGACTGGCCACTACCAGCACGTCGATGCCCGTTTCACCGAAGGCAGCAACAACGGCAAGCAGATGGTACTGGTGCCGAAGAACACTCTGAGCGCCCGCGTCAGCTGGACTCCGGCCAGCGGCGCTACGGCCGATCTGGGGGCGCAGTGGGTTGATAGCCAGCGCTTCGGCAATGACTTCACCAACCAGTGCAGCGCGCGCATTCCGAGCTACACCACCGTCGATGCCCGCTATGCGCGTACTTACGGCCAGTGGGAAGTGGCGCTGCAGGGGCTGAACCTGACGGACAAGCACTATTACTCGCAGGCGTTTGGCTGTAATAGCGGCATCTATCCGGCCGATGGCCGCCAGTTCAAGCTGTCGGCACGCTACACTTTCTAAACTAGCTGATGAAAACACCCGCATACTCCTGCCAGCTGGCGCTGCTGGGCGCCAGTCTCTGTTTCCTCACCGCTGGTGCCGCGCAGGCGGCCATCAGCGTGCGTGATGATGCCGGCAATACGGTGACGCTGGCCAAACCGGCCCAGCGCGTGATCGCCATGGCGCCCCACATCACGGAGCTGCTGTTCGCCGCAGGCGGGGGCGAGCGGGTGGTGGGCGCCATGAACTTTAGCGATTATCCGGAAGCGGCCAAGCGCCTGCCCCTGATCGGTAGCGATGCGCAGATCGATCTGGAGCGGGTGCTGGCGCTGCGGCCGGATTTGCTGGTGGTGTGGCAGAGCGGGAATACGGCACGCCAGATCGAACAGCTGAAAAGTCTCGGTGTGCCGGTGTTCTACAGCGAGCCGAAAAAGCTGGATCAGGTGGCCACCAGTCTGACCCGGCTGGGCCAGCTGATGGGCACCGAAGCGGCAGCGCAGGCAGCCGCCCAGGACTACCGGCAGAAAATCGCGGCACTGAGCGCCCGTTACGCGGGCAGGCCGGTGGTGCGGGTGTTCTACCAGATCTGGGAGAAGCCCATCTATACGCTCAATGGCGAGCATATCGCCAGCGATGCCATACGGGTGTGCGGCGGCCAGAACGTGTTTGCCGACGAGCGGGTACCAGCACCGAATGTGAGCAGCGAAGCCGTGCTGAAAGCTAATCCGGAAGCGATTATCGGCGGCCAGCGCCATGATGCCGAATCCGGCATCCAGATCTGGCGCAATGTCACCGCTATGGAGGCAGTCAGGCGGGGCAATCTGTTCATGCTCGATAGCGAACTGCTGGTGCGCGCCACGCCGCGCATAGCCGATGGCATGGCCGTGCTGTGCGAAAAGCTGGAAACGGCGCGTCAGCACCGTCCCGTCGGCAAGCCTTAATCTCCGGTTAATTTGCGCGCGGTGAAAAAGGTGGTAATCTGCCCGCGTTTGCCACCTATCTTGAACAAGGACTACTATGCGTTTCCTGAGTTTTCTGCGCCCCCTGTTAGCCACTGCCGCCTTTATGGCCGCTGCCAGCGGCGCTTACGCCGCCGATTTCAAAGACGGTCTGGATTTTAATACCGTGAACGCGCCTAGCCGCCCGGATACGGGCAAGAAGGTGGAAGTGCTGGAAGTGTTCATGTACCACTGCCCGCACTGCAACGCACTGGACGTGCCGCTGGCCGACTGGGTAAAAAAGCAGGGCGACAAGATCGTGTTCCGCCGTATGCACCTCGGTGAAGATGCGCAGGCCAAGGCGTTCTACACGCTGGAAGCGATGAATGCACTGGGCAACGGCATGCACGAAAAGCTGTTCCGTGCCATCCACGTCGAGCATAACCGCCTCAATACCGATCAGCTGGTGCTGGATTTCGTGGTGAAAAACGGCATCGACAAAGCCAAATATCTGGAAACTTTCAACTCGTTTGGCGTTCAAACCCGCATGAAGCGCGGTGTGCAGCTGGCTAATATGTACAAGCTCGATAGCGTGCCGGCGCTGGTGATCGACGGTCATTACACCACCTCGCCGGCCGTGGCGGGCCATGGTCTGACCTCGGTGCCGGCTGCTCACGCCGCCATGTTTGCCGTGGCCGACAGCCTGATCGCCAAATCGCTGCAAGAGCGCGCAGGCAAGAAGTAAGCTGGCTACTCGGACCCATTAACAGGCTTTACCAGACGGGGGCAGTATGAAAGAAATCAGCGACGAACAGAAAGCTGTCGAAGGACAGGTGATGAAGATCTACAAGGAATCTTCACCCATCATCGAAAACCTGTTCGAGTGGGCTTACATCAACCATCTGGCGTGGAGTCTGGCCGCGCTGGCGCTGGCGCTGGTGGTGTGGCTGACTATCGCGCTGAGTAACGCGGAAAACCAGCGTAACGCGCTGGCCACCAAGCAGTGCGCCGACCCTATCTTCAAAGGCGAAATCGACAAGAAGTGCCTGCGCAGCGTGCAGTCGCGCGAGCACTGGTGGCAGCACGTCAGCTACGCGCTGACGCACCTCAGTCCGGAAAAATAAGCCAGTAGCAAGGCTGGCTAGCTAGTTTGCAGTAGCCGATAGCAGGGGCAGTTCAGGCAGGACGGGAGTGCAAGACTTTCCCGCCATGCCGGAGCTGCCCCTGTGGCGTTAACCGCGCCGCTCAGGAACTGGTCCGTTTAGCGGGAGCAGGGGCGGAACGGATGATGACGGTGCAGGTTGTGCCGGCCACCAGCGCCAGCCCTGCCGGCAGCGGGTCGAGCGCAATGCGTACCGGCACGCGCTGGGCCAGCCGGACCCAGTTGAAGGTGGGGTTGACGTCGGCCAGCAGTTCGCGCCCCGTGCTGGCATCGCGGTCGGTAATGCCATGGGCGATGCTGGCGATGTGGCCGTGCAGCGCGCTGGCGCCGCTCATCAGCTGGATCTCCACTGCATCGCCAGCTTTGAGCAGCGGCAGCTTGGTTTCTTCGAAATAGCCCACCACGTAGAACGAGGCAGCGTCGATCAGCGCCAGCTTGGCGGCGCCCACGGCGGCGAAGTCGCCTGCATGCACATTCAGATTGGTCACGTAGCCGGTAACGGGAGCGCGCACCACGGTGCGTTCCAGATTCAGCTCGGCCAGTGCGCGCGCGGCCAGCGCGGCCTGATACTGGGCGCCGGCCGTGTCGGCAGCAAAGGCGGCCGTTTCACGGCTTTCGGCCGAGATGATGGCGCTATCGAGCGCGGCGCGGCGGCTGGCTTCCTTGCTGCGCCGGCCACGCTCCACCTGCTGCGCAGCCAGCACGGCCTGTGCCTGTGTGATGGCGTTGCGGTAGCGCGCCTGATCGACGGTGAACAGAATGTCGCCTTTCTGGACCAACTGGTTGTCATGCACCAGCACTTCGGTCACTGTGCCGGCAACGTCGGCGCTGATGGTGACCACGTCGGCCTTGATGCGGCCATCGCGTGTCCACGCCGAGGCCATGTAGTGGTTCCAGGCGGCGCGGCCCATCCACAGGGCAGCGCCCACCAGCAGCAGGGTTAGAAAATAGCGGAAGATTTTTGATGCGTTCACAGGGTTCTCTCGGGGGCAGGGAGGGGTGGTTTACTGGTACAGCGTAATCAGCAAGGCACTGAAGATACAGACGAACAGGCATAGTCGCGCCAGTGCCGGATGCCAGCTATGGCGGTAGGCGCCCAGATGGCTGAGGGCGTGATCGAGCACGCCCTGCAGCAGCATGCTGAGCAGGAATACCGGCAGCACGCCCGGTATCAGTACGCCGAATAGGTCGATTTCACGCGGCATGGGGGGCTTCTCCTGTACTCAGTTGGTCTTGTAGCGAAGTGTAGATGGCGTGCAGATCGGGCAGGGTAGCTTGCAGCGCCAGCTGCTGTTCGGCCGGCGCATGGGCCAGCTCGGTGCGCACGGCAGTGCCGGTTGCCAGCGTGGTTTGCAGTGTGGCCGTGGCTGCGGCGTGACCGGGCGCCTGCAGATAGCGGCCCAGTTGCACAACCAAGGCCTGCAGCGCCGTGCGCGCGGCACCTTGCGGTGCGTGCGCAATATAGTGGCGCAGTTCGATGATGGCGTGGCCCAGTTCCAGCAGCGTCAGGCCCTGGCTGACGATGGCCCGTACTTCCGCACCGGGCGCCGGGCCGGCAGCGGCATTGAGCTGGCTGAGCAGGTCGCGGATGCGGTTGTCATAGCGGCGCTTGAGGCGGAACATGGGCGCTTTGCAGGCACGCGCTGCTTCACGCCAGAGGGCGGCCGCAACATGGTCGCGCTGGCCCATGGTGTGCTCAGGCAGCACGATGCTGAACATCAGGTAGGCCACCACCACACCCAGCAGCAGGGCCAGTTCGCTGTTGATGAAGTTCTCCATGTCGTAGTGCATCTGGTTGGCCGGCACCAGCAGGGTGGCGCAGAACATGCAGATGCCGATACCGGCGCCGGTCCAGCGCGCGCCGCTCAGCAGATAGGCGCCCAGCGCCAGTACCGGCGTGGAGGCCAGCACCAGCGTGGCGAAATCGTCGGCGCGCGCCAGCAGGAAAAACTCTGTAATGAAGGCCAGCGGGGCAGCGATGGCGAAACCGATCAGCACCTGCCTGATCATGGCCGTGGGACGGGGCGACGAGGAGGCCAGCGCGCAGAAGATGGTGGCAATGACGATGGCGTTGCCCAGCTGCGGCCAGGCCAGCCAGTACCATGCCGCCACCGTCACCAGCAGGGTGCTGGCGGCGCGCACGCCGCTGGCCAGTACGATGGCAGGCGGAGTCTTGGGCGTATAGGCGCCGGGATCGCTGACCTGCTGGCGCTTTTCCTGCGTCAGGCCGTGGTAGATGCCGGTGAATGCGCCGAGGTCGCGCACATAGCGCTCCAGCAGCTCGACGGTGGTATCGAAATCGATCTGCTGGGCGCGGGCGATAGGCCGCTGTGACGATAGCTGGGCCAGCTGATAGCGGGCCGTAGCGATATCGCCGGCCAGCTGGGCGCGCATGGCGTCCATGTGCGCCGGAGTCAGGTCATGCGACATGGCTTGCGCCAGATGGCCGTGGATGGGCTGAACCAGCGCCAGTATGCTCTGCGCGTGTTCCGGCGCGGCGCCGTGCAGGCGGTGGATCAGCCGGTGCAGCGTATAGAAAGTGGTCAGCACCGTCATGTAGGCGGCATTGAAAGCGTGCAGCTGGCGCGTGCGTGCGCGGCCGTCGCCCGCTTCGAAGAAGGCCGCAGCGCGGCCCGATTCCAGCGCGGCGATATCGGCGGCGAATTTCAGATGGGCGAGTTCGGTCTCGGCTGGTGTCAAACGCTGTTCCAGTACCCGGGTGCAGAAGGTGATGAAGCTGGTGTAGCGGTTCTGCACGGTACGCATGACGTTGCGCGCATGGCGGCGCGGGAACACCACGTCGTGGATCACGGCGGCGCAGAGAATGCCCAGGCCTACTTCGGTCACCCGCGTCACGGCCAGATTGAACACATGTTCGGGCGCGTCGATGGCGGGCACCACGATCATGCAGGCAGTGTAGCCCGCCAGTACGAAGCTGTAGGACTGCTGGTTGCGGTGCATGGCCGCGCCGCTGGTGCATAGCGCGATCCAGAGGGCCACGCCGAGATAGAGAAGTATTGGCGATTGCGGCAGCAGCGCCACCAGCAGCAGGGCCGCCGTGCAGCCCACCAGTGTGCCGAGAAAACGGTAGAACGCTTTTTCCAGCACCATGCCGCTATTCGGCAGTGCCAGAATGACCGTGGTGGCCAGCGCCGAATAGGGCGCATCGAGACCGAGCCGGAATGCCAGCCACAGCGCGCAATAGGATGCCAGCAGAGTGCGGGCGACGAAGATCCAGCGTTCGCTTTCGGCCTGAAACCAGCTGCGGCTTTCTGTCGCGAGCCAGCCTGCCAGCCGTGCCACAGCTCCGCGCCGGTCTGCTGAACTATCGGGGGTGGGGGCAGAGGCGGGGGCTGGGTTCATGGTGCGTGTCTGCGCTAGGTCAGCGCTTCCAGATTGTTGAGCTGCCTGCGCAGCAAATCTTCAAGTAGTTTAAGTTCTACGGTGCTGTAGCCATCGTAGGCGCGGGTGGTAGTGCCATATACTTCGGGCAGCACCTTCTCTACCAGCGTGCGGCCCGTATCCGTCAGCTTGATCATCACGCAGCGGCGGTCGCCGGGGCGGTTGCCGCGCGTGATCAGTCCCTGTGCCTCCAGATCATTGCAGACACGCGTCAGGTTAGCCGGCTTTTCCATGCAGGCTTCGCCCAGCGTGGAGGCGGTAGAGGTTTCATCCTCGGAGCCGTACAGCACGGCCAGCACCATATAGCTGGCGTCCACCAGATCGTATTTGCGCAGCGCTGCGTTACTCAGGTCCTTCATCCGTTTCTGGATGTGGTAAGTCATGCGCAGTACGCGCATCAGGTCTTCCGGAAAATCCGGCATGCGGGCATGGATGTTTTTCAGGCGCTTTGTGGTCGCTGCAAAACTACTCATTGCCTACTCCTCCGCTATCTTATAGAAGTCCCGATTGTACAAGTTTTATATCATGGCAATTCCAGTTTTATGCCGCCGCCTAGCGCTGTCATCAACAATGTGTAGTTCTCTAGTTGTTTGCTTGCCACGACTGCCTGCTGCTGCTCCTCATTGAGCACGGTTAGCTGCGCGCTGATGGCGGTCTGCGCGTCACTGAGGCCGGCGCGGTAAGACTGTTCGGCCAGTTGCTGCTGGCGCTTGGCCACTTCCACTGCCTGCTGTGCCAGTGCCTGCTGTTCATGCACCGAATTGATGCGCACCAGTGCATTGGCCACCTCCGACAGCGCCTGCACGATGCTGGCGTTGTACTGTTCCACTGCCACGTCGTATAGCGCGCCCTGTTCCTGCAACTGGTTGCGCAGGCGGCCAGCGTCGAACAGGGGCAGGCTGATGGCGGGCATCACACCGGCCATGGCCGAGTGCCCGTCCAGCAGGTGGCTGAAGCCCAGCGACTGCACGCCGGCATAAGCGCTCAGGTTGATGTTCGGGTAGAACGCGGCCTGCGCTGCGCCTATGCGTGCACCGGCCGCTTCGATACGCCAGCGCTGCGCCACGATGTCGGGCCGGTGGCCCAGCAGTTCGGCAGGCAGGCTAGCCGGCACAGCGCTGCCCTGGCCTGCGGCCAGCGATAGGACTGGCCGGGCGATCGTGTCACCGTCGCCCGGACCTTTGCCAGAAAGGGCGGCTAGCTGGATGCGCAGCAAAGCCATGGATTCTTCCAGTTGCTCGATGTCGCGGCGGCCTGAGGCCAGCGTGGTTTCCATACTGCGCACATCGAGTTCGCTGGCGAGGCCGGCCTGATAGCGCTTGCGGCTGATATCGAGCAGGCGCTGGCGCTGGGCCAGACTCAGTTCGGCGCTGTCGTGCAGTGCGTATTGCAGCGCGAGCTGGACGTAGTTGTGCACGATGGCCGAGGCCAGCGTCAGCCGGGCCAGCTGGGCTTCGGCCGAAGCGATCTGCACTTCGTCCAGCGCGGCGGCCAGCAGCTGCCGGTTGCGGCCCCACAGATCAAGGTCGTAGCCAGCGTTGACGGTGGCGCTGGCCTTCCAGGCGTAATTGCCCGCCAATGGCGGCGGCACCGTGCTGTTGGCCGAATAGCGGTCCCGCGAGGCACTGGCGGCGGCATCGACGCGCGGCTGGGTGGACGCGCGGCTGAGGCCAGCCACTGCCTCGGCCTGCCGCACCCGGGCCAGTGCGATGTTCAGCGTAGGCTGCTGGGCCAGTGCGCTATCGACCAGCCGGTCCAGCTGGGCATCGTGCAGCGCCTGCCACCAGTGTGCGTCCGGCCATGCGCCATCGGTGCTGGCAGCGCGGATCGCCTTGCCGGCATCGAGCGAGGCGGCATTCAACTTGCGGGCCTCGGTGTGCACCGGTTCTAACGGGGCGCATCCGGCCAGCAGGAGCAGCAAGCTGGCTACTGGCAGGAGAGCAGTGATGGCGTTGCGCGGCATGGCGGCAGTCCGGTAGCGGTCAGTGGATGGCTGCTTATTTGGCGAAATGCTTGCGCGTCTGGGCGACGTCGAGATCGACTTCGGTTTCGATCAGCGTGCCGTTTTTGCGTGCTTCCAGATAGGCGGCCTGCACCTGCTCGCGGGTCAGTTGTGCAGGCTGGGTGCTGGCGCTAACTGGCAATGCTGCAGCGGCGACGGCGGCAGGTGCTGCTGCCGGTGCAGCTTTGGCAGCCGGTGCGGCGCTCTGGGCGTAGGCGCTGCTGACGGTGGTGGCAGTCGCGGCGATAGCGAATGCGGCGGTAGCGACTGCGTTCAACAACTGTTTGCTCTTGGTGCTCATCTTGATGCTCCTAGCGGGTTGGGATGAGTAAACTATAGAGATGAATAGTACATTTGTAAAGTAATTGTTTTCTATCAGCCTCATAGTTTTTCTTGAGTAGGCAGGATTTCCTGCTCAGGCCGCAGACGGGCCGAAGCGCAGACGCAGCACCAGCGGCATGATCAGCAGATTGACTGCCAGAACGGCAAGCCAGATGGCGCCGGGCCAGTACGCGCGCACGGCCATGTATATCGCCGAAAAGCCCAGCGGCGCAATGATGGAGGCCAGACTGACGGCAGCGGCCAGTACGCCCTGAAATTCGCCCTGCTGTTCGGGCGCGACGAGGCGGCTGGCCAGTGCCTGCAGGGCAGGCGCACCGATGCCGGCCAGCGCGAACAAGGGCATGACGATGAATACTTGCCAGTCCTGCCGCGCCAGTGCCATCACACTCAGGGCGCAGCAAGCGCCCAGCAAACCGGCCAGTATGGCGCGGCGTTCACCGAGCAGGCGGGTAGCGCGGCCCGGCAGCAGCGCCTGTGCCAGCGTCTGGCAGACGCCGAAAGCGCCTAGCGACAGACCGATGCGCAAACCGTTCCAGTGGAAGGCGTCCTGTCCCCACAGCGCCCAGCAGGTGCCATAGGCTTCGCCTGCCGCGCTGAAGGCGAAAAATACCAGCGTAATCGGCAGCAATTGGCGCTGTCCCAGCACCCAGCGCAAGGGCAGCAGCGGATTGAACTGTTGTAGCTGTAGCGCTTGCTGACTGCGCGGGCGCGACTCGGGCAGGGCGCACAGGGCCAGTAGCAGATTGGCGCCGTTTAGTGCAGCAGCGGCAACGAAGGGCAGCCGGACCCAATGGTCACCCAGCAGGCCGCCCAGTACCGGGCCGATGATGAAACCGGCGCCGAACATGGCGTTGCACATGCCGTAGCGGCCGGCGCGCTGTTCGGCGCTGGAAATATCGCTGATGTAGGCCGTGGCGACCGACATGTTTGCGCTGCTCAGGCCGGCGATGGCGCGGCCCAGAAACAGCATCCACAACTGCGGCGCACAAGCCATCAGCAAGTAGTTGAGGCTGGCCCCGGCCAGCGAAAGCAGCAGGACGGGACGGCGGCCGATGCGGTCGCTCAGCGCGCCGAGCACGGGGGCGAAGATGAATTGCATGACGGCATACAAGGCCGTCATGCTGCCTAGGTAGGGCGCAACGTCGACCTGCTGGCTGAGCTGTTCCAGCAAGCGGGGCAGGATGGGGAAGATCAGGCCCAGGCCGATAGCGTCGAGCGCCAGCGTGGCGTAAATAATAGTGAGAGAAGTCGGCATATGGATTGAATTGGTCTGAGTATAAAAATGTACTCAGTACATAAATTGTATCCAGTATAATCTCGTCATGTCAACCGCACCCGACCGCCGATCCCGCAAGCGCCTTGCCACCCGCCAGGCCATTTCCGACGCTGCTACCCGTCTCTTCATCGAACGCGGCTTCGATCAGGTGACGGTGGACGATATTGCCGAAGCGGCCGATGTAGGGCGGATGACGGTGTTTAATCACTTCCAGCGCAAGGAGGACATGTTCTTCGACCGCGATGCCGAAGGGCGCGAACTGCTGCTTGCGGCACTGGCGGGCAAGGCCCCGGAACAGTCGCCGCTGGAAGCGCTGCGTCAGCTGGCGCAGCAGCTGGTGCGCGAACAGCATCCGGCGCTGGCTTTTTCTGAGCGCAGTAGCAGTTTTGTGGCGGCCGTTGGCGCCAGTGAGGCGCTCAAGGCCAGAGCGCGGGCGATACGTGACGAACTGGAAGCGGCGCTGGCACAGGCGCTGGCGCGCAGTGCAGGACGGGCGGCGCCTGATGCTGATGCGGAGTTTGCCGCCGGTCTGCTGCTGGCCAGCTGGAGCTGCGCCTATCTGCAGGCGCATCAGCAGTACCGTCACAGCGCCGATGCGGCGCAGGCGCAGGCATGGTTTCTGGCGCGGGCTGAGCAGGGCTGTGCGGCGGTGCGCGCTGCGCTGGCGGGTACGCCTTACGTCTGAGCGCTACACGACGAGAAAATAAAAAAAGGGAGCGTAATGCTCCCTTTCTGCGATGGCCGGATCAGCGATCAGGCGAAGTTGGCAGCAGCGAAATCCCAGTTGGCCAGCTTGAAGAAGGTCTCAACATATTTAGGACGTACGTTGCGGTAGTCGATGTAGTAAGCGTGTTCCCACAGGTCGCAGGTCAGCAGCGCTTTGGCATCGGTGGTCAGCGGGGTAGCCGCGTTGGAGGTGTTGACGATGTCCAGCGTACCGTCAGCTTTTTTCACCAGCCAGGTCCAGCTCGAACCGAAGTTGCCTACGCACGACTTGGTGAACTCTTCCTTGAACTTGTCGAACGAGCCCCATTTGGCGTTGATGGCGTCAGCCAGCGCGCCTTCTGGTGCGCCTTTGCCGTTCGGGGTCAGGCCGTTCCAGTAGAAGGTGTGGTTCCACACCTGCGCTGCGTTGTTGAACACGCCGCCCGACGATTTCTTGACGATTTCTTCCAGCGACAGGTTTTCGAACTCGGTACCTTTGATCAGGTTGTTCAGGTTGGTCACATACGTTTGGTGGTGTTTACCATAGTGGTATTCCAGCGTTTCTTGCGAGATGTGCGGCGCCAGAGCGTCGATGGCATAGGGCAGAGGTGGCAGAGTATGTTCCATTGTTAGTCCTTTAATGGTTGCTGTTTAAAACCGGAGTGATTTTTGTCGAAACGTCCAGCATTGTAAAGCGGATGCGCTTTCGCTGCTGGAAAGCCCTCAATTCCGTGTGGCTAAAACCAGACCGCTAGCGCACGCGGCGGGTGGTCTCGCGCACCACCAGTTCCAGCGGTGGCACTTCGCCCCGCGCCGCTTCGCCATTGATGATGCGCAGCAGCGCCTGGGTGGCAATGCGGCCGATGTCGTACAGCGGCTGGCGTACCGTGGTCAGCGGCGGCGTGGTGTAGGAGGAGCCGGGCAGGTCATCGAAGCCGACCAGCGAAATATCGTCCGGCACGCGTATGCCTTTGCGGTACAGCGCCAGCCGCGCACCATAGGCGGTCAGATCGTTGGCGGCAAAGACGGCGGTGAACTGCTGGTGGCTGTCGAACAGCTGGTTCATGGCCAGCATGCCGCTCGATTCGTGGTAATCGCCTTCCACGATCAGCTTGTCGTCGAGCGCGATTCCCGCTTCGGCGAGGGCACGGGTATAGCCGGCCAGACGTTCGCCCGCATCGATATTGTTGGCCGGGCCCGTAATGAAGGCGATGCGGCGGTGACCCAGTTCGATCAGGTGGTGCACAGCCAGATAGGCGCCCGCTTCGTTATCGAGCTTGAAGCCCAGCGCGCTGGCTGTATGCAGCGCCCGTCCGGTGGAGACGATGGGGCGCTGGGTGGAGAAGTTCAGCACTGTCTGGTCCGACATGCGGCCCGATAGCAGGATGATGCCGTCAACTTTGCGTGCCAGCAGCAGGCGGATACGGTCGGCCTCCTCGTCGGCATCCCAGTGGCCGCTGACGATGACGGAAGCGTAGCCGGTGTTTTTCAGGCCATCGTCCACCCCGCGCAGGGTTTCGTCGAAGAAGGGGGACGAAATATCCTGCACCACGATACCGATGGTCATGGAGCGGCCTTTTTTCAGGCCTTGCGCCATCTGGTTGGGCGCAAACTTCACTTTCTCGATAGCGGCCAGCACGGCATCGCGTTTGTCGTCCGAGACGCGGGCAGTGCCGTTGAGTATGCGCGAAACGGTGCTCGGCGAGACGCCCGCAAGGCGGGCAACATCCATCAGGGTTGAAGGGCCGGAGTAGCGCGTATTGTCTGCCAAGAGATGTCCTGCTGCGATAGTGTGGAAATATGGCCTATGAAAACCTTTTCGCCGCAAGATTACCATAAATCTCCGCGCTATCTGGCAATTGCCGGTCTTTGGCCGGATAGACTTTCAAAACGATATGGTTTTGGTGGGGAAAAGTATCTTGAAATCGTTTTCAAAGGCGTGCTGACATATAATTGGCGGAAAGCCGTAGAGCAAAGCGTGGTGCCGCAGGCATAAGAGTAGTGTCGCAACAGTACTGAAATAGAACAGGATGCAGCATGGAGACAGTCGCACATTCCCACCAACTGAGTGGCCCCCGTTTGCTGGCCGATGTAGGCGGCAGGCGCGCCAGTTTCGGGCTGGAGACGGCGCCCAACTGCATCGTCGCCGTGTGGGAAACCGACTGCGCCAACTATCCCACGCTGGGGGCGGCACTGGTGGCCTATCTGTCGCAGGCGGCCACGGTGGCGGCGGGCGGCTATCAGGCCCGCTATGCCGGCATTGCGATTGCCAATCCTATCGATGGCGACTGGGTCACCATGACCAATCACCACTGGTCGTTTTCCATCGAAGCCGTGTGCTCGCAGTTCAGTCTGAAGTCACTGGTGGTGGTGAACGACTTCAAGGCGCTGGCCAGCGCGCTGCCGTATGTCGATGCCGCGCACCGGCACCAGATCGGCGGCGGCGTGGCGCGCGCGGGCGCCATCATCGGGCTGGTGGGCGCCGATGCAGGGCTGGGCGTATCGGGGCTGGTGCCGGCCGGTGACCGCTGGATTGCCATCGACAGCGAAGGCGGGCATAGCACCTTCGCGCCCATGAACGAACGCGAAATCGAGATTCTGCGCTATGCACGGCGCTATCACGAACACGTGTCGAGCGAACGGCTGGTATCGGGACTGGGGCTGGCGCTGGTGTACCGCGCACTGGCCGAGCGGGCCCGTATTACGCCGCAGGAGCTCGATGCGGTGCAGATCACCGAGCGCGCGCTGGCCCGCACCTGCCCCGTGTGCGAAGAAACCCTGCTGGCGTTCTGTGAAATGCTGGGTACCGTGGCGGGCAATGTGGCGCTCACGCTAGGCGCCAAAGGCGGCATCTATATAGGCGGGCGGGTGGTGCCGCCCATGCTGGCCTTCTTCGAGCGTTCCGGCTTCCGCGCCCGCTTCGAGCAGAAGGGGCGCTTCTCCGACTATCTGGCACATATTCCCACGCTGGTTATCACGGAAAAATATCCTACCCTGATCGGCATGTCGGCCATGCTGTCGGCGTCTTAAGTACGGCCGCTGCTGGGCTGTTGCCCGCTGCGCCGCGTAGCGCATGCGCTAGTTCTGCAGCGGGTGCACCGCGGCCACGTCGAGTTCTGCACGGCCCTCGGCGACGCGCACGGTGACTTTGCCCGGCGCCTTGAGCTGCACAGGACTGCGCACGATGCCTCCTTCTTCATCGGTAACGATGGCATAACCGCGTTCCAGCGTACGCTGCGGATTGAGCAGTGCCAGCTGCGACGACCAGGCGGCCAGCGCTTCGCGCCGCTGGCTTTGTTGCGTGCCCAGCGCCAGCGTGGCGCGGTGCTGGAAGTTGACCAGCCGGGTGCGCTCTGCCGAGACATCCGGTGCCTGCGCTGCCAGCCGGTCGGCCAGCCGCTGCATCTGGTAGCGTGCCTGCGCCAGCGGTGCGCGGTTGGCGTGGGTGAGGGTGCTGGCCAGTCCCTGCAGCTTGAGGCGCTGCTGACGGATCTGGGCAGCAGGGCTGAGCAGTCTATGGCTGTAGTTATCCAGCGTCTGCGCCGCTTCGCTGCCCATGCGGCGCATGGCGCGGCGCAGATCGATCACCTGCGCGCGCAGTTCCGCCACCCAGTCGGCACGCGGCGTCACGGCCAGTTCGGCAGCGGCGGTGGGTGTGGCGGCGCGCAGGTCGGCAGCAAAATCGCAGATGGTGAAGTCGGTTTCGTGGCCCACGCCGGAAATGACCGGCATGCGGCAATTGGCCACGGCATAAGCCACATCTTCCTCGTTGAAGGCCCACAGGTCTTCGATGCTGCCGCCGCCCCGGCAGACGATCAGCACATCGCAGTCATTGCGCAGCGAGGCCGTGTCGATGGCGGCAGCGATCTTCTCGCCCGCGCCCTGACCCTGCACTGGCGTAGGGTAGAGCACCACCTGCACGTGCGGCGTGCGGCGCTGCAGGGCCGTCAGCACATCGCGCAGTGCCGCAGCCTGCGGGCTGGTGACGATGCCCACAGTGCGCGGGAAAACCGGCAGGGGGCGTTTGCGTTCAGGATGGAACAGGCCGGCCGCTTCGAGTTTTTCTTTCAGGCGCAAGAAGGCTTCGAACAGCGAACCTACGCCGGCACGGCGGATAGCTTCCACGTTGATCTGATAATCGCCGCGGGCACCGTACAGGGTGACCAGCGCGCGTACTTCCACCTTGTCGCCCTCGCGCGGAATGAAATTGGCGTACTGGGCGCGGCCACGGAACATCACGGCGCGCACCTGCGCAGCATCATCCTTGAGGGTGAAATACCAGTGGCCCGAGCTGGCGCGGGTGAAGTTGGACACTTCGCCGCTGATCCAGGTCAGTGGAAAAGAGCGTTCCAGCAGGCGTGCCACCGCCTGATTCAGCGCGCTAACGCTGATCACAGGTGCGGCGGGCGGGGCAGCAGGTTCATCAAAATTCATAGTCGATGCAGCGCAGTGTGCGCGATAGCGCGGAAAAATCGCGAGTGGGGGATTTTACCGCGTCCATGGCGGTGTATAGCTATCCACATGGCGCGAAAACCGTCATATAGCGGTCATACAGTACAGTTAGCGTGAAATCTTGCATGTATAGCACTGATTCTAAACGAAAAATGGTCCTGCTAAATTTGCGTGCAGAGATAAAAAATCCTTATAAATCAAACGCTTTGAATAAGTGATGGGTGGTTGCGCACAAAGTTATCCACAAAAAATGTGTAGAAATCCACCGCCCTAACTGTTCTGGTGGAAATTTTCTGCTTGGGCGGTGCAGAAGTGCGCCGTTAGCGTCTGTGCATTATTTTTATGCATGGTTTTAATCTCTTTTAAAATCAGATACTTGCCTATTTACATCTGCCGTTGCGCACAATCTTATCCACACAAAGTGTGTAGAAGTGCACAGCCGGACAAGGGTTTCAGCATGCTTTTTAGCTGCCTAATTTTTAGGCTATGGGAAAATATCCTTATAAATCAATGGGGTTAGCTAGGACGTACAGCCTTGCGCACAATCTTATCCACATAATTTGTGTAGAACTGCACAGTTGTCCCCATTAGGGGCTAAAACATGCCATGTTGATAATGAAATCAGTGCATCCTGTTCACTATGCTGGAATTTTGCGCAGAGGCACTATATTGATTGAAATCAATGAGTTAACCGGCCATCCCGTGCCTTGCTCACAATCTTATCAACAGAATATGGGCACAACTTTTGCGTGCATTGTGGATAGCGCCTGCTGGTGCACTGCGCTATTTTTGAGCTTGATAATTTTCTCTATTTAAATCAATGACTTAATGTGTGCTGTACGGTATTGCTCACACAATTGTCCACAGAAAATGTGCAGAACTCTGTTCTGGGGATAAGGGCTTTTTCAGCACTCGCGTCCAGCCACTTGCCGAGTACGTCCCAACAAGATACATTGCGCCTTCGGGAGTTCATCTATTCAGGAGTCTGTTTTGCTCGCCATCTTACAAGCGGCCGGTTGGCCTATCTGGTTATTGCTGACCGCTTCGATTGTTGCCACCGCACTCATCATCGAGCGGCTCATGTATCTGCGCCGTAGCAAAATCCTGCCCAAAAAACTGCTCGACGACGTGGTACTGGTGTACCGCAACGGCAAGGTGACGGCGGAGATCATCGACAAGCTGGAACAGAATTCGCCGCTGGGCGTGGTATTTGCCGCCGCCTTGCGCAATGTCGATTCGCCGCGCGAGGTGATGAAGGAGTCCATCGAAGAGGCGGGCAGTGGCGTGGCGCACACGCTGGAACGCTTCCTCACCACGCTGGGCACCATTGCCACGCTGGCGCCGCTGATGGGCCTGTTCGGCACGGTGGTCGGTATGATCGAGATTTTCGGTGCCCAGAACGCCACCGGTTCCAATCCTGCCCAGCTGGCGCACGGTATTTCGGTCGCGCTGTATAACACCGGCTTCGGGCTGGCCATCGCCATGCCGGCGCTGGTGTTCTACCGCCATTTCCGCGCGCTGGTCGATAGCTTTATCCTCGAAATGGAACAGCAGGCCGTGAAGTTTGTCGATATTGTCCACAGCAAGCGCAAGTAAGGACGCCGCATGAACTTCCGCAAAGGCCAGCGCCGCGAAGACCCGGAAATCAATCTGATTCCGTTCATCGACGTGCTGCTGGTGATACTGATCTTCCTGATGGTGTCCACCACCTACAGCAAGTTCACCGAACTGCAGATTACCCTGCCCACTGCAGACGCGCAGAAGGCCACGGAAAAACCGTTCGAACTCAATGTGACGGTCGATGCCAAGGGCAACTACACCATCAATCAGCAGCCGGTATCGTTCCGCGATGTGGCGGGACTGGCGCAGGCTATGAAGCATGCGGCTGCACAGGGCGGGGCGGCCGGCCAGTCGCCGGTGGTGATCGTCAATGCCGACCAGTTTGCCATGCACCAGATGGTGATCAACGTGATGGAAGCGGCGCGCGTGGCCGGCTACGAAAAACTCACCTTCGCTGCGCAAACCGGCGCAGCCAGGTAAGCGCTGGCGTCGTTACCGGTGAATTCTCCTTCTCCTCAAGCTGCCGAACCGCAGCCCACCGCACCATCCGCATCGGCGCCATCCGTGCAATCCGGCTCGGCGCTGGAAGCGCGCCTCACGCGCGCGTGGCTCAGGCGCGGGCCGCTGGCCTGTGCGCTGTGGCCCGTCTCGCTGCTGTTCCGTGCCCTGAGCGGCATGCGCACCGCGCTGTTCCGCGCCGGGCTGCTGAAGTCCACCCGTTTGCCGGTGCCGGTGGTGGTGGTGGGGAATATCTTCATCGGCGGCACCGGCAAGACCCCGCTGACCATCTGGCTGGTGCAGGCCTTGCAGGCTGCGGGTTTGCGCCCCGCTGTCATTTCGCGCGGCCACGGCAGCAAGGATACGGCGCCGCGTCTGGTGGATGGCCGCGCCACCGCGGCGCAGGTGGGCGACGAACCGCTGCTGATCTGGCAGCGCTGCGCCTGTCCGGTGATGGTGGGACGCGACCGTGCTGCCACGGGGCAGGCCCTGCTGGCGCTGCACCCCGAAATCGATATTCTGCTCACCGATGACGGCTTGCAGCATTACGCATTGCAGCGCGATGTAGAGATCATACTGTTTGATGGCCGTGGCGCCGGCAACGGCTGGCTGCTGCCCGCCGGCCCGCTGCGCGAACCCGTCAGCCGGCGGCGCGATGTGACCGTGATCAATGCGGCGCAGCTCACGCCCGCGTTGCTGGCCAGCGTGGGCGTTAGTCAGGCCGGTGTGCAGCAGAGCACCGGACAGCGGGGCATCGCACTGCCGGAGGTCGCCTACCAGATGCTGCTGGCCGGCGACTATGCCGAGCAGTTGTGTAATCGCCAGCAGCGCACCACGCTGGCCGAGCTGGCCGCCCAGCCTGCGTTGCGCGTGGTGGCTGCAGCCGGCATCGGCAATCCGGCACGCTTTTTCGGCATGCTGCGCGCAGCCGGTTTGCAGGTGCAGGAGCTGCCGCTGCCCGATCATCACGATTTTCTCGACCGTCCGTTTGCAGCACTGCAGGCCGATCTGATCTTGATGACGGAGAAGGATGCAGTAAAATGTGCGCAAATTGAAGAACTCAGAGATGATCCGCGCTTGTGGGTTGTCCCGGTCACGGCGCGCATCGATGCTGCGCTGGCCGCTCAAATCGTGGAGAAATGTCGTGGACGCTCGTTTGCTTGATATCCTGGTCTGCCCTGTCTGCAAGGGCCCGTTAGAGTACGATAAAAAGGCGCAGGAAATGATCTGCAAGGGTGACCGTCTGGCTTTCCCTATCCGTGACGGCATCCCCATCATGTGGGCCGACGAAGCCCGCACCCTGCAGGACAAGGCGGAATAAGCGGTGGCCGCACCGTTCATCGTCATCATTCCGGCGCGTCTGGCTTCGACCCGCCTGCCGAATAAACCGCTGGCCGATCTGGGCGGCAAACCCATGGTGGTACGCGTGGCCGAACGGGCTGCGCTGGCTGGCGCCAGCCGTATCATCGTGGCCACCGACCATGCCGATATCCGCGCTGCCTGCGCACAGCATGGCGTGGAAGTGTGCATGACCCGTGCCGATCACCCGTCCGGCACCGACCGCATTGCCGAAGTGGCGCGCACGCTGGCGCTGCCGGCCGACGCGGTGGTGGTCAATCTGCAGGGCGACGAGCCGCTGATCGACCCTGCGCTGCTGCAGGCTGCGGCCGCCCGCATCAATGACTATGTGCCGATGGCCACCTGCGCCCACCCGCTGCACGATGCGGCGGACACCTTCAACCCTAACGTGGTGAAGGTGGTGCTGGACAAGGAAGGGCGGGCGCTGTATTTCTCGCGCGCTACCATCCCGTGGCATCGCGACGCTTTTGCCAAGGAGCAGAGTGTGCTGCCGGCCGGCTACGTGCCGCTGCGCCATATCGGCCTGTACGCCTACCGTAACGATTTCCTGCAAGCGTATCCCACGCTCGAAGTTTCCCCGCTGGAGTCTATCGAGGCGCTGGAACAGCTGCGTGTGCTGTGGCATGGCTACCCGATCGCCGTGCACGTGACCGACTCGGCACCGGCTGCCGGGGTCGATACGCCGGAAGATCTGGCCCGCGTGCGCCAGTTTTACTGAGCCGGACCAGGCTTGGCCACTGTTGTAGTCCATACCACATCGTCAGGCAGTCGTCAGTTGAAACGGTTATAACTGCGGACGGTGGTGCGATATTCATACGGAATATCTCTCCCCGCCCCGGATTCGCCCCATAAGAGCGGTTTTAGCTGTCACAAATTGGCGTAGAGACGAGGTTTTGTGGTAAGTTGCGTACGATAGTCAGACTTGCAGCAGATCTACTGTTTCCACATCACCCATATCCATATCTGTTTTAGGAATTTTTCATGCGTCTTATTCTTTTAGGAGCACCAGGTGCCGGCAAGGGCACTCAGGCTAATTTCATCAAAGAAAAATACAACATCCCGCAAATTTCCACTGGCGATATGCTGCGTGCGGCCATCAAAGCTGGCACCGAAATGGGTCTGGCTGCGAAAAAGGTCATGGACGCAGGTGGTCTGGTGTCGGACGACATCATCATCGGTCTGGTCAAAGACCGTCTGGCCGAGCCGGATTGCGCCAACGGCTATCTGTTCGACGGCTTCCCGCGCACCATCGCCCAGGCTGACGCCATGAAAGACAGCGGCGTAGCCATCGACTACGTGCTGGAAATCGATGTGCCGGACGATTCCATCGTCGAGCGCATGTCGGGCCGCCGCAGCCATCCGGCTTCGGGCCGCGTGTACCATGTCAAGTTCAATCCGCCTAAAGTCGAAGGCAAAGACGATGTGACCGGCGAAGATCTGGTGCAGCGCGACGACGACAAAGCGGAAACCGTGAAGAAACGTCTGGACGTTTACCACAACCAGACCGAAGTGCTGCTGAGCTACTACAACAACTGGGCCAGTACCGGCCAGCCAGGCGCACCGAAATACCGCCGCATCTCCGGTGTGGGTCCGGTAGAACAAATTCGTGACGCGGCATTTGCCGCGCTGACGGAATAAGCGTTACAGTAGAGCGGACCGAGTGTCCGCTTTTTTTATGTCTGCGCTGCTGCTGTGCAGACTGGCCCGATGTTCTCGTGGCGGTTAGCAAAAGCTAGCGCTCGGTGCTCTCCCGTTTTGAAGTGATGCAGTACGCAGGTTAGTTGGCTGCGTCGTCCTACCCGGATGACGTCAGTTTTCTGAGTGTGGTTTGTAGACTTGTTCAATAACAATAAGGGGACACTATGGCAGCTAGTCTATGGTTTGCAGTTGCGTGCGGCGTGATCGCCGTGGTTTATGGTTTATGGTCGCGTAGCTGGATATTGCGACAGGATGCGGGCAATCCCCGCATGCAGGAAATTGCCCTTGCCATACAGGAGGGCGCGGCGGCCTATCTGGCGCGCCAGTATCGCACCATCGGCATGGTGGGCGTAGTACTGCTGGTGCTGATCGGCGCCTTGCTCGATATGCGCACGGCTGTCGGCTTCCTGATCGGCGCGGTACTGTCCGGTGCTTGCGGCTTTATCGGCATGAATGTCTCGGTACGGGCTAATGTGCGCACCGCGCAGGCAGCCACCAAGGGCATGAATGAAGCACTGAATGTCGCCTTCAAGGGCGGCGCCATTACCGGCATGCTGGTAGTGGGGCTGGGTCTGCTGGGCGTGGTGCTGTTCTATATCTACCTGACGACTAATCCGGCCGGTGCTAGCGTGACGCCCCATGATCTGATCAAACCGCTCATCGGTCTGGCGTTTGGCGCTTCCCTGATTTCCATCTTCGCCCGTCTGGGCGGCGGCATTTTCACCAAGGGTGCCGACGTGGGCGCTGATCTGGTGGGCAAGGTCGAAGCCGGCATCCCCGAAGATGATCCGCGCAATCCGGCCGTGATTGCCGATAACGTGGGCGATAACGTGGGCGACTGCGCCGGTATGGCGGCCGACCTGTTCGAAACCTATGTGGTGACGCTGATCGCCACCATGCTGCTGGGTGCGCTGCTGATCGTGAATGCACCTACCACCGCTGTGGTGTATCCGCTGCTGCTGGGGGCGGTGTCCATCATCGCCTCGATCATCGGTTGCGCCATGGTCAAGGCCCAGCCGGGCAAAAAAATCATGTCGGCCCTGTACACGGGGCTGTGGTGGGCCGCCGGTCTGTCGCTGATAGGCTTTGCCGTGATTACGTGGCAGGTGTGGCCGGATGAAGCCATGCGCATGAAAATGATGGGCTGCACCGTGGTCGGCATCGTGCTGACGGGGCTGATGGTTTATATCACCGAGTACTATACGGGCACGGATTTCCATCCCGTCAAACACATCGCCGAAGCTTCTACTACGGGCCATGGCACCAACATCATTGCCGGTCTGGGCGTGTCGATGAAGTCTACCGCCTATCCGGTGCTGGCTGTGTGCGCGGCCATCCTCGTGTCTTACCAGCTGGGCCAGCTGTATGGCGTGGCGATTGCGGCGACTTCCATGCTGTCCATGGCCGGCATCGTGGTGGCACTCGATGCTTACGGCCCGATTACCGATAACGCCGGCGGGATTGCGGAAATGTCCGGCATGCCGGAATCCGTGCGCGCCATTACCGATCCGCTCGATGCGGTGGGCAATACCACCAAGGCCGTAACCAAAGGCTATGCTATCGGTTCGGCCGGGCTGGCCGCGCTGGTGCTGTTTGCCGACTACACCCACGCGCTGGAGTCGGCCGGCAAGAGCATTACTTTCGATCTATCCAATCCGATGGTGATCGTCGGTCTGATTATTGGCGGGCTGATTCCCTACCTGTTCGGCGCCATGGCGATGGAAGCGGTAGGACGTGCAGCCGGCGCCGTGGTGGTGGAAGTGCGCCGCCAGTTCCGCGACATCAAAGGCATCATGGATGGCACGGGCAAACCCGAGTATGACAAGGCGGTCGACATGCTGACTGCATCGGCGATCCGTGAAATGATACTGCCTTCGCTGCTGCCGGTGGTGGTGCCGATTATCGTCGGCATGCTGCTGGGTGCGGCGGCACTGGGCGGTATGCTGATGGGGACCATCGTCACGGGCCTGTTCGTGGCAATCTCCATGACCACCGGCGGTGGCGCATGGGATAACGCCAAGAAGTACATCGAAGATGGCCATTTCGGCGGCAAGGGTTCGGACGCGCACAAGGCGGCCGTGACCGGCGATACGGTAGGTGATCCGTACAAGGATACGGCAGGCCCTGCCGTCAATCCGCTGATCAAGATCATTAATATCGTGGCGCTGCTACTGGTGCCGCTGCTGCCTGCCTCAGGCTGGCTGGCTGTGACGCCTGCAGCGCCGGTGGCAGCGCCGCCAGCAGCCATGATGCAGCGGGCCGATGCGCCACCGCCGCCGCAAGTGATGGCGCCGACGCAAGGCGCTGCAGCCCAGCCTGCCGCGCCGGATGCGGCAGCAGCCCCTGCTAGCGGTACGAAGTAAGCGCCAGTCTTAAGGTTATAAATTGTTACGCACACTATCCTTCGTTCCTGCCTTGTCCAATAATGCAGTGGGCGACAGGGGCGGAGGATGGGATGCAGAATCTAAGCGGTGTATGCAGGCGGCGCGGAATAAGCAGCCCGGTTGAACGTGCAGCATTGAGCGGTATGGCACGGTTGCTGGCTTGGCCGCTGCTGGCCAGTTGTGCGTTCGGGGCGTACGCCGTGGCAGCCACAGAGCAGGACAAGTCTGCCACTCATCCAACCAGTAGCGAAATCGAAGCCTATGCGCGCCTGCCGGTCTGCACCCTCAGTGCTGACGGACAGCATCTGGCAGTGCAACCCTGTCGAACCGCGCCCGCCCGGGTGCCTATGCCGCGCCGTCCGGTGCCGCAACAGATCGACCGATTGCCGGAGACCCGGCTAGCATCGCCCGTTGCGCCGCCTCAGTCCAGCATGGTGTTAGCGCCGGCGCCGGCTTGGGTACCTGCGCCGCTTCCGGCGTCCGTCGCCCCAGCGCCCATGCCGCGTGCGCTGAATAATTGCAGCGCGGCAGGTTGCAATGATGCGCAAGGTGCCCGCATCAACAGTGCCGCACCCGGCATGGTCATCACGCCGCAAGGGCAGGTCTGCAGCCGCAACGGCGTGTGGATACAGTGCTAGCGCAAACTGTGCGCAGGTTTTCACCGTGATGCCATAAAAATTCGCTACAATGCTGATGTGACGTTAACGTAAACGTCAAATAAAAATCAGATAGGGACACACATGCAAATTCAGGACAATGTATTCATCGTGACGGGTGGCGCTTCGGGACTGGGCGCAGCAACTGCGCGCATGCTGGTAGCGCAGGGCGGCAAAGTGGTGCTGGCCGACGTGCAGGCGGAAGCGGGTCAGGCGCTGGCTGCCGAACTGAACGCCGTGTTCGTCCAATGCGACGTGACCTCGGAAGCAGACGGCCAGGCCGTCGTGGCAGCGGCAACTGCACTGGGCACGCTGCGCGGCCTGATCAACTGTGCCGGTGTGGCACCAGCCATGAAAACCGTGGGCAAGGACGGCCCCCATCCGCTGGAACTGTTCCAGCGCACCGTCAACATCAACCTGATCGGCACCTTCAACATGGCCCGTCTGGCCGCCGACGCGATGAGCAAAACGGCAGCGACCGACAGCGGCGAGCGCGGCGTCATCATCAACACTGCATCGGTAGCCGCCTTCGATGGCCAGATTGGCCAGGCTGCCTATGCCGCCTCCAAAGCCGCCGTAGCCGGCATGACGCTACCGATGGCGCGCGACCTGTCGCGCAACGCCATCCGCGTGATGACCATCGCACCGGGCATATTCGAAACCCCGATGCTGATGGGCATGCCGGAAGAAGTGCGCACGGCGCTGGGCGCCATGGTGCCGTTCCCGCCGCGCCTGGGCAAGCCGGGCGAATACGCCCAGCTGGCACTGGCCATCATCGAAAACACCATGCTCAACGGCGAAACCATCCGTCTGGACGGCGCCATCCGCATGCAGCCAAAATAAGCCGCATGGCGGGGGTAGACCGGACCTGCCCTTGGTCCGATCTGCCCCCGCGCGGGTTTTGGTGTAGGATTCCAGAGTGATCGGGCGCGCAGCGCAGGCTGCGCGCTTTTTTATTCTGGAGAGTCTATGTTTCGTTTGAAGTCGCTGAGCGCCCATCTGGCGCTGTCCCTGCCACTGCTGCTCGCATTACAGCTACCGGCCCATGCCCAACGTAGCAGCAACGAAGCTGCCCCCGAAATCGCCACCGGCTATGCGGCCAAGGCGGGCCAGTCGGCGCAGAAATTCATGGTGGCGGCGGCTAATCCGCTGGCCACCGAGGCTGGCTACCAGATGCTCAAGCAGGGCGGTGCCGCCATCGATGCGGCCATCGCCACCCAGCTGGTGCTGACGCTGGTGGAGCCGCAATCGTCCGGTATCGGCGGCGGTTCCTTCCTGCTTTACAGCGATGGCAAGCGGGTGCAGTCCTACGATGGACGTGAAACTGCGCCCGCCGCAGCGGATGAACATCTGTTCCAGGATGCCGACGGCAAGGCGGTGTCACGCGAAATCGGCGTGATCGGCGGCCGCTCGGTCGGTGCGCCCGGCGTGCTGCGCATGCTGGAAATGGCGCACAAGGAGCATGGCCGCCTGCCATGGAAGGTGCTGTTCGGACCGGCGATCAAGCTGGCGGAAGAAGGCTTCAAGGTCAGCCCGCGTCTGAACGGCCTGCTGTCGTGGGACCGCTATCTGGTGCGCGATCCGGTGGCCCGGGCCTACTTCTTCGACGAGCAGGGCAAACCGCGTCCGGTTGGTTATTTGCTGAAAAATCCTGAGCTGGCGCGCACCCTGCGCGAAATCGCCGACGGTGGCGCCGATGCCTTCTATCAGGGCCGCATTGCCAGCGATATCGCCGCCAAGGTGGCTGGCCACCCGACCAATCCGGGCAAGCTGACGGCGGCCGACATTGCCGGCTACCGTGCGCTGGAACGCCAGCCGCTGTGCACCGACTACAAGGCATGGACGGTGTGCGGCGCACCGCCGCCTTCGTCCGGCGGCGTGGCCATCGCGCAGATGCTGGGTGTGCTGGAGATTAAAGACATTGCGCCGTTCAAGCCGGTGGATGGGCAGCTGACGGCGCAAGGTATCCACCTGTTCAGCGAAGCGGGACGGCTGGCCTATGCCGACCGCGATCATTACATTGCCGATCCGGCCTTTGCGCCGCTGCCCGGCAAAGGCGTGGCAGCACTGGTGGATAAAGCCTATCTGGCCCAGCGCGCCGCGCTGATCGGCGAGCGTTCGATGGGCCGTGCTTCCTACGGCGTGCCGGAAACGCTCAAGCTGGCATGGGGCAAGGACAGCGCCATCGACAAGCCGTCCACTTCCCATCTGGTGGCAGTGGATGCCTACGGCGGCGCACTGTCCATGACTACCTCGGTGGAGGATGCATTCGGTGCGCGCCAGATGGTTGATGGCTTCCTGCTGAATAACCAGCTGACCGACTTCTCGTTCGATTCGCGCGATGCCGACGGTCCGATAGCCAACCGCGTACAGGCAGGCAAACGCCCGCGCAGTGCCATGTCGCCAACACTGGTGTTCAAAAAGGGTAGCAGGGATCTGGTGCTGGCAACCGGTTCGCCCGGTGGCGCCACCATCATCAACTATGTGGCCAAGGTGCTGGTGGGCACGCTGGACTGGCAGCTCGATGTGCAGCAGGCCATCAGCCTGCCCAATATCGGTAGCCGTAACGGCCCCACCGAACTGGAAAAAGGCCGTGTTGCGCCGGAAGTGATCGAGCAGCTGAAGGCGCGCGGCCACCAGATCCGCGAGTCCGAGTTCAATTCCGGCCTGCAGGGCATCGAGCGGCGTGTGGTTAATGGCAAGGCTGAATGGTTCGGCGGCGCCGATCCGCGCCGCGAAGGTGTCGTATTAGGTGACTAAGTTAGTGACTTAGTCGGTACAAGTCGGCCTAACTGCAGGGCTGGGACTCCCCAAATCTCTCAGACCCTGCTAATCTCTTTGAATGGGAATTCATAAGAAAACCGGCCTGATACTGACAGGTGGTGGTGCACGAGCGGCCTATCAGGTCGGCGTGCTGCAGGCGATCTCGCAAATACTGTGGGAGGCAGGCTGGCCGCCGGCACGCAATCCCTTCGAAATCATCTGCGGTACTTCTGCCGGTGCCATTAATGCCACGGCGCTGGCCTGCCGTGCCGACAATTTCGGCGAAGGCGTACAGAAACTGCTCGACGTGTGGGAACACATCGAAGTGGGGCAAGTTTACCGCGCCGATTCGCTGGGCGTGATCCGTTCCGGCGCGCGCTGGCTGTCGCTGCTGTCGTTCGGCTGGCTGCTGCGCAAATGGCGCGCCCAGCCGCCTGCATCTCTGCTCGATAACACCCCGCTGGTAGGCCTGCTGCACCGCATGCTGGATCTGCCGCGCCTCGATGCCGTGCTATCGGAAGGCCTGCTGCATGCGCTGGCGGTGACGGCATCCTCCTACAGCGCCGGCAATCACCTGACCTTCTACCAGACTGCGGCCGATATCGCGCCATGGATACGCATGCAGCGCGTGGCCCTGCAGGACCAGATCGGCGTCGAGCATCTGCTGGCTTCGTCGGCGATTCCCTTCATTTTTCCGGCCACGCCGCTGTACATGGGCGGCCATCGCGAATACTGCGGCGACGGTTCGATGCGCCAGCTGGCGCCGATTTCTCCCGCCATCCACCTGGGCGCCAGCAAGGTGCTGGTGGTAGGGGCAGGAAGGCTGACGGAGCCGCCGCGCAGCGCGGCGGAACATGATGCCTCGCGCTACCCCAGTCTGGCGCAGATTGCCGGCCATGCCATGTCGTCCATCTTCCTCGACAGTCTGGCGGTGGATATCGAGCGGCTCGAGCGCATCAACCGCACGCTGTCGCTGCTGCCGGAATCGCTGCTGGAGCATACACCGCTCAAACCCGTCAAGCTGCTGGTGATTGCGCCGTCGGAGCGGCTCGACGCCATCGCTGCGCGCCATGTGGCCAGCCTGCCCGCGCCGATACGCACCATGCTGTCGGGCATAGGCGCAACCGAATCGCGCGGTTCTGCGCTGGCGTCCTACCTGCTGTTTGAATCTTCCTATACCTGCGAGTTGATCCGCCTTGGCCAGCACGACACGTTCGCGCGCAAGGACGATGTACTGGCATTCTTCGAATCCTGATCGGACTACGCCTTGTCGCTGAAACTACGAATCTGTCGCTATCTGCTGCTGCCGCTGCTGTTGTGGGGCACTGCCGTCTGGGCCGGAGCGCCACCGCGCACCCTGCGCTTTGACCAGTTCCGTGTCGAGAACGGGCTGGCGCAGGAGACCGTGCTGTCGATCACCCAGGACCGGCAGGGCTTTATCTGGCTCGGTACGCAGGCTGGCGTAACCCGCTTCGACGGCTACCGCGCGGTGACCTTCAAGAGTGCGGTGTCCGACCCGCGCAGCCTGATCGATAACTGGGTGCGCGCGCTGCATGTGGACGCAGCGGGCCAGCTGTGGCTGGGCACGGACGGCGGGCTGGACCGCTTTGATCCCGATACCAACACCTTCATCCACTACCTGCCTAGCGAATCGAGCCAGCGTGGCAATGGCAACCGCCATATCCGCGCTATTGTCGATGATGGTGCCGGTTCCATGTGGCTAGCCAGCGGCGATGGCCTGCATCTGTTCGATCCGCGCACGCGCCGTTTCGTCAGCTGGCATCATGATCCGGCCGATCCGGGCAGCCTGTCGAACGATCAGGTGAACGCGCTGGCACGCGATGCCAGCGGGCGGCTGTGGGTGGCCACCGCCACCGGCCTCGATATGCTGGCGCCGGGCGCCATGCGCTTCCAGCACTTCACCATGGACGCCAGCCGCAACAGCAAATTCAATACTGTGCTGACGCTGCAGGTCGATAGCGAACAGTCGCTGTGGGTAGGTACTCTGGGCGGGCTGGAACAGTGGCGCCTGCTGGGCAGCGAGCCGCAGCGGCGCCGCTTCGGCCCGCGCGAAGGCTTGCGTGCCGGCGCCAGTGTGCCGGTGATGTATCAGGATCCCGATACCAATATCTGGATAGGCACGCAGGCCGATGGCCTGTTCCGCTGGGTGCCCGCCGAGAATCGCCTGCAGCAGTACCGCCACCAGTTAAGCGATACCCATAGCGTGGCCGATAACCAGATATCGGCACTGTACCGCGACCGTGTCGGCACCTTCTGGGTCGGCACATGGAATGACGGCGTGAGCCGGGTCGATATGGGGAGCGGTGGTTTCTCGCGCATTGTGCGGCAGGCCGACATTCCGAATACGCTCACCGACAACAAGGTACATGCGATCATCGGCGAAACGCAGGGGCGGCTCTGGCTAGGGACCAGCAGCGGCCTGAATCTGTATGATCCGGTAAGCGGCACGGCCAGAACATGGCGCTATGCGCCCGGCAGCGCGAATGGTCTGAGCGATGATCACGTTACGACGCTGCTGCGCGACAAAAAGGGCAACATCTGGATAGGCGGGCGGGCCGGCCTGAATTATCTGAACATGGCCAGCGGCACCATCAGCGTCACCTCGTTTGCCCATGGCGATCCGGCCAGCGACATTATCCGTAACATCGTTAGCGATAATGCCGGCATCCTGTGGATAGCCTCGCGTGGCGGCCTGCACCGGCTGGACCCGCAGACCATGGCGGTGCGCACCTACCGGCACGATCCGTCCGACCCGAATAGCCTGTCCGATAATGTGGTGCGGCCGATACTGGAAGACCGGCAGGGCCGCTTGTGGGTGGGGACATTTAACGGTCTCGATCTGTTCGACCGCAAGACCGGCGTATTCCGCCATTTCCGCCGCGAAGCCAGTAATCCCAAGAGCCTGAGTCACGACGAGGTGCACTATCTGTACGAAGATGGCGCAGGCACTATCTGGGTGGGTACGGCAGCGGGCCTGAACCGCATGGAACAGGGCAAGGACGGCAGCATCAGCTTTCATGCCTACCTGCGCAAGGACGGCTTTGCCGACGATGCGATTGCCTCGATTCTGCCTGACGATGGGGGCAACCTCTGGCTCAGCACCAATAGCGGCCTGTCGCGCCTGAATACGCGCACTGGCCTGATCCGCAATTATTCCGGCGCCGACGGCACCATCGAGGGCGCTTACTTCGATGGTTCGGCACTGCGTGCCGCCGACGGCACGCTGTTCTTTGGCGGCTTCAACGGCATTACCACCTTCATGCCTGCCGAGATACGGGAAAACAGCGTGGCGCCAGCGGTGGTAATTACCGATTTTCAGATCTTTAACAAGTCGGTCAAGCCGGGGCAGGGTGAACATCCCGATGTGCTGAAAACGGCGATAGAACATACGGCCTCGCTCACACTGAGCGAACGTGATTCGGTGTTCTCGCTCGAATTCGCCGCTCTGCACTTTGCCGCCCCCCAGCGCAACCGCTTTGCCTACCAGTTGCAGGGCTTTGACGAGGACTGGGTGCTGACCGACTCTGATAAGCGCTTTGCCACCTACACCAATCTTGATCCGGGCAAGTACATCTTCCGCGTGAAAGCGGCCAACAAGGACGGCATCTGGAACGACAATGCGGCGACGCTGGAAATCACCATTTTGCCGCCGTTCTGGAAAACCTGGTGGTTCCGCCTGCTGGTGTTCATTATTGCCGCTGGCGCCGGCTATGCGGTGTACCGTGCCCGCGTGCGCAGCCTGCGCCACCAGCAGCTGCGGCTGGAAAATCTGGTGGGCTCGCGTACCGCTGAAGTCGAACAGAAGAACCTGCTGCTGCAGCAGCAGAAGCAGGAGCTGGAGCAGCGCCGGCTGGAAGCCGAAGCGCAGCGGGCCGAGGCCGAGCAGCGCCGGATAGATGCCGAACGCCAGAAAATCGAAGTCGAACATCAGAAGGAAAACGTCGAACAGGCTCACCGCAACATTTCCGTGCTCAGTGAACTGGGACGTGAAATGAGTGCCACGCTGGATATGGAGACCAGCATGCAGACGCTGTACCGCCATGTGCACCATCTGATGAATGCGCAGATATTCGGTATCGGCTTCGTGCACGAAGATGAGGGAGTGATCGACTTCCCGTTTGCGATAGAAGAGGGCGTGCGCACCCTGCCATACCAGCGCCGGCTAGACCAGCCCAACCAGCTGGCCGTATGGTGCCTTACGCAGCGCCAGCCCGTGTTCATTAATGACTTCCATGCCGAATACAGCCGGTATATGGATGAATCGGGACTGGATAATCTGGTGCCTTGCATACGCGAGGATGGTCAGCCCGCATCGATAGCGCAATCGATGATGTATGCACCGCTGGTGGTAACCGACAAGGTGGTGGGGCTGCTGTGCGTGCAGAGTAAAGAGAAGAACGCCTATCAGCAGGTACATATGGACATGCTGCAGACACTGGCGGCCCATGCTGCGGCCGGTCTGGAAAATGCGCGCGCCTACCAGCAGCTGGAAGAAACCCTGCAGACGCTGCGCCGCACGCAGGAACAGCTGGTGCAGCAGGAGCGGCAGGTAAGGCTGCACACCGACGAGCTGGCACTGGCCAACCGCGCTTTGCAGGAAAATGACGAGCGTCTGCGGCTGGCCAAACAGAAAGCGGAAGATGCGACGCGGCAGAAGTCCGAGTTCCTTGCCAATATGAGCCATGAAATGCGTACACCGCTGGCGGGCGTGATCGGCATGCTGGGCTTTGCTCTGCGCGACATCAAGCTGGGGGTCAGTACACGCGAGCAGATACTGCGGGCGCAGGCCAATGCCCAGTCGCTGCTGTCCATCATTAACGACCTGCTGGACTTCTCGAAAATCGAGGCAGGCAAGCTGACTATCGAGAACATCGATTTCTCGCTGTCTTCGGCGGTAGAAAATGTCGTCAGCCTGTTCGAAGAGCAGGCAGCCGCGCACAGCGTGGGCTTCAGTCTGGAATTTGGCGACGACCTGCCGCAGTACGTGGTGGGTGATCCCACCCGTCTGCGTCAGGTACTGGTGAATCTGGTGGGGAACGCCTTCAAGTTCACCGAACAGGGCTCGGTGCGCATGCGGGTGGAGCGGGTTGCGGCGGGCCCGGAGGGCGACATACCCGGTATGAACCGTATCCGCTTCAGCGTCAGCGATACGGGCATAGGCATCGAGGCTGAAGCCATTCCACGCCTGTTCCAGCAATTCGAACAGGCCGACGCGTCCACCACCCGCCGCTACGGCGGCACCGGACTGGGGCTGGCCATCTGCCGCCAGCTGGTAGAGCTGATGGGCGGCGAGATCAGTGCCGTCAGCGCGCCGGGGCAGGGCAGCACCTTCATCTTTGAACTGCCGCTGGCGAACGGCGCGGCGCCAACCATGGTGCCGCATGTGCCGCGCGAGCCGCATAGCCACCAGCTCAAGGTGCTGTGTGCCGAGGACTTCCCGACCAATCAGATCATCATCCGCATGATGCTGGAAGATCTGGGCCACAAGGTGGATATCGCTGCCAATGGCGCGCTGGCGGTGAAGGCCTGCGCCCTGACGCGCTATGACCTGATCCTGATGGATGGCCGCATGCCGGAAATGGATGGCGCCAGCGCTACGCGGATTATCCGTGCCGGCGGCCCTATCGATGCCCCTGTGCGGGATCAGGAGCTGATGATTATCGCGCTGACTGCCAACGCCAGCGAAGAGGACCGTAGCCGTTATCTGGCAGCAGGTATGGATGATTTCCTGACCAAGCCTATCGACGAAGACAAGCTGCACTTCCAGCTTAGCCGCGCGATCGAGCGCCAGTTGCAGCGTGGCGTGCATCTGCCGCGTATGGCGCCGCGTAACGAGGGCGCCAACGGCACTGCGGAACTCGATGCCATGTTCGGCGTGGCGCCGGCGCCTGCGCCCGGGCTGGAACCGGCACGGCTGGCGCAGCATAGCGGGGGCACAGACCTGAAGCAGCGCCTGCGCGCAGCCTTCAATCAGGATGTGCCGATGCGGCTGGCAGAGCTGGCGCAGGCCATCGACGACTGTGCCGCCGATGTGGCGGGCCGCCTGCTGCACGGCATGAAGGGCAGTGCCGGCTATCTGGAAGAGCAGGAATTGCAGGCACTGTGCGGCGATCTGGAGCTGGCGGCCGATCATGGCGATTGGGAGCGCTTGCGTGATGCGTTGCCACAGTTGCGCGAACTGTTAGGTAAAGTGCGCTAGAGAACATCCCGCGGGTGACTGTTTCGGGTAAGATTGGTTGAAATGCTAACAGTGATGCCGGCAGCCGGCGGCGGTTTTGGTCACTCGGGCATAGCGCCCAGCTAGCAGCGCAGGTAACGAGACACAGGGAAATACATGAAAGTTCTGGTGGTCGATGATGATGTGGTCTCGCGCATGGTGCTGATGCACCTGATCGACAGTAGCGGTCAGTTCGAAATCGCCGAGGCCGAAGATGGCGAGGACGCGTGGCAGCTGCTGCAGCAGGGCTTGCGTCCGGCGATCTGTTTCTGCGACTTGCGCATGCCTCGCCTATCGGGACTGGAACTGCTGCAGCGCTTGCGCCAGCATAGCGATTTCGCCACGCTGCCTTTTGTACTGGTCACTTCGGCCAACGATCACCACACGGTAGAAGAAGCCACCCAGAGCGGCGCTACTGGTTATGTGGTGAAGCCGTTTCAGGCGGATCAGGTGCGCCAGCATCTGCAGGCATTGCTGCCGGCAGCGCAGACCAGCTACCGCCATCGCGCGGAAGAACCGGGGCTGACGCTGGTCCGGCTGGGGATTAACGCCGATCGCCTGCTGGTGTATCTGAACGGTTTTGCCAGCCAGCTGGGCACAGCCAGCGAAGAACTCGGTACGGTGCTGGAACAGGGACGGTACGATGAGCTGCAGCAGCGGCTCGAACGCCTGCATGCGGGCTGTGTGACGCTGGGACTGGGCGGCGCTGCCGACTGTCTGCAGCAGTTGCAGGCGGCGCCTTTGAGTGTGCCCGCCATTCAGGCTGCGCTCAAGGAGGTGGTGCGTGCCGTCAGCTACCAGACCGATCTGGTATTGCAATCCATCCCCGAATAAGCTTTCGGCCCGTGCGGGCCTGCATGGTCATTGCACGGTTGCGCTTTACCCCTGATATCAAAATAGTTTAAACTTAAAGTATCGTCCGGTTGCGGGCAACGCGCCACTATTTTCGTCAGGGGGATCATGAAGCCTATGCCAGCAAGCTCTGCCAGTGCCCATACCGACCCGTTTGCGCGCTCTCATCTGCCGCCTGCCGAACTGTGGCCGGAACTCCGTTTCGACCTGCCCGAACTGCAGTATCCGTCCCGCCTCAATTGCGTGGCCGAACTGCTCGATGCGGCGCTGGCGCGTGGCGATGGTGCGCGCATTGCTTTGCGCGGCGAGCATGATAACTGGACTTACGCCTATTTGCACGCGCAGGTGAACCGTATCGCCCATGTGCTGCGCTCCACGCTAGGACTGGAAACGGGCAACCGGGTACTGCTACGGGGTAGCAACACGCCGATGATGGCGGCCTGTGTGCTGGCCGTGCTGAAGGCTGGCTGTATCGCCGTGCCGACCATGCCGTTGCTGCGCGCCCGTGAACTGGCCGTGATTGCCGCCAAGGCCGAAGTCAATGCCGTGCTGTGTGCCGACAGCCTGCGCGCCGAAGTGGAAGCGATGGAGCTGGCACCGGCGGCTAGGCAGCGCACCGTGTATTTCGGTGCCGCTGGCGAGGCTATGCTGGAAAGCCTGATGGCGGCACAGTCCGATCAGTTTGCCGCCGTCGATACGGCGATTGACGATGTCTGCCTGATCAGTTTTACCTCGGGTACCACCGGCATCCCCAAGGGCACCATGCACTTCCACCGCGACGTGATGGCCATCTGTGACTGCTTCCCCCGCTCCGTACTGCGTACCGAAGCGGACGATATTTTTATCGGCACGCCGCCACTGGCCTTTACTTTCGGGCTAGGCGGCCTGCTGCTATTTCCGCTGCGGGTGGGCGCCAGCGCCGTGCTGCTGGAAAAGCTGACGCCGGAAACCCTGCTGGCCGCGATCCAGAACTATCGCGCCACCATCTGCTTTACGGCGCCCACCTTTTACCGGCAGATGGCGCCGCTGTTCGGGCGCTACGATCTGGCCAGCCTGAAGAAAAGCGTGTCGGCCGGCGAGGCGCTGCCGGTGGCGACACGCGAAAGCTGGCTGCAGGCCAGCGGGCTGACCATGATAGACGGCATAGGCGCGACCGAACTGCTGCACATCTTTATTTCGGCAGCCGGCGATCAGGTGCGCCCGGGGGCGACGGGCAAGCCGGTGCCCGGCTATCAGGCCTGCATACTGGACCAGCAGGGCCAGCCGGTAGGGCCGGGGGTGATAGGACGGCTGGCCGTGAAAGGCCCGACCGGCTGCCGCTATCTGGCCGATGCGCGCCAGCGCGACTATGTGCTCGGTGGCTGGAACCTGACGGGCGACGCCTACGAAATGGATGCCGACGGCTATTTCTACTATCGCTCGCGCACGGATGACATGATCATTTCGGCCGGCTATAACATTGCCGGGCCGGAAGTGGAGGATGTGCTGCTGCGCCATCCTGCCGTGGCCGAATGCGGCGTGATAGGCCGTGCCGACGAAGAGCGGGGACAGATCGTGGAAGCCCATGTCGTGCTCAGGCCCGGCATTGCGGCAGCGCCGGAACTGGTGACGCAATTGCAGGAATTCGTCAAAGCGCAGATTGCGCCGTACAAGTATCCGCGCGCCATCCGTTTCCTGCCTTCCCTGCCACGCACGGAGACGGGCAAGCTGCAGCGCTTCAAGCTGCGTACCGAATAAAGAGAACCGTATGAATATCGTATGCATAGGCGGCGGCCCCGCCGGACTGTATTTCGGCCTGCTGATGAAGAAGCAGAACCCGTCGCACCAGATTACGGTGATAGAGCGTAACCGGCCGTATGACACCTTCGGCTGGGGCGTGGTGTTTTCCGACCAGACGCTGGGCAATCTGGCGCTGGCCGATGAAATGAGCGCGCGCGCCATACAGGCTTCCTTCAATCACTGGGATGATATCGATACCTATTTCAAGGGCGAGAAAATCAGCTCGGGTGGCCATGGTTTCTGCGGTATCGGCCGCAAGCATCTGCTCAATATCCTGCAGCAGCGTTGCGAAGAGCTGGGCGTCAATCTGCTGTTCGAGACAGAAGTAGAGGACGATCAGGCCATCGCCGCACGCTATCAGGCCGATCTGGTGATCGCGTCGGACGGACTCAATAGCCGCATCCGCAGCCGCTATGCGGCCAGCTACCAGCCGCAGATCGACGCGCGGCGCTGCCGCTTTGTCTGGCTGGGCACGCGCAAGAAATTCGATGCTTTCACGTTCGCCTTCAAACAGACGCCACACGGCTGGTTCCAGGCCCATATTTATCAGTACGATGGTGTGACCTCGACCTTTATCGTCGAGACGCCGGAGCCGGTGTGGCGTGCCGCCGGACTGGAACAGATGACGGCAGAACAGTCGATTGCGTTCTGCGAGCAGCTGTTTGCCGACATACTCGAAGGCCATAGCCTGATGTCGAACGCCGCCCATCTGCGCGGCTCGGCCATGTGGATGGTATTCCCCCGCATTGTCTGCCAGCGCTGGGTACACTGGCAGCAGAGCGGGCAGCAGCAAGTGCCGGTAGTACTGATGGGCGACGCGGCGCACACGGCGCATTACTCCATCGGTTCGGGCACCAAGCTGGCGCTGGAAGATGCGATCGAACTGGCGCGCTGTTTTGCGCAGGATGACAATACAGCCAGTGCGCTGGCGACTTACGAGCGCGTGCGGGCAGTGGAAGTGATCAAGCTGCAGAGCGCCGCGCGCAATTCGATGGAATGGTTCGAGAACGTGGAGCGCTATACGGCGCTGGAAGCTCCGCAGTTTGCCTATTCCATGCTGACGCGCAGCCAGCGCCTGTCGCATGAGAATCTGCGCGTGCGCGACGCCGTCTATGTAGCGGACTACGAGCGCTGGTTTGCCGGGCGCGCCTATGTCGCGGCAGGCCTTGCTGCCCCGGCCACATGGCAGGCCGGGGCAGCGGCTGGCACGCCTGCGGCACCGCCACCAATGTTCACGCCTTACAAGGTACGCGAACTGGTGCTGAAAAACCGGATAGTGGTGTCGCCCATGGCGCAGTACAGCGCTGTCGACGGCATGGTAGGCGACTATCATCTGGTCCATCTGGGGGCCCGCGCGCTCGGCGGTGCGGCCATGGTGTTTGCGGAGATGACCTGCGTTTCGGCCGATGCCCGCATCACACCACATTGTCCCGGCCTGTACGCGCCTGAGCACACGCAGGCGTGGCGACGCATCGTCGACTTCGTGCACCAGCACAGTGATGCCCGCATTGCCATCCAGCTGGGCCACGCCGGTGCCAAAGGTTCCACCCGCGCCATGTGGGATGGCATAGACCAGCCGCTTGAGCGCGATAACTGGCCACTGGTTTCGGCATCGCCTCAGCAGTATGTGCAAGGCGTGTCGCAGCTGGCGCGTGCCGTGACGCGCGAAGATATGGCGCGTATCGAGGCAGATTTCGTACGTGCCACCGAGGCTGCCGAGCAGGCGGGCTTTGACTGGGTGGAACTGCACTGTGCGCACGGTTATCTGCTGTCGTCGTTCATATCGCCGCTGACCAATCAGCGCGAAGATGAATACGGCGGCTCGCTGGAAAACCGCTGCCGCTATCCGCTGCAGGTATTTGCCGCCATGCGCGCCGTATGGCCTCCGCATAAACCGATGAGCGTACGCATCTCCGCGCACGACTGGGTGGAGGGCGGCATCACGCCGGACGATGCCGTGCTGATTGCACGCTTGTTCAAGGCTGCCGGCGCAGATATGATCGACTGTTCGTCGGGGCAGGTTAGCAAGGCGGAAAAGCCGGTGTATGGCCGCATGTTCCAGACCCCGTTTGCCGATCGCATACGCAACGAAGCCGGCATAGCCGCCATTGCGGTGGGTTCGATTTTCGAAGCGGACCATGCCAACGGCATTATTGCGGCTGGCCGTGCCGACCTGTGTGCGGTGGGGCGCCCCCATCTGGCCAATCCTGCGTGGACGCTGACGGAAGCGGCAAAGATAGGCCATAGCGCGGTGCACTGGCCGCGCCAGTACCAACCGGGCAAGCAGCAGCTGGAGCGCAATCTGGAGCGCGAGCGGCAGCTGGCAGCCAGCAGCAGCGGCCTGTCGCCGCAGCAGCTAGCCGCCCGCCTGCTTGAGGGATGACTTGAATATGGAAGCAAAAGTGATGCAAATACCGTCTGAAAATACGCCGCAGGATGAAGAGTCGCCGGTGCTCGATCTGGCCAGCCGGCTGACGCAGGACCATCACCAGTCGCTCAAACTGTGGCTGCGCATGCTGTCGTGTACCACCAAGATCGAGAACGAAATCCGTAGCCGTTTGCGCGCGAACTTCGGCATTACGCTGCCGCGCTTCGACCTGATGGCCCAGCTGGAACGCTATCCGCAAGGCTTGCGCATGGGCGAACTCTCCAAGCGCATGATGGTCACGGGCGGGAATATCACCGGCATTACCGACCAGCTGGAGCAGGAGAAGCTGGTGGTGCGCGTGCCCGACCCGAAAGATGGCCGGGCCTACAGCGTGAAGCTGACGCCTGCCGGGCGCAAGGCCTTTGCCACCATGGCCGCAGTGCATGAAGACTGGGTAGCAGAGCTGCTGCAGGACATGTCGGCTGGAGACAAAGGACAATTGATCGAATTACTGTCGCAGATGAAGCAGCACCTGTATGCTGCCGGCGACCGATAATCCGCCCCGCGGAAGAAAGCTTAGTATGCGATATTTACCCGGCAAGGCGCAGCAGCTGCCCGGCAACCGTAGCCAGCTTGGCGGCTATCAGGCTAGCCATTTTCTGTTTGAAGTCAGCGGCCGTGTGGCGACGCTGACGCTGAACCGGCCCGAGCGCAAGAACCCGCTTACGTTCGAGTCCTACGCCGAACTGCGCGACCTGTTCCGCGCGCTGGCTTATGCCGAGGATATCAAGGCCATCGTCATTACGGGGGCGGGCGACAACTTCTGCTCCGGCGGCGATGTGCACGACATCATCGGGCCGCTGACGGAACTCGACATGCCGGGCCTGCTGGCATTTACCCGCATGACGGGTGATCTGGTCAAAGCCATGCGCGCCTGCCCGCAGCCTGTGATTGCGGCGGTGGACGGCGTGTGTGCCGGTGCCGGCGCCATTCTCTCGCTGGCGGCGGACCTGCGTTACGGTACAGCGCGTAGCAAGACGGCGTTTCTGTTCACCCGCGTGGGGCTGGCCGGCTGCGACATGGGCGCCTGTGCCTTGCTGCCGCGTGTGATCGGACAGGGCCGGGCGGCAGAACTGCTGTACACGGGCCGTTCGATGACGGGCACCGAGGCCGAGCGCTGGGGCTATTTCAATAGTCTGCACGAGCCGCAGGCATTGCTGGCTGCCGCGCAGGCGATGGCGCAGGGACTGGCGGACGGTCCCACTTTTGCCCATGGCATGACCAAGAAGATGCTGCAGCAGGAGTGGAATATGGGCGTGGACGAAGCGATCGAAGCGGAAGCACAGGCCCAGGCCATCTGCATGGCGACCAACGATTTTCACCGTGCCTACCACGCCTTTGTCGCCAAACAGCGGCCCGCGTTCGAAGGCGATTGATCCGGAATCTTTATGCGCGATAAAACCTATCTGGACTGGCCATTTTTCGATGCTCGCCATGCAGCGCTGGAGCAGGCGCTCGATAGCTGGGCACGCGAGCATATCAGCCAGCAGCATGACAAGGATGTGGATCAGGCTTGCCGCCAGCTGGTGCGCCAGTTGGGGGCTGCTGGCTGGCTGGCCCATGCCATTGCGGGCGGCGAGTATGGTGCGGCGGGCGAGGTTATTGATACGCGTGCCATCTGCCTGATCCGCGAGACGCTGGCGCGTCATAACGGGCTGGCCGATTTTGCCTTTGCCATGCAGGGGCTGGGTTCCGGTGCTATCTGTCTGTTTGGCAGTGCTGCCCAGCGCGCAGCCTATCTGCCGCGCGTGGCGCGTGGCGAGGCAATTGCGGCGTTTGCCTTGTCCGAACCGCAGGCGGGCTCCGATGTGGCAGCGATGCAGTGTGCAGCGCTGCGCGACGGCGATGACTATGTACTCGATGGCGAAAAGACGTGGATCTCGAATGGCGGCATCGCTGATTTCTATGTGGTGTTTGCCCGCACCGGCGAGCAGCCCGGCGCGCGCGGCATCAGCGCTTTCATAGTCGATGCCGCTGCGCCCGGACTGGAAATCGCCGAACGCATCGAGGTAATGGCGCCGCATCCGCTGGCGCGCTTGCGCTTCAAGGGCTGCCGGATACCGGCCAGCCAGCGTATCGGCGAGGGGGGGCAGGGCTTCAAGGTGGCGATGGCGACCCTCGACGTGTTTCGCACCTCGGTGGCCGCAGCAGCGCTGGGCTTTGCCCGCCGCGCGCTGGACGAAGCCATGCAGCGCGCAACGGGGCGGCAGATGTTCGGGCAGGTGCTGGCCGACTTTCAGCTAACCCAGTCCAAGCTGGCGCAAATGGCCACCGGCATCGATGCAGCGGCGCTGCTCACCTACCGCGCTGCATGGCAGCGTGATCAGGGGCGCACGGTAACCAAGGAAGCGGCAATGGCCAAACTGACGGCAACGGAAACGGCGCAGCAGGTGATCGACGCTGCGCTGCAGATGTTCGGTGGACTGGGCGTGGTGAGCGAGCAGCCGGTGGAGCGCTTGTATCGGGAGATTCGCGCGCTGCGCATTTATGAGGGTGCTACCGAGGTGCAGCAACTGATCATCGCGCGCGAACTGCTGCGCGAAGCAAAGAACAAGGATATGTGATGGAATTTCTTCAACCGCCGGGATGGGTGCGGCCGCGTGGCTATTCGAATGGCGTAGCGGCCAGCGGGCGCATGGTGTTCGTCAGCGGCACGATAGGCTGGGATGCGCAGGGGGTGTTTCATAGCGATGATTTTGCGGCGCAGGTGCGGCAGGCGTTGCTCAACGTGGTGGCGGTGCTGGCCGAGGCCGGCGCGCGCCCCGAGCATATCGTGCGCATGACGTGGTACGTGCTCGACAAGCACGAGTATGTGGCGGCGTACAAGGAAATCGGCGTGGCGTATCGGGACATCATCGGCAAGCATTTTCCGGCCATGACCGCGGTGCAGGTGGCGGGACTGGTGGAGGATAGGGCGCGGGTGGAGATTGAGGTGACGGCGGTGGTGCCGCAAGCCAATAAAGCTCTCTGATCAAACGGACGCGCGGGTTTTTAGTTCAGTAATACTATAGAAAGGAAGGTTCAACTAGGCGTCTATCGTAAGCTTTTCATTGCTGAAGCTCGCGCTGTTGTGCGGAGTCGGGGGGGGGGGATATGGAACTGTCAGGCTCGATACCAAAATTCCGTGAGTGCTCCGGGGACCGGAAATATCGTGATCTCAGGCAGGCCGATTTACAGACAGACGATAGCGCCAAACTGTTTCGCCACCTAGAAAATCTTGCGCAACGTTCTGGCCGGGAAATCACTAGCATGCGCGTGCTGGATTTCGGATGCGGGCGTGGCGAGTTTGTCGGTTATCTGCGCAGTAAGGGCATACACGCGTACGGTGTAGAGATCGATGAAAAATTTCTTGCTGCTGGGGCTGTGCTCGATAGCTTGTATCGTGATGAGCGGCCATTGCTGGCGCTAGTTGGCGTCGAAGGCAAGGTTGGTTTCCCGGATGGATATTTCGACCTGATCATTGCAAATCAGGTGTTCGAACATGTTGCGCAGCTGGATTTAGTTGCTGCTGAGCTATATCGATTGCTTGATAGTCGAGGATATCTGCTGACGCTATTTCCCGCGCGGTTTAAGGTGATCGAACCACATTACCATTTGACGATGGTTCATTGGCTGCCCAAAGGGCCGTTGCAGCAGGGTCTCATCCGCTTGCTGGTCAGCTTAGGTTTTGGCGTGGCACCACCGGAGGGCATGTCGCGGCAGATGATGGGCAAGGTTATCGCCGAATATGCGCAATCGGAAACGTTTTACCGTTCTAACAAACTGATAGCTGAAGTCTGTAACGCTAAGGGAATTGCACTGGATTTCAGATTAGTCCCGGAGCATATGCTAAAAATGAAGCTCGCGCGTTCGTCCGGTCTCCAGCATTTGGTTTATGTCTTCGTTGCCAGACTACTACCACTGGTCGCACTGCGGAATAGCTTTAAAACCTGTGCCGCAGTAGGCCGCAAGCACAGGTTGGAATATGAGTCTGGCGCATAGCCAGATACCACCAAGTTATACTAAGTCGTTCACGCAGGCCGTATGGCCTGCAGTGCTACTTGGCGAAATAGCGCGAATTGATCTGCAGACGGTCGATGACCTGCAAGCTGCCTAGCTGGTTGAAGGTATGCCAAGGTGTATCAGCGTCGTTATACGCAGCGCCCCAACCTTCAATAATTTCCTCCTGAAACTCGGATTCGCTCAGCTTGACGATTCTGGTGCAGACCGTTGCGCCACCATAGACTGTGGAGCAATCCTGTGTCACGCGATGCAAGTCGCCGTCACGCGAGATCCACATATTTCCTGCGGGCCGGGATGAACGTGCGTCGATTTTTACCGGATTTAAGCTGTGTGCTTTCCATGGGCCAGTAAGCTGGTCCGCCATGTAGATGTGAAGCGTATCGTCCATGCTCGCACCGCGGTCGCCATGGCTGGCAAACATCCATAGCTTACCCTGGTGGCGGATTAGCGTAGCGTCGGCAAGGCACTGGTCGCTGATCAGGGGGGGCAGTCTTTCCCAATGCAGTGGGTCATCGCCGCAACGGTAAAGGTAGAGCTGGCGGCTCATGGAGGCGTCCGGAATCATATAGGTCTGATCATTTTCCGTGTATAGGAACGGATAGGAGAGATGCCAGGGTTCGTCAAGTACCACTTGCGGTGGTGATTTGACCTTGCCATCTGCTGTCAGTTCCATAGCGCTGATATTTCCTTTGCCCGTAGAAAAGGGCAGCGCTTCGAAAACCAGCCACAGTCGATTTTTGATCGTGACCAGAAATGGATCGGCCCAGAAGTCGCTCGCTGGGGGGGCAATTATGTGGGAAAAGCGGGCTTGAGACGAGGCTGATTGATCGGGCGTAAAAATCTCTAAGCGCCATTGATCGCGCCAGAGCAGCTTTTTCATAATTGCTTTACATAAACGCAACAGCAGGTGCGTGGCCGCTCTGGCGTTTTGTGTTGGGCGTGCCTCAGGCAGACAACCGGTGGTTTGATGCGCTTGTCGGGCGAGGGCACCGCGTAATAGCGCAGGCAGCTTGGCGGCAACTAGTGTAATGCTCTTGCAGAGTGAGCGATGGTCCATGTCCAGCTCTGCATGGAAGAGCAGTTGTGCCTGCCCGCCGTCGGTGCACCAGACTTTGGCGGCAAGGGTAGCGCCCGGAACGGCAAGCCGTGTGCGGGCTGCCATGTCCAGATGTTGTAGCACTTCGGCTTCGTATTCGACGTAGAGAACAGTCTGCTTGCGTAGTATCGCTTGTTCCTGGGCTATGGCTGCGTTGTGGGCCAGCAGGGTAGTTTTAAGCTCCGCCTGATCGGCTGGAATTGCTGTTAGCACGGCTGTGGCGAGCGCGGCTCTGTCTTTGCGGCCATAAAGTGCCCGATCAAGCGTGCTGAACAGTATGTTTGTCCACCCAGTGAACTTAGAGGATGCTGCACTTGCCGGTGCGAAAGCTGGAGTCTGAATCAGGGTCCATTCCACGCCCAGTGCATTGGCCGCCACAATGAGTCCCTGTGACCATTGCTCAGGCGTAGGGAACCCGATGAGTTGCAGCAGCTTTGGGGTCCCAGTATTCACATCCATCAAGGCTTCTCCAATCGATTCAATAGGTGGGTAGGGGCTTACCTATGTGGCAATAGCGCACGGGAGAATAACATCTAACCCGAAACGTAGTAAATATGAAAATATTGGCGTGCTCGGCAGTGCGGAGTTGGGGAGAAAGGAATGGTCGTCAACTCGGGATATCGGGTTGCGTGGCAGCCAGTGGAAATGCTGTTGATATCACCGTGAGCGCCATTGGTCCCCCCGACTGGAATCGAACCAGTATCCCACGCTTAGGAGGGAACACCAACAAGTTGAAAAACTTATTGTACAGCATGTACTTACAGTGACTCAGTACGCTATCCTAATCAAAATGTTCCAAATTTGTTCCAAGTTCCAGCTTGGAGACTAGAAAGGAGTGGTGAGGATGGCAGGTAAGTTGATCACTGAACGGGTGGGTGTCAATGGCGATGTCTCGTTCTTGGTGCGAGTGCGCGAAGCTGGTGTTGCTGTCAGCAAGACCTTCAAGGCCAAGAAGGAGGCTGAGAAGTTCATTCGTGAGGTCAAGAGCAAGATTGATAAAGGTGAGTCAGTCGACATCACCAAGATCAAGAAGCTGACATTGGCGGCTATCTTTACTGAATACCTCAAGCACAACACCGTTGCTGATGGCAAACGGTATGACCTTGAACGACTGAAGACTGAGATTGGCAAGGCTCCCCTTGGAACTTTCAAAGCTGGTACTTTTGCGCTCTACCTGAAGGCCAAGTTGGAACAGAAAGTTCCAGATCAGGCCAAGAAGAAAAAAGCCCATCCTCTTTATGCGGGTCATAAAGTGTTGGATGAAAAAACGGGCGAATTGGTCAAGAAGACTTATAGCGAAAGCACTATTCGCAAGCTCTACTATGCGATCAAGACTTCCTTGATGTGGCATGCCAAACACCACAATTACACGTTTGACCGTAAGCCCTTTGATGACAATTCACCTCCAAAGGCATGGATTCCTCGTGATCGCATTCTTGAAGCTGGTGAGCTTGATAGTTTGCTTGAAGCAACAGACAAGATGTATGTGAAGCGAGAAGAATGGAGGTGCCTTATTTTGTGGCAATACTATTCTTGTATGCGTGCGGGTGAGAGTCTGCTTATTAAGTGGGATGAAATTCACTTGGATGAAAAAAATCCAAGCCATTCATACATTTTTGTTCCGAAGGAAAACACCAAGATAGCAGATAAAAAGAATGCTGAAGATCGGAAAGTTCCACTAAGACCAGAGTTCTATCACTTCATTAAAGATCGACTCATGAAGTTGAAGAAGGATGGTCAGTCCTTGGTGTTTGGTGATTATTGGCAAAACAGTTCTGTTCTTGCTGCTCGGTTCAAAGTGATCTGCAAGAATGCCAAAGTGGTGAATTTCAAAATTCACGACTTGAGGCATTGTGCTGTTAGTTGGTACTTCGTGAACACAAATTTGACTGACATTGAGATCAGCAAAATTTCAGGTCACATTGAGTTGAGCACATTGAAGCGATATGCAACATTGAGGCACAGTGACATTGGCGCAAAGCTCTGGGCCAATGTATGAATTGGAATAAGAATAGATGAAAAAGGGGCTTTAAGCCCCTGCTGTTTTCAATGGGTTCGTTCAGGTTCACCAATGCTCTTTAGGAGAGAGTTGTATTGGGCAGAATCTGTTGCATAGATTTTGTCTAATACATAGTTCGCCACCTTGGAAATTTCTGGGATCTCTACGGGTTTGAATCCACGGTCTGGGATCGACTCAAGGTGTGAGAACTCGTTATTGAGCCGATTCACAAGAGCGATTGCAGTCGGGTCCTCTTCACCAAAGAATTTCTTGATCCGTTCAAATGCATCATTCTTGTCGTCATGGTACGGGAACTTGAAGAACAAAAATGCTTCAAGGAACTTGCGAAGGTTGTTTCCGAAGCCATAGAACGGTTCATGAGATTCGTTTGCTCCACCTTGATTGCGACATTTGTAAATTTGGTGGAAGAGGTAGTTGAATTCGGTGATGTAGTCACGTAGATACGAAGGCATCAAAGAAATTTGACTTGACCCTCCATTTCTTTCCACGATGAAATGTTGACTTCCACCATGATTTTTTTCATTGGGAAGTGAGATCTTCTTTAAATACTTTAAGAAGTCCAGATTGTGGGTGGATATAAAAAGCTGCTTGTACCGATAGCTGTTTGATCCGTCTGTATTCTTGATGGGCTTTGCAATCAAACTCTCAATCAAGCTGAACATGAAGAAGATGTGATTCCCGTCCAGGCTGGAAATCGGGTCATCTATGTAGATAATCAAATCTTTGCCTTTGCTGTCTGGTTCTTCCAGCTTGGCTATGAAGTAGCAGAAGGCAATTAGACTGCATTCACCTTCGCTCAAGTTGTAGGCCGATTTCCCATCTCTAGTGACTTCAAACTTGACAGCAGTCTTTTCAGCATTGTCTTTGGCTTCAAGCTTGATTCCATCGTGACCAAAGAAATGATTGAGCAAGTCGTTCACTCGTTTCGCACCTTTGCGCTCATCCTTCTGTTGGCCCTGTAGACGGGTCACTTCGGCTTCCTGCTTGAGAATTTCAGCTTCTGCCTCGGTGTACGCTGTGTTGGCATTGTCAGAATCAGTTTTGAGGCCAGCGATACGGACCAACTCAGAGTCGTAGGTGATGTCACCGATAAAAGAGGCCACATCGGTAAGTCGCAGAGACTCGCGTGCAGCGGTTTTGTCCTTCTCCAACGAGCTTGTACGGCCATTGCTTTTGGCGATCAGAGCATTGATGTCGTCAGCACACCGTTGAATTGCTGTCGAATCGTGCCTGAAGACTGGCATGGCAACCGGCTGGAAAAGAGTGTTCTTTCTCCGATCCAATGCTGCCTTCAGTGCTTCGAGATCCTGTTTGTAGACCTTCAAGCAATCAGCAAGTGATTTCTTGCTGGTTTCAAAGGAGACCTTCTCTTCCGCATAGAACTTGTCGCCGTTCAAAGTCAAGAAGCCAGAAGTCGCTTGGATTTCGGTGGTGATAGAGGTCAAGCAAGAATCGATGGACGACTCCAGATCGGTGGACTCCTTGCTGAAATGGGAGTCCAAAACCTGCCAGATGTCATGAGGAAGGTCCTGACGGCAGAAGGCGCACGTGTCTCGCTTGTCCTTGTGTAGCGGTATGCCTTGCTTCACCCATGCCTGAAGGGCAGTCTCATTCAACAGCTCTTGAATCGCCTGTGTTGGCTTGATTGACCTTGAAAGCAGCTCTTCAGCCACCTTGTTTATTGATTCAATCTTGAGGTTGATCGATACGGTGTCGGTAATGTCGGGAAGGGCCTCTTGCTTCAAGAGGTTCACCTTGACAGCTTGCTCTTCGGTTGTCAGCGGCGTGAAGCTTGCCTTCTTCACTGAACCAATGTCTTTTTTAATGCTGTCAATGTTGTAGACAGCAGGGCCGTAGGTACGGTTTTGTTTTATCTTGTCATTGGCATGGGAACGAAGCTTGTCTTCTAGTGAGGTGGAGGCAGTTTTATGATTGCCTTTTGTCCGATCCCGTTCTTTCTTTTTGGCTTCAAGTTCATACCGAAGACCTGCCTTCGATTCGACGTTGCCTAACTTGACCTGGATCGCTGCAAGGGCATCTTCAATCTCTTTGTTCTTCTCACCGACGATGGCAAATGTCTTGATCTCGCCATTGGTTTGATTGACCAGAAAGCTCAGGTTCTCGTTCACGAAATCCCGGTTGTAGACCCGAACATCGTAACCATGACCGGCAAGGCCAGACTGTGTCACATCACCTTTGTCACCGTGGACAGTGAAGGTGGAGCCTACGTAGTTGAGCGGTATGCGCCCTGTTTCGAGAGCCCGAAAGATCCGCGAAAGAGTGGTCTTACCAGAGTAGTTGCGTCCGTAGAGGACGTTGAGTCGCTTGAAGTTCTGGACAGTGTTGCCCGCATCCTTAAGGCTCTTCTTCCAAGCGAGGTCCGTAAAGCTACCAAAGCTGCCAATGTCAACTTGACTGAACATGATCTCTCCCTTAGCGTTGGCTATTGGTTGCCGATTTGCAAATGAAACGAATTATTTAGTTAGTCTACCCTGAGCTTTGAAAAACAGCATCAGGGATGAGGTTCTATTTAGTCAAATTCATATGAATTTGACCAAAAAGGAAGAAGGCACCCAACTGGATGTCTCTTTTGTGTTGTTGCTGAAATCTGTATTTTTCACGCTCTAGCCTTTGAATGAATTTCTTGGATATGAAATTCAATTCTTCGACGACGTCAAGGTCCATGACCATGCCAATGTCACCTAATGCGCCATAGTTCTCATTTTGTCTTCAATTTCTTTAAGCGATCTAATTTGTTTCCCTTGATTATTGTTTTATATTTTTAAAGGCTTGCTATCAGCATGAGCTGTCTTTTGCATCAATTTTGTTTTAAGCCTCTGATTTGTTGATAGCTTCATGAGTTCGTGGTCAAGCTGCTTTTCATTCAGAATATTTATGATGTAAAGATCAATATACTGAAGAGCCTGTTCAACGTTCTTCATCATGAATCCGGGTGCTTGGCTGAAGTAGTCGTAATTGGTGATATCGCCAATCCAATGCTTCACTGAAATTTTCCCTAACAACTGATTTCTGATGGCTACCTCTTTGGGAGTCATGTCGGGAGTGATTGGGTTGGTGGCGATGAATCCTTCACGAACGAAATCTTTCAATGGCTGTTCTTGTGCAAAGTAGATGTTTGCCAAGTAGGCATAGTTATGACCGAAGTAAGGTTTGGTGAGATAGTTGGATTTGACGTACTCTTTCATGATGTGGAAGCTGAGGTCGTCAACATTGCTTTTCAGGTATGCGGACAGTTCTTTCTTGAAGTATTTATAGGCTGTGTTGTCGGCAAGCTTCCAATACCAGTAGCCATCTTTTGTTTTCTTTTGAATAAAAAGATTATCTGAGGCAATATTTTTAAGGAAGATTGAAATCAGACGACTTGGTGAAATCTCGGTGATCTGCTGGATGATGACTAGTTTACCGATATTCGCTTTTATCAGCCTGTAGGTGTTGTTTTTCTTCTTTATCAAATTAATTCTCCCGTTTCTGTACATCTAGCAGAAGAATTTTTATTGTCAATTTAAATTCATATGAATTTAACTGTAAAAATAAATGGCAATAAAAAAGCACCCAGCGGTGCTTTATGTGATTGTTGGCTTCAATGGATCTTTAGCTTGAATCTTCTTCTTCTCAACCTCAAGATTCAATGCAGTTAGTTTTTGCTCTAATGCCATAAGCTGGCTCTTGATCTGGGAAGCTCTTCTGCCTTTAGCACTGACCAGCATGAGCATGAGGCTGTGGTACTGCATGGACAGACTACCAATCTGTGCTTCCAGTCCTTCAACAGCCGCACCCATGACATTGGACAACTGCCCTTCACGATCCTGCTCATCTTGGCGGCGGGCCACTTGGTGTGGGAGGTTGGCAGTCGGTAGCTTGGCGGCTGGATTGGCCTGCTCCTTCAACTGGGTAAGCTGATCCTTGAGTGTGCTGCGAATCTCTTTGGTAGGCACAGACTTGACCTTGTGATCTTGTTCATCCTGGCAGCGTGCTAAACGGTGTGGAAGGTTGGCAGTCGGTAGCTTGCTGGCTCTGTGGCTGCGTTTCGCGCCAGGTTTTGGGGTAAGGTAGCGATGCTGATTGAAAGCAGTTCTAGCCTCGATGCCAGCAATGAGCTTGTCCTTCTGTACCTTGGCTTCTGCTGGCGTGAGGAACTTCGGGATCTTGGACTGGTGGTGCTCGGCTACGAGTGCCGCATAGTCGCTGTCCTTGGAAAACAAAGCCCCCTTCAAGCGGGTGTTCCTACTCGCACCAGGTAGGCGAACGGTGATGAACTCACTGCCCACAGCCTGCACATCCAGACCGTGGCGCTTCATGTAGCCAATCAACTGATTGCGATTGCCGATGGTGCCGTTGACGATCTCGCTATGAAGCACCTGAGCAAAGTCATTCTTCGCCTTCTTGTCCTTCTTCCCATTGGGTGACTTGGCTTCAAACGGCTTGAGTGCAATCTTGAGTGGATCGGGCACCACCTGCGCAAAGCCGAAGTTGTCATTGATCACGGCAGAAAACGCATTGAAGAATTGGATGTTCTTCTCACCGGGCGGATGAATATTTAGCTGAGGTTGGGACCCGCTGGACAACTCTGTATTGGCAACTAGAAAATGCAGTTCGACATTATTTTTATCACGATGAAGAACCCAGAAGTCAGCGAAATTCTCATCCACCTTCAGACCTGGTAGGAATGTTGCGCGGAATGTTTCAATCAGAGTGGTGATCTGCTCTGGTGTGACGGATTGGGATTCAAGACCATCACGAAAGGCAATGACACCAGAGGTGTATTTGTGTTGCCTTTTGGTGGCATTGGCGATCTCTGTAAAGATGGTAGGGTCGCCAAAGAGAATTTCAGGAAGGACTGATCGCTTCTTGCCTTCATGATCGGTATCACTGAGTAAGTATCTAACGGCTGATTCAGAACCTCCTTTGCCAGTTGGAAAGATGGTGACATTCATATCTTTGACCTCTTTTGTATATTTTTTGGTTTTAAGGTGGTTTGAAGGTTGTCATTTAGATTTTTCTTGTCTCGCCAATGTTGATGTTGCTCTTTTGTGCACTCGCTACCAAATAAAAACCAATACTTCCCTCCATCAGAAGATTCAATGGCAGGTCCATCTTCACGATGAATTTCACCGTTCGAATACCAGGTTTTTGTACCCTTGTTATATTCAACGGCTGGACCGTCTTCTCGGTGCAGTCGACCCCTTAGATACCATTCCTTTGTTCCATTTGCCCATTCAATAGCTGGACCATCTTCACGATGCAAAATATTGTCTTGGTACCATTTCGTAGACCCATTCTCTATCATCGGTCTTGCCTTCATATCTTGCCTCTTTTTGTCATTGGCTTGGGCGGTAAGATTGATTGAAGTTTTGCATTGAGAGTTTTTTTCATGAGCCACTGATTGAACTCTTCTTCGGTCTGCTGAATTCCATGTAAGAACCAAAGTTTTCTACCGTCGACATAATCGAAGGCAGGTCCATCTTCTCTATGTGAAAGTCCGTTTAAATACCATTGCTTGCTTCCATTTGCCCATTCAATGGCCGGACCATCTTCACGATGTAATCTGTTATATGAATACCAGGAGCTGTTTCCATCACATAGGCAAGCTGGCCCGTCCTGCCTGTGAAATTTTCCAGCTAGGAACCATTGCCTGTTTCCATTTTTCCATTCGATTGCAGGGCCATCTTCACGATGAAGATTGTCATTTAGATACCAGCAAAGTCTGCCGTGCTCTTTGAATTTTCCATTCTTCATATTTTTAACCTCTTCGCTGTAGGTTTTTTCTCAAGTACGACTTGAAGTTTTTCATTGAGTTCTTTTTTTATGAGCCACTGATTAAATTCTTTTTCGGCAATTTCAATGCCTTGCAAGAACCAAGCTCTGTAGCCATTTGAATGCTCAACTGCTGGCCCATCCGCACGGTGCATTTGGTTATTTAAGAACCACACATATCCACCATCGGAGTAGCTAATGGCGGGGCCATCTTCTCTATGCTTTAAACCATTTAAGTACCATTGTTTGGTTCCGTCGCTAGACACAATGGCTGGTCCATCTTCGCGGTGAATGATTCCGTTGATATACCAACGGCAGCTTCCATCTGAAGTTTGAACCGCTGGACCTCCTTCACGGTGATACTTTCCGTTTTGTCGCCACTCAGTTGACCCGTCAGGCTCTTCTACAGCGGGACCATCTTCGCGGTGGTACTCACCGTTAATGCACCAGACTTTCTTGCCATCAAATCTTTCAATGGCAGGACCGTCAGTTCTATGGTGTTTTCCATTGACAAACCACTCTTTGGTTCCTGCGGGAGATTCAACAACATAGGCGTCGTCGTAATTTTCCCTATCGTTTAAGTGACAATGGATTTTTGCGATCTCAATAGATTTGTCATTCTTCATATTTTTCCTCTTTTTGTTATTGGTTTATTAGGGAGCATCACATGAAGTTTTTCATTGAGATTCTTCTTCATGAGCCATTGGTTAAATTCTTGTTCGGTGTATTGAATGTTATGCAAGAACCAAAAATTTTTACCGTCTTTAGACTCAATTGCAGGACCATCATCCCTATGCAAAAGTCCGTTCACATACCAAAATTTTCTACCATCTGCTTTTTCAACAGCAGGCCCATCTTCTCTGTGTAGTTCTCCGTTGAAACACCATTCCTTAGCGCCATCGGCTCGTTCAACAGCAGGACCATCTTCTCTATGTGAAAGTCCATTTAAATACCAGTGCTTGTTCCCATTTTTCCATTCAATAGCAGGGCCATCTTCACGATGAAGACTGTCATTTAGGTACCAACAGACTCTGCTGTTCTCTTCATATTTCCCATTCTTCACTTCGCTCATATCTTTCCTCTTTTATTTTTTGTTTTATGTAAAAGAGTGGCCTGAAGTTTTTTATTGAGATTTTTCTTCATAAGCCACTGATTGAATTCTTCCTCCGAGTAAGAAATTCCATTCAATGACCATTGTTTATATCCAATACGCGACTCAAGAGCTGGACCATCTTCACGATGTAGAACCCCATTTAAATACCAGTATTTGGTGCCATTAGGAAGCTCAATGGCAGGTCCGTCTTCACGATGCCTCTTTCCCTGTTGATACCATTCCTTTCTACCATTGGCATATTCAACAGCAGGGCCATCTTCTCTGTGGAGTTGTTCATTCACATACCATTCCTTGCTTACATCTAGCCACTCCTTAATTACCATAATCACATCTTTCCTATTTTTGAAAATTGTTTTGATGCAAAAATGGATTGCTGGTTATTATTGCGGTCTATCTTCTCAAGGTACTTATCGAATTCCCTTTTTTTGATTTCAGCTCCATTCAAGTACCAATAGCGATGGCCGTCAGCCCAAACAATGGCGGGACCGTCTTCGCGGTGTAGCTTGTTATTGAGATACCAGAATTTTGTTCCGTCTGAACGTTCAACAGCAGGACCATCTGTTCTATGTTTTAAGCCGTTCAAATACCACTCGTAACTGCCATCGCTCCAAATAATGGCAGGACCATCTTCACAATGTAGCTTCTCATTTCTTACGATAAATAAATCGCCACTCTCACTTACATTTATTCCATCTTTCATATCTTTCCTCGTTGTGAATATCCTTTCTCACCAAATTTGGATTCGAGCTTTTCTTTAAGTGCTTTCTTCGCTAAGAAGTGGCCGTACTCTTCTTCCGAATATTGGCGTCCATGAACCCAGTATTCATGTGGTTTGCCTTCAAGAAGAACAGAAGGCCCATCTTCTCTATGAAGGACTCCGTTGCGGTAATACTTGGTATAGACAACAACCGAGGTAATGCCTGTTTCGTAGTTGGTGGTTATATGGTTGAGCTGGGCTATGCCAGAAAAATCAGGTGGTAGTTCATTTGTTGTGCTCATTTCTTACCCCTGAATAACTCTGCGATCGTGCTCACTCCTTCCTGAATCTTGGTGAGTTCCTGGAACATGCCCTTGGTGGTGTCGTTCCACATCTTCATGCGATTAAGTGAGCGAGCAATCTGATTGATATTGCTACCAATCTTTCCAAGGGAAGCCAAAAGCTGAACACGCAATTTGTGTTCTGCCTTCGTTTCTTGATCTGCTTGATAGTTAGATGGAAGCAGAACTGAGCGGGCATAGATTGCTGATGAAGATGCACCCGCTTCTATGGCTCGTTGTTGGAGAGCTACCCATTCTTCAGGTGTGAACCTGATTTCAAATCGCTTGTTGCGAATATTTTTGTTGGCTTCTACACCTGGTTGGCCTGCTCTCTTTTTGAAGGTGCAGCGTTTTTCTTTTTTTACTGGTTCCATTGGGAGCCTCCTTTTTTCTTGTTTTTATCGAGCCTCGCGCAGCAGCGGGTGTGGGTGAAACCCACAATATTCAAACCGAGAACAACCCTGAAAGGGTGTACGTAGGATTGATTGACCTTGCTTAAACTTCTTTTCCCTGTCTTTTTGGATTTGTGAGAGATAAAAGTAACGGTGCTCTATTTAATCCTAGCGTTTTCAAAATCGAAGTCAACGATCATCAGCAGCATGAGCAGATGTTTTATGACTGAAAAATTCCATTGATAAAAAACGGTATGTGTCATCACCAATTAAATCAATGGAAGATGACGTCGCTATGAGACATGAGGCAAATTCATCATGTATGTGTTCATGCGACATGAGGCTGATGCAGCATATATGTAGCTATGCGACATGAATCCATTGTGAGATCGAGTACTAGCTGTTGACTTCAAATGAAAATACGTTTCAATAAGTCATGAATGAACGGAGGATATTTATCATGACAAAAAGAAGCGAAAGGAATTCAAGAAGCACTGTGCGAATAGGTCCACGTATGTCCAGAGGGCTGTATCAGTTAGCGAAATACGTGTATGGCATTAAGGGCGTGAACTTTGAAGATCAGCTTGAAGAGTTAGTAGAAAAGGACCTTGACTACCAGATGAAACAGAAGTGGTTCTTTCATGCCACCTCTGGAAAGGAGGGGCAGTACTTTGAAAAGTTGAAGAAGACTGTTGGTGATGCAGGGGCATTTCACCCATCCAGCGATGGCAGTGACTTTGATTCCAATAACCCCAATCAGCGTGGGAGTGAGTGATGGAATTTCATTACGACAGAATCACTTTGACGACTCAATCTGACTTGCAGGTTTCGGTGGCAGACTTGAGAGATGTGATTCAAGCTTTCGTCATTCCCGATGAAGGCCAAAGGCTACTAGAGCTTCAAGTAGTGCTGGAATGCATCGCGCGAAAGAATGGACTTGCAGCAGGTGCTTTGGGTGTTGAGTGATCTACCTGTATCGCACACGCCTTGTGGCGGCCCCGGCCTCACTACATAGAAGAACGTCGTAGCGTTCTCACTCACGTGATTCGGACATGAAAAAGCACCCAGCTTGGGTGCTTTGCCTTTTCATCGACCTGCTTTATTTCCGAGACTGATCCAGGCTTGGAAATGAAGTAGGAGCCCTCGGCAGGAGGGTTATTTGATTGGTTGCTTCTTCTGTTTCTTGTGGGCAACGGCACAGACACTCTCAACGATCTTGACGATTTCGTCCCTATCGCTGCTGCCTAGATCTTCCATCAACTTTGCAATATGCTGGGCCTGAGCATTAAGGCTGGTGCTGGTTTCTGTCACCAGTTCTGCTACGGAGCACCCAAAGACCTTGGCAAGCGTACTTAGCAACTCAAGACTGGGTGAACTATCTCCACGTTCATACCTTGCATAGCCTTCTGTGCTGAGATTGACTTTCTCGGCAACTTCCCGTTGAACCAAGTCAGCATCATTGCGCTTCTTGGCGATCTGCTTGCCAACAATTTTTCTCAGTTGAACTTGGCGGCTCATGTTTGGCTTTGTCTAGTTAAATTCATATGATTTTGACTGACGCAAGTGCATAGATCAACAATCAAAGTGCACGCTAGACTGAGGCTGTCTCAATCCCAGTGGAGTGATCATGAAGCCCGATTTGAAGTGTGTCGTGGATAACACTATCAAAAAGTGGATGAAGAACGGGCTGCTTCATCGTGAAGATGGACCAGCGGTGATTCGTGGAAGTGGTGAAAGCCGAATTGAAGAATTTTGGTTTGAAGGATGTTTAGTGTCTTCTGCTATGTTGGAGCTTCATAAAACTCTAACGTCTGAGATAGATGAAATTGTGAGAAATCGAAGGATTGTCATATTAAAAACACTCTTTTGAGTGCTTTCAATATTTGGAAATACTTTGTACTCAATAGGATAGAGTGACTGTCAAGCTGTCCGTGTATGTGTCTGGTATTAAGTATTGATTTAGAGATAAAGAACCATAAACTGGTATCAATTGTGCGGCGCCATTTCCAGTGAAACCGAGTATAAGAGGTCCTTTTTCATCCATCCATCTTGTTGAATACCCGGAATCAGAATAGACCTGGTAAGAGAGTTTGTCTGTATTAGATGAATTGGCGCCTGTCATTGCTCTTGCTTTTGTGCTTGTTCCGCCAACACCTGCACTGACCATGACATTGTAGGGAAGGCCGTTTGAGCACTTGGCTGTAATGGATGAGTTTGCGGTCACAGTACCGCTTGCAGCGGGGGTTACAGTTCCAAATGACACGCTGTTTGCAGAAACCATACATGAAGAGCTTATGGTGGCAGATGATTGTAGGTTGGTTGTTATAGATCCAGATAAAGCCGAAGTGGATATACAAGATGCAATCATAGCGATTGCGGTAATTTTATATTTATTCATATTGTTTCCATTTTATTATTGTTGCAATTTAATCGTAGTCGTTTCAATTGAAAAGTCAATCTTGCATCGTTTAAGTAATTTTGTTCTTTGACTCTGCGTTGTCGCTTGAAGATATGTGTTTTTTATACATAGTCTTATTAATTGATTTTATTTTTCTCTCTAGCTTTCTCTTTTGTTTCCAGTCATTGAATTCGTCTTCGGTGAAAGAAATATCATTTAAAAACCATTCCTTACCGCCTTCTGCGGTTTCAACAGCGGGACCATCTTCACGGTGCAGCCTTCCATTCTTGTAGTGATATATGTCGCCATCTTCGTCGTATTTGCCATTTTTATTCTGCTTGGCGGCAATTGTTTTTTCGAAGTTGTATAAATCTATGAACTTTCCACCTAAGCAGTATTGCTTGCATCCGATAGATGTAATGATTGCTGGACCGTTTTCTCGGTGTCTCTCACCGTTGATATACCATTCTTTGTTTCCATTGGAGGATTCAATAGCAGGGCCATTCTCACGATGACGCTTTCCATTTAGCCACCATTCTTTAGTGCCATTCGTATCCTCAATAGCAGGGCCATCTTCTCTGTGATACTCGCCATATATCCACCACTCTTGTCTCCATTGATTGTCAATGGCTGGTCCATCTTCTCGATGTCTTAATCCATTTAAGAACCATTCTTTACTGCCATTTAAATCTTCTACTGCCGGCCCATCTTCTCGGTGAAGCTTCCCATCTTTGTAGTATTTTGTTTTTTCTAGCGTTTCATATTTTCCATTTTTTCTTTCTGAATTAAACATATTTTCTCCAATGCATTCAATATCTTATTAAATTGAAATAAGATGTCAAACATTGGATGCTAAAAAGTACCCGGTTGGGTACTCTGGTAGATTTAGAAGCCTGCGTTAGATTTTTATTCTTTTCTGTGTAGGTTTTGTACTAAAGTGGTTTGAAATTTCACTGGTTTTCTATTAATAGTATGAAATTAAACCAAAATGGCAAGATGCTTATTGCTTAGGTTGAAATGAAAAAGCACCCCGTTGGGTGCTTTTGTTTCATGCGAAAAGTGCTTCAAGTTTTCGCCGCTGTTTTCTATCCATGCAAGACATAAGCATTGGATAATTTCCTTCCACTGTCTTTCCGATTTCGTCATTCAATGCAGCAAACTCTTCAGTGGTCATGAATTCAATTACTGCTTTTGATGTGTTGGGCATGCCCTTGAGTTGCATAGCTGCTTGAACCATAAAGTAGCTGTTGTAGGTGATGAGAAGCTCTTTGATCTGATTCTCTCGAATGGTAAGAAGCTTCCTGAAGGCGCCAATCATCATCTTGCCTTCCTTGGTCTTAGCGAAGCTGAAAATCCGATCATTCATGCCGTTGATGCAGTATTGGAGACAGGTCATGTTTTGGGTGTTGTTAGCCATGTCTGTTCCTCCTTATGCTCGTTTGGATTGTTCAAAAAGTGCAAACACAATCTTCTCCACCTCGGTCAGAACCCTGGCACTTTTGCGACTGCTGGAGGTGTCTTCCTGGTCGGAATCCATGATTCGATCCAACTCGCGCACGATGGCTGCTTCGTCGTCTGGGCTGTGGAAGGCGAACTCAAGCTGTTCAGCCTCGATCCTGGCCTTGGCCATCTCATAGAAACGGCTGTCCTTCTCAAAGCCAATGGCATTCCTTGCATGCTGCTTCGCCACTACTAAGGTGGTGGCGGAGCCAGCAAAGGCATCCAAGACCACATCACCAGGCCTGGTGTGGTTGCGAATCAATGGCTCAATCATCCAGCGGTATTTTTCGGTAGGGTGCTGGGTGGTCTTCCTGCCAATGGGACCTTCGTAGAACTGCACCATGTCAGATTGAGCACCGAAATTGAAGGTGTATTGCTTCCCCTTGGTGAACCAGACTGCTTCTTCAATCGTGCTGCGGTAGTTGTTCTTGCGAATACTAGGAACAGGGTTCTTCTTCTTGAAGTAGATCTTGTTCTTGAAATTCAAGTCAAAGTCTTCTTCAAGGTAGTGGGCAATAAGGCCGGTGTATTTGCGATCCAAGAAGAGAATCAAGGAACCGTTGTCCTTCATCACTCGAACGAATTCAGCAATGAAGGGCTTCAACCATTGGTAGTAGTCGGAAATAGAGGCCCAGCTATCTTGGAATTCATCGCCCCAAGCCTGTTGGGTGCTGACGATCTGGCCCTTGGTCTTGGTGAGCTTGGCACTGTCTGCAATCCCATAAGGAGGATCGGTAAGTACCAAATCAACGAAGTTGCTAGGAACTGTGGCAAGACCAGCTTGACCATCAAGTTTAGAGAAAGAATTAATGCCAAAATATTTTTGTTTTGTATGGTCCATGATGGACTCCTTTCAAGTGTGTTTTATTTAAATCATGTTTAATCCCTCCTTTTCAGTTGAATCATTTCGCCTGATAGGTGTTAAGTGGGTAGTCAATACATTTCGTCGCTGTATTTGATTGAATTCATTTCGGTCATCAATCAACAAAACGAATTTTGCGCCTAACGAGAAGAAAGATCTATGAATGGGTTCTTGGTGGGACCAAGGAAAACGTAGGGTCGTAAAAAAGCACCCGAAGGTGCTTTATGTTGTGAGGCTAGTATTTTGGTGAGCTTGCCTTGGTGTTTTTCTCAACCCACTTCTTGTGCTGCCACTCTGAAAATGAGATGGAATGGTTTTTCAGCTTCTCTTTTTCCTCTCTTTTGGTTTTGAAATATTCGTTATCGCAGCTCTCTTCTTCTTTGTTGAATGGGAATTTGAGATAGCAACCTGTCGTTGTCTCTATCAAGACAGTTCTTTTTTTCTTCATCTCTTCCTCTGGAAGTTTGGCTATCACATCAAAGATACGTGTCTGGATTTGGTCTTTCATTTCGTGAGAAAGCAAAGCAACACCTGGGCTGTGGTACTCGTCATAAACTGCCACCTCTGGATTCATGCTCGCTAATCCATAGATCAATTTATCTAGCGCACACGCAAAACCAGCATTGCTCATTATTATTGAGCTTTGTGTGAATTCATATATTACTTGCGCAAGTAATTCTTCGTCATGTAGGCGATTTGTTAGTTTTCCAACGGCTAAGTCTGCTGATTGTTCGGCTTGTAGAAATTCTATTTTCAAGGCGTTTGATGTATTCATAATTTACTCCTGTTGCTAATATTTTAATTAATTCGTTGAATAAATCAATGATGGTTATTTATGGGTCATGAATGTCTTTTTTTCATCAGATCCGATAACCGAGTTGTATTGTTTTTGTTTTTGATCGTGCTAGATTGAAAATAAGATATAGGAGGTGCGTGTATGAAAAATGGACGTTACCAAGAAGAAGGGATAGAGCTTTGGTACTTCAACGATCAACTACATCGTGAAGACGGTCCAGCTTGCACTGAACCTGATGGTTCAATGTCCTGGTATCTAAAAGGAAAGCTTCACCGTTTAGACGGCCCAGCGATTATCTGGGGTGACGGAAGCAAAGAATGGTGGGTTGATGGCAATAGACACCGTATAGGTGCTCCTGCCGTAGTCAACTATGACGGTAGCTGCCGTTGGTATCTAAACGGCGGATTGCACCGTGTTGGTGGGCCAGCCATTGAAGCCGCTAGTGGTGCCAGAGCTTGGTATCAGGACGGTCAGCTACACCGTGAAGACGGCCCTGCTGTTGAGGGTGCTGATGGCACACTAGAGTGGCATCGTCATGGAACACGTGTCCCTGATGAATACGAAAAGCCCAAACCTTTCAACGCCAAAAAGGTTGCGGATGTTAGAAGTGCTTACGATAAGCCGATCAAAGTTGTTGAAAATAGAATATTGGCAATCAGGAAGAAATTTCTTGAAGAAGGTGACAACTCAACAGGGATCAAGCCACTCAAACCGAAGTGGTAGTCATTTTTAGAGCCTATCCTTTAAACGGGTGGCAATCTTCTGCACGATCTCAACAATCATTGCTCTGTCGGCTTCTGGAAGTGTTTGCAAAATCTGTGCGATCAGCTCTGCCTGGTCGCCGGTTCTTGTGCTGCTGGCTATCAGTAGCTCATCGATTCCGCACTCGTAGACTTCCGCCAGTTCAGCCAAGCGTTGGACGGTGGGCATGGTGATAGCTCGTTCCATGCGGCTTACAGCCTCGGTTCCGATTTGAAGGGCTTCCCCAACCTGACTTTGGGTGAGTCCCTTCGCCTCTCGGCGTAGAGCCAATGTTCGTCCGATGCTCTTGAATAGTTCTGTGTGTTGTTTGCTCTCGGTAGGCATGTTCTCTCCACGATTTCTTGACGACCCAAATAGTCGCCTGTCAACCCAAAAAGATGAACATGCGTTAGAGTTGTGTATCAACCCGAAAGGTTGGGTTGATGAAGGTGTATAGCTGGAACACCGATTCGTGGAGTCAGCCTTACACCCAACAACCTTTGAACATGAAAGGCAAAAATGGGAAAGCAGTGTCCAAAATGTGGCAGTGACCACACACAGGCGGTCCGAGTAGTCGTTCAGTCAGGAACAACTATGAGCAGTGGTGTTGTCACCGGGGTTGGCCTGGGAACTGGAGGGATCGGGGTTGGTCTTGGTACCACATCTGGCATTAGCAAGACCAGCTTGGCCGCTAAATTCAGCGAACCAGACAAGCCAACCATTGCACCAACTGTCGTACTTGGTCTTGCTGCCTTGGGAACCTCACCGTGGCTGCAAGCACATGGGCCAGATGTTGGCTTTAGGTATGCATGCATGGGTGTCTGGGTTATCTTCCTCTTTATCTTGCGCAAGGACTGGAAAGATTGGAAGGCATACAGGGAATACCACAAGATTTGGGAGCCGCTTTACAGCAAAGGATTTCATTGCAATAAATGCGGTTTTGCCTTTGTTCCAAAATAAAGGAAATTCACAGATTGATTAAAAGGCACCTTCGGGTGCTTTTTTGTTTTCGCCAATTTTTACCTCTATTGAGGTTCTTCCTGCGGAATCAAATATTTGGAATAATTCCCTATCGGGAAACTAAATTTTCTTGATGAATCCTTCGGAATTTCTGTTGCCCATCACCCCGATGGATGGGGGTAACTATCTGATATACACCGTAATGGCACAAGAAAACTAGTTATGTAGATATTTAATCCTTCTAGACAAGAAGTCTTATCCAGTTCCAAGTTGCCTCTCTGTGTTTGCGAAAAGTGCTTCCTGCCAAGCCACATTTTTCTAAATTTCCAGGTGTCACCTCAAGCCCTCTTTTTTTACAAGCATGGATTGCGACTTTGATCTTGTCGTCCACAGCTTCAGTGCGATTAATGTTTGTATAGGCAGCACCAAGAGACTGTCTTTCATTTAGTGGCATATCAACGGGAAGTTCAAGAACACCCCTGTTCTTCTGTGTGCCAATACTGTTCTTGTGCTTCCAAGTCCATTTGCCTACTGATTTGGCCGTGGATAGAATTTCTTTCGCAGGAAGAACACCGCTTAGGTGATCTGTGAAGTGTTCGTTGATGGAGAGTGCCTTGGAGTCCACCGCAGCTTGGAATACCACAAGGGAATTATGATTTCTGACTTCTGCATAGGCCCAGTGTCTGAGGGTGTCAAACAAGGTGGTGTTCCGGCCAATCCCTGAGTCGTACAAGGCCAGCTTGCGTTTGTTTGCCCTGAGATCAAGCCCATACTCTTGAAAGTCATCAAGGTCGTAGTTGACCTGGTGGCAGATTCTGCGCCAACTGGGATGAGTTGGGTTCTTGACCAAGTGGCCGGTGAATCCAAGATCCGCACCCAGTAGGTTGGTCAGGGCAATATCTGTTGCCTCATAGAACTTCTGGGGGGCTCTGTGAGCTTCCTCTGTGTAGTAGACCGGAGTCCTCAGTTCATAGAGATAGTGGCAATGGGTGTTCTCTGGGTTGATGACAATGATTGAGGGCGGGGGTAGTCCTCGCTCATCCCATAGAAAGGCAGATCCTGGGGTGTCAATGTCCAAGGCAATGAACTTCTTGTAGAGCTGGTTCAGTTCTATATAGCGATAAGCAAGGGCCTTATCTCTTTTTCTGAATCTTGTGCCTTCATCCTTGAATTCAGCACTTCTCACTTTTTCTGGTAATGCCTTTATAAAACTTGTAAACATAAAATATTCCTTGATTTCTTGCGAAATTCAGGAATTATGTTTTGGATAATATTGACAATTGAGATTAAATACGTTTTAATATTCTCATCAGGTCAAAGCTCCCCAGCTTCTTCATATTCCTGAATTTCTAAAATGCTCAAGTTTCCGCTTGGGCATTTTTCATTTCGTCTTCATGTTTTACGAAATTTATTATTGAAAGTCAAATGAGGTTGACATTCAATATTAATCTGCAACAATTTCAATGTCTTTCAGAATTGTTGAAATTTTTCTCACAGAAGATAGTTGTCCTTGGTGTTTGTAGATGAAGCATCCTTCGGGGTGCTTTCTTCTTTATGGACTGTGAAATAAAAAAAGCACCTGAAGGTGCTTTTGTGTAGGTGTCTTGTGGTCTATCGCTCTTCTATGTTTTGAGTATCTGGGTCATATCGGTAGTTCACGATTTCTCCATTGATTAACATATTGGCTGCTGCTTCAATGATGTGCAGTGGGGCGATGAACCACTCGCGTGGTGAAAATCGCTTTCCCTGCTGATCATAGACATCCACATTCAGACATGCCTTGCCAAAGAAGGTGTGCAGCAGCAATTCAAACTTCTGTGGGTTGAGGTTATAGCATTCAAATACTTCCACCACTTTGACCTTGGCCATCAGGTAGGTGGGTTCCTCGGCTGCATTCTTGATACGTTCAGGTACTGGCACTGTGGAATAACCAATCTTGAACAGGTTCTTGGTGTTGGCAATTTCAGGCACGGTGCTCAGAGACTGAAGCACATAGATGTAGCCTGACTTCTCGTCGCCTGCCTGTATCTGCTCCAAGGCTTCAAGAGCCTTCTCATGCGGGTCTAGGATGCGCCGTCCCGTTTCGTCCTTGTATAGTTCCGTGGCAAGGGAGCGAAGCAGCATGTTGGACTCGGTGCCGTTTTCAAAGATGCAGCGAAGCCGGGCGTTAACCTTGCCGTTCTTCACTTCCTTTTCACCGACTTCAGCCACGTAGGCAGTGATGCCGTGGAGGATGAAGAAGTGACCTGGCTGGATTTGCTGCTCACCAGTGAATTGCCGTGCCTCACGAACGCCAGAGGTCAATTCAGCATGACACTGCTTGAACAGGTGCTCAAACTGGTCAAAATCCTTGCAACGTTTGCGCTGGGCGATTTTCTCAGGCATGTCCATTGGCGATTTTGGAACATGCTTGAGTTCAAAGATGCTGGCTACCTCATCATCCAACAGACCCAAAGAGTCATCATTGAAGATGTCGGCTACAGAGGTGATGGGTTTGGCTGGTTCTACGAAGGTAAGGAGGTGGAATTCATCCACCTCCTGCAAGGCTTCACATTTTTCCTTGCTGGCCCTTAGTCCCTTGAGCCTATTGAACAGTTGGAACTCAAGGATGTTGGATGGGTTGGATTCTGGTTCCTTGCCGTTCTGTCTGTAGAAGTCGTTGATCTGATTGAAGGATGCAAGCAGGCGGTCATCTACCGAAATGGCGGAACGTTTGGGTTTGACATTTAACAAACCCAAATCATCATCTTGCAGAATTTTTAGTAGGTCATCCTTCTCCACGATCAGACCCCTTGCTGACGCCGCTGTGCTTTCAGATAGACCACTGCATCAGCCATACGCCTTTCCAGCGGATCAAGCGAAGCAATATTTGGTTCTCTACCGTGAGCCTTCACGAAGTCTTTGATCTTGGGCCAAAGCAAGATGGCTTCCTCGTCGCTCATCTGCACACGAGTAGCTTCAATGGTGTCCTGAATCACCTTGAAGATTTTCGTGGTCAGCGACTTGGACAGAATTTCAAATGCCTTCTGGAAGGGGTTGACCCGATCAATCAGGTCAATGTGAAGATCGTCAATGTTGATGAACTTGTCGGCCATGCGAACAAAACGCTTGTCGCCTTCCTGCTTGATCTCGCCATTCTTGATGACTGAATCCACCACAACATGCTGACGGACTTCTTCAACTTCTGCATCACTGAGTTCGGGATACTTGATCTTGATGATTTTAGGAATCATCACCTTGTTGATGACTTCGGGATCAACATTACCAGGCAGTGCCTTGATGAGCTTATCGTCAGAAAGAATAGCTGCCTTCAAATCGTTCAAGTCAGATTCAATGATGTCTTTGACTCGCTTGGAAGAAGGTTCTTTCAATCCACGAACTTTGATCTCCGTGTCAGTGCTCTTGTCGTCGTCGTTAACCTTCGTCTTGAACTTGAAGTTAGGGGCAAGGACCTGTTCCATGAGCAACGAACAAGTGATGGCCTTGAGCATGTTGTTTACTGATAGCTTGACGAGATCGTCAGTGGCATCAGGCTGGGCTATGAGGTTCGTGAATTGTGCGTGGCTCTTGTTGTCGCTGTCACGAGTGCAGCGGCCAATGATCTGAATGATTTCAGTCAGAGATCCACGGTAGCCCACTGTCAAGGCATGCTCACAGAATTTCCAGTCAAAGCCTTCCTTCGCCATGCCCAAGGCGATGATCAGGTCCATGTCTTCTGGCTTTTGGATATGGCGCAAATATTCAACGATACGTTCACGTGCTTTAGGCTCGTCATGAACGAGATCGGCAACCTTCAAATCCTTGCCATCACCATGCCGTTTGACGTGAATGACACAGGTCTCAGGGTCACGGTGGGTGACGGTGCCAATGATGTCAAGAATGCGATCTACCTCGTCATACTTGTCTTTGGTGGACTCGCCTGACTGCACATTGGGTATGTGAAGAATGGTCTTCTGATCCGTGTTCAGAATCTCCTCAATGGCACTGGTGTACTTGCCTTGATAGAAGTGGTAGCCGATCCCCAGAGACTTAAGGAAGGTGTAGCCGTTTAGCTGCTCGTAATAGTTGTATGTGACCTTGGTGAACTGGGCTTCGTCTTCAGGCAGCAGGACCGGCACACTGTCACCACGGAAGTAGGAACCAGTCATTGCCACGATGTGCACGTCGGACTTGGCCATCACGGTGCGCAGCAACTCACCAAGGCGGTTTTCACCATCAGCAGAGACATGGTGGAATTCGTCAATGGCAAGAAGCACATTGTCAAAATCCGATTCCTCTACAGCTTCAAAGGCGAAGCGAAGGGTGGCATGAGTGCAGATCAGAATCTTGTCTGTGCCCTTTAGGAAGTCCACAAAAGCTTTGACTTTGCCCTGATCACCACCGGGGGTGCAAAGGTTGTTTTTGGGCTCAACAGTCCAGTCAGAGAAGAAGCCAAACTTGCTCAGTTCAACACTATCAAACGATCCACCAATGGAACGTTCAGGCACGGCAATGATGGCTTTGGACAACCCTTGATTGATAAGCTTGTCCAGTGCAATAAACATGAGGGCACGAGACTTCCCAGAAGCAGGCGGTGCTTTCAGCAGAAGGTATTGAGCATTGCGAGCTTCAAAGGCTCGCTCCTGCATCTCGCGCATGCCATATTTGTTGGTGCTGGTGCTCTGACCAGTCTGGGCATAGGTGACATCAACAATATTAGGCATTCTTAGTCCCTGTCATTTTTTCGTAGAGCTTAAAAAGGTAATCAAGGCGATCTTCGTCGTTCAGAAACTCTTTAGCTCTATAGCAACGTTCGACCACTGCATCTAACCGTGCATGTGCATCCATCAAGTCTGGTGGCATTAAGTCTGGATCATATAAATCAGACAGATTCAATTCAGGATACTGCTCTCTTGCTCCAAGAATTTCCAAAACAAGATTTGAGATTGCTTCCTTGCTTTGTTCTGTCAGAGGCGGTACTGGGAAATTGTTATATCCAAGTGTTGAAGAATATCTTGGATCTTCCTTTATTTTTCCACAAGATGCCTTAATCCAAACGTTATGCATTAACGAAGAGATCAATCCAAAAACATAAACCTCGCTTGTGTAGATGACTTGTGTCGCATTTGATGCGACAAAGGATTTATCTAAAAATCCAAATGGAATGTACTGGCGACGATCTGATCCATGAATCGGAACAAGAATTGAATTGGTTGCCACATAACGTGGTTCACCAAAACGATGAGAGGAATTTGCAATCGTTCTCGTTGCTGATTTGGTACTGTTCAGCCTAAATTCTTTAACTAGATTAATGCGATTCCTGATTTCTGGAATTGCCTTTGCCTCGTCTAGCTCTTGATCGTTGATCCAAATGCACCAACGTTCTTTATTGTTAGTATGCTCCGATGCGCCAATGTATCTTTTTATAAATTTCTTTGCCTCTGGACGAAGCTTCTCTAGGGCATCTTTCTCTTCTGGTTCTAGTATGAGATTTCCGCCATCAGTAGGCTTGCTTCCATAAGTCATTTGTGGAAGCTTGGACAAAGGTTTCTGCCGTTTTGAGAGAATGATGTTTCGCTTTGTGGCTACCAAATATGGATTAATATTTTCTACTTTTTGAGTCAATCCATCTTTGAATATGAACTTATCGTGATTAGAAATGCTTCGCAATCCGATAATGACACAGTACACCGCTGCATTCTTTTTGGCGTTGTTTTCCCATTTGAATGACTGATGAACAAAGCCAATTTCTACATTTTGATGGAAAATATGAGGCCAAAGCAATTCCACTTGCTCACCTTGGCAGATGGAATTGGTTGAAACAAATGCCGCAGTGGTATTGTTTCCATGAATGTACCTCGCTGCTTTGTAGAACCAGCTTGCAATTAGGTCAATGGCTTTGTAGCCGTCAATGCCATCAAAAACATGGGCGATATCATTCTTCTGCTCATCTGATTGCAGACTTGAACCAAGATAAGGAGGGTTGCCTAAGACAAAAATTTGAGTACCGTCAGAGTGCGGACAGATCTTTTCCCAACTCTCTTGAAGCGCATTTCCGTGAAAAATGTTACCGCTGTTCTTCAATGGAAGTGGTGGGTTTGTGTGGCCGAATGTCGCCTTGAACTTTACGTTCATCTGATGCTCTGCAAGCCATAACGAAAGAATAGCTATTTCGTGCGCAAAATCGTCTAACTCAATCCCATAAAATTGAGATAGCTTTATTCTTGAAAGAGGAATCAATCCATCTTTAGATAGTTCTTGCAGCCGCTTAAAAATTCCCATCTCAAGCTGTCGAAGCTCTTTGTAGGCAATGATCAGGAAGTTGCCAGATCCGCAAGCGGGGTCAAAAATCTTCAGATGTTCAAGGCGAAGAAGCAACTGTTCCAGTTTCGTCTTGCTGTCAGAGTGCTTCTCAAACTCTTCCTTCAATTCGTTAAGGAAGAGAGGTTCAATCACTTTCATGATGTTGGGCACATTTGTATAGTGCATGCCCATGTTGCCCCGTTGGCTAGGGTCAACCACAGCCTGAATCATCGACCCGAAAATATCAGGATTAATTTCTGACCAATTCAAATCTGCACCACACTCAATGAGCATGGCACGTGACTTCTTGTTGAATTTTGGCACTGGCAACTTGTCAGCAAACAAGCCGCCATTCACATATGGAAAATTTAGGTAGTCAGGAACACCTTCACGGCTCTCCTGATTCATCATGTCAAAGATACGACTCAGATAGTCGTCGAGGTCACTGCCGTCTTCGGATGTACTGCTTCCAATACGGTTGGTGAACAGCTTGGCCTCAAAAATTCCCGTATCTTCAGCGAAGTAGCAGAACAAAATTCTGGAGAGAAACACGTTCTGCCAGTGAATTTCTTCTTTAGTGATGGCGGGGTTGTTATCCCGCAAGAGATCAAACAGCTTCGCCATTTTTTCGGCTGCTTTGACATCTGCGGGGTTTTCACCTTGGGCTTGAGTTTTTTCCAGTCCTGCCCACGGAAGGAAGAAGTCAAATTTTTTATTCAGTTCGGCTACTGGAATGTCTAAGGTATCTTGTGTCTTGGTGTCAATCGCCAGAAGGTGAGTGACATTGATAGCAATAATGAAACGTGGCTGGTGCTTGGCAACCACATCTGCATGCTTCATTTCATCAATGACTGATAGCAGTTGGTCACTCTTGGTTTCTTTGAAGTAGACCTGCTTCTTCCAAAGAACTTCATTAGAATTCTTTGAGAGGTTGTAGCTTCCCTTGCCAATCATCTTCAATCGTGTGACTGAAGCCTTGGGCTTCCCGTAGCAATCCAACAAGTTGAATAAAAATTCAGCTTGATCAGTCGTGCCAACAAGGGCTTTGACCTTTTCTTCTACTTGAGAAATATTCATCGATGTCTTTGTTGGCTGATTGTGACTGTCAACTGAAAAAGCACCCAAAGGGTGCTTCTTGTTGGTGCGTGTTTTTATTTAACCCGGTATTTTTCAATATCTTCACCGGCTGCTTGAGCTTCCATGACCCACTTTGGTTTTCGGCCACGTGCAGCACCCGACCAAGTCAAGTCACCTTTTTTATACATGACAACTGCTTCTTTGGAGCTAGAAGAAGCCTTCTTGGGTGCCTTCTTCGTTGCTGCGCCAAACCCCAGTTGATCAGCGGTAAGGCTATACTTTTCAATCTTGGCCTTCATGTCTGTCAGGACTGAATCAATCTCAGTCTTACGAACGGCTTCAGCCTGTTCAGTAAGCTTCTTGATCTGAGCTTGAAGTTCGTCGTAGCTGGGGGTTGCTGTTGCCATCGATTTTGTCCTCTTGGAAGTTGGTTCATTCATTTTGACATCCTTTTATCGGTTTGATCCGATAGAAGAAGTGTGATTTCAAAAATCCCCAACGTCCAGGGTTAAAAGCACTCTTCTTGAAGTGATCCTACTTTTTTACAACGTCTACTTTTGAGCCTTTGGCTGGAAATTTCTGTTCAAAACGATCCATCATTTCTTTCTTGTTGGCATAGTCTTTCAAGTTCTCTGCCAAGGAAAGCATGGCTGTAGCACGTTCTTCTAAGGACTGAGCAAAGGCCCTGAGCATGAAGATGTGGGACAAGTCATGAACTGATGCTGTTGACTTGACTGGCTTCTTCTTGATTGGTTGAAGTGATACGGGTGCTTCTTCTAGAACCTCTTTGCTTGGTGTCGTTTCACCATTCAACAAGAAGTTCGCCACATCATAGATAGAGTAGTAGACCAGCCTGCCTATGTTCTTGAAGGGAATGGGGAACCTGCCTTCCTTCCTGAGCTTTGATTGTTGCTTGGTCGGAATGCCGATTTCTTCAGACAGTTGCTCAGGAGACATCAACAACTTGCCTTTGGTCTTTTCTCGTAAATAATCAATGAGTTGCTGATCTACCATCTGTATATCGCTTCTTGTCTAAAGACTCCTACCAATGCTATAGTGTGAGGCTGATCGTGTGTCCCTGTAGTTCAATGGATAGAACAGGTTCCTCCTAAGAATCAGATCCAGGTTCGATTCCTGGTGGGGACACCACCGACTCACACCACATACAAAAACAGGTAGCCATGTGCTACCTGTTGTCGTTTCTGGGCTACTTCTTCCCTTCGATTCTGTGCCAAATTTGTTCCAAGACTGGCTTGGATCAAGGTGGATTTCGAGGGATTAGCAGGGCCTTGTTCTCATAAAAATCAACAACTTAGCTTTCATTCTCCACCCTCCTGAATCGCTTAGGAGGCATGTGCACTATCCATTGTGCTACGGGGAGGACGCGGGCATTATTATAGCGGACACGCAGGCCAAGCGCGGAAGTCAGGAGTAAAGTTTCCCCTTATCCGCGGCCCGGTCTGCGTACCATTACGTCAAGGACGCGCAAGCCGTCGGCAGCGCCCACAGTATGGATGCGTAGCCACGGACTGCCTTGATGAGGCCGCAATTGGCCTTCCGATTTTTCCTCATATTCATCCGGGCTTAACTTGGTGATGCGGCGCCATTCAATGTGGTGACCGTATGCCTCCGCGCTATTTTGGGCTGGGCGTAGTAAACCGCGCTCATCAGCGATAATCGGACCTGCCGGGCGTGCACAACGGATATCGGAGACCACAGGATTGCAGGCATGGGGTTGCCATGGCCCCCGTAAATGCTCAGCATGGTAGATGTGCAATTCTTCACCTCTTTCCGCGCCTTCTTCAACCACGCTGACCCACATCCACCAGTGCCCTTCGGGCGAACGCCAGATGGTGGTATCCACTGCATTGACGTCTTTTAACAGCACGGTATCAAGAGCCCATTCGCCGGGGAACTCCAGACAGCGGTGTAATTCGACCTGACGGGTTGCTGAGGTTTCTGGCACCATGAGCAACTGTTCCTGGTCCTGCAACATGAACGGGTAGCTCAGATGGTGTGGCGTCGCCATCACAGGCAGCGGGCTGCCATAGCTGCCGTCAGGTTTTACTTCGATAGCGAGCAGGCGGCCACAGGGGGCTGCAAATGGCAGTTCCTCGAACATAATCCAGTGTCGGTTTTGCCAGTACAGCGGCATAGGGTCGGCCCAGAACACCTCGCGTGGCGGTTCGATAAAGTGAAACTGATCTAGTGCATCCCAGCTTAGGTGAGGATCAAAGGTGAATGCCAGTTGCCATTGATCGAGAAATTTGCGGCGGTCGAGCCGGTTACGCAAGATGCGTAGCGCTACGCCTGTTAGTAAGGCCAGTCCGCTTGGGCGTATGCCAGACGGTTTAGTCCACGCCACTGCAGCGTCAGCCAGTGCCGGTGCCCGTAATGAACGCTGGGCCTGTTGTGCTGCCAGACAGCGTACCATGAAAGCTCGTGCTTTGTTGAGTGAACGCTGCCGCGTTGCGGAAAGTGAATTAGTGACAGCTGCACTCATGGATCGATAAAGCAGCGCTGGCGGGGTGCTGGCAAAATCATACAGACAGGTTGTGCAGAGATGCGGAGCATGCAGCATGGATTGCGCGCCAGCCAGCGGGTGCATAGCCATCTCGTTGCCCAGAGTGAGGCCCCAGACTGCCATGTGTGCAGGCACAGGCGAACTAAAGTTGGGAGGCAAAGGCAGTAGCCAGACTACCAGCCCTATGCCGTCGCTGTGCCACTGCGCAACGGCCGCTTCCGGCACCATGGTGAGTACGTTCGAGCTGGACCAGCTGGCTTGTACCGGCGCCGGTGCAGCAACAGGGGCTTGCAAACGATCGACGGAGCTGCCGCGCGCCATCAGGCGTTGGTCGAATGAGTGGTAGATGCGTGTACCAAGGCTGCTGCGCGGCGTCGCGCTAGCAATCTGGGTCCAGCCAGACCAGACGGTATTTTCGATGGATAGGAGGTCTTGCAGCATGCTGCAGGCCCATTCGGGCAAGTTCGCGCCGACACTAACAACCTGTATCTGGATTCGGGGTGAACTCATTTTGCGCTTACCAGTTTGGACAGTAATTCTAGATAGCATTGTGCCGCTGCTTCCGGCGCGTGATGGGTTGCAAAATAGCGCTCTGCACGCGCGGCGAAGTCCGCGTGCAATGGCGCTTCGCTCATCAGGCGCTGCACCTGTTCGCGCAAGTCTTGATCATCAGCCGCAAGCGCATAGGGCGGCAGACCGTCCTGGCGCGATCCCGTATCGAACAATGCCACTGTGGGGACTTTTCGCGCCCAGGCTTGCAGGAAAGTGTTAGGGAAGCCTTCATGATCAGAGGTGTTGACGAACAAGGCGGCTCTGTCGAAATACACGTCGGCATCAGCAAAAGGCAGGAAACCCATAAATTCCAGATTTGGAATAATTGCAGCTTCGCTGGCAATTTGCTGATAGTAGGCCAGCACTTCCGGCGAATCGCCCATGGCGCCACCTATCATGCGGAATTTCAGATGGGGCAGAGTGCGCGCCAATGCAAGAAAACGGTCCGGTCGTTTGACTTTGCGGATCATGCCTACCCATAAGATTTCGTCTGGCGTTGCGCTAGCCTGCTCCGGCGCCATATCTGCAGGACGTGCATAGCAACTGGGAATGAGCACTGCGTCGCGTTGATAATTGGTGCGCAACAATTCCTGCTGGCGCGGGTTCTGAACTACGACCGCATCCGCTTGACGTAGACCGCGCCGGAAGAGCCATTGATCACGCCGGTTATGGATGTTGGGCGGACCTGGTTCGAAGTCGAGATTCGATGCGCCCGCGTAGATTGCTGCCTTGCCATTCAGTCTGCACCAGCTCGTCATGAGGCCGGCATCGTTGCCTGAGCTGCGCTGATAGTAAATATCGGCGTTGGCGCGGCGCATGGCACTAAACAGACCGGTTGCACGTGGATGGAAAAAGCGCAGGCCACGTATGCCGTCGTCCGGGGCATAGGTGCGTAGCACGCGGATGCCATCTATCCATTCTTCCTCTGTCTGACCGTAGTCCATGCAGATAAATGTCACTTTGATTCCGGCTTTGACCAGCGCGCGCGCGATCATTACCTGCTGAACCTGTGCCCCTCCTAGCTCACGCGAATCGCGGCGGCCGGCCAGAACGGGATAAGCGGTTAATGCCAGCATGCACAAGTGAATTGGCTGGTTCATGCGGTGAGTCCTGTATTTTTCGGAATGTAAAGCTCGTACACAGCCTCCAGTGCATCAACCGCGCATTCGATACTCGCGTGTTGGCTAACCCAGTCTTTCTGGATCTGTGCGAGTTCCCTGTCTTCTGCTGCGCGCAGTATCGCTGCAGCCATCATTTGGCCATTGCGCTCGGCGACAACTTGCCAAGCCAAGGGCAAGATAAGTTGAATGTCGGAGTAGGTGGTGCTAACCACCGGCACACCGGCAGTCATTGCTTCCAAGACGACATTAGGGAAACCTTCTCGGCTAGAGGTAGAGAAGAACACATCCGATTGTGCCATCAGTTCGATAACCTGTTTGCTGTTCCCTAGTCGGTGAACGTTCTGTTGTTGGGGTAGGGTGGCAAACGCCGCTTCGACCTGTTCGGCATAGCTATCTACTTCTGCTGCACCTCCTGAGGCGTAGGACATGAACTGATAAATCGGGGCGCCGACAAAGACGACATGCCAGGGCGTGTCTTTCTGTTGCATCAGTACGCGGGTGGTTTCGATTGCCAGCAGGAGATCTTTTTCCGGTTTGACAGTGCCTACGAAGCAGGCCACTTTGGCCTGTTCAGGAATGCCCAATGTCGCTCGCATGCCGGTCGCGGCCGCAGCACGGCGCTGAACTTCGCGGACATCAATTCCGTTCCATGTGACGTGTATATGATTTTTCAGACCGGGATACATTTGTCTGGCCAGGGCTGCTCCTGCCCAAGAATTAGCGACTACCGCGTCGCTAAGCCAGCGCGTCGCCAGATGTGCTGCTATTTGTGCGCGGCGCAAGGTATAGTCGCTACTGCGCTCGGCGCTGAGTACGGGAATGCCATTTCCCAGACCAGCAAGGCGGGCATACAAGTTGCCGTCAAATAGGTAGCCATGCAGCAAGTCCGGTTTCCATTCATGCACGGCGCGACGCAGGCGCCCCAACAGCGGTAGATCAAATCTGCTATTGCGGCTATCTTCCCACAAGGTGACACCGGCAGCGCGAACTTCATCTACACGATCCTTTTCCTTGGAAAGCAGATAGATCGCAACGTCGTGACCACGTGCCGTCAAGCCTTTCGCTGTGACGATGATTTGCGTTTCAGCTCCGCCAAATCCCAGCGACGGACAAATAATCATGATGCGTTTTCGGGTGCCAGCTGGTTTTATTGGCCGCGGCAAAATAGTCGGGGTGGCAGTCATGGCTTAGTGTGAAGAAATGGCGGAGGTGTTCAGTAAAGTGTGGGGTAACCATCCCTGCTTGCGCGCAATTAAATAATAGGGCAGGGGCAGTATTGCTCCCAGTGCCAGCATGGCGGGCAATGGAGGTAAAACCGAAGGTCGCAATTCGTACGCCAGACGTCCCAGTCCAGCTAAGCCCCAGGTCACTGCCATCATGGTCAATAGCGTGGCCCAGGCTTGCAGGCTACGAACAGGTATATTCAAGGATTTACTCAGTTGCCGGATCAGTAGGCTGCGCTCGATAAAGGCGACGAGCACGCCACCAGCCGCAGCACCCGCCAGTCCAAAAGCATAGGCAGTAATGACGCTAATAGCGAGCGACAGCAATAAGAGTGGAGTGCTTATACGTGCCGAATAGTGCATCTGGCCAGCGAGCAGAATTATACTGTTGAGTTCGACGATCTGAAGCAGCCAGCTCACCATTAGCACCCGCATGACTGGCGTTGCGCCCACGTATTGCGCGGTATAGACAGTTGTGTAGATAGGCTCGCCAAAACACCAGATAAAGGCAAGTAGTGGTAAAGCAAAGAATGCGACAACGAGATTGGCGCGGTTGTTGGTGTCGATGATTGCGTCCCAGTCGCCGGCGGCGTGCTGTTTACTCATGGTCGGCATCAGGGTGCTAGACACTGCACGTCGCATTAAGAGGACGAGCGAGCCAAAAACGGCACCCAGCGAAAAGATGGCAAACTGGACAGTTCCGAATATTGCAGCTGCAATCCATTGATCCGCCTGTCGGCGTATGGATACCATGAGCGACGAAAGTCCGATAGGCCAAGCGAGTTTGATTTGCGCCATCCAGTAGCCTCGGTCCGGAATGATGCGGCCGAAGCCGTGTTGTCGCCGCGCATAGATCAAGATCATGCCTAGACGCATTAATGCTGAGAGTGATAACGCGTAGAATACCGAATCGAGTTGTTCATAGTGAATCGCCGCGGCACTGGCAAGGATGCAGCGCAGTAGCGCCAGCACAATGATTGCGCGTGCTTGCCAATCGCCGCGCTCGTCCGCTACTGGCAGATAGTCTAGCAATCCGCCACTGACCCAGATTCCGGTAAAAACCCCGGCTAGCAGCGCCATGTCGCGAAACTCGGGTGTAGGGCCGAAGCAGGCAATGCTAGCGATAACAAAGGTGGTTGATAGGGTACCTATCAAAAGCATGTACCAGACACCCACCGCAGCGTGGGCCTGACGTTCCTCGCCCTGCGTGCGTGGAAGGAAGTAGGCCAGGGTGTTGGGCATGCCCATCGGTGCCATAGAGGCCAGTCCTGCCGCGATTAACCAGACGAGTCGGTAATCGCCGAAGGCAGCTTGCGTCAGATGACGTACAAGCAGCATAGGCAGAACAACTTGCAGGCCAACTTCTATGACCTGAGACAAACCCAACCATAGGGAACGGCGTCCAACCCCCATTAGCAGCACCTTGGTATGTTAGTAATAGAGGCGAGTTTTGTTAAGAGGTAATGACGCGCTGGCATTGGGAATGTTGAATTCTTTGGCTAGGATGAACAAGGAGGTTCAGGAAAGCAAAGTATTGTACATCATGCATGCGTTGTTAGCGGATGTTTAAGGTGTTGAAGTTTTTCATACAGGATACATTAATGTGTTTTCGATAATTGATGTATGAGAGTGATAGGGGTATCCTACCGACCAATATCTACATCATAGGAAATGATTTCTTTACGGAAATAAGGATTTCCGCTATCGTGGTCAATGAAGTGTTGCTGTCATTCCTGCCAGGCGTTTCTGGGAAAGCTTGATACAACTTCAGTCCGGGTAGCAGTGTCTATGTAGCGGCCATCACCCGAAAATTTGCAACAAGGAGTGAATCATGTTGAAACGTACGCTGGGCGGGCTAGCCGCCCCTATGCTGGCAGGGCTGGCTGTGCAGATTTCTACCGCCTATGCCGGGCCTATTAATAGTCCGCTGGCCTGTATGCCGGCCAGTGCCAATGAATGGCCCCAGACCTCGCCATATAATCGTGCATTGCAGCCAATGGATTGCGCTGTAATTGATCACGATCCCCCTGTCTTGGCGTGGTCGAATGTTAAAGGTGCGACCGGTTACGAGATTCAATTAAGCAAAGCCACGGATGCGACGTTTGGTTCGTCCACTGTTATTTCGACTATTCCCACCACGACGCCTTGGTATTACCCCCCTTCCAAGCTGGGTGCGGGCAATTTTATTTGGAAAGTACGCACCAAAGGTGCTACTGCTTGGGGCCCGGCACGGCGCTTTCAGATTGCCAGTTCCGCGCGCGACTTTACGGTACCGCCTGTAGCGACCGCCTTGAAAACCGCTTCATCTCTGGCTCACCCGCGTGCTCAGCCTACGGGCGCTGAGCGGGCTAGCTGGCTAGCGGATTTGACCACTGGCGCACGCGCTACCAACTTGTCTGAATTGCGTCGGCGCGTAGATGGAAAAGTTGGCGAAGCGATGCCTGTCGACCCTTCGTCCGCAGTCCAGGTTTCCGGTTATTCGACGGCTACCATTGCTAACGCCAACCTTGCGTTTATGAATCAGATGACAAAATTGTCTGAAGCGGCGCGCGAGGCGGCATTTATGGCGATGATGGAGCGCAAGTCTACGGTAATTGCCGACGCCAAGCGGCGCATACTCTTCTTGGCCGGATTGGATCCCAATGGCGCGACCAGTTTCGCGCAGGAGCCGCTGGGTGCGACGCGGGTTGTGTGGACTATCGCTTATGGCTATGACTGGCTCTATAACGATTTCACGGCCTCTGAGCGCGCATCTATACAGGCGTCGATCAAGGGCCGCATGGTACTACTCATGGCATCGCTGACCGATACGACGGAAGGTGTCGCAGCTAAGCCTTTGAACTCGATTGCAGTGGACACCTTGCAAAATGCTCTGACGGTGGCATCGCTTACTGTGGGTGATATTCCCGAAGCTACGACATGGTTCAATGCGACTTATCCTTTGTTCCCGCAGTGGCTGAGTCCTTTCGGTGGAGATGATGGCGGATTTGCCAGTGGAACCAACTATCTGATTTGGCAGCTCGAGTCCCAGGAGAACTGGGATGCGTTGCGCTGGACGACTGGTGTCGACGTAATGGCGAAATCTTGGACCCATAACTTAGGCCGTGCTCTGGTGTACTTCTACCCTCCGGGTAGTCCGTTTGGGATGTTTGGCGATGGTGCTGGCGAAGATAACAGTGAGCCGAATGGCCGTTTGTTCCGTCCGTACGCGGCGCGTGCCGGTGATCCCTTGTACAGCTGGTACAACGGGCAATCGATCGCGGGCGATTATTCCCGTCTGCAGGCGATATTGGCGCCGCCATTGGTGAAGCAAGCCGCGTTGCCGGCCAACACGCCGAATGCAATCTGGCTTCCTTCGGTAGGCTGGGCTGCAATGCATAGCAGTCTTGCTGACCGCGCGCGTACTTCTGTCTATTTTAAGAGCAGTGGATACGGTTCCTATAACCACTCCCATGCGGATCAAAACACCTTTGCAATAAATAGCCAAGGTGCCGCTTTGCTAGTTGAAACCGGGCTATATGACTACTACGGTTCCTATAATTTCATCAACTGGTCGAAGACGACTGCCGCTCATAACGGGATTACTTATGAAGGTGGTAAAGGTCAGGGGCAGGATACCAACGGCAAAGGCGATGTCAACGCGACCGGTGTGGTGAGCAGTTTCCGCAGTGATGGTGTGGTCGACGTCGTCAGCGGTGATGCCAGCAAGGCTTATAGTGCCAGCGTCGTACCGAACAGTCCGGTTACCAAGGCATTGCGCACGCTGGTATATATCCGCCCTTCGACCGTACTGGTATTCGACACTCTGGCGGCGACAACCCCCGTGAGCTGGGAGTGGAACGTCCATGGACAGGTTGCGCCATCGAGCTACGATAACAGCCATTTCACCATACGTAATGGCACTGCAACTGCTTGTGGGCAAATTAATAATACCGGTGCAATGACGCTGACCTCGATTGCTGCGCCTACCAATGCGGCAGCAGCGGGGCAGTGGCACGGGCGTTATGCGCTAAATAGTAAAGTTGCCAATACCAGCTATGCAGCAGTGATTAGTACGGATTGTACGAAGTCCTTGCCGTCGGCAGTGCAGAACACAGATGGTAGTTGGACCGTCAAAGGTTCCGGATGGACAGTGACCTATGCAAATGGGCTTGCAACCTACACCAAGAACTAAGTCGTCCTAAATAAAAAAAACCTGCAAGGTAAAACTTGCAGGTTTTTTTTGCGCTTGTCGATGTCTCAAGGCGTGGCTTTGCGCAGTGCGGGCGCAAGGTAGGCTGCCCCGTATATGCTGAATTTGGGGCGCATATGCACACTGTCGGTATAGATCGGATCGCCATTAGCGTCGACTACCGGACATAGCTGATTTCTGCAGAGCGTGTCCGTTGGTTCGATGATGTTGACTTTGCTTTCCCGGGCAATTGTTAATAATTTTTGTCGAGCCACATTATTTCTCTGCTCAAAAACGCTTAGATTGAAAGGCGGTATCGACTTGCGGACATGCATTTCGCCGAAGCGTGATCCTTCAATCATGGATCGTGGATCAAATGCCGAACTCGCCGGTGGTGGCATCAGGAAGTAGACCCGTTTGCCGAGTGCTATAAGTTTTACCAATGAACTACGAATTTGGTCGTACGCTAGTTGTTGCGCGGTCGGTTGAGGGAAACTGTAGCCATCAATGGTCATTTCATCATAAGTCGAATTGAAGTAGCCGTACCACGACGCCCCGATCACGACCGTGTCAATTTCTGTAGATTCTGCAAGGGCGAGCCCGTTATCTATGGTCTTCGTGCAGTGCAGGAATTTTAATTGAGGCAGGCGCACCACTTTTTGAATCGGCGGGCATCCGCCTGCCGTGGCAAAAATAATCTTGGCCCGGCTTTCCGGTTCGGCCTGAAGGAATGTGGTGGCGTACAAGCCATATTGTTCGACTACCGAATCGCCGAGGAATATCGTCGTTCCTTTTCCTGATCCACTGAGCTGCTGGAAGTGTGAACCCTGAAAATTCAATGGACTCATCTGGCTTGTGGGGAACTGGGAATCGTTCAGAGCTTTCAAATAATGGTCAACTGCAGTGTCTTTCTGGCGCGGCGAAATATAGCCAAGGTAAGATGCGCCGCTTATCAAGGTCAGGATCATCATTGCAGAAATTAATATACCGGCAACCTTTCCTCTGGCATTAATGCGCTGGATTGGGCGTTCGATCAGCAGGAAGGTCGCAATAGCCAGGATGAGTGAGGACACGATCATGACTAATTTGAGCGTGGCAGTCGGGCGCTCGCCGCCAATAATGTAGGCATACGAAAGCAGTGGCCAATGCCAGAGGTAGAGCGGATAGCTAATTAAGCCTAGCCAGACCATTAGTTTGGAACTTAAGGCGATGCGTCCTATCCACGTATTGCTTCCTGCTTGTAGCACGAGCGCGGTGCCGATGACTGGGGCTACCGCCCACCAACCGGGAAAGGGAGTCTGCTCCGTAATGCTCATTGCGGTTATCGCGATCAGAGTCAATCCGAGCAGGGTGCAGAATTCTGCAAGCGGCTTGCTGAATTTTTGCAAGTATTGTTTGGGACTACAGGCACATAGTCCCCCAATGGCTAATTCCCAGAAGCGGCTTAAGGGAGAAAAGTAGGCAGCGGTGGGTGTGTGTGATGTAGCGTAAATGCAATAAATGAATGAGGCCAGCAACGTTAATGCGATAACTTTTTGAAGGGAGAGTCGCCACTTTGTAAGTGCCCATAGCAAAATTGGCCAAACGATATAAAACTGTTCCTCCACCCCAAGCGACCAGAGATGCAGAAGGGGCTTGGTCGTACTTTCCGCGTCGAAATAGCCGGTCTCACTCCAGAATGTCAGATTTGCGATAAACGCCGCGCCAGAAGCACTATGTTTGCCTAGTGCGACAAATTCTGTCCGCAGCATGACATACCAGCCAAAGCAAAGCGTCGCAACCAAGACGATCAGGAGGGCTGGAAAAATGCGCCGGACTCGGCGCGAGTAGAAGTTAAGAATGCTGTACGTGCCATGCTGCAGATCGCTGACAAGTATGGACGTGATCAAAAAGCCTGAAATTACAAAAAAAATATCGACGCCTATAAAGCCGCCACGTATCCAGTGTGGCCAAGCGTGAAAGAGAACAACCAGAAATACCGCTATTGTCCGCATGCCATCTATATCTGGGCGATATGGAATGTGACGCTTTGGGCTTTGAGCGGCATCGCGATGTGCACGCTCCGGAATAATTGGAGGGGATGATGGGAGCACGATGATTGAAAAGTTGGCAATAGCGGAAGTTGCCATGTTATCAGTACTTCTCAAGGCTGGTAAAGCATTTCGAATCGTATTGGCCTAGGGTAATGTGTGTTGCGAACCAAATAAGCTGCAGCTGTTTTGTCCCGGTAATCTGGTCGGCTAGGATTTAGCTTGAAGGGGCGAAGTAGTAGGAATTGTGGCGAGCGTTACAGAGTATCCCGCACATCAATACTCTGCAACGCTGGGTTGAAAAATCATAATGCGGCACAAGCCGCATCAAAACTAAGCTCAGTTGGTACTAAGCGTTTCCACGCAATTGTTGGAGCTTACTTTGAAACCACCGATCTGCGGTGAACAAGATAGTTTTGTGCGTCAAAACCTTCTTCTCGACCAGGTGCCAGGATCCCACCGCAAACAACAATGCGAGCGGAACGGATAGAACTAAGTTTCCCCACCAGGTATGGGCAAATGGGAATAGATAGACCATCGATTGCTGGATGGGATATCCATATAAAAATAGTCCGTACGAGTAGTCACCCGTTTCCAATAGGTGTGATTTTGGAGGATTACGCAATCCTAGGAAGACCGTTAAGTATGTGACAGGAATTGTCATTAAATAGCCAGCTTGTGGTGAGTTCAAGCATAGCAGTGAAATGATAAGTGCTAATAAAGCAACCAGAAGGTTGAGTCGTATGATGTCCCGGAATTGATAGAATGCAACTCCAACGCAAAAGCTGAGTAATAAAATCCGATCATTGTATGCGCCATCGCCTCGCGAAAGAATTTGCCATTCGCTGTAGGCGAACAATGCTATGAAAGCTGCCAGCATCCATTTACGGTTACGGTGTACGCCAAGCACGCCGAGCACGGTAAGAGTAATGTAGCATTCCAACTCGACCGGAATTGTCCAGAGTTGTCCATTTACCTTATGGGATGGATTGGTTTCAAAGACGCCGGGTAAGTTGAAATGAATAATACCCAGTATATTCTGGAAATACTGATGTAATACAGGGCTGCTGAAGTAATCCCCTAATGACAATGTTGTCAAGATTGGGCCGAGCAGCAGAGCGCAGACTAGGGTATCGGTTGCTAATGCAGGAAAGATACGGAATACGCGGAGTCCAAGAAAGACCCCGATGCTTTTGGATCGCTCAAGGCTGCCCGCAACGAGAAAGCCGCTCAAAGCGAAGAACATAGGAAGTATCAGGTACCAGGCTCGTCCAGCTCCATGATGAGTTACGCTCTCTTGGAAGCGAGCCTGTCAGAATTTTTGTGTGAATCCGGGGTCATGAAATAATACCGAAAGGGATTTTCCATGACCGACGTAATGACCACTAAGAAGCCAAAAACCAAGAAGCAGTACCCGTTTCCCGTTGAACTG
>NZ_WWCM01000080.1 GCF_009857915.1 Duganella qianjiadongensis
TTACGAAGCGTCCTATTTCATTTATTTCTTGTGAACATTTAATATTTTTTAAGTATCACGAAGACTAGCTTCGTGTGCACTTTCATCAAACGTCCACACTTATCGACTGTGAATTTTTAAAGAACTTGTTCGGTACTGCTTGCTGAGAAGCGTTGTGTTCATCAGCGAAGAGGCAAGAGTATGAACTGTTTATACTGTTTCGTCAAGACTCTTTGTAAGCTCAAAAATCATAGGCTTACACTTAAAGCAAAAAACCCCCGACAGTCTTCGACTGAAGGGGGTTTCTCTAATAACTAGCTTGACGATAACCTACTTTCACACTGGTTGCAGCACTATCATCGGCGCAGAGTTGTTTCACGGTCCTGTTCGGGATGGGAAGGGGTGGGACCAACTTGCTATGGTCA
>NZ_WWCM01000081.1 GCF_009857915.1 Duganella qianjiadongensis
GGAATGTTTGAAACGCCTCATAATCTTGCCTCTTCGCTGATGAACACAACGCTTCTCAGCAAGCAGTACCGAATAAGTTCTTTAAAAATTCACAGTCGATAAGTGTGGACGTTTGATGAAAGTGCACACGAAGCTAGTCTTCGTGATACTTAAAAAATATCAAATGTTCACAAGAAGTAATGAAATAGGACGCTTCGTAAAAGAAGCGAACTGTCAGTATTTTGAGTGAGCGACCCGCTAGCAATAGCGGTGCGAGAAATCGCAAAAAACAGAGATTAAACTGAAGAGTTTGATCCTGGCTCAGATTGAACGCTGGCGGCATGCCTTACACATGCAAGTCGAACGGCAGCACGGAGCTTGCTCTGGTGGCGAGTGGCGAACGGGTGAG
>NZ_WWCM01000082.1 GCF_009857915.1 Duganella qianjiadongensis
AAGCCGCCTCGCTGTGCAATAAGCCTGAGCACTTCGTTCAGGCTTGGTCTGGCAGGTTGCGGTTTCTTGGCCAGCACGTAGGCGGCCTTGATTTCGGCCCAATCAAAGTAACGACCAGCGTCCAAGTCCGGACTGGTTCTTCCCAGGCGCATCAGGTATGCAACGCGCCATGCCACCACCATGAACATGGCCAGGGCACGCTCCAAACGGTCAAATCCGGACAACTGCAAGGCTTCGACTCGACAGGCATTTTTGAGGATATCGAACAGCATCTCGATTTCCCAACGCGCCCTGTACCAATCAATCAATTCATTGACTTCATCGAGCGAGCTGGCATGGCGATTCGTCAGCAACCGCCATTCAACTGGCTTGGTCCCTGCCGGC
>NZ_WWCM01000083.1 GCF_009857915.1 Duganella qianjiadongensis
CTCTGCCAGCAACTGGACCTATTCTCAGATGCGGTCGTTGCGATTGACGGCAGTAAATTCAAGGCTGTCAACAGCAGCGATCGCAACTTCACCAATGCCAAGCTAAAGCGCAGGATGGAAGAGATTGAGGCCAACATCAGCCGCTATCTGGTAGAACTCGACACGGCTGACAGGCACGAACCAGCGGCGGCAGAAGCACGCAGTACCCGTCTCAACGACAAAATTGCGGCGCTGAAGGAGCAGATGGCTACGCTCAAGGAAATTGAAGCGAAGCTCGAAGCGACCGGAGAAACGCAGATATCACTCACCGACACTGACGCGCGCTCAATGAAGACGCGCGGCGCAGGGATCGTTGGCTACAACGTG
>NZ_WWCM01000084.1 GCF_009857915.1 Duganella qianjiadongensis
CGCCACTCGCCACCAGAGCAAGCTCCGTGCTGCCGTTCGACTTGCATGTGTAAGGCATGCCGCCAGCGTTCAATCTGAGCCAGGATCAAACTCTTCAGTTTAATCTCTGTTTTTGGCATTTCTGCCAAGGCCGGACCTTTTAATCAGTCCAAACCCCTCGCACTGCGAGGTGTTTGCTCACTCAAAATACTGACAGTTCGCTTCTTTTACGAAGCGTCCTATTTCATTTATTTCTTGTGAACATTTGATATTTTTTAAGTATCACGAAGACTAGCTTCGCGTGCACTTTCATCAAACGTCCACACTTATCGACTGTGAATTTTTAAAGAACTTATTCGGTACTGCTTGCTGAGAAGCG
>NZ_WWCM01000085.1 GCF_009857915.1 Duganella qianjiadongensis
GAGCCTTGAGCTCTTTGAAGGGTCGTTCGAGACCAGGACGTTGATAGGTCAGGTGTGGAAGTGCAGTAATGCATTAAGCTAACTGATACTAATTGCCCGTACGGCTTGTCCCTATAACCTTAGCAGGGTATAGGTAAGAAGACCGTTAAACGTTGTTGAGACAACTTCATTACCCACATTACTTACTATTCCAGATTCTGAGCAACGTTCATGTGAACGCGGCTCGTACAAGTCAAAGCTTGATGACCATAGCAAGTTGGTCCCACCCCTTCCCATCCCGAACAGGACCGTGAAACAACTCTGCGCCGATGATA
>NZ_WWCM01000086.1 GCF_009857915.1 Duganella qianjiadongensis
CAGTTCAACGGGAAACGGGTACTGCTTCTTGGTTTTTGGCTTCTTAGTGGTCATTACGTCGGTCATGGAAAATCCCTTTCGGTATTATTTCATGACCCCGGATTCACACAAAAATTCTGACAGGCTCTTTCCAACGCCTGCACAACAAGGTCGGCGTCGGGCCTTAGCGAGAATGCCCAACCCACCGCGCGGCGCGCGAACAAGTCCAGTACCACGGCCAAGTAATACCACCGGCCTTGCGCCCAGACATATGTAATGTCCCCACACCAGACTTGATTTGGCGCCGCCACTTTAAATTCACGATTGA
>NZ_WWCM01000087.1 GCF_009857915.1 Duganella qianjiadongensis
TGGTTCGAGTCCAACCAGCCCTACCAGTTTCTGCCTTGTAGTAAATCTCAGGGGGATTAGCTCAGCTGGGAGAGCACCTGCTTTGCAAGCAGGGGGTCGTCGGTTCGATCCCGTCATCCTCCACCAAAAGTTCAAACGTAAGTCAGCCAGTGTGGTTGCGATTTAGGTTTGATCTTTTAGAGATCAAGTGCTGTATGTTCTTTAACAATCTGGAAGAAGTAAGTAAATTTTTATTGATCGTTTTACGGTAAAACGTAAGACGATGGGTAATGATTGTATGTATCAACAAACGCA
>NZ_WWCM01000088.1 GCF_009857915.1 Duganella qianjiadongensis
ATCTGGAACTGCGGGTGGAAGACAACGGCGCCGGCTTCCCGGCCAATATGCTGGAATCGGGCGCCAGCGCCAAGGCGGCGATTAACTTTCTAAGCAATAGCAGCGGCCTGGGTCTGTACTTTTCCAGCGAAGTGGCGAAGATGCACAAGCACCGCCAGCGCAGCGGCAGCATCGCACTGGAAAACGGCGGCGCCATGGGCGGCGGCTGTTTCGTGTTGCGGTTGCCATGATGAGCAGCGAAGTCTTTAGCGCCAGCACCGGCGCCGACGGCGGCATCGGCTGGGCGG
>NZ_WWCM01000089.1 GCF_009857915.1 Duganella qianjiadongensis
CATGACGCAATGGCTCGAGCTGCCGGCCGGCTTCAACCCGCGTACGCTGGCGCTGGCGCGGCAACTGCGCGCCGCCGCCCCTGTCGACGCACCGGTGCAGCAACTCAGCAACGCCGTGCTGACGCGCTTCCGCACGCAAGACTACCGCTACACGCTGGAACCGCCGCGTACCGGCGCCAACGCGGTCGATGACTTCCTGTTCACCACCCGCGCCGGCTTCTGCGAACACTACGCCGGCGCCTATGTGGTGCTGATGCGCGCCATGGGCGTGCCGGCGCGGGTGGTC
>NZ_WWCM01000008.1 GCF_009857915.1 Duganella qianjiadongensis
GAAGATGCCGCAGCGAACTTGGAAGATGGCAGCAAACCAGTTTGCCATTCTGTTTGGGGAACGCTTCACCAACGCGATTAATTAACTACGAACCGCGACCCCGGCACACAAAATTCCTGACAGGTCCGTTGTGGCCTGCTGGGACCTTGTGCATAACCATCGCAGCCAACATTGCAGAAACAGCGTTACTAACTTTCCCGGCTTGTTTTCCAGATAGTGTAGTGGGTTTCACAGCTCATCGAGAAAAATCAGATGTTAGGTTTATTGAATACTTATTCCGTGCGTTCCGCGACAGCGTAAAGCGGCGAGCATATGGCAGCGTCCAAGAAAACATAAACCTAGAAGTTCTCCGAGACTTGGAGTTCCCGATTCCATCTTTGTCTTTACAGGTGCAAATTGCGAATTTTTTAACCTTAATTGATGACCGAATCGCACTCCTCCGCGAAACCAACGCCACGCTCGAAGCTATTGCACAAGCCCTGTTCAAGTCATGGTTCGTCGATTTCGATCCGGTGCGTGCGAAGCAGCAAGGCCAAATGCCAGAAGGCATGGACGAAGCGACGGCGGCATTGTTTCCTGATAGCTTTGAAGAATCTGAGTTGGGGGTGGTGCCGAAGGGGTGGAAGTTTGGGGCACTCTCTGAAATCTGCAGCGTAACAATCGGCGGACTTTGGGGCAAGGATGTCCAATCCAGCGGGAGGAAGATCTGCAAATCATGTATCGACTCACGTGGTTTGCGACCAACTATGATGTGAATCGTGAGGTCAACAATGGTCGTGGGCCGGTTGATTTCAAAATATCCAAGGGCAGTAGAGATAAGACGCTCGTTGAGTTCAAACTTGCGTCAAATTCTAAATTGAAGCAAAACTTGAAGCACCAAGTTGGCGTATATCAAGCGGCGAATAATACTTCCAAGTCGATTAAGGCGATTCTTCACTTTTCTCAAACCGAGTATCTGCGAGTGCAAAACGTGCTCAGAGATCTGGGACTAAGTGGACGTAGAGATGTGGTGTTGATTGATGCAAGCCCTAAAGCCTCAGCGTCAACTGTAAGCGACTTCAATCAGAAGGGATTCGATTTTTGACATCTGAACATCGAATTTGAAATGTAGGACGTTGATTGGTCTGCCTGTTACACAGACCGAATCAAATAAATTCCGGCGGTGTCCTTTATTCTGAACAATATTTTTTACCCAAGTTTTTGTGCGAGTGTCTCTGCCTTTGGGTGATAGTAGCGTTTAAGCATTTGAATCGTCTGATGGCCGGTTACCGCAGCCAGTTCGATGACGTTGGGCAGTTTTTCGGCCAGACGACTTGTCGCGGTATGACGCAGATCATGGAAGTGAAGATTTTTGATGCCAGCTCGTTTGCATGCATCCGTGAAGCAGTTGTGCATGGTCATGTGGGAAATAGGGAAAACTGGTCCGTAATCGCTCCTCGAAAGCTCGGCTAAGACTGCTACAGCTTTCCGCGATAGGGGAACGACCCGTGAAGTCCCATTTTTGGTTAGGGGGAGTAGGGCAGTCTGTGTAGCTAGATCAATATGCTCCCAACGCAGGCTGAGTAATTCACCCCGTCTCATGGCCGTTTCCAGGGCCAGAGTAACTAATGGAACCATCCACGGACTACGTCTTTTTCTTGGCTTCAGTTCTTCTAGTAGGCGTGCTTCTTCATCAGCCTTCAAGAGGCGGTTTCTTCCGATTGGACTCGCTGGCTTTCTGACGAGTGCACATGGATTGTCGATCGCCAAGCCCCACTCGCGCCTTGCATGATTGATCATGCTGGAAAGAATGCAGATTTCCCTGATGATAGTGCCGGCCGAGACCGTCTTCAGGCGCTGGTCGCGATACTCGGCAATTGTCGCTGGCGTTAGCTTAGCCATGCTATAGGACGCCATTTTCGAGCGCTGCATGAACTGAATACCCTCAGTTTCTCGCTTTGCACTGCGCTTGGTCGGCGTTACTTCGGTAAGATACCGCTGCATTACATCCCGAAACAGCAGCTCTTCAGCGTCGGCAAGATTTTTGTAGACACCGCGGGTCATCGCTGATTCAAGCTCTCTAGCCCAGTGCTGGGCATCTGCTTTGGTGTTGAATGAACGAGTCTCGGTCGGGAAACCTTTGATGCTCACGCGAGCTTGCCACTTGCCGGCTCGTTGTCGAAATGATGCCATTTACGCCTCTCAGTTGGACAGGCGTTGGACAAGAGTCGCTTTTTGAAGCTTTTTGGACTTGGCTAAGTCATCGAGTAGTGAACTTTGACCGTGCCATAAATCAGCTCAGCTGGGCGTTACTTAAATATTTAAAATCAAATACTTATTAACTGGTAGCACTCCAGTCGCCCGATTTGCCGCCGTGCTTTTCCAGCACACGGATTTCGCTCATCACCATGCCACGGTCCACCGCCTTGCACATATCGTAAATCGTCAGCAGGCCGATCTGCACCGCCGTCAGGGCTTCCATTTCCACCCCTGTCTGGCCATGGGTTTCCACTTGCGCCGTACAGTGCACGCTGGCGTTGGTCTCGTCGGTAAGGAAATCGACTGCAACACGGGTCAGTGCGAGCGGATGGCACAGGGGGATCAGGTCGCTGGTGCGCTTGGACGCCATGATGGCGGCGATGCGGGCGATGCCCAGCACGTCGCCTTTCTTGGCCGTGCCGCCGGTGATGATGGCCAGCGTTTCCGGCTTCATGCGGATGCTGCCGCGCGCCACGGCGATGCGGTGGGTGCTGGTTTTGGCGCCCACGTCCACCATGTGGGCCTGACCGCTGGCATCGAAGTGGGTCAGGTGGTCGCTGGCGGATTTGTCTTCGGTGTGGCTCACGTTGTGACTCATATTCTTACTCGGCAGATTACGTCAGGGGGCAGCAGGTCCGCCCCGGTTGCGGGTATCATATCACCGTGAATGCAAAACCCCGCTCTATGCGCATGCGCCTGACCGCTGCCCTGCTATTGCTGACCATGCCGCTGGCGATGGCGCAGGATGTGCTGGCGCCCGCCAAAATTCCTAATTTGCCCGCGCTCGGCGATACCGAGCGGCAGGATCTGTCGCCGCTGATGGAGCGCAAGCTAGGCGAGGAGATCATGCATGACATCCGCCGCAATAACGATTTTCTTGATGATGCGCCCATCCTCGAATATCTGAACAACTTCGGCAACGCGCTGGTGGCTGCGCGTCCCGGCGCGCGCGGCGAGTCCAATTTCGATTACTACTTCTTCGCTGTGCGCGATCCCCAGCTTAACGCCTTTGCGCTGCCCGGCGGTTTCATCGCCGTGCACTCGGCGCTGCTGCTGGCGGCGCAGACCGAGTCCGAACTGGCCTCGGTGCTGGGCCACGAAATCGGCCACGTGGCGCAGCGCCACATCGCCCGTTCGATCGGCCAGCAGAAGCAGGATGCGCTGATACCGCTGGCGGCCATCATCCTGGCCGTGCTGGCCTCCAAGGCCGGCGGCGACGCGGCCATCGGCGTGTTCTCGGCCGGTCAGGGGCTGGCTATCCAGCGGCAGCTCAACTTCGGCCGCGATGCCGAGCGCGAGGCGGACCGCATCGGTTTCCAGATCATGGGTGCGGCCGGCTACGATACCTCGGGCATGGTGGCATTCTTCCAGCGCATGCAGATCGCTACGCGCAACTACAGCGACCGCGTGCCGGCCTATCTGCAAAGCCACCCCCTCACTACCGAGCGGATCGCCGATATCCAGGCCCGTATCCGCGAGCAGCCCTACAAGCAGCGGCTCGATAGTCTGGACTTCCATCTGGTGCGGGCCAGAGCGCGGGTGCTGCAGGATCTCACTTCGCAGGGGCTGGCCGAGGCCCAGACCTTCTTCGAACTACAGCTGCAGCAGCCGGGACGCCAGCAGGTGGCGGCAGCCCAGTACGGACTGGCGTTCGTGGCGCTCAAGCGCGAAAACTACGCACTGGCCCAGCAGTGGCTGGACAAGTCGCATGCCACCATGCGCAAGCTGCCGCCGCCGGGTACGCTGGGTGTGGCGCCGGCGCCGGAAGGGGAAATCATCTACGTCTTCACGGGACTGGAAATCAAACTGGCCCAGCCTGACAAGGCAGCCCTGCAGCAGCAGGCGCTAGCCGATGCCGAAGCCGCGCATCTGGTGTATCCGCTGTCGCGCGGCATCGCCCACCAGTATGGCGAGGCGATGATCGCTGCGGGCCAGCTGGAGCGGGCTGCCGCCTATCTGCGCGATCAGGTGCAACTGTACCGCGACGATCCCGATGCCTACGATCTGCTGGCGCAAGCCTATGCCAAGCAGGGCAAGCAGGCCTTGCAGCATATCGCGCTGGCCGAATCGTATGTGCTGCAGGGCGGCGTGCTGTCGGCACTCGATCAGCTATCGTATGCACGCAAGGCGCCCGATGCCACCTTCTACGATCAGGCCGTGATCGATGCGCGCGAGCGCGAACTGCAGGCGCGCCGGCGCGAAGAAATGGGCGACAAGTTCAAGAAGGATCTGGTCAAGCCTTAGCCGCTGGCGTCTCGGGCGCTGGTACGCAGACAAAGCCGTAACGCGCCGGCAGTGCGGCCGCCGCTACCCGCTGCACCGGATGGCCATGCAGCGTCAGGCTGGCGCTGCTGCTCCCGTCCAGCCAATCCAGCAGCACTTCATCCGTGACGGGGCTGCCGCCGCTGTGCAGTTCGGCCATGACGCTCGCAATGTCGCGGTCGTCGAGCTGGGCCAGTAGGTCCGCACTGCGCAGCAGCAGCGCACCATCTTCCGTCAGCAGCACTTCGTCGAGCGCGCCCATGGGCACGCCCGTGTGCAGCAACCAGCCCTGCACGGGATCGGTGCGCACGATGTAGGGGGCGGCCTGCAGCTGCACATACACGCGCTGCGGGCCGTTCTGGAAATACCAGCAGCCGCGCGCATCGGCGGCGTAATTGCGGGCGATGAAGCTGCACAGGGCGGCGTGCTGCAGTTTGTCGCCGGGCAGGTTAAGGTGCTGGGCCCGTTCGTCGCGCATGCGCCAGTGGCCGCGTGCATCGAGCAGCAGCCAGCCGTAGCAGTGCGGCACATTGGGCCATTTGGCCAGTGCCTGTTTGACGATGTCATCCATGATGGGAAATTCCGTTAAAAGGTGCGGCGCCCTGCGTCATGAAGTGCAGCAGGCGTTGCGGCAGCCAGTGCAGGCTGCCGGGCGGGCCGCCGGTGGCAAAGCCGACATGGCCGCCGCGGGCCGGATAGTCGAGCTGCACGCAGGCTGCGGCCCGCTGTGGCAAGTGCCGGCCCGGCAGGAAGGGATCGTTGCGGGCGTTCAGCACCAGCGTGGGCACGCGGATATCGCCCAGCACATGGCGCGCGCTGGCGCGGTGCCAGTAGTCTTCCGTGTTGCGGTAGCCATGCAGCGGTGCCGTGACGACGTTGTCGAAATCATACAGATCGCGTGCCGCATGCAGGGCCTGCAGATCGAACAGGCCGGGGTATTGCTGTAGTTTGGCTACGCATTTGGGTTTCAGGGTTTGCAGGAACATGCGCGTGTACAGCATGTTGAAGCCGCTGGACAGGGCGGCCCCGCCCTGCGCCAGATCGAGCGGGGCGGATACGGCGCAGGCAGCGTCGACGATAGCGGCCTGCTGGCCCGATTCGCCCAGCCAGCGCAGCAGGGCATTGCCGCCCAGCGAAACACCGGCCGCGTAGAACGGTGCGCCGGCATGGCGCGCATGCAGGCGGCGGATGATCCAGTTTATCTCCGTTGCATCGCCCGAATGGTAGAAGCGCGGCGCGCGGTTGGCTACTCCCGAGCAGCCGCGGAAGTGCGGCACGGCGCCGGACCAGCCGCGTGCTGCCACGGCGGCCATCAGGGCGCGTGCGTAATGGCTGTCGGAGCTGCCTTCTAGTCCATGGAACAGCACCACCATGGGCTGGCCCGGCTGGCCGTCGACAAAATCCACATCGATGAAGTCGCCGTCCGGACTGTCCCAGCGTTCGCGCCGGTAGTGCACGGCCGGCTTGCGCAGAAACAGGGCAGGATAGATGGTTTGCAGGTGGCCGCTAGGTAGCCATGCGGGCGCGGGATACTTCACGGCACAGTCCTGTCAGTGCAGCACCTGGCTGCGCGCTTCGGTCGGCACCGGGCCGGGCGCGATGGAGACGTGGTGCAGCACGATACGCCAGCCGCGCGGGGTTTTGGCATACACGTTGGTGGCCAGCAGGTGGATATCGTCCTGCTGGGACACGCTGCTGATTTCCACCACCGTGTGCACGGAGCTCATCAGATTGTGGGTTTCGTGCAGCTGGATGGGGACGATGTGCAGGCCGCCATGTTCGAGGATGGCCGCCCACGAAGCGCGGATGGCAGCGTGGCCGATCAGGCGCGGGCCGCCCGGGTGGATGCAGACGATTTCGTCGTCTTCGGCCCACAGCGCCATCAGCGCGTCGAGATCGGCGCGGTTGAGGGCATCGTAAAACGCCACCTCGGTTTCGGCGGCACTACCATTGAGTTGCTTGACGCGTTTGCTGGGCATGCTCGCTCCGAGGGGCGCTAGGGTGGGTGCTGCTTAGTGGTGGCCGACGACGGTACCCGGCTTCAGGCGGTAGGCGGTACCGCAATATGGGCACTTGGCTTCGCCGTGGTGGAAGTCGAGGAAGACGCGCGGGTGGGACGACCACAGCGGAATGGCCGGATTAGGGCAGTGGGCTGGCAAGTCCTTGCCTTCGAGTTCGACGGCGTTAGTGGTGGTGGCAGTGCTCATTTCGTTTGCTCCGAGGACTAAGGAAAACCACGATTTTAACGGATTCGCGCAGGGAGCAAAAATCATCGGTAAAATAGCGCCTCTACCGTCCCGCTGCGCCGCGCGCTGTGGCAGGAATGCTACATGATCTCGCCATGACCGAAACCAGCAGCGCCCACTCGCCCGATGCCCCGATCTGCAATGTCGCCGCCCACGACGAGGCGGCATGGCGCGCCGGCCTGAAAGTGGGCACGCCCACCCTGTTCGGCATCGGTGCCTGGGGGCTGGTGGTCGGCATCGCCATGGTGAAAAGCGGCCTGTCGATTGCGCAGGCTCTCGGTATGACCTTGCTGGTGTTCGCCGGTTCGGCCCAGCTCGCCGCCTTGCCCCTGATCGCCAGCCATGCTCCCGTGTGGGTGATCTTTCTGACCGCGCTGGTAGTGAATTTGCGGTTTGTCATATTTTCAGCCCTGCTGGCCCCGCATTTTTCCCAGTTACCTTGGCGCAAGCGTTTTGCCCTCGGTTATGTGGCGGGCGATATGACGGTGGCGCTGTTCCTGCATAAATTCCCTGATCCGGCGCCGCAGCCGGGCAAGCTGTCCTACCTCAAGGGCCTGCTGTATCCCAACTGGGCAGCGTGGCAGATCGGTTCGATTGCCGGCATCTTCGCCGGCAGTGCCGTGCCGGCCGAATGGGGGCTGGGTTTTGCCGGCACGCTGGCCATTATCTGCGTGATGGTGCCGCTGATTGCCGGCCGTCCCGCCCTGTGCGGCGTGCTGGTGGCCGGTGCCGTGGCCGTGCTGGCCGTGGGCCTGCCGTACAAACTGGGTCTGCTGCTGGCCGTGCTGCTGGGCATGCTGACTTCGATGGCAGTGGAAGAGGGCGCAGAGAAATGGCGCCAGAGCCGGGGGGAGCAGCGATGAGCGACTGGGAAATCTGGCTCACCATCGCCGTGCTGGCCATTGCCACTGCGGCCACGCGCAGTTCGTTCTGGCTGGTGGGGCATCACATCAATATTCCCAAGCGGGTGCAGGAAATGCTGCGCTACGCGCCGGCCTGCGCGCTGGCCGCCATCGTGGCGCCCGACCTGATGCTGGTCAACGGCAGTCCTTTGTTGGACCTGAGCAACATCAAACTGCTGGCCGGGATCGTCGCCACCATCTTTTATTTGCTGCGACGCAATATGTTGCAAACTATCTTGTTCGGCATGGGCTTTTACACCCTGCTGCGCCTCATGCATGTATTTTAATAACAGGAATTTAAGCCTGTGCTTGCGGTAAAATAGCCTACCTTTTTCAACTCGACCGTTGGGTAACCATGTCCGCTGTTTTGAACTTCATCCGTCTGCAAGATCTCATCGCCCAGAATGCGCTGCAAGGCAAGCGCGTTTTCATCCGCGCCGACCTGAACGTGCCGCAAGATGACGCCGGCAACATTACTGAAGACACCCGCATCCGCGCTTCCGTGCCGGCCATCCGCGCCGCCGCTGCCGCAGGTGCCAAAGTGATGGTGACTTCCCATCTGGGCCGTCCTACCGAAGGCGAGTTCAAGGCCGAAGACAGTCTGGCGCCGGTCGCTGCCCGTCTGGCCGAGCTGCTGGGCCAGCCCGTCGAACTGAAACAGAACTGGGTCGATGGCGCCGGTCTGGAAAGCCTGCAAGCCGGTCAGGTCGTGCTGCTGGAAAACGTGCGGGTCAACCGCGGCGAAAAGAAAAACAGCGACGAACTGGCGCAGAAAATGGCCGCCCTGTGCGACATTTACGTCAATGACGCTTTCGGTACGGCCCACCGCGCCGAAGCTTCCACCCACGGTATCGCCAAATTCGCGCCTGTTGCCTGCGCCGGCCCGCTGCTGGCCGCCGAGCTGGATGCGCTGGGCAAGGCGCTGGGCGCTCCGGCCCGTCCGCTGCTGGCCATTGTGGCCGGTTCCAAAGTATCGTCCAAGCTGTCCATCCTGAAAGCACTGGCCGACAAGGTAGACAATCTGATCGTCGGTGGCGGCATTGCCAACACCTTCATGAAAGCGTCCGGCCTGAACATCGGTAAATCGCTGGTCGAGAACGATCTGGTGGACGAAGCCCGCGCCATCATCGAGCTGATGGCCAAGCGCGGCGCGCAAGTGCCGATTCCTGTCGATGTCGTATGCGCCAAGGAATTCTCGCCGACCGCAGCAGCGACCGTGAAAGCCGTGGCCGATGTGGCTGACGACGACATGATTCTCGATATCGGCCCGCAGACGGCAGCCACGCTGGCCGCCCAGATCGCCAAAGCCGGCACCGTGGTGTGGAACGGCCCGGTGGGCGTGTTCGAGTTCGACCAGTTCGGCGAAGGCACCAAAACTCTGGCCCTGGCGATTGCCCAGTCGCCGGCCTTCTCCATCGCCGGTGGCGGCGATACGCTGGCCGCGATTGCCAAATACGATATCAGCGCGCAAGTCGGTTACATCTCGACGGGCGGCGGCGCCTTCCTCGAATTCCTGGAAGGTAAAACCCTGCCGGCCGTGGAGATTCTGACCCAGCGTGCCGCAGCGCAGTAAGCATAGTTTGCAGGTATAAATCAGCCAATCAGGCAAGGGGAGCAAAAAGCACGGTCGTGCGATGTAGCAAATTGACAGTAAAATTCAATTTATGCTTGAGAATGACTAAAATTTCGTAGCTTTGCTACATTTTGGTCCTGTTGCATCACCGTTCCGCTCCCCGGTTCCGGGGAGTGTTTGCTAGCCCTAACGCCCAAGGATGACTATGTCCCGTAGTACTAAAATTGTCGCAACGATAGGCCCAGCCTCCACTGATTTCAACGTCCTGGTTCAGATGATCCGGGCCGGGGTGGATGTGGTTCGTCTGAACTTCTCGCACGGTAAGGCACAGGATCACATCGACCGTGCCCGTCTGGTACGCGAGGCGGCTGCCGAAGTGGGCCGCGAAGTGGCCATCATGGCCGACATGCAGGGACCGAAAATCCGCGTTGGCAAGTTTGAAAATGGTAAGATTGACCTCGCGAACGGGGATAAATTCATCCTCGACGCGAAGTGGGGCGAAAACGGCGAACTCGGCAATCAGGAGCGCGTGGGCCTCGATTACAAGGCACTGCCGCAGGATCTGCGTGCCGGCGACAAGCTGTTGCTCAACGATGGTCTGATCGTGCTGACGGTCGACAAAGTTGTTGCACATGAAATTTTTACTACCGTGAAAATCGGCGGCGAGCTGTCCAATAACAAGGGCATCAATCGCCAGGGGGGCGGCCTGACGGCACCGGCCCTGACCGCCAAGGACATGGAAGATATCAAGACGGCGATGAGTTTCCAGTGCGACTATCTGGCGATCTCGTTCCCGAAAAGCGCCACCGATATGGAAATGGCGCGCCAGCTGGCCAATATCGCCGGCGAACCGTTTGGCCACAAGCCGCAGATGATCGCCAAGATCGAGCGGGCCGAAGCCATCCCGGTGCTGCAGGAAATTCTCGACGCCTCCGACGGCATCATGGTGGCGCGCGGTGACCTGGCAGTGGAAGTAGGCAATGCGGCCGTACCGGCATTGCAGAAGCGCATGATCCGTATGGCGCGCGAGTCGAACAAGCTGGCGATCACGGCGACCCAGATGATGGAGTCGATGATCTTCAATGCCGTGCCGACCCGTGCCGAAGTATCGGACGTGGCCAACGCCGTGCTCGATGGCACGGATGCCGTAATGACCTCGGCGGAAACCGCTTCCGGTCGTTACCCTGTTGAAACTGTAGAAATGATGGCCGCGATCTGCGTGGAGGCCGAGCAGTCCGAGTACAACAAGCTCGACGCCGACTTCCTCAACGCGACCTTCACCCGGATCGACCAGTCGATCGCCTATGCAGCGCTGTTCACCTCGCACCATCTGGCGGTGAAAGCGATCGTGGCGCTGACGGAATCCGGTTCGACGGCGCTGTGGATGAGCCGTCACAATATTGATACGCCGATCTACGCCCTGACGCCGAGTGTGGGTACCCTGCGCAAGATTGCGCTGTACCGCAACGTCAAGGCCTACAATCTGGTGCAGACGGCGGAAAGCGCCGTGGTGCTGAAGCAAGCGGAAGACCTGCTGGTCGAACGCGGCATCGTCAAGAAAGGCGACATGATCGTGGTCACCTGGGGCGAGCCGATGGGACAGGTAGGCGGCACCAACGCCATGAAGATCGTTAAGGTCGGCGAGTTTCACTAAGTAAGTCCGGTAGCAGCGCTCTCGCGGAACGAGGGCGGGTAGGCTCCGGCAACCAGGTTTTTTTATTGTTTGGAGTATTACCATGTCCCTCGTATCCATGCGTCAACTGCTGGACCATGCTGCTGAAAACGGCTATGGCATCCCTGCTTTCAACGTCAACAATCTGGAACAAGTGCAGGCCATCATGGCTGCGGCCGATGCGCTGAACGCGCCGGTCATCATGCAGGCGTCCGCTGGCGCCCGTAAATATGCTGGCGAAGCTTTTCTGCGCCACCTGATCGACGCCGCGGTCGAAGCCTATCCGCACATCCCGGTGGTGATGCACCAGGATCATGGCCAGTCGCCCGCCGTGTGCCAGGCTGCCATCCGCTCCGGCTTCACTTCGGTGATGATGGACGGCTCGCTGGAAGCCGACGGCAAATCGGTAGCTTCCTACGAATACAACGTGGAAGTATCGAAAGAAGTGGTCAAGTTCTCGCACGCTATCGGCGTGACGGTGGAAGCGGAACTGGGCGTGCTCGGTTCGCTGGAAACCATGAAGGGCGACAAGGAAGACGGCCACGGCGCCGACGGCACCATGACGCGCGAACAGCTGCTGACCGACGTCGCGCAAGCGGCCGACTTCGTGCAGCGCACCCAGTGCGACGCGCTGGCCATCGCGATCGGTACCTCGCACGGCGCCTACAAGTTCACCCGCAAGCCTACCGGCGACATTCTGGCCATCGACCGCATCAAGGAAATCCACGCCCGCATTCCTAACACCCATCTGGTGATGCACGGCTCCTCGTCGGTACCGCAGGAACTGCTGGCCATCATCCGCGAATTCGGCGGCGACATGAAGGAAACCTATGGCGTGCCGGTGGAAGAAATCCAGGAAGGCATCCGTCACGGCGTCCGCAAGATCAACATCGATACCGACATCCGTCTGGCCATGACGGCGGCGATCCGCCAGTTCCTGTTCCAGAACCCGTCGAAATTCGACCCGCGCGACTTCCTCAAGCCAGCCCGTGCTGCTGCCGAGCAAATCGTGCGTGCCCGTTTCCAGGCCTTCGGCTGCGAAGGCCAGGCCGGCAAAATCAAGCCGATTCCACTGGAAAAAATGGCAGAACGCTACAAGGCCGGCGAGCTGGCCCAGATTGTGAAGTAAAATTCTGTTTGGAACGGGTTTATTCCGCCAGGAATGAACCCGACACTGGACCGGCGGCCTTGTTTTCACTCCGCCGGTTTTCGCTTTTCTATACCGCTAGTCCAACCACCCTCCGCTATGAACAGCCTCTATCAGACCTCCATCAAGTCCCTGCCCCTGCTCGGCCACGGCAAAGTCCGCGACAACTACGCTGTCGGCGATGACAAAATCCTCATCGTCACCACTGACCGCCTGTCGGCTTTCGACGTCGTCATGAACGAGCCTATCCCCGGCAAAGGCATGGTGCTGAACCAAATGAGCGATTTCTGGTTCGAAAAACTCGGCCACATCGTGCCTAACCACCTGACCGGCGTCGCACCGGAATCCGTGGTGGCTGCCGACGAAGTCGAGCAGGTCAAAGGCCGTGCCGTGGTGGCCAAGCGTCTCAAACCTATCATGGTAGAAGCGGTGGTACGCGGCTACATCATCGGCTCGGGCTGGAAAGACTATCAGGCTACCGGCAGCATCTGCGGCATCGAGCTGCCAGCCGGTCTGCGTCAGGCCGAGAAACTGCCTGAACCCCTGTTCACCCCTGCGGCCAAAGCCGATCTGGGCGAGCATGATGAAAACATCAGCTTTGCCGAAATGGAAAGCCGCATCGGCGCCGAACTGGCCGCCAAGATGCGCGATGTCAGCATCGCCCTGTACAAGGCTGCGGCCGACTACGCGGCTACCCGCGGCATCATCATTGCCGACACCAAGTTCGAATTCGGTCTGGACGAAAACGGTGTGATGCACCTGATGGACGAAGTGCTGACGGCGGACTCGTCGCGCTTCTGGCCGGCCGACTCCTACGCACCGGACATGTCGCCGCCATCGTTCGACAAGCAGTTCGTGCGCGACTATCTGGAAACCCTGACCGACTGGGGCAAGACGGCACCGGCGCCAGCGCTGCCAGCGGAAGTCATCGCCCAAACCCAGGCCAAGTATTTCGAAGCCATCGAACGCCTGACGGGCGAGAAGCTGAAGGTCTGAGATGAGCGCTAATGTAAGTACTAACACCAGCAGCACGCCGCTGGTCGGCGTCATCATGGGTTCCAACTCGGACTGGGAGGTGATGCAGCACGCGGTCGCCATCCTGAAACAGTTCGGCGTTCCGTTCGAAGCGCAGGTGATCTCGGCCCACCGTATGCCGGATCAGATGTTCACCTACGCGGAAAACGCCCGCAGCCGTGGCCTGCGCGCCATCATCGCCGGTGCCGGCGGTGCGGCCCACCTGCCGGGCATGGTCGCGGCCAAGACCATCGTGCCGGTACTGGGCGTGCCCGTGCCGTCCAAATACCTGCGCGGCGAAGATTCGCTGCTGTCCATCGTGCAGATGCCGAAAGGCGTGCCGGTATCCACCTTCGCCATCGGTGAAGCCGGTGCCGCCAATGCGGCACTGACGGCGGTAGCGCTGCTGGCTGCAACGGATGAGGCACTGGCGCAGCAGCTGCTGGCCTTCCGCGCCACCCAGACGGCAGCAGCCGAAGCCATGACTTTGCCCCTGTAAGCCTACGAAACAACGCAACGATATAAACGGTATGAGTAATTCGACGTCTTCCCCGCAACAATCGCGTACTCCGCTGCTGCCTGCCGCTCACCCGCCTGCATGGCTGGGCGTGATGGGCGGCGGCCAGCTGGGCCGTATGTTCGCCCAGGCTGCGCAGAGCATGGGTTATCAGGTCGCCGTGCTGGAGCCGGCGGCAGCCTGTCCGGCGGGGCAGGTAGCGCAACGTCTGATCGAGGCCGGCTACAGCGATGCAGCCGGTCTGGACGCGCTGGCAGCGCAATGTGCTGCCGTCACGACCGAGTTTGAAAATGTGCCGGCCGACAGCCTGTCGCGCCTCGCGCAGCAAGTGTTTGTCGCGCCCAATGCGCACGGCGTATCGGTGGCGCAGGACCGCATCGCCGAGAAGCGCTTCTTCGTTGACTGCGCCGAGAAATCCGGCGTGCTGCCGGCGCCGCACAAGACCATCGCCAGCGAAGCCGATATCGACGCCATCAGCGACGATCTGCTGCCCGGCATCCTGAAAACGGTGCGCATGGGTTACGACGGCAAAGGGCAGGTAAGGGTGCGCTCGCGCGAAGACGTGCGTGCCGCTTTCGCCAGCATGAACGGGGTAACCTGTCTGCTGGAAAAAATGCTGCCGCTGGCGTATGAAGTGTCGGTGCTGACGGCCCGCGGCGCCGATGGTGAGTCGGTGGTGTATCCGATCGCCGAAAACGTCCATCGCGACGGTATCCTGTTTACCACCACCGTGCCCGGCCCCAACGTGTCGGCGGAAAGTGCACTGCAAGCCCAGCGCGCCGCGCAGGCCATCGTGGCCGAACTCGGCTACGTGGGGGTGCTGTGCATAGAATTCTTCGTGCTGACTGACGGTACGCTGGTGGTCAATGAAATGGCGCCGCGTCCGCACAACAGTGGCCACTACACCATCGACGCCTGCGTCACCAGCCAGTTCGCCCAGCAGGTGCGTGCCATGGCCGGCCTGCCGCTGGGTGATGTGCGCCAGCATTCGCCGGCCGTGATGCTCAACATCCTCGGCGACGTATGGTTCGAAGGCGATAGCCAGACCCCGCGCGAACCGGCGTGGGATCAGGTGCTGGCGCTGCCCGGCGCCTGTCTGCACCTGTACGGCAAGGATGATCCGCGCCGTGCCCGCAAGATGGGCCACCTGACCTTTATCGCGCCTACGCTGGCTCAGGCGCAGCAGCAGTTGCTGGCCGCCTGCGCCATTCTGGGTATCGCGGCGTGAAGTCTGGTGTGACACAAGCCGTGCCGCAAGCTGCTGCCGATGCGGCAGCCATCGCCACCGCCGCCGCCGTGCTGGAGCAGGGCGGGCTGGTGGCTTTCCCCACCGAGACGGTGTATGGCCTGGGCGCCGATGCGGAAAATCCGGCGGCGGTGGCGCGCATCTATCAGGCCAAAGGCCGGCCTAACGACCATCCGGTGATCGTGCACGTGGCGCCCGGCGCCGAGCTCGATTACTGGTGCACGGATATTCCTGCCGAAGCGCGCCAGCTGGTGCAGGCGTTCTGGCCCGGCCCGCTGACGCTGATCATGCGGCGCGCCAGTCATATTCCCGATGCCGTCTCCGGTGGCCAGGATACGGTGGGCATACGCTGTCCTTCCCATCCCGTGGCGGTTGCTCTGCTGAGCGCCTTCAAGGGCGGCAAGGGCGGGGTGGCGGCGCCCTCGGCCAATAAATTCGGCAGTGTCAGCCCCACCACGGCCCAGCACGTGCGCGACGAGTTCGGACTCGATAGCCACGACGAAGGCCCGATAGGCGGTGCCGCCGATGGCGAAAGCTGCGACGGCGCGCTGCTCAGCGTGGTGCTGGAAGGCGGTTCCAGCGCGGTCGGCATCGAATCGACCATCGTCGATCTGTCGCGTCTGGCCACGCACGGCCCTGTGCTGTTGCGTCCCGGCCATATTACGGCCCAGCAGATTGCCGACGTGATCGGCATGCTGCCGGCCGCGCCCGATCAGGCCGCACCGCGCGCTTCCGGCACGCTGGAATCGCATTATGCACCGCGTACCCCGGTCACCATGCTGGACACGGCAGCCTTGCCGGCCACGCTGGCGCAGCTGCAGGCGCGTGGCGTGCAGGTGGCCGTTATTAGCCATACCCTGCCTGCTTGCGGCCACGCCCAGCGCCACATGCCCGCCACGGCGGCAGCCTATGCCTACGGCCTGTATGCGGCGCTGCGTGACATGGACCAGACGGCTTGCGATCTGATACTGGTGGAAACCCCGCCGCAGGACGATCAGTGGCTGGGCGTGAACGACCGCCTGCGCCGTGCCGTGCATGGCTCGGCTGGCGTGATCGCGCGTTTGCTGGCCTGAATCTCTCTCCGGCCCGGCGGCCAGATGGTCCGCTGGGCTTGCTTTCCTGCTAAGATTAAGTTGCTGCCGATCACACAGTCTGACCGGCCATCTGACACTCTGGCAGGGGCGCCGTCCCTGCACCTTGCAAGGATTAGCCCATGGATACGCGTCGTTTTTCCGTTTCTTTCCCCACCCTGATAGCGCAACTACCGTGTGCACGCCGCAGCGGCGCGCTGGCGCTGGCCGCCGCTCTGTCTGCGGCGCTGAGCGGCTGCGGCGGCGGCAGTCCGGCCAGCCAGACCGGCGGCGCCGTCGTGCCGCCGCCACCCGTCACCCAGCTGCGCGGCCAGCCCATAGGCGGCGCCAGTCTGGTGCCGGCAGCGGTGGGCGGCTTTGCCGTGAACACCGTGCAGCCAGCGCAGATGAAGGCGCTGGTGGAAGCCAGCGTCAGTTATGGCGCAGCCGTGACGGGCACGCCCACCTGCGCCGTCACCATCTACACGCTGCGCTACCATACGCTCGATGGCAAGGCTGCCGATACGCAGGCCAGCACGGCCATCATGGTGCCGTCGGGAACCGATCCGGCCTGTCAGGGCGGCCGTCCCGTGCTGCTGTACGCACACGGTACCTCTGTCCTGAAGAGCAATGACATGGCCGATCTGAGCGCTACCGAAACCCGCACCGTGGCTGCCATGTTCGCCGCGCAGGGCTATATCGTGGTGGCGCCCAATTACGCCGGTTATGCCGGTTCCACGCTCGACTACCATCCCTACCTCGATGCCAGCCAGCAGTCCAACGACATGATCGACGCGCTGCGGGCTGCGCGCAGCGTGTTTGCCAGCATAGGCGCAACGCCATCGAGCCGCCTGATGGTGAGCGGTTACTCGCAGGGCGGCTTTGTCGCCATGGCCACCCAGCGCGCCATGCAGCGCGATTACGCGGGCGAATTCAATGTCACGGCAGCGGCGCCGCTATCCGGTCCGTATGCCCTGCTGCAGTTCGGCGATGCCATTTTCAATGGCGCGCCCAGCGTGGGTTCCAGCGGCTTCATGCCCATGCTGATCACGGCGGGCCAGCGCGCCGGTGCCGGGCTGTATGCCAGCCTGACGGACATCTACGAGCCCAGGTATGCGAGCGGCATCGACACGCTGCTGCCGGGTAGCCTGAGTCTGGGCGCGCTGGTTACTGCCGGCAAGTTGCCCAACGACGTGCTGTTCGATCTGGCCTCGCTGCCGCAAGCGACTGGTTATAGCCGCTTCTTCGGCAGCGACCATCTGCTGCAAACGAGCTACCGCAACAGCTACTTGAGCGACCTCAAGGCTCAGCCATGTAACGCGAGCAATAATGTACCGCTGAACTGTGCGCCGTCCCATGCCTTGCGTAAATGGCTGCTGAAGAATGATTTACGCACGTACACGCCGACCGTGCCGCTAATGCTATGCGGCGGCAATCAGGATCCGGTCGTGCCGTTTGCGAATACTGACGCGGCGGTGGCGTATTTCCGCGCGCAGAACATCGCGGCCGGTCTGCTCAGCGTGCTCGATCTCGACGATTCTTCGCTGCTGGCCGACAACCGTGCCGTGCGGACGGAATTTGCGCTGGCCAAACAGGTGCTCAAGCTGTCGGTAACGGAACACGGCGGCACCAATGCGCAGGCCAATCAGGTGGTGCAGGACAGCTATCACGCCGGTCTGGTCGCGCCGTTCTGCCTGCGTGAAGCGCGCAAATTCTTCGACGCTGCACCAGCACGGTGAATGGTGCTTAGCAGCATACGCTCGCTGTGAAAAAAGCAGCGAGCAAGCGTTCTTTTTTGGGCACAAACGGCACGCTTTTACAGGACATCTCTATACAATGACCGATAAGGCTGGCATATTAATCAGGTTGCGAATAGCACAACCGTTCGTATCACACCATAAAAGAATTTTTCTAGGAGACAACATGCGTCATACCAAATTAGCATTGGCGGCAGCAGCCCTGGCCATACTGGCAGGTTGCGGCGGCACCGACCCTACGCCCGGCGCGCAAATCCTCAAGAAGCAATACAGCGCACAGGTGTCGTTTGGTGACAGCCTGTCCGACGTTGGCTCCTACGCTGTAGGCACCGTTGCTGCCTTGAAAGGCGGCAAATTCACCATCAATGGCGATAACACGGCCATCAATCCTGCCCTGACCGGTAAAAACTGGACCGAACTGATGGCCGCCCAGCTGGGCCTGCCAGCACCATGCCCGGCCGTGACCGGCCTCGATGGCGATGCCAGCAAAGGTTTCTCGGTGCCGCAGGTGGCCCACGCCGGCTGCTACGGCTACGCCACTGGCGGTTCGCGCGTGACCAATCCTGTCGGCCCGGGCAACAAGCTGACGGGCAGCTCGCTGGGCGCCCTGACTATTCCTGTGGCGACCCAGATTGCCAACCACCTGAAAATTTCCGGCGGCAAGTTCAAGGGCGATGAGATGGTGTTCGTCATGGCCGGCGGTAACGATGTGCTGTTCAATCTGTCGGCACTGAGCGCTGCAGCGACGGCGGCCGGCACGGCTGCCGGCGGCACCGCCTATGTCACCAGTCTGGTAGGCCAGCTGGCGGCCGGTGCCACCAGCCCGCAATCGGCCGCTGCTGCGATCGGCCTGGCCGCCCAGACCGAAGCTGCGCGCGCCGGCAGTACCCAGACTTCCATCACGCAGGTGGCGATCGGTACCGCCGCCGTCCAGCCTGGCAACTCGGCAGTGGCTTCGCCTGCCGTGTACGGCCCGATGGTGACCAAGGCCACGGCTGACGCCCAGGCTGCCGGTGCCAAGGCCGGTGCCGATTATGCGGCCGCCCATGGCGCTGATCTGGTGACTGCTATGGCGCAGGCCGGCAATGAACTGGTGGCACTGGTGAAAAATCAGCTGATCGCCAACGGCGCCAACTACGTCACGGTGAATAACCTGCCTGACGTGGCCACCACGCCGGCCGGCCTGTCGAAAGACGCCAATACCCGCGCTCTGATCAATGCCATGGTGGCCGCCTTCAATGGCGCGCTTAATACGGGGCTGGGTGCGGAACCTAAAGTGCTGATCGTTGACGTGTTTGCGGTCAGCCATGATCAGGCCACCAATCCCGGCCCTTACGGCCTGACGGTAGTGAACGACACCGCTTGCGATCTGAGCGTTGCCAAGAACCCGCTGGGTACCTCCCTGACTTGCAACGGCGGCAACCTGAAGACGGGCGATGTCAGTCACTACTCGTTCGCCGATGACGTTCATCCTACGCCATTCAACAACCTGCTGCTGGCCCGTTACGTGGCCGAGAAAATGGTTGTAAAGGGCTGGCTGTAATTCAGTCGTCGCCGGCCGCTGCCAGAGACAGGCAGCGGCCCGACTTACATCACAAAAAATTCTGGAGACGATATGAAGAACACCATCAAACTGCTGGCGCTGGCCGCCGCAATGTCGCTGGCGACGGCTGCCTCGGCGCAACAATCGGCCGGTACCTGGCTGGGTACGCTGGGCGTTAACAAAATCACCCCGAAAGTCGATTCCGGCGACGTGTCGGCACCGGCGCTGCCGGGCACCAAGGCCGATGTGGGCACGGACACCAAGCCGCGCTTCGCCATCGCCTACATGCTGACCGACAACGTTGCGGCCGAACTCGATCTGGGTCTGCCGTACAAGCACGACCTGATTGGTGACGGTGCCATCAAGGGCACGGGCAAGCTGGGCACGGCGCAAGTGCTGCCGCCTACCGCTTTCGTGCAATACCGCTTCCTGCCGGCTAACGCCGTGTTCCGTCCGTATGTGGGCCTGGGTCTGACCTACGCCATGTTCCAGAAGGAAACCGGCTCGGCCCAGCTGACCGCACTGCTCAATACGGGCGGCCCCGGCACCACCTACAAGCTCGATGACAAGATGGCGCTGAGCTACCAGATCGGCGGCACTGTGCGCATCAACGACAAGTGGTTCGTCGACGCTACCGTGATCAAGACCAAGCTCAAGACCAAGGTCAGCTTCTCGACCGGTCAGACGCAGGATGTCCGTCTGGATCCGCTGGCGGTGAGCGTCAGCATAGGCTACAACTTCAAGGGCTTCTAAGCCTGCCGGCAGGCGGTGTATGCGGACGCCTGCGGGTGTCCGTATGAAGCAGCAGGCAAAAAAAACGGGGCTGAATCAGCCCCGTTTTTTATTGTCGCCAGTTGTTACTGGAAGGCCTGTATGCCGGTCTGGGCGCGGCCCAGTATCAGGGCGTGGATGTCGTGCGTCCCTTCGTAGGTATTCACGACTTCCAGATTCACCATGTGGCGGATGATGCCGAACTCGTCGGAGATGCCGTTACCGCCCAGCATATCGCGCGCTACCCGCGCCACTTCCAGCGACTTGCCGCAGGAGTTACGCTTCATCATCGAGGTGATTTCCACCGCCGCCGTGCCGGCATCTTTCATGCGGCCCAGTTGCAGACAGCCTTGCAGGCCCAGCGTGATTTCGGTCTGCATATCGGCCAGCTTCTTCTGGATCAGCTGGTTGGCGGCCAGCGGACGGCCGAACTGGTGGCGGTCCAGCACGTACTGGCGGGCCGTATGCCAGCAGCTTTCGGCGGCACCGAGTGCCCCCCAGGCGATGCCGTAGCGGGCCGAGTTCAGGCAGGTGAACGGGCCTTTTAGGCCGCGCACATCGGGGAAGGCGTTTTCTTCCGGCACGAACACATTGTCCATCACGATTTCGCCGGTGATGGAAGCGCGCAGGCCGAACTTGCCGTGGATGGCAGGGGCGCTCAGGCCGGCCATGCCTTTTTCCAGCACGAAGCCGCGGATCGCGCCTTCATCGTCCTTGGCCCAGACCACGAATACGTCGGCCACCGGCGAGTTGGTGATCCACATCTTGCTGCCCGTCAGGGCATAGCCGCCCGGCACTTTGCGGGCGCGGGTGACCATGGAGCCGGGATCGGAACCGTGGTTGGGTTCGGTCAGGCCGAAGCAGCCTATCCATTCGCCCGTGGCCAGCTTGGGCAGGTATTTCTGTTTCTGCGCTTCCGTGCCGAACTCGTAGATGGGCACCATCACCAGCGACGACTGCACGCTCATCATGGAACGGTAGCCGGAATCGACGCGCTCGACTTCACGCGCGATCAGGCCGTAGGCCACGTAGTTGAGGCCGGGACCGCCGTACTGTTCCGGTATGGTGGGGCCGAGCAGGCCCAGTTCGCCCATTTCGCGGAAGATGGAGGTGTCCATCTGTTCGTGGCGGAATGCTTCGAGGATGCGCGGAGCCAGCTTGTCCTGACAGTAGGCAGCGGCGGCATCGCGCACCATGCGTTCTTCGTCGGTCAGTTGCTGGTCCAGCAGCAGGGGATCATCCCAGTGGAACTGGGCGCGGGCTTGGCTCATGGTAGTCTCTCATTATGGTGAATGCTGCAAGCATTCTATGCCGCCCATGACGTGGCGGCTTTCCAAATGGCGACACCAATTTCCGTTTTTACCCCAGATTGCCGAACTGGCCGCCGTGGAAGATCAGCGGCGGGCAGGGCGAGAACTCGCATAGTTCCACTTCGCCCACGAAAATCACGTGGTCGCCTTCCGGATAGCGGCTGCGGTTATGGCATTCGAACCACGCCGACGAGCCCTTCAGAATGGGGTGGCCGGTGCGCGACAGTTCATATTCCACGCCCTCCCAAGGATCGATGCCGCGGGTGGCAAAACGGGTGGCCAGATGGGCCTGATCGGCTGCCAGCACGTTGATGACGTAGTGCGAATTGCCGGTAAAGATGGGCATGCTGTTGGCTTTGTTGGCCAGACTCCACAGCACCAGTGGCGGCTCCAGCGAGACGGAATTGAAGGAGCTGGCCGTCAGCCCGCGAAACGTGCCATCGGCCAGACGCGTGGTAATCACGGTCACGCCGGTGGCGAACTGGCCCAGCGCCTGACGGAAATGGCGGGTGTCGAAGCTGGGAGCGGGGGCGCGTGGGGAAACTGTATTCATGGAAAACCTGTAATTTTCCGCCATTATGCCAAAAATTGAGGCAGGCTACCGGAGCCTGCGTTTTTTAGCTGATGGTAAAGCGGCGTTTCGCCCGCGCTGAAGGTACCTAATCGAGCACCAGATGTTTTGCCGCTTCGCGCATGGTCAGGCCGGAAAACCGTTCCTGCTGCGCCTGCAGCAGGTTTTTTACCCATGCCGGATGCCAGCGTGCATAGTCGCGCAGCGCCCAGCCGATGGCCTTGCGAATGAAAAATTCCTTTTCCGGCGCCAGCAGCTCGGCATAGCGCTGCAAGCGCTCCATATCGGTGTGCAGGCGCCAGCCCAGCTGGTGCAGCATGGCACAGCGTCTGACCCAGAAATCCCCATGGCCTATCCATACATCGCACACGGCCTGTGCGCCGGTATCGCCGCGCTTTACCTGCTGCAGGATGATCAGCCCGATCACCGCCGTCATGCCGTCCACCGTTTCCCACCATGCCTCGCGGCGCAGCAAGGCTAGGAGCTCTGTCAGATGGGACCCGTCCAGCAGTTTTACCTGGCCTCTGAGGAAATCGATCGCCGTGTAGCGGAATTCCCGTTGCGGTCTTTCCCATAGCAAATGCGCGATTTCCAGCACATCGGCCGGGTTGTTCCATACTTGCCGGGGCAAGGCCTTGATGGCCGCGCGCCGCTGCGGGGCCGGAATGCCGAGGAAGTCGAACTGGTCGAGCAGGTAGGCACGCATGGGTGCGGCGCGGCCTGCATCGGCTAGTGCTGTCAGGCTGGTGGCGATGCTGCTGACGTAAAGCGCTGGTGTCACGGTGCCGTTCCTTTGCTGCTGCAGTGACTCACCCTACTATTGGGGAAAATGTTCGACGTGGCTCTCGCCATTGCGGCCATAGTAGCTGACATGGCGGCCTGCAATCCAGACGGTATAGCCTATGCAGCCGGCAGCCTGGGTCAGCTGCTTAAATTCCGGATACAGGATCTTGCCTTGCTGTGCGCCCCGTATCGCAGCGCGCACGGCGTCGCCATCAAAGGCTGCGGCAATACCATGCTCGGGCTTGGCGAAATGCAGGTCCGCCGTTGCGCCATCGGGCAGTACATAGGTGGTGCGGCCGGAACGGTAGTCCACATGGTAGGACTCGACCTGTTGCGCCATCAGCTGGCCGATGACGTCACCGAAGTGGATGCTGCCGTTATTGGATTTTTCAAAGACAGTGGTGATCACTGCGAGGGTGTCGGGGTGCATGCGGCTTCCTTGGTCTATAAATGCCTGTCGTTTCAGGCGGTGGGTAATTCTTTGAGCTGGTGATGGCTGACCAGCGCTTGCAAGGTCGCCATCAGGGCTTGTTGCTGTCCTGCCGGCAGATGGGCGAAGAAGTGGGCATCGTTCTGATCGGCCAGTTGGGCCAGTTGCGGCACCAGTTGCCTGCCCTTGCTGGTCAGCCGCAAGGACTGTTCGCGCGCGCGACCGTCCACCAGCTGCCGCTCTGCCAGTCCCTTTTCTTCCAGCCGCGTAATCACTTTGGAGGCGGCCCCCTTGGTCATGCCCAGCGCTGCGATCAGTGCGGCATGGCTGCTGTCATCCTGCGCCCACAGGGTGCGCAGGGCTACCCATTCAGTCACCGTTACGCCTTCCCCTTCCAGCAGTTTCTGGAAGCGTAGCGAGACATGGTTGGAGACAAATCGTAGCCAGAAGCCCAGATGGGCGTCGAGGGGAGAGGGCGGGAGGCTGGCCTGGGTAGTCATATTGGTTTCCGTGGATACTTTTTACCAGTATGGTTTCCATGGAAACCATTGTCAAGAAAAATCTGATTTTTGCCGCAAAATACGGAACTGGGCAATGCACAACGGTGAATTACTCTATAGTTGTACGAGGTGCGCAGCGGACAGCGGATTGCATTGCGGGCAAGCCCGTGCGCTGGCTGCCGGGCCTGACTTGCCGGTATCGTGGTCCAGCTATACAAATCAAGGAGTTAAGATGGAAAATAGCCCCAACAACACAGAGATTGCGGTTCTGGGCGGCGGATGTTTCTGGTGCCTGGAAGCTGTCTTCGAACGTTTGCGCGGTGTGGCCGAGGTGGAATCCGGCTATACGGGCGGTCCTTTGCCCAACCCCAGTTACGAGCAGGTCTGCACCGGTGGCACCGGCCATGCGGAAGTGGTCCGTTTGCGCTTCGATCCGGCCGTGATCAGCTACCGCGACCTGCTGGAAATCTTTTTCACGCTGCATGATCCCACTACCTTGAACCGGCAGGGCAACGACGTGGGCACCCAGTACCGTTCGGTGATTTACTACCAGTCGCCCGAACAGGAGGCCACGGCGCGCGAAGTGATTGCGCAAATGGCCGGGGTGTGGGATGCGCCCATCGTCACCGAACTGTCGGCGCCGCAGCCGTATTTCCGTGCCGAGGAATACCACCAGCATTATTTCGAGCAGCACCCCATGCAGAGCTACTGCGCGTTCGTGGTGGCGCCCAAGGTGGCCAAGCTGCGCAGCCTGTACGCGGCGCGGCTCAAGTAGGCGCCGCTGCCGGGTACATATAGCGGCGTGACCATGGCAGCGTGCTGGCCGGCTGGCCGGCCTTGCGCGCCACGATCTGGTACAGGCTGATCCAGTCCTGCTCGAACGCATAACTGGCGCCGGCCAGATACACCTGCCAGATGCGGTAGCGCTTTTCGCCGGCCAGCGCTTTCAGCCGGCCCGCCGCAGCTTCGAAATTGTCGCTCCAGATGGCGCAGGTACGGGCGTAGTGGCGGCGCAGGTTTTCCACATCGAACACTTCCAGCTGGCCCTGCTGCATGCTGTTCAGCACATGGCCGATGTGGGCCAGTTCGCCCTGCGGGAACACGTATTGTTCGATGAAATCGCCGCCGCCGTAGGGCGACTGGCCATTCGCCGCATCGCTGCTGGTGATGCCGTGGTTCATGACGATGCCGTCGTCGGCCAGCAGGCGCGCTAGGCCTGCAAAATATTCGGGCAGGTGGCGCACGCCCACATGCTCGAACATGCCGACGCTGGTGATGCGGTCGAACTGGCCTTGCACGTCGCGGTAGTCCTGCAGGCGGATGTCCACCAGATGTTCCAGCCCCGCCGCGCGCACGCGCTGGCGCGCCAGCGCATACTGCTGCTCCGAGAGCGTGACGCCGACGCAGCGTGCCTGCAAGCGCTGTGCGGCGCGGATCACCAGCGCGCCCCAGCCGCAGCCGATATCGAGCAGGCGCTGGTGCGGCTGCAGGGCGATCTTGCGCAGGATGTGGTCGATCTTGTGCAACTGGGCGCTGGCAAGGTCTTCGTGGCCCTGCTCGAAGTAGGCGCAGGAATAGACCAGTTCGGGATCGAGGAATGCGGCATAGAATTCGTTCGATACATCGTAGTGGTAGTGGATGGCAGCGGCATCGCCGTGCTTGCTGTGGCGCCAGTTGCGCACCACGCGCGCGTAGCGGCCCTCGGCCTTGAGGGTGTTGCGTGCCAGTGCCGTGACGATGTCTATCATGTCGCGCGCCGCGCCCTGTACTTCGATGCGGCCTTCCACATAGGCGCTGCCGAGGCTGGCGAGCGATGGACGTAGCAGATAGCTGGCCGCCGCCACGCTGGGAATGCGGATAGTCACGCGCGGCGGCTGGGCGGAGAAATCGATGCGCTGGCCATCCCACAGTTCTATGCGCAGCGGCAGCGCCAACTGCTGGCGGATCGCGCTGCTCCACGCGCCCAGCCGTGCAGCCAGCCTGCTACCCACGCTGAAATAGCGGCCCAGCGCCAGTGTGTGACGGTTCCCCATACAGCACCTCCATGCAAAAAAAGACCACCGCAAGCGATGGTCTAGTCTGGGCAGGACGCTGCGTTCAGGGCTGCAGACGTTCCCGGGTCCAGCTGCCATCAGCTTGCTTGCAGTACACGATACGGTCGTGGAAGCGCGAACGGCGACCCTGCCAGAATTCGATGCGGACGGGGTCGAGACGGTAACCGCCCCAGTGTTCCGGCCGCACGGGCTGATCGCCGCTGGCCTCAGCCACAGCGTCGTAGTTCGCTTCCATCTGTGCGCGATTGGCGATAGGTTCGCTCTGTTTCGAGGCGATGGCGCCGATCTGGCTTTTCACGGGACGGCTGTAGAAATACTTGTCGCTTTCTTCGCGCGAGGTTTTCGTGACCGTGCCTTCGATGCGGACCTGCCGTTCCAGTTCGCTCCAAAAGAATAGCAGTGCAGCGTGCGGGGTGGCGCGCAATTGCTGGCCCTTCTGGCTGTCGTAGTTGGTGTACCAGGTGAAACCGCGCTGGTCGTACTGCTTGATCAGCACGATGCGCGAACTGGGGCGGCCTTCCGTATCCACCGTGGCCAGACTCATGGCATTCGGTTCATTGACCTTGGCATGCATGGCTTCCTCGAACCATTTGCCGAACTGGGCAATCGGGTCTGCCAGCACGTCGTCTTCCGTCAGGCTGGCGCGGCCATAGTCGAGGCGGATATCGGCCAGCACCACGCCGTTGGCCACGGTATTGCTGACCGGCACCTGATGCTGCTCCGGCACCTGACTTTGCGGCAGCGAGGGTTTGATGCCGCGCCGTGCCTGCATGGCGCTGCCCAGCTGTTCCATCTGCTCGTGGCTGAACAAGCGCTTGGCCATGGGCGCAATATTGGTTTCTTCCACCGCCATGTGGCTGGTGTAGCGGTCGATGAAGCGCTGCACGGCGGCGCTATCGAGCTCGGCTGAGTGGCCTTGCGCGATCTGCTCCAGCTGAGTATTCAGCTGCTGCCATTCCCGTTCCATCTGCTGGTGGTCGGCCAGTATGCCGGGAATGATCTGCTCCAGTTGCACGGCATCGGCATCGCGCGCCGTAGCCTGCAGCATGGGCATCAGGTTTTCTTCTTCGTCCTCGTGGTGCAGGGCGGCGGCGTGGTTGAAATACTTCTGCACGGCCTGTGCGGCCTTGCGCGCATCACTGTCGGCACCGTGCACAGGCAGGTGGCCCAGCAGCTTCTGCAGGGTTTCCAGCTGTTTGCGGATACGGTCGTGGCAGTGCTTGAGCACGGCAATAGGCTGGTTGAAATCGGGGGCGGTATCGAACAGATGGTGGTTCATGGCTGGCGGCTCTGACTAGGTGAGAAAATCATTCTAGAATATTTTTTACGGCGGCGTCCGTTAAAATGGCGGGATGAATGCTGATAACCCTACCTCCTTTGAGGAAATAGATTTCGACCGCCGCTTCGGCGGCATTGCCCGTCTCTATGGCGCGGCGGCACTGGGGCGCTTCCGTAGCGCCCATGTCTGCGTGGTCGGCACGGGCGGCGTGGGCTCGTGGGCGGTGGAAGCGCTGGCCCGCAGCGCCATCGGCCAGCTGACTTTAATTGATCTGGATAATGTTGCCGAATCGAACATCAATCGCCAGATCCAGGCCCTTAGCAGCACCATAGGCAAGGCCAAGATTACCGCACTGGCCGAACGTATCGGCGAGATCAACCCGTTCTGCACGGTGCACCAGATCGAAGAATTCGTCACCGTGGAAAACGTGCCGGAGATGCTGGGGCAGGGCCGCTACGACTATGTGATCGACGCCACCGACAGTGTCAAGGACAAGGCTGCCATGATTGCGTGGTGTCGCCAGCAGCAGATACCCATGGTGATTATCGGCAGTGCCGGCGGCAAGACCGACCCGACCGAAATCGCCATCCGCGATCTGGCGCGCACCGAGCAGGAGCCCCTGCTGAAAATGGTGCGCAAGACCTTGCGCAACAAATATGGCTACCCGCGTGGCGAAAAGCATAAATTCCATGTCGATGCGGTGTTTTCCATGGAGCGCATCAGCCTGCCCGAGCAGGCCGAAGCCTGCGCCATCGAGGATGGCGGCGTGACGGGCCTGAACTGCGCCGGTTTCGGCTCGGCCATGGTGGTGACCGCCACCTTCGGCATGGTGGCGGCCAGTCACGCCCTGCGCCATCTGGCGCAGCAGACGGCACCGGACGAGGCGGCAGCCGCTACCAGCGCGCCAAGCGCCTGAAAAAGTGCGCTCATGCTGGCAGTTTTGCTATCATGTGCGCGCCCTGCTAACACTAGATCTGAGAGAGAGACGATACCATGCAGCGTAGTTCCATTTTTGCGGCCGTGCTGTGCGCACTGGCCACCAGCTTAGCCCAGGCGCAGACGCCTGCCGCTCCGGCCACCCCGGCCGACGTGCCAGCACCGCCTATGGTGGTAGGCTCGGCTACGCCCGGCCCGGCTGCCGAACAGCTGATCGTGATCGATAACAAAGTGGGTATGGGCCGCGAAGCCACCACCGGCAGCACCGTCTACATGCACTACTCGGGCTGGCTGTACCGTCCGCTGGCCAAGCAGATGCACGGCAAGCTGTTCGATTCGTCGGTAGGCCGCGAGCCGCTCGACTTCATCCTCGGCGCCGGCCGCGTCATCAAGGGCTGGGATCAGGGTATCCAGGGTATGCGCGTGGGCGGCAAGCGCACGCTGATCATCCCCGCCGAGCTGGCTTACGGCTCGCGCGCTGCACCGGGCGGTAACATTCCGCCCAATTCGGCGCTGATCTTCGACGTCGAACTGGTCGATGTGAAGTAAGCAGGACGCTACCGGAGCGGGGGCACTCAGTGTAGACTGGCTGACATCCCCTCACTCTGGAGCTGTCCATGAAAATTGCCAATAACGTTACCGAACTCATAGGCCGTACCCCGCTGGTGCGCCTGAACCGTCTCAACGCCGGCAGCACAGCCCAGATACTGGCCAAGCTGGAGTTCTTCAATCCGGCCCATAGCGTTAAAGACCGCATCGGTCTGGCCATGATAGAAGCGGCCGAAGCCGCTGGCCTGATCCGTCCCGACACCATTATTCTGGAACCGACTAGCGGCAACACCGGCATTGCACTGGCCATGGTGTGCGCTGCGCGCGGCTACCGCTGCACGCTGGTGATGCCCGAAACCATGAGCCGCGAACGCCGCATGCTGCTGCGTGCCTATGGTGCCGAACTGGTGCTTACGCCCGGCAGCGAGGGCATGCTGGGCGCTATCGCCAAGGCCGAACAGCTGGCCGCCAGCGATAGCCGTTACCTGATACCCCAGCAGTTCAATAATCCGGCCAATCCGGAAGTGCACCGCCGCACCACGGCGGAAGAAATCTGGGCTGACACGGATGGCCGCGTCGACATACTGGTGGCCGGTGTGGGCACGGGCGGTACCATTACCGGTGTGGGCGAAGTGCTGAAACAGCGCAAGTCCGGCTTCCGCTGCGTGGCGGTAGAACCGGCGGCGTCGCCCATGCTGTCGCAGGGCACCAAGGGACCGCACCCGATACAGGGCATAGGTGCGGGCTTCGTACCGGCCGTGCTGAATACCGAGGTGTATGACGAAGTGGTGACGGTGCGCAACGAGGATGCGTTCGAAACGGCACAGCAGGCGGCCCGTCAGGAAGGCTTGCTGGTGGGGATCTCGGCCGGTGCAGCGCTGTGGGCTGCGGTGCAGGTGGCGCGCCGTCCGGAAAACGCCGACAAAATCATCGTCACCATCATTCCCTCGTTCGGCGAACGTTATCTGAGCACGCCGCTGTACGCGGGTCTGGCTGACTAAGCGGCATACGCTTCTGCCTGCCAAAGGTAGAAACACAGCGGCCCCGGCGTTTGTTGCGCCGGGGCCGCTGTCGTTTGCGGAGTGCCGTGCTAGTGTGCCGGCGTCTGCAGGCTGCAGCTTGCGCTGCCGTCGCCTAGCCGTACTTGCAGCGTGCTGTGGTGGATCGAATATTCCTCGCGCAGCTGGCGGCTGATAGCGTCGAGCGCGGCGTCGCCCGGATGGCCTTGCGGCGTTATCAGCTGTACCGTCAGCGCCGTTTCCGTGGTGCTCATGGCCCAGATATGCAGGTCCTGCACGGCGCTCACACCCGGCTGAGTTGTGAGGAAGGCTGCGATTTCCTCGCCTTCGATATGGTCGGGCACGGCGGCCAGCACCATGCGCAGCGACTGTTTCAGCAGCGACCATGTGCTGTACACGATAAAGCCTACGATCAGCATACTGACGACAGGGTCGAGCCAGTTCCAGCCCGTGTACATCACGATTACACCGGCTACCAGCACGCCCAGCGAAATGGCAGCGTCGGCTGCCATGTGCAGGTAGGCACCGCGGATATTCACGTCGTCTTTGCTGCCGGACATGAACAGCCAGGCCGAGAAGCCATTGATCAGGATGCCCACGCCAGCCACCAGCGAGACCGTCAGGCCACCGACCGGATCGGGGTGGATCAGCTGCTGCACGGCTTCCCATGCAATGCCGCCGCAGGCTGCCATCAGCAGCATGGCATTGAATAGGGCGGCCAGCATGGAAGTGCTGCGCAGGCCGTAGGTGTAGCGGCCGTTCGGCAGGCGCTTGGCGAGGATGGCGGCACCCCATGCCAGCATCAGGCCCAGCACGTCGGACAGGTTGTGGCCGGCATCGGCCATCAGTGCCGTGGAGTTGGCAAGGAAACCGTAGCCGAATTCGATCGCGACAAATACCGTGTTGAGCACGATGGCGATGGCAAAAGCGCGGCCCATGGTGTTGGGATCGCCATGATGGTGGTGGTGACCGTGTCCGTGGTCATGGCCGTGACCATGGCTGTGGCCGTGGCTGCAGGACTTGCTGCCGTGGGCGTGGGAGGATTTGTTGTCGTGCTGGTGATCATGCTCATGTTTGTGTTCATGGTCATGATCGTGGTCGTGCTGGTGATCGTGGTGATGGCTCATGCCTCGCTCCCGTTTGCTGGTTCGGCGATATGTTCCAGCATATCGTTGAGGACACCGCTGATATGGGCATCAGCGGCGGAATAGAATACCTGCTTGCCCTGCCGTTCGGATTTGACGATGCGGGCAGCGCGCAGCAGGCGCAGATGGTGGCTGACTAGCGAACTGCTCAGTTCCAGCGTGCTGGCGATACTGCTGACGGCAACGGGCGCCTCCAGGCAGGCCAGCACGATGCGCAGGCGGGTAGGATCGCCGAGCAGATGGAACAGGTCGGCCAGTTGGGCGATGGCAGGATCGCAAACGGTGACGTCGTGATGGCAGCTCATAATACTAACATTTGAATAGGTGTTCATATGTTAGCATAAAAAAGATGCAGCCGCGAGGGCTGCATCCATGTCCGAGTCTTGCGGCGGCGGAGTGGCTATTTAGTCAGTTCTGCCTGCAACTGGGCGCGGGTTTTCGGATCGAGCTTGAGCATGGCCTTGTCCAGCTTGTCGGCACGGTCCAGTGCCAGCAACTGTGCAGGCGTGAGCTCTTTGGCCTGCTGCACGACGGGGGCGGGCGGCGCCACCGGCTTGAAAAACAGCGCCTGTCCGGCCAGTACCAGCAGGGCACTGAGCACGGCGACGCCGGCAGCCGCTGCCAGCAGGCGCTTTTCGCGCCCATCGAAGGCAGGCGTTGCGGAGTTGGCCGGCGCCGCAGTAGCAGCGGGCGCGGCACTGGCAGATGTGGCGGCCGGATTGGCCGCCTCCTGTTCCAGCGCTTCATTGGTGGCATCGAGCACCGCGCCCTTGCGCCGCGCCGCCGGCGTGTCGGCCGCCAGACCACCGGCGGCACGGGCATGCCGCACCAGTTCGCGCGACGTACTATCCATCAGCGCCACGTGGCGCTGCACGGCGTCTTCGAGTACGGCTTCGTTGAGGGCCACCAGCGCGAACACAGGATCATCGATATCGATCTTGACGCCGGTTTTTTCAAATACCAGAGTGCGCAGCTTGTGCTGATCCATAGTGGCTTACCACTCCACTTTGTCGAGTTGTTCGAACAGGTCGCGGAACACCACTTTGATGCGCTGCTTCTCCATCAGGTTGAACTTGTCGCTTTGCTTGACTTCTTCCGCCGTCAGGCGGGCCGTATTCATTTTCTTGATATCGGCGCCGAAGGTATCGGCATTGCGCGCCGTCAGCACCACGCGGCCTTTGACGCGCGAGGAATTGTCGGCATAGGTCTGCGATTCGGTGAACTGTTTGCCGGCCGCCGATTGCAGCAGGCCGAAGTGTTCGTTTTCCCACAGCACCAGCGGTACTTTGGTCGATTTGGCGGTGGAGACAAAGCCCATGGCCGTGTCGTGCAGGGTGTCGCCGCCGCCGACGATGGTGTGGATGTAGACCTTGCGGCCCGATTCTTCCAGCAGGGAGAAGCAGTCGTTTTCGATCAGGTAGCCCATCAGCGGCGAGAAGGTGTTGGCGCCGTTGTCGATCACGCAGTTGCCTTCTTCTTCGAGGATGTCGATCATCAGCGCATCGAAGCGTTTCGGGTCTATGGTGCGGCTGTCCGTCATCACCGGCACATGCTTGACGTTCATCGCCTTGTAGCGCGAGAAGGTGGCGTTTTCCTGGTCCGTGTCATAGCAGCGTAAAGGCGTTTCATCTTTGCTGGCAACCCATTGTGCAAGGATGGTGGACACCAGCGTTTTGCCGATGCCGCCTTTGCCCTGAAGGATGAAATGTACCGTGTTTTGCATCGAAATTACTCCTGATTCATTTGGAAACCCGCGCAAGGACGCGCCCGAATGCAACGAGAGTAGTGGTTTTGACGCGCGCTGGCAACCGCCAGCACGCGCGGGATGGTGTTACTTTGTCGTTTAGGCAATGAAGCGCAGCAAACCCTGTAGCGCGTGGATCACGGTCTGGGTACGCACGGACTGGCGGTCGCCGGTAAACACCAGCCGTTCCGTGTGCACCTGATCGCCGCGCGCCCAGCCGAAGCAGATGGTGCCGACAGGCTTGCCCGGCACGGCGCCGGTAGGGCCGGCGATGCCGGTGGTCGATAAGGCCACATGGGCATTGCTATTGCCCAGTGCGCCCGTGGCCATGGCCGCCGCCACTTCTTCCGACACGCTGCCCAGCTGGGCAATCAGGGCGGCGGACACATCGAGCATTTCCGTCTTCGACGCGTTGGAGTAGGTGATGAAGCCGCAGTCGAACCAGGCGGTGGAACCGGCAATTTCCGTGATGGCCTGGGCCACGCCGCCGCCGGTACAGGATTCCGCCGTGGCCAGCAGCAGGCCACGTGCCTGCAGGGCCTGTCCCACCTGGGTGGCAAGGTCTAGGATGAGTTCGCAATTATTCGGGTGCATGGCGGTCTCCTTCGCGCGGTGTTTAGGATCACTGTAACATGGCCTTTACGCCGCTTGCCAGTGATGCACCTGCCGTTTGCCTGAAGCGCAACATTTATTTTCAACATCTGCGATTGGCGTGCGACACGGATTGATCAAGGTGATAATATTGCCAATTAAACTCGCAGCCACGCAGCGGTGAACCGGTACGCCAACTTGGAGGTGCCATGATCAGCCAGAACGATATCTATCACGCCCGTATCCTGATCGTTGACGATCAGCCGGTGAACGTGGAATTGCTGCAATACCTGCTGCAATCGAGCGGCTATCAGGCCGTCAGTGCCACCACCGATCCGCGCGTGGTGGCCGGCTGGCATGCAGCCCAGCGCTACGACCTGATCATCCTCGACATGCAGATGCCGGACATGAGCGGTTTCGACGTGATGGCGGCGCTGAAGCCGCTGGAAGCCGATGCCTGGCTGCCGGTGCTGGTGGTCACGGCCCAGCCCGACCACAAGATACGGGCGCTGGAGATGGGCGCGCGCGATTTCCTTAGCAAGCCTTTCGATCCCTTGGAAGTGCTGACCCGCATCCGCAACCTGCTGGAAGTGCGCCTGCTGCACCGCGAAGTAAGACGTTACAACGCCGGGCTGGAACAGACCGTGCGCGAGCGCACGGCGGAATTGCAGCGCTTCCGCAGCGCCATGGATGCGACTGCCGACGCCATTTTCCTGCTCGATGCGGCCAGTGCCGAACTGGTCGATGTGAACGATGGCGCCTGCCGCATGCTGGACTACCGTTGCGACGAACTGCTGGGCCAGTCTGCCAGCCGGCTGGGGCTGGGCACACCAGCCGCGCTGCGCGCCATGATGGGGCAGCTGGCCATCGAAGGGGCGCCGCCCATGTTGCAGGAACTGGAACTGATGCGCAGCGATCTGGTGGCCGTGCCGGTGGAACTGAGCTGGCAGCTGATGCAGCGTCCCGATCAGCCCGACGTGCTGCTGGGCGTGGCGCGCGACATCAGCGAACGCCGGCTGGCCGCCGAGCAGTTACAGCGCATGGCGCACTACGACAGCCTGACGGGCCTACCCAACCGCACGCTGTTCTTCCGTACGCTGGAAAGCGCGGTGGCGCTGGCGCCGGAGCAGGACCAGTGCATCGTGGTGATGTTTATTGCGCTGGACCGCTTCAAGAGCGTCAACGATACGCTGGGTTCGTTGCATGGCGATGAACTGCTGCGCCAGTTTGCCAACCGCCTGATGCAGTGCGTGCGCCTGCGCGATACGGTGGGGCGCATGGGCGGCGACGAGTTTGCCCTCATCCTCAGCGCGCCACGCGAACAGCTAGATCCTGTGCAGACGGTGCACGATGTGCGCGCGGCCCTGCGCCGGCCGTTCGAACTGGAGGGCCACCGTGCCGAGCTGAGCGCCAGTATCGGCATCGCCATGTATCCGGACGACGCGACCGATGCGCAAGCGCTGGTGCAGTTCGCCGACATTGCCATGGAGCGGGCGCGCCAGTCGGGCCGCGACGGCTTCCGCTTTTACACGGCGGGCATGAATGCCCAGGTGGCCGCGCGGCTGGATCTGGAGCTGGCTCTGCGCCGTGCACTGGAGCAGGAGCAGCTGCTGCTGTACTACCAGCCCAAGGTGCAGCTCGATACGGGGGCACTGGCGGGGGCCGAGGCGCTGCTGCGCTGGCAGCGGCCCGATTACGGTCTGGTCTATCCGGCCGAATTCGTCTCCGTGCTGGAAGATACGGGGCTGATCGTGCGCGTGGGCGCGTGGATTATCGACGCTGCCTGCCGCCAGATCGGCCAGTGGCTGCGCAACGGCGTGGGACCGGTGCGGGTGGCGGTCAATGTCGCCAGCCGCCAGTTTGTCGAATGCGATCTGGCGCAGATTGTGCAGACGGCGTTGCAGCGCTATGGCGTGCCGCCCGAACTGCTGGAACTGGAACTGACGGAAACGGCGCTGATGTCGAATTCCGAACGCACCATCGGCGTGCTGGCCCAGCTCAAGGAAATGGGCCTGAAGGTGGCCATCGACGATTTCGGCACCGGCTATTCTTCTCTGGCCTATCTGCAGCGTTTCCCCATCGACAAGCTGAAAATCGATATTGCCTTCGTGCGCGATATCACCACCAATCCCAATGACGCAGCGATCGCCCGCGCCATCATCAATATGGCGCACAGCCTCAAGCTGCGGGTGATCGCGGAAGGGGTGGAAACGGACGACCAGCTCGACTATCTGCGCCACAGCGATTGCGACGAGATACAGGGCTTCCTGTTCAGCCAGCCTTTAACGGCGGCCGATATGGCCACGCTGGTCCATTCGGGGCGCGGGCTGGCGGCCACCGTGGCAAGCGCCGAGCCGGGCCATCTCGGCCCGCCTTTGCCGCTTACGACGTGAAGTGATCGAAGCCCTGCAACTGCAGCGAGAGCGCCGCGCCGCTGGCATCGGTCAGGCGCAGGCCGCTGGCTGCTTCGATGGTGCCCACATGGGTGACCGGCGTGGCTACGCTGGCCGCTGCAGCGAGGATGGCACTGCGCGCGCTGACGGGCGCGGTAAAGCAGATTTCATAATCATCGCCGCCCGCAGCCGTATAGGCGCGGCGCAGCGCCGCGTCGCGGGTGGCCAGCACGGCACCGGCCGGCAGCGCATCGACGTTCAGCGTGGCGCCCACACCGGACTGCTTGAGGATGTGACCCAGATCGCCCACCAGACCATCGGATATATCGATGGCGGCGCGGGCTATGCCCTGCTGTGCCAGCAGCAGGCCCAGTTCCACCCTTGGTACGGGCAGATGCATGCGCACGGCAGCGGCCTGCAGGCTGGCGGCATCGAGCGCCACTTCCTTGCGGTAGCCGGCCAGTGCCAGACGGGCATCGCCCAGCGTGCCGCTGATCCAGATATCGTCGCCGGCCTGTGCCGCACTGCGGCGCAGCGCCTGTCCCGGCGCCACTTCGCCAAACACGGTGATGCAGATATTGAGCGGGCCCTTGGTAGTGTCGCCGCCTATCAGTTCGATGTTGAAGGCATCGGCCAGCGCGAACAGGCCGCGGGAAAAGCCGTCCAGCCAGTCGCGCTCGGCTGCAGGCAGGGCCAGGGCCAGCGTAAAGCCGACGGGACGGGCACCCATGGCAGCCAGATCGGACAGATTCACGGCCAGACTCTTGTGGCCGAGCCGGTAGGGGTCTTCGCCCGCAAAGAAATGGCGGCCTTCCACCAGCATGTCGGACGAAATCGCCGTCTGCATGCCGGCCGCGGGGGTGAGCAGGGCGCAATCGTCACCGATGCCTAGGGTGGCTCGCTGGGGGTGACGGGGGCGCTGGAAGTATTGCTGGATAAGGTCGAATTCGGAGAGCATGGCATATTGTACGCCCGTGCTGATACCCCTTAGCACTAGGTAGCGCTAACCTGTCGCTGGTATTGCAAATTTCTATTAAATTTCATCGGTCGATATGAAATTGCGATCATTTCCGAAAAGTGCATATGTTGAAGCGAACTTAGGATTAATGCCGCTAAAAGCGTCAAAAATTCGGTCTTGCTGTGTTCCACATATCAATAATGCTGATAACCGTCATAGCTGTTGGTGAAAATACCTACTTAATTGAAAGAATTGGTCTGTTAGAATCAATGGCTTTCCGACAGTACAAACAGGAAGGCAGCACAGCATGGATTCGTCCTCCGAGAAAAAAGAAGAGCTCCGTCAGCAATTGCGTCTGGCCGCGCTCGAGTATCACGAGATTCCGACGCCGGGCAAGATCAGCGTCACGCCCACCAAGCAACTGACCAATCAGCGCGATCTGGCGCTGGCCTATTCGCCGGGCGTCGCTGCGCCCTGCGAAGAGATCGTGGTTGATCCGGCCAATTCCTATAAATACACGGCACGCGGCAATCTGGTGGCAGTGATCACCAACGGTACTGCCGTGCTGGGTCTGGGCAATATCGGCCCGCTGGCAGCCAAGCCTGTGATGGAAGGCAAGGGCGTACTGTTCAAGAAGTTTGCCGGCATCGACGTATTCGACATCGAAATCAGCGAATCCGATCCCGACAAGCTGGTCGACATCATTGCTTCGCTGGAACCGACTTTCGGCGGCGTGAATCTGGAAGACATCAAGGCGCCCGAGTGCTTCTACATCGAACGCCAGCTGCGCGAGCGCATGAAGATTCCCGTCTTCCACGATGACCAGCACGGTACCGCCATCATCGTCGGCGCGGCCATTCTGAACGGCATCCAGTACGTCGGCAAAGATATCAAGAACTGCAAACTGGTGGTGTCCGGTGCGGGCGCTGCGGCGCTGGCCTGTCTGGACCTGATCGTCGATCTGGGCTTCCCGCTGGAAAACATCTTCGTGACCGATCTGGCCGGCGTAGTCTACAAAGGCCGTACCGAGCTGATGGATCCGGATAAAGAGCGCTTCGCCCGCGACACTTCGGCGCGCAGCCTGGGCGAAGTGATCCACGATGCCGACATCTTCCTCGGTCTGTCCGCCGGCGGCGTACTGAAGCAGGACATGGTCCGTGCCATGGCTGCCAAGCCGCTGATACTGGCGCTGGCTAATCCGAATCCGGAAATTCTGCCGGAAGACGTGCGCGCCGTGCGCGACGACGCGGTGATCTGCACCGGCCGTTCGGACTACCCGAACCAGGTCAACAACGTGCTGTGCTTCCCGTACATCTTCCGTGGTGCGCTCGATTGCGGCGCCACCACCATTACGCGCGAAATGGAAATCGCCGTCGTACACGCGATTGCCGAACTGGCGCACGCCGAGCAGTCCGACATCGTTGCCACCACCTATGGCGTGAGCAATCTGTCGTTCGGCCCGGAATACCTGATTCCGATGCCCTTCGATCCGCGCCTGCTGATCAAGATCGCGCCTGCCGTGGCCAAGGCGGCGGAAGATTCGGGCGTGGCGACCCGTCCTATCAAGGACCTGCAAGCCTATGCCGACAGCCTGCAGCAGTTCGTCTACCGCAGCGGCACCTTCATGAAGCCGCTGTTCCAGCTGGCCAAGAAGACTGCGGCCGATCTCAAGCGCATCGTCTACGCCGAAGGCGAAGAAGAGCGCGTGCTGCGCGCCGTGCAGGTGGTGGTCGACGAGAAGCTGGCCCGTCCGATACTGGTGGGCCGTCCGGCCGTGCTGGAAACCCGTATCGCCAAATTCGGCCTGCGGCTGAAGCAGGGCATCGATTACGACGTGATCAACCCTGACCATGACGAGCGCTATCGCGACTACTGGCAGTCCTATTACGAACTGACCTCGCGCAAGGGCGTGACGCAGGAATACGCCAAGCTGGAAATGCGCCGCCGCCACACCCTGATCGGCTCCATGATGATCAAGAAGGGCGATGCCGACGGCATGATCTGCGGCACTTTCGGCACTACCCAGCTGCATCTGCACTACATCGATCAGGTGCTGGGCAAGCGCGAAGGCGCCTGCGTGTATGCTGCCATGAACGTGCTGATCATGCCTGAGCGTCAGCTGGTCCTGGTCGATACCCACGTCAACGAGAATCCGAATGCCAAGGAACTGGCCGCGATTACCGTGATGGCGGCCGACGAGATGCGCCGCTTCGGCCTGTCGCCGCGCGCCGCGCTGCTGTCGCACTCCAACTTCGGTTCGTCCAACAGCGAATCGGCGCAGAAGATGCGCGCCGCGCTGCAACTGGTCAAGGAACTCGATCCGTCGCTGGAAGTGGACGGCGAAATGCACGGCGATACGGCGCTCGATTCCAAGCTGCGCAATGCCATCATGCCGCACTCGGAACTGAAAGGTGACGCCAACCTGCTGGTGATGCCTAACATCGATGCTGCCAATATTGCCTACAATCTGGTGAAGACGGCAGCGGGCAACGGTATTGCCGTCGGTCCTATCCTGCTCGGCTGCGCCAAGCCCGTGCACATCCTGACCCCATCGGCCACGGTGCGCCGTATCGTCAACATGACGGCACTGTGCGTGGTGGATGCTGTGGCCCAGCGCAAAGTCTGATGCTGGCGGCGTTGCTGCGCTGAAGTAAATAATAAGGCCGGTTCGGTGACGAACCGGCCTTATTTGCCTTTTGGTTAAGGTTTTCTTGAACCAAAGGTAACGAGTTGTAACTAATGTAATGACATATTTGGTGAGAAGTGCGCCAGAAGTGGTCTGTTACAATAGCTGGCTATACAGCCTCAGATGATTTGGATTTGATTCACCATGGATAAAAGAAAAACAGCCCTGATTACGGGCATCACCGGCCAGGACGGTGCTTATCTGGCCCAATTGCTGCTGGAAAAAGGTTATCAGGTCTACGGTACGTATCGCCGCACCAGCTCCGTCAATTTCTGGCGTATCGAAGAGCTGGGCATCCAGTCGCATCCGCATCTGTCGCTGGTGGAATATGATCTGACCGATCTTGGCTCCAGCATCCGTTTGCTGCAGAACACGGCACCGGACGAAATCTACAATCTGGCGGCTCAGAGCTTTGTCGGCGTGTCCTTCGAGCAGCCGGTGACGACGGCAGAAATTACCGGCATCGGTCCCGTCAATCTGCTCGAAGCTATCCGCATCGTCAATCCGGCAATCCGCTTCTATCAGGCGTCGACTTCGGAGATGTTCGGCAAGGTGCAAGCCGTGCCGCAGAAGGAAGATACCCCGTTCTACCCGCGCAGCCCGTACGGCGTAGCCAAGCTGTATGCGCACTGGATGACGGTGAACTACCGCGAGTCCTACGGCATATTCGGCAGCTCCGGCATCCTGTTCAACCATGAATCGCCGCTGCGTGGCCGCGAGTTTGTGACCCGCAAGATTACCGACTCGGTAGCCAAGATCCATCTGGGCCAGCTCGATGTGCTGGAACTGGGCAACCTCGACGCCAAGCGCGACTGGGGCTATGCCAAGGAATATGTGGAAGGCATGTGGCGCATCCTGCAGGCTGACCACGCCGATACCTATGTGCTGGCCACCAACCGTACCGAAACCGTGCGCGACTTCGTCAGCATGGCATTCAAGGCCATCGATGTGGCGCTGGAATGGAGCGGCGCAGCCGATCACGAAATCGGCACCTGCAAGAAAACCGGCAAGGTGCTGGTGCGCGTCAATCCGAAATTCTACCGCCCGGCCGAGGTGGAACTGCTGATCGGCGATCCGGCCAAGGCCCGCAAGGAACTGGGCTGGGAACCGTCCACCACGCTGGAACAATTGTGCCAGATGATGGTGGAAGCCGACCTGCGCCGCAATCGCGCCGGTTTCTCGTTCTAGGGATACGGCCATGACGATGGAAGGCGCCGGCAAGCGCGCCCTGATTACCGGGCTGTCCGGCTTCACCGGCCACTACGTCGCCGAAGAATTGCGCGCCGCCGGCTATCAGGTCTACGGCACCATTACGCCGGGCCGCACTGCGGCGGAAGGCGAGTTTGCCGTCGATCTGAATGACGGCGCCGCGCTGGCACAGGTGGTGCAGCAGGTGCAGCCCGACGTGGTGGTGCATCTGGCGGCCATCGCCTTCGTGGCCCATGGCGACGTGGAGCAGATCTACCGCGTCAACGTGATGGGTACGCGCAATCTGCTGCAGGCGCTGGCCGCGCAATCGCATCGGCCTTCCGCCGTGCTGCTGGCGTCGAGCGCGAACATCTATGGCAATACCGATGTGGGCGTGATCAGCGAGAGCGTGGCCGCTGCACCGGCCAATGATTACGCCGTCAGCAAGCTGGCCATGGAATACATGGCGCGGCTGTGGCAGGACAAGCTGCCGCTGATCTTTGTCCGTCCTTTCAATTACACCGGCGTGGGCCAGCAGGAGAACTTCCTGCTGCCGAAAATCGTCGGGCATTTCCGCCGTCAGGCCAGCGATATCGAGCTGGGCAACCTGCATGTGTGGCGTGATTTTTCCGATGTGCGCATGGTGGCGCGCTGCTACCGTCGCCTGCTGGCCGCAGCGCCGGTAGGCCAGACTTTCAATGTCTGCTCCGGCCACGGCTGGTCGCTGGGCGAAGTGCTGGACATGATGGGCGAGATCGCCGGCTACAAAATCAATGTGCGGGTCAATCCCGCTTTCGTGCGTGCCAATGAAGTGGTGCGGCTGGTGGGCGACCATGCCCGTCTGGCGGCCGCCATCGGTCCGCTGGAGCCGGTGCCGCTGGCCGATACGCTGCGCTGGATGTACTCGGCGTGAGCAGCGCGAGCAAGACTGCCGGACTGCGCGTCGGGCTCTCCACTACCACGCTAGAACCGGCGCTGACAGGCGGCCGTCTGGACGGCCTGGGCGTGTACAGCCGCGCGCTGCTGCAGCATCTGCCTGCGGCCGGTGTGGAAGTGCTGCCGTTTTCGTTTGCGCCGCCCGGCGACAAGCTGCGCCTGACGGTGGGTAAGCCTTTGCCGCTGTCGTTCCCGCTTGCCACGCTGGGCGATCTGCTATTGCCTGCCTCGGTACATCTGAGCACACAGGCGGCGCTGGGGCGCAATGCTGCACCCATCGATATTTTCCATGCTACCGATTACCGCATTGTGCGGATGGATTGCCCCGTGGTGGCAACGCTGCATGATGCCCTGCCGATTTCGCATCCCGAGTGGTGCAGCGCAAAGCAGCGCAAGCTGAAAAACTGGCTGCAGATTAAGGCAGCGCGCAAGGCGCAGCATGTGATGACGGGTTCGCACTTCTCGATCCGCGAGCTGGTGGAGTGCTTCGGCGTGGATGAGCGGCGCATCAGCGTGGTGCCGCATGGCGTGCGGGCGGAATGGTTCGATGCGCCGCCGGCCGGGGCTTGCGAGGCCATGCTGCAGCAATATGGTTTGCGCGCCGGTTACTTCCTGACCGTAGGGACGCTACAGCCGCGCAAGAATGTGGGCCGTCTGCTGGAAGCCTATCTGGCGCTGCCGCCGGTATTGCGTTCGGCGCGACAGCTGGTGATCGTCGGTGCGCCGGGCTGGCGCAGCGAAGAGCTGGTGGCGCAGATCAAGGCGGCACAGCAGCGCGGCGAGAATGTGGTCTGGCTGGACCAGCTGACCGACGACAGCCAGCTGCAGCAGCTCTACACCTGTGCCGGCGCTTTCATTTTCCCTTCGCTGCACGAAGGCTTCGGCCTGCCGCTGCTGGAAGCCTTTGCCAGCGGCGTGCCGGTGGCCTGTTCCGGCACCACCTCGCTGCCGGAAGTGGCCAACGGCGCCGCGCTCGAATTCGATCCGCTCTCGGTGGGCGAGATCAGCAACGCCATGACCACGCTGGTGCGCGACGATGCGGTGCGCAGCCGCTGTATCGCTGTCGGCCGCCGGCGCGCGCTGGAACTGACGTGGGACGTGGCGGCACGCCGCACGGTGGCCGTGTACCAGCAAGTCCTTAACCAATAATCTGCCATGCGCGTACTCCATTTCTACAAGACCTATTATCCCGATACCTGGGGTGGCATCGAGCAGGTGATCCGCCAGCTCTGCGTAGGCACGGGCAAGCTGGGCATCCATAACGAAGTGCTGACGCTGACGCGCGATAGCGGCCCGCAGCAGATGGAAATCGAGGGCCATACGGTGCATCGCATGCCGCTGGATTTCGAAATTGCTTCGACCGGTTTCTCGTTCGCCGCCATCCGCCAGCTGGCAAAGCTGGCCCGCGAAGCGGATGTGATCCATTACCACTTCCCGTGGCCGTTCATGGATCTGGCCCACTTCATGGCGCGCATCAAGAAGCCCAGTCTGGTGACCTACCATTCGGATATCGTGCGGCAGAAGAATCTGCTGCGCGTGTATGGCCCGCTCAAGCGCCAGTTCCTGCGCGATGTGGACGTGATTATTGCCACGTCGCCCAACTACATGGCGTCCTCGCCCGTACTCAAGCGCTTCCGGCACAAGACCCGTACCATTACCTACGGGCTGGATAAGAGCATCTATCCGTCGCCGCGCGCGAGCGTCAAGCAGCAGTGGCGCGAGCGCTGCGGCGAGCGCTTCTTCCTGTTCGTGGGCGTGCTGCGCTACTACAAAGGCCTGCACATCCTGCTCGACGCCATGGCCAAGCTCGATTATCCGGTGGTCATCGTCGGCGCCGGCCCCATCGAGCAGGAGCTCAAGCAGCATGCCGAGCGGCTGGGCCTGACCCACGTGCTGTTTGTCGGCGCGCTGGAAGAGGAGGACAAGGTGGCGCTGCTGGAACTGAGCTACGCCATGGTGTTCCCTTCGCACCTGCGTTCGGAAGCGTTCGGCATTTCGCTGCTGGAAGGCGCAATGTACGGCAAGCCCATGATCTCCAGCGAGATCGGCACGGGCACCACCTACATCAATATCGATAACGAAACGGGGCTGGTGGTGCCGCCGGATGATCCGCAGGCGCTGGGCACAGCCATGCGCACCTTGTGGGAAAACCCCGAGCGTGCCGCCGAAATGGGGCGCCGTGCCGAAGCCCGCTACTGGGAACTGTTCAGCGCAGAGACCATGGCGCGCAACTACGCTGCGCTGTACCGCGAACTGGCTGGCCAGCCAGCCGCCTGAGAGCAGGTCGCCCGCGCCGTGCCGGCGCGGTAAAATAGCTCCACCCCAGAATAGCCGGAGAGCCGCGTGCGCTGCCTAGTCATAGAAGACGAGATCGACACCTCGAATTACATCTGCAAGGGCTTGCGCGATGCAGGTCACAGCGCCAGCGCCTGCGCCAGCGGCGCCGAAGCCAAGGCGCTGGCGCTGGGCAGCGAGTGGGATATCGTCATCCTCGACCGCATGCTGCCCGGTGTGCGCGATGGTCTCGCCATCGTTGAACAGATGCGCGCGCAGGGCAAAACCACGCCCGTCATCATCGTCAGTGCGCTCAATTCCATCGAGGCGCGGGTGGGCGGCCTGCGCGGCGGCGCCGACGACTATCTGTCCAAACCGTTTGCCTTTTCCGAACTGCTGGCACGGGTGGAGGCGCTGCAGCGGCGCAGCGCTCCCGGCGCCGACAGCGCCCAGCTGCAGGTGGCCGACCTCAAGCTCGATCTGCGCACTCTGCGCGTCACCCGCGGCAACAAGGTAATTGCTCTGCAGCCGCGCGAATACCGCCTGCTGGAATACCTGATGCGTAACGTGGGGCAGGTGGTCACCCGCACCATGCTGCTGGAATCCGTGTGGGACTACCACTTCGATCCGCAGACCAATGTGATCGATGTGCAGATCAGCCGTCTGCGCGCCAAGGTCGATAAGGATTTCCCCGTGATGCTGATCCACACCCTGCGCGGGGTGGGCTACCGCATGGGCGACGGGCCGGAAACGGGTAGCGCACTTGAGTAGGCTGCGCACCTCGATCGCCATCAAGCTGGTGCTGGGCTACGGCCTGCTGGGCACCGCGTCGATTGCGCTGGTGTCGGCCGTGTTCTATCGCGGCACGGTGGGCGTGCTGGAGCGCGAGAACGATAGCCGTCTGATCGCCCAGGCCGACCGGGTGATGGCGCGCGCTATCGGCCGGCCGCACAAGGTGCTGCTGGCCGAAGTACGGCGCCAGCTCGATGACGGCATCGACAGCGACCGCGAGATTTTCGAACTGGTGGCACTGGACGGCCATGGCGAGGTGGGTAATCTCAGCAGCTGGCCCGTGCTGTCGCCCGAACGCGAAGACGACAGCCAGCAGCTGGTGACCTCGGTGGTGCTGCGCGCGGGCCTGCCTACCCGCGCCCGGCTGGTAATGCGGCCGCTCAAACAGGGCGGCATGCTGATCGTGGGACGCGATCTGGCCGAGCAGGAAGCCGTGCGCACGGTGATCTGGCATGCGGTGCTGGCCGGTGCCGCCGTGTCGCTGTTGCTGACGGTGGGCGGCGCGCTGCTGTTCCGCGGCATGACGGAACGGCGGCTGGGCGCGATCCGCCGCACGGCGGCGCAGATCGAGGCGGGCGATCTGAGCTCGCGCATACCGGTGGCAGGCGACGATGAATTCGCCCTGCTGGGCAGCGATATCAACCGCATGCTGGACCGCATCGAACGGCTGATGGATGGCATCCGCCACGTATCCAACGCCATCGCGCATGACCTGCGCACGCCGCTGGGGCGGATCCGCAGCAAGCTCGATGAAGCACTGCGGCTGGAACCCAGCGTGCCGCGCCTGACCGGGGCAGCGCACGATGCGATCGACCATATCGATGACCTGATCCGCCTGTTCGAGCGCCTGCTGCAGATCGCCGAGGCGGAATCGGGCGTGCGTACCCGGCTGTTCGAGCCACTGGCGCTGGCGCAGATAGCGCGCGATATGGGCGAGATGTACGAAGCCAGTGCCGAGGACCGCGGCGTGACGCTGACGCTGGAACTGGACGACGCCGTGCAGGTCGACGGCGACCGCAATCTGCTGGCCAGCGCCGTGGCCAGCCTGCTCGATAACGCCATCAAGTATGCCGGTGCCGGTGCGCAGGTCAGGCTGGGCGTGCAGCAGTATCAGGGCCGCGCCGCGATTGTGGTGGCCGATACGGGGCCGGGCATACCCGCCTCGGAGCTGGGCAAGGTAACCCAGCGCTTCTACCGCGTGGACGCCAGCCGCCATTTGCCCGGCAATGGTCTGGGGCTGGCCATCGTTTCGGCCACGGCACTGTCGCATGGCGGCGAGCTTCAGCTGGAAGATGGTGCACCGGGGCTGGTGGCGCGCATACTGCTGCCGCTGTCCACGGTGGCGCTGGCGGCGCGCTAAAGCCCGGCGCCGTGCGCAGGCCGGATGCCCCTCATCCGGCCGGATTGCATTTATGGCAAAATTCATGAATACTCTGCGTGTTGATCCGCATATCGACGGATCTCGCTCAGGGATAAATGCAACGATGGCTTTTCTGACCAAGAAAAAGATCGTGCTGGCCGCTGGCCTGCTGATCGTGGCCGGCGCAACGTCGGTCTGGTATGCCCGCTCCAAACCCGCTGCCGTCGAGGCGCCGCGCTTCCGTACCGCCCCGGTCGACCGCGGCACCATCACCCAGACCGTAACGGCCACCGGTACCATCAATCCGGTAGCGCTGATTAATATCGGTTCGCAGGTGTCCGGCACGGTGAGCGAACTGAAAGCGGATTTCAACGACCATGTAAAAAAAGGTCAGGTGCTGCTGAAGCTGGACCCGACCATCTTTAACGCCGTGATCGCCCAGAGCGACGCCCAGCTGGCATCGGCGCGGGCCAATCTGGTGCTGGCGCAGGCGACCTTCCAGCGCAACCAGACACTGGTGGCGCAGAGCTTCATGTCCTCGCTGACGCTGGACCAGTCGCGCCGCGAGGTGGATGTGGCCAAGGCCAATGTGCAGCTGGCGCAGGCCCAGCTGGCAAGGGCGCAGGCCGATCTGAATAACTCGGTGATCCGTTCGCCCATCGACGGCGTGATCATCAAGCGCACGGTGGATCTGGGCCAGACCGTGGCCGCCTCGTTCACCACCCCGACGCTGTTCCAGATCGCGCGCGACCTGACCAAGATGCAGATCGATACCAGCGTCTCCGAGGCCGACGTGGGGGCGCTGAAAGAAGGCCAGCTGGCCCGCTTCGTGGTAGACGCCTATCCGGACAAGGAGTTCGAAGCGCGCATGCGCCAGTTCCGTCTGGCCGCCAACGTGGTGCAGAACGTGGTGACCTATAACGTGGTGCTGGACGTGGACAACAATGAAGAGCTACTCAAGCCCGGCATGACGGCACAGGTGCGGCTGCTGGTAGGCAACCGCGAGCAGGTGCTGCGCATACCCACGGCGGCGCTGCGCTTCCGCCTGAGCGACGAGGAAATCGACAAGCAGAAGCAGAAATCCAAGGCACAGGCCAGTGCTTCGGCCAGTGCCAGCGCTGCAGCCAGCGCCGTTGCGAGTACGGCCGCCAGTCCGGTGCCCCCGCCGGAAGATGATGCAGCCTTCCGCAGCAAGAGCGAACTGTCGCGCACCTTCAAAATTTACACGCTGGACGACAAGAACCAGCCGGTGGCGAAAGATATCCGCATCGGTCTATCCAACTTCCGCTACACCGAGGTGGTGGGCGGAGAGCTCAAGCAGGGCGACAAGGTAGTGACCCGCGCCATCAACGAGAAATCGGGTGAGCTGTGACAGCGCCGCTGCTGATCGACATCCGTCAGGTCACCAAGAGCTACCACTCCGGCAACGTCGAAACGCAGGTGCTGTTCGGCGTTGATCTGGCCGTGCCACGGGGCGATTTCGTCGCCGTCATGGGGCAGTCCGGCTCCGGCAAATCGACGCTGATGAATATCTTCGGCTGTCTCGATCAGGCCAGCGGCGGCAGTTATTTTCTGGATGGCGTGGATACGCTCACCCTGTCGCGGGCAGAACTGGCCACCATCCGCAACCGCACCATCGGCTTTGTGTTCCAGAGCTTTAACCTGATCAAGCGCATGAGCGTGGCCGAGAACGTGGCGCTGCCGCTGATCTATGCGGGCGTGTCGCGTTCCAGGGCCCATGCCAAGGCGCTGCTGGAACTGGAACGGGTGGGACTGAAGGAATACGCCAAACGCACGCCCAACCAGCTGTCCGGCGGCCAGCAGCAGCGCGTGGCGATTGCCCGTGCGCTGGTGGGTGATCCGCCGCTGATACTGGCCGACGAACCCACCGGCAACCTCGATACCCAGACCAGCATCGACATCATGCGCTCGTTCCAGCAGCTCAACGAGCAGCGCGGCATCACCATCCTGCTGGTGACGCACGAACCCGATATTGCCGCCTATGCCAAGCGCCTGATGCGGCTCAAGGATGGCCGCGTGCTGTACGACGGACCGGCTGCGGAAGGCCTGCGCCAGCTGGCGGCCAGCCACGAAGCTATCACGGTATAAATCATATGAATCCTTTACAGATTGTGGTGGAAGCGTTCCGCTCCATGATGGCCAACCGCTTGCGTACGCTGCTGACCATGCTGGGCATTATCATCGGGATTACCTCGGTGGTGCTGCTGCTGGCCGTGGGCGACAGCATGAAGCGCTTCATCGCCAAGGAGCTGGAGCAGCTGGGCACCAATATGCTGTTCGTTTCTCCCGGCGGCGACCGCGCCCAGCAGCAGCGCATGCGCACCGGCGCGGCACCGGCGCTGACCATGGCCGATGCGGCTGCGCTGAACGAACTGCCGTCGCTGGCTGGCGCCGCCCCCGTGCTGCAGGGCGGCTTCAATCTCGCGGTGGGCAACGAGAACGCTTCCAAGACGGTGCATGGCGTGTCCACTGCCATGTTCAAGATCCGCGGCTGGAAAATCGATCAGGGCAATGTATTCAGCGATGCCGACGTGCGTGCCGCCGCGCGCATGGTGGTGATAGGCCATAAGATCGCCGACCAGTTCTTCTACAAGACCGACCCGCTGGGCAAATACATCCGCATCGAGAACGTCTCGTTCCAGGTGGTGGGCGTGCTGTATGGCGAAGGCAAGCAGGTCGATGGCGGCGATCTGGCCGATTACGTGCTGGTGCCGATTACGGCAGCGGCAGCGAATCTGGTGCGCCTGCCTTTCCCCGGCAATGTGCACTACGTGGTGGCACAGGGTAAATCGGGCGGCAACCTGCAGGACGCGATACAGGATATCAATGAAACCCTGCGCGACCGCCACCACATCAAGTACGAGCAGCCGGACGACTTCCGCATCGATAACCTGGCTTCGTTCGCCGAAACGGCGCAGAAGATCAGCGCCGGACTGGCTGCCTTGCTGGGTCTGATTGGTGCCATTTCGCTGATCGTAGGCGGCATCGGCATCATGAACATCATGCTGGTGTCGGTGACGGAGCGGACGCGCGAAATCGGCATCCGCATGGCGATAGGTGCCAAGCCGCGCGATGTGCTGTGGCAGTTTCTGACGGAAGCGGTGGTGATCTGTCTGGTGGGCGGCCTGTTCGGCATCGTGCTGGCCAGCGGCGCAGCGGCGGCGATTACGGCAACCGGCAAGTTCGATGTGTTCATCACGCTGCAGGCCGTGGTGGTGGCCTGCGGCTTTTCCAGTCTGGTGGGAGTGTTCTTCGGTTTCTATCCGGCGCGGCGTGCATCGCGTCTGCTACCGGTGGATTGCCTGCGCTACGAATAGGGTAGCGGGCCGCTGCGGCGGCCCCGCTCTCAGAAATCGAACTTGTTGCTGCGGCCTTCTTGCGGCTTGCTGGCGGCCTGCGCTTGCGCCTGCTGATCGCGCAGCGCCTGTTCGCGCCGCTGCAGCGCTTCCAGTTTGCGCTGGGCCTGGCGGGCATTGAAATCGACCACGCGCTGCTGGGCGGCGCGGCCTACCTTGCTGTTATGCAGGATGGTGATTTTCTGCTGCATGGCGGCCGCCCAGAGCACAAACACCAGCACCAGTGCCAGCAGGTAGACGGTCTGCCACAGGGCGTAATTCTGCTGGATGAAGGGGAAAATCGGGCGGGCATCTTCCAGCCAGCCCTGACCTAGCGTAGCGAATAATCCTGCCAGCGCGCCCCATGCCGCTGTCTTGGCGATCAGCCAGCGGCTGGCTGTTACCCGCTCATCCCAGTAGGTTAAGGAATCAGAAGTCGTATCGCGCGGCATGGCTGTAAATCAAAGTTGTGTAAAACAAAAAGGTAGTACGAATTATGACATATTTTCCTCATGGGAAACTATTCTTCCACTAGATTTCAGTACAAAAGTCTGTCGCCGACACGCTTTAGCTGCGGCTTGTTTGCCGCCGCCGTTCGGCCAGTTCGAATACCGCCATGCCGGCGATCATGGCGGCCACAAAGCCGGCGGCTTTCGGGTAACCGGCGCCCAAGGCTACCAGTGCCGGACCGGGGCAGAAGCCGGCCATGCCCCAGCCTATGCCGAAGGCAGCGCTGCCCAGCACCAGACGGGCGGTGATGGCGTTACTGGCGGGCAGTTGCATGGGCAGCCCCAGCAAGGACAGCGGGCGGCGCCGCGCCAGCAGGAAAGTAAAGCCGCCGATGCCGATGGCGCCAGCCATCACCATGGCCAGCGACGGATCCCAGTTGCCGGCCAGATCGAGGAAACCCTGCACTTTGACGGGATTGGCCATGCCGGAGATGATCAGGCCGAGGCCGAACAGCAGGCCGGCCAGCAAGGAAGTGAGTACCAGCATGTCAGGCTCCCAGCAGATGACGTTGGAGGTAGACGGTGATAAACCCGGCTGCCATGAAAGTGAGGGTGGCGACGATGGAACGCACGGCGCCACGCGACATGCCGCATACGCCGTGGCCGCTGGTGCAGCCACCGGCGTAGCGTGTGCCGAGGCCGACGATGAAGCCGGCCAGCAGCACCACGCCCCAGCTGGCATGGATTTCTGGCGCCGTGACATAGCCGATCAGGCCTGCTACCAGCGGCGAAGCTATCAGTCCCGCCAGAAAGGCCAGACGCCAGTGGCGGTCATTACGTGGCCAGCTGAGCAAGCCGCCCAGTATGCCGCTGATGCCGGCGATGCGGCCGTTAAACAGTATCAGCACGCTGGCGGCAATGCCGATGATCAGGCCGCCGGCAAGCGACAGGCCGGGGGTAAAGTGGGTGAGGTCGATCGCCATGGTTTATCCCTTTGCAGGTTGGGGGCAATATTGCTGATACAACACTTGCATCACGGCCAGTGCCTGCGTACTGGCCACCGAATAATAGATGTTCTTGCCGTCGCGCCGCGTGTGGACCAGCTCGTTGCTACGCAACACGCCCAGCTGTTGTGACAGAGTAGGCTGGTGGATCGATAGCAGGGTTTCCAGCTCGCCCACGGAATGCTCGCCCTGCGACAGCTGGCACATCAGCAGCAGGCGATCGGGATTGGACAGCACACGCAGCAGGCCGCAGGCCTGTTGGGCGGCGGCATGCATGGCGTCTAGCGGCAGGGTAACAGTATCGGGCACGGGCTATCCTTCATTTTGTGGTTTTATATTATATTGAAAAATATAGTGTTTGTGCGATAAAATTCAAGTGCACTATATTCAAGTGCACTACTTCGACTCAAGAGGATGGTATGAACCTTTTTCGCCCACAGGCTGTACCCACGGTAGGCTGGCGTTACGACCGCATCGCTCTGGCGCTGCACTGGATCAGTGCCCTGTTGCTGGTATTTATGACCGGTCTGGGCTGGTACATGATGGAGATCGAGCACACGCCCGCTGCCAAGCCGTATTTCGTCCTGCATAAATCGCTGGGGCTGGTCGTGCTGGCGCTGGTGCTGGTGCGGCTGGCGTGGCGGCGCAGCCATCCTGTGCCGCAGCTGCCGTCGCAAATGCCGGCATGGCAGCTGCGTGCCGCGCAAATGGTGCAGGTAGGGCTGTATCTGTGCATGTTCGTTTTGCCGCTGGCGGGCATAGCAGGTGCTGCCTACAGCAAATCGGGACTGGTGTTTTTCGGCTATAGCCTGCCGCGGCTGGCGGTGGCCAACCATGACACGGCCGAGGCCTATTTCGACATCCACGGCACTCTGGTCTGGCTGCTGATAGCGCTGGTGTGCGTGCACGTGGCTGGCGCGCTCAAGCACCGTCTGGTCGATAAGGATGGCGTGTTCGAGCGCATGGTGCCGGGACGCGATTAGGCGAAACAAGCGCAAAGAAAAAAGCACTGACAAGTCAGTGCTTTTTTTGTATCTCTGGTGCCCGAGGCCGGACTTGAACCGGCACGCCTTGCGGCGGCGGATTTTGAGTCCGCTACGTCTACCAATTCCATCACTCGGGCAACGCGACCGCCATTATCACTGATTTGCCCCGTTGCTGCAAGTTCAGGGCGCTAAGCCCGCTGCGCCGGCCATAGCTTTCCTGATCCGGCCGGACATCATGCAGCCGGGCGCAGGGATTGCACGGTTTATCGCGCCAGAATGCCGTTGGTGCCAGCCTATCTGCGGCTCGTCGCATAGGCCGGATGCGGGCAGTTTTTCTTGCTATTGTGCTTACGTCAACCGCTGAAAACCAAGAGCAGCGGTGACTCCAGCAAGTGAAAAACTTCCCCCAATTGCCTACGGAGCACACCATGAAAACCCTGATTGCCGCTTTAGTTGCCACTTCCATTGCCGCCCTGAGTCTGGGCACTGCCCACGCAGGCGATGCAATGGTGCAGGTGAAACCTACCCCCAGCTATCACCTGAACCAGCAGGAACTGTACGATCTGGAACAGTCGTTTGCGCTTAGCAACGGCCAGACCATGAAGTTCACCACTAACCTGAACCGTATCTATGTGCGGGTGGATCGCGGCGCACGGGTAGAGATATTCCCTGTGGCGAAAGACCGCTTCCAGAGCGAAGCGGGGACCCAGTTCGAGTTCCGCGATGATAACGAAACCGTGGCTGTAGCGAATTTCGGTCTGCTGCCTATGGCAGAAGCTCCCGCCAAGGCGATGGTGCTGGCGCGCCGTTAATGAAGCCGGCGAGCGCTCGCCCGCTTGAATCTGTTGCGGCGCGCCGTGTAGGCGCGCCGCTAGCATGGCCGACAGCCTAGTCGGCCCGGCGGTATAGGCGGAAGCGTTCTTCGCGGTCCGCCGCACGCCGTCCTTCCCACAACAGTTCCCACTGCTTGCCGCGGTACTGCGGCAGTATCTCGTGCTCATCCCTGACCCGTATGCTGTCCTGCAGTAGCAGCAGATTGCAGCGTTGCGGCTGTATGCCTTCGAACGGCAGGGCCGCGTAATAGGCGAACGAGGCGCGCTGGGCCGGGCCCACATTGGTGGCGATGCAGCCGCCACCCGCCGGTACTTTTTCCGCAATCTGGCGCGCTACGGCCGCGTAGCTCTTCGAGTAATTGACGTCCGGCAGGAACAAGGTCATCAGCAGGATCCAGATCAGTATCAGACCACCGGAGGACAGCACCACGGCGCGCCACAGCACGGCCGGCTGGCGCGAGATACGCCAGTGCACCAGCGCGAACCAGCCTGCCGTGGCGGCCAGCGCCACCAGCAGCGCGATCCAGCCCAGTTCCGGGGTAAAGCCGGGCACCAGTTTCAGCGCGTTCTTGGCCGCTTTCGGCGGCCAGCCCGTCAGCTTGGCGAACCAGAATATCCAGATGACGGCGGCGCACAGCGTCAGCGCCATGACGGAGAACCAGTCGATGGCGTTGATGGCCCCCCGCTTCATGGTCAGCAGGCCGAAGGCGGCCATGATGGACAGCGGCGGCAGCAGCACCAGTAGCTGGCTCTGTTCCGGCAGCGGATTGAACAGGGTCAGCAGCATGCCCATGGTGACAAACGCCAGCGGCACCACGATGTGCAGCGCGCGGCGCTGGCGCCGCCAGGCCCAGACGGCCCAGCCGGCAAACGGCCAGGCCGGCCAGTAGAACCAGGTGCCTACGCGCAGGAAGAATTTGATCGACAATATGCCGGGCAGGGCTAGCTGTTCCAGATTCCAGCCCAGCCATGCCTGCAGCGGCTGCTGGCCGTAGGGTTGCAACAGCTGGGCCGGCAGCAGCCACAGGGCAGCTACGGCAACGCCTACGGCCAGCGTGGCAGCCAGATCGCGCGCGGCGCGGATGGCGGGCTGGTCCAGCCAGCGGGTGCAGGCAAACAGGGCCAGCATCAGGCAGACGGGGGTAATCCAGCCGCGCGTCAGCGTCAGCAGGCCGACGGCCAGACCACTCAGAGCGGCATTGCGCAGCGATGGTGCTTCCACATAGCGCACGGTGCGGTACAGCAGCAGGGCCACCAGCGACACCTGCAGCGCTTCCGAAGTGGTTTCATGGCTGTGCAGCAGCAGGCCCAGACAGCCCAGATAGATCAGTACGGCAGCATCGGCCAGGGTGCGGCCGAAGTCGTTCGGTTCGGGCTGGCCGCCAAAGGCCAGCCGCAGCGGCTGGGCATCCTGGCGGCGGCCCAGATTGAAGGTGGCATACCATAGCGACAGCACGCCTAGCAGGAAGATGCCGACGGTGGCCACGCGCGCCGCCAGCACGTCGCCCAGCAAGGGGCCGAACAGCTTGATACCGAACGCGCCCAGCCAGAACGCCAGCGGGCCTTCCTCCGGCATGGACAGGCCGGCGATATTCGGCCACAGCCAGTCCTGCCAGTTGCCGTGTGCCATGGTCCACATGATGCCGAAACTGGCAGCGTCGTCGTTCTTCCACGGTTCGCGTCCGATCAGGCCGGGCAGGATGTAGAGCAGGCCGAGGGCGAACAGGGCCCAGCGCGGCAGGGCTAGCGTGGCGGCGGCAGGAAGACGGACTGGCTTCATTGATCAGTGGTCGAGTCGAGTAGTATGCGAGTATGAAGGAAACGGCTTGGCCTAGAAACAAAAAAAGCAGCCAGAGGCTGCTTTTTCTGACGTAGCGGCTCGATTAGCCTGCTGCGACGGCAGTTTTGGAACCAACGGAACCAAACTTCTGACGGAATTTTTCCACGCGACCAGCGGTGTCGACGATCTTGTGCTTACCGGTGTAGAACGGGTGCGATTCAGCCGAAACCTCGATCTTGATCAGCGGGTATTGTTTACCTTCGTGCTCGATGGTTTCACGGGTCTGGATGGTCGAACGGGTAACGAATTTGAAATCGCACGACAGGTCGTGGAACACAACTTCGCGGTACTCTGGGTGGCCTTCTGGTTTCATAATTGCTCTCGGTTGAGTAGGTAGCCAAACAGCACTTCGTCGGTCGCTACTGCTTCTTGACCCGATTGCCGCTCACTTGCCTGATTTAAAAAATAATACGGTCGCGTATTATACAAGAAAATCGGGCCCGTGCCACGCTTTGCGCGGTCCGGGCCCGACGGGCAGGATGGGGGGGGCTAACGAGATTTAGCCGCCGCGCCTCATCATGTCGAAGAACTCACCGTTGTTCTTGGTGGCCTTCATCTTGTCGAGGATGAACTCCATCGCCTCGATCTCGTCCATCGAGTACAGCAGCTTGCGCAGTATCCAGATCTTCTGCAGCTGGTCAGGCTTGATCAGCAGTTCTTCGCGGCGGGTGCCCGATTTGTTCAGGTTGATCGCCGGATACACGCGTTTCTCGGCCAGACGGCGTTCCAGGTGCACCTCCATGTTGCCGGTACCCTTGAATTCTTCGTAGATCACGTCATCCATGCGCGAACCGGTTTCGATCAGCGCGGTAGCGATAATGGTCAGCGAACCGCCTTCCTCGATATTACGTGCAGCACCGAAGAAGCGCTTAGGACGTTGCAGCGCGTTGGCATCCACACCGCCGGTCAGCACTTTGCCGGAAGCCGGGATCACGGTGTTGTAGGCACGCGCCAGACGGGTGATGGAGTCGAGCAGAATCACCACGTCTTTTTTCATTTCGACCAGGCGCTTGGCTTTTTCCAGCACCATCTCGGCAACCTGCACGTGGCGGGTGGCCGGCTCGTCGAAGGTGGAGGCGACCACTTCGCCGCGCACCGAGCGTTGCATTTCCGTCACTTCTTCCGGACGTTCGTCGATCAGCAGCACGATCAGGGTCACATCCGGATGGTTGGCAGTAATCGCATGGGCGATGTGCTGCAACATCACGGACTTACCGGATTTGGGCGATGCCACCAGCAGGCCGCGCTGGCCTTTGCCGATAGGCGAAATCAGGTCGACGATACGGCCGGTGATGTTTTCCGTACCGTTGATGTCACGTTCCAGACGCAGCGGCTCGTTCGGATGCAGCGGCGTCAGATTCTCGAACAATATGCGGTGTTTCGATGCTTCCGGCGATTCGCCATTGACCTTGTCCACCTTGACCAGGGCGAAATAGCGTTCGCCGTCTTTCGGGGTACGTACTTCACCTTCGATCGAATCACCGGTGTGCAGGTTGAAACGACGGATTTGCGAAGGCGAAATATAGATGTCGTCGGTCGACGCCATATAGCTGGCGTCGGGCGAACGGAGGAAACCGAAACCGTCGGGCAGCACTTCCAGAGCGCCGTCGCCGAAGATCTGTTCACCAGCCTTGGCGCGCTTTTTCAGGATAGCGAACATCAGCTCCTGTTTGCGCAGCCGGGCGGCGTTGTCGATATCAAGACCGATGGCCATCTCGAGCAGCGCCGAGACGTGTAAGGCCTTTAATTCAGATAAATGCATATGTGTTGAGTGTCCCGTGACGGGAAAGTAAAGGTAGGGGAGGGAACGACGTGGTGTTATTCAGAAGGCGACGTTGCGGGCGCAACGTCGTCCGTGCGGCCGCCGCAGCGGCTCTGCCAGATATTCTACTTAGATATTGCTGTCGATGAAAGAGGTCAGCTGACCTTTTGCCATGGCGCCAACTTTCTGGGCGGCGGCAACACCGTTCTTGAACAGAATCAGGGTAGGAATGCCACGGATGCCGAACTTGGCTGGCACAGCCTGGTTGGAGTCCACGTCCAGCTTGGCGATGGTCAGCTTGCCGTCGTATTCCTTGGCCACTTCTTCCAGGATCGGGGCGATGCTCTTGCATGGACCGCACCATTCAGCCCAGAAGTCTACCAGCACAGGGCGGTCGGACTTGAGCACGTCGGCTTCGAAGGATGCATCGGTAATGTGTTTGATATTTTCGCTCATATTTTCCTCAATCGAGGTTCTGTCGGATGAATAACGCCTGGGGATTATGCCACTAGTCAGCAAGGTCATCAGGGTTGCCTGGTGGGCAGCACATGGGGACCAAATGCGCGAATTCAATGTGCTAGAGGGGATGGCAACAAGATCGGCAGGCGAGGATGGCAGAAATAATAACCCATTTTTTAAAAATGTGCGGCAAATTGTCGCAGGGGCTGAAATTTTTCCCGTCTAGTGGCCGGCGGGGGCATTCTGTGCCGCGCTTTGCGTCGCGCTGCTGGTGCGCGGCGCTGTTGCCGGGGCAGGGCGCAGGCTGAGCACCAGCGCGCTGACGGCGCGGCGCTCGTCGGCTACCGGCTCGATATCGGCCAGCAGCCATAGCACGCTGCCGTCCGGGCAGGGCAGGCCGAGGATGGCGTCGGTCACGGGGGCAGCCGTCGCCAGTGCCAGTTGCAGCGGGTGGTTGCCGGCGTCGTAAAAACTGCCATCGGCACGCAGGGCCGGCCAGCATAGCTGCCCTGCGGGCGGCGCGGCCTGTGCCAGTATCTGCTGGGCGCGCGGGTTGGCGGCGCGGAGCTGGCCGTCGGGATCGAGCAGCAGCAGGGCACCGGCGGCGGCGTCCTGCAGGGTGCGCTGGCTGGCAGCTTGCGCGTGCACTGCGCTGTCGGCCGTGGCTGGGGTGGCGGCAGCGGGCGGCGCGTCACTGCTGGCAGGCGCGGCGCCGCGGGCTGCGGGGGCGGCATGCGGCAGCAGGCGGTGGCGCAGGCGCCAGAGCAGGCCGGCAATCAGCAGCAGCACCAGTGCCGGCAGCAGGGTAGGCAGATAGCGGCGCCAGCCTTGCTGCTGCTCGGGCTGATACAGGAAACCATCGAGCTTGAAGTCTTCCGGCAGCATGCCTTGCGCCATATAGCTGCTGGCGATGGCCTGCCAGCGCACGGGATCGCTGTAGCCGAGTTCCGTGCTGTCCTGCGCCAGCAGCGGCACGATGTGCTGGGCTTCGTACAGCAGGTGCTCGCGGCTGTGGCGCTGCGGATAGCGGGCGCGGATCAGGTCGACCATTTCGTCCGGATGCTGCATGGCGTAAGCCCAGCCGCGCAGGGTGGCGGCCCGCACGGCTGCCGCGCGTTGCGGGTGGTCGCGCAATTCGCTTTCGGTGGTGTACAGCACGTCGCCGTAGAAGTCGTCGCCCTGCGCGCGCGGCGTCAGGATCTGGTAGCCCAGGCTGCTGTGCTCGAGGATGTAGGGCGCTTCCGTGGTGTAGATGGACATGGCATCGACGCGGCCATCGAGCAGATCGTCGTAGCTGAAGTTGTGCGCTACCGGCAGCAGCGATTCGGTGGGCACACCCTGCTTGCGCAGGAATAGCGCCAGTTCTTCATTGTTCGGCGCCAGCATGATGCGGCTGTTCGGCCCCAGGCTGGCTTTGCCGCCGGCATCGCGCCGCACCAGCAGGGCCGCAGCCGAGTGCTGGTAGAGCGACGCCAGCACCACCACCGGCAGTCCGCGTGCGCGCGCTGCCAGCAGGGCGGTATTGCCGATGCCGTACTGGGCTTCGCCCTGCAGCACGGTTTGCAGGCTGTCCTGTCCGGGCCTCGCTTCCAGCAGCCGCACGTCCAGCCCCGCTGCGCGGTAATAGCCCTGATCCTGTGCGGCATAGTAGCCGGCGAACTGGAACTGGTGCAGCCATTTGAGCTGGATGGCGACGGTTTCGCCGGCGCTGGCGCTGGCGGCCAGCAGCAGGCCGAAGGCCAGACCGCTGCACAGGCGGCACAAAGGGGAAAGCCTGATAGCTATGCGGCGCACAAAGCAGACTGGTGAGCGGCGCATCGTCATGGTCTGCTAGTAGCCTACGCTGCCGGCAAACTGGTAGCGGTGGCCCGGATGCCACATGGTGGCGAGTGAGGCTACCTGGCCGTTGGAGCGGGTCTGGCGGCGCAGCACCAGACAGGGCTGGCGGGTGTCGATGGCCAGCATGTCGGCAATGTCGCGCGGGGCGGGCAGGGCTTCGATGCTGTAGGTGGCATCCTGCAGCGGTGCAGCACGCATCAGGTATTCATTCGGCGTGATGCTGGCGTAGTCCTGTTCCATATAGTCAGGCGCCAGCTTGGGGTTGGCCCAGCGGTCTTCCACCTGTATCGGCACGCCATTCTCGAAATGCACGATCACCGAATGGAACAATGGATGGCCGACCGGCAGATCGAACTGGCGGGCCAGCAGTTCGCTGGCCTTGCCGCGTTCCAGCTGCTGCAGGCTGCTGCGGTGGGCGTGGCCGCGCGCGCGGATTTCGTCGGCGATGGAGCGGATTTCCACCAGCGTGGCCTGCACCTTCTGTTGCGCCACGTAGGTGCCCGAGCCCTGACGGCGCGTGAGCACCTGCTCGGCGGTGAGTTCGCGCACGGCGCGGTTGACAGTCATGCGCGATACCCCGAACTGTTTGACCAGCGCCTGCTCGGACGGAATCACATCGCCTTCTTTCCAGGTGCCGTTGGCGATCTGGGAAAGCAGATAGTCCTTGATACGCTGGAATATCGGGGTATTTTCTGACTGTGCTACGGCTTCCAAACGGCTTCTCCGAGGGGCGCCGGACTGGCGCGCTGCGTTTCATTCTAGCATTGGCTGCTTGCCAGTTGAGCATCTTTGTGAATTTTTCTCATAGCGGCGTACAATTCAAAAGCAAGCGCCGGAGTGCGACGCTGCGCGGCGCCGGATAAGCTGGTGACCTACCTTATCCGAAGCAGGAGTCCAAGATGGGCAAGACAGCAAAGCACAGCACACAGTCCGACCCGGCCGCCGCCTACCAGAGCGAGGCGCAGCGCTGGGCCGCCGTGCAGCAGCGCGATGGCGCGGCCGACGGCATCTTCTGGTATTCGGTGCGCAGCACGGGCGTGTACTGCCGGCCCTCGTGCGGCGCCCGTCCCGCGCTGCGTCAGAACGTGGCCTTCCACGCCAGCCGCGCGGACGCAGAAGCGGCCGGTTTCCGCCCCTGCTTGCGCTGCAAACCGGATCAGCCGCCGCTGGCCGAACGGCAGGCCGCGCTGGTGGCGCAGGCCTGCCGCCTCATCGAACAGGCGGAAACTCCGCCCGAGCTCGATGCGCTGGCCGCCGCCGTGGGCCTGTCGCGTTTCCACTTCCACCGCATCTTCAAGGCTGTTACCGGCATTACGCCCAAAGCCTATGCCAGCGCCCAGCGCGCACGGCGGGTGCAGCAGGAACTGGGCGCCGCAGCCAGCGTGACGGACGCCATGTACGCCGCCGGCTACAATTCCAGTGGCCGCTTTTATGCCCAGTCGCCGGGTGTGCTGGGCATGACGCCGGGCGCCTACCGTGCCGGTGGCCGCGGCAGCCAGATCCGCTTTGCCATCGCCCAGTGCTCGCTGGGCGCGATACTGGTGGCCAGCACGGAGCAGGGCATCTGCGCCATCCTGATCGACGATGATCCGGCCTTCCTGCTGCGCGATCTGCAGGACCGCTTTCCTGCTGCCGAACTGCTGGGTGCCGACGCCGATTACGAACAGGTGGTGGCGCGCGTGGTGGGGATGGTGGAGCAGCCTTCGCTGGGGCTGGACCTGCCGCTCGATGTGCGCGGCACAGCCTTCCAGCAGCGTGTCTGGCAGGTGCTGCGCGAAATTCCGGCGGGTCAGACCGTCAGCTACGCCGAACTGGCGCAGCGCGTGGGCCTGCCGCGCGGCGCGCGCGCGGTGGCCAGTGCCTGTGCCGCCAATGCGCTGGCGGTGGCGATCCCCTGCCATCGCGTGGTGCGCAATGATGGCAGCATTTCCGGCTATCGCTGGGGAGTGGAACGCAAAGCCCAGTTACTGGAACGGGAGGCACAGCAGTGAAAAACGGTGAACTCGATTTTGCTGCCGGTGCCGCGCCGCGTGCGTCGCGCAAGGTAGCGCCGCTGAGCGTGGCGGCCGATGCGGCGCAAGCACAGAACCCGGCGCAGCATCAGGCCCGTCGTGCTGTGGGCGCTGCGGCCGGCATTGCCGTGCACGTGGCGGGGCTGGACTGGCAGGCCATCGAGGCGGAGTTGCTCAGCCATGGCTATGCCACCGTGCCCGGCATGCTGACGGCCGAGGAGTGCAGCGCCATGGCGGCGCAATACGCCCAGCCGGAGCTGTTCCGCAGCCGCGTGGTGATGGCGCAGCATGGCTTTGGCAGCGGCGAGTACCAGTATTTCCGCTATCCGCTGCCGTCCATGGTGGTGGCGCTGCGCCAGTCGCTGTATGGCCCGCTGGCCCAGATCGCCAACCGCTGGCATGAACTGCTGGGCGTGGCCAGCCGGTTCCCTGCCGAGCACACGGAATTTCTGGCGCGCTGCCATGCGGCGGGCCAGCAGCGTCCTACGCCTTTGCTGCTGCAGTATCAGTCCGGGGATTACAACTGCCTGCATCAGGATCTGTATGGCGAGCAGGTGTTTCCGCTGCAGGCGGCCATTTTGCTGAGCGAGCCGGGACGCGATTTCACCGGAGGCGAACTGGTGCTGACAGAACAGCGTCCGCGCCTGCAGTCGCGGGTGGAAGTGGTGCCGTGGCAGCGTGGCGATCTGGTGATTTTCCCCGTCGATCAGCGCCCCGCGCAGGGTGGGCGGGGCGTGTACCGCGTGCATATGCGTCACGGCGTGAGCCGGCTGCGCAGCGGCCGCCGGCACACGCTAGGGATTATTTTTCACGACGCTGCCTGAACGCTTTTCTGGGTCTGGTACAGTCGCGCATAGATGCCGTTATGGCCCAGCAGTTCGGCGTGGCTGCCCACTTCGGCAATGCGGCCACCGTCCAGTACCACGATGCGGTCGGCATTTTCGATGGTGGACAGACGGTGCGCAATCACCACCGTGGTACGGCCTTGCATCAGCACTTCCAGCGCCGCCTGCACCAGACGTTCCGATTCCGTATCCAGCGCGCTGGTGGCCTCGTCGAGGATCAGTATCGGTGCGTTCTTGTACAGCGCCCGTGCGATCGCCAGCCGCTGGCGCTGGCCGCCGGACAGGCGCAGGCCGTTTTCCCCCACTGAAGTTTGATAGCCCTCGGGCTGGCGGGCGATGAATTCGTGCGCATGGGCGGCGCGCGCTGCCGCTTCGATGCGCTGCTGCGAAGGCTGCGGGTCGCCATAGGCAATATTGGCCGCCAGCGTATCGTTGAACAGCACCACATCCTGACTGACCAGCGCAATCTGGCTGCGCAGCGAAGCCAGACGGTAATCGCGCAGATCGACGCCGTCGAGGCGGATGCAGCCGCCGCTGACATCGTAGAAGCGCGGCAGCAGGCCGGCCAGCGTGGTCTTGCCGCTGCCCGAACTGCCCACCAGTGCCACCGTTTCACCGGCAGCGATATCGAGCGAGACGCCGTCGAGGGCAGGTCTGGCGTCGGCGTCGCTGCTGTAGCGGAAGCTGACCTGCTCCAGCTGCAGGTGGCCGCTAGCCCGTTCGATCTGGCGCGTGCCGGTATCGGCTTCCGCTTCCGTGTCGATCAGGCCGAACACGGATTCGGCCGCCGCCATGCCGCGCTGCATAGGCTCGTTAATCTTGGTCAGGTTCTTGATCGGCGACTGCATTGCCATCAGCGAGGACATGAAGGCCACGAAGGCGCCAGGGGAGAGGGCGCCAGCCTGCGCGCGCAGCAGGGCAAAGTAGATCACCGAGGACAGGGTAATCCCGATCAGCAGCATGATGATGCCGGAGTTGAGCGCCGAGGTGGCGGCATGCTTGACGGCCAGCTGGCGGTTCAGCTTGACCACGCTGTCGAAGCGTTGCTGTTCGTAGTGCTGGCCGCCGAAGATTTTGACCACGCGCTGGCCGCTGATGCTTTCGTCCAGCACATTGGTCAGCTCGCCCATGGCGGCTTGCGCGCTCTTGCTCAGGTGGCGCATGCGGCGGCCGGCAAAGGTGACGATGGCCGCCACCAGCGGCAGCAGGCCCAGACAGAACAGGGCTAACTGCCAGTCGATGATGAATAGCGTGGTGAGATAGCCTATGGTGGCTACGCTGTCGCGCATGGCCACGTTGAACACGGTGATCACGGCTTGCGCCACCTGCGCCGCATCGAAGGCCACGCGCGACAGGGTGGTGCCGGTGGACGACTGGTCGAAATAGCCGTTAGGCAGGCGCATGATGCGGGCGAACATGACCTCACGCAGATTGGCCTGCACCCGGCTACTCAGCCATGCGGCGCCGTATTCGGCGGCAAAGCTCGATATCATGCGCATGATGGCCAGTGCCAGTATCACGGCGGGTATGGCCCACAGGCTGGCGTGGGCGGGATTCTGCGGCAGCAAACGGCCCAGCCACTCCTGCATTTCGGCCAGCAGGCCGCTGGCAGGGCGGGCCGCCATCAGGCTGTGGTTAGGGGCCAGCGCATCGACCACGTTCTGCAGCTGGCGGATCAGCATGACGTCGGCGGCGGCAGCCAAGGCGACGGCGATCAAGGTTACGCCAGCAATCCACAGATAGGGGCGGAACTGCTGGAGCAGACGTAAATAGAGTAATCGGCTGGACACGGGTTGTGGTGAGAGAGCGGCGAATCCGACATTGTAACCAGAGTTTGATTGACCCCGGCCTAAACTTCGCTACACTCTGGTACTAGGTTCCGGAATGGAGAGTATCGATGCGCACTACCTTTTTCACGCCAGCCCCCATGGCTGGTGCCGTTCGTCAGGCTTGGATTACCACGCTGCTCGTTGCTGGACTGGGCGCGCTTGCGCCGCTGGCGCAGGCCGACACGATTATCGATCACGCCAACGGCTACACGCTGACAGCCGATGGCACGCTGCTGCGCTTCACTTCGCTGGCCTTCGATGATCTGGGCAAGATTGTGGCGGTAGGTAGCGAAAAGGATACAGCGGCGCGTCTGCCCAAGGCGGAACACATCGACGCGCAGGGTAAAACCATGCTGCCGGGGCTGATCGACGCCCACGGCCATGTGTTCGAGCTGGGCGAGATCGCCTCCGGCGTGGAACTGTTCAATGCCACCTCCGTGGGCGGCGCGGTGCGCACGGTTGCCGAGTTTGCCCGCGCCCATCCGCGCAAGGCATGGGTGATAGGGCGGGGCTGGAATCAGGAAAACTGGAAGCTGGGGCGCTTCCCCACGGCGGCCGAACTCGATGCCCAGGTCAATGACCGGCCCGTGCTGCTGCACCGCGTCGATGGTCATGCCATCTGGGTCAATACCAAGGCGCTGGAAATGGCCGGTGTGGGCCGCGATACGCCGGACCCGAAAGGCGGCAAGATAGAACGCGATGCGGCCGGACGTCCTACCGGCGTGCTGGTCGATGCTGCCATGGAGCTGGTGGAGAAAGTGGTGCCGCTGGCGACGCCGGCCGAAGCGCGCAGCATGCTCGATAACGCGCTGGCGATACTGGCAAAAATGGGCCTGACCAGCGTGCACGATGCCGGCATCAAGGTGGCGCAGGATGATCTGTACCGCGACTATGCCGACCATGGCAAGCTAACTACCCGTGTCTACGCCATGATAGGCGATACCGGCGCCGACTTCGACGAACTGGCCAAGGATGGCCCGCTGCGTTCCTACGGTAACGACGTGTATGCGCTGGCTGCCGTCAAACTGTATTCGGATGGTGCGCTCGGTAGCCGTGGTGCGGCCCTGCTGGCGCCGTATTCGGATATGCCATCGACCAAGGGTCTGCTGTTCTATCCGCAGGCCGAAATGCTGGCCAAGATGGGCAAGGCCATGAAGGCCGGCTATCAGGTGAATGTGCACGCGATTGGCGATGCCGGCAACCGCCAGATCCTCGACGCCTATGCCCAGCTGATCCCTAAATATAACGGGGCGGAGCTGCGCCACCGCATCGAACATGCGCAGGTGGTGACGCTGGACGATATCCCCCGCTTCAAGACGCTGGGCGTAATTCCGTCCATGCAGCCTACCCATGCTACCTCGGACCAGAACATGGCAGAGCAGCGCGTGGGTTCCGAGCGCATCAAGGGTGCCTATGCGTGGCGCACCTTCCTCGATCAGGGTTCGCGCATCGCCTGCGGTTCCGATTTCCCGGTCGAGTCGCCCAATCCCTTCGAGGGGCTGCATGCGGCTGTGACGCGGCAGAACAATGCCGGCCAGCCGGCTGGTGGCTGGTATAAAAATCAGGCCATGACGCTGACCGAAGCGCTGCGCTGCTTCACGCTCGATGCTGCCTATGCGGCCCGGCAGGAAAACGTGATCGGCTCGCTGGAAGCCGGCAAATGGGCGGATTTCATCCTGATCGACCGCGACCTGTTCAAGCTGCCGCCTGAGCAGATAGGCAAGACGCAGGTACTGCAGACCTGGATGGGCGGCAAGCGCGTGTACAAGCGCCAGTAAGGCTGCTGCCACCGCCGGCAAAAATCGGTTGACTTGGTTGTATATACAACTTATGCTGTGATCAAGCGCTGGAGGTGCTCGCCCCTGCCTGCCTGTTTTTTATGCATGGCTCAGGGGCGGCGGCTGCCAGCCCCCACTCACCCGATCAGGAGCCAGCATGACCAGTCATTTAGACAGCGATCCCCGTTTCGACGCCAGCCGTGAAATCCGCGCCCCGCGCGGTGCCGAGCGCACCTGCAAGAACTGGGGCGCCGAGGCGGCCTACCGCATGATCCAGAATAATCTCGATGCGGAAGTGGCGGAAAATCCTCAACATCTGGTGGTGTATGGCGGCATCGGCCGCGCGGCCCGCAACTGGGCCTGCTACGACCAGATTCTGGCCTCGCTGCGCGAACTGGAAGATAACCAGACCCTGCTGATCCAGTCGGGCAAGCCGGTGGGCGTGTTCCAGACCCATGAAGATGCGCCGCGCGTACTGATCGCCAATTCCAATCTGGTGCCGAAGTGGGCCAACTGGGAGCACTTCAACGAACTCGATCGCAAGGGCCTGTTCATGTACGGCCAGATGACGGCCGGCAGCTGGATCTACATCGGCACCCAGGGCATCGTGCAGGGCACCTTCGAAACCTTTGCCGAAGCGGGGCGCCAGCATTTTGGCGGCGACCTGAAAGGCCGCTGGGTACTCACCGCCGGTCTGGGCGGCATGGGCGGCGCGCAGCCGCTGGCCGCCACCATGGCCGGCGCCGTGTCGCTCAATATCGAGTGCCAGCAGAGCAGCATCGATTTCCGTCTGCGCACGCGCTATCTGGACAAGCAGGCCGCCAGCATCGACGAGGCGCTGGAACTGGTACGCCAGCACAAGGCCAACGGCGATGCCATCTCCATCGGCCTGCTGGGCAATGCCGCCGATGTGCTGCCGGAACTGGTGCGCCGCGCCCGCGCGCAGGGACTGGTGCCGGATGTGGTGACCGACCAGACCTCGGCCCACGATCTGATCAACGGCTATCTGCCGCAGGGCTGGACGGTGGCGCAGTGGAAGGCTGCGCAGCAGGATGCCAGCCGCCACGCCGAACTGAAAGCCGCCGCCGCCGCTTCCTGCGCCGTGCACGTGCAGGCCATGCTGGACTTCCAGTCGCTCGGTGCCAAGGTAGTCGATTACGGCAACAACATCCGTCAGGTCGCATACGATCAGGGTGTGCAGAACGCCTTCGACTTCCCCGGCTTCGTACCTGCCTATATCCGCCCGCAGTTCTGCGAAGGCCGTGGCCCGTTCCGCTGGGTGGCGCTGTCGGGCGATCCGGAAGATATCTACAAGACCGACGCCAAAATCAAGGAGCTGTTCCCGCACCATGCGCAGGTGCACCGCTGGCTGGACATGGCGCGCGAGCGCATTGCCTTCCAGGGGCTGCCGGCGCGTATCTGCTGGCTGGGTCTGGGCGAGCGCCATATTGCCGGTCTGGCGTTTAACGAAATGGTGCGCAAGGGCGAACTGAAAGCGCCCGTGGTGATCGGCCGCGACCACCTCGATACGGGTTCCGTGGCCAGCCCTAACCGCGAAACCGAAAGCATGAAGGATGGCACGGACGCCGTGTCGGACTGGCCGCTGCTGAACGCGCTGCTCAATACCGCCGGTGGCGCCACCTGGGTGTCGCTGCACCATGGCGGCGGCGTAGGCATGGGCTACTCGCAGCACTCCGGCGTGGTGATCGTGGCCGATGGTACCGAGGCTGCTGCCAAGCGGCTGGCCCGCGTGCTGGTCAACGATAGCGGCACGGGCGTTATGCGCCATGCCGACGCTGGCTACGAAACGGCGATCGCCTGCGCCAAGCGCAATGGCCTGAACCTGCCGATGATTCCTTAAGAACCGAACCGGATACCACATATGACTCACACTGTAACTGCACTCACTCTGAACCCGGGCGCTCTGACGCTAGCCGAACTGCGCGCCGTCTGGCGTGCTGCCGGACCGCTGTCGCTGGCGGCAGCAGCCTATCCTGTCATCGCAGCCTCGGCTGCAGCCGTGCAGGCCATCGTCGCCAAAGGCGATGCGGCCTACGGCATCAACACCGGCTTCGGTCTGCTGGCCAAAACCCGCATTCCGGACGATAAGCTGGAACAGCTGCAGCGCAACCTGATCCTGTCGCACTCGGTCGGCACGGGCGAGCTGATGTCGGACGCCGTCTGCCGCCTGATCATGCTGATGAAAATCGGCAGTCTGGCGCGCGGTTACTCCGGCGTGCGCCCGCTGATTATCGATACCCTGATTGCGCTGTACAACGCCGGCATCATGCCGGCCATTCCGGCCAAAGGTTCGGTTGGCGCCTCGGGCGATCTGGCGCCGCTGTCGCACATGACGCTGGCCATGCTGGGCGTGGGCGAGGTGCGCGTCAACGGCCAGCTGATGCAGGCCGCCGATGCGCTCAAAGCGGCGAACATTGCGCCGGTGGTGCTGGCTGCCAAAGAAGGTCTGGCCCTGATCAACGGCACCCAGGTATCGACGGCGCTGGCGCTGCACGGCCTGTTCATGGCCGAGCGCCTGCTGGAAGCGGGCATGGTGACGGGCGCGCTGTCGCTGGACGCGGCCAAGGGTTCCGATGCGCCGTTCGACGCCCGCGTGCACGCAGTGCGCGGCCAGCCGGGGCAGATTGCCGCAGCTGCCATCTACCGCGAACTGGTCAGCAATAGCGCCATCCGTGCCTCCCATCTGGTGGGCGACGAGCGCGTGCAGGACCCGTATTGCCTGCGTTGCCAGCCGCAAGTCATGGGCGCCTGCCACGACATCATCGCCAATGCCTCGCGCACGCTGCTGATCGAGGCCAATGCCGTGACCGACAATCCGCTGCTGTTCAAGGACGGCGAACTATCGGTGGTGGTTTCGGGCGGTAACTTCCATGCCGAGCCGGTGGCGTTTGCAGCCGATACGCTGGCGCTGGCCATCGCTGAAATCGGCAGCATCTCGGAGCGCCGCATTGCGCTGCTGATCGACGCTACCCTGTCCGGCCTGCCGCCATTCCTGGTGCGCGAACCGGGCGTGAATTCGGGCTTCATGATCGCCCACGTGACGGCCGCTGCACTGGCCTCGGAAAACAAGGCTATGGCGCATCCGGGCAGCGTGGATACCATTCCTACCTCGGCCAATCAGGAAGACCACGTCAGCATGGCGACTTACGCGGCGCGCCGTCTGGACGACATGGCGCACAATACCGCCGTTATCCTCGGCATCGAACTGCTGGCCGGTGCACAGGGCATAGACTTCCACCGTCCGCTGAAAACCTCGCCGCAGCTGGAACACGTGCATGCGCAGCTGCGTAGCCGCGTACCGTTCTACGATGCCGACCGTTTCTTCGCGCCCGATATCGAAGCGGCCAAAGGCATGGTGCTGCGCGGTGATCTGAGCGCTTCGTGCCAGGCGCTGTTCGCAGCGCTGGGCCATTAACAGGGGGAGGGGCATGGACTTCCGTTTCAATGCAGGCAGCCTACCCTTGCTGGTGTCCATGCCGCATGTGGGTACCGATATCCCCGACGAGATCGCGGCGCAGATGACGCCGGCCGGAGCCGACCGGCAGGACACCGACTGGCATCTGGTGCGGCTCTACGAATTTCTCGGCGAGATGGGCGCATCCACCCTGTCGGCGCGCTGGTCGCGCTATGTGATAGATCTGAACCGGCCACCGGAAGACAGCAATCTGTATCCTGGGCAGGACACCACAGGCCTGTGCCCCGTCGATACCTTCCACCGAGAAGCGCTGTACCGCGACGGCTGCCTGCCCGATCAGGCGGAAGTACAGCGCCGTCTGGCTGCCTACTGGCAGCCGTATCATGCCCGGCTGCGCAGCGAACTCGATCGCCTGCTGGCCCTGCATGGCCGCGTGGTGCTGTGGGATGCGCATTCCATCGCCTCCATCGTGCCGCGTTTCTTCGAAGGCAAACTGCCGGACCTGAATTTCGGCACGGCCGATGGCAAGAGCTGCGCTCAGGGCCTGTCCGACGCCGTGGTGGCACAGGCGCTGGCGCAGGAGCACTACAGCATCGCCGTCAACGGCCGTTTCAAGGGTGGTCACATCACGCGCCACTATGGCCGTCCGGCGTCGAATGTGCATGCCATCCAGCTGGAAATGTGCCAGTCCACCTATATGGACGAGCAGGCGCCGTATGGCTACCGTGCCGATCTGGCCGCGCAGGTGCAGGGCGTGCTGCGCGCCATGCTGCAGGCCGCCGCCGACTGGAGCCGGGCATGAGCCGGCAGAATCAGCTGCTGGCGCGTCACGCGCTGCTGCCGCAGGGCTGGCGCAACGATGTGCTGATCGAATGGGATGCCGCCGGCACCATCACGGCGCTTACGCCCGATGCGGTGGCCGCCGAATATGTGCCAGAAGTACGCTATGTCCTGCCGGGCATGATCAACCTGCATTCGCACAGCTTCCAGCGGGCGCTGGGCGGACGCACGGAAAAAGCGGGTGCGGGGCGCGACAGCTTCTGGACGTGGCGCGAACTGATGTACCGTTTTGCCCGCAACATCACGCCCGAGCAGATGGAAGCCATCGCAGCCCAGCTGTTCGTCGAATGTCTGTGCCATGGTTACACCTCGCTGTGCGAATTTCATTACGTGCAGCGTGCGCCCGATGGCAGCATGTATGCGCAGCCGGCCGAAACGGCGCAGCGCGTGATTGCCGCTGCGCGGCTGGCCGGCATAGGGATGACCATGCTGCCGGTGCTGTACAGCTATTCCGGCTTTGGCGAACAGCCATTGAAGGCCGAACAGCAGCGTTTCCGTACCGATGCCGCCGATGTATTGCGCATGATCGAAGCGCTGGAACCACTGCGCGACGCCCAGACCGAAGTGGGCGTGGCGCCCCATTCGCTGCGCGCCGCTACGGCGCAGCAGATCAATGCCGTGCTGGCGGCCTTGCCTGCCAGCCGTCCCGTCCACATCCACATTGCCGAGCAGATGGCCGAAGTGCAGCAGGCGCTGGACTGGTGTGGCCGCCGCCCTGTGCAGCATCTGTACGATCAGGTGGCGGTGGATCAGCGCTGGTGCCTGATCCATGCCACCCATCTGCTGCCGGATGAAGTGCAGAGCATGGCGCGCAGCGGAGCCGTGGCGGGCCTGTGCCCGACCACGGAAGCCAATCTGGGCGATGGCCTGTTCCCGCTCGAGCAATTCCTGTCGCTGGGCGGGCGCTTCGGCGTGGGCAGCGATTCGCATATTTCGCAAAGCGCAGTGGAAGAACTGCGCTGGCTCGAATATGGCCAGCGTTTGCAGCAGCAGCGGCGTAATATTGCAGTATCGGACAGCGAACGCAATGTCGGCGATTTCCTCTGGCAGCGTGCCCTGCAGGGCGGTGCTCAGGCCAGTGGCCGCCCCGTGGGTGCGCTGGAAGTAGGGCGTCGCGCCGATCTGGTGGTGGCGGACGAGGATCATCCGAATCTGCACGCGCTGGCGCTCGATGAAGTGCTGGGCAGCTTTATCTTCAGCGGCAACGACAATCTGGTGCGCGATGTGATGGTCGGCGGCCGCTGGCTGGTGCAGCGTGGCCAGCACGTGGCGCAGCAGGAGATTGCGGCACGCTTCAAACAGACTTTGACTGAACTGCGGGAGTTACGATGAGCCAGCTTATCCAGTATGCCAGCCTGCGTCCCATGCCATGGAAAAATGGCGGCGGCAGCACCACCGAAATGCTGGTTTCGCCAGCCGCTGCCGGTTTCGATACGTTCGACTGGCGCATCAGCCTCGCGACGATATCCGCAAGCGGTCCGTTTTCCGTCTTCGCCGGCATAGACCGTACGCTGGCACTGGTCGATGGCGATGGCGTGCTGCTCGATTTTGGCGACCAGCGCTTTGTGCTCAGCCCCAGCGAACCGGTCATCGAGTTCGACGGCGAAGCGGCGGTGCACGCCACGATGGCGGGCGGTACTACCACGGATTTCAACGTCATGACGCGGCGCGGCGTTTGCCGTCACCGGCTGCAACTACAGGTGGTGCGCGGCAGCGAGCCGCTCAAGCGCCGCGCGGCGACCACGCTGCTGTTCCTCGCCGACGGCGAAGGGCTGACGCTGAGCAGCGAGCGCGAACGCATTGCCATGGTGCGCTATGACCTGCTGGTGCTGGACGACGGGCAGGAGTGGAGCATGGACGCGGCGCAGGCGACGGTGTTTGTCGTCGATATTATCAATCACTAGGAAGCTGCCAAGATGTGGGATGTGTTGTTTACCAATGTGCATCTGGCTACCATGGTCGATGGCTATGGCGAAGTACGCGATGGCGCCATCGCCGTCAAGGATGGCAGGATTGCGTGGCTGGGCCGGATGGACCAGCTGCCGGCCGCAACGCGGGCGGCCAGCGTGCACGACGGCGCCGGCTGCTGGCTCACGCCTGGTCTGATCGACTGCCATACCCACATCGTCCACGCCGGCAACCGCAGCGACGAATTCGAGGCGCGGCTGAACGGCGCTAGCTATGAAGATATCGCCCGTGCCGGTGGCGGCATCATGTCCACCGTGCGCGCCACCCGCGCAGCGAGCGAGGACGAACTACTGCAGGCCAGCCTGCCGCGTCTGCGCAGCCTGCTGGCAGAAGGGGTGACCACGCTGGAAATCAAGTCCGGCTACGGCCTGACGCTGGAATCGGAAGCGGCCATGCTGCGCGTGGCGCGCCGCATCGGGCGCGAGCTGCCGGTCGATGTAGCGACTACCTTCCTCGGCGCCCATGCCGTGCCGCCCGAGTTTGCCGGCCGTGCCGATGATTACGTGGATGCCGTGTGCGCCATGATGGCGCCGCTGGCGGAACAAGGGCTGATCGACGCGGTGGATGCCTTCTGCGAGCGCATCGGTTTCACCCCAACCCAGACCGAGCGCGTGTTTGCTGCTGCCCGCGCACTGGGCCTGCCCGTCAAGCTGCATGCCGAGCAGCTGTCCGATCAGGCCGGCGCTGCATTAGTCGCGCGCTATCAGGGCCTGTCGGCCGATCATCTGGAACACCTGAGCGCCAGTGGTATTGCCGCCATGGCCGCTGCCGGTACGGTAGCGGTGCTGCTGCCCGGCGCCTACTACTTCCTGCGCGATACCCGGCCGCCGCCGGTAGCAGAACTGCGCGCCGCCGGTGTGGCCATGGCTGTTGCAACCGACTGCAACCCCGGCACCTCGCCCATGACCTCTTTGCTGCTGGCGATGAATATGGTCTGCACCTTGTGGCGTCTGACGCCGCTGGAAGCGCTGGCCGGTTGCACGCGCCACGCCGCCCGCGCACTGGGGCGGGCCGACAGCATCGGTACGCTGGAAGTGGGCAAGCAGGCCGATTTCGCTCTGTGGCGTATCGCCCGTCCGGCCGACCTGTCCTATGCCATCGGGCATAACCCCTGCTGCGGCGTGGTGCAGCGCGGGATGTTGCGTACACCTCAAATTTAGAGGATAGCCTCGGCAAATTTTACGGAATAGAACGGGCGATCGGTTACAGTATGCGATGCTTGTTTTTTAACGTATCAGGAAGCCCATGTTAGTCGTGAATTCCCTCCGCGCCGCCATTCTGTTGACGCTGGGTGCCAGCGCACTGGCGCAGGAGCCGGTCCATCCCCAGCCAGCACCGCATACGCCGGAAGGCCAGACTGCACCTGCCGCCGCGCCCGCTGCCCCGGCCGCTGCTTTGGCCGCGCTGCAGACTCCGCCCGGCGCACGTCCGTTTGCCGAAGTAGTGCGTGGTGCGGCGCATGTTGCCGGTTTCCTCGGCCTGTATCAGAAAGAGGAAAAGGTCTGGATGGAGCTGCGCCCCGAGCAGTTCGACCGCCCTCTGTTCATGACGGTGAATACGCCTAACGGCATAGGCGAACGGGGCATCTACGGCGGTCAGATGGGGATGAGTCAGGTGGTGGTATTCCATCGCGTGGGTCCGCTGGTGCAGCTGATTGCCAAGAATACGAGTTATGGCGCCAAAGCCGGCACGCCGCAGGCACTGGCGGTGGCGCAGGCTTATTCCGATAGCCTGCTGGCGATAGCGCCGGTGCTTAGCGGCCCGCATCCGCAGAATGGCGCCATCCTGATCGACGCCAGTACGCTGCTATTCGGTGATATGGCTTCCTACGGTACCCGGCTGGAAACGGCGTTCCGCCTGCCATACTCGGCAGATGCACGCAACAGCAGCTTCCAGAGCCTGCGTTCAGACGACACTATGACGGGCCTGCAAGTGCAGGCACACTATTTTGTGCCGCGTCTGCCCGCTGCCCCGGCCACGCCGGCGGCGGCGCAGGCCAGCGGCTACGCGCCACCTACCACGCTGCCCGACGCGCGCAGCCTGTTCCTCGGTTTCTATTACAGCTTCATGCCGCTGCCGGCCCAGCCTATGGCGGGCCGCCCGGCGGACGAGCGTATCGGCCATTTCGTCCGTACCTCGCATGATTTTTCCGATGACATCACGCCGACCACCGCCGTGCATCTGGTGGAGCGCTGGCGGCTGGAGAAGCTCGATCCGGCGCTGCCGCTGTCGGCGCCCAAGCAGCCCATCGTCTACTGGATCGATGCGAATGTGCCGCATAAATACCGTGAAGCCGTGCGTCAGGGCGTACTGGCATGGAATGCCGCTTTCGAGCGCATAGGCTTCAAGGATGCCATCGTGGTGAAGCAGCAGAGCGAAACGGACCGCTTCGATACCATGGACGTGCGCCATGCGTCGGTGCGCTGGTTCTTCGGTAACGACGTGGCTTTTTCGCTAGGCCCGCGGCAGGTCGATCCCCGCAGCGGCGAGATCCTCGATGCCGATGTCGCTGTGTCGGATGTCTTTGCCCGTGGTGCGCGGCGCCAGATTGCCAGCGATGCGCTGGCTGCGCCGGAGGATCGCTGTCAGTATCAGGATGGTGTGACCACCGAGCTGGAGTTCGCCATGGGCCTGCTGTCGGCACGCGGCGAGACGGATATGGCCGGACCGCAGGCGGAGGCGCTGGCACAGGCCTATGTGCGCGCCGTGGTGATGCACGAGATCGGCCACACGCTGGGCTTGCGCCACAACTTCCGCGCTTCCACCGTGTATAGTCTGCAGCAGCTGCAGGACCCGGAGTTCACCCAGAAGCATGGCATGGCCGGCTCCGTGATGGACTACACGCCGTTCAATCTGGCTATCAAGGGCGAGCCGCAGGGCGAGTATGTGCCGTCGGCGCTGGGACCTTACGATTACTGGGCGATCGAATATGCCTACAAGCCTATCGACGCCGCGCAGGAGAAAGAAGAACTGGCCCGCATCGCTGCCCGCTCCGGTGAGCCCGAGCTGGCCTTCGGTTCCGATCTGGAGGCTGGCGGCTTCAATACCGATCCCGATGTGAACTCCTACGATCTGGGCAGCGATCCGCTGGCCTATGTGCAGCGCCGGCTGGCCATGTCGCGCGAGCTGTGGGACCGGCTCGAACACCGCACGCTGAAGCCGGGCGAGAGCTACGACAGTCTGCGCCGCAGTTTCGAGAACGGCTATCAGCAGTATGCGCGCACCTTGCCGCTGGCGGTGAAGTACATCGGTGGCGTGAGCTATGTGCACGACCATGCCGGTACTGGCCGTGCTGCATTCACGCCCGTGCCGCTGGCACGCCAGCGCGCTGCTCTGCAGATGATTACGGGCAGCCTGTTCAAAGCGGACAGCCTGCATTTTTCGCCCCAGCTGGTGAGCCGGCTGACGCCGGAAGCGTTCGAGCTGACGGCGCGGCCCGATGTGTCGATAGCGGCGCGTGTGCTGGCGTTGCAGACGGCGGCACTGGACCAGCTGATGTCCGATGCGGTGGCTACGCGCCTGATCGATTCGCTGGAAAAACTGGACGACAAGCGGCAGGCACTGAGTCTGGATGAGCTGTATGGCAGCCTGCAGTCCAGCATCTGGAGCGAGCTGCAAAGCGGCAGGGAGATCACGGCGGCGCGGCGCAATCTGCAGCGCGAGCATCTGAAGCGGCTGTGTGCCAGCCTGCTGCGCAACCCTACGCCGACGCTGGCTGATGCGCGCAGCCTGCAGCGCCAGCATGCCTTGCAGTTGCAGCGCGCGTTACGCGCGGCCCAGAGCCGCAAGGCGAGCCGCGAAGTACAGGCCCATCTCGCTGAAGCCTACGAAACCCTGAGCCAGACGCTGAAAGCGCCGCTGCTGCGGACGGGCACCTGATGGCGTCTGCCGGGGCTAGAGCGAGCGCAGGCGGGAACGCACTTGCACCACTTCACGGTGCAATAGCCGCTCGGCCTGAAAGTCGTTTTCACGCTGGGCGGCAATAATCGCCAGCGCGCGGTTGCAGCGCTGCAACCGTGCGCGCAGATAGGCTTTATAAAGTGTGATGGCAAAAGGCGGCAAGGTTAGCATGACAGTCTCCGGCGCGGGCTTCAACCGGTATTCTGCAAGCTCACTGCCGCCGCACTTTGCGGCGTATCAAGTGCCAGCGGACATATGGTTGAGTGCATTGCCCGTAACGCGGCAGATGCGCCATTCGGGCAGCAGTTCGGCGCCCATGCCCTGATACAGATTGATGGCGTTGGTATTCCAGTCCAGCACCGACCACTCGAAGCGGCCGCAATCGCGTTCCACCGCCAGCTTGGCCAGCGCCACCAGCATCTGCTTGCCGTAGCCGCGGCCGCGGCTTGCCTGTTTGACGTACAGATCTTCCAGATACAGGCCTTTCTTGCACAGGAAGGTGGAGAAATTATGGAAGAACAGGGCAAAAGTCACCACCTCGCCATCCACTTCGCCGACGATGGCTTCGCACACGGGGCGGTCGCAGAACAGGCTGTTATGCAGCAGGTCCGGGGTAGCCACTACCATGTGTTCGAGTTTTTCGAACACGGCCAGTTCGTAAATCATGCCGAAGATGGCTACAACGTCGGCCGGCGTGGCCGGGCGGATGTGCAGATTGCTAGTGCTCATAGTTTAGTCCGTGCTGGTGGAGGGAGAAGGGCTATCGGATTGCAGCGCCCAGGCGACGCTGGAAATGCACAAAATCATGCCCAGCCATTCGAGCGGGCCGGGACGGTAGTGTTCGAGCTGGATGGACAGCAGCACCGAAATCACCGGCGTCACCACGCCGATATACACGGCTTTGTGCGAGCCGATGCGGTGGATCAGGGTGAAATAGGCGGCGAATGCAATCACCGAACCGAACAGCGACAGATACAGCAGGCCGCCCCAGTAGGGCAGGCCGTGCGGCAGGCGGAAGGACTGGCCGCTGGCTAGCACCCACAGCGCCACCAGCAGGCTACCCCAGAGCATGGACCACGCCATGGTCAGCAGCACATTGGGCGATTGCTCGCGTACCTTGATGACTACCACGTTGCCGACCGAGCTGGCGATGGTGGCGGTCAGCGCCAATACCAGCCCTAGCAGGAAGTGGCCATTGCCGCCCGTGCGCAGTTCCGCCCAGGCCGCGCCGATAGACTGGTAGAACAGCAGGCTGACCCCGGCAATCGCTACGGCACCGGCGCTCCAGGTGCGCCAGCCCAGCGGCGTGCCGAGGAAGATGCGGTTGAGGATGGGATTCCAGAACACCATCAGGGCAAACAGCACGGCCACCAGACCGGATACCAGATACTGCTCCGAGGTGTAGGTGCAGATATAGCTGATGCCGAAAGTGGCGCAGCCTTGCAGCAGCATCCAGCGCTGCACGCGCCAAGGCATGCGCAGGCGGTCGCCGCGCGCCAGGCACCAGCCGAACAGCACGGCGGCGGACAAGGCAAAACGGTAGACCACGGAAACCGCTGGCGGAACGTCGCCCAGTTGCAGGGTGATAGCGAAAAAGGTGGAGCCCCAGATCAGGCAGGCAATCAGAAACAGAATAGGAGAGGACATCGGACGAGTATAGCGGGCGGCGGCATTGCTTGCCTAGCGGATAAATTTTGTTGCGACGCAACAGCTAATGTCTGAGCGCCGCCGAAATTTGTATCATTGCGTAAAAATTGGGCATTTTGTAGAAAATGCAAGTATGATGGAATGACGCATCATCGAAGGAGGGCGCCATGACTACCGCGCTACAGATCAAAGTTGTCGGCCTACTGGGCTATGTTGCAGTCAGCACCGCGCTGGTGCTGATGCTGCCTGACGACGATGTGCACAATGCCGCGCAAACCCTGTTTGCGCTGGCCAGTCTGCGTTAATACGCCAGCCGCAGGCGGCGATACAGGAAACCCAGCACGAACAGGGGACCGATCAGCAAAAAGCGCAGATCATCGAAGAACGAGGGTTTTTTGCCTTCGATCTTGTGGCCGATGAACTGGCCTACCCATGCCAGCACGAACACACCGAGCGACACTGGCAGAATTTCTGCCGGCGGCAGCACGGCCAGGATGGCCAGCATGCTGCCCGCCATCAGCAGCATGCCCAGCGCAAACGGGCGCGACAGCTTGAAGTAATAGGCCAGCGACGCCACCACCACGCTGATCGCAACGATAGGGTGGACGGACCACAGCAGCCCCAGCAGCGTGAACACGATGGTGGGTACGCAGATGATGTGTATCCATTCGTTAGTGGGATGCAAGTGACTGGCGCTGTATTGCTCCAGCAGCACGTCGATGGTGCGGGTCGAGGGCATGGCGTTCTCCGTTGTAGTCGTCATACTTTTTAGTACGATCGTGCGATGAATTCTACACGCAGTCTGCGGCCATGGCGCAGCTTGCGTAGAATGCATGCTATGGAAACCACACTTGCCAGCCCAAACGCGGACGCTGCGGCGCCACTGGCGCAGGCGGCGACATCGGCGGCATCGCAACCGCCACCCGAGGACACGCGTCAGCGCTGCTTTGCGCCGGTGGTGGACGGACGCACGCGTCTGCTGATACTGGGTAGTCTGCCCGGCGTACAGTCGCTGGCCAAGGCGCAGTATTACGGCAACCGGCAGAATGCCTTCTGGCGGCTGATGTCGGAGGTGCTGGAGCGTGATCTGGTGGGGCTGGACTACGCGGCGCGGCTGCAGGCGCTGCTCGCTCAGGGGGTGGGCCTGTGGGATGTGGTGGCCGAGGCCCGGCGGGCCGGTAGTCTCGATAGCGCCATCCGCCAGCGTGACGATAATGATCTGCCAGCCTTGCTGGCGCGCTATCCGGCCATACAGACCATAGGCTTTAATGGCGGCATGGCTGCCAAACTGGGGCTGAAGATTCTGGGCGTACGGGCGGCGCACTACCACATAGTTGCTCTGCCATCGAGTAGTCCCGCCTATACTTTGCCCTATGCTGAAAAATGCCTGCATTGGCAGAAATTGAAATGGCCACTGCAGGAAGCGAATCATAGAAGCGGAGCGTAACGCTCCGCCCGCTGCATTTCCTTGCCGGGCTGCATGCAGGTCGGTCAGTTGAGAAACCCGGTCATCGCCAAGAGCTAACAAACATAAAAATTTTGTTACTTATAGCCACAGGCAATACCTGAGTAATTAACTGATTAAGAACCAGCCTAAATGCACATAAATTCATCGACTGCACCCATCGCAAAATTCGTCCAGCCAGTAAATACCCGATCCACGTCCATTTTTAAGCAAAGCCAGCAGACGGCGAGTTCGCACAGCAGAGTTTCTCCGCTACAAGCAAAAATTCCGGCTCTGCAGCCGTCGCTGCCAAGTCGTGCCATGCGGGTAATGCCAACCGGGCCAGAAGTTTCTGGCCCGATGCCCCAGCGGCGCAAGGAGCAGCAAGCTGTCTATGCGATTGCTTGCGTAGCGGCATCTGGTTCGGCCAAGCCTGCGCTATCGTTGCAGCGTGGTCAGGGTGACAGGGGAGAAAAGGCTATCCCTCAGGCTGAACCGTACCTGTGTTCAACTGAGGAAAAAGAAAAACCACGTTCCAGAAAATATCACGAACTGTCTGACGGGGAATCAGGCAGCGATGATCCGCAAGTGCTTTATCGGGCACTGCGCGAGGATGAGGATCCGGCAAAAGGTCTCAGGGCGCCGTATGGATTTGATCCGTCCATCTCCGGGCAAGCACACGTTGCTGCCGGCTCGCGGGCAAAAAAGAAGAGCCGCTTCGTGTCTGCTTCGCGCAGTATCAAGCCGCCTGCTGCCTGGCAAAACGAGGGCGGCTTAGTCGTCAAATTTAAGCGGCCAGCTAGCGGGAAGGTATATGACCTGACCCGTCTTGAAGATAGAAAGAAAATTTTCGCTAGTCCCAATGGCCGTATCGCCAATTCTGCCAAAGCCTCGCAAGAGGTGATCTTTACGGGAACTGTTCCACCCCAGGATATCATCAAGGTCTATAAGGTGGTCGAGGAATCCAACGACCAGAGTTACCAGAGCATCCGCGCAAACCCCTATATGAAGGCGGTGCGCACACGGCGCAAAGCGGACGAGGAGCCGCGCCGTTTAGTGCTGCTCGCACAGAAATTCAATCCCGCTGATGTCGCGCACGGTGCTGTTCTTCCCCGAAAAAAAATCACTGTGCCAGCCAGTCATGGCAGCAAGGTGGGCAGGTTGCCATTGCGGCCCTAATGATCAGCCACTGCGGCCGTACTGCTGCTCTTCCGGACCGCACGCTGCGGAGTCGAGCCGGCATCAGCGGCTCCCGTATGCACCGTAGCACTTGGCCGTGCGGGATAGCACCCGCACTACCGTCTGGCGGTAATCGCGGAAGCCCATGCGCAGGTAGAGCTGGTGTGCCGGATTGTCGTGCATCACGTGCAGGAAAGGCGTGTCGCCGCGCTGTATCTGGCGGCGTAATACCTTGCGCATCAGGGCGGGGGCCAGGCCCCGTCCCTGTGCCGACGGATGGGTGCACACGCCGCTGATTTCGCACAGTCCCGGTGCGCGCAGCCGCTCGCCGGCCATGGCGATCAGCCGGCCGTCTTCGAAGATGCCCCAGTATTCGCCGAGTTCGATGGTGCGCAGGCCGAACGGCCCCGGCTTGCACAGCTGCGCCAGGGCCAGCGCCTGCGCTGCATGTTCGGCGGTCAGCGCGATGGCTTGCGGCGCCGTATCCGTGGCCGGACACTCGCCTTGCCACACCATGCGGAACATGGACGATTCCACGTCGATCTGCCAGCCTTGCGGCGCTGGCCCCTGCCAGCTATCGCAGTAGAAGTGTTCGCCCGCCTGACAGACGTCGCGCAGGCCGTCAAAGTCCGGCTGGTCCGGATCGGCAAACGCGATGATGGGCGAAAAGCCTTCCACATAGCGGCGCTCGCCGCCACTGCCGCTGGCATAACAGGCGTGCGGGCCGGTCAGCGCCTGCCAGAAAATATGGTCGAGTACCGCCGTATCGTAGCCCATGGCATTACGGCCCGACCGGCACGATGGTGGTGGTGCCATCGCTGGTGATGGCAATCAGGATCAGGCCATCGCCGGACACCGCCATCTGGCGTGCTGCCAGCGGCTTGCCGGTGCTGGTGAGCTTGAACTGGTTGAGCAGGGTGCCGCTGCTGCTGTACAGCCAGATATCGCTGACCGCACCGTTGGCCGCCGTGCCGCAATACAGCCGGCCGTCGCTGCCCACTTTGACGTTGTTGGGGGCGCCATCGCCGGCGGGCAGATAGCCCAGCACGCCCAGATCGGCCGGATTGAGGATGCTGCACGATTTAGGCGTAGCGCTGGCACTGTAGACCCGCGTGCCATCGAGGCTGAGCGCGATATCCTGCCCCTGCGTGCCGGCACCGGCATGGCTGGCGGCCGTCATCCTGGCCGGATACAGGGTGCCGCCGTTGAGCGCAGCATAGTCCACGCTGTAGGTGGCGATCTGCACGGTGCCGCTGTCTTCGCTTTGCTGCAGCAAACGCTTGCCGTCGCCGCTGACAGCCAGCGTGCCACTGCTCAATGGCAGGCTGAGTTTGCTGTTATTGCTGGTCAGGTAGGCCGCGCCGGTGCTCAGCGCAAGAATTTCCACGCCGTTGGGGCGCAGTATTTTCAGCCGGGTATTTCTGTCCGCAGCGCTCAAAGGCAGGTTGCCCGTCATGGTCTGGGTGGCGAGGTTGATGGTCACCAGCGCGCGGTTGCTCAGGTCCAGCAGATACAGCAGGCTGCCGTTGGCGCTGGTGGTCATATCGCCCAGGCTGGCAGCGAGCCCCGTGATGCTGGCGACTTTCTGGCCAGTGTAGAGGTGGTAGACGTCGATATAGGCGCCGCCGTTATGCACGTAGGCGTAAGGGCGGATAGGATCGGTGATGACGTTGCTGTAGGGCAGTACGGTAGTGGCATTGCTGCTCGGCGTGCGCGTACCTTTCCACATCGCTACACGGATCACTTCCGGCGCCACCGCATCGGCATCGGTAGGCGTGATGGTCACGGTGGCGATATTCAGTGTATCGGCCGCTAGTGTCGTGGGATCAGCCACCAGCGCAATCTTGTTGCCGTTGACGTTAGCCGCCAGCCAGCTGTCGCTGGAGCTGGCGCTCATGCCGCCGAAGTTGCCGAAGTTGTCCGTCACAGTGATGGTGCGGGTCAGGCGCGACCAGCCGGGCGAGCCGCTCAAAGCCACCCCTGTTTCGGATGGAATCAGCGTGTGCTTGTCCTTGTTAATGGTCAGCAGTACGGCTGCCTTGACCTGATCGCCGTTGACGCTGGCGGTGGCATTGAGCAGACGCGAACTGCTGCCGACCACGGCGTTGTTCGGCACGGCCGTAAAGCTCAGGCTGCTGCCGGTCTGGCTGACGCTGCCGCTGGTGCTGCTGGCTGTGGCCCAGCTGGGCAGGGTATCGAGCGTCCATGGCCAGCTGTTGCTCAGCGTGTTCAGGTTGAGCGTGACGGCGGGCGTGCTGCTGAAATCACGGCCGTAAGTGCCGCCCAGCGTGACGGCGTTGAGCGAAGCGCTCAGAGTGGCCGGGCTGAGGTTGAGCGTGACAGGCAGGGTGCGCGTGCTCTGGCCCGGCGCGGCCAGCGTGAGGGTGTTGCTGTAGCTGCCGCTAGCCAGCGTGCCCACGCGCGGATCGACCGCCAGCGCCATGCTGGCAGGGGTGGTGCCGCTGCTCGGCGTAACGCTGAGCCAGCCGACGCTGGCACTGGCGCTCCAGCTGGCGCTGGTCTTGTCGTCGGTATCGATGCTGATGGTCTGGGCCGGCACCGGCGCGCCATTGATGGCATTGAAAGTCAGGCCGCTGGAATTGCTGATCAGGCCACTAGGCTGGACGGACAGGGTCGCGCTCAGCGTTACGCTCTGGCCGTCGTTGGCGCTGATAATCATGGTGGTGCTGTAATTGCCGACGGCAAGGCCGGTGGCGTCGAAACTGACGGCCAGCGTGGCGTTGCCGCTGCCGCTGCTCACGGCGGGCTTGAGCCAGCTGGCGCCGCTGGAGACGGTCCAGCTGCGGCTGGCTGCGCCTATGGCAACATTGATAGGGCTGGCCGCAGCACCACCGAGATGGGTGGTGCCGGCCAGCGCGGTAGCCGGCGTGGCGGTGAAGGTGGCCTGGTCGGCCGGAACGATCTGCAGGCTGTAGGGCAGGCTGACGGGCGAGCCGGGGAACTGGCTGGCACAGCCGCTGTCGCGGCACAGGCGCACGCTGAAGTTGCCGCTATAACTGCCCACGGCCAGTCCGGGCGCGGTCTGCAGCACGGCGTGGTACTGGCTATCGCTATCGCGCACCAGCTGCGGATTGGGCTGCAACACGCCCGCGCTATCGACTACGCTGGCGTACACCGTGCCTGTCACTTCGGCAGGACGGGCTACGGCGGCGATGACGTTGAGCGTCAGCGAGCTGCCCGCATTTACGCTGGCCCGCACCGTATCGGGATTAAAGCTCAGGGCGGGCGTCACCACTGGCGTGGTGCCGGCGCCGCCCGTGCTTGCGCCACCGCCGCCGCCGCAGGCTGTGAGCGTCGCCATCAGCACAGCAAGACTGGAATAGACCAAAATGGACGCAGCGGACCGGCGATGCAGCATGAGAATTCCTTGTAGGCAGCACGGATCGTGCCTCAGCCTACAATTGTTGTTCACCCCGCAACAGGGTGTCAAGCGGACACAGAGGGCAAGTTCCGCCTCAGCTCTGCGCTTTGACGTCTGCCGCCAGCGCTATTTCTCCAGTGTGGCGGCCTCGTAGGCGCGCAGTTTGTCGAGCTTGCCAGCGTACAGGTCGTGGTCGCTGCGCGTGGTGCTGTTGGCCAGCGCCTTGACCATGTGCACGTCCGCCTCGCGCAGATAGCCGAGCCGGTAATCGGCCAGCGCTAGCCAGAAGTGGAATTCGTGGTAGTCCGGCACGCGCGCCAGTTCGCGTTTGAACAGTTCGCGCGCGCGCTGGAAGTCGCCGATGCGCATGGCGGCCTGGCCCAGATTGAAGTAGTAGAACGGCGGCTCGGGTTCCAGTTGCGCCAGTTGCTGCCGCAACTGTGCCGCTTCGGCGCGCTTATCCGGTAGCGCCTGCGCTTCCAGCGTCTGTACCAGATTCGATAGCACGATGACATTCTCCGGCCGCTGCAGCAGGGCGTAGCGCAGGGTGCGTTCCGCTTCGGGCAGGTTGCCGTGATGCTGGTAGATCACGGCCAGCGTGTTATAGGCGTGCAGGAAGGCAGGTGCCTGTTCGATGGCTTTGCGCACCAGCCAGTAGGCCTGATCGAACTGCCCCTGCGCCAGCAGTTCGGCGCCACGGTTGTTGAGGTACATGGCGATGATGGTGGTTTCGTCCAGCGCTCTGGCGTTTTCGCGCGCCTTGGCCGTGATGGGGATGAAATCCACCGTGAGCGGGCTGGAAAGATCGACCCCGAAGCCGTTGCGCAGATCGGTGCGCTGCTGGCCCAGCGTGAGGTTGACGTGGTTGCTGGCGAAGTAAAGATCGCCTGTGCGGCTCCAGCTTTCATCTACCTGCACTTGCTGGAATTGCACGTTCAGATTGAGCTCGCGCGCCAGCGCCGCCGTCATGATGGCCAGCGACAGGCAGTTGCCGGAGCGGGCAGCAAAGGTTTCGGCGGCGTCGCGCGTCATGGCGGCATCGTATTCCAGCTGCAGCTTGTCCTTGCGGTACAGCGCATCGAACAGCACGCGACGCACATCCTTGTGCTGCAGGTTGTGGCTCACTTCGCGCTGCAGATAGGCGCGCATTTCGGCGTTGACGGCGAAGATGTGGGCTATGTCGACCGGTTGGGCCGGTGCGGCAAACAGCTGGTCGTGGAATAGCTGCGGTGCCGCCGGCAACTGGGCCAGCGGTGCGGTGCTGGCGCAACCGCCCAGCAGTGCAGCGCAGAGTAGGATGGCGCAGGCTCTCATGACAGTCTCCCTTTGCTGCGGGACTCCATGGGATAGCGCTACGCGACCACGCTACCGGGTTCCGCTGAAGGAAAGTATCCTCGCCTGCGCGGGCACTGTCAAACGCTGCTTCAGGCGAGTGGGCGTACTTCCTGCGGCTGGCCGTCGGCATCGAAGCGCAGCGCCACCGACAGCTGGTTCAGGCCCAGACTGGCCAGCGCATCGCTGACGTCGTCGACTTCGATTTCGAGGTCGGCGCTGAGGTCTAGCGGTTGGTCGCATTCGGCCAGCACGTGTTCGCCCGCACGCAGCTGCACGCGCAGATACATGTCGTCGTCGATGTCGGCAGGACCGATGATGGCCTGCAGCTGGTCAGCGGCATGGCCGTCCATGGCCTGATTGAGTGTCGCCAGCATCTGCAGCATGGCGTATTCGGCCTGCGCCGTGGCGCGGGCGCCAAAGAACAGGTCCTGATACAGGAAGTTCAGGCGCAGTGCCGGATCGCTGCCCCGCCCGCGGCCCAGACAGCGCGCCACCATCGGTGCGTAGTGTTCGGTCCATTTCTGGTAGCGCTCGGCGCGCTGGGCGAAATAGGCGTCGGCGGCTTTTTCCTTGGCCGGTACGGCGTAGAACGGATCGTCGGCACGCTTGAGGGCAAAGCCCAGCAGGAAGCGCAGTTCGACCGCGCTATCGTCGGGCCCGAAGCTGCTGGGAGCCCAGCCGGAAGCCATGCTGCGCTCCAGCGCCGGTGCAGCCATGATCTTCTTGTTGTTGAGCGACTGTTCGGCCTCGCGCACCATGCTGTGCAGCTGGCCGTAGGTAATCTTTTCGAATTCGCTCAGGTCGTAGGCGTGGCTGACCAGCACCACGCGCGCGCGCGGGCTTTCCAGACCGGCATCGGTAAAACTATCGAGCACGGCGTCGTAGGCCTCGCTGTCCTGAAAATCGACGGCCGGATCCAGTCCGCCCTGACTGTGCACGAATACGGGAATGGCGAAAGCATCGATTTCCATTTCCGCCGCGTCGGCGTGGCGCAGGCGCACGCTGGCCGCGCCTTCTTCGATGGCGTTGCGCAGATAGCGGTAGCCGTCGACCGATTCATCGCGGGCCAGTTCGATGGCGCCATACAGTACTTCGTCCTTGCTCTGGTTGAGCAGCTTGCGCAGCAGGCGCTGGAAATCCAGTTTTTTCTGCGCCAGATCGGCGTGGGTGGCGGCGGCGACGATGTCCTGGTTGAATGCACCATCCGACAGGTCGAGCGCGAGGGCGCACAGTTCGTTGGTCTGCTGTTCGTCTTTGAGTTCCGGCGCGCTGGCCGATTTGCGCGCGACGGGGCGCTTGTTCTTAGGCATAGTCTATCGTTCGGTATGAAGGGCTTCGTTCAGTTCTTCCAGCAGGTCGTAGGTCTCGTCTTCGCTCAGGCCCAGATGGCGGCAGGCGAATTCGCGGCCTTTTTCCCACTCGTAGGACATGCGGCGGCCGTGGAAGCGCTGTATGCCCTGTTCGGCCAGCAGTGCCAGCGACACCAGCGAGCGGATCGCATCGTCGGTGGCCGGATCTTCCAGCACGCGGTAGTCGTGGTGGTGCAGGATGGCCCAGCTGACGTCCGGCGACAGGCCCCAGTTACGCGCCAGCAGGCAGCCGATGGCAGCATGGTTGGTCTGGTAGCGCTGGTCTTCCAGTTCGGTGAACGGGTTGATATGGTCGTCGCAGGCCTCGTCGTAGGTCTGGGCGTAGTCGCCGAAGCGGTTGATCAGCAGCGGTACGCCGATATCGCAGAACAGCCCGAAGGTGTGGGCGATATCGGGGGGAGCAATGCGCAGTTTGCGCGAGCAGAACACCACGGCTTGGGCGCGGCGCGCCGAGATTTCCCAGAACGCGTCCAGATCCGACTCTTTGCCTTCGATGGCTTGCCGTGCCAGCAGGCCCGTGAGCAGGGCGGCGCACTGGCTGATGCCGAGGAAGTTGATCGCCTGCTCGACCGATTTGGCCTTGCGCGCGGCGCCGAAGAAAGGCGAATTGGCCAGCTTGAGCAGCGCACCGGACATGCCGACGTCATTGCCGATGATGCGGGCGATGCGGCGCGGCGACGGGTCGGACTGGGCCAGCTCGTGCTGCAGATCGACCAGCAGGCTGGGACGCGGCGGAATGCGGATCGAACGGATCAGCGCATCTTCAACGGCGTGGTCGGCAGGCTGGGCGTGGGGTGCTACTGGAGTCATCGTAATCTTCAGGGTCGGGTACAAATGATGCCAAAGCGACACTATAAACCAGTGCGCCATGTCGTGCTGAATTTGCCGTGCTGAACGGCGAGCCCTGATTATCGCCGCAAGCTGCGGCCGTGGATATCTAAATTTCCCCGTTTTATGTGCCGGATGTTAACTTTTTGGTGTAGCCCTCTAGGGAAAAAGAACATTTTTATATCATTTTGCTGCCGCTCTGTGAGTGTCTGAGCCAGATTGCGATTTCGACCATGCCGCTGCGGCAGCGGGCACCAGTGCCAGTGCCGTGCCCGGTGCGGGGGGACTGTCCGGCAGCTGGAACACTGCCACGGCGGCCGACAGTTGCACCGCCTGTTCCTGCAGGCTGGCGGCAGCGGCAGCGGCCTGTTCCACCAGTGCGGCATTCTGCTGGGTGACGTCGTCCATCTGGCTCACCGCCTGATTGACTTCGGCGATGCCGCGTGCCTGTTCGGCGCTGGCCTGCGAGATGAGGTGGATGATGTCGTTGACCTGCTGTACCGCGGCCACCACCCCGCTCATATGCTCGCCGGCCTGTTGTACCGATGCGCTACCGCTATCGATGGTCGTTACCGAGGCTGCGATCAGGCTCTTGATCTCGCGCGCAGCGGCGGCCGAGCGCTGCGCCAGCGTGCGCACTTCGCTGGCCACCACGGCAAAGCCGCGGCCCTGTTCGCCGGCGCGCGCTGCTTCCACGGCCGCATTCAGGGCGAGGATATTGGTCTGGAAGGCGATACCGTCGATCACGCTGATGATGTCGACGATCTGGCGCGAACTGCTGCGGATATCGCCCATGGTCTGCACCGCCTGCTGCACGGCGCTGCCGCCCGTGTGCGCCAGTTGTGCCGCACTGGCCGCCAGCTGGCAGGCCTGGCGGGCGCTGGCGGTCTGCTCCAGCGAGCTGGCCTGCAGTTCGGTGCGGCTGGACAGGTCCAGATTGCCGCTGGCGATTTCGTGCGCGGCCACGTCTATGGTCTGCACCGCCGTGCGGATAGTGCCCAGGGTCTGGCTCAGATGCTCCATGCTGCGGTCCAGCATGCGCGCCGTGTCGGCGATCTCGTCGCGGCCATCGGTTCCGGCGCCCGTCATCAGGCGGCCGGCGGCAAGTGCCAGCACCACATCGGCAATGGCGCGGATATCGCGCAGCATGGCGCCGCGCACGGCCATGGTGACCACCATCGACAGTAGCACTGACAGCAGCACCAGCAGCGCCATGCCGCTGCTGAGCTGCTGGAAGTCGGCGCGCGCCTGCTGGTGGGCCTGCGCGCTCAGCTGCTGTTCCAGCGCCATCAGCCGCGCCAGCTGGGCGCCCAGCTGCTGGAACTGCTGCTCGGCCCTGGCCATGGCATTGGTGGCGATGCTCTGGTCCATGGCGGCCATATCCATGGTGTCCTGCACCGCCTTGCGGTAGGCCTGCAAGGCGCGGCGCGACTGCTCGGCGATCTGGTGCTCGGCCTGTTCGCCGCTGCCGGCCATGCTGGTGCCGAGCTGGCGCAGCTGCTGGTCTATGCTGTCGTGGCCCTGATGGATCTGGCGGCTCAGTTCATCGAGCCGGCTCTGGGCAAAGCTGCCGTTGACCCATGCCAGCAGCTGATAGATGCGGGCATGGGCGTAACGTACATCGGCATTCACATCGGCCACGTTCTTGAGCCGCGCGGTGCGTACCTGCAGCATGTTTTCCAGCGTGGCGTTCTGGCGCAGCATGCCGAAGTAGGCCGCGCCTGCCGTGAACATCAGCAGGCAGAGCACTAGCCCCGGCGCCAGCAGCAGTTTGGGTCCGATCCGCAGTTTCTTCAGCATGGCCCGCTCCCCGGCTATTTTTTATAGATGCCCGCTTCCAGCACCACATCGCCGACGCGCAGGATGTAGGTGGTCTTGGGTTCGATCTTGCCCGTGGCGGGATTCTTGTACTGGTAGTCCACCCAGCCATGGCCTTTTTTGGCTGCCAGTTCGATGATCTCGCGGCGGTATTTCTTGCCGCTGGCATCGGGCATATCGGTCAGGTCTTTGCCGACGATGCTGGCATTGACGGGGTGGGCCAGCACGATGCCGCTGGCCAGATCGCGCACGTCGATGTACAGCGTGCCTTGCAGGTAGTCCGGGTCTTTGTTGCTGACCTTGCGCAGCAGTTCTTCCTTGCCGTGCGCCTTGAGATAGGCTGCACCTTTTTCCACCATGGCGATGGCGTCTTTTTCTGTCGGTTCGGCGCTATGGCCGGTGAGTGGCAATGACAGGGCCAGAGCCAGAGCCGTGGGGATGGAGAGCAGTTTCATGGCGGGTCCTCGCAGTGGGGTGTAGGTCTGCCGAACTGTACGCCGCTAGGGCAGGCAGGAATTGCGTTGCCGCAAGTTCTAGCTTGGTGGCAATTTGGTGTGCAGTCTGCATCAAGGCAAACAAAATTTCCGCACATCATTTTTCGGATGCTTGACGTAGGGCAATTCCTAACCGGCCTGGCGGCCTAGCATGCAGCTACTGCCTGCCCTGCGTTTCTGCCCACCCAGCCTTTTCTTCGAGAGGAGTGCCATGAATATCGTGCCTATCCGCGACGCTGCCGCGCCCAAGTTCCAGCCCTATATCCGCCAGACCATCAGCCGTGCGCGCCAGTGGGAGTGGCTGGCGCCCGATCTGCAGGAAGCCGTGCGGGTGGTGTCGCATGTGCTGCCGTTCCGCACCAATGCCTATGTGATGGACCAGCTGATCGACTGGAACAACGTGCCCAACGATCCGATTTTCCGCATGACTTTCCCCCACCGCGACATGCTGGCGCCGGACGATTATGCGCAGCTGCGCGAACTGGTGCTGGCGCAGGGGCAGGGCCAGCCGCCATCGGCGGCGCTGGCCGCGCTGGTGCAGCGTATCCGGCTGCGCATGAATCCCCATCCGGCCGGACAGATGACGCACAACGTGCCGCGCGTGAACGATGCGCCGCTCAAGGGCATGCAGCATAAGTACAAGGAAACCGTGCTGTTCTTCCCCAGCGCGGGCCAGACCTGTCACGCCTATTGCACCTTCTGCTTCCGCTGGCCGCAGTTTGTCGGCATGGACGATATGAAATTCGATGCGGCCGAATCGCAGCAGCTATGTGCCTATCTGGCACTGCATCCGGAAGTGACGGACGTGTTGATTACCGGCGGCGATCCGCTGATCATGAATACCCGCGCACTGGCCGAAGTGATCGAGCCGCTGCTGGCGCCCCAGCTGGCGCACATCCAGAACATCCGCATCGGCACCAAATCGGTGGCCTACTGGCCGCAGCGCTTCGTCAGCGATCGCGACGCGGACGATTTGCTGCGCCTGTTCGGGAAAGTGGTGGCCAGCGGGCGCAATCTGGCCGTGATGGGGCATTACAGCCACGCGGTGGAACTGCGTCCCGACATCGCCCAGCAGGCCGTCAAACGCATCGTCGGCACGGGCGCCACCTTGCGCATGCAGGGACCGCTGATCCGCCACATCAACGAGGACCCGCATAGCTGGGCCGAACTGTGGCAGACCGGCGTGCGGCTGGGCGCGATTCCCTACTATATGTTCGTCGAGCGCGATACCGGCCCGCGCGCATACTTCCAGCTGCCGCTGGCCAGAGCGCACGAGATATTCCAGTCCGCCTATCAGCTGGTGTCCGGCCTGGCGCGCACGGTGCGGGGGCCGTCCATGAGCGCTTTCCCCGGCAAGGTGGTGATCGACGGCGTGGCGCAGATCGGCGGCGAGAAAGTGTTCGCGCTACAGTTTCTGCAGGCGCGCAATCCCGACTGGGTGCGCAAGCCGTTCTACGCCCGCTACGATGCCCATGCCACCTGGATGGATGAACTGCAGCCTGCCTTCGGCAAGGATAAATTCTTCTTCGAGGAGGAGGGCGGCAGCCGCAGCGAAGCGCTGCCTGCCTACGCGCCGCGCAAGGTGATACCGCTGCGCCGGGCCGATGCTGGCAGCGACGCCGAGCTACCCCACTCGGCCTAGGTGGCATCATGTCCGACCGCCACCTGTTCGGCATGGTGTTCCTGCCTTTCGCCTTCGGCCACTTCCTGCAGTGCCTGATGCGCAATGTGAACGCCACGCTGGCGCCGCAGTTGCTGGCGGCGCTGGCGCTGAGTCCTGACCAGCTAGGTCTGCTTACCAGCATCTACTTTCTCAGCTTCGCTCTCGTGCAGCTGCCGGTCGGCATGGCGCTTGACCGCTGGGGGCCGGCCCGCGTGCAATGGCCTTTGCTGCTGCTGGCCGTACTGGCCGCACTGGGCTTTGCCGGCGGCCAGCAATTGAGCCAGCTACTGGCGGCACGCGCTCTGCTGGGCTTCGGTCTGGGGGGCTGTTTCATGGCTGCGCTCAAGGCTTTTTCGCTGTGGGTAGAACCGGCGCGGCTGCCGGCAATGCAGGGCTATCTGGTGGCGGCAGGCGGCGTGGGCGCGGCGGCCGCCACGCTGCCGGTGCACTGGCTGATGGCTTATCTAGGCTGGCGCGGCGTGTTTATCGGGCTGGCGCTGCTGGCGCTGGCTGCTGCGCTGCTGCTGCGCTGGTGCGCGCCGCAGGTGGCTGTCAACCGTGCAGCACCAGCCAGCAGCGCCGCGCTGCGGCTGGTGCTGCAGGATGCCAGCTTCCGTCAGGTATTGCAGCTGCTGCTGGTGCCGCACATGGTCTATTTCGGCGTGCAGGGGCTGTGGCTGGGGCGCTGGCTCAGCGATGCAGGACATTATCCGGAAGCGCAAGTGGGCTACCTGCTGTATCTGAGCATGGCGGCCATCATACTGGGTGCCATAGCCGTAGGCCAGCTGACGCAGTGGGCGGCACGGCGCGGTGTGGCCATGCTGCGCATTGCCGCCTGCGGCGTGGCGCTGTTCCTGCTGGTGCAGCTGGCCATGCTGTGGCGGTGGACGCCGGCCTATCCGGTGCTGGCCGTGCTGTTCACGCTGTCCGGCACGGCCACCGGCATGGACTACACCATCCTTGCGCAGAATATGCCGCCCGGCCTGAATGCGCGGGCCGTCACGCTGCTCAATCTGCTGATTTTTCTCGGCGCTTTCGCCGTGCAGGCGGGCTTCGGGCTGGTGGTGGCGCTGTGGCCGTCCGACGCACAGCAGCACCTGCCGGCGCTGGCCTATCAGGCCGCATTCGGTCTGCTGATCGCCTTGCAGCTGCCCGGTCTACTGCGTTACCTGTGGCCTGCGCTATCCGGTAGAATGGGGCTACGTCCGGCCACCAGCCTTAGCACACCACGATGACAACTGCTAGCAGCGTATTCAATGCCTTGCCCGCCGAATGGCGCAACTGGATCATGGAGAATCTGGCACGCGGTTGCCGGCCACTGGATATGGCCAACAGCATGGCCGCTTCGGGCCAGCACAGCATGACGGTGGCGATGGCCGCCATCGATGCCGCGATTGCCCTGTGTGCCGATGGCAGCGGGGATGGGCCGGCGCAGAGTGCCTTCACGGCAGCGCAGCAGATGCCTTATATCGATTTGAGCAGCAACCGCATCAGCACACCGGACCGCGCGGTCGATGTGCTGTTCGTGCTGCAGCAGCCGCAAGTGATCCTGCTGGGGAATGTGCTCAGTAGCGAAGAGTGCGATGCCATCGTGGCCCATTGCGGCAACCGCTACACGCGTTCTACCGTGACGGCGGAGAACGATGGCGCCAGCGTGGTCCACGAAGGGCGTACCAGCGAAATGGCTTTCATCCGGCGTGGCGAGGCGGAAGTGGCCGAGCGCATCGAGCGGCGGCTGGCCGCGCTGGCCCACTGGCCGGTAGAAAACGGCGAGCCTTTCCAGTTGCAGAAATACGGCGTGACGCAGGAGTACCGGCCCCATTACGACTGGCTCGATCCGGCAAGCAGCGGCCATCGCAGCCATCTGGCGCAGGGCGGCCAGCGGCTGGCTACTTTTGTGCTGTATCTGAGCGACGTGGAGCAGGGCGGCGGCACCTCTTTCCCCGGGCTGGGGCTGGAAATCTATCCGCGCAAGGGCAATGCCGTGTGGTTCCTGAATACCGACGCCAATCACCAGCCCGACCGCCAGACCCTGCACGCCGGCGCGCCCGTGGTGCGCGGCACCAAGATCATCGCCAACAAATGGCTGAGGCAGGGGCGCTACGGTTAGAATGGCGGTCACCACCACCCTGCTAACCTAGGATAGATATGAGACTCGTACGTTATGGCCGTCCCGGCAAAGAGAAACCCGGCCTGATCGATGATGAAGGCAAGCTGCGCGACCTGTCCGGCGTGATCGGCGACATCGATGCGGCGCAGCTGGCGCCGAAAGCACTGCGCAAACTGGAAAAACTGGCGCAAACCTCGCTGCCGCTGGTACGCGGTAATCCCCGTTTCGGCGTGCCGGTAGCGCGCGTGGGCAAGTTTATCGGCATAGGCCTGAACTACTCCGACCATGCGGCGGAAGCGGGCATGCCTATTCCGAAGGAGCCTATCGTGTTCATGAAGGCTATCAGCTGCCTGAACGGCCCGGATGATCCTGTCATGCTGCCGCAAGGTTCCAAAAAGACTGACTGGGAAGTGGAGCTGGGCGTGGTGATCGGCAGCCGCGCCCAGTATGTGAGCGAGGAAGAGGCGCTCAAATACGTGGCTGGCTACACCGTGGTCAACGACTTGTCCGAGCGCTCGTTCCAGCTGGAGCGGGGCCCGCAATGGGACAAAGGCAAGGGCTGCGACACCTTCGGCCCCGTCGGCCCATGGCTGGTGACGCCGGAAGATATCTACGATCCGCAGAAGCTCGATCTGTATCTGGAGCTGAACGGCAAGCGCATGCAGACGGGTAGTACCGAAACCATGATTTTTACCGTGGCGCAGATCGTCAGCTATCTGTCGAAATTCATGACGCTGGAGCCGGGCGACATCATTGCTACCGGCACCCCGCCCGGCGTAGGCCAGGGCCGCAAGCCGCAACGCTTCCTGAAAAAAGGCGACAAACTGCGCCTCGGTATCGCTGGTCTGGGCGAACAGCAGCAGGAAGTTATCGCCTGGCAGAAGCGCTAGGCTTATCTATCCGTGACAGTGCAGCCGTGAGGGCGTCGCTCAGCCGGCCGGTGATATCGGCCAGTTCGCTATCACTGACGGTGAACGGCGGCGCCAGCAGGATATGGTCGCCGCGCTGGCCATCGATGGTGCCGCCCATGGGGTAGACCAGCAGGCCGCAGGCCATCGCTGTCTCCTTCAACACTGCATGCAGCGCCAGCGCCGGATCGAACGGCGTTTTGCTGCTGCGCTCCTGCACCAGTTCCAGCGCCTGTAGCAAGCCGCGGCCACGGATATCGCCCACGTGCGGGTGGTCGCCAAACGCCTGCCGCAGCAGGCGGCGCAAGGTGGCGCCGCGGGTCGCTACTGCGCCCAGCAGATTATCGCGCTGTATCACCTTCTGCACGGCCAGCGCCGCCGCCGCCGCCACCGGATGCCCCATATAGGTGTGGCCATGCTGGAAAGCGCCGCTGCCATCGCGCAGGCGCTGGGCGATGTGGGCCCGTGCCAGCACGGCGCCTATCGGCTGGTAGCCGGCCCCCAGTCCTTTGCCCAGTACCACCAGATCGGGCAGCACGCCTTCCTGTTCGAACGCATACAGCGTGCCGGTGCGGCCCATGCCGCACATGACTTCATCGAGGATCAGCAGGATGCCGTACTGGTCGCACAGCTTGCGCACGCCGCGGAAGTAGCCGAACGTGGGCGGCACGGCGCCGGCCGTTGCCCCTACCACCGTCTCGGCGACAAAGCCGATGATGTTGTGCGGGCCGTGCGCGAGGATGCACTGCTCCAGTTCGGCCAGCAGCGCAGCCGTGTAATCGGAGCTGGTCTGGCCTTCGGCGCGCTCGCGGTATTCGAAGCAGGGCGCCACCCGCGGCACTTCCATCAGCAGCGGCTCGAACGGGCGGCGGCGCCACGCATTGCCGCCTATGGCCAGCGCCCCCAGCGTATTACCGTGGTAGCTCTGGCGCCGCGCGATCAGCAGACTGCGGCTGTGCTGGCCCGCTTCGAGGTAATACTGGCGCCCCAGCTTGAGGGCCGCTTCCATCGCTTCCGAGCCGCCGGAAACCAGATACACGTGATCGAGGTCGCCGGGCGCATCGTTAGCCAGCCGCTGGGCCAGTTCCTCAGCTGCCTGGCAGGTGAAAAAAGCCGTGTGGGCGTAAGCCAGCTGGTCGATCTGGGCGTGCATGGCGGCCAGCACCTCGGGGTGGCCGTGGCCCAGCGACGACACGGCAGCGCCGCCGCTGGCATCGAGATAGCTGCGACCCTGCTGGTCGCGCAGCGTGATGCCGCTGGCGCTCGCCGCCACAGGTGGCGTGCGGCGCAGGTGACGGTGCAGCAGGTGGCTCATGGCGTCCTCCCCGTAATGACGGAAGTCCGACAATAAACCAGCGGCACTTGTGTTCTGTTGATCTATGCCGCACCATGGGCAAATAATGCTAGCCGTCGAATGGAAAGGATGACGATGGAAGATCGCTTGGGAGCGCTGCCGTTTGCGGCGATGAGTGCGGCGCAGCAGGTAGCCGCGCAAGCGGTAATCGATGGCCCGCGCGGTGCATTGTACGGGCCGTTCGTACCGCTGATACGCAGTCCGGAACTGATGACGGCGGCGCAGCGCATGGGTGAATATCTGCGCTACCGCAGCGCCATCGGCACCCGCCTGACGGAACTGGCGATACTGGTCACGGCGCGCCAGTGGAGCCAGCAGGTGGAGTGGGCCATCCATGAACCGATCGCGCGCGAATATGGGATCAGTGATGCCATGATCGCAGCGATAGCGCAGCGCCAGCGGCCGCTGGCGATGGCGCCGGATGAAGCGCTGGTGTACGACTTCTGCATCCAGCTACACCAGCAGCAGCGGGTGGATGACGCTACCTATGCCGCAGTACTGGCCGCCTTCGGCGAACACGGGGTAGTGGATCTGATGGGGATAAACGGCTACTACACATTTCTGGCGATGGTGATGAATGCGGCACAGACCGCGGTGCCGCCATCGCCAGCGATGCCACTACCGTAAGCCCGCTGCCGTGAGCAGTGGCGGGCTGGATTAGCCGATCAGCACGCGCTTGAGCCAGGCGCTGATGTGCACCACTTCTTCCTGACACAGCGAGTGCTGCATGTAGTAGTCGTGCCATTCGACGCTGTAGCCGAGCTGCTTGAGCAGGTCGCGCGACTGGGTGGCGCGGGCGATCGGTATCACCGGGTCCATCTGGCCGTGCACCATGAAGATAGGCGTGGCCAGACTTTGCGGCGTATGTTCGGCAGCAGCCTTGGCGGCGATAGGCACATAGCCGGACAGGCACATCATGCCGGCCAGTTTTTCCGGCTGGCGCATGCCCGTCTGCAGCGTCATGGCGCAGCCTTGCGAGAAGCCGGCCAGGATGATGCGGTCGGCCGGAATGCCGCGCGCCTTTTCCCGCGCGATCAGCGCTTCCACTTTGGCTTGCGAGGCGCGCAGCCCCGCTTCGTCTTCCTGCCGGCCCAGATCGGTATTCACGATGTCATACCATGCACGCATGACGTAGCCGCCGTTGATGGTGACGGGCATGGTGTCGGCGTTAGGGAAGATGAAACGGATGGCAGGCAGGCCGCTCAGATCGAGTTCGTGCAGCATGGGCACGAAGTCGTTGGCGTCGGCGCCCAGACCGTGCATCCAGATGATGGCGACGGTGGGATTGGCACCGGTTTCTTTTTCGATGGTTTGCAGCAGTTGGCTCATGGGACTCCTTAATTAACCGGCGCACGCAGGGCCGACTTGGGGCGGAAGGCTTTGCACTGGGCCGGATCGGTTTCCATATACGGGCCGCCGATCAGGTCGATGCAATACGGTACGGCGGCGAAAATGCCACCCACCAGCGTGGCGCCTTCGGCGTCCTTCAGGCCGCCCAGCGTTTCGGCGATGGCCTTGGGCTGGCCCGGCAGATTCAGTATCAGTGCAGCGTGGTCGGCGGTTTCGCGGATCACGGCGGTCTGGCGCGACAGGATGGCAGTCGGCACGAAGTGCAAACTGATCTGGCGCATCTGTTCGCCGAAGCCCGGCATTTCCTTGGTACCCACGGCCAGTGTGGCTTCCGGCGTGACATCGCGCCGCGCCGGTCCCGTGCCGCCGGTGGTCAGCACCAGATGGCAGCGCTGCTGGTCTACCAGCTCTTTGAGCGTGGCTTCGATCTGCGGGCGCTCGTCGGCGATCAGGCGCGTCTCGACGCGGAACGGCGTGGTCAGCGTGCGTGCCAGCCAGTCCTGCAGGGCAGGGATGCCCTGATCCTGATACACGCCACCGCTGGCACGGTCGGAAATCGACACCAGCCCGATCAGCAGGGCATTGTCATCGCTCTGATTACGCGTCATCTTCTTCGCTATCGGTTTCGGCGGCGTCGCCGCCGGCGGCCTTCTTCTTGTCCGCTTCGATCTGCTTCAGAATCTGGAAGATTTCGCGATAGGCTTTAGGCGGCTTGTTCTCGGCCTGTTCCTTGCGGGCGTTGCGGATCAGCGTGCGCAGGTGCTGCACATCGAGTTCCGGATTTTCCGCCAGCAGGGCGGTCAGGGCGTTGTCGTCGGCCAGCAGCTTGTCGCGGCGGCGTTCCAGCGCGTGCATGGCGGCCGTATCGGCTTTGGAGGCGCCTTTCCAGCTGTCGATAGCGCGCTGGATGGCCGCTACTTCCTCTTCGTCCAGCGTGCGCATCTTTTTGCCCACGAACTGCATCTGACGGCGCCGGCCTTCGTGGTTGGTGATGGTCTGGCATTCGAGGATGGCGTCGCGCACGTCCTCGGGCATAGGCACCCGTTTTACCCGGTCGCGCGGTTCGTTGACGAGGGCTTCACCCAGTTCCTGCAGGGCGTTGACCTGACGTTTGAGCTCGGACTTGGAAGGGCGTTCGTACTCCTGCTCGAATTCTTTCGAGCTAAAGCCGACGGCTCCGCGATTAGGATTTACCATATTATTAACTTTCTCTTCGGTGCGTGGCCGCACCTGTAAACTGTAAACGACTGCTATGATACCTGTTTTAGCAGTCACCCGAAGATTACAGCCCATGAGCGATACCCATTTTAGCCATACTCAGGACCAGTTGAAACAGCTTGCGCAGGACGTTCTAGCCTATGCCAGAGAGCAGGGCGGCACTGATTGTGCCGTCGAAATCAGCGAGGGCAGCGGCCTGTCGGTGTCGGTACGCAAGAGCAAAATCGAGACCATCGAGCAGAACCGCGACAAGGGCATGGGCGTCACCGTCTTCGTGGGCAAGCGCCGCGGCAATGCCAGCACTTCCGATTTTTCCGCCGCCTCGCTCAAGGCCACGGTGGAAGCGGCCTACAATATTGCCCGTTTCACGGCGGACGACGATTGCGCCGGTCTGGCCGATGCCGACCAGCTGGAAATGGCGCCGCGCGACCTGCAACTGTACTATCCATGGGATATCAGCACGGCCGACGCCGTGGCGCTGGCGCAGCGCGCCGAAGCGGCCGCCTTTGCCGTCGACCCGCGGGTGAGCAATAGCGAAGGCGCGGGCGTGCATGTGCAGCAGTCGCACTTCGTGGCGGCCAACTCGCGCGGCTTTATCGGCGGCTATCCGTATTCGCGCCACACGCTGTCGGTAGCGCCGATTGCGGGCAAGGGCGCGAATATGCAGCGCGACGACTGGTACTCCTCGGTGCGCGATGCGCGCCTGATGTCGTCGCCGGAAGCGATAGGCCGCTATGCTGCCGAGCGTGCACTGGCGCGCCTGAACGCGCGCAGCATCGATACCCGCACCTGCCCGGTGCTGTTCGAAGCACCGCTGGCCGCCGGTCTGCTGGGGGCCTATGTACAGGCCACCTCGGGTGGTGCGCTGTACCGCAAGTCGAGCTTCCTGCTCGACTCGCTGGGCAAGCAGGTACTGCCCAAGCATATCCAGATCGCGGAAGATCCGCACATCATCGGCGGCGTCGGTTCGGCGCCGTTTGACGAGGAAGGGGTGCGCACCCATCAGCGCGATGTGGTCAAGGACGGCGTGGTGCAGGGCTACTTCCTGTCCACCTACTCGGCGCGCAAGCTGGGCATGCAGACCACCGGTAATGCGGGCGGTTCGCACAATCTGGCGCTGACTTCCGCGCTGACGCAGGATGGCGATGATTTTGCCGGCATGCTGCGCAAGATGGGCACCGGCCTGCTGGTGACGGAGCTGATGGGGCAGGGCACCAACTACGTGACGGGCGATTACTCGCGCGGTGCTTCCGGCTTCTGGGTAGAGAATGGCGTGATCCAGTATCCGGTGGAAGAAATCACCATCGCCGGCAACATGAAAGACATGCTGGCACAGATCGTCGCCGTCGGTAACGACGTGCTGGTGCGCGGCACCAAGCAGACCGGCTCCATCCTGATCGAAAATATGGTGGTGGCCGGTAGCTAAGCCCGGCCAGACGGCATAGTCTCAAATAAGCACGGCGGCGGGACAGTCTCGCTGTGCCGCCGCCGTGCAGCCCTGCCGTTAGCGCAGGGCCGGGTTCTATTTCTTTATTGCTGGGCCAGCAGCGATTGCAGTACGGGCTGCAATACGGCTTTACCCAGTTCGGCGCTGCGCGCACCGTTCCAGCCCGTCTCCGGATCCGGATCGTTGGCGTTGTCCTTGAACGGCATTTCCAGCGTCAGCGACAGGCAGCCGAAGGCGTGGGTGATGTGGGGCGAACCCATGCTCAGCGTCTCCGCCGTGTAAGGCGTTTTGCCGTAGCCGTATTCGTCCTGGAAGTCCGGGCTGGCGATCAGGAAGTTATCGATGAAGTACTGCTGCGCTTCGGCCTGATCCGGCGTGAAGTCAGGCAGCGATTCGCTACCGGCCACGAACACATAGGGCAGGCCTTCGTCGCCGTGCACGTCGAGGCACAGGTCGCAGCCGATTTCCAGCATCTTGTTTTTGACCAGATAGACTTCCGGGCTGCGCTCCATGGTGGGGTTCAGCCATTCGCGGTTCAGGTTGGCGCCGGCCGCATTGGTACGCAGATTGCCGCGCACCGAGCCGTCCGGATTCATATTCGGCACCACGTAGAACACGGCTTCCTTCAGGCACTGGCGGCCGAACGGATTGGCCGGATCGAGCAGCGCTTCGACCATGCCTTCGACAAACCACTCGGCCATGGTTTCACCCGGGTGCTGACGGGCGATGACCCACACCTTCTGCGCGGCTTCCGGATCGCCGATCACCAGCATGTTCAGATCGTGGCCATCGATGGTGCTGCCCAGATCGACCAGTTGCACCAGCGGCGACAGCTGGGCGTTGTCCAGCAGGGCCAGATGGCGTTCCCACGAATACGGCTCGAAGTAGGCGTAGTAGACGCTGTCGTACTCCGGCGTATGCTCTACCGTCATCACTTTGCCGTCGTAGCGGGTCGGCACGCGGAACCAGTTTTCGCGGTCGTAGCTGGCCACGGCATGATAGTCTTTCCAGCCGTCCGGATAGGCAGCGCTGCCGGCGTTGAGGAAGTTCATGGTCAGCGCGGTAGCTTTGGCGCCTTGCACGCGGAAGTAGAACCACTGGGTGATGTCGGCGTGCGAGTCCTTGCGGATGTTCAGGTCGATATGGGCCGGATCGTCGGCGCGGATCACTTCGATAGCACCAGCATCGAACTGCTGGCTGATTTTGATAGGCATGGCGGAATCCCGTAAATTCTGTGTTGTTCGGTGTGCACTTGTGGCGCAGTGCCGACATGATACAGGGTTGTGCGCTGCCAGTGCCGTTTCTGCAATTGCCAGCCCTTGCAACTGGTTCTACACTGGGTAGCCAAACTATCCCACAGGAGAACTGCATGCAACGTCGTTCCTTCCTCAAGCATGGCACGCTGACCGCCGGCGCGGCCACCGTGGCGGCACCCGCACTGGCGCAGGGCGGGCCGGCCATCAGCTGGCGCCTCGCTTCCAGCTTCCCGAAAACGCTGGACACCATCTTCGGCTCGGCCGAGCGCTTTACCAAACGGGTCGCAGAGTTGACTGGTGGCAAATTCGTCATCCGCCAGTTTGCTGCCGGCGAGATCGTGCCCGGCCTGCAGGTGATGGATGCGGTACAGGCAGGAACGGTGGAAATCGGCCATACGGCGTCCTACTATTATTTCGGCAAAGACCCCACGTTTGCCTTCGATTGCGCCGTGCCCTTCGGCCTCACCTCGCGCCAGCAGACGGCGTGGATGGATCAGGGCGGCGGGCGCGAGCTGCTGCGCGACTTCTTCAAAAGCCATGGCCTGATCAATCTGATGGCCGGTAACACGGGCACCCAGATGGGCGGCTGGTTCCGCAAGGAGATCAAGACGCTGGCCGATCTGAAAGGGCTGAAGTTCCGCATCGCCGGTTTTGCCGGCCGCACCATGGAACGCATGGGCGTGGTGCCGCAGCAGATCCCCGGTGGCGATGTGTACGCGGCACTGGAAAAAGGCACCATCGATGCGGCCGAGTGGGTAGGACCGTATGACGACGAGAAGCTGGGGCTGGTGAAAGTGGCGCCGCATTACTACGCGCCGGGCTGGTGGGAGGCGGGGCCGCAGCTGTCGCTCTACGTCAACATCAAGGAATGGGAAAAGCTGCCCAAGGAGTACAAGGCCGCCATCGAAGCAGCCAGCTTCGAATGCCACGTGGCGATGCAGGCCGAATACGATGCGCGCAATCCGGCGGCACTGGCGCGGCTGATCAAGAACGGCGCCAGGCTGCATACGTTCTCCAAGGAGATCATGGACGCCTCCTACAAGCATGCCTCCGATATCATGGAAGAGGAAGCTGCCCGCAATGCCGCCTTCCGCAAGATCTACGAGCCATGGAGAAGGTTCCGCAATGACCAGAACCAGTGGGCTTCGGTGGCGGAAGCGACCATGCAGAACTATCTGATCAGCGCTGTGCGCAAATAGCCGGCAGACTCAGTTCAGGCCGCCGAAGCGCTCGAAATAGGCTGCGGCGGCTGCCGGTGCAGCCGCATCCTCCTTCTGCAGGGCCGCATCGATATGCTGTTCGGCCGCGCCCTGCACGGCCAGATAGATAGCGCGTGCCAGCTCATAAGCCTGACTGCCCGGCCATGGCGCCGGCAGCAGTTCCAGCGGCAGCTGCGGATCGTGCAGCTGCACGCGCCGGTAGGCATGGATCACCAGTGTGCGCATGACAAAAGCCTGTTCCGGCGTGAATTCGCAGCCCGGCTGGCCGAGCATGGCCGCCAGCGGCGCAAAGCGGCGGATGAAATGGCGGTAGGCGTTCGCCACTTCGCTTAGGTCCCAGCCGCTGGCCAGCAAGTCGGTGAGCGGGCGGCCGCATACCTGGCGCAGCGCCTTGCCCTGTACCACAAACACTTTGCCGGCGATGTCGAGCCGCTGCAGCAGTTCGTCCAGCACCACGGCTTCCGCTGCCGGATGGCCCATGATGCCGGGCGCAATGGCGCCATAGCCTTCCCACAGCAATTCCTTGCGCAGCGCGCTGCGCTGGGCCGCGTTGAGGGCGCCATCGCCATTGATCACCAGCGTCCAGCTGCCGTCCCAGCGATGGTTGAGCGGGGCGTAGATGCGCCGGTAGGCGTGGGCGAAGCGCTGCATGGCCGGTGCCGTGATGGCGTAGGAACTACGGCGGCCATCGCGCTGCGCGCCCAGCCAGCCTTCCTGCGCCAGCCGGAATACGGAGGTGCGCAGCAGACGGTCGTTGACGCCGAACGGCGCCAGCAACTCGATCAGGCTGCCCAGCCAGACCATGCCGCCATGGGGCACGATGCTGTCGCCGAAGATGGTCACCACCAGCGATTTCGAGCGCGGCGGTTCAGTGGCGAGGAAGTCGTCTATCCAGTCTTGGCTATCCATGGCTTTCGGTGCTATCGGGCGGGTGCGGAAAAAAGCAGCAGTTTACTTGGCCTGCGGCGGGCTACTGAAAATATTTCATAAGCTTGCCTATAGGATACATGAAAATGATTTGAGTCAAAAAAATCGTAGTCATGCAAATATTTGTATCGTATTATGGCGTCATATAACACCAAAAGCATCAGGAGACAGCCATGTACGCACAGATGGTGGAGACCGGCTTGAATGCCGTGCGCTCGGCAGAGGATATGGCCGAGGACGAACGGGCGTTTCAGGCCCGCATAGACGCAGGCATCAAGATCGAGGCCAAGGACTGGATGCCCGAGGCCTACCGCAAGACCCTGATCCGGCAGATTTCGCAGCACGCCCACTCGGAAATCGTCGGCCAGCTGCCGGAAGGGAACTGGGTGACGCGCGCCCCTACGCTCAAGCGCAAGTCCATCCTGCTGGCCAAGATACAGGACGAGGCGGGCCACGGACTGTATCTGTACAGCGCGGCCGAAACGCTGGGCGTCTCGCGCGACGAGCTGCTCGAAGCTCTGCATAGCGGCAAAGCCAAGTATTCGAGCATCTTCAACTACCCCACGCTGTCGTGGGCCGATATGGGCGCCATCGGCTGGCTGGTCGATGGCTCGGCCATCATCAACCAGATACCCCTGTGCCGCTGCTCGTATGGCCCGTATGCGCGCGCCATGATCCGCGTCTGCAAGGAAGAATCCTTCCATGCCCGTCAGGGTTACGACATCATGCTGGCGCTGGCGCGCGGCACGCCCGAGCAGAAAGCCATGGCGCAGGATGCGCTGAACCGCTGGTGGTGGCCGTCGCTGATGATGTTCGGCCCGTCCGATGCCGCTTCCGTCAATAGCGCGCAGTCGAGCAAATGGCGCATCAAGCTGTTTTCCAACGACGAGCTGCGCCAGCGCATGGTGGATCAGACCGTGCCGCAGGCTGAATATCTGGGTCTGACCATCCCCGACCCTAACCTCAAGTTCAACGCCGAGACGGGCCACTATGAGTTCGGCGAGATCGACTGGACTGAATTCCACAGTGTCCTCAAGGGCAATGGCCCGTGCAACCGCGAGCGTCTGCGCACCCGCGTCACAGCGTGGGAGGAGGGCGAGTGGTTCCGCGATGCGCTGCAAGCCTACGCCGACAAGCACAGCAAGAAGGCAGCCTAGGCGCCAGCGTGCCCGGGCGGCAGAACAGAAAAATAATTGGAGACCAAGATGAGCAAACAATGGCCACTGTGGGAAGTATTCATCCGCAGCCAGCACGGGCTGGCGCACAAACACGTCGGCAGCCTGCACGCACCGGACGCGGAAATGGCCGTCAACAATGCGCGCGATGTGTACACGCGGCGCAATGAAGGCGTGAGTATCTGGGTGGTGCGCGCCGCCGATATCGTGGCCAGCAGCCCGGCCGACAAAGGCGCCCTGTTCGATCCAGCCAACAGCAAGGTGTATCGCCACCCGACCTTCTTCCCCATGCCGGAAGAAGTCAAGAACCTGTAAGCGGAGCGCAGCGTGGATAAGCACAACACCTTCGAATACCTGCTGCGGCTGGGCGACAATGCGCTGATCCTGAGCCAGCGTCTGTCGCAGCTGTGCGGCAAGGGCCCGGCCATGGAAGAAGACATGGCGCTGACCAATGTGGCGCTGGATCTGCTGGGCCAGACCCGCTTGTGGTATAGCTATGCGGGCGAGCTGGAAGGCGCAGGGCGCGACGAGGATGCGCTGGCCTTCCGCCGCGACGCGCACGAATTCCGCAATTGCCTGCTGCTGGAACAGCCCAACGGCAATTATGCCGACACCATGATGCGCCAGTTTTATTTCGATACCTGGCATTACTTCCTGATCGAAGGGCTAAACCGCAGCAGCGATACCCGTATCGCCGCCATTGCGGAAAAGTCGCTCAAGGAAGTCAGCTACCATCTGCGCCGCAGCGGCGACCTGATCGTGCGTCTGGGCGACGGCACGGACTTTAGTCACGCCCGCACCCAGGCCGCCGCCGAGGCACTGTGGATGTATAGCGGCGAGATGTTCGCCTACGACGCGCTCGATCAGGCCATGGTGGCCGCCGGTATCGCGCCGGACGGCGCCGAACTGCGCAGCCACTGGCTGGCCCACGTGGCTGCCATCTTCAAGGAAGCTACGCTCGCCATGCCGCCAGCCGATGCGTGGATGCAGAGCGGCGGCAAACAGGGCCGCCATAGCGAGCATCTGGGTTATGTGCTGGCCGAGATGCAGTTCCTGCAGCGCGCCTATCCGGGCGCCACGTGGTAAAGGTGGCGCCATGAACGCCAGCATAGCCAGCTTCGATGCAGCACAGGTGTGGCAATGGCTGGGCGCCGTGGCCGATCCGGAAATTCCTGTCATCTCTATCGTCGATCTGGGCATCGTGCGCGATGTGCAGGTGAGCGCCGACGGCAGCTGCACGGTGGTGATCACGCCCACCTATTCGGGCTGCCCCGCCATGCAGGTGATCGCCGACGCCATCACCGACGCCCTGCGCGGGCACGGCGTGCAGCAGATCGAACTGCGCAACCAGCTCTCGCCTGCATGGACCACGGACTGGATGAGCGCCAGCGGCAAGGCGGCGCTGCGCGGCTACGGCATTGCTCCGCCGGCCCAGCAGGTGATCGATATCAGCGGCCTGCAGCGCGGCGCTGCGCCTGCCGACAGCGCAGCGCGCGCGCATGCCGCCATTGCGCGCGGCGTGCCCGCACCGCAGGTGGCCTGCCCGCACTGCGGCTCGTCCCACACCGCCCTCACCAGCCAGTTCGGTTCTACCCCCTGCAAAGCGCTGTACAAATGTCTGGACTGTCACGAGCCGTTCGACTATTTCAAGTGCCATTAACGATTACCACATCATGAGCCAATTCCATACCCTGAGCGTTGCCAAGGTTAGCCACGAAACGCGCGATACCATCGCCGTCACCTTTGCCGTACCACCGGCCTTGCGGCAGGAATTCCGCTACCAGCAGGGCCAGCACCTGACGCTGCGCACCCATCTCGGCGGCGAGGAAGTACGCCGCTCCTATTCCATCTGTTCCAGCGTGCAGGAAGACACGCTGCGGGTGGCCATCAAGCGCATCCACGGCGGCCTGTTCTCCGGCTGGGCGCACGATGCGCTGCAGCCGGGCGTGACGCTGGACGTCATGCCGCCCATGGGCCACTTCAATCTGCCGCTCGATCCGGCCAGCCGCAAGCACTATCTGGCGGTAGCGGCAGGCAGCGGCATCACGCCCATCCTGTCCATCATCAAGACCACGCTGGAGACAGAACCGCACAGCAGCTTCACGCTGTTCTACGGTAACCGCGCTTCCTCGTCCGTGATCTTCAAGGAGGAACTGTCGGCACTCAAGGACACGTATCTGGAACGCCTGACGCTGGCCTACGTGATGAGCCGCGAACAGCAGGATATAGACCTGTTCAATGGTCGCATCACCGGCGAGAAATGCACCCAGCTGCTGCAGCACTGGGTAAAGGTGGACGATCTGGACGCCGCCTTTATCTGCGGGCCGGAAGACATGATGCTGGGCGTCTCGGCGGCGCTACAGCAAGCCGGCATGCCGAAAGCGCAGATCAAGTTTGAGCTGTTTGCCACCAATACCGCCCGTCCGGCTCAGCGCAGCAGCGAGCACACGGCCGAGCACCATGCCACGCAGGTCACTGTCATCATGGATGGCAACGCCAGCAGCTTCACCATGAATCAGGAGCAGGAATCGCTGCTCGATGCCGGCCTGCGCGCGGGGCTCGACATGCGCTACTCCTGCAAAGGAGGCGTATGCTCTACCTGCCGCTGCAAGCTGGTCGAAGGCAAAGTCGATATGGACGTGAACTATGCACTAGAAGACTACGAAATTGCCCGTGGCTTTGTGCTGAGCTGCCAGAGTTTCCCCGTCAGCGACAAGGTAGTGATCGACTTTGATCAGGCCGAATAGGTCGGGCCGAATAAATCAGGCTGCAACACATAGGGAGACAGCATGCAATACCAGAATATCCTGTTCAGCATCGAAGCCGGCATCGCCACGCTGACGCTGAACCGTCCCGATAAACTCAATAGCTTCACCCAGGCGATGCACGAGGAAGTGCGCCATGCACTAGCCTGCGTCCAGCAGGACAGTAGCGTGCGCGTGTTCGTGCTGGCCGCTGCGGGCCGCGGCTTCTGTGCTGGCCAGGACCTGTCCGACCGCGCCGTGGCCCCCGGAGCACCGGCCGTCGATCTGGGCGAGTCGGTCGAGAAAAACTACGCACCGCTGGTGCTGGCGCTGCGTGCCTTGCCCATGCCCGTCATCTGCGCGGTTAATGGGGTGGCGGCCGGTGCCGGTGCCAATCTGGCGCTGGCTTGCGATATTGTGGTGGCAGGGGAGTCTGCTTCGTTCGTCGAAGTGTTCTGCAAACTGGGCCTGATACCGGATACGGGCGGCACGTATTTCCTGCCTCGTCTGGTGGGCAATGCACGCGCCATGGGCATGGCCATGCTGGGCGAGAAAATTCCGGCCGCACTGGCCGAACAGTGGGGACTGATCTGGAAATGCGTAGCCGATGCCGAACTGGCGGGCACCGTGCAGGCCATGGCAGTGCATTTCTCCACCGCGCCAACCAGAGGGCTGGCCTTCACCAAGCGGGCCCTGTATGCCAGCCCGCAGAACACGCTGGCCGAACAGCTGGCGCTGGAAGCGGGCATGATGAGCGAGCTGGGACGCAGTGCCGACTACCGTGAAGGCGTGGCTGCGTTCATGGAAAAACGCGCGCCCCAGTTCAAGGGAGAATAAGCATGGCAGCACTGGATACCGCCCGTACCGTCGCCGTCATCGGCACAGGCGCCATGGGCGCAGGCATTGCGCAGGTGGCGGCAGTCGCTGGCTACACCGTGCGCCTGTACGATAGCCGGCCCGAAGCCGTCGCCAAAGCCATGTCCGATATCGCAGCGGCACTCAACAAGCTGGTGCAGAAAGAACGGCTGGGCGCAGTCGAGTGCGCGGCAGCCATCGCCCGCATCCACGCGGCGCTGAGTTTGAACGATGTGGCCGATGCCGGACTGGTGATGGAAGCCATCGTGGAGAATCTGGCTGCTAAGCGCGCGCTGTTTGGCGAACTGGAAAGCGTGGTCGCGGACGACTGCATCCTCGCTACCAATACCTCGTCGATTTCGGTCACGGCCATTGCGGCAGGCCTGAAACTGCCGCAGCGGCTGGTCGGCATGCACTTCTTTAATCCGGTGCCGCTGATGGCGCTGGTGGAGGTCATCAGCGGTCTGGCGACCGATGCCGCCGTGGCGCAAACCGTGTTCGACACCGCGGCTGCATGGGGCAAGCATCCCGTGCATGCACGCTCCACTCCCGGCTTCATCGTCAACCGCGTAGCCCGTCCGTTCTATGCGGAAGGCTGGCGTTTGCTGGGCGAACAGGCGGCTGATGCCGCCACCATCGATGCCGTGATGCGCGATGCTGGCGGCTTCCGCATGGGGCCCTTCGAGTTGATGGACCTGATAGGCCACGACGTGAATTTCTCCGTCACCCAGTCGGTATTCCAGGCTTATTTTAACGATCCCCGTTTCACGCCTTCGATCCTGCAACAGGAGCTGGTCAACGCTGGTTTCCTGGGCCGCAAATCCGGCCGTGGTCTGTATGACTACAGCACTGGCGCTGCGGCTTCGCTAGCAGCGCAGGCCGAAGGCCCGCAGCCTAAACCCGAATATGTGAGCTACACCGTGGCGCAGGGTGCCGAGGCCTCGCACCTGCTGGGCGCTGCCATCAGCGACGCATTGGCAGGACGTCTGCGCGCAGCGGGCATTCATGTCAACCACCGCAAGGCGCCTGAGGCTCGCGGCAACGGCATGCAGGATGAGGCTCCGGCCTTCCACTGCAATGGTGCCGCGCTCTACCTGACCGATGGCCGCACTGCCACCCAGCGCGCACGCGACAATCACCATCCCGATACGGTGTTATACGATCTGGCGCTGGACTACAGCAAAGCGCCACGTATTGCGCTGAGCTGCGCCGACCAGTGTTCGCCTGCGGCCTATCAGGCCGTGGTGGGCTTGTTACAGGCGGCGGGCTTTATCGTCACGCGGCTTGACGACGTGGCTGGCATGGCCGTCATGCGCACCGTGGCCATGCTGGCTAACGAAGCGGCGGATACGGTCAATCAGGGCGTGTGCAGTGCGCAGGCGGTCGATGCGGCCATGCAGAAGGGCGTCAACTATCCGCGCGGACCACTGGCGTGGGCCGATGCTATCGGCCTCGATCTGGTGGTGAAAGTGCTGGCTCATCTGGCAGCGGGCTACGGTGAAGACCGCTATCGGGTGTCGGCGCTGCTGCGCCGCAAACTGGCCGCAGGAGCGCGCGTCCATGGATAAGCCGCCCATCGATCTGCAGGCAGCACAGGCGCTGGCGGTCGCCGTGGGTGCAGCGCTGTTTGCGCGCGACCCGGCCTCTCAAGCACTCGGTATGCAGATCGCCGAAATGCGCCCCGGCTACGCCCGCATGACGATGACCATACGCGCCGACATGCTGAACGGCCACCAGAGCTGCCACGGCGGTTTTATCTTCACGCTGGCCGATAGCGCTTTTGCCTTTGCCTGCAATAGCCACAACATCAATACCGTGGGTGCGGCCTGCACTATCGACTATCTGGCGCCGGGCCGGCTGGGCGATGTGCTGACGGCAGAAGCAGTGGAGCAGGTGCAGGCTGGCCGCAGCGGCGTATATGACGTGGCCATCCGCAATCAGGAGGGACGCACCATTGCTCTGTTCCGCGGCAAGTCGCATCGGGTAGGCGGGGAGGTGCTGTCCTTTTCCGGGCTTCCGGTCTAAAACGGTCTAAAGCGCGCTAATCCGGTCTAGAACAGACTAATCGGCACTAGAACCTACTCGTAATAAACAACCCAGTATCTGCCAGTCTGACGTCAGAGCAGGCGGCAGCAGAATTCAGGAGACACTGTGAACGACGCATTTATCTGTGACGCTATCCGCACCCCGTTTGGCCGCTACGGCGGCGCACTGGCCAGCGTACGCCCCGACGATCTGGGCGCGCTGCCAATTGCCGCCCTCATGGCACGCAATCCGGGCGTGGACTGGAGCAAGGTGGACGATGTCTACTATGGTTGCGCCAATCAGGCCGGCGAAGACAACCGCAATGTGGCACGCATGTCCGCACTGCTGGCGGGCCTGCCGGTGGAAGTACCTGCTTCCACCATCAACCGCCTGTGCGGTTCCAGTCTGGATGCCGTGGGCATGGCCGCACGCGCCATCAAATCGGGCGAAGCACAGCTGGTCATCGCCGGTGGCGTGGAAAGCATGACGCGCGCGCCCTTCGTCATGGCCAAGGCCGATAGCGCCTATACACGCGCCGCAAAAATCGAGGACACCACCATAGGCTGGCGTTTCGTCAACCCGCTGATGAAGGCGCAGTACGGCATCGACTCCATGCCGGAAACGGCGGAGAACGTGGCACAGGAATTCGCCATCAGCCGCGCCGATCAGGATGCGTTTGCGCTGCGCAGCCAGCAGCGCTGGGCCGCCGCCCATGCCGCCGGTGTATTCCGTGACGAGATCGTGCCGGTCACCCTGGCGCAGAAAAAAGGCGATCCCAGAATCGTCGATACGGATGAACACCCGCGTCCGGACACCAGCGCAGAAATGCTGGCAAAGCTCAAAGGCGTGGTGCGTGCGGATGGCAGCGTCACGGCCGGGAATGCGTCCGGCGTGAATGACGGCGCTTGCGCCATCCTGCTGGCTTCCGCTGCCGCCGCCGAACAATATGGCCTGAAGAAGCGCGCCCGCGTGCTGGGCATGGCCACTGCCGGTCTGGCGCCGCGCATCATGGGCTTCGGCCCTGCGCCTGCATCGAAAAAAGTACTGGCGCAACTGGGCCTGAATATCGGCCAGATGGATGTGATCGAACTGAACGAAGCCTTTGCCGCGCAGGGGCTGGCCGTGACCCGCGATCTGGGACTGGCCGACGATGCCGCCCATGTGAATCCGAATGGCGGCGCGATTGCCATCGGCCATCCGCTTGGCGCTTCCGGTGCGCGGCTGGTGCTGGCTGCCGTCAACCAGCTGGAACGTACAGGCGGCCGCTACGCGCTGTGCACCATGTGCATAGGCGTGGGGCAGGGCATCGCTGTCGTGATCGAACGCGTCTGAAGGAGCCCGCATGGTCAAAGTCTATGAAATCAACGGCGTCACGCCGGTGGTCCACCCCACGGCCTATGTGCATCCCAGCGCCGTGCTGATCGGCGATGTCATCGTCGGCCCGCGTTGCTACATCGGCCCGCTGGCATCGCTGCGTGGCGACTTCGGCCGCCTGATACTGGAGGAGGGCGCCAACCTGCAGGACACCTGCGTCATGCACGGTTTTCCCGGCGCCGACACGGTGGTGGAGCAGGATGGCCACATCGGTCACGGCGCCGTGCTGCATGGCTGCCGCATAGGCCGCAATGCGCTGGTGGGTATGAACAGCGTGGTCATGGATAACGCCGTGATCGGCGCGGAAAGCATAGTGGCTGCCATGAGCTTTGTGAAAGCCGGCATGGAAGTGCCGCCGCGCAGTCTGGTGGTGGGATCGCCTGCCAAAGTGGCGCGATCGCTGCGCGACGATGAAATTCAATGGAAGAGCGCCGGTACGGCGCAGTATCAGGAGCTGGCGGTGCGCTCCATGCTCACCATGCGCGAAACGGTGGCACTGACGGAGCTGCCGCCGCAGCGGCCACGCATGCAATGGGATAGCGCACTGCCACTGCACCTGCACAAAAACGCCTCGGCATAAAAACGGAGACACACGATGACACAAGTAGCAACCCTGCAAAGCTTTATCGGCGGGCGCTGGATCGGCAGCGAGGCTGCCCTACCCCTGCGCGGAGCCTTGAACAATGCGCTGATCTATCACACCCACGCCGAGCAGATCGATTTCGATGAAGCCGTTACCTACGCCCGCAAGACCGGCGTGCCGGCGCTGATGCAGATGGATTTCCAGCAGCGCGCCGCACGCCTCAAGGCACTGGCACTGTATCTGCTGGGCCGCAAGGAAGAACTGTATGCCATTTCCCACCTGACCGGCGCCACCCGCGCCGATAGCTGGGTCGATATCGAAGGCGGCACCGGCACCCTGTTCGCCTATGCCAGCATGGGCAGCCGCGAACTGCCATCCTCGAACGTGCTGCACGAGGGGCCGGCCATGGCGCTGGGTAAAAGCGGTGGCTTCGCCGGTACCCACATACTGGTGCCGCGCGGCGGTCTCGCTGTGCACATCAACGCGTTCAACTTCCCGATCTGGGGCCTGCTGGAAAAGTTTGCGCCGAGTTTTCTGGCTGCCATGCCATGCATAGGCAAGCCTGCCACGGCCACCAGCTACCTGACCGAAGCGCTGGTGCGCATGATGCATGAATCCGGCCTGCTGCCGGAAGGCGCGCTGCAGCTGGTGATAGGTTCGACCGGCGATCTGCTGGAGCGCGTCAATGGCGCCGATGTAGTGACCTTTACCGGGTCGGCAGATACAGCGGCCAAATTGCGCGCACACCGTAACCTGATCGCCAATTCCGTGTCCTTCACGGCGGAAGCCGATTCGCTCAACTGCGCAATTCTGGCACCCGATGTCACGCCGGACGATGCGGAGTTCGATCTCTTCATCAAAGAAGTGGCGCGCGAAATGACGGGCAAGGCGGGCCAGAAATGTACCGCCATCCGCCGCATATTAGTGCCGCAAGCGCTGGTTGACGCAGTCGGCACGCGCCTGCGCGAACGGCTGGCCAAGGTCAGCGTGGGTGATCCATCGGTGGAAGGTGTGCGCATGGGCGCGCTGGCATCGAAAGATCAGCAGCGCGATGTGGCTGAACGCGTGGCCTTGCTGGCACAGGGTAACGAAGTACTGTTCGGCGAGCGCGATGGCTTCCATCCTGTCGGCGAGGGCGTCAGCGAAGGCGCATTCCATGCGCCCACGCTGCTGCTGTGCCGCGACGGCATGCGTAACGACGCCGTGCACGACGTGGAAGCCTTCGGCCCGGTCAGCACCATCATCAGCTACAACGGTATCGAACAGGCCATGATGCTGGCGGCGCGTGGCCGCGGTTCGCTGGTGTCCACGCTGGTAACGCGCGATCCCGCCACCGCCGCGTATGCCGTGCCGATGGCCGCAGCCTCGCATGGCCGCGTGCTGATACTGGAGCGGGAAGCCGCGGTCGATTCCACCGGCCACGGTTCGCCGCTGCCCCAGCTGAAACACGGCGGCCCGGGCCGCGCCGGTGGCGGCGAAGAACTGGGCGGCATCCGCGCCGTACGTCATTTCCTGCAGCGCGCTGCCGTACAAGGCTCCCCCACCATGCTGGCCGCCGTTACGGGGGAATACGTGCGTGGCGCCAGGGTGCAGGAAAGCGAGCAGCACCCGTTCCGCAAATATTTCGAAGACCTGAACATGGGCGACTCGCTGCTGACCCACCGCCGTACCGTCAGCGAAGCCGACATCGTCAATTTCGGCGGCGTGTCGGGCGATTATTTCTACATGCACTTCGACGAGATTGCCGCCAAAGACACCCAGTTCGGCAAGCGCATCGCCCACGGCTATTTCGTGCTGTCCGCCGCTGCGGGCCTGTTCGTTTCGCCGGCACCGGGGCCGGTGCTGGCCAACTACGGTCTGGATAATCTGCGCTTTATTACGCCGGTAGCCATCGGCGATACCATCCGCGCCCGTCTGACCTGCAAGCGCAAGGTGGACCGCAACCGTACCGACGACAAGGGCATAGGTCAGGGCGTGGTAGCGTGGGATGTGCAGGTCACCAACCAGAACGACGAACTGGTAGCCAGTTACGACATTCTGACGCTGGTGATGAAGCGGCACTAGGCCGCTTGATGAGGCGTGCAGCACGTGCCTTAACGGGCACTGCTGCACAATTTGCGCTGGCCTACTTATTCAGACCGAACGGATCATCGATGCTGTGTGCCGGTTCGGTGAACCATTTCGGACCGTTCTCGGTCATGTAGAAATGGTCTTCATGGCGCACGCCGAATTCGCCCGGTATGCAGATCATCGGCTCGTTCGAGAAGCACATGCCCACATCGAGCGGCGTCTTGTCGCCACCCACCAGATACGGCCATTCGTGGATGTCGAGACCGATGCCATGGCCGGTACGGTGCGGCAGTCCCGGTAGCTTGTAGCCGGGGCCAAAACCGTCTGCTTCCAGCGAACGGCGCGCCGCCGCATCCACTTCCTCGCATGGCACACCCAGTTGCGCAGCATTGAAAGCCGCCTGCTGGGCAGCCTTCTCGCTGTTCCACACGGAGCGCTGACGCTCGCTCGGCGTACCGTACACATAGGTGCGGGTGATGTCGGAAATGTAGTTGTGCAGTTTGCAGCCTGTGTCGATCAGCACGGTGTCGCCTTGGCGCAACGTTTGCACATAGCTCACGCCATGCGGGTAGGCCGTGGCTACACCAAACAGCACGATTACGAAATACGAACCGGAAGCACCCACCTTGCGATGCGCGAGGTTGATAAATTCTTCCACCTCGGTGGTGGTGATCCCCTCCCGCAGGATGCTGGCGGTGGCCACATGCACGGCCAGCGTCATGTCCTTGGCGCGCTGCATCAGGGCGATTTCATTTGCTGATTTGCGCGTGCGGCAGTGCGCTGTCACCTTGCGTGCGTTTTCCAGCGTGTAGCCTTCTGCCAGCGGGCGGATGCCGTCGTAGATGAAGAAGGCGGCACTCTCGCAGATACCGATGCGCGGCGCGGCAGCACCTGCGGCCGGTGCAATGCCCATGCGCTGCAGCGTATCGACGAACAGCTGGTAGGGGCTCTCGTGCTCGTGCCAGGTGTTGACGCGGCCCTCCACCAGCATGAAGTCTTTCAGCGTACTTTCTTCAAAAGCGGGGGCAATGTATTCGACCGCGCCGCTGGCCGGCAAAATAGCGCCCACCATGCGTTCGCTCGGATACCAGCGCGTGCCGGTGAAGTACATCAGATTGGCGCCAGCATTGATGTAGATGGCGGCGACGCCCTGCGCTTGCATATAGGCCTGCGCCTTGGCGATGCGCTGCAGGTGTTCGTCTTTGCCGATGGGGACAGCGCCCGCCGTCATGTCCGACAGGGAGGCCAGCGCCTCTTCGATGGTTTTTCCACCTATGGTCATTTTTATATCCCTGAGTTAGATCGCTGAGTAGAACGCCGGTAAGCGTCAGGCGGGGATGATATCAGCTTTATGCCAGCAAGCCAGTAACCGCAAGCCTTGCTGGCATTTTTGGTATGCCGATTTCGGCATCGGCCTGTGATGCGGATTTCCCTCTACTCGGCCAGCAGGCTAACTTTGTCGATGACGAAGTAAGTGGGCTTGGAACTATCCTCGTGCATGGCAAAACTGAGTGTTAGCGTCTTGCCCTTTTGCGCCAGCACGTCGAAGCTGCGTATCTGGTAACCCGCAGTCGCATCTTTGTTGCTGTAGCGCGCTAGTGTACGCACTACCTTGCCCGCACTATCCTTGAACGTGACGGTAAGCTGGTCATAGGCCACGGCATGGACTTCCTCCGTTTCGATATGCGTGGCAAAGCTCAGCACGGCCCGCGTGGCACCGGCCGGTATGCTGACGCTCTGCGTCAGTGTCTGATTGGTGGTGCGGCCCTGACCGCCCATGCGGGCATAGCGTGTGCCTTCGAACGCCGCCTGCGCGGGATCGCTGCCTATGGTGGCTGTATTGCCATTCCAGCCCGTTATGCCGTCTTCGAAGCCACCATTGACGATGCGTTCCATGCTTTGCTGGCCGCCGCCGTCACTGGCGCCGGTTTCGTCGACATCGGCGCCGACGTTGATCGCTGCATAGGCCCGCTGCACGGCGATGGCTTCCTTCGAGTTGGCGCCATACAGCTCCTGCGCCGCTTCCAGCACCTTGGTCCGCGCATCGGCATAGCCGGTGGTGGAGGTGAATTTGGTGGTGAGCGCCTTGAACCAGATGCGATACGCCTTGTCGCTGCCTATGCCGTGCATGGCGGCCGGTGTACGGGTCAGGAATTTGCTGTAGAAGTCCGAGGCAGGATCAGCCTTGGAGCCTTGCGCCAGGAAGTAGAACATGCGGTTATTCGGGCCGCTGGAATAATGCACGTCGAGGAATTTGAGCGAACTGCTCCACGCATCGGGACTGCTGCCATCCTTGCTCGGGCGGTACATCCAGCGCAGCGGCTGGCCGGTCTTGCTGATCTCCGTACCCATCATCCAGTCATTGCCGCTGGCGGGAATGAGGTTGCCGGTGCCGCCAGCACGCGCGTAGGCTTCCACCATCTCGCCGCCGATATCGGAATTCGATTCGTTCAGGCCGCCCGACTCGGCCGCATACACCAGATCAGCCGTGGCAGCGGTGACGCCATGCGACATTTCGTGGCCGATCACGTCGATGGCGCCCAGACTGTTGAAATGGCTGCCATCGCCGATGTACATGCATTTGCAGCTGTCGTCGTAAAACGCATTGTCGTAGCTGGTGTCGACATGGGCGGCGATATAGGTGGCGGTGTTGTTGCCATCGAGCGAATGCCAGCCCAGCGCGTTGCGGTTGGCGTCATAGGTATTCATCAGCCCCCACAGGGCATTGACCGCGGCAGTCTGGCCGTTGGCGCTGGTGGTGCTGCCACCGTTCACATACTGCTTGCCGTCGCCCCAGGTGTTGCTGCTATTGGTGTAGATGCTGCCGGGGTCAGGGTTGTCGGCCGAACTGTGATTGGCATTGGTGATGGCCATGCCGCCGTATCTGCCGCCCTTGCCGCGCGTGGTATCGAGCATCTGGAAACCGCCGGCGACGGCGCTGGTATTGATCGGTACCACGCCGTTGTACTGGCTGTTGCCGCTGCCGACTACGGTCTTCAGCGCAGGCCACTGGGCCAGTATGGCGCCCGTATTGGCATCGACGATGGTGTCGTAGTACACCGGCTTGTTATCCTGCGCCATGCGGGTTTTGACGTAATAGGCTAGCGCATAGCGCTCTATCACTTCCTGCAGATCGGCGGCATTGAGTTCGATCTCCTGTTTGCTTTGCGCTGCCGGAACGCGCACGCTGCGGGCTATCGGAAAGATCAGCAGCTCGGCGCTGGGCGGCCAGCGGTCCGTGCCGCGCGGTGCCACCGAATTGGCGGCAATGCGGATCGCGTCGGCGGCGCTGATGGCCGGTACCGTCGGCGCTACGGCCAGCGGCGCCAGACTGTTACCGGGCCCTACGCGGCGGTCCGTGGTGGTGATGCCGACCACGCTGCCCACCGTATCCGTCACCACCACCGACTCCGAGCCAAAGATGCGCAGTCCCTTGTAGGTGTGCTGGGTACGCACAATTTTCTGTCCGGCCGCGCCCGGATGCTGGCTGGCGAGGCGCACGCTCAGTTCGGGCGGCAAGCCCTGCGCCGCATCCATGGCGGCGAGGCGGGTCAGCAGGGTGCCGCTTTGCTGCGGCGTGAGTGTGGTGATGGGTTGTCCCATCATCTGGGCACCAGCGCCGTGAGCGCTGAAGGCGGCAGCGAGCATGGCGCACATCGCGCGCCGGTAGTGTAGCTTCATCATGGTCTCCTTCGATCAGCATGTCCGGCGCACATCGGCTGATGGCGCCGCTTCCGTGGGGCGGATAGATCACGCTAGATCGGCACGGCGCTCAGGGTTCTGTCGCATATCAACAAGTTGGCGCTTAGCGCTGGCGCTGCGCCGGTAGCGGCCGGCCCTTTGCAGGCACGGCCGCGCTTTCGCTTACTGGGTGAGCAGGCTGACCTTGTCGAGCACGAACGATGTCTGCAGCGTAGAGTCTTCCGTCATGCTGAACGACAGCGTCACCGTCTGACCCTTGTAAGGCAGCAGGTTGAAGCTGCGCGTCTGGTAGCCGCTGGCTGCGTCCGTGTTGGAATACGAGGCTAGCGTGGCCAGCGTCGTCCCGCTGCTGTTTTTGATGGCCACTATCATCTTGTCATATGCCTTGCTGCCAGATTCGGCGGTGTCGATATGCAGGGCAAAACTCAGCGTGGCGCTGCTGGCGTCGCCGGGTATGGTCAGCGCCTGGCTCAGGGTCTCGGTAGTGCTGCGGCCATTCCCGCCCAGCCACGCGTACTTGCTCCCCTCAAAGGCGCTCTGGCCGCTGAAGCTGCCGATGACCCCTGTGGTGCCGCTCCAGCCGGTGGCGCCGGCTTCGAAGCCGCCATTGCTCACCCGCTCTTTCACGGCGCTGCTGCCGACGCTGAGGTTGGCCCGGGCCGAGCTCACGCTCTGTGGCGGCGACGAGGCATCACGTATGGTGGCGTAGAACACCGCGCCATCGTCGCCCGCCTGCGCCGGGAAGGAATAGCTTGCCGCGGTCGCGCCACTGATCGCGGCGTCATTGCGGTACCACTGGTAGGTGTAGGGCGGCGTGCCGCCCGCGGCGGCAACGCTGAAGCTGGCGCTGGCACCGGCCGCCACGCTGATGCTGGCCGGCTGTGTGGTGATGGCCACCGACCCGCCGCCACCCGCTTCATCGATGTCGCTGCCCACATTGATTGCTGCATAGGCGCGCTGCACGGCGATGGCTTCACGCGAGCCGGTGCCATACAGTTCCTGTGCGGCCGCCAGCACCTTGCTGCGCGCATCGGCGTAATTGGTGGTGGAAGTGAACTTGGTGGTCAGGGCAAGGAACCAGATACGGTAGGCTTTGTCGCTGCCGATGCCGGTCATGGCGGCAGGGCTCTTGACCAGAAATTTCGAGTAGTAGTCGCTCGTGCTACTGGCGCTGGAACCTTGCGACAGGAAGTAGAACATGCGGTTGTTAGGGCCGCTGGTGTAGTGCACGTCCAGATTTTTCAGGCTGCTGCTCCAGGCGTCCGGGCTGCTGCCATCTTTGCTGGGCTTGTACATCCAGCGCAGCGGCTGGCCCGTCTTGCTGATTTCTTTGCCCATCATCCAGTCATTGCCGCTGGCAGGAATCACGCTGCCGCTGCCCCCCGCGCGTGCATAGGCTTCCACCATTTCGCCGCCGATATCGGAGTTGGATTCGTTCAGGCCGCCGGATTCGCCGGAGTAGACCAGATTGGCGGTGGATGCGGTGACGCCGTGCGACATCTCATGGCCGATCACGTCGATGGCACCCAGGCTGTTAAAGCTGGAGCCATCGCCGATGTACATGCACTTGCAATCATCGTCGTAGAAGGCATTGTCGTAGTTGTTGTCCACGTGGGCCGCAATATAGGTGGCCGTGTTGTTGCCGTCGAGGGAATGCCAGCCTAGCGCATTTTTCAGCGTGTCATAGGTATTCATCAGGCCCCACAAGGCGTTGACAGCGGCAGTCTGGCCGTTGGCGTTGGTGGTGCTGCCGCCCGCAACGTACTGTTTGCCGTCACCCCAGGTATTGCTGCTATTGGTGTAGATGCTGCCGGGACTGGGCGAATTGGCGGAACTGTGGTTGGCATTGGTGATGGCCATGCCGCCGAATTTCCCGCCCGTACCGCGCGAGCTGTCCAGCATCTGGTAGGTGTTGCCGGTCTGGCTGGTATTGATGGGCACTGCGCCGTTGTACTGGCTGTTGCCGGTGCCGACCACGGTTTTCAGTGCCTTCCAGCGTGCCAGCACAGCGCCTGTTGTGGCATTCACGATGACGTCGTAGTAGAGCGGCTTGCCTTCGCTGGCCATGCGCAGCTGGACGTAGTAAGCCAGCTCGTAATGGTCTATCTGCTCTTCCAGATCGAGCGCATTGAGCGATTTTTCTGTCTTGCCGGCGGCGCTGGCAATGCGCACGGTTTTCATCACCGGATAGATCATCAGCTCGGCGCGCGGCGCCCAGCGGTGCACGCCGGCTGGCGCCAGCGTCTGTACCAGCTGGTTAATCGCGTCGGCGCTGCTGATGGCGGGTGTGGTGTCGAAGGCGGTGGGGCGGGAAGCACGCCCGGTACTGTCAGCCTGCTCGGGTGTGGGGCCGTCCAGCGCAGTGCGGCGGTCGGCCACGGAGGTGCTGAGTATCTTGCCGCTGCTGTCGGTGAGCACTACAGACTCCGAACCGAAAATAGGCAGGCCGGCATAGGTGTGCTGGAGGCGGACGATTTTTTCGCCATTCAGGCCGGGATGCTGGCTGTCGATACGCATACTGTGTGAGGCGGTCAGGCCGCTGTCGGCATCGCGTGCCATTAACTGGGCCAGCAGGCCCTGATTTTCCTCGGGCGTGGCCTTGGCCACGGGAGCGGACATAAGCTGGTTTGCCATGCTGGCGGATGGCAGTGCCAGAACGGGCAAGCTTGCAACGATAGAGGCAGCGAGTACAGTCTTAGGTAGATTCATCTCTTCTCCATGGATACGCGGTTAATGGTCGACTCTTCATCCCTGCAGGCGGGCAGCGCGTGCTGTGCTGCGCATTGATTCATGCTGGTTAGCAGGTGGCGCGACACTATTCCTTTGCTTGCAGCAAAGTCAAAAAAAATCGAAAAATAGTCAGGTCTTGCGCGTTGTTCCAAATCGGACTATTCCCTGCAGGCATAAGGGCTTGCTTTCGGGCGCGATTGTGCTTGCGCTACCAGAAATTCGCTGTGTCGAGTAAAGAAATGAAGGTGTCTTGAGTTGCGTCAATCGCTGTTAGCTCAGCTCTTGTGCTTCTGGTGGCTACACAACAGGTGATCTGCAAGCGCGTCCATGCACGCTTGCAGATCCGGAAACATGGGACTTAAAATGGCGTGCGCCGGTTCAGTCCGTCAGGGCCCCGCATGAAGCGGGACAGCAAGTTTTTTATACGATAGAGGTTCGCGCCGGCGCGGGCCGGGGAGTGGATATGCTTTCGGTTGCAGCCAGGGTTGAACGCATTGTCATGGATTCCCAGTTTCTGGTGGAGGGCTTGCGGCGTAATCTGATCAACCTATCAGAACTGGCGCGCCAGTTGCAGCCGCAGCTGGAAACCGATCTGTGGAAGCCGGTAGGGCAGGCTGCCGTGGTGATGGCGCTGCGGCGCGTGACCAAGCGCCTGCCGGCAGTGGACCGGCCCGCAGCAGCGCCGGGACAGAAGACAGGCGAACTGACCACGCGCACCGATCTGAGCGAATATACCTACCGCCATTCCGATACGCTGGCCGCTGGCCATCGCCAGTTACTGGAACGTATGGCCGTGATGGACTCGGCTTTCGTGATGGTGACGCGCGGCGTGAATGAGCTGATGGTGATCTGCAACCGCAGCGCGCAGCCCGTGGTTGAAGAAGTGTTTGCCGGCCAGTGCCTGCGCGCCCGTCAGGATGGCCTGACGGCGCTGACCCTGCACTTCAATGGCGGTCAGCGCTGCGGCCCCGGCATCTACCAGTCCATACTCAGCCAGCTGGCATGGGAGCAGATACAGCTGGTTAATCTGATCTGCACCTACACCGAGTTGACACTGCTGATGGAACCGGGTCAGACGGCAGCGGCCTACACGCTGCTGGCGCAGACCCAGGCCTGATACTGATACTGAAACTGCGGCTATTTCTTTTCTTCGTCGGTGGAGAAGTTCAGCTGAGGCGGTTCGCCATCCTTGCGCTCTTCGCCAGCCGGCACCGGGTTGTCGAGCCGCAGTTCCAGCTGCTCTTTCATATCCACCTTCTTGCCGACCGTGACGAGCTGCGGGAAACCGATAATCAGCGCCACCATCAATATCTGGATCAGCACGAACGGTATGGCGCCCCAGTAGATATCGCTGGTCTTGACTTCTTTGGGCGCCACCGAGCGCAGATAGAACAGTGCAAAGCCGAACGGCGGGTGCATGAAGGAGGTCTGCATATTCACCCCCAGCAGCACGCCGAACCAGATCAGATCGATGCCCAGCTTGTCGGCCACCGGCCCCACCAGCGGCACCAGTATGAAAGCCAGCTCGAAGAAATCGAGGAAGAAGGCCAGCGCGAAGAACAGCAGATTCACCACGATCAGGAAGCCGGTGCTGCCGCCGGGCAGGGCCGACAGCAGGTGCTCCACCCACAGATCGCCATTCACACCGCGGAATACCAGCGAGAACACGGTAGAGCCGATCAGGATGAACACCACGAAGCAGGACAGACGGGTAGTGCTGTGCATGGCCTGGCGCGTCAGGTCCAGCGTCAGGCGGCGGTTGAACAGGGCTAGCAGCAGCGCACCCATGGCGCCCATGCCGCCGCCTTCCGTGGGCGTGGCCAGTCCGATGAAGATGGTGCCCAGCACGAGGAAAATCAGCGCCAGCGGCGGCACCATCACGAACACCACTTTTTCCGCCATGCGCGACAGCAGGCCCAGTTTCAGCTGGCGGTTCAGCAGTGCGAAGGCGAAAGCGCCGATGATGCCGACGGCAGCGGCGGCGATGCCCAGTTCGTCGCTGGCCATGGCCGGATGGCGCTCGCCCCAGTAACGGGCAAACAGCCATGCCGCGGCAGCGGCGCCCAGCACCAGTACCAGTAGCGAGCGCACGCCGCTATCGCCGTTGGGCTGGCGCAGGTTGCGCGCTTCCAGCGGCAGGGCCGGCACTGCGGCAGGTTTGAAAATGGACAGCGCCAGCACATAGCCGGCATACAGGGCGGTCAGCAGCAGGCCGGGTGCAAACGCGGCGCGGTACATATCGCCCACCGAGCGGCCCAGCTGGTCGGCCATCACGATCAGCACCAGCGAGGGCGGAATGATCTGGGCCAGCGTACCGGAAGCGGCAATCACGCCGGCCGCCAGTTTGCGGTCGTAACCGTAGCGCAGCATCACGGGCAGCGAGATCAGTCCCATCGAAATGACCGAGGCGGCCACCACGCCGGTGGTGGCCGCTAACAGGGCGCCGACGAAAATCACGGCATAGGCCACGCCGCCACGGATAGGACCGAACAGCTGGCCTATGGTGTCGAGCAGGTCTTCCGCCATCCCTGACCGTTCCAGTATCAGCCCCATGAAGGTGAAGAAAGGTATCGCCAGCAGGGTATCGTTGGCCATGATGCCGAAGATACGGTTGGGCAGGGCCTGCAGCAGTTCCGGTTTCAGCAGCCCCAGTTCTATCCCCAGCAGGCCGAAACACAGGCCGTTGGCCGCCAGTGCAAACGCCACCGGGAAGCCCGACAGCAGGAACAGCACCAGTACGGCAAACATGATGGGGGCGAGATTCGCCGTCAGGAATGCTTCCATGGACTTCCTTTATGAGCGATGGGTGGAGCGGGCGGATTAATCGAGCTGGTTGGCTGCCTTGATGGCGGCAATTTCTTCCTGCGGGCTGTGGGCCGCGCGGGTAAAGCTGCTATCGTCTATGCGTCCGGCCAGGAAGGCGATGCGCTTGATGATTTCGGCCAGCGTCTGCAGCACCAGCAGCAGAAAGCCCAGCGGCACCAGCAGCTTGGCCGGCCAGACGATCAGGCCGCCGGCATTGGGCGACATTTCGCCGCTCTGCAGTGACAGCAGCGCATACGGCGTGCCGTAGTAGAGGATCAGCAGCGCAATCGGCAGCAGGAACAGGACCAAGCCCAGCAAGTCTATCCACACCTGCGTGCGGCGCGAAAAGCGGCTGGTGATGACGTCGATGCGCACATGTTCGTCGCGCTTGAGGGTATAGGCGGAGGCCAGCAGGAACATGGCGGAAAACAGATACCACTGGATTTCCAGCCACGCATTGGAACTGATGTTAAGGCTGTAGCGCATCAGCGCATTGCCGGTGCAGATAATCACGGCGGCCAGCAAGGCCCAGCCTACGGCATGGGCAATGGCCTCGTTGAGGCGGTCGATGGTGCGGGCAAGCTTCATGAACATGAGAACTCCTCTACCTGCGGCAAGGTCGCCGGCATAACCATCCATGGCAGCTGCGCTGCTGCCCGGGCTGTGTGCATGCGCTGCGCCGGACCAGCACGGACCGGCGCAGCGGGGGCTGGTCTTAGCCGGCCAGCTGGGCGCGTACGCGCGCAATCGCTTTGCGTACCTGCGCCGGGGCGGTGCCGCCCACGTGGTCACGTGCGGCTACCGAGCCTTCCAGCGTCAGCACGGCGAACACGTCGTCGCCGATGAGCGGCGAGAAGGCGCGCAGCTGTTCCAGCGTCATTTCCGCCAGATCGATCTTCAGGCCGTCGCAGGCGCGTACGGCGTGGGCCACGGCTTCGTGGGCGTCACGGAATGGCAGGCCTTTTTTCACCAGATAATCGGCCAGATCGGTCGCGGTGGCGTAACCCTGCAGGGCGGCAGCACGCATGGCGTCCGGTTTGACGCTGATGCCGCCGGCCATGTCGGCGAAGATGCGCAGCGTATCGACCACGGTATCGACGGTATCGAACAGCGGTTCCTTGTCTTCCTGATTGTCCTTGTTGTAGGCCAGCGGCTGGCCTTTCATCAGGGTCAGCAGGCCCATCAGGTGGCCGTAGACGCGGCCGGTCTTGCCGCGCGCTAGTTCCGGCACATCCGGATTTTTCTTCTGCGGCATGATGGACGAGCCGGTGCAGAAACGGTCGGCAATATCGATAAAGCCGACCCGCGGGCTCATCCAGATAACCAGTTCTTCCGACATGCGCGACACGTGGGTCATGATCAGCGATGCGGCAGCGGTGAATTCGATGGCGAAGTCGCGGTCCGATACGGCGTCCAGCGAGTTGTGGCAGACGTCGTCGAAGCCCAGCGTTCTGGCCACGCGCTCGCGGTCGATCGGGAATGTGGTGCCGGCCAGTGCGGCGGCGCCCAGCGGCAGGCGGTTGACGCGCTTGCGGCAGTCCAGCATACGCTCGGCATCGCGGCCGAACATTTCCACGTAGGCCAGCATGTGGTGGCCGAAGGTGATCGGCTGGGCGACCTGCATGTGGGTAAAGCCGGGCAGGATGGTGTCGGCGTTTTTCTCGGCCAGATCGACCAGCGCGCTGCGCAGCGCGTGCAGCAGGACCAGCACGTCGTCGATGGCAGTGCGCACATACAGACGGATGTCGGTGGCCACCTGGTCGTTACGCGAACGGCCCGTGTGCAAACGCTTGCCGGCATCGCCTACCAGTTCGGTCAGGCGTTTTTCGATATTCAGGTGTACATCTTCCAGATCGAGCAGCCACTCGAAAGTACCGGCTTCGATTTCGGCGCTGATCTGTGCCATGCCACGTTCGATTTCGGCGCGGTCTGCCGCGCTGATGATGCCCTGCGCGGCCAGCATTTCGGCGTGGGCCAGCGAACCCTGAATGTCGGCTTTGGCCATGCGCTTGTCAAAGAAGACAGAGGCCGTGTAGCGTTTGACGAGGTCGGAAACAGGTTCGTTGAAGCGGGCCGACCAGGCTTCCGCTTTTTTTGAAAATTGATCAGTCATATAAAAGATAAAGGCAGGGGCAGAGGGGAGTGCTGAATAATGTCAACCGTGATTATAAACCGCGGCTGCTCAAAAATATGTCAACCTTGCGATTTTGCCCACCAAAATCCGGCCACGCCCCCTGATTTTGCGCCACTTGTTGCCCTGCCGCCCCCGACTTTGCCTTAATGTTAACTGCTGGCCCGCCTACTGCCAGTTCATCAGGCAAGGCGGCACCAGTATCGCCAGTGCCAGCACGGCATAGATCAGCTGCAGCGGAATCATCCACTTGGCCCAGGTAATCCACGGTATGCGGGCCAGTGCCAGCACGCCTACCGTGATGCCCGAAGTGGGGATCATCGGCGTGGTCAGTTCGCCCAGCTGGAAAGCCAGAATCGCCGTCTGGCGCGTCACGCCCACCAGATCGGACAGCGGCGCCATGATGGGCATGGTCAGCGCGGCCTGACCGCTGCCGGAGTGGATGAAGAAGTTGATCACGGTCTGGATGCCGAACATTTTCCACGCGGCGAACACCGGCAGCGAGGACTGCACCAGCGGCATCAGCCCGTGCAGCATGGTGTCGATGATGTGGGCATCGCGTGCCAGTATCATGGTGCCGCGTGCCAGCGCAATCACCAGCGCCGTGCCGACCAGATCGCGCGCGCCCTGGATGAAGCTCTCGACGATCTGGGTGGAATCGAGCTGGCCAACCAGACCGATGATGATGCCCATCACGAGGAACAGCGCAGCGATTTCATCGATATACCAGTCATAGCCCACCACGCCGCCCACCATGATGGCCAGCGATGCGACAAAGATGGTCAGCACCAGCTTGTGGCGGCCGGTGATGCCATGGAAGTCGCCCAGACCGTGCGGCTGCTCCCTGCGTTTTTCTACGTCGAGCGCATAGGTAGGGCTCAGCTGCGGGTTCTTCTTGACGCGCGCGGCGTACCACATCAGGAAAGCGATGGTGACGCCGGTGGCAATCACCCATACGATCAGGCGGTAGCCCCAGCCCGAGAATACGGGCACGCCGGCGATGCCCTGCGCGATGCCGACGTTGAACGGGTTGAGGAAGGCCGCGCCAAAACCCACCTGCGAGCCGAGAAAGGGTATCGACACGCCGGTGACTGTGTCATAGCCCAGCGCCAGTGCCAGCGGCACGAAGATCATCACGAAGGGAATGGCTTCCTCGTTCATGCCGAAGGTGGCGCCGCCTATCGAGAACATGGTGACGAACACGGGGATCAGTGCTTTCTGGATAAAGGGCGAGCTGTCATGCGCACGCGCCAGTGCCTTGATCATGGCGTCCACCGCCTCGGTCTTCTGCAGCACGGCGAAGGCGCCGCCCACCACCAGCACAAAGCCGATGATCAGCGCTGCTTCCACGAAGCCCTTGATGGGCGCCTTGACCAGTGCCGTTACGCCCTGCGGTACGCTGGGGATGTAGTGGAAACTGGCCGGATCGATCAGCTGCTTGCCGTTGACCAGATGGGTATCGTATTTACCGCCCGGTACCAGCCACGTTGCCGCTGCAATCAGCGCCAGAATGATGAACAGCAGGACAAAAGTATGCGGCAGCTTGAATTTCTTTTTGCTGCCCGGGGCGGCATGCATGCTAGGGGTGCTCATGGGCGAACTTTCTTATTGGCTCAGCAGATCACCGGCGCGGTAGGCCGTGGCACTGGCGATTTTGCCGATGTTCATGCCGCGGATCACATGGCGGTGAGCGCTGCGGGCGAAGAATACGCCTGCCACGCCAGCGTGGATCACGCTGGTTTCGCCGCTGACCGGATCGATGATGTCGGCAATCGCATCGCCGGCGGCCACGCGCTCGCCCAGATCGCGCGTGTACACAAGGATGCCGGGATGCGGCGCATACAGCGGCTCCACGCCTTCCAGCGGAGTGGCTTCGCACAGCGGCGCAGGCAGTACGCGCGCCGCTGCTTCGGCCTCGGCATCGGTGGCCAGCACTACGCCGTTCAGCATGAGGAATTGCAGCAGGCCGGCGGCATCCTTCTGCGCCAGCGCGTAGTGCACTTCCTGCTCGCCGCGCAGTTCCACCGTGGTGGACACACAGGCTGGCGGAATAGGGTAGCGTCCTTCGAAGTGGCGCTCCAGATCCCACCACAGGCGGCTACAGGCTTCGTCGAAAGGTTCGCCGCCAGCCTGATAGGCCAGCAGCACGGCATGCGCGCCCATGATGGCCGCCAGTGGCGCCACCGCATCGGCCAGCGGCGTGCCGGCGTAGATATGCAGCGCGGCTTCGTTGTCGCAGTGCAGATCGAGCACGATGTCGGCATCGATGGCCATCGTCATCAGGATCTTTTTCAGTGCTTCCGCATCCGTGCCCGGTTGCCATGCCGCGATGGAGTTGCGTGCATGGGCGCGGACCAGCGCCACGTTGGCGTCGGCATCCTGCCCCAGCAGGCCGGCCAGCGATGCTTTCAGGTCGTCCGCTACGTGCTTGTAGGCGCGGTTGAAGTTGATGCCAGTGGTCAGATCAAATCGGCCAAAAGCCGCACCGTGGATGGCCTGCGCCAGACCGATAGGGTTGGCGGCCGGTACCAGTATCACTTCGCCCTGCAGGCGGCCCGCCGCTTCCAGTGCAATCAGCTCCTTGCGCAGGAACTGCGCCACCAGCATGCCCGGCACTTCGTCCGCGTGCAGCGAGGCTTGTATATACACTTTTTTACCGCTGCCGGGCGTACCGAAATGCAGGCTGGTCAGCTGGTAGTGGGCGTTGCTATGGGCGCCGGAGATGGGATGTTGGTGAACTTGCATGGTGGCCGTGGCTTTGATTCGACAAAGATTGAGTATGTAGCACTATTTTCACAAAGTAAATGTACATATGCGGATTCTGTACTGGCTTCCTTGAGTTTTAGTCATGATGTGCGTACAGTTAGTTTAATGTAATCATTTCTTCAATTGAGAGAGCAAATAACATGGGTGCAGCACGCAAATTGCAGGTTTCGAATATGGCGCTGGCGGTCAGGCTGGCGCTGGGAGCGGGGGCTGTGGCCGGCCTGATCCAGCAGGTCCAGGCACAGGAAGCGGCGGTCAGCGCCGTACCCGTGCCCAAGGTGGAAATCACCGGTTCGGCCATCCGCCGCATCGAATCCGAAACCGCTTTGCCGGTGCAGGTGATCACCCGTGAAGAAATCGACAAGGCCGGCGTTACCACTGCGTCCGAACTGATGGCGCGCGTATCGGCCAACGTCGGTGGCCTGACCGATGGCGCCAGCATCAACGTGGGCGGCGACCAGCGCGGCTTCAACAGCGCCAATCTGCGCGGCATCGGCACCTCGTCCACGCTGGTGCTGCTGAACGGCCGCCGCATGGCCAACTTCGCTTCGCCCGGCGACGATACCGGCGTCGATCTGAATAACATTCCTGCTGCTGCCATCCAGCGCGTGGAAGTGCTGCTCGATGGCGCTTCGGCCCTGTACGGCACCGATGCTATCGGCGGCGTGATCAACTTCATCACCCGCAAGGACTTCCAGGGACTGGAACTGAACGCCTACGGCAACAAGACGCAGGAAGGCGGCGCCGGCAAGCGTACCGCCAGCCTGAGCGCCGGTACCGGCGATCTGGGCCGCGACGGCTACAACGTCTTCGCCGTGGTGGATGTGCAGCGCACTGGCGCGCTGAATACCTCGCAGCGCAAGTTCATCGATGATCTGCATATCGCCGAACGTCTGCCGCACCTGCTGTCCGGCTATACCAGTCCGGCCAACATCCGCCTGACGGGCGCCCAGCGCGACTATCTGCAGGAGCAGGGCTTCACCATCAACGGCAAGCCGATCACCAACCGCACCATCAACCTGTCGCTGCCTAACTGCGCGCCGCCAGCCAATCTGTATCTGCCGAATGGCACGGGCGGGGTAGATGCCTGCACCTACAACTACATGGGCGATACCGAGCTGTATCCGAAATCGGACAAGGTCAATCTGCTGTCGCGCGGCGTGCTGCAGCTCAATCCGGATAACCAGCTGTTCGCCGAAGTGGCGCTGAGCCGCTCCAAGACCAACTACGTCGGTTCGTCGGCACGGGTAACGGGCGTAGTCAACTACAAACGCATTCCGGCACTGGCCAAATATGATCTGGCTTCGGATGAAGCCAGCGCCGACGACGATGTCGTCGGCGACGTCACCCTGCGCATGCGTCTCAACGAAGCGGGCCGCCGTACCAGCGAACTGACCAGCGAGAGCCAGCGTTTCGTGGTCGGCCTGACCGGTAGCGCCGGCGGCTGGGACTACGATGTGGCGCTGAACCACAGCGTCAACACCGTCAAGGACAAAGACACCCACGGCTACGTGCTGTACGACAAACTGATGAAGGGCATCTACGATGGCCTGATCAATCCTTTCGGTCCTTCCAGCGCGGCAGGCGTGGCGCTGCTCGATTCCATCCAGGTGAACGACGATGTGCGCCATGCGCGCGGCGTTATGGACTCGATCGACTTCAAGGTATCGCATGCGCTGGGCGCCCTTGGCGGCGGCGATGCAGCACTGGCCGTGGGCGGCGAAGTGCGCCACGAGCGCACCGACTTCAACCCGTCGGCCCTGCTGATGAGCGATAACATCAATAATGACTTTGCACCGGAAGGCGGCCGCGCCACCAGCGACAAGCGCAGCGTGCAGGCCATCTACGGCGAGCTGCTGCTGCCGTTCACCAAGCAGCTCGAAGCGCAGGTGTCGGCACGTTACGACCACTATCAGGTGGTGGGCGGCGCCGCCAGCCCGAAAGTGGGTCTGAGCTACACCCCGGCCAAGACTATACTGTTCCGCGCTTCGGTTGGCCGCGGTTTCCGCGCGCCGTCCATGTCGGACCTGTACCGTCCTACGGTATTCAGCAGCACGGCCACCCTGCCTGATCCGGTGTATTGCGCCACCGTCAATAATAACTACGCCGACTGCGCCGATAACTGGGATACCCGCCGCTATTCCAACGACAAGCTGAAACCTGAGCATAGCCGCCAGTACTCGCTGGGCATGGTGCTGGAGCCGGTCAGGGATGCATCGCTGTCGCTCGATTACTGGAACATCAAGCGTACCGACCTGATTAGCGAACTCGGTGACGACGTCATCCTCGGCAATCTGGCCAAATACGGCAATCTGGTACACCGCAATGAAGATGGCAACATCGATTACATCGAACTGCGCAAGGAAAACCGCGGTGCCCAGCTGGCGTCCGGTCTGGACCTGACCATCGACTATCGTGGCGTGCAGACGGCGCTGGGCCGCTTTGGCGGACACCTGTCCGGCACCTATGTGCTCAATTCGAAGATCCAGAACAGCGTGGGCGATGCTTACCTGAGCAATCTGGGCCGCTTCGTCACCGACAGCGTGGTACAGCGCTGGCGCCATACCATCACCTTCGACTGGGACAAAGGCCCGTTCTCGGCCAGCCTGTCGAATACCTATTCGAGCGGCTATGAAGACCAGAACACGGCGATCAACATCGACGACGGTTCGGTGGTGGCAAAAAACCACGTAAAAGCCTACTCGCTGTGGGATCTGTCGGGTGCATGGCAGGTAAACAAGGCGCTGAAACTGCGTGCCGGCGTGCAGAATCTGCTGGATACGGCGCCACCGTACTCGAATCAGGCCTACTACTTCATCTCCGGCTACGATCCGACCTACACCGATCCGCGCGGTCGTCGTTTCTTTGCTACTGCTAATTACGCGTTCAAGTAATGTAACGTAATGATGCATTAAGCCAGATAGGCCAATTGATTGGTATGATCTGCGCTACGACGGCGCCGCGCGTGAGTGCGGCGCCGGTTTTACTAGGAAGGGCTACATGAATTTCTCAGGTTTTACGCTACTGCGAGTGCTTTTGCTATGGCTGCTGCTATGCGGCGCCAGTGTGCAGGCGGCACAGGTAGCGGTCAGCACGCCGGCGTCCAAAGCGCCGGCTGGCAAGCCGCAGCAGGCTGCAAAAAGCTCGAGCAAGCCGGCCAAGGCGGTGCCGCCGCCCAAGCCGGTGCTGGCGCCACCGGCCGGCAATCTGGTCATTATCGGCGGCGGCCTGCGCGCCGATAACGCCGAAGTCTGGCAGCGCATCGTCCAGCTGGCGGGCGGCAAGGGCGCACGCATAGGCGTGTTCGGCTCGGCGTCGATCAATCCCGAGCAGTCGGCCCAGAACACCATCAACAAACTCAATCAGTATGGCGCCCAGGCGTTCTTCATTCCGCTCGGCGTCACCCTGCCGAATAGCGATTACCGCAAGGCGGCGGAAGACCCGGAGGTGGTGGCAGCCATCCATTCGGCCACCGGCATCTATTTCACCGGTGGCGATCAGGCGCGGATTACCCGTGCGCTGGTGCGGCCGGACGGCAAACATACTGCGGCGCTGGACGCCGTGTGGGATGTGTACCGCGATGGCGGCGTGATCGCCGGCTCCAGCGCCGGCGCGGCCATCATGAGCACCACCATGTTCTACGATGCCAAGAGCACGCTGGAAATGCTCAAGCAGGGCGTCACCGAAGGTAACGAGATTTCGACCGGACTGGGTTTCATCGGCGATGACGTGTTTGTCGACCAGCACCTGCTGGTGCGCGGCCGCTTTGCCCGCATGATTCCTGTGATGCTGAAGAAGGGCTACCAGATGGGCCTCGGCATCGATGAAAATACCGCCATGGTAGTTAACGCCAAGCGCGACGTGGAGATCATCGGCTATAGCGGCGCACTGCTGCTGGACCTGTCGGCGGCGATTACCGACCGTGGTATCAAAGGCTTCAATATCAGCAATGCCACCATCAGCTATCTGGACCGGGGCGACAAGTTCAATCTGGTGACGCGCGAATTCACCCCTTCGCCGGACAAGGCCGATAACAAGCTCGATCCGAATCAGCCGGAGACCCGCGAGCCGGTGTTCACCAACGATATTCTGGGCAATAACGCCGTGCTCGATCTGATGGTCAACCTGATCGACAACGCCCAGCAGGAAGCCATAGGCATTGCCTTCGGCAACCCGCGCGATGCCTATCCGGATATCGGTTTCGAATTCAGGTTTAGCAAAACTATCAATAGCGTCGGTTATAGCTCGACCGAAGTGGAAGCCTACTCCGTGCTGAAACTGCGCATGGATGTGCGCCCCATCCAGCTGCAGGCGCCGCTCTACCGCTACCGCTAGCGAGCGGCAGAAAATCAGGTATATTGAAGGGATGGCGTGTCATGTGCCATCCCTTTTTCTTTGCGGAGGCGGCAATGCGTAGGGCGGATAAATGGTGGTGGAGAGTGGCGCAGGCAGCACTGATGCTGGCCGTGCCGTTCGGCGTGGCGCAGGCGGCACCCAAAGGCTCGCTGGTCATCATAGGCGGCAATCTGCAGGCCGATAATGCCGAAGTCTGGCAGCGCATCGTCCAGCTGGCCGGTGGCCCCGGCGCCCGGCTGGCGGTACTGCCTTCCGCTGCCGCCGATCCGGCACCAGTGGGCGCTGCCATCGTCGAGCGTTTCCGTGCCTACGGCGCCGATGCTTTTCTGGTACCGCTGGCCGTCAAGCTGGCCGATAGCGACTACCGCCAGGTAGCCGACGATCCGCAGCTGGCCGAAGCCGTGCGTAGCGCGGGTGGCGTATTCTTTGCAGGCGGCGATCAGGCCCGCATCACGCAGGCGCTGGTGCGGCCCGATGGCAGCCGCAGTGCCGTGCTCGATGCCGTGTGGGAGCTATACCGCAATGGCGGCGTGGTGGCGGGCAATAGCGCCGGCGCTGCCATCATGAGCAGCACCATGTTCTATGCGCCCGGGCCGGTGTTTTCCACTTTGCGTGCCGGTGTGACGGAAGGGCGCGAAATCGCACCGGGGCTGGGTTTTATCGGCGATGATGTCTTCGTCGACCAGCACTTTCTGGTACGGGGACGGTTTGCTCGCATGATCCCGGCCATGCTGAAAAAAGGCTATAAATTCGGCCTCGGCATCGATGAAAACACGGCCATGGTGATCGACAGCCGGCGGCAGGTGGAAATCGTCGGCCACCGTGGCGCCTTGCTGGTCGATCTGCGCCGCGCCACCACCGACGCCAGCCATGCTGGCTTTAACGTCGCCAACGCCGTCATCAGCTATCTGGACAAGGGCGACCGCTACGATCTGGCCAGTCACAGGTTTATTCCATCGCAGGCCAAGGCCGGCGGCAAGCTCGATGCGCGCGCCGTGCAGATGGCGCAGCCGGTGTTTTCGGCCGATATACTGGCGCGCAATGCGCTGGTCGAGCTGATGGAAAACCTGATCAACAACCGCCGCAGCGAGGCGATAGGCATCGCCACCAGCGGACGCAATTCGCCGCTGCCGGAGCTGGGCTTCCAGTTCACCCTCAGCAAAACCCGCGACAGCGTGGGCTATGCCTCGGCTGCACTGCAAAGCTATTCCATCCTGAATATGCGGCTGGACATCCGCCCGCTCGATATCGGCCAGTCGCTGATGCAAAAGAACTAGCCGTCTATCGTGCTAATGCTCTGCTGGCCGGATTAGAATGACGGCCTGCCCGACCCTCATAGATAGGAAGATCATGTCTCTGTTTGCCTCCCGCACGCCGCTGCGTGCTCTGGCCGGCGCGCTGGCGCTAGTCTGCGGCGCTGCCATATTCGCGCCGCTGTCCGTCCATGCTGCCGCCAGTGCCGCCGCTGTTGCTGCGGCTTCCGTCAAAGTCGTACAGCCAGCCACCGTGCGCGTCGACTATCTGCATAGCGGGAATGCGCTGAACGAGAACTATGCGCTCGAGCGCGTGGTGATCGAGCCGCTGCCATGGCCGGGCGATGTGCGGCGCGCTATCGACGACACCAATCGTGGCAACAATATGCTGGAAGTGGTGGACAGTAAAACCGGTGAACTGCTCTACTCGCGTGGTTTCTCCACCGTGTTTGCCGAGTGGCGCAGTACGGAGGAAGCCCAGCATGCCAATCGGGGTTTTCAGGAGTCGGTGCGTTTCCCCAAGCCGGACCGGCCAGTGCGGGTACGCATACTCAAACGTGACGATCGCAATGCGTTCTCGGTGGTGTGGACGGCCGAAATCGATACCGATGCCATGGACGTGGTGCGCAAGCTGCCGCCAGCGCCCGTCAAGCCGATAGCGATCTGCGTCAACGGCCCGTCGCCGCAGAAGGTGGACCTGCTGATCGTCGGCGACGGCTACACTGCTGCTGAAATGCCCAAGTTCGAAGCCAGCGCCCGCAAGCTGGCCGACCATCTGTTTGCCACCTCGCCTTTCAAGGAGCGCGCCAGCGACTTCAATGTGTGGGCGCTGGCTATGCCGACGGCGGAATCGGGTGTCTCGCGCCCCTCTACGGGGGTACATCACGCTTCGCCGCTAGGCACGCGCTACGATATCTTCGGCAGCGAGCGTTATGTACTCACCACGGACAACCGTGCCCTGCGCGAGCTGGCGCAGTACGCGCCATATGAGTTTATCGAAATTCTGGTGAATAACGAGACCTATGGCGGTGGCGGCATCTTCGGCCAGTTCAGTACGGCGGCAGCAAATAACGACTGGGCCAATTACCTGTTCGTGCACGAATTCGGCCACCACTTCGCCGGTCTGGCCGACGAGTACTACACCTCGCCGGTGGCCTACCAGTCCGGCGCAGCCCGCCCCGAACCATGGGAACCGAATGCCACGGCGCTGCGTGATCCGGCCAAGCTCAAATGGCAGCGCTTCGTCACCGCAGGCACGCCGCTGCCTACGCCATGGCCCAAGCAGACTTATGAAACGGCGTCGCGCGCCTACCAGAAAGAACGTGCGGCTTTGCGCGCGGCGCAGCGCCCCGAGCCGGAAATGAGTGCGCTGTTCAAAAAGGATCTGGCCGAGAGCACGGCGCTATTTACGCCGGATCCGCACTATCATGCAGTCGGTGCATTCGAGGGCGCCAACTACGAAGCGAGCGGCTACTACCGGCCGCAGATGCAGTGCATCATGTTCGATCGCAGCGAGAAGTTCTGCGCCGTGTGCGCCGATGCGATCAGCACCATCATCGATCTGTATTCGCGCCCGCCAGCACAGTAAAGCGTGCAAGCCCCATGCCGATCCGCTATGCCGTATTGGGGCATTGCGTCAATAGCCGCGTGATATGCTGAAAAATAGGCGTCATCAACATGCGAGTCAGGAGTTTTTGCCGCCGATGATTTCTGCCAGCAGTTCTGGCGGGATCGGCTGGCCGCTGGAGCCGAGCTGGCGTACGGTTTCATGCAGAAGATTGAGACGTGTAACCTTGATGACAGTCCACGAGATGATGCCGGCAATCGGAATCAGCAGGGCAATCACAGGTATCAGGATAGGCGACATATCGGTAAGTAAGCTCATTATTTTCCTGTAAATTTTAAATAGGCGAGAGATAAACAGCGCTGGACGCTGCTGCTAAAAGGCCAGTGTGCGCGGTAGGCCGGATTCATGCCAGCCTGCGCTGCGGTTCGGCCGCATGGATATACACGGTGTAGGTATCGGCTGGCCGTGCTGCTCCGGCCAGATCCAGTGCATGGCCGATGGCTCCGCGGTGATATGTTCCATGATTAATGATATGGAACAGCGCTTCCAGCGCGGAAAGCCGCCCGGGCTGGCCATCCATGAAACGCAGCGGTATCTGTTTTTGCAGCACTTCTTCCCTTGCATCGGCAACAAATTGTGCCAGCCACTGATTGGAGCGCGCCAGCCGCACGCCCAGCTCCTCCAGTGGCGGAACCACGGCCGTATTGGTAGCCTGATGCGGCAGCGTTTCGCCTAGCAGACGGGCGCGGAATAATTCTTCCACGATCACCATGTGATTCAATTGCTGGCAAATGAAAGCCACGGCAGCGGCGCCATCCCGCGTGGCCAGCGCCTGGGCGGCATCGAGGGTACGCTGGTCGGCCCATTGTTTGTAGTTGAAAGCGCGGATGAGCATAGTTTCCGGATGACTCAGGGAGCAAGAAGGTCGTATCGGCGGGTGTAAGCCGGAGCGTAGTCTAGCCGCAGGCATCGGCGTTGCCGAATTTATCCGATTTAGTCCAGCCCTGCTTGCCAGCGCTATTGCGTATCTGCTTCCACCATACCATTCTGGCCCGTTCGGCAGCAACGGTAGGAATAGCGCCCAGTTCCACGCTGCTGTGATACACCTTGCCCTGATACCAGAAGAGGAAAGCGCCCTCGCCCAGCGGTGCCAGCAGGTAGAGCATATCGCCCGGCTTGAGCGCCAGTTGCGGTCCGTCTTTGCCGTCGATATAGCCGTCCTGCATGGCCCGGTCTATGCGCACGCGGGCGGCTTTCTCGGTGATGACTACGCCGGTCAGTGCGGTGACTTTTTCATCGGGATGCAGGCGGAAAGCCAGCGCCGAACCGGCCTTGCGGGTGGCATACACATCGATGTCGTCGCTGGCCGTCCATTCCCGATAGGTACAGCATTCGAACGGACACACGCCCCAGTTCTCATAGTTAGGCGGCGGCTGATTTCCTGCCTGCGCAGATGGCGCAACAGAGGCAAACAGGCCCGCAGCCGCCAGCAGTAAGGCTTTCATCTTGATGCTCCCGTATCGAACATGCTTGATCATGCCTGACAGGATAGCATTATTGCGGATTTTGAAATGTAAGAATTGTCACAGGCAGCGGGACTGGTGGCCGCTCACCGTGACGGGGGCAAAGCAGGCGGCGAGGGCGAGGATGCAGCTGGCTTGCCGCCAGCCGACAGAGATGGCATGCGGCCGCCAGACTGGCTGGCGGCCGTAGGCGCCTAGATGATAGGCGTGAGGGTGTTCGGTTTGAGCTTGGTCGCGAGGGCCTTGCCCTTGCGCGCGCGCTTGCCGAAGTGGACCGCCAGTGCCGAAGCGGACAGACGTTCCTCCTGCGGTTTGGCAGCGCGGCCTATGCCGGACACGATCACGCCTTTCTGGCTGATAGGCTGGGCAGCGATCAGGGTTTCCTTGTCTTCCAGCTCCATCAGGATCACGCCGCGGCCGCCATTGGTCAGCACCTTCATCTCGTCCAGACCGAACACCAGCACGCGCGCATTGGCCGAAAGCACCGCCACGGCACTGGCTGTATCGGGAATCACGGCCGGTGGCAGCGGGGTAGCGCCTTCATCGAGCGTGATGTAGGCCTTGCCGCCCTTGATGCGGCTGACCATGTCGGCGGCCTTGGCGACGAAGCCGAAACCTGCACTGGTGGTCAGCATCATCTGGGTGCTGCCGCTGCCGGCGAAGTAATGCAGGATGCGGGTGCCGCTGGCCAGATCGATCAAGGTGGTAATCGGTACGCCGTCGCCGCGCGCATTCGGCAGCGCCGCTACCGGCACGGAGTAGATCTTGCCGTTGCTGCCGAAGGCCAGCAGGTGGTCCACCGTGCGGCATTCGAAGGCGCCATACAGGCTGTCGCCGGCCTTGAAGGTGAACTGCGCCGAGTCGTGGCCTATGCCGCTACGGGCACGGATCCAGCCTTTTTCCGAGATGATGACAGTAACCGGCTCGTCCACCACCTTCTGTTCCACCACGGCTTTCTGGGCTTCTTCGATCAGGGTGCGGCGGGCATCGCCATACTGCTTGGTGTCGGTTTCGATTTCCTTGATGATGGCGCGTTTCATCGAGTTCGGGTTGTCCAGCAGATCCTGCAGGATGCCTTTCTCTTTGCGCAGTTCGGCCAGTTCCTGCTGAATCTTGATAGCTTCCAGACGGGCCAGCTGGCGCAGGCGGATTTCCAGTATATCCTCGGCCTGGATTTCCGACAGGCGGAAGCGTTCCATCAGCGCCGCTTTCGGTTCGTCCGAATTGCGGATGATGTGGATGACTTCATCGATATTCAGCAGGATGGTCTCGCGGCCTTCCAGAATATGGATGCGCGCATCGACCTTGCCCAGCTTGTACTGGCTGCGGCGGGTCACGGTGGCGAAGCGGAAGGTGATCCACTCCTGCAGAATTTCGGACAGGCCTTTCTGGCGCGGACGGCCATCGCCCCCTATCATCACCAGATTGATGGAAGCCGACGATTCGAGCGAAGTATGGGCCAGCAACAGCAGCATGAATTCGGTCTGGTCCTGATTCTTCGACTTCGGTTCGAACACCAGACGCACGGGCGCAGCGCGGCCCGATTCGTCGCGGATAGTGTCGAGCGAATTGAGGATCAGCGACTTCAGCGCCAGCTGTTCGGGCGACAGGGTCTTCTTGCCCAGCTTGATTTTCGGGTTGGTCAGCTCTTCGATCTCTTCCAGCACTTTCTGGGCCGACGTACCGGGCGGCAGTTCCGTTACCACGGCCTGCCACTGGCCGCGCGCCAGCTCTTCGATCTTCCAGCGGGCCCGCACTTTCATGCTGCCACGGCCGGTCGCGTACATATCGCTGATCTGCGAAGCAGGCGTGATGATCTGGCCGCCGCCGGGGAAGTCCGGGCCGGGGATCAGTTCCATCAGTTCGCTGTGGCTGATCTTCGGGTTCTTGATCATGGCCACCGTGGCCTGCGCCACTTCGGCCAGATTGTGCGACGGGATTTCCGTCGCCAGACCCACGGCAATACCGGACGCGCCATTCAGCAGCACCATCGGCAGACGGGCCGGCAGCAGCGTCGGTTCTTCGGTCGAGCCGTCATAGTTGGCCTGGAATTCCACCGTGCCCAGATTGATTTCGTCCAGCAGCACCTTGGCGATAGGCGTCAAGCGGGCCTCGGTGTATCGCATGGCTGCAGCGCCGTCGCCGTCGCGCGAACCGAAGTTACCCTGACCGTCGACCAGCGGATAGCGCAGCGAGAAGTCCTGCGCCATACGCACCATGGCGTCGTACACCGACTGGTCGCCGTGCGGGTGCAGCTTACCGAGCACGTCACCCACCACCGTGGCCGATTTGCGCGGCTTGGCGGTTGAATTCAGGCCCATTTCGTTCATCGCGTACAGAATGCGGCGCTGTACCGGCTTCTGGCCATCGCATACGTCGGGCAGGGCGCGGCCCTTGACTACCGAGATGGCGTAATCGAGATAGGCGCGTTCGGCGAAGGTAGACAGGGTCAGGGCATCGCCGCCGTCACCGCCGTCGCCATTGCCGAAGACACCGTTGTCCTCGCCGCCGTTGCCGCCGCCATTATCACCGTTATCGCCGCCACCACTGCCGCTATCGCCACTGTCGCCGCCATCGCCATCGCCAGCTTCAGCACTGGCGGCCATGCCGCTTTCTGCTACGGCATCGCCGGTTTCTAGGTCTGCCAGCGCCACTTCCGCGCCGCTGTCGAACAGATCGCCTTCTACGGCGGCAGGTGCTGGCGCGGTTTTGTGCGCAGGTGCGTCAGCCTTGCCGGCAGACGCGCTGCTGTTTGCGGCCGGCTCGTTGGCCGGTTCGTCAAAGAGATTTGCTTGAGTCATGATCAGTAATAGTTAGATATCGGCGTCGGCTTCGTTGCCGTGTTCTTCGATCCACGCGCGGCGGGCGGCGGCTTCGCCTTTACCCATCAGCATATTGAAGCGGGCCGACGATGCGTTCAGGCCTAAGCCGCCCAGCGCTACCGGCAGCAGGCGGCGCGTATCGGGATTCATGGTGGTTTCCCACAGCTGTTCGGCGTTCATCTCGCCCAGACCTTTGAAGCGCGAGATCGACCATGCGCCTTCTTTCAGGCCGTCCTTGCGCAGCTTGTCCTCGATGGCGGTCAGTTCGCCTTCGTCCAGCGCATACAGCTTCTGGATAGGCTTCTTGCCCCGTGCCGGTGCATCCACGCGGTACAGCGGCGGACGGGCGATGCAGATATTGCCATTGGCGATAAGCGCAGGGAAGTGGCGGAAGAATAGCGTCAGCAGCAGCACCTGTATGTGCGAGCCGTCCACGTCCGCATCGGACAGGATGCAGATTTTGCCGTAGCGCAGGCCGCTCAGATCCGGCGTGCTGTTGGCCGTGTGCGGATCGACGCCGATGGCCACCGCGATGTCGTGGATCTCGTTGTTGGCAAACAGACGGTCGCGGTCCGTCTCCCACGAGTTCAGCACCTTGCCGCGCAGCGGCAATATGGCCTGGAATTCCTTGTCGCGGCCCATCTTGGCCGAGCCGCCGGCCGAATCGCCCTCGACCAGGAACAGTTCGGTGCGCGCCACGTCGGACGATTCGCAATCGGTCAGCTTGCCCGGTAAAACCGCTACACCCGAAGACTTTTTCTTTTCCACTTTCTGCAGCGAGCGCAGACGCGATTGCGCCTGCTTGATCACCAGCTCGGCCAGCTTCTTGCCGTGATCGACGTGCTGGTTAAGCCACAGCTCCAGCGCCGGTTTGGAGAAGGTCGACACCAGCCGCACGGCATCGCGCGAATTCAGGCGTTCCTTGGTCTGGCCCTGGAATTGCGGGTCCAGCACCTTGGCCGACAGCACGAAGGACACCCGGGCAAACACGTCTTCCGGCAGCAGCTTGACGCCCTTCGGCAGTAACGAGTGCAGTTCGACAAAGCTCTTCACTGCGCCATACAGACCGTCGCGCAGGCCCGATTCGTGGGTGCCGCCGCTCACGGTCGGTATCAGGTTGACGTAGGATTCGCGCACGATGGCGCCTTCTTCCGTCCATGCCACCACCCATGCCGCGCCTTCGCCTTCGGCAAAGCCTTCCGCGTCGGGGCCGGCAAACTGGGCGCCTTCGAACAGGGGAATCAGGGTTTCGCCGTTGCCGCTCTGGGCCAGCGTTTCGGTCAGATAGCCGCGCAGGCCGTCGTCGTATTTCCAGGTCTGCGATTCGCCTGTTTTGGCATTGGTCAGGGTGACGGAAACGCCGGGCAGCAGCACGGCCTTGGAACGCAGCAGGCGTTGCAGCTCGGCTTGCGAGATATTCGGCGAATCGAAGTATTTACCATCGGGCCAGGCGGTCACGCGGGTGCCGGACTTCTTGCCATCGCGCGGCGCCACCACGGAAGCCAGCGGCTCCACCACGTCGCCATGTTCGAAGGCCAGTTTGTGCAGGCCGGTGCCGTCAGGCTCCTTGCGCCACACCGTGATTTCCAGCCGCTTGGACAGCGCATTGGTGACCGACACGCCCACCCCGTGCAGACCGCCGGAGAAGGCATAGGCGCCGCCCGAACCTTTATCGAACTTGCCGCCTGCGTGCAGACGGGTAAACACGATTTCTACCGTGGGCACGCCTTCATCGGGGTGCAGGCCGACGGGAATACCGCGGCCATCATCCTCCACGGTGATGCTGCCGTCGGCATTTTGCGTGACGATAATATTCTTGCAATGGCCACCGAGCGCTTCGTCGGAGGCATTGTCGATCACTTCCTGAATGATGTGCAGCGGATTCTCGGTGCGGGTGTACATACCCGGACGTTGCTTGACAGGTTCCAGTCCCTTGAGGACGCGGATAGATGATTCGCTATAGTCGGAAACAGGTTTTTTAGTGGCCATACGTGATCAAGCTGATAATTTAATTACTGTGTTTATGTACAGTTTTATGCGAACGTTTGCGTATTCTATCCTCAACTGGCGGCAATCGCGGCAAAAAATCGGTGCGCGCTAGTTTATACACGATGTTTACTGTGCCAGCCCACCTTTTTAGACGGTTTTTACGACGCCGGCGCTAAGCTGTTGGCATGCCTAGCCATACAAGAGAGGTGTCCCGTGCACGCATTTTTCCAGACTAAACCGGCCCAGCGCCCTTCGCTGTGGCGTCACCAGCCAAAGGCAGCGCCGTGCTTGATGCAGTTGACGGTGGATACGGACTCGCTGTCAGTGCTCAGGCGGCAACGGCCAGCCGCCTGAGCTACGCTCCCGCGCAGGCGGGGGGCAGCAGCACCGCTTAAGCGTTCGCGCCGGGGGCAAACACCTGACGATACAGGTGGCGCACTTCCGGCGTGCACAGTACCTGATCATCTTCCTCATCTGCGTGGGCCAGCGCGCTGTGTCGGGTGTAATACGCGCCCCGTTCATCCAGCACCAGTTGCTCGACCAGCCGCGCTGATTCCAGCTGGGCGACAAACAGCAGAATATTGCCCACTTCCTGCACGCTCAGTTCGCGCGCACCATGGGCCACCGAAACCAGTATGCGCGCAGCCGGGTTATGGCTTGCCGCGCCGCGTAGCAGATTTAACAGCTGCGCCGTCGTGTGCTGTTGCTGCAGGTCGTCAGGCTGCAGCAGCACCACGATCAGGCTGGCCATGGCCAGCGCCGCGGCATGGTTGCTGTCGTGTGCAGCGGAGGCATAGATGACGGTATCATCATACGGCGGGTGTGCCGGACGACCTGCAGTGCCGGCCGAGTCCTGCAGTAGCACGCGTTTGCCTTCGGTGGTACGCAGCAGAGCCAGTTGCTGGCCCAGTTCAGCGGCGGCAGCGGGCTCGGTGCTGATCAGCGCAAGTATCATTGTTGTTCTCCAGATGAGGTGTGGGCGGTATTCGGCTAGCCGTCGGTACGGCAACCCCAGCTTAGACCGCCGCCCGTAAAGATAGTCTAAATATTCGCCTCTCCCCGGTAAACGCTGCATAAACGGGGCACCATCTTCTACCGGCTTTTACGCCTTGTTTACAGCGCCGCTGTAAGTGTTTACACCATCTTTAGATCCTAATCGATAACCTGCTGCCTACCCCCGATACCGGGGGTTGATCGCATCGTTATAACTTAGGGGAAGTCATGAAGAAATTGTTTATTGCCAGCGCCATTCTGGCCGCCTGCACCAGTGTCACCGCCCGTGCCGAAGACAGCGCCAGTGCGGCTGATGCCAAGCCTGAGCATGAAACCAGTTTTAATGCGGCGCTGGTGAGCGATTACCGCTACCGCGGCATTTCGCAAACCCGTTTGCAGCCGGCCCTGCAGGGTGGTTTCGACTATAGCCATAACCCTACCGGCCTGTATGCAGGCACCTGGCTGTCGACCATTAAATGGACCGCAGATGCGGGCGGCTCCGGCCATGTCGAGTGGGATCTGTATGCGGGCCAGCGCGGCAATCTGAGCGCAGCAGTCAGCTATGACGTGGGTGTGCTGGGCTATGTGTATGCACATAACGGCCTAGGCCGCGTGAGCGGCATGGCCGATGCCAACACGGCGGAAGTATATGGCCAGCTAGGCTATGGCCCCGCTTACTTCAAGTATTCGCACGCGCTGACCAATCTGTTTGGTTTTGCCGACAGCAGGAACAGCGGCTATCTGGATCTGGGCGCCAATATTGATCTGGCTGATGGTCTGGTCGCCAATCTGCATGCCGGTCGCCAGCAAGTCCGTGGCAATGATGCGGCCAGCTATACCGACTGGAAAATTGGTTTCACCAAGGACTTCGGCGTCGCCACCGTCGCACTGGCCATGGTCACCACCAATGCCAGCAAGACGGCTTATGCATCGCCCGCTAATGGCAAGTTCCTGGGCCGGAATGCCTTGTGGCTGAGCGTCGGCAAGACCTTCTGAATTGCCTGAAGCAGCGGGAAGATGCGGATTTTTACAGTTTGTTTACACCCGCTGCGCCAGTGTTTACAACATCTTTAGACCGGGCTCGCTAATCTGCTATTTCTTGATATGCGCGCTTTGAAGGGGAACCATGGACGCTTTGTATATAGCTTTATTGCTGGCTTTTGGGGCCATGATCGTAGGCTTTGCCGCTGCCTGTGCGCGGCTGGAGGGCAAACAATGAGCAGCTTTTATGTGGTAGGCGCACTCACGGCAGGCGCTTTGCTGGTGTATCTGGTAGTGGCCTTGCTGAAAGCGGAGGAACTCTGATATGAGTATGCAATCTATCATTTTGCTGGCCGTATTCCTGCTGGTGCTGCTGGCGCTGGCCTATCCGCTGGCCAGCATCCTGACCCGCGTGGGGCAGGGCGGCGCCGTGCCGGGCATGGGCTGGCTAGGCAAGCTGGAACAGCTGATGTACCGCCTGGCCGGTGTGCCGGTCCAGCAGGACGTGGCCGTGGGCCAGAGCTGGAAAGCCTACGCCCTCTCGCTGATGCTGTTCAACGGCATCGGGGCGCTGTTTGTGTATGCGCTGCAGCGCGTACAGCAATGGCTGCCGCTCAATCCCCAGGGACTGGCGAATATCTCGCCCGATTCATCCTTCAATACGGCCATCAGCTTTGTCGCCAACACCAACTGGCAGGGTTATAGCGGCGAACAGACCATGAGCTATCTGACCCAGATGCTGGCGCTGACCTGCCAGAACTTCTTCTCGGCGGCGACCGGTATGGCCGTGGCCTATGCGCTGATCCGCGGTTTTTCGGCCCGCTCGGCCAGCGCCATCGGCAATTTCTGGGCCGATGTGACCCGCTCCACGCTGTATGTGCTGCTGCCGCTGTCGCTGGTATTTGCCGTGTTCCTCGGCAGCCAGGGCGTGATCCAGAATTTCTCCGCCTATCAGGAAGTCAGCCTGATGGATCCGGTCACCTACACCCAGCCGAAAACCGGCGCCGATGGCCAGCCTGTGCTCGATGCCAAGGGCCAGCCCGTGACGGAGACCCTGAGCACCGACAAGCAGCTCATCGCCATGGGACCGGTGGCGTCGCAGGAAGCCATCAAGATGCTGGGCACTAATGGCGGTGGCTTCTTTAACGCCAATTCCGCCCATCCTTACGAGAATCCGAATGCGCTGACCAACTTCTTCCAGATGATCGCCATCTTCCTGATTCCGGCCGCGCTGTGCTTTACCTTTGGCCGTATGGTGGGCGACCGTCGTCAGGGCTGGGCCGTGCTGGCCGCCATGAGCGTGCTGTTCGTGGCGCTGACCGTGGTGGTGATGAGCGCCGAGCAGCAGGCCCACCCGCTGCTGCAAGCCATGAATGTGGACCAGAGCAGCAGTGCGCTGCAGTCGGGCGGCTATATGGAAGGCAAGGAGACCCGCTTCGGCATCAGTGCTTCCACCCTGTTTGCCGCCGTGACCACGGCCGCTTCCTGCGGCGCCGTCAACGCCATGCATGATTCCTTCCTGCCGCTGGGCGGCATGGTGCCGATGCTGCTGATCCAGTTCGGCGAGGTGATCTTCGGCGGCGTGGGTTCCGGCCTGTACGGCATGCTGATCTTCGCCATCATGGCGGTCTTCATCGCCGGCCTGATGATAGGCCGCACGCCCGAATATCTGGGCAAGAAGATCCAGTCCTACGAAATGAAGATGACCTCGATCGCCATCCTGGTGACGCCTACGCTGGTGCTGGCCGGTACTGCTATCGCCGTGCTGTGCGATGCCGGCAAGGCGGGCATCGCCAATCCCGGCGCCCATGGTTTCTCGGAGATTCTGTACGCCTTCAGCTCGGCCGCCAACAACAATGGCAGCGCGTTTGCCGGCCTGTCCGCCAATACGCCGTTCTATAACGTCATGCTGGGCATCGCCATGTGGTTCGGCCGCTTCGCCATGATTATTCCGATACTGGCGATTGCCGGTTCGCTGGCGGCCAAGCAGCGGCTGGAAGCCAATGCCGGCACCATGCCCACCCACGGCCCCATCTTCATCGGTTTGCTGATCGCTGTGGTGGCGCTGGTCGGCGTACTCAATTACGTGCCGGCGCTGGCGCTCGGCCCGGTGGTCGAACACCTGCAGCTGTTCGTGCATTAAGAGGAGTTCAAGATGTCCAATATTCCCGTATCTCAGAAAGAGATGACTGTGTTTACCAATCCGCCAGCCCGCAGGCTGAACATGTTCGAATCGACGCTGGTCATTCCGGCCATTGCCGATGCGTTCCGCAAGCTCGATCCGCGCGTGCAGCTGCGCAGTCCCGTGATGTTCGTGGTTTTCGTCAGCAGCATCATCACTTCGGCGCTGGCGGTGCAAGCCTGGCTGGGGCAGGGCGAGGCGCCGTTCGGCTTCATCCTGGCGACCGCCATCTGGCTGTGGTTCACCGTGCTGTTTGCCAATTTCGCCGAAGCGCTGGCGGAAGGCCGCAGCAAGGCACAAGCAGCTTCGCTGCGCAGCCTGAAGCAGACCGTGATGGCGAAAAAGCTGTCCGCACCCAAGCATGGCGCGGCCTGGCTGCCGCAGTCGGCGACCGATCTGCGCAAGGGCAATGTGATACTGGTGGAAGCCGGTGATGTGATTCCCATCGACGGCGAAGTGATCGAAGGCGTGGCCTCGGTGGACGAATCGGCCATTACCGGCGAATCGGCTCCCGTGATCCGCGAATCGGGCGGCGATTTTTCTTCCGTGACGGGCGGCACCCGCGTGCTGTCCGACTGGCTGATCGTGACAGTCACGGCCAATCCCGGCGAGACCTTCCTCGACCGCATGATCGCCATGGTGGAAGGCGCCAAGCGCCAGAAGACCCCCAACGAGATCGCCCTGACCATCCTGCTGGTGGCGCTGACTATCGTGTTTCTGGTCGTGACGGTGACGCTGCTGCCATTCTCGCTGTTCTCGGTAGACGCGGCCAGGGCGGCCGGTCTGGCCAGCACGCCTATCACCATCACGGTGCTGATCGCTCTGCTGGTGTGCCTGATCCCGACCACCATAGGCGGCCTGCTGTCGGCCATAGGCGTGGCGGGCATGAGCCGCATGATGCAGGCTAACGTGATCGCAACTTCCGGCCGTGCAGTAGAAGCGGCAGGCGACGTCGACGTGCTGCTGCTCGATAAAACCGGCACTATCACGCTGGGCAACCGTCAGGCCGCCAGCTTCGTGCCGGCACCGGGCGTGAGCGAACAGCAGCTGGCCGATGTGGCGCAACTGGCTTCGCTGGCCGATGAAACGCCGGAAGGGCGCTCCATCGTGGTGCTGGCCAAGAACAAATTCAATCTGCGCGAGCGCGCCATGGAGAGCCTGCACGCCCACTTCGTGCCGTTTGCCGCCACCACCCGCATGAGCGGGGTGGATATTCCCCTCGATGGCGCTGCCGTGCGCGAAGTACGCAAAGGCGCAGCAGACGCGGTGCGCAAATATGTCGAAGCACAGGGCCAGCCCTTCCCTGCCGAAGTGGCGCAGAGTGTGGACGATATTTCGCGCCGCGGTTCGACTCCGCTGGTGGTGGCCGATGGCGGCCGCGTGCTGGGCGTGATCGAACTGAAAGACATCGTCAAAGGCGGCATCAAGGAGCGCTTCGCCGAACTGCGCCGCATGGGCATCAAGACCGTGATGATCACCGGCGATAACAAGCTGACGGCCGCCACTATCGCCGCCGAAGCGGGCGTCGATGATTTTCTGGCCGAGGCCACGCCGGAAGACAAGCTGAAACTGATACGCCAGTATCAGGCTGAAGGCCGTCTTGTCGCCATGACGGGGGACGGCACCAACGATGCGCCCGCGCTGGCACAGGCCGACGTGGCGGTGGCGATGAATTCCGGTACCCAGGCCGCCAAGGAGGCAGGCAATATGGTCGATCTGGATTCCAATCCGACCAAGCTGCTGGAGATTGTCGAAATCGGCAAGCAGATGCTGATGACGCGTGGCTCGCTGACCACCTTCTCGATCGCCAACGATGTGGCCAAGTATTTTGCCATTATACCGGCGGCCTTCGTGGGCACTTATCCGGCCCTGAAATCGCTCGACGTCATGCATCTGGCCAGTCCCGCCTCGGCCATCATGTCGGCAGTGATCTTCAATGCGCTGATTATCGTGTTCCTGATTCCGCTGGCGCTCAAGGGCGTGCAGTACCGTGCCATCGGCGCGGCGGCCCTGCTGCGGCGGAACATACTGCTGTATGGCGTGGGCGGCATCATTCTGCCGTTTATCGGCATCAAGCTGATCGACATGGTACTGGCCATGTTTAGTTTGTTTAACTGAGAGGAACTGGTATGAATAACGCAAACTCTGCCTCCCGCGCAGCGCAATTACGTCCTGCCACCCTGCTGTTTGCCATCCTGTCCGTGCTGTGCGGCGTGCTGTATCCGCTGCTGGTATGCGGCTTCGTCGGCCTGCTGTTTCCGGCCAAGGCAGGCGGCAGCCTGATCGAACAGAACGGCAAGCTGGTAGGCTCCAGTCTGATCGGCCAGGCCTTCTCTGCGCCGCAGTATTTCTGGAGCCGTCCTTCGGCGACAGCGCCGATGCCGAATAATGCGGCCGCTTCCTCCGGTGCCAATCAGGGGCCGACCAACCCGGCGCTGGCCGATGCCGTCAAGGGCCGCATCGAGGCGCTGCACGCTGCCGAGGCAGCCGTCGGCCTGGCGCCATCGTCTGCCGCTATTCCGGTGGATCTGGTGACGGCTTCGGCTTCCGGGCTGGACCCGGACATCAGCGTGGCGGCGGCGCTGTATCAGGTGCCGCGCGTGGCGGCGGCGCGCCGGCTCGATGCGTTGCACGTGCGCGCACTGGTGGAACAGCTGAGCGAAGCTGCGCTGCTGGGTGTACTGGGCGAGCCACGGGTGAACGTACTGGCCCTGAACCGAGCGCTTGATGCCGAGCGCAGCAAGCTGCTGGCGCAGGCCGCGCTAGCTGGTGCGCACTGAAAGCTGGGGTAGAATGCAGTTCCATGTTTTCTAGTGAAAAGCTGCGGCCCGGCCGCCCCGATCCCGATGCGTTGCTGGCGCAGGTGCAGGCACAGGAACGCAAGGCGGCGCGCGGCAGGTTGCGCATCTATTTTGGTGCTTCGGCCGGCGTCGGCAAGACCTACGCCATGCTGGCGGCCGCGCACAAGCTGCAGGCCAGCCCCGTGCCCCCCGTGCTGCTGGTGGGCGTGGTGGAAACCCATGGCCGCAGCGAAACGGCGGCCATGCTCGATGGCTTGCCGCTACTGCCTATGCGCCAGGTGGCCTATCGCGGCAAAAGCATCGCCGAATTCGATATCGACGGCGCGCTGGCACAGCATCCGGTCCTGATACTGATAGACGAACTGGCACATTCGAATGCGCCCGGTTCGCGCCATCCCAAGCGCTGGCAGGATGTGGAGGAATTGCTTGATGCCGGCATCGATGTTTTCACCACCGTCAATGTGCAGCATCTGGAAAGCCTGAACGATGTGGTGGGCGGCATCACCAGCGTACGCGTTAGCGAGACGGTGCCCGATACGGTCTTCGATCAGGCCGACGAGGTGGTGCTGGTCGATATTCCGGCGGATGAATTGCTGGCGCGGCTGAAGAGCGGCAGGGTGTATCAGGCGGCGCAGGCGGAACGGGCGGCGCGCAATTTCTTCCGCAAGGGGAATCTGATCGCATTGCGCGAACTGGCGTTGCGGCGCACCGCCGACCGGGTCGAAGGCGACGTGCGGGCCTATCGGGTCGAACAATCGATAGACGCGATCTGGAAGACCGGCGCGGCCCTGCTGGCCTGCGTGGGGCCACGTCCCGGCGGCGAGCACACGGTACGCAGCACGGCGCGGCTGGCCAGCCAGCTGGGCACGGCCTGGCACGCGATTTATGTGGAAACCCCAGCCTTGCAGCGTTTGCCTGCCGTGCAGCGTGAACAGATACTGCAGACGCTCAAGCTGGCGCAGGATCTGGGCGCGGTGACGGCAGTGATCTCGGCGCAGGATATCGCGGCGGCGGCGGTCGATTATGCCCGCAGCCACAATCTGTCCAAGCTGGTGCTGGGGCGCACGCGGCGCAACTGGCCGTGGCAGGCCAGTGCGGGCAGGCAGATCACCCGGCTGGCGGGCGAGCTGGATCTGATCGAGATAGGCGCGGCGGATCAGGACAGCTCTGGCGGCACGCCCGGCGGCTACGGCAAACCTGCGTACGGCAGCGTGCCCGATCTGGATGAAGCCCGGGACGATGGCGAAGGCAGCTATCTGTGGCGGCGCAAACAGGGTTATATCTGGGCAGCGGCGGCCAGCCTGTTTACTGCGCTGGCGGCAACGCCCCTGCTGGCATGGCTGGACCTGGCCAATATCGCCATGCTGTTCCTGCTGGTGGTGGTGCTGGTGGCGTGGCGTTTTGGCCGTGGACCGTCGGTGCTGGCTACCTGCGTCAGTGTGGCCTGTTTCGATTTTTTCTTTGTGCCGCCGCGCTTCGACTTCGCCGTTTCGGACTTCCAGTATCTGATCACTTTTGTCGTGATGCTGGTGGTGGGACTGTTCACTGGCCACCTGACTTCCGATCTGCGCTTTCAGGCGCGGGTGGCCTCCAACCGCGAAGCGCGTTCGCGCGCGCTGTATGAATTTTCCCGCGAGCTGTCCGGCGCCTTGCAGACCGAGCAGATTTTCGAAATTACCCATCAGGCCATACAGCGGGCGTTTCGCGCCCGTGCCACGCTGATCGTGCCGGACGAGCACGGGCGTTTGCAGCTGCCCCGTCTGGGCGGCGCCGACGCCGCCACCTACCGTCATGGCGCGGCGCTGGATCTGGCGATCGCCCAGTGGGCGTTTGATCGTGCCGAGAGTGCCGGTCTGGGCACGGATACCCTGCCGGCCAGCCGCATCTTTTACCTGCCGCTGGTCGCCCCCATGCGTACCCGTGGCGTGCTGGCCATCGAACCCCAGCACCGGCGCTGGATTCTGATTCCGGAACAGCGCCAGCAGCTCGATACCTTCGCCGCGCTGGCAGCGATTGCGCTGGAGCGCGTGCACTATATCGAAGTGGCGCAGAATGCGCTGGTGAATATGGAGTCCGAGCGTCTGCGTAACTCTCTGCTGGCGGCGCTGTCGCATGATTTGCGCACGCCTTTGACGTCGCTGGTCGGCCTGTCCGAGTCGCTGGTGATAGCGCGTCCGCCCCTGTCCGAGGCACAGCGGCTGACCGCCAGCGCGCTGCACGAAGAAGCCCTGCGTATGAGCACGCTGGTGGCCAATCTGCTGGACATGGCCCGCATCCAGAGTGGTGAAGTCAAGTTCAACCTGCAATGGCAGGCGCTGGAAGAGGTGGTGGGCAGCGCGCTGCGCGCCAGTGCCTCGCAGCTGCGCCAGCATACCGTGGTGACGCACCTGCCGGCCGATCTGCCGCTGGTACAATTCGACGCTGTGCTGATCGAGCGGGTGCTGTGCAATCTGCTGGAAAACGCTGCAAAATATACTCCGCCCGGTGCGCAGATCGTGCTGGCGGCGCAGGCGCGCGGTACTCTGCTATGCGTCAGCGTGTGCGATGATGGTCCGGGCCTGCCGCCCGGCCGCGAGGAACAGCTGTTTGAAAAATTTACCCGTGGCGAACGCGAATCGAACAAGCCGGGCGTGGGGCTGGGGCTGGCGATCTGCCGCGCGATTATCGAAGCGCACGGCGGCAAGATAGCGGCCGTGCCTACACCGCTGGGCGGCGCCGGTTTTGAATTCACCCTGCCGCTGGGCACGCCGCCGCTGCCACCGGAACCGGACCTCGACGCACCCGCAGCAACACAGGACGCCTGAAACCATGAGTGAGCTATCCCCGACCGCCCTGCTGGTCGAAGACGAACCGCAGATCCGCCGTTTTGTGCGCGCCGCGCTGGAGCAGGAGGGCTGGCAGGTGCACGAAGCGGCAACGCTGCAGCGCGGCCTGATCGATGCGGGTACCCGCAAGCCCGATCTGATTGTGCTCGATCTGGGCCTGCCCGACGGTGACGGCAACAGCTTTATCAGCGACGTGCGCAAATGGTCGCAAGTGCCGATCATCGTACTGTCGGCCCGTGTTGGCGAGGAGGACAAGATCGCCGCGCTCGATGCCGGCGCCGATGACTATCTGGCCAAGCCCTTCGGCGTGGGCGAGCTGCTGGCACGTATGCGCGCCACTTTGCGGCGCCAGCGCCAGCCGCTGGCGGATGCCGCCGGTCTGGTGAGTTTTGGCGACGTCTCGGTGGATATCCGCAACCGCCGCGTGCTGCGCGCCGGCCAGCCCGTGCACCTGACGCCGACCGAATTCCGCCTGCTGTCGGTGCTGGTGGCCAACGCCGGACGGGTGATGACGAATGTGCAGCTGCTGCGCTCTGTATGGGGGCCGGCGCAGTCGGAAAATGGCCACTATCTGCGCATCTACATGGGCCATCTGCGCCACAAGCTGGAAGCCGATCCGGCCCAGCCGCGCTATCTGCTGACGGAAACGGCAGTGGGCTACCGGCTGCAATTGCCGGGCTAGACGGCAACAGCCTGCTAGCATTCGCGGCGCAGCATGACGTAGCCGAATCTGGATACGTCGGTCTGGGCAAAGCCGCGTTTCAGCAGCATGGAGAGCATGGTCGATTCGGGCCGGCAGGCCGCGATGAGCGTGCGCTGCTTGTAGTGCGAGCAGAAGAAGTCGACCATCAGGCTGCCCAGTCCCTGGCCGCGGTTACGCGGATCAACCACCATGGCGTGCAGTTCGCGTGACAGCACATCCTTTTGATCTACGCCGAGCAGCATCATGTAGCTGCGCACTTCGCCTTCGGATTCGGCGACCCAGAATTCGATAGGAACGGTGCACTGTCCGCCCGACCAGACATCACGCAGGGCGCTGCCCTGCAGAATGCCGGCGCGGAAGCTTGAATCGAGCGCAGCCTGACGGACGCTGTCGGTGATCACCTGATCAAAGCTGCCACTACTGGCTGCCAGCGAAGTGAGGTGAATTATGGCCGGCACGTCATCGGGAACCGCGCGCCGGATCGAGGATTCGAGATGGCGCAGGTGGCGTTCGTGCTTGAAACTGCTGCGGATGTGGCGCGCATGTTCCAGTATATGATTGCGCTGCCGGCGCAGTGCCAGAGCAATCAGCGCCATGCAGCCATAGAAAGCCGCACTTTGTAGCACATCGTAGGTGAGCATCAGCGCGGATTGATGCTGCGCCCGCATCAAGCTGAAATCGATGACCCGGGCGGCAGTTGATAAAACCACAAATAGCAAGGCCGGCCAGCGACCGAACCACCACGCCGCCAGTGCGGTGGGGATGCACAGGAAGGGGGCATAGGAAATGCTGGCCCCGGTGTCCATATCGAGCAGGAAGATCAGAGCTTCCAGCAGCAGCAGGGAGAGCAGCAGCTGGCGTGGGCGGAGCCGGCGCAGCCGCTCCGAAAAAGTTCGTTGGTATAGCATGGTTGCTGAAATCCCGTGACAGCTGGGGCTGGGGTGTCTAAGGGCCTACAGGCTAAAGCAGGTACACCCCAAGAGCAACTTGAGGTTTGTATGTAATTGTATCCTCGCCTTGTGACGGAGGCCAAACAGCAGGGCTTGCTGTGTGGCTCCGGCATGATATTTCTCAACTATTTGCTAAGGGTACGCATGGCCCGTTCCAGCCCGTCCATGGTAAGCGGGAACATGCGCCTGTTCATCAGCTGGTCGATGATGGAAATCGACTGGCGGTATTGCCAGACGCCGGCCGGCTCGGGATTGAGCCAGACGAATTTGGGGAAGGTAGCGGTAAAGCGCTGCAGCCAGACCGCACCGGCCTCCTGATTGTTGTACTCCACCGAGCCGCCCGGTTGCAGGATTTCATAGGGACTCATGGTGGCGTCGCCGACGAAAATCAGCTTGGTATCGGGCGGGTATTTGCGCAGGATGTCCCAGACCGGAAAGCGCTCGGCATGGCGGCGGCGGTTGTTCTTCCACAGGTAGTCATAGACGCAGTTGTGGAAGTAGAAGAACTCCATGTTCTTGAATTCGCTGCGGGCAGCCGAGAACAGTTCTTCCGTGCGTTCGATGTGGTCGTCCATGGTGCCGCCCACGTCGAACAGCATCAGCACCTTGATGTTGTTCTTGCGCTCGGGCTGCATCTTGATATCGAGGTAGCCGGCATTGCTGGCCGTGGCGCGGATGGTGGCGTCCAGCGCCAGTTCTTCCGCTGCCCCCAGACGGGCAAACTTACGCAGGCGGCGCAGTGCGACCTTGATGTTGCGCGTGCCGATTTCGCGTTCGCCGTCGTAATCCTTGTAGTTGCGGGCTTCCCACACTTTGACGGCCGTGCGGTTGCCGCCCTTGCCGCCTATGCGTATGCCTTCCGGATTGGTGCCGCCATGGCCGAACGGCGAGGTGCCGCCCGTGCCTATCCACTTGCTGCCGCCTTCGTGGCGTTCCTTCTGCTCCTTGAGCAGTTCCTGCAGGCGGTCCATCAGCTTGTCGTAGCCGTATTTTTCCAGCGCGGCGCGCTGCTCTTCGCTCAGCTCGCGCTTCATGCGCTGCACCAGCCAGTCCAGCGGGATGGTGCCGTTTTCCTCGAAAGCGGCCTGTATGCCTTTGAAATACAGGCCGAAAGCGCGGTCGAACTTGTCGAAATGGGCTTCATCCTTGACCAGCGTGATGCGGGCCAGATAGTAGAAATCATCGAAGGAAGTGCCTATCACCTGCTTCTGCAAGGCCTCCAGCAAGGTAAGGAATTCCTTGATGGTGACGGGGATCTTGGCGTCCCTTAAGGCATAGAAAAAATCGATCAGCATGTCAGACGGTTCCGTGTTGCGCCAGCTTGTAGCGCAGGTGCGCCTTGATTTCCGGCCATTCGCCTGCCGTGATGCTGTACATGACGGTGTCGCGCACGCTGCCGTCGCGGCGCAGGGCGTGGTGGCGCAGCACGCCATCCTTCTTGGCGCCCAGCCGTTCGATGGCCGCTTGCGAAGCGTGGTTGAAATTATCCGTGCGCAGACCGACCAGCGCCGCGCCCAGCGTTTCGAAGGCGTGCGTCATCAGCATCAGCTTGCAGGTAGTGTTGACGTGGCTGCGCTGCACGCTGCGCGCATACCAGGTGTAGCCGATTTCGAGGCGGGCAATGGCCGGCACGATATCGTGGTAGCTGGTGGTGCCCAGCACTTTGCTGCTGGTCGCATCAAGTACGGCAAAGGCCAGTCGCTCCGGGCGCTGGCCCAGCGCTTTGTCTATGTAGGCATCGACCTGATCGGGCTCGGGCACGGAGGTTACGCGCAGCTTCCACAGTTCGCCGTCACTTGCGGCAGCGCGCAGGCCGTCCGCATGCTGCGGGCCCAGTGGTTCGAGGCGCACGCCGTGCAGTTCCAGAGTGACTGGCGTAATGGGGGCGGCAGGGTGGGCGAGAGTATGCATCAGCGATTATTCCGTGACATATAGACCAGACGTTCGAACAGATGCACGTCCTGTTCGTTCTTGAGCAGGGCGCCATGCAGCGGCGGCACGATGGCTTTGGCATCGTCGCTGCGCAGGGCTGCGGGGGGAATGTCTTCTGCCATCAGCAGCTTGAGCCAGTCGAGGAATTCCGAAGTGGACGGCTTTTTCTTCAGGCCCTGGACGTTGCGCAGATCGTAGAAGGTTTGCAGCGCCTGCGCCAGCAGTTCCTTTTTCAGGTGCGGGTAGTGCACCTGCACGATCTGCTCCATGGTGTCGCGGTCAGGGAACTGGATGTAGTGGAAGAAGCAGCGGCGCAGGAAGGCATCCGGCAGTTCCTTCTCGTTGTTGGAAGTGATGATCACCAGCGGACGGTGCCTGGCGCGCACCATTTCGCGGGTTTCGTAGACATAGAATTCCATGCGGTCTAGCTCGCGCAGCAAATCGTTGGGGAACTCGATGTCGGCCTTGTCGATTTCGTCGATCAGCAGCACCACCGGCTGGTCTGTTGTAAATGCCTGCCACAGCACGCCCTTGACGATGTAGTTATTGATCTCGCGCACGCGCTCGTCGCCGAGCTGGGAATCGCGCAGACGCGACACGGCATCGTATTCGTACAGGCCCTGCTGGGCTTTGGTGGTTGATTTGACATGCCATTGCAGCAAGGGCATGCCCAGCGCGGCGGCCACTTCTTCGGCCAGCATGGTTTTGCCGGTGCCCGGCTCGCCCTTGATCAGGAGCGGGCGTTGCAGCGTCAAAGCCGCATTCACGGCCAGTTTCAGGTCATTGGTGGCGACGTATTGAGCGGAGCCTTCGAAGCGCGGTGTAGCAGACATGGGGCGTGGATTTCTACAGTAAAAAAGGGAAACGTCAGTATAGGGGAGAACGCTAGAGGCGGGGCTCGGATGCTGCGCGCAACAGAGTCGTGTGGCGTGTGTTGTAATGGCAATGAATTGCGTAGCCGTGCAATATTTCTTGAGTTAGAATCGCAAGCTCAATGCAAATGTCAAGTTTTTGCATCCGCGGTAGTATCCGATTACTTACCTTGCACACACTATGAAAAAAATCTCCGCACTCCTCGTGCTCGCTGGTTGCGCTAGTCTGGCTTCAGCAGCTGACCTCGTGGGCAATGCCCAGAATGCCAAAGCAAAGATTGAAATGTGTATCGGTTGTCACGGGATTCCCGGCTACAAAGCCAGCTTCCCCGAGTCGTTCCAGGTGCCCATGATCGGTGGCCAGTCGGCCAAGTTCATCGAAGGCGCACTGAAGGCCTACCAGAAGGGCGATCGCAAGCATCCCAGCATGAAGGGGATAGCGGCCAGCCTGTCGGATCAGGATATCGCGGATGTCGCAGCGTACTATTCGCAGCAAACGGCTAGCGCAAAATAAGGATAGGGACATGAAAAAACTGTTAATCGCACTGGCATGCGCCACCGTGTCCTACTCCGCTGTTGCGGGTGGCAATATCGAAGCAGGCAAAGCCCTGACGGAGAAATACAGCTGCTTCGCCTGCCACGGCAAAGATTTCAATAGCCCTATCGATCCGAGCTATCCCAAGCTGGCCGGCCAGCACAAGGATTACCTCGTGCATGCGCTGACCGCCTACAAGCGCGGCGATGCGGCCAATGGCCGTAACAATGCCATCATGGGTGGTCAGGTCAAAGCCCTGAGCGATCAGGATATCGGCGATATCGCAGCTTATCTGCACAGCCTGCCGGGCAGTCTGGTGTCGCACCGCTAAGCTTTAAGCTAGTTACCGACGGGGTCAGATCGGGCATCGTGCAGCCTCAGAGGCGGCATGCTTGTCCGCTCTGGCCCCTGTTGCCTTGTCGGCCGGGCCTGCACGTTGCCCGACCTGACCCCGCTCTCTAGAGCAGGCGGCGCACCGCTTCGATATAGGCGGCGCCGTCAGGCTGGGTGCCGTTGCGCTGGGCGTTCCAGATCATTTCACCGAGGCATTCCATGATGGCGTGCTGGGCGGCGTGAGCGTCGTCCAGTTTCAGCGTCAGGGCCGTGGCCGCAGCGCGGATGCCGGGTGGCTGGTCGATCGAGATTTGCTCGTCGATCGACAGGTGCATGGAGAGATGCAGAAAGGGGTTGCTGACGTTGCCGCCCGAGTAGTCGCGCGTCAGAGCCTGCTCGACATCGGCCAGCACGTCGTGGTATTCGGGATGGTGGCGTATCCAGTCGCTCGCCATGGCTTCAAGCGGCGTCAGGAGTTCGTTGGCCCGCTGCTTGCGGAAGGTCTCGCAGAAGAAGCGGCGGACGTCGTCGGAAGATGGATTAAACATGGCGCTATTGTACCTGCTAGGCTAAAGGCCAGTAGGCAAGAGCGGAAACGTCAACGGGACAGCATGCTGTCCCGTTGACGTTTGTTGCGCCGCAATGCTGGCTATTCTCAGCTGCCCTTAACGGTTTCAGCGTTGCTGCTGATCGTTGGCTGGGCTATTTCTGCTGCATTGCCGCATGCGGTGACCGGGGTACTGCTTGCCGCTGCGGCGGCGCTGTTCTGCCCGGCAGCCGGCGGGTTGTTGCGCGGCTGGCGCAGATAGCGGGCGCCGTGGCGACGTTCCTGACCATTGGCCGGCCAGGTCAGAAAACGCGACAGCTCCTGCAAAGCGCGCTGATACACATCGCGCTTGAATTCAATCACCACATCCAGCGGCACCCAGTAGTCATGCCAGCGCCAGGCGTCGAACTCGGGGTGGTCGGTCAGGCGCAGATTTACATCGTTGTCGCGTGCGCACATGCGTAACAGGAACCAGATCTGCTTCTGGCCACGGTAATGGCCACGGATTTCCCGCTTGATAAAGTGATCCGGTACCTCGTAACGCAGCCAGTCACGCGTGCGACCGACGATTTTTACATGTTCTGCCCTTAATCCGATTTCCTCTTCCAGCTCCCGGTACATCGCCTGTTCCGGCGTTTCTCCATATTTAATGCCGCCCTGCGGAAATTGCCATGAGTGCTCGCGCACCCGTTTACCCCACCACACCTCGTTCTGGGCGTTTAGCAGGATAATGCCGACGTTGGGCCGAAACCCTTCACGATCGAGCATATTGCACCTCAATACTTTCTGCGACCGAGCTTCCTGCTTATATTTTTGCCCACAAAACCGCACGCCGGCACGTCTTTCGGGGTACGAAAGCGGCCGCACAGGCATCTATTGAACGCATTTGTATAAAGTATGGACGCATCAGCCAGCTAATCCTTTAAAATTAGGTTGATTATAACCCTCTCTTTTTAAAAAGAATTCACCGTATGCGCGCCTCACGATTTTTTATTTCCACGCTTAAAGAAGCTCCTTCCGACGCCGAGATCGTCAGCCACCAGCTGATGATGCGCGCCGGCATGATCAAACGCCTCGGTTCCGGCATCTATACCTATATGCCCATGGGCCTGCGCATCATCCGTAAAGTCGAAGCCATCATACGTGAAGAGATGAACAAGGCCGGCGCGATCGAGCTGCTGATGCCGCTGGTACAGCCAGCCGAACTGTGGCAGGAGACGGGCCGCTGGGACAAAATGGGTCCGGAACTGCTGCGCGTGAAAGACCGCCACGGCCGTGATTTCGCCATCCAGCCTACTTCGGAAGAAGTGATTACCGATGTGGTACGCACGGAAATCAAATCCTACCGTCAGCTGCCGTTGAATTTTTACCACATCCAGACCAAGTTCCGCGACGAGCGCCGTCCACGCTTCGGCCTGATGCGCGGCCGCGAGTTCACCATGAAGGATGCGTATTCCTTCGACCGCGATCTGGCTGGCATGCAGCTGTCCTACCAGCGCATGTTTGACGCTTACGTTTCGATCTTCAACCGCTTCGGTCTGAAATTCCGCGCCGTGGCAGCCGATAATGGTGCCATCGGCGGTACCGGTTCGCACGAATTCCACGTGATTGCCAGCACCGGCGAGGACGCGCTGGTGTACTGCGCCGATTCCGACTATGCCGCCAATATGGAAGCGGCCGAAGCACTGCCGCTGGCGGCCAGCCGTCCGGCCGCTGCCGAAGCGCTGACCAAAGTGGCGACGCCCAACGCCACCAAGTGCGAAACCGTGGCCGAACAGCTCAAGCTGGACCTGAGCCGCACCGTGAAAACCATCGCCCTGACGGTGGAAACGGAAACCGACGGCAAACTGGCTAAACAGTATTTCATGTTACTGTTGCGCGGCGACCACGAACTGAACGAAGTCAAGGTCAACAAAGTGCCGGGTCTGGGCGCTTACCGCTTCTCCACCGAAGCGGAAATTCTGGAAGTCTACGGCTGCGTACCGGGCTATCTGGGGCCGGTCGGCACCAAGGCGCCGGTCACCGTGGTGGCCGACCGCACCGTGGCCAACATGGCCGATTTCGTCTGCGGCGCCAATGACGCCGGTTTCCATTACACGGGTGCCAACTGGGGCCGCGACACGGCCGAACCGAATATCGTGGCCGACCTGCGCAATGTGGTGGCCGGCGACGCTTCGCCGGACGGCAAAGGCGTGCTGTCCATCGAGCGCGGCATCGAAGTGGGCCACGTATTCCAGCTCGGTACCGCTTACTCGGAGTCTATGAAAGCCACCTATCTGGACGAAAACGGCAAACCGGCACCGCTGCAGATGGGTTGCTACGGTATCGGCGTGACCCGTATTCTGGGCGCTGCCGTCGAGCAGAACTTCGACGACAAGGGCATCATCTGGCCCGCCGCACTGGCGCCGTTCGAACTGGTGCTGTGCCCGATGGGTATGGACCGCAGCGAAGCGGTGAAGGAGGCCACCGAACGTCTGTATGCCGAAGCCGTGGCAGCCGGCATCGACGTGATTCTGGATGACCGTGGCCTGCGTCCGGGCGGCATGTTTGCCGACTGGGAGCTGATCGGCGTGCCGCACCGCGTGGTGATCGGCGACCGTGGTCTGAAAGAAGGCAATCTGGAATACCGGGGCCGTCGCGATAGCGAAGCGACTGCCGTGCCGGTGGCCGATGTGATCAGTTTCATCAAAGGCAAGATCGCAGCGTGAAACCGCAAAGCAGGCTAGTGCGATGGATAGTCGCGGCAGTATTACTGGCCGCGACACTCCCTGCGCTGGCCGGCAATCAGAAGGAAGAAGCGCTGGCCGACTCGGTACGGCTGGCGCTGGCCAACGCCATTCGCGATGCGGCGCCGCCCCAGCCCAGCTTCCGCACGGAAGCGGAGCGCCAGCGCTACCAGCAGTGGCTGGAGCAGATGTCGGCGCGCCTGCAACGGCGCCTGCCCGACCAGCAGACCCGTACCGAATTCCTTGCCACCGTGTGGTATGAAGCGCGCCGTGCCGGGCTCGATCCGGCCATGGTGCTGGGGCTGATACAGGTGGAATCGGCCTACCGCAAATACGCCGTGTCGATGGTGGGCGCGCGCGGCTATATGCAGGTGATGCCGTTCTGGACCAGTGTGATCGGCGACCATAACCGCAGCGCGCTATTTAATATGCAGACCAATCTGCGCTATGGCTGCGCCATCCTGCGCATGTATCTCGATATGGAAGCAGGCAATCTGTTTCTGGCGCTGGGCCGCTACAACGGCAGCCGCGGCAAGTCCGATTATCCGAATGCCGTACTGGCAGCGTGGAACCACTGGAAACTGCAATAGGCAGGCGTCACACGATACGCTGGGTATCGGCGCCAGAAGGCTAGATCAGGGAAGGGGAAGAGCAGATAAAGTCGTAATCCTTTGCGAGAAAGGACTACGACTCCGGTGGGTATTACTTCAGGTGGTCGGAAATGAGCTTGGTCATTTCGAACATGGACACCTGGGCTTTGCCGCCGAATACAGCTTTCAGCTTGTCGTCGGCATTGATCATGCGGCGGTTGGCCGGATCCTGCAGGTCGAGCTTCTTGATGTAATCCCAGACTTTTTTGGTGACTTCCGTGCGTGGCAGCGGCGCAGCGCCTACCACGGCGGCCAGTGCGGCCGATGGGGTCATGGCCTTCATGAAGGCGGCGTTAGGTTTGCGCGGTGCGGCCGGCGCTTTTTTCACTGCGGCAGGCTTGGCGGCTGCTGCTTTGGCTGGTGCGGCTTTCTTCGCGGCTGCCGGTTTAGCGGCCGCAGCTTTCTTGGCGGGTGCTGCTGGGGTTTTTTTGGCTGTTGCCATATTCGAGCCTCCTTAACGAACACATGGAAAAATTGCGCAATTGATCGCACCGGTTAATATTGGTGGTGATTTGCGCTATGTGCAAGTGTTTTTCGCGTTTTTTCCCGGAAACACCACGTAAACACAGGCCGAGGCACAACGTTGCGGGGCACTTGCCCCGCATTTCCCTGCTAGCGGCTATGCCTAGCGCATGCCCGGCATCATGCCCTTCATCGAGCGCATCATCTTCATCATGCCGCCGCCCGAGAGTTTTTTCATCATGGTCTGCATCTGCTCGAACTGGGTCAGCATGCGGTTCACTTCCTGCACCTGCACGCCGGCGCCGGCCGCAATACGGCGCTTGCGGGTGGCTTTGATCAGCTCCGGCTTGGCGCGTTCCTGCGGCGTCATCGAATCGATAATGCCGACCATGCGGCGCACCTGCTTGTCCGCCTGATCCATGTTGGCGCCGTTGGCAGCCTGCTGGAACTGGGCCGGCAGCTTGTCCATCAGATTGGCCATGCCGCCCATTTTCTTCATCTGGCCTAGCTGGGCCTTGAAGTCGTTCATGTCGAACTTGCCGCCCACCTTGATCTTGTTGGCCAGATCGGCAGCGGCCTTGCTGTCCACGCCTTTGCGGGCTTCTTCCACCAGCGCCAGGATGTCGCCCATGCCCAGCACGCGGTTGGCCATGCGGGCGGGATCGAAGGCTTCCAGACCATCGAGCTTCTCCGACACGCCGGCAAACTTGATCGGCTTGCCCGTAATGTGGCGTACCGACAGCGCTGCACCGCCGCGCGAATCGCCATCGAGCTTGGTCAGCACGATACCGGTCAGCGGCAGCGCATCGTTAAACGCCTTGGCCGTGTTGATGGCATCCTGACCCAGCATGGCGTCGACCACGAACAGGGTTTCGATAGGCTTGACGGCGCTGTGCACGGCGGCGATTTCGCGCATCATCTCTTCATCGATACCGAGACGGCCCGCCGTGTCGATGATCAGCACATCGTGGTAATGCTTCTTGGCCCAGTCCAGTGCCGCCAGAGCGATATCGACCGGCTTGTCCTGCGCGGTGGAAGGGAAGAAGTCGGCGCCGACCTGGCCGGTGACGGACTGCAGCTGGGCGATCGCGGCCGGACGGTAGACGTCGGCCGAGACGGTCAGCACTTTTTTCTTCTTCTCTTCTTTCAGGTATTTGGCCAGCTTACCCACCGTGGTGGTTTTACCCACACCCTGCAGACCGGCCATCAGGATGATGGCAGGCGGCTGCTGGGCGAAGCTGAGCTGGGTGGCTTCCGCGCCCAGATCGGCACCCATCAGGGCAGCCAGTTCGCGCTGCACCACACCTACCAGCGCTTGTCCCGGCGACAGCGAGGCGATGACTTCTTCACCCAGCGCCTTTTCTTTGACGCGGGCGATAAATTCGCGCACGGCGGGCAGGGCCACGTCGGCTTCGAGCAGGGCCATGCGCACTTCGCGCAGCATTTCAGCGGTGTTGGCTTCCGTCAGGCGGGCCGCGCCGCGCATGGTTTTAACGACCTTGGCAAGGCGTTGGGTAAGATTGTCTAGCATGTTGAACCCAGAATAAAACAGTGGCCGCCATTTTACCCCATCCACTGCGCCTAGTCGCCGCATGGGGCGCGCTTATGGTTTATATTCCTGTATGGACACGGACAGCGCAGGCTGGGCTGTTGCTATGATGCAGAGAAAACAAGAACCCGGAGGATGAACACGATGAAACGTACGATCTGGTGGAAAACCCTGGCGCTGAGCGCCGTGATGACGCTGCAGGCCGCAGCGCCAGTACAAGCGCAGGAAGTGGTGCGGCTGGGGAACCTGAAATTCGCCCACTACGGCGCCGTCTCCTATATTAAAGAGATCGCCCCCAAATGCGGCATCAAGGTGGAAGAGCGGGTGTTCGCCAAAGGGCTGGACGTGATGCAGGGGATCATCGCCGGCGAGCTTGATGTCGGCACCACTGCCTCCGAAGCGGCCATTTCGGGCCGTGCCAGCGGCGCGCCCATCGTGGTGGTGGCCGGCTTTGCCAAGGGCGGCGCACGACTGGTCAGCCGCGCCGACCTGAAACTCAAATCCGTCAAGGACCTGAAAGGCAAGCGGGTAGGCGTTACCCGTGGCGGCATACAGGAAGTGCTGCTGCTGGCCGAGCTGCAGATGGCAGGCCTGACGGCTTCCGACCAGCCGGGCAAGGATGTGCAGCTGATCTATCTGGCCTTCGCCGATCTGAATCAGGCGCTGCTGGGTAAAAACATCGACGCCATGATGAATTCCGAACCGCAGTCCTCGCAGGCCATCAACAAAGGCTTTGGCACGGAAATCATCAAGCCTTACGACACCCCGATCGGCGAGCCTATCCGCACCATGGTGATGACGGAGAAGTTCTATAAAGAGAAGCGTGCGCTGGCCGAGAAATTCATGCGCTGCTTCGTGGAAGCCACCAAAACCTTTATCGACCAGCCGGCAGTGGCCGAGAAGTATGTGCGCGAAACTGTGTTCAAGGGGCAGATCAGCAAGGATGATTTCGACGATGCCATCGGCAATTCGCCATATTCCTACGACATCACGCCGGAACACATCCAGATCACTACCGACGTGATGTTCAAGACGGGCGTGGGCCGCATGGCCAAACCGCCCGCTGCTAAAGAGTGGGTGCGTACCGACCTGCTGGAAGCGGCCAAGAAAAGCGTAGGGATCAAATAATGGCCGGGGCGGCGCGCAAAGCAGGGCGGGGCTGGCAGCAGCTGGCCGTGGGCATGATCGTGCCCATCATCGTGATCGCCGTGTGGCAGCTGGCAGCCACCATGGGCTGGGCCAATCCGCAGATGCTGCCATCGCCGCTGGCGGTGGCCGAGCGCTGGCTGGCCTATCTGCTGCCTGTGCAGCCATACAGTGCGGAGCAGGGCAGCTGGCTGGCGTGGGCGGTATCGGGTGAGCTGATCGTCGATGCGCTGGGTAGCCTGTACCGCGTGGCGCTGGGCTTTGCCATCGGCGCGGCGCTGGCGCTGCCGTTAGGCTTGCTGATGGGCGCCAGCCCGCTGGTGTATGCATGGTTTAATCCGCTGCTGCAGCTGCTGCGCCCGATTCCGCCCATTGCCTATATTCCGTTGTCGATTCTGTGGTTCGGGCTGGGTAATGCGCCGGCCGTGTTCCTGATCGTGCTGGGCGCCTTTTTCCCCGTGCTGATGAATACCATCGCCGGGGTGCGCCAGGTGGACGGCATCTATCTGCGCGCGGCGCGCAATCTGGGCGCCAGCGGCAGCACGCTGTTTATCCGCGTGATCCTGCCTGCGGCCGTGCCGTATATATTGTCGGGGGTGCGCATCGGTATAGGCACCGCCTTCATCGTGGTGATCGTGTCTGAAATGATCGCCGTGAACAACGGCCTGGGTTTTCGCATACTGGAAGCGCGCGAGTACTTCTGGTCGGACAAGATCATGGCCGGCATGATTACCATCGGCCTGCTGGGACTGGCCATCGACAGCGCCGTCAACAAACTGAATAACTATCTGCTGCGCTGGCACCGCGGTCTGGAGAACTAATGGATAGCGCACATATCAGCGTAGCCCACGTCAGCAAGGTGTTCCAGACCGAGGAACGCGCCGTGGTGGCCCTGCAGGACATCAATCTGGAAATCCCGCGCGGCCAGTTTGTCTGCCTGCTGGGCCCCTCCGGCTGTGGTAAATCCACCCTGCTCAATGCTATCGCCGGCTTTGCCCCGCCCAGTAGCGGCAGCATCGTGGCCGATGGCCAGACGGTGAGCGCACCGGGCCCGGAACGGGGCATGGTGTTTCAGGAATACGCGCTCTTCCCCTGGATGACGGTGGCGGAAAATATCGCTTTCGGCTTGCAGATCAAGGGATTAGCGAAAGCCGAGATCAGTGCGACGGTGGACCGGCTGCTGGCCATGCTGTCGCTGAGCGACTTCCGCAGCCGCTATCCGAAAGACCTGTCCGGCGGCATGCGCCAGCGGGTGGCGATCGCCCGCGTGCTGGCGCTCGATTCGCCCATCATGCTGATGGACGAACCGTTCGGCGCGCTCGATGCGCTAACCCGGCGCAACCTGCAGGACGAGCTGCTGCGCATCTGGGCCGAACTGAAAAAGACCATTATTTTTGTCACCCACAGTATCGAAGAGGCCATCTATCTGGCCGACCGCATCATCGTCATGACCTACCGGCCCGGCACGGTGAAGCGCGATCTGATGGTGGAACTGCCGCGCATGCGCGATCCGGCGGCGGCGGAATTCAATGCGCTCAAGCGTGAACTGGGGCAGCTGGTGATGGAGGAACAGCAGCGCCACCATAACGATGAGCTACGCATGGCTGCCGTCGACTGAGCGATAGTGTAAACTGGGGCTTATGCAGAATTTCCTACTCATCGCAGCCATCGTGCTGTACCTCGTATGTGCGGCGCTGCCATCGCGCCGTTCCGGTCTGATATCCGCCATGACGGCACTGGCCTGGCTGCTGCATGGCGCCGGCCTGTGGTTCGATCTGGTCAGCGTCGGCACCATCCGCCTCGGCTTTGCGGCCATGCTGTCGTCGGCGCTGTGGGTGTCGGTGGCTGCTTACTGGGTGGAGAACCGCAACTTCAGCCTCGATAGCATGCGCCATCTGGTGATGCCGAATGCGGCGCTGGTGGTAGCCTTGCAGGTTGGCTTCCCCGGCAGCGTGATCGCGCTGGAAGACAAATCGCCCCTGTTCGGCTGGCATATCGCCATTGCCACCATGGCTTACAGCACCCTCACGGTGGCGGCTTTCCATGCCGTGCTGATGGCGCTGCAGGAGCGCCACCTGCATGCCGCCACCCAGCGCAAGACCTTTCTGTCGAATGCGCTGGATCAGTTGCCTGCCCTGTTGACCATGGAAAAGCTGTTGTTCCGTATGATCAGCTTCGGCTTTGCCCTGCTCAGCCTGACCGTATTTTCCGGCATCGTGTTCTCCGAACAGGTGTTTGGCCAGGCCCTCAAGTGGGACCATAAATCCGTGTTTACCCTGCTGTCATGGCTGCTGTTCGCGTCCCTGCTGGCAGGCCGCCGCTTCCGCGGCTGGCGTGGCCGCACGGCGCTGAGTTTCACCCTGGCCGGTTTTGCCACCCTGCTGCTGGCCTATGTGGGCAGCCGCTTCGTGCTGGAAGTACTGCTGCATAAGGGGGGCGTATGAGCCGTCTGCTATTCTGGCTGGCGCTGATTTTCCTGATCGGTTTCGCCATCCGCAGCAAGATCCGCGAGGCGCAGAAGCGTCAGCAGCCGTTCAACCAGCCGCCGCCGGCTGGCCCGGCGGCAGGTGCGGCGCGGCAGAATACCAGCGCCGAAGTGGAAACCATGTTGCAATGCGCCCATTGCGGCGTGTTTTATCCCGCTTCCGAAACGGTGCAGGCGCGCGGGCGCGACTACTGCAGCGCGGCCCACGCGGCCATGCCCTCTGCCTGAGGCAGCGTGGATTCCGGCCACTTCGCCGTTCCGGCCGAATCGCGCGCCTCGTTCTGGCGTTCACTACAGACTCTGAGCATTTCGCGCGTGGTGATCGCGCTGGTGCTGCTGGTCTACCTGAGCTTTGACCGCAACGGCCTGCGTGCCGATAGCTCCTATCTGAACTTGCAGCTGTGCGTGCTGTATCTGGCGCTGGCGCTGGCGTTTGCCCTGCTGGCCGTGTACTGGCAGCAGCGCTTCCGCTGGCAGTTACTGGGCCAGATTACCGCCGATCTGGCCATCATTTCCCTGCTGTTTATCGTGGGCGGCGGCTTGCGCAGCGGGCTGGCCATCCTGTATCTGTTCCCGCTGGCGGGCGCCGCCATTCTCGCGCCGCTGTTGCTGTCCCTGTTCTGCACGGCGCTGGTGGCGCTGTTCATGCTGGGCGAAAGCATCTGGCGCGTGCTGATGCTGGAGACGGAACGGCCGTTTCTGCAGGCCGGCCTGTATGGTGCCGCCTTCTTTGCTACCGTGCTGGTGGTGAACCGCATGGCGGCCCGCCTGATCGGGCAGGAAGAACTGGCCATACGGCGCGGGGTGGAAGTCAATGTGCAGCAGGCCATCAACCAGCTGGTCATGGCCAATGTGGGCGACGGCATCCTGGTGGTTGACCGGGCCGGTCTGGTTTATGCCAGCAATCCGGCGGCGCAGCAGATGCTGGGCATGCTGGGGGCCCAGTCCGATTTCACGCTGGCCGACGCAGGCGCGCTGGCGCCGCTGGCCGAAGCTTACGCGGCATGGTGCGAGGAGCGCAGCCGCAGCACGGCCTATATCACCATCAAGCCGTATGCCGACGATGCCCTGCAGCAGGTGACGGCCGCGTGGAGCGTGCGGCGCGACTTCTCGGCCCACCTGAAAGTACGCTTTGCGGCGGTAGATACGGCGCGGCTGGGCACGGAGCGCAGCGTGATCTTCCTGCAGGACGTGACGGGCATCGAAAATCAGGCGCAGCAGCTCAAGCTGGCTTCGATGGGCCGGCTGACTGCCAGCATCGCCCATGAAGTGCGCAATCCGCTCTCGGCCATCGGCCATGCCACGGCTTTGCTGGGCGAGGACATGACGGATGGCGTGCAGACCCGGTTGCTGAAGATCATCGGCGATAATGTCAGCCGGGTGAACCGCATGGTGGAGGACATCTTGCAGCTGTCGCGCAAGGTGCAGCCGCATAATGAACCGCTGGCGCTGGAGGGCTTCCTCACTGAGCTGGTGCAGGAATTTGTCGAGACCCATGGCCTGCCCGCAGATATGCTGGGGTTGACGCTGGTAGCGGCGGCGCCGGTGCGCTTCGATGCGCTGCATCTGCGCGAAGTGCTGCTTAACCTGCTCAATAACGCGGTGCGCTATGCCAGCGGCGGCCCCGCTTCGATCCGGCTCGATCTGCGCAGCATACCCTCGCGCGCGCTGGAACTGCATGTGCAGGACGATGGCCCCGGCATAGCGCCCGAGGTGCGCGCCCACCTGTTCGAGCCGTTCTACACTACCTCCAGCAAGGGCACGGGGCTGGGATTGTATCTGGCGCGGGAACTATGTTTGAATAACGAGGCACGGCTAGACTATGAATATCGTTTCGATGGTCAGCAGGATGCCAGCGGCAAGCCGCGCTCCAGCGGGCGGTTTGTCATTACTTTCGCCCATCCGGCACAGAAGTAGAAAGGTAGCTTGATGACTGTTCGATTCCCTCGCGTGCTGGTGGTGGACGATGAAGCCGACCTGCGCGAGCTGCTGGAACTGACCTTGCTCAAGATGGGGCTGGAAGTCGATTGCGCCGCCACGCTGGGCGAGGCGCGGGCGCTGCTGGCGCAGGCAGGCGTGGAATACCAGCTGGTGCTGACCGATATGCGTCTGCCCGATGGTCTGGGGCTGGAGCTGGTGCGCGAGGTGAATGTCAGCCACCGCAATACGCCGATCGCGGTGGTCACGGCCTTTGGCAGTGCGGAGAATGCCGTGGTGGCACTGAAGGCGGGCGCCTTCGACTATATTTCCAAACCGGTGGCGCTGGATCAGCTGCGGGTCATGGTGCGTTCGGCCCTGCGCCTCAGTGCCGGCGCGGCGGAAGACGAGGCGCCGGCAGCCAGGCCAGCGCCCAGCCGGCTGCGCGGCAGTTCGGCGGTGATCGAAGCGCTGCGTGCGCAGATTGCCCGGCTGGCCCGCTCGATGGCGCCGATCGCCATCAACGGCGAATCAGGCAGCGGCAAGGAGCTGGCGGCACGTGAAATCCATGCCCAGAGTTCGCGCGCAGCCAAGCCTTTTATCGCCGTCAACTGCGGTGCGATACCGGAAGCCCTGATGGAAGCCGAGTTTTTCGGCTACCGCAAGGGCGCGTTCACCGGCGCCGCCGACGAGCGCGACGGCTTCTTCCAGGCCGCCAATGGCGGCACCCTGATGCTCGACGAGGTGGCCGATCTGCCGCTGGCCATGCAGGTCAAGCTGCTGCGCGCCATACAGGAGCGGCGTGTGCGCAAGATAGGCGCCACCGCCGAGGAGCCGGTGGATGTGCGGATTATCAGTGCCACCCACAAGAATCTGGCCCAGTGCGTGGAACAGGGCAGCTTCCGGCAGGACTTGTACTACCGCCTGAATGTGATTGAACTGAGTCTGCCGCCTCTGCGTGATCGGCTCGATGACCTGCCCGTGCTGACCGACGGCATACTGGAGCGGCTCGGCACTTTCGAATCCGAGGTCAGGCTGGGCGAAGGCGTGCTGGACGCGCTGCGCAGCTATTCCTTCCCCGGCAATGTGCGCGAGCTGGAAAACATACTGGAACGGGCGCTGGCGTTTGCCAATGATGGCGTGATCGAAGTGGCCGATCTGGCGCTCAAGGGCGCACGCATGGTGGAGGCTACCGTGCCGCTGCCCACACCGACCACGCCGGCGCCGTTTCTGGCTGCCAGCGAAGCGGCGGCCATACGGCTGCCGCCAGCGGATGGCGCGGCGGCCATGGCCGCCGCGCAGGTTGCCGCGCTGCCCGCAGAAGAGTGGCCACCGCTGCCGCAGATCGATGTGCTGCCGCCGAATCTGCCGGAATTTCTCAACCGGATCGAGCGCGAGCTGATATTAAGAGCACTGGCGCAGACCCAGTTCAACCGCACCCAGGCCGCCCAGCTGCTGGGCATCAGCTTCCGCCAGCTACGCTACCAGATGCAGAAGCTCGACATACAGGAGCCGGAAGCGTGAGCCGGCCGCCGGACGCAGCCGGGCAGGGCGTGGTGCTGCCGGATGATGCAGGCTGGTGGCCGCTGGCACAGCGCTACGACAGTCCGCACTGTGACGAGCGGCCCGATCCGGCCGATATCAGCCTGCTGGTGATCCACAATATCTCGCTGCCGGCCGGCTGTTTCGGCGGTCCGCACGTGACTGACCTGTTTACCGGCCGGGTCGATTATAATGCTGACCCTTCGTTTGCCGACCTGCGCGGTCTGAAGGTGTCCAGCCACTTTTTTATCCGCCGCGACGGCCGTGTCATGCAGTATGTTTCTGCTAACGCGAGGGCGTGGCACGCAGGGCGTTCGGCGTTCCGCGGGCGGGAAAAATGTAACGACTATTCGATCGGTATCGAGCTGGAAGGCAGCGATGAGACGCCGTTCGAAGCCGCCCAGTACGAGGCGCTGGCGACGCTGACACTGGCACTGCAGCAGCGCTATCGGCTGGCCGATGTGCTAGGTCATGAACACATCGCGCCGGGCCGGAAAACCGATCCCGGAGTGTTGTTTGATTGGTCACTCTATGAGCAAATCTGGCGCAAAAAGTGGCAGTTGCTGAGTCCGCAAACAGGCACGTTAGTGAGTGCTCTCGGCGAACTGCGCTTTGTAAAAGGGCTCCCGCAAAGTCAATAGAAAAATTGCCGTTTATAGCAAAATTTCCACTTGTCTTAGCCCACTCCGATCACTACAATCAGTGTATCGATTCGCGTCTATCACTAGATATAGTAGTTCCCAAGACACTGGTTCTTAAACTATCTGCAATGCCTTAAGACCAGTCGATCACGCTTTTATTGCAGCTTATTTGGCATCTCATCAGCCAGCAGCCAGGGCTGAGTGCAGTATTTCGGCCTTTTTTATACAACATTACGTCGCGCAGCACTGACTGCACGCTGTTTTCGGGGAGCTTAAATGCAATCTACTCAAGACATCACCATCAATCCGGCACTGGTACCTTCAGTTGCTGCGAGCACCGCCAGCAGCCCGGTTACGGCCGCCAGCGACCTCGGTGACTACCGCATCATCCGCCGTAACGGCGCGGTTGTCGCGTTTGAACCGTCGAAGATCGCCGTGGCGATGACCAAAGCCTTCCTGGCCGTGAATGGCGGTCAGGGTGCTGCGTCGGCACGTATCCGCGAACTGGTAGAACAGCTGACCGCCAGTGTGGTGGCAGCACTGGTGCGCCGCCAGCCTTCGGGCGGTACCTTCCACATCGAAGATGTGCAGGATCAGGTAGAACTGGCGCTGATGCGCTCGGGCGAACATGATGTGGCGCGCGCCTACGTACTGTACCGCGCCAAGCAGATGGAAGAGCGCCGTGCCGCCAAGGAGGCCGCTGGCGCCACCGCTATCGCTGCACCGCAGATTCACGTAGTCGAAAACGGCGAGCGCAAGCTGCTGGAACTGGACCGCGTGTCGAACCTGATCAATGCCGCCTGCGCCGGTCTGGAAAAGCACGTCGATGCCGACGCGATTCTGGCCGAGACCATGAAAAACCTGTACGACGGCGTGCCGGTGGAAGAACTGCACAAGTCGGCCATTCTGGCGGCCCGCGCCCTGATGGAAAAAGATCCGGCCTACTCGCAAGTGACGGCCCGCATCCTGCTGCACACCATCCGTAAGGAAGTCTTCGGCAAGGAAGTGGCACAGGCTGCCGCTGCCGCCGAGTACGTGAGCTACTTCCCGCAATACATCGCCAAAGGTATCGCTGCCGACCTGCTCGACACCAAACTGGCCGAATTCGACCTGGCCCGTCTGGCCAAGGCTCTGGTGGCCGACCGCGACCTGCAGTTCGGCTACATCGGCCTGCAGACCCTGTACGACCGCTACTTCCTCCACGTGCGCGACATCCGCATCGAAATGCCGCAGGCTTTCTATATGCGTGTCGCCATGGGTCTGGCCCTGAACGAAACCGACCGCGAAGCGCGCGCCATCGAGTTCTACAACCTGCTGTCGACCTTCGACTTCATGTCGTCCACCCCGACCCTGTTCAACTCGGGCACCCAGCGTTCGCAGCTGTCGTCGTGCTACCTGACCACCGTTTCCGACGATCTGGAAGGCATCTACGACGCCATCAAGGAAAACGCACTGCTGGCCAAATTCGCCGGCGGTCTGGGCAACGACTGGACGCCGGTACGTGCACTGGGCGCCCACATCAAGGGTACCAACGGCAAATCGCAGGGCGTGGTGCCGTTCCTGAAAGTGGTCAACGACACCGCTGTAGCGGTCAATCAGGGCGGCAAGCGTAAGGGTGCTGTCTGCGCTTACCTCGAAACCTGGCACATGGACATCGAGGAATTCCTCGACCTGCGCAAGAACACCGGCGACGACCGCCGCCGTACCCACGACATGAACACCGCCAACTGGATTCCGGACCTGTTCATGAAGCGTGTGATGGAAAAAGGCGACTGGACCCTGTTCTCGCCTTCGGACACCCCGGACCTGCACGATCTGGTCGGCAAAGCCTTCGAAAAAGCCTATCTGGCCTATGAAGCCAAGGCCGCTGCCGGCGAAATCCGCGTCTCCAAGAAAGTGGCTGCGCTGGACCTGTGGCGCAAGATGCTGTCCATGCTGTTCGAAACCGGCCACCCATGGATCACCTTCAAAGACCCATGCAACATCCGTTCGCCACAGCAGCACGTGGGCATGGTACACAGCTCCAACCTGTGCACCGAGATCACCCTGAATACCAATGCCGACGAAATCGCCGTCTGCAATCTGGGCTCGGTCAACATGCCAGCCCACATGAAAGAGGGCAAGCTCGATCACGTCAAGCTGAAGAAGACCATCCGCACCGCCATGCGCATGCTGGATAACGTGATCGACATCAATTACTACGCCGTCGACAAAGCCCGCAACGCCAATATGCGTCACCGTCCGGTCGGTCTGGGCGTGATGGGCTTCCAGGACTGCCTGCACATGATGCGCATTCCTTACTCGTCCAACGAAGCCGTGGCTTTTGCCGATACCTCGATGGAAGCGGTGTGCTACTACGCCTATCTGGCTTCGACCGAGCTGGCCGAAGAACGCGGCCAGTACCAGTCGTACAAAGGCTCGCTGTGGGACCGTGGCATCCTGCCACAGGATTCCGTCAAGCTGCTGGCCGAAGAGCGCGGCGGCTATCTGGAGCAGGATCTGTCGTCCAGCATGGACTGGGCACCGGTACGCGAACGCATCCAGAAATTCGGTATGCGTAACTCGAACTGCGTGGCGATTGCGCCAACCGCCACCATTTCGAATATTATCGGTGTGTCGGCCTGTATCGAGCCGACCTTCCAGAATCTGTACGTGAAGTCCAACCTGTCGGGCGAATTCACCGAGATCAACGCCTATCTGGTACGTGACCTGAAAGCACGCGACCTGTGGGATGAAGTGATGATCTCCGACCTGAAGTACTTCGACGGCTCGCTGGCCAAGATCGACCGCATCCCGCAAGATCTGCGTGATATTTATGCAACCGCCTTCGAAGTCTCGCCGACCTGGCTGGTGGAAGCGGCTTCGCGTCGTCAGAAATGGATCGATCAGGCGCAATCGCTGAATATCTACATGGCAGGCGCGTCCGGTAAGAAGCTCGATGAGACCTACAAGCTGGCATGGCTGCGTGGCCTGAAAACCACCTACTACCTGCGTACCATTGCAGCGACCCACCTGGAGAAATCCACCAGCCGTACCGGCGTGCTGAACGCCGTGGCGGTCGATGGCGGTATTTCGGCCAGCGCGGCAGCAGCAGCGCCGGCAGCACCGGCACCGGTGGTGGCTGAAGGCGCGGCTTGCTACCTGCGTCCGGGCGACGACGGTTTCGAGGAATGCGAAGCCTGCCAGTAAAAACTCTGCGGCCGGCCCATCGTGCGATGGCCGGCTGCTCCGATTTAATTAGAAACTTAATTAATCCAACCGAATTCTGAAGGAAAACACTATGTCGCTGTCCTGGGACGATGAGGCCACTACGGCCGTACCACAAGCTGTAGGTCAATCTGTAACTCAAGCTGCACTGGAGTCGGGCGAAGCGAGCGCCGAGCAGGTAGCCCTGCGCGTGAATGCCGACGACAAGCGCATCATCAACGGTAAAACCGACGTCAACCAGCTGGTACCGTTCAAATACAAATGGGCTTGGGATAAATACCTGGCCGGCTGCGCCAACCACTGGATGCCGCAGGAAGTGAATATGCAGCGCGATATCGAGCTGTGGAAGAACCCCAACGGCCTGACCGAAGACGAGCGCCGTCTGGTAAAACGCAATCTGGGCTTCTTCGTGACGGCCGATTCGCTGGCTGCCAACAACATCGTACTGGGCACCTACCGCCACATCACGGCACCGGAATGCCGCCAGTACCTGCTGCGTCAGGCCTTCGAAGAGGCGATTCACACCCACGCCTACCAGTACATCGTCGAGTCGCTGGGGCTGGACGAGGGCGAGATCTTCAATGCCTACAACGAGGTCAAGTCGATCCGCGACAAGGACGAGTTCCTGATCCCCTTCATCAACACCCTGACCGATCCTAAGTTCACCACCGGCACGGTGGAAAGCGACCAGACCCTGCTCAAGTCGCTGATCGTGTTCGCCTGCCTGATGGAAGGTCTGTTCTTCTACGTCGGCTTCACCCAGATTCTGGCGCTGGGCCGTCAGAACAAGATGATGGGCGCCGCCGAGCAGTATCAGTACATCCTGCGCGACGAATCGATGCATTGCAACTTCGGCATTGACCTGATCAACTCGATCAAGATGGAAAATCCGCTGCTGTGGACCCCAGCCTTCAAGGAAGAAATCAAGCAGCTGTTCCTGCGCGCCGTGGATCTGGAATACGCCTACGCCGAAGACACCATGCCACGCGGCGTGCTGGGTCTGAACGCTACCATGTTCAAAGGCTACCTGCGCTTCATCGCCAACCGTCGTGCTACCCAGATCGGTCTGGAGACGCTGTTCGATCAGGAAGACAATCCATTCCCATGGATGAGCGAGATGATCGACCTGAAGAAAGAGCGTAACTTCTTCGAGACCCGCGTCACCGAATACCAGACCGGTGGTGCGCTGAACTGGGACTAAATGTCCGGCCTTATGGTCACGCCGAAAAACGGATCCTGCGGGATCCGTTTTTTTTTGCGCGCGCGCTTCGATTGCGGCGCTTGCCATTCGCCGCGCTCTGTCTCATAATCGCGACGAATTTGAAAACGGTGTGCTGTACTTGCGTAGTGTCGCGGCGGTGGCGCTGCCGGAGCAGCAAACAGCAGCGAACGGAAACCGATCCGGCACCGGAGCTATACAAAGAAACCCTGATGGAATAAGGCGCGCTTTGAAGTGCGAAAATTCCGTCGGAGTTCTTCCGGCGCGCTTTCCGGCACGATGGAGTGCGCGTAGCGGCAAGCAGGCGAGGATGTGAAGCAGCAGTTTATGTGCCGGAAGGTGAGACGGATCGCAGTACGCAGAAAAAAATGCGCGTGATTCCGTATCGTGCCGGTTGCGCAACGACAAGGTTTTCGTGTACTTTACGAAATTGAAAAAGCGTGTTTGCAAATCGGCGGATTTTTTGATACGCGCGAGCTGCGAAACAGGACGCTAAACAGGATACAGAATCACTAAGATATGCTGACACCACACTGTTTTTGATCGACCGTCTTGCCTGAACCGGTTCAGGCCGGGCGGTTTTTTGTTTGAGAGTTAGACAGTAGTGGTCTGCGACGTAGGTCCCTGGAGCTGAGTACACGCCCGACCACCCGCAAAACGTCGCGACAAGATTTGTATCTGTACGCTGCGCCGGCCACGGACTGCGAACAGATCGATGGCTGAAGTGCTGCACTCGTGAGGAGGGGCAGCAGTTCAGCTAGTGCCGAATTCATTAGCGCAAACGGCTTTCGTTTGTGCCGATGAATAATTCGCCTAGCCTAATCCCGGGCTGGACGGGTTTAAATCTTGTAATGAATTTTCCCATCCCCGATGAAGGAGAACTAAAAATGGCAACCGCCGCAAAGAAACCAGCTGCCAAGAAGCCGGCAGCGAAAGCTGAAGCTCCAGCAAAAAAAGTCGCCGCCGCTAAACCGGCCGCAAAAGCCGCCGCCAAACCAGCTGCTAAACCAGCCGTGAAAAAAGCTGCTGCTAAACCAGCTGCCAAGCCAGCTGCAAAAGCTGCTGCAAAACCAGCCGTGAAAAAAGCCGCTGCTAAACCTGCCGCAAAACCAGTAGCGAAAAAAGCCGCTGCTAAACCAGCCGCTAAAGCAGCAGCTAAGCCAGCAGCAAAAGCCGCAGCCAAGCCAGCAGTGAAAAAAGCTGCAGCTAAACCAGCAGCCAAGCCAGCAGCAAAAGCCGCAGCTAAACCAGCCGTGAAAAAAGCTGCTGCCAAGCCAGCCGCTAAAAAAGCCGCTGCTAAACCAGCCGCCAAGAAAACCGTCGCTAAAGCCGCTGCTAAACCAGCTGCCAAAAAAGTCGCTGCCAAGCCAGCTGCTAAAAAGGCCGCCGCCAAGCCAGCCGCAAAAGTAGCCGCCAAGCCAGCAGCTAAAAAAGCTGCCGCCAAACCAGCTGCTAAACCAGCAGCCAAGAAAGCAGCTGCCAAGCCAGCCGCTAAAGCCGCCGCCAAACCAGCTGCTAAAGCCGCAGCCAAGCCAGCCGCCAAAAAAGCAGCTGCCAAAAAACCAGCGGTAAAAGCGGCAGCCAAACCGGCTGCAAAGGTGGCAGCTAAGCCTGCAGCAAAAAAGCCAGTTAAGGCTGCGGCTACCAAGCCAGCAGCCAAAGCAGCCGCTAAACCAGCTGCAGCAAAACCAGCCGCTAAGCCAGCAGCTAAGGCTGCAGCCAAGCCAGCCGCGAAAAAACCAGCTGCCAAGAAGGCTGCTCCAGCCGCTGCTCCGGTAGCTGCTGCGCCAGCTGCCGCACCAGCTGCTGCTGCCAAGCCAGCCGCTAAACCAGCTGCCAAAAAAGCTGCGCCGAAAAAAGCTGCTGCTAAACCAGCTGCCAAGCCTGCCGCTGCACCAGCCGCCGCTGCGCCTGCCGCTGCACCAGCTCCGGCACCAGCTGCTGCTCCGGCACCAGCTCCAGCCGCCGCTGCTCCAGCACCAGCACCAGCTGCTGCGCCAGCAGCAAAGACCGTGGTAGCTCCTGCAGCTGCCTGGCCTTTCCCGACCAGCACCCGTCCATCCTAAGCTTGATAAAAAGCTAGGTGGCCTGCTGAGGCAACCAGCCGCTGTGTGAGACAATCACACAGCGGTTTTTTTTTGGAGGAGTTCCGTGCTGAGTATCGTCATGTTGATCGTCGACGCCATCGCCACCTTGCTGGGCGGTGCGCTGCTGCTGCGCTTCTGGATGCAGGCTATTCGCGTGCGGCCACCGGCTTCGGTGGCGCAATTCACTTTCCAGTTGTCGGACTGGCTGGTGCGTCCGCTGCGCCGTATCGTGCCCGGTGTGGGCGGCTATGACTGGGCCAGCCTGATCGGCGCCTTCCTGATCGTGCTGCTGGCGACGTCGGTGCTGCTGCTGGCGGGCCTGACGCCGCAGATGGTGGCACTGGCGGCCCTGCAACGCTTTCTGAGCTGGATACTGTACGGCTTTATGGCCTTGCTGATCGTCGAAGCGATCTTCAGCTGGGTCAATCCCCACGCCCCGCTGGCGCCGTTCGTGCGCGCGCTTAACGAGCCGCTGCTGCGGCCTATCCGCCGCACCGTGCCGCTAGTCGGTAATCTCGATCTGTCGCTGCTGGTGGCCGTGATCCTGCTGCAGATCGCCCAGATTTTGCTGGGTATGCTGTTCAGCGGTCATTTCTAGAACTGAAAGGCGGCGCCGGACGCATGCCGGAGCCGCAGAGAACTATGCAGCGCACTGCGGCGCTGCATGTTAAACGACGGGGCGTGATTCTGCTTAGTAGCGGTAGCCGAAGGCAGCTTCGAAGCGGTCGGCGATTTGGGCCGGGGTGAACTTGTGGTTCTGCGCACCCTTGTGGGCGATCTTGATGGCGCCCAGCAGACTGGCCAGACGGCCCGTGGTTTCCCATTTCCAGCCCTGAGTAATCCCGTACAGCAGGCCGGCACGGTAGGCATCGCCGCAGCCGGTAGGATCGAGCACTGCTTCGGCCTGCACGGCCGGAATCACGATGCGTTCGCCCTTGGTGTAGATCTCGGAACCTTGCTCGCCACGGGTCACGATCAGCGCTTCCAGACGGCTGGCAATGTCCGGTATGGTCAGGCCGGTGCGCGACATCAGCAGTTCGATTTCGTAATCGTTGGCGGTGACGTAGGTGGCTTTGTTGATGAAATCGATGAGTTCATCGGCATTGAACATCGGTAGCTGCTGGCCCGGATCGAAGATGAACGGAATCTCCAGCTTGACCAGATCGGCGGCGTGTTTCTGCATGCCCAGATGGCCGTCCGGCGAAATGATGGCGATGCGGGCCGGACCAGCCTTGGCGATGTCGTTCTCGTGCGCGTACGACATGGCGCCCGGGTGGAAGGCGTTGATCTGGTTGTTGTCTTCGTCCGCCGTGACGAAGCACTGGGCGTTGTAGGCTTCCGGTTTGATCAGGATGTTCTCGGTCGACAGGCCCAGCTTGCGCAGGCGCTCGGTGTAGGCGCCGTGGTCCTGGCCCATCACGCCGACGATGCGCGGGTCGCCGCCAACCATCATCAGGTTGTAAGCGATGTTACCGGCGCAGCCACCGAATTCGGTGCGCATGGTCGGGGCGAGGAAGGACACATTCACCTTGTGCAGCTGGTCGGCCAGCAGCAGGCTGTCGAAACGGCCGGGGAATTGCAGGATGGTGTCGATTGCGATCGAGCCGCAAATCAGGGAAGTCTGGTTCATGGTGTGCTTTATGGGTAGAAGACGGCTATATGATAGCCGGAGGCTTTCAGCTGGTTCAGTTCGAAGAACAGTTTGACAGCTTGTTCGGTGTGCGGAGCGAAGCCCTTATCGAGCGGCACGTCGGGGCCGAGGTAGTCGCGCGGGCTGAATACGCGGCGCAGCACGGCCTTGTCGCTGGCATCGTCCAGCACCAGTTCTATGTGCGGCCAGCTTTGCGCGGTGGCGCTCTGGTTGCGCAGCAGGGTGTTGAACGAGAAGGTAGTGTCGCTCAGGGTTTGCAGCTCGCCCTGCTCGATATTCAGGTCGTCGATCTGGGCAGGCAGTTCGATCTTGCAGCCGAGCGCATTGCAGGCGGCCGTCAGCGCCGGTTTCAGCGGCGGCATGGCCGCTGCCAGCTGGTTGCGGAAAGTGGTGACGCCCTGTGCGCCCAGTGTTCCCACCAGTGCGACGCTGCCCAGCGCCATGGCGACGCTGATGGCTTTGCCGTACTTCTGGCGGCGCCGGTCGCGCTTGATGAAGCCCGGCTCTTCGCCCGCCGCTTGGTCGGCGTCGGCAGCGGCTTCCGTGGTGCGGGCCGGCTGCAGCAGCAGGTCGGTTTCGGCATCCGGCAGCGCAGACGCGCCGTTGCGGGCAGCCTGTTTGCTGGCCGAGGAGAGTTCGACCAGCGCATCGTCATCGTCGTCCAGCGCGTGCAGATCCGGCGCAGCACGGGCCGGCAGATTGAGGGCGGGCTCGGCATCCTGCGGGGCATCGAAGCTAGGTTCGATCCGCTCGCTGATGTCGGCGTTATCGGCAGGGGCGCCTATGCTGCGCTCCATCACGGCCAGTTCGGCGGCCAGCGCTGCTTCCAGCTCGGCGTCGGACATGGTTTCGATGGCCAGCTGCTCTTCCAGCGCGGGATCGGGCAGCGCCTCGGGAGCGGGGGCGGCCTGCGGCGCGGCAGGCGGCCAGTGGTCGGCCAACGCGGCGCTGGACTGTGCTGCCAGCGGCTCCGGCTCAGGTTCGAGCTCCGCTTCCAGCGCAGGCTCAGGCTCCAGATCGAGCATCAGTTCAGCTTCGGCAGGCGCAGGCGGCAGATCGTATTCTGCCGCTGCGTCCTGTGCCAGCGGCTGTGCGGCAGTGGTCGATTCGGACTCGATATCGAGATCGAGTTCTAGCGGCAGATCGATGGCGGCGGGCAGGCTGGCCGGTGCCGGTGGCAGTTCCAGCGGATCGGCTATCGCTGCGGACGTGTCGTCCGCACCAGCGCCATCCTCGCCACCATCGAGGTCGATAGCCGTGTCCAGTTCCAGCGCCGGCTCGGTATCGGCGATTTCGTCCTGCAAAACTTCTGCCGCATGCGAGTCGATCGCGTCCATCTTGGCATCGAACGGCGTTAGCTCCGGCAGCGGTGCAGGGCTAGGTTCCGGCTGATAGGTCGCCGGTGCGGCGGGTGTAGGTAGAACTTCAGGTTCCGGCTGGTACGGCGCCGCATGGTCATTCTCGGCCGGCAGAACGGGGAGATCGTCAAGGCCGCTCGCTGCCGGCGCGGCTGGCGCCGCAGAAGGCACAGGCGTAAACGCGGGAGCAGGAGCAGGAGCGGCAGGCAGGGGGGCGGCAGCGGGCGGCGCCAGTAGCGCCGCATTGCCGTCGAAGACTTCGTTACAGGAGCCGCAGCGTACTATGCCCCCACGTAATTTCAACTGGTCGTGCGCGACCCGAAATACCGTGTTGCAGTGGGGGCATTTAGTGGCGAGCGCCATTGCTGTGGTTAGCGTGCCGCAGGAACCACGTCACTGCCAAGGCGGCCATGCAGCGCCACCCAGCCATCCTGTTCTGCCCATACGCCCAGCTTGATGAACGGAGCGTAGGCAGCGGCCACTTCTTCGGCCTGACGTGCCAGCACGCCGGACAGAATCAGCGATCCGCCTTCCGCCACGCGGCCCGACAGCATAGGCGCCATCAGTTTCAGTGGGCTGGACAGAATGTTCGCCACCACGATATCGAAACGCTGCTGCGCATATTGCGAGGTAGCGAAGCTATCGGGCAGGAAGTAGTCGATTTCGCACTGGTTGCGCAGTGCGTTATCCTTGGCCGATTCGATGGCCTGCGGATCGATGTCCACACCGGCCACCGTGCCGGCACCGATCTTCTTGGCCACCATGGCCAGAATGCCGGAACCGCAACCGTAGTCGAGCACCGTTTTGCCCGGTGCCGGATGGGCTTCCAGCCATTCCATGCACAGACGGGTGGTGGGGTGGCTGCCCGTACCGAAAGCCAGACCGGGGTCCAGTTCCAGTATCAGGGCATCCGGATCCGGCGCTTCGTGCCAGCTAGGCACGACCCAGATGTTCTTGCCGATGTGGATAGGCGCAAACTGCGACTGGGTCAGACGCACCCAGTCCTGTTCCTCCACCTTGCGGGTGGTGAAGCGGGGCAGGGTTTGCAGGCCGATCTGCGCAGCGGCTGCGCCGACGATCAGGGCGTGATCATCGTCCTCGTTGGTCAGGGCGACCACGCGGCTGTGATCCCAGGCCGCTTCGGTCGGTTCCATGCCCGGCTCGCCGAACAGCGGTTTTTCCGCGTCGGTGCCTTCGTCTGCATCCTCGACGGAAACCGACAGGGCGCCGACATCCATCAGCGCTTCCGACAGGGTTTCCGCGTGGTCGCGGGCGATTTCGATGACGATTTCAGTCCAGCTCATGTTTATGCTTGTGCCTTGTTACTCAGACTCAGTTTGTGCAGATCAGGCATATCGGCCAGTTTCTGCTCCAGATAATGGATGTTGGTACCACCTTCGATGAAACGGGCATCGATCATCAGTTCGCGGTGCAGCGGGATGTTGGTCTGGATACCTTCAACCACCATTTCCGACAGCGCGATCTGCATGCGGCGGATCGCCTGTTCGCGGGTCGCGCCGTAGGTAATCACTTTGCCTATCATCGAATCGTAGTGCGGTGGTACATAATAACCTGCATACGAGTGCGAGTCGACGCGTACGCCCGGACCGCCCGGTACGTGCCAGGCTGTGATGCGGCCTGGCGACGGGGTGAACTTGAACGGATCTTCCGCGTTGATACGGCATTCTACCGCGTGACCGGACAGCATCACGTCGCGCTGACGGAAGCGCAGCTTCTCGCCGGCGGCAATACGGATCTGTTCCTGCACGATGTCGATGCCGGTAATCATTTCCGTCACAGGGTGTTCCACCTGCACGCGGGTATTCATTTCGATGAAGTAGAACTCGCCGTTTTCGTACAGGAACTCGAAAGTACCTGCGCCGCGGTAGCCGATCTTGCGGCAGGCTTCGGCGCAACGATCGCCGATTTTCTCGATCAGTTTGCGTGGAATGCCCGGTGCCGGTGCTTCCTCGATCACCTTCTGGTGGCGGCGCTGCATCGAGCAGTCGCGCTCGCCCAGCCAGACGGCGTTTTTGTGTTCGTCAGCCAGAATCTGGATTTCCACGTGACGGGGGTTTTCCAGATACTTCTCCATGTAGACTTCCGGATTGCCGAAAGCGCTACCGGCTTCTGCCTTGGTCATGGCCACGGCATTGATCAGGGCGGCTTCGGTGTGCACCACGCGCATACCGCGGCCACCACCACCACCGGCGGCCTTGATGATCACAGGGTAGCCCACTTTGCGGGCAATCTGCACGATCGTCTTGGGGTCGTCTGGCAAGGCGCCGTCCGAACCCGGCACGCAAGGCACCCCGGCGCGTATCATGGCCTGCTTGGCCGACACTTTGTCGCCCATCATGCGGATCGAATCCGAACGTGGACCGATGAAGACGAAGCCGGATTTTTCCACGCGCTCGGCGAAGTCGGCGTTTTCCGACAGGAAGCCGTAGCCCGGGTGGATAGCTTCCGCATCCGTTACTTCAGCGGCGCTGATAATCGCCGGCATGTTGAGGTAGCTCAGGGTCGATGGCGCGGGGCCGATACATACCGATTCATCGGCCAACTTCACGTATTTGGCGTCTTTGTCGGCTTCCGAGTGCACTACAACGGTTTTGATCCCCAGTTCGCGGCAAGCGCGCTGTATCCGGAGGGCGATTTCGCCACGATTGGCGATAAGGATTTTTTCAAACATGATAGGTTCGCTAGGTCTGTGAGTACCGGTCGCGCCGGTGACGTCAGGTAGAGGAGGGAGGGCGGACCAAGCCGGTCGGCCCGCCACCAGCAGGGGCGGGCAAGTACCGGTCTTAGCCTATCACAAACAGCGGTTGGCCGAATTCGACCGGTTGGCCGTTTTCGACCAGGATCTGGGTAATGGTGCCGGCTTTGTCGGCATCGATTTCGTTCAGCAGTTTCATCGCTTCGATGATGCACAGGGTGTCGCCTTCTTTGACCGTGGAACCCACTTCAACGTAGGCTGGCGAGCCCGGAGCGGAGGAACGGTAGAAGGTGCCGACCATAGGCGACTTGACCACGTGGCCAGTCGGTTCGGCGGCCACAGCGGCAACCGGTGCGGCGGCGGCAGCCGCCACCGGGGCAGCAGCAGGGGCAGCGTGGTATTGAGGCATGCTTTGCGGCTGCATCATGACCATCTGATTTTGTGGCATGGCGGACGACTTGACGATGCGAACTTTGCTTTCGCCTTCGGTCACTTCGAGCTCGGCGATGTCCGATTCTGCGACCAAATCAATCAAGGTCTTCAGCTTGCGTAGATCCATGTAACCCCCAGGAATGTCTTTGATTAGTGTAATGAGCGATCTGGCCTTGTGGGCTAAATCGCAGCGGTTGCGCGCAGATTGCGTAGGTTATCGCTTTTTAAGAACAAAGTCGATGGCAAACCGATATCCTTCGATACCCAGTCCGCAGATCGTACCTATTGCAATCGCGCTAAGAAAAGAGTGATGGCGGAACGATTCCCGCTGGTAGATATTCGAAATATGTACCTCAACAAACGGTATCGCCACGCCCGCCAGAGCGTCGCGCAAGGCCACGCTGGTATGTGTCAGTCCTCCCGGATTGATAACGATGGCATCCACCCCCTCGCTACGGGCCGCGTGGATACGGTCTATCAATGCGCCTTCGTGGTTGCTCTGAAAACAGGACAAGCTGGCACCGGCTGCCTGGGCCTGGGCCTGGGCAGCGCGTTCGATGTCGGCCAGCGTCTGCACGCCGTACACCTCAGGCTCGCGTGTGCCTAACAAATTCAGGTTAGGACCGTTGAGCAGTAACAGCTTTGTTGCCATGGTTTCAGGACCGTTTTCCGCGAAAGTTCCGCATTTTGCCGCCAACCGCCGGCAATGGCAAGAAAAAAAAACTCATGAAACTAGTTAAAGACTTGCTAAATCCTTGCGCAGCTCGTCGAATTTGAGGCGGCCCAGATAGGTCTTCTTGACCTGACCATCGGCCCCGATCAGCACCGTGTAGGGTAGCCCGCCAGCACCATTGCCGAACTGGCGCGACAGCTCGGTTCCGGCCATGCCGGCCACAAAGACCGGATAGCTGATTTTGAACTTGTTGCTAAAATCGGCGATATTTGTTGCCGAATCAATACCAATTCCGATAACTTGCAGCTTCTTGCCTTCTTCTCCCGCAGCCAGCGCCGACAGTTCCGGCATTTCCTGAACGCAAGGACCACACCATGGGGCCCAGAAATTCACCAGCATGGCCTTGCCCTGATACTCTGCCAGCGCATGGGTTTTACCGCCAGCATCAGGCAGGTTCTGTTTATATAGTTCTGCGACCGTACCGGAGACCCCGGCCGGCATGGTGGTGGTGATCGGCGGGGCCGGTTCTTTTTTATGCATGCCCACATAGGCACCGGAAGCACCAAATAACAAAGCAACAACGGTGTAGGCGGCGAGATGTTTTTGATTCATGATAAGTTTTATAGGTGAATGCTATTAATTAGTAGTCTGGTCGGTATCGGAACGGTCGTGGGTACTATTTATTAGCAGGGCACGCACGCTATCGAGGTCGGCACGCTGGATTTTGCCATCGGCACGGCTTTTCACGGCACCGCGCAAATCATCGAGCTCATACAATTGCGCGTGCACGCCTTCCTTGTGCCACATAAAGCTGACAGTTTCCACCATGCCGAAGCGGGGCCCTTTGAAGTGGGGCGTCTCGGAGATGTCAATTTGCAAATTTTTATTCAGCAGGAAGATTTCCACTTCCTTGGCGCTGTCGGCAAACAATTGCAGGTGGATATCGTCATGCGGGCCTGCCGTGCCATTTAATACAGCGCCGGTCAGGTGGGGCTGGTAGGCCGACAGCCTTTCCATGATTTCCACCGCCAGCGTGCGCAAACGGAATAGACGCGCCGGCTGGGTGTTGCTATGAAATAAAGAGTGGTAAAGCCGGACTTCGGCTTCGATCTGCGCGTGATCAGGTAATAAATTAGGCGGCGGCTGGGTATCGCCCAGAATCTGGCGCGCCGCCTTGCGTTTGGCGCTGTTGTAATCAGCGCCGTCCTGCGCGATCAGACGTGCTGCCGCAGCAGCAATCTCGGCACGCAAAAGCAGGACTTCGGGAATTCCATGTGCAGTCATGAACGTGATCATACTCTGAACCGGGAAAAGGGCGGCAGGTCGGGTAAAATCTCATCTTCTGTTCGCCTTCACATTAATTACTTTAGTTCCGGTTCTGGCTTTATGCACATTCACATACTTGGTATTTGCGGCACTTTCATGGGTGGTCTTGCCGTTCTGGCAAAAGAAGCGGGGCACCGCGTAACGGGCTGCGACGCCAACGTCTATCCGCCCATGAGTACCCAGCTCGAAGCGCAAGGCATAGAACTGATACAGGGCTTCGGTCCGGAACAGGTGGAACTCCAGCCCGATCTGTACGTCATCGGTAATGTGGTTTCGCGCGGTAATCCGCTGATCGAGGAAATCATGAACCGCGGCCTGCCCTTCGTTTCCGGCCCGCAGTGGATAGGCGAGCATATATTAAAGGACCGCTGGGTGCTGGCCGTGGCCGGTACGCACGGCAAAACCACCACCTCGTCCATGCTGACGTGGATACTGGAAGATGCCGGCTACGCGCCGGGCTTCCTGATCGGCGGCGTGCCGATGAACTTCGGCGTGTCTGCCCGTATGCAGGGCGATAAGGATTCCATCTTCTTCGTGATCGAAGCCGATGAATACGATACGGCCTTCTTCGACAAGCGCAGCAAGTTCGTGCACTACCGCGCCAAGACGGCCATTCTGAATAATCTGGAATACGACCACGCCGACATCTTCCCCGATCTGGCCGCCATCGAAACCCAGTTCCACCATCTGGTGCGCACCGTGCCCGGCATAGGCCGCGTCGTTGTGAATGCCGATCAGGACTCGCTGCAGCGCGTGATTCAGCGCGGCTGCTGGAGCGAGCGCGAAGGCTTTGGCGCCAGCGATGCGGCCGACTGGCGCATGAAGGAATACGACGACGGCAGTTTCGATGTGATCTTCCGTGGCGAAGTGGCGGGCCATGTACAGTGGCAGCTGACGGGGCAGCACAACCGCAACAATGCGCTGGCGGCCATCGCTGCAGCGCGCCATGTGGGCGTGCCGGTGGCGCAGGCTGCCGCTTCGCTGGCCCGCTTCGAAAACGTCAAACGCCGCATGGAAGTACGCGGTGTGGTGCATGGCGTGACCGTGTACGACGACTTTGCCCACCATCCTACGGCCATCGCAACGACGGTCGGCGGTCTGCGCCAGAAGGTGGGGCCGGTTACCCGCATCCTCGCCGTGCTGGAACCGCGTTCCAACACCATGAAACTGGGTGCCATGAAAGACGCGCTGCCGGGCAGCCTGCATGCGGCCGATCTGGTGTTCGGTTACGGTAGCGAAGCGGCGCTGGGCTGGAGTCTGGGCGAGACGCTGGCGCCGCTGGGCGAGAAAGCCAGCGCTTTTGACGACATCGACACGCTGGTGGCGGCCATCGTCAAGGCGGCCCGTCCCGGCGACCAGATACTGGTGATGAGTAACGGCGGCTTCGGCGGCATCCACGGCAAAATTCTCGCGGCGCTGCCTCAATGATGCTCTATCTGCACGGATTCCGTTCCTCGCCGCGCTCCATGAAAGCGCGCCTGATGGCCGAACGCATGGCGGCGCTGGGGCTGCAGCAGCAATGGCTATGCCCGCAATTGCCGGCTTCGCCCCGGCTGGCAATGGAGCAGGTGCTGGCGCTGATAGAGGGTGTGCCGGCCAGCGAACTGCGCATCGTCGGTTCTTCGCTGGGCGGTTATTACGCCACATGGCTGGCCGAGCGTCTGGGCTGCCCGGCCGTGCTGCTCAATCCTGCCGTGGTACCACTTAAGGATCTGGACAAACACGTGGGCGTGACCACGGCCTACCACTCGGACGAGCCGTTCGAGTTCAAGCGCGAATATATCGATGAACTGCGTGCGCTGGCGGTAGACAAGATCAGCCATCCGCAGCGCTATCTGCTGCTGGCCGCTACCGGCGACGAAGTGCTTGATTACCGCGATATGGTGGTCCACTATGCCGGCGCGCAGCAGCACATCATCGAAGGCAGCGACCATGGCATCAGCGAGTTTGCCGATTATCTGGATGAAGTACTGGCCTTCTGCGGCATCGGAGCACAGTCTTGAAGCATACCCTGACGCCTGCGCGCAGCGCCTCGCTGCGCCAGACCCGCTGGCAGCCGCATGTGCTGGCGCTGAACGCGCCGGCGGCGCTGCGCCCATGGCTGACGGAAGACGGCTCGCTCACGGCGCGCCTGAAAGCGCACAGCAGCAGCTTCCGCGTGCAGTGTCTGCACCAGCAGACGGCCCTGTGCCTGAACGACGAAGCAGCCAGCATAGGCATGCATAGAGCGGGGCGGGTGTGGGAGCGCGAGGTGCTGCTACGCTGCGATAATACGCCGGTGGTGTTTGCCCACACCGTGGTGCCGATGTCGGCCACGGCCAGCGACTGGCCTTTATTCAGTGCGCTGGGCGAACGCTCGCTGGGCACCACGCTGTTCGGCGATCCGCAGGTGCGCCGCGGCGAACTGGAATTTGCCCGTCTGCGCGCCGGCCATCCGCTGGCGCAGCGGGCCCGCAAGGCACTGGCGCTGGATGACCGCGCCGGCGCCGATGAACTGATACTGTATGCGCGGCGCTGCCTGTACCGGCGGCGCCAGGGCAGTCTGCTGGTGACGGAAGTGTTTCTGCCTTCCGTGCTGGCGCTGCTGCCGCAGCAGGCCGACAAGTAAGTCAATTAGTAACAACGAATTAACCCTACAGAAAAATAGCAATGAATTTATTCTTCGAAGAATCCGGCGATTTCAAGGTCGGCACCATGATGTCCCAAGCCGGCGAGGCCTATCAGGTTGAAATGGCCAGCGGCAAGCGCAACAAGGTCAAGGCCAAGGACGTGCTGCTGCAGTTCGAAAAGCCGGCACCGGCCGAACTGATGGAGCAGGCCAAAACCATCGCCGCCGAGATCGATCTCGATTTTCTGTGGGAAGTGGCCGGTGAAGAGGAATTCGGCTTTGCCGAGCTGGGCGCCGAGTACTTCGGCCATGCGCCGCTGGCAGCAGAAGCGGCAGGCCTGATCCTGTGCCTGCATTCCTCGCCCATCTATTTCTACAAAAAAGGCCGTGGCCGTTACAAGGCGGCGCCCGAGCAGTCGCTGCGCGCTGCACTGGCCGGCATCGAGAAGAAAAAGCAGCAGGCGCTGATACAGGCCGGCTATGTGGACCAGCTCAAAGCCCAGCAACTGCCGGAAGCCATGCAGAGCATGGTGTTGCAGCTGCTGTTCAAGCCGGACAAGAACACCATCGAATTCAAGGCGCTGGAAGCGGCTGCCAATGAACTGCACACCACGCCGCAGCGCCTGATGCTGGCCGTGGGCGGCGTGGCCTCGCCCAAAGCGCTGCATATGGCGCGCTTCCTGTTCGAGAACTTCCCCCGTGGCGCCGGTTTCCCTGAAGTGCCCGTGCCGCAGGCGCCAGCCGGTCTGCCGGTAGCCGATGTACAGGCCTTCTCGATCGACGACGTGACGACCACCGAAATCGACGATGCCTTCTCCGTCACCATGCTGGACGAGGGCAAAGTGAAGATCGGTATCCACATCGCGGCGCCGGGTCTGGGCATCAAGCCGGACGACGCAGTCGACAAGCTGGCACGTGCCCGCATGTCTACCGTGTATATGCCGGGCGATAAGATCACCATGCTGCCCGATGCCGTGGTGGAGGCGTTCACGCTGGCCGAAGGCAAAACCTGCCCGGCCCTGTCGCTGTATGCCACGCTGAATATGGCTGACTGGTCGGTGCTGGCGACGGAAACCCGCGCCGAGCTGGTGCCGATTGCGAACAATCTGCGCCACAACGATCTCGATGATCTGGTCAACGAAGAAACTCTGGCCAGCGGTGCGGGCGACTATCCGCACAAGGAATCGCTGTGCCTGATCTGGCAGTGGGCGCAGGTGCTGGAAGCTGCCCGCATGGTCAAGCGCGAAGCGTGGGGCCTGAAGCCTGAACAGAACAACCGCGTCGACTTTAACTTCTATGTGGAAGACGACGTCGTCACCGTGAGCCGCCGCAAGCGTGGCGCGCCGCTGGACAAGATCGTGGCCGAGCTGATGATCTTCGCCAATAGCACCTGGGGTAAGCTGATGCACGACCACGGCGTGCCCGGCATCTACCGCAGTCAGGGGCAGGGCGTGGGTGGCTGGGCTGCCAAGATGCAGGTGCGTATGCTGACCCATGCGGCACCCCATCAGGGTCTGGGCGTGGACCAGTATGCATGGAGCACTTCGCCGCTGCGCCGCTACACCGATCTGGTCAACCAGTGGCAGATACTGGCCTGCGCCGAGCATGGCGTGACGGCGCCGCTGGTGGCTAACTTCAAGCACAAGGATGCCAACCTGTTCGCCATCGTGTCGCAGTTCGACGCCGCCTATGCTGCCTACAACGATCACCAGTCCACTATGGAACGCTATTGGTGCTTGCGCTGGCTGGGACAGGAAAATGCCCGTCAGGTCGATGCCGTGGTGCTCAAGGACGAGGTGCTGCGTCTGGTCGATATTCCGCTGATTATCCGTCTGCCGGGCATGCCGCAGGTGGCGCGTGGCCTGCAGGTCAAGCTCGATATTCTGCGCTGGGATGAAGTGGACCTGAGCATCGAGGCGCGTATCCTCGAAATCCCGGCTGCCGATGCGGCACCGGCCGATGCCGATCTGGACTTCGAGGATGACGAAGCACCGGAAGAGGCGGTGGATGCGCCGGAGCTGGCAGTGGAAGCGCAGGCCGAAGCTGGTGCCGAGACCCCAGCCGATGGCGCGGGCGCCGCTGACGACAATGGCGCGAGCGATAGCGAGGGGACTACGCCAGCGGCCTAAAAAGCCGTTGCCGCCCGCCCGCTTTCACGTAAAATCAGTTTAAAACGTCAGCCCCAACCCTAGCTACCGGCCCTGTGTGAAGTCCTACCGAGAAAATCGCCTTCTGTATCTGGCCTGCGGCATTTCGCTGCTGGCCCATGGTGCATTGCTGGCTGTGCGGCTGGTGGCGCCGGTAGCGGCGCCCGTCAAACCGACCGATCCCGGGCTGGAAGTGATCCTGGTGAATGCCAAGCATAGCAAGGCGCCACTCAAGGCCGACGCGCTGGCGCAGGCCAATCTCGATGGCGGCGGCACGGTCGATCAGGGCCGCTCCAGGTCGCCCTTGCCCGATATGCGCAAGATGGAAACGGGCGACAGCATCAAAGCGGCCAGACGCCGCATCGCCCAGCTGGAAGAGCTGCAGCAAAAGCTGCTGACACAGGCAACTGCGGCGACCCCGTTCACGGCGCCGCCCGTGACGGAAAAGAACAAGCCCGATCCCACGCCGACGGGCGCCGACCTGCTCGACGCCAGCAAGGCGATTGCCCGCCGCGCTGCCGAAATCAGCGAGAGCATCGAAGACCAGAACAAGCGTCCCAGGAAGACCTTCATCACGCCCAGCACGCGCGGGGTGGGTTACGCCATGTACTACAAGGCGATCCAGAAGCGCATCGAGGATATCGGTACGCTTAACTTTCCCCAGTCGCACGGGCGCAAGCTGTATGGCCAGCTGGTGTTGTCCATTCCGGTTTTCCAGGATGGCACCATCTATATGGCGGATGGCGGCATCAAGGTAGACCGCAGTTCCGGCAATCCCGAGCTCGACGCCGCTGCCGTCAACATCGTGCGCCGCGCTGCGCCGTTCGGCAAATTCCCGCCGAATATGCTGTCGAATGAAAAAGACGATCTGTGGGTGATCGTCACCACTTTCAAATTTACCCGCGACGACAAATTACAAGCCGATTTAAGCGGCGGAGGACACTGATGGATCGCTACTGCGTGTTTGGCAACCCTATCGCTCACAGCAAATCGCCCGATATACACGCTGCGTTCGCCGCGCAGACCGGGCAAGAGCTCAGCTATGAACGCCGGCTGGCGCCGCTCGACGGTTTTGCCAACGCCGTGCAGGCCTTCATCGCCGAAGGCGGCAAGGGCGCCAATGTTACCGTGCCGTTCAAGCTGGAAGCCGTCAAGGTGGCGCAGGCACTGACCATACGTGCGCGCGCTGCCGGTGCCGTCAACACGCTGCACTTTACCGATGAAGGCATCATCGGCGACAACACCGACGGCGCAGGGCTGGTGGCCGACATCGTGCGCAATGCCGGTGTGCCGATTACCGGCAAGCGTGTGCTGCTGCTGGGCGCAGGCGGTGCCGCGCGCGGCGTGGTGCTGCCGATACTGGAGCACCGTCCGGCCCAGCTGGTAATCGCCAACCGTACCGTGGCCACCGCCGAGGCGCTGGTGGAGCAGTTTGCCGCGCTGGGCGGCGCGGGCGTGGTATCGGCCTGCGGCTATGCCGAAATTCAGGGCGCTTACGACATTATTATTAACGCCACTTCGGCCAGCCTGAGTGCGGAACTGCCGCCGGTAGCGGCCACTGTCTTCGCGCCCGGTGCGCTGGCGCTGGACATGATGTACGGCGCCCAGCCTACCGTGTTCCTGCAGTTCGCCGCCCAGCATGGTGCGCAACTGCGCGACGGGCTGGGCATGCTGGTGGAGCAGGCGGCCGAGGCGTTCAGCCTGTGGCGCGGCGTGCAGCCGGCAACGGCCGCCGTGCTGAAGACTTTGCGGGAGCAGCTGTGAGCACGGCCAGGCGTGGCGTGTGGCGCTGGCTGAAGTGGCTGATACTGGCGCCACTGCTGCTGTTCACGCTGATACAGCTGTATTTCTTCGTGCAGATCTGGTGGTGGGTCGACCATAACCCCGGCACTACCAGCTTTATGCGCGCCCAGCAGGCCGCCCTGCGCGAGAAAAATCCCTCGGCGAATATCCAGCAGCTGTGGGTGCCGTATGCGCGCATCTCGAATAATCTCAAGCGCGCCATTATCGCGTCGGAAGATGCCAACTTCTCCGATCACGACGGGGTGGACTGGGAAGCTCTGCAGAAGGCTTATGACAAGAACGCCAAAAAGCACAAGGTGGTGTCGGGCGGTTCCACCATCACCCAGCAGCTGGCCAAGAATCTGTTCCTGTCCGGCTCGCGCAGCTATCTGCGCAAGGGGCAGGAGCTGATCATCACCTATATGCTGGAAACCCTGATGGAAAAGGAGCGGATATTCGAAATCTACCTGAATGTGGTGGAATTCGGCACCGGCACCTTCGGCGCCGAGGCGGCGGCGCGCCATTACTACGGCGTGAGTGCGGCCAATCTGGGGCCGGCACAGGCGGCCAGGCTGGCCGTGATGCTGCCTAACCCGCGCTTTTTTGACAAGCACCGCGACTCCAACTATCTGGCCAAGCGCACGGAAGTGATTTTGCGCCGTATGAATTCGGCCGAGCTGCCCTAGTCAGGCGCCGGTCCGCCGGCATGAAACTAGTTGAAAACGGCCCGCCCCCTGCGGCGGGCTGCCCTATCGCCGAAAAAAAGCACGCTGCGTGCGGAAATTAGCCTATACAGGCTGGCTTAGGCAGGGGCTTTGCGGGTACACTTGCGCTGTTTCCAGAAGGCTCGCGCACCCATGATCAATGTTTTCGTACTCCAGAACGGCCGGCTCAACCAGGTACCTATCGACACGCGCGCCGATCTGGAGCATGCCGACCCGGTCTGGGTGGATCTGACCGACCCGACGGATGACGAGCGCACCTGGGTCAAGACCATCTACGGCGTGACGCTGCCGGGCGAAGACGAAGTCAAGGACATCGAAGCGTCGGCCCGCTACTACGAAGCGGAAAACGGCGATCTGCACCTGCGCACCGACTTCCTGCTAGAGGAAGAGGATGGCCCTTCGCGCATCGTGACGGTAGCCTTCATCCTCGCGCGCAAAATGCTGTTCTCCGTGCATACCGACGATCTGCCCGTGTTCCGGCTGGTGCGCATGCGCGCCCGTTCGCGGCCCGGTTCGATTGCCGACTACATGGACGTGCTGCTCGACCTGTACGCCACCGATGCCGAATATTCGGCCGATGCGCTGGAAGGCATCTACCAGAATCTGGAAGAGGTCAGCGGCCGCGTGCTGCAGGAAGAATTCACCGACCAGGACGCAGCGTCCGCGCTGAACGCCATCGCCCACGAGGAAGACCTGAACGGCCGTATCCGCCGCAATATGATGGATACCCGCCGCGCGGTCAGCTTCCTGATGCGTGGCCGCCTGCTCAATTCCGAGCAGTTCGAAGAGGCGCGCCAGATTCTGCGCGATATCGAATCGCTGGACGGCCACACTTCTTTCCTGTTCGATAAGATCAACTTCCTGATGGATGCCACCGTCGGTTTCATCAACATCAACCAGAACAAGATCATCAAGATCTTCTCGGTGGCCAGCGTGGCCTTCCTGCCGCCTACCCTGATTGCTTCGATCTACGGCATGAACTTCAAGTGGCTGCCGGAACTGGAATGGCCGCTCGGCTATCCGTTTGCCCTGCTGCTGATGGTCATTAGCGCGATTGCGCCGTTCTGGTACTTCCGCCGGCGCGGCTGGCTGAAATAAGCTCTCTGTTCGAACTTTCAGCATCGTAATAGAGTTAGCCGGTTTTATCGCTTAAAATCGCGCCAGTGTCACTTTCCGGTCAAACGCATCGGGTATGCTGGCGCCAGAAAGTGCGAATATGAACAAAAAACGGCAATTTTTCCCACGCCAGGTCGTGGAAGCTGGCGGTAACCGCTGGGACTGGGCTTTACTGCCCATCGTATTGGCAGTCTTTGTGCTGATGGCCTATGGCAGCCAGCAGATGTCGCGCCCCTTTGAACTGGGGCAGGCGCTGCCGCTGTCGCTAGATCCCAGTTATCTGCCTTATTATCTGCTGCGCACCACGCTGCGCATGTTTATCGCGCTGGGCGCCTCGATGGTGTTCAGCTGCGTGTTCGCGGCCCTCACTACCAAATACCGGCTGGCGGAAAAAGTGCTGGTGCCGCTGCTCGACATTCTGCAGTCGATCCCGATTCTGGGTTTCCTGTCGATTACCGTGACGGCCTTCATCGCCATGTTCCCCGGTAATCTGCTGGGAGTGGAGTGCGCGGCAATCTTCGCCATTTTCACTTCGCAGGCGTGGAATATGGCTTTCTCGGCCTATCAGGGCTTCCGCACCGTGCCGGCCGAGCTGTCCGAGGCGGCCATGGTGTACCAGCTGTCGGGCTGGCAGCGCTTCTGGCGGCTGGAGCTGCCGTTCGCCATGCCCGGCCTGCTGTGGAATATGATGATGTCGATGTCCGGCGGCTGGTTCTTCGTGGTGGCTTCGGAAGCGATCTCCGTGTCGGGGCAGGATATCAAGCTGCCCGGCATCGGCTCCTATATCGCGCTGGCGATTGCGCAAAGCGATATGCACGCCATCGGCTGGGCCATCGCTGCCATGTTCGTGGCCGTGCTGATGTACGACCAGCTGTTCTTCCGCCCCCTGCTGGCATGGGCCGACCGCTTCCGTTTCGAGGAAACCGGCAGCGACACGGCGCAGCAATCGTGGCTGCTGACGTGGCTGCGCCGTACCGAGCGTACCCAGGCTATCGTGGCATGGTTCGGCGATCTGCTGGGCCGTTCGATTGCCCTGTTCCGTCTCAGTCATGACGGCACCTCGATCCGCGCGCGGCGCGACCAGCCTTCGCTGGTGCCGCAGCGGGTGTGGGATGCGGTGATTGCCGCCGTGGTGTTCTATGCTCTGTGGAGTCTGGGCCACTTTATCAGCACCGAAGTGGGCTGGAGCGAAGTGGGCCATGTGTTCGTACTGGGACTATATACGCTGGCGCGGGTGGTATTGCTGCTGGCGCTAGCTGCGCTGATCTGGGTGCCGGTGGGCGTGTGGATAGGCATGAACCCGCGCTGGGCTTCGCGCACCCAGGCCGTGGCGCAGTTCCTGGCTGCCTTCCCCACCAATCTGGTGTTTCCGGTGGCTGTGGTGGCCATCGTGCGGTTCCACCTCAACCCGGATATCTGGCTGTCGCCGCTGATGATACTCGGCACCCAGTGGTATCTGCTGTTTAACGTGATTGCCGGCGCCTCCACCATCCCCACCGAATTGCGCCACGCGGCGCAGAATTTCGGCCTGTCGGGCTGGCTCAAATGGCGCCGCTATCTGTTGCCCGCCATCTTCCCCAGCTTTGTGACGGGGGCGATTACGGCTACCGGCGGTTCGTGGAATGCCAGCATCGTGGCCGAGTATGTGAGCTGGGGCCCGACTACGCTCAAAGCGCACGGCATCGGCAGCTATATCCAGGAGATGACCACCGCCGGCGACTTCCCGCGCATCGCGCTGGGCATAGGCGTGATGTGTATCTTCGTCATGGGCTTCAACCATTTTGTCTGGCGCCGCCTGTACACGCTGGCCGAGAGCCGCCTGCACTTCTAGTGCGCTAACAGTATCAGTATCGGAATCGAATTATGAGCACTCCTATCGTCGAATTGAAAGCCGTCGGCAAGCACTTCCGTGGCGCCGATGGTTCTGCCCGTGCGGTGCTGGAAGGCGTGGACTTTACCCTGCACGAAGGCGAGATCGTCGCGCTGCTGGGCCAGTCCGGCTCCGGCAAATCCACCATGCTGCGGATTATGGCGGGGCTGATACAGGCCGATGCCGGTCAGGTGCTGTATCGCGGCATGCCGCTGTATGGCACGGCGCGCGGTATCCGCATGGTGTTCCAGTCGTTCGCCCTGTTCCCTTGGCTGACGGTGCAGAAGAACGTGGAACTGGGAATGGAAGCGCAGGGCATGCCGGCCGAAGAACGGGCCCGCCGCGCGGAAAAAGTGATCGAACTGATAGGCCTGTCCGGCTTCGAAGGCGCGCTGCCGCGCGAGCTGTCCGGCGGCATGCGCCAGCGGGTCGGTATCGCCCGCGCGCTGGTGATGGAACCGGAAGTGCTGCTGATGGACGAAGCGTTTTCCGCGCTTGACGTGCTGACGGGCGAGCGCCTGCGCGAAGAAATTCTGGAACTGTGGCAGTCCGGCCAGATCCCCACCAAGGCCATACTGGTGGTATCGCATAACATCGAAGAAGCGGTGATGATGGCCGACCGTGTGCTGATTTTTGCCAGCGACCCGGGCCGCGTGCGTGCCGAACTGCCGATTTCGCTGTCGCAGCCGCGCAAGGCCGAGAGCAATGAAGTGCGTCAGCTGATCGACAAGGTTTACGAGCTGATGACGGCCGGTGCGGGACGCCGTGGCCTGATCAGCGAGAAGGAAGTCAAGCTGCAACTGGGCGACCGTCTGCCGCAAGCCGGCATCGCCCACATGGAAGGGATACTGGAGCTGCTGGCGGAAGAGCCGTTCCATGGCCGCGCCGACCTGCCGCAGCTGGCCGAAGAAACCGAGCTGACCGACGCCGAACTGCTGGAAGTGCTGAATGGCCTGATCCTGCTGGGCTTTGCCTACCTGACCAACGGCGACATCCTGCTCACCGATCTGGGCAGTAAGTATGCGGCGGCCAGCAATACCGAGCGGCAGGAACTGTTCGGTATACAGCTGCTGGAACACATCCCGCTGATCGCCTACATCTGCCACGGTCTGGAGCAGGACAAGTCGGGCGATCTGCCGGAGGATCTGTTCCTCAAGCTGCTGCGCTTTACCCTGAGTGCGGAAGAAGCGGAAAAGGCCTTGCGGGTGGCGATCGAATGGGGCCGTTACGGCGATCTGTTCGAATACAACTTCAACACCGGCGTGATCCAGATGGCCAAGGAAGACGAAGAGGACGAAATCTAGGCGCAGTAGCGCGCCTGTCAACGCCGGCGGGCAGTTGCAGCAAACCAGCGATGCACGCTATGCATCGCCGGTATTGCGCAACTGCCCGCCGTTTTTTTACGCCAGTTTTTTGAAGACGCGGGCGGCGGCGGCGATGGTTTCGTCGATCACGGCGTCGCTGTGCTGGGCCGAGACGAAGCCGGCCTCGAAGGCGGCCGGGGCGAAGTACACGCCTTCGTCCAGCATGGCGTGGAAGAATACGTTGAAGCGTTCGCGGTTACCGGCCATCATTTCGGCATAGTTGTTGGGCGGGGTAGCGCTGAAGTACAGGCCGAACATGCCGCCGATGGCGTCAGCGCAGAATTCGATGCCGGCGGCGCGGGCCGCTTCGGTCAGACCGGCAGCCAGACGGCTGGCCGTTGCGCTCAGCCGCTGGTAGAAGCCTTCTTCCTGAATCAGGCGCAGCGTGGTCATGCCGGCCGCCACCGCCACCGGATTGCCCGACAGCGTGCCGGCCTGATACACCGCGCCCAGCGGCGCCATTTTGCTCATCAGCTCTGCGCTACCGCCGAAGGCTGCCACCGGCAGGCCGCCGCCGATGACTTTGCCCAGTGCCGTCAGGTCCGGCTTGATGCCGTACAGCTGCTGGGCGCCGCCCAGCGCGACGCGGAAGCCGCACATCACTTCGTCGAAGATCAGGATGGCGCCGTGCTTGGTGCACAGATTGCGCAGCGCCTGCAGGAACTCCGGCGTGGCCTTGATCAGGTTCATATTGCCGGCGACCGGTTCGACGATCACGCAGGCGATTTCGTCGCCGTAGGAAGCGAAAGCGTCTTCGATCTGCTGCACGTTGTTATAGTCGAGCACCAGCGTGTGCTTGACGAAGTCTTCCGGCACGCCGGCCGAAGTGGGGTTGCCGAAGGTGAGCAGGCCGCTGCCCGCTTTGACCAGCAGGGCGTCGGCGTGGCCGTGGTAGCAGCCTTCGAATTTGATGATCTTGTCGCGTCCCGTGGCGCCGCGTGCCAGACGCAGGGCGCTCATGGTGGCTTCCGTGCCGGACGATACCAGACGTACCTGTTCGATCGATGGCATCAGACGGCAGATTTCTTCTGCCATCAGGATTTCGCCTTCGGTCGGTGCGCCGAACGACAGGCCGCGCGTGGCCGCTTCCTGTACCGCCTTGATGACTACCGGATGGGCGTGGCCGACGATGGCCGGACCCCACGAACCGATGTAGTCGATATAGCGCTTGTCGTCGGCATCCCAGAAGTACGGGCCTTCGGCGCGGGTGATGAAGCGCGGCGTGCCGCCCACCGAGCGGAAGGCGCGCACTGGCGAGTTGACACCGCCGGGCGTGGTTTTCTGGGCGCGTTCGAACAGCTGATCGTTCTTGGAAGTGGTAGTCATAGTGGCGTCGTCAAGGTCAAATGGGTAATGCTTGCTGGAGATGGAAAAAACGGTTGGGCACCAGTTTGCCCATACCGTAGCGCTGGGCATGGGCCAGCGCGCCGACAGTATATTCCTGCGCCGTGGCCACGGCGTCAACCGCGTCGGCGCCGCGCGCCATGAAGGCGGCGATGGCTGCCGACAGTGTGCCGCCGGCGCCGATGAAGGGCCCCGCCATGTGCTGCCAGGCGTCGTGGCTGAGCAGTCCTTCGCCGCCGTACAGAGTGTTGGCCAGCGTGTTCGGCACCGCGCTCTCGCCCTGTGTTGCGGCAGCGCTGGTGCCGGTGACCAGCACGAATTCGCAGCCCAGAGCCAGCAGATGGTCGACGTCCGATTCCATGCTGTCTTCGGCGCCTTCGCGCCAGGTTTCGGCTAGCCGGCCCAGTTCCACCTGCGACAGCATCAGCAGGGTAGCCTGCGGCACCAGCAGCTGGCGCACCGCTGTCATGACTTCTTCGGCATCGTCGTCGGACAGGGCGGGCAGGCGCGAGCTGAAAGGATCGAGGATCAGCGGCGCGTCGGGATAGTCGGACAGGATTTCCGCAATCGCGGCCACCTGTTCCACATTGGTCAGCGCGCCCACCTTGAAGGCGGCCACGGTCATATCTTCCAGCAGCACGCGGGCCTGATCGGAAACCCAGTCAGGATCGACTTCCTGCACGTCTTCGATGCGGGCACTGTCGCCGATCAGCAACGCGGTGGTGGTGCTCAGACCAGTGCAGGCCAGTGCGGAAAAAACCGCCAGATCGGCCTGCACGCCGGTGGCGCCAGCCGGATCGGCGGCGCCAAAGCTTAATATCAAGGGAGAAGTTTGGATTTGCACGGCGGGTAGATTAAGATACCTGATTCAGCATTTTACTAGATTGAAGGGTAAGCCAACGTGAGTAGCAATGAAACAACGCAGCCATACAAAACGTGGATGTGCCTGATCTGCGGCTGGATCTATGACGAGCAGGCCGGCCTGCCGGAAGAGGGCATTGCGCCCGGCACCCGCTGGGCCGATGTGCCGATGAACTGGAGCTGCCCGGAATGCGGCGCGCGCAAGGACGATTTCGAGATGGTTGCCATCTGATGCCGTGCGGCTGGCGCTCGCGCGATTTACGCCCATGGCGCCCTGCCTATGCTATGGTATGGCTATCCGTCCAGCGTATAGCGTGTAGCGTATGACAGCCCCTCCGTCTGCCCACAATCTGACCATTATGGTGATCGACGATAGCAACACGATCCGCCGGTCGGCCGAGATGTTTCTGACCCAGGCAGGCTATCAGGTGGTGCTAGCCGAAGACGGTTTCGATGCCCTCGCCAAAATCGCCGATCATCAGCCTGCGCTGGTGTTCTGCGACATCCTGATGCCGCGGCTGGATGGCTATCAGACCTGTGCGCTGATTAAGAAAAGTACAAAATTCCACGCTACGCCGGTGCTGCTGCTGTCCTCCAGGGACGGCCTGTTCGACCGCGCCCGCGGCAGCATGGTGGGCGCCGCCGCCTACCTGACCAAACCCTTTACCAAGGACAGCCTGCTGGCCGCAGTGCGCGAGCACAGCGGTGTTGCGCCTGCCGCCGGACCGACTGCCGGATAAACTGCCGAGAACCCAGCATGGCCATACATAACGTTCTGATTGTTGATGACTCGCCCACCGAGCGCTACTACCTGAGCGATATCCTGATCCGACAGGGTTATAGCGTCAGCACGGCGGAAACGGGCGAGGAAGCCATGCTGAAAATCCGTGCCAGCAAGCCGGACCTGATCCTGATGGATGTGGTGATGCCGGGTGCGAACGGCTTTCAGGTCACCCGCTCCATCGCTCGTGACCCGGAGTTGAAAGATGTGCCGGTCATTATCTGCTCAAGCAAGAATCAGGAAACCGACAAGATCTGGGGCCTGCGTCAGGGCGCCTGCGCGTATCTGGTCAAACCGGTGGCAGCGGGTGATCTGCTGGCACGGATCGCCGAACTGGGCTAGGCATGGACGCAACGACGCCGGAACGCCGCAGCCGTTTGCGCCAGTATCAGGTGCAGCTGCTCGAGCGCATGCAGGCGGCGAAAACGGGGCCGGCCAGCGGCGGCCGCGAACTGGGGGTAATGATAGGCGGCCGTCACTGTCTGCTGGACTTGACCCAGATCAGTGAAATCGTGCCGCTGCAGGCGCTGACGCCGGTGCCGCTCACGCAGCCGTGGTATCTGGGGCTGGCCAATATCCGCGGCCAGCTGACCGGCGTGGTGGAACTGGCCAGCTACCTGCATGGCCAGCCGCCTGCGCCGGCTGCGCCCGGCCAGCGCGATATTACGCTGGCACCGGCGCTGAAGCTGCATTGCGCGCTGCGGGTGGAGGCGCTGCTGGGGTTGCGCTATCTGGCCGACATGGAGGAGCGCGCGGCGGTAGCGGATGCGCCGCCATGGTGCCGCCAGCAGTATGACGATAGCGCGGGATGCCGCTGGCACCGGCTCGATCTGGCGCAGCTGGTGCGCGAGCCCGGTTTTCTGCAAGTGGGTTTATAGGGATATTCAGGGATCAGGGACGCCGTAGCGTCGCTGATGTGGAATGCAAGGAAAGGCGACCAAGATGGGGATATTCTCGCGCGGCACCCGGCCAGTCCAGCCAGAGGCGGAGCACGCTGATGGCGACACGCTGATGATGGGGCAGGAGCCGGCCGCGGCCAGCGAGGGCGATGCGCCGCTGCGTCTGCGCGATGCGCTGGTGCTGCGCGCACCGGCGGCCGCCGCGCCGCTCGATGCGGCGGGCGGTTTCCGTCTGCCGCTGATCGGCCATCTGCCGGCCCAGCGTCAGCTCAGCATACTATCGACTACGCTGGCCGTGAGCCTGCTGCTGAGTGCCGGCGCGGTGGCGCTGAACACCATCCACGGCGGCTACCGTTCGACCCAGACCCAGGTGGCCAGCGATGCGCTGATGCATTCGCAGCGTATCGGCAAGGCGGCGTCGAATGCGGTGCAGGGCAGCGAGGAGGGTTTCCGCCAGCTGGAACAGAGCCGCAGGGAACTCAATGGCGCTTTCAATCTCATGCTGCGTGGCGGCAGCTATCAGGGACGCGGACTGGGGGAGCCCATCGAAGCGCTGGCGCCCACGGTAGCGGCGGCACGCAGGCAGTGGCAGCCGTCCGATCTGGCGGCCGGCACTATCCTGCTGCTGAAAAAAGATCTGAGCGGAGTCGAAAAGACGCTCAAGGAACTCAATGCCATGTCGCCTGATCTGTTGCTGCACACCGAGGAAGTGCTGGCGCTGAAGGTGCAGCAGGGCGGTACGCCACGCGAGATCGCGGCACTGGGCAAACTCACCATGCTGACCCAGCGTATGAGCCGCAATGCCAGCGAATTCCTCACTATGGGCGGCGTCAGTTCGGAAACGGCGTTCCAGCTGGGGCGCGACACCACGGTCTTCCGCAATACGCTAGATGGCTTCCTGAATGGCAGTGCCACGCTGGGGCTGGGCGCCGTGCGGGCGCCGGAACTGCGCGAGAAGATCACCGGCCTGAAAGCCGACTTCGAAGATTACCAGAAGCTGGTCTCGGGCATCCTCGACAAGCTGGATAAATTCAGCGCAGCCAAGAATGCCGAACAGCTGATCTTCAACGACAACGAAGCATTGCGCCAGCGCCTGAGCGCTTTGCAGCAGGCCTACCGCGCCGAACAGGATGCACTGGGTCTGCCGTTCTGGCTGATGGTGGCGTGCGGTAGCATGACGCTGCTGCTGGCTGCCGCCATAGGCCGGGTACTGCTGCTCGATTCCTTGCAGCGCACGCGCGCTGCCGAACGGCGCCGGCGCGAAGCGGAAACCATGCGCCAGCAATCGCAGCAGCAGGAAGAACAGGCCAAGGCCGCCAATGCGCAGAATCAGGCCGCCATTCTGCGCCTGATGAACGAACTGCAGGAAGTGGCAGACGGCGACCTGACCGTGCAGGCCACGGTCTCGGAAGACATCACCGGCGCGATTGCCGATTCCGTCAACTATACGGTGGAAGAATTGCGCGGGCTGGTGGGGCGGGTGACGGAAACGGCGGAGCAGGTAACGCAGGCTTCCAGTCAGGCACAGAACATTTCCAGCGGCCTGCTGGCCGCTTCGCAGCAGCAGTCGCGTGAAATCATCGATGCTTCGGCGACGGTGGTGCAGATGGCCGACCAGATTAACGACGTGTCGCGTTCGGCCAGTGTATCGGCCGAGGTGGCGCGCCAGTCGGTGGCGGCGGCCCAGCAGGGGGCTACCGCGGTGGCCAATGCCATCAAGGGCATGCACGAAATCCGCGAGCAGATACAGGACACGTCCAAGCGCATCAAGCGGCTGGGTGAATCGTCGCAGGAAATCGGCGAGATTACCGAGCTGATCTCCGACATCACCGAGCAGACCAATGTGCTGGCGCTGAATGCGGCCATACAGGCGGCATCGGCGGGGGAAGCGGGGCGCGGTTTCTCGGTGGTGGCGGAAGAAGTGCAGCGGCTGGCGGAACGCTCGGCAGGAGCGGCCAAGCAGATTGGTGCGCTGGTGCGGGCGATCCAGACCGACACCCATGATGCCGTCGCGGCGATGGAAAAATCCACCCAGGGCGTGGTAGAAGGTGCGCGCCTGTCCGATGCCGCTGGCGCTGCACTGAACGATATCTCGCAAGTGTCGGACCGGCTGGCCGAACTGATCTCCGGCATCGCACTCGCTACCAGCCAGCAGGCTACTTCGGCCAGCGGCGTGGCGCAGAATATCCAGCATATCCTGATGGTGACCGAGCAGACCCAGGACGGCACCCAGCAAACCACTTTATCCATTCACAAGCTCTCAGTGCTGGCGCAGGAACTGAAAAATTCCGTTGCGCGTTTCCGCATCGCGAACTGATGCGCCAGAATTGAAAGACCGAGGCAAGTATGACCACAGCAGATTTCCCTACTCTTCCGCAGTTCGATACCGGCCCGCTGTCGTGGGTGATGGTGGAGATACGCGAAGCGCTGGCGCGCTCGAAAACGGCATTGTTCGAGGCAGGCGGACGCGCGGCAGAAGATCAGGCCACCCAGTTGCAGCATGCGCGTTCGCACCTGCATCAGGCGCACGGCGCGCTGCAGATGGTGGATCTGGACGGCCCGACCCAGCTGACCCGGCTGGCCGAAACGGCACTGGACCGCTTCAAGGACGGTAGCCTGAAATGCAGCACCGACCATGCGCAGGTGGTGGCCGACGTTTATCAGGCGCTGGTGGAATATCTGCAGGAGCTGCTCGATGGCTCGCAGGTGCAGCCGCTGCGCCTGTTCCCTTACTATCAGGCTTTGCAGCAGATGCTGGGCGCGGAGCGCATCCATCCGGCCGATCTGTTCTATCCGTCCTTGCAGCCGGCGCAGGCGCTGGGTGCAGCAAAGACGGCGGCCAGCGAAGCAGCAGCGGAGGGGGTAGCTGCGGCCGACTATGCCACCCACCGGGCCAGTTTCGAAAAATCGCTGCTGCCGTATCTGCGCAGTAGCGATCTGGAACAGCAGCAGGAACATGCCGAAGGTTTGCTAGCCGCCGTGCAGGCCATCGCCAGCATGCAGACGGCGGCGCAGGCGCAGACCTTCTGGCTGGCCATGCAGGCCTTTGCCGAACTGGTAGCCACCGGCAAGCTGGCGGGCAGCCTGTATGTGAAGCAGCTTTTCGGCCTGATCAATCTGCAGATACGCCGTCTCGCACAAGGCAATCCGTCGCAGCCGGAGACCATGCTGCGCGATGCGCTGTTCTTCGTCGCTTCGGCCGATACCACGCTGGCTTCCGATACGGTGCAGCAGATCCGCAAGGGCTTTGCGCTGGACGGGCAGGTGCCTGCCAACTTCGAGCAGAAGCGCTATGGCCGCATCGACAACGGTGCGCTGGCTCATGCGCAGGCCGGCATGACCAAGGCCAAGGCAGCGTGGGACCGGCTGGCTGCAGCCGAGCATGATCCGGCGCTGGAAGCTGGCTTTAGTGCCGCCTTGTCCGATGTGGCGCGCGCTTCCGAGCAATTGAACCTGCCTGCGCTGGGTACGCTGATGCGCGAGCTGTCCAGCGTGGCCGACCACACTGCGCATGCGGGGCGCAGCGATGCGCTGGCGCTGGAAATCGCGTCGACGCTGCTGTTTGCCGAGCACGGACTGGCACAGATCCGCCATCTGCCCGGCGATTTTGCGGCCCATGCCGATACGCTGGGCGCACGCCTGCATGCGCTGGCCAGCGGCGCCACGCCACCGCCGACAGGGCAGTGGCAGGACGGTATCGCCGAGCATATGCAGCAGGACGATACGGTCGTGGCGCTGGCGCATGAGCTGAAAAACAGCCTGCGTCAGGTGGAGCAGACATTGGACGAATTCTATGCCGACGCCGGCACGCGGGATAAGCTGCTGGAGCTCGATCCGGTGCTGCACCAGTTGCAGGGTGCGCTGGCCGTGCTGGATCAGGACGATGCAACGCAGGCTGCACAGCATGTGCAGGCGACGGTGGCCGCGCTGGCGCAAGGGTGCAGCACGGGGAGTGATGCCGCCACGCTGGAAGAGGTGGCGCAGAATGTGGGGGCACTGGGCTTCTTCCTCGACATGCTGGGCCAGAATGCTGCTGCGGCACGCCAGCGCTTTGCTTTTGATGCCACGCTTGGGCGTTTCCGTTCCGTGCCATTCCGCAAACTGGCGGCGGTGGGCAGTGTGCCTGTGCTCGATCAGGCGGTAGCGGCGGCGCCAGCACCGGCACCGTTGCAACTGGTGCCGCCAGCCGCTGCGCCAGAAGTGCAGACCGAGGCATCGCAGGCGGAACTGCTGGAGATTTTTGTCGATGAGGCGCATGAAGTGCTGCGCACGGTAGGTGCAGCACTGGGGCAGGCGCACGATGGCGGCGAGGCGGCGCTGGCTACTTTGCGCCGTTCCTTCCATACGCTCAAAGGCAGTGCGCGCATGGTGGCGTTGTTCCAGTTCGCCGATGCTGCCCATGCGGTGGAACGGGTATTGAACGGCTGGCTGGCCGAAGCCCGGCCTGCCAGTGCTGCGCTGCTGGCGCTGCTGGAACTGGCGCAGCAGGAAATGACGGTATGGGTGGGCGAGCTTCAGGCTGGCGGCGCGTCGGCGCTGGATGGTGCAGCCATCATCGCGGCAGCGGCGCGCTTGCAGCAAGGGGCGCCCGGGCAGGACGGGGCGGCGCAGCCAGAAACGCAAGAAATTCCGCTCGCTGCGACGGCAGATGCGGTGGCGCCGGAGCCTGCTGCACCGGCCCGACCGGCGCCCGTCGTTAGCGGGAATGTGATCGAGTTCCCCACTATCGCTGCTGCCGCTGCGCGTGACGATAATGTGAAGCAGGTGGGCGAGCTGGAAATCCCTCTGCCGCTGTACAACATCTATCTGCACGAAACGGATGAACTGGTGCGCCTGCTGGCGCAGGATTTTGGCGAGTGGCGCCACGAGCCGCGCCGTCCGGTCAATCCGCAGGCACTGCAGGCGGCGCACACGCTGGCCGGCACCTCCGGCACGGTGGGTTTTGCCGCCCTGCGCGAGCTGGCAATGGCGCTGGAGGCGACGCTGGAAGCCTTGCTGCCACCGGCGCCGCATCTCGATCAGGTACAGCATGATCTGCTCGACTTTACGATAGCCCGTATCCGCCAGATGCTGCAGAGTTTTGCTGCGGCAGAACTGCCTGCGGCGCAGCCGGAATTGATCGCTGCCTTGCGTGATCTGGCAGCGCAGCTGGCAGCCACGCCGCCCGCGGCCAGCCCCGACATCGAAGCGCGGCTAGATGATCTGGTGGCCGACACCATGGACAGCCTGAATGCGCAGAAACCCATGGATGCCGCGCTGGATAAGCTATTCCGTGACACTTTTGCCGAGATTAGCGCCAGTGCGAGCGAGGCTGATGCAGATAATACCGCTGCGGTGCCGGAGATGGTGAAAGCGCGCGGCGAAGATAGTATCGACGACCTGTTTAACGCTGCCTTCGATGACACTTTTGCCGAGCCGCCGCTGCGCATGGCCGAGCCGATCGCGCTGGCGCCCGAGCTGGCGCCGATTCCGCAGGCCGAACCGGAGCCGGTGGCAACGCAGGAATCCGGACCCGCCACCGAGCCAGCCATCGAGCCAGAAAAGGAAGCAGACGCCGAGACCGAGTCCACGGAAGAAATCCTACTGGAAGCAGTTCCCGCTCCTGCCTCCATGCAGGTGGCGGCCGCTACGGATATGGAGTCTGTCGAACCTCCGGCACCGGCGGTGTACACCGATGAACTGGATGCTGACCTGCTGCCGGTGTTCCTGGAAGAAGGCGCGGATCTGCTGCCGCAGGTAGGGGCCGCGTTGCGCGCATGGCAGCACGAGCCGGAAGACAGGGAACCGGCGCAATCGCTTACCCGTCTGCTGCATACGCTCAAAGGCAGCGCGCGTATGGCCGGCGCCATGCGCCTCGGCCAGCATGTGCACGAAATGGAAACCCATATCGAGAACATGTTGCGCGCCGGCGCCGCGACTCCCCATGCTTTCGAAGAACTGCTCACCCAGTATGACTATGCACTGCTGCTGCTAGAGCAGTTGCATCAGCCAGCGCTAGCGGAAGCAAGCAGCCCTGCCGCTACGGATGCTCCGGCCGAGGAAGAGGCGCAAGCCAGCGGCAAAGCGCCGATGGTGCGGGTACGTGCCGACATTCTGGACCGGCTGGTGAATCAGGCTGGCGAAGTGTCGATATCGCGCTCGCGGCTGGAAAACGAAGTGACGACGCTGCGCACTTCGCTTGGCGATTTCTCGGAAAACCTGCAGCGCCTGCAGCGTCAGTTGCGCGAAGTGGAAATGCAGGCGGAATCGCAGATCGCTTCGCGCATGTCGATCTCGGGCGAGCGTGAATTCGATCCGCTCGAATTCGACCGCTTCACCCGCCTGCATGAGCTTACCCGCATGATGGCCGAGAGCGTGAACGACGTGGCGGCCTTCCACGAAGGGCTGGAACGCAGCGTAGACAGTGCCGCTGATGATCTGCTCCAGCAGGCCCGCTTAACCCGCGAGCTCCAGCACGACCTGATGCGCGTGCGCATGGTGCCATTCTCCAGCATCGCCGAGCGCCTGTTCCGCGTTGCCCGCCAGAGCGCCAAGGAAGTGGATAAGCGCGTCAATCTGGATATCCGTGGCGGCGAGGTCGAGATAGACCGCAGCGTGCTGGAACGCATGGCCGCACCGTTCGAACATCTGGTGCGTAATGCGATTGCTCACGGCGTGGAGAGCCGCAGCGCGCGCAGCGCCGCCGGCAAGCAGGAGGTAGGCGAATTGCTGGTGCAGGTCAGCCAGCAAGGCAATGAAGTGGTGCTGGAATTCTGTGACGACGGCGCCGGCCTCGATCTGGCGCGCATCCGTGCCAAAGGCATAGAAAACGGTCTGCTGGCAGCCGATGCCACGCCGAGCGAAGACCAGATAGCCCAGCTGATTTTCACCCCCGGCTTTTCTACCGCCAGCGAGCTGACCGAATTGTCTGGCCGCGGTGTGGGCATGGACGTGGTGCAGTCGGAAGCGCAGTCGCTTGGTGGCCGCGTCGAACTGGCAACGGAAGCGGGCAAGGGCGCGCGGGTGACCGTGCATCTGCCGATCACGCTGGCGGTTTCGCAAGTGGTGCTGGTGCGCGCGGGCGGCAAATCGTATGCGGTCCCTGCCGTGATGGTGGAGCAGGTGGCGCAGCTGAAGGAAGCGCTGCTGGCGCAAGGGCAGAGCCACGGCAGCATCAGCCTGCAAGGGCAGCAGATGGCGTTCGACTATCTGCCTGCCCTGCTGGGTCATGCCGGCCCGCCGGCTGCGCTGCGCTCGGCGCCGGTGCTGATGCTGCGCCATGGCGCCGAGCGGCTGGCGCTGGTGGTGGACGAAGTGCAGGGCAATCGTGAGGTGGTGGTGAAGAACCTGGGCCCGCAGCTGGCGCGCATGGTGGGTATCTCCGGCGCCACGGTGCTGGGCTCGGGCGAGATCGTACTGATTCTGAATCCTTTGGCGCTGGTACAGCATCTGGCCCAGCATCCCGAACTGCGCGAGCGCTATGCCCAGGCCACGCAGGAAAGCGCCCTGCCGCAAGTGGCTGCGCCTAGCGTCATGGTGGTGGATGATTCGCTCACGGTGCGCCGTGTCACTCAGCGGCTGCTGGAGCGCGAGGGCTATCAGGTCATGCTGGCCAAGGATGGGGTGGATGCGCTCGAACAGATGCAGGCCGCTGTGCCGGACCTGATGCTGGTGGATATCGAGATGCCGCGCATGGATGGTTTCGATCTGACCCGCAATGTGCGTGGCGATGAGCGCAGCCGCCATGTGCCCATCATCATGATCACTTCGCGCAGCGCCGACAAGCACCGCAATCTGGCGCTGGAACTGGGTGTGAATGCCTACTTCGGTAAGCCGTATCAGGAAGAAGTGCTGCTGCAGGCGATAGCCGGCCTGCTGGAACAGCGTACCCAGCAGGCGCAGGACTGATGGCTTAGTCGGTCTTTTTGACCACGGCGTAGCGTTCCAGCGTGCGTTTGCGCGCTTCGTCATGCATCACGATAGGCTCGGGGTAATCGGGCCGCAGCATGCGCGGCACCAGCCATGGCGCATGGATTTCCTTGTCGCTCAGGCTTTTCAGTTGCGGCAGGTAGCGGCGGATGAATTTGCCGCTGGCGTCGAATTTTTCCGACTGCGTGATCGGGTTGAAGATGCGGAAGTAGGGCTGGGCGTCGCAGCCGGACGACGACGCCCACTGCCAGCCGCCGTTGTTGGAAGCCAGATCGAAGTCGTTCAGATGCAGGGCGAAATAGGCTTCGCCCCGGCGCCAGTCTATGCCCAGATCCTTGATCAGGAAGCAGGCCGTCACCATGCGCAGGCGGTTGTGCATATAGCCGGTCTGGTTCAGCTGGGCCATGGCGGCATCCACCAGCGGATAGCCGGTACGCCCTGCACACCATGCAGCAAACAGTTCGTCGGCGTGCGGCCCCTGTTCCCATTCGATGGCGTCATAGGCCGGCTTGAACGAGCCGCCCACCACATACGGATGGTGGTACAGGATCATGGCGTAGAACTCGCGCCAGATCAGCTCCGCCAGCCATACGGCAGCGCCTTCGCCGCCGGCGCCGCGCTCCATCAGATCGACCACCGTGCGCACCAGATGGCGCACCGACAGCGTGCCGAAACGGAAATGCAGCGACAGGTAGGACGGGCCTTTCACGGCCGGGAAATCGCGCGCATCCTTGTACTGGGCGATACGGGGCAGGAACTGCTCGAACAGGCTGGCCGCGCCGGACATGCCGGTGGGGATCTGCAGGCTGGCCAGATTGCTAGGCTCGAAGCCCAGTTCGGCCAGCGTCGGCAGCTGCCTATCGGGCGAGGGCGAGGGCGGTGGCGCCAGCCGCGCTGCGTGCGGCTCGATATGATAGGGCGCCAGCACACTAGGATCGGCCGCCAGCTTTTTCAGCCAGGCGTTTTTATACGGCGTGAAGACGGAGAACACCCCGCCCGTCTGCGACAGCACTTCGCTTTTCTCGAAGATCACCTGATCCTTGTAGCTGAAGAACTGGCGGCCAGCGGCCTGCAAAGCCTGCTGCACCGCTGCGTCGCGGGCGATGGCCTGCGGTTCGTAATCGTGGTTGCAGAACACCGCATCGACGCCCAGTTCGGCCGCCAGTTGCGGAATGGCCTGCAGCGGATCGGCATGGCGGGTGATCAGATAGCCGCCCAGCTGGCGTAGCTCGGCATCCACTTCGGCGATGCTGGCGTGGATGAAGTCAACCCGGCGGTCTTGGCGCGGCAGCACGGACAGGATGGTGCTGTCGTAGATAAAAACACAATACACACGTTCGCTGTGCTGCAAAGCCTGATGCAGGGCCACGTGATCGAAGGCGCGCAGGTCGCGGCGCAGCCAGACCAGGGTAGATTTCAGTTTCATTCTGTCTGTCTCAAAGAGTTCGGGTGGGGTCAAACATGGTTGTTGGCGCAATTCAGTGTAAACTAGCGCTTAATGATGGCTGTACACAGAAAGAGTTGCTCACCGGCAGAAAATTTCCGTGTGAATACTACAGGAATTGTTGGCAGCTCAGAAAGATCACGATTATGACGAAAAGCAAACTCGGCACTACCACGTCGGCGCCCGGCTTATTGCCAGAGGCCGCCGATCCGCTGGCCGCCGTCGCTCAGGGCGCGCCAGCCGCGCTGAATCTGGCGGATAATTTCCTAATTGCAATGCCATCCATGCAGGATCCGGTGTTTGGCGGCACGGTGGTCTACGTTTGCGAGCACAATGAAAATGGCGTGCTGGGCGTAGTCATCAACAAGCCCACCGACATGACGATGGAAACCCTGTTCGAGCGCATCGACCTGAAGCCGGTCGATAGCGTGGACATCGACGAGCCCATCATGTTCGGCGGCCCCGTGCAGGATGACCGCGGCTTCGTGCTGCACACTCCGGGCAAGCGTTATTCGTCCTCGCTGACGGTGACCAAGGACGTGGCCTTCACCACCTCGATCGACGTGCTGGAAGCTGTCGCCGCGGGCGAAGGCCCGCGCCGCATGCTGGTCTCTATCGGTTATGCAGGCTGGAGCCCCGGCCAGCTGGAAGGCGAAATCAGCCGCAATGGCTGGCTGACCGTCAGCGCCGACCCCGAAATTCTGTTCAGTCTGCCCATCGAGCAGCGCTACACGGCAGCCATGCGCCTGCTCGGTATCGATCCGCTGATGCTCACCTCCGAGGCGGGCCATGCATAAGGATGCCCTGCCACTGTGAGCGCTGAAACCATTTTCGCCTTCGATTTCGGCGTCAAACGCATCGGCATCGCCATGGGCAATACCCTGATCCGTCAGGCCCAGCCCGTCAAAGTCATCAACGCGGTGGACAATGCCACCCGCTTCGCCGCTATTGGTGCGCTGCTGGAAGAATGGCAGCCCGGCCTGCTGGTGGTAGGCCTGCCGCTGCATCCCGATGGCGCCGAACACGAGATGACGGCGCGCTGCCGCAAGTTTGCCAACCAGCTGCATGGCCGCTTCAATCTGCCGGTGCAACTGGTGGACGAACGCTATTCCTCCGCCGTGATCGGCGGCCAGCGCGGCGAAGTAATCGACGACCGCGCCGCTGCCATCATCCTGCAGCAGTATTTTGATACCCACTGATTTCTAAAACGAGAACGCGCCCTAAGCAGGTGCTAGCCACCCCATGACCTTACTCAACCCTCAACAACTCGACGCCGAAGCGCTGTACGCCACGCTGCTGGCCGACGTGCGCGCCGGTCTGGCCGGTGTGGCCGACGTGGCCATCGTCGGTATCCACTCTGGCGGCGCTTGGCTGGCCGAGCGTCTGGCCGCCGATCTGGGCCTGACCGAACGCTGCGGCGTGCTCGATGTGTCGTTTTACCGCGACGACTACGCCAAGAAAGGCCTGCCGGCCGACGTCAAGCCCACCCGCATCCATTTCGATGTCAACGCCGCCACCATCCTGCTGGTGGACGACGTGCTGTACACGGGCCGCACCACCCGCGCCGCGCTGAACGAACTGTTCGACTATGGCCGTCCGGCCCGCATCATGCTGGCCGCGCTGGTGGACCGTGGCGAGCGCCAGCTGCCGGTGGCAGCCGATTTCGTCGCCGCCCACGTCAAGGTGGAAGCGGGCAAGGCGCTGGTGCTGCAGCAGTCCGACGACGGCAAATTCACGCTAACCATAGACCAGGCTTAAATCATCATGCTCAATCCGCAACTTAACAAACACGGCGAACTACAGCACCTGCTGTCGATCGAAGGGCTGCCCAAGTCTATCCTCAACCACATTCTCGATACCGCATCGTCCTTCGTCGGCATTTCCGACCGCGACGTGAAGAAGGTGCCGCTGATGCGCGGCAAATCGGTGTTCAACCTGTTCTTCGAGAACTCTACCCGTACCCGTACCACCTTCGAAATCGCCGCCAAGCGCCTGTCGGCGGACGTGATCAATCTGAACATCCAGGCTTCCTCGGCCAGCAAGGGCGAATCGCTGCTCGACACCATCGACAACCTGTCGGCCATGCATGCCGATATGTTCGTGGTACGCCACGCGCAATCGGGCGCGCCCTATCTGATCGCCAAGCACCTGCAGGACTCCGGCCAGTCGCACGTGCACGTGGTGAACGCCGGTGACGGCCGCCACGCCCACCCGACCCAGGGTCTGCTGGACATGTACACCATCCGCCACTACAAGAAGGACTTCACCAATCTGACGGTGGCCATCGTGGGCGACATTCTGCATAGCCGGGTGGCCCGTTCCGATATCCACGCGCTGACCACGCTGGGCGTGCCGGAAGTGCGCGCCATCGGCCCGCACACGCTGCTGCCGGGCGGTCTGGAGCAGATGGGCGTGCGCACCTTTACCAATATGGATGAAGGCCTGAAAGGCGTGGACGTGATCATCATGCTGCGTCTGCAGAACGAGCGCATGAGCGGCGCGCTGCTGCCGTCGGCACAGGAATACTTCAAGAGCTACGGTCTGACGCCGGAACGACTGGCGCTGGCCAAGCCGGACGCCATCGTGATGCACCCGGGGCCGATGAACCGCGGCGTGGAAATCGACTCGGCCGTGGCCGACGGCCCGCAGGCCGTGATTCTGCCGCAGGTCACTTTCGGTATCGCAGTACGGATGGCAGTAATGAGCATAGTCGCAGGGACGCAAGCATGAAACTACACATTAAAAACGGCCATCTGATCGATCCGGCCAATGGTATCGACGCCCAGCAGGATCTGTTTATCGACGCCGGCAAAGTGCTTGCCGTAGGCGCGGCGCCAGCCGGCTTCAGCGCGGATCAGACCATCGATGCCAGCGGTCTGGTGGTGGCACCGGGGCTGGTGGACCTGTCGGTCCGTCTGCGCGAGCCCGGTTACGAATACAAGGCCACGCTGGAATCGGAACTGCAGGCCGCCATGCAGGGCGGCGTGACCAGTCTGGTATGCCCGCCCGATACCGATCCCGTGCTGGACGAATCGGGTCTGGTAGAGATGCTCAAATACCGCGCCAAAACGCGTAATCAGGCCCATGTGCACCCGCTGGGCGCATTGACGGTGGGCCTGAAGGGCAAGGCGCTGACGGAAATGGCGGAACTGACGGAAGCGGGCTGCATCGGTTTCTCGCAGGCGGAAGAGCCGATCGAAGACACCACCGTGCTGCTGCGCGCACTGCAGTATGCCAAGACCTTCGACTACACCGTGTGGCTGCGTCCGCAGGACGCCCATATCGGCCGTGGCGGTATCGCGGCCAGCGGCGCCTTCGCTTCGCGTCTGGGTCTGTCCGGCGTGCCGGTGATGGCCGAGACCATCGCCCTGCACACCATTTTCGAGCTGATGCGCGCAACCGGCGCCCGCGTCCACCTGTGCCGTCTGTCCTCGGCTGCCGGCATCGAGCTGGTACGTCAGGCCAAGCGCGAAGGCCTGCCGGTCAGCTGCGACGTCGGTGCCCACCATGTGCACCTGACCGATGCCGACATCGGCTTCTTCGATTCGAATGCCCGTTTGACGCCGCCGCTGCGCAGCCAGCGCGACCGCGACGCCATCCGTCTCGGTCTGCTCGATGGCACCATCGATGCGCTGTGTTCCGATCACACGCCGGTGGACGACGATGAAAAACTGCTGCCTTTCGGCGAAGCCTCGGCCGGCGCCACCGGTCTGGAGCTGCTGCTGTCGCTGACGCTGAAGTGGGCCAACGACTACGCCGCCACCCAGGCAGCTGGCGGCCCCCGTCCGCTGGCGCGCGCACTGGCGCTGATTACCTCGCAAGCTGCCCGGGTGGCCGGGCTGTCGGCCGGTACGCTGTCGGTGGGGGCGAATGCCGATGTCTGCATTTTCGATCCGCAGGCGCACTGGACGGTGCAAGCCGCTGCGCTGGCCAGCCAGGGCAAGCACACGCCTTTCCTCGGCTACAACCTGGCAGCACAGGTGCAAACCACCATCGTGGCGGGACGCGTGGCTTACCAGCGCAATGCTGCCTGACTGAGTGGGCGGCATGAAACTGCTGACGTTTATCCGCATCGTGCGGGTGCTGCTGCACGTCCTCAAGGGCATGCTGATCTGCGCTGTGGTGTTTCCGTGGCTGGGCCATGGAGCCCGCAACGCGCATATCCGCCGCTGGTCTACCCATTTGCTGGGCCTGTTCAATGTGACAGTGCGCCAGTCGGTGGGTAGTGCTCCCGTGCTCGACACGGCGATGGTGGTGGCCAATCACATTTCGTGGCTGGACATCTTCGTGATCCACAGCCTGCACCCCAGCCATTTTGTCGCCAAGGCCGAGATCCGTTCGTGGCCGCTGGCGGGCTGGCTGGCGCAGAAGGCTGGCACGGTGTTCATTGCGCGCGGCAGCCGGCGCGATCTGCGGCATATCTTCAAAGGGCTGGTGCACAGCCTGCAGAGTGGCGAACGGGTAGCCTTCTTCCCTGAGGGGACCACGGCGGCGCAGGGCACGCTGCTGCCTTTCCATGCCAATCTGTTTGAAGCGGCCATCGATGCCCACGTGCCGGTGCAGCCGTTTGCGCTGTCGTATCAGGGCAGCGACGGCGGCCACCATCCGTCGGTGGACTTTATCGGCGAGATGACCTTCGCCGAGAGCATCGTGCTGATCCTGAATGGCCCGCCCGTGGTGGCCACGCTCGACATTCTGCCGCCGTTGAGCAATGAGGGGGCGCACCGGCGCGAGCTGGCGCAGGCCGCCGAGCAGGCGGTGGCGGCTGCACTGGGCGTTGCGCTGCCCGGCGCAGCCGCGACGGGCACCGACTAGGCCGGTCCGGCAGGGCCGGGCCCCAAGTCCGGCCTGTCCCTAGTTTGCGGCCTGCTTGCCGCTATGCTGCTGGAATTCGGGGCACTGGGCCTGCAGCAGGCTGCGGTCCTGCAGGCACACGGCCGATAGCTGGCCACCCCAGACGCAGCCGCTATCGAGACCGATGACGTCGGGCCGCATGATCAGGCCCAGTGCCGACCAGTGGCCGAACACCACCGTCTGGCCGGCGCTGCGGCGCTGCGGCACATCGAACCACGGCATCAGGCCGGAGGCCGGATCCGCCGTGCCGCTATCCTTGATCTTGAAGTCCATCACGCCATCGGCCGTGCAGAAGCGCAGCCGCGTCATGGCGTTGATGATGCAGCGCAGCCGCTCGGCACCCTGCAGGCCGTCATGCCAGCGGTCGGGCTGGTTGCCATACATATCGGCCAGAAAATCCGCCAGCCCGTCACTACGCAGCATCTGCTCTACTTCTGCCGACAGGGCTAGCGCCTGTGCGCCATCCCACTGGGGCAGCAGCCCCGCATGCACCAGCAGGTGGCCGTCCGCTGCCAGTGCCAGCGGGCGCTGGCGCAGCCAGGCGATCAGTTCGTCGCGGTCGGGCGCGGCCAGTATCTCGTCCAGCGTGTCGGCGGCGTGGGCCGGACGGATGCCGTAGGCCACCGCCAGCAGATGCAGATCATGGTTGCCCAGCACGCTATCGATGCGACCGTTGCTTTCCTGCGCCAGCTGGCGCACATAGCGCAGAGTGGCGAGGGAGTCGGGGCCACGGTTGATCAGGTCACCCGCGAACAGGATGCGTACATCAGGCGTAGCGGCGTGGGCCTGTATGCGCGCGACCATGTCGCGGGCCTGCTGGTGGCAGCCCTGTAAATCACCGATTACGTAGGTTTTCATGGGGGTACTCTCGGATTCGTGGCGGGTCAAACTGGTTTAATCTGTTATTCGGGTGCAGAGTATCGATAATTGCCCGATACGGCGTGGCTTTCACATAAAATGATGGCTACTCCTCTTTTGACTCTTGCTGCGGGATACTAAATGATTTTTGTGACTGGTGGGGCGGGTTTCATAGGCTCGAACTTCGTGCTGGACTGGCTGGCCCAGTCGGATGAGCCGGTGATTAACTACGACAAGCTGACCTATGCCGGCAATCTGAACAATCTGGCGTCGCTCAAGAATGACAGCCGGCATATCTTTGTGCGCGGCGATATCTGCGATCAGGCGCAGGTGCTGGCGCTGTTCCGCGAACACAAGCCGCGCGCCATCGTGCACTTTGCTGCCGAGAGCCATGTGGACCGTTCCATCCTCGGTCCCGGCGAATTCATCCAGACCAATATCAACGGCACTTTCAGCCTGCTGGAAGCGGCGCGTGCCTACTGGTCGGAACTGGCGGAAGCCGAGAAAACCGCGTTCCGCTTCCTGCACGTTTCCACCGACGAGGTGTACGGCACGCTGGGACCGGACGACGCGCCGTTCAGCGAAACCACCGCGTTTGCACCCAACAGCCCGTACTCGGCGTCGAAAGCGGCCTCCGACCATCTGGTGCGTTCCTACCACCATACTTACGGACTGCCGACGCTGACCACCAACTGCTCGAATAATTACGGCCCGTATCACTTCCCGGAGAAGCTGATCCCGCTGATCATCGCCAATGCGCAGGCCGGCAAGCCGCTGCCTATCTATGGCGACGGCCAGCAGATCCGCGACTGGCTGTACGTGAGCGACCACTGCGCCGCCATCCGCCGCGTGCTGGAAGCGGGCCGTCTGGGCGAGACCTATAACGTGGGCGGCTGGAACGAAATGGCCAACCTCGACGTGGTGCACACCCTGTGCGATATGCTGGACCAGCAGAAGCCCAAGGCCGACGGCAGCAGCTATCGCGCCCAGATTACCTACGTCAAGGACCGTCCCGGCCACGACCGCCGCTACGCCATCGATGCGCGCAAGCTGGAACGCGAACTGGGCTGGAAACCGGCCGAAACCTTCCAGACCGGCATCGCCAAGACGGTGCAGTGGTATCTGACGCATCAGGACTGGGTGACCGATGTGCAGTCCGGCAGTTATGCCAAGTGGGTAGAAACCAATTACTTTAATCGCGAAGGCTAGCCATGAGTACGACCACTCCTCGCCGCAAAGGCATTATCCTCGCCGGTGGTTCGGGCACCCGTCTGTATCCGATCACCATGAGCGTGTCCAAGCAGTTGCTGCCGATTTACGACAAGCCCATGATCTACCACCCGCTGACGGTGCTGATGCTGGCCGGGATTACGGAAATTCTGCTGATCTCCACCCCGCAGGACACGCCGCGCTTCCGCGATCTGCTGGGCGATGGCAGCCAGTGGGGCTTGCAGCTCAGCTATGCAGTGCAGCCTTCGCCTGACGGCCTGGCCCAGGCCTTCATCATCGGCCGCGAATTCGTCGGCGACGCGCCGTCGGCCCTCATCCTGGGCGACAATATCTACTACGGCAACGACCTCGATGCGCTGCTGCGCCATGCCACCGAGCAGACCGATGGCGCCACGGTGTTTGCCTACCACGTGCAGGACCCCGAGCGTTATGGCGTGGTGGAGTTCGACGCCAGCCATCAGGCCGTGTCCATCGAGGAAAAACCGCTCAAACCGAAGTCCAACTATGCCGTTACGGGGCTGTATTTCTACGACAATCAGGTATGCGATATCGCTGCCGGCATCCAGCCGTCGGCACGGGGCGAACTGGAAATTACCGACGTCAACCGCGTGTATCTGGAACAGCAGCAGCTCAATGTGGAAGTGATGGGGCGCGGCATGGCGTGGCTGGACACTGGCACCCATGAATCGCTGCTCGATGCTTCGCAGTTTATTGCGACCATAGAAAAACGGCAGGGCCTGAAAGTGGCTTGCCCGGAAGAGATCGCCTATCGCAAGGGCTATATCGATGCCGAGCAGTTGCGCAAGCTGGCCGAGCCGCTGAAAAAGAACAACTACGGTCAGTACCTGCTGCAAATTCTTGAAGATAAGGTTGTACCGCGATGAAAGTGACGACGACGCCGCTGGAGGGCGTGCTGCTGCTGGAGCCGAAAGTATTCGGCGACGAGCGCGGTTTTTTCTACGAAAGCTACAACGGCCGCCGTTTTGCCGAACTGACGGGGGTGGAAACGGCTTTCGTGCAGGATAACCATTCGCGCTCGCTCAAAGGCGTATTGCGCGGCATGCACTACCAGATCCGTCAGCCGCAGGGCAAACTGGTGCGCGCCAGTTCCGGCAGCGTGTTCGATGTGGTGGTGGATCTGCGCAAGAGTTCGCCTACCTTCGGCCAGTGGTTCGGCGCCGAGCTGTCGGCCGAGAACAAGCTGCAGATGTGGATACCACCGGGCTTTGCGCACGGCTTCATGGTCACCAGCGATGCTGCCGAGTTCCTTTACAAAACCACGGATTACTGGGCGCCGGAACATGAACGCTCGATTCTGTGGAACGATCCGGCGATCGGCATCGAGTGGCCAGAGCTGGGTATGGCACCGCTGCTGTCCGGCAAAGATCAGGCCGCAGCCCTGCTGGCCGACGCCGAGGTGTTCGCATGAAAATCCTGCTGACGGGTAGCTCCGGGCAGGTTGGTTATGAACTGGCCCGCAGCCTGCAAGGCGTGGGCGAAGTGGTGGCGCTGGACCGCCAGCAGATGGATCTGGCTGATCTGGATCAGGTCCGCAGCGTGATCCGCACGGTGCAGCCGCAGATGATCGTCAATCCGGCGGCCTACACGGCAGTCGATAAGGCCGAGAGCGAGCCGGAGCTGGCATTCCGCGTGAACGCCGAAGCACCGGCCCTGATGGCCGAGGAAGCCCGTTTGCTCGGCGCGTCCATGGTGCATTATTCGACCGATTATGTGTTTGATGGCGCGGTGGCGGTGGCGCGGGTGGAAGATGATCCCACCGGCCCCCTCAACGTGTATGGCGCCAGCAAACTGGCCGGCGAGCAGGCCATTGCGGCTGCCGGCATTCCGCACCTGATCTTCCGCACCAGCTGGGTGTACGGCATGCGCGGCAAGAACTTCCTGCTGACCATGCTGCGGCTGGCGCGCGAGCGCGACGAGCTGCGCGTGGTGGCCGATCAGCATGGCGCCCCCACGTGGAGCCGCACCATCGCCGACGTGACGGCGCAAGTGCTGGCGCAAGCCCATGCGGGCGGGCGCGAATGGTGGGTGCAGAACCGTGGCGTGTATCACCTGACGGCGCAAGGCCAGACCACGTGGTATGAGTTTACCCGCGCCATCCTGGCCGAAGCGGGCATCAACTGCCGTGTCTTGCCGATTACCAGCGCCGAGTATCCGGTGCCGGCCCGCCGGCCCGAACATTCCGTGCTATCGAGCGAAAAGCTGATGGCGCGCTTCTGTCATTTGCCTGACTGGCAACATGCGCTGCAGCTGTGCATGCGCTGAGTCATTCCTGTTTTCCTTCCAGTTGTATCCTTTGGTAAGCAAGCCTGCCGGTTTCATGGCAGGCTGCTATCATGCGGCCGCCCGTTTTCAGCCTGTGGGCGGGCTGTCCCGGTCTGGCTGCCTGCCGTCGTGCTGCTGCAGCATGGTGGCCCGTTGCAAAAGCGCGGCGGGTAGCAGGGTTTCACGCCCTGTTGCAGCGTAAATGCCGGTCTGAACGGCTGAATCCGGTACAATCGCGTGTCAGTCTGGCGGCACAGGGCACGGGGCACACGGGGCCCTGCCGGGGCCGCTAGTCTTTTTACTATAAAAATATGTTTTCCTTCCTCCTGAGCTTTGTTGCTTCCGCATTGCTAACCCTGCTGGTGATCAAAGAGGCGCGTTTGCACGGTCCGGCGCTGGACACCGATTTCATGGGTGTGCAGAAAGTTCACGCCCACCATGTGGCGCGCATAGGGGGCTTGTCGATTTTTCTGGCGGTGGCGCTCAGTTCCGTGATCTCGCTGTGGCGCGTACCGGCCATGACTTACTGGCTGCTGGGGCTGCTGGGCTGTTCCTTCTTCGCCTTCGTGGGCGGCATCGTGGAAGATTACACGGGCAAGGTCAGCGCAGGCCGGCGGCTGGTGCTGACCATGATCGCTGCAGGCATGGGCTATTTCCTGCTTGATGCGCGGGTGGACCGGCTGGACTGGATGTTTTCCTCGTGGATGCTGCCGTATATGTGGCTGACCCTGCCGCTGACGGTGCTGGCCGTGGCCGGCATCGCCAATGCCGTCAATATTATCGACGGCTTCAATGGTCTGGCCAGCGTGGTGGTGATCTGCATGCTGCTCTCGCTCGGCTACGTGGCGCTGCAGGTGAACGATATGTTCGTGCTGATTGCAGCCCTGATGGTGGCTGGCGCCACGGCCGGTTTCCTGATCTGGAATTATCCCGTCGGCATGATCTTCCTCGGCGACGGCGGGGCCTATTTCATCGGCTTCATGCTGGGCGAACTGGCCCTGCTGCTGGTGATGCGCAATCCGCAGGTCTCGACCTGGTATGCGGCGCTGCTGCTGATCTACCCGACCTTCGAAACCCTGTTCTCGGTGTATCGCCGCATGTTTGTGCGCGGTAAGTCGCCGGCCATGCCGGACGGCATACACCTGCACAGCCTGATATTCCGCCGCATCGTCCAGTGGGCCGTGGGGCGCAAGGAAGCGCGTGCCCTGATCCGGCGTAATTCCATGACTTCGCCCTACCTGTGGCTGTTCTCGCTGATGGCGGTGATCCCGGCCACCGTGTTCTGGCGCCATACGTGGATCTTGATGCTTTCCTGTATATTGTTTATTGTCAGTTATGTATGGATCTACGTGCGCATCGTGCGCTTCAAGGCGCCGCGCTGGATGATCCGGCACAAGAAAACCTGAGTGGCTGACACTTTCCCATCTACCCTTTAATCCGATCGATACATCATGGTTCCTATTTCCCCGTCTATTTTCAAAGCTTACGACATCCGCGGCATCATCGATAAAACGCTGGACGCCGGCGTGGCCCATAAAATAGGTCAGGCCTTCGGCCAGGCCGCGCTGGCCAAAGGCGAGCGCACGGTGGTGATAGGCCGCGACGGCCGTCTGTCCGGCCCGGCGCTGGCGGCGGCACTGGCGCAGGGCCTGCAGGCGGCTGGCGTGAACGTGATCGATCTGGGCGTGGTGGCGACCCCTATGGTGTACTTCGGCACCAATGTGCTGGGCGCTGCGTCCGGCATCATGGTCACCGGCAGCCACAACCCGCCGGACTACAATGGTTTCAAGATGGTGCTCGCTGGCGAAGCCATCCACGGCACGGCGATTACCGCCCTGTACGACGCCATCGTGGCGCATGACGGCAGCAGCGCCGCCACGCCGGGCAACTACAGCACTTACGATATCCGCGCCCAGTACCTCGAACGCATTATCGGCGACGTCAAGCTGGCACGCCCGATCAAGATCGCGGTCGATTGCGGCAACGGCGTGGCCGGTGCGTTTGCGCCCGATCTGTTCCGCGGCATGGGCTGCGAAGTGATCGAGATGTTCTGCGAAGTCGATGGCAACTTCCCTAACCACCACCCTGATCCGGCCCATCCGGAAAACCTGCAGGATCTGATCCGCATGTTGCAGGAAACCGATGCCGAGCTGGGTATCGCGTTTGATGGCGACGGCGACCGTCTGGGCGTGGTGACCAAAGATGGCCAGATCATCTTCCCGGACCGCCAGATGATGCTGTTCGCGGCCGATGTGCTGACCCGCCATCCGGGCGAGCAGATACTGTATGACGTCAAGTGCACGCGCCATCTGGCACCGTGGATCAGCAAGCACGGCGGCGTACCGCTGATGTACAAGACCGGCCACTCGCTGGTGAAAGCCAAGCTGCGCGAAACGGGCGCTCCGCTGGGCGGCGAAATGAGCGGCCACATCTTCTTCAAGGACCGCTGGTACGGTTTCGACGATGGCCTGTATTCCGGTGCCCGTCTGCTGGAAATCCTGACGCGTGTAAGCGATCCTTCGGCGCTGCTCAATGCGCTGCCGCAGTCGGACAGCACACCGGAACTGCACCTGCATCTGAACGAAGGCGAAAACGTCAAACTGATGGATCAGCTGCGCAGCAATGCCGAGTTCCCCGGCAACCAGCAGATCATCACCATCGACGGCCTGCGCGTGGAGTACGAAGACGGCTTCGGTCTGGCCCGTTCGTCCAATACCACGCCGGTCATCGTGATGCGTTTTGAGGCGGAAACGCCGGCTGCGCTGGCGCGCATACAGGGCCAGTTCAAAAGCGTGATTCTGGCGGCCAAGCCGGACGCCGACCTGCCATTCTGACGCCATGACGCTAGCAACCACCGGCAGCAAGCCGTTAAACATTCTGCTGGTGCGCGTTTCCTCGCTGGGCGACGTGCTGCACAACCTGCCGATGGTGGCCGACATTGCCCGCCACTACCCCGATGCGAATATCGACTGGGTAGTGGAGGAGGGCTATGTCAGTCTGGTGCGGCTCAATGCGCGGGTACGCAACATCATCCCGTTTGCGCTGCGGCGCTGGCGCAAGAGTCTGGGCAAGCCGGAAACCCGCGCCGAAATCAAGGCTTTCTGGCGCACCCTGCGCCAGCAGCAGTACGACTATGTATTCGATACCCAGGGCCTGCTCAAGACCGGCGTCATCATGGGCGCGGCGCGCATCGTGCCCGCTGGCCGCAAAGTGGGCCTGGCCAACGGTAGCGAAGGTTCGGGCTACGAAGGCATCTCACGCATTTTTCATAACCTCAGCGTGCCGACCGACCCGCGCACCCACGCGGTGGCGCGCGGCCGCATCGTGGCCGGTGCAGCGCTGGGCTATGCCGTCGATACGCCGGCCGATTTCGGCCTGCCCGACGTGTCGCCCGATGAGCCGCGTCCGGACTGGATGCCGGCCGAGCCGTATGCCGTGTACTTCCACGGCACGGCGCGCGACGCCAAGAAATGGGCGCCGGAGAACTGGATTGCGCTGGGGCGCGCACTGGCGCCTATGCCTATCCTGCTGCCATGGGGTTCGCCGAAGGAACTGGCAGAAGCGCAGGCGCTGGCCGCTGGCCTGCCGAACGCGCGCGTACTGCCGAAATTATCCATGGCCGACGCCATGCTGCTGGCGCGGCACGCCGGGCTGGTGATAGGCGTCGATACGGGGCTGACCCACATCGCGGCGGCTTTCGTGCGGCCGACGGTGGAAATCTATGCCGATTCGCCGCGCTGGAAGACCGAAGGCAACTGGTCGCCGCGCATCATCAATCTGGGCGATCAGGGCACGCCGCCTGCCGTGGCCGAAGTGCTGGCTGCAGCCCGCAGCCTGCTGGGGCAGAGTTAAGAGCAGCAGGCATTACTATGCGATTGATCTATTCCTTACTCTGGTGGCTGGCTTTGCCGCTGGTGCTGGCCCGTCTGTGGCTGCGTGGCCGTAAAGAGCCCGGCTACCGCCAGCACTGGGGTGAACGGCTGGGCTTTTATGGCGCGCCCATGGCGGGCGCAGGGCCGGTACTGTGGGTGCACGCCGTGTCGGTGGGCGAAACCCGCGCCGCCGAGCCGCTGGTGGATGCCCTGCTGGCTGCCTATCCGGCCAGCCGCATCATTCTCACCCACATGACGCCGACCGGTCGCGCCACCGGCAAAGCCCTGTTTGCGCGCCATGGCGAGCGTTTGCAGCAAGCCTATCTGCCGTACGATACGGCCAGCATGGTGGGACGGTTTATCCGTCACTTCCGCCCGGCTATCTGCATTCTGATGGAGACGGAGGTGTGGCCTAACCTGATCGCTGTCTGCGCTGCACGTAGTGTGCCGGTAGTACTGGCCAATGCCCGATTGTCCGAGCGTTCGCTGCGCAAATCGCGCCGCCTTGGTACGCTGCTGCTCGATGCGGCGCGCGGCATAACACTGGTGGCGGCACAGACCCAGGGCGACGCCGAGCGGGTGCGCTCGCTCGGTGTGGCGCGGGTTGCGGTTACGGGCAGCATCAAGTTCGATGTCGTGGTGGCGCCAGCGGCGCTGGAAACCGGTGCACGCCTGCGCAGCGCCATCGGCGCGCGTCCCGTGCTGCTGTGCGCCAGCACGCGCGAAGGCGAAGAAGAGCTGATACTGGCGGCCTTCCAGCAGGCGCGTGCTAGCTTGCCGTCCGATGTGCTGCTGCTGATCGTGCCGCGTCATCCGCAGCGCTTCGCCGATGTGGAAGCGATGGTCGCTGGCAGGGGTTTGCGCGTGCAGCGCCGCAGCACGCTGGCGCTGGCGCCGGCTGGCGCTGCGCAGCAGGGCGCTGATGCAGCCGGCCGCGCCACGCTGCCAGCCGATACTGATGTGCTGCTGGGCGACTCGATGGGTGAAATGTTCGCCTATTACGCAGCCTGCGATTGCGCTTTTGTGGGCGGCAGCCTGCTGCCGCTGGGCGGGCAGAATCTGATAGAACCGGCAGCGCTGGGCAAGCCCGTGCTGATCGGCCCGCACACCTTCAACTTTGCGCTGGTGACGGAAGATGCGCTGACCGCCGGCGGTGCCGTGCGGGTAGCTGATGCCGCGCAGCTGATGCAGACGGCAGCGCGCCTGCTGAACGACGCCACTGCACGCGACAGCATGGGCCAGCAGGCGCTAGCCTTCGCCAACCAGCACCGCGGCGCCACCGCCCGCACGCTGGCTTTGTTGCCGGACTTAATCGTAGTTCCGCACCCGTAAAATTCCGCTATTGCTACCGGTGACTACCGACGTCTGCATCAGATTAAGGAGACGCGCCGATATCGGCCTATAATTTCGGCATGACTAAGCTAACTTTCCCTATTAGTCGGCAGCAAGCTTCTCTGTCGGAGAGAGTGTTTGCTGGCCCGCAAAATGAGGCGGAACAGCGACTACAGGCCCTAATTCTGGATGGCGTGAACAGTGGCCCTGAGCTTGAGCTCAGTATTGCCGAACTCATCACCGAATTGCGCAAGCACCTAGGCCTCGCGTGAGATCAGGGGAAGAGTACGGGCAGCTCCTGCGCGCGCTTGCGCAGCAGGTTGCGGGCTTCTTCGTATTCGGGATAGATCTGGCCTACCGTGTTCCAGAAGCGGGCGCTGTGGTTCATTTCGAGGATGTGCGCCAGTTCGTGCGCGATCACGTAGTCGATCAGCGGCAGCGAGAAGTGGATCAGTTTCCAGTTCAGGCGGATTTTGCGTTCAGCCGTACACGAGCCCCAGCGCGTGCCGGCCGACGACAGGCCGAAAGCGCTGTAGCGCACGCCCAGCCGCTCGGCATACAGGTCTAGCCGCTGCACGAATAGCTGCTTGGCTTCCTGCTGGTACCACGCCTTGACGCGCTCCTTGAGCAGTTCTTCCGTCGCGCCGGGCACCAGTATCATGGTCAGGGTGCGGGTGGCGGCATCATAGCTGGCCCGGTTGCGGCCACCTACCAGCAGGCGCAGGCTGATGTCGGCCCCCAGATAGGGTATCCTGGCGCCGTCTATCCATTCCACCGGCGGCTTTTCCAGCCGTGCCGCACGGCGCTCGCGCCGCTCCTTGAGTTTGCTTAGTATCCAGTGCTGCTTGGCGTTGATTGCGTTATCGATTTCGGCAATGCTGACGCGCTTGGGCGCGGTGATGCGCAAACCCTCATCGTCGATCATGAAGCCTATCGAGCGGCGGGTAGAGCGGCGCAGCGAATATTCGAGTACGAAGTCGCCCACCATGAGCTGGCGTTTGGGTGGCTGCTCCGCCGTGGGCGGCTTAGCGCTGCGCGGCTTGAGGGGAACCGCAGTTTGCGGTGGTGCGACGTAGGGAGAAACCGGTGGCGGCTGGCGTGGTGTGCCGCCGGATGGAGTAGTCCATACCGCTTCGGTATAGACGGGCCGCGCAGGCGCTGCTTCGCGGCCGAACAGATCGAGCTGGCTGGTGTCCGGCTTGGCCGGTTGCACCAGCGTCGCCAGATCGTCTAGCCAGCGTTGTAGACGTGGGGCGAAATGACGCGCATTTCTGATTCTATCCAATTTTCCACCTGTTGCATCATCGATTCCGGGGTCTGGCCCTCCGGAGAAATCGGTTTGCCTATCGATACTGTAACAAGACCGGGGCGTTTGATGAAAGAGTTTTTTGGCCAGCATTCGCCGGAATTATGCGCGATCGGTACGACCACGGCGCCCGTTTCGATAGCGAGGCGGGTGCCGCCGCTTTTGTATTTGCCTGCCTGCCCAACAGGGATGCGGGTCCCTTCCGGGAACATGATGATCCACTGGCCGTCGGCGAGGCGGCGCTTGCCGTGCCGGACCACGTGCTGGAAGGCGTTCTTGCCCTGCGAGCGGTCAATCGGGATCATGCGCAGCAGCGCCATGGCCCAGCCGAAGAAGGGAATGTAGAGGATCTCTTTTTTGAACACGAACACCAGCGGGCGTGGCAGGTTAGGCAGCAGGAAGATGGTTTCCCATGCCGACTGGTGCTTGGCCAGCACCACGGCCGGTGCGTCCGGGAAGTTCTCGGCGCCTTTGATTTCGTAGCGGATGCCGCAGATGACCTTGAGGCACCAGATCATGAATACGTTCCAGCGGGCGGTGACGTAGAAGCGCTGGTTGTAGGGCAGCGGCGCCGCGAGGAAGCACACGCAGGCCCAGACGATGGTGGAGATCACCATGATGATGGTGAAAATCAGGGAACGCAGAAACAGTACGGGATGACCCAATGCAGACTCCAAAAACAGTTTAGCTGGCCGAGGACGAGGCAGCTGCTTCGTTACTCTTGAGCAGATGGTTGACCATGGCGGCGAGGTCGGGGAAGACCATGGTGCCGGGCGGCAGACCGCCCGTGGCCTGGGTCTTTTCGCCTTTGCCGGTCAACACCAGATAAGGGATGCAGCCGCTGACAAAGCCGGCCTGCAGATCGCGCAGCGAATCGCCCACGGTGGGCACGCCTTTCAGGCTGATCTTGTAGCGCTGCGAGATTTCCGTGAACATGCCCGGCTTCGGTTTGCGGCAATCGCAGTTGTCGGCGCCGGCGTGCGGACAGAAGAAAATGGCATCGATGCTGGCGCCTACCTGCTGGGCCAGATTGTGCAGCTTCTGGTGGATGGCGTTGAGGGTGGCCATGTCGAACAGCTCGCGCGCAATGCCGGACTGGTTGGAGGCCACCACCACCTTGTAGCCCGCCTGATTCAGCCGGGCGATCGCTTCCAGCGAACCGGGTACAGGGATCCACTCGGCCGGCGATTTGATGAAATCCGGCGAGTCGTGGTTGATAACGCCGTCGCGATCAAGAATGATCAGTTTCATGGACGGCGTTCCCATTTAGGCCGCCAGCTTGGAAATGTCGGCCACGCGGTTCAGCATGCCGTGCAGCGACGACAGCAGCGCCAGACGGTTGTTGCGCAGTGCTACATCCTCGGCCATCACCATCACGTCGTTGAAGAAGGCGTCGACGTCGTCACGCAGCTGGGCCAGCGTTTTCAGCGTGCCGGTGAAGTCGCCCTGGGCGAAGGCCGCATCGACCTGCGGCAGTACGCGTACCACGGCGGCATGCAGATTTTTCTCGGCCACGTCCTGCAGCAGCGCGCTGTTCACGCCTGCGCCGCCAGTGGCAGCCAGCGCTTCTTCGTTCTTCTTCAGGATGTTGGTGATGCGCTTGTTGGCAGCAGCCAGCGAGGCGGACTCCGGCAGCGCGGCGAAAGCCTGTACCGCTTCCAGACGCTGCACGATGTCGTCCAGACGGTCCGGATTCTGCGCCACGACGGCTTCGATCTCGTTAGGCGAGAAGCCACGTTCGCGCAGGATGCCGCGCAGACGGTCGATCATGAACACGGTCACTTCGGCCGACGGGTCTTTGAAGCCGGCCACGTCGCCGAACAGCGCAGCAGCTTGCGCCAGCAGGGTGCTGATGGCCAGCGGCAGACGTTTTTCGATCAGCATGCGCAGCACGCCCAGCGCGTGGCGGCGCAGTGCGAACGGGTCTTTGTCGCCGGTCGGCGCCAGACCGATGGCCCAGATGCCAACCAGCGTTTCCAGTTTGTCGGCCAGTGCCACGGCGGTGCCGGTCACGGTGGTAGGCAGAGCATCGCCGGCGAAGCGCGGCTGGTAGTGCTCGGAGGCGGCCAGCGCCACATCTTCGTGCTCGCCGTCGTTGCGGGCGTAATAGGTGCCCATGATGCCTTGCAGCTCGGGGAATTCACCCACCATTTCCGTCACCAGATCGGCCTTGGACAGTTTGGCAGCGCGGGTCGCCAGTGCCGCATCGCCGCCGATGGCTGCAGCGATGAAGGCAGCCAGTTTGGCCACGCGCTCGCCGCGTGCGGCTTGCGTGCCGAGCTTGTTGTGATAGACGATTTTTTCCAGCAGCGGCAGACGCGATTCCAGCGTCTTCTTGCGGTCCTGCTCGAAGAAGAACTTGGCGTCGGACAGGCGCGGACGCACCACGCGCTCGTTACCGTCGATGATGGCTGCCGGGGTATCGGTGGCGATGTTGGAAACGATCAGGAAGCGCGAGCGCAGCTTGCCCTTGCTGTCGGTCAGCGCGAAGTATTTCTGGTTGGTCTGCATGGTCAGGATCAGGCATTCCTGCGGCACCGCCAGATATTCTTCTTCGAATTTGCATTCATAGACCACCGGCCATTCGACCAGCGCAGCCACTTCGTCCAGCAGGGCTTCCGGCATCAGCACGGTGTCGCTGCCCGCTTTGGCCAGCAGTTCGGCGCGGATTTTTTCCTTGCGCTGTTCGACGCTGGCCAGCACCTTACCGGCGCCTTCCAGCGTGGCGGCGTAGCTGTCGGCATCGGCGATGGTGACCATCCGCTGGCCCGGCGCGGTCAGGAAGCGGTGGCCTTCGCTGACGTTGGAAGCGGTCAGCCCCAGCAGAGTCAGCGGAATCACGGTAGCGCCATGCAGGGCGATCAGGCTGTGGGCCGGACGCACGAACTGCACGGTGCTGCCATCGGGACGCTGGTAGCTCATCACTTTTGGAATCGGCAGCTTGGCGACGGATTCTTCCAGTGCCGCCTGCAGGCCGCTTTGCAGCGCGCTACCGGCTGCCGTGTAGGTGTAGAAGAAGCTTTCGGCCTTGCCGTCCTGGGCGCGTTCCAGATCGGCCACTTGCAGGTCAGGGAAGCCCAGTGCTGCCAGCTTCTTGGCCAGCGGTGCCGTCGGGTTGCCATGGGCGTCCAGCGCCACGGCGACCGGCAGCACTTTTTCGCGGATGGATTTATCGGGCGAAGTGGCGCGCACTTTGGTGATGGAGACGGCCAGACGGCGTGGCGAGGCGAACGGGGTGGCGACGCTGTCGGCTTCGAGGAAGTCGCGCGATTTCAGGCCGTTGACGATGCCGGCGGCGAACGCTGCGCCCAGTTTGGCGAGCGCCTTCGGTGGCAGTTCTTCGGTCAGCAGTTCGATGAGCAGAGTTTGAGTCATAAGATATATACGGTTTATTCAGCGGCGGCAGCGTTGGCCTGGGCAGGCAGCATAGGGAAGCCCAGACGTTCGCGCGAATCGTAGTAAGCCTGTGCAACCAGACGCGACAGCGCGCGCACACGGCCGATGTAGGCAGCGCGTTCCGTCACGGAGATGGCGCCTCGGGCGTCCAGCAGGTTGAAGCTGTGCGAAGCTTTCATGATCTGCTCGTAGGCTGGCAGAGTCAGCTGGGCTTCGATCAGGCGTTTGGCTTCCGATTCGTGATTGTTGAACTGGGTGAACAGCAGTTCCGTGTTCGAGTGCTCGAAGTTATAGGCCGATTGCTCCACTTCATTCTGGTGGAAGACGTCGCCGTATTTGAGCACTTTGGTCTCGCCGTTTTCTTCCCACGTAGTCCAGATCAGGTCGTACATATTTTCCACGCCCTGCAGATACATGGCCAGACGCTCGACACCGTAGGTGATTTCGCCCAGCACGGGCTTGCAGTCCAGACCGCCCACTTGCTGGAAGTAGGTGAACTGGGTCACTTCCATGCCGTTCAGCCAGACTTCCCAGCCCAGACCCCAGGCGCCCAGGGTAGGCGATTCCCAGTCGTCTTCGACGAAACGCACGTCATTCTGTTTCAGATCCAGACCCAGCGCTTCCAGCGAACCCAGATACAGGTCGAGGATGTTTTCCGGCGCCGGCTTCATCACCACCTGATACTGGTAGTAGTGCTGGCCACGGTTAGGGTTTTCGCCATAGCGGCCATCTTTGGGACGGCGCGATGGCTGCACATAGGCAGCGCGCCAGGGTTCCGGGCCGATCGCGCGCAGGAAGGTGCCGGTGTGGAAGGTGCCCGCACCCACTTCCATATCGTAGGGCTGGAGCAGGGCGCAGCCTTGCTTGTCCCAGTAGGTTTGCAAGGTCAGGATAATTTGTTGAAATGTCAGCATCTTGTGTCGTCAAAGGCGCGGCCTGTGGGCGCGCGGTGTGAGGTTCGCTAAAAAAACAATTTTAGCGGGTTTTACTGGGAGCCTGTAGAGATTAAGCGGCTTTTGGCCCCTTTTTTGTGCGCTGCGACCAAAACCATGCCGCTCCCAGCGAGACGATGGTGAGCAGCAGCAACAGGCGGTTGCCCCAGAGAATGTAAGGGGTGTTGCCCTGCATGCCTTGCACGCGGGCGGCCAGCGTGCCGGTCTGGTTGACCGGCAATTGATGCAGCACCTGTCCGCGGCCATCGATCACGGCGGTGGCACCGGTATTGGTGGCGCGCAGCATGGGGCGGCCCGTTTCCAGCGTGCGCATCTGCGAAATCTGCAAATGCTGGGGGATGGCGATGGTGTCGCCAAACCATGCAAGATTGGAAATATTCAGCAGCACGGTAGCGGGCTGCTGGCCCGCCGCGGGCTGGCGCAGCTGGGCGGCGATTTCTTCGCCGAACAGGTCTTCGTAGCAGATATTGGGCAGCACGCGCTGGTCGCGTACGCTGAAAGCGGGCTGGATGGCGGCGCCGCTGGTCTGGTCGCCGAGCGGGATGGCCATCAGATCGACGAACCAGCGGAAACCCAGCGGTATGAATTCGCCGAACGGCACCAGATGGTGCTTGTCGTAGCGGTAGTAGCTGGCGCCCGGCTGGCCGGTAATGCCCAGTACACTGTTGAAATAGGCGGTCTGGCTGTCGGCGACGGGGATGCCGAGGATGAGCTGGCTGCCGGTGCGATGAAGGAATTCCGTCACGGTCGGCAGGTAGTCGGTGGGCAGTTGCTGGGGCAGCATGACGATGGCCGTTTCCGGCGTGGCGATCAGGTCGGCCGGGGCTGCCATGATGGCGCGCTGATATTGCGTGATGGCCGCCGCCACATGGGCGCCATTGAATTTTTCATCCTGTGGCACATTGCCTTGTAGCAGGCGCACGCTGATAGGCTGGCCTTGCGGCGTGGTCCACTGGAGGAAACTCAGGGCGGCACCACCGGCCAGCGTGGTTACGGCCACAGCGGCAGCTATCAAGCGGGTACGGTGGAAAGTCAGCAGCAGGGCGCCGGCCAGCGTGGCGGCCAGCCAGCCCAGACCGTACATGCCGATGATGGGGGCGAAACCGGCTAGCGGGCTGTGGTTGTGCGCATAGCCGGCGGACAGCCACGGGAAACCCGTGAATAGCCAGCCGCGCAGCCATTCGGCCAGCGTCCAGCAGGCCGGTAACACTAGCAGATTGGCGGCAGCCAGCGGCAAGGCCCAGCGCTGGCGCAGCCAGGCTGCGCCGCCCATGGCCAGCGCCACGTACAGGCCCATGGCAGCGGCCAGCAGCAGTACGGCCAGTGCCGCCAGCGGTGCGGCCATGCCGCCATAGGTATGCAGGGAAACGTAGAGCCAGTGCGTACCGGCTGCGGTCCAGCCCAGACCGAAGGCCCAGCCGATCAGGGCGGCGCTCTTCACGCCGTCGCTGCGCAGCACCTGATAGAACAGGGTCGCCAGGCCCATGATCTGCAGCGGCCACCAGCCGAACGGGGCAAACGCGAATACGCACAGGGCACCGGCGATTGCCGTGATGGTCATGCGGCCGCGGGTGGAGCGCTGCGGCCGAGGCTGGTTCGGATCGGTACGGCGAAAACGCATCAGGCGTCGTCACCGGCCGTGCTGACAGGCGGCAGTTTCTCGACCAGCAGGACGTGAATCTGACGTGCATCAGCGCGCAATACTTCGAAACGCATGCCTTCGTAGTCGAACACGTCGCCTTTGTGCGGCATACGGCCCAGATGGTTGGCGACCAGTCCGCCTATGGTATCGACGTCGTCATCGGGCAAGGCCGTGTCGAGCGCCTCGTTGAACTGGGTGATCTCGGTGAGGGCCTTGATGCGCCAGCGCGGGCCATGGGCGCCTTCCTTGATCGACAGGATGTTGTCTTCTTCTTCGTCGAAATCGTATTCATCTTCGATATCGCCGACGATCTGTTCCAGTACATCTTCAATCGTGATCAGGCCGGCCACGCCGCTGTATTCATCGACCACGATGGCCATGTGGTTGTGGTTGGCGCGGAAATCGCGCAGCAGAACGTTCAGGCGCTTGGATTCGGGTATGAAGATGGCAGGGCGCAGCATATCGCGTACGTCGAACGATTCTTCGGCGTAGTAGCGCAGCAGGTCTTTGGCCAGCAGGATGCCGATCACCTTGTCGCGCTCGCCTTCAATGGCAGGGAAGCGCGAGTGCGCCGTCTGCAGCACGGTGGGCAGCCATTCTTCTATCGGTTTGGCGATATCGATCACGTCCATCTGGGAACGGGGAATCATGATGTCGCGGGCAGACAGATCGGAAACCTGGAACACGCCTTCGATCATCGACAGGGCGTCGGCATCGATCAGGTTGCGTTCGTGGGCGTCGTGCAGAACTTCCAGCAGTTCGGCGCGGTTCTCTGGTTCGGGGGAAATCAGTGCGGTCAGGCGTTCAAACAGTGACCGGTGGGGTTTAGCGTCAGTCTTGACGCTACTAGAGTGCTCTTGCATAGGAGGCGTGAGCCGTTGTTTCGATGGCCTATAGGATACACCAAATGGGAGTGGCTAGCCGATTTTGTCAGTTTGACCACTCCGCCAGAGGAATCAGGCGTAGGGATCGGCGTAGCCGAGCGCTGCCAGCAGTTCCGTTTCGATGCCTTCCATTTCGGCTGCTTCCTCGTCGTCGAGGTGGTCATAGCCTTGCGCGTGCAGCACACCGTGGATGATCAGGTGGGCAGCATGTTCTTCCAGCGTTTTCTTTTGCTCGGCCGCTTCCTTTTCCAGTACGTCGGTGCACAGGATGATGTCGGCGCGGGTAGGTTCGTCCTCGGCAAATTCTTCGCCTTCGTTGTAGGCAAAGGTCAGCACGTTGGTGGCGTAATCCTTGTCGCGGTATTCGCGGTTCAGGCTGCGGCCTTCTGCCGCATCGACAAAGCGGATGGTCAGCTCGGCCGGCGCGAACAGGGCGGCCTGCACCCAGCGGCGGATTTTCGGACGGGGCAGGGCTTCCTGCAGACGGGTGTCAGCGTACTGGACGGACAGGGACAGTTTATTTTTTGCGGACATTTTTGATCGCAGTCGCTTTGATTAAGGGGGCGATTTCCGCCTCATGGGTTTGCGCCGTTTCGTAGGCGTCGACGATGCGCGCCACCAGCGGGTGACGCACCACATCTTCACTGCCGAAGTGGCTGAAGGCGATGCCGCGCACGTCTTTGAGCACCTGCATGGCATCGACCAGACCGCTCTTCTGGCTCTTGTGCAGATCGACCTGGGTGACGTCGCCCGTGACGACGGCCTTGCTGCCGAAACCTATGCGGGTGAGGAACATTTTCATCTGTTCCACCGTGGTGTTCTGGGCTTCGTCGAGGATCACGAAAGCATGGTTGAGCGTGCGGCCGCGCATATAGGCCAGCGGCGCAATCTCGATCACTTGCTTCTCGAACATTTTTTGCGTGCGGTCAAAGCCCAGCAGGTCGTACAGCGCGTCGTACAGGGGACGCAGATAGGGATCGACCTTCTGGCTCAGATCGCCGGGCAGGAAGCCCAGCCGTTCGCCCGCTTCCACTGCCGGACGGGTCAGGATGATGCGTTTGATGGCATCGCGCTCGAGCGCATCGACCGCGCAGGCCACGGCCAGATAGGTCTTGCCGGTACCGGCCGGACCCACGCCGAAGCTGATGTCGTGTTCGAGGATGTTGCGCAGATAGCGGATCTGGTGCGGCGTGCGGCCGCGCAGATCGCTGCGGCGAGTTTTCAGTATGGGACTATCGATGCTGGGTTCGACGAACGGCGCCGCCACCACTTTGGCCACTGCTTCGGTGTCGCCGCTAGCGACTGCCGCGACCTGATGGCTGGTGCGCTGTTCTACCAGTGCCAGTTGCACTTCTTCGATAGGAATGACTTTCTGCGCCACGGCGTAGAACTGTTCGAGGATCTGCACCGCGCGTTCGGCATTGTGGCCGCTGACGATGAATTTCTCGCCGCGGCGGAAGATGGTGACGTCGAGTGCCGCCGAAATCTGGCGCAGGTTTTCGTCGAGCGGGCCGCACAGGTGCGCGAGGCGCGTGTTATCGAGCGGCTCGGGCACAAAGTAGTGGGGCTGTACGGGTGTTTTGGTTTTCAAGGTCGTGCTTTTCAGTAAGGCCGCCTGACGCGGCGCAGGCGCTAGTTTACCGTACTTTGCCTTGCCCCCGTCTATGTAAAGACAGTCATGCCGGATGTAACAGTTTCCTACAAGTTCTTGCGTGCGCCGCCCCACAGCCCCATGTGCTGAAATATCCATGTTGCCAAGCTTTCTAGCTTGCGCTTGATGCGGCTTAAGTTCCGCTCAGTGAGGGATGCTGAAACGCACGCTAAAGCGCATAGAATTAAATTGCGCAAATGGCAACTTGGCGCGGTCGGACTTGGTACCAAAGGCATCGCAGTTCATCTAAGTTGCACTTAAGTTCAGGCTTGCACACTCCATCCACCTAACCAATGAAGGAAACATCATGGCACATCATGCACTCGCTTCGCAGGAAAGCTATAACCCTAACCACTTGCTCGATATCTTGCTGGGCAAGATGCAACTGAAAAATGATGCGGCCCTGTCGCGTCTGCTGGAAGTGGCGCCGCCTGTCATCAGCAAAATCCGCCACCACCGCCTGCCGGTAGGGGCCTCGCTGCTGATCCGCATGCACGAAGTGACGGGCATGAGCATCCGCGATCTGCGCGACCTGATGGGCGACCGCCGCACCAAATACCGTCTGTCCGATGCGCAGGGCCGTCCCAAGCCGGAAGAACGTCAGGAGAAGGCCGAGGCCGGAAACTATGCGCGTCACTGATGCGCGCTGATCCGGGCCGGCTCCCATGCTGCGCTGGGCGGTACGCCGTGCCAGCGCAGCAGCCCTAGCGCTTTAACTGAGCAGCACCATAGAAATTTCTTCGTATTGCAGTTCGGTTTCGCGGAACAGGTGCAGATAGGCTGCTTCGTCCAGCCCCAGCGCATTCCATGCCACGCTGGAAATCGGTGGCACCAGATCATCCTCGTCGTCCACCAGATCGAGCGCATGCACCACTGCATTGGCGATATGGATGATGGCCGCGAGGAAACCTGCACCCGGTGTTTCCGGATCATGGTGGCCGGCGATGGCCAGCCGCATGGTGTCGGAAAAATTCCAGTGTTCGGCCAGTGCCAGTCCGGCATCGACGTGGTCTACCCCGAGCACGGCGCGCTCGGCCTCGAGCATATAGCAGTCATGGGCTTTGCGGTAGGCCAGCGCCTGCCCGTACTGCTGCGGGAAGCAGGCCACCAGCACCAGCCGGCCTATATCGTGCAGCAAGCCTGCCGTGAACGCATAATCCTGATTGAAGCGCATCTGTCTGGCTAGCACTTTGGCGCAGGCGGCCGTGGCGATCGAATGGCGCCAGAAGGCCTGATGATGGAAGCCGGGGCAATGACCTTCGGCAAAACAGCCAGTCAGGGCCGCTGCCGTGATCAGATTGCGCGTGGTCTGGAAACCCAGATAGGTAATCGCCTGCTGGATGGTAGTGACTTTGACCTGCAGACCGTACAGCGAAGAATTGGCCAAGCGCAGGGTTTTGGCCGTGAGCGCCTGATCATGCGAGACTTTTTTGGCCAGCACGGCAATATCGACGTCTTCCTGGTCTATGCTGTTGAGCAGTTCCATCACCACTGCCGGCAGCGAAGGCAGGTCGTCCAGATTGCGCACCACCTCTTCATAGCTGACGATGTTACTCACCGAATTACTCATGTTGAGGCGCCTCCTCTGCGCCATGCCGGTAGTCGCTGATAAAGCGCTGTAATTGCGCGGTGGCCCAGTGGACGTCGAGATCGGCGTCGTTTTTGCGGAACAGGCGCGCCAGCCGGGCTTCATGGTGGTGCAGCGTGGCTTCGATCGCTTCGGGCGAATATTCGGCCTGCTGGATAGGCAGTACGCTGATGCCGTGGCGCGGCATCAGGGCCAGCATGGCCTCGGTGAGTACCGTCCCCTGCGGCAGCAGCACCTGCCCTTGCAGGTCGAGCAACTCATCGGACAGAACCATACCGGGCTGGACATCCGCTAGTGCCATCTGGTGAAAATTTCCGCTCATGGGGTCCTCCTTGGGTGTGCTGCAAGATTGCCGTATTGCCACATTGCCTGATCTTGGGGCCGGGTGCAAGTAAAGTCTGTCATAGAGCACACCGGCGCAGGCCGAACTTGCCAAGTTGCATGTCATACCGTACATTGGGACCTCATTCCTACTTGTCTGCGAGGCTGGTCAATGTTTGGTATTCAAGGCCGTTTGACGCTGCTGTTTGTGGTCATCGTGACCCTGGTGCTCGGCATCTCTGGTACCTATGCCCAGTATAGTCTGGGGCACGAGCTGGAAGTGGCCAATCAGCGTCTGCGCGAAGGGGTGCTGACGCGTCTCCAGACCAGCCTGCCTTCGGCGCTGTGGGATCTGGATAAAGCCAAGGTCGATAACATCGTGGCAGCGGAAATGTTGCCGCCCGAACTGGTCTCGATCCGTGTGTATGACACGTCGGTCGGGCTGTTCTCGGGCAAATTGCGCAGCGAGAATGGCGCGGTCAGTTCCATCGAGAACGATCTGAATGTGGCCGGAACGCCGGTGGTGGCCGATCTGGCCTACCGCGATTCCGGTGCGGCCGGTGCGTCGCTCAAGCCGGTGATCGTGGGCCGGGTGGTCGTGAATTTCAGCCGCGCCCAGATCGATGCCACGCTGGCAGCGGAAGTGCGGCGCAAGGTAACCGAGGTGCTGCTGCTGGACCTGATACTGGTGGCAGCGCTGGCGCTGTCGCTGCGCATCGTGTTCGACCCGCTGAAACGCCTGCGCGACGGTCTGTTCGATCTGGCGACGCGCGGCAGCGATGAAGTGGAAGAACTGCCGGAAAACCGCCAGGACGAATTAGGCGAAGTGATCCGCGGTTTTAACGCTATCCAGCGCAAGATCAAATCGAATATCCAGCGCATCCGCGAGGCCGAGGACGAGGCGCGCAAATCGGCCCAGACCACCACCAAAGCCCTCGATGATCTGCGCCGCACGCAGGAATCGCTGCTGCAGGCCGAGCGGCTCGCTTCGCTGGGCGGGCTGGTGGCAGGGGTTGCGCACGAAATCAATACGCCCGTGGGCATCGCTCTGACCAGCGCATCGGTGCTGCTGGAGGCAACGGAAAAAGTCCATCAGGCGGTCGATGGCGGCAACGTCAAGAAGTCCGACATCATGCGCTATCTGGAGACGGCGTCGGAAAGCACGCGGCTGATCATGAACAATGCCTATCGCGCTGCGCATCTGATCCATAGTTTCAAGCAGATTGCCGTGGACCAAGTGAGCGAAGCCCGCCGCCGTTTCGAGCTGCGCGACTATATCAACGAGGTGGTATCCAGCCTGCAGCCCAAGCTGAAGAAGACCCGCATTGCTGTCAGCATCAGCTGTCCGGCCGATGTCATGCTCGACAGTTATCCCGGTGCGCTGGCGCAGGTGATTACCAATCTGACGCTGAACTGCGTCGAACACGCTTTCAATCCCGACGACGAGGGCCAGATCCGGATTACGGTGGTGCAGCAGGCCGACTGGATAGAAATGCAGGTGGCCGATGACGGCAAGGGCATCCCGCCGGAAATGCTGGACAAGGTATTCGATCCCTTTGTGACCACCCGGCGTGGTCAGGGCGGAACGGGGCTGGGCCTGAACATTGTGTTCAATCTGATCGTCAAGCAGTTCTGCGGCACCATTTCGGTGGCGAGCAAACTGGGCGAGGGGGCCTGCTTCACCCTGCGCATACCGTGCATTACGCCGACCGAAGAGCAGCACCACGCATCCCCTTCCGATCAACCCCAGCAAGACTAGAGCGAGTCATCATGCCTAAAGTAAGCGGAGAATTCAGCGTCCGTATCACCCCGGAAAGTCTGTCCAGCGTTGCCACTGAAAGCAGCATTAGCCGGATGTCGCTGGATAAACAGTACATGGGCGCGCTGTCGGCCAGTGGCCGCGGCGAGATGCTGGCGTATATGAACCGCGACATCGCTTCCGGCGCCTATGTGGCAATGGAACGGGTGCAGGGTACGCTGGACGGGCTGCAGGGCAGCTTTCTGCTACATCACTGCGGCACCATGCAGCGTGGTACGCCGGGTTTAACGGTGGCGGTAGTGCATGACTCGGGGCAGGGTGAACTGGCTGGTTTGAGCGGTATGCTGCAGATCCGCATCGAAGAGGGCAAGCACTACTATGATTTCGATTACACCCTGCCAGCAGATGGCTGAGTCTGCGTGTAACGCTGGCAGGCAAAAAAAAAGGTTCTTCACGGATTACCGGGAAACGCAGCTTTGATTTTCAAGAAGAAGAATGCGCTGTCTCTGTAGCCGTAGGCAATCCGTTTCATGACCTTAATGCGATTGTTTATCCCTTCGAGCTGCCCCGTA
>NZ_WWCM01000090.1 GCF_009857915.1 Duganella qianjiadongensis
GTAGGAGTCTGGACCGTGTCTCAGTTCCAGTGTGGCTGGTCGTCCTCTCAGACCAGCTACTGATCGATGCCTTGGTGAGCCTTTACCTCACCAACTAGCTAATCAGATATCGGCCGCTCCAGGAGCACAAGGCCTTGCGGTCCCCTGCTTTCATCCTTAGATCGTATGCGGTATTAGCGTAACTTTCGCTACGTTATCCCCCACTCTTGGGTACGTTCCGATATATTACTCACCCGTTCGCCACTCGCCACCAGAGCAAGCTCCGTGCTGCCGT
>NZ_WWCM01000091.1 GCF_009857915.1 Duganella qianjiadongensis
TTTAACAATCTGGAAGAAGTAAGTAAATTTTTATTGATCGTTTTACGGTAAAACGTAAGACGATGGGTAATGATTGTATGTATCAACAAACGCATTAACGTAATACTTCTTATTCCTATAAACGCTTCCTGTTAGTCGCAGGAGCTAACGTTATAGGGACAAGTGAATAAGTGCACATGGCGGATGCCTTGGCGATTACAGGCGATGAAGGACGTAGTAGCTTGCGATAAGCTGCGGGGAGTTAGCAAACAAACTTTGATCCGCAGATT
>NZ_WWCM01000092.1 GCF_009857915.1 Duganella qianjiadongensis
TTTAACAATCTGGAAGAAGTAAGTAAATTTTTATTGATCGTTTTACGGTAAAACGTAAGACGATGGGTAATGATTGTATGTATCAACAAACGCATTAACGTAATACTTCTTATTCCTATAAACGCTTTCTGTTAGTCGCAGAAGCTAACGTTATAGGGACAAGTGAATAAGTGCACATGGCGGATGCCTTGGCGATTACAGGCGATGAAGGACGTAGTAGCTTGCGATAAGCTGCGGGGAGTTAGCAAACAAACTTTGATCCGCAGATT
>NZ_WWCM01000093.1 GCF_009857915.1 Duganella qianjiadongensis
TCGCATCATACGACGGTGCAGGAATATTAACCTGCTTCCCATCAGCTACGCATCTCTGCCTCGCCTTAGGGGCCGACTCACCCTGCTCCGATGAACGTTGAACAGGAAACCTTGGGCTTACGGCGTGAGGGCTTTTCACCCTCATTATCGCTACTCATGTCAGCATTCGCACTTCTGATACCTCCAGCATCCTTTACAAGACACCTTCGCAGGCTTACAGAACGCTCTCCTACCATATCCTTACGGATATCCGCAGCTTCGGTGACTGG
>NZ_WWCM01000094.1 GCF_009857915.1 Duganella qianjiadongensis
ACGAGTATTTAGCCTTGGAGGATGGTCCCCCCATATTCAGACAGGATTTCTCGTGTCCCGCCCTACTTGTCGTACGCTTAGTACCACCGCTTTGATTTCGTGTACGGGACTATCACCCGCTATGGTTTCACTTTCCAGAGAATTCCACTATCAAAACGACTATCACGTACAGGCTCTTCCCATTTCGCTCGCCACTACTTTGGGAATCTCGGTTGATTTCTTTTCCTGCAGCTACTTAGATGTTTCAGTTCGCCGCGTTCGCCTCACA
>NZ_WWCM01000095.1 GCF_009857915.1 Duganella qianjiadongensis
TCTTACAAAACCGCCTGCGCACGCTTTACGCCCAGTAATTCCGATTAACGCTTGCACCCTACGTATTACCGCGGCTGCTGGCACGTAGTTAGCCGGTGCTTATTCTTCAGGTACCGTCATTAGCAAAGGATATTAGCCTTCACCGTTTCTTCCCTGACAAAAGAGCTTTACAACCCGAAGGCCTTCTTCACTCACGCGGCATTGCTGGATCAGGGTTGCCCCCATTGTCCAAAATTCCCCACTGCTGCCTCCCGTAGGAGTCTGGAC
>NZ_WWCM01000096.1 GCF_009857915.1 Duganella qianjiadongensis
GCCAGCGTTCAATCTGAGCCAGGATCAAACTCTTCAGTTTAATCTCTGTTTTTGGCATTTCTGCCACCAGCATTGCTGCTGGGTCGCTCACTCAAAATACTGACAGTTCGCTTCTTTTACGAAGCGTTCCATTTCATTACTTCTTGTGAACATTTGATATTTTTTAAGTATCACGAAGACTAGCTTCGCGTGCACTTTCATCAAACGTCCACACTTATCGACTGTGAATTTTTAAAGAACTTATTCGGTACTGCTTGCTGAGAAGCG
>NZ_WWCM01000097.1 GCF_009857915.1 Duganella qianjiadongensis
AGAAACTGGTAGGGCTGGTTGGACTCGAACCAACGACCCCCGCGTTATCAACACGGTGCTCTAACCAGCTGAGCTACAGCCCCAAATGCTGTTCTTCTTAATTACAGTCGATAAGTGTGAACGCTTGCTGAAGAGTGCGACTCTAGAAAGGAGGTGATCCAGCCGCACCTTCCGATACGGCTACCTTGTTACGACTTCACCCCAGTCACGAATCCTACCGTGGTAAGCGCCCTCCTTGCGGTTAAGCTACCTACTTCTGGTAAAAC
>NZ_WWCM01000098.1 GCF_009857915.1 Duganella qianjiadongensis
CCATCCTCCAAGGCTAAATACTCGTAATCGACCGATAGTGAACCAGTACCGTGAGGGAAAGGCGAAAAGAACCCCGGGAGGGGAGTGAAATAGATCCTGAAACCGTGTGCATACAAACAGTAGGAGCGGACTTGTTCCGTGACTGCGTACCTTTTGTATAATGGGTCAGCGACTTACATTCAGTGGCAAGGTTAACCAGATAGGGAAGCCGTAGAGAAATCGAGTCCGAACAGGGCGATAGTCGCTGGGTGTAGACCCGAAACCA
>NZ_WWCM01000009.1 GCF_009857915.1 Duganella qianjiadongensis
TTGCCGGGTAGCTAAGTCTGGAAGAGATAACCGCTGAAAGCATCTAAGCGGGAAACTTGCCTTAAGATGAGATTTCCCAGAGCCTTGAGCTCTTTGAAGGGTCGTTCGAGACCAGGACGTTGATAGGCTGGGTGTGGAAGTGCAGTAATGCATTAAGCTAACCAGTACTAATTGCCCGTACGGCTTGTCCCTATAACCTTAGCAGGATATAGGTAAGAAGACCGTTAAACGTTGTTGAGACAACTTCATTACCCCAGCATTAAATGCTGATTACTTACTATTCCAGATTCTGAGCAACGTTCGTGTGAACGCGGCTCGTACAAGTCAAAGCTTGATGACCATAGCAAGTTGGTCCCACCCCTTCCCATCCCGAACAGGACCGTGAAACAACTCTGCGCCGATGATAGTGCTGCAACCAGTGTGAAAGTAGGTTATCGTCAAGCTAGTTATTAAGAGAACCCCCACCGCCATATGCGAATTGATCGCGTACAGTGCAGGTGGGGGTTTTTGCATTTGTGTAGCAAAAAACACATGGTGTTTACACTCTAGATTTTGAGTTAGAGAAACTAAGGGTGTACCATGTGGACTTTCGTGCTTGCTTTCTATCCTGATGAAAAATAAGACAGCGCTGTACCGTGCTCTCAGTGCCGCTGGCATGGTGGCATCCCTCTGTATGTTTGCGCCGGCCTACGCCGACGAGATTGCCGATGTAGGTAAGCTGGCCAAGGCTGGCAAGGTGGTAGAAGCGCTCAGTAAAGCCAACGAATACCTCGCGAAACATCCTGCCGATCCGCAAATGCGCTTCATGAAAGGCGTGCTGCTGACGGAGCAGAACAAGTCTGAAGAGGCGATTGCTGTCTTCACGAAACTAACCGAAGATTACAAGGATCTGCCGGAACCGTATAACAATCTGGCAGTGCTGTATGCCGCTAGCGGCCAGTACGATAAGGCCCGGATTGCGCTGGAAAAAGCTATCCGCACCAATCCCAGCTATATGACGGCCTACGAGAATCTGGGCGACGTGTATGGCAAGATGGCCAGCCAGGCTTACGATAAAGCGCTGGCACTGGGTGCCAATAATACGCCGGCGAAATCGCGCCTGACTTTGCTGCGCAGTTTCTCCAGCACTACCGGCGTGAAAGGTAGTGTGCCGGAACTGCCGCCAGCCGCACCGGCACCGGCTCCGGCCGCTGCACCAGCGCCGGCACCGGCCACGCAGGTTGCCCAGGCCGGCCGCCCAGCTGCGCCACCGCTGATTTCCCAGATTCCTGCTGATAGCGGCAAGAACACCATGCTGGCGCGTATTCCTGCGCTGTCGGTGACACCGCCACCAGCTGCCGCCGCTGCCAAACCGGCGCCTGCACCAGTACCGCTTCCCGTGCCTGCGCCAGCGCCGGCTGCCGCCAAGCCGGCTGTTCCGGTGCCGCTGCCTGTGCCGGTTCCGGCGAAACAGGAGCCTGCCAAGCCTGCCCCTGCGCCCGCCAAGCCTGAACCGGCGAAAGTTGAGCCGCCCAAGCCAGCCAAGCCTGAAGCTCCTAAGCCTGCTAAACCGGACACCAGCGATCGTGATGCGGTGCTGGCACAGGTTAATGGATGGGCTAAAGCCTGGGCTGCCCAGAATGTGGATTCCTACCTCGGTTACTATAGCCGTGATTTCGAACCACCTAAGGGTATGACCCACAAGGCATGGGCGGAAGAGCGCCGTAGCCGCATCGAAGGCAAAGGACGTATCCGGGTGGAAGTGGCTTCGCCGGAAGTGGTCATCACCGGAAATACGGCGAAAGTCAGCTTCCGCCAGACCTACGAATCGGATCGGCTGACGGCAAGAAGCCGTAAAGTGCTCGTGCTCACCAAAAATGGTGGAAAATGGCAGATCAAGCAGGAGTCTTCGGGTAGCTGATGTCATATTCAAGATTTAAAACTTCGTGGCGGACGCGCATTGCGCTGTCCGTCGTTTTTTTCGGCCTGCTGGCTGGCGAGTTCAGCTACGCCGCCAGAAAGCCCGTGCGGGCCGTTGCGCCCGCCAAAGCGAATCCGGAAACCATGCTGGCCGAGATACACAAGGATCTGGCCCAGCATAATCTGCGTGCTGCACAGCAGAAGGCCGATGCGCTGGTGGAGGCGTATCCCACCTTCCGCCTCGGCCATCTGATCCGTGGCGATATCCTGCTCATGCATACCCGTCCCGTTGCGGCGCTAGGGGCGGCCGCGATGGTGCCGACGGCGCCAGTCGGCACGGATGCCAAACTGGCTGACCTGCGCCGTGAAGCCACGGTGCGCATGCAGGCCGAGCCGGGCCGTCCGTCGCCCACGCTGCTGCCGCGTGCGCTGCTGCAGTTGCGCAAGGACCAGCGCCACGCGCTGATCGTCGATGCTAAGCATTCGCGCCTGTACCTGTACGAGAACCGTAACGACCAGATCCGCTTGCTGCAGGACTTTTATGTGAGCCAGGGCAAGCTGGGCATTAACAAGCTCAAGGAAGGCGATATGCGCACGCCTGTCGGCGTGTATAACATCGTAGGTCGTCTGCCCGGTGTGAAGCTGCCTGATCTGTATGGCAAGGGCGCGCTGCCGCTCGATTATCCGAATGACTGGGACAAGGTGCAGGGCCGCGGCGGCTCGGGTATCTGGGTACACGGGGTGCCGAACGAAACCTTCAGCCGTCCTCCGCTGTCCACCGACGGTTGCGTGGTGGTGAGTAATGATGATCTGAATCTGCTGACCCGTATCGTGGAAGTGGGTAAGACACCGGTGCTGATCGGCGATCAGGTGGAGTTTGTCAGCAAGGAGCAGCTGGAGCGCGATCTGCGGGTGGCCAGTTCGCTGGTGGAGAACTGGCGCCGTGATGTGGAGAACCGCGACGAGACTGCTCTGCGTTCGCTCTATTCGGTGCGCTTCAAGTCCAGCAATGATGGCGACCTGAATACGTGGCTGGATAAGAACCGTTATCTGCCCGGGGTCAAGAATATCAGCGTGACGGTGACCGATTCCGCATTCTTCCGCCAGCCTAGTCAGGAAGAAATGATCGTGAGCAGTTTTACCCAGCAGATAGTGGCCGGTAAATTCCGCCATGCCGTGCGCAAGAAGCAGTACTGGGCGCGCGAAGGCAAGAACTGGAAAATTGTCGCCGAGTCGAATCTGTCCTGATAAAAAAAATCCCCTTGAGACCAAGGGGATTTTTGTTTGTGGCGGCTGCGCTTAGAAGTGGTATGCAGCTTTCACTTCGAGGAAGTTCACGCCCGTATTCGGCTTCTTGTAGCCGCCGTTGGAGAAGTGCTGGATTTTGCCGGCGACTTCCCAGTTGTTGTCGAACACATAGCCTACACCGATGTGGTCACCGAACTGGAAGTGGGTGGACAGACGGTAGGTATCGTTGTCGTACAGCTTGGATAGGCGGTGCACGCCGATGCCGCCTTCGTAGTACAGGCCCTTCTTGTTGTCATTCTCGAAGCGGAACACAGGCGTGAAACCGACATCCCATAGGTGGGCGGTATTGCCCGAGATATTCTTGTACTGGCTTTCCTTCCATGCGCCGGCGCTCAGTTCCCAGTAACCGCTCAGGTGGGTGCCGTTCGACTGGAACCAGCGTACATCCCAGTCTTTGGCGGCGCTCAGGCGCACCATCTGTACTTTGGCAGCACTGCCATAGTCAATCGAAACGGAATCGACCAGCTGGTCATTGGCGGCGTATGCACCCTGCATAGCCAACAGCATGGCGACAGACGCCAAAACTTTTTTCGTGAACATAGTATCCTTACTGAAGTGATGCTGTATCTAAAATTTATACGGCTACGAAGATTGTACCGGTGTTTGCAGAATAATTCCGGTGCCTCCGCAATTGTTGATTTCAGGAGTAGGTTTTGGCGACAGATATTGCCTTCCTAGGCATAGGTTTGATGGGGGATCCCATGGTGCGGCGGCTGCTGGCCGCCGGTCATGCGGTGACGGTCTGGAACCGCACGGCGGCCAAGGCACAGCCGCTGGCGGCGGCAGGAGCTACAGTGGCGCCGGATCTGGCCAGCGCCGTGCGTGGTGCTGGCATGGTGATCTCGATGCTGGAAGCCGGACCCATCGTCGGCACGGTGATGCGTGATGCCTTGCCGGCACTGGCACCGCACGCGCTGTGGGTGGATATGAGTTCGACCCGTCAGGACGAAGCGCAGGCCTTCCATGCACTGCTGTCGGCACAGGGACGACGCTTTATCGATGCGCCGGTTTCGGGCGGCGTAGGCGGCGCCGCGGCCGGTACGCTGGCCATCATGGCGGGCGGCACGCTGGCTGACTTTGACGAGGCCACGCCGGTCTTGCAGGCGATGGGACGTCCTACGCTGGTGGGGCCGGCCGGAAGCGGGCAGGTGGCCAAGCTGTGCAACCAGCTGATCGTGGGCGCCACCATCAACGTGGTGGCGGAAGCTTTGCTGCTGGCACAGGCGGCGGGGGCCGATCCGGCGGCCATGCGCGCGGCCATACGCGGCGGCTTTGCCGAGAGCAAAATTCTTGATGTACATGGCCAGCGTATGCTGGAACGGAATTTTGTCGCCGGTGGTCAGGTCAAGACCCAGCTGAAAGACCAGCAGAACATTCTGGCCGCCGCCCAGGCGGCGGGCTTGCAGTTGCCGATAACCGAACTGGTGACGCAGCGCTACCAGTCGCTGGTGCAGACCGTACCGCAGGCCGACCATGCGGCCGGGCTGCTGGGGCTGGAAGCGATCAATCCCGGCGTGCGTCTGGGCGACGCAGCGGACCGCTTAGCCTAAGGTTCAGACTGGCGCCAGCGCTTTTTCCACCAGCTTGACCCAGAAACTGGCGCCTATCGGCAGCAGGTTGTCGTTGAAGTCGTAGCTGGCGTTATGCAGCACGCAGGGGCCGAGGCCGTGACCACCGTCGCGGTGCTCGCCCTCGCCATTGCCGATGAAAACGTAGCAGCCCGGTTTGGCCTGCAGGAAGAAGGCGAAGTCTTCCGCGCCCATGGTCGGTTCGACCTGATCGTCGACATTTTCCGCGCCCACCACTTCCTTCATCACTTCCACCGCAAAGCGGGTCTGCTCGGCGTGGTTGACCAGCGGCGGGTAATTGCGGCGGAACTTGAAGTCCACTTCGGCGCCAAAGGCGGCCGCCGTGTGCCGGGCTACTTCGCCCATGCGCTGCTCTATCATGTCCAGCACGGGCTGGGTGAAGGTGCGCACCGTGCCGACCAGATTGGCTTCATCGGGGATAACGTTGGTGGCGCTGCCAGCGTGAATCTGGGTAATCGACAGCACGGCCGTATCAAGCGGGCTCTTCTGCCGGCTGATGATGGTCTGCCAGCTTTGCGCGATCTGCACGGCGATCATCACGGGATCGATGCCTTTGTGCGGCTGGGCCGCGTGGGCGCCTTTGCCTTTGACGGTGACGTAGAACTCGTTACTGGACGCCATCATCGGGCCTGCCGTCACGCTCATGGTACCGGCGGCGGCGCCGGGCCAGTTGTGCATGCCATAAATCGCATCCATCGGGCATTGTTCGAACAGGCCGTCTTCTATCATGCGGCGCGCACCGGCCCCGCCTTCTTCGGCCGGCTGGAACACCAGATACACGGTGCCGTCGAAATTGCGGTGCTCGGCCAGATATTTGGCAGCACCGAGCAGCATGGCGGTATGGCCATCGTGGCCGCAGGCGTGCATCTTGCCTGCATGGCGCGAGGCGTGGGCGAAGGTGTTGATTTCCTGCATAGGCAGTGCATCCATATCGGCGCGCAGGCCGATGGCGCGGCTGGATGTGCCGTGCTGGATGATGCCCACCACGCCCGTCTTGCCCAGACCACGGATGACGGGTATGCCCCAGGCCGTCAGCTGGGCGGCGACGATGTCGGAAGTGCGCTGCTCTTCGTAGCAGAGCTCGGGATGGGCGTGCAGGTCACGGCGGATCTGCTGTATTTCCGCTTGAAATGCAATGATGGGATCAACTAATTTCATCTGCGTCTCCAGTGTTGGGTTCGCCTGCCTCGTGGGCAGCGAGAACAGCCATTGTAGCCCTTGTCAGGCAAACAAATCCAGCAAGCCCAGAATCGGCTACGATACGGGTTTCGCATGCTGTAATCCGGATGAAAGACATGACAAGCACACAAGTTGTTCGCGCCACCTGCCCACACGATTGCCCTGACACCTGCGCCCTGCTGGTGACGGTGGAAGACGGCGTGGCCACGGCCGTCAAAGGCGACCCCGACCACCCAACCACGGCCGGTGTGCTGTGTACGAAGGTATCGCGCTACACCGAGCGCACCTATCACGAAGAGCGTTTGCTGTACCCGCTGCGCCGGGTGGGCAAAAAAGGCGAGGGCAAATTCGAGCGCATCAGCTGGGACGAGGCGCTGGACACCATCGCCAGCCGCCTCGGCAGCATCGCCGCACGCGATCCGCAAGCCATCCTGCCGTACAGCTATTGCGGCACCATGGGGCTGGTGCAGGGCGAATCGATGTCGGCCCGTTTCTTCCACCAGCTGGGCGCCTCGCTGCTGGACCGCACCATCTGCGCCACGGCAGGCTTTACCGGCTACAAATACACCATAGGCGCCACCATAGGCACCGATCTCGAACAGTTCCAGAATGCCAAGCTGATCCTGATCTGGGGCGGCAATCCTATCGCTTCGAATCTGCACTTCTGGACCCGTGCGCAGGAAGCCAAGCGGCGCGGCGCCAAGCTGATCGCCATCGATCCCTACCGTTCGCTGACGGCTGAGAAATGCCACCAGCACATTGCGCTGCTGCCGGGTACGGATGCAGCGCTGGCACTGGGGCTGATGCATGTGCTGATCGCCGAAGACCTGCTCGATCATGATTACATCGCCCGTTACACCGTGGGCTTTGAAGAACTCAAGCAGCGCGTGGCGGAATGGACGCCCGAGCGTACCGCCGAGACCTGTGGCATCACGGTTGCCGAAGTGGTAGAACTGGCGCGCCTGTATGGCGGCATGGCCAAAGCGGGCGAACCGGTGGCGATCCGCACCAACTACGGCGTGCAGCGCGTGCATGGCGGCGGCATGGCGGTGCGTAACCTGACCTGTCTGCCAGCTCTGGTGGGGGCATGGCGCCATGCAGCCGGTGGCGTGCAGCTGTCGGCCAGCGGCGGCTTCCCGACCAATAAAGGGGCGCTGCAGCGGCCCGACTTGCTGGCAAAACAGCCGCGCACCATCAATATGACCACCATAGGCGACGACCTGCTGCGTCCAGGTTCGGCGGAGTTCGGTCCGGCAGTGGAGGCGGTGATCGTGTATAACGCCAATCCGCTGGCGATTGCGCCGGATTCGTCCAAGGTGATGGCAGGCTTTGCCCGCGAGGACCTGTTCACCGTGGTGCTCGAACACTTCCAGACCGATACGGTGGACTACGCCGATATCGTGCTGCCCGCCACCACCCAGCTGGAGCACGTGGATGCGCACAGCGCCTACGGCCACTTGTACATGATGGCCAATAACGCGGCGATTGCTCCGCTGGGCGAAGCCAAGCCGAATACGGAAGTGTTCCGTCTGCTGGCGGCGCGCATGGGCTTTACCGATCCCTGCTTCAAGGACAGCGACGACGAGCTGGCGGCCATGGCCTTCAACCGTCAGGATGCGCGTGCCATCCACTTCGACTGGGATGCGCTCAAGCAGAAGGGCTGGCAGAAGCTGAATATGCCCGATGCGCCGTTCGCCGAAGGCGGCTTCCCTACGCCATCCGGCAAATGCGAGTTCTATTCGGCCAGCATGGCGGCCGACGGGCTCGATCCGCTGCCTGCTTACATCGCACCGTATGAATCGGTGGCCAGCAATCCGGAGCTGGCCCAGCGCTATCCGCTGGCGATGATTTCTCCGCCAGCCCGTAACTTCCTCAACTCGACCTTTGTGAACGTGAAGAGCCTGCGTGCGGCCGAAGGCGAGCCGCATCTGGACATCCATCCGGACGATAGCGCGGCACGCGGCATCAGCGATGGCGAGATGGTGCGCATCTTCAATGACCGCGGCAGTTTCATCGCCAAGGCCCGCGTCACGGATAAAGCCCGTGCCGGTCTGGTGGTAGGGCTGTCCGTGTGGTGGAAGAAGCTGGCGCGTGACGGCAAGAACGCGAATGAAGTGACCAGCCAGCGCTTGACCGACATGGGCCGTGCGCCGACGTTCTACGATACACTGGTCGAAGTCGAAAGAGTCGCCACCTGAAGGTGAAGTATGTGCCAGCCTGCCCACCGCCCAGTCCGCGCCAGACCATGGCTGGCAAGGTGGCGGCTGGGGCTGTTACTGCTGGGGCTGGCTGGATGCGCCCAGTTGCAGTACTACGTGCAGGCGGCGCAGGGCCAGTATGCGCTGTGGTCCGACGCCCGCCCCATCGAGGACTGGCTTGGTGATCCCGCCACTGATCCCAAACTCAAGGCAAGGCTGGAAAAAGCCCTGCTGATACGCCGCTTCGCCGTGCAGGAACTGGGCTTGCCGGACAATGCCAGTTACCGTAATTACGCCGCACTGAGCCGCCCGTTTGTATTGTGGAATGTGGTGGCCACCCCCGAGTTTTCGCTGCAACCCTTGCGCTGGTGTTTTCCCATTGCCGGCTGCGTCAGCTATCGCGGCTATTACAGCAAGGACGATGCTCAGGCGTTTGCGGCCACCTTGCGTCAGGAAGGCAACGATGTGCAGGTAGGCGGCGTGCCCGCTTATTCCACGCTGGGCTGGTTCAGCGATCCGCTGCTATCGACCTTCATCCATTATTCCGATGCCGAACTGGCGCGCATGATTTTTCATGAACTGGCACATCAGGTGGCCTACGTGCCCGGTGACAGCACGTTTAACGAAAGCTTTGCCACGGCGGTGGAGGAGGCCGGGCTGGAACGCTGGCTGGAACTGTATGGCAATGAGGCGATGCGCGCCGCCTACGTCCAGTACAATGCGCGCCGGCAGGAATTTCTTGCCTTGCTGCTAATGCACCGCAACATGCTGGAACAGCTGTATGGGGAAAAGAGCAGTGCGCACCACAAACGGGTCCGCAAGGCGCGTATCTTTGCGCACCTGCAAAATGAATACCAGCAGCTGAAAATCAGCTGGGGCGGCTATGCCGGTTATGACCGCTGGTTTGCCCAGCCGCTCAGTAATGCCCACCTGAGTGCGGTGGGAACTTACCACGAACTGTTGCCTGCATTCCGCAATCTATTAAAGCAAGAACGAACGTTCGTTCGATTTTATGTTGCAGTGCAAAATCTAGCTGCGCTGGATTTGCCCCAGCGCCAGCAACGCTTGCAGCAACTGAGTCCACCTGTAATGCTGCATGCCGACATCGCGCCGCAATCGGTTTCAGGGACGGAACAGTCAAAATGATGCTGCGACGCAGCATAAAATACCGGTTAGAAGGGGTGTTCAAATATGGTTAAATGCGCTTGCGTCTGAGCTTGCTGCCCGATAGCATCGACATAAGTAGGCTGCGGAAGTGCGCATAGACGACACACCGGCCTGTCCTGGCCCTGTGCGCCGGACCCCTTATAACGATCACGAGACACGAGGCACAGCATGGAAAAGATCTGGTTGAAGTCCTACCCGCCCGGCATGCCAACGGAGATAGACACGAGTCAATACCGTTCGCTGGTGCAGCTGATGGAAGAGTCCTTCCACAAATACGCTGACCGCAAGGCCTATGTCTGCATGGACAAATACCTGAGCTATGCCGAAGTGGATCTGTATTCCAAGCGTCTGGGCGCTTGGCTGCAGAGCCGTGGTCTGAAAAAAGGCGCGCGCGTGGCCATCATGATGCCCAATGTGCTGCAATATCCGATCGCCATTGCGGCCATCCTGCGCGCCGGTTATACCGTGGTCAACGTCAACCCGCTGTACACGCCGCGTGAACTCGAACACCAGCTCAACGATTCCGGCAGCGAAGCCATCATCGTGCTGGAGAACTTTGCCACCACGCTGGAACAGGTGCTGACGCGCACACCCGTCAAACACATCATCGTGGCCAATATGGGCGAGATGCTGGGCGGTTTGAAAGGCATGCTGGTCAATTTCGTGGTGCGCAACGTCAAGAAACTGGTGCCGCCCTATTCGCTGCCGAATGCCGTGCGCTTCAAAGATGCGCTGGCGCAGGGCGCCGGCATGAAGCTGACGCCGGTGGCGCTGGAGGCCAGCGATCCGGCTTTCCTGCAGTACACCGGCGGCACGACGGGCGTTTCCAAGGGCGCTACGCTGACCCACACCAATGTGGTGGCCAATTTGCTGCAGACGGAAGCATGGTCGGTGCCGGCGCTGGGGGGCATGAAGGAACAGATTTCCATCGTCTGCGCGCTGCCGCTGTATCACATCTTCGCGCTGACGGCCTGTGCCATGTGGGGCACCCGCGTGGGCGCACTGAATATCCTGATTCCGAATCCGCGCGATATCGGCGGCTTCATCAAAGAACTGCACAAGTACAAATTCAATATGCTGCCCGCCGTGAATACGCTGTATAACGCGCTGGTTAACCATCCCGGCTTCGGCGCGCTGGACTTCTCCGGTCTGAAGATCTGTAACGCGGGCGGCATGGCGCTGCAGAAGACGGTCAATGACAAGTGGCTGAAAGTGACGGGCGTGCCGATTATCGAAGGTTATGGCCTGTCCGAGACGTCGCCGGTGGCCACCTGCAACCGTGCCGACAGTCCGGCCTTTACCGGCACCATAGGCCTGCCTGTGCCATCGACCGATATCGCCATTCTCGATGATGATGGCAAGGAAGTGCCGCTGGGCCAGTCCGGTGAAATCGCCATCCGTGGCCCACAGGTGATGGCCGGCTACTGGAATCGGCCGGATGAAACCGCCAAAGTCATGACGCCGGACGGCTACTTCAAATCGGGTGATGTGGGCGTGATGGACGAGAACGGCTACGTGCGCATCGTCGACCGCAAGAAAGACATGATCCTGGTGTCCGGCTTCAACGTGTATCCGAACGAACTGGAAGCCGTGATTGCGGCCCACCCCGGCGTGCTCGAATGCGCCTGCATCGGCGTGCCGGACGAACACTCGGGCGAGGCCGTGAAAGTGTTCGTGGTGCGGCGCGACCCGAATCTGACGCAGGAAGCGCTGATGGCCTACTGCAAAGAACAATTTACCGGCTATAAAAAGCCGAAATATATCGAGTTCCGCGAGGAGCTACCCAAAACCAATGTCGGGAAAATCCTGCGGCGCATGCTGCGCGATGAAGCGCCCGGCCAGAACCAGAAAGCTGCATAACAAATGGAAAAGATTTGGCTTAAATCCTACCCTGAAGGCGTTCCTGCCGAGATCGACGTTAACCAGTACCGCTCGGTGACCCATTTGCTGGAAGAAGCTTTCAGCAAGTACGCCGACCGCAATGCGTATGTGTGCATGGACAAATTCCTCACCTATCGCGAACTGGATAAGCTGTCGCAGCAGATGGGCGCCTGGCTGCAAAGCAAGGGCCTGCATGCAGGCGCGCGCGTGGCCATCATGCTGCCGAACGTGCTGCAGTATCCGGTAGCGATGGCGGCCATACTGCGTGCCGGCTATGCGGTGGTGAATGTCAATCCACTGTACACCCCGCGCGAACTGCAGCACCAGCTGGTGGATTCCGGTGCGGAAGCCATCATCGTGCTGGAAAACTTTGCGACCACGGTGGAGCAGGTGGTGGCGCACACCAAGGTCAAGCATGTGATCGTGGCGACCATGGGCGATATGCTGGGCACTTTCAAAGGCGCGCTGGTAAATCTGGTAGTGCGCAAAGTGAAGAAAATGGTCCCGGCATATTCGCTGCCGCAGGCCGTGTCGTTCAAGCGCGTGCTGGCCGAAGGCGCGCGCCTGAAGCTGGAAGCGGTCAAGCAGGGCCACGACGACATCGCCTTCCTGCAGTACACGGGCGGTACCACGGGCGTATCCAAAGGCGCCGTGCTGCTGCACCGTAACATCATCGCCAACGTGTTGCAGAACGAAGCATGGCTGCAGTTCAAGCAGCAGAGCGAGCAGCTGGTGTTTGTCTGCGCGCTGCCGCTGTACCACATCTACTCGCTGACGGTGAGCGCCTTCATGGGCACGCGCATGGGCGGCCTGAATCTGCTGATTCCGAATCCGCGCGATATCCCCGGTTTCGTCAAAGAGCTGGCCAAGTACCGCGTGGCCGTGTTCCCTGCCGTGAATACGCTGTACAACGCGCTGCTGAATAATGCCGAATTCGCCAAGCTGGACTTCTCCTCCTACTCGGTCTGCAACGGCGGCGGCATGGCGGTGCAGCAGGCAGTGGCCGACCGCTGGCTCAAACTCACGGGCACGCCGATTATCGAAGGCTATGGCATGTCCGAAACCTCGCCGGTGGCTACCGCCAACCGCGTCGATATCAAGGAATTCACCGGCACCATCGGCCTGCCGATTCCATCGACCGATGTCTGCATCCTCGACGACGACGGCAATGAACTGCCGCTGGGTCAGGCAGGCGAGATCGCTATCCGTGGTCCGCAGGTGATGGCCGGCTACTGGAACCGTGCCGACGAAACGGCCAAGTCGATGACGGCCGATGGCTTCTTCAAGACGGGCGACGTAGGCGTGATGGACGAACGCGGTTTCACCCGCATCGTCGACCGCAAGAAGGACATGATCATCGTATCCGGCTTCAACGTCTATCCGAACGAAGTGGAAGGCGTGATTGCTTCCCATCCGGGCGTGCTGGAAGTGGCCTGTATCGGCGTGCCGGACAAGCACTCGGGCGAAGCCGTGAAGCTGTTCGTGGTACGCAAGGATCCGGCCCTGACGGCGGAGCAGCTGCTGGACTTCTGCAAGCATGAGCTGACGGCCTACAAAAAGCCCAAGTACATCGAATTCCGCGACGAGCTGCCCAAGACCAACGTGGGCAAAATCCTGCGGCGCCAGCTGCGTGACGAAAAAGCCGCTGCTTAAGCTGCCGCGCTGCCCTAAAAATCGCCTGCTTCGTCAGGCGATTTTTTTTACCCATTGCTTAGGTGCGGATCAGGCCGTGACGGCCATTCTGGACGAGGAAGCTGGCGCAGGTGCGGATGGCGCTGTCGGCCTGATGGACGTCGTCCAGTGCAAGGAACAGCGTGCTGCACTCGCTCGGGGTGAGGTGCAGCAGCATGAAGCCGCGCTTGTCGCTGCGGCCGTAGCGCAGGCTGTGGTTCATGCTGACGTACTGCTCGGTGCGGGCTTGCGGACGCGAGGAGGATGTCACCGAGGTGCCGACGAATTCGGTGGCGATCACGGGATTGGCGGGCGAGCGTGGCCGCGTGGGCAGGCGGTTGAGTTCCGCCGCAAAGAAGCTGTGCACGTCGCCGCCGAGGATGAGCGGATTGCTGGCGCGGCTGTTGTGCAGGGCGTCGAACAGGCGCTGGCGCGCCGCCGGATAACCATCCCAGCCATCGGTCCAGTAGCGGCCATCGTCGTCGTGCAGCAGCGGCACCTGACTGTTGGGCGCCATCAGCGTTTGCTGGGCGAGGATGTTCCAGCGTGCGTCGGAGCTGGCCAGCCCCTGTTCCAGCCAGCGCTGCTGCTCCGGCCCCAGCATGCTGCGCGCCGGATCGTTGAGGGCCTTGCAGGCCCGTTCCAGCACGGAGCTGGAACCGCCACGGCCAGCCGGTGTGCAAGGCTGGTAGGCGCGATACTGGCGATCGTCGAGCACGTGGAAGCGCGCCAGCAGGCCCCAGTCATAGCGCTGGTACATGCGCAGGTTGGCAAAGTCTGCCGGTGGCAATCGCAGCGGCATGTGCTCGTAAAAGGCCTGATAGGCGGCGGCACGGCGTGCCATGAAGTCGGGCGCGAGGCGCTCGTCGCGGTCGTTGGCGTAGTCGTTGGCGACTTCGTGGTCATCCCATGTGACGATCCAGGGCGCGGCCAGATGGGCGGCCTGCAGGTCGGCGTCGCTTTTGTACTGGGCGTAGCGGGCACGGTACTCGGCCAGCGTAAAACTCTCGTTGCTGCGCACGGCGCTGGCCGGATGCTGGCGCTGGTAAGGTCCCCACTCGTAGATGTAATCGCCGAGAAAGGCCACCAGATCGGGCGCAGCGGCGGCGATATGGCGGTGCGCCGCATAGCTGCCGAATTCCCAGTGTTGGCAGGAAGCTACGGCCAGCTTGAGTTGGGCGGGCATGCTGCCAGCCGCCGGTGCCGTGCGGGTGCGTCCCACCGGGCTGACGGCATCGCCCAGCATAAAGCGGTACCAGTACCAGCGCTCCGGTGCCAGCCCCGTGACATCGACGTGGACACTGTGTGCCAGCGCCGGTGCGGCGCTGGCCGTGCCTTCGGCCACGATGCGGCGGAACTGCTCGTCTTCGGCCATCTGCCAGCGCACCACATAGGCTAGCGGCGGCGTGGCGGCAGCGTTGAAGGGATCGTGCAGGATACGGGTCCAGATCACCACGGCATTCGGCAGCGGCGAACCGGAAGCCACGCCGAGACTGAAGGGGTAGTTGCTGGCGCTGGCAGGCATGGCACTTGCATTGCCTGTCAGGCAGCCCGCTGCCAGCGCGCCCAGACGGGCGCCGGTCAGCAGAAACTGGCGGCGCGGACTGTCCATGCTGGTGCAGGGCGGGGTGGAATGGCGCTTAAGGGTGCAGCAGGGTTTCGATAGGCGGCACTTTGCGCGGCTTGCGGTCCGAATCGGTGGCCACATAGGTCAGGGTGGCTTCGGTCACCTTGACGGTGTCGGCCTGCAGGCGGTTGCGCTCGGCATACACCTCGACGTTGACGGTGATCGAGGTGTTCCCCACGCGGACGATGTCGGCGTAGAAGGACAGCAGATCGCCCACGAACACAGGATTTTTGAACACAAAGGAGTTCACCGAAATGGTAGCAACGCGGCCATTGGCGCGGCGGGTAGCTGGCAGCGAGCCGGCAATGTCGACCTGCGCCATGATCCAGCCGCCGAACACGTCGCCGTAGACGTTGGCATCGGAGGGCGCGGGCATCATGCGCAGTTCCGGCATCTTACCGGCGGGCAGACCGCGGTTGATGGTTTGAACGGCAACGGCTGGGGTATTTTCTGGGGTGGTCATCGCAAAATCTCTTGAAGGGCTACAATTAACGGGATTGAACCATAAAACGCCGACCTTCGCCATGCGCCGCTATTCTAATTCCTCGCCCGCTCCTTCGTCCGCTAGCCCGACTGCCGCTACCCGTAGCGATATGGCTACCATCAAGACTCTGCTGCCCTATCTGTGGGTGTACAAATGGCGTGTGCTGCTGGCGCTGGGCTGCCTGGTGGGCGCCAAGCTGGCCAATGTGGGCGTGCCGGTGGTGATGAAGAGCCTGATCGACCAGATGAGCGTATCGCCCAGCCATCCGCAGGCGCTGCTGGTGCTGCCGCTGGGCGCACTGGTGGCATATGGCGTGCTGCGCGTCTCTACCACCCTGTTCACCGAGCTGCGCGAGTTCCTGTTTGCTCGCGTCACCCAGCGTGCTGTGCGCACCATTGCGCTCAAGGTGTTCCGCCATCTGCATGCGCTGTCGCTGCGTTTCCACCTGAACCGCCAGACGGGCGGCATGACGCGCGATATCGAACGCGGCACGCGCGCTGTGGGCTCGCTGATTTCCTACACGCTGTTTAACATACTGCCCACGCTGGTGGAGATAGCGCTGGTGCTGGGCTATCTGGTCACGCACTACGATATCTGGTTCACCCTGATTACCGTGGTCGCGCTGGTCACATATATATCGTTTACTATCTTTATTACCGACTGGCGCACCCACTTCCGTCGCGCCATGAACGATCTCGATTCCAAGGCCAATACCAAGGCCATCGATTCGCTGCTCAATTACGAAACGGTCAAGTATTTCGGCAACGAGGACTATGAAGCGAAGCGCTACGATGAAGGGCTGCAGCGTTACGAATCGGCGGCAGTGAAATCGCAGACCTCGCTGTCGCTGCTGAATACAGGCCAGTCGCTGATTATCGCCACGGCGGTGACGCTGATCCTGTGGCGCGCCACGCAAGGCGTCATCGACGGCAAGATGACGCTCGGTGATCTGGTGCTGGTGAATGCCTTCATGATCCAGCTGTATATACCGCTTAATTTCCTCGGCGTGATCTACCGCGAAATCAAGCAGAGTCTGGCCGATATGGAGAAGCTGTTCTCGCTGCTGGAGCAGAACCGCGAAGTGGCCGATGCAGCCGATGCGCAGGCCTTGCAGACCCATGGTGCCGAAGTGCGCTTCAATCATGTGGAATTCAGCTACGATCCGAAACGCCAGATCCTGTTCGGGGTGGATTTCACTATCGCTGCCGGCACCACCACCGCCGTGGTCGGACATAGCGGCTCGGGCAAGTCCACGCTGTCGCGCCTGCTGTTCCGCTTCTATGAAGTCAATCAGGGCAGCATCACCATCGACGGACAGGATCTGCGTGCCATCACGCAGGACTCGCTGCGTCACGCTATCGGCATCGTGCCGCAGGATACGGTGCTGTTCAACGACACCATCGAATACAACATCGCTTACGGTAAGCCCGGGGCCACGCGCGAGCAGATCGTGGCCGCAGCGCGGGCCGCTTCCATCCACGATTTCGTCGAGAGCCTGCCCGACGGTTACGCCACCATGGTGGGCGAGCGCGGCCTCAAGCTGTCCGGCGGGGAGAAGCAGCGCGTGGCGATTGCCCGCACTTTGCTGAAAAATCCTGCTATCCTGATTTTCGATGAAGCCACCTCGGCGCTGGACTCCAAGGCCGAACAGGCAATCCAGCAGCAGCTGAAGGACATCGCCCGCAACCGCACCACCATGGTGATTGCGCACCGTCTGTCCACGGTGGCCGACGCCGAGCAGATACTGGTACTAGACCACGGACGCATCGTCGAACGCGGCACCCATCAGAGCCTGCTCGCCGCCAACGGCCTGTATGCGCAGATGTGGCAGCGCCAGCAGGCGTCAGCCGAAGAAAGCCCCGCCTCGCCTGTCAGCGACGTGGAACAAGCAGTCTCACTAAAATAAGGATGCCAAGATGAAGAAGTCCCTTTCGATGCTGGGAGCAGCTAGTCTGCTGATGGCCTGCGTGCAGAGCGCGTGCGCCGGTTCCGATCCGGGCGAGCAGCAGTTCCGCGCGCTCTACAAGGAGCTGGTGGAAACCAATACCACGCTGTCCTCCGGCAGCTGCACGCTGGCTGCGGAGCGCATCGCCGCGCGGCTGAAAACGGCGGGCTTCCCTGACGCGGACTTGCATCTGTTTGCCGACCCGGCCCATCCGAAGGAAGGTGGTCTGGTCGCCGTGCTGCCGGGCAGCGACCCGAAAGCCAAGGCTATCCTGCTGCTGGCGCACATCGACGTGGTGGAAGCCAAACGCGAAGACTGGACCCGCGACCCGTTCACGCTGATCGAGGAAGACGGCAAATTCTTCGCCCGTGGCGTGGTGGATGACAAGGCGCAGGCGGCCATCTGGGCCGACACGCTGGTGCGCTTCAAATCGGCAGGCTATGTCCCGCACCATACGCTGAAAATGGCGCTGACCTGCGGCGAAGAGACTGCCGGTGCCTTCAACGGCGCCGAGTGGCTGACCAAGAACCGCCGCGAACTGATCGATGCAGGCTTCGCGCTGAATGAAGGCGCTGGCGGCGAACTCAATGCCGCTGGCCGCCGTGTCTCGATGACCGTGCAGGCCGGCGAAAAAGTGGCACAGAACTACCGCCTCGAAGTGACCAACCGTGGCGGCCATAGTTCGCGCCCGCAGAAGATCAACGCCATCTACCAGCTGGCCGGAGCGCTGAAAAAGATCGAAACCTTCAGCTTCCCTAACCAGCTCACGGACGGCAGCCGTGGCTATCTGAAAGGCATGGCCAGGATACAGGCAGCAGAAGGCCATCCCGATGTAGCCAAGGCCATGCTGGCGGTAGAGAAGAATCCGAAAGATGCCAGGTCGGTAGCGCTGCTCGATAGCCGCGACATCAGCTGGGCCACCATGCTGCACACCACCTGCGTGGCGACTATGCTGGACGCCGGCCATGCTACTAACGCCTTGCCGCAGCGTGCCCGTGCCAACGTCAACTGCCGCATCTTCCCCGGGGTGTCGCAGGAAGAGGTGCGCCTTGCGCTGGTTAAAGCCATCAACGATCCGGCAGTGAAAGTGGAGACGCTGGAAATCCGCGGCGAGAATTCGGCGCCGCCGGAACTGACCCGCGCCATCATGGAGCCGGTAGAAAAACTGACGGCGAAAATGTGGCCCGGCGTGCCTGTGCTGCCTATTCTGCAATCGGGCGCAACGGACGGCCAGTTCCTTAATGCCGCCGGTATTCCCACCTATGGCATCAGCGGGATATTCCTCACGCCGGATCTGGGTAATATCCATGGCCTGAACGAGTACATCGGCGTGCAATCGCTGATGGAAGGCCGCGCCTTCCTGCATGAACTGGTGCGCTCCTATGCTGGCCAGCCGTAAGCACACGCTCTGAAGGCGGAAACGACAAAGGCCGCATTTGCGGCCTTTGTTATTGGTGCGGATTAGCGATTAGCGCGCGCGTACCAGATCGGTTTCGCCCGGCGCCGCCAGTTCGCCTTCCCACTTGGCCACCACTGCGGTAGCCACGCCGTTACCGATCACGTTGGTAGCGGAACGGGCCATGTCGAGGAAGTGGTCGATACCGAGCAGCAGCAGCATGCCCGCTTCCGGAATATTGAACTGGCCCAGCGTCGCGGCGATTACCACCAGCGAAGCGCGCGGCACACCGGCCATGCCTTTGGAGGTCAGCATCAGCACCATCATCATGGTCATCTGCTGGCCCAGCGACATTTCGATGCCGTAGGCCTGGGCGATGAACACGGTGGCGAAGGTGCAGTACATCATCGAGCCATCGAGGTTGAACGAGTAGCCGATAGGCAGTACGAATGCGGCCAGACGGTTACGCACACCGAAGCGCTCCAGACCTTCCAGCGTTTTCGGATAGGCTGCTTCGCTCGATGCGGTGGAGAAGGCCAGCAGGGTAGGGCTGCGCAGTTCGCGCAGCAGCGAGAAGATGCGGCCTTTGAGGAACAGGAAGCCGATGATGACCAGCAGCAGCCACAGCATGGCAATGCCGAAATAGAATTCGGCCATGAACACGCCGTAGGTGGACAGCACACCCAGACCGTTTTTGGCGATTACGCCCGACACGGCAGCGAATACGGCGATCGGAGCGAACTGCATCACGTAGCCGGTTACTTTCAGCATCACGTGGGCCACGCCGTCGAGCGCGTCGATCATCACTTTGGCCTTGTCGCCCACGGCAGCAGCGGCGGAACCGAAGAACAGCGAGAAGATCACGATCTGCAGGATCTCGTTCTTGGCCATGCCGTCCACGATAGACGCTGGCACGAGGTGGGTGACGAATTCTTTCAGCGTCAGGCCCGAGGTCACCAGATCGACTTTGCCGGTGGCGGCGGCCATATGGCCCAGCAGCGCGTCGCCGGGACGGAAGATGTTCACCAGTACCAGACCGAGGCTGAGCGACATCACCGAAGCGACGAAGAACCAGCCCAGGGTTTTCAGGCCGATACGGCCCACTTCCGACGCATCGCCCATTTTCGCAATGCCGCACACCAGCGTGGAGAACACCAGCGGGGCGATGATCATTTTAATCAGGCGCAGGAACAGGGTGGTAATCAGCGCCATGTAATCGGCAAACTCCACCGGTTTGGCCATGTTGACGTTGGCAAGGTAGCCGGCAAAGATGCCGAGCGCTAGGCCCACGAGGATGTAAGTGGTCAGTCGGCTTTGTTTCTGCATGTTGTGTGTTCCCTGTGGTAGTGTCTCTCTGTGCCTGCGCAGAGGGCGGGGTGACCGCCGCATAAAGGTTCTGGCGCGGGCTGCAGCTGGTATTTTATGGTCCGGCTGATGAAACTATTGGCAAGTTTGGCAGTATCCTTGTGGTCGTAAGTGCTGTCAAGCGCTTGCAGCGCCGCATCCACAGCCGCTGGTGCGGTTTTTTTAAGCAGCTCAAATATGATCGAAATTAACAACGTCAGCAAGTGGTATGGCCAGTTTCAGGTACTCACGGACTGCTCGGCACGGGTAGAGAAGGGCGATGTGATGGTGATCTGCGGGCCGTCCGGCTCGGGCAAATCCACTCTGATCAAGACCGTGAACGGGCTGGAACCGGTACAGCAGGGCGAAATCCGCGTTGACGGCGTCAAGGTCAATGACAAGGCTACCAAGCTGTCGGCGCTGCGGGCGCGGATAGGCATGGTGTTCCAGAATTTCGAGCTGTTTCCTCATTTGTCCGTGCGCGACAACCTGACGTTGGGGCAGATCAAGGTGCTGGGGCGTACCCGCGAGGAAGTCGTGGCACGCGGGCTGCACTATCTGGAGCGGGTGGGGCTGCTGGCCCAGCAGGATAAATTTCCCGGCCAGCTGTCCGGCGGCCAGCAGCAGCGCGTGGCCATCGCCAGAGCGCTGGCAATGGATCCGATCGCCATGCTGTTCGACGAACCTACATCGGCGCTCGATCCGGAGATGATCAACGAGGTGCTCGATGTGATGGTGGGACTGGCGCAGGACGGCATGACCATGCTGGTGGTGACCCACGAAATGGGCTTTGCGCGGCGCGTGGCCAACCGGGTGCTGTTCATGGATCAGGGCCGGATCGTGGAAGACAGTAGCAAGGAAGCCTTTTTCACCGCGCCGCGCTCCGCGCGTGCGCGCGAGTTTCTGGCCCGGATAGTGCACTGAGCGGGGCTGCGCTCTGCCAGTTAGGGGGCGGGTAGGGGTAAAATGGCGGAATTCGCCACTGTTAGCCTGAAAGCGCGTCCATATGTCCGACCTCGAAACTACCCAAGACAGCATCACCATCACCCGTCCAGACGACTGGCATTTGCATCTGCGCGACGGCGCTACGCTGGCCAGCGTGCTGCCGCACAGTGCGCGCCAGTTTGGCCGCGCGATCGTGATGCCAAATTTGAAACCTCCGGTCACCACCACGGCTGCTGCCGAGGCTTACCGCAGCCGGATTCTGGCCGCGCTGCCGGAAGGGATGGCCTTCGATCCGCTGATGACGCTGTACCTGACCAATAACACGGCGCCGGATGAAATCCGCCGCGCTCAGGAAAGCGGCATCGTGCACGCGGTGAAGCTGTATCCGGCTGGCGCCACCACCAATTCGGACGCGGGCGTGACGGATCTGGCCAATTGCTACAAGACGCTGGAAGTGATGCAGGAAGTGGGCATGCCTTTCCTCGTGCACGGCGAAGTGACCGATCCCGAGATCGACCTGTTCGACCGCGAGGCCGTGTTCATCGAGCGCGTGATGCGCCCGCTGCGGCGTGATTTCCCTGCGCTGAACATCGTGTTCGAGCACATCACCACCAAGCACGCAGCCCAGTATGTGGCTGAAGCGGAAGGCCCGATTGCGGCGACCATTACCGCGCACCACCTGCTGTACAACCGCAACGACATCTTCAAGGGCGGTATCCGTCCGCACTACTACTGCCTGCCTGTGCTGAAACGCGAAGAACACCGTCTGGCGCTGGTGACGGCGGCAACCAGTGGCGACGAGCGCTTCTTCCTCGGCACCGACTCGGCGCCGCACGCACAGGGCGCCAAGGAAGCTGCCTGCGGCTGCGCCGGTTGCTATACTGCGCTGCACGCCATGGAGCTGTATGCGGAAGCCTTCGAGCGTGCCGGTGCGCTGGACAAGCTGGAAGCGTTTGCCAGCTTCAATGGCCCGGCCTTCTACGGCCTGCCACGTAATACCGGCACTATCACGCTCAAGCGCGAGCAGTGGACGCTGCCGCAAACCCTGCCGCTGGCCGACCAGCAGGTGGTGCCGCTCAACGCCGGCGAAACCATCAACTGGAAAATGGTTTAAAGCGTGCAGTCGGCAATCGACTGGTCGCGTCCGTGGTATGACTCGATCCGCACGGCGGCTGGCTTCCTGTCGGCCGAAGTGCCCTTTATGGATACGCTGAACCAGCAGGCGGCTGCGCTGGGCCTGCGTAACCATCAGGGACTGCCGACCCATTTCGTCCCGCAGGCAGCGCTGCCCGACGGCACTGCCTACGAAGCTTTTATCGGTGCCACAGGCGGCGTGCCGACGCGCGAGAATCTGCACGACTTCTTCAATGGACTGGTGTGGCTGACTTTTCCCCGCATTAAAGTGCAGCTGAACGCCCTGCAGGCAGCGCAGATCGCACGTGACGGCGTGGGCAAGTCGCGCGGGCCGGCACGCGATGGCGCCACCATCTTCGACGAGAACGCAGCCCTGCTGGTAGTGCGCGATAACGCCGCCGGCCATGCGCTGGTGACGGCCTTGCGCGAGCACCAGTGGCAGACGGCTTTCCTCGATATGCGCGCGCATTTCGGGCCGGATGCGCAAGTCTGGCTGTTCGGCCACGCGCTGATGGAAAAGCTGGTAGCGCCGCGCAAAGCCATTACCGCACATACCCGCGTGGTGTGGGCCGATGACGAATTCTTCACGCTGGACCACAGCGGACGGCGCCACTGGATAGACGCCAGGGTAACGCAGGAGCTGGCCGAGCATGGCCTTAGCACGGCGGACTTCATGCCCATGCAGGCACTGGGCGTGCCGGGCTGGTGGCCGCAGCAGGATGCCGGCTTCTATGGCGACACCAGCGTGTTCCGCCCCAAACGCCAGAGTGAAACTCCTCCTTAAATAGCGCCGCAGCGGCGGCAGAAAGAGCACAGCATGACGCAAGGCGCCACTACTCCCTTTATCCGCTGGGGCATACTCGGCACCGGCAAGATAGCCAGGGCTTTTGCTGCCGCGCTGCAGATCACGCCGGACGCAAAACTGGTGGCGGTGGCTTCGCGCAGCATGGAAAGTGCTGCACCTTTCGCGCAGGAGTTCGGCGCTGAACGTGCGCACGGCAGCTATCAGGCGCTGGCCGATGATCCCGAAGTCGATGTGATCTACATCGCCACGCCGCATCCCATGCACCACGAGAATGCGCTGCTATGTCTGCATGGCGGCAAAGCCGTGCTGGTGGAAAAATCGTTCACCATGAACCGCCGTCAGGCGGAGGAAGTGATTGCACTGGCGCGCAGCAAAAAGCTGTTCGTGATGGAAGCGATGTGGACGCGCTTCATCCCTGCCATGGTGGAAGCCAGACGTATTATCGAGAGTGGCGAAATCGGCGTGCCGGCCAATGTCAGCGCCGATTTCGGTTTCACCGCCAATTTCGGCCCCGAGCATCGCGTGTTCAATCCTGTGCTGGGTGGCGGGGCGCTGCTCGATCTGGGCATCTATCCGCTGTCGATGGCGGCCTACTTCCTCGGCCCTGTCGCGGCTGTGCAGGCGCAGGCGGAAATGACGGCGAGCGGGGTGGATATGCAGACCGTATTCACCCTCAAACATGAGCAGGGCGGCGTCTCGACCTGCTCGTGCAGCCTGCGTTCGCGCAGCCCCACCGAGCTGGTTATTTCCGGCAGCAAGGGCTATGTGCGCCTGCATGACCGCTTCCACAACACCAGCACCCTGAGCGTGGTGCTGGTGGATGGCAGCAGCCGCAGCGAACGTACCTTGCAGTTACCGATTGCGGGCAATGGCTATACCCACGAAGCACAGGAAGTGGGGCGCTGCCTGCGTGCCGGCCTGATCGAGAGTCCGGTGATGTCGCACGACGAAACGCTGGCCATCATGGGCACGCTGGACGAGATCCGCCGCCAGATCGGACTGGTCTACAGCGCCGATTCCGCAAACTAGGTAGAATTCTGAGTCCGGCTCAGGGTCTGCGCTGTGCAGGCCCTCCCGTCACTTATCGGAAAGCTATCATGTCGCTAGATCACCGCGCCCCCTCCCTGAAAACAGTGTTAATAGCGACTGGCGTGGTGCTGACGCTGGCCATGGGCGTGCGCCACGGTCTGGGCTTCTGGATGCAGCCCATTTCACAGGCGAATGGCTGGACGCGCGAAACCTATTCGCTGGCGCTGGCGCTGCAGAATCTGATGTGGGGCGTGTTCGGCCCCTTCGCCGGCATGGCGGCGGACCGTTTCGGTACTATGCGTGTGGTGATTACCGGCGCAATCAGTTATATGGCGGGCCTGCTGTGGATGGCGCTGGTGCAGGATGCCACCCTGTTCGTGGCCGGTTCCGGTGTGCTGATCGGCTTCGGTCTGGCCTGTACCGCCTTTGGTGCCGTGAGCGGCATCATCGGCCGCGTCGCGCCGGTGGAAAAGCGTTCATGGGCTTTCGGTATTTCCGGTGCGGCCAGCTCGTTCGGCCAGTTCATGATGATGCCCGTCGAGCAGCAACTGATTTCTGCCGCAGGCTGGCAGCAAGCCTTCTTCCTGCTGGCGGGACTGGTGGTGCTGGCCATGGTGCCTATGGCTTTCTTCCTGCGCGAACCGCGCGTGACCCATCACCACGGCCCGCAGCAGAGCGTACGCGAAGCGCTGGGCGAGGCCTTCGGCAACCGCTCTTTCCTGTTCCTGATGATGGGCTATTTCGTCTGCGGTTTTCAGGTAGTGTTCATCGGCGCGCACTTGCCGGCCTACCTGAAAGACAAAGGCATCATGGACCCTAGCGTGGCCGTGATGGCGCTGGCGCTGATCGGGCTGACCAATATTATCGGTTCCTACTATGCGGGCAAGCTCGGTGGCCGTCTGCCCAAGCGCTACCTGCTGTCGTCCATCTATCTGACCCGTTCCGTGGTGATCAGCCTGTTCCTGCTGGCGCCTCTGTCGCCCTACTCGGTGTATATCTTCTCGGCGGCGATGGGGCTGATCTGGCTGTCCACGGTGCCGCTCACTAACGGCATCATCGCCGGTATCTTCGGGGTGAAGCACATGTCCATGCTGGCCGGCGTGGTGTTCTTCTCCCATCAGGTGGGCAGCTTCCTCGGCGTCTGGCTCGGTGGCTATCTGTTTGCACGTCAGGGCAGCTATGACATCGTCTGGGGCATCGCGATTGCGCTCGGCGTGATGGCTGGCCTGATCAACCTGCCGATTAACGAACGTACCTTGCAGCGCGATGCGCTCAAGGCGGCATGATGCTACGCCTATGGCTGCTGCGCGCGGCCGGCGTGGCCGTGCTGGCGCTGGTGTTCATGGCGTATCTGCAGCCCTCCTTTCTGCTCGATCTGGCCAACCGCTTCTACATGTGTTTTTGATAGTCACTGCTTTGGCAGTTTCGCCACAGTTAAGTGAACAGTTGGCGGATTAGTGCTAGTCTGAGGTTTCCATAAACGTGGCGTGACGGCGGGTTCATGTCGCAAAAACAAAGGAGACATCATGGCAAAGTTATTCAAGCTGATGGCGCTGGTTTTGCTGGCGCTGGGACTGCATGGTGGTGCGCAGGCGCAGGAGCGTGGTACGGCCGATCAGGCGACGGCCATGGTGCGCAAGGCGGTGGACTATCTGAAGGCGAATGGCCGCGACAAGGCCTTCGCCGCATTTAACGATCCCAAAGGCCAGTTCCGCGACCGTGATCTGTACATCATGGTGTACGACATGAAGGGCTTCAATTTGGCGCATGGGGCCAATCCCAAGCTGATAGGCAAAGACCTGATGCAGCTGCGCGATGCCAATGGCACCCTGATGATCAAGGAGTTTATCGAGGTAGCCAAGAACAAGGGCAGCGGCTGGATTAACTACCAGTGGCCGAATCCGGTTACTTCGGTGGTCGAGGCCAAGTCCACCTATGTGGAAAAATACGACGACCTGATCGTCGGCTGCGGTATCTACAAGTAAGCCCTAAACTTTAAGGAACTCTTCGCGCCCGCCTAGCCAGCGGGCCAGATGGGCTTCCACCGTGGCGGCTTTTTCAGGCGTGTTGGCGTGCAGCAGATCGTGCGCCACGTCGCGCGCCTGATCCACCAGCCAGCCATCCGTTTCCAAGTCGGCAAAGCGCAGCATGGCCTGACCCGACTGGCGCGCGCCGAGGAATTCACCGGGGCCGCGGATTTCCAGATCGCGCCGCGCAATCTCGAAGCCGTCGGTGGTTTCGCGCATCGTCATCAGGCGCTGCCTGGCGACGCCACCCAGCGGGCTCTGATACAGCAGCAGGCAGACGCTGGCAGCCGAACCCCGTCCCACCCGCCCGCGCAACTGGTGCAGCTGCGACAGGCCGAAACGCTCGGCATGCTCGATCACCATCAGCGACGCATTCGGCACGTCCACGCCCACTTCGATCACGGTGGTGGCCACCAGCACCTGCATCTGGTTGGCGCTGAAGGCATCCATCACCTGCTGCTTCTCTAGCGGCTTCATGCGGCCATGCACCAGCCCCACGTTCAGATCGGGCAGGGCTTCGGCCAGCAGGGCGTGGGTATCGGTGGCGGTCTGCAGCTGCAGCGCTTCCGATTCTTCGATCAGCGGGCAGACCCAGTAGATCTGCCGGCCTTCCAGCGCCGCTGCGTGCACCCGTTCTATCACTTCGTCGCGGCGGTTCTGGTCGATCACGCGGGTGACGATGGGGCTGCGGCCCGGCGGCAGTTCGTCGATGACGGACACTTCCAGATCGGCGTAATAAGTCATGGCCAGCGTGCGCGGGATCGGCGTGGCCGACATCATCAGCTGGTGCGGGATGGCGCCTTCCTGCCCTTTGTTGCGCAGGGTAAGGCGCTGGCCCACGCCGAAGCGGTGCTGTTCGTCGACGATGACCAGCCCCAGATTGGCGAAGTTGACGGCGTCCTGGATCAGCGCATGGGTGCCGATCACCAGCTGGGCTTCGCCCGATTCGATCAGCGCATACGCGGCCAGCTTGTCCTTTTTCTTCAGGCTGCCCGTCAGCCACGCCACTTTCACGCCCAGCGGTTCCATCCACGCAGCGATCTTGCGGAAGTGCTGGTCGGCCAGTATCTCCGTCGGCGCCATCAGCGCCGCCTGAAAACCGCTATCGATGGCCTGTGCCGCAGCCAGTGCCGACACCACGGTCTTGCCGCTGCCTACATCGCCCTGCAGCAGGCGCTGCATGGGGTAGGGATGGCGCAGGTCGTGGCGGATTTCGCCCAGCACGCGCTGCTGGGCGCGTGTCAGTTTGAACGGCAGCGCAGCTTCGAAGCGGGCCGACAGGTCGCCCGTCACCGTCAGCGCTGCTGCGCCCTTGGCACGGCGCGCACGCTGGGCGCGTTTGAGCGACAGCTGCTGGGCCAGCAGTTCGTCGAACTTCATGCGCGTCCAGGCGGGATGGGAGCGGTCGGCCAGCGCGTGCTCGTCCACCTGCTGGGGCGGGTAGTGCAGCAGCTTCACGGCCGGCTCGAAATCGCTCAGCTGCATGCGCTGGCGTAGCTGAGCGGGCAGGGTGTCGCTCCAGTCTATGCGTTTCATGGCGTCGCCGATGGCGCGCCGCAGTATGGGCTGGGACAGGCCCTCGCCTGCCGGATAGACGGGCGTGAGCGAAGTCGGCAGCGGTGCGCCTTCGTTGATCACCTTGTAGGCAGGGTGCACCATCTCGGCGCCGAAAAAGCCATGTTTGAGTTCGCCGCGGGCGCGCACGCGCGTGCCTTCGGCCAGCTGCTTCACCTGACTGCCGTAGAAGTTCATGAAGCGCAGCTGCAAATCGCCCGTGGCGTCAGCGATATGCACGAGCAGCTGGCGGCGCGGCTTGTAGGCGATCTCGTTCTTGACCACCACCCCTTCCACCTGCGAAGTCTGGCCGCCATGCAGACAGGCTTCTTCTATGCTGACAACCTGCGTTTCGTCCTCGTAGCGCATGGGCAGATGCAGCACCAGATCCATGTCCGTGTGCAGGCCCAGCTTGGCCAGTCTGGCCTGCGGGCTGACGTTTTTGCGCGCGCCTTTGGCGGCGGCGCCGGGACTAGGTTTGGGGCTTGCAACAGGCATATTCGAGCAATTTTCGGGCGCTAGCGTAAAATAGAGGGTTGGCCGCCAGTATTGTAAGGCTAGCACCGGTTTTGGGCCTACCCGTATTTTCGTCAACAGTTTCCAGAAGTTCGTATATGTACACGCTTTCCGATTTCGATTTTAACTTGCCGCAAGAGCGTATTGCGCAATTCCCCCTGCCTGATCGCAGTGCTTCGCGCCTGCTGCATCTCGATGGCGAACAGATCATTGATCGCCAGTTTGCCGATATCGTCGATCTGCTGCAGCCGGGCGATCTGCTGGTGATGAATGATACCCGTGTGCTGAAAGCGCGCTTCTACGGTGTCAAGGAAAGCGGCGGCAAGATCGAAGCGCTGGTCGAGCGCGTGCTGGATTCGCGTACAGTGCTGGCGCAGGTGAAAGCCTCGAAGTCGCCCGGCCCCGGCGTGAAAATCCGGCTGGCCGACGCTTTCACTGTGACGGTGGGCGAGCGTGCCGGCGAGTTCTTCACGCTGCATTTCGATGGCGATGTATTCGAGCTGATCGAAGCCTATGGCCGTCTGCCGCTGCCGCCCTACATCGAGCACGCGGCCGATAGCTTCGATGAAAACCGCTACCAGACCGTGTTCAACAAGGTACCCGGTGCGGTGGCTGCACCGACCGCCGGTCTGCACTTTGACGAAAAGCTGCTGGCAACCCTGAAAGCCAAAGGCGTGAACTTTGCCTTCGTTACCCTGCATGTGGGCGCCGGTACGTTCCAGCCGGTGCGCAACGAAGTGCTGTCCGAGCACAAGATGCATACCGAGTGGTACACCATGCCGCAGGAAACCGTGGACGCCGTGCGCGCCGCCCGCGCCGCAGGGCGCGATGTGGTAGCGGTGGGCACCACCAGCCTGCGCGCGCTGGAATCGGCTTCGCAAAGCGGCCAGCTGGAAGCAGGCAGCGCCGATACGGCCCTGTTCATCACGCCCGGTTACGCATTCAAGACCGTCACCCGCCTGATCACCAACTTCCACCTGCCGAAATCGACCCTGCTGATGCTGGTGTCGGCCTTCGCCGGTTTTGAACCGATCCGCCAGGCCTATGCCCATGCGATCGCTAATGAATACCGCTTCTTCAGCTATGGCGACGCCATGCTGCTGACCACCCAAGCGCGTGCAAATAAAGGATAACCATGCTGGAATTTAAATTACTCAAGACCGATAGCAGCGGTCTGACCAAGGCCCGCCGCGGCACGCTGAAACTCAACCATGGTGTCGTGCAGACGCCGATTTTCATGCCAGTGGGCACTTATGGCTCGGTCAAAGCCATGTCGCCGCTGGAACTGAAGGAAATCAACGCCCAGATCATCCTCGGCAATACCTTCCACCTGTGGCTGCGCCCCGGCAATGATGTGATGGCCAAGTTTGGCGGCCTGCACGACTTCATGGGCTGGGACAAGCCGATACTCACCGACTCGGGCGGTTTCCAGGTGTTCTCGCTGGGCGCCATGCGCAAGATCACGGAAGAGGGCGTGCACTTCAATTCGCCTATCAATGGCGACAAGCTGTTCCTCTCGCCCGAGATTTCCATGCAAATCCAGCGCGTGCTGAATTCCGACATCGTCATGCAGTTCGACGAATGCACGCCGTACAAGATAGGCGAGCGTCCGGCCACCCTCGATGAAGCGGCCAAGTCGATGCGCATGTCGCTGCGCTGGGCCCAGCGTTCCTACGACGAATTCCACCGTGGCGAGAATCCGAACGCGCTGTTCGGCATCGTCCAGGGCGGCATGTTCGAAATGCTGCGCGACGAATCGCTGGAAGGTCTGGAAAAGATCGACTTCCCCGGTCTGGCTATCGGCGGTCTGTCGGTGGGCGAGCCGAAAGAAGACATGATGCGCATACTGGCTCACGTCGGCCCGAAACTGCCGCCCAACAAGCCGCACTACCTGATGGGGGTGGGGACGCCGGAAGATCTGGTGGCCGGCGTTTCCAACGGGGTGGACATGTTCGACTGCGTGATGCCGACCCGGAATGCCCGTAACGGCTGGATCTTCACCCGCTTTGGCGACATCAAAATCAAGAATGCCCGTTACAAGGATGACAAGGAACCGCTGGACGCCAGCTGCACCTGCTACGCCTGCCGTAACTTCTCGCGCGCCTATCTGCACCACCTGAACCGCACCCAGGAGATACTGGGCGCCCGCCTGAACACCATCCACAACCTGCACTACTACCTCGACATCATGCGCCAGATGCGCGATGCACTGGACGAGGACCGTTTCCACGCATGGACGCTGCAATTCCATGCCGACCGCGCGCGTGGTGTTTAAACAACAACTAATTTGCGGATGCGTCTTGTAAAAAGATTTATCCCTCCCATATGGCCAGAAGTCCTAGCGCCTTCCGGCCAGTGCTAGAATACAGCGCTATTTTTTTAACTATTATCGGAGTCACCTGTGTTCATTTCTAACGCATACGCCCAATCCGCTTCCCCGCTCGACGCACTCGGCCTGGGTGGCAACATCGGTAGCTTCCTGCCGCTGATCCTGATGTTCGTTGCGATGTATTTCCTGATGATCCGTCCTCAGCAAAAGCGCATGAAAGAACAGAAAGCCATGATGGACGCGCTGGCCAAGGGCGACGAAGTCGTCACCGCTGGCGGCGTGCTGGGCAAAGTGGTCAAAGTGACCGATCTGTACGTGACGCTGGAAGTATCGAACGGCACCGAACTGGTGGTGCAGAAAAACTCCGTCACCATGCTGCTGCCTAAGGGCACGCTGAAAACGCTGTAATTGCTACGGCCCGCTGTGACGCGGGCCGTGTTGCATCCAACGCCACACTACAACGTTGAAATTATGAATCGCTATCCTCTCTGGAAATACATACTGATCCTTGCGGCTGTGCTGCTGGGCGCACTGTTCACCGCGCCCAACTACTTCGGCCAGTCGCCTGCGGTTCAAGTGACGAGTGGTAAATCCACCGTCAAGATGACGGCCGATATGGTGGCCAAAGTGGACGATGTGCTGAAAGCGGCCAACATCGCCAACAACGGCATCGCCTTCGATGGCAGCGGCACCTACGCCTCCGTGCGCGCCCGCTTTGCCGACCCCGATGTCCAGTTCCGCGCCAAGTCCGTGCTGGAAAAAGGCCTGAATGCCGATCCTAGCGACCCGACCTATCTGGTGGCGCTGAATCTGCAATCGGATACGCCTAAATGGATGCAATCGCTGCACGCCTTGCCGATGTACCTCGGTCTGGACCTGCGCGGCGGCGTGCACTTCCTGATGCAGGTTGATACCAAGGCTGTGCTGAACAAGCGCGTGCAGGGTATCCAGGCGGCGGCCCGCAGCCAGCTGCGCGACAAGAACGTGCGCCACGCCGGTATCGACCGCGTCGGTGACAACATCGAAATCCGCTTCCGCGACGATGCCACCCGCCAGAAAGCCAAGGACGTGCTGGCCAGCCAGCTGGGCGACCTGTCGTTTGTCGACAGCGGCGAAGGCGATGCGCTGAAAACCGTGGTGAGCCTGAAACCGGCTGCCCTCAAGCAGACCATAGACGATGGCGTGAAGCAGAATATCTCCACCCTGTCCAAGCGTGTGAACGAACTCGGCGTGGCCGAGCCGGTGATCCAGCAGCAAGGCCCTGACCGTATCGTGGTGCAGCTGCCGGGCGTGCAGGACGTGGCCCGCGCCCGTGCCGTGATCGGCCGTACCGCCACGCTGGAAGTACGCATGACGGATAACTCGATCACGCCGGGCACCGAACTGTCGTCGGCCATTCCGTTCAACTCCGAGCTGTTCACCGTGGGCCGTAACGTGCCTGTGGTGCTGAGCAAGGACGTAGTCATCACCGGTGATTACATCTCCAGCGCCGTCGCCAGCTTCGACCAGAACCAGCAGGCTGCTGTCAGCATCACCCTGAATGGCGACGGTGGCCGCAAGATGCGCGACCTGACCCGCGACAACGTGGGCAAGCGCATGGCCATCGTGCTGTTTGAAAAAGGCAAACCGGAAGTGCTGTCGGTGGCCACCATCCAGAGCGAATTCGGTAGCAGCTTCCAGATCACCGGTATGGGCAATGCCGAGAACTCGGCCGAACTGGCCCTGCTGCTGCGCTCCGGCGCGCTGTCGGCACCGATGGAAGTGATCGAAGAACGTACCATCGGCCCTGCGCTGGGTGCGGAGAACATCGCCAAAGGTATGCACTCCACCATCTACGGTTTCGCTGCGATTGCCGTGTTCATGCTGGTCTACTACATGATGTTCGGCTTCTTCAGCGTGCTGGCGCTGGGCGTCAACCTGCTGCTGCTGGTGGCGCTGCTGTCGCTGATGCAGGCCACGCTTACTCTGCCCGGCATGGCCGCGATTGCGCTGGCGCTAGGTATGGCGATCGACTCCAACGTGCTGATTAACGAACGGGTGCGGGAAGAACTGCGCTCCGGCGCTTCGCCGCAGGCAGCCATTGCTGCCGGTTTCGAGCGCGCCTGGGCCACCATTATCGACTCCAACGTGACCACCCTGATCGTTGGTCTGGCACTGTGGGCCTTCGGTTCCGGTCCCGTGCGCGGCTTCGCTGTGGTACACACGCTGGGTATTCTGACCTCGATGTTCTCCGCCGTGTTTGTGTCGCGCGGTGTGGTCAACCTGTGGTACGGCCGCAAGAAAAAGCTGCAAAGTATCGCTATCGGTACCGTCTGGGTACCGGATCAGAAATAAACAGGGGCTGCAAACATGGAATTTTTCCGCATTAAAAAAGACATCCCGTTCATGCGCCACGCGCTGGTGTTCAACGTCATTTCGGCGTTGACCTTCGTCGCGGCCGTGTTCTTCCTGCTGCATAAGGGATTGCACCTGTCGGTGGAGTTCACCGGCGGTACGGTGATGGAACTGCGCTACCAGCAGGCCGCGAATCTGGAACGGATACGCGGCACGCTGGAAAAGATAGGCTACGAACAGCCTGAAGCGACCAGCTTCGGCACGGCGCATGACGTGATGCTGCGTCTGCCGGTGGTGAAGAACGTGTCGCCGAAAGACGCTTCGGCACAGGTGTTCGACGCGCTGTGCAAAGCTGAAAGCGGCGGCCTGAAAGACATCGACACGGTCACCGCCAAAGGCGAGCACGTGGTCAAGCAGAGCTGCGCCGACACGGCCGGCGCCGAAGCGGTATCGCTGCAGAAGGTGGAGTTCGTCGGTCCGCAGGTGGGCGACGAGCTGACCGAGAACGGCCTGAAAGCACTGGCCGCCGTGGTAGTGGGCGTGATGATCTATCTGGCCATCCGCTTCGAGTGGAAGTTTGCGGTGGCTGCGATTATCGCTAACTTGCACGACGTGGTGATCATTCTGGGCTTCTTCGCCTTCTTCCAGTGGGAATTCTCGCTGACCGTGCTGGCCGGTGTGCTGGCCGTACTCGGTTACTCGGTGAATGAATCGGTGGTGATTTTCGACCGGATCCGCGAGAACTTCCGCAAGCAGCGCAAGGCTTCGGTGCATGAAGTGATCGATAACGCGATCACCTCGACCATCTCGCGTACCATCATCACCCACGGCTGTACCCAGATGATGGTGCTGTCCATGCTGTTCCTGGGCGGCCCGACGCTGCACTTCTTCGCCATGGCGCTGACCATCGGTATCTGCTTCGGTATCTATTCTTCAGTATTCGTGGCAGCTGCCGTGGCCATGTGGCTGGGCGTGAAGCGTGAAGACCTGATCAAGCCGGTCAAGGAAAAAGACGAGACCGATGGCGCAGTGGTGTAAGCGCTAACGGTTGCAACGATCCCCCGCTGAGCGCGCAGTTCAACGGGGGATTTTTTATTCGGGGTCTGTATGAGTCGCAGTGGGCGATTGTTTCTGCTGATGGATGCCTTGCGTGCTTACCGCCATCCGGTAACGGCAGCGCGGCTGGCCGAGCAGCTGGGTGTATCGGAGCGCACCATCTATCGCGATATCAGGACGCTGGGGGAGCTGGGCGCGCCGCTGGAAGGCGAGGCCGGTATCGGCTACCGGCTCAAGGCGGGCAGCTTTCTGCCGCCGCTGATGTTCGGCGTGGATGAAATCGAGGCGCTGGTGCTGGGCGCGCGCTGGGTCAGGCGGCAGGGCGATGCGGGGCTGGCGGCTGCGGCCCAGAGTGCGCTGGCCCGCATCGCTGCCGCCACGCCGCGGGATTTGCGCGACGATATGGCCGAGACCAGCCTGTGGGTGCCGCTAGGCGACGACGCCAGCGCCGTCAGCGATGTGCATGTGCAGCCGGTGCGCGAGGCGATCCGCTACCAGCAGCGGCTGCAGCTGTCTTACTGTGACGAGCAGGGACGCGCGAGCGAGCGCATGGTGTGGCCGTTTGCGCTGGCATTTTTCGAGGGCAAACGGCTGCTGGCCGCATGGTGCGAGATGCGTTCGGCCTACCGGCATTTCCGCATCGACCGCATACTGGCCGTGCAGACGCTGGCAGAACGCTATCCGGTCCGGCGCGGCGTGCTGCTGAAAAGCTGGCGCGCCGAGCTGGGGATACGCGAAGAGTCGTGAAGGGAATTACTCTTCGCTGAAGATGGCATCGTAGCCATCCTGCGGGTCGTCGTAGTCTTTTAGTTCATCGATCAGATCCAGTTCGCCCAGTTCTTCTACTGCGTTCATGAAGCTGTTCGGTTTGGTCGCGCCGATCAGACGGTAGATTTCGCCGTCTTCATTGCGTATGCCGATCAGCAGTTTTTCCATGCGCACTTCGTCTTCCGTGGCCGGATTGAGCAGCAGGTTGCCGATGATGTGTTTGTCGAATTTGGCTGGCTTGACGCCATCGATCAATGTCGTTTTCAAAAGTTTTCCTTGGTTGAGTCAGGGGTGGACGGGCATTCCTGCAAACTGGTCGTGATGGCGGCCTTGAGCATGCTCAGACTGGCTTCGAGGGCGCGGAACTCTTCCTCGCTGTAGTGGGCAAAAGCTTTGCCGCTTTGCTGCACCACCTGCGGGAAGGCGCAGGCAAAAGTGCGCTCGCCTTCTGCCGTCAGGCGCACGAAGAAGGAACGCTTGTCGCAATCGCTGCGCTGGCGCTCCACCAGTCCTTTCTGTTCCAGCCGTTCTATCACTCCCGTCAGCGTGCCCTTGGTAATCAGCGTCTTTTCTCCGAGGTCCTTGTAGGACATGCCGGCGGTGTTGCCCAGTGTGGCGATGATGTCGAACTGGGCATGTGTGAGACCACTCTGGCGTACATAACAGCCAGAGAGGCGCTCATAGCCCTGCATACATTCGGCCAGCAGCCGGATGCTCTTCAAGAATCGTTCACCCATAGGCCATGATTATAGCCGCATCGCCAACTGAAACGCTGCAGCGTACAATGTTGGCTCCGTTCATTTGGATTGCCAGAGATGTCACAACACCTGCGAGGCATTAGCGCTTTACTCATCGTTACCCTGGTCTGGGGCACGACTTTCCCTGCAATGAAGGACATGACCGGTTATCTGTCGGCCAGCTGGATCGTGCTGTGCCGCTTTGCCTTGGCCAGCTTGCTGCTGGCGCCATTTCTGTGGCGCGCCCGCTTGCGCGACCTCGGCTGGGGGGCGCTGGCGGGGATGGTGTTGTTTCTGTGCTACGTATTCCAGATCGAAGGGCTGGCGCTGACCAGTTCCAACCGCAATGCTTTTGTCACCGGCCTGAATGTGATGGTGCCGCCCCTGCTGGGCGTGCTGATGGGGGCGAAGCTGGAGCGTCGCATCATGCTGGCACTGGTGCTGGCGCTGGCCGGTCTGTTTGCGCTGTGCTGGGAAGGCAGCTTTACGTGGGGCCGGGGCGACACGCTGGCCATGCTGTGCGCGCTGTTCTTCGGCATCTACGTCAAGCTGATGGAAACCACCACCCGCAAGGTCGAGCGCCTGATGACGCTGACGGCGGCGCAGATCGTTACCGTGGCCCTGTGCGCGGCCATCTGGCTGCTGCTGCGCGAAGTGCCGCTGGGTAGTGCCGAGCGCGCCGAAGAATTGCCGAACTATATAGCCTACATCAGCACCGGCCTGCAGACCTATGGCTGGAATCTGCTGTATCTGGGCGTGGTGGCGACGGCGGCGATCATCTCGCTGCAGACCTGGGGCCAGAGCCACAGCAGCGCCAACGAAGCAGCTGTGATCTATGCCTTCGAACCGGGCTGCGCTGCCATCTTTGCCTATTTCTGGCTCGGCGAAACGCTGGCGTGGAATGGCCTGCTGGGGGCCGGCTTGCTAATCTCCGGCATGATCGTCAGCCAGTGGAGCACCGAACGTCCTGCCGCTGCGCTGGCACCGGAGTAAACTGGCGGCCCATGTCGTTCGAAGCTCTCGCCCCTCTGGCGCAACAGCGCCCCCTGCGCATACTGCTGGTGAATGCAGGGGAGGCGGACGCCATCAGCTGGGCCGGACTGGTGCAGCCGCTGCGCCTTGCCGCTGCCGCGCTGGGGCGCGATGTGCTGCATCTGGAAACCATGTCGCCCACCCAGGTGGTGCTGGCCCAGCCGGGCTGGCATATCGCCCTGCTGGTGGCCGACGAACAGCAGGCGCCGCTGGCGCCGGAGCTGATCCGTGCCGTGATCGAGCGCTGCCGTTCGGCCGACTACTGGGGTGGTGTGGGCGCGGGCGTGCTGTGGCTGGCGGCGGCTGGCGCCATGGCCGGTGTACGCATTGCCCTGCCATGGTCGCTGTATGCGGAAACGGAGAGCTTTAGCGAGCGCGCCGTGCTCACACCGAATCTGTTTGCGCTGGACGGGCGCCATTTCAGTTGCTGCGGCGGGGCTGCCAGTATCGACTTTTCGCTGACCCTGGTCGAAGCTCTGTTCGGCGCTACCGTGCAGGCCAATATCAAGGAAAGCCTGTGCGTGGAACGGGTGCGCGGCCATGACGAGCGCCAGCGCGTGGCCCTGCAGGCCCGCTTCGGCGCCTTGCAGCCGCGGCTGTCCGAGGCAGTGACGCTGATGGAAACCAATCTGGAAGAGCCCCTCTCGACGGATGATATTGCCAATCTGGTGGGGCTGTCGCGCCGGCAGCTGGAGCGCCTGTTCAAGCAGTATCTGGGCAGCCTGCCGTCGCGCTACTATCTGGAGCTGCGTTTGCAGCGCGCCCGTCAGTTGCTGCTGGAAACTAATCATTCCATCGTGCAGGTAGGGCTGATGTGCGGTTTTTCCTCCGGTTCGCACTTCTCCACCGCGTTTGGCGCCCTGTTCGGCAATACCCCGCGCGAGGAGCGCCAGCGCAAGCTGGCACCGCCGGCCTAGCGCGCCTGCTTGCTGGTCTTTCTGGCAAGTTTATTCGCGCGGGCAAAAGTGAAAATCCTTGTCGCCATTAGAAAAGAGTTTTAGCATTCCGCTTTTTATAATGGGTCCACGCGGTGCTGTGCCGCACTGACCCAACATTGATAGGGATTGCCATGAACGCCAAGCTAGATTCAACCATCGCCAACCGTCCTGTAACGCGTCAGACTTTTGACGAAGTTCTGGTGCCGACTTATGCACCAGCCGCGATGGTGCCAGTGCGAGGTGCTGGTCTGGATCTGTGGGATCAGAATGGCAAGCACTATCTGGATTTCACCTCCGGCATCGCCGTCGCTGCGCTGGGCCACTGCCACCCTGCTGTGGTGGATACCCTGACCCGTCAGGCCAATACCCTGTGGCATCTGGGCAATGGCTACACCAACGAGCCCGTGCTGCGTCTGGCCAAGGCCCTGACGGAAGCGACGTTTGCTGATCGCGTATTCTTCTGCAACTCCGGCGCCGAAGCCAACGAAGCCGCTTTCAAGCTGGCCCGTAAATACGCCCATACCAAGTTCGGCCCGCACAAATCGCGCATCGTGTCCTGCCTGCAGTCGTTCCACGGCCGTACTCTGTTCACCGTGTCCGTTGGCGGCCAGCCTAAATACACCGAAGGTTTCGAGCCGCTGCCGCCATCGATCGACCACATCGTGTTCAACGATATCGACAGCGCCCGCGCTGCCATTGGCGATGACGTCTGCGCCGTGGTGGTCGAGCCGCTGCAGGGCGAAGGCGGCGTGATGCCGGCTGATCCGGCCTTCCTGAAAGAACTGCGCGAGCTGTGCAACAAGACGGGCGCATTGCTGATCTTCGACGAAGTGCAGTGCGGCATGGGCCGTACCGGTGATCTGTACCACTACATGACCTACGGCATCACCCCGGACATCCTGACCTCGGCCAAGGCGCTGGGCAATGGCTATCCTATCGGCGCCATGCTGACCACCAATGAACTGGCGCAGGCGCTGAGCGTGGGCACCCACGGCACCACCTACGGCGGCAACCCGCTGGCTACCAGCGTGGCGCTGACCGTGCTCGATACCATTAACCAGCCAGCCTTCCTGGCCCGCGTAAAAGAAGCCAGCGCCAAGCTGCGCGCGGCCATGGAGAAACTGGTGGCGGACTACTCGCAAGTGTTCGCGCAAGTACGCGGTGCCGGTCTGCTGCTGGGTCTGGTGGTGACGGATGGCTGGAAAGGCCGCTCGAAAGACATCCAGCGCGCTGCCGAAGGCAATGGCCTGATGGTGCTGATCGCCGGCATGGACGTGCTGCGTCTGGCCCCGGCCCTGATCGTCAGCGACGAGCAGATCGCCGAAGCCGACCGCATCCTGCGCCTGTCGCTCGATCAGATGATCAAAGCAGCCGCCTGATAGGCAGCATGTAGCAACGGCGGACTGGTTCCGCCGTCTTTCATTTAAGCCCGGCGTTACGTTGCCGGGCTAATTCATATTGCACTGTGCACCGCACGAAGGAGTCCACATGTATGTAGTTCGTCCGGTCGAGCTGACGGATATTGCTGCCCTCGAAGCGCTGGCGGCGGTGAGCATGCCGGGTGTGCACACCTTGCCGAAGACGCGCGAGAAAATCGTCGCCATGGTGGAGCGTTCCATCGCTTCGTTTGCGGCCCATGTCGATATCCCCAGCGAAGAAGCCTATCTGCTGGTGCTGGAAGCGCCGGGCGAGCCGGGCATCGTGGGGACGGCAGCGATTTTCGCAGCAGCAGGTTCCAACGGCACCTATTTCTCCTTCCGTAACGACGTGATCCAGCAGGTATCGCGTGACCTCAACATCAGCCACAGCGTGCATGCGCTGACGCTGTGCTCGGAGCTGACCGGCTATTCGCAGCTGTCGAGTTTCTATGTGGGCGAGCGCGAACACGGCACGCCGGAAGCGGCGCTGCTGTCGCGTGCGCGGCTGATGTTTGCCGTGCTGGCGCCGCACCGCTTCTCGGACCGCTTCTTCGTGCCGCTGGCCGGCGTGACCGATAGCACGGGCGGTTCGCCGTTCTGGGATGCGCTGGGCCGCAAATTCTTCAAGATGGACTTCCTCGATGCCGAGCGGGTGATAGGCGGTGCGCGTAACCGCACGCTGATCGTCGAGCTGATGCCGCACTATCCCGTGTACGTGCCGCTGCTGCCCGGTGATGCGCAGGCCGCCATGGGGCAGATCCATCCGTCCGGCGAGCTGGCCTTCAATCTGCTGACGGCAGAAGGCTTCGAAGCGGACGACTACATCGATATCTTTGACGGCGGGCCCATCCTGCAGGCGCACAAAAATTCGCTGCGCACCTTCAGCGGCGCCTTGCAGCGGCGCGTGGCGCTGGCCGACGAGTCGCCCGACCGTGGCCGCGAGCCGCAAGTGCGCTATGCCGTGGCGGCTGCCGCCGAACATCAATTCCGTGCAGTGATTACTCACTGTGCGGCGCTGGAATCGCAAGTCAATGTGGCGCTGTCGGCCGATGTGCAGGAAGCCCTGCGCGTGACCGAAGGCGATACCGTGATCTGCGTCCGTATCTAAGGTGGAAATCCTATGCTAGTTGTACGCGCTATCACCGCTAACGATCTCGATGCCCTGTATGTCATGGCGACGCAGGTGGGCAGCGGCATGACCACCCTCAAGCCCGACATGAAGATGATGAGCGACCGGCTGGCCGTGGCCGTGGCCTCGTTCGCGGAAACCATTGCGCCGGAAAAGCGCGACTACATGTTCGTGATGGAGGACACCGACAACGGCCGCATCGCCGGGGTGTGCGCCATCAAGGGAGCGGTGGGTCTGACGGAACCGTTCTATAACTACCGCATCGGCACGCTGGTGCATTCCAGCCGCGAGATCGATGTGTTCACCCGCATGGAAACCCTGTACCTGTCGAACGATCTGACGGGTAGTACGGAACTGTGCTCGCTGTTCCTGCATCCCGACTACCGCACCGGTAACAACGGCAAGCTGCTGTCCAAATGCCGCTTCCTGTTCATCGCCCAGTTCCCTCACCTGTTCACCGAGAAGCTGATCGCGGAAATGCGCGGCTATCAGGAGGAGAGTGGCCGTTCGCCGTTCTACGAAGGTCTGGGCCGCCATTTCTTCAAGATGGAGTTCGATCACGTCGATGCGCTGACGGCCGTGGGCAAGAAGTCCTTCATCGCCGAGCTGATGCCGCGCCAGCCCATGTACGTCGATTACCTGCCGCAGGATGCGCAGGACGTGATCGGCAAGGTGCACACCTCTACCGCGCCGGCGCGCCGCCTGCTGGAGCAGGAAGGCCTGTACTTCGAAGGCTATGTGGACATCTTCGATGCCGGCCCTGTGCTGCAGGCGCGCGTGTCGGAACTGCGCGCCATGCGCGAAAGCATGCTGGCTGAAATCGGCCCCGTAATGGCGGGCGAAATCGCCTGCGCGCCGCAGACCGATCCTATGCTGATCTCGAATACCAACCTGAGCGACTTCCGCATGATCCTGTCGCAAACGGCACCCGTCAACGGCGCGATCGCGCTGCCGGAAGACGAACAGAAAGCGTTGCATTGCCAACCCGGCGATAGCGTGCGTACCTTGACACTCAATCCGAGGAAGAACCCCCATGTCTAATGTGCTGAGTAATTTCATCAACGGCGTCTGGAGCGCCGGTAGCGGTGCCGAACTGGTCACCATCGATCCATCGAATGGCAAGCAGACCTGGGCCAGCCGAGCATCGACTGCACAGGATGTGGAGCAGGCTTGCGCCGCTGCGCGCGCCGCTTTCGAAGCATGGGCGCTGACGCCGCTGGAACAGCGCATTGCCGTGTGCAGCCGTTTCCGCGACCTGCTCAAGCAGGAAGCCGAAGCGCTGGCGCTGCTGATCGCCGAGGAAGTGGGCAAGCCGATGTGGGAAGCCCGCACCGAAGTGACCACCATGGCCAACAAGATCGATATCTCGGTACAGTCGTATGGCGCCCGTACCGGTGAATCCCACGCCAAGGTGGCCGATGGCGAAGCCGTGCTGCGTCACCGTCCGCACGGCGTGTTCGGCGTGTTCGGCCCGTACAACTTCCCCGGCCACCTGCCCAATGGTCACATCGTGCCAGCGCTGATCGCCGGTAACACGGTGGTGTTCAAGCCTAGCGAATATGCGCCCCGCACTGCCGTGAAAACCGTGCAGCTGTGGGAGCAGGCTGGCGTGCCGAAAGGCGTGATTAATCTGGTCAATGGTGCGCGCGATACGGGGGTGGCGCTGGGCCAGAATGCGCATCTGGACGGTGTGCTGTTCACCGGCAGCTGCCAGACCGGCAGCGCGCTGCACAAGCAGTTCGGTGGCCAGCCGGGCAAGATGCTGGCGCTGGAAATGGGCGGTAATAATCCGCTGGTGGTGTGGGATGTGAAGGACATCGACGCGGCCGTGTTCATGGCGATTTCGTCGGCCTTTATTTCGGCCGGCCAGCGCTGCACCTGCGCCCGTCGCCTGATCGTGCGTGACGGTGCGGAAGGCGATGCCATCGTGGCCCGTCTGGTTGATGTGGCCAGCCGTCTGACCATCGGCGCTTCGGCAGCGGAACCGGCGCCGTTCATGGGCCCGGTGGTGTCGGCCGCAGTAGCCAAGCGTCTGGTGCAGGCGCAGGCTGACATGATCGCCAAGGGCGGCAAGAGCCTGCTGGAAATGCGCCAGCTGGACGAGAACACGGGCTTTGTTTCGGCCGGTATCGTCGATGTCACCAACGCGCAGGGCATTCCTGACGAAGAATGGTTTGGCCCGTTGCTGCAGGTGATCCGCGTGGCCGATTTCGACGCCGCCATGAAGGCTGCCAACGCCACCGAATTCGGTCTGGCGGCAGCGCTGATCTCGAACGACGAACAACTGTGGAAGACTTTCCAGGTACGCGCCCGCGCCGGCATCGTCAACTGGAACCGTCCGACCACGGGCGCAGCCAGCAGCGCGCCGTTCGGCGGCGTGGGCAAATCGGGCAACCATAGGCCGAGCGCCTATTACGCCGCCGACTACTGCGCCTATCCGGTCGCCTCGATCGAAAACAATGTACTGGAAATGCCGGCCAAGCTGTCGCCCGGCATGCACTTCTAAGGAGCTGGCATGAGCGCACGCGAATTCAACTTTGACGGTCTGGTAGGTCCATCGCATAACTACGCCGGTCTGTCGTTCGGTAACGTGGCATCGTTTAACAACGTCAAGAGCGCCTCCAACCCCAAGCTGGCTGCTCTGCAGGGACTGGCCAAGATGCGTGCGCTGGCTCAGCGCGGTTTTGCTCAGGCGCTGCTGCCGCCGCAGGACCGGCCGAATTTCCGCTTGCTGCGCAGTGTCGGCTTTAGCGGCAGCGATGCCGAGGTGCTGGCGCGCGCTGCTAAGGAAGCACCGGTGCTGCTGGCCTGCGCCTATTCTGCGTCGCCCATGTGGACGGCGAATGCCGCTACTGTCAGCCCGTCGGCCGATACGGCCGATGGCCGCACCCATTTCACGCCGGCCAATCTGAATAACAAGCTGCACCGCGCCCATGAGCACAGCCAGTCGGCCCGCGCGCTGCGCGCCATTTTCAAGGACGAGCAGCATTTTGCCGTCCATGATGCCTTGCCCGGCACGCCAGCATTCGGCGATGAAGGCGCGGCCAATCACACGCGCTTGTGCAGTGCACATGGCGATTCCGCAGTGGAGCTGTTCGTGTACGGCCGTTCGGAGTTCGATGTAGCCGTGCCTGCACCGCAAAAATATCCGGCCCGCCAGACGCTGGAAGCGTCGCAGGCGGTGGCCCGTCTGCATGGTCTGTCTGCCGGCCGTACCGTGTATGTCCAGCAGAATCCCGAGGTGATCGATCAGGGCGTGTTCCATAACGACGTGATCGCTGTCGGTAATGCCAATGTGCTGTTCTATCACGAGCAGGCTTTTGCCGATACCGCCAATAGTCTGGAGCAGCTGCGTCAGGCCATGGATGGCGTGGGCGCCAAGCTCAATGCCATCCGCGTCGATACGGCGCAGGTGTCGGTGGCAGACGCTGTGGCCAGCTATCTGTTCAACAGCCAGTTGCTGAGCAAGGACAACGGCAAGATGGCGCTGGTGATCCCGCACGAATGTCAGGAAAACGCCGCCGTGGCAGCCTATCTGCAAGAGCTGGTGGCTAGCGGCGACGCCGTCGATGAACTGATCCACTTCGATCTGCGCCAGTCCATGCGCAATGGCGGCGGGCCTGCCTGCCTGCGTCTGCGCGTGGCGCTGACAGATGCCGAAGCGGCTGCCATGCATCAGGGCGTAGTGATGACGGAAGCGCTGTACCACACGCTGGTGGCGTGGGTAGAGAAGCATTACCGCGACCGGCTGGAACCGGCCGATCTGGCCGATCCTGCATTGGCGATTGAAGTCCACACGGCGCTGGAAGAACTGAGCCGCATCCTCGGTTTACCGGGGCTGTATGATTTGTAATACAGGGTATTGCCCCCATCTAACATTTGACGTCTATTTAGTGTTTAATGACACTCAACCCTAGCCGCGCAGCCATAAGCCGGTGCGGCCCTGCAAGCAAAAATACTCATAACGTATTGGAGAAGCAACAATGAAACAAATGTCACAAGACCTGCGTGCACAGACTCTGGAACTGGTGCATGCCCGCCAGCCTGCTGCCGCCAGCACCCACGTTGTAGCGCTGATCAGCGCATGGCTGGGCGCACTGGATGACGAAGATCTGACCGGCACTGCGCCTGCCAGTCTGGCGCCGGTATTGTGGGATGGTTTCACTCAGGCTGCCCAGCGTCGCGGCAGCGCCGCGCAGATAGCGCGCCTGCGTTATGACGATGGCCGCGGCGGCATGGCCACTGCGCTGCTGATCCTCAATGACGACATGCCGTATCTGGTCGATTCGATCGTGATGGCGGCGCGCAAACTGCGCGTGGGCGTGAACGCGGTGCTGAACGGCGTGCTGGCAGTAGGCCGCAATGCCGATGGCGCGGTGACTGCCGTAGGCCAGAGCGGCGACAAGCTGGAATCGTATGTACTGTGTCTGCTGACGGAAGACTTGCCGGAAGCGGAGCTGGGCATGCTGGTGGAGCGGCTAGAAATGGTGTCGCGCGATGCCGCCGTGGTGCGCCGCGATACGGCTGCCATGCTGGCGCACTTCGAGCGCATCGGCGCCGAAGCCGCTGCGCAGGGCGAAGAAGGCAGGGAAGTGGCGGCCTTCCTCGACTGGGCCCGCACCGAAGGCTTCGAACCTTTCGGCTATGCCTACTATCAGGTGAAAGCCGGCGTGCGCGAACTGGAGCGCGATATTCCTAGCCGTATCGGCGTGCTGCAGGATACTTCCCATCCAGTGTATGGCACCTGTCTGGCCAATATTCCGGGCGACTTCGACACGCTGTCGAAACGCGCCAACGCCCTGTCCATCGTCAAAGCCGACGTGGAAGGCACGCTGCACCGCGAACAGCAACTGGACTTCATCGGTGTGCGCCACACGGACGCGCAAGGCGCGATTCTGGGCGAATACTGCTTCGTCGGTCTGTTCACCCGCGCCGCTACGGCCACTCCGCTGAACCGCCTGCCGTTCGCCCGTGGCCGCGTCGCCAAGGTGCTGAGCATCGCCGGTGTGCGTCAGGAAGGCTTCCGCGCCGAGAAATTCATCGAGATTCTGGAATCGCTGCCGCGTACCGAAGCGCTCGAAGCGGAAACCGAATGGCTGGCCGAAGTGTGCGGCGCCGTGGTGTCGCTGTACAAGCAGCCACGCACCAAAGTGTTTGCCCGCCGCGACGTATATGCCCGTCACCTGAATGTGCTGGTGTATCTGCCGCGCGAGCGCTACAGCGCCAGTGTGGCTTCGGCGCTGGCTAAAGCGCTGCAGGCCAGCTCCGGCGCCAGCCATGTCAGCTCGCAGACGCTGGTGGCCGATGGCCCGCTGGCCCGCGTCTACCTGATTGCCCACGCTGCCCGCTATCCGCTCGATCTGGAAAGCGATATCCAGCAGCCGCTGCTGTCCGTGCTGGACGGCTGGCATGACCAGTTCTCGGCACAGGCCGATGCGGTGGCCGACGTGGCACTGCGCGCCAGCCTGCGCCGCATGTGCGCTACCTTGCCGGTGGATTACGTGGCCACCACCACGCCGCAGGCTGCCTTCCTCGATCTGGGCGTGATCCTGCGCCGCAGCGATATGAACCGCGTCAATGTGCGCGTGCAGATCGCTGACAGCGGCACCACTATCCGTCTGTATTCGGTGGAGCGCGTACCAGCGCTGTCGGCGATCCTGCCGGCACTGCATAACGCCGGTGTGCTGGTGGACCGCGAACAGACCCACGCGCTGCGCGTAGATGGCCAGCGCCATTACGTCACCAGTCTGGCCGTGGACGCCGCCAGTGCCCAAGCACTGGCACACGACGGCATCGTCGGCGTGACGGAAGAACTGCTGGCAGCACTGCTGAACAACGAAGCCGAAGATGGCCGCCTGAATGGTCTGGTGGTGCTCGGTGGCCTGAGCGTGCGCCACATCCAGCTGGTGCGTGCCTACATGAGCTACTGGCGCCAGACCGGCAGCCGTTTCTCGGTGCGCTACATCGCCGAAACCCTGCGCAAGCAGCCGGTGGTAGTCAAGCAGCTGGTGGATGCCTTCCTGCAGCGCTTCGACCCCGCCAACGACGAAGCCACCCGTGCCGCCGCGCTGGAATCGCTGGCCGCCATCAAGAGCCGTCTGCCTGCCATCAACCACGCCGATAGCGAAGAAGTGCTGGGCGCCATGGCCGATCTGATGGGCGCTACCGTGCGTACCAACTACTTCCAGAACGGCCAGCAGGGCGACAAGATCATCTTCAAATTCGATACCAGCAATCTGGCGCTGGTGCCGGAGCCACGTCCGTTCCGCGAGATCTTCGTGTTCTCGCGCCGCTTCGAAGGCGTGCACCTGCGCGGCGGCCCTGTGGCCCGTGGCGGTCTGCGCTGGTCCGACCGGATGGAAGACTACCGCACCGAGGTGCTGGGTCTGGTGAAAGCGCAGATGGTGAAGAATGCCGTGATCGTGCCAGCCGGCGCCAAGGGCGGTTTCGTCTGCAAGCAGATGCCGAAAGACGCTGTGCGTGAAACCATCGCGGCGGAAGGCGAAGCCGTGTATCGCCTGTTCATTGCCAGCCTGCTGGAAGTGACCGACAACCGCGTGCTGGGCAAGATCGTGCCACCGGCGGACACCGTCTGCTACGACGGCAATGACCCGTATCTGGTGGTGGCTGCCGACAAGGGCACGGCGACCTTCTCCGACATCGCCAACGGCATCGCCGTGCAGCGCGGCTTCTGGCTGGGTGATGCGTTTGCATCGGGCGGCTCGAACGGCTACGACCACAAGAAAATGGGCATTACTGCCAAGGGCGCATTCGAGGCGGTGAAGCGTCACTTCTACGAAATGGATCACGATATCCACGCCGAGCCGGTCACCATGGTGGGTGTGGGCGACATGTCGGGCGACGTGTTCGGTAACGGTGCGCTGCTGTCGCGCAAACTGAAAATCGTGGCTGCTTTCGACCACCGCCACATCTTCCTCGATCCGAATCCGGACATGGAAAAATCGTTCAACGAGCGTGCCCGCATGTTTGCGCTGCCACGTTCGTCGTGGGAAGACTACAGCAAGGATCTGATCTCGGCTGGCGGTGGGGTGTTCCCGCGTAGCGCCCGTTCTATCGAACTGTCGGCGGAAATCCGCGCCGTGCTCGATATCGAAGAAACCGCACTGGCACCGGAAGAACTGATGCACCGCATCCTCAAGGCGCCGGTGGACCTGTTCTACAACGGCGGTATCGGTACCTACATCAAGGCTTCCACGGAAACCCACGCGCAGGTGAAAGACCGCGCTAACGACAATATCCGTGTCGATGGCAACCAGTTGCGCTGCAAGGTGGTGACGGAAGGCGGTAACCTCGGTGCCACCCAGGCCGGCCGTATCGAGTTTGCACTGACGGGCGGCCGCATCTTCACCGACGCGATCGACAACTCGGCCGGGGTGGACTGCTCCGACCACGAAGTGAACGCGAAAATGTGGCTGGACGTGGAAATGAATGCGGGCCAGCTCAGCGAAACCGAGCGTAACCGCGTGCTGAACGACATGACGGCCGATATCGAACGTCTGGTACTGCGCGATAACACGCTGCAGACCCAGTTGCTGGTGCGCGAAGCACAGGCGCAGGGCGATGCAGCGGTGCAGGATGGCTATGCTGCCCTGATCGCCAGTCTGGAAGAAGAAGGCGCGCTGTCGCGTGAACTGGAACAGCTGCCTTCCGTGGCCGAACTGGCACGCCGCAAGGCCGATGGCCGCGGCCTGACCACGCCGGAACTGGCAGTGGTGATCGCCAACGTGAAGAACCGCTACAAGCGCATCCTGTCGGCACTGCCGCTGACGGATCTGGGCTGGGCCGAAACTGTGCTCACGCCTTACTTCCCTGATCTGCTGGTGGCCACCCGCTCGGCACTGGCGCACCCGCTGGCCAACGCCATACTGGCGACCGTGCTGGCGAATGAATCGGTGAACCGCTGCGGTCCGCTGATGCTGCGTCAGATCGCTGCCGAACATGGTGCGAGCGAGTCCGATGTAATACTGTCCTGGGGGCAGGCATGGGCGGCACTGAATCTGGCACCGGTGTTCAATACGCTGGATGCCGACGCGCTGAAGATTCCGCGTGCAGTATCGATCAAGGTAGACGGCCGCACCCGTGTGCTGCAAAAAGCCGTGATCGAAGGCGTGCTGGCAGTGCCGCCAGAGCAGCTGCGTGCTGGCGTGGCGGAACTGAGCAAGCTGTTTGCCCAGCCGGAAACGCTGGCCAGGATCGGTGCTGCCGAAGGCTCGGCCGACGCCGAATCGACCGCCGGCCTGCGTGCCGAGTTCGTGCAGGCATGGCAGGCGGTGGATGGCATCGAAGCCATTGCTGCCTTCGTATTTGCCGCGCTGGCCGTGCAACGTCCGCAAGGCATGGACCTGCCAGCGTTTGTACAGGTAGGCATGGCGCTGCGTGCACAGGTGGGCATCGATACGCTGGAACGCGGCCTCAAGCTGCCAGCGCTGAACCGTTCACAGGAACAGCTGCGTAGCTATGCACAGAACGCGTTGCGCCGCACCCAGCAGCGTTTGCTGGCGCAGGTACTCAAGCATGCCGATAGCAGCCATAGCCCGGCCGAAGCGGTAGAGCTGGTGGTGAATGCGCTGGACCTGTCCGGCTTTGCGCTGGCCAGCGATCTGGAAGAGGCCATGCTGGATGTGTGGGCGCTGTCGGAAGCGACGGCCGCACCTCTGGCGGCTTAAGGCAGGTGCAATGAGTCAGATCAGTACTGCGCTGCCAGCGGCAGTGCGCGCCCTCGCTGAAGCCGATTTCAGCGTGGTCGCGCAGCGTTTCACTGCCGCCGGATATGCCGTCGGCCAGCCGGCGGACGGCATCCTGACCATCCAGGCTGCTGCGGCAGCCGCTGCACAGCGGCCTGCCGTGCTGCTCTCGGTGGGCGTGCATGGCGACGAGACGGGGCCGATCGAAGTGCTGGCTTATCTGCTCGATCAGCTATCGCTCGATGTGGCAGCTCGTCCGGCAGCACTGGCCGTCGATCTGATGCTGTGCGTGGGGAATATCGATGCTATCCGCGCCGGCAAGCGCTTTATCGATGCAGATCTGAACCGCATGTTCCGCACCGAACGCGGCACGCTGGCCGGTACGGCAGAAGCAGCGCGTGCCGATGTGATGGTGGCGGCAACCAGTGCTTTCTTCCAGCACGCCGGTGCGGTGCGCTGGCACCTCGATCTGCACACGGCCATCCGTCCTTCCGTGTATCCCGCTTTTGCTATCGTGCCGGAGCTGATTGCGCAGCAGCCGCGCCAGCTGCTGCTGCAATGGCTGGGCCATGCCGGTGTGGGGGCCGTCATCATGAATCCCGCTTCGGTGGGCACTTACAGCTACTACTCGGCCGAATACCATCAGGCCGCCGGAACGACGATAGAACTGGGACGTATCGGCACGCTGGGCAATAACGACATCGGCCAGTTCGCCGACGCTTCGGCGGCACTCGATGCGCTGCTGCGTGGCGTGGCGCCGGCCACGGTTGCGCGCCAGCCGCATATCTTTGCCACCGCGCGGCAGATCATCAAACTGAGTGACAGCTTCCGCATGGCGTTTGGCCGCGAGACGCACAACTTCACGGCCATGCGTCAGGGCGAGGAGATTGCGCGCGACGGCGATACCGTCTACACCGTGCAGTATCCGGAAGAGCTGGTGGTATTCCCCAACCCCGATGTGCGGGTGGGCCTGCGTGCCGGCCTGATGGTGCACCGGATAGGGTAATCGTCGATCAGACGTTGATGGCTACCGGCTCCATGCGTGGCTCCTGCGTATAGTGCGACGGCAGGAACAGCTGGTCCTTCTGGCTTTCCACCGTGGCACGCAGCCAGTCCCACACGGTACGCACGCGCTTCTGTCCATACAGGTCGGATGGCGCCACCAGCCATAGCGTGCGGTGGGCATACACGATTTCCGGCAGCACCGGCACCAGATCGGGATATTTGCGCGCCGCGTACGGCGGTGCCATCACCAGCCCTATGCCGGCATTGGCGGCCTCGCATTGCGCCAGCATGCCGGTGGCGCAGAAGCGCCGCTTCGGCACGATGCCGATTTCATCCAGATAGTTCAAGCCTGTGCTCATCAGCTGCGTCTGCACGTAGTCGATGAACAGGTGCTCGGCCAGATCTTCCTTGCGCGTGATGGGCGCGAATCTGGCCAGATAGCTGCGCGAGCCGAACAGGTAGTAGCGGAAGCAGCTCAGGCGCGTGACCATGTAGCGGCCCGTTTCCGGCGCGTCCAGCGTGATGCTGAGGTCTGCCTCGCGGTTGGCCAGATTGGCAAAGCGCGGCAGCAGCAGCAGATCGAGATGCAGCTCGGGATTGACCGTCACCAGCTCCTGCACACGCGGTGCCACCAGTACGGAGCCCAGTAGTTCGGGCGATCCCAGCCGCACCACGCCGCGTGCGCCCTGCATTTTGCCAGCCAGCTGTTCGAGCGCCGACATGGCGGCCGTTTCCATCAGCTCCGCATGCGGTACCAGTGCGCGGCCCTGCTCGGTGAGTTCGTAGCCTTCGCGCCGGTGGTCGAAGAGCGGCGTGCCGAATTCGTGTTCCAGCCTTTGTATGCGGCGCGCCACAGTGGTGTGGTCTACCGCGAGCCGGCGCGCAGCGCCAGTCAGGGTGCCGGCACGGGCCAGCTCCAGAAAGTAGCGCAGGTCAGTCCACTCGGGCAGTTTATTCATGTGATTGATTGTGCAACAACGCACAATGGGTTGGCAAGAATTCCCGTTTCCGGCGTGGTTACTTGTCACTAAAATCCGCACACATTGAATTCCCGACCTAGAGGATGTTATGGATGCCTTGTGTATTGCCGGCCTGCTTGCGCACCATGCGCGCTATCAGCCGGAAGCGGTGGCGGTGGTGTTTGGCGAGCAGCGGCTGAACTGGCGCGAGTTTGCTGTACGTTGCGGCCAGCTGGCTCAGGCCATGGCGCAAGCCGGCGTGCAGCCGGGTGACCGCGTGGCCACAGTGCTGGGCAACTGTCTGGAACTGCTGACGATCTACTGGGCCTGTGCCGATCTTGGCGCGGTGGCGGTGCCGCTGTCGCCGCTGTTGCAGTGCAGTGGGCTGCAATCGCTGCTGCAGGATGCGGCACCCAAGATCGTGTTTGCCAGCGAGGCGACGCAGGCGGACGTGAGCGCGGCCATCGCGGCGCTGCATGCACCGGTGCAGCTGGTGTGCGTTGCAGCAGTGCCTGCCGCGCATAGTTATGCGGGCTTTGTTGCGGGCTGCGCACCCATGCAGCAGCGCCCGCACATTACGCCCGAACATCCGTGCAACATCATGTATACCAGCGGCACGACGGGGCAGCCGAAGGGCATCCTGCTCACGCACAGGGTGCGCGCGCACTACGCGGCGCTGATGGCCAGTATCTTCCGTCTGACGGCGGAATCGGTGGTGCTGCATACGGGCGCCATCGTCTTTAACGGCGCCTACGTGATGATGATGCCGGCCTTTGCCCAGGGCGCGCGCTATGTGCTGCACGGCGCGTTCGACGCGCGGGCTTTCGTGGCCACGGTGGCGCGGGAAAAGATCACCCACACCATGCTGGTGCCTTCGCAGATTGCGGCCATACTCGACCTGCCTGATCTCGATCCGCTTCAACTGGTTTCATTGCAGGTGGTGCTGTCGCTAGGCGCACCGCTGCCGCTGGCGCGCAAGCAGTCGCTGGAGTCCCTGTTGCCGGGACGGCTGCATGAACTGTACGGACTGACCGAAGGATTTATCACGGTGCTGGACCGGCGCGACACGGCGCGCAAACTGGGTTCGGTGGGTGTGCCGCCGCCGTTCTTCGAGCTGCGCATCGTGCGTGAAGACGGCAGCGAGGCCGCTGTGGGCGAAACGGGCGAGATTGCAGGGCGCGGCCCGCTGCTGATGTCCGGCTACTACGGCCAGCCCGGACTGACGGCGCAGACCATACGCGATGGCTGGCTGTACTCGGGCGATATCGGCCGCATCGATGCGGATGGCTATCTGTATCTGGTCGACCGCAAAAAGGACATGATCGATAGTGGCGGGGTGAAAGTCTATCCGCGCGATATCGAGGAAGTGATTGCAACCCACCCCGACGTGGCGGAAGTGGTGGTGTTCGGTGTGCCGGACGAGAAGTGGGGCGAGACCCCGTTCGCTGTGGTGCAAATGAAACAGACATTCGCTCATGTCTGCACTGCCGAGCAATTACGTGACTGGATTAATGTGCGCGTTGCCGCACGGTATCAACGAGTCAGCGCGGTTGCGCTGGTCAGCAGTTTTCCCCGTAACGCCGCAGGAAAAATTCTGAAACGCGAACTGCGCGCGCCGTACTGGGAAGGCCGTGAGCGGGCAATTTAATAATTGCGTTAATGCATCACGGAAACGTCAGAGGGAGCTGTGCATTTCTGCACACATGCCGTGCATTGCTTCATCTTTATCTATGTTGTCATAACGGGCACACTTCAGCGCAATGCCCGACATGGTGCATATAAATACTAAAAAATATCTGGAGGAGATGCTATGCGTTTTTCTAAACAAGGCACGCTGGTGCTGCGTCGTTCCGTTGCAATGATGGTGGCCGCTTCGGCCATTTCCGGTCTGGCTGCCGGTCAGGCTTTTGCTGCCGCCGCTGCTGCTTCCGCTGATGCAGCCGACGTCGCTGCCGATCCTGCTGCAGCACCTGCTGCCAGCGAACCGGACAAGGTAATCGTTACGGCGCGCCGCCGCGCCGAGCTGATACAGGACGTGCCGGGTTCGGTCACGGCCATCTCCGGTTCGGCGCTGGAAAAAGCCGGCATCCCCGATATCACTGGCCTTGCCGATGCGCTGCCGAACACCACGCTGAAAACCTCGCGTGCTACCAACACCACGCTGACCGCCTTCATCCGCGGTATCGGCCAGCAGGATCCTGTGGCCGGTTACGAGCAGGGCGTGGGCATTTACCTCGACGATGTGTATCTGGCCCGTCCGCAAGGCGCGCTGACCGATATCTACGATCTGGACCGCATCGAAGTGCTGCGTGGCCCGCAGGGTACGCTGTACGGCCGTAACACCATAGGCGGCGCCGTCAAATACGTTACCCGCCGTCTGGCCAAGGACAATACGCTGGATATGAAAGGCACCATCGGCAGCTACAACCAGCGCGATCTGGTGGTGAAAGCCAGCGGCGAGATTTCCGACATGCTGCGCATAGGCGGCACGGTGGCTACCTTCAATCGTGACGGCTACGGCAAGAACGTGCTCAATGGCCTCGACAACTATAACAAGAAAGTGGTGGCTGGCCGCGTGAGCGCCGAACTGACGCCATCGGCTGCGCTGTTCATCCGCCTGTCGGCTGACCGCACGGTGGACGATTCGCTGCCCAAGCAGGGCTATCGCCTGACGGCCGGGCCGGCACCGGGCAATGATGCGCCACTGTCCGGTGATTATGATACCCGCGCCAATCTGTACACGGTGCTGGGTCATCAGCAGCAGGTAACTACCGAAGGCGGCAGCCTGCTGGTGGACTACGCGATCGATCCTACGCTGTCGTTCAAGTCGATTACCGCTTATCGCAGCAGCAAATCGTATGCGCCTATCGATTTCGATTCGCTCAATACGCCGCTGTTCGAAGCGCCAGCGATTTACACCGACCGTCAGGCCAGCCAGGAATTCCAGCTGACTTACACCGGCTCGCGCTGGCAGGGTGTGGCTGGTCTGTTCTACATGAAGACCAATGCCTTCAATGAATTCGACGTGCTGTACAACGCAGCCGGCGGCTTGTCGCTGTACACCCGCGACGATATCGACAGCAAGACGTGGGCAGCGTTTGCCGATGCCAGCTACAGCGTTAGCGACGATTTCAATATCAACATCGGTGGCCGCTATACCAACGACGAGCGTGAAGCGGCGATCTACAAGCGCACCTATCTGGGGCTGAAAGGCTCGCCTACGCTGGGCAATCCGGCTGCGGCAGGTCTGGCAGCCAACACCGACATGGGCAAGGGCGATCTGAATCGTACCGATACCAAGTTCACGCCCAAGCTGGGTGTGGGCTGGAAGATCGACCGTCAGAATAATATGTATGCTACCTACTCGGTAGGTTTCAAAGGCGGCATGTTCGATCCGCGTATGGATCTGGCAGCATCGGGCGGCCCGAATACGGCAGCCTCGCTGCAGAAGCGCCAGGGCGTAGACCCGGAAGTGGTGAACTCGTATGAACTGGGTCTGAAATCCAATCTGAACGGCGGCCGCCTGCAGACCAATGTGGCGGTGTTCTATAGCGACTACAAGAACGTGCAGATACCCGGCTCGATTCCTACCTTTGCAGCGGACGGTAGCGTGAACGGCTTCGCTGGTACGCTGACCAATGCCGGCAAGGCCAAGATCACCGGTCTGGAACTGGAAGCGATTGCCCGTGTAACGGACCAGTTCACCGTGAGCGCCATGTTCAGCGCCATCGATGCCAAGTACAAGGAGTGGATGGTTGCCAACGGCAAGTCGCTGGCTAACGTGGCCGATCAGGCCGAGTTCCAGAATACGCCCAAGACTGCGGCCAATCTGAGCGCTACCTACGACTGGCCATTTGCTGCCTTTGGCCGTAACGGTACGCTGTCGCTGAATAACACTGTGTCCTACAAGAGCAAGGTGTATCAGAGCGAGATGGTGCGCATGACCGGCGTCGCTTCGATCGATGCTACCGTGCCGCAGAATCTGATGCTGGCGCAGGAAGGCTACGGTTTGTGGGATGCCGGCCTGGTGTGGACCAGCAGCGACCGCAAACTGCAGCTGGCGCTGAATGGCCGCAACCTGCTGGATAAACGCTACAAGGTTGCCGGTTATGCCTTCGGCGGCTTCTTCAATACCGTGACCACCTTCTACGGTGATCCACGTACCGTGAAAGCTACACTGTCGGTGAAGTTTTAAGTAAGGGACGGCGCACGGCGCGCGAGCGTCGTGCGCCGTTTTTGTTTTTCTGCACGGAGTCTTATGATTACTTCCCAACTTCCCTACGTCGAGCGGAGCTGGCGTAGCCACGATGGTCTGCGGCTGATGGCGCGCGACTATGCGCCTGCGGCCGGACCGGCACGCTGCCCCATCGTCTGCATCCATGGCCTGACGCGCAACAGCGCCGATTTCGACATGGTGGCGCCATGGCTGGCAGCGCAGGGCCGCCGCGTGCTATCGGTGGATATCCGTGGCCGAGGCAAATCCGAATACGATAGCAACAGCGATAACTACAATCCGCTGGTGTATGCGCGCGATGTGGCGCAATTGCTGGAAGAGCTGGGCATAGCCCGCGCCGTATTCATCGGTACTTCGATGGGCGGCATCATCACCATGACCATGGCGATGCGCTATCGTCACCTGATCGCAGCCGCTGTGCTGAACGATGTGGGCCCGCAGCTGTCGCAGCGCGGCCTGTCGCGCATTGCCGGCTATGTAGGCACCAGTGAGCCGGTCGATACATGGCAGGCTGCCGCTGCGGCCTGCAAGGGCATCAATGCCGTGGCTTTTCCGCACTACACCGACGCCGACTGGCTGCTGTGGGCGCACCGCACCTTTGGCCAGAATGCCGACGGCAGCTTCCGTCCGCAATATGATCCGGCGATCGCCATTGCCATCAAACGGGGCAAGATCAAAACCAGTTCGCTGATGGCGCGCTGGGCCTTCCGCCGGCTGGCGCGCAAGGTGCCGACCATGCTGCTGTATGGCGGCATTTCGGACCTGATCGAAGCGCCGCAGATTGCGGCCATGCGTGCCGATGCACCGCAGATGAAAGTGGTGGAAGTGCCCGGGGTAGGGCATGCGCCCATGCTGGACGAGGTGGAGGCGCAGGCTGCGCTGAGCACTTTCCTCGCCGTTGTGCCATGAGCGGGGGCGCGATGATCGCACCCGATCATGTGGCGCGCGTGCAGGCGCGCATAGGCGAACGTCTGTGGCTGTCGGACTGGGTCTGCATCGAGCAGTCACGCATCGACGGTTTTGCTGCTGCCACAGGGGACCACTACTGGCTGCACACCGATCCGCAGCGGGCGCGCCGTGAAAGCCCGCTAGGCAGCACCATTGCACACGGCTTCCTCACCATGTCCATGCTGGCGCCAAGCTGCCTGCATGCGCTGCTCGATGTGCTGGGTGCGGACGAGGTGCTCAATTACGGTGTGGAGAATTTGCGCTTTCTTGCGCCAGTGCTGTGCGGCGCGCGCGTGCGCAGTTCCATCGTACTGCGCTCGGCCGTGGCCAAAGCCGGCGACCGTGTGCTGGTAGGATTAGACTGCAGTGTCGAAATAGAAGGGCAGGAGCGGCCAGCTTTAGTAGGCCAGTCGCTGATGCTGATTCACTTTTCCAATCAAACAGGAGTTACCCATGCCGCACAAGCTGCGTAATACCGTCTGGGCTGCCATCAGCCTGCTGGCCTGCACCGCGCTGGCACAGGCTGCGCCACTCAAGGTCGCGCTGATCACCAGCAAGAGCCATCCCGCATTCGAAGCCTATGCACGCCAGACTGAAGCCGGTTTCATGCTGGGTCTGGAATATCTGACGCAAGGGACGATGACGGTGGAAGGCCGCAAGATCGTGGTCATCAGCAAGGATGATCAGGGCAAGCCGGATATGGCCAAAGCACTGCTGACGGAAGCTTATGTGGACGATGGCGCCGACATCGCCGTTGGCACTACGACGTCCGGTGCGGCGCTGGCCATGCTGCCGGTGGCAGCGGAAATGAAGAAGGTGCTGGTGGTGGAAGCGGCCGTCGCCTCGGACATTACGGGAAAATTCTACAACCGCTATATTTTCAAGACGTCGCGCAACTCCTTCCATGACGCCTGTGCCGGCGCTGCCGCCACCATGGCGCCTGCCAGTCTGGCGTTTCTGGCACAGGACAATGTGTTCGGCAAGGATGGCATTGCCGCTGCGCGCGACTGTCTGACCAAGATGGGCAGTAAGGCCAAGGTAGTGCATGAGGAATATGCGCCGCCCGCCAGCACGGATTTCACTGCTGCGGGCCAGCGCCTGATCGACGCGCTCAAGAAAGCACCTGAGCCGCGCTTCCTCGTCGTGGCCTGGGCTGGCAGCAGCCCGGTCAACAAGCTGGCCAATCTGCAGCCGGGCCGCTACAACATTACGCTGGTGCCGGGCGGGAATCTGCTGCCCGTGATGAAGGGCTGGAGCGCTTATGCCGGTTCGGAAGGCTCGTTGTACTACTACTACGATTTCCCGACCAATGCCATGAACCGCTGGCTGGTGGCCGAGCACAAGAAGCGCTTTGCCGGTACTCCGCCCGACTTCTTTGTGGCCGGTGGCGCGGCCGCAGCGAGCGCTGTGGTGCAGGCACTGCACGCAACCAAGGGCAGCAGCGATACGGAAAAGCTGATTACGGCGATGGAAGGCATGAATTTCGAAACGCCCAAGGGCACCATGACCTTCCGCAAGGAAGACCATCAGGCCATGCAGCCCATGTACCACTTCCGCATCAAGGCCAAGGACAAGCAGAAGAACGAGTGGGACCTGCTGGAACTGGTGCGCGAGATTCCGGCTAGCCAGCTGCCTATCCCTATCAACAACAAGCCTTAACTGTTCAAGCACATGAGTGATAGCCACCGCGTCACCCTTGCCACCGAGGGCCTAGGCATCCGCTTCGGCGGGCATCAGGCCGTGCAGGACGTGACGGCCAGTTTCCGCGCCGGCGAGCTGACGGCCATCGTCGGCCCCAATGGCGCGGGCAAGACCACCTATTTCAATCTGATTTCGGGCCAGCTAGCCGCCACCAGTGGCAGTGTGCGGCTGCATGGGCAGAACGTGACGTCGTTCAGTGCGGCGCGCCGTACCCGCCTCGGTATTGGCCGCGCCTTCCAGCTGACCAATCTGTTCCCGCAGCTGAGCGTGCAGGAGAATATCCGGCTGGCCGTGCAGAGCCGCGCCGGAGTGGGCATGCGCATGTTTTCCGTCTGGTCGGAGCAGAAGCAGGTGAACCAGCGCACGGCGCAGATACTGGAGCAGGTGGCCATGGGGCCGCTGCGCGAGCAGATTGCCGCCACGCTTTCGCACGGCAACCAGCGCAAGCTGGAAGTGGCCATGCTGCTGGCGCTCGATCCCGAAATTTTCATGTTCGACGAACCGACTGCCGGCATGAGTGTCGATGAAGTGCCCGTCCTGCTGGAATTGATACACCAGATCAAAGCCATGCGCGACAAGACGGTGCTGCTGGTCGAGCACAAGATGGATGTGATCGGTGCGCTGGCGGACCGCATCATCGTGCTGCATCAGGGCTGTCTGATGGCGGATGGAGATCCGGCCGAAGTCATGGCGCTGCCGCTGGTGCAGCAGGCCTATCTGGGATCGACGGGAGTGCGGCATGAGTGAGCCCCTACTGAAACTGAGCGGGGTGCACACCCATATCGAGCAGTACCATATTCTGCATGGCGTCGATCTGGCAGTGCCGCGCGGCGAACTGACCGTGCTGCTGGGCCGTAATGGCGCAGGCAAGAGCACCACGCTGCGCACCATCATGGGCCTGTGGCGTGCTTCGGCCGGCAGCGTGAAGTTTGACGGGCGCGAGCTGGCTGGCATGGAGACGCCCGAGATTGCGCGTTTGGGCATCGCCTATATTCCCGAGAATATGGGCATCTTTGCCCAGCTCACCGTGCAGGAGCATTTGCAGCTGGCCTGCCGTAGCGGCAAACCGGATGGGGCGCGGCTGGAGTGGATCTTCGGTATCTTCCCCGCGCTTAAGCGTTTCTGGCACCAGCCGGCCGGCACCCTGTCGGGCGGGCAGAAACAGATGGTGGCGATTGCCCGCGCCATCATCGAGCCGCGCCGCCTGATACTGGTGGATGAACCGACCAAAGGGTTGGCGCCGGCCATCATCGACCATCTGGCTGAAGCGTTTGTGCAGCTCAAGGCCAGTGCCACCACCATCCTGCTGGTGGAGCAGAACTTCGGCTTTGTGGCGCGGCTCGGTGATTCGGTGGCCGTGATGGATGGCGGCGTGATCGTGCACAGCGGCCGCATGGCCGACCTGGCGGCCGATCAGGACTTGCAAACCCGTTTGCTGGGGCTCTCGCTCGCAGCACATCAATAGAGAGGAACACGATGACGGCTATGCCTGCTGCCGCTGCTACCACTGCTGCGGCCGAGATGATGTTGCCGCGTAAGCGCATCGATTACCAGCCGTGGTATGTGCTGGCGGCGATACTGCTGCTGACCTTCCTGTGGGTGGGCGACAGCGCGACGTGGCTGACGCTGACCGTGGCCGGGCTGGCCATGGGCATGCTGCTGTTTATTATGGCCAGTGGCCTGACCATGGTGTTCGGCCTGATGGGCGTGATGAACTTCGGCCATGGCGCATTTATTACGGTGGGGGCCTATGCAGCCACGCTGGTGCTGCTACGCCTTGGCGATTGGCTGCAGGCCGATGCCATCGGCCTCAATGCTGCAGCGCTGGGGCTGGCGCTGCTGGCCGCTGTAGCAGTGACCGCAGCGCTGGGCTGGATCTACGAAAGGCTGATTATCCGACCCGTCTATGGCAATGCGCTGATGCAGATTCTGATTACCTTTGGTGCGGCGACCGTGCTGCAGGAACTGGTAACGGCGATCTGGGGCGCCGAACTGATTCCGCTAACCCGTCCCGCCGCGTTCGATGGCGCTTGGGTGTTCGGTGATGCCGTGATCGAAAAATTCCGCGTGCTGTGCGCAGCGGCGGGCCTGCTGGTGTTCGGCGCGATGATGCTGATCCTGCACGGCACCCGCATCGGCCTGCTGGTGCGTGCTGGCGTGGCGAACGGCGAAATGGTGCAGGCACTCGGCTACCGCGTGCGTACGCTGTTCGTCGGCGTGAGCGTGGCCGGTGCGGCGCTGGCTGGCATGGGGGGGCTGCTGTGGGGGCTGTACCGGCAGGAGCTGACCACCAGCATAGGCGCCAGCAGTCTGGTGTCGATACTGATCGTCATCATCATCGGCGGCATGGGTTCCGTGGGCGGTTGCTTCCTTGCTTCGCTGCTGGTGGCGCTGGCCAGTAACTATGTGGGCTTCCTCGCGCCGAAGGCGGCGTTGCTGTCCGAAGTGGGACTGATGCTGGTGGTGCTGGCATGGCGTCCGCGCGGGCTGTATCCGCTTACTCATTGACTATGCATTGACTCTGCACTGAAATCGAAGACGACTATGAGCATCCATCTGCTATCGAATGAACTGCCGCGCAGCCGGCGCCTGAGCTGGGCGCTGACGCTGATCGTGCTGCTGCTGGCGCTGGCGCCTTTCCTGTTCCCCGGCGCGCGTGCCATCAATGCAGCGGCGACCATCTGCATATTCGTCGTGCTTACGGCATCCTATGATCTGATGCTAGGCTATACGGGGATTATCTCGTTTGCCCACACCATGTTCTATGGCGTGGGCGCTTACGGGGTGGGGCTGGCGCTGCTGCATCGCGGCCCCAGTTTCAGCTCCGTGCTGATCGGGCTGGGGGCTGCCATGCTGGTATCGCTGGCGCTGGCGCTGCTGATCGGCGTGTTCTCGCTGCGCGTGCAGGCTATCTTCTACGCCATGGTGACGCTGGCGATTGCCAGCTGCGTGAGCGTGATGGCCAGCCAGTTCCCCGAGTGGACGGGCGGCGATGATGGCCTGACCATTCCTGTGCCGGAGCTGCTGAGCCCTGCCTTCCGCCTGCTGGAAGAACCGCTGTTCGATAAGCTTATCAATGGCAAGGTGATTACTTATTATCTGCTGTTCGTGTTGGCGCTGCTGGCCTTCCTGCTGATGCTGCGCATCGTCGCCTCGCCGTTCGGGCGGGTGCTGCAGGCTATCCGCGAGAACGAGTTCCGCGCCGAGGCCATCGGCTATCACACCGCTGCCTACCGTACGCTGGGCAGTGTGCTGGGGGCGCTGGGCGCCACGCTGGCGGGCGGCATGCTGGTGCTGTGGCTGCGCTATCTGGGACCGGATACCACGCTGTCCTTTGCCATCATGCTCAATGTGCTGTTAATTACCTTTATCGGCGGACGCGGCACGCTGTATGGCGCGGTGCTCGGCAGTGCGCTGTATATCGTGGCGCAGACCTATCTGATCGATCTGATGAAGTGGGCCAGTGCAGCGCTGGTGCAGGGGGCGGCGGGGCAATCCGGCTCGGCGCTGGAGCCGGTGATGGCGCTGCTGGCGCGGCTGGTGCATGCCGACCGCTGGTCGCTGTGGATGGGAGTGCTGCTGGTGCTCTCCGTGTACTATTTTCCGACAGGAATCGTCGGGCGTCTGCGCGCCCGACGCGGAGTCTAGTGGATAGGGCGGGCCGGGTAGATTAGACGCGGATCAGCACGGCGGCCACCGTAGCGGCCAGACCCAGCAGAACTACAGCGGCGCCAGCCATTACCGGCGTCACGCGGCGCGAGACGGTGGGGATTTTTTTGATGGGCATGGCAGGCTCCTCGAAACGGGTAAAAAGTGACTGTAGATTAACGATTGTATTGCTGCCAATCTAGACATTACGCTGTATCAAAAGTAAGCAGGTGTAACCGGCAATGCACAGTGGTGGTGCGGGATAAAAGTGAGTTGTTTTTTAACACACACAAACTTTAGAGTCGCGGGCGGGAACAGCCTATAATCGCTAAGTTTTTTGCCCGTACCAACCTCCCACAAGGAATGCCTGTGAACCAAACGCTGGTCCAGAAACTGACCCGTACCAAGCCGGTCAGCCATCATCAAGAATCTGCTCCTACCAGTAGCAATAGTCTGCATCGGTCGATCGGCCTGTTTCCCCTTACCATGATCGGGGTAGGCGCCACCATCGGCACCGGGATTTTCTTCACCATGGTGGAAGCTGTGCCCAAGGCTGGCCCGTCGGTGGTGCTGTCCTTCCTGATCGCTGCCATTACGGCGGGGCTGACGGCGCTGTGCTATGCCGAACTGTCGTTCCGCATTCCTGCGTCCGGTTCGTCGTATTCGTTTGCCTATGCCACGGTGGGCGAGTTCCTCGCCTTTATCATGGCGGCCTGTCTGCTGCTTGAATACGGGCTGGCGGCCAGTGCCACGGCGATCGGCTGGTCGGATTATCTGAATAATTTCCTTAATAATGCCTTTGGCTGGCATATTGCCGATGCCTTGCGTTCGCCGCTGATCGTTTCCACGCCCAAGGGCATCGAAATCCATAGCGGGAATATCAATCTGCCGCCCATGCTGCTGGTGACCCTGTGCTGCATCCTGCTGGTGCGCGGCGCCAAGGAGTCGGCCACGACCAATGCCATCATGGTGCTGATCAAGCTGGCGATTCTGATCTTCTTCGTGGTGATCGCGTTTTCCGGCTTTGATATCAACAACTTCCATCCTTTCTTCAGCCCCGATAATGGCGCGCACTACACCGGCATGGCCGGGGTGACGGCGGCGGCAGCGACGGTGTTCTTCTCGTTTATCGGTCTCGATACGGTGGCGACGGCGGGCGAGGAAGTGCGCGATCCCAAGCGCAATGTGCCGATCGGCATACTGGCCGCACTGGGCATCGTCACGCTGTTCTATATGCTGGTGGCGGTAGCGGCCATGGGCGCCCAGCCGGCGTACAAATTCGCCGGTCAGGAAGCGGGGCTGGCCGTGATTCTGCAGAATGTGACGGGGCAGACCTGGCCAGCGCTGGTGCTGTCGGCGGGCGCGGTGATTTCTGTGTTCAGCGTGACGCTGGTGACGATCTACGGCCAGACGCGGATACTATATGCGATTTCCAAGGATGGCCTGATTTCGCCATCGTTTAACAAGGTGAGCGCCCGTACCGGTTCGCCAGTGCGCAACACGCTGATTGTGTGCGCGGTGGTGGGGCTGGTGGCCGGCTTTGTCGATGCCACCTTCCTGTGGGATATGGTCAGCATGGGCACGCTGACGGCGTTTATCGTGGTGTCGCTGGCAGTGCCGGTGATGCGCCGTCGTGCTATGCAAGCGGGCGAGCCTGCGGTGGCGGGCTTCCGCGTGCCGTTCGGCCCGTATGTGGTGCCGGGGCTGAGCATCGGCGCCTGCCTGTATCTGATGTTCGGTCTGTCGATGACCACCTACACCATCTTCGTTATCTGGATGAGTGCGGCGATCGTGACCTATCTGCTGTATGGCATGCGCCATTCGCGGCTGAATAAGGCCGGTTGATAAGGATGTAGATACTGCGAAGCGCAAGCGCGACGTAGTGGCGGGGCGCAGGTCTGAGCGTGGTGATCACGGATCAGGTCTTGCGCCCCGTTTCGCGTAGTTTGCGCCGCAAACGGATATTGTCTGCCAGTAGTGAAACGAGTGTAGCCAGTATCAGAATAGGGGCGGCATACGTGTCCAGATAGTGCCAGTAAACCCATGCAGCCCCGGCACAGCCTAGTCCGCAAATCAGTAGCCAGATCTGATCTTTCATATTTGAGGTTTGCCGAGCAATGTATTCAGTCGATGTTTTTTGTTTTACCACCATCGATGCATAGGCTGCGCACGAATTGCGCAAACAGAAAAGCCGTTCAGTTTGCACTGAACGGCTTTTCTGTTTGCGGGGCCGGCCTGCAAGGGCCGGCGCTGCGCTTACTCTTCGGTCTGTGGCTCGGCGCCCAGATACAGACGCAGCAGCAGGCCGGACAGAGCGATGGCAGCAGGCAGGTTTTCGATGATGGTCAGCATAGTTTTTCTCCGTAGAAAATTGACTTCAATTAACCGCGCGACGCCATGAAGCGCAACTCGGCCGACAGGTTAGGGGAATGGCGCTCGCAATCCTGAGCCAGGCTGTGCAGCCATGCGGTCGAGACTGGCTGCGCGACGACCGTTTCGACAGCAGCGCTACGCGGCTTCACAGCCAGCAGTGCGGCCAGCAACTGGCGCGCAGCGCTTGCCACGTTGCTCAGATAGCCGGTGTGGGCGAATTCGGTGTAGGTCAGTTTGCTCGTGCTCATGATTAGCTCCATATCTTCGTTTGTTGCAGTGCAGTATGGGGCTAGTTCAGTAATAAATAAACTTTTGATTTATGATACTTGGCATAAATAAAGCATATAACTGGTGGGTTTTCCCTATGAAAAAGTAGTGCCGCACGGCTATTTTTTAAGCTGAAAAATTTTCTCCAGCGACCCACCGTACGGGTATGATTGCTGCCGGATTGACAATAATTTGGCGGGAAACCATGTCCTTACGCACCAAACTTATGCTGGCTTTGCTGTTCACGGGACTGGCTTCGGTGGCCATGGTGGGCGGACTGGCGTCGTATGGCTTGGGCAAGAAGGTTGATATTATCCGGCGTCAGGCCGCTGCAGAGCATTTTTACAGCGCAGTGAGTGATTACTTACGTCCTTATGGCAGCTGGCAGGCGGCCAATCAGGCCGAGCCATTCGATCTGTATATGCGGCGCGTACGTCCGGCACCGGCTGACCATCTGCCGCCGCCCGAACTGCTGCGAGATCGCCGTGGTCCGCCGCCCCCGCGCGCCGATGGTGATGCGCCCTTCCACTTCATACTGGCCGATCAGGATTTCGCCGTGCTGCTGGGCGCGGGCGTGTACCGGCCCGGCGAGCCCTTGCCGCAGGCGGCGCGGCGGGATGCGCGTCCGGTGATGGTCAACGGCAAGGTTGCGGCCTATATTTCGCCGGAAGGCGTGCTCACCCCGAGCAAGGAAGAGCAGCAGTATCTGGACGCCATGAACGAAGCCCTGTGGGCGGGCGTCAGCGGTGCAGCCTTGCTGGCGCTGGCGCTGGGCGTGCTACTGAGCCGTGGTCTGAGCCGGCAGCTGCGGCATCTGATCAGCGCCGTGCGCGCCATCGAGCAAGGCAGCTTACGCCAGAACGTGCCGGTGGAAGGGCACGACGAAGTGGCTTTGCTGGCGCGCGCTTTCAATGAAATGAGCGCGCAACTGGCACGCAGCCACGAAGCCTTGCAGGATTCCCACCGTACCATCAGCACGCAGGCCGATCAGCTGCGCGAGCTCAGTGTGCGCGATGCGCTGACCGGACTGCATAACCGGCGTTATTTCGACGAGCAGGCGGCCAGCCTGTATCGCCATGCGCTACGCTATCAGCGGCCATTTGCCGTGGTGATTGCCGATATAGATTTCTTCAAGCGCATCAACGACCAGCACACCCATGCTACCGGCGACGCCGTGCTGCGGGCGGTGGGCGAAATCTTCCGCGCGCACATGCGCGAGAGCGATCTGGTGGCACGCTATGGCGGCGAAGAGTTTGTGATGGCCTTCCCCGAAACCGGTCTGGCGCAGGCGGCGGCGTTGTGCGACAAGCTGCGTGAGCTGATTGCGGCGCATCCGTGGCAGGAGCTGAATCCGCGACTGGCGGTGACGATCAGTATAGGGGTGGCGGCCGATCTGCAGGCCGGCAGTGCGGAAGCGATGCTGCAGCAGGCCGACGCCATGCTATACCGCGCCAAGCAGGATGGCCGCAACCGGGTCTGCTCGCTCGCGGCCTGAAGTAGCAGGCGGGTTCAGGATTTGAGCCAGCGGCCGCCGAACATGGTGCACAGCAGGGCGGCCACGATCAGGCTGATGCCAGCCCATTGCCAGCCGGTGATGACGTCGCCCAGCGCGATCATGCCTGCCGCGATGCCGACTACCGGCACGCCCAGACTGAATGGCGCGACGCGGTTGACGGGATGGCGTTTCAGCAGTCGGGTCCACATGGCGTAGCCGAGGATGGTAGCCATCCAGCCCAGATAGGCCGCGGACATCCACGTGGCCAGCGGCGCTTGTACCCAGTGCCAGCGCGTTTCCGGCGCATCGAAGGCCAGCGTCAGGCCGATGAAGGGCAGGATGGGCACGAGGCTGCACCACACCATGAAGTTCACCACATCGAATTGCGGGGTGTGGTGCTGGGCGCGGCGCACCACGATATTCGAGGCGGCCCACATGGCTGCTGCCGACAGGCACAGGACGAAACCGGCAGCATTGGTGCCGCCCGCATGGCCGCTGCCCAGATAGTTCATGGCAAAGCAGATCAGTCCCAGTGCAGCCAGCAGCAGGCCGTATTTGAGGGCGCGGCTGGCGCGTTCGCGCAGCAGGGCAAAACCGAAGAAGGCGGTAAAGAATACCTGGGTCTGCAGGATCACCGAGGCCAGCGCGGCCGACATGCCGACCCGCAGCGACAGGAACAGCAGGCCGAACTGGCCCACGCCCTGACACAGGCCGTAGGCGATGATCCAGCGGGCCGGCATTTTGGGCGGGCGCAGGAACAGGATCAGCGGCAGCACGGCAAAGATGTAGCGCGCAGCACCTAGCTGGAACGGTGTGAGGTCGCGCAGACCTATCTTCATGGCGACGAAATTGGTGCCCCAGATGAGGACGACGAGCAGGGCCGATAACAGATCGTTACGGCTGAAAGAAGCGGGCGTTGCAGCAGTCATGCGACCAATAGTAACAGTCTGGCGCAATCTTTGCTGGCGCAGGCCTTATTCTACGTCGCGCAGAATGGCGGCGCTGTGCACCACGATCTTGGCGGCATCGGCTTGCAGCAACCGCACGCGGCGCTGTACCAGCGGCCAGCCGGACCAGTGGATGTTGTCGTCCTGACCAGTGCCGGCGACTGGTGCAATGTGGCTGGCGGGCGGCTGATGCTTGCCGCTTGCCGTGCCCGAACGCTGGCTGTTACCCGCGCCCTTGCTGATGGCCCGCTGCAGGATGTCGCTCACTTGCGCATGGCTGTGCTCCAGCATGGCATTGAGTGCCTGCTGCGGGATCTCCCTGACGTGACGGCGTACGATGGCGCGCAGCGCCGCCACGTGGGCCACCAGCAGGTAGTTCTGCACGATGAAGAGGTTGATGTCTTCCACGGCGCGCTGTTTGCTGGCCGGTTCGTCCAGCATGCGTACCAGTGCGCTATTTAAGGCGGCGAGGCTGTCCATCAGGCGTTTGCGTTCGATGCGGTAGGCAAAATCGTCCGAGCCTTTACCCTGTAGCAGATCGGCGCTGGCCTGCATGTAGCGCAGGCTGACGCTGAGCACTTCATGGACCATCCGGGGCAGCGACTGGTACTCCCAGTTGGCCAGCACGAAGCTGAAGGCTGTCGCCACGGCCGCACCGACGAAGGTGTCGACCAGCCGTTCGATGATCAGTTCGTGGTTGCCCGGTGCGATCAGGTGCATCTGCAGCAGGATCATCACGCTGACGGCGATGGCGGCATAGCGGTAGCGCAGGTAGATGAAGGTGGGCGTGGCCACGGTCGCCAGTATCAGAAAGCCCAGTATCGCCGCCGGATAGTTGAGGTACTGGATGATGAGCGCCGTGATGACGCAGCCGATGACGGTGCCGACGATGCGGTCGCTGCGGCGCTGCTTGGTCATGCTGAAACTGGGCTTGAGGATGATGACGATGGTGAGCACGATCCAGTAGCTGTGCGCCGCATACGGCAGCCACGAGGCGATAGCCAGCCCCACGGTAATCGCCATAGCCACCCGCAGCGAGAAGCGGAAGATGGGCGATTCCAGACGCAGGTGCGACAGGATCATGCGCAGTTCGTACTTCTGCTGCGACAGGAAGGGCCCCATATCGGCATCCACCCAGAACGGCGTGCTGTCGGCCACCTTCTGGCTGGCGGCGTGCAGCTCGCCTATCATCTGGATGATGGCGCGGATCTTGTTGCGCTGGGCGCGCAGCACAGCCAGCGCTTCATGTGCGGGCTTGCCCTCGCTGACGCGCTGCTGCAGGGCGGCCAGCTCTGCTTCCACCGCAGCCAGCTCGGCGTGGTAGCTGATTTCGGGGTAGGACGGCTTGTCGCGGGTGACATCGTAGGCCACTGATTCGATATCGCGTGCCGCCTTGTAGGCCAGATCGTGCAGGGTTTTCAGCACGGGGCTATCGGCCAGATGCAGGCGTAGCTGGGCGTAGTCGGTGTGGGTAGAGAGAATCAGCTCATACAGATCGAGCATGCAGACGTGGGTCTGCACCACGATGGCGTCCTTGCGATTTTGGTGGCTGCGCAGGATCAGGTCGCGCGCCGCCTGCTGACGGTCGGCCAGCAAGCTCTGATGGCGTACCAGTTTGTTGAACTGTTCGCTCAGGTTGTAGCGGCTGTCGTAGAAGTCGGCCTTGATGTCGATGTAGGCGGCCAGTTCGAACAGGGCTTCGGCCAGCACCTGCTGTTTGATGCGGTGGCGCAGCAGCCACGAGATGCCCATGGCATAGGCCAGATAGGCCAGTGCACCCAGTGTGAACAGGCCGGTATGGATGAAGGCCTGACGGGCCGTCAGCGCGTGTTCCATCGACATGGTCATGATGAACAGCGTGGCCAGTTGCAGCGGCATGGATTTTTTGCCGTACACGATCATCATGCAGGCGAGGAAGCTGATGGCCACCAGCATCGTCATCAGGAGCCAGTGCAGCGGCGCGCTCAGGCTGATGAGCAGCGTCACGGCGCTACACAGCAGTACCGAGGCGCTCATCTCGTTGAACTTGTGGCGCAGGGGGCTGGGCATATCCATCAGCGCCGTGCAGAGCGCGCCGATGCAGACCGTCATGGCGGTTTCCAGACTGGCGAACTGCAAAGTGAACAGGGTGACGCCTACCAGCCCGGCGGCAAAACGCAGGCCGAGATAAAAGTAATGGCTATAGAAGAACGTGCGCAGGTTGAGTGCGTAGTGCATGGCTGTGGTCTTGTGGGCAGCGGGCATGCACGCGGCGGGATCGCCGCAGCGTACATAAGGTCTAATCATGGCAGGCGCGGCGGCCGGGTAGGCCCTGCCGCGCTGCGGGTATTTCTGCTGCGATGATGCTTGCTGCTAGCCGCAAGCGGGTGCGGGCTAGCAGGCCGTGACGGACTTTAGAACACCGACAGCACCGGATAGCGGCGCCATTCCGGTTCGGCGTGGCGGGCGCCGTTTTCGAAGATGAAGTCGAGTACCTTGCTCTGGTCCGACAGCAGTTCCGGATGGGCGGCTTTCCATGCCTCGAACCTGGCTTTCAGTTCAGGCTCGCTGGCCAGCATGTCCAGCGCCAGATCTTCGAACACGTAATCGGAATAGGCTTCCTTCTTTTCCAGTACGCTGTTGAAGAAGCCCCAGCGGAAGAAGGAATCGTGGCCTTGCGGTTCCAGAGTTTCGACGGCGTAGCGGGCTTTGTCCTGCTTGAGCGGCACGAAGTAGTCGCCCGGCTGCACGGTAAAGCTGCCGGTGCGCGCTTCGACTTCCACCTCGTCATGGTACATATGGCCTTCGTAGGCATTCGGGCGCGAGCGTACCGATTTGATGTGGTAGTACTGGGCTTCGATGGTGGAAGCTTCGTCGAAGCGGGCCATTTCCACGCCGTTCCATTGCAGGCGCTCGATGGCTTCACGCCATGCCTGCGGAATCACGTAGCCCTTGGGGGCGCGCACGGTGGTATCGGGGATGAAGCGGTTGTAGTAGGCGATATCCTTTTCCCACGGCTGGCTGCGGTCGTAGGACAGGCGCATATAGTTACCCAGCTTGCTAGGGCTGCGCACGGCCGCATAGCCTTTGAAGCGGAAGGTCGAGGGCTGGCTTTCGTCCAGCTGCCAGTGCACGGCCCATGCGCTGGCAGCGGCAGCCTGCGCGCGTGCTTCGGCACGCAGGGCGCGGATCTGTTCACCGTACTGCACGGTGAAGGCCAGCGTGACATCAACCAGCGCGCGCATCGATGCGTAGCGGTCCTTGAAAGGCTTGAGCATGTGGGTTTCCGGCATGAAGCCGATCACATGGTGCAGGGCGGCGTAGCCGGTCGAGAAGCGCGGCACTTCGAGGAATTCGGCGATGCCGTCGTCCGGCGAGTCCTTGACCGGATTGACGTAAGGGCAGGTAGGCCAGCCGCGTGCTTCCATCTGCTGATAGATATGGGGCAGCATGGTGTCGCGCAGGAAGGGGCCCAGACCGTAGCCCAGCTTGTCGGCCTGGGTATGGATCAGGGTCATGGTGTACGGGTAGTCGGCGCCGTTGGAGGTGTGGGTATCGACCATCACGTCCGGGTCCCAGCTGGTCAGCAGTTGGTTGAAGATCTGCGCGTTGAGCGTGTCGCACTTGACGAAGTCGCGGTTCAGATCGAGGTGGCGGCTATTGCCGCGGAAGCCGAACTGCTCGGGGCCATCCTGATTCACCCGCGACGTATTCGAGCGGTTATGCGCGCCGTCGACGTTGTACAGCGGGACGAACAGCAGCACGGTTTTGCCCAGCGCCGCCAGCAGTTCCGGCTGGTAGCACAGGTCGCGCACCATGGCCATGCAGGCATCGACGCCTTCCGGTTCGCCCGGATGGATGCCGTTATTGTTGAAGAATACGGGACGGCCCGTAGCCTTGATGATGTTGCGGTCGAATTCGCCGTCTGCGCTCACCACGCCGGCGTGCACCGGTATGCCGCCATCGGAAACGCCGATCTGTTCGAAACGCAGCACTTGCGGAAAACGCTGGGCTAGCGTCTGGTAGAACGCTATGCATTCCGACCACAAGGTGGTTTGATTCTGATTGCCTGATTCATAGGGCGTGGGCATTTCTGGGTGCATGGCAGGTCTGGATCTCGGGGTAGTGGGAAAAAACGCGCTGGCCAGCCTTGTGAGCCGGATGGAGCGCTGCTGCGGGCGGAATTGTATCATTCGTGCCCACTTTTTGAGCGACGCCAGGGCAGCGTGCGGGGAAGGTTGCTCTGCTTCAATATTGAATGTTTGCCGAGGTGGTGTACTGGCGGTCCGTACCGACCGGGAGCGCAACATGGGCACGATCATGGCATATATCAGGACATGGCGGCAGCAGATGGCGCAGGCCTATGGCTGGCGTGCGCTGGGCGTGCTGGCGCTGCTGGTGTTCGGCTGCCGGCTGGGCGTGGCGCAAGTGGGGCCGCGTTATGTGCTGGCGCTCGATAGCGCGCCGCTGCGGTCTGCGCCGCCGCCGGCAGGGCAGGTACAGCTGGCCGGCAAGGGGCTGGCGCTGATCAGCTTTCAGGGGCTGCGCATACTGGCATTGGGGGCGGATGCGGAAGCCTATAGCGCCGAGGCGATGGCGCAATGGCCGCAGGCCGACCTGCTGGTGCTGACACCGGCAGCGAGCGGGCGCTACGAAGGTTTTGCGCCGCTGTCTGCGCGGGGCGGATTGCCCGTGATCGTGGTGGCCGACGAGCGCGCACCGGCTGTGGCAGCTGCACCACTGCCTGCACTGTATCCCATGCAGTTATGGGATGCGCTGCATCTGAATAAGGGACCTGTACGGCTGCGGGTGACGGCTTTGCCGGGTGGCGCCGGTAGTAGCGAGCTGGCAGGCTTCATGCTCGACATGGGAAACGGGCGGGCTAGCTACCGGCTCTACGTGAGCTGTTTGCCGCTGGCGCAGAGCGACGCGCAGGCGCTGGGGCAACGCCTGCCGGGGGCCGATCTGGTTCTGCTACCGCATGGGCAGACGCCGCAATTGCTGGCGTTGCGCGGCCTGACCGCGGCAGGCGAGACCGTGCCGGTCGCCCTGACGGCTGCCGGCCATCATTTCAAGCCGGTGCGGCGCTAGAGTGCCGGAGGTTCTAGTGCCGATTAGAGCGTTCTAGACTCGAATAGATCGATCTGGATCGTTTTAGACTTTCGAGGTCTTCGCGACCCATGCTGCATAGGCGTCGATGATCTTCTGCAGGAACTGGCGGCTGCTGTCGTTGTTGATTTTGCCGTTGTCGTCGAGCAGTTTGGTAGCGCCGCCGATATAGGCTTCCGGCTGCTGCAGCAGCGGCATATCGAGGAACACCATGCACTGGCGCAGATGGTGATTGGCGCCGAAGCCGCCCGTTGCGCCGGGCGAGACGCTGACGATGGCAGCCGGTTTGCCGCTCCAGATGCTGCTGCCATAAGGGCGCGAGCCCACGTCGATGGCGTTCTTCAGGGCGGCGGGCACGGAGCGGTTGTATTCGGGGGTGACGAACAGCACGCCATCCATGCCGCTCATCTGCTGGCGGAAGGTCTGCCATGCCTGTGGTGCGGTGGCGCCGTTTTCTTCCAGATCCTGATTGTAGAGCGGCAGTTCACCGATCTCCACGATCTGCATGGACAGCGTTGCGGGCGCCATGGCCATCAGCTCGTGGGCAAATTTGCGGTTGATGGAATCCTTACGCAGGCTACCCACGATCACAGCGATTTTTTTAGCAGACATGGCAACTCCTCGAAGTGTGGAAGGGAGCCCACATAGTAGCGCAAACTGCGCGGGCAGGCCGGACGCAAAAAAACCACGCCGCGTTGCCGGGGCGTGGTTTGGGGGAAGTGCATCAGGCTTATTCTGCGTTCATTTCTTTGAGCAGATTGTCAGCGTGATCCACGTGCTTCATGTTCCACAGGATGTAGCGCAGGTCCACCTGAATGTCGCGGGTGTTGGCCTTGTTGAAGTCCCAGTCGGAGATGATGGAGTCCAGCGTGCCGTCGAAGGCCAGACCGATCCACTCGCCCTTGGCGTTCAGCGCAGCCGAACCGGAGTTGCCGCCGGTGATGTCGAGCGTGGCCAGATAGGCGACCGGCACCGATTTCAGGATAGGGTCGACGTATTTGCCGAAGTCCCTGGCCTTGATGGCAGCCAGCTGGGCTTGCGGTGCATTGAACTCGCCCTGACCGGTGGCTTTGGCGGCGACGCCGTTGACGGTGGTGAAGGCGGTCCAGGTGGTGCCGTCGGCGCCGTGGTCACGGCCGGCGATTTTGCCGAAGGTGACGCGCAGGGTGCTGTTTGCATCCGGATACACGGCCTGACCTTTGCTCTGCATGAAGGCGATCTTGGCTTTCATGTAGTTGGCATAAGCCTGCTGCAGTTTGCCGCCCAGTTCTTCTTCGTCCGCCTCTTCTTTCATGCCCGGCTCGTACAGGGCCACGGCAGCCTGAATGAAGCTGTCGTTGCTGGCTTTGAACTCGGCCGGGGTTTTGCCTATCCAGCTGCTGCGTTCGGCGGCGTCGCCGAGTTTGCTGCCGGCGTAGAGTTTTTCCAGCGCGGCTTGCAGTTCGGCCTTGCTCATGCCGTCCTTGATGCCGATGGCGGCGTCGAAGGCGGCATTGCGTTCTGCCGCTGGCTGGGCGGCGTATTTGCTCAGGCTATTGATCACCAGTGCCTGATCGACCTTCTCGTCGTAGTTACGCACCAGCGCTGCCACCGACGCTTTGATACGCGGCACATCGCGCACCTGATAGCCGACTTTGCGCTCGGCGTCCGGCTTGGTGTTCTCGTTGGCCAGACGGTACAGCATGCGTGCGGTGTTCAGCAGGCGTGGCTTGGACGAGGACAGGAAGTAATCGCGTTTGGTTTCGGCGTCGCGCTGGGCGATCAGCTTTTCTACCAGCTCGATGTCGCCCGCATATTCGGCCTTGCGTGCAGGGTTGGCGTTAATCCAGTTTTTCAGCGCTTCGTGCTCGGCGGTTTTACGCTTGAGCATATCGCTGCCGGCGTAGGAGTCCAGCATGCCCTGACGGTTCTTGTAGTAGTTGTTGATGCTGGCTACCTGCGAAGCGTATTTGAGGGCGGTGTCCTTGTTGTCCTTGGTGGTGTCGGCGATGATGGCCAGACTCTCCGCCGACGATTTTACAAACGCCGGATAGCTCCAGTCGAAGGTGAACGCCACTTCCGATGGCAGGCGGTGGCGGTTGGTGCGGCCGGGGTAGCCCAGTACCATCACGAAGTCGCCTTCCTTGCTGCCTTTCTTGGCCAGTTTCAGGTAGTGCTGCGGGATGTAGGGAACGTTGTCCTTGCTGTAGTCGGCCGCTTTGCCATCCTTGCTGACGTAGGCGCGGTAGAAGCCATAGTCGCCCGTGTGGCGTGGCCACATCCAGTTATCGGTGTCGCCGCCGAATTTGCCCACGCCGGCTGGCGGTGCATGGACCAGACGCACGTCGCGGATTTCCAGCTGTTTGATCAGATAGTATTCCAGACCGCCGTAGTAGGACGAGACGGTGCAGCGGTGGCCGGCATCCTGTTCGCAGGCTGCCTGTATCGCTTTGATGTTCTTTTCGATTGCATCGCTACGCTTCTTGCCGCTCAGTTTGGCGACCTCGGCAGTTACCACTTGCTTGCTCACATTGGTCACGGCTTTGGTGACGAAAATGCGGCTGCCCGGTGCGGCCGGCAGTTCTTCCCCCAGATTGTGGGCGAGGAAGCCGTTAGCCAGCAGATCGCGCTCCGGCGTGGAGTTGTGTGCCACGCTGCCGTACACGCAGTGGTGGTTGGTGGCTACCAGACCTTGCGGCGAAACGAAGGAAGCCGAGCAGCCGCCCAGGCTGACGATGGCGCCCATGGGGAATTCGGTCAGTTTGGTCAGGGTGGCGGGATCGAGTTTCAGGCCGGCGGCTTTGAGTTGCTTGGCTACTTGTGGCAGCTGTTGCGGCATCCACATGCCTTCGTCGGCATGGGCTGCGCTTGCGCTCAGGATGGCAAGCGCGATCAGGGTCTTTTGCATTTTTATCGGATCCTAAAGGGGATAGAGGGCACAACGGCGCGAGTATAGCAAAATCGCTAATCCGTGAAATACATAGCAGTGTTGATTTTTTGTAACAACAAAAAAGGGCAGGGCACGCGCAGTCTGCACTGCGGCGTGGCCTGCCCTGTGGCTGGTGGTACCCTGATTAGTCGGCTTTGATGGCCTCGATCTGGATGGCCAGACGCACTTCCGGCGCAAAGGCCGGAGTGCCGTAGTTCAGACCGAAGTCGGTGCGTTTGAATTCGGCGGTGGCGTTGGCGCCGCAGACTTCACGCTTGTAGCGCGGGTGCATGATGCACTTGAAGCGGTCCACCGTCAGGCTGACCGGCTTGGTCACGCCCAGCATGGTCAGTTCGCCTTCCACGCCTACCAGCTGCTCGCCGTCGAACTTGAAGTGCTTGCTCTTGTAGCTAATGGTTGGGAATTTCTCGATGTTGAACATGTCCGCGCCTTTGGCGTGGGTGTTCATTTTCTCGAAACCGAAGTCGATCGAATCGGCCTGGATGGTGACATCGAGTGTGCCGGTTTTGGCGGCGCGGTCCATGGTCACGGTGCCGCTGGTCTTGTCGAATTTACCGCGCCACATGGACAGGCCCATGTGATCTGCTTCGAAGCTCGGATAGGTGTGCGAGGGATCGATGTTGTAGCTTGCCGCGATGGCCGAAGTGGCCGAAGCTGCCAGCAGGGTCGCGATAATGATCTGTTTCTTCATGCAGTAAGTCTCCTAGTGGGTTTATTGCGCAGTGACGTGGAATTTGATGGTGACATCGTCGGCGACCATGCTGGTGTCTTTCCATTCGCCTTCGCCGATGTTGTAGCTCAGGCGTTTGATAGGCAGCGCACCTTCGAAGATCTGTTTGCCGCCTTCGGTCTTGACGGTGAGCGGGAAGGTCACATCGGCCGTTTTACCTTTGATGGTCAGCTTGCCCGTGACATTGAGCTTGCCGGCACCGGCGCTCTTGATGGCGGTGGAGACGAAGCTGGCTTTGGGGAACTGGGCCGCGTTAAACCATTCTTTCTTGGTCACTTCCTTGTTGTACTCGGGATCGCCCAGATCGAAACTGGCGATAGTGATTTCCACGCTGGCCTTGGCAGCATCAGGCTTGGCAGCGTCGTAGTCGATGCTTGCGCTGAACTGCTTGAACTTGGCCTCGATAGGCACGTTCATCTGCTTGAAGGTGGCGCTGACGGTCGATTTGGCCGGATCAGTTTTCAGCGCGGCGGCGCTGGCGGCGAGAGTGATGCCCAGCAGCGTAACGAGGGCGATTTTAGGCAGGGTTTTCATGGGAGGCTCCGTGGTCAGTATCTAGGGTTAGGGCAGCATGCGTTTGAGCGTGGCGTCGCGGTCGATGAGATGATGCTTGATGGCGGCCAGTGCGTGCGCTGCCACAGCGCCTGCCATCGTCATGGTCAGAACATAGTGAACGGTCTTTAAAACGGGCTTAAGTGCCGGATCGGGACCGATCACGGCGGGCATCTGGAACAGGCCCAGATATACCACGGGCACGCCCGCTGCGTAACTGTACAGATAGCCGGAAACAGGCACGGCAAACATCAGCAGATACAGCAGGTGGTGCATGCCTTCGGCCGCCACATGCTGCCAGCGCGGCATGGGCAGCGCGGCCGGCGGTTTATTCGACAAGCGCCAGAGCAGGCGGATGGCGGCCAGACCCAGCACCGTCACGCCCAGCCATTTATGCCAGGAGAAGTATTTGAGCTTGGTGGGGGTAAAGCCGGGAATATCGACCATGGTCACGCCGAGGCAGAAGGCGGCGATGATCAGTAGCGCGATCAGCCAGTGCAGGGCGATGGCCGTTTTGGTGTAGCGTTGCATAACAGTTGCTCCGGAAAATAGTACGTGTTAGGACTAATATACCAAAGAAATGCGCAGCGTGCAGAGCCCATGAAAAAAGCCCCCGCAACGGTGGTCGCGGGGGCTAGTGTATAGCAAGTTGTTGTCGTACTTGCTAGAAGGCTACTTTTATCGGCGCGATCAGATGGCTTTGGCCAGCTGGGCGGCGATGCCGGTGTAGTTGGCCGGGGTCATGGCCAGCAGCAGATCTTTGGCTTCCTGCGGAATGGCCAGACCGGTGATGAACTCGCGCAGGGCGTCTTTGGAGATGCCTTTGCCACGGGTCAGTTCTTTCAGCTGCTCGTAGGGGTTGGCGATGCCGTAGCGGCGCATCACGGTCTGCACCGGCTCGGCCAGCACTTCCCAGTTGGCATCCAGATCGGCGGCCAGACGCTGCGGGTTGACTTCCAGCTTGTTCAGGCCGCGCAGGCAGCTGTCGTAGGCCAGCAGGGTGTAGCCCAGACCCACGCCGATGTTACGCAGCACGGTGGAATCGGTCAGGTCGCGCTGCATGCGCGAGACCGGCAGTTTTTCCGACAGGTGTTTCAGTACGGCGTTGGCCAGACCCAGATTGCCTTCCGAGTTTTCGAAGTCGATAGGGTTGACCTTGTGCGGCATGGTGGACGAACCGATTTCGCCCGCTTTCAGCTTCTGCTTGAAGTAGCCCAGCGAGACATAGCTCCAGATGTCGCGGTTCAGGTCCAGCAGGATGGTGTTGGCGCGGGCGAAGGCGTCGAACAGTTCGGCCATGTAGTCGTGCGGTTCGATCTGGATGGTGTAAGGATTGAACACCAGACCCAGACGCTGCTCGATCACGGCCTTGGAGAAGGCCGGCCAGTCGAACGACGGGTAGGCCGACAGGTGGGCGTTGTAGTTGCCCACAGCGCCATTCATCTTGCCGAGGATTTCTACCTGCTCGATGCGCACGATGGCGCGCTGCAGACGGGCTACCACGTTGGCCATTTCCTTGCCCAGGGTGGTCGGGCTGGCGGTCTGGCCGTGGGTGCGCGACAGCATGGGCAGGTCAGCGTTGGCCAGCGCGATTTCCTTCAGCTTGGCGGTGACGTTGCGCAGCGACGGCAGCATGACCTGATCACGCGCGGCTTTCAGCATCATGCCGTGCGAGGTGTTGTTGATGTCTTCCGAAGTGCAGGCGAAGTGGATGAATTCCGACGCTGCCACCAGTTCCGGCACGTCCTTGACCTGTTCCTTGAGCCAGTATTCCACGGCTTTGACGTCGTGGTTGGTGACGGCTTCGATTTCCTTGATGCGGGCCGCATCGCTTTCGCTGAAGTCGCTGGCCAGCTTGTCCAGCAGGGCGTTGCCGGCCGCCGAGAATGGCTGGATTTCGGCAAAACCGGCTTGCGACAGTGCTTGCAGCCAGGAAATTTCTACTTTGACGCGGTGGTGCATGAAGCCGGCTTCAGACAGGATGGGGCGCAGCAGATCGGTTTTGCCGGCATAGCGGCCATCGAGCGGCGACAGGGCCGACAGCGTGGAGTAAGGAGTAGTGGTCATGGTGGACTAGGAGGCGGGGGGGTTAAGATAACAACAATGCATACAGCGCGGAAATGCGCAAAACGTGATTTTACCATTGGCCGCCGCTCATCCCGTCGATCCGCCGATGTTATACTGAAGTCTGATCGACCACTTTAAGCATTTATGAAACTCATCGGTTCCCTCGCCAGTCCTTATGTGCGCAAAGTACGCGTAGTGCTGGCAGAAAAAAAGCTGGATTATCAGTTCGTGCTGGAAAACGTGTGGGCTGCCGACACGACCATCGATCAACTCAATCCGCTGGGCAAAGTGCCTAGCCTGATCATGGAAGATGGCGATGTCCTGATCGATTCGCGCGTGATGGTGGAATATCTCGATACCCTGACGCCGGTCTGCAAGCTGCTGCCGCCCAACGGGCGCGAGCGGGCCGACATCAAGTGCTGGGAAGCGCTGGCCGATGGCGTGCTCGATGCGGCCATACTGGTGCGGCTGGAACGCACCCAGCGTCCGCCCGAGCTGCAGAGCGAGCAGTGGATAGAGCGCCAGATGCGCAAAGTGCACAAGGGGCTGGAAGTGGTCGCCGCGCGGCTGGGCGAATCGCCTTATTGCGCCGGCATCCATTATTCGCTGGCGGACGTGGCGGTGGGCTGTATGCTGGGCTGGCTCAGCTTCCGTTTCCCTGAAATCGACTGGCGCGGCAGCCATCCGAATCTGGCGCGCCTGTACGATAAACTGTCCGAACGCCAGTCTTTCAAGGATACGATACCGCAAGCCTAAGATGAGTGCCAACACGCCACCTGACAATTCCTCCACGCCTACCCAGCAGCGCCTGCAGATGGCCGATATCGCCCGGCTGGCCGGCGTGTCGACGTCCACCGTGTCGCGGGCGCTGGCCGGCAGCAAGCTGGTCAACGAGGAAACCCGCACCCGCATCATGGAGCTGGCGCGTTCGCTCAAGTACACCATCAATATCGGTGCGCAGAACCTGCGCCTGAAGCAGAACCGCACCATCGGTGTGGTGATCCCTTACGATTCGGCCACGCGCCAGCATCTGTCCGACCCGTTCTTCCTGTCCATGCTGGGCAGTCTGGCCGATGCGCTGACGGAGCAGGGCTTCGATATGCTGGTGTCGCGCGTCGATGCGGAGGAACTCGATGCGGCCGCTGCGCCGTTCGATACGGGCCGGGTCAGCGGCATCGTGCTGATCGGCCAGTGGCGCCATCATGACCAGCTGAACCAGCTGGCGGCACGCCATGTGCCCATCGTGGTGTGGGGTGCGCAATTGCCGCAGCAGCTGTATTGCACCGTGGGAGGCGACAATGTCTCTGGCGGCGATCTGGCAGCGACCCATTTGCTGCAGCAGGGGCGCCAGCGTATCGCCTTCTTCGGCGACATCAATCTGCCCGAGGTGGCGCTGCGCTACGAAGGCTATTGCCGTGCGTTGCAGCGGGCCGGTCTGGCCGTCGATCCGGCCTTGCAGGTGTCAGTGGCCTTCCTGCCCGATAGCGGCCGCCAGGCTGTACAGGAACTGATGCGGCGCGATGTGCGCTTTGATGCGATCTTTGCCGGCAGCGACTTGCTGGCCATGACGGCCATTAATACCCTGCGCACGCTGGGGCTCGATGTGCCGCGCCAGATTGCCGTGGTGGGTTATGACGACATCGAACTGTCGAGCTACTTCCATCCGCCTTTGTCGACCATACGCCAGCCTATCCGCGCAGCAGGGCGGGCGCTGGTGGCTGCCCTGCTGGAACTGATCGAAGGCCGTCCTGCGCCATCGATGCAGTTGCCGACCCAGCTGATGGTGCGGGAAAGCAGCAACTGCGTCTGACCCCGCCCTAGCATCTTTTTTTGCTGCTGCGCAACACAGACAGCAGCGATTTTTCCCCTGTACCGTCTGGTTTTACCGCTCCTGTTCTCGCGCAACAGGGCGCCGGATGGCATATTGCATCGCGCAATGCAATCGATTGCATAAATTTTTGTTCGGCTTCATAATGCAGCAATTGCCTGCCATCAAGGGCAAAGCAACGACAACATTGTGAAGACGATCATGGAACTATCTTTGCCCCTCGCATGCCTACCTGCCGCCCGCGGCCACTTCCAACCGGGTGGTTCGAACTATGTCTGCTGAGCTGATGACAGACCGCCTGCTGGCGGCTTTGCCGGAACATCTGCAAGCCCAGGCGGCGCAACGGCTGGCCGTAGCAGCCCCCACGCTGCAGCGGCTGCTGGCTGGCCTGTATGGCGGGCGGGCCGACTTCGATAGCTGGTATGGCGCCCTGATGGCCAGTCTGGGGACGCTGTATGCGGCACGCCCTGAGGCCCTGCGGGCGCTGGATGCCGAGCGTGCGTCCCGGCCGGACTGGTTCCTCAGCCAGCAGATGCTGGGCTATTGCAGCTATGTAAATAACTTCGGCGGCACGCTGGCTGGCGTGCGCGAACAGATTCCGTATCTGCAGGAACTGGGCGTACGCTACCTGCACCTGCTGCCTTTCCTGCGCGCGCGCGCCGGCGAAAACGATGGCGGCTTTGCCGTCACCAGTTTCGATGATGTGGAACCGGCGCTGGGTAACAACGCCGATCTGGAAGCGCTGACCATGGCGCTGCGCGGCGCCGGCATCAGCCTGTGCTCGGACTTCATCCTGAATCACGTGGCCGACGACCACCTGTGGGCCCAGGCCGCCCGGGCCGGTGATGCCGCTGCGCGGGCGATGTTCCATATCTTCCCCGACCGCACCATGCCGGACCAGTACGAAGCGACGCTGGGACAGGTCTTCCCGCAGGTGGCACCGGGTAACTTCAGCCATGTGGCGGCTGCTGGCGGCTGGGTCTGGACCACCTTCTATCCGTATCAGTGGGACCTCAACTACGCCAATCCGGCAGTGTTTGCGGAAATGGCGCTTGCCCTGCTGCGGCTGGCCAATCGCGGGGTGGAAGTGTTCCGCCTCGATTCCACTGCCTTCCTGTGGAAGCGCGTGGGTAGCAACAGCATGAACCAGCCGGAAGCGCACCAGTTGCTGCAAGCCCTGCGCGCCATCGTCGATATCGTCGCACCGGGTGTGCTGCTGAAAGCCGAAGCTATCGTGCCGACGCGCGAACTGCCGGCCTATCTGGGTAGCGCCAGCGCGGCGGAATGCCACATCGCCTATCACAGCAGCCTGATGGCGGCGGGCTGGGTGGGGCTGGCCGAACAGAATACCGAAGTGCTGCGCGCCGTGATTGCCAATACGCCGGAGCTGCCGCCCGCAGCGACATGGCTCAGCTATGTGCGCTGTCATGACGACATAGGCTGGAATGTACTGCGCGCCGAAGCGGGCGCCGATAGTGCAGCGCGGCTGGCGCGGGTGGCGCGTTTCTTCAGCGGTGCGGAAGGCAGCTATGCACGTGGCGCCGCGTTCCAGAGCAGTGATCCGAATGCCGCTCATGGCAGCAACGGCATGGCCGCTGCGCTGACCGGCCTGCAGTCGGCACAGACGGAACAGGAGCGCGAGCTGGCCATGCGCCGCATGCTGCTGCTGCATGGCCTGGCGCTGAGCTTTGGTGCGCTGCCGGTGCTCTACATGGGGGACGAGCTGGCGATGGAAAACGACGAGAGCTATCTGCAGCGTCCCCAGCATGCGATGGATAGCCGCTGGCTGCAGCGGCCCCGCTTCGACCGCCAGCGCTGGCTGCAGCGCCACGAAGCTGCTACGCCGGCCGGGCGCATGTATCAGGGGCTGACGGCGCTGGTCAAGGCACGCCAGACGCGTGCTGCACTGGCGGCGCATGCCCCGCGCACGCTGCTGGCCGATGCGCCGGCTGGCGTGCTGGCGCTGGCACGCGGCGATGGCTTCCGCGCGCTGATGAACTTCAGCGCCGAAGCTCAAAGCTACCCGCTGGCGGGGCGCTGGACTGACTGCATCAGTGGCGCCATACTGGACGGCACAATAACCCTGGCGCCATACGCGCTGCACTGGCTGGAACGCGGAGACTAATAACCATGAGACGACAAACCATCGCCGTGTTCGGCGAAGCACTGGTAGATGATTTCCTGACCGAGCAGGTCGTGGGCGGCGCGCCGTTCAATGTGGCGCGCAATCTGGCGGCCTTCGGTGCCGCTACGCTGATGATTACCCGGGTGGGGCAGGACCAGAACGGCGTGCTGCTGCGCAGCGAGTTCTCGCGCTTCGGCATGAGCGAGGCCGGTCTGCAGAGCGATCCGGTGGCGCCGACCGGGCGGGTGGTGGTGGAGCGTAACGATGGCGGCCACCGCTTCATCATCCTGCCCGATCAGGCTTACGACTATGTGGAAGCTTCCGCCGCGCTGACGGCTCTCAAGCAGGCGGCACCGGCTACCATCTATTTCGGCACCATGGCGCAGCGTCATCCGTGCTCGCGCGGCACCCTGCGCGCGCTGCTCGAAACCACGCCGGCACAGCGCTATCTGGACCTGAATGTGCGCGAGGGTCAGGTGACCGAACGCTGCGCTTTCGAATCGCTGCATCTGGCCGATGTGCTGAAGGTGAACGAGGATGAGCTGAAAGACCTGTTCCGCTGGTACACCCACACCCAGCCCGGCACCAGCGCCATGGATAGCAAGGAAATGATCGATGCCTGCTTCAATCTGATGCGCACTTTCAGCCTGCAGGGTATGATCGTCACGCTAGGCGAACGGGGCGCCATGCACTTCAGTGCCGATGGTGTGGTGACCACCAGCACGCCAGCTGCCGCACCGGCGCAGATTGTCGATACGGTGGGCGCAGGCGATGCGTTTTCTTCCGTGTTCCTGTATGGCCAGACGCAGGGCTGGCCGCTGGCGCTGACGCTGGACCGTGCCAATGCCTTTGCCGGCGCCATCTGCGGCGTGGCTGGCGCCGTGCCTAAGGATCTGGCGTTTTACAAACCGTGGCTGGCGGCCTGGCAGCAGGGAGCGCAGGCATGAAGCCGCGCCTGTCGTTCTGGCAGATCATCAATATGAATATCGGTTTCTTCGGTATTCAGTTCAGCTTCGGTCTGCAGCAGAGCAGCATGAGCCCGATCTACAAATACTTGGGCGCCGACGAAGCCAGCCTGCCTTACCTGTGGCTGGCCGGCCCCATGACAGGGCTGCTGGTGCAGCCGCTGATCGGCGCCATGAGCGACCGCACGGTCACGCGCTGGGGCCGCCGCACGCCCTATTTCCTGATCGGCGCCATCCTGTGCAGTCTGGGCCTGCTGGCCATGCCGTTCAGCCCCACGCTGTGGTTCGCGGCCAGCCTGCTGTGGATACTCGATGCGGCCAACAATGTGACGATGGAGCCTTACCGCGCTTTCGTCAGCGACAAGCTGGACCCGTCGCAGCATAGTCTGGGCTTTCTGACCCAGAGCGCGTTTACGGGGCTGGGCCAGACGCTGGCCTATCTGACGCCGTCGCTGCTGGTATGGGCCGGCATGAACAAGGATGCCGTCAATAGCCACCACATTCCCCATATCGTGATCGTGGCATTTCTGATCGGCGCGGTGTTCTCCATCAGCTCCGTGCTGTGGACGTTGAAAACCACGCCGGAACTGCCGCTCACGCCAGCCGAGCTGGACGCCATCCGCGCCCAGCCCAGCGGCTGGCGCCATACGCTGGCCGATGTGGCCAGCGCCGTGCGCGAAATGCCCGACACCATGAAGCAGCTGGCCTGGGTCAAGCTGTTCCAGTGGTACGCCATGTTCTGCTACTGGCAGTACATCATGCTGTCGCTGGCCACCACTATTTATGGCACTACCGACCCGGCTTCCGCAGGCTTCCGCGATGCGGGCCTGCTGACCGGTCAGGTGGGGGCGTTCTATAACGCGATAGCCTTTGTGGGGGCGCTGGCCATGGTGCCGTTCACGCGCCGTTATGGCCCGCAACGCAGCCACAGTGTCTGCCTCGCGCTGGCCGGTGCAGGCATGCTGCTGATCCCGCAGATTCACAATCCGCTGCTGCTGTTCATACCCATGGTGGGCATCGGTCTGGCATGGGCCAGCATCATGGGCAATCCGTATGTGATGCTGGCCGGCTGCATCCCGCCCGAGCGCACCGGCGTCTATATGGGTATCTTCAATATGTTTATCGTGATTCCGATGATTATCCAGATCTTCACGCTGCCGCTGTACTACCAGAGTCTGCTGGGCGGCAATCCGGAAAACGTGATCCGGCTGGCAGGTGTGCTGATGCTGTGCGGTGCGCTGGCCGTGCTGAAGGTCAAAACGCGTGTACTGGCAGTTTCCCATTAACATACGCCGGCAGTATTTTTCACGCCTGATAAACGGCCAGCCCTGATGGGCTGGCCGTTTTGTTTTGACGGCGCCGCAGATTGTCGGTTGTGCCGCAAGTGCTGTTTTCAGTCCTGACGCCGGGTTCTCTGGAAATAGATTGCAAACGATTGCATTAATTTTCAATAAAGCGTTGTTTTACGCCGACAGACAAGGCATGGACATAAGCGTAGTATGATTCGAGAGGTTTGCATGATTTCAATAAAAATTTCATTTAAATGCTCTTTTTTGAGCGATTTTTTGTGTTTTTGTAGGCTGAATTCGGGTTTCTTTACAATTTTTCCGTATGTTTTTGGCATTATTGGCAGTGTCTAAAGGTCGAAAAGTTACTTTCAAAAACAGAAGTAAGTTTATGAAAACGATTGTAATGAGGCCTTTGCATTGCTAGAATTTGTTATGTCAGATATCGGTCAGAACCGGTAAGTGGCTAACACAAAACCTATTAGGAGATAGAATGAACTCGTTGAAGAAACGCGCCATCTGCGCTGCTGTTAGTTCCATCTTTGTCGCAGGTGGCGCTGCGCAAGCCCAGGATGCTGCTCAAGCAGCTGGCAAGACGTCGAGCGAGCTCGACCTGAATCAGGTGATCGTGACCGGTACCTCGCAGGCCAAATCGAAAATGCGCAGCTCGCTGTCGGTTACCGACATCGACGCGGAACAGATCAAGAATCTGGGTGCCCACAACGAAACCGAAATCATGTTGCTGATTCCGGGCATCCGTACCGATGCCGGCGCCGGTCCTGGCGGTAACGCCAACATCACCGTACGCGGCCTGCCTATCTCCTCGGGCGGTTCGAAATACGTACAGCTGCAGGAAGATGGTTTGCCGACCGTACAGTTCGGCGACATGAACTTCTCGAACAATGACTACTGGACCCGTTTCGATAACAGCGTCGATCACATCCAGACCCTGCGCGGCGGTTCTTCGGCCGTGTTTGCATCGCAGGCGCCGGGCGCTGTGCTGAACTACATCAGCAAAACCGGCAAGGAAAAAGGCGGCTCGATCGGCGTGACGCGCGGTCTGAACTACAACGAGACCCGGGTGGATGGCGATGTCGGCGGCCAGCTGGCACCGGACCTGTACTTCCATCTGGGCGGCTACCACCGTCAGGGCGAAGGCGCGCGCCACGCCACTGCCAACGCTCTGAACGGCTACCAGCTCAAGGGTAATATCACCAAAGAATTCAACGGCGGCAAAGGCTATGTGCGCGCTAACTTCAAGGTGCTGGACGAGCATGCACCGACCACGCCGCAGGCCTTCCTGCAGGCGAGCCAGAACGGCAGCTCGGTCGGCGGCTTCTCGCTGCTGCCTGGCTATGACGGCAGCCGCGATTCGCAGTACTCGCGCTACAACTCGTCGGTGACCAGCATCGATCCGCTGACCCGCACCGTGAGCAATGCTTCGCTGACCGACGGTATCACCTCGAAGTCGAACTCCTTCGGTCTGGAGTTCCACAACGAACTCGATAGCGGCTACACCGTTGATAACAAATTCCGTATGTCGCGCAACTCGGGCGCTTTCAATGCCCAGTTCTGGAACGTCATGACGCTCGATAACATGCTGAGCGGTTTCGGCGCCGGCACCACGGCCAAGTACTACAACGGCCCGCAAGCTGGCCAGACGGTCACCGCCGCCAACCTGCAAACGGGGCTGGTATCGCAAGGTGCTGCCATCAACGTGACCACGCCGGATATGGGCAATCTGGTTAACGACCTGTCGGTATCCAAGCAGTTCAAACTCGATAGCGCAACGCTCGATCTGCGTGCCGGTCTGTTCAATTCGCGTCAGAACGTGGTACAGCGCTGGTCGATCAGCGAGCGTCTGGTACAGGCCAGCCAGGACGGCGCCGTGATCGATGCCTTCGATCGCAGCGGTGCAGCGCTGACCACTGCCGGTCTGACCGGCTACAACAACCAGTGGGGCGGCTGCTGCGCGCGTGACGTGGATGCCCACTTCACCACCACGGCACCTTATCTGGGCCTGAACATGACGGTGGGCGATGTCGATCTGGACGCCGGCGTACGTCGCGAGTCGTTCTCGGCTGATGGTAGTTATGCTGCCGGCAGCCGCAAGACCTATGACGTCAATGGCGACGGCGTGATCAGCGCAGCGGAAAAGAACGTCTACCTGATCGATCCGACCGCACAGCGCGGTCTGGTCAATTACACCGTGCGTTACAACAACTACTCGCTGGGTGCTAACTACCGCGTCAATAACAACCTGAGCACCTTCGTCCACTACAGCGAAGGTAACCGTGCGATTGCTGACCGTCTGCTGTTCTCGGCTAACATCGATGCAGCTTCGGGTTTGCTGACCGCTGGTGGTGCAACGGCTGCGGTGGCTCCGGTTAAACAGAGCGAAGTGGGCGTGAAATACCGCGGCCGTGCCGATGGCATGTCCTACGGCTTGTCGGCGACCTACTTCCACTCGACCACCAAAGAGTTTGATTACGACCAGACCCGTCAGGATGATCCGGCCAAGCCTAACTACCAGGGTCCTAAGCTGAACGTCGTGGGCTACAAGTCGGATGGTGTGGAAATGGAAGCCGCCGGTTCGGTGGGCAACTTCGCGCTGAACGTCAACATGGTGTACTCGACCGCGCCATTCACTTCGAATCTGGGCAATCCTAGCGTGATCGGTCTGGAATCGAGCGGCGTACCGAAATTCCGTTACACCATCTCGCCACGCTACTCGTTCGAGAAAGCTGTGATCGGCGCCACCATCCGTGGCCAGACCAAGGTCTTCGCCGATGGCGGCAATACCACCACCATCGACGGTCACTATGTGGTCAACGGTTTCGTGAACTACGATTTCGGCGGCGGCATCACCGGTTCGTTCAATGTCAGCAATCTGTTCGACAAAGTCTACCCGACTGCAGATGGTGGCTTCGTCGCCGGTTCGAAGAAAGTGTTTGGCGCAGGTCTGGAAACTGGCCGCACCTTCAGCGCTTCGCTGCGTTACAACTTCTAAGCGGGTACAAGGCGCCGCCCGAGCAGCAACAGGCGGCGCGTGGCAAAGCTAGTATGAAAACTGCCGGGAGGCTTGCTCCCGGCAGTTTTTTTTTGCTTATTGATGCTGCAACGTAGGCGGAACTGGAACAGGAGATCAGGACGGGGAGAGAACAGCGTGGGCACGGCGGCCCACGCTAGGGATGCGCTGCGCTCAGGCGGCAGCGCAGTGCTGGCGGATGTAGTCGGCGTGGCTAGGCATGGCGGTGGCGGCGCGCACCATGGCCTGACGCTGCTGTTCCAGCATGTCGCGGTTGGCGCCGCCACGCAGCGACAGCAGCGGGTCGGTCTGCTGCGGGATGTTGTTCTGACCGATGTGCACGGCCAGCCATGAGGCATTGCCGAACAAATCCATGCCTTCCGTGACCAGCCGGCCATAGCGGCGGAAGTGGTCGATCTTGTACTGCAGCGTATCGGGAATCGACATGGCGCTGCAATAGCGCCACAGCGGCGCATCGTCGCGGCTGGTGAGCTTGTAGTGCAGGATCAGGAAATCGCGGATGCGTTCGAATTCGTGCACGCCGATGCGGTTGTACTCGGCGGTGACCAGCGGATCGAAATCACGGTTAGGGAACAGCGCCAGCAGGCGCGAAATACCGGATTGCACCAGATGCAGGCTGGTCGATTCCAGCGGTTCGAGGAAGCCGCTGGACAAGCCCAGCGCCACCACATTGCGATGCCACAGCTGCTGGCGGCGCCCGGTGGTAAAGCGTAGCGGGCGCGGCTCGGCCAAGGCCTTGCCATCCAGATGGGCCAGCAGCGTGCTGGCCGCCTTGTCGTCGTCGAGGAACTGGCTGGAATAGACATAGCCGTTGCCGATGCGGTGCTGCAGCGGGATGCGCCACTGCCAGCCGGCCTCGCGCGCCGTCGAGCGGGTATAAGGCAGCAGGCTGGGGCTGGAAGCGCAAGGTACGGCCATGGCGCGGTCGCAGGGCAGCCAGTGACTCCAGTCGTCATAGCCTACGCCCAGCGTCTGGCCGATCAGCAGGGCGCGGAAGCCGGAGCAGTCGAGGAACAGATCGCCCTCCACTGTGCGCCCATCGAGCAGACACACGCGGCTGACGAAGCCATCTTCTGGCCGTAAATCGGCGTGGCTGATACGGCCTTCCACCCGCGTGACGCCGCGTGCTTCCGAGACTTCGCGCAGATAGCGCGCGTACAGACCTGCATCGAAATGGTAGGCGTAATCGTAGGAGGACAGCACCGAACGGGGATCGCGGCTGGGCGGGGCGAAGCGGTCGCGGCTAGCGGCGGCCCAGGCCATCGAATACTGGTCGAGCGCGGGCATGCCGGGCTGCTGGCAAGCCTGTAGCCAGTGCTGGTGCAGCGGCAGCAGATCGAACTGGATGCCATGCGGTCCGAACGGGTGGAAATAGCGCTTGCCCTGTTGCGCCCAGTCGACAAATTCGATGCCCAGCTTGAAAGTGCCCTGGGTGCGCTTGAGGAAATCCGTTTCGTTGATGCCCACCATCTGGTTGAAAGTCTTGATGGGCGGGATGGTGGCTTCGCCTACGCCTACCGTGCCGATTTCTTCCGACTCCACCAGCGTGATGGCGCAGTTGCGGCCAACGGCAGCCGATAGCGCAGCAGCGGCCATCCAGCCGGCCGAGCCGCCGCCGACAATGACGATGCTGCGCAGTTTGCGGGGATCAGTTTGCATAAATTTCTCCTAAGCGTGGAACGCTGGACGGTGGTTGATTATTGCGACAAATTCCGCAGGGCGCAATCACTGGTAGCCCTCAGGATTGCTACTCTGCCAGCGCCACGTATCGGCGCACATCTGCTCCAGCGTACGGCGCGCCTGCCAGCCCAGCAATTGCCGGGCTTTGCCGGCATCGGCATAGCACTGGGCGATATCGCCGGGGCGGCGTGGCGCAATCTGATAGGGCAGTTCGCGCCCGCAGGCTGCGCTGAATGCCTTCAGCACTTCCAGCACGCTGTAGCCACGGCCCGTGCCGAGGTTGACGGTAAAGCTGTCGGCGCCATCGAGCAGGTGGCGCAGTGCGGCGACATGGCCTTCGGCCAGATCCGACACGTGAATGTAATCGCGCAGGCCGGTGCCATCGGGTGTGGGATAGTCGCCGCCCCAGATGTTGAGGAAGGGACGCTTGCCGCCTGCTACCTGTGCCACATAAGGCATCAGGTTATTCGGTACGCCCTGCGGGTGCTCGCCTATGCTGCCGCTGGGATGGGCACCCACCGGATTGAAATAGCGCAGCAGCGCAGCACGCCATGCCGGCTGGGCTGCCAGCAGGCCCGCTATCATGCTCTCGGCCACCACTTTGCTGCAACCGTAGGGGCTAGTGTGCTGTAGCGGGAAGTCCTCGGTAATCGGCACGCTGGCAGGATCGCCGTACACGGTAGCGCTGCTGGAGAACACCAGCTTGCGGCATCCGGCTTGCTCCATCGCCTGCATCAGCCGTATCAGGCCGGTGATGTTGTTGTCGAAGTATTTGAGCGGCTGGGCAACGCTTTCCCCTACCGCTTTGTGGGCAGCGAAATGGATCACTGCCTGTACCTGATGCTGTTCCAGCAGACCGCGCAGCAGCGCCACATCGGCCACGTCGCCGCGCGCGTGCAGTACGGGCTGGCCAGTCAGCTGTTCCAGCCGTGCCAGCACAGCCGGATGGCTATTCGAAAAATCGTCAAGAATGATGGGACGGTAGCCGGCTTCGCACAGCGCCACATAAGTGTGGCTGCCGATGTAGCCGGCGCCGCCGGTGAGTAGGATGGAAGTCATGGTTGGTAGCAGCTAGAGTGGGTGGTTACAGATCGCATTAAAGGGTACGCACGCTGTGGCGCTGCACCAGCGGGCAGTCAGTCTGGATCAGGCGGCGGCGCGGCGGGGCCTTGCTGGCGGCTTGTTCCAGCAGCGTTTCCACGGCAGCGTAGCCCATGTCGTAATTCGGTAGTTCCATGGTGGTCAGCGGCGGATGGGTGTGGCGCGAGATTTCCTGATCGTCGTAGCCCATCACGGAAATATCCTCGGGCACGCGCAAGCCCAGCTGCTTGACGGCTTCCAGCGCACCGAGCGCCATCAGATCGTTGGCGCAGAAAATTGCGCTCGGTGGCTGCGGACTTTGCAGCAACGCCATGGCGCCGTCGAAGCCGGTGCCGGACATCCAGTCGCCTGCTTTGACCAGTGCCGGGTCGTAGCTGATGCCGGCGGCGGCCAGCGCGCGCCGGTAGCCGCTCAGGCGCTGCTGCGCCGCCATCATCCACGCTTCGCCATTGATAAAGCCGATACGCCGGTGGCCCATGCTGAGCAGATATTCGGTGGCCGCCTGACCGCCGGCCAGTTCGGCAGGCAGCACGCTGGGCAGCTTTTGCGCCGGGTCCTGACAGTTGAGCAGCACGGTGGGCAGCTCCAGCAGGGCAGCCGGCACCTGTACCTGCCGTGTGAAAACGGTGGAGTAGATCCAGCCCAGCAGGCCGGGCTGGGCTTGCAGACAGGCGATCGCCGCCGCTTCCTGTTCGGGCTTGCCGCGCGTAACCACCAGCTGCACGGTGTAGCCGTGCTGCCATGCGGCGTCGCGCGCGCCATCGAGGCTGACGACCGGATGGGGGCTGGTGGAAATCTCGTCAACCAGATAGCCGATGGTGGTGGGCTGCGCTTCGCGCGCCGGAGCTTTTTGCTGGGCTTGCGGCAGCTGGTAATTGAGTGCCTGTGCAGCCGCCAGCACCCGGCTGCGGGTCTCGGCCGACAGACGCGCGCTGGTGACGTGATTGAGCACCATCGACACGGTCGATTGCGACACGGCCGCCGCCTTGGCGACGTCGGTCATGGTGGTGCTGCGCCGGCGTGTCATGGCAGGATGGCCGCACCGGCAGCGGGGTAGCACACATGCACCACGGCCTGCTCGCCTTCTGGCGAGCGGTAGTGGGCCAGCACATGTTCGCGCACGGCAGCAACGCGCTCGGCTGGCAGCAGCGCCACGGCGCAGCCGCCAAAGCCACCGCCCGTCATGCGGGCGCCGCCCTGCGGGCCGATGGCCTGCTGCAGCAACGCGACCAGCTGGTCGATGGCCGGCACGGTGATGGCGAAATCATCGCGCATCGATACATGCGAGGCGGCCATCAGTTCGCCCATGCGTTGCAGATTGCCGCTAGCCAGTGCCGCCACGGCCTGCTCGGCGCGCGCGCTGTCGGTAATGATGTGGCGCGCCCGTCGGGCAATGGTGGCGTCCAGCGTGGCGCTGTACTGCTCCAGTAAGGGCAGGCTGGCGTCGCGCAGCTTGGATACGCCCATGGCCAGCGCGGCTGCTTCGCACTGCTGGCGGCGCAGATTGTATTCGCCGTCGACCAGACCGCGCCGTACCTTGGATTCGACGATCATGATGGCCACGCCGGCCGGCATGGGTACGGGTGTGCTGGCCAGCGAGCGGCAGTCGATCAGCAGGGCGTGCCCGGCTTGCCCGCAGGCTGAAATCAGCTGGTCCATGATGCCGCACTTGCAGCCGACAAATTCGTTTTCGGCGCGCTGGGCCAGCCGGGCCAGCATCTGGTTATCGAGCTGGTCCAGCCCGAATAGCTGGCGCAGCGCCACGCACAGTGCGACTTCCAGCGAGGCCGAGGAGGATAGCCCGGCTCCCAGCGGCACATTGCCGGCGATGGCCAGATTGACGCCGCAGGCCGGCATGCCGGCAGCGCGCAGTACGCTCAGCACACCCCGCACGTAATCGGGCCAGCCGCCTTGCGGGTGATGGGCGATGGGCAGTGCGGCGCCGAACTGGTCGCCGGCGTCGGCGAAATCGGCTGCCACTACATGGATCTGGTCATCGTCACGTTTGCCGGCGGCGACCAGTGTGGCGAAATCGAGTGCGCAAGGCAGCACATAGCCGTCGTTGTAGTCGGTATGCTCGCCGATCAGGTTGACGCGTCCCGGCGCCTGCGCCACCACCGCGGGCGCGCTGCCGTAAGCCTTGCTGAAGGCGGCCAGCACGCGCTGCTGTTGCAGAGTATGCGGCATGTTGTCAATCCTCCAGATAGTGGCGTGCAGGCAGGGCACGCAGCCGCTCGGCGGCTTGCTCCGGCGTCAGATCGCGCTGGGCTTCGGCCAGCAGTTCGAAGCCGACCATGAATTTGCGCACCGAGGCCGAACGCAGCAGAGGTGGATAGAAGTGTGCATGCAACTGCCAGCTGGGGGCGGCTTTTACTTGGGCCCTGGCTTCATCGTGATACGGCGCGCCATGCCAGCCCATGGAATACGGGAAGGAGCACTGGAACAAGTTGTCGTAGCGCGCCGTCAGCTCGCGCAGTGCCAGCGCCAGATCGTCGCGCTGGGCGGGCGTGAGCTGCTCCATGCGCTGCACGGCAAAGCGCGGCAGCAGCAGGGTCTCGAACGGCCACGTGGCCCAGTAGGGCACGATGGCCAGCCAGTGTTCGGTCTGCACCACGATGCGCTGGCCGGCGCGCAGTTCCGCGTCGACCAGATCGAGCAGCAGCGGGCGGCCATGTGCGAGGTAGTAGTCGTGCTGGCGCTGGTCTTCCTGCTGCGCTTCGTTGGGCAGAAAATCGCAGGCCCAGATCTGGCCGTGCGGGTGGGGATTCGAGCAGCCCATGGCGGCGCCCTTGTTTTCGAATACCTGCACCCAGCGCCAGAGTCGGCCCAGTTCCGTGGTCTGTTCGGCCCAGGTGTCGACTACCTGCCGCACCGCGGCAGGAGACAATTGCGGCAGGGTGTGGCTGTGGTGGGGCGAATAGCAGACCACGCGGCTGGTGCCGCGTGCAGGCGCCAGTGCAAACAGCGCATCGTTCTGGGTGGCGACTTCGGGCACGCTGCCCATCAGGGCGGCGAAATCGTTATCGAAGACATAGGTGCCCTGATAGTCGGGATTGGCGGCACCGGTCACGCGGGTATTGCCGGCGCAGAGATAGCAGCTGGCGTCGTGTGCGATGGTGGCGACCGGCTGCGGCGCTTCCTGCTGCCCCTGCCACGGGCGCAGGGCGCGGTGCGGCGAAACCAGCACCCACTCACCCGTCAGGGGATTGCGGCGGCGGTGCGAATGTTCGGTCGGGCTGAAGTGGGTCATACGCTCTCTTTCATACGGTGCAGATGGACGATAAAGGCGGTTTCCGCCATGGCGCGCGGCAGCGGCATGCCTTCCTGTGCCAGCCATGCGCCGTCGAGGCTGACCTTGCCGGGCTGGCGCAGCGCTTCGAAGTAGGGGGCGCTGCCCTGATACAGCGCTGCTTCCGGCAGCGCTTGCGGCGTCACCAGTGTGAGCTGGTAGCGGCTGGCCGCGTCGAGCATGGGCAGTTTGGCGGGGCGCATGTAGCGGTTGGCGCTAGGCTGGCAGCGGTAGCACAGCAGCAGGAAGTCCTGCCCGTCGGTGCTGCCGTGCAGCTGCCAGACCACGCCGTCGCCAGCCTCGCCTTGCCATACGGGGCCGCCGTGCAGCAGGTGGCGCCATTGTTTGTAGAGGGTGATCCAGCCTTGCAGCTGGGCGCGCTGCTCGCTGTCCAGCAGGCGCAGGTCGAATTCGATGCCGAGGTGGCCGGGCAGGGCGACTGCGCCGCGGAAGGCCATGGCCTGGCTGCGGCCGGTGGAGTGGGCCGGTGCCGTGCCGATGTGCGAGCCCATGATCTCGGGCGGGAAGAACTGCAGGAAGCCGCGCTGGATAGGCACGCGCGACATGGCGTCGATGCAGTCGCTGGTCCAGACGCGGTGGCTATGGCGCAGCACGCCGAAGTCGATGCGGCCGCCGCCGCCCGAGCAGCTTTCGATTTCCAGTGCCGGATGGGCGGCGCGCAAGCGCGCCATCAGCGCATACACGGCATGCACCTGGGCGCGATAGGCTGGCTGGCCCTCGCGTCCGCCGGCGCTGCACAGGTCGCGGTTGTGGTCCCATTTGATATAGCTGATGGGCAGTTCGCTCAGCAGGGTATGCATGCGCTCGAACAGGTAGTCCGACACTTCGGGCCGCGAGATATCGAGCACCAGCTGGTTACGGGCTGTCAGCACGGGACGGCCATCGAGCTGCAGCGCCCAGTCAGGATGCAGGCGATTCAGTTCGCTGTCGGGATTGACCATTTCCGGCTCGAACCACAGGCCGAATTCCATGCCTAGCCCGGTCACGTGTTGCGCCAGTGGCGCCAGCCCGTCCGGATATTTGCCCGCATCGGGCCACCAGTCGCCCAGCGCGGCGCGGTCGTGGTGGCGGCCATGGAACCAGCCGTCATCGAGCACATAGCGTTCGATGCCGACGGCGGCTGCCTGATCGGCCAGTTCGATCAGCTGGTCGAGCTGATGGTCGAAGTAGAAGCCTTCCCACGTGTTCAGGTGCACCGGGCGGGGCCGCATGCTGCCGCCCTGCCATGGCAGGCGGGCGCGCAGTTCGGCGTGGAAGTTGGCGGCCACGCCGTTCAGGCCGCGGGTCGACAGGGTGGCGATCAGCTGCGGCGACTGCAGGCTCTGGCCTGCTGCCAGCAGGCCTTCGCCCGGTGCCAGCCATTCGCCCAGCTGCCACTGGTATTTACCGTCATGCAGCCAGTCGATGCGCTGCTGGTGGTTGCCCGACCATGCCAGATGGGCGCCAAAGGCCAGTCCCTGATGTTCGGTGGTGCCGGCGGTGGTCACCACGGCGCCGGGGAAGCAGTCGTGCGAGGTGCGGCCACGGCGGCTTTCGCGGCTCCAGCTGCTGCGGCTCAGCGTATCGGTCTGCAGCAGGAATTCGTGGTTGTGCTGCCCCGCATAGCTGCGTACCGTCTGCGCCGTTTCCGGCAGGGGCAGCGTGCCGGCGGCCAGCCACTGCACCTGCAGCGTGCTGCTGCCCAGATTGCATAGTTCGGTGGACATCAGCAGCACATCGCTGGCCGGATCGAGTTCCAGCGAGACGGACAGGCGCAGCTGCGCCACCTCGTCATGCAGGTGCAGCTTGACGGCGCGGGCCGGAGTCAGCCACTCGACTTCGCAGCGGGTGATGGCCTGAGCGAAGTCGCGCCCGTCGCGATGGGCGAGCAGCGCGCTCTGGCCGAACCAGCCCATGCCGAAGGTGGGTGCCAGCGTGAGCGGCTGGTCAAAGTCCAGATTGAACGAGGGCAGGGGACGGGTCTGGCGCAGAGGCCAGCCGGGGCTGGTCTGCTCAGGCAGACGCGGCCCCCAGTAGCGCCACAGTGGCGCTTCATCGGCATGCAGTTCGAGGATCAGGCTGACCTCGCGCCCATGCAGGCTGAGAAATTCGGCAGGGCTGTCTGGCAGCGGCGGGTGGTTCATGTGCAGTCTCCGTTGTGGCGCTGATCTGTGGTGGCATAGCGCGTTAGTGGTTCGGGGTGGTTCAGGCCAGCAGCAAGGGTTCGTCGGTGACGTCCACTGTGCGGCGGGCGGCCCAGCCATCGGCATCGAACAGGTGCAAATGCTGCGGCGCCAGCTGCACCGGCACGCGCTGACCCGGCGGTGCGTAGGCGCGGCCGTCGGCCTTGATTACCATGGGCGGCACGCCGCTGCCTGCATGCAGGTAGAGATAGGTGGCGTCGCCGAGGCGTTCCTGCCACTGCACTTCGCGGCTCAGGTGCTGCAGGGCGGTGCCGGCATGGGCGTGCTCGGGCCGTATGCCCAGCGTCACGGCGCTGCCTGCGTGCAGATGGCGCGCATCGACATGGGCTTGTAGCACGGTGCCGCAGGCATCGAGCTTGACGCTGGCCTGCTGGCCATCGCTATGCAGCAGCTGGCCGGGCAGGAAGTTCATGGTGGGCGAGCCGATGAAGCCGGCCACGAACTGGCTGCGCGGGTGGTGGTAGAGCTCCAGCGGTGTGCCGCTCTGGGCAATGCTGCCATGGGCCGCGGTGGCGGCACCGGCATGCAGCAGCAGGATGCGGTCGGCCAGCGTCATGGCTTCCACCTGATCATGGGTGACATAAATGGCGCTGGCGCGGCCATAGTTGCGGTGCAGCCGGGCGATTTCGAAGCGGGTCTGGGCGCGCAGCGCGGCATCGAGGTTGGACAGCGGTTCGTCGAACAGGAATACGCCCGGTTCGCGCACGATGGCGCGGCCGATGGCCACGCGCTGGCGCTGGCCGCCGGACAGGGCTTTGGGTTTGCGTTCGAGCAGCGCTTCCAGCTGCAGCACGCGCGCTGCTTCCTGCACCTTGCTGGCAATGATCTCGGGCGCCACTTTGTTGAGTGTCAGGCCGAAGGCCAGATTCTGCCGCACCGTCATGTGAGGGAACAGGGCGTAGCTCTGGAACACCATGGCGACGCCGCGCTGGGCGGGCGGCGTGTGGGTCATGTCGCTGCCGCCGATTTCGAGCTTGCCCGAGCTGATGTCTTCCAGTCCGGCGATGGAGCGCAGCAGGGTGGATTTGCCGCAGCCGGAAGGACCGATGAAGACGCAGAACTCGCCATCGGCAATATTGAAGTTGACGTCCTTGATGACAGGGGCCGCGCCCCCATAGGCTTTGCAGATAGAGTGCAGGGCAACGCTGGCCATGGTGCTCGCTTCCAGAAAAAGTGCTGCAGGGTGGGCGTGAGTGCAAATATTAGCACTCTATTTCATCAAATTGCAATCGTTTGCATTTGATTTATTTTCAGTGTTTCCCTCATGCGACAGAGCATTTAACTTGTGCTGCAGTGCGAAAAATAAAATTTGCAAATATTTTCAAATACGAGATGCAAACGATTGCAATTGACCTTGTTCAGCGCTACCATGGCTGGCGAACTGTGCGCAACGACGCGCGACGCTAGCACTGGCTCCTCATCGCAGAGTGAGCCTTAGCTTGTTGTACCATGCAAAAAAACAGGAGACACGCATGTTCACCTCTTCCGGGGGCCGTCACTGCCTGAGCCCGACACGGCGCGCCGAAACGCTGGCCGGCTGGGCGCTGGTATTACCGGCCCTGATAGGTTTTACGCTGTTCTATGCGCTGCCCACGCTGCGTGCCCTGCAGATCAGTTTTACCGACTGGAACCTGCTGCGTCCGTCCAGCTACGTGGGGCTAGCTAACTATGCTGCCTTGCTACATGACGGCAAGTTCTGGAACGGCATGCGTCTGGCTGGCTATTATGTGCTGCTCAATATTCCACTGCAGACCGTGCTGGGACTGGGACTGGCCGTGGCCATGGAGCGCCTGAGCAAATCGCTGTTCGTCAAATCGGTGGTGCTGCTGCCCTATTTGCTGTCGAATGTGCTGGTGGCGATGGTGTGGTTGTGGATGCTCGATCCCGTCATGGGGCTGGTCAACAACGGCATGGCCGCGCTGGGTCTGGAGCGGCAGGCCTTTTTCGGCGATGCCGATACCGCCATGCTGACGGTGGCCGGTGTGAACGTGTGGCGCCACATGGGGCTGGTGGCCATGCTGTTTCTGGCCGGACTGCAGAATATTCCGCGTTATCTGTACGAAGCAGCGGCGCTGGAAGGGGCCAGCGAATGGCGCATGTTCCGTTCGATTACCCTGCCGCTGCTGCGGCCCGTGATGGTGTTCGTGCTGGTGACCAGCGTGACGGGCTCGTTCCAGATTTTCGATACCATCGCCGTGACCACCAATGGCGGCCCGCTGGATTCCACCCGCGTGATCGTGCACTACATCGTGCAGAACGCCTTCAGCTTCTACAAGATGGGCTATGCCTCCGCCATGTCGATGGTACTGGCCCTGTGCATGCTGGTGTACACGGTGATCCAGATGCGCATCCTGAATGCCAACGAGAGCGATCTGGCCTGAGCCAGCGCCACGATAAGGAAAGTAGCGATGAACTTCCCTCTGGTTTCTGCCCTGCTGGGGCCGCAGCAGCAACGCATGGGCGCGGGCCGCATGCTGGCATGGCTGGCGCTGGCTGCCATGCTGCTGGTGACTTTGCTGCCGCTGTGGTTTGTGCTCAAGACGGCGCTGCTGCCCCATGCCGACCTGTTCCAGCATTCGTCTGACCTGATGCTGCATCAGCCCACGCTGGCCAATTTCGCGCGCGTGCTGGGCCTCTTGAGTCCGGAAGAAAATCTGCGGCTGGGCGGTTCCGGCGCCGACATCAACTTTGCCCGCGCGCTAGGCAATTCCCTGCTGTTCACCAGCATCGTCGTGGTGCTGCAGATCAGCAGTTCGGCCATGGCCGCCTATGCGTTTGCACGTCTGCGCTTTCCCGGCCGGCAGTGGCTGTTTGCCCTGTTTATCGGCTCGATGATGGTGCCCGGCGTGGTCACGCTGATTCCGAATTTTGTGCTCATCAAGGAGCTGGGCTGGCTCAATAGCATGGCTGGCATGGTGGCGCCGTTCTGTCTGATGCAGGGCTTTTCCATGTTCTTTCTGCGCCAGTTTTTCCTGTCGATACCACGCGATCTGGAAGAGGCTGCCGTGCTTGACGGGGCCGGCCATATTTTCGTGTTCTGCCGCATAGTGTTGCCGCTGTCGGTAGCGCCGCTGGCCACGATTGCCATGCTCACCGGCATCAATACGTGGAATGAATTTTTCTGGCCCTATCTGGTGGCACGCGACGAAGCCATGCAGGTGCTGCCGGTGGCGCTGCAGACCTTCAAGGCCCAGTCGCCCCAGGGACAGCCGGACTGGACTGGCCTGATGGCGGCCGCTTCGATCGCCGTGCTGCCTACCCTCGTGCTGCTGGCAGCGTTTGGCCGGCGGGTGGTGGAATCGGTACAGTTTAGTGGAGGTAAATAATGGCGATGCGCGTGCAAACCGGGGTATTCCAGCGCTATGGCCGCAAGCTGTGCCGGCTGGCCATGGCGGCGGCCGTTGCCGCTATAGCAGGCGTGATGTCCGCTGCCAGCGCCGTCGAAGTCAAATACATGTTGTGGGATTCGATGCAGGCCCCTGCCTACCGCCAGTGCGCGGCCGACTTCAGCCGCAAGCATCCGGGCATCACCATCAAGCTCATGCAGTATGGCTGGGATGACTACTGGACGGCCGTGTCCATGGGTTTTATTTCCGACACGGCCCCCGACGTGTTCACCAATCATCTGTCGAAGTCGTCCGAGTTCGTCAAGAACGGGCTGCTGCTGGATCTGACGCCGTATATCCGGCGCGATCAGGTGGACATGGGCCAGTTTGCACCGGCGCTAGTGCAGATCTGGGGCCGCGGCGGCAAGCAGTACGGCATGCCCAAGGATTTCGACACCATAGGCCTGATCGTCAATCTGGCGCGCGCCCGCGCGGCCGGCGTCACGCTGGCTGAATTGCAGAACATGGACTGGAACCCTGTCGATGGCGGCAGCTTTGAACGGATAGTGCGGCGCCTGACGCTGGACCGGCAGGGCCGCAATGCCAGCAGCCCCGCTTTCGATGCGCGCAATGTGGCCGTGTATGGCTACCAGAATCCCGGTAGCGGCGGCATGATGGGCCAGACCGAGTGGAGCCATTTCGCCGTCAGTACTGGCTTCCGCTATCAGGATCAGCCGTGGTCGCAGCCGTTCTACTACGACGACCCCAAGTTGGCGCAGACGCTGGACTGGCTGGCCGGCCTGTCGGCAAAAGGCTTGTCGGCACCCTACCAGTTCACCCGCAGCATGGGTTCCGACGCCATGTTCGTGGCCGGTAAAGCGGCCATGATTCCGCAGGGCTCGTGGATGATTACCTATTTTGCCGCCAATGCGAAATTCGAGAATGCCTGGGTGCCTTTGCCGCGCGGACCGCAGGGCCAGCGTGCCACCATGCTCAATGGTCTGGCCGATTCGATCTGGAGCGGCTCCAGAGTGAAAGAGCAGGCCTGGCAGTGGGTGAAATATCTGGGCTCGCGCGATTGCCAGCAAGTGGTGGCGTCCTACGGTGTAACGCTGCCCGCCATACAGGGCATGCCGGAACTGGCGGTGGCCGCGATACGCAGCAAGACAGGTGCGGATGCAGGGGCTTTCCTGCAGATGGCGCGCGAGCATACTTTTCTGGCGCCCATCACCGATAACGCGGCGCAGATCGATGATGTGATGAAGGGGGCGATGGAGGCTGTGCTGCTGGGACGCCAGCGTGCCGCTCCGGCACTGAAAGCCGCCAACGAGCAGGTTAACCAGCTACTGGCGCCGCCGCGCCGCTAGCACCGGCAGCGCAAACAACAAGGCCAGCTGCGAAGCTGGCCTTGTTGGTTTTACTCGTCGTGCATCTGGCTTTGCAGATAGTTCTGGATGCCGACTTTCTGGATCAGATCGAGCTGGGTTTCCAGCCAGTCGATATGTTCTTCCGTATCGTCGAGTATCTCCAGCAGCAGGTCGCGCGACACATAATCGGCGGCCTGTTCGGCGGCGGCGATGCCGGCTTTGACGGTGATCTGCGCGCCCTGTTCCAGCGCCAGATCGGCGCCCAGCATTTCTTCCGTATTCTCGCCGATCATGATCTTGTGCATGGCTTGCAGATTCGGCAGGCCGTCCAGCATCAGGATACGGTCGATCAGCTTGTCGGCGTGCTTCATCTCGCCGATGGACTCGTCGTATTCCTTCTTGGCGATGCGGCTCAGACCCCAGTGGCGGTACATGCGTGCATGCAGGAAATACTGGTTAATGGCGGTCAATTCGTTGGTCAGCTGCGCATTGAGCTGCTTGATTACTTCCGGATCACCTTTCATGGCGTTCTCTCTTATCGTGGTGGAGGAATACGCCTATTTTGCCACGTTGCAGGCAAGTTGGGGCCAGCCTTTAGCCAGCCTTAAGGAAGCTGTAACAAAGCCGCAAAAGTGATTTCGATCAAGTGGCTGGCCGCGCCCGGATCAGCCCAGCTGGAAATTGATAGGGACGAGGGCGTAGACAGCGATGGCTTTGCCGTCTTCGACATAGGGTTTGTAGAGGGCGCGCATGACGGCCTGACGGCCTGCTTCGTCCAGATTGGCATAGCCGGAGGATTTCTGCACCACCACCTGTTCGGCCTGGCCTTTTTCGCCGATCAGCACACGCAGCATCACCACGCCCGTTTCGCCCAGGCGGCGCGAGCTATGCGGGTAGATGGCTTGCGGCGCGCGCAGGTATTCCACGCTGGAGACGGTTTTCGGCGCTGCTACCGGCGTACTCGCTACGGCGGCCACGGCCACACTGGCGCTGCTGGCCGGCGCTTCGGCGCTGCGGGCAGGTGTGGGCGCTACGCTGATGGTGGGCTCGCTGGCGGCGATTGCCACTGGTGGCAGCGGCGGCACGGTGACCTGTGCCACCGGCACCGGCGTGCTAGGCGGCACGGGCGGCGCAGCCGGTTTGACCGGCTCGGCAGCGGCAACGAAATTGATCGTGACGACATTCGGCAGCACGGCATGGGCAACCTGACGCAGCATGCCGGTATGGAATAGGTAGAACATCAGCGCATGGCCGGCCACGATGGCGGCCATGGGCGCCAGCTTGCGCCAGCGAGCCTGATCGTCGCTGGCGGACTGGCCGTAGTGATCGAAACTGAGGGTCTGCATGGCGCCCTCCTTAATTGCTGCTGACGGCCTGGCGTTGCAGCACCGTCTCTTGCAGCGGGCTGCTCTGTGCCAGCGTCTTGTTCAGCAACTCGCTCGCGTAATCAAAGCACTGGCCGCAGCAGGTGGCCACGCCCAGATCGCGCTGCAGCGCTGCGATGGAGTCGGAGCCCAGCTCGATGGCCATGCGGATTTCGCGGTCGGAGATGTTGTTGCAGACACAGACGATCATGGTATTACCTTCAGTCCTGAGTTCGATTGAGACAGTGCGGCAGACGCGATGCCTGTCTGGCACTATTGCATTTCGTTCACTTAATGCGAATCATTATCATTTCCGGTAGTTTGCCTCAGTTTTCTGCGGCATGCAAGCGCAAATAGAAGTAATTCGCATTACCGTTTATAATAGTCCCATGTATTTCCGCCTGGAATAAGCTCTTAACGGGGACAGGGCCAGAGCCGGAAAACCGCTGCGGCACCTGCCCGGCGGCGTTTTGAACGGATTTCGCTATGACGCATGCTGTTCCTCTGATTACTCTCGATACGCTGGCGGTGGGCGCCAAGGCCACCGTGGTCCACATTGCGCCCGGCAATCCGCAGGATGATGGCGCCACGCTGGCGCGCCGGCTGATGGAGCTGGGCTTTGTGCCGGGTGAACAGATCCGCATGCTCAAGCGCGGTATGCCCGGTGGTGAGCCGCTGGCGATCAAGGTGGGCAATGCCACCTTCGCACTGCGCCGCTTCGAAGCGGCACTGGTATCAATTCAACCGGAATAAGTTATGGCTGTCGTCGAAACCCGGGCGGCGGCTTCCGCCGCTGCCACCGCTGCGCCCATGGTGGCCTTGCTGGGCAATCCCAATTGCGGCAAGACCGCGCTGTTCAACCGCCTGACGGGCGCGCGCCAGAAAGTGGCCAACTACGCCGGTGTGACTATCGAGCGTAAAGAGGGCAGTTTCACTTCGCCCGATGGCCGCGCCTATCGCATACTGGATCTGCCCGGTGCTTACAGCCTGTCGGCGCATACGCCTGACGAAGCCATCACGCGCGACGTGGTGGCCGGCAAGCGCAACGGCGAGGCCGTGCCGGACGTGCTGGTGTGCGTGGTGAATGCCACCAATCTGCGCCTGAACCTGCGGCTGGTGCTGGAGATTAAGCGTCTGGGCCTGCCCATGATACTCGCGCTGAATATGGTCGATGTGGCGCGCAAGCGCGGCATCGTGATCGACGAAGCGCGGCTGGCACAGGAACTGGGCATGCCGGTGGTGGCCACGGTGGCCGTGCAGGCCGGTGGCGAACGCGCGCTGGTAAAGGCGCTCGATGCGATGGCGCTGACGGAAAAAGTCACGCCCCAGCCGCTCACTGCCATCGATACCGTGAGCGTGGAAGACACCCAGCGCGAAGTGCGCCGCATACTGGCGCTGGTGTGCCACGAGAAGGATGACCGCGGCAACCTGAGCGAGAAGATCGACCACATCGTGCTGCATCCGGTGCTGGGCCCTATCATACTGGCGGTGCTGATGTTCTGCGTGTTCCAGGCCGTGTTCAGCTGGGCCACCGTGCCGATGGACCTGATCAAGGATGGCGTGGATGCGGTAGGCAGCATGGTCAAGGGCGCCATGGCCGATGGCCTGCTGCGCAGCCTGCTGGTGGAAGGCATACTGGGTGGCGCCGGCAGCGTGCTGGTGTTCCTGCCGCAGATTCTGATTCTGTTCTTCTTCATACTGGTGCTGGAAGACTGCGGCTATCTGCCGCGTGCTGCCTTCCTGCTCGACCGCCTGATGGGCGGCGTGGGCCTGTCGGGCCGCGCCTTCATTCCGCTGCTGTCGAGCTTTGCCTGCGCCATTCCCGGCATTATGGCCGCGCGCACCATCCAGAATCCGCGCGACCGTCTGGTGACCATCATGATCGCGCCGCTGATGACCTGCTCGGCGCGGCTGCCCGTGTATGCGCTGATCATCGCCGCCTTCATTCCCGAGCGCGAAGTGGCCGGCTTTATCAGCCTGCAGGGGCTGGTGCTGTTCGGCCTGTACGTGACGGGCATAGTCTCGGCCATGCTGGTGGCTTATTTGATGAAGCGCAGCATGGGCGCCAACCGCCAGCAGCCGCTGATGCTGGAACTGCCGTCCTACCACTGGCCGCATCTGCAGAATCTGGCACTGGGCCTGTGGGAGCGCTGCAAGATCTTTATTTCGCGCGTGGGTACCATCATCCTGACCCTGATGGTGCTGCTGTGGTTCCTCAGTTCCTTCCCCGGCGCACCGGAAGGCGCGACCCATCCGCCTATCTATTACAGTCTGGCCGGCATACTGGGACGCGGTCTGGAATACATCTTCGCGCCTATCGGCTTCAACTGGCAGATCTGCATTGCGCTGGTGCCGGGACTGGCCGCGCGTGAAGTGGCGGTGGGCGCACTGGGCACCGTGTACGCGCTGTCGCAGAGCGGCGATGAACTGGCCCAGTCGCTCACCCCTATCATTGCCGGTTCGTGGACGCTGCCGACGGCGCTGTCGCTGCTGGCGTGGTATGTGTTTGCACCGCAGTGCATGTCCACCCTGTCGGTGGTGCGGCGCGAGACGAACAGCCTGCGCTATCCGCTGCTGATGGCGGGCTATATGTTTGCACTGGCCTACAGTGCGTCCTTCCTGACCTATCGCGTGGCGCTGCTGCTGGCCGGAGGCTGAGATGCTACAGAATCTGATTGTTGTCCTGATCGTGGTGCTGGCGCTGCTGCATTTCTGCCGGCGCTACCTGCCGGCAGCGCTGCGCCGCCGCTGGGCCGATGCGCTGGTCCGGCGTGGCGTGGATGGTCGTTTGCTGGCACGCCTGTTCGGCCTGCGTGAAGGTTGCGGCGATGGCTGCAGTAGCTGCGGCGGTTGCGATAGCGGGCCGCAGGGTAAAGACGGCGGCTCCGCCGGATCGGGTAGTAGCGGCGCAGCGGGCAAGCCGGCTGCCCGCGTCATCATGCTGCATGTGCAGCGCTGAGCGGCTGGAAGGATTCCGCCTGCGCCATCGGCCAGTACAGGCCGAACACTGGCGGCAAGCGGTGTAGCTGTGCGGGGTCGAGCAATTCCCCCTCATCCAGATAGGGCAGCAGAGCCGAGGCCAGTTTGACCTGATTCGGCGAGATGCGCCGCACCAGATGGTGGGGCCGCAATTGCGAGGGATGGGTGAGACCGGCAGCAGCAATCAGCTGCGCCAGCGCTTTCAGGGTATTCTCGTGATAATTGGCCACCCGGCGCATTTTGTCGGGCACCACCAGCGCCTGCTGGCGCTGGGCATCCTGCGTGGCCACGCCAGTCGGGCAGCGGTCGGTATGGCAGCTTTGCGACTGGATGCAGCCGAGCGCGAACATGAAGCCGCGCGCCGCATTGCACCAGTCGGCGCCCAGAGCCAGCATGCGGGCGATATCGAAAGCGCTGATGACTTTACCCGAGACGCCGATGCGGATACGTTCGCGCAAGCCTGCTCCCACCAGCGTGTTATGCACCAGCAGCAGCGCTTCCTGCAAAGGCGTGCCGACGTGGTCGCAGAATTCCACCGGCGCTGCACCGGTGCCGCCTTCGCCGCCATCGACCACGATGAAATCCGGCGTAATGCCGCTGGCCAGCATGGCTTTGACGATGGCGAAAAATTCCCATGGATGGCCGATGGCCAGTTTGACGCCGGTAGGCTTGCCGCCGGACAGAGTGCGCAGGCGCTCGATAAAGGCGAGCATTTCGAGCGGCGTATCAAATGCACTGTGGCGCGCGGGCGAGACGCAGTCTTCACCTAATGGCACGCCGCGGGTGGCGGCAATTTCTGGGCTGACTTTGGCCGCCGGTAGTACGCCGCCGTGGCCCGGCTTGGCGCCCTGCGACAGTTTAAGTTCTATCATCTTCACTTGCGGCGTCGTGGCGTTGGCGATGAAGTGGCTTTCCGAGAAGTGCCCATCTTCGCCGCGGCAGCCGAAGTAGCCGGAGCCGATCTCCCACACCAGATCGCCGCCGTGCTGGCGGTGGTAGGGGCTGATGCTGCCTTCGCCCGTGTCGTGCATGAAGCCGCCCGCTTTGGCGCCGCCGTTCAGCGCCAGTATCGCATTGGCCGACAGGGCGCCAAAGCTCATGGCCGAGATATTGAACACGCTGGCCGAGTAGGGCTGGGCGCGCCGGCAGGCCGGATGCGCGCCGATCTCGATGCGGAAATCGTGGTGCTGTTCCGCTGCGGGGCTGATGGAGTGGTTGATCCATTCGTAGCCGCCGGCATACACGTCAAGCTGGGTGCCGAACGGACGCTTGTCGGTTTCCATCTTGGCGCGCTGGTAGACGATGCTGCGCTGGTTGCGCGAGAACGGCTCGGCCACCGTGTCGTCCTCCAGAAAATACTGGCGGATTTCAGGCCGTATGGATTCGAAGAAGAAGCGCAGGTGTGCCAGTAGCGGGTAATTGCGGCGCAGCGCGCGGCGGCTTTGCAGCAGATCGGACAGGCCGACGCCCGATAGCATTAGCAGCGCAAGCGTCAGCCACCATGGAGCCGCGAACCAGAGCGCCAGCGGCAGCGCCAGCAAGACGGCGTGCAGAGCCAGATAGCGCGGCGAAAGCAAACGGCTAAAGAATAGCGAGACTGGCTTCATGGGCACTCCGGTAGGCGGCAATGAGCCCAGTGTACTGTGCTGCACGGGCTCTGGCTAGCCATGGTAAGCTGCCACGGTTGCGGCGCACGGCCGTGCTTTTTCTGGATTGCTGACTATGATCGTCGTACACCATCTGAATAACTCCCGTTCGCAGCGGGTGCTGTGGCTGCTGGAAGAACTGGGCCTGCCATACGAAATCGTGCGCTATCAGCGCGACCCTAAAACCATGCTGGCGCCGCCCGAACTGCGCGCCATTCACCCGCTGGGCAAATCGCCGGTGATTAGCGATGGCGGGGTGGTGGTGGCCGAATCGGGCGCGATTGTCGAATACTTGCTAGAGACTTACGGGCAGGGCCGGCTGCAGCCTGCGGCCGGTACGCCGGAGCAGCGCCGCTGGACCTATTTCCTGCACTACGCCGAAGGCTCGGCCATGACGCCGCTGCTGATGAAACTGGTGTTCGACCGGGTCGAGAGCAGCCCCGCGCCGTTCTTTGTCAGGCCTATTGCCAAGGCGATCGCGCGCAAGGTACTGGGCAGCTATGTGCTGCCGCAGATCGCCAGCCATCTCGATTATCTGGAAGCGGAGCTGGCGCAGCGGCCATGGTTTGCCGGCACCGAATTCAGCGCCGCCGATATCCAGATGAGTTTTCCGCTGGAGGCCGCCGCAGCGCGCGCTGGCCTGAACGCCAGCAGGCCGCACCTGATGGACTTCCTGCAGCGCATCCATAGCCGTCCCGCCTTCCAGCGGGCGCTCGCCCAAGGCGGCCCGTATGACCTGCTCAAGTGAATCTGAACGGCGGCGCTTTGGGCGCCGCTGGCGCTACGTTACAATGGCGCCGTGATAGTCGCTGATTTTCCCCGCTGCCATGGCTAGACTGCTAGCCATCGATGGCCTCAACATCGTACGCCGCATGTACGAGGCCAGTCCCGAACCCGATAGTGCCGAGAAGGCGCTGACGGCGCTGCGCTATGCCCAGTCGTCGCTGCACAAGCTGCTGCGCCAGCATGCACCTACTCACGTGCTGCTGGCCTTCGACGCCGGCGGCAGCACCTGGCGCCATGCCTTGTATGCCGGCTACCGTGCCGGCCGTGCGCCCATGCCTGATGTGCTGAAGACGGCGCTGGCGCCATGGCAGGCGCAGTTGCAGGCGCAAGGCTGGCCGCTGCTGGCGATCGAAGGGGTGGAAGCGGACGATGTATTGGCCACGGCCGTGCAGCGCTGGCTGGCCGAAGGTCGCGGCGAGGCTTATGTGGCCAGCACCGATAAGGACCTGCATAGCCTGATCGCGCAGGGGGCCCTGCTGTGGGACCCGTTCAAGGGGGTGTGGCATGACGCCGCATGGGTGGAAGCCAAATGGGGTGTGGTGCCGGCGCAACTGGCCGACCTGCTGGCCCTGATGGGCGATCCGGCCGACTCGATACCGGGCGTGTCCGGCGTGGGCGTGAAGACGGCAGCCCGGCTATTGCGCACCTACGGTTCGCTGGAAGGCATACTGGCTGGCGCCGGCATTCTGCAGGACAGGCTGGGCGTAACGCTACGAAAAGAGAAGGAAATGCTGTATCTTTCCAGACAATTGGTGGAATTGAAAACCGACGTGCGGCTGGGCGTGAGCTGGAATATGCTGGCGTGGTCCGGCCCGGGCGGGGCTTAGAACAGGGTAGGCAAGATGTTAAAAGCAGTGATTATCGATACCAGTGCCGTAGCGCGCGGCTTGCTCAATACCGTGCTGGTGGAGGGCGGTTACGATGTGGTGGGGCAGGCGCACACCTGCGCCAACGGGCTGGCGCTGCTGATCAAGCACCAGCCGCAGCTGATCTGCATCTCGCGCGAACAGATAGAAAGCGGCGATGATATCGTGCGCGAAATCAAAACCAACTGGCCCAAGACGCTGATCTTCATGGTGTCGAGCGAGTTCGATGCGGCCACCATACAGGCGGCCCACGCGATGGGCGTGCACGGCTTCATCGTCAAACCGTTCAAGGCTGATACGGTGCTCAACACCATCCGCAACACCGTCATTACTATGGTCAAACGCCAGCGTGCTGCCATGGCGCGCGAAGCGGCGGCAGCCGAAGGCGACGGCAAGCCTGCCGACGGCGCCAGCTAATTCTCCGCTCAGGCCCGTGCGGCGCGTCTAGCCAGCCAGCGTGGAGCCGGCAATCAGGCCGCCGCCGAGGCAGACTTCCCCATCGTAGATCACCGCCGACTGGCCCGGCGTCACCGCCCATTGCGGTTCCATGAAGCGCAGCGCGAAATCGCTCTCGCCCTGCGGCGTGAGTTCGCAGGCCACATCGGCCTGACGGTAGCGGGTTTTGGCGGCTAACTGGCGCAGATCCGGCGCATGGCCGGCAATCCAGCTGGCCGTATCGGCCGTCAGGCTGGCCGATTGCAGCCACGGATGGTCGTGGCCCTGCACGATGTACAGCGTGTTGCTGGCCACGTCCTTGCGCGCCACATACCAAGCGTCGCTGCTGCCATCTTCCTTCTTGTAGGCCTTCAGTCCGCCGACGCCTATGCCTTTGCGCTGGCCCAGCGTGTAGAAGCTCAGGCCGACGTGCTCGCCCACCACGCGGCCATCGTCGGTCTTCATCGGGCCGGGACGGTAGGACAGGTAGCGGTTGAGGAATTCGCGGAACGGACGCTCGCCGATAAAGCAGATGCCGGTGGAATCCTTCTTGGTGGCGTTGGGCAGGCCCAGCTTGGCCGCGATCTGGCGCACTTCCGTCTTCGGAATTTCACCGAGCGGGAACAGGGTCTTGGACAGCTGCGCCTGATTCAGCCGGTGCAGGAAGTAGCTCTGGTCCTTGGTGTGATCGACCGCCTTGAGCAGCTCGAACTGGCCGGCGCGCTCGCGTACGCGGGCGTAGTGGCCGGTGGCGATCAGATCGGCGCCCAGTGTCATGGCGTGGTCGAGGAAGGCCTTGAACTTGATTTCGGCGTTGCACAGCACGTCGGGATTGGGCGTGCGGCCAGCCTGATACTCGCGCAGGAAGTCGGCGAACACGCGGTCCTTGTACTCGCTGGCGAAGTTGACGGCTTCGATATCCACGCCCACTACGTCGGCCACGCTGGCGGCATCGATCCAGTCCTGCCGGGTGGAGCAGTATTCGCTGTCGTCGTCATCCTCCCAGTTTTTCATGAACAGGCCGACCACTTCGTAGCCCTGTTCCTTGAGCAGCCACGCCGAGACCGAGGAATCGACCCCGCCAGACATACCGATCACGACTTTTTTCTTGCTCATATTATTTCCTGAAAACTGTTTATATCATTTATCTGCAGGGTTTTGCAGTCTTGCTGAATCAGCGCCAGCGCCAGCGGCAGCGGTCTTGCCGCTGCCGTGCTGCCTATCTGCGCGCTGCTGTCAGCCGTGGCTGCTGTCCGGCGCCGACAGGAAGACCGAAGCGTGGGTCTGCAGCAGCTCCAGCGGCGCGCGGCGGCCAGCCAGATATTCGTCCACGCACTGCAGCACGGTAGGGCTGCGGTGACGGTCGGCGCAGGCGGCCAGTTCGTCGCGCGTCAGCCACATGGTGCGCAGGATGCCATCGTCGAGCGGGCGGTCATGCTGCTGGCCCGGCACGCCGCAGAAGGTAAAGCGCAGATAGGTGACTTCTTCGCCCGTGCGGTTGGAGGTGTAGCGCGACATATACATGCCCACCAGCGCAGTGGGCGTGAAATCGTGTGCGGTTTCTTCCAGCGTTTCGCGGATTACTGCCTGTTCCAGCGATTCATGCGGGTCCAGATGGCCGGCTGGCTGGTTAATGCGGATGCCATCGCTAGTCTGTTCTTCGATAACGAGAAATTTGCCATCCTTTTCGACGATGGCGGCAACAGTGACAGAGGGTTTCCAGATACGTGGCATAGGCGATCCTTGAAAGAGCCGATATTTTAGCCTGTTCCGGCCGTTTAGGCGCTGCTCTGGCTGCGTGTCATAGAAGCGACATTGAAATAGCGCAAACTTTAGCGCAAAGAGTACTCTGGAGCAGGCTTCTTTGCGCTAGATTAAGTGTTTTAACAGCAATAGATGACATTTTGTAATAAATGTAGTGATAAATGCGGCATTTATTGATAAATACGTATTAAGTATGATGGGGCCATCGAGGGGGGAACTCTGCCGCGTGCAGCCCCGGCAATCCGTGTTAGATTCTAGTCAGTTTATTAATCTTTGGGAGGCAGCATGAGAATAGGCATACCGGCCGAGACGCGGCCGGGCGAAACCCGGGTTGCGGCGACGCCCGAAACCGTCAAGAAGCTGGCGGCCAAGCACAGTGTGATCGTGCAGGCTGGCGCTGGTCTGGCCGCATCGGTGACCGACGAGGCATATGTGGCAGCAGGTGCGCAGATAGGCACGGCGGCAGACGCCTACGCTGCGGAGGTGGTGCTGAAGGTGCGCGCACCGGATGCAGCGGAGCGCGGCCTGATGAAGGGCGGCACGGTGCTGATCGGCATGCTCAATCCTTTCGATGCGGAGAACAATGCCGCGATGGCGGCCGCCGGCCTGCAGGCATTTGCGCTGGAAGCCGTGCCCCGCATCACCCGCGCGCAGTCGATGGACGTGTTGTCCTCGCAGGCCAATATCGCCGGCTACAAGGCGGTGATGGTAGCGGCCAATACCTACCAGCGCTTCATGCCCATGCTGATGACGGCAGCCGGTACCGTGAAAGCGGCCCGCGTGCTGATCATGGGCGTGGGCGTGGCCGGTCTGCAGGCGATCGCTACGGCCAAGCGTCTGGGCGCCGTGATCGAAGCATCCGACGTGCGTCCGCCAGTCAAAGAGCAGGTGGAATCGCTGGGCGCCAAATTCATCGACGTGCCTTTCCTCACCGACGAAGAGAAAGAAATCGCGCAGGGTGTGGGCGGCTATGCCCGTCCCATGCCGGCCGACTGGCTGGCGCGTCAGGCGGCGCTGGTGCACGAACGCGCCAAGCTGGCCGACATCATCATCACCACCGCGCTGATCCCGGGCCGCAAGGCGCCGGTGCTGATTTCCGAAGATACGGTGAAAGCTATGAAGCCGGGCTCGGTGATCGTCGATCTGGCGGTGGCGCAGGGCGGTAACTGCCCGCTGTCCGTGCTGAACGAAACGGTGGTGCGCCACGGCGTGCACATTGTCGGCCAGCCCGATCTGGCCACGCTGGTGGCGGCGGATGCGTCGGCCCTGTATGCGCGCAATGTGCTCGACTTCCTCAAGCTGATCATCAATAAGGAAGACCAGCTGGTGATCGACCGCGAAGACGAAATCCTCAAGGCCACGCTGCTGTGCAGCGGCGGCGAACTGCTGAGAAAATAAAAGGAGGTTTTATGGAAGTGAGCCATACCATCATCAATCTGATCATCTTCGTGCTGGCCATCTATGTGGGCTATCACGTGGTGTGGACCGTGACGCCTGCGCTGCATACGCCGCTGATGGCGGTGACCAATGCCGTATCGGCCATTATCATCGTGGGTGCCATGCTGGCGGCCGCGCTGACGGAAGGTCTGGTGGGGCAGATTGCCGGCACCGTGGCCGTGGCGCTGGCTGCGGTGAACGTGTTCGGCGGTTTTCTGGTGACCCAGCGCATGCTGGAAATGTTCAAGAAGAAGGCGCCTAAGGCTGCTGCTAACAAGGGAGAGCAGGCATGAGCGGTATCTCCATGAATCTGGTCACCCTGCTGTACCTGATCGCTTCGGTGTGCTTCATACAGGCGCTGAAAGGTCTGTCTTCGCCTGCCACGGCGCGTGCCGGGAATGCCTTCGGCATGACGGGCATGGCTATCGCGTTTGTTACCACGGTGGCGCTGATCTTCAAGCTGCAGGCCATGGCCGCAGCAGCGGCGGCTGCGGGCCACGGCAGCGCCGGCGGCTTTACGCTGGTGGCGCTGGGCGTGGTGGTTGGCGGCGGTATCGGCGCCGTGCTGGCGAAAAAGGTCGAGATGACCAAGATGCCGGAACTGGTCGCTGCAATGCACTCGCTGATCGGTCTGGCCGCCGTGTGTATCGCGGTGGCTGCCGTGTCGGAGCCGCAGGCTTTCGGCATTGCGCAGGCTGGCGAGGCGCTGCCCTTCGGTAACCGCATCGAACTGTTCATCGGTACTTTTGTCGGTGCGATTACCTTCTCCGGTTCCGTGATCGCCTTCGGCAAGCTGTCGGGCAAATACAAGTTCCGTCTGTTCCAGGGCGCGCCGGTGAATTTCGCCGGTCAGCACCTGCTCAATCTGCTGCTGGCGCTGGCCATGGTGGGTCTGGGTCTGGTGTTCTGCTTCGATAGCGGCGCAACGCCGGCATGGCTGCCCTTCCTGATCATGACGGCGATCGCCTTCGTGCTCGGTGTGCTGATCATCATTCCTATCGGCGGCGCCGATATGCCGGTGGTGGTGTCGATGCTGAACTCGTACTCGGGCTGGGCGGCGGCAGGTATCGGCTTCTCGCTGAATAACGCGATGCTGATCATCGCCGGTTCGCTGGTGGGTTCGTCCGGTGCGATTCTGTCCTACATCATGTGCAAGGCCATGAACCGTTCGTTCTTCAACGTGATTCTGGGCGGCTTCGGCGGTGCGCCAGCGGAAGCAGGCAGCGGCGCAGCCAAGGAACAGCGTCCGGTCAAATCCGGTTCGGCGGACGATGCTTCGTTCATCATGGCCAATGCGGAAAGCGTGATTATCGTGCCGGGCTACGGCTTGGCGGTAGCACGTGCCCAGCACGCGCTGAAAGAACTGGTGGAGAAGCTGACTCACAAGGGCGTGAACGTGAAGTATGCGATACACCCGGTGGCAGGCCGTATGCCGGGCCACATGAACGTGCTGCTGGCAGAAGCGGAAGTACCGTACGATCAGGTGTTCGAGATGGAAGACATCAACGGCGAGTTCGGTCAGACCGACGTGGTGCTGATTCTGGGCGCGAACGACGTGGTCAATCCGGCTGCCAAAGATCCCAGCTCGCCGATTGCCGGCATGCCGATTCTGGAAGCCTACAAGGCCAAGAGCATCATCGTCAACAAGCGTTCCATGGCTTCCGGTTATGCCGGTCTGGATAACGAGCTGTTCTATCAGGCCAATACCATGATGGTGTTTGGCGATGCCAAGAAAGTCATCGAGGATATGGTGAAAGCAGTCGAGTAAAGCCCAGGTTGGCTTGCCGGCTGCAGGAGAACGGGACCCCGGGTGATCAGGGCCCCGTTTTTTTATGCGCGCACGTAGCGCAGGTGGGTGGCGTGCGTGCCGTTCAGTACGGAGTCGATGCGGAACTGGGATGCCGTCTCGCCCAGATTTTCAAACAGGCGACGGCCGCTGCCGAACAGGATGGGTGCGAGGGCGATTTCCAGTTCGTCGATGGCATTCAGGTTCAGATATTGCTGGATCACTTCGGGGCCGCCGGATATGCGGACGTCGCGTTCGCCGGCTGCTGCACGCGCCAGTTCCAGCGCGCGCTCAGGGCCCTCGTTGATGAAATAGAAGGTGGTGCCGCCGGGGCGCACCCAGGGTTCCCGTTTCTCGTGGGTGAGTACATACACGGGGGTGTGGAAGGGTGCCTCTTCCGGCCAGCTGACTTCGCCCTGATCGAACATGCGTTTGCCGAGGATGTTGGCGCCGGTACGTTCGAAGGTGTGGCGCACCATGTCGTTGACGGCGCCGGTTTCACCACCGGGACCGAAGTGCAGCTTGTCGCGGAAGTATTGCTGATTAATCAGCCAGGCCATCAATGCTCCCCATTTTGCGCCCCAGTTCTTGTAACTGGGGTCGTCCATGGTCATGCCTTCCGGCGCCATATAGCCATCGAGGCTCAGTCCGATGTTGACGAAAACTTTGCTCATGCTACGACTCCTGCTGAGTAGTTGGCGACCTGACAGAGTGTAGTGGAAAGTTGGGCGCTAGTTGCAGTTGTAGTCGAGCGGGACGGGCTATTTTTTCTGCAGTGATTCTGCGCGCAGGCGGCTGGCAATGGTGAAGTAGCGCTCGCCCGGCCGGCGGATGGACAGGTCTATCCAGGCATTCCGCATGCTGCGCGCAAATGAGCGGGCAAACTGGTTGGGGCTGACGGGGCGACCTTGATGGATGATCTGGTCGCCGATGACTTCAGCATAATTGTGTTCGCCATAGCTCCATGAGCGCAAAATGGTGCCTTCGGGCAGAAAGACGGTTTTCCATTGGTAGCCGCGCTGCCCAGCGGCAGCTGGTTCGGATGCCAGCCTGAGCTTTTCCTGGAGCCAGAATTCAAGGGCAGTGTTGATGGCGGCGCTAACGTCTGGTGACTGACCCTCGCGTTGCAATTGCTGTATGACGCGCAGCAGGGTGTCGGGGGACAGTTGGGCGATCACTGTGGTGAACACTCTGCGTTTTCCTCTTATTTGCTCTTATTTTCTCTGTTTCCCTCTTATTTTCTCTGCTTGCTAATATCAGCTTTTGTTTGAGATCAAACGAAAGGCTAAAAATGAGTTCTGGAAAAACGAAGCCAGCTTGGGATGAAAACGAAAGGCATAACTTATATGCAGAGAAAATAAGAGAAAAGCAGAGAAAATAAGAGGGTTTAAGAGGAAAACGCAGAGGGTTTACCACACGGAGCGGGAAAGAGCATACCCACCCTCTCTCGGTCCCAGCTCGCCGCGAGCTAGCTTGAGACTAACGCTGCAATGGAAATGCGTTCAGCTGGATTTCTACGTTGAATAGAAATCGAATCTCAATGCAGAGCGCGGGTATGGTTAAGGCATGCCGGAAAGCGCTGTGGCGAGCGACTTTTCCCAGTAGCCTACGTCGATCCAGCGGCCAAACTTGAAGCCAACTTCGCGAAACTGGGCGACCTTTTCGAAGCCCATCTTTTCGTGCAGCGCCACACTGGCCGCATTCGGCAGCGCGACACCGCCGATGACAAGGTGGTAGCTGCTGGCGCTCAGGCGTTCCAGCAATTGCTGATAGAGTGCCGTACCCAGTCCCTTGCCTGCTAGGTCAGGCGCCAGATACACCGAGCTCTCGACTGAAAAACGGTAGGCATGGCGGACGCGCCATTTGGTAGCGTAGGCATAGCCGACTACCACACCGTCTTCTTCCGCGACCAGCCATGGCAGGCCGCCACGCTGGACGTCGGCGATACGCTGCTGCATTTCGGTGACCGTTACCGCCTGCTCCTCGAAGCTGATGGTGGTGGTCAGCACATAGTGGTTGTAGATATCGACTATCGCTAGTGCGTCTTCGGCAATGGCGTCACGTATTTTCATTTTCTCTGCCTATTAGCGGCGGCCGTACATCAGCAGTTCGGCCAGCATATTGCGCGCTGGCGGTACAAGATCGATGGCGGTTAGTGTAAGCCCCAGCAAACTTTGCAGCGGCGACGTGCTGGCGAAGATGCGCGCCATGGTGTCGGTGATGCGCACGGTGGTCTGGCGATCCTGTTTGCGCAGCGCGGTGAACTGCGCCAGATGGGCAGGGTCGGCGCTCTGTGCCAGCAGCTTGGCCAGCACCGCCACATCGCGCAAGCCCAGATTGAGCCCTTGCCCTGCCACCGGATGCAGCGTCTGCGCTGCATTGCCGATAGCGACGGTGCGGGCCGTGCTGTGCGGGTCGGCGTTCAGTCCCAGCGGGAAGGCCAGGCGCGGCGTGGCGTGCACGAAGCGGCCCAGCCGGGTGCCAAAAGCGGCGCCAAGTTCGGTCAGGAAGCTGGCGTCATCGAGCGCCTGTACCCGTGCCGCCTCGTCGGGGCGCAGACACCATACCAGCGAATATTCGCCCTCGGCGCCGCCCTGATCCTGCGGCAGCAAGGCCAGCGGGCCCTGTTCCGTGAAACGTTCATAGGCACGCGCCGCGATGGGGCGCTCGGCGCGCACTTGTGCGATGACGGCGCTCTGCTGGTAGTCGCGTCGTTGCGAACGGCTGGCCTGATCGCTGAACAGGCCACCTTCGGCCTGCACCACGATGGCGGCGCGCACGGCGGGCACATCGCCAGCCAGCACCACGCGCACATGGTCGGCCTGTTCGTCGATGTTCTCCACGCGGGCCGGACGCAGCATGGAAATGCCGGCCTGCAGGCAGGCGGCACCCAGCGCCGTGACGATGTCGCCATAGCGGGTAACGTAGCCGAGGGCAGGCAGGCCGTGTTCGCTGCGGTCGATCAGGCTGCGGCCGAACTGGCCGCGGCGCGAAACGTGGATCTGTTCGATAGGCGTGGCCACGGCAGGCCAGGCGTGGATGGCATCGAGTATCTGCCGGCTGCCCCATGCCAGAGCCAGCGAACGGGGATCATCGCTGGCCTGTGCCAGCGAACGGGCGTCGATCAGCACGATGCGCCGGGCGGCCATGCCGCGCTGGTGCAGCAGCAGGGCCAGCGCCATGCCGGCCGGGCCGGCGCCGCAGATGGCGACATCATATTCAGGGCTGCCGCTTGCGGCGTGGCGTGTGCCGGTGTTACTGACGTTGCTGGAATTCGGGGTAGTGCTCATGATTGCTGCATTTCGGGTTGCTGCATCAGCTCAGGGGTGAGGGCGCTGCTGCATGAGGTGTTCGATGTCGGCCACGCTCTTGGGCGCGGCGGCGCTCAGGATGGTGTAGCCGCGGTCCGTCACCAGCACATCGTCTTCGATGCGGATGCCGGTGTTCCAGTAGCACTCGGGCACGTCCGGTGCGGGGCGCACGTAGATGCCCGGTTCCACCGTCAGCGTCATGCCCGGCTCCAGCGGGCGCGAAGGCTTGTCGCTGGCCGTGATGTCGCGGTAGTGGCCCACGTCATGCACGTCCAGTCCCAGCCAGTGGCCGGTGCCGTGCATATAAAACTTCTGGTGGTGCTGATTGGCGATCACGTCGTCCACCGTGCCGTGCACATGGGCCTGTAACAGTCCCAGATCGAGCATGCCCTGCGCCAGCACTCTGACGGCTGCCTGATGCATGTCGGCATAAGGGCGGCCCGGTGCAATGGCGCCCAGTGCCGCCGATTGCGCGGCCAGCACCAGTTCGTACAGGCGTTTCTGCGCAGCGCTGAAGCGGCCATTGACGGGATAGGTGCGCGAAATATCGGCGGCATAGCTGTTGTACTCGCAGCCAGCGTCGATCAGCAGCAGTTCGCCATCGAGGCAGGGACCATTGTTGGCGCTGTAGTGCAGCACGCAGGCACGCGCGCCGCTGGCGACGATGGAGTTGTAGGCCGGCGCCTGTGCGCCGCTGCGGCGGAAGGCATACAGCAGTTCCGCTTCCACTTCGTATTCGTACATGCCGGGGCGGGTGGCCAGCATGGCACGCAGGTGCGCTTGCGCGGAGATGTCGGCGGCGCGCTGCATGCAGGCCAGTTCTTCGGCGTCCTTGCGCAGGCGCAGTTCGGCCAGCAGGGGCAGCAGGTCGACTGCGCTATCGGGTGGCGTCACGCCTGTGCGGGCACGCGCGCGCAGGGCCGAGCGCCACACCTTGACCTGCGTATCGAGGCTGCTGCCCAGCGGGTAGTACAGGGCCGGGGCATCGGCCAGCAGGCGGCTCATTTCGCCATCGAGGTCTTCGATGGCGTAGGCGGCGTCCATGCCGAAGGCCACGCGGGCAGCTTCCGGCCCGTAGCGGTAGCCATCCCAGATTTCCCGTTCGGGGTTTTTCTGGCGGCAGAACAGGATGGCCTGTGCGGCGCTGCCGGCACGTGCGGACACCAGTACCAGCACGCTGTCCGGTTCGGTAAAGCCGCTCAGGTAGTAGAAATCGCTGTCGTGGCGGTAGGGGTATTCGTTGTCGGCGTTGCGCACCACTTCCGGCGCCGTGGCCAGCACGGCGATGGCGCCCGCCGGCAGCTGCGCCAGCAGCGCTGCACGGCGCGCCGCGCAGGCCGCCATCAGGCTGGCCGCGCTGCTCACTGGATGGACGCCGGCCGCAGCGACAGCGGGGCGTTCAGTTGTTCCAGCTGCTGCACGGTGCCGAGGTTGTGCCACGGTCCCGTGTAGATTTCGCCGCCCACCTGTCCGCGCTCGGCAGCTTCGCGCAGCAGCGGCCCCAGTTTGGCGTGGCTGCCCGGCGTGATCGCGTCGAACATCTCCATGCGGTACACGCCGATATTGCCGAAGGTGTAGCGCGGCGTGCCGTGGTTATTGACGGTGTACAGGGTCAGGCCGAAGTCGCCGTCCGGATGGAAGTCGGGATTGGGCACCAGATACAGCCAGCACAGGTCGCGTTTTTCGGCCGGATAGGGATTGCCCCACAGGTCTTTATCGTGCAGCACGTCGAGCACCTGGCTGAAGTCGAACTGCGGGATGAACAGGTCGGCCGAAACAGCGAGGAAGGGCTCTTCGCCCAGCAGGTGGCGCGCGGCGGCCACACCGCCCGCCGTCTCCAGCGCCGTGCCTTCGCGCGAGTACTGGATGTTGGCGCCGTACTTGCTGCCATCGCCGAGCAGGGCTTCGATCTGCTCGCCCAGATGGGCGTGATTGATGACGATGTCGGTGATGCCGGCTTTGACCAGATTGACCACGTGCCAGACGATCAGGGGGCGGCCGCGCACCACCAGTAGCGGTTTGGGGGTGGTGTCTGTGAGCGGGCGCATGCGCTCGCCGCGACCGGCGGCGAAGATCATTGCTTTCATGGCCGTCCCTTAGAAGGTGTAGCCGACTTGCGGCGCCTTGTTTTCCAGCGTGTCGAGCAGGCGCAGCAGCGGCTTCAGCTCGGGGTAGCGGCCTGCCGTTTTGCGCACATATTCGAGCACGGTAGGCAGGTCGTTCAGATACTGGGCTTTGCCGTCGCGGTAGTTGAGGCGGCAGAACAGGCCGAGAATTTTCAGATGGCGCTGCAGGCCCATGAACTCGAAATCCTTGTAGAAATCGTCGATGTCGGCCGCCACCGGCAGGCCCAGCGACTTGGCGTGCTGCCAGTAGCGGATTACCCAGTCCAGCACCAGTTCTTCATCCCACTGCACGTAGGCGTCGCGCAGCAGCGAGGCCAGATCGTAGGTCATGGGACCGTACAGGGCATCCTGGAAGTCCAGCACGCCGGGATTGCCCACGTCGATCTGCATCAGATTACGCGAATGGAAATCGCGGTGCACGAATACCTGCGCCTGCGCCGTCACATTGGCGAGGATGGCATCGAACACGCCCTGCAGCGATTTCTGCTGGGCTTCGGTCAGGCTGGCGTTCAGGTGGCGGCCGATATACCACTCGGGGAACAGCGCCATTTCGCGCTGCAGGAAGGCGCGGTCGTATTCGGGCAGCACGTCGGGCACGCTGGTGAGCTGGAAGCGGCTCAGGGCTTCCAGCGCTTCGGCGTACATGATGGAGGCGTTATCGTGGTCCAGCACCTGCAGATAGGTGGTGGTGCCCAGATCGGACAGCAGCATGAAACCCCGTTCGTAGTCGGTAGCGATAATGCGCGGTACGCTGACACCGGCCTGGCGCAGCATTTCCGCCACCTTGACATAGGCGAGCACGTTTTCGCGTTCCGGCGGCGCGTCCATGGCGATCAGGGTGCTGCCCAGCGTGGCTTGCTGTTCTGGCAATACGTCGAGACGGAAGTAGCGGCGGAAGCTGGCGTCGGCGGAAGCCGGGCGGGCACTGGCTGCTGCCACCACGTTCAGGCCGGCCAGCCACGCGGTGAGAGCGGCCAGACGCAGATCGGGGCTGTTGGCATCAGTGTTAGCAGGCGTATCAGATGGTAAATTCTGTAATAAAGACATGGAGCGGACGGCGGAAACCGGTATAGACTGAGGAGGGTAGGAGAGACCCATTACTGGAATCTCTCCCCCCTAAGAACCGTGCTTGCGACTTTCATCGCACACGGCTCAAGCATAATAAAAGTTCCTATTCAGGAACCGGCTTAACAACTTTTAAATTTCGGCTATGCACTTGAGCATGGCATGTTGGGTGTAATAATACGCGATTTCCAAGAGCATTGGACCCACCGTTGACTCTGTAGTCTAGGTGGTGGTCGTGCCATCCAGTGTCCATGTCCATCGCGTTACCACAAACCGCGCACAAGCCTTTCTGGTCTACGTACAGTCGAATCCACTCCTTCCGATAACTCATGCTTTCCAGCATGCGTTCCTGTCGAAGTGTCTCACCGTACATTTCCCATTGAGGGTCATAGGGGTGATACGTTCCTTTGATTTTCTTGTGGCGGACGATGGGAGTACTCTGTAGTGAGTACAGATCCAGTCTTCCTTTAGTGCCTTCCTGTGTGTCGATGTCCGCAGCAAATACCTGACTCCGCCCGTCGATTGGACGCCAGTACTTCCGGCTGATCCATGCGTCGTTCTTCTTCGGGTGTCTGCGTTTGGCCCATCGCCGTAAGCGCCAAAATAGCAGCGCTTCCATACGTGAGAATGCCTCTTTAGCTACGACGGGGCTGTGATACTGCGCCCAGCCTCGAAGCATCGGATTGAGTAACTGAATTAACTGTTCCTGTTTGATTCCGATGTTTTCGCTGATTGTCTTTCTGAGCTTTTCATAAAATGCCTGAGCATTCTTCTTATTAGGCTTGATTAGAAGTTTCCCTGAATATTTGCGGAAATTCCAACCCAAGAAGTCGAATCCCTCGTTGATATGTACGATACGCGTTTTTGCTTCGGATAATCGCAATCCTCTGGTTGCAAGGAATTGGATGATCCATGGTTTGATGACTTCTTCCAGTAACTCTCGCGAGCTACCGGTGATGATGAAGTCATCCGCGTAACGGACTACACCAACTTTGAGTTTCGAGGCTTTTGTCTTTCCGTATAACGTACCGAGATACGTTATTAGTTCTGACTCCAGCCCATTCAGCGTCCAGTTAGCTAAAGCAGGGCTGATAATGCCGCCCTGTGGTGTTCCCGCAGTAGTTGCTGTCAGTTGATCCCGGTCGACTACCCCGGATTTCAGCCACTTCCGGAGGATGGTCTTGTCCATTTGGACTTGATCTAACATCCAGTCGTGGTTGATGTTGTCAAAGAAGCCTTCGATATCCGCATCCAAAACCCATTCAGCCGAAACTTTCCGGCATGTTTGAAGAAATATTTGCGACATAGCGTCGGCGGTCGAGCGGTTCTTCCTAAATCCATAAGAATTCGGGTCGCTGACCGTTTCTAAGATCGGATCAAGAGCAAGCAGGTGTAGCGCTTGCATAGCTCTATCAAGCATGGTCGGTATGCCCAAGGGGCGTAACTTTCCATTCGACTTAGGGATATAGACCCGCCGTAAAGGGAGCGGGCGATATCCTCGTTTCTTTAACTGACCAATGGCAGAAATTTTCTGTGTAGGTGTGTCCCATAGTCTCTGGTCCACCCCGGCAGTGCGTTTGCCTTGATTTTCAGTCACTCGTTTTACTGCCAGTGCTTTGGCGCTATACGAGCGGGTTAGCCATCGTTGTAAGGATTTAACCTTACGCCAATTGCCTTCCTGCGTGGCCTTCGTTATGCGGTGCTGCGTTACTCTCACGTTCTTATGAACTAGCCGCCAGTTAATGTCGGCCCATTCTTTGGGAGCGTGCGAGGCCGCAGAACCGGTGAATTGCGTATCGGTTACTCTCATGCTGTACCTCGGGTGTTAATCCCTTGGGACGTAGCTCCCCGAAGGGCGCGTAAGTCCCTTTGGGATGAGTTGAGTTTATGCAGTCGTTAACGACTATTACACCAGATGGAAGTCTGCACCCTTTCAGGTTAGGACAAATCTCGAATCCCTATCCGGATCATTACAATTCGGCGTTCGCTTTTTCCATCCTCCCATACCCGCTTTCTCAATAGGTTCCCTTGCGAGTTCCCTGCCTTTTGATTCGATGTACTGAAATTTGAGGCGAGAAATCGGGCTTACCGTGTTCCCATCAATATCGAGGCGCCTTGAGAGGGCGCCACTGGCTGTTTAGGGTCCATCTTTCCCCCGGTGGTGTTATGACGACGTGTCCCTAGAATCCACAGAGACAACCGACCACGTACCGTTTTGGTTTAGGCCTGGCAGCAGTTTTGGCCTAGTTATAGTTACGAGGGTTCAAACGATGGTTCACATGACATTACCCTTGCAGCACTCACCTAGCCCCTCCACCGCATTACTGCTAGCAGTTTCTATACCGATCACTCGCGTGACGGTATACCGGATTTCCGGGGGTACATTGTTCTCAGAGCTTCACACCCCATTGTTACCAATGACGCATGTCTAAGTAGGTGACGGACGGTCGCGCGTCCGGTCGTAGCACTGACGTCTCCACGAGAGCGTTAGGTACGACAAGGTATTGATGAGCTTTTCGCGAATGTTATTGATACGGGCGATAGGCTGCCCGTTGGTTTGCACACTGGCCGGAGAGGCAGTGCTAATGCAGTGGAGTTCGGTAGGAGATACCGAAAAAATATTTGCAACCACTGTTGCTAACCAACAACGTGGACACAGTTTTTAATAATGCTTTCGCAATGTTTTCGATTGGATGGGCGAAATCAGATTTCACGCCATTTCAATCTAGACAACGACTGCAAATGTGACACTTTGTATCAGTGATAAAAAATAGCTCTTAAAATTCAAAGAGTTATTAAATACCTCGGTATGAACATCATTGCCATAGCTTGGCTGCATTCGCGACTCACGTCGCACAGATTCCCCTATAATAAGGGATTCAGATTAAAAAATCGCCTGTCATGGTGGTACGCCCTTATTTTTCATGAGTTGCCTGCGCTGGCTTTTGCCCCCCTCTACCTCGCCCCGCTGGGCCTATGCCCTGACTGCTATCGTGACGGTTTCGTCCGTGCCCGGCTACGCCCAGAGCCTGCCCGGCAAGACCCGCGCGCCTCGGGTGGAGAACAAGGCTGCCGTCACCGTGATCCAGGCGGAAGACATTACCGGCCGCCCCGAGCGCGAAATCACCCTGAACCGCGATGCGGAACTGGTCAAGGACCAGACCCGCGTCAAGGCCGATACGGCCTGCTACAAGCAGGTGGAAGATGAAGTGCAGGCGGAAGGCAATGTGCGCATCTGGCGCTTTGGCGACTACTTTACGGGCGATGCGCTGCAACTGAATATGGATACGGGGCAGGGCTATATGCTCAACCCGACCTACCGGCTGGAAGCCAACCATGCGCAGGGCAAGGCCGAGCGCATCAACTTCCTCAATGAAGACGAAGCGCTGGTGCTGAACGGCACCTACAGCACCTGCCAGAGCGCCAATCCGGACTGGTATCTGCGCTCGAACACGCTGAACCTCGATTCGGGGCGCGATGTGGGCACGGCCGGCAAAACCATCATCTACTTCAAGGACGTGCCGATACTGGGTACGCCGGCGCTGTCGTTCTCGCTGTCGGGCGCGCGCCGCTCGGGCTGGCTGTCGCCCATGCCGGGCTTCGGCTCGAAAGGCGCGGCCGAACTGACCGTGCCCTACTACTTGAATATCGCACCTAACCGCGATCTGACGCTGTACCCGAAAATCATTCCGCGCCGCGGCTTCCAGTTAGGCGCCAATGGCCGCTATCTGGGCGAAACGGATGGCGGGCTGTATCAGGGCGAAACCTATCTGGAATTCCTGCCGCACGATAAGCAGTACATTCCGGCCACGCCGGGCGGCTCCAGCGACCGCTGGAGCGTGCGTTCGCACCATACGCAGGAACTGAGCAGCGACTGGTCCTACGGCTGGCAGGTGCGCGCTGCGTCGGATAACAACTATCCCAATGATTTCTCCAAGACGGTGTCGAGCTCCACGGAACGCCAGCTGCTGCGCGAACTGCGTACCGACTACCATGGCGATTTCTGGACCCTGACGGCGCGGGTGCAGAAGTATCAGGTGCTGCAGGACCCGGAATCGGTGGTCGACCCCAGCCTGTTCGTGTCGCGTCCTTACGACCGCCTGCCGGCGATTAACTTCCACGCCGCCCAGTACGATGTGGCCGGTGGCTTCGACTGGGCCATGGATAGCGAACTGACGCGTTTCTATCACCCCACCCTGCTGCGCGGCACCCGCATGGTGGCGATCCCGCAGCTCAGCTATCCGATTATCGGCGCCAGCTATTTCATCACGCCCAAGGCCAGCGTCAATCTGGCCCGCTACGATCTCGATGCGAACGATGCCACCGGCAGCAAGGCCGAGCAGTTATCGCGTTCGGTGCCGACTCTGTCGGTCGACGCCGGGCTGGTGTTCGAACGGCCGCTGCAGCTGGGCGGCAAGGAAGTGACGCAGACACTGGAACCGCGCCTGTTCTATGTGAACACGCCGTACCGCGATCAGAGCCGTTTCCCCACCTTCGATACGGATGCCGCCACCTTCAACTTCAGCCAGATTTTCAGCGAAAACCGTTTCGTCGGTTCCGACCGTATCGGCGATGCCAACCAGCTGACGGCAGCGCTGGTGTCGCGCTTCCTCAACGAAGCGGGCGCGGAAGCCTTGCGCCTCGCCTTCGGCCAGCGTTTCTATTTCCGCGATCAGCGTGTGCAGCTCAATTCCTCCACCCCGGTGGTTGATGCGCGTTCCGACATGCTGCTTGCCGCCACCGGCCGCATCGCCGAAACCTGGGGCTTCGACAGCGCCGTGCAGTACAGCCCGAGCCAGAGCCGGGTGGTATCGGAAAGCTATACCGTGCAATGGCTGCCGGGCCAGAAGAAGGTGCTGAATCTGGGTTACCGCTATCTGCGTAACAGTTTTAAAAATATCGATGTGTCGAGCCAGTGGCCGATTTTCCAGCGCTGGTATGGGGTGGGCCGCGTCAGCTACTCCATGCAGGATAAAAAAGTGCTGGAAAGTCTGATCGGTCTCGAGTACAACAGCGATTGCTGGGTGTTCCGTATGGGGGCCCAGCGCTTCGTGACGACGTCCACCAAGGCGTCCACGCCGATCTTCTTCCAGCTGGAGCTGAACGGCCTGTCGCACCTTGGCGTGGGTAGTCCGCTCGAAGCGATGAAAAATAGTATTCCCGGTTACCAGCGTTTGAATGAAGGCTATGGCCGCTAAGGACTGATGCCTGCCCCCGGCGCCTGTCATCCCCTGTGGACGGCCGGCGCTGTTTGATTGATCACTACTGACTGTTGAGCTTCTACCATGCGTAATGCCCGTCCCATCCCGATGAAAGTTCTGGCGCTGCTGTTGTGCAGCAGCGCGCTGGCCGGTTGCAGCCTGTTCGGCAAAAAGCCGGCTGCCGCACCTGCTGCACCAGTCGCCGCTCCGGCTGCCACGGCTGCCTCTGCGGCCGCGCCGGTAGCTGCCAAGCCGGCCGTCAAGAGCGATGGCAAAGGTTTCCTGCCGCCCGGCGAATCGGGCAATGTGGCCATCGATTCCATCGTGGTGGTGGTCAATGACGATGTGATCACCCAGCGCGAACTGAATAACCGCATCAAGACCGTGACTGGCCGCATGAAGGCGCAGAACGTGGCCCTGCCTGATGCCGCCGACCTGCGTCGCCAGCTGCTCGAACGCATGATCGTGGAACGCGCCCAGCTGCAGATGGCCAAAGAGATGGGCGTGCGGGTGGACGACCTGCAGCTCGACCGCGCCATTGCCCGTATCGCCGAAGCGCAGAAAATGAATGTGCAGGATCTGCGCAACCAGATGGAAAAGGATGGCATGCCCTACGCCGCCTTCCGCGAAGAGATCCGCGAAGAGATCACCATGCAGCGTCTGCGCGAGCATGAAGTCGATGCCAAGATCCAGATTTCCGACGCCGAAGTGGATAGCTTCCTGGCGGCCGAAAAAGCTGCGGCAGCCGAGCAGTTCGAGCTGAATATTTCGCAGATCATGATCCGGATTCCGGACAATGCCACCGCCGAAGTGATCGCCCAGCGCCGTGCCCGCGCCGAGGAAGTGATGCGCCAGCTGCGCACCGGCGCCGATTTCGCCAAGATGGCCGGTACCTATTCCGATTCCAGCGATGCGCTGCAAGGCGGCGTGGTGGGCTGGCGTCAGCCCGAGCGTCTGCCGCCCGTGTTCGCGGAAGCGCTGGGCAAGCTCAAGCCGGGTCAGGTAACGCCTATCATCAAGAGCGTGGGCGCGTTCCACATTCTGAAGGTGTCCGAGCGGCGCAGTCTGGCCGAAGCACAGGCCGTGGCTGCCGTGCAGCAGACCCATGCCCGCCACATTCTGCTCAAGGTCACGCCGACCATGAGCGCCGCCGATGCCAAGCGCAAGCTGCTGGAACTGAAGGAGCGGCTGGATAACAAGGCGGCTAAATTCGAAGATCTGGCCCGTCTGGTGTCGAACGACGGTTCGGCGGCCAAGGGCGGCGATCTGGGCTGGCTGTATCCGGGCGATACCATGCCGGAGTTCGAAGCGGCCATGAACAACCTGAAGATCGGCGAAGTCAGCGAGCCGGTGGAATCGAGCTTCGGTATCCACCTGATCGAAGTACTGGAACGTAAGAGCGACGACGTCTCCAAGGAGCGCGAGCGCAATAACGCCCGTCAGGCCATCCGCGAACGCAAGATGGAAGAAGCGGCGGAAAGCTGGCAGCGCGAAGTGCGCGACCGTGCCTACGTCGAGTTCCGCACCGAAGACGGCAGCAACCCGGCCAAATAAGGACGGCTGGCCGCCCGCTGCGGACGGCCATCGAATAATCGCATCAGCAGGAAAGGGTCGCCCGTGGGCGCTAGCAATCAATCTGCGGGACGCCGGCCCGTGCTGGCCCTGACGGTCGGCGAACCGGCCGGCATCGGTCCGGAAATCGCCCTCCGCGCTGCGTGGCAGCGGCGTCACGAGGCTAACTGCGTGCTGCTGGGCGACGCTGCCTATCTGGCCATGCTGGCCCACGATATCGAACCGGCCATCCGGGTGTCGGCGCTGTCCTCGCAGGCGGTGCGCAATGCGGGCCTGCCCTATTTCGGGCCGGACCGGCTGATCGCCATCGACGTGCCGCTGGCTGCCCATGTGGTGGCTGGGCAGCTCGATCATCTGAACGGCCGCAGCGTGCTGGCCACGCTGGATCTGGCGCTGGAAGGGCTGAAGGCAGGCTGGTTCAGTGCCATGGTGACGGCGCCGCTGCAAAAGTCCACCATCAACGATGCCGGCATCGCCTTCACCGGCCATACCGAATATCTGGCCCTGCATAGCGGCACCGAGCAGGTGGTGATGATGCTGGCCGGTGTGCCTGCCCAGACACTAGGCGCAGCCGCAGCGCCAGCGCTGCGGGTGGCACTGGCGACCACCCATCTGCCTTTGCAGCAGGTAGCGGCGGCGCTCAGCGTGGATGGCCTGCTGCGCACGCTGACCATTATCGACCATGATCTGAAAACCAAATTCGGCCTTGCCGCCCCGCGCATACTGGTGTGCGGCCTGAACCCCCATGCCGGTGAAAACGGCTATCTGGGACGCGAAGAAATCGATGTGATCGCCCCCGCGCTGGCTGCGGCGCAGGCGGCCGGCATCGATGCGCGCGGGCCGTATCCGGCCGATACGGTATTCCAGCCCAAGTACCTGCAGGAAGCCGACTGCGTGCTGGCCATGTACCACGATCAGGGCCTGCCGGTGCTCAAGTATGCAACGTTCGGGCGCGGGGTGAATATCACGCTGGGCCTGCCGTTTATCCGTACCTCGGTGGACCATGGCACGGCGCTCGATCTGGCCGCACAGGGGCTGGGCCGGGCCGACAGTGGTAGTATGCTGGCCGCGATCGATAGCGCACTGGCGATGATCGCTGCCTCACCAACTTTATAAGAACATCATGAAACACGTTGCCCGTAAACGCTTTGGCCAGAACTTCCTGCACGATCAGCACGTTCTGGACCGCATCACTGATTCGATCGCTCCCGCCGCCGGCGATACCATGGTCGAAATCGGCCCCGGTCTGGGCGCCATGACGGACCAGCTGACGCGCAGCCTGCCGCATATGCATGTGGTGGAACTGGACCGCGATCTGGTGGCGCGTCTGCAGCAGCGCTATCGGCCGGAAAAGCTCACCGTGCACGCGGGCGATGCGCTGAAATTCGATTTCGCCAGCCTGCCCGTGCCGGAAGGCCAGAAGCTGCGCATCGTCGGCAATCTGCCCTACAACATTTCCAGCCCGCTGCTGTTCCATCTGGCGGCGTTTGCGCCCAAGGTCAAGGACCAGCATTTCATGCTGCAGAAGGAAGTGGTGGAGCGCATGGTGGCCGAGCCGGGCAGCAAGGTGTATGGCCGCCTGTCCGTGATGCTGCAATGGCGCTACGACATGACGCTGCTGTTCATCGTGCCGCCGGAAGCGTTCGATCCGCCGCCGAAAGTCGATTCCGCCATCGTGCGCATGATCCCGCTGGCCCAGCCGCTGGCCTGCGACGGTGCGCGGCTGGAAGCCGTGGTGCAGAAGGCGTTTTCGCAGCGCCGCAAAGTGATCCGCAACTGTCTGGCTGGCATGTTCACGGAAGCGCAGATCATCGAAGCCGGTATCGATCCCGGTGTGCGTCCCGAGACTATCAGTCTGGCGCAGTATGTGGCGCTGGCCAATCTGGCCTGATTCCGAGCCTGCAAGGCGTGCGGCCCGGCTGCACGCCGCGCTGAAACCGCAAAGCCGCTGAGTCTTTGCGGTTTTTTATGTCTGGCAAGTTTGCCCCCTTGCCCGAGCTGAGCCCGCAGGTAAAAAAAAAGCCCGCTACAGTGAGCGGGCTAAATCCAATTCCTTTGCAAGAAGTGGAGGAGACAGGTCTAGTATGCTGCGTTGCGTCATATAAGGCAAGTTTATTTTTCGCATATCAATTATTCATGTTTCGAATAATACTATGCATCTTGCCATACGGCCTGTCGCGGCGTCCTGTTCTCCTCTGCTCTGCCGGGCCTGATCAGGTTTTCGGTACGCAGGTCAGGACGATATTGCTGACGGGCGATTCGGGCATGATGCCGCTGCCATTGGTCAGCGTGCAGCTGACATCGCTAGGCTGGGACAGTATCGTCACACCGTAGGCATCGCCGAATTTGACGGCGGCGGCGAAGTTGAAGAAGCCGGCACCCGGCGTGTTGGTATCGGCCATGGCGCTGGAAACGGACAGCTGGCCGCCGGTACTGCCGTTGAGCAGTACCACGGTACGCGGCGTGGCGGCCGTGGTGGCGGTGGCATCATTATTGGCGTACAGGCCGCTGAATTTGCCGCCCAGCGCATAGCTATTCTGTACGCAGGTGATCTGTGCATTGATCGCCAGCGTGTGGCCGGCCGAACCGGACGAGGTGGCCACTACCGGCGTGCAGGTCTGGTGAGCTGGCTGGGTCTGTACCACCACATTGAAGCTGGCGCCGTAGTCGATCTGCTTGGGCATGGTGAAGGTGAGTGCACCGGCCGGCACGGGCAGGGTGTCGCTGCCGTTGGCCAGTACCAGACCGGCATTGTTAAGGCCCGTAATCGTGCCTTGCACGGCGAATTGCTGTTTGCCACCGCAGCCAGCCAGCGCCGCGCCCAGTACCAGCGCCGCTGCGGCGCCCATTAATTTGATGTTCATGTAGTGCTCCAGATCTCACAGGGAAGGGCGGCCGCCGTACGGGCGGCCCGGCCCGCATTATTGGCAGGTGACGACGACGCCGTTGTAGTTATCGGAAGGCATGTTGCCGACATTATTGCTGACGGTGCAGACCTTGCTGGTGTCCTTAGGCTGGGTCAGGATGGCGACGCCATATGGCGAACCATCGGCAACCTTGGTCGGGAAGGTGAAGCTGACCGGCGCGCCCGGCGTCGTGGGCGGCAGTACGCTGACGGTATCGGAACCGTTGGTCAGTACCAGTCCTTTGGTATCGAGACCGGTGACCGTGCCGCCCAGCGTGTAAGGGTTGGTGACGCAGTTGAACTGGATCTGGTAAGCCGTGTAGACGCTGGCTTTGCCTTTATTGGTGGTGCCGACAGGGGTACATTTGGCGCCGGTAGGCGGGGTTTGCACTTCGATGTCGAATTCCTCATCGGGTTTGACCAGCTTGGTGAACACGAAGGTGGCCTGACCGGAAGCAATCGCCAGCGTTTCGCCATTCTTGGTATTGATGAGCACCAGATCAGGTTTGTTCAGGGTGAAGATGGTGCCGCTCAGAGCCATACTGCCACCACTGCCGCCGCAGCCTGCCAATACCGCGCCGCACAACAGGGTCAGGCCTGCACGCTGATACAAACTTTTCATAAACTCTTCTCCAAAACGAAAGGGGGCTGGCGCGTTGGGGCACAGCCGGGGCATCTTACACGGAATCGCCCGTATTTTAGTGCATTTGGTAACACCGGGCGCACTTGCCGATGTAACAGCCTGTGACATGTCGTCCCGCCGGGAGCGCGCCGCAGGCTGGCAGGCCGGTTTATTTGACCTGATCGCGCTCGCAGCGCGAGTGGCGGCCCGTGATCTGGCAGCGGTTGCGGATCTGGCCCTGCAGATCATGGATTTGCACCAGCCACTGGTCCGCGCCCTGCCGTTCCATGGTCATGAAACCGAATCCGTCTATCCAGTGGCTAAAGGCTTCCACCACCGCACCGGGTGCCGGCGTCACGCCGTCTGGCAGTCTGGCGGGCAGGGGCACGATATCTTCCGCCGTACCGGAAAAGCCGGAAACAAACTGGCTGGGGTGGGGGCTGGAGAAGCTCATCTGCTCCCACAGGTGGACGTGGCCGGACAGCAGGGTCTGGACATTGTCCGGCAGGTAAAACGGGTTGAGCGAGCCGAAACTTTGCTGCAGGCCGGCATCGCCCTTGAGCAGCTGGATGGGGCCGTCGCCCTTGCGGTCGGCACCCATGGCCAGTAGCGGGTGGTGGATGACAGCCAGATTGCGCGGCGCCTGCGCGGCCAGACTGGCCAGCTCGCGGTAGTTGTCGCGGTATTGCTCCCAGCCCGTATCGCCCGGCTTGAAGCCGCGCCAGCTGGTGCTGGCGCTATCGAGCACCAGCAGCTGGGTATCCTGCCCGATCGGCACGGCGTACGGTGCGCTGTAGTTGCCCAGTTTGTCGTTGGCAGGATCGTCGCAGTCGCGCTGTGGCAGTAGCGGACGGGGATCGAGCCAGCGCCAGTAGCCCTGACCGGCACGGGCACAGTTTTCATGGTTGCCGCGTGCCATGATCCACGGCGCGGCTTGCAGCAGGCTGGCGCCGGGGTTGAAGAAATCGGCCTGCCAGGCGTCCCAGCCATAGCCCCACGGGCTGCCGGCACAGCCGGCGTTGCCGTCCGGGCAGGCGTTTTCACGGTAGTGGTAGTCGCCCACGTGGATTACCAGATCAGGCTTCCATGCGGCGGCGGCGGCCGCAATGCGGGCAAAGGGATAGGCATCCTTGTCGTTGCAGGCCTGATAGTTCTGTGCATGGTCGGCCAGCCGGCAGCCCGTGTCGCCCAGCACGACGATGCGCTGGGGTGCGGCGGACTGGCGCGGCAGCTGGCGGCCCAGCACGCTGGCGCTGGCATAGCTGCCCGGCGCAGGCAGTTCCGCTTCGCAGGTGAGCAGGGGGAACACGGCCGGTTTGGAGTCGGCCACCGGCGAAACGGTGGGCCGCAGTGCTACGCTGGCAGGCAGCGAGCGCACGCGCATGGCCACGCTGCGCTGGTCGATCTGTAGCGCTGGGCAGGCCGGCGCATCGATCAGCACGCGCGCGACGGCGCGGCCGTTTTCGCCCAGCACCACGTAGGAACTGAAGTCCGCCACGGGCGCAGGGGTCAGCGCGGCACAGCCGCCCAGCAGGGCAGCCAGCAGCGCGGCGGCAAGGGGAACGGCAAGGCGAGGCAGGGACAATCCGGACACGGTAACTCCACATAGGCAATCTGATAATTTACCACGCTCTGCGCTGATCCGGTTCAGCTGCGAACGTCAGGGGCGCCTATGAGGGCTGCGTCCCGCTCAGCGCCCGCTGTGCGACAATAGGCTTTTTGCCGCCTGTACTGTGACGATGAAGCGCCGCCCGCATGCCCTGCTGTTTGACCTTGACGATACGCTCTGGCCGATAGCGCCCGTAATTGCTAGCGCCGAGCAGAGCTGGCATGACTGGCTGAGCCAGCGGGTGCCGGCCCTGACCGAGCGCTACGGCATCGCCGAACTGCGCAGCCAGCGCATGGCCCTGCTGGAACGGCAGCCGGAGCTGATTGTCGATCTGTACAATCTGCGTCGGGTGGCGCTGGCGCAGGCCTTGCACGAGATCGGCGCCGATCACCGTCATCTCGATGGCGCCATGGCGCATTTTGCCCAGTGCCGCAATGCCGTGACGCCGTATGCCGACGTGGCGCCGGGCTTGCTGGCATTGCAGACCCTGCTGCCGCTGGGGGTAGTCACCAACGGCAATGCCGATCTTGCAGTGATAGGCCTGCAGCACCATTTCAAGGTCAATCTGGCGGCCAGCCGTTTCGGGCTGGCCAAGCCGGATCCGGCCATTTTCCATGCCGCCTGCGCGGCCATGGGGGTGGCGCCCGAACATGCCGTGTATGTGGGCGACGACCTGCGGCTGGACGTGCAGGGCGCCCAGCAGGCCGGCATGCGCGCCGTGTGGATGCGCCGCAGCGACGTCAAGCATGCCGAGCTGGCCGGCGTGGAACCGGATGCAATCTGCCACGATCTGCATGATTTGCGTCACTGGCTGGAAGGGCAGATGCAGCATTGATGCCACGCGGCATAGCCCTGTGGCCTGTCATCGGTGCATAATAGGAATTAAGCAGTCAACTCCGCAGCCAACTTAGTAGCCCAGTAAGCAGCCTTAAATCAACGACTCATCATGCAACTCGAACCCCGCGCGCAAACTTTGCTTAAAGCTCTGGTGGAGCGCTATATTGCGGACGGCCAGCCGGTCGGTTCGCGCGCTCTGTCCAAGATTTCCGGACTGGACCTGTCACCCGCCACCATCCGCAATGTGATGGCCGATCTGGAGGAACTGGGCTATGTGGCCAGTCCCCACACCTCGGCTGGCCGGGTGCCGACCCCGCGCGGCTACCGCATCTTTGTCGATACCCTGCTGACGGTGCAGCATCTGGACGAGCAGGCCGTGGAAGGGCGCCTGCGCCTGCAGGCGCCGCAGCCGCAGAAGATGATCAATAATGCGGCGCAGATGCTGTCCTCGCTGTCGCAGTTTGCCGGTGTGGTGCTGGCACCACGGCGCGAATCGGTGTTCCAGCATATCGAATTCCTGCGTCTGGGCGAGAAGCGCATACTGCTGGTGATCGTGGCGCCCGGCGGCGACGTGCAGAACCGCTTGCTGCTGACCGATGTCGATTACAGCCCGGCCCAGCTGGTGCAGTCGGCCAACTACATCAACCAGAACTACGGCGGGCTGGCCTTCGATGAAGTGCAGCGCCGCCTGCAGAGCGAAGTCAGACAGCTGCGCGACGACATGGGCCGGCTGATGCAGGCTGCGGTGGAAGCGGGCAGCGAGGCCATGGCCGACGATTCGGAAGACATGGTGATCGCCGGCGAACGCAATCTGCTGTCGGTCAGCGATCTGTCCTCGAATATGAGTTCGCTGCGCCAGATGTTCGATATGTTCGAGCAGAAGACGGGGCTGATGCAGCTGCTCGACGTGTCGAGCAAGGCCAACGGCGTGCAGATCTATATCGGCGGCGAATCGAGTCTGGTGCCTATGGACGAAATGAGCGTGGTGACGGCGCCCTACACGGCGCACGGCAAGATCGTCGGCACGCTGGGCGTGATCGGCCCCACCCGTATGGCTTACGAGCGGGTGATTCCTATCGTGGATATTACGGCCAAGCTGCTGTCGAATGCGCTGAGCCAGCAGTAAGCTGGCCGCTGCGGCAGGGCCATGCTGCGGGGCAGCCGGGCTGGTTTACTGGCGGTGCGGGCAGGCCGTCTTGGTGCAGTTGCCGTAGATCGCCAGTGCGTGTTCGGCTATCTTGAAGCCGCGCTCCTGGGCGATGACCTGCTGGCGCACTTCGATTTCTTCATCAAAGAATTCTTCCACGCGGCCGCAATCGAGGCAGACCAGATGGTCGTGGTGCGAGCCTTCGTTGAGTTCGAAAATCGCTTTACCCGTCTCGAAATGATTGCGGTTGAGCAAGCCAGCCTGTTCGAACTGGGTCAGCACGCGGTAGACGGTGGCCAGGCCCACATCCATATTGTCCGCCAGCAAGATCTTATAGACATCCTCGGCGGTCAGGTGGCGCACGTCGCTGTTCTGGAAGATGTCCAGAATTTTCAGACGTGGCAGCGTGGCTTTCAGGCCGCTGGCCTTCAGATCGTTAGGATTGTTACCCATGGTGGCGACTCTTACAGTGGTGTGATTTAGTGCTGGTGAGGCGACAGTTTAACGTACTCCGGCGCTAGCCGCAGCAAGGTTGACGCGGCGTGTGCGCTGCGCCGTGCAGCAATTTGCAATGTTTTACATTTTAGTTATATAAAACAAGGACATACTGGCGGAATTGGTGGATAATGCCTGCGCAAAGCGTGCCCGGCTAGCCCCATCTTGCATCATGTGCATTATGATATAGCGTTTTTCGGCACTTCCGCTCGAACCGATTGAGGACAACCATGCGCGTCACCCAGGCACAAATGCCGACCAAGTTGCAGTCTAAGTTGCATTCCACCCCGCATCGTTCCACTGGCCGTCTGCCCCTGCTGGCAGGCGCGGTCTGCTTCGCGCTGGCCCTGTCCGGCTGCGCCACCAAGACCACGCTGGGCGAGAAATCGACTGAAGTGAAAGAGACCGGCGTAACGCTGGACGCCAGCAAAGGTGCGCAAACTACGACGATTACCCAGCTGCAGAAGTTCATGTGGTTCTTCTCGCCGTATCGTCCCGACATCCAGCAAGGTAACTTCGTATCGGAAGAAATGCTGGCCCAGCTCAAGACGGGCATGACGCGCGATCAGGTGCGTTTCATCTTCGGCAGCTCGCTGCTGGAAGATCCTTTCCATGGCAATCGCTGGGACTACCCGTTCCGCATGGCCAAGGGTAATGGCGAGCTGACCACCAGCCGCGTGATCGTGTTCTTCGACAAGGAAGGCCGCGTCGAGCGCTGGGAAGGCGGCAATCTGCCGACCGAAAAAGAATACATTGCCCGGATTGCCGGCCCGGCGCCGCAAGTCAAGGCTAGCGACAAATAACTGAGGAAACCATGAGTGAGATGAATATCGCCATTGCTGGCGCTGGCGGCCGCATGGGCCGTATGCTGATCGAAGCCGTGCTGGCGGCGCCCGACGCGCGCCTGTCCGGTGCGCTCGATCGCGCCGGCGGCAGCAATATCGGCAGCGACGCTGCTGCGTTTCTGGGCCAGCCGGCCGGCGTGGCCGTGGCAGCCGATCTGGCGCAAGGCCTGGCCGGTGCGCAGTACCTGATCGACTTTACCCGTCCGGAAGGCACGCTCGAACATCTGGCCTACTGCGCCGAGCATGGCATCAAGATGGTAATCGGCACCACCGGCTTCGACGAAGCCGGCAAGGCCGCGATAGCCGAAGCGGCCAAGAAAACCGCCATCGTGTTCTCGCCTAACTTCAGCGTGGGCGTCAACGTGACCCTCAAGCTGCTGGAGCAGGCCGCCAAGGCACTGGCCGTGGGCTACGACATCGAAGTGATCGAAGCGCACCACCGCCACAAGGTCGATGCCCCTTCGGGCACGGCGCTGAAAATGGGTGAAGTGCTGGCCGGCGCACTGGGCCGCGATCTGAAAGATTGCGCCGTGTATGCGCGCGAAGGCGTGACGGGCGAGCGTGATCCATCCTCGATCGGCTTTGCCACCATCCGCGGCGGCGACATCGTGGGCGACCACACCGTGCTGTTTGCCGGTACCGGCGAGCGTATCGAAATCAGCCACAAATCCAGCAGCCGCGTGACTTACGCCCACGGTTCGCTGCGCGCCTGCCGCTTCCTGGCCGACAAGAGCACCGGCCTGTATGACATGTACGACGTGCTGGCGCTGAACGGATGATGCCCAATCAATTCACCCTGACCAGTTACTGGGAACAGGGCGACGCCATCAGCCACTGTGTGGCGCTGGTGTTGCTGGCGATGTCGCTGGTGAGTTGGTTTTTCATCCTGTCCAAAAGCCTGGCCGCGTGGCGTATCCGCCGCAGCGCGCCAGCCGTGCAGCAGTTCTGGCAGGCTCCCACGCTGGCCGACGGCGTGGCCGCCCTGAACGCTGCCGATCCCGAACAGATCTACGCGCCGCTGGCGCAGCAGGGCGCGGCCTTGCAGCAGGCCGCCAGGTCCGGCAGCCGTGCGCTCAGCGCCGAGCTGGCACCGGCCGCGCAGATCACCCGCGTGCTGCGCGATGCCATCCAGCGCGCCACCACCCAGCTGGAAAGCGGGCTGACGGTGCTCGCTTCGATCGGCGCTACCGCACCCTTCGTCGGCCTGCTCGGCACCGTGTGGGGCATCTACCATGCGCTGGCCAATGTATCGGCGCACGGCACGGTGCAGATCGATAAAGTGGCAGGCCCCGTGGGCGAAGCGCTGATCATGACGGCCATCGGCCTGACGGTGGCGATTCCTGCCGTGCTGGCGTATAACGGTTTTAACCGCGTCAACCGCCTGACGCTGGCCGAACTCGATGCCTTTGCCTACGATCTGCAAGCCTATCTGACGCGCAGTCCGGAATAAGGCAGGCACCAGCAGCCATCAATAGCCACCAGTAGGAGCAGAGCATGAGCTTCGGCGCATTCAATCACCACCGCAATCCCGGCCCCATGGCCGACATCAACGTTACGCCTATGGTGGATGTGATGCTGGTGCTGCTGGTGATCTTCATCCTGAGCGCGCCCATGCTGAGCAATGCCGTCAAGCTGGAGCTGCCCAGCGCCGACGCCGCGCCAGCCGGCAGCCAGCCGGCAGCCACCGTGCTGCTGGCCATCGATGGCGCAGGACGGATTTACTGGAACAATGATCCGGTCGATAGTGCAGCACTGGAAACGCGGCTGGAACAGGCCGCGGCGCTGTCGCCGCAACCGGAACTGCAACTGCGGGCCGATAAGAACACGCGCTATGAAGTGGTGGCGCAGGTGATGGCCGCCGCGCAGCAGCAGGGCTTAACCAAACTGGGGTTTGTTACCGCCCCCAAGAAAGAGAAATAATATGGCTACCGCCGAACTCAATGGTGGCGCGATCACCGACTTCGCCAGCTTCCACGCTGCCTGCAAGGCTGCGCTGGGCTTCCCCGATACCTATAGCAACACCATGGATGCGTGGGTGGACTGCCTGAGCTATCTGCGCGACGACGACAGCATGAGCAAGTTCCGTCTGAAGCCTAATGAAGTGCTGGAAATCGTCATCAAGGACGGCGCTGCCATGCAGGCCGCCGTGCCCGATATTCTGGAAGAAGTGACTTACTGCGTGGCCGGCCTCAATGAGCGCTACGAAGACTATGGCGAGAAGCCGGCCCTGAAACTGACCCTGCGCTGATCCTGCGCTAAGCTGCAGTGCTGGCGGCTGCCGGTGCTGGCTCTGCGCCAGCCGGTACGACGTTCGGAATCTGCGCCTTGGCGCCCGTCTCGCCCGGTGCCAGCGTCAGCACCTCGTAGCCCGTTTCCGTCACCAGCACCATGTGCTCCCACTGCGCCGACAGCGATTTGTCGCGCGTCTCCACCGTCCAGCCATCGGCCAGTTCGCGCGTCGGCGCCTTGCCGGCGTTGATCATCGGCTCGATAGTAAACAGCATGCCAGGCTTGAGTACTACGCCCTGACCGGGGCGGCCATAGTGGGCCACCTGCGGATCGTCGTGATAGATGGTGCCGATACCGTGGCCGCAGTAGTCGAGCACCACGCTGTAACCAGCTTTCTCGGCGATGGTCTGGATGGCGAAGCCTACATCGCCCAGCGTGGCGCGCGGCTTGACGGCACGGATGCCGGCCCACATGGCGGCATAGGTGGTTTCCACCAGTTTGCGGGCTGCCTTGGACGGCTCGCCCACGTAGTACATGCGGCTGGTGTCACCGAACCAGCCATCCTTGATGACGGCCACGTCGATGTTGATGATGTCGCCCTCTTTCAGTATCTGGCTTTCCGACGGTATGCCGTGGCACACCACATGGTTGACCGAGCTGCACACGGTGGCAGGGAAGCCGCCATAGCCCACGTTGGCCGGAATCGCTTGCTGTACATTGACGATGTACTCGTTGCACAGGCGATCCAGATAGGCCGTGCTGACACCAGCGCGGATGTGCGGGCCTATCATGGTCAGCACATCGGCCGCCAGCTGGGCGGCCACGCGGGCCTGGGCGATCTGTTCTGGCGTCTTGTTCTGGTTGCTGGGGCTACGGCGGGACATGGTGGGCCTTCTTGTTCAAATAAGCCCGATATTCTGCCACAAGCCTTAGCGCACCGCTGACGGATCGAAATGCGGGTTGTCGATCAGGCAAAGCAGATTGCCGTACGGGTCGGCCAGTTCCACTGTGCGGATGCCGCCGCCCACGTCCTGTATGGCGCCGTGGATGGTGGCGCCCAGCGCCACGATGCGGGCGACTTCCCCTTCGATATCATCGACGCCCCAGTAGACCAGACTGCCGCTGGTGCCGGGCGTGCCGTCGGGCAGCAGGCCCAGTTCGAAGCCGCCGACGGAAAAGCCCACATAAAACGGCTGGTCGAAATACGGCGCCACGCCGAATACGCTCTCGTACCATGCTTTGGCGGCGGCCAGATCGGCCACCGGATAAATTGCCGTGCGCAATCCTTTGATCATGCTGTTCTCCTGTCGGTGCTGCTAGCTGTTGTAGAAAACACCATCTTGGCACATTTGCTGTGCGCGCGATTGGAAAAATGGAAAGCGCCAGCCTAGGCGCTGAGCAGGAAGCGCTGCGGGGCAGCACCGGCGAACTGCTGGAAGTCGTGGATCAGGTGGGACTGGTCGAAATAGCCGCAGGCCAGCGCCAGTTCGCTCCAGTCGGGCGTGGCCGTGTGGCGCAGGGCGGCAGTGGCGCGGCGGAAGCGGCAGATGCGTGCATACATTTTGGGCGTGAGCCCCACGCGCTGGCGGAACAGGGCAGCCAGATGCTGGCGCGAGACGCCCAGCCGGGCCGCCAGATCATCGATACGCAGGCTGCCGTCGCTGTTTTCCAGTGCTGCCAATGCGTAGCGGATCAGGCCTGCGGCATGCTGCTCGGCCTGCACGGTTGCAGCAGGGGCGGCCTGTGCTGCACGCAGGCGCTGCAGCAGATAGGCTTCGATCAGGGCCAGCCGCTGGCGCTCCGGCCGTTCGCGTTCCCACAGGGCGTCGGCCAGCCGGGCTGCGTCGCCGTCGCCCCACAGCAGATCAATCTCGGCGCGCTGGTCGTTCAGCTCCTGCAGGGGCGTGCGCAGGAACAGGCCGGCCGCCCCGGCCTTGAAGCGCACGGCCAGTGTATGCCGTGCATCGCTGCCGGGCGCCAGTATCGGGCTGCTCATCATGCCGACCACAAAGGCGCTGCTGGGCGTGCGGCCGGACTGGCCGCCATCCTGCCACAGGATGTCCACGCAGTTATCGGGCAGCACCCTGTGCTGGCTGGCGTGGACAGGCGCCTGCGCCGCCCACAGGCAGTCGACATAGGCGGCCAGCGCCGGCTGGGGAGGATATTCACGGTAGAACATGGCCCCAGTATGCCACGGACTAGGGGCGGCAAGGGCGCGCCAGCTGGCCCGATACTGCTTTCAGCTGTGCCTAAGCCGCGCAGGAGGGGCCGGGGACGGTATAATGTTCGGTTCTTAGACAATTCTGGCCGTTGACCATCATGCAAGATAAATACAGTCCCGCTGACGTAGAAAAAGCCGCACAATCGCACTGGAAAGCCATCGACGCCTACAAAGCCGTCGAAAATGACCCGCGCTTCCCCAAGGGTAAATACTATGCCTGCTCGATGCTGCCTTACCCATCGGGCAAGCTGCACATGGGCCACGTGCGTAACTACACCATCAACGATGTGATGTACCGCTATCTGCGCATGAACGGCTACAACGTGCTGATGCCTATGGGCTGGGATGCTTTCGGTATGCCTGCCGAGAATGCCGCCATGGCCAACAACGTGCCACCGGCGCAGTGGACCTACTCCAACATCGCCCACATGCGCGAGCAGATGGAGTCCATGGGTCTGGCGATCGACTGGTCGCGCGAAATGACGGCCTGCAAACCCGAATACTACAAATGGAACCAGTGGATGTTCCTGAAGATGCTGGAAAAAGGCATCATCTACAAAAAAACCGGTACCGTGAACTGGGACCCTATCGACCAGACCGTGCTGGCTAACGAGCAGGTGGTCGATGGCCGCGGCTGGCGTTCCGGCGCGCTGATCGAAAAGCGCGAAATCCCCATGTACTACGCCCGCATCACCGACTATGCCGACGAGCTGCTGTCCTACGTGGACGACAAGCTGCCGGGCTGGCCGGAGCGCGTGCGCACCATGCAGACCAACTGGATCGGCAAATCGACCGGTGTGCGTTTCGCTTTCCCGCACGAGATCAAGGATGAAACGGGCGCGCTGATCGGCGACGGCAAGATGTATGTGTTCACCACCCGTCCCGACACGGTCATGGGCGTGACCTTCTGCGCCGTGGCGGCCGAGCACCCGCTGGCGATCCACGCGGCCAAGACCAATCCGGCGCTGGCTGCCTTCAACGCCGAGTGCAAACTGGGTTCCGTGATCGAGGCCGACATGGCCACCATGGAAAAGAAAGGCATGCCGACCGGCCTGTTCGTCACCCATCCTCTGACGGGCGAGCAGGTCGAAGTCTGGGTAGGTAACTACGTCCTGATTACCTACGGCGACGGCGCCGTCATGGGCGTGCCGGCGCACGACGAGCGCGATTTCGCCTTCGCCAAAAAATACCATCTGCCGATCAAGCAGGTGATCAAGGCCGAAGGCAAAGAATTCTCCACCGAAGCCTGGCAGGAATGGTATGGCGACAAGGAAGTCTCCATCGTCACCAACTCGGGCAAATACGATGGCCTGAACTACGCTGCTGCAGTCGATGCCGTGGCAGCCGATATGGCGGCTAAAGGTCTGGGCGAGAAGAAAATCACCTTCCGTCTGCGCGACTGGGGCGTTTCGCGCCAGCGCTACTGGGGCACGCCTATCCCGATGATCCACTGCGCCGATTGCGGCACCGTGCCGGTACCGGAAAAAGATCTGCCAGTGGTGCTGCCGGAAGACTGCGTGCCGGATGGCACGGGCAACCCGCTGAACAAGCACGAAGCCTTCCTCAAGTGCGACTGCCCGCAATGCGGCAAGCCGGCGCGTCGCGAAACCGACACCATGGATACCTTCGTCGATTCGTCGTGGTACTACATGCGCTATACCTCGCCGGGTGCTAACGACGCCATGGTCGATGCCCGCAACGACTACTGGATGCCGATGGACCAGTACATTGGCGGTATCGAACACGCCGTGATGCACCTGCTGTACGCCCGCTTCTGGACCAAGATCATGCGCGATCTGGGTCTGGTCAAGTTCGACGAACCGTTCGTCAATCTGCTGACGCAGGGTATGGTGCTGAACGAAACCTACTACCGTGAAGACGCTGCCGGCAAGAAGGTCTGGTTCAATCCGGCCGACGTGGATCTGACGCTGGACGACAAAGGCCGTCCGCAAGGCGCCGTGGCGAAGGCCGACGGCCAGCCCGTGCAGATCGGCGGCACCGAGAAGATGTCGAAGTCGAAGAATAATGGTATCGACCCTGCCGCCCAGATCGAGCAGTACGGCGCCGACACGGCCCGTCTGTTCACCATGTTCGCTTCGCCGCCGGAGCAGACGCTGGAATGGTCGGGCAGCGGCGTGGAAGGCGCCAACCGCTTCCTGAAACGGGTGTGGGCCTATGGCTACGCGCAGTCCGGCCGTATCGGCAAAGCCCTGCAGGGGGCTGATGCACCAGTGGCGACCGACGCGCAGAAAACCCTGCGCCGCGAACTGCACAAGCTGCTGCAACAGGCCGACTACGACCTGAAACGCATCCAGTACAACACCGTGGTATCGGCCTGCATGAAGATGCTCAATACGCTGGAATCGGCCAAGCTCGATGACAGCGCAGCATCGGATGCGCTGATCGCGGAAGGCTTCTCGATCTTTATCCGCCTGCTCAACCCCGTCGCGCCGCACATCACCCACGTGCTGTGGCAGGAACTGGGCTACGCCGGCAAGTTCGGCGATCTGCTTAACGCGCCTTGGCCGCAAGTGGATCCGGCTGCGCTGGAGCAGTCCGAAATCGAGATGATGATACAGGTGAACGGCAAGCTGCGCGGCAGCGTGGTGGTGCCGAAAGGCGCCGACAAGGCTGCTATCGAAGCAGCTGCACTGGCCAGCGAAGCGGTGCAGAAGTTCATCGAAGGTACGCCGAAGAAGGTCATCGTGGTACCGGGCAAACTGGTCAACATCGTGGTCTAAGCTAGGATAACTATGACGATGAATCTGGCATGGCGCCGCATGGCGAGTCTGATCGGCCTGTCGCTGCTGCTGACGCTGTCGGCCTGCGGCTTCCACCTGCGTGGCGAAGGCGGGCATTACACCCTGCCGTTCCCGACGATGTATGTGGGCCTGCCGGATGCATCGCCACTGGCGATCGACCTGAAACGGAATATCCGCGCCAATGGCGGCACCACCGTGGTGGCCGCTGCCAAGGATGCGGATGGCGTGATCGAGGTGCTGACCAATCCGGAAAAGACCCGTACCAAAACCATTCTGTCCCTGAACAGCAATGGCCGCGTGCGACAGTATCTGCTGTCGTACAACATCGTGTTCCGGGTACTGGACCGGCAGGGTAAGGAGTTGCTGGCGCCGACGCAGATTTTGCTGACCCGCCCGATCGACTTCAACGAAACCCAGCTGCTGGCCAAGGAGCAGGAAGAAGCCCTGCTGTACAAGGACATGCAGACCGATCTGGTGCAGCAGATGATGCGCCGTATCGCTGCCATCAAGCCGCCACAGGTTTCCGTGCCGGCCAGCCGCTAGGGTAAGCCATGCAATTGCGGCTAGAGGCACTGGACGGCCACCTGAGCAAGGCGCTGGCGCCACTGTATGTGATCACCAGCGACGAGCATCTGCTGGCGCTGGAAGCGGCGGACAAGATCCGCCGCACGGCGCGTGCGCAAGGCTATTCCGAGCGCGACGTGCTGACGGTAGAACGCAGCTTCAAATGGGGCGAACTGCTGGCGGCCAATCAGGCCCTGTCGCTGTTCGGCGACAAGAAGCTGATCGAGCTGCGCATCCCCACCGGCAAGCCGGGCAAGGATGGCGGCGCGGCTTTACAAAGTTATGTGCAAGACCTGAGTCCCGATAACCTGACCCTGATTACCCTGCCCAAGCTGGACTGGCAGACGCAGAAGGCGGCGTGGGTGGCCAGCCTGCAGCAGGCCGCCGTGTATATCGATATTCCGCAGGTGGAACGGACCCAGTTACCCAATTGGATAGGCCAGCGCCTTGCCGCACAAGGGCAGAGCGCTGACCGGCAGAGCATCGATTTCATCGCCGATCGCGTGGAAGGCAATCTGTTGGCGGCCCATCAGGAAATACAGAAACTGGCCCTGCTGCACGAGCCGGGCAAGCTGACCTACGAACAGGTGCACGATGCGGTGCTGAACGTGGCGCGTTACGACGTGTTCAAGCTCAGCGAAGCCATGCTGGCCGGTGATCCGGCGCGGCTGGTGCGCATGCTGCAAGGCTTGCAGGGGGAGGGCGAGGCTTTGCCGCTGGTGCTGTGGGCCGTGACGGAAGAAATCCGCACGCTGCTCAAGCTCAAGGCGGGCATGGCGCAGGGGCGGCCTCTGGGCGCGCTGCTCAAGGAGTACCGCATCTGGGGACCGAAGGAACGCATGATGGAGCCGGCATTGCGCCGCATTTCGCTCGCTACGCTGGAAGCGGCAATGCAGGACGCAGCGCAGGTGGACAAGATGATCAAGGGCTTGCGCGCCAAAGCGCATGCCGGCGACGCGTGGGACGCGATGCTGCAGCTGGCATTGAACGTCGCGCGCGGTTAGCACAGCGAAAGCAATCACGATGGATATCAAGCACTACATGGAACAACTGGGCCAGCAGGCACGCGCAGCATCGCGCGCCATGGCCCGCGCCGACAGCGCCACCCGCAATCGCGCCCTGACGCTGATTGCCGACGCCATCGAGCGCGATGCAGCGCAACTACGCGCTGCCAACCAGATGGATATGGACGCCGCCGCCGCCAACGGGCTGGCACCGGCCATGCTGGACCGGCTGGCTCTGTCGGACAAGGCGATTGCCACCATGGTCGAAGGCCTGCGCCAGATCGTGGCGCTGCCCGACCCTATCGGTGAAATCTCGGGCATGAAATTCCGCCCTAGCGGCATACAGGTAGGGCAGATGCGTGTGCCGCTGGGCGTGATCGGCATCATCTACGAATCGCGCCCGAACGTAACGGTGGATGCTGCCGGTCTGTGCATCAAGAGTGGCAACGCCACCATCCTGCGCGGCGGTTCGGAAGCCATCCATTGCAACCGCGCGCTGGCCAGGCTGGTCAAGGAAGGTTTGCAGGGCGCCGGCCTGCCCGCTGATGGCGTGCAGGTGGTCGATACCACCGACCGCGTTGCCGTGGGCGCGCTGATCACCATGCCGCAGTATGTGGACGTGATTGTGCCGCGTGGCGGCAAGAGCCTGATCGCGCGCCTGATGGCGGAAGCGACGGTGCCGATGATTAAGCATCTGGACGGCATCTGCCACGTCTACATCGATGCGCAGGCCGATGTCGAGAAAGCGCTGAAGATCGCCTTCAACGCCAAGTGCCACCGCTACGGCACCTGCAACACTATGGAAACGCTGCTGGTGCACCGTGCCATAGCGCCCACCGTGCTGCCGCAACTGGCGCAGCTGTATGCCACCAAACAGGTGGAACTGCGTGCCGATGCCGAAGCGCTGGCGATACTGCAGGCAGCGAACTACCCGCATCTGGTGGCGGCGACGGAAGAGGACTGGGCGACCGAATATCTGGCCGCCATCCTGTCGGTGAAGATAGTCGATGGCATCGACGCGGCGATGGAACACATCAACCATTATTCGTCCAAGCACACCGAAGCCATCGTCACGGAGAACTATAGCGACGCCATGCGCTTCCTGCGCGAAGTCGATTCCTCGTCCGTGATGGTGAACGCTTCGACCCGCTTTGCCGATGGTTTCGAGTATGGTCTGGGGGCGGAGATCGGGATTTCCAACGACAAGCTGCATGCGCGCGGCCCGGTCGGACTGGAAGGACTGACTTCGCTGAAATACGTGGTATTTGGCCACGGGGAAGTACGTAACTAGGAAACGCATATGCTCTGGTTTAAGGCGCTGCACATAATGCTTGTGATTTCGTGGATGGCAGGGGTGTTCTACCTGCCCCGCATCTTCGTCAATCTGGCGATGGAAACCAATGATGTGGCCACCCAGCGCCTGCTGACCATGGCGCGCAAGCTGTACCGCTTCTCGATGTGGATCTCCGTGTTTGCCGTAACGGCGGGCGCGATCCTGATCTATATGCAGTACGGCTGGCAGATGCCGCACTGGCTGCACGCCAAGCTGTTCGTGGCGGCGCTGCTGATCGGCTATCACCATTCCTGCGGCCCGCTGCTGCGCAAGTTCGAGGAAGGCCGCAACCAGCGCAGCCACAAGTGGTTCCGCGTATATAACGAGCTGCCCGTATTCATGATGCTGGCCATCGTGCTGCTGGTGGTGCTCAAGCCGTTCTGAGTGAGAACGGCAAGGTAGGACAGCATAGCGCCGGCTGGGACGGCGCAGTTTTTTTCAACGGACAAAAGGTACACCTATGGCATCCTATTTTTGCCCATGCCCGCGCGGCATGGAAGCGGCACTAGCCGAAGAACTGGGCGAAATCGCCCAGCAAAGCCGCACCATGAAAGTGCACAACCAGGTTCCGGGCGGCGTGCACTGCTCGGGCGATCTGCTGGACTCCTACCGCATCAACCTGCATTCGCGCATTGCTTCGCGCGTCCTGATGCGCATGGGCGTGAGCGGCTACCAGAACGAAAACGATATCTATGATCTGGTGCTGGCCCAGCCGTGGGAAGACTGGTTCACCTACGACCACACCATCCGGGTTGATGTAACGGCGGTGAAGTCGCCGCTCAAGAGTCTGGAATTCACCACGCTGAAGATCAAGGATGCCATCTGCGACCGCTTCCGCGACCAGTTCAACAAGCGCCCGTCGGTGGACACCCGCGAGCCGGACATGCGCATCGTCGGCTTCCTCGACAAGAGCCAGTTCATCATCTATCTCGATACCTCGGGCGAAGCGCTGTTCAAGCGCGGCTGGCGTACCGAAACGGGCGATGCGCCGCTGCGCGAAAATCTCGCTGCCGGTCTGCTGCGCGTGTCGGGCTGGAAGCCGGGCATGCCGCTGTTCGATCCCATGTGCGGTTCCGGCACCATCCTGTGCGAAGCGGCGCAGATGGTGCAGGGCGTGCCGCCCGGTGCGCGCCGCCGTTTCGCTTTCGAAGCGTTCAACGATTTCGATCCGGCGCCATGGCAGGCCATGAAGGCCGCCATCAAGCCTAATCCGCTGCCGGCCGAGCCGACGATATTCGGCTCCGATATTTCGGGCGACATGGTGGCTATGACGCGCCACAATCTGCGCAGCGCCGGCATCCTGTTCGAAGTGCCGCTCAAGCAGATCGAGGCGCAGGAAGTCAAAGCGCCCACCGAACAGCCGGGCATTTTGCTGACCAACCCGCCGTATGGCGAGCGTATCGGCGTGCGCGGCGACAGCACCCTGGCGGAAGACGAACTGGCCACCAGCTTCTACGCGGCCTTCAGCTCCACCCTGAAGCAGCGCTTTGCCGGCTGGACGGTGTTCCTGTTCACGGCCGATCTGGGCCTGCCCAAGCTGCTGCGCCTGAAAGAATCGCGCAAGACGCCATTCTTCAACGGCGCGCTGGAATGCCGTCTGTTCCGCTTCGATATGGTGGCCGGTTTCAACCGCCGCGAGGCCGCCAAGCCGAAAACGGAGTAAGCCCGCACTATGCCGTTCAAGTTGCCCGCGCCCGAGCGCGCCATCCCCGGCGCTACGGCGCTGGCGGCTCTGCTGGCCGCCCTGTCGATGCTGGGGCCATTCTCCATCGACGCCTATCTGCCAGCCTTCCCCGCTATTCAGGCCAGCCTGCATGCCAGCGAGATCGAAGTGCAGCAAAGTCTGGCGCTGTATCTGTTCTCGTTTGCCTGCATGGTGCTGTGGCATGGCGCCCTGTCCGACGCCTTTGGCCGGCGCCGGGTCATCCTGATTTCGCTGCTGGCGTTCGCCGTGGGCACGGCCGGCTGCGCGATGGCGCACAGCGTGCATGTGCTGTGGTTCTGGCGCATTGTGCAGGGCGTGTCGTCCGGTGCCGGAGTGGTGGTGGGGCGTGCCATCATCCGTGATCTGCACAGCGACGCCGCCGCAGCGCGTCTGCTGTCCATGGTCACCATGATCTTTTCCATTGCGCCGGCCATCGCGCCCGTGCTGGGCGGGCTGGTGGTGACGCAGTTCGGCTGGCGCGCCATTTTCATCGGCCAGCTGCTATACAGTCTGGGTTTGTGGGCCTACTGTTATCTGCGCCTGCCCGAAACGCTGGCACCGGCCCAGCGTCAGCCTTTCCATCCGCGCCAGCTGCTGCGCAATTATGGGGAAATCCTGCGTTCGCCCCTGTTCCATCTGAAGTCGGGCATCGTGGCGCTGAACTTTGCCGGCCTGTTTATCTATATCTCGGCGGCGCCGCTGTTCCTGCCCCGCCATCTGGGGCTGGGGCCGCATCAATTCGCCTGGCTGTTCATCCCCGCCGTGAGTGGGATATTCTGCGGTGCGCTGGCGGCGAACCGCATGGCCGGACGTATGGCTTTTTCGCGACAGATTGCACTGGGCTTTGGTGTGATCATTTCGTCCACACTAATCAATCTGGTTTATCACTACGGGTGTGCGCCGGCGCTGCCGTGGACGGTGCTGCCGCTGTTTAGCTATGCCTTCGGCATGTCTATGGTGTCTCCTGCCGCCACCTTGCTGGCGCTGGATCTGTTCCCGCATTTGCGGGGAACGGTGGCATCCTGCCAATCTTTTGCCACGACTTTGCTGTGCGCCGTCGTCGCCGGCGTAGTGGCGCCAGCCCTATCACAGTCGGTATTCTGGCTAGCCGCAGGACAGACGGCATTTAGTATATGTGCTCTCGTTTTGTGGTTGACTGCACGCAATTACCGGAGCATGCTACTACGCCATCCGGAGCATTAATGATTATCGGCAGGAAATTCAATTAGTTGAACCAGAAATCTTACCTATGGTAAATTTTTACCATAGGTTTATGTTAGTATAATTTTTTAAGACAATATTTCTTCGGCCCAAACAACCGCCCGATACGATGCATCAACCTGACCAAGATATACGCAATCGACTGCTGATCGCGCGTCTGCCGGCGATGCCGCAGATACTGATCAAGCTGATCGAGCACTTGCAGGCGGATGATGCAGGGATGCCGGAGCTGGCGGCCCTGATCGCCAAAGATGCGGCCATGACCAGCAAGATACTGACGGTGGCCAATAGCTCGGCCTACCACCGCGGCAACCGTGCCGTGGGGCTGGAGCAGTCGCTGGTGGCGCTGGGCACGGACATGATCAAGACGCTGGTGATCAGCGAATCGGTATTCCAGACCTTTAGCAGTTTCCCCCACTCGGGCAGCACCGATCTGCGCGGCTTCTGGAAAGGTTCCCTTACCACCGCCGTGATCGCGCGCGAAATCGCCAAGCAGATGGAATACCCCCATGTGGAGGAAGCCTATCTGGCCGGGCTGCTGCATAACGTCGGCCGCCTTGCGCTGCTGGCCACGGCGCCGAAAGAATACGCCTTCAATTTCATGGCGCGCGACGATGAAGCGCTGTGCGCTGTCGAGCAGCGCACGCTGCAGATTACCCACTCGGAAGCGGGTGCATGGCTGATCGAACGCTGGCATCTGGATTCCTTCCTGGCCGATAGCGTGCTGTATCACCACGAGCCGCTGGCGCGCCTCGAAGCGGCCCATCCGCTGATCCGTGCCGTGCGGCTGGCGCATCTGCTGTGCTTCCATCGCGAGGAAGATCCGGCCATCGAAGACGCCGCCCAGCTGTGCGGTCTGGAAGGCGAGGTACTGGAACAGATCAGCCTGAGCGCCGCGCGTCAGGTGGAGAAAGCGGCGGCCTATCTGGGCATCGATCTGGCCGGTGCCGACGAGATTCCCACGCCGGCTGCGTATGCGCCGCCGGTGGTCGATCCGGTGCAGCAGCGCCTGTCCGAAGAAGTGCGCAATATGGTGCTGGTGTCGGAAATGGGCCAGACCTTTGCACGCCAGCAGGGCGAAGCGGGGCTGCTGGAATCGATTGCCCGTTCGGCCCGCATCCTGTTCGATTTCGAAAATGCCGTAGTGCTGCTGGCCGATCCTACCGGCCATGCGTTGCATGGCGTGGCGACCGGCGAGCAGCAGCAGCGTCTGGCCGAGTTCAGCATCCCGCTCAACAAGGGCGGCGTCGTGGCGCAAGCGGCATTAAATGCCAAGCTGACTTATGTGAGCCGGCAGTCGCCCGAACTGAACGTGGCGGAAGAACAGCTGTTCCGCATGCTGGGTAGCGAGGGCATGGTATGCCTGCCGCTGGTCACCAACCATAATTGTCTGGCCCTGCTGATCGGCGGTGCGCCCAACTGGCAGATGGCCAGTTACGGCAAGCGCGAGCGCTTCCTGCAGTCGTTCGGCACGCAGGCGGCGGTGGCGCTGGAAACGGCCATCAGCGAGCGTGGCTACGCCAGGCGCCAGATTGCCCACGTGGCCGAGGAATACCGCGAAGCGTCGCGCCGCGTGGTGCATGAAGTGAATAACCCGCTGTCCATCATCAAGAACTATCTGTCGGTACTGGACGGCAAGCTGGCCAAACGCGAGCCGGTGGTGGGCGAGATGTCCATCCTGAACGAAGAGATCGACCGTGTTGGCCAATTGATCAACGGTCTGGCCGACCTGCAGCCTACCGAGGCCGCCCGCGTGACCGATGTGGGCCGCGTGGTGGAGGATGTGCTGCGCCTGTTCCGCGCCACCGATTTTGTGCCGGCCTCGGTGCAGATCGTGGTGCGCATGCAGGAAGAGCCGGCCGAGATCGACGGCGATGCCGACATGCTGAAACAGATACTCGTCAACCTGATCAAGAACGCCATCGAGGCGCTGGCAGGGGGCGGCAAGATCGAGATATCCAACCGCGGCCATGTGAACCGCGAGCGCAAGCTGTATCTGGAACTGGTGGTGAGCGACACTGGCCCCGGTCTGTCGACCGAAGTGCTGGCCAATCTGTTCTCGCCGGTCCGTAGCGGCAAAGACGGTGCCCACCATGGTCTGGGACTGTCGATCGTGCATAGTCTGGTGAAGAAGATGCAGGGCATGATTACCTGCCGCTCCGGCAAAGCCGGTACTACTTTCGAAATTCTGCTGCCTGCCCGTGGCAGCACCAGCCAAATCGCCGGCGTGAATGCGCGGGCGATGGATTCCGTGTAAGGTCATGATGAACCTCAGCCCTGCCAGTCTGAATGCGGTGACCCCGGCCAATGTCACCGTCGCTAAAGATTATTGTCCGCGTCTGTTGCTGGTCGATGACGAGCCGCGTCTGCTGTCCTCCCTGTACGAGTTGCTGCGCGACCGCGACTACGAACTGATTACCGCCACCAACGGTGCGGAAGCGCTGGCCCAGCTGACCCGGGTGAAATTCGATCTGATTCTGCTCGATCTGCGTCTGCCCGATATGAGCGGCCACGAGATCATGGACTTCATCAATTCGCGCGGCATCGAGGGCGACATCATTGTGATGAGCGGCGATGTGGGTATCGAAGCGGCGATCGGCGCGCTCAAGCGCGGCGCCTACGATTACCTGCGCAAGCCGTATAGCCGCGAAGAGCTGCTGAAAACGGTGGAGAATGCGCTGCAGAAGCGCCGGCTGGCCAATGACAACTCGCGCATCGCCTCGCAGCTGGAAAATTCGGAGCGCATGTACCGTTCGCTGGTGGATAGCTCGCCCGATATCATCTACACCCTCAACCACGAAGGCAAGATCACTTTCGTCAACGACCGCGTGCAGCAGCTGCTGGGCTTCAGCCGCGAAGAGCTGATCGGCAAGCACTACTCGGTGCTGGTGCATGAAGAAGATCTGGAGCGCGCCCGCTACGCTTTCAATGACCGTCGTGGCGAAGAGCGCGCGTCGCGCAACGTCGAGCTGCGCCTGAAGTCGAATCTTGGTAGCGGTATCGAACGTACCTTCAGTAATACGCTGATGACGATTTCGCTCAATGCCATCGGCATGCATGTGCCGGAGCAGGAAGTAAAGCAGGAAGTGTTCGGCACCTACGGCGTGGCGCGCGACATCACCGACCGCAAACGTGCCGAGGAAGTGATTTCGTATCAGGCCTATCACGACATCCTGACCGATCTGCCTAACCGCATGCTGTTCAAGGACAGGCTGGGGCTGGCCGTGATACAGGCCAAGCGCAAGCTGACCGAACTGGCCGTGATGTTCGTCGATCTGGACCGCTTCAAGCTGGTCAACGACACGCTGGGCCACGTCAAGGGCGACGAGCTGCTGCAGCAGGTAGCGCAGCGCCTGAAGGATTGTCTGCGCCGCGGCGATACGCTGGCGCGTCAGGGCGGCGACGAGTTCACCATCGTGCTGCCGGAGCTGCGCGACCGGCAGGATGCCAAGGCGATTGCCGATAAATTTCTCGAAAGCCTGCATCGCCCGTTCGACCTCGATGGCCACGAAGTGCATATCTCGGCCTCGATCGGCATCGCCATCTATCCGGGCGATGGCGAGACTATCGACGAACTGCTGCGCCATGCCGACATCGCCATGTATCAGGTCAAGGCGCTGGGCAAGAACGGCCACAGCTTCTATCACAACTCCATGCTCGATGTATCGCACCAGAAGATTGTGCTGGAGCAGAGCCTGCGCAAGGCGCTGGAGCTGAACGAACTGGAAATGTACTACCAGCCGCAGATCGATATGGCCACCGGCCGCATCATCGGCGCGGAAGGGCTGATGCGCTGGAACCATCCGCAGCGCGGCCTGCTGTCGGCCGGCGAATTCCTGCCGTTCGCCGAAGAGAATGGCCTGATGCTGCCGATTTCGGACTGGATGCTGGGCGCCCTGTGCCGCGATATGCTGCTGTGGAATGCCGCCGGTGGCGACAACATCCGTCTCTCGCTCAACCTGTCGCCGCAATATCTGGATCGCGGCGACTTCTTCGAGAAAATGCGCGGCGCGCTGACCCGCTACGGCATTTCGCCGGCCCAGATCGAAGTCGAGATCACCGAGAACATCTGCATCCGCAATCCGCAGTACGCCATCGAGCAGCTGAACAAGCTGTGCCAGCTGGGCGTATCGGTAGCCATCGACGATTTCGGCACCGGCTATTCCTCGCTGTCGTATCTGCACCGCTTCCCTATCCACACCATCAAGATCGACCAGTCCTTCGTCAAGGAGATCCACGACGAGAACGGCCACTATCCGGTGATTCTGGCGATAATCTCGATCGCGCGCGGACTGGGCCTGCATCTGGTGGCAGAAGGGGTGGAAACGGAAGTGCAGGCGCGCTACCTGCAGGCCAACGGCTGCAGCACCATGCAGGGCTATCTGTATCACCGTCCGCTGGCGCTGGCCAGCTTTATCGATGTGCTCAATGAGCAGAACCGTGCCAACGCACCGGCCGGCGCGCGCATCCTGCATGCAGTGCCCGCTGCTACGACTGCGCAGACCATGATTGCGATCCAGGCCTGAGCAGTATGATCAAATGACCAAATATAGTCCCAACGAAGCCGACGCGAAAAACGGCAGTACTTACACCGCCGAATTCCTGCGCGTGAAAGGTCTGGCCGAACGCGGTGTCGCCAATGCCCAGCATAGTCTGGGCTTTATGTATTTTAACGGGCAGGGTGTCGTACAGAGCTACGAGCTGGCCGTGGTGTGGTACCGGCAGGCCGCGCAGGCCGGGCTGGAACACGCACAATACAACCTCGGCGTGATGTACCAGAAGGGGCAGGGTGTGCAGCAGAGCTTCGAGGAAGCCGCAGCGTGGTACCGCAAGGCGGCCGAGCAGGGTTATGCCGCCGCCCAGTACAACCTTGGCTGGCTGTACGCCAAGGGACAGGGCGTAGCAGCCGATACCCAGCAAGCCATGTACTGGTTCAGCAAGGCTGCCGAACAGGGCGACGCCGGGGCGCAGAACAACCTGGGCATGATGTACGACACCGGCAAAGGCGTGCCGCAGGACTTCCGTCAGGCGATTGCATGGTACCGCAAGGCCGCCGAGCAGGGTTATGCGCGCGCCCAGTTCAATCTGGGCCTGCGCTACGACCACGGACAGGGCGTGCCGCAGGATGTGGGGCAGGCCATGTCATGGTACCGCAAGGCGGCCGATCAGGGCTATGCACCGGCCCAGTTCAATCTGGCGCTGCGCTTCGATAAGGGCGACGGCGTGGCGCAGGATAGCCAGAAAGCCATCCTGTGGTATCGCCGCGCCGCCGAGCAGGATCACGCCAGCTCGCAGTTCAATCTGGGTCTGATCTACGATAACGGTCAGGGCGTGCCGCGTGACGAGCAGAAGGCGCTGGACTGGTACCGCAAGGCCGCCGCTCTGGGCCATGCGGGAGCGCAGAACAATCTGGGTCTGCGCTACGAGCACGGCCAGGGTGTGGCGCAGGATTATGCGCAGGCGCAGCAGTGGTATCTGAAGGCCGCCGAGCAGGGCTTCCCCGGTGCCCAGTACCAGCTCGGTAATCTGTACGACGCCGGCCACGGTGTGCCGCAGGACCAGCAGGAAGCCGTATTCTGGTATCGCAAGGCGGCCGATCAGGGCCATCTGCGCGCCCAGTTCGATCTGGGCCTGCGCTACGAGACGGGTGGCGGCGTGCCGCGCGACGAGAAGAAGGCGCTGCACTGGTACCGCCGCGCCGCCGAACAGGATTACGTGGCGGCCCAGTATGCGCTGGCGCTGCTGCACGATAAGGATGACGGCCCGCTGCCGGACTGCGTGCAGGCCAATGGCTGGTATGCCAAGGCCGCCGAGCAGGGCCACGTGCAGGCCCAGTTCACGCTGGGGCTGCGCTTCGATAACGGGCTGGGGGCGGCGCAGGATTACGCGCTGGCCTATCACTGGTATCTGAAAGCGGCAGCGCAGGGCCATGCGCGTGCGCAGTTCAATCTGGGCCTGATGTTCATGTGCGGGCAGGGTGTGCCAGCCGATAGCGCACAAGCCTGGCTGTGGCTGGCGCTGGCCGAACGCAACGGCTTTAATTCCGCTAGCCGCTATCTGAAAAATGTGGCGGCGACGCTCGATAGCAGCCAGCTGGCGCAAGCGCGCGAGCGGCTGGAACTGCTGCCCAATTAATTTGTAACATTCATAGAAGTTAACATTTACTTCTTGATATTATTCAAAGCTTAATATCTCAAGGAGTTGCTATGAAATCGTTACTGGGTACCGCACTGGCACTGGCCGTTCTGTCTCTGAGCGGCTGCGCCTCCATGGAAGGTTCCGATACCACCGTGGCCGCGCGCGAAAAACCGCAATACGACGAACCTACCACCGGCAGCCGTCTGCCTACCCGCCGTAGCAGCACCGCTACCAACTAAGTTCCCCCCTGTTCCATTAGTTCTGTGCTGCTGATGCCGGCGCGCTCAAGTCGCGCCGGTTTGTGCCGTTATCCATAGCGACTGCCATGAATCCGTGGCAGCGTGACTTCGAAACGGCATGCAGCTCAACACCAACCTCTCCGCACTGAATGCGCAACGCAGCCTGAATGCTGCGGGGGAGGATATGCTCGTGCGTTACCAGAAGCTGGCCAGCGGGCAGCGTATCAATTCGGCACGCGATGACGCGGCCGGGCAGGCCATCGGCGAACGCATGACCGCCAGCGTCAACGGTCTGCGCCGCGCGCGGCAGAATATCAATGACGGTATCTCGCTGCTGCAGGTGGCTGATGGTGCGGCGGGACAGCTGCTCAACAACTTCCAGCGCATGCGCGAGCTGGCCGTGCAGGCCGCCAATGACATCAATTCGACAGTGGATCGTCAGGCCATACAGACCGAGGTGAATGCGCTGGCCGTGTCCAACCGCGACATCGTGGCCGGCGCCCGCTATAACAATGCAGCCCTGCTGGACGGGACTTTCTCCACCCAGCTGCAGATAGGCTCGGAAGCGGATCAGACCATGCTGGTAGCGATCAGCGCTGCGCTGGTCAAGGACGGCTATAACCGCGGTCTGGTGGATATGGCGCAGCAGCAGGCAACGTCTACCGGCACCACCGTGGTGGGCGCCATGCGCTTTGGCGATCTGGTGATCAACAACTCGGTCGTGCAGGCTTCCGTCGACGACGTGAAAGTCGGGCAGACGGCCGATAGCGCCTATGCCATCGCTGCTGCCATCAACACCTCTAACGTGGCCAACGTCACGGCTACTGCCAGCACCACGCTCGCTGGGGCGGTAGGCAATAGCGGCGGCCTGGCGGATGGCGATCTGATTATCAATGGCGTCAACATCGGCGCTATCAGCGGCAATACGGCCGCTGCCCGCGCTGCCAGTGCTGCCGGTGCGATCAGCGCTGCGGCGGGTAGCAGCGGCGTAAGCGCCAGCTCCGATGGCGGCACGCTAACGCTGACCGCTGCCGATGGGCGCAACATCATCATTAGCGAAGCCAATGCCGGTGCGGCCGCGTCGCTGGGCCTGACTTTGGGCAAGCAGCGCGGCAGCGTGACGGTAACGGAAGCGCCGCGCGCCGGCCTGCATTCGATGCGCATAGGCGGTACCAATCCTTCCGTGACCGGGCTGAGTGCCGGTGTGCAGGCTTCGGTACGGGTTGGTCCCGTCGATCTGCAGCCCAAGGATAGCTACATCGGCGGCGAGCCGCTGCAGGATATGCTGACCTTTAGTGGCGCCAGTGATGCGATGGACTACTTTGACGGCAAGATCGACGAAATCAGCACCATCCGTTCCCAGCTCGGTGCGCTGAGCAACCGGCTGAGTGAAGCGGCGGCCAATGCCGACAATGGTGCCACCAATCTGGCGGCGGCGCGTTCGCGTATCGTCGATACGGATTACGCCAGCGAGACGGCGCAGCTGACCCGCTCGCGCATACTGCGTGCGGCGAGCACCTCCATGCTGGCGCAGGCCAACACCCAGCCGCGCCGCGCCCTGCAGCTGCTGCGCTAGTGGCCGCTTTGCGGCCACTGTCTGATTGCCCCTATTTTTTTGCCGGTTCAGGCTGCGCCTTGACCGTCGCGCCTACCAGCCGGGCCACACCAGCCAGCGTGGTCTGCGCAGCGTTCAGGCCGAGCAGAAAATCCTTGTCCGAATAGGTGGCATAGACGTCGGAAGGCTGGTGCCAGTTAGGATCCCAACCCGCGCCGATCTGCTGTCCACGTTCGTTTTCGCGCAGCGACACAGCAGGCACCAGATCCATGAACGGCGTTGAATCCGTATTGGTCATATGGAAGCCCACGGTGGCCGGATAGTTGGTGGCGTATCTGTCGTTGGCAGCGCGCAGCGCCCATGCCAGCCTGGCCGAGGCCTCGGCGAATTTCGACACGCTCTGGTATTCGATATTCACGTCCGCTTCCGCCCGCTGTTCGGGCGGTGAAACATACTGGGTCTGGCCTTTGGCATCGAGCACCAGCTTGCCTTGCGCGTCGCGCAGCGGAATTGGCATGCCGTGATCCCACAGCATCATGTCGTGCTGGATCACACCCAGCCAGCGCGGCTCCGGATAGCGCCCCGAACCGGCCGGTGATTCTATGCCCTGCATATCCTTGCGCTGCATGGCGTAGGCGGTGGCGCCATTCAGTCCTGTCTCTTCGTTATTCCACAGGGCGAAGCGGATCGAGCGTTCGGTCTGTACGCCCGGCGCGCTGAAGATGCGCGCCAGTTCCATCACCAGCGCCGTGCCGGAACCATCGTCATTGGCGGCCTCGCCAAAGCCGATGCCATCCATGTGGGCGCTGACGATGTACATTTCTTCTGGGTGGGTGGTGCCCACCTTGGTGCAATACACGTTCTCGCGCTGCGAGGCGCCCACCGGCGTAGCTTCCGCATTCAGGGCGCGCAGCTTTTCGTCGGGCTGGCGCATAGGATCGGTATTCACGCCTATCGGGGCACGGTTGCCGAACAGCGTGCTGCCGCCCTGACCGGGCGGGCCGCCTGCGCCGCCGCTGGGCAGGCCTGCTGCACGCTTGGCCGGTGGGGCATCGGGCGCTGGCTGGGTGTACATATACTGCAGGCGCTCGGTGTTGCTGCAGCCGTAGGATTTAAGCTGGGCTTCTATCCAGTCCAGTGCATCGCGGTTGCGCTGGGTGCCCTGACGGCGGTCGCCGAAGCGGGTCAGGCTCTTGATGGTAGCTTTGTACTGTTCCAGATTCAGCTGGCCGACCAGTGTGCTGACCGGATCAGCATCTGCGTTCTGCGCTTGCGCCATAGGCGCCGCACAGGCCAGCGCCACACTCAGGGCTATCAGGGATTTCATGGGCTTCCTTGCAGGTGTTAAGGGGCAGTGTCATTCTGCATCAGGTTGAGCGCGCTGTGGCAGGAATGCGTGCATATCAGGCTCGGAATGCAACGTGCTAATGCCGATATCCGATTTCGGTATGTATCGCGCGATAAAAATGATTGGTGTAGCGGGCGGCGTTCGTCGTAGCATGGTTGCGCTCAATTACCCATTTACGAAAGACTGAGGATGTCAGCAATCAAACTTGCGATCGTAGGCGTCGGCAAGATCGTCCATGACCAGCACCTGCCCGCGATTGCGGCCAATCTAGACTACCAGCTGGTGGCTTCGGCCAGCCGCCACAATACGGTGGAAGGCTTGCCCGGCTTTGCCTCGATCGAGGCCATGCTGGCGGCAGTGCCGGAGATCGAGGCCGTGTCGCTGTGCATGCCGCCGCAATACCGCTATCAGGCCGCGCAGCTTGCGCTGGCAGCGGGCAAGCACGTATTTCTGGAGAAGCCACCCGGCGCTACTTTGTCTGAAGTGGCCGACCTGGAAGCGCTGGCTGCGGCTAAAGGCGTTACGCTGTTTACTAGCTGGCACTCGCGCTACGCGCCTGCCGTGCAGCCAGCCAAGGCATTCCTTGCGGCGCATGCGCCAACAGCGATGGAGGTGATCTGGAAGGAAGACGTGCGCCAGTGGCATCCCAATCAGGAGTGGATCTGGCAGGCGGGCGGGCTGGGCGTGTTTGATCCCGGCATCAATGCACTGTCCATCGTCACCGAGATACTGCCGGCAGCGATATTCCTCAACCGCGCCACGCTGGAGTTTCCCGATAATCGCGAGGCACCGATTGCCGCCGAACTGCATTTCCAGAATGCCGCCGGTATGCCCGTGCACGCGCAGTTCGACTGGCGCCAGACCGGCAAGCAAAGCTGGGATATCGTGGTGCACAGTAGCGGTGGCGAGGTCAAGCTCAGTGATGGCGGCGCGCGTCTGTGGCTTAATGGCGTCGAGCAGCCGCTGGCAAAGGAAGCCGAGTACCCGTCGCTGTATCAGCGTTTCGCCGAACTGGTGCGAAGTGGCCGTTCCGAGGTCGATCTGGCGCCGCTGCGCCACGTGGCCGATGCCTTCATGCTGGGCCGGCGCAAGGTGGTGGACGCCTTCTACGACTGATCCCTCCTGACCGGCAGCTCCGCACGGACTGCCGGCAAGCTTGTCAACCACACCAGAACCCGCATAAATAAAGGGACATGCTGGTGTAGTTCAAAGGCGGAACGGCAGCTTCCCAAGCTCCGCCATCACAGTTTCGACACCCCATCTAGTCGAAACAGGTGCTATTACGGTGACGTTTGTGTCGATGCGCTAAGCTGCTGTATCGGATTACACGTATAGTCATTCTTATCGCTTCCTCGTGGCTTGAGCTGTGCTAGCGCCAGATCAACGTTAGCCTGCAATGCTGGACGTACTCTTGAACTTCCTCGGCCATTGCTCTAATGCCGAAATTCTCGGAGGTTCGTACAGATGACGACCATATTCCAGAAGCCACGTAAAGCTAATTCAGCGATAGCGGTACGCGCAGCCGATCGAAACAACTATGAGCTGAGCGGCGCTAAGTGGGCTCAGCGCTTCATAGGCAGCAGTAGCACGAAAGACCTTTCGTCCACATTTCGCAAAGCTGTAGATGCCGTCAAGGAAGCTGATGGCAAGCTAGTGGAGGTGAAAACAGCGCCACGCTCTGGTATGAATAAGCAGATGAAAGCAATTGGTGCGAGCTACGGGGTAAAGAAATACATTGGTGGGGCGAAGGATAAACCCCATTGGTCATCGACTGGCCGATAGGTGAGGTGCAAATATGATCAGGCCTGCTGTTTTTCTGATGATTTTGTTGGCTGCAGAATCCGTATTGGCGGCGCCCCCGCTACCGAAGGACGTGCAGGCATTTGTAAAAAACGCCGAGGCTTGCGAGCATATGGCCGGAGAGTGGGATAGCGATTTGCCCAAAGCTCAGCGAAGAGCAATCACGCTGGCTATAAAAAAATACTGTGCACCCGCAAAGTTCCAGCTGCCGCTACTGATGGAAAAGTATAAGCAAAATCCACCGATACTTAGAACCATTTCCAGGCACGCATACGATTCAGTCAAATACTTCACGGAAGTAGACACTACCGATGACTAAGATGCGTAGTTCGACGCAGTCGTTATTGGGCTTTTGGAGGATCAAAAAAACAATAGGTTGAAGCATGGCCATCGCACCCGGATGAAATCCCCCTCCTCATTTTCCATTGCACTGGTGTCTGGGTAAGGTTGTCAACAGTGCTGAAACCCGCGTAAAATACGGCCCATGCGGGTGTAGTTCAATGGTAGAACGGCAGCTTCCCAAGCTTCATACGAGGGTTCGATTCCCTTCACCCGCTCCACAGCCTTCCTGATTTTTCTTTCCCCTTTTTTATTGATGTGGCGTGGCTGCGCCGGATGACGCACGCCGCTAGCGTCGCAGCATATGCTCGATCAGCGCGCGGTGGGTGGGCAGATCGGCCAGCGCCCGCTGCGATACCTGTTCGATCATGCGGAACTCTGCGCTTGCCTCGGCAGCACGCGGGTGGGTGCGCGCGTTGGCATATAGCGCGGTCGGATACTCCATCCCGTACAGCACATACTGCCAGCTGGTGGGCGGATACATCTCGTAATCGACCACAAAGTCCATACGGTGCGGCGGGCGCGTGCGCCACATGGCCAGCTTGTCGCGCAGCGTGGCGCGGATGCTGGCCGGATCGGTATTATCGATCCAGAACTGGCTGTCGGTGCGCTGAGTCAGGCAGTAGTGCAGCTTGACGAAATCGGCGATGCGCTCGTAGCGCGCCGTCATCATCTCGTTGTACAGCCGTGCTGCGGCGGCCAGTTCGCCATCGTGCGGGAACAGATAGCCGAGCAGATAGGCCGCCGTTTCGATCAGGCCGATGCCGGACGCTTCCAGCGGCTCGATGAAGCCGCCGGACAGGCCGATGGCCACGCAGTTGTGTACCCAGTGCTGCTTGCGGTAGCCAAGGTTGAGCGTGAGCTGGCGCGGTTCCAGCCCTTTGCTGGCAGGGCCGATGTAGTCGCGCAGTACCTGTTCGGCACGCGCGGCATCGGTATGCCGGCTCGAATACACATAGCCTATGCCGCGCCGCTGCTGCAGGCCGATATCCCAGGTCCATCCCGCTTCGCGTGCGCTGGAGATGGTGTAGGACGGAATGGGCGCATCGGCGCGTTCGTATGGTACTTGCATGGCCAGTGCGCGATCGACAAACAGCGTGTCGCTGAGGCTGTGGAATTCTGTGCCCATGGCGGCGCCTATCAGTGTGGCGCGAAAGCCCGTGCAGTCCACGTACAGGTCGGCTGTCAGGCGGCCTGCCTGCGGCGTATGGAGTGCGGCGATAGCGCCGCCGGCACCCAGCTCCACCCGTTCCACGGTGGCGGCAATGTGCTGCACGCCCAGCGTACGGGCATGGGTGGCCAGCAGCGCGGCGAATTTTCCGGCGTCGAAATGGTAGGCATAGTTGAGCGGCCCCATGAAGTCGGCGTCGCCCGTGCGCTTGGGCGCATGGCAGGCGTCAGCCACCCGCTTCTGCATGGTGGCAGCGGCCGCAAAGCCTGTACCTGCAGGCGCTAAGCCCTGCAGCCAGTAGGGCAGCAGCTCCGCTCCGCCGGGGCGCTGGCTGGGCAGGCTGAAGGGATGGAAGTAATGATCGTTGCCGGCGCTGCCCGGCGGCCGCACCCAGTCGTTAAAGCGTATGCCCTGTTTGAAGGTGGCATCGCACTCGCGCACAAAGCGCGCTTCATCGATCCCGATGGCCGCCAGCGTGCCGCGGATGGACGGGAAGCTGCCTTCGCCCACGCCGATGATGCCGATATCGGGTGATTCCACCACGCTGACGCGCACGCTCTGCTGGTCGGCGCCCGTGCCCAGCGTACGCGCCAGAAAGGCGGCGGTGAGCCAGCCGGCGCTGCCGCCGCCGACGATCATCACGTGTTTGACAGGGTGCGGGGCGGCGCCTTGCGCCGGTGTTGCGGGGCTGCTGATGGACATGCTGTCTGGTCTCCGTGGTGTGCGCTGTTTTCCCGCCTGACGTTGAGAACGATGTTGCGGAAACAACGCTAGCGATATTTTTCGTTTGACATCCGTGATTTGAATTATGTACCATGAAAACGATTTCACAAAGACCGAAAACGGTTTCATCAAGTTTGAAAACGTTTTCATACAACATGAGATCGTAATTTACGATAAATGTAGCAACGCCCCATTGCGTTTGCTACGACTAAGGAGACTTATGAACGTCCACGTACCGCGCACCGGGAAGCGCTTGTCGTCCCCGATCCAGCTGGCCATCCTCGCCCTGATGGCTGGTTCCGCCCATGCAGCCGTCGATGCTGCCGCCGAAACGACTGCCAAGGAGCAGGCTGCTGCTGACAAGAACAGCAGCGCCATCACCGAGGTGTATGTCACTGCCACCAAGCGTTCCACCTCGCTGCAGAAAACACCGGTTGCTGTAACCGCCATCAACGCCGCCGCGCTGGATGACAACCACGTGCAGACCTTGCAGGATGTGGTCAATCTGGTGCCGGGCTTTGCCGCCACCGGCCAGGGCGACCACGGTGTGATCACCATGACGCTGCGCGGTATCGGTAACGATAGCGCCAAGACCGAATACGCCGACCCTGAAGTAGCTACCTTCGTCGATGGCGTGTACTCGCCCCGTCCGGAAGGCGCTACCGCGCTGCTGTTCGATCTGGAAGCGATCGAAGTGCTGCGTGGTCCGCAAGGCACGCTGTGGGGCCGTAACTCCACCGTCGGCGCGGTCAACATGCAGACCGTGAAGCCTGAAATCGGCAGCAAGGCCGGTAACTTCGAAGCTGGCTACGGCAACTACGGCCGCCTCGGTGCCCGTGGCGCCGTCAATATCCCGATCAGCGATACCGTGGCAATGCGCGTGGCCGTGGTGCACGAGCAGCACGACGGCTATGTGAGCTATCAGCGCGCACCGGATGTGTCGCTGGCAGCCCAGCATGCAGCAGCCGATCCCGTCATCGCTGCATGGAACAAAGCCCATCCGGGTAACCCGATCGGCTTCCAGCCTATCAACCCTAACCAGTTCGTCAGCAATGGTCCCAAGTACAGCGCACAGGACCAGAGCGCAGCCCGTCTGAGCCTGCTGTGGCAGCCGTCGGCCGACCTGAAATGGAACGTCGCTTACGAACACTATATGGATCGCGGTACGCCTAGCATGAACCTGATGCAGACGCCGCGCGCCGGTCAGGACTTCTGGTCCGCGCTGATCGACACCGCGCCTAGCGTCAGCCGCGATTCGCATTCGGTACGCAGCCGTCTCGACTACAACATCAACAAGGACATCAGCCTCGCCTACATCGCCGGCTACTCGCGCTTCAACGGCTCGTCCACCTTCGATCAGGACGGCGGTGCCAACCTGCCGACCAGCTTCACCACGGGCGGCAACTTCCAGGCCAATAACACGGTCTGGTCCAAGTACAAGAACTATAGCCACGAACTGGAAATCCAGTCGACCGGCAAGCGTGACGTGGACTGGCTGCTGGGTCTGTACTACGCCAATGAAGACAACGGCATCCGCTTCGACATTCCTATCATGAACGGTACCGAGCATGGCACCGTGGGCTGGCAGGGCTCCTTCATCCAGCCGAAAGAAACCGTGGATTCCAAAGCCGTCTTCGGTCAGGCCACGTGGAATGCCAGCGATGCGCTGCACGTGACCGGTGGCCTGCGCTACACCTCGGATGAGCGTAAGAACATCGGTGGTACCAACAATGGCTGGAGCGATCTGACGGCGCCGCAAGTGCCGGTGAATCCGTCGATGGACCCGCTGGCTCCGGGCTCGGGCTTTGCGACCTACCAGCATAACGATGGCAGCTTCAGCGACCACAAGCTGACCGGCCTGCTGCGCGCAGGTTACGACATCGACAAGAACAATATGATTTACGCCAGCGTTTCGACCGGCTACAAGTCGGGCGGCCTGCAGGATGGCGGCAAACCATACGGTTCCGAAACCCTGACCAACTACGAGATCGGTTCCAAGAGCACCTTCCTCGGCGGTGCTGTGCGGATGAATAACTCGGCCTACTACGAGAAGTTCAAGGGCTTCCAGTTCAGCGCACCGGTCACCAATCCTGACGGTACCCGCGGTCTGGCGACCAGCAATGCGGAAGGCGCCAAGATCTGGGGTCTGGAGACGGAGATCGCCGCCAAGATCACGCCGGACGACCGGATCCAGCTGACGGCTGCCTACACCAACGCCACGCTCAAGCATCTGATCGGCGGCAGTAACGACTACGCGCTGCCAGCCTGCCCGGTGGCCGGCATCAGCACCTGTCTCGACGTGACGGGCAACACCATGCCGCACTCGCCGAAGTTTGCGGCGCAGGTGATGTACCAGCACCGCATTGCGCTGGCCGATGGCACGCTGACGCCGCGCATCAGCGCCCACTATGAAACCGCCAGCTGGCTGAGCGTGTTCAATCTGGGTGAGCCGGACAAGCAGAAATCGTACACCCGTACCGATCTGGGGTTGCGCTATGAAGCCCATTCCGACTGGTACTTCGACGCCTACGTCCGTAACGCGGAAGACGCCAAGATCAAGACCAGCGCCATGAACGCCAACGGCCCATGGCAGGCGCAATATCTGCCGCCGCGTACCTTCGGCATCAACGTCGGCAAGACCTTCTAAAGTAGTACCTCTCCCTTCGACACCCCGTCCTGCAAAGGCCGGGGTTTTTTTATTTCGGGTCGGGATTGGTGCTGCGTTGGGATCAAGCTTGGCCTTTGCTAAAACAAGCCAGCCTCCTCACTAATGCCCGACCTGGTCCCTGTTGATGCGGCACAAGCGTTTGGTTTTAAGAATGAGCTAGATTTGTTTCGAATTTTTCTTAGACAGCTGCAAACGGCAGGCTCTGGACGAATGATTTCGAATAGTTAGCGGAAAAATGGCGTATATATTGAAACGGTGCGACGCAGGCCAGTGCCAAACTTTCCGATGAGGTACTGTGCGTCGCCATGGGGGAAATGGAACGTGGACTGATCGATGCCGATCTTGGTGGCTTTCTTTATAAGAAACGTTTGGCTCGGAAAGGGGGAGGAAAACGTGGCGGGTATCGTACGTTGCTTGCCGCAAGAATAGGCTATCGTTATGTATTCCTGTATGGCTATGCAAAAAGCGAAGTGTCGGATATTAGGCCTGAAGAAAAGCGGGCACTGCAATTCGCGGGGAAATTATTTTTGGAATTGTCTGCGGAAGCACTAAAACTAGCATTGCATGCAGGTGTGTTACTGGAGGTTCATTGTGAGCAAGATCATTCAATCCCTGCGGGGAGAATTAGCGGAACTGCACGATGCAGGGAGCATCAGTAAAGCCAGCTTGCAGGAGTTTGATATGCTCTACCCAGCGCCTGTGCGGGATTTTAGTCCGGACGAGATCAAGCGTCTGCGCGATGCTTTGAAATTTAGTCAGGCTATGCTCGCGCGGCATCTGCATATTACTGCCGCAACGGTGCGTAAATGGGAGCAAGGTGTTGCCCAGCCTGCTGGCCCTGCGCTGAAATTATTGAACATCATTGCGGATAAGGGCCTGCAGGCTATTCTTTGACGGTACGCGAAGGGACTTAGTGCTTCTGGTGGAACGGCGCGTACCAGGTAATCAGGAAAGACGGGATGGTGGCCGCCATCACCAGCCAGAAGTAGTGCACATAGCCGAGCATTTGCTGCAGATGGCCGCTGACGACACCTGTCACCATCATGCACAGCCCCATCAGGCCGGTGCCGAAAGCGTAGTGGGTGGTGGTGTATTTACCCGGTGCCAGCTGCTGCATCAGGTAGATCATGAAGCCTACCGAGCCGAAGCCGAAGAAGAATTTTTCGATCGCCACACCGGCGCAGATCACCATCAGGTCCTGCGGCTGCCAGATGCTCATCAGCAGGAAGGTGACATTCGGGATGTTGACGGCACAGCACAGCAGGAAGAGAGTGGATTGCAGGCCCCGTTTCGCCACGAACATGCCGCCCAGCAGAGAGCCCACCAGCACCGCGATCAGCCCGTAGGTGCCGTAGATCAGGCCCAGCATCTCGTTCGACAGGCCCAGCCCGCCCTGTGCGACGGGGTCGACCATGAAGAAAGGACCGATCTTTTCCAGCAGGCCTATGCTCAGGCGGAACAGGAAGGCGAAGCCTATCATCAGCCACACATCGCGCTTCTGGAAGAAGGTGACGAAGGAGTCTTGCAGCAGAAAGGCTGCCTGTGCCACCGAGGTAGGCGCGTTCTCCGCTCTGGCGCCATCAGGCATCACGCGTGCATGCCACAGTGCGGCCACGATGATGATGGCGGCGACGAGGAAGAAGATCAGCCGCCATGCGTCTATCCAGTCAGCGCCGAAGCTGCCGGCGGCATGGTGGAAGTAGTGGGTGTGCAGCCAGCCGCTCAGGTACACCATGCCGCCCGATGCGACGATGGGACCGATGTTCCAGCTCAGGCTCTGAATGCCGCAGAACAGCGACTGGGTGGGGGCATCGAGCGAGGTGACGTACACGCCGTCCGAGGCGATGTCCTGCGTAGCGCCTATCAGCGACAGCACGCCGAACAGGAACACCATGATGACCATATAGTCCGGCAGCGACATGGCCAGTGCCACTGCGGCAAAGCCGACGGCGATGATCAGCTGGCTGCACAGCACGAAGAATTTTTTGGTGCGGTACATTTCCACGAAAGGCGCGAACAGCGGCTTGATGGTGTAGGCGAGGATCAGATAGCTGGCGTACTGCGCCGCCTGACCATTATCCATGCCGAGGTTCTTGAACATGATGGAGGTGACGCTGGTCAGCATCATGTAGGTCAGGGCCATGGTGAAATAGCCGCTCGGCACCCATAGCATGGGCGTGCCGCGCGCGAACATGGCGCGCAGCAGGGAAGGGGGCTGCTGCGCCTCGGCGGCGGCAGGCAGGGGGGATGGGGCAGTGGGCATGGTGTCGTCCTCAGGAAGCTGGTGAGATATATAGCACAGACTCTCTGGCCTGTTGAATGGAAAACGCCGGCTCGCAAGCCGGCGTGGTGAAAACGCGGTGGGGTCAGGCAGTGCCGTCGCGCTGCTGCTGAAGGTAGGCGCGGTACCAGTGGGCGCTGTGCTTGAGCGTGCGCTGCTGGGTGGCGTAATCGACATGCACGATGCCGAAGCGCTTGGCGTAGCCGGAATTCCATTCGAAGTTATCGAGCAGACTCCAGAGGAAGTAGCCCTGTACGTCCACGCCCTGCTGCATGGCGTCCTTGAGCGCTTTCAGGTGGCGCTGGACGAAGTCGATGCGCGCGGTATCGGCCACTTCGCCGTCGACGATGCGGTCCGGGCTAGCCATGCCGTTCTCGGTGATGTAGATGGGCGGCAGATCGTATTCGGCTTTCAGCTTGAGCAGCAGCTCGGTCAGGCCGTCCGGATAGATTTCCCAGCCCATGTCGGTTTTACCCAGTTTGCACTCGGGCAGGCGCGGCGGCGTCTCGGCGCTGCAGTAGGCGCGGAAGTAGTAGTTCACGCCGAGGAAATCGATCTTCTGCCGGATATCCTTGAAGTCTTCAGGATGCACCTCCGGCGCATGCTCGCCATGGCCCTGCAGGGCCAGTGCCGGATAGCGGCCTTTGAAGATGGGGTCCATAAACCACTGCACCGAACGGGCATATTCGAATTCGGCCATGGCCTTGTCTGCAGCGCTATCGGTGGCGGGATCGGCGGTCCACTGGTTCAGCACAATGCCCAGCTGGGCGCTGCAGCCGACGGCGCGCATGGCCTGTATCGCCAGTCCGTGCGACAGCAGCAGGTGGTGCGATACCTGGATCGACTGTTTGAGGTCGGCCACGCCCGGCGCAAACTGGGCATTGCCATAACCGAGGTTGGCTGTGCACCATGGCTCGTTGTGAGTTGAAATCGTTTTCACGCGATCGCCAAAACGGCGCGCCACTTCGGCGGCATAGTCGGCAAAACGGTAGGCGGTGGCGCGATTGAGCCAGCCGCCGTCGTCCTGCAGGCCTTGCGGCAAGTCCCAGTGGTAGAGCGTGATGTGGGCGCTGATGCCGTGCTTGTCGAGTTCCGTCAGCAGCCGGTCGTAGAAGGCGAAACCGGCTTCGTTCCAGTCGCCTTTGCCGGCCGGTTGCACGCGCGACCACGCCATCGAGAAGCGGTAGGCGTCTACACCCAGTCCTGCCATGATGGCCACGTCTTCCGCATAGCGGTGGTAGTGGTCGCAGGCGATGTCGCCGTTGCTGCCGTCGATGATGGTGCCGTTGCGGTGGCTGAAGGTATCCCAGATGGACGGTCCTTTGCCATCGGCGCTGGCCCCGCCTTCGATCTGGAAGGCACTGGTGGCCACGCCCCAGAGGAAAGTGGGCGGAAATTGGGTGAATTCGGTCATTATTGTGCCGTTTTGTGGGTGAACAGGGGTGCGTACGGTCTATTCCAACGTTTGAAAACGTTTTCATGTCTCCTGTTGCGATTAAACCCGAACTGCGTCGGGGTGTCAATCATTTGCTGAAAAGTGGCGATCAGCAGAAACAGAACGGGGCGGCCCGCCTGATATAATGCGCCCTCACTGAATTTCTGCCTGTTTATTCCATGTCTTCCGATACTCCCAAAGACGGCCCAGCGCGGCCCATGCTGTACGACCCGACCGAACACCGCATCCGCAGCTTCGTCACCCGTGCCGGTCGCCTGTCGACCGCGCAGGCGCGTGCGCTGGAAGAGCTGGGTCCTAAGTTCCTGATCGAGTACAGCAAGGCGCCGCTCGATTACGTGCAGGCCTTTGGCCGTAAAGCGCCCGTGGTGCTGGAAATCGGCTTCGGCATGGGCGGCACCACGGCGCACATCGCTGCCGCCATGCCGGAGAAGGACTTCATCGGGGTGGAAGTGCACACGCCGGGCGTAGGCAGCCTGCTCAAGCTGATCGGCGAGCAGGGACTGAGCAATCTGAAAGCCATCCAGCATGATGCGGTGGAAGTGCTGAACCAGATGATACCCGATGGCTCGCTGCATGGCGTGCACATCTTCTTCCCCGACCCTTGGCACAAGGCGCGCCATAACAAGCGCCGTCTGATTCAGGGCCCGTTCGTGGAACTGCTGGTGAAGAAGCTGGAGGTAGGCGGCTATCTGCACTGCGCTACCGACTGGGAAGACTATGCGGTACAGATGCTGGAAGTGCTGGGCGCGGAACAGGGCCTGCAAAACACGGCCGACGGCTATGCACCGCAGCCGGCCTACCGTCCGCTGACCAAGTTCGAGAACCGCGGCCTCAAGCTGGGCCACGGCGTGTGGGATCTGGTGTTCACCAAGAAGTAAGCCGGACTTGCCAGACTGGCGTTGTCGCGGGGCTGGTGGTAATCTGCTTATAAATCGGGCCGTGCAGCCCGACCTGCCGGAGCTAGCGTTCCAGCGGCTCCATATCCAGCACCACCACGTAGGCGAGGCGGCCGTTCTGCCATTTGCCGCCACCCCGTACCTGCGCGTCGCAGGTAGTAATCTGGCCTTCCACTTCCTTGCGTTTCAGATGTTCGCGGAAGGCGACAGAGGCCTTGGGCGACAGATAGCCCACCATGCGACCCGCCAGAAATACCGCTACCGCAGCGCTTTCGTAAGGATTGGCGTCGTCGGGCACCAGCGTGGCCAGATAGGATGCCGCCGCCGCCTGATCGCCATGTTCGCCCGCCAGTTCCTTCAGCGCAGGCAGGTAGCGCGATTCCGTCACTACTTCCACCAGATAGCGCCCATCGTCGGACCAGTGCAGTGCCGCTGGTCCTTCCGGCAGCGCGGGCTGGTAAGGGCGGGCGGGCATGGGCGGCAGCGCCATAGGCTGGGCCGGATTGGTCTTGATGATCGTGCGTATGGCAAAAGCCGCAGCGGCGATGATCAGCAGGGTGAGAGCAATTTCCATGACAGTGCCATTCAACTAAAGGCCGACATCTTAACCCATGCGCACATCAGTGCATGGCTTCGGACTGATACACGACTTTGCCGCCCACCATGGTCTGCAGCACGCGGATGTTGGCGATATCTTCGGCGTCGATACGGAAGAAGTTCCGGTCCAGTACGATCATATCGGCCAGCTTGCCCACTTCGAGCGAGCCAGTCAGCGCTTCCTGCCGCAAGGTGTAAGCGGCATTGATGGTGGCAGCGCGCAGCACGGCGGCGCGCGGCATGCCCGGCTGCGGACCCAGCGTACCGGCGTACTCCTTGCCTGCGTCCGGCGCCGCCGTGCGGGTTACGCCCACTTTCAGCGCAAACCAGATATCGAGCGGATCGACCGGCCAGTCGCTGCCATAGGCGATGCGTGCTCCGGCGTCGAGCAGCAGCGATTGCGGTTCGACGATGGCATAGCGCTGCGGGCCCATATAGTCTTTCAGCGCGCCCACCGTATCCGGCGCCGGCTTGCCCCACTGTAGCGACAGCACCGGCGTCACGTCGAGCTGGGCGAAGCGTCCATAATCGGCCGGGGCGACGATTTCATCGTGCGCCAGTGCCGGACGCACCAGCGCGCCGGCGGGCGTGCTGCGCAGCGCGGCGATAGCGTCGAGCGAGGCGCGCACGGCGCGGTCGCCGTCGACGTGGATGTGCGGATCGATGCGGGCTGCGGCCAGTTCATTCAGGGTGGCCGTCAATGCCTCCGGCGAGAAGTAGTTGGCCGGGCCGTTGTGCGGGCCCGGCTTCCAGTCTGGCTGCTGGGCCGTGCCCTGATTGACCAGATACGGTTCCAGCATGGCGCCGGTAAAGGCGGGTGCCGAGATCACGCCATCCATGAACAGCTTGGCGTGGCGCACCTGCATGGATGGCGCCACGCGGGTAGGGCCCTGATCGAACTGCTTCTGCTGTTTCAGCAGTTCGGCCACGGCGCTTTTCGGTGTGGCACCCTTGTCCAGATCGATCAGCACGGCGAAGTGGCCGCGTGCCGTCAGCTTGCCCTGTTTTTGCAGCGTGCCGAAGGCCGTCATGGTCTCCGGATCGGTGTAGGCATCGAGGAAGCTGGTGATGCCCTGCTTGCGCATGGCCGCCAGCGCTGCCCTGGAGGCAGCCAGATTCTCGGCCACCGTGAGCGGCGGAAGCAGGTTCATGGCGGCATCCTGCGCAGCGTCTTCCAGCAGGCCGGTGGCCTGGCCCTGCCCATCGCGCACGATCTTGCCGCCCGCTGGATCAGGCGTATCGGTCTTGATGCCGGCCAGTGCAATGCCTTTTGAATTCAGCAGCGAAGAATGGCCGAAGGATGAGCGGACGATGATGGGGCGCTCGGTTTTCAGGGCATCCAGCGTGGCGGCAGTGGTTGCTACGCCATCGGGCTGCATGCCTTGCTGGAACCAGTTGACCACCACCATCCAGCGCTTGCTGTCCGCTTTCTTGTCCTTGTCGAGGCAGGCCTGTATGCGTGCCTGAAACTGCGCTACGGTGAGATTTTCGTAATCGAGGCTGCAATTGAGCAGGCGGCTGCCGCCCGATTGCGGGTGCATATGGCCGTCGATCAGGCCCGGCATCAGCATGCGGCCCTGCAGATCGATGATGCGGGTTTGCTTGCCCGTGTAGGCCTGCGTGCCCGCATCGTCGCCCACATACACGATGCGTCCGGCGCGCACGGCCAGTGCCTGCTGCACGCTGTCCTTGGCGTCCACGGTGTAGACGTAGCCATTGCGGTAGATGGTGTCGGCAGGCGCGCTGCCTGCGGCTGCGGTTGCGGAGAAGGCAGCTGGTGCGCTGCTGGCTAGGGAAGCGAGAAGTGCTGCGGTAAGGCCGAATTTGATCATCAGACTGGCTCCGGTATGGCGCGGCGACGAAGGTCGCCCAGATGCTGCATGATACCGTGGAAGCGCCGTCCTGTAGCGTTATTCCGCGGCGGCTCTAGTCCATCTCGCGGATGATGGCGACGATTTCGTCGCCGTAGGATGCCAGCTTTTTCTCGCCCACGCCGGAAATGCCGCGCATCTCGGCCAGCGTCGTGGGGCGGGCTTTGGCGATCTCGCGCAGGGTGGCATCGTTGAAGATGATGTAGGCCGCCACGTCGTGCGCCCTTGCCGTCTCCACCCGCCACCAGCGCAGCTTGTCGAAGATGGCCTGCTCGCGCGGCGACAGGTCGCTCTCCACATAGCCCTTGCTGCGGCTGCTGGAGCTCTTCTGCTTGACGGGTTTCTGGTACTGGCGCAGCTGTACCTTCTGCCCGCCCTTGAGTACGGGGCGGGCTGCATCGGTCAGTTTGAGCGAGCTGTATTGTTCATGATCGACCGTCACCAGACCGAGCGCTATCGCCTGCCGCAATATGGCGCGCCACTCCTGCTCGCTGCGGTCCGCGCCTATGCCGTACACGGACAGCGAGTCGTGGTGCCAGGTCTTGATGCGCTCCGTTTCCATCCCGCGCAGCACTTCGATCACATGGCCTGCCGCAAAGCGCTGGTCGACGCGGTAGATGGCCGACAGCAGCTTCTGCACCGGTACCGTACCGTCGAACGAAACGGGCGGAATCAAGCAGGTATCGCAGTTGCCGCAAGGGCCGGCCTTTTCGCCGAAATAGTCGAGCAGGCGCACGCGCCGGCAGCTCAGGGTTTCGCACAGGCCCAGCATGGCATCGAGCTTGGTGCCCAGCACGCGCTTGAAGGTCTCGTCGGCTTCCGATTCGTCGATCATGCGCCGTTGCAGCACCACGTCCTGCAGGCCGTAGGCCATCCACGCATTGGCCGGGGCGCCGTCGCGGCCCGCCCGCCCCGTTTCCTGATAATAGCCCTCGATACTCTTGGGCAGATCGAGGTGGCAGACAAAGCGCACATCGGGCTTGTTGATGCCCATGCCGAAGGCGATGGTGGCGCACATCACGATGTTTTCTTCGCGCAGGAAGCGGGCCTGATTGGCGGCCCGCTTGGCGTGCTCCATGCCGGCGTGATAGGCCATGGCGCGCACGCCATTCTCGTTGAGGAATTCGGCGGTCTCTTCCACCTTCTTGCGCGACAGGCAGTAGACGATGCCGCAATCGCCGCCATGCTCGCTGGTGATGAAGTCCAGCAGCTGCTTGCGGCCATTGGTTTTCTCGACGATCTGGTAGCGGATATTCGGCCGGTCGAACGACGAGACGAACTGCATGGCGTCGTCCAGCTGCAGGCGATGGACGATTTCGGCGCGGGTCTGCGGATCAGCCGTTGCCGTCAGCGCGATGCGCGGCACAGCGGGGAACTGTTCGTGCAGCACCGACAGGCGGATGTATTCTGGCCGGAAGTCGTGGCCCCATTGCGATACGCAGTGGGCCTCGTCGATGGCGAACAGTGCGATCTTGGAATCCTGGAACAGATTCAGGCAGCGCTCCGTCATCAGCCGTTCCGGCGCCACGTAGACCAGATCGAGCTGGCCGGTGCGCACCAGCCGTTCGATGCGGCTGGCTTCTTCGTAAGTCTGGGTGGAGTTGAGGAAGGCAGCGCGCACGCCCACTTCGGCCAGTGCATCCACCTGATCCTGCATCAGCGCGATCAGAGGGGAAATCACCACGCCTACGCCGTCGCGCACCAGCGCGGGGATCTGGTAGCACAGCGACTTGCCGCCGCCGGTAGGCATCAACACCAGCGCGTCGCCGCCCGCACAGACATGGCTGACGATGTCCTCCTGCTGGCCGCGGAAGGCCGGATAGCCGAACACGGTTTGCAGCAGGTGGAGCGCTTGTTGCTGGTATTGCGTTTGAATCATCGAGACGTCAGGGTTTTACAGCTTGGGTTTAGTCCGCCCACACCACCATGCCGGTATAGCCGGTGACCAGTACCAGCAGGCCGAAGGCGATGCGGTACCACGCGAAAGCGGTGAAGGTGTGGGTGCTGATGTAGCGCAGCAGCCAGCGCACGCACAGGAAGGCGGAAATAAACGCCGCTACCGTGCCCACCGAGAACAGCGGCAGGTCGGCAGCCGACAGCAGCGCACGTTCCTTGTAGAGCGAATAGACGGTGGCGCCCAGCAGGGTAGGAATGGCGAGGAAGAAGGAGAATTCGGTGGCCACCTGACGCGACAGGCCGAACAGCATGCTGCCCATGATGGTGGCGCCGGAGCGGCTGGTGCCCGGAATCAGGGCAAAGGCCTGGGCGATGCCGATCTTGAGAGCATCGGCCGGAGTCATGTCATCGACCGAATGGATGCGCACCATGCCCGGATTCTGGCGTTCGCGTTTTTCCACCCACAGAATGACCAGACCGCCGATGATGAAGGCCAGCGCTACCGGCACCGGGGCAAACAGCTTGGCCTTGATGGCTTTGCTGAACAGCACGCCCAGCACGGCAGCCGGCAGGAAGGCGATCAGTACGTTGATGGCAAAGCGCTGCTGCTTGCGGTCACCGAGGCCGGTCAGTACGGCGGCAATGCGGGCGCGGTATTCCCAGCACACGGCGAAGATGGCACCGGCCTGAATGACGATCTCGAACACTTTCATTTTCTCTTCCATGCCCTGGAATCCCAGCAGATGCTCGGTCAGAATCAGGTGACCCGTGGACGAAATCGGCAGAAATTCCGTAAAACCTTCAACCAGACCCATGATCAGGGCTTTGAGTGCGAGAACGATATCCATGAGATAAAAAAGTGAGATTTTGATAGGGGGGTGCTGGCTATACAGGCCGGGGTCGAAGCTTACCATGCCCAGCTGCTAACCAGCTCAATCTCACGCAAGCGTAATGCAAAAAGTATGCGCGGGCTTACTGGCCGGGGCGGGTAGCCTCTTCTACTAGACCCAGCCAGCGCATGGCCTGTTCGCGATTCTCGCCGCAGAATTCGCTGGCCGGCTTGAGCGAGGCGCACACGGCTGGCCGCTCGGGCTGGCCGAAGATCTTGCAGCGCTCCTGCTCGTCGAGCTGGATGCAGCGTACGCCGGCCGGTTTGCCGTTGGGCATACCGGGTATCGGGCTGGAGATGGATGGCGCGATGCAGCAGGCACCGCAGTGATCGCGACAGTTCATGGCAGCAGGTGGCAAATCGATGGGGGCATAAGCCTAGCATACTATGGCGCAGCTGCGCTCGCTACCCAGCCGGCGATCTGTTGCGCCAGCCAGTCGCCCGCATCGAGCGGCAGGTCGTGGCCCGCCGTGGGGTGCAGCAGCACGGCAAGCTGCCACGCCTGTGCCAGCCGCAGCGTACAGGCGTGATCGACCAGCCGGTCGCCCGCGCTGGCAATCAGCAGCAGCGGCAGGGCTGGCTGATGTGGCGCGGCGCGGAAGCGCGCTGCCGCCCACAGCTGGCGCAGCGCGTTGCGGCGCGAAACAGGGTATTCCCGCTGATAGCCCAGCCACTGCTCGACCAGCGCGGCGCGCTGGGGTGCCGTGCCGGTATTGCTGGTCAGGCGCAGGATCAGCTGTTCCTGCGTGCGGGCGCCACCCAGCAGCAGCTGGCGCAGGATGGCGCCGTAGTTGCGCCAGCGCAGACGCTGATAGAAGGGGCTGTAGGGGCGCATGCTGGTGTTGACCAGCACGCAGCGGCGCAGCTCCTGCGGGTAGAGCTGGGCCCAGGTCAGCGCCACCATGCCGCCCAGCGATAATGCCAGCAGCGAGTAGGGCGGTGCTATGCCGGCCTGCTGCAGTTGCAGGCGGCAGGCTTCCACCATCTGCCGCACGCTGCTAGGGCTGGCTTCGCGGTAGCGGCTGCCGTTGCCGGGCAGGTCGGGCGTGTACAGCTGCGCGTCGGGCAGGGCTGCGGCCAGCGTGGCGGGGAAGCTGCCCCAGTGGCGCTGCTCGCGCACCAGCCCGCGCAGCAGTATCCAGCGTTCCATCAGCCGTACCACTGCGTGAGGGCGCGCTTGTGCTGCACCTTGCGCGCCATGCCGGACGGCAGCCACGACTGGTGGCTGATGGTGGCGCGCATGAGGAAATCGAACCACGTGAGGTGGCGCCGCAGCACGCGCTGCTGGCGGTGGCGCGCCGTGGGGTTGAACATGGCGATGCGGTCGAACAGCTGGCGCGGATTTTTCTTCACCCACAGCCACGAGCCCATTTCCAGCGTCAGCGGCAGGAATACCCGCTGGCCTGCGTTCAGATACAGGTAATCCCACAGATCGCCATGGGTGCGGTAGACCCGGCTCTGCGGCTCGAACACGTAGTTGTGGTTGGGGTAGCTGGCACTGAACAGCTGCTCCAGTGCGGCGATGTCGGGCAGATGCGGTATCGGCGTGCTGGTATGGGCATGGGGGAACCAGATGCGGTCGCGCAGGCCGAAGCCGGAATGGCAGTCGAGAGCAAGGCTGAACTGGCGTGACAGCAGTTCGCCCGTGACGAAATCGCATACGGCGCGGCTCTCGGCTTCCATCGGCGCACCGGCGGCGCCGCGATACCACGGCAGGTGGCGGCTATAGCGCTGGCCGCCCAGCAGGAAGGGCACGCTGTCGGTGGCGCTGACGGGAGCGTTGCGCATCAGGTCCACACCTTGCGGATTGCAGCGTGTGGCCTGCCACATGCCGCCCGGATTCACCAGCGGCATGAACACCAGCCGCAATGACGCCAGCTGCTGGTGCAGGGTGTGGTCCCAGCGCAGCCGTGCCAGCAGGCTTTCCAGAAACGCCAGCACGATCTGCGTGCCTATGCGTTCCAGCCCGTGGATGCCGCCGAAGAAGCCCAGCGCCGGTACTTGCGGATCGGGATTGCCCATGGCCACGGTGTAGACGGGAAAATCGCGTCCGTCCATGGCCACGCTGCAAGGGGTGCTCACTTGCAGATGGGCGCCGCCTTCGTCGATCAGACGTTTCAGGGTGATCAGCTCAGGCAGATTTTTCGCGGGCATAGCGGCCTACACATTGGATGGTGTTGCTAGTGTAGCCCAGTTGCTGCCCGCTGGCGCGCCGATTTATTCGCTGTGCATGCGCGGAATGGCCTGCTGGCGTGAGCGTGCGTATTCAGCCAGGATAGTGGCAGCATACGAAGCTTTGCGGGCGCGCTCGAGCGCATCGTGCAGCGCTTCTTTGGCGCGCATGGCGCGTTGCAGTGCTAGCTGTTCGCGGGAAAATTCAGGCTGCATGGACATCATCACCTCGCATGGTTGTGGCGAGCGGCCGAAAACAGCCGCTGATGTCCCGCATTATACAGAATTGAGCAAATATAGCAAATTAAACGAATTTATTTCAAATTTATTCAATTTGCCTTATTTGCATGGGGAGATACTCCCTAGTTTTTGCTGGCGTACACGCCGTAAGCGCCTATGCCCGCATAGCACAGCACCGGCACCCACAGCGCCGTTGCCAGACTGGCGTGATCGGCCACCGTGCCGACCAGCACGGGGATGATGGCGCCGCCCACGATGGCCAGACAGAGCAGGCCGGAAGCCTGTGGTGCCTGTTCTGCACTGTCTTCCAGTGCCAGCGTAAAGATGGTGGGGAACATGATGGAGTTGCACAGGCCGATGGCAAGGATGCTGGCCGCCGCCACGTAGCCGGAACTCGACAGCGAAATCACTGCCAGCAGGCCAGCAGCAGCGGCGCAACCGGCCAGCAGCAGGCCGGGCTTGCCCCGTTTGAGCAGGCCGGCGCCGATGAAGCGGCCCACCATGGCCAGACCCCAGTACACCGATACCATGGAACCGGCCGTGCGCACGCTGGCGCCCAGCACGCTGCTCTGCATCAGGTAGTTCACCAGCATGCTGCCGATTGCCACTTCGGCGCCCACGTAGAGGAAGATGCCGAGCACGCCCAGCATCAGGCGCGGACGGCCCAGCAGCGCCAGATAGCCGCCGCTCCGGGCTTCGTCGCTACTGGCCGGCGCCCAGCGACGGCAGGCCCAGCAGATGGCCGCCAGCACGCCCAGCGTCAGGCCTATCATCAGGAAGGGCAGTTGCACCGAGCGGCCGGCTTCGAGCCGCTGGGCGGCGGCGCTCAGGCCACTGGCGATAGGGGCAGCGCCTTCATCGCTGAGAATAAAGGCGGCACCGAACAGGGGGCCGATGGCGGTGGCCAGCGAATTGAACGCCTGCGCCAGGGTCAGCCGGCTGTGGGCGTGGCGCGGATCGCCAACCCGGGCGGCCAGCGGATTGGCCGCTACCTGCACGATGGTGACGCCGGCGGCCAGCACGAACAGGGCGGCCAGAAAGGCCGGATAGCTGCCATGCTCGGCTGCGGGGGTGAAGGCCAGACAGCCTGCCGCCATGATGGCCAGCCCCATGGTCACGCTTTCCAGATAGCCGAGCTGGCGGATCAGCCTTGCGGCCGGCAGCGAGACGATGAAGTAGGCGCCGAAGAAGCAGAACTGGGTCAGCATGGCCTCGGCATAGTTGAGCGCAAACAGGCCTTTGAGTTTGGGCACCAGCGTATCGACCAGCACGGTACAGAAGCCGAACGCAAAAAACAGCATCATCACCAGAGCGATGATGCGGCGGCCGGACAGGGAGGATTGCGCGCTGGCGCTGGCAGACGTGACGTTCAAGTTGTGCTCCGTTATTGTTGTGTCGCGCTAGTAGACCCGTGATTGCGCGTCCGGTCAAGCCGGACGCGCGCACCTGCTAGCGGGGAGCCGCGCGGTCCTGCTAGGCGTGGTGGAATTGCCGCACGATCAGCGAGACATTGCTGCCGCCGAAGGCGAAGGAATTCGACATCGCCGCGTCGATCTGCAGGCCGTGGCGTGCTTGCAGCGGCACCAGATCGAGCTGGCATCCGGCATCGGCCTGTTCGAGGAAGGCGGTGGGCGGCACTGAACCGGCACCCAGCGTCTGCGCGGTGAGGACGAATTCCAGCGCACCGGCAGCACCGAGCGTGTGGCCGTGCATGGACTTGGTGGAGCTGACCAGCAGCTGCCCGGTAGCAGGACCGAAAATCTGGCCGATGGAGACGGCTTCGGCCAGATCGCCTGCCGCCGTGCCGGCGCCATGGGCGTTAATATAGGCCACCTGCTGCGGCGCCAGACCGGCATGGCGCAGCGCCATCTGCATGGCGCGGGCCTGGCCGGCCGGATCGGGTTTGGTAATGTGGCTGGCATCGTTGCTGCTGCCGTAGCCCACCAGTTCGCCCAGTATGACGGCGCCGCGGGCACGCGCCGATTCCAGCGATTCCAGCATCACGGCAGCGGCCGCTTCGCCCAGCACCAGACCGTTGCGGTCGGCGGAGAACGGACGGCACGAGCGTTCCGGCCGGGCGCTATCGGCCGGCGCCAGCACGCGCATGGAATCCCAGGCCGTGACGACGCCGTAATTGAGCAGCGCTTCCGAGCCGCCAGCCAGTACCCGCTCGGCATAGCCGTGGTGGATGTGGCGGTAGGCTTCGCCTATCGCCTGCGCCGAGGAAACGCAGGCGCAGCTGTAATTGTTGACCGTGCCCTTGAACTGGTAGCGCAAGGCGATCTGCGAGGCGGCCGCATTGTTCATGCCGGCCACCACCGACATGGGACGGATGCGGGTTTTACCTTCGACGAACAGGTCGACATAACCCGCTTCCAGCGTGGTGGAACCGCCCATGCCGGTGCCCCAGAACACGCCGCTGGCTTCCGCTTCGGCCTCGTTCCGGACGCTAAAGCCGGACTGCGCCAGCGCTTCCTGCGCGACCACCATGCCGATGATGGCATTGCGGTCGAATAGCGGCTGTTCGGCCGTGCGGATGATGTCGGGCAGGGCGGCGCGGATCTGCGCTGCCGGCAGGCCGGGACGCTGGCGCTCGCCCTTGAGTTCCAGCAGGGCTATGCCGCTGTGGCCTTGCAAAGCCTGGTCGAAATTCTGCCGGGCGCCTATGCCCAGTGCGGAAACGGCGCCCAGTCCGGTGATGACGACACGGCGGCCGCTCATTGCGCTTCGCCGCGGCTGGCCAGATAGCGGTCGATGTGATCGGCGATGTCCTGCACCACTTTCAGGTCGGGACGCTCGTCACCGATCTGGATGTTGAATTCCTCTTCCAGATCGAAAATCAGTTCGATCACGGTCAGCGAATCGGCGCCCAGTGCTTCCAGTTCGGTAGCGCCGCTAATGGTGTCGGCAGGAACGTCCAGGCTCTTGGCCAGCAGACGGATAACAGCGGATAAAGATGAGGTGGTCATGACTAATATGCTTAAGCGATCTTGAGTTCAGGAATACGGACGGGCAGGTGCTGGTTAAAGAAAGCGATCGATTCGTCGGCGACGACTTCTTTTTCGTTATCCAGCGTAATAATATGATAACTGTTGTGCAGAATAATTTTGCGCTTGGACGCGGATTTAATTCGGCTTTCCACCAAGTCGGCGCTGGCCGTGCTGGCCACGTCGTCCTCTTCGGCGTGGATGATCAGCGCCGGGGTCGTGACCTTGTGCAGCTGGCTGCGCACCTGCTTAATCAGGCGGTGGGCCTGGAAGATGCCCTCGGCGGACAGGCGCGAGGCACCTGCTGCAGACGAACCGCTGACCTGCATTTCGCGGGCTATCCAGCGCTGCAGATTTTCGTTCTTCAGGCCGTAAGGATGGCGTTCGTGGTAGGCATACCAGCGCCGTGCCGGCGTGTAGTAGGCCAGCGGCAGCAGGAAGCGGTACCACGGCAGGCTCCAGCCGTCATAAGCCAGCGTGGTAGCCAGCAGCGACAGGGAGGCGACTTCTTCGCCGCGTTCGATGGCCAGTTTCAGCGCCAGCACGGCGCCTATGCACAGACCGGTAACGGAGACGGTTTTATAGTTGCGTTTGAGTTCCTCGAAATGGCGCAGCACTTCCTGATACCAGGCATCGAAGGTGGTGGTCTGGTAGGACTGGCCGGCGCCCGTGGCGTAGCCATAACCGGGAATCAGGGGAATGACGACGGTATAGCCGGCTTTCTGTAGCCGTTTGCCCAGATACTGCATTTCCAGCGGATTGCCTAGCAAGCCGTGCAGCGCGAGGACAGCGTGTTCGCCCCCGGGCAGCGTAATTGTCTTCATAATCTTCCTAAATTCAGCATACCGACGTGTATTCGGTAAATTAATTAAAACGCTTAATCTGTATTAAAGCGATAACTGATGGCGGCCAGAGCGGTAGTTGGGCTCGTGTGGACGACCAGTGGGCTGTTCCGTATGGATGGGCCCTGCCAGCTTTTGCGCAGATTGAGATTGAAATACCAACGTTGTCTCAGGTGGACTTCTGCAAACAGCGCAATGAAGGGGCTGCTTGCGCCACCGGGGCGGTAGGCTGACGTTCCGTCATAGTAACGCAGATATTGGCTATTACGGTATTCCAGTCCTAGCTGGGGGTAGACGGAAGCCGGCCCCAGCGGAAACTCGGCGGCATACAGCAAGCTGCCCAGCTTGCCGTGCGAAGCGCCCAGATCCTGCTGCAGGCTGGCCATCAGCGCGCCATACGGCGTGACTTGCAAAGTGCTCAGCCCCAGCGGCACGGACTCGCGTCGCCGCGCCAGCGTGCCATCGGCTGGCTGGTAGCCGTCGCCAACCACCCGCGTGCTCAGTTCCAGCTGGCCGCTGCCCAGCGGCAGCAAAGCCGCGCCGAAGGTATCCACCCGGGCAAACAGGGGGCCGCATTCGCCGTTCAGGTAGGGCACTGCGCTGGCCGGCTGCGCGCGCGCGGCCTGCGCCACGCGGTTGAAATTCAGGCCGGCGCCTAGATCCCCGTTGCAGACCAGTGTAGTGCCGGCCGACTGCGCCTGCAAAGGGCCGCAGCATAGTACTAATGCGAGAGCCAGCCAGTGCTGCCTCATGCTACTGCCATCAGTCATGCTGCGCCGGCTCCCTGCCCAGCACGCGGCTGATGTGCGCCAGTTGGCCCGCGTGGCAGTCGGCTGGCCAGATTTCCACTTCGCTACCCACGCCCGCAGCCACGCCGTCCGGCAGTGCGGCGACACTGCTGTGCAGCAGGCGGACGTGGTGGTAATGCACTTTGACGTAGCGGTGGCTGGCGTACTCATCTGCGGGCAAAGCGGCCAGACATGGCGGCAGGCTGCTGCGGCCGGCATCGGCGGCGTACTCGCTGACGATGGTGGCATGGTGGGCGCCGTGCTGCCAGTCGACGGCAGGGCGCTGCGGCGCGCTGCTGCAGGCGCCCAGCAGGCCTAGCGTGGCCAGTACGGCGCGGCGGTAGAGGCTAGGATGAATGGCGGATTTCATGGTTGCTCCTTGCTGCGCTGCGGACTTTGCCAGCTGCCGCCCAGCGCCTGATATAGCGCGGCAGCATTACCAAGCTGACTGGCGCGGGCCTGCGCCAGCTGCTGCTGCGACTGCCATTGATTCTGCTGTGCCAGCAGCAGCGCCGTCTGATCGAGCGCGCCGGCGGCATGCTGGCGCTGGCATAGCTGCAGCGTGGCCTGTGCAGCGCTGGCGGCATCGGTGGCACTCTGCACCGCCGCCACATCGCTATCGATGGCGTGCAGCACATCGGCGACGTTCTGCAGCGCGGTGGCAACGGCCGTACGGTAGTCGGCTGCTGCGGCCTGCAGGCTGGCTTCTGCGGCGCGCTCGCGGTGCTGCAGGGTGGCGCCGTCGAACAGGGTCTGGGTGATGCTGGCGCCAAGGGCAAAGAATTGGCCGCTGTTCCAGAACATCTGGCCGAATTCGCTGGCCGCGCCGCCGGCATTGGCCGACATGGTGAATTGCGGCAGCCGCGCGGCACGGGCCACGCCCACTTGCGCGCTGGCGGCTTTTAACTGGGCTTCGGCGGCGCGGATGTCGGGCCGCTGTTCCAGCAACTGCGACGGCAGCGCCAGCGGCAGTTGCTGCGGCAGGCGGAAGCTGGCCAGCCGGAACGCCGGCAATTCCTGTTCGACGCTGAGGCCGGTGAGCAGGCGCAGCAGATCGCGGTTCTGTTCCAGCTGGCGCCGCAACGGCGGCAGCGCCTGCTGGGTCTGTGCCAGCGCATTGCGCGCGCTGGCCAGTTCGAGCGCGCTGGCATAGCCTGCCTGATGCTGGCGCTGCACCAGCGCCAGCGTGCGCTGGGCCGCGGCCACGATCTGCTGATCGAGTTCCAGCAGTTCGCGCAGCAGGCCATCCTGAATGGCCGCAGCCACCAGATTCGAGGCCAGCGTCAGATAGGCAGCCTGCAGCTGATAGCGCTGGTATTCCTGCTGGGCCTGCACCGATTCCAGCTGGCGCCGGCTGGCGCCGAATACGTCCGGCGTGTAGGCCACGCTGAGCTGGGCCGTGTGGAAGTTGTAGATCACGGGCGCGTTATAGGGTGCCGTGCCGCCCTGACTGGCAGGTGTATTCTGGGTGGTGCTGATCACGCTGCCGTTACCCTGCACGCCGGGCGAGTTGCCGCCCTGATTGCCGGCCAGCTTGGTGCGGCTGGGGCTATAACCGAGCTGCACAGTGGGATAGAAATAGCCCTGCTGGGCCGCGACATTTTCCTGTGCCGCGCGCAGATTCGCCTGCGCCGAGGCGATGCCGGCGTTGTGCTGCCAGGCTTGCTCGATCAGCGCATCGAGTTCGGGCGAGCCGAATACATGCCACCAGTTCTGGCGGATCTGCTGCTGCAGTTGCAGCCGCCCGGCCAGCTGCTGGTCGTCCGCCGTATAGCGGGTGGGCAGTGCCAGTGCCGGACGCTGGTAGTCCGGGCCGGCGGCGCAGCCAGCCAGCAGCAGGACGCTGGCGGCAAGGAGTAGGTACAGGCGCGGTTTCATGGTGTTGTGGAGGCGTTGTCGCCCGGTTCAGAGAAGTTGCCAAACAGGCGTAGCGCAACGGGCAGCACCAGCAGCGTAAAGATGGTGCCGCTGACGATGCCGCCCACGATCACGCAGGCAAAGGGGCGCTGGGTTTCGCTGCCGATGCCGTGCGACAGGGCTGCCGGCAGCAGGCCCATGCCGGCCATCAGCGCTGTCATCAGGATGGGGCGCAGGCGCATCACGGCACCCTGTACTACGGCGTGCGGTACGGCAGCGCCTTCGCGCACTTTCTGCAGCACTTCTTCCACCATGATCACGCCGTTCTGCACCGAGATGCCGGCCACGGCGATGAAGCCCACCGCCGCCGACACCGACAGGTGCAGGCCGGCCAGTGCCAGTCCGCCCAGTCCGCCGATCATGGTGAACGGCACCATGCCCAGTACCAGAGCGGCCAGCCGCAGCGAACGGAAGGCCCAGAACAGCAGCGAGAACATCAGCAGTATGGTGAGCGGAATGATCACGGCCAGACGCTTGGCGGCGCGCTGGGAGTTTTCGAACTGGCCGCCCCAGCTGATGTCGTAGCCCGCCGGCAGGCTGACTTTTTCCTGCACGGTGCGCTGGGCTTCTTCGATGAAGCTGCCCTGATCGCGTCCCAGCAGATTCATTTTGACGATCACGCTGCGCGCGCCTGCTTCGCGCTGGATGCGCGAGACACCCTGGCGCAGTTCGATGCTGGCCACATCGCGCAGGGCGACAGTGGCGGGACCGTTGCCGGCCTGGCTGGCCGGTATGCTCAGTTGCAGGGCGCCGATGGCGTCCATGCTGTTGCGTGCCTCGGGGCGCACCTTGAGTACCACGTCGAAACGCCGTTCGCCCTCGAAATAGCTGGTGACGGCGCTACCGGACAGGGCTTGCGTCACCAGCGTGTTGACGTCGGCAATGCTGATGCCGTAGCGCGCCAGACGGGCGCGGTCGGGCGTCACCACGATTTCGCTCTGGCCGCCGATATGGGTTGCATCGACATCGATGGCGCCGGGGATATTCTGCAGGATATCGATCAGCTGCTGGGCCTTGTTTTCCAGTATATCGAGATCATTGCCGCTGACCTTGGCGACGATTTCGCCGCGGAAGCCGGACAGCGATTCTTCCACGTTATCCTGTATCACCTGCGAGAAATTGGCGTTGATGCCGGGGATTTTTGCCAGTTCGGCCGACATGCTGGCCACCAGCGCATCCTTGTCGGCAAAGCGCCATTGCTTGCGCGGCTTGAGATCGACCAGCGTTTCCAGATTGTTCGGGCCTTTGGGATCGGAGCCGTCGTCAGGGCGGCCCGCCTGGCTGATGATGTGCGCCACTTCCGGATATTTCTGCAAGGTCTGGCGCATCAGGCGTTCCACCTGTTTGGTGGTTTCCAGCGAGGCCGACGTGGGCAGGGTAATGGTCAGCCAGATATTGCCTTCATCGAGCTTGGGCATGAATTCGCTGCCTAGCCGGGTAGCCAGCAGCAGTGCCAGCAGCACCGGTACGGCGGACCATAGCAGCACGCTGCGCGAACGGCGCAGCGTCCAGTCGAGCAGACGGTGGTAGCGCTGCTGCAGGCCAGCCAGCCAGGCCTGATGTTTTTCCACCAGCGGCTGGCGCTGGATGGTCCACGACAGCAGGGTGGGCAGCAGGGTAAAGGTCAGCAGCACGGCACCAGCCAGCGCAAAGGTCAGGGTCAGCGCCACCGGCGTGAAGATCTTGCCCTCCACCCGCTGGAAGGTGTAGATGGGCACAAACGCCAGTATGATGATGGCCTTGGAGAACAGCACCGGATGGGACAGTTCGTTCATGGTCCGGTGCAGCACGTTGAGGCGGGTGCCGACGGGATTGTGCTCATGCAGCGGCATGGTCGCCATGCGCACCATCAGCGCTTCCACGATCACCACGGCGCTGTCGATGATGATGCCGAAGTCCACTGCACCGAGTGAAATCAGGTTGGCCGACACGCCGCGCGCATGCATCAGGATGAAGGCAAACAGCAAGGCCAGCGGAATCACGGTGGCGACGATCAGGGCCGCGCGCCAGCTGGACAGGAACAGCACTAGTATCACGATCACTAGCGTGGCGCCGATCAGCAGGTTTTCCGCTACCGTGGCCACAGTGTGGTGCACCAGGTCGGTACGGTCGTACAGCGCAATGATTTTTACGCCGGCCGGCAAGTGGGCCTGCAACTGGGCGATGCGGGCCTTCAGGTCGGCATTGATCTTGGACGGATTGCCGCCCTTGGTCATCGAGACTATGCCTTCCACCACGCTGTCGCGCTGGTCGGCCGCGACGATGCCATAGCGCTGGCGCTCACCTATCTTGATGCTGGCCACGTCGGCCACGGTGATGGCGCGGCCCTGACGGGCGGCCACCACCACCCGGCCCAGATCGGCCAGTTCTTTGTACAGACCGGCCGAGCGCACGATCAGGCTGGCGTCGCCCATGCGTACCAGACCGCCGCCGGCATTGCCGCTGCCGTTGGCGATGGCCTGACTGAGCTGGTCTAGCGTGAGCTGGTATTTGCGCAGCAGGAAAGGATCGGCTTCGATCTGGTATTCGCGGATGGCGCCGCCAAAGCTGCTCACATCGGCCACGCCGGGCGTCATGCGCAGGGCCGGACGGATGGTCCAGTCCTGCAGGGTGCGGATCTCGGCTTCGCTCAGGCCGGGCGCCTCGATGGCATAACGGTAGATCTCGCCCACGGCTGTCGACAGCGGCGCCAGCTGCGGCTGCACGCCGGCCGGCAGCGTCACGGTGGAGAGTTTTTCCGTGACCTGCTGGCGGGCGAAATAGTTATCGGTGTCGTCGTCAAACGTCAGCGTGACCACCGACAGGCCCGTCATGGTAACCGAGCGCACGTTGGTCAGGTGGGGTATGCCGCCCATTTCCCGCTCGATGGGCTGGGTCACGCTGCGCTCCATGTCCTCGGGTGGCTGGCCGGCCAGCTGCGAGATCACCCGCACCTGCACGTCCTGCACATCGGGGAAGGCTTCGATGGGCAGATTCGACAGCGCATACCAGCCATAGCCGATCAGGGCGGCCACCAGCACCATCACAAAGCCGCGCTGACGCAGCGCGAACATGATCAGGCGATCCATCATGGCGCTTTACCTGCGCGCGCGCTCAGATCGGCGTCGAGCAGCAGGGCGCCGCTGGTGACGATGCTGGCGCCATCGGCCACGCCGGCCACGTAGCTGGCTTCGGCGCCATGGGTCAGCATCTGCACGGACAGGCGGCGGAACTGGCCGGGGGCGCGCTGCACGAACACATAGGTATGCACGCCGCGGTTGACCAGCGCGCTGTTCGGCACCTGTACGGCGCTGCCGCTGTCCTGCAGCAGGGTGGCGCGCACATACATTTCCGGCAGCAGCTTGCCGTCGCGGTTATCGAGACGGGCGCGCACCAGCACGCGGCGCGTGTTCGGGTCGACGACCAGCCCCGGCTCGCTCAGGCTGGCGCTGAAGTGCCGGCCCGGCCAGGCATCGCTCTCGACGTCCACCCGCGCGCCCTTGCGCAGCTGGCCCAGCAGGCTTTCCGGCACATCGAGCTGCAGCCACAGGCGCTGCGGCTGGGTGATCACGAACAGGGGCGCGGCCATGCCCGGTGCCACGTCCAGCGCCGGCGACAGATTGCGTTCGCTGATCACGCCGCTGATCGGGGCGGTGAGCAGCAGCTGGCTGCCGGCGCGGCTACCGGCCGGCACCAGCGCGCGCAGGCGCTGTTCGGCCCGTACGGTTTCGGCACGGGCCTGCTGATAGTCGGCCTGGGCGGCTTCCATGTCGCGGCCGGCGATGGCTTCGCCCGGCACCAGCGTGCGGGCCCGCTCCAGTGCCTGCTGTTTGCGGGTTTCGTCGGCACGCGCCTTGGCCAGATCGGCCTGCGCAGCGCTGTAGTCGGGTGCATCAAGTTCGGCCAGCACCTGTCCGGCCCGCACATGCTCGCCCGCTGCGGCACGGATGGCTTTTACCCGCGCGGCCACGCTCACGCCTACGCGCGCGGTGACGTCGTCGTCATAGGTCACGCGTGCGCCCAGCGGCTCGCCTACCGGCATGGCTTGCGCTGTCAGGCTCGCCGTGCGTATCATGTCCAGCTGTGCGGCGCCGGCCGGATAGCTGACGCTATCGGGATCATTGGCGGGGGACTGGCTGCTGGTGGGGCTGGCAGGTGCTGCCGGTTTGCTAGCGTTGCCCAGCAGGGTGGTGGCAGTGGCGACGGCGACGCCGAGTACGGTCAGGCCGGGTAGCCATTTGGAGATGCGGCGCATGTTACGGGGACTCCCTTGATGGTTCCGGGTCAGTTACAATCAAACGAGCCGGTGATGATACGCAGGCTAGCTTGCCTGAACCTTGCCCAGAGTGATATGCCATGCGTTTTCTGCTAGTAGAGGATGACCGCGACCTTGCCCAGGGGCTCAGCAGCTCGCTGGCACAGTCCGACTATCCGACCGACGTGGTCTACAACGGCCGCGATGCGCTCAGCGCCTGTCTGCAGCACAGCTATGATCTGCTGATCCTCGATCTGGGTCTGCCCGACATGGATGGGCTGGAAGTGCTGCGGCGCTTGCGCAAGCAGGGGCTGGTGGCGCCGGTGCTGATTCTGACGGCGCGCTTCGATCTGGACGACCGCGTGTCCGGCCTTGATGCCGGCGGCGACGATTATCTGGCCAAGCCGTTTGCCCTGCCCGAACTGGAGGCGCGCCTGCGCGCCCTGCTGCGGCGTGGCGCGCCGGTGGAAGCGCGGCTGCAGTTCAGCGATCTGGTGTTCGAACCGGCTACCCTGCAGGCCAGCGTGGGCGGACGCGATCTGGGCCTGACGGCCGCCGAAGCCACTGTGCTGGAATTGCTGCTGCGCCGTCCGGGCCGGGTGGTCAGCAAGACCCAGTTTCTCGATGCGATCTATGACCACGCCGAAGAAAAGAATCCCACCATGATAGAAGTATTCGTCAGCCGCTTGCGCCGCAAGCTGGCCGATGCCGGATCGCAGACCCAAGTACGGGCTTTGCGCGGGCTGGGCTACCGCATCGAGCCCGATGCCGGCGGAGCGGCGGCGTGAATCTGCTGCCGCGCTGGCAGCCGCCGCAGGGCAGTCTGCGCCGCCAGCTGCTGCTGCAACTGGCCGCGCCGCTGCTGCTGGTGCTGGTGCTGGGCGCCGCCGGCGGCATGCTGATTTCGGGCCAGATCGGCTATATGGTGCACGACCAGTGGCTGCTCGATTCGGCCATGTCGCTGCGGGCACAGGTGCACGCGCGCGATGGCAAAGTCAGCCTGCAGCTGCCGCCGGCAGCCGTGCAGATGTTCGAGTGGGACGTGAGCGACCGTATCTACTGGCAGGCTAGCACGCAGCGCCAGGGCTGGCTGCTGGGGAATACGCCGATAGCGTCTGCGCCCTCGGCGGCCTCCGGCGACCAGCCGCAGTTCTACGATGCGCAGGTGGGCGGACGCAGCGTACGGGTGGTACAGCTGGAATTTGCCGCGCCGGGCGGGCTCGATGACCGGGTGCGCATCGCCGTGGCCGAGACCATGCACAAGCGCGATCTGGTAGCCTACAAATCGTTCTGGCAGTGGGCGCCGCTGCAGGTAGCCGTGCTGCTGCTGGTGGGCGTATCGGTCTGGCTGGCGGTAGCGCGCAGTCTGGCGCGGGTGGACAGCATCGCGGCCCGTCTTGGTAGTTACCGGCCTGATAGCCGCATGCCGATGTTCGATACGGCGCGCCTGCCCAGCGAAATTGTGCCCCTGATCGGTGCCATCAATGGCCTGATCGTCAGCCTGAGCGAAGAGCAGCAGACCCAGAAGCGCTTCATTTCCAATGCCGCCCACCAGTTGCGCACCCCGCTGGCCAGCTTGCAGGTGCAATCACAACGGGCCCTGCGCGAGCGCAATCCGCAGCTGCGCGAACAGGCTATGGAAGATGTGCACCGTGCTGTGACGCGGCTGCACCATGTGACCCAGCAGCTGCTCACGCTGATGCGCTCGGAGCAGGCCACCGAACAGCATCTGAAGCTGGTGCCGGTCGATCTGGCCAGGCTGGCACGCGAGGAAGTGGAGCGCTGGATGGATCAGGCGCTGCGCTGCGGCGTCGATCTCGGTTACAGCGGCCCGGAAGCGCCGTTAATGATAGATGGCGACCCCTATCTGCTGCATGAAATGATAGGCAATCTGCTTGATAACGCCATCAAATACAGCCGTCAGGGCGGCGGCATGGTGACGCTGGAACTGGCGGAAGAGCCACTGGCGCTGGCGGTGGTGGACGACGGTTCCGGCATCGCCGAGCATGAGCGCGCGCTGGTGCTGGAGCGATTCTACCGCGGCGGCAGCAGCGAGCTGGCCGGCGGCTGCGGGCTGGGTCTGCCGATTGCACGTGAAATTGCGGCCCGCCACGGCGCCACGCTGGAAATCGGCAGCGGCGAGCAGGGGCGCGGCACCCGCGTGACGATACGCTGGCAGGCCGACGGCGCGGTTTAGCGGGTGGTCAGGACGGATTAACAATCGGGATAAACTGACAAATCTGGCGCGAGGATGGGGCTGTGTGGAGCGGAACCTGTGTAATTTCTTGGTGTTATTGCTTACGCTGCTGCACGGAATTGCGGTGGTCGCAATCGGTTTTTGAGTGACTTCTCTTGGTGGCAAGTTGTTTCCTGCGTCATAGCGTCTGAGCCAGAAGTTTTAGGGACACTAGCAGCGCGGCGAGCGCAAGTCCATCCACAATATATTCGGGAAGGACGTCCGGGCATACCCGACCGAACACTATATAACCGAGCGTTAGTGCGAAATACAATGAAGATTGCCAATATCTATGCCAGCAGAACCAGACCATGCAATTGGCTGTTCCCAGAATTTCCAAAATAGTAATGATATTTAATTTAATTTCCAAGTTCCTATCCGGCTGATTCATAGTCGGCAGTGCGCTGCATTTGCATTAGCTATGCCAGCCGCGGCCAGCGTTCTGCCCTGTGCAGCAGCGCGATGCGGGTGTGGCAATGAGATCTTTCCAGTTGCAATTTCATAAAAAGCAAATTGGCCATTTATATAATTTGAGTAACTTTCAAACGAGAGAAGTTCACAAATTGCGGGCTTGCTGGGGATTCAGGAATCAGGCGCGATGCTGCGGACCACGAGGACGATAAGTATAGGCAAAGGAGGATTTTCCTGAGGGAATCTAACTCACCTTGACTTGCTCAATTTTTAAGCGGAATTATGATACGATAAGTGTACTGGATCTGCTTCTATCCTTGCACCGAAAAGCTTTCCGATGGAAAACCACCATTTCAATTCTATGCAAGCCGTAGTATCGGCCGCTGATGTTAATGAGCGTCGCCTCGACAAACATCGCCCGGTAGCTCGTGCCTTGCGCGGTGGCTCCGCAGCCGGTGCTGATGAGGTGCTGGTGCTCGCGCATGGACAGGTTGCGCTTTGGGAGCAAGGGCGTTTGTGTAGCCAGGACTATATAGATGCCTGGAAGGAGTTGCTACAGCACCCGCAGCGAGCAGCTGAGATTCTCGAAGAGCGCTCTTCCCATGCGGCAGCATTACGCCAGAACTCCCCCTTCGTTGCTTCTGTCCGCAAGTTCCAAGCATTAGCAAATGCGGCGTGAGCAGGTCCTGCTTGCCTTGAAAGAGGCCGCGAAATGCGGTCGACACACTGAATTCGTCATTGCCGGCAGCCTTTCAGTCTTGGGCCTCAAAGAGGTACCTCCCGAGCTGATGTCCATCTCGATCGACATTGACTTCTTCCCATTGCGTGATCCCACGCAGGTTCAAGATATCGTCGCTGAACTAGGTGAGGACTCGGCTTTTCACGAGCAGCACGGCTACTATCTCGACCCGATCAGTAGCAGCATCCTGGTGCTGCCTCCCGGTTGGATGGGGCGCCTGGTGATGCTGGAGTTCGGCGGCATTCACGCCTACTTCCTCGATGTCAACGACACCGCGATTTCCAAGTATGTGCGTAGTGCTGAGAATGATTTCCGATGGATAGATGCCGGTCTGGAGGCAGGTTTGCTCGACCTCGACATCATTGAAGGCAGAGCTCAGTTTGGCCTGGATTACCCTGGCGAAGACGATAAGCGCCGAGTTCTCAATGGCATCCGGTCACATCGCGCTGCACGCAATGAGGATGGCACGCTAAGGCATGAGTTGCTCGCAACCTTGCGCTCATATACTCAAGCGCGTATTGCCAATCTTTCGGACGACGATCACCAATACACTGGCGACATTCTTTACGCGGCGGTAAACCGCGTTGTGCAGGAAGTTGAACCTGATGTGTTCGTAATTCACGATTCATCCTGCTGGGACTACACCCCATTGGTCGGGCAAAAGGTCAGCGTGATCTATGCCGGGGGTGTGGCTACGGTGAAGGGGATGGCGCGCCCAAGTCCAGGAATGAGATAACTTTGACGATGTCCAACAGCCATCTATCAACTTGACGCTGGCAAAGCTTGCGATTATATTAATGACTAACAAGTAAGTTAATCGCCAGCCCAAATAAGTTAGTTAAATCAAGAGCCTCCATGCAAGCTTCTCAAGAAACCAAGCCTCGCTGGGAGCGGCGCAAGGATGCGCGGCCGCAGGAATTGCTGGCTGCCGCCCTGAACCAGTTCGTCGAGCGCGGCTATGCCGGCACGCGGCTGGAAGATGTGGCCAAGAGCGCCGGCGTGTCCAAGGGCACGCTCTACCTGTATTTCGCCAACAAGGAAGAACTGTTCAAGGCCGTAGTGCGGGAAAACATTGTCCACCCCATCGGCGAAGCGGAACTGGAAGCAGCCCAGCATGACGGCCCCAGCGGCGCGCTGCTGCGTACCATCCTGCTCAAATGGTGGCATCAGATCTGCGCCACTCCGCTGGCCGGTATCACCAAGCTGATGTTGGCCGAAGGCAACCATTTCCCCGAACTGGCGCAGTTTTACAACGAAGAAGTGGTGGCGCGCGGCAACCGCCTGATCGCCAGCGTGCTGGTGCGCGGCATCGAACGGGGCGAATTCCATCCCGTTGATCCGCTGGTGATGACGCCCGTGCTGGTGGCGCCCGTGCTGATGCTGATGATGTGGACCCACGCCTATATGCCCGATTGCGGCATGCCGCCTATCGATCCGGATGCCTTTATGGCGACCTTTACCGAGGTCAGCCTGCGTGGTCTGGAAGTGCAGCGGGCATGAGGTGGCGCGGCCCCGTCTGCGGTAAACTTGCCATTTTGGTAGGTTCAACCCCCTTAAACTGCAGACTGTCGCAATTTCCCGCGTAAACCCCGTCATGTCGTTAATATGTGCCTCGATGCCAGTTCAACGATAAAATGACGGTTTGTTTAATCCAGACCCGAGTCAAAAGATGAATATCGAACAAGCCCGCTTCAATATGATCGAACAGCAAATCCGTCCATGGGACGTCCTCGCCGCGGACGTGCTGGACCTGCTGCAGGTGGTGAAACGTGAGAATTTCGTGCCGGAAGCTTATAAAGCGCTGGCGTTTGCCGATGTGGAATTGCCGCTGCCGGGTGGTGCTTACATGCTGGCGCCCAAGATCGAAGCCCGTCTGCTGCAGGATCTGAACCTGAAAAAGCATGAAAACGTGCTGGAAATCGGCGCCGGTTCGGGCTATATGGCGGCGCTGCTGGCGCACAAAGCCCGTCATGTGACGACGGTGGAAGTATCGCCAGCGCTGAAAGCGCTGGCAGAAAAGAATCTGGCCGACAGCGGCGTGAGCAATGTGACGGTGGAACTGGGCGATGCAGCCCAGGGCTGGAGCACTGGCGCCCCGTTCGATGTAATCGTGGTGTCGGGCTCGCTGCCGGAACTGCCACAGGCCCTGTTGCAACAACTGAGTATCGGTGGCCGTCTGGTCGTCATCATCGGCGCATCGCCAGCGATGAAGGCACAGCTGATCACCCGCACCGGTGAAGCTGGTTACGACACCCGCACCCTGTTCGAAACCGACGTGAAACCACTGGCTTCGGCTGTGGCGCCATCGAAGTTCACGTTCTGAGCGGAGCGGAGTCGTCAATGCAGCATCTGAGTGCTCTGGAACTGGCGGACTGGCTGGCCGATAGCGGCCGGCCCGATCCGGTCCTGCTGGACGTGCGTGAGCCGTGGGAATTCGAGACCTGTCATATCGCCGGGGCTCAGCATATTCCCATGCACACCATCCCGGCCCGTATCGATGATCTCGATGAAGATGCAGCCATCGTCTGCATCTGCCATCACGGTGCGCGCAGCCTGCAGGTGGCCGACTATCTCGAGCATCATGGATTCGGCAAGCTGTACAACCTGACTGGCGGCGTCCATGCCTGGGCGCTGCAGGTCGATAGCACGATGGCAAAATACTGAGGTGCTGGCACGGCGTCAGCACTGGTGTGAAAGGCCGTCTTTTTTTGATGACTCCCGTGGAGAAAGCAATGCAGAAACCCCTTATCGCCGTGCTGATCACCAGCGCCCTGTTGACGCTGAATATCGCTACCGAGGCACAGGCGGCTGACCTGATCCAGATCTACCAGCAGGCACTGGCCAACGACGCGACCTATGCCAGCGCCCGTTCGTCGCTGAGCGCCGGTCAGGAACGCATCATCCAGGGGCGTGCCGGCCTGCTGCCGAATATTTCGGCTAGCGGCAGCAATCTGCGCAACAGCGGCGACGTCACCGCGCCCAACATACTGGGCATCCGCACCAAGAGCGATACCGATTACCACAGCAATGCCTACACGGTGTCGCTGACCCAGCCCCTGTTCAACTGGGCCAACTGGGAAAGCTACCAGCAGAGCAAGCTGGCGCAAGCCACGGCCGAAGCGGCATTTGCCCAGGCCCAGCAGGACCTGATCACCCGCGTGGCGCAAGCTTATTTCGACGTGCTGACGGCGCAGGATAATCTGACCTCGACGCGGGCCCAGAAAGTGGCGACCACGGAGCAGCTGGCATCGGCCAAGCGTAACTTCGAAGTGGGTACCCAGACCATTACCGATACCCACGAAGCGCAGGCGGCCTACGATCTGGTGGTGGCAGCAGAATTTGCCGCCATCAACGATCTGGATAACAAGCGCGCCGCGCTGCAGGTGATCATCGGCCAGATGCCGGGCGAACTGGCGCCGCTGCGTACCGGCGTGACGATTACGCCACCATCGCCAGCGGCTATCGAGCCGTGGGTCAGCTCGGCAGAAACCCAGAACTACGGCGTGGTCGCGGCCAATCTGAACGTGGAAATCGCCAAGCGCGAAATTTCACGTAACCGCGCCAGCCACATGCCGACCCTGAATCTGGTTGCCAGCTCCTCGCACCAGATGCAGACGGCCGGCCAGACCATCAACAATAACGCCATCGGCGTGAGCTGGAGCGTGCCTATCTTCAGCGGCTTCGCCGTCACCAGCAAAGTGCGCGAAACCATCGCCCTGGAAGACAAGGCGCGCAACGATCTGGAAGCCACCAAGCGCGCAGCGGCGCAGGGCGCCCGTGCTGCCTATCTGGGCATGAACAGCGGTCTGGCACAGGTGAAAGCGCTGGAAGCGGCGGAAGTATCGAGCAAATCCTCGCTGGAATCGAACAAGCTCGGTTATCAGGTCGGCGTGCGTATCAATATCGACGTGCTGAATGCGCAGAAGCTGCTTTACTCGACCCAGAAAGATCTGTCCAAAGCCCGTTACGACACCATCGTCAACGGTCTGCGCCTGAAGTCGGCGGCAGGTTCGCTCAAGGAAGAAGATCTGGCTAGCGTCAACGCCATGCTGGTGCACTGATTAGCAAGACCAAGCATGCGCCGGTGTGTACCGGCTGGCCATGAAGAAGCCGCCCCTCGGGGCGGCTTTTTGTTGCTCGCAGCGCTTACAGGCCGGCGCCGGCGCCGTCGAAGCTGCGTTCGATCAGCTCGATCTTGTAACCGTCCGGATCGGTGACAAAGGCAATCACGGTGCTGCCGCCTTTGACCGGGCCCGGTTCGCGCGTCACCGTGCCGCCGTTGGCTTTGACGGCCTCGCAGGCGCGATAAATGTTATCGGCCGAAATGGCGATGTGGCCGTAGGCCGTGCCCAGCTCGTAGCTGCTCACGCCGTAGTTATAGGTCAGTTCCAGTTCCGCGTGCTCGGGGTTGGAGCCGTAGCCGAGGAAGGCCAGCGTGTACTGGTATTCGGGATTATCGCTGGTGCGCAGCAGCTTCATGCCCAGTACGTTGGTGTAGAAGGCTATCGAACGTTGCAAGTCGCCGACGCGCAGCATGGTGTGCAGAATACGCATAGTGGTCTTTCGTGTGAGTACGGGAAAGACAGAATTCTATGCGTTTTGGCGCCAGCCTGCCCGACTCAGTCACGTTTGCTGCCGGGCTGGGGGCGGGCCTGCCCCGACGGCGGCTTGCCGTGTTCGTCGCGGGTGGTTTCGGCGCCGGGCTGGTTGTGGCGGTCGGTATCGACCAGTCCTTCCTCGATGTCGCTGGCGGCTTGCCGGATCACGCTACGGTTGGGCGTCAGCTCGCCTTCGGGCGACTCGTCGCGCTCATGCGGCATGCGCTGCACGCCGTCGTTGCGGCGTTTGGCGCGGGTGTTGATTTTAGTGTCGTGCATGCTGTCCTCCCGTGGTGGATTACCGGATCATGCTAGCTCCGGGCCGCATAGTCTGTCGCCCGATAGGCGGAAGATGGAAGGCAGCAGTGCTGAAAAATGTTGCAACTTGCAATTTTGAGTGATAACGTTAACTCATCATTATTCAGCAAAAAGGAGGAGACAGTGGCGAAGATCAAGCAGACCTGGCTGGCCGTGGCGCTATGCGCACTGGGCTGGCAGACGGCGGCGCAGGCGGATGTGTACGACGATATGCGCTTGCGCTGGCAAAACCGCACTGGCAGCGTGGCGGCATTGCCGCCCGATGATCCCGACTTGCTGATGCAGCAGGCCGCGCAGGCCGACGCGCCCGACCACTATGTCACGCTGAAAAGCTCGGCTGGCATGGGCTTGCCTGCGGGGCAGCTGTGGAGCGATCTGCCGCTCGATAAAGTCTCGGCCAATCTCACCAGCACGGTGGAGCGTCTGCAAAGCATCGCTGATGCCTATGCTGATCCCCGTTCGCCCTACTACCATCAGGCCGAAGTGATGCAGCGCCTGCAGGCCGGCCTCGACGCTTTCATTGCGGCACGCTATACGGCCACGGCCACCGCTTTCGATAACTGGTGGGACTGGCAGATCGGCACGCCGCAAGGCCTGAACAAGCTGATGCTCAGTACCTACGCTGCGCTCACGCCAGCGCGCATTGCTGCCGTCTGTGCCGCCATCGACCGCTATGTGCCGGATCCCACGCGCCGCACGGCCGCCAATGGCAGCGTCACGACGCTGCCGGAAACGGGGGCCAATCTGCTCGATAAAGCGTTTGTGGTAGTCATGCGCGGCATCGTCGGCAAGAACGGCGACAAGATCCGCGCCGGGCGCGATGCCATACCGGCGGCGCTGCCCGAGGTGAGTAGCGGCGATGGTTTCTATGCCGACGGTTCCTTCATCCAGCATACCTATGTGCCGTATATCGGTGGCTACGGTTCGGTGCTGATCAACGATATTGCGCGGCTCTACTACGTGCTGGCAGGTTCCAGCTGGCCTATCGACGGCACGCCGCTGTACAACAACCCCTACCACTGGGCCATCAATTCGTATGCGCCGTTTATCTACAACGGCGCGCTGATGGATAACCAGCGTGGCCGTTCGATCAGCCGCTGGGCTGCCACCGACCACGTAGCCGGACGCAGCACCATCATGGCGCTGGCCGAACTGACCCAGAGCCTGTCTGCTGCCGATGCCCGCGAACTGAAAAGCCTGATCAAAGGCTGGGTGCAGCGCGACAGCAGTTTTGGCAGCAGCTATTTCACGCCCGTAGCTGGTAACGGTAACAAGCTGCAGACTGTCAGCACGCTCGATCTGGCGCTGGTTAAAGCCATCCTCAACGACGGCAGCATCGTGGCGCGGCCCGAGCCGGAAGAAACCCGTATTTTCGCTTCGGCCGACCGCGCCGTGCAGCGGCGCGACGGCTATGCCTATGCAGTTGCGCTGTTCTCGCCGCGCATCAGCGCTTTCGAATATGGCAATGGCGAAAATCTGCGCGGCTGGTGGACCGGCATCGGCATGACCCAGTTGTACAACGCTGATCTGGGCCAGTATGGCGGCAGCTACTGGGCCACGGTGGACCCGCTGCGGCTGGCCGGCACCACCACCGACCGCAGCGGCAGCGGCACGCCGGGCGGCTTCAAAAAATATCCGAATGCGCGCAATCTGGTGGGTGGCGCCGAGTTGAACCGGCAGTTCGCTACGCTGGCCATGGACTTTGCCATGAGTGGCGTGACGGGAACTACCCTCAGTGGCAAGAAGGCCTGGTTCCTGTTCGGCGACCGCATCGTCGCGCTGGGTACGGGCATTAGTAGCAGCGATAACGTGGAGATCGAAACCATCGTGGAGAACCGCCGTCTGACGGGGGCCGGTGAAAATGTGCTGACGGTGAACGATGCCAGCAAGCCTGTCACCGCGGGCTGGCGCGAGAGTATGGCGGCCACGCGCTGGGCGCATCTGGCAGGTAATACGGCCAGTGGTTCCGACACGGGCTATGTCTTTCCCGCCAGTCCTGTGGTGAACGGCCTGCGCGAGAGCCGCAGTGGTAGCTGGAGCCAGATCAACACGGGCGGTCCCGCCACTGTGCAGACCGAGCGCTACCTGACGCTGGCCCTGAGCCATGGCAGTAATCCGTCCGCCGCCAGTTATAGCTATATTGTGCTGCCCAATCGCAGCGTGGCGGCCACGGCAGCTTTTGCGAGCGCCAATCCGGTGACGGTGGTGGAGAACTCGCTGGCGGCCAGCGCAGTGCAGGATAGCGAGCAGGGACTGACCGGCGTGGTGTTCTGGGCCGATGCCAGCAAGACGGTGACCATCGCAGGCCAGTCTTATCTGAGCAGCGATAAAAAAGCGGTGGTGACCTTGCAGCAGCAGGGCACAGATGTGCAGCTGGCGGTGGCCGATCCTACCCAGAGCAATACCGGGCAGATCCGGCTGGAACTGTACCGCAGCGCCACCACACTGCAGGCCTGCGATCCGGCCATCACGGTCCTCCAGCGCAGCCCCACCATCAAGCTGGCGGTGAATGTGAATGGCAGTGCAGGCAAGTCGTTTGCCTGCCACTTTAGCATCAAAAAGCCGGCCCTGACGCCGCTGCGTTAGCGCTGATTTGCCACGCTGGCAGCCGTCTGCATCGTGACAACCGCGCGGGGATGCGGTTATCATTTAGGCCACACAGGTGCCGGCTGTCGCGGCCCCGTTCCGGTCTACCGTTTCCCTTTTTTGGATAGCCTGCATGAATACAGCCGTTACGCCGGTCGACCACGCCCACGCGGCGCCCGTCAATTGCCCCAATTGCGACACCGTGCTGACGGGGCATTTCTGCTCCCACTGCGGGCAGGAAGCCATACTGCACCACGCCAGCGTGGGTGAATTCCTGCACGAGTTCATCGGCCATTACGTGGCGCTGGAGGGCAAGCTGTGGGGCACGGTGATGCGGCTGCTGTTCCGCCCCGGCGCGCTGACGCTCGAATACATCCGTGGCCGCCGCGTGCGTTTCGTCCAGCCGCTGCGGCTGTATCTGACACTGAGCCTGCTGTTCTTCGCGCTGCTGAAATTCTCCGGTACGTTTGCGCCGAATATGACGGAGGGCAGTGAAGCGCCGCAGGAGCACAGTGCCGCAGCGAGTAAAGCGCAGGACAAAGCCAGCGAGAAAGCGGCGCTGAAAGCGGCCATCAAGTCTGCGGCTGGCGTGCCGCCGCGCAGCGCTTCTAGGCCAGACGATGGCGCGTCAGCTGAGGCGGATCAGCCGGCGGATCAGGGAAATAATATCGACATCGACGGCAATGAAAAGCTGAAGAGCTATCTGGATGGCTGGCCTGCCGCCCGCCATCAGCTCGATGCCTTCGACAAGCTGTCCGGATCTGAAAAGATCAAGGTGTTCCAGAACGGCTTCTATCACTATGCGCCCTACGCCATTTTCGCCCTGATGCCGGTATTCGCACTGCTGCTGAAAGTGCTGTATCTGGGCTCGGGCCGGCGCTTTGGCGACCATCTGCTGTTCGCCCTGCACACCAATGCTTTTGCCTACTTCATCTTCATCCTGATGCTGCTGGTATCGTGGGGCTTGGCCCACTTTGTGCTGTGGTGCTGGCTGCTCGGCTATCTGCCGTGGGCCATGCGGCGCGTGTACAACAGTGGCCGCGGCACGACGTTGGTGCGCTGGCTGCTGCTGATGTTCTTCTACTCCATCCTGATCGGACTGGCCGTGGGCGGCTCCATGCTGGCCGGGATCATGACCATAGGCCACTAAAACGGCAGGGCCGCCGTCTTGCAGTCTGGCGGCGGCCACACTATACTGCGTGCAATACTGTTTAAATATACAGTCCAAGGGCGGATCATGGCACAAGCAGTCGATATGGGTTACTCTCCTGCGTGTCGCCGATTCACCCCTAAGCCGAGACTTCTATGACTGCCACGCCAGCCGCCTTTCCTACCATTGCTCTGGTCGTGCGCCAGAATACGGACGGTATTGCCGCTCCCGTACGCAGCGTGGTGGAATTTCTGCAGAACGCAGGCCATGCCGTGGTGTTCGAGGCGCAGACGGCGCAACATCTGGCACTGAGCCTGCCGCAGGTGCGGGTGATGACGCCAGCCGAAATCGGCGCCCACTGCGATGCTGCCATCGTCATGGGCGGCGACGGCACCATGCTGGGCATCGCGCGCCAGCTGGCGCCGTTCGATGTGCCGCTAATCGGTATCAATCAGGGCCGGCTCGGTTTCATGACCGATATTCCGCTCGACGGCATGCTCGACGTGCTGGCGCAGATACTGGGCGGGCGCTACAAGGCCGACCGTCGCACGCTGCTGGAGGGCCGGGTGATGCGCGATGGCGCAACCATCCATCTGGGGCTGGCCGTGAACGACGTGGTGGTGGCGCGCGGCGCCGGTGCCGGCATGGCCGAACTGCGCGTCGATGTGGATGGCCACTTCATGTACAACCAGCGCTCCGATGGGCTGATCATTTCTACCGCTACCGGTTCCACCGCCTATGCCCTGTCGGCAGGCGGGCCGCTGCTGCACCCCAGTCTGGGCGGCATCGTGATGGTGCCGATTGCGCCGCACGCGTTGTCCAACCGGCCTATCGTACTGTCCGAAACCAGCGAGATCGTGGTCGAGATCGTGCGCGGCCGCGACATCAGCGTGAATTTCGATATGCAGACCTTTGCCAGTCTGGCGTGGCAGGACCAGATCGTGATCCGGCGTTCGCCGCACACCATCACCTTCCTGCATCCGGAAGACTGGAGCTACTACAACACGCTGCGCGAGAAGCTGCACTGGAACGAGCATCCTTCGCACGACGGCAAACTCAATTAATCTCATCCACCGCTATGCTGCGTACCCTGTCCATCCGTGATTTCGTTATTGTCGACACCATCGAACTGGAGTTTTCCGCCGGTTTTACCGTATTCACAGGCGAAACAGGGGCCGGTAAATCCATTCTGATCGATGCGCTGACGCTGGCGCTGGGTGGCCGCGGCGATGCTTCGGTGGTGCGCGAAGGCGCGGCCAAGGCCGACATCACGGCCGATTTCGCCGCTAACGCAGCGGCCGACGCATGGCTGGCCGCCAACGAGTTTGCGGTGGAAGAGGGCGGCGCGCTGCTGCGCCGCGTGATCGATAATGCCGGCCGCAGCAAGGCCTACATCAACGGCATCGCCGCCACCGCCACGCAGTTGCGCGACCTTGGCGACCTGCTGGTGGATATCCACGGCCAGCATGCCCACCAGTCGCTGCTGAAAACCGATGCCCAGCGCGGCCTGCTCGACGGTCAGGCCGGTGCCGATGGGCAGGTGCGTGCCGTCAGCGCGGCCTACAAGGCGTGGCGCGCACTGGCCAGACAGGTGGAGGAATTCGAAACCAATGCGGCCAATGTGCTGTATGAGCGCGAACGGCTGGAATGGCAGGTGAACGAGCTGGAAAAGCTGGCCGTGAAAACGGGCGAGTGGAGCGAAGTCAGTAACGAGCATAGTCGTTTGTCGCACGCGGCCAGCCTGCTGGAAGGCGCGCAGGAAGCGCTGGCGCTGCTGTCGGAAGCCGACGAGCAGCCCATCATTTCCCAGCTCTCCGGCCTGAACCAGAAGCTGGGCAAGCTGGCGGGTGTCGATAGCGGTTTGCAGACCATTGTCGACCTGATCGAACCGGCGCGCATCCAGTTGCAGGAAGCCGTGTACGCACTGAACGATTATCTGGACCGGGTCGATCTCGATCCCCAGCGCCTGCACACGGTGGAAGCGCGGATGGAGGCTATCCACTCGGCGGCGCGCAAATTCCGCGTCAGCGAAGAGCAGCTGCCGCAGGAATACGAACAGCTGTCGGCGCGGCTGGCGCAGATGGCCGACGCCAGCGATATCGACGGCTTGCGCCAGCAGGAGCAGCAGCTCAAGGCACAGTATATGACGCAGGCGCAGCGGCTGTCGGCCACGCGCAGCGTGGCTGCGCGCCAGCTGTCCGACGCGGTAACCCAGGCCATGCAGGACCTGAGCATGACGGGCGGACGCTTCGAGATCGCCCTGCACGCGGGCGAACCTAGCGTGCACGGACTGGAGCAGGTGGAGTTTCTGGTGGCCGGCCACGCCGGTGTGGCGCCCCGTTCGCTGGCCAAAGTGGCCTCCGGCGGCGAGCTGGCGCGCATTGCGCTGGCGATTTCCGTGATAACCTCCAATGCCACCACCGTGCCGACGCTGATCTTCGATGAAGTCGATAGCGGCATCGGCGGCGGTGTGGCCGAAGTGGTGGGGCGTTTGCTGCGCCGTCTGGGCCAGCAGCGTCAGGTGCTGTGCGTGACGCACTTGCCGCAGGTAGCCAGTCAGGCTGGCCAGCACTTCCAGGTGGCCAAAGGCACGCTGGAAAACGGCAAGACCGCCTCGCGCATCGAAGTGCTGGACGCCAAAGCACGGGTGGAAGAAGTGGCCCGTATGCTGGGCGGGCTGGAAATTACCGCCACCACGCGCAAACACGCGCGCGAACTGCTGGCATCCTGAAGCGAAAGACGCAGTGCCCGCAGACAGGCGCTGCACTTCTTCTCTATAATCCAATTTTGTCCTAGACATCTCGAGCACAAGGCCCATGAGTTTTCAGACCGAACCTTCTTACCAGCACGGTAGTGCCAGTCGCAGTGCCATCGTCTTAGTCAATCTGGGCACGCCCGATGCGCCCACCCGTTCCGCCGTGCGGCGCTATCTGAAGGAATTCCTGTCTGATCCCCGCGTGGTGGAAATTCCGCGCGCCGTCTGGTGGTTCATCCTCAACCTGATCATTCTGCCGTTCCGCTCCGGCCAGTCGGCCGCCAAATACCAGACCATCTGGACGCCGGAAGGTTCGCCGCTCAAGGTCTACACGGCGGCGCAGGCGAAACTGCTGGAGGCGGCGCTGGCCCAGCGTGGTCACCGCGATCTGAAAGTGGTGATGGCCATGCGCTACGGCTCGCCCGCGCTGCCGGAGGTGCTGAAACAGCTGAAGGCAGAAGGCATCCACCGTATCGCCGTGCTGCCGGCCTATCCGCAGTATTCGGGCACCACCACCGGCTCGATCTATGATGCCGCCTTCCAGCATTACGGCACGGTGCGCAATATTCCGGAACTGCGCTTCGTGCGCAACTACCACGACAACGAGGCGTATATCCATGCGCTGCGCGATAGCGTGCTGGCACACTGGGATCAGCATGGCCAGCCGGATAAACTGGTACTGAGTTTCCATGGCGTGCCCAAGCGCACCCTGATGCTGGGCGACCCCTACCACTGCGAATGCCTGAAAACGGCGCGCCTGCTGGCAGCAGCGCTGCAACTGACGCCCGATCAATATATGGTCACCTTCCAGTCGCGCTTCGGCAAGGCCGAGTGGCTGCAGCCCTACACGGCACCGACCGTGGCGCAACTGGCGCGCGACGGCGTGAAACGGCTCGACGTGCTGTGCCCGGGTTTTACCAGCGACTGTCTGGAAACGCTGGAAGAAATTTCGCTGGAAGTGCGCCACGAGTTCGAGCAGGCCGGCGGCCAGCAGTTCCATTACATCCCCTGCCTGAACGCTAGCCCGGCCTGGATCGCCGCCATGGCCGACATCATCGAACCGCACCTGATAGGCTGGCCTACCCGTCTGGCCGCTTCGGAACGCGACGCGCAACAGAAAGATGCGCAGGTATCCCGCGCTGCCGCGCTGGAGCGGGGCGCCACCGACTAGTTCGCCGCCCGCTTATTCGGGCGCTACCACCTTGTAGCCTTGCGTCTGCAGGCGCGCGAGCAGTCCCGTCGGCGACAGGATTTCCTTCAGGGGCAGCATGGCAAAGGTGGTGGCATTGTTTTCCAGCGCCTGCTGTGCATTGTGCAGCCACATCTCGCGCGTCTTGGCGCGGGCCTCGCGCAGATCGCTGCGACTCTGGAATGCTGCGCTATTTTCGATGGCGGCACGGCAGGCGCCCTCATGGTCGGTATAGTCCAGCTTGCGGATCTTCTCGATATCGCCTATCGCCCAGGCATTGGCGCGCACGCGCATGTGGTCGATATCGGCTTCCAGCCGTGCCAGTATGCTGGAGAAACAGGCCGCGTCATCCAGACCGGATTTGCTGAATTCCTTAATCAGCTTGCTGGCATCGGACATGTCGATTTCCACCGTCGCTGGCGTGACCTTGAGCTTGTAGCGCTTCACCAGTTTGTCGATGGCAGGACCCACTTCGTCCTTATTCGACAGACCGATATGCTGCAGTCCGGAGGCGTACAGCTTGTTGGCGGCAAAAATGGGACGGTAACGTTCCACCTCTTCATCCTTGCGCATAAATTTATCCTTGAGCGCAGCCCAGCGCTGGTAGGTCTCCGGCGGCACCACATCTTTCAGCACCGCACCGTCCGGATTTTTCTGGAAGTCCCAGATTTGCGGCAGTGATGCCGCCAGTTTGATCCCGCCCCAGATGCCTACCCGGGCCGACGCTTCGGGTTCCGCCAGATATTCTCCGGCCTTGGCCAGCACGGCTTCCACCTCGTGCGAGCGCCATTCCATTTTCGAGGGCAGCGGGCCGTATTTGCCAAACACCCACAGCACATGGTCGTCTTTCGAGACTTGCCACATGCCGGGGCCGGGGCGCTGGCCCAGCACCAGAACTTGTCCCGCTTCCGGATCGGATTCAGGCGCGACTTCCTGCGCCCCGGCGGCACCTACGGCAAAGCAGAACGCGAGGGCGGTGAGGAGAGATGTGAGTTTCATGGTCAGTCTCTTAGGCTGTCAGGAATAGTTAAGAGAAAAGCAATGATAATTCAAATCTGCCGCAACTGCGTAATCAGCACTTGCCGACGGTGAGTGCTAGCCTGTTAAAATAGCCGGTTGATGGGAGTGGCGCAGGCGGTTTTGCGGTTGATTTTTCCTCCCGGAAACGGTGCTGAGAATGCCAGATTGGCATCGCTATTCCGTACGCCCCCTTGAAATCAGGGCGCTACGCCCCATTTGCGATCAGTGCCGTTAGCAGTTTTGTCAAACAAATACGATAGTAGGAGTCTTTAGATGCAAGATCAGGAAAATCAAGCAGTCCCTAATCCAGAAGCGGCAGAAGCCGCTGCACCGGTTCCGCCATCGACTCCTGACCAGCCATCTCTGGAAGAGCAGCTGGCCAGCGCCGAAGCCCGTCTGGCAGAAATGCAGGACGCCTTCATGCGCGCCAAAGCCGAAGGCGAGAACATCCGCCGCCGGGCGCAGGAAGATGTGGCCAAAGCCCACAAATTCGCCGTGGAAAGCTTCGCCGAAGCCATGGTACCCGTCAAAGACAGTCTGGAAATGGCGCTGAAAGTCGAAGCGCCGACGCTGGAATCGCTCAAGGAAGGCGTGGAAATGACGCTGAAACAGCTCAATTCCGCTTTCGAGAAAAACCGTCTGCTGGAAATCATGCCGGCACAGGGTGAAAAACTCGATCCGAACAAGCATCAGGCCGTTGCCGTGGTGCCAGCAGAGCAGGAAGCTAACACCGTTGTTTCCGTGTTGCAAAAAGGTTATATGATCGCTGACCGCCTGCTGCGCCCAGCTATTGTGACCGCGGCGCAAGCCAAATAATTTTTTCCTGAAGCCAATGTAGGCTCTTGAAAACAAACAGTCATTCCACATATTCGTAGCATCTGAAACTTTAAGCATAATAGGAAGAACATCATGGGCAAAATTATCGGTATCGATCTGGGAACCACGAATTCCTGCGTTTCCATCATGGAAAACGGTCAGCCAAAAGTGATCGAAAACGCGGAAGGCGCGCGTACCACGCCATCGATCATTGCTTATCAAGAAGATGGCGAAATTCTGGTGGGTTCCCCTGCCAAACGTCAGGCGGTGACCAATCCTAAGAACACCCTGTTCGCGGTCAAGCGTCTGATCGGTCGTAAATTCGAAGAAAAAGAAGTGCAGAAAGACATCGGTCTGATGCCTTACTCGATCATGAAAGCCGACAATGGCGACGCATGGATCGGCGTGCGCGACAAGAAACTGGCGCCACCACAGATTTCCGCAGAAGTGCTGCGCAAAATGAAGAAAACGGCAGAAGACTACCTCGGTGAAGAAGTCACCGAAGCCGTGATCACCGTGCCAGCCTACTTCAACGACTCGCAGCGTCAGGCTACCAAAGACGCCGGCCGTATCGCTGGTCTGGACGTTAAACGTATCATCAACGAACCAACCGCTGCTGCGCTGGCTTTCGGTCTGGACAAGACCGACAAGGGCGACCGCAAGATCGCCGTGTATGACCTGGGCGGCGGTACCTTCGACGTATCGATCATCGAAATCGCTGACGTGGACGGCGAGAAGCAGTTCGAAGTGCTGTCGACCAACGGCGACACCTTCCTCGGCGGTGAAGACTTCGACCAGCGCGTGATCGACTACATCATCGAAGAGTTCAAGAAGATCAACGGTCTGGATCTGAAAAAAGATCCTATCGCCCTGCAGCGTATCAAAGCTTCGGCCGAGCGCGCCAAGATCGAACTGTCGTCGTCGCAGCAGACCGAAATCAACGAGCCGTACATCGCCATGGCGAACGGCGCACCGGTCCACCTGACCCTGAAGATGACCCGCGCCAAGCTGGAATCGCTGGTGGAAGAGCTGATCAACGCCACCATCGAGCCATGCCGCACCGCCATCAAGGATGCAGGCGTGAAGGTGTCCGACATCGACGACATCATTCTGGTCGGCGGTATGACCCGTATGCCTAAGGTGCAGGAAAAAGTTAAAGAGTTCTTCGGCAAAGACCCGCGTAAAGACGTGAACCCTGACGAAGCCGTGGCCGTTGGTGCTGCGATCCAGGGCTCGGTGCTGTCGGGCGACCGCAAAGACCTGCTGCTGCTGGACGTGACCCCGCTGTCGCTGGGTATCGAAACCCTGGGCGGCGTGATGACCAAGATGATCCACAAGAACACCACGATTCCTACCAAGTTCTCGCAAGTGTTCTCGACCGCTGACGACAACCAGCCAGCCGTGACCATCAAGGTGTATCAGGGCGAGCGCGAAATCGCCGCCGGTAACAAGGGTCTGGGCGAGTTCAATCTGGAAGGTATCCCGCCAGCAGCACGCGGCACCCCGCAGATCGAAGTGACCTTCGACATCGACGCCAACGGCATTCTGCACGTGGGCGCGAAAGACAAGGCCACCGGCAAGGAAAACAAGATCACCATCAAGGCTAACTCCGGTCTGACCGAAGAAGAAATCCAGAAGATGGTGAAGGACGCCGAGCTGAACGCCGAAGAAGACAAGAAAGTGAAAGAGCTGGCCGAATCGCGCAATCAGGCGGATGCCCTGGTGCACTCGACCCGCAAATCGCTGACCGAATACGGCGACAAGCTGGAAGCGGGCGAGAAAGAGAAGATCGAAGCGGCCATCACCGAACTGGAAGGTGCCATCAAGGCTGGCGATAAAGCCGACATCGACGCCAAAGTGGCTGCCCTGTCGACCGCTTCGCAGAAGCTGGGCGAGAAGATGTACGCTGACATGCAAGCCCAGCAAGCTGCTGGCGGCGCTGGTGCCGAAGGCGGCGCCCACGCTGGCGAGCAGGCCAAGCCACAGCAGGACGACGTGGTCGATGCGGACTTCAAAGAAGTAAAAGACAGCAAGTAAGATCGCCATCCCCGCCTCGGTGCGGGGGCGACGAGCGCCGAGCCATCGGCCGTGCAAGCGGTACCGGCTCGGCTTTTTAGCATAATCAGTAGAGCGTTTTTCCGGCGCCTGTACGCGCCGGAGGTCTACACCCGTAATAACTACAGCAAGGTGCCGACAAGATGGCAAAGCGAGATTTCTACGAAGTACTAGGCGTCGCCAAGAACGCGTCGGAAGACGAGATCAAAAAGGCTTACCGCAAGCTGGCGATGAAGTACCATCCGGACCGTAATCCGGATAGCAAAGAGTCGGAAGAAAAATTCAAGGAAGTCAAAGAAGCCTACGAGATGCTGACCAATCCGGAGAAGCGCGAGGCGTACGACCGCTATGGTCACGCTGGCGTCGATCCGAATATGGGCGGCGGTGGCGGCTTTGGCGGTGCAGGCGGTTTCGGTGACGCGTTCGGCGATATCTTCGGCGATATCTTCGGCGGCGGCCGTGGCCGCAGCTCGGGCCCGCAGGTCTACCGTGGCGCCGACCTGCGCTACAACCTGGAAATTACGCTGGAACAGGCAGCGCACGGTTTCGATACCACCATCCGCGTGCCTTCGTGGGACAAGTGCGATACCTGCAGCGGTACGGGCGCCAAGCCCGGCACTGCGCCGGTAACCTGCTCGACCTGTGCCGGCCACGGTCAGGTGCGTATGCAGCAGGGCTTCTTCAGCATCCAGCAGACCTGCCCGAAATGCCACGGCACGGGCAAGATCATTCCGGAACCCTGCGCAGCCTGCTCGGGCCAGGGCCGCATCAAGCGCAACAAGACGCTGGAAGTGAAGATACCGGTCGGTATCGACAACGGCATGCGTATCCGTTCGTCCGGCAACGGCGAGCCGGGCACCAATGGCGGGCCGTCGGGCGATCTGTATGTGGAAATCCACATCAAGCCGCACGCCGTGTTCCAGCGCGAAGGCGACGACCTGCATTGCGAAATGCCGATTTCGTTCGCCAAAGCGGCCCTGGGTGGCGAAATCGAAGTACCTACCCTGAATGGCAAGGTGGCGTTCACCGTGCCCGAAGGTACCCAGTCGGGCAAGACTTTCCGCCTCAAAGGCAAGGGTATCAAGGGCGTGCGTTCGGGCTTTGCCGGCGATCTGTTCTGCCACGTGGCAGTGGAGACCCCGATCAAGCTGACCGACAAGCAGAAAGAACTGCTGCGCGACTTCGAAAAATCGACCACGGAAGGCGGTGCAAAACACAGCCCGCAGACCAAAACATGGCGTGACAAGGTGAAGGATTTCTTCGAGTAAAGGAAGCGCTGGCTTTACCCGTCCTGCTAAAATCGGACCGCCGTACTGCTAAGGTGCAGTACGGCGGTCTTCTTATGTACGAGAGGAATATGATGAGTGATCTGGACATTAGTACGTCGCCCCTGAGTGGCCTGTTAGCCAACAACCGCCGCTGGGCCGAATCGGAAATCGAACGTGATCCCGAATTCTTCAAACGTCTGGCGCAGCAGGCCTCGCCCGAATATCTGTGGATAGGCTGCTCCGATAGCCGCGTGCCGGCGAATGAACTGCTGGGGCTGGCGCCGGGCGACGTGTTTGTGCACCGTAATATTGCCAACGTGGTCGTACATACGGACCTGAACTGTTTATCTGTACTGCAGTTCGCCATCGACGTGCTGAAAGTCAAGCACGTGATCATTGTGGGCCATTACGGCTGCAAGGGCGTGCATGCGGCCATGGTGGGCACCCGCGTGGGGCTGGCCGATAACTGGCTGCGCCACGTGCAGGACGTGAACCAGAAGCACGAGCGCTATCTGGGCGAGATCGTGGAAACCAACAAGCGCTCCGAACGTCTGTGCGAGCTGAATGTGGTGGAACAGGTGCAGAACGTGTGCCAGACCACCATCGTGCAGGATGCGTGGGAGCGCGGCCAGCCGGTAACGGTGCACGGCTGGGTGTATGGCCTGAAAGACGGCAAGCTGCACGATCTGCAGATGACTGTTGCGGGCAGCGATGAACTGGCGCCACGGGTGGCTGCACGGCTGGCCAAATATGCCGCAGCAAGCGTCTAATCGGGCGTTTGCATGATTCTTGCTTCATTGTGGGGCATGAACCAACTTACGCACCACTACCGACCATGAAACATTTACGCATCGTGGTTGTCAATCCCGTCATTCTGGCGGGAGACGAAGATGATCCGGCCCTGCAGGCCCAGTCCGAGCGCGCCCGCGCGCTGCGCATCGGCCTGCTGGAAGCCGGTTATGACATCATTGCCTCGCTGCCGCCCGACATGTATCTGCCGGAGCGCATTGCTCAGCTGCAACCCGATATGATCATCGTCGATGCCGAGTCCGACGCGCGCGATGTGCTCGAACATATCGTCATCGCCACCCGCGACGAGCGCCGCCCCATCGTGATGTTCACCGAAAGCGAGGATACGGCCAGCATGGAGGCGGCCGTGGCGGCCGGCGTGTCGGCCTATATCGTGGCCGGCCTGCACAGCGAGCGCATCAAGCCGGTGCTGCAGGTGGCGCTGGCCCGTTTCAAACGCGAGCAGAAGCTGCTCGACGAGCTGTCCGATACCAAGAGCAAGCTGGCCGAGCGCAAGCTGATCGAGCGGGCCAAGGGCTTGCTGATGTCGCGCCAGAACTTCAGCGAGGAGCAGGCCTACCAGCGCCTGCGCAGCATGGCCATGAGCAAGAACCTCAAGCTGTCCGAAGTGGCCCAGCGCATCCTCGACGTGGAAGACCTGCTGGGCTAAGCGCCCCGGGTCAGGCTCCCGCAAATGATGCACTGCGCAATAGCGGTGCGTTTTTTGCGCCATGCTGCGGCACGGCGTGCTCATCCGCAACTCCTTTCCCTTTGCTAATCCCTCTGGATAGCCTCTGCGGCATGGCTGGCACAGTCATTGCATAGTCTAGGACAAGCGCAACGATGCGCTTATGCACTCTGCCAACGGCGGTGGAGTACACCAGACAACGACGTCTACCGTACACCGAGCTTGAGGCTTGCGTGTGGGTGGACGTTTTTTTTTGTGCAGACACGGACCAGACGAGGATAGCCATGGAAAACAAGCAGACACCAATCGACGCAGCTCCCAAGACCGAAGTGAACGTCAAGCGGCGGGCAGTGGTGCAGAGCATGATTCATGGTGCAGGACTGGTAGCGGGAGGAAGTATGCTGGGATTGGCAACAGGCGGCGTGTGGGCAGCCGGTTCGGATAAACCGGAAAAGGAAGAAGTCAAAATCGGCTTCATACCCCTGACCGATTGCGCTTCTGTGGTGATGGCCTCGGTGCTGGGGCTGGACAAGAAATATGGCGTGAAATTCGTGCTGAGCAAGGAAGCCTCGTGGGCCGGCGTGCGCGACAAGCTGGCCAATGGCGACCTCGACGCGGCCCACGTGCTGTATGGCCTGCTGTATGGCGTGCAGATGGGCATAGGCGGCCAGAAGAAGGATATGGCCGTGCTGATGAGCCTGAACAACAATGGTCAGGCGATTACCCTGTCGAAAAAGCTGGCCGATAAGGGTGCGGTCGATGGCGCCTCGCTCAACAAGCTGATGCAGACCGATAAACGCGAATATACGTTTGCCCAGACCTTCCCCACCGGCACCCACGCCATGTGGCTGTACTACTGGCTGGCCGCCAACGGCATCAATCCGCTCAAGGACGCCAAAGTCATCACCGTGCCGCCGCCGCAGATGGTGGCGAATATGCGGGTAGGGAATATGGACGGCTTCTGCGTAGGCGAACCATGGGGCCACCGTGCCATCATGGATGGCGTGGGCATTACCGCCACCACCACGCAGGATATCTGGCGCGACCATCCGGAGAAGGTGCTGGGCACCACGCTGGAATTTGCCAAAAAATACCCGAATACCTGCCGCGCCATGATGGCCGCCATACTGGAGGCAGGCAAATGGATAGACGCTTCGCTGGCCAACAAGAACCGCATGGCGGAAGTCATCGCCGATAAGTCCTACGTCAACACCAGCAAGGATGCGATCGACCAGCGCATCATGGGCCGCTACCAGAACGGTCTGGGCAAGACCTGGGATGACCAGAACTACATGAAGTTCTATAACGACGGGCTGGTCAACTTCCCCTATCTGTCGGACGGTATGTGGTTCATGACCCAGCATCGCCGCTGGGGCCTGCTGAAAGACGATCCGGATTATCTGGCGGTGGCAACTGCCGTCAACCAGATCGATCTGTACAAGGACGCTGCCACCATGACCAGGACGCCGCTGCCGAAAAGCCCGCTGCGCAGCTCCAAACTGATGGATGGTTCCGTGTGGGACGGCAAGAACCCGAAAGCCTACGCCGCCTCGTTCAAAATCAAAGCCTGAAAGGGAATGCCATGAACGCCATGCTGAAACCCGAAACCGCACTACCCGTGGAGGTGCCGGTGCGCCGTCCGCGCACTGCGCTCAAGGTCAACTCGGTGGCCCGCGCACGCGAGCAGATGTCGGCAGCAGCCATCAAGGTGATTGCGCCGCTGCTGGGCGCGGCCTTGCTGGTGCTGGTCTGGCAGATCATCACCATCAAGAACACCAGCTTCCCTACGCCGCTGGCGACCTGGCACGAAGCGGTGACGCTGTTCTCCGACCCGTTCTACCGCAACAGCCCGAACGATCAGGGCATAGGCTGGAATATCCTCGCCTCGCTGCAGCGCGTGGCGGTGGGCTTCGGTCTGGCCGCGCTGGTGGGCATACCGCTGGGCTTTCTGATCGGACGTGTGCCTTTCGTCGGCAGCATGGTAGGCCCGATGATCAGCCTGCTCAAGCCTGTCTCGCCGCTGGCCTGGCTGCCTATCGGCCTGCTGGTGTTCAAGTCGGCCAATCCGGCGGCCATCTGGTCGATCTTCATCTGCTCGATCTGGCCGATGATTATCAACACTGCCGTGGGCGTGCAGCGCGTGCCGCAAGACTATATGAACGTGGCGCGCGTGCTCAATCTGTCCGAGTGGAAGGTGCTGACCAAGATACTGCTGCCATCGGCCCTGCCATACATCCTCACCGGCGTGCGCCTGTCCATCGGCACTGCATGGCTGGTGATCGTGGCGGCGGAAATGCTGACCGGCGGCGTAGGTATCGGCTTCTGGGTATGGGACGAGTGGAATAACCTGAATGTACCGCACATCATCATCGCGATTGTGGCGATCGGCGTGGTGGGCTTGCTGCTGGAGCAGGCACTGGTCGCACTGGCACGCGCATTCAGCTACGAACAGGTAGCCAACTAAGGAAAGGCGGACATCATGGACGACGCAAAATTCATCGATATCGAAGGCGTGGAGATGGTGTTCCACACCAAGAAGGGGGTATTCCATGCCCTGCGCGAGATTAACCTGAAAGTACGCAAGGGCGAGTTCATTACGCTGATCGGCCACTCGGGCTGCGGCAAATCCACCCTGCTCAATCTGATCGCCGGTCTGACCCGCCCCACGGAAGGCGTGCTGCTGTGCGCTAATCGCGAGATCGCCGGTCCCTCGCCCGAGCGTGCCGTAGTGTTCCAGAACCACTCGCTGCTGCCGTGGCTGACCTGCTATGAAAACATCCATCTCGGCGTGGAGCGCGTGTTCGGCAAGACGGAAACCCCGGCCCAGCTGCGCGAACGCACCATGCGTGCGCTGGCGCTGGTGGGGCTGACGGCGGCCGAAAGCAAACGCCCGCACGAGATTTCCGGCGGCATGAAGCAGCGCGTGGGCATAGCCCGTGCGCTGGCGATGGAGCCGAAAGTATTGCTGATGGACGAACCGTTCGGCGCACTCGATGCGCTGACCCGCGCCCACCTGCAGGATGAGCTGCTGAAGATTGTGGCCGCCACCCAGTCCACCGTGGTGATGGTAACGCACGATGTGGACGAAGCCGTGCTGCTGTCGGACCGCATCGTCATGCTGACCAATGGCCCGGCTGCCACCATCGGCGAAATCGTCGATGTGCAGCTGGCGCATCCGCGCGACCGCGTGGCGCTGGCGCAGGATGCGCGCTATGCCGAATACCGCAGCGCGGTACTGGAATTCCTGTATCGCAAACAGGCCCACCCTGCCAAAGAGGCAGCATAATGGGCGCGCCGGATTATGCTGCAGCGCTGGCAGCTAAATCAGCGCGGCCGCTGTCGGGAGAAGTATTTGGTGCGATGATCAACCTGTCCGGCCGCCGCCGCTTTACTTCGCAGCGTATCGTGCTGTATGCGCTGCTGGCATTGCAGGGGGAAGAGGCCAGTCTGGCCGTGGCACGCGAAGCACTGGGCCTGTTCCGTAAAGCCCACTTTGCCTTGCTGGAGGAGGCCGATGGACTGCCGGGCGTATTCTGTCCCGAGCTGTATAAGGCCTATTTCGGTCAGGACGAAGGCGACCGCAAGATCCGCGACTTTGCCGATCTGGCCGAGCGCACCTTGCGCGCCATCGAAGCCGGCGCGGTCGAGGCGCAGGCCCTGCAGGCCGAACTGGTGCAGCAGACCACGCCCACGCTGGCGGTGCTGAACCACATCACTGGCATCTACGAGGAGCAGTCGCGCCTGCACGCGCGCCAGATGAAGCGCCAGCTGCGCAGCGTGATCAGCGATATCGAAACGATCAACCGCGAAGCGCGCATGGTGGCTTTCAATGCCCGCATCGTGGCAGCAAGGGCCGGGCGGGCAGGGGTGGAGTTTTCCGTGGTGGCGGGCGTGATGTCCAACATCTCGGGCGAAATCGACCAGATGATCGCGACGGCGCTGGCCGCAGCAGAATAGGGAGAGCAGCATGGGCAAAGTGACACTGGTAGGCGCAGGGCCGGGCGATCCGGAGCTGCTGACCATCAAGGCGGTGCGCGCCATACAGCAGGCCGATGTGGTGCTGATCGATGATCTGGTCAATCCGGCCATCATGGATTACGCACCGGCCACGGCGCGGGTGATACAGGTGGGTAAGCGCGGCGGCTGTGCTTCCACGCCGCAGGAATTCATCGAACGGCTGATGGTGGCCGAAGCGCGCGCCGGCCAGCAGGTCGTGCGCCTGAAGGGGGGCGACCCGTATCTGTTCGGGCGTGGCGGCGAGGAGCGCGCCACCCTGCAGGCGCATGGCATACAGGTCGAAGTAGTGCCCGGCATTAGCAGCGGTGTGGCAGCACCGGCCAGCATAGGCGTGCCGCTGACCCACCGTGACTGGAGCCAGGGCGCGATTTTCGTTACCGGCCATGGCAAGGATGAACAGTCCGAACCCAACTGGGCGGCGCTGGCTCAAAGCGGTTTGACGCTGGTGATCTATATGGGCGTGGCGCGGGTGGAGTCGATACAGGCAGGCCTGCTGGCCGGCGGTGCGGCGCTCTCGCTTCCTGTCGCAGTGGTGCAGTCGGCCACGCGCGCGCAGCAGCGCCAGATTGTGACCACGCTGGGCCAGCTGCCGCAGGCGCTGCGCGATAGTGGCCTGGGTAGTCCCAGCATCATCGTCATCGGCGATGTGGTGCGCTGTGCCGAGGCATGGCAGGAACTGGTACAGGCGCCTGCCTGCACCGCGGTAATGCACCGATAAAGTGCGCGCCTGCACCGCCAGCTAGCAGTTGCGGTGCAGTGGCAGGGCTGAATCAGGCCGCAGCGCCTGACTTCCCTCTGAGACCGTGGTTCTGCGAAGGTGGCACGGCTCTTGCAATACTCAGGGTAAGGGATCAACGGCGATCCCCCCGAATACAACGCTGGCCTAAAGACGGGCTGGCAGGACAACGGCGTCCGCCCAACCCGGTCTTGGTGACCGTGGTTGCGCGGGCGCCTTTTTGTTTTCTGAACGGGATAGAAAATGGCCAGCAAAGCTCACAGCATCCAACTCTTCACCATGTCGTCGCCTTCGATGCGGGCGTTCCATCTGACGTGGATGGCATTCTTCGTCTGCTTCTTCGCGTGGTTTGCCTGCGCACCGCTGATGCCGGTCATTAAAGGCGAATTCGGTCTGAGCGTGGCCCAGATTGCCAACATCAATATCGCTGCCGTGGCTATTACCATCCTCGTGCGTCTGATCGTCGGCCCCTTGTGCGACCACTTCGGCCCGCGTCTGACCTATACCGGCCTGCTGCTGGTCGGCGCCATCCCTGTAATCGGCGTGGCCTTCGCCCAGAGCTACGAGAGCTTTTTGTTCTTCCGTCTCGGTATCGGCGCGGCCGGTGCCAGCTTCGTCATCACCCAGTACCACACCTCGGTGATGTTCGGTCCTAAAGTAGTGGGCACGGCCAACGCGGCGGCTGCCGGCTGGGGCAATGCAGGCGGCGGTGTAGCGCAAGCCGTGATGCCGCTGCTGATGGCTGCCATGATCATGCTGGGCGTGAGCGAAACGCTGGGCTGGCGCGCGGCCCTGATCGTACCGGGTGTACTGATGATCATCATGGCGGGCGTGTACTACCGCTATACGCAGGATTGCCCGCAAGGGAACTATCTGGAACTGCGCGCTGCCGGCATCGCCATCGAAGGCGGCAAATACGGCGATGCCAAAGGCGGTGCCTGGGATAGCTTCAAGCGTGCTGCCGGCAATCACCGCGTCTGGCTGCTGTTCATCACCTACGGTGCCTGCTTCGGCATCGAGATATTCATCCACAACATCGCCGCTATCTACTACGTCGATCACTTCAAGCTGTCGCTGGCGCAAGCTGGCATGGCAGCCGGCAGTTTCGGTCTGCTGGCGCTGTTCGGCCGTGCGCTCGGCGGCTGGGCGTCGGACAAGCTGGCCGCCAATGGCTCGCTGAACAAGCGCATCACCCTGCTGTTCGTGCTGATGCTGGGCGAAGGCGCAGGCCTGCTGATGTTTTCTCATGCTGGAGAAGTAACGCTGGCAATTGCCGCCATGCTGGTATTCGGCCTGTTCACCCACATGGCTTGCGGCGCTACCTACGCCATCGTGCCTTTCGTCGACAAGCGCGCTCTCGGCGGCGTGGCCGGCATCATCGGCGCTGGCGGCAATGTGGGCGCGGTGGCGGCAGGCTTCCTGATGAAAGGTCTGGGCAATACCCAGCAGACCCTGACGGTGCTGGGCATGCTGGTTGCCGCATCGGCCGTGTGCGCACTGGCCGCGCGCTTCAGCGCAAGCACGGAAGAAGCATCCATCGTCGCCGCCAAGCTGGCAGCCTGAAACACATTAGAGGAACGGGAATCATGAAAATCATCGTTATCGGTCACGGCATGGTGGGCCACAAGTTTCTGGAAACGCTGGCACAGAGCGACATCGGCAATCTGCAAGTGACGGTGCTGTGCGAAGAGCCGCGTCCGGCCTATGACCGCGTGCACCTGTCGGAATTCTTCTCGGGGAAATCGGCGCAGGACCTGTCGCTGGTGAAGCCGGGCTTCTTCGAACGCGACAACATGGCGCTGCGTCTGAACACCCGCGCTACCCAGATCGATCTGGTCAACCAGAACGTCACGACGGCAGACGGCAATGTGCTGGACTACGACAAGCTGGTGATCGCTACCGGTTCCTATCCTTTCGTGCCGCCGTTGCCGGGCAAGGAGCGCAAGGACTGCTTCGTCTACCGCACCATCGAAGATCTGGAAGCCATGCTCGAATGCGGCCAGCGCGCCAAGACCGGCGTGGTGATCGGCGGCGGCCTGCTGGGGCTGGAATGCGCCAAGGCGCTGCGCGACATGCAGCTGGAAACCCATGTAGTGGAGTTCTCGCCACGCCTGATGGCAGTGCAGGTGGATGATGGCGGTGGCCGCGTGCTGCGCCGGAAGATCGAAGAGCTGGGCGTGACGGTCCATACCGGCAAGAACACCACGGCGATTGTGGATGGCGTGGATGGAACCCATCGCATGGAATTCGCCGACGGCAGCCATCTGGATACCGATATGATCGTGTTCTCGGCCGGCATACGTCCGCGCGACATGCTGGCACGCGAGAGCGGCCTGACCATAGGCCCGCGCGGCGGCATCGAAATCAACAACAACTGCGTCACCTCCGACCCGAATGTGTATGCGATCGGCGAGTGCGCGCTGTGGGGCGGCCTGACCTTCGGCCTGGTAGCCCCCGGCTATGAAATGGCGCGCGTGGCGGCCAAACACATCCTCGGCGAAGCTGCCGAATTTTCCGGTGCCGATATGAGCACCAAGCTCAAACTGATGGGCGTGGACGTGGCCAGCATCGGCGACCCGCACGGCAAGGTGGCAGGCAGCCGTTCCTACCAGTTCACCGACGAGCGCAAACAGATCTACAAGAAGATCGTAGTGTCCGACTGCGGCAAATACCTGCTCGGCGGCGTAATGGTGGGCGATGCCAGCGAATACGGCACGCTGCTGCAAATGATGCTCAACAAGATAGAGCTGCCGGAATCGCCAGAATTCCTGATTCTGCCGCAGTCCGATGGTGCGGCCAAACCGGCGCTGGGTGTGGATGCGCTGCCGGAATCGGCCCAGATCTGCTCCTGCAACGACGTCAGCAAAGGCGCGCTGTGCAAGGCTGTAGCGGGCGGCGTGACCAATGTGGGCGATCTGAAAAGCTGCACCGGCGCCGGCACTTCCTGCGGTGGCTGCGTACCGCTGGTAACGCAGGTGATGAAGGCCGAGATGAAGAAGCAAGGCATGGAAGTCAACAACCATGTGTGCGAACACTTTGCCCATTCGCGTCAGGAACTGTTCCACCTGATTAAAGTCGGCCAGATCAAAACCTTTGCCGATCTGCTGGACAAGCATGGCAAAGGCCTGGGCTGCGACATCTGCAAACCGCTGGCCGCGAATATGCTGGCCACCGTGTGGAACGACTTCGTGCTGAAGAAGGAGCACGCCAGTCTGCAGGATACCAACGACTACTTCCTCGGCAATATCCAGAAGGATGGCACCTACTCCGTGGTGCCGCGCATGCCCGGTGGCGAAGTCACGGCCGACGGCCTGATCGCAGTCGGCATGGTGGCCAAGAAGTACCAGCTCTACACCAAGATCACGGGCGGTGCGCGGGTCGATCTGTTTGGCGCGCGGCTGGAACAGCTGCCGCTGATCTGGGAAGAGCTGATCGCCGCCGGTTTCGAATCCGGCCACGCTTACGGCAAATCGCTACGTACGGTGAAATCCTGCGTCGGCTCGACCTGGTGCCGTTACGGTGTGGATGATTCCATCGGTCTGGCGATCGAACTGGAAAACCGCTACAAGGGTCTGCGTACGCCGCACAAGATCAAGTTCGGCGTATCGGGCTGCACCCGCGAGTGCGCCGAAGCGCAGGGCAAGGATGTGGGCGTGATCGCCACCGAAAAAGGCTGGAACCTCTACGTTTGCGGTAATGGCGGTATGAAGCCGCGTCACGCCGAACTGCTGGCGACCGAACTCGATAAAGCCACGCTGGTGCGCTACATCGACCGTTTCCTGATGTTCTATGCACGCACGGCAGACCGTCTGCAACGCACCAGCGTATGGCGCGAGAACCTCGAAGGCGGCCTCGATTATCTGAAGCAGGTAGTGGTCAGCGACAAGCTGGGCATAGGCGCCGAGCTGGAAGCGGACATGCAGCACGTGGTCGATACTTACGCCTGCGAATGGAAGGAAGCGGTGGAGAATCCGGAAACCCGCAAGCGTTTCCGCCACTTCGTCAACAGCGAGCAGGGCGATGCCAACGTCTTGTTCATGGAAGAGCGTGGCCAGATCCGGCCCGCCACGGTGGAAGAGCGCCAACGCGTGATTCCGATTGCAGTCAACGCAGCCTGAGGAGAACCTTATGCATCGCGATATTCAAACGGATAACTGGATTAGCGTCTGCCAGCTGGACGACATCGTGCCGAATACCGGCGTGTGCGCTTTGCTGAACCAGCGCCAGATCGCCGTGTTCCACGTGCAGGCAGGCGAAGCGCGCGTGTTCGCCATCGATAACTACGACCCTAATTCGCAGGCGGCCGTGCTGTCGCGCGGGCTGGTGGGCAGTGTGGGCGAGCGCATCGTGGTGGCTTCGCCCATCTACAAGCAGCATTTCGATCTGCAGACGGGCGAATGTCTGGAAGCGCCCGAACATTCGGTCAACACCTATCCGGCCCGTATCGAAGACGGCAAAGTGTGGGTGGGGCTATGAACAAGCCCGCGCTGGTGGTAATAGGGAACGGCATGGCAGGGATGCGCACTGTCGAGGAACTGCTCAAGCTGGCGCCCGAGATGTACGACATTACCGTGTTCGGCGCCGAGCCGCACGGGAATTACAACCGCATCATGCTGTCGCCGGTGCTGGCCGGTGAAAAGCAGATGGACGACATCATGATCAACAGCCGCGAATGGTATGTGCAGAACGGGATTACCCTGCACGCCGGCGATCCGGTCGAGCATATCGACCGGCGCAACCGCGTGGTGCGGGCACGTTCCGGCCTGAGCGTGCGCTACGACCGCCTGCTGATTGCTACCGGCTCCAAACCCTTTATCATTCCCGTGCCGGGGCATCAGCTCAAGGGCGTGCTGGCCTTCCGCGATATTCAGGATGTGGAAAGCATGCTGGCCATGGCGCGCAATCACCGCCATGCTGTGATCATCGGTGGCGGCTTGCTGGGGCTGGAGGCGGCTAATGGGCTGCAGCGTCAGGGCATGTCCGTCACGGTGGTGCATGTGTCGGACGCGCTGATGAACCAGCAGCTCGACAAGCCTGCAGCCCAGTTGCTGCAGAAGGCACTGGAAGCCAAGGGCCTGAAGTTCCTGATGAACGCCCAGACCGAAGAAATCCTCGGGCCGGACCGCGTGACGGGGGTGCGCTTCAAGGATGGCAGCGTGATTCCCGCTGATCTGGTGGTGATGACGGCGGGCGTGCGGCCGAATATCGAGCTGGCCAAAGCTGCCGGCCTGCATTGCGACCGCGCCATCGTGGTGGACGACACCCTGCAGACTTACGATCCGCGCGTGTATGCCGTGGGCGAATGCGTGCAGCACCGCAGCGCCACCTTCGGTCTGGTGGCACCGATCTGGGATCAGGCGCGTGTGTGCGGCGCCCATCTTGCCGGTGCCGGTGTGCGCCGCTACGTGCAGCAGACCTCGCCCACCCGCCTGAAAGTGACGGGCGTGGAGCTGTATTCCGTGGGCGATTTTATCGGTGGCGAAGGCAGCGAAGACCTGGTGCTGCGCGATGCCCGCCGTGGCGTGTACAAGCGGCTGGTGCTCAAGGGAGGGCGTCTGATGGGGGCCGTGCTGTATGGCGACGTCAAGGATGGCCCGTGGTACTTCAAGCTGATACAGAGTGGTGCCGACATCGCCGCCATGCGTCCTACCCTGCTGTTTGGCGAGGCGCTGTGCGCCCGCGCCGCCTGAACTAGACATTGCGAGTTTAAAGTGAACCTCTCTTCCGACCATCTGGCGATCCGAACCACCTGTGCCTATTGCGGCGTTGGCTGCGGCGTGCAGGCCACACCGAAAGGCGATGGCACGGCCACCATCAGCGGCGATACGCTGCATCCGGCTAATCGTGGCCGCCTGTGCGTGAAAGGTTCGGCACTGGGCGAGACGCTGGGGCTGGAAGGGCGGCTGCTGTATCCGCAAGTGCGCGGCGAGGACGGCCTGCGCCGCGTGTCCTGGGATGCCGCGCTCGATCAGGTGGCGGATCGGTGGCGCAGCATCATCGCCGAGCACGGGCCGCAAGCCGTGGCGCTGTATGTATCGGGCCAGCTGCTGACGGAAGACTACTATGTCGCCAACAAGCTGATGAAGGGCTATGTAGGCAGCGCCAATATCGACACCAATTCGCGTTTGTGCATGTCGTCCGCCGTGGCGGGCTACAAGCGCGCTTTCGGCGAAGATCTGGTGCCGCTCTGCTACGACGATCTGGAACTGGCCGATCTGGTGGTGCTGGTGGGCTCGAATACGGCGTGGTGCCATCCCATCCTGTTCCAGCGCATACTCAAGGCCAAGGAGCAGCGGCCGGACATGAAGCTGGTGGTGATCGATCCGCGCCGCACGGCCACTTGCGAACTGGCCGATCTGCATCTGCCCGTCAAGGCTGGCACCGATGTGTGGCTATTCAACGGCCTGCTCAGCTATCTGGCCCGCATCGGCGCGATGGACCCGGCTTTCGTCGAGCAGCATACCAATGGGCTGACGGCGGCACTGGAAACCGCCAACATCGATTGCGCCGATCCTGCTGCCGTGGCGCGTATCTGCCGCATCGATCCGGCGCTGCTGCTGGAGTTTTACGAACTGTTTGCCGCGACCGGCAAGACCATTACCGCCTATTCCATGGGCGTGAACCAGTCCTCGGCCGGTACCGACAAGGTCAACGCCATCATCAACTGCCACCTGATAGGCGGGCGCATAGGCCAGCCCGGCATGGGGCCGTTCTCGATTACCGGCCAGCCCAATGCCATGGGCGGGCGCGAAGTGGGCGGGCTGGCGAATATGCTGGCCGCCCACATGGATCTGGAAAACCCCGAGCACCGCCACGTGGTGCAGACCTTCTGGGATGCGCCGGTGATGGCCGATCAGGGCGGGCTGAAAGCCGTCGACCTGTTCAAGGCGATCGAACAGGGCAGCGTCAAGGCAGTGTGGGTGATCGCCACCAACCCTGTGGTCAGCATGCCGGACGCGGATCAGGTGCGGCGTGCCCTGTCGCGCTGCGAGCTGGTGGTGGCTAGCGATATCATGCAGAACACCGATACCAATGACTATGCCCACGTGCTGCTGCCAGCGCTGGGCTGGGGCGAGAAGGATGGCACGGTGACCAATTCCGAGCGCCGCATTTCGCGTCAGCGCGCCTTCCTGCCTGCGCCGGGCGAAGCGCTGCCGGACTGGAAAATCCTCTCCCTGTTTGCCCAGCGCATGGGCTACAGCGGGTTCGACTTCCGCAGCGCTCACGGCGTGTTCGCCGAACATGCGCGCCTGAGCGGCTTCCGTAACACGCCGGCCGATGTGCCGCGCATGTTCGATATTTCCGGTCTGGCCGGCCTGAACGCGCGCGAATATGATGATCTGGAACCGACCCAGTGGCCGGTGCGGCGGCTGGCTAGTGGCCAGCTGGAAGTTGAAGAGCGCCTGTTTGCGGATCGCCAGTTTGCCCATGCCGATGGCAAGGCGCGCTTCGTGCCGACGGCGGCAAGAGCGCCCGTGAATGCGGTCAGCGCAGATTTCCCGCTGGTGCTCAACACTGGCCGCGTACGCGACCAGTGGCACACCATGACGCGTACCGGCAAAGCGCCCACGCTGGCCGATCACACGGCGGAATCGTTTGTCGATATCCACCCGCAGGACGCGCTGCTGCATGGCGTGCGCGAAGGCGAGCTGGCCCGCATCAGTTCCGCATGGGGCGCCATGGTGGCGCGGGTGCAGCATGGCGGCGGCATACCACGTGGTAGTGTGTTCATTCCCATCCACTGGAATAACCAGACCGCTTCCGACGCGCGCGTGGGCGCGCTGGTCAATCCGGAAGTGGACCCCGTTTCGGGCGAGCCGGAATTCAAACACACGCCGGTGCGCATCGAACAGTTCCGCGTCAACTGGCATGGCTTCATCCTGAGCCGCAGCAGCAAGGCGCTCGACAGCGTGGCGCACTGGACCCGCATACAGGGGCGCAGCTTCAACCGCTATGAACTGGCAGGGCGCAATGTCATTAAGGATTACAGCGGCTGGGCGCGCGCTCTGCTGGGTGTGCATGATGGCGAGGCCGACTGGCTGGAATACGAAGACCGTACAGCCGGGGTGTACCGTGCCGTGCACATCGTCGATGACCGCATCGAGCAGTGCATCTTCCTCTCGCCACGGCAGGACATGCCTTCGCGTGCCTGGCTGGCCAGCCTGTTCAGCAAGGAGGTGCTGAGCGAGATCGATCGCGTCGGTCTGCTGGTAGGCATGCCGGTGGAGAAGGGGGCGGACGCCGGCCCTACTGTTTGCTCGTGTTTCGGCGTGGGGCGCAACACCATCTGCCAGTCCATCGTCGAGAAGGATCTGAAAACCGTGCAGGAAGTGACAGCCTGCCTGAAAGCCGGTGGCAACTGCGGTTCCTGCGTCCCCGAAATCAAGAAAATACTGGTGCAAACCCGGGTGGAGGCAGCGGAAGAAAAGTTGTAGATATGGTAAATTAAGGCTGCGATATCGCGCGTATTCACAATGAGAGCTTAAGCATGTCTATCCGCGAGAATTTTTCCGATGCCGATATGGAGCAGTGGCTCAACGAGCACCGCGTCACTGAAATCGAATGTCTGGTGCCTGACCTGACGGGCGTGGCGCGCGGGAAGATACTACCGCGCGCCAAATTCAGCAAGGAACGCGGCATGCGCATTCCCGAGGCTGTGCTGGGCATGACGGTGACGGGCAACTACCCCACCGACGATGTGGCCTATAACCGCGCCATTTCTTCCACCGACCGCGACATGATCCTGCGAGCCGACCCGGGCAGCATTACCCGCGTGCCGTGGGCGATAGATCCGACTGCGCAGGTGATACACGACTGCTATTTTGCCGATGGCACGCTGGTGGATTTTGCGCCCAGATCCGTGCTGCGCCGCGTGCTCAAGCTGTATGCCGAGCGTGGCTGGCGCCCTGTGGTGGGGCCGGAGCTGGAATTCTATCTGACCGAAAAAAGCGTCGATCCCGATCTGCCGCTCAAGGCGCCGGTAGGCCGCAGCGGCCGTGCCGAGACGAGCCGGCAGGTTTACAGCATCGATGCCGTCAACGAATTCGATCCTCTGTTCGAGGATATCTACGATTACTGCGCGCTGATGAACCTCGACGTGGATACGCTGATTCACGAAACGGGTGCGGGCCAGATGGGACTGAACTTCCAGCATGGCGATCCGCTGGCACTGGCCGACAATGTGTTCTACTTCAAGCGCACCCTGCGCGAAGCGGCGCTCAAGCATGGCATGTATGCCACATTCATGGCCAAACCCATGGCCAACGAGCCGGGATCGGCCATGCATGTGCACCAGAGCGTGAGCGATGCCAGCACGGGGCAGAATATCTTCAGCACGGACGACGGTGCGCCATCTGCCCAGTTCCGCCACTACATCGGCGGCCTGCAGCGCTACACGCCGGCCGGCATGGCCATCCTTGCGCCCTATGTGAACTCCTACCGCCGCATCGTGCGCCACACTTCTACACCTATCAATATCCAGTGGGGCATGGATAACCGCACGGTGGGTTTCCGCATTCCGATTTCCGGCGTGGCGCAGCGGCGGGTGGAAAACCGCATCATCGGCGCCGATGCCAACCCCTATCTGGCCATGGCCGTCACGCTGGCCTGCGGCTATCTGGGCATGGTCGACCAGCTCGAACCGACGCCGGCCACCACCAGCAGCGCTTATCCGGATCTATTCGAACTGCCGCAAAGCCTGTCGCAGGCGCTTACCATGCTGCGCCGTGAAGACCGTCTGCGTGACGTGCTGGGCGAGCGTTTCGTCGATGTCTACAGCGCCATCAAGGAGGTCGAGCATCAGGAATTCATGACCGTCATCAGCCCGTGGGAGCGCGAGCACCTGCTGTTACATGTCTGATACTGTTGCACATCGGCCCCGCGACTACATTGGGGCCGCGGAGTGGCTATATAATCATGGGTTCTGTATTGAAAAGGCGGCCTGCGGATGGCCGCCTTTTTGCACCTTTTTTAATGTGTTAAACATATCATTTCCATTTAAATTATATGAGCAAAGAGCGAGCTGCTGCCGGTGCGGGCCAACCATTTCTGCTGATCCGCGATCTCGTCAAGGATTTTGACGGCGTGCGCGCCGTGAATGATGTATCGGTCGAAATCAACAAGGGCGAGATTTTTGCTCTGCTGGGCAGCTCCGGTTGCGGCAAATCGACGCTGCTGCGCATGCTGGCCGGCTTCGAGACGCCCACTTCGGGCCAGATCCAGCTGGCGGGCCAGGACATCATCGCCGTGCCGCCTTATCAGCGCCCGATCAATATGATGTTTCAGTCGTATGCGCTGTTCCCCCACCTGTCGGTATGGGACAACATCGCCTTCGGCCTGCGCCGCGACGGCCTGCCGAAAGACGAAATCGCTGCCCGCGTGGAGCAGATGCTGAAACTGGTACAGCTGTCCACCTATGCCAAGCGCAAACCGCACCAGCTATCCGGTGGCCAGCAGCAGCGCGTGGCGCTGGCGCGCAGTCTGGCCAAGCGCCCGCAGTTGCTGCTGCTGGACGAGCCGCTCGGCGCGCTCGACAAGAAGCTGCGCGAACAGACCCAGATGGAACTGGTGGGCATCATCGAAGAAGTGGGCGTGACCTGCGTGATGGTGACGCACGATCAGGATGAAGCCATGAGCATGGCCACCCGTATTGCCGTGATGAGCGAAGGCCGTATCCTGCAAGTGGGCGCGCCTGGCGAAATCTACGAAACCCCGAACTGCCGCTTTGTGGCCGACTTTATCGGCAGCGTGAATATGTTCGAAGGCAGCGTCAGCGCCGACCAGCCGGACCACGTCATCATCGATACGCCGGAAGGCCAGCACTACATCACCCACGGCATTACCGGTACGCTGGGCATGCCCGTCTCGGTGGCGGTGCGTCCGGAGAAAATCAGTCTGCAGCAGCAGGCGCCTACGCAGGAGCAGCGCGCGCACGCGGTCGAACATGGCTATAACTGCGTGCAGGGCGTGATTACGGCGCTGGCCTACTTCGGCAACGAAACCCATTACCACCTGCGCCTCGACAGCGGCAAACTGCTCAAGGTGTCGCGTACCAATGCGGCGCGCCATGAAGACGCGGTGCTGGAACGCGACCAGCGCGTGTTTGCGTGGTGGGATGGCGCCGACGTTGTCGTGCTGACCAGCTAAGGCGGAGTGCAGCCATGAATTTCCTCAAACAGCTAGTGACACTGCGCTGGCTCACCGGAAGTACGGCGGTGATTGCCGTGCCTTTCCTGTGGCTGACCTTCGCCTTCCTGGTGCCCTTCCTGATCGTGATGCGCATCAGCTTCACCGAGGCCGATGCGGGCGGCAATCCCTTCGGTACGCTGATGACGCTGGTGGATGGCGTGATCACCCTGAAGATCAAGATCGCCAATTACCTGTTCATCGCGCAGGATGACCTGTATGTGCTGACTTATCTCAGTTCCATCAAGTTCGCCGCGATTACTACGGTACTGTGCCTGATCATAGGCTACCCGTTCGCCTACTTCATGGCGCGCTCGCGCAGCACCGTGCGGCCCGTACTGATGATGATGGTGATGCTGCCGTTCTGGACGTCCTTCCTGCTGCGTATCTATGCATGGAAGGGCATCCTTGCCAACAACGGCATACTCAATCACATCCTGATGAGCATGGGCGTGATCAGCGAACCGCTGCACCTGATGAACACCCAGTTCTCGCTCATCATCGGCATGGTGTACGCCTATCTGCCGTTCATGATCCTGCCGCTGTATGCCA